>NZ_JAMDLI010000001.1 GCF_023721815.1 Pleomorphomonas sp. JP5
GTCCTTGCGACCGGACTCGACGATCGCGCGCAGAACGTTACGACCGATACGACCAAAGCCGTTGATGGCGACCTTTACTGCCATTGTCTGTCTCCCAATTAGGTTGGTTTTATTCAGTGGAGTCAGTAAGTCCTGGAAAACTTGGGGGTGTTCACCAGACCGATCCCGAGCGCCGGGCAACACGGGGTGTACGCTCGCCGCTTTCGGTTGTCACTTCAGAAGGTTTGAAGCCATCCTAAAGCAAAACGGAGGCGAGTTTCCCCGCCTCCGTCGCTGATACTAGGCGCTTATTCCGCCGCCTTTTTGCCCTTGGCCGGCTTGGCCGCTTCCACGGGCTGGGCAGCTGCTTCGACCCGCTCGGTCGGCTCGACGTAGGCCCGACCGTAGTAGCTGTCGATCAGAATGGCCTTCAGCTCGGAGATCAGCGGGAAGCGCGGGTTGGCGCCGGTGCACTGATCGTCGAAGGCCTCGACGGCGATCTTGTCGACCTTGGCGAGGAAGTCCGCTTCCGGCACGCCCGCCGCCTGGATGGAGGCCGGGATGTCGAGCTGCTTCTTCAGGTCGTCGACCCAGGCGATCAGGTTGTCGACGCGCTGCTGCGTCCGCTCGCCGCCGAGACCGAGGTGCTGGGCGACCTCGCCGTAACGAGCCCGCGCCTTCGGGCGGTCATACTGCGAGAACGCCGTCTGCTTGGTCGGGTTGTTGTTGGCGTTGTAGCGGATCACGTTGCTGATGAGCAGCGCGTTCGACAGGCCGTGCGGAAGGTGGAACGCCGCGCCGAGCTTGTGGGCCATGGAGTGGCAGACGCCCAGGAAGGCATTGGCGAAGGCGATGCCGGCGATGGTGGCGCCATTGTGCACCTTCTCGCGGGCGATCGGATCGTTGGCGCCTTCCTTGTAGGACGCCGGCAGATACTCTTTCAGCAGCTTCAGGGCCTGCAGGGCCTGGCCGTCGGAATACTCGTTGGCCAGCACCGAGGCGTAGGCTTCGAGAGCATGGGTGACGGCGTCAATGCCGCCGAAGGCGGTCAGCGACTTCGGCATGTGCATGACGAAGTTGGCGTCGATGATCGCCATGTTCGGCGTCAGTTCGTAGTCGGCGAGCGGATACTTCATGCCCGTCGCATCGTCGGTAACGACCGCGAACGGCGTCACTTCCGAACCCGTGCCGGAGGTGGTCGGAATGGCGACCAGCTCGGCCTTGATGCCCAGCTTCGGGAACTTGTAGATGCGCTTGCGGATGTCCATGAAGCGCAGTGCGAGATCCTCGAAGTGGACTTCCGGATGCTCGTACATCACCCACATGATCTTGGCCGCGTCCATGGCCGAGCCACCGCCGAAGGCGACGATGACGTCCGGCTTGAAGGACATGGCGCGCTCGGTGCCCTTGCGGACGGCGGAGAGCGTCGGATCGGCCTCGACGTCATAATAGGTCTCGACGTCCATGCCGTGGGTCTTGAGCAGCTCAATGACGCCGTCGGCATAACCGTTCAGGAACAGGAAGCGGTCGGTCACCACCAGCGCGCGCTTCTTGCCCTCGAGGTCCTTGAACGCTTCGGCGATGGCGCCGCGGCGGAAGTAGATGGACTTGGGGAGCTTGTGCCAGAGCATGTTTTCGGCTCGCTTCGCGACGGTCTTGCGGTTGATGAGGTGCTTCGGACCGACGTTGTCGGAGATCGAGTTGCCACCCCAGCTGCCGCAACCGAGCGTCAGAGACGGCGCCAGGTTGAAGTTGTAGAGGTCACCGATGCCGCCGAGGGCGGACGGGGAGTTGATGAGGATACGGGCCGTCTTCATCTTGTCGCCGAAAGCGGCGACGCGTTCCTTGTGGCCGTCCTGATCGGTGTAGAGCACCGAGGTATGGCCGATACCGCCGAGGGCGACCAGCGCCGCGGCAGCGTCGACGGCAGCCTCGAAGTCCGGACGACGATAGAGGGCCAGCGTCGGTGACAGCTTCTCGTGGGCGAAGGGCTCGCTCTCTTCGACGCTGTCGACTTCGCCGATCAGGATCTTGGTGTCGGCGGGAACGGCAATGCCGGCGGACGCGGCGATCTTTACGGCGGACTGGCCGACGACGTCAGGCGACAGGTGGCCGCCGGGGAACACGACGTTGCGCACCGCGCCCAGCTCGTTGCCGGAGAGGATGTAGCCGCCGTGGCTCTGGAAGCGCTCGCGCACCGCGTCATAGACGCTGTCGACGGCGATCACCGCCTGCTCGGAGGCGCAGATCATGCCGTTGTCGAAGGTCTTGGACATCAGGATCGACGCGACGGCGCGCTTGATGTCGCCGTACTCGTCGATGACCACGGGCGCATTGCCGGCGCCGACGCCGATGGCGGGCTTGCCGGAAGAGTAGGCGGCCTTCACCATGGCCGGACCACCGGTGGCCAGGATCAGGTTGACGTCGGGGTGACGCATCAGGGCGTTGGAAAGCTCGACCGACGGGGTGTCGATCCAGCCGATGATGTCGGCCGGGGCGCCGGCGGCGACGGCGGCGTCAAGCACCAGCTTGGCGGCGGCGCAGGTCGACTTCTTGGCGCGCGGATGGGGGGAGAAGACGATGCCGTTACGGGTCTTCAGGCTGATCAGCGCCTTGAAGATGGCGGTGGACGTCGGGTTGGTGGTCGGCACGATGCCGCAGATCAGCCCGATCGGCTCGGCGATGGTGATGGTGCCGCCGAGATCGTCGACTTCCAGAACGCCGCAGGTCTTCTCTTCCTTGTACTTGTTGTAGATGTACTCGGAGGCGAAGTGGTTCTTGATGACCTTGTCCTCGACAACGCCCATGCCGGTTTCCTCGGCCGCCTGCATGGCGAGCGGGATACGGGCGGCGGCGGCGGCGAACGCTGCCTGACGGAAGATCAGATCGACCTGCTCCTGGGAGAACGTCGCATAGATTTGCTGGGCGCGCTTGACGCGGGAAACCAGCGCGTCGAGATCTGCCGGGCTGTTGATTGGCATGTTCTTCTCCTGTCTTCCAAGCATTCGTCCCGAAGGCGTTCTTTTCGTTCCGCCGGTTTTGCCACTGTCGAGGCACTGGGCCGGCCGGGCTGCTAAACTCCGAGGGCGAGGCGGGCTGCGAGGGACCTTGTGGCGATCCGCTCTGTCTTGTCCTGCTGCATATGGGATCGTTTTCAGCCAAGCGGTCAAGTCTTGAACCGATTAAGTCACCTGTGCGTAGTGGTACTACCGACCGCCCAAAATTCTTCTAAAGGGCATTGATAGAAAAGGTGAAATCGCCAGGTTCTCGGACAATGGACCGCACTCCTCCCACGGGTCGCCAAACCGTTTTAGAATCCTATCAGAAAAACTACTGATTTCAAATGAGTGCGCCTGAGCAAGCTTCATGTAATCCTTTTCAGTGGCTTTCAGGGCGGGGAGGACGCCATCGGAAAGTTCGGGCAAGGTCGTGGGACCTTTGACAAATGGCGACTAGTATCAAGGACGTGGCACTGCGAGCCGGTGTTTCGGTAGCAACCGTTTCGCGCGTCTTCGGCAACGGCCCGGTCAGCCCCGAGCTACGCGAGCGGGTGGAAAAAGCTATCGCGGCGACAGGCTATCGTCCCAACCTCTCGGCCCGCCGGCTGCGGTCCCGGCACTCCCACACGATCGGCCTGATGGTGGCCGACATTCGCAGTCCGTTCTTTACGGAACTGAGCCGCGTGGTCGAGGATGAGGCCTATCGGTCGGGAATGCGCGTCATCCTCTGCAATACCGACGAGAACGCGGATCGCGAGGCGATGTATCTTCGCCTGATGGAAGAAGAGCGCGTTACTGGCCTCATTTGGGCGCCGACTCGCGGCAGCCTCGAACGACTGGCCGAAGACGACCTGCCTTTTCCGGTGGTGCTGGTCGATCGGGGTGGGCCGGTCGGGCGCCATGATAGCGTCGTTCTCGACAACCATCAGGCAACGGCGAGCCTTGTCCATCATCTTCACAGTATCGGCCGCAGCCGTATCGTCGGTCTGTTCGGCAACGCGTCATCAACGGCTATCGACCGCCATCTTGGCTACCTCTCGGCCACCGCGTCGCTCGGCCTGTCGTCGGAAGCCTTCTTCGTCGCTCCGAGCGCAGAGGCCGCCGAGCGCGAGATCCTCAAAGTCTTCTCCCGTCCTGATCGGCCAGACGGCATCATCGCTTCGAGCAATCTGATGCTGCTCGGTATCGTCAAGGCGATGCGACGGCTGGATATCCGGACGCCGGATGATGTGGCCATCGCCGGTTTCGACAACGAGACCTGGTCGGAGCTGGTGGGACCGGGTCTTACAGTCATCGAACAGCCGGTCGGCGATATCGGCCGAATGGCGATGACGTTGCTATTCGATCGGCTGAAAGCGCCAAAGGCGCCCGCACGCAAGGTGATGCTCTCCGGCCGGCTCATCGTGCGCGGCTCGACGGCGCCAGTGACCGGCCTCGTCGACGAACCGGTCGATTAGTCCTCGTCGATCGGATGGAAGTGCACGTGGTCGTGCCGGTGTTGATGCCGGTGCGCCACCGCCGGTTTCAGCCGGCCGTCCTCAAGAAGGACCGCTCGCGTCGACAATGTCGCAAGGAAATGAGCGTCGTGCGATACCAGGATCATCGCCACCGACAGGTCGGCGAGGATGGCGGTGAGGCGATCTAGATGGGCCTCGTCGAGCGCGTTGGTCGGCTCGTCGAGCAGCAGCACGTCCGGATCCATGGCCAGCACGCCGGCCAGCGCCACCAGCCTTTTCTCGCCACCGGACAGGTGATGGGTGACGCGCTTTTCCAGCGACAGGAGATCCAGATCGGCAAGCACCGTCATGGCCCGCTCGATCGCCTGTGCCGGCGTGAAGCCGAGGTTGAGAGGCCCGAAGGCAACATCCTCGATGACGGTCGGTGCGAATAGCTGATCGTCTGAATCCTGAAACAGGAAGCCGACACGTTGGCGCAGGTCGCGAAAGTCGTTCTCCGTGCGCCGGTGGCGGCCGAAGGCGACGATTTCGCCGCTTTCAACACGCTCAAGCCCGACGATGGAGCGCAGCAGCGTGGTCTTGCCGGCCCCGTTGGCGCCGGCCAGCGCCAGCCGTTCGCCACTTTCGAGTTGGAGATCGATTCGATCGAGCACCAGCCGACCATTGCGCCGAACGCTGATGTCGGAGAGAGCGAGAAGCGCGGTCATCAAAGGCGATCCATGAGCAAGGCCGCGCCAACGAGAAGGCAGGCCAGTCCGGCAGCGCCGATGTCGACGAGCCCGAGCTTCTCAAGCGTAACAAGTGGGAACCGCCCTGCGAAGCCCCGGCAGCGCATCGCTTCGTTCACCCGTTCGGCGCGCTCGACGGCCCGGACCAGCAGTTGGCCGATGAAATGGCCGTAGCTTCTCATGGTGTGGACGTTGGTGCCCGGCAGGAAACCGCGCAGCCGCATGGCGTCATGAAGGCGCCGCGCCTCGGCGCGCAGAAGCTCGATGTAGCGGATGGCAAACAGGAAGACCTGAATGAGACGCGACGGCAGGCCGAGGCGGCCGAGAGCGTGCCCCAGACGAGTGGGCGTCAGCCCCGAAAACAGCGACAAGACGACAAGAGCAGCCGCGCTGATGCGAAGAACGATCGTGACCGCCCGCTCAAGACCGGGCAGCGACAAGCTGAGCGGTCCGATTTCGATGAACGGAGGAAGACGGGTCAGCAGCGGCAACGCGATGAACAGGATCAGAAGAAAGCCTTCGACGTGCAGCAAGCGGCGGATCGTTTGCTTCGAAGAAATGCCAGCGAGCCTGGTCAGCACGAGACCGATGATGATGGCCACGCCGAGCAACGCCCAAGATCTGAGGCTGACGAGCGTCAGCACGAGGAGCACGGCGACGACGACGCGTGTTCGTGTGTCGAGCCGGTCGAGTGGATAAATGCGAGCGGCCGCGTCGATCGCGTCAGCTGCCATGGCCGCTCCGGCGCGAGCGGAACCAGGCCCAAAGGCCGGCGAGGCCCATGATCCAGCCAAGGCCGCCGATCAGATCGTTGAAGCGAACCCGCCCCTCGGCGGCGTCATAGGCCTCCATGAGCGGGCGGATCTGGCGCGCCACCGCCGCATCGACCGCCTTGGCGATGCGCGCGTCGAGGTCGGCCGGAACGGCGGAAGTTGAGGGCGTCACAGGGGCGGGGGAGGTCACGGCGGGCGTCCCGTCGGTTGAGATGTCGACGCTGGCGAAGTGCCCATCGCCCCCGGTCAGTGTCAGTCGATAGCGACCGGGTGTTGGCGGTGTGAAGTTGAAGTCGCCATCCTTGCCGGTCTTGAGGCGCCCGATCTCCGTGCCGTCCGGCTTCGTCACCAGAATCTCAGCGCCTTCGGGGCGGCCGCCGCCGATATAGAAGCCGTAGCCGGCGATGGTTTCGCCGGTCACCTGTGCGAACAGCTTGAGGCGATGGGCCTCGGCCGGCAAGACAAGACAGATGACCGCGGCGAGAGTGACGGCGAAACGGCGGATCACGGGGTTGTTCCGATGACTGTGGAGGCTCCGATCATGTCCGGTTTCACCTTGAGAAGATAGAGCGTCACGAAGGCTGTCACCAGGGCTTCAATAATGGCCAGCGGCAGGTAGGCCACGGCCATCACGCTGATGGCCGGGGCGAACGCCGGCTCCGACAGGGCGATCTCGACGCCGACCAGTCCGGCAGTGACGAGGACCGATAGCGCGGCCGAAAGGCCGGCAAGACTGGCCGAACGGACGGGGTTTCCGGCTCTGATGAACGGGCGAACCGCCATGGCAAGGAGCACGCCCGGCAGCGCCATGTTGACGAGATCGACGCCAAGCACCGTCAGCCCACCGAAACCGAACAGCAACGCCTGAAGCAGCAGGCCAACGAAGATCGCAGGAAACGCCTTCCAGCCGAGCACGAGGCCGATCAGCCCGCCGAGCAGCAGGTGGACGGAGGTTGGGCCAAGCGGAAAGGCCAGCGACGAGGCAATGAAGAACACGGCGGCGAGCAGGGCGGTTTGCGGAATGTCGCGATCACCGAGCTTGCGAACGCCGAGCCACAAGCCGCCGGCGCCGGCCAAGGTGCCAACGGCGAGGACGGGCAACGACAGGACTCCGTCGGGAATGTGCGCCATGTCAGGCGTCCCACCCGGCCATCACTTCGGGCCGCCCATGTCGGTCGCCTTGACCCACATCAGCGCGCCGAGTTCGGTGGACGCTGGCTTCCCAGCCGGCGACTGCGCCTCCGGACCATCGATCAGCGCCGCGAAGCCCCACCATCCCGCCTTGGGCATCGCATAGGAGAAGACGCCCATGTCGTCGGCCTTGATCACCTGGGTGATGAACGCTTCGTTGGGAGGCGTCACCGAGCCGTCGTTCACCCACTCCACCTCGATCTCGGCGCCAGGGACTGGCTGGCCGTCCTTGAGGACGACGCCACGGAACAGATTTCCTGTCCAGATCCCGGTCGGACGAACGAGCGGCGCGATTTCCACTGGCAGACCGACGAGACGATCCCAGCCCTCACCGGAGGCGTAGCCATCCACCACCACCTTGGCATAGTGAATGATGTACTTGTTCTCGGCGGGCTCCCAATAGGGCTGGGGCTCGACGAACAATACCTGGGCGCCCGGCTCGGCGATGTTGCGCTCGAAGCGCCAGGCCTGCTTGCCGTCGATCGGGGTTTCGACAAGGGTCCCCGAAAGATCCTCGATGCCTCTCTCCGTGACGACGCCGACGCGCGTTGGCCTGACCATGTCCATGGTCGGGCCGCGTTCCATCGGGTGGGTAAAGACGAGATCGACAACAACCTTGCCGCCATCGGGCAAGACATCCTCGGACGGCAGGATTTCTTGGAAGTGGGCGAACGCCGGGGTTGCGAGGGCGATCAGCGTGGCAGCGGCAGCGAAGGTGCGCATCGATCTTTCCGTCTTGCGTTGGTATGACGAAAATACAAAATCGTCATACCTGCGCAATACGGTAAAAGGCTAGGGTGGCATTGGTTGACGCAGGGCTCAGTCCGATGCGTCGTGCGAATGCCCGTGCGGTGTGGGACGTTCGCTCTTGCCCTCGATAGGAACGACCACCAAGCGGCCGTAGCGGACACCTCGCTCGGCGGTGAGGTGCTCGGCAAAATGGCTGATCTCGCCGGCGCGTCCCTTGAGAAGCGTCACCTCAAGGCAGTTGGCCTCATCGAGGTGGACATGCGTCGTCGCCAGCGACAGGTCGTGGTTATGGTGATGCACCGCTGCAAGCCGCCGCGCCAGTTCCCGTTTCTCGTGGTCGAAAGTGTAAACGACGGCGGCAACGCATTCCCGGTCGGGATCGGCCGTTGTCGCCAGCTCACCAAGACCGGCGCGCGCCAGGTCACGGATCGCTTCGGAGCGGTTCTGATAGCCGCGTCGGGCTATGAAGGCATCGATTTCCTCGATGAGGTCGTCATCCAGTGTGATGGTCACCCGCTGCAAGGCGCTCTCCCGATTCCTGGCTGGCTTTTGTTCGCGAGTGTGGAGGGTAGCAGGGCTGGCCTAGGTAGGGATAGCCGTTCGTCCCCCTACACGCGAGCGAGCTCGCTGGCAAAGGATGAGTAGCTTGCCGAGGAAAGCGGCAGGTATGTCTTGTTCATGCGGCCGCAGATCGTCTTGAGCTTGTCGACGGCGGTATGGCTGACGCAGTCGACGGGGAACATCACGATGTCGGCGCGGACGAGCACGCCATCCAGCGTTTCGGTCGACTGCTCGGCGCCCCCGTCGTGATGGATCAGGGAGCCGCGGCAACGTTCGACGAGGTCTCGCATGCGCGACACCGTGCGCGGCCGTCCACCGATATAGGCGATGCAGCGTCCATCGAGGTTGAACGGGCAATCGTCGGCGCAGGCACCGCTGCCGGCACAGGTTGGGACCTCCGCCAGCCGATCGAGCAACTCGTCCGTCCGTGCCTCGGCGGCGGCGAGACGATCGGTCAAGCCATCGACTTCGGCGGCAAGTCGGTCGTTGCGACGCAAGGCAAGATCGAGCCGGCGGGCCAGGCCGTCGGCTTTGTCGGCAAGTCGAGCCGTCTCCTCGCCGCCTTCCAGATCCGCGACGCGGACACGCAACGTAGCCGCCTCGCGGACGAAGGGCTCGATGGTGGAAACGAGCCGGCGTAGCCGCTCGATTTCACGGTCGCGAGTGGCAAGCGCCTCCAGATGCCCGGCATTTGCCTGTTCCAGCCGACGGGCGAGGGCGGCGCGTTGTTGCTCGGCCAGCGAGCGGGCGCGAGCGTCGCCCCGGTGCGAGGCGCCGCAGAGATGCGACATCATGTGGACCTCTCCGAAGACACGGACCTCGAGCGCTCCGCCGAGATGCATGTGGCTCATAACGGCCCAGAAGGCGCCCGCAATCTGCCCCTCGGCAACTTCCCGGTCCCAGAAGGCCGATAGCTCTTCCTCAGAGCAGCAGCGAGATGCCTTGCGCACCGCTCCGGCGTGGTTGGCGTCGAGCAGCTTCTGCACGGCGCTGGAGGCGCGGTTTCGGCTCGACATGGAATGCACGAACGCGCCGTGCAACTCGTAGTCGGTCATCAGTTCGATGCCGTGGAAAAGGCCGAGCCGCTTCGCCGTCTTGCGCAGTTCGGCCAGGGTCAGGCAAGTGCCGAGCGTCACGCAGTGGCAGCTCTTCGGCAGGTCCCAGATCTTGGGGCGCTCGTGACGAACAGGGCGAAGAGAGGGTCGGTCTGGCGACAAGGAGTTGAGCGCTGTTGCGGCCTCGACGGCTTTCGGGAGCGAGAAGACAGGCTTGCCCAGCATGTCAGTTACCCTTGGGAAGCAGGACGCATAGGGCGCGATCGACCGCCTCGGCGGAGACTTCCAACTCGAACGGGCAGCCGCGTCCGGCGCAAAGATCGGCGTGGGCGCAGCGGAACATGCCGGCGCGCATCTCCACGAGTTCCGCGCACATGCGTGCTTCCACCTCGGTGCGGTCGGGTGGATCGAGTGCCTCCAAAACGGCGCGCCTCACTTCGATCTCACGGTCGACAGGCATGTCCGGCGCAATGCCGACCGGCGCATGGACAAAGCGATAAAGTCGCGACACGCCGACGAGGCTTGCCGCGTATCCGTCGGGCGCGCGCGGACGGGGCACGAGCGCGCAACGTTCGGTCAGCCGGCGGCAGGCGAGGGCGTCCGGTTTCTGCCGGGCATGGTCGCCATCGTCGGCTGTCCGACGTTTGTCCTCCCCAACGAAGCGTACGAGGACAAGCAGATCCTCGACGTCCTGTGTGAGCCAGCTCTCGGGCATGGGGTGAGGTGCGGTCATGGTGGGATTCCAGCGATAGGATTTGCCTATACGGAGCATAACTTGAGTTTATAAGTCAAGTATAAGTGAAAGTGACTACCGCACGGCGGTTTGCCCTTGCCCTTCAAATGGCAAACCGCCAATCTGCGATTGTCCGCGCGTCCATTCGGAGTTGCGATTGTCCACTCAGTCTTCAGCCAGCTTCGAGGTCCGTCTCCATCATTCAGGGGGAAACGGCGCGCCGCTCATTCTCGTCCACGGTTTTGGCGCCGACCGTCGAACCTTCACCGCCAATCAGCCGGCGCTGTCGGCGGTCGCCGACGTCTGGTCGCTCGATCTGCCGGGACACGGGGCGTCGCCCTGGACGGAGGGCGTGGCGCCGTCGGCCGCCGCCTTTGCCGACGCCATTCGCAATGCGTTGGACGCAGAGGGTGTCGATCGTGTCGATATGGTCGGTCACTCGCTTGGCGGCGCCGTTTCCGGCGTGTTCGCAGCCCGCTATCCCGGCCGCATCAGGTCGCTGACGGTGTTGGCAGCCTCCGGGCTCGGCCGGCCTGTGCCGCGCGTCTTCGTCGAGACCTTGCCGACCTTGACCGATGTCGAGGCTGCCGAGCATCTGCTCCAGCGCCTGTTCGTCAGGAAGAGTCTCGCCAATCGACGCCTTGCGCTCTATATGCTCGACGAACTCGAAAAACCCGGTCGTCGCGCTGCGTTGTCGCGTATCGCCTCGGAAATGAAGGCGATTTCCGCCGAGGCGGACGCTGCCTTCCGCGAGGTCGCCGAGACTGGCCTGCCTCGCCTCGTGGTCTGGGGGGAAGGCGACGCGGTCAATCCGCTCGATGAAGAGCGTCTGGCCGCCGTCGGCGGTGAGCGCTTCGTCATTCCCGAGGTTGGCCACCTGCCGCATGTGGAGGCGGCGGTCGCCGTAAACCGTCGGCTTCCCGACTTTCTGGCCGGGCTTGCCGCCTGAGTTCCGTTCTCCGCAAAAGGCCCTTCGATGTCCCGCACCACCCGCGCCACCCAGTTCCTCGACAAGGCACGCGTTGCCTATGAGACTGTCACCTACGACTACGATCCGGATGCCGACCGCATCGGCATGCAGGCGGCCGAAGCGATCGGCGCCGAGCCGTTCCGCGTTCTGAAGACTCTGATGGCGGAGGTGGACGGCAAGCCGGTTTGTGTCGTCGTGCCGTCCAACCATGAAGTGAGCATGAAGAAGCTGGCGGCGGCCTTCGGTGGCAAGTCTGCCCAGATGATGAAGCCGGCCGATGCCGAGCGCGTCACTGGCTACCACGTTGGCGGCATCTCGCCCTTCGGCCAAAAGAAGCGCGTGCCCACCGCCTTCGAGGAAGCGGCGCTCGCCCACGAAACGGTCTACATGAACGGCGGCCAGCGCGGCCTGCAAGTTCACCTCAAGCCGGCGGATGCGGTGAAGGCGCTGGATGCCAAGGTGGCGCCGCTCGTGGCCGATTGACACTAATCCGGGGACAAAATCGGTCCACTCGCGGATAACCGCTTGCCATTCTGTTGCACTTGGACGGGGGCGATTCTACCCATCGTGCCATGGGCAAGGAACTGATTCCCTCCGACGGCGTCGAGCCGATCAATCTTCGAGAGGCGCTCGAAGAGCGTTATCTCGCCTATGCGTTGTCGACCATCATGCACCGGGCGCTGCCCGATGTGCGAGACGGCCTGAAGCCGGTACACCGACGCATCCTCTACGCCATGCGCCTTCTGCGCCTCGATCCCGGAAACGCCTTCAAGAAGTGCGCCCGTGTGGTCGGCGACGTCATCGGTAAATATCATCCGCATGGCGATGGCGCGGTCTACGAGGCCATGGTGCGCCTCGCGCAGGACTTCTCCCAGCGGTATCCGCTGGTCGATGGCCAGGGCAACTTCGGCAATATCGACGGCGATAGCGCCGCCGCGCAGCGCTATACCGAAGCGCGCATGACCGAGGTCGCCCGACTGCTGCTGGATGGGCTGGACGAAGACGCGGTCGACTTCCGCGAGACCTATGATCAGGCCGACAAGGAGCCGGTGGTTTTGCCAGGCGCCTTTCCGAACCTTCTCGCCAACGGTTCGGCCGGCATCGCCGTCGGCATGGCGACCAATATTCCGACCCACAACGTCTCGGAAATCTGCGATGCGGCCATCAAGCTGATCGACGCGCCGGAGACCCCTGTCGAGGGGCTGGTCAATCGCGACCAGGGTCCGATCAGGGGACCGGACTTCCCCACCGGCGGCATCATCGTCGAAAGCGCCGAGTCCATACTGGAGTCCTATCGAACAGGGCGAGGCGGTTTCCGAGTCCGCGCGCGCTGGCACCGCGAGGATCTCGATCGCGGCATGTGGCAGGCGGTGATCACCGAGATCCCCTATCAGGTCCAGAAGGCCAAGCTGATCGAGAAGATCGCCGAGCTGATCACCGATCGAAAGGTGCCGCTTGTCGAAGATGTCCGCGACGAGTCGACGACGGACGTTCGTGTCGTCATCGTTCCCAAGTCGCGCAACGTCGACGACAAGCTGATGATGGAAGCGCTGTTCCGCCTGTCGGAGCTGGAAAGCCGCTTCCCGATGAACATGAATGTTCTGTCGCGCGGCCAGGTGCCCAACGTGCTCGGCGTGCGGCAGGTGCTGATCGAGTGGCTGGCGCATCGTCGCGAGGTGCTGGTCCGTCGCTCGCAGCATAGGCTCGACCAGATCAACGCCCGCCTGGAACTGCTCGAAGGCTTCATAATCGCCTATCTCAACCTCGACGAGGTGATCCGCATCATCCGCGAGGAGGACGAACCCAAGGTCGAGCTTATTCGCGCTTTCGGCCTCACCGAGACGCAGGCCGATGCCGTTCTCAACATGCGCCTGCGCAACCTGCGCAAGCTGGAAGAGATGGAAATCCGCAAGGAACACGCGGAGCTTTCCAAGGAGAAGGCCGAGATCGAAGACCTGCTGGGCTCCGAGAAGAAGCAGTGGAAGACGGTGCGGTGGCAGATCGGCGAGGTGAAGAAGGAGTTCGCCCCCGACAGCAAGATCGGCAAGCGCCGGACCAGCTTTGGTGACGGCCCCGCCCACGCTGTTGACGACGTGATGGAAGCGCTGATCGAGCGTGAGCCGATCACCGTCGTCGTCTCCGAGAAGGGGTGGATTCGCACGCTGAAGGGACACATTTCCGACGTGTCCGGTCTTCAGTTCAAGGCGGGCGACGGGTTGAAGCTCTTCTTCAAGGCGGAGACCACCGACAAGTTGATCGTTTTCGCGGACAACGGCAAGGTGTTCACGCTTGGGGCGGACAAGCTGCCCGGTGGGCGATCGGCCGGAGAGCCGATCCGGCTGATGGTCGACATGGAAGATGGCGCCGATGTCGTCGACGTGTTCGTACACAAGCCCGAGCGCAAGCTTCTCGTGGCATCCTCGGATGGGTACGGCTTTGTTACTGCCGAAGCAGACCTTGTTGCGACCACCCGCAAGGGCAAGCAACTGCTGAACGTGTCGGCCGGACAGAAGGCCAAGCTGATGGTTCCGGTGGAAGGCGATCATGTCGCCATTATCGGCGAAAACCGCAAGTTCCTAATCTTCCCACTTGTCCAGGTGGCGGAGATGGGCCGCGGCAAGGGTGTGCGCCTTCAGAAATACAAGGATGGCGGCGTATCCGACGTTCGTGTGTTCGCCGCCGATGCCGGCCTTATCTGGACTGACGCGTCGGGGCGCGTGTTCCAGCGAACGATGGCCGATCTCGCCGACTGGATCGGCGATCGCGCTACCGCCGGACGGCTGCCGCCATTGGGATTCCCGAAATCGAACAGCTTCGGCCCAAGGGGGCTCTGACGAGTCGTTCGGGGCTGTAACGATTAAGTACTACATTTGGTGTGCATGAAACCCGTTGGCCACAGTCTTTGCTGCCTTTACGGGCCTGCCGAACGAATGTACATATTGCACGCTGCCGGTTTCATTGTTGATGCCGGGCGCTAGGGATTGACCAGGGGATTCGTCGCCGAACCGCCATCTCATCTTTAACAAGAGGTTAGGGATGGTGTTCTAAGTTGATCGGACGCACCTAGGTGCGACGTTCCGTCTTGGAAGATTTCGGAAGCCTGTTGGCTCGCCGGAATTGCGATGGTGATGAGTACTCGAACGGCAAGGCGTACGGAATGACTTCAGGGCGAAACGGCACGCGCTCGACGACGAAAACGCTGATGGCGGTGATGTCCACATCACTTGTTCTGGCGATCGGCGTGGCGGGCTGCGGAACAACCGAACAAGGCCCTTTGAAGTCCGCGAAGGCGAAGGTCGATCCCAAGTATGGCGTTACCCCGAGCCCGCGCGTAGTCGCCATGGGCGAGCCGGTGCCGAAGGGTGGCGGTCGCGCCATGGTCGGAAAGCCTTATCAGATAGCCGGCAAGACCTACGTGCCGAGGGTCGATCCCGACTACAAGGTGGTCGGCCTTGCCAGCTGGTACGGCACCGATTTCCATGGCCGCCGCACTGCCAATGGTGAGATTTTCGACGCCACGTCGATATCAGCCGCCCATCCCACAATGCCTCTGCCGTCCTATGCGCGGTTGACCAGCCTGGCTTCAGGCCGGTCGGTCATAGTCCGCGTCAACGATCGCGGGCCATTTCATTCCAATCGCGTTCTCGACATGTCGCAGCGCGCCGCCGACATGCTCGGCGTCAAGCGCGCCGGTGTCGCGAAGGTTCGCGTCGAGTACATCGGTCCGGCGCCGACCGAGGGCGACGACAGCGCTTTCCTGCTTGCCTCCTACCGTGGCCCGTCGCTGAACGAACCGCAGACCGACAAGCCGAACGTCATGCTCGCCGCCGTCGAGTCCTTGCCGGGTGTGAAGACGATGATGCACGTCTTCGACGGTTCGGATGCTCCGAAGGCAGCCCCGGCAGTACCGACCGCCGCTCCTGCCGTTATGGCTGCGGCCGGTCCGGTCGATGCCGTTGGTACTCCGGCTCCCGCCATTAATGTCGTTCCGATGCCTCGTCCGGTCGAGACATTCGACTATGTGACGATCGCGTCTGCCGATCCGGCCGATTTCATCGGCCAGTCGCAGGTTGCAGCCCTCACGCCGGCCACTTTCTCGCAGACCGTGCCGCTGCCGCAGCCTCGCATGAGTTATGCCGCTCCGACCGGCAATACCTACCAGCCGACGGTCATGTTCGGCGATGTGGCGCTGCCGCCGCTGCCGCCCAACGCGTCGGGCTACGCCGCTGATCGCGTGTCTCAGGCCTATCAGGCCGTCGATGGCGTCGGAGCGGGAACCGGCTTGTCGGAGCTGGTGAGTAAACTTGAGGGCTTGGCCGGATCGAAGCCGGCCGTTGCCCCTCAGCCGACAGGATCTGTGGTCCAGCTCGGTGTTTTCGGTAATCCGGACAATGTCGCAAAGGTGAGCGCCGCGCTTTCCGCCTATGGAACGCCCGTCGTCACCGACATTACCGTCAGTGGCCGCGAGATGAAGTTGATGCGCCTTACGGCCCTGACCGTCACGCCGGATCAGGCGATTGCCGCCGCTGCGGCGGTGGGCATCGACGGAGCGCGTCTCCTTCGCTGAAGCTCTGACGCGCGGCGAGGGGAGTCCGGCGTGTAGATACCGGAAGCGAAAGGCCCGTTTCGTCGTCATGCGTGGGTTCGTTCTGCCGTTCCTTCTGGTTGTTGGTCTACTGTCCAGCCCCGCCGCCGCGCTTGAGAGCGTCGCGCCGCGCGTGGCCTTGCACGATGAGACCACCGGCTCTCTACTCGTTGCAAAGGACGAAGAGCTCCCCTTCGCGCCTGCCAACTTCGCCAAGCTCGTTACCGCCGCTGTCGTCTTCGAGGCCTTGAAGACCGGCGAAGTGACCGACGCCACGCTTTATCCGATCAGCGAGCACGCCTGGAGGACCGGTGGCGCACCGGCCCGCGTGACCACCATGTTCGCAGCGGTGAAATCCTTCGTTCCGGTGGGTGACCTTTTGCGTGGCCTTGTCGTTGACTATGCCAACGACGCCGCCATCGCTCTGGCCGAGGGGCTGTCCGGATCGGAAGCGGCCTTCACGGCGCGGATGAACGCCTATGCCGCGCGCATTGGTCTCAAGAACAGCCGGTTTGCCAACCCGACAGGCTATCCGGATCCCCACGCCCAAACCACGCTTGCCGATATGTTGGCCCTGGCCGGTCACGTCAGGACGACCTATCCCGACCGCTACGCGCTTTACAGCCAGCCGGAGTTTCTCTGGAACAAGATCAACCAGACCAACAAGACGCGGTTCGTGAAAGAGCTGCAGGGGGTCGACGGCATGATGCTGGCCTTCGATGAGGCGGCTGGTTTCGGCGCGTTGCTTGCGGCCGGACGAGGGGACCGCCGGATCACTCTGGTGGCGAGCGGCTACGCCTCGCTCGCCGAGCGCGACAAGGATCTCAAGGCTTTGATCGAGGGGGCTTTTTCGGAGTATGGCCGGTTCGAGGTCTATCCGCCGGGAGCCGAAGTTGGCCGGGTGAAGGTGTTCGGTGGCAACGCCCCGGATGTGGCGGTTGTCGCGGCCGATGGGGCCCCCGTGAACCTGACGCTGCCAACGGCGGACCGATCGCAGTTTCGCCTTGCTGTGATCTACGATGGCCCGGTGCCGGCGCCGATCAGGCGCGGCATGCCGATTGCTCGCCTTGAAGTGCGGATTGGCGATCGGCTTTATCAGTCGGTGCCGCTCGAAGCTGCCGCTGACGTCGAGCTGGGCGAGATCCAGGACCGGGCGCTCGATGGTTTCTCGGAGATGTTCGCCGGCTGGTGGTACAGAACGATCGGGTCTATATCGATCGAGGATATCGTGAATTTGGGGGCATTGCGTGGGCGGCACCAGGGGTAGGTTCATCACCTTCGAGGGAGGTGAGGGCACAGGCAAATCGACGCAGTCGAAGCGCCTCGCGGCGGCTCTCGAGGCGCGTGGCCTCGATGTGGTCCTGACACGCGAGCCCGGCGGATCGCCTGCGGCCGAGACCATTCGCGGCCTTCTGCTGTCTGGTCGGGCCAAGCCCCTTGGGGTGCTGGGCGAGGCCTATCTCTTCGCCGCCGCCCGTATCGACCACGTCGCCGAGTTGATCGAGCCGGCGCTCGGCCGAGGTGCCTTTGTGATTTGCGATCGCTTCGCCGACTCGAGCCGGGTCTATCAGGGCACCGCCGGCGGGCTGCCCGCGGATGTCGTCGATGGACTCATCGACGCCGCCATCGGAGCAACGATTCCCGATCTCACAGTCGTCATCGATGTGCCCGTTTCGGTCGGTCTCGCCCGCGTGGGGCATCGTTCCGAGGGAGCCGATCGCTTCGAAAGCGACGCGGTGGCCACCCATGAGGCGAGGCGGCAGGGATTCCTCGCTCTCGCCGATCGGTTTCCGGAGCGCTGCTTCGTCGTGGACGGAAGCCGTGACAAGGATGAGGTATCCGCCGAGATCCTGGCGCTGGTGACGAACCGGTTCGGGCTCGACGGGGAGGACACCCGTGGCGATTGAGGACGATCGCGCCAGTGAAGCCGATTGGCTGGAGGGGCTGCCGTTGCCGCGCGAGCAGACGGAGTTGATCGGGCACTCCGCCGCCGCCGCCGAGTTGCACGAAGGCTACGCGGGGGGGCGCTTGCACCACGCCATCTTGCTGACCGGCCCCAAGGGCATCGGCAAGGCGACACTGGCCTTTCGCTTCGCCCGCTTCGTGTTGAGCTATCCCAACCCTGCGGGTGCGCCGCCTCCGACCTCCGGTCTGCTGCCGGCCGACGAGCGCGTTGCTGCTATGGTGTCTACCGGCGCCCATCCCAACCTCCTGCATCTTCGTCGTCCCTGGGACGAGAAGGCAAAGAAGGTCAAGACCCAGCTCACCGTGGACGAAATCCGCAAGACTGTGAGTTTCTTCGGCAATGCGGCCGGTGTTGACGGCTATCGCATCGCCATCGTCGATGCCGCCGACGATATGAACGTCTCCGCGGCCAATGCGCTGCTCAAGATGCTGGAAGAGCCGCCGAAACGGTCGCTGTTCCTGGTCCTCTCCCACGCACCGGGCCGTCTGCTGCCGACCATTCGGTCGCGTTGCCGTCGTCTCTCCCTCGATCCGCTTGCCCCGGACGATCTGGACGCGGCTCTCACGTCCCTTGGCCTGACGGTCGCCGAAGGCGACAAGCCGGCACTGGCCGCACTGGCCGAAGGGTCGGTGCGCCGGGCGATCGAGTGCATCGAAAACGATGGGCTTGAGATCTATCGCCTGTTCCGCTCGCTCGCCGATGGTTTTCCGCGCCTCGACCGCCCCCGCCTCTACCGCTTCGCCGACGCGGTGGCGGGGCGCAAGGGATCCGATAGCTTCGATCTCTGTGCCGATCTTGCCCGCGGCTGGCTGTCCGAGCATATGCGCCTGACGCTGCGGAGCGGCGTCGATCGGCTCAATGGCTATTCCGTTGCCTGGGAAACGGTGAACCGCATCGTCGCCGAGACCGACGGCATCAACCTCGATCGCCGGCAGGCGGTGATTTCGTTGATGCAAAGCCTTGCGGGATGCGTAGCTAAGTAGCTATTCACAGAGGTGTGCCGTCGGCGTTCCTTTCGGACACGTCCTGTGACCTTCCGTCCGGCACCATCGAAACCCTGAAGCGAACTCATGAAACCGACGTTCTACATCACGACCGCGATCAGCTACCCCAATGGGGCTCCTCACATCGGCCATGCCTATGAGGCGATGGCGACCGACGTGATGGCGCGGTTCATGCGGCTCGACGGCCATGATGTGCGTTTCCTGACGGGCACCGACGAACACGGCATCAAGATGCTGCAGACGGCGCGCAAGGAGGGCATTACCGCCCGAGAACTCGCCGATCGCAACTCGGCCCGTTTCCAGGAGATGGCCCGTCTCCTGAATCTGTCCAACGACGACTTCATCCGCACAAGCGAGGAGCGCCACCGCATTGCCTGCCAGGCGATCTGGAAGGCGATGGAGAAGAACGGCGACATCTATCTCAACAAGTATGCCGGTTGGTATTCGGTGCGCGACGAAGCCTATTACGGCGAAGAAGAGACTGTCGTCTCCGACGACGGAATCCGCTTCGGTCCGCAAGGCACGCCTGTCGAATGGGTGGAGGAGGAAAGCTATTTCTTCCGTCTCAGCGCCTATCAGGACAAGCTCCTGAAGCTCTACGAGGAACAGCCGGACTTCATCGGTCCCGACGAGCGCCGTAACGAGGTGATGAGCTTCGTCAAGGGTGGTCTCAAGGATCTGTCCATCTCGCGCACCACCTTCGATTGGGGCATTCCGGTGCCGGGCAACGACAAGCACGTCATGTACGTGTGGGTCGACGCGCTGACCAACTACATCACGGCGCTCGGCTATCCGAACGTCGAAGGCGAGCTGTTCCAGAAATACTGGCCGGCGCTGCACATCATCGGCAAGGACATCGTCCGCTTCCACACCGTCTACTGGCCGGCCTTCCTGATGAGCGCCGGCGTGCCGCTGCCGAAGCGCGTTTTCGCCCACGGCTTCCTGTTCAACCGCGGCGAGAAGATGTCGAAGTCGCTCGGCAACGTCGTTGGACCGAAGGAGATGGTCGATGCCTATGGCCTCGATCCGGTACGCTATTTCTTCCTGCGTGAGGTTTCCTTCGGTCAAGATGGCAACTACAGCCATGAGGCGATCGTCGGGCGGATGAACTCCGATCTCGCCAACAACCTTGGCAATCTCGCGCAGCGCTCTCTGTCGATGATCGCCAAGAACCTCGGCGGCGTTCTGCCGACGCCGGGGCCGTTGACCGATGCCGACCGGACGATCCTTGCGAGCGTCTATGGCCTGCTGCCGGTTTGCCGCGAGGCCATAGCGGGGCAGCAGATCCACCAGATGCTAAATGCCATCTGGGGCGTGCTTGGCGAAGCCAACCGCTACTTCGACGCCGAGGCGCCGTGGACGGTCCGCAAGACCGACGAGGCGCGCTTTGCCACCATCATGTGGGTGACGGCGGAACTGCTGCGCAATGTCGCCATCCTGATCCAGCCGGTGATGCCGACGTCGATGGAAAAGCTGCTCGATCTTCTGGCCGTACCGGCGGATCGACGCGCCTTCGATAGTCTGGGCGAGGGCGCTGCTCTCGCTGGTGGGGTCGAGTTGCCGGCGCCGGTCGGCATCTTCCCGCGGTACGTGGAAAAGGCGGCCGACTGACGTCGCCCCGCGTGAGTTCCCGGGCGAAGTGCGCCCGGGAACGCCCGTTGAACGAGGCAAAGCCGCCATTGAAGGCATTGGCGCAATGTTTGTGCAGCGCTTGCCGGAGGGTTGGGCGGTCGTCCGCTTGACAGCGCGATAAGCAGAATTTCTGATGGCCTCACCGGGCGGCGTAGCCCCCGAAGGCAATCTCAGGTTCTCAAATGCCTCAATATGATGTCGTGATCGTCGGCGGCGCCGTTACGGGGTCGTCGGCTGCCTATCATCTTGCCGCCAACCCCGATTTCTCCGGCAAGGTGCTGGTCCTCGAAAAGGATCCTTCCTATCGCAAATGCGCATCCGCCTTGTCGGCTGCCTCGATCCGCCAGCAGTTTTCGACAGCGGTGAACATCAAGATCTCCCTCTATGGACTTGAGTTCATTCGAAACATAGGCGACCTGCTTGAGGTCGACGGCGACAGGCCGGACATCGGATTTCACGAGGATGGCTATCTGTTTCTTGCCACGGACGCCGGGCGGGACACGCTGGCGGAAAACCACAAGCTGCAGGTCGAGCTGGGCGCCGATATCGCTTTTCTGGAACCGGAAACGCTTTCCACCGCCTTTCCCTGGCTCAGCGTCGACGACCTCTCGGCCGGTTGCTACGGCCGGAGCGGCGAGGGGTGGTTTGACGGCTATGGAATGATGCAGGCCTTTCGTCGGAAGGCGCGATCGCTTGGTGTGGAGTACCGCCCGGCGCGCGCCGCCGCCGTCGAAGTTACGAATGGCAAGGCGGTCGGCGTTCGTCTCGAAGACGGCGAGTTGATCTCCGCCGGCACGGTGATCAACGCCTCCGGCGCCGATGGCCGCAAGCTGGCTGCCACGGCGGGCATCGACATCCCCATTGAGGTGAAGAAGAGGATGATCTTCACCTTCAAGGCGGAAGATCGGATCGAGCGTTGCCCGCTCCTGATCGACCCCAATGGCACCTATGTACGTGGCGACAGTGATGGCTTCATCTGCGGTTGGGCGCCGTCGGCCGAGGACGATCCCGAGGTCGAGGACGATTTCGACGTCGACTGGAATCTGTTCGAGGATCACATCTGGCCGACGATCGCGACCCGCGTGCCCGCCTTCGAACGCATCAAGCCTGGCGCTGCCTGGGCAGGTTATTACGACATGTGCGCCCACGACGACAACGTGCTGCTTGGCGCCATGCCGGAACTGCCTAACTTCCTGCTCGCCAACGGTTTTTCCGGCCACGGATTGCAACAGGCGCCGGCCGTGGGCAGGGGGCTCGGCGAACTCGTCGTCTATGGCGGCTACCGCAGCCTCGATCTTTCGGAACTATCGCCAACGCGTGTCCGCGATGGGCGACAGGTCAGAGAAAAAAACATCGTATGAATGGAAAGGCCGGCGGCTTGGTCCCGCCGGCCCTCGTTCCGCCCTTCGATCGGTCCAACGGCCGCGCCGGGCGGACTCGATGCGTCGATCAGTCGCCTGCGGTATCGCGCCGGGGCAGACGATGCCACCAACGCGCCAACTGCCGGCGGGCAGCGTGAATCTGGACGGCAAGCGGGGCCGCGGTGTCGTAGAACTGCCGGTCAGCTTCGGCGGTATGCGTCTGCCTTGGCCGGCGGAGACCGTCGCGGGCGATGATGAACGTCAGGATGTCTTGCATGGTCGCCTCCGGTGATTGCCGGAGAAGCATATAGGCGCCCGGAAAAACGATTCATATTGCCCGCTTTCGCAAGCCATCGTTCAAAATTGAACGACTGCCAAGATCGGTCCGCCATCATGGTGACGGACCGTCTTGAAGGAGGAAGGTCAGGCGGTGCCGCCGTTCACTGCCGGCTTCACCTTGTTCCCCAGCAGTTCAATCGAATGCAGCGCTGCGGCGTGCGGCAGCTCCTGACCTTGCAGCAGCAAGGTGATGCGGTCGATGCCGCCGAGCGACTCGTTGACGTGGCGGATCTTGGCGACGATCTCGTCGGGGCTGCCGATCATCAGCGCACCCGTCGGCCCGCGTAGCGCGTCATACTGGGCGCGCGTGGTCGGCCCCCAGCCACGTTCCCGCCCGATCTTCGAAAAGGTCCGCTCATAGCCCGGCCAATAGATATCGGCGGCTTCTTCGGATGTGTCGGCGAGAAAGCCCACCGCGTGAACGCCGACGCTGAGCGTCTCGGGTGGGTGACCGGCCTCGGCGCCCGCCCTGCGGTAGAGATCGATCAGGGGGCGGAACCGGTGCGGCTCGCCGCCGATGATGGCGACGACCAGCGGTAGCCCCAGGAGGCCGGCGCGAGCGAAGGAAGCCGGTGTTCCGCCGACTCCGATGCGAACCGGCAACTGCTTCTGCACCGGCCGGGGGTAGACGCCCTGACCGTTCAGTGCCGCCCGATGCTCGCCCGACCAGGTCACGTTGACGTTGTCGCGGATGGTCAGCAGCAGATCGAGCTTCTCGCTGAACAGTTCATCGTAATTTCTGAGATCGAAGCCGAACAGCGGGTAGGACTCGATGAACGAACCACGCCCGACGATGATTTCGGCCCGGCCGTTGGATATCAGGTCCAGCGTGGCGAACTGCTGGAACACCCGCACCGGATCGTCGGAACTCAGCACTGTGACGGCGCTTGCGAGGCGGATGGTTTTCGTTCGCGCGGCGGCGGCGGCCAGAATGACCGCCGGGGCCGAGGCGAGATACTCCTCGCGATGATGCTCGCCGATGGCGAAGACGTCGAGCCCGGCGGCCTCCGCCGTTTCAATCTCTTCGAGAAGACGCGCCATGCGCTCGGCGTCGCCGGTCTTGCTGGCGGGAGTCCAGGTGGTCGAAACGAAGCTGTCGATGCCGAATTCCATGGTCTGTTCCCGGGGTTGAGGAAAAGCGCCGACGTGAGGCGCAGACAACGATTTCGATCAATGTGGACACGTAAATGAACCGCCGAAAGGGGTTGATCGTTCACCCTGAGTGGAAGATGTGTCGCCCATTACGTGACTTTGCGTAACCCGTTGGAGGATTAAGTTCAAGGCACCGCTTTCGCCGGCAGGGCCGGCTTTCATTGAGGATTGTTCAATATGGCCAAGGTGCTTGTGCTCTACTATTCTGCTTACGGACACATCGAGACGATGGCCAACGCCGTTGCCGAGGGGGCTCGCTCGACTGGCGCCACGGTCGATGTGAAGCGCGTGCCGGAGCTGGTCCCCGAGGATGTCGCCAAGGCCTCCTACTACAAGGTCGACCAGGCGGCTCCCATCGCCAAGCCGGACGAACTGGCCGATTACGACGCCATCATCGTCGGTGCGGGCACCCGCTACGGCACCGTCGCCTCGCAGATGCGCAATTTCCTCGACCAGACGGGCGGGTTGTGGGCCCAGGGCAAGCTGGTCGGTAAGGTTGCCTCGGCCTTCACCTCTTCGGCCACTCAGCATGGCGGTCAGGAATCGACCATTCTCGGCCTGATTCCGACCTTCCTGCACCATGGCATGGCCTACGTCGGCCTTCCCTATGCCTTCCAGGGGCAGATGGGCGTCGAGGCCGTCAAGGGCGGATCGCCCTACGGTGCCTCCACGATCACCGACGGTGACGGTTCGCGCCAGCCGTCCGAGATCGAGCTGGAGGCGGCGCGCTATCAGGGCGCCCACGTCGCCAAGATCGCGGCCAAGCTTTTCGGCTGATAGAATCCGTCTGCCTACAGCTGCTGCGCCCCGGAATCTCAGGATTCCGGGGCTTGTCTGTTTCTTGGGCGCGCGCGCTCATAGAGACCGACCGGGGTTCCGTCCGTTCCGGCAATGACGGCGGCCTGCGTGTAGCCCGCCCGTTCCGCGAGCCGGATTGACGGCGCGTTCTGCGGCTCGATGATGCAGGTGGTGAGCGGGAAGCGCGCCACCTTGTCGGCCCAGGCAAGACAGGCGGCCAACGCCTCTCCAGCAAGTCCCTGGCCATGGGCGGACCGCACGAAGGCCCACCCCGCTTCCGGCAGACCCCTTACCGGCAAATCTATGGGGCGTTTGAAATCGGAGAAACCGATCTCGCCGACAAAGGCGCCGGTGTCCTTGCGTATGGTCGCCCAGAAGCCATAGCCCATGACGATCCAGTGGCCAGCATAACGCAGATAGCGCATCCAACTCTCATGCTCGGTCGCCGGTCGGTCGGAAATGAAGCGGGTCACCTCCGGATCGGCCCACATGGCCGAGAGGGCGGGAAAGTCTTCGCGGCGATGACCCCTCAAAATCAGCCGTTCGGTCTCGATCTCTGGCGCTCGTGTCCTTCGGCTCTGTGGCATCGTCCACCCCGCATCGATATAGTGCCGCTTTATCAGATTCGACGGAGAGTGAGCCCCATGCGGTGTCCTTATTGCGGCAACGAAGACAGCCAGGTGAAGGACAGCCGCCCAACCGAGGACGGCACCGCCATCCGCCGACGCCGCGTCTGCATTGCCTGCGGCGGTCGTTTCACCACTTTCGAGCGCGTCCAGCTTCGCGAGCTGACCGTCATCAAACGGTCCGGCCGTCGCGTCCCCTTCGATCGGGACAAGTTGATGCGGTCCGTTCAGATCGCGCTTCGCAAGCGCCCGGTGGAAGGCGAGCGGGTCGAGCGTATGGTCAACGGCATCGTTCGCCAGCTCGAGAGCATGGGCGAAAGCGAAATCGATGCCGGCTTGATCGGCCGGCTGGTCATGGAAGGCCTGAAGACGCTGGACGATGTCGCCTATGTTCGCTTCGCGTCCGTCTATCGCGACTTCCGCGAGGCCAAGGATTTCGAGAGCGTGCTCGGCGAGCTCAACGCCGACAGCGAGTGAGGGCGGCGATGACGGTGGCCCGAGGGCAACCGACCGAACTGGATCGACGCTTCATGGCTGCCGCCATTGCTCTTGGTTGGCGGAACGCAGGCGTCTCCCGGCCTCATCCCTCTGTCGGCGCCATTCTGGTGCGCAAGGCGCCCGACGGCTTCGAAGTGATCGCCCGCGCCGTCTCGCCGCCTGGTGGGCGGCCGCATGCGGAGACGCTGGTGTTGGCTGCGGCGGGTGCCAGAGCCCGTGGCGCCACGCTTTACGTGACGCTGGAGCCCTGCCTCAACGGTGGCCCCGCTCCATCCTGCGTCACCGCGCTGGTCAACGCCGGGGTCGCCCATGTGGTGGTCGGCATCGAGGATCCTGATCCTCGCTATTCCGGCCGCAGTCTGGCCATTCTGGAGCGGAATGGAATCAGGGTGACGAGTGGCGTGCATGCCGGGGAAGCGGCGTTGCTTCACGCCGGGCACATTGCCCGCTCGCGCCTCGACCGGCCGCACGTTCACCTCAGGCTCATGCTCAGCGCCGACGGCTGCGTCGAATGCACGGGCGAGGGTACGCGGCCGATCGCATCGGCCGCCGCCCGCGCCCATGGCTTCGGACTGCGCCTTCTGCACGACGCCGTCATGGTCGGCAGCGGCACCATCGTTGCGGACGATCCTCGTCTCACGGCACGTCTGCCGGGTTGCGAAGCGCGCTCTCCGGTGCGCGTGATCGTGGACGCAGAGGCCCGCACGCCGGTGAACTCCAATGTCGTGATGCTGGCTCGTACATCGCCGACCTGGATCTTCGTCGCACCCGACGCCCCCGAGGAGCGGGTAAAGGCTCTGCTTCAGCGCGGCGTTCTGGTGCTGACCGCCGAGCGGGAGGCTTCCGGTCGTCTCGATCTGGCCGACGTGCTGTTCCAGATGGGCGGCCTCGGCATAGGCTCCGTGCTCGCCGAGGGCGGAGCTCGCCTGTCGCGGTCCCTGATCGAAGCGGGGATGGTCGATGAGGCGACGGTGATCGCATCCGAGGAAACGACCGGTGGCGAGGTTCCCGAGCTTCCTTTGACCGAGCTGTCCGACCCCACTGCCTTCCGCATCGTCTCCGGCCGATCGTTTGGCAAAGACCGCCTGCTGCATCTTGCCCGCATCGACGGCCGGACATCGATTTATGACATTCGTCTACCCGTAAGGCCTATCCGGAGGCCTATTGCGGAACCTCTGTGATTTTGCCAACCTCTTGCGGTTAATGATTTGTAAGCTCGAACGGGGACCGCGATGACCCTTACGACGACTGTCCAGGACGTGAACGGCCTGGGTGCAAAGGCCTTCATGGCCACCTTCGGCGATGTTGCCGAGCATTCTCCCTGGGTGGCCGAGGCCGCCGAGGAAATGCGTCCTTTCCAGGATCGCGATGCCATTGTCGCCGCCTTCGAACAAGTGTTGCGCGCTGCCGGCCGCGCCGCCAAGCTCGCGCTGATCAGCGCTCATCCCGATCTCGCCACCAAGGCCAAGTCCATTGCCGACGATTCCCGTCGCGAACAGGCCGGTGCCGGGCTCGATGCGTTGTCGCCGCAGGAGTTCGATCGCTTCGAGGCGCTGAACAAGACCTACAGGGAGCGTTTCGGCTTTCCCTTCATTCTGGCGGTGCGCGGGGCGACCAAGGCTGACATTCTCGCGTCCTTCGAGGAGCGGCTCGGTAACAGCCCGGAAACGGAATTCGAACGTGCGCTCGACGAGATCGTTCGCATCTTTCGGTTCCGGATCGAAGACCGGGTTGCATCGTGAGGACACCGACTGAGCTCGGCGTTCGCGCCGAGGCGATGCTCGCCGAGCTCGCCGCCTTTAGCGACGACGCGGCCAACCTGACCCGCCTCTATCTCTCGCCCGCGCATCGCGCTGCGGCCGATCGCGTCGCCGGATGGATGCGGACCGCCGGTCTCGACGTGGGGCTTGATGCGCTTGGTACGGTGCGCGGCCGTCTGAAGCCGTCTGCGCCGGGAAGGGCAGGCAACCGACGCCTGCTGATCGGCTCGCACATCGACACGGTGGTGAACGCTGGCCGATACGATGGCATGCTGGGCGTGGTCGCCGGTATCCTCGTAGCCGAGGAGATCAGGGCGCGGGGCATCGAACTGCCGTTCGGCATCGATGTGCTGGCCTTCGGTGACGAGGAGGGCGTCCGGTTTCCGACGACGCTCGTTTCCAGCTCGGCGGTGGCCGGCTGTCTGGTGCCGTCCGATCTTGACGCGCGGGATGTGGATGGCGTCGCCTTGCGTGACGCTCTTCTGGCTTTCGGCGGCGATCCCAAAGCGACTCCCACTGCCGCTTACTCCCGCGAGGAAGTGCTCGCCTACCTCGAGGTGCACATCGAGCAGGGGCCGGTGCTGGAAGCCGAGGGGCTGCCGATCGGCGTCGTGACGTCCATCGCCGGCCAGTCTCGTTTTTCGGTGACCGTCTCGGGCGAGGCGGGGCACGCCGGTACCGTGCCGATGCTCCTGCGACGCGATGCGCTCGCTGCCAGTGCGGAGATGATGCTGGCCATCGAGGACGTTGCCCGTGCCGGTCAGGCCCATCAGATGGTCGCAACCGTCGGACGCTTGGCTGCGAAGCCTGGTGCCGTCAATGTGATCCCGGCCGAGGTGGTCTTCACCCTCGACATTCGTGCCGATGCCGATGGACCACGCCTGTCCGCCATTGCCGATCTTGATGCGCGCTTTCGGGCCATCGCCAGCCGTCGCGGCGTTTCCGTCGCCATCGACAAGTTCTACGAGAGCCCGACGACGCCCTGTGCCTTCCATCTCCAGGAAGCCTTCGCCTCCGCCGCGGGCGCTCTCGGGCTCCCGGACCGGCGGCTCGCCTCCGGCGCAGGCCATGACGGCCACGCCATGCATCACCTCACGGACGTCGGCATGCTGTTCGTGCGCTGCCGTGGTGGTATAAGTCACAACCCGGCCGAACATGCCGCCGTTGACGACATGGGGCTCGCCGTGGAAGCCTTGATCAAGGCCATCGAGCGGCTGGGGACAGACGCCGCATCTTCAGGGGATCGGAAATGAAAGCCATCATCGAAGCCGCCTTCACTGCCGAGGTCGACTTCCTGAAAGCGCTGGTGAGAGTGCCGAGCGACAATCCGCCCGGCGACTGCGCGCCGATCGCCGAGACGGCAGCCGAGCGGCTCGAAGCCCTCGGCTTTCGGGTCGAGCGCCATCCGGTGCCAGAACCCTTCGTTCGCCAGAACGGCATGCGCTCGGTGACAAATCTGATTGTCCGCCATGTCTTCGGAGAGGGGAAGGGGCCGGTTATCGCCCTCAATGCCCACGGTGACGTGGTGCCCCCGGGCTCGGGATGGACGATGCAGCCGTATGGGGCGGAAGAAAAGGGCGGTGCGATCTATGGTCGCGGGGCCGCCGTGTCAAAGTCGGATTTCGCAACCTACGCCTTCGCGTTGAAGGCACTGATCGCGTCCGGTCTGTCCCTCGACGGTACGGTGGAACTGCACCTCACCTTCGACGAGGAGGCCGGTGGCTTCGTCGGCCCGGCATTCCTGATCGAGCAGGGCCTGTCGAAGCCCGATTACGCGATCTCCGCCGGTTTTTCCTATGCCATCACCACCGCCCATAACGGCGTGCTGCACATGGAGGTCATCATCCGTGGGCGGCAGGCTCACGCGGCCATGCCGGAGACCGGCGTCGATGCACTGGAACACGCCGTTCCGATCCTGCAGGCGCTTTATGATGAGCGGCATCGCCTTGGCGCCACCGTGTCGGCGCAGAAGGGCATTGGCTCGCCCAAGCTGACCGTCGGCTTGATCTCGGGTGGTATCAACACCAACGTCGTTCCCGATCGCGTGGCGCTGCGTATCGATCGGCGCCTCATTCCGGAGGAGATCGGAACCGAGGTCGAGAAGAATCTTGTCTCGCTGATCGAGGCGGCGGCGCCCAAGATCGATGGCCTTGAGGTTGAGTGCAGGCGCATCATGCTGGCCGAACCCTTGCGCGAGCTGCCCGGCGCCGATCGGCTCGTGGCTTCCATTTCGGCGCATGCCGAGCAAGTGCTCGGCGTTCCCGTCGAACCGACCGGCGTGCCGCTCTACACCGACGCCCGTCACTATTCGGCGGCCGGCATTCCGACCGTTCTCTACGGCGCCGGTCCGCGCTCCATTCTGGAGGCGAACGCCCACGCTGCCGACGAGCACGTCCAGCTTTCGGATCTCAAGGCGGCTACCGAGGTGATTGCCCTGACGCTGAAAGACCTCCTCACGTCGTGAGGAGGGCGATCAGCCCACCGTTCCCCAGAGATCATAGGCGTCGGCGCGCTCGATCTTGGCCGTGACGATGTCGCCGACGCGCATCGGGCGGCGACTGGTCAGGTGAACGGAGCCGTCGATCTCCGGCGCGTCCCACTTTGAGCGCCCCTTGGCGACAGTGCCGTTCGCCTCGTCGATGATGACGGGGATGCGCTTGCCGACACGACGCTGCAACAGCTTGGCCGAAATGCCCTGCTGATGGGCCATGAAGCGGTGCCAACGGCGTTCCTGCTCCTCCGGCGGCACCAATGGCAAGCCGAGGTCGTTGGCGGCCGCGCCTTGAACGGGTTCGTATTTGAAGCAGCCGACCCGCTCCAGCTTCACCTCCGACAGCCAGTTGAGCAGCATCTCGAAATCTTCCTCCGTCTCGCCGGGGAAGCCGACGATGAAGGTGGAGCGGATGGCAAGGTCCGGGCAGATCTCGCGCCACTTGGCGATGCGCTCGGCCGTCTTCTCCTGGTGTGCCGGCCGGCGCATGGCGCGAAGCACCTTAGGCGAGGCGTGCTGGAAAGGAATGTCGAGATAGGGCAGCACCTTGCCGTCGGCCATCAGCGAGATGACCTCGTCGACATGCGGGTAGGGATAGACATAGTGCAAGCGCACCCAGATGCCGAACTCGGAGAGTGCATCGGCCAGATCGTAGAAGCGCGCACGAATCTCCCGATCCTTCCAGATGCCGGACTGGTACTTGATGTCGACGCCGTAAGCTGAGGTGTCCTGCGATATGACCAGCAGCTCCTTGACGCCGGCGTTGGCCAGCTTCTCCGCTTCCTTCAGCACGTCGACGATCGGCCGCGACACGAGGTCGCCGCGCAGCTTCGGGATGATGCAGAAGCTGCAGCGGTTGTGGCAGCCCTCGGAGATCTTCAGGTAGGCGTAGTGGCGCGGCGTGAGCTTGACGCCCTGCGGCGGCACCAGATCGAGGAAGGGGTCGTGTGCCGGTGGAATGGCCTCGTGGACGGCGCTCATCACGCTTTCATAGGCCTGGGGGCCGGTGATGGCGAGAACGCCGGGGAAGGCCTCGCGGATCTGCTCGGGCTCAGCCCCCATGCAACCGGTGACGATGACCTTGCCATTTTCGGACATCGCCTTGCCGATGGCGTCGAGGCTTTCGGCCTTGGCGCTGTCGAGGAAGCCGCAGGTGTTGACGATGACGACGTCGGCCCCGTCGTGACGGCGGGCAATTTCGTAGCCCTCCGATCTCAGGTGCGTCACGATCCGTTCGCTGTCGACCAGTGCCTTCGGGCAGCCGAGGCTGACGAAGGAGATCTTCGGAGCGATGTCGGAGCGGGTGTCGGTGGTCATTTGCGGCGAATTCCTGAGCTTTTGAGGCCGAGATGCATGGAGAGCTTTTGCTGTTCCGTCAAGATGGATGACTGAGAAATCGCCGGAACTGAGCGGCCCCGATGGTAACGTTGACCTTCACGTGACGATCACCTTTTACGGAGCACCAAAAAGGAAATCGCAATGACTTTGCGGCTAGTGTATGATCCAGACAATAACGATTATCGAGGCTTCATGCGCTTCCCGACGTCCCGTTCTTCATGGCCCCTCGCGACCGTGACCGCCGTCCTTGCCGTGCTCACCCTAGGGGGATGTGCGAGCGGACCGTCCGATTTTCTCTCGGTGGCCTCCAGCGAGCCCAAGGCAGAGAAGCCTCTCGTTCGCGATGCAGACCAGCAGGCGGCGTTAGCTGCGGCTCTCGAGGCCCAAAGCCGTGGTTATCGGATGCCCTCCGACAACACATCCACCGTGATGGCTCTTTCGGTTGCGCGCCAGCAACAGAACGAAGAGGCGCAGGCGCTCATTCAGGAAACCGAATCCGCGTTCCAGCCTGTTGAAGCGCCGATCTGTGATCCCTATTCCGTCGATCCGGCGACTGCTTGCCCGGCCAAGCTTCCCTGAGAACACGCGAGATCGGTCACCAGACCGGCCTTAATGCATGGAGAGCTGCTGCCCCAGGTAAAACGCCGGCAGGCACTTCAAGCCAGACGATTCGGCTTTGCCACACCGCTCCGCCGCCTCGGCGGCGTTGCGGAACGGACCGGCGATCAGCAGCAGTTCGGTCCGACCGCCACGGTCGCGGATGGTGGCCAGGCCATCCAATCCTTCAAACAATGCAGGATATTGCCTCACCAGATCCGACCATGCGGTCTTGAGCGTGGTGAGGTCGCTATAGGCGCCGAGCTCCATGCCAAACTGGGTGTAGGCCGCTTCGCGCTGAGAACTGCTGTCGGGCGGCACAAGGTCGTCGAAGTTTCGCGTCGATGATGGCAGGCCGTTTGTCGTACCGAGCATGGGCGCCGAGGGGGCGCCGATGCTGCCGGTCATTTCCGAGAACCGTCCTTCGATCTTGCCGAGTCGTTCCGACAGGGCATCGATCTGGCCGCGCAAAAGCTCGGTGGTCTGCCGAAGCGCTGCGTTCTCGATCCGCACCTTCGCAAGCTCGGTGGCAACGTCGGCATCTTGGGTCTGAGCGCCAACCATGTCGCTGCGCCCGCTCGATGTAGTTGCAACCGAACTTGGCTCCGACGCAGGGGTGCCGCGCAAAAGGGTTGCTCCACCTCCGGAGGCGACGGGACGTGATGGCGGGATAGACGCTTCGCGCGCCGGATTGCCATAGACAAGGGCAACAACGGCAAACACCACCGCCAACGCCGCGATGGCGAACCACACCGACAACGCAAAGGAGCCGGAACCGGGAACCCCGTTTCCGCCGCCATATCTGTCGTCACGCTCGCCGTTCACGAGAATACCCCAAACGCCGAAAGGCCGCATTTCGGCCAGTCTCTTCCATAAAGGATTAGGAAGCCGATTCACTCAAGGACAATGAGTCGCTGCCGACGTCTGTTGTCGTGCTTACCCACGAGTGTTTCACGATAACGTCATTGGCGGCGCGGCAAGGCATGCTCCGTGGACGCAAAACTTCACTTGTTCCCGACGCATGGGCAATATGAAGTGGTGACTGGACGATGAATCGGAAGGACACTCGGCGTGACGAGACTTAGGAACTATTTCCTGACCGGGTTGCTGGTGGCTGGGCCGGCCGGCATCACCATTTATATCACCTGGTCGATGGTGTCGTGGATCGACAGCTGGGTGAAGCCCTATTTGCCGCTCGCCTACAATCCCGACACGTATCTGCCCTTCCGTGTTCCGGGCTATGGCCTGGTGGTCGCCATCATCGTCATCACGCTCATCGGTTTCCTGACGGCCAACATCGTCGGCGCGTCGATCTTCTCCTTTTCCGAAGAGTTGGTCGAGCGCATGCCGCTGGTGCGCAATCTCTACAAAGGGCTGAAGCAGATCTTCTCGTCGGTGCTGGCCGACAAGGGCAATGCCTTCAAGCAGGCGGCGCTGGTGCGTTTTCCCAACGCCGGCATGTGGACGATAGGCTTCGTCGCCGGTGCAACGCGTGGCGAGGTGGCGGATCGGCTGGAGGGCGGCCATGACATGCTGACCGTCTACGTACCGACAACCCCCAACCCGACCGGCGGCTATCTCGTCTTCATTCCGCGTGAGGACGTCGTCATTCTCGACATGACGGTCGAGGACGCTGCCAAGTTCGTCATCTCCTTCGGCCTCGTCACGGCGCAGTCGGCGGATGCGGCCGAGAGCCTCATCCGCGCGCTGTCAAAGGGCAGTTCGCGTCAGTCGGTAACCACCGAGGCGTCTGAGCGGCCGCCCCACTCGGTCCAGGAGCCGTCGTAAACGGCGACATCAGGGGCCCCGACGACATCCAGTGCAAGTGCCAGAATGGCCGCCGTAACTCCCGAGCCGCAACTGGTGATGATGGGTTTCCCGGTGTCGATGCCACGTGAAGCGAAAACCGCCCGCAGGTCGGATGCGGATTTCATGCGCTCGCCATCGATGACGTCGCCAAATGGGAGGTTGATTGCGCCCGGCATGTGTCCGGAACGAAGACCGGCACGGGGCTCTGCCTCCTGGCCTTGGAAGCGACCGGCGGAGCGCGCATCCAGAATCTGTATCGGACTGCCGAGCGCCGCCTTGACGTCTTCGAAGTCTCGCACCAAGGACGGATTGAAGGACGGGTTGAACGTCTTGGGCTCTATGCTCGCCGGCTCGCCTTCCTCCAGCGGAAGGTGTCCGGAGGTCCACGCAGGCAGGCCACCATCGAGTATCACGACGTCCCGGGCCCCCATCACGCGAAATGTCCACCAAACGCGCGCGGCCGAGCGCAGGCCGTAGCTGTCGTAAATGACGATCGTCTGCTTGTCGCTGATGCCAAGGGCGCCCATGGTCGCCGCAAAAGCTTCCGGCGACGGCAGCATGTGCGGCAAGGACGACGCTGTGTCTGCGATGGCATCGACATCGAAGAACACGGCGCGCGGAATGTGCCCGGCGAGGTACTCGGCCCAGCCACTGCGAGCCGTTGCCGGCATGTGCCAGGAACCGTCGACAATGGCCACGCTGGGGTCGTCGAGATGACGAGAGAGCCAGTCGGCAGTGACAAAGTGCGGGTCCGGATGTACGGGCATGACGCGGCTCCTCGTTGATGGTGGCGAACTAGGCGTTGTTGGCCGTTGGGCTGAACCGCAAACGGACGCGGCGGTTGATCCGGCCTTTGTTCTCGATCTTGGCGATCTGCATCTCGCCGATCTCGCCCGTCGACTTGACATGGGTTCCGCCGCAGGGCTGAAGGTCGATGTCGGTTCCAATGCGGACGAGGCGCACCCGGCCGGCACCCGTCGGCGGCTTGACCTTCATCGTCTTGACGAGGGCTGGATTCTTGGCCAGCTCCGCGTCGGTTATCCACTCGGTTGTAACGGCGTGGTCGGCGCGGATCAGCGCGTTGAGGGCGTCGGTGGCCGAGGTCTTGTCGACCGTTTCCCCTTCGGGAAGGTCAAAATCGAGCCGGCCTTCCTCCGCGCCCACTTGGCCTCCGGTGACGGGATAGGGGAGTACCACCGAAAGAAGATGCATCGCCGTATGCATCCTCATCAGGGCGTGGCGGCGTGCCCAATCAAGGCGCTGAATGATCGTCTGCCCGAGTTGCGGTAATTCCTGGTCAGCCTCCGGAACAAGGATAATCGATGATCGATCAGTGTTATATACGGAGTTTTTGATGTTTGTTCTGAACCCGGTACCCCATTCGATCGATCCACGGTCGCCCGGCTGGCCGCCGCCCTGCGGGTAGAAGATCGCGCGGTCGACGTAGAGGCCTCCATCCGTGCCGACGGCGGTCACCGTCGCCTCGGCGAGCTCAAGATAGGGGTTTTCGAGGTAGAGTGCCTCGGTCATCATTTTTCCTCCGTCACGCCGCCTCAAACGGTGGCCTGAACTTCCTTGGAGCGTCGAGCCACTTTGGCACCGGCAGTTGCTTGCTCCTCAAAAACGCAGGGTTGTATAGCTTCGATGCGTAACGAGCGCCACCGTCGCAAAGCATGGTGACGATGATGTGTCCCGGACCGAGCTCTCGGGCAAGAGCGATGGCTCCCGCGACGTTGACGCCCGATGAGCCGCCAAGGCAGAGTCCTTCGTGCTCAACGAGATCGAACAGAATGGCCAGCGCCGTCTCGTCCGAGACTCGATATGAAAAATCGACGGGGGCGCCTTCGAGATTGGCGGTGATCCGGCCCTGGCCGATTCCCTCGGTGATTGAAGCCCCCTCGGCCTTGAGCTCGCCGCTTGTGTACCAGGAATGCAGGGCGGCGCCATACGGATCGGCGAGGCCGATCTTCACGTCGGGTTTGCGCTCCTTGAGGCCGATCCCCACGCCTGCCAGAGTGCCGCCCGAGCCCACCGCGCAGATGAATCCGTCCACCTTGCCGTCGGTTTGCTCAAGGATCTCGCGTGCCGTGGTCTCGATGTGAGCCTGCCGGTTGGCGACATTGTCAAACTGATTGGCCCATATCGCGCCGTGCGGTTCGGTCTTGGCGAGCTGCTCGGCGAGGCGGCCGGAAAGCTTCACGTAATTGTTGGGATTGCGGTAGGGGACGGCTGGAACCTCGACCAGCTCGGCCCCCACCATACGAAGATAATCCTTCTTCTCTTGCGATTGCGTCTCGGGAATGACGATCACCGTCTTGAGGCCCAGCGCGCTGCCGACCAACGCCAGGCCAATACCGGTATTGCCCGCCGTACCTTCCACGACGGTGCCGCCCGGTTGCAGGCGCCCGGACTTCAAGGCGTCGCGAATGATGTAGAGGGCAGCTCGGTCTTTCACCGACTGGCCCGGATTCATGAACTCCGCCTTGCCAAGAATCTCGCAGCCCGTCATTTCGGAGGCGCGGCGAAGACGAATGAGCGGCGTGTTGCCGATGGCGTCGAGAATACTATCGGTCACTGGGCGTCTCCATGGGGCTGTCATCCGGAGCTCGGCGGCCAAACTGTGTAACCGCCCTGAGAAGCAGGCATTTCAGGCAAGGCGGACATAAGGCGAAAGCCTAGCCGACAACGCCCCGATGCGTCGGTCCTTGCTCCAAGCTTGCTTGTGGGGCTCTTTACGCGAACTCTGTCTCTGCCGGCTCATCGGGCAAGACCGCCCAACCGCTGGAGGTCAGGTACTCAAGAGGCTTGAAGCGGCGCTTGTAGTCCATCTTGCGCGAGCCTTGCACCCAATAGCCAAGGTAGAGATAGGGCAGGCCTCGCCGCCGCGTTCGTTCAATGTGATCGAGAATCATGAATGTGCCGAGCCCGTCGCTTTGCATGTCGGGCTCGTAGAAGGAATAGACCATGGACAGGCCGTCAATCAGCACATCGGTCAGCGCGGCGCCGATCAGCGGCCCATCGCCCATGCCGCTCAGGAAGGTGTTGATGCCGCGTCGACGGTACTCGATCATCATGGTCGACACGTGCGTCTCTTCCACCATGGCGGCATAGTCGCCCACCGTCATGTCCACCATGCCGCCATCGGCGTGGCGTGCGTCGAGGTAGGAGCGGAAGAGGGAGTATTGCTCGCCCGTCGCAGCCGGCGGCAGTTCCGCACCGACCAAATGGCTGTTGCGCGCGTAGTTGCGCCGTTGGCTCTTGTCGGGCCGGAAGTCGTCCACGCGCACGCGCACCGACACGCAGGAGCGGCATTCCTCGCAGGCCGGTCGATAGGCGATGTTCTGGCTGCGCCGGAAGCCGCCGTGGCTCAGGATGGAGTTCATCGCGGCCGCGCGCTCGCCGACCATGTGCGTAAACACCTTCCGTTCCGTCTTGCCCGGCAGATAGGGACAGGCGGACGGCGCGGTCAGAAAGAATTGAGGCGCGTCGGTCGGGTGTTGCGTCATGGGTTCTTGCGTCGGTCTGCTGTCGCCGATCTTGGCATCTTTCGCCGGCTCTGGCGAGATACCAAGATCAACGGAAGCGATTTGACCTAGCCCAGCCGAAGTCGGCGGCAAGATACGAGGGCTTGCACCGATGCCCATGGCGCGGATTTCCAGAGTGAAGGGCCGTCGTCTCAACGACGCGGCGCAGTCTGGTCAGTCATCACCGATTGACGAAGACGACACCGAGCACGATGTCGTGCAGCAGACGCTTGTTCTCGGTGAATAGCGACACCAAAAGGACCAGGGGTGTCAGGACCGACACGGAGAAGTAGAACAACACGGCGTGGATTGCGGCGATGCCGGGGTTGAGACGGCTTCCGTCCATGAACCGCGCTTCGATACCCTGGGTCCGCATGCCCACGGTTGCCGAGTAGGGGCCACCGAGGGAGAAGGCGCAATAGACCAGCGCCACCGCCGGCCAGAGGATCGGATAAAGCAGCCAGCCGAGGCCGAGAGTGAAGATGCCGAGGAAGAACACCACCACGCCGATGGCGAAGGTAAGCAGGGCGATGATGACGGCGTCGATCAGGAAGGCGATGACACGGCGCGTACGGATGCCACTGACGGCTCTGGGGCCGGGGCGGCCTTCGTCAATGATGTAATCGGCGGCGTCGTAGGTCCGGTTGGACATTGGGGGCTCCCTGAAGAACAATGAGCCGCATATGGGAATGCGGTCTGCGACTTCAATGCATCGGTCTTGCGAATGGCCGCCTATTCCGACGATTTCCGCTCGACTCCGTAGCCTTTGGCCCTGAGCGCCGCGATGATTTCTTCGGCATGGTGGCCGTCGCGCGCCTCAAGGGTGATGTCGAGCGATGCGCCCTTGGCTGGAATTTCCAGCACGGTTCGGCGGTGGGATACCTCGAGTATGTTGCCGCCAGCGTCGCCGATCAGCGTGGTGATGGCGCCGAGCGTGCCGGGGCGATCCGGAATGGCGAGGCGGATGGCGACGATCCTCTCCTCGCGGGCCAGCTCGCGCATCATGATCGAGGCGAGAATGCGCGGGTCGATGTTGCCGCCCGAAAGCACCAGCCCGACCTTTCTTCCGCGGAAAAGGTCTGGCTCGGCGAACATCGCGGCGAGGCCGGCCGCGCCGGCACCCTCGGCCATGGTCTTCTGCAGTGTCAGATAGGCGTTGACCGCCCGTTCGAGATGGCTCTCGTCGACGAGCACGATGGTGTCGACGAGAGCCTGCACGATCGGCAGAGTCCTTTTCCCGGCCACCTTGACGGCGATGCCTTCGGCCAGAGTCGCACCGCCGGCCATGGCATCGATGCCCTTCAGCGCAGCCCACATCGACGGATACATGCGCGTTTCGACGCCAACCAGACGAATGTCGGGTTTCAGCGCCTTGGCCGCGGTCGCCATTCCGGCAATCAGGCCGCCGCCCCCAACAGGGATGGCGATGACGTCGAGATCCGGCCGTTCTTCAAGCATCTCCAACGCCAAAGTGCCCTGGCCGACGATGACGTCGACGTCGTCGTAGGGATGTATGAAAACGAGGTTCTCGTCCGCTCCGATGCGCTCGGCGGCGAGTGCCGACTCAGCCACCGTCTCGCCCTCGAGCAAGACGCGGGCGCCGTAGCCGGCCGTCGCCGACACCTTCACGTAGGGGGTGGTCACCGGCATGACGATGGTCGCCTCGATGCCGAGTCGCACCGCGTGATAGGCGACCGCCTGCGCGTGGTTGCCGGCAGACATGGCAATAACGCCGCGCCGCCGCTCGTCGGCTGATAGCGCCAGAAGGCGAGTGAGCGCCCCGCGCTCCTTGAAGGCCGAGGTCACCTGCAGGTTCTCGTACTTGACGAAAACGTCCGCGCCGGTCAGTTGGCCGAGCCTGGGCGCCGGCAGGAAGGGGGTATGCATCACCTGACCGGAAATCGCATTTCTGGCGGCACGTATTCTGTCGAGCGTGATCGGCTGCTCTTTGGTAATCATATGTTTTTCCACGCTTTCTCCCCTCGGGACTCTCTGCGGGGAAGGGTGGGGAAATCTCTTTGCAAAAACAGGGACTTTGCAGTCAGGTTTCTCGGGTTGTCTCCGGGGTACCCCTGAGCGTAATAAACCTTAGAAAGGAACCTTCGACGCCCTTGCGAAGTGAAGGTCTATCCGCTAACCGTGCGACAAGCAATTCGGCGACCCCGCGCGACTCCTAACCAAATTGTTGCGATGCGCAAATGGGTTGCGTCGGAACCAACGAGGTCACAATGGACGAACTCCTTCGGGACTACCTGCCGGTGATCATTTTTCTCGGTGTGGCGCTGGCCATCGGCTTGGCGCTTCTGGTCTCGCCATTCCTGCTGGCTTTCAAGAATCCCGATCCGGAAAAGCTGTCGGCCTACGAGTGCGGCTTCAACGCCTTCGACGACGCTCGCATGAAGTTCGATGTTCGCTTTTATCTGGTGTCGATCCTCTTCGTGATCTTCGATCTGGAAGTCGCCTTCCTGTTCCCCTGGGCCGTTGCCTTCAAGGATGTCGGGTTGTTCGGCTTCTGGTCCATGATGGTTTTCCTCGGCGTGCTGACCATCGGTTTTGCCTATGAGTGGAAGAAGGGGGCGCTGGAATGGGACTGAGCCCGAGAGAGACGCTGGTGTCGCCCGCCCCCAAGGGAATCATCGATCCGCGCACCGGCAAGCCGATCGGCTCCGATGACGGCTTTTTCACTGGCATCAACGACGAACTGGCCGACAAGGGCTGGCTCGTCACCTCTACCGAGGAGCTGATCCACTGGGCCCGTACGGGCTCTTTGATGTGGATGACCTTCGGTCTTGCCTGCTGCGCCGTCGAGATGATGCAGGTGTCGATGCCGCGTTACGACGTCGAGCGCTTCGGCTTTGCGCCGCGCGGTTCGCCGCGCCAGTCCGACGTGATGATCGTCGCCGGGACGCTGACCAACAAGATGGCGCCAGCGCTTCGCAAGGTCTACGATCAGATGCCGGAGCCGCGTTACGTCATCTCCATGGGCTCTTGTGCCAATGGCGGCGGCTACTATCACTATTCCTACTCTGTGGTGCGCGGTTGCGACCGCGTCGTGCCGGTCGACATTTACGTGCCTGGCTGTCCGCCAACCGCCGAGGCTCTGCTCTACGGTGTGCTTCTGCTTCAGAAGAAGATCCGGCGTACCGGTACTATCGAGCGCTGAGCGAAAACGAGGCTGGGTGAAACATGAGCGAAGCCCCGAAGGATTTGATCGGCGAACTGGCGCTGGCCGTTGGCAACGCCCTCGGAACCGATGCGTTGTCGGTCGATGTCGCCTTTGGCGAGGTGACGGCAACGGTCGTCCGCGAACGTATCGTCGAAGCCGTGACGCGGCTGCGTGACGCTCCGGATCTCGGATTCGTCAATATCATCGATGTTTGCGGTGTCGACTATCCGGAGCGCGCCGATCGTTTCGACGTGGTCTATCATCTGCTGTCGCCGACCCGGAATGCCCGCCTGCGCCTTCGGGTGACGACGGACGAGGTGACGCCGGTCCCCTCGATCACTTCGGTGTTCCCTGGCGCCCTGTGGTTCGAGCGTGAGGCTTACGACCTCCTCGGCATCCTGTTCTCCGATCATCCGGAACTGCGGCGCCTCCTCACCGACTACGGCTTCGACGGGCATCCCCTTCGCAAGGACTTCCCGATGACGGGTTATGTCGAGGTTCGTTACGACGATACCCAGAAGCGCGTCGTCTACGAGCCGGTCCGGCTCAACCAGGAATTCCGCAATTTCGACTTCCTGTCGCCTTGGGAGGGCACGACCTACGTGCTGCCGGGCGACGAGAAGGTCAAGACGAACTGAGGCGCGCGATCGATGGCTGAAGCCCAGGTCAGAAATTTCAATATCAACTTCGGCCCTCAGCATCCGGCCGCTCACGGCGTGTTGCGCCTGGTGCTGGAGCTGGACGGCGAGGTGGTCGAGCGCGTCGACCCGCATATCGGTCTCCTGCACCGCGGCACGGAGAAGCTGATCGAGGCTCGTACCTATCTGCAGGGCCTGCCTTATTTCGACCGGCTCGACTACGTCGCGCCGATGAATCAGGAACACGCCTACTGTCTGGCGGTCGAGCGGCTTGCGGGCATCGTCGTGCCGCGCCGTGCGCAGATCATTCGTGTCCTTTATTCCGAGATCGGCCGTATCCTCTCTCACCTCCTCAACGTCACGACCCAGGCGATGGACGTTGGCGCCCTGACGCCGCCTCTCTGGGGCTTCGAGGAACGCGAGAAGCTGATGATCTTCTACGAGCGTGCGTCGGGTTCGCGCATGCACGCCGCCTATTTCCGTCCCGGTGGCGTCCATCAGGATCTGCCCGAGCAGCTTATCGCCGACATCGAGGCGTGGTGTGATCCCTTCCTCGGAACGGTCGACGATCTCGATGCGCTCCTGTCGGAGAACCGCATCTTCAAGCAGCGCAATGTCGATATCGGTATCGTCAGCCTGGAAGATGCCTGGAAGTGGGGTTTCTCGGGCGTGATGGTGCGCGGTTCCGGCGCTGCCTGGGATCTTCGCAAGTCGCAACCCTACGAAATCTACGGCGAGCTCGATTTCGATATCCCCGTCGGCAAGAACGGCGACTGCTACGACCGCTACCACATCCGCATGGAGGAGATGCGGCAGTCGGTGCGGATCATGAAGCAGTGCATCGCCCTGTTGAAGGTCAACGAGGGGCCGGTGCTGACCGTTCAGGGCAAGTTCGCTCCTCCGCGTCGGGGCGAGATGAAGCGCTCGATGGAAGCGCTGATCCACCACTTCAAGCTCTATACCGAAGGCTTCCGGGTGCCTGAGGGTGAAGTTTATGCCGCCGTCGAGGCACCGAAGGGAGAGTTCGGCGTCTACCTCGTGTCGGATGGCAGCAACAAGCCCTATCGCGTCAAGATTCGCGCCCCCGGGTTTGCCCATCTTCAAGCCATGGATTTTCTCTGTCGCGGCCATCTGCTGGCCGACGTGTCGGCCGTGCTCGGCTCGATCGACATCGTGTTTGGTGAGGTGGATCGCTGATGTCCGTCCGTCGTCTTCATCCCGAACAGCCGGAGAGCTTCGCCTTCACCGAGGAGAATGCCGCCTATCTCCAGAAGGTGATTGCGCGCTATCCCGAGGGGCGTCAGGCTTCGGCGGTGATTCCGGCGCTGATGGTTGCCCAGAGTCAGGAGGGCTGGATCAGCCGCCCTGCCATTGAGACCGTTGCCAAGCTTCTCGACATGCCGGACATCCGCGTGCTGGAGGTCGCCACCTTCTACACGCAGTTCCAGCTGTCGCCGGTCGGCCGCAAGGCGCACATCCAGGTTTGCGGCACCACGCCGTGCCGCCTGCGCGGTGCCGAAGAGATTATCAGCATTTGCAAGAACCGGTTGGCCGCCCATCCCTTCGAGTTGTCCGCCGATGGCGACTTCTCGTGGGAAGAGGTCGAGTGTTCCGGCGCCTGCGTCAACGCGCCGGTGGTCACCGTTGGGCAGGACACCTACGAGGACCTTACGGCCGAGACGTTCAACGCCCTGATCGACGGTCTCACGTCCGGAAATCCGCCGGCGCCCGGCCCCCAGAATGGCCGCTTTTTCTCCGCGCCCCAAGGTGGCGACACGGCGCTGACAGATGGCTCGCTCTATGACGGCTCGGTCGTCGGCAAGTACCGCGCCTTCGATCGCGAGGAGCTGGCGCCTCCATCGGCCGCTCCGACGCCTGCCGCTCCGCCACCGGTCGCCGCGGCCAAGCCCGCTGACGAGAAGCCTGTCCCCAAGGCGGTCGAGGCGCAGGGCCAGGCCGATGGTGAGAAGGTGCCGGACCAGCACAAGCCGGAGCTGCTCGATGCGGCTCGCGAGGACAAGGCCGACGACCTCAAGCTGATCTATGGCGTCGGCCCCAAGCTCGAGGAACTGCTGCACAAGCTCGGCGTCTACCACTTCGACCAGATCGCCGGCTGGAGCGAAATGAACCTCAGATGGATCGACCAGCATCTCGGCAGCTTCCGCGGTCGTGCATTCCGCGACAAGTGGATCGAGCAGTCGTCAAAGCTGGCAACCGGCTGGCGTCCGTCCAACAAGGACGGCGACAAGCCCGTCTGAGATCGAACCGAAGACCCTGGGAACCTCAGTCATGCTGCAGGACAAGGACCGCATCTTCACCAATATCTACGGGCGCCATGACTGGGGCCTGCAGGGCGCGCTGAAGCGCGGCCAGTGGGACGGCACCAAGGATATTCTGGCCAAGGGGCGGGATTTCATCATCAAGGAGATCCAGGCGTCCGGCTTGCGCGGGCGCGGTGGCGCCGGCTTCCCGACGGGTCTCAAGTGGTCCTTCATGCCGAAGCAGTCGGACGGGCGGCCGCATTATCTGGTCGTCAACGCCGACGAGTCCGAGCCTGGCACCTGCAAGGACCGCGAGATCCTGCGGCATGATCCGCACACCCTCATCGAGGGGTGCCTTGTCGCCGGCTTCGCCATGGGTGCGCATGCTGCCTACATCTATGTGCGCGGCGAGTTCATGCGCGAGCGCGAACGCCTGCAGGCCGCCGTCGATCAGGCCTATGACGCGGGGCTTTTGGGCAAGAACGCCTGCGGTTCGGGCTGGGACATGGACGTCTTCGTCCATCACGGCGCCGGCGCCTATATCTGCGGCGAAGAGACGGCTCTCCTCGAAAGCCTCGAGGGCAAGAAGGGCCAGCCGCGCATGAAGCCGCCGTTCCCGGCCAACGTCGGTCTCTACGGTTGCCCGACGACGGTGAACAACGTCGAGTCCATCGCTGTGACGCCGACCATCATGCGGCGCGGCGCGGCCTGGTTCTCCAGTTTCGGCCGTGACAACAACAAGGGCACCAAGCTGTTCATGATCTCCGGCCACGTCAACACGCCTTGCGTGGTGGAGGAGGAGCTTGGCATTTCCTTCAAGGACCTGATCGAGAAGCACGCCGGCGGTGTGCGCGGCGGTTGGGACAATCTTCTGGCGGTGATTCCCGGCGGTGCTTCATGTCCGGTCGTTCGCGCCGACCAGATCATGGACGCGCAGATGGATTTCGACGGCATGCGCGCCATCGGGTCGAGCTTCGGCACCGGCGGCCTGATCGTCATGGACAAGTCCACCGACGTTATCGCCGCCATCTCGCGCATCTCCTACTTCTTCCGTCATGAGAGCTGCGGCCAGTGCACTCCCTGCCGTGAGGGCACTGGCTGGATGTGGCGCGTGATGGAGCGCATGCGCGAGGGTAACGCGGCGCGCGAGGAAATCGACATGCTGTTCCAGGTGAGCAAGCAGATCGAAGGGCACACCATCTGCGCCCTCGGTGACGCTGCCGCTTGGCCGGTCCAGGCGTTGATCCGGAACTTCCGTCCGGTGATCGAGGCGCGGATCGACGATTACGTGGCTCGGCACGGCATCGCTGCCGAGTGAGCGGACGGGTTTGATCGAGTTTGAAGGGCGGCCGCCGGCTATGGGTGGCGCGGCTCCAGCAAGGGTTGGGTCGACATGGCAAAACTGATCGTCGACGGGATCGAGATCGATGTGGCTCCGGAGCTGACGCTGCTGCAGGCATGCGAGGCGGCTGGCGCCGAGATCCCGCGCTTCTGCTATCACGAGCGCCTGTCGGTTGCTGGTAACTGCCGCATGTGTCTTGTCGAGGTGAAGGGCGGCCCGCCGAAGCCAACCGCGTCCTGCGGCATGAATGTGCGCGATCTCCGACCCGGCCCCAATGGCGAGCCGCCGGTCGTGTTCACCAACTCGCCCATGGTCAAGAAGGCCCGTGAGGGCGTGATGGAGTTCCTGCTGATCAACCATCCGCTCGATTGCCCGATCTGCGATCAGGGCGGTGAGTGCGACCTGCAAGACCAGGCGATGGCCTACGGCGTGTCCGGTTCCCGTTTCATCGAGAACAAGCGCGCCGTCGAGGACAAGTATCTTGGGCCGCTCGTCAAGACGTCGATGAACCGGTGCATCCATTGCACCCGTTGCGTCCGCTTCACGACGGAAGTGGCTGGCATCGCCGAGATGGGTCTCATTTCGCGCGGCGAGGACGCCGAGATCACCAGCTATCTCGAGAAGGCGCTTTCATCGGAACTGCAGGGCAACGTCATCGATCTCTGCCCGGTCGGCGCTCTGACCTCCAAGCCTTACGCCTTCCATGCTCGTCCCTGGGAACTCTCCAAAACCGAGTCCGTCGACGTGATGGACGCCGTCGGTTCGGCCATTCGGGTCGACGTGCGCGGCCGTGAGGTGATGCGCGTGCTGCCCCGCCTCAACGAGGCCGTCAACGAGGAGTGGATCTCCGACAAGACGCGCTTCATCTGGGATGGTCTCAGGACGCAACGCCTCGATCGTCCCTACGTGAAGGTCGACGGTCGTTTCCGCGCGACCTCCTGGGCAGACGCCTTCTCGGCGATCGCGACCCGCGTCACGTCGAGCGCGCCCGAGCGCATGGGCGCCATCGCCGGCGATCTTGCCTCCGTCGAAGAGATGTTTGCGTTGCGCGAGCTGATGGCCGCGCTTGGCGTTGCTTCGGTCGATGGCCGGCAGGACGGCACGGCGCTGCATCCGAAGTTCGGCCGCGCCAGCTACGTGTTCAACGCCACCATAGCCGGCATCGAGGAAGCGGACGCCATCCTGATGATTGGCGCCGATCCGCGCCATGAGGCTGCGGTGATGAACGCCCGCATCCGCAAGCGCTGGCGGGCGAGCGGCGGCAAGCTGCCGGTCTACACGATCGGCGTGCCTGTTGATCTTACTTATCCGCATGTTCACTTGGGTGATGATCCCTCGGCGTTGCAGCAGATTGATGCAGGGGCGATCGATGCCCTCAAGGCGGCTGAGAAGCCTCTCGTCATCGTCGGGCAGGGCGCGCTCGTTCGGCATGATGGTCTGGCGCTTCTATCGCTCGCCGCCAAGCTGGCGATCGACGTCGGAGCCGTTATCGACGGCTGGAACGGTTTCTCGGTCCTGCACACCGCCGCATCGCGCGTCGGCGCTCTGGATCTCGGTCTGGTTCCGGGTGAGGGCGGTCGCGATGTGGCCGCCATGATCGATGCATCCGTCAAGGGCGAACTCGACGTGCTGTTCCTGCTCGGTGCCGACGAGTTCGGCGCCCAGCACCTCGGCCCCAACACCTTCGTCGTCTACATCGGCAGCCACGGTGACACCGGCGCCCACCGCGCTGACGTCATCCTGCCCGGGGCCACCTACGCCGAGAAGTCCGGCACTTACGTCAACACCGAAGGACGGGTTCAGATGGGCAATCGCGCCGCTTTCCCGCCGGGCGAGGCCCGCGAGGATTGGGCGGTGTTGAGAGCCTTGTCCGAGGCGCTTGGTCGCAAGCTGCCGTTCGACAGTCTGGCCGAGCTTCGTGCCAGGCTTTATGCAGCTCACCCGGACTTTGCCGCGATCGATACCATCCCGACTGCCGGTCCGGAGGTCATCGCCTCGCTCGCCGCCCTTGGCGGTATCGTGCGGCCGGAGCCCTTCGTTCCGGTGGTTGCCGACTTCTACCTCACCAACCCGATCGCCCGTGCCTCCAAGGTGATGGCCGAGTGTTCGGCGCTTGCCCGCTCCGGGCACTCCATCGCAGCGGAATGAGAGACGCCCCATGAGCTTCTGGTCCGATATCGTCTGGCCCGTCGTGGTGATCGCCGCTCAGAGCGTTCTGCTTCTGGTGGTGCTTCTCGTCGTCGTCGCCTTCATCCTGCTGGCCGATCGAAAGATCTGGGCGGCGGTGCAGATCCGCCGCGGTCCCAACGTGGTTGGTCCGTTCGGCCTGTTCCAGTCGTTCGCCGACCTCCTGAAGTTCGTGCTGAAGGAGCCGGTGATTCCCTCCGGCTCGGCCAAGGGGCTGTTCCTGCTGGCGCCGCTGGTCACGACGACGCTTGCCCTGCTTGCCTGGGTGGTCGTGCCGGTCGCCGATGGCTGGGTGATCGCCGACATCAACGTCGGCATCCTGTTCATCCTCGCCATCTCTTCGCTCAGCGTCTATGGCGCCATCATGGGCGGTTGGGCATCCAACTCGAAGTATCCCTTCCTGTCGGCACTCCGTTGCGCGGCGCAGATGGTGTCCTACGAGGTGTCGATCGGCCTGGTCATCATCACGGTTCTGCTGTGCGCGGGCTCGCTCAACATCTCCGCCATCGTTCGCTCGCAGGAAACCGGCCTTGCCGACATGATCGGCTTGCCCTGGCTTTCGTTCCTCAACTGGTACTGGCTGCCGCTCCTGCCGATGTTCGTGGTGTTCTTCGTGTCGGCGCTGGCGGAAACCAATCGCCCGCCCTTCGACCTCGCCGAGGCGGAGTCCGAGCTGGTCGCGGGCTACATGGTCGAATACGGCTCCACGCCGTACATGATGTTCATGCTTGGCGAGTACGTCGCCATCTGCACCATGTGCGCGATGATGGCGCTCCTGTTCATGGGCGGATGGATGCCGCCGATCGATGTTGCGCCCTTCACCTGGGTTCCGGGCATCGTCTGGTTCCTCCTGAAGGCCGTGCTGATGTTCTTCTTCATTGCCATGGCCAAGGCCATGGTCCCCCGCTACCGCTACGACCAGCTGATGCGCCTCGGCTGGAAGGTGTTCCTGCCGCTGTCGCTCGTCTACGTCGTGCTGGTGGCCGGCGTGCTGCAGCTGACCGGCTGGGCAGCCTGAGCGGGAGACGACGATGGACCTGTCGCTCGCAGGCGTGATTGGGGCGGCGGTCGGGATCGGTGTCGGTCTCGTCGACTACGGCGTGATTGCATCGGTCATACGGCGGGCGCTGGAGCGCCGGCCGGGGTGGATTGAACCGCGACGGGCGGACCTTCTGATGAAGGCGCTGTTCGTTGCCAATGCCATCGTCTTCGCCGCCCTCGGCTGGTGGCTGGGCGTGACGGTGGCGGGAACGGGTCTTCCGGCGCCGGCTTGATGGGCGACGGAACGTGATTTCGGCCGGTATCGAGTGCTTCGATGCCAAGTCGGGAATGAGGGAAGCGGGTGCGATGAAACTCAGCCAGGTGGCAAAGTCCTTCCTCCTCAAGGAGTTCGTATCGGGGTTTTTCCTCGCAATGCGTTACTTCTTCAAGGCGAAGCCGACCATCAACTACCCCTTCGAGAAAGGGGCGGTCAGCCCACGTTTCCGGGGCGAGCATGCCCTGCGCCGCTATCCGAGCGGCGAGGAGCGCTGCATTGCCTGCAAGCTTTGCGAGGCGATCTGCCCGGCGCAGGCGATCACAATTGAAGCCGGTCCGCGCGGCAACGACGGTACGCGTCGTACCACGCGCTACGACATCGACATGGTGAAGTGCATCTACTGCGGCTTCTGTCAGGAAGCCTGCCCTGTGGACGCCATCGTCGAAGGACCGAACTTTGAGTTCGCGACCGAGACGCGCGAGGAGCTCTACTTCTCCAAGGAGCGTCTACTGGCCAACGGCGACCGCTGGGAACGCGAGATCGCCCGCAACATCGCGGCCGACGCGCCTTATCGCTGAGCGACGGTCGAACGGGAAGACTGACGGGATTGGACGCGCCGACGGGCGCATCGGGGACGAAGCGAGATGATACAGGCCTTGTTCTTCTATCTGTTTGCGGCGGTCACCATCGCTTCTGCGGTCATGGTGATTTCTTCGCGCAACCCCGTGCATTCGGTGCTGTTCCTGATCCTTGCCTTCGTCAACGCCGCCGGCCTCTTCATGCTGGCCGGCGCCGAGTTCCTGGCGTTGCTGCTGATCGTCGTCTACGTCGGCGCCGTGGCCGTCTTGTTCCTGTTCGTGGTGATGATGCTCGATGTCGACTTCGTCGAGCTCCGCCAGGGCTTCATGCAGTATCTGCCGATTGGCGTTCTGGTCGGCCTGATCTTCCTGGCCGAACTCCTGATGGTGGCGGGCGCCTGGGTGTTCGCGCCGGAAGCCACGGCCACCGCTTCGGCGCCGATCCCGGATCCCGACCGGGTGTCCAACACGCTGGCGCTCGGGCAGCTTCTCTATACCCGTTACGTCTACTTCTTCCAGGTCGCTGGCCTTGTGCTGCTGGTCGCCATGATCGGCGCCATCGCGCTGACCTTGCGGCACCGCGCCTCGGTTCGGCGCCAGAACATTTCTGTCCAGGTGGCGCGCACCCGCGCCACCGCCATCGAAGTCAAGCATGTCGAGCCGGGGAGGGGACTGTGATCGCTCGTGTTTCGCAACTCCACTTCGGACAAGGAAGGTTGACGCCATGACGCTCGGTCTAGCCCATTACCTGTCGGTCGCGGCGATCCTGTTCACGCTCGGGGTGCTCGGGATCTTCCTCAATCGGAAGAACGTCATCGTCATCCTGATGAGCGTCGAGTTGATCCTTCTCGCGGTCAACCTCAACCTCGTCGCCTTCTCGCATTTCCTTGGTGATCTCGTCGGACAGGTCTTCGCCCTGTTCGTGCTGACGGTCGCCGCCGCCGAGGCCGCTATCGGTCTTGCCATTCTGGTCGCTTTCTTCCGCAACCGCGGCTCCATCGCGGTGGAAGACATCAACGTGATGAAGGGCTGACGCAAGAGATGTATTCCCTCATCGTCTTCCTTCCGCTCATCGGCTTCCTGATCGCCGGCGCCATCGCACTCTGGGGCGCGGCGGCCACCGTGCCTGCGCCCGAGGGCGGCCACGGCCACCACGACGATCATCATGCCGCCCACGCCGAGCATGACGAGCACACCAATGCCGGCCATGACGATCATCATCATGCCCCGGAGCCGGCCGCGCCCGGCTCGCGCCTCGCCGAGCTGGTGACCACCGGTCTGCTGTTCGTTTCGGCGATCCTGTCCTGGGTGGCCTTCATTTCGGTCGGATTCGGCGAACATGAAACGCAGTCGATCCAGGTGCTGACCTGGATTACCTCCGGCGCCATGCAGATCGACTGGGCGTTCCGCGTCGACACGCTGACCGTCGTCATGCTGGTGGTGGTGAACACCGTGTCGTCCCTGGTTCACCTCTACTCGATGGGCTACATGGCCGACGATCCGGATCGGCCGCGCTTCTTCGCCTATCTCAGTCTGTTTACCTTCGCCATGCTGATGCTGGTGACCGCCGACAACCTCGTGCAGATGTTCTTCGGCTGGGAAGGCGTGGGTCTCGCCTCCTATCTTCTGATCGGCTTCTGGTACAAGAAGCCGTCGGCTTCGGCAGCCGCCATAAAGGCCTTCGTCGTCAACCGCATCGGCGACTTCGGCTTCATGCTCGGCATCTTCGGCATCTTCGTGATGTTCGGGACCATCGGCTTCACCGACATCTTCGCCAATGTCTCGACGGTCGAAGGCAAGACGATCCATTTCCTGTGGGGCGAATGGGACGCCATCACGGTGATCTGCCTCCTGCTGTTCATGGGGGCCATGGGCAAGAGCGCGCAGTTCCTGCTGCACACCTGGCTACCGGACGCCATGGAAGGCCCGACGCCGGTCTCCGCCCTCATCCACGCCGCGACCATGGTGACCGCCGGCGTGTTCATGGTGGCGCGCCTGTCGCCGCTCTTCGACCTCAGCCCGACGGCGCTCACCGTCGTCACGCTGGTCGGCGCCATCACCGCCTTCTTTGCCGCCACCGTCGGTCTCGTTCAGAACGACATCAAGCGCGTCATCGCCTACTCGACCTGTTCGCAGCTTGGCTACATGTTCGTGGCGCTTGGCGTCGGGGCCTATGGAGCCGGTGTGTTCCACCTGTTCACGCATGCCTTCTTCAAGGCGCTGCTGTTCCTCGGTGCCGGTTCGGTTATCATGGCCAGCCATCACGAGCAGGACATGCGCTCGATGGGTGGGCTCCGCAACAAGATCCCGCTGACCTTCTGGGCGATGACGCTCGGCACGCTCGCCATCACCGGCGTCGGCATTCCCGGCACGGAGATCGGCTTTGCAGGCTTCCTGTCCAAGGACGCCATCATCGAGAGCGCCTTTGCCGGGCATAACCCGGTCTCGGGTCTCGCCGCCGTCCTGCTGGTGATCGCTGCCGGCTTCACCAGCTTTTACTCCTGGCGTCTGGTGTTCATGACCTTCTTCGGCACCAGCCGTGCCCCGAAGGATGTCTACGATCACGCCAAGGAAAGCCCGCTGGTCGTGCTCATTCCGCTCGGCGTGCTGTCGCTCGGCGCCGTGCTCGCCGGCATGGTGTTCTACGGCCAGTATGTCGGCGAGGCGCAGGCGGAGTTCTGGAAGGGCTCGCTGTTCTATGGTCCGGAGAACCACATCCTGCATGCCATGCACGAGGTGTCGTTCCTGGTGAAGGTGTCGCCCTTCCTGGCCATGCTGGTTGGTTTCGCCATCGCCTACTGGTTCTACATTCTGAATCCGGCGCTGCCCAAGAAGCTCGCCGCCGCGCTGCCGGGGCTCTACAAGTTCCTGCTCAACAAGTGGTACTTCGACGAGCTCTACGACCTCATCTTCGTGCGGCCGGCGTTCGCCATCGGTCGCCTGTTCTGGAAGACCGGTGACGGCGCCATCATCGACGGGCTCGGGCCCAATGGTGTGGCTGCCCGTGTGCAGGACGTCACCGCCCGCGTCGTGCGGCTGCAGACCGGATATGTCTACCATTATGCCTTTGCCATGGTGATCGGCGTTGCCGCCCTGATCACCTGGGCCATGTTCGCCGGGGGACAATGAGTATGAGCGGAATGCCGCTTCTGACGCTGACCACGTTCCTGCCACTGGCGGGTGCCCTGTTCATTCTGATGATCCGGGCACAGGACGAGGCCGCGATCCTCAACATCCGGCGCGTGGCGCTGATCACCACGGCCTTGACCTTCCTGGTGTCGATCGGCATCTGGACTGGCTTCGATCCCAAGAATCCGGGCTTCCAGCTCACGGAAGTCGCTGGCTGGTCAGGTAGCTTCTTTGCCTACCGAATGGGGGTCGACGGGATCTCGATCCTGTTCGTGCTGCTGACGACGTTTCTGATGCCTTTCTGCATCCTTGCCAGTTGGGAGTCCGTGCAGGTCCGCGTCAAGGAATACATGATCGCCTTCCTGGTGCTCGAGACGCTGATGGTCGGCGTGTTCTGCGCCACCGACCTCGTGCTGTTCTACGTGTTCTTCGAGGGCGGTCTGATCCCGATGTTCCTGATCATCGGTATCTGGGGCGGCCAGCGCCGCGTCTACGCCTCCTACAAGTTCTTCCTCTACACGCTGGCCGGCTCCGTGCTGATGATGCTGGCGATTATGGCGATGTACTGGCAGAGCGGCACGACCGACATCACCGAGTTGGTCAACCATCCGTTCCCGGCAACCATGCAGTGGTGGCTGTGGTTCGCCTTCTTCGCCTCCTTCGCGGTGAAGATGCCCATGTGGCCGGTTCACACCTGGCTGCCGGATGCCCACGTCGAGGCGCCGACCGCCGGCTCGGTCCTGCTCGCTGCCATCCTGCTGAAGATGGGCGGTTACGGCTTCCTGCGCTTCTCGCTGCCGATGTTCCCGCTGGCGTCGGTCGATCTTGCCCCCTTCATCTTCACCCTCTCGGTGGTCGCCATCGTCTACACGTCGCTGGTGGCGCTGGTGCAGGAGGACATGAAGAAGCTGATCGCCTATTCGTCGGTCGCCCACATGGGCTACGTCACCATGGGCATCTTCACGCTGAACACGCAGGGTCTGCAGGGCGCGGTGTTCCAGATGTTCAGCCACGGCCTCGTGTCCGGCGCGCTGTTCCTTTGCGTCGGCGTCGTCTACGATCGGTTGCATACCCGCGAAATCGCCGCCTATGGCGGCCTCGTCAACCGCATGCCGGCCTACGCGACGGTGTTCATGGTCATGACCATGGCCAACGTCGGCCTGCCCGGTACGTCCGGCTTCATCGGCGAGTTCCTGACCCTGTCCGCAGCTTTCCAGGTCAACACCTGGGTGGCCGCCTTCGCGGCACTCGGCGTCATCCTGTCGGCTGCCTACGCTCTCTGGCTGTTCCGCCGGGTCGTTTGGGGTTCGCTCACCAAGGCAAGCCTAAAGGCCATGATGGATCTCACCCCGCGTGAGATTGCGATCCTGGCGCCGCTCGTGGTGCTCGTCATCCTGTTCGGCGTCTATCCGATGCCGGTGCTCGACGCCACGGCCGCTTCCCTGGAAGCGCTTCTTCGCTCCGTCCACGCGGCGATCGACGCCGCCGGCCAGACCGCATCGGCCGGGCCGCTGCCGCTGATCCGCTGAGGGCATAGACAATGACCGCACTTCCCGATTTTGCCCTTGCCGGACCGGAGCTTCTCCTGGCTGTTGGCGCACTCTTGCTGCTCATGCTCGGCGCTTATGGCGGCGAGAAGCGGGGCGGCCTCGTTTCCGGCCTGTCGGCTCTGCTCCTGGTCGTCGCTGCGATCGCGGTGATCGTCGGGCGTGATGGCTCTACCTTTGGCGGGTCTTTCGTGGTTGACGGCTTCGGCCGCTTCCTCAAGGTGCTGGTTCTGATCGGCTCGGCTCTGGCCGTGATCATGACGCAGCGCTTCGCCGTCGCCGAGAAGTTCTTCCACTTCGAACTGCCCGTGCTGATCGTCCTCGCCACCATCGGCATGCTGCTGATGATCTCGGCGGGGGATCTCATCGCCGTCTATCTCGGCCTTGAGCTGCAGTCGCTGGCGCTCTATGTCGTCGCTTCGTTCCATCGCGACGACGGTCGCTCGACGGAAGCCGGCCTCAAGTATTTCGTCCTGGGAGCTCTCTCTTCGGGCATGCTCCTTTACGGCGCTTCTCTCATCTACGGCTTCACGGGGCATGTCGATTTTGCAGGCATCGCCACCGCTGCCGGCAGTGGGCAGGCCTCGCTGGGGCTCACGTTCGGCATTGTCTTCGTTGCCGCCGGCATTGCCTTCAAGGTGTCGGCCGTTCCGTTCCACATGTGGACGCCAGACGTCTATGAGGGGGCGCCGACCCCCGTCACCGCCTTCTTCGCCGCCGCCCCGAAGATCGCCGCCATGGCGTTGTTCGTTCGCGTCGCTCTGGAGGCTCTGGAGCCGGTCAAGGCCGAGTGGCAGCAGATCGTCGCCTTCATGTCGCTGGCCTCGATGATCTTGGGTGCCTTCGCCGCCATCGGTCAGCGCAACATCAAGCGTCTGATGGCCTACTCGTCCATCGGCCACATGGGCTTTGCCCTGGTCGGGCTCGCCGCCGGTTCGGAGGCGGGCGTCTACGGAATCCTGATCTACCTCGCCACCTATCTCGCCATGACGGCCGGCGCCTTCGCCGTCATCCTGTCCATGCGGCGGGACGGTGTCATGGTCGAGGACATCGATAGCCTGGCCGGTCTGTCGCGCACCAACCCGATGGTCGCCTACCTCTTGGGCATCATCATGTTCTCGCTGGCCGGCATTCCGCCGTTCGCGGGCTTCTTCGGCAAGTATTTCGTCTTCGCCGCGGCCATCAACGCCGGCCTCTACTGGCTCGCGGTGATCGGTATCCTGAGCTCAGTCGTTGGCGCCTACTACTACCTCCGCATCGTCAAGATCATGTTCCTCGACGAGCCAAAGGGCACCTTCGAGCCTATGGGGGGCGAGATGAAGGTGGTGCTGGGCGTCTCGGGCCTGTTCGTTGCCGCCTTCGCGCTCGTGCTTGGGCCGCTCGGCGAGGTGGCGCTCGCCGCTGCCCGTACCTTGTTCTGAGATCATCCTCGTGACGACGGAAGGTTCGGGGCTGGTCTGTCCCGACGGATATGCAGCCATCCACCTCGACGATGTCGGGTCGACAAACGCCGAGGCCCTCGAGCGCGCACAACAGGGCGCTGCCTCGGGGCTTTGGGTAGTCGCCCGTCGCCAGACGGCGGGGCGCGGTCGGCGGGGGCGGAGTTGGACGTCCGAGCCGGGCAATCTTTATGCTTCGCTGATGCTGCGCGATCCCATCGAGGATGCACGGCTCGGCGAGCTTCCTCTGGTCGTGGCACTGGCGGTACACGATGCCGTCGCTACGGCGCTGCCGCCTTTCGCCCGCGCCGATCTTGCCATCAAGTGGCCGAACGACATCCTCTACGCCGGCGCCAAGCTCTGCGGCATCCTGATAGAGGCGGCTGGCATGCCAGGGAGCCGGGTCATTGTGGCCGGCATGGGCATCAATTGCTCCCATCATCCCGACGTCGCGCTCTATAGCGCCACTGATCTGGCCGAGGTGGGTTATCCAACCGAGCCCGAGGCACTGTTCGCGCTCCTGTCCGAGGCCATGGCCCGGCGTCTCGCCGAGTGGCGGGAAGGAAGCTTTGCGCCTCTCCGCGATGCCTGGCTTGCACGCGCACGCGGTATCGGCGAGACCATTGTCGTACGGTTGCCCGGCCGCGAGGTGACTGGCGTCTTTACAGGGCTCGACCCCGACGGGCGGCTTTTGCTTCGCAATGACCAGGGGCTAGAAACCATCTCGGCCGGCGACGTGTTCTTCGGTCACTCCTGACGCGATCCGGAGCCAGGGCCTGCTGTCGTTGGTGGGCGGAGGGCTCTCCGAGAGTTTTCTTGACGTGGCCGCCTTTCGCGTCCACGTAGAGCCGACAATCGAGAGAGACGAATGCACGCCGGCAAAGGGGCCGGCGAACTGGAGATACTCTGTGACGAAAAAGAAGAGCGGGGCCGACGAGCTCATTTTCCTGCCGCTGGGCGGCGTTGGCGAAATCGGCATGAACCTCGCGCTCTACGGTCTTGGCCCCGAGGCCGACCGCAAATGGCTCATGGTGGACTGTGGCATTTCCTTTGCCGGTCCCGAGCTTCCTGGTGTCGACCTGCTCCTGCCCGACATTTCCTTCATTGAGGCCTACAAGGACGATCTGGTCGGCATTCTGATAACCCATGCCCATGAAGACCACTACGGCGCTATCTACGACCTATGGCCGCGCCTCGGTGTGCCGGTCTACATGACGCCGTTTGCTGCCGCTTTGCATGCGGCCAAGCGCGAGATGGAGCCCAACGCGCCGCGCGTGCCAACCAGCGTCGTCGAGCAGGGACAGCGCTTTTCCATCGGGCCTTTCGACGTTGAGCTGGTCGCCATGTCGCATTCGTTGCCCGAGCCGACGGCGGTTCTGATCCGCACGACGATGGGCAACGTTCTGCACACCGGCGACTGGAAGATCGATCATGATCCGCGGGTTGGTCAACCGATCGACATGAAGCGCCTCGCCGAGATCAGCGTCGAGGGCGTCGACGCCATGATCTGCGACTCCACCAACGCCGTGCGAGCCGGGCGGAGCCCGTCGGAAGGCGAGGTTGCGCATGGGCTTGCCGAGGTCGTCGCCAGGGCAAAGAAGCGCGTCGCCGTGACCATATTCGCGTCCAACCTCGGCCGTATCCGCTCGATCGCCGAAGCCGCCGCCAAGAACGATCGCGAGATCGTTGTGGTCGGTCGCGCCATCAAGCGCGTGCTCGACGTCGCCGGGGAGCTCGGCATGCTCGAGGGGCTGCCGCCGTTCCGCGACGAGGAAGCCTATGGCTACCTGCCGTCCGACAAGGTCATGGCCATCGTCACCGGTAGCCAGGGCGAGGCGCGCGCCGCGCTCGCCAAGATCGCGGCCGGTGATCATCGGAACATCACCCTGAACCGTGGCGACATGGTCATTTTCTCCTCGCGCACCATTCCGGGCAACGAGAAGGCGGTCGGCGCCATCAAGAACAAGTTGGTCGAGCAGGGCGTCGAAATCGTCACGGACGGAGATGCACTGGTCCACACTTCGGGCCACCCTCGCCGCGACGAAATGATGGAGCTCTATCGCCTCGTCAAGCCGAAGGTGGCTGTGCCGGTGCATGGCGAGGCTGTCCATCTTGCCGCGCACGAAAGGCTCGCCCGCGAGGCTGGCGTGCCGAGCGTCGCGCGCACCAGGAACGGCGAGATGCTGCGCCTCCTGCCCGGCGACGAGCCGAAGGCCATCGGCCACGTGCCTTTCGGCATTCTGGTCAAGGACGGAAATCTCGTCCGCGATCCCGAAGGCTCGGGTGTCGTCGAGCGGCGCAAGATGAGCTTTGCCGGCGTCGTGGTCTGCACCCTGCTGATGAGCGGGCGCGGCGATATTCTCGGTGAGTACGGTCTTAACTGCTTCGGCCTGCCGGAGACCGATAACAAGGGCGAGGATTTCGAGGACGTGCTGGCCGCCGCGGTTGACGGTTGCCTGGCTTCGATCCCCAAGGCGCGCCGCAAGGACGAAGATCTCGTCGCGGAGGCGGTGCGCCGCTCGATCCGCGCCGCCGCCAACGAACGCTGGGGCAAGAAGCCGATCACCGAGGTAACGGTCCTGAGGGTGGACTGAGCTGAGAGGGCGGGTGCGAACGATTGGGTCTTGTGACCGAGACATTCGCACCCGCCTGATACGAGCTTCGGTGTAAATGTCTCTGTCATGAGGATCACTGGTCGTTAGCGGTACTAGCGTCTGCTGTGGCGAGAAAAGCCGGCAAACGGTGGCGAACTTCTTCACATCGTCTTAAATGCTCACTACTCCCGCAACCTGCTGTTAGGGCAACCAGCGCTAACCTGTGGTCCTGGAGGGACCATGGGAATGCGTCGGTTTTTGGCCTGTCAGGACGGCAACGTAGCGATAATCTTCGCCGTCTGTCTGGTGCCGCTTCTGGTCGGTGTCGGGGCCGCGGTCGACTATGCGCGATTGGCCGACGCACGCGAGGCCATGCAGCATTCGCTCGACGCTACTGTTCTTGCCTTGTCATCCGAGGCGGCCGGTCTCACGAACTCCAACTTGCAGACCCGTGCGTTGGAGGTCTTCAACGTCAATTTTCCCAGCGGGAAGGCCGAGAATGTCGCCGTCTCGGCGACTTATACACGTTCGAAGGGGGCCAACATTTCGGCTACGGCGACCGGCACCGTTCCGATGACCTTCATGAACATCATAGGGGTGTCGTCGAAGACGATATCGGCAAGTTCGACTTCAAACTGGTCCACACAGCACCTGAGAGTTGCGCTCGTGCTCGATAATAGTGGATCAATGTACTACGATAACAAGATGCCGTCTTTGAAGGAGGCGACTAGGAATCTGTTGTCTACGCTGGAGTCCGTGGCTGTCGAAGATGGAGACGTGTATGTCTCCATAATCCCATTCAATAAAGACGTAAATATAGGCGGAGGTAATTACGGTTCTAGTTGGTTGGACTGGTCAGAGTGGGAAGCGGATGATGCCAATAAGACGACGATAGCCACGAAGACATGTACCGGCTATGGATGGTATAAGAAATGTACAACGGAATATACAACAACCGTCAATGATCATAATACATGGAACGGATGCGTAACGGACCGAAACAAGGACTATGACGTCGGGGTCGCTGCTCCGGCGACAAACGACAGCAAGTTCTATCCGGAACAGTACAACAGATGTCCTGCGGTTTTGACGCCACTCACATACAGCTGGGATACCTTGGACGCCGCCGTTACGGCCATGAACCCGGTTGGTGCAACCAACCAAACCATAGGGCTGGTCTGGGGCTGGCAGTCTCTGGTATCGACTTCGCCACTCAATGCGCCATCAAAGGACCCCAATATCGAGTACCTGGACGCCATCATCTTGCTGACAGATGGCGTCAACACGAGAAATCGTTGGGACGGGGATACAGAGACCCAGTCTCCGGAAGTCGATGCCAGAACCAGACTCGCTTGCGATGCCGCAAAAGCACAGGGGGTTTCCATATTCACGGTGCTTGTCATGAATGGAAACGCTGGTTTGTTGCAAAATTGCGCATCAAGCCCGGATCAGTACTTCAAGCTCACATCGGCGAACCAGATTATAACTACATTTAATACGATCGGAACCAAGCTATCGAAGTTGCGGATCGCGCAGTAGATCTGGATAATGCTTAACGAAGCATTGGTATCAAGCCGTGTGTGACCAGATATAGTGTCAGAGACACCGTCACGACGGAAACGATGGTGCCGATCAGAACTCCACTGGCCGATTGCTCGACATAGAGCCGGTATTTGTCCTCTTAAGCTTCTTGGCTGATGAATTTGCTGACGGTTTCCCATGGTCTTCTTCCCATGTTTCGGTATCCGAGATGGGGCCGCTCGGTGTTGGACTTGTGGATCGGAGGCAGGTCCTTCAGACCCGCGAGACCTTCGAGCTGGAACCGCCGCTTCCACTCGTAGAAGCTCGTCCGGTCCATGCCGCGGCGACGGCAAGCCTCGGCCGCATTACCCAGCTGCTCGGCCAGTTCCAGAACGCTCAGGCGCTGACGCGCCACTTTCTCCGGGGCATCCATGTTGCTTCCTCCCTATGCCAGTATCGCACGGAATGAAGCCTAAGAGGACACGGATTGCTGGGCGGCGGCATAGCAGGTCGCTGCCGGCGGCAGGCAGGCCATAAGAACCGCCGCATGGACCCAGACCGGCGGGAAACCACCAACGAGCGTGACCATCGTCCAGGCCATCAGCGGATGCACCAGGAGCTTGACGGCCACGAGGGCCGGCAGTTCGCGATGCAGCTGGCTGGCGGGTTGCAGCGCCACGGTCACTCCGATCGAGAATAGCGCGGCCGGCGCCGCCGAGGCGCGCAGCATGGAGATGGTGCTAGAGACTGCCTCGGGCACCTCTACACCGGACGCAGCGCCCAGAACGCCGGCAATACTGCCAAGGATGAAGGGGTGCGTGAGGATCCTGCGCAAGATGAGCATGGCGATTGCGCCAATTGGCCGCTTTTCCTCGCCGAAGATCGCCATGACCGTTGGCAGCAGAGAGAAGATTAATACGACATCGAAGCAGAAAATCAGCGCCGTTGGCGCGGCCGCCGCGCCGCCAAGCGCCGAGAGAGTCAGCGCCGGTCCCATATAGCCGACATTGGCATAGGAACCGACGAGGCCCTGAAGCGCGGCGACGCGCATGCCGGCGCCGGACAGCGCCCGGCCGACGAGAAGGGCGATCAGGAAAGTGAGGAATGTGGAGGTGGTCGTGGCAACCGCAAAGGGCCAGCGCAACAGTTCCTCGAGCGGCGTTCGTGACAGGATGTCGAAGAACAATGCCGGCAAGGCGACGTAGATCAGATAGAAGTCCAGCCACGCGAGACCGGCGCGCGGCAGGCGGGCGAGCTTTCCCGCCAGAAAGCCGATGAGGATGATGCCGAAGAACGGCATGGCCAGCGCCAGAACCTGGGTCATGAATAGTTGATCGCCGGGACGCCCGCCTCGCGGCGGCTACGGGGTGGAGGGAGCGCAAGAAATGGAGTAACAGCTCTTCGCACGATTCAGGCAGCGAACGTAGATGCGCCGCCCATTTCTCGTCTTGTCCGTAGAGAGGCTTAGACGCGTTGGATTATAGACAGGCCAGAATGCAAGCCGGCTTTTGGCTTGAATACGCGGTGCTGCGCGTGGTCGTGGCCTTGCTCGGTTTGCTCGGGGTCGACCGGGCGTCTGCCTTTATGGGGCGTCTCTGGAGATGGTTTGCTCGCTTCAATCCCCGCCATGCGAGGGCTGAGCGACATCTCACTTTCGCCATGCCGGATCTGACCTCTGTGCAGCGGACGGTCATCTTGCTGGACATGTGGGAGAACCTCGGACGAACGTTCGCCGAAGGACTTCTCCTGCCTGAGATTGTCGCTCATCCCGAGCGTATCGCCATGAGTGAACGACTGGCCGCCGAAATCAGGACCATAGGGGCAGGGGGCGCGGTTTTCTGTTCGCTTCATCAGGGCAACTGGGAGCTGCTCGCGGTGGGCAGCACCGGTTTGGGAAAACCGGTCGCCGGCATCTATCGCCCACTCAGAAACCCTCTTTCCGAGGCTTATTTCCGCTCTCGACGCGAGACGGCCTATCCGGGTGGGTTGGTCTCGGCCGGAACCGCGTCTGTCCTGCGTCTGCGCTCTCTCGCCCGCAGTGGTGTGGCTGTCGCCATGATGGCCGATTTGCCCGATAGGACCGGTATCGTGGCTTCCTTCTTCGGACACCCCGCGCCGGTGTCCAAGCTACCCGTCGCAATGGCCAGGCGTCTGGGCTTGCCTCTGGTCGTGGCGCACTGCCTGCGGACGGAGGGGGCGCAGTTCCGCATTGACGGAGAACGGTTGGATATGCCGCACACCGATGATCCCGAAACGGACATCGAGAAGGCAACGCTCGCGCTGCATGCGGTATTCGAGACCTGGATCAGACATGCTCCGGGGCAGTGGATGTGGGCAACCCGCAAGTGGCCGAAGCTGGAGTTGCCCTCTAGCCCGACGGAGTGATGCCGTTCATCCTGCATTCATGTCAAATCTTTGAATTGACACGCTTTCGCCTCCTTCCTTCAGATTGACGCCCCATTGGCCGGGCAAGCTTCGGAACCGAAGGCCGCCCCCATCGGTTTCTACGATTGACCTGGTCCGAAGCGCGACTTGGGCAGTGGTTCGGAGCTCGACGTCCGGGACGGCACAAGGAAGGCTGGAGGATTTTATGAATCGACTGAGAAAGCTTTTGCTGGCCTGTGCGATCGTGCCGCTGTCGCAGATCGCCTTGCAGGCTGCTGCTCGCGCCGAGGAGGGGCGACTCCTTCTGGCTCAGACCGAGCCCGCCTGTCAGCCCGGCGACCCAAACTGCGTGCCGCCCGAACAGGTTGCGCCAAAACAGCCTGAGACCCAACCGGAGGCCGAGCCGTCGCCCCCAGAGCCGGAGGCCACGCCGCCAGCCCCGGCGCCGGAGGCGGCTCCAGAGGCGCCGGCACCCATGCCCAAGGCTCAGCCTGAAGAGCCCGCTCCCCAACCTGAGGCGGACCGTCCAGAAACGGCTCCTGAAGCTGCTCCCGAGGTCGCTCCCAGCCCGCCGGAAGCCGAGCGTCCGACCACCGAGCCTGAGGCTGGACAAAAGTCGGCCGAGCCGGAGATGGCCCCAGCTGTTCCCGCGCCGGAGCTGGAGGCGGTTCCGTCCCCAAGTCCGGAAGCTCAGCCCACATCCCCCGCGCCCGAAGCTGAGCCAACTGCTCCGCAGCCGAAGGACGCTCCGGCGCCCGAACCGGAGGCCCAGCCCACGCTTCTGGCCCCACAGCAACCGGAGGGCATGCCTGAGCCTCCGAAGCCGCCAACGCCCGACGCGGCCACCCCACCACCTGCCCAGTCCGGCGAGATGCCTCCTCTGCCTCCGGAAAACACCGAGAAGCAAGCCCCGCCGCCGGCGTTGATTGAGAAGCTTGGCAATCCCGGAGCGGCTGCGGCCAAGGCTATCGACCAGAGCGTCGATGAGAAGGTCGGCAACATCCGTGACGTTCAGCGGGAACGCCGGGTGATCAGCAACGAGGATGGTGTTCGGGTGACCGTGGAACCAGGTGGTCGCGTCATCGTCCAGAGTGGCGAGCAGGCAGTGATCCGCCATGATGATAGGTCTCGTTTCGATCGCCAAGATCGAGACTACCGCGAACGGCGGACCCGCGACGGCGGCCGAGAGGTCATAGTGGACACACGGCACGGCGGCGAAGTGCGTACACTCTATGACCCCAACGGCATGATGATCCAGCGCGAGCGTCGGGACCGTGACGGTCGGGTCCATGTTCTCTTCGACAACCGGAGCTTTGGATCTGGCCCCGCCGATGAACCTACGTGGCAACGGGTCGTGCGCCTGCCGCCTCCGCCGGTCTATGACCTTCCGCGCGAGCGTTATCGCGTGGAGATGCGTTCGGCGCCACCGCGATATGTCGAAGAGGCTCTTACGGCTCCCCCGCTCGTCAAGGTGCGACCGGAGTACACGCTCGACCAGGTGATCTACAGCCCCGACCTGCGCGAACGGGTCAGATCGGTCGATCTCGATACCATCACCTTCTCCAGCGGTGCCTGGGCGATAGAGCGCAGCCAGGTGGCGAGCATCGAGGCGGTCGCGCGCGGTATTGAAGCCGCTCTTCGCCGTAACCCCAACGAGGTGTTCCTGGTCGAGGGGTATACGGACGCGGTCGGCTCGGTGGTGGACAACCTGTCTCTATCCGACCGTCGCGCCGAGGCGGTAGCCAACGTGCTGACGGACCACTACGGGATTCCGCCCGAGAAGCTCGTCACCCAAGGCTACGGCGAGAGCTACCTGAAGATCCCGACGGAGCGAGCGGAGCGCGCCAATCGACGCGTTGCGGTGCGTCGCATCACGCCGCTGCTCTCGACCAACGGCCAGCCGTAAGGCAATTGCTCCGCGGCCCCGTTCTCCGCTAAAAGAAAGCCCCGTCCATTGAGGATGGGGCTTTTCGCCTTGGGCCTTATGGCACCCGATCGGTAACTCATTTTGACGAATCGCTTCGCCTCCGCGCTCGGCAGTCATCCCCGTTGGCTTGCGCTGGCCGCCGTTGTGTTCATGGCCGCCAGCGGTTGGCTGTGGTTGATCGCTTCTGTTGTCAATGTCGGCTTGGCGGAAGCGTTGATGCCGGCGATGGAAGAGTATCTCAGCGTCAGTGGTCTTGCGCTTGGTCTTGCCATGTGGGTGGCCATGGTCTTTGCCATGATGCTGCCGACGGCCGCGCCCACGTTCAACGCCTACGCCAATACGGCGGGGGCCGGCACCATGGCGCTGATCGCCGGCTATACCGCGGTCTGGCTCTTGGCCTCGGTGGTGGCCATGACCATCCAGACCGGGCTTGTGCATCTTGGCGCCCTCGCGCCGCACATGGCGCCAGCTGGCATCGCGCTCTCTGCGTCCATACTGATTGCCGCTGGAGTATACCAGTTCACCCCCTTGAAGTGGGCCTGTCTCTTTCGCTGTCGCAACCCACGTGTCTCCGATGTAGAGGTCGGGGCAGGCGCCGCATTCCGCATCGGCGTCGAGGAAGGCCTGGCCTGTCTCGGCTGCTGCTGGGCCATGATGGCGGTGATGTTCGCCACAGGGCTCATGAATCTGGCCGCCATGGCCATCCTCGGCGCTCTCATGGGCGTGGAAAAGCTGATCAGCGGTGTCTGGCTGACGTATTTCCTCGGGGTTTTGTTCATTCTTGCCGGTGTCATCTTGGCGAGCGGCCTCGTCATCGGGTAGATTGTAGTCAGATGTAACCATCCGGCATGATCGGTAAGGTTTTGGGCGATGATATTTTGGGCTCCGTCGGGCGACGCGCTTCGTCCGTTCATGATGGCTCTCGGCCCGGCCGTCGGTTCGGACGAGAGGAGCGGCGCGCGATGACGGAACTGACACTTGTGGGCAGACATCAGAATGCGTTGATCGCCCTTGCCGTGCACGCTTTTACGGCGAGCGGCATCGTCCTGGCCATGCTGGCGGCTTTCGCTGCCTATAATCTGGACTGGACGACCTTCTTCATGTGGCTTGGCCTTGCGCTGGTCGTCGATGGCATCGACGGGCCGATTGCGCGCAAGGTGTCGGTGGAAAGTCGCTTGCCGACCTTCTCCGGCGCTGCCCTGGACTTCGTGGTTGACTATGTGACCTACGCCTTCCTGCCGGCGCTCGCAGTCGCAACGGCCGGGTTCACCTCGATACCCGTTGCCTTGGCTCTGGCCGGCATGATCGTCTTCACGTCGGCGATGTACTTCGGCGACACCCGCATGAAGATGAAAAACAACGCCTTCCGGGGCTTCCCCGTTGTCTGGAACGGCGTGGTCTTCCTTTATTTCGTCTTCGATCTCAACCAGTTCGCGGTCATCGGCATCACCGTTGCCCTGTCGATTCTGACATTTGCTCCGGTCGCTTTCGTACATCCGGTGCGAGTCGAGAAATGGCGGCCGTTGACGCTGGCGGTGACGTTGATCTGGTCTCTGTTCGCGGCTGCGGCGCTGGTTTGGGATTTGAATCCGCCTATCGGCGTCGAGATCGGTCTGGCGCTTTCCACGGCGTATCTGACGTTTGTCGCGGCCGTGCAGCAACTTATCGACAAGTTCTTTGGCGCCGGAAAAGCTTGAAGCCACGAAAGGCGACGAGTGCCTTTCGTACAATCGGCAAAATGAGCGACGCTGACGGCCATGTCTGGGAATGACCGCCTCCATGCTTGATCTTGTGTTCAACGCCAGCGCCTGGGCCAGCCTCCTGACCCTCACGGTCATGGAGATTGTCCTTGGGATCGACAATCTCGTTTTCATTTCCGTGTTGACCAGCCGGCTGCCGACTGAGGCGGCGCGAAAGGCGAGGGCGCTCGGCCTTTCGATGGCGCTCGTCTTCCGAATCCTGCTGCTTATCACCCTGTCCTGGTTGATCGGCCTGACGGCGCCGGTGTTTTCCCTGTTCGGCCACGGATTCTCGTGGCGCGATCTCATTCTCCTCGCCGGTGGTCTGTTCCTGCTCTACAAGGCGACCCACGAAATCCATGCCGGAATCGAAGGCGAGGAAGACGAGAGCGGCAACATCGTTCATGTCGCCTTTGGCGCTACCGTGGCTCAGATCATCGTCATCGATATCGTCTTTTCGATCGACAGCATCATCACGGCAATCGGCATGGCCGAGCATGTGCCGGTGATGATTCTCGCCGTCGTCATCGCCATGATGATCATGTTCGCGGCGTCCGAGCCGATCTCGAACTTCATTCACAAGCATCCGACGACAAAGATGCTGGCTCTATCCTTCCTTCTTCTGATCGGCGTCTCACTGGTCGCCGACGGCGTCGGCTTCCACGTGCCGCGTGCCTACATCTACTTCGCCATGGCCTTTTCGGCGGGCGTCGAGATGATCAACATCCTGGCCAGCCGCAAACATCGCAAGACCAAGGCCTGAGACCGAAGGAAGTCGAAGACGCGAGACAGGATGATGGATGTATCATCCGCTCTTTGCGAGCTATGTCTCCGGTCCCTAGGCTGGGACAGGCGCAAGGAACGCACTTTCAGAAGCGCTCGCCACCCGGTCCCTTTGTCGACGCATCGTTTTCGGTGCGGGCCCACCTAGCGACTCTCGATCGACCGCCTAGGCTTTTTTACGGATTTCGCTTGGGTTCTAGATCGTTTCAGGCTACCCCTCTGTCAGGTGGCGCCTCGTCGGCGTTTTTCGACGTTCATGGGTCGCCTCGCTTTGTTACGGGTATTCGGACCGATGAGCACCACCGATATCGCCAAGCGGGTTCACGACCACAACTGGAAACTCGACCCGATCATTCGCAGTCTGCTCGATACGGACATCTACAAGTTCCTGATGCAGCAGCTGATCTGGAAGCGTTACCGCGATGTCGACGTCACTTTCTCTCTGATCAACCGCACGAGCAGGATTCGTCTGGCCGACGACATCGACGAGGGCGAGCTTCGAGCCCAGCTCGACTATGCGCGCTCGTTGCGGATCGGCAAGAAGGAGTGGATCTGGCTCGCCGGCAACACCTTCTATGGCAAGCGCCAGATCTTCGCGCCTGAGTATCTGGAGTTCCTTCGCGATTTCCAGTTGCCGCCCTATGAGCTCAGGAAGGTTGACGGCCAGTACCATCTTGAGTTCCACGGCCCCTGGACCCACACGACCATGTGGGAAATCCCGGCATTGGCCATCATCAACGAGTTGCGCTCGCGCTCGGTGATGAAAACCATGCGGCGTTTCGAACTCGACGTTCTCTACGCGCGCGCCAAGGCCAAGCTGTGGAGCAAGGTGGAGCGGCTGCGCGCCTTCCCCGACATCAAGATTGCCGACTTCGGTAGCCGCCGACGCCATTCGCATCTCTGGCAGGACTGGTGCGTCAACGCGCTGAAGGAGGGGCTCGGCCCGTCCTTCATCGGCACGTCGAACGTTTTGCTGGCCATGAAGAGCGACCTCGAGGCTATCGGCACCAACGCTCATGAGCTGCCGATGGCCATGGCGGCGCTTGCCAACACCGAGGACGAACTGCGCCATTCGCCCTACCGGGTGTTGCGCGACTGGCAGGAGCTGTATGACGGCAATCTGCTGGTGGTTCTTCCGGATGCCTTTGGTACCGCGTCATTTCTGCGTGATGCGCCGGACTGGGTGGCCGACTGGAAGGGTTTTCGTCCCGATAGCGCCGATCCGGTCGAAGGCGGCGAGGAAATCGTCGCCTGGTGGAAATCGAAAGGGTGCGATCCTCGCGACAAGCTGATCGTCTTTTCCGATGGTCTCGACGTCGAGGAGATCGAGCGCGTCTACACCCACTTCCGCGGTCGCGTTCACATGAGCTTCGGCTGGGGAACCAACCTCACCAACGACTTCCAGGATTGTGCTCCGCAGCCGACCGATGACTTCGATGCGATATCGCTCGTTTGCAAGGTGACGCAGGTGAACGGCCGACCGGCCGTGAAGCTCTCCGACAACCCGGAGAAAGCGACGGGCGATCCGGCCGAGATTGCTCGCTATCTGCGGGTGTTCGGTGAAGCGGGGCGGGTCAAGCGACCTGTGCTAGTTTAGCGCTTGCGGAAACGTTAACGCCGCCCGTGAGGGCGGCGTTCTTGTATCTTCAGTGTCTGTCCGGCTTGAGATCAGGCCTCGAACGGCTTGGTGGCTAGCCATTTCTCCAGCCAGTGGATGTCGTAGGCGCCGTCGATGATGTCGGCGTTCTTCAACATGTTGTTGAAGAGCGGAATCGTCGAGTCGATGCCGTCGACCACGAACTCGTCCAGACAGCGACGCAGGCGCATCAGGCACTCGACGCGGTTGCGGCCGTGAACGATCAGTTTGCCGATCATGCTGTCGTAGTAGGGCGGGATCGTGTAGCCCTGATAGACGCCGCTATCGACACGCACTCCCAATCCTCCGGGAGGATGCCAATAGGTGATCTTGCCTGGCGACGGCGCAAACGTGGCGGCGTTCTCGGCATTGATGCGGCACTCGATGGCGTGACCGTTGAAATGGACGTCCGACTGGCGGAAGCTCAGCGCCTGACCGGAGGCCACCTTGATCTGCTCGTTGACGAGATCGATGCCGGTGATCATCTCCGTCACCGGATGTTCCACCTGGAGGCGGGTGTTCATCTCGATGAAGTAGAACTCGCCGTTCTCGTACAGGAACTCGATGGTGCCGGCGCCGGAATAGTTGAGCTCGGCCATAGCGTTCGCGACGATGTCGCCGATCCTGGCCCTTTCGTCCTCATTGAGAGCCGGTGAACGGGCCTCTTCCATGACCTTCTGATGGCGGCGCTGCAGCGAGCAATCGCGCTCGCCAAGATGAACCGCGTTGCCCTGGCCATCACCGAGAACCTGCAGTTCGATGTGACGTGGCTTCAGGAGATACTTCTCGATGTACACCGCGTCGTCGCCGAAGGCGTTTTTCGCCTCGGTCTTGGCGGCGGACATGGCTGAGGGTAGCTCCGCCTCGGTCATGGCGACACGCATACCGCGACCGCCGCCACCCGCCGATGCTTTCACCAGGACCGGATAGCCGATCTCGGCGGCAATGCGCAGTGCGTCTTCTTCAGACTCGACGGCGCCGTCGGAACCGGGCACCACGGGAATGCCGAGGCGCTTGGCGGTCGCCTTGGCCTCGATCTTGTCGCCCATGATGCGGATGTGATCGGCCGACGGTCCGATGAAGGCGACGTTGTGGGCAGCCAGGATATCGGCGAAGCGGGCATTCTCGCTGAGAAAGCCGTAGCCGGGGTGAACCGCCTCGGCTCCAGTGATCTCGCAGGCGGCGACGATGTTGGGAATGTTGAGGTAGCTTTCGCGCACCGGCGCCGGGCCGATACAGACGCTTTCGTCCGCGAGGCGGACGTGCATGGCATTGGCGTCGGCCGTCGAGTGGACGGCAACGGTGCCGATGCCGAGCTCCTTGCAGGCGCGCAGCACCCGAAGTGCGATTTCGCCGCGGTTGGCGATGAGGATCTTCTCGAACATGGGGCCGGTCACTCGATGATCAGCAGAGGCTCGCCGAACTCGACCGGCTGGCCGTTCTCGACGAAGATGGCCGTGACGCGGCCAGCGCGCGGGGCCGGAATGTGGTTGAGGTGCTTCATGGCCTCGATGATCATCACCGTCTGGCCTTCCTTCACCGTGTCGCCAACCTCGACGAAGGACCGCGCGCCTGGCTCGGGAGCCAGGTAGGCAGTACCAACCATCGGGGAGGGCACGGCGCCAGGATTGGCGGCGGGGTCAGCGGCCTTCGGCGCCTCGACGGCCACTGGGGCGGCGGCTCCAGCAGGGGCGGACATCGCGGGCATCGCGCTCGGCGGAGCCCATCCTCCGGCCTGGGTAATGGTGACCGGCGCCGCCGTTCGAGCCACGCGGATCTTCAGCTTCTCCTGCTCCACCTCGATCTCGGTGAGGTTCGTCTCGTCGAGGATGTTGGCAAGCTGGCGGATCAGTTCGTAGTCAAAGGTCTGGGGCATCGGTTCTCACCGGATTGGGACGGCGGTCACCCTTTCAGGAGACCGGCGAGGGCTTCGAGCGCGAGAGTATAGCCAAGAGGGCCAAGGCCGACGATCACTCCAGCCGCCACTGGCGACACGAAGGACCGATGCCGGAAACTCTCGCGGGCATGGACGTTTGAAATGTGAACTTCGATCAGGGGAACTCCGACTCCCTTGATCGCATCGTGGAGGGCGATTGACGTGTGCGTATAGGCGCCGGGGTTCATCACCACGCCGGCACCGCGCCGCCCCGCCTCCTGAATCCAGTCGACGAGAACGCCTTCATGGTTGGACTGACGAAACTCGACGGCTGAAAATCCCAGTGCGGCAGCCTTCTCTCGGCAATTCGCCTCGATATCGGCAAGGGTCAGCGATCCGTAGATGCCCGGTTCTCGCGTTCCGAGAAGATTGAGGTTCGGTCCGTTGAGGATGAACGCTTCAATGGGCAATCGGTTGGTTCCCTTTCAAGGCCGGAACAGGGGAGGCCGCAGCCCATCGGCGGGCATTGACCGGCTTCCTTATAGGCATATGCCGCTCCGAAAAAAAGAGGCAGCGCCGATTCATCCCCGTCTGTGGGGGGCGCACCGCATCGAGCTCTGCCCAGAAGTCAGCAGGCCGTCTTGCCGCAGGCGCGCATTGCCTCGATTCTGCGGTTCAGATCGGCAAAGCCTACGGCGCCATAGACCATCTCGTCGCCGATGATATAGGCGGGGGTCCCGTTGATGTTGAGCTTGCGCGCGAGATCGTAGGAGTGATTGATCGCCTCGGCGACCGCCTTCGTACCAGCGGTCTCCTTTACCTTCGCCTCGTCGAGGCCGGCCTTTACTGCCGCCGCGAGCGCGCGATCGCCGTCTGCCTGGCCCCGAATGCCCATCAGTTCGAAATGAAAGGCTTCGTAGGCCTTGGGGTCGAGGATGTTGACGGCGGCCGCCACCTTGGCGGCTTCGACGGATCCCTCGCTCAGGATGGGGAACTCCTTGAGGATGATCTTGACGTCCTTTTCCTTGTCCAGGATGGCGCGGGTATCGGAGAGGGCCTTCTTGCAATATCCGCAGTTGTAGTCGAAGAACTCTACCAGGGCGATTTTCGCATTCGGATCGCCCAGTACCGCCTGATAGGGCGACGAGAAGATCGCCTCGCGGTTGGTCTGGATCGCGTCGACCCGACCCTGTTCCTCGGCCGCCTTGTTGCGCGCGTCGAGCGCCTGCAGGGCCTCGGTGATCACTTCGGGATTCTCAAGCAGGTAGGATTTCACAACCTCGCCGATCGCCGCCTTCTGGCCGTCGGTGAACTCTTCCGCGGAAGCCGCGCAGGGAAGGAGAGTCGCGGCGACCAGAGTGGCCGACAGTACTTTCCGGAAATGGACAAACATGCGACTGCTCCTCGTTCCAGGCCGTGAGAACCCGGTTATCTTGGTATCTTGTAGGTGATGATGTCGTCGGCGCGCAGCCAGGCCGGCGAGCCGGTCTTCAGTTTCTCCTGCGCGCGGATGGCGTATTTCTTGGCCGTCTCTATGTCGCCCGAGGCGAAACTTCCTTGCGCTGAGGCAAGATCGGCCATGGCGATGTTGTCCTTGCGCGCATAGGCGATCGCAAGCTGCCGATAGCCGACTGGCTGGTCTGGGTCGTCGCCAATGCCCTTTGTAAGCGCAGCGATTGCCTCGTCGGTCAGTTTGCCGTCACCGGTGCCAACCAGCGCCTGCCCCAGCAGGACGCGGATGGGGCCGGCGTTCGGTGCCAGTGACACTGCTTTCCTGAGAGGAGCGAGGGCTTCCCTTGGCTTGCCGGTTTCCAGAAGGATCTGTCCCTTCAGCTCCCAGAAGTAAGGATTGTTGGGGGAACGCTTGATCAGGGCATCCATCCTGGAGATGGCCGCTTTCGGGTCCGCGAAGCGGTAAGCGATGATGGCGCGGGCGTAATCGGCGGCGAGGCTGGTGTCGGAGGGTGGATAGAGCCGCATCACGCTTTGGGCGTTGCGGGTGAAGGCGGCGAACTTGGCCCGGACAAGGTCGTGCCGTGCCTGGAGCGACGGACTGTCCACCTTGTCGAAGAACTTCGACTTGCGGGCCATCTCGTCAATCATGGCGATGCGATCCGCTGCCAGGGGGTGGCTCTGGATATAGGGATCGATGTGGGCGGACATGAACATCTGCTGATCGGCGAAACGCTTGAAGGTTTCCAGCATGCCCTTGGCCGACTGGCCGGTTTGGGCAAGGTACTTCAGCGCCAGCTGGTCGGCGGCGGTCTCGTTCTCGCGGGCATACATCAGAAGGCCGCGCTGGCCGAACTGCATTCCACCGGTGGCCAGGGCGCCCACCGCTCCACCTCCGCCACCCGCCGCGCCCGCCGCGACGCCGCCCAGCATGGCGAGCGCCGATAGAATCTGCATTCGACGGATCTCAGCGCGCAATTGGGAGAGATGGTTGGCGGCGAGGTGTCCGATCTCATGCGCCAACACGCCAATCAGTTGGTTGGGCGTCGTGGAGTCGATGATGGCCCCGGCGTTGACGAAAATATGCCGGCTGTCGGCAACGAAGGCATTGAAGGTATCGTCATTGACCAGCTTGACGCGGACGGTGGCTGCGCCGAGACCGGCCGCCTTCAGCAAGGGGCGCGTGTAGTCGGCGATCAGGGCTTCCGCTTCGGCGTCACGCAGCAACGATATGCTGCGGCTCCGCTCTACCGAGAGCGCGGGCAGAGTGGACGAGAGGGCGATCGTAGCCGCCGTGAGTATGGCGACGGAGGTACGGCAGAAGCTGATCATCATCGCGCGATTCACTATCGGAAGTCTCGTCAGGGTGTCCGTAGCCTGATAAAGGGCAGAACGTGTGCCGGGCGCAACGGAAAAATCCGAGCCGCCCAGCTGACGATACATTGCAATCCATCTCTGGCAAAATCTTGGAGGCGAGGGGAGAATGCGGGTTTCTCGGCGGAGTGATGTGGCTCCCTTTCTCGCCATGGATGTGCTGTCCGACGCCAATCGTCTTGCCCGCGAAGGCCGAAGCATCGTTCACATGGAGCTTGGCGAACCCGGTGCACCGGTGCCGGCCGCCGTTCGCGCCGCCGCCGAAGCGGCGCTCAGTCGCGGCCGCATCGGCTATACCGAAGCGCTTGGCATTCCCGAGCTGCGGTCCCGGATCGCCCGTCTTTACGCCGATCGCTACGGCATCGACGTGCCGGCCGAGCGGGTTGCGGTCACTGGAGGGTCGTCTGGCGCTTTCAATCTCGCATTCCTTGCCATGTTCGACGTTGGCGATCGCGTGGGGTTGCCGACCCCGGGCTATCCCGCCTATCGCAACATTCTGGCCGCGCTCGGTCTCGACGTCGTCGAGATCCCTACGACCGCCGATGCGCGCTGGCAGGCGAGCGCCGCTGCCATCGAAAAGGTGCATGCCGAACAACCGCTTGCCGGGGTCGTCGTGGCGAGCCCCAACAATCCTTCGGGCACCATGATGACGCGCGACGGCCTCAAGTCGCTGGTCGCCGCTTGTCGGGACATTAAGATCGCCCTCGTCATGGACGAGATCTACCACGGTCTCGTCTATGACGGCGACGAGGTGACGGCGCTCGAGTTTTCCGACGACGTTGTGGTCGTCAACTCATTCTCCAAGTATTTCTGCATGACGGGCTGGCGTGTTGGCTGGATGGTGCTGCCGGAACGCTTGGTGCGTCCGGTCGAGCGCATCGCCCAAAACCTCTTCATCTCGCCATCGGAGTTGTCGCAACGCGCCGCCCTCGGCGCTTTCGAGGCCAGGGAAGAACTCGAAGCGGTCAAGGCTGGTTACGAGGCCAGCCGCCAGCTGCTTCTGGCGCGTATGCCAAAGATTGGTCTCGATCGTTTCCTGCCGGTCGACGGTGCCTTCTACTTTTACGCCGACGTAAGTCGCTATACCAACGACAGCCTCGAGTTCTGTCGTCGCATGCTGCATGAGGCCGGCGTCGCAGCAACGCCTGGTCTCGACTTCGATACGGGGCGCGGCTCGTCCTATGTACGCTTTTCCTTTGCCGGACGTACGGATGAGGTCGCGGAGGCCTGCGAGCGACTCGGTGGCTGGCTGAAATAGCAGCGCACTCACTCACGTGTATTCAGGCTCCGGCGCTTTGCTTCACCATGAAGGGGGCTTTGACCTTTCGTGGCCGTCGGCGCCGATCGGTGCGTGACGAGCGAGAAAGGCGCGCCTTGTGAAGCGCCTCCGAGTCGGCAGACATGCCTTATCGGGGAGACAGATACAAAAAGGCCGCCCACGCACCGGGGCGGCCTTGATCGTTATTCCTGGCGCTTATCAGAAGAAGGAGCGGCGCTGCCACCAACCCGTCTTCTTCGGGTGATTGGCATCTGGTTCCGGCTCGGGCTCGGGTTCCGGCTCGGGTTGCCGCACCGGCTCGTTGGCCTCGATCGATTTCTCGACCAGTTCCGCGACGCTTTCCATCGACGTATGGGCAGGCGCGGTTGCTGCCGGCGCATCTTCCGGAGCCTCTTTCACCTCACTTGCCAGAGTCTCCACAGGCTCGTCGTTCACAACGCTCGGAGCGGCTTCTGCTTCTGCCTCACCAGCGTCCGCAACGGGCAAGACTTCAGCTTCGGTATCGTTTGCCACCGCCTCGGTAGCCACTGTCTCGCCATCCTGGGGGACTGTCGTGGCTTCGGATCCGGTGTCCTCCTCCAGCTGGTGCCGGCGGCGACCACCGCGGCGGCCACGGCGACGCGACCTGCGGCGCTGCTCGCCTTCGCTCTCGCCCTCGGCGCGCGCCTCGCCATCCTCCTCTTCGGAGCCTTCGTCGTCTCCCTCGGGTGACGGCAGTTCGGCGCCCTCTCCAGCGCTGTCCTGGCTGTCGCTGGTCGCAGCATCGCCGCCCTCGGCCCGCCGCCGACGCCGCCGACGGCGCTTGCGGCGGGCATCCCCATCTCCGCGCTCTTCGCGAGACGATTGGGACTTCTCGGTGTCGGACTCCTCGTCGTCCTCTTCCTCGATATCCTCTTCGATGTCCTCGTCATAGGGCTGTACGCTTTCAGGCGTCAGCGTCGGCGCGGGCGGCGGCGGAGCGGGGTTGAGGATGATCTCGCCACGCTCGACGGCGAAATGCTGCGAACCGAGGTGTTCATCGGCTGAAATGGTGATCGTCAGACCGAAGCGCGCCTCAAGGTCGGAAAGGTGCTTGCGCTTCTGATTGAGGATGTAGAGCGCCACCGCCGACCGGGTGCGAACGGTCAGGTGATGCGTCACGCCCTTGATCAACAGGTCTTCAAGCGAACGCAGAACGTGCAGCGCCACGCTCTCGGTGGAACGGACGATACCGGCGCCGAGGCAGTGCGGGCAGAGCTCGGTGGAGCCTTCGAGAACGCCGGTGCGGATGCGCTGGCGGCTCATCTCCATCAGGCCGAAGTGCGATATGCGACCCACCTGGATGCGGGCACGGTCGTTCTTCAGGCAGTCCTTGAGCTTGCGCTCGACCGCCTTGTTGTTCTTGGCCTCTTCCATGTCGATGAAGTCGATCACGATGAGGCCGGCAAGGTCGCGCAAACGGAGCTGACGAGCCACTTCCTCGGCAGCCTCGAGGTTTGTCGCGAGCGCGGTATCCTCGATGTTGTGCTCGCGTGTCGAGCGGCCAGAGTTGACGTCGATGGCGACGAGAGCTTCCGTCTGGTTGATGACGAGATAGCCACCGGACTTCAGCGTCACCTGCGGGGAGAACATCGCATCGAGCTGCGGCTCGACGCCGAAGCGGCCGAAGACGGGAATCGGATCGCGGTAGGGCTGAACGTTCTTGGCATGGCTCGGCATGAGCATGCGCATGAAGTCCTTGGCCTCGCGATAGGAGTCTTCGCCGGCCACCAGAACTTCGTCGATGTCCTTGTTGTAGAGGTCGCGAATCGACCGCTTGACCAGCGAGCCTTCCTCATAGACGAGGCTCGGCGCCGACGAGCGAAGCGTCAGCTCGCGGACGTTCTCCCAGAGGCGAAGGAGGTACTCGAAGTCGCGCTTGATCTCGGTCTTGGTCCGGGCGGCGCCGGCTGTCCTGAGAATGACGCCCATGCCCTCCGGCACGTCGAGCTCGTGGGCGATTTCCTTGAGGCGCTTGCGGTCCTGGACGTTGGTGATCTTGCGGGAAATGCCGCCACCTCGACCGGAGTTGGGCATCAGAACCGAATAGCGGCCGGCCAGAGAGAGATAGGTGGTCAGCGCGGCGCCCTTGGTGCCCCGCTCTTCCTTGACGACCTGGACCAGCAGCACCTGGCGCCGCTTGATGACTTCCTGAATGCGATACTGGCGCGCACGGCGAACACGGCGCTCCGGCACCTCTTCCAGCGCATCTTCGGCCCCGACGCTCTCGACGTGCTCTTCCTCCTCGTCGCCCGTCCGTTCCTCGCCATCGTCGTTGATGGTTTCGACAGACTGGTCGTCATGAATGTCGATGACCCCGCCAGTCTCGAGCGTCGGCACTTCATCGTCGGATGGCTCGATGACGGGCGTTGCCTCGATGGCGTTCGTCTCTTCGGCCAGCTGCGGCTCGCCCTCCTCGGCGGGGAGCTCGCTCACGGTCTCGACGGGACGGGCCGCGGCTTTCGCCGCCAGGGCACGCGCCTGCCGGTCACGATGCATCCGGGCGCGCCGCTCGGCCTCTTCGCGCTCTTCGGCCTCTTCGGCCTCGATCAGAGCCTGACGATCGGCCTGCGGGATTTGGTAGTAGTCCGGGTGAATCTCGGAGAAAGCCAAAAAGCCGTGGCGATTGCCGCCATACTCGACGAACGCCGCCTGCAGCGACGGTTCGACGCGCGTCACCTTGGCGAGATAGATATTGCCTCTGAGCTGCTTTCTGGTCGCCGACTCGAAATCGAATTCCTCAACGCGGTGTCCACGCACCACAACCACCCGGGTCTCCTCCGGGTGGGTGGCATCTATCAGCATCTTGTTTGCCATTAAGACTGACTCCCGGCCGTGTGCGCCCTCGGCACCGCCGCGACACCGCTGGAAGACTCCTGAGAGCCGTTCCTGGCATCGCCGCGCGCTGGAAGGAGCCGCACCGGCCGTCGATAAGGGGGAAGGGAATAGGGAAAAGCGCCGGACCGACCGAGGCCGCAAATCGGGAAGCGGCAGATGCATTACGCCATCCTGCCTTTTCGACGATTTGCTTTGGCCTCACGACTTTCACGTCCGGCACGTTCTTTCTTTTCAACACCGTCGCTCCTGAAAAACCCGCTCGGCAAAGCCAATACGGGGGAACGACGACGAATGCCTTGTTGGGCGGCCTGCGTGGCCGTGCACCGAAGCGCCGATCTTTCCGGTTGATCTACGGGCGTCCTCATATGCTTCCCGCAACGCGGCGCACGGCCGGGCGAAACACAACGAGCGAAGGACCGGGTTCCGCGCATTTACCGGAAAACCAACCGGCGGCTGCGTTGACCTCTCGGACCTCCGACTGCCGGTCGCATTCCCTCTGCATTTCAAGCAGAAGGTGAACCGGCTGGACGCTCTCAAGTACCGAGAGCAAGGATTCGGGCTCCGATCCCTTATTACTTGCGTGAAGTCCCATATGCAAGGCGATCAAATAGGCCGCCAATCAATTCCTCGCAATGTGAAGTGTTCGCGACTGCGATCGGTGGGGGGCTGGAAATGGTTAACCAAATTGGCCTAGGTACTATCCAAGGAAATGCTGCCGATCCGAGGAAGAAGCGTCCGCGCGGAGAGGGGAGTTGCCATCTCGTCGGTCTGTGGCAGTTTGGGCCGCTCATGGGATCGTTGGAGCGATCATTTGACGACCAGTGCAAACCGCTTCGCAGTCTTTCTCAGTGTCGTCCTCCTGACGGTGGCGACGCTGGCCTGTCTGACGGCTCGCGCGCTTGCCGGTGATCCGCCGGTGGCAACCGACGGCCGTGTCGTTGGGGACGAGAGTCGCACGCGCTTCGTGCTCGATATTTCGGGAGAGATCGACCTCAGCGCCTTCACCCTTGCCGATCCTTACCGTGTCGTCATCGACCTGCCTGAGGTCGACTTCCGTCTGCCGGCGGGCACCGGCACCACAGGGCGTGGCCTTGTAAGCGATTGGCGCTACGGACAGTTCGCGGCGGGGCGGTCGCGCATCGTGCTGGACGTCACCGGTCCGGTGAGGATCGACAAGGCTTTTGTGTTGCCAGCGGTCGAGAACCAACCGGCTCGCATGGTGCTTGATCTTCTGAAGACGACAGCTGCTGCCTTTGACGAAGAGTTGCGGAAGAGCCAACTCGCGCGCGACAGTGCCAATCAACCAGTTCAAAAAGCCGACCAACTGCCTCCTCCCGATCGCAGCAAGCGGGAAAAGCCGTTGATCGTCATCGATGCCGGGCATGGCGGCGTCGACGCCGGAACCGTCTCCGCCTCAGGAGTTCTCGAAAAGGACATCGTCCTGGCTTTTGCCAAGAAGCTGCAGGAGAATCTCGAACGAACGGGAAAGGTGGCTGTCCTTCTGACGCGGACCGATGACACGTTCCTGCCCCTCGGCGCTCGTGTTCAGTTTGCCCGTGACCACGCCGCCGACCTGTTCCTGTCCGTCCACGCTGATTCCGAGCATGAAGGCTCGGTTCGCGGCGCGACGGTCTATACGTTGTCCGACAGGGCATCCGACCGTGAGGCCGCTGCCCTCGCGGCCAAGGAAAACGCGTCCGACCTCATCGCCGGTCTCGATCTGCAACAGGAGGCCGACGAGGTGACAGACATCCTGGTCGACCTCACTCGACGGGAGACGAGGAATTTTTCGGCCGCCTTTGCGAACGGCCTCGTGGGCGATCTCGCCACGGCGACCCGGATGATCAAGAATCCGCACCGATCCGCCGGGTTCCAGGTGTTACGGGCCCACGACGTGCCGTCGGTTCTTGTGGAAATCGGCTATCTCTCCAACGATCAGGACGAAAAGCTGCTCACTTCGGATGAGTGGCGGTCTCGTGTCGCGGGAGCCATCACACAGGCGGTTCTTCGGTTTTTCAGCCAGAAATACGCCTACCTCGGCAAATAGTGGAAGCGGACTGTTGCCATGAGGCAACGCCACGGCCCCGCCTTCGCCACAAAGAGCGACGAACGTCCGCACTCACGGAAACATTCGCATTCTGCGGCGTTTTAAGGTATCGGCTGGCCCAAAAGCCGCCGTATGGCGACCGGACGAACCGGTTTTCGCCATGCCGCCGAGACGGACAGGTACGCCGGCGCGGCTGGTGTCGACGGGAATGATGGACGGAATATGATCTTCGTAAGATTCTTCGGCTGGGTCTTCTCGATCGCGGCGATGATGTTCCTGGTGGCGGCCGGCGGCGTCGCCATCTACATCCATTCCCTCAGCTCCGATCTGCCCGACACAAATCAGTTGCGCAACTACCAGCCACCGGTGGTGACGCGCGTTCATGCCGCCGACGGCGAGCTGGCCTCAGAGTATGCCCACGAGCGCCGCCTGTTCATGCCGATCCAGATGATTCCCGATCGGGTCAAGCAGGCCTTCGTTTCGGCCGAAGACAAGGATTTTTACACTCACCCCGGCATCGACCTGGTCAGTCTGGCCGGAGCGGCGGTCAAGAATATCGACACCATCATTTCCGGTTCGAACAAGCGCATGGTTGGCGCTTCGACGATCACCCAACAAGTTGCCAAGGTCTTCCTGCTGACCAATGAGCGCACCATCGATCGCAAGATACGCGAAGCGATGCTGACCCTGAAGATCGAGCAGGCCTACACCAAGGATCAGATCCTCGAACTCTATCTGAACGAGATCTATCTCGGCTTCCGCTCCTACGGCGTTGCCGCCGCTTCGCTGGCCTACTTCGACAAGCCTCTGGCTGACCTCAAGCTGGAGGAAGTGGCCTACCTGGCGGCCCTGCCGAAAGCGCCGGAGAACTACAATCCCTACCGCAGCCGTCAGGCTGCCATCGAGCGCCGCAACTACGTCATCCAGCAGATGGTGGAAAACGGGTATGCGACGCGCGAGGAGGGCGATGCGGCCATGAAGGCGCCGCTCGTCATTGCCGAGCGCAACCAGTCGGCCAAGGTGTTCGCTTCCGAGTATTTCATCGAAGAAGTGCGTCGATCGCTGCTGGCCATGTATGGCGAGAAGGGGCTTTACGAGGGGGGGCTGTCCGTTCGCACGACCCTCGACCCGAAAATGCAGGTGATTGCCCGCAGCACGCTCCAGCGCGCGCTGCTGCGCTATGACGAAGCCCATGGCTGGCGCGGCGCCAAGAGGCAGATCGACGTTTCGAGCGACTGGGGCATTCCGCTCGCAGCCGAGGCTGGTCTGTCCGATGTGCCGGAGTGGAACCTTGCCGTCGTGCTCGGCTTCGACGGCGATTCTGCTCGAATCGGCCTGCAGCCTTCAAAGGGACCAACCGGCAAGGTGAATGACGAGCGCATCGAGGGCATCATTCCGCTCGATCAGTTGAAATGGGCGAAATGGGAGAGCGGCCCCAAGCGGGGGGCGGCGGTGAAGGCTGCTTCGGATGTGCTGTCGGTCGGTGATGTCATCTACGTCGAGAAGACCGGATCTGCTGTCGGCACGCTGGAGGCCTACCGTCTTCGTCAGTTCCCTGGCATCTCCGGCGCCCTGGTAGCCATGGACTCGACCACCGGTCGCGTGCGGGCCCTGGTTGGCGGGTTCTCCTTCGCCGAAAGCGAGTTCAACCGGGCAACCCAGGCCAAGCGCCAACCCGGCTCGTCCTTCAAGCCCTTCGTCTACTCGGCCGCCCTCGACAACGGCTACACCCCCGCGTCGGTCATTCTTGATGGCCCGATCGAGATAGATCAGGGGCCGGGCCTCGGCATGTGGCGGCCGCAGAACTATGGCGGCGGTTACGCTGGGCCGTCCACGCTCCGCACCGGCATCGAGAAGTCGCGAAATCTGATGACCGTGCGCCTCGCGCAGGACATGGGCATGCCACTGGTCGCGGAGTACGCCAAGCGCTTCGGCATCTACGACAACATGCAGCCGGTCTTGGCCATGTCGCTCGGCGCCGGCGAGACGACGGTGATGCGGCTCGTCAATGCTTACGCCATCATTGCCAACGGCGGGCGCCGCGTGCAGCCGACCCTGATCGATCGTGTGCAGGATCGTTTCGGACGTACCATCTACCGGCACGACCAGCGCGTCTGCGAGGGGTGCAACGCCGAGGACTGGAAGGGGCAGGACGAGCCGCAGCTTATTGATGAGCGCGAGCAGGTGCTTGATCCGATGACCGCCTACCAGATCACGTCCATGATGGAAGGCGTCGTGCAGCGCGGTACGGCAACGGCGGTCAAGAGCCTCAATCGTCCGATCGCCGGCAAGACCGGGACCACCAACGACGAGAAGGACGCCTGGTTCGTCGGGTTCACGCCCGAGCTGACCGTCGGCATCTTTCTCGGTTTCGATACGCCGAAGCCCATGGGGCACGGCGCGACCGGCGGCACGATGGCCGCGCCCGTCTTCCGCGACTTCATGGCGCAGGCTCTGGCCGGTCAGCCCCCCCAGGAGTTCAAGGTGCCCGAGGGCATGGTGCTGATCCCGATCGATCGCAAGACCGGCATGCGCGCCTATGAGGGTGAGAGCGCGATCATCGAGGCCTTCAAGCCCGGCACCGGCCCGTCCGATGTCTACTCGGTCATCGGTGGTGACGGCATGGCCTGGGGCGTGCCGACCGAGGTCAATTCGGAAGCCGACAAGGCGGCGGTGTCTGGGACGGGCGGCCTCTATTGACGACAGGCCCCTGAGACCACATCTCCGAGGCAGCCAAAAGGCTGAATGGAACTCGGTGGGTTTACATCGACGATATCCGTTCCTATGGTCCGCCGCGCCCGTGATCGACGACGGGCGCCCGCCGCCGGCTTTCGCCTCGGCGCCAACTCAACCTCATGACCGGAGCTCACGCACATGCGAGCCGAAATCGAGGCCATCGTCGACGAGATCAAGCAGGGTATGGCCCTGCTGAGGAGGCATCTTTGACTGGGATGCCTCTCAGCAGCGTCTGGCCGAACTGAATGGCTTCGTCGAAGATCCGACACTCTGGAACGATCCTGAGCGCGCGCAGAAAATCATGCGCGAGCGGACCGATCTTGAGAGCCGAATCAATGGTTATCTCAAGCTTGACCGCGATCTCAAGGACAGCATCGAGCTGATCGAGCTCGGCGAGATGGAGGACGACGCCACCGTCGTCACCGACGCCGAGAACACGTTGCGCGGCCTCAAGGACGAGATCGCCCGCCAGCAGGTGGAATCCATGCTGTCCGGCGAGGCCGATGCCAACGACACCTATATCGAAGTGAACTCCGGCGCCGGCGGTACAGAGAGCCAGGACTGGACCAACATGCTCCTGCGCATGTACACGCGCTGGGCCGAGAAACGTGGCTACAAGGTCGAACTGCTGGAAGTCCATGACGGCGAAGAAGCCGGCATCAAGAGCGCCACGGTGCTTATCAAGGGCCACAACGCCTATGGCTGGATGAAGACCGAGTCGGGCGTGCATCGCCTCGTCCGCATCTCTCCGTTCGACAGTCAGGCGCGGCGGCACACGTCGTTCTCTTCGGTCTGGGTCTATCCGGTCATCGACGACAAGATCGAGATCGAGATCAACGAAAGCGACTGCCGTATCGATACCTACCGGGCTCAGGGCGCCGGTGGCCAGCACATCAACACGACCGACTCGGCCGTGCGCATCACGCACCATCCCTCAGGTATCGTGGTGTCTTGTCAGGCCGAGCGTTCTCAGCACAAGAACCGGGCCACGGCCTGGAACATGCTGCGCGCGCGTCTCTACGAAGCGGAGCTGAAGAAGCGCGAGGAAAAGGCCAACGCCGAGCAGGCGGGCAAGACCGACATCGGCTGGGGACATCAAATCCGCTCTTACGTCCTGCAGCCCTACCAGTTGGTCAAGGATCTCCGCACCGGAGTCGAAAGCACGTCGCCGTCCGACGTGCTCAACGGCGATCTCGACGGTTTCATGGAAGCTGCGCTGGCCCAGCGTGCCTTCGGCAAGCAGCCGGCCGAGATTTCTGACATCGACTGACGCGCCGCACCTGAGATTGCAGGTCTTGAATGACGAAAGGCGGGATGCCGATGCATCCCGCCTTTTTCATACTACCGATGCTCAATGCCTTCACGGCAGCAGGTTGGCCAGCTTCTTTCCCGCATTGATGTAGTTGACGGGATTGATCGGTGCACCGTTGACGCGCGTTTCGTAGTGGAGGTGCGGGCCGGTGGAGCGCCCGGTGGAGCCCACCTCTCCGATCACGGTGTCCCGTGTCACGCGGTCGCCTACACGGGCGGTGATGCGCGACATGTGCCCGTAGCGCGTGGTGACACCATTGCCGTGATCGATCTCGACGAGGTTGCCATAGCCACCGGACCAGCCGGCCACCGTGACGACACCGGGTGCCGTCGGCTTGATGTCGGTGCCGGTGGGCGAGCGGAAGTCGATTCCGGCATGGAACGCCAGCGAACCAAGGAAGGGATCGCGACGCGAACCGAAGTTCGAAGTCATGCCACCGCCGGGGAGGGGGCGGATAAGCGGCAGGCGGGCCGCGGCCGCCTTTACCTGCGCCATGCGGTTAAAGGCCTGGTCGGCTTCCTGCATTGCGGTGGCGAGTGCCTGGGCGCCACCGATGGGAATATAGGGACCGCCGACAGCTTCTTCGGAGTCGGATGGTCCTTCCGGGACGTTCACGCGCAGGCCGGCATCGGAGATGATCTCGACGGCGGCGTCTACGCGGGAGTTGGCGGCTTCGGCAATGGCTTCCACGGCTTTCGCCTGCTCTGCGTCAACGGAGGCGAGATGCTTGGAGATCGCCTTGAAGTCGGGCTTGCCGTCCGCCGTGCGCAGATCGATCTTTGGAACGACCGCGGTTCCCGCCGCCGAGGTCAACGCATCGAACTGGCGGTCGATCAAGCTGGCTCGTCCGGCGTCGGCATAGGCGTTTATAGAACCGGTCACGTCGGCCGGGTCGAGCGCTGCCTGTCTGTCTGCTGGAACCGCCGTGTTGTTGTCGTCTATGAGGCCGATGCTTCGCGCCTTGTCGATCAGTTCGCCGACAGCGCGTTGACGGTCCGCGATTCCCCGCTGGGCGGACATGATCTTCTCGACCTTCTCGTCCATCGCCACGCTGTCGAGAATCTGCCGGCTGGAGATGCGGTCTATTTCCGAGCGCAGGCGTGCGATGCGATCCTCATAGGCCTGCTGCATGTTGGCGTTACGCTCGCGCACCAGATCGAACAGATCGTCGCGAAACACGAGGTAGGTTGTCGCTGCCAAAAAGCCCAGCGAAACGGCAAGGAACAGCGTCAGGCCGCCGAACAGAGCCAGTGGGCTGAACGTATAGGTGCGTGTGTTGTCCCGGCTGATGATGACAATGCGTCTCGCCGAGCTCTGGCTGCGGTATCGATCTGCGGCTTGTGGTCTCATCAACGCAACGCTCCAGGCGAAAACCAACCGCACCGACGCATGCGACGGGCGGAACTCCTTGGGAGCGATTAGAGACTGTTAGGGTTAATGAAGGCTTGAAGCGGACAAAATCCGCCGAAAGGCTTTGATTTACAAAGCGTTGACAGCAGCCAGAACGTCCTCTGCGTGCCCCTCGACCTTAACTTTCGGCCAGACTCTTGCCACGATCCCATCGGGACCGATCAGGAATGTCGAGCGAATGATTCCAAGGTACTTCTTGCCGTAAAGCGACTTCTCACCCCAGGCGCCATAGCTTTCGGCGACCCTGTGGTCGGGGTCGGAACCGAGCGCCACCGTCAGTTTGTGTTTGACGCGGAACTTGCCGTGCTTGTCCACCGTGTCCGGCGAGATTCCGATCACCGTTGCACCGGCTTTTGCAAACTCTTCGGCGAGAGACGAAAAGCCGATCGCCTCGCGCGTACAGCCCGATGTGTCGTCCTTGGGGTAGAAGTAGACGACCAAGGGGCGTCCTTTGAGCGCGGCCAGCGACAGCTCGCCCTGGTCCGTAGGCAGGGTGAAATCTGGGGCAGGGGATCCTACGGCAACAGTCATCGGTGGCCTCCGGCTTTCTGTCTAGATTTTATCGTCTGCGCTGGGCGCCGGGCAAGGGCCCATTCCAAAGCCGCCGGATGGAGAATGCCGCCAACGACCGCCTGTCGTCTCTGGGGCGGGGAACCTGTCCCCAAAAGACCATGGCTTCTCCAAACCCGCAAGCCGCTCAGAACAGAGCGCAGTTCCCGGCAAGATATTCCGACCAAAAATTGTTCTTCGCAAACGAGAGGATATAAGCAATTATACCTTTGTTTCTAGAACAAGTCTCAATTTTGAGCCATTTTGCACGAGCATGAAGCCTCGTGTCCTCCATTCTTTCGAGGGAGGAGTGATCGTGGTTACGGCGTCCATTCAGGGGTTTAGCACTCTTCTTGAGGTTGAGGGACGGCCGCCCATTCCAGTCGTCTGTCGCCTCAACGCCGGATTCCGGAGCGACGGAAGCCTGTCTGTAGATGGAGAGGCTGATGTCGAAGAGGACTTTACCTGTTTCATTGGGATTTGCGGACGTATCAGCGTTGGCTCTGGACGCCGCAAGGTCGGCGTACGGATTGCTGCTGCCGATGTCGAGCATGGCCTCGTTCGCTTTCTGATCCGAGATCCGGCATTTGACACGGTCGCATAGCGCGCCGGCTCCGATGAGGTCATTCCCCCCAAAGCAAACGGGGCGCCGAAGCGCCCCGTTCCTCAAACACTCAAAAAAAGCCGATCAGGCGATCTTGGGGTCGAGCTCGCCCGAAGCATAGCGCTTGGCCATGTCGGCAAGCGGGATCGGCTTGATCTTCGAACCGTTACCGGCTGCGCCGAACTCTTCGTAGCGCTGCTTGCAGACCTTCTGCATGGCGGCCATGGCCGGCTTCATGAAGGAGCGCGGATCGAACTCGGCCGGCTTCTCGGCAAAGAACTTGCGGATGGCGCCGGTGATGGCCATGCGGCAGTCGGTGTCGATGTTCACCTTGCGCACGCCGTGCTTGATGCCGTTGACGATTTCCTCGACCGGCACGCCGAAGGTCTGGGGCATCTTGCCGCCGTAGGCGTTGATGATGTCGAGAAGGTCCTGCGGAACAGACGACGAGCCGTGCATGACGAGATGCACGTTCGGCATACGCTCATGGATCTCCTTGATGCGGTAGATAGCGAGCACGTCGCCGTCCGGCTTGCGGGAGAACTTGTAGGCGCCGTGGCTGGTGCCCATGGCGATGGCCAGAGCGTCGACCTTGGTGCGCTTGACGAACTTCACGGCTTCGTCCGGGTCGGTCAGCAGCTGTTCCTTGCTGAGTACGCCCTCGGCGCCATGGCCGTCTTCCTTGTCGCCCATGCCGGTCTCGAGCGAACCGAGAACGCCGAGCTCGCCTTCCGTCGAGGCGCCAACGAAGTGGGCCATCTCGGCAACGCGGCCGGTGACGTTGGCGTTATAGTCGAAGTCGGCGGGGGTCTTGCCGTCGGCCTTGAGCGAGCCGTCCATCATGACCGACGAGAAGCCGTTGGTGATGGCCGAAAGGCAGGTCGATTCCGAGTTGCCATGGTCCTGATGCATGCAGACCGGAACGTCGGGATAGAGCTCGATGGCGGCCTTGATCAGGTGGCTGAGCACGATGTCGTTGGCAAACGCGCGGGCGCCGCGGCTAGCCTGCATGATCACCGGGCTGTCAGTCTCCTTGGCCGCGGCCATGACGGACAGCATCTGCTCCATGTTGTTGATGTTGAAGGCCGGCATGCCATAGCCATGTTCGGCCGCATGATCGAGCAGCTGCCGCAGTGAAACCAGCGCCATAAGGGAACTCCTTCGCGAATTCTTCTGTGGTCCCGAGCCCTTCCCGCCTATCGCGTGCGACTGGCGAAACAGACTGGCTCATATCTACGACTTTAGCACAATTTACCAGAGCCGAGTTCATTCAAGACCGCTGGTTGCGCCAAAAAATCGTGAACGCAATTGATAGTTCGGCTGAATATTCGTGCTTTCCTCCATGGGCAAAATACTGCCCTGGCGGTCAGCTGGCAAGCACGGCGACGTCGACCCGGCGCGCCAACTGACGCACGTCGTCGGGTGAGGGAAGGTGCGGTCCGATTCGACCGAGCTTGGCGGTAGCGAAGGCCACGGCGCGGCGGGCCAGCGCTTCCAGGCCGAGGTTGTCGGCAAGCGAAGAGGCGATTCCTGCCACCATGGCGTCGCCGGCGCCCACGGTGGACAAGGCGTTGACGACCGGCAGTCGGGCAGACAGGGCGGTGTTTCCGCGAACGAAAATGGCGCCTTGTTCGCCGCGCGAAATGACGACCAGTTCGATGCCCAGCGACTGGATGTCACGGGCGGCGGCAACGATGTCGGACACTTCCTTGAGCGGACGGTCGGCCCAGGCCTCCAGCTCCACTCGGTTTGGCTTGACGGCGAATGGCAGGCTTTCGCGTGGCGCCGACAGGGACGCCGCGAGCGGCGCGCCAGAGGTGTCCAGCACGACGCGGCAGCGAAGCAGGCAGAGATCGGCGGTGAGCCGCGCCCATACGCTGGCCGGCTGGCCAAGCGGCAGAGATCCCGCCAGAACCACCAGCGCTCCCTCGACCACCTCGCGTCGCAACACGTCGAGCACCATGTCGTAGGTTTCGTCGTCAAAGGTGAGGCCGGGCAGGTTGATGTCCGTCGTGGTGCCGGTCACAACGTCGGCGATCTTGATGTTGGTACGGGTGTCGCCGACGGTGCGCACGAAGCGATCCTGAATGCCCTTGTCCTTGAAGAAGTCTGTAAACGTCGCGTCGTTGCCGCGGCCGAGTACGCCAGTCGCAATCACGGGTATGCCCCAGTCGGCGATGCAGCCGGCAACGTTGATGCCCTTGCCACCGACGTTGGATTGCGCCGCACGGGCGCGGTGGACCTTGCCGGGCGTCAGATCATCAAGCGTGACGGTGAGGTCGATCGCCGGATTGAGCGTAACGGTGATGATGGGCGAGGTCATTGTCGGCTCCAGAGCGGAAACGTCTTAGGAATACACTATATAGCGGTTTCGCAGGATGGTGACGTTTCGGCAAGCCCTTCCGCCAGGAAATGGCCAACGGTCCGCTCAATGCTCGGCGTGCAGGCACTTGTGATGATCGGCCAGCACTTCGATCACCCTGCATTCGCCGACGCAGCGATGACCGCAACCGCCGACCATCGCCTCCAGTTCCTCTTTCAGAGCCATCAGGCTTTCGATACGGGCGTTGACCTCGGCAAGCTTGTCGCGAGCGATGCTGTCGGCTTCCTCGCACGGCTGGGTCGGGTTGTCCTGCAAGGTCAACAGGGTTCTGATGGCATCGATCTCGAAGCCGAGATCGCGGGCATGTCGTATGAAGGAAAGGCGCCTTAGATCGCGCGTGCCATAAAGACGGCGATTCCCTTCGCTTCGCGGTGGCGCCGGCAGTAGGCCGATCTGCTCGTAATAGCGGATGGTGGGCACCTTCACCTGGCTGAGCCGGGAGATTTCGCCGATCGGCATGTCCGTCATGCTGCCTACTCACTCCTATAGTGGCTGGAGGAGGGTGCGTCCTCCGGGCGGCAAAAGCAAGCCGATCGACAATCTCGGCAATCAAGGATTCGCGATGACCGGGAGAGCCTTGCATCCTGCTTCGCTTGCCCCGGGGCGGCTGCAACGCGTTGGCCCGGCGGGGGTGGAATGGAGCTTGCTGTGTGGATGCCATGTCAGTCCGTTGGAGGCGTTCATGAACCGCCGTACGTTCCTGTTCGGGACTATTGCGAGCCTCGCTCTGCCAGCGGTGGCCCGTTCCGGCACGCTCGGCATCGATCTTCCCGAACTGCGCGGCAGCCTTTCCGTGCCTCAGGCGCGAACTGTCGCCCGGAGGACGGGCGACCGTAGCGTTGAGCTACAAAGCGCCATAAACCGTGCCGCCGCCGCCGGCCGTCCGCTCCGCATTCCGTCCGGCCGTTATGAGGTCTCCAACATTCGCCTGCCCGATCGCGCCCGTCTCGTTGGCGTTCCCGGGGAAACGCACCTCGTCTACTCGGGTGGCGGCCGCTTCCTTTACTCGGAAGACGCACGCTCGCTTTCGCTTGAAGGGCTGACCCTTGATGGGGCCAATCGCACGTTGTCCGACGAGGACGACGGTCTCCTGTCGTTGGCCTTCGCCGAAGATGTTGACCTCGCTCACCTCACAGTTCAAGGCAGCGTCGGACACGGCATCGCGTTGACGCGAGCGGGGGGCAGCCTCCGGGATTGTCGCATCTCCGGCGCCAACGGTGCCGGTATCATGTCGACCGAGGGCAAGGCGTTGGAGATCTCCGGCAATGCCGTGAGCGACTGCGTTGGTGGCGGCGTCCATCTCCGGCGTTGGGTGGTCGGAGACGACGGCTCGACGGTGCGCGATAATCGTATTCGCGGAACGGGCGGCGCCGGTATCCGTCTGTCCTCGGCCGGTGGCGTTCGGATCTCCGGCAACGATCTCCAAGCTACCGAGGGACCGGCCATTGTGGCCGATGCCGCGTCGGCGGGAACTTCGGTCAGCAACAATACCATTGATGGAGCAGCGCTCGGCGTCGCACTGCTTGGTGGTCGCGACGATCGGTTGTCGCTCGTTTCGGGAAACATTGTCCGCAATGTAACCTCCGCCTCGGAGTTAGTGTCCGCCGGCAGGCGGAGAGGTGGTGTCGGCATACATGTCGAAACGCACGGCTCGGTGACGGGCAACGTCGTGGAGGCCACGCCGCATCTCGGCCTGTCCCTTGGTTGGGGGGCTACGCTCGGCAATGTCGTCGCCTCCGGCAACGTCGTTCGGCGGGCCGGTACCGGCATCGGCGTGTCGGTGCTGGCTTCGGAGTCGGCAACGATTGTCGCCGGCAACCTCTTGGTCGATGTTCCCGGTGGAGCCGTTCGCGGCATGCGTTACGCAGAGTACGCCACCGATGATCTGACGCGGGTTGGCGTTGCCGCTTGGCCTGGCCTCACGGTTGGGGAAAACCGTGTTGCCTGACTGTGGATGGGGTGTGGAAACGATGGGGAGAAACTGTGGGCACCAGCTGAAAGCCTGTGTATCGCAGCCGTGATAAACTGTGCGCCAGTTGTCCGTAGCCTGTGGGCAAGATGTGGATAAGCTCTCCCCGCGCCAGCTCGAAGCAGGGCTTCGAAGTGGTCTCATGCCCTCAGTGGCGATTGCCCGAGGGTCGATAAGGAACAGAAGCCGCCGATATCCGCGACTTTCCGCTTGCCCGGCGATCGGATTCGGCTTAGCGGAACCGCTTGATCCTTCTGGCCCCTTACCGGAAAGAGTCCTTCTCCATGGAAAAGCCCGCCCACGATAGCCTGCTGATCATTGATTTCGGCAGTCAGGTGACCCAGCTCATCGCCCGCCGGGTGCGAGAAGCTGGCGTCTACTGCGAGATTCATCCCTATCAGTCGGCGGCGACGGCCTTCGATAAGCTTCGGCCGAAAGGCGTGATCTTTTCTGGTGGTCCCGATTCCGTGACTCGCGACGGCAGCCCGCGCGCGCCGCAGGCGGTCTTCGACAGCGGCGTGCCGATCCTTGCCATCTGCTACGGCCAGCAAACCATGGCCATCCAGCTCGGCGGCAGCGTCGAGGGTGGGCATCCCGCCGAGTTTGGCCGCGCCGATGTCGAGATTCTCAAGTCGTCGCCGTTGTTCGAGGGGCTGTGGGAAGTCGGCAAACGCTATCCGGTGTGGATGAGCCACGGCGACCGTGTGACGCGGGCACCCGAAGGCTTCGAGGTGATCGGCATCTCCGAGAACGCTCCCTTTGCCATCGCCGTCGATGAGCGGCGGCGCTACTACACCACCATGTTCCATCCAGAGGTGGTGCACACCCCTGACGGCGCCAAGCTTCTTGCCAACTTCGTGCACCGGATTGTCGGCATGAAGTCCGACTGGACAATGTCGGCCTATCGCGCCGAGATGATCGCCAAGATCCGCGAGCAGGTCGGCAAGGAGCGCGTTCTGTGCGCTCTTTCAGGCGGTGTCGACAGTTCGGTGGCGGCCGTGCTGATCCACGAGGCGATCGGCGATCAGCTCACCTGCGTCTATGTCGACCATGGATTGATGCGTCAAGGCGAGTCCGAGCAGGTGGTCGGCATGTTCAGGGACCACTACAACATTCCGCTCGTGCACGTTGATGCGTCGGATCTTTTCATCGGCCAGCTCGAAGGCGAGGCCGATCCGGAGAAAAAGCGGAAGACCATCGGTCGTCTCTTCATCGAGGTGTTCGAGGCTGAGGCGAAGAAGATCGCTGCTGACGGTCGCGGCGCGCCGACCTTCCTGGCCCAGGGCACGCTTTACCCCGACGTGATCGAGAGCGTCAGCTTCTCCGGCGGTCCTTCCGTCACCATCAAGAGCCATCACAACGTTGGCGGTTTGCCGGACCGCATGAACATGAAGCTCGTCGAGCCGCTGCGCGAGCTGTTCAAGGACGAGGTCCGTGCGCTCGGCCGCGAGCTTGGCCTGCCCGACAGCTTCATCGGCCGGCATCCGTTCCCCGGACCCGGTCTCGCCATCCGTCTGCCGGGCGGCGTGACGCGCGAGAAGCTGGATATCCTGAGGAAGGCCGACGCCATCTATCTCGACGAGATTCGCAAGGCCGGCCTCTACGACAAGATCTGGCAGGCCTTCTCGGTGCTCTTGCCGGTGCAGACCGTTGGCGTCATGGGCGACGGCCGCACCTACGACCGCGTTCTGGCCCTGCGCGCGGTCACGTCGGTCGACGGCATGACCGCCGACTTCTTCCCCTTCGACATGGGCTTTCTCGGTCGCGCCGCCACTCGTATCATCAACGAGGTGAAGGGCGTCAATCGCGTCGTCTACGACGTGACCAGCAAGCCGCCGGGAACCATCGAGTGGGAATGACGGGTCGGAAATGGCGGCGGTTTTCTGATATTGGCGATGATCCCCCCATCGCCAACTGCTATTGTCATATGCCTTTTCCTAGACCCAACCGTCCTGCCCGAGTGTGGTGTCGCAGCAGTAGACGTCTGCAAGCCGTAGAGCGTCGACCGCCGAGACGCCTTAGCCGTGAACCGGTGCTTTGGTCCTGCGTTTAGCTCGTGAGCAATAGGGGGCACCGTGAAGTGATGATGGAGCTTCTTGCGAACTATCAGGCCGAAGTCGCGCTTGGGTTGGTGATCGCGCTGTTTGCGATGTTCGTTTGGGAGAAGTATCCGACTGACGTCACGGCGGCCGGAGGGGCTGCCATCTTCATCGTGCTTGGCTTGGTGCCGTCCGCCAAAGCGTTGTCGGTGTTTTCCAACTCGGCGCCTCTGACCATCGGGGCGATGTTTGTTCTCACGGGCGCATTGGTGCGCACCGGTGTTCTGGAGAGCGTGGCCGGCTTTGTGCTCGACCACTCCAAGAAACGCCCAAAGCTGGCGCTCGCGGTGTTTTTGCTGACGGCGCTGCTGGCTTCGGCCTTCATGAACAACACGCCCGTGGTCCTGGTGTTGATTCCAATCGTCATTCGGCTGGCAACCGCGCTCGATCTGGCTGCGACGAAGCTTCTCATTCCGGTCTCCTACGCGGCTATCCTTGGCGGCACCCTGACGTTGATCGGCACGTCCACCAATCTACTCGTCGATGGCGTCGCGCGTACGCATGGTCTTGAACCCTTTTCGCTTTTCGAGATCACGCCGGTCGGTATGGTCACAGCCTTGACCGGCATCCTGACCATGCTCGTGCTCGGAAAGTTCCTTTTGCCGGACCGGGGAGACGAGACCAGCGATTTGGACAATCAGGACGAGGCCGAGTTTCTGTCCGAGCTGACCGTGCTTGCGGATGGGCCCTATACCGAGAAGCCCGTCGGCGAAGTTGCCGATCTCAAGCAGACGGGCCTGCGTATCGTCGGCGTTCGCTCGGACGGCAAGGTCCTGCGCAAGAACTTCCAGGACATCACTCTGAAGAAGGGGGACGGGCTGATCGTCCTTGCCAAGTCGGCTGAGCTTCTGACGCTGAACGATCGGGAAGGATTGCGCGTGGGCCAACGACGAGGCGTCACGGGCAACGGTGAGAGAGTCATTGTCGAAGCCGTCGTTGCGCCAGGGCGATTGAGCCACGGGGCACTTCTTTCCAACCTTGCCCTTGGTCGTCGCTTTGGTGTGCGCGTCATCGCCGCCCATCGACACCGGCACGTACCTGGTCCGGATCTCGGTAACGTGAGGTTGCGGCCGGCAGACAAGCTCCTGATCGAAGGCACGGCCGAGGCGCTCGACGAGCTCTCGAACCAGAGCGAACTGGTGTCGGTCACGCGGTCCACGGCACGCGCCTTTCGACCCACCAAGGCGCCGCTGGCGCTTCTGGCGCTGGGGCTCGTCGTGATACTCGCATCCTTGAATGTGATGGATATCGGCATCCTGGCCATGATCGCAGTGCCGGCCATCCTCGTCTTGCGTTGCATAGACGCGGATGAGGCATGGGGATCAATCGACGGTGGGATCCTGATCCTCATCTTCTCGATGCTTATCGTTGGGCAGGGGCTGCAGGAGACAGGCGCGGTAAGCCTCGTTGTCAACACGGTTCTGCCGACCATGTCGAAAGTCTCGCCCTTCGTCGTCTTGCTCCTCGTCTATGCGCTCTCCTCGGTTCTGACCGAGTGCGTGACCAACAACGCCGTCGCGGTGATTTTCACGCCCATCGCCATTGGCCTTGGTCCGCAACTGGGTATCGAACCGCGGGCGTTGGTTGTTGCCGTGATGTTCGGTGCGAGCGCCAGTTTCGCAACGCCCATCGGCTACCAGACGAACACGCTGGTATATGGCGCCGGCAACTACCGTTTCAGTGACTTCGTCAAGATTGGGCTGCCGATGAACGTCATCGTTGGGCTGGCGACATGCTACGCGATCTATTTGTACTATGGCGTTTGAAACCGTGGTCAGCTCAGCGGTGTCTTCTGGTACCCGCCCGCTAAACATCATCTCTTTGGGCTCGAGGCTTTCGCTTTTTTGAGAGTATCTGTCTTTGGCGGCCATCGACGCGCTTGATGGATTGCCTTATTGGGCAACTACCACAGCCGTCACACTCCGCTTCCCCTCCCAATCAACACGGGCTTCATGATTCGTCTCGATAGCGTCAGCAAGCAACACGGCCATCAGATCCTGTTCATCGAAGCGTCGATGAACATCCAAAAGGGCGAGAAGGTCGGGCTGGTCGGACCGAACGGCGCCGGCAAGACCACTCTGTTCCGAATGATCGTCGGTGACGATCGGCCTGATGATGGCCTTGTGTCGATCGATGCCGGCATGACGATCGGCTATTTCAGCCAGGATGTCGGTGAGATGTCTGGCCAGAGCGCCGTCGCGGCGGTGATGGATGGCGTGGGGCCGGTGAGCGCACTTGCCGCCGAAATGGCCGAGCTCGAGGCCGCGATGGTCGATCCGGACCAGGCCGACGACATGGATGCCATCATCGAGCGCTATGGCGAGGTGCAGGGGCGTTTCGAGGAGCTGGACGGCTATGCGCTGGATGCGCGGGCGCGAGAAGTGCTCGCGGGCTTGAGCTTCAGCCAGGAGCGCATGGACGGCGACGTCGGCCTCTTGTCCGGTGGCTGGAAGATGCGCGTGGCGCTCGCCCGCATCCTGCTGATGCGACCGGATGGCATGCTGCTCGACGAGCCCAGCAACCATCTCGATCTTGAAAGCCTGATCTGGTTGGAGAGTTTCCTCAAAGGCTATGATGGCGCTTTGCTGATGACCTCGCATGATCGCGCCTTCATGAACCGCATCGTCGGCAAGGTTGTGGAGATCGACGGTGGATCGCTCACGACCTATTCGGGCAACTTCGATTTCTACGAACAGCAGCGGGCGCTTGGCGAAAAACAGCGCGAGGCGCAGTTCGAGCGCCAGCAGGCGATGCTCGCCAAGGAGATCAAGTTCATCGAGCGCTTCAAGGCGCGGGCCTCTCATGCGGCGCAGGTTCAGAGCCGGGTGAAGAAGCTGGACAAGATCGAACGGGTCGAACCGCCACGGCGACGACAGTCGATTCAGTTCGATTTTCGCATCCCGCCACGCTCCGGCGAGGATGTGGCGAGCTTCAAGAACGTGCACAAGGGCTACGGCGGCAAGCCAATCTATGAAGGGTTCGATTTCCAGCTGCGGCGCAAGGAACGCTGGTGCGTGCTGGGCGCCAACGGCGCAGGGAAATCCACGCTGCTGAAACTGGTGGCTGGCGCGACCGAGCCGGATCGGGGCACCGTGACAATCGGCAGCAGCGTCAAGATGGGTTACTTCGCCCAGCATTCCATGGATCTTCTGGACGGCGACGAGACGGTGTTCGAGTCGCTGGACGGCTCCTTCCCGCAGGCGGGACAAGGTGCGCTACGCACCCTTGCCGGTTGCTTCGGCTTCTCCGGCGACGATGTCGAGAAGCCCTGCCGCGTGCTCTCCGGTGGCGAGAAGGCGCGTCTGGTCATGGCCAAGATGCTGTTCGATCCGCCGAACTTCCTGGTGCTCGACGAGCCGACCAACCATCTGGACATGGGGACGAAGGAAATGCTGGTCGCAGCCCTCTCGACGTTTGAGGGCACCATGCTGTTCGTGTCGCATGACCGCCACTTCCTGGCGGCGCTCTCCAACCGCGTCCTCGAGTTGACGCCTGAGGGCGTCCATCAGTTCGGCGGCGGTTACACCGAATACGTCACGAGCACGGGCCAGGAAGCACCGGGCCTTCACCCAGGCTGAGAAGAAGAGGCGGGCACTCGCATCGTCAACGAGCTGGAGGGCGTTCCACGTCATCCAGGGCGTGGCCGACGAGCGGCCGGGCCGGCTCTCCGTCGCAATGATGCTCGGGCCTGTGTTATGTGGCGGGGAACGACGATATTCCTGGACTTTGGCCGATGATTTCCATCCGAGCGGCATCCGAGCGGGATGCAGATGACCTTCCAGACGTTGAGCGGAGTTCAGGCGCGATTTTTCGCGAGTGGCCGGGGCTGGAGTGGATTGCCGAAGACACCGTGCAGTCGGCGGATCAACATCGGGCCTTGATTGCTCAAGGCGTTGCCCTGGTCGCCGAGGACGAGGAGGCGGGCGCGGTCGGTTTCCTGAACGGGGAGTTGACGTCGGATGGCCTACACATCTGGCAGATCGCGGTGCATCGCGATTGGCAGGGGCAGGGCATCGGGCGAAGGTTGATCGCGGCAGGACGTCAGATCGCTGAAGAGAGAGGCGCAAAGGCTCTGCTCTTGACGACGTTTAGGGACGTGCCGTGGAACGAGCCTTATTATCAGCGCCTTGGCTTTCACACCTTGGCGGAGGGCGCAATAACCCCGCGACTGCTCAAGGTTCTCGAGAACGAGGGCAAAGCCGGTATTCCGGTGGAGCTGCGGTGCGCCATGGTGATGCCGCTATAGCGCGGACGAGGCTAGAGCAGTTCCAGCAAAAGTGGGCACCGGTTTTGCGTCCGGAACTGCGTCTTAACGAGGAGATAGAGTTTTCCGGCGAACCCGAGTTCACCGGAAAAACTCTAGTGGTCGTGTTCGGCGACCACCGCGAGAAAGACGTCTCCGTAGCGATCCAGCTTGGCCGCCCCGACGCCGGGGATCTTCGCCATCTGCAACCGAGAACCGGGACGCGCGGCAGCCAGTTCGATCAGCGTCTTGTCGTGGAAGATAACGTAGGGCGGGACGTTCTGGGCGCGGGCGATCTCTGTGCGCTTTTCCCGCAGGGCCTGGAACAGGCTCTGGTCGGCCACGGACAGCATGGCCGGCAATGCCTTGTGATCGCCTTTCGTCCTTGCGGTCTTTGGCCTTGTCGGCACGCGCAGCATCAGCGTGGGGCGTTCGCGCAGAAACCGACGACCTGCCTCCGAGATCGACAACCCGCCATGACCGTCCAGGTCGACATCGACGAGGCGAAGCGCGATCAGCTGGCGCAGGATGGCGCGCCAAGTCCGGTCGTCGTGCTCCTTGCCGATGCCATAGGTCGAGATCCGATCGTGCCCGAACTGCGTGATGCGTTCGTTCGATCCGCCGAGCAGCACCTCGGCGATGTAGGCCTGTCCGAAGCGTTCGCCTGTCTTGTAGATGCACGACAGAGCTTTCAGCGCAGCGACGGTCCCATCGAAAAGGTCTGGCGGTTCCGAGCAGGTGTCGCAGTTGCCGCAAGGCTCGGACTGGTCGCCGAAATAGGACAGGAGCGCCTGGCGCCGACAGCCCGCCGTCTCGGCGAGACCCAGGAGGGCATCGAGTTTCTGTCGCTCGATGAGCTTGCGCTGCTCCGGAGCGTCGGAGTCCTCGATGAAGCGGCGGCGTAGGACGATGTCCTCATAGCCGTAGAGCATCAGTGTGTCCGATGGCAGGCCGTCACGGCCGGCGCGTCCGGTCTCCTGATAGTAGGCCTCGATACTGCCGGGCAGATCGAGATGGGCGACGAAGCGCACGTCGGGCTTGTCGATGCCCATGCCGAAAGCGATGGTCGCCACCATGATGATGGCTTCCTCGCGCTGAAAGCGCGTCTGGTTCGTCTGGCGGTCCACCTTGTCCATGCCACCGTGGTAGGGCAGAGCGGTATAGCCCTGCTCACACAGCCATGCCGCCGTCTCCTCCGTCTTGCGCTTCGACAGGCAGTAGACGATGCCGCTTTCGCCGTCGTGCTCCTTCAGGAAGCGTTTCAACTGCGCCCTGGGATTGTCCTTCTCTGCGATGGCGTAGCGAATGTTGGGGCGGTCGAAGCCCGCGATGAACGCATCGCTTTCGGATATCTGGAGATGCGACAGGATCTCGAGGCGCGTCGGTGCATCGGCCGTCGCCGTCAGCGCCATTCGCGGGGTCCTTGGGAACTCCGACACGAGAGAGTTGAGCTGACGGTAGGACGGGCGGAAGTCGTGCCCCCATTGCGACAGGCAGTGCGCCTCGTCGATGGCGATCAGCGACAGTGGCGTGCGGTGCAAAAGGTCCAGGATGTCGGACTTCAGCAACGTTTCGGGGGCGACATAGAGGAGATCGAGCCCGCCACTCGATATGTCCCGCCACAAGGCAAGACGTTCTTCCCCTTGCAGGTCGGAGTTGAGCGCGGCCGCCTTGACGCCTGCCTGGCGCAGCGCTGCCACCTGATCGGCCATGAGGGCGATCAACGGGGAGACGATGAGCCCCATGCCCGGCCGGGCCAGTGCCGGTATCTGATAGCAGAGGGACTTGCCTCCGCCGGTCGGCATGAGCACGAAGGCATTGTTGCCGGCCATCACATGATCGACGATTTGGGCCTGAGGACCGCGAAAGGCGTCGTATCCGTAGACGGTTCTCAGAATATGCAGGGGATCTGCGGCCACGGCGACTCGCGAGAAAAGCAAAGGACGGGATCACATAACAGGTCCATCGCCTGATCGCTCGGCCCTTGGTCAACTCGGTGTTCCGAGCTCGCTCGAGTGAAGATCCGTGTTGTTTCTGGCGCGGTCCTCGAACAAGGCGGGACCGGGCTTCATGGCAGTTGCGCACTCTTCGTGAAAACGGAGCGGTTCAGCAGGCCGCTACGATCACAATGTCGGAATCTGGGGAACTGAGCGCATAGCTCAGTCATTTCGTCTTTGGCTCTAGCGCGGACAGTCGTCCGATCCGGGCCAGGGAGTATCCATGAGGGCGCAATTTCTTCGACTGGCCGACCATCTTCGCGAAAGCTATTGGTTCGTTCCCACACTCATGGCTTTTGCGGCGATTTTGCTGGCTGGCGGGATGATCGCACTCGACAGCTACGAAGGCGCGGGCTGGATGGATCGGTTCGCTTGGCTTCAAGCGTCGCGCCCCGATGGCGCGCGACAAGTCTTGTCTTCGATCGGCGGGTCGATGATTACCGTTGCCGGTACTGTTTTCTCGGTCACGATCGCAGCGGTCGTCTACGCGTCTGGCCAGTACGGGCCACGCCTTCTCAGCAACTTCATGTCCGATCGCGGCAACCAGGTGACCCTGGGGACGTTCATTGCGACCTTTCTGTACTGTCTGCTGGTGTTGCGCACGATCCGCTCTCCCGAAGAATCCGACGCCGCCAGCTTCGTGCCGAACATGGCGCTGCTGGTCGGTGTGTTGCTGGCGCTTTGTTCGCTGGCGGTTCTGATCTTTTTCATCCACCACGTCCCGAGCAAGCTGCACATCAACAACGTGATCGAGGAGGTCGGTGGCCGTCTGCTTCATGAAATCGAGCGGCGATTCCCGAGCTTCATTGGCGATGGTGCTGGCGCTGACGATCCCGACGCCGAAACTGACGTGCCAATCGCTTTTCGTGCCAATGCGACAGTCGAGGAAGCCGCCGATCGAGCGCAGGTTTCAGCTCCTAAAACCGGCTACATCCAGATGATCGATAACAACACGCTCATGGAGCTTGCCCGCAAGCATGAGCTGGTCTTGCGCCTGCAGTATCAACCCGGTGATTTTGTGCACGCCGGCCGAACGCTGGTGGAGGCTTGGCCCCCGGCGCGGTGCGGTGAAGACCTTTCAAAGGCTGTTCAGGACCTGTTTGGCATCGGAGCGAAGAGATCGGCGCTCCAGGATCTTCGCTTTCTGTTCGATGAACTGGTCGAGATTGCCGCTCGCGCGATGTCGCCGGGAGTCAACGACCCGTTCACGGCGGTCACGTGTCTGGACTGGCTGGGAGCGGCTCTGTCCGAGCTTTCGAGGCGAGAGCTGCCATCGCATCTGCGGGTGGATGAAGAGCGCAGGTTGCGTGTTATCGCCCATCCCGAAACCTTCGATAGGTTCCTCGGACAATCGTTGGGCTCGCTGATGCAATACTGCGCGAGGGACGTGACGACTGCCCTGCGATTCATCCATGTGCTTGCTCAGATCTGCATCGACTGCAGCGATCCGGGAAGGATTGCCGCGCTGGGTGCCTCTGCCGCGAAACTGGAAGCATTGTCCCGACAGGCGTTGGGCGGCTCGAACTTCGAGCCGATCGCTCAGCGTTGCGGCGAGTTTCGTCGCATCCTGGCCGAGCCGGACTATAAGCGGCGTCTGCGCGATCAGTCCGCATGGCTCGGAGGGGCTGCGTGAACGAGAGTCGATATCTCGAGCCGAGCGGTCATGGTCGCGTGTTGCAGAACTTAAGCCCCCCAACGGTGAGGTCGTGAGCCTTGGCTACCCGTCGTTCAAAGATAGTAATCTCTGCCGCTCTCGCCGGTAATTTCGCCACTTCTTGGAAAACCGCCCTTTCACTCGAAGATCAGATCGCCACTATGAAGGCGGAGAGCTCAACGTGACGCTACCGCGGTTTGATCAGCCACACGCTCAGTAAACCTTGCCCGCCATTTCTCTATAAACGTGTTTACGCTCTCTAGTTCCGTACTTGCAAACTCGCTGAGCATAGCCTCAAGAAGCATCGTTCTACGTTTCCGAACGGATGTATGCAGTGCCCTTCCATCCGTCGTGAGATAAAGCCTGGAAACACGTCTGTCTTTTGAATCAGGTACACGTTGAATGAGGCCCTTCTCGCCCATCGCCTTGATTAGGCGGGCAATCTGGGCTTTGTCACGATTGGTCCGGATGATCAGGTGTTGCTGTGTAATACCAGGCGCTTGCTCGATCATCGCAAGCAATCTGGCTTCAAATGGAGCAGTGTGACTGTCTTGAAAGACTGCATCGGCTCGTAGTCTTGCATAGAAGTCGAAGACAACATCGCTCAATCCGTCAATAATGTCGGTGTCCAAAGCAGGCTCCTTTCGGGCTGACCTGAGTCAGGCAACGCCCATCTTCCGGCCAGAGTCCAGTGCCTCCATAGTTGATGGTTCAAAATCTGGCGGGCGCCGGCGCGGGCTTTCGGATTGCTTATCCGAGATGAAGTCCAACCTCCAGCGTTCGCCTGGAGCGGGTGAAACTGCCAACGGGACTGATCCCATGCCGACGGCACACCTCCCCGGAGGCCATCCCGATTCCTGCTCCGCCGTGCCGACCAGCTCCGCCCCTCGGTGAACCAGCGATTTCACATGTCCGCCACCTTGATGGCGGGCTCTCTTCAAGCGAGGAACCGGCCCGCGACCAGTTTGGGTTGACTTTATCAACTATCTTCTCATAGTCGTCACACAACGGCGGTTACCTGTCCGCCGCCAGCCTGACTTGAAGGACACCCTCATGAATCGCATTGGCATTGAATCGCTCGCCAAGCTCTCGACGAGATTGGCGCTTGTCGCCTGCCTCGCTGCTGTACCAACGATCACGTATGCAGGCGATCCGCCGGCCGGACTCGCATCGGATAGCGAGGCCATTTTCGTCACGCTCGGGACAAATGGTGGGCCTTTGGCCCAGGCCGACCGATCAGAACCGTCCAATCTGCTGAAAGCCGGAAGTTCATATTCGCTCGTGGACGTAGGCGATGGGTTCACAAGTAGACTGGCCGCTGTAAACGTTTCACTGCGGGACATCGACAACGTGTTTATTAGTCATCTTCATTTCGATCATACCGGAGGCCTTTGGGCTGCGCTTGGGCTGCGCTTTCAGCTCAATGCCGGGAAGCCGCTTCAGGTTTACGGCCCTCCGGGGATTGAGGAAACGGTAGCAGGAATTCTGAAAGGCATGAAACCCGCCATGGAGGCCGCATATGGGGTGCCAGGCGAGGAAAGTATTTCGACTGACGAGCTTGTTCAGGTCCATGAAATAGAAGACGGTGATGTCGTAGAGCTAGATGATTTTACTTTGAAGGTCGCTAAAAATACACACTATTCATTTGATGATGGAAGCCCGGAAGATAGAAAATACCAATCCCTGTCGTTCCGTTTCGAAACTAAGGATCGCGTCATCGTCTACACGGGAGATACGGGGCCAAGCGCCAATGTCGTCAAACTCGCTAACGGGGCCGACTTGCTGGTCACTGAGCTCATTGATCTCGACGAAGCACTTGGGCGGCTGAAGAAACCGGGTAGCGCTGCTGCTGCTTCTAGACAAGAGCAGATCAAAGAGCATTTTTTAGCGCATCATCTGACCACTTCCGAGATTGCCAAAATGGCGCGTGAAGCAAATGTGAAGGAGGTTGTAACAACTCATCTAGTTGGTGGGCTAACGATTTCGGGCAAAAATACTGAGAAGTGGAAAGAGGAAATATCTAGGGGTTACGATGGTCAGGTCTTTATTGCTAAAGACCTAGACAGATTCTAGCACCCAGGCTCATAGTCGGCGGCTGGCTGACTCGGTTCTCAGCCATCCGCCGAAAGCCCGGACGAGCCGCGAGCGGACACTGGCTTCCGGATCGACGAACCAGCAGGCTTGGCCGGCACCCAGCGGACGTTCTGTGAGCAGCAAAAGCCTGCTCGATGAAAGCTCCGCCTCGCTCAAAGCCACGCCCATGTCGGCGACGGCGGCCTCGGCGATCATCGAGAACTGGTCGAAGCGAGATCCCCAATACGAACCCGCGGTCGGCAAACCGCCCGCGGCGAACCTGTCGGCTCAGGCGGTCGGTCGGCTCGACTGATGAAGAAGCGGTGCTTGAGCAATGGCGGCGGCATCGTCGAGGCCAAACCGGTCGCGTGTTGCCGGGGGCGCGACCGGATAGACTTCCTCCTTGCAGAGAAATTCGCACACAGCGCCGGGCCATGTGGGGGCGCCGAAATGGATGGCGGCGTCGAGTGTGGAGGTGCTTGCCTCGGTGCTGACCACTTTGGAAAGCGACGGCAGGATCCAGCGGATCGAAGAGATCTTCAGCATGCACCTTGGACTCTCCGACATCCTCCTGGGCATTTCGCTCGACTTCGACGACGACATGACGAGCGAGGAGATCGAGGCCGCCATTCATGACCTCGGCGAGACGCTTCGAGCCAGCCAGTCGTCGGTCGCAAGGGTTTTCGTCCGCCCGGTCCAGTTGGCGAAGAACAAGGAACCTGCCGGGAGCGACATCGGCGCGGGCTCAGCCGATTAGTGACGTACGACGCATGGCGCCGTGCAGTCGGCCTCGGCTCACATGCGTTCCTTGATGCCAGTGCTGATAAGCCACCAGTTCACGGGATAGCTGGTGATGAAGCCGAAGATCATCGCGATCTGCATCATGAACCAGAACTCGGGTGAGGCGACCTCAAGCGGAACGCCGAAAAGACCGCGGAAGATTTGAAATTGCGCGAAAGCCATGAAGGCATACATGCCGATCTGCCAGGCGCAGAGTGACAGTGCGTCTGCTTTGACCGCTTGGACCAGACCTTGCCGGACACTCAACTGCCGCATGGGCTTTATCGTGAAGTATTGGAATGCAACTCCGATGGCGAAGGCGAGCAGGAGGTCCAGAATCCAGATGGCAAACATCTTCTCTTCGAAAAGAGTGCGCCATCCCAACCAGACGGCGATCGTTGGGATCGAGAACGCCAACCACTCGGCAATGAGATCGCCAATCGTGCAGCCGCTTCCGCAATGGGAGGCGCCTTTTGCGACCATTATGGGGAAGGGTATTTCTTCCGTCTCTCTCTCGTCGTCGCCCTCCTGATCGTTCGAAGATTGCCGACCATAGAGATGGTAGCCAACGAGTGTGATGAAGGTGCCGAACAACGCTGTTATGGGCCAGACCAGATTCATGATCCACATCCGCTGCGGATGGCGCCATTCATCAAGGCTGATCCACAAAGCGATCGCGAAACCCGCTGCGAGCGACAACAGCGCAGTCGTGTGAAGCCAAGCGGGAACCATGGGATCTCCGTTCCGTCTGTCTCGTTCTCACTCCAGATGATGGGAACGACGGGTCGTCAGGCTGCTTTCTGGAAAACCGCCCTTCCACTCGAAGGTTCCATTGAAATGAAACAGATTGCCTGTGGCGCCAATCAGCTCCAAGGTCGGCCTGTCTCGGAATGTCGGGTGAGTACGGGCGCTTAGCTCATGCCCGGCAATCGCCTGATCTCTTCGACAAGGTAGTCGATCATCAGGCGGACGCGTCCCACCCTCGCGCGTTCGGGCACCATCAGCATGTTGAGCGGGGTGGTGGGAAGAGAGTGATCGGGGAGCAACACCTCGAGCTCGCCAGTCGCCAGCAAGTCGTCTACCAGCCAGCGGTGCGCAGCCCCTATGCCGCGCCCGCTTTTGAAAGCTTCGCGCGCGGCGAGGCCATGATCGACCCTCAGGTCGCCCCCGACAGAGACGGCTTCATGGCTTCCGTCCGGTCCGTCGAGCGTGATTGTCTCGCTGCCGGCCACGTTCGACATGCGGATGACGTTATGCGTCGCAAGGTCCGTCGGTTTGATGGGCCTGCCACGCAGATCGAGGTAGCCGGGCGCGGCGACCAGAAGCCGCGTGCTCTCCGCCAGATGGTGCTGCTTCATCGAGCTGTCCGCGAGTGGTCCCAGACGGAGGGCAATGTCGACGCCCTCCTTCACGAGGTCGATGCGCTCGTCGGTCAGGCTGAGATCGACGTTGATGCCGGGATGGCTCTCCTGGAAGGCGAAAATGAGCCGCGCGATGTGCTGTACGCCGAGCGCTGCCGTACAAGACAGACGAACGGTACCAGAGAGTGCCTCGTGCGTGTTGCGAACGCCATCGGCGGCCTGTTCGACTAGGCGGAGAATGTGGATGCACTGCTCGTAATAGCGACCGCCTTCCTCGGTCAGCGCGACACGACGGGTCGTCCTGCTGAGCAGAGATGCGCCGACTGCTTCCTCAAGTTCGCGCAAATGCCGGGTAACGGTCGATTGTCCGCTTCCCAGTTCACGGGCGACGGCCGACAGGTTTCCGCGTTCGGCGACGCGCACGAAGGTGCGCATCCGCTCCAGTGTAATGTCCGATTTATCCATATTTCGGCAATATCATATCCGGACAACAGACGTATCAGAATAATCAGGGCGGAAATACCTTGCGGTCGAAATCATCAGCCGGAGGGTCCTCCCGTGAACGTTCTTCTCGTCTTTGCCCATCCCGAACCGCTGTCGCTTGCAGCATCCTTGCGTGACGTGGCGATCGGCGAACTTCAGGCGGAAGGGCATGAGGTGCGAGTGTCGGACCTCTACGCAATGCGCTGGAAGCCCGAGGCCGATCGGTCCGATTTTCCCCTGCTTGCCCCGGAGCAACGGTTGAAAGTTGCTGCTGCATCCGGCCAAGGCTTCGCAGCTGGCGCGATGACCGACGACGTAAAGACCGAGCAGGACAAGCTAGACTGGGCCGACGCCGTCATTCTCCAGTTTCCGCTCTGGTGGTATTCCATGCCGGCCATCCTCAAGGGCTGGATCGATCGCGTCTACGCCTATGGCTTTGCCTACGGGGTCGGTGAACACAGCGACCGACATTGGGGCGATCGCTTCGGCGAAGGCAGGTTCGTCGGCAAGAGGGCAATGCTCATCGTGACGGCAGGAGGTTGGAAAGAGCATTACTCGGCACGGGGGATCAACGGGCCAATCGATGACCTGCTGTTTCCGATCAATCACGGCATTCTCTACTATCCCGGGTTCGACGTGCTGCCGCCTTTCGTTGCCTATCGGGTCGATCGGCTCGACGATCGGGGATTTGCAACATTGGGTGACGCTCTGAAGGAAAGGATGCGGACACTCGGCACCACGGACCCGATTGCCTATCGTCGACAGAACGGCGGCGACTATGAGATTCCGAGCCTCATGCTGCGTCCCGAGCTCGCCTCTGAAGGCGCATCCGGCTTCGGGCTGCATTTGCGCGATGGCGGGCCGGCAGCGAGTTTCCCATTTGAAGGCGCTTCGCTCAAAAGTTCGTCGAACTCTTGAGTGGTGGAGCCAAGCCAAAACAGTTAGTTCGGCTTGGCAGCCGTTTGGGTATCACCGGCGCTTGCATCAGGCCGTCGGGACCGTGCCGCCGTCGATGGTGAACTCGGTCCCGGTAATGGCGCTGGCTCTTGGTGATACGAGAAAGGCGATGAGGTCGGCAACCTCTTGCGGTCTCGCCGGTCGTCCGAGAGGAATGCCGCCGAGCGCCTTCATGATGATCTGCTTGCCGCCCTCATGATCGGTGCCGGCATTGGTCGCCACACGATCGACCAGCGCCCCGGCAGCTTCCGTCTCGACCCACCCCGGCGAGACGCGCACGACGCGAATACCCTTGGGTGTCACTTCCTTGGAGAGGCTCTTGCTATAGGTTGAGAGGGCCGCCTTCGCTGCGGCGTAGGCGGTGGTGGAGTCCGGCAATGGCAGTTCATGCTGGATCGACGTGACGTGGATGATGACGCCGGATCCCTGATCGATCATCGACGGCAAAAGCGCTCGGTCGAGACGTACGGCCGGCATGAGGTTGAGATCGAGCTCTCTCGCCCAGATGTCGTCGGTCAGTTTGGCAAAGCCGCCCGGAGGCGCCGAGGAGCCTCCCAACACGTTGACGATGATATCGAGGCCGCCGAGGTGCCTGAGGGCTGTTTCGGCGACAGTGGCGCAACCGTCGGCAGTCGACATGTCGGCCGCGACGTAGCGGACGCCATCAGAGGCGCCCTTCGGTATGGTCCGCGCCGTGCTGACGACCTTGGCGCTGGCCGCCACAAGAGTGGAGACGACGGCCGCGCCGACGCCTTTCGTTCCGGCCGTAACCAGCGCGCGATGGCCCGCAAGCTGAAGATCGAAGCTCATGGCTTGATCTCCAGCTCGGCGATCTTGTTGCCGTCGAGGTGGAAGAAGAAGCGAAGGTCCACCGGGCTGCCCGGGAAGTTGCCGGTGAGACGGCTGGTAACGACGGTTCTGTCGCCATCCTGGGCGACGGAGTGGGGTTCGCTGACATAGCTGTATTTTGTTGAGGCCTCGCGTCTCCAGGCTCGAATTGCCTCGCGCCCCTCGTGGGTTTGCCCTTCGTCCTTGACGACCGCCGTATTGGTGAAGCACTTCGCCATGGCATCGCCATCCGTCTTGTCGGCTTCGAAGTAGTCTGAGATCGGAGCTGGAAGGTTGATCATGATGTATCCTTGGGTTGGCGCTTCCAGCTGGCCAGCGGATTGCGTAAGACGGAAAATGGCTCTAGTCTTACCAAATGACAAGAACGCACGAAAAAGTTAGGTACTTACCTAAAAGTAAGCCGCATGCCCACACGCAGGAAACGGCGGCGGAGGGCGTTGAGCAGGCGCTGAAACTGTTGGAGGGCAGGTGGAAACTGGTGATTCTGTTTCACCTCTTCGGTGGCCGGATCATGCGCTTCTCCGACCTAGAACGCGCCATTCCCGGCATTTCCCAGAAAATGCTGATCCAGCAGCTTCGACAGATGGAGGGCGACGGGATCGTCCGCCGGATCGTCCATCACCAGGTTCCGCCCAAGGTTGAATATGCGCTGACAGGCTGGGGACAAGCCTTGTGCCCAGCTCTCGACGCGTTGCTCACGTGGGCCGCCAATCGTCCGGAAGCAGACGCCTCTGACGACCCGCAAGCTTGATTTCGCGTCCGAACCACCGCCGCGGGGTCGACTGATGCCTCGAGCCGGCTGGCCAAGCGGCCGGCATACTCAGGTCTGCGCGTTCAGAACCTTGCGAAGAGACATCTCGATCCGGCCACCGCAGTAAGCCTCGCCATAGTCTTGCCGGGCTTTGGCGGCCAGTTTCGCCAAGGGAGGTAGCGCGGCAACCCGTCGCGTCAAGGCGGCGGTCTTGGGGGCGCTCTCGTCAAGGATCGTACCGATCACGGGGAACCGGTCGACCATCGTCGACCACAAGGTCGCGGTGACCACGTCGGCGATACCAGGCTGTTCACCGCCGAGCAGATAGCCGGAGTCGAACTTCAGGCCATGACGCTCGCCGGTTTCTTCCCAAAGCGCCATCCACTTCCTGAAGCGCGGCACGAAGTCCTGCCACCGCTTATCTGTCCACATTTCCCGACCGCCATCCAGCGTGATCTCGTCGATCACGTCATTGGCGTCGTTGACGATTTTCATTGTCATGGCACGAAGCGTCGGCGTTTTGGGCAGCAAGTTCAGTGTCTCACCCAGATAGAAAATGATGGCCGGCATTTCGGCGATGGCAAAGTCAGCCTTCTTGTCGATGAGCAAGGGTGGCCCCATGAATGGAACCGGCATTCGCTTCACGGGGGCGCCCATGAGATCCGAGATCGCCACATCGCCGGCTTCGTTCCAGCTTGCTCCGGCGTGGGCGAGAACGGCACGGACGAACTGGCCCCTGAATGGAACGGACCAGTAGTAGAGTTCGTAGTCGGACATGGTCGGGTTCTCCCCATCGAAAGACGGCCATCTGGCCGATCTGGGTTCTGAACACGGTTCTACAGCGACCTGGGCGGGCGTCGCCGACGAGAGTTTACCTCGTTTTGGACGGACAAGCCCGTAATCGTTCGCGTGTCCCGCAGAGGCGCGATTGTGATCCTGATGGAAAGGCGTCGATTGGGGAGAAGGCTCAGCTGGTTGCGAACGGCACCGACGGCGCGGCTGTTTCGGCTTTCAACCATTCGCCGAATGCCCGAACGAGCCGCGAGCGAACCCTGGCCTCCGGATAGACGAACCAATAGGCCTTGCCTGCGCCTAGCGGCCGTTCCGTGAGCAACACAAGCCGGCCGGATGCGAGCTCTGCCTCGATCATGAAGCGAGGCATCAATGCGACCCCCATATCGGCAACCGCAGCCTCGGCGATCATCGAGAACTGATCGAAGCGAGATCCCCGATACGCGCCTGCGCTTGGCAGGCCACCGGCTGCGAACCAGTCGGCCCAGGCGGTCGGCCGGCTTGCCTGATGAAGAAGCGGCGCATGAGCGATGGCAGCGGCATCGTGAAGGCCAAAACGGTCGCGTATCGCAGGAGAGGCGACCGGATAGACTTCCTCGGCGCAGAGAAACTCGCATACCGCGCCAGGCCACGTTGGCTCGCCGAAATGGATCGCGGCATCGAGTGGCGCGTCGGCGAAGGAAAAGGGTTCGTTGCGCACCGTGAAGTTGACGGTGGTCGGTGGATGATCTGCCAGAAACTTCGGCAACCTGGGAACCAGCCAACGCGCCGCAAAGGTGGGCAGAACGGCAAGATTGAGCACCTCGGCGCCGCCGGCGCTGGCCATGGTGCGCTCGGTGGCGGTGGAGAGGTTGGTGAGGATACGCGTCACTTCCAGGCGGTAGGCTTCGCCGGCGTCGGTCAGGAAAACGCGCTGGCTGATGCGCTCGAACAGCGGCACCCCCAGCCGTGTTTCCAGTTCGCGAACCTGCCGGCTGATGGCGCCTTGCGTCAAATGGAGCTCGGCGGCGGCGCGCGAGAAGCTGAGATGGCGCGCGGCACTTTCGAAGGCAACCAGCGCGCCGATCGACGGCAGGAGATCGCGGGCCATTTGTGCGTCCAGTTATGAGTTTTCCTCATGACCCTACCAGAAATGATCGTTTGCAGGGTAGGGGGCTCGGGACAATAACTTACGGTCATTCTGCCCCATCCCCCGCCGCGCCGCTGGCCGGCGGCGCCGACGAGAGTGCCCGATGTCTGCTTCCAGTCTTGTTCAGGAAACCGCCGACCTGCTCGCCCGCCTTGGTGTACAAGAAAGTGCATACACGGGCGGCAGCCTCGTCGTTACGTCGCCGATTACCGGCGAGCGGATCGCCGAGGTTCGTGAAACCGATGCTGCCGATTGCGATGGCGCGATCGCGGCCGCGCAAGAGGCTTTCCGATCCTGGCGTCTCGTGCCGGCGCCCAAGCGCGGCGAGCTGATCCGTCTGTTTGGTCTGGAACTGAGGGCGGCCAAGGCCGACCTCGGCCGGCTCGTGACCATCGAGGCCGGCAAGATCATCTCCGAAGGTTTGGGCGAAGTGCAGGAGATGATCGACATCTGCGATTTCGCGGTAGGTCTCTCCCGCCAGCTTTATGGGCTCACCATCGCCACCGAGCGGCCGAGCCACCGCATGATGGAGACCTGGCACCCGCTCGGCGTCGTCGGCGTCATCTCAGCCTTCAATTTCCCGGTCGCGGTATGGTCGTGGAACGCCGCCATCGCGTTGGTCTGTGGCGATACCGTCATCTGGAAGCCTTCGGAGAAGACGCCGCTGACCGCGCTTGCTACCCAGGCGCTGTTCGAGAAGGCGGCGGCCAAGGCAGGAGCGCCGGCGGGGCTTTCCGCCGTCGTTGTCGGCGGACGCGCGATCGGCGAGGCCCTGGTCGATGATACCAGGGTTGCCGCCGTGTCGGCGACCGGTTCCACGGCCATGGGCCGCGCCGTGGCGCCACGTCTCGCCGCCCGCTTCGCTCGTGCCATTCTTGAGCTTGGCGGCAACAACGGCGCCATCGTCGCCCCCAGCGCCGATCTGGATCTGGTGGTTCGCGGTGTTGCCTTCGCGGCGATCGGCACGGCCGGCCAACGCTGTACGACGTTGCGGCGCTTGTTCGTCCATGACAGCGTCTATGACAGCCTGCTGCCGCGTCTCAGGAAGGCCTACGATTCGGTGACGATCGGCGATCCGCGCGAGGCCGATACACTGGTCGGGCCGCTGATCGACAAGGCGTCCTACGACCGTATGCAGGAGACCCTCGGAAAGGCACGGGCCGATGGAGCAACCGTTCATGGCGGCGAGCGCACCCGCGAAGAACTGGGCGGCAACGCCTTTTATGCCCATCCGGCTCTCGTCGAGATGCCGGCACAGACGGATGTGGTCATGACGGAGACCTTCGCCCCCATTCTGTATGTGATGCGCTACTCGGACTTCGATGCCGTGCTTGAGGCGCACAATGCCGTGCCGCAGGGGCTCTCGTCGTCGATCTTCACCAACGACCTGCGGGAAGCGGAGACGTTCCTGTCGGCCCGAGGGTCGGATTGCGGCATCGTCAATGTCAACATCGGTCCGTCGGGTGCGGAGATCGGCGGCGCCTTCGGTGGCGAGAAAGAGACCGGCGGTGGCCGCGAGGCCGGCTCCGACGCCTGGAAGGCCTACATGCGCAGGGCCACCAACACCATCAACTACGGTCGTGACCTGCCGCTTGCGCAGGGCGTCAGCTTCGACGTGGAGTGACCCCATGCCGATCCGTGTCATCGTGGCCGGAGCGACCGGCTGGACAGGCAGCGCGGTGGCGAAAGCTGTGCTGGCCGCCGACGATCTGGTGCTCGTCGGCGCCGTAGCCCGCTCGGCCGCGGGGCGTGACCTTGGCGAGGCGCTGGGTGGCGTTGCCGTCGGCGTGCCGGTGGTCGCCTGCGTCGAGGAGGCGCTGAAGGTCGACGCCGACGTGCTCGTCGACTACACCGCGTCAGAGGCGGTCAAAACCCACGCGCTTCAAGCCGTCTCGGCGGGCGTTGCCGTGGTAATCGGTACGTCCGGTCTTTCGGCCGACGACTATGCCGACATCGACGCGGTGGCGCGGGCGAAGTCCGTTGGCGTGTTCGCGGCCGGCAACTACTCCATGACCGCCACTCTGATGACCAAGTTCGCGCTGATGGCCGCGAAGTATGTCGCCGATGTGGAGGTGATCGACTGCGCCTCGGCCGGTAAGCCCGATACGCCGTCCGGTACGGCGCGCGAACTGGCCGAGCGGCTTTCCGCGGTGCGAAGACCGGCCACGTCGAAGCCGGTGAACGAACTGGGTGGCATCCGGGAAACGCGTGGTGGCACCGTCGGCGCCGTGCAGGTCCATTCGCTGCGCATGCCGGGTTACGTCCTGTCCTGCGAGGCTCAGTTCGGCTCGCCGGGCGAACGCCTCCTCATTCGCCACGATGCCGGCTCCGATGCCGCGCCCTATGTGGCCGGAACGCTGCTCGCCGTGCGGCGGGTGCGGGAACAGGCCGGGCTCCGGCGCGGACTTGACCTGCTGATCGACTGACCGTCTCGATAATCTCGACATTCCGGTTGCGCACCGGTCGTTTTGGGAGTTCTGAATCTTGTCCTCGTCCATCCCCTCCCGCACCGGCGGTCAGATTCTGGTCGATCAACTCGTTCGACAAGGCGTCGAGCGGCTTACCTGTGTACCCGGCGAGTCCTATCTCGCCGCGCTCGATGCACTATACGACAGCCCGATCGACGTTCTAGTCTGCCGGAACGAGGCCGGCGCAACCATGATGGCCGATGCCTACGGCAAGCTCACCGGCAAACCCGGTGTCTGCTTCGTGACGCGAGCGCCGGGCGCCACCAACGCGGCGCCTGGGCTGCACATTGCCGAGCATGACTCGACGCCGCTGATCCTGTTCGTCGGCCAGGCCGAGCGCCGCATGCTGGAGCGCGGTTGTTTCCAGGAGATGGACTACAAGGCGGTGTTCGGCTCCATGGCCAAATGGGTCGTCGAGATCGACGATCCCGCGCGCATACCCGAGTTGGTGGCCCGCGCGTTCCGCGTCGCCATGCAAGGCCGGCCGGGGCCGGTGGTCGTGTCGTTGCCCGAGGATATGCTGACCGAGATGGCCGAAGTGGCCGATGCGCCGGTTGTGGAGCCGGTTGAGATCTGGCCGGGACTTGCCGATCTCGCACGGTTGCAAAAGCTGATCTGGGAGGCCAAACGGCCTCTTGTCGTTCTGGGAGGCTCCCGCTGGAGCGAACGGGCGCGTCGTGAGGTGGTCCGGTTTGCCGAGCGCTTCGATCTGCCGGTTGCCACCAGTTTCCGCCGCGCCTCGCTGTTTCCCGCCGATCATCCGAACTATGCCGGTGACCTCGGTCTCGGCCCCAACCCAAAACTTGCAGCGCGCATTCGCGAGGCAGACGTGCTCTTGGTCATTGGCGGCCGTCTGTCGGAGTCGCCGTCGTCCTCCTACACGCTCATCGACATACCCCAGCCGAAGCAGACGCTGATCCACGTCTATCCCGATCCCGAGGAGATCGGACGCGTCTATCAGCCGGCGCTTGGCATCGTCGCCAGTCCGCATGCCTTCGCTTCGGCGCTATCCACCGTGCATCCGCCGGTCGAGATCCCCTGGTCGGCCGAGACGAAGGCGGCGCGCGCCGATTTTCTGGCTTGGACGGACAAACCCACCCAACTGCCCGGTGAGTTCCAGTATGGCGAAGCCATGGTCTGGCTGCGTGAACATCTGCCGCCTGAGACCATCATCGCCAACGGGGCCGGCAACTATGCCATCTGGGTTCACCGCTATTGGCGCTATCGCAGTTTCACCGGCCAGTTGGCGCCGACCTCGGGATCGGTCGGCTATTCCGTGCCGGCCGGCGTCATGGCCAAGCGACAGTTTCCCGAGCGGCCGGTCGTCGTGTTTGCCGGTGATGGCTGCTTCCTGATGAATGGTCAGGAGTTCGCGACCGCCGTGCAGTACGACATTCCGGTCGTTGTCGTCGTCATCGACAACGCCATGTACGGCACCATCCGCATGCATCAAGAGCGGGAATACCCCGGTCGGGTGTCGGCCACGTCGTTGAAGAACCCGGATTTCGCCGCCTTGGCGCGCGCCTACGGCGGTCACGGCGAGACCGTTCGGACAACGGCCGAGTTCGCGCCCGCCTTCGAGCGGGCAATGGCTTCCGGCAAGCCGGCGATCGTCCATTGTTTCCTCGATCCGCAGGCGGTTACTCCGGCAAAGACGCTGGACCAGTTTGCCGGCCGCGGTTGATCCGAAACAGCAAGGCCCAGCCATCATGTGGCCGGGCCCAGCTCTGACGTTTCTCGTGGGTCAGTAGTCGGCGTGGATGTCGTTGTCCTTGGTTTCCCGGACGAACAGCATGCCGATCACCAGCGTGGCCGCTGCCACCACGATCGGATACCAAAGGCCATAGTAGATGTCGCCGGTGGCCGCCACCATGGCGAAGGCCGTCGTCGGCAGGAAGCCGCCGAACCAGCCGTTGCCGATGTGATAGGGCAGCGACATCGAACTATAGCGGATGCGTGTCGGGAACATTTCCACCAGGATGGCGGCGATCGGGCCGTAGACCATGGTGACATAGAGCACCAGCACGAAGAGCAGCAACGTCACCATGACGATGTTGATCTGCGCCGGATCGGCCTTCGCCGGATAGCCGGCCGTGTTGACGGCTTCGGCCAGCGACTTGCTGAAGACCTGGGCCGGGGTGGAGCCGTCGGCTCCGGCCTCGGTTCCAAAAGTAACGGTTGTCGCACCGATCTTCACGGTGGCCGGGGTCCCCGCCGGCGCGGTTTCATTGTGATATGGCACACCGGCCTTGACCAGAGCCGCCTTTGCAATGTCGCAGGAGCTGGTGAACTTCGACGTGCCCACCGGATTGAACTGGAATGAGCACTCGTTCGGGTCAGCGGTGACGGTTACCGGCGCACCGGCAATCGCCTGCTCCAATGCCGGATTGGCAAAGTGGGTTATTCCCTTGAAGATCGGAAAGTAGGTGAGGCAGGCAAGCAGCAAGCCGACCATGATGATGGGCTTGCGGCCGATCCGGTCGGACAGCGACCCGAAGATTACGAAGAAAGGCGTGGCGAGCAGAAGCGAAGCCGCGATCAGAAGGTTGGCCGTCTGGGCCTCGACTTTGAGCGTCTGCGTGAGGAAGAACAGCGCATAGAATTGGCCAGTGTACCAGACCACCGCCTGGCCCGCGACAAGACCGAACAGTGCCAGCAGGACGACCTTGAGGTTCTTCCAGCGGCCGAAGGCCTCGGTGAGCGGCGCCTTGGAGGTCTTGCCCTCTTCCTGCATCCGGCGGAAGGCCGGGCTCTCGTTAAGCTTGAGGCGGATCCAGACGGACACGGCCAGCAGCAGGATCGACACGAGGAATGGAATGCGCCAGCCCCAGGCGTTGAAATCTTCGGACGACATAGTCGCTCGGCATCCGAGAATGACCAGAAGCGACATGAACAGCCCGAGCGTGGCCGTGGTCTGGATCCAGGACGTGTAAGCGCCGCGTCTATGGTCTGGAGCATGTTCTGCGACGTAGGTTGCCGCGCCACCATATTCTCCGCCGAGCGCCAGGCCTTGCAGGAGGCGAAGCAGGATCAGAACAACCGGCGCGACAATGCCGATTGACGCATAGTTGGGCAAGACGCCGACGATGAAGGTCGAGGCTCCCATGATCAGAATGGTGACGAGGAACGTATACTTGCGTCCGATCATGTCGCCGAGCCGGCCGAACACCAGTGCGCCGAACGGGCGGACTGCGAAACCAGCCGCGAAAGCGAGCAGGGCGAAGATAAACGCCGCCGTCGGATTGACGCCGGAGAAAAACTGGGCGGCGATGACCGCTGACAGGGATCCATAGAGATAGAAATCATACCATTCGAAGACGGTTCCGAGCGACGAGGCGAAGATGACGCGCCGCTCCTCTTTCGTCATTGTGGTCGAGCCGGGCAACTTCGTCGGGTCGACGGTGACTGCTGTCATCGGTAGTCCTCCCAAATCGTGACGCTGCTCCCAGATCTGTCAGACGGTCGGAAGCGACCGCTGGCTCCACCCAGACTCGGGAACGAGGCGTAATACTACGTATGCGGGAGTTGTGCGTGAAGATACCTATGTGGAATCTTTAGTCTACCAACGAAACGAGTGGGCCAAGCCTGGAAACGAAGGCGATTCGACTCTGAAAGAAATCCTCGAGCTGGTTGAATAGATCTGATCGGTAACGGTTGATTGGCTTGGCGAACTCGAGCTTTATGCAGGGCAAAATGGCGTCTCGGCCGGCCACCGTATGGGCTAGCCTCCAGCCGGCCGCCCCAAGGCCCGATCATCGAACTTGCCGGATCCCATGATGTGTCGCCATGCCTCTGACACCTGCGTCGGAATGTCGATATGCGGCAGGAATCCCTTCCCCCGCGGGCCGTAACCGTTCTTGTCGTCGGTGAGGCGTGGAATTTCACCCGTCAGCAGCGACATGAACCTTTCGGGCGTCCACTTCTTGCTGTTCGGGCTGTTGAGATAGTCGATGCGATCTTCGCGATAGCCGAGGCGTGGTATCTGCACCGGCCAGTTGATGAGGCGCGGACTTGTCGTGTCCGCCCAGGCCTGCCGGAAGGAGGCGTCGGTCCGACGTTGCATCAGCGGATCCTGAACGAGCAGCATGGCGTCCGGGGCAAGCCCCAGCCGGTCAAGGGTGCGTCTTGTGAAGTGAGCATTCTCCCCGCAGTTGGTAGATGCGTCCTCCAGAAGCAGGCGAGACTGGTCGAGCCCGAGGAACATGGCGGCGATATCGCCGAGCAGGCGCGCTTCCGAGGTCTGGCCTGCCAGCGCCTTGCGGTAGACTGGATGGGCGTCGACGGCGCTGGCCAACAGCCCTGTCGAGTGGCCTATTCCGCCGGAAATCAACAGAGGAACGCCAGCCGCGCGCGCCTTCCTTACCGCGCATTCCAGCGTCCACAAAAGTGCGTTGCCGGCCAGTACCACCAGATCGAAAGCTGGCGGCGCGTCCTTGTTGGCACCTCCAAGATCATCGAGCGCCAGAAAGCCGGCGACGGTGTTGATCGAAACTATGTCGTCGGCCGTGAGCGGGCCATAGAGGCCGAAGAAGGACATGAGAGGCTCCGCGCCTTGCGGTCTGCCGGGAGGGGGACCGACCTGACATGGGTTGTAAGGGGCAGGGAGGGGGCTCACCATCCGTTGCAGCGCTCATCGGGGTAAATCGGAAGCCCCTAATCGATACAGCCGCGCAGATTGGCGAGTGGCCGATCGCGCCTCGGCCCTTGAGCGCCTTCGCGAGCCGGATCGCCGTTGGTTTTCCTGTTGCGGCCAATCTGCCGAGAAGATAGGCAAAAAGGCACGCAGCGGGCGGATGGGCCGCCCGCATCAGCAATCGGAGCATCCCATCGTGGCGATCACCCGCATCGAGCCCGGCAAGCGCATGAGCAACGCCGTCGTCCATAACAAGACCGTCTATCTCGCCGGCCAGATCGGTTCGCCGAAGGGAGACGTCAAGTCGCAGGCCGTCGAGGCACTGGCCGAGGTGGATCGCCTGCTCGCCGCCGCCGGCACCGACAAGACGCGCGTGCTGCAGGCCATCGTCTGGCTGGCCGACATGGCCGACTTCGCAGCCATGAACGAAGTGTGGGAAACCTGGGTTGCTCCGGGCAATGCACCGGCCCGCGCCACGGGCGAGGCCAAGCTCGCCGCGCCGGAATACAAGGTCGAGTTCATCATCACGGCTGCCCTGCCGGACTGATCCGACCAACGCACTCCTCGCGTGCCAGCATCCGCCCCCGGCCAAACTGCCGGATGGGCGGGTGCCCGAACAGGATCGGGAAGCGCACCGGCCCAATGGCCCAACGCGTCAACGGCAGCCGGAGTGGAAGACCGTCACTCTCGCGTGTTATCAGGAAAAACGCGGTTCACTGCGCCTGTCAGGAGTGCCTGGTTGTTGTTTACCCCCGAGATTCCCGGATTTGTCTGGGCTTATCGTTTCGATGCGGCGACCGGCGCCGGCCACCCGCTGCCGCCCGCCACGCCACCTGAAGAGCTGGTTGTGGACGAAGGGTTCGTCTGGCTGCATCTGGCTCTCAGCGACGCCCGGGTGCCGAAGTTCCTGGAGGGGGTGCCCGATCTTCCCGAAGCGGCACGGGCAACGTTGACCGACCGGGACAATCACGTCGTGCTCGCATCCGACGATGGCGTGCTGCACGGCGTGTTCACCGACATCGAGCGCGCCTTCGACTATGAGACCAACGACATCGGATGGTTCCGCTTCGCCGCGTCGGAGCGACTGATCATCACGGCTCGTTTGCATCCGTTGCGTTGTATCGAGGCGGCGCGGCTCGCAGTCGATCGGGGGCTCGCCATCCAAGGGACGGTCGGCGTGTTCGCCGCCATCGTGACCGAGTTCGAGAAGGTAGTGGATAGCCTCATCATCGAGATGGGAGACGAACTCGACCGCATCGAGGACTATGTTTTCGAGACGGCGCCCCGCGACGAGCGCCGTCGCCTCGGTCCTGTCCGGCGCACGGTGGTTCGGCTCAACCGCCAGCTCAGGGCATCGGTGGCGCTATTCCGCCGTTACCAGCGCTGGGACGACCCGGACCCCTTGCCGACCGGCACCATAGAGATGGCCGAAACACTCGCCGATCTGCTTGGTTCGGCGTCTCAGGAAATGCAGGGCCTGCAGGATCGTGCACGCCTTCTGCATGAAGAAATCGACTCCAAGATATCTTCGGAAACCAACCGCCACCTCTACATTCTGTCGATCATGACCGCCTTCCTGTTGCCGCCCACACTGGTGACAGGATTTTTCGGCATGAACACTGGCGGCTTGCCGTTCGCCGGCGAGCATTTCGGCACTCTGCTCGCCTTCGCACTCGGTGGCTGTTCCGTGTGGGGGGCGTGGTGGTTCCTGAAAAGGGTCGGCATTCTCTGAAAGGCTCCGGCCGCCCCGAAAGGCGGCCGGACCTCGATCATGAGGCAGCGTTCGAGAGCCGCATGCGCGGGAAGGCGGAGCCATTATCGTCGAAGAGATGCAGCCGGTCGGCGGGCGCAGTCACCGTGAGCGTTGCTCCCTTGGCGATCTCAACATCGCCATCGATCTTGACGGTGATCGGTTCGGGAAGGCCCGTGTCGAGATAGACCAATGTCACTTCGCCCAGCTTTTCGACGATTGACACGGTTCCCGTGAAGAGTCCCGGCCCGTCGGTGGGTATCAGGTCTTCCGGCCGGACGCCGAAGGTTGCCTTGGCGTCGAGGTAGGTGGCGGCGACCTCCGCGTTGACGATGACTGGGTTGCCGGTATCCGGCTGCACCGTCGCAGGCGCTCCGGTACTGGTGATTGTCGCAGAAACGATGTTCATGGCCGGAGAGCCGATGAAGCGGGCGACGAACAGATTGTCGGGCGTGTGGTAGAGCTCCATCGGCGTACCAATCTGTTCGACCACGCCGTAGTTGAGCACCACGATGCGGTCGGCGAGCGTCATCGCTTCGACCTGATCGTGCGTCACGTAGACCATGGTGGTATCGGCCATCCGCTCATGCAGCTTGGCGATCTCCAGACGTGTCGCAACGCGCAGGGCTGCGTCGAGGTTGGAAAGGGGTTCGTCGAACAGGAACACCTTGGGGTCGCGGACAATGGCCCTGCCGATGGCGACGCGCTGGCGCTGGCCGCCGGAAAGCTGCTTGGGAAGACGGTCGAGATAGGGCGTGATCTGCAGCATCTCGGCCGCTTCTCTCACCCGCTTGTCCTGCTCGCCCGATGAGGCTTTCGCGAGCTTCAGGCCGAAAGCCATGTTCTCGTAAACGGTCATGTGCGGATAGAGGGCGTAGCTCTGGAACACCATGGCGATGCCGCGCTTGGACGGCGGCAGCGTGTTGACGACGGTTCCGCCGATCTCGAGCGTTCCCTCGGTGATGTCCTCAAGGCCGGCGATGAGCCGAAGAAGCGTCGACTTGCCGCAGCCGGAGGGGCCGACGAAAACGATGAACTCGCCGGACTTGATGTCCAGGTCGATGCCGTGCAGCACCTGCACGGAGCCATAGGCCTTCTTGACTTGCTTGAGCTTCAGTCCGGCAGACATGCGCAACTCCTCCCGCGATTTTCCCGAAGGGGTCTCCCACCCCTGTTCCTGGAACCCGGCCGCCTTGCGAAAGGCGGCCGGTCTCTTTCGTTCAGTTCACTTTACCCTGGCGACAAGGGCACTCTCGGCCGGCAGCGTCACCATGCCTTCGACGACCTGAGAGGCAAAGCCGAGCTCGGCCGTCACGACCACGGAAAGGCCTTCGGGCAGTGGGAAGCCGGCGCCCGTCGGTCCGAAGTTGAAGACGCAGAGCATTTTTTCACCGCCCGCTTCGCGAAGGAAAGCGAGGACATCGCCATCCGATTCAAGGAACCGCACGGTACCCTTGGTGAGCGCCGGGCTGGCCTTGCGCCAGGCAATCATGGCTTTGTAGAGCTCGAGCTGACTACCGGCGATACCGGCCTGCCGGTCGACGGCCTTGGCGAGGTGCTCCTGCGGCACCGGCAGCCAGGGCTTGCCGGCCGAGAAACCGGCGTTGGCTGTCTGGGCCTCCCAAACCATCGGTGTCCGGCAGCCGTCGCGCCCCTTGAACTCGGGCCAGAAGCGGATGCCGTAGGGGTCGACCAGGTCCTCGAAGGCAAGATCGGCTTCGGGAAGCCCCAGCTCGTCGCCTTCGTAGATGCAGACCGAACCGCGCAAGCTGAGGTGAAGGGTGGCCATCAGCTTGCCCTGCTGGGCCGAATCCTGCGCGAAGGGGAGGTGACGCGTCGCATAGCGGATGACGTCGTGGTTGGACAGGGCCCAGCACGGCCAGGCATCGTCGGCGCCAGCCTCGAAGGTTTTCAGCGTCTTTTCGATGTAGGGACGGGTCGGTTCGCCGCCCAGAAGATCGAAGGTGTAGCTCATGTGAAGCTTGTCGCCACCGGACGTGTAGGCGATCATCGTCTTGAGCGACCGGTCTCCATCGCCGATCTCCCCCACTGTCGTCGAACCCGGATACTGGTCGAGCAGCTTGCGCATGCGCTTCAGGAACTCGAGGTTCTCAGGCTGACTCTTGTCGTAGAGGTGATCCTGCCGGAGATAGGGATTGACCCGGGGAGCGTCGATCGCGTCCACCGGTCGCGTCTGCGGCGGGTTGGGGCGGAGCTTCTTGTCATGAAAGTAGAAGTTCACGGTATCGAGGCGGAAACCGTCGACGCCGAGATCCAGCCAGAACTTCAGGACATCCAGTAGCGCATCCTGAACCGCCGGCGTGTGGAAGTTGAGGTCGGGCTGGCTGGCCAGGAAGTTGTGCAGGTAATACTGGCACCGGCGCGTATCCCATTCCCAGGCCGAGCCGCCGAAGACCGACAGCCAGTTATTGGGCGGCGTGCCGTCGGGCTGGGCATCGGCCCAGACGTACCAGTCCGCTTTCTCGTTGATCTGGTCCTTCCGGCTTTCGGAGAACCATGGATGCAGGTCGGATGTGTGGCTCAGGACCTGGTCGATGATCACCTTGATGCCGCGGCGATGCGCGTCGGCAACCATGTTACGAAAGTCGTCCAGCGTGCCGAAGATGGGGTCTATGTCGCAATAGTCGGAAACGTCGTAGCCGAAGTCCTTCATCGGCGACTTGAAGAAGGGCGACAGCCAGATGGCGTCGACACCGAGGTCTTCGAGATAGCCGAGGCGTGCCGTCACGCCGGCAAGATCGCCGATGCCGTCGCCGTTGGAGTCCTGGAACGAGCGCGGATAGATCTGGTAGATCACCGCGCCCCGCCACCAATCGGGATCGGCGCCCGGGGCGACGCTGGCGACGGCTTTTTCGAGCGTAGTCATGAATGTCGGTCTTTCTCTCTCATCGATGCCGGCGGGGAGGGCGTCGGCATTGTTCATTCGGTTCGAAACCGTCTCGTGATCGCCAAGCGGGCTTCGCCGCTTGGGTCCACTCAGGGCAACATCTTCTCCTAGCCCTTGACGCCGCCGGCCGTCAGCCCCTGTACGATCTTGCGCTGGAAGATCAACACCAGAGCGACGAGCGGTACGGTCACGATGACCGATGCGGCCATGATGCGGCCCCAGGGGATCTCGTATTGGCTTGCCCCCGACAGGAGCGCGATGGCGACCGGGACGGTGCGCGTCTCGTTGGAGGAGGTGAAGGTCAACGCGAACAGGAACTCGTTCCAGGCCGCGATGAAGGCGAGCAAGCCCGTGGTCACCAGTGCCGGCCACATCAGCGGCATGAACACCTTGGTGATGATGACCCATGGGCTGGCGCCGTCCACGATCGCCGCCTCCTCGATCTCCACCGGCAGGTCGCGCATGAAGGTGGTGAGCACCCAGACGGTGAACGGCAGCGTGAAGATCGTGTAGGAGAAGATCAGTGCGAACGGTGTATTGAACAGACCGAAAGCGCGCACCAGCTCGAACAGACCGGCCAGCACCGCGATCTGTGGGAACATCGATACGGCGAGGATGGTCATCAGGAGCAGGCCACGGCCGCGGAAGCTGACGCGGGCCAGCGCAAACGCCGCCGTCACGGCGAGAAACAGCGCCAGCACGACCACCGAACTTGCCACCAGGATCGAGTTTCCCAGGTTGCGGACGAACACGCCGGTGGTCAGTACCGCGATATAGTTGTCGAGGCTGAAGTGGGTCGGCAGGTAGTTGATCTCGAACAGGGCTGTCCCGGATTTGAGGCTCGTCAGGATCGCGTAGTAAAACGGAAAGACCGAGACGAGGACGATGATCGCCACGAGCAGATAGAAAGAGGCGGTTTTGGTATAGCTCCAGAGCATCACCGGTCTCCTCCGTCGAAACGGACCTTGCCGAGCCAGATATAGAGAATGGTCATCAGTGCGATGATCAGGAACAGCATCGTTGATTGAGCTGAACCGTAAGCGAACTTGTCGAAGTCGATCAGGTTCTCGCGCGCCAGGACCGAGATCGTCTTCGTCTGCGAGCTGTTGGGCGTCAGCACGTAGATCAGGTCGAAGATGCGCATGGCGTCGAGCAAGCGGAAGATCACCGCGACCATCAGTGCGGGGCGCACCAGAGGAAGGGTCACCTTCCAGAACGTCTTGACCGGATGAACGCCATCGAGCGAGGCGGCCTCGTAGATGTCGCGCGGTATCATCTGCAGGCCTGCAAGAATGAGCAAAGCCATGAAGGGCGTCGTCTTCCAGACGTCAACGATGAGCACGGCGATCATTGCGGTGTCGGACGAGGCGGTCCAGGCGATCTTGTGGTCGATGAGGCCGAACGTCAGCAGCACATCGTTGATGATTCCGAACTGGTCGTTCAGCATCCAGCCCCACATGCGGGCTGAAACGATGGTCGGGATTGCCCAGGGGATGAGGATGGCGGCGCGCACGAGGCCTCGACCCTTGAACTCCGCGTTGAGAACCAGTGCGACGACGGTACCGAGGATGGTCTCGAGCGTGACCGATACCACCGAGAAACGGACCGTATTCCAGACGGCGTTCCACCAGGCGGGGTCGGAGAGAAGACCGGACCAGATAACGCGTCCGCTCTTCAGCACCGTCCAGTTCAGGTAGTTTTTGAAGCCGACCCACTCGGCTCCGTCAAGGTTGGTCAGAGAGGCATTGGTGAACGAGAAATAGATCGTTCTGAGAAGCGGCCATCCGGCGACGATGGCGAGTGCGATCAGCATCGGAACCAGGAACCAGCCGGCGGCCCTCAGGCGCTGGCGCATCAACTCGGACTTGGCTCGTTTGGTGTGTCCGGTCGGCACGATCCGGATCGTCGATTGGGTGGAGGCCATGGCAAATCCTGCGATGAAGTGCGGAAGGCATCGTCGGCGCCGCGGGCGGCGCCGATTACGCACAGCCCGGAGCCCAAGGGTTTCCGGCAGCCGTCTGTTGGTCTGAAGTCGTTCGGAGGGGCTCGACGGTTTTCAGTCCGAAACCGAATCCAGACGGGCAGGGAGTGGGCAAACCACTCGAAAGGAGCCGGCCGCCCGATCGCAAAGGGGGCATCGGGCGGCCGTCGAGCTGAGGGCGGCTTACCAGCCAGACCCCTTGAGCTCGGTCAGCTTGGCCTCGAGAACCTCGAGATTCTCGGCGGCGGTGCCGTTGCCGGACAGCGTGTCATGCACGGCCGACCAGAACAGCGAGGACACTTCGTTGTACTTGACCTTGGTCGGCGCCGAGGGGCGCGGTACCGCGTTCATGAACACGTCCTTCCACTGCGGGATGATCGGCGCGGCCTTGGCCACGTCGGCATCGTCGTAAAGAGACACGATTGTCGGCAGGTTGGTCTGGTCGATGGCGCGGTTCTTCTGCACCTCGGTGGAGCCGAGGAACAGGGCGAGCTGGATCGCCTCGTCCGGATGCTTGGAATACTTGGACACCGCGAAGTTCCAACCGCCGAGCGTGGCGGCCGGCTTGTCGCCTTCCGTCGCCGCCGGCAACGTCGCGACGCCGAACTTGCCCTTGACCGCGCTGTCCTCGCCATTGCCGAGAGCATAGGCATACGGCCAGTTGCGCATGAACACCGAGTTGCCGGTCTGCCAAACGCCGCGCGCTTCCTCTTCCTGATAGGCAAGGACGCCCGGAGGCGAAATGGTTCCGACCCAGCTCTTCGCCGTTTCGAGAGCTTTCGCCGCCTTCTCGTTGTTGATGGAGATATCGCCGTTGGCTTCGACGATCTGTCCGCCGCCGAACGACTTCACCCACTCCAGGGCGTTGCAGGTGAGGCCTTCATAGGCATTGCCCTGGAAGACGAAGCCCCAGAGATCCTTGGCGCCGGCCTCGCGCTCCTTGTCCTGGATTTCCTTGGCCGTCGCGGCCATCTCATCCCAGGTCTTGGGAACCGACTTGCCGTATTTGTCGAGCAGATCCTTGCGGTAGAACAGGGCCGGCGCATCGGTAAATGCGGGAATGGCAACCAACTTGCCGTTTGCCGTTTGTGACTCGATGATCGACGGGAAGTGGTCCTTGACAATGTCCTTGGCGGCGTCGGTCAGGTCGAGGAACTGGTCGGAAAGCTGCGGCGCCCAGATGACGTCGGTCATGTAGACGTCGATATCGGCATTGCCTGCAGCCAGCCACAAACGGTACTGGCCGAACTGATCGCTGGTCGAAGGCGGCATCGGCACGATCTTGACCGTGTTGCCCGTCTTGGCCTCGAACTCCTTCAACTGGCTCTGCAGGAAGGCCAGTCCGTTGCCGGAGTCTCCCGACACGATCGCAAGCTCGGCGGCCATCGTGACGGATGCGCTGAAAACCACGCCGGCGAAAAGACCGGCGCGCAGGGCTGAATGGTACATCAAGTCCTCCCTTGAATGCGGCACTTCTCCCGAATGCCGCAACTGGGTACGAAGCGCTTCAAACATCCAAAGCGCTTTGAACACTGGGATCATCCTTGAAAGCCAAGTCGCTGTCAACTGGTCAATGTAACCGTTTGCAGGAAGGATTTAGGGCTTGAGGACCGCGCATTCCGTGGTGCCGATCCTTTAAGCACTCTGGACAATGGCTGTAACAATAACGCTACAAATGGTAAGGCACGCATATCGGCGTCCGCTCCTGGTCCATGGGGGAAGAGTGGAGCGGATTCCGATGGCGACGGAAATTGATAATGAATCTTAAGGAATTGGCTGAGGAACTGCATCTATCGCAGACGACTGTCAGTCGCGCTCTCAACGGATATCCCGAGGTAAGTGAAAAAACGCGGGAGATTGTACTCGCCGCCGCGCAACGTTTCGGATATCGGCCCAGTCCTGCGGCTCGACGGCTCGCGACCGGACGTGCCCACGCTTTAGGCGTTGTCTTCAACGCCGAGCGAAATGCGCTCATGGATCCGCTTTTCGTCGAATACCTTGCTGGCGTGGCCGAGGTCAGCGCCAAGCAGGGATTCGATATCCTTATCAGTCCCTCGACGCCGCGCGACGAGATTGCGACCTTCGGACGCTTGGCCCGCGACGGAACTGTCGACGTCGTTATCCTGTCGGCGCCCTTGATCGTCGACGCGCGCATTTCGCTCCTCAGCGAGCTGAAGTTCCCCTTCGTCGTCCATGGACGCCCCCCCGAGCCGGCCGGCGTATCCTACATAGACATCGACAATTTCGGAGCTTTCCAGCAAGCGACCAGCTTCCTGATCCAGCTTGGGCATCGGCGCATTACGCTGATCAATGGCGAGGAGCACTTCACTTTCGCTCAGGATCGTTCGCATGGCGCCGCTATAGCCTTCGCCGCTGCGGGACTGCCGAAGAACATGCTCGAAGAGCACTTCATGCCGATGACGGCGGAGAACGCCTATCGCTGCGCCCGGCAGGCGCTTGAAAGCGACGAGCGGCCCACGGCCTTTCTATGTGGCTCAATTCTGGTGGCGCTTGGTGTGCTGCGAGCTGCCGCGGAGCTTGGCCTGGACGTGCCGCGCGATCTGTCGATCATTGCCCATGACGATGAGATGCCCGCTTTCCCCGCCGATCAGTTTCATCCGCAGCTGACGACCACGCGTTCTTCGATCCGCGCCGCCGGAACACGGGTAGCGGAGATGGCTTTGGCTCGCGTGGCCGGCCAGAAACCGGGCACGGTTGCCGATGTTTGGCCGGTGCAACTGATTGTGCGCGGCTCGACGGCGGCCGCGCCCGAGCGAGGTTGAGGCTCGGGTTTCCTTGGTTTTGGCCCGTTTTGCTAGAACACAAGAGCAGTAGCGGGTTGCCGTCGCTCACTGTTGCGGGCTTTCGGCGAAAGCAAATGATCGCCAACGGAAAGATTTTCTCTTTTCTCCTTTTGCCGGAGTGCGCACTTTCTTGAGAGCTCTAGGGGGGCTTGATACCGCTTCACCAAGATCTCCGGTCAAAGGGACTGGGGAACGCAGCAGCGACATATGTCGCGCCGAGGTGAGCTCAGGTGTCCAAGGATCGTCTGACCCATTTGAAGCGTCTCGAAGCGGAATCCATTCACATCATCCGTGAAGTTGCCGCCGAGTTTCGCAATCCCGTGATGCTCTATTCCATCGGCAAGGACAGCTCGGTGATGCTTCGCCTCGCGCTCAAGGCGTTTTATCCGGGGAAGCTGCCATTCCCGTTGCTGCATGTCGATACCACCTGGAAGTTCCGGGAGATGATTGCCTTCCGCGATGCGACGGTGAAGGCAGAAGGGCTGGACCTGCTGGTTCACACCAACGCGGACGGCGTTGCCGCCGGCATCACCCCTTTCTCCCACGGCTCGTCGGTCTACACCAACGTCATGAAGACCGAGGCGCTCAAGCAGGCGCTGACGGCCCATGGCTTCGACGCGGCCTTCGGTGGCGCACGCCGCGATGAGGAAAAGAGCAGAGCGAAGGAGCGCGTCTTCTCGTTCCGGACCGACACCCATGCATGGGATCCCAAGAACCAGCGTCCGGAGCTGTGGCGTCTCTATAATTCTCGCGTCCGTCCGGGCGAAAGCATCCGCGTCTTTCCGCTGTCCAACTGGACCGAACTCGACATCTGGCAGTACATCCTTCTCGAAAAGATCCCGATCGTGCCGCTCTATTTTTCGGCCGACCGGCCGGTCGTGAACCGTGGCGGTCAGTGGATCATGGCGGATGACGACCGGTTGCCGCTTGAGGCCGGCGAACGCCCGCAGATACGCCGCGTCCGGTTTCGCACGCTCGGCTGTTATCCGTTGACCGCCGCGGTCGAAAGCGACGCGGCGACTCTGCCGGAGATCGTCCGGGAGATGCTGATCGCCCGCACGTCCGAGCGCTCCGGGCGCCTGATCGATCACGACGACTCCGCCTCCATGGAGAAGAAAAAGCGGGAAGGCTACTTCTGATGAATGCCATCGATCCGAACGTCGCCGCCGACGCTTCCGCCTTTACCGATTACCTTGGTCGGCACGAGAAGAAGAGCCTTTTGCGCTTTCTGACTTGCGGCTCCGTCGACGATGGAAAATCGACGCTGATCGGAAGGTTGCTCTACGATTCCAAGCTGCTGTTCGAGGACCAGCTCCTGAGTCTTGAAAAGGACTCCCGCAAGCACGGCACGGTCGGTGACGATATCGATCTCGCCTTGCTCGTCGACGGGCTTGAGGCCGAGCGCGAGCAAGGCATCACCATCGACGTTGCCTACCGCTTCTTCTCGACCGATCGCCGCAAGTTCATTGTCGCCGATACGCCGGGCCACGAGCAGTATACGCGCAACATGGCGACTGGCGCCTCGACGTCCGATCTCGCGGTAATCCTTGTCGATGCAAGGCGGGGCGTACTCACCCAGACCCGTCGACACGCGTTCATTACGTCGCTGGTCGGCATCCGTCACGTGGTGCTGGCGGTCAACAAGATTGACCTTGTCGGTTTCTCTCAAGCGATCTTCGAGGTCATCGTTGCCGACTTTAGCGCTTTCGCCGCTGGGCTCGGGTTCAAGACGCTGACGGCCATCCCTCTTAGTGCTCGCTATGGCGACAACGTCCTCGAGCGCAGCCTCCAGATGCCCTGGTATGAGGGCCAGACGCTGGTCGAGCATCTGGAAGCCGTGGTCGTCGACGACGACGCGGCGGAGCGGCCTTTCCGTATGCCGGTGCAATGGGTCAATCGACCCAATCTGGATTTCCGGGGCTTCTCGGGCACCATCGCGTCCGGCACCGTGCGGCGGGGCGACGCCGTGGTGGTGGCGAAATCCGGGCGCACCTCGACGGTCAAGTCCATCGTCACGTTCGACGGCGAACTCGACACCGCCTCGGCCGGCGAGGCCGTGACGCTGACCCTCGATGACGAGATCGACATTTCGCGCGGCGATGTGCTGTCGGGCACCATCGCTCGGCCCGAGGTCGCCGACCAGTTCGCTGCTCACCTGATCTGGATGGCCGATGACCCGCTCCTGCCGGGGCGCCCCTATCTTCTCAAGATCGGGGCTCGCCAGGTTACGGCTCAGGTGACGGCGATCCGTCACAAGATCGACGTCAATACTGGCGGCGAGTTGCCGGCCAAGAGCCTTGCCCTCAACGAAGTTGGTGTCGCCAATCTGTCCCTGTCCGAGGCGGTCGCCTTCGATGCCTATGCCGCCAATCGCGAGACGGGCGCTTTCATCATCATAGACCGATTGTCGAACCTCACGGTCGGCGCCGGCATGATCGATCATGGGCTTCGCCGGGCCGGCAACATCCACTGGCAGGCGCTCGATGTCGACAAGCGGACGAGGGCGCTCGCCAAGGGGCAGAAGTCGGCCGTCGTCTGGTTCACAGGGCTCTCAGGCGCCGGCAAGTCGACCATTGCCAACCTCGTGGAACGAAAACTGACGGCGCTCGGACGCCATGCCTACATCCTCGACGGCGACAACGTTCGCCATGGCCTCAACCGTGATCTCGGCTTCTCGGATGCCGATCGGGTGGAGAACATCCGCCGTGTCGCCGAGACGGCCAAGCTGTTCGTCGACGCCGGTCTGATCGTTCTTGTGTCCTTCATTTCACCCTTCCGCGCCGAACGCCAACTGGCGCGGGAGTTGGTGGAAGAGGGCGAGTTCATCGAGGTGTTCGTGGACACCCCGCTCGACGTCGCCGAGGCACGCGATCCCAAGGGGCTCTATGCCAAGGCAAGGGCCGGTGAGATTGCCCGGTTTACCGGTGTGTCCTCACCTTACGAACCCCCGAAAGAGGCAGAAATCCGCCTCGATACCACCAGCGCCGCTGCCGACGTGCTGGCGGAGCGCGTCGTGGCCTATCTCCAGGAAGCCGGAGTTATTCCCGGCGTCGAGGTAACGATCTGACGCTTACGCGGAGGGGGCGGCGCGATGAAGCCTGCCCATCCGGAGCGTCAGGGCGAGTGGTGGCAGCGCCAGGAGAACCGCTGCGGCAAAAGCCACCACCATGGCGAACCGGAGTCCCTCCGGCGAAGGGTCGGTTGCAAAGCCCGCGAGATTGCCGACAAGGCCGAACACCGCCGAGCCGGCCGCGTAGCCGGCTGACTGCAGGGTGGGCAACAATGCGGACGCCTTGTCCCGTTCGCCCTCAGGATGGGTTTCCATGACGACCTGGCAGAGGCTGCCCCACGCCACTCCCATGCCAAGGCCGGTCACAAGTTGGCCGAGCATGACCAGAGACAAGAGAAGCTGGGTCATGGAGGCAAGGCCGATGAGCAGTCCGGCCGTCACGACCGACGCACCGATGGAGACGAAAGCGAGGCGCTTTCCCATGCCATCGTAGTTGGCGACGATCACGGCTCCGGTACTCCAGGCGACAGCCAGAATGGCGCCGATACCACCGGCTATGGCCGGACCATACCCCCAGAGATGCTGCACGGCATAGACCAGGAACACGCCGGTGACCGACTGGGCGAGCGGCAGGAGAAAGACCGTCCAGAGGCCGACTCCCGGCACACTGGAAAAGCCGAAAGCACCGCGCGGCAGGATCGAAACCCGAGCGGAAAGGTCGATGCGCACGGCGACGGTCAGACAGAGAGCGGCCCCTGCTACCACGAGGGCGGCCTGCCACGGCTCTTCCAACACGACGGCGGCAACCGAGATCGCCATCATGCCGAGCGCGACAAGTCCGAGCCTGAGGCCCGGGAAAGCACCGGCATCGTGATCGCGCACATCCCGCGGAACCGCCACGTGGACGAGCGCCAGAAACACGGCGACGATCGGAAGGTTGACCAGGAAAGCCGCCCGCCAGCTGACGAACTCCGTAATAATGCCGGCCAGAACAGGGCCGCCGAAGGCGGCCGCGGCCCAAACGATCGCCTCGGCGCCAAACAGTTTTGCGACCAGCCGTGACGGAAAGAGCTGCGGAATCAATGCAAAGGCGACGGCGGCGACCAGGCCTTCGCCGGCGCCTTGCACGGCGCGACCGACCAGCACCAGCTCCATGCTTGGGGAAAGGGCGGCGGCGAGGGTGCCAAGGCTGAACACGCCGCTTGCTACAAACAGGCAGCGCCGGGCGCCGAAACGGGCCTTGAGGAGCGGAGCCGAAGCGCCAGCGGTAATCGAGGCGACGATGTAGACGGTGAGCGTCCACGACAGATAGGCCTCGCCATGCAACTCGCCCACGGCGGTCGGCATCGCAGTCGAGACCAGGAACGCGTTGAATGCGAAGATGGCCGCGGCGAGCATCAGTGTCAGCGAGGCGGCAAGGTAGGCTGGCGCGAAAAGCTCGGACCAGCGGCCGGAAGAAGCGGATTTCATGACGAGAAAGGCCAAGCAGTACCGGAAAAAGGCCGATCTCTATAACAGCCTTCGGCAGTCGCGGATATGGTGGACAACCGTCGATCGTTTACTTTCACACGAGAAATCGGCTAACAGTCGCGAATATGAGGATGCGCCCTGCGAGCCGACTTCCTCATTGATTCCTGGAGAAATGCCGATGTCCGGGCTCAGCCGAACGTCCGAAGATCTTTCGCCCCGACGCCGGAAAATCCTCTATCATGCCTGGCATCGCGGTACGCGCGAGCTGGACCTCTTGCTTGGCCGCTTTGCCGACGCCGCGATCGGCGATCTGTCGGAAGAAGAGCTCGATGAGTTCGAGGCGCTTCTGGAAATCGATGACCGTGAACTCTTTGGCTGGATTCTAGGCAAGACGTCGGTACCCGATAGTGCCCCGAAGACGGTGCTCGCCAAGGTGCTGGCCTTCGCCCAAGCACATCCGATTGCCGGTTGAACCAACTCAGGCCGTGGCGGAAGCGAGCTGATCGAGACCGACGTGGCCTTGTGCCGCGATCGGTTTTTGCGGCGGCTCCCAGCGATAGACGGCAACACGGTCACGGCCTTCGCGCTTGGCCTGGTAGAGTGCGACGTCGGCCGCTCCGTGCAGCATCTCGTAGTCGGTTCCGGCCTCTGCGATATCGGCGATTCCGACGCTGACGGTTATTCGAAGGCTGCCACTGGCAGTACCGAGTTCGAAGGCCTGGGTGAGCTGGCGGATGCCTTCTGCCAGGACTGCTGCCGTTGTGGCATCGCTATCGGGCAGGAACAGGGCAAACTCCTCGCCTCCAATTCGCGCGACGACGGCCCCTTCTGGCGTTGCCCCGGCCAGAATGCCGGCGAACTCGACAAGAGCTCGATCGCCGGTGAGGTGGCCGTGAGTATCGTTGACGCGCTTGAAGTAATCGAGATCGAACAAAACAAGCGTGCCGCGATCGGGATTGCCGTTCAGGTGCGACAAAACCTTGCGCAGGAACCGTCGACGATTGGCGAGCCCCGTCAATCCGTCTGTTTCGGCTGCGATGCGATATCGTCTTTCCGAACGTTGCCCCACCAGCGCGAGTTGCACGAGGCCTAGGAACACGACGAAGCCGATCGATCCGATCAGAGTCACCGCAAGCGGCGTGCCCGAGGGAAGGGTGGTCGCGTCCGGATCGAGCGGAGCGATTAGCAAATGGACAGTCCTGACGATCAACAAAGCCTGCTGAACAGCGATGGCCGCCACCGTAAGCGACAGCGCCGGCAAGGCCTCCTTCCGCTTGTGGTCGATGAGATCGATCGCAACGACGAGCAGGTAAATGGACTGAATGGCCGAAACCACGTGAATCCTGGCGTTGATATCGGCAAAGAACTGCCTGTTGCAGGCAAAGGCGAGCCAGACGATCCCTCCGAGCAAGGCCAGGAGAAGGTCATGGCGACCTATCTTTCCGATGAACCGCCGATAGCCGAGCCAGAAGAGGCCCACCGCCACCAACAGCAGGGTGTTGCTGACGACAATGGACAGAAAGGCCGGGATATCGCCCCGTAGGCCGACCAGTATCATGGCAAGCGTGCAGAGGCCGTAGGCTGCCCCCCAGACTAGAACGCTGACTTCGTCGCGTGCACCCCGCCAGATCAGAAGGTGGCTAGCGGAGACGCAGGCAACGGTCACAGCAGCCGCGATCAGCAAGGACGGAACATAAAGAAGCGTGCTCAAGACGGGATCCTTTTCGGCATCGGCCAACGAAAGATCGCAGACCGGGAGAAGGGCGAGCCCTGGAGCTTTATATAGGCTCTTCCTTAAGCAAATTACCGAAGGGGTAGGGGGAAGCACCTGGTTTGCTAAAGAATGCGTGAACGCAGCCCACACCAACATGTCGTCGCGAGGCCCCGGTTGGGTGTTCCTGGATGGTTGCTTGACGCCGCATTCAGTCCTTGAAATGCTAACTTATTGGTTTGTATTGGTTTATTGTTCTGCTCCGGGGTTTCCTTTTGTCCCTGGATGCTTTAGAAGATCACGTTTCCTCCCCCTGAGCCGATACCCCCTGCCATGCCCACGCCCTGGTCCAGCCTGCTGTCAGACTTCACCGCCGTCACGGTTGCCGCTGTTCCAGATGGCGCCGAAGCACTCGCGCTCGCCGAGTTGGTCCGCTCGGAGAAGCGGAAGGGCCTCGACGCGGTCTACGTTGCCCGCGATGGCCAGCGGCTGCAGCAGCTCCAGCGGGCCCTGACCTTCTTCGCCCCGGAAGTCGGCGTGTTGGAGTTCCCCGGCTGGGATTGCCTTCCCTACGATCGTGTGTCGCCGACGCCGGCCGTCGTGGCACGGCGCATGACGACACTGTCGGAACTGGCTGCACATGCCGGTGACGTCAGGCCCTTTGTGCTGCTTACCACCGTCAACGCGCTGGTGCAGCGCGTGGTGCCGCCGTCCATGGTGTCGGGGCAGGTCATGACGTTGGCGCCCGGCAACATTGCGGACATGGGCAAGCTCACGGCCTGGCTGGAGGATGCCGGTTTCTCGCGTTCGTCGACGGTGCGCGACACGGGCGAGTATGCCGTGCGCGGCGGCATTCTCGATCTTTTTGCGCCGGGAACCGAAGCGCCGGTGCGTCTGGATTTCTTCGGCGACCAGCTCGAGTCCATCCGAACCTTCGACCCGGAGAGCCAGCGCTCCACCGGGCAGCTGAAACGCCTCGATCTCGTGCCTATGAGCGAGGTACAGATCACCCCCGCCTCGATCAAGCGGTTCCGGCAAGGCTATGTCGCCGCCTTCGGCGCGGCCACGTCGGGCGATCCGATGTACGAGGCGGTCAGCGAGGGGCGGCGCTATGCCGGCATCGAGCATTGGCTGCCACTGTTCCACGAGCGGCTAGGCACGCTGTTCGACTACACCGGCGATGCTCCGGTCATGGTCGATCCCTTGGTGGATGAGGCCATCAACGAGCGCTTGACCGCCATCGTCGATCATTATGAGGCTCGACTCGACACGCTGAAGACGGGTGGTTCAGGCGCGCCCTACAAGCCGATGTCGCCAACCACGCTCTATCTCGCCGAGACCGAGTTGCAGGGGATTCTCGCGCGGCACACCGTTGCCCGCCTGACACCGTTCAACCGCCTCGAACAATCATCGGTCAAGGTGGTGGACTTCGGCGGAAAGACTGGCCGCTCCTTCGCCGCCGAGCGGGCGGCTGGCGATGTCAATATCTTCGACGCGCTGGTGAAGCATCTTGCTGCGCTTGGAGCGGAGAAGCGCCGGGTGATCCTTGCCTGCTGGTCGGAAGGGTCGCGCGATCGCCTCGCCCAGGTGATCCGCGATCACGGCGGCCAGGCTACCGAACTCGCGCCCCATCTTGATGCGGCGCTGAAGGCGCCCTCAGGCGTGTTGCCGCTTGCCATCCTCGGCATCGAGACCGGTTTCGAAGTGCCGGACTTCGTGGTGATCGCCGAGCAGGATGTTCTGGGCGACCGGTTGGTGCGTGGCGCCAAGAGCCGCAAGAAGGCCGAGAACTTCATAAAGGAGGCGACCAGCCTTGCCGAGGGCGATCTGGTCGTGCACGTCGATCACGGCATCGGGCGCTTCGTCGGGCTCAAGACCATCGAGGCGGCGGGCGCTCCGCACGACTGCCTGGAGATCGTCTATGCCGGCGGCGACAAGCTGTTCCTGCCGGTCGAGAACATCGAGCTTCTCAGCCGATATGGTTCGGATGATGCGGACGCTCAGCTCGACAGGCTTGGTGGCGGCGCCTGGCAGGCGCGCAAGGCGCGCCTGAAGAAGCGTATCCGAGAGATCGCCGACGAACTGATCAAGACGGCGGCTGCCCGGTTGCTCAAGACCGCGCCCGTGCTGTCGCCGCCTGAAGGTCTCTACGACGACTTCGCGGCCCGCTTCCCCTATGACGAGACCGAGGACCAGCTCAACTCCATCGAGGCCGTTGCCGGGGATCTCTCGTCGGGGCGACCGATGGATCGCCTCGTCTGTGGAGACGTCGGGTTTGGCAAGACGGAGGTGGCCCTCCGCGCCGCTTTCCTCGCCGCCATGAGTGGCAAGCAGGTGGCCGTCGTCGTTCCGACGACGCTTCTGTCGCGCCAGCATTTTCGGACGTTCCATGAGCGTTTCAAGGGCTTGCCGATCAATGTGCGGCAGGCCTCGCGTCTGGTTCCCGCAAAGGAGCTCACAGCCACCAAGGCCGGGCTCGCCGACGGAACGGTGGACGTCGTGGTCGGTACGCACGCGCTGCTCGCCAAGGGGATCGAGTTCAAGGATCTCGGCCTGCTCATCATCGACGAGGAGCAGCATTTTGGCGTCAAGCACAAGGAGCGGCTCAAGGAGCTGAAATCCGACGTTCACGTGCTGACGCTCAGCGCCACCCCCATTCCCAGGACGTTGCAACTGGCACTGACCGGCGTCCGCGAGCTGTCGCTGATCGCGACGCCCCCGGTTGATCGTCTCGCCGTCCGTACCTTCGTCACCCCCTTCGATCCGCTGATCGTTCGTGAAGCCATCCTCCGAGAGAAGTACCGGGGAGGGCAGGTGTTCTACGTCTGCCCGCGTGTCGCCGATCTCGCCAGTCAGCGCGAGTTCCTGGAAAGGCACGTGCCGGAAGTGAAGGTTGCCGTCGCGCACGGTCAGATGGCCGCAACGCAGCTCGAGGACATCATGAACGCCTTCTATGAAGGCCAGTATGACGTCCTGCTCTCCACGACGATTGTCGAGTCCGGCCTCGACATTCCCACCGCCAATACGCTGATCATCCACCGCGCCGACATGTTCGGTCTGGCCCAACTCTACCAGCTCAAGGGGCGCGTTGGCCGCTCCAAGACGCGCGCCTATGCCATCTTCACGACGCCTCCGGAGAACCGCGTCAACTCGGTGGCCGAACGTCGTCTCAAGGTGCTTCAGTCGCTCGACACGCTGGGCGCCGGCTTCCAGCTGGCGAGCCATGATCTCGATTTGCGTGGCGCCGGCAATCTCCTTGGCGAGGAGCAGTCCGGCCATATCCGAGAGGTTGGCTACGAGCTTTATCAGCAGATGCTGGAAGAGGCTGTTGCCCAGCTCAAGGCGGGCATCGTCGATGAGGTCGTCGAAGATCAATGGTCGCCCCAGATCACGCTGGGTACGCCGGTGATGATTCCCGACCATTACGTGCCGGACCTGCAGCTTCGCCTCGGCCTCTATCGCCGCCTTGCCGAGTTGGAGGACGGCGGCTCGATCGATGCCTTCGGTGCAGAGTTGATCGATCGCTTCGGTCCACTGCCGGAGGAGGTCGAGCACCTTCTGAAGACCATCACCATCAAGAGTCTTTGCCGCAAGGCCAACATCGAGAAGATCGACGCCGGCCCGAAGGGGCTTGTGCTGTCGTTCCGCGACGGAAAGTTCGAAAATCCGGCCGCCCTGGTCCAGTACATCGGGGAGCAGGGATCGCTTGCCAAGATTCGGCCGGATCAGAAGATCGTTCTGGCGCGCGACTGGCCGGAGGCAGAGCAACGTCTCCGGGGGACGGCGGCCATTCTGCTCAAGCTCGTCCGCATGGTCGAAGACGCCAAATCCGGGGCGCCAAAGACGCTCGCGCCGCTTGAACCGCAGAAGTTGAGACTCAAGCCGACGCCACCGCCACCGCCACCCACGCCGGTGGCCAAGGGGCGCTATCCGTCTTTGACGTCGCTCAAGGGAAAGAGGCGGCACTAAACCTGTCGCGGAGGCGGGTTATCCTGGCTCCACGCGTCGAGTTGCGCATCTTTCGGACACAATTTCGTATTGAAATATGGCTCCTGGGAGAGGTGGCCCCGCGGTTCAGTGGCGTGGAGGTCGTCATGGCCGATTTGATCAGCGTTTCAACCCTGTTGTTGATCGGCGTGCTGGGCGGTGTGACCGCCGGTACGACGTTCGGCTTTATATGGTTGACGGAACGGCGGACCTATGCGCTGGCCGTCTGGGCAGCTTCCCTTTGGTTCGGGGCTATCGCCTGCGCCTTCTACATCGTGCGTCCCGTCGTGCCGGACTGGACGTCGGTGTTGTTCGGCAACGCCATGCTGGCTTTTGCCTATGGCCTGATCTGGCTTGGCTTCCAACTGTTCGAAGGTTGCAGGCCTGCTGTCTGGAAGGCGATCATCGGCGCGGCCGCCTGGCTTCCGTTCGTTGCCGTTCCCTTTCTTCGCGAAGAGCCGGCCCTGCATGGGGCTTTGGCCGCGCTGGTGATGGCCATTTACTCGCTGGCGATCGCCTGGAAACTTCTGCAACGCCGTCGTATCGAGCCGCTGCCTGCCCGCTTGCCAACCGCCGTGCTGTTCGCAGCCCATGGGATTCTTTACGCGCTTCGAGTGCCGCTGTTGGTGATCGCGCCCGATTTCGGTTTTGGCGCGGCGTTCGACCAGTCGCCTCTGTTTATCGCTGGCGTGTTTGAGGCGTTGCTATTCACGCTGTTCCTCGTCGTGGCCATGCTGACCTTGCTCGCGCAGCGGGAGGCTCGGTTCCACCGGAAATCGGCTGACATTGATGCGCTGACAAGCCTGCCCAATCGAGCGGCCTTCTTCCGAACCGCCGAAGCATTGCTGCAGGGCGGCACCGAGCGCGGTGTGTTGATGCTGTTCGATCTAGATCACTTCCGCTTCGTCAACGACCGTTTCGGCCGGGACGAGGGCGACCGCGCGCTGAAGGCGTTCGCCCAGGTCCTTCATCGTGGGGTCCGTCCGCCCGACATCGTCGCCCGGGTTGGCGACGAGGAGTTCGCTCTGTTCATGCCATCGATCCGGCTCGATGTCGGTCTGTCGATTGCCGAGTATCTGTGCCGGCGGACTGAGGAACTGAGGCTCCTGACCGAGAGCGGCGAGCATGTGCCGCTGACCACCAGTGTTGGCGTGGCGGCGGTCGCCGATGTGGGCGCCGATATCGGATCTCTGATAGTTGCCGCCGACGCTGCGCTCACCGAGGCAAAGAACGTTGGACGCAATCGGTGTCGCGCCTATCGCGCGTCTTCCACCTTGCACGACCGGATGGTGGACGACTGGCTCAAGGCTGGCTGAGCGCGTGTGCAGCCTCTTGGGCTGGGATCGCCTTTGGGCGCACCGCCATGGTGCCCAGTAGCAGTGCGACGTAAGCCACAATGGCTGCGATGGTCAGCCACGCCGGGAAATACAGCCTCTCAGTGGCCTCGATGGCGTCGAAGACGATGCGGGCGCCGATCGCCAGTTGTAGCAGCACCGCCGGCAGATACAGAACGGGCACATAGCGAACCGGGGCCCCAGTGACCGCCGGCAGGATGATCGGCGCGTGGGCGAACACCATCGACAGGATGAAACCCACGGCTATGGCGTGGATGGCGGCGTCGTGACCGTAAAGAGCCTCACCCGGCGGCAGCAGGGTCAGGCTCGCGGCGGCGACGATCAGCCACCCGTAGCCGCAAATCAATAGCAAGGCGGAGAAGCGGGCGAACCCCTTGGTTCGAACCGTGCGGAGCGCGATGTCTTCCCTGAGCAGCCAAAGCGCGATACCGGCAAGCGCCAGGGAGAGAAGCGTCGAGCCGTTCCAAGGCTGCCCCAGTCCCAGCGCCAAGGCGAACAGCGCGACGAGCAGAACCAACAGGACGCGGGCGGCCAGCGTCGGCCGGAGCAGTCGCGACAGTTCGATCCTCTCGGCGACAACGGTCAGGATGAGGAAGCCGAGCCAGACATAGCCAACTTCCGGCAGCGAACGGCCGAGCATCCAGAACAGGGTTCCGAGGGGCCATAGCGCTGCGGCGGCTGTCATCAATCCGGTGAACAATGTTGGCAGTCTCCATGTGGCCAAGCCTGTCAGCAGCGTCAATCCCAGGCCGGCGACGAGAAACAGCGGGGCGGTCGCCTCGGCATAGCCCGACAGCAGCAAAACGGCCCCGGCCGCAGATATGGCGGGGACCAAAAGTGCCGCGTGGCGCCCATCGGCAACCGCCCGCTCGAGCGAGATCAGGGTACCGAAGAAGCCGGAGGCCATGATTGCCCCATGCATGTCCGCCGTATCACCGACCGGGGTGACCACGCCCAGTCGGGCGAGCCCGCCGGTGAGACCGGCGATCAGCGATGCTGCTGCCGCCACAGCAAGGGCGATGCGGAGAAACGGGGTGAGTTTCATGAGGGACTCCGCAGATTACCTGGGAAGAGGGGGGCTGTTGGACAGTTTGGTTCTCAGCGCCCGAACAGGCCGGCGGCAAACTTCGACACCGCCGCCTCGAACCGTGACGGCTGGCGCTCGAAGCGGGACCGGACCGCCGGGTCGGCGAGCTCCGTCGACCATACGGCAGCCTTGTCTATGGTGACGTTGACGGTCCAGCCGGTTCCGACGGCACGTTCCACGGCGGCGCGGGCATGTTCTCCGATCAGGCCGCCAAGCGGGCAGGTTGGCGTCGTCATCATCAGTTCTATCTTGATGGCCCCCTCGCCGAACTCGAGACGACGGACGAGGCCGAGGGAGACGATATCGATGCCGAGTTCAGGGTCGTCGACGGTCGCGAGGGCGGCGAGGATCTCCGACTTCATGGCTTATCTCCGGGTCAATCGGATGCGCCAGATCTCCGGGCCTTGTTCCAGATAGTCCCAGCCGAAACCGACAAGGGTGCGTTCTTGGAAGTGCTGGCGTAGCGGCACCGGATCGAAGTTGTTGACGATCTCCATCGATTGCCCCGGCTCGAGGGCGTCGAAACTCTCGATGATGGTGGCGCGACGCAGCTCGCAGGGCAGGCGGCGTACGTCGAGTGTGCTGACGGGCGTAAGCGTATCAAGGGACATCGGCGGCTCTCCATTGCTTGTAGACCGAACGTTATCCCCGGGACCGGTTGCTCTCGTTGTCGCGCCGCAAACTTCATCACTGGAAAAGCAAACGGCGCCCCGGAGGGCGCCGCAATTTGCTTCAAAAAGACCGCCTCTATCAGAGGATCGACCTGTAGAGCGCCTCGATCTCCGCCACGTTGGTATCGCGCGGATTGCCGCCGGTGCAGACGTCGGCGAAGGCCGCCTGGGCAAGCGCCGGAATGTCCTCGGCCTTGACGCCCACTTCCGAGAGCTTGGCGGGAATGCCGACATCCTTCGAAAGCGTCTCCACCGCCGCCACCGCTGCCTTGCGCGCCTCGGCGATCGGCATGGCCTCCGTGCCCTTGACGCCGAGGGCGGCGGCGATCGCACGGTACTTCTCACCCGTGTAGTCGGCGTTGTAGGCCATCAGCGTCGGCAGCAGCACCGCGTTGGCGACGCCATGCGGCGTGTTGTAGAAGGCGCCGAGCGGGTGGGCCATGCCGTGCACCAGACCGAGACCGACGTTGGAGAAGCCCATGCCGGCCACATACTGGCCGAGCGCCATGTCCTCAACGCCCTTGGCATCGCCCGCGCAGGAGGCGCGCAGCGACCGACCGATGATCTCGATCGCCTTGATGTGCAGCGCGTCGGACAGCTCCCAGGCACCCTTGGTGATGTAGCCTTCGATGGCGTGCGTCAGCGCGTCCATGCCGGTGGCGGCCTTGAGCGGCGTCGGCATGCTGGCCATCAGCTCGCTGTCGATGATGGCGACAGCGGGAATGTCGTGCGGGTCGACGCAGACGAACTTGCGGCGCTTCTCCTCGTCGGTGATGACGTAGTTGATGGTCACCTCGGCGGCGGTGCCGGCGGTGGTGGCCAGCGCGATGATCGGCACCGACGGCTTCTTGGTGGGGGCGACGCCTTCAAGGCTGCGTACGTCGGAGAACTCGGGATTGTTGGTGATGATGCCGATCGCCTTGGCGGTATCCTGAGGCGAGCCGCCGCCGATGGCGACGAGATAGTCGGCCTTGGCCTTGGCGAAAGCGGCGACGCCTTCCTTGACGATGCCGATCGTCGGGTTGGGCATCACCTTGTCGAACAGCTCGTAGGCGAGGCCGGCCGCGTCCATCAGGCCGGTCACCTTTGCCACCGTGCCGGCCTTCACCAGCACCGCGTCGGTGACCACCAGCGCCTTCTTGTAACCGCGACGCTGCACCTCGCCGATCAGTTCGGCGCGAGCGCCGGCGCCGAAATAGGATGTCTCGTTGAGAATCATGCGGTGGGACATGCTCTGTTCCTCCTGAGGCCGCTTTTCTGCCGTCCAACCGACGATAGCGACGGGAGACATCGGTTGGCCGGCGCTTTGACACTCGTTCCGGTACGGGAAAGCCGCCCGAGAACTGAACCAAATTGAAAGCTATTGGCTGGCCGACACGCTCACAACCTCGCATGAACCCCTAGATTTTGATCGAAAGTGACGGAAATTGAGAATCCGAAGGGAAAGTTGACGATAGATCTCCGCAAAACCGTTGGATATCCAACGAGGTTGCAGTCTGGGAGAACGTCGGGAATGGCGTGTTGAAGAGGGCTCAGTCCAGGGCCTGTTGCCGCGTTTCGGCGTCGATGCGCGAAGCGGCCACGGCGGCAAGAACCAGCAATATGGCAAACAGCGCCACGGCGGCTCCAAAGCTTCGGGCGACGAGCAACGACAGAAGCGAGGGTGCCAACAGGCCGCCCAGCCTGGCCATGGCACCGGCGGCGCCCATGCCGCTCGCGCGCGCCGCCGTCGGATAGAGTTCCGGCGTGTAGGCGTAGAGCGCGCCCCATGTACCCAGAAGCGAGAAACTCATCAGCAGGATGGCCGTCACCACCAGCGTCGCGTTTCCGGCGATGACGAACAGTGCGCAACCGGCTGCCGATAGCAGCAGAAAGGCGATCAAGGTCGGCTTTCGGCCCGCGCGCTCGACGCCCCAGGCGGCCAGCGCATAGCCGGGAATCTGAGCCAGCGCCACGATGACGAGGAAGCCGTAGCCGCGAATGAAGCCGAAGCCCTCACCGGCCAGGCGGGCCGGCATCCACGTGAAGACGCCGTAATAGCTGAGCGACACCAGGAACCAGATCGCCAGCATCAGAAGCGTTCGTGCCTTCAATGCCGGTGACAGGAGGCTGACGGCCTCGGATGTCTCGCTGGCCGCGAGTGGTTCGGAGAGCGGCGCTTTGCCGTTGGTCGTCAAGACGCGGTCGATGACGGCGCGTGCTTCTTCGTTGCGCCCCTTGCGCAGAAGGTAGAGCGGTGACTCGGGGACCATCAGGCGCAGCCAGAAGCCGACCAGCGCCGGTATGGCCGTAACGAGGAAAATAGCGCGCCAGGCATCCGGCAGGCCGGCCGAGGCCGCTGCCCAGGCGGCAAGCGCCACAACGACCGTGCCAATCGCCCAGAAGGCCTCCAGCATCACCAGCCAGCGCCCACGCCGGTCCGACGGCAGGAACTCGGCCATCATGGCGTAATCGACCGGCAGGGTGCCGCCAACGGCAGCGCCCGTGAGAAATCGGGCAACAAGCAGCAGCTCAAAACTCGGCGCAAAAACCGAGGCAAGGCCAAAAATGCCGTCGCAGGCGACGGTGACCAGCAACACCCGTCGGCGACCGACACGGTCGGCAAGCTTGCCGAACAATGCCGCTCCAATCATCATGCCGAAGAAGAACAGAGTTCCGGTTTGCAACGCCTCGCGAATCGTGAGGCCAAAACTGGCGGCGATGGAGGGAGCCGTGAAGCCGACCGCCAGCACCTGCATGGCGTCCGCCGCCCAGACGAGGCCGAAGATTCCGAGGAGGCGGCGCTGAAACGGGCCGATGCCAGCATGATCAAGGGCGGAATCGATGGAGACTGTCATGACGGCCCCTCAAGTCGAAGATTGGTGCCCTCTTTCATAGACCAAAGTCGCAAAGAGGAAAACCTGACGTTTACCGAACCGGCAACTTCCGCTCGCTCGCCTGAGGGTGGACGCGACTTCGTGATCGCTCCAAGGGTGACTAATACTAAAGTAGTATGGTATAGCTGCTGCCAACGAACCTGCCCACCAACGCGAGAAGGGATCATGAGCGATTTGTCACAGGACGCCGTCAAGTGTCCGTTCATCCGGTGCCGCCATCCGGTGCCGAGGGCCTGGAGCGAAGGATGCGCCTCAAGCTGCTTCCTCCTGCGCAAGGAACGTCGGCGGATAACCGTTCGCCACACGTACGACTTCTAGCTGACAAGCTCAGGGCACCCGGCTGAAAAGCCTGCAACCGAGCAAGAGAGTTTCACGAAGGCTCCGGCATCTTGCCGGGGCCTTTGTCGTACTTAACCCAAGTCATCGGAGCTAACCGATCCTGACGTCAACTCGCTAGGCAGGACCAGACAGGAGAAAATTGGTGAGCGCGGAGGGACTCGAACCCTCGACCCCATGATTAAAAGTCACGTGCTCTACCAACTGAGCTACGCGCTCCCACCTTGATCTCGGCGACCATAGCCACCTGACGCCGAGTATATCCCTCAACGGGGACGGCGCGAACGGGCTTTCACATACTCGACCGGAACCGACATGGCAACCGAGGGCGGGGCGTTTTTCCGAAGCCTTCCGCGTCGCGGGTGTCTTCGAGTGTGTCCAAGATGGCACGGCGGCTGTGTCTTCGCCGGAGGAGTCGCCCAAGTCTCGCCGATAGAGATTGCCGGTGTTGTTTGAATCGTTTTATTGGTTTGAGTCTCTCGGCGGAAAAGCAAGTTGATCCGCCACATTCCCATTCGATCGGTGAGACCCGTGTTTACCGCCCTGCGCATCGGTACCCTTTACTTCGGCTCGTCCTTCCTTATGGCCAACTGGCTGACACGTATGCCGGATCTCCTTGCTCATCTCGGAGTTGACAAGGCGACGATGGGGCTTGCGCTTTTTCTTGGGCCGGTCGGCGCGCTGGTTACGGCTATGATCGCCGGGCCGTTGATGGATCGTTTCGCTGCTGCTCGTGTCTCGGTCTGGGGGCTCGCGCTGGCGGCCACGATGTTGTTCGGCATCGGCCTTGTCGGTCACTGGATGCTGCTGGCCGTGGTGTTGTTCTTCGCGGGTGCCGGCAACACACTGTTCGAGATCGGCGGCAATGCCGGCGTCCAGCGTCTCGAGGTGACAACTGGCGGCAAGTATATGGCGCAATGCCATGGTTACTGGAGCCTCGGTTTCGTCGCCGGCGCTCTGTCGGCCGGTCTGTTCGGGCAGTTTGGCGTGCCGCTCTTCTGGCATCTTGCGACGATGGCGGCCTCGGGCGTTCTCGCTTGCGTCGGCATCGCGTTTCTTCTGCCCGGCACCATGTACGAGCGTGTCGTTCGTCCGGTCGATGCCGCCAAGCCGCCAATGTTCACCTTGCCGAGTGTCGGCCTGATCGGGCTTTGCGTCATGGCGACCGGCGTCACCTTGGCCGAAGGCGCGGTCTACGATTGGGGGACCTTGTTCCTTCGCGAGCAACTGCAGCCCAGCCCCTTCTGGACCTCGGTCGCCTATGGGACATTCCCGCTCACCATGTTCGTCGGCCGGGTGGTCGGCGACTGGTTCCGGGCGCGCTATCGCGCGTCGAGCATCGTTCGCGTTTGCGCAACCACGACGGCGATAGGACTCCTTGGCTTTATCTTTTCGCCGCACGTTGCCATTTCCGGCCTGTCGCTGGCTTTGATGGGCGTCGGCGTATCTCTTGTGATGCCCATCGGCGTCGCCGCGGCCGGCGACAAGCCAGGCGATGCGGCGCGCAATGTCGCGGCGATGTCGATGATCATTACTGCCATATTCCTGTTGGCTCCGCCCGGAGTCGGTTTCGTCGCCGAGCATTTCGGCCTGACGGCCGCCTTTCTGCTGATGCTGCCGTTCGTGGCAATGTCCGGCGTGTTCGCTCGCGAAGCCGATCCTCCGGCAAGCGATTCTGCTGGCCAACAAAAGATGATTGGCGAGCCCGCTGCCATTGGTGGTACCAACGCTTCCGCGACTTAGTTTCAATGCTTTCGGGAGTGCAGGCCATGGTGAAGGCGATTGTCATCCGCGAGACGGGCGGCCCCGAGGTGATGTCTTTCGAGGATGTCGAGGTTGGGGCTCCCGGGCCGGGGGAAGTGCGTCTGAAGCACACGGCGATCGGCGTCAACTTCATCGACACCTACTACCGCAAGGGCCTATATCCCGCGCCCGGTGGCCTGCCATTCATTCCGGGTGCCGAGGCCGTCGGAATCGTCGAGAAGGTGGGGGAGGGCGTCGTCCAGTTCCGCCCCGGTGATCGCGTTGCTTATGCCGGATCGGTTGGCGCCTATAGCGAGGCGCGTGTCATCTCGGCGCAGAAGCTCGTTCGCGTTCCCGACGACATCGATGGGTTCACGGTGGCGGCGAGCCTCCTTAAAGGCATGACGGTCCAGTATCTGCTGCGCCAGACCTTCGAGGTGACCCGCGACCACACGGTGCTGTTTCACGCCGGCGCCGGTGGTGTAGGCCAGATCGCCGGCCAATGGCTGAAGGCGATCGGCGCAACCTCCATCGCCACCGTCGGCTCGGCGGAAAAGGCGGACATAGCCAGAGCCTGCGGCTACACCCACGTCATTAATTATCGCACGGAGGATTTCGTTGCCCGCGTGGCCGATATCACCGGTGGCGCCATGTGCGATGTGGTCTACGATTCGGTCGGCAAGGATACGTTTCCCGCTTCGCTCGATTGTCTCAAGCCGCGCGGATTGTTCGTTTCCTTTGGCAACTCCTCCGGGCCGGTATCGGAGTTCGGACTCGGCATTCTCTCGCAGAAGGGCTCGCTCTACGTCACGCGGCCGACCCTCGGCCACTATACCGCGACGCGTGGCGCTCTCGACGCCTGCGCTGAGGATCTGTTCGAGCAAATCCGCAATGACGTCGTGAGGATAAATATCGGACAGAAGTTTGCATTGGCCGATACCGTCGCCTGTCACCGGGCGATGGAGGCGCGCGAAACCGTGGGCTCGACGCTGTTGACGATCTAGTGGTTCGACGGAGACATTTGCGTCCGCGTGACACAAGCCTCGGAGCAAATGTCTCGGTCAAATTCGCTCCACTAGGGACCGGATCAGACGGCGAACGAAGTCCCGCAGCCGCAGCTTGAGGTGGCGTTCGGATTGTTGATCTTGAACGCCTGCCCCATCAGGTCGTCGACGAAGTCGATCTCCGAGCCGTCCATGAATGGCAACGACACGGCGTCGATCAGTACCGTCGCTCCGTCGCGGGTGATGGCGATATCGTCGTCGTTCCGGCCGTCCACCAGGTCGAAGCGATAGGAAAAGCCCGAACAGCCGCCACCTTCGACCGAGATTCGCAACGCGGTCTTGCCTGGCTGCTTTTCGAGTACCTTGGAGATCCGGCGCGCGGCGCTGGCGGTCATGCTGATATTGGCGGCGAGAGCTTCCATGGCGGTCCCTAGAGTCTCGAATGACTTGAAAGTGTGAACCCTGCTGACATACGTAAGGCAGCGGATGGCAATGTCAAATGACGGCTGCGAGAGCCCGTCATGCGGATTCGCAAGGACCGGTAGCGCTTCGGGAGGCAATAGTGGTAAGTCTGGGGTTTGGTACGGAGCCGCTGGCGCCTTTTGCAACCCAGCCCGAGGAGAGTCGAGGGCGGCGCTATCCAGAGCCAGCGAGTCCGACACGAACCCCTTTCCAGCGTGATCGTGACCGCATCATCCACTCGACGACGTTTCGGCGGCTGAAGCACAAGACGCAGGTGTTCGTCTTCCACGAGGGTGATCACTACAGAACCCGCCTTACTCACACGCTGGAGGTTGCCCAGATCGCCCGCGCGCTCGCCCGCGCCCTCAGACTCAACGAGGATCTGGCTGAAGCGCTGGCCCTGGCTCACGATGTTGGGCATACGCCCTTTGGGCATACCGGCGAGGACGCGCTTGACGCCTGTCTTGTCGACTTCGGAGGCTTCGACCACAACGCCCAGTCTTTCCGGGCCGTCACCGAGCTCGAGCACTCCTATGCCGAGTTCGACGGTCTCAACCTTTCGTGGGAAACGCTGGAGGGGCTCGTCAAGCACAACGGCCCGCTGACCGACAAGGACGGCAAGGCGATTGGTCGTCACGCAGGACGAGGACTGCCGGTGGCGCTCCTCGCCTATCCGGATCTCTACTCGCTCAAGCTTGACACATATGCCAGCGCCGAGGCGCAGTGCGCGGCGATTGCCGACGATATCGCCTATGATGCGCACGACATCGACGACGGGCTGCGTGCCGGACTGTTCTCTCTTGATGATCTCCGGCCGCTGCCGCTGATCGGTGGCTTCCTTGAGGCGATCGGGACGAAGTATCCGGGGCTTGATAGGCACCGTACCATCCATGAGATCACGCGTCGGTTGATCACCGCGATGGTGGAGGACGTCATCGTCGCGTCAGTTAAGCGACTCGCGGAGCTCCGTCCCCACTCATCCGACGACATTCGGCAGGCCGGCCGTACCATCGTGACTTTTTCCGAGGAAATGGCCGCCATAGACACCGCCATCAAGGGGTTCCTCTTTCCCCGCATGTACAGGCATCCCGAAGTCATGCGTGTCCGAGGCGACGCCGATCGCGTGGTCAGGGATCTGTTCAACACCTATGTGGCCCACCCCGATTTCATGCCCAAGGAGTGGCGAAACGATCTCAATGCAGGAGACGATGTGGTTCTCGCCCGGCGGGTGGGTGACTATATTGCCGGCATGACCGACCGCTTCGCCATCCAGGAGCATCGCCGCTGGTTTGACGATACGCCGGAATTGCGCTAGGCCGCTCGCCGATTGGCCGGAATTCCGGCTCCCACGAGGTACCCGATGAATATCTTCCAGGTGTTCGGCGAGCGCATTCGCTCGGCCATCGCTTCCTTGCCGCTTGACGTTCCGGCCGACGCCCTGTCTCGCGTCTCCGTCGAGCCGCCGCGCGATGCGAGCCACGGCGATGTCGCCACCAACGCCGCCATGCTTCTGGCAAAGCCTCTGAACCGGAAGCCGCGGGACCTTGCCGAGGAGATCGCCGTCGTTCTGCGGAGCGATGCGGACGTCGAGGCGGTCGAGGTGGCGGGGCCTGGGTTTATCAATCTGCGTCTGTCGCCTGCTTTCTGGACCGGATTTCTGAAGACCTCGCTCTCCCAGGGGCTGGATGTCGGCGGTACCCGTCTCGGCAAGGGCCTCAAGGTCAATGTAGAATACGTTTCGGCCAATCCGACCGGACCCATGCATGTCGGCCACTGCCGCGGCGCCGTGGTTGGCGACGCGCTCGCCAGGCTGCTGGCCAAGGCCGGATTCGACGTGACCAAAGAATACTATATCAACGATGCTGGCGGTCAGATCGATGTTCTGGCCCGGTCAGCCTTCCTGCGCTATCGCGAGGCGCTTGGAGAGGCGATCGAGATTCCAGAAGGGCTCTATCCCGGCGACTATCTCAAGCCGGTTGGCGAGGCGCTCAAGACGACTTGGGCCAATCGTCTCCTGGCGATGCCGGAGAGCGAGTGGCTTCCCATCGTCAAGAAGCTCGCCGTTGACATGATGATGGACATGATCCGATCCGATCTGGCCTTGCTGGGCGTTCGGCATGATCTGTTCTTTTCCGAGAAGACGCTGCACGATCCCCGTGAGAACAAGTCCTCCGAGATTGCCGAGATGATCGACGAGTTCCGCCAGCGGGATCTGGTTTACGATGGTCGCTTGCCTCCCCCCAAGGGACAGTTGCCCGAGGACTGGGAAGATCGTGAACAGGTGCTCTTCCGCTCCTCGGCCGCTGGCGACGACGTTGATCGCCCGCTCGTCAAGTCGGATGGCAGCTACACCTACTTCGCCGCCGACGTCGCCTACATGCGCTCGAAGTACCAGCGAGGCTTCAAACAGATGATCTTCATTCTGGGTGCCGATCACGGTGGTTACGTGAAGCGCCTCGAAGCGGTGGGAAGCGCCATCTCCGGCGGGACCATCGAGGTGATCGTCCGACTGTGTCAGCTTGTGAAGCTCTATCGCGGCGGCGAGCCGGTGAAGATGAGCAAGCGCTCCGGCGATTTCGTCACGCTCGCTGATGTCGTCGAGGAAGTCGGAAGCGATGCCGTGCGCTTCATGATGTTGATGCGCAAGAACGACGCGCCGCTCGACTTCGACTTCGTGAAGGTGAAGGAACAGAGCAAGGACAACCCGGTCTTCTATGTCCAGTATGCCCATGCCCGCTGCCATTCGATCCTGCGGCAGGCCCGCGAAGTGGCGCCCGATGTTGCCGCGGCGGACGACTCAGTAGCGCCGCTCCACCTGCTGGCCGATCCGAGCGAGCTCACGCTGATCCGGAAGCTGGCAGAGTTTCCTCGCATTATCGATGCCGCCGCAGATACGCATGAGCCACATCGCGTCGCTTTTTATCTGTATGAGTTGGCTAGCGACTTTCATGGGCACTGGAACGCCGGCAAGGATAATGTAAGTTTGCGTTTTGTTAACCCTGATGAACCACTGTTGACCCACGCGCGCTTGGCTTTGGTCAGGGCAGTCCGGAACGTTCTTGCTTCGGGCCTTGAGGTTCTCGGCGTCAATGCGCCCGAAGAGATGAGGTAGTAGCCTCGACGGATCGGTCGGTCCTGGCGGTGGCGAAGAAAGACGGGAAGAGCTACGCCGATGGTTAGGAGCAGCGCAGCCGAACAATCGCCGATGCGGCCCGCCGTATCCGTCGATAACGATCATCTTGCCGACGATGAGCGCTACTATCAGGACCTCCTGAATGGCCGCGAGGCCAGTGATGCGGACATGGACCAGTTTGTCGACGCTCTCGCTGCCGAACTGGAGCAAGATATCGCGTCGATGAATCCGGTCGATGTGCGTACCGGCCAAGTCTACAAGCCGGCCAATGCGCGCAAGTCCAGCACGGCGTACGACCCGTGGGACGATCAGGCGCTCGATGAGTTCATGGCCGAGTTTGAACGCGACGGCGTCGATCCGGTCATTGACGAGTTTGGCGTTCTGCCTCCGCATGAGGGGAGGGGTGAGGCCGAGCCGTCCGAGGCGCGTGGTCGACGCGGTCTCATGACGGCCGCTGCGGCCGCAGTTCTTCTTCTGGCCGCCGGTTTTGCCGGCTGGGCTTTCTTTGGTGGCAGCTCAGGATTCGGCGAGACGGTGGTGGTCAAGGCGCCCGATGGCCCGTACAAGGTCAAGCCCGACCCGAACGCTCAGGAAGTGGTTGCTTCGGCAGAAGGCGCCTCGGTCTACGATTCAGTCGGTGGTACGCCGCCCAAAAGCGAAGAGCGGCTGGTCGCGCGTAGCGGAGATGTGCCGGAGTTGCCGGCTGTCACGCCGCATGTCTCGCGCATTACTCTGCCTGACGGTCAGGAGGTCGAAGCGGAGCTTCCGACCGGTTTCGATCCCAATGAGACCGGACCTAGGCGGGTTCGTACGGTTCTTGTTCGACCCGATGGCTCGCTGATAGAAACGCCATCGGACACGGCGGGCAATGGTGCTGCTGCTTCGCTGCCGCCCAGCGATGGCGCAGGCCAGATCATTGCTCGCAGTGAGACCGTAAACGGTACACCGGGCGACGACAGTGACGTCGGCACCGGGTTGCCGCCGCTTTCCTCGAACAATCAGACCGTGGCTTCCGATGCGCCATCGGCGCCTCAGGGGCTGCCGTCAAGCAATCTGACCGACGCCTCAGGGCAGCCGATGCCGATCAATCTCGCCGCCCTGGCCAATCCAGCGGCGGACACATCCGTCGAGACGACGGCATCGGTGCCGACCGAAGCCGCAGCCCCGCTGCCTCCCGTCAAGCCGGCAGCCCCTCAGGCGGCGCCGACATCCGGGCCGCTCGATCTGACAGCCGCCGCTTCCCAGCCGCAGCCGGTTGCGCCGACCGAGGTAGCCAGCCTTCCGGCGGCTACAGAGACAACGGCGACGTCGGGAGGGACGGCGGGCGCCTATGTGCAGTTGTCTTCGCAGCGGAGTGAAGACGCGGCTCGCTCGGCATTCGCTTCTCTGCAGCGCAAGTATCCTTCCATTCTGGGCTCGGCTTCCGTGGATATTCAGAGGGCCGACCTCGGATCCAAGGGGGTCTATTACCGGGCTCGCGTCGGGGCTCCGAACCGAGATGCCGCAGTGGCGCTCTGCGAACAGCTTCGTTCGGCAGGTGGTGACTGTCTGATCGCACGCTGAATGTCGATTGACGATCATTAGCCGCGTCGAGATGCCGGACGGCATTCGGCGTGGCTTGTCATTTGGAGAACCTCCCATGTCTCGCGCATTTGTGACCGGGCTCAAGGGCACGGTGCTTTCGGCTGAGGAGCGCGCTTTTCTAAGCGAGGCCGCGCCTTGGGGGCTTATCCTGTTTCGTCGCAACGTCGAAAGCCGCGACCAGTTGAAGCGCCTGACCGATGATTTTCGCGATGCCGTTGGCTGGCAGGCGCCGGTATTGGTCGATCAGGAAGGCGGACGCGTCCAGCGCCTGACTGCGCCGCATTGGCGCAAATATCCGTCAGGACGCCGGCTGGCAGGAGCGGCCGCGCTTGCCGGCGATATCGGGTTGATTGCCGACGTCGCCCATCTGATCGGCGATGATCTTGCCGCTGTTGGCATCGACGTCGACTGCGCGCCCTGTCTCGATATAGCGACGCCGGACATGACGCCGGCCATCGGCGACCGCAGCTATGGGGAGAGCCCGAACCTCGTCGCTTCCGCCGGCCGCGCCTTTGCAGACGGTCTGATGGCGGCCGGTTTGCTGCCGGTTGTCAAGCATGTGCCGGGGCATGGCCGCGCCTGCGTCGACAGCCATCACGAGCTCCCCGTGGTCGACGCCGTTCTCGAAAGCCTCGCTTCCGCCGATTTCATGCCCTTCGCAGCCCTTGCCGATTTGCCGGCGGCGATGACGGCCCACCTGGTCTATACCGCCATCGATCCAGTTCATCCCGCGACGCAATCTCGTGTTGTCATTGAGAAGATCATCCGCGGTCGAATCGGCTTTGACGGTCTTCTTTTCTCAGACGACCTGTCGATGAATGCGCTGAGGGGAACGCTGGCCGAACGGGCGCGGGCGACGCTTGCCGCTGGCTGCGATATCGCACTTCATTGTTCGGGCGATATGGCCGAGATGGTGGCCGTTGCCGCGGAAGCGCCCGAACTCGTTGGAAAAGCCGCAGCGCGGGCTGAAAGAGCATTGAAGGTGCGTGTGGGATCGCCGCATGATGATCCCGATGGCGTTCTCGCCCGGCTCGACGCCGCGCTGGTCGCTTACGACGCCGTCGTGGTGTGAGCGACGTCGTAACACGGGGTGAAACGGCCTTCCATGGCGACCACCGACGAATGGAGCGAGACCCGGCTCGATATCGATGCGACCGCCGGAGAGGCTTTCGTGGTCGATGTCGATGGCTTCGAAGGGCCGCTCGATCTATTGCTGACGCTGGCGCGCAATCAGAAGGTGGATCTCGCCCGTATATCCATCCTCGCGCTGGCCAATCAGTATCTGGCCTTCATCGAACGGCTGGGTGAGAGAAGGTTGGAGCTCGCCGCCGATTATCTGGTCATGGCTGCCTGGCTTGCCTATCTCAAGTCGCGCCTGATGTTGCCGCCCGACGAGACGCCTGGGGATGAACCTTCCGCCGAGGAACTTGCGGGCATGCTGGCGATGCGGCTGAAGCGGCTTGAGGGGATCCGCATCCTGGCGGAGCGTCTCGTCGACCGCTCGCGGCTGGGCCGCGACGTGTTGCCACGCGGTGCCCCGGAGGAAATGGGCCTCGTGCGACGCTCGCTTTGGGAAGCGAGCCTTTTCGATCTGCTCGACGCCTATGGCCGCCAGCGCCAGCGCGACATGGTCCGCGTGCACACGGTCCGTAAACGGCAAGTCTGGGCGTTGGCCGACGCGCGAGATCTGCTGGAGCGCCTGATTGGCGCAATTCCCGACTGGACGCCGATCGACGATTATCTCATCCACTACATGACCGGTCCGGAGTCTCGGGCCACCGTGCGCGCCTCTGCGTTCTCGGCGTCGCTGGAGCTTGTGCGCGAAGGACGAATGGAGTTGATGCAGTCCGGACCTTTTGCTCCGCTCTACATACGCAAGGGACAGGGACGGCCGGACACGCCGGAGGAGGGCGACCAATGAGCCGTTCGGGCCTCAGCGATGATACGCGGCACGGTCAGCTGCGGCTGTTTGCCGGTGATCGCGATCCGGCCGAATACGAAGCCTGGATGGCGGCGATTCGGGGCGCCGAAGCGATTCTTTTCGCCTCGGCGCAACCGGTCGGCGCCGATGAGCTTGCCGAACGCCTGGCGCCCGGCACCGACGTGCCCCAGGTGTTGGCCGATCTCCGTACCATCTACGCGTCTCGGGGAGTGAACCTCGTCGAAGTCGCCGGAAAGTGGATGTTCCGGACGGCGCCAGACCTTGCTCACCTGCTGACACGGGAACAGGTTGAACCGAAGAAGCTGTCGCGCGCGGCGTTGGAAACGCTGGCCATCATCGCCTACCATCAGCCTGTTACCAGGGCCGAGATCGAGGAAATACGCGGCGTATCCACCAACAAGGGGACCCTCGACGTTCTGATGGAAACCGGTTGGATCAGGATGCGTGGTCGCCGCCGTACGCCTGGACGTCCGCTCACCTATGGCACGACCGAGGCCTTCCTGGTCCATTTCGGCCTCGACGCGGTCACCGATCTTCCCGGTGTCGATGACCTCAAGGCGGCCGGATTCCTGGAGGGGGCGGTGCCGCCTGGCTTCCGCGTTCCGGTTCCCAATGCATCGGATGCGCTGATGCCAGACGAGGACCCCCTGACGGAGCTTGATTTCCAGGACTACACCCCGCTTCCGCCTGACGAGTGAGGCGGCCCGACGGCTTCCTCGCTCGCATCTTGAGAATGCCGGAATTCCTTCATAGCTTCATTGCGGTTTCTTGCGACTAGGCTTTCGTTGTGCAAGAGTGCCGCCCACTTTTGGGCGAGCGCCCTCAGGAGACAAAAATGGGTTCGTTGAGCATCTGGCACTGGTTGATCGTCTTGGTCGTCGTCCTCGTCCTGTTCGGTGGTCGCGGTAAGATCCCCGAGTTGATGGGTGATTTCGCCAAGGGTATCAAGAACTTCAAGAAGGGGATGTCCGAAGACGACGAGACGCCGCCGAAGCCCGTCGAGAACAAGACCGACGACTCTCCGCGAAGCTGATCGATCTTCGCAATCTGGTTCTTTTCGGGGTGTCGTGCCTGAGGGCGCGGTGACCGCCGACGGCGGGCGTGTGAACGATGTTTGAAGTCGGCTGGACGGAAATCCTGATGATCGCCATCGTGGCGCTTATCGTCTTTCCCACGAAGGATTTGCCGCGCCTGCTCAGGACCGTCGGTCAAGTGGTGGGCAAGGCGCGGCGCATGGCGGGCGACATGCAGGCGCAGTTCGGTCAGGCGCTGCGCGAGGCCGAGAGAGAGGCCGATCTGAGCGACATCAAGAGCAGCATTCAGAACGCCAATCCTCTGACCGACCTCAAGAAGACCTTCGATCCCGTTCGTACCCTCGGCGACGATCTGAAGAAATCGATGACCGCGCCAATCCCGCCGAAGTCGGACGAATCCTCCGCCAGCCCGTCCCTTGTAGACACGCCTCCAAAAGCGACGGCCGAGGAGGGCGTGGATGCGTCGGTCCCGACGGAGTCGCTTCCTCCGACCGAAGCGTCGCAGACGGCCAACGCAGAGCAACCGGTAGGTGAACGGGCTTCCGGGACTGCCGCCTCTGACGAAAAGAGCGGGAGCGTGGCATGACGACCAAGGATGAAGACGACGAGATCGAGTCGTCCAAGGCTCCTCTCATCGAGCATCTCGCCGAGCTGCGTTCCCGCCTTCTCAAGTCGGTGGTCGCGATACTCGTTTGCTTCCTGCTTTGCTTCTTCTTTGCTCACGACATTTTCAATGTCCTGGTCATCCCCTACGAGCGCGCGGCTGGTGAAGCGCAGAACGTGCGGCTGATCTATACGGCGCCGCAGGAGTATTTCTTCACGCAGCTCAAGCTTGCTCTGTTCGGCGCCCTGTTCATCGCGTTCCCGGTCATCGCCAACCAGATCTACATGTTCGTGGCTCCGGGCCTCTACAAGCACGAGCGACAGGCCTTCTTGCCCTTTCTCGTCGCAACGCCGATTCTTTTCCTGCTTGGCGCGCTGATGGTGTTCTTCTTCGTGATGCCGGCCATCATGATGTTTTTCATGTCGATGCAGCAGGCCGGCGGCAATGGACAGGCGGCGATCGAGCTATTGCCCAAGGTGTCGGAGTACCTGGGGCTGATCATGACTTTGATCTTCGCCTTTGGCATCGTTTTTCAGTTGCCGGTGGTGCTGACGCTGCTCGGCCGTGTGGGGGTCGTCACCGAAGCCGGGCTGAAATCGTGGCGTCGCTATGCCATCCTGCTGTCCTTCGTCGTGGCAGCCATTCTGACGCCGCCCGATCCGATGAGCCAAATCCTGCTTGCGGTTCCGACGATGCTTCTCTACGAAGTGTCCATCATTGCCGTCAGGTACATCAACAAGCGCGGCGAGTCCCGGGACGTCTCCACCACCGAAGGCTGATGCGAGGGCTCCGGCGGACGTGCCGCGCGGGGAAAGCCAATGCTCGACATCAAGTGGATTCGCGACAATCCGGAAGCCCTGAAGCACGCCTTGATGCGGCGCGGCCAGTCGGCGGACATCGCCGAAGCCACCGTCTCGGAGACTATTCGTCTCGACGACGCGCGCCGGGCCAATATCAAGTCTCTTCAGGAGGCGCAGGAACGCCGCAACGCTGCGTCCAAGGAAATCGGCAAGGCCAAGGCCAGCAAGGACGAAGGCCGCGCCGCTGAACTGATGGAAGAGGTCGCGCGCATCAAGTCGTTCATTCAGGACGGCGAAGCGAAGGAGCGCGAGCTCGACGCCGCCCTTGATGACGCGCTGTCGGTGATTCCCAACTCACCGCTTGAAGATGTGCCCGATGGTCCGGACGAAAGCGCCAACGTCGAGCATCACCGTTTTGGCGAACCTCGCCAGTTCAACTGGGCGAAGGAGCATTTCGAGCTTGGCGAAGGGCTTGGAATGATGGATTTCGAGCGAGCGGCCAAGCTGGCTGGCGCCCGCTTCACCGTGGTGAAGAGCCATTTGGCCCGCCTTGAGCGCGCGCTCGGTCAGTTCATGATCAACCTGCATACCATCGAGCATGGCTACACGGAGGTGATTCCACCTCTGATGGTGCGCGACGAGGTGATGTACGGCACCGGTCAGTTGCCGAAGTTCTCCGAAGACCTCTTCAAGACGACCGACGGCCGCTGGCTGATCCCGACGGCCGAGGTGCCGCTGACCAATCTCGTCCGTGAAGAGATCCTGGAAGAGAAGGACCTGCCGCTGCGTTTTACGGCGCTGACGCCGTGCTTCCGTTCCGAAGCCGGTTCAGCCGGCCGCGACGTGCGCGGCATGCTGCGCCAGCATCAGTTCAACAAGGTCGAGCTTGTTTCCATAACGGCCCAGGAAAAGTCGATCGAAGAGCACGAACGCATGCTTGCCTGCGCTGAAGAAGTGCTGAAGCGCCTCGGGCTTGCCTATCGCGTCGTGACGCTTTGCACCGGCGACATGGGCTTCGGCAGTCGCAAGACCTACGATATCGAGGTTTGGCTACCTGGTCAGAAGAGGTTCCGTGAGATCTCTTCCTGCTCGGTCTGCGGCGACTTCCAGGGGCGGCGCATGAATGCCCGCTACCGTCCGACGGGTGAGCCCAAGGGCACTCGCTTCGTGCATACGCTCAACGGCTCCGGCGTCGCCGTCGGCCGCGCTCTCATTGCCGTCATGGAGACCTGGCAGAACGAGGATGGCTCGGTGACGGTTCCAGATGTGCTGCTGCCTCTGATGGGTGGCGTCACACGCCTCGAGAAAGCTTGAAACTGAAACGGAAGGCCCGGCAATGCGCATCCTGATTTCCAACGATGACGGTATTCATGCGCCGGGCCTCGTGGCGCTTGAAAACATTGCCCGCGCGCTCAGTGACGATGTCTGGGTGGTCGCCCCTGAAACGGATCAGTCCGGCTTCGCTCATTCGCTGACGCTGCACGACCCGCTCCGGGCGCGAAAGATCGACGAACGCCGTTTCGCCGTGCGCGGCACGCCGACCGACTGCGTCATCATGGGCGTTCGTCACATCATGCCGGACCGCCCGGATCTCGTGTTGTCGGGTGTCAATGCCGGTACGAACATGGCAGACGACGTCACTTATTCGGGAACCGTCGCTTGCGCCATTGAGGCAACACTGCTCGGCATACCCGCAGTCGCCTTGAGCCAGGCCCACGAGGACTTCGTTGGGCGCATCCCCTTCGAGACCGCAGAGGCCCTGGGGCCGGACATCCTGCGAAAGCTGACGGGGCAGGGGATTGCCCACGGCACTTTCATCAACGTCAACTTCCCCAACTGTCATCCGTCCGAAGTAGCTGGCATCGAGGTAACTCGGCAGGGGAACTTCGCCTACGACCATGGCATCGACGTGGAGAAGCGAATCGACGCGCGCAACAAGCCCTATTACTGGCTGACTTTCCGGCGCGGCGAGATGTTGTGCGCACAGGGAACCGACGCGTTTGCGATTTCTCGCAACAAGGTCTCCGTCAGCCCGCTCCGCCTCGACCTGACGGATATGGCGACCATGGAGAAACTTCAGGCCTTGTTCTGATCGAAACTCTTTTTCAAGGCTGTTCGTCTTACTTTTGACACCTCGGTCATAAATGCAGCGTCGCAACTCATGTTTTGCGGCATTGCGAGAGAATGGTGTCGATGAGGCCTTTCGAGCCGGACAAGGTGGCGATCGCGGAGCTGACGATGAAGCTCCGCGGGATGGGTGTCACCGATACCCGGCTGTTGCGCGCCCTTGAGCTCGTTCCGCGTCGTATGTTCGTGGCGGCTTCCCATCAGGCGAGCGCCTACCTCGATCGATCATTGCCCATCGAATGCGGGCAAACCATCAATGCCCCCTCCACCGTGGCCCTTATGGTGTCCGCGCTCGCCGTCGAGCCTAATGACAGAGTGCTCGAGGTCGGCTGTGGCTCAGGCTTTCAAGCTGCCATTCTCGCCCACCTCGCCGCGCAAGTGGTGACGATGGACAGGTTCCGAAGCCTTATCGATATCGCCGAGGACCGCCTGTCGGCTCTGAGGCTATCCAACGTCATCACCCTTCTTGGTGATGGCCTTGAGGGTTTTACGCGCCACGCGCCCTATAATCGCATCCTCGTCGACGGAGCCGTCGAGAAGGTGCCGACGGCGCTCCTCGATCAACTCGCCGACAGGGGGATTCTGGTCGCCCCTGTAGGAGTTGGCCACACCCAGACGCTGGTGCGAATCTCTCGCGATGGGCGTCTGTTCCACCGGGCCGAGCTCGGCGCGATCCGGCAGTTCCCACTAAGGGAAGGTGTGGCTCGAAGGCTGTGAGTCCCGATGCTCGGGCTGCGCTCGTTCACCGAAAGTCTTGAGGAAATCCGCCGTTTTCCCTGGGTCCAGGGTGTGCTCGACGCCTGACATTTTGTCGCTTTAAGCCTTTATCAACGTTACTGCGGCTTAATCATTACAGTTGAAGTCGAGCAGGCGAGACCTGATGACCATGAGTAACCTAGCGATCTGCCGGACCTCCCGCTTACTGGCCCAGGTTGCCGCCGTTGCCATTCTGGCCGGCTTTTCGGCCGGCTGCAGCGGCGACGTCAGCCGTTTCGGAAATGTGTTTGCCGAGACGGACAATCAGGACCAGATCATTGGGCGCGCCGATCCGATGCCCACCGGATCTATAAACGCCCAGGCGACCTATGCGCAGCCCGCCTATGCGCAACCGGCCTACCCGCAGCAGACTTATGCCGCGCCGGCCCCCACCTATCCCTCCGCAGGGGCCGTGTCCTCCAACACCTTGCCGCCTGCGCCGGGCGCCGTGGTCAACAACGGCGCCTACGTTCGCCCGAACCAGACCGCGTCGCTGCCCGCAACGGGGACGGCTCCCAGCACCCAGCCGTGGACGCCTTCGAACGGGACCGCCGTCATGGTGAAGCCGGGCGATACCGTGCAGGTGCTCGCTCGCCGTTATGGCGTCGCCGAGTCGTCTCTGCTTGCCGCCAATGGACTTGTCGCTGGCGCTCCGCTGACTCCCGGCCAGAACATCGTCATCCCTGCTTATGGGCAACAGAGCGCGGCCGCCGCCGCTGCAACGGCGCCCGGCCCCCAGATTATTGGTCAGCTTCCCCCGGTAAAGCCACCTGCGCCGAAGTCGGTCTCGAGCGAAGTGGCTGCGGCCGTTCCGGGCAAGCCGGCTCCCGTCAAGACCACCAACGTCGCCATGGCGTCTGGCACAACGGCAACGGACGCCAAGCCTGGGCTGCTGCCGCCCTCCGGCAACACACCCGGTCAGCAAACCAACCGGCAAGTCGCAGCGCTGGCGCCCAGCCAGAGCCAGCCGAGCGCCAAGACCGCCACGCCGACTTCATCCGGAGTGGAGAGCGCTGCCGACGGCAGTTTCCGCTGGCCGGTGCGCGGTCGGGTCATTTCCGCTTTCGGCGTCAAGCCAGGCGGCGAGCGCAATGACGGCATCAACATCGAGGTGCCCGAGGGGACGCCGATCAAGGCGGCCGAGGGTGGTCAGGTGATTTATGCCGGCAACGAACTGAAAGGCTTTGGCAACTTGGTGCTGGTGAAGCACCCCAACGGCTTCGTGTCGGCTTATGCTCACGCCAGCGAAGTGCTGGTCCAGCGTGGAGACAGCATCCTGCGCGGTCAGACCATCGCCAAGGTTGGCGCCACCGGCAATGTCAGCCGGCCGCAGCTGCACTTCGAAATCCGCAATGGCAATCGTCCGGTCGATCCGCTTCCCTATCTCAGTGGCTGACGGATCGTCGGTACAGACAGCACATTTCCTTTCACCGGCGGCTTTGGCCGCCGGCTCTTTATGCGCGACGAGGCGCCAGAGGTATCAGCGCCAGTCTCGCGGAATCACCCTTTCGTCCTCAGTGACGCAGGCAAGCGAAGCGGCTGGTGCCTGATTGTCGCGGCCGGCCATATAGGCAGCGCCGGCATCGTCCCCGCAGATCGGCTTTGCGATCACTTCATATCCGGCCCGGCGAAGGCATCCACCGATATAGCGCTCCCGCAACTCGGCATTGACGTCCTTGGTGTGGCTGCTGCCGGGATAGACGAATCCGCCGGTTCTCCGGCAGTAACGGCGACCGCTCTCCGGGTCTTCCCGGCATTCGGTGAATCCCGGCCTGTACTCTGGTGGCCGAATGACCGTGACCATGGCCTGCGGGATTTTCTCAAGCGACTCGATGCGGCACTGGTCCGCCGCCGCTTGCCGGTCCGCGAAACTCGATCCTGCTTTGTAGACGACAGGCACCGGTGACGACACGCAACCCGCGAGCAGGGCGAGCGCGCCCAACGCAACGACACGCCTCATCTCGATTCTCCTCCCATACCATCGGTCAGGCGCCGAGCCTAAGCCTACCGGCAAGGTCTTGGACGTACTGCCAGGCGACTCGGCCCGATCTCGCACCCCGCGTCCGCTCCCATTCTAGAGCTTCCGCTCGGAGAACATCCATGTCGATTTCCAGTTCCAGTGCTGCGACGTACCCGCGCACCATCTCAAGATAATCGTCCTGTGAGCAGTTATGAAAGCCAACCCACAGACCAAAGCGGTCGGACAACGACACTTTCTCCTCCACCGCTTCGCCGGGGTTGATCGCCGTTGCGCGCTCGTTCTCCATCATTTCGCGTGGCAGAAGATGGCGGCGGTTGGATGTGGCGTAGAACACGACATTGTCAGGCCTTCCTTCGATGCCGCCTTCCAGCACGGCCTTGAGCGACTTGTAGGATGTGTCCCCGTGGTCGAAGGAGAGATCGTCACAGAACAGGATGAAGCGATGGCGGCTGTCGCGCAGCAACTTCATCAGGGCGGGGAGACTCTCGATGTCCTCCCTGTGGATCTCGATCAGCTTGACCGGTGTGAAGCCGGCGCGGTCGGCGAGGCGCTGATTGACCTCGGCCTGGGACGCTTTCACCAGTGAAGACTTGCCCATGCCGCGAGCGCCCCAGAGAAGGACGTTGTTGGCCGGCAGGCCACGCGCGAAGCGCTCGGTGTTGGCGACGATCATGTCGCGGTGGCGATCAATGCCTTTGAGAAGACCAATGTCGACCCGGTTGACTCGCTGGACCGGTTGCAGCGAGGCCGGGTCGGCGACGAACACGAATGCGTCGCTCGCGTCGAAATCGGGTGTGCCCGGCGCCGCGGGCGCCAGCCGCTCAAGAAGGTCGGCGATGCGCTCCAGATGGGCGTTCAGTGTTTCTATGGGGGAAGCGCTCACGTCCATGCTCCTATGTCCCGCTTGCTCACGCCTGGGCTTGTGTCTGTGTACCGCGCGGTACTCCCTAACTTTCTCTAGCCCTCCCAGTGCCTCGATGCAAACCAGCGGCGACCGTTTCCGGTACGCTTTGCCGCAAATCCTGCCGGAGACTACCTAGACATGCCGGTCAGGACGCCGAGGTGCATAGCTTTGGTTTGCAAAGTCCTTCGGCCTAGGTATATTCCGGCCACTTTCGAGTGGGCTGATACCCGCTCCTCGATGTCTCAATGCCTCGTCGGTCCGGCTCGCGGGCGGTGGCAGGCCAATGGAGTTGACCTGATGTTCGTGACCCCAGCTTTTGCTCAGGCGACCGGTGCCGCTCCCGGTGGCGCCGACTTCCTGATCCAGTTCGCACCGTTCATCCTGATTTTCGTCATCATGTATTTCCTGCTCATCCGGCCGCAGCAGCGCAAGGCCAAGGAGCACCGCGACATGCTGAAGAATCTGCGGCGCGGCGACGTCGTCGTGATGCAGGGTGGCCTGATCGGCAAGATCCTCAAGGTGGTCGATGACAGCGAACTGCTGCTGGATGTCGGCGACGGCGCGACCAAGGTTCAGGTCCGCGTTGCCGCCGGCCTCGTCCAGCAGCTTCGCAGCAAGGGCGAGCCGGTCAAGGAAGGCAACTGACCGATCGCTCGACACGACATGGACAGCGGGCAGCACGGTTGCCCGCTTTCGGCCAATAAGGTCCGAGGCAGCAAATGCTCTATTTTTCCCGCTGGAAGGTAACCACGATTCTTCTGACGATTTTCGTCGCCCTCGTGGTCCTAATTCCCAACTACCTGTCCTCGGACCAGATCAAGAATTACTGGCCCTCGTGGCTCCCGGGACGGCAAGTGGTGCTCGGCCTCGACCTGCAGGGCGGCGTCTACCTGCTCTATCAGGTCGACGTGAACGACTATAAGCAGAAGCGGCTCAAGGCGCTTGAGGGCGACATTCGTCAGGCCATGCGTGAAGATCCGCGCATCGGCTACACCGGTCTCGGCATTCAGGGCGATGTCGTCCAACTCAAGATTCGCGACGCCGACAAAGTGGACGAAGCCGCGAAGCGCCTGGGCAATCTGCTCAATCCGCTGTCGACCGGCGCTCTAGGTGGAGCCGCTGTCACCGAGTTTCAGTTCGATCAGGGCTCCGATGGCCTGATGCGCCTTGGGTTCTCGGAAACCGGGTTGGACAAGAGGCTAGGAACCGTCGTTCAGCAGTCGATCGAGGTCATTCGTCGACGCGTCGACCAGATGGGGGCCGTCGAGCCGTCCATCCAGCGGCAGGGTTCCGATCGCATTCTGGTCGAAGCCCCGGGCGAAAAGGATCCGGCGCGCCTCAAGAACATCATCGGTCGTACCGCCCAGATGACCTTCCATCTGGTCGACCTCAACGTGTCGGCCGACGAAGCCGCCAAGGGCAACCTGCCTCCTGGTGAGATCCTTCTCAAGCAGAAGGAAGGCGGCATGCCGATGGTGGTCGACGAGACGCCGTTGATGACCGGTGAGGACCTCACTGACGCGCAGACATCCTTCCAGAGCCAGACCAACGAGCCGGTGGTTTCTTTCCGCCTGTCGACGTCCGGCGCCCGTAAGTTCGCCCAGGTGACAACCGACAATGTCGGTCGGCTGTTTGCGATCGTGCTCGATGACGAGATCATTTCGGCGCCACGCATCAACGAGCCGATCACCCAAGGGTCCGGTCAGATTTCCGGCCACTTTACGGTTGAAACCGCCAACGACCTCGCCGTGTTGCTCAGGGCCGGTGCGTTGCCTGCCAAGCTGTCGGTCGCCGAGGAGCGCACGGTTGGTCCCGGACTCGGCGCCGACTCGATCGCTGCCGGCGAGCGCGCCGCGCTGATCGGTACTGTCGCCGTCGTCATCTTCATGCTGGCGTCCTACGGTCTGTTCGGAATCTTCGCCAACCTCGCCCTGGTGGTCAATCTGATCCTGATCATGGCGATCATTACGGTGCTGCAGGCAACACTGACGCTGCCTGGCATCGCCGGCATCGTGCTCACCATGGGCATGGCAGTGGACAGCAACGTGCTGATCTATGAACGTATCCGCGAGGAGCAAAGGCTCGGTCGGTCGCCGGTCTCGGCCATCGACGCTGGCTTCCGTCGCGCCTTCGGCACCATTCTGGATGCCAACATCACCACGCTGATCGCCGCCATCGTGCTGTTCCAGATGGGCTCCGGTCCCGTCAAGGGATTCGCCGTTACCCATGTGATCGGCATCGTGACGACCATGTTCACCGCCATTACCTTCACTCGACTGGTGGTGGCGACCTGGGTCCGCTATCGGCGGCCGTCTGTCGTTCCGCTCTGATCCGGACCCTGAGGCTCCATCATGCGCCTGCTTCGCTTGTTTCCCGACGACACCAAGATTCCATTCATGCGGTGGAGGAAGTGGAGCTTCCTCGCCTCCGGCATCGCGTCGGTTCTCTGCTTCGTGGTCCTCTACACCCACGGCATGAACACCGGCATCGATTTCCAGGGCGGCACGCTCATGGAGATCCAGACAAAGTCCGGGCCGGCTGATCTAGAAGGGATTCGCAGCCAGCTCAACGGGTTGGGGCTTGGCGAGGTCCAGGTCCAATCGTTCGGCGCCGATGATGACGTGCTGATCCGCATCGCCCGTCAGGAAGGCGGAGACGAGGCACAGGCTGCCGTCGTCACCAAGGTCCAGGCGTCTCTCGGCGACAGCGTCGACTATCGGCGTACCGAGATGGTCGGCCCGCGCGTTTCCGGCGAGCTGGCCCAGAACGGCATTCTCGGCATCATCTCGGCGCTGGGCCTCATCATGGTCTACGTCTGGTTCCGATTCGAGTGGCAGTATTCCCTCGGCGCAGTGATCGCGACGCTGCACGACGTCGTTCTGACCATCGGCTTCTTCGCTGTCACACAGGTCGAGTTCAACCTGTCGTCTATCGCTGCAATCCTGACCATCGTCGGCTACTCGTTGAACGACACGGTTGTGGTCTACGACCGAATCCGCGAGATGAGGCGCAAGTACAAGCGCCTCAACCTGGTTGTTCTGCTCGACCTCGCCATCAACCAGACGCTGACGCGCACCACCAACACCGCTCTGACCACGCTCATCGCGCTGGCCGCTCTCGTCATCTTCGGCGGTGAGGTGATTCGTTCCTTTACTGCGTCGATGCTGTTCGGCGTTCTGATCGGTACCTACTCGTCGATCTTCATTGCCGCGCCGGTTCTGATCTTCCTCGATCCGCAGTTGGCTGGAGACAAATCGACGAAAAAGGCCGAGGATGACGCCGAAGAGGCCGTCGAGCCGGCGTGATTTCGGACGCGTTTTCTCGGGAGCGCCGCCGATGAAGCTGTTCGGGCCGCGAGGCCGCGCACTGGAACGTCGCCAGCAGCACCTGCCGGAGCAGGTGCCGGTTGACGCTTACGGCAACGGTGGTTTCAGATTCGGCGGCATGTCCCACCGCGGATCGATCCTGATCCTGCCGTCGGGAGTTCATGGCTGGTCGGCGGTAGCGCCGGCCGATATCACCCTTGACAGCCTGGCTCAGGTTTTCGAGGAGGCAGCCGACCTCGATATGCTGCTCGTGGGCACCGGTCTGGATCTCGTGCCCGTTCCGCGCAATCTGGTGGAAGCCATGCGCGAGCACGGCGTCAAGCATGAAGCAATGTCGACCGGCGCCGCCGTTCGGCTGTTCAATGTCATGCTTGGCGAACGACGTCGGTTCGCGGCCGCGCTTCTGGCGGTCGACTGATGGTGGGGTCGGCACGCCTGGACGACGCCTATGGCTACTGCGAAGGGCTCGTTCGCGATCATGATCGAGACCGCTGGCTTGCCGACGGGCTTCTCCCCGACGACAAACGCCGTCATGCCTTCGCCATCCACGCCTTTTCCTACGAGGCCGCGCGCATCCGCGAGAGCATCCACGAGGCGATGCCCGGCGAGATTCGCTTGCAGTGGTGGGTGGATGCCATCGAGGGAGAGGCGCGGGGTGACGTGGCCGGCCATCCTGTCGCAGCCGCCCTCATCGACACCATTCACCGCTTCTCGCTGCGACGATCGGGCTTCGTCAATCTTCTGGAGGCGCGACGATTCGATCTCTACGACGATGCCATGCCGACGCTGAATGATCTCGAAGGCTATGCCGGGGAAACGTCGTCGGTTTTGTTTCTTGAAGTGGCGCAGGTGCTCTGCGACGGCGCTGATCCGAAGGGGGCCGACGCCGCCGGCCATGCCGGCGTCGCCTACGCCATGACCGGACTGATGCGCGCCTTGCCGATCCATGCGCGCCGCAACCAAGTTTACGTTCCAGCCGATCTCCTGAAAGCGGCAGGAATCGAACCGGATGATGTGCGCCACGGTCGTAAGGCCGATGAACTGGTTGGTGTTGTGGCCAACCTCAGGGACAGCGCCACCGGTCACCTCGAGAAGGCGCTTTCCGCCTTCGCCGAGATCGATCCAAGAGCAAGGCCGGCTTTTCTGCCGCTCGCCTTCGTCCGACCCTATCTTGCCACGCTCGCCAAGACACCAGTTTACGGTCCGGTAGCTGAAATCGCCGCTTGGCGTAAACCGCTAATCCTCTGGTGGTTTGGCAGACGGCTTTAGCTTCGAGCGCTTGCCTCGATAAGGTCTATCAACCCCTTCAGCATGTCGATTGGCTCGGGTGGACACCCCGGAATGACGAGGTCGACCGGGATGACGTCGGAGACGGCGCCGATCACCGCATAGCTTTTGCCGAACACCCCACAACCGGTGGCGCAGTCGCCCACCGCCACCACCCATTTGGGTGCGGGCGTTGCGGCATAGGTGCGTTCGAGGCCTTCTCGCATATTGGCCGTCACGGGGCCGGTCACCATCAGCACGTCGGCGTGGCGGGGCGAGGCGACGAAGCGCAAGCCAAATCGTTCGACGTCGTAGTAGCTGTTGTTGAGGGCATGAATCTCCAGCTCGCAGCCGTTGCAAGAGCCGGCATCCACTTCGCGGATGGACAGGCTGCGGCCGAGGCGCGCCATCGCGGAGACTCCGAGCCGCTCTGCCAGAGCGTCGACTTCGGCGTCGTTGACTGTCGGTGTTCCTTCGGTCACGGGGCGCCGAAAAAGCCCTTCGAGCAACATTCTACGCATGGTCGAGAGTCCGTCTCAAAGGTCGTGGCCGGAATAGGAACAGTTGAAGGACTTGTTGCAGATGGGAAAGTCGGCAACGATATTGCCTTCGATCGCGGCCTCCAGAAGCGGCCACTGGAAGGCTGAGGGGTCGCGAACGGCACCTCGCAATACCCGCCCGCTCTCGTCCATCCTGAGCCATACCAACACATCGCCACGGAAGCCCTCGATCAAGGCCAGCCCTTCCGTCGCTGTGTCGTGGGGCTCGTTGGCAAGGCCGCCGGCCTGGGGCACCCTTCGTTCGCGTAGCGCCGGTGCCAGCGGGTAGGAGATCGGCCCCGGCGGCAAGCGGTCGATGATCTGCTCGATCAGTTCGAGGCTTTCATAGACCTCGTCGATGCGTACCCAGATCCGGGCATCGACATCGCCAGCATCCCGAACAGCCATCTTGAAGTCGAGGTCGCCATAAGGGGGGTAACCCGGTGTCTTGCGAGCGTCGAATGGCCGCCCCGAGGCGCGGCCGATTGGCCCTCCGGCGCCGAAGCGGCGGGCGAGTCCGGTGGCAAGATGGCCCGTGGAGACGGTTCGATTCTGCAGCGAGGCCGTATTGTCGTAGAGCTCGACCAGGCGGGGAAAACGCTGACGAATATGAGCGGTCAGCGTCTTGATGGGCAGAACATCATGAAGATCGTCGGTGACGCCGCCAGGGATGATGCGGTCCATCATCAACCTATGGCCGAAAGCCGTCTTCGCGGTCCGCAGAACGTCCTCGCGAAGGATGCCGCAATGGGCGAGCATCAGGGCGAAAGCCGCATCGTTGCATATGCCGCCGATGTCGCCGAGATGGTTTGCAAGCCGTTCGAGCTCTGCCATCAGGGCGCGAAGCCAGATCGCCCTCTGGGGGACGCCGACGCCGAGGGCTGCCTCGGCCGCCCGCGCGAACGCCAGGGAGTAAGCCACGGTGCTGTCACCGGAGACGCGAGCGACCACCTTGGCCGCTGCCTCGAGCGTCGTGTCCGTGAGCAGTCCTTCAATGCCCTTGTGGACGTAGCCCAACCGCTCCTCGAGGCGAACGATGATCTCCCCATTGGCCGAAAAGCGGAAATGACCTGGCTCGATGATGCCTGCGTGCACCGGGCCTACGGCGATCTGATGCAGCGGCGGTCCCTCGGCCTTGAGGAAAGCGTAAGGGGAGCCATTGGCCGGGATCTGGGACATTGACCCCAGCGGGCTGCGGACGCCCCAGCGGTCATGATCGAGCCAGCGGCGGTCATCCGGCATGCCATCTGCAGTGAGCCCGTAAAGATCGACGATCGACCGTTCGAGGCGCTGAGCCGGTGGGTGGGTGAGGCCAACCGACGGAAAGCGGCCATCGGGCGCTGCGAGGGTCAGCACTGTCAGAGCACCGTCCTGATCGTCGAGCAGCGCCATGTGAACGGCACCGGGTTCGGCCCAGAGGCCGGAAAGAGTGGCGTTTCCGGCGGCGACAGCCAGCGTCGCCTGTCGCCAGGTGTCGACATCGACGGTGATGCGGGGCCAGGGCTTCTGCTCTTCGATGGTCAGAGCGGTGTTCAGAAGGGCAGTGCGGAGCGTACTCATGGTCTCACCCCAGCATTCTGGCGACGTTTTGGAACCAAGCGACAACTGGCCCCGGTAGATAGAGGCCGGCGATCAGGACCAAAACGAGGTGAATGATGAGCGGCAGCATCGACGGTCTCCGACCGGTATGCTCGACGCTTGGCGACGGTTTGCCGAAGGCCACGCCGGTCAGTCGCCAGATGAGGGCGCCAAAGGCGAGAAGCAGACCAATGACCAGCGGTATGGCAAGCAAAGGCTCGCGCGCGAATGTCGAGCTCACCAGCAGAAACTCGCTTGTGAAGATGCCCATGGGCGGCAGGCCGGCGATGGCGGCGACACCGACGACTAGGCTCCAGCCCAGCGTCGGATGGCTCTCCGTGAGGCCTCGGATATCGGCGATCTTCTGCGTGCCCTTGACCTGCGCCACCTGGCCGACGGCGAAGAAGATCGCCGATTTGGTCAGTGAATGCATGGTCATGTGCAAGAGACCGGCGAAGTTGGCGAGCGGTCCGCCCATGCCGAAGGCAAAGGCGATCAATCCCATGTGCTCGATGGAGGAGTAGGCGAACAGCCGCTTGATGTCACGCCGGAGGTACAGCATGAAGGCCGCGAAGATCAGCGACACGAGGCCAAGCGTCACCAGGAGCGGCCCCGGCGCCACGGCGAAGGGGTTGGCGGCAAGCAGCATCTTGAAGCGCAAGAGCGCGTAGAGAGCCACGTTGAGGAGCAGGCCGGAGAGGACTGCGGAGATGGGCGTCGGGCCCTCGGCGTGGGCGTCGGGCAGCCAGGCGTGCAATGGCGCGAGGCCGACCTTCGTCCCATAACCGAGCATGAGGAACACGAAGGCGACGTTCAGGAGCTCAGGGCTGAAAGCGGCGGCGTTGGCGATCAGCGTCGTCCATACCATGGCGTCATGGCCCTCGCCGATGACCGGACGGGCTGCCATGTAGATCAGGATGGTGCCGAACAGGGCCAGCGCAATGCCGACCGACCCAAGGATGAAGTATTTCCAGGCCGCTTCCAGTGCCGCCTGCGTTCGGTAGAGGCCGACCATCAGTACGGTGGTCAGCGTGGCGAGTTCCACCGCCACCCACATCAGGCCGATGTTGTTGGCCGTCAGCCCGAGATTCATCGAGAAGGACAGCGCCTGATACATGCCATGGTAGAAGCGGATATAGCCCGGCTTCAGGCGGCCGATCTCGATCTCGTGGCCGATATAGCTCGCCGAGAAGATCGAGGTGGTAAAGCCGACGAAGGTGCCGAGCACGACGAAGACGACATTGAGATCGTCGACGAACAGGAAGCTCACCGCCGGATCGGGGCGTTCGACGAGGAGCGTCAATGCGCACAGGAAGGTGAGGCCGGATGCCAGCATGTTGATGCGGGCGCCGAGCTTGTACTGCGGAATCAGCGCAAGGAGCAGGGCAGCGATGCCTGGAACCACCAGCACGGCATCGATGGGAGCAAATGGGAGCTGATGGAGAAAGGCGGTCATTCCCGGCCCTCCCGGAAGTCATCGAGGGCCTGGGTGTCGATGGTGTCGAAGCGCTCGCGGATGCGGAACAGGAAGACGCCGATGACGATGAAGGCGACCAGCACGGAAAAGGCGACCGATATTTCGACCACCAACGGCATGCCGCGTGCGCCGGTCGCGGCGAGAACCAGACCGTTTTCAAGGCTCATGAAGCCGACCACCTGGCTGATGGCGTTCTGGCGCGTCACCATCATCAGGAGGCCGAGCAGGATGACCGACAGGGCGAGCGCGAGATCCTCGCGGGCGATCGGGTCGGCCTCGGCGGCGGCGGGCAGCATGACGACCATCGACAGCGCCACAAGGCCCATGCCCATCAGCATTGTCGGGCCGATACCGCCAACCGTCTCGATATCGCGATGGACGCCGAGACGCAGCACCATGTGATGCAGCGCCACCGGAATGATGATCGCCTTCAGGATCAGTGCGATGGCGGCGGTCACGAAGAGATGCGGCGCCGCTTGGACGTAGGCTTGCCAGGCAACCGACAGCGACAGAACCACGGCGTGCGCGGCGAACACGTTGAGAAGGCCGAGGATACGATTCTGGTAGAGCATCATGAAGCTCACCAGCACCATGCCTCCGGCGAGCAGATGCGCGGCATCGAGTGAGAAGCGTTCCATCAGAAGCTCCTCGAGACGAACAGCAACAGCGTACCCAGCAGGCCGAGCATCAATGCCCCGCCGACGAACTCCGGCACGCGGAATACCCGCATCTTGGCGATCGCCGTTTCGAAAACCACCATCAGGAACCCACCGACGGCGAGCTTGCCAACCCAGGTGACCGCGCCGATGGCCATTTCAACCAGACCATCGCCCTGGCGAGCCATGCCCCAGGGCGCAAAAATACAGGCGATCAGCGAGATGTAGAGCAGCAGCTTCAGTGCGGATGCGAGCTCGATCACCGCGAGGTGCCGCCCCGAGTACTCCAGCACCATGGCCTCATGCACCATGGTCAGTTCGAGATGCGTCGCCGGATTGTCGACCGGCACTCGGGCGTTCTCGGTCAGTGCGACGATGATCAGGCCAATCAGCGCCAGACCAAGCGAGACTCGCAGAGTGCTGTGGTCGACCATGAAAGCCGCCACCGTCGACAGCTGGGTCGAACCGGCGACCAAAGCCACCGTGAACACGATCATGATCATCGCCGGCTCGGCCAGCGTCGAGAACAGCATCTCCCGGCTTGATCCTATGCCGCCGAAGGAGGTGCCGATATCCATGCCGGCCAGCGCCAGGAAGAAGCGGGCCGAACCGAGCAGCGCGGTAATGGCGATGAGGTCGGCCGCCCATGAGAAGTGCAGCCCGGCGGCGAAAGTCGGGACAAGCGCCGCGGCGACCCAGGTGGTGGCGAAGATCAGGTAGGGCGCGTTGCGAAACAGCCAGGAGGCGTTGTCGGCCAGTACGGCCTCCTTGCGCACGAGACGCAGAAGGTCGCGATAGGGTTGCAGGATCGAGGGGCCCTTTCGCCGGAGAAGGCGCGCCTTCACCTTGCGGGTGAAGCCGACGAGCCCGGGGGCAAGCGCCAGCACGAGCACCATCTGGATGCCCTGGACGAGGATGGCGAGGATCAGGCCCATGTTGCCACCAGCACGAGAAGAAGGACCAGCGCCGCGAATACGAGGCTGAGATAGCTGCGAATGGTCAGGAACTGCAGAATGTTGAGGCGTTCGGCAGCGTAGAGAACGGCCCCTTCGAGGGGGGCGTAGATAAACTCCCAGACCAGATCACGGAGCGACAGCGTCAGCCGCGCCGGCGTCATGTCTCCGGGGAGGGGCATCGTCTGGTCGATCTTGGCCCGGAAGGCGAGCGGACCGAACACACGACGGATCGGCTGAGCGAAGCTGTCGGCTGTGTATTGAGTTGCCGGCGAGGGATCTGGAAAGCCGCAGTCCCAGGGGGGCGCTCGGCGTACGGCTCGCGAGGCGAAGTTGTGGATGACACGAATCGCCGCCCAACTTGCCATAAGGATGAAGAAGAACACCAGGAAGCCGGAATAGGAGCTGCGGCTCTCGGAAATCGGAATGATCGAGAAGTGTGGCAGGATGGGCTGCTTGGGCATGGCTCCGCCGACAAGCGACTGCGACACCGGCGACAGGGCATCGAGAAACGGTCCGGGAAAGACGCCGGCCACAAGGCAAAGAGCCATCAGTGCGTACATCGCACGGATTTGCCAGCGGCTGGCCTCTTGCGCCGTCTCGGCGGCCGGCGAACGCGGGCGGCTCAGGAACGTAATGCCGAAGGCCCGCACGAAGCAGGCGGCCGCGAGGGCCGCTGCAAGCGCCAGCATGGCGCCTGAGGCCGGCACCAGGAAGCGCAAAGCCCACTGCGGCAGATCTGGGCTGAGCAGGATCGCCTGCAGGATCAGCCACTCGGACACGAAACCGTTGAGTGGGGGCAGGGCGGAAATGGCGAGGCAGCCACCAAGAAACAGATAGGCCGTTTCAGGCATGCGGTGAACCAGGCCACCCAGCTTCTCGATATCGCGTTCGCCGGAGCCGGTCAGCACGTTGCCGGCCCCAAAGAACAACAGGCTCTTGAACAGTGAATGGTTGAAGGCGTGAAAGATCGAGGCCGTGACGGCAAGGGCCGCCGCACCGGCCATGTCGTTGGTCTTGAAGGCCAGCGCCAGTCCGAGGCCGATGAAGACGATGCCTACGTTTTCGACCGTCGAGTAGGCGAGGAGGCGCTTGAGATCGCGTTGCAAGACGGCATGCAGAACGCCGAGCACGGCTGACCCCGCGCCCAGCGTCAGTACGGTCACTGCCCACCACCACGCTGGCTCGCCGGCCAGATCGAAAACGACGCGGATGAAGGCATACACGGCGACCTTCGTCATGACGCCCGACATCAGCGCAGATACATGGCTCGGTGCTGCCGGATGGGCGAGTGGCAACCAGACGTGCAAGGGCGCGAGGCCAGCCTTGGAGCCTGCGCCCAGCAGCATCAGCACCAGCACGAGCCCGGAGATCCAGGGAATATGTTCGAAGCTGCGAATGGCCGAGAAGGCATAGTCGCCGTTCGGTCCGGCCAGCAGGCCGAAGGCAAGCAACAGCATCAGCGTGCCGAACGATGCCATGAGCAGGTAGACGTAGCCGGCACGCCTGTTTTCGGGGTCGTGATGATGCGCCATGACCAGCGCCCAGGAGCTGAGCGACATGAACTCCCAGGCGACCAGAAAGCCGAAGGCGTCGGCCGAGAGAACCACAAGGTTCATGCCTGCGAGAAAAGCCGGATAGAAGGGCAGCACCCGCCCTGGCTCCTCTTCGTGGGCACCGTAGCCGATGGCATAGAACGAGGCGATCATGGCGCCGAAATCGACGATGATCAGGAAAGCGGCGCTGAGCGGATCGAGCACGAAATGCGCGCCGATCCATGGCAGGCCGATTGGCAGTTGGACGGAGCCCTGGAAGGCGCTGCCACCGAGAAGGGCCGAAAGGCCACAAAGAAGCAATACGGCGGCGAGAACGAAGCTCGCTCCGTAGACGATGGAGGTCGCCCAAGCCTTTCGCCGGGCGACGAGGATCGGCGCAACCACGGCGACGCCGGCAAGACCGGCGACACTCAGAAGGGCCGCTGCGATCGGCATTGTCACTTTCGTTCCCCGAACGGGTTTCGAACCGCTTCCGGCGGCCCGTGAGATCAACGTATGGCGACGCTTGCGCATCGGCCCGTTGAGAAGCGCCTGTCGACGCCGGCGAACCCGCTCCCACTGGTGCGGGGCCCGCATTCCCGGCACGAACAACATCGGCACCGGACGAAGCGGCTGTCTTTCTAGACTCAAAGGATGCCTAGACCATACCGGGTCGCCGACGCCGCGGAAATTGTTTGTTGGTATTCAATCAATTCAGTTGGGTCGACGCCGCCGCGCTGTTGCACGGATGCCGCGGCGTCATATCTCAGCAGATTCGCGGCAGCTGTTCACCAGCCAACCAGTCGACGATGCGACCGCCGCCGAAGCCGGTGGTCATTTGCACGAAGTGCTGGTCGTCCTCCACCGTCTCCCCGATGATGGCCGCATCTACGCCAAGCGGGTGGGCCCGCATTGCTTCCACCAGTCCTTCAGCCGCCTCGACCGCCACGACGGCGACGAGCTTGCCCTCGTTGGCGACGTTCAGTGGGTCAAGCCCCAGGAGCTCGCAGGCGGCGGCTACCTGACGCTTGATCGGAATGCGATCCTCGACAATGCGGAAGCCGACGTCCGACTGGTGAGCCAACTCATTGAGGGTGGCGGCGAGTCCGCCGCGCGTCGGGTCGCGCATCAGCCTGAGGTGAGGACCGGCAGCCGCGACCATTGCCTCGACGAGACCGTTGAGTGCCGCGCTGTCCGACAGGATTTCCGTTTCGAACGTAAGGTTCTCGCGGCTCGACATGATGGCGACGCCATGATCGCCCATCGAGCCGGACACGATCACCTTGTCGCCGGGTCTTGCCTTGTCGCCTGACAATGAGAGACCGTCGGGCACCACGCCGACGCCGGCCGTCGAGATGAAAACGCCGTCCGCCTTGCCGCGCTCCACCACCTTGGTGTCGCCGGTCACGATCGTCACGCCGGCCGCCTTGGCCGCCGCGCCCATGGACTCGGCAATGCGTTTCAGATCGCCGAGCGGGAAGCCTTCCTCGATGATGTAGCTTGCCGACAGGTAGAGCGGCTTCGCGCCGGCCATGGCGAGATCGTTGACCGTACCGTGCACGGCGAGCGATCCGATGTCGCCCCCGGGGAAGAAGATCGGCGACACCACATAGCCATCGGTCGTCATCACCATGCGACCGCCGGTCGGGGTCGGAAAACTCGCCTGATCGTTGCCTTGATCGAGCAACTCATTGCCGAAGGCATCCTTGAATATCGAGGAAATCAGTTCGGCCATGGCTCGGCCGCCGGCACCGTGGCTCATGTCGACCCGCCCGTTCTTCAGGTCGAGTTTGCGGCGGAAGGTCTTGCTCATGCGCGTCTCCGGAGGTCCGCATCGCTCTGGCGAGTGCGGAAGCGGCCATAGGTCCAATGGGCGGCGCAGGCGCCTTCCGACGACACCATGCAGGCGCCCGTCGGCGTTTCCGGTGTGCAGACGGTACCGAACAGGCGACAGTCCGCCGGCTTTTTCTGACCGCGCAGAATGGCGCCGCACTCGCAAGCGGGATTGTCCTCGGCCGGCTGCGTCTCGATGGTGAAACGTTTCTCGGCATCGTAGAAGGCGAAGGCCTCGCGAAGCTTCAGTGCGCTTCTTGGCACAGCGCCGAGCCCTCGCCATTCGAAGCTGTCGCGCAGCTCGAACACCTCGTCGCACAGATCGATGGCGACCGGGTTGCCTTCCGTCCGGACAGCGCGGATGTACTGGTTCTCCACCTCGGCCCGCTGTTCGTTGACCTGACGCACCAGCATCAGGATGGCGTACATGACGTCGAGCGGCTCGAAGCCGGCGATGACCACCGGTTTGCGATAATCGCGGGCGAATATCTCGTAGGGTTCCATGCCGATGATGGTCGAGACGTGGGACGGTCCGACGAAGCCCTCAATGGCGATCGGCGGTTCGTCCGGCGTTGGCGGCATGTCGAGAATGGCGCGCATCGCGACCGGTGTCAGCACATGGTTGCAGAAGATGGAGAAGTTCTTGAGTCCCTTGGCCTCGGCCGCCTTCAGCGCCACGGCCGTCGGCGGCGTGGTCGTCTCGAAACCGATGGCGAAGAACACCACCTGCCGTTCGGGATTGACCTCGGCGATGCGGATGGCATCGAGCGAGGAATAGACCATGCGGATGTCGGCGCCCGCTGCCTTCGCCTTCATCAGGCTGAGGCCGCCCGAAGCCGGCACGCGCATCAGGTCGGCATAGGTGCAGAGCGTCACCTCCGGCCGCCTCGCGAGACGAATGGCGTCGTCGATGCGGCCGATCGGCAGCACGCAGACGGGACAGCCGGGACCATGGATCATGCGCACGTTCGCCGGCAGCAGATCCTCGATGCCGTAGCGGGAGATGGCATGCGTGTGACCGCCGCAGAACTCCATGAAGGCGTAGGAGCGGTCGGGCCGCACTTCGGCGGCGATGGCGGCGGCGATATCGCGCGCCTTGTCGCCGTCGCGATACTCATCGACATATTTCATCGAGCGCCTCCGGCGGCGAGCGGCACGCCGCGCGCTTCGTCCAGTAGATCCAGGGTGCGTCTTGCCTCATCCGGATCGACCTTGGACAACGCGTAGCCGACGTGGACGATGACATAATCGCCGACGGCGACGTTCTTCACCAGCGCGGTAGAGATGGTCATCGATACCCCGTCAAGACTGATCTTGGCCATGTTGTCGGGCAAGAGCTCGGTGACGAGGGCGGGAACGGCAAGGCACATGGGTCATGTCTCCGAGAAGGCTCGGCGGGCGAGGACGGCCTGCCCGAAGGAAAGGCCGCCATCGTTGGCCGGCAGGCGCCGGGCGAGGAGGGGGGTGAGGTTGGATTGGACGAGCGCCGCCGAAAGCCCTTCGGCCAAAACTCGGTTCATCAGACAGCCACCGCCGAGCGCAATCGCCGTGAGGCCTGTGGCGGTTGCACCATGGCGGGCGAGGGCGGCAAAACCTTCGATCAGAGTGCCGTGGAACAGCGATGCGCCGGTACGGGCATCGGGACGGGCGAGGGCAAAGTGGGCGAGCAATGGTGCGAAGGAGAGGACGCCATCGTCAAGAACGAAGCCACCAGAGAAAGCGACCGGCTGATCGACGAGCGCCTCCAGCTCCATCGCCGCCTGTCCTTCGTAATCTTGAACGGTGCGAACGCCGAGCAGCGCCGCCGCCGCATCGAACAGCCGCCCGAGCGAGGTCGTGGAGAGGCGGTCGGCGCCTGAGACGATACGCTCCGCAATGGGGCCGGCCAGCGTTCGGTCGGGAAAAAGCACTGGCGCGAGGTCGGCCCGTCCGAGAGCGGCGAGCGCACCAACCCCCATACGCCACGGCTCGCGAGCGGCTCGGTCGCCTCCCGGCAGCGGCAACGACGCCAGGTGCCCGATGCGCCGATGCTTCGCTCCGTCGACTGCGAGCAGTTCGCCGCCCCAGGCGCCACCGTCGTCGCCAAGGCCATGGCCGTCGAGGGCAAGGCCGAGCGCCGGACCGTCAAGCCCGACTTCGGCTGCCACCGCTGCCACATGTGCCGCATGGTGCTGTACGCGGACGACAGGCAAGCCGAACTCGTCGGCCATCTGGCTGGATCGATAGTCGGGGTGGAGGTCCGAGGCGATCAGCTCGGGTTGTACGCCGACGATATCGATGAGATGCGCGATGGTCTCGCGATAGAACTTCAGCGTTTCGGCGGTGTCGAGGTCGCCAACATGCTGCGAAACGAAGGCTTCGCGTCCGCGTGTAAGCGTCACGGTGGACTTCAGGTGCGCGCCGAGGGCCAGGGTTGCGGGGCCGTCTTCGGCGAATGCGATCGGTTCGGGAACGTAGCCACGCGCCCGGCGCAGGAATGACGGTGCGCCGGCAATGATCTGGGCAACGCTGTCGTCGGCACGCACGACGATGGCACGATCATGCGTGACGATCAGGTCGGCAATGCCGGCAAGACGTCGCATAGCGTCCTCGTCGTCCACCACCAGGGGCTCGCCGCCCGGGTTGGCCGAGGTGGCGACCAGAACGAAGTCGTTGGGGGTATGCGGATCGTGACCGGCGAAGTCATGGTTGGCGAGCGCGGCGAACAGCAGATGGTGTACCGGCGCATAGGCCAGCATGACCCCCACGCGGGATAGTCCAGGCGAGACGGCGGGCGCCAGTACTCCGGGTTTTGCCTGCATCAACACGATGGGTCGGGCAGTCGACGAACAGAGGTTCAGCTCCTCCGAAGACGCGTCGGCTACTTCCGAGATTGAAGCGGCGTTAGCGACCATCAACGCGAAGGGCTTGAACTCGCGGGCCTTCCGCGCCCGAAGCTCCGAGACAGCACCGGCGTTGCGACCGTCGCAGACCAGATGAAAGCCGCCGATTCCCTTCAGCGCCACGATGCACCCACTTCGTATTGCCGTGGCGATCTCGGCGATAGGGTGGCTCAGCTGCGGTCCGCAGGCGGGGCAGGCGACCGGCTCGGCATGGAAGCGCCGGTCGCGCACGTCCGTGTAGGCCTCCGCGCAGTCGGGACACATGGGGAAAGAGGCCATCGACGTCTGCCGACGGTCATAGGGCAGACGGCGGGTGATGGTGTAGCGCGGCCCGCAGTGGGTGCAGTTGACGAAGGGGTAGGAGAAATAGCGGCTCGTTGGGTCGAACAGTTCGGCAAGGCAGGCGTTGCAGGTGGCCGCGTCGGCCACGATACGCGTCATGGTCTCGCCGTCGAGGCTCTCCCTGATGACGAACTCGGTGTCGCCAGTCACCGGCATGTTCTCACGAAGGATCGTGTCGATGCGGGCGAGAGGTGGGGCTTCCGAGTTCAGGCGTCGCGCAAACTCCTCGACGCGTACGCCTTCCACTTCGATGGTGACGCCGTCCGCTCCGTTTCGGACATAACCGGTCAGGCCGCAATCCGTCGCGAGCCTATGTACGAAAGGCCGCATGCCCACGCCTTGCACGGCGCCATTCACCTTGAGGAAAAGGCGCGCCGCAGGGGCGAAGGTGTCGGGAGTGGGCACGACGGTCATCGTTTCGTCAGGCCCGAACGACGGCAGCGGCGCGGGAAAGCGCTGCGCGCGCCTCGACCCAGGCATAGAAGGCGGCCATGCCCTCTCCGGTTTCGGCGGAGACCACAAGCGTCTGGAGGTGCGGATTGACCGTGAGCGCCGCCGCGAGACACTTGCCGACGTCGAACTTCAGATGGGGCAGAAGGTCGGCCTTGTTGAGGAGCAGAAGATCGGCCACCGCGAACATGTCGGGATACTTCAGCGGCTTGTCCTCTCCTTCGGTAACCGAGAGCACCACTACCTTGTGCGCCTCCCCGAGGTCGAATCCGGCCGGACAGACAAGGTTGCCGACATTCTCGATGAACAGGAGCCCGCCGGGCTCTGCCTTGATGTCGTCGAGCGCGGCGCCAACCATGCTCGCTTCGAGATGGCATCCTTTGCCGGTGTTGATCTGGACGGCGCGGGCGCCGGTCGCCCGGATGCGTTCCGCGTCGTTCTCGGTCTGCTGGTCGCCTTCTATGACGGCGATCGGGAACTTTGCCTTCAGGTCTTCGATGGCACGTACCAAAAGGGTCGTTTTGCCCGAGCCAGGAGACGACATGAGGTTGAGCGCGAGCGTGCCGGTAGCCGCGAGGCGGGCACGGTTTTGCCGTGCGGCATCGTTGTTCTTGGCGAGGATGTCGCGCTCGATGCGGATTACCCGTTCGCTGTCGATGCCGGCTTGGTGCACGGCTGCAAGCGGTGCGGCATGAACATGATGAGAGTGCTCATGATCATGCGAGTGATCGTGGTCGTGAGAGTGGTGGTCGTGATGGTGATCATGGCCGTGAGAATGGGCATGATCGTGTAGGTGATCATGGTCGTGATGGTGATGTTCGTGGCCATGCTCATGATCGTGAGGATGATCGTGCGAGTGGCCATGGAGCTCCGCCGGCGTCTTGCCGTTGATCCTGTAGCCTGTGCCGCCTGAGCCGCAACCGCAATCCTTGCACATCACTCCACCTCCAGTTCGCGCAGCCTGAGCTCGTCGCCGCTGCTCATCTGCACGTGTCGGCGTCCGCATTCCGGACAGGCGCCGAAGCGTTCGGTCATCGGCACGGTCTTAGCACAATCGAGACACCAGCCACTGCCAGGAATGCGCTCGATGACCAGCCTTGCGTTCTCCGCAAGGGTACCGTGGCTGACGGCCGAAAAGCAGAAAGCCAGGGCGTCGGGGTCGACATAACCGAGCGCGCCCACCTCCAGAACCAGCGACCGGATACGCTGGGCACCATTTTTCTTCGCCTCGTCGACGGCGATCTCGACCACCGCCTCGCAAAGCGACATCTCATGCATCGGCGGCCCCTTCCGGGACGACATCGACAGCAACACAGGGAGAAAACTGCGCCGCCAGCCTCGCGATCGCTATTACGACATCGCCTTCCGGCCGGAATCCCACGACGGCGCGCGCAAACGGTCCGTCAGGATGGAAGTTCCATTCCGTGGGAGCGACGACGCGGGCGTCTCGGAGCCGTCCATCTCCTTGCACCACTACAGAATAATATAACCTGCCGCGTGGACTTTCCACTGAGGCGTATCCCGTATGGTTCTGCGTCCGATTTGCAGTAAGCCAGCCGCCGAAGTCTCCCTCGTTGCTGGCGCCGCCGAGAAGAATGCCGAGCGCTTCCTCCGCCTCGACGAGACGGGCGGCGTCCGTCGCGCCTCGAACCGAAGCAGACCAGCCGAGGCGGGCTGCCGGACCAGTTTCGGGGTGTCGGTCGGGGAGGGCGGGGAGGGATGGGAACTCGGCATCGGTTTCCAACGCGGCGATGACGGCGTCGTCGTCGGCTGATGTCAGCGCGTCCGGCAAGGCAGGGTGATCCGGTAACGTCGGCAACCAATCGGGTACGAGACCGAAGACCGCATTGATGGCGCGGATGTCGTCACCTGCTGTTCCTGTCCGCGCCGCCTTGCGAGCGGCCTCAAGGGCGTCGCGCACAATGGGGAAGGCTGCAACAGGCGCAAGACGAACCAACTCGCGCAGGTGCTCGGCAACCCGCTCCGCCGCCAACCGAACGCGCCAACGCTCCGTCATTTCCCTCGGAATCACGCGTTGCCCGGCCATCGCGGCGGCGAATGTCAGCGCGGCGGCGTGCGACACCCCGCAGACAGCGTTGACGAGACCAACCGCCTCGACCGCCTGCTCGATCGGTCGGCCTGCAAAGCGCGACGCCAGCGACAACGGTCGTGCCGAACGGATCGACGTCGCGGCAACCACGCCGTTCGCCATGGAAAAGCCAACCGTTACCTTGCCCGGATCGAAGCCGCTCATGATCCCGCGTCCGGCGTAGCGCGCCCGAAACCCAGAAGGCGTCGACGATCCAGGGGGATGGAGAGGGACTCGATTTCCGACGGCTCAACCTCGCGTAACAGCTCATCCATGGCGGCCAAGGCAACCTCTTCGGCTATCACCTGGTCATCGAACTCATCCATCGGCGAGAATAGCGAAGCGGTGCCATAGCGACCGCCGTCGTCCATTGATGCCACCACGAAGTCGACCTCGCCGGCCGGCAGCTCAAGCCGTAGCGTGACACCCTCTGGCGGCAACTTGATACCGCTGTCAGGTACGGCGACAATGGTCATGCACCAGGGCGTGACGACGACCGCGAAGCGGAAGCGGCCGAAGCGCCGGATCGGCGTCACCATGACGGCGAGCGCGGGATTGTGAACGGGAAGGGCCGACATGCGGTTGTCGGCCGCTCGCCAGAAGTCTCCGAGGCGGCAGACAAGTTTCTCGTCGTCGAGGTCGGACAGGAGCGCATCAGCGATCATCGTCGATCCTCATGAACCTGAGCTTGGATCCATCGCAGTTCGGGCAGTGCCAGTCCTCCGGCAATGCCTGAAAGGGTGTTCCGGGAGGCACCTGCGCCACGTCATCACCCTCGGCCGGATCATACACCGTCCAGCAGACGCCGCACTCCCAACGATCTTCCGGGGGAAAAGTCATTGGAAGTAAGCCTCGCCGATCTCGCGAAGACGAACGGCAGAGTCGCGAAAGTCCTCCACGGCCGCCTGCGCTGCGGTCGGCACATCTCCGATCTCGATGGTATCGAGCAGGATGGCGTCCATGGCATTGAAGAACTGCACCGACCAGACGTTGTGTATGGCCGTTGCCTGGACGCGACAGCTGCCATATCCGCGCGACACGATTTTTATCGGACCGGTTCCTAGCCGATCGACCAGGAGGTCCAGATCCTCCGCCAGCATCGGCATCAGCGTCAGGGAAATGACGTGGTTGGGCTCGCCCGGCCGGTAGGCTTCGGCCCGGTCGGCGATTTCCGCCAACACCGCCGGCGCATTCATCACCCCGGCCGGCAGGGTCCCGAGATCGAGGTTCGGCAGTGTCATCGCCGCGGCGCGGCGAACCGCCTGCGGCACGGCTGATACCTCAGCATAATCGGCGATCATCGTGTGATCGGCGCCCAGGAAACGGACGCGCCAGAGGCCGGCAAAGACGCTCTCAACAATCTCGGCCACTACTCCGTCCGGAAGCGCTACCGTGGCCGCTACTTCGCCCTCGCCGAGAATCTCATTGAGCAGCAGCTTTTCGTCGTCGTTCAGAGGAGCGAAGTCGAACAGCAGGCCTGGCGCCGCCGCGGTCTGCCGTTCGAGTGCGGCGGCCATGTCCGGAAGAAGACGTGCGACACTAGGGCAGCGGGCAATCAGTGCCTCGGCGTCGGACGTCGCCAGGAAGGCGAGGGTACCGGTACCCGTGGTTCGGCCAGTTGTCGGGAGATCCGTCGTCATGCCTCGTCCCTCCGGGCATTCGTAGTCATCACGATGCGGTTTGGAGCGGCAAATGCCGGGGCATCCTCCCTGAGCGCCGCTCCGAGGCGGTCGAGATATTCGCCCCAGTCGCGAATGCGAGGCAACACGTCGAGCACCGTTTGACCACGCAATACGACCAACGAGGGAAGGACCTCGACCCGACAGCGCGCCTTCAGTGCCGCTTCGGCCGAAGAGGCGATCACGCCCGCGCGGAAGCGACCTTGGAAGGCGGACAGCAGCTCCGGCAGCACCACGGCAACGTCTCCGCTGTCGCTCCGCTGGTTGGGATCGCCGGTAAAGAACAACAGCGTGTGCTCCGGTTCGCCGGTGGCGGGTGCCAAGAAGGCGTCGAACGTATCGGCGTCGATGGTCGGCAAGCCGTGGCGGCTTGAGAGTGCGGCGATCAATGCGGACATGACTTTGACCTCACAGCCCCTTCAATCGAGCGACGACGTAGCGACCGAGGCCACGTGCCTGACGCCATGGCGTCAGGAGGTAGTTCTCGGCTGCGATTCCAAGGTCGCTTTCACCTTCGGTGTTGCGAAGCGTCGAAATCGTGGGAAAAAGGTCGGCCAAGGACTCAAGACGAACCCGCGTCCCCTTGATCCGGTTGGAAACGTTGCCCCCGTGGACGACCTGAAGCCAGGCCGGGCGCCCTTCGAGTTGCCGCACCGGCGCCAGTCGGGCGATGTTGACGTGAATTTCGCCCCAAATGGTCCGGGCGTCGAGCGCCATTGGCTCCAGGAGCGAGGCGAAGGGATTTTTACGGTCGACGATCCGATAGAGACGCGGTGTGGTGCTGGCTGCCGAAAGGATCGCGCCATTTGGAAAGTTGAACACCTGGGCCGCGCCGGCTCGCGCCGCTTCGCGGAGCCGGGCGACATGGTCGACGGCCAGGATGTCGTCACTGTCGAGCCGAGTGGACAACAGCCAGTCGCTGTCGGCATATCGAGGCAGAACGCCGGGTATGATCTCCGGCATCATGAAGCGATCGGTGAACTCGGCGTGAAATGGGAAAACCTTCTGAAGATCGCCGATGACCTGCTTGAATTCGGCTGGCGTCTCTCGATCGAAAAAGATCACCCAGTCGAAATCCGTTTCCGTCTGCTGTGCGACGCTCGGCAGGCAATAGTCGCGGAACAGGCGAACCCGATCGGCCAACCATCCCGGTTGCGAGCGGAGGTAGAGTTCCCGGCCTGGCGAAGGCACATTGAAGCGTGTTAGGAAAACATGCTTGATCCTGGCACTCATACTGGCTCGTCCTCGGTGCTTTACGGATACTGGACGGGAAGACTTGCCCGGCCGGCGCCCCTTGCTATCGTATGATTCCTGAGCTGAGCGCTCTCATTTCCTGAGATGCGCTGGCAGTTCCGGTTCGCGATCCATGAGATCGGCGAAAAGATGCTCGAAGGGACGCCCCTCCGCCGCTGCCGCGAGACCGTCGAGCGCACGACCGATCGTCTCTGCCTCTGCGTCGTCAAGCACGCGGATGGCGCTGTCGAGGTGTATGAGCAATCGGGCTCCAGGCGCCTGCCTGCCGACCAGCAGCGTCGAAACCCGCCGCGTCTCACCGTGCCACTCGCAGAGAGCGGAAAAATCGTCGCCATCGACGACGGTCATTGGCAGACCAAGGCACATGGTTCGGCTCCCTCAGCCTGCGGCACGTGGCCGCTCATAGGCGGCCCGATCGATGTCGTTGGCAAGCAGGCCGCCCTCCGGAGGAAGGGAAACCGCGCGCCGAACTGGCGAAACGCCCCAGCCCGAGAGCATGTCGACCGCGAGAGCAATCGCCGGCTCGATGCTGGCGGCGACTGGAGCAGTCAATGGCCCGCCCCAATCTTCGAGGTCGAGCGGTTGGCAGCCGATCAGGGCGATGTCGCCGGGATAGTGCCCCATGAGATCTGCGGCGGAAAGAACTTCCTGAAAGCCGGTCTGATGCAGGCTCATCTTCTTGGCGCCGGTGAACTTCGGCACTTCATCGCCTCTCACCACCTTTAGCGTGCCGGGCTCAAGGCCATAATCGATGGCATCGAACACCAGCAGGCGCTCGGCCTCTGCCACATGATTGACGAGGTAGAGACCCTGCGTACCGCCGTCGAGCAAATCGACGCCATCGGCCATGGCGTAGAGCCGATGAAAGGCCTCGACGGCGCGTACGCCAAAGCCCTCGTCGGCCCATAGGATGTTGCCGATTCCCAGTACCAATACGGTCATGCCACTCAGCCCTCGCGCTCGTCGCGGAACTGCCGCTCGCCGGAGATCATGGTGGAGATCATGGTCTGGCGGCTCATGATGTCCTCTCGCACTGCGGCGTAGATATGGATCACGGCAAAAATGACGATGACCCACATGCCGAGATGATGCAGCGTGTGAACGTCCTGAGAGTTCGGCCAGATGTCGAATACCCAGCCGAAGACCTTGGCCTGCCAGCTGTCGCGACCGGTGCCTTCGGAGTAGAGCGCGAACCCGGTGATGATCATGCCAAGGTTGAACAGCGTGAACATCGCAAACATGGCCGTGTGGGCCAGCGGGTTGTGGCCAATATACTTGTAGGGTTCCTTTTCGAGGAACAGGTACCAGCGCGCCTCGCGGACGACGCCCTTCCACCACGCCTTCTCCCAGACCGGCAAATAGAAGATCTGGCGGGAGTATTTGTTGCCCCAGAAGGACCAGAGGATGCGGGCAAGGAAGGCGACGGTCAGCACCTGCCCGGCGGCGAAATGGGCGAAACGGATATAGCCGAACAGGAAGCTGCCAGAAGCTTCGCCCGGCATGGTCGGCGGTGGCGAACCTATGAAATAGCCGGTCACCGCCAGAATGGTGATGCAGAGGGCGTTGCCCCAATGCCACAGGCGCACCGGCGCCTCGTAGACATAGATGGACGGGCCGGCGACGATGACGTCGTCGGTGGCGTCCATCACGCCGGTGAGCATCTTCGCGTCATGTGCCATCGCGTTGCCCTCAGCGGACGGTGACGGTTGCCATGTCCTGGCCATCTTCGCTCATCACATGGGTCGAGCAGGCGAGGCATGGGTCGAAGGAGTGCAGCGTCCTCAGGATTTCAAGCGGCTTTTCGGGATCGGCCATCGGCGTGTCGAGCAGGGCCGCCTCGAAGGCGCCGATGTTCCCCTCGGGGTCGCGCGGCGAGCCGTTCCAGGTGGTGGGAACAACGGCCTGGTAGTTGTCGATCTTGCCGTCCTTGATCTTGATCCAATGGCCGAGCGCGCCACGAGGCGCTTCGGTAAAGCCGACGCCCTTCGCTTCCTTCGGCCAGGTGTCCGGCGTCCACTTGTCGGTGTTGGCGGTAGAAAGGTCGCCGGCTTTGATCGTGGCGACCAGCTTGTCCTGGAAGTAGCGCAGTTCGCGAGCCGCCCATTGGCACTCAAGCGCGCGCGCCGCCGTGCGGCCTAGGGTCGAGAACAGTGCGGTGAGCGGCAGGCCGAGGTCGGTGAGCAGCTTGTCGACCGGCTCCTTGAACTCGGCCTTTCCCTGGGCGTAACCGATGACATAGCGAGCGAGCGGACCCACTTCGACGGCGTGGCCCTTCCATCGGGGCGATTTGATGAAGGAGTATTTCGCTGCCTCGTCCAGCGCCTCGATGTTGGTCTTGGTCCCGCGTGCGTTGGGGCCGAGCTCGAAGTGCGGCTCGGTGACGCCGTCCCAGGGATGCAGACCCTTGGTCTCGTCGGGGTATTTGTACCAGGAGTGGGTGACGAACTCCTGCACCTCGTCCGGATTGCCAAGGTCGATCGGATGGATTTCGTCGAGCTTGCCGTTGAGAATGACGCCGCGCGGCAGCTTCAGCGAGGCTTCGGAATAGTCGTTGGCGTGCTCGGGGATGTCACCGTAGCTCATTACCGACGTCGACGACAGGCCTCCGCCGTGCAGCCAGTCCTTGTAGAAGGAACCAATGGCCTTGAGGTCCGGCAAGTAGACCTGTTCGGTGAAGGCGATCGCCTGATCGATGATCGATGAGACGAGGTTGAGCCGCTCCATGTTGATGGCGCCGACGGCACCTGTGCCGTCCACGTTGATCGGCGACGGAACGCCGCCCACCAGCCAGTTGGGGTGAGGGTTCTTGCCGCCGTAGATGGTGTGGATCTTGACGATTTCCTTCTGGAAATCGAGCGCTTCCAGGTAGTGGGCGACGGCCATCAGGTTGGCCTCGGGCGGCAGCTTGTAGGCGGCGTGCCCCCAGTAGCCGTTCTTGAACGGTCCGAGCTGCCCACTTTCCACGAACTTCTTGAGGCGCCCCTGCAGGTCGCGGAAATAGCCGGGCGAAGAAAGCGGCCAATCGGAAATCGATTGGGCAAGCGCGCTAGTCGCCTTGGGGTCGGCCGATAGCGCCGACACCACGTCCACCCAGTCGAGGGCGTGCAGATGGTAGAAGTGGACGAGGTGATCGTGCACCTGCAGCGTCAGCTGCATGATGTTGCGGATGGAGTTGGCGTTCTCGGGGATGGCGATGCCAAGCGCGTCTTCGACGGCCCGTACCGATGTCAGGGCATGCGTACCCGTGCAGACGCCACAGATGCGCTCCGTGAAGGCCCAGGCATCGCGTGGATCCCGGCCCTTCAGGATAACCTCGATGCCCCGCCACATGGTGCCGGTGGAAACCGCGTTGCGGATGACGTTGTCGGCGTCGACGTTCACCTCGACGCGCATGTGGCCCTCGATGCGCGTCACCGGATCGACGACGATGCGACGGCCGGCATTATCGAGCTTGAAGCCGTTGGGGGTTTCGATACCCATGGAAAAGTGTCCCGTTCGTGAGAGGGCCGGCGGGGCGCTGGGCGCCCACGCGCCGGGCTGTTACTGCTGATCGTTGCGACGATGGGGATCGTGCTTGCTGGTGAGGCGTTTCACAGCCGTCGCGGCCGTGTGGACGGCGACGCCGCCGATCACCGCACCGGCCGCCAGCATCCCGATCTGATCGGCGGTCGCCTCGACGCCGAACTGCCGGATGGTGGTCAGTCGGTCGTAGAACGAGCCCTTGTCCCAGAAGCCGTCTTCCGAGCAGCCGATGCAGCCGTGACCCGACTGGATGGGGAAGGAGACCCCACCGTTCCAGCGGACTGTCGAGCAGGCGTTGTAGGTGGTCGGGCCCTTGCAGCCCACCTTGTAGAGGCAGTAGCCCTTGCGGGCGCTCTCGTCGTCCCAGCTTTCCACGAACTGGCCGGCATCGAAATGCGGCCGGCGGTAGCATTTGTCGTGAATGCGCTGCGAATAGAACATCTTCGGCCGCCCCTGGCGGTCGAGCTCGGGCATTTTCCCGAAAGTCAGGATGTAGCTGATGACACCGGTCATCACCTCCGCGATCGGCGGACAGCCGGGCACCTTGATGATCGGCTTGTCGCGGATCACCTTGTCGATCGGCACCGCCTGTGTCGGATTGGGCTTGGCCGCCTGCACGCAGCCCCAGGACGCACAGGCGCCCCAGGCGATTACCGCCATGGCGTCGCCGGCCATCTCCTTCAGCTTCTCGACAAACGGGCGGCCGCCGTCGATGCAGTACATGCCGTCTTCGTTGAGGGGCGGGTTGCCTTCCACGGCCAGGATATAGCCGCCTTTGTATTTCTCGCGGGTTTCCTGAAGGATCGCGTCGGCCTGATGTCCGGCAGCTGCCATCAGCGTGTCGTCATAGTCGAGCGAGATCATCGACAGGATGACGTCCTTGGCCAGCGGGTGCGCGGACCGAATGAAGCTTTCCGAGCAACAGGTGCATTCGAGGCCGTGCATCCAGATGACCGGTATGCGCGGCTTGGTCTCCAGCGCATGCGCCATCTGGGAGGCTGCTACCGGGCCAAGCCCGAGGCTGGCTGCGGTCAGATTGCAGAACTTGACAAAGCTCCGCCGCGTGATCCCCTGCCTCCGGATCACGTCGTAAAAGGTCTCGGTCGCCGAACCCATGCTGTTCCCCCGAAAAGCGAACCAATGCGCACGAACGGCCGCTCAAGCTCTGGAAAAGACAGCTTGCATCGCGACTCGAGAACATTAGCAATCGCTCACGCAGCCTAGTCTTCAGTTCAGAATCGGTCCAGATCACAAATCGTAGTGATGGCAACGCGAGCCGGGTTTTCGTCGTTGGAATAAAGAGATAGTCTGGGTGCGGTGAGAAGGGGTAGGTGTCTTCGCGTATGAGGCCATACCCGCCATCGGCTCTAGAAAGACGAGCCGAGTGCAACCAAGAGGTAGAGCGATGCCCATTACCGTCTATGGAATCAAGAACTGCGACACCATGAAAAAGGCGTTTGCCTGGCTCGATCAGCACGGCATCGCCTACAGCTTCCACGACTACAAAAAGGCAGGCATCGCTGCCGACAAGGTCTCGGACTGGATGTCGCGTGCCGGGGGATGGGAGCACGTCGTCAACAAGAGCGGGCTCACGTTTCGCGGGCTGCCGGAAACCACCAAGGCTAGCCTCGACGATGAGCGCGCCATCGCCTTGATGGTCGAGAAGCCGACCATGATCCGCCGCCCGATCATCGAGGCCGATGGTGGCAAGCTGATCATCGGCTTTTCGGAAGAGTCCTTTACGGCGAGCTTCGACCCGTCCAACCCTACGCCGTAAGGAGCAAACCGGCAGTCACGTGCCGCAGAATGTCGCCATCACGCGGTCTTCCGGGCGCGGCGGAACGGCCAGATCGGCATCCTCGGGGCGTTCTTCGAAGGGGTTGGTCACCGCCTGAAGCAGGCGGACATAGGCCGAGCCATCATTCCTGTCGATGATCGCATCGAGCGCCTTCTCCACTTGATGGTTGCGCGGAATGAGCGCCGGGTTGATCGCCTGCATGCCCGCCGCGGACTCGGTCGGGGACCGACTGCCCGCTGCAAGGCGCGCCCTCCAGGCCGTCAGCCAGGGTTCGATATCGGCTTCCTCGCCGAACAACGACAGGAATGCCCCGGTGTCCGCATCGTGGGCGATCAGATCGGCAAGGCGGCGAAAGGCAAGGGTGAAGTCGGCCTTTCCCGCCTGCATCTGCGAGAGCAGCCCCGTAACCAGCTCGCGATCTCCCTTGCGTTCTTCGACAAGGCCAATCTTTGCGAGAAAGCGTTCGAAATAGGCTGCCTCGAACTGGCCGGCGAAATCGCTCAGGCGCTCCACGACAATCTCGACTGCCTTGTCCCGATCATCGGAGAGAAGCGGCAACAGGCACTCTCCGAGCCGGGCGAGGTTCCATTGCGCGATTTGCGCTTGCCGCCCATAGGCATAGCGCCCTTGCCTGTCGATTGAGCTTAGCGCCAGGTCTGGTTCGTAGGCGTCCAGGAAAGCGCATGGACCGTAATCTATGGTCTCGCCGGAGATCGCCATGTTGTCGGTGTTCATCACGCCGTGGATGAACCCGACCGACAGCCAAAGCGCGATCAGACAGGCTTGCCTGTGAACGACCCTTTCAAAGAGCGCGGCGTAAGGCGCTTCGCTTCCTGCAATGTCGGGATAAAGTCGTTCGATGACGTAATCGGCAAGGCGGCGGGCGCCGTCCACGTCGGAGCGATGGGCAAAATACTGGAAGGTTCCAACCCGGACATGACTGGCTGCGACACGCGTCAGCACGGCGCCAGGCATCGGTCTCTCGCGCAAGACCGTTTCGCCCGTGGCGACCGCGGCCAAAGACCGTGTCGTGGGGATGCCGAACGCGGCCATCGCCTCGCTGATCAGGTACTCCCTGAGAACCGGCCCCACCGCTGCTTTCCCGTCGCCGCGTCGCGAGAAGACCGTGCGACCGGAGCCCTTCAGTTGCAAGTCCAGACGTCGGCCATCGCTGGCGATCAGTTCGCCGAGCAGGACGGCCCTTCCATCACCGAGCGCCGGTACGAAATGGCCGAACTGATGGCCCGCATAGGCGAGGGCGATCGGATCGGCTCCCTCCGGTACGGACGCGCCCGACAACGCGGCGACACCATCGGGCGCTGCAAGCGCCTTGGCATCGAGGCCGAGCTCCGCTGCGAGAGTCGTGTTAAGCACCAGCAACCCCGGTGACGGGGCGGGCTCTGGACGTACGCGCTCGTAAAAGCGGGACGGCAGTCGGGCGTAACTGTTGTCGAAGACGATGGCGAGCGGCAAGAACGGCTCCTCGAATCCTAACCGTCGCTGACGGCCTTGGTAACGTGGGGCGGACCCGGCAACTGGCCGGCTCATGGGCATTCTACGTAGAGTTCCGAGCGGCGCACTGCAAGGGGTAGCGGTGTTTCCAACTGTTCGGCGGGCGATGGGGTGGACAACAAGAGAGTGAAATAAAATCAGATTGTTAGGAAAAAAATGTCAACCAAAGTGTCTGAAAATCTTGCAGATCCTGGGTTCATTTTTAGGTTTAGAAAATACAATCAATATATTGAATTCATTATATAAATACTTTGTAAGTGTGTCCTGCATGGAAGGCTTTGGTCTTCTTGCCCCAGCGCGGTGCTCCGGCAAACTCTCTCACCAGATCATCGGCGACCGATTCTGTTCTCAGCAGAAATGCTCCTGACTGGACTTCCAAAAAGAGGCTGGGCGGGAATCGCCGCTCTATGGTTGGGTATGTCCTGATGCAGACCGTCGATCAGACTTAAGGCTCGGGTCCGAAAGGTTACGCGATTGCGCAAAGCCACGGTCTTGGGGTAGCGACTGCTGTGTTGAATCCGCAACACGACCATCAAACTCGCGAAAACAGAAATCGTTAGGCATAAATTGCCCCTATTCAGCCATAAACGAACCTGACCTTGTCGCTGTAAAACAAGCGTGGGAAAGCGCGAACGGCAGCCCTTGCCGAGTGTCTTTGTCCTACGGAGGTTCGTGGATGGTGCGGTGCTTCGGCATCGCTGGCCGGAAAGCGGGCGGGGCGGAACGCCGAGAGTGAACATGTCGGGTGTCTGTGTCAGAAACGTCTGCAAGGTTTCCGTCGCCCTGGTATCGGGGGTGATGCTCGGCTCGCAGGCCTTGGCCTTCGATCCGCAGTCCGCCGCAAGGCAGGATGCGTGTTGCGATGCCGCTACAATGTCCACGCTTCGCGAGGCGACCCGGGCTTATTACTCGGGCGACAAGCGCGAGGCGGTTACCGGCCTTCTCGCCGCCGCCCAAAGTGGCCATCCCGCCGCGCAGTGGAAGCTTGGCCGCATGTACGCCAAGGGTGACGGTGTCGCCGAAGACGACATGAAGGCCTTCGAGTTCTTCAGCCAGTTGATTTCGGCTCACGGCGAAGACTCCCCGTCCTCCCCGGATGCGCCCTTCGTCTCAAGCGCCTTCGTCGAGGTGGGCTCCTACTATCTGACGGGCATAGCCGACACGGCCATCGTGCCCAACGTCAATCGTGCCCGCGAGATCTTCACATATGCCGCGTCCTATTTCGGTGACGCGCTGGCTCAGCTGAAGCTCGGATCCATGTATCTCGACGGTGTCGGCGTGGATCAGGATCCTCGTCAGGCCGCCAGATGGTTCTTGCTTGCCGCGCGCAAGGGGCAGGTGGACGCTCAGGCCAAGCTCGGCGAAATGCTGGTCAAGGGCGACCAGATCGAGCCTAATCCGGTGCATGGCCTGATGTGGCTGACCATTGCCCTGAAACGCGCCGAACTCATGCATCACGACGATACCGCGATCCGTGCCGCGCATGAAGAGGCCTTCTCGCTGGCGAGCGAGGATGAGCGCCGCAAGGCCATTGCGCTAGCCGATCAGTGGCTGATGGACAACGACTCTGCCTTCGCGCAGGCCTATTCCGCTCCGTCGGAGCGCCCCATCGAAGCCTCCGCAACACGCTGAGCCACCGGCTCTTCGCGCGTTTTTCGTATGGCTCCCGTCGGTCATCCGGCAGCGCAGCCGTCTTTGGCCGAGCCGCCCTTTCTCGTCGGTGTGCCATCTTTCCCTTTGCTTCAGATCCTGAGTTCGACGACGACCGGGACATGGTCCGATGGTTTGTCCCAATCGCGAACTTCGTCCTCGATCTCAACGCCCGCGATCCGATCGGCCGCCTGGGGAGAAGCCAGGATATGGTCGATTCTTATTCCCCAGTTTCTTTGGCGGGCGCCAGCCTGATAGTCCCAGAACGTATAGCGGCCGTCCCGGTCGTCAACGGCGCGTAGGGCATCCGTCCAGCCGAGGTTGGTGATCGCTCTGAAAGCAGCGCGACTCTCGGGCAGGAACAGTGCATCTCCGGCCCAGACCGCCGGGTCGTGGCAATCGCGAGGCTCGGGGATGATGTTGTAGTCTCCGCAGAGAAGGGTGCGTTCCTCAAGTGCTAGAAGTCCGGCAGCGTGACGCCGGAGGCGCTCCATCCAGGCGAGCTTGTAGACATACTTGTCGGTGTCAGGCGGATTGCCGTTCGGAAGGTAGATGGACGCTACGCGCAAACTGCCTTCTGGCACGGACACCACCGCCTCGACATAGCGCGACTGCGGGTCACCGTCGTCTCCGGGCAGTCCGCGCCGAACCTCATCGAGTGGCAGGAGAGACAGGAGGGCGACACCGTTGAACCCCTTCTGACCGTGAATGGCAAGATTGTAGCCAAGCCGCTCGAATGCCTCGGCGGGAAAGGCCTCGTCGACGCACTTTATCTCCTGGAGGCAGACGATATCGGGTCTGCTCTTCTCCAACCATTTCGTCGCGGTCTCGATACGCGCCCGAACGCCGTTGATGTTCCAAGTGGCAACGCGCATGCAAACTCCTCCGTCCGTCGTTTCGACGCGGCCGACTCCCTCGCTTCATCGTTAGGACCCATCTCATACGGTTGGGAACGTTACAAGAACTATTGTATTTTGATCTAGGTTAAGGGCATGCTTGACACATGAACAAAGATAGAACATTATGAGCTCTAACGCGGAACATGGAGGCGGGGATGACTGTGATAAGTGCCAGGGTTTCCATCGGCGAAATCGACTGTGTGGTTGGGATTCGATACAATCAATCGTTGTTTATTGGGAACAAAAAGGGTTCAATTTCGCCGCCCGGCTCGGTTTTGTCCGGGTTTTCGCGGGAAGAGGTGCCGACGGTTCGCGATTTCACGCTGTCACCACGAGAGCGCCTTGCCTCGGCGATCGCTTCTGCGACAATCGTTCGTGATGTGGCAGCGCTCGGAGCTCTCGTGCTGTTCGGTACCATGCTTATCCTGGTACTGAGTTCCGCCGACATGCTGGTTTGAGGCTTCGGACGGGTCGGCAGTTGTCCACAAGCGGTCCTGCTCGCCTCGAAAAGGCTCCGAACGCCCGCCCGGATGGAGTAGCCTATCGTCTTAATCGATCGGCTGCGGCGGTCGACCTCCAACCGGAACTTGACGATGATCGGCGACGTCGGATTCATTCACCTGCGCGTGCATAGCGCCTATTCGTTGCTCGAAGGGGCGCTTCCGCTTGTCAAGGCACTCAAGTTGGCCTTGGCCGACAATCAGCCGGCACTTGCCATTACCGATACCGGCAATCTTTTCTGCGCGCTGGAGTTTTCCGAGAAGGCCATCGAGAAGGGGCTGCAGCCGATCATCGGCTGCCAGATGGCTGTTGATTTCGGTGACGACAGTCCCGACCGCCGTCGCCCGGGTGGATTGCCGCAGGCCTTGCCATCCATTGTCTTGATCGCAGCGACGTCGGAGGGCTTTGCCAACCTGACGGTTCTGATGTCGCGTTCCTTCTTGGAGTCGGAGCCGGGCGCACCCGCCAATCTTCCGATCGACCGGCTCGAGGGGCTGACCGGCGGCATCATCGCGTTGACGGGCGGCCCCGGCGGACCGGTGGACAAGGCCATCGCCGCCGGCCTGATGCCTCAGGCCGAAAGCCGGCTCGCTCGACTGGAAGAGTTGTTCGGCGACCACCTTTATGTCGAGCTGCAGCGACATGGCACGCCTGAAGAGATCATGGTCGAGCCGCAACTCGTCGAGCTCGCCTATGCCCGCGGTCTGCCTCTCGTTGCCACCAATGAGTGCTATTTCCCATCGCGTGCCGACTATGAGGCGCACGACGCCCTGATTGCCATTTCCGAAGGGCGCATGGTCGCCGAGGATGATCGCCGGCGTTTGACTGAGGAGCACTATTTCAAGTCGCGCGCCGAAATGCAGACGCTGTTCGCCGATCTGCCGGAAGCGCTGGAGAACACCATTGAGATCGCCCGCCGTTGCACGGTCCGGGCCCCGAAGCGCAAGCCTCTTTTGCCTCGCTTCGCTGGTGCCGATGTCGATGACGTTGCTGCGGCCGAAGCGGCCGAGGTGGCCGAGCTGGAGCGTCAGGCCTGGGAAGGACTCGCCAGACGCATCGAAAGCCATGGCCTCGCGCCTGGACTGACGCTGGAGGACTATCACAAGCGCCTGGAGTTCGAACTCGGCATCATCACTCGCATGAAGTTTCCTGGCTACTTCTTGATCGTGGCGGACTTCATCAAATGGGCCAAGGAGCACGGAATCCCTGTCGGACCAGGACGAGGTTCGGGCGCCGGTTCGTTGGTCGCCTTCTCGCTCACCATCACCGACCTCGACCCCCTTCGGTTCGCCCTTCTTTTCGAGCGCTTCCTCAATCCCGAGCGCGTGTCGATGCCGGACTTCGACATCGACTTCTGCCAGGACCGCCGCGAAGAGGTGATCCGCTACGTTCAGAGAAAGTATGGCCGCGCTCAGGTGGCCCAGATCATCACCTTCGGTTCGCTGCAGGCGCGCGCCGTGCTGCGTGACGTCGGTCGCGTTTTGCAGATGTCCTATGGTCAGGTCGACAAGCTCTGCAAGTTGGTGCCGCAAAATCCCGCCCACCCGGTGACGCTGGTACAAGCGCTTGAGGACGAGCCAAGGCTCAAGGAGGCGCGCGAGGACCCGGTCGTTGATCGCCTGATCGACATTTCGATCAAGCTGGAGGGGCTTTACCGGCATGCGTCGACGCACGCCGCCGGCATTGTCATCGGCGACCGCCCTCTCGACCAGCTGGTGCCGCTCTATCGAGACCCGCGCTCGGACATGCCGGTCACCCAGTACAACATGAAGTGGGTGGAAAGTACCGGCCTCATCAAGTTCGACTTCCTCGGCCTCAAGACGCTGACGGTCCTGAGGCGTGCCGTCGATCTCATCGAGCGCAAGGGCGTGAAGATCGATCTGTCGGCGCTGCCGCTCGACGATCCGAAGACCTACGAGTTGCTGACCCATGGCGAGACGGTCGGCGTGTTCCAGCTGGAAAGCATGGGCATGCGCAAGGCCATCTCAGATATCAAGCCGGACCGCTTCGAGGACATCATCGCGCTCGTCGCGCTCTATCGTCCGGGTCCCATGGCCAACATTCCCGTTTATGGCGCTCGCAAGTTCGGCCTCGAGAAGCCCGATTATCTCCATGATTCCATCGAGCCCGTGCTGAAGGAAACCTACGGCATCATCGTCTATCAGGAACAGGTGATGCAGATCGCCCAGATCCTTTCGGGCTATTCGCTCGGCGAAGCCGACCTGTTGCGCCGCGCCATGGGCAAGAAGATCAAGGCGGAGATGGACAAGCAGCGGGTTCGCTTCGTTGATGGTGCCGTGGAGCGCGGTATCGACAAGGCACTCGCCGATACCATCTTCGATCTGTTGGCAAAGTTCGCCGACTACGGCTTCAACAAGAGCCATGCCGCCGCCTACGCGCTGGTTGCCTACCAGACGGCCTATCTCAAGGCCAACCATCCCGTCGAGTTCATGGCGGCGTCGATGACGCTCGAACTGACCAACACCGACAAGCTCAATGATTTCCGCCGCGAGGCAATCCGGCTCGGCATCACTGTGGAGCCGCCGTCCGTCAACCGGTCCGATGTGGTGTTCGAGGTGGATGGCAAGCACATTCTGTACGCGCTTGCTGCCGTCAAGGGCGTCGGCCAGGCTGCGGTTGAGCATATTGTCGAGCAGCGGGGTGACAAGCCCTTCCGATCGATCTCCGATTTTGCCAGTCGCATCAACCCCAAGGCGATGAACAAGCGCATCCTTGAGGCGCTCACCTCGGCCGGCGCCTTCGATTGTCTGGAGCCGAACAGGAACCGGGTGTTCCAGGGGCTCGATTCCGTAATGGCCACCGCCGCCCATAGGCTTGAACAGCAGCAAAGCGGACAGAACGAGCTTTTTGGTGGCGGAGGAGAGCCGGAGCCGGTCCGTTTGCCTTCGGTTCCCAACTGGCTGCCTGAAGAGAAGCTACAGCGCGAGCATACGGCCATCGGTTTCTACCTGTCCGCCCATCCGCTCGACGCCTACGAGGCGCTGCTCGGCCGTCTGAGGGTGCAGACGTGGGCTCAGTTCTCGTCGTCGGTCAAGCGGGGTGCATCGGCCGGGCGGCTCGCCGGCACCATCGTTGCCAAGCAGGAACGCAAGACTCGCACTGGCAACAAGATGGGCATCATCGGCATTTCCGATCCCACCGGCCAGTATGAGGCGGTCATTTTCTCGGAGGGGCTAGCCCATTTCCGCAGCTTGCTGGAGCCAGGTCAGTCCGTGATCTTGCTGGTCAATGCCGAGGATAAGCCCGAGGGCATCTCGGTACGTATCGACTCCGTGGAGCCCCTCGACCAGGCGGCTGGCAAGCTGCAGAACGCGCTTCGCATTTTCCTTCGCGGCGCGGAGCCGCTGCCGGCTCTCCGTGATGTGCTGAAACCAGGCGGGGAGGGGGATGTGTCGCTGATCGTTCTGGGTGACGGTGGGCGCGGGGAGGTGGAGGTGAAGCTGCCGGGCGGATACCGGGTGTCGCCTCAGCTTGCAGGCGCGCTTCGGGCCGTCGATGGTATTGTCGACGTGGAGCTGGCGTAAGCTCCGGCTTTCGGAGGCCTGCCTAGCGGTTGTCGAGGTCCCTGCGTACGGCGGCGAATACGGCTCGGAACATGTCTGGCGTCAACACACCCGTGTTGGTGTTGTAGCGGGAGCAGTGATAGCTGTCGTAAAGGCGAATCCCGGGCAGGCATTCAAGCGCGTGCACCGCGCCGTGGGCGAACTTGTGACGAACAAGCGGCACCCCGAGCGTCTTCAGCAACTGGTCATGGGCGATCTTGCCCAGGGCGATGATCGCCGACAGTCGCGAGAAGCTGGTCAGTGTTGCGGCAAAAAAACGCCGGCAATTGTTGACCTCGTCATTCGTCGGCTTGTTCTCCGGCGGCACGCAGCGCACGGAGTTGCTGATGGCGGCGTCGACCAGCTCGAAACCATCATTGGGGTCGGCGCGGTAAACGCCTTTCGCAAAGCCGAACTCACCCATCGTTTCGTAAAGAAGGTCGCCGGCGTAATCGCCGGTAAAGGCGCGTCCCGTGCGGTTGGCCCCGCGGAGGCCGGGTGCGAGGCCGGCAATGAGCAGGCGAGCGTCAGAGGTTCCGAAGGTCGGCACTGGCGCGTTATGCCAATCCGGATGTGCCTTTCGCTGGGCTTCTCGAAAAGCGACGAGACGAGGGCAGAGGTCACAGTCCCTGTCGGGCTCGACCGGATGTCCCAGGAAATCGACAAGAGCCTGTCGCTTTGACATGCAACTTTCCTACGGCTTCTGGGGGAGGGCAGCAGACGTATGGCGCCTTCAAACCGGCGAAGGCAATCGCGTTCCGAAGTGCCAGTGGTCGTGGGGGGGGCTTGCAGAGAACCCGATCTGTTGCGATCTGTTCTCGTCGGACAAGCCACAAATTTGTCTGGAGTAGCCGGTGAGAAGCCGGCTACTCCAGATCGATGTCAGGCTTCGTCGGTCGCGTTGGGGCGGTCGGCTGTGCGCGCCGGACGCTCGGTCGGATCGCGGCTGATGCGCGCCGAGAGATTGGCAAGGTCAATGAAGTGGTCAGCCTGACGACGCAACTCGTCGGCAACCATCGCCGGCTGCGTCTGAAGCGTCGAGACGACCGACACCTTGCGTCCCTTGCGCTGGATGGCCTCCACCAGCGAACGGAAATCGCCATCGCCGGAGAACAGAACGATGTGGTCGACATGCTCGGAGAGCTCCATGGCATCGACCGCGAGCTCGATGTCCATTGAGCCCTTGACCTTGCGCCGGCCGGTGGAGTCGAAAAACTCCTTGGTCGGCTTGGTCACAACCTTGTATCCATTGTAATCGAGCCAGTCGATCAATGGGCGAATAGAGGAGTATTCTTGGTCTTCAGCGAGTGCAGTGTAATACAGCGCCCTCAGGAGATAGCCTTTAGCGCTGAATTCCTTTAGCAACCTACGATAGTCAATATCAAATCCGAGAGCCTTGGCAGTCGCGTAAAGATTTGCACCATCGATGAAGAGGGCTATTTTTTCGCGTTCGTCAAACATTAGTTTTTGCTTACCTCACAACCGGCGGTCGTTTATAACTCTTCGTTCTGCTGAGCTATTATCGTGCGTTCGAAGAAATTTATCACAGAGCGCGATCAGCGTGTATCGTTTCGGTCTGCTTGAATTCGCACATTAGCTCGCCTGTTAGCAAGTTTCCGCCAAACAACCAAGTTAAAATGGGTTCATTCGGGGGATTCCCACGGAAATTGGCAGAAAATGCCGCCCGTTCGACCAAGGGAGGATGCATTGGCAGGCCGGTTTTGTAACGAGAAAGATTGGATCACCGGATTTTGAGGTTGTCGTGAATGCTCGCTGCGAGAGTTGGCGGTGGATGTTGGCGCGCATCTCCGCTTGCTTTTCGTCTTCCCTCCGCATATCTACTCCTTGAGTTCGGCAGCATTATCTCGCGCCTCGCGAGGAGGTGCTGCTGGTGGCGAGATCGCGCTATCTGGACGCTTGCCGGACGGGATGCCGTTCGTGCGAGCGAATTTCGTTTCTAGATCTGGAGTTGGACTATGGCACGCGTCACGGTCGAAGATTGCATCGACAAGGTGGACAACCGCTTCGAGCTGGTGCTGTTGGCCAGCCATCGCGCCCGCATGATATCGTCCGGCTCTCCCTTGACGGTCGACCGCGACAACGACAAGAACCCGGTCGTCGCTCTGCGTGAGGTCGCGGAATCGTCCGTTTCTCCGCAGGACCTCAAAGAAGACCTGATCCATTCGCTTCAGAAGTATGTCGAGGTGGACGAGCCAGAGCAGGAGCCGGTGGCCGGTTTGCTCGGTGCGCCCGGCGACGCAGCGGACGACGACGAGATCGTCTTCGATCAGATGTCCGAGGAAGACCTGCTGCGGGGGCTCGAAAGCATGGTTCCGCCCGAGAAGGTCGAAGAGATCTGATTGCCTCTCACGGCGATTTTTCGCGGGCGGACCGGCTTCGGTTCGCCCGTTTTCGTTTGTCGGCAACGGATTGAAAAGGCTCGCGGCGCTTTTCCTCCGATGCTTGCGCGAATGAGCTACTTTCCGGGTTGGTGTTGCTATAGCTTTGTTTCGACGCTGGTCCGAAGGCCGGATTCGGGCGCCCGGCGGGAGAGAGGAGTGACCGTCCCCGATGATGCGGCAGTATGAACTCGTCGAAAGGGTGCAGCGTTACAATCCCAATTGCGACGAGGGTCTGCTCAACCGCGCCTACGTCTATGCGATGCAGAAGCACGGCACGCAGAAACGCGACTCGGGCGACCCCTACTTCTCCCATCCGCTCGAAGTTGCGGCTATCCTGACCGACCTCAAGGTGGATGACGCAACCATCGTCATCGCGCTTCTGCACGACACGATCGAGGACACTGACGCTACCCGGCAGGAGATCGACCAGCTGTTCGGCGTCGAGATCGGTCAACTCGTCGAAGGCCTTACAAAGCTCCAGAAGCTGGACCTCGTATCAAAGCGCACGGCGCAGGCGGAAAACCTCAGAAAACTGCTGCTCGCCATTGCCGAGGACCTGCGCGTCCTGCTGGTCAAGCTTGCCGATCGTCTTCACAACATGCGGACGCTGCATTTCGCACCGGAGGGAAAGCGCGGGCGCATCGCCGAGGAGACGATGGAGATCTATGCGCCGCTCGCCGGCCGCATGGGCATGCAGGACATGCGCGACGAGCTTGAGGACATCGCCTTCAAGACGCTGCATCCCGACGCATTCAGCGCCATCCAGGCTCGCCTCGACGAGATGGAGGCGTTGCAGAAAGACCTTATCGCCGACATCGAACGGGAACTTCGCGAGAACCTCGAGGCGCGCGGCATCGCGGCTACCGTCAAAGGGCGCCGCAAGCAGCCTTACTCGATCTTTCGAAAGATGATCGACAAGCAGCTTGGCTTCGAGCAACTCAGCGATATCTATGGGTTCCGCGTTCTCGTGGACGATGTCGACACGTGTTACCGGGCGCTGGGTGTCGTTCATCAGTTGTGGCGAACCGTGCCCGGTCGCTTCAAGGACTATATCTCGACGCCGAAGCCAAACGGCTACAAGTCGCTGCATACCACGGTGGTCGGTCCTCACCGCCAGCGCGTCGAACTCCAGTTCCGCACGCACGACATGCAGCAGGTGAACGAGTACGGCATTGCCGCCCACGCCCTTTACAAGGACAAGATCAGCGAAGGCGGGCATCTGCCGCAGCTTGCGGACGACACGGCGGCCTACGCTTGGCTGCGCCAAACCGTCGAGGCGCTGTCGGAGGGCGCAAGCCCCGAGGAGTTCCTGGAAAACACCAAGCTGGAACTGTTCCAGGACCAGGTGTTCTGCTTCACGCCGAAGGGCCTGCTGATCGCCTTGCCGCGGGGCGCGACCCCGATTGATTTCGCCTATGCCGTTCATACCAACATTGGCAACACTTGCGTCGGCTGCAAGATCAACGGCCGCATCACTCCCTTGGTTACCGAACTGAAGAACGGCGACGAGGTGGAGATCATCCGTTCCAAGGCGCAGGTGCCTCCTCCCACCTGGGAAACCATTGCCATCACCGGCAAGGCGCGAGCCTCCATTCGACGCGCGACGCGCGAGGCGACGCGCAAGCAGTTCGCCGCGCTCGGCCGGCAGGTGCTGGAAAGCGTTTTCTCGCGCGAGGGGCGCGAGCTCACCGACGCTTTGCTCGAACAGGCTTTGCCTCGGCTCTCGCAGCCTACGGTGCCGGATCTGCTTGCCGCCGTGGGGCGCGCCGAGGTGCCGTCGACCGATGTGCTCAAGGCATGCTTTCCGGACTATCGAGAAGAAAGGGCGGCACGGCAGACGGCCGCGCAGCGGCAGGAGGGCGGCTGGTTCTCCTTTGCCGCTCAGGCCGGCATCAAGTTTCACGGCGATTCCGACTCGATCCGTGCCCATGGCCTGCCGATCCGCACTGTGGCCGCGGACTTGCCGGTACGCTTCGCTCCCAATGGCGGCGCCGTGCCGGGCGACCGCATCGTGGGCATTGTCGAACCGGATGTCGGGATCACCATCTATCCGATCCAGTCCCCGGCGCTTGTGGCCTTTGAAGACAAGCCTGACCGCTGGCTGGACGTGCGTTGGGATATCGACAGCGAAGACCCGATCCGATTTCCGGCGCGTATCTGTATTCAGTCGTTCAACGAACCCGGCTCTCTCGCCCGTATCGCCAAGGCGATCTCCGATAGCGACGGCAATATCGACAACATCGCAATGGCGCGCCGCACTCCCGACTTCCACGAGATCGTGGTCGACCTTGAGGTCTGGGATATCAAGCATCTGACCCAGATTCTCAATGAGTTGCGCGTCTTGAACAATGTCAGCAAGGTCGACCGCGTCAACGGATAGCTCATGATCATCGGAATAGGATCGGACCTCATCGACATCCGCCGCGTCGAAAAGACGCTTGAGCGCTTCGGCGAGCGTTTCGTCCGGCGAGTCTTTACCGACATCGAACGCGAGCGGTCGGACCGTCGGGCCAACCGAGCCGCCTCATATGCCAAGCGCTTTGCCGCGAAGGAGGCCTGTTCCAAGGCCCTGGGTACCGGCATTCGCATGGGCGTCAACTGGCGCGAGATGGGGGTTGTCAATCTTCCAACCGGTCAACCAACCATGCGTCTCGAGGGCTCGGCGGCGACGCGGCTGGCGGCGCTGACGCCGAGAGGACTGGTTCCCCGCATCGACGTGACCATTACCGACGACTATCCTCTGGCTCAGGCCTTTGTGGTGATTTCGGCTTGGCCATCCGATTGGCCGACCAATGGCGGCGGGTAACGCGCCACATTTCGGCTCGCTTTTCGGCTTTTCGTTGCGTCACCGGTGCCGCTCCGATAAAAGGCCCCGAGGTCCGGGCCGCCGCGGATCGGTCGCTTTGACGCCGACACGGGACACCAGACGAGACTCCGATTGAAGGGCAGCCATATGTCGGCGACCAAACAGCGTGCGGAATCCAAGGACGGTATTTGGGAAACGGTCAAAGTGATCGTCGAGGCACTGCTTCTTGCGCTTGTTGTGCGCACCTTCCTGTTTCAGCCCTTCTCGATCCCGTCAGGGTCGATGATGCACACCTTGCTCATCGGGGACTACCTGTTCGTCTCGAAATACTCCTATGGCTACAGCAAGTACTCCTTCCCGTTCGGTCTCGGCCCCTTCGAGGGACGAATCTGGGCAAGCGCGCCCAAGGCCGGAGACATCGTCGTCTTCAAGCTGCCGGCGGACCACTCGACCGACTATATCAAGCGCGTCATCGGGCTGCCGGGCGACAAGATTCAGATGAAGGGCGGCGTTCTCTTCATCAACGGGCAGCCCGTGAAGCGGGAGAACACCGGCGAGTTCGTGGAGAAAGGGCCCTTCGGCAACGAGATCAAGGCGCAGATCTGGCGCGAGACACTGCCGAATGGCGTCTCCTACGACACGCTCGACATGGGTACCACCGCTGGTGACGACACGCGCGAGTTCGAGGTGCCGCCGGGCCACTACTTCATGATGGGTGACAACCGCGACAACTCCGCCGACAGTCGCATCGACGGGTCTGGCGTGGGCTATGTTCCGTTCGACCATCTGGTTGGCAAGGCGCAGATCATCTTCTTCTCCATCGACCAAAGCGCCAAGCCCTGGATGTTCTGGACCTGGCCCTCGACGGTGCGCGTCGATCGCATGCTTTCCATGCTGAACTGATCAATGAACAATCATCAGGCACAAGTCCTGGAGGCGCTCGAAGGGCGCCTCCAGTATCGTTTCAAGGATCGCACCGGTCTCCTGCGGGCGCTCACGCATCGTAGTGCTGTCCCGGGCGATCAGGTCGCCCATGAGAGCTATCAACGCCACGAGTTCCTGGGTGATCGCGTACTGGCGCTGGTGGTGGCGGAAATGCTGTTTTCCGCTTATCCGCGCGAAGAGGAGGGCGATCTCGCCCGCCGGCTGAATCAGCTGGTTCGCCGCGAGACCTGCGCCGAGGTGGCTACCGATCTTGATCTGGGGTCGGTCGTGCGGCTCGGAGCCGGCGAACGCCAGTCGGGGGGGCGCCGGAAGGAGGCGATCCTGGGTGATGTCGCCGAGGCGGTGATCGCAGCTATCTACCTCGACGGTGGCTTTGATGCCGCAAAGGATTTCGTGCTTCGCAACTGGAAGCCGCGCATGGAAAGCCTGAGTGGCCCCCTTCGCGACTCGAAGACGCTCCTTCAGGAGTGGGCGCAGGGGCGGGGACAGGGGCTTCCAAGCTATTCCATCGTCGAGCGCTCCGGCCCCGACCATGCGCCGACCTTTCGCGTTCTGGTCACTATCGACGGCGAAGCCGCTGGCGAGGGGCAGGGCAAGTCGAAGCGTGACGCTGAGCAAGCCGCTGCTGCCGAAGCGCTCGCCAATCGGGTCGTCTAGGCCGGATCTCGGCTTCCATCGTTCTTCATTCCGAGCAAGGGCCTCGGAACGGAAAGGGCGGGCAGGGCATTCGTCGAGAGACGTCCCATCCAGACCAATCCGACCTTTCATCTGCTATCCAGTTCACAAGGAATGACATAATCTTGTCCACCCTTCCGCCTCCGGAGAGAGACGCGATGACCGATGAAGTCGTCCAGTCAGCCGATGCCCCCACGCGTGCGGGCTTTGTTGCGTTGATCGGCGCCCCCAATGCCGGCAAGTCGACGCTGCTCAATCGTTTGGTTGGCGCAAAGGTGTCGATCGTCAGCCACAAGGTGCAGACGACACGAGCCATCATGCGCGGTATCGCCATGCACGGCTCGTCGCAGGTGGTTTTCGTTGATACGCCAGGTATTTTCTCGCCGAAGCGCCGGCTCGATCGAGCCATGGTCGACACCGCCTGGTCCGGTGCTGCCGATGCCGATGTCGTCTGTCTTCTCATCGATGCCAAGCGGGGGCTTGCCGAGGAGGTTACGCAGGTTGTCGACAAGCTGGGCGAGCTGCGCCATCCCAAAGTGTTGATTTTGAACAAGATCGACACCGTAAAGCGAGAAAACCTCCTGGCCTTGGCAGCCGACCTCAACGCCCGTGTCGGATTCGAGGCGACCTTCATGGTCTCGGCGCTGAATGGTTCTGGGACTGACGATCTTCTCGCTCACCTGGCGACACGCGTGCCGGAAGGGCCCTGGCTCTATCCGGAAGATCAGCTCTCCGATCTGCCGATGCGCATGCTGGCCGCCGAGATCACGCGTGAGAAGGTGTTCATGCGTCTCCACGACGAGCTGCCCTATTCCTCGACGGTCGAGACCGATCAGTGGAAGGACCAGAAGGACGGTTCCGCACGCATCGAGCAGACCATTTTCGTGGAGCGCGAGAGCCAAAAGAAGATCGTCCTCGGCAAGGGCGGCGAAACCGTCAAGGCCATCTCGATGGCCGCTCGCAAGGAACTGACCGAGATTCTGGAGCGGCCCGTCCACCTCTTCATTTATGTCAAGGTGCGTGAAAACTGGGCCGAAGACCCAGAGCGGTATCGCGAGATGGGTTTGAACTACCCTCGGCACTGAACGAAAAACCGGGGAGGGTATGCTATTGCGCCCGACCCGTCTTTCTCACCTCGCAGCTTCGCGTTCACCAAGTCGCGATTGTCCTCTCTTGTCTCGGGCGGGCTGAAAACCCGCGCTTGGCTGTCCGTGCGGACAGTCCATGGCCGGTCGGACAAGTCTCGCTTTGGCGGGGTTTGGGCTGTAGCTGCATTGCGGGCGAGTTGACATCGGTGTCACAACCTGGTTTTCTGGTACAACTGACAGCGATGTCAGGCTGGCTTGAGGGAGGCGGCTTTGGTTACGCTCAAGGATGTTGCCCGAGAAGCTGGTGTCTCGCCGAAGACCGTGTCGCGCGTCGTGAATGATGATCCGGCGGTCAATGCGAAGACTCGTGAGGCCGTTGCCGAGATCATCCAGCGGATGCATTACGTTCCGGACCATGCGGCGCGCATGATGCGGATGTCCCACTCTTCGGTCGTTGGCGTCATGACGGACGCAGTGGCAACCACGCCTTACTCGGTCGATATCATTCGCGGCGCCCAGTCTGGGTTGTGGGAACAGACGCGAACCATGCTGATCGCCAACACGGATGGTGATCCGAAGCAGGAGCACGAGTACTGGCAGGTCTTCAGGGCTCACAAGGTAGCTGGCGCCGTCTATGCCACGACCTATCACAGGCCCGTCGACCTTGGCGCTCCCGATTTCGAGAGGGGTATTGTGCTCGCCAACTGCTATTCGGCTAGGCGAAGCCACTCTTCGGTCGTCCCGGACGACGAGGGCGGCGGCTACACGCAGGCGCGCCATCTGATCGAGCTTGGCCATCGGCGTATTGGTATCGTGTCGCTCAGCCCGGTCTTGCGCGCTACGGTACTGAGGGGGGCTGGCTATCGCACCGCGTTTGCCGAGGGCGGTCTCTTCTACGATCCCTCCCTGGAGGTCCCGGGGTTCGTCACTCGGCCGGATGGCGGGGAAGATCTCGTCGCCTATGACGCGGCACTCGGTTTGCTGCAGCGCTCTGACAGGCCGACCGCCATCATCTGTGGCAACGACCAGATCGCCGTGCAGGTCTATGCAGCCGCTGCTGCGCTCGGATTGTCCGTGCCTGAAGATCTGTCAGTCATGGGGTTCGATGACATGACCATCATCACCCGCACGCTGAAGCCCATGCTGACGTCCGTGGCGCTTCCCTACTTCGAGATTGGGCGCACCGCCGTCGACTTGCTCGCCCGGATCAATGGAGAATCCGAGGGCCCGATTCCTCCGCAGGTGCTGGTGCCCTGTCCCCTTGTCGAGCGGCACTCCTGCCGGCCGATCTAGCGATCGGGGCGCTTCGGTCATTTGACTGGACGACTGGCTTGGCGTGCGGCTTCGACAACGCCTTCGTGGAAGATGGACTGTACCCTGGTGAAGGCCGCCCGCACCTCTTCCGTTGCCTGCGCCAGCGCTTTGGGGTCGGGCGGATTTGCTGCGGCGAGATCGAACATGTGTTCGCGCGCTGTGCGCAGATCGGCGATCGCCAACCTCAACTCACCGGCGTGATCGACGATTTCCCTGCGGACCAGGCGACCGAACTCCGGCTCGAACCGCCGTGTGGCCAGTTCGGCGAACGAGGCCCGCCCCAGGCGATCTCCGGCGATGTGGCTGACGGCGTAGACGTTGCCGAGCAGCGACAGGCCAAGCAGTCCACCAACCAGCAGAAGAAGATGTCGCGAGGCAGTCATGGCAGGACTTCCAAACTATAGGCATCGCCGGTAATGACGGCGACCAGATTGAGGTCTTCGGCGCGCCCGAAGCCCCCCTCGTAACCGGTCTTGAAGCCCATGGACGCCGCCAGTGCGACGACCAGCGCACCTGCCGGGATCGCTTGCCTCCAGTATCCTCTCGGAGTGAGAGGCTTGTTGGAGGCCTTGGCCGCCGCCATGATCCGCCCGACCAGCGCGGTCTCGAGAGGTATCCCCGTTGCTTGGTGAACGGCACGATCCACCGCCAGGGCCTCCGTCAGCAAGTCGCGGCTTTTCGCGTCCACGGCGAGCAGACGCTTGGCGGCTTCGGCTTCCGTTGCTGGCCAGCGATCTAGATCGCCCCCTTGAATCATCAGCTTGTTTTCGAACTCAGTCCGATCCATCGGTTGGCTCCCTCATCGCGGCCCGAACGCCTTTCCGAGCGCGGGCAATCAGTTGTTCTGCCGCGGAGCGCGTTGTCCCGAGAAGTGCGGCTATTTCCTCGGCCGTGCGGTCACCGACCGTGGCCAGCATCAGTGCCATCCTCTGTCGTGGAGGGAGTGACGCGATGATGTCTTCCACGCTCCTCAGCATTTCGATGCCGGCGAGAGCGCGGTCCGCCGAGATATCGTCCGATGGAACGTCCTCCGCTTCGTCGATGGTGCTCCACGGCCATCGGAAGCGTTGGCGGCGAATGTCGATGCAACGGTTGACGAGGATGCGGTAGAGCCAGGTGGAGAGAGCTGCCCTGGACGGATCATAGCGGCCGGCATGGCGCCAAAGTGCGATCAGAGAATCCTGTACGGCGTCATCGGCCGCGCTCGAGTCAAGAAACTGGCCGGCGATCGCTCTGAGCTTCGGACCATGGCGGTCGACGAGCCGGCGGAAGGCCCGCTCGTCTCTGGCCGCCACGGCCTGCATCAGGTCCTCGTCCGATTGTTCCACGACGCTCCCCAAATGCCAGAGCGCATCAACGCATGGCGCGTGCTGCCTCAACTCCGGTCAGGAACTCGGCCTTCGAAATCCTGCCATCTCCATCCTTGTCGAGCCGGGCTGCGAGGCCGCCTCGAGCGTCCACGAACTCCTCGCGGGTTAGCTTACCGTCCCCATCCGCATCAAGAGCCTCAAAGCGGATCGCCATCGCGCCTTCCAACGCTTCGGCCTTGCGGAACAACCGGTTGCTCGCCTCGGTCTGCTCGGTCGCCGTAACGGCGCCATCTCCGTTGACGTCGAGCCGTTTGAACCTCTGGAGACGCGCTTGACGCAGTTCTGCCGCATCCAGCTGACCGTCGCCGTTGGCGTCCAGACGCGTAAACGCGATGTCGGCAATGCGATCGCTGGCCAAAACGGCAGGTACAGTCATGACCACAAGGATGCCTGCAATGAGAGACGTGTTCAATGTTCGCATCATCGATGCTCCGTCTGGTTGGAACTGTCCCTTTTACGTCGGGAAGAAGCCGCGGCTGACGCCGCGTCCCACAGAAAAACGCAACGTGAAAAATGCCCCGTCGGCGTCAGTCGCTCTGGGTGGGCAACGTAACAGCGTCATTCCGAGAGCTGGCGAACAAGGCCGCTCGGACGACTGCATTAACGGAGTCCACACATGTATCGCGCACTCACGACCATAGCGGCCGGCGTCGCCGGCGTCCTGCTCGTCACCGGCGCCAACGCCCAGACCTCGGTCACCACCACGGCACTCAACCTCAGAACCGGTCCGGCCACGGCCTATCCGATAATCGCCACGGTTCCTGCTCGTCAGGCCGTTACCGTTTTCGGTTGTACGGCTGGTCCCGGGTGGTGTGATGTCGGATGGGCTGGCTATCGGGGCTGGCTGGCCGCGGCCTACCTGGGGCCGGTTGCCGCCTATCCGGTGGTCGTTTACGACCCTGTTGGATATCACAACGCCTATTACGTCGGTCAGCCCTACTATGGCGTTGGTCCGGGATTGCCGCCTCGAATGGCCGCTCGGCGTGACGCACGGATAGACTACCGGGTTCATCGACGTATGGATCGGCGTTGGGATCGCTGGACTGGCGATTGAGCTGCCAAGCCCAGTCGGCAGGGAAGGGAGGATGTGTTTATTGTTCAGCAAAGAAAGACAATGTGGCTACAAGAGGCCAGCTTGTATCTAGATTTTAGGTTTTCTAGATTCCGGTAGAACATAGCCGCGCTATGCACGGTAGGGACGTCAAGCCTCGCGGTGATGCTGCGACGCGCGACCTCCGGAAGGAAAACTTGATCATGGCTGGTCTCGGTCACCACTTTGCCGATCTTCCCACGACTCCCCGTATGCCGACGCTTTTCGTGGGCCATGGCAGCCCAATGAACGCCATTGAGGACAACCCATATAGCCGTGGTTGGCGCGAGCTCGGCACTCGGCTGCCTGTGCCCAAGGCGATCCTGGTGGTATCCGCCCACTGGATGACGCGTGGTGTCACGCTGGTGCACGTCAAGGATCATCCCGCAACCATCCACGATTTTGGCGGTTTTCCCGAGGAGCTTTTTGCCCAGCGCTATCCGGCGCCGGGGGCGCCGGGCTATGCCGAGGCAACAATAGACCTCGTGAAGAACCACCATATCGAGCCGGATGAGCGTTGGGGCCTGGATCACGGTGCCTGGTCGGTGCTGATCCAGATGTTCCCGAAGGCGGACATCCCTGTGTTTCAGCTCTCGATCGACCTCAGTCGTTCGCCCGAGGAGCATTTCTCACTCGCCGAGGAACTCAAGGCCTTGCGCGGACGCGGCGTGATGATCATCGGCTCCGGCAACCTCGTCCACAATCTCCGGACCATCGCCTGGGGAGGCGGGCCGGCTTACGATTGGGCCGAGGCGTTTGACGCCCGCATGGCCGAAGCAATTGCCAAGGGTGACTACAAGTCGGTCGTCGAGGCGCCGAAGCTGGGGCGCATTGCCCAACTGTCACACCCGACTTTCGAGCACTTCTTTCCGGCTCTCTATCCCCTGGCAGTTGCAGACAAGGCCGACGAGCTCAGCTTTTTCAACGAGGGCATCGACCTTGGTTCAATCTCCATGCGGTCGTTCATGCTGGCGTGACGTCTTTACGTCGCGGACGTTCCACGAAGCAGCAAGCGAGAAATGAAACGCTGAAGCCATCGGCCCGACCGGCTACGAGAACTCGTCGCGCGCAGCGATCATCAAGCTGGCTTTTCATGCCATTATGTCGTTCTCCGATACTCAGATAGGAGAGGCGACCGATGATCGAGACGAAGCGATTGCTGCTACGGCAGCCTGGCTCGGAAGACCTAGCGGCCTGGACAGCGTTTCTCGCCGACGCCGAAGTTACGCGTTTTATCGGGGGTCCCCAAGATGCGGCCGGAGCATGGCGGAATCTCTGTCTCTTCGCCGGTGCGTGGACGGTTCGAGGATACAGCAACTTCTCGGTGATCGAGAAAGCAACCGGTCGCTGGATAGGTCGCGCAGGTGCCTGGAATCCTCCAGGTTGGCCCGGCAAAGAGATCGGCTGGGCATTTCGTCGTGACGTGTGGGGCAAGGGATACGCGACCGAGGCCGCGACTCGTTGCCTAGACTGGGCCTTCCAAGAGCTTGGCTGGAAGGAAGCGATCCACGTCATTCACCCAGAAAACGCAGCGTCGATCGCTGTTGCAAGACGGATTGGCGCAGTCCTGCGGGCATCTGAGACGGCGCCAGAAAAGCTGATCTACGTCAGCAGCAGGGGCGCCATTGCACCAAAAGCCGGCGCAACCACATAGCCCACGCTTCCGGTGTTGCCGAAGCGCCCAGCGTGCGGTTCGCAGTCGCTCATGAGGGGGATTCCCGTAGGGCGATACCCAGGCTTTGCAGCCCGAAGGTAACAATCCAGGATTCGCATAATAGATATTATGGAACTTATCTATGCCGGCAAAACCGGCAACTCGCCCGGTTTCGGCAGCTCTCTGCCAAGCCGCGCCATCTGCACGATGTCTCGGTACTCATCGCCGAAACGAGCCGCGGCGCGCATTATGCCCTCGTGAACGAACCCACGCCTCTCATAGAGCGCTATCGCTCGGAGGTTATCGGAGAACACCGTGAGTTCGATCCGACTGAAATCCAGTCGCTCGGCGGCGGCGATGGTCACATCGAGCAATGCTTTGCCCAACCCTTTGCCGCGCCACTCCGGCAGAAGCCCGATTCCGAGCCGGCCAACATGGGCCTCGATCTCGAATGAACTGCGGCAAATGTCGCACCAGCCGACCAGCTTTCCGCCGACATCGGCCGCGAGATGCGGGTTTCCCGCTCCGATGCTTTCGCGCAGAAACTCTATCGTGCTGTCCAGAGGCGGTGCATCGATGAATCTGAGATAGCGACGCTCGCGTGCGACAAACCCGACCACTCGATTGAACTCGACGGCATCGTCGACCGACATGGGGCGAACGAGAGGCTGTTCATCAGACATGGCATTTATCGCTAACAGAATTGTTTAATTTCAATAGATTATAGGCTTTCTTTGAGATGAGCAAGAAACTACGGTAGGCAGCTTTCTGGCTTTGGAACTCGGAGACATCCATGGTGCCGAACATCAGGATCTTTGTCCTCGTCATCGCCGTGCCCCTCGTTGCGCAGGCCGCAGTTCTGTATTTCATGGGGCAGCCGCCGATCTGCGCTTGTGGCACGGTGCGTCTTTGGGCCGGTACCGTTCTCAGCCAGGAGAACTCGCAACAACTTACCGACTGGTACACCCCTTCGCATGTCATTCATGGCATGTTGTTCTTCGCCCTCGGTCGCCTTGTTTTTCGAGGGCACTGGTCCCCGATCCTTGGACTGAGCCTGGCGCTCGGCATCGAAGTCGCTTGGGAGCTCATCGAGAACTCGCCGCCAGTGATCGATCGTTATCGCGAGCAGGCCTTGGCGCAGGGCTACTCCGGTGACAGCATCCTGAACTCGCTATCCGATACCTTGGCCATGATGATCGGGTTCTGGATGGCGGCTCGTCTGCCCGTGCGCGCAAGCATTGCACTCGCGCTCGCGGCCGAGTTGTTCACAGGCGTGATGATCCGCGACAATCTGACGCTCAACGTCGTTCAGCTACTCGCACCGAGCAAGGCGATCTCTGCATGGCAGGCGGAGGGAGGCGTTTACGGCGCCCCCGCGCAGAAGTGAAGCGCCCATTTCACAGCGCTCCGGGAAATGCCTCCGACAATACCCCGAACGCCTCGCGCCAATGGCGGATGCGTGGATAGCCGGTAACGTTCACGTTGTGCGGTGACGAAAAGACGATCCCCTGCCCACAGAACCGCAGGAAATGGCGGGCGTTATCGTCGATCAGGCAATCGGCTGCGATGATGCTCTTGTCGCCGCAGAAGACGATGTTGAGCGGGTCGACGAACGGAAAATGCCGTCGCAGCCAGAGAAACTTCGGGCCGAGCGAGTTGGGGAACTCCATGGCCGCCGAGGTGACGAACAACTCGCAACGAGATGCAATCGACGAGAGCGCCGCCTGACTGCCCTCGATGACCGGCAGTTCGGCAAAGAAGGATCCGTCCTGCATGGCGCCTCTGAGCGCTTCGGCAACGTCCGTCTCGATCACGTCGAAAATCTGCCGGCCTCGCAGGGTCTCGGGCTCCCACCTTGGACCATGTCTCTCGATCAGCCAGCCCAGCATGGCGCCGTATGTGTCGGCGATGACTTCGTCCATGTCGACGGCGACGCGAATACGCTTCACGATCCCTCCTCCCTGGTGACCTATCGTATGAATCGAATCAATTTATGCTCGGCAGGCTCGGACACGCAAGTTCGGCTTAAAGTTTCTTCCGCGATGTTCTATTGAGCGGCCAGCAGGCAGCCGCTCCGCGGCCCCGTCCGTCAAGGAGGCACTGATGGCCCTCGACCGCGTTCTCGCCGACGCTTTTGTTCCCGAGCTTCCGAATTACTACAAAGGCAAGGTGCGCGAGAATTATGACCTGCCGGATGGCAGCCGCATCATCATCGCCACCGATCGTATCAGCGCCTTCGACCGTGTGCTGGCGGCCATTCCTTTCAAGGGACAGGTCCTGACGCAGACCGCGCGTTTCTGGTTCGAGGCGACTGGCGACATCTGCCCCAATCACGTTATCGCCTACCCCGACCCGAATGTCGTGGTCGGCCGGAGGCTCGACATTCTGCCGGTTGAGGTAATCGTGCGTGGATATCTTGCCGGCACCACCAGCACTTCGGTGCTGACCAAATACCGCGCTGGCGAGCGTCACATGTATGGACTGACTCTGCCCGACGGCCTCTATGATAACGAGAAACTCCCTTCCCCGATCCTGACGCCCACCAGCAAGGCCTTCGATGGTGGTCACGACGAACCGCTGAGCGGAGAGGAGATCGTGTCCAAGAAGCTCTTGACTCCCGAGCAATGGGCCACGGTGTCCGACTATGCGCTGAAGCTGTACGCGCGCGGTGCCGAAGTTGCCGCCGAGCATGGCCTCATTCTGGCCGACACCAAGTACGAGTTCGGCCTCGACGGAGTTGGCACGATCATCCTGGCCGACGAGATCCACACGCCCGATTCGAGCCGTTACTGGATCGCCGCCTCTTATGCAGAGGATTTCGCCGCGGGGCGCCGCCCGAAGAGCTTCGACAAGGACTTCATTCGTGCCTGGGTGGGGGAGCGTTGTGATCCTTACAAGGATCCCATCCCCGAAATCCCCGAAAGCCTGATTGCAGAGACGTCGAAGGTTTATATCGACGCCTTCGAGGCGATTACTGGCGAGACGTTCGTGGCCGACCTTTCCGGTGAAACACCTCTCGAGCGGGTGCGATCAAATCTGGCCCCGTATTTCACCCGGTAGCCTCAGGGAGCCACGACGACCGTCGGAAGGCTGGCCACTTGGCAACCTCCTGTGAACCAATCTCGAGATATGCTGCTGTCAAAGCTGACAAATACGGCTTGGGCAGCCGTATCGACACCGGGGTTGGGGCAAGAAATGGGGCAGATCGCCAGCGGGGCCGCGCCGCTCGATGACAATCCGGGCCTGAAGAGGGCGCTGGACACACTGGAGAAACTGACTTCGGCGCTTCGCAAGCCCGAACCGGTCCGTGCTGTCGCAACCGAAAACCCCGTGCACGTCCTGCAGGCGACCACGGAAGCGGCGTTTTCGCCTGTGCAGTCCGACGAGGAGACGCCGCCTGCCCCAAGTCGGAGAGCAAAGGCGGCTGCGTCCGCCACGCCAACGCTTCTGTCGATGAAGCAGGCTTCCACCATGACCACGCTTTCGGTGTCGTCGATCAAGCGCATGATGGCCGCCGGCACCTTTCCCAAGCCGGTAAGGCTTGGCGAAAGCCGTATCGCTTTCGTCGATTCCGAAATCCATGCCTGGGTGCGCGCCCGCATCGCCGAACGCGGCTGAGTTCAAGTCTCTCGAACCTCCTTCGACACGGCATCCGCAGCCTTGCGGACCAACACGGCCAGCGTTTCGTAACGCTCTGGCGTGATCATGTCTGCCTGACCGACCGTGGCGATGGCAGCCACCACACGATTGCGAACATCGAACACCGGCGCAGCGATGCACGACACGTCGTCGAGGGCTTCGCGATCGTCCAAGGCCCAACCGCGCCGTCGTATAAGCTCGAGTTCTCGGCGCATGGCGTCCGGAGATGCTATGGAGCGTGCTGTGGCCTTGGTCCAGTCGAGATCGGCAAGCAGTCGCTTGCTATCCGCTTCGTCGAGAAAAGCCAGTAGCGCCTTGCCTGTCGCTGCCCTGTTCAGAGGCCAGCGCAAGCTTTCGTTCCCCGAGCAACGGCAGGCATCGCCGCCGGGACGCGCACAGGCCAGAACCACGGCCTCCCGTCCTTCGAAGGTTGCAATCTCGCAGCGGAATCCCGACTGTCCGGCCAGCAGCTCCAAATGCTTGAGCGAGAGGCTGTCGATGGTTCGCTGCCGGATTCCGAGTGTCCCAAGCTCACAGATCTTTGGCCCCAGCACGAAGCGACCATCGGACTGAAGTTGGACGGCGCTGACGTCGGCCAGTGCCTTCAGAAGCTGGTGCGTTGTGCTCTTGGGAAGGTCGAGCGTCTTCTGAATTGCAGAAAAAGTCAGTTTGCCACGACGCCCGATCAAGTCGAGAATCATCACTGCCTTCCGAAGTGACGGAACGGCAACCGCGCGGCGCGGCGCGGCTGTGTCTTTACCCTCTTCACGGACCATTGCCCGCCCTCATAGAAATGTCATCGGTGACAAGCTTACGACGTGGGGGAAAACCGGCCATCCGTGGCGACACGTGGATATGTACAAAAAGTCGCATCCGTTGCATGAGAGTACCTGATGCCGATGGGAAATTCGCTTGCGCCTACGAACGACTCCTTGCACAAACCACCACAGACGGTGGCCGTTCCACTTCTTGCCGTCTTGTCTTTTTCCTTCCTGCCAGGGGTTCGAACGGTCCGGTGGAATCGTCGGTCGCAGCCCCGGAGCCGCTTATGCCAACCCTTCCTGATGCGTCTGGAGAGGCGCAGCCGCCCCGGAACTCGGAACGGACGTTGCTTGCCATCCTGCTGGTTGTCGGATCGACGATCTTTTTTGCCGGCGGAGACGTTGGGGCCAAGTTGATGAAGGAAACGGCGCCGGCGCAGCTCGCGACCTGGTTTCGTTACTTCGTGTTTTTTCTCGTCGCGCTACCATGGGCCTTGTCTTCTCGCGGCTTGTCGGTTTTTCGGCCGGCAAGCTATCGCTTGCAGATTGGACGTGGCCTTGCCGCCGTGGCCTCGACCAGTTTCTTCATCCTGGGGTTGGCCTATCTCGACGTTCCCTCCAACACGGCGATCCACTTCATCTCGCCCATCATCGTGATGGTGCTATCCGTCTTCGTTCTTGGGGAAACGGTTGGGGTTCGTCGGTGGTTGGCCGCGGTGATCGGGTTTGCGGGTGTGTTGTTTATCGTCCGGCCTGGTACCGACAGCTTTCAGCTTGCGGCGCTTTTCCCGCTCGGATCGGCGACGGCTTGGGCATTGGGCGCGCTCTTCACGCGCCTCATGAAAAGTGAGCCGACGGAAGTCACGTTCATGTGGACGGGCATGATCGGCCTTGGCGTATCGACGCTTTTGGTCCTGCCGGTGTTCCATATCCCAACCGGCCGAGAGCTCGCATACGGGATCGGTGGCTCTTTGAGCTTTACGATAGCCCACATGTTGTTTATTTCGGGACTGAAGCTGGCGCCGCTTTCGCTGCTGGCGCCAATTACCTACGTGCAGTTGGTGTCGGCCGGCATTCTGTCCTATTTTTTCTTCGGCGACTTTCCGAGCTACCACACGTTGCTTGGATCGGCATTGATCGCTGGATCGGGCCTTTACTCCGCCCATCGCGAGCGGATCCGGAAGAGAATGCCTGCGATGCCGACACCCCCTGTGCAATAGAGGGGGCTCCGCCCGAATCTGCGACGGCGGCGCCAGAGACGCCGGTGGCCACAACTCGCAGACGCAAGTCTTGCCGGGCTCTCGCTAGACAGTACGGTGAGACTGACTTTCTGAGTAGAGCACAAAAAAACGGCGCCCTCGTGAGGCGCCGATTTCGTTTGTATAGTTGGCCGATCAGAGTGTGCGATCGATAGCCGAGCTACGGGGTGTTCCGCCCGTTCCTTCCCAAGCTTCGATCATCGCCTGCATTCGCATGGCGAATTCCTGGGTATTCTGGACCGCCGCGGCATTGCCGGGTGAGTCGGCAGGCTGTTCCGTCGCCTTGCTTTGGTCCGACATGAGCACCTCGAAGCCGGACACTTGGTCAAGAGGACTGGCCTTGACGGTGTTCTCCTTGGTCAAGGAGCTGGCCGATGGCGCCCTTGCGCCCCGCCCTTCGGACTTGTCTGTTGCCGTATCGACAGAGTTGCCATCGGTCTTCTCGGCGACCTTGACGGCCTTCTCCGCACTGAGATCTGTGGTCGTCGATTGGTTCTGCTCGGTCGGCGTTCTCGGCACCGGCGAGGTCACACCGGTGAGGACCGGTTTTACGCTCCCGATATCCATGATCTGTCCTTTCGCGCCGGATAGCGGATGATCCGGATCATCGAAAGAAGTGTATCCGAAGCACCTGAAAGGAGTGTTCTTGATATCGCTAAATTTTTAACGATGTGCATGAAAGCTGTCGCCGCTGTCTATCTGGCAGCGGCCGCCCCATTTGTTGGGCGACAGCCACTAAACCAGAAGAGATGTTAATAGCCTCTCAACAGCATGCCTGTGACACCCTTCATGGCGCAGGATGGATGAATGGCCAGGGAGACGCTTCGCAATCTGGCGATATCGCGACGTGGACGAGCACAGTTCGCTCGGCTGCGAGCGCATCGGGCAGCACGGCGGCCAACTCGGCGGGCGACGACACCGAGTGTGCCTCGATGCCGAATGCCGCGGCCAACTTGAGGAAGTCGGGATTCTGTAGTTCCGAGGCGATGAAGCGCCCCTCGAAGCGGGTCCTCTGGTCCCGGCGGACATTGCCATAGGCGCCATTGTCGAACACAACTGCCACGACACCTATGCCCTCCTGCGCCGCTGTCGCCAACTCCTGCACGCCAAACATGAACCCACCGTCGCCGCAGACGGCTATCACCTTGCGATCGGGATTGGCGACCTTGACGCCGAGAGCCGTTGGAAACCCGTAGCCGAGTGTGCCCTGATATCCCTCGCTGACATAGGTTCGAGGCAGTCGGGCGTCCCATGCGAAATAGGAGGCAAAGCCAACCTGGCAAAGCTCGGTCAGGAAGAAGCCGTCGTCAGGTAGCGCCGCTCGAATTGCCTTGAGATAGTCGACCTCGGGCTGAACTCGGGCGATCTCGGCTTCGACGGACTCCTTGGTGGCTCTGATCTCGCTGCGGATGGCGGCGCCGTCGCGCTTGGAGGCCTCCATCCCCAGGCGACGGATCGCCGCGATCAGCGCTTGGGTTCCGACCTTGGAATCGGCGATTATGGAAGCGTCGGCTTTGAGGCGGACCATTTCCTCGGGATCGATGTCGATCCGGACGAGCTTGCGCCCGCCGGGTAAGCGCTCGTGATAGGTCATCATGCCGGTCCAGCGCATGGTCGGCAGTTCCAACCGAGTGCCGATACCCAGCACAACATCGGTTTCCGGATAGAGGCGATGGGCGACGGCCGATGACAGGCCGAGTGGTTCGCTTTCCGACACGATGCCCCGACCGCCACGCAAGGCCGTCACGGGGGCATCGAGAAGGGTGGCGAGCGCCCTCACCTCCTCAGCGGCATGCTGGGCGCCGCTGCCCGTCATGATCATCGGTCGACGAGCCGCGACGAGCAGCCGTGCCGCCGCTTCGACCGCCGCTGACTCCGGCTCCGTCGGCGAAGGCAGAATCGCGGCGCCAAGAAGCTCCGTCACCGCCGTCGCAGCCATGCTGTCCCAAGCCATTTCGAGAGCAACCGGACCAGGGCGACCGGTCAGCATCTCTTGAAAAGCCTGGTTGACGAGCGTCGGCGCATCCTCGACGCGCTCGATCCGTGCCGACCATTTGGTCATGCGTCGCAGAAGGCCAAGTTGGTCGGGGACTTCGTGGAGATGTCCACGCCCCCTCCCCTCGAAGGTCGAAGGAACATTGCCGGTGATCATCAGGACCGGAGTGCAACAGCCGAGTGCGGTAATGAGAGCCGCGCCAGCATTCAGAATGCCCGGCCCGGGAACCACGGAAAACACGCCGGGACGACCGGTGGAGCGGGCGTAACCGAAGGCCATGTAGCCCGAGGCCTGCTCGTGGCGGGCGCTGTAGGTGCGGATCTGGTCCGTCGACAGCGCAAGCGCATCGAAAAGGGGGTAGGTCTGCGCTCCTGGCAGGCCGAAAACGGTGTCAACGCCATTGGCGATAAGCGCGTCAACGATCGCGCGACCGCCGGAGACGGCGTCACGGACTTGCGGCATGGTCTTCCTCCCGAAAGAGTCACTGGGTCAGTCGACGGGGTGTCCCACGGCCTTGAGCGCCGTCACAAAGGCCGGGATGTCTCGGATGTTGAGGCCTGCGACATTGATCCGACCGGACCCCGCCATGTAAACGGCGTGGTCCTTTCTGAGGGTCAGAACCTGTTCGGGGCTGAGCGCCAAAGTCGAGAACATGCCGGTTTGAGTTTCGTGCGGCTTTAGCCCTGGGCCGACAGCGGCCAGTGCGCTACGCACGCCCCGAACACGAGTGCCCATGCGCTCGATCTCTTCGCGCCAGACGCGTGTCAGTTCAGGATCTTCGAGAATGGTGCGGACGATGGCCGCGCCGTGGTCCGGAGGCATCGACCAGGATACCCGGCTGAAGGCGGCGAGATTGGACATCACCACCGAAGCCGTCTTCTCGTCGCGCGCCTTGACATAGAGCGCGCCGACGCGCTCGCGGTAGAGGCCGAAGTTCTTGTCGCAGGAGTAGGCGACCATCACCTCGTCGAGGTTGTCGGTCAGAAGGCGCACGCCATAGGCGTCACCTTCGAGCCCCTTGCCAAGGCCGTGATAGGCGAAGTCGATCAGCGGCACCACGCCGGTCTCCTGCAGCGCCTTCAATACCGTCCGCCAATCCTCCGGCTCAAGCTCGCCACCTGTCGGGTTGTGGCAGCAACCGTGAAGCAGAACGATGTCGCCGGCGGAGGCCCCCTCAATCGCCGCCACAAGCGAGGCGACGTTCACCGTCTGTGTCTTCACGTCGAAGTAGGGGTGTGACACCGCCTTGAGATGCGTGGCGTTGAGAATCTGAAGATGATTCGGCCAGGTTGGGGCGCCATAGAGGATCTTGGCGTCGGGACGCGCCAGTGCCACCAGATCCGCGGCGAGCCGCACGGCGCCGGTGCCCCCGGGTGTCTGGATGCCGGCGACGCGACCGCCCGGATCCTTGCCGAAGACGATCGGCTTGAGCAGATCGGTGTAGGCCGGGTCGCCCTCCGGCCCGAGATAGGCCTTTGTGGCTCTTGTATCGAGAAGGACTTTCTCGGCCGCCTTTACCGCGGCCATGATCGGCGTGACACCATTGTCGTCGCGGTAGACTCCGACGCCTAGGTCGAGCTTCTGAGGACGGGGGTCGGCCCGGTAGAGTCCGATGAGGGCGAGCAAGGCGTCGGCGGGCTGTTCGGGAAGGGTGTCAAACATTCTTGGGCCTATCCGGCTAACGGTGAATAGCTCCACCTTATCGGGGTTCGGTGGAAATATCTCTGCGATTTCCTGAAAGGCAATTGCTCGGGGCGAGGATTTTCAGCATTATACCGCCCGTTCGCGCATGTTTTTTGCGTCATCGCTTTCGGAGTTCCCCGCCTTGGAAGAGTTGGATGTGTTCGATCTGCGTCTTCTTGCCGCCATCCAGACGAAAGGCGACATGACCCAGGCGGAACTGTCGGAAATCGTGCACCTCTCCCCTACCCAGTGTGCCCGTCGTCTGCAGCGCCTCAGGAGCGACGGCTATGTTCGCGACATCGTGGCGATCCTCGACCCGGAAAAACTGGGCATCAACATCATCGCTCACACGCTGGTTGGGCTTCGCAACCACGACGACGAAACGGGTAAGGCGTTCCGGGCCTTCGTCGATGCCGCCGACGAGGTGGTGGAGTGCTGGTCGCAGACAGGCGACGCCGACTACCTTCTGAAGATCATGGTGAAGGATCTGGGTGAGCTGGCTAGTCTCATCGAGCGTCTGATCACAGCTGTCGGAGGATTCGCTTCGCTCCGTTCCTTCGTGGCCTTGAAGGCCATCAAGCGCACGACGACGGTGCCCATCCGCGCCTAAGGTCCACCCTGCTCCCGCGCTTTGCATTCTGTTTCTCAATCTTGGCGTTACCCTGCTCGAGCGCTTGCGGGGTGATTTGGCGCGTGCTTTTGCCCGCGTTTCCAGCTCCAAGCCTGACGTCCCGAAAACAATGTGGCAGCTTTCGTTTTGTGTTCATTTGATTTCGTATATTTGCTAGCATCGCAACCAACTGAAAGCGTCGACGAAAAAGGCGCGATTTGCGGAGACGGCGATGGCGAACGTGGACATCCTGGTAATCGGTGGCGGCATCAACGGCTGCGGCATTGCCCGCGATGCCGCTGGGCGCGGTTACTCCGTGCTGCTTGCCGAGATGAAGGATCTCGCCTCCGGCACCTCGTCCGCCTCGACAAAGCTGATCCATGGTGGTCTCCGTTACCTTGAGCATTACGAATTTCGCCTGGTTCGGGAGGCACTGACGGAACGTGAAGTGCTTTGGGCGATGGCGCCTCACATCATATGGCCTTTGCGTTTTGTCCTGCCTCATCACGCCGGTCTCAGGCCTGCCTGGCTGCTCCGGTTGGGTCTTTTTCTTTACGATCATCTCGGAGGACGCCGACGCTTACCGGCCACTCGACCGCTGAATCTTCGCACGGACGCCGTGGGAAGGCCTCTGAAAGCCGGATACGGTCGCGGATTCGAATACTCCGACTGCTGGGTACAGGATTCCCGCCTCGTCGTGCTGAATGCTGCCGATGCCGCGGCCCGTGGCGCCACCATTCTCACCCGCACCCGCGTCACGTCGGTCGCTCGCGCCGAGGATCGTTGGATCGTGACGCTCAGAGATGTGGAAACCGGCAACGAGACGACGGTGACCGCCGGTCTGCTGGTCAATGCCGCCGGGCCGTGGATCGACGAGGTCCTGCGGTCGGCCGCCGGCATGCCGGAAGCCCGCCACGTCCGCCTGGTTCAGGGCTCTCACATCGTCATTCGGAAACTCTACGATCACGACCGCGCCTACATCTTCCAGAATGCCGACGGGCGCATCATCTTCGCGATTCCCTACGAGGGCGACTTCACCCTGATCGGTACCACCGACCGAGATTATTCTGGCGACCCGGCCGACGTGAAGATCTCGGCCGAGGAGATATCCTATCTCACGGCTGCCGCCTCGGAGTATTTCGAGAAGCCGATTGCCGAGGCCGATATCGTCTGGACCTATTCCGGCATTCGCCCGCTCTACGACGATGGCGCCTCGAAGGCACAAGAGGCGACGCGCGACTACGTGCTGAAGCTTGCCGGTGCGGAGAACGAGCCAAAGCTGCTCAATGTGTTTGGAGGCAAGATCACCACCTACCGCCGTCTTGCCGAAAGCGCGCTGGCTCTGATCGAGGACGTAGTTGGGGCACGAGGCGCTCCCTGGACGAAAGGGGCAACTCTGCCGGGCGGCAACGTGCCCTCTGGCGACATCGTCGCCTACCAGGGGCATATTGTCGCCAACCGCCCCGGCATCGATCCCTGCCTGATCGAACGCTTGGTCCATACCTATGGTACCAGGACCGAGGAGATCCTTGCCGGAGCCGCCGTCACTGCCGATCTCGGACGCGATTTCGGCGCCGGCCTCACGGAGGCAGAGGTAAGGTATCTCGTCCGCCATGAGTGGGTGAGAAGTGCGGAGGATATCTTGTGGCGGCGCACCAAGCTCGGGCTCCGCATGGCCGAGACTGCTCCGGCGGAGATCGACGCCTTCATCGCCAATCTGCACTGAACCGGGGGAGAAGCAACGGGGCGGCGCTTGCACCGCCTCGGTAAGCATCTACAACTCAAGCAAACCAAGGGACGGGAGGAGACCGACCATGGCCGCATTTGTACTCGCGATCGATCAGGGCACCACGTCGACGCGGGCCATCGTCTTCGACGAGGAATACTGTGTCAAAGGCGTGGGAAAGCAGGAGTTCCCGCAGCATTTTCCGGACTCGGGCTGGGTGGAGCATGAGCCGGAGGATATCTGGCATACCACGCTTGAGACCATGCAGTATGCCCTCGCCCGGGCGGCCGTTTCGCCGCAGGACATCGCGGCCATTGGCATCACCAACCAGCGTGAGACAACGCTGATCTGGGATCGCGACACCGGCAAACCGATCCATCGCGCCATCGTCTGGCAGGATCGCCGTACATCGGATCGGTGCGCCGCTTTGAGGGGTGATGGTGCCGAGGACATGGTACGTGAGAAGACCGGCCTGTTGCTCGACCCCTATTTCTCCGGCACCAAGATTGCATGGTTGCTTGACAACGTCGAGGGCGCCCGAGCGGCGGCCGAGGCCGGGCGGTTGGCGTTCGGCACCGTCGACACCTTCCTGCTCTGGCGGCTGACCGGTGGTCGGGTTCATGCGACGGACGCCACCAATGCATCCCGCACCCTCCTCTACGATATTGCCGCCGGCGACTGGGACGACGATCTCCTGCGCCTCTTCGGTGTGCCGCGTGCTGTCTTGCCCGACGTGCGTGACAGCGCCGCCGACTTCGGCGAAACCGATCCCGATCTTTTTGGCGTCGCCATCCCCATTCGAGGCATTGCCGGTGATCAGCATGCCGCTACGGTCGGTCAGTCTTGCTTTTCGCCGGGCATGTTGAAGTCGACCTACGGCACCGGTTGTTTTGCTTTGCTCAACACGGGCAGCGAAATCGTCAGGTCTTCCAACCGGCTCCTCTCGACCATTGCCTATCGCCTCGATGGGCAGGTCACCTATGCCTTGGAAGGTTCGATCTTCATGGCCGGCGCCACTGTACAGTGGCTTCGTGATGGGCTCCGCTTCTTCGAGCGGTCGGACCAGGCTGGGGCCTTGGCTGACCACGCCGATCCCAGTCAGAACGTTTATCTGGTGCCGGCCTTCACCGGACTCGGGGCTCCCTGGTGGGACGCCGAGGCGCGCGGTGCTCTTTATGGCATGACGCGCAACACTGGTCCGGCCGAGTTTGCCCGCGCGGCGCTGGAGGCGGTCTGCTATCAAACGCACGACTTGCTTGAAGCAATGCGCCGCGACTGGACGGGGACGTCGGAGACCGTGCTTCGCGTTGATGGGGGGATGGTGGCGAGCGACTGGACCATGCAGCGCCTGGCCGATCTGCTGAACGCGCCGGTCGACAGGCCGCTGGTCCTGGAAACGACCGCTCTTGGCGCAGCATGGCTGGCCGGACACAAGGCGGGGGTCTGGCCGGACATGCAAGGCTTCTCGACAAGCTGGAAACGCAACCGACGCTTCACTCCGCAGATGGACGATGCCACGCGGAAGAAAAAACTTGCCGGATGGGCGGACGCCGTGAGGCGAACCTTGACGACCTGACGGTGTTCCGACCCGCCCGTTCCGGAAAGACGCGGCGGGTCGGATTGTGATGGCGCCTGGTGCTTGCCGCTCTCTGCCTAAATCTTGCTCAATTCCTTATAGTATTTTCGCGGAGTCAAAGATGGGATTGAGTGTCAACACGAACGGAGAGAGCGTTCTTTCTTTCGGGTTGAGACCATTTCGGTGAGAGTTCGACTTGGCTGGATCGCGCCAGGGCAATCACATCCACGTAGTTTTGATCCATGTCATCGCCAGAACTAGCCTTGGGGCTAATCATGATGCATCGGATAGCGTGAACGTGGAGGTTAGAATGATCGACAAATCGTCCTCCAAGACGGGCGGTGACGGTTGCGACTGCGATCGGGAGCCGGAACTCATGCGCCGGATGGCGGTGACGCTTGATTCCGACCAGTTCTTGCAAGGCATCGAGCGCAAGCTGGCCGCCGATCGATGCCACGAGTGCACCGAACTCGAAGCCTGCAAGGTGTGGCTGGACATCACGGCAATTCGCGGCGCCGTGCATCCACCCAAGTTCTGCCGGAATGCCGATCTCTTCGAAGAGATAAGCAACGACGCCGCCAGCTCGTCCTTCTGAGCGGTCTTGCAAAAGCAGTCTGTCGGAATCAGGCGGCGCTAGCTTCGTCTCCATCCTCATCGTCGACCGAAACGGTCAGCGAGGCGAAGCTGTCGGACACTTCGACTGGCTTGTCGGTGCGAGCGCCGAGGCCGGACTTGGAGCGTTCGAGCGATTTCAGAGCAAACTCGCGGAAGGCCTTCACCGGGATTGGCGGCGAGTAGATGTAGCCTTGCGCCTGGACCACGCCGATCGATTTCAGATGTTCGACCTGGTCGGGGCGTTCGACGCCCTCGGCAACGATCCCGAGTCCGAGCTGATGGCCGAGTTCGACAAGGGTGTCGACGATCGTCTGGGACGAGTGGTCGGTTCCAATGTGATCGATGAACATCTTGTCGATCTTGATGATATCGACACCCAGCTTTTGAAGGTAGGCTAGGCCACCATGCCCGGTGCCAACGTCGTCGAGCGCCACCGAGGCGCCAAGCGCCTGGATTCGGCCGATGATGGCGCGCGACAATGCCAAGTCCTTGAGCGGGTGCTGTTCGGTGACCTCGAAGCAGAGCTGTTCGTAGCGAATCTTCGAGTTGCCGTAGATCCTCTTGATGTCGTCCATGATCTCAAGGTCGTTGAAGTGCATGGCCGTGAGGTTGATCGCCAGCTTGAGGCCGGGATTCTTGTCGTAGATGTCGGCGACGTCGACCACCGTCTGGGTCATGAGCTGGCGGGTTATGTCGCGAATGGCTCCGGTCGCTTCGGCATAGGGCAGGAACTGGCCTGGTGCCACCATCGTTCCGTCGGGACGCAGCCAGCGGACGAGCACCTCGCAACCGCGGATCTCGCCTGTCATCAGATCGAAGACCGGCTGGTAGTAGGGAATGAACTCGTGATTGTCGACGGCGCGGGAGAAGCTGTCGCCGTCGGATTGGCGCCACATCGACCAGGTCACGATGATGAACACGCCGAGGCCGGCGAGCGTCGACAGGATGATGGTGATGGCCCGGAGACCGGCGATCGATTTCTGGGCTGCGGTCTCGTCCACCGCGACCCGGACCTTGATCGGGTAGCGTTCCGAAGAAATCGTCGACACCAGCGCCGCCGACTGGTCACTCTCCGTCCACTTGCCGGAAAACCTGCTCCACTCCGAACCGTCGTCGAGATAGACAGTCGTAACGCTGGCGTCCTCGAAATAGCTGGCGCCGGCTTCGATATCGAGCGATCGCGTCGCGAGACGAGCCACCAGACGCAGCCGGTCGTCCACACGCAAGGTCACCACGGCTTGCCGTCTGTCCTTGCCATCGCTCAACACTGACAACATGACCGAGGGGTCGCCCTTCTCTGCCACCGGTAGCCGGGCAGGAGCGGCGAGTGCGCCCATCGGTTCTCCGCATATCAGCGTACCAGCCTCGTCGGTCAAGCCGATCTGCACGATAAAGTCGGAGTTGAAGGCGGTCATTCCGAACATGGTGCGATCGGCAAGGCCGCAGGTGATGTGCCCGCTGCTCCTGAGATCGGCAAGGACTCTGAGCGCTTCGGCAACGGTCGTCTCAGCGCGCACCAGATAGCGCGCGGCCATGGAATCGGCTTCGGTCTGTCCGACCGAAAGGGCGTGCTGGGAAAGAACGTAGTCCGCGGCGGCAATCGGAACGGTCGTGACGACCGCCGATACAGCAAGAAGCCTGAGCCATTTCAACCACCTGAACTTCACATCGCATCCATTCGGTCTTTAGCCCAGCCGCGCGGCGACCCCACATTCTTGCGCGTGGAAACAGAGAACGCCGTTTCAATAATTCATCTTGTTTGGGTCGGATGAAGAAATGGTTTCCCAAACCGATCGGGCCCTCCTTTTCTTTGGAGAGAATGAGTTCACCGGCGTGGTCGCCAAAATTGGTCGGAGGCATGGCTTGTGCGTCGACCGTCATTTAGCCACAATGCCAGTCTCGAAAAGCGTGCCTTATCTCTCTTTTCCGATAAAGACTTATTGGGAGTATGAAATGACGATTTCCAGTCGCTGGTCCCTTACCGTGGCTGTCGTTGCATTGACCGCAGGCCTCGCAGGGCCCGCCTTTTCGGCGGCGACGCCCGAGCAGGTGACCGCGGCCCTGACCAAACTCCTGTCGGAAGACAAGGGAGCGACCTTCGCGCTGGGAGAGCCGACCCAGTCGGATGCCGGGGTCGTCTACAACAACGTCTCGATCAAGTCTTCCGATGGTGGGGAGACCAAGATTGAAGTACTGACCTTTGCCAACCCGACCGTTGAAGGCGATACGCTCAGCGCTGATTCCCTGTTGGCCGAGAACGTCAGCGGTACCGACAAGGGCGACAAGTTCACCGCCTCCTCTCTTGAGCTCACCGCTCCCGTCTTTACCGGCAAGGAGGAAGGCAACCGGGTGGATGCTGTCTCCATCATGGGGATTTCGATCGCCCAGGACGGCAAGGCGCCCGTCATGATCGACAGCGCCAACGTCGATCTCTCCGACTTTGCCTCCGATGTGCCGCATGCCATCGACATTTCTGTCGAGGGGATCGACGTCGATCCGATGGCCATGGACGAGGGCGGGCAAATGGGCGCTCAGCTGAAGGCCATGGGATACGACAAGCTGACCTTGGGATTCTACGGCTCCGGTTCGCTCGACGAAGCGACTGGCGACCTCGTCCTGAACGAGATCACCATCGATGGAACCGACCTTGGCACGGTAACGCTGGCCGGAACCTTCGGTGGCCTTACTGCCGATGTCATCAAGGATCTCAAGCAGCCCAACCCGCCACAGAGCGTTTTCGGCAAGGTCACGCTGAAGCAGGCTTCGGTCTACTATGGCGATGCGTCTCTTGCCGGTCGGATCATTGCCGAGCAGGCCAAGCAGATGGGACAGGAGCCGGCTGCTTTCGTGGGGCAGATCACTGGTGCCCTGCCCCTGCTCCTGTCGTCGATTGGCAATCAGCCTTTCCAGGACAAGCTGGCCCAGGGCGTGACCACCTTCCTGAAGGACCCCAAGAACCTGACGATCACAGCCAAGCCGGCAACGCCGATTGCGCTGATGGAGCTCCTGTCCACCTCGCAGACCGCTCCGCAGACGCTGCCTGACGTTCTCAAGGCCGATGTGATCGCCAATCAGCCGGAAGCCGAAGACGACGAGACGGGTGATGGCGCCGACGTGAACTGATAGGGGACCGGCCCGTCCTGCGGGCCTGACAACCCTATTCAAGGCCTGCGTCGGCAGGGCTACTTGTCCTTGTCGCTAGCAAAAGACAGGCCGGCCAGCCGGCCCCAGATATTGCGCATCCGGGAGGATCGTCAATGAGAACCAGCGCTTCGCTTGGTGCGGCTTTGGCGCTTGCCGCCTTTGCCTGCCCCTCGTTTGTCCATGCAGAGACGTCCAGGGAAGCCCTTGTACGGCAATGGCTTGCCTCTGCGTCTTTCGGGATCCCGGTATCCGTTGGCAAAAGCAGCTTCGATCCCGCGACTCAGACCGTAACGTTGTCTGACGTGAACATCGGCGACATCGATGATGATCTGATTGCCGTTCATTTCGACGAGTTGTCTGTTGAAGATCCTCGCCTCACCCCGGGTGAGGCTTTCGCTGCCCACGCCGTTCGAGCCACGAACTATAAAGTCGATCTCCACTTTGACGTCGGCAAGTGGTTTCCGGGCCTGGTCGGGCTGGAGTCGGGCACAGGCGGGGAAACCGGGAAGGCCGATGTGTCGCCGGCCCCGAAACAGAAGCCCGTCAAGAAAATGCAAGAAAGCCGCGACACCGACCAGACGGGTGATGAAGCGTCCGTGCCCGAAGCCAATGCCGGTGAAGAGAAGACGCCGCCTCCGGTGGTGGATTATTCGGTGTCCGCCGAGTCTTGTCTTATTGAAAGGTTTGTTTTCCCGCTGCCGCCGGAGAGTTTGCCGTCTGGACGTCCGATCTACGAGAATATGTTCCGCTATGCTGACTGGATGATGGGAATCCGGGCCGACTGGGCCGAGATGAACAGCGTCAGGATCGAGACGAGCGGAATGAAGGAAGGCGACTCCATTTCGACGTACTCGTTGTCATACCTGTCGGGAATGCACGATGGTCGTGTCGAAAGGGCCGGCCTCAACTCGGCCGAACAAAAGCCGAAAGATGACGCGTCGCCCTTCAAGTCGATGACCATCGACAGCACCTATGTTATCGGCGCGGACTTTGGCAAGGCGCTTGAAGCGCTCGACCCGTCCAGGTACGTCGATGGAATCGGTGATGGCAAGGAGCGTGTTGTTTACTCGCAGTATGGCGTCAACAATCTTGTCCTGACGTTCGAGAATGCGACTGCGAGCATCGGCAACATCGAGGCAAACAATGTTTACCTCCGCCAGACCAGCCAACCGGTGATAAAGCAGATCTTTGAAGCGCTCGATGATATCAAGCAGGTTGAGGCCGATCCAATCCGGTTTATCTCTACTATCCTGCCAAACTATACGCAGCTGATGGGCGTGGATTTCGTCCGGGCCAGCAAGCTTGAAGTCAAGACCAGCGACGACAGCGTGGATGTTGCGATCAACAGTTTTGACGGCAACGACATCAGTGGCAACGGCATCGGCGCGTTCACGTTGCGCGACATCAGCGCCACGGCCAAGGAGACCTCCTCGAAGCTTGGCATTTCTCTTCTGACCTTCCAGGATATCCGATTTGGCTCGCTTTCCGCTCTTCTCAAGCTGGGACAGAGTGCGTCCGAGGGCGTCCAGCCGTCCGGAGAGGCGATGCGTGACGCCATCGTCAATGGCGGCACATCCGTCGGCTTCGCCGAGCTTAGCGCACTGTCGGTCGAGTCGCCGTTCGGCTCCGTGGGGCTCGACTCGCTTGCTCTGACAAGCGGGAACTATATTGGCACCCTGCCCCAACGCAGTGATGCCACGTTTACCTCGCTGTCCTTGCCTGTGGCACTGCTGTCCGACGAGACAGTCGTTTCCGAGCTGACCAGCATGGGTTACGAAACCCTCGATATATCTGGCGGTTTGACGTTGTCCTGGGATGCCGACAAGGGCGACCTGCATCTTGAGGACTTGACCCTCAAGGCTGCCGATATGGGGGTCATCTCCAGTGACTTCCATCTGAACGGCCTGCCCCTGTCTCTTGTGGACAGGCCTTCCGAGATCGAGTCTCGCATCAAGAAGGCAGCGCTTGTGTCCGCTTCGGTCACCTACGGCAATGCCGGCATCGTCGAGAAGGCCTTCGAGGCGCAAGCGAAGAAACTGGACCAGGATGGCGACAAGTTCCGTGAGAACACCGCCGGCGCCCTGCCGCTCTTGCTCAACTTCCTTGAGGATCCCAAGCTGCAGGCGAGGTTTGAGAAGCCGATCTCGGATTTCATTCGGGATCCGAAGTCGATCACCCTGAGTGTGGCGCCTGAAACGCCGGTCGCCTTCGATCAGTTGGAGAAGGTCAATACCGATAAGCCGAATGACCTCATTCGGGTGCTGAATGTCGGGGTGACCGCCAACGAGTGATACCTGACTGGCTGCAAAGATCCACGCAGACAAAAGGCCGGGGAGTCGCCTCCCCGGCCTTCTCCTTTGAGATACAGCCGATCAGTTCGGCAGGTTCAGCTTGAGATGCAGTTCACGCAGCTGCTTGGTCGAGGCTTCCGACGGCGCTCCCATCAGCGGGTCCTCGGCGCGCTGGTTCATCGGGAACAGCGTGATTTCGCGCAAGTTCTGCGCACCGCACAGCAACATCACCACCCGATCGACGCCGGCCGCCATGCCACCATGCGGAGGGGCGCCATATTGGAACGCGCGATACATGCCGCCGAAACGCTCCTCGACTTCGGCCTTCGAGGTGCCGACCAGTTCGAAGGCCTTCACCATGGTCTCGGGCGACTGGTTACGGATCGAGCCGGAGGCCATCTCGTAGCCGTTGCAGACCATGTCATACTGGAAGGCCTTGATCGTCAGGGGATCCTGATTGTTCAGTGCCTCCAGGCCACCCTGCGGCATCGAGAAGGGGTTATGGGCGAAGTCGAGCTTCTTCTCGTCGTCGTTCCACTCGTAGAAGGGGAAATCGACAATCCAGCAGAGTTCGAACCGCTCGGTATCGACAAGGTTGAGATCGGAGCCGACGCGAGTGCGGGCTTCACCGGCGAACTTGTAGAACTTCTGGGGATCGCCGGCCACAAAGAACACGGCGTCGCCCTCGCCAAGACCGAGCTGCACGCGAACGGCTTCCGTCCGCTCCGGTCCGATGTTCTTGGCCAGCGGGCCGGCACCCTCGAGAGCGCCGTTTTCCGATCGCCAGAAGATGTAGCCAAGGCCGGGCTGGCCCTGTCCTTGCGCCCAGGAGTTCATGCGGTCGCAGAAGGCGCGGCTGCCGCCGGTCTTGGCCGGGATGGCCCATACTTCCGTCTTGGGATCGGCCTCGATCATGCGCGCGAACACCTTGAAGCCCGAGCCGGCGAAATGCTCGGTCACCGCCTGCATCTCGATCGGGTTGCGAAGGTCCGGCTTGTCAGAGCCATAGAGGCGAATGGCATCGTCATACTTGATGCGACGGAACTGCTGGGAAACCGGCTTGCCTTCGGCGAACTCCTCGAACACGCCCCGGATCACCGGCTCCATCGTGTTGAACACGTCGTCCTGCGTTACGAAGCTCATTTCCAGGTCGAGCTGGTAGAACTCGCCCGGCAGGCGGTCGGCGCGCGGATCCTCGTCGCGGAAGCAGGGCGCGATCTGGAAATAGCGGTCGAAACCGGCGACCATCAGCAGCTGCTTGTACTGCTGCGGCGCCTGCGGCAGGGCATAGAACTTGCCGGCGTGGATACGGCTCGGCACCAGGAAGTCGCGCGCGCCTTCTGGCGAGGAGGCAGTCAGGATCGGCGTCGAATACTCGGTGAACCCGGCGTCCTCCATGCGGCGGCGCATCGAGCGGATGATCTTCGTCCGCTTGACGATGTTGCCATGCAGTGTTTCGCGACGAAGGTCCAGGAAGCGGTACTTGAGGCGCACGTCTTCCGGATAGTCCGGCTCGCCGAACACAGGCAGCGGCAGGTCCTTGGCCTGGCCGAGAACGACGATCTCGTTGGCAAAGACCTCGATTTCACCAGTGGGAAGGTTGGCGTTGACTGTTTCGGGCGTACGGGCGCGAACAAGGCAGTCGACGCGGATGACCCACTCGGCGCGCAGCGTCTCCGCCAGCTTGAACGATCCGCTGTCGGGATCGACCACGACCTGCGTCATGCCGTAGTGGTCGCGCAGGTCGATGAACAGCAGACCGCCGTGATCTCGCACGCGATGCACCCAGCCGGACAGCCGCACATTCTGCCCGACGTCGCTGGCTCGAAGCTGGCCGCAGGTGTGGGTGCGATAGGCGTGCATGGTTATCGTCCTGTCTCTTTGAATCCGTTGGGAACGGCTCCGGATTCCCACCTTGGGGAGGCCGGATCTGTGGGCGCGACAAGCGCACGGCGGGGCGGATTTGTCAAGAATTCTGACAGCCTCTTGCACGCTTCACCTGTTCGTCAGGCCTCCCGACCGGAGCCGGAAACCGGCCCGATGGGCGTGAAGAGAAACTCCGTTGCGGGCGTTTTGCTGGGCAACCGCTCGGCGCTTTGCCGACTTCGTCGGAATAGTGTCATTCGATTGTGAGAAAAGCCTTCGCTCAGACGGCAGGCCGCACAGGCGACTCGCAAGGGGTACCCCGCCGGCTGACAGGGATTTTTCCATGAGCAAGCAAAAGACCAAGGACCTTTTGGCCAACGCGGTGCATGCCAACAAGCTGACCAGCCGGGAAGGCATTCTCGAACGCCTGTTCACCCTGGCGTTCTCCGGTCTTGTCTATCCGCAGATATGGGAAGATCCGGCCGTTGACATGACGGCGCTCGAACTCGGACCGGACAAGCGCATCATCACCATTGCCTCCGGCGGCTGCAACGTCATGAACTATCTGACGGCTTCGCCGGCGGAGATCATCGCCGTCGATCTCAATCCAGCCCATATCGCGCTGCTCAAGCTGAAGCTGGCCGCTGCCTGCCGCCTGCCGAACCACGAGAGCTTCTTCCGCTTCTTCGGTCACGCCGACGAGCGAGAAAATACCGACCGTTACGATCGCTTCCTGCGCGACCATCTCCCGGACGATGCGCGTGCCTATTGGGAAAAGCGCGGCTTGACGGGCCGTCGGCAGATATCGATCTTCACCCGGAACATCTACCGCTACGGCTTGCTGGGGCGGTTCATTGGCGTCATGCACCTGCTCGCCCGCGCCTATGGCAAGAACCCGCGGCTCATGCTGACCGCGCAAGGCCTCGACGAACAGCGTCGCCTGTTTGAGGAGAATCTTGCCCCGGTCTTCGACTCCCGGCTCATTCGCTGGCTGTGTCGCATGCCGGTGTCACTCTATGGCCTTGGCATCCCGCCGGCCCAGTTCGCCTATCTTTCGGCCGACGCCGGTGGCGACCTCGCCGGTTTGTTGCGGAAGCGCCTGTCGCGCTTGGCCTGCGACTTCCCGCTTGAGGACAACTATTTCGCCTGGCAGGCCTTCGGCCGCCGTTATGACCGCGAGAGTCGCCGCGCCGTGCCCGCCTACCTCACTCGTGGGGCTTACGACGCCATCCGCGCCAACGCCGACCGCGTGACCGCCGTGCAGGCCTCGATGACCGACCGTCTTGCGACCATGCCCGACGAGTGCCTCGACGGCTATGTGTTGCTTGACGCTCAGGACTGGATGACGCCGGCGCAGATGGTCGCCCTGTGGACCGAGATCAGCCGCACGGCTCGCCCGGGGGCTCGCGTCATTTTCCGTACCGCCGGGCTCGACAGCCCGCTTGAGACGGTCCTGCCCGCCAAAATACGCTCGCGCTGGTCTTACGATCCCTCGACCGTGCCCGAATATGTCGCCCGCGATCGCTCGTCGATCTACGGAGGGTTCCACCTCTATCTGAGAGATACCGCGTGAGCGCGCCCACCTCTGCGTCTCCGCCCTCGGCCGGCCAGAAGGCGGCGATGGACCGCATGTACCGGCTGACCCGGCACATCTACGACCTGACGCGCAAGCCCTACCTTCTCGGCCGAGATCGCATGATCGGGGCGCTTGAGGTTCCTCCGGGCGGGAGTGTGCTGGAAATGGGGTGTGGCACCGGTCGCAACCTGGTGGCGGTCGGTCGCCGCCATCCGGACGCGCTTCTCCATGGCTTCGACATCTCCGGCGAAATGTTGAAGACCGCCCATCGCAATGTCGAAAGGTCAGGTCTCGACATTCGATTGGCCGAGGGCGATGCTTGTTTTTTCGATCCGGAGGCGACCTTCGGCGTAGCGAGCTTCGACCGTGTCTATTTCTCATACACGCTGTCGATGATCCCCGATTGGACGGCGGCGTTGGCTCACGGTCTCTCTCTGGTCAAGGATGGCGGCCGTCTTTCGGTCGTCGATTTCGGCTTCTGCGAAGGGTTGGGGGCTCCGATCCGCAGCCTCCTGCACGGTTGGCTGTCTCTCTTTCACGTCGCGCCGCGCGTCGCTCTGGAGACGGAAATGGCCCGACTGGCGCAAATGAGCGGCCGGACACTCCATTTCGAACGACCGGCGCGCGGCTATGCGCAGCTTGGCAGCATCCTCTGACGTCAACCTACCGCGCGGCACACGGCCTCAATGTTGTGGCCGTCTGGGTCGATAATGTAGGCGGCGAAATAGTTGGCCGCATACGGCCTCAAGCCCGGCCCACCGTTGTCCTCGCCACCCGCCGCCAAACCTGCGGCATGGAAGGCTGCCACGGCATCACGCGTCGTGGCCGAAAAGCCGACGTGAAGCCGTCCCCTGCGACTGGCATTCGAAAGCCAGAATCCGGCGTGACCATCCCGGCCGTAGCCTGCATTCGACGCACCGCCCGAACCGGGAGCGACTCTCGTGATCAGCCGGGAAACACCGAGTGGCGCGAGCAAAGCGTCATAGAAGGCAATGGACCGGCGAATGTCGGTCACCGGACAGTCGACATGATCGAACATGATGGTTCAGGACGAACCGCGACAATCCGTCGCAGCCCGTCCTCCTTTTCTCATTCCGGCTTGTGGCAGACCGCCTCGATGTTGTTGCCATCGGGGTCCAGGACAAAGGCGGCGTAGTAGTTGGGGTGGTAATGAGGGCGAAGCCCCGGTCCTCCGTTGTCACGCCCACCGGCAGCCATCGCCGCGGCATAGAAAGCGTCGACCGTTGCCCGGTCCTTTGCCGCGAAGGCGACGTGAAAATGCATGATCTCACCAGCAGGGCGACCCGTCGCGACCCAGAAGTCAGGCTTGCCGTCGCTGCCGTAGCCTGCGAAGGCGTCTCCGCCCGTCTCCTCGGCCGATACGGACATCACCACTTCGATGCCAAGTGGTGCCAAAGCCTTGTCGTAGAAGGCCTTCGACTTTTCGTAGTCGACGGCGGGAAAACCCATATGATCCAGCATCTTTGCCTCCGTGAATGACGATGGCAGACATAGCCGCCCCCCATGCCAGACCGTGTCAGGAGTACCTACTGACACAATCCGTCACGCTCCCTCGAAGCCGGAGAGCACGCCGACGGCGTTGTAGCCGATATCCTCGACCGCATAGCCGCCCTCCTGCACGAACAGCGTCGGCTTTCCGAGAGCGGCGATGCGGGCGCCGATCTTGGGGTAGTCCTCGCGCTTCAGCTTGAACTTGGAGATGGGGTCGCCCTCGAACGTGTCGAGGCCGAGCGACACCACGACGACGTCCGGGCCAAAGGTCTCGATCGCCCGGCAGGCATGATCGAGGGCAGCGCCCCACGTCTCCCAGTCGGTCCCGAAAGGCATGGGCAGGTTGAGGGTGAAGCCCTCGCCCTCCCCTTCGCCGATCTCGTCGGCACGGCCGGAAAAGAAGGGGTAGGCGACTGCAGTGTCCGCGTGGAGGTTGACCATCTGCACGTCTCCGCGCCGGTAGAAAATCTCCTGCGTACCGTTGCCGTGGTGATAGTCGACGTCGAGGATGGTGACTCGCTTCGCACCACGATCGAGAAACCACTGCGCCGCGACGGCGGCGTTGTTGATGAAACAGTAGCCGCCCATGGTCGACGAGCCCGCATGATGCCCAGGTGGCCGGCAGAGCGCGTAGGCGGCTTTCTCACCGCCGTGGATCAGCTCGGCGGCGCCAACCGCAGACCAGACGGCCGACTGTACGGCATCCCAGGTTCCCTCCACGAAGGAAGCGCCGCCATCGAAGGAATAATAGCCCATCAAACCATTGAGGTGCTCGGGGCGGATATCCCGCTGGCCGCGAGCAGGCCAGACGTAGGGCATCGTCGGTCCGGTACGCCCTTCGGCGAGCCATAGCTTCCAGAAATCCGCCATGAACCGGAGGTAGCCGGCATCGTGAACCTTCGACGCCGCCGCAACGGCGTCGATGGGTGTTGCCTCGATCACGTCGCCAAGACCAACCGCCGCGATCCGCCGCAAGATGAAGTCGACGCGCGCCGGCAGCTCGAAGGCAGGCGTTATGACCCCGGCGTTGAGTTCCTGGTTGTCGGCGTGGAGACGATGACGGGGGGAGTAGACGGTTTTCATGACGTGAGGCTTTTCGATGCGCCGACGGGTCCGCCGTCGGTTTCGCACCGACAGTAGCCGGTCGATGGCGAACGGCAAGGCGAAACGCGCGGCTTTTCGAAGGTCAGTTCTCGATGTGGCAATGACGTGCGAAGACAGGTCGCTGGAAGACGTCGTAGCCGACGAACAGAAGGTCTGACGCGCCCTTGCCGATATCACCTAGGGCGTCACCGAGCGTACGGTCGATCGTCATCACGGGAACTATGGGCGCCGAACTGTCAGGATGCAGCGCCGAACCGCGGATGCTATCGGCGGTCGACCAGTTCCCGAAGCTGGCGCCTGCGCTCGCCAGGAAACGCCCAACGCTCTGCCTGAGATCGATCACGTCGAGTACCGCCCCCTTGTTGGGCGGATACAGAACGGCGATGGGCTGATCCCGATCGGTGTCCGTTAGCACCGAACCGACGTAAAGACGGAACGAGTTGACGACCGGGTCGTCGGGCAACTCGATCGCAGCTGAAGACTCGACCGAGATGCTATCCACAGCCGGTGCTTCGATATCGCCCCACAGGCGAACCCGGTCAGCCGTTCCCGGCAGGCTGCCCGTTGCCTCGATGAAGCGGAGCGCTGTCGTCGTGCCATCAACGTCGGAGGGCGAACCGGGGTAGATGGCAAAGCCGCCGGTTGCTTCGTCAAGCAGGCGATATCGTTCGGTCAGCGCCACTTCGAGTGCCGAGCGCACCGCTGCCCTACCCGCCTCGTCGAGGTGTCCCCACAGGTGGCGCGTCAGGAGTTGCGTCGCCTGTGCCTGTTCGAGGCTCCATGCGTGTTGCTCGTCCTCGCCGGTCGGCATGGGCGCGGCCATCGCTCCCATCAGGCTACTGGCCAGCTCGCTGGCGTAGAGTAGCGGATGCGATGGATCGCGGTCGGCGCCATCGTCGGTCAGCAGATAGTGCAGAATATGATAGGTGGAGTTGGCGTCTCGCTTGGTCTCGAAGGCGCGAGGCGTCCCCATGCGGGCGCCCCACATGCCGGACTTCGGGTCCTGCGTTGCATCGAGCCAACTACGAAACGCCGCGTGCCAAGCGGGCGTAAAGTGATAGGTGCCTGTCGTCTCGAGGAGATCGACATAAGCCAGTTCCGAAATGCCGGGCCCATAGACTCCCGGTCCAGGGAGGTGCTCCGCCCAGAAACGGCCGATGTAGAGGTGGGCGTCGAGGTAGGCGCGAAGAGCCTCCGGTGTGGCAATTCTGTCAAGGAAGCGAAGAGGGTAGCGGAGCCGCAATGGCTCTCCTACCTCCCTGGCCAATCCGTCGAGCGCTTCGATGACATTGAGCGTCGGTGCGATAAAAGTGAACGAGGGATAGTCCGGGTCCATGAAGGCGCCGGTGGTCTGATCCTGTCGAGCAAGAAGGAACTCGTAGCGCGCCTTGGCTGATTTATCGGCGGGCATTTTGATCAGACCTTCGCCGCTTTCCATCTGCCGCCGCAAGCGACGCAAGGTCGAGTAGGCATCGAGATAGTCGCCGTCGGACAACTTCTTGACGATGCTGAGCATCCTGAACTCGAACTCGGCCATGTAGTAACCGTCGGCCTTGAGTTCGGCGTTGCGATGAAAGAGATAAGGCACCGATCCGATTATCTGGTGGGTTTGGTAGCCGAGGATGCCGACTCCCACGGCGATGGTCGCCAAAAGGGCCGCTGCAAGCTTCAACTTCGGTTTCCGCATCGCGCTCCCCCGATGACGCCGCTCGATTGGAAACGAGGTGGGGATGTCGCGCGATCACCACAAGTGCGGGTTAACAGCGATGGCAGCATGCTCCGATACGTCACAAAGCCAAAGTCTGCGACCACTTCTCCTTCCCGCCTTTGGCCGCGAGCCCGTCTGACCGCCGGACGACCGCATCTAGCCGCTGGGTGCGAATTTTCCTTCGCTGTGTCTTGCCTTTCCTCGCAGTTCGGGCGAAATCGCCGGGCCATGCTGATCATATCCGATCTCACCTATCGTATCGCCGGCCGCACCCTCATCGAGGGCGCCTCCGTCACCATCCATGACGGCGCCAAGGTCGGTCTTGTCGGCCGCAACGGTACCGGCAAGACGACCCTGTTCAACATCGTCGCTGGCGATCTCGCGGCCGAGAGCGGCTCGGTGGATCTCAAGCGCGGTGCTCGCATCGGTCGCGTTGCCCAGGAAGCGCCGGGGTCCGACATCTCCCTGATCGACTTCGTGCTGGCCGCGGATACCGAACGGACGGCTTTGATGGCCGAGGCCGAAACGGCGTCCGATCCACACCGTATCGCCGAGATTCAGCTGCGGCTTGCAGACATCGAGGCGCACTCCGCCGAAGCGCGCGCTGCCACCATCCTGTCCGGTCTCGGGTTCGATGCCACCGACCAGCGTCGCCCCTGCGCCGATTTTTCCGGCGGCTGGCGCATGCGCGTGGCACTGGCCGCCGTGTTGTTCACCGAACCGGATCTGCTGCTGCTCGACGAGCCGACCAACTACCTCGATCTCGAAGGCACGCTCTGGCTGACCAACTACGTTCAGCGCTATCCCTATACGGTCGTTCTGATCAGCCACGATCGCGACCTTCTCGACAGTGCCGTCGATCACATCTGCCATCTGTCCGAGGGCAAGCTGACGCTGTGGAAGGGCGGATACACGTCATTTGCGCGGCAGCGGCAGGAGAAGATGCTGCTGCAGGAAAAGGCGCGCGAGAAGATCGAGGCGCGACGCAAGCACTTGCAGGCTTTCGTCGACCGCTTCCGCTACAAGGCCAGCAAGGCCACGCAGGCACAATCGCGCATCAAGATGCTGGAGAAGCTCGACATCATCGCCGAGGTGGTGGAGGAGCACGTCCAGCAGATCAGCTTTCCCAATCCGAAGGCCAAGCTGGCGCCGCCCATCGTCACCTACGACAAGGTCGACCTTGGCTATGATCCTGACAAGCCGGTGCTCAAGCGCCTGACGCTGCGTATCGACGATGACGACCGCATCGCTCTTCTTGGCAAGAACGGCAATGGCAAGTCGACCTTCGCCAAGGCGTTGGCCGACCGGCTGGCGCCCTTTTCCGGCAACGTCGTCAAGGCCGGCAAGCTGGAGGTCGCGTTCTTCGCCCAGCACCAGCTTGATGAGTTGCGCCCCGACGAGTCGGCTGTCGCCCATGTCCGCCGTCTGATGCCCGATGCGCCCGACGCCCGCGTCCGGTCGCGCGTCGCCCAAATGGGCCTCGACACCAACAAGATGGATACGCCGGCGCGCGAGTTGTCGGGCGGCGAGAAGGCACGCCTTCTTCTCGGTCTCGCCACCTTCCACGGGCCGAACCTGTTGATCCTCGACGAGCCGACCAACCATCTCGACATCGACAGCCGCGAAAGCCTCATACAGGCTCTCAATGACTTCGAGGGTGCCGTCATTCTCGTCAGCCATGATCGACATCTGGTCGAGGCGACCATGGATCGTCTATGGCTGGTGGACAAAGGGACGATTACTCCCTTCGACGGTGATATGGACGATTACAAACGTTTCATTCTCTCCGGTCCGGGCGATGCCGACAGGGCGGCTAAGGGCGATGAGCAGAGGGTCACCAATGCCGATCGCCGTCGTCTGGCCGCCGAGCGACGGGCCCAGCTTGCCCCGCTCAGGAAGCGCATCCAGGGCATTGAGGCGGAGATGGACAAGACGAGGAAACTGATCGCCCGCATCGATGCCGCCCTCGCGGATCCAGTTCTGTTCACCAACGACCCGGCCAAAGGCGCCAAGCTCTCCAAGGAGCGGGCGGACGCCGTACGTAGCCTTGATACGTTCGAAGAAGAGTGGCTGACCTTGTCGGCCGAATACGAAGAGGCCGAGGCGGCGGAGAACTGATCGTCGCACGGCCCGCTTTGCGCTGGATCGCAAGCCTATCCCGTCAATCCGGAAGCCTGCCATGACGATCGCTTTTACGCCTTTCGATATCGCCGCCTTCGTCTGGTTCCTGGCCATGTGGTTCGGGCAGGCCTGGCTTACGGAGCACAGCCCCTGGGCCAAGCATTCGCTGACCCACTTCATCAACATCGGCCGTCACGGCTGGGTACGGCAGGCCGCGACTCGAGACTTGCGGATGGTCGACACGGCGATCGTCGCCGGCCTTCAGAACGGCACGGCTTTCTTCGCGTCGACCTCGCTTCTCGCCATTGGTGGCGGGTTCACCTTGCTGAACTCGGTCGACCATGCTGTTGGCGTCGTTTCGGCGTTGTCTGATCTTACGGCCACCGACCGGACGGCCTTCGAGTACAAGGTGGTTGGGCTGCTCGGCATCTATGCCTACGCCTTCTTCAAGTTCGGCTGGGCCTACCGAATGTTCAACTTCGGCTCGATCTTGCTCGGCGCGTTGCCGCCGCCGGCCGAGGCCGATACCAAGGAAATGGACAAGGCGGTGGCGCGAGCCTCTTCGATCATCGTTGTGGCCGGTACGAACTTCAATCGTGGCCTGCGTGCCTTCTTCATGTCGATCGGCTATCTCGGCTGCTTCCTTGGGCCGATCCCCCTGATCGCCAGTTCCACCTTCATCGCGGTGGTGCTCGCCCGCCGCCAGTTTACCTCCAATGCCGTGAAGGCCATGAGGAGATACGAGTGACCGACGTCGACCCGCACCGCGTCAAGGCAGGACAGATCCGTGATGTTCTGTTGCTGATGGCTTCTGAATCTCCCTCCGGCAAACCGATCGGTCCGGACGCCGTTGCCCGCGCCATTGCCGGCAAGGACGAAAAGATATGGCGCCGGCTGATGAAGCCGATCAAGGACGAGGCGGCGCGCCTCGCCAAGGAGGGCAAGGTCATCCTCCTCAGAAAAGGCAAGCCGGTCGACCCCGACCGAGTGCGGGGGCTTTATCGCATTCGTCTCCGGGCCGAAGGAGAGTCTATGCCCGTCTACGAGGTCCCGAAGTCGGACGATGATCTGCTTGAAGACGATGACGAGGCGTAAACGGCCGACCTACGGTCGCGGTAGCAGCGCGTCGGAATAGCCGGCGAACCGGTAGGCGGCGAGGCCTATCCATTCGCGGACCGCCATGTCGGTCATTGTCAGCCCTTCGGCTGCGGTGCGTCCGCCCAACCAGTCGGTTGCGGCGCCGTTGCGGTAATCGACTGGCCAGGCCACCACGCCGCTCCAGCCGGCAGCGCGAAAGGTGCCGATGGCGCGTGGCATGTGGAAGGCCGAGGTGACGAGTAGCCACTGCTCCCGTGGCTTTGGCTCGACCGTGCTGAAGCTGTAGATTGCGTTCTCTCGCGTGTTGCGGGACCGATCCTCAATCGTAATCCGCTCTGCCGACACGCCGAACTCGACAAGCAGGTCGCGCGCAATGGCCGACTCGGCACGCTCGTCGTTCGCGAAAACGCCATTCGAGCCGCCCGAGAGCACGATGCGCGCGCCCGGATATCGCCGAGCGAGTTCTGCAGTGGCGATCAGACGCTCCGCGCCATCGACCAGCTCCGCCGAGCCTCGTTCAGTCGACAGCCCCGTATCGACAACACCCCCCAAGACCAGAATCCCGGCAGGGGCCAGCCGGTCAGGATCGGCCGGTACCGAGAAGCGCTGTTCGAGGGGACGAAGAAGAAGCGTGGGAACACCGGTCCACGCGCAGATGACGAGCAAGGTCAATGCGATGCCGATCAACTCGGCACCCCGCCGCCGCCAACCAAGCAGCCGCAACCCCACTCCCAGCAGCAGTGCCAAAACAAAGGCATTGGAGGGGCGCAAAAACAGGAACCCAAGCTTGGAGAGCACATAAAACACGCCGCCTGCACTCCCCCTCGAAGCTTTCCTGTCGTTTCGGTTATTGCGGTGTCAGTACCTTGCCCGGCACATTGCCGACCACGCCCTTGTAGGAGACTTCGCACCACCGTGCGTCGAGCAGGGCAAGCTGCGTTTTGCGGCTACCGAACTGCCAGGACCCGAATGGAATCTCGTCGCGGCACCAGCGCAATACGATGCCCTTGGCATCACCTGGAATAGTGCCCTTCTTCGCCGCCTTCTCGCTCATGTCTGCGTAAAGCGAAGTCGCTTTGCCGTCCCGCAGCGCGTAGGTCATGTCGTAGGGACTGGGCGACTGGGCCTGAACGCCCCCGGCAACAAGGACGAGGCCAATCGAAAGAGCGATCTTTTTCAATGCGTTCAATCTCGTCCTCCCGGCCGCCACCCGGCCCGCTGTCACCCCGACAGGGAGATGACCCGACGAACACGAGGTGGTCAATCCGTTGATCGGCCTAGAACGTTCATGTTCCTCAACGAGACGCCGGCTTGGCAAACCAGCTTCTGGCGTCGGTATTTGAGTGCATCAGTTCTCCCCGTGGTCGGGGGCGAACGCGGTAAACAGAAAGAACGGGGCGGTTGTGCCGCCCCGTTCTGAATATCGTCAGATGTCCGAAGCGGTGCGAACCACCCGGCCGACCAGACCGTAGGCGATGCCCTCTTCGGCGCTCATCCAGTAGTCGCGGTCGGTGTCCTTCTCGATGCGCTCGACCGGCTGGCCCGTCGCATCGGCGAAAATCCGATTGAGGCGGTCGCGCATCTTGATGATCTCGCGCGCCTGGATCTCGATGTCGGTCGCCATGCCACCGGTACCACCAGACGGCTGATGCAGCAGGAAGCGGGTGTTGGGGGTGCAGAAGCGACGCTCCTTGGGCACCGACACGTAGATCAGCGCGCCGGCGCTTGCGACCCAACCCGTCCCGATGATGTTCACCGGCGCCGGCACGAAACCGATCATGTCGTGGATCATGTCACCGGATTCGACATGGCCGCCCGGCGACGAGACGATGACGGTGATTGGATCGGTGGCACTCGCTTCCGCCAATGCCAACAGGCGCGAGGTCACTTCCTTCGCCATCTCCTGGGTCACCTGGCCGGTGATCAGAACAGTGCGCGACTTGAAGAGATACTTGTCAACCTGTGGGGCCGGCGCTCCGTCCTTGGCCTTCTCGTCCTTCTCCTCTTCCTCATCGTCGAGGCGGACGTATTCCTGATCCTTGGAAATCATGTGGACCTTCTCGTGGGGTGGCGGCCGCGACGAAGGGGTCGGGCCTCGGGACTCGCAAATCCTGATGGAGTCCATTCGTATCTCATCAGGGGAGCGGACGGCAACCCGACCGGAAAGACAGGGTGAACGGCTCGCTCATTGATCGAGATAGGTACGAAGGGTGGCGAGCGAAACATCGCGGGCGCCAGTTTCACGCAACATGCAGCCCGCAATCGCACCGCCATAGCCCGTGCCGCCCTGCCAGAAGGAGGCCTCGATGTCGCAGGTGGCGTCGCGCACTGTCAGCCAGGACCGCTGGCTGTCGCGCAGCTTGGCGGCCTCGGCCTTGTCGAGGCCTTTCATCAGCGCCTGATAATCGTCGTTGAGGCGCTCGTCCCAGATCGTTGCTTCACGTTCAAGGCAGGCGGCCATCATCGGCGTATTGTCGTTGTCCGGATCGGCAAGGCAGGGATCGGAAACCATGCCGATGCAGCCAAGCGGACTGATATTCTCATGCGGAGCGCTTGCCACGCATTCGGCGATCACCTGCCGATCGGCGTCGGTCGGCTCGGCCGGGTTGCCTTCATCGGCCTGAGCAAGGCCGCCAATGGCCATTGCCAAGCAGAAAGCGACGATACCGCGCATCCTCGTCTCCTATGGAAATGCCGGCGAGGAGAGCTCACCGGCATTTCTTTATCTCCGCGTTTTCAGGCAAATTCCAGCGGAAACCGCCAAGAGTTCGGGCTGACCTTGGCTCACCCGCCCGGAGGGAGACGGCCTTCGAGGAAAGCCTGCCATTCGCGAGGCGATCCGTTGAAGACATTGCGATCCACCCTACCCCGAATGCCGGCAACGCGTCCGGCTTCCGTATGCTGCCAGAAGTTCCAGCGCAGGCTCGGGTCGCGCACCACCGGATGCCCCTTGTAGGAGGCGATCCAGATGAAGTAGCCGGGAAAAGCGCCGCGCAAACGGTCGTTGTAGAAGCTGATCGACGTGTAGATGATCGGACGCTTGCCGTAGTAGCTCTCGATGGCGTCGAGCCAGCTCTTGACCTCCGGAATGATCGCCTCACGCGGAGGATGGCCCGGACACGTCTTGGAGTCGACCCATTCGATGTCGAGGACCGGCGGCAGCGCGTAGGGGTCATAGGGCACGTTCTGCAGGAACCAGCTCACCTGCTCCATCGCCGGACGACAAAAGTACCAGAAGTGATAGGCGCCGCGCGGCAACCCCGCCATGGCGGCACCATCCCAGTTCTGCTGGAATTTCGGATCCGACCAGTCGCCGCCCTCCGTCGCCTTCAGCCATGCGAAGGCGGTGTTGTCCGCCACCACCGAACGCCAGTTGATGTCGTCCTGATAGTAGGAGACGTCGATGCCCTTCACAGGGTAGTCGTCCGGTCCTGGTGGCTCATAACTGAACAGAGCACACGCGGAGAGACCGATAGCAAGCGAGCCGAGTGCGAGCGGATTGACCAAACGGGCGGCAAGGCTGACCCAACGACCCATGCCGATCGGCTTGTCGCGGCGCCGCCGCTTCGTTTGAAACGCCGTCTTTACCCAAGCAAAATCCATGACGCGAGCCCGAGGAACGCCAGAAACCCCACGACATCGGTCACCATCGTCACGAAAACCCCCGAAGCAACCGCCGGATCGATGTCGAGCCGTTCGAACGCCAGGGGTATCAGGATGCCGGCCGTTGCCGCAGACAACAGGTTGACGATCATCGCGGCGCCGATCACGCCTCCAAGGAGCGGATCCTGGAACCAGAGCGCGGCGGCCGAACCGACGATCAATGCGAAACTGCCGCCGTTGAGTAAACCAACGCTTAATTCTCGACCGAAAATCCGCCAAACATTGTGGGCATCGAGATCGCGGGTCGCCAGGGCCCGCACGGTCACCGTCATGGTCTGGGTGGCTGCGTTACCGCCCATCGACGCGACGATCGGCATCAGCACGGCAAGCGCCACCATCTTCGAGATCGACCCCGAGAACATGCCGATCACCGACGACGCCAGGAAGGCGGTCAGCATGTTGAACAACAGCCAGACCCACCGGGTCCGCAGAGTGTAGAAGACGGAGTCCGAGATCTCCTCGTCGCCGACGCCTGCCAGGGCGCGGATGTCTTCCTCCGCTTCGGCCTGGATGACGTCCACCACGTCGTCGACGGTAATGACGCCCACCAGTCGCTCCGACTCGTCGACCACGGCCGCCGAGACGAGATTGTAGCGCTCGAACATGCGCGCCACGTCTTCCTGGTCGTCGGTAGCGAGGACACGCTGTCGCTCGTCGTTCATGATGTCCGACATGCGCGTGGGGCGCGGCGCCCGCAAGAGCCGATTAAGCGCCACGGCTCCCAGGAACCGAAATCCCGGATCGATGACGAACACCTCGTAGAACTCGTCCGGCAGGTCCTTCTGGTTCCTAAGGTAGTCGATCGTCTGCCCGGCGGTCCAGAATGGCGGCACGGCGATGAAGTCGGTTTGCATCCGACGCCCCGCCGTCTCCTCGGGAAAGTCGAGGCTGCGGCGCAGCGCCATGCGGTCGACCGCCGGCAGCTTGGCGAGGATCTCCTCCTGATCCTCGTCGTCGAGGTCTTCCAGAATGTAGACCGCGTCATCCGAGTCGAGATCGCGAACGCCCTCAGCCACCGCTTCGGGCGGCAGTTCCTCGATGAGCTGAACACGAACGGTCTCGTCGACCTCGGTCAGGGCCGCGAAGTCGAAGTGCTCGCCGAGCAGCTGAATGAAGGGCGCGCGCTCGTCGGCCGAGAGTGCTTCGATGATGTCGCCAACGTCGGCCTCGTGAAGATCGGCGGCCAGCGCTTCGACAGTCGGAGCATCCGCCGCCTCGATCGCCGCGGTGATGGCATTGAGGAAAGACGGATCGAGTTCACCCTCCTCCGTTCTGAGCGGCGGCAAGCCGTCAAAGCTCCGCGTTTCAGGCGCGTTGGGCTCGGTTTCGGCCATGGCGCGTCTCCCGTGAATCTCGAGGTGGCGAACAGATTGAATCGACGGCGACGATCAGCACCGTCGCGCGGGAGTTAAGGCCGACAAACCGGATGGTGCAAGGGAGAAATTCCCGAGAGGGCTCGACAGCCAGAGACGGACTCCGCCTCACGTGGCAAACCACTCTCCGCGCAGGTCAGCTCCGCGATCAGTTTGCCGCGGTGCTGTCCTCAGATCTCACGGGCCAGGTCATCTGAAGCATGGAAGCCGCCTGTTCGGCGGGGACGGCGCGGCTGAACAGAAACCCCTGCCCTTGATGGCACCCCAGAAGCTGAAGCGTCTCGGCCTGGGATGCTTCTTCGATTCCTTCGGCGATGGTCTTCATGCCCAACCCTCGCCCAAGGCCGATCATTGCCCGAATGATCATGGCCTGCCGCGCGTCGTCGAGGAAGGACGACACGAAGCTGCGATCGATCTTGAGCTTGTCGAACCTTAGCCGAGACAGTTGCGAGAGGCTCGAGTAGCCGGTTCCGAAGTCGTCGATTGCGATATGAACACCCGCCCCACGAAGTTCCTCGAGCATGGCCGATACCAGCTGCACGTCCTTCACGAACATCGACTCGGTCAACTCGATCTCGAGTTGTTGAGGCGAGAGCCCCGTCTCGGCAAGTGTCTCCAGCATCTTGCGGCCGAAGCTTCGGCTGCTGAACTGGGCTGGAGAGACGTTGAAGGACAACCGAATGGCTCGCGGCCATTTTGCAGCGTCACGACAGGCTTGGCGGAACAGTACATCCGACAACTCGCCGATCATGCCGGTTTCTTCCGCCAAAGTTATGAACTCGGATGGCGGAACGAAGGTCCCGTCCTGACGGCGCCACCGCGCGAGAGCTTCAAACCCGACGATACGCCCGGAGGTCAAGTCAATCATCGGCTGGTAATACGGCCTCACTTCTCCGGACTTGAGCGCTGCGCGCAGTTGCTTGTCGAGTTCCGCATATCTAGCCGTCGCCTCGTCAACGGCGGGGTCAAACCATTTCGGCTCGCTGGAATGCTCTCTCTTTGCCGAGGAGACCGCGGACAGTGCGCATCGAAGAAGAAACTTGATATTGGCGGCATCGTCCGGATACCGCGCCATTCCAATATAGGCAGAGACCTCGTAGTAGCGCTCGTTGACCAGGATGGGTTCGGAGATCTGCTTGACGGCCCGGCGGGCCAGCTTCTCCCAGTCCTTGGTCTGAGAGCCCTCCAGTGCGGCGTAGAACTGGTCGCCACCAAGCCTGAACAGGTAACAGTCGACGAAGATCTCGCGCAATCGGTCGGCAATGTTTACCAGGATCTCGTCGCCTGCCTCGTTTCCGTAGATGTCATTGATATATCTGAAGCCTTGGACATCGATCACCATGGCCAGGTGAGGCTTGCCAGCTTTGTCACTCGCCCTCAGTCGCTCGATCTCCTGCTTGAGTCCGACACGATTGGGAAGGCGGGTCAACGGATCATGGGCCGCGATCCAAGAGACGTCGCGCTCGGCCCGGCTGCGATGTGCCACCTCGTCTTGCAAGTCTCGTAGTCGGCGGTAGCCGAAGACGAAGCCCAGCAGCCCAGCGATCAGCAGTGCCATCAGCACTTCGTCGAGCTGGACGAACTCGTTCCTTCTCAGGAAAGCGGAAAGCGTCTCGAAGAAATCAAGCTGTTCGAAGCCGACAAAGAGAAAAATGCCGACGACAATGAGGGCTGTTGCATCTCGAGCTGCTCGTCCCGCCCTCAAGAGTCGCATTTGCTCACCTCTTCGCTACGCCTTCGCGAACCGCAACGCGTACTTTTCGGTCGATGAATACAAGAAACCACAACCTCAACAAGCATACTTTGTACGCAGATGCATGTTTAATTAATATTTTACGATCCGTTTCAGTGAAATTGGCGAGGACTGGCATTGATGAAGCTCATCGGATGCCGGCAAAGCCTGGGCTCGATTGAATGCGCCAAAGGCATTTGATGACTAGGGAGATAACGACGGTATCTTCAAATTCGTTGATGTTTTTGGACGGCGGATAAGCCGAAATGTATTGTCAGATCATGACGCATCGTGCAATTTCCGTTGTCAACGGTAGAATTGACATGGGTAAAATATAGGATGGCAAGTAGAAATTGCCGGAATACCCCATAAACGTGCGATTAAGACTTTCATGCAATTCGTTATTTCGGGCGCACGGTTTGGGTAAGCAAGTCGACGGCGATTGTCACTTCCCCATGAAACTGTGGCTTTCAATCTCCTTGCGATGAAAAGGCCATAGGATGCAAATCCGCTGGAAGCTCTATCTGACGTTTGCCGCAATGACCGCCTTGTTGGCCATTGAGTTGAAGGAAACGCTTGTCTCCGCCCTTGAAGCCAAATCAAGCGCGAACGCCATTCTTCAATCGCAGCTTGTGCAGGACCAGGCGTTGGCGATTACCACGGCATTCGCGGTGGACCGGGGACAGACGAGTGGAGTTGCCAGCGGAAAGCAGCTTTCTGCGGCGGTCGCCGACAAGCTGGACCAGTCCCGCCGTCAGGCTCGGGAAACTCTCGGTCAGCTTCTGAGCGAGGCGAACCAAGATCAGGCGGATGGGCTGAACTCTCTCGTCTCGGCTGCGGAGGACCTGCGTCGCCAGATCTATGCCGCTGCTTCATCCGGCGCAAAGGCGCCGTCAGATCTCGGGGCACGTTGGTTCGCGGCTCAGTCTCGCATCATCGAGGCGGTTGATGACCTCGCTAGACGTACGGCGGCCGATGGGGTTGGAACGACAAGCTTGGCGCTTGCCCGCGCCATGGAAGCGCGCCGCCAGATATGGGAGGCCAGCGAGTATGTGGGCCGGGAACGGGGCATGCTCAACGGCATCCTTTCGGCTGGTCGCGTTGCGAGTGCCGCGGAACTCGCAACGCTTGCCGAGTATCGTGGTCATGTCATGTCGGCTTGGAACGCGGCCTATTCCCGCCTTGAGATGATCGGCGAACCTGTCCGAACCCGCGCGAAAGAAGCCAATGAGGCCGTCTTCGAACGGTTCGAGACGACCCGCCAGTCGGTGTACTCCGCATTGACGAGCGGCGCCCCCGCCACCCTGCCCGCGCCCGACTGGTTTTCGCAGGCAACCGAGGCGGTAAATATGCTTGCCGGCGTCCAGTCCGAGCTGGGCGAGTATATCTCCTCGCAAACCGCCGAACGATTGACGGTGGCGAACCGATCGCTGGTCTGGGCGATGCTGACCTTGTCTGCCGTCCTCGCCGTGGTGGTTCTGACGGCTGGAGTTATCCATTTCGGACTGGCGAAGCCTTTGGCCAGACTGACTGCCATTACGCGGTCGCTTGCTGGGGGGCACCTTGAGGATGAGATCGACGTTCCGAAGCGGCGCGATGAGATCGGTCAACTGTTCCATGCGACGGCCGAGTTTCGGGCAGCACTTCTGGATTCCGGCCAACTGCGCGCCGAGCAGGAGCAGACCAAGCGCCTGACCGCCGAGAAGAAGACTCGTGAGATGTTGCAACTGGCCGACAAATTCGAGGCAACAATCGGCATGGTCGTCGCTACGCTGGGAGCGGCGAGCCAGCAGTTGGAGGTCGCGGCCAACACCCTCGCAGCCGGCGCCGAAGAAACGTCCAGTCAATCGACGGCCGTGGTCAGGGCCGCGAGTTTTGCGGCTTCGGGCGTACAATCGGCCGCTGGCGCCGCCGAAGAGCTGGCGGCTTCAGTTCGGGAAATCGGGCGGCAGGTTGAGGTGTCGACGGTGGCGGCGACCTCGGCCGTTGCAATGGCCGACGACACCGCAAGAGGGGTTCTTGGACTTGCCGAGTCCGCCGCCCAGATCGGAAACGTGGTGACGCTTATCAGCGATATCGCCGCCCGAACCAATCTGTTGGCTCTCAACGCGACGATCGAAGCGGCCCGCGCTGGCGAGGCGGGACGTGGTTTTGCCGTGGTCGCGCAAGAGGTGAAGCAGCTTGCCGAGCAGACTGCACGGGCGACATCGGAAATCTCCTCTCAGGCCGCGACAATCCAGTCGGCGACCCGCACCTCAGCTGACGCCATCGGCACGATCGCCGCCCAGGTCCGCGACATCGGCCAAACTTCGACGGGTATCGCGGCAGCCGTGGCCGAGCAGGAGGCCGCCACATCCGAGGTGGCAAGAGCCGTGGCCCTCGCCTTCCAGTCGACGCGGGAGGTGGATGCCAACATAGCAGGGGTCGCGACTGCCGCGCGGGAGACCTCTCAAGCCTCCGCCGAGGTCAAGGAGTCGGCGTCGAGCCTTACGGAGCAGATAGACCAGTTGAAGACGGAAGTGTCGAAGGTTCTCGCGGGACTAAGGGCGAGTTAGGCCTATCGATCATCTTCATAGATACAAAAAAGCCGGGCACTCAAATGCCCGGCTTTTTTGTTTGGTGCGGTCGAGAAGACTCGAACTTCCACGTCTTGCGACACAGCGACCTCAACGCTGCGCGTCTACCAATTCCGCCACGACCGCATCTTGGTAGTTGCCACCCCTTCCGGGCCGGCGCCGGGTATCTAGCAAGAGATTCTCCGGGGCACAAGAGGGAGCCAAGAAGAATTTTGCCAGCGTCGGAAAAATCCCGCTAATCCGGGAAAAACTTAGATCTTCACAACCTCGTCGACGCGGCGGTAGGAGGCCGGTCGGGCCAGGACTTCGGTAATCGACACGGTCACGCGATCCCCCTTCAGCACGACCTGCCCCTTGGCGACCGGCAGATTGTTGGCGAGGATATCGACGTCATCGTCGGCGGAATGGTCCAGCTCGATCACCGCGCCGCGCCCCATGCGCAACAGCTGGTGGATCGGCATGGTCTGTCCGCCGAGCACGACAGAGATCTCGACTTTGATCTTCTCCAAATTGGCCATCAGTCCTATCTTCCGTCTCGCCGTCGGCGGGGGCTTGCTCGACCACCGGCGCCACCCGGAACACGAAGCGGCAAACCGACGCGTCGTCGTCCGTTGAGTGTTTGCGGCATAAGGTTACCGAATGGTTAATGAACGATCCGAAATCAGGACGGACATGCACGCCGTCCCCGGTTCACCGCCTGTCGAGTGGCTTATCGAGCCTGATCTCGTCGACTATGAGTTCGCTGTCGCCTTCATGGAGGCGCGTGTCGCGGCGATCGCCGAGGGGCGCGCAAGGGAACTCGTCTGGCTGGTCGAGCACCCTCCTCTTTATACCGCCGGAACGAGCGCGGATCCGAACGACCTTGTCGAACCGGACCGTTTCCCCGTCCACCAGACTGGGCGCGGCGGGCAGTATACATATCATGGGCCGGGCCAAAGAGTGGCCTACGTCATGCTCGACCTCGAACGGCGCGGCAGGGACATAAGGGCCTTCGTCGCAGCGCTGGAGCGGTGGATCATCGGGGCGTTGGCCACTTTCAACATTCGGGGCGAGAGGCGCGAAGATCGCGTGGGCGTCTGGGTCCGCCGGCCGGACAAGGCAAGCACCGCCGAGGACAAGATCGCCGCCATTGGTATCCGGGTTCGCCGCTGGGTCAGCTTCCACGGAATTAGCCTTAACGTCGAGCCAAACCTCGATCATTTCACCGGGATCGTGCCTTGTGGCATCCGGGACCATGGTGTCACCAGCCTCGTCGACCTGGGGTTACCGGTGACCATGGAAGACGCCGACGCGGCGCTGAGATCCAGCTTCATCGAGGTGTTCGGGCCTTGCGAGGGGCCAGCAGGCTGATCGCCTGACGACGACAAGAGAAGACTGTCCCCAACATGGACGGAAGCATTGGCCGTCCGGCGCGAAGCCTCGTCTACGGGAACCAAATCCATCGACGGCACGCGCTTCCATGGCGGATAACCATATGTAGAGCGAATATGAGATCCTCACTCAGACCTGTCGGGGAGGCGTTGGCCGCAAAATCGAGAAACAGGCCTTGGTTGCCGGGGATGAGGCAGACTTTTCAATATATTTGGTACCGATCCCATTCATTTGTCATACTTAAGAAATCGATTCAAAATCGCAAGTCGAAAAGTGGGTATGGTTGGTCATCAATGTACAGGAAGGTGGATGTGCCCGTATTTTGCCAGAAGAGCCCTGAAAAATCCAAAATCGGACACGGATATTATACCTTAGTATAGGTATTGAATTCATGCGGATCAGCAGAATATTCCATGAAGGAGACCGATTTGTCTCTTTTGTGGGGGAGCTCGCTGGGTTAACTTGCCCTTAGCCGGTGTGGAGGCCGGCGTCCGGGGAGTGAAATGGAGTCTTCCGGTTGCTCCCGGAACAAATGTGGAGGAGAGAATGCGCACTCTTAATTTGCTCGCCGCGACCGCCTTTGCGACGGCTCTTTCCGTTTCATCTGCCTTTGCGCTGACCGTTGGTTTCTCGCAGATCGGTTCGGAATCCGGCTGGCGCGCCGCCGAGACGAGCGTCACCAAGCTCGAAGCCCAGAAGCGCGGCATCGACCTGAAGTTCGCTGACGCGCAGCAGAAGCAGGAAAACCAGATCAAGGCTGTTCGTTCGTTCATCGCCCAGGGCGTTGACGCGATCCTGATCGCCCCGGTGGTCGCCACCGGTTGGGACGCCGTCCTCAAGGAAGCCAAGGAAGCCGAAATTCCGGTGATCCTGCTCGACCGTACCGTCGACGCTCCCGAGGACCTCTATCTCACCGCCGTCACGTCCGACACGGTCTTCGAAGGCAAGGTTGCCGGCGACTGGCTCGTGAAGGAAGTCGGCGACAAGCCGTGCAACATCGTCGAGCTGCAGGGCACGACGGGCTCGTCGCCGGCCATCAACCGCAAGAAGGGTTTTGACGAGGCCATCGCTGGCCACGACAACCTGAAGATCATCCGCAGCCAGACCGGTGACTTCACCCGCACCAAGGGTAAGGAAGTCATGGAAAGCTTCATCAAGGCCGAAGGCGGCGGCAAGAATATCTGCGCCCTTTACGCCCACAATGACGACATGGCCGTCGGTGCCATCCAGGCGATCAAGGAAGCTGGCCTGAAGCCGGGCAAGGACATCCTCGTCGTCTCCGTCGACGCCGTTCCGGATATCTTCCAGGCGTTCGTCGCTGGTGAAGCCAATGCCACCGTCGAACTGACCCCGAACATGGCCGGCCCGGCCTTCGATGCCCTTGACGCCTATCTCAAGGACAAGAAGGAGCCTGCCAAGTGGATCCAGACCGAGTCCAAGCTCTATACGCCGGCTGATGACCCGCAGAAGGTCTACGACGAGAAGAAGGGCCTCGGCTACTGATAGCAACCCGGAACGCCGCCCTCCTCGGAACGGGCGGCGTTCACCTTCATTGCCGGGCCGCTTTTCCGGCTGCCGGCGGGCTTGTCCCTCGGGGTGAGGCCGCCGCATCGGAGGGCGGCCCGTTTCTTTGATCGGTAATAGTTGGACCAGCTACCATGGCGAACGCTCAGCCGCTGCTATCCGTGCGCGGAGTCAGCAAGGCCTTTCTCGGCGTATCCGCGCTCGAAAATGTCGACTTCACGCTCAAGGCCGGTGAAGTACATGCCCTTCTCGGCGAGAATGGTGCGGGCAAATCGACACTCATCAAGATCATCACGGGTGCTTATCGTCGCGACGAGGGCGAGGTCCTGCTGGATGGAACGCCCATCTATCCGCGCGACGTCGTCGATGCCCAGAAGCTCGGGATTGGCACCGTCTATCAGGAGGTCAACCTCCTGACCAACCTTACCGTGGCCGAGAACCTGTTTCTCGGGCGCCAGCCCAAGCGTTTTGGCCTGACCGACGTGCGCGAGATGAACCGCCGCTCACGCGCCATCCTCGATACTTACGGCCTCAGCATCGACGTCACCGCACCGCTCGCCAACTTCTCGGTTGCCATCCAGCAGGTCGTCGCCATCGCCCGCGCCGTGGATATTTCCGGCAAGGTGCTGGTGCTGGACGAACCAACCGCGAGCCTCGATGCCCACGAAGTGGAGATGCTTTTCGCCGTGGTCCGGCAGCTCCGTGAGCGTGGCATGGGCATCATCTTCATCAGCCATTTCCTCGACCAGGTCTATGAGATCGCCGACACCATCACGGTGTTGCGCAATGGTCGGTTGATCGACACCGTACCGGTCGCCGGTCTCGACCGTCTGAAGTTGGTTTCCATGATGCTCGGCCGCCAGCTCGAAGCCGACTTCAAGCGCACGATCGATCCCAATACGGCCAAGGCCGAGCCGCTGGTTTCGCTGCGCGGGCTCGGCAAGCGCGGCAACATCGATCCGCTCGACCTCGATATCCGTCAGGGCGAGGTGGTCGGCATCGCAGGTCTCCTCGGCTCCGGTCGAACGGAAACGGCGCAACTGGTCTTCGGTATTGAGCGCGCCGACAGCGGCACCATCAGCGTTGCCGGCACCCCGGTCAACATGTCCTCGCCGCGCAGGGCGATCTCCCAAGGCTTCGCCTTCTGCCCGGAAGACCGCAAGACCGATGGCATCGTCGGCGACCTGTCGGTGCGTGAGAACATCATCTTCGCGTTGCAGGCCCAACGCGGCTGGATGCGTCCTCTCTCCCGTTCGGAGCAGGAGGCACTTGCCGACCGCTACATTGCCGCTCTGGATATCCGTACGTCCGACCGTGAAAAGCCGATCAAGTTCCTCTCCGGCGGTAATCAGCAAAAGGTGCTTCTCGCCCGCTGGCTTGCCACCAATCCGCGCTTCCTGATCCTCGATGAACCGACGCGCGGCATCGACGTCGGCGCCCATGCGGAAATCATTCGCCTGATCGTCGATCTCTGCGAGCGTGGTATGGCGCTCCTGGTCATTTCGTCCGAGCTCGGTGAACTCGTCGGTTATTCGTCCCGCATCATCGTGTTGAGGGATCGCAAGATGGTGAGCGAGCTCACCGGTGACGAGATTTCCACCGAACACATCATGAAGGCCATCGCTTCGCATGGCGCGACCGGGGAGGCAGCGTAATGGCCGTTCCAACCATCGTCCGCGAACGGACACCCCAGATTATCGTCCTGGCGGTGATCCTTGTTCTCAATGCCATCATCTCGCCTGGCTTCTTCTCGATCGAGATCCAGAACGAACGCCTGTATGGCTCGCTGATCGATGTGCTCAATCGCGGCGCTCCGGTGACCCTCCTGGCTATCGGCATGACGCTGGTGATCGCCACCAAGGGTATCGATCTCTCGGTCGGTGCGGTCATGGCCATTGTTGGCGCCGTCGCCGCTTCGCTGATCACCTCCGGTTATTCTCTGCCGGCGACGCTGGCCGGCGCACTGTTCGTGGGGCTTGCCTGTGGTCTCTGGAACGGCGCATTGGTCGCTCTTCTCGACATCCAGCCCATCATTGCCACCTTGATCCTGATGGTGGCCGGCCGTGGTATCGCCCAGCTCATTACCGAGGGGGTCATCCTGACCTTCAACGACAAGCCAGAGCTGATCTTTGTCGGTTCCGGCTCGTTCCTCAGCTTGCCCATGCCGGTGATCATCTGGATCGTCGTTGCGATTTTGGCGATCCTGGTGGTTCGTCGTTCGGCGCTCGGTCTTCTGATCGAGGCGATCGGCGTCAACCGGCGCGCCTCGACGCTCTCCGGCGTCAACTCTCGCGTCATCCTGCTCGCCGTCTATGCGGTGTCGGGTCTTTGTGCGGCAACGGCGGGTGTCATCGCCGCCGCCGACATCAAGGGCGCTGATGCCAACAATGCGGGCCTCTGGCTGGAAATGGATGCCATCCTTGCGGTGGTCATCGGCGGCACATCGCTTCTCGGCGGCCGCTTCTCGCTCGTCGGCTCGCTGATGGGCGCCATGATCATCCAGTCGCTCAATACGGGAATCCTGCTGGCTGGTTTTCCGCCCGAGTTCAACCTCATCATCAAGGCAGCGATCATTCTGATCATTCTGATCGTCCAGTCGCCAGCCAGCCAGGCGGCCATGGCCAATGTCCGGGCCAACCGGCAGGCCGTGGCGATCAAGTCCGAAAGCAGGGAGCACGCGGCGCGATGAAGAATTCCAAGTACTTGCCGCTGTTGGCCACCTTCGTGGTCTTCGTGCTGGCCTATGTCATTTGCATCTCGGTGTTTCCGAACATGCTGTCGACGCGTGTCGCAGGCAATCTTCTGACCGACAACGCTTTCCTTGGCATCACGGCTGTCGGCATGACCTTCGTGATCCTGTCCGGTGGCATCGATCTGTCGGTGGGCTCGGTGATCGCCTTCACAGGTGTGTTCCTGTCGGTGATCCTGCGAGATACCTCGATCCACCCGCTGGCAGCCTTCGTGCTGGTGCTCGCACTCACCACCGCCTTCGGGGCGGCAATGGGGGGTATCATCTTCTTCCTTGATATGCCGCCCTTCATCGTGACTCTGGCCGGCATGTTCCTCGCCCGCGGTATCTCTTATCTGTTGACGACGGAGTCGGTGCCCATCACCCATCCGTTCTATTCCACCTTGCAAGACCTCTACATCAGGATGCCCGGTGGTGGTCGACTGACGCTGATTGCCATGATCATGGTGGCGGTCTTCGCCTTCGGCATCATCCTCGCCCAGCGCACACGCTTCGGTACCTATGTCTACGCGCTCGGCGGCAATCTTACCTCGGCCCAGCTGATGGGGGTGCCCGTTGCCAAGACGACGATCGGCATCTACGCCCTCTCGGGCTTCCTGGCCGGCCTCTCGGGCATCGTGTTCTCGCTCTACACCTCGGCTGGTTACTCGCTGGCAGCCGTCGGCGTCGAGCTCGACGCCATCGCGGCGGTGGTGATCGGCGGGACGCTGCTGACAGGAGGCTATGGCTTTGTCGCCGGCACGTTCCTGGGCATCTGCATCCAGGGCTTGATCCAGACCTACATCGTGTTCGACGGCACGCTGTCGAGCTGGTGGACCAAGATCGTCATCGGTCTTCTTCTGTTCGGCTTTATCGCCCTGCAGCGTGGCCTGATGTGGATGTCCGAGCGCAGCTCCCGCAACATGCGCCATGCTTCTGCTTCGGGCGCCCAACCGACAAGTGCTTGACCGGAGCACCCCTTGCCAAAGTGAAACCGCCGCCGGATCGTTCCGGCGGCGGTTTTGTTTGGGCATGCGCTTGAAGTCGATCGATTACCGATCGAGGTAATGGACGGTGGGAAGGTCGCGCAATCGTTGCGCGGCGGTCTCCGGCGTCAGATCGCGCTGCGGAGAGCCGAGCATTTCGAAACCGACCATGAACTTCTTGACCGTCGCCGAGCGCAGGAGCGGCGGATAGAAGTGCGCGTGGAACATCCACTCTTCATGCGCCTCACCATCGGTCGGCTTCTGGTGGAAGCCCATCGAATAGGGGAAGTTCGTCTCGAACAGGTTGTCGTATCGGATGGCAATGTTGGACAGCGCATCGGCCAGTGAAGCGCGCTCGCCGGTTGAAAACTCGTCGAAACCGCCGATGCGACGCTTTGGCAGCACCATGGTTTCAAACGGCCAGATCGCCCAATATGGCACCAGAACGACGAAGTGATCGTTCTGGTGGATGATGCGCTTACCGAGCTTCAACTCCTTGTCGACATAGTCGAGGAGCATCGCCCTGCCCTTTTCCTTGAAATAGGCAAGCTGACGGTCGGTCTCCTTGGCGGTCTCATTCGGCATGTGCCGGCTGGACCAGATTTGCCCATGCGGATGAGGCTGGGAGCAGCCCATGACCTCGCCGCGATTTTCGAAGATCAGGACCGAGCCGATGTCGGGCTTCGAGCCGAGATCGACAAATTGCTCGACCCAGGCATCGACGACATAGGTGATCTCTTCGACCGACATACGCGCCAGCGTCTGGTCATGGCGCGGCGAGAAACACAGCACACGGCAAAGACCGGACTCGCCCTCGGCAATCATCAGTCCGTCATCGTCGCGGTAGTCGGAGGGCGCATCGGGCGTCAGCGCCGCAAAGTCGTTATCGAAGACGAAAGTGTGCTTGTAGTCGGGATTGCGCTCGCCATTCATGCGCAGGTTGCCCGTGCAGAGGTTGCACTTGGGATCGTGCGCGACGCTGGCGACCGGAGGTAGCTTCTCCACCTGTCCCTGCCAGGGGCGCTTGGCACGGTGCGGCGACACCAGTACCCACTCTCCCGTGAGAGGGTTGAGCCGGCGATGAGGATGATCGGCAAATGCGTTCATGATTGTTCCGTCCTGACCGATGGGCCGGTCGGCGACCGGTTGGAACGCCCGGCGTTCCATGGGCAGAAAGGGGCGGCTTGGTCGAACCGAATCTCCCGCCCCTGTTGAACTCAGCCCGCGAGGGGCCCCACGCCCTGCTGCGGCGAGCAGGCGAAAATCGTCGACTTGAGACCGGTCGCCGTCTCATAGGCAGCCTTCACGTTCTCCATGAAGGACTCGACGGCGCCGGCTTCGACGAGACTCACCGTACAACCGCCGAATCCGCCACCGGTCATGCGGGAGCCGAACACGCCCGACTGTTTCTGGGCGATATCGACCAGAACGTCGACTTCATCGCAGGAGATCTCGTAATCGTCGCGCATCGAAGCATGTGACAGGTTCATCAGCGCGCCGCAGCGGGCCAGGTCACCGGCGGCAAGTGCTTCCGCAGCTTCGATCACTCTCTCGTTCTCGGTGACGATGTGGCGGGCGCGACGATAGGTGACCTCCGAAAGCAGCGCCTTGTTCGCTTCCAGGTCCGTCGGCGTCACGTCGCGCAAGGCCTTGATCGGACCAAGAGCGGGCGCGAGAAGGCGAACGGCCTCTTCGCAGGAGGCGCGGCGCTTGTTGTACTCGCCGGAGGCCAGTTCATGATGGACCATGGAGTTGGCGACGACGATCCGCGCACGCGGATCAATGGGCACCGATCGCTTCTCGAGGCTGCGGCAATCGATCATCAACGCATGATCGTGCTGACCGTTGCAGGAAATGAACTGGTCCATGATGCCGCAGCGCATGCCGACGAACTCGTTCTCGGCCTTCTGGCAGAGCTTGGCGAGCTCGACCGTATCGATTGGGAGCCCGGCAACGGTGAGCAGGCTATAGCCGATCGAGACTTCCAGCGCTGCCGAAGACGACAGGCCGGAGCCGAAGGGAACCGACGAAGCGATCATGATGTCAGCGCCCTTGAGCCTCTTTCCCGCTCCAGCCAACGCCACCGCAACGCCGAAGACATAGTCGGTCCAGTCGTGCTTAGGTTGGGGAGCAGGATCGTCCAGATCGAACTCTTTGGTCACGCCAATCTTTGTCGAGTGGACACGGAGGATTCTGTCCGCGCGCGGCGCCACGGCTGCGCGAGTTTCATACTCCAGGGCGGCAGGCATGATGAAGCCGTCATTATAGTCGGTGTGTTCGCCGATCAGGTTGACGCGCCCGGGAGCCCTGACGAGAAATGGCTCGCCTCCAAAGATATCCTTGAATCCTGCCTTGAGCTCGTCGACGCTGAACATGTTGGCTTCTCGCCTCCCGAAGGTCATGGCCGGCGTTTCCTCCGAAACGACTGCCGGCATGGATGAATGCGCTGATTCAATTGCGCCGCTTCGGGCTCACGCAGCGAGGCGACGCCTTCTTATAGACAGCATAAAACAACCCGGCAAGCTTTGGTCGATTGCGCGCCTTTGCGTATGACCGTGCATTTCCGCTTCCGAGGAGGCGGATGAAGGTGTCATCGGGCAAGCGCTGATTTACTTATGGCAGACCCTGGGTGCGACCATGCTCGGCCCGGAAGGCTTTCGGACTGCATCCGGTGTAACGACGGAACACCCGGCTGAAATACAGCGGGTCCTCGTAGCCCACCTGGGCGGCGATCTGTTTCACCGGGCTGGGCGTGACCAGCAGCAGGTGGCAGGCGAACTGGATCACCTGCTCCTCGCGCCATTTCAGGATCGACCGCCCAAGCGTCTGGGTGAACAAATGCGCCAGACGCGACGGCGACAGGCAAACGGCCTGGGCAATCTCCGCCACGGAAAGCGGCCTGTGCAGGTTGTCGGTCACGAACTTGCAGGCCATCAACAAGCGCTGATCAAAGTGTCCCGGCGGTGCCGTTGCCCGGTCGTTCTTGGCGCAGAGCAAGATCACCCTCTCGAGGAGGTTCATGGCGAGTTCCATGGACAAAAGATCGGTGTTTGCCGACCAACTCGCGACCTCCCCGAACAACGCTTCCAGAGTTGCGACCAGCGACTTGTCCTCGACGCGCTGAACAAAGAATGCACCGCGCGCGTTTCGCCATGAGAGCCAGCCACTCCAGAAGGCGCGCGGCTGAAAATAGATCCAGCGATGCCACCATTCGGACGCGCCGGGCGAACGCCCGTAGTCGTGTATGGCGCCGGGGGGGAACAGCACAAGGTCACCCGGTTCCACCGTGAAGCGGTTCTCGCCGTCGAAGACCTCGCCGCTACCCTTGATCGTCAGGTTGACAATCCAGCCACGCATGCCGTCCGGCCGTTCGATGCGGAAATCGAGCGGCCCTCCCCTTTCGATCGGCGTGATTCCGGCGACGAGGCGCGTGTCGAAATGGAAGCCCGGGAACAGCGGTGCGACGAAGGGATCAGCCATCGTCTCTCCTCCCGCCTGCAAGAGCGACAAACGGCGAATGACGCTTTCGACCTGAGCCGGCGCGGAAAGGGGTGCGGCAGTATCGTCCATGTAAAAAGCTGGATTAGCCCTTTGGGATGCGGATGTAGGGCACTATAATCCTCCCAATCAAAATGAGCAATAACAGCGGCTTGAATTCGATCGCCGACAAGGAGGAAGAGGCTGGGCGTTTCGCGCGGAGGGCGAAATTCGTCCGCATCAGAGCTGCGATCTAGGCGACCCCACTCGGCATTTTCGGCATGCCTTCCGGCACTGCTTGTAGGTCCGCGTGGCGCGAGAGGGGCGCACTCAATCAGATCGGGCATAGTGCCCGGCGATTCCGCCGAGATCCAAGTCCGTCGTTAGGTTTTCTAGCGCTGTTGGCCGTCACGAGTCGCGGCCGGCAAACAAACCATGCTGAAGGCAGCCATCCATGAAACTCAAGGAACTCCGCGAGCAGGTCTGTGAGGCCAATCTGGAACTCGATCGCCGCAAGATCGTCGTTCACACCTGGGGCAACGTCTCGGGCATAGACCGCGAGAAGGGCTACATTGTCATCAAGCCGTCGGGTGTCTCCTACGACAAGCTGACCCCCGACAAGCTCGTGGTCGTGAACCTCGCAGACGGCAAGGTGCTGGAAGGCGACCTAAACCCGTCCACCGACACCAAGACGCATCTGGTGCTTTATCGTGCCTTCCCGACCATCGGCGGCGTTACCCATACGCATTCGCCCTACGCCGTTGCGTGGGCACAGGCGCGCAAGGAAATCCCCTGCTTCGGCACCACGCACGCCGACTATTGCCACGGCGCCGTGCCGCTGACGGCTCCGCTGACGGCCGAGGAGGTTACGGCCGACTACGAAGGCAACACGGGTGAGGCCATTGTCCGTCGTCTCGGCAATGACGATCCGCTTGCCAAGCCCATGGTTCTCGTGGCCGGCCACGGTCCGTTCACCTGGGGCAAGAACGCTCCCGATTCCGTACTTAACGCCGTGTTCCTCGAGGAGATCGCCCGCATTGCCACTACCACCGTGATGTTGGCACCCAATGCAGGTCCGGTCGAGGAGTACGTCTCCGAGTACCACTACCAGCGCAAGCATGGCCCGGGAGCCTGGTACGGCCAGAAGAAGGCCTGATCATTCCCCCGTTTCCGGGAACCGGAAGCGAGGCAAGGACAACAATTTTCTAGGAGGCAAGGAAATGGCGCTCAAGGATATCACGCGGAAGCCGAAGATCGGTTTCCTCGGCATCATGCAGGAACTCTACGACAATACGCTGCCGGGCATTACCAAGCGGCAGGAAGGTTACGCCCGCGAGGTTTCGGCCCGCCTGACCGGCGTTGCCGACGTGCTGTTCCCCAAGGCGGCCCGTTGCCGTGAAGACATCGAGGAGGTGCTGAAGATCTTCGCCGCCGAGAATGTCGACGGCATCATGATCGTCAACCTGACCTATGGTCCGGGCCTTCGCCTCGTCAACGCCTTCCGCGACGTGTCGCTGCCGCTCTTCCTGGCCAACATTCAGCCTGAGCCGCGCGTTACCAAGGCGTGGAACATGGATGACCTCACCTACAACCAGGGTGTTCATGGCGTTCAGGACACGGCCAACTCGCTGATCCATCTCGGCAAGCAGTTCTCGGTCTGGTCGGGTGACTGGAAGGACGAAGAGTTCGTCAAGGCCTTCGACGTGTTCGCCTCAGCGGCCCACGCCGTTGCCGTGATGAAGGAGACCAAGGTCGCCGTCTTCGGTCGTATGCCGGGCATGGGCGACATTCTGACCGACCCGCATACCTTCATGCGCGTCATCGGCCCGCAGGTCGACCATATCGGCATGGGCTCGATCGCCGCCGAGATGGACAAGGTCAACACCCAGGACATCCAGGCCGTCATCGCCTACTGCAAGGCGAATTTCGACATGGACCCGAAGCTGACCCAGCCGCAACTCGAGGAGGCCGCCAAGATCCAGGTTGCCATCACCAAGGTGCTCGAGGCCGGTGGCTACGACGCCTTCTCGCTCTACTTCAACGAGATCGGTCTCGACGGTCGCTTCAAGCAGACCCACATGATGGCCGCCTCGAACCTGATGGCCGACGGCTATGGCTACGCCGCCGAGGGCGACACCAACTGCGCCTCGCTGATGGTCGCCGCCCGCGCGCTGCAGGCCGACCCCCAGTTCACCGAAATGTATGCCATGGACTTCGAGCTCGATGCGGCTCTGCAGAGCCACATGGGTGAAGGCAACTGGAAGGTCGCCCGCAAGGACAAGAAGCCGCGCCTCATCGATCGCCCGCTCGGCATCGGTGGCCTCGACAATCCGCCGACCGTCCTGTTCCAGGGCGAGCCCGGCCCGGCCACGCTGGTCAGCCTCGTTTCGCTCGGCGCCGACAAGTACCGTCTCGTCGTGTCGCAGGGCGAAATCCTCGATACCGAGGAGCTGCCCACCGTCGAGATGCCCTACTTCTTCTTCAAGCCGGCCACCGGCGTGAGGGAGTGCCTCAATGGCTGGCTGAAGAACGGCGGCACGCACCATCAGGTCCTGCACCTCGGCGACACGCGCGCCAAGTGGAAGGCCTATTGCGATCTCGTCGGCATCCAGTACGTCGAGGTCTGATACCCGCTCCTCCCAAGCAAGCGGAACTGGGCCGGCGAAAGCCGGCCCTTTTGTTTGTGGTGCGAAGTGTCCGTTGATCTCCGTCACCGATACCGGCCATCGCCAGAAACCATTTGCGCTGACGCGTCCGAACGGCATTAATCTCCCCTCGAAATCAAAGCCGAGAGGCCAATTATTCAGGGAGAAAAGTCATGCAGTACCGCAAGTTTGGACGCTTGCCGGTCGAGGTGTCCGACATCGGCTTCGGTGCCTGGCAGATCGGCGGCGCCTGGGGCGAAGTGACTGAAGCCGACGGACGGGCCGCCCTCGAGGTTGCCCTTGAAGCCGGCGTCACCTTCATCGATACGGCCGACGTCTATGGCGATGGCCGCTCCGAGCGCATCATCGCCTCTGTGCTGAAGGAGTGGACGGGCAAGCGCCCCTATGTCGCCACCAAGGCCGGTCGCCGCCTCAACCCGCATGTCGCCTCGGGCTACACGCCCGAGAACATCGAATCCTTCATCGATCGCAGCCTTATCAACCTCGGTGTCGAGACTCTCGAACTCGTGCAACTCCACTGCCCGCCGACCGAGGTGTTCTACACTCCTGACCTGTTCCAAGGACTTGAAGCGATCAAGGCCAAGGGTAAGATTCGCAACTATGGCGTTTCTGTCGAGAAGGTCGAGGAAGGGCTGAAGGCCATCGAATATCCAGGCGTCGCCTCGGTCCAGATCATCTACAACATCTTTCGTCAGCGACCCGATCGCCTGTTCTTTGAGGAAGCCAAGAGGCGTGGTGTCGGCGTCATCGTGCGCGTGCCCCTCGCTTCTGGTCTGCTCTCGGGCAAGATCACGGCCGACACGAAGTTCGCGGCCGACGACCATCGCCTGTTCAACCGGAATGGCGAAGCTTTCGATGTCGGCGAAACCTTCGGTGGCGTGCCCTTTGAGGTCGGCCTGCAGGCCGTCGAGGAGATTCGCCAACTTGTGCCGACTGGCCAGAGCATGGCCGCCTTTGCGTTGCGTTGGATCCTGATGGCCGATGCAGTCAGTGTCGTCATCCCCGGCGCTCGCAACGCAGCTCAAGCCCGCGGCAACGCCGCCGCTTCGGACCTTACCGCCATACCGGCCGACGTCATGGCGGCGACGCGGGACATCTATGCCCGGCTCGTCGCTCCCCACGTCCACCAACGTTGGTGATTAAGATCACTACGCTTTCTACGCGGCGGAAATCCTAGCGATTTCCGCCGCTTGTCTTTGGAGGGCAACTGATGGAGCCCCCGGTTGAAATTGTGTTCTCTCATTCAATACATCTGCGAAGCCGGCATCGCCGGGGCTTGACCGAGTGCCGCAGAATCTCTAGACAACTTCGCAACGGAGCTGTGGCCGAGAGGCTGAAGGCACTGGTTTGCTAAACCGGCGTACGGGCTTAAACCCGTACCGAGGGTTCGAATCCCTCCGGCTCCGCCACTTTCTTTTCCCTACCGATACGTCTTCAATAAATTCAAATGGTTACGTCCGGAGCCATTCTCTGTGTTGGACGGTTTGTTGTACGATAATTCGCGCAATAGGTGTCGAAATGGAGAGTACAATTGAATGTGCGCTTTCGGCGAGGCCTCGTTCTTTCTGACATCCGGGAAGCAACCGCACTGACTCGTTTTGTCCGCTGACTTTGCGTGTCAGTTGACTCCATCCCTCGCTCTATATGAGAACATAAAAAGAACATGGCGAGGGCAGTGGATGGCGAAAAATGCGGAAGCCCGAGACGATTGAACGCTTGTATCTTGATTTTGATGGCTTTTTTGCCAGTGTCGAGCAGCAATGCGATAGACGACTGAGAGGCCGCCCGGTTGGGGTTGTTCCGTTCGAGGGGCTTGGCGACCGGGGAATGTTGATTGCTGTCTCGCGTGAGGCGAAGGACGCCGGAATCACTTCCCTGATGTCGATTCGCGAGGCGTCATCCATCTGTGCTGATCTGGTCACAGTGCCCCAGAAGCCAGACCTTTATCGGCGGGCTCACAATGCCCTTTTGAGCGAGATTGAAACAGTCATCCCTATCGACACGGCGAAGTCGATCGATGAGCTTACATGCATCTTGGACCAGGACGGCCGACGCGAACCCGAAGATCTGACGCGTCGAATCAAGGCAGCCTTGCGAGACAATATCGGCCCTTACATCACAGCGACGACCGGCTTTGCTGCAAACCGGCAACTGGCGAAAATGGCGTGCAAGGCGGGGAAGCGCTCACGAGGTCGCTACGGCGATGGTTTGGCGATCTGGAAGCCGGAGGACATGCCGGCCCCTCTTTTCACGGTGCGGATGGAAGACATACCCGGCGTGGGTAGTCGTCTGGCCTCGCGCCTACGCGGCATGGGCATTTTTAGTAGCGAAGATCTGTACAACCTCCAGCCAAAGCACATGCGCAAGATCTGGCGCAATGTCACCGGCGAGCGGCTTTGGTACGCCCTACACGGCTATGACATTCAAGCGCAGGCCAGCCAACGCGGCATGTTCGGCCATGGCAGAGTTCTGCCACCGGGTGCGAGAAACCCCAAAGCGGCGCGGGAGATAACGCGGCTTCTTCTGATCAAGGCCGCGCGGCGCCTCCGTCGTGAGTACTACTACGCTGGGGGCATCTGGCTTTGGCTTTCCATCACTGATGGATCTTGGTTTCGTCAAATGCCGCTTCCGATCGTCAATGACGATCAAGCCATTCTCTCCGCCCTCAGTACTCTTTGGGGGCATTTCGCCGACGATCATCCAGGGCGAACGACAATCTTCCGGGTTGGCGTCACCCTTTACAACCTTTCGCCGGCCGGGGAACGACAGCTCGATTTTCTGTTGGCCGACGACGAGGAACGACGCCGGTGGGAAGCGGCCACCACGGCAGTCGACGAACTCAATGCGAAGTATGGCGGCACTGTCGTCTCGCTCGGGCCTTGGAACCCGCCGGCCGGCGGCCACGTCGGCGGGAAGATCAGCTACACTCGCATTCCCTCGGCTGAAGATTTCTGGTGACATCATGGGCGGCTGGCAGACGAAGTTTCAGGTCCAGGATCTGGCAGAGGGGCAGAGGCTCGAATGCCTCTGTCGACGGTGCGGGCATTTGCACTATCTGACCAAGGCCAGTCTTCCCGGCCGAGGCCAGGAGTTCATTGATGAGATCCAGCGCGGGGAGAAATGCCGCGCGCGAGGATGCGGCGGGCCGGTGAGGATCTCTCTCGTGCGGCTCGACGAGATGTCGGGTTTCGTTGGGGGGATGGCGTAACATGGTATATTCATGCGCCTGAGAATAATATAAAAGGATCTACACTAACTTATTCTTTTTCTAGATAGCCCTTAAAAGGTAGTCCATGGCTGGCTTCGGATAAGAATTGATCAAATTCTGATTGGGTCATGTACAAATCACAGTTCAATAGAACTTTAGAGAATATGCTCTCAACAAGATTCTGTAGTAAATTTACTTCGCTCCAAAGAACATTTCGTTTTCCGCCGTGCACTACGTCGGATCTTAATGAATATAGCGACTTCATTTTTTTAAATATAGTAACGCGATTTGGTATGTCTTGGCTGCATATCACCGCCGCGTGCCTACTGATAGTCTGCGTGATCGGGTCTGACTTGTCTTTCGACGTCAGTAACGCTTCAAGGGACGTGAAGAAGAAGAGCAGCCTCTCCGAACGATCTGAAACCTGCCGACCTCTTGTCATCCAACCGAGCCCGTTTGCAACGCGGTCTGCAAGAGTGTTTTCGGGCGGATCGAACAGAATCGACGCCTTCGACTGAATGATGGAGCCGGACAATTGCTCGATCACGTCGGGGCTTGTTTCATACCAGCCGTGAAGTGTACCTCCCCCACAGGTCAGCCCGTTGTCTTCCATCACAAGGAAGGGGTGGGGATGCTGGATCTGGCGTGTCGGATGAGCCTCAACGTCACCTGTATAAGGATAGTTTCCAGGCCAACTGTTTGTACTGAGACGCATTAAACTGACCGCGACATCGATCAGCCATTTAGCTTCTTCGCTAGCGTTTTCCTTAGTGGCAGGAACACTCACAACCCAAACACTGTCCGGCATTCCCAACATGAGGCTTCCATTCTCAATGGTTTGCTCCGGGTACGCCCCTTCCTTAATTATGTACGTACTGAATTTATGTAGTGGTGTGTTGTTTTCGACCAAAGAGGCGGGCATAGACCGGACGCGCCCCAGCGAGATTATGTCGTTCACGGTATGACGAACGAGGAAATTGGGCTCTATGTAGGTGTATTCGTGTCCCGCCTCCGCCAAAACACTGTCGGCTAGTTTTTTGGCGGCTTTGTCAAGCGCGTCTCCCGGAATGTTCTCGGTAGCAGCGACCAGCATTACATACTCCTGGCCAGCCTCCTGACACAACCGGCTGATTGTTCTCTCATGCGCGCACTTCGCATTCAGAACTTTGACCGCAGCCGATGAAAATGCTCGACGAGCATCTATATATTTCTCAGAGTATCGAACGACATGCGGGCCAAATAGAGATATACCAAGTTCGTTGAAATCAATTGCAGATATATTCTCTACAGATGTCGTTCCATTATTGAATTCAGAAAGTACATCTCGCGCCAAATGTATCAAATTCTTGAGTTTATCGTGATTTAGTTTTGGATTTGTTTTACTCATCATTGAGTACCCCAGCAGTCCATTTCCGATCAGAAAACGCTACGCTTCTAGTTTAGTCCAGCGATCAACAAGCTCCATTGTTGGTTGAAATGTGCACCTCATTTCAAATCTCGTCGAACTCAAAAGCGAGGTCACTTTATGTTCCTCTCTTCTCCACCCACCTTCGCGCATAGTGAAACCCGCCTTCCACTGCCGTCATACCCGTCAGGCCAACGAGAAACGCGGCCAGAAGGTCACTCTGCGGCCGATTGACGAACTCGCCGACATCAACCACGCCGACGAAGCCGCCGGCCCATTTCAGCACCGCCCATGTTGCCCCAGCCGCCACCTCGCCACCGTAAAAGACCAGCAGCACGCCGCCGGCAGTTTCGAGCAGCCGTTGTCGCCACGACTTGCGAGGCGGGAACAGGTTGCGAATGTAGGCGCCCGCGAGCGCCGGAGCCACCTTGCCCATGATCACCCCCAGAATTTCGGCCGCGCCTGGGATATGCGGCCCGATGTCTGCCATGTCTGCCCCATTGATCTGATTGCATGGACGGCGGAGCGCCCTGCCCCGCCGCCGGGATCGAGCGGTCACCGTGACCGCTTGATTATCTCGTCATTACCGAGGATGCGCCGGAGCGCGGCCGGGTCGGTCTCGGCGAGGCAGACGGCCGCCGCCGGCTGGAGAGGCGTGACGAGTTTCAGCCCGTCACCGAGCCGGCTGGTCACCGGGTTGCAGGCCGAGACAGCCAGCGCCGCCGCCGGCACGGCGGCACAGATCCTCAATCGTCGCCCGATCGAGCTTTTCATCAATCATCACCCTTTCCCGGAGAGCTTCGAGGCTTCCGGCGTTCTGCCGGGCGACCTCGGACGCGGCGCCGGCCGCGTAGATGCGCCAAGCGGCAAGGCCGAGGCAGGCCGCCAGCGCAAGGAGAAGGACAAGCCGCCAGTCGCTCTTGACGAAGGCGATGGCGCCGCCGAGGAGACCGGTCACGCCAGCGCCTCGGCGAGTTCGGCCCGGCGCCGACGTACCCACCAGCCGTAGACGGCGCCACCGATCGTCAGCACGGCCGAGACCACGACGATGCCGGCGACGATGTTGCTGATGGCCGCGCTGCCGGCGGCGAGCGGGGCAAGCTGCGTTTGCGCCGTCTGGAGCGCGCCAACAATGGCGCTGCCACCGATCGCGCCGCCACCGGTCACCGCGTCGGCGAGCGCCGCCGAGGGCACCGCCTTGGCGTCGGAGGAAAGCGCCTTGGCAGAGCCGGCCGCGTCATAGACCACCTCCGGGCCGACCGAGCCGCGCGCCCACGCCTGCCCCACGGCGAGCACTTGCCGGAGCCGGTTGGTCCAGCCCTTGCCGAAGGTCGACCATGTCTTGAGCGCCTTCAGGAAGGCGTCGCGAAGCTTCAGGATGCGCTCGATCAGCGCGTCATGGTCATTGACGGCGGCGACGGCTTGCAACGTCTGCGGGCCAACCAGGCCGTCAACACGATCGAGGCCGAGCGCGCGCTGGAGCCATTTCACCGATTGTGCCGGGCCGGAGTTGACCGCACCATCGAAGACGACGAAGCCGACGCCAGGCGGCAGGCTGTCGCCCTTGATGAGGTTCCAGTAGCGGCCGCGATAGATGGCCCTCACTTCGTCATCGGAGATACAACGGACACTTTGCCGGCCGGCGCCAACGGACTTCCGATAGGTGTCATAGACGGCCTGTGTGACACCCTTCATGGTGGCGCGGCCGGGGTCTTTGGGATGGTTCACGAAGCCGCCCTCAAGGATGAGTTCCTTGGTAAGCGCGCGGTCGAATTCGGTCGTGATCGCAGTCATGTTGCGTCCTTTCAGGCAACAAAAAACCCGCCAGAGGCGGGCATGGGCATTCCTGTCTGTGAGGCTTCAAGAGGGGCGTCAGAGCGCCATGGCATCGCGCCAAGCCGCGTCAATCTGATCGGCGGAGAGGCCGAAGGTCTGCCCGAGCGTGGCGATCAACGGGTGGTTCCTTCGGTACTCACTGGCATAGTCCCATTCGATTTCAGCTTCATCCCGCTGGTCTGTCGGCAAGACGGAGATCGCCGCCGCCACATCTGCCGGCTTGATGCCGATCTTGAGGAGACCTAGCCGGAGCTGGCGCGCAGTCAGAGGAACGAGCGGGGCTGGTTCGGCCGGAGGCAGGTCCGGTGCAGCCCATTCACCATCCACCAGACGGCAACCGATGCCAGTACCAGCAGGGATGCTTTCATCCACGACGTAGCCAACAGGCGCCAGGGCATCGTCGCCAAGCGAGACGACATCAGTGATCACGCCGTCAGTGATCTTGAGAGAGACTCTCACAATCAGCCCCCCTTGCGGCGATAGAAGATGATCACGGCACCACCAGCACCGTATCTGTTAGTAGCATCGTTGCTGTAACTACCGGGGACGTAGCCGCTAGACGGCGTCCACGGCGTTGCTGATGTATATTCCGTAGTACTGTAGATTGACATAAACGCGTCACCCGCTCCGGAGAATATCTGCGCCACTGGCACGGGCAGGCTGAAAAAAGCACCCCAAAATGCTCGGGCAGCGAACCGAGCTAGACTCTGGGTAAGAGGGGCACCTATGAAGCCGTTGTATAGATTGCCGCCACTTCCGGTTCCCGCGCCCGGAGTTACGCCCCCCCCGGCAAGCCCGCCTGTAGCAGACAGACTCTTGAACACGGATGATCCAGCTCGCCCCGAAAGAACGCTAGCCCCGACTGTTACAGGGACAATCTCAGACGCGGCAATCGATACGGTCCCGATAGAGAGGCCGGCTGCACCACCGGCTGTCGAGCTATATCCGCCGCCAGCAGCCCAAACAAACACAAGTGGATCAAGTCCCTCATCGAGATCGGCGGGAGCCACGAAGTCTCCACTCGTATTGACGTAATCTACGTCCGTGTAGCCGCCCCTCGGTGCCAGTGCTGCAATTGCAGCCTTGAGGCCGGCGGGATGCACTGGCAGATCGTCGCGCTCGCCGGCAATCGTTACGGCAGGGGGGGCGAAAGCCATCGTGAAGGTCAGATCGGCAGTCAGGTCCGCCTCTGCCGGCTCCGCATCGGTGCCGGCGACGCCATCGAGGACGAGGCCAGCGCCAACCTTGAGTTTGCGTGCGGCCGGCACATATGCCGCGACGACCGTATGCGTATCCGGATCGATCGCGGCGATCGCCACGTCGTTCGCGCCGTCGAAGAGGTTGAGCAACCACTTCGAACCGGAGTCGTCGATCCACATCATGCCCGGCTGAACGTAGCCGGGCCGCGCCGGTCCCTTGTGGTTGGTCACCAGCGCCGGCACCACGCCGTTGATCCGCTCAAGCAGGGTCGATCCGCTGTCGGTTGGCGACAGCGGCTCATAGCCATATTGTGTCATTGATCACCTCAGGTTTTGAGCTGCCCGTAGCCGGCAGCCACATAGTCGAAGGTTCGCGCCACGGCCGCGCCGCTGGCGTCTCGGAAGGCGATGAAGAAGCCGCCTTCGCCCTTGTCGGTCAGTTCGTAATAGTCGCCCGTCGCCATGCCCTGCGCCGATACCGAAAGCCCGGTCAGGCGCTTGTAGGGCGGCGCGAACGCCACCCGCAGGCCTTCGGCCGGCACGGCGAGATCGTTGCCGCTGACGATGCGGTCGGGCATATCGACCAGAAGCCGCGCCCGCGTGACCACTGGCGTGACGGTCGGGGCGCCGCTCGTCAGCACCAGTCGCGTCTGGTAGGCGCGAGCCGCCACGTCACCGGTGGCCGCCTCCCGCCACTCGCTCCAGGCCGGATCGGCCTCGGGATCGTCGTTGGTGGTGCGGATCTCCATCGCCGCGCCCCAAAGGGTCGAGCTCGCACCGGACAAGCTCTCGACGTCGCCGAGGCGAGCCCACGATCCGACCGTGTTGGCGAGGTTGTCGCCCGAGGCGACGATCTCCGGCGTGACGCGTGAGGTGTAGACCTTGCCGAGATCCAGGACGGTTTCGCTCGTGTAGATGCCCGAGGCGCGAATGCCGTTGATGCCGAGGGCGATGCGTATCACTGCGTCGAGCGTCGACCAGTCGGCCAGCGAGTCGACGCTGTCGAGCCGCAAGGCGCCGCCTGCGGTATAGGTGCCGTCGTGGTCGCCCGTCCAGGTGGGATCCTCGGCGATCACATCGACGACGTTGCGTGTCGCTCCCTCCACCGTCGAGACGATCAGCGCCGCCGCAAGGCTCTCGACACCCTGCGTGCTCACCGCCTTGATGAGATAGGTTCCCGGCCGTGTCGGCACTTGCGCGCTCGTGCTGGTCACATGCGGCAACAGAACGGCCGCACTCCCCCACGTCGCCCCCGCCGTGGCCGGCGTGTAGCGCACCAGGTAGTGCGAGAAGTTGAGCGAGGCGACCGCCCGCCATGACAGCGTGGAGAGATCTCCGAGCACGGCAATGCCGAAGCCGTCGACATCATCAGGCGGCGCGTTGACGCTGGAGATCAACAGCGAAGGTGTCTCCAGCCACTGCGAGCGGAGGCCACCGAGCGAGGCGACCGATTGCACCCGGAAGCGATAGAGGCCCGGCAGAAGGTCCGAGACATCGATCGAGGCCGACGACGTCGAGCCGGCCGGCGCCCATTCGAGATCCGGCGTTTTGATCTGCACGTCGAACCGCTCGGTGCGCGCATCAGTCGGCGGCGTCCATCCGATGGTGGCCGCGCCGCGCACCGTCGTTCCGCCGGCCAGATAGAGATACTCCCGAACGCTGATGTTGGCGGGCGCGGCGAGCGGCCCCTTCGGATAGGCCGAGAAGGACGGCTTTTCGAGAACGAGGCCCTGTTCGACACGCGGATATTTGGTCTCGTCATAGACCAGTGCCGAGATATCGAACTGATGCTTTTCCGCCTCGGTCACCGACAGCACCCGGAACGGACGAGGCGCCACGTCGGAACCGGTCATGAGCCACAGCGCCCCGGCGATCGGCGCCGCAGGTAGCGCCGAGGCAAGCGACAGCGTCGCCGTTTCGCCGGCCGGGTTGGTCACGTCGCGATCGGCGAGCGAGCCATCGGCCATGACGACGGTCACCGAGTAGGTCTCCCCCTCGCCGAGCGTCACCGGCGCGTCGAGCGTCAAGGTCAGAAGGTCGGCCGAGACGCCCGCCAGCCGGCCGCCGAAGCGGACGCCGGCATAGGAGGGATCGGCGATCAGCACGACGTCGCCGGGCACCACGTCGGCGTGGTCGAGGCCGGCGCGATAGGTCACCACTTCGGTTTCGTTCTGTTCGGTGTCGAGCAGCCAATCGCCGTAGCGGTGCGCCTGTCCGCGAGAGGTGCAGCCGATCGCCTGGATCTCGGTTTGGCGGGCGCCATAGAGCGCGATGGCGTCGGGATCTTCGACCACCTCGATCGCCGGCTTGTAGCTGTTCTCCGGATCGAACCACTGGACGAGCACTTGGGTATGGCGGGCACTCAGCGAAGAGCCCTGATAGGTGAAGGCGCCATCGATCACATTGGCCCGCGTCACCAGCTTGCGCGCCTCCGAGGGCTTGTCGCACACCGGCATGATGGAGCCGGCGCCCCAATAGACGACGCCACGGAACACGCCGGCCATGGCGGTGAGGACGTTGATCGCCTCGTCACGGTCGGAGATCATGCCGTTGAAGGCGAAGCGCGGCTCCTTGCCGCCGAAGCCGTCGTCGACCAACTCGTCGCAATAGCGGGCGATCTCATAGAGCTCCCACTTGGTCAGCGAGTAGAGATCGGGGAACGTGACGGAGAAGCCGGCGAGGTACTTCTTGAGCCCATAGCGGTCGTTGTCGATCAGGTCGAAGAAGATCCACGCCGGGTTGTCGGAGACCGCCCGCTTGAAGGTGCCGTCCCAGATCCCATCATAGGCCCTCGTCTCCGGATCGTAGTTCGCCGGCACCTGGATCTCGATCCCCGCCCAATCGGCGGTCACGGTCGGGATGGACGACGAGCCGAAGGACGACGCGTCGACCACCAGGCCAAGCAAGGCGCTGTCGGGATAGATGAGCTGGTAATCCTCGATGATGGTGAAGGATGACCAGTAGGTGGCATTGAGCGAGGTGGTGCCGTTGCTGTCCTCGGAGAGCCGCCGCACCCGGACATACCAAGGCCCTTTGTCCGGAAGGTCGAAGCGATAGGCGCGCACGTATGGCGAGGTGCATTTGCCGGAGATCGTGTCGGTGCGAACGACGGTCCAGGTGCCGCCCTCCGATCGGCAGTCGATGGCGATCGAAACCGAGTTGCCATTGACCGAGCCGGAGCCGGTGTCGGTCTTGGTCAGCGACGGCAGGCGGATCGAGACGCGCGCTGCCGTGGCGTCGAGATTGGTGATCGCCTGGGTGATCGAGACGTTCTTCTTGACCTCGGCGCCGACCGAAACTTCGGTCTCGACGGCCGGAAAGCCCGACATCGGCGTCTGATCCGGCAGGCCGATGCGCGTCTCGAAGCTCACGCCCTCGAAGTTGAAGCTGCCATCGGCGTTCTGCACCGGTACGTCGTCGCAATAGATCGACTTGGCGCCATCGACGAGGCCGCCGGTCACGCCTTCGGAGACCAGCGTCAGCAGCCGCAGGGTTTGCTTGGCGCGCAGCGTGTTCGGCGACTCCGAGTAGCCGCCGCCGCCGGACTTGCCGCCGGCACCCGCAAGGCGAAGATCGTGGAAGCTCATACCGCGATATCCTCGGTGGAAAGGCCGACACCAACGAGCACCGGATTGACGCGGAAATGCCCGTAGACGAGCGGCACCGGCCCGCCCTCGGTGGTGACGTTGGCGCCGCCATCGAAGAGGTAGGAGGATTGATCCTTGGTGGACTTGGGCTTGGGGGCCAGCATCTGGCCGAGACCGGATAGCGCCAGGGCGACACCAAGGCCGGCCACCTGTCCCGCCGTGATGCCGAGGCCGGTCGAGGTGCCGATCGCCGCGATGGTGCCGGGGAAGAAGAAGGCGGCGCCGATCAGGAAGACGCCGGCAATGATCTTGCCGAGCCCGCCGCGTCCGCCCCTGCCGGCGAGCACTGGCACGATATGGAGATCCGCCGAACCGAGCTCGAAGGCGAGATCATCCTCGCCGAGTGCGAGCCCGGTGCGCCGATCGCCGCGCACCACGCGGAACCATTTGCCGACGGCGAAATCGCGGAAGCCCGGTAGCACGGCGGCGAGTGCCCGTCCCGCCTCGCCGGCCGTCGCCACGTCGAGGAGATGGACGCGGCCGAAGCGTTTGCCGAGGGCGCCATGGAGATGGATCTTACGCCGCATGGCGCACCCAATGGGTGATACGCGCCCGCCAGCGGCCGGGCACGTCATGACAGGACAGGCACCCGTCGAGGTGATGCAGGATCAACCCGTTCTCGTCGAGCAGGCCGGAATGGCTCGGAACGCGTGAGCCGGCGCGGGCGAAGAACACGTCGCCGGGCCGGGGTGTCTCGCCGTCGAGCAGCACGAAGCCGGCCTCCCGGAAGTGCTCGACGAGCATGTTCTCGCCGGAACCCCACCAACCATCATCGCGAGCGAAGTCCGGCAAGGTGACCCCGCGCCGCTGCCGGTACCACGCCCGCACCAGGGCGTAGCAGTCGCGGACACCCGGAACGAAGCTCCGGCCGACCAGCGGCTCGTCGAGCACGTGATCGCCCCACCACAGGATATCGCTCGCCGTCTCGCCATCGATCGAGACGATCCCGAAGGGCAAGCCGGCCGCGATCTGGCTTTCCATGTCGGCCCGGCTCGGGTGATGCGGATGGCGCGGGCGCGCGCGACCGTTCTCGTCCTTCACCGTCGAACCATCATGGCTATGGATGACCGCCTCGGGCGCGAGATCGAGCCACACACCCGCCGGCATCTCGAAAGCGTTGAGCGGATCGGCCGCCACGTTGGCGATCGGTTGATAGACCCCGCCTGACACCACCCCGCAGGCTTCGCGCGGCCATTCGGACAACGCGTGATCACGCGCCGCCCTGGAGACGTCGTTACCGAACATAGTCTGATCCTTCTTAGGTGGAGGAGCCCCGCCCGACTCCCGGGAACCCTCCAAACGGCAGCGGCTTGCTCCCGTACCGCCTGATACACCCCGACTTGAGCCGCTTGCTGCATCGATCCTTGGCCGGCGTTGTCGCGGCGCCGGTCGCATCGAAGCACGCCTCGCCGTTGTAGGGGCACGTCGCCGCCGAGTAGTCGAAGCCCGTCCCGGTCCATCGCCGATAGATCAGCGGACAGGCGCTTTGTAGGACCTGCCGGCCGGGCAACATGCGCCCTTCCTGGTCGAAGGCCGCCGCGAGCGTCCACTCGACATAGACGCGGTTCTGGTTGGTCTTCTGCTCGATCCGGAACACGTCGATCGGGAAGTGAGCATCGGGATCGGCATCGGCCTCGCCGTCGAGGAAGCGCCGGAAGGTGCGTATCCGCCGGATGACGCAGCCGACGAGGTCGCCGAACTCGTTGATGGCGGCCGAGAAGATGCCGGCGACGTTGGCGACCTTGATCGTCGGCCGAGGCAACGTGCCTTGCGACGTCATCTCGAAGCCCGACGCCTCAACCGGCGTCGGCGAGTAAACCTCGCCACCGAACGAGACAGGCTGATCCTCCAGGACCGATGAGGTGAAGCGGTAGACCGGCCCGCCGATGAGCGCCAGATCGAGTTCGAACAGATGCACGATCTGATCCGCCTCGAGGCTTTGCGCCGTCGTTGCAACAAGTGCCGGCACCGTCATAGGTCATTCACCAGTTCAATCTCGGCGCGGATGCTGTCGACCAGCGCAGAGACGTTGTCGCGCGACCACTTCTTGCAGCGGTAGCGGCGCAAGACGCCATCGCGCGGCCCCTGCCACAGGAAGGCTTTGTAGCCGAGATGTCGGGCGAAGAAGCCCTCGATCGCATCGGCTTCGGCGATGTCCAGCGTTTTCCATTCGGCCACGAACTTCCGCTGTTCGGGATTGAGGCCGTCGCCCGAGCGCTGGGTGTATCCTTCCCCGAAGGTCGACTCCGCGACCTTCATCTCGACGTTCTTGGATGTGCCGGGGGATGGCGCCGTTGGCGGGGCGAATGTCTCGATCACTTGAACGCACTCCGAGAGAGCAGCCCGCCGGAGCGCGATTGATCGGCTATCCGCTGGTCAACGATCTTCATCAGCTCTTGTCGTACCGCACTGCCGACTTGAGCCGCGTTCTGCGGATCGGTGCCCTCGGGAACAGTCACGTGCACGTCGCCGATCGAGAGACTCACCGAAGGGCCATTACCATCCGAAGGCCCCATCATCGCGTAAACGCCGAGCTGTCCGCGCCCGTTGCGCTTCAGCGGGAGGATGCCTTCGCCGTCCCCTCCTGCCTCACCCATGAGGCCGCCGCCGTTGGCAAAGGCAAACAGCGTCGGGCGATTGACGATGGTGTTCCGGTAGGCGGAGAGCCCGCCGGGAGGAACGCCGCCATCCGCGTAGAGGCCGAAGGCGGCAGCCTGACCGGACAGCCCCCAACCGCCGCCGAACAACCCGCCGAAGAGCCCGAGCAAGCCGGAACCGCCGCCGCTGCCGAGGCCGTTGAGCAACATCGAAAGAACGTTGCCGAAGCCCGGAAGGAAGCTGTCGACGAGGCTACCGAGTCCGCCGGTCAACTGCTCGAACACGCCCGACAGCCCCGATAGCTGTTGGTTCGCCCAGCCGGCGCCATAGGGCGACACGCCGGCCGGCATCATGGCTGCTTGCGCCGAGGTGAGCGGCAGGCTGGCAGGATAGTTCCCGCCTTGCCCGAGCTGATTGCCGTTGTTGGTCGCCTTGGAAGCAAACCCTTCCAGACCGCTCGTCGCCCGGCCGAGCGCCTGATTGAAGCGGTCGACGTAGACGCTGCCGGTGGTGCCGGTGATGTCGGCAAGCCCGGCGCCAGAGGCCAGCGGCCGGCCGGTGAACCACATCGACGCCGCGTCGTTGGCATTGCCGAACTTCGACAGGTAGGAGCCGAAGTAGCGGTTGAAGACGGCGTCCTGTGCCTGAGGGTTGCCGAGGAACTGTTGCGGCGTCATCGAGGAGCCGAACGTCGCCTTGGTCCAGCTCGGGATGTTGGCGCCCATCACCTGATAGGCGCCATAGGCCCGGTCGCCGCTCTTGGTCAGAGGGCCGAGCGCGCCATAGTTCCCGCTGCTCTCGATCTCCGCGAGCGCCTTGCGATAGATCGAGAGAGCGTCGGTGCCGCCGATGATGCCGAGGGCATTCGAGTTCGCCGCCGACATGGGCGCCGGCAGAAGACCATTCGCCTTTGCTGTCCCGCCGAGCAGAGCGGAGAGCCCGCCATCCCCGAAGGAGACATAGACCGGGTTACTCGCCGAGGCGCCTCGCGTTGCACCGCCGCCGAACAATCCCATCAGAGCGTTGCCGAAGGCACCGCCGCCCGCCTCGCCCTGTCGACCGAGCAGGCCTTGGGTGAGCTGCGAGGTGAACTGATCAAGGAAGAAGTCCCGGAAGCTGTTCAGTGCGCTCGACCAGTCGCCATCGAGCAGACTGCCGAGAGCCGACTTTGTCGCCGAACGGAAGCCATCCATGCGGTTGATGGCGTCAGCCTGTGCCTTGTTCATGCGATCCTGCATCGCCGCATTCTGCCCGGCCGCGCGCGATTGCGCCTCGATCGCGGCAGACAGGCGCGGTGTGATCTCGACACCCTGCGCAATATACTGGTTATAGAGCGCCAGCTTTTCATTGAGATAGCCGACCGTCTCGGCGCTTTGGCCGAAGGATGCGGACTGGACGGCGAGCGCCCTTGCTTGTGCGTCGCTGCGCATCTTCGCATCCTGAAGCGGCTGGATGGTTGCCGCGCGGATTGCTGCCTCGCTCTCCAACTCCTGTGCCTGACGGAGCAGCGTCAGGGTGTCGGCGGTGACACCAGCCTTCTTCGACATCTCGTCATATCGGGCGCTGATCTGAGCAAGCGTCGCCGGCAGGCCGGTAAGCCCGACGTTGTTCAACGCCCGCTGCGCATCGGCCACCGCCTTGGTTGCCGCGATGAACTCGTCGGCGCCGAAGTCGACCGATCGCCGGGGGTCGGGCTGCGGTAGCATCGGAGGCGGCGCCGGCATGCCAACGGCTTCCGTGTTCGCCCCCAGAGCGTAACGGTCGTTCTCGCGACCGCGCCAACGGTCGGCAATCGCCCCCATCGCAGGGTCAGCCATCCAGGTCGTATTGCGGATGCGGTTGAGGGCCGCCTGTGCGTCGGCCATCGCATCCGTGTTTTCGAGCCATTTCTTGATTATGGCGTCGATATCATGAATGCCCGACGTCTTGAGCGCGGTGAGATCGTCGCGAAACTGAAGTACCGCCGGGGAGCCTGCCCGTATCGACTCCACAAATCGGTCAAACGTGGTGCGCAGCGCATGCTCACCTGAGGGACCGCGCGAGAAGATGTCTACCGCCCACCGCAGTTTCGCGTCGAGATCTTCAGCCTGCTCCCGGAGGTTATTTTGGAGATCCTTTTCGTTGGCCCCGCCGCGATAGGTAAGGACGTTCGCCGAGTCCCGTGCATACTCTTGCGCCGCCTCGCCGGCACCCTTGAACCGCTTGGCTATCTCGGACACAAGGTCGGCCTGTGTCTTGAGGTCATCCTCAAGGGTGTCGGCGCTGGCGTTCCACGTCGAGAAGTATTGGAGCGCAGCGGCAGCGGCGGCAGTCAGGCCGATCGTGACCAACGAGACCGGCGACACAAGCGCCGCCAGGGCGGCGCCAACACCCATCAGAGGTCTTTCCATCGTCGAGACGATGGACGCCATCTGCATGCCCTGCTGAAGGCCGATGGTCATTGCCGGCATGCCGTTGAAGGCGCTAACGACTGTGTCCTGAAACTGAGCTGCCATGTTGGCGGTCTGGAAGGACGGTGTCACCGCAATCGGCATCGTCGCGGCGACGGGGGCCACTGCTTTCCGCGCGTTGGTCTCCATGATGGCGCGCGTCTTCGCCGCCGCCGCCGTGCGCTCATATTGTGCCTGCACAAGGCCAAGGGTGCGGGCGTGCTCGGCCTCTGTGATCGAGCCCTGTGCGAGCGCCCGGTCAAGGAGGCGCATACTGGAATCTAGCTCGCGCGTTGCGCGAAACAGCGGGTCGATGCGCCCCTGAAGGCGCTGAAGCTGGCGATCCATCGACAGCGTCGAGCGAGCGACCTTGTCCTCGCTCGACACCATCTGTGCCCCGGTCTCCGCAACGGCGCGCTGCCCGTCAGCGATGCCCATTAGGTCGCGTGTGACCTTGTCCGCACCATCCGAGCGAGCCTCTACCGTGAGGCGCCGCACCTGCGAGAGAGCGACCATCGTTCATTTCTCCGGGGGGCGACGCCGTCTGAAGTCGTCGATGAGCACGGCGTCCATGTGCTGAATAAGCTGCATGAACATGCGGAAATCGTCCGGCGCGTCGATTCCGAGGCGCCGGGCATATGCGTCGATGGAGGTGAAGGGAATGGCGCCGATCCCGCCAAGGCCGATCGGCCGATCCTTGTCGAGGTCCGCGAATGCGTCGAAGTAGAGATGAAGGCCCGGCGACAAGTCGGGCCGGTCGACGAGCGCTTTCGGCGGCGCCTCTCCAGCCTCTCGCCGGTCTTCAGCGAGATCGGCGAGAAAGTCTTCGCGCCCGCCCCATTCCAGTTGCCAGGCGAGCGCGGCGGTCAGTTTCCCGCTGCGGTCTCCGCATCGAGACGGCCGTTCTCTTTCACGACGGTCGCCGCCATGCGCACGGCCGACCGGAATATCTCAAAGTCGGGATCGGTGAGCAGTTCGCGCGCCTTGGATGCGGTGAAGGGAATGGGTGCGCCATCGTCATCTTCGATACCAACCCAATCATGCAGCACTTCGGCGAGGAGTTCGGTCTCAACCGCGTGGGCGTCCTCGGGTGTGAGCGTGCCCACCCGGCGACCGAGCGGCAGATCACGCATGGCGCGCGCCTGTGCCTTCTGTGCGGTAAAGCCGTCAATGGCTTCGACCTTCAGCCGCATATCCGGCAGGCCGGGGAGATCGTCGACCCAGGCGCCGAGGGCGAGGCGATGGTCGCGCTTGAGTTTAGAAAGCTTCATGGCTATTCCTCATGCTTGTGCTATCCGCAGGTTGAGTTTTCTTAGCCTGCAAGTTGGTATGCGTGTGAGACGCGAGATTGAGTTGGGGGCGAAGATGAAGGGTGCTTATCTGGCTTTGGCGGTTGTGGCCGGCGTGGTTGTTTCTGGCTGTGCATCGACAAAGATTCAGCCGCTAACGAGGACGTCGTTCAGCGTGTCAACGATGGCCGCCCCCGCATGCGGACAAGCCGGGGCAGCCAAGGTTGCAAACCGTGTGGCGGCTGTCGAAGTCATCAAGCGCGGTGGTGATCGCTTCTTCTTCAAGGCCGCAAGCAGCGACTATCGGATCATCGAGGACAGCCTGATTGTGCAGATGGTGGATAAGGGCGACCCCGAGTATTCCGAGTCCTTCTCTGCCCGCGAAGAACTTGGGCCCAAGTGGCAAGAGATCGTAGCGAAGGGGACGCCGCTCACCTGCTCGGGCTAGTCGTCACAGGACGGCGCGGGTCATCCGGATCGAACAAGCGGTTGCCGGATCGAGCACGCCCTGGAACGGCAAGGTCATCATGACGTCGGTGTTCTTGCGCCGCTCGCCCTTGGAGACGTCGCCGAGAACGGCCTTGGGGATCTCGATCTTGTATTTCTCGCCAGCGACGCGGCCGAGAACAGCGGTGATGGCGGCGCTCTCGTGGTCGAGCGCCCGCTGATAGACCTCGTTGCTCTCGAAGTAGGCCTCGATCGAGCCGGTGACCTGGACCGAACCCTTGCCGAACTCCGCCGAATAGAGATCGTCGATCGACTCGCGTGTTCTGAGGTTGTTGTTGATGTCGAGCGTCATGCTGCGGACGCGGAAGGTACTGCCGGCGACGGCCAGCGAGGCAACGCCGCGCGGCGCGGCCATCACGCTCTTGGTCGGTGCCGGCGCATAGGTCGCATCGGCAAGTTCCGCGGTGCCGGTGACCTCCGACCGCCCCATGATCGACGCCGTCATGGTGATCGGCTTCTTGGGCTGGATCGAGAACGACAGCTTGTTGACCATGCAGCCGTTGAAGCGGCTGAAGAGGTCGTTCTCGCCCGCTTCCAGCATCTCCTCGAACAGGAGCGACTTGGTCAGCATGGCGTTCGCCAGAACGTCGCCGGTCCAGTCGTTCTTGAAGGCGGCGGCGAAGAGGTCATCCCAGGCGCCATAGGAGAGTTCACCGCCGACGTCGCCGGAGACGTCATAGCCGCCGAGCATCAGGTCGGTGATGTTGCCATCGGCCCGGATCTCGTCGGACTCGACGGTTGACTTGACCGTTTTGAGCCCGGAACTGGTGATCCGGAGCAGTTTGAAGGCGGGTGGGGTTGCCAGCTCACCGAAGCTGGGTTCCGCCAAGTAGGCAAAGCGGAGCGCGCTGCCGTCTGCGAAGGCCATGACCTGTCCTTTCCATATCAGCCGACGAGGTCGAACTCGTAGGCAATCGAGAAGCTGAAGAGGCTGAAGGCGCCGGAGTCGTCCGGGCCGAACGGAATGGGCGGGGTTGCCGCGCGCATGCGGACCTCGCCGAGTTGCTTGCCGCGAAACGCTCGCCGGAGATCGTCGAGGCGGATATCCCAGCCGTCGACACCGGCGCCGACCGGAAGCCAGAGGATGAAGCGGGCGGCGCCGCTCTCGCGCCAGATGTCGGCGCCCGGCGAGCCGATCGAGGCTTGCTCCTCGTCGCCCACCGGGAACTCAAGATCGAGGATTGCCGAGCCGTCCGCCGGAGGCGTGCCGGTGCCGTCGTTCGGCCGGCGGATAGGCGTGTGAGACCAGCTTGCCGTGAGGCGATCCCCCACGGCAGCCATGACAGGCGCGGACGCCATGCTTCACCTCATCCGGATCAGAATTGCAGGATTGCGCCGGTTCCAGGCGATGCGGCCGGCTTCCGCCTTGCCGCCACCCTGGAACCGCTTGCGCGTTTGCTTGGTCTTCGAGGCCCAGGCCTCAAGATGCGTGCCGCCGCCGAGCGGCGACGCGAAGGTGAACTTGATCGAGGCCATGTTGCCGTAGCGGCTCATCGCCATGGCGGCGACGCCCTCGAAGACGCCGCCGGGCGCGTATCCCTTCCGCCCGCGCTCGATCTTGCGGGCGTAGGCCACCGTCGACACGACGATGATTTCTTCGGCGTCGAGGGTGCCGCCAACCCTCTCCACTTCGACGCCATCGGCGTAGACCGCCAGTGACTTCGCATAGCGCCCGCTCCGCTTCGGCGCGGTCTTGGCGATCAGTCCGACGACGTAGGCGACGACATCCGAACCGGCGTCGAAGTCATAGTCGATGCGGCCGGGAACCTTGACGGTCTCTTCAGTGGCGCCGGCCCGGCCGTCGACGGTGGTTGTCCACGTCGGCTCTTGTCCGGTCAGGGCGCGGTTTGTCGCCGCCGCCTCGTCGCGAAGCTGCCGGGCCATGGCCGCCACGTGCCGCGACTGCGCTTCCGGTGACAGCTCCTCGTCGATGATCAGCGACACGTCGCGATCAAGCGCGTCGATACGGGTGCGGACCATCAGGCGCCGGCCAGGTAGAGCTCATAGGCGATCAGCTCGCCGGCAACGCGCCGCTTGGCGTCGTCGACGAACTTCACGGCAAGCGCCCTACCGTTCCAGAGCACCCGGTCGTTGACCTGAGGCGCAACCAGGTCGGACGCGGCAACATCCTCGGCGAGGAGCAACAGCACCCGCTCGCCCTGCATCAGGCCGGCCACGAGCAGCTCGCCCGCCTTGAGCATACGCCCCGGCAGGCCATCGACCTGACGGGCATTCGGCGAGCCGAAGCCACGAACGAGCGAGACGGTCTCGCCCGGAACCAACTGGCTACGGTACATCGCGCGAGCAGCGGAGGGTGTCATAGCAAGCCAAGCCGCGAATAGGGCGCCAGCATGCGCGAGATGATGTCGGCAATCTTGCCGTCGAGTGAGTTGGAGACATCCCATTCCTGCGAGCCCACGCCTTCTACAACCTCTTTCTTGAGATCGGCGCCGGCTTTGAGGGCGCCATAGGCGCGGCGCACATCGAGGAGGATCGCTTGCTTGATCGGGTTCGGAAACGTCTCGTAGCCCGCCGAGAATGTGACGAACACGGCGGCCCGGTCGGCTTCGATGGTAGCCGGCCAAGCGAAGCCCTTGGCGCGGGCGACATACGGCAAGCCGGCCGGGTCAACCAACTGATAGCAGGCCGGATCGATAGTTTTCATCGCCCCGTCTGCGTCGAGATAGGCCACCTCAGAAACCGTATTCACCGGAACCGGCAAAGGCAGGCGGTCACGAAAGCCGGCGAACGGCTGTCGCCATGTCTGCGGCATCAGGCAACGGCCGAGAGTGCCGGCGGGGCCATCAAGCGGCTCGACGGCCGCGCTGATCAACCCTGCGACAATCGCGTCGTCGGCATCTTCGCTCCGGCAATAGGCCTTGGCTTCCGAGAGGGTTACCGGCAACGCCGGCAGCGGCGCCAGCCTTTCCGGGGCGAACCGAGCAGTCGGACGGCTCATTTGGTGTCCTTCACGAGCGCGGCGCGATTGTCGAGCGGCGGCAGGGCCTTGTTGCGGAGATCCTGTGCCGCCTTGCCCTCATGCGGGCGTAGCCGCGTCGGCAAGGTCTCAGGGCTTGGCTTGGTCGGGCGCTGATCAGTCATGACATCCCCCAGAAGGCTGACCGAGAGGCCGAAGCCCCTCGGTCGTTAAGGGTCAACCGCCCTCGGCGACGCGGCCGAAGTCGCCATAGATGAATGCCTCGGGGCGATACATCGCGAGCGCGAGACGTTCCTCGGCGAGGATCGTGATCTTGTTCCTGGTGAAATCGTCGTTTTCGAAGCCGGCCTCGATCGCCGCCGACCACTGATCGAACACCTGCGCACCCATCTGGAAGGCGCCCGTCAGGAACTTGTCCTGTGCGATCGCCTGCGTGGTCACTACCGGCAGGTTCCACAGCGTCGGCGACGTCGTGCCCTGCGGATTGCCGATGATGTAGCGCCCCTGTGCGTCCTTCAGCGTCTCGATCACAGCCCAATCGCTCGGGTTCAGTATGTGACCAGTCGCAGGATACTCGGCGAGTACAGCCTGAAGCATCGCGAGGCGAAGCATGTCGATCGACGTCATACCGGCGACGGTGACCGGGGGGGTGAAAGCCGTTGCCTGAGGAATGATACCGTGAAGGTTCTGGCCGGCACCGTCGCCGTTGAGCAACTGGTTTTCCTCCTCAAGGCCGAGGCCATAGAGAAGACGCGAGTCGATGAGCGACCGAAGCTGCGAGACGTCCGAAAGCGCCTGCTTGGACGCCTTCATGAAGTGGGCAATAACCTTGGTCGAGGTCTGCTTGTCGATGAGCTGAATGTCCGACTGCGGCTTCTTGGCGCCTTCGGCGGCAGGTGCGGCGTTGTTAGTGAAGCCGACCTCCTGCACATACTCGATCAGCGGGCCATCGGTACGGCCCGGCGAAAGCAGATTGCGCACGGTGAGACGTCGGCGCGGCTGTTCGATGATGCCAGGCAGACGGTTTGGCGCGATGGCGCCGCCGACCGAACCAGCCGCGTTTGTGTCCGAGGTAGTGATATCCGCCTTGACCCGCAGCGACGCCTTGCCGGAACGGGGGCTGTTGGCGACGAACGACTTGTATTCCTCACTCTCGACGAACTGCTCGCCGAGCGACTTCACCTCGTGCCCGTCGCCGCCAGGATTGCGGGCGAGCTTCTGTTCGAGCGTGGACACCTGCTCGCCGAGGGCGTTCATCTTCACAAGGGCTTCGTCGACGGTCTCCTTGACCTTTTCAGAAACGCCACCGGCACTCTTGGACTCATGAAGCGCCTTCTCGGCAATCTCCTTGACCTTGTCGATGGCCTTCTGATGGTCGGCCTTGATCTCGGCGGCGAGGTCGGACACCGATTTCGTGCCGCCACCTTCACCACCCTCGCCCGGAGGCGCGAGGCAGATTCGGGGACCGCGAAGAGCGTTGGTCATCGACATAATGGTAGCGATGCCGCCGACGGCGCCGGCAGTCTTGGAGAGGGCATGCATGTAAGTTTCTCCTGAGGGGTCAGTGCGTCCGGAGGGCTTCCAGGAACGCCAGTGCCGTGGTGTCAGGATCCCCCTGACCGTGCTTCAGGTTGACGCGCACGGCGCGCTCAGCCTGTGAATTGGAAAGGCCGAAAGGCCCCGCCTTCAGAAGGGCTTCCCATTCGCGCAACGACAGCCGGTCCCCGGCCATCAGCTTTTGGATGAGAGGCAGCGCCGCCGCCTTCACCGATTGGATCTTCGCCGGCTCGCAGGCCTGGAAGGTCACGATGCTGATCTCGAAGAGGTCGAGCTTCTTCAGCATCAGAACGTTCTGTTTGTCGGGGTGCGGTGCCGCCTCGATCGTCCGATAGCCGATTGACAAGCCGTCGAGCACGCCCGCTTTGACAAGCTCGTAAGCTTCCTTGGCGTCGGTCACCTTGTCCTTGAGCAAGCGCCCCTTGCAGTAGAGCCCCTTGTTGTCCTCGGCGAGATCTTCCCAAAGGCCGATCGGACGGCGCGGATCGTGCTGGTAGAGCATCTTGATCTTGCGCCCCTTCCGGCGCGCTTCGACCAGGGAGTCGACAAAGGCGCCGGGCTGCACCACCTCGCCATAGCTGTCGACGGCACCGAACACCGAGCCGTAGCCCTCGATCACACCGTCATCGCCGACCGCCTTCAGCTCCAGTGGAATGGCGCTCGACTTTGTCTCGAACTCCGCTATGGCGGTCTTCATGGCATCTTCTCCAATGAGGCGGGCTGTTGCTTTCCGGCGTCGGTGATCGGCACGTTCTGCATCTGCATGCGAGGCACGTCGCCGCCCGGAACCGGCGGAAGGTTCTCCAGGGCGCGGACCTCGTTGATGGTCATCCAGCCGTTGTTGAGAGCCGAGGCGTAGAAGCTTGAGCGCGCCGCGCTGTCGCCCCGAAGAAGGCCCTCCAGGTTGAACTCAACGACGATGCCGCGCGTCCGGTCTTCCTGCGTGAGCAGTTGCTTGCCGATCGCCTGTTCGATCCGCTTGAGGCGCCGCCGAAGCGCATAGCGCTGAAAGCCGATCGACTGTTGTTCAAGGCCGGTGCCCCAACTCGTCGATTTCGACGTGTGGCCGATCATGTGCGGCGGCACGCCGAAGAAGCGGCAAACCTCCTCGACCGAGAAGCCGCGCGACTCCAGCATTTGCGCGTCATCGGGGCTGATCGACAGCGAGGCCCACTTCCAACCGCCTTCGAGGATCAGCGGCCGGCCGGCGTTCATGGCGCCGACGTACTTCTCGGTCAGTCTGGTCTCGGCGATCTCCCGTTGTTCCTTGGTCAGGAACTTGTCGAAGGCGATCACGCCGGAAGGACGCATTCCATTCCGGAACGTGGTCCCGGCCGCCCGATCGATCGCCGAAGCCAGGCTGAAGGCGTTACGGCCGACCGACAGCGTCGAGAGGCCACCGAGCGGGGTTCCGCCGAAACCGCGCACGTGGAAGACGTCGCGGTCGCTCATGTTGTAGCTGTGGCCGTCTTCGCTCCAGCGGTACCAGATCGAGCCGTCCCGCTCGCGACGCGGCGCCACGGGCGCATAGATCGGCGTCAAGGCGATGATCTTGGCGCCGCTTCGCTCGATCCTCGCATGGAAGTTGCCGCGTAGCTCGATCGCCGCGCAGGCAAACTCCCAGAATTCGAGCGAGGTCTGGTCATAGTTCGGGCTGTCGTGGATCAGCCGATAGAGCGGGTGATCGCTTGCAACATCCCGACCGCCGCCGGAAGGCCGATAGACCATCAACGGCAGCGAGGCGATGGTGCCGGCCAGAAGGTTGACGCAGGCGAAGGCCGCCGAGATCGCCAGCACGCTCGACTCGTTGACCGGCTCGCCGGCATAGCCGTCCGCGCCCCGATTGCGCCAGTGCTCGGGGTCTTCCAGAGACAGCGGTCGGCCCGCCGCCCTTCCGAGCAGCGTCATGGTCTTGCGAAGAAGGTTCATGTCAGGCCGCCAGAGAGTTGAGATAGTCGTCGAGGCTGCCGCCGGCCGCCTGCGGGTTCTTGGACATCAGCGCGACGGCGTCATAGACCGCCATCAACGGATCGATCTTCGCCGTCCCGGCCGCCTGCTTGGTCACGATCAGAGCATTCCCGCGAACCTCGGTTTTGGCGTTGCCCACGGCGTAGGTCATGAGTCCCTGATTTGCCGGAATGAGAGTGCCATCAGCAAGCTTGCGTTCGGTCGTCTTCACCGCGCCCTGAAGCTGGTAACCCTGACTGACACCAACGACGCGTGCTTCATCGGTTGAGTCCGTCTCGGCCGAGGTGGAAATCCCCTTTTCCCCCAGTGCATCGACGATGGCGCCTACGCCGGCCGGATCGAGACCGACCATGGCCAGTTTACCTGTATGGTCTAGCCGTTCGGCGAGCTCGACCAACTCGTCCAGATCCCGCCCCAACTCCTCGACGATCGTCAGCTCTCCAGCCGCCTCGAAGTCGCGGAACTTCTCCGCCTCGCTTTTGCGGCGCTCCAACACTGAGGTATGCGCCCACGAATGGCCCCACGAGTACCATATGCGCGGGTCAACCCTGTCGCGCCCCACAACGCCGGCTGAAAGAAGGTCGTCGAGACCGCCGCCGTCTATGCCGAGGGTGAGAACGGACGAGCGTTCGATTATCTCATCCAGGGTGAGCGACTGAACCTTCGCTTCCCAGAAGTCGGCGCCGGCCCAGCGATCGGCTCGAAGCGCGATACCGATTTCGATGTTGAGGTGCTGCGAAGCCCAGCGTCGCAACTCCTCTTCGCCCTTCTCCTTGGCGGTCGCGCAATCGGTACGAAGCACATCCAACGTGATCGAACGGCCGAGGTTCGGCGTCACCATGTGCCACAGTTCTGGGTTGAGCCATGGCTTTTTCCGATCGCGCTGGATCGCCTCGGGGAACTCGTAGAGTACCGGCAGGACTTGCGCCGCTTCGCCTTTAACCTTGCCGTCCCGGACATTGCGGGCATGGTTCAGTTCGGCCTTGAATGCGCCTGCCGGCGGCTCGTCCGACTGCGTGGTGATTATCAGGAAGAAGCCCTCAGGACGCGTTGCGATGCCGCCGCGTATCTGCCCGATGACACGCGAAGCGAACGACATCGCCGACATCAGATGGATTTCATCAAGCAGCACCGCGACCGGCTTGGCGCCAGTCATCACCTTCATATCGAACGTCTTGATCTTGAGTACCGAGTGGTTGACCAGGTCGACGATCGTCTTATTGTGTTCCTTGGCCTTGAACCTCGCCTGCAAGTAGCCTTCCGGATCGGCGTCGATCATGCCTGAAGCCTGTTGAAAGGCCGTATCGGCGACCTCCTGCGTCGGCCCAACCAGGATGAACTCGGCTCGCGGACGCTTGTTGAGGATCAAGGCCGTCATCATGATGCCGGCGCCGCCCGTGGTCTTGCTGTTCTTCTTGGGCACCAACGTGAAAACATCACGAACGTGCCTGAAGCCGGCTTCATCCAGCGAACCGAAAATTGCACCGACGATATCGCGGAACCAATCGCCCGCCGCCTCCGCCATAGCCGGCGTATCGATCACATCGGGCAACCGAAGCTTGTTGAATACCGAGATCGCCCGTTCCGCCTCGTCATGATCAAGAGGCAGATCCGGCACTAGCGAACGACCAAGCCGAAGCCTTGTCTCCCAATCCGGACACGAGAAATCCCACAGCATCAGTTTACCAGTTGCCCCCAACTCGAATTTTCGTGCGCAGTCTTGGCGAGACGGTCAGCCTCTTCCTTTTTGCCGAGTGGCTTTGCCTTCGGTGCCTTGCCCTGTGCGGACTTCGGCACACGAGCGTCATGCTTCTCGAAGCGCTTGAAGTATTTATCGATCGCCGAGACGTTTCCGCCTTCGGCTTCCTCCATCAACTTCGTCAGAAGCTTGGCTTCGACCCGGAAGCGGGCTTCAGCTCTCGACTTCAGCTCCCGAAAATAATGTTTACGCAAAGTCGGAGGCGTGATCGAAAGCGCCGCCGAGATCTGCTCGACCGACCAGTCAAAAGCCATTAACTGTATGACAAGTCTGCGCTTTTCGGCGGTCGGCGTATGGACCGGCCGCCCGCGCTTGCCGAACCCCTCGGGGATCGGGTCGCCAAGGAGGTCAAAATCCACTGCCATCGAAAAAAAACCTCCGCGTGAGACCTATGCCGGTTGGGAGGGTAGAGGCCCCTCAGAGTTCGACCCGCCCCCCCCTGTCAGCTCCGACCGCGCCGCTCGCCGAGGTGGTTCTCCTTCAGGCGGTTGTCGCAGCTACGGCAGACGGCTCGGAGGTTTGACAGGTCATCGGCGCCGCCGTTGTGGCGGCTGACGATGTGGTCGGCGATGGTGGCCGTGTGGGTGCAGCCCGGCAAAGCGAGCTGGCAGACGAAGCCATCACGGACAAGGCACTGCTCGCGAAGGTCTCGCCATGCGGACGTGTGATAGTAGGCGTCGGCCGTCTTCAGCGGGATCTTCGCCGATGACGTGTTGAGCCGAGGGGCAATGCCCGTCAGCCTCGTGAGCTTAGCCATGTTGGGTGTGTTCCAAATGAAAAGCCGGACTGGTGAGGACCAATCCGGCTTAGCCGCCCCGAGGCGGAATTCTTCAATGTGCCGAAAACTGCTCAGCTTCCCGCTGGAAGTCAAGACGAACCCGTCTTTGGCCTCAGGGCTTTGGGGATAAACCGATCGCCAATCGCCTCCAGCGCGTCACGAAGACGGCGACCGACAGCCTCTCTAGTCTTAGCATCAGCCTTTCCATTCAAGACTTTAGCGGTATGCCACCCCCTTGCGGCCTCTTCGACTGTTAGCCCTTCGACACACACCGCCATGAGGATCGACCAATCGGGTTGACCAACGTAGGCCGCGATCATCGCAAGCTCAGTCTTCGCACCAAGGATCGAATCGGCCGGGCCGTCAAAGGACTTGGTAGAGGTATCGACCTTGATCACACGGTAATCGATGGCCGTTGCCCCACTCGCGCTTGCTGCCTCGACCAAGGAGACGACATATCCCGATGCCACCACGGCAAGACGGGAAAGACCGCCGCGTTCCGGGGACTTGGCCGCCAGACGACGGACAGTCTCCGAAGCACGAACGAACACTCTATCCGTTTTATCGGTAAACCAAGGACTTGCGACAGATATTTCAACTCTTGCATTAGAAGTCATCGCCCGCCCTCGCGCTGCATTTCCTGAGACTGCCCGACTGCCGCCTCATCAGGAGGCCTCGCCGATGGCATCCAGATCCGGTCTACCGTCGACGGCCGAGGAAGCCTGAAGCCACGATCGGCAAACCACTCCCGCCACGCCACGAACTCGGGAGAAGCGACGAGCACGTAAACGTATCCGGCGGAGGCCGCTTCCCATCGCTGCAACTCGCCCAGAGGCACGGAGACGCCGATCCCTTTTTCCTCCGCCATCTTTGCCATAAACTTGGCTTTCGCGGCGTTGGGGTGCCGGCTTCCATACCGGGCGAACTCGTAGAACCGGCACCACCAATGCCGCTTGAAGGCGCCCATGGGGACAGGCAACACACCGCCAGCCTCAACCTTCGGGACCTGCGTCCAGTGCTTTTCGTTGAGATACGTCGCCGGCCCCATGAGCTTTTGCCGTCCGCTTCGCCGTTGACCGGCGACAACTGCCCGAATGGTGTCGAGATCGCCGGCTATCCGCCTTTCGTCAGCCGTTAGCCGTTTCCAGGCAGCGCGTGCTCCACCGATTTTGTCGAAGCGCTGTTTCTCGTCCGCACCTCTCCACGCCTCAACAAACCGTTCGAAGCCTTCCTCGTCATCTTCGTTCGCGCGCGTCTCTCTCGCCCCTCGGGGGGCTTTGGGGGGAATCGTTGAATCTCCCGTTAAGACTCTCGTTAATGGTGCCGCCCCATGGATCGGCACCCCTGCCGGCTCATGGGTCGGCAGGGGTGCCGGCATACCGGCAGGGGTGCCGACCTGTCGGCAGGGGGTATCCTCATCACTTCCCGACGCGTCGGATGCCGGTTCACAAGCGCCGGCATCGACGTAAAGTTCCACTTCGGCTTCCGGCGTGGCCTGCATGTCGAGACGAACGCGATACCAGCTGGAGGCATCGCCGCCATCGCGCCGTTGATTGTAGTGAATCTCGACGTAGCCCGCATCGACGAGCCGCTTCATGGAAGCCTGCACCGTCGAGCGCGCGCATTTGATCTGGGCGGCAATTTTCACTTGGCTGCGGATTGCCCATCCTCCGTCATCAGTGTGGGAGCCCAGCACACAGAGCACCTGGAGATCCCGCCCTTGAAGCCGCTCGTCGAATGCGGCGCCGCGCGGGATGATCGAATATCGCGGCCCGCTCATGCGGCTTGCCTCCCCGCATCATCTGCGCCATTCACGGCTTCGAGTTCCGCCGCGCGTTCGCGCTCGAATGCCCGCTCCGCTTCTATGAGGTTGCGAAACGGTGCCTTGTAACGACGGACAAGGGATATCGTTGCATAGGCAGCGCCGAGCACGTCGAGACGCCATTGCGCCGTATCCGGTCGCATCAGTCCGCGAGACACCTTGTTCTCAATTCGGTTTGCCTCGGCATCGATCAGTTGCCGAATGGCCGCCGCCTGATCGTCAATCGTCGGCTTAGCCCGCGTGGCAGGCGCATTCGCGGTCATGGCGCATCCTCGTCTATCACTGCCAGGATGAAGGGGTGCGGGGCACGCGGAACGGCCGGGGCTTGCGACCGCACGGGCAGGTGATCCCGCACGGCAGCGATAATTTCGCCGTCCGTAGTACCCGGTGGCAAACCGAGCATGCTCCATAGCGCCGAGCGAAGATTGGTCAGCCGGAACGCCGGCCTGCAATGGAGATCGGTCATGCCGTGCCCCTTTCTGATGGCGGAATAGTTGGATTGAGTGTGTATTCACATACACATTATTATTGACGCCTCGGCGCATTGTGTGTATAAACATACACATCAACAACGGAGGTCGCAGATAGAACGAAGCATCCAAGACATACGCCGCAGGCTCTTTTCGGAGGGCTGGGTGATAGAGCGAGAGGGCGACCACACGATCTTCACCCACCCAGACAAACCCGGAAAAAGAGTCACAGTCCCGAAGGGACGCGGCGACCTCCCGATAGGGACGGTGAGAAGCATCGAGAAACAGGCGGGGTGGCGGTAAGCCGCCCCGCTCATCTGCGACAGAGGCAATGGAGACCGAGGAATGGTCTATTACGGCATCTTGGAAAAGGAACCGGACACGCTCTGGGGCGTGTGGTTTCCCGACGTTCCCGGCTGCGTCACGGCCGGCGAAACAGCCGATGAGGCAACGGAGAAGGCCATCAGCGCACTGAGGGAGCACCTGGAGGGGACGGAACCCCCGTACGCCTCCGAGGCCGAAGCGTTGATGGTCGATCCGGACGTCATCGAGGCACGAGGGCGCGGAGGTATCTTGATCCGCATCCCGTACCTGCCCAACGAGGCGGCAACAGTGCGCGTCAATGTGACGCTGGAGCGCGGCACGTTGGCGGCGATCGACGCGGCGGCAAGCGCACGGGGAATGACCCGTAGTGCTTTCCTCGCCAACGCGGCCCTTGAGAAGGTGCGCGCTAGCGTCTGAGATCACAGGGCGGCGGGACGCACTCATTCCGCCGCCCCCGCGAACATTTCAAACTGCTCACGTTCGTCGTCGAGAGCTTTACAACAGGCGGGATTGAGCCACAGCACTTCCGTTCGCGGCCGGGCACCGTCCGTAAACGCAGCGAGTTCAAGACGACGCCAGTCAGAAAGCGCCCTATCATAAGCCGGGTGAGGGTATCCCGACAAAACTACTTTCCCGGCGAGACCACATAGCGCCTCGAGCAGCGCCGAATGATCATCGCACGTCATTTCATGATTGTAGTGTTTCTCGCGATCCGACAGGTAAGGAGGGTCGACGTAGAACAAAACATCCCGGCGATCGTAAAGTTTCAGAACCTCCAATGCCGGACGCTGCTCTATAATCACGCCGCCGAAGCGCTGTGCAATCAGCGGCAACTCTTCAGGGAGCGCACGTAGGCACCGAATGCGGCTAGCAAACCCATCCGGGTTGATGCGTGTATCGAAGCCGGATTTTCGAAGCGCACCCTTGCTCGATTGCCCCATGAAAGAACGAGCAATGAAACGGCGGGCACGCTCTAGCGGATCGTCTGTCGGCTCATACAGCGTAGAGTATTCAACCCGAGCAAAAGGCGTGAGGCGGAGAAGATCGCCGAGTTCTTTCGGCTGCTCTCGGAGAACACGGAAGAGCGAAACGACGCTATCGTCTAGATCGTTCCATACCTCCGTGGTGGCCGGCTGCTTCTGCAGCAGCACACTTGCCGCGCCACCGTATGGCTCGACATAGACCTTATGCGGCGGGAAATGGCTAATGATCCAAGGGGCGAGGCGCCACTTGCCGCCATGCCAACGGAGAACCGGGCGGGTCGGCGTGTTCATGCCGCCACCTCATAGGGGTACTGGACCTTGAAAAAGCCAAGGCGGCCCTTGCAGGGATGGAAGGGGAGTGGGCAGGCGTTGCGCAGCACGAAGCCGTATCGGCCGAAGAACCACGGGCTATCGGACTGCTCGACGCAATCGACGATCTCGGCAATGCCGACGATGCCGCCCAACTGCGCGTCATCAGAACGGAGCGCGGAGGCTTTGCGGCTGAGAAGCGACGCCATGCCGAGGTGGCTGACTTCATTGAGCGGCGCTATCCGGTCTAGCAGATCCATGCAGGCGCCATAGTCGGCCCAAGATCGTTTCGCGCTGGCATGGATGAAAAAACGCCCGCGAAACTTGGTCCACCAGTTGCGGTTTTCGATGTCCTTGCCAGCGTTGATCATCACCCACGGCCAAGGCTGGCGGATGGACAGAGCAGGCAGCTCGGTCATGACCGGGCCCTCCCCGCCACTTTTTCGGCCACCTCGGCAAGTTGCGCCGCAAGCTCCGCATCAGCCTGGACCTCACCTATTGCAGCCAAGCGCAGTTGTGCCGCCGCCTGCTTGGTCCCTCCAAGAACGGCCGCAAGGCGTGGGCAGGAGATCTTGAAATCATCTACGGCGATGCGGATCGCATGCCGGCGGATCAACCGCTCATCAGGCGAATGAAAGCGGCTGTCGCCCATCTGTAAAGTCGCGCCGACGTTGAGGGCAAAGGCGACCGCATCGCCAATCACCGCAACCAACCGGGCATCGGGTGAGGCAGCTTCTATCGCCACTGACGAACGAGCGGGATTTCCAACCTTTTCAGCACAGCAAGGCGCCGACGATGCTTTAGCGAGGCGCACTCGTCGAGTAGACGGAACCGTATCGCCAGACGCGCCCGCCGACGAACCCGGATCGACACCAGAAACGGGCACACCTTCGCCCCGATGATCTGCCGGAGGTGAATCCCCCCTATCGCGAAGAAGCCCAGCCTCTCGGTCAATCGGGGGAGCGGCCAGAGCGACAACCTTGGGGGTGACGTCCTGATATGGTGTTTCGAGCGCAACATCGCCTCCATCCGCCTCGTTGCCCCAAGCATCCCAGCCCGGCCGGCGGCGACGGGCGTTGAGTTCGATCTTGGGAAGGTTCGGGAAGTAGGCTTCCGCGATTTCATGAACGCGGTCTGGTTTGGCCGAGTGCTCGCCAACGGGGGCCACGAAATAGCTCGGGAACTGTGTGCCCGGCGTTGGTGCCGGCGGATTCCCGCGCTTGCCGACCAAAACGACTTCATGTTCGCCAGAGAACCAATAGGCGGTCCCTCTGGCGTCGCCCGGCCGTTCCTTAATCCAGATGAGGTGCGTGACATACTGGAACCCGTGGTGCTCCATCAGCTCAATGGCGAGCTTCAGAAACGGCGCCGGCACCCATCCAAAATACATGCAATCGTCGGCGGCGAGAGCACCCACGTCGCGCGCCCTGAGCGCTTCCATATCCGAGCATGGGTAATGATTGTCTGGCGAGCGATCGCGGCCTGTCGCCTCGCCATAGACGACATACTTCCATTCGAAATCCGTCAGGATGACGCCGTACTTTTTGTCTGGCAGCGCGCGTTGCTTGCCGCCCAACGCGTGCTCGCGTTCGGTTCGCCTCTCCGCCTTCTCCCGTTGCTTGTCGGCGCGGAGATCCTTGGCGACCTTCGATAGCGCCTTGGGGTCGGCATGCTCGCGCATCAGCCGCACTTGCTCATCCACCGGCAGGCGAGCCAGTTGCGCAGCGGCCGACACGGCGAGATCGCCGCTTTGCACGGCGGCGTTGATGTCGTCGATGCCCTTTTCCCGGACAACGCGCGCGTCCTGCACCGAGCGCTCGGAAACGTGCAGCCGTTCGGCCGCCTCGGCCTGCCGGTAATTCCGCAAATTTGCGGGTTTGTCCGCTTCTTGTCGCCCCGGTCTCAGGCCCGCCAGATTGGCCGCCACCATCGCCCTTTGGGACTCATTGAGGTGGCGCCGATGCAGGTTTTTGGACAGGACGAATTCGAGGGCTTCGGCCTCGGTACCGACAAACCAAGTGAAGAACTCACCCTGTTCTAGGTCCGCCACCGTGAAAGGCTCGCCTTTGTAGGACAGCCCGAGCTTGGCGATTTCGACAAGCCCGCGATACCGATTGCGGCCGTCGAGGATTTCGTCATGCAACAGCACAACCTTTTCCCGCAGGCCATGGGCGGCGATATCGGCGCGCAGCGCGTCGGAATCGGCGGCATCGAGCATCGGGAAGATATCGGCGAAGGGATGCGGTTTGAGCATCAATCCGCCCTCCCCGCCGCGTCCTCTTCGGCGAGCACCACATCGCGGCATTCGGCACAAAGCCAGATCCCGGCCCGGCTTGCGTCGCCGGAATCCATCGCGGCGCCGAGAGAACAGAGGAAACCGAACGGAGCTTCCAGATCTCCGCACCGCGCACACCAATGGACGAACAGCGCCGCTTTGCCGTGCTTCTCGAAGCGGCCAGAGGGTTTCAGCGCTGCAAAGCCGGTTTCCGGCCGAGGCGCCGGGCGCGCAGCTATCGCGGCGGCCTGGAACAGGTCGGTCATCGCCCGCCGCCTTCCACCACATTGACCTTGAAGCCGGCAAGACCTTGCCGGAACTCCCGGACTTTCTGCTCGGTCTTCGCGGCCTTACGGTCCATCACCTCGGCCTCCGACGGAGTTACGCGCCCGTCCTCAAAAGCCTTCTGCACCTCCAGCCCTGTTTCGCTCATGGCGAGATCGGCTTCGGCATGGAGCCTTTGAAGGCTCACGCTGACGGCTGCGCCTCCAGACGCATCGCCAAGGCGCCGGCCGTTGACCTCAGCCATTGCCGAAGTGACCCACGGCACGCCGCATTCAGCCTCAAGGACGAGTGCCGCCATGATCGGGATCACGTCCCCATAGGTAGACAGCGTCCAACGGCTGATCGACGAATCCGAGAACCCGCATATGCGCTCGCAGCGCGTCAGGCCGCCGCAAGCTTTGACCAGATCTCTGGTTGCTCCCTTGATCAGCGAGAGCGCGTCATCGATAGGCGACATGAAAGACCTCCGTTCCCGCTTTTGGAAAAACGGCAATAGTTTCCCGTGGCGGGAAACCGCATGAAATGTTGTGTTGTGGGCGAGCCGGATTGACCGGCGAGGTTGTCAGAGCTTGGGGCGTTTCCGCCGTGTCAGTCGTCAAACCTCCTCATGAGTTGGTCGAGCCGTCGTTCGGCGGCAGGATCGATTTCAAGGGCGACGCCCGCTTCGGTGATCAGCACCAGAAGGCGGCATTCGAGGATGTCGGCCGGAAGTCGCATTTGAACGAGGCCCGCGTGGTCGAGATGGCCGAAGGCGGGAAACGTGATGGGGCAGTCCTTGCGGCCCGCGGACACCGTGCCGGCGCGGTCGCACTGCGCACGGCCACCGGCTTGCCGCAGCCAGAGCAACGCGGCGCCCTGATCGATGGTGAGAGGTGGCTTCATCGCAGCGCCCCCGCGACAACTATAGTGCCAGCGAACACCGCCATGCCGAGTGAAACGACCAGCGCCAAGCCAGGGCGATCGAGCGGCATCAGCGCCGCCCGAACAAACAGGGAGACAAGGCGCGAGCGGGAACTCATTCGGCTGCCTCCATCCCCGCGCCCTCGCCGCCCGCTGGCGCGATGTCACAAGCGCCAGCGGGGGCGCCAGCCGATGACACATCGGCCGGCACGCCGGGGGAGGATGCCGGCGGGAGAAGAGGAGAGCGCGAAGCGCCATCGGGCCAGTTGTCGGCCATCCAGGATACGGCGGACTGTAGGCGGCGAGCCCCAATGTCACGGCCATGCCGGATCGCGGATAGCCGCTTGCCGTCGTTCAGCATGCGCTTTGACAGCGTTGCTTCACGGATTCCCATCGCTGCCGAGGCGTCTGCGCAGAGTGAAATGAAATCATCGACCCACATGATGCGCGATCATGCGGTGCATATACCGCACAAGTCAAGGGTCTATGTACCGCTACTGCTCACGAGCCACAGAGGTTTAAATACCGCATGGACAAAAGCCTGATCATCTCCCTGAAGACGGGCATACGTGAGCGCGTAAAAGAGCGCCTTGCAGCTCTGAACATCAGCGCTCGACAAGCCGGCATTCGCGCCGGCCTCGGGCCTGAAGGTGTCCGCAATTTCCTTCGCGAGGATCTGGACGACACAAAGAACCTTCCGAGGCTCGACACGATCGTGAAGCTTTGCGAGGCGCTAGATTGCCCCCCGGCGTGGCTGTCGTTTGGCGGTGATTCCCAGTCTGAAAGCCACGAATCCAGCTGGCGCATCGACGTAAAATTGAAGCTGCAAGCAGGGGTTTGGAGGGCTGAGAAGACCGATTTACCAGATCATCTCGGCGAAATCGCCATCCCACCTCAGGAGGGTTTGCTGAAGTCGACACTCTACGGCGCGGTGGTCGAAGGGCTTTCGATGAACCTAGTGTACCCACCCGGGACGATTATTGTTTTTGAAACGGTCATCGACCGCCCGGATGAAGTAATAGCTGGCGCGCGCTATCATATTGAGCGCAGCTCAGCGGATGGACTGGTCGAGAACACCATCAAAACTGTAGAAAGGGACGCCTCCGGACGTCTGTGGCTGGTGCCCGAATCTTCTGAGCCAGAATTCAGAGCGCCGATACCGGCGGTAGCGCAACCCGGCGGCGACATGTTCTATGTCGGCAGGGCCGTTTGCGCCCTAATACCAGCTAAATAATAGCAATATAGCGTATTTACTTATTTACCCTCACTGTCAGACGTCCACTGAAAGTGTAGTCGCAGACGCCCAACTTGAACGGCGCCTTGCCTGCAACCGGATAAATGAAGAGTGTCGTCGATCCATCTGGATTAGGCCACTTTTTAGCCTCCGCAACATCACTCTCCATCAGATCCAGGGCAGAGACACACTTCTTTTGACGGTCGACGTCGCGCTCCAGAACCTCTCCAGGCGAAGGGAGTATAACCTTGGGGGACTCTCGGTTTGGGGACTCCGGACGAGGAGGTTCCTGCAATGACGTCTGGTCAACAGGAATAGAGCCCAGCGAAACAGCCGAGATCACGAACTCAGTAGGGGATTCCAGTCTCCAACCTTCGCTGGACTTCGCAAAGCGACAGGACGCACTGTGGCGCAGCAATGCGCCATACATGTTTTGAGCATCAAACACGACAAATGCCATATCGCCCGAAACCCAACCGCGAACGTGCCTGTACGTGGCTGGGGAGATCGAGTTTTGCCGCACAGCCTCGGAACAAACCACAGCAGCCCGATCTTCTTTGGTGCCGATATCGGAATAGGCGGCATCAAAACAATCCAACCGTTCAACGGCCGAGCGAATCGACACACAGCCCATAGCGGCATCCCGTGCCGTTGCCACACTTGTTCCAGCCCATGAACCCAGAACTACGACAAGTGAAGGTATGAAAAACCATCCTGACCGTGCAGACATTGTCGTACACTATCAGAAATAGCCGAGTCCAAAAGCGGTACATAAACCGTCTTTCTATTGACAGCGGTACATGACCCGCGATATCGCTCCCTAGGTCAAATCCGGAAAGGGAGCACGATGACCGCCGCCACGACCCCGAAAACCATATCCATTCGGCCAGGGGCATCGGTCGATAAGATTGCCACAGCGCTCAAAGCCCTGCACGACGGTGAAGTTGATGCGGTCACTTTTCCCTACCCGATAGAGTTCCGCCGATCAGCCGATGACTGCCCAGCTAAGGCCGGAGAGCGCTGCGAGGAGATTGGCAAGGCCACTCTCGCGCACCCACCGATGGGCGAGTCCATGAAGTTATGGCTGGCCGAACAGAAGAGATCGTTGAAAGCAGCCGCACCATCTTCCGGCATGGATGCCACCGCCGGCGGCAAGTGAGTGCGCGCTTGCGGACAACGTTTGTAGCCGCAGCACTCGCCATTCACTTGGCGGCAGGAGAGCGAAACCCAGAGGGACCGAAGCTGTAGCGCCCTCAGATGACCCACGGCATGGGATGAACCGTGGGGCGGCATTAAGCGGCTAACCGGGGAACGCGGCTCGGGAACCTGCCAACCGCCGAAAGAGAGAGCAATGCGTGACGGGCGGAGAGAGTGCCGCAACCAATTCGCCCGAGGGGGCGAACGAGGTGGAGTGACGGCGGTAGTCTTTCCCGCACCGACCACGCAAACGGGCACATGGAAAGGCGGCTTTGCCAATCGAGCCTGATCGATCGGCCGAAATGCCAACGCGACGTCAAGCGTAGCAGGTCGAGGACTCCTAGATCGCCCTCCAATCTGGCAGCGGGATGCCGCTGCCAGTGAGTTTCGCCCTCAGGGGCAACAGCATTCGGCGCCAGCCTTACCCATGGTGCCGACCAGCCCGGCGGCTGAGTAGACGAGTGCCAGCAACGCAGCCGCCGGGCACCCCATCCTTTCCGCGCTTTATGCGCGGATAGGCGGCGCCGGAAGCTCCATCGCCTCAACAAGCCCGGCGCCGCCAGTCCTTTCAAAGGAGTGCTCTCTGTGAAGGTCACCATCGCCCGCGACGCCGCGCATGCCGCCTTCGCTAAGGCCCGGCGTACAATGCCGCGAAAGGCCGACATGCAGATCCTCGGCACCGTGCTTCTGTCGGCCTACGGCAACGCGATGACCGTATCGGCGGCCGACTTTGACCGCCGCATCACCATCGCCATAGCGGCCGAGGTGGAAGAGCCGGGGGAAATCTGCGTTGAAGGCAAGACGCTTGGCGACGCGCTGAAGCATTGGCCTGAGGGCGAGCGCGTAACGATCAATCACCCCCTTGCCGAAGGCGATACCCGCTGCGTCGTCTCCTGCGTCAGGAACCGCGTCCGTATCGGCACCCTGCCCGCCGAAGACTTCCCGGAGATCGAGCGCGGGTCGGCCGATATCGCCTTCGAGATGGCCGGCGCGGATCTCGCCAGGGCTATCGAGCTTTGCCTTCCTCACGCCTGCGATGACGGCACCCGCCACTATCTGCATGGCGTCGCCATCGGCGAGGACCGGCAAGGCGACCTCGTCTTTGTCGCCACCAATGGCCATACGCTGCTGAAACGCACCTTGCCCATACCGGATGATGCCGGCGGCCTGACGCTCCGCATCATCCCGACAGAGGGCGCAACCGAGATTGCCAAGGTGGCCGCCGACCGGAAAGCCGAGCCCGTCGAGCTGGCGTTCTCCGACCGTGCGATACACATGAATGCCGGCGACACCACCTATACGGCTTTGCTCATCGACGGCACCTATCCCGATTACGAAGCCATCATTCCCCGAGATTTCGCCCGGTCAGTGATGGTCTACGCCGGGGCGCTTGCCGGCGCCGCCGAACGCGCCGGGGTGGTGCTGAAAGGCAAGGCGACGGGGATAGCGCTCCACGTTTCGGCCGAGGAGATCTTGGTCAAGGCTCGCCATGCGGACGCCGAGGCGGAGAGCGAAGCCGACGCAGTCTATGACGGCCCGGAGTTCGTGGTCGGCGTCAACGTCGACTATCTTCGCGACTGCCTCGCGCCGATCGGGGCCGGCGAAGCAGCCCTGTCATTTCAGGCGGACGCAGCCTCTCCCATCGTCATCACCGCCGAGGGGCTACCGGGCGTCACGGCGGTGCTGATGCCCGTAAGGCTTCCGCAATGAGCGCGCGACCCTACCCGCTCGACCTTGCCGCCCTACCCCTCGGCGCCATCGTCATTGCCGTCGACTGCTGGGGCGAGCAGCCGATAGCGCTGCGTGTCATTGAACGCGGGAAGCACAACGTCACAGGCCGCACCGCGACAGGCGGCACGATGTTCGTCGGCGGACCTTTGGTGCGCCGCATGGCGACGGCCGAAGAAGCCGAGACCTTTGGCAAAACCACTTCCCCCGCTCCCCAAGCCAACCCGGCGACGCCGCCGGCCGGCACCACCATGCAGATGGAGCTTTTCTGATGCCCTCCACAGCGGTCCTGGAGAAAGTCACCATTAATGCCTCAGCGCGCCAGCGCGAAACCGAGGCTATCGTTCAGTTGTTCAATGGAGGTCTTAGCCGCACACAGATAGCTCATCAGATGGGGATGGCCACCAGTACCGTCTCCGACCGGCTTGTTGACGCAGGTTTCCCAAAAGGCGAAGCCGGCCGGCGATGGACCGAGGAGGAAAACGCAGTGATCGCCGAAGCGGCCAGAGATCCGGCCGCCACGGCTAAATCCATCGCGCATCGCCTGCCCGGCCGGAAGACCGTCGTCATCGTGCCGAAGTTGCGAGCGGCGCGCCAAGCGCTCAGCGATAAGCGGGGTCGAAAGCAACCGACGCCCCAGCTTCGCACCCAGCCAACCGAAGTCCTCGAGGCAGGCATGCCCAATTGGCCGCTGCCACCAGGGGCGATGCGCGATCGGCGCGGCATCACCCTCCCCCGCATCTCCATTCAGTTCGAGGTGCGCCATGGGTGAGCCCATTTCCGAGAAGTGGTTGCCAGCGGCATGGATGGATGAATGGGTGCCGGCGCCCCAGCAAGATCCGAGCGCCTTCATACGCGGGCCGGTCGGCGACCTATGGCTGATCGCGCCGGAGGGCCAGGACGATAATGATGCCTATCGGATGCTGGTTTCTCCCGGCGATCTCGTCGAGTTCGAGTTGTGCCGCGTGTGGCCTGATATCGAGGTGACGATAGGAACAAACCACAAAGTTGAGAGACACGGACATATCCCAGATGGCGCGACGCTTTTCTGGTACGACCGCGACCCCGACACGATATCCGACAGCCTGGACGCGCTGATCGAAACACTTGCCGGCGAATACGAGCTTGAGCCCGGAACGATCGAGGTCGAATTCTACGATTGGTCCATCAGCGCGCAGTTTCGCCTCGTCGTTGATGACGGCGGCGCCCGTTTGGAGAGGGTTGAGGAGGCCAGCGCCAATGGCTGACTTCCCTGACGACATCATTCTGTCCGCACGCAAAGCGGCTGCGAGCATCAGTGAGGCCGAACGCGGCTTTCGGATCGCGGCACTATACTTGGCCGGCGAGCTTGATCATGGGCACATTATCCAGGGTATCGCCCATGCGATCCTCTCCGAGCGCGAGCGGTGCCGGGGGATCACTGACGACTATGACCAAGGTCCCGGCGACGACAGCCCCACGGGGCCAGTCATGGCCGGACAGGTGCAAGTGGCTCAATCGATCGCCCGGCGCATCGACGGTGGCAGCGGTCACACCGAGTCCGCGCTGACCGGAGTTCTGGTAGCCCAAGCGGTCGAAGCCGAACGGCTACGCATTGCCGAAACCCTTGACGCAGAAGCCGAAACTACACCATGCGAGGAAGATGCGGTGATCGTGCGCGATTGCGCGCGGTTGGTGCGCACCGACTTCAATTACGAGATGGCGGAACGGCTGGCAGAAGCGGAGGAGGTCAGTTATGGCTGACCGCCCGGGGACCCACGACCTTCTGTCGATGGCGGCCGCCCCGATCCGGACGGCCGCCGATCTGAAACTCATCGGCAAAGAAGTCTGACTGATGCCGACGCCCCCTATCTCTGACGAACGGCTGGAGCGCGCCCTAGTGGCCGCCGCGCTTGTCGTCGAGACGTATGGGGAGGTTTACGCGCCTATTTTCGAGCGGTTGGAGAAGGAAGTTGCCGCTAGGAAAAGCGCTGATGGTCCGGTGGCGCGGGCGCGGCGGCTGCTGGCATCCCGCACCGTTGAGAACCTCATAGCGCCCGCACAGGAAACACGATCTTTGTCAGCCACTCGTGCTTGAGTTCAAGCGTCGGCCCGAGACCGTACTTGGGGCGCTGATGCTTATGACCCATCATCACAGCTATGACCTTGTCAGGCGCGTTGACGGCCGTCAGGCGATCTTCAAAGGTGTGCCGAAGGCTGTATAGGCTATGGCCGCTCGTCGGCCGCAGCCCATTCTCACCGAAGAACTTATTGACCACGGCAGAAAGCGTGCCGCCTTTGTCGCGGTACCGCTTAAAGCCTGTAGGCCGGCATCGCATCGCCTCTAGCGCAATCCCGACGAGTGGTATTTCACGGGCGCTGTGCTGCGTTTTCATTCTGCGACCTTCAGGCGCCACGATGACATACGGCACAGGCCCATTGAGGCGGATTGTCTTGGAGGTGAGATTGACCGCCTCTGAGAGGCGAAGACCTGTCTCAGCTATCAGATACACAATCAGTCGTGCATCCTCATTGAGACCATCGAGTCGGCCCGGCGCCAATATCTGCTCGCGAACGAATTCGGGAGTGAAGGCCGTCCGCTGACCGCTCGCGCCGCCGGCAATGCGGAGCCCCTTGAACACCGGGTCCAGGCCAAGAAGATAGGTTTCGTCGAGGCACGTCAACATTGCCGAGAGCGCGCCGAAATCCTTGTTTGCCGTGTCGATTTGAAGATCTTCATGCACAATCCGATCCGACCACCAGGTTCGGAAGTCAATCGCATCTGAGCGGGAGATCCGGTCGATCTGCTTGTCACCCAGAACGGTCACCAGGTTGGCAATGGCACGTTTTTTGGGGTTTGCCCATTTGCGCAGTTGGTCCGTGGATAGATCGGCGATGGTCGCTGACTGCAAGCGGCGATAAGCGTCGAACAAGCCCGTCAGCATGAATGCCGGCCGATCGGCGCCACCGAGGACGGCTGCGACATCGGCGCCATTGTCCATGCCAAGGCGACCACCCATTACTGCTTCCAGCCGGGAGACAATCTCATCGAGTGGCCGAGTAGAGAGTTCGCCTGCCGAGATATAGTCAAAGCCGAGGCGCCGCGCCCTCGCCCTCGCCGCCGCATAGCCTGCCTGTGCCTCGCCGACACGACCAGACGACAAGCCGCGCCAGTATGCTTCCAAACTTGCATCCATGGCCTTGGCGACACTAGCCGCCCGAACCCCACGAGGATCGTCCACGACACGAATCTTTGTCGATTGACGAACGACCCCCCGCCGATCCAGTTCGGCGAACGCGGTCGGCACACGACGCACGAAGTGCCAGAAGCCTGCCCTTTTGGTTAGTAACTCAGCCATAACGCCCGTTATACGTTTTGTTGGACGTTTTTTGCGCTAGCCGGGCACCCCCTGTCAAGAAGACCGCCAAAAATGGCGCAAATCAGCCAAAAATGACCGACGAAGTTGACTCCCTCCGGCTCCGCCATAAATTCTTGGTTTTATTGGTATTTATGGATTTCCGCCTGCTTCGGCGACTTCCTCCAACTTCTCAAAGACATGTGGCAGGGGCCTTTGGCCAATCTTTCCGTGAGACCCATTTGGTACGGAACTGCCAGCTTACCATGCGCCTTTATCTCAACTGACCAGATTGGTGGTACGGTTCGGGGCCATGATCGCCATCTCAGACCGGGACGCGGTTCCCGACCACTGATCCTCTTCCATCGGCAAGGTGTATCCCAAAGACGACATCGCGATGCAGTCGCCACGATTGCAAACGCCCCGCTGAGTGGCGGGGCGCTTCGTGTTTGTTGTCGTCCTGCGGCATGGTGTGCCGTTCAGCATCTTGGTGGGAAGCCGAGCGCGACTCGCTGCGCCGGCCAGTCGGGTGGCGGGTTGCTCATCGCGCTGAGACGCTTGGCCGAGAGTTCGATCGGCTGGCGACTGTCAAGGATTGCATCGGTGATGTCGGGAGCGAGCCAGACCAGCCGCAGGATGCGCGTGAAGTCGGAGGGGATCACACTGTCGACTTCGATCACCACGGCGACCAGGGGGGGGCGGATGAGCTTGGTCCTGTCGAGCACCGACTGATGCTCCCAACCCGACGCCGATGTCGATCTTCCCGCCGAAACGGCCTTCCTGAAGGGGCTATGACGCCTTCAAGCGGTAGGTGTCGGCATTGGTCGACATGCCCGGCGGGCTGATGGACCTCCTCTTCGGCTTCCTCCACCAGATCGACGGCGTGCTGTCGATGCTTGCCCGGGAGCGAGAGTTCGCGCAGATGACCGATGTCGAGGTACAGAGGTCGATGCGATCTATGCCGGGGTTCGCGTGGCGTTGGCGAAAGGCTCTTGAAAATGACCCGATGCCTTGAAGGGCAGCGGGCGTCTGCGACCGGCGAAGGCCAAGGTCTTGCGCCTGCTGTACCTTCAGTCTGACCAACCGCTTAGGCGATCAGACGTCTCGGAATTCCATCCTTAGACTTTGCCATTACTTCGCGGGATAGCTCGCAGCCTTGGCTGCCGCCGGAGGCAACCGCAGCGGCAGATGCCCAGCCGGCACAGTCATCCCGGTCGCCTTGAAATGCATGGCTTCGAGCGCTGGCCTCACCGTCGCTGCACCGACGCTCATGGACGGGCAATAGTCGCGCCTGAACCGCTCGGCGGCTTCGGAAATCTCGGAGCGGAGAGCGTCTTCGTCGACACGCGTCAGCTTCCGGTCGGCCATCACCACCCGACCATCCGTGATGACCGTCTTGACGGCCTCGGAGTTGACGGAGAAGGCGATCTGATTGCGGAAATCATGCAGTGGCAGGAAACCCCAGTCGTAGCGATCAAGCAGGATGATGTCGGCTTTCTTGCCGACCTCGAGCGAAGCGACCTCGTGCTGCATCAGGCTGGATCGGGCGGCGGCATGCGTCGCCATGTCATAGACCTCGTGCGCCGAAACCCAGGTGTGGAAGTCATGGCTGCCGATCTTGTGCAGACCCGCCGCCACCTTGATCGCCTGGAAGATGTCGGCGCTGTCGGCCGAGGCGACACCATCACATCCCAGAGCCACGTTCACGCCGGCCTGTTTGAGCTTGCGGATTGGCGAAACGCCGGAGCCGAGCTTGAGGTTGGCCAAGGGATTGTGGGTGGTTGACGCTCCGACGGATCCCATCATTTCCATGTCGGCGTCTGTCAGCCAGATGGCATGGTTCATGGTGAGGCGGTGCGTCATGCAGCCGACCTTGTCGAGGAAGGCGGGCAGCGTCATGCCATACTTGGTCTCGCCGGTGACCGCCTGCGTCTTGGTCTCCAAGACATGGCAGTGGATCGGCAGGTCGAGCGTGCGTGACAGTTCCCCGACTTCTTCGAGCAGTTCCGGCGAGCAGCGCTGCGGTCCGCAAGGGCCGAGGATGATGCGCATGCCGTCCTTGTCGTGCCAGAGCCGGCGTAACTCTTGGAAAAGCGCGATCTGCTCGGCGCGTCCCGGCGTCGTCAGCTTGCTCAGGCGCTCTCGCAGATCGGCATCCATCAGCTCGGCGGTGAAGGGAGGCAGGCTTGCGAGAAAACCCTCGTCCCACATGGAGGCGGTGATCCAGCCCTTGAGACCGAGATCGCGATAGGCGGTCGCGGTGGCATCCACCGCGTCGGGCGTGAAGGCCATGTTGATGACGTCGTCCTGCAACGACGTGACGCCGGATCGCAGCGAGACGATGCCGACAAGCATGGCCCTGAGGTAGTGCTCGCGCCAAGTCAACGTCGGAGCGCCGAACGGCGGGTAGACCTCAGACAGCCAGATCTCCAACGGCAGGTTGTCGTAGCGCCCCATCTCGAAGCCTTCGTTCGAATGCATGTGCGCATCGACAAAGCCCGGCAAGACGATCGAGCGTCCGGCGTCGACCACTTCGAGATCCGGATGGTTCGCGGCCTCGGCCGACAGGTCGGCGCCAACGGCTGCAATCCGGTCGGCAACCACCAAGATGTCACCGCTCTCGTACTCAGTACCGGCAGCGTCGTTCGAGAAAATGTGTCCGTTTCGGATCAGAAGGGCCATGTCTGCTTCCTTGTTAAGGCATGGGTGCGCTGGGTGGCGGCACGAAATCTGCTTTGAGAAGGCTGTCGAATTTTTCGATGGCCTGATTGCAAACCTGAGGTGTAGGAAGCCGATGCTTCGCCCGATCGAACATGGACTTGACGTGCGCTTGATGCGCATCTTCCTGATTCTGATCGAGGAATGCTCCGTTTCCCGGACGGCGGTCCGCCTTGGTCAGAGCCAACCGGCCATCAGTCTGGCGCTGAAGCGCCTCAGGGAAATCCTGGGTGATCCCCTTCTCGTTCGTTCCGGGGCCCATTTGGTACCAACCGAACGAGGCGCGGAGATCGGCCGGCGCGTGACGGACATTCTTGCTGAAATAGACAGCATGGTGCTCAACGCTGAGACATTCGAACCGTCTACCGATGTGCGCAGCCTGCGCATCCAGGCTGCAAACTGTCTCGGCACCTTCTTCCTGCCGCGTATTGCCGCCGCCCTGCGCTCCGAGGCACCGGCCATGCAGGTGGATTTCAGCGCCATCCCGGATGAACGCGACATATTCGAAGAAATGGAGACCGGCTCCATCGATCTGACCATCGGCAACTGGCCGGCGCCGCGCGAGAATCTCAGGATCGCGCCGCTGCTCGATGCCGACATGGTGCTGGTCATGCGGCGAGACCATCCGTTCGCGCAACGGGCCAGCCTGACGCTCGAGGAATACCTTACGCTGGAACACCTGTCGCCCACGCCGACCGCATCGGCGGCGATCAGCCCGGTAGACGGCCGTCTCGCCCAGCTCGACCGCAAGCGCCGCATCTCGATGACGGTTCCGGAGTTCACGCTGGTGCCATGGGTGCTCGCCGCTTCGGCCGGTCTGGTATTCACCTCCAGCCGACCCTTCGCCGAGGAGATGGCCAGCAACATGGCCTTTGCGCTGGTGGACGCGCCGCCGGAGCTCGGCTTGATGAAATTTTATCTGCTCTGGCATGAGCGCGCCCACCACTCGCCTTTCAATCGCTGGCTCAGATCACTCGTTCGGAGGGTTTCGCAGGACCTCACCGACCGCGGGTCCTTACCGTCGCCGAAAAAAGAGGCGGCTTCCATATTGCCCACCTGATAATCATTATTAGCTGCGAAGGCCTTTCTCCGAGCGGAAAATCCGCTTCAATCGGTGTCCGTCCAAGCAAACATCGGGGAACAACCAACATGTCGGACAATGGACTTTCGAGGGTAGCCGCGGCCTGTCTTGCGGCCACGATGCTCGTAACGGCGGGCCTTCCCGCCGTCGCTCAGGATTTCAAGGGCAAGACGCTGGTGGTCGGCACCTGGGGCGGCGACATCGAGCGCCTTCTGCGACAGAACGCCGCCGAGCCGCTGGAGAAGGAAACCGGAGCCAAGGTTGAGTTCGTGTTGGGCGGCTCAGGCGACCGCATGGCCCGCATCTATGCCGAGAAGGCCAACCCGACGATGGATGTCGCCTTCGTCAACATCTACGAGGCGCCGCAGGCTCTCAAGGATGGCATGGTCGAGGCGCCAGACCCGAACGCCCCCTATTTCAAGGATGTCTGGGACGGCATGAACAATGGCTGCTACGCCATGTCCTTGGTCGGACTCGGCATCGCCTACAACAAGAAACTGGTCTCCAAACCGCCGGAATGGGCCGACATGTGGAAGCCCGAGTTCAAGGGCAAGATCGCCCTGTCGAGCTATCCCGGCTCTGAAGGCGATGGCGTGCTCGGCGTCGCGGCCCGCCTCGCCGGCAAGGATGAGCATGATCCGGATGCCGCCTTCGGCAAGCTCAAGGAGCTGACGCCGATCGCCATGACCTACACCAATCTCGACGAGATCTTCGCCATGATGGACGCTGGCGAAGTGGCGATGGCTCCGATGATCTCGGGTTACGTGCTCGCCGCCCTCAAGACCCACCCCGACATCGGCTTCTCCTTCCCGAAGGAGCCCGGCCCGGTGCTGGTGCGCGACATGCTGTGCCTGGTCAAGAACTCGCCGGAGCCGGAACTTGCCAAGAAGTTCGCGGCCCTGGCCCTCGGCGTCAAGAACCAGACGGACTACGCCGAGCAGCTCTACTTTGGTCCGACCAACAAGAACGTCAAGTTGTCGCCGGAGGTGTCGGCCGACGTCATCGACACGCCGGACGAGGTCCAGGGTCTCCTGCAGCTCGACTGGCCCTACGTGATCTCGCAGCGTTCAGACTGGACCCAGCGCTGGAACAAGGAAATCCTCGGCCAGTAATCGGCCCTGTCGCGGCGGCCCGTCGGGGCCCTGCCGCGCACGGCAGACGGCCATTCCCAAACTGCGGTGCTCGCTCCCCTGCCCGAACCGCAGCCGGCTACCGCCGGTCGAGGCACCTTCCGGCGCGCGATCTCTCCCCCTCGTGCGCCGGCCTTTTCATCCACTGAAGGTTATCGCCGCCGATGCCGCCGTCAATTCTGCTCCTGCTGCCGGCACTCGCTCTTTCGGCCGTGGTGTTTCTCGCCCCCTTCGTCTGGTTGGCGAGCACATCCTTCCGCACCCAGGCGGAGGGATCGTTGCTGCTCGCGGACGGGCTATCCTTCGACAACTACATCCGCCTTCTCGCCGATCCGTTCTTCCTCGAGGTTCTTCTGCGGACGCTGGCCTACAGCGTCATCACGACAATCCTCTCGCTGATTGTCGCGCTGCCGGTCGCACGCTTCATCGTCACCCGCGCCGGTCGTCTCAAAGGCATCTTGCTGGCCTTGATGCTGGTGCCATTGGTGTCCGGAGCGCTGCTGCCTTCGCTCGGCATGCTGCACCTGATGGGGCCTCTCGGCGTGGTCAACGGCGCCTCCCGGCTCATGGGCCTGCCGACCGTGAAGCTGCTCGGCACGCCCACCGGCATCCTGATCGGCCTCGTCCAATCCTTCCTGCCCCTGATGGTCCTGCCTCTCGTCAACACTCTGGCTCGTCTGCCAGCTGACCTCGAGCAGGCTGCCGCTTCGCTGGGGGCGCCGGCAACCGCCATATGGCGCCGTGTGATCCTGCCGCTCGCCATGCCCGGCGTGGTGGCGGGCTCTGTGCTGGTGTTCTGTGCCACCTTCACGTCCTTCGTCACGCCGCAGGTGCTTGGACAGGGACACATCGCCACATTCGGAACCGTGGCCTACCAACAGGCAGGCCAGGTCCTCGACTGGCCGTTCGCCTCGGCGCTCGCCATGGTGGCGCTCGTCATGATCGGCCTCCTGCAAGTTGCCATTGCCATCGGTAGCCGCCTCATTCGCCGTCAGGAGGCTCAATGATGTCCCTGGCCACCACCCAGACATTGGTTACGCGTCTCTGGCGAGGCCTCCACGTTCTGTGGATTGTAATTGCCTACTTCGTGCTGCTTGCACCGATCGCCGTTCTGATCCTCGCGTCTTTCGACGACGGCAGCTTCTTCCGCTTCCCGCCGCAACGGCTGTCGCTCCGCTGGTTCGAAGCGGCGACCGTCAGCCGCGAATACCGCAGCGCTCTCGGCATATCCTCGGTGGTGGCGGTGCTCGCGGCGACCATCGCGGTGGTCGCGGGGTCGCTCGCCGCCTACGTCCTCGTGCGTCACCGGCCTCGCGGCGCCAGGATCATCGAGGCCATCCTGCTGGCCCCGCTGGTACTGCCGCTGATCGTCTGGGCGATCGCGCTGATGCAGATCTATTCGGCGCTGAGCCTCACCGGCACGCTGACCGGACTGGTGCTCGCCCACACGGTGATCACCCTGCCCTATGCTGTCCGCATCATGCATGCCACGTTCGAGCGTATCGATCCGGTGTTCGAGGCGGCGGCAACAAGTCTCGGCGCCCGTCCCTTCGACGTGGCGCGGCGCATCATCATTCCGCTCGCCCTGCCCGGCCTGCTGACCTCCACTGCCTTTTCACTGCTGGTCTCGTTCAACGACGTCATCGTCTCGGCCCTGATTGCCGGCGGTCGCTGGATGACCTTTCCCGTCCGCCTCTATTCGCAGTTGCGCGGACAGGGTGTCGATCCAACCACGCTCGCCATCGGCGCGGGCATCATCGCGATCATCCTTCTCGCCGCCATTGTCGGTGAGCTGACCATGAAATGGTCGCGGCAAGTGTGAGTGCATCATGACTGACTATCCCTACCTCGATCGCATGCCGAAGTTCGAACGCGACGGCATTCCCTCGCTGACCGGTTTCCGGCGCGACAGTGTCGCCGCCAAGGTGGTCCTTGCTGTCCGCGATCCGCTGGTCGTCGGCGAAGGGGCAGACGAGGACCAGATCGTGGCCGAGCTCGAAGGCACCGAGCAGGTGGCACGCACCGGTCTTTTCACCACCTACACCGGCCGCTTTCGCGGCATACCGATTTCGGTCGTACTCGGCGGATCCGGCTCACCGGAAGCCGAACTCGCGCTCATGGATCTCTTCAATTACACCGATTGCGATACGGTGATCCGCATCGGGGGCTGCGGTGCCTGGGGCGAGAAGGTGCGTGTCGGCGACATCGTCATTTCCTCCGGCGCCGTGCGCGACGAGGGTATGACCAAGGCCCATGTCCGTGCCGAGTATCCCGCTGTCTCTGACTGGCGGGTGGTCGCCGCCATGGCGGCGGAGGCCGAGGCCATCGGTCACCCCTTCCACGTCGGCATCACCCGTTCGGGCGACAGCGAATATTGCGGCTGGGGCAAGCCCGGTCCGGGCGGCTATCTGCAGGATGAGCACAAGCAGATCATCGACTACTGGCGGCGCGCCGGTATCCTCAATACGGACCGCGAGGCGGCGGCGATCCTGACGCTGTCGAGCCTCTACGGTCGGCGCGGCGGCGCCGTGTCGTCGGTCGGCGACAATGTGGTGACCGGCGAACCTCATCGTTCGGGCTCCGGCCAGCGCAACGCCATCCTCGTCGGGCTCGGCGCATTGGCGCGCCTCGCCGAGGAGGGGCAATGAAGGACTACCTCCACATCGAGGACGTGACCAAGCGTTTCGGTGAAACCGAGGTGCTGAAGGGGATTTCGCTCACCATTCCCAAGGGCGATTTCGTGGCTCTGCTCGGTCCGTCGGGCTGTGGCAAATCGACACTGCTCAAGATCATCTCCGGCCTGGAAACCGAGACGGCGGGTCGCATCCGTCTGGCCGGTGAGTGGCTGGCCGGCGTGCCTGCCTTCCGGCGCGACATCGGCGTCGTCTTCCAGAGCTACGCGCTGTTCCCGCATTTGAGCGTCGCCGAGAACGTCCGCTTCGGCCTCGACATGCGTCGCATGGGGCGGGCGGAGGCCGACGACCGCGTGCGCGAGGCACTCGATCTCGTCAAGCTCGACGGCCTCGGGGACCGCATGCCACGCCAGCTATCGGGCGGCCAGCAGCAGCGCGTCGCCATCGCCCGAGCGCTAGCCATTCGCCCTCGCCTTCTCCTGTTGGACGAGCCGCTCAGCAACCTCGACGCCATCCTGCGCAAGAGCGTGCGCGTCGATCTCCGCGAGCTTCACGCTCGCGTCGGCGCCACCACTGTCATGGTCACCCACGACCAGGAGGAGGCGATGAGCATGGCCGACAAGGTGGCGGTGATGCATGACGGGGCCATCGAGCAGTGGGGCAGCCCGGAAGATATCTACGAACGCCCTGCCACTGCCTTCATCGGCACCTTTGTCGGCAATCCACCTGCCAGTCTGGTAACGGCCCGCCGGCATCTTTCCGGAGGCTGGAGCGTTGGCAAGACGGCTTGGTCCCCGGATCCCCTGCTGGGCGAAAGGCTGGATAGGGTAAGAAACCTCGAAGTTAGGCTTGGCCTTCGGGCCGAGCGGCTCGACCTCGTCGAGCACGACGCGCCGGGCGCTTTTTCGGCCGAACTTACGTCGTCGGAGTATCTCGGCGGCGAACGCTTGCTGCACTTTCTCGTCGAGGGTCATCGCGTTGCAGTGGCTCATGCCGGCGCGTCGCCCGAGGTCGGCGCGGTTGTGGGCCTCCGACCGCGCGCCGCCGACGTGATGTTGTTCGACATCAATACCGGCCTCAGGATCGACACCCAATGAGACGCTCCGAGTTCCTCTGCATCGGACCGGTCGTCCTCGATCGGGTCATCGAGGTGGATCGCATTCCTGGCCCAGACGACAAGGCCTTTATCAGTGCGAAATACGACACGGCCGGTGGTCCTGCGCGAAACGTGGCCTTCGCGTTGGCCGGCTGGGGCGAGCGTGTGGTCGCCGCCTCCGTCGTTGGTGACGACTCCGTCGGTCAGCGGCTGCTCGACAGACTGAGCGAAGCCGGTGTTGGAACCGACGCCATCGAACGTGTGCCAGATCTTGAAACGGCAAGCTGCACCATCATCGTCGACGGCACCGGGGAGCGGGCTATCCTCATCGACCCGATCGACGATGCCGTGCTTGCCCGCATCGGATCGAATCTGCGGCCATCGTCAGGCGACGCCGTTCTTGCCAACCTCTTTCATGATCACGCCGCCTTCGACGCGCTGACGGAGGCCCGTTTAGCTGGGGCCTTGGCGTTTATTGATCTGGAGTGGCCCGAAATCGGGCGGTGGGGCTGGGCGGCAGCAAAACGCGCCGCCGCAGCGGCAGATGTCGCCGTCACCAATCGACAGGTGCTCAAGGCCTTTGCCGAGGAGCGGGGTATTGCGCCCGACGACAAGGCAGCGGCAGCCCTTTCCGATGAGCTCAAGCCAGCCGGCGGTCGCGTCTGCGTCACGCTCGGCGCTGATGGCGTGGTCGCCCGTGATGGCGACCACCTCTTCCGCCTGGCGGCGATGCCGGTGACGCCGAAGAACACCACCGGAGCCGGTGACCGCTTTCTCGCCGGGCTTGCTCGGGCGCTGACCGTCGGGACCACCTTCGAGCGCTCGCTCGCCCATGGTGTCGCGGCAGCCGGTCTCCATCTCGCCGGTGCTGGCGGCACCTGGGCCGAGGTGGAACGCGCAGCCGTGACCGTCAACGTTTGTCCTCTTTCCGCAGGAGCCCTGCCGTGAACACTTCCGCCGAGGCGATCCGCCGCGTATTCGCCGCCGCATGTCTGGGCGATGCTCTGGGCGCTGCCACCGAGGCCATGCACCCGAACGACATCGTCGCCGTATTCGGCGGCCGGGTGGATCGCCTGTTGCCGCCACCACCCAAGGCGCCCTTCGCAGCTGGCCTGACGCCCGGCCGGCTGACCGACGACGCAACGCAGATGCTGGCCATGGCGCGGCGCATTATGGCCACCCATGGCCGACCGACGGTCGACGATGCCGTCGCTGGCATGCTTGACTGGGCCGAGGATGCCGACGTCTTTGCCCGCTTCGCCGGACCGACCACCCGCATCGCCGTCGAGCAGTTGAAGGCCGGAGCCGATCCGGCCGCCGTCGCCAGCCCGTCCGTCTACTCCTGCATGTTCGGCACATCGAATGGCGGCGCGATGCGCGCCCCAGCCGCTGGTTGCGCCAGGCCGGGCCGCCCGGAGGAGGCGGCCAAGCTCGCCGCCGTTCTGTCGGCCCCGACACACAACACGCAAGTGGCCTTCGGGGGCGCTGGTGCAGTCGCCGGAGCCATTGCTGCCGGTCTGGGCGGTGCCGAATTCAGCGATATCGAAGAGGCGGCCGTCATTGGCGCGCGTGCCGGCGAAGCTGAGGCCGCCGCGTGGGGCCGCGTTGTCGGCGGGGCCGGCGTAATCCGGCGCATCGGCATGGCGGTCCACATTGGTCGACGCCTCGCAGGCGATGTTCACGCCGCTTCAGCCGAACTGACCGAAGTGATCGGCAACGGCGTCGCCATGGCCGAAGCCGTCCCGCATGCCTTCGGCCTCGTCGTCGCAGCACAGGGAAATACCTGGCAGGCCATCCTTGGAGCCGTCAATGGCGGCAATGACAGCGACACCATCGCCATGATCGCCGGCGCCATCGCGGCTGCTTATGAACCGGCAGAAAGCTGGCCGGCCGACATTGTCGCTGAAATCGAGCGGCAGAACGGCCTCGACCTTGCGACCTTCGCAGCCGAATTCGTCGCCTCGTTCTCGCCGGAGATCGTCTGACCATGCATCGTTATTGGACCGACCTCACAAGCCGCGACGCGGCGGCGCTGCCATCCGATACCGTGGCCATCCTGCCGGTTGCAGCGGTCGAGCAGCATGGGCCGCACCTCCCCGTCGGCACCGACGCCTTCATCAATCGCGGTATGATTGTCCGCTTCCTGGAACTTCTTCCGGACAATGTGCCGGCCGTCGTCCTGCCCGAACAGACGGTCGGCGCCTCCGCCGAGCATCTCGACTTCGCAGGCAGTCTGGCGCTGTCGCCGGCTCGGCTCATCGACAACTGGACGGACATCATCGCCTGTGCCGCCCGTGCCGGCGTCAAGCGCTTCCTGATCTTCAACAGCCATGGCGGCCAGAGCGGCTTCCTCGCCCACGCCGCCCTGGATCTGCGCGTCCGCCTCGGCCTGTTCGTGGCCTATGCCGCCTGGTTCGACGCCGGTTATCCCGAGGGTATGTTCACGCCCGAGGAGATCGCCTACGGCATGCACGGCGGCGCCATCGAGACCAGCCTGATGCTGCACCTCCGACCGGATCTGGTTCGTCTGGCGGAGATTGCCGACTTCCAGCCGAGCACGCGTGAGATCGAGGCCGTGGCGCGCCAGTTCTCGGCCAACCCAGGCAACGGTCGTCTCGGCGGTTTCGGCTGGAAGGCGCAGGATCTCCAACGCTCGGGCGTGACCGGCAACGCCACCGCTGCGACGGCCGAAAACGGCCGCATCCTGCTAGACCATGTGGCGACGCGCCTTGTCGAACTGGTCAGCGATCTCGGCAAGGCCGACGATTTCGTGACCCGGTACAAGGGCGCCTGACGGCTTCTTTCCGGCTCCTTGTGGATTCGCGTCCGAGCTTCCAGATCGAGGAGGACGGGCCGCCGCTCTGGGTTCGGGTGAGCGGCGGGTCGATCTCCGTTCATACGGGGATGCCGTTCGTGCTTACCGTACCGATCGCTGTGGCAAATAGGCTTGTCGCCGCCGGGTGATAATCTCCTCCTCGCTGAGGGATCTGGCCAGTGTGAGTAAAACACCATGAGCCGGCGCAGCGGCCCGATACTCTCTTTCAGATGCCGGTAGATGGCGCTGATTGCCTTGTGCTCGCAGCCCCAAGAATAAGACTTCGTCCCAGTTTTCGGGCCATACGAAAGCGATCTTCCCGGATCGTTATCGTTCTCACTGTGACTGACCGAAGCTTTTGGCTTGCCGCTCATCTGCAATTCGGATGTATTGGCAACAATGCCTTTCACCCACGAGGTCGATTGTTGACAGCGCCCGCACTTGAGATCGTGTCACTGAGCCGTCGCTTCGGAGAGACGGCTGCGGTGCGGAATGTCAGTCTTTCTATCGAGCGGGGAACACTGGTCTGTCTTGCCGGGCACTCCGGTTGCGGCAAGTCGTCGCTTCTGCGCCTCGTTGCCGGCGTAGACGTGCCCGACGCGGGAGACATCCGAATCGATGGTGAGGAGGTGGTGGGATCCAGACGGTTTGTCGAGCCGGAACGGCGCCGCGTCGGTTTTGTGTTCCAGGACTACGCGTTGTTTCCTCACCTGACCGTTCAGGAGAACGTCCGGTTCGGCCTGAGGGGGATGACGATAACTGACGGAAGCCGTCGGGTGGGAGATATGCTCGACCGCGTTGGGCTTGGCAGCCACGCCAATCGCTATCCGCATGAGCTGTCCGGCGGAGAGCAGCAGCGGGTAGCGTTGGCGCGAGCCCTGGCACCCTCCCCCCGTCTGGTCTTGATGGACGAACCGTTCTCGAACCTTGATCGCGCGCTTCGGGAAGGCGTCCGGCGCGACACCTTGGCGCTGATCCGCAGGTTGGGAATCACGGCAATCATCGTCAGCCACGATCCGGAAGAGGCTCTCTCGTTGGGCGACAGGGTCGTGCTGATGCGGTCTGGCGAAGTCGTTCAAACCGGAAGCGCCTACGATCTGTACGACCGGCCGAATGGGATCTACGCCGCCAGTTTCTTCGCCGCCTGCAACAACTTGCCCGGTCTCGTCCGCAATGCAACGGTCGAAACGGCGATCGGTGTTCTCCCTCTCCGGGACTGTTTTTCCGAAGGCGACCGCGTCGCCGTCCTAGTGCGCCCATCGGCCATCGAAGCCGTTCCAGCCTCCGAGGGGGAGAGACAGGTCTGCGAAGTGATGGCGCGGCAGATGCGGGGGGAGATGGAGGCTCTTTGGGTCTCGGTGCCGGGCCTCGACGAGCCGCTGGAGATCCGTTCCACGCGCCGGCTGCCGGCCGACGTGCGCCACGTCGCCATCCAGATGGCGCCGGAACAGGCCATGATCTTCAGGACGTGAAACGCACCGCTGCGGCGAACTCGACATCACCAGGACGACACACCCGGCGGACCCTGGATGGTCTTTGCCGGCCGCGAGTTGTCCTACTCTCATTCCATGTGCCAACAAGAGTCACCTCTTGTAATAAGAATAATTCTAATAATGTGGACTATTTTGCTTTCATTCCCAAATCGAACGAACTGCCGCATGAGCGAGCCAGTTCAACTCAGAAGGTCACTTTGTCGCTGAAAAGGCGGAAAAATCTCCTGTCGCCTGACGAGTTACCCCGATCTGCGATCGATGGTTCTTAAATGGATTCAAAAGTGCGACCAGATCTATAAAGTTGACTGAAATTATCAACTATGATTGCCTCCTCCCCGTTCGATACTGGGAGAAAAGAAATATGCGACAGATTCTCCTCGGCCTGACGGCGTTCGCAACCTTCGCCGCAGTCGGTCAAGCCGCCGCCGACGTTAACATTTACACGACGCGCGAACCGGGGTTGATCCAGCCGCTTATTGACAGCTTCAGCAAGACGACGGGCGTCACCGTCAATACCGTCTTTCTCAAAGACGGCCTTGCCGAACGCGTAGCCACCGAAGGTGAGAGCTCACCGGCGGACATCCTGATGGCCGTCGACGCCGGCAATCTGGTCGACCTCGTCGACAAGGGAGTGACGCAAGCAATCGATTCCGAGGTCCTCAAGACAGCGGTGCCAGCCCAGCTTCGCGACGAGAACGATCACTGGTTCGGCCTTTCCTACCGCGCTCGCATTCTGTATGCGGCTAAAGATCTCGACATCTCCACCTTCAACTACGAGGATCTTTCCGATCCCGAATGGAAGGGCAAGGTGTGCATCCGCTCTGGTCAGCACCCCTACAATACGGCTCTGTTTGCCAGCCACATCGTCCATCACGGCGCCGAGGCCACCGAAACCTGGCTCGCCGGTCTCAAGACGAATCTCGCCCGCAAAGCAGCCGGCGGCGACCGCGATGGCGCCCGCGACATTCTTGGGGGCATCTGCGACATCGCCATCGCCAACTCCTACTACGTCGGCCTGATGCGGTCGGGCAAAGGCGGAGAAGACCAGGTGAAATGGGGTGAGGCGATCAAGGTCGTGCTGCCGACCTTCCGCGATGGCGGCACGCAGGTGAACATCTCGGGCGCGGCCGTCGCCAAGCATGCTCCCAACAAGGAAGACGCGGTGAAGTTCCTGGAGTATCTCGTTTCCGACGAGGCTCAGGAAATCTATGCCAAGGCCAACTACGAGTATCCCGTGAAGGCCGGCGTGGTGGCTGATCCAATCGTCGCCTCCTTTGGCGAGCTGATTGTCGACAAGACGCCGCTGAGCGAGATCGTCAAGCATCGCAAGACGGCCAGTGAGCTGGTCGACAAGGTCGGCTTCGACAGCTGATTGGAGCGGGCGGGACGCGCCGCGTTTCGCCCTTCCCCGCCATGAGCAGCGCTCTCGCAGAAACGTCGGTATCCATGGCCGTCCCGCGTCGTGCGTGGAAGGGCTGGCATGTTGCGGCCGGACTGACGGCCATTCTTGTCCTGCTGCCGGTGTTGGCGCTTGGCGCCGAAGCGGCACATGGCTCGGTAGGACTGTGGTCGCATCTCGCCGGCACGGTCCTTCTCTCGGCGCTTGCCGATACCATGGTGTTGCTGACCGGCGTCGGCCTGATCGCCGGCTGTCTAGGCGTTGCCCTCGCTTGGCTTGTCACTGCCTACGATTTCCCAGGGCGCCGTCTTCTCGAATGGGCGCTACTGCTGCCGCTCGCCGTACCGACCTACATCGTCGCTTACGCCTATCTCGACATCCTGCATCCGATTGGGGCGGTTCAGGGCACGATCCGCTGGATCTTCGGCTACGCAGGACCGCGCGAGTTTCGACTGCCCGATGTTCGCTCGCTCGCCGGCTGTGTGTTGCTGTTGTCGCTGGTGCTGTACCCCTACGTCTATCTGACCACGCGGGCGATGTTTCTCACGCAATCGGCCAATCTTTGCGATGCTGCCCGCACGCTCGGTACCCCGCGTCGTCAGCTGTTTCGGCGCGTCGCGCTGCCGCTCGCCCGTCCGGCCATTGCCGTTGGCGTCAGTCTGGCGCTGATGGAAGCGCTCAATGACGTCGGAGCCTCGGAGTTTCTCGGCGTCCGCACGCTGACGGTGTCGATCTACACGACCTGGGTCACGCGAAGCGATCTCGCTGGGGCCACGCAGATCGCGCTTTTGCTCCTCACCATCGTCGTGGCGCTCGTCTCACTCGAACGTTGGGCGCGGCGTCGACAAGGCTATGCTGCGGGCGCCCGCAGTCGGCCGATGACGCCCATCGAGCATCGAGGCTTTAGGGGGATTGGCCTGTTCATGCTGGGCGTACTGCCTGTGTGTCTCGGGTTTGCGGTGCCTGCCGGTTACCTCGCTCTGGAGGCCTTCAAGCGCTGGCGGTTCTCCGGTCTGTCGCCCCGCCTTATCGACGAGGCGATAAACACCGTTCTCTACGCCGGCGGCGCAACCGTGTTGACCCTCATTGCCGGAATCACGACCGCCTTCGCATTGCGCCTGTCATCGGGGCGGCTATCTCCCCTGCTCTATCGTCTGTCGACGATCGGCTACGCCATGCCGGGCACGGTGGTCGCCATCGGCGTGCTGCTCGTCGTGGCCCCGTTCGACCGCTTCATCGACGGCACGTCGAAGCAATGGTTCGGCATGTCCACCGGCCTGCTCTTCATCGGCTCCGGCGCGGCCCTGATCTATGCCTACGCTGTTCGCTTCCTGGCCATCACGACCGGCAGTGCCGATGCCGGCCTTGCTCGTGTGCCGCGATCTCTCGATGACGCTGCCCGTACGCTCGGCTGCACGGCCGGCGGTGTGTTGCGCGCCGTGCATCTGCCGCTGACGCGCGCCTCGCTCTCCGCTGGCGCCCTTCTGGTCTTCGTCGACTGCGTCAAGGAACTGCCCGCGACTTTGCTTTTGCGGCCGCTCAACTTCGAGACGTTCGCCACTCATCTTTACGGCGAAGCGGCGCGCGGCACCTATGAGGAAGCCTCGATCGCCGCACTGGCTATCGTCGTTGTCGGCATATTGCCGGTCGTCTTGCTAGCAAGGGTTGGGCGAAGGGCGTGACGTTTATTGCGCGAACCTCGGTCAGATCGGAATGGCGGCGATGACGGTCGAGGGCTGAACGATCTCGTCCTGGGCCGCGATCATCACGATTTCCCGGCTTCCGGCTTCAACGGTTTTGTCGAGCAGGCCGAACACCGAGGATACCGAGCGCGACAGTGCCTCCGGGACGGAGCGCGTCGTCAGCCAGTGTATGTAGAACAGAGCGGCTATGGCGTCGCCCGCCCCGTTGATCGACAGTGGCAGTCGCCGCGAACGAGCAAGCCACAGGTTGCTGCCGTCGGAAGCTACGATGTCGAGTGCCTCATCCGGCGTGCTGTCGACGATCAACGAGGTCACAAGCACCACCTTGGGCCCAAGTGCATGCAGGTCCGCGATGGAGCTTCTCACATCGTCCATGGTGGCCGTTGGCCGACCGACCAGGAAATCCAGCTCGAAGTGATTGGGAGTGACGAGGTCGGCTGCCGGCATCGCCTGATCGCGGAAAAACTCGGGTACGCCGGGGCGCACGAAAACGCCTCGCCCGACATCGCCGATTACCGGATCGCAAGCGTAGGCCGCCTTTGGATTGGCGTCTCTTACCAGCTTCACGGCCCTGAGGATCGAAGCGCCAATGTCCGGCTCGCCGACATAGCCCGACAGCACGCCATCGCAGTTGCCCAACACGCCCCGCTCGGAAATGCCATCCACGCAGTCGTCGATCAGCGAACTGTCGAACACCTGACCTTTCCAAGAACCGTAGCCGGTGTGGTTTGAGAACTGGACGGTATGGATCGGCCAGACCTCGTGTCCGAGGCGCTGCATGACGAAAGCGGCGGACGCATTACCAACATGGCCATAGGCGACGTGGGACTGAATGGACAGGATGTTCATGGAGTGTACTTCGAGAGAGACGACAGGAACCAGCGCCACGGGAGCGAGCGTTACCCCGCAGCAAAACGACTCTCGCAACTCTCAGGCAACAGGCGAAGCCGCGCAAGTCGGTCGCAGTGGCTTTCCCGCCGGACAACTCACTTCAGACGGCTACTGTGGCGAAGCACGAGGCCGGCCGCGCCGAGGCAGTTGTCGTTGTCAAGAAACTTGCCGGCCTTGAATACCGGATAGTGAGCCTCGTCGACGTCCTCGTGCTTGACGAAGGAGTGCTTCTCATAGCTGGCGCGCAAGGGCGCGAGCAACAGTTCGCCGGCACTGGCCAGGACCCCCGAAATGATGAACAGCGGCGGATTGATCATGGCGCCGGCCATGCTGAGTCCGCGTCCAGCCGCTTCGCCGGCATCGGCAAGAAGACGCCGGAAGCCGGTTTCACCCTGAATGGCCCTTGAAACGATCTCGCTCACGGGCATCGAGCGGCCAAGCCAATCGGTTGCCATTCTCGAAACGAACCCGGCGCCACAGTAAAGCTCGAGGCATCCCCGGTTGCCGCAGCGGCAAAGCGGGCCGTGCGGATCGATGACGATATGGCCCATCTCGCCAGCCGAGCCGGAAGCGCCGACAAGCGGCTTCCCGTCGATGACGATGGCTCCGCTGACGGTTTGGTTCAGCTTCAGCAGGACAAAGTCGCTGCTCCCGGTGGCGGCGCCCCACATCATCTCGGCCAACGCGGCGCAGTTGCTTTCGCTGTCGGCGAAAATCGGCTTTTCCAACACCGGCTGGAATGCCTCACGGAAATCGATGCCTTGCCAACCGTGCAGGGTCGAGGAGCGCATGATGCGGCCGTCGGGCGCCAGTGGCGCCGAGAGGGCAAAGCCGATACCGATCAGGCCACCGTAGGCAAGGCTATGCTCCTTGTAGAGCGTATCGACGGCATGCTTGACGACGCGAGCGGCTTTCGTGGGCGAATACTCACGCTCCACCGGCATCGCCAGGTCGGCTACCACGTTGTGCGCCACATCCGCCACGATCACCCGGATCTCGTCCACATCCAACAAAGCGCCGACACAAGTCCCGGCTTCCGGATTGAGTGAGTGGGCGATGGCCGGCCGCCCCGGACCAGGATTGCGCGTTTCCATCTCGACGACGAGATTCGACCGTTTCAGGTCGGCGAGAATGGTGGAGACGGTCGATCGGGCAAGGCCGGTATTGCGAGCGATCTGCGATGTGCTCACCGCGCCATGCCCGCTCAGGGCCCTCACCACCTTCACAACCGGCGAGTCCAGCTCGCGGCCGTAGAGCAGCCCCTCTAGTTCGCTGGTGAGCATGTTGGCCAATTTTGTCTCCGACGAACTTAAGGGATAGTGTTCACCGACGCTTTAACGTTCCCCGCGACAAAACGGTAATGTCGCGCCTTTCTTGCGTCAATGACATAATAGGGGCGCGCCAAGCGATATAAATCTTATCTCTCTTTGATTGACCGGAAAATTCAATCATCTAGTTCATAATTCGGCGTAAATATCGGGTCTTTGCGTGGTCTATTATGTCGTAGATGACAAAATGATCCTTGACAGAGTATGAACGCGAGCCATACTCCGTAACCAGTCGCGCTAGAAACGACTGGGAGGAATGCCATGACAATGAAATCTGCTGCCGCGCGTGCCGCACTTGTCGGAGGACTGCTGCTGACGGGAACCAGCCTGGCTTCGGCTGAGGAATTAACGCTATGGACACTGAACTTCAGTTCCGAAGCGTCCAACGAAGCATTCAGCAAGATCACCAGCGGCTTCGAGGCGGACAATCCCGGCGTCAAGGTCACCATCGTCACCCGTGGCACCGACGATCACAAGACCGCCATCCGTGTGGCCGCCGGTACCGACAAGGGACCCGACATTTATTTCATGTGGGCCGGTCTCGGTCTGGGTGGAGAATATGTAAAGGCGGGCCTCAGCCTGCCTCTCGACAAGTACTACGCCGAATACAAATGGGACGATGAGCTGGTTCCGGCTGCCGCCTCATTCTCCCGCATCTACGAGGGCGGTCGGCATGGCGTGCCGTTCACCTTTAAGGGAGAGGCACTCTATTACAACAAGGTGCTGTTCGAGAAGGCAGGCATTACCGGCACACCTGCCAATTACGATGAACTCGTCGCGGACGCCGAAAAGCTCAAGGCGGCCGGCATCCCGGCGATCGCCTTCGGCGGCACCGTCAACTGGCACGTCATGCGCCTGATGGACGTGATCCTCGAGGCCAAATGCGGCGCCGATAAGCATGACGCGCTGATGAACATGGCGGTCGACTGGACCAAAGAAGCCTGCGCGACAGATTCGTTCGTCGAGTTGGACAAGTGGGCCAAGAACTACATCCTGTCGCCGTTCATGGGCATCGATCAGGCACAATCCTTCAACCTGTTTGTCGCAGGTCGTGCCGCGATGATGCTGGAAGGCGACTGGCTGGTGCAACAGCTCGCTGAGGCCGGAAATCTTGACGACTACGATCTGTTCCCGTTCCCGACCGGAACCAATCGTCTCTACGGTTTCGCCGAATACCACTATGTGAGTACGAAGAGCAAGAATCCGGATCTCGCCGCCAAGTTCCTCGACTACTTCAACTCGACCAAGGTACAACAAAGTGTGCTCGGAAAGTTTAGCACATCGTCCATCAACAAACACGTTGTCTATGACAACCTCCGGCCGATGGACAAGAAGTGGCTCGACATCTTCAACACCTACGACAAGGTCTACATGAATGGCGACCAGGCCTTCCCACTCGACGTGACGACGGAGTATTTCCGCGTCATCAACGAAGTGGCCAGTGGCAATATGGCTCCCGCCGACGCCGCTGCAGCTCTGCAGACCTTCATCGCCAACAAGGGCTGATCTCCCCCTGAAGCCCGACGCGGCCGGCTGCCCTTCCCGCTGCCGGCCGCATTTCTCGACGCCCCAATACACTGGGAGGAGCCCTATGGCCTCGCGCGCCATTTGGTCCGACACTCGCGTTCAGGCCGCACTTCTGTTGGGGCCAGCGCTCGTCATCTACGTGGTCTTTGCCGTTTTCCCGATGATCGACGTGATCTGGCTGAGCTTCTTCAAGTGGAATGGCCTTGATCCGGTCAAGGTCTACGTCGGGACCTCCAACTACGTCGACGTTTTCACCAAGGATCCCGTCTTCTGGGGAGCCTTCCGGAATACCGTCATTTGGACCGCGCTGTCCGTGGCCATTCCGCCGATGATCGGACTCGCTTTGGCACTCGGCCTCAATCAGCCGATCTTCGGCCGCAATACCTTGCGTGCCGTCTACTACCTACCGGTCATCATCGCGCCGATCGCCGTCGCGACAATGTGGCGCTGGATGTACGACCCCTTCTTCGGACTTTTCGGCCAGATTCTAGCTTCACTCGGTCTCCAGTCCTTGATCATGGATTGGCTTGGCAACCGCGACATCGCCCTCTATTCGGCCTTCGGCGCCTATGTCTGGCAGTCAGTCGGCTTCTCGATGGTGCTGTTTCTTGCTGGCCTTCAGAGTGTCAACAAGTCGCTCGTCGAGGCGGCACGTATCGATGGCGCAGGCCGCTGGGCCATCTTCCGCTACGTAACGCTGCCTGCCTTGCGCACGACCCTCACCATCGTGCTCGTTCTTGCCATCATCTCTTCGCTCAAGGCATTCGACATCGTCTACGGCCTTACCGGCGGCGGCCCCGCCCAATCTACGCAGGTGCTTGCACTCTGGGCGTTTACCCAGTCGATGCAGATTTTCGACTTCGGCCGCGGCAGCGCCATATCCGTCGTGCTCTTGGGCGTCACGCTCGCCATCGTCATCCCCTACATGCGCTGGACGCAGAAGCGTGAGGAGGCCTCGGAATGACGCCCATCCCGTCTCCTTTCGCCGACGAGACCGTCATCAAGCCTCCGCGTGACTGGGTGCTGGTCGGCTTGTGGATATCGCTCTTCGTCGTAGCGGTGATCTGGATCGCCCCTTTCGTCTTCATCGTCTTCACCTCGCTGAAATCGACGACTCAGGTGATGACGACCAGCGCCTTCTCCCCGCCGGTCGATCCCCAATTCGGCAACTTTGCCTCGGCCTGGGCGCGCGGGCGTTTCGAGACGACCTTCGTCAACTCGGCCGTCATCGCGGCGATCAAGGTGCCGCTTGGTCTTATCCTGTCGGCCATGGCCGCCTATGCGCTGGCCAAGATTCCGATGCGCTTCGGCAAGCTGGTTCTGATGCTGATCCTGTTCGGAACGATGATCCCCTTTCAGGTGATGCTGGCGCCGATCTTCACCCTGGTGAACGGCCTCGGGCTGATCGACACCTATCCCGGGGTCATCCTGCCTTACCTTGCGTTCGGCATCCCCTATCAGGTGTTCATACTGCATGGCTTCTTCCGGGCCATCCCACATGAACTGAGCGAAGCGGCGCGCATCGACGGAGCCTCGCATTTCGTGACCTTCCGGCGCGTCTTCCTGCCGGTGTCGCTGCCGGTGCTGGCGGCCCTGTTCATCCTCGACTTCGTCGCAACCTGGAACGAGTTCGCCATGGCGCTGGTCCTGTTGCAGGACCGGGAAATGTGGACGTTGCCGCTCGGCCTATCCGCCTTCCAGGGACAGTTCTCGCGCGACTACGGCCAGCTCAACGCGGCGATCGTCATGACCGTACTGCCCGCCACAATCGTCTACCTGATCTTCCAGCGCTATTTCGTGTCCGGCCTGACGTCCGGCGCCGTCAAAGGCTGAAACTCAACGGGATAATCAGAACATGTCCAAGCAGAGCGTATCCAAGTGGGGTATTTTTGAGGCTGCCTTTCGCGGCCCGGTTGCCGGAAACCCCTATCTCGACGTTAGTTTCGAAGCGTTTTTCAAGCAAAACAGCCGCGTTATCCGCGTGCCCGGCTTCTACGACGGAGAGGGGACTTACAAGGTTCGCTTCATGCCCGACAACGAGGGCGAATGGACCTTCGCCACCATTTCCAACGTTGCCGAACTGGATGGACAGAGTGGTGCCGTCAGCGTTGAAATGCCGGCGCCGGGCTGCCACGGCCCGGTCCACGTCGCCAACCAGTTCCATTTCGCCTATGCCGACGGCACGCCCTATCTTCCCTTCGGCACCACGAGCTACGCCTGGACGCATCAGCCGCTCGAGTTGCAGGCTGAAACGCTGAAAACGCTGGCCGAGGCGCGCTTCAACAAGATGCGCATGGCGGTCTTCCCGAAGGACTACCCGTTCAACGTCAACGAACCTCTGTTCGATATCTTCGAGCGTGACGACGAAGGAGAGCTCGACTTCGACCGTCCGAACCCGCTGGCCTTCCGTCACTTCGAAACGCAGGTGGCGGCGCTTCGCGATCTCGGTATCGAGGCCGACATCATCATCTTCCACCCCTACGATCGCTGGGGTTATTGCGAGATGTCGGCGGAACAGGACTACCGTTTCGTCGCATATCTCACGGCGCGCCTCGCCGCATTCAGAAATGTCTGGTGGTCGCTCGCCAACGAGTACGACTTCCTGCTCAACTCCAAGCCGATGTCGCAGTGGGATCGCTATTTCCAGATCATCGAGGAGAACGATCCTTACCGGCATCTCAAGTCGATCCACAACGGAGACGTCAAGGCCAACTACGACCACCGCAAACCGTGGGTCAGCCACGTCTGCATCCAAAACTGGGACGTCAAGCATACCCAGGAATGGCGCGACGCCTATGGCAAGCCTGTGGTCAATGACGAGCCCGAGTACGAAGGCAACATCCTCTTGTGTTGGGGCAACATCTCGGCCGAGGAGTTGGTCCATCGCTACTGGATCACGTTGCTGCGCGGCGGATATGCCGGTCATGGCGAGACCTTCATGCACCCCGAGGACATCCTGTGGTGGGCGAAGGGGGGCAAGTTGCGCGGCGAGGCCTGGAAGCGGATCGGTTTCTTGCGCGATCTCCTCGAACAGGACGTCAAGAAGGGCCTTACGCCCCTGGCCTCCTCCGACAACTGGCCGTGGAGCCGCGTCTCCGGCGCCAGCGACGGCGACGTCGTCTACATCTATCTTGGCGAGCATCAGCCGGTGATCTGGGCTCCGGGCCTGCCCACCGAGCCGGGCGACTACGATGTGGATGTCATCGATACCTGGAACATGACGGTCAGCCCGGCGAAGATCGTCGATGCGCCGGCCAACCATCCGACCCGGCATGGTGCGCAGACGCGGTCGAGGCGGCCAGACGCGGTTTTTGCCGTCGAGTTGCCCGGCAAGCCGCATCTCGCCATCCGCGTTCGTCGCCGCCGTTGAGGAGAAGGCAATGGCCAGCGTAACGATCAGCAATGTTCGCAAGAACTACGGCGCCGTCTCCGTCATCCATGGCGTCGACATCGACATCCTGCATGGCGAATTCGTTGTGCTCGTTGGGCCGTCGGGATGCGGCAAATCAACGCTCCTGCGGATGATCGCCGGCTTGGAGGTCATCTCCGCCGGCACCATCTCCATCGAAGGCAAGGTGGTGAACCAACTGGAGCCAAAGGACAGGGACATCGCCATGGTGTTCCAGAATTATGCCCTTTACCCGCAGATGACGGTCGCCCAGAACATGAGCTTTGCTCTGGAGCTCGCCAAGGTCGACAAGGCGACGATCAAGCAGAAAGTGGATGCCGCCGCCGCCATCCTGGGCCTGGAGCCCTTGCTCGACCGCAAGCCCGCGCAGTTGTCCGGTGGCCAGCGCCAGCGCGTCGCCATGGGGCGCGCTATCGTCCGCAATCCCAAGGTCTTCCTGTTCGACGAGCCGCTTAGCAACCTCGACGCCAAGCTGCGCGTTGCCATGCGGGCCGAGATCAAGAGCCTGCACCAGCGGCTCGGAACGACCGTCGTCTACGTCACGCACGATCAGATCGAGGCCATGACCATGGCAGACAAGATCGTGGTGCTGAACGCCGGTCGCGTCGAACAGATCGGTACACCGCTCGAACTCTACGACCGCCCGATCAACCGCTTCGTTGCCGGGTTCATCGGATCGCCGGCCATGAACTTCGTTCGCGGCACGCTTCTACCGGGACAGGCCGGTTTGAAGGTCGCCTCTGGCGCCGTCATGGTTATCGGGGCCTATCCCTCGGAGTTGGTCGGACACGAGGTTGAGTTTGGTATTCGGCCGGAACACATACAGGTCGCCGATGGTGGCGACCTCCAAGCCCGCGTCGAGGTCGTCGAGCCGACCGGTTCGGAAACGCATGTCGTTGTCGACGCTTATGGCGAGAAGCTGGTTGCGCTGATCCGTCGCCGTATGCCCATATCGGTGGGGGACACGCTTCCGATCGCCTTCGAGGAGGGACAGGCTCATCTCTTCGATGCCGAGAGCGGGAAACGGCTCGGCGTCGAGGCAAGTTCTTGCTGAGGCGTCCTCGATCGACAAGTGCGCATCCGATCAAAAGCCAAGGCGCCGGAAACCTACGTTTCCAGCGCCCTGAAGCGAACCAACAGACTTTGGCCCGAACGTCGAACTGATGCGATGAATGTCACGGGCGACCGCCCGCGTCTGTCTGAAAGACTATCAGTGCAGATCGCCGATCACTGACTCTGCATTCGGGGCCATGATGGATGTGTCGAGACCGGCTTTCTCCATCTCGTCGATGACCGCGGCAAGTGCGAGGTCGAGACAATAGGAGGTGAACTCGGCGTTCAGGGTCTTGGACGTCTGGCGAGCGTAAATGATAAGGCGCGCAAGGGCGGCAAACTCTTCTGTATCGGCCAGGACGGCCTTGTCGGTGGTTCTATCCAGCATCTCGATCCCCTTCCATGCCCGCAAGACTGCGACAACGGAACGGACATAACCAAGCCAGCCGTGACAGCGCCGTTACAGATGAGAAACACGGGGCCTACCTCTGGGTAGCAAGCATGTCGAAATAGGACGTATGCGAGAAGTCCCATCCCGGCGCCTGAACTGCACGCTGGTCATCCGCCAGTTCCACCGCCCTCACGAGCGCCGCCGCGTCGAGAGCTTTCTGGTCGACACGAAACGCCTGTACCAACTCACCAATACGCGAGCGATCGTCCGGAGAAAGCGATGCCCCCGCGAGGATCGTCTTCCACGTGCGCTCCTTGTAGAAGATCGACGAGGCCGCTTCGATCAGGGCGTGGGTCTGGCGATCATCGACGAGGCCGGCGTGATGCAAGCGATCGATCGTGGCTCTCACGTTGACCAAGGGTTCCGATAACGGCGCATAGTCAAGCTCTCTTGGTGCATGCAAGAGAGCAACTTCGGCGTCGTCTTCCACGCCGCCGTTGGAGTAGGCTTCATAGATGGCCCCTATGCCCTTCATCCCGAAAGCGGCGCATTCGGCGGCCCGCAGCGCTCCTATGCTCGCCGCGCCGAACATGCGTACGCCGACGGACAGGCCGTGAAGGATTTCCTTGTGCCAGACGGCCGCCGTTGTCTCAAAGTAGCCGTCAACAAGACCGATGACGTTGGCGCCCTCCTCTACCGCCCGACGGATGTCGCCCTTTGCCGCTGGCGGACGCAGTTCGATGTCGGGCGCGATCTGCGCATTCATCCCTTGAAGCGAAGGACCGGCAAATATCAGTTTCATCGGAACACCAGAAGACGTGAGAGCGCCCTAGCCCCAAACCGGCGTTGCCGTCGGCCCTCGGGGTGCTCCAGCCCCGGTACGATCATCTTCACCACCGCGAACCGATCCTCGTGGGGATTCATCCGAACCGCGATGACGTGGCCGATCCGCCGTTCCCTAAGCCTGCTCAGCACGCGTGACAGCATAGCCTCCACCCCGTCGCCAGGAGAGCTCAAGTCTTCGGGGGCCGAGCTTTGGGGGCTCAAGTTCAACTTGTGCCGAAGAAACTCGGACGCGTTTCCTTCATAGACGCCGTCCTCGACGTCATCTCGCGTTCCGGTGATCAGGGTCAGCCGCGACTGGACCGCTTCGGTCATGGCGCGGAGCGCGGCGCGATAGGCGACCGGATGGGTCCCGCTTCCCATCGTTACGTCCATATAGCGAAGGGAACGACGTTTCGATGCCTCGGCCGGAGACATGAGGGCGGAGATGGTCGGCACGCCCAAATCGCTCGTCATGTCGAAGAGCTGCAGGCGGAAACCCGCCCGTTCGATCCGATCCGCCAACTCGCTTGCAACGGGGTCTCCAAGATCGGCGCAGGAGAAACAGGTCTCAGCTTGCTGCTCCATGCGGCCCAGAGACCATAGGGTGTCGGCGTCTCGCTCGATGCGTTCGAGAAGGCCATGGAAGATCGCCTCCCTCTCGGTATTGCCGGAGGCAACTCCGTCCGACGATTGCCAGAAGTGGGATGGGCGGGTGAAATTGAGCTGGACCGCTTCGAAGGGAACCCAGACGGTGCCGCCGTCCATCAGGTCTCGTCCCACGACCCAACCCAACCGGCAGATGCGATCCATCGGCTGGTGACCGGCCGCGATGAGGTCGTCGAGCGGATCACAACGCTCGCCTGCCTGCGAAAGCTCTTCCGCTGACGCGAACCGAACCGGCAGGCTCGGGCGCTCCGCGCACGCTCGCTCAAGCGCTTCCATGACGGCCGAAGCTTTGGCGTCGACGTCGGATATGCCCTTGCCTTGATGAACCGAGAGCGCGCGAGCATTTGGGCGCATGGCATTCCAGACCGGAATGCCTATGCGATCCAGGCCTGTTACCTTGGCGATACGCGTGATGCCGTGCTCCGCGAGGGCTGGCATCACGCGCGCCAACGTTTCTTCCGGACGGCACATGCGGTCCGAGTAGTTGTGTCCGTTGGATGTCACTTACGTCGGACCGCAGGTGCAATTAACCGTTGAGACGGCCCGAATAGGCGCTGAGACGACCGGAGAAAGCTTCGCCGTTGCCGGTGAAAGCCTCGTCCCCGCTGTCGAGCGCCACGGCGAGATCGACGCCGGCGACGAGCTTCGCGCCCTTGTCGCGAGCGGTCTTGGAGAAGTCGAACGGTTCCTTGGCCGTATCAGGAAGGGCGGATACCGTTCCGTTCTCGAAATCGACAAGCCAATATCCGGACTCGCCGGATACACCAATAACTGCCAACTTAGCCATGTTCGTCTCTCCTCATAGTACGGGCATCACCTGAAGCCCGATCTGCGCAGGCCGTCTCGAAACATGTCCATCTTCCATTTCTCGCGGATGGGCACTTTCATCAGCCAATCGTCGACCGTAAAGTCGGGATAAATTGCCAGAGTACGGCGCATCTCCCTTCTGGCGTTGCGTTGATCGCCGAGCATCGCGTAGGCAGCCGCCGCCAGCCTTCCCGCCTTGGCTTGATCGGCCATGCGGCCGATGCAGGCGATCGCCTCGCCAAACTCCTCCAGAAAGAAGTTCGCGCCGGCCGCCGTCCACCAATAAAGGTCGGGACACAGGGGGTTGAGCTCGATCGCACGCCTGATCTTGTCGAGAGCGAGGATCGGATCCGCTGCGTGAACGAGAGTGTCGGCATGGTCGGCTATCAGATCGGCATGCGATGGAGCGCGACTTTCCGCCTCCATGAAAGCTTCCATGCTTTCGAAGAACTGCCCCTGATAGAGTTTGGCGACACCGAGCTGATGATAGCCGCCGGCATCATCCGCGCCGATCCTTATCGCGTCCCGTGCGTGAGCTTCCGCAGACTGAAGCAGGTCTCTGTCGCCTCTGGCCGTCAGGAGCCACTCGAGATGCTCGGTTCGCGCCAGTCCTGCGATGGCCGAAGCGTATTCCGAAGCGTCGAGAAGGGCAGCCCGGAAGAACTTCCTGGCGCGACGAATGCCGGGTAGATCGGCAACGGAAAGGCTATGCTGGCCAAGTAGATAGTTCTGATAGGCCGTTGGTCTCGACACTGTGTGGATCTTGGACAGTTCCTTCCTTTCGATCGAACCGGCGGTCTCGAGCACGATGCGGGCGACGAGTTCTCCGTAAGTATCCGGGAGGTCGTCCGGATGGCCGCGAAATTTCTCCGACCAGAGAACCTCGTCGCCTTCGACATGGACGAGAGTTGCATAGAGTGCCGCCTTGCCATTCCGCTCCTGAAGGCGCGTCTCCAGAACGTAGGAGACATCATACTGTTTCAGAAGGTCGATCTCCTCCGTCGCCATGGTGGCAATCCGCCTTGCGGTGTAGGGAGCTACAATCGCCATCGTGCGGATGCGGCAAAGACCGATAGTGACGTCTTCGATCAGGCCGGACATGAGCGCCCAGTTGTGCTGCTCGTCGGGCCTCCTGGGGGGCAATAGCAAGAGGCGCGGCAGGCGTGGCCGTGACGACGCCGCCGATTCCTGTGGGCGAGGTTCCTCCCGTTCCGGCGTCGGCGTCGCGGCGACGGCAGCAACCCTTTTTTCCTCGTCATTGAAGAGCAGGCGGGCGAAACGAAGCATATCCTCCGATGGCTGGGTGTTGAGCTCGGACCAGAGTTGCTGGCGATAGCGATCGTATATGAGGCGCGCCTGCGACAGCCTCCGGTCCTTGGCGTAAACCCGCATCAGCACCTGATGGGCGACATCGCTGTAGGGGTCGAGTTCGATCAGCCGAGCGGCGGCCGCCTTGATCGACGCCCCGTTCTGTCGCGACAGCATGGCCGCGGCGTCTTCCAAGGCTGAGGCGAACTCGCCCAGCCAGAAGTCTCGCCGCTCGAGCAGCCAGAGTTGGCCGGCCTCCGAGGGAATGTCGAGATCGGCGAGAAACTGGCCCGTCATGCTCCGCAGGAACAAGTCGAGGCGCGCGACAGGATCCAGGAGACTCCTTGTCTGCATCTCCTCGAAATCGAACCGGATGTCACTTCGGTTGAGAGTGATATCGGTCGATTCTATGTCAAGAAACGTTGCGCCCAGCTCGCGTTGGCGCGTTCTGACCCGTGACAGGAGCTGGCGGAGATTGCCCAACGCCTTTGCGCCACCATCCTCGTCTTCTCCCCAAAGGAAAGACGCCAGCTCGGCACGGGAAACCCGGCCGGACGGCCGGAATCCCATGAATACGATTGCAGTGAGACCCTTGTCGGGAAATCCGGCGGGCTGCCCGTCGGGACCGATCAATCGCATATCGCCGAAGGTCTTCAGTCCGAAGGGCACGCGGTCCCTCCCCTCCTTGGTATGAAAGCGACCAGAGGCTCAATGAGAGCGAAGTCTGCCGGCATCCGCTTCGGTGGCGTGACTCGTGAGCGACTCGTTGCAGTCGTCGGCGAGCAACTTTACGAGATCGACGATCGAGCGCCTGACTTTTGCACTCCTGATGCGAACAAACGCCTTATTGAGAGCTACGCCATCCCGTGTCAGCAACGAAGTCTCCGCAGCATCCGACAGCGGGTCGCTCTCGAGCTCGGGGTAGTCGGCCATGTCTTCGAAGAAAAAGCTGATCGGGACCTCGAAGACGTTGGCGATCGTCTGGAGACGAGATGCACTGATCCGGCTCGTCCCCTTCTCGTATTTCTGTACCTGCTGAAACGTGACCCCCAACTGCTCCGCCAGCCTGCCCTGACTCATTCCAACGAGAAACCGGCGCATTCTGACGCGGGCACCAACGTGGATGTCGATCGGGTTCGGCGACTTGACTGTCATGGGAGTCTCCGGCTTTGCAATGGTCGTCAGGTATCGTAGCGATCAAGAGAGCTTGGGAAGCTGGCAGGGAAAGCCACACCACGAATTAGTGTATTTCATGATGCATACAAAATAAAGTAGCGAGGGCGCTTTGATACTCAATGTCGAGGCCTGCTTGCGATTTGTACCGAGGCAGAAAAAGAAACAAGGAAGCAAATTTAGCCTTCTCAATCGGCCAATTGTTTGAATCCCTTCATTGCCCCTGTGACGAGGAATGGACTACTATGACTGGACTTGAGCAGGTGGGCACAAGAATCCCGCCGCCAAAGGGATGAAACAAAAGGGAGGCCTGGTACGAAATGACCGGGGCCGATTGCGTTTTGGGCGTGGACCTGGGCACGTCGTCGGTGAAGGCGGTCCTCGTCGATCGGGACGGTCGTATTCTTGGCCAAGGCCGAGCGGAGTACGGCTTTGTCAGTCTTCACAGCCTGTGGGCCGAGCAATCCTCGGAAGTCTGGCTTCATGCCTTCACGGAGGTCGTGCGGGAGACTCTCCTGCGCTCGGGCGTCACCGCGCAGAACGTGAGGGGCATGGCGGTATCGGCGATCGGTGGCGGCACCGGCATACCGGTCGACGTCGGCATGCAGCCGATCCGTCCTTGCCTGCTCTGGCTCGACCGCCGCGCCAAGATCGAGAGCGAGCGGGTCCGCCAGATGATCAGCGAGGAGGATCTCTACTCCATCACCGGCAATGGCGCCGATTCCTATTTCGGCTTTACCAAGATCCTCTGGATCAAGAACCACGAGCCGGAAGTCTGGTCGCACATCAACTATTTCCTGCCGCCAAATGCCGACATCATTTACCGCCTGACCGGTGAAATCGCCATCGACCACTCGCAGGCGTGCAATATTGGCGGCGTCTATGATCTCGGCAAACGGGCCTGGTCCGAGGAAATGGCGGATATTCTGGACATCCCTCCCTATTTCTTTCCGGAACGGCTCGTCGGATCGCAAGAGATCGTCGGGCGGCTGCACAAGGCCGGCGCTCGCATGCTGGGCTTGATGGAGGGGATGCCGGTTTGCGCCGGTGGCGTCGACGCCGCGGTTGCGACGCTCCGAGCCGGTGTCGTGCATGAGGGGCAGCACGCGGCCATGTTGAGTTCGTCCACCTGTTGGGGCTTCATACACTCGAGTGCCGACCGTTTCCCCGGCCTCGTCTCGATGCCCTACGTGATCGACAGCGAGACGCTCACCTATTCCTACGGCGGGTCGGCGACATCGGGTTCGGTCGTCCAATGGTTCCGCGACAACTTCGCCGACAATGAGCGGCTGGTCGAATCTCTGACCAGCGGCGGCAAGCGGCGCATATCGGCTTTCGATCTTCTCGACGAACATGCCTCGACCATTCAGCCGGGTTCCAATGGCCTGATGGTGCTTCCCTATTTCATGGGCGAGCGAAGCCCGATCTGGGACGTCGATGCGCGTGGCACCATCACCGGGCTGACGCTCAACCACACCAAGTCCCACCTTTACCGGGCCATGCTGGAAAGCGTCGCCTATGCGCTCAAGAACAATATCGAATATGGCAGCGCTGCCTTCAGCGGTCTGGAGGATCAGTTGACCGTCGTCGGCGACGTCTCGAAGTCCGACTTGTGGGTGGAGATCATCACCAATGTCACCGGCAGGCCGGTGCGGGTCCTGCCCAACAGCGGCAAGGCCGCCTATGGCGCGGCGGTAATCGCCGCTTACGGGATCGGGATGATAGATCGTCAGCAAATGGCGGACTGGCTGAGCGTCCAACCCGCAAGGGTCCTGACGCCCGATGCGGATGCGAATGCCGTCTACGAACGTAGTTTCGAGAACTTCAAGCGGCTCTACGAGCACATGAGGTCCTACTTCCCGATGGCAACGGAGACGTGACGTCGCCTCAGGCGGCGGCAAAGCCCTCAAGCGGGAACTCGTATTCCTGCGCCTCCTGCGACTTGTGGCGGAACTCGCTGGGCGTGACGCCGATGACCTGCCGAAACAAGCGATTGTAGTTGGACACGTTGTTGAAGCCCACGAGGTAGCAGATCTCCTGGATCGAGCGAGACGTCGAGAACAGATACTCGCAGGATTTGTTGATCCGCGTCTTGATAACGTAGCGACGAAACCCGATGCCGGTGCATTCGATGAACCAGCGAGAGAACATCTTGTAGCTCATGCCGACAAGTTGGGCCGCTTCCTCCATCGAGACGTCTTCGTCAATGTGCTCGCGAATATAGTCGACCACCTTGTTGAACCGCCTGAGAGACGCGGTACGCATGTCGATGAAATAGCGTGACGTTCCCAGCACCGTCTTGCGGCGGCATTGTTTCAACTGGTCGATGATGCGCATGAACGAGATCAGTCGCTCCAGCGGCTCCTGCGTGTCGATCGTGTTCATCAGGCCGTAGACTATCCGCTGCGTCTCGCCGCCGTATTCGACGCCGAACACCGCCTCGTCGAAGGCGGGACGGAGCAAGCGTAGCTCTGTCAGCACGTTGGCGCTCGCCTCGATCCACTCCTTTCGGAACTGCAAGATTAGGTCGCGTTCGGGAACCATGGTTCCGCTGCGGGCATCACTGACGAAGTTGTGCGGCGTGTACGGGCCGATCAGGAACAGGCTGCCGGGCCGGAAGTTCAGCACGTTGTCGCCTATGAACAGCTTGCCGCTGGTCCTGACGATCTGATGCAGTTCGTATTCGGGATGGAAGTGCCACTTGTCGCTGTCGTTCGGCCATCCGCAGCGTTCGAAGCGAAAGGAGTTTCCGAGGTTGTTGTCGTTCACGACGAGCGACGGCTTCATTTCCGGCATGGTCGATCCTTCATCCGTCCAGTCTGCGACAGCTCGCCTTCCTCCGATGATCGGAAGCTGGTGGCACGTCTGTCAAGTCGGAGGCAAACCCACCCGATCTACTCAGACTAAAGGCCAAGCGGCAGGCCTATTTCCCTAGATGACTCAATGGTTGAGTAGAAAAAGTACAAGACAAATCAGGAAAATCGTCTAGGGGCTCCCGCGTCAGTCGGCTAGAACGAATCCGCCGAAAGGCAATAATTACGGAGGAGACGTTATGAATATCAATGCAAAAGCGGCGCTTCTCGCCGCTTCGGCGACGCTTGTTCTGTCGGCAGGCGCAGCTCTCGCCAAGGACGCTCCCAAGATTGGTGTTTCCTTTCAGGAAATGAATAACCCTTACTTCATCGTCATGAACGAGGAAGTCACGGCATTCGCCAAACTGCTCGGCGATAATACTGAAGTTTACGTCGCCGACGCCCGCCATGACGTTTCCAAGCAGCTCAGCGACATCGAGGATATGGTCGCCAAGGGCGTGAACATCCTGGTGGTGAATCCGACCGACTCCGAGGGCGTGCGCAGCGCCGTCGAAGCCGCCAAGGCCAAGGGCGTGACGGTGGTGTCCGTTGACGCGCAGGCTGCCGGCGTCGATGCCTTCGTCGGCTCCAAGAACTACGACGCTGGCGTGCTTGCTTGCGATGCGATGGTCAAGGAGATCGGCGGCAAGGGCGAAGTCGCCATTCTCGACGGCATCGCCGTGGTTCCGATTCTCGAGCGTGTGCGCGGCTGCAAGGACGCCCTCGCCAAGGCACCGGACGTCAAGTTGGTCGACATCCAGAACGGCCGCCAGGAGCGCGACATCTCCGTCGGCGTCGCCGAGAACATGATGCAGTCGCATCCGGATCTGAAGGGCATCTTCTCGGTCAATGACGGTGGCGCCATGGGCGTTCTCGCCGCCATCGAGGGCTCGGGCAAGGACGTGGTGCTGACCTCGGTCGACGGCGCTCCGGAAGCGGTCAAGGCGATCGCCGCCGGTACTGCCTTCAAGGCGACGGCCGCCCAGTTCCCGCGCGACCAGATGCGCATTGGCCTCGCGATCGCTCTTGCCAAGTACATGGGCGCCCATGTTCCGGCCGTGATCCCGATCGACGTCGAGCTCGTCGACAAGTCCAACGCGGAAACCTTCGCCTGGTAATCGATCCGCCGCGGGGAGACTTAAGCCCCTTCCCGCGGCGAACTCGCTTTCCGGACAGTTCGATCAGCACCGCCGTCCCGGACGGCGCGTTCCGAGGGTTTCGCCATGCTCGAAATGAAACACATCACCAAGAGGTTCCCCGGCATCGTCGCCCTCAACGATGTCTCCCTCTCGCTGAAACGCGGCGAGGTTCACGCGCTGGTCGGCGAGAACGGTGCCGGCAAGTCGACGCTGATGAAGATCCTGTCGGGCGTCTATCAGGCCGATGAGGGCGAACTGCTGATCGACGGAGCGGCAGTTCATCCGACGCGGACTCGAGAGTCGGAGAAGCTCGGCATCAACATCATTTTCCAGGAGTTCAGCCTGGTTCCCGATCTCAACGCCTTCGAGAACGTCTTTCTCGGCCGCGAGATTCGCACGAAGCTCGGTACGCTCGATCGTCGCACCATGCGTCGCATGGCACGTGAGGCTCTCGATCGACTCGACATGCATTTCCCACTCGATTGCCCGGTCGCAGAACTGACGGTGGCCGAGCAGCAATCGGTTGAAATCGTCAAGGCGACCATCTTCAAGTGCAATTTCCTGGTGCTGGACGAGCCGACGGCCACCTTGACGCCGCGCGAGGTCAAGAAGCTGTTCGAGGTGATCGAGCGCCTGAAGGCCCTCGGCGTCGGCTGCTTCTTCATTTCGCACCATCTCGAGGAGATCTTCGAGATCGCCGACACCGTGTCCGTCCTGCGCGACGGCTGTCATGTCTACACCGGGCCGGTCAACGACTGCACGCAGGACGAACTGATTTCCAAGATGGTCGGCCGTGAGGTGACGCAGGCCTTCCCGGCCAAGCGCGGCGTCGCCGATGCTGCCGAGCCCCCGATCATGGAAGTGCGCAAGCTGCGTTTTCCGGGATCGCAAGACATCTCCTTCGAGGTGCGTCGCGGCGAAATCCTGGGTGTTGCAGGGCTGGTGGGCGCCAAGCGCACCGAAAGCTTCCTGGCGCTGATCGGTCGTGATGCCTCCATCGAGAAGGAGGTCTTGTTCCAGGGGAAGCCGATCGAGTTGCGCTCGCCACACGAGGCGTTGAGCCACGGCATCGGCTACCTGCCGGAGGATCGCAAGCGGACCGGCCTGTTCCTGCCCTTCTCCATCCGCTCCAACATCGTCATCAGCACACTGACCCGGCTGACCAACAAGTTCGGCATGGTGCTGTCGCGCGAGGAGAAGGCGCTCAGCGACCGTTTCATCGATCGCATGCGCATCCGCACCACCTCCGATCTCAAGACAGTCTCGGAACTGTCGGGTGGCAACCAGCAGAAGGTCATCATCGCCCGTTGGTTGGCCAGCAACTGCAAGCTCCTGATCTTCGACGAACCGACGCGCGGCATCGACGTTGGCGCCAAGGCGGAAATCTACGTCATGCTTCAGGAACTGGCTGCGCAGGGTCTTGGCGTCGTCGTCATTTCCTCGGACCTGCCGGAAGTGATCGGCCTTTGCGACCGCGTGCTCGTCATGCGTTACGGCTCAATCCGCGCCACGCTGACCGGCGCCGACATCAACTCAGAAAAGATAATGACTTACGCCTCGGGAGGTGAAAATGGGTGAAGCTGCTGCCGCCGGTGCAACGCCGCGCGAAGAGCCCACCGGAGTGGTTGGCCTTGCCAAGGCCGTCGTCGCCCGGCCGGAGTTCGTGTCATTCGTGGCGCTGATCGTTCTGATGATCATCACCTCGATGATGAACGAGAACTTCTTCACGGTCGACAACCTGATGAACATCACGCGTCAGGTCTCCACCACCGGTATCATCGCCGTTGGCATGACCTTCGTCATTCTGACCGGCGGTATCGACCTGTCGGTCGGCGCTATCGTGGCGCTTGCCTCGACGCTGATGGCCGGCATGATCGCCAACATGGGGTTCCCCTTCTGGGCCGCGGCCCTGGTGGCAATCCTCGGTGGCGCGCTGACCGGCGCCGTATCGGGCTTCTTCATTGCCCGCTTTGCCCTGCCGCCGATCATCGTCACGCTGGCAATGATGGAGATCCCGCGTGGTCTCGGTCTCATCTACACCAATGGCTATCCGCTTCCCATCGACCGCGAGTTTGGCTTCCTGGGCCGGGAATACGTCCTTGGCTTGCCGATCCCGACGCTGATCATGCTGATCGTCTTCGCGGCTGCCTACTTCGTGCTCAACCGTCTACCGATCGGCCGCTATGTCTACGCCGTCGGCGGCAATGAGGACGCGGCCATACTCTCGGGTATTCGGACGGCGCGTATCAAGCTGATGGTCTACGCCGTCTCCGGCCTCACCGCCGCCATCGCCGGCATGATCCAGACGTCGCGTCTCCTGTCCGGCCAGCCCAACTCGGCCATTGGCGTGGAGCTCGATGCCATCGCAGCCGTGGTGCTCGGCGGCACAGCAATCACCGGCGGCCGCGGTCACATCGTCGGCACCCTGATTGGCGCTCTGTTGCTCGGCGTCCTCAACAACAGCCTCAACATGATTGGCCTGTCACCCTACAGCCAGCGCGTCGTCAAGGGTGTGATCCTGCTGGTTGCCGTTCTTATCGGCTACCTCCGCAAGCAGAACTCCCGCTGATCCGGAAACCCGACCGGACCACCGGCCCGGTCGGAAAACGCGGCCAGTCAGTCGAGTGCCGCAGTCATCCTGCCGCCGACTGATCGCCACCGAGCCGCCTGAAACCGAACACCTCCGAACGCCGGACCATCGGTTCGGTGAGCGACCTCGCCTTGCCCGGCCCAGCCGGAACAGTCTCGCGTTTCTCCAGAGGATCAAGAGCCGTGACCTACTTTCTCGGAATCGACATCGGCGGAACCGTCATCAAGAGCGGCCTCTATGACGCCGAGGGACACGAAAAGGCCGTAGCCTCCGAGGTCGACAACGGCGTTGCCGCTCACCTTGGCTGGTCCGAGCGTGACATGAACGCCATGTGGCGGATCGTTGCAGGCACCATCCGCGGGGTCGTCGCCGAGGCCGGAGTTTCCGCCGACGAGATCGCCGGCATCAGCTTCTCCGCCCACGGCAAGGGGCTTTACGCGCTCGACGCCGATGGCGAACCGGTGCGCAACGGTATCATTTCTTCGGACAACCGCTCGCTGTCCATCGTCAAGGACTGGAAGGCGAAGGGGCTGGATGCGGCGAGCTACCCCTTCGGCTATCAGCAGCTCTGGACGGGGCACCCGGTGTCACTGCTCGCCTGGATGAAAGCCAACGAGCCGGACAACTACGGCCGGACGCGCCACGTGCTGATGGCTCACGACTTCATCCGCTACAAGCTGACCGGCGTCTTTGCCGCCGAAGTCACCAACATCTCTGGCAGCAATCTCTACAACATCGAGAAGGGGGCCTACGATCCGGCGCTTTTCAAGATGTTCGGCATCGACGAGATGGAAGGCTGTCTGCCTCCGGTCGTCGGGTCGGAGGAGTGTGTTGCCGGCCTGAGCGCCAAGGCAGCCGAAGAGACTGGCCTCAAGGTGGGGACGCCGGTGTTCGGCGGCTTCTTCGACGTCGTGTCGGCGGCGGTCTGCGCAGGCCTTTCCGACCCGAGCTTCATCAACGTGGTGATGGGCACCTGGACCATCGTCACCTGGACCACCGACGGCATTCTGAAGCCAGAAGGCAATGCCTGGCCCTATATCTGGGGGCGCTATTGCATGCCGGATCGCTACTTCGTCCACGAGGGTAGCCCGACCTCGGCCGGCAATCTCGAGTGGTTCGTCCGGACGTTCCTCGGCGGCATGCCCGATTGCTACCGGCAGGCCGACCTGATGATCTCGGCACTGCCGAAGGCCGGTACCGACATCCAGTTCCTGCCTTACCTCTTTGCCTCGAACCTTGGCGACGACCTTTCGGCCGGTATTCATGGCCTCGCCAATGCTCACGGCCTCGGTCAGGTTCTTCAGGCGGTTTACGAAGGCATCTGCTTCTCCCAGCACGTCCACCTGGAGCGGATCGTAAAGCTATCGGGCCGCGACAAGACGTTGCGCCTTACCGGCGGTCCGACCCGCTCCAAGCCCTGGATGCAGATGGTCGCCGACATCTCGGAGATGCCGGTCGAAGTGATGCACGTGGAGCAATCCGGCTGCCTCGGCGCGGCCATCGCTGCCGCGGTTGGATCCGGTGTTCACAAGGGTTTCAAGGAGGCCATGGCCGCCATGTGCCCGTCGGGGGCGCTGATCGAGCCTGACGCCAAGAGCTTCCCTGCCTATCGCGAGAAGTACGCGGCTTTCCGCCGCCTGGCCGAAACGCTGTCCACCCTTCCGGCGGGACGCTGAGAGCACCAAGATCTGGAGGACGTCGTGACCCGAGAGGCGTTACCCAACCCGCTGGGTATCTACGAGAAGGCGCTGCCGAAGGACCTCGACTGGCCGGCGCGACTGGCGCTCGCCAAGGCCTTGGACTTCGATTTCGTCGAAATGTCGATCGACGAGACCGACGAGCGTATGACGCGCCTCAGCTGGTCGAAGACCGAGCGTGCCGCGTTTTGCTCGTCCGTGCGGGAGCTCGACGTTGTCGTGCCGAGCGTCTGCCTGTCGGCGCATCGCCGGTTCCCTTTCGGCAGCCGCGATGCCGCGACCCGCGTCAAGGCGCGGGACATCATGCGCAGAGCGATCGACCTCTGTGTCGATCTGGGTATCCGCACCATCCAGGTGGCCGGCTACGACGTCTATTACGAGGAAGCCGACGTCGGCACCAAGGAGCGGTTCATCGAAGGGCTGCAGTGGTCGGTTCGCGAGGCGGCCAAGGCGCAGGTGATGCTGGCGGTCGAGATCATGGACACCGCCTTCATCAACTCGATCACCCGTTGGCGAGAGTACGACCAGCTGATCCATTCGCCCTACTTCTGCGTCTACCCCGACCTCGGCAATCTGACGGCCTGGGGCAACGATGTCGACGCCGAACTCAGGGCAGGCATCGACCGCATCGTCGCCATTCACCTCAAGGACACGCGCAAGGTCACGGGCGACTACCCTGGCCAGTTCCGCGACGTGCCCTTCGGAGATGGATGCGTCGACTTCAAGGCCTGCTTCGCCACGCTGGCCGACCTTGGCTATCGCGGCCCCTTCCTGATGGAAATGTGGACCGAAAAATCCGACGAGCCGGTTGTGGAGATCGCAACGGCCCGGCGCTGGATGATCGAGCAGATGCGCCTTGGCGGCCTCCTCCAGGCCGCATGAGACAACTTGAGGAAACGTCCAACAAACAAAGTGAATGTCCGTCGGAGACGGACGAAAGGAGACTGAAATGGCTGTGAGTATCGAAGGTCAGGTTGCCGCCGTCACCGGCGGTGCGTCCGGCATCGGCCTGGCGTGCGCCAAGGCCATGGCAGAGGCCGGCGCCCGTGTCGCCGTCGTCGATCGCGACGAGGAAGGTCTCGCCAAGGCCTGCGCCGAGATCGGCGCCAACGCTTTCCCGGTTCGCATCGACCTCCTGGATCCCAAGAGCGTCGCAACGATGCTGCCGCAGATCCTCGACAAGGCCGGCAAGCTCGACATTCTGCATGCCAACGCTGGCGCCTATATCGGCGGCGATGCCGCCACTGGCGATCCCGACGCCTGGGACCGCATGCTGAACCTCAACATCAACGCTGCCTTCCGCACCGTTCACGCCGTTCTGCCCTACATGATCGAGCGCAAGCACGGCGACATTCTGATGACCAGCTCGGTGGCTGGTGTGGTGCCGGTGATGGTCGAGCCGATCTACACCGCTTCCAAGCATGCCGTTCAGGCCTTCGTTCACACTGTGCGGCGCCAGGTCGCCAAGCATGACGTGCGCGTCGGCGCGGTGCAGCCGGGCCCGGTGATTACCGCCCTGCTCAAGGACTGGGTCCCCGAACGGCTTGCCGCCCTGAAGGCTGCCGGTGGCCTGATCGAGCCCGAGGAAGTCGCCGACGCCGTCATGTTCATGCTGACGCGCCCGCGCAACGTCATCGTCCGCGATCTGGTGATCCTGCCGGCTCAGTTCGACATCTGATCCTCCCCAAGAAAAGGCACCTCCCCCACAAACTGACGGCGGCGCACTGGCAACGGTTCGCCGCCGCTTCTTGTTGGAACGATCGTTTCTCGCCACCGTTCGGCAATGCGGTTATCTTGAAAGGTGGGCGAAGGCCCCAAGAAAGGAGATTTCCATGTCGCAGGTAAAGGTCCGCCCGATGGGCGCCACCGCCAGTCTCGATCGCAATGGCCGCGGCGGCGTCATCGCCCGCTCGGGTGCCAGTCTGACGCTGGCGGGATCGCCGTCGATGGAGGGCTTCAATCCGCTGGAACTGCTGGACGCGTCGCTCGCCGGTTGCCTGGCATTGAGCGTCCGCATCGCAGCGCGCAATCTAGGGCTCAACGATCGGCTGGGCTCGGTCTCGGTGGAAGTGATCGGCGCCAAGGCCGCCGAGCCGCCGTCGCGCATTGCCCGCCAGACCTGCCGTTTTTCCATCGAGGGCGACTTCAACGATGCCGAGCGTCGATCCCTGATCGAGGAGGCGCATAAAGTCTGTACCATCGGCAACAGCTATCATGCGTCGATCGACATCTCCGACGGCGAGCCGCTCTCGTGAAATCGCACGAGGGGACTCGCCTTGTCTATGGAAGGCTATACGAGTAAATTCGTCCGACTATCGCCCATTTTGCGCAAACCTGTTTCCAGGTTGCCGGCTACTAGAGACGATTCCGACATTCTCATTTCCCATGCCTCGGCTAGACTGGTCGCCAACAAGGTCGGCCAGTCGGCCGTCATCCGTGGAGAGAAACATGACCGCCTTGCCCGCCCGCGCCAATCGAACCTCGCGTTCGATCCTGAAAGCCACAACGGCTGCCGTGCTGCTCCTCATGGGCGTCGCGCCCGTACTATCCGCCGAAGGCGGCCCCGACGCCACCATCAGCATCGGCTCGCTCTACGAGCCGCAGAACCTCGACAATACCGCAGGCGCGGGCCAGGGCATCAATGAAGCCTTCAATGGCAATGTCTACGAGGCGCTGTTCCGCCTCAACGACGATGGCTCGGTGTCGCCCAGCCTCGTCAAGGACTACACGGTGTCCGACGACGGCCTCACCTACACCTTCACGCTCCAGCCGGGCGTGACCTTCCACTCCGGCGATCCCCTGACGTCTGCCGACGTCAAGTGGTCGATCGAGCGCGTCACGTCGCCGGACAGCAAGAGCTCGCGCAAGAACTCGCTGAAGCCGATTGCTTCCATCGAGACGCCCGACGATGCAACCGTGGTGATCAAGCTGTCCTCGCGCTCGATCTCCCTGCCCTACAATCTCTCCTATGTCTGGGTAATCAACGACGCCGCCAAGGACCTGCAAACGGCTGAGGATGGCACGGGGCCCTACGCCCTCGACGGCTGGCAGCGCGGCTCGCAGCTCGCCGTCAAGCGCTTCGACAAGTATTGGGGAGCGAAGCCGGAGAATGGCGAGGTCGTCTTCAAGTACTTCACCGAGGCGACCGCCCTCAACAATGCACTGCTGACCGGCGCCGTCGACGTCATCACCTCGGTGCAGAGCCCGGACTCGCTGGCCCAGTTCAAGGACAATCCCGACTTCACCGTCGCCGAGGGCAAGTCGACCACCAAGCTTCTCCTGGCCTACAACGACCGCGTCGCCCCGTTCGACAACGTCAAGGTACGCAAGGCTCTGGCCCGCGCCGTCGATGACAAGAAGCTGTTGGAGGCGGTATGGGGCGAGTACGGCACCCTGATCGGCTCCTTCGTGCCGCCGACCGACCCCTGGTATGTCGATCTCACCCAGGTCGATGCCTACGACCCGGAAAGCGCCAAGGCGCTTCTCGCCGAGGCTGGCTACCCCGATGGATTCACCTTCACCATCGACACGCCCAACTACGATCCGCATCCGCTCGCCGCGCAGTTCCTGCAAGGTGAGCTCGCCAAGATCGGCGTCAAGGTGAACATCAACGTCATCACGGCCAACGAGTGGTACACCAAGATCTACAAGGCGCATGATTTCCAGGCGACCCTGCAGGAGCATGTGAACCACCGGGACATCGTGTTCTACGGCAATCCCGACTTCTACTGGGGATACAACAACCCCAAGGTCGTCGACCTGATCAAGGCGTCCGAAGAGGCCAAGACCGTTGACGAGCAGACCGAGAAGCTGAAGGAGGCGAACGTCCAGATCGCCGAGGACGCCGCCAGCAACTGGCTCTACCTCTACCCGCAGATCGTCGTGTCGAAGAAGTCGGTCAGCGGCTACCCCCTCAACGGCCTCAACTCGCAGTTCTTTGCCTACGGCATCAAGAAAGCGGATTGAGCTCTTTCAGAACGCGCGGAGCCCGCTGACGCGGCTTCGCCCCACCGCTCGACACCCGGCGCCGCCCGACCTAATCTCGGGCGGCGCTTGATGCTTTCCCAAAAGGTGCCGCCATTCTTGCCTATCTCGTCCGTCGGACGGCGATCCTCCTGGTATCGGTGCTGATCGCCGCCGCTGTCCTGTTCTTGCTGCTGCGCCTTCTGCCGGGTGATCCGGCCAACGCACTTGTCTCTGTGGGAGCCGATCCCGAACAGATCGAAGCCGCCCGTCGCCAGGTCGGATCCGACCTGCCGATCGCCGCGCAGTTCGTCCGTTACCTGGGCCAGCTCGGACGGTTCGACCTCGGAGCGTCGTTTGTATCCGGCGTGCCGGTGCTTCAGGAGATCGGTCGTCGCCTGACGCTGACACTGCCATTGACCGCCCTTGCCTTCACCTGCGCCATACTTTTCGCTGTGCCGCTCGGCATCCTGGCCGCCGTCAAACGCGACCGCTGGTACGGCACTGTTATCTCGGTGATTTCACAACTTGGCGTTGCCATTCCGGTGTTCTGGATCGGAATTCTCCTGGTCACCGCGTTCGCCGTGAAGCTGCGGCTCTTTCCGTCGGGTGGCTTTCCCACATCCGGCTGGCGCGACCCGCTCACGGCCCTGCATCAGCTTGCCTTGCCCATCCTCACCATCGCCCTGGTGATGTCCGCATCACTGATCCGCTACGTTCGCTCGGCAACGCTCGACGTCATCGGCTCCGACTATCTTCGAACGGCCCGGGCGCTAGGCGCCGACTATGGTGAAGCGCTCATTCGTCATGGCATTCGCAACGGCGCGGTGCCTGTCATCTCCATCCTCGGCATTGAGCTCGCTTCGACGTTGCTCGGCGCGGTCGTGGTGGAGCGCGTCTTCTCGTTGCCCGGCCTCGGCTCCATGCTGCTCAGCGGCATCGAGCAGCGCGACTATCCGAGCGTTCAGGGCGTTCTGTTCATTTCGACGCTCCTGGTGTTGCTGGTTGGCTTCGCCGCCGACCTCGTGCAGCGCCTGATCGACCCCCGCCTTCGCGGGCCAAGTGGAGACCGGTCATGACCGACGCGACGCCCGCTCTCGCTCCGGCTACCTCAACGCGGGTAACGCCAGCGTTTCTGGTCGGGGCGACGTTGGTCGGCCTTCATGTTGTCGTCGGACTGCTGACGCTCATCTGGACGCCCTACGATCCGACGGCAATGACAGGCGGCCGTCTCGCCCCACCGTCTCTTGCCCATTGGGCCGGGACCGACCGACTTGGCCGCGATCTGTTCACGGAAATCATGGTCGGCGCACGCATCGCGCTCTCCGTCGGCATCGGGGCCGTAGCGATCGCCTCGGCCATCGGCGTCACGGTCGGACTGCTGGCCGCCTTCGCGTCCCGCACCGTCGATGACGTGCTGGCTGCGACGCTCGACATCCTGATCGCCTTTCCGACCCTGCTCCTGGCGATGCTGATCGTGGCGGCGAGCGACGGCGCCAGCCTGGGGACCGCTATCCTCGCCATCGGCATCGCATCCTCGTCCATCGTCGCCCGCCTGACCCGCATTCTGGCGCGGCGCGTACTGGCCATGGACTACATCACGGCGGCCCGCGTGTCGGGAACCGGCTGGCTCGGCATTGTTCGCATTCATGTGCTGCCAAACATCTGGCCGACGCTGATTGTCAATTTTGCCTTGCAGTTTGGTCTTGCCGTCATTGCCGAGGCGTCGCTGTCCTATCTCGGGCTTGGCGCGCCCCCGCCGAATGCCTCCTGGGGGCGGCTTCTGCAGGAGGCCCAGGCCACCGTCTACACCGCTCCGTTCGGCGCCGTCGCGCCGGGCATAGCACTGGTGTCGCTGGTGATCGGTCTCAACCTTTTCGCCGATGGTCTCCGCGACGTCGCCGACCCAACCCGTCGGAGGCGTTGATGGGCAATCTCCTCACCATCGAGAACATGTCTATCCGACACACCGGCCGGCTGCTCGTCTCGGGCGTGTCTCTTTCCGTCACCGCTGGCGAACGCGTCGGTCTGATCGGCGAGAGTGGGTCGGGCAAGTCCTTGACGGCGCTTGCGGCCATCGGGCTGCTTCCCGAGGGAATGACGGCCGAAGGCTCGGTTCTGCTCGCCGACCGCCAGGTCATTGGCGCTGCCGACCGCGACGTGGTTGGCCTGAGGGGGACCGCCGTCGCAACCATCTTCCAGGAGCCGCTGACCGCCCTTGATCCACTGATGCGGATTGGCGATCAGATTGCCGAGGTACTGCGCCGCCGTGCCCGCCGAGATGGACGATCGGTCTCCCGCGCCGACGTTGCCACCGAGGTATCGGCGCTGATGGCGCGCGTCGCCCTGCCCGATCCGGTGCGTCTTGCCCGCGCCTACCCGCATGAGATGTCGGGTGGTCAGCGTCAGCGGGCGGCCATCGCCATGGCGCTCGCCTGCCGACCCAGCCTTCTCATTGCCGACGAGCCGACAACGGCCCTCGATGTCACGACACAGGCCGAGGTGCTGAGGCTCCTCGAAACGCTTGTGCGCGAGGAAAACATGGGGCTCCTGTTCATCAGCCACGACCTGCCGGTGGTGGGCACAGCCGTCGATCGCGTGCTGGTCCTTCGGGCTGGCGAACTGGTCGAGGAAGGACCGGTCGCCGAAGTGTTCGGTCGACCGCGCCACCCCTATACCGTCGGCCTTGTCGAAGCGGCGCGTGCCTTCGACCAAGCCATAGGAGCGGCGCTATGAGCCTCGTCGACCTTACCGCCGTGTCCTTCGCCTATGGACGTGGCCGCACCGTGCTCGATGGCATCGATCTTCGCATCGAGGCCGGTCGAAACCTGGGCATCGTCGGCGAGAGCGGATCGGGCAAGACCACCATGCTCCGCCTGTTGCTCGGTCTGGCTCGCCCCTCCTCCGGTCAGGTGAGCTTTCGCGGCGCGCCGCTCGATCCGGGCGACCGTTCGTTCATGCGAGGCTTCCGCCGGGCCGTCCAGGCCGTATTCCAGGATCCCTATTCATCGCTCGATCCGCGCCAGAAGATCGCCGACATCATCGCCGAGCCCCTGCGGTCGTTGAAAATAGCCACCGATGTCGAAGCCGCTGTCACCGAGGCCCTCGCCTCGGTCGATCTGCCGCTCGACGCCGCCAGCCGCTATCCGCATGAGTTTTCCGGCGGCCAGCGTCAGCGCATCGCCATCGCTCGCGCCATCGTCTCGCAACCCGAGTTGGTGCTGGCCGACGAAGTTGTGAGCGCACTCGACCTCACGACGCGCATCCGCATTGTCGAGCTTCTGAAGGCCTTGTCGGCAAAGACGACGCTGGTGCTAGTCTCGCACGACATCGGCTTCGTGGCTCTCCTCTGCCAGGATCTCGTCATCCTGGAAAAGGGCCGCATCGTCGAACAGGGGGCGGCTCGCGACATCCTGTCGGCGCCACAGCATCCCTACACGCAACGCCTCCTCGAGAGCACGCCGCGCCTGCCCGAGTTCGCCTGACATTGGGCTATTGCGCGTCTCGGTCGCCATCGACGAGCCCGAGGCGCGTCATCTTGTCGTAGAGTGTCGACTTCGGAACTCGCAGCGCCTGGGCGGTCGGCCCGAGGCTGCCACCACTTCGGCCGAGCGCGTCGATGATCATCGCCCGCTCGAACGCCGCCACGGCCTCGTTCAAAGACAGCGGCTCCGTTGTGGGAGCCTCGGCAAACGGCGGGAATCCAGCTTCTATGCCAAGGACGCAGCGGTCGGCAACATTCCTGAGCTCACGCACATTACCCGGCCAGTCGTAGGCCATCAGCGTGCGTAGGCGAGTGTCGTCGAGTGCTGGCGCCGGCCGACCATGCACCACGCTGGCCTGTTCGGCGAAATGGGCGAACAGCAGCGGGATATCCTCGCGCCGATCCCGAAGTGCCGGCAGCGCAAGCGATGCCACGGCGAGCCGGTAGTAGAGGTCGGACCGGAAGCGCCCTTCGGTCGACATCTTGCCAAGGTCGCCCTTGACGGCCGCGACGATGCGGCAGTCGACGGGAACGGATGTGTTGGAACCAAGCCGTTCCAGCGTTCGCTCCTGCAGGACACGCAGGAGCTTGATCTGCACGCTGACTGGCGTGGTCTCGACCTCATCGAGAAACAGAGTGCCGCCGCTCGCATGCTCGATCTTGCCGATGCGGCGCTTGGTGGCTCCGGTGAAAGCGCCGGCCTCGTGGCCGAACAGCTCGCTTTCGACCAGATGCTCTGGCAAGCCACCGCAGTTGATCGCCACGAAATGGCCTTTACGGCGAGGACTCTCGTCATGCAGACAGCGCGCCACCAGTTCCTTGCCGGTGCCGGTGTCGCCGCTGATCAGCACCGAGGCATTGGTGCTGGCGATATCGGCGATAACCCGGCGCAGCTTCACCATTGCCGGAGAACGGCCGATGATACGCCCCTCCAGACGACCGCCGTCAGTGAGTTTGTGGCGGAGGCGGCGGACTTCAAGCGCCAGCGCCCTTTTCTCACGCGCCCGGCGGACCACGTCGACCAGATGCTCCGGAGAAAACGGCTTCTCTATGAAATCGTAGGCGCCCGAGCGCATCGCCTGAACGGCGAGCGAGACGTCTCCATGGCCGGTGATCAGAATGACGGGCAAGTCGACGTCGGCCGCCTGCATATCCTTGAGGAGCGACAGGCCATCACGGCCGGGTAGACGCACGTCGGAGACGATGACGCCCGGCCGCGCCTCGGCAATCCGCCGCAACGCCTCCTCGACCGATCCTGTGCCAATGGTCGCCATTCCGTCCAATTGAAGCGCCTGCTCGCAACCGAGCAGTACGTCGGGGTCATCCTCGACAATCAAAACCCGAAGGTCGTCGATCGTAGCCTTCGTCATGTCGCCTCCCTGGCGCCCATTGGAACGGTCATCGAGAACACGGCGCCCCGCCCCTCCGCGTTGGAGGCGACAAGCTCGCCGCCGAAATCGCGAATGATGCCCGCCGAGATCGTCAGGCCCAGACCGAGGCCAACACCGGGCGCCTTGGTGGTGAAGAAGGGCTCGAACATGTGGGCGAGCCGTTCGGGCGGCAGGCCCGGTCCGCTGTCGCGGATATCGATGCGGGCAAAGTCGCCCTCGCGACGGGCGGAGAGAACGATGCGCTGGTCCTCTTCGCCCTCCATCGCATCGACGGCATTGCCGATCAGGTTGAGCAACACCTGTTCGAAGCGGTTGGCGTCGCACCAGAGTTCGATATCGCCACCGTCGATATCCATCGTCACCGCCACGCCTCCGCGCGTCAGGCGATGATTGAGCAGGAACAGAACGTCGTCAATGAGCTTGCGCAAGCCGATGCGCTGCGGTTCGCCAGACGACTTGCGGGCAAACGTCTTGAGTTCGCCGGTCAAGTGGCCCATGCGCTCGACAAGTGGCCGGACGCGTTCGAGATTGCTGCGGACGGTGCCGAGCTCGCCACGCTCCAGGAACTTCACGGCATTTCCCGACAGCGTCACCAGGGCGGCAAGCGGCTGATTGAGCTCATGGGCGATGCCGGCCGAAAGCTGGCCTAGGCTTGCCAGCTTGCTGGCCTGCACGAGGCCAGACTGGGCATCGCGGAGTGTGCGCTCCGCGCGCTCGCGATCCTCTACCTCACGCCGCAGTTTTTCGTTGGTGGCCGACAGCGCCGCTGTCCGATCCGCCACCTCGCTTTCGAGGTGGTCATGGGCCTGTTGCAGCGCCGAACGCGCCGCCAGGATCTCGCGGAGGTGCCGCCGCCGTTGGCGGTAGACCGCAAGAAGGCCCAGACACAGAAGGCTTCCGAGACCGGCGAGCGCCGCCCAAAGACGAGCGAGATCGTCCATCTCAGAGAGATCGGTGAACACCGTCAACGTCCAGGGCGTCTCGGGCATTGCCCGGCTCTCGGCGAGAAAAAGCCCCTCCGTCGAGAAGCTGCTGTCCGATCTGCTCACACCCGGCAGGCGAACGATGCGGGTGCCACCGTCGAGATCGCGCAAGGTGGCGAGGCCGATCGGCGTGAGCGGCCGGTCGTTATACTGCTGGGCCTCGGCGATCTCCCGCCGGGCCTTGTCGTCGAGCGCCACCAGCGTTCCGTATTTCCAGGCGGGCACCGACGACAGCACGACGACCCCATGCTCGTCACTGAGAATGGCCGGGGACTCCGCCGAGGCCCAGGAACGTTCGAGCTGTTCGAGGCTGACCTTGGCAACGCTGAAGCCCAGCGTGTCCTTGCCTCGAGCAATCGCCGTCGCCAGGAAATAGCCGGGTTGTCGATTGGTGGTCCCAATGCCGTAAAAGCGCGTTACCCGGCCGACGTCGGCATTCTGATAGTACGGACGATAGGAAAGGTCGCGGCCGACGAAGCTGTCCCACTTGTTCCAGTTGCTGGAGGCGATCACGCGGCCTGTCTTGTCGAGCAGAAACACATCGAGCGTGCCGATGCGGTCGTTGAGCGCCTCGAGATAGCTGTCGGCGCGATAGCGCTGCATTGAATCCTTGGGATCGTCGAGCAGCGCGAGAATGGTGCCGTCGAGCGCCATCACATAAGGATAGCTTGCGTATTTGCCGATCTCCCGTTCGAAACTCGCCGCATAGAGATCGAGGCGGTGACCGGCGCTCGCGCGCGTCGCCGACAGCGACAACTCGAAGACGACGCGGTAGGCAACGAAAGCCACGATGGCCGCGATGGCAAGGGCGCCAGCCAACGGCAGGATCGCCGCGAGACGAAACTGCCGGCGTTTCGGCGCGATGCTGTCGGCTTCCTCGGCCAAGATGGCTCCTCCCGCCGGCTTTCCGTGTATCACCGATAGCGCATGGCCGTCCGGCGGGAAAGCCGGACGGCCAGCGCGTGTCGACAAGCCCTGGATCAGCCGAAGATCTTCAGGAGGAAGACCGCCAGAACCACCATGGCAGCGCCGCCGATGCGAGTGGAGATCTGGGCGAAGGGCATCAGGCCCATGCGGTTCGATGCCGAGAGGATGGCGACATCGCCGGTGCCGCCGAGGCCCGAATGACAGCAGGTAACGATGGCCGCCTCGACTTCGTACATCTTGAGCAGCTTGCCGATGAGCCAGCCCGACGACACCATGGCCAGGACCGTGGCGGCACAGATGGCGAAGTAGGCCGGCGTGAAGGCGGCGATCAGATCGTTCCAGGGAACGTAGAGGGTGCCAAGGCCGACCAGCAGCGGGAAGGTCATGTTGGTGGTCATGAACTTGTACATCTGGTGAGCGCCGGTCTCCATCCGCTCGGGAATGAGCTTGGACACCTTGAGCAGCGCCGCGCCGATGATCATCAGGATCGGGCCGGGAATGCCGGTGAACGGCGACAGGAAGGCGCCGAGGATGAACATGGTGCAGGCCAGAAGGAGGCCGGCGCCCATCAGCGGCAGCTCGATCTTCTTCTCCACGGCCATCTCCTTCAGGAGCTCGTTGTCGTCGCCGGTCCGGACCAGAAGGCCGTTGCCGGAATACTGCGACTTCTTCTCGCCGATGCGCTTGAGAATGCCGGAGGAGATGATGGCCACCACATTGCCGATCAGGGCGGCCGGGATCAGCGAGGCGATCAGTTCCGGCTGCGCCGTGCCTAGAATCTCGGAATAGGCAAGCGATAGCGGCAGGATGCCCTCGCCAATGCCACCGGCGATGATCGGCATGACGATGAAGAAGAAGGTGTGCTTGAACTCATAGCCGAAAGCCATGCCCACGAGACCGCCGACCACGACCGCGGCCATCGTACCGACGGCAAGCGGCACGAACATCTTGAGGAAGCCCTGGATCAGCACCTTGCGGTTCATGCCCAGCATCGAACCGGTCACCAGGCAGGCGATGTAGAGGTAGAGGAAGTTCGACGTCTTCATCACCGCCTTGATGGCGTCCGACGTCGCCGGGTTCATGACGTGATAGCCAAGCATGGCCGAAGGCACGAACAGGCAGAGAATGGCTGAGCCGCCGATGCTCTTCAGATAGGGAATGCGACCGCCGATTTCGCCGAGCAGGAAGCCCAGTACCATGATGGCGGCAAAGCCGCCGATCATGTCGGCCGGCAGCTTGCCGATCACCGAGGCGCCGAAGACGACGCCGGCAATGGCGAGATAGAGCGGAAGCGGCACCGGGCCGACCTTGTAGGCGGCGACGCGCGAGAAAAGGCTGCTGCCCGTCTCCGCCGCGATCGCGTCGTTCTGCGTGATGTCCGTCATGTTCGTTCCTCCTGCCCGGCGCACATCGGTGCGCCGCGGGCCTTTCTCTGGGACTGTCCGGCCATCCGGTATCTCCGGCGCCGAAGCGGCTTCGGTCCGAGACTTGCGACCTCCAAAGGCTCGCAATCGCCAACCGATATGCCCCGACCCTCCGTCCTCGTTCCCTCCTCGGAAGGCGGCCGTCGCATGCCGATTGAATGGCATCAGGCGTGCCAACCGGAGATGCTGGCTAAGCGGTTGTTTTATCGATTTAATTTTTCGAGGGAGCGAACGACTGGTCCGGGTTTCCGGACGCGGGCTTTCGGCAGCCGTCCGGAAATCCGCACGATCCGGAGGAGCTTTTGTAAGTGATAACACTGATTTTGTTGATGATTTTGCCGGGCTCTCCGTCGCGAAGTCGATCCGAGCCCGCTCAGGGGACTTACCTCGCCTTGAAACGATATGTAAGCTGGCTCAAACCGCCGGACGGACGGATCGGCTCCGTCTCGGAAACAAGGGAACCGCCATGAAGACGATCAAGGGACCGGGCATTTTCCTGGCGCAGTTCGTGGGTGGAGCACCGCCTTTCGATAGCCTCGACGCGTTGGCGCGCTGGGCAGCCGGACTCGGTTACGTCGGGTTGCAACTGCCGACCACCGCCGGCCTGTTCGACCTCGAGAAGGCCGCCACCTCGCAAACCTATGCTGACGAGTTGAAAGGCCGCCTTGCCGAGGCCGGTGTGGAGATAACGGAGCTCTCAACCCATATCCAGGGGCAGCTCATCGCGGTTCATCCTGCCTATGACGAGTTGTTCGACGGCTTTGCCTCGGAAGCGGTCAGAGGAAACCCCTCCGCCCGCACCGAGTGGGCGACGCGCGAAGTGATGCTGGCCGCCGAAGCATCGCGCCGGCTCGGCCTTGCAGCCCATGCCACCTTTTCAGGGGCGCTCGCCTGGCCCTTCATCTACCCCTGGCCGCAGCGGCCGGGCGGTCTCGTTGAGGAAGCGTTCGCGGAACTGGGGCGGCGCTGGAAGCCGATCCTCGATGCCTATGACGAGGCCGGAGTCGACGTCTGCTTCGAGCTGCACCCGGGAGAGGATCTTCATGACGGAGCGACCTTCGAGCGCTTCCTGTCGGAGGTCGGCCATCATCCTCGCGCCAACATCCTTTACGACCCCTCGCATTTCGTCTTGCAAGCGCTGGACTATCTCGCCTTCCTGGACATCTACCACGAGCGAGTCAGGGCCTTCCACGTCAAGGACGCCGAGCTCAATCCATCGGGGAGGTCGGGCGTCTATGGCGGCTATCAGTCCTGGATCGACCGACCAGGTCGCTTCCGTTCGCTGGGCGACGGTCAGGTCGATTTCAAAGCCATCTTCTCCAAGATGGCTCAATACGACTTTCCCGGCTGGGCGGTGCTCGAATGGGAATGCGCCCTGAAGCATCCCGAGGATGGCGCCTCCGAAGGGGCGCCCTTCATCAAGGATCACATCATTCGCGTCACCGAACATGCCTTCGATGATTTTGCCCAAAGTGGCGCCGACGCCGCGACAAACCGCAGGCTGCTTGGCATTGGTTGAGGACAGGACATGAGCAAGACCCGCATCAAACTCGGCATGGTCGGCGGTGGCGCCACCGCCTTCATCGGAGCGGTGCACCGCATCGCCATGCGCATGGACGACCGGTTCGAGCTGGTCGCCGGAGCCCTTGACGTCGATGTCGAGCGTGGTCGCGTCTTCGCCGAAACGCTTGGCATCGCGCCCGAACGTACCTACGCCACATATCAGGAGCTGATCGACAAGGAAGCGCGGCGTCCCGACCGCGTCGACGCGGTCGTGATCGTCACACCGAACTTCCTTCATTTCCCCATCGCCAAGGCGGCGCTGGAGGCCGGCTTCGACGTGATCTGCGAGAAGCCGATGACGACGACGCTGGCCGATGCGAAAGCCCTTGCAGCTCTGGTTCAATCTACCGGTCGTCGCTTCTTCCTGACCCACACCTACACCGGCTATCCGATGGTGCGACAGGCGCGAGAGATGATCGCCGCCGGGGAGATCGGCAAGCTTCGGCGTGTGGAGGTCGAGTATCTGCAGGACTGGCTGGCCGCGCCGGTCGAGAACACCGGCGCCGAGGGCGCCGTATGGCGGACCGACCCCAAGAAGGCCGGCGCCGGTGGCGCCATCGGCGATGTCGGCACCCACGCCTGGAACCTCGCCGCCTTCGTCTGCGGCGAAGAGCCGACCCATATTCTGGCCGAGCTCAGTACGCTGGTTGAGGGGCGCCGGGTCGATGACGACGCGGCCATTCTGATGCGCTACGCCTCGGGCGCCAAGGGCTCGATCCTGGCCAGCCAGGTGCTCCCCGGCAACGGCAACAACGTGTCGTTTCGCATTTACGGCGACAAGGCCGGCCTCGAATGGTGGCAGGAAAAGCCGGAGGAACTGTGGTTTACCCGGCTCGGCGAGCCGCGCCAGATGATCCGCCGCAACGGAGCCGGCGCAACAGGCGCAGCCATTGCCGGCAGCCGCGTGCCGGCCGCCCATCCGGAAGGCTACCTTGAGGCGTTCGCCAATCTCTACCGCGACGCCGCAGACCTCCTTTCCGGGGAAACGACCGCCACCATGGTGCCATCGGCCCGCGACGGCGTCAGCGGCTCGAAGTTCGTCGAAGCCTGCCTGAAATCCAATGCTGCCGGCAACATCTGGACAGAGGTCGACTGAACATCGTTGTCCAGTCAACTGTTGCGACATAAGCAGGGTCAGCCCGAGCGATCCTGTTGAGATCAACTTGATTGGCGGGCATTTGAGGTTGCGCCAAAAGGAACAGCAATGGCCGATACGGAGAAAAATCTCGTCATCTTCGACACGGATCCGGGGATCGACGACGCCATGGCGCTCTTGTTCCTGAAGGCTCAACCCAGTCTGAAGCTCGCCGCCGTCACCACTGTGTTCGGTAATGCCGAAACCGAGGTCACCACCCGTAACGCCCTCTACCTCACGCAGCGCTTCGGCATCGACGTGCCGGTCTACGCTGGAGCGACCCGCCCATTGACCATCGAGCGCGGGCCGGCACCGGCGTTCATTCACGGTGAGGATGGGCTTGGGGATGTCGGGGCAACCCAAAGCTTCGCGGTTCGACCGGCCGAGGGGCACGCGGCCGACCGGATGGTGGAGATCATCAAGGCCAATCCCGGACGGGTGACCATTCTGGCCGTTGCACCACTGACCAATCTCGCCCTCGCCCTTGACCGCGATCCCGGCATTGCTTCGCTGGTGAAGGACGTGGTGATCATGGGCGGCGCCTTCGCCTGGGGCGGCAGACGCGGTAATGCGACGCCTGTTGCCGAAGCCAACGTCCACAATGACCCGCATGCCGCCGACAGGGTGTTCACGGCGGATTGGCCCGTGACCGCCATTGGCCTTGATGTGACCAGCCACTGCGTGGCGACCCATGACGACGCGGCCCAGTTGGCGTCCGGCGGCGAGGCAGGCCGCTTCCTGTGGGACATCTCTCGCGGTTATGAGGACCTCTACCGCCGTCGTAATCAGGTGGATGGCTGTTGCCTGCACGACGTGGCCGCCGCCGCCTATCTGGTTGCGCCGGAACTGTTTGCGTTGCGCTCGGGAGCTGTGCGTGTCGTGACCGAGGGCATCGCCATCGGGCAGTCCATCCAGAAGCTCGACGGGCATATCTTCGGCCCCAGCGCTTGGGATGGGCATTCCTCGAAGCTGGTCGCCGGCGAGGCGGATTACGCAGGAATCGTCGAGGCTTACAAGACCGCCATCCGCTCGCTCGGTTGAGGAGATACCCATGACGCCGGATCCAAGCACCCTCCTCCGTTCCATGTTCGTCGCGGCTATCGCCGCCGCCCAACCGGATCGCTGCGTTCCTCCCTTCCTGCCGCCTCGCCCGAAGGGCCGGCTGATCGTTCTTGGGGCCGGCAAGGCATCGGCGGCCATGGCGCGCGCCGTGGAACAGAACTGGGATGGGCCGATCGAAGGATTGGTGGTGACGCGGTACGGCTATGCCGTTCCCACCGAGCGCATTGAGATCGTCGAGGCGGCCCACCCGGTTCCCGACGCCGCCGGCCTTGAGGCGGCTAGACGCATTCGCGACATTGCCGCAAGCGCCGGTCCGGACGACACGGTGCTCTGCCTGATCTCCGGGGGCGGATCCTCGCTGCTTGCATTGCCGCTTGACGGGATCAGCCTCGACGACAAGCAGGCGATCAACCGGGCTCTGCTTGCCTCCGGTGCCCCCATCTCGGAAATGAACTGCGTGCGACGTCATCTTTCGGCGGTGAAAGGGGGGCGTCTCGCCGCCCTCGCCCACCCGGCAAAGGTGGTGACGTTGCTGATTTCCGACGTACCCGGCGACAATCCCATCGACATCGCCTCCGGCCCGACCATCGGCGATCCGACGACCTCCGCCGACGCTCTCGCCATAGTCCGGCGCTATCGCATAGCCCTCCCCCCCGCAGCGGAGGCCTTGCTCGCGAGCGGTGGCAGCGAGACCGTAAAGCCGGATGATTCACGTCTTTCGGGCAACGAGACGCACATCGTCGCTGCGCCCCAGGCCTCATTGGAAGCGGCCGCCATCGTCGCTCGAGACGCCGGCTTTGCCGTGCATATCCTCAGCGACGCCATCGAAGGCGAGGCACGTGATGTCGGTGCGGTTCTGAGCGGGGTTGCCGCACAGGTCGCCCGTCGCGGCCAGCCTTTCACGGCGCCTTGCGTACTGCTGTCGGGCGGTGAAACGACCGTGACCCTGCGGGGCAAGGGACGCGGTGGTCGCAATGTGGAGTTCCTCCTTTCGCTCGGGCTGCATCTGCGCAATTGCCAGAACATCTGGGCGCTTGCCGGCGATACCGATGGCGTCGACGGCGTCGAGGAGATTGCAGGTGCAATCCTGACGCCCGACAGCCTTTCCCGGGCATGGGCTCTCGGCATGAATCCGCAAGCAGCCCTGGACAATAACGATGGTCATGGCTTTTTCGGTTCACTCGGCGACGCGGTCGTCACCGGTCCGACACTGACCAATGTCAACGATTTTCGTGCCATCTTGATCGCCTGAGGTGTTGGTCCACCTAATTTTGATTGTATGACCGGGGCTTTAGCGAAAATTTCATCTGCCTGAGCGCAAAGTGAAGAGCGGCGCGTGCAGGCGAACGGACTGCGCACCGCCGCCAACTGCCTGAGGGTTCGCCCTGCCGAAAGCGGAGTGTTCGGTAATGCGCTCGGATGAGATCGGCATCGCAGACAGACACGTACGGCGCGTTTTGAGACAAGCGCGGATCGACAGATCCGGAGCCGTCAGTGTTATCTTTGCCTTGGTTATCCTGCCCCTCATGATCGCGGTCGGTGCAGCGGTCGATTATGCGATCGCAGCCAGGACCAGGGATATGCTGCAGGCTGCCGCCGATGCCGCCGCAGTCGGAGCGATATCCATGAGTTCCAGCGCTGTGAAGCAAGTCATTGCAAGCGGTGCGTCGGGGGAAATCAAGGTGGCGGAGAGCGACGCGCTGAAGATTGCTCAAGCAAATTTCAGCGGATCGAAATTTTCAAATATCACCTCATCACAAATATCGGTACAATATACGAATAATACGTTCAACTCAGACGTAAGTCTGACATCGGAAGTTCCAACCTATTTTGTTCGTATTTTTGGTGTCGATACCGTAACGGTTTCCGTGCGAGCCACCGCGCAGAACAAACCAATCTATTACTACAATTTCTATGTTCTGATCGACAACAGCCCGTCCATGGGGCTCGGCGCCACGGCGGCCGATATTTCCGCCCTCGAGGCTGTGAACGGCGGATGTGCCTTCGCCTGCCACATCACAGGGGCAAGCTATGACACATATGCCTTGGCCCAAAAGCAGGGCATCACCTTGCGTTACAAGGTGGTGTCGAGAGCCGTACAGTCGATGATAACCAATGCCGCTGCAAGCCAGCTGGTATCGAACCAGTACAAGATGGCGGTCTATTCCCTTGGTGCGGATGCGAAGACCACCAAGCTGACGCAGGTCGCCGGCCTGTCGTCATCTCTCGCGTCCGTCGCCTCCGCGGCGGCCAACGTCGATCTTATGACGATCCCGTACCAGAACTACAACAACGATCAACAAACCGATCTTCTAGCCGCGCTGAACGGCATCAGAAGCATCATGGGCGTGAGTGGCAGCGGACTGTCGGCGAACGATCCGATCAAGGTGCTGTTTCTCATCAGCGATGGCGTGGAGGACGCGGAGCGTCCGAAGAACTGTCGGGAGAAGCTGAACGGCAATCGATGCCAGCAACCACTCGACACAACGCCCTGCGTCTCAATCAAGGCGAACGACGTCAGACTCGCCAGCCTCTACACCACCTATCAGAAGATCCCGAGCAACACTTGGTACACAACCTGGATCGCACCTTTCCAAACGAGGATCGCGACCAACATGAAGGCCTGCGCCTCCGATGGCCTTTATGCCGAAGTACCGCCGTCTGGCGACGTCAGCGCCGTTCTGACTCAGTTGTTCGCCAACGTGGTGAGCGAAACGCACCTTACTCATTGAGGCCCCGATGAAAGGCTTGGAGCTATCGAGATTGTTCTACCGGGAGGTTGTCCGCCCCTGGTTGGACGAGGCTTTTCCGAGCCTCAGGCATGATGCGGGCATGTTCGGATACGGCTCCGAGCTTCTTGGTTTCGATGATGATATGTCGCGCGATCACAACTGGGGGCCGCGCGTCCAGCTGGTGGTGACCGGGGCCGATTTCGCTTCTCATGCCGAGGCTATTGTCGACGGCTTCGACGCGGTCAAGCCCGCGAGCTTTCTCGGCGAACCCATTGGTTACCGCTCGCGTCCCCACCCGCCCATTGTGGCGAACGACGCTCTTGGCCGTCCGGAGCACGGCGTCGAGGTCTTCACGGCCGGAGGAATACTGAGAACGCGGCTGGCTCTGGATCCGACTGTTCCACTCGACGCCCTGATCTGGCTGTCCATGCCCGAGCAACGGCTGCTGGAACTGACGGCCGGAGAGATTTTTCACGATGGTCTCGGGGACCTCTCACGCCTGCGGCAAACCTTTTCCGACTGTCCGCGCGACGTCAGTCTCTACAAACTGGCTGCCCAGTGGCGCCGCATCGCCGACGAGCAGGCCTTTGTCGGACGAGCCGGCCATGTCGGCGACGATCTCGGCTCACGCGTCATCGCCTCGCGGCTCGCGCATGACGTCATGCGCATAGGATTCCTTCTGGAACGGCAATACTCGCCTTATCCTAAATGGTTTGGCTCGGCTTTCGCCCGCTTGTCCGCAGCCAAGGCGCTGACACCGCTGCTCAACGCGGCGATCGCGGCTGACACATGGGAGAGCCGGCAAGCCCATCTGGCGCAGGCCTATCTCGCCGTCGCCAAAATGCATGAACCGGCCGGTTTCCCACTCTCCGTCACGCCCAGGATCGGCCCTTACTTCAATCGTCCGTTCCTGACGATCAACGCCGAGGAGATCTGCGCCGGGCTGGCCGCCGCGATCTCAGACCCACTCCTGCACGGACGGGCAGTCATCGGTTCGATAGATCAGATTACCGACGCCACGCCGTTGATCGAAGCACCGGAGCGCGCGCAGCAGGTGATCTCGGTCCTGCATCGGACTTGACCGGCTTCAGCCGAAACAAGCCCTCCATGGCCAGAGGCGGCGTCATCCATCACTGGGGGCGGATATCTGACACATGCCGTAGTTTGTCGGGGTTACGGGTCACGTAGATGGCTGTAATCCGCTCTTCGACGACATTCAAAGCTGTCGTTTGCAAGGTGCTGCCCGCCTCGATCGTGACGAACCCGGGCAAGCCATCGATGATCGCATAGCGGACGATCTGTGATGGCTGGATGGCGAAGTCGCGAGCCATCTCGACATGCCGGGCCAGCACTGCTTCGAGGCCGACCAGAGGCGCAAGCGAAGCGACAATCCTGCCGCCACCATCGGCAATCGCCACCACGTCTTCGGCCAGAAGCGTGCGAAGAGCGGTCATGTCCCCACATCGCGACGCGGTGAAGAATGCCCGTGCCAACTCAAGCCCACGATCCTTGTCGACGGCAAAACGGGGACGGGCTTCCTGGATATGGGCTCGCGCCCGGCTCGCCAGCTTTCGGCAAGCCGAGACCTCGCGTCCGACGATGTCGGCCACCTGATCAAAGGGCATTCCGAAGATGTCGTGCAGTAGAAATGCCGCTCGCTCCAATGGCGAAAGCCGTTCCAAGGCGATCATCAAGGGCAAGGTGATATCGTCGGCCTGATCGTGGTCTTCCGGGTCGAAGATCGGTTCGGGCAACCAGGGGCCGACATAGGACTCGCGTCGACGCCGGGCCGATTGCAGCTCGTTCAAGCAGAGCCTCGTAACGATCCTGCGCAGAAAGGCCGCTGGCTCGCGCACCGTCTGGTGATCGGCGGCAAGCCAGCGAATAGCCGTCTCCTGAACGATGTCCTCCGCCTCGGCGACCGATCCCAGCATGCGATAGGCGATCCGGATCAGGCTGGGGCGCATGTTCGACAAGATGCGCTCGGGAGACTCGTCGTTCACGATGAAATCGCTCTTCTTCAACTGTCCGAGTGAACCGAATCCACCTTGTAGAGCGCGGGCGAGACGGACTTTGCCAGCGCGGAAAGCCGCATCAGGAGCTCTTTGGATTCAGGCTTCTTCATGAACGATTCAAAGTGTTCCTTCGAAGCCCATTGCGCGTAGTTTACCACCTTCGTTCCGTCGAGACTGCTGTGCACGCTGACCGATACGAACCCCGGTTCGTTTCGGATCGCACTTTCGGTGACCTCAGACAGCAGTCGGGCGAGACCTGCCTGATTTGCCGGTTCGACCTCGTAGAGGTTTATCAGTGTCACTCCTTGGGTCTCAGTGTCGATCATTGCGATTGTTCCGCAGGGCATCGTCATCTCCTGTGCGAGTGTTGCACATGTCATGACAGGGCAACCGAGCGGAATGTGACATTCCCCATCTCCGGAATGCCGAGTGCCAGGCTTTTCTTGGGTTCTGGTCCGGGGCTGCATCTTTCTTTCGTTTTCGACCTGAATCGAGCCGACTTTCAAATCAATCAAAGGTTGTAATTTACGTAGATATCCGGACGGACGAGAAATATGCGCCAGTTCGGTACACATTCGAGGCGGAATGATCACCAATACGGCCTCAGACGCCTTGGCTGACCCGAATGCCGTGAACGCCGCCTCAACGCCCTAGGTATATTTGACAGGCTCGACAGCGATCTCGAATATCGTGTTAACGCCAGCTATACTGGCAGAAGAGGCTGAAATAACGTTTAGTTTGATAGCGTTTTACTTCCAATTTTAGCTTTCAAACCACAAGCCTCGCGCAAGGGTGGCGGTGTTTCCTGCAAGCAATGACAGTGCTTCAGGAGATCAGCGATGAGTCTTTACGGTGTCTTGCGCAGCGGCGTTTCCGGAATGAACGCCCAGGGCGGCCGGTTGGCCACCACCGCCGACAACATCGCCAACGCCAATACCGTCGGCTACAAGCGCGCCTCTACTGAGTTCTCTTCAATGGTGATCGGCAACAGTCGCTCGGGCGCTTATCAGCCGGCCGGCGTCACCACCCAGACGCGCTATGCCATCGGTGAGGCCGGCTCTTATCTTTCGACGACAAGCGGCCTGGACCTCGCCGTGACGGGCTCCGGCTTCTTCGTCGTGCAGGATGCCGGCGGCACCCCCTACCTCACCCGCGCCGGCTCCTTCGTGAAGCAGACCGATGGCACACTGAAGAATACCGGCGGCTTCACTCTGCTTGGATACGATTTGTCGGCCGGCACCCCTTCCCCGTCAGCCAACAGCCTGACGGGGCTGGTTGAGGTCAACGTCAATGCACTTGGCATGACTGCCTCGCCGACGACCAGCGGCTATATCACCGCGACGCTCAACTCCAACGCTACCGACGTGACCACCACCACGCCACCGGGCGCGCCGGCCAGCGCCAATACAGCTGCCTCCGTCTATACCAACAAGACCTCGATGACGACCTACGACAACCTTGGCAACGAGGTGATGCTCGACGTCTATTTCACCAAGACAGGCTCCAACCAGTGGGAATACGCGGTCTTCGATCGAGCGGGCGCCACCTCCGGCGGCTTCCCTTATTCCGCCACGGGCACGCCAGCCGTCGGGCCGCTTCTCGACTCCGGCACCCTCACCTTCGATGCCACAAACGGCAAGCTGACGGCGCCGGTCATCGCGTCCTTCTCCGTTCCCAACAACGGCTCGTCGCAGACCATGACGCTCGACCTCTCAGGCATGACACAGCTCGGCACCGAGGAGTTCAATCCGACCGGCGACACCGACGGCAATGCGGCCCAGGCGGTCGAGAGCATCGAGATCAGCGACAAGGGCATCGTCTACGCCATCTTCGGTGACGGCACCCGCAAGGCCACCTTCCAGATCCCGCTTGCCAACGTGCCGAGCCCGGACAACCTGACGCCGATCGCTGGTAACGCCTATGCCATCTCGATGGACTCGGGCGATCCGAGCGTCGGCTTCGCCGGCTCATCGAGCTTCGGCGTCATCAAGTCCTGGTCGGTGGAGCAGTCCAACGCCGACATGGCCAGCGAGCTGACGTCCATGATCGAGGCGCAGCGCGGCTACACCGCCAACTCCAAGGTCTTCCAGACCGGCTCCGACCTGCTCGACGTTCTCGTCAACCTGAAGCGCTGACCTCCAACCACTGGCGGATTCCTCCAATGTCCCTCTCGATGGCCCTCAACGTCGCCAACTCCTCTCTGCAGACCTCCGGCGTGCAGACGGCGACGACGTCGCGCAACATCGCCGCCGGCAAGGAGGCGTCCTACTCCCGCAAGTCGACCATGGTCATCACCGGCGCCGGCGGGACAGTCCAGGTGGTATCGATCCAGCGCGCGACCGACGCCGCGCTCTACAAGACCATGCTGAAGGCCACCTCGGCCTCGGCAACGCAGGATGCACTGCTCGACGGCCTGACGAAGATGTCCCAGACCATCGGCGATCCGGAGCTCGACCAGAGCCCGGCCGCCAGGTTGGGAGACCTCAACAACAAGCTCCAGCAATATGCCGCCAACCCGAGCAACACCATTCTCGCCCAAGCGGTGCAGAGCTCGGCCACCACGCTGGTGAACACGCTCAATCAGGCGACGACGACGGTACAGGCCACCCGAGCCCTCGCCGACGCCGACATGGCGTCGTCCGTTCAGCGTATCAACGACCTGCTCGCCAAGATCGATACCCTCAACACAAGCATCGTCCACGGCACCGTGACGGGGGCTGACGTCACCGACAATCTCGACAGCCGCGACAACCTCATCTCCCAGCTCTCCGAAGAGATCGGCATTTCCGTGGTGGCGCGCGACAACAACGATGTCGCCATCTACACCGACGGCGGCGTTGCCCTGTTCGAGACCCATCCGCGCGAGGTCACCTTTCAGGCGACCAATGTTTTCAGCGCTTCCACCATCGGCAATGCGGTCTACGTTGACGGTGTGGCCGTGGTCGGTGGGCCGTCGTCGATGCCCAGCACAAGCGGTCGCCTTGCCGGCCTTGCCACCTTGCGCGACGATGTGGGCGTCACCTACCAGAGCCAACTCGACGAAATCGCCCGCGGCTTGATCGAAGCGTTCACGGAAAGCGACCCGGCTGGCATCGGGCCTGATGTTCCGGGACTGTTTACCTGGCCGGCTGGCTCCATACCGGCCAGCGCGACCATCGAGACCGGCCTTGCCGGACTCATCATGGTCAATCCGGCCATCGACCCGACCACAGGCGGAAGCCTCGATCTGATCCGGGATGGCATCACCTACGACTACAACACGACCGACGAAGCCGGTTTCACCGAGCGGCTGAACGCGATGGTCACCGAGTTTGGCGAGGCGCGTGTTTTCGATCCGAACTCCGGAGCCGATCCCACCAACACGCTCTCCGACTACGCAGCTTCCTCGGCGAGCTGGCTCGAGTTCAACCGGCAGCAAGTCGATACCTCCGCGACCTACCAGTCGACCATGCTGCAGCGCGCTTCCGAAGCGCTGTCCAACACCACCGGCGTCAATCTCGACGACGAGCTGTCCAAGCAGCTCGAGATCGAACGCACTTACGCGGCGTCCGCCAAGCTCATCGCGGCGGTCGACCAAATGCTTCAGGACCTGCTCAACGCCGTCTGAGAGAGGAGTGAGACATGAAAACCACCTACATCTCGACCCAGGCGGCGTCCACTGCGTCCCGCCTTTCCATCCTCAAGATGCAGACCGAACTTGCCAAGAACACCAAGGAGCTGAGCTCGGGCCGCTGGGCCGATGTCGGTCTGGAGCTTGGGAACAGGACTGGACGCACCATCTCGCTGCGCCAGGACTACCAACGGCTCGACGCCATCTGCGATACCAACGGCTTGGTTGCCTCACGTCTCGACACAAGTCAGGCGGCGCTCGACGGCGTGCTGAAGAACGCCCAGGATTTCGCGGCCTCGCTGATCGCCGTTCGTTCCGGCAAGGTGGGCGCTGAGGTGGTTGCCGACGATGCCAAGAACAATCTGCAGTCGCTGATCGCCTCGCTCAACACGTCGATCAATGGCGAGTACCTGTTCGCCGGCATCAACACTGACGTTCGCCCGGTCACCGACTACTACGCGACGCCGACCTCCCCCACAAAGACCGCCTTCGATACCGCGCTTGCCACCTATTGCACCGGCGTCGGCGCCGCCAGTCCCGCCGATCTCACGGCCAGCGATCTGGAGACATTCATCGACGCCAATCTCACCGGCATGTTCGACGCCGCCAGCTGGTCGGCTCCGACCACCGGCTGGTCGTCCGCTTCCGGCCAGAACGTCAAGAGCCGGATCTCGACCTCCGAACTGATCGAGACCTCGGCCAACGCCAACGAGCCCGCCTTCCGCGAGCTGGCCATGGCCTACACGATGATCAGCGAACTCGCCGATGCCGGCCTTTCCGAGAAGACCTATCAGACCCTCATCGACAAGACCGCTCAAGTCATCGGCGAGGCTACGGTCGATCTGACTGTCGTCAAGGCTCGCCTCGGTACCGCACAGGAGCGGCTGAGCAATGCCAATGGCCGCATCAAGGCGCAGATGGATATCCTCAATCGCAACATCAACGATTTCGAACGGGTCGATCCGATCGAGGCGCAGACGCGCATTTCCGCGCTGGAAACCCAGCTCGACATGGCGTTCGCCCTGACCGGCCGCATGCAGCAGCTCAGCCTGCTCAATTATCTCTGATCCATCCCGGTCCACCGGGGCAGCTTGTCTCACGTCAACCCGCAGGGTGTTTCATGCATCAGTTTTCCTACGCCGACATTGTCGGCGACGCCGTCAACCTCGCGCGTCAGCACGAGGCCGAGGCCATGGACCATGCCGTCGAACTGCTCGAACGGGCCAAGCTCAAGGGCAGCCGATCGCGGGAAGCCACCGACGCCATCCTCTATCTCCGCCGTCTCTGGAGCTATCTCATCGAGGACCTGGCCAGCCCTGACAACGATCTGCCGGACAGACTGCGCGCCGACCTGATCTCGATCGGTCTGTGGATCATCAAGGAAGCGGAACAGATCCGCCGCAACGAGTCCGAGAACTTCGACGGACTGATCGAGATCAACGGCATCATCAGGGCGGGTCTCGCATGAGCAGTCGTTCGATGCACATCGGTCTCCGCGCCCGCGAGCGCCTCTACATCAACGGTGCGGTGATCCGAGTCGACCGCAAGGTATCCATCGAGCTTCTGAACGACGTTAGCTTCCTGCTCGAAGCCCACGTCATGCAGCCCGAGGAGACGACCACGCCGCTGCGTCAACTCTACTTCGCAGTTCAGATGATCATGATCGACGGAGCCGACAACCGCAGCGCTCGCTCGATCGCCGCCGGCCTGATCGCCTCGCTCGACCGGACGCTGATCAACCCGGACATTCGCATCGGCCTGCGGGCCGTGGAGGCTCAGCTCGCCGCCGAGCGTCCCTTCGACGCCCTCAAGACGATCCGCTCGCTCTTTCCGGTCGAGGCCGGCGTGCTGGGCGGACTCATCGCCGCCTGACCAGGAGATGCACCATGCAAGTCAACACCGCAAGCAGCCAAAGCACGGGCTCGTCCCAGGCGGCAAAAACGTCAGGTCAGGGCAGCTCCCTCGATTATGACTCCTTCCTGAAGCTGTTCATGGCCGAGATGAAGAACCAGGATCCGACGGCCCCGACAAGCTCGACGGAATACATCGCGCAGTTCGCCACCTTCTCGCAGGTCGAACAGTCGATGCAGACCAACACCAAGCTCGACGGCCTCTTGTCCTCGCTCGCCCTGTCGCAGGCCGACGGCATCATCGGTCGAACCTTGACCTCCGAGGATGGCAGCGTTTCCGGCAAGGTCACCGCGGTCCGCATCGTCAACGGCGGCGCCCTCGCCGACCTCGACAGCGGAAAGTCCGTGGTGCTCGGCCCCGGCGTGATCATCACCTGATGAACGAGTTCGACGCTCTCGACCTGGTCCGCGATGCCATATGGACCATCATCATCGGCTCAGGACCCGCGGTTCTGGCCGCCATGACGGTGGGCGTTGTCATCGCGCTCCTGCAGGCACTGACGCAGGTGCAGGAGATCACGCTGACCTTCATTCCGAAGATCGTCGCCATCCTGCTGACCATCGTCGCCACCGGCCCGTTCATCGGAGCCCAGATCTACGCCTTCACGGAAATCGTCTACGGACGGATCGAAAGCGGCTTCTAGAGAGCCTCGACGCGTCAGCTCGAGTTGTCGCTTTCGCCTTGGTCCCGGATGCAATCAGGAGCGCACCGCATGTCGAACCTCAGCCTGTCGCCCTCTGCCGGCGCCAAGAGCGCATCCGGCAAACGCGATATCGGCTTCGCCATCGGCATCGTCGCCATCCTGGCCGTGCTGTTCCTGCCGATTCCACCGGTCCTGATCGACACCGGCCTCGCGTTCTCCATAGCACTATCGGTCCTCATCCTGATGGTGGCGTTGTGGATCCAGCGGCCACTCGATTTCTCCTCCTTTCCCACCGTTCTCCTGATCGCCACTTTGCTGCGCCTCGCCCTCAACGTGGCGACGACGCGACAGATCCTGTCGGGTGGCCATGTCGGCGACGGTGCTGCCGGTCACATCATCCAGGGTTTCTCGCGCCTGGTGATGAGCGGCGACTTCGTCATCGGCCTCGTCATCTTCGCCATCCTGATCATCGTCAACTTCGTGGTCATCACCAAAGGCGCCACCCGCATCGCCGAGGTGGGGGCCCGCTTCACCCTGGACGCCATCCCCGGCAAGCAGATGGCCATCGACGCCGATCTGTCGGCCGGCCTGATCACCGACAAGGAAGCCCAGCTACGCCGTCGCGAACTCGAGGAGGAAAGCACCTTCTTCGGCTCGATGGACGGCGCGTCGAAGTTCGTGCGCGGCGACGCCATCGCCGGCATCATCATCACCGCCGTCAACATCTTTGGTGGCATCGTCATCGGCTCCACGCGTCACGGCCTGCCGGTGTCGGAAGCGGCCGATGCCTTCGTCAAGCTCGCCGTCGGCGACGGTCTGGTCACTCAGATTCCCGCTCTGATCGTCTCTCTGGCCGCCGGCCTTCTGGTGTCCAAGGGCGGCACGCGTGGTTCGGCCGAACAGGCGGTCATGGGACAGTTGGGCGGCTATCCCCGCGCCCTTCTCGTCGCCGCCTGCCTCCTGGCGGGCCTGTCGCTGGTGCCCGGCCTGCCCCTTCTTCCCTTCCTCGTTCCGGCCGCCCTGATGGGCTTCGTCGCCCGGTCGATCCCCAAGCGCCGCGCCGAGCGCGCCGCCGCCGAGGCCGCCGAGAAGACCCGTGTCGAACAGGAGACCAAGTCCGAGGCCAAGGACTCGGTTAAGGAGCAGCTCCGTACCAACGAGATCGAACTCTGCCTGGGCAAGCAGATTGCTGCGCGCATGATGAACAACCACGGAGAACTGGCCCACCGCGTCGGCAAGATGCGCCGCAAGTTCGCCCAGCAGTACGGCTTCGTCGTTCCGGACATCAAGCTCGGCGACAGCGTCGCCATGCCGCAGAAGGAATACCGCATCAAGATCCATGGCACCGTCATTGCCGCCCAGGAGGTGAGACTCGGCGAGGTGATGGTGATCACTGGCGACACGGCCGGTCCGGATGTGCCGGGCGACGAGACGCGCGAGCCCGCCTTCGGCATGAAGGCCATGTGGGTGTCGCAGGATTACGCGAACGAGGTGACGCGTGAAGGGTACACGCCGATCGACAGCATGTCGGTGATGCTGACCCATCTTTCGGAAGTGTTGCGCAACAACCTGCCGCAGCTCCTATCCTACAAGGACATGCGCATCCTGATCGATCGCCTCGACCCCGAATACAAACGCCTCGTCGACGACATTTGCCCGTCGCAGATCTCCTTCTCCGGTTTGCAGGCAGTGCTGAAGCTCTTGCTGGCCGAGCGCGTGTCGATCCGCAACCTCCATCTCATTCTAGAGGCGGTCGCTGAAATCGCGCCGCATGTCCGCCGCGCCGAGCAGATTGCCGAACATGTCCGCATGCGCATCGCCCAGCAGATCTGCGGGGACCTCGCCGATGGCGGTACGCTCAAGGTATTGCGCCTCGGTAACCGATGGGACCTGACGTTCCACCAGGGACTGAAGCGCGATGGCAAGGGCGACGTCATCGAGTTCGACATCGATCCCCGTCTGGTCGAGCAGTTCGGTACCGAGGTATCGGAAGCGGTTCGCAGCCGCATGTCGCAGGGGCATAGCTTCGCAGTGGTTACTGCGCCCGAAGCGCGCCCCTATGTGAGGCTCATCGTCGAGCGCTTGTTCCCGTCGTTGCCGGTGTTGAGCCACGTCGAGATTGCGCGCGGCGTCGAAGTGGAAGCGCTCGGAACCATCTCATGATCGGCTTCGGCTCGAACACCGTTCTGGCCGTTTGCCTGCTGTTCTGCCGGATTGGCGGCGTGCTGATGCTGATGGTCGGCGTATCGAGTACGCGCGTGCCGACACAGGTCCGCCTGTTCCTTGCAGTAGGCCTGACGCTTGCCGTGGCGCCAATGCTGATCGACCAGGCTTCTGCCGCCATAACCGACGAGGCCCCGGTGACCCTCCTGCGCCTGATCGTCGCCGAGACCTTCACCGGCCTCTTCATAGGATTTCTCGGTCGACTGTTCTTCCTGGCCCTGCAGATGCTGTCGCATGCCATGGCGATGACCGTCGGCTTCTCCATGCCTGGCGCGGCGGTCGAGGATCAGGAGGCCCTGCCGGCCATGACGACCCTCGTCATGCTGACGGCGACGCTGATGTTCTTCCTGACCGACCAGCATGCGAAGGTGTTGGAAGCGGTCATCGCTTCCTACAAGGTGCTTCCGGTTGCCGGCGTCTTCGACCCGCAGGGCAGCCTTATCGAAGTGACCGACACGCTTTCCGCCGCCTTTTGGCTGGCCCTGCGTCTTGCGAGCCCTTTCATCATCTATGGTCTGGTGATCAACTTCACGCTCGGCCTCGTCAACAAGATGACGCCGTCGATCCCGGTCTACTTCATCTCGATGCCCTTCGTTCTGTTTGGGGGGCTGATGCTGTTCTACTTCACCGCCGTCGAGTTCCAACAACTCTTCGTGCTGGGCTTTTCAAACTGGCTAGCCTCCCAATGACTTCGCCCGACAGAAAACGCCTCGAGTCCATGCATCGCATCGCCGGGCTTCGCCGACAACTCAAGCAGATCGAGGAGTTGCGCCTTGCCCGCGTGATGCACGAGGAGGCCGAGATCGACGAGAAATGCACGGCGCTGATTACCGCCCTCAACGACGACAGTCCCCTGCATGGGCTATTCGCCGGCCACATGGCCGGGCGTCTCAAGCGCCTTACCGAGCGTCGCATGCTGCTCGAGCCTTTGAAGGCACAGCAGATCGCCGCCGTGATGACGGAGGCACGACACACGCGCTTTGCCGAGACGATGATCGATCGCCTGGAGTGCGATGTCGCGGCCGAGGACGAGAAGCAACAGCTCGAAAGCCTCGTGGAAGGGGCTCTCGCGCGACGCCGTCACGCCAGCCTCGCTTAAGCTCGGCTGGCTAATCTTCTTTTGCAACGTTTCCGGAGGACGCTGATGGCCATCTCTCCCCCGTCGGATATCATACTCGACGTCGCCCGAGCCGCCGACCCTGAGCGGCTCAAGGTGGCAACCGCCAAGCTGGACCGGCTTGCGGACACCGCTGGCACCGCCTTCGCCGACCTGATGCCCGCCGTGTCCGAGGCCGGCGGCGCGCTTGTCGCGCTGGCTGACGCCACGCCGACAGTCGATCCTTCACCATCGGCGCCGTTCGATCTTCATCGCGCACGCCTGCGTCTCCAGAACGAGACGGCAATGGCAGGCCGCGTGGATGGAGCAATGGCCGTAGGCGGCGATCGCCAGTCCAGAGCGCTTGAGAGCTTTGAAGCAATGGTGCTGAGCACCTTCATTGGCTCGATGCTGCCCGAGGGGGCAGAGGCTGTCTATGGCTCCGGTACGGCCGGAGACGTCTGGAAGTCCATGTTGTCCGAACAACTCGGCAGCCAGATGGCCAAGGCCGGCGGCATCGGCATCGCCGATCGCCTTGCTGCCGGGCATGTCGCCAATCTCAACTCGGGCGCGGCTGGCCCCTCGCCTCTTCGTCTTGCCGCCCTTCTCTCAACCGTCCCACGTATCTGACGTCCGACCTAATTTCGGAGTTTTCTGATGGACGAACCGCTCGCCGTCGCCACCACCCCATTCGACTCCGGCGCCTCGACCGCGCTATCCGCAGCCCTCGATACCTGGAGCGATCCCGACGGCAGCACGCCGATCGAGATTCTTGCCCTCCTCAAGGCCATCGCCCGCCTCGAACAAGTGGTGGATCAGGAGACGCAATCTCTGAGAGCGGGTGAGACTCCCGCCTTCGAGGACCTCAACTACCGCAAGAGCCATGGGCTTCTTGAGCTCACGCGCGCCATGCGTCTCGTTGACCCACTCAGCATCGGCGACGACCTTCGCGACCGGCTCGAAAGCTTCCGCGACCAACTCGAACGCAACAGAATGCTGCTCAAGACCCACCTCGAAGCCACGCGCGAAATATCGGCCATCCTGACGGCGGCCATCAGCGACGCCGAGTCCGACGGCACCTACTCGCCGCCACAGCGCCTTTGGACGCGACCGCAATGAGCCGGCTCTTTTTCACGGGGCTCTGGGTCTGCGTGGTCACGCTCCTGTCGGCCTATAGCGCCGCATGGTGGCTGGTGAACGGAAGCCTGGCCAAGCCTACGGATGAGCCAACCTGGGAAGGACTTCAATACGTCAAGACCGAGCCCATCAATGTTCCGATGATCCGTGACGGCAGACTGATGGGCTACAGTGTCCTGGAGCTGGTGTTCACCGCGGACAGTACCCGTCTCAAGGAAGCGCCGGTACCGCCGGAGCTGTTCGTCACCGACGAGGCGTTCCGGGTGATCTACGGCGATGACAGCATCGATCTCGACCACATCCAGCGATACGATCTCAAGGCATTCGCCGATGGCATCCGCCAGAAGGTCAACGTGCGTTTGAAGAACGACGTCGTACAGGATGTGCTGGTCGATCAGATCAGCTACTTCTCGCGAGATGCCATGAAGCAGTGATCCCCAACCTCCCGCGCCAGACTCCAAAAGGCGGCCTCCATTTCGGAAGGCCGCCTTTTTTGTGGGACGAGGCGATGAACCGCCGATCAACTCGTAGCCGGTGTCGGTGCTGGCTGCATCTTCTCGGCTAGTTCGCGGAAGGCATCCTGGCTCAGCGGATCCGTTGGGTTCTGGCGGAGGCCATCATAGATGAGCGGCACCAGCGATACCGCCTGATCGAGTTCGGGGTCCTGGCCGGCCTGATAGCCGCCCATCAGACGAAGGTCGCGCGTATCCTCGAAGCGGGCGATCAAGCTCCTGAGGCGGAGAACGAGATCCCGCTCCTCGCGGCTCCAGACATGCTGGGCAAGACGGGAAATCGAGGCCAACACGTTGACGGCCGGATAGCGGCCCTGATCGGCAATGGCACGGTCGAGCACGATATGCCCGTCGAGAGTTCCGCGGATGTTGTCAGCCACCGGATCGTTATGGTCATCACCGTCGACAAGAACGGCGAACACGCCGGTGATCGAACCGCCGCCCTCCTCGCCTGGGCCCGCCCGTTCCAGAAGCTCCGGCAGGCTGGTGAAGACGCTGGGCGCGTAACCACGCGCCACGGCCGGCTCGCCGGCGGCGAGCGCCACGTCACGGGCTGCATGGGCATAGCGGGTTACCGAGTCCACGATCAGAAGAACCTGCTCGCCGCGATCGCGGAAGTATTCGGCAACCGCCATGGCGGTGCGTGGCGCCAACCGGCGCATCATCGGGCTCTCGTCGCCGGTCGCTACGACCGTCACCGAGCGGGCGCGATTGTCGCCTAGGGAGTCGTCGAGAAACTCGCGCACCTCTCGGCCACGTTCGCCAACCAGGGCGATGACAACGGTATCGAAGGCACGTGAGCGGGCGATCATCGAAAGCGTCGTCGACTTGCCAACGCCGGAGCCGGCGAAAATGCCGATGCGCTGGCCGGCACATATCGGCGTGAAGAGATCGAAGGCGCGCACACCGGTTCGGATTGGTTCCGTGACGCGAGCACGGCGAAGCGCGTTGGGAGGACGGCCATCCACAGGCACGGCGACGATGCCCGGCATCAATGGACCAAGCCCATCGACCGGCGCGGCCATTGCGTCGATGACGCGCCCTTTCCATGAAGGGTGCGGGGCCAGCACCACCGGTCCGGCATGCCAGGCGGCGGCCCCGAGGCCGGCGTCAAGACGCGGCGCGAAAGGTTTGACGGTCACCCCGTCGCCGTCGATCCGCAGCACCTCGGCAAGGCTCGCTCCGTCCGCAGCGGCGATCTCGATCCGGTCGCCCAGGCGAACGTGGCGTGAAAGCCCCCGGAGGCGAAAAGCATCGGGGGCGACTTCCGACACTCGACCACCAACGCGGACGTAGCCGAGTTCATGGGCGGCCGTCGCAACGCGATCTGCGAGGTCCTCGATCTTGATGGAGTTCGTCACGTGACCTGCCCGAGCCGTTTGATGGCATCCTGCATCGACTGCTCCGACTTGTTCGATGCGGCGGTAACCTGCTCGAAGGCTCGCGTCACCTCGATGAGGCGCGTCATTTCCAGCACGGGATTGACGTTCGCCTCCTCCACGAAGCCTTGCGCGACGCCCTGCCCCACGAAATCGACCACGGGAACGGCCGGAAGGTCTGGAATGACGCCCGAGTTGGTGCCACGCGCCAGCTTCGCCTCGTCGGGAATGGAAAATAGGCCGAGGGCGCCGATCGCCCGGCCACTCTGGGAGATCATGCCGTCCCGACTGATCGAGAGGCGCCCGGCATCCGGATCGATCAGGATCGAGGCTCCGCCCGGATCGAGAATTGGGTTGCCGGCGACGGTCTGCAGGACGCCGTCGGCGGAGACCTGCAGGCGACCGTCCCGCGTGTAGACGTTGCCGGTCGGGGTTTGAACCGCCAGCCAGCCATCGCCATCCACGGCGACGTCGAGATCATTGCCGGTCTCGCGCAGGCCGCCTTTGTCGCGTGAGATGAAGGTCTGGCCAGTCGAGGAATAGGCGACTGGATCGGTGCCGGCTCGCGAGAGATAAGTGTCGAACTTCACTTCGTCGGCGCGATAGGCTGCGGTCGAAAGGTTGGCGACATTACTGGCTAGGGTATCGAGCCGATTAGCCAACGCCACCTGTGCCGACAGCGAGACGTAAAGGGAGCTCTGCACGATCAAAGGCCTCCAAGCTTCAGCCCTTGCAGGCTCATCAATGTATCGGCGCTCATCACCGCGTTGCTTTGGCCGGTGATCAGCGCGGCGACGGATGTCGTCGCTGTGCTGCTGGGATTTGCGGCCTCCCACATGGCGGTAAAGCGGGTCAGGAACTTCTTGAGCTCTTCGGGCTTGGAAAGGCTTTCGATGTCGATCCGGCTCTCGAAATACTTCGCCTGGACGTCAATGTCGGCATTGCCGGTTTGCGTGGACAATCCGAGCACCGTCTGCGCCACCTTCAGAAGCGCAGGGTCGGCGAGGATGCTGTAGGCCGACGTAATGGTCGGTGCCTTGCGCTCGAAATAGAGGGCAAGGCGCACGCCCTCGTTTTCCTTGCCGGCTTGAGCCTCGATCGTCTGTCGAAGATAGCTCGAGATGGTGGTTTCCGCCTGTTCGCTCGTCTGGACCCGGATGGTCCCATCCGCTGAGAAGTTGAAGGCAGCGGCGAGCTCCCGCCACGCCGAGTTGGTCTGGCGGGCGGCGTAGCTGTCAGTATCGTTGGGGTCGGAAGTGAGGATACGCCTGAGGAACGTCTTGGCGCTCGCCGCCGTGCCTGGCGGTTCGACGCCGAAGGCAGTCATGGCGTAGCCGACGAGACTGTCGTCGGCCAGAAAATCGTCGACCGTCTTCACGTTGGGCAGGGTCTGCTCGTAGGCCATTGTGCCAAACTTGATCAGCGTTTCAGTGTCGCCCTGCTCGGCGGCCTTCTCGGCATATCTCGTCTTGATGTCCGAGAGCGCATCCGGGCTTTGCGCCGACGACTTCAGGAAGGAAAAGGCCTTGGCGAACTCCTGGTAGCGCTTGTCGACGAGCTTGTTGGCAAAACTCTTGGAGTCCGAGAGATCGCTCTCCAGAACCTTGCGCATGAACGCCTTGGCATAAGTCATGTCCTCGAGGCCGTAGGCCTTCATGGCGTAGGAGTAGAGGCGATGATCGTCGAAGAACTCCTCAAGGCTGCTCACCTTGCCGATGTTCTCCCTGTAATACTCGGTGGCCCGCTTGACGTCCGGCTGAGCCGACGTCCGCGTGAGCGTCGCCGTCATGTCGCGCGTGATCATCTGGTAGCTCAGCGGTGTCGACAGCATGGCTCTTCTCCTTGTCTTGCTCTGAGAGATGCATGGCGAACCTTGCTCGTGGCTGGCGAAAGCCTCCCAAGCCTCGCACAAGCCTCGCCGCCTAGACCCAACGACAGACAACCACGAGAAGGAGCAGGGACTTGGGTAGTTTGATCGGCTTCATTATCGCGATCGGCTCCTTGCTCGGCGGCTACGCGGCGCTTGGCGGGCATCTCACCGTGCTGTGGCAGCCGTGGGAGTTCGTGATCATCGGCGGTACCGCCCTGGGCATCTTCATCGTCGGCAACACGATGCGGACGGTGCGCGACACCGGTCGGGGCGTTGTTGACGCGGTGTTGGGCAACATCCCCCGGCGCGAGCACTACCTTGGTGTGCTCGAGGTTCTCTATGCCTTGATGCGCGAGCTGAGATCCAAAGGGCGAAGCGACGTCGAAAAGCACATCGAGGATCCGGAGAACTCCGACATTTTTCGCAAGGTTCCCTTTGTCGCCAAAGACAAGGAAATGCGCGCCTTCATCTGCGATTACTTCCGCCTGATCATCGTCGGAAATGCTCGTCCGCACGAGGTCGAACAGCTGATGGACGAAGAGATCCAGACCATCGCCCACGAGCGGCTGATGCCCTATCTCGCCCTGGGCGCCATCGCCGAAGCGTTGCCGGCGCTCGGCATCGTCGCCGCCGTGCTCGGCGTCATCAAGGCGATGGGCGCCATCGATCAGTCACCGCAAATACTCGGGGCGCTGATCGGCGCCGCGCTGGTCGGAACCTTCGGCGGCATTTTCCTCTCCTACGGCGTGGTGGCGCCGATCGCCGGCAAGATCAAGGTGACACGCGAACGACAGCTCGCCCCCTACATCCTGATCAAGCAGACCCTGATCGCTTCCATGAACGGCGCCGTACCGCAGATCGCCCTCGAATACGGACGCAAGACCATCCCCGCTCATCAGCGCCCGACCATCGACGATGTCGAGGACGAAGTGATTTCCTCGCCCGTTCCGGCCACGGCCAAGGCGAGTGAGCCCGCCCAGCGGAGTGCCGCCTGATGGCCAGCCTGCATACCGCCACCCGCCCGGTATCCGACAAGCTTCTCGATGCGAGCGGTATTTCCGTCGACCGCATTCCGATGCTGCACGTGGCCTTCGATCGTCTGGCGACTCACTGCGCCGACAGTCTCCGCCAGATGTCGTCTTCCCCGGCCTACTTCTCGCTATCCAACATCGCGCCGTCGCGCATTGACGACGTCCTTGACGACTATGAAGCCAACGCCATCGCCGGCGTCTTCCACGTGCCGGCCTGGGACTCGCGCATTCTCGTCGGCTTCGATCGGGATTTTGTGTTCTCGATGGTCGAGGTGTTGTTTGGCGCCGACGGCAGCGAACCGCCGATCGATGTCGAGCGCCCATTCTCCAACATCGAGATCAACATAGCGCAGGCGATTTTCGAGCGCATGGCCAAGGTGTTGCCTCTGGCTTTCGGCGCTCCCCACGACACCACCTTCAAGTTCGAGCGCATCGAAACCCGCATGGATTTCGCGATCATCGGACGGCGCAACAGCCAGGCACTGGTCGCCAAGTTCCTGCTGCAAGCGCTCAACCGGGGCGGCGAGATGTTCGTCATCCTGCCGCAGTCGGTTCTGAACCCGGTACGCGAAACTCTGGCCAACACAATGGCCGGCGAGGCGGCGCCACGCGATCCGCGTTGGGCCCGCCAGATCCAGAGCGAGGTGCAGCGCACCGAGATGCGCGTCGACGCCATCCTCGAGGAGCGGTTCATCGACCTGTCCGACGTTTCCAACTTCGAGGTTGGGCAGGTCATCGAGCTGCAGGCGACGCCACGCAGCCGCGTCAAGCTGACCTGTCGCGGCGAGCCGCTCTTCTGGTGCCAGCTCGGCCAGAGCAACGGTGTCTACACCATCAAGATCGACGAACACGTCGATGCCGATCAGGAGTTCCTCAATGACATCCTTTCTCGTTGAAAGCATCTTGCTGGTCGCTCTGATCGGCACCATCGCCGGCCTGCTCGTTTTTCGTCGCGAGCTGCGCGAGCTCAAGTCCAACCAGGCGACCTATGCCAACTCGCTCGACGAGACCGGCGTCGCTCTGATGACGGTCGGCAACGCTATCCGCGAAATCAACATGCAGGGCCTCACGACGTTGCAGAACCTGATCGTCGAGATCGAGCGGGCAAGGACCATGCTCGACGAGCTTGAGAAAGCAGCTGGCCTTGCCCCGACCGAGCCGATGAGAAGCGGCGCGCGCGCCGGTCGCTGATCGATCGCCCACCCCGTCCCCTTCAGGAAAAGGACAGCCCCATGGCCCGCAGTTCCAAGACCCAACGCGACATCGACGAGATCATGGCCGAGATGGACGGCCCCGCCGCTCCGACGCCTGCCGCCGATGTGCTTGAAGCGGTGGCCGTCGAGACGATCGTCGACAACGGCGCCGAGGACGAGTCCCGAGAAGAAACGGGCCCCAGCGTCGAGGACGCTTTTGGCACGGTGCGCAACCTCGAGGCGGTGATGCGGATCCCCGTCACCATTCAGGTCGTTCTCGGCTCGGCGATCATGCCGGTCGCCAACCTGATGAAGCTTAGGCGCGGATCGGCCATTCCGCTCGACCATCGCGTTGGCGAGCCTGTCGACGTCGTGGTCAACGGCCGCACCGTCGCTCGTGGCGAGGTGGTGGTGGTTGAAGACGATACCTCTCGCTTCGGCATCTCGCTCACCGAGATCGTCGGCGGCAACGCCTCCAACGCCTGAACAGCGGACGGGAGATCATGGCAGCCACGGCTTCGGCGAAAAAGAACAAGAGCGAGCGCCCGCTCCAGGGCCCCGACAAGGCGGCGGTGCTGTTGCTGGCGCTCGGCCAGCCACTGTCCGGTCGGCTGCTCTCCCACTTCGACACCGGCGAGATCAAGCAGGTCACCCGCTCGATCGCGGACCTCGGCGCCGTGTCGGCCAAGCAGATCTCCGACATCGTCGAGGAGTTCGCTACCCGGTTCACCGGCGGAAACCTGCTCGGCACCGTCAGCGACGTCGAGAAGATGCTGACGGGCATCCTGCCGCCCGATCAGGTGTCGGATATCATGTCGGACGTGCTTGGCTACGCCAACCGCTCCATCTGGGATCGGATCTCCTCCGTTTCCGAGGCGATCTTCGCCAACTATCTCCAGAAGGAGCACCCGCAGACGGCCGCGCTCATCCTTTCCAAGGTGCGCCCGACCTTCGCCGCCCGCACAATGAGCCACCTGCCGCAGCCGCTGCGCCACGAACTCATGCGCCGCATGCTGAACCTCAAGCCGATCGTCGAGGACACCGTCGCTATTGCCGAGCGGACGCTGCATGAGGACTTCATGCTGAACTTCTCGCGCAACATGGGCGCCGACACGCACGCTCGCATGGCCGACATCCTCAACAAGATGGAGCGGCACGACATGGAAGACGCGCTCGAAGGCATCAAGAAGGTGAAGCCGGAGTCGGCGGAGATGCTGAAAGGCCTGCTATTCACCTTCGATGACATCATCAATCTGGCTCCGCGTGCGCGCCAGGCGATCTTCGACCAGATCCCGACCGAACGGGTGGTCCTCGCCCTCAAGGGCACCGAACTCGACTTCCGCGATGCCATCCTGTCGTCTCTGGCCACACGCGCTCGCCGCATCGTCGAGAACGAGCTGGCCACCAGCGAGCCTTCTCCGCAACGCGATGTGCTCGAGGCACGCCGGGTGATCGCCGACCTCGCTCTCGACATGGCCGGTCGCGGCGAAATCGAGCTCAACTCCGATCAGGATGACGACACCTACATACGCTGAGGTGCGTCATGAGCGACGAGCCGGATCAAGACAGCAAAACCGAGGAAGCAACCCCCAAGAAGACCCAGGACGCCATCGAGAAAGGCAATATCGCCCAGTCGCGCGAACTGCCCATGCTGTTCTCGCTCGGCGCCATGCTGATCGTCATGGTCTGGGTGATCGGCAGCGGAGCCGGCCGGCTGGCTGGAACCCTGCGCGGCTTCCTCGACAACCCCGGAGACGTCCGCCTTGAACAGGGCCAGGATGCCGTTCTGCTGCTCGACGCCATCGGTCTCGAAATGGGCCGCTTTCTGGTGCCGACCATCATCATCTTCGCGGTGGCCGGGCTCGCCGGTTCATTTGTGCAGAATGTTCCACAGGTGGTGGTCGACCGTATCAAGCCCGAACTCAGCCGCCTGTCGATCGCCAAGGGATGGAAGCGTCTCTTCGGCGTTCAAAGCCTCGTCGAGTTCGGCAAGGCGCTCTTCAAGTTCGGCGCCACGGCCCTCGTCGTGTCGATCATCCTCAAAACCGAACAGCATCGGATGGTGAACGCCATGTTCTCCGACCCCGGCACCCTGGTCGACTCCACGGTCGGCATCGCCATCCACCTGCTCTCAGCAGTCTGTATCGCCACCGTGCTTCTTGTGGCAGCCGACCTCATTTGGGCTCGCATCCAGTGGCGGCGCAACCTGCGCATGACCAAGCAGGAAGTGAAGGACGAGTTCAAGAACACCGAGGGCGATCCGCTCGTCAAGGCGCGCATGCGCTCGCTGGCGCGCGATCGCATCCGCCATCGCATGATGGCGAGCGTCCCCCAGGCGACCCTGGTTCTTGCCAACCCGACCCACTATGCCATCGCGCTGCGCTACGTCTACGAGGAGGGCGGCGCGCCTGTGGTGCTCGCCAAGGGGCAGGACCTTGTCGCCCTGAAAATCCGCGAGATTGCCGAACAGAACGGAATCCCGGTCGTTGAGGATAAATTGCTAACCAGGGCCATGTACGGTAAGGTGGAACTCGACCAGATGATCCCCGTCGAGTTCTATCGGGCGGTGGCAGAAATCATCTATCTGCTTCAGGCTCGATCGACTGACAGTAACCTGCCTGCCATCATCAACGGCCACCTATGACGGATACGCGTAACGACCACCGCTCCATCGCCCGCGAGAAGGCGATAGCCGAAGGCGTGAAGGACGTCGCGGCCGAGTTGCGCCTGATCGACATCGTCAATCTGGTCGTCTACATCCAGCTTGAGAAGCATGGCAACCTCGACGATCTCGTTGCGTCCTCGGTCGAGCTCTATTTCAAGCCTGATACGCTTCGCTACGGCTGGCGCGCCGCCGTCGATACCGATTGGTCCGGCCCGACCACCGTGACGCTCGACATGGAGTTCCAGAACCAGGGCGTAACCGTGTTCTTCAGCCTGATCCTGGGGCCACTGAACGCCGGCGTCGAGATCCACTACTTCGCCGTCTCCGGCTCTTCCGGCGATCCGGAGGAAAACACGCGCCGCCTCATCGACGCGATCGCCGACGCGCGCCTCGTTCCGATTGGCTGACAAGTCGGGCTCGGTCGACGAGACCAGCCTCGGGCAAGATTTCATCTCCATGATCCCTCTCGAACCTTCGGAGGGATCGCCTTGCAGCCCATCCATCTATTCTCCATCGCCTCCCGGCAAGCCGACTGGCTGTCCGTCCGCCAGGCGACCATCGCTCAGAACGTGGCCAACGCCGATACGCCGAAGTATCGCGCGGTCGATGTCGAACCCTTCGGCGACGTTCTCTCCCAGACCCGGCTCCAGCTTGCCGCGACCAATCCCGCGCATATGGCGCCCAGTGGTCTCGATGCGGCCACTGCCGATGTCCGACGCGAGGATGCCTGGGAAATAACCCATTCCGGTAATTCGGTCAGTCTCGAGCAGGAGATGATCAAGGCCGGCGACATCCACACCAGCTTCTCCCTCAACCGCAGCATCGTTGCCGCCTTCGGCCGCATGCTGACTTCCGCCGTGAAGGGGTGACCCGATGGACCAGCTCGCAGCCGCCCTCAGAATCTCCGGATCAGGCATGCAGGCCCAGTCGACACGCATGCGCATCGTCTCGGAAAACCTCGCCAACGCCCAGTCGACCGGCAGGACGCCTGGTTCCGATCCTTATCGCCGCAAGACGGTGACATTCGCCGAGGAAATGGACCGCGCCATGGGAGCCCCGATGGTCATGGTCAAGGATATCGGCGCCGACAGGAGCCCGTTCGAGGTGCGTCACGATCCAGGCAACCCCGCGGCCGATGCCGATGGCAACGTCAAGATGCCCAACGTCAACGTGCTCATCGAGCTCAGCGACCTGCGCCAGGCCAACCGGTCCTATTCGGCCAACGTCGAGGCGATCACACAGGCCCGCTCGATGCTGACGATGAACATCGATCTCCTGAGGAACTCGTGATGCTGAACCCCATCTCCGCGCTCGATTTCAACATCGATCGACTGTCGCCGCCGACCGCCGCGCCCGCCGTTCGTGCCCACGCGCCGACTGAATCCGCCGCCTCGGCAGTCGCCAAACCGGTCGATTTCATGGACGTGCTTGCCGAAGTCTCCGGCTCGGCCATTTCCGACCTGAGGGCGGGCGAAGCCGCCTCGATCGCCGGCATGGAAGGCAAGATGAGCGTTCAGCAGGTCGTCGAGGCGGTGATGTCCGCCGAGAAGTCACTGCAGACCGCCCTCGCCGTCCGCGACAAGGTCGTCTCCGCCTATCAGGAAATCGGCCGCATGGCCATTTGAGGAGCCCACGATGAAAGCGCTCGCCATCGCCGCCACCGGAATGACCGCCCAGCAGCTCAACGTCGAGGTCATCGCCCACAACATCGCCAACATCAACACGACCGCGTTCAAGCGTTCGCGCGCCGAGTTCACCGACCTGCTCTACCAGACGCAGCGCATGCAGGGCGTACCCAACCAGGGCGGCCAGTCGGTCATCCCCGAAGGCGTCCGGCAGGGTCTGGGCGTTCGCGCCGCCGCCATCCGCAACCTGCATCTGCAGGGCGGCATGACGCTTACCGGCAACACCTACGACATGGCGATCGACGGTCGCGGCTGGTTCCAGGTCGACGGACCGAACGGCGAGACGCTCTACACGCGGGCCGGCGCCTTCAACAAGAATGCCGACGGCCAGCTTGTCACGCTTGATGGCTACGCGGTGCAGCCGGCAATCATCGTGCCGACGGACGCCACCGACCTGACGGTCAACGAGTCCGGCGAGATCTTCGCCACCGTTCCCGGACAGGCGGCGCCTCAGTCGCTTGGTCAGCTTTCGCTCGCCAACTTCACCAACGACGTCGGCCTCGAACCGATCGGCGGCAACCTCTATCGCGAGACGCTCGCCTCCGGCACGCCGGTCGCCGGCATTCCGACCGACCCCGGCTTCGGCAAGATCCGGCAGAAGTATCTGGAGGCGTCCAATGTCGATCCGGTATCCGAGATCACCGAGCTCATCTCAGCCCAGCGTGCCTACGAGATGAACTCCAAGGTCATTCAGGCGGCCGACTCGATGGCCGGTACCGTCTCGAACGGGCTGCGCTGACGCCGGAAAGGCCGTTCCCATGAAACGCCTGCTGCTCATCGCCGCCATTGCCTTCCTCGCGGCCGGTTTCCTCGCTCTCCGGCCGGCCGGGGCCCAGATGGTGTCGACGTTGCCGGTGCCCGGCATCACCATCTACCCCGGCGATCCGATCACCGATGACATGCTGACCGAACGCCGTTTCCGTCTGACGCGTGCGTCGCTGGAAGCGGTTGTCGCCGGCCGCGAAATGCTGGTCGGAAAGGTCGCGCGGCGTACCCTGCTTCCAGGACAGCCGATCACCGTCAACGCGGTCGAGAACGCAAAGGTGGTGCGGCGAGGCGTCCCCGTGCGTCTCGTGTTCGTCGAAGGGGGGCTGACCATCATCACCTACGCCGAGCCGATGCAGTCGGGTAGCGTCGGTGAGGTGATCCGCGTGCGCAACACCGAGTCCGGCACCGTCATCGTTGGCGTCGTCCAGCCCGACGGCAGTATCGTCGTAGGAAAGAGCTGATGCGCATCCTTATCGCCGGCCTTGCCGCCGGGTTCGTTGCCCTCCAGCCGGCCGCCGCTTGGGACGGTTCGAGGATGCCGATCACCCTCGACCCTCAGACCGGCGAGGTCGTCAGCGTCGTCGATGGATCCATGCCCTTCGCCTCGCAGGGGGGGCAGACGTTGCTGGCCGCCGACATGGCGCCCAACCTCTCCCTGCCGCCGCCTCCCACCGTCGCACCCGTCATGTCGCGGACGGGGCCGGAACCAAAGGCGCCGACCACGCCGGACACCATGGTGCATTCCCTGTCGCCGGGGGATGTGCGCATCAAAGACATCGCCTCCATCGAGGGTGTCCGCGAGAACCAGCTTGTCGGTTATGGCCTCGTCGTCGGCCTCCAGGGCACCGGTGACACCTTGCGCAATGCCGCGTTTTCCGAGCAGTCGCTCCAGTCGATGCTGGAACGCCTCGGCATCAACGTTCGCGATAGCGCTCTTCGAACGCGCAACATCGCCGCAGTCATCGCCACCGCCGAACTCCCGGCCTTCGCGGGCGCAGGATCCCGAATCGACGTCAACGTCGCCTCGCTCGGGGACGCCAGTTCGCTGCAGGGTGGCACCCTGATCATAACCCAGCTCGCCGGTGCCGATGGCGAGGTCTACGCCGTGGCGCAAGGACCGATCGCCGTCACCGGCTACAGCGCCGCCGGCATGGCCGAAAGCGTTCAGAAGGGGACGCCAACCGCCGGACGCATTCCGAACGGCGCGTTGATCGAGCGCGAGCTTCAGACCAATCTCGACGGTCTCGGTGCACTGACCTTCAAGTTGCGCAACCCCGACTTCCGCACCGCCATCCGCATCACCGATGCGATCAACACATATAGCCGACGTCGCTACGGCGCGCCGGTGGCCGAGGAACGCGACTATCGTACCGTCGCCCTGATCAAGCCGCGCGGCATGTCGGCCGCCCGCTTCATCGCCGAAATCGAGGGACTTCCGGTCCGACCGGATACGCCAGCCCGCGTCGTCATCGACGAGCGCTCGGGAACGGTGGTGATGGGGGCGGACGTGCGCATATCGACAGTGGCCATCACCCACGGCAATCTCAGCATCCGCGTCAGCGAAGCGCCCGTCGCCTCGCAGCCCGCCCCCTTCTCGGACGGCGAAACGGTGGTGCTTCCGCGCACCTTGGTCGACGCCAGCGAGAGTGGCGGCAACCTGGCCATCATCGGCGGCACTGACCTTCAGACGCTGGTTCGCGGCCTCAACCAGATCGGCCTCAAACCGACAGGTGTCATCGCCATCGTTCAGGCCATGAAGACCGCTGGCGCGCTCCAGGCCGATCTCGTGGTGCAATGAACGTCTCGTTTCAGGCGATCAGCCCCGCGCAAGTCTGCGGTGCGAACCTGCCGGACATGAAATCAACGACTGAAGGGGTTTCGGCATGACGTCGATCCGACGATGCCTTCTGTCTCGCCTGTTCACGGCGGTCATGGTGGTTCAGCTTTGCCCGGGCGTGACTGTGGCGGCGGAAACGGAGGCGAAGACCGTATCGCCAGTCGAGACCGCAGCCACCAGCCACTCCGGACTCGAAATGCGGGCGCTGACCGAAGAGGCACGCCAGTATTGCGTCAATATCCGCGACGTTGCCGCGGACGCCCGCTACGCCTGGCAAAAGTCAACTCTGGAGGCCCTCGACAAGCGCGTTGCCGAGCGGATCGCCGCACTCGAGGAGAAGCGGGCCGAGTACGAAAGCTGGCTCAAGAAACGCGAGGACTTCCTCGCCGCCGCTCGCGACGACGTCGTGGCCATCTACGCCAAGATGCGTCCGGAGGCAGCGGCCAGTCAGCTCACCGTTCTCAACGAAGAGATGGCCGCCGCCGTACTGGCGCGGCTCAACGCACGCTCTTCCAGCGCAATTCTCAACGAAATGGATCCCGCCCGCGCCTCGCAACTCGCCAGCGCGCTCGCCGGCATGACCGAACTGTCCGCCAAAGGAGAACTCCCTTGAAGCGTGTGCTGCTTCTCATCGCCGGCCTGTCGCTCGTCGGCTGCAACACGTCCTCCGATCTCAATACGGAACCGACCATGTCGCAAGTCGGCGCGGCGCTGCCCCTCAACGCGCTAACGCCGTCTCCCTCGATGTTCCGGGACTCCAACTCCACCTACGTTCATGGAGGCGAAGGGCTGTTCCGCGACTCCCGCGCCCATCAGGTCGGCGACGTCCTGACCGTCCTGATCCAGATGAACGACAAGGCCGCCCTGGACAACTCGTCGGAACGCTCTCGCGTTTCCAGTGCGGGTTTCGGCGCCGGTTTTGGCTTCTCGGTGGCCGGCGAAGGGTCCAAAGCCAGCCTCGACGGCAACGTCAACTCCTCCACTCGCTCGAAGGGGGCTGGCGCCGTGGAGCGCTCCGAGGCGATCAAGGTCACTTTGGCGGCAGTGGTCACCAGCGTATTGCCCAACGGAAATCTGATCATCTCCGGCTCGCAGGAAATGCGCGTCAACTATGAGATGAGGGTGGTCAACATCCAGGGCATCGTTCGCCAGCGCGACATCTCGGGCAACAACGTGGTGCCTTACGAGAAGATCGCCGAAGCGCGCATCTCTTACGGCGGCCGAGGCCGGCTGACCGAAGTCCAGCAACCGGGCGTGCTCCACCAGCTTTACGATCGCGTAGCTCCTTTCTGAGAGGCAGCATGGCCAAGCTCCCGCTTCCCGGCGTCCGAGACGTGGCGCCCTCCGAAACCGAGGCAGAGGTGCGTCGACCGACGCCGCCCGAACGAGGAGGGGTGTTGAAACCGGCATTCTTCCTGACGGTTCTGGCTATCGCCGCCGGTCTTGGCCTTGGCGTCCATCTCGTCCGCTATGCGCAGATCGCCGACGCCGGCCAGCAACAGGAAGCCAGTGCTGGTGGCGAACGCGATCCCCTGACCTCTCGCCTCTATCGCCTGAAGCCGATCGTGACCAATCTGACCGAGCCCGCCGATGTCTGGCTCCGTCTCGACGCCGCGATCGTCTTCGAAGACGAAATGCCCAACTCGGACATCGTCTCGGCGGAAATATCGGAGGATCTCCTCGCCTTCCTGAAGACGCTGAGGGTCGAGCAGCTCGAGGGGGCCACTCAACTTCAGCACCTTCGCGAAGACCTGCGGGATCGGGTCGCCATTCGCTCGGGCGGAGACGTGCGCGACCTCATAATAGAAAGTCTGGTCGTCCAGTGAAAAAAGCCCTGTTCGCCATCCTTCTGCTGATCGCCACGAGCGCGCCCGCCCTCGCCCAGATTCCGGCCCTTGGCAGTGGCATCCCGGACCTCGGCTCTCTGATTCCCGCCGGCGAGGGATCAGCCTCCGGCCGCATCGTCCAGCTGGTGGCGCTTCTGACGGTTCTGTCGGTGGCGCCGGGCCTGCTCATCATGGTGACGAGCTTCACGCGCATCGTCGTCGCCCTGTCCTTTCTGAGATCCGGCATCGGCCTGCAGACGACGCCGGCCAACCTCATCCTGATCAGCCTCGCACTGTTCATGACCTTCTATGTCATGGCGCCAACGTTCGATCGGGCCTGGAACGATGGCGTGCTGCCGCTGACCCGCAACGAGATCTCCGAAGAGGTTGCCTTCGAGAAGATCTCCGATCCGTTTCGCGACTTCATGGCCCAGCGCGTCCGCGACAAGGACCTGAAGCTTTTCGACGACCTTGCCGCCGAGCATCTCGGTATCAAGACGGAGACTGGCGCGACGCCGCTACGCGTCCTTATTCCGGCCTTTATGATTTCGGAGTTGCGGCGGGGGTTCGAGATCGGATTCCTGATTGCCCTGCCCTTTCTGGTCATCGACATGATCGTGGCGACGCTCACGATGTCGATGGGTATGATGATGCTGCCCCCGACCGTGCTGTCGCTACCCTTCAAGGTACTGTTCTTCGTTCTGATCGACGGTTGGAACATGCTGGTCGGCGGCCTGGTACGCTCCTTCTTTTAGCGATCTCAACTTTACCGAAGGAAGCCCGTTCCCTTGCCGGAGCGGGCTTTTTTCATTCCCTATTGCCGGAGAAAGGGCGAAAACCAGCGCCAAATCAGGCCATTTCGACGCGTCAGCTTCGCGCAAGCCTCATCGGACAATCTAGGGCCATGGCAGGTTGGATCGCTCAGCGAACCAAGAGGGTCCAAGGGCATGATGCCGCTCCTGCCATACCGGTGAAAACCCGGAATGTCCCATCTCACTCATCCAAAGGGACATACGAAAATGGCCAGCCTTCTGACCAATGCTGCGGCAATGACCGCCCTCCAGACCCTCGCGTCCACCAACAAGGCGCTCGACGGTACGCAGAACCGCATTTCCACGGGCTTGCGCATCTCGACGGCTTCCGATGGTGCTGCCTACTGGTCGATCGCCACCACCATGCGCTCCGACAACAAGTCTCTGTCTGCCGTGCAGGACAGCCTTGGCCTCGGCGCCGCCACGGTGGACGTGCAGTACACCGCCCTCGAAGCCACCGTCAAAGAGCTCACCGAGATCGGCAAGCTGCTCGTCAGCGCCAAGACCCCGGGCGTCAACCGCGGCCAGATCCAGGAAGACATCAAGGCCCGTCTCGGCCAGATGAACTCCATCGCCTCGTCGTCAGTGTTCAACAGCGAGAACTGGCTGGCGGTCGACTCGAGCGGCAGCTTCAACAAGGACAAGTCGGTCGTCGCCGCCTTCTCGCGCGTCGGCGATGCGATCACCATCGAGACGATCAAGGTCGACGTCAACGAGATCAAGCTCTACGACGCCAACACGGCAGCTGCCCTTCCGACGCCTGCGACGGCGCCCACCGCCGTTGCGGATGGCGTGGTTCAGATGGATGGCAGGGGTCTCTTTGACACCGAATGGCAGGTCTTCAGCGACAAGCTCGCCACGCCGGCCGCCGTCTCGCTGTCGATCAAGGACCTCGACATTTCGGCCCTCACCGACTCCGCCGATGACCAGGCGACGCTGTCGTCCTACATCGAGATCGTCGATGCCGCCCTCAGCAAGCTGACCGACGGCGCCTCGAACCTTGGTGCCGTCAAGAACCGCATCGACACGCAGAAGGACTTCGTCCAGGCGCTGACCGATGCCATCGGTCGTGGCATCGGCCAGCTTGTCGACGCCGACATGAACGCGGAATCGACCCGCCTCCAGGCTCTGCAGACCCAGCAGCAGCTCGGCATTCAGGCGCTGTCGATCGCCAACTCCAACAGCCAGAACATCCTGTCGCTGTTCCGCGGCTAAGCGAACACCACCCGCTTCAGCCGTCTGGAAGCCACGCCCCTCGGGGCGTGGCTTTTTTTATCAAAAGAAAACCTCCACCTATGGTGGAGGATTGGATGGGTTCTACACAGTATAAAAGAAACCTCCGTGCTTGGGCCACGCAGTGGGTCA
>NZ_JAMDLI010000010.1 GCF_023721815.1 Pleomorphomonas sp. JP5
CTAGGTCCAATCGACATTCAGGATTCACGACGCGGGTGATGTGTGATTCATGGATCTCCAGACTGTTCGATCTGGAGACCCAGCATGGCCAAGCGCTACGAACTGACGGCATCGCAATGGCGTCGCATCTGCGACCTGCTTCCCGGCAAACCCGGTGATCCTGGGCGTTGCGGCCAGGATAACCTTTTGTTCGTCAATGCTGTTTTGTGGGTCCTGCGCTCGGGAGCGCACTGGCACGATTTGCCCGAGCGCTACGGTAAGTACAAGACCGTCCATAAGCGGTTCACCCGCTGGGCCAGGGCTGGCGTCTGGGAGAGGGTGTTTGACCACCTGATCAGGGAACCCGACAACGACTATGTTGCCCTCGATTCCACGCTGGTCCGGGCACACCAGCAGGCGGCCACCGGCAAGGGCGGTGGTCAAAAAGGGGGGATCAGGCTCTGGGGCGTTCCCGAGGCGGACTGACCACCAAGATTCACTTGGCGACCGACGGCAGGGGCCGTCCCCTGCGCATCATCCTGACACCGGGCCAGCGGGGCGATGTCACCCAGGCGCCCGCCTTGCTCGAAGGGCTCAAAGCCCGTCGGGTGCTGGCGGACAAGGCTTATGATTCCAATCAGTTGAGACGGATCATCGCCGAGGCTGGGGCCGAAGCCGTCATTCCCTGCAACCCGACGCGGAAACACCCCATCGCCTACGACTTCGACGCCTACAAGGTGCGCAACTGCATCGAACGTTGTTTCAACAAGCTCAAGCACTTCCGCCACATCGCAACCCGATACGACAGACGTGTCAGCAACTTCTTGAGCTTCATCCATCTCGCCGCAGCCATGCTATGGATGCGCTGAATGTCGATTCAGCCTAG
>NZ_JAMDLI010000011.1 GCF_023721815.1 Pleomorphomonas sp. JP5
CAGAACGCTCAGGCGCTGACGCGCCACTTTCTCCGGGGCATCCATGTTGCTTCCTCCCTATGCTAGTATTGCACGGAATGAAGCCTAAGAGGACAGCTGGTGGAACGGCACAGGCCGCGTTGCAGCCTACATACGAGAAGATGACTCAAAGACCAGAGCCATACGACATCCGCTTATCTGCCCCCGGAACAGGGCGAGATCAGTTTACCAAGAAATTTAGAATAATGTCTGAATATCGATCGACCTAAAAAACCACTATAAAAGCTCCATAAATCGAGCCCCTACAACTTCGGGACGGTACGTATCAAACACTTCTGCAGCCACCCGCTTTAGCCTTGTTTCGTCACGTGGAGTAGCTAAAATCATCGACAGTCCTTCGCTCCATTCCGTCACGCTTAACGGATCCGCCACCGAGAGTGCGTGACCTAGTGTTACTTCTGCAAGAGCCGGAATGCCTGAAACTATACAGGGCACACCAAGCCCCATCGCCTCGATGACAGGCAAGCCAAATCCTTCAAATAGTGAAGGCAGAGCAAAGCACTCGGCGTGGCGATAAAGCGTACCGAGCCTCTGAGAAGGAACGTAACCCGTGACGTGGATTCTGTTGGACAGGCCAAGAGACATAGCGAGTTCATCAAGACTCATTCCATATCCCAAAGAGGACATAGTGAAGCGGTCACGTATCTGACCAGCCAGAACCAGGTGGTGATGAGGAAATCGCGTCGCAATTTCTGCGAAAGCGCGAACTAATGTCTCGATATTCTTGTGAGGGTAATGGTGTGAAACCGACAAAATGTAGGGAAAGTCGTATGGACTAACTAAATCAGGAGCCCCGAAATGCGCCCAAGATACAGCATTTGGAATTGATACCCACCGCTCTGACGAGAACTGTGGATACTCCCTACGCGCATCGTCTAGGACAGCCTTCGAGATAAATACGACCTTATCGGCAAACCTAAATGTAGAACGCAAAGCCATCTCTAGCCAAAGCCGCTTAGATGCGGAAAAATACTGTGGGAAGTGTCGGTGTTGTAGGTCATGGACGATACACACACGTTGGCCGCAACGAGACATTCGACTGGGTGGAGTAAAGTAGTTAGGAAAGATTGTTGCACTAGAATAGCCAGATAATCCGCGAGCAAATTGCCACTCCTCGAAAAACCGAGCGAAACGCGGCGTCAGCCGTTTCGCCGCCCACGGAGGTATTGCATCACGAATGGTGAGGCGAATGTTCGGCCGAGCATTGCATGCGGTCACGAAGTCCGATGACAGCAGAACCTGACCGGAGGCCTCCAATTGAAGTTGCGTTCCCGCCAAGGAAAGGCCCTCGACCAAATTGTATATCGCATTCTCGACTCCGCCTACCGCCCCATGACGGATGAAATGGAGTGGAATCACAACCGTCTTTGCCATGGCCTCTTTCCGTAACTCATGCCCTATTATGACACCACCACGACACTCTGCCGCGAATCGCGCGCCTATTCGCGATTGCGCACAGACTCATCACTCAATGCGATATCGACCGCGGTTAGCACTCGTTTTTTAAAATTCTCGAACGAGTATTCTCTAAGTATCCGATCCCGCTCTTCTCGATAATGCTCGTCGTTCGGCGTTCCGATCAGAGGCAGCAATTCCTGAATATTGGGGTGATTAAAGTCGATAACGGATCGAACGCATTTACCGAATAGTTGCCTGAAAAACGGCGTTTCGGACGAGACGAAGACTGGTTTGTTAAATGCTATCGCTTCCAATATGGGAAGACCGAACCCTTCATATTCGCTTGCTGTTGAAAATAAGAGGCAGTTCTCATATAGCCATCGGATTGAAGAGTTTGGTAAATGCCGCAAGAATCGAACGTTTCTCGCTTCGATCTCATCAGCATACTCCCGCGTTTCCTCTGAGCTTTCGCCCGCCATTATTAGTAGAATCTCACGACCTCGAGCGCGATTGATCTCGCTCCAGGTCCTGATAAGCTGCTTTTGTCGCTTGTGCGCCACATCAAGGCCCACAAAAAGCGCGAACTCCTTACTCTGCAACTCTGCCAAGGGGCATACGGACTCCTCCCCGAGCATTCTGTCGGCGTCAAATACGCAGCCAACATAAGACGCCGGCGCAACAATGCCGAATAGCAGCATTTCCTCCACAAGGGGGCCTGGATTCGTCATTATGAGCCGCGCTCTTTTCAAGCAGTATATGGTCCATCGTTGGAGCTGGCGCCCGAGTCCGCCGGTCCTCGGGTAGCCAGGTAGCAGACCGAATGCACGCCGCATCCCTATCGTATCGTGCAGCATGATAACCAACTTACGTTTTGCCACCAGCATCGCCGCCGGTGCATTTGAATGGTCAGCAACTACCACCAAGGACACAAAAAACTGCGCAACAAAAATATATATAGTCGCAATAATAAACTGATCAAAGTAATATAAATATTTCGCGAAAACCAAATTCCTTGTCTTTCTATTATACAACATGCACGGGCATTTGAACACCTTGCATGAGAACTCAGAGGTCAATGCAGCTTCAAGCCACGCGGCAAACTGCGACATGCTAGGTTGGTGTCGCGCTTCGTGCGTCCCAATGACTAGAATACGGGTCATACTATGCATTCCCAGGCACTCTTTCTGGTTTGAAAAGACCCTTAAAAAGGTAAATAAGAAATATAATTATAATAGAGTTTCTCAATATCAAAAGAAACATATCTACCGAAGTCCCAGTGAATGCTATATTATATGTTGCAGCAACACAACATATAATATACTCGATACAATACCCGATTTGAAGTCGTATAATATGAAATATTACAAATATCAGAAAGAATGAAATTAATGTTACTGTGAACATACCTAGAAAACCGCCAACTGCGTAAAGCTCACCCGCCACCGTTACTAACGGACGTCCGATTACTTCTTTTGGCAACAGGCCAAGCCCCCATATTATTTGATCTGAAACAAGTAATTGTTTGTCCTGTCCATAATCTGGCAAAGCACTTAGAGTCATAAGGCCGAGTCTACTCCAATCAGGAACAACGCCCGTACCTAGCCGCCCCGTCACAATGTCCATGCGCGCGAACAGCGATAGTCGCGATCCGATCGACAAGTCCTGTTCGGTTCCGTTACTCGCTAGTAGTTCGGAATAATTCTTATTACTCCTTTCGGAGAACGAGAATACACGCTCCGTCGAGGACAGAAATGGAATCGAGTAAAGGACATTCTGCGGATCTAGGGCGGCTTCCAACGTCGACAAACCAAAGCTCGTCAACCTTCCCATCTGGTAATCAGTACGAACTTGGATGAACGAGTTGGTCGCAACGTTCAACACAAACGAACCCAGAAATACTAGCCCGATGGCATTGAGCGTAATTAGGCGGCGGGCCGAGTATACGTACAAAATGATCCACACCAAAATGGCGACAAACACACCACTCCTACGATTCACTAACGCAGCAATCAGCAGTGTACAGGTTATTGAAATAATGAAAATCAGTATCTTCTTATTCCCCCCCTTAGCTCTCTCATAGAGAGCTACGCATAGCGTAAGATATACTGCAAGTATGGCGTATTTTGCCGATGTTATGCCAACAATTTTCTCGCTCTCAGCAATCGAGTAGAGGACAATTATGACAATTGAAAATATCACCGTCTTAGTAAACCTAAACTTTCTCCCGAGCTTTGTTATGTAAGAACGACCTCTCCAAGAGACTACTCCACAATATATAACGTATGCGAGGATAATTGCTGTTTGATAAATAAAAATAACTGCCGAGCTCGAGGTCTTGTTTACAAGCCCCATCAGAGAAACGTTGCCATTTCCTAAAGCGAATATCATCGTTGTAAACAAATATAGAGTTGATGGATGGAGTATTAAATGCAACATGGCCATATCTTTTACTTTTTTCGAAAAATAAAATGTAGCCATCCCGAAAAATATATACGTTATTAGGAATACGAAATTGAAGTCAAGAACCGATGACACCCCCCCCATAATGACGATAAACAACCCAACGAGACGATAGAAGCTCCGCATCCGCCTTTCGAACGTATCCATCCCCATCACAGCCACACTGTGATCAGCATTCGGATCGACAAGGGAGACACTCATCATTCTGATATTTCCCTCTCACCATATTTCTTCTTCTCTATCGACCATTTTTTCATTGCATAAACAAACATAAAAAAGTGACATAGCGCGACTGAAAAAGAGAATGCTTCAACGCCAAACCAAATCGACAAAGAACATCCTAGACAAATGCAAAAAATCACATCTATTAACAATAAGACTGAGAAGTCTCCAACTTTGTTCGACGCCGAAGCAAATGAAAGACTAGGGGTCCATAACATCTCGAACACAGCAGCAAACATCAAAAATAATAGTACAACATCTGACACTTCAACCTGCCCATGAGAAAGTGCTCTACCGACATGCTCTCCGAGTAATACAACCGCTAGAACGTACAATACCGTCCCGATAACTATAAGTCCCACATGTATTTTATACAAAGCATGAAGGTCACCCCATAATTTTCTTCCTATCAGATAGGAATATTGTGGCGTAAAGGCGTAGTTCAACACGTTTGCAGCCGAAACGCCCATGCGGGTTATGATGCGAGCGACGGAGTAGCCAGCGACCATTAGGGGGCCGGCCATAATCCCAATCAGGATGACGACCCCCTGAATGAGTATCGCATTCGCGAGTGGAATAACGATATAGGCGGCCGAGGGATGAGAGAGCTCTTTTATGCGTTCCCATCGTACCCAACGCAAACCGGGCATTAACTGCGGCACGGTAACATATAACCATATCCAGACGGCAATCGTAAACGCCGCACGGGTGAAGCTCCAAGCCATCGCTGCTTCAGCAAATCCGCCACCCGCGAAAATCGTTACAGCCAAAGCGGTGGTCTCCATACCGCGAGCTACAGCATCTAGCGATGCCTCCAGAGCCGGGCGCCCCGACGAACGAATTGCGGCAGCAGAGAGCAAAAAGAGCTGGAAGAAGCAGACCTGCACCAGGCCCAAAATGAGGACCCAACGAATCTCTTCGAGTGTGACCGACTGGAGGTTTAATATGCCTTGCCAGTTGAGCGCGTAAACACTCCCTCCGTAAATGACAGCCGCCACAAATAGGGAGGTGACAAGAAGCATAAGTGTGCTACTTGAGGTTATCTTGGCTCCAACAACATCATTCGCCATCATGCGAACAGACATGTCGCTCTTGGCCGAGTATGTGAAGCCAAAATCCGAAATTGTGAGATAGGTAGGGAGCGCCGTCATGGACATCCACGCACCTAGACCCACTGAGCCCCACTTCGACGCTATGATTGGAATAATCACCAGTTGCGTGAGGATTATAACGATCTGATTGACTACATGCGCCACAACAGTTGCGCCGACAGTACGCGTAGTCAACATAATCAATGCCGTCACTTTGGCATGTACCATACCATTCCTCTTATTACCCACATCAAAAGGACTAATTATTATTCGTCATATTTAGAAGACGGCGAATACTGTATTATAGAATATATTTCATCCTAGACGAATTTGTAGTTTCTGCTCGCGCCTCGATTTCATCCGAATCTAGGATTGACGCCTCATGCGTCTGATGCTGACTACACTCTATATCTGTCATCACCAGCATTTAATGCTCAATCATAACCATAACAAATGAGTAATTAACAATAATTATTTAGATAAAAGAGAATATTAATATAATTCAAGGATACGTATCCTTATCATTTTCCGGTTAAGAAGTCAATATTATTGACAAATTTTGCTAAGTTCCTTTCTGCGCTTAAATGATTTGACACATAGCTTCTCCCATTCCGACCAAGACTAGTAGCTAAATCGGGATCGCAAGTCAGTTTATCTATAGCCTCGAAAAGTGCATCCTCATTTCCAGGCTCAACGCGGAGCCCTGCAGCGGTTTTGGTAACAAGTCTATCAAGAGAACTGTTTGGTTCTGAAATGCAAATAAACGGTCGCCCCGCCGCCATGATACTAACAATCTTGGATGGAATGGCGAAATCCGCTGTACTTGGAGCTTGTGGTACTAGATGTATGTGAGCAGCCTGTAGCGTCTGGCCAAAACGTGATGCGGGAGCTAACCCTTCGAAGGTCGTGTTTTTAAGCTTAAGTTCATCTAAAACTATACTTCTTATTCGTTCCTTTTCAGATCCATCACCTCGCAGAACGACTCGGATGTCCGGACGCCTGACATCTAGCAATTTCATCGGACCGATAAGTTGATCAAGGTTCTGCTTCTTGCCAAAATTACCACTATAAGTGACTACAGGGCGACTAAAGGAAGGAAACGGTAACTCTTCAAAAGGATCTGTCCAGATTGGAATTACATCAATCGGCTGTCGACACCCCATAATTCTGAGCTCCTGTGCCATCTCATCCGTAAGAGCGGTTACTAAATCTGCACTATTTAGTGCAAATCGCTCTACGAGTCTCATCGCCTTCAAGAGCAGCCCATTTTTTGCAATACCAACGCTTCCAGCTAGCCCACTCTCAATGTCATGAACAATCAGATATAACGGAACCCCCGCATAATACTTTAAAAACATCGCGCCATATACCGCTATAATACTTGGAACATAGGCGATAATGACATCTGGCTTAACTTTTGGATACTTAACCACTTCCTTTAGGAGGTTAAATAGAAGGCGACAGTCGTTTTTGAGTCGCTCCTTGATACCCCCTGAGCCACGAGGAGAGACTCTCGTCCGACGGATCCGAATGCTACCCAACATTTCACGGTCACGACTGCCGTCTGCCCAGTCTAGGTAAACAGAGGGATTCGGATAGTGGGGGCGGAAGGCCCGAACATCTAAAGTATGACCGATCTTTGCGAGATGCTCCGCTAGCTTCGTACAATAGGGGGCTGACCCAATCTCTTCGGGCCAGAAGTACGGCGAGAGATACAGAATATTCACCTTAATCTCCCGTTTGCACCCGCTGAGTTTGCAATCCGGTCTCTAGATACCAGTTGTAGGAAGAACGAATCCCCTCCTCAAGCGCGATAAGGGGCCGCCAACCCGTCGACCTTAGCTTAGCGGCGCTCATTAACTTTCGAGGGGTGCCATCCGGCTTGGTCAGATCGTGAACAATGCCGCCTTTAAAGCCAACTACCTCGCAAACCAACCTTGTGAGTTCCAAGATTGAGAGGTCTTCACCAGACCCGACATTGACATGCTCGACATCTGAGTAACACTTCATCAAGTGCACACACGCGTCAGCACAGTCATCGACATGCAGAAACTCACGCAAGGGCTTTCCTGTACCCCAAACCGTAAGGTCCTTATCGCCGCGAGTTTTCGCCTCGTGCGCCTTGCGTATCAAAGCCGGCATGACATGGCTCGAATTAAGGTCAAAGTTATCGCCGGGGCCGTACAAATTTGTCGGCATGGCGGAGATGAAGTCGGCACCGTGTTGCTTGCGGTAGGCTTGGCAGAGCTTGATTCCGGCAATCTTGGCAATCGCGTACCATTCGTTGGTCGGCTCCAAGTCGCCCGTAAGCAGTGCACTCTCAACAATCGGCTGCGGAGCGAACTTCGGATAAATGCAAGAGGACCCAAGGAACAGCAGCTTCTCAACACCTGCTCGGAAAGAGCCCTCAATGACATTGGCTTCGATAACGAGGTTGTCGTAGAGGAAATCCGCCGGGTATGTGTCGTTGGCAAGGATACCCCCGACTTTCGCCGCCGCGACAAACACTGCATCGGGCCTAGCCTTGGTTATCCAAGTGCGAACGGCTGTCTGATCCTTAAGATCCACATCGCTGCGATCAACGGTCAAGACTACGCAACTCTCTGACTTCAGTCGCCGAGCGATTGCCGATCCGACCATGCCGCGATGGCCGGCAACCCAGACCCTTTTTCCTTTCAAATCATACGACATGCTCAGCCCTCCACACTAACCGGCAAGTCGAGGCCATGCCTTTTGAGGAGAGCATATCGCTGAGCCGATTTATGATCCTCAGTCACCATTTCCCGACACATGTCGCGTGCTGAGATCTCGGGGACCCAGCCGAGCCGCTCTTTTGCCTTTCCCGGATCTCCCAGCAAGGTTTCCACCTCGGACGGCCGAAAGTAACGCGGATCGATACGAACAATCTCGTCGCCAACCTTTAGCGAAGGGGCTAGGTCGCCTGAAAGCGCTGCGACCACACCAACCTCGTCAACACCCTTTCCCTTGAACTCCAAGGCTATGCCGAGGTCTTCGGCCGCCCATACGATGAATTGACGAACGGACTGCTGAACCCCAGTAGCGATAACAAAATCCTCGGGTTTCTCCTGCTGCAGCATAAGCCACTGCATGCGTACATAGTCTCGTGCATGCCCCCAATCACGCATCGAGTCAATATTCCCCATGTAAAGACACGGCTCTAGCCCCATCGCTATATTGGCAAGGCCTCGCGTAATTTTCCGCGTAACAAATGTCTCACCGCGACGCGGGGACTCATGGTTAAAGAGAATACCGTTACAGGCATACATGCCGTATGCCTCTCTGTAATTCACCGTAATCCAATAGGCATAAAGCTTTGCTACAGCGTAAGGACTGCGCGGGTAGAATGGTGTTGTTTCTCTTTGAGGAGTCTCCTGAACTAGACCGAACAACTCCGAGGTAGACGCCTGGTAAAAACGCGTCTTCTTAGTCAACCCAAGAAAGCGGATCGCCTCCAGAAGTCGCAACGTGCCAATGGCGTCAACGTCAGCTGTGTATTCCGGAGCTTCAAAAGAAACGGCAACATGCGACTGCGCGCCAAGATTATATATCTCATCCGGTTCGATTTCTTGAATAATTCTTGTTAGATTTGACGTATCGGTCAAATCTCCATAATGCAGCTTGAATTGCGCATTGCTAACATGCGGGTCTTCATAGATGTGATCCACCCTTTGGGTGTTGAACAGAGAAGCGCGCCGCTTAATCCCGTGGACCTTATATCCCTTTGAAATTAGGAACTCCGAGAGATAAGAGCCATCCTGTCCGGTGACACCGGTGACAAGTGCGACTTTGGAAGTAGTATTCATTACTAACTCACTTAATAGAGAGAATCGGTCAGGATCTAGTGATGCGAATTTGATTACTCGGCTCTATAGAGCCGAGATTCAAGTCAGTAACTCTAAAAGATCTGTTAGAAGTAATAACTTCCGAGAAGTCCCTCTGACTGTCATCTGGCAGATGCAATTGGCTAAGCCGAGCCGCTAGCTGAACTTTCCGCCGCTCTCGGCGCTCCAGCGCGTCAGGGCCGTCTCAATAGCGTCGGGGTATTTCCGCCCCTGGGAGGTCAACCATCCGGGATAAATGTCGGTCGAGCGCACGAGCTTCATGACGCGATCGGGGTGAATTCCGATGTGGAAGGCATCCAGCATCTTGAGCAATCGAGCACCGGCAAGCACCAGCGCTTTCGGGACCATGAAGGTGCGGGCTTTCGGGAAGTGGCCGCCAATCATCGCCTTGATGATCTGCTCAAGCGTGTAGCGCTGCGGGTAGGCGCCGTTGAACAGAATGAACGGATCCGGCTTGCTTCGCGCAAACTCGATCGCGTCGAGAAGATCCTCAACGTAGATGCACGCCTTGATCGTGTCCTTGCGTCCGGGGTAGACGAAGAACCCTTTCCTGAGGAGCGTCGCCAGCCGCGTGAAGTTACCGCCCTCACCACCGCCGAACACGACTGCCGGACGGACTATGGTCAGCTTTCTGCCCGAAGCACCCTCAAACCATTGGCGGTGGATCCGCTCGGACATGAGCTTCGAATAGCCGTAAGCCGATTCCGGGGCCGGAGGCGTTTGCTCGGTCTTCATCTCCTCGCTCGGACCATAGACCGAGATGGAGCTTGTGAAGACGATCTCGCCAATGCCATTCCGAGCGGCGAAGTCCGTAACCGACAGGGCACCCAGAATGTTGGTTTCATAATACTCATGGGTCGGATGACCCGGAGTCGTATGGATGGCGGCAAAGTTGTAAATTCGAGCGACTTCTCCGTCCACCCAGAAACCTGAGAGGTCGCGGACATCGGCGATGCGATAGTCGACCCCCGGCAGCGTTTCCCGTTGCGGCTTGATATCTACCGAGACGACCTGAATGCCTTCAGCTGCCAAGCGTCGGGTAAGATGCGTTCCAATAAAGCCGGAACCACCAAAAACAATCACTTTGTCGACCAATGATGATCTCCTTGCCACCCAAAGCGAGGCCATGGAATTGACCTGCAAGTGGCTCAAGCTCGGCTCAAACGCTCGATAGAACCCTGCATCGAACGCGGAGCCACCCAGACAAAAGCTACCGCACTCCGGGTGAAATCACTTCACGCGGATCAAATTCCTCACCGCCACATACGAACAGCCGCAGGATCGTTCTCCCACGCCTCGAACGGAGGCTATCAACGCATCAACCAGCAGCGGTCAGGCCACCTTCAGAACCATGTCGCGGGAGACACCCGCGCGTACCTTGCCGCTCATCAAACTCATCAACAACACCAATCGGCCACCGCCGTCGAGCCGTTCGATCACACCGAGCTCGTCGGCGAACGGCCCCGCCCTGAGGCGCACTATCATTCCAGGCTGCAACGGATCGATGAACTCGAGAATGCCCTCGTCATTGGTCGAGGCGACCAGGGTTTCCACGACGCCCGGTTTGATCGGCAGTGGAGTGGCGCCATTGGCCACCAGGGACCGGACGCCCAGCGTTCCGTTGATGGAGCGCCAGCGCGCCCGCATCGGGTCCATGCGCACGAAAACATAGCCCCGAAAAACAGGCGCCGTCGTCGCAATCGTCTTGCGGGCGTGGCGGCGCACCACCTTTTCAAGGGGGGAGAATGTATGGAAGCCCTGGCGGCGAAGGTTGTCGACTGCGACACTCTCTCGCTGCGGCTGGGTCATGGCAGCGAACCAAAGCTCACCCTCCATGCGCAGATCCGGAACAGCCCCTGATACGCCAGCAGCCTCTTGGGACAACAAACTTTCCATAAGGCCCCTTTTTGCGATTACCGTGCGCCCACTGATCCCAAATGAGACTCCAGCAGAGCCATCGCGGTCACTATAAATTCAAAAGCAATTATCGCGCCATCTCTCGAGAGCATAAGTTTTCAGGAACAGAAGCACACCACCGATTTGGCCGGCCTGAACTCGATAGGGCTTTAAATTCAACTCAAAAATGCAGCAATAACCCTAAAATTGACTACATCAAGAACTCGATCATCAATGACAGAGCTTCGCGCGAGAGCCTTCGCACTGAGCCCGCTTACGACTAATAGCTAATGGTACTTTCAGTTATGGCGCAGTGTCAACCACATCCAGCCAAACAATCTCCGGTGGAGCAAGCCAGTCGCCGTTAGCGGCGGGGCAGTGGGCCAAGGTTCAGCAGGTATTTTCCGTACTCACTCTTTCCCAGCTTTTTGCCGAGCGTTTCCAGTTGGTTGCGATCGATGAAGCTGTTTCGGAAGGCGATCTCCTCGGGGCAGGCGATCTTGATGCCCTGGCGGCGCTGAAGGGTGCCGACGAAGTCGCCGGCTTCGAGCAGGCTGTCCGGCGTGCCGGTGTCGAGCCAGGCGTAGCCGCGGCCCATCAGCTCGACGTTGAGCTTGCCCCGCTCGAGATAGGCCTTGTTGACGTCGGTGATCTCAAGTTCGCCACGCGGCGATGGCTTGAGGTTGGCGACGATCTCGATCACGGCCTTGTCGTAGAAGTAGAGCCCGGTCACCGCCCACTGAGACTTCGGCTTGGCCGGCTTCTCCTCGATCGACAGCGCCTTCATCGTGTCGTCGAACTCGACAACGCCGTAACGCTCGGGATCGGTGACGTGGTAGGCGAACACCGTCGCCCCCTCGGGACGTGCGGCGGCGCTGGCGAGCAGGTCGGTGAGGCCGTGGCCGTAGAAGATGTTGTCACCGAGGATCAGGCAGGACGGCTCGGAGCCGACGAAGTCGGCGCCGATGATGTAGGCCTGGGCAAGGCCATCCGGTGACGGTTGCTCGGCGTAGCTGAGCGAGATGCCCCATTGTGCGCCATCGCCCAGCAAGCGCTGGAAGTTCGGCAGGTCGTGCGGCGTCGAGATGATCAGGATGTCGCGGATACCGGCTAGCATCAGCGTCGACAGGGGATAGTAGATCATCGGCTTGTCGTAGACCGGCATCAGCTGCTTGGACGTCACCAGCGTCATCGGATGGAGCCGCGTGCCCGAGCCGCCGGCCAGAATGATCCCCTTCATCAAATGAACTCCTTCAAAAAACCTGTCTCAAATCCGGTAATGCCAAAGGGCCGAGATCGTCAGCCGGCGACCAGCCGCCGAACGACCTCGTCGGTGGAGCTCCGCCAGTCCGGCAGGCGTACGCTGTGCAGTCGCTCGAGCTTGCCGCAGTCGAGCCGCGAGTTGCCCGGTCGCTTCGCCGGCGTCGGATAGGCGCTGGTGGGGATCGGATCGACCGTGACGGGTTTGCCGCCGAGTGCGGCCGACAGGCGGAAGATCTCCGCCGCGAAGCCCGCCCAGCTCGTCTCGCCGTGGCCCGTCATGTGGAAGGTGCCGCGCAGCGTCGGGTCGCTTGATGCGATGAGGTTGTCCGCCACCTTGAGAAGACCGTCGGCGATGTCGAGGGCAGAGGTGGGGTTGCCGACCTGATCGGCGACGACGCCGACGCTGTCGCGCGTCTCGCCGAGGTGCAGCATGGTCTTGACGAAGTTCTTGCCGAAGGGCGAGTAAACCCAGGCCGTCCGCAGAATGGCGTGGTTCGGTGTCGCGGCGGCCAGCGCCAGCTCGCCAGCCAGCTTGGTGCGGCCGTAGGCGCTGAGCGGCCCGGTCGGATCGGTCTCGACATAAGGGGTGGGCTTGTCGCCGGAGAACACGTAGTCGGTGGAGAGATGCACCACCGGCACACCGAGACGGGCGGCGGCCTTGCCGATCTCGCCCACCGCCGTGCCGTTGACGGCAAGCGCCGTTGCCTCGTCGCCCTCGGCGGCATCCACCGCCGTGTAGGCGGCCACCGACAGGATGACATCGGGCTTCAGCGCCTCGATCGCCGGGGCGATCTTGTCGGTGGCGGTGAGATCAAGCTCGGGCAGGCCGATCAGCATGAGCTCGATGTCGTCGCGCCCGGCCGTCTTCTCGACGAGCGAACCGACCACCTGCCCTTCAGTGCCGGTCACCAGAATGCGGCGGGTCATGCCTTCACCTCTTCCGGTTTCAGGAGACCGAGGCGGCTGCCGTCATAACCCTTGCGCAGCGGCGCCCACCACCAATCGTTCACGAGATACCACTCAACCGTCTTGTCGATGCCGCTGTCGAAATTCTCCTCGGCCTTCCATCCGAGTTCGGTCTCCAGCTTCTTGGCGTCGATGGCGTAGCGTGCGTCGTGGCCGGGGCGATCGGCGACATAGGTGATCAGGCGGTCGTGCGGTGCTCCGGCCGGATGGTACTGATCCATCAACGCGCAGATCCGCTGGACGACGTCGAGGTTCTTGCGCTCGTTGCGACCACCGACGTTGTAGGTCTCGCCGGGGCGGCCACGCTCGGCGATCAGGTCGAGGGCGCGGGCATGATCCTCGACATAGAGCCAGTCGCGGATGTTGGCGCCATTGCCGTAGACCGGCAGCGGCTTGCCCTCGAGCGCGTTGAGGATCATCAGCGGGATCAGCTTCTCAGGGAAGTGATAGGGGCCATAGTTGTTGGAGCAGTTGGAGACCACCACCGGCAGTCCATAGGTGCGCTGCCAGGCCTTGGCGAGGTGATCGGACGACGCCTTCGAGGCCGAATAGGGCGAGGAGGGATCGTAGGGCGTCTTCTCGGTGAACAGCCCTTCCGCCCCCAGCGAGCCATAGACCTCGTCGGTCGACACGTGCAGGAAGCGGAAGGCGACCTTATCCTCAGCCGACAAGCCGCTCCAGTAATGGCGCGCCGCCTCCAGCATGGTGAAGGTGCCGATGACGTTGGTCTCGATGAAGTCGCGGGCGCCGGTGATCGAGCGGTCGACATGGCTTTCGGCGGCGAGATGCATCACCCGGTCAGGACGGAAGCTGTCATAGGCTTCTGTGATCGCTTGGCGGTCGCAAATGTCGGCCTTGAGGAAACGGTGGTTCGGGTGGTTGTCGACGGCGCGCAGCGAGGTGAGCGTGCCGGCATAGGTGAGCTTGTCGACGGTGAGCACCTCGTAGCCCCTGACGAGCACGAGATGGCGGACGACCGCCGATCCGATGAAGCCGGCGCCGCCGGTGACGAGAACGCGCATGAAACCACCTTGCGTCGGAGAATGGCAAAAAGGAATTGGCCGGCTGGACGATCAGCCGGCGTAGACGAAATCGGCATCGAGTTCTGAAAGAAGCGGCTGCACCCGGTCCTTGGCCGAAAGGATCGCCTTGTCCTCGGCCACCGGCCAATCGATGGCGAGCGCCGGATCGTTCCAGCTGAGGCCGCGATCATGCTCGGGGCTGTAGTAGTCGGTCACCTTGTAGGCGATGACGGTATTGGGCTCGAGCGTGCAGAACCCGTGTGCAAAACCCGGCGGCACCCAGAGCTGATGGCCGTTGTCGGCCGAGAGCTCCACCTTCACATGCTGGCCGTAGGTCGGCGATCCCTTGCGGATGTCGACGGCGACGTCCAGGATCGCGCCGACGAGGCAACGGACGAGCTTGCCCTGCGCCCTCGGGTTCAGCTGGAAATGCAGGCCGCGCACCGTGCCGACCTCGGCCGACATCGACTGGTTGTCCTGGACGAAATGAACAGGACCGACGGCAGACGCAAACAGGTCCTCGCGAAACGTCTCCACAAAGTAACCGCGACTGTCACCGTGGCGCTTGGGAATGACGGTCACCAGACCGCTTAACGAGGTATGGTTGAACTTCATCTGACTTCTTTGGTAGCTCTATTGGTTGACAATGCATCTACCCGACAGGTGGTGGCGTCAACGATCTTCGGTACAGGCTTCCACCTCTGGAATGACTGTTCGACGACATGTCGCGCCAAGGTTGCGCCTCGCCTTTGTCTTCGTTTCCATTCATCACATACAAGGCATGCCAACCCCAGGGTAGGCCCCGGTCCCCGGCCTTGAGTTGGCAGGATCAGAAATGCCTCTTCTGCTTCCAACGGCCGGCTTTCTCCTGCGAGTGTCGTTGGATGTTGCCTTCTACTTGATGGTGCGGGTCCACTCGGCGGATCGGCATTCTCGACCAGCCTGAACCCGGGGGAAGCCGGGTGCCACGGCAGCTCAAAGCAACGGACTGACCAGCCTCGCCAGATTTTCGGCAAGACTCACAACCATCGGCCGACGCCGCCACTCCCGAAGATCCAGGCGGTCGCTCTGCGCCATGCACTCGGCTTGCCTGGCGACCAGATCCGCCACATGCGCGGGGTCGTAGAGCAGCATGCTGACCTCGGCGTTGAGCATGAATGACCGGAGGTCCGCGTTACCCGAGCCGATGACGCCAATCCGCCCATCGATGGAGACGTGCTTGGCGTGCAGCAGGTGGTCGCGATAGCGGTGGATGCGCACGCCCATCGACATCAGCTCGTCGTAGAACGAGCGCTGGGCGAGGCGAACCAGCCTCTGGTCGACCACGCGAGACACCACGAGATCGATGACGACGCCGCGATAGGCCGCCGTCTGGAGCGCCGCGAGCAACGCCTCGTCGGGTATCAGATAGGGACTGACCAGCGTGACCTGCGTCTTCGCGGCGTGGATGAGGGCGACAAGAAGACGCTCGAAGCCCGGCACGCCGTAGTCCGGCCCGCTCGGCATGATCTGAACGGGAGAGAGGGCCTCTTCCGACACCGGTGGGGCCGGCAGTATCTCACGGGTTTCGAGATACCAATCGCTGGCGAAGACACCGGCCACGGTCGCCGCTGCGGCCCCTTCGAGGCGGGCGACAAGTTCGTCGTTGACGATGCCACGACGAAAATCGCGATCGACGATGTTCTGCGAGCCGACATAGGCAAGGCGGCCGTCGATTACCGTGATCTTGCGGTGATTGCGCAGATCGGCCCGCGCCCTCCGCACAGTCGTCCACCAGCGAACCGGCAAGGCAAGCCGGCATTGCACGCCTTCGGCTCCAAGCATGGCCAGAGTTCGCTTGGCCCAGGGGCGGGATCCGATGGCGTCGATCAGCACTCGAACCTCGACACCACGCCGAACGGCACGGCCGAGCGCGGCAGCGACCTTCCTGCCTGTGGCATCGTCGGCAAAGATATAGGTCAGCAGGTGAACACTGACCGCCGCCGCGTCGATATCGGCCACAAGTCGATCGATCGACTGCTCATAGTCGCCGATCAGTTCCAGACTTGAGGCGCCCGTCACAGGAAATTCGCCGAGCCGCTCCGCGAGGTCGGCGATTCCAGGCACCAACCTGGCAGGTCGCGGCAGGGACGTCGCCACGCGCCTGCGGACAACGACGGCCTCGGCAAAACGCTGCTGCCGCCAAGCGGGAAAGCGCGGACGGCCGATCAGGCGATAAAGAACCAAGGCCGGCAACGGCAGGAAGAATACCAGGAGCAGCCAACTGCGCGCCGCTTCGGGCGGACGCCGCAGAGGCACCACCACCACCATGACCAGACGGATCGACCACTCGACCAGGAAGTAGACGACCGCCAGATGCTCGGTCCAGGCCAACGACGCCCCTCCCCTCAAGCTGGAGCCGCGCGATGCCGGCCCTGCTTTTCTCTATGACCGAAACCGTGGCGCTTATCCAGAGCCACCCCATGGCCACAACCTGGAGAACGGCGCGGACGGTGGCGGATTTCCGCTCGCCTCCCCTCCTCATAGCGGATTGGTGAACGACGACTCGACGCCTATGATCGGTCTGGTTGCGAAAACGTCCGGAACGGCAGCCCCCTGCCGAGCATCGGCGCAAAAGCGACAGAGGGAGGGCGACATGGACAAGGTTGATCATCACGGCGCCGGCAAGTGCCCGGTCATGCATGGGGTCAGTCCCAACGCGATTTCCGCCGGCCGGTCCAATCGGGACTGGTGGCCAAACCAGCTGAATCTCCGAATCCTCCACCAGCACTCCGGCCTGTCGGACCCCATGGGACCGGGTTTCGACTACGCCGAGGCGTTCAGGAAGCTGGATCTTGCGGCCGTGAAGGCCGACCTTTACGCGTTGATGACCAACAGTCAGGCCTGGTGGCCGGCCGACTGGGGGCACTACGGTCCGTTGTTCATCCGCATGGCCTGGCATAGTGCCGGCACCTATCGACTTATGGATGGCCGTGGCGGCGGCGGCACGGGCAACCAGCGCTTCGCGCCGCTCAACAGCTGGCCCGACAACGTCAACCTCGACAAGGCACGCCGCCTGCTCTGGCCGATCAAGCGCAAGTACGGCAACAGCCTGTCCTGGGCCGACCTCATGATCCTCGCCGGCAACTGCGCCTTGGAATCGATGGGCTTCAAGACCTTCGGCTTCGGCGGCGGCCGCGCCGATATCTGGGAGCCGGAGGAAGACGTCTATTGGGGCGCCGAAACCGAATGGCTCGGCGACAAGCGCTACAGCGGCGATCGAGATCTGGAGAACCCGTTGGCCGCCGTCCAGATGGGCCTCATCTACGTCAATCCCGAAGGCCCCAACGGCAATCCCGATCCCGTGGCTTCGGGCCGCGACGTGCGCGAGACCTTCGCCCGCATGGCGATGAACGACGAGGAAACGGTCGCGCTCGTCGCAGGCGGGCACACCTTCGGCAAGTGCCACGGCGCTGGCGACCCAACCCTGGTCGGCCCCGAGCCGGAAGCCGCGCCGCTCGAAACGATGGGGCTTGGCTGGAAGAACGCCTTCGGCTCTGGCATGGGCGTACACACCACGGGCAGCGGCATCGAGGGCGCCTGGAAAAAGAACCCCACCCAATGGGACATGGGCTATCTCAACACCCTGTTCGGCTACGAGTGGGAGCTGGTGAGAAGCCCGGCGGGCGCCTATCAGTGGCTGGCCAAGGACGTGGCCGAGGAAGACCTGATCCCCGATGCGCACGATCCGACGATAAAGCACCGGCCGATGATGACGACAGCAGACCTGTCGCTGCGCTTCGACCCGATCTACGGACCGATCGCCCGCCGGTTCCGCGACGACCCCGCCGCCTTCGCCGATGCCTTTGCCCGCGCCTGGTTCAAGCTGACCCACCGCGACATGGGGCCGAAGGTGCGCTATCTCGGGCCGGACGTGCCGGCCGAAGATCTGATCTGGCAGGACCCGGTTCCACCCGTCGATCACGAGCTGGTCGATGCGAGCGACGTCGCCGCGCTCAAGGCCAAGGTGCTCGCCTCGGGGCTGACCGGTTCCGAGCTGGTGTCGACCGCCTGGGCATCCGCCTCGACCTTCCGCGGATCCGACATGCGCGGCGGCGCCAATGGGGCGCGCGTTCGTCTCGCCCCGCAGAAGGATTGGGAGGTGAACGAGCCGGCTCGGCTCGCCCGTACGCTGTCGATCCTGGATGGAATCCGGCAGGCGTTCAATGCAACCTCCCCGCGCCCCATATCGCTGGCCGATCTCATCGTCCTCGCGGGAACGGCCGCCGTCGAGGAAGCGGCGAAGAAGGCCGGATACGCCATTGATGTGCCCTTCTCGCCTGGGCGCACCGATGCGACCGAGGAGCAGACGGACGCAGCTTCCTTCGATGCGATGGAGCCAAAGGCGGATGCCTTCCGCAACTATGCGAAAGCTGGACGCCCGGTCGCGACCGAGGAACTGATGATCGATCGAGCGCAGCTCCTGACCCTGACCGCGCCGGAAATGACCGTGCTTGTCGGAGGGCTGCGCGTGCTCGGCGCCAACTGGGGCGGAACACAGCATGGCGTCTTCACCGACCGACCCGGCGTGCTCAGCACCGACTTCTTCATGAACCTCGTCGACATGGACATCGAATGGAGGCCGATGTCCGAAGGAGAGGAGACGCTGTTCGAAGGACGCGACCGGGCGACCGGCGAGGTGAAGTGGACAGCCACCCGCGTCGATCTGGTGTTCGGCGCCAACTCCCAGTTGAGGGCGCTGGCCGAAGTCTATGCCCAGGATGACGCCGGCGAGAAGTTCGCGCGCGATTTTGCCAAGGCCTGGGTCAAGGTGATGAACGCCGATCGCTTCGATCTGGCATGACGAGAGATGGCCGGCCTCGTCCATCGAGGCCGGCCATATGCAGGCGACGCTCCATAACGGCCGGCGGACCAATCTCGTCGGCGGATAACGCCTGCGCCCGGCCTTTCCAGACAGGCCCGATCCCGAAAAACATCCAAACGCCAGTCAACGTGGACGCGCCTCACAGGGGCGCGCGTCGGCGTGCCGTCGTGCCTTGTCATCATCCATAAGTATAAACACTTGACGCAAAAGACCCGCCGGTTTGTACTTTACATATCGACATCACTTTCGTAAAGTTTTGCCCATCACGCACGGTGACGGCAGGCGCACGAGGTTTGGGCGATATGACAAGCAAGGAGCGGACTGCCCACCAGAAAGAAAGCAAAACCCGCGACCATATGGCGGCCGCGGCACATATTCGTATGCTACTACCTGCGCTTTCACAGGGGGAACAGACTGTTGCCCTATGGTTGTTGGAACGCGGGAATTTGACGAGTAACCCCAAGATCGGTGAAGTCGCTGCTGCGCTTGGCATTTCCGAGGCCATGGTCGTCAAAGTGGCGCGCCGGCTTGGCTACGGTGGCTTCAAGGAGCTGCGCGCCGACCTCATGGCCTACTATGCCAACCTGCGGGTGGAGATCGACGAGGAGCTCAGGCGGGAGGATTCCATCCCGCAGATCGTGCGCAAGGTGTTTGCGACAGAGCGTTCGGCGCTGGAGGAGGTGGAAAGCATCCTCGACATCGACGCCATCGCCGAGGCGGCTCGTATTTTCATTAGGGCGCGTCATCGCGACCTCTACGGCGTCGGTGGCTCGGCCACCGTATGCGCCGACGCGTCTCACAAATTCCTGAGGATCGGCATCAGGTCGAGCGTCTTTTCCGACGCGCATCTCATCGCCATGTCGGCGAGCCTTCTCGAAGAGGGTGACGCGGCTTTGGTGGTCTCGCACTCGGGCGAATCCAAGGACGTGATCCTCGGCGCGGAAGTGGCCCGCGCCTCCGGCGCCAAGGTGATCACCATCACCAACTCGATCGCTTCGACGCTGGCCCGCAATTCGGATGTCGTGCTGTGCGCACCGGCCAAGGAGGCCCCGCTCATGGGCCAGAACGCCGCGGCTCGCATCGCACAGCTCGCCATCCTCGATACGATGTTCATCTGCCTGGCGCGCGAGGATTACGAGACCGCCGAGCGGAACCTGAACAAGGTGCTGACCTCGGTCGCCGTCTATTCGACGAACGACCGTGGCCGGACCGAAAGACGCGGCACGCCCCGCGCTGACAAAAACTCGCCGGACGGCGTACAGCCGGCGAAGGAAACCGCAAGGAAAAGGGTGGAGTTATGAAAATCAGAGGTTTGCTCATCGCTACCGTCGCCGCCGCAAGCGTGCTGGGCTTCTCGGCCAGCGCCATGGCCGCCGACTACGCCATCGTCCTCAAGACGCTGTCCAACCCATTCTGGGTGCAGATGAAGGACGGCATCGAGGCCAAGGCCAAGGAACTGGGCGTTGAGGTCGACATCGTCGCCTCGCCGTCTGAGGAAGACTTCCAGGCCCAGCTTCAGCTGTTCGAGGACATGCTGAACCGCGACTACAAGGCCTTCGGCTTTGCTCCGCTGTCGCCGGTCAACCTCGTCAACCCGGCCGCTGCCGCCTACAAGAAGGGCAAGCCGCTCGTCAACATCGACGAGAAGGTGGACATGAAGGCCCTCGAAGCCGCTGGCGCCAACGTCGAAGCTTTCGTCACCACCGACAACGTCAAGGTTGGCGAGAAGGGTGCTCAGTTCATCATCGATCAGCTCGGTGCCGAGGGTGGTGAAGTCGCCATCGTCGAGGGCAAGGCGGGCAACGCCTCTGGCCAGGCCCGTCATGACGGCGCCAAGGCTGCCTTCGAGGCGACCTCCAACGTCAAGCTGGTCGCCAGCCAGCCGGCCGACTGGGACCGACTGAAGGCGCTCGACGTCGCCACCAACATCCTGCAGTCCTCGCCCGACCTGAAGGCCTTCTACTGCGCCAACGACACCATGGCGCTCGGCGTCATGCAGGCGGTCCAGAACGCCGGCAAGGCCGGCAAGGTGCTGGTTGTCGGCACCGACGGCGCTCCGGAAGCCCGCGAGATGGTGGCCGCCGGCCGTCTGACCGCGACCGTCGCCCAGGACCCGGCCCAGATCGGCGCCACCAGCCTCGAGATCCTGGTCGAGGCCGTCAAGGCGGGCAAGCTGACCGCTGTCGGCGCCGAGCCCAAGCAGGTGGCCGTGGACTCCGTTCTCGTCACCAAGTGATCGGCTTGGCCGGATGAGGCGGTCGTCGCGCATGCGACTGCCTCACTCCTCCCCGTCCGGCACGTCACTCCCCCGGCGTGCCGGACGTTTTCTGAACAGCCGACCGATCGACGGCCCTAGCGAGATCGACATGTCAAACCTGGCTCCGAACACCGCCGCCCCAACCGGCATTGAAGAAGCCGCACCGATCGTCCGCATGATCGGCATCGAAAAGCATTTCAACAACGTCGCGGTGCTGAAGGGCGTCAATCTCGACATTCGCCCCGGAGAAGTGCACGTCCTCCTTGGGGAGAACGGCGCCGGCAAGTCGACGCTGATGAAGATCCTGACCGGCATCCATGAGCCGACCGGCGGCGAGATCGTCCTCGACGGCGTATCGCGACCGCTGGTCACGCCGCGCGAGGCGAGCGAGGCCGGCATCTCGATCATCTATCAGGAACTCTCCGTCATCAACGAGCTGTCGGCGCTCGAGAACCTGTTCGTCGGCCGCCTGCCGGTGAAGCGCCATCTCGGCATCCCCGTCGTGGACTGGAAGCTGATGGAAGCCGAAGCGCGGTCCATCATCGGCCGGCTCGGCCTCGGCGGTCTGGACCTGCACAAGCCGGTCGGCGAGATGCCGATTGCCCATCGTCAGATCATCGAGATCGCCAAGTCGCTGATGAAGAACGTGCGCGTGCTCGTCATGGACGAGCCGACGTCTTCTCTCACCTCGGTGGAAACCGAGCGACTGTTCGCACTCGTGCGCCAGCTCAAGGCGGAAGGCACGGCCATCCTGTTCATTTCCCACAAGCTCGATGAAGTGCGCGATATCGGCGACACCTTCTCGGTGCTGAAGGATGGCGTCTCCACCGGCCACGGCCACATCTCCGAATACACCAACGACGACCTCGTGCGCATGATGGTCGGGCGCGTCGTCAAGCAGCGCTTTCTCTCGGAACAGCCGATCGACCACGCGTCGACGCCGGTCTTCAAGGTCGAGAACGTCACCAGCGCCGACCGCAAACGGGTTCGCGACGTCAGTTTCGAAGTGCATCACGGCGAGGTCCTGGGGTTTGCCGGGCTCGTCGGGTCCGGTCGCACCGACCTCATGAACTGCCTGTTCGGCGCCGAGCCGCGCGCCGCCGGCAAGATCGTCCTCAACGGCAAGGACATCACCCCGAGGAATCCCGTCGACGCCGTGAAGTCGGGCATGGCCTATCTCACCGAAAACCGTCGTCAGACCGGCTTCACGCCCAACTTCACGATCGAGGGCAACATTGCCGTCACCAAGTCGGTGAAGGACGCACCGCTCCGCGGTACCTGGGGCCTCGTCGACCGCAAGGCCGAACGGGTCACCGCCGAAGGGCAACGCAAGCAACTGTCCATCCGGTGCGCCGGCATCGATCAGAGCATCCTTGAGCTGTCGGGCGGCAACCAGCAGAAGGTGCTGGTCGGCAAGTGGATGTCGATATCTCCTTCCGTCATCATCTTCGACGAACCGACGCGCGGCATCGACGTCGGCGCCAAGTCGCAGATCCACGAAATCATCCGGACGCTCGCTTCCGCCGGCAAGGCGGTGATCATGGTGTCGTCCGAACTCCCGGAAATCCTGGCCGTCTGCGACCGCGTCGCGGTGTTTCGCAACGGCCGCATCATGGACATCCTCGACGGCGCCACGGCAACGGAGGAATCCATCCTGAGCGTCGCAATGAGGGACGGCAAATGAGCCAGCGGCTAAAACTCGGCAAACTTTGGGACATCTACGGGACGCTCTGCATCCTCCTGGTGATCGTGGTGCTGTTCAGCGCCCTGTCCCCCACCTATTTCACCCGTCCCGAAAACATCGTGCAGATCTTCCTGCAGAGTTCGATCACCATCATGATCGCGCTCGGCGAGTTCTTCCCGATCCTGATCGCCGGCATCGACCTTTCGGTCGGCTCCGTCCTGGCCCTCACCGGGATGATCACCGCCCAGCTGATGGTGGCCGGCTTCGACCCGACGCTAGCGGTGCTGATCGGCGGTGTCGGCGGCGGTCTGGCGCTCGGCGCGGTCAACGGTCTGCTCGTCAACTTCACCGGCCTGCATCCCTTCATCATCACGCTCGGCACCAACGCCATCTTCCGCGGCGTGACGATGATCATCTCCGGTGCCAGCCCGGTGTTCGGCTTCTCCTACGACTTCGTGAACACGGTGACCGGCTTCGTCGGCTTCGTGCCGGTGCCTGTGATCTTCGCCCTGTCGTTCGCAGTTGTGCTATGGTTCTTCACCGCCAAGACGCGCCTCGGCCGCAACATCTACGCCGTCGGCGGCAACAAGGAGTCGGCCTTCTACTCGGGCATCGACGTCAAGCTGCACACGCTGATCGTCTTCATGATCTCCGGCCTCTGCGCGGGCCTCGCCGGCGTGCTCTCCATCGCCCGCCTCGGCGCCGCCGAGCCGGCGGCCGGCACCGGCTTCGAGACCTACGCCATCGCGGCGGTGATCATCGGCGGCACCAGCTTCTTCGGCGGCAAGGGACGCATCCCCTCGGTGGTGATCGGCGGCCTGATCATCGGCACCATCAACAACGGCCTGAACATCCTGCGCGTGCCCACCTTCTACCAGCTGGTGGTGATGGGCGGACTGATCATCTCGGCCGTGGCGCTCGATCGCCTGATCGCCCGCATGCGCTGATGCAAAGCCAGCCAGCAACCATATAAAGAGTCCCGTCCCGCCTGTTCCGACTGGCGGGGCGGCCCGCCCCCGCCGCGCCTCCCACGGCGGAGGGATTGCCGGCAAGACCGGCCCAGACCAGGACGACCCGATGAAGATCAAGATTTCCCCCTCCCTGATGTGCATGGACCTCCTGCGCTTCAAGGAACAGCTTACCTTCCTCGACAGCCATGCCGATTTCCTGCACATCGACATCATGGACGGCCATTACGTGCCGAACCTCACGCTGTCCCCCTTCTTCATGGAAAGCGTCGCCAAGGTCTCGAAGCTGCCGATGGATTGCCACCTGATGACCACGGATCCGTGGATGTGGGTGCCGATCATGGCCAAGGCGGGCGCCGGCTACATCTCGCCGCAGGCCGAGACCATCAACGCCATCGCCTTCCGCATCATCGCCAAGATCCGCGAACTCGGCTGCAAGCCGGGTATCGTGATCAACCCGGCGACGCCGATCGACAGCCTCAAGCACTACATTCACCTGATCGACAAGATCACCATCATGACGGTCGACCCCGGCTACGCCGGCCAGCCGTTCATCGAGGAAATGCTGGAGAAGATCGCGGAAGCCAAGCGCCTGCGCGAGGAGCGCGGCCTCAACTTCCTGATCGAAATCGACGGCTCCTGCAACAAGCGCACCTATGCCCGCCTCGCCAAGGCCGGCGCCGATGTGTTCATCGTCGGCACCTCGGGTCTCTTCCACAATCACGAGGATATCGCCGAGGCCTGGAAGATCATGACCACCGATATCGAGGCGGCCCTCGGAGCCGCGCAATGAGCGTCTTCGCCGGCATCGACCTCGGCGGTACGCACACCCGTTTCGCCGTCATGGCGGACGGAGAGTTCGTGCTGTCCGAGAAATACGTGACCGCCGACCTGATGGCGGCTGGACCGCAACTCGCCGGAACCATCGCTCGCTACCGGGACGTGGTGAAACGCGCTGGCCTCCAGCCACAGGCAGTGGGGATCGGCCTGCCGGCGACGCTCGACGCTGCCCGCCGCGTAGTGCTGTCGGCGCCCAATGTCGACGGGCTCGACGGGCTTGACGTGGTTTCGCTTCTCGGGGACGCCTTCGGCGTGCCGGTCGTGGCGGAGCGGGACGTCAACTTTCAGTTCTTCCATGACATGGCGGCCAGCGGACGGACGCCCAAGGTGGCGCTCGGCGTCTACATCGGCACCGGCGTCGGCAACGCCGTCTGGATCAACGGCTTCTACACCGGCGCCCACGGCTCCGCTGCCGAGCTCGGCCATATCCCGGTGCCCGGCGCCACGGGCACTTGTGGCTGCGGCAAGATCGGGTGTCTTGAAACGGTCTGCTGCGGCCGCTGGCTGAAAGGCTGGCAGGAGCGGAATGTCCCGGAGACGCCTATAGCCGAGATCTTCACTCGTCATGGCGATCACCCGGACATCGTCAACTTCGTCGAAACGGCGGCCATGGGGATCGCGACCGCCGTCAACATCATCGACCCCGAGCTGGTTTTCCTGGGCGGCGGCGTCCTCGAAATGCCCGCCTTCCCCTTCGACACCCTGAAGACGCGGCTTCTCGCCCACGCTCGCGCGCCCTTCCCGCGCGACGTGCTTGAGGTGCGGCTTGCTTCCAACCTCGGCGACAGCGGTGCGCGCGGCGCCTGCCTCTATGTTGCCGGCAAATTCGGAGCCGTCCAATGACCGGCAAGCTCAAGATCGTCATCTCGTCCGACCACGTCGGCATCGACCTCAGAAAGGCCGTCGCCGCCCATCTCACGGCACTTGGCCATGCGGTCGAGGATGTCGGCCCGACGACTGCCGAACGTACCGACTATCCCACCTGGGGCGAGAAGGCAGCCCGCATCGTCCAGGCCGGCGAGGCCGACTTCGGGGTCGTCATTTGCGGGACCGGCTTCGGCATTTCTCTTGCCGCCAACAAGCTCAAGGGCATCCGCTGTGCGGTCTGCTCGGAACCCTACACGGCTCGCCTGTCGCGCCAGCACAACAACGCCAACATGTTGGCCTTCGGCGCCCGCGTGGTCGGGCTGGACCTGGCTCTGATGATCGTCGACGAGTTCTTCGCCGCCGAGTTTGAGGGCGGGCGCCATGCGCGTCGTGTCGACATGATCGGCGAGATCGAGACGCGCGAGGGCCGCTGATCGGTCCCTCGGACTGATGCCGACAGCCGCGCGCCTCAGGACGCGCGGTTGTTTTTCGCCAGGAGTCCCTCGACTTCCCCCCGCGTCGGCGCGGCTTCGGAAGACCCTTCCTTGGTGCAGGCGAGCGCGCCCGCCGCCGCCGCGAAGCGGACGGCGCTTTCCACCGCCATTCCCTCGGCCAGCGCCACGGCCAACCCCGCGGCAAAGCAGTCGCCGGCGGCCACGGTGTCGATGGCCTTGACCGCGAAGGGCGGCACGTGTCCCCGGAAGTCGGCGCTGTCGACATAAACGCCGCGGGCGCCCATCTTGACGAGAGCGAGCGGCAACCCGGTCTCCCGCAAGCGACGGGCGGCGGCCGCCGCCGCTTCGACATCGACCGGCGCGATGCCGGTCAGCGCCTCGGTCTCGATCTCGTTCGGCGTCAGTGCATCGAACAGGCGGATTGTGTCGCCCCCCAGGGGAGACATCGGGACCGGAGCCGGATCGAGAATGGCGAGCGCGCCCGCCCGACGCGCCAGCTCGACAGCTTTCAGCGTAGCCGGAAATGGGTGTTCGAGCTGGGCAAGGAGAACCTTCACGCTGGAAAACAGCGGTGCCGCCGCCTCGACCTGCTCTACCGCGAGCCCCGTGTTGGCGCCGGGCACGACGGTAATGGCATTCTCGCCCTGGCCGTCGATGCCGATAACAGCGATGCCTGTCGGCAAGGATGCGTCAACGGCCAAATTGCCGGGATCGACGCCAAGATCGGTAAGCCGCGAGCGAATGAACCCACCGAAAGAATCGGCGCCCACCCGGCCCAAGAAGCGCACGGACGCCCCGAGCCGCGCCACGGCCACTGACTGGTTGGCGCCCTTTCCGCCAAGCACCATGGAGTAGCGATGGCCGGTAAGCGACTCGCCGGGACGGGGTGCTCGATCGGCATAGGTGACGATATCCACGTTGACTGAGCCGATGACGATGACGGACACGACGATCTCCAACCGAAGCCTGGAAAGGCGCGAGAACACAACTGGCGAAAGACATGCTGCCGTTAGGGGTTGGCGGAACTATGCTTTCGGCCGTCATCGTTGTATCGCTAGGACATTCACCCGGAAAGCCGCATTTCGGACGGGTGCAAAGTGAGCACCGGGGACAGGACGATGACGGGAAATCTTCGATCGACGACGACGCGCCTTCGGCGCACGCCGTCGCCGATCAAGGATGGGCCAGGTATCAACCACGGCGACATCGCCGATCACAACTCCCGTATCGTGCTCGAACTCCTGCGCGTCTTCGGCGTTCTCACACGGCGCGACCTTTCCCAGCGTCTCGGACTGACCGAGCCGGCGATCACGGGGATCCTCAGGCGTCTCGAAGGGCGCGGTCTCGTCACGTCGCGGCGCCAGACCGGTGCGAGCCGCTATCCCGTCACCGAGTTCATGATGCGACCGGAAGGGGGAGTGGCGCTCGGCCTTAGGCTCGCCCGGCGGGCGACATCTGCCGTGCTTGTCGATGCGGCAGGCAGCGTCATCGCCGAACAGCGCGACATGCGACCGGACCAGTTGATCGCGACCGGCAAGGCGCTGCTCGCCCAGAAGCCGGCTGAAGCAGAGGTGCTAGGGGTCGGCATCGCGCTATCGCCTGACGATGGGATTCAGCTCGAAGAGGTGCGCACGGCCTTCGCGCCACTGACCGTGCTGGCCAATGCCGACAGCGCCACGGCCGCCACGGCCGAACGACTGATCGGCGCGGGCGATCGCGACGGAGGTTTTGTAAGCATCCTCGTCACGCGCTCCGGCGTGCGGGCCGGGCTGTCGATCGGCGGCAGGCCTTTCCATGGCATGCACGGATTTGCAGGCGGCATCGGCGCCATGCGCACCGGCCAGGATCGTGCTCCACTGGCCGATGGTCTGTCGCCGGACAAGCTCGACGCGGCCATCGCCGCCGGTGGCAGCCGCGAAGCTGCCTTGGCGGAATGGGCCCGGGAGGCGGCCGACCATCTTCTCGACGCGGTGGTGGCGATTTCAGGCGTGGTGGTCCCCGGCCTCATCGTCATCGGCGGCGACCTGCCGGACGACGCGATCGATGCGGTCGTCGCCGAGATCCTGGCCGCGCCGGTGGCGATCGGCGGGCGACCGACAACCACATCCTGGATGCCGCCGCTTTGCCGATCATCGTTGCCGGCGGCGGGCGTCACCGTTGGCGCCGCATTGCTGCCGATCGTCGAGTTTCTGTTGCCGGACCCAAGACGGCTCCGGGAGGCCCCCGCTCAGACCGAGGGCGTCGCGGCAAGGGCGTGATCGGTCCTGAGGGGCACACGCTTGAGCTGTCCGGCATCGGCCGATGGCAGGCCCAGCCGATGGGCGAGCGGCATGGCTGCGGCGCCGAGAGCCGCGGCATCTTCCGAGCAGACGGCGCGGTGCAGCGTCACTTGCGGCAAACCGGCGCGCAGGCACTCCTTCTGAGCCTGAACGATCAGCTCGTCGATCAGGCGCACCGGCATGCGACCGCCGATCAGCACCGCCTCGGGATCGGCGATCAAGGCAATGTGCGACACCGCTTCGGCCAGCCAGCCGGCGGCGCGACCGATCCAGTCGGAAACCAACGCCCGGCCACGTCCGTCCAGAGCGGCGAGCTCGACCGGAGTGTTGACGACGATGCCGTGGGCACGAAGATGATCGTAGAGCAGGAACATCGAGAACAGCTCGCCAAGCTGCCGGATGCGTCCTGCGCCGCTCTCGTCGACCTCGCGCACCGGCAGGCAGCCGATCTCGCCGTTGATGCCACCCGCCCCCTTGTGGCGGACGCCGTCGATCACCAGAGCGCCACCGACGCAAGCATTGGCGAGGATGTAGAAAAAGCTGCCGATTTCCGTGCCAAGGCCGTAGTCGATCTCTCCGAGAGCGGCCGCGTTGGCATCATTGTCGATGAAGACGGGATGCGGCGTCACGGCCTCGACGGCGCCGCGCAAGTCGAAATCGGTCCAGGCGGCATAGGCGTCCGGCCGACCGATGACGTCGATCTCGCCCAGCCAATCGGGAATGGCGAGGCCGACCCCGGCGAGGCGTCCCTCGTCCACCAGCTTGCGGCGGCGGAAGGTGGACAGCGCGTCGGAGAACAGCGCCATGAACTCGTCGGGCAGAAAGAAACTCTTCTCGTGATGGACGCGGCCGCGAACGGTGCCGGTCGCGTCGACCACCACCACCGTCAAATGGTCACGGTCGATGTTGGCGCCGACCGAGAACATGCCCGCCGGGTCGATCTCGAGCTCGATGGCCGGCTGCCCGCGAAGGCCGTGCCGGCGGCGCGCTTCCATGACGAGGCCCTCATCGACCAGACGATCGACGATGCGGGCGATCGCCTGCTTGGTCAGGCCACAGCGCTCTGCGAGTTCGGTGCGTGAGATGGGCGCGCCGCGATGGATTGTCGCCAGTACGAGCTGGCGGTTCTTCGCGGCGGCCTGTTCGGCGTTCGATCCGAGAAAATTCACCTGCGCTTCCTCCCCGCCCGTCGGAAGACCGGCGGACGGGAAGAGATTAGCCCGAGGCCTCACGCCTTGCAAAGGCGCCAGCTCTTCACCTCGAACGGCTTGAGCCCACGCGCCGGCACGTCCATCGGCTCCTCGAGGATGGTCACCGGCTCGCTGACGGTCCAGCCTTCCTTGAGCGACAGACCGAAGTCGCCGCGACGACCTGCTGGCTCCCAGACGCGCAGCACCAGCCCGTCGCCTTCCTCGCTCGGCTTGAGCACGGACAGCGCCGCCGGAATGCCCTCGGCCACGACCGGCTGGAAGACACCCGCCGCCACATCGGTCACCGACCGAGCGAGCAGAGGCTGGTTGAGATCGTCGGCCTCCTCGCGAACGCCCCCGTCATGCCAGGGACCGGTGTGCGGCAGCAGCCCGTAAGTAAAGGTCTGTTCTCCTTCGTCGGCCATCGGGTCGGGATAGATCGGCGATCGCAGAAGGCTGAGACCAAGCACGTTTTCGTGGACGCTGTGCCCATACTTGGCGTCGTTGAGGAGTGCGACGCCGAAGTCCGGCTCTGAAAGGTCCAGGAAGCGATGAGCCGCGGCCTCGAACATCGCCGCGTCCCAGGAGGTGTTGGTGTGGGTCGGGCGCGAGACGACGCCGTAGGCGCATTCGGCGGTGGCGTTGCGGCTCTTGGCGTTGACGGCGGTGAGCGTCCGCAGGAAGACGCGGCGATCGTGCCAGTCGAGCGTCGTCCTGATGTCGAGGCGACGGGCACCGGCGCAGAGACTCAGAACCTGCGTGATGGTCGACGAGCGGAAACGGCGAACCAGCTTGATCGCGACGCGATGCGGGCCATTCTCGATCACCTCAAGGCTTTCGAGATCGGTGATCTCCTCTCCCCGTTCGGCGTAGTCGCCCTCGATGTCCCAGGCATCCCAGTTGCGCGGCTTGTCGACCGGATAGGCCATGAGGCGGTTGCCGTAGCCGTCGAGCGCTTCGCGTCCGGTCGGCTTGTGCAGGATCGAGGCGATGGAGCCATCGGCGGCCAGCGTCACGCGCAGAACGTCGTTTTCGAGGTGCGAGCGGCTGACGGACAGGGCGCCAGCGGGCTTCAGGCTAGCGGTGTCGACAACGGCGACGGCAAGCGGCGCCAGGACTTCCGCCGACGAGACGGTGGCCCCGTCCTCGAGAGTCACACGGATCGGCCGGGCGTCGAGCGACGGGTTGACGACGAGGAGGCGCTCGCCCTTCGCCTTCGGCAGGACCGCGACGATGGCGTCTAGAGCCGCCGCCTGCGTCTTCAGGCCGGTGTCGATCACCCCGCCCAGTTCCTCGGCGGCGTCTTCATAGACCTCGCGGATCGAGGAGCCCGGCAGGATGTCATGGAACTCGTTCTTCAGCACGACGCGCCAGGCCGGCTCCAGGCTTTCGGGCTTCGGCGCGCCGAGAAGATGGGCGAGCGAGGCAGCCGTCTCGGCGGTGATCAGCGCCCGTTCGGCCTTGCGATGCAGGCGCTTGACCACGCTCTGGCTGGTCAGCGTACCGCGATGCAGTTCCAGGTAGATTTCGCCCTGCCAGACCGACAGCTTCTTCTCCTCGGCCGTCCGATGGGCGCGATCGAAGAAGTCCTTGACGCGCGTCCAGCGGGCCTTCGGCAACGTCGGGAAGACGCGCAGCTGCTTTTCGCGCGCCACCATTTCCGGCGTCGGGCCGCCACCGCCGTCGCCATAGCCGACGCAGAGAAGCGTCTCGGGGTGCAGCGCCTTCTCGCGGAAATTCCGCCAGGTCGGCACATGGCAGTCCGGGCGAACGAAGCCGTTGTAGCCCTGCATGGGATTGTCGAAGGTGTGAGCGAGCACGCGGCTGCCGTCGAGGCCTTCCCACCAGAACAGATCGGATGGAATGTGATTGGTCTCCGACCAGTTGACCTTGATGGTGAAGAAGCTGCGGATACCGGCCTGCTTCAGAAGCTGCGGCAGAGCACCGGTGAAGCCGAAGCAGTCGGGCTGCCAGCAGATGTCGTGACGGATGCCGAAGGTCTTCTCAAAGAAGCGCTGGCCGTAGAGATACTGGCGCGTCAGGCTTTCGCCGGTGGGCATGTTTGTGTCCGGCTCGACCCAGCTGCCACCCAGCGTCTCCCACTCGCCGGAGCGCACCCGTTCGGCGATCTTCTCGAACAGGGCAGGATCGTCCTCGGCCACTTGGGCGTAATAGTGAGCGGTCGACTGGTTGAAGCGGAAATCCTTCGACGTCTCCATCAGCGAGATGGCCGTCGAGAAGGTGCGGCGGGTCTTGCGACGGGTCTCGCCATAAGGCCACAGCCAGGCAAGGTCGATGTGGGCGTGGCCGGTCAGGCCGATCTCACCTTCCGGCGGGAATCGCTGCTGCAGCGCCTCGAGCCGGGCGAGAAGAGCATCATAGGCCGCCACCACGGTGGCGCGTTCGGCCTGGTTGAGGCCGGCCGGCGCGTCGATAAGTTCGGGTAGCTGCCAGATCTTTTGCTGGCCTTCGCTGCTGGCGGTGCGGGCAATATAATCGGCGGTGGAGGAGGGCCAGTCGAGCCCCCTCAATGCATCCTCGGCGGCTGAGATGAGGTGCGGAACCACATCGTGGCCATCGAGCACGCTCACCGCCTCGATAACCTGGGTGATCAGCAGCCACAGCGCCTCGACCGACGGCTCCGACAACCTGAGTTCGGCACGGTTCACGTGGGGCCGGCGGACCGGCTCACCGAACGGCAGGCGAGCGACGGTTTCCGTCGTCACCTTGAAGGTGCGCCCCGTGAGGGGAAAACTCTGGTGATAGGGATCGAGGCCATAGGAGACAGGCTCTCCGCCATCGCAGGCGACTGCGATCAGGCTTTCGCCGCCAAGGTCCAGGCTGAGGCGGGTGTCGTCGAGCGGCCAGTCGGCGGGAACGCGGCCTTCAAGCGTGAAGTGGACGAGACCGTCCTTGCGTGGCCAGGGGGCGCCAACCTCGATCGGCGCGCCCTCGAAGACGATGGCGGACAGCGGCGCCGTCGACCGAACCTTCCAGGACTCCAATTCGGCGACGCGGACTTTCAGGCGGTCAAGTCGTTGAGCAAGCGTAAGCGACATGTGAGACATCCAATTCAAACCGGAAACGGATCGAAGCGTGTGGCGGCTACCCCTTGACGGCGCCCGCCGTCATGGCGCTCAGGATGAGCCGTTGCAGGGCAAGGAAGGCGATGATCGCCGGCACCACCGAAATGAGGCAGGCCGCGGCGAGAATCTGGATCGAGCTGTCGTTCTGCGTGCCGGCATACTGGAAGATGCCGACGCCGATGGGAACCAGCGAGTCCTTGGTGATCAAGAGGAAAGGCACCAGGAACTGCGACCAGCCGGCGATCACCGTGATGATGAAGGCGGAGGCGACGCCGGGCGTCGACAGGGGCAGAATGATGCGAACGAACACCGAGAAGCGGTTGCAGCCGTCGATCAGCGCCGCCTCGTCGAGGCTCTTCGGAATGCCGTCCATGAAGCCCTTGAGCAGCCAGGTGACCATGGGAACGCCGAGGGCGATGTAGACCATGGTGGTGCCGAAGTGGCTGTCGATCAGTCCGAGCCGCGCCATGTAGCGATAAAGCGGCACCATGATCACCAGCGGCGAGATCATCTGAAAGGCGAGGATGCCAAGCATCCAGGCGCCCTTGCCCTTGAAGTCGAAGCGGGAGAAGGCATAGGAGGCCGGCGCGGCAATGATCAGGCAACCGACGGCGGAGAAGCAGGAGAGCTTCAGCGCATTGATCAGGTAGACCGGGAACTGGCTGGATGTCAGCACGGCCGTGAAATTGTCGAGCGTCGGGTACTTCGGGATCAACCGGGCGACGCCGAGGAACACTTCCTTGCGGGTGCGGAGCGCCATGGAAAGCAGCCAGATCAGCGGCCAGGAAAAGAAGACGAACATCAGCGCCATAAAGACATAGCTCAGGAAGTCGCCGAAACGGTCGCGCGTGCTGAGTTTCATGCCTTGTCATCCTTCGGCAGGAAGCCGGCGTAGATGAGCGCCAGCGTCAGGCTGATGACCAGCATCAGGATCGACAGAACGCTGCCCGCCGCGAGGTCGTAATTCCGGAACACCACATTGAAGGTATAGAGCGACAGCACTTCGGTGGCCCGGCCCGGCCCGCCGCCGGTGAGCGAGATGATGGCGTCGAAGGTGTTGAGCGTCTGGATGGTGATCAGGATCATGTTGACGAGAATGGCCGGGCGAAGCTGCGGCAGCGTCACGAAGAACAGCTTCTGCCGGGCACTGGCGCCGTCGACTTCGGCCGCCTCGTAGAGCGAAGGATCGATCGCCTTCAGCGCCGCATACATGACCACCATCGAGAAGGCCGTGCCGCGCCAAACGTTGGAGAGCACCACCGACCACATCACCACGTCAGGGTCGGAAAGCCACTGCACGGGTGCCATGCCCATCAGGCGCAAGAGCGAGTTGAGGCCGCCGAACGGCGCCTCGTTGAACAGCATCTTCCAGATGATGCCACCGGCGATGCCCGGCACCACCCAGGCGATCAGCGCCGTCGTCCTCAGAATGGTCGTGCCGAACAGATGGCGCTTTTCCGAGCGAACGACGACCAGCGCCATGGCAAGGCCGATCACCTGCTGGCCGATCACCGAGCCGGCCGTGAAGACGAAGGTCACCCACAGGATCTGAAGAAGCTCGGGGCGCGTCAGCACGTTGGCGAAGGTCGAGAGCGTGTAGTGGCCTTCGCCGCCCAGAAGCGTCAGGTCGGTAAAGGCGTAACGGAAAACGTCGATCACCGGATAGAGATAGAACAACCCCATGACCAGGATCACCGGCATCAGCCAGGGATACGGGGATGGAACACGGTTGTGGCGGCCCGCCACCCCAAGGAAGGGCAGCTTCGGCCTCACGGCGCGTGCGGACATGGAGCACCTCTGTATCTATGGATCGGCGAAGCGAAAGCGGCCGCCGTGACAGGCGGCCGCCCTCGGCGTGGCGGCTCCGAAACTCTTATCGGAGCCGCCATCTTGCCGGAAGCCGTCCGCCGGGAGGGACGACGGGCGGCAGGGCGTCAGAGCCGGGCGTAGGCGTCGAGCGTCGCCTTGAAGGCTTCGTCGACGGCGGCGTCAGTGGTCTCGGCGCCGGTCAGCACCTTGCCCATCATGATCTGGATCTGGTTGGAGATTTCCGGATAGATCAGCACGCCCGGGCGTGCCTGCCCGACCTTGAGCGCCTTGGCGAAGGTCTGGTTGGCCTCGCTCTTGAAGACCTCGTACTTGTCGTAGAGGTCGGCGCGGGTCGGCAACTGCTCCTGCAGAGCGTTGGCCGGGCCCATGTAGATCTCGCGGGCAAGCGCGGCGCACATCTCGACCTTTTCGGGCTCGGACGAGAAGGCGGCGACCGTCCAGCCACCGGTACCCGTCGACCGCTCATCGGCCGTGATGCCGGGCAGCATCGAGAAGGTCCACTTGGCGAACTCTTCCGGCTCCATGGAATTCTGCAACTGACGATACTGCCAGTTGCCGCCGACGAACATCGCGGTCGTGCCGGCTGCCGCGGCGGCGTTGAAGTCATCGTAGTTGCCAATGGTGGCGACGCGCTTGGGGGCAGCGCCGGACTCGACGAGGTCACGATAGTAGTTGACCGCCTTCACGAACTTGTCGCGGTTGTCGGCATCCGCGAACACCGGCTTGCCGGCATCGTCGACCAGCTTGCCGCCCTGGCCCCAGAAGTTGCCGAGCCAGTCGAAGGTCGTGCCCTCATAGCGGCTGCCATTGAACAGGATGCCTTCCATGCCGGCTTCGACCGACTTGAGCGCGGCGGCCTTGGTATCGGCCCAGGTTTCCGGCGCGTCGGGCACGATTTCCTTGTTGCGGTAGAGGACGCGGAGGTCGGTGGACCACCACCAGGCGTAGATCTGGCCGTCCTTGCCGGTGACGCCGTCACGCACGAAGGGGAACAGCTGGTCGACTTCTTCCTTGGTGAAATAGGGAGACAGCGACTTCAGCACGCCGGCCTGCTTGAACAGCGGCAGAACGAAGCTGTCGACGGCGGCGCAGTCGGGAGCGTGACCGGCCTTGGCCTGCTCCAGCATACGCGCCTGCTCCTGGCTGATGTCGCCAGTCATCATCTGCAGCTCAAGCTGCCAGCCGGGGTGGTTGTTGATGAAGTCCGTGTAGAGCTTGGCGTAGCCGGCAGCCCAGGTCGGATCGGTGCTCGACGGGCCGTCGCCGGTCATGCGGAACACCATCTTCTTCGGCGCGTCGGAGGGGCCGACGCGATCGCTGGTGATCAGGTCCTCGGCGATCGCGGGCAGGCAACCGAGCGCGGTCGCGGCGGCAAGCGCCGCCAACATGGATTTCTTCATCGCTTTTTCCTCCCAGAAAAGGCGGAAGCCGACTGTTTCAGAAAATTCGGCTTCCCAAACCAACGTCAATTAGATTAAATCACTTTGTTTTGTTGTCAAGCCGGCGTCTGGGGAGGTTCGCATGGCCACCGTCGAAATCAAGAATCTGCGCAAGGCCTACGGTGCGCTTGAGGTCCTGCATGACATTTCCATCGAAATCGCCGACGGCGAGTTCGTCGCTCTTGTCGGCCCTTCCGGATGCGGCAAATCGACGCTCCTCAGGTCGGTCGCCGGCTTGGAGACCATCAACGGTGGCGAGCTCCGCATCGACGGCAAGGTGGTCAACGACCTCGCGCCGAAGGACCGGGACATCGCCATGGTGTTCCAGAACTACGCGCTCTACCCGCACATGAACGTCGCCGCCAACATGGGCTTCGCCCTAAGACTGTCCGGCCGGCCCAAGGCGGAAATCCAGGAGCGGGTCGGCAAGGCCGCCGGCATCCTCGACCTGACGCGCCAACTCGACCGCAAACCCGTGGCGCTGTCCGGCGGTCAGCGCCAACGCGTCGCCATGGGGCGGGCGATCGTCCGCGATCCCAAGGTGTTCCTGTTCGACGAGCCGCTCTCCAACCTTGACGCGAAACTGCGCGTTCAGATGCGCGCCGAGATTCGCGAGTTGCAGCAGCGGCTTGGCACCACCACCATCTACGTAACGCACGACCAGACCGAAGCCATGACCATGGCCGACAAGATCGCCGTTCTGAACGGCGGCACGCTCGAGCAGATCGGCGCACCGCTGGATCTCTACCGCTCACCCGCCAATCTGTTCGTCGCCGGCTTCATCGGATCGCCGCAGATGAACTTCATCACCGGCGATCTGGCCGAAAAAGCCGGCGCCACTACCATCGGCGTACGGCCGGAACATCTTGCCGTCAGCCATGAGGGCGACGGATGGCGCGGCCGGGTGATCTCCGCCGAGCATCTCGGCAGCGATACGTTCATCCATGTCGAGATCGCCGAAGCCGGTCGTCTCACGGCCCGTACCATCGGCGACATGCCCGTTGCGGCCGGCGACGACGTGGTGCTGACGCCGATCGACGGTCATCTTCATCGCTTCGGCGCCAACGGCAAGGCCCTTTGACCTGCGGCACCCCAACAAGGCGGGCGGACATGTATATCGGGATCGACTGGGGCGGGACGAAGATGGAGGTGATCGGGCTCGATGCCCTAGGCGTCGAACTCTGCCGACATCGCATTCCGACGCCGCGCGAGGATTACGATGCCTCGATCCGGGCGGTGGCCGAGCTGGTCGATCACGTAGAGACGGCGACCGGTGAGCATGGCAGTGTCGGCATCGGCCTGCCTGGAAGCCCGAACCCGCTCACCGGCCTCATCCGCAACTCCAACGCCTTCTGGCTGAACGGCAAGCCACTCGGCCGCGACCTCGAAGCCGCTCTGGGCCGGCCGGTCCGGCTCGCCAACGACGGCAATTGCCTCGCCGTCTCCGAGGCGGTCGACGGGGCCGGCGCCGGGCTCGACGTCGTCGTCGGCATCATTCTCGGCACCGGCCACGGTGGCGGCATCGCCATCAAGGGCAGGAGCCACAATGGCTTCCAGGGGCTGGCCGGCGAGATCGGTCACTACTCGCTTCCCTGGCCGAAGGAAGGCGAGTATCCGGGACCGAAATGCTGGTGCGGCCGTCACGGCTGCCTCGAGATGTATTGCTCGGGCACAGGCTTCGAGCT
>NZ_JAMDLI010000012.1 GCF_023721815.1 Pleomorphomonas sp. JP5
CGATTGAGCGACTGTCTTGTCGGTCAAGCTTTTAGTTCGTGCCATGGTTGATTGTCCCGGATGAGGGCGTTGAGGATGGTGACGAGCTTTCTGGCGACAGCGATGATTGCGACGAGCTTGGGTTTGCCTTGATCGACGAGGCGATCACGGAAGGCCTTGAGTTCTGGATTGTATCGGGCGGCGAGGAGGGCTCCCATGTAGAGAGCCGATCGGACGGCTGCGCGGCCTCCACCGATGAAGCTCTTGCCGCGCCATTGGCCGGATTGGCGCGTCCAGGGGGCCAGGCCGACGAGGGCAGCGATCTGGCGTCTGTCGAGCGTACCCAGCTCCGGCAATTCGGCGATCAGCGTACGGGCGATCTGATCGCCGATGCCGGGAACGGATTTCAGCAGTTCGACCTTTTCCAGCCAGTTGGGCGATCGGCGAATACTGTCGTCGATGTCCTGGTCAATGCCGGTGAGTTCTTTCTCAAGCGCTTTCAGCAACCGTCTGATGCTCTTGGCCGTGCGGGCGGATGCTCGCTTAAGACGTTGATTTTCCGCTCCGATCATGGCGACGATCTGTCGGCGTCGGGTGACGAGATCGGCCAGCGCCTCGGTCTCGGCGTCGGCCAGCGGCCGCAAGTCCGGTCTGGTAGCCTCGGCGAAGCGGGCGATCACAGCGGCGTCGATCGGGTCCGTCTTGGCCCGCTTGCCGAGCGCCCAGGCAAAGGCACGAACTTGGGCAGGATTGACCACGACGACCGGCAGCAAGGCGGCGGCCAGAGCTGCCACCACCACGGTTTCGAAACCGCCAGTGGCCTCAACGGCGATCCGTTCTGCCCCGAGCGGCTTCAGCCGTTCGACCAGATCCGCCAACCCATCGTGATTGCGTGGCAGGTGGAAAGCAGCCACCGAAGGGGAAGTCGCAGCGACGTCCAGGCGATCCCTTGAGACGTCGATGCCGATGTAGAGAGCGTCCATCCGATCCCATCCTTGCGCAAGCGGGCTTCGCTTTGTGCGGCCCAAGCGACTGTTCGGGTTCGATGGAACGGCGGACGAGGACCCTTGCTCAATCACGGGCTTGGTGTCCCTAAGGGGGGGCGGTCTCCCGTCCGCCACCGCAACCGGAATGATACCAGATCGTGGTGGGGCTAAGTTACAAGGG
>NZ_JAMDLI010000013.1 GCF_023721815.1 Pleomorphomonas sp. JP5
TGACCCACTGCGTGGCCCAAGCACGGAGGTTTCTTTTATACTGTGTAGAACCCATCCAATCCTCCACCATAGGTGGAGGTTTTCTTTTGATAAAACGAAACGCCGCCGGAGTGACCCGGCGGCGTTCGATGCGAAGCGCCTGTTCCAGCCGCCGAAGCGGCCGAACCGCGACTTACGGCAGCATCTTGTAGGTGATCTTGCCGTCGTCGGCCTTGTACCACTCGTAGACAGTGTAGTCGGCGTCCTTGCGGTCGCCCTTCTCGTCATAGGCCAGCTCGCCAATAACGGTCGAGATCGGCGCGCCCTTGCGGACGGTCTCGGCCACAGCCTGCGGATCGACCGAACCGGCCTCCTTGGCGCCGGCGGCGATGATCTGTACGGCGGCGTAGCTGTAGAGCGTGTAGGCCTCGGGCTCGAAGCCGGCGTCCCGGAACTTCTTCACGGCGTCGGCAGCGGCCGGGTTCTGACGCGGGTCGGGGCCGAAGGTCATCAGCGTGCCTTCGACGGCCGGACCACCGATGGCGGCGAACTCGTCGGAGGCGATGCCGTCACCCGACATCATCGTCGCCTTGAGGCCGGCTTCGGCCGACTGACGGGCGATCAGACCGCCTTCGGTGTGCAGGCCGCCCCAGTAGATGACTTCGACGCCGGCTTCCTTCATCTTGGAGATGAGGGCCGAGAAGTCCTTGTCGCCGACGTTGACGCCTTCATAGAGGGCTTCGGTGACGCCGGCGGCGTTGAGCGCCTTCTTGGTCTCGTCGGCAAGGCCCTGACCGTAAGTGGTCTTGTCGTGCAGCACGGCCACCTTCTTGCCGGCGAGCTTCTCGGCAATGTACTTGCCGGCAACGGCGCCCTGCTGGTCGTCGCGACCGCAAACGCGGAAGGTGTTCCAAAGGCCGCGTTCGGTGAAGCTCGGGTTGGTGGAGGCCGGCGTCACCTGGAAGATGCCATTCTCGGCATAGACGTCGGAAGCCGGGATCGACACCGACGAGTTGAAGTGACCGACCACGAACTGGACGCCATCACCCACGAACTTGTTGGCCACCGAGACGCCCTGCTTGGGGTCCGACACGTCGTCGCCGAGCTCGATGACGACCTTCTCGCCGTTGATGCCACCGGCGGCGTTGATGTCGGCGGCGGCCTGCTCGGCACCCTTCTGGAGCTGGGCGCCGAAAGCGGCGTTCGGACCGGTCAGCGGACCGGCGACGCCGATGATGACGTCCGCCGAAGCGGCGCCGGCAAAAGCGAGGCCAGCGGCGAACACGACGCCAGACAGGAGGAACTTCTTCATTTTGTGGTCTCCCATTTTTCTGTCACTGGAAGTCTAGCGGGCTCATTCCCGAGCCCTGGGTACAAAGCGGCGGCCGGCGGAGAAAACCCCTGCTCCATTTGCCGGTCGCCACCCGGAACGCCTGGCCACGACTGGAAATCCAGCCCTGACCTCGTCGTTTCCGCTCAACCGCGCCCCTTCCAGGAGAAGGGACCGGTCAACTCGTATAGCCAGTAATACTGCGTAGCCATTTGACGTGCGCGCGTAAACTGGAATCCGGCGAATGCGATGGCTTCGAGAACGATCGCATCGACGACGTAATAGTGCGGCGACAGAAGCGTGCCGCTGAAGATCGAGAAATGGATGAAGCGGATGCCGACGGAGAGGATGGCGACATAGATCGCCATCACCAACCTTGGCCGCCACGTCTTGGCGCAAGCGCGACCGGTCATCCAGGCGCCGAGGCCGCCCAGAAGAAGCGTGACGAAGATAAAGGTGAGGCTCGACGCCTCTTCGTAGAGGATGCCCTGCATGATCTTTCTCCTTGGAGCCTGCCGGGGGAAAGCGAAGCCGCTTCCCGCGACGACAAACCCAGCCAGTGTTAGTGGGCACCACCCTCGAGATACGCGGCGCGCACCTCCGGGTTTTCGAGAAGTTCACGGCCGGAGCCGCTCATGGTGATCACGCCATTGACCATCACGTAGCCGCGATGGGCGAGCTTCAGCGCATGGAAAGCGTTCTGCTCGACCAAGAACACGGTAAGGCCGTCGCGCCGGTTGAGCTCCCGAATGGCGTCGAAGATCTGCTTGACGATCAGCGGCGCCAGACCGAGCGACGGCTCGTCCAGCATCAGCAGCTTCGGCCGCGCCATCAGCGCGCGGGCGATGGCCAGCATCTGCTGTTCGCCGCCCGACAGGGTGCCGCCACGCTGGTTGATCCGCTCCTTGAGGCGCGGAAACAGGTCGAACATGTACTGGATGTCGGTGTCGAAGAACTCCATGTTGTCGATCGACGCGCCCATCTGCAGGTTTTCGAGCACCGTCATGCGCGGGAAGATGCGCCGCCCCTCGGGCGACTGGGCGATCCTGAGGCGTGCGATCTCATGGGTCGGCAGGCGCGTGATGTCCTGTCCGTCGTAGACGATCGTGCCCTCGCGCGCCCTCGGATTGCCGCAGATGGTCATCATCAGCGTCGACTTGCCGGCACCGTTGGCGCCGATCAGCGTGACGATCTCGCCCTGGTGGACGTCGACGTCGACACCCTTCAGCGCGATGATGTTGCCGTAATAGGTCTTGACGCCCCTGACGGTCAGCAGGGACTTGGTGTCCGTGGCGCTCATGCCCTGCCCCCTTCGCTGCCGGCCGTCTCGTCGAGCTCTTGCTCGATCTCTTCCACCTCTTCGTCGTCGACGCCGAGATAGGCGGCGATGACGCGCGGATCGTTCCGCGTCTCGGTGGGCGTACCGTCGGCGATCTTGGTGCCGTATTCGAGCACGACGACATGGTCGGAGATGCCCATCACCACCGACATGTCATGCTCGATGAGCAGGATCGAGGTGCCGTCGTCCTGACGGATCGACAGCAGCAAAGCGTTGAGCTCGGCCGATTCACGCGGGTTGAGGCCAGCGGCCGGTTCGTCGAGACAGAGCAGGTCCGGACCGGTGCACATGGCGCGGGCGATCTCCAGGCGGCGCTGGGCGCCATAAGGGAGATCGCCGGCCGGATCGTCGGCGCGGTCCATGAGGCCGATCTTGTCGAGCCAGTAGCTGGCCCGTTCGATCGCCTCCCGTTCGTGGGTCTTGTAGCCGCCGATGCCGAGCACGCCGAGAATGGTCATGCCCGAGGCGATCATCAGCGGATTGTGTTGGGCGACCAGCAGGTTTTCCAGAAGCGTCATGCCCGAGAACAGGCGGATGTTCTGGAAGGTGCGGGCCACCTTGGCCTTGCGAGCGACGACAAAGTCGGGCAGCCGCTCGAGAAGATGCAGCGACCCGTCCTTGGGACGCATCGACATCATGCCGGTCGTCGGCTTGTAGAAGCCGGTGATGCAGTTGAACACCGTGGTCTTGCCAGCGCCGTTGGGACCGATCAGCGCCGTGATGTCGCCCCGGCCGACGGAGAAGCTAAGATCGTTCACCGCCACGAGACCGCCGAAACGCATGGTCAGATGCTCGACGGTCAGGACAGGATCGCTGTCCCAGTTCCGATAAGAGATGGTCATGTCAGCCGTGGCCTTCCTTCACGAGATCGCCTGAAACAGTCTTCCGCTTGAACAGGAAGGCGGTTGGCTGACGAGCTGAGACAAAACCTCTCGGTTTCCACACCATGATGATCACCATGGCGAGGCCGAACAACAACATGCGGTACTGGTCGGGATTGAAGTCCTTGCCGAACACCAGCTTCAGGAAGTCGAGTTCGCGCAGGAGCTCGGTGCCACCGATCATCGCCACCGCCGCCAACGCGACGCCGATCATCGACCCCATGCCGCCCAGCACCACGATGGCGACGATGACGGCCGATTCCATGAAGATGAAGGATTCCGGCGAGACGAAGCCCTGGCGGGCGGCGAAGAACGAGCCGGCGAAGCCGCCAAACATGGCGCCGATGGCGAAGGCCGTCAGCTTGGTGTTGGTGGTGTTGATGCCGAGCGACCGGCAGGCCACCTCATCCTCGCGCAGCGCCTCCCAGGCGCGGCCGATCGGCAGGCGGCGAAGCCTGATGGTGATGAAGGCGGTGAGCAACGCAAGGAGCAGGATCAGGTAGTAGAGAAACACCTTGTAGTAGGCCGACGACGGCGAGAGATGGAACGCTTTGATGAAGCTGTTGGTGGCGTTCATGTCGAAGGAGTAGATGCCGAACATCGTCACCTTCGGGATCGAGGAAATGCCCGCCGAGCCGCCGGAGAAGTCCTTCCAGTTGATCAGCACCAGTCGGATGATCTCACCGAAGGCCAGCGTGACGATGGCGAGATAGTCGCCTCGGAGCCTGAGCACGGGGAAGCCGAGGATGATGCCCCAGAAGGCGGCGAGAATGCCGGCCACCGGCAGCAGCACCCAGAAGCTCAGGTGAAAATTGATGGCGAGCAGCGCATAGGAATAGGCGCCGACCGCGTAGAAGGCGACGTAGCCGAGGTCGAGCAGTCCGGCGAGGCCGATGACGATGTTGAGGCCCCAGCCCAGCATCACGTAGATCAGGATCTGGACGCCGTAGTTGTCCACCCACTTGATCGATCCCTGCACGCCGAACAGCGAGATGATCAGGATCGGGTAGACGAACAGAAAGATCAGGCCGGTGACCGACAGCCCCCGGGTGACCCTCGCCCGCGCCTCCAGCTCGGCCAGCGTCACCGCCGCCTTGGTGCGGCGTCCGCGAGCGGCGATCCAGGGATAGATGAAGGCCGACAGCAGGAACCTGCCGACGCCGATGATCGCGGACAGTATGGCGGCAAGGCCGAGCCTGTTCTGCAGGATCAGTTCGTTGGCCATGTTCTGGTCGGTCTTGAGGCCGACCAGAGGCCCGAGGAGAGCGAAGGCGACGATCCCGATGATCACGCCATCCTTGAGGGCGCGGCCGAAATCGATGCCCGCCCCGTCTTTGGACTTCACAGCTGAGTTCATGATCAGACCTTCTCGACTTCCGGACGACCGAGCAGGCCCTGCGGCATGAAGATCAACACGATGACCAGGATCGAGAAGGCGGCGACGTTCTGGTAGTCGGCCGAGACATACTGCCCCCACAGCGTCTCGATGAGACCGATCAGCAACCCGCCGAGGACCGCGCCCGGCAGCGAGCCGATGCCTCCGAGAACCGCCGCCGTGAACGCCTTCACGCCCGGCGTGAAGCCGTCTGAGAACACCACGACGCCGTAGTACATGAGGAACAGCGTGCCCGCGACGGCGGCAAGCGCCGCGCCGATGACGAAGGTCAGCGAAATGGTGCGGTCCACGTTGACGCCGAGCAGCGCGGCCATCTTGCGGTCCTGCTCGCAGGCGCGCTGGGCCCGACCGAGAGCGGTCTTCTGCACCACGTACCAGAAGGCGGCGAGCAACAGGGCCGTCACCACCCAGATGATGATCTGCTTGAGGGAAAGGTTGACCGGATAGCCGTTGGCGCCTTCCCAGAGCGTGTAGACGTCACGCGTCACCGGCGGGATCGGCTTGTTGCGCGGACCCTGGGCGACCTGGATGAAGTTGGACAGCACGATTGACATGCCGATGGCCGAGATGAGCGGCGCGAGGCGGAACGACCCCCTGAGTGGTGCGTAGGCGACGCGTTCGATCGCCCAGACGAGTAGCCCCGTCAGCACCATCGCCACGACCATGACGAGAATGAGTGCCAATGTCATCGACGCGATGCCGAACCAGGACGTCAGCACCAGGAGAAAGATGAGAGCGAAAAAGGCAGACACCATGAACACGTCGCCATGGGCGAAATTCACCATGCCGATGATGCCGAAAACCATGGTGTAACCAATGGCGATCAGACCGTACAGCGATCCGATCGTGATCCCATTGATCACCTGCTGGACGAAAACTTCCATGAAACTGAGACCCCCTGCAGACGCCCTTGGTGGCAGCATTTTCCAGGCTGCTTCATTTGTGGGCGTTATGGATTCCATTAACAGGATCGATCGATCAAGACAACCGAGCCCCTTGTCATTGCATGTGGAATCACCCCTCGCGAAACATAACTCGGCCCAATTGGCCAATATCTAGCGAATTTCACTTCGATCCGTCACTATTTTGGAGATTTACGCGTAATCTCCGAAAAGGCTCAATCAAAGTGCAACCCGCGCCCCGCCAGCCCTATGCAAGAAGTTTGCCGCTTTTGGCGTGACCGCATTATGGGGGTCTGACAGCCGGTCCGTTCGTGATAAGCGTAGGCAGATCAACGGATTCGCTTTGCGAGAGGCAACAATGGCCACCGACAGCACAGCCGGTCGCGACTTTTCTGGGCAGGAAAGCGCCACGAGCACCCTGCAGACGACCACCGGCGAGGCATTTCGCGATGCCATTGCCCGCCTTCCATCGGGCGTCAGCATCGTGACCACCGCAGGACCGGCCGGAAAGGCCGGTTTTACGGCCACTGCGGTCGCTTCCGTATCCGACGATCCGCCCACAATTCTGGTCTGCCTCAACCGCAAAAGCCCGCAGAACAGGCTGATGCAGGACAATGCCCAGTTCGCGGTCAATCTGCTACCTAAAGATGCAGTAACGCTGGCCAACATTTTTGCTGGCCGAACCGGCCTGCACCTGGACGACCGCTTCAAGCACGGCGACTGGACCGTGCTTTCCACCGGCTCGCCCGTCCTGAAGGACGCCATCATGGCGCTCGATTGCCGCCTCCTGTCGTTCCAGGACGTCGGCTCGCACACCGTCTACTTCGGCACGGTCATCGCCACCTTGACCAAACCGCGCGATTCCACCGGCGCCAAGGAAGTCCTGATTTATCACGACCGGCATTACGGCGAAGCCTGATCCGCCCCACCCAGACTGAAACACGTTTCCAATCAATTGATTGTTCCGGACTCCGGACTCAGTTCATGAGTCGCGGAATGACGGCATTGCGCGCCGCGTTGCGACGCCGGTTGAGCCACCTCGCCCTTCCTGCTAAACCGCGCCCATTCCCACAAGAGAAGGCCGAGCCATGATCCCGCGCTACGCCCGCCCCGAGATGACTGCCATCTGGAGCCAGGAAACCAAGTTTCGTATCTGGTTCGAGATCGAGGCCCACGCCACCGACGCTCTCGCCGCCATCGGCGTTGTACCGAAGGACGCGGCGAAGACCATCTGGGAAAAGGGCGGCGCGGCGACATTCGACGTCGACCGTATCGACGAGATCGAGCGGGTCACCAAACACGATGTCATTGCCTTCCTGACCCACCTCGCCGAGTTCGTCGGCCCGGACAGCCGCTTCGTCCACCAGGGCCTGACCTCGTCGGACGTGCTCGACACCTGCTTCAACGTCCAGCTCAAGCGGGCCGCCGATCTGCTGATCGCCGACCTCGATGCCCTGCTCGCCGCGCTGAAGCGCCGCGCCAAGGAACACAAGCGCACGGTCTGCATCGGCCGCAGCCACGGCATTCACGCCGAACCGGTCACTTTCGGACTGAAGATGGCCGAGGCCTACGCCGAGTTCGACCGCTGCCGGGCCCGCCTCGTCGCCGCTCGCGAGGAAATCTCCACCTGCGCCATCTCCGGCGCCGTCGGCACCTTCGCCAACATCGACCCGCGCGTCGAGATCCATGTCGCCGAGGCGCTGGGGCTGCGCCCCGAGCCGGTGTCGACACAAGTCATCCCCCGCGATCGTCATGCGATGTTCTTCGCCACGCTCGGCGTCGTCGCCTCGTCGGTCGAGCGCCTCGCCATCGAGATCCGCCACTTGCAGCGCACCGAGGTGCTGGAAGCCGAGGAGTATTTCTCGCCCGGTCAGAAGGGCTCGTCGGCCATGCCGCACAAGCGCAACCCGGTGCTGACCGAGAACCTCACCGGCCTCGCCCGCGTCGTTCGCGCCGCCGTGACGCCGGCGCTTGAGAACGTCGCTCTCTGGCACGAGCGCGATATCTCCCACTCGTCGGTCGAGCGCTATATCGGCCCCGACGCCACCATCACGCTCGACTTCGCCCTCGCCCGCCTCACCGGCGTCGTCGACAAGCTCCTGGTCTATCCCGAGCGCATGGTCGCCAACATGGACCGCCTCGGCGGCCTCGTGCACTCCCAGCGCATCCTGCTGGCGCTGACGCAGGCCGGGGTCTCGCGGGAGGATGCCTATCGCCTCGTCCAGCGCAACGCCATGAAGGTGTGGGAGAGCTACCACCACGGCGGCAGCTCGACCGTCGACTTCCTGTCGGAGCTCCTGAAGGACCAGGAGGTGCGCGCCGCGCTTTCCGAGGAGGAAATTCGCGACAAGTTCGACCTCGACTATCACTTGAAGCACGTCGAGACGATCTTCGCCCGCGTGTTTGGCGAGTGATCCCTTCGGAAAGCCCCGGTCACCCGGGGCTTTCTTTGCCAACGAGCTCGGCTCAGGCTGCAACGCTCTCTGCATAGAGCCCGAGAATGAGCGGCCAGCCGCCATCCGAGCCAATCATGTCGGCAACGGCCGCGGCCCGGCTGCCGAAGCGCTCGATGTTGCGATGCTCGAGCTCGACGCGGGTTCCCTCACCGTCGGGGATGAACAATATCTCCACCTCGGTGATGAGGTCAGGATCGTATTTCCAGTCTGCATCGATCTGCCAGGCGAGAACCAGGCGCCCCGGCGGCTCGTAAACCAGCACCTTTCCCCAGTCGCAGGTCGAGCCATCCTCGCTTACCTCATACCAGCGGCCACCCGCCCGAGGTTCCATGACGGCATCGACCAGAGGCTTGCCGCCGATGGCATGACTTCTCGGCCACCAGCGGCCGATATTTCCAACGAAGGCCTGGAAGGCGCGTGCCGGCTCCGCCTTGACGGTCACCGAACGGCGAACGGGGGCGGCAACGATCGTGTCAGTCATGGTCGTCATCCTTGTCGTCCTTTGCATGCGCTTCGAGATCGGCGGCGAAGGCATCGAGAGCCTCACCCCAGAACTGATCGAGCCAAGCCCTGAGCGGGCCGAGCCCCCTGGGATCGATGCGATAGATGCGCCTTGCGCCATCGGCATGGTCCAACACCAATCCAGCCTCCTTCAACACCTTGAGATGCTGCGACACGGCTGGCCGGGATACCGGCAACCCCATGGCAATGTCGCCCACCGGCGCGGGAGATCGAGCCACACGCTCGAACACAGCGCGACGGGTGGGATCGGCAAGGGCAAGCAGGGCGGAGTTCATGTTAGCCATAGCTTACCGTAAGCGTACACTTACGGTAAATCAATCCCGCCGCCCCGTCGGCAGGACTTCAAGTCGAATCGGAACATCAGGATACAGCTTGAATCGCCATCACAACGGCAGGCACACGAGAGCATCCCGGACAGAGGAGTAGAGGATAACCCACTGAAACCAAGGCACTTCATCTTGAATCTTCACATGAGCTTCAACTCAAGCCGAAAGCAGACTCAGAACGTGAAGGCACTCGATCGCGGTGACGGCGCCTGCCTTGCTTTCCGCCCGAAAGCCATTCAAGGTCGCACCATGAAGACCTCCGAATGCGACATCCTCATCATCCCCGGCTGGAACAACTCAGGTCCCAACCACTGGCAAAGCCGCTGGGAGAAGCGCCTGCCAACGGCGCGGCGCGTCGCCCAGCGCGACTGGGCCAAGCCCGATCGTGACGCCTGGGTATCCGCCCTCGGCATCGCCGTCGGCAAGGCGAGTCGACCGGTGGTGCTTGTCGCCCACTCGCTCGGCGTCGCCACTGTCATCCACGCCGCCCCCTACGTCGGACGCAAGGTGGCCGCCGCGTTCCTGGTCGGCCTGCCGGACGTGGATCAGCTGGAGGTCCCTGAGATCGCCAGCTTCGCCGGTCTGTCTACTGACCCCCTACCCTTCCCTTCCATGCTGATCGCGAGCCGCGACGATCCTTACTGCGCCTTCGAGCGAGCGGACGAGTATGCCGCCGCCTGGGGATCGGATTTCGTCGACGCGGGATTTGCCGGCCACCTCAACGACGAGACCGGTTATGGCCCGTGGCCGGAAGGATTGACGCGCTTTGCGACGCTTCTGAAGCGAGCCGGAGCACCCGCGGCGCCCTGACGGCGCCGCGACTGCGGATCCCGTCAGCCACCCTCCACCTCGGAGATCGCCGCCTTCACGGCAGAGGCGACAAGATCCATGTCGGTCGACAGCGTGGCGAAGGTGAAGCCGAGCCCGAGATAGCGACGCACCAGCGCGGCATTCGCGCCAAAGGCGCCACATATCTTGCCGGCCGCCTTGGCCTGTCGGACCACCCGCTCCATGGCGGCGATCGTGTCGGGCCGGTCGAGCCCCGGCTCGCCATCGGGCGACAGGGCGATGGAAAGATCATACGGGCCGACGAACACGCCATCGATGCCGGGAACGGCCAGGATGGCATCCAGGTTGGCAAGCGCGGACCGCGTCTCGATCATCACCACCGCCAGCGTCGAGGCGTTGGCCGACGTTCGGTAGGCGTCAGCCGACAGGCCCGACAACTGCACTGCGCGGGCAGGCCCGTAGGAACGCAGCCCGTCCGGCGGATACTTCATGAAGCCTGCGAAGGCACGCGCGTCATCGGCTGTCTCGATCATCGGCGCCACCACCATCTCGGCGCCCCAGTCGAGCAGCCGGGAAGCCGACTGATACTCGCCCACCGGAACGCGAGCCAGCGCGTACCCACCGGCCGAGCGAATAGCGGCGAGCATGGCCGGCGCCACGCCCATGTCGATCACGCCATGTTGGAGATCGAGCAAGACCGCCTCGAAGCCGGCCCGGACCATGGTCTCGGCAGCCAGCGGATCGGGCAGGCAAGACCAGCCGACACGCAGTGGACGGGTACCTGCAAGCGCGGCGCGCAAGGATGGACGTTCCATCGTTTCCCTTTCGGACGGATCAGGTCTCGGTCATGACCTCGAGTTCGGCGCGCGCCATGAAATCGCGCATCGCCGTCTGTATCTCGTCGTCCGTTACGGGAATGCCGGCGTCGGCGAGGTCAGCCGCCAGCTTGGCGGAGATGTCGCGACCGCCGACCCGCGTGAGATCCGCAAAGACGACCGTACGAGCATAGTCGGCCGCCTCGGACTCGCCCATCCCCATTTTCATGGCCGCCCACAGACCGATGAGCTTGTTGCGGCGCGCAGTGGTGCGGAACCTCAACTCCTCGTCGCGGGCAAACTTGATTTCGAAGGCTTTCTCGCGGTTATCGAAGACCGCGATATTGCCGTTGTGGGCATTTTCACCTGACAAAGGCAGGCTTCGGCTCCATGTCGCGGACATCCGAACCTCCTTTCTCTAAAAGGCGAAAGCTCAAACACTCTCCTCGAATTGAATATAAGCTTTCACGCCCCTGTGATCAACTTGGCCGGAAGTAGGTAAGTAACCAAAAGAGTTAAGGAATGACCACTACGCGAAATTGCAGCACGACGGGATTGTTATCCGGGACCCGATCGGATAGTGTGCCCTCCAGGCGAGGGAGCGGGCGGACGTCAGTTCGCCCGCTTTCTGTGCTTAGAATGTGTCCACGCTGACGGTGCATTGCGCGCCGGTTGTCGTGTTGTCGCATCCTGAATTCCCGCCGAGGCGACAAGCGGGCTAGTTGTAAATCGGACCCGGAGCCCCGGCCTCATGGATTTCATCAACAGACCACGGTATATCCCCATGAACCGCCGCCGGCGTATCTACGAAGGTAAGGCCAAGATCCTGTACGAAGGTCCCGAGCCGGGTACGTTGATTCAGCACTTCAAGGACGACGCTACGGCGTTCAATGCCAAGAAGCACGAGATCATCGACGGCAAGGGTGTTCTGAACAACCGGATTTCGGAATATCTCTTCACCCATCTCAACAACATGGGCATTCCCACCCATTTCATCCGCCGTCTCAACATGCGCGAGCAGTTGATCCGCGAGGTGGAGATCATTCCGCTTGAGGTGGTGGTGCGCAACGTCGCGGCGGGCTCGATCGCCACGCGACTCGGGATCGAAGAGGGCACACAGTTGCCGCGCTCGATCATCGAGTTCTATTTCAAGAGCGACGAGCTCAAGGACCCGATGGTTTCCGAAGAGCATATCACGGCCTTCGGCTGGGCCTCGCCGCAGGAAATCGACGACATCATGGCGCTGGCCATCCGTGTCAACGACTTCCTCGCCGGTCTGTTCCTCGGCGTCGGCATTCGCCTTGTCGACTTCAAGATGGAGTGCGGGCGCCTGTGGGAAGGCGACATGATGCGCATTGTCGTCGCCGACGAGATCAGTCCCGACAGCTGCCGTCTTTGGGATATCGCCACCGGCGACCGACTCGACAAGGATCGCTTCCGCAAGGATATGGGCGGTCTTGTCGAGAGCTACACCGAAGTCGCACGGCGCCTGGGCATCCTCAACGAGTCCGAGCAGACGCGCCCCTCCGGCCCGACGCTGGTGAAATAAGCATGGACGCTGCGAAAAGCAGCGCCATGAAAGGCGGAGACGCCTCGAAAACCGACTTGTGAATTCGAGAACGCCGGGTTATTCCCCCGGCGTTCTTCATTTTCGGGATACGGCCATGAAAGTGCGCGTCACCATCACCCTCAAGGCGGGCGTCCTCGACCCGCAGGGCAAGGCGATCGAGGGCGCGTTGCGCGGCCTCGGCTTCGCCGGCATAGACGGCGCCCGCCAGGGCAAGATCGTCGACCTCTCCCTCGCCGAGACCGACCCGGACAAGGCCCGCGCGGCGGTCGCCGACATGTGCGAGAAGCTGCTCGCCAACACCGTTATCGAGAACTACGACATCGCCATTCTCGGCTGAGGCGAACATGGCCGACGGCCCTGACGATACGCGCCGGATCATTCGTTTCATGCTGGTCAAGGCAGCGATCTTCATCGGAATTCCGGTCGTCGCCGCCACTCTCGCCGTTCTGTTCCTGATGCCCTGACCTTTCGAGGAGAACACGATATGCGCTCGGCCGTCGTCCTCTTTCCCGGCTCCAACCGCGACCACGACATGGTCAAGGCCCTGCATTCGGTCACCGGCGTCGAGCCGACGGTCGTCTGGCACCAGGATGCGACAATCCCGGACGTCGACTTGATCGTCCTGCCCGGCGGCTTCTCCTACGGTGACTATCTGCGCTGCGGCGCCATCGCCGCGCGCTCGCCGGCCATGCTCGACGTAGCCAGGAAGGCCAAGGCCGGCGTCCGCGTCCTCGGTGTATGCAACGGCTTCCAGATCCTCACCGAAGCCGGCCTGCTGCCCGGCGCGCTGATGCGCAACGCCCACCTTCGCTTCGTCTGCAAGGAAGTGAAGCTCGAGGTGACCAACAACGACACCGATTTCACCCGCGCCTATTCCAAGGGCGAAGTGATCCGCTGCCCGGTGGCCCATCACGACGGCAACTATTTCGCCGACCCGGAAACGCTGGCGCGACTCGAAGGCGAAGGACGCGTTGCCTTCCGCTATGCCGAGGGCACCAACCCCAACGGCTCGATCAACGATATCGCCGGCATTCTCAACGAGACCGGCAACGTGCTCGGCATGATGCCGCACCCCGAAAACCTGATCGAAGCCCTGCACGGAGGCCTTGACGGCCGTGGCCTGTTCGAAAGCGTCGCCACCTCCGTCGCCGCCTGAAGCCAAGAACGCACCGCCAGTTGTGGTGTTGTATATTGACAGTTTTTGCGAGCTGATTAACCTCAACTTACCTTAAGTAGCAGATAGCCTTTCGTTTTCGCCACCAGGTCAGCTTCGGTAACCATTTGTCTGCCACGTCGGGGCTTCAGTGGAAACCGGATTAACATTGGCCGGAGCGTACTGCCATGCTGTCTCGACTGGTGTTCTACGGTCGCACCAACGTCAAGATCGGCGAATCCGCCGGGATGATCAAAAGCATCTTGGCGGCGGCCAGCGAGTATAGTCCTGCGTCGGGCCTCACCGGCGGTCTTGTCTTCAACGAAAAATATATGTTGGAGGTCATCGAGGGCGCTCGCGAGCAAGTCTCCAAGCGCCTGCGGTTGCTATTCGAAGATCCTCGCATCGAAGACCTCACGGTGCTCGCCATATCCACCATCGACAAGCGCGTCTTCGACGGATGGGCGGTGGGTTACGCGGGGCGCACCATCGATGCCGAGCGGCTGTACCTGAAGTACAATCCGACGGTCGATATCAACCCGACGAGCATGTCGGCGGCAGCCGTCCTCGATTTCGTTCGCGAGTTCTGCGCCCTCGATACGCTTTACGTGCAGCGCACCGGGCTTGCCGACCAACGTCCGACGACATTGCCGCCCCAGCCGCCGCCCGCCGCGCCTCGCCCGGCACCGGCCAGGCAGGACCCGCCGGTCGAGACCATAAGGGTCGTCAACACCAAGACCATGGCCCCAACCTGACGGTACCGATCGTTGCCGTCTGAAAAAGCGGCGACACGCGCTTTTTTGTGCGGCCGCTTTCTTGCGGTTTTGTGCCAGTCGTTCTATCCCCTGCCCAACCGTCGGCCCGGTCTCCAAGGGGATTGCCCGTGTTCCAGAACGACATCGAAATCACGCCCGACCTCATCTCCCGTCACGGGCTCAAGCCCGACGAGTATGACCGCATCCTCCATCTGATCGGGCGCAAGCCGACACTGACCGAGCTCGGCATCTTCTCGGCGATGTGGAACGAGCACTGTTCCTACAAGTCCTCCAAGAAGTGGCTGAAGACCCTGCCCACCAAGGGCGACAAGGTCATCATCGGACCAGGCGAGAACGCCGGCGTCATCGACATCGGCGATGGCGATGTCGCCATCTTCAAGATGGAAAGCCACAACCACCCGTCCTACATCGAGCCCTATCAGGGCGCGACGACGGGCGTCGGCGGCATCCTGCGCGACGTGTTTACCATGGGCGCCCGGCCGATCGCCGCCATGAACTCGCTGTCTTTCGGCGAGCCCGATCATCCGAAGACCCGCCATCTGGTGGCCGGCGTCGTCGCCGGTGTCGGTGGCTACGGCAACTCCTTCGGCGTGCCGACCGTCGGCGGCGAGGTTCGCTTCCACGCCCGCTACAACGGCAACTGCCTCGTCAACGCCTTCGCCCTGGGTATCGCCAAGCGCGACGGCATCTTCCTCAGCGAAGCCAAGGGTGTCGGCCTGCCCGTCGTCTATCTTGGCGCCAAGACCGGCCGTGACGGCGTCGGCGGCGCCACCATGGCCTCCGCCGAATTCGACGATACCATCGAGGAGAAGCGTCCCACCGTTCAGGTCGGCGACCCCTTCACCGAAAAGCGCCTCCTGGAAGCCTGCCTGGAGCTGATGAAGACCGGCGCCGTGGTCGCCATCCAGGACATGGGCGCCGCCGGCCTCACCTGCTCGGCCGTCGAAATGGGCGCCAAGGGCAACCTCGGCATCCGCCTCGATCTCGACCGCGTGCCGCAGCGCGAAGAGGACATGACGCCCTACGAGATGATGCTCTCCGAAAGCCAGGAGCGCATGCTGATGGTGCTCGAACCTTCCAAGGAGAAGGAGGCCGAAGCCGTCTTCCGCAAGTGGGAGCTGGACTTTGCCGTCTGCGGCGAAACCACCGACGACCTTCGCTTCCGTATCATCTGGCAGGGCAAGGAAGTCGCCGACCTTCCGATCAAGGAACTCGGCGACGAAGCACCGGAGTATGATCGCCCGTGGGTCGAGCCGCGTAAGGCCGCTCCGCTTGCCGCCGACGCCATTCCCGCAGTGAACGATGTCGGCACCGCGCTCGTCCGTCTGATGGGGGCTCCCGACCAGGCCTCGCGCGCCTGGGTCTACGAGCAGTACGACTGCCTCGTGCAGGGCAACTCGGCCCAGATCCCCGGCGGCGACGCCGGTGTCGTCCGCGTCGAAGGGACCGGCAAGGCGCTGGCCATGTCGGCAGACGTGACGCCGCGCTACTGCGAGGCCGACCCCTTCGAAGGCGGCAAGCAGGCGGTGGCCGAAAGCTGGCGCAACGTCACCGCCGTGGGCGGCGACCCGATCGCCCTCACCGACAACCTCAACTTCGGCAACCCCGAGAAGCCGGAGGCCATGGGCCAGTTCGTACGGGCGCTGCAGGGCATCGCCGATGCCTGTCGCGCCCTGAACTTCCCGATCGTCTCGGGCAACGTGTCACTCTACAACGAGACCCACGGCGAAGGCATCCTGCCCTCCCCGACCATCGTCGGCGTCGGCCTCCTGCCGGACGTGGCCAAGATGGCCACCATCGCCTTCAAGGCGGACGGAGACGAGGTTCTGCTCGTCGGCGGCCATGGCAGCCACCTCGGCCAGTCGGTCTACCTGCGCGATCTTCATGGTCGCGAGGAAGGCACGCCCCCGCCCGTCGACCTCGCACTCGAGAAGAAGAACGGCGACTTCGTGCGCGGCCTGATCGCCGCCGGTCGCGTCTCCACCTGCCACGACCTCTCTGACGGCGGCCTCGGTGTGGCGCTTGCCGAAATGGCGATGGCCGGTCAGCGCGGCGTCCGCATCGAGCTTGGCGACCTCACCCCGCATGTGGCAGTCTTCGCCGAGGATCAGGCTCGCTACCTGATCGCCGTGAACCCCAACGAGAGCGCCGCCGTTCTGGCCGACGCCGCCAAGGCCGGCATCAAGGTCGAGCGGATCGGCACCGTCGGTGGCAACGCCGTCGACTTCGGCCCTGCCGGCAAGGCGTCCATCGCCGACATCAAGGCGGCCTATGACGGCTGGTTCCCAGCTTTCATGGGCGGGAAGGCCTGAGCGCTTCTCCCTCGGCTGGCAATCCGACCGAACTGGAATATGCTCTGGTGGAGCGAATTTGACATTTGAGTCCCGCCTGACATAGAGCGCCCGCTCAAATGTCAAATTCAAAAGCTCCACTAGAAACAATAGCTTGCTAGTGGTTCTTTTGACCGAGACATTTGCTCTGAGGCTTGTGTCACGCGGACGCAAATGTCTCGGTCGAACCACTAGGGTATCAGCCCGGAGCATTTCCTTTTGAGCCGGATGATGCCATCTGATCAGAAGAAGCTGGGCGACTCCTGACCGGCGACGAAGAGAGGGGTGTTCGACATGGCCATGCAGGCAAGAGACATCGAGGCGATGATCAAGGAGGCGCTGCCGGACGCCAGCGTCGAGATCCGCGATCTGGCCGGGGACGGCGACCACTATTCGGCCATCGTCGTGTCCGAAGCCTTTCGCGGACTGACGCGGGTCAGGCAGCATCAGCTGGTCTACGACGCGCTCAAGGGGAAAATGGGCGGCGAGCTGCATGCCCTTGCACTTCAGACCAGCGCGCCTTAACTTTGAATGCTTCCAATTCGGACCTTGAATCCGATCGACCGAGGTAGACCCATGGCTGACATCAAGTCGCTTATCGACAACGAAGTGAAGAGCAACGATATCGTCCTGTTCATGAAGGGCACGCCGGATTTCCCGATGTGCGGCTTCTCCGGACAGGTGGTGCAGATCCTCGGCTACCTTGGCGTGCCATTCAAGGGCATCAACGTGCTGGACAATGCCGAGCTGCGCGACGGCATCAAGGCTTACTCCAACTGGCCGACACTGCCTCAGCTCTACGTGAAGGGCGAGTTCGTCGGCGGTTGCGACATCGTCCGCGAGATGTTTCAGAAGCAGGAGTTGCAGGCCCACCTCAAGGAGGTCGGCATCGCCGTCAACGAGGCCGCCGCCGAGTAAGACTAAGCTATACTCCCTGTCGCCTTTCCAAAGCCCTCGTCGATCCCGGCGGGGGCTTTTTTGCATGTCCAGATGTCCCCGAGACGATTTTTAGAGCAACTCCAGCAAAAGTGGATACCGGTTTGCGTCCGGAGTTGCGTGAAAACAAAGCGATAGAGCATGTTGGCGAACCAAGGTTCGCCGGACAAGCTCTAGACGGTGCGAACGGCGACTTCCTCCCCCCAACCAAGTTTTTTCATCTCAGAGCGTCGTTCCTTTCGTGAACGATTCCTCCCCATTCTCACGCCGCAGCCGGCCTGGACTGAGCAACTGGAGGCCGGTTTCCCGCGGTGTACCGCGGGTTTTCCCGGACCCACTGAATACGTTCAACTCCGTAGACACGTTTTCGCGACTTTCGTTCAACTGGATCGCTCGCACACGTCAGCGACGACCGGTTTGAACGTGAACGGTCAAGGTCCAAATGAGGGTCATCGGCAGTGAACAAGACCTCCCCGCTGCCAAAACACGAAGCAGGCCTTCCCAAGAAGACCACCCCATTTGGAGTAGACGTCATGAACACCAAGTTCCTTCTCACCGCCGCCCTCGCCGCCGCTCTGGTTCCTTCCATCGCCAACGCCGCCGGCGTGACCTTCGATCCGGCTGCCCGCGACAACGACCCGCAGTTCGTCAACATGCTCTTCAGTGACGGTGGCGCCAACGCCGCTGCCGCCAAGGCCGATGCCGCCCGCTACGCCGCGGCCGAGCAGACCCTGAAGTCCGGCGCCCTGGTCGGAACGCATGGTTCGGAAGCCGCAAAGGTCATCACGACCTTCGATCCGGCTGCCCGCGACAACGACCCGCAGTTCAACCGCACGGTCGTGCTTGAGAATCCCGCCAACGCCGCCGCGGCCAAGGCCGACGCCGCCCGCTATGCGGCGGCCGAGCAGAACCTGAACGCTGGCGCGGTCATCGGCACGCACGGCTCGGAAGGTTATCGCGTCGTGACGACCTTCGATCCGGCCGCCCGCGACAACGAGCCCCAGTTCAAGAACACCGTGGTCTTCAACTGATAGCAGAGCCACGCTCTCTGCCTGCCATCGGGCCGCCCCTTGGGGCGGCCCTTTCTGTTTGAGTCGCCTTATGCCCCAGGCTGCCCCGGCATGGAAAAGGTCCGCCCGGTTTCGACCAGTGTCTTCAGACGCGAGATCGCCTCGACCCAGCCGGCCGACACCATGCGGCTGGTGGTCGTGTCGCCCCCAAAGTCATCGTGCACAAGCGTCAGTTTCGTGGCCCCATCCCCCGCGGGCTCCAACTCCCAGGTGACGCGCGATGGAGGATCTCCGGCAACCTCCTCGGACCAGCAGGCGGCGAAGCTGTGCGACAGGCGCTTCGGCGGCGTCAGCTCCAGCACCTCGCCGACGATCATGGAATGGCCGCCCAGCAGGAACTCGATCTTGCCACCAACGCGCCACTCGGTGCGCGAGTCCATGTTGAAGTGCTGCCAGAGCGGCGTCTTCGCGTCGTCGGTCAGGATCGCCCACACCGCATCCGGCGTCGCGTCGATGAAAAGCTCATAAACATGCTTCGGTACGACCGTCACAGTATTCATTCTGAAAACCCCTTGCTGGAATCCGCTCTTCAGATCGGCGAGACCGCGCGCAAACGGCAGGGCATAGCGCGAGATCCATCGATCGCTCACATCCTGAATGGGGACGGGGTTGAGATAGTGGAACTTCTCTCGCCCGACCTTGCGGGTGACCACCAGCGCGGCTTCCTCGAGGACGCCGAGATGTTTCATCACCGCGAAGCGCGACAAAGGCAGACAGGCTTCGAGCTCCCCCAGGGTCTGACCGTCCCGCTCACGCAGGGCATCCAGCAACCGGCGACGGTGGGCACTGGCAAGAGCATCGAAAACATCAACCATGGCGCTACAATATGTTCCATTTTAGTAACGTGTCAATATGGTAACCTATGGACACTCATGAGAGTGCCCCGACATCTCCTGTCACAAATGGACGCGGAAAGCGCTAGGGTGACGGCCTCCGGGCACACAGACGACCCCGGAAAAAGGCGAGGAGTAAGCCAAGTGGGCAGGACCATTCAGTTTTCGGGCGTTGACGCCGTTGTCGACAAGGCCATCGGTCACAAGATCGTCGGCGCCAACATACTGATCTCGCTGAACGGTGAGCTCGTCTATCAGCGCCTGGCCGGCTTTCTCGATCGCGAGGCCGGCAGGCCGATGGCGCCACGCACGATCTTCCGGCTGGCCTCGGTGAGCAAGCCGATGGTCTCCGTGGCGGCGCTGGCCATGGTCGAGGCAGGCAAGCTGCGCCTTGACGACCCGGTGACGCGCTATCTGCCCGACTTCCGCCCGCGCCTTGCCGACGGCGAAGCACCGACGATCACCATATCGCAGCTGATGACCCACACCTCCGGGCTGACCTATGACATCGACAGCGGCGACGGCAAGCGCCCCTGCGGCGGAACGGGACCGTCCGACTTCGATCTAGCCGAGAATATTGCCCGCATCGCGACCCTGCCCCTCGCCTTCAGGCCCGGCACGGGATGGCAATACTCGCTCGGCATCGACGTGCTGGGCGGGGTGATGGAGGTTGCCGACGAACGGACGCTGCCGGAGATCGTCAAGACGCGCGTCACCGGACCGCTCGACATGGATGATACCGACTTCTGGCCGGCCGACCCCGATCGTCTGGCCGCCCCCTATGCGGACGGAACACCCCCGGCTCGAATGGGCGACAGAGAACTCGTCAAGGACGGCGAGGGCTTCGTCGAGTTCTGGACGGGGCGCGCCTTCGATCGGACAGCCTTCCCGTCGGGCGGCGCGGGAATGATCGGTTCGGCCGAGGACCTCCTCGTCTTCCTGGAGGCGATGCGCAAGGGCGGCGCGCCGTTGTTGACGCCAGCTTCCATGTCCCTTCTCACCGAGGCGCACACGGTGGACCTCGATCCGGCGCCATCAGGTCAGGGCTACTCGCACGGCTGGTCGATCTACCGTGACCCCTCGGTACAGAACCAGCCCTGCAAGCCCGGCACATGGGCCTGGGGCGGCATCTATGGGCATCAGTGGTATGTCGATCCGGCCACCGGCCTCACGATCGTCAGCTTCACCAACACCGCCATCGAAGGCTGCAACGGCGCTTTCCCGAAGGACGTTTTCCGCGCCGTCTACGCGGATCTCGGCCTCTGATACGCGTTCCGCTTGATCCGGACTCATCCGGCTCAAGCGGGTTTCGGCCTGACCGGCCGGCGCCCGGTCTGGCGCTTCCGCCTCCGTCAGCTTTCGACCCGAAAGGTCAAAACCCGACGGAAGCAGTGTGAACGGCAAAAAGGCCGCCCACTGGGCGGCCTTTCCACAGATCCGAAGCGTCGGAACCCTATCAGCGCGAGTAATACTCGACGACCAGGTTCGGCTCCATCTTGACGGCGTAGGGAACGTCGGCCAGCGCCGGCACGCGGACCAGCTTGGCGACCTTCTTGGCGGTATCGACCTCGATGTAGTCGGGCGTGTCGCGCTCGGCGAGCTCGACCGACTCGAGAACGATGGCCAGTTCCTTCGACTTCTGGCGAACCTCGATGACGTCGCCGATCTTGCAGCGGTACGAGCCGACATTGACCTTGCGGCCATTGACGGTGACGTGACCGTGGTTGACGAACTGACGAGCCGCGAACGGAGTCGGCACGAACTTGGCGCGGTAGACGACGGCGTCGAGACGGGTCTCGAGCAGGCCGATCAGCGCTTCCGAGGTGTCGCCACGCAGACGGACGGCTTCCTCGTAAATCTTGTAGAACTGCTTCTCGCTGAGGTCACCGTAGTAACCCTTCAGCTTCTGCTTGGCGCGCAGCTGCAGACCGTAGTCCGAGGTCTTGCCCTTGCGGCGCTGACCGTGCTGGCCGGGGCCGTATTCACGCTTGTTGACCGGGCTCTTCGGGCGACCCCAGAGGTTCTCGCCCATGCGGCGGTCGATCTTGTACTTTGCACTATGGCGCTTAGACATCGCGTATCCCGCTTTTTGTCAATGTTCATTCAGGACGCGCGCCCTCCTCTGCTCCGATCTGGCCCGAAAGCCACCCGAAACCGACAGGGAAACACTGCGCGCGGCAGGTCCCCCACGGGACACGTGAACGGCCACGCCGGCTCCTCGTTACCAAGGAACCGGCGGGTTGAGGGGTCAATAGTCGAGTGAACCGCCGCTGTCAAATCGAAAGCGCAGTTTTGCCGGCTTTCACGCCATCGGCGTCGCTTTTGGGCTGATCGTCGCGGAAGAACGCCTCCCCATCCACGAATCCGAAAGCGTCCAGCATGGCGCGACCAGGTCGACGACCGGTCGAATAGAAGCGGTTTGGCGCCCCCTCGTCGCGCGACGGCTCTGCCCCCTCCGTCACCGTCGCCACGCGGCGGGCGATGGCCGGCGCCGGATCGATCCACTCCACCGGCCAGGGCGCCAGCGCCTTCAGCCGATCGAGCACCAGGGGGTAGTGGGTGCAGGCGAGCACCACGGCATCGGTGCGTTTTCCACCATCTTCGACGAAGCAGGGCGCGATCTCGGCCAGCAGCTCGGCGTCAGTGACCTGTTCACCAGAGAACTGGCGCTCGACGAGCCCGGCCAGCCGCTGCGATCCAACCAGCGTGAAGCGGCAGTCGCCGCCGAAGGTCTCGATGAGGTCGTGCGTGTACTCGCGCTTCACCGTTCCCGGCGTCGCCAGCACGGAGGCCATGCGCGACCGGCTGTGCTCGGCGGCAGGCTTCACCGCCGGCACCGTGCCCACGATGGGCAGTTTGAAGCGGGCGCGCAGCGGCGGCAGCACAAGGGTCGAAGCGGTGTTGCAGGCGATCACCAGCGCCGCCGGGTCGAGCGCGGAGAGCGCCTCGTCCATCAACGACACGACTCGATCAATCAGGACATCCGGCTCCAGCGCGCCATAGGGGAAGACCGCGAGGTCGGCGACATAGTCCATGCCGGCGTCCGGCAGCGCCTTGCCGATCTCGCGAGCGACGGAAAAACCGCCGACGCCGCTATCGAACACCAGAATGCGCATGGGACTCCCTGGAGAACGCCTCGTTGTTCAAGCTGTGCCAGCCGAATGCGGCAACATCGCGCCGAGCGCCCGCATCGTCGGTCCATGGGGGACGACGATGCCGTCGCCTAGCCCTCGGCGTCGCCGTCTTCGACGATTCGCTTCTTCGGCCGATGGTTCTTGCCGTCGAGACAGGTGATGATGCCTCTCAGCGTCCTGATCTCCTGTTGCGTCAGCTGCTGACGCTGGAAGATGGCGCGGAGATTGTGGATCATCGTCGGCCGCTTTTCCGGCGGATGGAAGAAGTGCCGCTCGTCGAGCACGGACTCCAGATGATCGAACAGACCGAGCAACTCCGCCTTGCCGGCCGGCGGCGAGCGGTCCGAGGCGGCAAAGGGCAGCGCGGCGTCGGGATCGTCGAAGCCGGCCTTGCGCCACTCGTAGGCGACCACAAGCACCGCCTGGGCGATGTTGAGGGAGGCGTATTCCGGCACCACCGGCAGCGTCAGGATCTCGTCGGCGAGCGCCACCTCGTCATTGTTGAGCCCCCAGCGCTCGCGACCGAACAGCAGGCCCACCGCCGCGCCCTGCCCCTCCAGGTGACGCATGTGCTTTGCCGCATGCACCGGCCCGCGCACCGCCTTGGTGACGTCGCGGTCGCGCGCCGTCGTGGCGTAGACGAAGGAGAGATCGGCGATCGCATCCTCCAGCCTGTCGTAGACGCGCGCGGCGTGGATGATGTGCGTCGCCTTGGCCGCGTTGGCTTCCGCCTTCTCGTTGGGCCAGCCGTCGCGCGGGGCAACGATCCGGAGATCGGACAGCCCGAAGTTGGCCATGGCGCGCGCCGCCGCGCCAATGTTCTCGCCCATCTGCGGCTCGCAGAGGATGATAGCCGGCCCGCGTCCGGCCGTGGTTTCGTCCGACATGATCTTGCCTATCCCGCTTTCGGCGCGGGTTTGGCACATCGAGCCGGCCAAGAAAAGGGGAGAAATCCCCGAACATCACCGGTTCGGAGGACGGGTGGCGCCTCTTTGCGCCACCCGATGCACCAATCAGCGAGGCGCGGCCACCGAGGCCGCCCGCTCGGCGCCCTGCCGCTCGAGCATCCAGCCGGGATACTCGGCCGGCAGCGCCGAAACCGCGTCGAGACGGGAAAGCTCGTCGGTCGACAGCACCACCTCGCTGGCGGCGATGTTGTCGTCGAGCTGCTCGACCGACTTGGCGCCGATGATCACCGAGGAGACGAACGGCTTGTGCAGCACGTAGGCGAGCGCGATCCGGGCCACCGACACACCCTTGTCCTTGGCAATCTCGGCCATCACGTCGATGACGTCGAAAGCCCGGTCCTTGTTGACCGGCGGGAAGTCGAAGTTGGCGCGACGCCCCTCGCCCGAGCCATCGCGGTTGTACTTGCCGGACAGGAGACCACCGGCCAGCGGGCTCCACACCATCAGCCCGACCTTTTCGGATAGAAGCAACGGCGCGATCTCGCGCTCAAGATCGCGACCGGCGATGGTGTAGTAGGCCTGCAGGCTGGCGATACGGTCGAGGCCCAGCCGGTCGGCAATGCCGAGCGCCTTCATGATGCGCCAGGCCGACCAGTTGGAAACGCCGACATAGCGGATGAGGCCGTCTCGCACGAGGTCGTCCAGCGCCCGCACCGTCTCCTCGATCGGCGTCACCGGGTCGGTGCCGTGGATCTGGTAGAGATCGATATAGTCGGTGCCGAGCCGCTTCAGGCTGGCCTTGACGCCATCCATGATGTGGCCGCGCGAGGCGCCGCGATCGTTGACGCCCTTGCCCACGGTGCCGAGCACCTTGGTAGCCAGAACGATGTCGGAACGGGCGCGGCCGGAGTTGCGCATGGCCGCACCGGTGATCTGCTCGGAGAGGCCTTCCGAATAGACGTCGGCGGTGTCGATGAAGTTGACGCCCTTGTCGAGAGCGCCCGCGACGATCCGGTCGGCGACCGACTGGTCGAGAGAGCCGATGTTGGTCCAGAACCCCTGGCCGCCGAAGGTCATGGTGCCCAGGCAGATTTCCGAAACGAGAAGGCCAGTGCCTCCCAGCGTGTTGTAGCGCATGTCATCACCTTCAAGAATTGCATTGAGGAACTTGAAAACCACCGGCGCGGCGGCGCGCGGTTCGGGCAACGCGACAGAAGCGGAGGAAGCCTCCTGATGCCCACAAGAGACATAAGCCGCCGCCATGGCCGGGAAAAGCCGGATGGAAAGTGACAGCCTGATCAGTTGATCTATACAATCGTCGCCACTGACGCTGCTATTATGCGGCCAACGCGACGATCCACCAAATCACGGTTGGCGGAGCCGCGCCCACGCATCAGGAAACGCCATGGCCCGTACCGACCTCTTCGACGGCATCAGCGAGTTTCTCACCGTTGTCCGGCGTGGCAGCTTTCGCGCTGCCGCCCGCGAACTCGGCGTCACCCCCGGGGCGGTCAGCCAGGCGGTCAAGACGCTCGAGACGCGGATCGGTCTGCCGCTTCTCCACCGCACCACCCGCCACATCGCCCTGACGGAAGCCGGCGAGCGCTTCCTGGCCGAGGTCCGGCCGGCCGCCGAGACCATCGCCGGATCTCTCGACGCACTCGCCAATCTCAGTGCCCGACCGTCGGGGAGGCTTCGCCTGCTCACCCATCACATCGCCGCCCGCGAGGTGTTGACGCCGATGATGTCGGCCTTCCTGACGGCCTACCCCGACATCGCCGTCGAGGTGATCACCGACACCAAGCGGCATGACCTGGTCGGTGGCGGATTCGACGCCGGCATCCGTATCGGCGAGTTCATCGACCAGGACATGCTGACGGTTCGCGTCACGCCCCCATTCTCCTGGGTGGTTGTCGGCTCACCGGCCTATTTCGCCGCGCACGGCCGGCCGGAGACGCCGGACGATCTCGCCCACCACATGTGCCTGCGCTTTCGTTTGCCGGATAGCGGCGACCTCTATCGGTGGGAGTTCGAGCGCGAAGGCGTTGCCGTCACCATCGAGCCTCCGGGGCAGCTCACGTCCGACGACTCCGCACTGCTGCGCGCCATGGCCGTGGCCGGGCTTGGGCTCACCTACGCATCGTCGCAGAACGTCCGTCGCGAGCTTGCGGAGGGGCGCCTCGAAACCTGCCTCGGCGACTTTTCGCCGGCCCAGGACGCGCTCTATCTCTACTACCCCAAATCGAGCCGCATGCAGCCAAAGCTGCGCGTTTTCGTCGACGCCTGCCTCAGAAGCATGCGCGAGCGATCGAAGGGTTAGCGCACCAGGCCGGCAACGAAGGAACCGACAGCCAGCGCACCGAAGGCGAGGATCAGCGCACCGGACAGCCGACCGACCCACAATGCAAAGCGATCGCTGACCTTGTGGCGCACCAGCGCCACGCCACCGGTCAGGATGACCCACCAGGCGAGGGAACCGGCGAACACGCCGGCGACCACCACCAGAGCCGAAGGGGCATCCGCCGCCGAGGCGAGCCCCAGGCCGGCGAAGAACACGGCAAAGGACAGGATGGTCGTCGGATTGGCAATGGTGAGCAGGAAGGTCGCACCGATGGTTCCGAGAAGATCGCGAGCGCCGATCTCAGCCGCCGGGCGTGGTGGCTTCGGCTTCATGCCCTGCCAGCCAAGCCAGATCATGGCGAGGCCGCCAACAAGGCGCATCGGCCCGTCGATCGTGGCGAGAGCAGCCGAGAAGGTGGCAAAGCCCAAGGCTGCCAATGCGCCATAGGCTGCGTCGGCGAGCGCCGTGCCAAGCCCGCCGGACAGACCGACCCAGAAGCCGCGTTGCAGCGTCCGGTTGATGCAGAGCGCCCCAATCGGTCCGAGCGGAGCGGCAACGGCAAATCCCAGGGCGAACCCCTTGGCGGCGAACAAGAGAAGACTCACGATCTGTCTCCACGAGGACGGAACGGTGGTTCGACGACGGTCGAAAGGGCAATCATCGTCTCGCTACGGGCGATCAGCCGCCGCCGCTTGAGATCGTCGAGGAAGGCCTCGACACCGGCGAGAGACGCCACGCGGATCTTGACGAGATAGTTCCAACCACCGGTGACGTGCTGACATTCGACGATGGCGGGATGATCGGCGGCCACCGCCCGGAACACCGCTTCGTCGGCGTCTGCCGCGAGCCCGACAAAGACGAAGGCGGTAATCCCGAGGCCCATCGCCCCCGCGTCGGCATCGACGGTGAACCGGCGGATCACGCCATTCGAAACGAGACGACGGATGCGTTCGTTTACGGCCGAGGTCGACAAGCCAACCTCTCCACCGATATCGGCCAGAGAGCGGCGTGCATCCTCGCCAAGGCACATCACGATTTGACGATCGATTTCATCCATGCCGGATATACTCCCACACTTTGCCGAAACATCAAGATATTTTCCCGACAAAATGACAAGCCGCAGCAAATATTCCCGTATCTGTGCCAGCAGACCGCAAAGTCCGAGTACATGGACAGCAATCCGGGAAATCCCATATAAAAGGCGTGACATTTCATCGGACAAAGGAGAGAAGCATGGCCTATGACGTGGCAGTTCTTGTCGGCAGTCTGCGCAATGGATCCTTCTCACGCGCCGTAGCCGAAAACCTGGCAACACTCGCAAAAGACAAGCTCGCCCTCCGAATCGTCGAGATCGGCGACCTGCCGCTCTACAACCCGGATCTTGATGGCGACGCGCCGCCGCCGGCCCCCTGGACCAGATTTCGGAACGAGGTTTCCCGTGCCGATGCCGTGCTGTTCGTCACGCCCGAGTACAACCGGTCGATCCCGGGCCTTCTGAAGAACGCCCTTGACGTCGGCTCGCGCCCCTATGGCCAGAGCGTCTGGCAGGGCAAGCCCACCGCCATCGTCAGCGTCTCGCCTGGCCTCCTCGGCGCATTTGGCGCCAACCATCATCTTCGCCAGCCGCTGGTTTTCCTGGATATGCCGGTCATGCAGCAGCCCGAAGCCTATGTCTCCAAGGTGGGCGACCTCCTGGACAAGGGAGGCAAGCTCACGAACGAAGACACCAAGGGGTTCCTTTCCAACTTCCTCGCCGCCTTCGCGACCTGGATCGGCAAACACAAGTAAGCGCTCGAGAGCGACGAGAAAGTCGACATGACCATCACCAACGAAGACGAACTCGACGGCCTCAAGGCGATCGGCCGCGTCGTGGCGGACGCCATTGCCGCCATGGCCACCGCCGTCCGCCCGGGCGTTACAACCGCCGAGCTCGACGAGATCGCCGGCCGCGTTCTGGACAGAGCCGGCGCCATTGCCGCGCCGAAAGAGAGCTACGGCTTTCCCGGCATCGCCTGCATCTCGGTCAGCGAGGAGATCGCCCACGGCATTCCCGGCGACCGGGTGTTGAAGGTCGGCGACCTCATCAATCTCGATGTCTCCGCCTCCAAGGATGGGTTCTTCGCCGACAGCGGCGCCTCCTTCGCGGTTGCCCCGGCGCCTGCCAAGCTGGACAAGCTCTGCCGTGATGGTCGGCGCGCCATGTGGGCCGGCATCGGCGCCGTGGCGCCCGGCAAGCCGCTGGCCGGCGTCGGTCGCGCCGTTGGCGCCTTCGCCCGCAAGAACGGCTACACGCTGGTCCGCAACCTCGCCAGCCACGGCGTTGGCCGCTCCCTGCACGAAGAGCCCGCCGAAATCGCCACATGGCCCGACCCACGCGAGCGGCGCATCATCAGCGACGGCCTCGTCTTCACCGTCGAGCCCTTCCTGTCGCTGGGCGCCGAATGGGCCGAGGACGGCGACGACGAATGGACGCTCTATTCCGAGCCGCGCGCGCCGACGGTGCAGTTCGAGCACACCATCGTCGCCACCCGAAACGGCCCCGTCGTCGTCACCCTTCCGTCCTGAGACCTTCCGTTTACGTTAGCGTACGCCCAAAAGCGATGTAGCCGCACTGGCCTCGACGGCAACGTCATGCTACAGGCGGTTCATCCGTGCGTTTGCGTATCGGCAAGCGCACGAACCGGCCCTCAAGGCCCGGCCACACGTTCGGAAGGTCACCCCAATATGGCGAAGATCAAGGTTGCGAACCCGGTCGTCGATCTCGACGGCGACGAGATGACCCGCATCATCTGGCAGTTGATCAAGGACAAGCTGATCCTGCCCTATCTCGACATCGACATCGAGTATTACGACCTTTCCGTCGAGAACCGCGACGCCACGGGCGACCAGGTGACCATCGACGCCGCCCACGCCATCAAGAAGCACGGCGTCGGCATCAAGTGCGCCACCATCACGCCCGACGAAGCGCGCGTGAAGGAGTTCAATCTCAAGGAAATGTGGAAGTCGCCCAACGGCACCATCCGCAACATCCTTGGCGGCGTCATCTTCCGCGAGCCGATCATCTGCAAGAACGTGCCGCGCCTCGTGCCCGGCTGGACGCAGCCGATCGTCGTCGGCCGTCACGCCTTCGGCGATCAGTACAAGGCCACCGATTTCAAGTTCCCGACCAAGGGTACGCTCTCCATCAAGTTTGTCGGCGAAGACGGCGCGGTGATCGAGAAGGAAGTGTTCAAGGCCCCCGGGTCCGGCGTGGCGCTCGCCATGTACAACCTCGACGAGTCGATCCGCGACTTCGCTCGCGCTTCGTTCAATTACGGCCTGCTGCGCAAGTGGCCGGTTTACCTGTCGACCAAGAACACCATCCTCAAGGCCTATGACGGCCGCTTCAAGGACCTGTTCCAGGAGGTGTTCGACGCCGAGTTCAAGGCCGAGTTCGACAAGCTGGGCATCACCTACGAGCACCGCCTGATCGACGACATGGTCGCTTCCTCGCTGAAGTGGTCCGGCGGCTACATCTGGGCCTGCAAGAACTACGATGGCGACGTGCAGTCCGACACCGTGGCGCAGGGCTTCGGCTCGCTGGGCCTGATGACCTCGGTGCTGCTGACGCCCGACGGCAAGACGGTGGAAGCGGAAGCCGCCCACGGCACCGTGACGCGCCACTATCGCGAACACCAGAAGGGCAAGGAGACCTCGACCAACTCCATCGCCTCGATTTTCGCCTGGACGCGCGGCCTCGCCCATCGCGCCAAGCTCGACGACAACGCCAATCTCGCCAAGTTCGCCAACACGCTGGAGAAGGTCTGCGTCGATACCGTCGAGAGCGGCTTCATGACCAAGGACCTCGCCCTCCTGATTGGGCCGGACCAGAAGTGGTTGTCGACCACCGGCTTCCTCGAGAAGGTGGCTTCCAACCTCGAAGCCGAAATGGCCAAGTGGTGATACGGTAATCAAGGCTGAAACAAACGAGGCGGCGGGTCGAAAACGGTCCGCCGCCTTTTTCTTGAATAGACCTATTGATGAGGGATCGCCAAGCTCGCCGCCTTTCTTGGTCGGTGACATTCCCCGTGTCCGGAAATACCGTCAGTTTGGACAGACGTTGCTTCCAAAGCTTCCCCGGTCTCTTCCCGAAAGGCTTCGGGGACGTCCGTCTCGGGGCTCTCATCGATCAAGCCGAGTTGGCTGATCGATGAAATATGCTCCGGATTTCGGCAGGAGCTGACCGCCAAGCGCGGCGCTTTCAATCTGGAGGGGCAAACGTGGCGCACAAGTTCGAGATCAAGAAGAACAAGGCCGACGAATACGTCGCCTACTTCAAATACAACGGCGAAATCATATTCTGGACAGAGGGTTACAAGTCCAAGGCCTCGGCCATCAACGCGATCGAGTCGATCAAGAAGAACGGTCCCGGCGCCCCCACGGAGGACAATAGCTGATCCCCCCGCATCCGCCGGCCAAACGGGAATCTCGGATTGCCTGTGGATGCTTCAACCTCGGGCGCCAGAACAAATCAACGAAGCCTGCCGGATCCAAACCGGCAGGCTCTTTGTCCTTCGTCAAGCCGTCACGGCAAAGACGCGAATGCGATGTCCGTCGGGATCGGTCAGCATGAGACTGCGGCCGAAGTCCAGGTCCACGGGCGGCTGGAAGACTGGCAGGCCCTTCGCCAGCCAACGGTCATGAAAAGCATCGACTTCGGCCGCCGTCTTCATGGCGATGCCGACTTCCAGGGCGCCCGGCGCCCCACCGGTCTCCGGTCTCACCGTGTCCCTGGACCACAGTCCAACCTTGATCCCCCCCTCGAGAACGAACAACACGAACGTCGATGAAGACTCGACCGGAGGCACTCCGAACAGCTCGCCATAAAAGACAGAGCTCGCCTCGGGATAAGCGACGTGAAGCAGGCAATATGTGGGCGTGATCATGGGACTCTCCTCGCACCGTTGCGACAGAAATCCCATAGAGCATCATGCTGACAAAATTTGGCAGCATGAACACAAGTCAAACTGACCGAAATATCCGTCAGACGCGTCGGCGCGGAGAGAGCAGCGGCAGCCGAAGGTGAACCAGCGCGGCTCCGACGGCATAGGCGACCTCGAAGAAGATGGCCGCTTCGGCGATGTGAAGAGCCACGCGCGAACCGGACGCTCCAAGGGTCATGGCTTCCAGGAATGCGCAGATGCAGGCCGCGAGGGCCAACGGGGCCATGGCCATCACTCGGAACTGCGTTCCGACGACAAGGCCAGTAACGACCAGCACAAGCACCAGTTCAAGCGCGAGCATGTATCGGCCTCCGACACTCGGATTCGCCCTCCCCCGCCGCGGGGCCGAAACGAAACCTCAGGCTGGATCTCTTTTCCAGTAGGAATCTATCATGTTTAATTTCCGCCACTGGGTCTATTTCTACTTAGTCGTAGTACCACGCCAAATAGTTAACGCCTTGAGGGAACTGCACTCGAATTTCTGCCGAGAAAGCAAATATGCCTTTCTATTCAGCGTTATAAAAAAGAATAGAACGCTGACTGGACTTTAGTCGACACGATCGTCATCGACGAATTGCAGCCGCCCAAGCGGCCTTCTGCGCCCGCTCTTGCTCCGCGCGATCCGGGTCGAGTGTGCGATAGAGCGAAAGACTGTCGGTCGGCAGATAGCCCAGCGCTGCGTAGAAAGCGAGAACGGCCTGATTCTCGGCGCGGACGAGCAGGTTGAGCTTGGGGGCGCCGCGCGCCCGGCACCAGCCTTCCGCCGCCTCGACCAGGGCTCGACCAACGCCCCCACGCCGTTGATCGGGATCGACGCCCAGATAGTAGAGCGCGCCACGATGACCGTCGTGACCGGTCATGGCCGCCCCGACGATGCGCCCATCCCGACGCGCCACCAGGACGGCGGCGTTTTCCGTCGCCTCGGCCAAAGCCACATCCGCCACTGGATCGTTCCACGGCCTCGTCAGACCGCAGCGTGTCCAGAGTGCGACGACGGCCTCGCGCTCCGCATCGTTCATCTCGTCAACGGTCAAGGTATCGTCGAAACGCACGTCCGGCCCTCCGAAGCGACTCCGTTGATAGCCGGCATATCGCGACACCTTCCCGGATATCGCCAATCCCCGCTGGAGATCTGGCCATTCATCCCTGATGAGGCAGCGCTCGATGCAAAGCCCGGAGCAAGCGAACTACAAATGTCTCAACACCTTACCGCAATCCAGCGTCGCTTCGCATCATCCATGCGCAGCGAAATCCACGCATCCGCGATGATTGCCCCTTGAAATCCGATCTAATTTAGATATATCTAATTACATCACGAGATAACAGGAGATATCTATGCACCCCAAATTCCAGCATTTCGACGACACTCATTGCCAGGATGACCGCCGTGCCGCCGGCGGCCGTAGCCCCTTTGGACGCCCCTTCTGGGGCGAGCGCGGGGATCGACCGGAGCGTCATGGCCCCGGTCATCGCGGCGGACCATTCGGCCGCGGCCGCTTTTTCGACAATGGTGTCCTGCGCCTGATCGTTCTGGCGCTGATCGCCGAACAGCCGCGCCATGGCTACGAGATCATCAAGGAGATCGAGGACCGCACCGGCGGTGCCTACGCGCCGAGCCCCGGCGTCATTTATCCGACGCTGACGCTGCTTGAGGAAACCGGGCAGATCGAGGTGATGAGCTCGGAGGGCAACAAGAAGCTCTACGCTGCCACCGAGGCCGGCCGCGCCACCGTGGAAGAGAACCGCGCCACCATCGACGCGGTGCTTGCCCGCTTTGACGAGGCCAGTGCGGACCGCCGCCATGAACACAACCCGCGTCTCTTCCGGGCCGTCGAGAACATGCGCCTTGCCATGCGCCTGAAGATGCAGAGCGCCGCGCTGACACCCGAACAGATCGATGCACTGGCCGACCTGCTCGACGAGACGGCCCGCAAGATCGAACAGATCTGAACGCCCCCCCATGACAAACGCCCGCCCGAGCTTCCGCTCGGACGGGCGTTTTCTGTCAGAATGTCAGCCGGGTTCAGCCGGCGAGCGCCTTGCGGATCGCGTCAAGCGCCTCGGCCGCCTTGGCGCCGTCCGGACCGCCGGCCTGCGCCATGTCGGGACGACCGCCGCCGCCCTTGCCGCCGAGCGTCTCGGACGCCACGCGCACCAGATCGACGGCGGAGAAGCGAGCGGTGAGATCAGCGGTCACGCCAACCACGACGCCTGCCTTGCCATCCTCGGAAACGCCGACCAGAGCCACAACGCCGGACCCGAGTTTGGCCTTGCCCTCGTCGACGAGGCCCTTCAGATCCTTCGGGCTGACGCCCTCGGCCACACGCCCGAGGAACTTAATACCGGCGACCTCAGCCACCTCGTCGGCGGCAGCACCACCACCCATGGCCAGCTTGCGCCGGACCTCGGCAAGTTCACGCTCCAGCTTGCGGCGCTCCTCGACCAGCGTGGCCACGCGGTCGACCACATCGCCCACCGAAACCTTCAGCTCGCGGGCGACACTGCGGACCGTCTTCTCCTGATCCTCGAAATAAGCGCGGGCGCCATCGCCGGTCAGGGCCTCGATGCGGCGCACACCAGCGGCAACGGCGCTCTCGGCGACGATATGAACAAGACCGATCTCGCCGGTGCGCGACACATGCGTACCGCCGCAAAGCTCGGTCGAGTAGGTCTTGCCGGCCTTCTCGCCCTCGATCGCCGTGCCCATGGTGACGACGCGTACCTCATCGCCGTACTTCTCGCCGAACAGCGCCATGGCGCCTTCGGCAATGGCTTCTTCCTGCCCCATCAGGCGGGTGGTGACCGCGCCGTCCTGGAGCACGATGGCGTTGGCGAGACGGCTGACCTCGGCCAGCTCCGTCTCGTCCATCGGCTTCGGATGCGAGAAGTCGAAGCGTAGGCGATCGGGCGTCACCAGCGAGCCCTTCTGGGCGGCGTGCTTGCCCAGCACCGAGCGCAGCGCCTCGTGCAGGAGATGCGTCGCCGAGTGGTTGGCACGGATGCGCGACCGGCGGGCATGGTCGACCGTCAGCTCGACCGGCTCGCCAACCTTCACGGTGCCTTCCTCGACCGTCACCTGATGCACGAAGAGGCCATCGGCCTTCTTCAGCACATCGGTCACTGCCAGACGGAAACCGGCACCTGAGATGCTGCCGGCGTCTCCCACCTGGCCACCGGACTCGCCATAGAACGGCGTCTGGTTGACGATGAGCGAACCCGTCTCGCCGGCCTTGAGGTCGGCGACCTCCTTGCCATCCTTGACGAGAGCCATCACCACGCCCTCGGCCTTCTCGGTGTCATATCCGAGGAACTCGGTGGCGCCGACCTTCTCGCGAAGTGCGAACCAGACCGTTTCCGTCGCCGCCTCGCCCGAGCCGGCCCAGTTGGCGCGCGCTTCGGCCTTCTGGCGCTCCATGGCGGCGGCGAAGCCGTCGGTATCCACCGAGATGCCCCGCGCCTTGAGCGCATCCTGCGTGAGGTCCAGCGGGAAGCCATAGGTGTCGTAAAGCTTGAAGGCCGTCTCGCCGTCGAGGCTGCCACCCTGCGCCAAACCGCCGGTCGCTTCGTCGAGCAGACCCAGGCCGCGCGCCAGCGTACGTCGGAAGCGGCTTTCCTCGAGCTTCAGCGTCTCGGTGATCAGCGCCTCGGCGCGAACCAGTTCGGGATAGGCCTGCCCCATCTCGCGCACCAGAGCCGGAACCAGACGATGCAGCAGCGGATCCTGGGCGCCGAGCAGATGGGCGTGACGCATGGCCCGGCGCATGATGCGGCGGAGCACGTAACCGCGCCCTTCGTTGGACGGCAGCACGCCGTCGGCCACCAGGAAGCTGGAGGCGCGCAAGTGGTCGGCGATGATTCGATGCGAGGCGAGCTGATCGCCTTCGGCGGCAACGCCGGTGGCCTCGACCGAGGCGCGGATCAGCGCCTGGAACAGGTCGATATCGTAGTTGTTGTGAACGCCCTGCAGCACGGCCGCGATGCGCTCGAGGCCCATGCCGGTGTCGATCGACGGCCGCGGCAGATTGACGCGCTCCTCCTTGGAGATCTGCTCGTACTGCATGAACACGAGGTTCCAGATCTCGATGAAGCGGTCGCCGTCTTCCTCGGCCGAGCCCGGAGGTCCGCCCCAGACGTGATCGCCGTGATCGTAGAAGATCTCCGAACAGGGACCGCAAGGACCGGTGTCGCCCATGGCCCAGAAGTTGTCCGAAGTGGGGATGCGAATGATGCGATCCTCGGAGAGACCGGCAATCTTCTTCCAGTAGGTCGCAGCTTCCTCGTCCTCGGAATAGACGGTGACAAGAAGCTTGTCCTTCGGCAGCCCGAACTCCTTGGTGATCAGGTTCCAGGCCAGCTCGATCGCACGGTCCTTGAAGTAGTCGCCGAACGAAAAGTTGCCCAGCATCTCGAAGAAGGTGTGATGGCGGGCCGTGTAGCCGACATTGTCGAGATCGTTGTGCTTGCCGCCGGCGCGGACGCACTTCTGCGACGTGGTGGCGCGGCTGTAGGGGCGCTTCTCAAGACCGGTGAAGACGTTCTTGAACTGCACCATGCCGGCATTGGTGAACATCAGGGTCGGGTCGTTGCGTGGCACCAACGGGCTCGACGACACCACCTCGTGACCGTTCCTGCCGAAATAGTCGACGAAGGTCTTCCTGATCTCGTTCACACCACTCATGACGATCCGCCTGCCTGCGCTAGGACGGCACCCGCGCGACACGCGCAGCCGATCCGCCCGAACCCCATTTCCCGCGAGCCGCTCGCACGCTCCCGCAACCTAACGCCCTGCATCGAGCGACAGCGAAAAGGGACCGGCCGGCGGGGTTCGTCTCGGCAATCCGTATGGCGCCTGGAGACGGCAACCTTTCGGAGGGAAGGACGCGCAGGCCAGACCGGCTCCGACGTCATCGGCTCCAAGCAAGGCAAAGCGTTATTTATCCGCCGGCCATGCGCCTGTCCAGCGGCGCAGGGCCGGCGACTGCAAGGATATTCCGCAGCCGTGCGCGGCTTTCGAGCCGCCCTCCTCGTCAGCCCGCAGGAGCCTCGCGCGCCGCCCAGGCGTCGATCTCGACCTTTAGGGCGGGCGAAGCCAGGGCCGACACGTAAAGCAGCGTCATGCAGGGCCGATGATCGCCGAAAAACGCCTCCAGCGCCCGCTTGCGACGCTCCGCGTCGATATCGCCGACGAGATAGAACGTCAGCTTGACGAGGTCGCTGACGCCCATGCCGGCCGCCTCGAGATTGCGACGAATGTTGTCGAGCGCCACCTCGATCTGCTCCACCGGATCGGAAGGCGGCACACCGTCGAGTCTGAGGCCGATCTGACCAGACAGCACCAGCCAGCGAGCGCCCGCCGGAACTTCGATCTGGTGGCTATACGCGGCGACCGGCGCATGCACGCCGGTCGGATTGCGAGACAGCATGGGGCCTCCAGGGCGCCGGGTGCCCAGCCCCAGGCCCGATCGGGCCTGGGGCTGGGTCTCCAACTTCTCACTCGGCGTCGGGCGCCGTACCCTCGGCATCGTCTTCGGGCGCGCCCTTCAGGATGGAGTCGGCGATGACGCCGGCATTCTGACGGATCGCCGCCTCGATCTCGACGGCGAGCGCCTCATTGTCGCGCAGGAACTGCTTGGCGTTCTCACGCCCCTGCCCGAGACGCTGACTGTTGTAGGAGAACCAGGCGCCGGACTTCTCGACGATGCCGGCCTTGACGCCAAGGTCGATCAGCTCGCCGACCTTGGAAACGCCCTCGCCATAGAGAATATCGAACTCGACCTCGCGGAACGGCGGCGCCAGCTTGTTCTTGACCACCTTGACGCGGGTCTGGTTGCCGACGATCTCGTCGCGGTTCTTCAGCGCGCCGATGCGGCGGATGTCGAGGCGCACCGACGAATAGAACTTGAGGGCGTTGCCGCCAGTGGTCGTCTCCGGGCTGCCGAACATCACGCCGATCTTCATGCGGATCTGGTTGATGAAGATCACCATGGTCTTCGACTTGGAAACCGACGCCGTCAGCTTGCGGAGCGCCTGGCTCATCAGGCGGGCCTGCAGGCCCGGCAACTGATCACCCATCTCGCCTTCGAGTTCGGCGCGCGGCGTCAGCGCCGCCACCGAGTCGACGACCAGAACGTCGACGGCGCCGGAACGGACCAGCGTGTCGGTGATTTCGAGCGCCTGCTCGCCGGCATCCGGCTGCGAAATCAGGAGATCATCCAGATTGACACCCAGCTTGCGGGCGTAAACCGGATCGAGCGCATGCTCGGCGTCGATGAAGGCGCACACGCCGCCGCGCTTCTGTGCCTCGGCCACGGTGTGCAGCGCCAGCGTCGTCTTGCCCGACGACTCGGGACCGTAAATCTCGACGATGCGCCCCTTGGGCAAGCCACCGATGCCAAGCGCGATATCGAGGCCAAGCGAACCGGTCGGCACCGTCTCCACTTCCACCACCTGCCCCTTGCCGAGGCGCATGATGGACCCCTTGCCGAAGGCCCGTTCGATCTGCGACAGGGCGGCGTCGAGCGCCTTGGTCTTGTCCATGGAGGTTCCTTCCACGAGGCGAAGTGAATTCTGCGACACTGGATTCGCTCCTTATTTCACGGCCATTCCCGGATTTCAAATTCGCCGTAAATGTACATGATTTGTTCCTATGAGCAAGCGACATATATGTCCTTGACACAAAAAAGTAACTCTGGTTTTGTTCCCGTCGTGTTCCGGCGAGGCTGAAACACCGGAAATCGGGGAGAAATACGCTGGGTACGAGGAATCGAAACGAAGCCTTCCGCCCCCTTCTGGTGGTCGGCGGCTGCCATCAGGACGTACTCGGTCGCGCCGGCATCGTCTACGAGCCGGCAACCTCGTGCCCAGGCATCGTGACCCGCCGCCCCGGCGGCGTGGCGCGCAACGTGGCGGTGTTGCTCGGGAGGGCCGGCGCGCCTTGTCGCTTCGTGTCCGTGGTCGGCGACGACTTGGCCGGTCGCGAACTGATCGCCGAACTCGACGCAGCCGGGCTCGATACGAGAGCGATTGTCGTTGATGCGGCGGGCCGGACAGGCACCTACCTTGCCATCCATGACGAGGCGGGAGAGCTCGTTTCGGCCATCTCCGACCTAAGCCTCTACGACGGTTTCGTGCTGCCACCCGCGACGCTCGACAGCAGCGACGCCCTGGTCTTCGCCGACGCCAACCTTGCCCCCGGCGAACTCGCCCGCCTCGCCAAGGCCCATGGCGAGAGGCTGGTGCTGGACGCCATATCGAGAGCCAAGGCGCCGCGCCTCAAGCCGCTCGTCACGTCGGGGGCGCTGTTCATCTGCAACCTTCCCTCGGCCGAACTTCTGGTCGGCCATCCGGTAAGCCGACCGATCGAGGCGGCCGAACATCTGGCGGCGGCGGGCGCGCGGCGAGCGGTGATCACCGGTGGATCGAAGCCACTCGCCATCCTCGACCAAGGCCGCATCACCGAAATCGAGCCCCACCCGACCGAGGTGATCGACGTCACCGGCGTCGGCGACGCCCAGACGGCGGGCATCCTGCTGTCCCTGTCCACAGGCGCCCCGCTTCCCGCCGCCGTTGAAGTCGGCATGTCCGCCGCCCGCGCCGCTCTGGCCACCGCGGGCGCCTTGCGCGAGTTGCCGGACTGGGTGGCTGCCTCGGCCGTGGCGGCGGCCGGCGCCTAGCGCAGGTCGGCAAGAGTGGGAACCGGCGTTGCGTCGGACCCGCGTTACGAAATGGTGTCGCCGCCCACAAACACACCGGCCAAGGACAGGTCCGTCTCGACCACGACCATGTCGGCAACGGCTCCGGGGACAAGTCTGCCCCGCTGGGTTTCTCCAATGTAGTCGGCGGCGAAGGTCGACGTCCGGCGGGACGCTTCTTCGACCGTAAGTCCGATAGACACCAGATTCCGAAACGCCTGCGACATAGTCAGGCATGAGCCGGCCAAGGTCCCATCGGCCAGGCGCACTCCGTTGTCGCACTTGAAAACCGACTGAGAGCCGAGCTTGTAGGCGCCGTCGGGCATCCCGGTGGCCGGCGTCGCGTCGGTCACTGCGTAGACGTTGGGAATGGCGCGCATGGCGGCCCGGATGGCGCCGGGATGGACGTGCAGCAGATCGGGAATCAGCTCCGCGTAGTCGAGGTGGGCGAGCGCCGCCCCAACGATACCGGGCGCGCGGTGCTGCAAGGGACTCATGGCGTTGAAGAGATGGGTGACCGAGCGGCAACCGCAGCGGATCGCCTCAACCGCGGTCTCATAGTCGGCCAGGGAATGGCCGAGCTGAGCCCGGATGCCGGCCTCGACAAGATAGCGGATGAACGCGCCATCCCGATCGGCCTCGGTGGCGACGGTCACGACCCTGATGGCCGCCAGGTCCAGAAAGCGTCGCATCAGCTCGACGCTGCCGACTATGGCATTCGCCGGCTGGGCGCCGAGCCGTTGCGGAGAAATGAAGGGCCCTTCGAGGTGCACGCCCAGGACCGTCGCCTCACCCAGCGCCGGAGCCTTCCTCACCGCTTCCGCGGCGGCAAGAGCCATCTCGATGTCAGGAACGGGCGCCGTCATCGTCGTTGCCAGGAACGACGTCGTACCGGTCGCGACATGCGTAGCCGCCACCCTTCGGACAGCGTCGCCACCATCCATCACATCCGCGCCACCGCCTCCATGGCAGTGAAGATCGACGAAGCCGGGCAACACATAAGCATCTGGGACTCCATGTGCTTTCTCAATGCGCTCTACATGTCCGTCGCGCCAGAGAATGCGCCCGCTCACTAAGCCGCCGGGCGTCAGAATTTGCCCCGTCAGCTCACCGGAATTGGTCATCAACGCTCTCCATTGCATTCATGATTATGTTGTTATAACCTCTCGGAGGCCAAAGAGCCAAGGGGTCTCGTACCGACCTCCACGAAAAGCAAGCGTTCACTTCGTTTTCGACGGAACTGACGCACGCGGCGCCTGCCCGGCGGCTGCCATTCCGAAGCGAGAAACGAGGGGGTGCCCAGAGGGCGTGAGGCCGGAGACGAGCTTTCCGGAGGGCAAAAAAAGTGAAAACGTCTCATGGAACTACTTTCGTTTCGGCATTGATCGCCACCGCTCTGCTGAGCGGCTCGGCCCTGGCGGCGCCGACCGCCATCTCCTACCTGACCCACTGGTCGCCGGAGACCGTCGCAAAACTGGAGGCCGCCGCCAAGGAGTTCACGGCGGCCAATCCCGACGTGACCGTCACCGTGCGCGCCGTTCCGTTCGGCGATCTCCTGACGACCATCCGTTCCCAGGGCAGTTCGGCGGAAAGCCCGACCATCGCGTCGATCTACGATCTGTGGCTGCCCGAGCTGGCGCGCGACAAACTCGTCGAACCCGCCCCCGAGGCCAACGCCAAGGAAATCGGAAGCGACTGGCCGGCGGGCGTCGCGTCGGCCGCCTCGGTCGGCGGCAAGTACTATGGCTACCCCAACGAAATCGACGTCTACGCCCTCAACTACAACAAGAAGCTCTTCGCGGAGGCCGGCATCGCCGCGCCACCGGCGACATGGGCCGAGTTTGAGGCGGCGGCTGAGAAACTCACCAAGAAGGAGGGCGACCGTATCAGGCAGCAGGGCTTCGGCATGATCAACTCCTGGGCGGCCGGGGTCGTCCATCCGTTCGCTTCGCTGCTGGTGTCCAATGGAGGCGATCTCATTGTCGACGGCAAGCCGACGCTGGACAGCAAGGCGGCCGCCTCCACGTTCAAGCTCTACGAGGACTTCATCAAAAAGGGCTACACCGACCCGGCGATGGGAACCGCCGACGCCAACACCACCGGCCCCTTCCTCGACAACTTCGTCTCCGGCAACACCGGCATGATCATCATGGCCAACTGGTGGGAGAGTGCGCTGAAGGGCGGCCTCGGCGACAGGTTTTCCGACATCGGCACCGCCCCGATCCCCGTAGGGCCGGATGGCGACAAGGCCCGCTCGATCTCCTACTCGTGGCTGACCGTCGTCAACACCGGCGCCTCGGCCGAGCAGCGGGAAGCCGCCTGGAAGTTCCTGTCCTGGCTGAATGGTCCGTCGTCCGGCAAGGATGGCGCCTCCGCCATGTCGGACATCCTGCTCTCGATGGGAATCCTGCCGTCGCGCAGCTCGGATGTCACTGCCCACGCCAAGGACCTCGATCGCGACTTCCTCGCCGGATACGTCAAGACCTTGGCCGATGCCAAGCCGTTCCCGGTGGTCCTAGGCGGTCAGGAGTTCTCCGAGGCGCTACAGCAGGTCATCGAAGGCATTCAGTATGGCCGCCTCTCAGCCGAGGAAGCGCAGGCCAATGCCCAGGCTGACAGCGTATCGATCCTGGAACGCGCTGCCCAATAAAGAAAACACCGCTGGTCCGTGCGTCAGGTCCGGCGGGCCACAAGCCCGCCGGTCCTCACCCCAACCTCACCTCCAGAACAAGTCGGCCATGACCCATTCGCCTCGCACCCCGATACTCGTGATGCTGGCCCCAGCCGTCAGTCTCGTCGGTGTCTTCATTTTCCTGCCAATGCTGCTGACGATCTGGCTGTCGTTTCAGGCCTGGTCGACCCAGACCGGATTTGGCTCCACCAGGTTTGTCGGTCTGCAGAATTACGCCGACCTGCTCAGCCCGCTTTCGGTTGGCCGGGACTTCCGCCAGGCCTTCTGGAACACCGCGTTTTACACGGCGCTTTCGGTGATCGTGATCCTGCCGCTGTCGGTCGCGCTGGGCCTGATGGTCTATCAGACGAGGGTTGCAGGCGGCCATGTGCTCCGGACCGTTCTGTTCTCGACCTACATGGTGCCGATGATCGCCGTGGCCCTGGTATGGTCGAAACTCTACTCGCCCAACGAAGGACCGCTCAACCAGATCATCGGCTGGTTCGGCTTCGACCGTCAGCTGTGGCTGTCGTCACCGGATACCGCCCTTGCCTCCATCGTTCTTCTCAACGTCTGGCAGCAGGTCGGGTACTTCACGGTGCTCGTCATCGCCGGCCTCACCCAGATTCCCACCTCGCTCTACGAGGCAGCGCGGATCGACGGCGCCAATCCGGTGCAGTCCTTCTTCGGCGTGACGCTGCCGCTGCTGCGCCGGACGCTGTTGTTCAGCGCGGTCATCGCCGTCATCAACGCCGTTCAGGTGTTCGAGCCCGTCGCACTCATCACCCAGGGAGGACCGGCGAACTCCACCAATGTGCTCACCTACTACATTCGCCGCGTCGGCATCGAGCGGGCCCAAGGGGGGCTCGGGTCGGCCATGGCCGTCACGCTGATGCTGGCGTTGATCGTGGTGATCGTCGCGCTGTTCGCCTTCGCACGCAGAGGAGACGACGACAAATGAGCAGCGTTCGCAAGGGCCGTCTGTTCCGGGCCTCCAAGGCCAGACCACTCGATGCGCTGCTCCTGGGCGGCATTGTCCTGGTGGCCGTGGTCTCCGCCTTTCCTCTGATCTGGATGGTATTGTCGAGCTTCAAGACACCGGCCGAGAGCATGCAGGTGCCACCGGTCTGGATCCCGGAGTCGGTGAACTTCCAAGCCTATGGCGAGGTGGCGAGCGTCATCAACGCCGGCCGATCCTTCTGGAACTCGGCAGTCATCGCCACCACCACCACGCTCGGCATCCTGATCACCTCGCTGATGGCGGGCTACGCCTTCGCCAAGTACCGCTTCAGGGGGCGCGACCTGCTGTTCGCGGCGGTGATCGCCACCATGTTCCTGCCGCCGATCGTCACGCTCATTCCGCTTTACCGGCTCGTGGGCTCCATCGGGCTCAACGCAAGCCTGGCCGGCGTCATCGTCCCCAATCTGGCCAACGCCTTCGGCGTCTTCCTGATGCGGCAGTTCATTGCCGGCGTGCCCGACGACCTGATCGATGCCGCCCGCGTCGATGGCGCATCCGAACTCAGGATCGTCTTCACGGTGGTGGCTCCGGCCGTGGTCCCGGCCATCGCCGCCCTCGCCCTGTTCGCGTTCGTCTACCACTGGAACACCTATCTCTGGCCGCTCACGGTCCTGCAAGGACAGGTCGACAGCTACCCGATCGTCCTCTCGCTCTCGCGCCTGCTGAGCTACAACCGGGGTGCGATGAACACCGGTCTCGTCATGGCCGGGGCAACGATGGCGGTGTTGCCGCCGCTCGTCATGTTCCTGCTGCTGCAACGCTTCTTCGTCGACAGCATCGTCTCGTCGGGGGTGAAGGGATGAGCCGCGTTCTCGCCATCGATATCGGCGGCACCAACATTCGCGCCGGCATTGCCGATGCCGATAGCCCCTGCGAAACGGAGGTGGTCGCCAATGGCGCCGCGCCGTCCGACCTCCACGCGTTCCGAGCCTTCGTCGACGCGCAAATCGAGGCTTACCGACCCGATGGTCTGGGGATCGCAATTCCAGGCCTTGCCAACGGCACGCTCTGCCGTTGGGTGCCCAACCTGCCCTATCTCGACGGCAACGACGTCGCAGCGCTCTTCCCAGGGCAACCGGTCGCCCTCGGCAATGACGCCCACATGGCCCTGGTCGCCGAAGCCACGGCCGGCGCCGCCGCAGGCCTCGCCGATGCCATCCTGGTCGCGATCGGCACGGGTATCGGTTCGGCCGTACTCTCCGGCGGTCGGGTATTGCGCGGAAGCGGCGGGAGCGCCGCCTCCTTCGGTTGGGCGTCGGCCGACCGGGACGACGCTGGCGATGACCGCAGCGGCTGGCTGGAGCGCCATGCCGCCGGCCGCGCCCTCGACCGTCTCGCCCGCTCGGCAGGCCTCAGAAATGGTACGGAGCTGATCGCCGCCGCCCGCGCCGGACAACCCGATGCGCTCAAGCGGCTCGAAGAGCCCGCCGCCGCGCTCGGCACCTGTCTCGCTGGCGCCGTCGCCCTGCTCGACCCAGCCGTGATCTTGATCACCGGCGGCGTCGCGTCGTCCTTCGATGTTCTCGCCCCCCTGACGCGCGCCGCCCTGACGCGTCAGTTGCCACCGCATCTCCGCTCCATCCGTATCGCCGTTGGTCACTTCGGCCCCGGTGCCGTCCTTGCCGGTGCCGCCGTCGCGGCGGCAGGCAGCCCCCTTTGGAAAGTCGACCATGTCTAATCTTGGCCTCGTCACTCTACCCGATCGCAATCGGCCCGAACCGCTCTGGCATCAGGCCGAACAGGCCCTGCGGGCTCTCATCGCCAACGGTACCTGGCCGGAAGAGACGCAGCTTCCGAACGAGGAGCGCTTGTCGCAAATGCTCGGCGTCAGCCGCATCACCGTCCGACATGCGCTTAGAAACATTGAAGAATCCGGCCTTCTGCGCCGCGAGCACGGGCGTGGGACCTTCGTACGGTCGTCCACCGTCATCGCCGGAGTGCGGGGCCTGACGAGCTTCACGCAGGAAATGGCCTCGCTCGGTCTGACCGGTAGTTCACGCCTTCTGGAGGCCGACACCACCGAGGCGGACGAGACGATCGCCGATGCCCTTGAGATCAAGCTCGGCGAACCGGTGGTGCGGCTCCGTCGCCTGCGCCTCGGCAACGACGCACCTATCGGCATCCAGACAGCCCACCTGCCGGCCTCGCTGGTGCCCGGACTGGTCGAGCTCTCGCCACAGCTCACCTCGCTCTACGAGGCGCTGCGCAGCCGTTACGGCATCCTGCCCAAGGAAGCGCGTGAAGCCTATCGCGTCGGCAGCGTGCTCGAAGGCGACGCCGAGCTTCTGGGCGTTCCGTCCGGCAGTCCGGCCTTTGTCGTCGAGCGCGTCACCTACGACGTCAACGGTCCCTTTGAATTCGCCGTCTCCACCATGCGCGGCGACCGCTACGAGATCCGGTCCAAACTCTATCTCTAGCACCCCAGGGCGGCGCCTGCCGTCCACAACTCAGTACCCCAAGGAAAGGTCAACCATGTCCAGCCTCTACATCTCTCGCCTCGTCAAGATCGCCGAGGAAACCGCCGCCACCAACGAGCCGGCCTTCGAAGCCGCCGCCGCCGCGCTGTCCGACTCTCTTTCCAAGGAAGGCCTCGTTCACCTGTTCGGCTCCGGCCACTCGGTGCTTCCGTGCCAGGAAACCTTCCCGCGCTATGGCTCCTACGTCGGCTTCAACCCGCTGACGGACCCCCGCGTGATGTGGCACAACGTGCTCGGCGCCGGTGGCGTTCGCGAGCTGCTCTGGCTGGAGCGGACCGAGAACTACGCCGAGAAGTTCCTCGACCACCAGCCGCTCAACCCCGGCGACTCCATCGTCATCTTCGGTCACAGCGGCCGCAACTCCTCCGGCATCGACACGGCGCTCTACGCCAAGAAGCGCGGCCTCACGGTGGTGGCGATCACCGCCAAGCAGAACCTCGACAAGCCGGCGACCCATTCGTCCGGCAAGCGTCTTGCCGATGCCGCGGATATCGTCATCGACACCGGCGCGCCGATCGAGGATGCCATCGTTCAGGTGAAGGGCTGGTCGCGGCCGGTCTCCGGTTCGTCCACCGTGCTCGCCATGATGATGATGCACGAACTGGTCTCGCGCACTGCCGTCAAGCTCGCCGACAAGGGCATCGAGCTGCCGACCTTCGCCTCCCCGACCATCGCCGGCGTCACGCTGCTCGATACGGACATCATCTACGGCGTCTATCGCGAGAAGATGCTGAAGGCGCAGGAAAAGCACCTGGACTTCTTCAAGGACCGCATGAGCGGCAAGCTCTGAACCAGTCGCGGATCAGAAACAACGACATTGTCCCAGCCGGTTCTGCCGGCTGGGATCGTCCGGACCAAGCCACGGAGCGGGAATGACGATGGCAACTGTCGAACTGAAAGACGTGACCAAGGCCTATGGCGACGTCGGGGTGATCCGGGGTATCGACCTTTCAATCGCCGATGGCGAGTTCGTTGTCTTTGTCGGACCGTCCGGCTGCGGCAAATCGACGCTTCTGCGGATGATCGCCGGCCTCGAGGAAATCTCCACCGGCGACATCCTGATCGACGGAACGCGCTGCAACGACGACGCACCACGCGAACGCGGCATTGCCATGGTGTTCCAGTCCTACGCGCTCTATCCCCACAAGACCGCCTACGGCAACATGGCTTTTGGCCTCAAGCTGTCCGGCATGGGAAAGAGCGAGATCGACGTTCGCATCCACGAGGCGGCGCGCATCCTGAAGATGGAGGAACTGCTCGACCGCCGCCCCTATCAGCTTTCCGGCGGGCAACGCCAGCGTGTCGCGATCGGCCGCGCCATCGTCCGCCACCCCAAGGTGTTCCTGTTCGACGAACCGCTTTCCAACCTTGACGCCGCGCTTCGGGTCTCCATGCGCCGCGAGATCGCCAAGCTGCACACCCAGCTGGGCTCGACCATGATCTACGTGACCCACGACCAGGTCGAGGCCATGACGCTCGCCGACCGGATCGTCGTCCTCAATGGAGGCGTGGTGCAACAGATCGGCACACCGATCGAGCTCTACGAGCGTCCGCGCAACCTGTTTGTCGCCGGATTCATCGGTTCGCCGAAGATGAACTTCATCGAAGGCGAGATCACGGCTGTCGAAACGGATCATGTCCGGTTTTCCAGCCCCGATACCGGTGAAGTCACGGTTCCGATGCTTGCGACCGGAGCGACGCAGGTGGGCTCGCGGGCGACGCTGGGATTTCGGCCCGAACATCTTGCACTGGGTGGAGGAGAGTTCGGGATTTCGGCGACCGTCCGCTTGATCGAACGCCTCGGAGACCAATCGTTTCTCGAGTTGGAGACGGCGTCCGGCCAGCTCATCGTCGCTCGCGTCGACGCTGCGCATCCCGCCAATCTCGGATCTCAGCTGACGCTCGGCTGCGATTCCGTTCGCCTGCGACTGTTCGACGACGAGGGATTGGCTGTCTAGAGCCGCCCCCGGCGAACCCAGGTTCGCCAACGTGCTCCATCTATTTGTTCTCACGCAAGGCCGGTTCCCGCTGTCGCTGGAGTTGCTCCAGTACGCCTGGAAGCGACACTACGCGATGGAGCGCATCCGCCAGCCCAGGTCGTGGGCGTCCAAAAGCAAGACTGCCCGTTGAAACAACAGGACGATTTGCATTTTTTGCCGCCCGTTGCGTCTTCCCTCTTTCACAAGGCCGCCGTCTTGTCGTATAGAGTGCGGCTCGGAGATCCATCACCCGCCGCCGACGTCGCGTGCCCACTCCGTGGCCTTGTCGTGCGGCCACATTCGGAGGCATGATGGCATCCCTGCCACTCGTCTATTCGCCTGAAGTCGAAGCCGCGATCGCAGCCGGCAAGCCGGTCGTCGCACTCGAGTCCACCATCGTCACCCACGGCATGCCCTATCCGGACAACGTGGAGACGGCGCGCGCCGTCGAGGCCGAGATCCGCAGCCGCGGCGCCGCACCGGCCACCATCGCCGTTCTCGACGGCAAGATCCGCATCGGCCTCGATGCCGACACGCTCGACAAGCTGGGCAGCATGACCGGCGTCATGAAGCTGTCTCGCGCCGACCTCGCCTTCGCGATCTCCACCGGCCGTCCCGGTTCGACCACTGTCGCCGCAACGATGATCTGCGCCCACCTCGCCGGCATCGAGGTGTTCGGCACCGGCGGCATCGGCGGTGTCCACCAGGGCGCCGAGGAGAGCTTCGACGTCTCCGCCGATCTTGAGGAGCTCGGCCGCACGTCGGTGATCGTCGTCGCCGCCGGCGCCAAGGCCATCCTCGACCTGCCAAAGACACTGGAGGTTCTCGAAACCAAGGGCGTTCCGGTGGTCGGCTACGGCACCGACGAGTTCCCGGCCTTCTGGTCGCGTGGCTCGGGCCTGAAGGCCCCGCTCCGGCTCGATTCTGCCGCCGAGATCGCCGCCTTCCAGAAGGCGCGCAAGTTGCTCGGCATCGAAGGGGGCATGCTGATCGCCAACCCGGTGCCGGAGACAGACGAGATCCCGGCCGTCCGCATGCAGGGCTTCATCGCCGCCTCACTGGCTTCGGCCAAGGCGGCTGGCATTTCGGCCAAGGAAGTAACGCCCTACCTTCTTGCCGACATGTTCGAGCGCACCGCCGGCTCGTCGCTCAAGACCAACATCGCCCTGGTCATGAACAACGCCCGCCTCGCCGCCGACATTGCCACGGCGCTGAAGAGCTGATCGTCAGATACGCTTCGGGGCTGGTTCGCCCAGCCCCGAAGAAACCCCACAGTCAAGATTGCGCCGACCGTCGCCTGAGCTATTCGGCAAGCGTTTCCTTCACCGTCGTCGCCAGCTGCTTCAGCGAGAAAGGCTTGGGCAGGAAGTTGAACTGCTCGTTCTCCGGCAGGTTCTTCTTGAAGGCGTCCTCGGCATAGCCCGACACGAAGATGATCTTGAGATCGGGCTGGGTCTTGCGCAGCTCGCGAAGCAGCGATGGCCCGTCCATCTCCGGCATCACCACGTCGGATACCACCAGATCGATCTTGCCGTTCACCTCGGCCATGACTTCCAGCGCCTCAGCGCCCGTGGAGGCCTCGTGAACGGTGTAGCCGCGCGAGGCCAGCGCACGAGCGGCAAAGGCGCGCACGGCCTCCTCGTCCTCGACCAGCAGGATCGTCGCGTTGCCGGTGAGATCGGCGATCGGCGTCGCCTCGACGTTCTTCTTCGGCACGGCGTCGGCCGGGGCCTCGTGCCGCGGCAGGAAGATGTGGAAGGTGGTTCCAACCCCCAGCTCCGAAACCGGATAGATGTAGCCCCCGGTCTGCTTGACGATGCCGTAGACGGTGGAAAGGCCGAGGCCCGTGCCCTTGCCGACCTCCTTGGTCGAGAAGAACGGATCGAAGATCTTTTCCATGACCTCCGGCGTCATGCCCGAACCATTGTCTTCCACCTCGATGTGCACATATTCGGCAGCCGGCATGCCCTTGAAGGGATAGGACCGCGCGCACTCGTCCGCCATGACGTTGGAGGTGCGGATCTCCAGCTTGCCGGCCTTGGTCATGGCGTCGCGGGCGTTGACCGCCAGATTGATGACCACCTGCTCGAACTGGTTGAGATCGGCCATCACCGGCCAGACGTCACGGCCGTTGTTGACCTTGAGCTGAACCTTCTCGCCGAGAAGACGACTCAGGAGATTGGACAGTTCGGCCAGAACGTCGGACAGCACCAGCACCTGCGGCCGCAGCGTCTGGCGGCGCGAGAAGGCCAGGAGCTGCCGAACGAGGCCGGCCGCCCGATTGGCATTCTGCTTGATGTTCATGATGTCCTGGAAGGACGGGTCCGTCGGCCGGTGGTTGTTGAGCAGCAGGTCGGAGAAGCCGATGATCGCGGTGAGCACGTTGTTGAAGTCGTGCGCGACGCCGCCGGCCAGCTGACCGACCGCCTGCATCTTCTGCCCTTGGGCGAACTGCGCCTCCAGCGCCCGCTGCTCGGTGGTTTCCAGCGCGTAGACGATGGCCACCTCGCCGTCGCCAGCCCCTTCCTCCACGGTCGACACATAGAAGCGGGCGTAACGGTCGCCCTCTCCGGCCAGCGACACATCGATGCCCGAGATGTTGCCCTGTCCGTTCACCGCCGAAACGATGGCCTCGGAAATCGCCTTGCGATCGCGCTCGGCGATCACGTCGGTCAGGCGGCCGCGTGGGGCCGATGGGTCTGGCCTGACGGAGGATCCGAACAGGCGCATGAACGGCGCGTTGTTGCGGCCGATGCGGCCTTCCTTGTCGATCGAGGCGATGGCGGCCGGCGTATTGTTGAAGAAGCGGGTGAACCGCACCTCGGCGGCGCGCAGCGATTCCGACACGTCCTCTCCGGGCGAGCGGTTCAGCACCAGCGTGCGGCTGTCACCCACCGCGCCGTCGCTACCCACCGGTACGCGATGGATGATGCGGACCGGCAGGATCTGGCCGTTGCGCTTGACCATGTCGAGGTCGACGATGCCGGTCTTCACTTCGCCGGATGCGCCGCGAATGCCGTCGAGAAGCGCCACGCCGTCCCCGACGACGATTTCCTTGAGCTGCATGGCGCCCGCCTCGAACTCGGTGAGGTCGTAGCCAAGCCAGTCGGTCAGCGTGGCGTTCATGTAGACGACGCGACCGAGCGCATTGGCCGACAGGAAGCCGGCCGGCGCATGGTCGAGGAAGTTCACCGCCCGCTGCAACGCCTGGAAGCTGTTCTCCTGCTCGTCGCGATCGCGGGTGATATCGGCCACTTGCCACACGTTGAGTGGCAGGGACAGGCCGGTGAGCGGCCGCACGCGGATGCGGTACCAGCGGGCCGGACCGTCGATGCGGCCGAGGGGATGGGCAACGCGCAGTTCCTCCATGGCCCGTCGCCCCTCGCGGGAGGCCTGGGCCAGCCGGAAGATCACGTCGGCCGTGTCGGGATCCCCCGAAAACACCCGCTCGACGGTGCGGACATCGACGGCCGACTCGGCCCGGATCAGCCGGCCGTAGGTGGCGTTGGCATAGACGATGCGACCGTCGCCGTCGGTGACGCAGACACCGTCGGTCATGGTGTCGAGGAAGCGCTTGGCGAGCTGCACCTGCCCGTCGTTGCGCGAAGAGAGACGCACGAGACCGATGGCGATGGCAAACAGCGAGAAGACGCCGATCACCGCCAGGAGCCCGAGAAGACCGAGCACATAGGGCTCGGCCGCCGCCCGGTCGAGCACTGCGAACACCGCCGCGGCGGCCACCAGAGCCAGTGCCAGCGCTATGACAAGCCCCACGTTGCCGCCGCGCTCGGAGCGGTCGACGATCGGCGTTTCGACGGAAGGTGCCGACGGCTCGGTTTCGTTCATGCTGCTCTTGCCCTGCCCGCCTGCCGGCGCCGCGCCCAATGGGTTGGCGCAACGGCCGGGAATCGTCTGTTCATGCCATGATCTTTAGCAATCGCCCGTGACGAGGCAAACGGCGACTTGCGCCTTTTCGCCAATCCGGGACGATGATACCAGCTTTTGAAGGCCTTCCGCGCCCCGCTTGCCACCATCAGGACCGCCAGCTCGGCTTCTTCTTGAGGTTCAACACGTAACCGACCACCTGCGCCACCGCCTTGTAGTGCTGCTCGGGGATGGCGTCGTCGAGATCGACGCTGGCATAAAGCGCGCGGGCGAGAGGCGGATTCTCGACGATCGGCACATCCGCCGTCTTCGCCATCTCGCGGATGCGCAGCGCCACCTCGTCGACGCCCTTGGCGACGCAGATCGGGGCCGGTGTCGTCTCGTCATACTTGAGCGCCACGGCGTAGTGCGTCGGGTTGGTGACGACCACCGTCGCATCCGGCACCTTCTGCATCATGCGCTGACGCGCCCGCTGCATGCGCAACGACCGGATGCGCCCCTTGACGTGTGGATCGCCTTCGGTCTGCTTGTGCTCGTCCTTGACCTCCTGCAACGACATGCGCTGACGGTGCATGTAGCGGTAGCGCGACCAGAAATAGTCCGCCGCGGCGATCAGGAACATCAGCGCCAGCATGAAGCCGAGCATGCGAAGCGCCAGCGACTTCGCTACCGACAGCGTACGGGCGATGTCGATGGTGACGAGCGCATCCAGCCGGTCGCGCTCGGGCCACAGCACCATGGTCATCACCGTACCGAGCACCGCCACCTTCAGAAGACCCTTGACGAAGTTGGCGAGGCTTTCCGGCGAGAACATCCGCTTCAGCCCGGCAAGCGGCGACAGCTTGTCGAGCCGTGGTTCCAGGGATTTCCAAGAGAAAACCATGCGATGCTGGGCGAGATTGCCGACAACGCCGCCGAGCGCCATCAGCACCAGCGGGAAGGCGAGCGCCAACAGGAAGCCGCCAACCAGTGCGAGATAGAGGCGGCGCAGAGCACCGCTGTCGAGGGCGATCTCGGCGGCATGCTCGAAAACGCCCCGAAGGGGCGGCAGCAGCGCACTGATCATTCCGGAGCCGGTCAGCCCGATGACGGCGGTCACGGCGACGAGCCCGAAGAACGTGCCCACCTCCATGCTCTTGATGACGTCGCCCTGCTCGTGCGCTTGCTCGAGTTTTCGTTGGGTAGGTTCTTCTGTTTTGTCGCTGTCGTCGTCCGGACCGGCCATGGCGCTGCCTCAGTTGGGAACGAGGCGCATCAGACCGGTTTCCATGAAGGACCGGTAGAGGCCGAGGATGGTGGCGACGAGCGAAGCGAGAATGGCGAGGCCGATCATGATGGTGAGCGGCATCGCCAGGAAGTAGACCTGGAACTGCGGCATCAGCTTCTGCAACACACCGAGGCCGAGATTGTAGACCAGGGCGAACACCATGAAGGGCGCGGCGATCTGCAAGGCGGTCTTGAAGGACTCGACGATCGTCAGGATCGCCGCATCCTTGAAGTCGCCGACCGGCACCAAATCGCCGGGCGGAAACATGGTGTAGCTGCCGGCAATGCCGGCGAGAGCCACGTGATGCAGGTCGGTGGCGAAGATAACGGTCACCCCCGTCACCGACAGGAAGGACGAGATGATGGCGCCCTGCTGGCCCATGGTGGGGTCGACGCTCTGGGCAAAGCCGAGGCCGATGTCGGAGGCAATCGCCGTGCCGGCAATCTGGATCACGCTCATCAGAAGGCGCGCGGTCAGGCCAATGGCGACGCCGATGATGACTTCGGCGACAAGAGCGAAGATCAATCGACTCATGTCGTTGGCGAGCCCGGAGGGCAACCGGTTCGACAGCAGGGGATAGAAGACGGCGGTGAGAAGCAGCGCAAAGCTCAGGCGAGCACGCGAGGATATCGTCGGCTCCCCGATGCCGGGCATCAGCATGCAAAGCGTGCCGATGCGGGCGAACAGCAGGATGAAAAGGACCGTGACGTCGGGAAGGATGCGAATGGTCATCCCCGGACGATCCATTCGCTGAGCGTCACCATGAAGCTGTTGAGCGAGTCGGCCATGAAGGGCAGCACCAGCATCAGCACGATGAAGATGGAAAGAATCTTCGGGATGAAGGCCAGCGTCTGTTCCTGGATCTGCGTCAAGGCCTGAAACAGCGACACGACAAAGCCGACCGCGAGGCCGGCCAACATCACCGGCGCCGCGATCTTGATGGTCACCCAAATGGCGGTCCGGGCCAGGTCGAGAACCTCAGCGCCACCCATGCCGTCCGCTCCGAACCGCGCCGGCGTCAGATCGCCATGCGCATGATTTCCTCATAGGCCGAGATCACCTTGTCACGCACCGACACCATCGTATCGAGCGCCACCTCGGCTTCCGACACGGCCGTGACGACATCGATGATGTTGCCCTTCCCGGCCATGTAGCTCGCCTGCTTGACTTCCGAGGCGTTACCCTGATCGATCACATCCCGCACCTGATCGCGCAGCATGGAACCGAAATCGGGAGACGTCACCCCGGCGGCCCCGGCAGCCGCTTCGCCAGCCTGCCCCGCCTGACCGCGATTCGCCAGTCTCGACATGGCGCCGTACACATTGCTGGCATTAAGCGCGGTGGTGGTGAGCGCCATGACGATGGTCCTCCTAAGGCGATTCCGGCAAAGGCGCGTGTCGGCCTTGCGTCAGGACTAGTGTTCAAACAAAGAGCTTCGGGCGTACTCAGCCGCGCAGAATGTCGATGGTCTTCTGGAGCATGGCGCGCGTCGACGAGACGACGTTGAGATTGGCCTCGTAGGTGCGCTGGGCGCTCTGCATGTCGACCATCTCGATGAGCGGCGACACGTTGGGATACTTGACGTTGCCGCTGGCATCGGCCGCCGGACTGTTCGGCTCGTACTTCAGCTCGAAGTCCGAGCGGTCCGGTACCACGCGCCCAAGCCGCACCATCTCGGCCCCCAGCTCCTTGTCGAACTTGGAGGTGACCGTGGGAATCTGCCTGCGGTAGGGGTCGCCACCCGGCGTCGACGCCACGGAATCGGCATTGGCGACATTCTCGGCGATGACGCGCATCCGACCGGTCTGCACCTTGAGGCCGGCGGACGAGATCATCAACGTCTTCAGGAAGTCCATGGCCTCACCTCACCTCTTGCCAACGGCGGTCTTCAACAGGCCGAGACTGCGCTGGTAGAGCGACGTCACGGCCTGGAAATCCATCTGGTTGCTGGTAACCTTCATCATCTGGTCTTCGAGCGACACCGCGTTGCCGTCCGGCGTCACCTCGTAACCACCGACCTTTTCGGGCCGGAGCGGCCCGACATTGCTGATGCGAGGCCCGGCGATGTGCATCGGGTTGGTCAGGGCAGTGGCGACGCCGCCGTCCCCCTCGCCCTCCACCGCCATGCGGAAGAAGTCGGGAGCCTTCAGGTCGCGCGCCGTGTAGCCCGGCGTCTCCGCGTTGGCCACATTCTCGGCAAGCACCTTCTGGCGCGTCTCGTGGAAGCGCAGCTTGCCTTTGAGGGCCTGCAGGACCGGCAGATCGGTCATCGACATCGAAAGAACTCACCGCAGTTGGCGTCCGGACCGGCCGCCTGATACACCGCAAGAGGAGCGGCGCCCTGAAAGTCGCTGTCCTTCACAAGGATTCGCAACTTGAATAACCGTAGGCAATATTTGCCGACCTCAGGGTTAATGAATGGTTAACAATCCATTCCTCTAGGTCCGGAGAGGCTTGAAAAACGCCCGATTTGGCTGATAGCTGGGAAAAAGTGCCTAATGGGCTGAAGGTTGCGCCTTGCAACGCCCTGTCTGCGAGGGGTTGCCGGTGCAAAGCGGAACGAAGCGAACGGCGGCGGAAGACGTTTCCGAATAATTTCCCATTTCGAGATAAACCGGTTATCGACTTGACGAACTGGCACCTTCAACGAAACAGGTCTTGGGTGGAAAAGTGAGATGCAGGAATTGCTGGTAACTTGGTTTGGTGCCACGGGGGCAACCGTCGTGCGCTATGCCCTGGCCCTCGCGGTGGTAGCGGGGCTTCTGCTGCTGCTCCGCTGGGTCCTCCGCAACTATGCGACTGGCGGCCAGCTGTCGATCGGCCGGAGCCGCCAGAACCGGCTCACGATCGTCGAGCAGATCGCCCTCGACCAGCGCCGGCGCCTGTTGCTCGTGCGGAGAGACGGCGTCGAGCATCTGATTCTGGTGGGTGGCGGCAACGACCTCGTCGTCGAGCCAACCATCATCCGGGGCGTTCCAGTGGGCAGTCTCGGGCGCACCGCTCGTCCGGCTGTCTCCTCTACGGCCTCCTCCGAGGAAAGCGAGGCCACGGCGGCCGAAACGCCCGCCGTTGGGGCAGCGCCCGTCGCGCCCATGATGGAAGCGCCCGCCACCGTCCGCCCCGTACCGATTCCGCGCCCCGCCGCCGCCGTCGAGCCCGCCCGTCCGGCCTTTCCGTCGCATGTCGCTGGCGAACACCCGAAGGCCACGTCGATCCAGTCGCGCCTCAACCGCGCACAGCCCCGCACGCCGGATGCCTCGCGCGGCGCGGCGCCCTCGCCTTACATTCCGCCAGAAGCCCACCGCGTCGAGCCGACGGTGGCGCCCATTTCGCCGATCGTCTCCGACAAGCAATCGTCGGATCTGCCTGAGCCGCACGAAGCCCCGCAGATGGAGCGCAAGTCCGAACCGGCGCGTCCCGTGCCCGCCAGCGTGTCCATCCCTCCGGTGGAAGACAGTCCCGGCTTCGACGACCTCGCTCGACAGCTTGATGAAGCGCTCAAGAGCGAGATCGAGGAAATGAAGATCGAGGCGGCCGAGCCGCCCGCCGCGGCACCGGAACCGGCGCCCAAGCCCGAGCCGGCAAAGCCGACCACGTCGGCCGCCTCCGCCTGGCTTCGCCCGCGGGCGACTCAGGCGCCGCGTCCGATTGCGCCGCGCGAGCCGTCAGTGGCCCGGGAGCCGGTTGCAACCCGCGAGCCCTCCGCGCAGGCAACTCCGACGCGTTCGCCGCTGAGGCAGCCCGTCGCCGAGCCCCGGATTGCCGAGCCCCGGAGCGCCGAGCCGGCCGCGGAGCCGGTTGCCGCTCCGGAACCGGTGGTCACCCCGCGCGTGACCGAGAAACCCGTAGCCGAGAAGCCGGAGGACGACGTCCGCACCAGCCCCGAGTTTTCCTCGTTGGAAGACGAGATGGCCCGTCTGCTCGACGATCTGGCCGGTGATTCCAAGGGAAAACGCTGACCTCTCGTGCGCTTTCGATGCCTGTCGCCTTGAGCCGCCTGCCGGCCGGGGCGACAGTGTCGCGAAAAGCCGGATGATTCGTGTCCGGTCGCGATCGGCCGCATGGCGCGCCGATCCTTTCGGATAGGCGCGATGGCAGCGGACGACGACGAACAGGCCGGACGGGAGAACAAGGTGGCACCGCGTGGCCGCCACGGCGTTCGCCGTCTTGTCATCCTGCTCTGTCCGCTTCTCCTCGGCCTCCTGTGGCTTGGCCTGTCATCCGGCATTGCCCTCGCCCAGGACGTCAGCATCACGCTCGGCCAGGGATCGACACTGACCGAACGCGCCGTTCAGCTCGTCGGGTTGCTCACCGTTCTGAGCCTGGCCCCGTCGATCGTCGTGATGATGACCTCGTTCACGCGAATCGTCGTCGTGCTGTCGTTGCTCAGATCGGCCATCGGCCTGCAAACGGCACCGCCAAACGCGGTCATGATCTCGCTGGCGCTATTCCTCACCGCCTTCATCATGGCGCCGACATTCCAGGATGCCTACACCAACGGCATCGAACCGGTGGTCAACAATCAGATCGAGTTGACCGAGGGGTTCACCCGCGCCATGCAGCCGATGCGGGCCTTCATGCTGGCGCATGCCCGCGAAGTCGACCTGCGCCTGTTCGTCGACCTTGCCGGCCTGCCGCAACCCGAGACCCAGGACGATCTGGAAACCCGGATCATCATCCCGGCCTTCATGATCTCCGAGCTACGCCGAGCCTTCGAGATCGGCTTCCTGATCTACCTGCCCTTCCTGATCATCGACATGGTGGTTGCGTCGATCCTGATGGCCATGGGCATGATGATGCTGCCGCCGCAGGTGGTGTCGCTGCCGTTCAAGCTGATTTTTTTCGTGCTTGTCGACGGCTGGGCGATGCTCGCCGGCAGCCTTGTTCGCAGCTACGCGGGCGGATAAGGCGGCGCTAGCCGGCGCGCACCGAGCTACCGGCGTCCACGGATGCGTTGCTCCCCGTGGGCGTAGGTGCGGCGGTTCCCTCTGGAGGCGTCACCATGTCCGGCTTGTCCCCGTTCCCGACATCCAGATAGCGCTTGCGGTAGTCGGCCAGGAAGCTCTTCATCGTGTCGGCGTCGGCGATGGACTTGACGATGCTCTGGAAGTCGCTTCCGCTCGCCACGATCGGCCCGGTTACCGCATCGAAGGCCGAGCCGTTGGCGGTCGGCGCCATCTTCTCGGTATACTTGGAACGAAGCCGATCGACGCTCATGCGATCGCCGGCCAAGGTGTAGGCGATGCCGGCCTTGAGAACGGCCAGCTGCTCGCTGTCGCTGAGCGGCATGGCGTCGGTCCAACGAGCACCGAGCGTCTTCTCATAGGCGGTTCCGGCGTCGGCATACCGATTGGCCGACCAGAGGATGTCAGCCCTGAGGCGACCGATCTCCACGCCGTCGAGCGGCGCCAGCACCTCCAGCGCGCCGTCGGGATTGCCGGACTCGGCCATGGCCTTGGCCTCCACGGTGCGCCGCTGCCGCTCGATCGCCACCGGCAGTGAAGCCTGACGCGTTGTCGACAGAGTGAACATCGCCTTGTCCGGTCGGTCATCGAGCAGATAGACCATGGCAAGGTCGGCGGCCACCTGGGCGCGGGCGGCGCCACGCAGGCGGTTCTTCACCTGATACTCCAGCAACGATGCCGCCTGCGGCAGCAGGTCGACCTCGACGAGACGGTCGGCCAGCTTGCGCACCATAGCATCGCCCCGGCGTCCGCTCGGCGTCAGCTCGCGGTAGTCGTAGTAGAGCGACAGGGCCTGGACGGGGCTGAGATTTGACTGTTTCTTGTCGAGGAAGACCTGGGAGAAGGCCGCCTGCATCTCCTCCGTCATCTGACGGGATGTGGTGGAGTTCGGATTGACCTGCTCGGCCACGCGCATCACCTCGAAAGCGCGGCGATAGTTCCCGGCTTCGATCGAGTACTGACCGAGCAGACGCAGCGTCTTCAGTTCCATTTCATCGCCGCGCCAGGCCACGGCCAGCTGTTCCAGGCGGTCGATTGCCTGATCGAGGGTGATCAGTCCCTCCCGCCGTTGCAGCTGGACCAGACGATAGGTGGCCTCGGCGGCCACCGGCCCCTTGTCCTCCCGGACGATGTTCGACAAGAGCGTCACGGCGTCCATGGCGTGGCCGGCCGCATCGCGCGCCAGGGCGTTGAGCAGATCGAGACGCGCCCGCTGGTTGGCGTTGAGGCTGTTCGGATCGAGGCGCGCCAGCAGATCGCGCGCCGTGGTGTAGTCCTTGAGATCGATGGCCGAAGCGATGTGAGTCAGCGCATAGCGCCTCTGGATGGTGGGCGGAAAGCTGCCGATCACCGAGTCGCCCTTGGCGAACTCCGCCACCGCCTCCTCATGTCGCCCGAGATCGCTGAGCGCCATGGCCTTCCACACCGCTGCATCCGGGCTGTCGGCAAACTCGCGACGATCCAGCAGCTTCAGCGTCTGCTCGGGCCGATAGGTGAGGTACTCCCCACCTGCCCTCAAGGCAGCCATACGGCTCGATACGGTCTCCTCCGGCGCCAGCTTGCCGACGAGATCCAGAATCCCAGTGGTCTCCGGACCCAGCCCCAACGCCAACGAGAAGGTCGCCGCCTTGTACCAGCGGTCGATGCGCTCGGGTAGGTCCCGCGCCTGGGTGATGTCGGTCATCAGCTTGTGATGAACCTGCCAGTAGTTGGCGGGATCGACGTTGCGGACTTCGCCGAAATCGATGACGGCCGCCTTGCGGGCGACCGAAGAACCGAGTGCGGCCGGCAGATCGAACAATGTCGCCTTCTTCTCTTCGGCGAGGGTCGACACAGCCAACCCTCCAGGGCGGGCGATCGACACCAGGATGCCATCCGAGGTCACCGAGAGGTCGTCGACCTTCGGAATGAAAGCGAGGCCGTGAATGGAGGCGAGCGCATCCAGTTCGGCAAAGGCGTGCGACTTGACCAGGCCACGCGCCTGGCCCTTGCCAGTCACGACGATGACCGTGTCCTCGCTGCGCGGATCGGTGAGCGTGTGGATGCGAGATACCGGTCCGAAGGGAATGTCGAGCGACTTGGACCCGTCCGGTCGAACCTGCCGACCGATCGACAAGGGGCGTGTCGGGTCCGTGACCAGCTCCCCGATCGTCACCACCCACTTCGGACCGTCGGGACTCATGGTCGACACATAGCGGTCGGTCATGTCGATGCGGATCAGTTGGGTGCCGTCCAGCGTCGTCGGTTCGATGCTGCGGGCGAAACCGACGAAGGCGTCCTGCAACGTGGCGGCATCGATCGGCGCCGCGTCGTCGAACACCATCCAAAGCGTGTTGTCGCGCATGAACAGTGCGGCGCCCACTTCCTTCTTGTAGGGGAAAGTGATGTGGACGGCTTGGCCGACCCGCTCGGACTCGACGCGGATAACCCCGTCGACCAGCGCCCGCGCCACCGCGTTCTCCGGCAACTCGGCAATGTCCGCTTTCGGCTTGTCACTCGGCGTGACGATCACCGGACGAGCGGGAGTTGCCACGGGCTGCGCGTGCCCGGCGTCGACGCTCTCCGTCGCGGCGGCTCCGTGGGGTACCGTCTCGGACGGAACGGGCGCGGCCTCGTGAGAAACGACCGGCGCCGCATGATCTCCGGCGGGCGCCGCATGATCGGCCGATGCCTCGGCATGTGCCGGCGTTGCAACGTCCTGAGAGGGCGGCGTGGCATGTTCGGTCGCCACGGCGGCATGATCGACAACGGCATGGGCCGCATCGCCCTCGCCGGGTGCGACCGCCTCATGCGAAGTCGCAGGCGCGCCGTGATCGACCGTCGGAGCGGCATGATCTGCCGCCGGTACAGCGTGATCGGCCGTCGGCGCGGCGTGATCGGCCGCCGGGGCATCGTGTCCACCGGCGCTCACCGTCTGCGTCGCGCCGGCCGGAACGGCGGGCAACGGCGACACGGCAGCCTGAAGCGCACGATCGAGCGGCGTCATCGTGGCCGGGTTGTCCGGGCCGCGCACGTCGACCACATAGCTGTCGTCATCTTTGTAGGCGCGGACGTCGGCGACGCTGTCGGTGAGAATGTGAACGACAAGCCCCTGTTCGCCCTGTTCTGCGGTGATGTCGTTGATGAATGGGGGCGGATCGGAGCGGATCATCGAGAGATCGGGCGTCGCCACCCGGTTGAAACGAAGATCAACGCCGAGATCTGTACGCCGGAAGTCCACGTCGAACGGGACATTCCACTTGAAGTTCAAGCGACTGAAAGTAGGAGCGCGCGCAGCCGCGACGTCGACCCGGATCGGCTTTTCGGTTTCAGCGATCAGCCGTTGCGCAGCCGCGGCGGCCTTGGCCATCTCGTCGGCCTTCCGCGCAAGAGCTGCCACCACCTCGTCGGGCAGGCGCGGCGGCTCGCCCTTCCAGGTTCCCGGCAGGAAATCGACGAACAGCTGCGGCCCCGCCTCCATCACGTTGACCTTGACCGAACGGGCCAGCGCCATGCGCACGCCGAGGCCATCGGGATCGGTACGCACAATCAGCACGTAGTCGGCGAGCCTGGTCACCGCCGCCTCGGCATTGAGTGTAACCGGCTGATCGAACTGGATGACCAGTACGCCGCTGTCCGATGTCACCTTGTGCGACGGAAGAAGATTGAGGTTCGGAAAGGTCAGGACCATGCGGCCGAAGTTGGGCGTGTTCCGGAACTCGACCCTGACCGGCTCGGCAGCCTGCTGGGCAACGGCAACGCCCGACGCACCGAAAGCCGCGAGGCAAACGGCTACGGAAACGGCCGCAATACGGGCCGATGACCGAACACGCAACGCAGCCTTACACAGCAACCGGGCAAAACGCATGAACACACCCCGATGGCGCCAAAACACTTCGGCACTCTCGGAAGTCTAGGGGCGATGCGCTTAATTTGCCGTTACTTCCACCCCAAAAATGACCGGATTATCAGGGAAATGCCTTGCCCGCTGAGGCTCAGGGCGCCGGCATGATTTGCGGCAGCTGGGAAGCGTCCGTCGGCGAAGCACCGCCTCCTTGCGGCGTGGAGCCAAGCGACGGCGCCACCTGCTCCACCTGAACGACCACGCGCTTCTGCGCCTGCTGGGCGCCGACCATCAGGCCGGTGATGCGACTGGCCTTTTCCGGATCCATGGCCGCCATGATCGGCGACAGCTTGCGCGGGTTCATGTGGGCCGCGAGTTCCAGAAGAGTGCCGGTGTCGAGCTTGTCGAACACGGCTGCGGCGGCCTTCGGCTTCATCCCCTCATAGAGCGAAACGAGCGCCGCCAGTTGCTCGTTCACGGCAGGAGCCGCACCGGCGGCGGCCGGCGCACCAGGCGCGGCTCCAGACGCCGGAGCGCCTCCAGAGGGGGGCGATGTCGACGAGCCAGAGGCTGCCGGATTCGCCGCAGGCGCCCCGCCTCCCCCAGCCACGCCGAGCTGGGACTCGATGGATTGAAGCTGGTTCAGTCGCTCATTGAGACGTTGTTCCGTCGCCTCCAGCAACTTGGCGCGGAGGTCGAGATCATGCGCACGCTTGTCGAGTTCATCCCGCCGCACGGCGAGACCTTCGAGAATGGCCCGTTCAGACGAGCCGATCGGCGGCGAGTATTCCTTGGGGCGTTCGGTATAGACGTCGGCTGGCGCCTTGGCGCCGTGCCCGTCGCCTGCCGGCGCGCCATGTCCACCTTCGGCCGGGGCGCCATGGCCGGCATCGGCGGCGGGCGCGGCTTCATGACCACCCTCGGCGGGAGCAGCGTGCCCGGCGTCGGCAGCCGGAGCTGCGTCATGGCCGCCCTCGGCGGGCGCCGCATGTCCGGCATCAGCCGCCGGAGCTGCGTCCGCGGGCGCCGCATCGGCTGGCGCCCCGTGCCCGGCATCGGTTGCCGGGGCTTCTCCGTGAGCGGCGCCTTCGGCCGGCGCGGCGTCGTGGCCAGCAGCCGGCGCTTCGCCATGCCCAGCCGCGGAAGCTGCGCCGTGCCCTCCACCCTTTTCCTGTTCCGCTTTCAGCTTCTTGTACTCGTCGGCAAGATCGATCGGCGCCGTCAGACGATCGACGGCCGACGTATCCGTCGCGCCGCCCGTATCCGCCGCCGCCTCGCCGTGCCCCGCGGGCGCCTCGCCACCGGAGGCAGCCGCCTCACGGGGACCGACCGCGAAAGGCTCCACTCCCATCACGAAACCGAGCACCTTCACGGCAAGCAATGCCGAGACGGCGATCAGCACCAGCGGGAGCAGGCGGATCTTCTTCACGCAGCCGCCTCCCGCTTGCCGCGCCGCAGCGCCGAAAGCCGTTCCGCCGCCGCTTCGGCCGCGGCCTTGAGATTGCGCGCCGTGCTCTCGCGCACCATCGGCTCGGCCTCGGCTTCGCTCATCGGCGCGACCGTGCTGGTGCGCGCCGCGCCGACAATGGCGCCGATGCGCTTGACGATCTCGTTGCCGGCGGTCAGACGCTGGTCGAGGTCACCGAGCAGCGTCTCGGCGGCCAGCATGCGCCCGCCCAACGCCCGCTCGCATTCGGAGGCCGTCGCCTTGAGACCCAGGATCGCCCGTTCGGCGATCTCGGTGGCGGTAATCAGCTCGGAGATCGTTGCGCGCAGCACTTCCTCATCAGCCCTGAGACGCGTCAGACGACGGTTGAGAATGGCGCAGTAGACGATGGTGAGCGCGAGAAGGATGGCAACGACGATCTCAATCGCCACGCCGAGATTGAGGCCGGAAATCATGTGTTCTGCATCTCCTTCTGAACCGCGCGCTCGAAAGCGGCCAGCGTCATGCGCGGGCGCCTCAGATTCCTGTTGACCTTGACTGATACCTTGTCGCCGAGCCGGCCGATATTGCCCGAGGTGATATGTACGTCGCCGCATTTGATCGCCACCGGATCCTCCGGCGACACGCCGAACAGCAGCGTCTGGCCCACCTCGAGGTCCATGACCATGGAGAGCGGCAGTTCCTCTTCGACCAGAACGGCGTCGACCTCGATGTCCGCGTTATAGATCTCGGTGGCGAGGTGGCCTTCCCAAATGTTGTCGCGGCCGAACTTCTCGCCCATGATCATCTGCAACAAAAGGTTGCGGATGGGCTCGATGGTGGCGTAGGGCAGCAGCATCTCGACGATGCCACCGCGATCTTCCATGTCGACGCGGAACTGAATCAGGATACAGGCGTTGGCCGGCCGCGAGATCGGCGCGAAGCGCGGATTGGTCTCGAGACGTTCCAGCGTGAAGTTGATCTGGGTGAGCGGCGCGAAAGCCTTCTCGCAGTCGGCGAGCAGCAGGTCGATCATGCGACGGACGAGGTTCATCTCGATCGTCGTGTAGGGCCGCCCCTCGACACGGATCGCCGAGGTGCCGCGGCCGCCGCCGAGCAGCACGTCGATGATCGAGTAGATGAGCGACGAATCGACCGTCATCAGGCCGTAGTTGTCCCACTGCTCGGCCTTGACCACGGCCAGGATGGCCGGCAGCGGAATGGAATTGAGGTAGTCGCCGAAACGCACCGACGAGATGCCGTCAAGCGACACTTCGACGTTGTCGGAGGTGAAGTTGCGAAGCGTCGTCGTCGTCTCCCGCACGAAGCGGTCGAAGACGATTTCCAGCATCGGCAGGCGCTCGTAGGAGACGAGCGCCGAGTTGACCAGCGAGCGGATGCCGCTCTGGTCGTTGGAGACGTGATCCTCGACATTGAAACCGAGGAGGTTGTCGATTTCCTCCTGGTTGAGCACGCGATCGGCGCCGCGGCTCGTCGCATCGAGCTCGGCGTCGTTGTCGTCGATCATCGCCGCCCACTGGGCGGCCACCGCGTCGGCATTCTCGACGCCCTGCTCTTCAAGCGCCGCGCCCCACTCGGCGGCGAGGTCGTCCATATCGTCGCCGCTATCCGCCCGTTGCTCGGCCAGCGCCGCGCCCCAGTCCGCGGAAAGATCGTCGTCGTCTGCCATGCTCGACATCCTTATTGCACGATGACGTTCTTGAAGAGCACGTCGTCGACACGGGCCGGATAGACCGCGATGTTGACGCGCCGCTGCAGCTCTTCCTTCAGGCGAAACAGTCCAGCCGAGCCCTGCAAGTCGGAGGCTCTGAGCTCGCGCATATAGGTCTGGAAAGCATCGAGCACACGCGGCAGATTGGGCTTGATCACCTCCAGCATCTTGTCGTCGCTGACCTCGAGGGCGATCTCCATCTTGACGAAGGTCGGCCGTTCGTCGGCCGTCGACAGATTGAGGATCATCATCGGCAGGTCATAGTAGTAGGCGTGCGGCTGAGACGCCGCCTCGACGGCGGCGACATCGCTCACCGCCGGAGTTGCCGGCGTGCCGCCCATCAGAAAGAAGGCCGCGCCGCCACCGACCAGAACCACCGCCGCGGCCGCGCCACCGATAATGAACAGCTTCTTCTTCGAAGAGCCGCCAGCGGCCTCGCCGCCTTCCTGTTCGCCGTCTGCTTTCGGGGTTTTGGCCATAGCCCTTGGCGCCTGCTCCGGAATCGATGGAAGCCGAACGCGTCCACCTCAGAGCTATGGGTCGGCCCCTTCCCAACGACAACGATTCTTTGCCGGAGCCCACAGCCCTTTCATTGGCCTTCAGGATAGTTAACGATTGGTTGATAATTGGTTAACGGCCCGGCAAAAGTTGCCGCCCTCCACATGCCGGTCGGCAAGAAACGCCACGCACGACCAGAGGCACATCCCACGTAACCAATTGATATATCTATAACTCGAAGTTGGCACGTTCCCTGCGATACAGGTTTCGGGCAGCGACGCTGGGGAGCGTGACGCCGCCCGACTGGGACTTGGGAACGATTTGCCATGCAGAATGCAACTCTGGTGGCGCTGTCGGGTCAGGTTGCGCTGCGGCGCAAGCTGGACGTCATCGCCAACAACGTGGCCAACATGGACACCGCCGGCTTCAAGCGCGTTTCGCTCGACTTCGAGGAAACGACGATGCCGAAGGCGTCGGCAACGCTTTTTCCTCGCCGCGATCGCGACAATCGCTTCGTCCGCGAGCTCGCCACGGTGCATGACTTCTCGGTCGGCTCGGTCGAAATGACCGGCAACGATCTCGACGTGGCGATCGAAGCCGACAACAGCTTCTTCGTTGTCAACACACCGGCCGGCGAGCGCTACACCCGCGCCGGCGACTTCGCCATCGACAACACCGGTCGACTGGTTACCGCCGACGGCAAGCCCGTGCTCGGCGACGGCGGTGAAATCGTCTTCGGCAACGAGGAAACCAACATCGCCATCGCCCGCGACGGAACGATTTCCACCAGCGCCGGCCTGAAGGGCGCTCTCCGCATCGCTTCCTTTCCCGACACCACGGTGCTCTCCAAGGAAGGCGAGAACCTCTATTCGGCCAGCGCGGCGCCCCAGGTGCCCGCCAGCGTTCGCGTCCGCCAGGGCGCCCTCGAGAAATCCAACGTCTCGGGCGTCCAGGAACTCACCGCCATGCTGGGCGTCCAGCGCGCCTACGAGCGCATCTCCAACATGGTGAAGCAACAGAACGACCTTAGTGCCAAGGCGATCGAGCGCCTCGGCTCCGTCAACGCCTAATCCGGGAACGAGCGCACATGAAAGCCCTGACCATCGCCGCGACCGGCATGAAGGCCCAGGAGACCAACGTCTCGGTCATTTCCAACAACATCGCCAACATGCGCACCACCGGCTACAAGAGCCAGCGCGCCAACTTCCAGGACCTGCTCTACCAGACCCTGCGCCGCCAGGGCTCCACCACGTCGGACGCCGGTACCCAGGTGCCGGCCGGCGTGCAGATCGGCTCGGGCGTCCGCGTGGTCGCAACGCCCCGCAACATGACGCAGGGCGATCCCGAGTCCACTGGCAACGACAAGGATGTCGCCATCCGCGGCGAGGGCTTCTTCCAGATCACCCTGCCCGACGGCCGGACCGCCTACACCCGCGACGGCTCCTTCGAACTCGATTCCACCGGAACACTGGTCACGGCGGACGGCTACACCGTGCAGCCGGCCATCACGGTGCCGCAGAACTCGAGCGACCTCACCATTTCCAACACCGGACAGGTGCAGGCCAAGATCGGAAATGCCACCACCGCGACGGTGCTCGGCCAGATCGAACTGGCCCGCTTCGTCAACAAGAACGGCCTTGAGCCGATGGGTGACAACCTGTTCCTCGAAACGGCCTCGAGCGGCGCCGCCCAGACCGGCAATCCCGGCGATGCCGGCTACGGAACGCTACTCCAGAGCTATCTCGAGTCTTCCAACGTCGAGGCCGTGAGCGAACTGTCGTCCCTGATCTCGGCCCAGCGGGCCTACGAGATGAACTCTCGCATCATCACCGCCGCCGACGAGATGTCGCAGACGACATCCAACCTCGGCAAGTGAGGCTAGACCATGATGCGCGCCATCGTCCTCCGGATCGCCCTCGCCGCCGCTCTCGCCACGCTCGCGGCCGGCTTCATCGCCACCCATCAGGCATCGGCGGCCGAACTCCGTCCCCGCGTCGAGATCGACGGCGCCATCGTGACGCTCGGCGACCTGTTCGAAGGAGCGGGTGATCTTGCAGGCCATGCCGCTTTCCGGGCACCAGAACTCGGCGTCACCGGCGCACTGCCCGCCAGCGAGGCGATCAAGGCCGCCACCGCCGCCGGCCTAGCCGTCGATCGCCTTCCCGCGTTCGCCAGCGTCACCGTCGTTCGCCGCTCCGTCACGATTGATGACGCCACGCTCAAGGCCCAGGTCGCCGAAGCCGCCGCGGCCCGGCTTGGCGCCGCCGTCGACACCATCGACGTCACCATCGACGAGCCAGTCACCCCGATCGCCGCGGCCACAACCGCCTCGACGCCCATCGCGCTTGCCGACTTCGTCCTGCAATCGGCGTCAGGCCGCTTCAATGCGACCTTTGCCGTCGACGTCGGCGACGGCAGCCGCTCCGTCACATTGACCGGCCGCGCCATCGAGACCCTGGCTGTTCCCGTCCTGAACCGGCCGGTCGACCGCCGCACCGTCATTCGCGCCTCCGACGTCACGATCACCCGCATCGACAAGCGTCGCGTGCCGGGCTCCGCCGTCATCGACGCCGACGAGATCGTCGACATGGCGGCCAGGCGGCCGCTCCGGGCCGGCGAGGTGATCGCCAGCTCCGACGTGGAGCCGCCTCGCGTCATCCTTCGGGGCGATCTCGTCACGCTCCAGTACACGCGCCCCGGCCTGACCCTTTCCGCCCGTGGCCGTGCCCTCGCCGACGGCGCCAAGGGAGACATCGTCTCGGTGCTGAACGAGCAGTCCAAGCGCACCATTCAGGGCGTCGTCACCGGCGCCGGCATCGTGGCCGTGACCACATCCGGCTCCCCGACCGTCCTCAAGACGGCAATGAACTGAGCAAGAACCGAGGATCATCAGATGCGCTTGCCCACCATCCTCGCCACCGCCCTCCTCGGCATCGGCCTCTCCGCTTGCGGCAGCACCATGGACCGCCTGTCGCAAGTCGGCCAGACGCCCAAGCTGACCGCCATCGAGAACCCGACCGCCCAGCCCGGCTACAAGCCGGTGCAGATGCCGATGCCCACCGTGCAGCCCGTGGCCTACAGCCCCAATTCGCTGTGGCAGTCCGGCTCGCGCACCTTCTTCAAGGACCAGCGTGCTCGCAACGTCGGCGACATCCTGACGGTCAAGGTGGCGATTTCCGACAAGGCGGCTTTCGACAACTCGTCCGAACGGTCGCGCGCATCGAGCGACTCGACCGGCGTCGGCGGCGCCCTCGGCACGGCGATCGACACCATTGCCCTGCCCGCCGGCATGGCGGCCAGCGATCTCGCATCCACGACCGGCGCCTCGTCCTACAAGGGAAGCGGCACGATCGACCGGTCGGAAAGCCTGTCGACCAATGTCGCCGCCGTGGTGACCCAACTGCTGCCCAACGGAAATCTCGTCATCGAGGGTCGCCAGGAGGTGCGCGTCAACTACGAGATCCGCGAACTGGTCGTGGCCGGCGTCGTGCGCCCCGAGGACATCGCCGCCGACAACACCATCGAGAGCACCAAGATCGCCGAGGCCCGCATTTCCTACGGCGGCCGTGGCCAGATCTCCGACGTGCAGCAGCCGCGCACCGGCCAGCAGGTCCTCGACATCCTCCTGCCGTTCTGACGGCGCGTCCATCGGCTCGCGCTCCCCAAGCATCCCAAGCGAGCCGTATCGCCGAAGGACCGCTCCCCAACTGGTCCGAGGCGATCCCGCCGGCCCCTTCCCAAATCCGGGCCGGCTTTCCCCAAGTGGCGCGACCTCCCTTCCCAAGTCATCAAGGAGGTCGCGCCCAAGGGGAACACCATCCGATCTGAAAAACGAAGACCACCGCGCGACGCGCAAACGAAAAAGGGGCATCCGCTAGGACGCCCCTTCGTCAGTTCCAATGAAGGCAAGAGCCTTCATTCGTCGCGATAGACTTTCTCGCGTCGCTCGTGACGCTCCTGCGCCTCGATCGACAGGGTCGCGATCGGGCGGGCGTCGAGACGCTTCAGCGAAATCGGCTCGCCAGTCTCTTCGCAATAGCCATAGGAGCCATCCTCGATCCGCTTGATGGCCGCCTCGATCTTGGAGATCAGCTTGCGCTGGCGGTCGCGCGCCCGAAGCTCTATCGACCGGTCTGTTTCCGACGATGCGCGATCGGCAATGTCGGGAAGGTTGGTGTTCTCGTTCTGAAGGTTCTGGAGGGTCTCCTTGCTCTCACGCAGGATGTCCTCCTTCCACTGAAGCAGTTTGCGCCTGAAGTATTCGCGCTGGCGATCATTCATGAACGGCTCGTCGTCGGACGGCCGGTAGTCATCCGCAAGCTCAATCGACATCGACGGTCCTCACACACCACGAAGGCGGGCGGAATATAGCTATCTGACCTCGGCGCGACAACGGCAAATGCGATAAAATCACCAAACCTTGTAGGAATGGCGTTTACCAATACATATCAATCGATTAAGCCGGTATAGACCTCAGCGGAGACCGTCGCGGCGCGTCAGCTCCGGAAGTAGCCGAGCTTGGCAAGCTCCACTTCGGCCCTGAGAGCGATGTCCTCCATCAGCTCGTCGAGACGCGGATCGCCGGTCGCTTCGGTCTCGTCGAGCAGGTTCAGGATGCGGGCGATCGCCTCGCCCGAAAGCTGCCCCGACAGCAGTCCAATGCGGATTTCGTCAAGCCGATCCAGGAGGTCGCGTCCCCGCTTCACCGCCTTCCGCTTCTTGCGAGGCGCGTCGGCATCGACGGCCTGCAGGGCGATGAGGGCGTCGAGCCCGGCCAGCGCATGGGTCGCCGTGGCGGTAGCCGTCTTCGGCGCTCCACCTTCTGTCTCAGAAGGCAGCGCGAAGCCCGATCCATCGGTTCGCTTCGTCGGCGATCCCGAGGAGACTCCCCCGAGACGGTTCGGACCCTGAATGCGCATCGATCGTCCTTTGAGGCTGACCCGGCAGTTTCGACCAGCCAAGGTTACCGTTTCCCAACCCACCCGGCAAGAAATGCCGGCTCAAAAACGCAAGCAGACATCCAATACGCAGAAGAGAGCTTGGATACCATAATTATTTCAATACTTTATGAGGACCCTCCATCAAAAAGAAACATGGCACGACGATTGCGAATTCCCCGTTGGGAAGCCGTGTCGGGAAACACGGGGATGATGACAATGCGGTTTAGGATTCTCGGCGCACTAGGCGCCCTTATGATTGTTCTGATGGGCGTCGAGGCGGCGATGGCCGCTTCGCGCATCAAGGACATTGTCGATGTCGAGGGCGTTCGCGAGAACCAGCTCATCGGCTACGGCCTCGTCGTCGGCCTGCAAGGCACGGGTGACAGCCTCAACAACTCGCCATTCACCAAGCAGAGCCTGCAGGCGATGCTCGAGCGCCTTGGCGTCAACGTGCGCGACGCCACCATGCGCACCGCCAACACCGCCGCCGTCATGGTCACGGCCAAGCTGCCGGCCTTCGCCGCCCAGGGCACGGCCATCGACGTGACCGTCAGCGCGCTCGGCGACGCCAAGAACCTCCAGGGCGGGCAGTTGCTCGTCACGCCTCTGATGGGCGCGGACGGCGAAGTCTACGCCATCGGACAAGGCGCGATCGCCGTTGGCGGTTTCGATATCCAGGGTGAGGGAGCGAAGATTTCCCGCGGTGTCCCGACCCAGGGCCGCATCAGCAACGGCGCCGTCATCGAGCGCGAGCTGCCCTTCAAGCTCACCGACCTCGGCTCCGTGCGCCTGTCCCTGCGCAACCCCGATTTCACCACCTCGCGCCGCATCGCGCTCGCCATCAACGACCTCTATGGCGCCCCGGTTGCCGAACCGACCGACCCTTCCACGGTTCGCCTGTCGATGCCCCCGAAGTTCAAGGGCAACATCGTCGACCTTCTCACCGACGTCGAGCAGTTGATCGTCGAGCCCGACCTGCCCGCCAAGGTGGTGGTCGACGAGGCAACCGGCATCATCGTCATGGGCCAGGAAGTGCGCGTGTCGACCGTGGCCGTCGCCCAGGGCAACCTCACCGTGATGATCACCGAGGACCCGCAGGTGTCACAGCCGGCGCCGCTGTCGGACGGACAGACCACCGTGACGCCGCGCACCCAGATCCAGGTCGCCGACGGCAAGGAGCACCAGCTCGCCGTCGTGCGCTCCGGCGTGACGCTGCAGGAGCTCGTCGATGGCCTCAACGCGCTCGGCCTCGGCCCGCGCGACCTCATCTCGATCCTTCAGGCAATCAAGGCAGCAGGCGCGCTGCAGGCCGACGTGGAGGTGATGTGATGGAAGCAAGCAATCTCTCCTCGGTCGCAACCGCCTTCGCCTCGAAGACCTATTCGGGCATGGACAAGAGCGCCGTCGCCAAGAAGGCTCATGAGGTCGCCGCCGACTTCGAGTCCGTCTACGTCGCCGACGCGTTCAAGGCCATGTTCAAGGACGTCTCGGTCGACCCGCTGAGCGGCAAGTCGGACAACTCCAATGAACCCTGGCGCGACATGCTGATCGACGAATACGCCAAGGACTTCGTCAATAAGGGCGGCATCGGCATCGCCGATGGCATCGCCGCGCAACTGATCAAGATACAGGAAGGGCACCTGGGATGAGCCTCGCGCAAGAAACCCGTCCGAAGCTCGTCACCAGCCATGAAATCGCAGGCAAGCTGGTCGAGAAGCTCGGCATCGCCATGGAAGACCTTCTCGTGTTGCTCCGCCAGGAAACGGCGCTGGTCAAGGAAGGCAAGCTCCGCCAGGCCGGCGAACTCGCCATGGACAAGGAAGAGAAGGCCGCCCTCTATACCCGGCTGATGCTCGCCGCCCGCGACGAGATCGAAACGCTCAAGGCCTATGTGCCGGCCGAGACGGCGGCGCTTCTCAAGCGCCACGAGCTGTTTCGGTCCGAGGTGCAGATCAACCTCGCCGTGCTCGATACCGCCCGCGACGTCGCCGAGGACATCCTGCGCACCGTGGCAAATGAGGTTGGCCGTAACGAGACGCCCCCGGTCTACGGCCGTAGCGGTCACGCACAGGCCGCCTACGCCGCAAGCGCGCGCGGCGTCGCCATCAACCGCAGCCTTTGACAAGTCCGAGCGTTGGCCAAGGCCAGTCCAGGCGCCGCGTCCTCAGGATTATCCCTTGCAGTCACGGGCGGCGAACGGCGCCGTCACTACGTGTTGTTGCGAATTGTCAGTCTTTCCATGGAGGACTGCCCGCTTCCTTCGCTCTTTGTTAAGACTTGGGCCCTTATCTGAACCGGCCGGAGGAGCGACAGCCGTACTCTCCCACACAATTCGACCATCCATAAAACCTGCGGAAAAACGCCGGATCGATAAAACTTTACCTGTTTCTTAAACCCTGCCTTTAATTTCCGATGATAACGTCCTTTCCAGGCGAACCCTATGGGATTCGCGTGAAAGGACTTAGGTCATGGATATCGGCAGCGTGAGACCGGTCATACCCGGCATGAACGCGCCGGTGCCGAGAGCGCCGGCGGCGGCGGAACAGGCGGCAAGCACCGACCTTCCGGTCGGATCGGCTGTCGCCAGGACCGATGAGACGACCCGCGCCGGCAATGACACGCGCGGCAGCGCAAATCAGTCCCCACCCTATTCTCAGAATCTGCGGTCGACGGTTACCCGCGACGAGGAAGCGGACGTTGTCGTTTATCGTCAGATCGACGATACGACGGGCGATGTCGTCAACCAGATCCCCGACGAGAGTCGTCTACGCCTCAGGGCGATGATCAACGCCTGGACCGACGCGACCCGCGCACCAACGGCGTCGACGGCAAGCATGCTTGCCTGACCCCAAAACCAAATATCATCCCCAGAACTTAAAAAGGCGCCTCCTGGGCGCCTTTTTAAGTTCCGACCGAGGAGAAGAGCAGTCTACTCCTCGTCGGCCTGCCCGCGCAGCCCCTGAGCCAGAGAGCGATTGATGGAAATCAGAGCCGAAAGCTTCTCGGGCGTCGGATCGTCCATGATCTCCAGCGTACGCTTCAGCACGAACACTGTGAGATTGCCGATGTTCTCCTTGATCGCATCCGGCAACGGATTGCTGTCGTCGGTCGCCGATGTGCCGAGGATGGTCCAGAGCTTGCGATTCAGCATCAGGGCTTCCGCAACGGCGCTCTCGTCATAAGACCAGTTGTCCTTGAACGACTGCAACTGAGCCGCCGCCTTCAGCAGCAAATGCGCTTCCAGCTGACGCGGACCCAATGTCGTCTGGACCCGCTGGTACGCCGACGCTCCGTAACCGTTCATGGAACAAACACTCCCCGGTATTCTCGAGCCTGATGGCCTGTCGGCCAGGGCTTGTTATCAATCCACCCCGCCATGAAATGCCGAAGGCCATCTTGAGGGCGGCACCATTCGTCGCGAGTTGGTATCAGGAGATCCGGTTCGCGCCGCATCCTCCATCGTCACAACTAGACACCCATCACGGTTAACAACTGGTTTCTCCGCAGATATCGACAGTGAAACGAAGTTAATGAACCCCAAAAACACATAGACCTGAATACAGAGTAAGCATTACCACAACCCACCAAAGAAAACGGCGGGCCTTTCGGCCCGCCCTTTTGTTTCCTGCACACCCTTTTGGCCGCCGGCCTCAGCGGAGAAGCTGCAGCACGTTCTGGTCGGCCTGGTTGGCCATGGAGAGCGAAGACGTCGCCAGTGACTGCCGGGTCTGCAGCGCCACCATATTGGCCGCCTCTTCGTTCATGTCGGCCAGCGTCAGGTTGCTGGCGCCACCCTGCAGGGTGTTCATCATCTTCTTGGTGAAGTCTTGGCGGTTCTCCACGACCGACAGGTTCGAACCGAAGGTCGACGCCTGGGCGCGAACCTGGGTGATCGCAGCCTTCACGTCGTCCAGCAAGGAGTCGACGCCGCTGTCGGTATCGAGATCCTTGGCGACCATGGTGGTCGGCAGACCAAGCTCAGTCGAGTCGACTGACTTTCCATCTTTCACCTGAATGTCGATCGACGAGGTGCCGGTCTCATTGAAGGTGATCTTCAGTTTGTCGCCGCGCAACAGGTTGACACCGTTGAACGAGGCGTCGTCGGCCATCTTGTCGAGCTGGTCGCGCAACACGTTGAACTGGTCGGCAAGCCCCGACCGAACCGAGTTTCCGTCCACCACGGAGCTCTCGCTGGAGTCGCCGGTCACCTTGCCCGAACCGTCGGTGCCCTGGACGGTGAGATCCTGAGTCGACAGGTTCTGAATGCGCAGCTTGCCGTCGTCGTTGGAAGCTTTGATGATGCCCTTGGTCTCGGCATTGTTGTTGATCTCAGCAACAAGCGTATCGATTGTCTTCATCACGACCAGCGCCGCATCAGTCGTACCGGCAACACTGGTGACGTCCGCCGTCGCCGAGAAGATGTCAGCGTCGGCGCCAGTCACCTGCAGAGCGCCGGCATTGGTCGTTGCGCCCTGGATCTGAAGCGTCGCACCCGGACCGATAACAGCCTTGAACTTCGATCCAGCTGTCGCAAGCTGGTTGTTGACGTTCTCAACCGCCGTCGTCACGTCGGAACCGGTCGTGGAGTCAAGCGTGATGGCGACGCCATTCACCGAGAACTCGTACTTGCCGGACGCGCCACTCACGTCAGCCGCGCCACCCGTCAGGAAGTTCGCGATGTTGCCGGTCGTGGTGATATCGCTGTTCACGGTATCCTTGGCCTGCAACTGCAGGGTACCACCGACTAACTTGGCTTCCAGCTTTCCATTGAGATCGCTGCCGGCGATAGCCTGGTTGATCGTGGTAACGACGTCGGTCGCATCCGTGCTGGCCGCATAGTCGCTGAGCGTGACGGAGACTGACTTGCCCTCGTACGTAATCGTCGACACGCCGTTACCAGTAATGGGCGCGCCTCGGGCATTGGTCAGATCGACGCCGCTGTTCAACGTAGCCTTGGCCGCGGTCGCAGCTGGCGCGGTGTATGGGAGGTTCGAAACCACTTTCTGGCCGGAGGCCGTCGTGGTCAAATCGATGCTCGGGGTGGACGTCCCGAATGCACCACCGACCAGGGTCAGCTTTGCCGCTCCGGGGGTCAGCGAAACGTTGGCCGGCGAGAGGGTATAGGATGCCGTCTCGAAGGTCTTGTCCTGGCGGGCCTGCCGCAGCGTCGACTGCATCGACTCCAGCGTCTTGGTGATCGAGGTCAGGCCGTTATCCGCCGCTTCCAGCGTCTTGACGCCGTTGTTCATCGAGTCGAGCAGAGCATCGAGCTCACCGGCGCGCGAGTTGAGCGAGGACGCCGTAAAGAAGTTGGTCGGGTTGTCGAGAGCCGTGTTGACCTTGTTGCCCGTGGCCAACCTGTTCTGCGTCGTCGCCATCATCTTGGCAGTGTTTTGCAGAGACAGAAGATTCTGGCGAACTGCCTTGGTCAGATTGATGTCGCTCATTTCTGCATCCCACTTCCTTGGGGCTGGCGGGTTTCTTTCACCCCGAAAACGAACCGGACCTGACCGTCGACCATCCAAGCGGGGAGGACGCGGCGGTGCCTTTCACGTGGGAGTTAACACCCGACATGGTTAACAAAAAGTTTCTCAGTCGCGTTTTGCAACGAAGCGGAATTAATTCCGATAAACGCTTGTTAACCGAGGCAAAACCAAAGAGGGCCAACCGACAAGGCAGGGAAGCGTTACTCACCTGCCCGGCAACCGGCGCGATCGGCCGGATACCCCCCCCCGGAAAAGTCAGAGCGAACCGAAAGTCTATTGATTTTATTGATCTTTTCGCGCGACCACAAGCCAACCCGACCAGCGCGGATGCGAACACCGCGCGATCTTTCGTTTGGAGAAGCGAAACCACTCGTTAAGAAAGCAGAAAGGAACGTTTACCAACGCGCCGAACCCATAGACGCAAAAAGAAGGGGCGGGCCTTCTGGCCCGCCCCAACTTCTGTCGTATGATTCGGCCAGACTTGGCGTCAGCGGAGAAGCTGCAGCACGTTCTGGTCGGCCGAGTTGGCCATGGAGAGCGAGGAGGTCGCCAGGGACTGGCGGGTCTGCAGCGCAACCATGTTGGCCGCTTCCTCGTTCATGTCGGCGAGCGTCAGGTTGCCGGCGCCCGTCTGCAGGGTATTGATCATGTTCTTCGAGAAGTCCTGACGGTTCTCGACGACCGACAGGTTCGAGCCGAAGGCCGAAGACTGCGAACGGACCGTGTTGAGGGCCGTCTTCACCTTGGCCAGGGTGGAGTCGATGTCGGTATCGGCATCCAGGTCCTTGGCGGTCAGCGTGGTGGGCACGCCGAGCTCGGTCGAGTCGACCGACTTGCCGTCCTTGGCCAGGATATCGATCGACGAGGTACCGGTCTCGTTGAACGTGATCGTCAACTTGTCGCCGCGCAGCAGGTTGATACCGTTGAACGAAGCGTCATCAGCCAGCTTGTCGAGCTGGTCGCGAAGTTCGTTGAACTGGTCAGCGAGGCCCGAACGAACCGAGTTGCCATCGATCGTCGCGCTGGAGCTGTTGCTGCCGGTGATTTGACCCGAGTCGTTGGTGCCCTGAACCTGCAGGTCCTGGGTCGACAGGTTCTGGATGCGCAGCTTGCCATTGTCGTTGGAAGCCTTGATCAGTCCCTTGGTCTCGCTGCCGTTGTTGATTTCGGCGACGAGCGTGTCGACGGTCTTGAGCAGGGTCAGCGCGCTGTCCTGCGTGCCGGCGACGCTGGTGACGTCGGCGGTGGACGAGAACAGATCGGCGTCAGTTCCGGTGATCTGAAGGGCACCGGCATCGGTGGTGGCGCCCTGGATCTGGATCTTGCTGCCGTTCGCGACCGCCTTGAACTTCGAGCCAGCCGTCTCGAGCGTGTCGTTGATGGTCTTGAGGGCAGACGTCAGCGTGGTGTCGGTTGAGTCAAGCGTGATCGCCGTACCATTGACGGAGAACTCGTACTTACCCGAGGAACCGGCCGTGTTGGTGGCGCTAGCCGTGGCGGCAGTACCGAAGTAGGCGGCGGCAATGCCGGCATCCGAACCCGTGAAGTCGATCGCGCTGTTGTCGTTACCAATAGCCTCGATCATGACGCCGGTTCCGGCCGTGTTGTCGCTCGCCTGCAGCTTGTCAGCGAGATCGCTGCCTGCGATTGCCTGCTGAATCTCCGACGCGATATCCGAAGAGTTCGTGCCAGCAGCAGAGCTAATGGACGACAATGTCACCGACACGCTCTTGCCGGCATAGTTGATCTTCAGCGTACCGCCGGTGATTGCCGTCGCAGCATCAAGATCAATGCTACCCTCGGCCTTGGCCTTGGCAGCTGTGGCCGGAGCCGAATAGTTCTGGTCGGAAACGACCTTCTGTCCCTTGCCCGTCGTGGTCAGGTTGACCTCGGGGGTGTCGGTACCGAAGGCGCCGCCAATCATCTTCAGCTTGTCATTACCGTCGAGGGAAACGTTGGCCGGAGACAGACCAAACGAAGCCGTCTCGAAGGACTTGTCCTGACGAGCCTGACGCAGGGTCGACTGCATCGACTCGAGAGTCTTGGTGATCGAGGAAAGGCCGTTGTCGGCCGCTTCGATGGTCTTGATGCCGCTCGCCATCGAGTCCATCAGGTTGCCGAGATCGCTGGCACGAGAGTTCAGCGAGGCGGCAGTGAAGAAGTTCGAAGGATTGTCGAGGGCTGAGTTGACCTTGTTGCCGGTGGCCAGCTTGTTCTGCGTCTTCGCCATCATCGAGGCGGTGCCCTGCAGCGTGAGCAGGTTCTGGCGGACGGCCTTGGTCAGATTGATATCAGACATTTTTTACATCCCATTCCTTGGGTGAACTCATCTTCCCCCTTCTGAGGAAGTGCGCCGACCGTAACGCGGAGGTGTTGCCGAGCCGTTAATGGATTGGTTCAAATGCCGCTTCGGCCGCCGAATTCGGGATAAACAAGACTTTGGTTGTAGACGCGGCGCCATGTCGGCCAGATAAAAGGTTAATGGTACGAAGTAGAAGATTCGGCCGATTTTTCGGGCTGTTCCCGTCTTTTCTTCTCACCCTGAACAGCTATTTTTAACGAATTGGACGTTATGATTCTCAAAATGCAACGAGCCAACCCTGCAAGGCATCCACGAAAGACAAGCGCATGGTCGACATTTCCCTGACGAAATCGTTGCGCAGCACCGTCGCGACGCTGAACTGGGTGAGCGAGGAGTCCGCCGCCGCCAATCAGCGCCTGACAAGCGGCATCAAGATTCAGTCTGCGCTCGACGACCCCAGCACCTATATTTCGGCCAAGAGTCTGTCATTGCATGCCGCAGCGCTCGACAAGTATCTTGAGCGCCTGGATCAGGGGCTCGGCGTCATCAACGCCGCCGATAATGGCCTCTCCTCGATCAGCGAAAGCATCAACACGCTGAAGGGTGTGGTCACGCGGGCCGCCGCCAGCAAGAACGCCTTCGAGCGGGCTGACCTCGTCAAGGAATACAACGACATCCTCGACAAGATCGTCGACACAGCGAAAGACTCTTCATATAGCGGCAAGAACCTGTTGCTCGGCGACGGTAACGACCTGACGCTGTACCTGTCGACCGACCAGAACGAGTCGGTTACCATTGAAGCGGTGGACTTCACCGATCTCCTTAACTCGCTGGGCCTCAAGAAACTCGACGAAGGCAAGCTTGCCACCTACGAGACGAAGCTGACCGACGGTGGAGCCCCCGCCAAGCCGCTGAAGTCGACCAGCAAGCTCGTCGAGTCCCCGGATTACGCTGTCGGTGACGAGATCGCCGTCAAGGACGCCTCCGGAACCATCATCAGCACGCTGAAGATCACGGCGGACACCACCGCCGGTGACCTGGTCACCGCTTTTTCCCTTCCTGACAAGGGACTGCGCGCCACGCTCGGCAGCGATGGCGTGCTGAACGTCGAAGCGGCGAACAAGATGACCGTTGATACGACGCGCGCTGCCGACACGATTGCGTCGGCCGGTTCGCCTCCGTCCGCGACGAGCGCCCCGCTGATGATCGGCGCGACGCCTGCTGTCGGAACCGACCTGTTGACGGCGACGGGCCAATACAAGGAAGGCGACGTCATTTCCATCCGGCAGGGGAACACCGTCGTCGGGGCGCTGACAGTCGGCGCCGGCACCACGGTGGACGATCTCGTCAGCGCTTTCAACGTTCCCGCGTCCGGCCTCAGCGCCACGCTGGACGCCGCCGGTGTCATAACCGTCGATTCCGCGTCGGCCGCTTTCGCCATCGACAAAACCTCGACCACCATTGACCTGACCACGGCCACGGCTTCCACCTGGGTGAAGCGCACCGACGCCGAGGATGCACAGCAGACCGTCACCGACGCCCGTCACGCCGCCGAAAAGCATGCCACCAACATCGGCATCGGGCTAACGCTTCTGAAGAGTCGCGCCGAATATATTGGCGGCTTTTCTGACATACTCGGCGCGACCGCGGAATCGATGCGCGCCTCCGACAAGAACGAGGAGGCGGCCATCATGCTGGCGCTCGACACCCAGCAGCAGCTTGCCATCAGTTCCTTCTCGATCACCCAGACCGCCGACGACGGCATCCTCCGGCTGCTCGGCAGCAAACTCAGCTGATCTCCTGACAGGATTGCGAAGAGATGACCCTCAAGGTTGAACTGAAACCCGGCGAACGCATCATCATCGGCGAGTCGATGATCACCAACGACGAACAGCGCACGCGCCTCTACATCGAGGGCAACGCCCCGATCTTGCGCGAGAAGGACATCCTGACTGTCGAGTCAGCTGACACGCCGGCCAAGCGGATCTACCTCGCGGTGCAGCTGATGTACCTGTCTCGGGAGGTCACCAAGTTCCAGGATAACTACTTCTCGCTCATTCAGGACATCATGCAAGCCGCGCCGAGCACCATCCCTTACGTGACCAAGATCAGCAATCACATCATCGCCGACCAGCTCTACAAGGCGCTGAAGGAGGCCCGTGCGCTGATCGAGCACGAGAGAAAGATCTTCGCCGCCCTCAACCCGGCCGCCATGGCCGTCGAGGAGAGGTAAGGCGACCGCGCACTTCGACATCGCCACCAATAACAAGCCGCCGACCAGGCCACGACAACCTGATCGGCGGCTTTTTCGTTCGACAAGCGTCCTCGCCTATTTCATGTAGTTGAGCAGGCTGAGGTTGTTGAGCAGCATCGACGTGGTGTAGCTCGCTTCCATGCGCGTCTGCAGCGTCAGGATCTGCGCCGTCAGCTCTTCCTTGTTGATGCCTTCGACACCGTTCAGCATCACCTGAAGCGTCGTCTTGGAGTTGGTCTGCCGCTCTGCCGCGCTTTTGGCGACATTGCCGGACACGGCGATCTCGGTATGGATGTCGGTCGGCTTCTGGCTGCCGTCGGCGAAGGCCAGAACACCATCGACGCGCGAGGCCAGCGCCGTGTAGCGCGACTTCTCGACCTTGAGGTTCTGGTCCCGTTCGGCATCGGTCGTCGCGTTGGGGTCGCCCAGCGTACCGGCCTTCGGATCGAACTCGGCAATGGTCATGACAGCAAGCGAGCGCACCATTTCAGCATAGCCGGACTCGTTGGCCCGAACGCCGTAGCCGACATCGATGTTGCTGTCGACCCGCGCGATCACGTCGTTCCGCGGCGAGGTGCTGCTGTCGCTGGGATCGATCGTCGCGTTGTAGCCGGTGTACCATTCGACCGTGTCGGTGTCCGTGCCATCGCGCAGCCCCGTAGCGGTAGCCAGCTGGCTGTTGTCGGTGGGATCGGCAACATCGACCCGCTGCGGCTTGCCGCCTCCGGCCGTGTCGAAGAAGGTCTCCGACGCCCGCATCATCGAGGCCGCCTGGAAGGTGGTCTTCGCCTCGATCTTGAGGCTGTTCTCGAGACGATCCTTGAAGTTGGCCGCGGTCGCATCGGGGTCGACCGTTGGCGGCGTGCCGGTCGTCTGGGCGATGGTGAACTGCCCCTCGCCGGGGGGAGAGGTCAGTGTCGCCGTCAACTTCACCGTCGACTTGGTGCCGTCGGGATTCTCGAGCTCCAGCGACACGCTGTCGCCGGCCTGAAGATTGGCGCCGAACTGAACGCCATAGGCGGTGTTGACGGTCTTGCCGGCGCTATCCAGGCCGGTGGTCGGCGTTACCGCGATGTGGGACGTATCGGTCGTCGAGGCCGACGCGGAGGCAATCTTGTAGCCAAATTCGGCCGACGGCGGCGTGCCCTGACGGGTGATCGTCACGGTATCCGGGGTCGCCGCGGGATTGTCGAGGTCGAGGCGACCGAGCCCGCGGGTGCCGAGGTCGGCCGTGTAGCGCTCCGCGACCACCTTCTGCAGGCCGTATTTGCTGCCGGTGCCGTAGAGCATGTCGTTCATGTTGACCACGGGCTTGGTGTCCGTGGTCTTGCCCGACATCAGGTAGCGGCCGTCGGCCTCCGAGTTCAAAAGGCCGATCACCTCGTTAAGGGCGATCTTGGCGCCCTTCTGTCCCGTGGTGGTGCCCGTGGAATCAATGTTGTAGGTGTTGGGATCGATGGCGGCCGACGCCTCGCTGGGAATGTCCTCCAGGCGGTTCATCGCCTTGTCGAGCAGCGAGATGCGCATGTTCAGAACGTCGGTGTTCTGAAGATAGCCATCGATCTCGGAAATCTTCGAGCGGAAGGTGATCGACTGGGTGCGCCCGGAGCCGAGCGTACCGTAGGTCGCGGCCTTCTGCCCGGTGGCAAGCTGCCGCTGCATGTCCTCGAGCTGCTCCCGCATGGTCGACAGGAGCGACATGTTGGGACTGACGAGCACGTTGTTGATCGACGACATGACATCCTACCCATGTTCAGGCGGCGTTCGGCCGCCGTGCCCTACTTGAACGTGTTCATCAGAACGTCCATCAACTCCTGCGCCACGGTGAGCACCCGGGCGTTGGCCGAATAGGAGTTCTGAAGCTGGATGAGCGACATCAGCTCGGTGTCGAGATCGACCGCGCGGCTGTTGTCGTAGCGTTCCTTGAGGTTGGAGGTGACGACCTTCTGGCCGTCGGCGACATTCTTGGCGTCCTCGACGATGGAGCCCTGGGTGTTGACGACCTGCGACAGCAGCCCCTCGAACGTGCCTTTGAACGGCGTGGAGGCCGAGCCGATGCCGATCGAGGAAGAGTAGGAGTAGACGCGGCTGTCGAGCGCATCGAGAATGGCCTGCGGCCGTGTGCCGTCACCCGAAAGCGTACTGCCGCTGTATTTCACCGTCAGTGACGGATCGGCCACCACCTTGGGATTGACCGAAATGCGGCCGGCAAGGCCGGTGATCGTGTCGGTACCGTTGGTCAGGCCGGTGTAGGGCTTGCCCGTGGAACCGTCGAGGAACAGCGGAAACTCCTGGTAACCCGACTGTTCAGTGGGCGACGAGATCTCGCCGCTGATGCTGCTGATGCTGCCGTGGCTGGCCGGCACCGTGGTCGCATTGATGGTGACCGACGTCGGGGCGCTCGGCGGTGCTGGCGTCGCCGTGCCTGAGAAATCGGTGCTGCCGGTCGCGGTGTTGAGAGCCGCTGCGATCTGGGCGCCGATATCGGTACCGCTCGACAGGTCCAGGCCGACGACGGTGTCGTTGGGGTCGGGCGTGAAGGACCCATCGGGAGCCGTACCCCCGTTATAGGCGACAAAGGTGATCGACTTGCTGGTGCCAGATGCATCGACATAGTCGACCTTAAGGGTGTTTCCCTCGGTGAGGCCCGAAACGTCCAGCGTGTAACCGGCCGTGCCGGCGCCACTCACGGCCGTGCCGGAGGCCTGGCGCGTCGACGTGGCCTTCGACAGCGTCGCGGCGATGGTGTCGAGCTGGGCCTGAGCGTCGACCAGCGTCTCGTCGCGCAGTTCCTTGTAGGCGGCGATCTTGCCCGAGCGGATCGATCCGCTCTTGAACAGATCGATGCCGGCACCGGGACCGTCGGTGATGGTGACGGTGCCAAGCGAACGCTTGCTGTCATCGGGGGAATAGACGCGCGAAGCATCGACCACGCCCTGTTGGTCGAAGTTCAGCGTCACCGGCTCGTCGTCGTAGAGCTGGGTTCCGTCCGTCAATGCAATTGAAACGGCCCCGCCAATCTGGTCGCTGACACGGATGTCCATGTATTCGGACAACTCGTCGATGGCGGCATCCCGCTTGTCCTGCAAGCCGGCGGTGCTGTTCGTGCCACCGGCGCCGACGGCAACGATCTGCTTGTCGAGCTGCGAGATCGTCTGCAGCAGCGAGTTCACCCGGTTGACGGCGTCGGCGATATTGGACTCCGCCTCCTGGCGCAGCGACTGCACGTCGCCCGACAGCTGGTTGAGGCGGTTGACGAGGTTCTGCGAGGCGGAAACCGCGCTGCCCTGGATCGCAGTGTCGCCGGGCGTGGTCGCCAGTTTCTGAAGCGTGGTCGTGAAATCGCTGAAGACCGAGCTCAGCGAGCTGGAGCTGTTGGGAGCGCCCCAATAGTTGTCGAGCGCCGACAGAGCGGTAACGCGGGTATCGGCATAGGCCGAATTGGCGGTGGACACCCGCCACTGCTTCTGCACGAGAAGATTGATCTCGCGCGTGACCTTGTTGGCCTCGACGCCATAGACCTTCGAGCCCGCGACCTGCGCCGTCGACGATGACGTCTGGCGGCTGTAGCCCGTACTCTTGGCGTTGGCGATATTGGCCGACGTCACGCCCAGCTGTTGCTGGGTCGTCCTGATGCCGGACAAAGCCGTGGAAAGGGCACTCGATACAGCCATATCCGTCTCGCAATCGACAATCGGCGCGGATTGGGGAGGTGGCCGTCACGCGGTGCGCGCGACGGCCGGCAGAAGCATCAGCGGATGATCTGCAGGATGTCGGTCATCATCTGGTTGGCGGTGGTGATGACCTTGGAGTTGGCCGAGAACGCCTGCTGGGAGACGATCAGCTTGGTGAACTCCTCGGAGATATCGACGTTGGACGCTTCGAGCGCCGAGCTCGAGATGGCGCCGTTGATGTCGATCGGACCACCGCTCTGGATCGTCTCGGTGTAGGCGCCGCCGTCCTCGGCCTTCAGGTAGCTCGCACCGTTGAAGGCGACGATTGGAATTCCCCACTTCTTGACGGTCTGGCCGTTCGAGTAGTTGTAGCTCATGACGCCGCTGTTATCGTCGATCGACACGCCCTCGAACTCGCCGGTGGCGTAACCGTCCTGCGTCAGCTGGTTGGTGGTCGCCTGCCCGTTCTTGTCGGCGAACTCGGTGGCGGCGAGGTCCATGGTGATGCCGGAAAAGTCCTTGCCCTCGATGGTGATCGTGCCGAGATTGATGGACGACGTGTCGTCCTGTTGAATGCCCTTGTCGTCGAAGAAGAAGGCGCCGCTGGCAAGAGCGCTGGCCGGGGTGGACGTAGCATCCTGCGCGGCCGTCGTCTTGATCTGCTGCCAGGCGGGGTCGGTCGGGTTGGTGGGATTTTCGTCGGTGCGGTAGAAGAGGCCCCACTCGCTGCGCCCGGTGCTGGACTCGGTGAGCTTCACCCAGCGGAGCTGTACGATCGACGGTGTGCCCTGCGCGTCGTAGATGGTCCTCGAACCGCCGGCGATCGAGTTGTCCATGAAGGTGGTCAGTTCGGACTTCGGCACGGTTCCGCCTGCGATGGCCGCCACCGACGCACTCGGATAGACCAAGGCCTTGGATGTCGTCGACGGCTCCGTCGGCAGGTTCAGCTTGTAGGTGATTTTCTCGGTCGCCTTGGCGCTCTGCGAGGTCTTGTCGATCGTGATGACCGTCTTGTCGCCGACCGGCTTGCCGGTGGTCGGGTCGATGGTCTGCCCCATCAGGGAGTAGCCGGAGCCGTTCCGGAGGTAGGTCTGGCCGTTGCGCGAGTCGTAATACTGCTCGAAATCACCGGCGCGGGTATAGCGCGCGCCCAGGCTGCCATCGAGAGGATCGGCCGACACGCAGAAAAAGCCGGTGCCGTTGATCGCCATGTGGGTATCGACCTTCGACCCCTGCACGTCGCCGTCGAGCGTGATGGTGGAGCGCGACCTCGCCGTGACGCCACCGGACGTGACGCGGGAGGCGTTGGTCGTGTTGGCACGCACAAGGTCGCCGAAACTCGTATCCTTGCGCTTGAAGCCGGTTGTCGAGGAGTTGGCGATGTTGCCCGAGATATTTTCGAGGGCGAAGGACTGCGCTCCGAGGCCGCCGACGGCCGAGTTCATTGCGGTCAGGATACCCATGCTCGTTTTCCTTACGATCTGCAACGCGGTCGGCCGGACGAATGGCCGCTACAGACCTAAGGGCAACGGACGTGCCAAACCGAGCCCACAAGTTTTTCCGTTTGTTTTCAGGAAACAGGCGCTTAGGCATGGTGAACAAGAAGTTAACGCACCGGCAAGGTTCGTCTCACCGGGCAAATCCTGCCGGGCCGAACCGACCACCCGGCACTATTTGACACCCGCCGCGCGAATACCGGCCATGATCTCCGAGATCTGGGGACGCCGCCGTTCAAGGAACGGCAGGGGACGACAGACGTCGATGGCGGCGACGCCGACGCGGGCGGTCAGCAGACCGTTGATCACCCCTTCGCCAAGGCGCGCCGACAGCTTGGCGGCAAGGCCGTGGCCGATCAGTTGCTGGGCAAGCCCATCGCCGACGGCGATCGAACCGGTCACCGCGAGATGGGTCAGAACAAGCCGGGTCAGCCGCGCCAGCCCCATGAAGCCGGGGCGCCCGCCATAGAGCGCCGCGAGCCGGCGGATCAGGCCGAGCGTCGCCATGACGACGAAGATGACGTCGATGGCGGCGCGCGGCGACACCGCCGTCACCACCGACACACGGGCGGCGGCATCCGACACCAATCGGCGGGCGGCCGCATCCAGCGGGGCGAGCAGGTCCGCCTCGGCCAGCACCAGCCGGTCGCGACCATCGATGACGTCGTCGACCCGCGCTTCGGTGGCCCGCCGGCCGGGCGCAAGGTCGGGCCGGTCGGCATAGAGCGCCATCAGGTCGCCCACCACCGCTTCGGCTTCAGGCCGGTCGTCGCGGGCGGCGGCAAGGTCGGCGCGCTGTCGCATGCGGTCGATCCGCCGCAACCAGATGAGGCCGGCGATCTCCCGGGTGGCTATGGCCGCCACCGCGAGCAGCGCCAGCGCGATCAGGCCGATCGCCAGCCAGCCGAGCCAGTCTTCGCGGGCGAACAGCTCGCGGACCAACTGGTCGAGCCAAAGGCCGACGGCCAGCGACAAGATGCCGGCCACGGCGCCGAAGAACAGCCGCGACCAGGCAAAGCGCCGGCGGACGGGCGGCAGAGGAACCGGCAGGTCCTCCGTCTCCGCCACTTCCTCGACGACGACGCCCGCGGCGTCCGACGGGGGCGCCTCGCCGGGGCGAACGTGGCTGACGTCGTCAGCCCCGAGATCGAAGGCGGTGGGACGGCGCGTCATGCCAGGCGGTCTCCGATCAGGAAATCGAGGGCGCGGTCGAGACGGATGTGCGGCAGCGACAGGCTGACGCCCTCGGCCGTCACCTCCACCGGCGGTGGCCGGAAACGCAGGAAACGCAACGCATCGAAGACCGGCTCATCGGCCTCCGGCTCGCGGAACAGCGCTTGCGGGTTGTCCGGAAGATCTCCAGGGAACAGGGCGATTTCTTCCTTGCCGTCATAGAGATGGTCGTCGAGAAGCTCGCCCTCCTGCGGCACGCCGAGAATGCAGGGCAGGCTCTCGCCGTTGCGCCGCACCGTCGCCTCGCGCGTCGCCCGCACGGCGGCAAGCGCCTTCACGTCCACTTCGGCGCCGGAGAACGAGGCGCGGGCGATCGCCCGGTCGGTGAGGCGCCGCAGGATCAGCTCCAGGCGGTCGTGGCTGGCGTGGTGAAGGTGGTCGGCCTTGGTGGCGGCGAACAGGATGCGGTCGATGCGGCGGGTCAACGCCTGCCCCAGCCAGGAGGAATGCCCCGGCCGGAAACAGGCGAGGATCTCGCCGAGCGCCACTTCGAGATCGATCAGCGCCTCTCGCCCGCCATTCAGCGCTGCCAGCACGTCGACCAGCACCACCTGCCGGTCGAGGCGGGCGAAATGCGTCCGGAAGAACGGCCGGACAACCACGTCCTTGTAGGCCTCGAACCGGCTCTCCATCAGCTCCCAGAGGCTGTCGCGTGGCGCGTCCCCCGTCTCCGGCAGCTCCAGCGGCGCAAAGGTCAGCGCCGGCGAACCGGCCAGATCGCCCGGCATCAGGAAGCGGCCGGGCGGCACCATAGACAGCGACAGGCTGCCACCGCGCGCGGCGCCGAGATAGGTCGAGAACAGATCGTGCAGGCGCCCGGCGGCCTCGTCGTCTGCCGGCCCCATGGGATCGATGCCCGACGTGTGGATGAGCCAGTCGGCGGCGATGGCGGTGCGCCGCGGCTCGCGCGCCCGCTCCAGGGTCTCGGCGCAGAACTCCCGGTAGGTCTTTGAAAGGAGAGGCAGATCCAGGAGCCACTCGCCGGGGTAGTCGACGATATCCAGGTCGAGCTTGCCTCGCCCCAAAGACCGGCCGAGAAAGGTGGCGCTCTCATAGGCTATGGTGAGGCGCAGCTCGGAAATCTGGCGGGTCGAGTCCGGCCAGATGCGGGCGTCCGTCAGCTTGCGTACATGGCCACGGTAGTCGAACGTCGGGACGTCGGGGTGGAGCTGCGGCCGGATGTCGGCGCCGAGAAGGCGGCCCGACCGCCATGGCTCGAACATCGGCAGCCGCCCGCCGTGGATCAGATTGTGGATCAGCGCCGTGATGAACACGGTCTTGCCGGCGCGGGACAGGCCGGTGACGCCGAGCCTCAGCGACGGCGAACCGAGGCTCCAGGCGAAATCGGCCATATTGTCGAGCGCTATGCGCGCTTCGTCGGACAGCGTGGTGAAGCTCACGACTTCGTCGAACCTCGTCCGGCGCGGAAGGCGCCGCGCCTCTATGTAGGCACGCCCCGCGCGAGAACAATGGCTTATACCGGTTCCGCCAGGTTTCGACCCTCCGGGCGGAAGCTGACGGAAACGGAAGCGCCCGACCGGGCGCCGGCCGGTCAGGCCGAAACCCGTTTGAGCTGGATGAGTCCAGATCAAACGGAACGCGTATCAGTCGCCGTCCGGCCCGCCAAGATCGGCCGGCGTCACGAAGGAGATCAGCCGCCCGTCCCCCGGTCCGAGATCGCCCCATGCTCCCGAGAACGCGATCACGACAAGCGAGGCGGAGGGAAACTTCCCGGAAAGCCTTGCCAGAGAAGCGGGATCCCCCTGCCCCGGCAGCGTCGACGCCAAACGGTGGATCGATGGGTTATGCCCGACCACCAGAAGGTTTTCGGACGTGCCGGCATGAGTGGTGACCACCTTGAGCATGGCGCCAAGCGAGGCCTCGTAAAGACTAGGCACAAAATCGACGGCGAGCTGCTCCGGCAGAAACGGCAGCGCTTCCTTCAGCGTCTCCCGCGTCCGCGCCGACGGCGAGCAGAGCACGAGATCGGGCAGATATCCCTCATCGGCCATATGACGGCCAACCGCAGACGCGGCCGCCCTGCCCCGCGCGGCAAGCGGTCGATCGAAATCCTTCTGACCGGAAACGGCCGGCGGCGACTTGGCGTGTCGGAGAAGAAAAAGGCGTGGCATTGGCGGCCTCCGGGACTCCCATCCCGCCGGACTTGGCGTAATGTCAAATCATTCTAACCTGATTCCGGGTCGCAAACGCGGCCTCGACGATCCGCTGCCCCACGGGGCCCGCGTGTCCGATCGGTCAGGTCGCCGAGGATCGCTTCATGCCCACCTCTTCAGACGTCGCGCCCAAATTCTCCAACCAGGCCGACGCCATTCACTGGCTCCGCGACCATCGCATCACCGAGGTCGAGTGCATCATCCCGGACATGAACGGCATCATGCGCGGCAAGATCGTGCCGCGCGAGGATTTCATCCGCATCATCGACGCCGGCGTACGCTTGCCGGAGTTCGTGTTCTTCCAGGCGGTGACCGGCGACAGCGCCGTCGAAAGCAAGATCGTCAACCCGCTCGACCGCGACATCCGCTGCCTCCCCGACCTCACGACGCTGCGCCTCGTGCCCTGGTACGACGAGCCGACGGCGCAGGTGATCTGCGACTGCCACTTCGCCGATGGCCGCCTCGTCGACTTTGCGCCGCGCTCGGTCTTGCGTCACGTCGTCGAGCTCTACGCCGCCCGCGGCATCCGCCCGGTGGTGGCGCCGGAGGTGGAGTTCTACCTCACCGGCCAGAACGACGACCCCGACCTGCCCCTGGAAGTTCCGATCGGCCTTTCCGGTCGCAAGGAGAGCGGCAGCCAGGCCTACGGCATCGAGCACGCAAACGACTACGACCACGTCGTCAACCAGATGTACGACTATTGCGAGGCCTCGCGCATCGAGATCGCCACCATGGCGCACGAGGCCGGCCCCGCGCAGCTCGAGATGAACTTCCGCCACGGCGATCCGATCGAGCTCGCCGACCAGACGTTCCTGTTCAAGCGGACCGCCCGCCTCGCCGCTCGCAAGTTCGGCATGGTGGCCACCTTCATGGCCATGCCTCACCAGGAAATGCCGGGATCGGCCACCCACATCCACCAGTCGGTGGTGCGCGTCGACGACGGCGGCAACATCTTCTCCAATCCCGACGGTACGGACACCGAGAAGCTGGGCCACTATATCGGCGGCCTGCAGCGCTACGTTCCGAAGTCGATGAGCCTGTTCTGCCCCAACGTGAACAGCTACCGCCGCATCCGCCTCGAAAGCGACGCGCCCATCAACGTTCATTGGGGCCGCGACAATCGCACCTGCGGCCTGCGTGTGCCGGATTCGGGGCCGGAATCCCGACGCGTCGAAAACCGGGTAATCGGCGCCGACAGCAATCCCTACATCGCCATGGCGACGACGCTGGCCTGCGGACTTATCGGGCTTGAGGACAAGATCGAGCCGGATGAAGTGGTCACCGTCGATGCCAAGACGCTCGGCGTTACGCTTCCCCTGCACCTGTCGGATGCGCTGATCGAACTCGGCGAGTGCGAGCGGCTGAAGACAGTGCTGGGCTCCCGTTTCGTCGAGGCCTACATCGACGTCAAGCAGCTCGAGCTCAGGCTTTACAACCGCGTCATCTCAAGCTGGGAACGCGAGTACCTGCTGCTCAATGTCTGAGACTTGCCGATACGGGCGGCGATCCTCGCCGCGAGGCGCTGCCCCGGCAACTCGATGAACCGCCACGTGACCGCGGACAACGCCAGGACCCAGGAAATGTAGATCGCCGCCACCGCCGCCTCGCGCAGCGCGACGTGGTCCGGCAGGAACTGGCCCACCGTAAGCGACAGGCGCGGCACGATATAGGCGACCAGGAACAGGTGGGTCAGGTAGATCGAGTAGGAAAGACGGCCAAGCCATTGCATCGGCATGGTCGCCATCAGGCGCGACAGCGGGCCGCGATCACTGGCGTGTGCGAAGACAAGGACGAAGAACACCAGCGGCCCGGCATAGTGCGCGACCGGATACGAGGCGGCAACCCAGAGCAAGACGATGGCAGCCAGCGCAGCGGGGATTTCGGCCTTGCCGTCGGCAAGGGTCGCGAACGTCCCCCGCCGGTGCAGCCACTCGGCAACGACGCCCGAGAAGAAGCCGAGCAGGCAGCGCACGATGCCGAACACGTCCGTGCTGAGCATGCCGCGACCGGTGACATCGACGAAGAGGATCAGCCAGGCGGCGACCGCTATCGCAGCGGCGGCGATCACCCGTCGGCCGGAGAACCCGGCCGTGCGCAGTGCGACCAGCGCGAAGACGGCATAGGCCCAGACTTCGGCCGAAATGCTCCAGCTCGGGAAGTTCCACGTCAGCTCAGGCCCGAGGCGGGCCGTTTGCAGGAACAGCGCAATCGGCAAGATATCGTGGGGATTGCGCGGCCCGACGAAGGCGGCGTGCTCGGGTGAGAAGCCCGTCTCGCGCTGGAGAGCCAGCTTCGCCAACTCGACGGCGATGAACAGCGCAAGCATGAAGAGGTGCAGTGGCCAGAGGCGACCGAGACGCCGAACCACGAAGATCGCGACCCGATTGCCATCGACCAGATCGTCGGCATAGACGCGGGCCATGACGAAGCCGGAGAGAACGAAGAAGAAGTCGACCGCCAGGATCCAGGAGTCGAGCGACGGCGCCGAAGTCAGGTAGCCGTTGAGCTGCAGGTGGATGAAACAGACGGCAAGCGCGCCGACTCCTCTCCAGCCGTCCAGTGCCTTCATGCGCATGGCGACGCTCCAATCCGCTGCCGGCATGCCGGCACCAGTCCGGCCACGCTGCGGCGACAACACGACGGCAAAGTCCGTCGGTAGGCTCATCTTTAATGCCGGCGGCCTGTTGGAAGCAATCTAAACTAGGAATTAAGGATAACGGCGCCCTTCGGCGTCATTCAGGCCTGCCGCGCTGGAATGTGAACCACCAACCCGTCGAGATCGTCCTTCACCTTGATCTGGCATGAAAGGCGCGAGGTCGGCTTGGGATCGGCGGCGAAGTCCAGCATGTCCTCCTCCATCGGCTCGGGCTCGCCGGTGGCGGCCACCCAAGCATCGTCGACATAGACATGACAGGTGGCACAGGAGCAAGCGCCGCCGCACTCGGCCTCGATGCCGGGAACGAGATTCTTGACGGCGTTCTCCATCACGGTGGTGCCGACCTCGGCCTCCACCTCGTAGCGGTCGCCTTCATGGGTAACATAGGTGATCTTGGGCATGGAAACCTGTGGCTGCGGGGCGCCGCCCCTCTGGCCAACGGCCCGGCTTCGACGCTCGCATCCGTCCGACGAAGGCGGGGTGCGAAGCGCAAAGGGCGCGGAGCCATCGGCAAGTTACTGTTTCAACGACGCATTCGAACTCTACATCCGACCGGACGAAAGCGCCCGCATGAACTCGGATATGGAGCTCGGACCATTGGTATCTGCACATATAGAAGAGTTGGCCGCCGTCAACCCCTACCGCCGAGGCGCGCCTCGACAAACGCGGTGGCGGCGGCAACCGCCTCCCTCAACCGAACAAGATCGGCGCCTCCGTCGGAACCGCGCAACAAGGCGGATTCGAGCGCCGAGGCCGCCTCGGCGACCGCCCTCGCCCCAATGCCGCGCGCCGAGCCGAGCAACAGATGCGCGATGCCGGCGTCGGGCGTCGCCGAGAGCCGGTCAAGGCAGTCGCGACTTTGCTTCAGGAACAGGCGCAGGACCTCGGCCTCGAGCTCGGCATTGCCGAAGGTCTGTTCGGCGAGATGCCTGAGGTCGATGGGAGAGCCATTCATCCGCTCATCGTCGTTCATCGCTGTCGCCTCGTTCTCCCCCTCCGGAGGGTCATCCGCGCCTTCGCACCGGCGTCGAGCCGAGGTTGAAGTTGGCTCGCAAGCTCCGAGGAGCGGCCGGAATTCTGAAGATATGGTTAATTCAGCGGATACAATCCAAGCCTGTTGCCGCTGTGAACCTTGGTCGGGCCGTGCAGCAACAGCACAAACGCCCCTTGCGGGCGCGGCGGCCAAGATCGCGACAGCTGGCGAGCCACACGGTAACCATATGTTTTAAGCCAATATTCAACTCGATGGCCTAGCGTCTTGACTGTGTCTGCCCGGCATCTTCGCCACTTTGGATGCCGGCGCGCGCTCCAACGGCGAGGGATCGTCGGCCCACTGAACCTCCGCCTTCGGGTCCGGAAATAACAACCAGAAGATGAATAACAATGTTCGACGCCTATTAGCGGCTTGTTAACAATACGGGCCGCCGGGGGAGCTTTCCTTGTTCGGAAGGGCCTGTTGTGCCATTACGTTTTATTAGGCATTCCTCGGCCGGCGTAGCCATTGCTGTCTCTTCTACGGGCACATGGCGGTCGGGAAGGCCCGAGTTCATGCCGCTCGCCTAGGCCGGGCGTGGGCATGGTTCGACCGGGACGGCAACCGGGAGTACGCTTCGGATACCGTCCGGCTTCAAGTATGCGGACATGAGGGTACCATGGTAAAAAGCACCAAGGCATCGGATCCGGCGGAGGCCGCACTCTCCGCCGTCGAGGAGGCCCTGAAGATCGACTTCGGCGTCTCGGCCGATGAGCCGAAATCGTCCGACCAGGATACCTTCGCCGAAAGCTCTGACGCTGCTTCGCGCCAGCCGCTTGCCGACAACGCCGATGCGCCGCGCACCTCGGCGCGCCCCGGCCGCGCCCCGGCCAACGACGACCGCCGGTCGGTCGCGACACTGCTCTATCAGATGCAGCGCCGCCCATCAGCTGCTCCCTTCTGGATTGCCCTCGCCGCTTCCGTCGTCTGGGTAGCCGGCGGCTTCTACGTCGCTCGCGCCGCCTTCGGCGACTTTTCAGTTTTGGCCGACCCCGCCGCCCTGTTTGCCCGACCCGACGGCTTTGCCCTCGTCGGCGGCATCGTCGCTCCGGTCGTGCTGTTCTTCGCCATCGCAACGATGGTCTGGCGCGCCCAGGACCTGAGGCTTGCCGCCCGCTCGCTCACCGAAGTGGCCGTCAAGCTCGCCGAGCCCGAGATGTCGGCCAAGGAGAACGTCGTCACCGTCGGTCAGGCCATCCGACGCGAAGTCGCCGCCATGGGCGACGGCATCGAGCGGGCCCTCGCCCGCGCCAGCGAGCTTGAAGTACTGGTCCACAACGAAGTGTCCTCGCTCGAGCGGTCCTACGCCGAGAACGAGATGCGCATCCGCAGCCTGGTCGAGGAACTGGTCAGCCAGCGCGAAAGCGTGATCGCCAATGCCGAGAAGGCGCGCACCGCCATCTCCGGCGCTCACCAGAACCTCTCCGAGGAACTGCGCACCGCCGGCGACCTTCTCACCAACCGCATCGACGAAACCGGTCGAAACGTCACGCGCACCTTCGGCTCCAAGGCCGAGGAGCTGGCTCTGGCATTCGAGGCGGCCGGCAACTCGGTGACAGAGACCGTGGCCAAGCGCGGCGCCGACTTCCTGGCGACGCTGGGCACCGAGCGCGAAAGCCTGATCAGCGGCCTTGCCGAGACCGGCACCGCCATCAACGAGGCGATCGCCACCCGCAGCGAGACGCTGACCCGCACCATCACCGAGGAAGGTGGCCGTCTCACCGCCGCCATCGGCAAGGAAACCGAGCAGCTCGGCACCGAGCTGGCCAAGCGGTCCGACGAGCTTGCCTCGACCATCGCCACCCGCGCTGCCGACCTGTCGTCCGCCCTCAGCGACGGCACCGGCGAACTGGCCTTCACGCTGGCCTCGCGCACCGAGGAACTGGTCTCCACGCTGACCGCCCGCTCGGAAGAGCTGTCGTCGACCCTCACCGACCGCACCGCCGACATCGCCTTCACCCTGTCGGCGCGCACCGAGGAAATCGTCTCCACCATCTCCGCCCGTTCCGACGAGCTGTCGTCGACCCTGTCGGTCCGGACCTTCGAGCTCGGCAAGACGCTCGGCGAGAAGGCCGAGGAGATCGGCGCCACGCTGGAGAGCCGCACCGCCGAGTTCTCCACCGCGCTCTCCGAGAAGAGCGACGCCCTGGAGAGCACGCTCGCCCTGCGTTCGGCCCAGCTGGCCAGCACCATCGAGGCCCGCACCGGCGAACTCAGCGCCGAGCTGACCGACAAGACCCAGCTGATCGACCAGACGATTTCCGGTCGCACCAGCGAGCTGGCCGATACGCTGTCGACGCGCGCCGAGCTGTTCGGCGCCACGCTCGCCGAGCAGTCGGCCAACTTCGACCGCACCATCGGGCACCGCGTCAACGAACTCGTCTCGACCGTCGCCACGTCGACGTCCATCATGGAGACGCAGCTGCTCACCCGCACCGACAATCTCGACAAGGTGCTGACCGAGCGGTCGCAGGAAATCGCCTCCACCCTGGAGAGCCGCACCGGTTCGCTCGAGACGCTGCTGCGCGATCGCAGCGACGCCATCATCTTCTCGATCGACACCACGGTCGCCGCCCTCGAGGAGAACCTCACGCTGCGCACCAAGGAGATCGACGAGACCCTGGCCCGTTCCGGCCAGACCTTCGCCGAGGACATCTCCCAGCGCGCCTTCGCCGTCAGCGAGCAGGTCGCCCGCTCCACGGACGAAGCCTCCAAGGCGATGGTCGAGAAGATCGAGACCATCAACGAGACACTGCGCTCCACGTCCGAGGGCGTGTTGCTGGACCTGTCGATCCGCGGCAGCGAAATCACCGACCGCCTCGACCAGACCGGCACCCTGATCACCTCGACGATCACCGAGCGCGGCACCGACCTCGTCAACAAGCTCGCCGTCACCGGTGAGGCCGTGCACACGGCGATCAACGTCAACGGCGTCGACCTGGCCGACCGCATCGCGGCCAGCGGCCAGGAAGTCGCCCGCATGATGGACGACCGCACCACGTCGATCCGCGGCATCATCGATGGCGCCACGCTGTCGGTGGAGACGCTGCTCGCCGACAGCGGCAGCCTGTTCTCCGAGCGCCTGTCGACCATCGGCGCCGAGATCGCCCGCGCCGTCAACGCCCGTGGCGAACGCGTCGCCGAGACCATCCTTGCCGCCGGCAGCCAGATCGCCAACCTGCTCGACGACCGGTCGGACAGCATGTCGGTCAGCTTCGCCGAACGCATCCGCGTGCTCGACGAGATCATCAACGGTCGTGCCGCCGAGTTGGTGGAAAGCCTCGTCAGCCGCACCTCGATGCTCGACGGTTCGCTCGAAGAGCAGATCGCCCGCATCGAAGCGGCGCTGGCCGAGCGCACTCTCACCATCCAGAACGCCCTCGCCGAAGGTACCAACGCCCTCGAGGCCACGCTCAGCGGTCGGTCCGGCGCCATCACGGGCCTCATCGACGAGCGCGTCGAGCGCCTCGGCTCCGAGTTCGACAAGCGCTCCGGCGCTCTGGTCGAAACGCTCGACGGCCGCACCCAGGCGGTTCTCGCCTCGCTGGAAGGCCGCGCCGGCAGCTTCGGCGCCGCGCTGGAAGGCCAGCTCGCCGCCTTCGACGGCAGCGTCGGCAAGCGCCTGGAGGATGCGACCCGCACCTTCGCCGACAAGGCGGATTCGCTGACCGGCACTCTCGACAACCGTATCGAACTGATCGACCACGCCCTTGATGGCCGCGCCCGTCAGATCACCGAAACGCTGATGGCCCGCACCCGCGACCTGGCCCAGGCCTTCTCGGCCGGTCAGTCGGAAATGGTCGACGCCATCGAAGGCCGCCTCGACGCCGTCGGTCGGTCGCTGCAGCGCAAGACCGAAGAGTTCACCGAGACCCTGGCCGACAAGGTGGCCGAGATCAACGTGTCGCTCGGTTCCAAGGTGTTCGAGGTCGCCGAGACGCTCGACAGCCGCGCCAACTCGCTGGAGGTGTCGCTAACCCAGCGCCTCGCCTCCATCGTCGACATGCTCGGCAGCCAGACCGAAACGGCTCGCGAGGAACTGGCCCGCGCACTGATCAATGCCGCCTCCGTGCTGCAGAAGGAAAGCGCCCGCGTCCGCGAGGATCTCACCGGTTCCGTGGAAGCGGCCACCGACAAGCTGCGCGTCGAGGCCGACCGGGCCAAGGAGATCGTCACCGAGGCCATGACGGCCATCGCCCAGGAGATGGAAACCGGCTCGGTTCGCGCCCGCGACGTGGTCGCCGGTGTGCTGGAAGGCATGTCCGAGCGCCTGGCCGGCGAGAGCGAGCAGGTTCGCGCCGTCGTCGTTTCCGCCATCGATGGCGCCGCCTCGCGCCTCGCCAGCGAAGGCGAGAACACCTCGATCGCCGTCAGCCAGTCGCTGGCCGGCGCCGAGGACCGTCTCGCCAGCCTGCGGGACGAGACCCATGGCACGCTCAACGAGCTCATCAGCACGCTGTCCGACGTTCTCTCCACCGAAAGCCAGAAGGCCCGCGAGAACGTCTACGAGGCCATCACCGCCGTCGAGGGTCGCCTTGCCGGCGAGAGCGAGCGCGTTCGCGACACCATCATCGGCTCGGTCGACGACGTCACCGGCCGCATGGCGGCGGAAAGCGAGCGGGCACGTGCCGGCCTGATCGGCGCCATCGACGAAGTCACGGACCGCCTGTCGGAAGAAACCGCCCGCGCCCGCTCCAACCTCATCGGTTCGGCGGAGGCGGTCACCAGCCGCATCGCCGGCGAGACCGAGCGGTCGAACGAGGTTCTGGCGGCAGCCATCGCCAGCGCCACCGAGCGTCTTGCCGACGCGACGCGCGATCTCCAGGCAGTGCTCGATGCCCGCACCGAGGCCGCCGCCAACGCCCTGGACAGCCGCTCCGAGAAGGTGGTCGACCTCGTCAGCCGCCGCATGGCCGAGCTGGCCGAGCTGGTCGACGGCCGTGGCGGCGATCTCGCCAACGCCTTCCTGTCCGGCACCCGCGCCCTCGACGAGGCCGTCGGCAGCCGTGGAGAGGAAGTGGCCGGCATGGTCCGCAACGCCGCCGGCGACGTGCTCGCAGCACTGGCCCAGGGTGGCGAGGGCGTCAGCCGCGCCATCACGCAGCGTGGCACCGACGCCGCCGAGGCGCTGAAGCAGGCCACCCTGTCGCTGATGGCCACCTTCGACGAACAAGGCCGCGACGTCCTGCAGTCGCTCGACGACACCACGGCGCGCGTCAAGACCGACGTCGTCGCCGTGCTTGAGCAGGTGGACGACGCCAATCGCGGCCTCCGCTCGCTCGTCGACCAGGCGGCTGGCAACCTTGCCCGCATCGAACGCGGCCTTGAGCAGCAGACCGGCGACCTTCGCCTGTCGCTCGAGCGCGTCGTCGCCGATACCACCGCCTCCAGCACCACCGTCGCCGAGACGGCCGAGGTGCTGCGCGAGGTGTCGCGCACCGTGCTCTCCGACATCGGCACCATCGCCTCCTCGCTCTCCGAGCAGACCGGCGATCTGCAGTCGTCGGCCCGTGCCCTGTCCTCGGTTGGCGGCACGCTCCAGGATGTCATCGGCGATCGCCTCTCGGCGCTCGACGGCGTGGTCGCCACGCTGCAGGAACGCAGCGAGACGATGTCCGAAAGCCTGCAGTCCATCGCCGTCCAGATCCAGGACACGCTGTCCAATGCCGAGCGCCGCGCCCGCGACGTGGGCTACCAGTTGGCCCGCAACGCCGAAACGGCCATGAACGGCGTCACCCAGCAGCTCGAGCAGCTGTCGGTCAGCGCCGAAGAGGAAGGCCACAAGACGAAGGAAACCATCGAGCGGGTGCGCGGCGAGCTGATCTCCGAGATCAACGCCTCCATCGGCTCGGCGGTCGATCGCTTCGCCGGCGCCACCGAGGAAATGCGCAAGGCCACCCGCGCCGTCGGCCGGGAGCTGGAGCAGATCCGCGAGGATATCAGCCGCGGCGTTCTCGACCTGCCGGAAGAGACCAGCCAGCACACCGCCGCCATGCGCCGCGTGGTCAGCGAGCAGATCCGCGCCCTGAACGAACTCTCCGAGATCGTTTCGCGCCAGCTGCCCGGAGAGGCCATCGCCGAAGCGCCGGTCCGTGCCCGTGCCCAGGCCTCGACCCAGGCGCCACGCAGCCTGCCGGTCCAGAAGTCGTCGCAGCCGTCCGAGCCGCGCGCCTTCAGCCGCCAACCGGCCAACCAGCCGCCTCGCCCAGCCGTCGCCGAGAGGCGTCAGGAGCCGGCGGCCCGTCAGCCGGCCGCCGATGAGCGGGGCGAACGGTCGAGCGGCTGGATCTCCGACCTGCTGCGTCGCGTCAACGACGAGGACACCCCCTCGCCGCGCCTGCCGTCGTCCGACCGCAACAAGAGCGCCAACCCGCTCGACGGCCTGGGCTCGCTGACCTCCGACATCGCCCGGTCGATCGACCCCGAGTCCTACGCCGACCTCTGGGATCGCTATCGGCGCGGCGACGGCAACGTGTTCACGCGACGCGTCTACACGCTGCAGGGCCAGCAGACCTTCGACGAGGTCCGCCGCCGCTATGGTCGCGAGGCCGACTTCCGCGAGGCCGTCGATCGCTACATCGATCACTTCAGCGCCCTCTACGAGGAAGCCGTCCAGAAGGACCCGAATGGCCGCCTCGCCGAGAATTACCTGAACTCCGATACCGGCAAGGTCTACACGCTCCTGGCGCATGCCAGCGGCAAGCTCGGCTGAGCCTGAGGAACGAAGCAACATGCGAAAGGGCGCCAGACGGCGCCCTTTTTCGTTTCTGCCCGCCGTGCCACTCGATCACGCGTTCGTGATCGCACTCTCTGTAACAAAACACCCTCCGGCTCCGAGTACCGCATGTGCCCCGACAATGGCGCACGTCGAACCACGGAGAACACGGATGCTGAAGGCTTCGATTACCACTGCCATCCTCGCCGGCGCGGTCACCACGGCCCTCGCCACCCTTGCGAGCGCCAGCCCCTTGACCAAAGCGGAAGCAGACGCGGCGACCGCCGCCCACAAGGAGAAGTGCTACGGCGTGGCGCTCAAGGGCCAGAACGACTGCGCCGCCGGTCCGGGAACGACCTGCCAGGGAACGTCCATGAAGGACTTCCAGGGCAATGCCTGGAAGTTCGTCCAGGGCGGCACCTGCGCCTCGCTGGAACTGCCCGGCGGCCGCCACGGCTCGCTCATGCCGCTCGACCGCGACATCTGATTGCAACTCCCAAAACGGGCGCCGCTCTGGCGCCCGGAGTTGCACCCAGGAAAGGACGCAAAGGTTTTCCGGAGAGCTTGATTCCACCGGGAAACCTCCAGCCAGCAACACGGAGAGCGGGGGAAACGCAATGGCCGCGATCGAACAGACACCCAACGCGTCGGCGACGCCCCGCTTTCCGGCCCTGACCGTTGCCGGACAGGCCGGCACCAGTTTCAAGCCGGAGCACCTGCAAGCGATCATGGCCGAGAGCGGCTCGCAGGGCTTCTTCGAGGTCCATGCCGAGAACTACATGGGTGCCGGTGGCGCGCCGCATAGGGCGCTCGAAACGGTGAGGCGGGATCATCCCGTCTCGCTGCACGGCGTCTGCATGTCGCTCGGCGGGCCGCAACCGCTCGACAGGGAACACCTCTCCCGCTTCAAGCACCTCGTCGACCGCTATGAGCCGGCGCTGGTCTCCGAACACCTGGCATGGTCGACACACATGAGCACCTACCTGAACGACCTGCTGCCGCTGCCTTACACAAGCGCGACGCTCTCCCGCGTCTGCGACCATATCGACGAGATGCAGACCGCGATCGGCCGCCCTATCCTCCTGGAGAATCCCTCGACCTACGTGCTGTTCGCGGCCTCCTCGATGAGCGAAACCGAGTTCATCCGGGAGATATCGCGGCGAACGGGCTGCGGCCTTCTGCTCGACATCAACAATGTCTTCGTCTCGGCCACCAACCACGGCTTTTCGGCTCTCGACTACCTCGGCGACTTTCCGCTGTCGCAGGTGGGCGAAATCCATCTGGCCGGCCACGCCGAGCAGGAAGACGACGAGGGCGACCTGCTGCTCATCGACAGCCATGACGGACCGGTCGCCGATGCCGTCTGGCGCCTCTACGAGCTGGTGATAGCCCGCCGTGGCCCGATCCCCACGCTGATCGAATGGGACAGCCAGATTCCCGACTGGCCGGTGCTGCGTGCCGAAGCGGAGGCCGCCCAAGCCATCCTCGACCGATACGCCCTTGGAGAGCCCTCCCATGCGCTCGGCTGAAATCCTGCCGCTCCGGCCAACCGCATCCACCGTCGCGGTCGACTACGCCGGGCCGTTCTCGGCCGCCCTGCTTGCTCCCGACAGCCCGGCCCCGGCGCTGGTGACGGGGCCGCGCGGCAAACGAGCCGAGATCCGCTACAACGTCTACCGAAACAACGTCACCGTCAGCCTGATCGGCGCTCTGTCCTCGATCTTCCCGGCGGTCGAACGCATCACGGGGCCGGATTTTTTCCGCGCCATGGCCCGCTTCCATGTCCGGGAGACCCCACCAACCTCGCCGCTGCTGTTCGAATACGGGCGCGCCTTTCCGGATTTCATCGACCGCTACGAACATGCGGTGAACATGCCCTGGCTTTCGGACGTGGCGCGGATCGAGCGCTTGTGGCTCGACAGCTATCACGCCGCCGATGCCCCCATCCTCACGGCCGAGACGCTGTCGAGCGTACCGCCCGAAAGGCTCGGGGCGCTCGTCTTCACCCCGCATCCGGCAACGCGACTGATCTCCTCGGCCCATCCGGCCGTCACCATCTTCGCGGCAAACCGGAGCGACGGCCCCGTCGGCCGTGTTGAGAATCGGCCAGAAGAGGGACTGATCACGCGGATCGATGACGAGGTGACCGTCCATCTCCTGCCTCCCGGCAACCTCGTCTTCCTCAAGGCACTGCTTGATGGAGAAAACCTGACGAGCGCCGTCGGCGCCGCCCTCGCGGCCGAACCAACCTTCGATCTGTCCGGGGCCATCGGCGAGATGATTGCCGCTGGCGCCTTCTCCCACGTCGAGATGGAGGCCTCCGATGTCGAGCCTGCCTGATTCAATGCCTCGCCATGGTGCGCGCGTCTCCCTCGTGAAACGAGTGGCCTCAGCCGAAAGCCTCGTCCGCAAGATGGCGCAGCCGGACATCGTACTGGCCATCCTCCGGATCGCACTCGCCGTTCCCTTCTGGCGATCCGGCATCCTGAAATGGGATGGCTTCCTGCGACTGAACGACACGGCGGTCTACCTGTTCAGCCAGGAGTTCACGCTGCATCTGCCCGGAGGGCCCTACCCATTCCCGGCGCCGGAAGTGGTGGCTTTCCTGTCCGGCTGCGGCGAGGTCGTCCTCCCGGTGCTGCTCGTTCTGGGGCTGGGCACCCGTTTCGCCGCCCTCGGCCTATTCTTGATGACTGTCGTCATCCAGATCACGGTTCCCGATGGCTGGCCAATCCACCTGACCTGGGCCGCGATGGCGCTTGCCCTGATGCGACACGGGCCGGGGCGCCTCTCGCTCGACCATCCGATCGCGAGGATATCTTGCAGCGGCGCGCGTCCAACGTGACCGGCGCCCACCCAACTCTGGCGCTTTCGCCATCAGGTCCCGCCGGGACGGAGCGCAAATCCGCTTCTCTTGCCTTTTGCCAGACGATGGGTTCATCTGGCGCCGGTGTCTCCTTGTCGCTCCCGAGCCGCGCCGGAAACCGCGACAATGATGACGCCGGTCCGCGCGGGGGGACATGGCGGATGAACCATTCGGCCCGGGAAGAGGAGTGGGCGGCCTGGATGTGCGCGGCGATGGCCGGCGACACGCTGGCCTACCATCGCTTCCTGAAGGCCGTGACGCCCTATCTTCGATCGATCGCCAGCCGGCGATGCGCCCAGTACGGAGCACCGCCGGGCGAGGTGGAAGACGTGGTGCAGGAAGTCCTGCTGGCCGTCCACCTGAAGCGGGGAACCTGGGACGTTTCGCGCCCTGTCGGTCCCTGGCTGTCGTCGATCGTGCGCAACAAGCTGATCGACAGCCTGCGTCGGCGCGGTCGTCACATCAGCATCCCCATCGACGACGTGATGGAGACCCTTGAAGCCACACCCCAGGCAGAGGCCGGGGAGCATATCGACGTCGACCGCATGGTCGAAAGCCTGCGGGATCCGCAACGTGAAATCGTGCGATCCATCTCGCTCGGTGGCGCCGGCATTCGCGAGACGGCCGAGCGATTGCAGATGACGGAAGGCGCCGTGCGGGTGGCGCTGCATAGAGCATTGAAAGGGCTGGCGGCCCTCTATCGGAGCGACGGACGTGCAAACGAATGACCTGATCGAACTGCTGGCGAAGGATGCGAGGGTGCGCGCCCGCTTCGGACACGTGTTCGCGGTCGCGCTGGCGATCGGGTTGGCGGTCTCGGCCGGCCTGCTGCTGTCGACCTACGGCATCCGGGACAACATGGTCGCGGCGATCGAGACACCGCGCGTCCTGTTCAAGCTTGGCCTCACCCTGCTGCTGGCGATCACCTCAACCCGCCTTGCCTTTCTCATCGGCAAGCCCGGATTATCGCTGCGCTCGGCGAGCCTTTCGCTGTTCTGGCCGCTGCTTGTCCTGCTCGCCGGCATTGCCACCGAGCTGACCGTCCTGCCGCAAGGCGCCTGGGAGACGAGCCTGAAAGGGCAACACTGGGCCTTCTGCCTCGTCTTCGTGCCCACCCTTGCTGTGGCGCCTCTTGCCGCCCTGCTCTATTCCGTCCGCCAAGGCGCGCCGGAAAGCCCCGGGCTGGCCGGCGCAGCGGCGGGACTCGCGGCGGGCGGCATCGCCGCCGCCATCTATGCCTGGCACTGCCCCGACGACAGCCCACTGTTTGTCGCGACCTGGTACACCATCGCCATAGCTATCGTGACGGCGACCGGCTTCCTGCTCGGCCGCCGCATCCTTCGCTGGTGAAACGACCGCCGAGCCGAACTACAGCGTCGACGCCGTCCAGGTAACCACGTCAGCCACCGCCGCCGATACGGCCTGATCGATGGCGGCGATGGCATCCTTCGGTCGATCTGATGCCGATGGACGGCTGACGTCGAACACGCGGCTTGCGCGCACCCGGCCAGTCCGCTCGTCGAGCAGCTTGACGCCGAGCGCAACATGCGCGGCAGGAGCGCCAGTGACATCCAGCTCGAAGGCGCGAATATCGACGATTACCTGATCGTCGATGGCGAGACTCTCGCCCGGCTTGCCAACGGCCTTCACCCGGCCCGAATTCTCGAAAGCCCGAACCATGATCGTCTGTACCAGCGGCGGCAGTTCGTCCGACCACGACACGCCCGGCATGTAGGAAATAGCACCACCGTCGGAGCGCACGGCGATCAGCTCCGACGCCAGAGCATCGTTGGCGCTCGGCAAAGGCACGAGAAGCTGGGCAGGAGACCGTCTGGCCACACCATCGAAGGTCGTGGGGGCTGCGAGATCGTAGATGTCGTCGGGTTTCGGCGTCGTCCCCAGACCGAGCGTCGAACAGCCAGCGAGCGCGAACGCTAGGCAGAGCACCGCAGCGGAAACCAATCGCTGTCCCGGATGAGCTGAAACCAACATAGCCTCCTAGAGCATCTGCCCGAACCGCAGCGGTCTTCCGATAAGGCCGGATGCGCGAGGTACAACGCACAAGGCCGATAGCCGTTGCAATCCATGATCCCCTTTAGCGGCGCGGTGCGTATTGCGGCACGCCCTGCCCGCCGAAGATGAACTGCTGCGGATCTTTTTCAACGCCTTGCAGCACGCGGTCAAGCCGTGCCAGCGCCTGCCGCCCCTGCTCGGCCAGCGCGACGAAGCTGTCGAGCCCGCGACCAGAGAACTTCGTCACGTTGGCGGTGATCGGCCCGACCTGCGCGTTGAGCTTGTCAGCCACCTCGCGGATCGACTTCGCCGCCGCCGTCGCCTCCGCGACGAGCCCCTGCCCGTCACCGGTGACGTAGCCGTCGACCTTCTGGAGAACGCCGTCGGCGCGCGCGGCGATGCCGTTCAACTGCTCGGCAAGGGTGCGCGTGTCACGCACGATGCGGTCGACGTCGGGCGTCCGCGCATCAATGGTGTCGCCAAGATTGGCAAGACTGGCCGAGGCGCGATTGACATCGGCCATGATGGCGTCGAGCTGCGGCTTGTAGCCCTTGAGCGTGGCGGCGAAATCGCTGACATCGGTCACCGTCGAACGAACCTTCGCCGGATCGACCGCCTCGACGACGCCACGGGCCGCGCCAAGCGTCTGGCGCGCGTCGTCGACCACCATGCCGAGCGAACCGGACGCCGCCGCGATGTTCTGCGAGGCGGTATCCACCGCCGACACCACCGACCGCACCTTCTCGGAGTCGACCGCCGCCAGCAGTTCGTCGGCCCGGGCGGCCGTGGCGCGCAGCTCGTCGGAGGTGGCGGTGATGCTCGACACGAGACGGTCGACCTCCTGCGGATCGACCGCCGTCAGGATCGCGTTTGCCTGGGCGACGGTCTCGTCGAGCGTCTTCGCAGCGTCGGCGATGTTGTTGACGACGCCGTTGACCGCTTCGGGGTCGATGCCGTCGGCGATCACCTTGGCGCGCTCCAGCACGGCGGTCAGCCGTTCCGAAGAGACCGTCAGCCGTTCGGTGATCTCCGTCACCCGCTTGGGATCGACGGCGTCGAGGATGCGCGTCACCTGTGCGGCCGCGCCCTTGAGGTCGCGCGAGATGTCGCCGATGGAGTCGGCGGCCGAGGAGATCGAGCCCATCGCCTGGGAAATGTTCTCGGAGTTGTCGGCGAGCGCCGCCGAGAACTTCTCCACGTTGTTGACGGTGCGGTTGAAGGCGGGGCCGTTCTCGGTGATGAAGTCGTCGATCGCCGCCATGGCGCTGTCGGCGCGCGTCAGCACGTTGCGAGCGCTTTCGAGAATGTCCTGGAAGGGCGAGATTTCGCCCAGCATGGTCGGCATGCCGTCGGGCGCCACGTCGAACACCCCCGGCGCGTTGCGCGAGCCGCCCTCCAGCTGAAGCGTCGCGGCGCCGGTCAGCCCCTGATAGGACAGCATGGCGCGGGTATCGGTCTTGAGCGGCACGTCGCGATTCACGCGGATGATAGCGATGACGGTGCGCGGATCTTTCTCGTCGAGCCTCAGTTCCCGCACTTCGCCGATCTTGATACCGTTGAACAGCACCCCCGAGCCGGTGGAAAGCCCTGTCACCGCCCCGGAGAACACCACGCGTACCTCGCCCTGCCGCTGGCTTTCCCCGGCGTTGCCGAGCCAGCCGAGGAACGCGAGGCCAAGCGTCAGCATGACCAGGACGAAGGCGCCGATCACCGCGTAGTTGGCCCGAGATTCCATGGCGTTTCCTATCCGAAGGTAAAGTGCTCGGCACGCGGGCCATTGAAGTAGGCGCGCACCCATGGGTGGTCGAAGGACTTGAGCTCGGCGAAGGTCCCATCGACGAGAACGCGACGATTGCCGAGCACGGCAATACGGTCGGTGATGGTGACCAGGCTGTCGAGATCGTGCGTGACCATGAACACCGTCAGGCCGAGCGTGTCACGCAGTTTGAGGATCAACTGATCGAACTCGGCGGCGCCGATCGGATCGAGACCGGCCGTCGGCTCGTCGAGGAAGACGATGTCCGGATCGAGCGCCAGCGCGCGCGCCAGCGCGGCGCGCTTGATCATGCCGCCCGAAAGCTCCGCCGGATACTTGGCGCAGGCATCGGCCGGCAAGCCGGCCATCTCGATCTTGAGCCGCGCCAGCTCGTCGGCCAGCTTCTCGGGCAGTCGCATGTGCTCGTGAAGCGGCACCGCCACGTTCTGCTGTACGGTCAGCGAGGAAAACAGGGCGCCCTGCTGGAACAGAACGCCCCAGCGCCGACCTATATCCTGCCGCTCCTGGCCGGAAATGCCCTCGAAATCCTTGCCAAACACCTCGATGGTGCCGGCCGATGGCCGGTTGAGGCCGATGATCGTTCTGAGCAGTACAGACTTGCCGGTGCCCGAGCCGCCGACGACGCCCAGGATCTCGCCACGCCAGACGTCGATGTCGAGGTCTTCGAGGATCGGATCGCCGGAAAAACCGACCACGAGCCCCCGGGCGGTGATCACCGCCTCGCGTTCCTCGTTATCCCGCTGCGCTTCGCCACTCATGCGTCAGATTCCGATCGTCGCGAAGATCATGGCGAAAACGCCGTCGGTGACCACCACCATGAAGATGGCCTTCACCACCGCCGCCGTGGTGTGCTCGCCCAGCGACTCGGCCGATCCCTTGACCTTCATGCCCTCGACGGCGGCGATCAGGCCGATGATCGCCGCCATGAACGGCGCCTTGGCAAGGCCGATCAGCACGTAAGTCACCGTCAGGGCCGCCTTGAGGCGGCCGATGAATACATCTGTGGGGATGCCGATGTAGAAAAGCCCCACCACCCAGGCGCCGGCCAGCGCCGCCAGGTCGGACACCAGCGTCAGAATCGGCAGCGCGATGACCAGCGCCAGCAGACGCGGCAGCACCAGCACCTCGACCGGCGACAGGCCCAGCACCTTCAGCGCGTCGACCTCCTCGCGCATCTTCATGGAGCCGATCTCGGCGGTGTAGGCCGCGCCGGAGCGACCGGCGATCATGATGGCGGTGAGCAGTACGCCGATTTCGCGGCAGGTCAGCACGCCGACGAGATCGACCACCAACATGTCGGCGCCATAGGTGGACAGATAGAAGCCGCCCTGCTGGGCGATGATCATGCCGATCAGGAAGCTCATCAGGGCGATGATCGGCACCGCCTGGATGGAGGCGCGGCCAATGTTGTTGAACAGGGCCGCCCAACGCATGCGTCGTCTGAGGAGCATCACATCGAGCAAGGCGACCGATGCCTCGCCTAGCGTGGCCAGCAACAGGACCGCGTCATCGACGATACCGGCCGCGCCGCGACCAACTTCTTCCAGCGTCCAGGTGACAGGGTTGACGCGCGGCGGTTCCGGCAGCCGCTCGCGGCCGAGCGGATCGATCTCGGCAATCAATGCCGCCGCCTGCTTGGAGAAATCCTTGAGCTCGGACGAACCGCCTGCCGCCTCCTGCTGGCGCATCAAACCGATGAGCGCCCAGGCGCCGGCGGTGTCGAACCGCCCGAGCTCGCTGCCGTCGAACACCAGGCGCCGGCCGGGCGCCACCTTGTCCGCGACCGACGGCAGCACCTTGCCGATGGTCTCCACGGTCCAGTCGCCGGCAATGCCGAGCACCGTCACATCGTCCCGCGCTCCATCTGCCGACCGCACGCCACCACTCCTTGAGCACCCTCGTCGCACCGGATGCGCCACGCGCATCCCGTCGATCAGGTCCGATGGATCGACTCCAATACGAAAACCACGATACATCAGCGGCGCCCGCCGACGCCAGCCTCGAACACGTTACACCGCCTTGACAGAGCGCAAGGCCAGCCAGCTAGACCAAAGATAAGGGTTTCGACCTAGCGCCGCCCCTTTAAGGATTCCCATTTGGCCTTGATATCTTTAGTCTGGAGAGCGATCGGCCGCCGAGGCCGAGCGTCCGTGGACCAACTGATGGACAAAGTTGACCGAAACGGACAGTTGTTCGGTCCCCATGATGGGACGCTTTCCGGCGTAGCGCCGGCGGCATCCGTCGAAGCCGCCCCGCCCGTGCGGAAACCAATGTGAGGTCGCCTTGCGTAAGCTCAGCATAGCCGTCGAGAGGTTTCCTATCGCCGGCACCTTCACCATCTCCCGCGGCTCCAAGACGGAGGCGGTCGTTGTGGAGGCCACCATCACCGAGGACGCCGTGTCGGGACGGGGCGAAGGCGTTCCCTATGCCCATTATGGCGAAACGGTCGAAAGCGTCATGGCGCAGATCGAGACCGCCCGCGCGTTCATCGAAAAGGGCGGAGACCGCTTCGCCCTGCGCGAGACCATGCCCCCCGGCGCTGCCCGCAACGCGCTCGATTGCGCGCTGATCGATCTCGAGGCCAAGGCCACCCAGCGCGGGGTCGCCCACTTGCTCGGCTTGCCGCCGCTGGAGCCGGTCAACACGGCCTTCACCATCTCGCTCGACAGCGTTGAGGCCATGGCCGAAGCCGCCAGATCGGCCAGTGACCGGCCGACGCTGAAGGTCAAGCTCGGCGGCGACGGCGGTCGCGAGCGCCTCGTCGCCATTCGCCGCGCCGCGCCGCGCAGCCGCATCATCGTCGACGCCAACGAAGGCTGGACGCCGGAGATGTTCCCCGAGATGATGGAGGCTTGCATCGAACTCGGCGTCGCCATGATCGAGCAGCCGCTGCCGGCCGGCGCCGACGAGTATCTCGACGAAGCCAAGCGGCCGGTGCCGGTCTGCGCCGACGAAAGCGCCCATACCACCGCCGACATCAAGCGGCTCGTCGGCCGCTACGACGCCGTCAACGTCAAGCTCGACAAGACCGGCGGTCTCACCGAGGCGCTGGACATGATCGCCGCCGCCGAGGAGGAAGGGCTGATCGTCATGGTTGGCTGCATGGTGTCGAGTTCGCTGGCCATGGCGCCGGCTTTTGTCGCCGCCCAGCGCGCCCAGTATGCCGATATCGACGGTCCGCTGCTGCTGGCCCGCGACCGCACGCCGGGACTGATGTTCTCCGGCTCGATCGTCCACCCGCCCTACCCCGACCTCTGGGGCTGATTTTCCGATCAGCGCGCCGTGGCCTCGCCCGCGGCGACGCTGACGGTCCTCGTCGCGTCGTGCGCCGGCAACCGCCGGGCGCCGCCACCGGCGGCCGTCAGTATGATCAGGCCGAGAAGCGGGAAGATCGCCATCACGACATAGGTGTCCGAGCCGAGCGTCGGCACCAGCCGGCCGGCCAGCGCCGTGCCGAGCGCCATGGCAAGGCCGTTGAAGATGACGAAGGTACCCTGAGCCGAGGCGGCACGTTCGGTCGGCACCACCTCGCGCAGGAAGCGCATCAGCCCGATATGAGCAAGCGCGAACGAGCCGGCGTGCATCACCTGCAACGCCAGCGTCGGCAGGAGCGGCAGGTCCAGCGAGAACAGAAGCCAGCGGAGACAGCCGATCGCGGCGCCGCCTGCCATGAGCTTCAGCGGAGACACTGCGCGGAACCAACGACCGGCCAGGGCGAATAGGATGATTTCCGCGATCACGCCGATCGCCCAGAAAATGCCGATGGTGAAATCCGAAAAGCCGTTGCCCCGCCAGAGAATGGTGCCAAAGCTGTAGAGCGCGGCATGCCCCGCCTGGTTGACGGCGTGCCCCAGCAGCACGGCGAGGAAGGCAGGCTTGCGAAGCACGGTGAGCGCCGCCGCCGAGGACTGCGTGACGGCGGGCGGCGCGGGCGGAATGGCGACGGTCGCCAGAATGGCGATGGCAAAGCCGAACAACAACAGGAAATAGACAGCCGTCGACCCGGAGTGATCCATGGCATAGCCACCGACCACATTGCCGAGAATGAAGGACACCGAGCCCCACAGACGCATCTTGCCGTATTCGCCGAGGCCGTGGCGATCCATGATCATGGCGAAGGCATCGGCGAGCGGTCCGACGCAGTAGGAGAGCACCAACAGGATGGATCCGACCGCCATCACGGCGATGTCGCCATTGGCGATGCCGAACAGAATGGAGAAGCCTAGGGTCAGCGTGATGACGCCGGCCATCACGTGACGCCGGTCGCCGGCCCTGTCGGACAAGCCGCTGACCACCGGCATGGTGAACATGCGCATCACCTGCGGCGTCGCCAGCACGAAGGCGATCTGCTCGCCGCTGAGCCCCTTCACCTGCAGGAGGACCGGAAAGAATGGGGTCAGCACTCCATTGACGAAGAAGGCGATGGCATAGAAGGCGCTCATCAAATAGGCGGGGGCAATTCGCCCGATCAATCTTGTCAACGGAGCAACTCGGAATAAACTCGTTGTGAAGGATTCGCGGCGATGATGGTGTCTCGCCCGATTGAATCGCTTGCCTGTATCTGGCCGGCACTTTACCTGTAGCTTGGTCCGATTAGTCTACAAAGGGGTCTGCGGCGAAAATATGGAAAATTCGCAAGCCCTCTCGCCGTTGCGCGAATCCGATTACGAGGCCATCGAATCCGCCGTCATGGAGACGGAGAAGGGTCGGTGGTTCCTCTTCGAATACGCGCGGCGCCACCGGTCGGCAGATACCGATGTGGTGATGGAGGCCATCGGCCGTCTCGAAACGCTGCTGAAGCGCGAGCGTCGGCCGGATGCCGATCGCATTCGTCTCGATATCGGCGAGATGAAGGACGCCATCGAGCGCACAAAGCTTGAGATAGCCCAGATCAAGAGCGACGGCCGGTCGCCCCTCAGCCGCTTCGACCGCGCTTCCAACGAGCTCGACGCCATCGTCGAGCAGACCGAGGGCGCCACGTCCGAAATCCTTGGCTCGGCCGAGAAGATTCAGGAACTCGCCTGGACCATGCGCGAAGCCGGCGTCGACAACGCCCTTTGCGACGAGGTCGAGAACCTCACCACCAACATCTACATGGCCTGCTCGTTCCAGGATCTCACGGGCCAGCGCACGCAGAAGGTCGTGCAGGTTCTGCGCTATCTCGAAAATCGCATCAACGCGATGATCGATATCTGGGGCATGGACGAAGACGAGGTCAAAAGCTCGTCTGCCGACCAGCGCGTTGCCGTCAACGCCCACGACACCCGCCCCGACGCCCACCTTCTCAACGGTCCGGCACTGGCTGGCGAGGGCGTCGAGCAGAACATCGTCGACGACCTGCTGGTCGAGGATGCCGACGCCGACCGCGCGGTTCTCGATGCCGTTGCCAGTCATGCCATCGACGAAATGGACTTCGACCGCATCGAAGCCATGGCCGGGCTTGGACAGGCTCCGACCCCATTGGTGGTCGATGCCGACGGCCAGATCGACTTCGATTCTATTCCGACCGACGATACGCCGGAGAACGCAGCGGCGCTTGCCGACAGCATCGACTTCGATTCCATCGAGGCCGAAGAGGACCAGCCGGAAGATGCCGCAGCCCTCGCCGACAGTATCGAGTTCGATGCCGTAGAGACCGAAGAAGATCTCCCGGAGGACGCCGCAGCTCTCGCCGACAGCATCGAGTTTGACGCCGTCGAGGCCGAAGAGGATCTCCCCGAAGACGCCGCAGCCCTCGCCGACAGCATCGAATTTGACGTCGTCGAGGCCGAAGAGGATCTCCCCGAAGACGCCGCAGCCCTCGCCGACAGCATCGAATTTGACGCTGTCGAAGCCGAAGAGGATCTCCCCGAAGACGCCGCAGCCCTCGCCGACAGCATCGAGTTTGACGCCGTGGAGGCCGAAGGCGCTCTGCCGGAGGATACCGTCGAGCCTGAAGCCGAGAACGAACCGACTGACGAAGCGCTGGCCATCGCCTCCGAAGCCGTCGACACGGCCATAGAGGCGCTGAAGGAAGTGTCCGACACGGTGCGTCAGGGCAAGGACTCCGACGACCCCTTCGCCAAGATGACCAAGGCCGAACGGCAGGCGCTGTTCTCCTAAGCGCATACCATCCCAGCAAAGCGCGAGTCGCTTTGCGTGTCGGCGGCGAAGCGGCGTTGGTCCAGTGAACCGGAGTTCATCTCACGCCGCCGCTCTCGGACCGTAGCGCCCTCGGCGCCCTTTCGACTAACAGCTTGTCAATCTTTCGGGCGCTTACTTGGCCGACGGGAACATCCAACTGGCGCGAGTATCGAAAAATGGACATTGCGGCGACAGCCTCGACCATGCTTCAAGCCAGCACCAAGAGTGACCTCGGCATGGCCGTTATGAAGATGGCGCTCAAGTCGGACCAATCGGCAGCCGACCTTCTGAGCCAGGCCGCCGAGTCGGCTGCGTCCGCCCCGCCCCCGGCCGGCATGGGCAACCACGTGGACATGACCGTCTGACCACCGCTCGGAACCAGACCAGCCAGGCTCGCTCTAGCAAAGCGTGGGGCACAGTCGATCGTCCGGAGTTTCACGCAAAATGCTAAGCTGGCCCGCGAAGCTAAGTTCGTCGGAGTGCGCTATGCCGTCGCCGGAACGAGGGGCGCTTGATCCAGCGTTTCGCCGTTGGCGAGCCGGATGTTGTCGAGGAACTGCATCGCCGACCGACGCCAGGTGAAGGACAACGCGAGTTCGCGCGCTGCCTGCCGATCGATGGCGAGAGCGCCAAGACAGGCCGCCCTCAGGTCTTCATCGAGAATGCCGGCATCGCTGTCGCCGAGAATGTCGAGCGGCCCCATCACCGGATAAGCGGCGACCGGCAGGCCCGAGGCCAGCGCCTCCAGAAGCACGTTGCCGAAGGTATCGGTGCGCGAGGGAAACACGAAAACGTCGGCCGACGCGTAGGCGCGAGCGAGATCCTCGCCGATCCTGACGCCGGCGAAGTGAACGTTCGGGTAGCGACGTTCGAGGCTCGCCCGCTGTGGCCCATCGCCAACCACCACCTTGGAGCCCGGCAAATCGAGCGCCAGAAACGCCTCGAGATTCTTCTCCACGGCGACGCGTCCGACATTGATGAAAATCGGTCGCGGCAGATGATCGAACTCCCCTGCCTCGCCCGGCCGAGGGCGGAACAGGTCGGCATCGATGCCGCGTCCCCAGCGCATCAGGTTGCGGAAGCCTCGGGCGGACAGTTCGGCCGCCAGCGTGTCGGTAGCCACCATGCAGCCGGCGCCGCCATTGTGGAAGCGACGCACCAACGCGTAGAGCCAGGCTTCGGGGACCGGCAGCCGCGCCGACACATACTCGGGAAAACGGGTGTGATAGCTGGTGGTGTAGGGCATGCCATGGCGACGGCACCACTTGCGCGCCTTGAGGCCGAGCGGCCCCTCGGTGGCAATGTGCACATAGGCCGGCTGGCCGCGTTCGATCTCGCGGGCCACCCGCCGGTAGGTCGAGATGGCGACCCGGATTTCCGGATAACTCGGCAGCGGCAGCGTCCGGAACAGATCCGGCGTCACCATGGTGACCTCGGCGCCCATGGCGATCAACTCGGCATTGGTACGCTCGATCGAGCGGACGACGCCGTTGACTTGCGGATGCCAGGCATCGGTGACGACGGTGATGCGCGTCATTCCGCGGCCTCGGCGCGCGGCAGCATGAGGGGCTGCTGCCGTTCGTGCTCGAGGCGAGTCCAGCGGATGATCTCCATGCTGCCGTCGTGGTTCTCGGCAATGGCCGTGCAGCTCTCCACCCAGTCGCCGGTGTTGACGTAGGCGATGCCGTTCATGTCGCGCATGGTGGCGTGGTGGATGTGGCCGCAGATGACGCCGTCGGCGCCGACCCGCCGCGCCTCATAAGCCAGGGCGTCCTCGAAGGCGCCGATGAAGTTGACCGCGTTCTTGACCCGAAGCTTGGCCCAGGCCGACAGCGACCAGTAGGGCAACCCGACGAAACGCCTTGCCCTGTTCAGCCATGTGTTGATCCACAGCGCCGTCTCGTAGGCCCAGTCGCCGAGATAGGCGAGCCAGCGGGCATGCCGCACCACCACGTCGAACTGGTCGCCGTGGATCACCAGGAACCGCCGGCCGTCCGCCGCCTCGTGCAGGCAGCGATCCATCACCTCGACGCCGCCGAAATGGGTCCCGAGATAGTCGCGCAGGAATTCGTCGTGATTGCCGGGAATGTAGACGACGCGTGCGCCCTTGCGGGCCTTGCGCAACAGCTTCTGCACGACGTCGTTGTGGCTTTGCGTCCAGAACCAGGAGCGGCGCATCCTCCAGCCGTCGACGATGTCACCGACGAGATAGATCGTCTCCGCCTCGTGGACGCGCATGAAGTCCAGCAGAAGATCCGCCTGGCAATCACGCGTACCGAGATGAATGTCCGACAGGAACAACGCTCTGAGGCTTCGAGTAGTATTGGTGTCGGTCATGGCAAACAAAGATGCGCGCTGCATCTTCTCCGAGGCGGGAATCGACGGCAATTCGCTGATCCCAATGCCTCCTTTTGTCCCGACAGCTTCTCAGTTTTATGACAGGAACGCCGAATTTCCTCCTGATCGCCATCGGCGAAAGCACGCAGTCGTCCATAGATACAAAACGGCCCGGTCGATGCCGGGCCGTTGTGTTCTGAGATTACTCGGCACCGATCAGGGGCACCAGAGAACCTTCACCAGCTTCTCCGACTTGAGGAGACTGCGCACCGGCATCTCAAGCACATCGTCACCGGCCACCGCCTTTTCGAAGGCGGCGCGCTTCTCGGCGCCTTCGATGTGCAGCAGGATTTCGTCGGCGCCCAGCAGCAGAGGCAGGGTCAGGGTGATGCGCGGCTCGCCCGCGGCCTTGGCGTTGATCGCCATCACCTGCGCCTTGCAATCGGGCGAGTTGGCGGCGGCGAGGTTGTCGCCACCTGGGTAGAACGAGGCGGTATGACCGTCCTCGCCCATGCCGAGCACCACGGCGGCGAACGGAAGCGGCAGATCGGCGATCACCTTCCCCACCTCGGCCACGGCCTCTTCGGGCGTGGGAACCAGCCGGTAGAGTGGCACGAACTCGATATTGCTGAGCGGCCCCTTGAGGAGATGGCGGCGGGCAAGGCCGGCGTTCGAGCGCTCGTGCGTCTCGGGAACCCAGCGCTCGTCAACAAGCGTCACCACGACGTCGTTCCAGGGCATGCGGTAGCGCGACATCGCTTCCAGGAAGCGCACCGGCGTCTTGCCCCCCGACAACGCCAGCGCCGCCTTGCCATGCAGGCGGATCGTGTGGGCGAGCGCACCGGCGACCTCGACGGTCAAGGCATCGGCAAGCGCAGCGCCATTCTCGTACTCCTGAAACTCGTACATACCTTCCTCCAGATCGGCGACCCCGTGACGCCGCCGGCTGTCATCGGCTGCACGGCGGTTGGGCCAAAGCGTCGGACGATGCCGCGCCGGCCAGCTTTCCCCTTGTTCAAATATACACAATCGGCCGGCGTTGGCACCGGCCGACTTTACACAATACCGGAAAACCCGCGCCAAAACGCCTCACGGCGACGACGGCACGGGAAAAGCCGGCGGCGAACCCGCTCGCCGGCTCCATCAGAAGGCTCAATCCTTCCGCAGCGCCTTGATGGCCGCAACCAGTCCCTTGGTCGACACGTCCTGGCTCGCAGCCGGCTCCGCCTCGCCCTTGAGAACCGGCAACAGACGGTTGGCCAGTTCCTTGCCGAGCTCGACGCCCCACTGGTCGTAGGAGTTGACGCCCCAGATGGTGCCCTGCACGAACACCTTGTGCTCGTAGATGGCGATCAGGCGACCGAGCGTCTTCGGATCGAGCGTCCGATAGAGGATGGTGTTGGTCGGGCGGTTGCCCGGGAAAGCCTTGTGCGGCGCCAGCGCTGCGATATCGGCATCGGACTTGCCGGCCTTCTTCAGCTCGGCGGCGGCTTCCTCAGCCGTCTTGCCCAGCATCAGGGCCTCGGTCTGGGCCAGAACGTTGGACAGGAGCTTGGCGTGGTGATCGCCCACCTGCTCGTGCGGCACGGCGGCGGCCAGGAAGTCGGCCGGGATGACGTCGGTGCCCTGGTGGATCAGCTGATAGAAGGCGTGCTGGCCATTGGTGCCGGGCTCGCCCCAGACGATCGGACCGGACGCGCGCGGCACCGGCGTGCCGTCGGTACGCACGCCCTTGCCGTTCGACTCCATGTCGAGCTGCTGGAGATAGGCGGCGAAGCGCGAAAGGCGCTGATCGTAGGGAAGCACGGCGTGAGTCGAGAAGCCCCAGACGTTGCGATACCAGACGCCGAGAAGGCCGAGGATCACCGGGATGTTCTTCTCGAGCGGAGCGGTGCGGAAGTGGTTGTCCACCTCATGCGCGCCGGAGAGGAAGGCGACGAAGTTGTCGAAGCCGACGGCGATCGCCACCGGCAGGCCGATGGCCGACCACACCGAATAACGGCCGCCGACCCAGTCCCAGAAGCCGAAGGCGCGCTTCACGTCCATGCCGAAGGCGGCTACCTTGTCGAGCGCGGTCGAAACCGCGCAGAAATGCGCGCCCACCGCCGCCTCGCCGAGGCTCTGCTTGATCCACTCGCGGGCGGTGCCGGCGTTGGTCATGGTCTCGGAGGTGGTGAAGGTCTTCGACGCGATGACGAACAGCGTCGTCTTGGGATCGAGTCCGGCGAGCGTGTCGGAGATATGAGCGCCATCGACGTTCGACACGTAGTGCAGGCGCGGGCCGTTGCCCCAGTAGGGCGACAGAGCGATGGTCGCCATGGCCGGGCCGAGATCGGAGCCGCCGATGCCGATGTTGACGACGTCGGTGAACTTGGCGCCGGTCGAGGACGCAATCTTGCCGGAGCGGATGCCCTCCGCGAAGTCCTTGATGCGGCCGAGCACCTCGTTGACGTCCGGCATCACGTCCTTGCCATCGACGATGACCGGCGTGTTGGCGCGGTTGCGCAGCGCCGTATGCAGCACGGCGCGCTTCTCGGTGGTGTTGATGATGGCGCCGGAGAACATGGCGTCGCGACGCTCGGCGACGCCGGCCGCCTTGGCCAGCTCGATCAGCAGCGCGAAGGCATCGGCATCGAGGCGATTCTTCGAGAAATCGAGCAGCATGTCGTCGAGATGCACGCTGAAGCGGTCGAAACGACCGGCGTCCTCGGCAAACAGCTTGCGCATGGGGCGATCGGCCAGCTCGGCCTTCTTGGCTTCCAGACGCTTGAAGATAGGATCCAGCTCCGCGACCATGTTCACGCACTCCCAATGCCGGGCCGTTGCCCGCTTATGTTCCGCCGAATGGAGCGGGATATTACGGAGCGTCGCCGAGCAAGGCTAGTACCTTCGTCTAGGTTTGATTGCGAACGCGAGCTCCTGTCGCGGCAAGTGATTGAAAACGCCTGGCATCAGCCCTCATCAACTGCTCGTGCTCACCACCAGGCGTGGAAGTGGTGGACCGGGCCGTGGCCGTGGCCGATATCCAGCCGGTCGGCGGCGACGATGGCCGCCGTGACATAGGCCTTGCCCTCCTCGACGGCGGCAACAAGGCTCAGCCCCTTGGCGAGGCCGGCGGCGATGGCCGAGGAAAGCGTACAGCCGGTGCCATGGGTGTTGAGCGTCGCATGGCGTGGCGCCGTCAGCCAGTGCGCACCATCGGCGTCGAGATAGAGGTCGGCGCTTTCCGCCCCGCCGCCATGACCGCCCTTGATGAGCACCGCCCTGGGGCCGAGGGAGAGCAACTCGCGCGCCGCAGCCAGCATGTCGTCGGGCGTTTCATCGACCGTCCGGCCCAACAGCTTGCCGGCTTCCGGCAGGTTTGGCGTGATCAGTCTGGCGAGCGGAAACAGTTCCTCACGCAATGTCGTCACCGCCTCGGCCTTCAGAAGGCTGTCGCCCGAGGTCGCCACCATCACCGGATCCAGCACGACACGGTTCTGGCCGTAATCCCTGAGTCCGGCGGCAACGGTGCGGATCAGCTCGGGGCTGGCCAGCATGCCGATCTTCACGGCGTTGACGGTCAGGTCGGAGAAGACGGCGTCGATCTCGGCGCGGACGAAATCGGCCGGTGCCTCATGGATAGCCATTACGCCCCGCGTGTTCTGCGCGGTCAACGCCGTGATCACCGATGCGCCATAGACGCCAAGCGCCGAAAAGGTCTTGAGGTCGGCCTGGATGCCGGCGCCACCGCCCGAGTCCGATCCTGCGATGGTGACCGCGATCGCCGTCATGCCCGCGTCTCCCAAGCCTTGGCCACGTCGAGCCACTCGGTCATCCGGGCCTCGGGGCTCGCCGCCGATAGAACATCGGAAATCACCGCCACGCTGTCGGCCCCGGCGTCCCAGCAGATCGGCGCCCGGTCGAGCGAGATGCCGCCGATCGCCACCAGCGGCTTCCTGGCGATGCGCTTCCATTCCGTGAGCAGCTCCGGCCCGCTCGCCGGCGCGGCATCGTCCTTCGAGACGGTCGACCAGATCGGTCCGAGCGCGACGTGGTCCGGATCGACGGCCAACGCCCGATCCAGCTCCGCCCGGTTGGCAGTGGACACGCCGAAGCGGATACCAGCGGCCCGTATGGCCTTGAGGTCGGCGGTATCGAGATCTTCCTGGCCGAGATGCAGCCACTCGGCGCCGAACTCGATGGCCTCCCGCCAGTGGTCGTTGACCACGCAGATGGCGCCAGCCGCCTTGCAGAGGGCGAGCGAGTCGGCGATTTCCTTGCGTCGGGTCTCGATATCGGGCGCCTTGGTGCGGATCTGCACCAGCTTCAGACCGAGCGGAAGCAGGCGCGGCAACCAGGCGGCGCGGTCGATGATGAGGTAGAAGCGGTCGAGCATGGGCGGTCCGTCAGGAAACAGGAAAAGGCGGGATCAGTGGCGCTGCGGCCGGCTGGCGTGGATGACCTTGGTCGCCTGCGTGTAGATCACGCGCAACAGGTCCTCGGCAATGGCCGGCGCCACCATCCAGCCATAGCGGAACAGGCCGTTGATGGCGATGATCCGCTCGCCAACGACCACCTTCGGCACGCCGTTCATCAACACCGGCATCAACCCGGCGCGCAGCTCCAGAACCTCCGCGTCGGCAAAGGCCGGCAGCAGGGACACGGCGTGCATCATCAGTTCGCCGGCCGACCGCACCGACACGCCACTACGGTCGTCATCGACCGTCGTGGCGCCGATCACGTAGATGCCTTGGCCACGCGGCGTCACATAGAGCGAATGCCGGTTGTGCAGCAGTCGGATCGGGCGGCTGAGCTCGATCTTGTGGCTGCGCACGATGGCCATTTCCGCCGTGACGGCGCGTAGTTCGGGGAAGCGGTCGCGCGCGCCAAGACCGCGCGTGTCGACGATGCGTTCGGCGTGCAACCCTTCGATCGTGCCGACCCAGTCGAAACGGATCCGGATGCCGCCGGCTTCGAGAACGTCCTTGAGGCCGTTGAACAGGATGCGCGGATCGGCGTGCGCGGCCTTCGGAAAGAACATGCCCCGGTTGTAGATGCCTGCGAGCGCCGGCTCCAGGGCGGCGATCAGTTCCTCGTCGAGCCAGTCGTAGTTGAGAACGAACGTGGAATAGTCGTCGAGCGCCGTCGTCTGGCGGCGGTTGCCAAGCACCAGGGCGCCATTGGTGATCAGGCCGGGAGCCAGCGTCGGCCACAGCTCGATCGAGCGACGCCCGAGATCGACGATCGTGGCGTCGGCGGCGTCCGCCTCGCAGTCGGGAGCAAGAACACCCGTCCCATTCCAGGCGGGGGAAGCAGAGAAGTCGCTCTGCCGCTCGTAGATCGCCACCTTGAGGCCCGCACGGGCGCACATCAGGGCCGTGACAAGCCCCATGGGGCCGGCGCCGACGATCGCCACGTCCACCGTTTCGCGTTTGCCGCTCGCAATTTCGCTCATCGGATATCTCTCACGCAGAAGCCTTTGCTCGCGGACCCTGCTGCATCTCTTTGGCCCGCACCTCGAAAAGTGTCAACGCCATCCCGTCCCCCGCAGGGCCAACCATCCAGCAACACGCGCCGATGAAGCCCCGGAACCGAAGTCGCATTGCGGCTTCCGGCGCCAAGCGGCGCCGCGCGGAGCGGGTCTTTCGTGGCGAAGCCTCGAAAGACGAAAAGCGAAGCGGAAGCCAAGGGCCGGAGGCCCGCCGGCAACTGAGGCTGAATAAAAACCACCCGCCGGCGACTGAGGCTGAAACTAAGTCGGCGTATCGGCGCTCCGCGCCTTGGCCTTGGCTTCGAGGATACCGAGACGCCGCTCCCGCCAGACGACGAACACGCCGGAGGCAATCACCACCATAGAGCCGGCGAGCACCGCCGCCGTCGGAACGTCGCCGAACACCATGTAGGAGATGATGACGATCCAGATCATGTTGATGTAGTCGAAGGGGGCGATCACCGACGCTTCGGCAAGGCGGTAGGATTGCGTCATCAGCACCTGTCCGATGCCGCCGAACAGGCCGGCGACGATCAGCATGGTGACATCGGCAAGGTCCGGGGCCACCCAGCCGAAAGGCAGCGTCACGAAGGAAAACACCGAACCGCAGGCCAGGAAGTAGAAGACGATGGCTCCGGTGGTTTCGGTCGCGGTCAACTCGCGCACGGTGACGGCGGCGACCGCCCCGAGCATGGCCGAGCCGAGCGCGCAAGCCGCGCCGACCGCCCGATCGCCCTGCAGGCCGGCACTCAAGCCGCCCATCTGCTCCGACAGCACGATCAGCACGCCGAGAAAGCCAATGCCGACGGCGCCCCAGCGGAACGCCCGAACACGTTCGTGCAGCAGCAGAGCGGCGAAACAGACACCGAACAGCGGCCCGGAGTAACTGATGGCTGTGGCGTCCGGCAGCGGCAGATAGGAGACCGCCGTGAACCAGCAGAACATGGATGCGGTTCCGACCAGCGAACGGCGCACATGGCCGAACGGACGAGCCGTCGCAAGAGAGGCAGGAAAAACGCCGAGAACCGCAAGGTAGACGATGACCGGGACGATGCCGAAGAACGAACGGAAGAACAGGATTTCCCCTGGCGGCACGCGGCCGGACACCAGCTTGATCAGCGTCAGCATGATGGCGAAGGCGATGGTCGAGGCGAGCTTGAAAAGAACGCCCGCGGCAGTCGGCGACATGGGGAAATGAGCTCCTTGCTCAGCCGCTTATATAGAGATTTGCCGCGGGACCAAGTCCCGATTTGTCATATTTTTAGCCTTCGCGCCCAAGGGCCCGCTTCAGGCAAGGCGTGACTTCAGAAAATCGACCGTGCGCTGCCAGGCGAGATCGGCCGCCGCCTTGTCGTAGCGCGCCGCCGACGTGTCGTTGTTGAAGGCGTGGTTGACGCCCGGATACATGTGCATCTCATAAGGTTTGCCTGCCGCCTTCAACGCCGCTTCGAACACCGGAATGCCGGCGTTGATGCGATCGTCGAGCCCGGCGTAATGCAACAGGAGAGGCGCCTTGATGGCCGCCACCGCCTCGGCCACCGGCTGGGCGCCGTAGTAGGATACCGCCGCACCGAGATCGGGATCGGCCACCGCCGTCTGCAACGACAATCCGCCACCCCAGCAAAAACCGACGCTGCCGGCCTTGCCGTTGCCTCCCACATGGCCCCGCAGGAAGGTGGCGGCAGCAACCGAGTTGCCCACGGCCTTCATCCTGTCGAGCGCGCCGATCATCTCGCGCGCCTTGTCCTCGTCGGCGGGCGTTCCGCCGGCCGGCGACAGGAAGTCCGGCGCGAGAACCATGAAGCCTTCCAGGGCGAGGCGGCGAGCGACGTCTTCGATGTGGCCATTGAGCCCACGGTTCTCGTGGATCACCATCACCGCCGGCAGCGGCCCGGCCACCAGGGTGGGACGGACGAGATAGCCCTTCATCGTTCCGCCATCGCCGGGGAACTCGACCGTCGAGGTGTCGAGCCGGCTGTCAGTCGCCTCGACCATGGCCGCCTGGGCCTGCCGAGCCTCGATCAGCGGCACGATGGCCGCCGCCGCCGCGCCCGAACCGGCGAGCTTTGCCAGCTTCTCCATGAAGCCGCGGCGATCCAGCGTCAGGTGGGTATACTCGTCATAGAGACGGATCATGTCCTGCGTGATGACGATGCGTTCGCTCATGTCGATGCTCCCTGGGGTCCGCTCCGCGCCCTTCGCCAGGAGTAGTTCACGAAGCGAATATCGCAGCAAAACGAACCACTTACGATCTGTTGTTTCGGTGGAGCTTCTGGATTCGGTACTTGAATCTCTTGATTAGGACGAGCGTCAAAAGCCGAGTTCAGCTCCCCCGGGTGCAAAACGCCCCGCGCCCATGCCGACACTCACGTATTTTTACTGATATGTAAACCGCATAATTCCGCCATCGCGGCCATCAATCCAGAGACAGATCGTCGGAACGCCGCTGCCAGATGGCCTTCGCGCGTGCGCTGTGCCAGCCGAGGCAATAACCGATCGCCCGCTCCACCGCGCCCGCTTTCGGCCCGACGGCATGAAGATCGTCGAGCAGGAGATGCGCCATGTGAATGTCGTTGAGAACGCCCAGCACATTCTGGGCTGCCTTGACGCGCGGCAGCAACTTGCGGCGCGTCGACTTCGGCATCAATGGCTCAAAGAAATCATACGCATAGCGTAGCCGTTTGAATCTCTTCCTGAGATCGTGCCGCTCTTCGGGCGACAGCGCCTCGGGATCGCGACCGAGCTTCTCGACCTTGCGCCTCAGGCGAGAGACCACCTGCTCGGCAAAGGGCGTGACCGGCGCCGCCAGTTCAACGCTCTGCCCGATGTCGTCCATCGACAGCCAGCCGCGCGCCTCGGTGAAGGCCAGGAGATCGATCAGGAAATCGCCCGTGGCTCGGTCTGCCAGAACGCTGGCGAGATGGGCGCGCGCTGCCTTGCGCCGCTTCTCGAGAAGGGCGATCAACGCCGCCATGTCATCGCCGCCGTCGAGCGGCGCCACCAGCTCGTCGATCAGCACGTCCATGTCGCGCGTTGCCGCCACTTCGGTCGCCAGCCGCCGCGCCTCGATGGCCAGCGGCTCGGCCGCACCGGGCGCAATGATTGGGGCGAAGACCTTCAGTGCCGTGCGGAGGCGCCGCAGCCCCACCCGCAGCTGATGGGCGCCCTCGGGATCGTCGCATACCCTGAGCGCCGCGACGTTGGCGGATATCTGGGTGGCGCAGGACCTCAGCACCTGTTGCAACGCCATTTCGACGGACATGTCGTCATCGAGGTCGGCGTCCATCGCCGTCGTCGGTTCGACCGGGCCGATCTCGCCTTCGAGCAGAGAATAGCCAAGATCGGACTTGGCCTCGGTCGAGAAATGAAAGGCGACGCCCGCCAGCGCCGGACGCGCAACCTCGAACAGGGCTCGCCGATCGCCGGAAAGAAGCTCGAGCTCCACTTCGCGGATATCGGCGCGCCGGCTGCCGGCCGTCACCGTTCCCCGGTCGAGCGCCATCTCGACCCGATCGCCGGCCGGCGTCACGATCTCCCAGCGTCGCCGCGTCACGCGCATGGAAAACAGCGGCACCAGCGGTCGCCCGTCGACGAGCTTCGTCAGTTCGACCGCCGCCTCGTCGGGCAAGCGGGAAAGGTCGGGCACGCGCCCGCCATGCGGCACGTTGAACTCCGGCCGCTCGGCAAGCCCGAGCGAGAAGCTGCCGGAGAACTTCACCGTCTGTTCGCCGCTCCGGCCGGCTCGGCGCAGACGAAGACTGATGCCCTTGGCGCGCAGGGCGAGATCAGGCGTGTCGAAATAGGTGCTGACGAGCCGCTTGTCGCCCTTGGGCGCGACCGTCAGACCCGGCAAAGTGGAAAGACGCGCCAGTCGTGAGGCGCCCACCGCGTCCACTGCCACCTTGAGTTCGGCCTCGACCCCGTCCGCCATTCACATCCTCCCCCGTCTGGTCCAATCCTATCGCCGGCCGAAGGGTTTGACGAGCCACCCCTGGGAACGATTCGGATTCCCGGTTGTCTTCCATCCAGGTGAAACCGGGAGACGATCGACGTCCGGGCGATCGGATGCCGCATTTCTGACCAGACGGGAAAAAACGCTTGCCAATCGGTCAATTGTCGGTTCGGATAAAGGCTCGCCGGCCGACGGGGAAAAGTCAAAAGAAGACCGTCCGGCCAGGCACGGGGTTCGCCGACCAAGCTCGGCAACAGGGGAGTATACCTTATGAAAACGATGTCCCGCCTTCTGGCGGCCACCATGCTCGTGGCAGGCCTTGCCAGCGCCGCCCACGCCAAGACGTTCGTCTATTGCTCCGAGGGCAGCCCGGAAGGCTTCGACCCGGCGCCGTATGCCTCCGGCACCACCTTCGACGCGTCGTCGAAGCCGGTCTACAGCCGCCTGACCGAGTTCGAGCGCGGCACCACCAACGTCATTCCCGGCCTCGCCGAGAGCTGGGACATCTCCGAGGACGGCACGGTCTACACGTTCCATCTTCGCAAGGGCGTCAAGTTCCACACCACCGAGTATTTCACGCCGACCCGCGACTTCAACGCCGACGACGTGATCTTCTCGTTCCAGCGCCAGAACGACAAGAACGACCCCTGGTACGCCTACGCTGGCGGCACCTGGGAGTACTGGACCGGCATGGACATGCCGAACCTCGTCAAGTCGATCGAGAAGGTCGATGACTACACCGTCAAGCTGACACTGACGGCCGCCAACGCGCCGATGCTCGCCAACCTCGCGATGGACTTCGCCTCCATCATGTCGAAGGAATACGCCGACAAGCTGGCCGCCGAGGGCAAGCAGCCCGACCTCAACCAGCTGCCGATCGGCACGGGCCCGTTCCAGTTCGTCGCCTACGAGAAGGACGCGGTCATCCGCTACCAGGCCTTCGCCGACTACTGGGGCGGCAAGCAGAAGATCGACGACCTCGTCTTCGCCATCACGCCGGATGCCTCGGTTCGCGTTCAGAAGCTGAAGGCCGGCGAGTGCCACCTGATGCCCTACCCGAACCCGGCCGACGTCGAGGCCCTTCAGTCTGACGACAGCGTCCAGCTGATGAGCCAGGCGGGCCTGAACATCGGCTACCTCGCCTACAACACCATGATGAAGCCCTTCGACGACGTGCGCGTCCGCAAGGCCCTCAACATGGCGATCAACAAGCAGGCGATCATCGACGCCGTGTTCCAGGGCACCGGCCAGGTTGCCAAGAACCCGATCCCGCCGACCATGTGGTCCTACAACGACAACATCCAGGACGACCCCTACGATCCGGAAGCGGCCAAGAAGCTGCTCGCCGAGGCCGGCGTCAAGGACCTCAGCATGAAGGTGTGGGCGATGCCGGTGTCGCGTCCCTACAACCCGAATGCCCGCCGCATGGCCGAGCTGATCCAGGCCGACTACGCCAACGTCGGCGTCAAGGTCGAGATCGTCTCCTACGAGTGGGCCGAGTACCTGAAGCGCAGCCAGGACAAGGAGCGCGACGGCGCCCTGCTGATGGGCTGGACCGGCGACAACGGCGACCCGGACAACTTCCTCGCCGTTCTGCTCGGTTGCTCGGGCGTTGGCGGTTCCAACCGCGCCAACTGGTGCAACGAGGAGTTCAACGCCCTCGTGACCAAGGCCGCCGCGGTGTCGGACATGGCCGAGCGCACCAAGCTCTATGAGGACGCGCAGGTCGTCTTCAAGAAGGAAGCGCCCTGGGCGACCATCGCGCACTCGACCACCTACGTGCCGATGTCCAAGGCCGTGATCGACTACAAGGTCGATCCGCTCGGATCGCACCGCTTCGACGGCGTCGATCTCGCCGAGTAAGCGACACCACCAAGACGGACACGGTTCCGGGGAGAAATCTCCGGAACCGTTTTCGCATCTGGAGACCGGGCCGGACGGCGTCGCAGTGATCGCCTTCTCATGCGTGAAACCATGTAGAGTGGCGGAAATCGTGGCAGTTTCATGCCGCGAAAATGGTCAAATATCGACGTTGTCGCTTGCGGCCCGGGTTTTCGGCGGCTACTGGAAACCCCATGCCTAACGCGCCCATCCTTCGTCCATATCGTTCCGAAGACCGCGCAGCGGTCGTTCGGCTTTGGCACGACGCCTGGCACGATGGCCATGGGGCGGCCCTGCCGCCAACTGTGGTTGCCGAGCGGTCACTGGAAAGCTTCGACTTTCGCCTCGGGCCGCTCGAGGCCGGCTGCCTCCTCGCCGAGGTAAACGGCCGCATCCAGGGCTTCGCCGCGATCGAAGGCAACGAGATCGACCAGTTCTACATCGCCGCAGAGGCGCGCGGCACGGGCCTTGCTGATCGACTGTTGGCCGCCACCGAGGCGGAACTTGCCCGGCGCGGCATTCGCGACGCGGCAATCCAATGCTCGGCCGGCAACGATCGTGCGCACAGGTTCTACACGCGGGCCGGCTGGCGAGACAGCGGCGTCCGGCAAGCTCCGATCTGGACTCCGGACGGGCGCCATGAAACGCATCCGACCCACATCTTCGTCAAGCAACTCTCGAGTCAGGACTGACCCCGCACCATGTTCGGTTTCATCCTCCGACGTCTCGGCCTCTTGATCCCGACCTTCATCGGCGTCAGTCTGGTCGCCTTCTTCTTCATCCGCCTGCTGCCGGGCGATCCCGTGCTCTTGCTAGCCGGCGAGCGTGGCATATCGCCCGAGCGTTACGCGGAGCTGATGCACCGCTTCGGCTTCGACCTGCCGCTCTGGAAGCAGTTCATCTACTATTTCACCGACCTGATGCACGGCGACTTCGGCACCTCGATCTCCACCAAGAAGCCGATCTTCAACGAGTTCTTCACGCTGTTTCCGGCGACCCTGGAACTGTCGATCTGCGCGGTGATCTTCGCTGTCGTGCTCGGCGTGCCAGCCGGCGTCATCGCCGCCGTCAAGCGCAATTCCTGGTTCGACCACACGGCCATGGCCACTGCGCTGGTCGGCTACTCCATGCCGATCTTCTGGTGGGCGCTGCTGCTCATCATCGTCTTTTCGGGCATTCTCGGATGGACGCCGGTGTCGGGCCGCATCTCGCTGATGTTCTTCTTCCCCAAGGTGACCGGCTTCATGCTGATCGACAGCTTCCTGTCCGGCAAGGCGGGGGCGTTCCAGTCGGCGGCGAGCCACCTCATCCTGCCGACCATCGTGCTGGGCACCATTCCGCTCGCCGTGATCGCCCGCCAGACGCGCTCGGCCATGCTGGAGGTTCTCGGCGAGGACTATATCCGCACGGCCAAGGCCAAGGGGCTCAGCCCGTTCCGCGTGGTCGCCGTGCATGCGCTCCGCAACGCCCTGATCCCGGTGATCACCACCATCGGCCTGCAGATCGGCGTGCTGATGGCCGGCGCCATCCTGACCGAGACGATCTTCTCCTGGCCGGGCATCGGCAAGTGGATGGTCGATTCCATCTTCCGGCGCGACTATCCGGCCGTGCAGGGGGGCCTCGTGCTGATCGCCCTCATCGTCATGGGCGTCAATCTCGTGGTCGACATGCTCTACGGCCTCGTCAATCCCAAGATCCGGCACCAGAGGTAACCCGATGACCGCCGTCTCCGCTTCCGTCCGTCCGGGGCGCCTCAAGGAATTCTGGCGCTATTTCTCGGAAAACCACGGTGCCGTCGCCGGCCTCGTGCTGTTCGTGGCGCTGGTGTTCGTCGCGCTCGCCGCGCCGCTCTTCGCCCCCTTCGATCCCGACCAGCAGTTCCGCGACGCGCTTCTGGTGCCGCCGCTGACCCATGGCGCCGAGGGCATCTTCCTTCTCGGCACCGACGCGCTCGGTCGCGACATCCTGTCGCGCCTGATCTTCGGCTCCCGCTTCTCGCTGTTCATCGGCGTGGTCGTCGTGTCGGTATCGCTCATCGGCGGCGTGATCATCGGCATGTTCGCCGGCTTCTTCCGGGGCTGGGTCGACACGGTGATCATGCGCATCATGGACATCATCCTCGCCTTCCCCTCGCTCCTCTTGGCCCTGACGCTGGTCGCCATCCTCGGCCCCGGCCTCACCAATGCGATGATCGCCATCGCCATCGTGGCGCAGCCCCACTACGTGCGACTGACCCGCGCCGCGGTGATGTCGGAGCGCAACCGCGACTATGTCACGGCTGCCCGCGTCTCCGGCGCCGGTCCGCTGTGGCTGATGTTCGTCACCATCCTGCCGAACTGCATGGCGCCGCTGATCGTCCAGGCCGCCCTCTCCTTCTCCGGCGCCATTCTCGACGCCGCCGCCCTCGGCTTCCTCGGCATGGGCGCCCAGCCGCCGACGCCGGAATGGGGCACCATGCTGGCCGAGGCGCGCGAGTTCATCACCCGCGCCTGGTGGGTGGTGACCTTCCCCGGCCTTGCCATCCTGATCACCGTGCTGGCCATCAACCTGATGGGCGACGGCCTGCGCGACGCCCTCGATCCGAAGCTGAAGAGGTCGTGATGCCCATTCTCGAAATCAGCAACCTCTCGGTCGATTTCCGCACGGTGGGCGGCCAGTTCCGCGCCGTCGATGGCGTCTCGATCACCGTCGACCCCGGCGAGATCGTCTCCATCGTCGGTGAAAGCGGGTCTGGCAAGTCGGTGTCCATGCTGGCGCTGATGGGCCTTCTGCCGTGGACGGCGACCATCACCGCCGATCGCATGATGTTCGACGGCAAGGACCTCCTCACCATCTCGCCGCGCGAGCGCCGCCGCATCATCGGCAACGATCTCGCCATGATCTTCCAGGAGCCGATGAGCTCGCTCAACCCGTGCTACACGGTCGGCTGGCAGATCGGCGAAGTGCTGAAGGTCCACCTCGGCCTGAACAAGCGCGCCCGACGCGACCGCACCGTGGAGTTGCTCGAGCTCGTGGGCATTCCCTCGGCAGCCGAACGCCTCGACACCTATCCGCACCAGATGTCGGGCGGCATGAACCAGCGCGTGATGATCGCGATGGCCATCGCCTGCAATCCCAAGCTCCTGATCGCCGACGAGCCGACCACCGCGCTCGACGTGACCATCCAGGCGCAGATCCTCGACCTCCTGGCCAAGCTCCAGCGCGACGCCGGCATGGCGCTGGTGCTGATCACCCACGACATGGGCGTCGTCGCCGAAACCGCCAACCGCGTCTCGGTGCAGTATGCCGGGCAGAAGGTGGAGGAGCAGCCGGTCGCCGAGCTGTTCGCCGACCCCCATCACCCCTACACGGCGGCGCTGTTGTCGGCGCTGCCCGAGCGGGCGACCAGCCGCCGCCTGCCGTCGATCCCCGGTGTGGTGCCCGGCCAGTACGACCGTCCCGCCGGTTGTCTGTTCAGCCCGCGTTGCGAGTTCGCCACCGAACGCTGCGTCGAGAAGGCGCCGGTCACCCAGGGTCAGGCCGCCGGCTACGCGCTCTGTCACTATCCGCTCAACCAGGGCAAGCCGGTCGGCCATCCCGGCCCGGCCGCCATCCTCGACCGGAGGATTTCGGCATGAACGCTCAAGTTCCTCCCACCGTCGTCCTCGAGGCCCAGCACCTCGCCCGCCACTACAGCCTGAAACGCGGCATGTTTGGCGAGCCGGCCACCGTGCGTGCGCTGTCGGAAGCCTCGTTCAAGCTCACCGCCGGCAAGACGCTGGCCGTCGTCGGCGAGTCCGGCTGTGGCAAGTCGACGCTCGCCCGCCTCGTCACCATGATCGAGCCGCCGACAGCCGGCGACCTGATCGTCGACGGCAAGCCGGTCCACCTCGACCAGACGCCGAGCCATGAGCTGCGCCGCACCGTGCAGATCGTCTTCCAGGACCCCTACGGCTCGCTCAACCCGCGCCAGAAGGTCGGCACCATCCTGGAAGAGCCGCTCCGCCTCAACACCTCGCTGTCCGCCTCCGAGCGACAGGCCAAGGCGCGGGCGATGATGGAAAAGGTCGGCCTTCGCCCCGAGCATTACGACCGCTATCCGCACATGTTCTCCGGCGGCCAGCGCCAGCGCATCGCCATCGCCCGGGCCCTGATGCTCAATCCGAAGATCCTGGTTCTCGACGAGCCGGTCTCGGCCCTCGACGTGTCGATCCAGGCGCAGGTGCTGAACCTCCTGATGGACCTGCAGCAGGAGTTCGGCCTCGCCTACCTGTTCATCAGCCATGACCTTTCCGTGGTGCGCCACATCGCCGACGAGGTGATGGTGATGTATCTCGGGCGCCCCGTCGAGTTCGGCACGATCGACGAGATCTTCAATACGCCGCGCCATCCCTACACACGCGCCCTGCTCTCCGCGACGCCAACCACGGAGCCCGAGAAAAGGCGCGAGCGCATCCGCCTGACCGGCGAGCTGCCGTCGCCGCTGCGTCCGCCCAAGGGCTGCGCCTTCCATCCGCGCTGCCCCTTCGCCTACGAGCCTTGCGACGTCGACCAGCCCAAGCTGTTGCAGGCCCCCGGCGGCAACGCCAAAGTCGCCTGCTTCGCCGTGCAGGGCGAGCTCCTGTAAGGCCTTAGCGGCCGATCGACGCCAGTGCCTTTGATAGCGGGGTCGCCACGAGCGGCCCCGTAATCATTTCGAGGCGTCGGTCGGCCAGCCGATGCGGCACGCGCCAGAGGTAGGCCATTTCGCGCGATGCGCGGATCACCGGATCGAACAGGCCGAGCAACGTGAACATGAAGCCCGGCACACGTTGCACCCGCATCGGCCGATGGTGGACGACGCCGGCGGCATCGGCGATGTCGGCAATCGAAACGGTGTGCCCTTCGAAGTGGAAGACCTCGAATGGGTCGAGACGATCACGCTGTTCGGCCAGACGCACGAAGGCGCAGGCAAGATCGGGCAGATAGGCCCAGGCGTGCGGCACATTCTCCGGACCGGGCGCGCGAATGACACCCTGCTCCGCCTTGGCGGCGATCAACGCGGACAGCCAACTCTGGCCGGTGATGGTCGGGCCGAAGAAATCGCCGGCCCGGAGGATGCAGGTCCGAACCCGGCCGGCGCGCGCCGCCTCGGCGAAACTTCGTTCGATCTCGACGCGAATGCGCCCCTTCTCGGAGGACGGTGCCGCGACGAGATCGGGCGTCAGCCGATCGGGCATCCTTTCGCCAAATCCATAGACGTTGCCGGGAAACAGATGCAGCGCGCCGAGGCGCTCGGCAACCACGAGCGCGGCATCGTAAAGCGGTTTCGCCAGTTCGGCCCAGCGATGATAGGGCGCATTGAGACCGTCGAAGACGACGTCAACGGGCGAGCTCGCCGCCTTGGCCACCGCCTCGGGATCGTTGAGATCGGCCTCCACCGGCCAGACCCAGTCCGGCAGCTCGCCGGCCCGTCCCCGACGCACGAGGCCCGACACCTGCCAGCCCTGGCGATGGAACTCCTCGGCGACCGCCCGGCTCACACCGCCCAGGGCGCCGAGGACGAGAACATGTCCAGCCATGATAACCTCGAAATCCGAATGTCGTTGCAAGTCTTTGATGTGGGCCATTCTTCGGCGTTCCGTCGCCTCAACCAACCCGATTTCCGAAATAAGATGTTTTATTTCGCACATCAATTCGCTATGTTTTTCAAGATGCCATTCATTTTTGCATGACAATGCTCGACTGGACCCTCCTTCGCTCCTTCCTGGCCGTGGTCGATACCGGCTCGCTGTCGGCCGCCGCGAGTCGTCTCGGCCTCGTCCAGCCGACCGTCGGGCGGCACATCCGCGAGCTTGAGGAAACGCTCGACACGCCGCTGTTCCGTCGACAGCCGCGCGGCCTTGAGCCGACGCCGGCCGCCCTCGACCTCATCGAGGATGCCCGCCGCATGGGCGAGGCGGCGCTCGCCCTGGAACGCAAGGCAAGCGGCTCCCGCGACAACCTCGCTGGCACGGTGCGCGTCACGGCGAGCCGCATGGTGGCGGCCTACCTGCTGCCCGAGATCGTCGCGGCCCTGCATGTCGAAGAGCCCGACGTCGACATCGAGATCGTCGCCAGCGACGAGACGCAGAACTTGTTGCGTCGCGACGCCGACATCGCGCTGCGCATGTACGAGCCGCGCCAGCCCCAGTTGATCCGCCGACGCATCGGCGACGTTCCGCTCGCCGTCTACGCGTCGCCTGCCTACCTCGCCCGGCGTGGTACGCCGGCCCGACTGGTCGATCTCCTGCAGCACGACATCATCGGTCTCGACAGGGGCGACGACCTCTTGCAGGGCTTTGCCCGCGCTGGCCTGCCGGTGCCGCGCGAGTGGTTCCCCATCCGCTGCGACGACCACGTCGTCGGCTGGCAGATGGTCATCGCCGGCGCCGGCATAGGCTTTGCCCAAGCGCCGATCGCCGACGCCGAGCCGCGCGTCGTGCGGCTGCCGGTCGAGGACATCGGCTTTGCGCTGCCACTCTGGCTCGCCTACCACGAGGATCTCAAGCCGAGCCGTCGCATCCGCTTTGTCGCCGATCATCTCGTCGAAGGTCTGGCCCGTCGCATCAAGCCCCGGAAGACCACGTGATCGCCACCCTCTCTCCCCTCCCCGCCGTGGAGCTGGCGCCGCTCTTGATCGGCGCGACGTTTCTGGTCGATGGCATCGGCGGCGTCATCGTCGAGACTGAGGCCTATGAGGCCGACGATCCCGCCTCGCACTCCTTTGTCGGCGAGCGGCCACGCAACCGGGCCATGTTCGGCCCACCGCTGACCGTCTATGTCTATCGCTCCTACGGCGTGCACTGGTGCGTCAACATCGTCACCGGGCCGGTGGGCCACGGCGCCGCCGTGCTGCTGAGGGCCATCGAGCCGACCGTCGGCCTCGCCGTAATGGCGGAACGGCGACGGATGGCCATTCCGCGCCTTCTCGCCTCCGGCCCCGGCCGGTTGACCGAGGCGCTGGGAATCTCCATCGCCCATGACGGGTTGCCGCTTGACGCGCCGCCCTTCGAGCTGATCCCGCGCCAAGACACTCCCGACATCGTCGCCGGTCCGCGCATCGGCATCACCAAGGCCATCGATCGGCCCTGGCGCTTCGGCCTCAGGGGGTCGCCCTTCCTCAGCCGGCCGTTCCGCTGAGCGATCACCGCAGCAGTCGCAGCGAACCGGTCAGCGACTTCACCCACTTTGCCGGGCCGCACAGGCCGAGGCCGTCGATCGCCTCGTCGGCAAGGCGTTTCTCAGGCAGCAGCGCCTCATACTCGCGATAGTCGTGCAGCGACCGCGAGAAGGCCGGGAAAACCACTAGCGCGCTGTCGTCGCCACGCGGCATCGCCTTCAGCATCAGCGCCTGGATGGCCTCGGGCGCTGCCGCCAGGATCGGCACCGGCAGAACGGAACTGTCGTCGATGGTGCGCCCCTCCGCGTCGGTGAGGGGGCGGTTGCCAAGCCACGGCAGACGGGCGCCAAGGCCGATGCCGATGGCGCCGACCGTGTTGGCCAGCAGGCCCACCGGCAGCTCGGGATTGACGACGATGGCGAGGCGATTGTCGGGCGACATGGTAACTCCGGTGCATTGGAAGAACGCCGGCGAGGGTATTCGCGCCCCTGAGGCATTTCATACCGGAGTTTGCGCCTAGACAGCGATATGAGGTAGATTCTACCAAACTGAAAAGACTGAAAGACAGGATATGCCTAGTTCAACGCTTGAACCGGTCGACATCAGAATTCTGGAAGCGCTCCAGGGTGACGGCCGTCTGACCAACCAGGCGCTAGCCGAAGATGTGGGCCTGTCGACATCGCCCTGCTGGCGGCGCGTGCGTCAGCTCGAGGAGACGGGCGTCATCGACGGCTATCGCGCCGCGCTCGACCGCCAGAAGATCGGTCTCGGCGTGCTGGCCTTCATCCGGGTCAAGATCGACAGCCACAGCGAAGCAGAGGCCGAGGAGTTCTCGAAAAGCGTCGCCCGCCTGCGCGAGGTGATCGCCTGCTACTCCATTGCGGGCGACGCCGACTTTCTGTTGCAGGTCGTCTCGCCCGACCTCGACACCTACGCCGACTTCGCCATGACGGTGATCCGTCGCCTGCCACGCATCAAGGAAATGCAGACCACCTTCGTCCTGAAGGAGATCAAGCCGTTCAAGGGATTTCCGGTGGGGCTGTAGGGCGGCATTATCGGGCAGGCGGCCTATAGTGGCCGCACCCAGCCAGGAGGAACCTTCAGTACACCGGCTTGCCGCCGATGGTCAGCAGGCCGAGCATGTCGTCGTCATCGGACACCCAGCGCTGCAAGGCCGCCACGGTCACCATGTCGGTGCCACCTTCGTCGCCAACCCCGGCGATGTGCTGATAGGGCTCGAAGGGATCGCCCAGATGCGACAGCACGGCGAAGGCCGTACTGAAGTCGTCGTCACCCGCGTATCGGCTGGGCGTGACGATGGTACGGATGCCGGCCGCGGTCGCGGCGGCAAGGCCAGGGCCGTTGTCCTCGAACACGATTGCGGCGCGAGGCGACAGGCCGAGTCTGGAAAGAGCCAGTTCGTAGACATCCGGCGCCGGCTTCGCCCGCACAGCCCCGGCGCCGCCAACGATGGCGGTAATCTTCTCGAGCCCGTCGAGACCGAAGTTGGCGAGGATCAGCGCCTCGGCATTCTCGACGCTCGACGTGGTGGCCAGAACGACGGCCAGCCCCTGCGAGCGGGCATCCTCGATCAGCCGCTCGATACCGGGCCGGGGGCGGGCGAGCCGGCGATCCACCAGCTTGGCGAACAGCCGCGTCTTGGCGGCGTGCAGGTCCTCGAACCTTTGCAGCCCCTCGTCGGCCATCGGCGGCGCGTAGTGCTCGATGAAGTAGGAAAGCCGCGCCCGGCCGCCGTGAACGGCCAGGAGCTCGCCGTAGAACTCGGGCTCCCACACCCAGGGCAGTCCCGCCTCGGCAAAGGCGCGGTTGAAGGCCAGGCGGTGAACCTCCTCGGTTTCCGCCAGCGTGCCATCGACATCGAAGATCAGTGCCTTGACGGGTGCCATCACGCCCTCTTGGCCAGAGCATCGTTCAAGCGATGCGGTCTATCGAAGCTTCTCCAACACTGCCGGAAGCTCGCGGAAATCGTCCATCACGAAATCGGCGTCGAGCTCGTCGGCGGGTATGTCGGTATAGCCGTAGCGCACAACCGCCACCTTGATGCCGGCTGCCTTGGCCGAGGCAACGTCGTTGGCGCTGTCGCCAACCATCAGCAACTCTTCCTTCGGCAAGCCGAGCCGTTCGGCCACCAGCCACATCATGTCCGGCGCCGGCTTTGGCGTGACGCCGCTATCCCCGCCAACCACCACGGAGATCTCCGCACCGATGCCCAGGCTGTCGACGATCTCGCGCGAAACCGCCGTCGGCTTGTTGGTGCAGACCGCGAGACGATAGGTCTTGGCGAGTTCCTTCACCGTGTCGGCGGCATGCGGGAACAGACGTGTCAGGCGGGTGGCGCGCGGCTCATAGAAGCCGAGATAGGTCTTCACCTGCGCGGCGAGCGCCTCGCCCTCCATGGTCACCCCATGCGCGGCGAAGGCCTTCTGCACCAGCACCGGCACGCCCTTGCCGACCATCGACGCCACGGCGCGCTCGGTGTGCGCGGCAAGGCCGTTCTTGGCCATCAGGTCGTTGATCGCCTCTGCAAGGTCCGGCAGGCTGTCGACCAGCGTGCCGTCGAGGTCGAAGATCAGGGCGCGAATGCTCATAGACTGTCTCTCAGGGCTTGGATGTTGCGGCGGTAGTCGGCCTCGGTGCCTCCCTTGAACACCGATGTGCCGGCGACCAGAACGTCGGCGCCAGCACGGGCCAGCAGTCCGGCATTGGCCGTGGATACGCCACCGTCGATCTCGATGTGGATCGGACGGTCGCCGATCAGCGCCTTCACCTTCTTCACCTTCTCGACGACGGCCGGGATGAAGGCCTGTCCGCCGAAACCGGGGTTGACGGTCATCAACAGCACCAGGTCGATCTCGTCGAGCATGTACTCGAGGCCGCCGACGTCGGTGCCGGGATTGAGCACCACACCGGCCTTCTTGCCGAGCGACCGGATCACCTGCAGCGAGCGATGCACGTGCGGCCCGCCCTCCTTGTGGACGCTGATCACGTCGGCCCCGGCATCGGCGAAAGCGGCGAGGAACGGATCGGCAGGCTCGATCATCAGATGCACGTCGAACGGCAGCTTGGTGTGCGGGCGCATCGCCTTCACCACCGACGGTCCGAAGGTGATGTTGGGAACGAAATGGCCGTCCATGATGTCGATGTGAACCCAGTCGCCGCCAGCCGCTTCGACAGCGGCGAGCTCTTCGCCAAGGCGGGCGAAATCCGACGACAGAACGGAAGGGGCGATCTTGACGGTCATGAGAAGCGTTCCGGCAAAGGTTTCAAAAGCCAGACGTTCTTAAAGCAAGACGCCGTCGAGCGCTAACCCCGTTTCCCAGACCGGGGGGAAAATCCCATCGTAATCGATCAAGAGCCGGCGGCGATACTTGGGCCGCCGCCGGCACCTGCTTCATCGATTGTCCGGTTGCGAGCGCACCAGCTCCAACCCGCGCGGCGTGATGCGATAGGGCTTGCTGTTCCTGGACGCGATCGCCCGCTTGTTCTTCAACTTGCGGAACATGGCGAGGTTGAAGTCGGTGTAGAGCCAGCCGTCGCGGCTGAAGCAGGAGAGCTCTTCGATGTCGCCGCGATCGTCGCGGACGATCTCGATGCGTCCACCCTGGGCAAGCAGGTGCAGAATGCGCTGCTCGGCGCGTGAAATATCCATGGGTCTGAAGTCCGGAAGTGGCGCCACTAGAGCACCCGCCGATCAGGTTGAATCAACCTGATCGAAAAGCGGCTGCCCCAGCAAACAAACTGGAGCATTCGCTCGACGACCAAATGTTTCAATTTGGTCTGCGAATGCTCTAGGCTGAATCGACATTCAGCGCATCCATAGCATGGCTGCGGCGAGATGGATGAAGCTCAAGAAGTTGCTGACACGTCTGTCGTATCGGGTTGC
>NZ_JAMDLI010000014.1 GCF_023721815.1 Pleomorphomonas sp. JP5
CTGGTCAACGGCGAGACGGCCTCGGTGCTCGGTGGCACCCTCGCCTACGGCGGCACGGCCGACGGTGCGATCAATGCCGGCAGCTACACACTCACCGCCTTCGGCCTCACCTCCGGAAACTACGACATCAGCTATGTCGCGGGTGCCCTGACGGTGAACAAGGCTGCTCTGACGGTGACCGCCAACAGCGCGTCCAAGACCTACGACGGCCTCGCCTACAGCGG
>NZ_JAMDLI010000016.1 GCF_023721815.1 Pleomorphomonas sp. JP5
CCCTGGCCGAAGGAAGGCGAGTATCCGGGACCGAAATGCTGGTGCGGCCGTCACGGCTGCCTCGAGATGTATTGCTCGGGCACAGGCTTCGAGCTCGACTACCGGACGACGACGGGTACTGCCCGCAAGGCGTCTGAGGTGATCGACCTCAAGCGGGCGGGCGACACTACGGCCATCGCGGTCTATGAGCGTTACGTCGACCGGCTCGCCCGGTCGCTAGCGCTGATCATCGACCTCGTCGATCCCGACGTGTTCGTTTTGGGCGGCGGCATGAGCAATGTCGACGAACTCTATGACGACGTTCCCAGGCAGCTTTCGGCCCGCACCAACCTCTGGGAGGGCGAGGCGAGCCGGCTGGTCTTCTCCGACAGCGTGGCGACGCCGATCCGCAAGGCCA
>NZ_JAMDLI010000017.1 GCF_023721815.1 Pleomorphomonas sp. JP5
TGACGTTGCCCCTTGAGCCTAATCCGGTTTGAAGTTCGTTCTGGCCCATCGAGAGGACCAGGACATGAAGCGCAGTCGTTTCAGCGAAGAGCAGATCATCGGCATCTTGAAGGAGCACGAGAGCGGCGTCCCGGTTGCCGAACTGTGCCGCAAGCACGGGGTCAGTGACGCCAGCATCTACAAATGGAAAGCCAAGTACGGCGGCATGGACGTCAGCGAGGCCAAGCGATTGAAGGCGCTTGAGGAGGAGAACGCCAAGCTGAAGCGGATGCTGGCCGACGCCATGCTCGACAATGTCGCCCTGAAGGATCTTCTGGGAAAGAAGTGGTAGCGCCCGCTGCCGAGCGGAAGGCTGTCGCTCACCTGATGGAGCATCACGGGATGAGCGAACGGCGGGCGTGTAAAGCCATCGGCTGTTGCCGGATGACGGTGAGATACCAGTCCACTCGCCCCGACGATCGGGACCTCAGGGAGCGAATGACCGCACTTGCCCGCGAGCGCCGTCGCTTCGGTTACAGGCGTCTGCATGTGCTGCTACGCCGGGAAGGCTTTGAAGTGAACCACAAGAAGCTGTTTCGCCTTTATCGGGAGGAGAAGCTGACTGTGCGGCGGCGTGGCGGCCGCAAGAGGGCAATCGGCACGCGGGCGCCGATGCTGTTGCAGCTTCTTCCCAACGAACGCTGGAGCCTCGACTTTGTCTCCGATCAGTTCACCGATGGGCGACGATTCCGTGTCCTCACGGTCGTTGACGATTGTACGCGGGAATGCTTGGCGCTGTTGGCGGACACGTCACTGTCCGGTGTGCGTGTGGCTCGCGAGCTCGATCGGCTGATCGTCGAACGCAGCAAGCCTAAGATGATCGTCTCCGACAACGGCACCGAGTTCACCAGCAACGCCATCCTCACCTGGGCCGAAAAGGCCGTGGTCGAATGGCACTATATCGCGCCGGGCAAACCGATGCAGAACGGCTTCATCGAGAGCTTCAACGGCCGCCTTCGCGACGAGTTACTCAACGAAACACTGTTCTCCTCGCTCGCCCAGGCAAAAGCTGCGCTGGCGACATGGAAGGCCGATTACAACACGGCTCGCCCGCATTCCCAGATCGGATGGCGCACGCCGGCCGAGTTTGCGGCAACCTTCCCACCCCGCCGGGCTTTGGCGCTCCGCCAGATGAAAGGCTCCGCGCCGACGCCCGACACCGCCGTCCGTAAGGAAAAGACCAACGCCAGAAACGAACTCAGAACTGGATAATTCCTGGGGGCAACGTCA
>NZ_JAMDLI010000018.1 GCF_023721815.1 Pleomorphomonas sp. JP5
CGCGGCATGGACCGGACGAGCTTCTACGAGTGGAAGCGGCGGTTCCAGCTCGAAGGTCTCGCGGGTCTGAAGGACCTGCCTCCGATCCACAAGTCGCACCCACAGACAACGCCGGTTGAGGTGAGCGATCGCATCCTCGCGCTGGCGCTCGATCACCCCGCCTATGGCTGCAATCGCATCGAGGCGATGCTGATGCTGGAGGGCAAGCGGGTGTCGGCGATCACCATCCAGAAGATCTTCAACGACCACGGCCTCGGTACGCGCTACGACCGCTGGCTGGCATTGGAGGCCCGCAAGGCCGAGACCCCGATCGAGCTATCCGCCGAGCAGGTCGCCTTCATCGAGAAGCTCAATCCAGCGTTCCGCGAGCGCCACGTCGAGAGCGCCATGCCCGGCGAATTGCTGTGTCAGGACACACTGTTCGTCGGCAACCTGAAGGGCATCGGCAAGGTCTATCTCCACGCCGTGGTCGACACCTACGGCTCCTACGCCTTCGGCTTCCTGCATGTCTCCAAGCAGCCAGAGGCGGCGGTCGCTGTGGTGCACAACGACGTGCTGCCGTTCTACGAGCGCATCGGGCTCAAGGTCGGCGCCATCCTCACCGACAACGGCCGCGAGTTCTGCGGCACCGACGCGCACCCGTTCGAACTCTACCTCGCGCTCGCCGGCATCGAGCATCGCAAGACCAGGGTCCGCACGCCGCGAACCAATGGCTTCGTCGAGCGCTTCAACGGCACCGTGCTCGACGAGTTCTTCCGGGTGAAGATGCGCGAAACCTTCTACGCCAGCGTCGAGGCGCTACAGGACGACCTCGATGCCTGGCTCGTCCACTACAACACCGAGCGGCCCCATCTCGGATACCGAAACATGGGAAGAAGACCATGGGAAACCGTCAGCAAATTCATCAGCCAAGAAGCTTAAGAGGACA
>NZ_JAMDLI010000019.1 GCF_023721815.1 Pleomorphomonas sp. JP5
GGTGACGGAATGGGGCCATAGCTCAGTTGGGAGAGCGCTAGCTTTGCAAGCTTGAGGTCGTCGGTTCGATCCCGTCTGGCTCCACCAGTTCCTGGTGTCGAGTGAAACATCCGTAGATGAGAGACAGAGTTTGCAATGGTGCGAGCCTTATGGCCGCCATTGTCCTGTTCGCTTGTTATCGTGAAGAGAAGACATGCTGGATGGCATGGCGCTGAGGGTCCTTCGGGATGTTTGGGTGTCGTGTCGGTCCCGGAGCCGTGAGGCTTTGGGCTGCCCCGCTTGACCGCAGGGGTGTCGGAAAGCATGTCTCGTGTGATTTGAATGGTCTTTGGACATGATGAGCCGGCCGAGTTGGCTCATCATGGAGATCGTGATCCATGTTCATGGAACGTGTTTTAGGTACCGTTCCGTGTCGATCGCCTCTTCGGAGGTGATTGGGTCTTGCAGAGGTTTTGCAAGGGATGGGCATGGGTAATGAGAGCGATCAAGTGACGTAAGGGCATCTGGTGGATGCCTTGGCGCTGAGAGGCGATGAAGGACGTGGTACGCTGCGATAAGCCATGGGGAGCTGCGAACAAGCTTTGATCCGTGGATTTCCGAATGGGGGAACCCATCTTCAGCGAACAGTGATCAGTTGGCAGTCAGAAGCGCGCCCGGCAGGGAAAGCGGACTGGCAAAACTGCCATCCGGTTACTGTTTGCGATTATGAAGATATCTAGTCCCTGAATACATAGGGGATTAGAGGCGAACGCAGGGAAGTGAAACATCTAAGTACCTGCAGGAAAGGACATCAACCGAGACTCCGCAAGTAGTGGCGAGCGAACGCGGACCAGGCCAGTGGTCAATGAAGTTAAAGCAGAACGGTCTGGAATGGCCGGCATCAAGGGTGACAGCCCCGTATGTGTAGATGCTTTATTGATCCTTGAGTAAGGCGGGACACGTGCAATCCTGTCTGAACGTGGGGGGCCCACCCTCCAAGCCTAAGTACTCCTCAGCGACCGATAGCGAACCAGTACCGTGAGGGAAAGGTGAAAAGTACCCCGACAAGGGGGGTGAAATAGAACCTGAAACCGGATGCCTACAAACAGTCGGAGGCTGCAATGCTGACGGCGTACCTTTTGTATAATGGGTCAGCGACTTAGTCTGTCGAGCGAGCTTAAGCCGTTAGGTGTAGGCGCAGCGAAAGCGAGTCTGAACAGGGCGTTCAGTTCGACGGATTAGACCCGAAACGAGGTGATCTAGTCATGAGCAGGTTGAAGGTGCGGTAACACGCACTGGAGGACCGAACCCACGCCTGTTGAAAAAGTCGGGGATGACTTGTGACTAGGGGTGAAAGGCCAATCAAACCTCGAAATAGCTGGTTCTCCGCGAAATCTATTTAGGTAGAGCGTCGGACTTATACCTCGGGGGGTAGAGCACTGCATAGGCAAGGGGGTCCTACAGACTTACCGATCTTAAGCAAACTCCGAATACCCGAGAGTACTATCCGGCAGACACACGGCGGGTGCTAACGTCCGTCGTGAAGAGGGAAACAACCCTGACCATCAGTTAAGGTCCCGAAGTCACGGCTAAGTGTGAAACGATGTGGGAATCCCAAAACAACCAGGATGTTGGCTTAGAAGCAGCCATCATTTAAAGAAAGCGTAACAGCTCACTGGTCTAGACAAGGGTTCCTGCGCGGACAATGTAACGGGGCTCAAGCCGTGCACCGAAACTATGGGTGTGTACTTGTACACGCGGTAGCGGAGCGTTCCGTAGGCCTGCGAAGGGAGAGGGGCGACCCCTCCTGGAGGTATCGGAAGTGAGAATGCTGACATGAGTAACGCTAAGGGTGTGAGAATCACCCTCGCCGAAAGTCCAAGGGTTCCTGCGTAAAGCTAGTCTTCGCAGGGTTAGCCGGTCCCTAAGGCGAGGCCGAAAGGCGTAGTCGATGGGAATGAGGTAAATATTCCTCAGCCAGCAGGTGGTGACGGATGTGAAGGATCGTAAGTCCTTATCGGATTGGACTTGCGGTCTCAGCGTTCCAGGAAATAGCCCCTGCATCAGACCGTACCCGAAACCGACACAGGTGGACTGGTAGAGTATACCAAGGCGTTGAGCGAATTGTGCTGAAGGAACTCGGCAAATTGCCTCCGTAACTTCGGGAGAAGGAGGCCCCGGTGATGGGCAACCATGATCGGGGGGCACAGACTAGGGGGTGGCGACTGTTTAACAAAAACACAGGGCTCTGCGAAGCCGCTAAGGCGACGTATAGGGTCTGACGCCTGCCCGGTGCCGGAAGGTTAAGAGGAGGGGTGCAAGCTCCGAATTGAAGCCCCGGTAAACGGCGGCCGTAACTATAACGGTCCTAAGGTAGCGAAATTCCTTGTCGGGTAAGTTCCGACCTGCACGAATGGCGTAACGACTTCCCCGCTGTCTCCAGCACAGGCTCAGTGAAATTGAATTCCCCGTGAAGATGCGGGGTTCCTGCGGTCAGACGGAAAGACCCCGTGCACCTTTACTATAGCTTCACACTGGCATTCGTGTCGGCATGTGTAGGATAGGTGGTAGGCTATGAAGTTTGGGCGCCAGCTCAGATGGAGCCATCCTTGAAATACCACCCTTATCGTCATGACTGTCTAACCGCGGCCCGTCATCCGGGTCCGGGACAGTGTGTGGTGGGTAGTTTGACTGGGGCGGTCGCCTCCCAAAGAGTAACGGAGGCGCGCGAAGGTAGGCTCAGAACGGTCGGAAATCGTTCGACGAGTGCAATGGCATAAGCCTGCCTGACTGCGAGACTGACACGTCGAGCAGAGTCGAAAGACGGCCATAGTGATCCGGTGGTCCCTCGTGGACGGGCCATCGCTCAACGGATAAAAGGTACGCCGGGGATAACAGGCTGATGATGCCCAAGAGTCCATATCGACGGCATCGTTTGGCACCTCGATGTCGACTCATCACATCCTGGGGCTGGAGAAGGTCCCAAGGGTTCGGCTGTTCGCCGATTAAAGTGGTACGTGAGTTGGGTTCAGAACGTCGTGAGACAGTTCGGTCCCTATCTGCCGTGGGTGTAGGAGTATTGAGAGGATCTGTCCCTAGTACGAGAGGACCGGGATGGACATACCTCTGGTGGACCTGTTGTGGCGCCAGCCGCATTGCAGGGTAGCTACGTATGGACTCGATAACCGCTGAAGGCATCTAAGCGGGAAACGAACCTCAAAACCAGTGCTCCCTATCAGAGCCGTGG
>NZ_JAMDLI010000002.1 GCF_023721815.1 Pleomorphomonas sp. JP5
TCTAGACCGCCAGTTTAACACCAGCACCAGGCAACAGAAACTCGCCGGCACCACGTCGCCGCAGCGCCGCCGTCGATGAACGTGCTTATAGGGGGCACGGTTCAGGCTGTCAACACGGTTTTGTGGCACGCGTTTTTCGGATGCGAAAGTCGACTTTCGGCTGATTTCCGGGACATTTTTGCCTGCGATCGACCAAAGCCGGATAACTTGCCGACAATTTCATCTAACTTTTGTGTGCCTTATTTTTAGCCAGCCGGCAAAGCTTGCCGGAATCCCGCCATTGTCCGCCTCGACGCCCAACTCCCGCCCCATTTTTCACCGACGAGAACCGTCGGCAGGCGCTTTTTCTCCGGAGAAGCGGCGCCAACGGCGGAGCCGACATTGACAAGCCGCGACACCGGGCGGCAAAGTCACCGCCAAATTCAAGGAAGGCGCCAGGGTTCGCCGGCATGCCCGCGATAATGACCCAAGCGCTCCACCATCAACGGGCGGAAGCAAGACACCATCCATGAATGCAGCGCGTCCCCTGCACCGGAACGATAGCGTCGAGCTCGGCGACCTGCCGCCGCTTCTGACGTCCGGCGCCCGGGGACTGCCTGACCGGCGCGGCGTATCGATCCGCTGGCTGACAGGCACGGTGCTTGCGACCTTTGCCTCGACCTTCCTTATGGGCGGCGCTCTTTACGCAGCTTTCGACGGCCGCGAGACCATCGCCGAGCCCTCGGGAACCGTCACGCGATCCGCCGTGGTGGTGCCGACGCCGGACAACGAGCTGATCGCCAAAGGCGACTTCCCGATCGTCGAAGCCAATCTCGAGCCGGCCCGCCAGATTCTCAAGGTGTCGACCATCGCCAAGGACGGCGAGCACGAGATCATCCGCCTGAAGCCGTTCGCCAAGGTTTCGACCACTCTGGTCTCGGACATGGCCGAGATCACCGATCCCATTCCACCCTACAATCCGCTCCGCATCTTCGCCGACGCCAACGCCGGCGGGTCGGAAGGGAGCGAGGCGATGCTCTATGGCGCCGCCGTCGAGAGCGACATGATGCTGAAGGTCACCGATTTCCCGGTGAACGACCCGACGCTCGAAGCCTCCATTCCACTTGATATCGCCCAGACCGAACGGATCGTGCGCGAGGCGGCTAGCTTCCTCAACGGCACCAACGTCAAGACCGCCTCGCTGTCGCCGGTCGACCAGTCGCGCTTCGACTTCGGTTTTGCCGAACCCTCGTCGCTCGACCAGTTCGGGGTGCGCATCATCCCCGAGAACGTCTCCTTCGTACCGACGACAACGGCCGAGCCGGCTTCCTCGGGTTCGGGCAACGCCTTCGAGGACAGGCGCGTCGCCGTCGAGGCCGACGAACCGCTCGAACAATTGCTGACCGACAACGAGGCGACCGACGACGAAGCCGGCGACATCGTGCTCGCCTTCCACAAGGCCGATCGCCTGCGTCTTCTGAAAATCGGCGACGAGGTTCACATTCGCCTGGCGCCCGACCCCGACGACGAGACGGCGCGCTATCGGCCGATCCTTGTTTCCGTCTATCGCGACGGCGGCCATCTCGGTTCGGTCGGCCTCGGTGACGACGGCACCTATATCGCCGTCGACGAGCCGCCAGTCACCGAGCAGGCCGCCGCCGGAGACGAGAGCGACGAGAACAGCCCGCGGCCACGCCTTTACGAGAGCCTTTACGAGACGTCGCTCAAGAACGGCGTACCACCGGCCCTGATCGACGAGCTGGTGCGCGTCTTCTCCTTCGACCTCGACTTCAACACCCGCATCCAGCCGGGCGACAGCTTCCAGATGGTCTACACGCTCGGCGACGACGGCGAAGAGACGGACAACGGCGAGATCGTCTTCACCTCGATCACGCTCGGGGGCAAGGAGCGCCGCTTCTATCGCTATCGCGCGCCCGACGACGGCACGATCGACTACTATGACGACAGCGGCAAGAGCGCCAAGAAGTTCCTGATGCGCAAGCCGATGTCGGGCGGCACCTTCCGGTCGGGCTTCGGCGCCCGCAACCATCCGCTGCTCGGCGTCACCCGCATGCATACCGGCGTCGACTGGGCCGCGCCGCGCGGCACGCCGATCATGGCAGCCGGCGACGGCATCGTCACCTACGCCCGCTGGAAGAACGGTTACGGCAACTACATCGAAATCCAACACACCAACGGCTACGCCAGCGCCTATGCCCACCAGACCGGCTTTGCAAAGGGCATCAAGGAGGGCGTGCGCGTCCGGCAGGGCCAGGTGATCGGGTATGTCGGCACCACCGGTCTCTCGACCGGCCCGCACCTTCACTACGAGGTGCATGTCAACGGCACACCGGTCGACCCGCTCCGCATCAAGCTGCCCCAGGGCCGCACGCTGGACGGCGAAGTGCTCGCCGCCTTCCAGGCGGAGCGCGACCGCGTCGACACGCTGCTCGCCGGCGAAAGCCAGACGGCCCGCACCGCCACCATGGCCAATGGTGGATAGTTGGACGCTCTCCGGCGTTCATGCGGACAAATACATACAGCCCTCTTGAACGTCGGCAACCACCGCCCCATTTCAGGCCCAACCCGTTAGGTCCGGGCCCCTCTGGCAGAAGCCGCCGGCGCATCTGCGATGTCGGACCATTGTCGACGCATCCCGCCGGCAGAGTTCGCGACCTTGGATCTTGCTCTCCTCACCACCCCCTGGCTCGGCACGCCGCTCTCTCTCTGGCTGGCCTTCCTCAGCCTCGTCGCCCTGTTGCTCGCCTTCGACCTCGGCGTCCTCCACCGCAAGTCGGAGGAGATCTCCATCCGACAGAGCCTCATCCTGTCGGGCGGCTACATCGCCATCGGGCTCATGTTCGGCGCCTTCGTCTGGTGGCACATCGGCGCCGAGTCCGGTCTCGCCTATCTCACCGGCTTCGTCATCGAGAAGACGCTGGCGCTCGACAACATCTTCGTCATCGCGCTGATCTTCTCCTTCTTCGGCATTCCCCGCCGCTACCAGCACCGGGCGCTATTCTGGGGCATCCTCGGCGTCATCGTGCTGCGCGGCATCATGATCGGCGCCGGCGCCACCCTGGTCGCCGAGTTCCACTGGATCCTCTATCTCTTCGCCGCCTTCCTGGTGCTCACCGGCATCAAGATGCTGGTGACCGAGGACAAGGAGCCCGATCTCGACAAGAACCCGCTGGTCGGCTTCCTGCGCCGCCACCTCAACGTCACCAAGGAGCTCGACGGCGATCGCTTCTTCGTCCGCAAGCCGCTTGCCGACGGTGGCCGCATGGCCTTGCATGCGACGCCGCTGTTCCTGGCCCTGGTGCTGATCGAGGCCGCCGACATCGTCTTCGCCGTCGACTCCGTGCCGGCGATCTTCGCCATCACCACCGACGCCTTCGTCATCTACACCTCGAACATCTTCGCCATCCTCGGCCTGCGCGCACTCTATTTCGCGCTCGCCGCGATGATCCACCGCTTCCGCTACCTGAAGCCGGCGCTGGCCCTGGTGCTGGTGTTCATCGGCGGCAAGGTATTCGCGGCCGAGTTGATGGGCCTCGACAAGTTCCCGGCCGCCATCTCGCTCGGCGTCACCTTCGCGCTGATCGCCGGCGGCGTTCTGGTCAGCCTCATCAAGACGCGGCAGGAAGAGCGAAACCTGCCCGTGTCGGAAAACCACTGACAGACGTCATCAAATCCGAGTGAGCCGGCTGGCCAATGCCAGCCAGAGGCGTATAGAAGGCCGACCCTAGAGCCTTCGCCGACCAAATTGAAACATTTGGTCGCCTAGCGAAGGCTCCAGATTCATTTGCTGGAGCAGCCGCTTTTCGATCAGCTTGATTCAACCTGATCGGCGGGGGCTCTAGAGCGCTGTTCGATCTGACTGAGTGAGATCAGCGCTCTAACATATTGTTTAGTAAGCTTCATCTTCTCGGTTTTCGTTTCACTCCGGTCGAATGATGCTCTAGCGGGACGGCTTTATGATCATCGGACCCTTTATCAACGGCGCCGCCATTCTCCTCGGCGCCCTTGGCGGCACGCTCGTCGCCCATCGCATGCCGGAACGGCTTCGGGCCGGCATGCCCCTTGCCTTTGGCGTATCTTCCATGGCCATGGGCGTGGTGCTGATCGCCCACGTCACGAATATGCCGGTCATGGTGATCGCCACCGTGCTTGGCGCACTCATCGGAGAGCTCATCCGCATCGAGGATGGCCTCTCGCTGATCGGCGGCCTTGCCAAGCGGCTGGTGGAGAAGGTGGCGACAACGCCGCGCGGCATTTCCCACGAAGCCTTCATCGAAAGCTTCGTCGCCATTCTCGTGCTGTTCTGCGCCTCCGGCGCCGGCATCTTCGGTGCGCTCAACGAAGGCATGACGCACGACCCGAGCGTGCTGATCGCCAAGGCCTTCCTCGATCTGCCCACTGCCGCCATCTTCGCGACGACGCTCGGCCTGTCGGTCGCCACGATCGCCGTGCCGCAGATGGCCGTTCAGCTTGCGCTCGCTTTCGGCGCCACCTTGCTGATGCCGTTGACGACGCCTGAGATGGTCGCCGACTTCTCGGCCACCGGCGGCGTGATGATGCTGGCGACCGGCCTCCGCATCTGCGGCATCAAGATGTTCCCGATCGGCAACATGCTGCCGGGGCTCATCATCGCCATGCCGGTGTCGGCCCTGTGGTCGATGGCGTTCTGAACGAAAAACCGGCCGGGTTGCCCCGGCCGGCCTGAAATTGCCTCGCTGGCGTTCGCTTACGCCGCGACGTCCCGGATCTCCGAGAACAGCAGCCGGTCGCTGCCGCCGGTCACCGCCACGGTATCGCCGTCGCGGACATGGCCGGCCAGGATGCGCTCGGCCAGCGGATCCTGAAGCTGGCGCTGGATGACCCGCTTCAAGGGCCGCGCGCCGTAGACCGGGTCGTAGCCCTTGTCGGCGAGCCAGGTCCGCGCGCTGTCGTCGAGCGTCAACGTCACCTTGCGATCCTCCAGGAGCGCTTCGAGGCGCTTGAGCTGAATGTCGACGATGGCGCCCATTTCCGACCGCTTCAGGCGATGGAACAGGACGATCTCGTCAAGCCGGTTGAGGAACTCCGGCCGGAAGGCCGAACGAACCACGCCCATCACCTGCTCGCGCACCGCATCGACGTCCTCGCCTTCCTTCTGGCCCGCGAGATACTCCGAGCCAAGGTTCGACGTCAGGATGATCAGCGTGTTCTTGAAGTCCACCGTGCGGCCCTGGCCGTCGGTGAGGCGCCCGTCGTCGAGCACCTGCAGGAGCACGTTGAAGACATCCGGATGCGCCTTCTCGATCTCGTCGAACAGCACGACCTGATAGGGCCGGCGTCGCACCGCTTCTGTCAGCGCGCCACCCTCGTCGTATCCGACATAGCCCGGAGGCGCGCCGATCAACCTGGAGACCGAGTGCTTCTCCATGTACTCGGACATGTCGATGCGCACCATGGCGTGCTCGTCGTCGAACAGATAGGCGGCGAGCGCCTTGGTCAGCTCGGTCTTGCCGACGCCGGTCGGGCCGAGGAACATGAACGAGCCGATCGGCCGGTTCGGATCCTGAAGGCCGGCACGGGCGCGGCGAACGGCCGTCGAGACGGCATGCACCGCTTCGGACTGGCCGACGACGCGCTTGGCGAGTTCGTCTTCCATCCGGAGCAACTTCTCGCGCTCGCCTTCCAGCATCTTGTCGACGGGAACACCGGTCCAGCGGGAGACGACCTGCGCCACATGGTCCGGCGTCACCGCCTCTTCCAGCATGCCATCGCCCTGCCCGGCCGCCGCCTCGGTCGCCTTCAACTCGGACTCGATGCCCGGAATGACGCCGTAGGCCAGCTCGCCGGCCCGCTGATACTCGCCCTTGCGCTGGGCAATGGCGAGATCGTTGCGCGCCTCGTCGAGCCGGCGCTTCAGCTCCGCCGCATGGCCGAGCTTGTCCTTCTCGGCCTTCCAGCGAGCCGTCAGCGCCGTCGATTCCTGCTCGAGTTCGGCTAGCTCGCGTTCCAGCCGCTCCAGCCGGTCGCGCGAGGCGGCGTCGGTTTCCTTTTTCAACGCCTCCTGCTCGATTCGGAGCTGGATCACCCGCCGGTCGATCTCATCAAGCTCTTCGGGCTTGGAATCCACCTGCATCCTGAGCCGCGAGCCAGCCTCGTCGACGAGGTCGATGGCCTTGTCGGGCAGGAAGCGGTCGGTGATGTAGCGGTTGGAAAGTGTCGCCGCCGCCACCAGCGCCGCATCGGTGATGCGCACCTTGTGGTGCTGCTCGTATTTCTCCTTGATGCCACGCAGGATGGAGATGGTGTCGGGCACCGTCGGCTCGTCGACGAACACCGGCTGGAAACGCCGGGCCAGCGCCGCGTCCTTCTCCACATACTTGCGATACTCGTCGAGCGTGGTCGCACCGACGCAATGCAGTTCGCCGCGCGACAAGGCCGGCTTCAGAAGGTTGGAGGCGTCCATCGCCCCGTCGGCCTTGCCGGCGCCGACCAGCGTGTGCATCTCGTCGATGAACAGGATGACGCCGCCCTCGGCCGCCGTCACTTCCGACAGCACCGCCTTGAGGCGCTCCTCGAACTCGCCACGATATTTCGCGCCGGCGATCAGCGCGCCCATGTCGAGGGCGAGCAGTTCCTTGTCCTTCAGGCTTTCCGGCACGTCGCCGTTGACGATGCGCAACGCCAGCCCCTCGGCGATGGCCGTCTTGCCGACACCTGGCTCGCCGATCAGCACCGGATTGTTCTTGGTGCGGCGGCTGAGCACCTGGATCGTGCGGCGGATCTCCTCGTCGCGGCCGATCACCGGGTCGAGCTTGCCGTCGCGCGCCGCCTTGGTCAGGTCGCGGGCATATTTCTTCAGCGCGTCATAGCCGCTCTCGGCCGAGGCGCTGTCGGCGGTGCGACCCTTGCGGATCTCGTTGACCGCCGCGTTGAGCGCATTGGCGGTGACGCCGGCATCCTTGAGGATCTTGGCAGTCCCCGCTTCCGTCTCGATGGCGAGCGCGATGAGCAGCCGCTCGACGGTGACGAAGCTGTCGCCCGCCTTGTCGGCCAGCGCCTCGGCGGTGGAGAACACCTTGGCCGTCGGCGCCGTGAGATAGAGTTGGCCATTGCCGCCCGAGACGCGCGGCATTGCCTCGAGCGCGCGATCGACGGCCGAAAGCGCGCGACCGGCGTCGCCACCGGCAGCGTTGATCAGGCCGGCCGCCATGCCCTCGGGATCGTCGAGCAGAACCTTCAGGAGATGCTCGGGCACAAACTGCTGATGACCACGACCAAGCGCCATGGTCTGCGCCGACTGCACGAAGCCGCGCGCCCGCTCGGTATACTTTTCGAAATTCATCTGGACATCCTTTCCTGGAGCCCGCTTCCTCCGTCCGAAGCCCGGCGGAAGCGTCTGGATATCTTGAGCTTAGGTCATGACCCTTGCCCCTCGCCGACCAATATGGGGACCGAGGTGAGCGCCGAAAAGGGGGAAGCAAAAAACACAAAGCCCGCCGCGACGGAAACCGCCGGGCGGGCTTGAAATGGTGCAAAGCCTCGTCAGGCGCTGGCGAGCGCCGGATGAAGGAGATCGTCGATGCCGAGCGCGCCGCGCAGCATGGAGCGATCCTTGGCGATGTCGGCCACCGTGTAGCGGTCGAGCACGGCGAAGAAGGCACCCAGCGCCTCACGCAGCACACGGTTATATTCGCAGGAAAGGATCAGCGGGCAGTCCTTGCGCCCCTCCTCCGAGAAGCACTCCGCCATCTGGAAGCTTTCCTCGGTGGCGGCGATGACGTCACCAAGCTTGATCTCGTCCGCCGGACGACCAAGCTTCAAGCCGCCATGACGGCCGCGAATGGTCTCGATGAACTTGTGATCCACAAGCACCTTCAGAATCTTGAACAGGTGCGTCTCCGACATGTCGAAGGTGGCGGCGATGTCAGCGACGCGGCTCGGGCGGTCGGGATTCACCGCGCAATAGAGCAGCACCCTGATCGAATAATTGGTGGCTTGGGTAAGACGCATGACACCATCTGATTAAAGAGTTGACACTAAAAGTCAAGATTAATCGTTCAGATCCAGCATGCGCCTTTGGGGCTGCCGACATAATTCGTGCTATTGCTGATCAGCTTTTTCAAACGGCCTTTCAGAGACCAATTGCGACGAATTGTTTATGCTTGACCCTGCCCGTCCGGAAAAACGGCGCTCTCCCGGACGGATCTTTCGAGAAACTGTCAGGCGAACTGGCCATGACAGTGCTTGAACTTCTTGCCGGAGCCGCAGGGGCACGGTTCGTTGCGGCCGACATGCCCCCAGCTTGAAGGATCGTTGGCATCGCGGGCGACCGGCGTGGCGGCGAAGACCGGCGCCGTCCCAACCGGCTCCTCGTCGAGGCCCGTCGCAGGGTCGGCATGATGGGCCGAGAGCTCCCGGTCGTCGAAAGCCGGCGTCTCGGGCGGCGCCTGTCGCACCTCGACGCGGCTGAGATTGGCCGTCACCTGCCGGCGCAGATCGTTGAGCAGCGTCTCGAACAGCGAGAAGGCCTCGGTCTTGTATTCGTTGAGCGGATCGCGCTGGGCGTAGCCGCGGAAGCCGACCACCGAACGCAGATGGTCGAGATGGGCCAGATGCTCGCGCCAGAGATTGTCCAGCGTCTGCAGCAGGATGGCTTTCTCGACGCGGCGCATCAGCTCGGCGCCGATACGCTCCTCGCGGGCGGCGAAATCGGCGTCGGCCGCGGCGATCAGGCGCTCCTCGATCTCCTGGTCGGCGATACCCTCTTCCTTGGCCCAATCGGCGACGGGAACCTCGATGTTCAGGGTCTCGATCACCGCCTCATGCAGACCGGCGACATCCCACTGCTCGGCGTAGACATTCTCGGGGATATGCCGCGACACCATGGCGGAGATCACCTCGCGCCGCATGTCGGCGACGGTGTCGGCGACGCTTTCCTCCGTCATCAGCTCGATGCGCTGCTCGAAGATCACCTTGCGCTGATCGTTCATGACGTTGTCGAACTTGAGGAGGTTCTTGCGGATGTCGAAGTTGCGCGCCTCGACCTTCTGCTGCGCCTTCTCGAGCGCCTTGTTGATCCACGGATGGATGATGGCCTCGCCATCCTTCAGGCCCAGCTTCTGCAGCATGCCGTCCATACGGTCGGAGCCGAAGATGCGCATCAGGTCGTCCTGAAGCGACAGATAGAAGCGCGACTGACCGGGGTCGCCCTGGCGGCCGGAGCGGCCACGCAGCTGATTGTCGATGCGACGGCTCTCGTGGCGCTCGGTGCCAAGCACGAACAGGCCGCCTGCAGCCAGCGCCTTCTCCTTGAGACGTTCGACGTCCTCGCGGATCTTCGCCTCGCGGGCCTCGCGCTCCGGTCCCGGCGGCACGTCGGCGAGCTTGCGGGCGATCAGCATGTCGGCATTGCCGCCGAGCTGGATATCGGTACCGCGACCGGCCATGTTGGTGGCGATCGTCACGGCGCCCGGCAGGCCGGCCTGCGAGATGATGTAGGCTTCCTGCTCGTGATAGCGGGCGTTGAGCACCTGGAACACCGGCTTGTCGCCGTCCATCAGCACGTCCGGGTCGCTCTGCTGGAAACCGCGCTTCTTGAGAAGATCGGCCAACTGCTCGGACTTCTCGATCGAGGTGGTGCCGACCAGGATGGGCTGGCCCTTCTCCTTGCAGGCGCGGATGGTCTCGACGATGGCCGCGTATTTCTCCTCGACGGTCCGGTAGACCTCGTCGTGGTCGTCGATACGGGCGATCGGACGATGCGTCGGGATCTCGACGACCTCGAGATCGTAGATGTCGGCGAACTCGTCCGCTTCCGTGGAGGCCGTGCCGGTCATGCCGGCCAGCTTGTCGTACATGCGGAAATAGTTCTGGAAGGTGATCGAGGCGAGCGTCTGGTTCTCGGGCTGGATGCGAACGTGCTCCTTGGCCTCCAGCGCCTGGTGCAGGCCGTCCGAATAACGGCGGCCCGGCATCATGCGGCCGGTGAACTCGTCGATGATGACCACCTCGTTGTCCTTGACGATGTAGTCGCGATCGCGCTGGAACAGCTTGTGCGCCCGGAGCGCCTGATTGAGATGGTGGACGACGGAGACATTCTCGACGTCGTAGAGCGAACCGCCCTTGAGAAGGCCGGCCTCACGCAGCCGCTCTTCCATCCGTTCGGTACCAACCTCCGAGAAGATCGCCGTGCGCTGCTTCTCGTCGACCTCGAAATCCTCGTCGGCGATGCCGGGAATGAAGGTGTCGATGGTGTTGTAGAACTCGGAGCGATCTTCGAGCGGACCGGAAATGATCAGCGGCGTGCGCGCTTCGTCGATCAGGATCGAGTCCACCTCGTCGACGATGGCGTAGTGGTGGCCGCGCTGCACCATCTGCCCCTTCTCGTACTTCATGTTATCGCGCAGATAATCGAAGCCGAGCTCGTTGTTGGTGGCGTAGGTGATGTCGCAGGCGTAGGCCTCGCGACGTTCGTCGTCGGATAGGCCGTGGACGATGATGCCGACCGTGAGCCCGAGGAAGCGGTAGACGCGCCCCATCCATTCGGCGTCGCGGCTAGCCAGATAGTCGTTGACGGTGACGACGTGGACGCCCTTGCCCGGCAGCGCATTGAGATAGACGGCGAGTGTCGCCACCAGCGTCTTTCCTTCGCCGGTCTTCATCTCGGCGATGTCGCCGTCGTTGAGCACCATGCCGCCGATCAGCTGAACGTCGAAATGACGTTGTCCGAGCGCGCGCTTGGCCGCTTCCCGCACCACAGCAAAGGCAGGAAGCAGGAGCTTGTCGAGCTCGACGCCAGCGGCGAGCTTCTCGCGGAACTCGACGGTCTTGCCGGCGAGCGCCTCGTCGGACAGCGCCTCCATCTCCTTTTCGAGTGCGCCGATCGCCTGCACGGCGGGGCGGTAGGAGCGAATACGACGATCGTTCGCCGAACCGAAAATCTTGCGTGCTAATCCGCCGAGGCCGACCATGGCAGCCCATCCCTTCGATCAGAATTCCATGTACAGGCGCTGGAAGGAGGAATGGCGGCGCCCGAAGTTTGGTTCCGGGCCGCCGTTCGCCCGACCTGCCGAGCCACGCTCCATCTATGGCGGGGTCGGAGATATGTCAACGCTGGGGCCCATGCCGATGGCAGGAATCGGCGCTTCTCGCGGCGGCCGGGACCGGCAACTGCGCGGATTGCATCCTCTCCTCCAGGTCCTTCTTTTTCGCCCCTGACGCCACGGATAATTTGCCGCCGCGCGCCGGGCGCGCTATAGGGCTGCCACACGGTACCGGCCCGATCTCCGGACGCGGACCGAAGACAGGATCGTCCCCGATGAACTTTGCTCCCGCCGCCGGCGCTCGCGGTCGCCTCGGTCTTTTTGCCGCCCTCATCGCCTTGCCGCTTTCCGTGCTGCCGGCTTTGGCCGAAGACGTGGTGGCCCGCGTCAACGGCAAGGACATAACCGCCTCGGAACTCCAGATGGCCACCGACGTGTTCGGCGATCAGCTTGCCCAGATTCCCGAGGCGCAGCGCCGCACGATGCTGATCAATGCCCTCGTCGACATGCATGTCATGGCCGACGCTGCCCTGGCGGCCGGCACCGCGGACAGCCCGAAATACAAGGCCCGAATGGCCTTCCTCGAGGCGCAGGCCCTGCGCAACACCTATGTCGAAGACGAACTGCAGGCCAAGATTACCGACGACGAAATCAAGGCCCGCTACGAGAAGGACACCGCCGGCTACGTCGGCCCCGAGGAGGTGCACGCCCGTCACATCCTCGTGAAGACCGAGGAAGAGGCCAACGCCATCCTGAAGCAGCTGGCCGACGGCGGCGACTTCGAGGCCATCGCCAAGGAAAAGTCGGAAGACCCCGGCTCGAAGCCGACCGGTGGCGACCTCGGCTTCTTTACCAAGGGGCAGATGGTGCCCGAGTTCGAAGCCGAAGCCTTCGCGCTGAAGCCCGGCGAGACCTCGACCAAGCCCGTCAAGACCCAGTTCGGCTATCACATCCTCAAGGTCGAAGAGCGCCGCACCCAACCGGTTCCGACCCTCGATCAGGTGCGCGAGCAGGTCGTCCAGGTCGTCCAGCGCGACAAGTATCAGGAAACGCTCGCCAAGATGCGCGAGGCGGCCAAGATCGAGATCCTGACGCCGACCGACGCTCCGGCGAACGCTCCGGCCGATCCGGCAGCCCCTGCCCCCGCCAACTGATTGGTGCTCTCCCCGGCCGGCCGTCGGCCGGGGATCGCCCTAGCCTCTCGCCAAGAGCCCAAGATGTCCGGAAACCTGTCCCCGCTCGCCCCCAAATCCTACCCTGAACTGCCGGCCCTCGAGGGCGTGCGCTTTGCGACCGCCGCGGCCGGCATCAAGTACAAGGGACGAACCGATGTGCTCCTGGTCGCCCTTGACGAGGGGAGCGAGGTAGCTGGTGTCTTCACGACGTCGAAGTGCCCCTCGGCACCGGTGGACTGGTGCCGCGCCAATCTTCCCGCCGGCAAGGCGCGTGCCGTGATGGTCAACTCTGGCAATGCCAACGCCTTTACCGGCAAGAAGGGCCGCGAAACGGTGGAAGCCTCCGCCGCCTATGTCTCGGCCGCTCTTGGCGTAGCGGCAAGCGAGGTCTTCCTAGCCTCTACCGGCGTCATCGGCGAACCGCTCCAACCCGAGAAATTCCAGGCCGTGCTCGGCGACCTCTCCACCCGCCTCGCCCCGGCGCCGTGGATCGATGCCGCCCGTGCCATCATGACCACCGACACCTTTCCCAAGGTGGTGACCGCCACCGTCGACCTTGGCGGCGTGCCCGTGACGATCAATGGCATGGCCAAGGGCGCAGGCATGATCGCGCCCGACATGGCGACCATGCTGTCCTTTATCTTTACCGACGCCCCGCTGGCGGCGCCGGTGCTGCAGGATCTCATCTCCAAGGGCGCCCGGAAGTCGTTCAATTCGATCACCGTCGACAGCGATACCTCGACCTCCGACACACTGTTGCTGTTCGCCACCGGCAAGGCGGCCGGGCGCGGCGCGCCGCGCATCACCGATCCGGCCGATCCGCGCCTCGAAGCCTTCCGCACCGCGCTTGAAGGCCTGCTGCTCGACCTCGCCAAAATGGTGGTGCGCGACGGCGAAGGCGCTCGCAAGTTCATCGAGGTCAACGTCACCGGCGCCGTCGACGATGCTTCCGCCAAGCGCATCGCCTTCGCCATCGCCAACTCGCCGTTGGTCAAGACGGCCGTTGCCGGCGAGGACGCCAACTGGGGCCGTGTCGTCATGGCCGTCGGCAAGGCCGGCGAACCGGCCGACCGCGACCGCCTCGCCATCTACTTCGGCGGCATTCGCGTCGCCGTCGAAGGCGAACGCGACCCCGACTACTCCGAGGACGCCGCCTCGGCGGTCATGCGAAAGGACGAGATCGTCATCCGCGCCGACATCGGTCTCGGCGATGGCCAGGCCACCGTCTGGACCTGCGACCTCACCAAGGAATACGTCGCCATCAACGGCGATTATCGCAGTTGATCGATGTTTCCTCGCCGGGAGAACCGCCAATGAAGATGGTGCTGGTCGTCGCCTGCGCGCTGATCGACGCCGACGGGCGGATCCTGCTGGCCCAGCGGCCCGAAGGAAAGGCGCTTGCGGGTCTGTGGGAGTTTCCCGGGGGAAAGCTGGAGGTTGGCGAGCGGCCCGAGGATGCGCTGATCCGCGAGCTCAGGGAAGAGCTCGGCATAGACGTCAAGCACCCGTGCCTCGCCCCGCTCACCTTTGCCAGCCATGCCTATGACGATTTTCACCTGTTGATGCCGCTCTACGTCTGTCGGCGTTGGGAGGGCGAAGTGGCGGGTCGCGAAGGACAGGCGCTGGCCTGGGTCCGACCCCAGAAGCTGCGCGACTACCCAATGCCGCCAGCCGATGAGCCGCTGATTCCCCACCTCCAGGACCTTCTGTCGCCACCTTCCGGCGGCCTTTCCTAACCGGCATATACGAAATCATCACGATTTCACGGCAAGGATAGGGGCTGCGCATGGCTGGCCGCTCGGCTGGCAGGTCACGGCATTTCCGAAAAAGGAAGAGGCGGCAGCATGGCGACGAAGGGCCCTGGACAAGGACTGCGCCGGCTCGATGCCTTACTGCGCGACACCGAGGGCGCGACCGCCATCGAATATGGCATCCTCCTGATGATGATCGGCCTGGCACTGATCGGCATCCTGACGATGACCGACGTGTCCGGCAGCTTTAGCAACACCTTCGAGTACCTATCCGACAAAATGTCGGAGACAAAATAGTAAGTAATTGATTATAAATAAATTTTCAAGGTCATCGTTTGAGCGAGCGTGATGTCGGCAGGGGCTCAGGCGTCAAATCCGTTCTCCGAGCCGCTTCAGGTCTCGGGCGGTGCTTTCAGCGCGTCGGCGAGCCGCATCTTGGCGCTGCCGGGTCGGAGCGGCTTCTGCTGGCTCTCATGCGGCGACCACCCCGACAGCGACACGAGCGAAAGACTGGCCCGAACGCGCCCATCTGGATCGCCGAACATCTCCTGATAGGCCGACGCCGCCTCGGCTAGCAGTGCCGGCCCAGTCAGGCCACGGCGACGGTCGACCAGAACGCTGGTCGCTCCCATTGCCTTGAGGTCGTCCATCAGCGCCAGCGCACTCGAGTAGCGCAGCATCAGCCGATCCTGGTCGGCAACCGGCAGCGCAAAACCGGCCCGCTGCAACAGACCACCGAGGTCGCGCACCTCCGCCATCGGCGCGACGCGGGGACTGACGCCGCCGGAGCGACGGCTTTCCGACGCCAGGAAGGCCTGCCTGAGCTCGGTCAGCGTCTCGCCACCGGCCAGCACGCCGAGAAACAGGCCATCCGGCCGAAGCACACGCCGCGCCTCGATCAGGGCGCCCGGCAAATCGTTGGCAAATTGCAGGGCCAACGACGACACCACGAGATCGAAGGCGCCGGTCGCAAACGGCAGCGCCTCGTCATCGATCACCACCGCGCCGCCACCATCGACGCCCGGAACCAGCAGATCCGCGCGCACCACTTCATCGACCCGACCGGCAGCGATCCGGGCCGCGAGCGTACCGGTCGGATCACCGACCACCAGCGCCCGCGAGAAACGACGGTCGACGGCGGCGAGACGATCGGCGAGATCGTCGGCGGCCAGCGTCAGAAGAAAGTCGGCGCCGGGGCGCCGCTCGGCGAGCGCCCGCGCCCGGCGGCGGGCGAACAGCGAGCGGTCGAAGATCACTGGGGTCATCGGCGAGCCTCCGGCAACGGATTCGACAGCGTGATAGGCGGGCGGCATCGGCGCGTCAAATCGCGGATCGCATCTGCCCTCTGGCACAGGCTTGCCGCGCGTGCTTTAGTCTCACCGCAACCGGCGAGCGCACCATGGCCGCAGAGTCCGACGTCTGGCTCCCTCTTTCCGCCGACATCCCACGCCGGCGCCCGATGCGTTTCACTGCCGTCGCCGCCGCCGGACGCCTGCTTCGCGCCGCCTGCGGCGGGGTTGCCGATCTCGTGCTGCCGCCCGCCTGCCCCGTATGTCGCACCCGCCTCGGTAGCGCCGGCGGACTTTGCACTGACTGCTGGCAGGGCGTGCGCTTCCTTGAACGCCCCTGGTGCGAGCGGCTCGGCACGCCACTGCCCATCGACCTTGGCCCCGGCATACTCTCGGCGCCTGCCGTCGCGGATCCTCCGGCCTACGCCCGCGCGCGCTCGGCGGCATCCTACGAGGGCCCGATTCCGGACCTCGTCCACGCCCTGAAATACGCCGACCGCACCGATCTCGCACCGATGCTCGGCGCATGGATGGCTCGGGCCGCCCATGAACTCGTCGCCGACGCCGACATGCTGGTGCCGGTGCCGCTGCACTGGGGGCGGCTGGCCAGCCGCCGCTTCAACCAGGCGACGCTTCTCGCGCATCAGGTCGGCCACCTTACCGGCCTGCCGGTCGCGACCCGCCTCCTCCAGCGCACGCGGCGCACGCCCCGGCAGGTCGGGCTCGGTCGAGACGAGCGAGCGCGCAACATGCGCGGTGCCTTCGTAGTGCCCGCCGAGAAGAAAGCCATGCTCGCCGGGCGCCGACCCATCCTCGTCGACGACGTGCTGACCACCGGCGCAACACTGGAAGCCGCCACTCGCGCATTGCTCTCCGCAGGGGCCGTGGCGGTCGACGTGCTTACACTGGCGCGGGTTGTGGCGCCGAGCTGAAGCGGGCTATAGATTCGGAACGAATATGCTTATCGAGGAGACCCGCATGGTTCCGGTCACCATCTACACCCGCGAGGGCTGCGGCTACTGCGTCAGGGCCAAGGCGCTCCTGACCAGGAAGGGAGCCACCTTCACCGAGATCGATGCCGGTAGCGACCGCACCCTCAAGGCTGAGATGATGCAGCGCTCCGGCCGCTCGACGTTCCCGCAGATCTTTCTGGGCAACACGCACGTCGGCGGCTGCGACGACCTCTACGCGCTCGACGCCGAAGGGCGGCTCGACGCCCTCCTTGCCGGATAGCGCGAGGGGGAGCACCCTACCTTGTGAAGGTCATGCGTTTTCCTCTCGCGAAGCGATATCCGCTTCGCTCGAAAACGCTCTAGGAGGCAAGATGACGCGTCCGCTCTGTGTCGCCGCCGTGCAGCTTCGGTCCGGCCGCGACCCCTCAAGGAACCTGCCCGAGGTCGAGGCGCTCATTCGAGATGCCGCCGCCGCCGGCGCCACCTATGTCCAGACGCCGGAGATGACCAACATCATCGAGCGGGACCGCGCCGACATGTTGGGGCAATTGGCCGTCGAGGCGAAGGATCCTTTCGTTGCCCGTGGCGCCGAGCTTGCCCGCGAACTCGGCATCACCCTGCATTTCGGCTCGCTGGCGATCCGCCGTGACGACGGACGAATCGCCAACCGCGCCTACGTTTTCGCCCCCACCGGCGATCTCCGCGCCCGCTACGACAAGATCCACATGTTCGACGTCGACCTCCCCATGGGCGAAACCTGGCGCGAAAGCGCCGCCTATACGCCGGGCGAAAGCGCCATCGTCGTGGAAGCGGCGGGAACGAAGATCGGCCTCGCCATCTGCTACGATCTGCGCTTTCCCCAACTGTTCCGCGCCTACGGCCATGCCGAGGTCGAGATCATGGGGGCGCCTGCCGCCTTCACCCGCCAGACCGGCGAGGCGCATTGGCACGTGCTACAGCGCGCCCGCGCCATTGAGAACGGCTGCTTCATGGTGTCGGCCGCTCAAGGCGGCGTGCATGAGGACGGGCGCGAGACCTATGGCCATTCGCTGATCGTCGGCCCCTGGGGCAAGGTGATCGCCGAGGCCGACCACGCCGACCCCGGCGTCGTCGTCGCTGACATCGACCTCGACGAAGTGGAGCTGACCCGCGCCCGCATCCCCTCGCTGGCAAACGAGCGCCGCTTTTCGCTGGCGGAGTGATCCCCGCTCACGGATCGATCCGGATCGGCGTGCCGTTTGGCACCCGAGCCCAGATTTCTCGCATTTCGGCATTGGTGACCGCGATGCAGCCGTCTGTCCAGTCGACGAGATGGTGGATGGGGCCAAGCCAACCCCAACCATTGGGTAGCCCGTGGATCATGATATCTCCGCCCGGAGGGACGCCGCGCCGCTGCGCCTCGGCAAGGTCGCGGGCATCAGGGTAGGAGATATGCAGGCTGAGATAGGCCGATGACCGCGCATTCCGCCAGTCGATCAGATATTGGCCCTCCGGGGTTCGCTCATCCCCTTCCTGACGCTTAGGCCCCGCCTCGGCCGCGGCCCCGAAGACAACCTTGAACGTGGCGAGGGGCACGCCGCCCCTGGCAAGCGTCAAGGTTCGCTGCGACTTGCTGACTTCGATCAGGTCGGCCTGCTGTTCCACCGGAACCATGGAAGGCGGCGAGCCGGAACCGAAGCGCGCCATGCCGATATGGTAGGCGCCCCCTCCAAGGCCCAACAGCAGTAGTCCAATCAAAAACCGCTTCATCCTGCTTCCCGGATTCGATATCACGCCGACTGAACTGCGAGGTCTGCCCGCAATTCGCGGTGCTGGACACTCCGAACGAGGATATCGTGCAATAGCGTGGCGTTTGTTTGCCCGTCCCTTTGCCGCGCTACAGCAAAATAGAAGCGCCGGACTTGCGATAGCAAAGCCGGCGCGCCATGTTGAAAGTCATGATCCGCTATTCGCTCGTCTGTTCCAATGCCCATGAGTTCGAGGGATGGTTCCGTTCCTCGGAGGATTTCGACGTCCAGTCGTCGGCCGGTTTCTGCGCCTGCCCCGAATGTGGCTCGACGTCGGTCAGCAAGGCACTGATGCGGCCGAACGTCACGACATCGGAAAGCAAGGCCGTCGCTCCGACCGCCTCGCAGGACAAGCAACTCGTCGCCGTCCCGCCCGAGGCGCGTGAGCTCATAGAGAAGCTGAAGGAAATCAAGGCCGCGCTGCTCGACGGTTCCGAGAATGTCGGCAAACGCTTCGCCGAGGAAGCGCGCCGCATTCACTTCGGCGAAGCGCCGGTTCGTGCCGTTCACGGCGAAGCTACCGCAGAAGACGCCCGCGCCCTCGTCGAGGACGGCATCGATATCCTGCCGCTACCCGTTCTGCCCGGCGAGCGCAACTAGACTGAGCCCAACAACACAAGCGGTTGAGAGCGGCGGATCGGCTTCTGGACGAGGCGCGGACTTTACCGCTGGGGACGAGCTGGGATCATGAACCGGAAACCGAAAGCGTTCCTGCTCCATGGGTTCATCGGAGCTGGGAAGACGACATTCGCCAAGCGCCTTGAGGAAGAAGAAAAGGCCCTCCGCTTCACCCACGATGAATGGATGAACGAGCTCTACGGCAACGATCCTCCGGCGGACCTGTTCCCGGAGTATGCGCGCCGTGTCTTCCGCGTCATGGAAATGACCTGGACGCGCGGCCTCTCGGTCGGGACAAATGTGATCCTGGACTTCGGTTTCTGGTCCTGGGCCGAAAGACAGCGAACGCGGGCTCTTGTCGCCGAACACGGCGGTGACGCCATTCTCTATCGCCTCCACTGCGCCGACGAGGTGGCGTGGGACCGAGTCAGCGAGAGAAACCGGATGCTTGCAGGAGGCCTCTTCATCGCCCCCGGCACCTTCCAGACGCTCAAGGCGCGCTTCGAACCACTCAGGGATGACGAAGCGCGGATCGAAGTCGAATGACAGGCACCGAAGGCCAACAGGCTCGATTTCAGGCCGGCTGAGCCGGCCGGGCCGCCAGGACCATGTAGTTCACATCTGTGTCGTCGCTCTCCTTCCAGGAGAACCGAACCGGATCGAACACCACGCCGCGCCTGTCGAGCAGCATCAGGCCGGCATCCTGCAACGGCGCCTCCAGCTCCTCGGGCTTGACGAACTTCCTCCAGTCATGAGTGCCGCGCGGTAGCCAGCGCAACACATACTCGGCGCCGACGACCGCAAGGCCAAGCGCCTTGAGCGTGCGGTTGAGCGTGGCGGCGATGACGAGACCGCCGGGCTTCACCAGGTCCGCCACCGTCTGAAGGAACGTCGGCACGTCGGCGACGTGTTCGACCACTTCCAACGCCAGCACGACATCGAAGCGTTCGCCGGCGGCAAACAGCTCCTCGGCGGTGGTGGCCCGGTAATCGACGTTCACGCCGGTTTCGGACGCATGCAGACGCGCCACCTCGATGTTGACGGGCGACGGATCGACCCCGATGACGGTTGCGCCAAGTCTCGCCATCGGTTCGGACACCAGACCGCCTCCGCAGCCGATATCGAGGAAGGAAAGACCGGTAAAAGCGTCGGCGGCGCGCTCGTCGCGACCGAAATGCCGGCAAACCTCCCGCTTGATATAGGCAAGCCGGACAGGGCTGAACCTGTGCAAGGGCTTGAACTTGCCGTTCGGGTCCCACCACTCCCTGGCCATCGCCGAGAAGCGATCGACCTCGGCCTGATCGACACTGCCACGCTTCATCTCGGTCATGGGATTCTCCGCAACGCTTGTGCCGGAATAGGCCTCCGACTTTTCGAACCGGCCGACTGCCAAGTCAACCCTCGGCTTCAATCGCGTCTGGATCCACGAAAACTGGTCATAAGCGGAAAAGAACTCTTTCCGGCGCCGTTCTGAAGCGCTTCACTTGTGAAAAATGCATGTTGGAGGATGTCATGCCGCTTCACCCCGAAATTGCCGCCGACCTCGCCGCCGCAGCAGCGCGAGGCGAACCGCCTCTCAGGGAGCTGTCGGCGGAGGCCGCCCGAGCCCGAGCCGAGGCCGAGCCAAGGTTCGCCGGCGCACCGGTGAAGACGACCGAGACCATCTCCATTCCGGTCGGCAGCGGCGCCATCGCGGCGCGCGTCTATCGACCGTTCGGCGAGGGCGACATCCTGCCCGGCATCGTCTACATCCACGGCGGCGGCTGGGTGCTCTGCTCGCTCGACACCCACGACAACGTCTGCCGCAACCTTTGCGCCAGTGTCGGCGCCATCGTCGTTTCCATCGACTACCGCATGGCGCCCGAGCACCGCTTCCCCGTGGCCAGCGATGACTGCCTCGCAGCCATCCGCTGGGTGGCGGCCCACGCCAAGGATCTCGGCTTCAACCCGGCCAAGTTGATCGTCGGCGGCGATAGCGCCGGCGGCAACCTCGCCGCCGTCACCGCCCTGCGCATTCGCGACGAAGGGGGACCGGTCCTCTCGGGCCAGATGCTGATCTATCCGGTGACCGACGACATCGCCGCCGGCCATCCGTCCTACGCCGAGTTCGCCGAAGGCTTCGGCCTCACCGCCGACGACATGGCCTGGTTCTGGGATCACTACGTGCCCGACCCGGCCGAGCGCACCCATCCGTATGCCTCACCCTTGCGGGCCGAAAGCCTCGCCGGCCTGCCGCCGGCCTTGCTGCTGACGGCTGGCTGCGACGTTCTGCGCGATGAGGGAGAAGCCTATGCGGGTCGCCTTGCCGCCGCCGGCGTGACACTCGACTTCCGCCGTTACGAGGGACTTCACCACGGTTGCGCCGGCGACTACGGCCGCCTCCGCGCCGTCACGCCCTTCTTCGAACACCTCGTCACCTGGGCCCGCGCCATCTTCCGCCTCTGACCACACGCCGCCAAGCAAACGCACCCGAAGCCGCGTCCAGCGGCTTCCGGCGCCAAGCGGCGCCCGTGCGAAGCACGAAAGCCAAGGCCAGAGGCCGCCGGCGACTGAGGCAGAAAACAAACGCCGGGCAAACGCTCTGCGATTGCCCGGCGGCGCACCTTCCTGTATTGAGATCGCGGCCCTGCGGGCGCCGCATGGCTGCCTGCGTTTTCACCTCTCGCAACGGGGTTCCCGCCCCTTAGGAAACGACGTCGGAAAATGGCTCGATTGGTGATGAAATTCGGCGGCACCTCCGTCGCCGATCTCGATAGGATCCGCAATGTCGCGGCCCATGTCAGGCGCGAAGTCGATGCCGGCAATCAGGTCGCCGTCGTCGTATCGGCCATGGCCGGCAAGACGAACGAGTTGGTCGCGCTTTGCCGTGGTGCCTCCGCCTTGCACGACGCTCGCGAATACGATGCCGTCGTCGCCTCGGGCGAGCAGATAACGAGCGGTCTTCTTGCCATCACGTTGCAGGCCATGGGCGTCGATGCCCGCTCCTGGCAGGGCTGGCAGCTTCCGATCGTCACCGATGGTGCCCACGGCGCAGCTCGCATCCAGTCCATCGATGGCAGCCGCGTCATCGAGCAGATGGAGGCCGGCCGCGTCGCCGTCGTCGCCGGTTTCCAGGGCATCGGCCCGGACGGACGCATTTCGACGCTCGGCCGCGGCGGCTCGGATACCTCGGCCGTCGCCATCGCCGCGGCGGTGAAGGCCGACCGCTGCGACATCTACACCGACGTCGACGGCGTCTACACCACCGACCCCCGCATCGTGCCGAAGGCGCGCCGTCTCGACAAGGTCTCCTTCGAGGAGATGCTGGAGATGGCCTCCCTCGGCTCCAAGGTCCTTCAGGTGCGCTCCGTCGAGCTCGCCATGGTCCACAAGGTCCGCACCTTCGTGCGGTCGTCCTTCGAGGACCCCAACAACCCTAAGACCATGCCGAACGGCGACCCGTTCGGAACGCTTATTTGCGATGAGGACGAGATCGTGGAACAGGAAGTCGTCACCGGTATCGCCTACTCCAAGGACGAGGCGCAGATCTCCATCCGCCGCGTGCCCGACCAGCCGGGCGTCGCCGCCGCCGTGTTCGGACCGCTGGCCGACGCCAACGTCAACGTCGACATGATCGTCCAGAACATCTCCGCCGACGGCGCCGAGACGGACATCACCTTCACGCTGCCGGCCGCCGACTACGAGCGCGCCACCGCCGTGCTCAACGAGAAGAAGGCCGAGATCGGCTACAAGACCTTCGAGGGCACCACCGGCATGTGCAAGGTGTCGGTGATCGGCGTCGGCATGCGCAGCCACGCCGGCGTCGCCGCCCAGGCTTTCAAGGCGTTGTCGGACAAGGGCATCAACATCCGGGCGATCACCACGTCCGAGATCAAGATTTCCGTGCTGATCGACGAGGCCTACACCGAGCTAGCCGTTCGCACCCTGCATTCGGTCTACGGGCTCGACAAGGCCTAACACGGATTATCGGTTCCGGAGAGGCCCCGGAATCGGCGAGTTCGGTCGGCGCACTCACGCCGATTTGTCGGGCACGAACGGAAAAGGGCCTCGCCGGAAGACCGGCGAGGCCTTATCAACGTGCTGGAGCCCATTCGTTTTCCGGCAGCCGCTCGCAAGGAGATGCTGCCATATTGATGGCTTCAAGCCGGCCGCAAAAAGCGCTAGGGCTGGCAATATGGAGTGTATGAACCCGTCGGCCGGCCTGGCGCCGTTCCGGCCTGCGGGAGAGAGCAGGAAGCCGACGATGCGGGGAGGCCTTTCCGGACCGCGCGTTCTGCTCCGCCGCCTCCGCGAGGTGATGGCGGAGCCGATCAGCGCCCAGGAGCGACTGGACAAGATCGTCACCACCATCGCGTCCAACATGGTCGCGGAGGTCTGCTCGCTCTATGTCCTCAGAGCCGACGGCGTGCTTGAGCTGTTCGCCACCGAGGGCCTCAACCGGGATGCCGTCCACAAGGCGTCCCTTCGCGTCGGCCAGGGCCTCGTCGGCCTTATCGCCGCCGAAGCGGCGGTGCTAAACCTTGCCGACGCCCAGGAACACCCTGCCTTCTCCTACATTCCCGGCACCGACGAAGAGGCCTATCACTCCTTCCTCGGCGTGCCGATCTTGCGCTCGGGACGGACGCTCGGCGTTCTGGTGGTGCAGAACCGCGTCCGCAAGACCTACTCCGAGGAGGAGGAGGAAGCGCTTCAGACCACCGGCATGATCATTGCCGAGATCATCGCCTCCGGTGAAGTGCTGGGCCTTGCCGCCGCCCAGCAGACGGTACTCGATCTCAATCGCCCCATGCACGTGCCCGGCATCGTGCTGTCCGACGGCGTCGGCCTCGGACATGTCGTGCTGCACGAGCCGCGCGTCGTCGTCACCAACTTCATCGCCGAGGACCCCGAGCAGGAGGTGAAGCGGCTGACAGCCGCCATCGCCAACCTGCGCCTCTCGATCGACGACATGATCGACAGGGGCGAGGTCGCCCACCACGGCGAGCATCGCGACGTGCTCGAAGCCTACCGCATGTTCGCCTACGATCGCGGCTGGACGCGGCGCATGGAGGAGGCGATCGTCCGTTCAGGCCTGTCGGCCGAAGCGGCAGTGGAGCGGGTGCAGTCCGACACCCGCGCCCGCATGCAGCGGCAAACCGACCCCTACCTGCTCGAACGCCTGCACGACTTCGACGACCTGACCTATCGCCTGCTGCGCGAGCTGATGGGCAAGGACAAGAATACCGAGCTGCCGGAGAACGCCATCGTCGTGGCGCGCTCCATGGGCGCCGCCGAGCTCCTCGACTACGACCGTTCCAAGCTGCGCGGCCTCGTGCTGGAAGAAGGCACCTCGACCAGTCACGTGGCGATCGTCGCCCGCGCCCTGTCCATTCCGGCCGTCGGCCAGCTCGCCAACGTCGTGTCTTTGGCCGAGAACGGCGACAGCATCATCATCGACGGCGAAAGCGGCTATGTGCACCTGCGGCCGCCGGCCGACGTCGAGCAAGCCTACGTCACCAAGGTCCGCTTCCGCGCCCGCCGGCAGGAGCGGTACCGCCAGTTGCGTTTCAAGGCGCCGGTGACGCTCGACGGCGTGCGCATCGCCCTCAACACCAATGCCGGCCTGCTGTTCGACCTGCCGCATTTCGACGAGTCGGGCGCCGACGGCATCGGCCTGTTCCGCACCGAACTGCAATTCATGATCGCGCCCACCTTCCCCAAGCTGGGCCAGCAGGCGGAGCTCTATTCCAAGATTCTCGACGGCGCCACCGGCCGGCCTGTCACCTTCCGCACGCTCGATATCGGCGGCGACAAGGTGCTGCCCTACCTCACCCGCTCGGTGCAGGAGGAGAACCCGGCCATGGGCTGGCGGGCCATCCGCATCGGCCTCGACCGCACCGTCATTCTCAGGACGCAGATCCGCGCCCTGCTGAAGGCCGCCGGCGGCCGCGAGCTGCGCGTCATGTTCCCGATGATCTCGACGGTCGATGAGTTCGTCAAGGCCAAGGAACTGGTCATGGGCGAGCAGCGCTTCCTGGAAAAGCACGGCCACGCCCTGCCATCGTCGCTGAAGCTCGGCGCCATGATCGAGGTGCCGGCGCTGCTGTTCGAGCTCGACGAGCTCTTGTCGGTGGTCGACTTCGTATCGGTTGGCACCAACGACCTGTTCCAGTTCATGCTGGCCGTCGATCGCGGCAACGCCAAGGTGTCGCAGCGCTTCGACCCGCTCGCGCCATCCTTCCTGCGCGCACTCCGCACCATTGCCCGCAAGTCGGCCGAGTATGGCAAGCCGGCCACGCTGTGTGGCGAGCTGGGCGGCACGCCGCTCACCGCCATGGCGCTGATGGCCATCGGCTTCCGGTCGATGTCCATGGCCGCCACCTCCGTTGGCCCGGTCAAGGACATGATCCGCTCGGTCAACCTCGGCGAACTCGAAGCGCTGCTGGCGCCGGCCCTCAACCGACCCGACGGTCCGCCGATCCGCAAGCTGCTGCAGGATTTCGCCGAATCCCGGGATATCCCGCTCAATTGACCCGGTCCCCGCTCAAGGCTTCCGCCAAGGTATGACTCCCTTCGACGCCCGTCTCGAGGCCCTCCTCGACCGTTTCGCCATTCTTGAAGCGCGGCTTGCCGGCAACCCCGACGCCGAAACCTTCGTGCGCCTGTCGCGCGACTATGCCGAACTGGAGCCGCTGGTCGTCCGTATCCGCGCCCTGCGCGATGCCGACCGCGAGTTCGCCGACATCGAGGCGATGCTTGCCGACCCGGGCACCGATCCGGACATGCGGTCGCTCGCCGAGGCCGAACGGCCCGAGCTTGCCGAGAGGGTCGAGACGCTGAGGCAGGACGTCCGCATCGCGCTCCTGCCGCGCGACCGGGCCGACGACAAGAGCGCCATCCTCGAAGTACGCGCCGGAACCGGCGGCGACGAGGCGGCGCTGTTTGCCGGCGATCTCTTCCGCATGTACCAGCGCTACGCCGAGACGCACGGCTGGCGCGTCGAGGTCATGAGCGTGTCGGAGGCAGAGCTCGGCGGATACAAGGAGATCATCGCCTCGATCGACGGCGCCGGCGTCTACGCCCGGCTGAAGTTCGAATCCGGCGTCCACCGGGTACAACGCGTACCGGTGACCGAAAGCTCGGGCCGCATCCACACCTCCGCCGCCACCGTGGCAGTTCTCCCGGAAGCCGAGGACGTGGACATCGCCATCAATGAGGCCGACCTTCGCGTCGACACCTTCCGCTCGTCGGGCGCAGGCGGTCAGCATGTCAACACCACCGACAGCGCCATCCGCATCACCCATATCCCGACAGGGATCGCGGTCGCCTGCCAGGAAGAGCGATCCCAGCACAAGAACCGCGCCAAGGCGATGAAGCTCCTGCGCGCCCGTCTTTATGAGATCGAGCGCGAGAAGGCCGACAGCGCCCGCGCCGCCGACCGGCGTGGCCAGGTGGGCTCCGGCGACCGCTCGGAGCGCATCCGCACCTACAACTTCCCGCAAGGGCGCGTCACCGACCACCGCATCAACCTGACGCTCTACAAGCTGCCGCAGGTCATGGAGGGCGACCTTGATGACGTGGTCGATGCGCTGATCACCGACCATCAGGCCAGACTGCTCGCCGAAGCCGAGGCATGAGCGACACCCCCACCCTTGGCGCCCTGCTTGCCACCGCGCGCCGACGTCTGAAGGATGCCGCCATCGATACGGCGGACATCGACGCCCGCCTGCTGCTGGAGGCCGCCACGGGCGCCAGCCGGCTCGACCTGCTCGCCGCCGCCGATCGAGCGGTCGCCCCGGGCGCCGCCGACCGCCTCTTGGGGTGGCTCGACCGCCGCGCCGCAGGCGAGCCTATCGGCCGCATCCTCGGGGTCGCGTCCTTTTACGGTCTCGATTTCATCCTTGGCCCCGACACGCTCGAACCACGCCCGGATACCGAAACACTGGTCGAAGTGGCTCTTGCCGCCGTTCGCGACGGTCGCATTGCCGGTGTCTCGCCACGCGGGGAAGGCCTCCGGTTTCTCGACCTCGGCACCGGAACGGGCGCCATCGCCGTGACCTTGCTTGCCAAGTTGCCCGGCGCACGCGGAATGGCCACCGACCTGTCGCCCGGCGCCCTGGCGGTGGCAAAGGACAACGCCGACCGCAACGGCGTTGGCGATCGGCTGGATTTCGCCCAGGGCGACTTTTTCGCGGCCGTCACCGGCAGCTTCAACCTGATCGTCTCCAACCCGCCCTACATCGCGAGCACCGTCATCGCCGACCTTGACCGCGAGGTGCGCCTGCACGACCCCTTGCTCGCCCTCGACGGCGGCCCCGATGGGCTGGCGGCCTACCGGACCATTGTCGGAGGCGTTCATGACCATCTTGCTCCCGGTGGACTACTTGCTGTCGAGATCGGCTGGGACCAGGGCGAAGCAGTCGATACCCTGTTCAGAGCTTCAGGTCTGGTTGAAGTCGAAGTCCACCGAGACCTCGGCAGCCGCCAACGCGTCGTGTCAGGCCGGCGAAGCGCGCAATTCGACTGAAATTCCCTCGCTTTATTGACCCTGAAGCCAAAAATCAGCTTGGAAAGTCGCAACGAAGCAGCTAGGGTCCTTCCGTAGAGAATCGGCTGTATTTGACGTCACCGTCGAAAAGCCGTATTCGGGAGGCATGACCTCTTGCCTTGGCGGATGAGCAGTCGGAGCTAGCTCACACAGTCCGGTTGCCGGCAGAGCCAGGGCGTGGGCCACGATCCCGCTCAGACCCGTTCTCGATACGATCAAACGTAGAGGATGCTGAGGCGACACCGTCATGGGCGCAAGCGCTCAGTCTGACGGTCGTTCTTGATAGATGATGTGTTTGCACTAGGCGCCGCGACTTCGCCGGCCCCCTCATCAGGGAGAGCCGGCAGTCAACGAGACTCGCGGCCTCGCGCCTCGTGCTTTTTTGACCCGCGAAGGCAAGAGATAGCGGACATATGAGGCAGAACCAGCAGAACAAGCAACGGATGCGCGGCCGGCCCAACCGCAAGGCTCCCAATCCGCTGACCCGGTCGTTTGATTCCAACGGCCCGGACATCAAGATCAGAGGCACCGCCCTTCACATCGCCGAAAAATACACGCAGCTCGCTCGCGACGCGTCATCGGCCGGTGACCGAGTGATGGCGGAGAACTACCTCCAGCACGCCGAGCACTATTACCGCATCATTGCCGCCGCCCAGGCCGCCCAGGCCGCCGCCGCTGCCGGTCGCGAGGACGACAGCGAGGACGACGATTTCGAGCCGATCGGTTCCGACCGCTTCGAGCCGCGCCAGATCGAGATTCGCCAGCCCGGCCAGTTCGACAACAACAATCGCCAGCCGAACGAGCAGCGGGAGCCGCGCGAGCAACGCGAAGGCGGCTACCAGAACCGCGACAACGGCCAGCAGCGCGACTACAATCGCAACGGCGACAACAACAATCGTGGCGGCGACAACAACCGCAACGGTGACAACAACCGCAACAACGACAACGGCGACCGTCAGCAGCAGGACCGCAACGAGTATCGTCGCGATCGTCGTCAGCGGTTCGACCGCTTCGGCCGCGACAACCGTGGCGACCGTGGTGACCGCCAGGGGCAGAACAACCAGGACAATCGCGGTGGCGACCGCCAGCCGCAGCCGGCCTTGGCGCCGACCCTGGCCGATGCGCCGCAGCCCGACGTTAGCTTTCCCGATTCGCCGCAGCCGGTCGTCCGGACCGAACGCGAGCAGCGCCCGGCGCCGGTCGCTGCCGCCGAAGCCGGCCTTCCCGCCTTCTTGCTCGAGCGTCAGCCGCGCTCGTCCGACCCCGCACCGGTTGCCGTTGCAGAACGCCCTGCTCCGGCAGTCGAGCGTCCGGCTCCAGTTGCCGAACGTCCGGCACCGGCCGAGCGTCCGGCACCGGTAGCCGAACGCCCAGCCCCGACCGCCGAACCTGCCCGTGAGCCTTCACCGGAACCGGTGGCTGCCGCCTCGACCGAGGCCGAGGCCGAGGAGGCACCGCGCAAGCGCGTTCCGCGGCGTCGCGCGACCACTGTCGGCACCCCGATCGCCTCGACCACCCGTCCACGCACCCGCCGCGCCAAGGCGACGACCGAGGGCAGCTCAGAAGGTGGCGAAGGCTGATAGTCGGCGCCGAAGCAGGCTTTCAAGGACCGCGTCGGCACCGACGCGGTCCTTTTCGTTTTCAGGGGCGCGCCTCATATGAAAAGGGCGGCGCCGCATGGCACCGCCCTTTTTCAATGTCCAGATGAAGCGACCTCAGGCAGCCGCGTCGCGCGACCGCTCACGCTTGCGCTCGATCGGATCGAGCGTCGTCTTCCTCAGGCGGATCGACTTCGGCGTCACCTCGACCAGTTCGTCCTCCTGGATCCAGGCAAGCGCCCGCTCCAGCGTCATGCGGATCGGCGGCGTCAGGCGCACGGCCTCATCCTTGCCGGCCGAGCGGACGTTGGTCAGCTTCTTGCCCTTGAGCACGTTGACCTCGAGATCGTTCTCGCGAGTATGCTCGCCGACGATCATGCCCTGGTAAACCTTCCAACCCGGCTCGATCATCATCGGGCCACGGTCCTCGAGGTTCCACAGCGCATAGGCGACGGCCTCGCCGATGTCGTTGGAGATCAGCACGCCGTTGCGCCGGCCGGGCAGATCGCCCTTGTGCGGCTGATACTCGTGAAACAGGCGGTTCATGATCGCCGTCCCGCGCGTATCGGTGAGCAGTTCCGACTGGTAGCCGATCAGGCCGCGCGTCGGCGCAAAGAACACCAGACGCAGGCGATTGCCGCCGGACGGGCGCATCTCGACCATGTCGGCCCGACGCTCGCTCATCTTCTGCACGACGACGGACGAGTACTCCTCGTCGACGTCGATCACCACTTCCTCGATCGGCTCGAGCGTCTCGCCAGTCGTCTCGTCCTTGCGGAACACGACACGCGGCCGCGACACGGCAAGCTCGAAGCCTTCGCGACGCATGGTCTCGATCAGCACGGCCAGCTGCAGTTCGCCACGGCCCGAGACGAAGAACGAATCCTTCTCGGTGCTCTCTTCGATCTTGAGGGCGACGTTGCCCTCCGCCTCGCGCAGGAGGCGGTCGCGGATCATGCGGCTCGTCACCTTGTCGCCCTCGGTACCGGCCAGCGGCGAGTTGTTGACGAGGAAGGTCATGGTGACGGTCGGCGGATCGATCGGCTGGGCGTGCAGCGGCTCGGTCACTTCGAGCGCGCAGAAGGTCTCGGCAACCGTACCCTTGGTCAGACCGGCGATCGCCACGATGTCGCCCGCTTCGCCGACGTCGATCGCGGTGCGCTCAAGGCCACGGAAGGCCAGAAGCTTGGACACGCGCCCCTGATCGACGACCTTTCCGTCCTGGTCGAGCACCTTGATGGTCTGGTTGGTTCTCACCGAACCCGAGGTGATGCGACCGGTAACGAGGCGACCGAGGAAGGGATTGGCTTCCAGAAGCGTCCCGATCATGCGGAAGGGCGCATCCTGCTCGACATGCGGCGGCTCGACATGGCGCAGAACCAGATCGAACAGCGGCTTCATGCCGTCGGCCTCTCCGCCTTCCGGCTGGGTCGAGAACCAACCGTTGCGGCCCGAACCGTAGAGGATCGGGAAGTCGAGCTGCTCCTCGGTGGCGTCGAGGTTGGCGAACAGATCGAACACCTCGTCCACGACTTCGTGAATGCGGGCATCCTGGCGGTCGACCTTGTTGATGGCGACGATCGGCTTGAGGCCAACCTTCAGCGCCTTGCCGACCACGAACTTGGTCTGCGGCATCGGCCCCTCGGCGGCGTCGACCAGCACGATGGCGCCGTCCACCATATTGAGGATACGCTCCACCTCGCCACCGAAGTCGGCGTGGCCAGGGGTGTCGACGATGTTGATCCGCACGTCGTTCCAGACCACCGAAGTCGCCTTGGCAAGAATGGTGATGCCGCGCTCCTTCTCGAGGTCGTTGGAATCCATCACGCGCTCGGCAACCTTCTGGTTCTCGCGATAGGTGCCGGACTGCTTCAGAAGCTCATCGACCAGTGTCGTCTTGCCATGGTCGACGTGCGCGATGATGGCGATGTTGCGCATTTGCATGGGCGTACTCGGTTGGGAAAAGACAGACGGCCCGAAGCGAGCCTCCGGACCGTCATTCTGGCGCGCACTATACAAATGAATGTGACGGTAGCAAGAAAAACCTGATTATTCCGCCGATCATCAGCCATGCAAAGCGAGGTGACACTTAACAGCACCCGTTTGCATCTGCTAGAAGCGCCGCCTTCGGCCTTCTTTTCCGGAACGTTCCATGCATCATGCCCCGATGACCGAGCGCCATGTCGCGGCGATCGGCTCACTCCTCATTGCACTCGGACCGGTGTCGCTCGCGCTCTACACACCGGCCATGCCGGAGCTGGTGCGGGACTTCGCCACGACCTACCCGGCCGTGAAGGCGACGCTTGCCGCCTATTTCGCCGGCTTCGCCCTGGCGCAACTGATCTGCGGCCCCCTGTCGGACGCCTACGGCCGCCGCCCGACCGCGCTGGCCTTCCTCGCGCTCTATGCCATCGGCTCGATCGGAGCGGTGCTTGCACCGTCCATCCACGCTTTGACGGCGGCCCGCCTCGTCCAAGGCATCGGCGCCGCGGTCGGCATCTCGGTCGCCCGCGCCATCGTCCGCGACAACTTCGCCGGCGAGCAATCATCTCGCGTGATGAACACCATCGGCATCTTTCTCGCCATCGGCCCGGCGGTGGCGCCGACGCTGGGCAGCCTGGCCATGCTCGCCTTCGACTGGCGCGCGATCTTCGTATTGATGGTGGTCTACGGTGGCGTGTTGCTCGTCGCGGTCCATCGCTTCCTGCCGGAAACCAACCGGGCGCCCGATCCGACACGCGCCAGGCCCGCCGGCCTTGCCCGTGCCTATGTCGCCCTTGCCGGCGACCGGCGCTTCCTGTTTCCGGCCCTGACCATGGGGCTCGTCTTCGGCGGCTTCTACTCGCTGAGTTCGACGCTGCCCTTCCTGCTGATTGATACCGCCGGCCTCACTCCCCAGGCCTTCGGCTTCGGCATGCTGGCCCAGACTGGCGCCTATATCCTCGGCGGCATCCTCACCAAGGCGCTGCTCAAGCACGTTCCGGCCCGCGACCTGGTGCTGCCGGGCCTTGCTCTTGCCACGGCCGGAGCGCTGACGATGACGGCGTCGATCGCCGTCTTCCCGCCATCCTACCTGACGGTAATGGCGCCGGTGGCTTTGTTTGCCTTCGCGCTCGCCATCGTGACGCCCGACCTCACAACCCGCGCCATGGCCGCGTTCCCCGAGAAGGCCGGGGCCGCCGCCGCTCTTCTGGGCTTTGCTCAGATGGGCAGCGGCTTCGTCGACTCCGGCGCCGTGGCGCTGATTGGTTCACCGCCGATCGCCTTCGCCACGGTGATCCCGGTGGTCACGCTCGCAGCCCTGTTTCTCTGCACCGTCGAAAAGCGGATCGAAGACCGGGACTAAACATCTAGTCATCCCGTGCCTTGCCGACGGGTTCGGCAGGCGCTTTCGCCGAAATCATCCGGCGCGAGCGAAAGACCCAGTGGTTCGACCGAGACATCTGAGCGGGCGCTTTATGTCGGGCGGGACTCAACGCTCCACTAGGCTCTCCTCAGGCCCAGCAGACCGGGCGCCGCGTGCCAGAAGGCCTGCGCGGCAAACCCCATGAACAGGAGCCCCGAGCCCCTGACGATCGCCAGTTCGTGCGCCCGGTAGAAGCGACGCACCGCGCCGGCTCCGATGACGGCGATCATCACCACATCGGCGACGAGAAAGCCGAGGAAAGACGCGGCAATCAGCGCAGGCAGGCTTGAGAACGACAGCGTGTCGGCAACACCGCCAACCAGCGCCGTGAAGGTGGCGAGCGCCACCGGATAGCCCTTGGGGTTGGTGAGGCCGAAGATAAGCCCGCGCCTGAACGGTCGCTCCACCGCCATGACCGCCCGCCCCTGGCCATTCGGCCGGGCGCGGAAGGCACGCCAGCCGATGAAGGCCAGATAGGCGCCGCAGACACAGCCAAGCAGGTCGAACACCATCGGCCCCACGACATGCGCGCCGACAAGCGCCACGAGCGCAAGGCTCGTCCACAGCGTGTCGCCGGCGAGATGACCGACGATGAAGCGGGCACCGGCGCTTCGCCCTTGTCCGGCGCCAATGCCGAGGAGCGCGATGAAGGCCGGGCCGGGAATGACGACATAGAGGAAGGCGGCGACGAAAGCCGAAACAAGGAGCGAAAGCGGCATGGAAGACGACGAGCCCTCTGGCGGGAGACGGCGAAGCTTCCCGCAATTTCGCGCGCCGCGCAACCGTCGCCGTGCCCATATCCCAGGCAGTCGGGAAGGTATTCCTGACATCGCCAGTTTGCGTTGACTCGCGCGATTTTCCGCAATGCGCTTTACCTGCAATTAATCGGCGAAGGCGATGCTTGAGGGAAGAAAGCCGATCGGGAGGAGACGGCGCACCGGTTTGGGCGCGACGCCGGGTCGGCTCCCTCGGGGGAGTGTCCAGATGCCAAAACTAAGGCTCAAGGGATTCGCGATCGGATCGCGATTCCGCATCGCAACGAAGGTCTTCGCCTTCGGACTGTTCTCGCTCCTGGCCCTTGCCGTCGTCGGCGGGCTCTACATGATGCAGGACATCAACGCCAATACCTATCGCCAACGCGCGGCCAGCGCCCGCATCAATGCCGATCTGGCCGGCACGCTGCAGACCACCGCGCTGCAGCTCCGTCGCTCCGAGATCGAGTTCCTGTTCACCGGCAACGAGCGCTATTCGGGCCTGCACGGCGACCTCACCCGCATGACCGACTCGACCATCCAGCAGCTCGAGACGCGCATCAAAGCGACCGATCCGACGAAGGCCTCCAACGTGGCCGAGATCAAGGCCGGCCTCGAGGAATATGGCTCTTCCTTCAAGGCCATCCTGAACATCAAGAAGCAGCTCGGCCTCTACCCGAAGCAGGGCGTCAACGGTGCGCTCCTGCAGTCCAGCCAGGCCGTAACCGATCTTCTCGCCGCCAATCCGTCGCCCGAGCTGGCGGCTCTGTTCGCGACCCTGCGGACCCACGAAAAGGACTTCATGCTGAAGAGCGACCCACAGGCCTTCACCGCCTTCGGCAAGACGTCCATGGATTTCACCCGGGCGCTGGCGCGCAGCTCGCTCGGCGCAGACGCCAAGGCCGCCCTCGGCAAGGCAATGGAGGAGTACACCGCCAACGTCGGCCAGTGGGTTGCCTTGCAGCAGAAGTTCCTCAGCATCTACCAGCAGCTTTCCAACGGCTACAAGACGCTGGAGCCACAGCTCGACAACCTCGTCTCGATGATTCGCAGCGTCGACACGGCCGCCTCCACGTCGGAAATCCGCGCCCGCCGCGAGGCTCGCGACCAGCTCATGATGGTGTTCGGCGTCATCATGGCGATGACGTTGGTGTTTGGCTGGGCGCTCGCACGCGGCATCGTAAAACCGATCAGCCGCATCACCACCGCCATGAAGGCGGTCGCCACCGGCGATCGCGACGCGGTCATTCCCTATGCCGACCACCGCAACGAGGTCGGCGACATGGCGCGGACGCTCGACGTGTTCGCCAAGGGACTGGCGGAAACCGAAAGGCTGAGGGCCGAGCAGGGCGAGAACGATCGCATCGCCGCCGATCGGCAACTCCAGGATCGGCAGGCGCTCGCCGACGCCTTCCAGTCGACCATGGGTGCGCTGGCCGACCGCTTCGCCAAGTCTTCTGCCGAGGTGGCGGAAGCTGCCCGCGAGCTGTCCGAGACCGCCGACGCCACCTCCGGTCGGGCTCAGTCGGTGACAGGCGCTGCCGAAACCGCCGCCTCCAACGTGCAGACGGTGGCCGCCGGGGCCGAAGAACTCACCGCGTCGATCCGCGAGATCAACGTGCAGGTCTCCAAGTCGGCCGGTGTCGCCGAGGAGGCCGCCGCCGAAGCGTCGCGGACTGAGGCCAAGGTGCGTGCGCTGACCGATGCCGCCGTTCGCATCGGCGACGTGGTCAATCTCATCCGGGCCATCGCCGAGCAGACCAATCTCCTCGCCCTCAACGCCACCATCGAGGCGGCGCGGGCCGGAGACGCCGGCAAGGGCTTCGCGGTCGTCGCCTCGGAAGTGAAGCAGCTGGCCGCCCAAACGGCCAAGGCGACCGACGAGATCGGCTCCAAGATCGGCGAAATCCAGGAAGCGACCAACGAGACGGTGACAGCCATCGGTCGCATCACCTCGACCATCTCGACGATCCGCGAGGTGACCGCCTCGATCGCCGGCGCCGTCGAGGAACAGGGCGCGGCCACCGACGAGATCGCCCAGAACACCCAGCGGGCCGCCGAGGGCACGCAGACGGTGACCGGCTCCATCGCCGGCGTCGGCGAAGCCGCCGAACTGACCGGCCGTGCATCGACCCACCTGATGGCGCTCTCGGCCGACCTGGAACACCAGTCCACCGACCTCCAGAGCGAGGTCAGCAAGTTCGTGGACAGCCTTCGCGCGGCATAAACGCCGCGTCTCCACTCCCCGTAAACAGAAAAGGCCCGCTCCGAATGACATCGGAGCGGGCCTTTTGCTTAGGCTAGGATCGGTACGGCTCAGCCCTGGTCGCGCTTGGCGAGCGTGCGCAGGCGCAGCGCGTTGAGCTTGATGAAGCCGGCGGCGTCCTTCTGGTCATAGGCGCCCTGATCGTCCTCGAAGGTGACCAGCGTCGACGAATAGAGCGTCTTCGGCGACGCACGGCCGGTGACGATGACGTTGCCCTTGTAGAGCTTCAGCGTCACCTCGCCCTCGACGTTCTCCTGACTCTTGTCGATCAGCGCCTGCAGCATGTAGCGCTCGGGCGCGAACCAGAAGCCGTAGTAGATCAGCTCGGCATAGCGCGGCATCAGCTCGTCCTTGAGGTGAGCGGCGCCACGATCGAGCGTGATGCTTTCGATCGCCCGGTGGGCGGTCAGCAGGATGGTGCCGCCGGGCGTCTCGTAGACGCCGCGCGACTTCATGCCCACGAAGCGGTTCTCGACCAGATCGAGGCGGCCGATGCCGTTGTCATGGCCATACTTGTTGAGCGCCGTCAGCAGCTCGGCCGGGCTCATGCGCTTGCCGTTGATCGAGACGGCGTCGCCCTTCTCGAAACCGATGGTGATGACGGTCGGCTTGTCCGGCGCCTCCTCCGGCGAAATGGTGCGCATGTGGACGTATTCGGGCGCCGGCTGCGAAGGATCCTCCAGCACCTTGCCCTCGGAGGACGAGTGCAGGAGGTTGGCGTCGACCGAGAAGGGCGCCTCGCCCTTCTTGTCCTTGGCGATCGGGATCTGATGCTTCTCGGCGAAGTCGAGCAGATCCGTGCGGCTCTTGAACGACCAGTCGCGCCAGGGGGCGATGATCTTGATGTCCGGGTTGAGCGCGTAGGCGCTGAGCTCGAAGCGCACCTGGTCGTTGCCCTTGCCGGTGGCGCCATGGGCGATAGCGTCGGCGCCGGTCTTCCGGGCGATATCGATCAGGTGCTTGGAGATCAGGGGACGGGCGATCGAGGTGCCGAGCAGGTAGACGCCCTCGTAGACGGCGTTGGCGCGGAACATCGGGAAGACGAAATCGCGAACGAACTCCTCGCGCACGTCCTCGATGAAGATCTCCTTGATGCCCAGCATCTCGGCCTTCTTGCGGGCCGGCTCCAGATCGCCGTCGCCCTGGCCGAGGTCGGCCGTGAAGGTCACGACTTCGGCGCCGAGTTCGGTCTGCAGCCACTTGAGGATGATCGACGTGTCGAGACCGCCGGAATAGGCCAGCACGACTTTCTTGACTTCGCCCTTTTTCATGGAAACTCCGTGGAGATGAAAGCCGCGGCGGTCGGTGGGAGGCTGGCCGGCGGCTCAAAACGATCGCCGGCAATTTAACCGACTGTGACAGCCGCGCAAGGCTGGAGATTCGTCATTTGCCGGCCATGATCGCAGCTGATAAACCCGGCCACCCAGCCAGCCCAGCCGAGCCGAGCATGACCGAGCCCCAATCGACCTCCGACAGAGACTGGACGAGACTGACCCTTCTGGTCATCGCCTGCTTTCTGACGCTCCGCCTCATCGCCCTCTTCCTGAGCGGCTTCGAACTCAGCTACGACGAGGCTCAATACTGGGCCTGGTCGCGCAATCTCGCCTTCGGCTATTTCACCAAGCCCGGCCTCATCGCCTGGCTGATCCGAGGAACAACCGAAGTCTGCGGCAGCGGCGTTGCCTGCGTGCGAGCGCCAGCACCGCTTCTGCATGCGGCGTCCGCCTGGTTCGTCTTCCTCGCCGCCCGCCGGCTTTACGATTATCGCATCGGCTTCTGGAGCGCCCTCGCCTACGTATCGATGCCGGCCGTCAGCCTGTCGTCGCTGATCCTCAACACCGACGTGCCGCTGTTGTTCTTCTGGTGCGTCGGCCTGCATGCGACGGTCCTGTTTGTCGAACGGGCTTCGCTCTCCCGAGCCCTCTATCTTGCCGGCGTCGTCGCCATCGGCCTCAATGCCAAATACGCGATGATCTACCTGCCAGCCTCGCTGCTGGTCTTTTTTCTGGTGGCCGCCGACCGGCGCCCGCTCTTGCGGAGCGGCGCCACCTGGGTGGCGCTTTTCGGAGGCCTCGTCGGCTTCCTGCCAAACCTGATCTGGAATGCCCAGAATGGTTTCGTCACTTTCCACCACACAGGCGACAACGCCGGCTGGCAAGCGATGGGCTTCAAACTCGGCAAGATCTTTGAGTATCTCGGCGGCCAGGCCGCCATCCCCGGCCCGATCCTGTTCGCCGTCGCCGTCCTCGCCGCGATTCTCGGCTGGCGTTCGACCAAACCGGTCGCCGACCGGCTGATGATGTGGCTGAGTTTGCCGATTCTGATCGTCATCGGCGTCAACGCCGCCTTTGCCAAGCTGCATGGCAACTGGGCCGCGACGGCCTTTCCCGCCCTCGTCATCTTCGCCAGCGCCGTACTCGTCGATACTCGCTGGCGTGGCCTTCTGAAGCTGTCGACGGCGATCAATACGACGGCGGCCGTCGGTCTCGCCATCGGCACCAGTCTCGTCGGCCACGTGGCGCTGCCGCAGAAGCCGACGCAGCTTCATCGCCTGCTGCACTGGTCGGACTATGGCGAAAAGCTGATCGCCGCAGCGCGAGCAGCCGGCGTCCGCACGGTCGTCACCGTCGGACGTCCGATGACCTCGGAAACCCTCTACGAGTTGCGCGGCAGCGGACTCGACGTCAGGCCCTATGTCGCCTCCGGCGCCGCGCCGAGCGATCAGTTCGAGATGACCATACCCTACGATCCCGCCAAGCACGGACCGGCTCTCATGGTCACCGAGGTCGATCCGGCGACGCTCGGCATTGAGCCGGAGCGCATCGAGCCGCTCGGCGCCCTCGAAACCCGCATCTACAAGGCAAGGGACGGCCGCATTCCGATCTATCGGATCGACCGTTGACAGCACGGGCTCTGATTCCCATTTCGAGCCCATGCGCAAAGTTCATGATCCCGACCCCGAAATCATAGGCCCTGCCGACGGGCACGAGGCTCGAGTCCGCTCGCGTTTCTGGAAAACGGCCAGGAAGGCCATTGCGGCCATTCCCTTCATCGATGAGGTCGTGGCCGCCTATTACTGCGCACTCGACCCGGAAACGCCGGCGCCGGTGCGGGCCACGCTGCTCGCCGCGCTTGCCTATTTCGTGATGCCGTTCGACATCCTGCCGGACTTCGTGCTTGGTCTCGGCTTCACCGACGACATCACCGTCCTGGTCACCGCAATCGGCATGGTTCGGGGCAACATTGGCGAGCGGCACCGCGCCGCTGCCCGCGCCGCGCTCGACCGACTCGCGGCGGAAAAAGCCGGATAACACCCCGAGATGGAAAGGCGATTGCCGGCCGGCCCCATTGTCGCCCGATTTCCGGCCAAGCCTCGCGCCGCGACAACGTGAAGCGTCCATGGCCGCCCTTGCCCGACGGATCGATACGCCGGAGCAACACTTTGGTAACCACGACGCCTTAACGTTTCCCTAGGCTTCATGCGGACCGCTTCGGTGGGCCCATACGTGTCCCACGACAAGACCAAGGTGATTAGATGACGAACGCACGCACCCTCGGCTTGGCCGTCGCACTGCTGCTCGGCGCGACGACCCTCGCAGGCGCCCAGCAGCAGCAGACCAAGGCGCCTACGCCGCTCCAGACGTTCGAGCGCTGGGCCACCTACACCTACAACAACGCCGGCGCCAAGGTTTGCTATGCCGCGACCCAGCCGACGGATACCTTGCCGAAGGGCGTCAACCGCGATCCGGTGTTCATGTTCATCACCAATCGCCCGAAGGAAGGCGTCAAGCACGAGATCTCCGTCATCACCGGCTATCCCTACAAGGAAGGTTCCAAGACCACGGTGAAGATCGGCGACACCACCTTCAGCATGTACACGAAGGACCAGGGCGCCTGGGTCGAGAACGCCGCCGAGGAAAGCCGCTTCATCAATGCCATGAAGGCTGGAGCGGACATGGTGATCACCGGCACGTCGCGTCGCGGCACGGTTACCACCGACACCTACTCGCTGAAGGGCGTCAGTGCCGCCCTGAAGCGCATCGACGCCGAGTGCCAGTAAGTCGCAACCGGTCTGGAGCCCCCGGCGGGCTCGTTGGTGACCGGAGCTGAAACCCCATCTTGGGTTTTCTGCTGTTTTCTGGTATAGCTTCGCACAACCGGGAACGGTCGGGACGGTGACGTCCGCGGCCGTTCTTGCTTTTCGGGCGGACATTTCCGCCTCGTTATCCCATCAGGACCGATCGAACGCCCATGTCGACCCTCATCGACCACAACCCTGTTGCCGCCTCCCCCGCCGCCGCTCCGGAAAAGCCATCGCTCGTCGGCATGACGCGCATCGAGATGGCCAAGGCGCTCCTCGCCATCGGGGTCGAGGAACGGCAACTCAGGATGCGCGTCACCCAGCTCTGGCACTGGATCTACGTGCGCGGTGTGCGCGAGTTCTCGGCGATGACCAACGTCGCCAAGGACCTGCGCGCCAAGCTCGACGCCGCCTATGTTGTCGGCCGTCCGGAGATCGTCGCCGAACAGGTTTCGGCCGATGGCACCCGCAAGTGGCTGCTGCGATTCCCCTCGCGCGGCGCCGGCAAGCCGGTGGAGGTCGAAACCGTCTATATCCCCGAGGAGGGACGCGGCACGCTCTGCGTTTCCTCACAGGTCGGCTGCACGCTCAATTGCGCCTTCTGCCACACGGGAACGCAGATGCTGGTGCGCAACCTGACCGCCGAGGAGATCGTGGCGCAGGTGCTCGTCGCCCGTGACAGGCTCGGCGACTATCCCGACGCGGCGCCCAACGCCGAGGCCGCCGTTCCGAGCGAAGGCCGCCTCGTCTCCAACGTCGTCATGATGGGCATGGGCGAACCGCTCTACAATTTCGACGCGGTCAAGCAGGCGCTCCACATCATCATGGACGGCGATGGCCTGTCGCTGTCGAAGCGCCGCGTGACGCTGTCGACCTCCGGCATGGTGCCGAACATCGCCCGGACCGGTGACGAGATCGGCTGCATGCTGGCCATCTCGCTCCATGCCGTGCGCGACGACCTGCGCAACGTTCTGGTGCCGATCAACAAGAAGTATCCGCTGAAAGAGCTGATCGACGCCTGCCGCGCCTATCCGGGCCTCTCCAACGCGCGTCGCATCACTTTTGAATATGTGATGCTGAAGGGCGTCAACGACAGCCTGCAGGATGCCCGCGATCTGGTGAAGATGCTGAAGGGCATTCCGGCCAAGATCAATCTCATTCCCTTCAACCCATGGCCGGGCACCGTCTACGAGTGCTCCGACTGGGAGACGATCGAAGCCTTCGCCCAGTTCGTCAACGATGCTGGCTATGCCTCGCCGATCCGTACCCCGCGCGGCCGCGACATCGCCGCCGCCTGCGGCCAGCTGAAGAGCGAAAGCGAGCGCCTGAGAAAGACCGAACGGATCAAGCTGGAGATGGGCCTCAGCGAATCCGATCTCGCCATGCGCGCCATGGTCGCCGGCCACGGAGAGGACTGATGCGGGCGATCGGCCGGATCTTTGCCGCGCTGATCGGCTTCATCCTGGCGATTGTGGCCGCCGCCCTGTTCATGCTGGCCGCCTCCGTCGGCTTCATGCCGGCCGGTCCGGCCGACAGCCTGTGGTTCTGGAGCAACTTCGGCGTCGGCGCCGCCTTTACCGCCAGCTATCTCGGCGCCATGGCGCTGGCTCCCTGGGCTGTGGTCATCCTGATCACCGAGGTGTTCCGCCTTCGCACCGCCCTCATCTACCTCGCCGCCGGCGGATTCCTCGGAGCCCTGCCCACCCTTGGGCTTGCGCCGATGATGCGTTCGTTCGACGGCGGCCCGCGTGAGATCGCCATCCTGATCGCCGCCGGCTTCGTCGGCGGCTTCGTCTACTGGCTGGTGGCGGGCCGCATGGCCGGCATCGACGGCGTCTTCCTGACCCGGCCGCGCGAACCTAAAGACGGGCAGTGACCAGCCTGACCGCGAAGGCGCCCATCACGCTGGCGAACACATAATCGATGCCCCGCATGACCCGGGGACGCGTCTTGAGGAAAGCCGCGACACCGCTTGCCCCAAGAATCAGCGGCAGCATCGACAGTGTCGATACCCCGAGGAACCACAGGCCAAGCACCAGCAGCTTGCCACGGGCGGCCGGGTCGCCCGGCTCGACGAACTGTGGCAGGAACGTCAGAAAGAACAGCGCCACCTTGGGGTTGAGCACGTTGATGGCGAGCCCCTTGAGGTAAAGCCGGAGGGCCGGCTCGGGTGGCAGCAATCCGTCGTCTGGCGAAAAGTGGCTACCATGACGGACAGCGCCGACGGCCAGATAGAGAAGGTAGAGCGCCCCGACCACCTTGAGCACGTCGAAGGCGACGGGCGAGGCGGCGAGCAGCGCCGAAAGACCGAAGGTCACCAACAGCGTATGCACCAGAATACCCGTGCTGGTTCCGAAGAAAGCTGCAAAGCCCGCCCGTCGGCCACGGGTGATCGCCGTGCCGACGAACATCGCCATGTCCGGCCCCGGCGTGTAGTTGAGCGCCAGCACGGCAAGGGTATAGGCGGCAAGCACGCCGGCCGTCGGCAAAAACTCCATTTCGCAACGCTCCACGCTGTGGGGTTCCCGACACTACGGCTCGCCCCGTCTTGACCGCAAGGCGCGCCGCAGCGAAAACCGCCACTCCCAAGAAGGACCCGACCGTTGCGTTCCATCCTGTTCGTCTGTCTCGGCAACATCTGTCGCTCGCCCACCGCCGAAGGGCTGATGCGGAACCATCTCGCCGCCGCCGGCCTAGCCGATCGGATCCGCGTCGACAGCGCCGGAACGGGCGGCTGGCACACTGGCGATCCGCCGGACCGCCGAGCCATCGCCGCCGCGCGCAAGCATGGCGTCGACCTGTCGCAGCTGCGTGCCCGCCAGGTCAGAAAGACCGACTTTTCCGACTTCGACCTGATCGTCGGCATGGACCTGCAGAATGTCGCAGATCTCCGCCGGATTGCCCCGAAGGAATCAACGGCGCGCATCGGTCTTTGGCTGGAGGAGGCGCTTGGTCTCGCCCGTGAGGTGCCGGATCCCTATTACGAGGACAACCGGGCCTTCGACGCCGTGTTCGATCTCTGCGACCGCGCCGCCCGCGCCTTCGTTGAAAAGCTCAGCGCTTGACGTCGCTCAGGCGGCCAGCGGGTAGGCTTCCTCGACGAGATAGGGACCGCCGCCCACCGAGGCGCGCGACGAGTAAAGCACGAAGCGATCGACCGGGAAGCGCGGACCGATGAAATCGCCATGCTCGGACAGCCAGCGGGCGACGTCGGTCGAGGTGGTGCCCTTGAAGCGGGCAAGGGTGACATGCGGAATGTAGCGCCGCCCCTCTGCCGGCAGGCCAAGCCGCTGGATGATGCGCTCGTGCTCGGCCTGAAGCTCGATGAGCTGGTCGGTCGGCTCCACCTTGACGGCCAGCGAATGCGGCACCCGGCCCGAAGCGAAACAGTGCAGCCCCCTGAGGCTGATCTCGAAGGGCGGCCGGTAGACGCGGTCGAGCGCCTCAGCCACCTCGTCGGCGGTGCGGTGGTCTATGTCGCCGATGAACCGCAGGGTTACATGATAGTTGGCCGGGTCGATCCAGCGGGCGCCGGGCAGGCCGCCTTTCAGGAGCGACAGGTGAAAGCCAGCTGTGGCGGGAATCTCGAGGGCGGTGAACAGCCTGGCCATGGCAACCTCGTCGGCGTTACCGTCCGAGCGCCCCTCGGGAAGGGAATCGCCGGACCGGGCGGGAAGAGCAAACAAAGGGTCGAACGAAGGCCAACCCGGATGCAAGCCCTTTTGTTCGCTTGGCCGCACCGCCAGCGCGATTATATACAAGCGAGACCATTCAACGGGCCGGAGCCATGCAGTTCGACGACCCCGCCAACGATAACGACGATCCCGACGTCATCTTCGCGCGCAAGATAGCGCGAGCCCTGGCGCTGGTGCTGGCCGTCGGCCTCTGCGCCTATCTCGTGGTCACCTATATCCTGCCTGTCTGAACCCGGCCGCGTTGGCCTGACGGCGCCGCTCAAGGCGCATGACAGCGACGGCCGATGATGGTAAAGCCTCTCGGCACTCCGCCCGGCGCCCCGCCGCGGCGGACTTTCCAACACGTGCCGGCTCCAGCCGGCCAACTCCGGGCACCGATCATGACGCGGGCGAAGATCTACATCGACGGCGAAGCAGGCACCACCGGCCTTCAGATCCGCGACCGCCTCGCCACCCGCGACGACATCGACCTGCTGACCATCGACCCGGCCAAGCGCAAGGACATGGACGAGCGCCGCCGGCTTCTCAACGAAGCCGATGTCGCGATCCTCTGCCTGCCCGACGACGCCGCCAGGGAGTCGGTGAGCCTCATCGACAACGACCGCACCGGGGTGATCGACGCGTCCACCGCCCACCGCGTGGCGGCTGGCTGGACCTATGGCTTTGCCGAGATGACCAAGGGCCAGGCCGAAGCGATCGCCGGTTCGAAGCGCGTCGCAAATCCCGGTTGCTGGCCGCAGGGTTTGATCGCCGGCATCCGTCCGCTGATCGAGGCAGGGCTTATGCCGGCCAACGCGCCCCTCTCCTACAATGGCGTCTCCGGCTATTCCGGCGGCGGGCGCAAGATGGTCGAGGACTATGTGTCGGCCGCGGATCCCTCGCCGTTCATGCCCTATGGCCTGACCTTCAAGCACAAGCACCTGCCGGAGATGACCGCCTATACCGGCCTTGCCCGTGCGCCGCAGTTCCAGCCGTCCGTGGGCAACTTCGCTCAGGGCATGCTGACGTTCGTACCGCTTCGTCTGTGGGCGATGTCACCCGGCCTGACGGCCAAGGCGATTCACGAGCTGCTGGCCGATCGCTATGCTGGCGAGGCTTTCGTCAAGGTGATGCCCTTCGAGGCTGCCGAACGACTTGCCGGCCTCGACCCGCGCACGCTCAACGGCACCAACGAGCTGCGCCTCCACGTGTTCGCCGACGCCGCCGGCGACGAGGCGCTGATCGTCGCTCTCTACGACAACCTCGGCAAGGGCGCTTCCGGCGCTGCCGTGCAGAACCTCAACCTGATGCTGGGACGGCCGGCCGCGACCGGCCTCGTCCCCGCCTGATTGCTCGCTTCGGGAAAGGAAAGATCATGCAGAAATTCGACGTGCTCACCGGCGTGGCCGCGCCGCTGCCGATCCTCAACATCGACACCGACATGATCATCCCCAAGCAGTACCTCAAGACCATCAAGCGCACCGGTCTTGGCAAGGGCCTGTTCTCGGAGATGCGTTACCATCAGGACGGCACGGAGAACCCCGACTTCGTCCTCAACAAGGACGCCTGGCGCAAGGCTGAAATCCTGGTGGCCGGCGACAACTTCGGCTGCGGCTCCTCGCGCGAGCATGCTCCCTGGGCGCTCCTCGACTTCGGCATCCGCTGCGTCATCTCGACGAGCTTCGCCGACATCTTCTACAACAACTGCTTCAAGAACGGCATTCTGCCGATCGTCGTCTCGCCCGAAGATCTCAAGAAACTGATGGACGACGCCGAGCGCGGCTCCAACGCGACGCTGACGGTGGACCTGGTCAACCAGGTGATCAAGGGGCCTGATGGCGGCGAGGTGTCCTTCGACATCGACCCGTTCAAGAAGCATTGCCTGCTGAACGGCCTCGACGACATCGGCCTGACGCTCGAGAAGGCGCCCGAGATCGCCGCCTTCGAGGCTCAGAACGCCGCCGCTCGCCCCTGGGCTTGAGATAGGACGCGCCTCCCCTCTGCGGGAGGCGCCGCCCGGTTGAGGCAGACCATGCGCCAGCTCATTTCCACTGGCTCGCCCTTCGAGGCAGTCGCCGGCTATTCGCGCGCCGTTGTCGACGGTCCCTGGTGCTTTGTCTCAGGCACCACCGGCTATGACTACACGACCATGGCGATGCCCGACGACATTTCGGCCCAGGCAGAGAACGCCATGGCCACGATCTCCAAGGCGCTCGGCGACGCCGGCTTCGCGATATCCGACGTGGTTCGGGTCCGCTACATCGTTACCAACGCCGCCTATGCCGACCCGGTATTCTCGGTGGTCGGTCGCTGGTTCGCCGATACCCGGCCAGCGGCCACGATGGTCGTCGCCGGCCTCATTCGCCCGGAGATGAAGGTCGAGATAGAGGCCACCGCCTTCCGGAATCCGGCCTGATCGCCCAGAGATCATCGGACTCGACGTTGCGTTGACCGATTGGTTCGGTCAAGCACTCGTGAGTGGATCGTCACTCTTACCTGTCGTATTCATTACGTCCGCAAAGAACAATGACGAAGAGGTTGGCCTTGGATACCATCTCATGGCGGGGGACCTTCGGGGGTTTTGCTCTCGGTGCGGCGTCCTGCTGCGTCGCATTGGCAATTGGAAGCAACAGCGCTATTGCCGCCGACGTCGTCGAATTGTTCACCAGCCAGGGCTGTTCCGCCTGTCCACCCGCCGATAAGGTACTGTCTCGGCTCGCCAAGGACCGCGACACCGTCGCCCTCACCTTCCCCGTCGATTACTGGGACTACCTCGGCTGGCGCGATACCTACGCCAAGCCTGAGTTCACGCGTCGCCAGAGGGAATACGCGAGGGCGCGCGTAGACCACGCGGTCTTCACCCCACAGGTGGTGCTCAACGGCCGCGACGCGGTCATCGGCAGCCGCGAGGATGAGATTCGCGCCTCCCTCGACATCATGCGCGACAACGGTGAAACGCCGGACCTGACGGTCTCCGCCCGCATTCATAGCGACCGCATCATCGTCAGTCTGCCTGCCAAGGATTACGACGGCGAGGCTTCGGTCTGGATCGCCGGCTACCTCCCCCCCAAAACGGTGAACATCGGCTCGGGCGAGAACCGCAACCTCACCGTCACCTATGTGAACGTCGTCGACAGGATGCAGGCCGTCGGCCTGTGGTCGGGCCAGGCGATGACACTGGAACTACCGCTCGCCGACGTGGCGCCCGAGGGCACCGCTGGCCTCGCCGTCATCGTCCAGGCCCGCAAGAGCGGCCTTCCCGGCCCGATCATAGGCGCCACCCGCCTGGCGCTTCAAAGCGGCAGTGGCAGCTAGGCCTACGCTCTTGTGTGGCAATCTTTCTCGCGGATGAAGAGGCGCACTGGATCAAACCCGCGCGCGCCCTCGATCGCCATCCTCTCGTTGAGGCCTCATACCGCTTCCCTCGGGTTTTGAGCTTTCGGGTCGGAAGCTGACGGAGGCGGAAGCGCCCGACCGGGCGCCGGCCGGTCAGGCCGAGACCCGCTTGAGCCGGATGAGTCCGGATCAAGGGAACGCGTATCAGCCGTCCACGCGGTCCACGCGACCGGAGTAGCATCCCTGTTTTGCGTTGTGCACGTGGATGTAGCTCACGGCCGGATCCGAAAAGAGGCGCTCGATGACGGTTTCAACCCGGCTTCCCTCGATCACGTCCGCATCGACCATCATGTCGTTTTGATCGAATGCCCGAAGCGACAGCAGGCGCCTCCGCATGACCTCGGGCACCTCATCGATAGCGTCGTACACCTCCGTGGCGCCTTCACGAACGAAGATGGCGTGCGATGCGCGATAGGGGGTGTCCACCGGCAGGCTGAAATGGTTGAGGAGCAGGACCGTTTCACCGACCCGGGCCTCGCGCATTTCCACCCGGTCCGGGTAACCCGGATTCTCGTTCACGACGTAGCGAAGCACGCCTCGGACCGCGAGTTCTTCATCGGGCAAACCATAGAGCGACTGAAAGGCGTTGGGCGAAAGACCTGTGATGCGAAAGGACATGATCGAGCTCCGTTGTGATGCGAAGCAGACTCATGCCTTGCGAGTTCACAGACCACCCGTTTCTCGCCGGACGCTCGAAATGTCAGAACGCTCGGAACGTCAAAGTCGTCAGAGTGCGCAGGATGCCGGGAATCGAGGAAATCTTCTCGTTGATGAACTTGCCGATGTCTTCATGGACCGATGCGTCGACGTAGACCTTCATCAACAGATCGTATTCGCCCGAGGTGGAGTAGAGTTCGGAGGCGATCTCAAGGGCGTAGATGGCATCCGCAACGGCATAGGTCTGGCCTGGGGCGCACTGCAACTGGATGAAAACGGGCTTCATGGCCTTCCTCCTCGCCGGCCACCGCGCGGTGCCGGGGCATCGATGCCGATTTCAAACACCACGAACGATCTCACGGCAAGCCCTTCTTGGGCAACCGAGCCGGTCTCTTCACCTGGGGAGCAAACCCGGCTGTGGGTGAAGAATGGTTAAGCTGGTCCTAATTCGGCCATCGCTGTATGCTTTCATGCGGTTGGTCTGGAAGCGGGCCCAAGCGACAGGATAAGCCATGACAGGCGGCGAGGCTGGCGACAATAAATTCGGCGAAGGCAAGGTCCGGCGTCTTTCCGATGCCGTACGCCGTGTGCGCATTGCCGAGAGCGAGCGATCCGACGCCTACGCCGACCTGCACGAAGGCGATCGGGCTCGCCTCGAACTGCTTGCCGAAGAGTTGGCGAGCGTGTTTTCCGAGCTTCCTGCCGACGACGCCTATTTCATCTGCAAGGTAGCAGGCTCGGCGCCGCCCCGTCTCTGGGTCGATCCCACCACGCATGTGGTGATGGCGCGTGACCGCCGGTCCTATCGCCTTCTGAAGGACACCCGGCTTGGTCGCCTGACGCTCAATGAAAGCGCCGACCTCGACGACACCGCCGATGCGGTGACCGACTATATTGCCGAACGGTTGATCGAACGCGAGCGGTCCCTCGAAAGCGACGCGCTCGTCGCCAAGCTACGCTCGGCGGCTCTGGGTCGCCGCGAAACCGACGAGGCAGCATCCGGACGGGCGGCCGATCGAGGCTCGATGTTGATCTGGGCGCTGATCGTCTTTCTCGCCGGCTTTGCCGTCGGCGCGCTGGGACTCGTCGCCTACGCCTGGTTCATGGTGCCGGGCTGACCGTCAGCCACACTGACGATCTCCTCGGCCCGCGTCTCCACGAAGCCACCACCCGGCACGACCTGCATCAGGCGATGGTGCATGCGGAACCCTTCGCCAAACCTTTCGATATCGAACAGATTGAACCCGGCAGCGGGATGACGACCGTCCGGGCGCTGCGTCGCCGCGGGAACGCCGATGACCGGCACCTCTCCGGCCGGACCGGCAATCGACAATCGGGTCGGCTTGTGCGTGTGGCCATGCAAGATGAGCTCGGCGCCGTGGCGCGCGATGACCTTGCGAAAGCGCGCGGCTCCGGAAAGGCGCTTGTGCCATGCCGTCGCCCCCTTCACGGGCGGATGGTGAATCAGCACCACCCGACAGAGGCCGGCCCGGCCGAGCTCGTCGAGGACGGTCGCCAGTCTTTTCGCCTGCTTCTCGGAGAAGCTGCCGGTCGCCATGAAGGGGCCGGTTGCGACCGCGGAGGACACCCCGACAATCGCCACTTCGCCGCGTCGCCGCACGTAGGGCCAGCCATCCGCCTCGCCGGCGTCGGCCGTCATATAGGCCGCCCAGCTCTTCCGTGCCCGACGGGCGGCGCCGGGCACGTAGGCATCATGATTGCCGGGAATGGCGCTGACCGATTCGCCTGGCCCGATCAGCCCAAGAAAGGCGGCGGCGGTTACAAACTCGCCGGCAAGCGCGATGTTGACGAGATCGCCGGTGACCGCGACATGATCGGGACGTTCCGCTGCAATCGCCGCGATCAGGGCCGCCTCGACGTCATCGCCGAAGGCGCGCGATCGATTGCGTCGCCAGTTGACGTAACCGAGAATGCGCTTGGACGCGAGATCGCGGATACGGGCCGCCGGCAGTGGCCCGAGATGCAGGTCGGAAATATGGATCAGACGGAACATGGATCTTGGGTAGCCGATGCTCACGCGCCGGTAAAGACGAATGCTCGGGCCATAAAAACGAGGGGCGGATCGCCGCTCGGCAACCCGCCCCGAATGCTATGCTCACGAAGTTGGTTCACGCCTCGAACCGTTGCGCGTCCGAACCGGACTAGCGCCCCCAGAATGTCAGCACGGCGGCGACGATATGGGGATTGTTCGCGTCGACGGCCGACACCCAACTATAACGATGGGCACGGTTGAAGCGACGGCGGAAGAGGGAAAACATGATAGCCTTCTTCTGAGGTTGTTGAGAGAAATCACCAGCGACTTCTCTTTCACACCAAAGCTATAACAAATGCACAATGTTTTTGCCATGAGGCTAAACACTGAGCTTTCCTTAGAGGTAAAAGTGGTTAACCCAAAGTATGACCTAGACGAAAGGCTAAAGTTCCCAGCCGAAGAAATGTCGACTTTCGAGTCAGTTGCCAGATGAGGATGTCGTGAGTACAGCTCGACTGATTGACGCGGTGCAACCCCTTGTCGCACAAGCCCGATCCTTGGCGGTCCGACTGTGGGGCGGCACGACGTTGGGCGTACGCGCCATCGCTTTCAGCGAGGAGCGTATACTGCTGGTTCGCCATACATACGTGTCCGGCTGGCACCTGCCCGGTGGCGGTGTCAACGCTCGCGAAACTGCCGAAGCCGCCGCTCGACGGGAGCTTTTCGAGGAGACCGGCTACGAAGCGGCGGGCGCCACCCGCTTTCTCGGCCTCTACTTCAATCCGGCCATGGCCGGCCGCGACCATGTGGCGCTTTACCATGTGCCGGACTGCGTGCCGCGTCGCGCGTTCCGCGCCAATCGGGAAATTGCCGAGATCGGCCTTTTCGCACCCGACGGCTTGCCGGAAGGAACGACCACGGCCACGCGGCGTCGCCTTGCCGAGCTGTTCGAAGGACTGCCGCCTGACGAGTGCTGGTAACGAAACGCCCGGCGGGACGCTGTCCGGCCGGGCGCTCAGCAACAATGTATCGATCCGAGATCAGGCGACGACCGCCGCCGTCTCAAGCGCGATCGCTGCCGACTGTATGATGGCGGCGAAGCGAACGGCGGTCTGCACCGCCGAGGCGGGAAGACCGCCCTCGCGCACCACCTTCTCGTGGCTGTCCATGCACATCCCGCAGCCATTGATCGCCGAAACGGCGAGACACCACAGTTCGAAATCCACCTTGTCCACGCCGGGCTTGCCGATCAGCTGCATGCGCAGCCGGGCCGGCATGGTCCGGTATTCCGGGTTCGAGGTGAGGTGCAGGAAGCGGTAATAGACATTGTTCATGCCCATCAGCACGCCGGCGCCGCGCGCGGCATCGAGCGCCTCGGGGGAAAGGTGGCTCGCCGCCTCCCCCTCGAGCGCCTTGGCGACCTCCGCGTTGCGCGACGCATGGCCACAGGCAACGAACAGCCCGTATTTCTGCTGCGGCGTCAGGCTGTCATCCTCGGCCATTGCCGAGAGATTCAGCTTCACGTCGCGCGCATAGGACGGAAACCTATCCTGGAGGCTGGCGATCGACATCAGGCGGCCTTCAGCGTGTCGCCACCAACCTCGCGGTTGCAGGGGCAAAGCTCGTCGGTCTGCAAAGCGTCGAGGACGCGCAGGGTGTCCTTCGGATTGCGGCCGACGTTGAGGTTGGTGCCGTAGATGTGCTGGATCGTGTTGTCGGGATCGACGATCACCGTCACGCGGAAGGCAACGCCGGCCGGCGAGCGGACGCCAAGACCGTCGACCAGCGAACCGGTGGTGTCGGCGAACGACCAGATCGGCAGCTTGTCGAGATCCTTGTGATCGCGCCGCCAGGCCAGCTTGACGAACTCGTTGTCGGTCGAGCCGCCGAGCACGACGGCGTCACGATCCTCGAAGTCCTTGGCCAGACGGGCGAACTCGGCGATTTCGGTCGGGCAGACGAAGGTGAAGTCCTTGGGGTAGAAGAAGATCACCTTCCACTTGCCGGGGAAGGACGCTTCGGTGATGTCCTCGAATGCGGAGACGCCCCCTTCGACGTGATTGTTGAAGCCGGGCTTCACACCGGTGACGGTGAAGGAAGGGAGCTTGTCGCCAATACCGAGCATGTCGAATATCCTCATTACGAGTGGGTTTGAAACGGACGGTCGGCACTATCGGCACAACCGCCCCAAAATGCAAGCCTTTCTTAGAGGCATTTTAATGTAGCTCACTTCTATTTGATAATTAAGGGATTTCACTGATATTCGCCGCCTAACCGCGTCCAGCGAACGGAAGAGCGTTGTTTGCCCCCGGCTTCAGCCTCCGCCACGCAAGGCGCGCCCTTGTCGCAAGTCCGACAAAGACCTGCCACTGGTGTGTCGCCTTTCTCGTTCAATCTATATATCCCATTGAAATAAATACATTTTATGTCTGGCACGTCGTTTGCGAAACACGAGTTGACCTCGTTTCGCCCGGAGAGTGCCATGTCCTCGCAGATCGTTTCCCTCGACAGCCTGACGGTCTCGCCAAGCCCCCGGCGCGGCGGCTGCGCATCGTCGTCCTGCGGCGCATCGTCCCGCCCCGCGGATATCGACCCCGCGACCTGGGAACGGATCAAGGATCACCCCTGCTATTCGGAAGAGGCGCACCACTATTTCGCGCGCATGCATGTGGCCGTGGCGCCAGCCTGCAACATCCAGTGCAACTACTGCAATCGCAAGTACGACTGCTCCAACGAAAGCCGGCCGGGCGTCGTCTCCGAACGGCTGACGCCGGAGGAAGCGGTGCGCAAGGTCGTTGCGGTGGCCGCCGCCGTACCGGAACTGTCGGTGCTCGGCATCGCCGGCCCCGGCGACGCGCTGCATGACTGGAAGAATACCCGCGCCACCTTCGACGCGGTGCGCAAGGTCGTCCCCGACATCAAGTTCTGCCTTTCCACCAATGGCCTCGCGCTGCCCGACCATGTCGATGAGATCGCCGAGATGGCCATCGATCACGTGACGATCACCATCAACGCCGTCGACCCGGAGATCGGCGCCCGGATCTACCCCTGGATCTTCTTCGACCACAAGCGGCGCACCGGCATCGAGGCCGCGACCATTCTCCTCGAACGGCAGATGCGCGGCCTCGAAATGCTGACCGCGCGTGGCATCCTCGTGAAGATCAACTCGGTGATGATTCCCGGCATCAACGACGACCACCTTCCGGAGGTCAATCGGGCAGTGCGCGCACGCGGTGCCTTCCTGCACAACGTCATGCCGCTGATCTCCGATCCGGCGCATGGCACCCACTTCGGCCTCACCGGCCAGCGCGGGCCGACGCCGACCGAACTCAAGGCCCTGCAGGATCGGCTCGATGGCGGCGCCAAGCTGATGCGCCACTGCCGCCAATGCCGCGCCGACGCCATCGGGTTGCTCGGCGAGGACCGTGGCCAGGAGTTCAACCTCGACAGACTGCCCGAGACGGTCACCTACGATCCCGCCCCTCGGCAGGCCTACCGCGCCTTCGTCGCCGCCGAACGCGGCGACCGGGGCGCCGCCCGCGACGATGCCCTCAGGCGCATCGGTGCGGTGGCCGACGACGTCCGCCTCCTCGTCGCCGTCGCCACCAAGGGCGGCGCCCGCGTCAACGAGCACTTCGGCCATGCCCGCGAATTCCAGATCTACGAGGCGGGGTCGAAGGGCATCACGCTCGTCGGCCATCGCAAGGTCGACGCCTATTGCATGGGCGGCTTCGGCGAGGACGCCACGCTCGGCCCGACCATCTCCGCCCTCGACGGCATCGACACCGTGCTCTGCGCCAAGGTCGGCGACTGCCCGCGCGATGCCCTTCAGGCCGCCGGCATCACCGTCACCGACGCCCACGCCTACGACTACATCGAGACCGCCGTCGGCAAGGTCTATGCCGAACGCTTCGGCCGAGCCGCCGCCGTCGCCTGAACACTTGGGGGGATCGTCATGGTCGCCGGCCCGGTCGCCTATCTCGATGCCAACGCCACCACCCCGGTCGATCCCCGGGTGGCCGCTGCCATGCTTTCGGCTTTGACCGACCTCCATGGCAATCCGTCGTCCGTCCACGCGGCCGGCCGCGACGCGCGTCGTGCCATCGAGGCAGCCCGGCGTAAGGTGGCGGCACTGATCGGCGCCGACCGACCGGACGAGATCGTCTTCACCTCCGGCGGTAGCGAAAGCAACGTCGCCGCCATTCGCGCGGCGCTCGCCGCCCGGCCAGGCCGGCGCAAGGTGGTGACGTCCGCCGTCGAGCATCCATCGGTCCACGCGACGCTCGACCGCCTCGCCGCGACGGATGGCATCGTTATCCATCGTCTTCCGGTCGACGCATGCGGCCGGCTCGACCTCGATGCCTATCGTGCCTCGCTCGGCCCCGACACCGCACTGGTCACGCTGATGACCGCCAACAACGAGACAGGAACGCTGTTTCCCATTGCCGATCTCGTCCCGCTCGCCCACGCCGTCGGCGCCCTGTTCCACACCGACGCCGTGCAGGCCGCTGGCCGGCTCGATTTTTCGGTTGCCGCCAGCGGCGTCGACATGGCCTCGCTCAGCGCCCACAAGCTGCACGGCCCGAAAGGCATCGGCGCCCTTCATGTCCGTCGAGGCATTCCTTTCGAAGGCTTGATCACCGGCGGCGGCCAGGAGCGTGGTCGACGGGCCGGCACCGAGAACGTACCGGGCATCGTCGGCTTCGGCGTCGCAGCCCGGCTTGCGTTCTCCGACAACCAAGCCAGGCGTATCTCCGGCCTCCGGGATCGCCTGGAGACGTGTGTCCTCTCGGCCCTTCCCGGCGCGTTCGTCCTCGGCGACCGCGCGGCGCGCCTTGCCAACACCGCCTGTCTCGCCTTCCCCGGCGCAGATGCCGAAATGATGCTGAGCCGTCTCGACCGTGCCGGCATCGCCGCCTCGTCCGGCTCCGCCTGCGCGGCTGGCGGCATGGCGCCGAGCCGTGTGCTGCTCGCCATGGGGCTCAAGCATCTCGCCGGCTCGGTCGTCCGTTTCTCGTTGTCCCGCTTCAACACCGATGCGGACATCGACCACCTTCTCGCTTTGCTTCCGGCGATCGCGCGCGAAGCCGGCATTCTGGAGACCGCAGCATGATCGGCGCCCGCCTCAACGACACCACGCTGCGCGATGGCGAACAGGCGCCTGGCGTCGCCTTCACGCGCAGCGAGAAGCTGGCCATCGCCGAGGCGCTCGCCGCCGCCGGCATCGCCGAGATCGAGGCCGGCACCCCGGCCATGGGCGAAGACGAGATCGGCACGATCGCCGCCATCGTCGGCCTGGCCTTGCCGGTCCGCGTCGCCGTCTGGTGCCGCATGCGTGGCGAGGACATCGCCGCCGCTATCCGCAGCGGCGCACCGGCCATCAACTTGTCCATTCCCGCCTCCGACTTGCAGCTCGCCGCCAAGCTCGGCATCGACAGGCGCGAGGCGCTCTCCCGCATCGCCCGTTTCGTGCCGATGGCGCTCGATCTCGGTCTTGAGGTCTCGGTCGGCGCCGAGGATGCCTCGCGCGCCGATCCCGATCACCTCGCCGCCATGGCCGAGATGGTCGCGCAATCCGGCGGCTGGCGGCTGCGGCTGGCCGACACCGTCGGCGTTCTCGATCCGCTGTCGACCATGAAACTGGTCGTGGACCTGAGAGCCCGCACCTCGCTCGCTCTCGAGTTTCACGGACACGACGATCTCGGCCTTGCCACCGCCAATACGCTCGCCGCCCTGCGCGCCGGCTGCGAGGAGGCCTCCGTCACCGTGCTCGGCCTTGGCGAGCGAGCCGGCAACGCCGCGCTGGAAGAGGTGGCCGTCGCCCTGCTGCGGCTCGACGGCCGCTCGACCGGTATCGACCTGCCATCGCTGAAGCCGCTTGCCGAGATGGTCGCCAGCGCGGCCAGCCGCGACGTACCACTCGGCAAGGCCGTCGTCGGGCGCGATGTGTTCTCCCACGAGAGCGGCCTCCACGTCGCCGGTCTTCTCAAGGAAGCCCAGACCTACCAGGGCCTCGACCCCAGGCTGCTCGGGCGTCACCACACCGTCGTCATCGGCAAGCACTCGGGCGCCCAGGCGCTGGCCCACGTTCTGGCAAGTCGCGGCATGGCCCTCGACCCAAAGCTCGCGGGTCCCCTCGTCGAGGCCGTACGGCGGCTCGCAACCGAACGGAAGCGGGCGTTGACCAGCGGCGAACTCGTCCATCTGCACGCCGAGCTGGCGATGTCGGCCGAACGATCGTCCGGCAACGTCTGACACGCTTCCCTTCCCCGAAGCCCTCCCCTATAAATCGTACAAAACAGAAGGGAGGCTGCACATGTCCACGCACAAGCCCGTCCGTATCGGCGTCGTTTCCACCGCCAATATCGCCCGCGAGAAGGTCATTCCCGGGTTTCGCACGACGCCCTGGCTGGAGGTGGCGGCCATTGCTTCGCGCAACATCGATACGGCGAAGACGGCGGCGGTCGCCCTCGACATTCCCGTCGCCCACGGCTCCTATGAGGCCCTGTTCGCCGACCCGTCCATCGAGGCGGTCTACATCCCGACGCCGAACGACAGCCACGTCGATCTGACGCTCGCCGCCGCGCGCGCCGGCAAGCACGTGCTCAGCGAGAAGCCGGCGGCAATGAATGCCGCGGACGCCGAGCGCCTTGCCGCCCTGCCGCCGGGCATCGTCTATCTCGAAGCCTTCATGGTTCGCTTCCATCCGCAATGGCTGAAGACCCGCGAGCTCGTTCGCACGGGCGCCATCGGCCGGGTCGCGGCCGCGCAGTCCTTCTTCTCCTATTTCCTCGACGACCCCGCCAACATTCGCAACAAGCCGGAAAATGGCGGCGGCGGCCTCTGGGACATCGGCGTCTATCCGATTGTCACCGCCCGCTTCGTGTTCGACGCCGAACCGAAACGGGTGATCGGCCTGATCGAGCTGGACAAGACGTTTGGCACCGACGTTCTGACCTCGGCGATTCTCGATTTCGGCGAGGGGCGCCACCTGACGTTCACCGTCGGCACGCAGACCGTGCCGCACCAGCGCGTCAATGTCGTCGGCTCAACCGGCCGCATTGAGGTGGTGATCCCCTTCAACGCCCCGCCAATGCAGGAAACGGTGATTCGTCTCGATCGCGGCACAGCCTTGGGTGACGCCAAGATCGAAGAGATCACCCTGCCCGCCTGTGACCAGTATGGTCTTCAGGGCGAAGCCTTCGCCAAGGCGATCCGTGGCGTCGAACCGCTGCCCTACGACTATCGCGACGCGGTGAAGATGATGAAGATCCTCGACGCGATCGTCGAGTCCGGCAAGACCGGCCGCTGGGTCAGCCTGTAAGCGTGCAAGGGGGCGGATCGCAACCGCCTCCTCCCCTTCTATTCCTTCCAGAGGAAGGCGGCGCCCCTGACGCCCGAGCTGTCGCCGTGTCTGGCCTTGCGGATCGGCGTCGCCACGCTGTCGGAGAAGACCAGCCGGCTCGCCTCGCCCTCCCAGAGGTTGGTGCGGGCCGAAAGCTGCCTGGGAAGCTCGAAGCCTGTGCCCGAGCAATACATCTCGAGGCAGCCGTGACGGCCGCACCAGCATTTCGGTCCCGGATACTCGCCTTCCTTCGGCCAGGGCAGCGAGTAGTGACCGATCTCGCCGGCCAGCCCCTGGAAGCCATTGTGGCTCCTGCCCTTGATGGCGATGCCGCCACCGTGCCCCGTGCCGAGGATGATGCCGACGACGACGTCGAGGCCGGCGCCAGCGCCATCGATCGCCTCGGAGACGGCGAGGCAGTTGCCGTCGTTGGCGAGCCGGACCGGACGGCCGAGAGCGGCCTCGAGGTCACGACCGAGCGGCTTGCCGTTCAGCCAGAAGGCATTGGAGTTGCGGATGAGGCCGGTCAGCGGGTTGGGGCTGCCGGGCAGGCCGATGCCGACGCTGCCACGCTCGCCGGTCGCCGTCTCGACGTGATCGACCAGCTCGGCCACCGCCCGGATCGAGGCATCGTAGTCCTCGCGCGGCGTCGGAATGCGATGTCGGCAGAGTTCGACGCCCAGGGCATCGAGCCCGATCACCTCCATCTTCGTTCCGCCCCAGTCGATCCCGATATACATCCGCGTCCTCCCTGAACCGCACTCAAACCAGCTTGCCGAAGCATCGGCGACATTCAGCTGCCGTCGAGCTTCTCGGCCCGGCGAAGGTCGGGAAAGATCACCGACCACAAGCCCGCCACGGCAAGCGTGCCGACGCCGCCGAACACCACCGCCGGCACGGTGCCGATCAACGCCGCCATGCTGCCGGCGCGGAACTCGCCGAGTTCGTTGGAGGCGCCGACGAACACCATGTTGACCGCCGAGACGCGACCGCGCAGTTCGTCGGGCGTGGCGAGCTGGATCAGCGTCTCGCGCACATAGACCGAGATCATGTCGCCGGCCCCCATCAGGCCGAGACAGAGGATCGACAGCCACGGCGTCACCGACACGCCGAACACTACGGTCGCCAATCCGAACAGCGCAACGCCGAGGAACATCTTCACGCCAGCCATGGCCTTGATCGGGAAGCGCGCCAGGAACGCCGCCACCAGGATGGCGCCAATGCCGGGCGCCGCCCGCATCATGCCGAGGCCGGCCGGACCGAGCACCAGAATGTCGGAGGCATAGACCGGCATCAGCGCCACGGCTCCGCCAAGCAGCACCGCGAAAAGATCGAGTGAGATGGCGCCGAGCACAAGCCGGTTGGAAAACACATAGCGAAAGCCCGCCGAAACTGCCTGCCAGGCCGGCTCCTTCTCTCCCTGCTTCACGATGATCGGCGGCATTGCCAACATCAATCCCACAGCAGCGGCGAGCAGCGCCACCGCCGTGCCAAAGGCGGCAAGCTCGGAAATGCCGTAGAGCAGACCGCCGGCCACCGGCCCGCCGATCGCGGCCACCTGCCAGGACGACGACACCCAGCCGATGGCGTTGGCGAGCGCTTCGCGCGGCACGAGGTTTGGCACCACCGACTGCATGGCCGGCCCCATGAAGGCACGGGCGATACCCATCACCAGGAGGATGACGTAGATCGGCATGACGCTCGGCGACGCCGTCCAGGACAGGAGGAACAGCCAGATGGCGGCGGCGGCCTCGATGCCGAAACAGGCAATGATGATCAACCGACGCGACACCCGGTCGGCCACCGTGCCGGTGATGAGCACCAGCAGGAAGGCCGGCAGGAACTGCATGAGCCCCACATAGCCGAGCGCCATCGGATCGTGAGTGAGGTCGTAAACCTTCCAGCCAACGGCGACCACGACGATCTGAATGGCGAAGGTCGCGAACAGGCGGGCCAGCCAGTAGAGAAGATATGGCCGGTGGGCGAAGGCATTCGGCGAAGGCTGATGGCTCATGGGGTCACTCGGGCACCGAGGCTCGGGAGTGGCGGACGGTGACTTTTGATCCAGAACGGAGCGCCGAACAAGCCCTCCAGACCGCCTTGCGGTTCCCCTACGCGGGCAACATCAGCCGCCTTCAAACTTCCTCACGCCGCGCCCGGCGCACCGCCAGTCGATGCCGCCCCTCCAGGAAGGCGAGCAGCACCAAGGCAAAGAGCAGTGGCACCACGAAATAGATGAGACGGAACAGGATCAAGGCGGCGGCGACATCCGGCCGGTGGGCGATGCCGAGCCCGGTTACCACCGTCGCCTCGAACACGCCGACGCCGCCGGGCGTATTGGCGGCCATGCCGGCCAGGAAGGCGATGGAATAGGTGACGAGATAACGAGCGGCGTCCGGCACCGCATCGGGCGGCAGCAGAACGTAGAGCGTCCCGCAAGCCGCGAGCAGGTCGAACGCCCCGGCCAGCACCATCAGGAACGCCGGCTTGGCCTTGGGCATGCGCACGACCATGCCGCTGACCCGGATGGCCCGCCGCTTCCGCGCCAACCAGATGATAAAGCTCGAGAGAGCGACCAGAATGACGAGACCGACCAGCCGATCGATGTAGTGGTGGGGGAAGACGGGATACTGCGTGGTCGGCTCCAGAGTCAGCGCCAGACCGAGCACGAACAGGATGCCGGACCACATGGTCAGCCAGCTCATGACGATCAGCCTCGCCACCACCGAGAAGCTGACGCCGACCATGGAGTAGATGCGGTAACGGGCGCCACCTCCCGAGAGCAGCGGGAAACCGAGCGTGTTGGCGAAGACGTTGGCGATGAGACCGCCAAACACAGCCCGCGCCAGACTGACCGAACTCGTGTAGTTGAGCGCGTGGAGAGCCAGAAGATCGTAAGTGGCGAGCGCGACAAGGCCGCAGAAGGTGAAGACGAAGGCCAGCACGAAACGATGTGCGGGCAGCGCCAGCGCGGCGTTGTGGATGTCGGCGAACGACATCTTCGTCGCCATGTCCCAAAGCACCCAGACCGCGCCGGCAATCAGCACCACGGCGATGACCGGACCAATCCACCTCACGGCCAGCGCAAACCGCCCCGGTGACGCTTCCGCGCTGGTATGGACTTCGGTTGGATCGCTCAAGTCCTGTCGTCTCCATCAGGCAAGGCGGATCCGGGTGCGCGCGGCCCGAGCCTATGGCCTCTCATTTAGAACGCCGGTCATCAAACGCAACCGCTTTTTCCGACGGGCAGAGATGACGCTGCGCAGGTCTGCCCGGCGCTGCCGTCACCGATCGACGTCCGAATCGTCATCCTCGTTGCGCGGAACATCGAGGGTTTTGGCCGGCGAACTGGGCTTGGCAGGCCGGTCCGCCCGGCCGACCTCCGACTGAGGCGCATGCGCGACTGCCGGCGTTCCGGGCGATGCAACGCCTGCCTCTCCACCATCCTCGGCGAACCAGACCTTGGTTTGCGGGAAGGGAATCTCGATGCCGCGTTCGTCGAAGACCTGTTTGAGGATCTCATTGTAGAGCCGCCCGGTGGCCCATTGTTCTCCCGGCAACGTCTTGATGCGCGCCCGGACCGAGATACTGCTCGGCCCGAAGGCGACAATGCCGTGCATCTCCAGGGGATCGAGAACGACGGCGCCGCGCGGGCTCTCCATCAACCGGTCGAACGCCTCCTGCATGGCAACCTTCACCGCCTCGATATCCTCCTTGTAGGCGACGTCCATCACCGCCACGTGGAACGAGAATCCACGCATGGCGTTCGAGACGCTGGTCACCGAGGAGAAGGGGATGATGTGATAGACGCCATCCAGATCGCGAATGCCCACCGAACGGATGGTCAGCCGATCCACGGCGCCGGTGATGCCGGCCACGGTGACCACGTCTCCCTCGTTCATGGCGTTCTCGAACTGGATGAAGGCACCGGTGATGATGTCCTGCACCAGCTTCTGCGAGCCGAAGCCGACGGCAAGACCGACAACGCCGGCGCCGGCCACCAGAGGGGCGATATCGACCCCGAGCTGGGACAGAGTGAGCATGGCCGCGATGATGACGAGGACGATCGAGAACGCATTGCGGAACAACGACAGCAGCGTGCGCGTCCGCGCGTTGGTGATCCGACCGAGCGATGGGTTGAGGCGATACTCCACCCAGCTGGAAGCGGCCAGCCATATGCCGCCAGCGGCGAGCAGGATGATGGCTGCCGACAGGACGCGCCCGACGACCTCGGTCCCACCGTCGGACTGGAACCAGGCAAGAAGATCGATGACGCCCCAGCTCTGCAGCAGCACCGCCATCACGATCGCCACGAGCAGCACGCGCACCGCCCGGAAGAACAGCGGCACCATCATGTTGAGCCGCGCTTCAAGCAGGGGCAGGGTCTTCTTGACGTCCGCCGGCAGGCGAATGCCATCGGAAATGGCATGGGAGAGCAGGCTGTCGACGAGACCGCCGACGACGATGGCGAAAACCGTCTCGACCGTGGCCCACGCCATGTAGTCCACGGCGTCGAACGGCCGGCTGACCCAGAGGACAAAAGCCACGGCAAGATAGATGATGACGATGACGTGCCAGCCGTGGATGAGAAGCGCGAGGATCGTGCGCAACACCGAGCTCTTCACCGGCTCGAGCAGGGGGAACAGGCCGTTCCGCACTTCCTCCCGCTTCACCGACACCAGAACCGTGGCGCCAATGAGCGTGATCAGCACCACGGCGAGACGGAAGCCGATGCCCACCGAAAAGCCGATCGCCTTGTTGACCAGCGGATGGGCCACCAGAACGCCATAACCAAGGAAGCTGATCAGCCGGCTGAGCCACAAATACCAGAAGCGCGCGGTCGTCGGCTCCAGATTGAACAGCTTGAGGGCCGGCCGGCGGTACTGGAGAACCGAGGCAAGACAGCTTTTCAGGAACTCGATCACCACGAAGGCATCGATAAAAAGGCTCTGCATCAGATCTATGCGCCCGCCACCGGACGCGGCGATGGCATAAGCCGACGTGCCGAACCACGCGATGCCGATCACCGCCCAATCGATGAAAAGAGCAAGGCCGATCCAGAGCACCCGGCGCGGCAAGGGCTTGCCCGTGGCCGCCCTTTCGACGGCGCCGAGCGGGAAGCGGGCCAGGAAGCGGGCAACCGTCAACGTGGCGAAGGCAAAGACGACGAGGATGGCGAGCGCGAGACCTTGCTCTTGCACGCTCTCCCAGTTGACCGCGGCGCTGCCATCGAAAAGCCGCGTCAGATTGCCGAGGCCGTGGCCGATCTTCAGCACCACGTCGACCACCTGTCGTGACAGATCCTGCGTCACCGACCCGATCTCTCGGGCGAGCGGCACGACTGGAGTGTCGGCGGGTTCCGTTGTCGACGCATCGGCCGGAGGGGTGACGGCATCGCCCGCTTCCGGCTGGGCCAGCTTCTCAAGTTCGCCAATCAGGGCGGCGCGCGCGGCATCGTCCTTGAGAATGTCGACCAGCGCCTTCGCCGACGCCGGGGACGTCACGGACGGAGACGTCGAGGCGGTCTCGGCCGGTTGGGCCGCCGGCGAAAGACCCGGAAGGGTTTGCGCCGACGCTCCGAGGGGAAGCGCGAGTACCAGGATCAGGGCGAGAAAGCGGAAAATAGGCATGATTCGCTGGATCATTCGACCAAACTGACGTCCTGTCTTGCCCAAAAGAGGGCAGCGCGCAACCTGACCTCTTGGGGCAACGAGCCGTCAGCCCTCGAGTTCCTCCCGCAGCATCTCGAGCCGAAGCCACTCTTCCTCGGCAGCCGCCAGCGCGGTCTCGGTAGCCGTCAGCTTTTCGGTCGCCGCTGCGAACTGCTTGGGATCGCGCGCATAAAGACCGGAATCGTCGAGCACGGCATGAAGGCGCTTCGCCTCCTCCGTCAACGCATCGATCCGACCCGGCAACGTCTCAAGGGCATGCTTGTCCTTGAAACTGAGCTTCGAGCGAACCTTGGGCGCGGATGCGGGCGCGGCTTCCTTCTTCGGCGCGGCCGCCGCCTTTTCGGCCTTCCGCGCCTCGACGCCCTTGCCGCGCTGGGCGAGCATATCGGTGTAGCCGCCGGCATATTCGAGCCAGCGTCCATCGCCCTCGCTCATCACCACCGAGGCGACGACACGGTCGAGAAAATCACGGTCATGGCTGATGACGATGATCGTGCCGCCGTAGTCGGCGAGCAGCTCTTCGAGAAGGTCGAGCGTTTCGAGATCGAGGTCGTTGGTCGGCTCGTCCAGCACCAGCATGTTGGATGGCTTGGCCAGGGCGCGCGCCAGCATCACCCGGCCGCGCTCTCCGCCCGACAGCGCCGAGAGCGGCGTCCGTGCCTGTTCGGGAGAGAACAGGAAGTCCTTCATGTAGCCGATGACGTGGCGCTTCTCTTCGCCGATCACCACCCAGTCGCCCTTGCCCTCCGTGAGGGCGTCGGCGAGCGTTGTCTCGGGATCGAGGCTGTCGCGCTTCTGCTCCAGCGTTTGCATGTCGAGCGAGAGGCCGAGCTTGACGGTTCCGCTGTCCGGCTCAAGGTCTCCGGTGAGAAGCCTCAGCAGCGTCGTCTTGCCGGCGCCGTTCGGACCGACGATGCCGATCCGGTCGCCGCGCGCCACGCGGATAGAGAAGTCCTTGACGATCGGCCGGTCGCCGAAGGACTTGGAAACGGCCTTCGCCTCAATGACCAGCTTCGACGACGCCTCAGCCTCGGCGGCGGCCATCTTGACCGAGCCCTGCGGGCCGCGATGCTCGCGCTTTGCCTTGCGAAGATCGGCCAGAAGGTCGACGCGGCGGACGTTGCGCTTGCGGCGAGCGGTAACGCCATAGCGCATCCAGTGTTCTTCCGCCTCGATCTTGCGGTCGAGCTTGACGAGCTCGCGCTCCTCCTCCTCCAGCACCTGGTCGCGCCAGGCCTCGAAATGGGAGAAGCCACGATCCAGCGTGCGCGTCACGCCGCGATCGAGCCAGACGGTGGTCCGCGACAGGTTTTCGAGGAACCGCCGGTCATGCGAGATCAACACCATGGCCGACCTCATGCCCTTCAGCTCGCTTTCCAGCCATTCGATGGCCGGCAGGTCGAGATGGTTGGTCGGCTCGTCGAGCAGCAGGATATCGGGCTCAGGCGCCAGAACATGGGCAAGCGCCGCCCGGCGCGTTTCCCCACCCGAGAGGGATGCCGTCGATTCGTTGCCGGTCATGCCGAGCTCGTTGAGAAGGTAGAGCGCCCGATAGTGGTCATCGCCCGGCGCCAGACCCGATTCCACATATTCGAGCGTCGTCTTGAACGCGGAGAGGTCGGGCTCCTGCTTGAGATAGCGCACCGTCTTTCCCGGCTGGAAAAAACGCTCGCCGTCATCCGCCTCGACGAGGCCGGCAGCGATCTTGAGCAAGGTCGACTTGCCCGAGCCGTTTCGCCCCACCAGCGTGATGCGATCGCCCTCGCCCACCGTCAGGTCGGCGCCGGTAAGAAGCGGCGTTGCGCCGAAGGTCAGGCGAATGTTCTTGAGAAACAGAACCGGAGGAGAAGCCATGTTTGATGTCGTTCCCGTCAGCCGCGCAGCGTGAAAGCTTCTTCGGCGAGGCGCTCGACGATCTCGCGCAGCGCCTTCTTCGATGGACCGGCGGCCGCCACCTGCCGCGACACGTTGGGCAACGTACGCTTGGCCGCCGCTCGCCCGAAGCGCAACCGGAGGTCGGCCATGGTGGCACCCTGCGCGCCGATACCCGGAGCGAGGATCAGCGAGGTCGGCAGACGCTCCAGCACCTCGTCGGCATCGTCGAGCGTCGCCCCGACCACTGCGCCGCAGGGACCATTGCCCGTCTTGCCAAGCGCATCCCGATTGAAGGCGGTGAGATCGTCGGCCAGCGCATCGGCCACCGTGCGACCGTCATCCTGGCGGGCCGTCTGAAGCTGGAGGCCATCCGGATTCGACGAGCGCACCACGACGAAGAGACCCGCTCCGTGCTCGACGGCGCGCTTGACCACCGGGCTAAGCGCACCCGACCCCATGTAGGCGCCGAGCGTGATGGCGTCGACCGGCGTGCCGGCGTCCTCGCCGATCCAGGCGCCGGCATAGGCCTCGATGGTGTGGCCGATGTCCATCCGCTTGATGTCGGCGATCACCAGCGCATCGGCCGAGCGGGCGTGGCCGATCACCTCGGCGGCCGACTTGAGGCCCTGCCAGCCGAAGCGCTCGAAGAAGGCGATCTGCGGCTTGAACACACCGACTAGGTCGCCCACCGCCTCGACCATCTCCAGGCCGAAGACGCGCACGCCCTCGGCGCTATAGGGCAAGTCCCACGCCTTCAGCGTTTCCGGCGCCGGGTCGATGCCGACGGTGAGCGGCGAACGACGGTCGGCGACCGCCTCGAAACGATCGGCGAAGGAAATGACGGGCATGTCGGCTCTCCGGATTGGGCTTTCGGCAGGCGATATAGCGCATCGCACGGAAAAGTGGGAACCGGTTTTCCGTGAAAGCGCTGCAAGCAGACAATGACGATGCGACCGCCGCCCCTGGCGGCGACTAGACGGGCGCGCGGCGCACGTACCAACTCTTCGGCCGTGTCAGGCCCTGGAAGCCGAGTGGCGACAGCGCCGCGCCGCGTCCGGTGTCCTTGACGCCGGTCCAGGTCAGCGCCGGATCGAGATAATCGCAGCGATTGACGAAGACGGTGCCGGTTTCGAGTTCGCGGCCCATTGCCTCGGCGGCATCGAGATCCTCGGTCCACAACGAGCAGGTGAGCCCATATTTCGAGTCGTTCATCAGCCCGAGCGCCTCTGCGTCGTCCCGAACCTTCATGATGCCGACAGCCGGACCGAAGGTCTCTTCGTTCATGAAGGCCATCTGATGGTTGACGGACGTCAGCACCTGCGGCGCGATGTAGGGCGTTCCCTCGGCATCGGCCGGAAAGGACTTGGGGTCGACATGCGCGACCGCTCCGCCTCGCAACGCCGCCGCGATCTGCTCGCGCACCGTTGCCGCGCCGCGTGCACGCGCCATCGGACCCAGCGTCACGGCTGGATCGGTGGGATTGCCGAGCACGTACGTCTTCGTGAGATCGACGAGACCGGCGACGAAATCGTCGTAGACCTTCTCGTGCACATAAACGCGCTCGATCCCGCAGCAACACTGCCCCGAGTTGAAGAAGGCGCCATCGGCGACATTCTCGATGGCAAAGTCGAGCTTGGCATCGGGCCGTACATAGGCGGGGTCCTTGCCGCCGAGCTCCAGGTTGAGGGCGATGAACGTTCCCACCGCGGCCCGTTCCATCGCCACACCACCGGCGACCGAGCCGGTGAAGGCCACCATGTCGGCCTTGCGTCCGGCAATCGCCGCGGCCGTCTGGTCGTGACTGAGCACGATGTGCTGGAACACGCCCTCCGGCAGCCCCGCCGCGTCGAAGGCATCCTGAAAGCGCTCGGCCACCAGAAGCGTCTGGTCGGAGTGCTTCAGCACCACCGTGTTGCCTGCCATCAGCGCCGGCATCACCGAGTTGACGGTGGTGAGATAGGGATAGTTCCAGGGAGCCACCACGAAGACCACGCCGAGCGGCTCGCGGCTGATATAGCGATGGGCGCCATGGTCGGCGAACTCAAGGCCGCTGTCGAGCGGCGCGAGGCTTTCGGCGGCGATCTTCGCCATATGGCGTGTGCGCTGCTCGACGCCGTTGAGCTCGTAAGGCGTGAAACGGATCGGACGCCCCATCTGCCAAGTCAGCTCCTCGGCGATGCGCGGCCGCATGGCCAGCATGGCGTCGAGCGCCTTCAGGCAGTATTCGATGCGCGCCTCGAGCGGCAGCCTTGCCCATCCCCTCTGGGCATCGCGAGCAAGCCTGAACACGCGGTTCATCTCGGTTTCCGTGGCGATCGGCCGCTCGGCATAAACCGAACCGTCCACGGGCGAGACGAGCGTCATGACGTCGGACATGAGAAGCGCTCCATTGGTTCCGGGCCGGCGAAGAGGGAATGGCCCCAGGATCGCCTATCTCTGCATGCCCGCGCCCGGCAATCAAGGGACAGCCTCAATACGCAACGGGGCGCCGATGAGGGCGCCCCGTCGTCTTGATTGCGTCTTGAAAGCTCACTCCGCCGGAGCCGGTTCCTCGGCGATGGCGCCGCCGGCATGAGCGATGGCGAACTCCTCTTCCGGCGACAGGATCAGCTTGTGGCGGCCAATGATCGCGAAATAGGCGATCGCCACCGCAAACCACACGGCCACCCATAGCACGCCCTTGGAGAAGTTGGGGTCCTGCACCTGATAGTAGAGGGTGACCACGGCGATGATGATCGTCAGCACGGCGCCGGGAATGCCGAGCGGGCTCTTGTAGGGACGCTCGATGTCCGGCTGGTTGATCCTGAGCATGATGAAGGAGATCGCCTGCATGATGTAGGAGAACATGGCGCCGAACACCGCCATGTTGAGCAGCACCGAGCCGATGGCAGCGCCACCCTCGGCGGCGCCGAGCGCGAACCAGATCACCATCATCACCAGAAGGCCGGCGATGGAGCCGGTGACCATGGCGACGTGCGGCGTCTTGTACTTGCCGTGCGTGAGCGACAGGGCGGTCGGGAAATAGCCGGCGCGCGACAGCGAGTAGACCTGCCGGCCCTGCGCATAGAGGATGGTGTGGAAGGAGGCGATCAGGCCGGTCAGCGCCACGATGCCGAGCAGCACGACCCCGCCGTCGCCATAGACCGCACGGAAGCCGTCGAGCAGCGGCTCGAGCGAGGAGCCGAGGTGGAACGCGCCGACGCCGGCAACCGCAGGGTTGAGCAGCACGATCATGAAGGCCGAGAGAATGAGCGTCGAGATGCCGAGGATGATGCCCTTGGGCATGTCGCGCTTGGGATCGACCGATTCTTCGGCGGCCAGCGGCAGTTGCTCGATGGCCAGAAACAGCCAGACGGCGAAGGGCAGCGTGGCGAGAACGCCGGAGAAGCCGAATGGGAACCACTCGCCGCCGCCCTCGGGCAGTTCAATGGCCGCGCCATCCGGGCCGACGCCGATGTTGAGCGCCCAGCGCGAGAAGTCCATGTTGGGGATGGCGCTCACCCAGAAGAACACCAGGACGGCCAGCGACAGCACCGTCACCACCAGCGTCACCTTGAACGACAGTTCGAGCCCGAACACGTTCAGCCCCAGGAAGATCGCATAGAAAACGATCCAGACGAACGGCGAATAGGCAGCGTCGAGGCCAAGGATGGAGTTCACGTAGGCAGTGATGAAGGTGACGATCACAGCCGGCGTGATGACATACTCGACGTTCTCGCAAAGGCCGGTGATGAACCCGCCCCATGGCCCCATGGCCGTGCGGGCGAAGGAATAGGCGGCGCCGGTGTGCGGCAGGGCCGGACTCATCTCGGCGATCGAGAAGGTCAGGCCGAGATACATGACGGCGATGATGGCGCCGGCGGCCAGCATGCCGCCCCAGCCGCCGGTGGAAAATCCGAAGTTCCAGCCCGAAAAATGGCCGGAAATCACCGCGCCGACGCCTAGCGCCCAGAGCGACCAGATGCCAGCATAGCGCGACAGGTGTCGCTGTTCGAAATAGCTCGCGTCAGCCTTCTTGTAGCTGACGCTTCCTTCTGACGTGGACATTGAGTTCCCCTTTTCTTTTTAGTGGCCCCACGCGCGGCACGACCTCAAGGCCGGCGCCCGTTCCCCACCGAAGCGGGTCCCTGCGAACGGCAAGCGCGGAAGCCGAGGGTCTCTTTGCAAGGATCATGCTACTTTTGGCCAATAGCCGGTCGGTCTCCGCTTGCGCAAGAGCCGCTTGGCGGCTAGCCGAATGCCAGGGAGAACCGAAGGAGCAGCCCATGGCACCGATCATCTTCGTCCTGGGCGGCGCCCGATCCGGCAAGAGCCGCTTCGCCGAACAGCGCACGCGCGCTTTCGCGGCGAAAGAGAACATCTATGTCGCCACCGCCGAGTGCCGCGATGACGAGATGGAAAAGCGGATAGCCCTTCACCGAGAGCGGCGAGGCTCTGACTGGCGGACCATCGAGGCTCCACACCAGCTATCCGAGGCCCTGTCCTTGGAAGCGCGGAATGACCGGGCAATCCTCGTCGACTGCCTGACGCTCTGGCTGACCAATCGATTGCTCGCCGACGCCGATCTTCAGGCCGAGAGCGACGGCCTTGCCGCCGCACTCCAGGCTGTCTCCGGACCCGTCGTCCTGGTATCGAACGAGGTTGGGCTGTCCATCGTCCCCGAGAACGCGCTCGCCCGTCGCTTTCGCGACGAAGCGGGCCGGCTCAATCAAGCAATCGCCGCCATTGCCGACGAAGCCTGGTTCGTCGCAGCCGGCCTGCCTCTCAGGCTCAAGTGACGCGAACGGCTGGTCGGTCGATCACCAAATGCCATCAGACCAACGAGTCGATTTGCTCGCTGGCGAGTGTGATGTAAGTTTAATCAATATTAACTATGACGAGGATGCAAAGGCCTAGGGAGTCATGGCCAAGATGCATGATTTTGGCACATCGGGGACGATTTCCATATGGCATGCGGCTTGCGAACGGCTTTTCGGTAGCCTGCGCGGAGCCTGAGCTTTGCGCCGGTTGCATGGGCTTCCCACTTCTCACGCAGGCAACTCGGCTTGCGAGCTTAGGGGAAATCCACTAGCGTGGTAAATGTTTTGTTACCTCGGAGTGATCGTTGCGGCGGTTTGAGCCGGACGGTTTCCGAATTTTTTCGAAGTTCATTTTTTGGTTTGGGGGATGTAATGCGCCTAACGGACCTTACCCAGGATTTTTCCAAGGGCGGTGCCGAGAGTTCGTCGGGATTGCGCGAACTGACGCCGGCCGAGGGCGGATCTTCAGCCCGCTTTTCGACTTCCAGCAATACACGCGTCGCAACGACTTCGGCTTTTTCGACCGGTCGGATGATGGCGGTGGCTTCCTTTGGCGGAGCCAACCTCGATCAAGAAGAAGGTGACACTCAAGTCAACTGGCGGCCCGCTCATCTCGTAGCCAAGCGGCTGGTCGACATCGTAGGAGCCACGTTCGGACTGCTGCTGCTGTCTCCGCTTCTGATCGCCGTCGCCGCGATCATCAAACTTACCAGCTCGGGGCCGGTGTTCTTCCGCCAGGAAAGGACCGGGCTTGGCAACAAGCCTTTCGAGATCCTAAAGTTCCGGTCGATGTACACCGATCGTTGCGATCTTTCAGGCGTAGCCCAGACGGTTGCCGACGACCCCCGCGTAACACCGATCGGGCGTATTATTCGCAGGACCAACATTGATGAGCTGCCTCAGTTGATCAACGTCCTGTTGGGCGACATGTCACTGGTCGGCCCTCGGCCGCACGTTCCTGGCATGCTGGCCGCCGGCGTCCGCTATGAGGAGCTCGTGATCGGCTATGAGCGCCGCCATGCCATGCGCCCTGGCATCACCGGACTCGCGCAGGCCAGCGGCCTCCGCGGACCAACCATCGAGGTGGAGCCGTCGGTGATGCGCGTCCTGCGCGATATTGAGTACATTCGCAACTTTTCGATCTGGCTCGACATCCGCATCATCCTCCGCACGCTGATCAACGAGATCCTGCGCGGCAAGGGATTCTAGCCACTTCATCGACAGAACTACGCCCCGCCAGTTTTCGACAGCGAGGCGTAGAAATCGGAACGTGACAGTCGGGTCGGCACGCTTTTACAGGCGCACCCACATGCGCGGGTTGGTCGGCGACTGCATCGCTATGAACCGATAACCGGTGGCGCTCCAAGGCTTGACCAGGGAGTTGAGGTTATCCAACACGAAATCGCCGCGGTCGGTTCGCACCATCAGCACCGCGTGCGACTCGCCCCGCCTTGTCACGACAGTCGTCATCAACAGAGACGAACTCGGGAACCCCTTGCGCAGCAGAGCAGCACGCTTTGTGAGTGCATAGTCCTCGCAGTCGCCAGACGATCCGCCGATTTTCCACACATCGGCTGTCCCGGACTCTGCTTTTGGCCGCATCGCACCGTTGATTTGGCGATTGACGCGGTCGATGAGCTTGAGCGTATCTACGGTCAGCCGCACATTGCCTGATGATGCCCCGACATTCCGCGCTTTCTGAACCTTGCAAGCGGAAGGAATGGTGGCGCACATCACATAGAAGCCGGACGGACCAAGAGTCGGCCCCTTGGCGTTGACCTTTCCGGCGACGGGCAAATCCAGGCTTTGCTTGGGAACGTTCAAGAAGCCGGCCGACGCCACCTGAGGCAGGGTTGCCACGACAGCGGACAGCACCAGTGTTCGGATCAACTTGTTCATGTCAACAAACCCCGCCAAGTCTTAAGTGGGGCAAGTTGACCATATTTCTTTTGAAATTCTGTTAGCCAGCATGGACAACAACTTCATCACATCAAGCAGAGAATTTAGAGCAAATACAATTCAAATTTTAAGTAAATTGACGCCACCGTCATTAACCACATCACCAAGTCCGAACGAGCCAGAAGCTCGAAGGGCGGCAAGACGCTCAAGTGCTCGGACACTGAGCGAGCGAAAGAAAAATCGCGGAATTCCCGGACTGCCGGCACATGATCGGACCTGGAACAAAGCAAGGGAACAGGATCAGGAAAAACACGCAAGAGACAGAAGACTCCCCTTGCACGGGATCAAGTACTTAATGTAAACTATCTGAAAATGTGGCGGCAGGTGGAGCCAGGCGCTCCAATTTAATGCAACGCTTTTAGGAGATAATCGATATGAGCAGACTTTTCCTTTCCGCCTCGCTCGGCGTCGCGATGGCATTGTCGTCGGTTGCAAGCGGCTTCGCCGCGACTACGGCGACCGGCCTTATCAGCGAGCTTCAGGGTACCGGCGTCAACACCGCTCTGGTGACCGCGGCTCAAAGTTCCTGCTCCTCCGGAAGCTCTTCCCAGTGCATTCAGGCACTTCAGACCCTTTTGAGGGCCCTGCCCGCCAACCTTCCCCCCGCTGTGGTGGCTCAGGTGACCGAGTATGTGACGACGACCGCCGGTAGCCGCGCCGACGTCGTGGCGAGCCCCCAGCTGGTCAGCCTCAACAACACGCTCGACTCACTCGGTGCGTCTCAGGTCACGGGCTCTGTGACTCCCGATGACGGCGCTGCGAGCCCCGGCGGCTGATTGAGTTTGCCGCTGCGAGAACAGGGCATGCATGCCATCTCGAAAACCGTGGTTCTCGAAATACAGAGCCACGGTTTTTTTGTATCGGCCTGTTGGGTTTGGGCTAGCGCTGAGTTTACGCTGGCAAGAGGTCCCCATCATGCAGGGGCGAGCCTTGTTCGTGTGGGACTAGATTTCGCGTACCTCTCGCGCGACAGCGCCGCATTTCGCTCGGCATAGCTTGGTCGGCGGCGCGATTTCGGTCATAGTGATCGCGCGTGAGTAGATTCAAGGAAGTTTTCTCCAAATGGATTCATCCGAGTTCGATGTTCGCAACGCAATTGGTCTCGTTCGACGCCAGATTTGGCTCATTCTTTCAACTGTTCTGATTATTGTCGGCTTGGCAGCCGTCTATGTTTTCCTGCAGACACCGACTTATACCGCGTCGACGCTGATCCTGGTCGATCCGCGGGCGAAGAACGCCCTCGACCCGGAAAGCCAGATGTCGCTTCTGCCCACGGACAATGCGCGGGTTGAAAGCGAAGTCGAGATTCTGAAATCGCCGTCGACCCAGATCGAGGCGATTTCTCGTCTGGACCTTATCAAGGACCCGGAGTTCGGCGTCAAGCTGAGTACCGCCGATCGCTTGATGGTCTTCTTCAAGCTCAAGACGATGGAGAACCTGCTGGCCGATACCGATGCCCAGCTGCGAGCGGTCCTGACCCGCTTCTCCGAGAATATCACCATCGCCCGGCGTGGCCTGACCTACGTCATCAGCGTCTCGGCCACCTCGGCAGACCCGGCCAAGGCGGCGCTGATCGCCAACACGCTGTCATCGACCTATATTGACGCCCAGGTCGACGCCAAGATCTCCAACGCCCTCAGCGTACGCGACGCGCTCAACCGCCGTCTCGCCCAGGCCTCTACGACCATCAACCAGACCGAGAACCGCATCGACGCTTTCGTCAACGAGAACATAGAGAAGGTCTCGAACGAAAGCACCCGCGCCGATATCTCCGCCATGCGCTCCAGCCTTGAGTCTCTCAAGGCCGAGAGCATATCGGCGCAGTCACTGCGGGCAAGCGTCGCTACCCTCGCCGCCAACAAGGATTGGGATGGTATCGCCGCCCAACTGCGATCGGACACGGTCAGCCAGATCAAGGCCGAGCGCGATAAGGTTCTTGCCGACATCGGCAATGTCGCGGCAGGCTCGACGCGGGAGAGCAACCTGCGCGCCAGCCTCGACAAGCTCGATAAGCGTTTGGCCGACCAAGTGAATGTCGAACTCGGCACACTCTCCGATCGCGTAAAGACAACACAGCAGGAGCAAGACCGGTTGCGGTCCTCGATCCGCGACACCGTCTTGTCCAGCAACCTCTCCAACGACGTCATGGTCAAGATCTACGAGCTCCAGCAGGAGTCGTCGGTCGCCAAGACGCTTTATCAGGATCTGTTGCAACGCCTGCGCGGCGTGGAAACGCAGGCCGACCTTCAGCTCGCCGACAGCCGCATCGTGTCCTCGGCTCTCCCCCCCGATGAGCCCAGCGCGCCGAAGACCAAGTTGATCCTGACCCTGGCGCTCGTTGCCGGCCTGGGTCTGGGCCTGGGATTGGCCTTCCTCAACGAGAACTTTATCGGTGGGTTCACGTCCGACCAGCAGTTCGAGGCGGTGCTCGGCGTGCCGGTCATCTCCTCCATTCCGCTGCTGTCGCGGGCCGGACGCTCGATCACCGAGAGATCGCAGGTGGCAAGCGAGCTTCTCGACCATCCACTGACCGCCTACAGCGAGTCGATCCGGCGGATCAGGCTCGGTCTTGAGAACATGCTGAGGCGCAAACTGCAGGACAAGGCCCGCGAGGGTGGGCTTATCATCATGGTCGGCTCGGCCATACCGGGTGAAGGCAAGACCACCACGGCCATTGCCATTGCCCGCGCCTTTGCAATGTCAGGCAAGCGCGTCCTGCTCGTCGACTGTGATCTGCGGCGGCCATCCGTTGCCCCGTCCCTGGAGTTGACGCCTGAAAACGGCCTTGCCGATTATCTGACGCTATCGCTCGACTCCCAGTCGATCCGCCAGTTCGTCACCAAGGACAAGGTTCCGGGCCTCGATATGATCGTGGGAAAGAACAGCCACCGGACGTCGACCGACAGCCTTATCGAAACGGCCCAGTTCAACCTTCTGATGGAGCTCGCCAAGGAGAGGTTCGAGATCATCGTACTGGACACACCGCCGATCCTGCCGGTTGTCGATGCCCAATACCTTGCGACCCGCGCCGACATCGTCACGCTGGTCGTTCACTGGGCTTCGACCTCCCAACGCGACGTCCGCTCGGCGATCAACGACCTCAGGACCACAGCCGGCGAGGACCTGCCGATCGCAGCCGTGCTGTCCAAGGCCGAGCTCGGCGTTGGCTCCTATCGCAACAAGTACAACAGCTACTATTATTACGCGCCGGAAAGCTGACCCCGGTCAGCACCGTGTTTCGTGTCCAAGACACATGAAGCGGACGCCCCCGGGCGTTCGCTTTCCATGTTTGGCAGGCCATTTTTCCGAACGCCACGGACACCTCTCCTTCATTGACCTCCGGAACAACCCAGACTAGAGCTGATCATCCTCACGCTTGACGGAGCTGCCGGTGAAGCTTTTTCTGCCCTTGCTCGTCGCGTGTTCCATCGTCTCCTCGCCCCTACTGGCCGACGAGTCGTCGAACGCCGAAGGTCGCCCAGTCGCCATTCGCGTAACCACCGCCAAGCTGGAACCGTATGCCGAAACGTTGATTCTGACCGGCGAGATCCGCGCACGCGCGTCATCTCAGCTCTCGTTCCGCGTCTCCGGGCGGATTGCCGAACGCTTTGTCGGCGTTGGCGATCACGTGAAGGCTGGTGACCTCCTCGCACGCCTGGACCCCAGCCAGCAGCAAGCCGACGTCGCCAACGCCGAGGCGGCGCTGGCCGCTGCCGAAGCGGGAGCCCGTCAGGCCGCCTCGGCCTTCGACCGCCAGAAGTCCCTGCTCGACAAGGGGTTTACCACGCAGTCGGCATTCGATGCCGCCATGAAGGCAGTGCGAACGACCGCTGGCACGGTCGAGTCCGCGCAGGCGGCTCTCGATATTGCCCGCGCCAATCTCGCCTACACAGAACTTCGTGCCGACACCGACGGCGCCGTCACTGCCCGGACCGCCGACGCCGGCGAGATTGCCGCCGCCGCTCGACCGATTTTCGTTATCGCCGACGACGGCCCGCGCGATGCCGTCTTCGATGTCTACGAGCAGCTGTTCCTGTCGATCAACGAACTGCCGGACATCACGGTCGGTCTCGTCAAGGACCCCTCCGTCACGGTGTCGGGCAAGGTGCGGGAGATTTCGCCGACCGTCGAGACGCGAACGGGCACCGTGCGCGTCAAGGTCGGCATCGGTACACCGCCGGCAGCCATGAGTCTCGGTGCTCCGGTTACCGGCCGCATCGAAGGGCGAAAGATCCTGGCGGTGCTTCTCCCGGCCAGCGCCTTGGCTGAGAAAGACGGGGCCGCGGCGGTTTGGGTCGTCGCCAGCGACGGCGCGAGCGCCGAGCTGCGCCCGATCGGCATCTCGGCCTACACGACCAAGGGCATAGTGGTCGAAACCGGCATCGCCGATGGAGACCGAGTCGTCATCGAAGGCGGCAAGCTGCTTCGGCCCGGCGCCAAAGTGGAGATCGTCGGGGAGAAAGCGCCATGACCCGCGGCTGGTTCCTCGCCGTTTTCGCTTGTTTGGCACTTTCCGCTTGTCAGGAGGAGACGGCGCCTCCACCGCCCGTGCGGCCCATTCTATCGGCCAGAGTGGCGGTCGCTACCGCCGGTCAGCAGTCCTTCGTCGGAACGGTCGAAGCGCGCGACAAGGTCGATCTGGGCTTCCAGGTGCTCGGCCGGCTGCTGACGAGGACCGTCGACGTCGGCGACACGGTCCGTTCCGGCGAGGTCATCGCCACCATCGACGCCACCACGCTCGATCTCTCCGTCCGATCAGCCGAGGCCGCGCTCGGCAACCGACGGGCAGAACGCGAAAATGCGGCCATGACCGTTGCCCGCGTCGAGGCACTTCGAGACAGCGGAACCGTGGCGGAAGCCAGCCTGGAAGATGCCCGAGCGGCCTTTGACGCCGCGGACGCCGCCGTTCGCCAAGCGGAGGCAAATCTCGCCAAGGCACGAGACGCCCTGGGCTATGCCGAGCTCAGAGCTGGTTTTGCCGGCGTCGTCACCGCGACAGGCGCCGAGCCCGGCCAAACGGTGGCGGCCGGCGAAAGCATCGTCACCATCGCCAAGCCCGACCCCCGCGACGCCGTCATCGACGTGCCCGACTGGCTGGTGGGCACCCTCTCCCCAGCCGCCCCTTTCGTTGTCGCGCCACAGATCGCCCCCGACCAGGCAATCGTCGGTCAGCTCAGGGAAATCGCACCGGACGCCGACCCCCTTACCCGCACCCGCCGTCTCAAGATCGCCCTGTCGGAGCCCCCCAGCCTGTTCCGCCTCGGCTCCACCGTCGAGGTTCGGGCCGACCAGCGGGCTAGCCAGACCATCACCCTCCCTGAGACGGCCGTGTTTACTCATGACGGCGAGGCCTTTGTCTGGGTCGTCTCGGTCGACGAAGCAAGCCGCGATGCGCGGCGCGAAGGCACCGTCGCCCAGAGACAAGTGACCACCGCACCAGCCGACCAAGGACACCTCCGCATCGTCTCAGGGCTTTCGGCCGGCGAACGGGTTGCGATCGCGGGCGTTCATAGCCTCCAGGACGGTCAGAAGGTCATCGTGCCGGCGAACGGCGCAGGGGGCACCGAGGGAGACGCACTGTGAAGAGGTTCAATCTCTCGGACTGGTCGCTCGATCACAAGTCCCTCGTCTGGTACTTCATGATCGTCTTCACGCTGTTCGGCGTGTTCTCCTACATCAATCTCGGCCGGGAGGAGGATCCCTCCTTCACCATCAAGACCATGGTCGTGCAGGCTTATTGGCCCGGCGCCTCGGTCACCGAGATGACCCAACAGGTCACCGATCGCATCGAGAAGAAGCTGCAGGAGCTGCCGAACCTCGATTTCACGCGCAACCTGACACGCCCCGGCGTCACCACGGTCTTCGTCAATCTGCGCAATGACACCAAGGCGGCCGACGTCGACGGCACCTGGGTGCGGGTGCGCAATCTCGTCTCCGACATTCGCGCCGAGCTGCCGGACGGCGTGGTCGGCCCCTTCTTCAACGACGACTTCGGCGACGTCTACGGTAACATCTACGCTCTCACCGCCGACGGCTTCACGCCGCGCCAGTTGCGCGATTATGCAGAGGCCATTCGAACCCGCATCCTGTCCGTCGAGAACGTCGGCAAGGTCGACATCGTCGGCGCCGAGGACGAGGTGATCTACCTCGAGTTCTCGCCGCGCCAACTCGCCGCCTATGGTGTCGACGAGAAGGCGGTGCTGCAGACCCTCGCCGAACAGAACGCCGTCAATCCCTCCGGCACCATCGAAACCGGCTCCGAGCGCGTATCCGTGCGGGTATCGGGCGAGTTCCGGTCCGAAAAGAGCATCGAGGCGGTCAACCTCCGCGTCAACGGCCGGTTCTTCCGCTTGTCCGACGTGGCAAAGATCACGCGAGGCTATGCTGACCCGCCGGCGGAACTGTTCCGCTACAACGGCGAGCCGGCCATAGGCATCGCCATAGGCATGCGGGCAGGCGCCAACCTTCTGAAGTTTGGCGATGCGCTTCGGGCCGAGATGACGAAGATCGAGGCGGAACTGCCGATCGGCATCACCGTGCACCAGGTTGCCGACCAGCCCAAGCTTGTTGAGAAGGCCGTGTCCGGCTTCACACAGGCGCTGTTCGAGGCGGTCGCCATCGTTCTTTTGGTCAGTTTCGTCAGTCTCGGCCTCCGAGCCGGCGTGGTGGTGGCCTTGTCCATCCCCCTGGTGCTCGCCATTACCTTCATGGTGATGGAAGCGTCGGCCATCTCGCTGCAACGCGTGTCGCTCGGCGCACTGATCATCGCCCTCGGCCTTTTGGTCGATGACGCGATGATCGCCGTCGAGATGATGGTCGCGCGACTCGAAAAGGGCGATTCTCTCAGGAAGGCGGCCACCGCCGTCTACACCTCCACCGCCTTTCCGATGCTGACCGGCACGCTGGTCACGGTGGCCGGCTTCATTCCCGTCGGCCTCAACTCGTCGATGGCCGGCGAATTTACCTTCACCATGTTCGTCGTCATCGCCGTGTCGCTTCTCGTTTCCTGGATCGTGGCCGTCGTGTTCACGCCGCTGATCGGCGTCACGGTGCTGCCGGCGAAGCTGAAGCACCAGAAACCTGAGAAAACCCGCTTTACAAGAGGGTTCGAGCGCCTGCTCGTTCTCGGTCTCCGCAACCGCCTCATCGTCATCGGCCTGACCCTCCTTGCCTTCGGGGCCTCGCTCTATGGCCTCACCCACGTCCAGCAGCAGTTCTTCCCCGACAGCGACCGCTCCGAGCTGATCGTCGATTTCACGTTGCCTCAGAACGCCGCCATCGAAGAGACGGGGCGGGTGATCTCCCGCTTCGAGCAGGACATGCTGGCCGGCAAGGACGGCGTCGATCACTGGTCGTCCTATATCGGTCGCGGCGCAGTGCGCTTCCTGCTGACCTTCGACCAGGAACCCGCCGCCCCCTACTTTGGCCAGATCGTCGTCGTCACGCGCGACGAGGAGACGCGCAATCGCCTCAAGTCGGAGTTTTCCAACTATCTCCACCGCACGTTCCCCGGCGTCGACAGCTTCGTCCGTCTCCTGGAAATCGGGCCGCCGGTCGGGCGACCCGTCGCCTACCGCCTTTCGGGCCCGGACATCGGGAGCGTGCGGGAGGCAGCCGGCCGGCTCGCCGCGATTGTCGCGACCAATCCTCACGTCAGCAATGTCGCGGCCGACTGGGGCGAGCCCGGACGGGTCGTCAAGGTCGACGTCATGCAGGACAAGGCGCGCCTGCTCGGCGTTTCCTCGCAGGATATCTCCAACGCGCTCTACAGCATCATCGGCGGCGCGACCGTCACCAAGATCCGCGACGACATCTACCAGATCGACGTCATCGGACGCGCCGTCCCCGAAGAGCGCAACTCCATCGAGACCCTCAAGAACCTCCAGCTCGCCACGCAGACTGGATCGAGCGTGCCGCTCGCCGCCGTCGCCAACCTGCATTATGAGCTTGAGCAGCCGGTGGTCTGGAGTCGCAACCGCCTGCCAACCGTCACCGTCAAGGCGGCGCGAGCCGACGCAACCCAGGCAGACACCATCGTCGATCAGCTACGGCCTGATATCGACGCCTTCGCCGCCACTCTGCCAGCCGGCTACAAGGTGGTAACCGCCGGCTCGGCCGAAGAGTCGCAGAAAGCGATGGCGCCGATCGTCGACGTCGTACCGTTGATGGCCTTCATCATGCTCACGGTGCTGATGATCCAGCTCCAGAGCTTCAGTCGCCTGGTGCTGGTGGTGGCGGTTGCTCCGCTGGCGCTGATCGGCGTTGTGGCAGCGCTTCTGCCGACGGGTGCTCCACTCGGCTTCGTCGCCATCCTCGGCGTGCTGGCGCTGATCGGCATCCTCATCCGGAACTCCGTGATCCTGGTCGACCAGATCGAGCGGTTGCGGGCCGAAGGCATGCCGGCATGGAACGCCGTGATCGAAGCGACCGGCCATCGCTTCCGGCCCATCGTACTGACGGCGCTGGCCGCCAGCCTCGGCCTCATTCCGATCGCCAACGAGGTGTTCTGGCAACCGATGGCCTTCGCCATGATGGGCGGCATCATCGTCGGCACGGCGTTGACGCTGATCTTTCTGCCGGCTCTCTATGTCACCTGGTTCCGCATCCGGGAGGAGAAGGTTGAGGAACCGGCGGAAACTCCAGCGACCTGACTTCAGATCGAAAGCGTCGGACGGAAGGCATCGCGGATCGCCTCGATCGCTGCTATGCGGCGAATTTCCGCCTCTACGAAGGCATCGTCCCTGAGACGCGCCGGACGCTCGATGGAGAGGCGGGCGACGATCCGGCCTGGCCGGCCCGACAGAACAATGGCCTCGTCGGCCAGCCGGACCGCCTCTGACAGGTCGTGCGTCACCAGCACGATCGTCACGCCGCGCTCCTGGGCATCCAGGCGGACGAGTTGCTGCATCTCGCGCGACAGGCCGACGTCGAGCGCCGAAAAGGCTTCGTCGAGCAGCAGCAGGTCGGGCTCGACGGCGAGGGCGCGCGCCAGCGACACCCGTTTCTTCATGCCGCCGGACAGCTGATGCGGATAGAGCCCGGCATCGCCGTGGCCGAGGCCCACCTTGACCAACATCGATCGTGCCCGAGAGAGCCGGTCGGCGCGGACCAGACGCGTTCCGGCAAGGCCGAAGGCAACGTTGCCGCGCGCCGTCCGCCAGGGCAACAGGAGCGGGTCCTGGAAGACGAAGGCAGGACGCTCGAACGGGCGCTCGACACGACCGGCGTCGGGGGCCAGAAGACCGCCCAGGATATGAAGCAGCGTCGTCTTGCCGCCCCCAGACGGACCGAGAATGGCAAGGACACTCCCCCTCGGCACCCGAATCTCGATGTCGTCGAGCACCCTCACGCCGGCAAAGCCGTGCCCGACGCCACTTGCCGAGAGAGCGTCCTCCTGGCTCATGCCACCTCTCCCGGCAGCCCACGCCGCCACGTCTCGAAATACCGGCGGACCGGCTCGATGACGAGGCGATCGACGACGAGCAGCAGGGCCACCACCACGATCACCCAGGCCATGGTCTTGGCGGTATCGACTTCGGCGCGAGCCGCCGCCAGGCCGTCCCCGATGCCACCGGCGCCCGACAACAGCTCAGCCATCACCGCCACCTTCCAGCTCATGGCGAGCGCCGTGCCGAGAGCCGGCAACAGATAGGAAAGCACATGCGGCAGATAGACGTCGGCGATCATCGCCCCTAACGGCACGCGAAAGGCACGAGCCATGGTGCGAAGCCCGCCGTCAACCGTGCGGGCGCCTTGCGTCGCCGCGGCGAACACCACCGGTCCCACGGCGACGGCCACCGAAAAGGTGGCGGCCAATCCCGATCCGCCGAACCAAAGAAGCGACAACACCACCCAGGCGATGGCCGGCACGCCGATCAGCATGGTGGCGATCGGTTGAAGCATGGCTCTCACCGGCATCGAACGACCGGCGATCCCACCCAGGAGCGAGCCGACCAGCGTCGCGACAAGAAAGCCCGAAAGAGCGTCCCGCGCGGTCGTGACGACGGCCGGCCACAGATCTCCACTGGCGGCAACATGCCCGAGGGCGGTTAGCGTCGACAGAGGCGACGGCAACACGAAATTGCCATAGGCGCGATGACCGATCTCCCACAGCGCCACGACGGCAGCGAGTCCCAGCGCTGCCCAGAGGCGTTCGCCACCGCCGACGTGCCCGCGCCAGAAGTTGTTCGCCATCTTCTATGATCCCCAATAGAAGGCAGCGTCCGGCAGATGGCCGGCGACAATGTCGGGCGACAACGTCATGAGAGCACTGAAATAGGCTTCAAGGTCGGTCTTGGCTTCGAGCGCCGACGCGACCTTAAGCCGAAAGCGCGGCAACGAGGCCTCGACGATGGGGGCGGGCAGCTTCAAGGAATCGGCAATCAGCGCCGCCGCCGCCTTCGGATTATCGACGACCCAACCCGCTGCCGCGACCGACGCGGCATGCAGCGCCGCGACGACATCGGGGTGGGCGTCGAGGAAACGCTCGGTCACCGCAAGGCCGGCCTGCGGGATACCGGCCGGGCGCCCGCTGTGGGCTGCATAAAGTTCGGTCACATCGAGAGCACGGGCAACGGAAACGCCCGCTTGCTTTGCCCTGATCTCGGCGGCGCTGGCCGCCGGCTCCGGCAGAACGGCGGCGTCGGCCTTGCCGGCCAGGAGCAGAGGCACTGCCTCGGCCGACGTGCCGACATAGGAAAGGGCGATATCACGATCCGGATCGAGGCCGGCCGATTTGAGCACGAAGCGGGTTAGAAGATCGGGCGCGTCGTTCTTGGCGCCGACCAGCAGTGTCTTGCCGCGGAGATCCTCGATGCTGTCGAGGCGCACGTCCTGGCCGGCAAAGACGTAGAGCAATCCCCAGGTCAGGACGTTGACGAGCCGGACCCCGGCGCCGCGATTGAAGAGATTGGCGGCGGCATAGGTTGGCGCCGCGAACAGCGCCATGTCGCCCGAAACCACGCCGGCCCGCATCTGGTCGGCCGTGCGCCAGACCTCGAAACGCGCATCCTCCACCAGCAGCTTCAACGCCCCCGAGGCAACGGCGCGCGCCAACACCACCGAAGGCGACGCAGGCATACCCCAGACGGTCACCTGGCCGGGGGCGACAGCCTCGGCTCCTGCTAGGGCAGGCAGCCCGACAAGACCGGCTGCGATAGCCGCGCACTCGATGAAGCGGCGACGGTTCATGCCGACAGGCATGGAGGAATCTGTCATGGCGGAACCCGAAACTGGCGGCTTGGCCGCATGCTGAGAGGAGTTCTCACTACACTAGACCAATTCGACCGCCCGGGAAATCGCCAGCCGAACGCCCGGAAGTTGAGGAACAACGAACTGGAAACCAAGATATTCAGATGATTTACGGATAGGACTTCACCCTAATACGCAATAATGCGTAACATGAAAGCTGAGAACGGGAAGCATCTAAATCGAAAAAGAGAAAAAGCAACTACGTAGGCCGCCCCGTTTGACTTTCCTCATTGCTGTTTGCATGGCAGATGCCTATGGAACGCATGATACGGACACATTTCCCCGAAGGTCGCTCGCCTGTGACAGACTTGCCGGGGGAACGCCCAACCAAATGGGGGTGGCAACATGGCACAGGTTGTTTATGGCGTGTGGGACGGCGTCGTCCACGATTATCGCCAGGGAAAGGCCGTGGAGGGCGCGACGCCTCCCGATCTGAAGGACTTCGAGGTTTTCGACGAAGGCAACCCGATCCGCGCCTTCGTGGCCGATCGCGGCTTCTTCGTCTTCGACGAGAGCGTCAACCTGCTCGATACCTTCTGGCAGTACCTCAGCAAGGCGGCTGACGAGTCCTGCGGCAAGTGCACTCCCTGCCGCATGGGCACGGTTCTGGTGCGCGACGCCCTCGGCGCCATGCGCCGCGGCCTCGATGCCGATCTCGGCCTTGACGAAATCGCCGCCATGGCCGAGCAGATGCGCGCCACCTCGCTCTGCGGCCTCGGTCAGTCCTGCGGCACCGCGCTCGGCAAGGCCATCGCCGCCTTCCGCGACGAGTTCGAGGCCGAACTCGCCAAGAAGGAGCCGGCCCGCCGCCAGCACGCCATGAGCTACATGACGGCGCCCTGCATCGAGGCCTGTCCGTCCAAGGTCAATGTTCCCCGCTACATCGACTACATTCGCGATGGTAAGCCCGAGCACTCGCTCGGCGTCATCCTGCAGAAGTATCCGATGGCGGCCACCTGCAGCCGCGTCTGCGTCCGCTTCTGCGAGGCGGCCTGCCGCCGCAAGATGGTCGACGAGGCGGTCGGCATCAAGATCCTGAAGCGCTACGTCGCCGAGTACCAGACCGGCGCGCATCCGCTGGTGTTCTCCAAGGAGATGATCGCCAACGTCCTGCCGGAAGATCAGCGCGTCGCCGTCGTCGGCGCCGGCCCGGCCGGTGTGTCCTGCGCCTATCACCTCCTGATGCGCGGCTATCACGTCGACGTCTTCGAGGCCCAGGGCGAGATGGGCGGCATGGCCGCCATCGGCATCCCGTCCTACCGTCTGCCGAAGGACGTTCTTCTCAACGAGATGAACGCCATCACCAAGCTCGGCGGTCGCTTCTTCTTCAACCAGCGCCTCGGCACCGACTTCTCGGTCGATGACCTGATGAAGCGTGGCTACAAGTCGGTGTTCCTCGCCCTCGGCTGCCAGGAAGGCACCAAGATGGGCTGCGAGAACGAAGACACCAGCCTCGACGGTTACGAGTCCGGCATCGGCTTCCTGCTCAAGGTCCACGACCACGTGGCCGGCATCAAGACGCACGACATCGACGGCGAAGTCGTGGTGGTCGGCGGCGGCAACGTCGCCATGGACTGCGTCCGCTCGGCCATCCGCATGGGCGCCAAGAAGGTCCATCTCGTCTATCGTCGCACCGAGGCCGACATGCCGGCCGACCACGAGGAAGTCGTGGCGGCCCATGCCGAGGGCATCGAGTTCCACGTACTGACCAACCCGCTTGCCATCATCTCCGAGAACGGCAAGGTCACGGGCGTCAAGCTGACCAAGATGGAACAGACGGAAATGGACGCCAAGGGTCGCCGCAACGTGCGGCCGATCCCGGGCAGCGAGTACGTCATGCCCTGCTCGGTGGTGATCGCCGCCATTGGCCAGCAGGTCGACACCGGTTCGGTCAAGCCCGAGGACGGCGTCGAGATGAGCAAGTGGAACTGGGTCGTCGCCAACAAGGAGACGCTCGCCACCTCGCGGCCGGGCGTGTTCGCCGGTGGCGACTGCTACCTCGGCCCGTCGACGCTGATCGCCGCCATGGCCGACGGCCTCAAGGCCGCCCGCAACATCGACGACTACCTGCGCCGGGGTTCGACCCGCTTCTTCCCGCGCTCCCGCATGCGCAAGATCCTGGAGAACAACAAGCTGTTCTCCAACGACTGCATCGAGGTGCCGGTCAAGAACGAGTACCGCGTCCACCATCCGGAACTGTCTCCGGAAGTGCGCAAGACCATGTTCGGGGAAGTCGAGCAGATCATCAGCTCGGAGGACGCCTACAAGGAGTCCATGCGCTGCATGCGCTGCTACCGCATCTATTCCGTGATCACCGAACACTCCATCCCCGAAGGAGCGGCGTGAGACCATGTGCAACGTCGAAACCCTCATCCCCGTCGGCGCCGAGGCCACGATCAACTTCAAGATCAACGGCAAGGCGGTAACGGCCTACCCGAACGAGACGATCCTGGCGGCTGCCCGCCGGCACGACTTCTACATCCCGACGCTGTGCGAGCTGGCGGACATCGACCACACGCCCGGCACCTGCCGCGTGTGCCTGGTCGAGATCCAGATGCCGGGCCAGGCCAACACCCACATGGTGACGGCCTGCAACACGCCGGTTAAGGAAGGACTTGCCGTCGAGACTCGCACCAAGAAGGTGCGCGACATGCAGAAGCTGCAGGTCGAGCTCCTGATGGCTGACCACCTTCAGGACTGCGCGACCTGCATCCGCCACGGCTCGTGCGAGCTGCAGGATGTGGCGCAGTTCGTCGGCCTCAAGGAAAACCGCTTCTTCGACCCGATCCGCGTGGCCTCGCGCGAGATCGACCGCTCGTCGCCCGCCATGGTCCGCGACATGACCAAGTGCATTCGCTGCCAGCGGTGCGTCGCGGTCTGCCGCAACTACCAGGAAGTCGACGCGCTAGTCGTGACCGGCACCGGCCTCGACACGGCGGTCGGCCTGCGTCACGGCAAGAACCAGAAGGACTCGACCTGCGTCACCTGCGGCCAGTGCGTGCTCGTCTGCCCGACCGGCGCCCTTGCCGAGAAGGACGAGACCGATCGCGTCCTCGACTACATCTATAATCCCGAGATCACCACCGTTCTCCAGTTCGCACCGGCCATCCGCGTCGGCTTCGGCGAAGAGTTCGGCATGGCGCCGGGCACCAACGTCGAGGGGCAGATCATCGCCGCCGCGCGCAAGCTCGGCATCGACGTCGTGCTCGACACCAACTTCGGCGCCGATGTGGTGATCATGGAGGAAGGCACCGAGCTTCTGCATCGCCTGGGCGAGAAGAAGAAGCCGACCATCACCTCCTGCTGCCCGGCCTGGATCAACTTTGCCGAGATCCACTACCCCGAACTCCTGCCGATGCTGTCTTCCACCCGCTCCCCGCAGGCGGTGGTCGGCGCCATCGCCAAGAGCTACTTGCCGGGGAAGATGGGGCTCGACCCGAAGCAGATCCGCGTCATCTCCATCATGCCTTGCACGGCCAAGAAGGACGAGATCGTCCGACCGCAGCTTGGCGAGGACGGAGTTCCTGACGTCGACGTCGTGCTGACGACGCGCGAGTTCGCTCGCCTGTTGAAGCGCGAGGGGCTCGACCTTTCCAAGATGGAATCGTCGACCTTCGACAACCCCTACATGAGCGAGTACACCGGCGCCGGCGCCATCTTCGGCACCACCGGCGGCGTCATGGAAGCGGCGCTTCGCACCGTCTACAAGGTCGTCAACGGCAAGGAGCTCGACAAGATCGAGCTGACCCAGCTGCGCGGCTTCGAGGGCGTGCGCTCGGCCACCGTCGACCTCGGCGGCAACATCGGCGAGGTCAAGATCGCCATGGCCCATGGCCTCGGCGAAACCCGCGCCCTGATGGAAGCGATCAAGGCTGGCGAAGCCGACTTCGACTTCATCGAGATCATGGCCTGCCCCGGCGGCTGCGTCGATGGCGGCGGCACGCTCCGCTCCAAGAAGCAGTATCTGCCCTACGCTCTCAAGCGGCGCGAAACGATGTTCGGCATCGACCGCAACGCCAAGGTGCGTCAGTCGCACAACAACGAGCAGGTCAAGGCCCTCTACCGCGACTTCCTGGGTTCCCCGAACTCCGAGAAGGCGCATCACCTCCTCCACACGTTCTACAACGACCGTAAGGCCGAGATGGAACTGACGGTCAAGGAGATCTGGGGCGAGATCAAGATGAGCACCATGATCTACTGAGATCGGGCGTTCTGAGAGAAAAGAGACCGGGCGGCGGGGCAACCTGCCGCCCGTTTTCTTTTGTCACCCTCATGCAATCCGCGAGAACACCAGCGCCGCGTTGACGCCGCCAAAGCCGAAGGCGTTGGACAGCACGTGATCGACGGCGGCGGGGCGAGCCGTACCACCGATGAGGTCGAAGCCTTCGGCCTCGGCCATGGGCCGCTCGATGTTGAGGCTCGGCGGCAGCATCTGGTGACGAAGCGCCAGCACCGAGAAGATGGCCTCGATGGCGCCGGCAGCACCCAGCATATGGCCAGTGGCAGACTTGGTGGAACCGACGGAAACGCCACCGCCACCGGGCCCGAAGACGGTTGCAAGCGCGGCAAGCTCCGCCGCATCGCCAACCGGCGTCGATGTGGCGTGGGCATTGACATAACCTATGGCGCCAGGCTCGAGGTTGGCCATGCCCAACGCGAGCCGCATGGCGCGCGCGGCCTCCCGACCGTCCGACCAACCGGCTGTCACGTGGTGGGCGTCTGTGGTCGTGCCGTAGCCCGAGACGATAGCAAGCGGTGTCGCTCCGCGTGCCTCGGCATGCGACAGTGTCTCGATCACCAGGGCCGCCGCGCCCTCCGACAGAACGAAGCCGTCATGATCGGCGTCGAACGGCCGTGATGCCTTGGTCGGCGCGTCATTGAAGTTGAACGACAACGCCTTGGCTGCCGTGAAGCCTCCGATGGCCACCGGATCGACACAGCCCTCGCTGCCACCACATAGCGCGATATCCGCCTCGCCGTTCCGGATCATGCGCATGGCATCGCCGATCGCCTGGGCCGACGCGGCGCAGGCAGTGACCGGCGCGCCGGAGGGGCCGCGAAAGCCAAAGCGGATCGACACCTGACCGGCGGCAAGATTCGGCAGGAAGGAAGGGACGACGAACGGCGATAGCCGGCGGACGCCATCGGTTCGCACTGTTTCGCTCGCGGCGGTGATCGCCGGCACGCCGCCAACACCCGTGGCGATCACCGTCGCCGTCCGCATCCGCTCGGCTTCGTCTTCCGGATGCCAACCCGCCTGATCGAGCGCTTCTGACGCGGCTGCCATGGCGTACTGGATGAAGAGGTCGGTGCGCCGGACCTCGCGCGCGTCCATGACCGCCTCGGGGTCGAAGCCGTCGGGCTCGCCGCGACCGGGCACGAGACCGGCAATGCGGCATTTCCACCCCTCGGTATCGAAGCGGTCGTTTCGCCTGATGCCGCTGTCGCCGGAGATCAGGCGTTTCCAGATGGTCTCAACACCCGTGCCCAGCGGCGACACCGCTCCCATGCCCGTCACGACGATCGGCTCTTGCATGCCTGCCTCCTTGTGTATCAGCACTGTGCATATACACAATATAAGTCGCAAGCAATCCTTCGCGTCATCATCAACGAGAGAACCGTTGGCTGATCTTGAGATAGGTCTCAGCCTCTTCCGGCGAGCTGTCGCGCATCAAGCCGGCCTGGGCCGCCTGCCACTCGACGATCAGGCGATCGAGCAAGGCTCCGCCGTCATCGGTGAGTTCGCTCACCCGCGCGTTGCCGCCGCCGCTGTCCGTCCGCCGCACCAGTCCCTTGGCTTCGAGCCGGTCGAGATTGCGGATCAGGCTGGTGCGATCGAGATGGATGCGTGACGATAACACCCCCACCGTGGCGCCGGGATTGTATCGGATAGCGGCCAGAAGCGAGAACTGCTGCACCGTGACCCCGAACGGTTTCAGCTTGGCGTCGTAGCGCCGAACCAGCGCGCGCGCCGCCGCAACGGTGTTGAGCACAAGGCAATTCGCAAGATCGTCGGGCAGAGACATGGGCCATGCTTGCACGTGCCGCGCGGCCAAAGTCAAGCAGCACCGGCAGGTGCAAAAAAGCCCCCGACCGCAGGATCGAGGGCTCTTCTCGTCACGGAAGCTCAGGTCAGCCGGCGTTGAGCGCCAGCACCCTGTTGACCGCCGACACCACTGCCGAAAGTGACGCGGTGACGATGTTGGTGTTGATGCCGACGCCATGCAGCTTGCCGCCGGGATGCTTCAACTCGACATAGGCGATGGCCGAGGCGTCGGACCCCTGCTGAAGCGAGTGTTCGGAGTAATCGGCCACCGATACGGGGATGCCGATGTGGACCGACAGCGCATGCACGAAACCATCGATCGGGCCGTTGCCATGCCCTTCGATGGTGCGCTGAACGCCACCATCGACGATCTCGGCGACGCAGATACGCCGCCCCTTCACTTCCGGATCGGGGAAGGTGTGGTGGTCGACGAACTTGAGCCGCCCATCCGGCTGGTCGACATAGAGCTGCATGAAGCGCTCGTAGATGCGCTGCGAACTGAGCTCACGCCCCTCGCGGTCGGTAATCGCCTGGATGTCCTCGCGGAACTCCACCTGCAGCGTGCGCGGCAGGTTGATGCCGTGGTCGTTCTGCATGAGATAGGCAATGCCGCCCTTGCCCGACTGCGAGTTGATGCGGATGATCGCCTCGTAGGACCGGCCGACGTCCTGCGGATCGATCGGCAGGTAGGGCACTTCCCAGACGCCGGTGTTCGACGCCTTCATGGCCTTGAGGCCCTTGTTGATGGCGTCCTGATGCGAGCCGGAGAAGGCGGTGTAGACGAGTTCGCCGACGTAAGGATGCCGCTCGGGCACCTTCATCTGGTTGGAATACTCGAACACGTCGCGAATGCGCTCGATGTTCGAACAGTCGAGGCCGGGATCGACCCCTTGCGTGAACATGTTGAGCGCCATGGTGACGACGTCGACGTTGCCGGTACGCTCGCCATTGCCGAACAGCGTGCCCTCGACGCGATCGGCGCCGGCCATCAGCGCCAGCTCGGCGGCGGCGACGCCGGTGCCGCGATCGTTGTGCGGATGCAGCGAGATCAGCACGGAATCGCGTCGGTCGATGTTGCGGCTCATCCACTCGATCTGGTCGGCGTAGATGTTGGGAGTCGCCATCTCCACCGTGGACGGCAGATTGAGGATCAGCTTGTTCTCCGGCGTCGGATCGATGACCTCGATCACCGCGTTGGAGATTTCCAGCGCCACGTCCAGTTCGGTGCCGGTGAAGCTCTCCGGGGAATACTCGAAGCGGAAGCCGCCGCCGGCCTTGGCCGCCATGTCGGCGATCAGCTTGGCGCCGTCGACGGCGATCTGCTTGATGCCGGCCACGTCCTTGCCGAACACCACACGACGCTGCAAATGGCTGGTGGAATTGTAGAAATGGACGATCGGCTGCTTGGCGCCCTGCAAGGCCTCGAAGGTACGGACGATCAGCTCCGGCCGGCACTGCACCAGCACCTGCAGCGACACGTCATCACCCGCGCCGCCCTCCTCGACGCACCAGCGGGCGAAGTCGAAATCGGTCTGCGACGCTGAGGGAAAGCCGATCTCGATTTCCTTGAAACCCATCTCCAAGAGCAGGCGGAACATATGGGCCTTGCGGTCGTGCCCCATGGGATCGACCAGCGCCTGATTGCCGTCGCGGAGGTCGACCGAGCACCAGATCGGCGCCTTGTCGATCACCTTGCCCGGCCAGGTGCGATCACTGAGATTGATGGGGGTGAAGGGGCGGTACTTGGTGGAAGCGATGGGCATGCCCACCCGGTCGCGGCTCATCCCGTTCTGAACTCTATCGGTCATGATGGCTTCACTCGGCTCTGGCTGGCGCCTTGACCCGGCCGCGTCGCTCATCGACGTCAGAACGCGGCATCAGGCGCAAATAATCACACGTTGGGTTGAGTACGAGAGAGCTCATGGCCAGCGGCGGGCTATCGGCCGCCGGGCGCTCCCTCACTGGACCCGGCAACCGCAGATAAGGCCGAGACGAAGAAGCGAGCCGAGCATCCGTGCGCGATCCCCGGGGGCGGTGCCCTCGGCGGAGATATGGCGCGAGATGTCAGGCGTCGTGGTCATGAGAACGGCTATACCCGTAGAACTGCGACCTGACAAGGCCTCACATACCCCGCCAGCGCGTCAATGCCTCACCGGGGTCGACGCCGAGCCAGGTAAGCACGCGCGCCGCCATTTCGCGGACCATGTCGTCGATGGTCTCCGGCTTGCTGTAGAAGGGCGGCACCGGCGGCGCCACCATGGCGCCCATGCGGGTCAGCATCAGCATCGCGTTGAGATGCGCCTCGGTCAGCGGCGCTTCGCGCGGCAGGACCACCAAGCGCCGCCGCTCCTTCAGCATCACGTCGCCGGCCCGCGTCAGCAGGTTGTCGCCGAAGCCATGGGCAAGCGCCGAGAGTGTCCGCATCGAGCAGGGAACGACGGCCATGGCGTCGGCGCCGAACGAGCCCGAAGCGATCGAAGCGCCGAGATTGCCGATGTCGTGCACGACGGTTGCGAGCCCCCGCATCTCCTGGAGACCAGCCGGTCCAAGCTCATGGGCGATGGTACGTTCCCCGCCCGGCGTAATGACCAGATGCGCCTCGACACCGGCTTCGCCAAGCTGGCGCAGCACCTCGCGTCCGAGCACCGCGCCCGAAGCGCCGCTGATGCCTACGACGATCTTCATGGCGTCGCTCCGAACAGCTCTGTCCAGCGGGAATCGACCGCCATCTTCACCGCCTCGTCCATCGTCATCACCCGCCCCCATTCACGGCTGGTCTCCGAACCGATCTTGTTGGTCGCGTCGATGCCGATCTTGCCACCGAGCCCTTCGAGCGGCGAGGCGAAATCGAGGTGATCCATCGGCGTACGGTTGAGCACCAGGGTATCGCGGGCGGGATCGGCGCGTGTCGCCACCGCCCACATCACGTCGGACCACGAGCGCACGTCGATGTCGTCATCGACGACAATCACCATCTTGGTCATGGTGAACTGCGGCAGCAGCGACCAGAAGCCCATCATCACCCGCCGCGCCTGGCCGGCAAAGCGCTTGTCGATGGAGATGACCGCAACGCGGTAGGAACATGTCTCCGGAGGCAGCCAAAGATCTCGGATCTCGGGGATCGCCTCGATCAGCAGCGGCTTGAACACGTCTGCCAGCGCGTCGCCCATCACCGCCGGCTCGTCCGGCGCCCGTGCGGTGAAGGTGGTGAGATAGGGCGCGCCCTCGCGTGCCCGCATCGCGGTGAGCCGGAACACGACATGCCGCTCCGGCGGATTGTAGTAGCCCGTGTGATCGCCAAACGGCCCTTCCATTGCGGTGTCGCCGGCAGTGATCGTACCTTCAAGGACGATTTCCGCCGACGCCGGCACATGCAACGGAATGGTCCGGCAAGCCGTCATGGAAAGGCGCGAACCGGCAATCAGGCCGGCCAACGACAACTCCGTCACCCCTTCGGGCGCCGGCATAACGGCGGCGAGAATGGTCGCCGGGTCGGCGCCGATCACCACCGCCACCGGCATGGTCTCGCCGGCTTTCAGCCACTGCCGGTGATGCTGAGCGCCACCGCGCATCGGCAACCAGCGCATGATGGCGCTCGACTTGTCGAGCACCTGCATGCGGTAGGCACCGAGATTGTAGCTGTTGAGATCGTCCGCGCCAGGCGAACGGGTCACCACCAGCGGCCAGGTGATCAGCGGACCGGCGTCGCCCGGCCAGCAGGTCTGGATGGGGAGCGCCGAGAGATCGACGGGAAGGTCGCGCCAGCGACCGCGATCGCCGACGATCTTCGGCCGGGCGTTGAGGGCCGCCCGCGCCACCGGCCACAGGCTGGCCGTTTCGCCCAGCGAACGCGGCGGCTTCGGCGAACGCAGGAAGGCCATCATGCGGCCAAGCCGGCCAAGCCCCTCCTCGTCGGTTCCGAGGCCGGCGGCAACGCGCGCGCGGGTTCCGAACAGATTGGCGACGACCGGCATCGCCGATGGTTTGCCGTCAACTGTGGGCGACGAAAAGCGCAGCACCGGCCCGCCCGCGGCGATAACCCGCTGGTGGATTTCGGTCACCTCGAGATTCATGTCGACCGGTGCCGCAATGCTTCGAACGTCGCCCCGCTCCTCCAGATAAGCGAGGAAACTCGTGAGATCGGGGAAGCGCGGCAGGCTGCGGCTGAACATTTCGACTCTCTTGCACATGAGGCGGGAGCTTCCGGCCGGTGCGGCAAAACCAGCCCGCGCCGACACATAACACCCTTTCGTCGATTGGGCAGGCTGCCATGCGAAAAAGCAGTGCGTCTTTGAGTTATGACAAGACCATGCGCGACGGACTGTCCTAAGCTCATCGCCTTCAAGATGGATATTGCGATGGCCGAACATTTCCGGGGCGAGCTGCCCAGACTTCTACGCATCCTGGCGGCGCCGGCCGGTTTCCTGCCGCTTGGGCCGGCTTTGACGCTGGCCGTCCGCCGATTCGCGCACCGCAAGCCGGCCGTCTTCGACCGTCTGGGCGAGTACGGAAAATGCTCGTTCCTGATCGAGCCGTCCGACCTCGACTTCAGCTTCCTGATGGTGCCGGATGGTGTGCGGGCCGAAGTGAAATGCATGAGGGGCCGGACCAGCCAGCCAGCCGACGTGACGGTGCGGGCTCCCCTCCTCGTGCTGCTCGGCTTGCTCGACGGCACCCTCGACGGCGACGCCATGTTCTTCAACCGGGCGATTTCGGTCTCCGGACGCACCGACGCCCTCGTCGCGCTCCGCAACGCCATCGAGGACGCCGAGCTGACGCCAGCCGACTTCGTCGGCGCGACCGGTGGCCTTGGCAAGCTGGTCGACCGCTCGGTGATCGGCGGCCTCGGACTTGCCCGTCGCTTCACCGGTTCGCCAATCTCCGGAGAACCGTCATGAGTCTGGAACTGGTCTGTCCCGCCGGCACCCCGTCGGCCTTGCGCGCCGCCGTCGAGGCCGGCGCCCATTCGGTCTATTGCGGCTTTCGCGACGAGACCAACGCCCGCAACTTCCCCGGCCTGAATTTCTCGCCCGACGAGATGATCGAGGGCGTCCGCTTCGCCCATGCGCATGGCGCCAAGGTGCTGGTGGCGATCAACACCTTCGCCAAGGCCGGCGCCATGGACGCCTGGAAGGCGGCGCTCGCCAACGCCGAAAAAGCCGGCGCCGATGCGGTGATTCTCGCCGACCTCGCCGTGCTCGACCACGCGGCGACGCATCATCCGAACCTGCGCCTTCACCTCTCCGTCCAGGCGGCGGCGGCGACGCCCGAGGCCATCGCTTTCTACGCCGACACCTTCGGCGTCAAGCGCGTCGTCATGCCCCGCGTCCTCTCCGTCGAGGAGATCGCCAAGCTCAACGCGGCGATCGACGTCGAGACCGAAGCCTTCGTCTTCGGCGGCCTCTGCCCGATGACCGAGGGTCGCTGCTCGCTGTCCTCTTATGCCACCGGCAAATCGCCCAACCTCACCGGCGTCTGTTCGCCGCCCGAGCATGTCGCCTATTCGGAAGACAAGAACGGAACGGCGACCCGCCTCAACGGCTTCACCATCGACCGGTTCGGCGCCGGTGAGCAGGCTGGCTATCCGACGCTGTGCAAGGGCCGCTTCATGGCCGGCGGCAAAACGTCCTATCTCTTCGAGGACCCCGTCAGCCTCAACGCGGCGAGCCTGATCGCCGCCTTCGCCAAGGCTGGCATCACGGCGCTCAAGATCGAGGGGCGCCAGCGCGGCAAGGGCTATGTCACCGAGGTGGTGCGCACCTTCCGCGCCGCCGTGGACGCGATCGACGCTGGCAGCACCGAAGTCGAGGTCGGGCGCCTGCTCGCCGGCCTCGTCGAAGGAGGCCGCCAGACCTCCGGCGCCTACAAGAAGGCGTGGCGCTAATGTCCGAAACCGAAAAGTCGACTGCGATGACCAAGACCGGCCTGACCCTCGGCCCCGTTCTCTTCAACTGGTCCCCCGACCGGCTTCGCGATTTCTATGCCCGCATCGCCGACGAGGCGGATGTCGATCGCGTCCATCTGGGCGAGGTGATCTGCGGCAAGCGCCAGCCCTTCACCGAAGGCCTTTGGCCGGAACTGATCGAGCGCCTTCAGGCGGCGGGCAAGGAGGTCGTGCTGTCGACGCTCGCCCTGCCCTATAATCCGCGCGAGCGCGCTTCCGTCATCGACTTCTGCAAGGTCGGCGAACTCGCCGAGATCAACGATCTCACCGCCCTGCCCTCCGTGGCCGGCAAACCCTTCCTCGTCGGCCCGTTCATCAACGTCTACAACGAGGGCGCCGCTCGCTTCCTGGCCGGACGCGGCGCCACAGGCATCTGCCTGCCGGTCGAACTGCCGATCGCCTCGGTCGCCGTCATCGCCGCAGAGCTGCCCGAGGTGGAGTTCGAGCTCTTCGCCTTCGGCCGGCTGCCGCTGGCCCTTTCCGGTCGCTGCTACCACGCCCGCCTGCATGGACTGCACAAGGATGGCTGCCAGTTCGTCTGCGATCGCGACCCGGACGGCCTGCCCGTCGACACGCTGGACGGCCAGCAGTTTCTCGCCATCAACGGCATTCAGACGCTTTCGAACGGCGTCGAGGCCTTCTGCCCGACACCGGACGAACTGGCCAAGCTTGGCGTCCGTCGCCTGCGGCTGTCTCCTCACACCGTCGACATGGTCGCGGTCAGTCGTCTTTACAGGGCGCTGCTCGACGGCCAGGCCAGCCGAGGTGAGACGCTTGCCGCACTGAAGGCCCTGAACCTTCCCGGCGAACTCGTCGACGGCTTCACGCGCGGCCAGCCCGGGAGTGCTCGCGTGGAGATGGTATGAACAAGCCCGATCCGTTTCGCGTCGCCTTCGTTCTGGCGGCGCTGACGGCGCTCAGGGCAATCGGTCCGGATGTAGCCCCTGGGATCGGCGATATTGCTACCCATCCCAACGAGCTGATCTTCGGCTTCTTCAGCATCCAGCTGTTCGGCTTCCTGACCGTGGCGCTGCCGCGCTGGATCGGCCGCCCGATCACGCCGGCCCCGATGCTCTGGGCCGTTCTCATCGCCCACGCGGCGGCTTTCGCCTGGGGCTGTATCGACCTGGACCAGGCCGGTTTCCTGCGGGCATTGGTCACGCTGTCAGGCGTCGTGCTCCTGCTATCTGTCACGCCACCCGGCAAGACGGCCGAGACGCTACCAATCCTCGGCCTTGCCGCCCTGCATGGCCTGATCGGCATCCCGGCGTTCCTGTATGGATGGCCCGAGGCAACCATGGCCGGTCTTGCCGTCATCGTGCTGATTTGCATCGAGGTGTCGAACCGCATCGGCATCGCCGTGCTGGCGGTGGCGCGCGAGCGGGCCGGCTACCCGAAACTCAAGCCCGTTCCGACCTTCATCGCCCTGCCGCAGCGTGTCTTCACCATCCTGGCGCTAGCACTCTGGGGGCTCGGCTGGAACGCCGGCTGGCCTGCCCTCGCCGCCTTCGTGTTCGGCGTGGCGTGGCTCGTTCACATCCAGCCCTGGCGCATCAAGCCCTACGCCGGATGCGTCATCCTTGCGGTCGGCCTCGTCTGGAAGCGGCTCGCCTTTCTGCTCTTGGCGCTGAAGGATCTCGACATCGCCGACGTCTCGCCCTTCGCCGTCATCCACGCCTTCGCGGTCGGCGGTCTCGTGACGCTCGCCATCGGCATAGCCACCTCCATCGTTCGCAAGAAAGACAAGCGATCGCTAATGCCCTCGCTGCTTGCCGACATCATCTATGTGGCGATCGCCAGCGCGGCAATTGCCCGAGTCGGCGCCGCCATCGACTTTTCGCTCTACGACACGCTCATCCCCGTGGCCCGCTGGAGCTGGGCGGTTGCCTTCCTGGGGTACGTTCTGTTTACGCTGCGCGGCGCCATCTGGCCGCCAGCTACGACCAAGGTATAAGCAAGTCGAGCGCCCAAAGGCGCTGAATCACCGACCATGCAAATACGGCAACCCAGACCGTAAAAAACCAACGTCTTGAAGGATATAGGTCAACTTGAAAAGTTGACCTTCTTCGGACTATTCTCCTTAACATGAAGGGCGTAATTTCCCTTATACAAGACCGGTCCATCGCGAACACTTTCGAACCGGCCACTGGAAAATCGATGCAGACCGACAATCCACTGAGCGCCCTCGTCGAACGCCTCCTGAAGGATGGCCATGGTCGTCTGTTCGGCCAGCGCTCATTGCGCGCCGGGCAGATCGTCTATGGTGGCGACGAAGCCGCCGACGGCGATCTTCTGATCGTTCGCTCCGGCCGGCTCCGCTGCTTCACCTCCTTCGAAGGCAAGGAGCTGACGCTCTATGTGCTTGAAGCGGGCGATGCCATTTACCTGCATGGCGGCGCCATGCTGGAAGTGCGCACCGCCTCCGACATCGTGATCGCCACGCCAACCGCCTTCCGTCAACTCGCCCTTGCCGAGCCGGAACTGGCGCTCGCCGTGTTGCCGGCCCTCGACCGTCTGGCGCAGAAGTCGATCCGCATGATCGAGGACATCGCCTTCCATGGCGTCAAGCATCGCCTCATCCGCGTGCTCTGCGACACCGCCGACCGGATCGGCCGCCCCGCCGAGGAAGGCATCGTCATCGACCACCTGCCCAACGCCGAGGATTTTGCCATGCAGATCGGCGCCACCCGGCAGTCGGTCTCAACCGTCATCGCCGAGCTGGTGCGCTCGGGCATCCTCTACCGCTTCGGCGGCGGCTCGATGGTGATCTCCGATCTCGGCCGTCTGCGCCGCGAGCTCGCCGACGTCCGCTAGAGCATCGGACCGAAAAGTGGAGCCGCTTTTCGGAAAAATCCGATGCTTGAATAAAGGTTAGAGTGGCAGCTCGGATATGTCCGAGCGCCCGCCGCTCTAACGTCCCATTTCAGGAGTCTCCCCCATGTGCAGCGACTGCGGCTGCGGCAGCAAGGCCGCCACCACCACCATTCCAGTGATCGAGAACCTCCTGTCGGAGAACGATCGGATCGCCGCCCACATCCGCGAGCATCTCGACGCCCACGGCGTCCTGTCGATCAACCTGATGTCGTCCCCCGGCTCGGGCAAGACGCAGCTTCTCGAAGCGACGATCGCCGCCTTGCCGAAGGGCATTCGCGTGGCCGTCGTCGAAGGCGACCTTGAAACCGAGAACGACGCCGACCGCATCCGCCGCCATGGCGTGCCGGCGGTGCAGATCACCACCGGCGTCACCTGCCATCTCGACGCCGTCATGATCCATGACGCGCTGCATGTTCTTGATCTCGACGAGATCGACGTGCTGTTCGTCGAGAATGTCGGCAACCTCGTCTGCCCCGCCGACTTCGACGTCGGCCAGCATCACGACGTGGTGCTGCTGTCGGTGACCGAGGGCGACGACAAGCCCGACAAGTATCCGGTGATCTTCCGCAAGGCGGATCTCGTGCTCCTCACCAAGACCGACCTGCTGCCGGCCATCGAGGAGTTCTCGACGGACCGCGCCCGCGCCGCCGTCGGCCGCGTCCACGGCCCCGGCCCGGTTCTCGAAGTGTCGGCCAAGAAAGGAACGGGCCTCGACGCCTGGACCCAGTGGATCGCCGACCGTCTCGCCGAACGGCGCAAGGCGATGGAAAGCGCCTGACGGTCAGCTTTTCGCCGCCTCGAAGCTCTCGATGTAGAGTTCGCGCCCGGTCAGTACTTCGGCGTCCGAGCCGCCGCAGCCCGAGCAGACGAACTGATATCTCTCCACCTCGAAGGTGGTGCCACAGGTCCGGCACTTCGCGGTGACGCCGACCTCGTCGATGTCGAGGCGCGCGCCTTCGGCCAGCGTGCCGTCGGCAAAGATCTCGAAAGCCAGCCGGATCTGCCGGCTGTCTATGCCGCGCAGACGGCCGATCTTCAGCCGCACCGCGACGACGCGGTCGACGCCGTTCTGCTTGGCATGCTCGGTCAGGATACGCATCAGCCCCTCGACCACCGCCGTTTCGTGCATCGACATTCCTTTCTAGTCTAAGCCGTTCCTCTATCCCAATCGCCGCCGCGATGGAAATACTTGTCCGTGAAATGACGGATTTTTCGCCTCCATCTTGCAACTCACTCGCAATTAAAGGGAATCCTGAGGATTCTGCATGGCGGGGATGCACAAAGCTGTATCGGACATACTACTTAGAAAATGGCGTCAAAATGCGATCTAAATCCTTTAGGAAAGCCGCCACAAGACGGCGCTGAAAACGACACGAGCGGAACAAGGTGTTGTTTTTTTTGCCCCTTCCGCGCGCCATATATTATGAGTAAATAACTCATTTTTACTTTCGCACGTAAAGCATCGCCGTCGTGGGAATGCGTATATGTCGGCTAGCCGACATACCCTAGTGGATGCTGTGATTAACGTCATCCATGACAGCCAAGATGCATGCCTGCGGAAGGATCTCCACTCATGCTCTCCCTCACTCAGATCGACCCGATGGCGCTGGCCTGGATGGGCGCGGTCTTCTTGTTCTTCGGCGAAGTCGCCGCCCTTATGAGCCTGCCGAGCCTGGTACGTGTCGTCGTCTGGTCGACCGTCGCCGAGATCGGCTACATCCTGATCGGCATCGGCCTCGGCGGTGAAGCCGGCCTGACCGGCGCCTACATGCACTTTGGCTACCAGGTCATCATGCGTGGCCTCGTGATCGCCGCCGGCTGGTACATCATCCGCCGGACCGGCTCGTCGCGCCTGGAAGACCTCGCGGGGTCCGGCCATCGCATGCCGGTCGCCGCCACGTTGTTCGGCTTCGGCATGTTCTCCGTGATGGGCCTGTCGCCCTTCAAGGGATCCTTCTCCAAGTTCCTGGTGCTCTACGCCGCCATCGAGCAGGGCCACTGGGCCATCGCGCTTGTCGGCACCGCCGCGTCGATCGTCGCCGCCTACTACTATCTGGTGGTGATCCAGCGCGTTTGCTTCGAGCATCCGGCGCGCCGCGTCGAGCTTGCCAGCGCTCCCAGCCTCGCATTGCCGATCGCCTGGGCGCTCGCCGCCGTCACCGCGCTGATCTCGGTGTTCCCGCTGCCCTTCCAGCATGCCGCTGAAGTGCTGGCCGGCGCCGTCGGTGGCGTTCCCGAGTTCGAGTCGCCCTGGTCGCTGCTCGTTCTCGTGCCCTACATCGGCGCCTTCGCCGTCTACGGCCTTGGCCACGTCTCGATCCGAGCCCGCGACATCGGCGCCGTGATCCTCGCCGTTGCCACGCTGGCCCTCGTGGTGTTCGACACGAGCCTTGATCCGGCTTCCCGCGTCTTCGCGCTGGTGTTCGCCGGCATCTCCGCCGTGATGATCGTCTACTCCGTTGGCTACATGGCCCGCTCCGAGTGGACCAATCGCTACTATTTCTTCGCCTTCCTGATGATCGGCTCGCTGCTCGGCCTCACCACCGCGCACGAGATGGGCAACTTCTACGTCTACTGGGAGCTGATGACCTGGACGTCCTACTTCCTGGTCATTCACGAGCAGAACCAGAAGTCGCTGCGCGCCGGCCTCATCTATTTCATGATGTGCGCCTCTGGCGCCTATCTCATGCACTTCGGCATCCTGTTGACGCATGCCGAGATCGGCTCGTTCGAGTTCGCTGCTCTGGCCGAAAAGGTTGGCACGATCTCGCCGCTCGCCGGCCTCGTCATCGCCCTCTGCTTCTTCGCCGGTTTCGCGGTGAAGGCGGGCATTTGGCCGGTCCATAGCTGGCTGCCCATCGCCCATCCGGCCGCGCCGTCGTCCATCTCCGGTCCGCTGTCCGGTATCCTGACCAAGGCCGGCGTGTTCGGTATCGTCAAGGTGCTGTTCATCGTTATCGGCGTGCCGGCGCTCTCGACCTTCACCGGCTGGGGCCTCAGTCTTAAGGTCGTGCTGATCGGCCTTGGCCTGATCACGCTCCTCTACGGCGAGATCCGCGCCCTGTTCGAGACCGAGATCAAGCGGATGCTGGCCTTCTCGACGCTCGCTCAGGTGGGCGAGATCGTCGCCGTGCTCGGCATCGGCACCGCGCTTGCCACCGACGCCAGCCTCTTGCACGTCACAAACCACGCGGTGATGAAGACCCTGCTGTTCTTCGCTGCCGGCGCCTTCATCATGCAGACCGGCCGGCGCAACATCGCCGATCTCGCCGGCATCGGCCGCGTCATGCCCTTCACGGCCGGTTGCTACGCGCTTGCCACCGTGTCGATCATGGGCCTGCCGCCCTTCTCGGGCTTCGTCTCGAAGTTCCTGATGGTCTACGCGGCGGCGGACGCCGGCCACTACGAGGTGGCCGCCGGTCTCCTGGTTGGCGGTATCATCGCCGTCGTCTACTACCTCCGCGTCGTCGGCATGCTGTTCTTCCGTCCCTGGACGGGCGAAGCCGGCATCAAGGAAGCCCCGCTCTCCATGCTGGTCGCCGTCGGCGTTCTCGCCGCCGCGATCATCTTCGGTGGCTTCGTCCCGTCCTTCCAGCTCGATCTCGTCGGCGCCGTGGGTGCCGAGGTGGCTGCCCGCAGCGGTCTTGCCGCGGCGGTTCTGCCGAGCCTCGTCATGACCTGGACGCTGCCTGCCACCATCGCCTTCCTCGGCGCCGTGGCGGTGTGGCTGGTCGGCCGCAAGTCGGTCCAGCAGGCCGGATGGCTTGCCGTGGCGGTGCTGGTCGCGGCCTTCCTGGCGGTCATCTTCACTGCCCCGGCCTACGACACGCTGTCCTTCTGGTTCGCGGTGCTGATTGCCGGCGTCGGCGCACTCAACATGCTGCACGCCACCGCCTATCTCGCCCACAACCACGCCCAGCCGCGTTTCTTTGCCGCCTTCGGCATCATGATCGCCGGTCTCCTGGGCATGACGGCGGCCAAGGACATCTTCACCTTCTTCGGTTTCTGGGAGTTGATGTCGAGCTGGGCGCTCTGGGCAGCCATCATCCATGAGGAATCCGACGTCGCGCGGAAGGAGGGCTTCAAGTACTTCTTCTTCAACACCGTCGGCGCCTCCTTCATGTTCCTCGGCGTCGCAGCGCTCGCGGCCCATGCCGGCACCTTCGATCTCGTCGAGATCGGCCAGAAGGCGCTCGACATGCCGCTCGCCACGTTGGCCATCGGCATCATCCCGGTGTTCATCGGCCTCGTCATGAAGGCTGCCATGCTGCCCGTCCGTATCGACGTGCAGATGCACCCAGCCGCCGCCCCGACGCCGGTCTCCGGCTACATCTCGGCGGTTCTGCTGAAGTCCGGTCCATGGGGCGTGCTCAAGCTGTTCAGCCTGTTCGGCGGCAGCGCGGTATTCCTGCGCCTCGGCGGCGAGATCGGCGGCGTTCCGGCCCTGCTGGACATCATCGCCATCATCGCCGGCATCACCGTCGTCTACGCCGGCGCCATGGCCGTGGTTCAGAACGGCATCAAGCTGTTGCTGATCTACTCCACCGTCAGCCAGCTCGGCTACGTGCTGATGGCGCTCTGCCTCGGCACCTCGCTCGGCGTCGCCGGCGGCCTGTTCCACTTCGTCAACCACATGTTCCTCAAGGACACGCTGTTCCTCGTGGCCGGCGCCGTCATGGTGAAGAGCCATGCCAGCCAGCTCGACGAACTCGGCGGTCTCGGCCGGAAAATGCCGATCACCTTCGGCTTCTTCCTGTTCGCTGGCCTGTCGCTGGCCGGTGTGCCGCCGCTCAACGGCTTCTCCTCGAAGTGGATGATCTTCTCCGCTGCCTTCGAGAGCGGCCACTGGGCGCTTGCCACAGGCGCCATGGTGTCCTCGCTCTTCACGCTCGCCGCCGTGCTGAAGTTCGCCCACGCCGCCTTCATGGGCGCGCCGACGGCGAAGGCCCTCGAGGCCGAGGAAGCGCCGATGTCCATGCTGGTGCCCATGGGCATCCTGGTGGGCGCCAGCGTCCTGCTCGGCTTCTTCCCGGGCCTTGCCCTGGTGCCGATCGCCAAGATGCAGGCCGAGCTCGGCCTCACCCCGATCGACGCCTCGATCTTCGGCCCGCTGCCCGGCGCCGGCGGCTGGAGCCCCTTCGCTCTCAGCCTGCTGGTCCTGATCGTCGCCGCCGCCTTCATCCCCTGGATGCGTCTCGCACACCGCGGCGTCCAGAAGAGCGGCCTGCACTTCGCCGGCGCCACGCCCAATGACTTCCTGCCGGAAGCCGGTGGCCGTGTCGGCGCCGTCAACCTGTTCGAGTCCCCGACCGCTGCCATCCGCGGCCTCCTGGCGGCCAAGCCCGCCAAGGCCAAAGAACAGCACTGACGGGAGAGGAGAGACTCAAGATGTCCAACCAGATCGCTATCTTGCTGGCGGTGCTCCTCTTCCCAGGTGGAGTCTTCGCCCTTGCTTTCGGCCTTGCCATGAAGGGTGTCGACCGTCGTGTCGCCGCCCGCCTGCAGAGCCGTGTCGGACCGCCGCTCCTGCAGCCGTTCTTCGACATCATCAAGCTCGGCTTCAAGCGCACCATGGTGCCGGCGGCCGCCAATGAGACGGTGTTCCTCTACACCCCGCTCGTCGGCGTCGTCTCCATGCTGATCGCCGCCGCCCTGGTGCCGATCACCTCGGTCTACGCGCCGGACGCCGCCATCGGCAACCTGCTGGTTCTGCTCTACCTGCTGATGATCCCCGGCATCGTGCTGATGATCGCCGGCTCGGCTTCCGGTTCGCCCTACGGCGCCATCGGCTTCTCCCGCGAGATGGCCCTGATGATCGCCTACGAGGGGCCGCTGGTGCTGATCGCCGCTGCCGTCGCCATCCGCACCGGCGTGGGCATGGGCGGCTGGGCCACCTTCTCGCTGAACGACATCGTCGCCTATCAGCAGGCCCACGGCTCGTTCCTGTTCGACCCGGTGATGTGGCCGGCGGTCGCCGCCTTCTGCTTCTTCTACCCTGCCAACCTCGGCATCGTTCCCTTCGACATCCCGGAGGCCGAGACCGAAGTGCTGGAAGGCCCGCTGCTTGAGTACTCCGGCCCGGTGCTGGCGCTGTTCAAGATCATGTCGGCGCTGAAGAAGGTGGTCGTGCTGGGGCTGGGCATCGCCCTGTTCTTCCCGGCGGCTCCCGCCAACATCGCCGCCGGCTTCCTGGTGTGGCTGGTCAAGATGGCGGTGCTGATGCTGGTCGGCATCACGGCGGTTCGCCTGTCCATGGGCCGCATGCGCATCGACCAGGCCTTTGTGTTTTTCCTGAAGTGGCCCCTGCTGCTCGCCGTTGCGAGCCTTGCGGTCGTCGTCGTGGTCTGAGGAGGGCTAGATGGGCCTGATACCCGATTTCAAGAAGATCGCCACGCGCTCGCCCTGGATCTACCGGATCAACGCCGGCTCCTGTAACGGCTGCGACGTGGAGATGGCGACCACCGCGCTGATCCCCCGCTACGACATCGAGCGTCTCGGCTGCCAGTACTGCGGCAGCCCCAAGCACGCCGACATCGTGCTGATCTCCGGTCCGCTCACCGTCCGCGTCAAGGATGCGGTGCTGCGCATGTATGAAGAGATCCCCGATCCGAAGGTGACGGTGGCGGTCGGCGTCTGCCCGATCTCCGGCGGCATCTTCCGCGAGAGCTACGCCGTTTTGGCGCCGATCGACCAGTACATTCCGATCGACGTCAATGTGCCCGGCTGCCCGCCCCGGCCGCAGGCGATCATCGCCGGCGTCGCCAGGGCCATCGATATCTGGCGCGAGCGTCTCTGAGGAAAGGCCACGAGATGAACTTCCTGACGATTTTCGCCCGCAACCTGAAGCAGGGCCCTCAGACGGAGGCCTTCCCCCTGGGGCCGGCCTTCACGCCCGACCGCCTGCGCGGCCGCATCGAGTTCAAGGCTGAGAGCTGCGAAGGCTGCCGCATCTGCGAGCGTGTCTGCCCGGCCAACGCCATCCGCTTCGCCAAGACGCCCGACGGCATGACCTTCGACTGCTGGCACAACACCTGCGTGTTCTGCGGCAACTGCGAGTTCTATTGCCCGACGGACGCCATCCATCAGACCAACGACTGGGACCTCTCCCACGCCAACGTCGACAAGTTCGACATGGTCGAGCATGGTTTGATCCCCAACCAGAAATGCGCCGACTGTGGCGCCACGGCGCTCAACACGGCGCCGATGGTGAAGAATGCCAAGCCGCCGCTCAGCGCCGAGGAATATACTGAGCTGCGCGCGCGCTGTCCGAAGTGCCGCGCCAAGTATCTCAAGAACCGGAAGGTCCCAGCATGAGCCGCCTACCGCAAGACCTGGAAGCCCGCCTCACCGCCGCGGCGCCGGCCGGCATCGAGTTCTCGGCCGACACCGACCAGTACGGCGTTACCGTTGCCTGGTTGGGTCTCGCCAGCGCTGCCGATCTGTCGCCCGTCGCCAACCTGCTCAAGGAGCTGGGCGCGCGCCTGTCGATGATCACCTGCACCCAGCCCTCCGCCCCCGAAGAGGAGGAGGAAGACGAGGACGAGGAGAACGAGGACGACGAGGCGAAGGCCGAGGCCGCTCCCAAGGAGACGCCCAAGACGTTCGGCGGCACGCCGCTCGACGGCACCTCCTACGAGATCGACTATCACTTCGACATCGCCGGCGACGCACTCACCATCATCGCCTACGTGCCGCAGGGCGGCAGCATCGCTTCGCTGACGCCGCTGTTCCGCAATGCCGATTGGCACGAGCGCGAAATGATGGAACTCTATGCCGTCAAGGTGACCGATCATCCGGATCCGCGCCGCCTGTTCCTCGACGCTTCGATCGACGACGCCGTTCTCGAGCGACTGATCCCGTTCTCGACGCTGGTCAATGCCGCCAGCACCAAGGGCCTGTGGGAACGCCTCACTGCCGCCGGAAAGAAGGGTGCAGCATGAGCACGCACAACGTACCCGAGACCTTCAGCATCCCCGTCGGCCCGCTGCACGTGGCCCTCGAGGAGCCGATGTACTTCAAGATCGATGTGCAGGGCGAGACCGTCAGCCACATCGACATCAACGCCGGTCACGCCCACCGCGGCATCGAGTATCTGACCACCAAGCGGACGATGTACCAGAACGTGGTGCTGACCGAGCGCATCTGCTCGCTCTGCTCCAACAGTCATCCGCAGACCTTCGCCATGGCGGCCGAAAAGATCGCCGGCATCGAAGTGCCCGAGCGCGGCATCTATCTGCGCACCGTCGCCGACGAGATGAAGCGCGTCACCTCGCATCTGTTCAACGTGGCGCTTCTGGTCCACCTCGTGGGCTACGAAACCTACTTCATGCACATGATGCAGGTGCGCGAGATCGGCCAGGACATGCTGGAGTCGATCTTCGGCAACCGCCAGGACATCGGCGCCATGTGCATCGGTGGCGTCCGCTACGACCTCGACGACAAGTCGATCGCCTACATCAAGGGCGCTCTCGACAAGATCGAAGCCGAGACGAAGGACATCATCAAGACCTTCAAAACCAACGGCTCCATCCTGCGTCGCACCAAGGGCGTGGGCGTACTCACCCATGCCGACGCCATCACCTGCGGCGTCGTCGGTCCGGTGGCCCGCGCCTCCGGCGTCGACTACGACGTGCGCCGTGAAGCGCCCTACGCTGCCTATGACCGGCTGCCGCTCATCGTGCACTCGCTGACCGACGGCGACGTCTGGTCTCGCGCCATGGTCCGTCTAGAGGAGATCCTGACCTCGATCGACCTCCTGCGCGTCTGCCTGCGCGATCTGCCCGGCGGCCCGGTCAACATCAACGACCGTCCCGACATTCCGCCCGGACAGGCCGTGACCCGCAGCGAGGCGCCGCGCGGCGAGGTGATCTACTATCTCCGCACCAACGACACGCCGCAGCCCGAGCGCGTCAAGTGGCGCGTGCCCACGTTCATGAACTGGGATAGCCTGCGCTTCATGCTGCAGGACGCCAAGGTCGCGGACATCGCCATGATCGTCAACAGCATCGATCCCTGCCTTTCCTGCACGGAACGCTGAGGACGCTCATCCGGAAAGTTGCCGACTTTCCGGATCACGCAAAAGCGCGAAAACTCAGCCGAGAGCAAGGGCGCGATCCGCTTGCTCCGGCGATCCGAGATCGGGAACGCACAAAAACGGACAACCGCGTTCCCGTGAACAACCAAGAGGAGTGACACCCATGGCCTTTATGATCGAGACGGACACCTGCACCTCCTGCGGCGCTTGCGAAGACGAATGCCCCAACAAGGCGATCAGCCATAAGGGCAAGGTCTATTCGATCAACGCCAAGAAGTGCACCGAGTGCGAAGGCCACTTCGACACGCAGCAGTGCGCCGAAGTCTGCCCGTCGGGCTCGTGCGTTCCGGCCGCCGCCTGAGGCTGCCCTTCTGAAGGCGCCGCCACCGGCGCCTTCCCACGAATCGAGAGGGAGCGGATGCCCATGGGCGCCGCTCCCTTTCTTTTGGACCGCCGCGTTCGGTTTGCGGCCCTGTCGGAGTTGTTATCGGTCGGGATCCACGAGGTCGAGGAACCCCGTCATCTCGTCCTCGCCGCCCTCCGGCGCGCTACCGACCATAACGGCAACGGCGAAGGCGATGGCCGATGAGGTCGTCGTGTGCGTCGTCGCCCCGGCCCTCAGGTTCATCACCAGCGTCGGGCAGAGGAACAACGCGAAGCGGATCACGTCCCGCCAGTCGGCCGGCAGCAGATCGCGCGCCTTGAGAGTGGCGAGGAGCGGCTGCCACACCAGCTCGGCCTTGGCGGCGAGAAGTGCCCGCCGCACGGGTGTCAGCGCCCAATCGGTGTCGATGGCCATCGTGCCATCGCCAAGGCGCACCTCGGCCGAGAAGCGTCGGGTCGCCTCCGCCGGGTCATAGAGCCAGAGCGGATGGGCGAACACATTGTGAAAGGTGGCCTTCGCCTCGGCGATCAGCGACGGGACGCTCTCGCCTGCAAAAGCCGGATCGTAGAAGCTGAGCTTAGGCCCCTCGCCGTACCAGACATTTGCGTTGTGTGCGTCGCCGTGAGCCACCACGCCGCCGGCATCCGCCAGCAGATCCGGCCGCAGTCGCGCGCCCGCTGCCGCGAAGAGCTCGCCAACGGAGCGACGATAGGGCTGCCCGTTGACGATCAGCCGTCGCGCCGCGAAATCCTCCCAGCCGAGCTCGGCGCCCGGCAGGCGAACCATCTGGCCAAGATAGAAGCCGGCGAACCGGCCGCCTGGAAAGCGTCGGCCGGGCATATCGACGAGACGATCGTGAAAGAGACGATGGATCGGCTCGGCCGCAGCCTCTTCGGACGTCACCGGATGCAGGCTGTCGAGATAGACCCGGGCGATCGAGGCGTCGAGGTCGCGCTCGGCCGCGACGGCATCCGCCTCGCCGACAATATCGCGATGGCCGTCGAGCGCGGCGATGTCGAGCGCTCTCAGCACATCGGAAAAGCGGGGATCGGAGCGGCGGCGGTAGACCAGCACCTGCTCGCCCGGCAAGTTCGAGACGAACACCGGCATGTCCACCGGCAGACTCGCACGGGCCAGAATGTCGGCGCGGTAATACTCGCCGGTCATCGCCTCCTCGCCATCCTCCTGATGGAACTTGAAGAAGTAATCGGCACCACCCGCCGAAAAGAAGCCATTCAGCGAGTTCAGGCTGTACTGGTCGCGATTGATGGCGACGCCTTCGGCCACAAGATCGAACAGATCGGCAAACAGCGCCGCGAGCGCCGTCTTGGCGGCGCTCTCGTCATTGACCGCGAGGCGGCGGATGTCGGCGGTGCGGCTCGATGCCGTCATGCCACCCTCGGCTTTTGAGCGTGAACGGCCTTCATCACTCAGCCCTTGAGATAGGCGTCACGCACCGACGACACCGCCTGTTCGTGCGACGAGAAGCCCTCGTAACGCGCCAGCACCCGGGCCGTATGGGCGAGTTCCGGATAGGCTCCGGCCGTGACGTAGCCGATCGACGCGCGCTTGACGAAATCGAACACCGACAGCGGTCCCCAGGTGCGCGCCCAGCGGCTGGTCGGCAGCACGGCGTTCGGGCCGAGGCCGAAGTTGGCGATCGACACCGGCGTGTAGGGACCCATCAGGATCTCCGCCGCTTCGGTGATCTTGCCGAGATGGGCGTAGGGGTCGGTAGAGAGGATCTCCAGATGCTCCGGCGCATAGGCGTTGACGAAGGCGTGGCTCTCCTCGACCGACGAAGTCAGGATGATGCCGCCGAAAGCCCCGCCGAGCACCTTCTTGGAGAACTCAACGCGCTGCGGCGTCATGCGCGCCCAATGGTCCGGCAGCGCGGCCAGCGCCTCCTCGGCGACGCGGCGCGAATGGGTGACGATATAGGCCGAGCTGTCCGGACCGTGTTCAGCCTCGATCAGCACGTCGAGCGCGGCGAGACCGCCGTGCACCGTATCGTCGGCGAAAATGATCGCTTCCGACGGCCCGGCGGGCAGGCCGGCGTCGATGACACCCGACAACAGGCGCTTGGCGGCGACAACCCACGGGCTGCCGGGACCGACGATCTTCAGCGCCGGCTTCACCGTCTCCGTGCCGAAGGCCACTGCCGCGACGGCCTGTGCGCCACCGACCTTGTAGACCGTCTCGACACCGGCAAGACGGGCCGCGACGAGCGTGGCCGCGTCCACCGAACCGTCAGGCGTCGGCGGTGTGACGATGGCGAGCTCCGGCACGCCGGCCACCACCGCCGGCACGGCCGTCATCATCGTCACCGACGGGAAGGCGCCCTTGCCGCGGGGAATGTAGAGCGCCACTGACTTGATGGGCGTCACCCGGTCGCCGGCGAAGGCACCAGGGCGGATCTCCTTCAGCCACATGGCCTCCGGCTTCTGCTCTTCGTGAAAGCGGCGAATGTTCTCGATGCCGTAGCGGATCGCCTCAACGACTTCCGGCTCGACGGCCTTGAAGGCGGCATCGAACTCGGCCTCGGTCGCCTTCAGCGCGCCGGGCTTGACCTCGGACTTGTCGAGCTCGCGCGCAAAACGATGGAGCGCCGCGTCGCCTTCCGTCTTCACCGCCTCGATGATCGGGGCGACCTTTTCGAGGAAGAAGGTGAGGTCGGTTTCCGAGCGCTTGAGCAGGGCGGCGCGGCCGGCGGCGTCGAGCTTGGCGTAGTCGTGGAAGGAGACGTCGGTCATGGGTGCGGTCCTCGAACAGCGGGCGCTTTTCGCGCCTTCATTTGGATTTCAGGAAAATGTCCAGCCCGACCAGCCAGTCGAGCAGCGCGATGGCGATGGCGGCGACGGCGATGAACACCACGGATATGGCGGCAAGGTCGGGCGTGATGATCGAGCGGATCGAGTTGTAGATCTGAACCGGCAGCGTGACGATGCGCGCGTCGACGAGCAGCAGCGAGACCAGGAACTCGTTGAGCGCCAGGATGAACATCAAGAGCGCGCCGGTGATGATGCCGGGCGTCACCGCCGGCACCGTCACCGCGAGAAATGTCGAAAGCGGCGGAGCGCCGCAATTGGCGGCCGCCAGCTCAAGGTCGGGATCGAGGCTGGCGGCGCTGGCCGTCACGGCCCAGATCATGAACGGCAGATTGATCACAGCGCAGGCGATACCCACCGGCCACAGTTGGCCCAGCAGCCCCCATTTGCCGAAGATCAGCATCAGGCCGATACCCGAACCGATCAGCGGCACCGTGAACGGCAACAGCAGGTAGATCTGAACACCGGCAGCGAACCGCACGCGATACTTCGCCAAGGCAATGCCGGCCAGCGTTCCCGTGGGTATGGAGATCGCCGTGCAAATGGTGGCGACGATCACCGAACGAAAGAAGGCGTCGCGCAGATCGGTGGCGCTGGCGATCGCCGCGTACCACTTGAGCGACAGCCCTTCCGGCGGAAAGGTGATCATGTTGCCGGCGGTAAACGAAGCGCCCAGAACGACGAGCGTTGGCGCCGACAGCATGACGAGCGCGACGATGACGAAGCCCCAGAGGGTCACGGCCTTTGACCGGTCGCCCTTCATTTCGACCTCCCCATGGCCAGCGTCCCGGCTCCGAACAATGCGAACACCACGCCGACCATGATCGAGCCGACGGCGACCAACAGCAGCGCCAGCGTCGCGCCCATGCCCTGATCGGAGGTTCGGAAGAACTGATCGTAGATGGCGTTGGCGATGAAATCCTGCGAACCGCCGCCGAGAATGGCGGGAATGGCGAAATCGGTGAGCGACAGCGTCATCACCACAAGGCCGGCGCCGATGAAGCCGGGTTTGGCGAGCGGCAGCACGACGTGGATGAAGGTCCTCACCCAGTTGGCGCCGAGCGAACCGGCCGCCGACTCCATCTCCTCCGGAATGGCGGTGAGCGCCGGCGCCAGCATCAGCACGGCGAACGGCAGCATGTACTGCACCAAGCCGAACAGCACCGCCGGATAATTGTAGAGGAGACGGATCGGCGCCACGCCGACAAAGCCCAGCGCCTCGTTGACCATGCCCTGCGAGCCCAGGATGATCAGCCAGCCGTAGGCACGCACCACCTGCCCGATGAAGAAGGGCAGGAACAGGGCGATCAGCAGGAACTTGCGGAGGAACGTCGAGCGCGTCCGCACCATGACGTAGGAATAGGGAAAGGCGAAGACGAGCGTGATCACCGTGACGATCAGCGACCCGATCAGGCTGCGACTTGCCACCGTGAAGAACAGCTTTTCGGTAAAGGCGCGATCGTAGTTCGCCAGCGAATAGTCGTCGGATGGCAGGAAGGTCGCGGTATCCAGCTTCCGAAACGAGCCATCGGCCATGTCCCAGAGGCCGAGAACCAGAAGCCCCACCAGCACGACGGCCGGCATCAGCATCAGCCAGGGTACGGCGGCCGAGAAACTGCGCGGCCAGACGGCGGCGGCGATCGCCTCGACGGCGTCCATCAGGCGCCAGGACAGGGGATAGGAGGTACGGCTCGGACGCATTGGTCGGTCTGGTCTTCCTGAAAAGTGGCCCGCCGCTCCGAAAGCGGCAGGCCTTGCGGGAGCGGAGCCGAGATCAGCCCTGCATGATTTCCTTGAACTTGCCGAACCACTCGCTCTCGTGCTCGACCTGCACCTTGGAGGAGATGCGGATCAGCTTCTTGAAGTCGGCTTCGGTGGTCGGATAGGACGAATCGCCGACCAGATCGGCCGGCGGATTGACGCCCGGCACCACGCCCGGCAGCCCGAGACCGTCGAGCCAGACCTGCTGCGCATCCTTGGTGATGGCGAAGTTGATGTACTGCTTGGCCCAGTAGAGCTCGTTCTCGGGCAGCCCCTTGGGGATCCACAGGCCATCGGTGTCGTACTTGGCGCCCTCTTCCGGAACGGTCCAGGCGATATCGACGCCATTCGCCTTGGCTTCGCGGGCGTTGGTCGAGATCGTGCAGGCCGCGTCGATCTCGCCCTTCTGGAACCAGGCGGTGAAGTCCGGGTCCTCGCCGAGCAGCGGCTCCTGCTCCTTGATCTTGGCGATGAAGTCCCAGGCCGCCTGCATGTTGTCCGGGATGTCCTCGAGCTTGCCGCCGCCGGCCACCTGAGCCGGGAAGTGGAAGCCGATGCCGTCGTTGTAGAGCGCAATCCGCCCCTTGAGCTTCGGATCGAGCAGATCCTTCCAAGACTTCGGTGCGCCATCGGGGAAGGCGCTCGGGCGATAGGCCAGCACGTAGACGTAGCCGTAGGTGTTGACGATCGGATAGCCGTCGAGGCCGACCGGCTTGGCAAGCTCCGTCACGTTGGCAAGGTTGGAAAGATCGGAGAGATCTTCCGTCACGCCACGCAAGGCCGACTTGGTGGCGTTGGTGGTGGTGTCCCAGTTGATGTGGATCGGCGGCACGCGCTTCTGCGCCACGGCGGCCCAGACCTTGGGCTGAATCTCGTTGTCTTCGGTGAGGTCGTGGCGGACGGCGATGCCTGTGGCCTCTGTGAACGGATCGGAGACGCCCTTCTTGAGGCTGTCGACCCAGGAACCGCCCCAGGCGCGGACGATGATCTCCTTGGGCTTCTCCGGCTCGGCGGCGAAGGCGCGGCCGAACGGCATGCCGACGAGGCCGGCGGCACCGGCAAGGCCGACGCCCTGCAGGAAACGGCGACGGCCGAGATTGAGGAAGGGCTTGGACGGTCCAGTCATTGTCGTTCTCCTCTGGCTTTGCTTTTTGGTGCCGGTCTGCTCAATCCCCGAAGACCAGCACATCCTTCACGTTCCACCCTAGCGCGACCGACGATCCCACGTCGTGCTGGCTGTGGGTCACGGGGTCATGATCGAAGACACGCAGCGTCGTACCGCCGAGATCGGCCACGGCCACCTCGTAGACCACTCGCTCGCCCTCGAAGATCGCATCGGTGACGATGCCGCCAAACACTGTGTCGACGTCCCCGAGCGCCTCGCGGCCACCGCCGATCCGGATCTGCTCGGCTCGAAGCGCGCCGCGCGCCGAAACGCCGGTCGCCGGACGAAAACCGTTGCCGGAGCGGCCGGCAAAACCGGCATGCCCGAACACGATCCGCTCGCCGTCGACGTTCGCCACGACACCGTCGACGAAGTTGGTGACGCCGATGAAGTTGGCGACGAAGGCATTCTTCGGCTGCCGATAGGTGGCCTCCGGCCGGGCCTTCTGCTGGATGCGGCCATGGTCCATGACGATGATCTCGTCGGAAACCACCAGGGCCTCGCGCTGGTCGTGCGTCACGTTTATGGTGGTGACGTCGAGCTCACGCTGGATGCGGCGAAACTCGAGCTGCATCTCTTCGCGAAGCTTGCGATCGAGGGCGGCGAGCGGCTCGTCGAGCAACAACAGGTCCGGCTCGAAGACGAGGGCGCGGGCGATGGCGACGCGCTGCTGCTGACCGCCGGAAAGCTCGTGGATGCGACGGTCGCCGAGCTTCCCGAGCTTGACGAGATCGAGATAGCGATGAACGCGGTCGGGAATGGTGCGCGCGTCGAACCGGCGCATCCTCAGGGGAAAGGCGACATTCTCGGCCGCCGTCAGGTGCGGAAACAGAGCGAGCTTCTGGAACACCATGCCGATCGACCGCTTGTGCGGCGGCACGCTGCCGACGGCAAGACCGTTGATGAACACTTCGCCCGATGTCGGCTGACCGAAGCCGGCAATCATCCGGAGCAGCGTCGTCTTGCCCGAGCCGGACGGGCCGAGAATGGTGAGAAAGCGCCCCTTCTCCAAGTCGAACGAGGCGTCGCGCACCGCATGAACGCCGTCGAACACCATGTTGACGTCACGGACCGACACCGCAAACGGTGCTTCGACTGCTGTCGCCGCTGTGTGCGTCATCCCCTTACTCTCTGCCCTCACGTTTCGGCCTCCATTCCCACAGGGAGCGCCGCAGTACCATATACATCTCTAGACAGGCCGTCACGCATCTGGAGTGTAACTTTTATACACGCCTCAAATTGAGGCAAGATAGCCGCCATCCACTGGAATGCACTGGCCGGTAATATAGGCAGATGCATCGGATGCTAGAAAAATCACCGCCCCGGCAAGGTCTCCCAACGCCCCGAAGCGGCCGAGTGGGATCTTGGCCAGCATCGACGTCTGCCAGGCATCGTCACGGTAGAAAACGTCGGTCATCGCCGTCCGGAAGTAGCCGGGCGCTACCGCGTTGACGCGAATTCCAAGGCCGGCCCATTCGGCGGCCAGCGCCTGCGTCATGCCGAGAACGCCGGCCTTCGACGAGCCATAGGGCACGGCGGTCGGCACGCCGACATAGCTGGTTAGGGAGGCAAGATTGACGATCGCTCCACCCCGCCCGTCGGCCTGCATCCATCGCGCCGCCGCCTGCGCCACGAAGAAGGCGCCCTTGAGGTTGGTATCGACCACGCGATCCCAAACCTCCTCCTCGATATCCAGCGACGGCGTCACTTCCTCGTAGCCGGCATTGTTGACCAGAATGTCGAGGCCACCCAAATCTTCGGCGGCTCGCTCCACGACAGTCCGGCTGCCGACCACGTCGCGCACATCATGAGCGAGCGCGACGACTCGCCGTCCAAGCGCCCCGATGGCAGCAGAGGTCTCGTCGAGCGAATGCGCGTTGCGGGCGGTAATGGCGACGTCGGCACCAGCCCCGGCCAGCGCGACGGCAAGAGCCTGACCAATGCCGCGGCTTGCCCCGGTTACCAGCGCCTTGCGATCTTCTAGATTGAAGAGAGCGAGCGGCGACATGGGAAAACTCCGGCAGGACAGAACACGCCAGCCCTCCCCCGAGCAGCCAGCGGCCGGCAATGCACCATTTCCAAGCTATGATGTCCATAGACGTAATGCCGAATTTCGATGGCATATTCGGATTTCGCGCAGCTGTCTTGCGCAAGCTGAACATCGCCCGCAAAGGTGACGGTCTGCGAATAACTTGCATCGCGACCAAGGTTGTCTATACATATGAACCCAACAGTCACGTCAGGTATCGCGATGCCCACCCGCCTGTTCCGCAACGCCCGCCTCGTTACGATGGCCGCCCCCCTCGACATAACGCCGGTGGAGCAGGCGACGATCGTTTCCGTCGACGGCCGCATAGCCTACGCCGGCCCCGAGGCCGACGCACCAGCGACTCCTGAAAGCGCCGAAGTGATCGACCTTGAGGGCAGACTGGTCACGCCCGGTCTCATCGACTGCCATACGCACCTCGTCCACGGCGGCAACCGCGCCCACGAGTTCGAACTGCGACTGGCAGGCGCCAGCTACGAGGAAATAGCGCGCGCCGGGGGGGGCATCGTCTCGACCGTCACTGCCACTCGGTCCTCCGGCGAAGACGGGTTGGTGGAAACCGCCCTGCCCCGGCTCGATCACCTGATCGCCGAGGGTGTCACCACGGTCGAGGTGAAATCGGGCTACGGACTTACCCTTGACAGCGAGCGAGCCCAACTCCGCGCCGCCCGCCGCCTTGCCGCCGAGCGCAAGGTGACGGTCAGCACAAGCTTCCTCGGCGCACATGCACTGCCGACCGAGTTCAAGGACGACCGCGCCGCTTATCTAACCCTCGTCCGAGATGAAATGCTGCCGGCCATCGCTGCCGAGGGCCTTGCCGATTGCGTCGATGCCTTCTGCGAGGCCATCGCCTTTTCGCCTGAGGAGGTAGACGACCTCTTCGCCGCGGCCGGTCGCCTGGGCCTCAAGGTCCGGCTCCACGCCGACCAGTTGTCCAACCTTGGCGGCGCGGCGCTTGCCGCCCGCCACGGCGCACTGTCAGCCGATCACCTCGAGCATACCGACGAGGCAGGCGCCGCCTCCATGGCCGCCGCCGGCACCGTCGCCGTGCTTTTGCCCGGCGCCTTCTACTTCATCCGTGAGACCAAGCTGCCCCCGGTCGACCATTTCCGCAGGCATGGCACGAAGATCGCCATCGCGACCGACTGCAACCCCGGCACCTCGCCGATGACCTCGCCGCTGCTCGTCATGAACATGGCGGCGACCCTGTTCCGCCTGACGGTGGCCGAGTGCCTCGCCGGCATGACCATCCACGCCGCCGCCGCCCTCGGCCTTGCCAGGGACACCGGCTCGATAGAGGCCGGCAAATGGTGCGACCTTGCCGTCTGGAACGCCGAACGGCCGGCCGAACTCGTCTATCGCATTGGCTTCAACCCGCTCGCCGCCCGCTACTGGAGAGGTGAATGAAAGACACTCCGAACCTCCACCGCCTCGTCCCCGGCGAAGTTCCGCTTTCGGTCTGGCGCGCCATCTACTTCGGTGACAGCGCCACCATCGACGCATCCCTTCGCGCCCCGGTCGACAAGGCCGCCGCCGCCATCGAGGCGATCATCGGCAAGGGCGACCCGGTCTATGGCGTCAACACCGGCTTCGGCAAGCTCGCCTCGGTTCGCATCGACACCGCCGACCTCGAAACGCTCCAGCGCAACATCGTGCTGTCGCATGCCGCTGGCGTCGGCGAACCGCTGCCGGTGCCGGTCGCTCGGCTGATCATGGCGCTGAAGCTGGCGAGCCTTGCTCAGGGCGCATCCGGCGTCCGCTGGGAAACGCTCGAACAGCTGGCCGCCTGCCTTGAGCGCGGCCTGATCCCCGTCATTCCGGGTCAGGGTTCGGTCGGCGCTTCCGGCGACCTCGCCCCGCTCGCCCACATGACCGCGGCCTTGATGGGCGTCGGCCAGGTGTTCGTCGACGGGCGGCCGGTCGATGCCGCCGCCGCGCTGGAAGCCAACGGCCTCAAGCCCCTCGTCCTCGGCCCCAAGGAAGGGCTGGCGCTTCTCAACGGTACGCAGGTGTCGACAGCGATGGCGCTGGCCGGCCTGTTCGAGACCGAGCGCGTCTTCCAGGCGGCGCTCATCACCGGCGCTCTCTCCGTCGACGCCGCCAAGGGATCGGATGGCCCCTTCGATCCGCGCATCCATCTTCTGCGCCGCCACAAGGGCCAGATCGACGTCGCCGCCAGCTTGCGCGCTCTGCTGTCGGGCTCGGTCATCCGCGCCTCGCATCTCGACGACCACGGCCGCGTTCAGGATCCCTATTGCCTGCGCTGTCAGCCGCAGGTGATGGGCGCCTGCCTCGATCTCCTCCGACAGGCGGCGGCAACGCTGAGCGACGAGGCCAATGGCGTCTCCGACAACCCCCTGGTGTTCACCGACACCGGCGAGGTCATCTCGGGCGGCAACTTCCACGCCGAACCCGTCGCCTTTGCCGCCGACATCATCGCCCTCGCCATCTGCGAGATCGGCTCGATCGCCGAGCGCCGCATCGCCATGCTTGTCGACCCAGCGCTCAGCGGACTTCCGGCCTTCCTGACGCCCAAACCCGGCCTCAACTCCGGCTTCATGATCCCGCAGGTGACGGCAGCGGCCCTCGTGTCCGAAAACAAGCAGATGGCCCATCCGGCGTCGGTCGATTCCATTCCGACCTCGGCCAACCAGGAAGACCACGTCTCCATGGCGGCGCATGGCGCACGCCGTCTCCGGACCATGGCGAGAAACGCCGCCCACGTCATCGGCATCGAGTATCTTGCCGCCGCCCAAGGCATCGGCTTCCACGCACCGCTCGGCACCTCGAAGCCGCTTGCCGCGGCGATCGATCTTCTGCGAGCGGACGTCGCACCGCTTTCCGACGACCGGCATTTTGCGCCCGATATCGACGCGGCCAGCCGGCTCGTCACATCGGGTCGGCTCCTCGCGGCTCTCGAAAGCGAGCTCCTGCCGGCGTTGGTGCAGGAATGAGCGGTATGATGGGCCCGGTCATCCGGCGCGGGAACGCGCCACTCGTTCTTTCCATGCCGCATGTCGGCACGGCGATCCCAGAGGAGATCGAGGCGCGCCTCGTGTCCCCGTGGCTGGCCAGAAAGGACGCCGATTGGTGGATCGACCAGCTCTATGAGTTCGCCGGCGAGCTCGACGCCACCATCGTTCGCGCTCACTGGTCGCGCACCGTGATCGACCTCAATCGCGATCCAAGCGGCGTCTCGCTCTATCCGGGGCAGGCCACCACCGGACTCTGCCCCATCGAGACCTTCGACGGCGAGCCGCTCTATCGCCCCGGAGAAGAGCCCGCAGCCGAGGAGATCGAGGCGCGCACCGATCTCTACTTCCGGCCCTACCACAAGGCGCTGTCCAGTGAACTTAGCCGGCTACGTGAATCGAGTGAGCGGGTGGTTCTCTATGACTGCCACTCTATCCGTTCCGCCATTTATCGTTTATTTGCCGGCAAATTACCAGTCTTCAACCTGGGCACAAACAGCGGTGCCGCCGCCGATCCCGACCTGGTAGAACGGGCCTCCAGCGTGATCGCGTCCTCCGGTCGCAGCCATATTGTCGACGGCCGCTTCAAGGGCGGCTACATCACCCGCCATTATGGCCAGCCGGAGCACGGCGTCCACGCGTTGCAGATGGAGCTCGCCTGTCGCGGCTATATGCGCGAAAGCCTGGGCCCGGTCAGCGAGGCCAACTGGCCGATCGCCTTCGACCCGGTATTCGCAGGGCCGACGCGGCTGACGCTGCGAGCCGTATTGGTCGCCTGTCTGGCCTTCGCAAGGGGCTGAGGCTCATTCGACAACCCGGAGCGAGCGCTTGGCGGATGGACCGGGCAGCGGAATGACATCGACGGCGACCGTCAAGCTATGGGCGCCCGAGGCGACGATGACACCGTCAAGCGGCGACACGTCGGAATAGTCGCGTCCAATGGCGAGAACGAGATGATCCTCGCCAGCCATGATGCCGTTGGTCGGGTCGAGCCCCACCCAGCCAGCCTCGCCGCCACACCACACCTCGACCCAGGCGTGGGTGGCGTCGGCGCCTTCCAGGCGTTCCCGACCAGGCGGCGGCTCGGTGCGGAGGTAACCGGACACATAACGCACCGGCAGCGCGATACCCCTGAGGCCGGCGATCATGACATGGGCGAAGTCCTGGCAGACGCCCTTTCTCGCGGCGAAAGCGTCCGATGGACTGGTGTCGGCGTCGGTGGCGCCAAGCACATAGGCGAAATCGCCCTTGACCCGCTTCATGAGCTCGATCGCCCCCTCCAGCATCGGTCGCCGAGCCGGGAACGACTGGGCGGCATAGCGGGTGATGGCGGCGTCGAGCGGCACCGACGGCGAGACGAACAGACCATGCACGGGCGAATCCGGGCCAAGGTCGCGGCTGGCCACCGCGAGCGCCCGGATCTCTTCGGCCGATGGCGTCAGCGCGGCGAGATAGGGTTCGGCCGGCAGCACTTCCACCTCGGCGTCGAGCCGAACAACCAGCTCGTCATGCGGACGATCGAGAGCGAAATGGCAGATGCGGTTGCCGAAGAAATCCAAGGTCTCCTGCCGCTCCGACGGTACAGGGGCGATGGAAAGCGCCGCCTTGCGCACCGTCTGCCCCTTGCGATCCACCGGCAACAGCCGTGCGACGTGGCTCGAATAGGGAACCGCCGCCGCATAGGCGTAGCGCGTCTGCTGGCGCAATTCATAGATCATTCGAGCTCCTCCGGCCGCGCCTCGCTGGGGCGCTGGGTGAAGAAGCGATCGGTCACGAGGCCGGACAGTCGCAACAGCCGGTTGGTGACCTTGTCGAGGTCGCGCGTCTCGATCTTCTCGGCCGCCGTATTGGCAAGCCGCGCGTCGAGCTTGCGGGCAAGGCGCAGAAGTTCGACCGGGCGCCCGTCGACGCGGGTGGCCGGCAATGCTTCCAGGTGCTCGACGATGCGCGCCGTCTGGAACGCGACGGAACGCGGGTTGGCGTCGTCCAGCATCAGAAGGTCGATCACCGGCAAGGGCGCCGGCCGCATCACGTAGCGCCAACGATAGGTGATCTGGCTGTCCCCCGCCTCAAGGGCAAGATCGAGCGCCTCGGTCGACGGCGTCTCGAGGGCGAAGCGGCGGACCAAACCCGCCGTGGTAAGCGCTCGTTCTATCCGGCGGCCGAGATCGAGGAAACGCCAGCCCATGGCGCGGTTCATGTTCTCGGAGGCGAGGCCTGCGAAGGCGGCAATGCGCCGCAGGCCGTGATTGACCTCGTCGAGCATCTGCACCGGGTTGAGGCGTCGCCGGCCCATGCCCTCGAACAGGACGGCTATTTCCGTCACCGCCCGAAAGGCGTCCGGCGCCAGGCGGTCGCGAATGGCCGAGCCGGCGCCCCGCGCCGCGCCGGTCAACGCCGGCAGGCCGGAGGGGGACGCGGGGTCGCCAAGAGCTGCGGCGACAAGCTGGATCGGCGTCCCCTTGCGTTCGAGATCGATGGCGCCGATGAACCGCAAATGGTCAGTCAGCGCCCGGATGATCGGCTGGTCGGCATCGCCACCGGCCTCCACCAGCCGGTTGATCAGCGCGCGCAGAAGACGCAGGGTACCTTCCGACCGTTCCAGATAGCGGGCGAGCCAATAGAGATTGTCGGCAGAACGTGACGGCAGCGTCCCCGTGGATCGGCGAATGGATATGCGATCCGGTTGAGGCAGCAGCGAAACCTCTCTGACCGGCGCATCGGACAGAACCCAGACATCGGCCGTCTCGGCTCCTTGTTGCATGGACACGAGGCGCGCGTCGCTCGACCCCGAGATGCGGCAGAATCCGCCGGGCATCACCACCCAGTCCCGATCGCCGACGGCGGCCACGAACAGGCGCAACACGAAAGGCTTGGGCACCAGGCGGTTGCCGTCCCAGACCGGCATGGTGGAAAGGCCGACGTTTTCCTGGCCGACCACGTCGAGGCCGCGTGTCTCGATCAGATCCCGCACCGCCTGCCGTTCGGCCTTGCTCATGGCCGCGCCGAGCTTGCTCCAGAAGGGCAGCCCCGGCAGAGGACCGGAAAAGGCCGAGGCGATGGCCATGCGGTCGAAGCGATCGAGTACCGCCCGCCGCTCGGCCTCCTGCCCGCACCACCATGTGGCGAGGTTCGGCAGCGTCAGCTCTTCGCCGAGCAGATGCCGGCAGAGCGCCGGCATGAACCCCATCAAGGCTCGCGATTCTGCAACGCCGGAGCCGAGCGCATTGGTGACGTCGACACATCCGGACCGGACCGCCTGCACCAACCCCGGCACGCCGAGCGCCGAAGCCGTACGGAGCTCGAGGGGATCTGCGAAATCGCCGTCGAGCCGTCGCCACAGCGCGTCGATGCGCTTGAGCCCCGAAACGGTGCGCACATAGACCGCATCGCCGCGAACCGTCAGATCGCCGCCTTCCACCAGCAGGAAACCGAGGTAGCGGGCGAGATAGGCATGCTCGAAGTAGGTCTCATTGAGCCGCCCCGGCGTGAGCAGGCCGACCCTCGCTTCGGCATTGGCGTTGAGGGCGGCGAGATCGTCGCGAAAAGCCTGGAAAAACGGCGCGAGCCGTTCGACATTGAGCCCGCGCGCCACTTCCGGCAGCGCCCGCGTCACCGCCAGGCGGTTCTCCAGCGCGTAGCCGGATCCGGACGGCGCTTGCGCACGATCGCTGAGCACCCACCAGCGCCCGTCGGGACCTCGACCGAGATCAACGGCGAAAAAGCGCAGGAAGCGCCCCCCTTTCGGCACGACGCCGACCATCGGTCTCAGGAAATCAGGGCTGCCGGCAATGGCCGCGGCCGGAATCACGCCGTCGCGGGCGAGCCGCCCCGGACCATAGACGTCGGCGAGCAGCGCCTCCGTGAGACGGGCACGCTGAATCGCGCCGGCCGACAGCACCGCCCATTCCGACTGGGAAATCAGAAGCGGCAGCGGCGTCAGGGGCCAGGGACGCTCGGCCCCGGCCGGGTCGTCATAGACGCGAAAGAACACGCCGGAGTTCTTGAGCTGCTGCTCGGCACCGGCAAAGGCCTCGCGCACACCATCCTCGCCGAGATCGGCGAGGCGCTGCAGAAAGGAAGGCCAGGGCCCGCGTAGCGTACCATCGGGCGCCATCATCTCGTCATAGGCGCCGGCAAGCGGCTTGTAGCCCCGCGTCAGCAAACCAGATCCGGCTTTCTGTCCGGCAGTGGGCGGATCGGGCTGAAGCTGGCTCATCGGGTTTCCGGCGTGGGCGACAGGTGTGGTGCCGCGAGTTAAGCAGACCGACGCGGCATCGCCAAGATGGCCACCCGTCGGTCTCGATTCATATGCCGGCCGGCCGCCGGAGGTCGAGTGTCGTGGGGAACTCGCCCGGCGCTTCCTCGGCCGGCAGGTTCACCGTCCCTTGCGAGTGGCCGAAGTCCTGGAAGCGGGCGAGCCGCCGCGCCTCGGCCTCGTAGGCGTTGACGGGGAAAGTTTCATAGTTCCGACCACCGGGATGGGCGACGAAATAGGTAGCGCCGCCCAGTGACCGCTTCGACCAGCGATCGACGATTTCGAAAGTCAGCGGCGCGTTAACCGGCAGCACCGGATGGATGCCGCTGGCCGGCTGCCAGGCCTTGAAGCGAACACCGCCGACGTAGTCCCCGACACGACCGGTCGCTGCGACCGGCACGCGCCGGCCATTGCAAGCAAGGACATGCCGGGCTGGATCGAAGCCGGAAACGCGCGCCTGCAACCTCTCCACCGAGCTGTCGACGAAGCGCACCGTGCCACCGGCGGCTCCCTGCTCGCCGGTGACGTGCCACGGCTCGAGCGCGCCCCTGAGCTCCAGCGAAACACCCTGCCGCTTGACGGTGCCGAAATAGGGGAAGCGAAACTCGCGCTGGGCATCGTACCAGACCGATTCCATGGGATAGCCGGCCCGGTTGAGGTCGGCGATCACCTCCAGGAAGTCCTGCCAAACGAAATGCTCCAGCATGAAGCGATCGAAGAGCGCCGTGCCGTGGCGCGAGAAGTTGCCCTGCTGCGGCTCGTTCCAGAACCAGGCGATCAGCGCCCGGAGCAGTAGTTGCTGGGCGAGCGACATGCGCGAATCCGGCGGCATCTCGAAGGAGCGGAACTCGACGAGACCCAGCCGACCGGTCGGGCCATCCGGCGAGAACAGCTTGTCGATGCAGATTTCCGAGCGATGAGTGTTGCCGGTGACGTCTGTGAGAAGATTGCGGAACAGGCGATCGACCAGCCAAGGCAAAGGCGCCGCCCCTTCGCCCGGCGCAGGCACCTGGGCAAGCGCGATCTCGAGCTCGTAGAGGTTATCGTGCCTGGCTTCGTCGATGCGTGGCGCCTGGCTGGTCGGCCCGATGAACAGGCCCGAGAACAGGTAGCTGAGCGAGGGATGCCGCTGCCAGTAGAGAACAAGGCTCTTCAGAAGGTCGGGCCGGCGAAGAAACGGGCTATCGGAAGGTGACGCGCCGCCGACCACCACGTGGTTGCCGCCGCCGGTGCCGGTGTGGCGGCCATCGATCATGAACTTGTCTGTGCCGAGGCGAGAGAGTCGCGCCTCCTCGTAGACGGCCGAGGTGATGGCAACGCAGTCTCTCCAGCCGGCGGCGGGATGGACGTTGACCTCGATGACGCCGGGATCGGGCGCAACCCGAATGACGTTGAGGCGCGGATCAGGCGGCGGCGGGTAGCCCTCGACATGAACGGGCAACCCGAGGTCCTCCGCCGTGGATTCGACGGCGGCCAGCAGCTCGAGATAATCGTCGGCGCCCGCCACCGGCGGCATGAACACACAGAGCCGGCCATCTCGCGGCTCGACGCTCATGGCCGTACGGACGGCTCCGCCATCGCCGGTCATCCACTGGTCGACGCGCGGATCGTCGGCGGCCTGCTCGCGCGAGTGTTCGTAGGCCGTGGCGAGCTGATCGGGATCCGGCAGATCCGGGAGTTCCCCCATCAGGTCGCGATCGACATGGAAGGGATAGGCGGCCGGCGGCACCCATGGAAGCGAGGCGAGCGGCAGACGAAAGCCGGCGGGAGAGTCGCCGGGAAGAAGATAGAGCTTGCCTCGCCGGAAGTTCCAGACCTCCGACAGCCAGCCCCTGCCGGCGGCCCCTTGCCAGCGCTGCACCGGCAGCACGTAGGCGCCGGGCGTGCCGAGGCCACGTTCGAAGACCCGCGCGATGCGGGCGCGCTCCTCCGGATCGTCGAGTTTGCTGTCCTCGGCGGTGACATTGTCCGGCAACCCGGATTCTTTCAGTATCCAGTGGGCCGGATCCTCATAGGCCGGCACGGCGCAGCGACCGGACACGCCAAGCCGACGGGCCACGCCGCGCGCCAATGCGCAAGCGCCCTCCGCATTGGCCGGCGCGAGCTCGGTCTCCGGCGCGACGAGGTCGAGATTGCGCCAGATCGGCTTGCCGTCCTTGCGCCAGTAGAGCGAGAACGTCCAGCGCGGCAGGCTCTCGCCTGGGTACCACTTGCCTTGTCCATAGTGCAGGAAGCCGCCCGGCGCGAAGCGAGCGGCAAGGCGACGGATCAACTCGTCGGCCCGGCCCCGCTTGGTGGGACCGACGGCGGCGGTGTTCCATTCCTCCGACTGGTAGTCGTCGATCGAGACGAACGTCGGCTCGCCCCCCATGGTGAGACGGACGTCGCCGGCTGCGAGATCGGCATCCACCGTCTCGCCCAACCGGTCCAGACGCTCCCACGCATCGTCGGAGAAGGGCCAGGTGACACGCGGCCGCTCGTCGACGCGGGCGATCTTCATCTCGAAGAAGAACTCGGTTTTCGTGTCGGGCGGCGCACTGAAGGAACCGACGATGGGCGCCGCCGAGCGATAGTGCGGCGTCGCAGCGAGCGGAATATGGCTCTCGCCGGTCAAAAGACCCGAGGTGGGATCGAGGCCGATCCAGCCGGCGCCGGGAATATAGACCTCAGCCCAGGCATGTAGGTCGGTGAAATCGACATCGGTGCCCGACGGACCGTCGAGTGCCTTGACGTCGGGCCTGAGCTGGATGAGGTAGCCCGAGACGAAACGGGCGGCGAGGCCGAGCCGACGAAGAAGCTGCACCAGGAGCCAGCCGCTGTCGCGGCACGACCCCGCCCGGCGCGTCAGCGTCTCCTCCGGACTTTGCACCCCTGGTTCAAGACGGATCTCGTAGCCGATATGCTGCTGGAGCGCCTGGTTCACCGCAACGACGAAATCGGTGGTCTGCTTGCGTTCGCGCGGGATCGCCGCGAGATAGGCCTCGAAGAGCTCCCCCTCCTCCTCGCATTCGAGAAACGGCGCAAGGTCCTTGGCGAGATCCGGCGCGTAGGTAAACGGCCAGGTCTCGGCATAATTCTCGATGAAGAAATCGAACGGATTGTAGACCGCCATCTCGGCGAGCAGGTCGACGCTCACCGAGAACTCGGATGTCGGCTCGGGAAAGACGAACCGGGCTAGCCAGTTGCCGTGCGGGTCCTGCTGCCAGTTGACGAAGTGAGTCTCCGGCGTGACCTTCAGAGCATAGGCAGGCACGGCGGTCCGGCTGTGCGGCGCAGGTCTCAACCGCACCAGCTGAGGAGAAAGAAGGACCGGCTTGTCATAGACATAGCGGGTGACGTGCGTCAGCTTGGTCAGGACGGCCATCATCTCTCCCTGCGGTCGCATTGAGCGCGACCGCATTTAAGGGCGAAACAGCCATCCGGGAAAGCCCTGAGCTTAGGCGACGCCTGCTTGCTTTATAGGCAAACCGTCAGGACTTGCGCGACAGAGGATCGATGACGATGTCGTAGAGCTTGGAAACAGACGGCGTGGCGATCTCTTCATAGAGCGCGCTGTCGGTCGGCAGGCCGGTGGCAGCGGCGTCGACGGGCGGCGGAACGACCCAGCGCAAGCGATCCCAGCCGCGGCTCTGGCCCTCGACTTTCAGCACCTCGACGAACTTGCGACCGATGCCGCGGTTGCGGAACTCGGGCAGGACGTAGATATCCTCGAGATGACCGACCCGATGGCCCGACATGGTGTCCGGCAGGTCGAAGAACACGGCAAAGCCAACCAGCTCTTCATCGACGAAGGCGCCCAGCACTTCCGTCGCCGGATCGACGGCGAGAAGCTCGGCGTAATACTCGTCCGGACGGCGCGGCGCGCCGCGCTTCATTGCCTGGGCATAGGCGGCAATAATCGGCGCCAGCTTGTGGGCGTCCGCCTGGGTGACAGCGGCAATCGTCAGCGACATGGTCAAAAGTCCCCCGGAAAAGCGACACTTACGCGTGACACCAGCATTACTTGCCCCATGCGGACGGCGGGAGCAAGGCTGAGACGAAGCGAGTCGCATTTTTTGGGTCGGAAGCGGCTTCGTCCCCCTCATGTCGGCATGACGGCCTCCGGGCTGGTCATCGTCGCCCGTCGCCGCTATCGTCGCTGCGGATTCTGGAAAGCCGGGGGGCAAGCCGCAATGAGCGACATTTTCGAGCATTTCCGTCGCCAGGCCGAGGCCTGCCGCACCATGGGATCGCCATTTACCGCCCGCCTCGCCGACCTCGCGCCACGCTTTCTCGACCGAACGACGCTGACCGGCCGACGCATCCTTGCCTGGAACGGCCATGCCGGTGAGGACGCCGTGCCCCTGCGCCTGTTCGGCGGCCTGCACCGGTTGGTGTTAACCCAACGCGACACCGGGCTCGCCGCCGTCTATCCGCCGGTCGAGGTGTCGGACGAAACGCTCGTCGCCGCCGTGAGCGCCGCCATCGGCCAGCACGACCACGACCTTCACGACATCCTCATGAGCCCGCCGCAGACCAACGAGGTCGGCCGCTCGGCCATGCTTCTGCCCGGCTTTCTCTGGCTCGCCCGCCGTTTCGGTCCAAAGCTCGACATCCTTGAGATCGGCGCCAGCGCAGGCCTCAATCTCCACTGGGACGCCTACGCCTATCGCTACGGCGACAGCCGCTGGGGCCGGACGAAGGCGCCCCTCGAACTCGCCCCCGACTGCGACGCCCCACCGCTGCTCGACGGAACGGTCGAGGTGGTGCGCCGCAGGGCCTGCGACCTCTCTCCCCTCGATCCAGCCGACGCGGAACACCGGACTCGGCTTCTCTCCTACGTCTGGGCCGACCAGACGGAGCGCAAGGCCCGGCTCAACGCTGCCCTCGACCACGCCGCATCGCGGCCCGAGCGCGTAGAGGCGGCCGACGCCGCGGAGTTTCTCGCCCGCGAGCTGGCCGAGCCGCCCGAGGACGGAACGCTTCGCGTCGTCGTCCACTCGATCTTCTGGCAGTATCTTTCCGACCCGGCTCGCCTCGGCATCCAGACCGCCATGTTGCGAGCCGCCGAGACGGCACCGCTTGCCTGGCTGCGGCTGGAGGCGGACGGTCAGAAGCCCGGTGCCGGGCTTCTGGTCACGCTGTTCCCCTCCGGCGAGCACCATGTCCTGGCGCGCGGCGACTTCCATGGTCGCTGGCTGCGCTGGCTGGGTGAGCAATGAAAAAAGGCCGGAGCTATCGGCCCCGGCCCTTGAGTCTTCCTTCCGCCTTGGTGCGGCGTCACTTGAAGTCGCGGATATCCACGAAGTGGCCGGCGATCGCCGCCGCCGCCGCCATGGCCGGCGACACCAGATGGGTGCGACCCATGTAGCCCTGACGCCCCTCGAAGTTGCGGTTCGAGGTGGAGGCGCAGCGTTCGCCGGGCGCCAGCTTGTCGGGGTTCATGGCAAGGCACATCGAACAACCCGGCTCGCGCCACTCGAAGCCAGCCTCGATGAAGATCTTGTCGAGGCCTTCCGCTTCCGCCTGTTCCTTGACGAGGCCGGAGCCCGGCACGATCATCGCGAGCTTGATCGAGGAAGCCACCTTGCGCCCCTTGGCCACGGCGGCCGCGGCCCGGAGATCTTCGATGCGGCCGTTGGTGCAAGAGCCGACGAACACCTTGTCGAGGGCGATCTCGGTCATCTTCTGGCCCGGCTTCAGCCCCATGTAGTCGAGCGCGCGCCACTTGGAGGTGCGCTTCGTCTCATCGGCGATATCGTCCGGGTTGGGCACCGCGCCGGTGATCGACACGACGTCCTCGGGGCTGGTTCCCCAGGTGACGATCGGCGGCAGGCTGGCCGCGTCGAGCGTCACCACCTTGTCGAAATGGGCGCCCTCATCGGTATAGAGCGTCTTCCAGTAGGCCATGGCGCGCTCCAGCGCCTCGCCCGTCGGCGCCTTCGGGCGACCGGCGATATAGGCATAGGTCGTCTCGTCCGGCGCGATCAGGCCAGCGCGAGCACCGCCCTCGATCGACATGTTGCAGACGGTCATCCGGCCTTCCATGGAAAGGGCGCGGATCGCCTCGCCGGCATACTCGATGACGTGGCCGGTGCCGCCGGCCGTACCGATCTCGCCGATGATGGCCAGCACGATGTCCTTGGCAGTGACGCCGGCCGGCGCCTTGCCGTCGACGCGCACCAGCATGTTCTTCGCCTTCTTCTGGATCAGCGTCTGCGTGGCGAGCACATGCTCGACCTCGGAGGTGCCGATACCGTGGGCGAGCGCGCCGAAAGCGCCGTGCGTCGAGGTGTGGCTGTCACCACAAACGATGGTCATGCCGGGCAGCGTGAAACCCTGCTCGGGACCGACCACATGGACGACGCCCTGCCGGCGATCGAGCTCATTGTAGTACTCGACGCCGAACTCGGCGGCGTTGATGGCAAGCTGCCCGACCTGCTCGCGGCTTTCGGGGTCTTCAATGCCCTTGCTGCGATCGGTGGTCGGCACGTTGTGATCGACGACGGCAAGCGTCTTGCCCGGCTGGTGAACCTTGCGGCCAGCCGTTCTCAATCCCTCGAAAGCCTGCGGGCTGGTCACTTCGTGAACGAGATGGCGATCGATGTAGAGCAGCGACGTACCGTCGGCCTGCGTCTCGACCACGTGGTCGTCGAAGATCTTGTCGTAGAGAGTGCGGAGTTTGGCGGTCATGATGATCGGACTTTCGATTCCGTGAGGCGTGCGAACCACGCCCCTGACATGTCAGAAAAGCAATGGAAAGACCGGTGGTCCGGTCGCTTCGTCAGGCCCGGAGTCGACTGTCCCCGGTCTGCCGGGCCAGAAACCGCCATGGCAGACGCGCGTGATCGTGGGCCGGGAAATAATCGACCGACGTCGGCACACGCGTGATCTGCGGCTTTGCGTTCATGAAGCGCTCTATACTGAAAAACGGCCTCGCCGACAATCAGCGATATGAAAACACCAGGGTCAAGCCCCCGGAAACGAGAAGCGCCCAGCCTCGGGGGAAGGCTGGGCGCGGCGCTAGGGATCAGCGCGGGCCGGGAGGGGAACCCGGCGACGGTCACCGCCGCTGGCGAGACGGGGGGCAGTGCCTGATGGGCGATGCCGTCATGATCATGATTTGGTGCGGCTTGCCCTGAAAACAAGAGCGACCGAGTTAACAACCCCGTGAGCGCCGCACCGATAGCCGAAAGTCGAATACGTCAGCCGATCAGCGCCTCGAACTCGGCCAGGATGGCCGCGCCCATGGCGCGGGTATCGACGGTGGCTTCGCCCTTCTGAGCGATGTCCTTGGTCCGGAGCCCCTTGCCGAGCACGCGGGCGATCGCCTCGTCCAGCTTGCCGGCAAGGTCGATCAGGCCGAAGGAGTAGCGCAGCGCCATGCCGAAGGAGGCGATCATGGCGATCGGGTTGGCCGCGCCGGTCCCGGCGATATCGGGCGCCGAGCCGTGGACGGGCTCGTAGAGCGCCTTGCGCTTGCCGGTCGCAGGATCCGGGGCGCCGAGCGAGGCCGACGGCAGCATGCCGAGCGAGCCGGTCAGCATGGCGCCGATATCGGAGAGAACGTCGCCGAACAGGTTGTCGGTCAGGATGACATCGAACTGCTTGGGATAGCGCACGAGCTGCATGGCGCAGTTGTCGGCGAGGATATGGTCGAGCTTGACGTCGGCATACTCTTCCTTGCCGATCTTCGTCACCACCTGGTTCCACAACACGCCGGACTTCATCACGTTGCGCTTTTCGGCCGAGGAGACGCGGCCGTTGCGCGCCTTGGCAAGGTCGAAGGCGACGCGGGCAATCCGCTCGATTTCGTGGGTGGTGTAGACCTGCGTGTCGACGGCGCGCTTCTCGCCGTTCTCCAGCGTGACGATCTCCTTCGGCTCACCGAAATAGACGCCGCCAGTCAGCTCGCGGACGATCAGGATGTCGAGGCCTTCGACCACGTCGCGCTTCAGCGACGAGGCATCGGCGAGCGCCGGATAGCAGATCGCCGGGCGAAGATTGGCGAACAGGCCGAGGTCCTTGCGAAGACGCAGCAGGCCAGCTTCCGGGCGGCAGTTGTAGGGAACGCTGTCCCACTTGGGGCCACCGACGGCGCCGAACAGCACCGCGTCGGCGGCAAGCGCCTTGGCCATGTCGGCCTCGGAGATGGCGGCGCCATGGGCGTCATAGGCCGAACCGCCGACAAGGCCGCGATCGAGCGAGAAGTCGGTCAGGCCCTTGCGGTTCAGAAACGCGATGATCGTTTCCACCTCGGCCATGATTTCCGGGCCGATGCCGTCGCCGGGCAGCAGGAACAGCGAATTCTTTGCCATCGTCGCATCCTCGAAGCTTGAAAGAAGGCAGCCGGCCTCGTCCGGCCGAATGTCGGCCGCTAGCCGTAATCGCCTTGCCGTCAAGGTTCAAGGGGCAAGCGTACCGGAGAGGACGGCGAAATCTCCGCTGTCGCGGTCGAGCACGTGAAGCTCCCCCTCGGCAACGTCGAACCAGGCGCCGTGCAGGGCCAGGTCGCCGGACTCGACCCGGTTCTTGACGAAGGGATAGTCAAGGAGGTTCCTGAGCGATGACTTGATCGCCTCGTGTTCGAGCGCGGTGTAACGCAAGCCTGGTCCGATCGCATGATCGCACCGCACCCGTTCGGCCGTCTCGTCCAGTACCGAAACCCACTTGCCGATAAAGTCGGTCGGCGTCAGCGGATCGCGATTGTCGAGCGCCGCGGCGATGCCGCCGCAGCGGCCATGCCCCATGACCACGATATGACTGACGGCGAGCGCCATCACCGCGAACTCGAGCGCGGCCGAGGTGCCGTGCGTTTCGCCGTCCGGCGTGTAGGGCGGCACGATGTTGGCGACGTTGCGGACGACGAAGATCTCGCCCGGGCCAGCGTCGAAGATCACTTCCGGCGACACGCGACTGTCCGAGCAGCCGATGATCATGATCCGAGGCTTCTGCCCCTCGGCGGCAAGCCGCTTGTAGCGCTCGTTCTCGCTTGGATATCGCCCCTCTCGGAAAGCCTCGTAACCGGTCGTCAGACGCCCCGGGAAGGAGGCGGGAAGCTTCGGGCGGAGAGGGGCTTTCGGTTCGGTCATCGGCGAAAATCCGGCTGGAGGGACGGAGAGACGAAAATCTCCGCGGATGCGTTATAAGGAAGTATACTTATAAGCGTCAATCTTGGCGCGCTTCACAAAGTCTCGATTCCCGAAGGACGCGCAACGGGCCGACGCGGCGTGGCGAGCCGGCGAATGTCCACCATGGCCATAGGTCGAACCAGCGCCTCCTGCTGATCCACGAGGTCCAGCTCGCGCCCACCCGCCTTTACCGACCGAACAATGACTTCGAAGGTGGAGGCCGACGCGGCCGCGAGAGCCGCCTCGTCGGAGGCGCCGCCGATGAGCCGTGACAGGAAAAGCGCGGCGAACAGGTCGCCGGTCCCGTTGGGGGCTCCTTCCACCATCTGGTTCTCGGCGACGATGGCCTCGCTCGCGGTGACGAGCGCCGCCGCGATCTTGCCGGTTATCAGGGCCGGCGCCGACGTGACGACGACGCGTTTCGGCCCGAGAGCCCGCGCCGCCGCCGAAATCTCGGTCAGCGTCTCGACCGGTCGGCCGGTCAGCCAGCCAAGTTCGAAGCGGTTGGGCGTTGCGATATCGGCGATGGCGATCAGGCGGTCACGCTGAGCGATGGCGACGGGTTCGGGCACGTAGAGGCCGCCCGCGCCACCGGTGGTCATGTCGCCGATCACGGGGTCGGCAAGATGCAACGCTTCCGGATTGGCAGCTCTGACGGCGGCGACCAGCCCGGCGGCGGCTTCCGCCTGCCCGGCCGAACCGAGATATCCGGTGATGATGCCACCGACCTCGGAGAGCCAGGGCGCCCGCGCAAGATCGGCGCAAAGCGCCGCGAAATCGGTCTCCGGCAGCGTCATGCGATGGGCCCGACCGTGGCCGGGGTGCCAAGGCAGTATGACCGTCGGCAGCGTCCAGACGCGGTGACCGAGCCGCTCGAGCGCAAACGCGGCGCGCGCGCCCACGGATCCACGGGCGACGAAGGAGGAGAGAACGATGACGGCGGGGCGGCTCATGGTCGGCGGCTTTTCCCTTGCAGCGGCGACGGCTTGGCGAGGCGACGGCCCTCCGTTTAGCCTATGATCAATCGCCGCACACCTCGAATCAGCCGATGCCGACCGAAAAACCTGCCAACTCGATACACGACCTGTTCGGAGAGGCTGCCCCCCGTCCCGCTGCCAGCGGAGATGTGGTGCAGGTTCTGACGCCCGTCGGTCTCGACCTGTCCTATTCCTACCGCGTACCGCACGGAATGGTGGTCGTGCCCGGCTCGATCGTTCAGGTGCCGCTTGGTCCGCGCAAGGTGGTTGGCGTCGTCACGGCCGAGCCGGCCGAGCTCCAGGCCTCCTCGAACCGCCTGCGCCCCATCGAGATCGCCTTCGATGCGCCGCCCCTGACGCAGGAGATGCTCACCTTCGTCGACTGGGTCGCCCGCTACACGCTGACGCCGCGCGGCATGGTGTTGCGAATGGTGCTGCGCGCGCCGGACGCGCTGGAGCCCGAGCCCCCGTTGCGTGGACTCATATCGACAAGCGCGACGCCAGAGCGCCTCACCGACGCCCGGCGACGAGTTTTGGCGCTGCTCGACGAAAACGAGGGGCAGGCCTGGACGCGAGCCGGCCTCGCGGCGGCGGCCGGCGTCTCCCCGTCCGTCGTCGAGGGACTGGTGACCGCCGGGGCGCTGACCGAGGTGGAACTGCCGCCCGGCCGTCCGTTTCGCGCGCCCGATCCCGACTTCAACCCCATCGCTCTCACCCCCGACCAGACCGCCGCCGTCGCCCGGTTGCGCGAGGCCCAGGACAACGGCGTGACGCTGATCGACGGCGTCACCGGCTCCGGCAAGACCGAGGTCTACCTTGAAGCGGTCGCCGACGCGTTGAGGGCCGGACGGCAGGCGCTGATCCTGGTGCCGGAAATCGCGCTGACCCGCGCCTTCCTTGAGCGCTTCTCCGAGCGTTTCGGCGCCCTGCCGGCGGAATGGCACTCGGACGTCACCCCGAAGATGCGTGCCCGCACCTGGCGAGCGGTGGCTCTCGGCGAGGCGCGCGTTGTCGTCGGGGCTCGTTCGGCCCTGTTCCTGCCCTTTTCGGACCTCGGCCTGATCGTCGTCGACGAGGAACACGACGGCGCCTACAAGCAGGAAGAATGGGCGAGCTACCATGCCCGCGACATGGCGGTGGTCCGCGGGCGACTGGAAAAGATACCCGTCATCCTCGCCTCGGCGACGCCCTCCCTCGAAAGCCGCGTCAATGCCGAGCGCGGTCGCTATCGCCACCTGGTGCTGCCGGCGCGAGCCACGGGTCGCGACCTGCCCAGCCTTTATGCCATCGACATGCGCAAGGCCGGCCCGCCACGCGGCCGTTTTCTCGCCCCCGGTCTCGTCGCCGCCATCCGCGAAGTGACCGAGCGCGGCGAGCAGGCCATGCTGTTTCTCAATCGGCGCGGCTACGCGCCGCTCACGCTCTGCCGGTCCTGCGGCCACCGCTTCCAGTGCCCGCAGTGTTCGGCCTGGCTGGTGGAACACCGCTTCAGGGGGCGGCTCGTCTGCCATCATTGCGGCCACACGGTGCCCCGCCCCGAGGCCTGCCCCTCCTGCGGCACGCTCGACAGTCTCGTCGCCTGCGGTCCCGGCGTCGAGCGCATTGCCGAGGAAATGCAAACGCTGCTGCCCGACAAGCGCACCGTGGTCCTGTCGTCCGACATCGGCGGGGGCATCCAGCGTCTCAAGGCAGAGTTCGAGGCCGTGGCCAAAGGCGAGTGCGACATCGTCGTCGGCACGCAGATGGTGGCCAAGGGGCATACGTTCCCCAAACTGACGCTAGTCGGCGTGGTCGATGCCGACCTTGGCCTGTCCCAGGGCGATCCGCGCGCCGCCGAGCGCACCTTCCAGCTGTTGGCCCAGGTTACCGGACGCGCCGGCCGCGTCATCGGCAAGGGCCTCGGCCTGCTCCAAACCTACGCGCCGGAAAACCCGGTGATCGAGGCGCTCGTCTCGGGCGACGCCGAACGCTTCTACCGAACCGAGCTTGCAGAGCGCGAGCGTTCGACCATGCCGCCCTTCGGTCGGCTCGCGGCAATCCTCGTGTCGGGGCCCAGCCGCGAACTTGCCGAGGATCACGCCCGCCATCTCGCCCGCATGGCGCCCCACGACCCCGCCGTCGAGGTGTTGGGCCCCGCCGAGGCGGCGCTGGCCGTGGTGCGCGGTCGCCACCGCTTCCGCCTGATTGCCCATTCCGGCCGCGATACCGACCTTTCAGCCTACATGCGCGCCTGGATTTCCGCCGCCGATCGCCCGACGCGCGGCGTTGAGGCTTATGTCGACGTCGATCCGCAGAACTTCCTCTGACGCCCGCAAAACGGCGCTCAACTCCACCTAAAACGATAAACTATTCGACTTTAGGATGATGTTTTTTTAAGGGGATGTCCCAAGCGGCCATTTACCTAAGGATATCCGCGCAAAACACGGAATTCCTGAATCCAGTGAACGCGTTGCGTGAGGGAAAGTCCTGTGATAGACGGAGCCAAGTTCGCTGCGGGGCCGTGCGCCGTGCCGCCGTCGTATTCTATTCTGCGAGTTTCTTCAAAGCGTTCAACCGGGTGAACCTTTGATGGTTCGCACCGATGAGGGGTTCTTACGTGAGCGAAGCGGAAACGATGGTCTTCGGGGTCGCCGAGCGTTATGCAACGGCCCTGTTCGAACTGGCGAGCGAGACCGGCGAACTCGACATCGTCGAGGCGGACATCGCCCGTTTCGAGACCCTCCGCCGAGAAAGCGCCGACCTTCGCCGACTTATGAAGTCGCTGGTCTTCAGCAATGAGGATCAGGTCCGGGCCATCGGCGCCGTGGTCGAGGCTGCCGACCTTGGGCAGACCCTGAGCAACTTCATCAAGCTCGTCGCCTCCAACAATCGCCTTTCGGCGATGGCCGACATGTTCCGTGGCTTCCGTCAGCTGCTCGCTGACCGACGCGGCGAAGTGACGGCCGGCATCGCCTCGGCGATCCCCCTTTCCGACAGCCAGCTCGCCGACATCAAGCGCGCGCTGGCCGACATATCCGGCAAGTCGGTTCATGTTGAACTCGAGGTCGACCCGTCGCTGATCGGCGGTCTCGTCGTCAAGCTCGGTTCGCGCATGATCGACACGTCGCTCAAAACGAAACTCGACGCACTCAAGATTGCATTGAAAGAGGTCGGCTGATGGATATCCGCGCCGCGGAAATTTCCGCAATCCTCAAGGAGCAGATCAAGAACTTCGGCCGCAACGCCGAGGTATCCGAGGTCGGCCAGGTTCTTTCCGTGGGTGACGGCATCGCCCGCGTCTACGGTCTCGACAACGTCCAGGCGGGCGAGATGGTCGAGTTCCCGGGCGGCATTCGCGGCATGGCGCTCAACCTCGAGAGCGACAACGTCGGCGTCGTCATCTTCGGCTCCGACCGCGACATCAAGGAAGGCGACACCGTCAAGCGGACCGGCGCCATCGTGGACGTGCCGGTTGGCCGCGGTCTGCTCGGTCGCGTCGTCGATGCCCTCGGCAATCCGATCGACGGCAAGGGCCCGATTGAATACGAGACGCGCGCCCGCGTCGACGTCAAGGCGCCCGGCATCATCCCCCGCAAGTCGGTGCATGAGCCGATGTCGACCGGCCTCAAGGCCATCGACGCGATGATCCCGATCGGCCGTGGCCAGCGCGAGCTGGTGATCGGCGACCGCCAGACCGGCAAGACCGCGATCATCCTCGACACCTTCCTCAACCAGAAGTCCTTGCACGAGGGTGACGACGAGAAGCACAAGCTCTACTGCGTCTACGTCGCCATCGGCCAGAAGCGCTCCACCGTCGCCCAGTTCGTCAAGAAGCTCGAGGACGCCGGCGCGCTCAAGTACTCGATCGTCGTTGCCGCCACCGCCTCCGACCCGGCGCCGATGCAGTACATCGCCCCGTTCGCCGGTTGCGCCATGGGCGAGTATTTCCGCGACAACGGCATGCACGCGCTGATCGCCTACGACGACCTCACCAAGCAGGCCGTCGCATATCGCCAGATGTCGCTGCTGCTGCGCCGCCCGCCGGGGCGCGAAGCCTTCCCCGGCGACGTGTTCTACCTGCACTCCCGCCTGCTCGAGCGCGCCGCCAAGCTCAACGACGAGAATGGCGCCGGTTCGCTTACCGCCCTTCCGGTCATCGAGACCCAGGCCAACGACGTGTCGGCCTACATCCCGACCAACGTCATCTCGATCACCGACGGCCAGATCTTCCTTGAGACCTCGCTGTTCTACCAGGGCATCCGCCCGGCCGTGAACGTCGGCCTCTCGGTGTCGCGCGTCGGCTCGTCCGCCCAGATCAAGGCGATGAAGCAGGTTGCCGGTACCATCAAGGGCGAGCTTGCCCAGTATCGCGAGATGGCCGCCTTCGCTCAGTTCGGCTCCGACCTCGACGCTTCGACCCAGCGCCTGCTCAACCGTGGCGCCCGCCTGACCGAGCTTCTGAAGCAGCCGCAGTTCTCGCCGCTGAAGACGCAGGAAGAAGTGGCCGTGATCTTCGCCGGCGTGTCCGGCTTCCTCGATCCGCTGCCGCTCAGCAAGGTTCGCCCGTTCGAGGAAGGGCTGCTCCGCTATCTGCGTGAGAAGCATTCCGACATCCTGGAGCGCATCTGGGCCGAGAAGCAGCTCTCCGACGAACTGCGCGGCAAGCTCCACGACGCGATTTCCAACTTCGCCAGGACGTTTGCCTGACGCCAACGCCGGATGAACCGAGGGGGGCGAAAGCCGCCCTCCTCTCCCGCGCCCCGATGCCCCCCGGGCAGGAGCCGATATGGCCAGCTTGAAAGAACTCAAGAACCGCATCGCTTCGGTGAAGGCGACGCAGAAGATCACCAAGGCGATGCAGATGGTCGCCGCGGCGAAGCTTCGTCGCGCGCAGGAGGCGGCGGTCGCCGCCCGTCCCTACGCCCACCGTCTTGGCGCGGTGGTTGCCAACCTCGCCAGCGCCATGGCGGGCCGCGACGACGCGCCGCTTCTTCTCGCCGGCACCAAGCGCGACGAGGTTCACCTTCTCGTCGTTTGCACGGCCGAGCGTGGTCTGTGTGGTGGATTCAACTCGTCGATCGTCCGTCTGGCCCGCGAACACGCCGCCAGCCTGCTCGCCGCCGGCAAGACGGTGAAGATCCTCACCGTTGGCAAGAAGGGCGCCGACGCGCTGAAGCGCGAGCATGGAAACCGCATGATCGACCGTATCGAGCTCCGCGGCGTGAAAACCGTCGGCTTCGATATCGCCGTCGATCTCGGCAAGCGCATCGTCGATCTCTTTGAGGCGGGCGAGTTCGACGTCTGCACGTTGTTCTATTCGGAATTCAAGTCGGTCATCCAGCAGATCCCCACGGCCAAGCAGTTGCTTCCTGTCAAGGTGGACGCTCCGGCCGCCGCCTTGGAGACCGACTACGAGTTCGAGCCCGACGAAGCCGAGATCCTTGAAACCATGCTGCCGCGCTACGTCTCGGTCACGCTGTTCTCCGCTCTCCTGGAGAACGCGGCCGGCGAGATGGGCGCCAAGATGAGCGCTATGGATAACGCGACGCGCAACGCCGGCGAGATGATCGACCGCCTGTCGATCACCTACAACCGCACGCGCCAGGCCAAGATCACCACAGAACTCGTTGAAATCATTTCGGGCGCCGAGGCGCTCTGACCGTAACTCGATCAAGGACCACATCGATGGCTGAAACGCATATCGGACGGATCACCCAGGTCATCGGCGCCGTCGTCGACGTCAAGTTCGACGAACATCTGCCGGCGATCCTGAACGCGCTCGAGACGAAGAACGGCGAGCACCGCCTCGTGCTCGAGGTTGCCCAGCATCTCGGCGAGAACACCGTCCGCACCATAGCCATGGATACCACCGAGGGTCTCGTGCGCGGCCAGGAAGTGGTCGACACCGGCGCGCCGATCTCCGTGCCGGTGGGCGAAGCCTGCCTCGGCCGCATCATGAACGTCATCGGCGAGCCGGCTGACGAAGTCGGCCCCATCGTCGGCGAGAGCAAGCGCGCCATCCATCAGGAAGCGCCCGACTACACCGATCAGTCGACGGAAGCCGAGATCCTGGTAACCGGCATTAAGGTCGTCGACCTGCTTGCTCCTTACGCCCGCGGCGGCAAGATCGGCCTGTTCGGCGGCGCCGGCGTCGGCAAGACCGTGCTGATCCAGGAACTGATCAACAACGTCGCCAAGGCCCACGGCGGTTACTCGGTGTTCGCCGGCGTTGGCGAGCGCACTCGCGAGGGCAACGACCTCTATCACGAGATGATCGAGTCCGGCGTGAACAAGGACCCGCGTGAGCATGGCGGTTCGACCGAAGGCTCCAAGTGCGCCCTCGTCTACGGCCAGATGAACGAGCCGCCGGGGGCCCGCGCCCGCGTCGCGCTGGCCGGTCTCACCGTCGCCGAGCATTTCCGCGACAAGGGCCAGGACGTGCTGTTCTTCGTGGACAACATCTTCCGCTTCACGCAGGCCGGTTCGGAAGTGTCGGCCCTGCTCGGCCGCATTCCCTCGGCGGTGGGCTACCAGCCGACGCTCGCCACCGACATGGGCGCCATGCAGGAGCGCATCACCACCACCAACAAGGGTTCGATCACCTCGGTGCAGGCCATCTACGTGCCGGCCGACGACCTGACCGACCCGGCGCCGGCCACCTCCTTCGCCCACTTGGACGCCACGACGGTTCTCAACCGCGCCATCTCCGAAAAGGGCATCTATCCGGCCGTCGATCCGCTGGACTCGACCTCGCGCATGCTCGATCCGCAGATCGTCGGTGAGGAGCATTATGCCGTCGCCCGCCAGGTGCAGCAGATCCTTCAGAAGTACAAGGGCCTGCAGGACATCATCGCGATCCTCGGCATGGACGAGCTCTCCGAAGAGGACAAGCTGACGGTGGCTCGCGCCCGCAAGATCGAGCGCTTCCTGAGCCAGCCCTTCCACGTGGCCGAAGTGTTCACCGGCTCGCCCGGCAAGCTCGTCGCCCTCGAAGACACCATCAAGGGCTTCAAGGGGCTCTGCGAAGGTCTCTACGACCATCTGCCGGAAGCGGCTTTCTACATGGTCGGCACCATCGACGACGCCGTCGAGAAGGCTCAGCGCCTCGCCGCCCAGGCGGCCTGACCCTCAATCGAGGTCGGGCGGCCACGCCGCCCACCTTCCGGCGCCGATGCGCCAAGCTGAGACATTGACCGGCCCGGACGGGCCGCCGTGGCAGTCCTTGCGATAGACAGCGTCTTTTCGTCGGAACTAGCCGAAAACACCGTGGGGAGCGCCGGATGGCAACCTTCAAGTTCGAACTCGTCAGCCCCGAGCGTCTGATTCTGTCGGTCGATGCCGATCAGGTGGATCTGCCCGGCAGCGAGGGCGACTTCGGCGTGCTCGCCGGCCACGCGCCTTTCCTCACCACGCTGAAGACCGGCATCGTCACCGTCAAGGCCGGCGGCGTCTCCAGCCGCATTTACGTGCGCGGCGGCTTCGCCGACGTCAACGCGTCCGGCCTCAGCGTTCTGGCCGAGAAGGCTGTGCCGGAGGCCGAGTTCGACCCGGCCGTCGCCGCCTCCGAAACGTCCGCGGCAGAGGCCGTCCTCGCAGAAGCGAAGAACGAAGAAGCCAAGGATCGTGCCGTCAAGGCGCTTGATGAGCTGAAAACCGCCATCGCGGCGCTCGCCTGATCAGGCGAAGGACCCCGGCGTTCCCCACTGCGATCCACCATCATTCGGTGATGACTTCGTCGAACTGATCGGTGGTCGCAAAGAACGCCGGCTTGATCTTCTCAAGCTTGTTCGAGTCGATCACCAGATAGCTCAAGCCGGCTCGCGCCAGCACGGCTTGCTTGATCGGCACCTCGTGAAAGTTGGAACAGGTGGCGCCGTGCTGCGAATGCAAGCCGCCGGCCGACAGGAAGGCCTTGCTGATCCCGAGGCGTTCCACCGAACGTAAGGCCTCGTCGCCCGAGAAGGTCTGCGACGAGGCATGGAATAACCCACCAAGCAGAATCAGATTGGTATTCGGCCGCTTCATGACGCGTTCGGCCACGTTCATGGCGTAGGTGATGACCGTCAGCTTGCCCGATACCGGCAGATATTCGGTCATCCGGGGCGTCGTGGTCCCGCAATCGATGAAGATCGTATCGTCCGGCTCCACGAGCCGCGACGCCTTCTGGCACGCCAGCTCCTTCGCCTCCGAGTCGGTATCGGCCTCTGCGTCAAGACGATAGGTGGAGCGCTCGCCGCCAGCCGGCAGGATGTAGCCGCCCAGGTAGCTGAACAGATGCGGTGCCGACGCGAGATCTCGCCGCACCGTCATTTCCGACACACCGAGATGGTTGGCCGCATCGCTGAGATGCAGCACGCCGGCATCTTTCAACCTGTCATCGAGGCGTTCTAGACGTTCGGCCTTCTTCACTGGATGTCCCCATCGCTGACAAGCCTTTCAATCCACCTTTCCCCTTGACTCGTCAAGGCCACTATGAAACCTTCCAAACAAATCTTGTTAGAATCATAACATGTCGGCCGGATGGAGGCCTGAAAGTGGAAGAATCAAAACACAATTCGGTTAGAAACTCGCAGACTTTGGCCAGCATGATCGACCACACGATTCTGAAGCCCGAGGCGACCAGAGCCGAGGTGGCGCGACTTTGCGAGGAGGCAGTCGCCCATGGGTTCGCTTCGGTTTGCATCAACGCCGTCCATGCCGCCTTCGTGGCCGATCGGCTGAAGGGCAGCACCGTCAAGACCTGCGTGGTGGTTGGCTTTCCGCTCGGCGCCTCCGGGGCTGCCGCCAAGGCCGATGAAGCCGCGCGAGCCATCGCCGACGGTGCCGACGAGATCGACATGGTGATCGATGTCGGCGCCCTGCTCGAGGGGGATCTCGATCGCTTCCGCGCCGACATCGTCGCCGTCAGGCAGGCGACCGTCGGCAAGGTGCTGAAGGTCATCATCGAGACCTGCCTCTTGAACGACGCCCAGAAGGAGACGGCCTGCCGGATTTCCAAGGAACTCGGGGCCGACTTCGTGAAGACATCCACCGGCTTCTCGACGGGTGGCGCGACTGTGGAGGATATCGCGCTGATGCGTCGGGTGGTCGGTCCGGAAATGGGAGTGAAGGCTTCCGGCGGTGTTCGCACCGCCGAGACTGCGTGGGCCATGGTGGAAGCCGGGGCCACGCGCATAGGTGCCAGCGCCAGTATCGCCATTGTCGGCGGCGCCGGTAAGGGAGGTCCCGCCGGATACTGACGGGCCTCTGTCAATCGATCTCTTGGGAGGAGACGACATAATGAAGAAGACACTGATCTCGCTGGCCGCCGGCCTCTCCATGCTGGCCCTGCCGGCATTCGCCGACGGCGTCGTCGACGTAAGCCAGGTCCGCAAGGACATCACGGCCGACGCCGCCGGCAAGACCTTCTCGATCGCCACGGTGGTCAAGGTCGACGGCATCGCCTGGTTCGATCGCATGCGCGATGGCGTCAAGCAGTTCGGCGACGACACCGGACACGACGTCTGGCAGGTCGGCCCGAGCCAGGCTGACGCGGCTGCTCAGGTGCAGCTGATCGAGAACCTGATCGCGCAGGGCGTCGACGCCATCTGCGTCGTTCCGTTCTCGGTTGAGGCCGTCGAGCCCGTTCTGCAGAAGGCCCGCGATCGCGGCATTGTGGTCATCGCCCACGAGGCCTCCAACCTCAAGAACGCCGACTACGTGCTCGAAGCCTTCGACAACAAGGCCTACGGCGCCAAGCTGATGGAAGTGCTCGGCAAGTCCATGGGTGGCAAGGGCAAGTATCTAGCCACTGTTGGCAGCCTGACCTCGCAGTCGCAGAACGAGTGGATCGACGGCGCCATCGCCTACCAGAAGGAACACTTCCCCGACATGTCGCTCGCCACCGAGCGCCTTGAGACCTATGACGACGCCAACACCGACTACAACCGCCTTTCGGAAGCCCTGACGACCTATCCGGACGTCACCGGCATCGTCGGCGGCCCGATGCCGACCTCGGCCGGCGCCGGTCGTCTGATCGCCGAACGCGGCCTCAAGGACAAGGTGTTCTTCGCTGGCACCGGCCTTCCGTCGGTGGCGGGCAAGTACCTGCAGGATGGCGACATCCAGTACATCCAGTTCTGGGATCCGGCCGTTGCCGCCTATGCCATGAACACGCTCGCCGTCCTGGCGCTGAGCGAGAAGAAGGATGAGATCAAGGCTGGTCTCAACCTCGGCCTCAAGGGCTACGAGAGCCTGACGACGCCTGAGGGCGCTTCCCCCAACCTGCTCTATGGCCAGGGCTGGGTCGGCGTCACCAAGGACAACATGGCCGACTACAACTTCTGACGGACGATGTGGGGAGCGACGGCAAGTTCGCCGCTCCCCATACCTTGCGTGACGATCGCTGATCGACGAGGCCACCCGACCGGCCGTCGCGACCGCTCGTCATGCCATTCATCCCCAAGGTCGTTCCCGTTCGGAAATTGAAGCGCACACCATGGCCGACCCCCTGATCGAACTCCGCGCCGTCACAAAGCGCTTTCCTGGCATGAAGGCGCTCGACGGCGTCGATTTCCAGATCTTCCCCGCCGAAATCGTCTGCCTTGCCGGCGAAAACGGCTCCGGCAAGTCCACCCTCATCAAGATCGTCTCCGGCGTTTACGACTTCGACGAAGGCGACCTCCTCATCGACGGCAAACCGGTTGCCGACTTTGGTCCGCGCGCCGCCATCGCCGCCGGCATTCAGGTGATCTACCAGGACTTCTCGCTGTTCCCCAGCCTGACCGTGGCCGAGAACCTCGCCCTGAACCGCCTGCTCAGCGAGGGCAAGGCCTTCGTCGACCCCAAACGTCGCCGACAGCTCGGCGCTGAGGCGCTCGCCCGGCTCGACGTGTCGATCGATCTTGAAGCGACGGTTGGAACACTATCGACCGCCGATCGTCAGATCGTCGCCATCGCCCGCGCGCTGATGAGCGACACGCGCCTCTTGATCATGGACGAGCCGACCACCGCGCTGACCGGCCGCGAGGTCGAACGCCTGTTCTCCATCGTCCGCGAGATCCAGGCCAAGGGCATCGCCGTGCTGTTCGTCAGCCACAAGATGCGCGAGATGCTGGAGATTTCCGAACGCATCACGGTCTTCCGCAACGGCCTCAAGGTCGAGGAAGGCCCGACCGGCGAGTTCAATGAAGCACGCATCACCCGCGCCATGACCGGCCACGACATTGGCCACGAACGGCACGTCTGGACCGGCGACGCCAGCAAGGAGCCCCGCCTTTCTGTGCGAGGCCTTACCGTCGGCGACACCGTGCGCGGCGTCGATCTCGACCTTCACCGGGGCGAGATCGTCGGCCTTAGTGGCCTTCTCGGATCCGGTCGAACCGAGCTCGCCATGGCGCTGTTCGGCATGGAGCCGCACAGCGGCGACATCCGCCTCGACGGCGCGCCGCTCGATCTGGAAAGCGTGCAGGACGCGGTCGCCGCCGGTATCGCCTATGTGCCCGAGGACCGTCTTTCAGAAGGCCTGTTCATGCGGCAGCCGATCGCCCGCAACGTCATCGCCAGCGCCATCGGCAGGGCGACGCGCGGACCGTTCCTCGATCATGAACGTCTCAACGCCCTGGCCGAGCAGACGGTGTCCGACATGCGCATCGCCACGCCGGACATCGAGAAGCACGCCGGCCAGCTTTCGGGCGGCAACCAACAGCGTGTCGTCATCGGCCGCTGGTTGCTGACCAATCCCAAGGTCCTGATTCTCAACGGTCCCACCGTGGGCGTCGATGTCGGCTCCAAGGCCGAGATCCACCGGCGTATCCGCGAGTTGGCCGCCAGTACCGGTCTCGCCGTGCTGATGATCTCCGACGACGTGCCCGAACTCATTCAGAACTGCAATCGCATCCTGCTGATGCATCGGGGCGAGATCGTCGACCAACTTGACGCTCAAAGCGTCGAAGAAGACGACATCCATGGCCGCCTGAAGGGTCTGCGCTGATGACCTCTGTTTCCAAACTTCTGCGCCGGTCCGAAGCGGCGGTGCTCGCCATCCTCATCGTCGTGATGATCGTGATCGGCGTGATCAATCCGGCCTTCTGGCAGGCCGACAACCTGTTCAACCTCCTGAGGGCGAACGTCGTCATCGGCATCATGGCGCTCAGCGTGCTGACCGTGATGATCTCCGGCGGCATCGACGTCTCCTTCCCCGCCTTCGCCGTCGCCGCCATGTACCTGACGGTCATCGCCATGAACGCGATGGGCTATCAGGGCGTGGTGCTGCCGTTCATCGGCGCGACGGTGATCGGCCTGCTCTGCGGCCTCGCCAACGCCTTCTTCATTCACACCTTCCGGATGATCCCTCTGATCGTCACACTCGGCTCCGCCTCGGTCGTGCGCGGCCTGCTGCTCGGTCTTGTCGGAACGTCGATCATCAACATCGACCGCATGCCGCCCTCGTTGATCGCCTTCGGCAGCAGCACCGCCGAGATCGGCGGCAGCAAGCTGTCCTTGATGATCTTCATCTACCTCGGCATCGCCGTGCTGATGTGGCTGTTCCTGACGCGAACCATGGCTGGCCGCGCCATTTTCGCCTACGGCGACGATGCCGAGTCCGCCAAGCGCGTCGGCTTCAACACCCGCCGCACGGTCTACCTGGTCTACGGCCTTGCCGGCGCCCTGGCCGGCTTTGCCGGACTCCTTCACGCCTCGATGATCTGGCTCGCCAACCCGCGCGACTTCGTCGGCTACGAGCTCGACGTCATTGCCGCCGTGGTGCTGGGTGGTGCCTCGATCTTCGGTGGACGTGGCTCGGTGTTCGGCACCATTCTCGGCGTCTTCATGCTGACGCTGATCAAGAACAGCCTGATCATCATGCGCATCGACAACACCTGGCAAGGCGTCGTCGTCGGTTGCGTCATCGTCATCGCCACGGCCCTCACCGCCTGGCGTGACCGCAAGGCGCTCGTGTGAAAGCCAGATCCATGAACAAGCTCACCGACCTCCGTCGCTTCGTCAACCGCGACAACAACATCGTCCAGCTCCTGATCATCACCGCGGTGATCTTCGTGCTGATGTCGGCGCTGGAACCGAACAAGTTCCTTCGCTACTACAACTTCGAGTCCATCAGCTTCATCTTTCCCGAGCTGGGCATCGTGTCGATCGCCATGATGCTGGCCATGCTGACCGGCGGCATCGACCTCTCCGTGATCGGTATCGCCAATCTCGCCGGCATCCTGGCTGGCGTGTTCTTCACCCGCCTCTACCCCGCCGCCCCCGAGGCCGGCGCGGCGGCCGAACTGATGCGCGTCGTCGCCGGCGTCGTCCTTGCGCTTGGGGTAGGGTTGCTCGCCGGCACCCTCAACGGCCTGCTGATCGCCAAGGTAAGGATCACGCCCATCCTCGCCACGCTCGGCACCGGACAGATCTTCACCGGCCTCTGCATGGTGCTGACCGGTGGCCCGGCCATCGTGGGCTTCCCGGCATGGTGGGGCTTCATCGGCAACGGCAAGATCCTCGGCATCGCCGTGCCGCTGGTCCTGTTCCTGGTGGTGGTCGTGGTGATCGCTGCCATGCTGACGAAAACACCCTTCGGCCTCAACCTGTTCCTGATCGGTACCAACCCGCGCGCTGCCGTGTTCGCCGGCCTCAGGACCGAACGCATGGTGCTCTACTCCTACATGCTGAGCGGCACGCTGGCAGCTCTGGCCGGCATCGTGCTCTCCGGCCGCACCAACGCCGCCAAGTCCGACTACGGCACCTCCTATCTCCTCCAGGCGGTGCTCATCTCAGTGCTGGGCGGAACCAATCCGTCAGGCGGCAAGGGCACGGTACTCGGCGTTTCCATCGCCGTTATCGCGCTGATGCTGCTCGCCTCCGGCTTCCAGATGATGCGTTTCTCCAACCACCTCATCGATTTCATCTGGGGCGGCTTCCTGCTGCTCGTCATGGTGATCAACGTTCTGAGGAATCGCGGAAAATGACAGTCTTCCACCTCTCGCGCGCCGCCTTCGACGAGGTTGAGCGCCCAGCCGTCGAGCATGGCTCGCTCAAGGCCAGCTTGTTCCGCTACTCCACCGGGATCGAGGCGATCCGCCTCGAAAATGCCCGCGGCTCGTTGATCGTGCTGCCCTATCTCGGACAAATGATCTGGCAGGCCGCCTTCGACGGCGTCGACCTCACCATGAAGAGCATCTTCAAGGCGCCGCGCCGCGTACCGACCATCGGCGAGACCTACGGCTGCTTTGCCTTCCACTCGGGCCTGCTGCGCAACGGTGTGCCCGGCCCCACGGACAACCATCCCTCGCATGGCGAAATGCCCTGCGCCGCGATGGACTGGGCCGGCATCGAAGCGGGAAGCGACGAACGCGGCGATTATCTTCGCGTCGTCGGCGCCTATGATTACGCCATGGGCTTCGGCTCGCATTACGAGGCCCGCCCCTCGGTGACGTTGCTCGCTGGTTCGGCCCGCTTCGACATGGCGATGCAGGTCACCAACCTCTCCGCCGGCGACCCGATGGATCTCATGTACATGTGCCACGTCAACTACGCCTTCAGCGAGGGCGCCGAGATCCTGCAACAGGCGCCCTTCACGCCCGACCGCACGGTGACGCGCACCGCCGTGCCGGCGCATGTGAGGCCCAACCCCGACTATCTGGCCCGCGTCGCCGCGCTGGCCGCCGACCCCGCCGGCAGCCGCATCATCCGCAAGGCCGACGGCTACGACCCCGAGCAGGTGTTCTATCTGCGCGGCCTCGCCACCGACGCCGCCGGCGACACTCGCCTGATGATGCGGCGGCCCGAGGGCGATGCCTTCTTCGCCCGCTACAACACCACCGACTTCCCCAAGACGGTGCGCTGGATCCTGGCCGGTCACGACCAGCAGGTGGCCGCCTTCGCGCTGCCGTCGACCTGCGAGCCGGAAGGCTACACGGCGGAAAAGCAGAAGGGCAACGTCCGCAGCCTCGCGGCCGGCGAAACCGCCCGCTTTACCGTCGAGCTCGGCCATCTCGATGCCGGGGAATGCCGTCGGGAAGTCGAGCGCATGGCCGGCTGAGCGCCGCCCGAAACAGCAGTCGGCCGCGCCCTGTGCATGGGCAGCGGACAACCGGAGGAAAAGATGTCGAAGATCGCCGTTGTCGGCTCCAACATGATGGACCTGATCACCTACGTGAACCGCATGCCGCTGCGCGGCGAGACCATCGAAGCACCGACCTTCGAGATGGGCCACGGTGGCAAGGGCGCCAACCAGGCGATCGCAGCGGCGAGACTGGGGTCGAGCGTCGCGATGGTGACGCGCGTCGGCGACGATGCCTTTGCCGATGCAACGATCGCCAACTTCCAGCGCAACGGCATCGACACCACCCACGTGTTGCGGACGCCGGGCCGGTCGTCAGGTGTGGCGCCGATCTTCGTCGAGCCGTCGGGCGAGAACTCGATCCTGATCGTCAAGGGCGCCAACGGCGATCTGACGCCAGCCGACGTCGATGCCGCGATCCCTGTCCTCAAGGGGTGCAAGCTGATCCTGATGCAGATGGAGGTCCCGGTCGAAACCGTCTATCACACGGTTCGCAAGGCCAAGGAACTGGGCGTCCCCACCCTGCTGAACCCCGCTCCCGCCGCCGCCGACCTCGACGTGGCGCGCTTGGCAGACCTCGCATTCCTGACCCCCAACGAAACCGAGCTGGCAACGCTGACCGGTCTGCCGGTCGGCAATGAGCAGGAAGCGGAAGCGGCCGCGCGGTCGCTGATCGAGCGCGGCATCGGCACGGTGGTGGTCACCATGGGCGGCCGAGGCGCCCTTCTGGTTGACGCTGGCGGCACGCGACGCATCGATCCGGTCAAGGTAGAGCCCGTGGATACCACTGGCGCCGGAGACGCCTTCATTGGTTCCTTTGCCCACTTCTACACCGAGGGACTGCCAGCCTTCGAAGCGCTGACCGAAGCCGGAAAGTACGCCGCCGACTCGATCACCCGGCGCGGCACCCAACGCTCCTACGCCTCGCTGACCGATTTCCGCGCCCGCTTCCCCTGAGCGGGGCAAACCCGTCAGCAGAGTTTTGCCGGCGGTCTTCGACAGAGACCGTCGGCATTTTTCTCCCAGGTCTCCATTTGGCAGCCCCGCCAGTTGCCCGCGCACGCGTATCTTTTCCCTCAAAGGGAACTGCTTTCCCAATCATTCGTTATGTCAAAGCCAGCCTGCGGGCGGTTGCCCTGCAAAGACGCGACCTGCCGGCGGCGAGGCCATTGCCTTTGAACGGATTGCTCGGGGTAACAAAATGAACGACGCAAGCATCGGCTGGATCGCAGCCATCATCATCGGCGGCCTCGCGGGCTGGATCGCGTCCGGACTGATGAAAACCAACACGGGACTGTTCCTGAACATCGTGCTCGGCATCATCGGCGCCGCCGTCGCGAGCTTCCTGTTCGGAATCCTCGGCATTTCGTTCGGTGGTTGGATCGGCTACCTGATCGCCGGCGTGATCGGCGCCTGCATCCTGATCGGCGGCGTGAGAGCGGTTCAGAAATAGCTGGAAAGTGGCGTCCCGGAAGGGATTCGAACCCCTGACCTACGGTTTAGGAAACCGTTGCTCTATCCTGCTGAGCTACCGGGACGCGGCGCGGCCGGAGCAAACGCCCAGTCGCTCCGGCTCATCTAGCAAATCGAGGGCGGCTTTGACAGCCCTTTTCGAAACGCGCATGCCATGATGGGAGAGCAGCCTTGTCACCCGTTGGGATAGGCGCGTGGCGCGGCATTCGCTAAAGTCGGGCGCCTCAGAGACCTGTTCATGTTCCGACCAACTGTCGCGCTCTGCCTTCTCGTGTCCTTGCTGGAGGCTTCGCCAGCCGGGGCCGAGGAAACATGCGCTGACGGATCTTTCACTCCGACCCATCGCATCGAAGCCGCTCTCCCACCCCGGGTGGCAACCATCCGCCCCGTCGTGACGCTGGCCCCGCTGCAGGCGGCCGCGCCAACACTCACGATCGTTCTGGACGGCATCGTTCTTCCGGCCAGAGCGGGCGCTTTCGCGCGTTTCGCCCAAACCGCAATTCTCGCCGACCTTCGCGGCATGCCCACCGTCTTTGTTGCTTCAAGCGAAGAGCCGGACCGCCACGGACGCCTGCGTGGCATCCTCCACCTAGAGAACGGGGACGGCGTCGCCGAGCGATTGCTCGCCGCTGGAGCCGGCGTTGCCGATGTGTCCTTTGAGCCCTGCGCGGCACGCTTTCTTGCCGTCGAGGCCAAGGCGCGAGCGGAAAAGCGTGGCGTTTGGAGGCAAAGCCGGATATGGACAAACCTGAATGCGGCGGCAACTGGCCTGCCCGATTTCGTGCTCGGCCGTGGCAGGGTTGCCTCGGTTGGCCAATCGGGTCGAACAACCTATATCAATTTCGGCGACAACTTCCGAACGGATGCCACGGTGCGCCTTCGAGAAGCCTTGGCGTCGGCGCTGGTTGAAGCCGGACGACCGCCGGAGAGTCTCTCCGGACGGATGGTTGAGGTGCGCGGTTGGGCTCGCTGGCGCAATGGCCTCGATCTGGAGCTCGATACGCCGGCGGCCTTGCAGCTGTCGAGCGAAGTGGCGGACAAGGGGGCGGACTAGAAGGTGATGGTCGGACGGATGGGAAGGACGGGCAGTCTCTGCTGGTTCGCGTCGAGAGCCGCCGCTCTTGCGCTCGCCCTGTCGCTCGCCGGGTGCCTTGGGCTCTCCAGCGACGATAGCGGCATTTCCGCCGAACAGCTGGCAGCTTCGGCCGTTCCGCAAGGCAAGCTCGACCCCAACGACGTGGCGATTGCCGAGCGGGAACATCCCAAGATCGTCGCCGCCTTCGGCGGAACCTACGAGGACCGGGAAGCCGAGCTGGCGATTGCCAGCGTCGTCGGGCGATTGGTGGCCGCCAGTCCGGAACCCTGGCGTAGCTACCGCGTCACCATCCTGAACTCCCCGGCCGTCAACGCCTTCGCCCTCCCCGGTGGTTATGTCTACGTGACGCGCGGTCTGCTGGCGCTCGCCAGCGACACGGCGGAAGTCGCCGCCGTGATTTCTCACGAGATGGCCCACGTCACCGCGCGGCACGCCTACCTGCGCGCCCAGAAGGCCGAGGCCGCCGCCGTGGCCAGCCAGGCCGTTCAGGATGTGGTTCAGGATCCGGCCGTACAGCGCGTGGCCCTCGCCTCGACGCAGGTGTCTCTGGCTCGCTTTTCGCAGATCCAGGAACTCGAGGCCGATCGTGTGGGTATTGCGACGCTCGCCAAGGCCGGTTTCGATCCGTTCGGCTCGCCGCGCTTCCTGACCTCGATGTCGCGCCTCGCCGCCTGGAAGAACGGCCTGCCCGAAGACGACACCGGCGCAATCGACTTCCTGTCCTCTCATCCTTCGACGCCCGAACGCCTCGCCCAGGCGCAGGAAGTCGCAAAGGCGACCGGCGTCACCAATGGCGAAGTCGATCGTGACGGCTACCTCTCGCGTATCGACGGCATCATGTATGGCGACGATCCGAACGAAGGCTACGTTCGCGGCCGCCAGTTCCTGCATGCCAAGCTGGGCTTCGCCTTCGAGGTCCCGGACGGCTTCCAGATCGACAACACGTCCAAGGCGGTGCTGGCCACCAACGCTGACGGCGTTGCCATGCGCTTCGACGGGGCCGACGTCGCCGCCGGAAGCGATCTCGTTGCGTATCTCAACTCCGGTTGGGTCAACGGCCTTAACCGCCAGTCGGTGAAAACGGTGTCGATCGCGGGCTTGCCGGCAGCCGTTGCCTCAGCCGCGGCGCGCGGCTTCACCTACCGGATTGCCGTCATTCGCTTCCACGACCAGGCCTTCCGCTTCCTGTTCGCGACGCGTGGCGACGCAGCCGTGCTCGACAGCACCTTTGCCGCCACCGTCGCGTCCTTCCGCTCACTGTCGGAGGCTGAGAAGGCGTCGCTCGCCCCGTTGCGCATCCGGGTCGTCACCGTGGGCGCGGGCGAGACCGCCGAGACGCTGGCACGGCGCATGGTTCCGATGGACCGTGGCGTCATCCTGTTCAGGGCACTCAATGGCCTGTCCGCCAAAGAGCAACCCCGCCCCGGTACGCGCGTCAAGATCATCGTCGACCGCTGAGCGCCCGAGACTGTTCACCTTTCGAGAACAGTCCGGCGGCAATACGCTATCCTGACAAACCGACTGGCGCGTCCCATTTTGGGGTCACCAAGCGGGCGATCAGTCTTCGCCCCGATCAGGGAGACCCGCGATGATCACCATTCGCAAGGCCGCCGACCGCGGCCGCACCGACGCTGGCTGGCTCGACAGCCACCACAGCTTCTCCTTCGGCCACTATTTCGACCCTGCCGCCATGGGCTTCGGCCCCCTCCGGGTCATCAACGACGACCGCGTCGCCGGAGGCGGCGGCTTCCCGCCACACCCGCACGCCGACATGGAGATTGTCTCCTACGTGCTGGAGGGGGCCCTGCAGCACCGTGACAGCCTGGGAACCGGCTCCGCGATCCGGCCCGGCGACGTTCAGCGCATGAGCGCCGGCACCGGCATCCGCCACAGCGAGTTCAACGCCTCGGCCACCGATCCCGTGCATTTCCTGCAGATCTGGATCCTGCCGGAGACGAGCGGCTTTGCCCCGTCCTACGAGCAGAAGAGCTTCGGCGATGCCGAGCTCGGCGACCGCCTGCGCCTGGTTGCCTCCCGAGATGGCCGTGACGGCGCGCTGACGCTCCATCGCGATGTCGACCTCTTTGCCGGACGGCTCAAGGCAGGCACCGAAGTCGACCACGCGTTTGCGACCGGCCGTCTGGGTTGGCTGCAGGTGGCGCGTGGCAGCGTCACCGTCAATGGTCAGCATCTGGACGAAGGTGACGGCGCTGCCATCGAGAGATCGCCCAACCTGTCGATCACCGCCGAAGACGACGCCGAGATCCTGCTGTTCGACATGGCCCGCTAAAAGGAGGAAGCGCCGCCGCCGTCCTGGTGGCGGCGCTCACTCCGCGAACTTGGCGTTGAAATCGTCGAGCCTGGACGTGTCTCCATCATAGCAGGCACCATCATAGGCCAGACGGATCGGGAAGGACTTCTTCCCGACGGTCCGGCTGTCCTCGCCGTTGATGCAGGTAGCCGCGTAATCGACCACGATGCCGATGTCGGCAAGGCCATGACGCTTGCGTTTTCGCGTCTCGAAGACGGCCACGATCTCGCGATGGTCGAGAAGCTCGCACCGCTCCGTCGCCTCGGCCTCCGAGTAGAGATACGGTCCGTCGTAGAGATCGACGAGCGCGCCACCGACCGCACCCACCAGATGGAACGCGTCGAACCCCTCCTGGGAGTTGAAATGGCTGCTGAGCGTTACCGCCACAGGGCTATTCGGAGCGGCGAGCAGCAGCCGGTAGCCAGTCGTCGGCCCGCCTGGGTCGGTGGCCACCAGGAGACGACCAAGCGGCCTGTAGGCCGGCTTGACCTCGGCCATCGTCACGACGCCACCGCTCACGGCCGCCGCATAGGCCTTCCCGCCCGCTTCGATCACCGCGATATCGGCGAGGTCTCTGGTTGAAATGTCTACTGCCCGATCCGTCGGCTCACCAGCGTCAGGATCGCTCGCCGCTTCGACGGCTTCCGCACCGGCGAACCGATGACCGAAGCCATCTGTGCGAAGACCGGGATAGATGTCCCGCAGGACGTCGAGCGTCGTTGTCGCCACCCCGGGGACAAGAGGCGCGGTAAGGCAAACCTTCTCCGGTCCCGTCGCCGTGCAGTCCCCAACCGCCACCGACCGAAACACCGTCCCATTGCTTCCGGCAGACAGAACTGCCGTCGGAGACAGGGCCGCCAGAAAAGCAACGGTCAGCCACGCGCAAGTTGGCTTCGCCATACTCTCCCCCATGATCGTCGCTCAGCGCTCCCCCGCGCCACACGCAAAAGGCCCGGCAGGTTTCCCCGCCGGGCCTTGAAAAAGAAACGGACAAAAAGCGCCGGCGACGCTTGTCAGGCGGCTTCCGCCTCGTCCTCGCCTTCGTCGACCACTTCTTCGGCAGCATCGCCACGGGCGGCGATCCGCTTGGGGCTCTTGTTGAGGCTGTCTTCGATACGACGAATGGCCTCGGTTTCGGTAATACGGGACACCGCCGAGATTTCCCGCGCCATGCGATCGAGAGCCGCCTCATAGAGCTGGCGCTCCGAATAGGACTGCTCGGGCTGGCTGGAGGCACGGTGCAGGTCGCGCACCACCTCGGAAATGGCAACCAGATCGCCAGAGTTGATCTTGGCTTCGTACTCCTGAGCGCGGCGGCTCCACATGGTGCGCTTGACGCGAGCGCGGCCCTTGATGATCTCAAGCGCCTTGTCGACGATGTCGTCCTCGGCAAGCTTGCGCATGCCGACCTGTTCGGCCTTCGCCATGGGGACGCGCAGCGTCATCTTGTCCTTCTCGAAGACGATGACATAGAGCTCCAGCTTCATGCCGGCGATTTCTTGCTCCTCGACGGCGACGATTTGGCCGACCCCATGGGCCGGATAGACGATGTGCTCGTTGGTCTTGAACCCATTACGGACAGCGGGTTTCTTCGCAGTGGCCATTCAGTCCATCCACTCCTCAGTGTCGGCGGCGACAAAATCACCCTCTCCTGCCGGGAGGCAGCAAGTGAGCAAGGGTCGATATGAACTGCGAACCTCTACGTTCGCTCCGCCGGCACGCTTTCGCGTTGTTTTCAGTCGATCTGGGGTTTCGCTTCCGGCCACAGCGTACAAACTGCACACATGTCGAGACCGGCACAAAGGCTCACGCCTTCATGAAGGTCATAAAAAAGACCCCATGCAGGGTCCCGCTAGCGACCGGAAGAATTCGTCGACTGTCGACGTAAGCAATAACACAAAAACCACAAAAAACAAAGCAATATGACGCCGTACGCCGCAAAAATGCGGCGTCACATGGCTGCATTGCCTATTCCGCAGGCTGGATGGTGCGGCTTTCTCAGCTGCCCTTGCCCGGCTTCGATGAAAACATGGTGGCCAGCTTGTTTTCTACGCCATCATACTGCTTGGCATCCGGCAGGGGATCGCGACGGGCGGAAAGATTGGGCCAGACGGCCGAATACTCGGCATTGACCTTCAGCCAGTTGTCGAGACCCGGCTCGGTATCCGGCTTGATCGCCTCTGCCGGACACTCGGGTTCGCAAACACCGCAATCGATGCACTCATCGGGATGGATGACGAGCATGTTCTCGCCTTCATAGAAGCAATCGACCGGACAAACTTCCACACAGTCGGTGTACTTGCAGGCGATGCAGTTGTCGGTAACGACATAGGTCATGAGCGAATACCCTGATATCCACAGGCGAGGCGCCTGCTGACGTAACGAAGTTCCACTGGCCGTTCAAGGCCGATCATCGGTCACTCTGGTCTGGATCGACAAGCCTCTCGAAACGACGGCGATCGCGCTTGGTCGGCCGCCCTTCGCCCGCGTCAACGGTCGGCGCGGCGACCTCGGCGACCGGCGGCGGCGTCAAATCCTCGTAAAGCCCGGATGCCACCGAAAAGGAGCCGCGCCGCGCGGCAAAGTCGAGCACCTTCAGCACCCTGACCTTGTTGTGCAGCCCGATGGTCAGGACATCGCCGGCTTTGACCGGCTGAGCGGGATCATCAACCTTCCGACCGTTCAGGCGCACGTGTCCGGAAGCGGCGAGCGCCTGGCCGAGCGTTCGCGTCTTGACCACCCGCGCGTAGACCAGCCATTTGTCTATCCGCTGCCGGCCGGAGACTGGTTCCTCGGACACGCCCCACCGTTCTCCTACTTCTTTTTCTGCTGCTCGAGCGAAGCCTTGAGAGCGGCCAGCGCAGCGAATGGCGAGTTGGGATCGGCAACCTTCTCCTTGCGCGGCGGCCGATCGGCCGAGCGCTCGGCGTTCCGGTCGTTGGGACGACCATCCCGGCGATCGCCGAAGCGGCGCTCTTCACGCCCGTCGCGTCGGTCGCCCTGCGGACGACCCTGCCGGCGATCGTCCTGCGACCGCTGACCACGCCCTTCGGACGCCGCAGCCTCGCCCGGCTCGCCAGACCGAGAAGACGCGCCCCGGTTCGGCCCGCCACGGCGCTCGCCCCGATGGTCATGCCTCTGGTCGCTCCTGTGATCGCCATGCCGAGGCCGATCGCCACGACCGGGACGCCACACGTCGACCTCACGGTCTTCCAGGACTTCGGCCGGTGCCTCGGTCGCCTCTTCGGGCGACGCCACGGTTTCGGCGGCCACGCCTTCGGCCGGCGCCTCGGCATCGGCTGCCGGCGTTTCGACTTCTACGGCAGGCGCCTCGACCGACGCGACCTCGACGGGAACAGCCTCAGCGGGAGCCGCCTCAACAACAGCCTCGGTCGCGCCGGTTTCGGCCGTCGCCGCATCGACCGGAGCCGCCTCGACGGACGCGTCCTCTGCCGGCGCTTCGGTCTTCTGGGGCTTGACCGGCACCTTGATCGTCCGCTTCTCGGAGCGATAGCCGAGACCGCGCAGGATCGAGGCGAAGTCCTCACCCGAGCAACCAAGCAGCGACGTCATCGCCACCGTCACCGTGAAGCCACCACCCTGCGGCAGCGCCCCCTCGGGCGGAGTGGCGCCATCGACCGACTTGAAGGCGATCAGCGGCCGGATGATATCGGCCAGACGCTCGAGGATATCGAGGCGGACGGCACGCTCGCCAGCGACACGAAAGCCGACGAGACGGTAGAGCGTCTTGTCGAAAGCCGGATCGACCTTGATCGAGGTGCGTCCCGAGGCGGAGAGCTGCGGCAGCTCGGCAAGGCCCGGCATGTCGAGGGCGCCATGCTTCAAGGCCCAGAGCTGGGCCACCAGAGCCGCAGGCGCCGGCTTCAACAGCGCCGGCACATAGATGTGATAGGCGCCGAACCGGACGCCATACTTGCGCATGACAGCGCGCTGGGTCTGATCGAGCGCCTTGACGTCGTCGGCGATGTCATGCCGCTCGACGGTACCGAGCGCCTCGACCATGCGGAAGGCAACGCCACGCGCGATACCCTCAAGATCGGCGGCGGTCCGCAGGTCGAACAGCGGCTTCAGAAGCGTCTGGATGTGGGCCCCGACCCAAAGATCGAGCCTGTCCTGCGCCTTCTCGCGGGCGCCACCGGCGAGTTGCTCGTCGGCAAGCAGCATCACGCGCGGCGCCAACGTGTCGTCGCCGGCCACGAGACGCCCCACGGGCTCGCCGAGCCAGCGCAGGCTGCCATCGGTGGACAGCACGATTTCTTCGTTGGGGGCCTTGGAGATCTTCTCGGCGCGCTTGTCGAACTCGCCGGAGAGCGCCTGCTGGGCCGCCGCCTTCAGCGCCTTTGCCTCGGAGCCGTCGCCGCCCACTCCCGCGTCGGGCACGAAGCGGAAGCCGTGCAGCTCCCCGACCGCCTGCCCTTCGACGAGCACGCCGCCGGTACCGGTGATTTCAGCTTCGAGCATGGTGTTCTCTCTCAATCTCTTCAACAATACCGATGTCCGGCGATCCACGAAACGCTGGGTCAACCGGTCATGCAACGCATCCGACAGCCTGTCCTCGATGGCGCGCGTCTTCTCCCGCCAATGGCCGGGCGCAAACAGCCAGTCCGGTCGGTTGGCGACAAACGTCCATGTCCTGATATCCGCCAAGCGCCGCGACAGCGTATCGATATCGCCATCCGTCCTGTCAGACAACCCGACCTGCCGTGCAAACCAATCGTCTGGAATCACGCCTTTTGCAATGAGGAATCGATAGAGTGCGACGATGAGATCACCGTGCTGGGCCGGCGATATCTTGCGGAAGTCGGGAACCTGGCAAACATCCCAGAGAAGCGCCACCCGTTCGCGACCGCGCGCCGCCACCGCGACGTCTTCGGCTCTCAGAGCAAAGTCGAGCACCCGCTGATCGTCGGACGGCAAGGCCCGCGTCAGCCCCTCGGCACCCGGCAGCGTCTCGAGCGAGGCTCGGAGCGCGTCGACGGATGAGAAGTCGAGGTCGCCGTTCCGCCACTGGAAGACGCGCACCGGCTCGAAATCATGCCCCTCGATGGCCGTGACGACATCCTCGTCGAATGGCATCACCCGACCGGTGACGCCGAAGGTGCCGTCGTTGAGGTAGCGACCGGCCCGGCCGGCGATCTGGCCAAGCTCGGCCGCCGTCAGACCGCGATACTGGTGGCCGTCGAACTTTCGCGCCTGAGCGAAGGCGACGTGATCGACGTCGAGGTTCAGGCCCATGCCGATGGCGTCCGTTGCCACCAGGAAATCGACCTCTCCGTTCTGAAACAAAGCCACCTGGGCGTTGCGGGTGCGGGGAGACAGCGCGCCCATCACCACCGCGGCGCCACCCCTCTGGCGGCGGATCAGCTCGGCGACGGCATAGACCTCTTCGGACGAGAAGGCGACGATCGCCGATCGCGGCGGCAGTCGGGTGATCTTCTTCGCGCCGGTATAGGCGAGATGGCTGAGACGTGGCCGCGACGTGACGGCAACGCCCGGCAGGAGGCGCTCGATCAAAGGTCGCGCCGTCGCCGAGCCCAGCAGCATCGTTTCCTGCCGCCCGCGCACATTGAGCAGCCGGTCGGTGAAAACGTGCCCGCGCTCGATGTCGCCGGCAAGCTGTACCTCGTCGATAGCCACGAAGGCGACGTCGAGATCGCGCGGCATCGCCTCCACCGTCGCCACCCAGTAGCGGGCGTCGCGCGGAACGATCTTCTCCTCGCCCGTGACCAAAGCCACCGCGCCCGCGCCCACGCGAGCGACGATCCGGCCATAGACCTCGCGCGCCAGAAGACGCAGCGGCAAGCCGATGGCGCCTGAGCCATGGCTCAGCATCTTCTCGATGGCGAGGTGGGTCTTGCCGGTGTTGGTCGGCCCCAACACCGCCGTCACAGCCCGGGCACGGGCAGGCGATAGCAAGGGGGCCGCTCGGACGATATTCATGGGGTCCCGCTCGATACGCGATGAGGCCGTAGCTTTCCCTATACGAAAGTCCGCCCGAGAGGCCAGAGAAAACCGGCGGAAGCATGGCACCGAACGAGAAACGGAATCAAACAAGAACAGATGCGGGGCGAATCGCTATTTCAAAGAGATTCTGCATTCGTTCCCTACAAGATATGGAGGAAGCCAGAGTCTTCGCCGCGCTATGTTGAATCCAGAGACTCTTGCCGATGAATCGTTCGACTCACGGCCGGAATCGATGTCAAGACCAAGCGAGCACAAAGACTCGAAAGCGAAATCATGGTTAACAAATAATACTGACAAGCAGAAGTAGAGCACCAGAGACATTAACCATTTCAACAGAGCGAGAACGAACACGGAGCGAATCGCTGACAGGCCAATGTTCTTGTTTTGCTCCAACCAGATATTCCACTCGCCTCGACCAAAGCCACTAGATGTCCAGCCATCGCCGACCTTATCGCGTGCGCCGGTCACCGAAGCGTTAACGTATCTGTGTCGAATTGAGACTATCGATACCCGCCATCACGACGCCGACAATAAAAAAGCGCCCCGGAGGGCGCCCTTATTTCCATCGTGCTGGACGATTGCGGTTCAGTTGGAGGCCTGCTCCACCTTGCCGAGCTTGGCATTCTCGCCGAATTGGGTTGCAACGACCAGAAGCATACCGCGCATGGTCTTCACCGAAATCTTGCTCGGCACCATCACCCGTCCCTCAGCCATCGGCACGAACCAGACGTCGAGGTCGCGGTTATCACGCATATATTCGGTGGACTTGGTTCCCTCGCGATGACCGGCCACCGGCACCCAACGCGCCGAACAATGGACGGCATCTCCCTTGTAGCCCGGGATATCCACCGCATCGGTGCTGGTGTAGCTCAGCTTGATGTCGTAGCGCGTCCAGCCATCGAACACCGGCAGCGTACGGTCGCAGACATCCTTGTCGTCGCGAACGACCGGCAGGATGGCTGCCGACAACGGATCGACCACGCGGCGCTTGGCCGCCGATGTCACGGGCACCCTGTCCTCTCGCTCGATGAGCTCGGGAATGGCCCTGAGGCTGCGGACATTGCCGCCGCCAAGCGACATGGACACCTGCGTGACCGTATCGCCACGGCTCATCAGCTCATAGGTGGACGGCACCAGGGAGCGACCGACATAGCCCTTGGCATCGACGAAGCTCTCCTCGGAGCTGACGATGCGAGCGAGCCCGGCGGTCGAGATATGCAGCTTGGCAGCATAGGCGCCGCGATCCACCTTGATCGACAAGGAGCCCTTTGCGATGCCTATCCCCATGAAGGAGGCTGAGTAGAGCGCCTGCACTTCCCCCTCGCGCGCGACGGCCGCGCCCGAAGGCAGCACGACGGACAGCGCTGCGACAAAGGCCGTCGTGGCCATGACGCCTTTCAAACGACGCGGCAGAGTTTCGACACGAACCACCACGGAACCTCCGTTTGCGGACGGCACCCCGTCCTCACCCCTCGGTCGCCGCCGAGCGACCGGAACGACGTCTGGAAGAACTACACGGCGGGCGACGCACCAGCCGGCGAGAGACCGGAGACCCTTCGGCCGATCACTCTCAGCCGAATGATCGACTGTCATGGTAACCGGATGGTTAACGCGACGAAAGCCTCGTTATCCCTCCCTTGGGAAAATCGGCAGACATCCGCCCGTCCCCTGCCGGCAGCCAACAGCTTTTTTTGCCGGCTTCCCCTCGCTTCCGGGGTTGACGGAGCCAATGCCGACCGACTATAGGAACGCGACTTGAAACGGCGCCGTCGGCAAGATGCAAGCGGCGCCTTGGCTTATTTCATCGCGAGGAGCGGCCAAAAAGGCCTCGATCCCGCGCCAACAGAAAAAGAGGGTATCCCGATGGCCCGGCGCTGCGAACTTACCGGCAAGGCCGTTCTGACGGGTAATAACGTCAGCCACGCCAATAACAAGACCAAGCGGCGCTTCCTGCCGAACCTCCTGGCTGTGACGCTCCTGTCGGACACGCTCGGCCAGTCGGTGCGCCTGCGCATCTCCGCCAACGCCCTGCGTTCGGTCGAGCATCGCGGCGGCCTTGATGCCTATCTCGCCAAGGCCGGTGACGACGAGCTGTCGCCGCGCGCCCGGCTGATCAAGAAGCAGATCGCCAAGAAGGCCGCCGAGGCCGCTGCCGCCTGAGCCTTTCGGGGCGAAAGGTCATGAAGTTCAGCCGCGATGCCGGAAACGGCCTCGCGGCTTTATTTATGTGTGCCATAAGTGGTACATGTCGCGCGAAATCACGACCTCGCGGTCGGGTCTCGTTTCATAGCTCCAAAAGCCTGGTCTGTTCTGCCGGAGAACTTCTGGAATGTTCGATAGACGCCTCACCCCCTCGGTGCTGGCGATGGTCGCTACCGTCGTCGCATCCAATATTCTCGTCCAGTACCCCTTCACGCCCCTTGGGCTCGGCGACCTCCTCACCTGGGGTGCCTTTACCTATCCCTTCGCCTTCCTGGTGACGGACCTCACCAACCGCTGGTTCGGACCGCAGAAAACCCGCCGCGTCGTCTATGTCGGCTTCGCCATCGCTGTTGTCCTGTCGATCTGGCTGTCCGAGCCGCGCATCGCGCTTGCCTCCGGCTCCGCCTTCCTCTGCGCCCAGCTTCTCGACGTCACCCTCTTCAACCGGCTGCGCGCCGGCTCCTGGTGGCGCGCTCCGCTGGTGTCCTCGTCGATCGGTTCGGCGGTTGACACGGCCATCTTCTTCTCCATCGCCTTCGCCGGCTCCGGCTTGCCCTGGACCACGTGGGCGCTCGGCGATTTCTCGGTGAAGATGCTGGTGGCCATGGCCTCGCTTCTGCCCTACGCCAGCCTGATGAACTGGGTGAAGCCCTACCAGCCGATCCGCAGCTGATCCTTTCAGTTCAGGTCATCATTGGAAAGAAAATCGCCCCAGCCGAGCTTGCCGGCCGCCTTGTAGGCGGCCCGGTTCCGGCTGGCGATGCCGACCTCGCCCACCGTACCGTCGGCGCGACAGACACTGAAGACGATCTCGTGCTTGGAAAGACGCGGCGGTCGCAGAATGCGGCCGCCGTTCTCGTCTTCGGTTCCGGCCAACGAGGGCGATTCCAGGACAAGATAAGCGTAGCGCTCGTCCTCGAAAGGCACCGTACCGCCCTTGAGGCGCATATGAGCACGGCTTCGCTCGACCCTCACCGACGTGTGACACCAGTCCCCCGGAGGCAGTGGACAGGGGCCGGCATGCGGACAGGGCGCAAGGATGCGAGTGCCGGCGGCAAGAGCTGCCCCCCGCACCACCATCAGCCGGTCGTGATCGCGCGGCGTGCCCGGCTCGACGATCACGATTCGCCCAACCCGAGCGATCAGATCGACCACGAGCCGTTCGGCCGCCGCAAGCTCGAGCTCCGTCAAGGCATAGGCAACGACGGCAAGATCGAAGTTCCCCTCCGGAAGACCGGCAAGCTGGACCATGTCGCCTCGGCGAATATCGGCTTGCCTGAGCGCCGGAGGTCCACCAAGGGCCAGATCGCCCGCAAGCGCGCGAAAGTCGGCACTGGCCTCAACCATGGTCAGCGAGGAGATCGTCGGCCACAGAGCCACGGCGGCCCAGCTCGCGGTCCCCGGTCCAGCGCCAAGGTCGAGGACCGTCCTCGGCTCAAAAACTGGTCGCGCCGCCGCGAGACGGTCGAACGCAGCCGTAACCGCCGCGTAGGTGGCAGGCATGCGGCTTGCCGCGTAGGCGGCGACACCGGCGGCGTCTGGGACGGCCTGTCGAGACGGGAGGTTGGCGCGATAGCCGGCCGATAGCCGCGCGGCCGCCTCTCCAAGCCGCTCGGGCCGGACGCGCTCGGCCACGGCCGCTGCGAGGGCCGGTGGAAGGCGCCGATCGCTCATGGCGATCGAAGGCGGAACTCTAGATAGAGCGTCCGCTGCAAGAAAGCGCGATTGTCGTCGGAGATAAGGGATATCCTTGTCTCGCCGCCGGTCTTCCAGATCGCCAGCCCCTCCATGTTGTCGATCTGCTCCGACATGCTCGCCTCCAGAAGCGTCTCACCATCAATGACAACGCCCGGCCGAATGTCGGAGAGGGAGAAGACGCGGATGCGGCAGCGTATGCCCGAGAGGAAGGAAAAGCTACGTTCGAGGACATAGAGGCGACCATCCGGGCCGACCTTGGCGTCGGTCAGGTCGTAACCGTCGACCCGACGGATCCGAAAGGCATAAGGCGCCTTGCCGCCGATGACCCAACCCGGTGGATCGGCGGTCTTGGCGCCCCGCTCGGCAGCCTCCGCGAGAACGACGAAACGCCCGCCAAGACCGCTGCTGGCCGGCAACGCAGCGACCGATTCAAAACCACGGTTGGCCTGGAGCAGCCGAGTGTCTTTCGGCAGAGCGACGGCCGTCATCGGCCCGACGAAACCGTCGGCATCCATAGGCCCCGTCATCACCGTCGGCCGCCCCTCGAAGGAAACGACACCAAACGGTCGGCCACCATCGCCGGGATAGACGTCGAGCGACTCGGTATCGGAGGCGGACTTGGCGCGAGACAGTGTCCCCTTGGTGGTCCGCAACCTTCGGATCGAGGCCGACGACAGACCGATCGGCCGACCATGAGGGTCACGCTCGATCGTCGCCCGAACCATGAGCCCATCGTCGCTGAGCGCGAGAAAGCGCCGACCGCCGTCGCCGATCACCAGACCGGACAGCCCCCCGACTTCCCGCCGGTCGGCGCGAACTTCAAAACCGCCGACATAGTCGAGACCTCCGAAGCGAACCTGGGAAGGATAGGATACCGAGAACCCGGCAATCGGCCGCGCGATAACATGCGTCGCAATATCGGCGCCCGATGCGTCGGCCGCCAACAGGAACAGACCAAGCATGGCGGGGAAGAGTCCCCGCCCGTTCCTCATGAAAGCCCCAGCGTCGAGATGCGCCTGGGCCTCGGCTTGTTGCCGGCCCGGATCGCCTTCTGCGTCGGCTGCTCCTCGAACAACGCCGCCAACTGGTCGGTCATGGCGCCCGCCAGCTCCTCGACGTCGACGATGGTCACGGCACGCTTGTAGAAGCGCGTCACGTCATGACCGATGCCGATGGCGATCAGTTCAACCGGCGAACGCTCCTCGATCTCCTCGATGACGTAGCGCAGGTGGCGTTCGAGATAGTTGCCGGGATTGACCGACAGCGTCGAGTCATCGACCGGCGCACCGTCTGAGATCATCATCAGGATACGACGATTCTCCGAACGGGCGAGCAAGCGCTGATGCGCCCAATCGAGCGCCTCGCCATCGATGTTCTCCTTGAGGAGCCCCTCGCGCATCATCAGGCCGAGATTGCGCCGCGCCCTGCGCCATGGGGCATCGGCCGGCTTGTAGACAATGTGACGCAAATCGTTGAGCCGCCCCGGACCGGCCGGCTTGCCGGCGGCGAGCCAGGCTTCGCGCGCCTGCCCGCCCTTCCAGGCCTTGGTGGTGAAGCCGAGGATCTCGACCTTGACGCCGCACCGCTCCAGCGTCCGGGCGAGAATGTCGGCGCAAGCCGCCGCGACCGTGATCGGCCGGCCGCGCATCGAGCCCGAGTTGTCGATCAGCAGCGTCACCACCGTATCGCGGAAATCGGTGTCGCGCTCCATCTTGAAGGCCAACGGCGCCAGGGGATCGGTGACGACGCGTGTGATGCGCGCCGTATCGAGGACGCCTTCCTCGATATCGAAGTCCCAGGAACGATTCTGCTGGGCCATCAGGCGACGCTGCAGCCGGTTGGCCAGCCTTGCGACAACACCGGCGAAATTGACGAGCTGCTTGTCGAGAAGCCCGCGCAGCCGATCGAGCTCGGCGCCATCGCAGACGTCCTCAGGCCGGGTCACTTCGTCGAACTTGCCCGTGAACACCTTGTAATCGCTGACGGGCGGCTGGTTGGTGAACGGCAACTCCGGCCGCTTGGCCTCGCCGGGATCGCTTGAATCGTCCTCTTCGTCGAAGTCGCCAGGATCGTCGGACATCTCCGATTCGGCGTCGCCTTCCGAGCTCTCCTGGTCCTCGCCGGCCACTTCGCGCTCACGCGCCGCCGTCTGGTCGGCGTCGGCATCGTCGGCGGGTTCGGCCGAGGCCTGACTGTCCTCGGCCTCCTGCTGCTCTCCGTCCTGATTCTCGTTCTGCTCGGGGTCGCTGCCGAGCTCGTCCCCCATTTCAAGGTTGACGAGCAGGTTGCGCGTCACGCGAGCGAAGGCCTGCTGGCTGGAGATGGCATCGGCGAGGTCGGCCAGATCGTCACCGGCCCGTTCCTCGATGAAATCCCGCCAGGCATCCATCAACGCCTGGGCGCTCTTGGGCGGCGGCGCGCCCGTCAGCTTCTCGCGCACCATCAGCGCCACCGCCTCGGACAGCGGCGCGTCATCACGGCTTTCGATGTGCTGAAGGTTGGCGCGCAAGTAACGCTCCTCCAGCATGGCGGCGAGGTTGCCGGCAACGCCGGGCATGACGCGAGCGCCAAGCGCCTCGCAGCGCGCCTGCTCCATCGCCTCGAACACTGCCTTGGCGCGCGGTCCTTCCGGCACGAAGGTGCGATGCACCGCCTCGTTGTGGCAGGCAAGGCGCAAGGCCAGCGCATCGCCGGCGCCACGGGTAACGGCGACGTCGAAGGCGGTCGGCCGGCGCGGCGGGTCGGGAACGCGCGCCTTGTGGCCGTTGAGCGACGGCCGGTCGGCGGCAAACACCACTTCCAGCTCGCCATCGCCAGAGATCGCCCGCATCGCCGTCGTCACCGCTTTCTTGAGCGGCTCGATGACGATTTCCTTGCCTTTGGGCTGGTTGGAGGAGGACACGATGCTCCGTTCCCTAGTAGGAAGCTCCGTCGCAGCGCTTGATCGGCAGGGTGTCGAGGTCGACCCCGTCGAGGCAGCGGGCATTGACGGCGATGGAAGGCGTACCGTCCGGCGCGGTACCGGCGGCGTAAGGCTGGATGCCGCAAATCGGGCAGAAGCGATGGGCGATCCGTCCCGTATGGAAGCGGTATTCGGATACACCGGCCTCACCGACCGTCACCTGGAAATCGCTTTCCGGCAGATAGGCGAGGAGATGACCAACGCGGCGGCAGCGGGAGCAGTTGCATGCGACCAGCTCGGCAAGCACGAGCTCGGCCGAGAACCTTATGTTGCCGCACTGGCAGCTGCCGCTGTAGCTCCGCTTGCTGGCCATCGCTCCCTCAGGTGAGCACCATGTTTGCCGCGCTCTCCGGCAGTTCCTTGCCGAAACAGCGCTGGTAGAACTCGGCCACCTGCACCCGCTCGGTCTCGTCGCACTTGTTGAGGAACGTGAGACGGAAGGCAAAGCCGACGTCACCGAAGATCGAGGCATTCTCGGCCCAGGTCAGCACCGTTCGCGGGCTCATCACCGTCGAAATGTCGCCGTTGATGAAGGCCGAGCGCGTCATGTCGGCGACGCGGACCATCTTGGACAGCGTATCGCGACCTTCCGAACCGGAGAACGACTTGGCCTTGGCGGCGATGATGCCAACCTCGTGGTCGTGCGGCAGGTAGTTGAGCGTGGTCACGATCGACCAGCGGTCCATCTGGCCCTGGTTGATCTGCTGCGTGCCGTGATAAAGGCCCGACGTATCGCCAAGGCCGATCGTGTTGGCCGTTGCGAACAGGCGGAAGGCCGGATGCGGCCGGATAACGCGGTTCTGGTCGAGCAGGGTCAGCTTGCCCGCCACTTCGAGCACGCGCTGAATGACGAACATCACGTCCGGGCGGCCGGCGTCGTACTCGTCGAAGACCAGCGCGACGTTGTTCTGCAACGCCCAGGGAAGAATGCCGTCGCGGAACTCGGTGATCTGCTTGCCGTCACGCAGAACGATGGCGTCCTTGCCGACAAGATCGATACGGCTGATATGGCTGTCGAGATTGACGCGCACCAGCGGCCAGTTGAGCCTGGCGGCCACCTGCTCGATATGCGTCGACTTGCCGGTACCATGATAGCCCGACACCATCACACGGCGATTGTGGGCGAAGCCGGCCAGGATCGCGAGCGTGGTGGCTCGGTCGAACAGGTAATCCGGATCAAGATCGGGAACGTGCTCGGTTGCTTTGGAATAGGCGGGCACTTCGATATCGGTGTCGATACCGAACACCTCGCGGACCGAAACCCGAACATCGGGCAACGGCGCGTCATACGTCTGCTGAACCATGAGACCTCCTGGAGCGACCAAGCGGAGGGAGAAAGTCGCTCCGTCAAATCGGGAAAAAATGGCCGGTCAACAGAAACCGGCGGTCTTCAAGTAATTATAGGCTTGGATGATCTCTCGCAACCGTTCCTCTGAAGACCGATCGCCGCCGTTGGCGTCGGGATGGTGGCGTTTGACCATGACCTTGTACTGCGCCTTGATCTCCTCCTTGGAGACGCCGACCTCGAGATGCAACGTTTCGAAAGCGCGCTGCGTCATGGGCGACACGCGTCGCCGCGGCTCCTCGGGCTCCGTCCGCGTGCCGCCGGCCCGCGAACCATGGAAGACGCCGAAGGGATCGTTGTAGGTCGGCTCGGCCGGCCGGCTGCGATGGCCGGCGTTGGGGTCGGTCTGTCCCCAGCGATTGACCGAGACCGTCCAGGTCGGACGATGACCGGTCAGCGCATCCTTCTGGAAGGCGATGACGTCGTCGTCGCCCATGCCGGAAAAATAGTTGTAGGACTTGTTGTAGAGCTGCACGTGCTCCAGGCAGAAGTGGTGATACTGCCCCTCGCGACCGCGCCCCTTCGGCGCGCGATAGGCGCCCGCGCTCTCGCAGCCGTCCCACTCGCAAGGAGGGAACTGGTCGCGGGCGACGCTTTCCTTGTCCGGCTTGATCCGGAGTTTGTCGAAGAGCTTGGAATAGGAATCCATGATCCACCGATTATGGTCACTGGAAGCCGAGCCGGCAAGGCGTTGACAATCGCCTCGGGTGGTCGCCAGATACTTGATTGCTTTGCCCCCGCCAACCGACGAGGATGCCTGATGGCTTCGATGACCCCGCCCGCTTCCGACCGCAAGAGCCGCATCGAGGCGGCGCTCCTCGCCGAGCTGGCACCGTCACGCCTGAACGTGATCGATGACAGCGAGCGCCACCGCGGACACGGCGGCTGGCGCGAGGGCGGCGAGACCCATTTCGCCGTAGAAGTGGTATCCGCCGCCTTTGAGGGCAAGACCCGCCTCGCCCGTCAGCGTCTCGTCATGGACGCCCTGAAGGCGGAGTTCGACTCGGGACTACATGCTCTTTCCGTCAGCGCTCGCGCGCCAGGGGAGTAATCTCGCGCCGGACACATCACTCGGCGCGGAACGCCTCCTCGACCGGGCTGACCTTGAGCGCCGTGATGCGATTTCTCTGTCGTCGCAACACGCGAAAGCGAAAACCGTGGAAGGTGAAAGACTGGCCGGGGTCGGGGATCATTCTCGCCTCGTGAATGACGAGACCGGCAATGGTCGTCGCCTCGTCGTCCGGCAGGCGCCAGTCCATCATCCGGTTCAGGTCGCGGATCGGCACCGCCCCGTCCACCGAGGCCGAGCCATCGGGATAGGGGCGGACACCCTGCACCACCACGTCCTGCTCGTCGGCGATCTCGCCGACGATCTCCTCAAGGATATCCTCCAGAGTGACGAGCCCCTGCACGTCGCCATACTCGTCGACCACCAGAGCCAGGTGGACCTTGCGCTTGAGAAAGGCCCTGAGCTGGTCGGCGGCCAGCGTCGTATCCGGCACGAACCAGGGCGGCGTCATCAGCGTCTCGACGCAGACCCTGGCACTGTCGCCATCAACCCGGTCGATGGCGCGCATGAGCTCCTTGGAGTGCAGCACGCCGACGATGTTGTCCGGCTCGTCGCGCCACAACGGATGGCGCGTGAACGGGCTGGAAATCAGCGCCTTCATGAGATCGCCGACCGGCATGTCGATATCGAAGGTGCGCATCTTCGTGCGATGCACCATGATATCCGACAGCGGCAACTCGCTGAGGTCGAGCACGCCGCCAACCATGTCGCGGTCGTCCTTGACCACCTCGCCCTCCCGATGCAGGAGGTCGACCGCCTCGCGGATTTCCTCATGCGCCGTCCAGGCTGCCTCGCGCGGCGCCTTTCTGACGAACCGCACGGGGGTTATCACCGCCTTCTCGATGCCGGCGATGAGGGGTTCCAGCATACGCGCCGACGCTTCGATGGCCGGTAGGAGGAGGAGAGCCGAGCGCTCCGGCCTGAGCGAGACTACGACGCGCGGCACGGCATCGAGCAGAATGGCAAGGACAATGCCGCCGACCGCCCAGACGGAAAGACGCACGGGATCGGCCTCGAAGGCCAGAACCGCCCGCGTCGCGAAGACGGTCAGCGCCACGGTCGACACTTGGCGCGCCAGACGGATGGCCGACACCGCCCGCGCCCGCTCGGCGGTCAGTTCGACGAGGCGCTTGATGCGGCGGTCACCGAGCCGCTCCATGTGATGCAGCTTGGTGCGGTTGGAGGCGAGCAGAGCCGATCCGGCCGCCGACAGGATCACGGTGATGACCACGAACAGGGCGACTGGCACGCCGGCAAACACGAGATCTACCAGCGCCCCGCCCCGTCCGTCCATCAGGCCTGCCCCTCGCCAAGCCTGTCAGCCAGGAAGGTGCGCACCGCCTCGGCCGGCACGTCCTTGGCAATGAACGCGTCGCCGATGCCACGGCTCAGAATAAAGGTGAGGGAGCCGTTCTGCACCTTCTTGTCCTGCCCGATAAGCTCCATGAAGGTGGAGACCGACGGCGGCCCACCGGGAATGTCGGACAGCTTGGTCGGCAACCCGACCTCGGCGAGATGGGCGTGGATTCGCCCGGCATCGTCCGCCGACATCTGGTTGAGCCGAACCGAGAAATCATGGGCGAGCACCATACCCAGCGCCACGGCCTCGCCGTGAACCACGGCGCCGCTGTAGCCAGCCGCCGTCTCGATGGCGTGACCGAAGGTGTGACCGAGATTGAGCAAGGCGCGGTCGCCCGTCTCGCGTTCGTCGCGAGCGACGATGGCCGCCTTGGAGCGACAGGAAACGGCGATCGCCTCGGTCCGCGCCGCGCCACCGGCGAACACGTCGCGCCAGTTCTTCTCGAGAGAGGCGAAGAAGGCGGCGTTGTCGATCAGGCCGTATTTCACCACCTCGGCATAACCGGCGCGGAACTCGCGCTCGGGCAACGTGTCGAGCACGTTGGTGTCCGCCAGGACGAGATCGGGCTGGTGGAACACGCCCACGAGATTCTTGCCATGCCGGCTGTTGATGCCGGTCTTGCCGCCAACCGACGAGTCCACTTGCGAGAGAAGCGTTGTGGGCACCTGTACGAAGCGCATGCCACGCCGGACGACGCCTGCCACGAAACCGGCGAGATCGCCGACCACACCGCCACCCAGCGCCACCACCGCGTCGCCGCGCTCATAGCGTCCGCCAACCACCTGGTCGACCACCTGCTCGAACACGTCGAAGCACTTGGAGGCCTCGCCGGCTGGAATGACGACGGCGCTCGCGGTGACGCCGGCCCGTCTCAGCGACTTCTCGAAAGCGACGAGATGACGGCCCGACACGTTGGAATCGGTGATGATGCAGGCGCGCGCCTTCGGCAGGACGGCGCGAAACCACTTCCCGGCATCGGCGACAAGTCCCTCGCCGATCAGGATGTCGTAGGACCGCTCTCCGAGCGACACGGGCACCTTGACGATGCCATCCGTTTCCCCTTCAACCGTCATTGTCATCCCCCGCCGCTTCCGGCCCCCGGCGCCGTCACGGCGCCTTCCGTTCTCGTTTCGCGTCTTCGACGAGCCAGGTTTCCAGCGCGGAGACCACGGCGTCAACCATCGCTTCGTGCGGCACGTCGACCGACTGGACGGTAAGGTCCGCCTCCGCATAGACCGGATAGCGCGCATCCACGAGCGCCCTCAGCGTCCCCTCGGGATCTGCCGTCTGCAGAAGCGGCCGCGTCGGCCGGCGACGGACCCGCTCAAAGAGCAGTTCCCAGTCGGCCCTCAGCCAGATCGATATGCCGGCACTCCGGATTGCCGCCCGGGTCTCCGGGTTCATGAAGGCGCCACCGCCTGTGGCAATGATCTTGCGCGGCTCGCGCAGCAGGCGTGCGATCACGCGCCGTTCGCCCTGGCGGAAATAGTCCTCGCCGTGCTCGGCGAAGATCTCGGATACCGTCTTCTTGGCGGCCTCCTCGATCGCAGTGTCGGCGTCGATGAAGGTAAGGCCAAGGCGACCGGCCAGGCGCTTGCCCACCGACGTCTTGCCGGCTCCCATCATGCCCACCAGCACCACCGAGCGACCGCCGAGCAGTTCGACAATACGCGCATTGACGCTGGCGCGCCGATGGGCGGCGTCGGGATCGCGGCTGCGGCTGGTCTTGACGTCGGTCATGAGAAGTCTCATGGGTTGGGGCGGCGCATCTGTCAAGCTGTTAGCGCTGCCGAGCGATCTTGCCGGACCGCACCCCCGAGCGGAATCATGCCGACCATCACACGCTTTCTCGGCTACCTCCTCCTTCTGGCCGCCATCGCCACGACAGCGGTGCTGGCTCTGGCCTATCTGGTCGCGCCGGAACCACGGACCTTTACCGTCCCGATCGATCCTTCCGTGCTGTCGGATGCGCGGCCGCTGTCGCCGCCCCCGGCCGCTCCGACACCGGATCCGGCCATCACCGGTTCGGTTGGTGACGCCCCGACAAATCCGCCTTCCGACGCGCCATGAGCATCAGCAACGCCACACTGGTCGAGACCTATCTCGAGGCGACAAGCATAGAGAACGCAGCCTCGGACAATACGCTCGCCGCCTACCGAGCCGACCTCGACCTCTATGTCGGCTTTCTCTCCGGTCGAGGACGCGGCCTTCTCGACGCGGCGACGGAGGATGTCGAGGATTTCGTTGCCGGGCTCGCCACCGAAGGCTACGCGGCCTCCACCCAGGCCCGCCGCCTGTCCGCCGTTCGTCAGTTGCACAAGTTTCTCTACGCCGAAGGGCGACGCGCCGACGACCCCACGACTCGGGTGGACCGTCCGCGTACGCGTCGCCCGCTGCCCAAGGTGCTCTCCATCGACGAGGTCGGGCGACTGATGGACGCGACCGCGGCCACGGCCGCCGAGCCTGTCGAGGACAACGCCGAAGCGCTGCGCCGAAGCCGCTTCTGGGCCATGCTGGAAACGCTTTATGCGTCCGGACTGCGCGTCTCCGAGCTCGTTTCGCTTCCGGCCGGCGCCATTCGCGAAACCACCTCGGCCATCACCGTGCGCGGCAAGGGCGCCAAGGATCGGTTGGTGCCGATCGGTGACACGGCGCGTGCCGCCGTCCTTTCCTATCGCAGCCTTCTGAAGGCGAGTGGGCGTCACGTTGGCAGCCCGTTCCTGTTCCCGGCCAACTCAGAGACCGGCCATGTGACGCGCCAGAGTTTCGCACGCGAACTGAAGGACGCCGCCGCCCGGCTGGGTATCGCGCCGGAGAAGGTGTCGCCGCATGTCTTGCGCCACGCCTTTGCCAGTCACCTGCTGCAAAACGGCGCCGATCTCCGCATCGTCCAGGAACTGCTCGGCCACGCCGACATCGGCACGACCGAGATCTACACCCATGTTCTGGAGCACCGCCTTGCCGCACTCGTTGCCGATCATCATCCACTGTCAGAGCGATAATGCCCTTGGTATTGGCACGGAGATGGTCACAGAATTGCCTGCATTTGCGGCGATTGGCGTTGACAAGGCGACGATCGGAAGCCAAGTGTTCGCGGTCGCCGCACCTTTGGTTGTCCCTGGGGATCAAGACGGCGGCCGGGGCACCATGAAGAGAGCCGGATGAGAAGCTATCTCGACTTTGAGAAACCCATCGCCGACCTTGAGGGCAAGGTTCAGGAGCTGAAAGCCCTGGCCGACGGCGGATCTGCCCTTTCCATCGACGACGACATCGCCAAACTCGAGACGAGCGCCGCCCAGGCGCTGGCCGACATCTATGCGCGCCTCACGCCCTGGCAGAAAGCGCTGGTCGCCCGTCATCCCGACCGGCCGCATGCCGTCCGCTACATCGAACAGCTGATTACCGACTGGACGCCGCTGGCCGGCGACAGGAACTTTGGAGAGGACGCCGCGATCCTGGCCGGCCTTGGCAGCTTCCGGGGCCGCCCCGTCGCCGTGATCGGCCAGGAGAAGGGCCACGACACGCAGACGCGCATCCGCCACAACTTCGGCATGGCGCGGCCGGAAGGCTATCGCAAGGCCATCCGGATCATGGAACTGGCCGACCGCTTCAATCTCCCCTTGATCTCGCTGGTTGACACCGCTGGCGCCTATCCCGGCATCGGCGCCGAGGAGCGCGGCCAGGCCGAGGCCATCGCCCGCTCGACACAGGTTTGCCTTCGGATCGGCGTGCCGATCGTCTCGGTCGTGATCGGCGAAGGCGGTTCCGGCGGCGCCATTGCCATTGCCACGGCCAACCGCGTGTTCATGCTTGAGCATTCCATCTATTCCGTGATCTCGCCTGAAGGCGCCGCTTCCATTCTCTGGAAGGACTCGGCCAAAGCGCAGGACGCGGCGATGAACATGCGCATCACCGCCCAGGATCTCGCACGTTTCGGCATCATCGACGGCATCATCGACGAGCCGATCGGTGGCGCTCATCGGGAGCCCGACCGCGTGGTCGAAGCGGTCGGCAGCGTCATCGAGGCTGCTTTCGCCACCTTCGACGGAAAGAGCCGAGACGAGATTCGAGCCGACCGTCGCCGCAAGTTCCTGGCGATCGGCCGCGACCTCAAGATCTGAAATCGGGCTCGCCCTTGATTTTTCCGGCGCTTTGCCATGAATTTCTCACGTTTCCATTGGAAACGTGAGAGCCGGTACCCCCCGGCAAACGGATGCGCAGCTCATTCGGCGCGCCATCTCGACCTTGATGCGACGGTAACCATTCGGTAACCATGACCATCGAGGATCGCTTCATGATATGCTGTTCGGCGCCCCGGGGGATGGCCGGACACTCCCCGCCAGCACCCGTTCGGTGCCGCGGTATCCATGAGTGAAACGGAGAGCATGACGTCGTTCCGCCCGAACCAGCCCTCTCCTGGCATCTCGATAACCGGTCGCCTTGCTCGGCTTGCCGGCGCTCTTGGTCTTGTCGTTCTCCTTGCCGCCTGTCAGGCCGATGAAATCGGCTATGGCTATGGCCCCAAGGACCAGCGGCCGGTATCGGCGAAGACGATTGAGCTCATGAAAAAGCTCAACATGAAGCTGTCTTCCCCTGTGCTGATGCGCATCTTCAAGGAAGAGAGCAAGTTCGAGGTCTGGAAAATGAATGCGAGCGGCCGCTACGAGCTGCTCAAGAGCTATGATATCTGCCGTTGGTCCGGCAATCTCGGGCCGAAGGTCAGGGAGGGCGACCGGCAAGCGCCGGAGGGCTTCTACAACATTTCTCCCGGCCTGATGAATCCCAAGTCGGACTGGTATCTGGCCTTCAACACCGGCTTCCCCAACGCCTACGACCGGGCCAACAATCGCACCGGTTCGGCGCTGATGGTACATGGTTCCTGCTCGTCTCGCGGCTGCTACGCCATGACCGACCCGCAGATCCAGGAAATCTATGCCCTGGCCCGCGAGGCTTTTCGCGGCGGCCAGAGGACGTTCCAGCTGCAGGCTTTCCCGTTCCGTCTGAACGGCAAGAACATGGCCAAGCACTGGAACGACCCCAACATGCCCTTCTGGAAGATGCTCAAGGAGGGCTACGACACCTTCGAGATGACCCACAAAGAGCCGAAGGTGGACGTCTGCGGCCGCAAGTACGTGTTCAACGCCAATCCCGCCCAGCCGCTCGACACCGTCGCCGCCTGCCCCGCCGATCTGGGACAACCCAAGGAACTCGTCGCCTCGCTCCAGACGAGAGCCAAGGCCGATTACGCCGAGGCAGAGGTGCTGTTCGCCAAACTGGAGGAAGAGCGCAAGGCCGAGGAGGACAAGCGCATCCAGGTGGCGCTCGCCGCCGAGAAGCGAAAGGCCGATGCTGAAAAGGCGCGGGCCGACGCCGAGGCGGCTCGCATCGAGGCCGAGCGCAATCCGAGCGCAATCGCCCGCCTGTTCGGCGCCGAACCCAACCCGGAGGCCGGGATCACGGTGGGACCGGTGATCGTTCCGCCGACCGGCGCGCCGGTTCCGATAGCCGATCCGCGCGGACCACGGATTCACGCCGTAGCGATGGCGGACCCCGTCGAGCAGGAGCGTGCCGGCGCCATCTCCCGCCTGTTCTCGTTCATGACCGGCAGCGACAAGAGCGAGACGGTGCCCGCCGCGCCCACCACGCCGGTAGCCACCGCCGACCCCGGCCCGCTTCCGGCGCCAACGTCTCCCGTCGTCGCCCCATCCAAGCCGAGCGCGCCAACGGCGCCTGTCGTGCCGGTGCCCCCGCGCCCCGCAAACGTCGACCAGCCGGCTGCGATCACTCCACAGCCGGCCGCGCAGCCGGTCTGTGCGATGCCCGGCGCAGTAGTGCCGGCCGGCACGCCGCCTTGCCCGGCCGTAGCAGCGACGCCAAGCGAGCAGGACAAGAACATTCTCGATCGCATCGGAAACTGGTTCTAGCGCGAAGAAATGGCCCGCCTTCAACTGACACCAAGAAAGAATGGAAACGGCGAGGTTCCAGGCGGCAATGCAATTGTGGAAGACCATCTAAAGGCATCGGCATGGAGAGCATCTGCTGGGAGCTCCGAGGAAAAACGATAGCTCAACTAAAGAGAGAGCTAGACACCTTTGAAGATGACGGTATTTTTGTAGAAATATCTACGGATGACGGAGAGACGACACACCCCATAAGCCTAGTCGGGCGACACGATGGGAAGTGCGTCTTGTTCTTTGTTGACCCAGCACAGCGTCGCGATTGATGAGCTTGCCGCCAGCTTCCCGCAGCCTTCTGCACATGTTGCGGCGCCTCGGACAGCGGCGTTCGGTGTTCTGGGCGGCAAACGAAACGTCTGCTAGGCCACTTTTGGATGTCATGATTCCAGGCTTCTGAATGAGGAAGTCGTGGATGATGCGACACCGCTGCCAACAGCAACTCCATCCGCGCCAAAACCGGTCGGCGAAAACTTGGCCCATGGCGCCCAGAATGTGAGAGCGACAAAGCTTCATCATCACATGCTGGGACGAAACATCTCGTCAGTTACATGGCGAGTATCGCCAGGCGCGGTGAACGGCGGCGCTTCGGGAGCTGCCGTTTTGGTCTTCCGCTCCCAATGGGACCGAGTTAAGCTGCCTTCATGAGCACCCTTTCGATCGACGTCCAGCGCGCCGCCATAGAGGATGCCGCAGACATCGCGGCCGTCCACGATGCCGCTTGGCGCTACGCCTATCGAGGACTTCTCGACGGTGTCGAGCTCGAGCGGATGATCGAACGGCGGGGGCCTCACTGGTGGGCCAAAGCCATCTCGCGCAACGTCGCCATGTTGGTGGTGAAGGTGGAAGGCCGCGTTGTCGGCTACGCGACCCTTGGGCCAAGCCGCATGCGTGCGCTTCCTTTCCAGGGCGAGGTCTACGAGCTTTATCTTCATCCCGACATGCACGGCATCGGCCTGGGGAGAAGGCTGTTCGAAGAAGCGAGAGCGGCCCTTGCCGACATGCATCTCGACGGTCTGGTCGTCCGCGTCCTCGCGGCCAACGCCGTTGGCGTCGGCTTCTATGAAAGGCTCGGCGGTCAGGAAGTGGTCGGTTCGAGCGAGAAGATCGCCGGTCGTCTCGTGCCGGTCGTCGTCTATGCCTGGCCACCGGTCGGGCGAGGCTGAAAATCGGGCAGTTTCCCGCCTCCTACGCGTTCTCTTCGCCTTGCTTTCGCCCCACCATTACGGATAAACACGTGCTCTCGACTTTGTTTCTTTTCAAGGATTAATCATGCGCATCGACGCCGTTCCCATCGGCAACAACCCGCCCGAGGACATCAACGTCATCATCGAGGTGCCGCTCGGAGGTGAGCCGATCAAGTACGAGATGGACAAGGCAGCCGGTGCCATGTACGTCGACCGCTTCCTCTACACGGCGATGCATTACCCGGGCAACTACGGCTTCGTGCCGCACACCCTGTCCGACGATGGCGATCCCATCGACGTCATGGTGGTCAACACCCGCGCCATCGTTCCCGGCGCCATCATGAACTGCCGTCCGATCGGCGTGCTCAAGATGCAGGACGAGAGCGGCCACGATGAGAAGATCATCGCCGTCCCCTCAAACAAGCTGACGACCCGCTATTCCAAGATCAAGACGGTCGACGACCTGCCCGAGATCACGGTTCACCAGATCGAGCATTTCTTCGAGCACTACAAGGATCTGGAGCCGGGCAAGTGGGTGAAGGTGATCGGCTGGGGCGGCGTGGACGAGGCTGCCGAACTGATCATGGCAGCCATAGCCAGCGCCAAGGCCAAGGGCGACGCCTGACGCCCCTCCCGCTTGATCTGGACTCGTCCGGCTCAAGCGGGTTTCGGCCTGACCCGCCGGCGTTTCCGCTCCCGTTACTCGCTCGGCCCGTTACTCGCTCGGCCCGTTACTCGCTCGGATGGAAGACCAGCGCTACGCCGTTGATGCAGTAGCGCAGACCGGACGGCGGCGGACCATCGTCGAAGACATGACCGAGGTGCGACCCGCAATGGGCGCAATGCACCTCGGTCCGCACCATGAAATGACTGCGATCGACGGACGTTTCGACAGAGCCAGGCTCCGGCTCGTTGAAGCTCGGCCAGCCGGTGCCGCTCTCGAACTTGTCATTCGAGGCGAACAGAGGCGTGTCGCAGCCGGCACAATGGAACACGCCCCGCCGCTTCTCGTGAAGCAACGCGCAACTGCCAGGCGCCTCGGTGCCATGACCGCGCATGACGCGATACTGCTCCGGGGTGAGCAGGCGCTGCCACTCCTCGTCGGTGCGCGTGATGGGGAAGGTCTCGACGGTCATGGCGGGCTCCCGTAAACGGTCTCGGCGACAATGCCGCCTTCTACGTGGGAACCCTTAACATAGATCGCAAGTCAGTTGCGGTCGACGTTCTCGTCGCTTTCCGCCCCCACGCTCGGCTCACCATCGCTCGCGACGGTTTCCGCCGGCTTGTCCTCCGGATCCACCCATTTGATCAGGAAAACCCAGGCGGCATAAACGAAGACACCGGCGGTCAACACCATCCACATCGGGTCCTTGACCACGAAATTCTCGTAGCAAGCCCAGGCTCCGGTTACCGCCACCAGCAGAACACGCCGCCAAAGAGGACGATAGAAAGGGTGATTTAGATCGGAAACGCGCTTCATCCGTCCTCCCGCCACCGGCCGGTCAGCCTTCGTCAAGGCGCCCAATCCCCGGAACGCCCGGAACTTAGTGGATGGCGCGGAGCGAGGCAACCTCGGGGCCTCGCCCGATCCCTCCCCCACGTCGGCTGTTCCACTCACGGGGTTTTGAGCCCCGACACGGCATCCTGATCGACTTCTTCTCGCATTCGCACTGGCAAAAACCGATCATCTACGCATAATCACCTAATCAACCAGTCCATTCCACCGGATGACGGGAGACCCGCCTTGACGAAGGATCAATCGACGCTCTTCGACCACCCTGAAGGCTACGGCGCGATCAGCCGCGCCCTGCACTGGCTGATGGCAGCGCTGTTCGCCTGGCAGTTTCTTTCAGTCATACTTCACGCCGTCGACCGCGAAATGCCGGCGGCCCGCTTTTTCTGGTCCTGGCACATGTCGGTCGGCTTCCTGCTACTGATCGCCGTCGTCCTGCGCGGCGTCTGGGCGCTCGTCAACCTTGGCAACCGACCACGCCATGCCGCCGGGTTTCTTGGCGTTGCCGCTCGCCTGGGACACCTCGCCCTTTATCTCTTGATGTTGGCCGTGCCGACGGTGGCCGTTCTCAGGGCCTATGGCAGCGGTCGCGGCTTTTCGGCTTTCGGCATCGAGGTGTTTGCCGGTGGCGGCGAGCGGATTCCCGAGCTGATGGCTCCGGCCAATGCCGTACATGGCCTTCTCGGCTGGGCGTTGCTCGCCCTGACGCTCGGCCATATCGCCATGGCTCTCGCCCATACCTACCTCTGGCGCCAGGATACCCTGACGCGCATGGTGCGCGGGCGCCCAGCCCCGATCGGTGGAGCGGAGTAGCCGTCATTGCCGCTCACGGGGCGATGCGATGGCCCGTCGTCTTGTCGAAGAGGTGGAACGCGCCGGGCGCCGGCTGCAGGGCGACGGCGTCGCCGGACGTGGGGCGAAGCCGCTTGTCCATGACGCGAGCGATAAGCTCCCCGGCCGCCGTTTCGACATGCACATAATACTCGGCGCCGAGGGCCTCGACCAGGCGAATGCGACCGGCGAGCCCAGGCTCACTGGCATCGGCAATGCGAATGTCCTCCGGCCGGACGCCGAGAAGAAGTGCTCCACCGTGATCGGCCGGGCGCGCTCCAAGATCGAGGGCACCGAAGGCGGGAGTCTGCCCTTCGGCGACCTCGATCAGGTTCATCTTCGGTGATCCAAGGAAGCGGGCGACGAACAGGTTGGCCGGCCGCTCGTAAAGCTCTTCCGGCGTCCCGACCTGCATCAGGTTGTGGGTGTGGCCATCCTTGAGTGGCGCGAAGACGGCAATCCGGTCCCCCATGGTCATCGCTTCGGTCTGGTCGTGTGTCACGTAGATCATGGTCGCGCGGATACGCTCGCGAAGCTGCATGATCTCGCCACGCATCGATACCCGAAGATCGGCGTCGAGGTTCGACAGGGGCTCGTCGAACAGAAACACCTCGGGGTGCCGGACGATCGCCCGCCCCAGGGCGACGCGCTGGCGCTGTCCGCCGGAGAGCTGGGCCGGCCGGCGGCCAAGATAGGGACCAAGGTCGAGAATGTCGGCCGCTTCCTTCACCCGCTGGGCGATCTCTGCGGCGGACCGCCCCGCCATCTTCAATGGAAAGCCGATGTTGCCGGCGACCGTCATGTGCGGATAAAGCGCGTAGCTCTGGAACACCATGGCGACGTTTCGGTCCGACGGCGCAAGCCCGGTTACCGAGCGACCGCCGATCCGAATATCGCCCGACGTGGTTTCCTCGAGACCGGCAATCATCCGGAGCGCGGTAGACTTGCCGCAGCCGGACGGCCCGACGAAGACGATGAACTCGCCATCATCGACCTTGAGGTCGAGGCCGGCGATCACACCAACCTTGCCGAAGGACTTGGCAACGGACTTGAACTCGATCTCGGCCATGGTCGTTTCCCGGATATCTCGAGGCGGTAAAGCGTTGGAATCAGCCCTTGACGGCGCCGGCGGTCATCGACCGGCCGATCTGGCGATACATCAGAAGACCGAGGATGAGCGGCGGCAGCGTCGCCAGGATCATGACGGCCGCCGCCACGCCCCAACGTACGCCGCCACCGGAGGCGGCGAAGAAGAACGAGGCGCCGACCGACACCGGCGTTGCGCTGTTGGTTGTCAGCATCAGGCCGAACAGGAACTCGTTCCACGAATAGATGAAGGCCAGGACCGAAGAGGCGGCGACGACATTGAGTGACATCGGCGCCACGACATAGACGAGGAGCCGCAACGTGCCGGCTCCGTCGACGCGGCCGGCCTCCTCGATCTCCAGCGGCAGATCGGCGATCGACGAGGCGAACAGCACCAGAACGAGCGGCACATTGACCAAGCAGAGGATCAGCGCCAGGCCGAAGCGGGTGTCGAGCAACCCCACTTGCTGGTACATCAGGTAGATGGGGATGGCGAAGATGATCAGCGGCACGGCACGGAGATTGACGGCGAGCGGCAACAGCCAGCTGCGCCCCACGCCGAACCGCGCCATGGCGTAGGCGGCGGGGAAGGCCAGAGCAATCGCCAACGCCGAACCGATCAGCGAGGCGACAAGGCTGTTCGTCAGGAAATGCAGGATATCGAAACGGTCGGCCATGGCGAAGACGGCCGCGTAGTTGTCGAGCGTCGGCGCCTCGATTATCAGCGAAGCATTGGTCATGATCTCCGCCTCGCTCTTCAGCGAGGTGACCAGCGTCGCGATCACGGGGAAGTTCAGGATCACCACGGCGGCGATGAACACCAGCCATCGCAGGGCGTTGACGAGGGGCTTCCTCATAGCGGCGCCTTTCTGGCGGTGAGGCCGTTGATCAACCAGAGCACCACGAAGGATGCCACGAGCAGCAGCATCGAGGCGGCGACGGCGAGACCGATGTCACCGACCTTGAAGAAGGCCTGATAGATGTAGATGCTCATCGAGGTCGTCGAACCGCCAGCACCTGGCCCGACCAGGGTGTAGAGGTTGTCGAACACGCGAAAGCTGTCGATGAAGCGGATGAAGAAGGTGATCCCGATGGCCGGCATCATCAAGGGAAGGTCGATGTTGAAGAACAGTCGCCGCCCGCGAGCCCCGTCCAGAGCCGCCGCCTCTCGGACATCCGGCGAGATCGCCGCGTAGGACGAGTGCAGGATCAAGAGCGCGAAGGGCGTCCATTGCAGAGTCTCCACGACCACCAGCGTCGTGAAGGCCCAGTCTCGACCCAGGAAGGCCGGGAAGTCGCCATACCATTCGAGAAGATAGTAGGGCACCGCACCGACGAACTCGTGCAGGATCAACCGGTACATCAGGCCGACCAACGCCGGCGCCACCATCATCGGCAGCATCAGCAAGGCGATCAGCCAGGGCCGTTTTGCAAACAACGGCGCCAGAAACACCGCAAGCCCGAGGCCAGCCACCACCTGGATGACGGAAACGATCAACCCGAAGCGCAGGGAGAACCAGGCCGCGGCCCAGAACTCCGGATCGGCGATGGCCTTGGCGTAGTTGGAAAAGCCGATCGGTTCCGGCGCGCGAATGTTCTCGAAGCCGACGCGGGAGATCGAATAGATGATGTCGAGAACGAGCGGGAACCCGAGAAGGGCGATGAGAAAGACCGTGAGCGGGGCGATCAGAAGGCGCCCCTCGAAACGGGAAGTCCGTGGCATACGGGTCTCGTCCTCGAAAGATCGGCGACGGCGGAAAGGTACCGCACGCCGGTCGGGGGGAGACCGGCGTGCGGAACGGCGGTGCGGCGCTGCTGGCTCAGTTATCGAGTTTACCGCAATCCGCCGGGGTTGGAACAGTGGCGGTCAGGCCGCCACCGTCCAGATGCGATCAGGGCTTCAGGAGGTCGGCCATGCCCGCCTTGGTCGCAGCGAGCGCTTCGTCGAGCGACTTGTCGCCGGCCCAGTAGGCGGTGAACTCCTTGGCCTGCAACTCGTAGACCTGCAACGCCTTGGCCGCCGTGCCGCCATGCATGACGAAGCCGTAGGCGCCGGCGAACTGGCCGAGCTTGACGAGGTCGGGTCGTTCGGCGCTGACCTTGGCCACCACCGCGTCGCTGAGCGCCGGAGAACCGCCAGCCTTGGCATAGATCTCCATGGCATCGGGCGTGCCAAGCCAGTTCAGGAACCTGACGGCGCCTTCCTTGTTCTTGGACGCCTTGTTGATGCCGAGACCGAGGCCGTGAATATGGGTGAATCGCCCTGCCGGACCGGTTGGCGGGGCAACGGTGCCGATCTTGCCGGCGACCGCAGGCGTCTTTTCCTTGTTGTCGAGATCGCCGAAAGCGGCATTCCACTGCACCATCGTGGCCACCTGGCCGGCTCCGAAGGCGGCATTGGATTCGGCGAACTCGTACGTGGTGGAGTCCTTGGGCGAGGTACCCGCGTCGTAAAGCTTCTTGTAGATTTCGAGCGCCGTACGATAGGCCGGGCTGTCGACGACGATCTCGCCCTTGTCATTCATCCAGTCGCCACCCTGGGCGCGCGCCACCGAGTGCCAAACCATCATGTTGAAGAGCAGGTTCTTCATCTGGAGAACCGTGCCGTAGCGGGTGGGGCTATCAGAGTTGATCGACTTGGTGAAGAACAGCGCCGTCGCCATCCAGTCTTCCCAGGTCCACGCATCCGGGTCCTTGGGCTCGAGCTTCTTGCCGAGATACTTCTCGGAGATCTCGCCATACTTCGCCTTCCAGTCGGCGTCGGACAGCAGCTTCTCGATGAGGTCGGTGCGATAGTACATGAAGTGCAACGACAGGTCGGTCGGTATGCCGTACTGCTTGCCGTCATACTGCATGGTCGCCAGCACCTTCTCGGGGAAGGTCGCCTTGGAAGCGTCCGGCAGCGTGATCGGATCCATGAACGGCGCATAGCGACCGAGCGCGTATGTGGCGAGAAGGTTGACGTCGAAGTCGGTCGAGCCGGCGGCGAGATCGGCGGCCAGCTTGTCGAAGAAGCCGTCACGATTGAAGAAGATCAGCTTCACCTTATCGGCGTCGGCAGCGGTGGCGTTATAGGCGTCCGCCGCCTTGCGAAGGCCGGCCTCCTCAGGTCCTCCCGGCCAGCCGAGAACGGTTACCTCGGCCATGGCTCCGGTCACACCCAACGCCGCGAACAGGGCGGCACTGGTCAGCAGGGTTTTCAGTCGCGTCATTTTGTGTCCCCTTGGATTCTATAATGTGCGACGGGCGAGATCGGCGGCGCCGATCACGCCAGCGGATTTTCCGAGAGCCGCGGCGCGGATCTCGGGCTTCAGATGTGGCGGCAAATGCGCCAGCCGCGCTTCGAGGCGCGCGCGGTAGCCGTCGGCCAGGCCAACGCCGCCGCCAACGACCATGACGGCCGGATCGAACAGCAGTTGCAGGTTTTCGAGAAGCCGAGCGACCACGTCGATGGAGCGGTCGACGACGGCGGACGCCCAGGCCTCGCCACGCGCCGCCGCAGCAAAGACGGCCGGCGCGTCGACCGAATGGCCGAGCGCCGCGGCTGCATCGGCCAGAAAGCTGCCGCTCGCAAGCGTTTCGAGCGGAACCCCGGTCGTCTCATGAGTGAAGCCGACCGAGCCGGCGACACCACCGCGACCGACGAGCAAGCGCCCGCCGATGACGGCGCCGCCACCGATCCCCGTGGAGACGGTGACGAACACAAGATCACGGCCGGCGCCGGCACCGAAGCGATACTCGCCCCAGGCGGCCGCCTGCGCATCGTTGTGGAGCACCACCGGCTTGTCGAGACGGCTCGCCAGAGCATCCGCCAACGGATAGTTCGCCGAAACCGGCAGCGTACCGGGATTGAGCGCCGACCAGCGGCCACCATGCACAACACCGGTCACCGCGCCGCCCACCGCGCCATATCGACCCTGCCAGGGGGCCGCCAGCTCGGCGATGGCGTTGCACCAGTCATCCGGATCGACCTGCCTGTCGGTGCTTCGCTCACGCGCCTCGATGACGCGATCGCCGTCGACCAGCGCCACCAGCGTCTTGGTGCCACCGAGATCGAAAGCCAAAGCCGGTTGGGTGGCAGCCGCGCGGGCCATGCCGATGGCATCGGCAAACCAGCGCGTGATGTGCTCGGGACGGGTGATGGCCGAACCGACGACGACGCCGTGGGCGCCGAGCCGGATCGCCTCCGCCGCCTGCTCCGGCACGCGGATACGTCCCTCGGCGATCACGGGCCGCCCGAGACGAACGGCGGCGGCGAGCAACGGAAAATCGGGTTCAGACGGTTCCGGGCCGCCGGTATAGCCGGACATGGTGGTGCCAACCACATCGACACCGAGCGCCACCGCCGCCCTCGCCTCTTCGATGGTCGAGATGTCGGCCATCGCAAGCTTGCCGCGGGAATGGACCGCCTCGCAAAGGTCGGCGACGGGCACCGGCCGGACGCGATCGGTCGCATCGAAGGCGATGATATCGGCACCGGCATCCGCCAGCGCAATGACGTCTTCAAGGAAAGGCGTGATGCGCACCGGCGAGCTATCGAGGTCGCGCTTGATGAGGCCGATGATCGGCGCATCGGTTGCCGCCCGCACCGCCCGCAGGTTGGCGATGCCCTCGATACGAAGCCCGCGACCACCCGAGGCCAGAGCCGCCAGCGCAAAACCGACCACCTGATCGGGATGATCGAGCGGCCCTTCCGGCACCGGCTGACAGGAAACGACGAGCGATGAGGCAAAGCGCTGGAGGCAGTCGGACACGGTTTCCTCGCTGCTGTTCACTGGCTTAGTGGTAGCAGCGGAAGAACCAGTCAGCAACCAGTTTGGACTAAAGGCCTATAATTTGCTCAACTGGTATCATAGTGATCACATTCAATCTTGAGCGCGCAGCTCAACCAAAAAGTCATAGCGCTCGCCGCAATAGTAGGTGCGCGTGAACTCCACGGGCGTACCGTCGGCGGTGAAGCAGCGACGTTCCGCAACCAGCAACGGCGCGCCGATCTCCAGGTGAAGCAGGCGCCCGTCCTCGATACCGGCAACGGCGGCCCGAAGCCGCTGCAAGGCCCTGACGGGTCGGCGGTTCCGCTCGGCGAGCACGTCGTAAAGCGAGCCGGTAACCACTTCCGGATCGTCCAGCACGTCGGCCGGCACCACGGCGTGTTCGATGGCCATCGGCATGCCATCGCCGGTACGCAGACGCTTCAAGCGGCATACGCGCGCGCCGACCGACAGGTGCAGCGCCATGATCTCGGCCGGCGACGCCGGGCCGACTTCCCGGCTGATCCACATCATCCCCGGTTCAATGCCGCGCGAGCGCATGTCCTCGGAAAAGGAAGTGAGCGCCGACAGCGGCTTTTCGACCCGTTCCGCCACGGCAGTGCGCGCGCCGTGGCGGCGAATCAGCACGCCGTCGCCGACCAGCGCCTCGATGGCCTTTCGCACCGACGTGCGGGAGACGTCGATCGCCTCCGCGAAGTCCCGCTCCCCGGGAAGAACGTCGCCGGTCTCGAGTACGCCTTCGGTGATCGCCTGCCGAAGCGCCGCCGCGAGGTCACGATAGATGACACCGCTCGAATGCCGATCGAGAGCACCGCGAAGAAACTGGATGAGGGACGTTTGGCTGAGCACGAAGTCGGACATTGGCCTGCGGAACGATCGTGAGTTGTGCGTCCGATGTATCAGGTCGGGTCCGAAAGAGAAACACGGCGAGAGGTCATGGTGGCGGCACGTTGCCGCCCAACAATCGCCACGGGCTCCCGGCACGATCCGGAAACGCGCAAAGGATGGAAAATGGTGCCCCAGGCCGGACTCGAACCAGCACGTTCTCGCGAACAACAGATTTTGAGTCTGCCGCGTCTACCATTTCGCCACTGGGGCAACGGAGGCGGAATATAGCGGTCGGCAACCAGCCGTCAACGGGCGACAGGAAAAAGTTCGCCTCCAAGAGAGCTTTGCAGGCTAAGCGCCGTGCTTAACAAGGCGGAAAGGTCCGGCGCTTACAGTTGTCATGTCACTTGCCAGGAATCCGATCATGCCCATGCGTCAGCCTCCAGCCTCTCCGTCCGCCGCTCCCGGCGGCGCCCAGGCGATCCTGGGCGGCCGCCGTATCGTCGGGCACCTCATGGGACGGCGTGTCGTGACCCAGTCGATCGTCGGCGAAAGCGACGATCCGACGGCGGACGAAATCCGTCCGGTGGCTCTCGTCGTCGACGACAGTCCGATAGCGCGCATGCTGATCGCGAGCATCCTCGAGTCCTTCGAGGTCGATGTGTACGAAGCCGGCGGCAGCGCCGAGGCGCAAGCCGTCGTCAGCACCTGCCGGCCGGATGTCGTGATCGTCGACTGGACGTTGCGCTCGGAGACAGCCGCCGACGTTCTCGACGCCCTTGAGGCGCGCTTCTCGGGCGAACTGCCGCCGGTCGTCATGATCAGCGCCTCGGTGCGCATACCGACCGAACTTCGCGCCACCGCGACGCTGCGCAAGCCCTTCACGCCGCGCGAACTCTACGCGGCACTCGCCACGGCCTTCTCGGGCAAGGGAAGCGGCGCCGCCGAGGCCTGAGCCCCCTCGGCGCCGCCTTTTCTCATCACCTGATCGTCAAGCCGGCCGACGGCGCAAAGCCGCTCGTGGCGCCCATCAGAGTGCCCCCGGCGGTGACGACTGGCGGGTGGGCAAGGATCAGGCACCAGAAGACCTTGTACTTGGAGTTGGGGTTGTAGGCCGTGGCAATGCCCATCAGGGTCATCTCAGGATCCTTCATGCCACGATCATGCGGCGGCGATTGCCGCCACCCCGAGAACGCCTCCGCCAACGTGTGATAGCCAGCCGCGACATTCTCTCCGGCGTTGGAGAAGGGATAGCCATAGCCCTTGAGGCGGGTCCCGAGCAGGGAATGACCGTCGACGTCGTGCCCCATCTTGTCGGCCGCCGCCATCTTGCGCGCATAATCCTCGGCGATGCGGTTGAGGCGTGGATCAAGCGTCAGGGGGGCGATGCCCGATTGCGCGCGATACTGGTTGAGCATGGACAGCGCCTTGTTCTCGTCGACCCGAGCGGTCGGCGAGGCGAGATCCTGGTAAAAGACCGGCTTGGCCGACGGCGGCGGCGCACTCTGGCAGGCAGCGAGAAACAGGGCCGCGCAAAGCGGCAGGAGGGCGAAGGCGCGTCCGGACACGGGAATCTCCATGATGGCTCGATCGGCAAACCGATCGGCGGGTGGATCTGCCACCAAGAACACGAATGGGTGGTTAAATTTCGGCGAAGTCCACGATTGTCGAGCCGCGGCGATTGTCCCTCGCCTTCGCCGCCGCCGGCATGCTAGGCTGAATCTTCTCCGCAATTGTCCGTAGAGAGGTCAGCCTTGTCCGCCCTTGAAGAGATCGCCGCCGTCGCCGGGGAAGCCGTGCTCTGGCGCCGCGATCTGCATCGTCGTCCCGAACTGCTATACGCCCTTGACGAAACCTCCGCCTTCGTTGCCACAAAGCTCGACGCTTTCGGGTTCGACGAAGTGGCGAGAGGCGTCGGGGGCAGCGGTGTCGTCGGCGTGCTCCGGGGGCGGCCGGGCACACGCGCCGTGGCCCTGCGCGCAGATATGGACGCCTTGCCCATCGACGAGATCACCGGCGCGCCCTGGGCATCCGAAACACCCGGAGCCATGCACGCCTGCGGCCACGATGGCCACACGGCGACGCTCCTCGCCGCCGCCCGCCATCTTGCGGACGACCGCGATTTTTCCGGCACCGTCGTTTTCGTGTTCCAGCCGGCCGAAGAAGGCGGCGCCGGAGCCCGGGCAATGATCGAGGATGGGCTGTTCCAAAGGTTCCCGGTGGACGAGATCTACGGAATCCACAATCTGCCGGGGCTGCCGGTCGGGCGCTTTGCCGTACGCCCCGGCGCCATCATGGCCTCTACCGACCGCTTCTACATCGACATCCTCGGCCGAGGCGGACACGCCGCCCGCCCACACGAAACGATCGACCCCATTCTGGTGGGCGCCCAGATGGTCACCGCCCTTCAGTCGATCGTCGCGCGCAACACTGATCCACTTGCATCGGGCGTCGTCTCGGTGACCACCTTTCATGCCGGCAACACCGACAACGTCATTCCGCAGGCCGCTCGCCTGTCGGGTACGGTTCGAGCGCTTGACGAGAAGGTTCGCGCCGACCTTGAAACGTCGGTCGGCCGTATCGCAATGGCCGTGGCTTCGACGTTCGGGGCCGAAGCGCAGGTTGCCTACGAGCGCGGCTATCCAGTCACCGTGAACCACCTCGAGCCAGCGGCACGAGTTGGCGATGTCGTCGAAGGCCTGTTCGGCAGCAAGGCGATCAACCGGACCGCAGCGCCGTTGATGGCCGCCGAGGATTTCTCCTACTATCTGGAGCGCGTACCCGGCGCCTACTTCTTCATGGGCAATGGTCCCTCGGCCGGTCTTCACCACCCCGCCTACGATTTCGCTGACGACGCCATTGCCCCAGGCGCCGCCGTCTGGGCGGCCTTGGCCAAGGCGAGCCTCGCCGCTGCGACGTGACTTCTCCAGGGTTTAAGGCTTTGGGAACAGTCGCCTTCTAGGCTGCCCGAGCAGCCGATGCGGGCTGCCCGGAGGACACAATGCTCCGTCTCTTGTGGTTGGTACTGGCTGCAACGGTGGTGATCGGCTTCTTCGCCCCGGAGCTTCAGCGATTCGCCGCTCTGCCCGAAGCCAAAGACACACCCGCGCCGACGGTCAAGCCGAAATCGGCCCTCCCCTTTGGCAGGGTCGAAATCGCTGCCGACGGCCGTGGCCACTTTGTCTTCACCGGCCGCGTCAACGGCCGGCCGCTCTCCATGCTGGCCGACACCGGCGCGACGCTGGTGGCGCTGCGCGCCTCCGACGCCCGGACCGCCGGACTGATCGTCCTGCCCGGCGACTACACGGCAAAGGTCTCAACCGCCGGAGGCGTGGCCGAGGCCGCGCGCGTCCGCCTGCGCGAGGTCGAGGTCGGCGACATCAGGGTGACCGATGTCGAGGCCTTCGTCCTGTCCGACGAACAGCTCGCCACCAACTTGCTGGGAATGAGTTTCCTCAGCCGCCTCAAGTCCTTCTCCATCGAAAACGGACGGCTTGTCCTCAGCCAGTAAGAGGCTCGCCAGCATGCCCCGGTCAGAACTCAGGGCGCCGGGCGACAGGGCTCCTGCCGATCGAGCGGGAAAGCGGTGGATGTCTACTCGGCGGGCTTCGCCTTCATCGCCGTCTGCATACGCTCGGCCGCACCGCGCAGAATGACCCTCAGGATCAGGGTACCACTCTCATCCTTCTCCACCTCCGAGAGCTGACCGTCGACGCGTGCGACGGCGGCCTTGAGGGCGGCGAATGCCAGATTGCTGTCAGCGGCACAGCCCCCCTTGGCACCGGCGGCAGCGCGCACTTGCACCTGTAGGCCTGCGGTCTCGAAGTCGATACCCCTCAGGTCGACCTTCATGTCGACCGGCAAGGTGCCAAGCTCCGAATAGGCGGCAAAGGCGGCAAACCGCACCACGGACCGCAGATTGTCCTTGCCACCCGCCAGCTCCGGATCTTCGCCTTCCACCTCGAAGTGCTGCACGGCCCCGGCTTCCTTGGCAGCATCGAGCCATTCGCGCACGAAGTCTGCGGCCTGCACGTGCTCGCGCCCCTTTTTGCCTCCACCCATCAACGCTAGGCAGGCTTCCAGCATCTGCTTGTATTCGAAGACCCGCACGGTGGACCGGATAACCTCTTCCTCGCCGGACTTGAGCGCGGCCTCCGCGGCGACGCGTGCGCCGTAGATCGCGCTGATGTCGACGCCAACGAGGACGTTGACCGGGGCACGCGTTTCCGAGCCGAGCACCAGCGAAGCCATCAGCGCCTGCTTCGGCCCGTTCGGCGTGGGGAACTCCACCGCCCGGATACCGCTCTTGTAGGTCTCGACGTAGGCCTTCAGGCTGAGACGCGCCCCGCTCGTTACGTCGCGGAACATCAGAGGAGACACCTCGTTGGTCCGCAGAACGTCACGACCGAACAGGCGGGCGCAGGACGGGTTGCCGAAGAAGGGGTGACCATCGGTATTGACCTGCAAGACGGCGAAGGGGGAAGACTCGATGATGGTGTCGGCCACCATGACGCGCGTCCGCCAAACATCCGCGAGCATCGAACGCAGACACTCGAAGGCAAAGGTCAGCTTGCCGACCTCGCCCCCCCACGACCGAAGCGGCTGGCCGCGATCGGCAGAGGCGGGGTCATGCAGCATGGCCTCAACGCCCGCACGGACCCGACGCAGCGGCCACCACACCATCATCATCATGACCAGCTCGGTGATGCCGGCCGCCGCCATGCCCCCTCCGACCGCAATCGTAACCGCCCGTTCGTCTCGAACGGTTTCGAGGCTGGTGATCTCCCCGACGTCGACCCTCAGAAAGATATGAAAGGGCGTCTGCGAAGACTCGGGCGGATAATAGAAGTCTGCCTTGGCGCTGCCTGCCGGGCGGAACACTGTGCGCCCGGTGCGCATGACCGCATTGAAACTCGTCTCGATATGCTCGCCAAACGCCTGCTGCTCGTGCCCGGAGCCATCGTACAACCCACCGCCTCGGATAGCGCCAATCACCACCAACCGCTCGGCGACCCGGGTGATCTCGTCGGCCTTGCTTTGGAAACGAGGATCGATGGCCGCCGACAGGATCTTGCCAACATCGGCATAGCGTCGTTCGAGGTAGCGCTCATCATCGTGCTCGCGCACAACGCTGGTGATCGAGAGAAGGGCGGCAAACACCGCGCCGAACGCAAGTATCGACGGCCTGAAGATCGTGGATATGTGGAAGGCCGCAGATGCCACAGGATGAGTTCTCTCGAGGAAAGCGCCGGACCGCACTGTCTCGATCTTACCAGTCCCGTGTTGCCGGCTCGTTAACCGCCAAACGTCGGCCAATGCCGGACAGGACTGCCCCGACAAGATGCTCGGGGCTAACCCGTGAAGGCGATCGTGTTTCCCTGGCGCGGCTTCAAGTAGAACACATGCCTGAGATTGTAGACGGAATTGCCAGTGATGCTCTTCATGACGTTGGCGAAGGGCGAGGTGAAGGCATAGGTAACCTGCCCGACAACGACCTCATCGCCGACCGTGGCAATGGTACTGGGAACCGCGAGGTCGGCGGGCGGCGCCACATTGACCGCCGCGGCGGTGTCGTGTCGCGCCTGCGACCAGGCGACCTTCTGCCCCGACGCGGTAATGTCGACGACGACCAGCACGACCTTTGCCTCAGAGGCGTCGTATGGCTCGAGAATGGCCGTTGTCGCATCGAAAATGCTGTTCATCATCGCCGAGCTGACGGAAGTCTGCTGCGCGACGAGATCGGATATGGTGCTGGCGGCGCGGCTGACCTTGCGATCGACGATCAACGCCGTCGTCACCTCGCCACAACCGGCGTAGATGATCAGCATCAGCGGCAGGATCAAAGCGAACTCCACCGCCGATACACCCCGCCGCTCCACCGCGAAGCGCCGAACAAGCCGCAGCCCAAGCCGCCCGAACCGCGCTACCATGGGAAGGGCTCCGTCTGAAAGGCGACAACGGCGCCAAGCAACTGGTCGCCGTTCGCCAGCCTCGTACTGGTGCGCGCAAGCATGTTGAAAAGGACCGGCCAAGCGTAAAAGCTGCGGACCACGATGATCTCGTTCTTGTTGCCGTTGGTATACTTCGTCGTGGTGATGTTGCCGTCCTCATCGAGCGGACTGGTTGGCGCGTAGGACGCGAAGCTCGAATAGGACTGCACATCGACGTAAAGACGCGTCTGGCAGTCGACGAGATTGACCATGCCGTCACAGACCTTGGTCTTGAACATCTCCTGGGAAAGCGGCAGTGCCTTTGCCTCGCCCGTTCGGATCAGGCGGGAGGCCGACACCGTGGCCGTGTCGAGAATCTGCCCAACGAAGAACATCAGCGCCATTTCGAGAATGGCGAACAGCAGCAGGAAGAACGGAATCGAGACGATGGCGAACTCCACGGCCACCGCGCCGCGCCGATCGGACAAGAGCCGCGCACGCGGAGACGCGTCATCGCCGGCCGCACCGGTGAAGCGAGTACGATGGAGGGGCCAGATCCTAAGCAATGAGGCTTCTCCCGCTGCGAATAGGCTCGCAGGAGCGGAGTGTGCCCCCGAACACCTTACCAAGCAGTTTAACCGATCGTGAACTATTGGCTGTTCGGAGCGGCGGGAACGGAAGCGTCCGAGGAACTCCCGCTGGCGCCCGTCGCCGTGGTGGCCGGAGCGCCACTGCCCGAGCCATTGTGCTGGGCGACCTGCCCCAGAATGCCGCCGAAATGCTTCGAATCGTCACCAGGAACAACGGCGGGCTGACAGTCCGGCAGGCAAGTCAGGGATTGCCGCTTGGCCCCTTTGTAGACGGTGACCAGGTTTTCCGTCGCGGCGAGCACGGCGAGCTGGACGTCGGTGATGGTCTCGCCCTCTTCGTCCAGGACGATGAGGTTGGTCTGGCCGTAGGCGCGCCCCGTGACGATCAGCGTCTGCGCATCCTGCAACGTCGCGTCGGCGATCGCCGGATTGCCGATCACGATCGTGCTCGCCGGGGCGGCAAGGCGATAGATGCGGGCCTGGTCGAGTTCGACCTTCACCATGTCGGCGGCGCGACTGGCGACGGGCGCACTGACCGTTGCAACCGCTGCGGCCGCGAGAAGAGCCGAACGCACGAGCCTTGAGGACATGGGACGCTCCGGTAACCATCTGTTCACCGCGATCATCCCGAAAGTTGGTAAACAAAGCGCCAACGTTATCGCACTTCCCCACATTGTGCGGCCGAAGCAGATCGGCGGGGTACAACGGGCTGTTTCAGAATGAGCTTTTCGCGAGCCCCCACGGCGTGGCGAAAAGCAACCTTTTCTGGGCCTTCTCTGTATTTGTGAGCCTCCAGCACAAGGTAAAGGAAGAGTTTCTTGCCCAGCAGTTCAGTTAACTTTAACCATCAGACGACTTCTGCCAATAGGGGCGAGTTTCTACGATCACTTTAACTCGCTGGAAACAGCTCACGGTCTAGATTGACCGCGGTTCAGACGGGTCAGGCGAAATAAGACCATCGAACCTGTGCTGTCAGATTTGTGAGCTTAGGAGTACCTCAAATGAAGGCTCTCGTTTCGCGTTTTCTCAAGGACGAGTCCGGCGCTACTGCCATTGAATACGGCCTGATCGCTTCGCTGATCGCCGTCGCCATCATCACCGCCGCCACCACGCTCGGCACCAACATCAGCACCTCGTTCAACAAGATCTCTACCAAGATCAACGAGGCAAACACGACCACCACTCCCGCCGAGTAAGTCGCTCGAGGCATGACGACCCGGACGGTCGTCGGCTAGACTGCCCGAGGCGACGCTTTCACCGCGCACCTTGGGTACCGGGATCCCAAAGGGGAGGCCAGAACGGCCTCCCCTTTCGATTCCAGGAAGGTTGCTACCGTTCAGGTGCCATTTACCCTGTTTGGCTAGTCTCGCTCGCCGCACCCTTCCGGAAGGCACCCTGGAGACCAACCGCCTTGAACATCGTCGCCGCCCTCCTCAGTGCCGTCTTTCCCATCGTGGTCACGGTCGCCGCCTGCTACGATCTCTTGACCATGCAGATCCCAAATCGCTTTCCCGCAGCGCTCGCCATCGTCTTTGTTGCGTTGGCGCTTCTGATCGGTCTGCCACTTCCGACGATCGGCCTCCATGTTGTTGTCGGCATCGGTCTCCTCGTCGGGACCTTCGCCCTGTTTGCCTTCGGCTATCTCGGTGGAGGCGACGCCAAGCTCGCCTCGGCCATCGCACTCTGGCTGGGCATTGAACAGGCTCTACCTTTCCTGATCCTGACCGCTTTGTTCGGCGGTGCGCTGTCGCTCGCCATATTGAGCTTTCGATCCCTACCGCTTCCCGGTTTCATGCTTGGCTGGACTCCGGCTCAGCGCCTGCACGAGAAGGGGGCCGGCATTCCCTACGGCGTGGCGATCGCCGCTGCCGCACTGATGGTTTTCCCCGATACCCTTTGGTTCACCGTCTTCGCCTCCATGTGAGGCCGAGAAAGCCAGTTCCTGACGATTCCTGAACGCCGAAACAAACCGAGACGATTTCAAACACCTTATTAACCATAAATTCAGCGTTACCCCGTGTACTCGGACGTCGAATGGAACGTTCGTCGTCCTGCGTCACGAGGCAACATCATGCGCCCGATCCAATTGATCATTCTGCTCGTCGCTGGTGCCGCTGCCGCTGGCGCCGGCCTCATCGCGACCCGGATCGGCAGCCGCGACACCGTCGCGCCACAGCAAGTCGCAGCCCAGCCCGTCGCCCCCCCGATCGATCTCGAGGACGTTCTCGTTGCCGCCAAGGATATCGGAATCGGCAAGGGGGTCGAAGCAGACAGTCTCGTATGGAAGCCCTGGCCCAAGGATGGATTGAACGACGGCTACATCCAGCGAGCGAGCGAACCTGACGCCGTCAGCGACCTCAAGGGCATGCTGGCGCGCACCCCCATTCTCGCCGGAGAACCCATCCGCAAGGCCAAGCTGGTGCGGTCGGATCGCGGCTTCCTGTCCGCCGTGCTGCCCGAGGGCATGCGAGCGGTGGCGGTTCGCGTCAACGCGGCATCGACAGCCGGTGGCTTCATCCTGCCGGAAGATCGCGTCGACATCCTGCTTGTGCGCCAGAAGGACGCAAACGAGGCCGTGGCCGAGACCATCCTCACCGACGTGAGGGTGCTGGCGATCGACCAGTCGGTGCAACAGACCGGCGACGACAAGCAGCCGTCGATCGTCGCGCAGAACACGGCGACGCTTGAACTCACGCCCGACCAGACCGAACTCGTCACCCAGGCTCAGCAGATCGGCTCGATCTCGCTGGCGCTGCGTCCACTCGTCGATGCCAACCAGCCCGCCTCGCGCCAACGCAAGCCGACGGGCATCGCCGTCGTGAAATTCGGCGTCGTCTCACGCGTCACGGCCCAGCAAGCGCCATGATCCAGAAGCCACGACCGATTGCAACTCCAGGAAACCCGGTCATGAACCGCTGCCTAGCGCTGATTCTTCCTCTCGCGGGCCTTCTCGTCGCCGGTCTCGCGGATACGCCGGCCCGCGCCGCCGACCCCGCCGCCATTCGCTCGGTGACCGAAATCGAGGGGCGGGTCGTCAATCTCGGTCTCAACAAGTCGATGGTGATCGACCTGCCCGAGGATATCCGTGACGTCCTGGTTTCCAACCCCGCCGTCGCCGACGCGGTCGTCCGCAACAACCGGAAGATCTATCTGATCGGCATGAGTGTTGGCGAAGCCAATGTCTTCCTGTTTGGCGACGGCAACCGCCAGATCGCCCATTTCGAGCTGGTCATCGGTCGCGACACTGTCGGCCTCGAAAGCACGCTCGCAGAGGTGATTCCCGGCTCGAACATCAAGGCTCAGTCGCTCGGCGACTCACTTGTGTTGTCGGGCACCGTCACCTCTCCGGAAGCGGCGGCGACGGCGGCCAACATCGCCGCCAAGTTCGTCGGCTCGACCGACAAGATCGTCAACTCGATCAACGTGTCCGGTTCCGACCAGGTCAATCTTCGCGTGGTCATCGCCGAGGTGGAGAAGAATACCGTCCGCAAGCTCGGTATCGACATGGCCGGCACGGTAGGCGCCGTTGCCGCCGCCAGTTCCCCCAACAACCTCGCCTACAACCTGGCGGGACTGTCGTCCAACTCCACCAAGTTGTTCGGCATTACCAATGGTACCGCCAGTTCGGCAGTGAACATCGGAACGGACCATTTTTCCATGATGATCAACGCCCTGAAGACGCAGGGCGTGGTGCGGACACTGGCCGAGCCGAACGTCACAGCCATCTCCGGCCAGCCGGCCAAGGTCGTGGTGGGCGGAGAGATCCCGTACACGATCGTCAGCGACAATGGCAACACGGTCAACTTCAAGGAATATGGCGTCATCCTGAAGTTCACGCCGGTGGTGTTGAGCTCCGGGCGCATCAGCCTCAACATCAATACCGAGGTGAGCGACATCGACACCTCGCTCAGCTCCACCGTGCCCGCGCTCAAGAAGCGCGGCGCAGAGACCACGGTCGAAGTCCCGTCGGGTGGCGCCATCGCCATCGGCGGCCTGTTGCGAGACAACATCTCCAAGACCGTCAACGGCACGCCGGGGTTGTCCGATCTGCCGATTCTCGGCGCGCTGTTCAAGAGCGATGCCTATCAGCGCCAGCAGACCGAACTGGTAGTCTTCGTGACGCCCTATCTCGTGAAGCCGACCGCCCCTTCCGCGATCACCCGGCCCGACCAGAACCTCAACTTCCAGGCCGATGCCCAGAGCTATTTTCTGAACCAGATCAACCGCATCTACCGCGTCAACGGCGCCGCTTCCGGTTCCTACCAGGGCCGCTACGGCTTCTCCTATGAATGAGCCGGCGCATCGGAGGAGTGCCATGCAGGCGATGAAGTCCCTTATCCGCCACGAAAGGCTGCTACGCCGGTCCGCGAGGCCGGCTGCGATCGTCCTGATGCTCGCCTTGGCCGCCTGCAACCAGAAAGGCCAGGCCCTGACGGACGGCTTGCCGGTCGACGGTTATCGCTCCGCCTATCCGATCGCCGTCACAGAGGCGCCGCAGACGCTGGACATTCCGGTCGGCACCGGTACCGGTGGCCTGTCACCCGAGCTTCGGGCGGTCGTGGCCGACTTCGGCGCCGACGCCGCGCGAAACGCGACCGGACCGGTCGTCGTGATGACGCCGGCAGGTTCGATCAACCAGGCCGCCGCCGATTATCTCGCCCGCCAGATCCGCACGACGCTCAAGCAGTCGGGCGTCGCGCCGGCCTACATGAGGTCGCAGACCTACGCCGTCGCCGATCCCCGCGTTCCTGCGCCGATCCGGCTCGGCTTCACCCGCATCAAGGCCGTCAGCCCGCCCTGCGGCCGCTGGACGACCGACATCATGCCCGACAATCAGAAGAAGGGCGACGACGGCGCCGAATTCGGCTGCGCCACCCAGGCCAACCTCGCGGCCATGGTGGAGAATCCGAACGACCTCCTGATGCCACGAGCCGAGACCCCGGTGCGCGGCTGGCAGCGCTGGGAAATGTTGCAGAAGGCAGCCAAGGGATCGAGCCCGTCGGCTACCTATCCGACTTCGACCTTCTAGGAATCCGACGGCCATGACCACCGACGACCCGCTCGCTCCTCCCCCCTCCGGCCGCTCCGCCGAGTCCGACGGACTGAAGCCGGTGCCGCGCATCGCCATTCAGGCGTTCTGCGAGACGCCGGAGATCGCCGACGTCCTGGAGCAGGCAGCCGCCGATCGCCGCATGGCCAAGGCGCATGTCAAGGTGCATCAGGGCGGCGTCGCCGCCGCTCTCGATTTCTATGCCGCGGCGCCGACACCCAACCTGTTGTTCGTGGAGACGCGCGAGCGCCGGGAGCGTGTGCTCGAACAAGTGGACCAACTGGCCACCGTCTGCGATGCCGGGACCAAGGTCGTGCTGATCGGCCACCATAACGACGTCGCCCTCTATCGCGACCTGATGCGTCGCGGCGTATCCGAGTACATGGTCGCCCCTTTCGACCTTTATGACGTCATCCGCGAGATCGGCGAGATCTACCTGGCCCCGGATGTGAAGCCGGTGGGGCGGACCATCGCCTTCATCGGCGCGCGCGGCGGCTCGGGCTCCTCCACCGTGGCTCACAACGTCGCCTTCGCCTTGTCCCGGAGCTTCGACGGGGGCGTCGTCCTGGCCGATCTCGATCTGCCTTTCGGCACCGCCAGCCTCGACTTCAACCAGGAACCGGCGCAAACTCTGGCCGATGCGCTTACCGCTGGCGACCGGGTCGATGACGTCTTCCTCGACCGGCTGCTGGCCAAATGCGCCGACAATCTCAGCCTGCTCGCTGCGCCGGCGACACTCGATCGTTCCTTCGACCACGACGAAATGGCCTTCGAACCCATCGTCGATGCCGCTCGCGTCAGCGCTCCGGCCGTCATCCTCGACCTGCCGCACGTCTGGACAGCCTGGATCCGCCGACTTCTCGGGGCCGCCGACGAAGTCGTGATCACGGCCATGCCGGACCTCGCCTCCCTCAGGAACGCCAAGAATCTGATCGATCAGCTGAAGATCGCCCGGCCCAACGATGAGGCGCCCCGTCTCGTCATCAACCAGGTGGGACTGCCGAAGCGTCCCGAGATCAAGCCCGCCGATTTCCAGAAGGCGCTGCAGCTCGATCCGGCCGCCATCATCCCATTCGACGCCGCGCTGTTCGGCACGGCGACCAACAACGGCCAGATGATCGCCGAGATCAGCGCACGGTCGCCGATCGCGCAGATCTTCGAAACGCTCGCGGCGCGGCTGACCGGCCGCTCCACCGTGCGCAGCGGCCGCAAGTCTGCACTCAGTCCCCTGCTGGCCCGTCTGCCGCGCCTCAAGGCGCACTGACGGTCAGGACGCGGAGAGGTTCAATGTCCTTTGGCAAGCGTGGTTCTTTCGGTTTGGCGCAGGAGAAACCGGCGACGGCCCCGACGACGCGGGCCGTCGAGCCGGCGCCCGTCGCCGCGCCGGCGGCCAAGCCAGCGCCTGCCCCCACTGCCCGATCCGCGCCTCCCCCGGCGCCTGAGGTGCAGGAACGGCGCAAGTCCGACAACTACTACGACACCAAGTCTTCGATCTTCTCGGCGCTGATCGAGACCATCGACCTGAGCCAGCTCGCCAAGCTCGACGTCGAGACGGCGCGCGAAGAAATCCGCGACATCGTCGGCGACATCATCTCGTTGAAGGCGGTGGTGATGTCGATCTCCGAGCAGGAGGAACTGCTCGACGACATCTGCAACGACGTGCTCGGTTACGGTCCGCTCGAGCCATTGCTGGCCCGCGACGACATCGCCGACATCATGGTCAACGGGGCCAACGCCACCTTCATCGAAGTGGCCGGCAAGATGGTCAAGACCGGGGTGCGGTTCCGCGACAACGTGCAGCTGATGAACATCTGCCAGCGCATCGTCAGCCAGATCGGCCGCCGCGTCGACGAAGCATCGCCGATCTGCGATGCCCGCCTTCCCGACGGCAGCCGCGTCAACGTCATTGCACCGCCGCTCGCCATCGACGGTCCGACCCTGACCATCCGAAAGTTCAAGAAGGACAAGCTGACCCTTCCGCAGCTGGTCAAGTTCGGCTCGATCACGCCGGAAGGCGCCACCATTCTTGAAATCATCGGCCATTGCCGCTGCAACGTGCTGATTTCCGGCGGTACCGGCTCGGGCAAGACGACGTTGCTCAACTGCCTCACCGCCTACATCGAACCGACCGAACGCGTGATCACCTGCGAGGACGCCGCCGAACTGCAACTGCAGCAGCCGCACGTCGTCCGTCTCGAAACGCGCCCGCCCAACCTTGAGGGCGAGGGCCAGGTCACCATGCGCGATCTCGTGAAGAACTGCCTGCGCATGCGACCCGAGCGGATCATCGTCGGCGAAGTGCGTGGCCCCGAGGCCTTCGATCTGTTGCAGGCGATGAACACCGGCCACGACGGCTCGATGGGCACGCTGCACGCCAACACGCCGCGCGAGGCCATCTCCCGTATCGAATCGATGATTTCCATGGGGGGCTACACCCTGCCGTCCAAGACGGTGCGCGAAATGATCGTCTCGTCGATCGACGTCATCGTCCAGGCTGCGCGCCTTAGGGACGGCTCGCGTCGCATCACCCACATCACCGAAGTGGTCGGCCTCGAGGGCGACGTCGTGATCACTCAAGACCTGTTCGTCTACGACATCATCGGCGAGGAGAGCGACGGCCGGTTGATCGGCCAGCACCGATCCACCGGCATTGGCCGCCCGAAGTTCTGGGATCGCGCACGCTACTACGGCGAGGAGCGTCGGCTCGCCGCCGCGCTCGACGCGTCCGAGGCGCCGCCGCCATCCGGCGCCTACAGCTGATCAACAGGCGGCAACAGGGAGAGAGAGCATGGAGATCGACATCCGCATCCTCGCGATGATGGGCCTCGTCGGCTTCTCGATCGCCGCCCTGCTCTACGGCTTTCTCTACGGCCGCATCGAGCGGCAGGCATCGGCCGAACGCCGCAGGACACAGGTGGCGGCACCCCCCGTCGATATCGATCGGGCCAAGACATCCGCCACCCCGAGCGCCCGCCGTCGCAATGTCCAGGAAACGCTGAAGGATCTCGAGGCCAAGCAGAAGCATAAGGCGTCCAAGTCCACCAACCCGCCGATGCAGCTCCGGTTGGCTCAGGCCGGACTCAGCCTGACCATCCTTCGCTTCTACATCTACAGCGTCCTGACCGGCCTTGTTATTTTTGTGGTTTGCCTGCTCGTCGGCCTGCCGATCTTCCTGGTACTTGGCGCCGGTTTCGTCGGTGCCGTTGGCCTGCCGCGCTTTCTCGTCAACTTCATCCGCAAGCGCCGCCATGCCGCCTTCATCGACGAGCTCGCCAACGCCGTCGAAGTGATCGTTCGTGGCGTCAAAGCCGGCCTGCCGCTCAATGACTGCCTCAGGATGATCGCCAGCGAGGCCAAGGAACCGGTCAAGAGCGAGTTTCGCACCGTGGTCGAGGCAATGCAGCTCGGCATGCCGATCGACGAGGCGGTTACCCGCATGTACGAGCGCGTTCCCCTGCCGGAGACCAACTTCTTCGGCATCGTGCTGTCCATCCAGTCGAAGGCCGGCGGCAACCTCTCCGAGGCCCTTGGCAATCTCGCCAAGGTGTTGCGAGAGCGCAAGAAGATGCGCGCCAAGATCCAGGCCATGAGCATGGAGGCAAAGTCCTCGGCCGGCATCATCGGGTCTCTGCCGATCATCGTCACCGTCCTCGTCTATCTGACCAGCCCGGACTACATCCTGGTTCTGTTTCTCACGCCGATCGGGCAGATCGTCCTCGGCATTTCCCTCCTCTGGATGCTGATCGGTGTCTTCGTCATGAAGCGCATGATCGCCTTCGACTTCTGAGAGGCCGTCATGGGCGCGATCGTCGACACTCTGCGCGATCCGGTGGCCTTGATGGCCATCCTGATATCGCTCGCCATTTTCGCCACCATTCTCAGCCTGGCCATGCCGCTCCTGTCGAGCGACCGACTGCCGGCGCGCATGCGTGCGGTGGCCGACGAGCGCGAAAGGATTCGCCAGCGCGAGCGTGCCCGTCTTGCCGAGGAAGGGCGCGGCTCACTGCGTGGCAAGGAGTCCAAGGCCTACATGCGCAGCCTCGTCGAGCGGCTGTCGCTCAGAAAGGCGCTGCTCGACGACAAGGGCGAGGAAAAGCTGAAGCAGGCGGGCTTCCGTAGCGAGGCGGCCACCACCACCTTCCTCTTCGCGCGCTTCGTGCTGCCTTTCGGCTTTCTGGCGCTAGCGATTTTCTACGTCTTCATCGTCCTGGAGATCGATCGCCCCCTGCCCTTCAAGCTCGGCATTTGCCTGGTCATCGCCTACGCAGGCTTCTATCTGCCGGTCATCATCGTCTCCAACGCCCTGCAGAAGCGCCAGCAATCGATCAAGCGGGCCTTCCCGGACTCTCTCGATCTGCTGCTGATCTGCGTCGAGAGCGGCATGTCGATCGAGCACGCCTTCCGCCGCGTCTCGGAGGAGATCGGCAGTCAGTCGCTGGCACTGGCCGAGGAGCTCAGCCTGACCACCGCCGAGTTGTCCTTCCTGCCCGACCGCCGTCAGGCCTATGAGAATCTGGCGAACCGCACCGGCCTCGACGGCGTCAAGGCCGTCTGCCTCGCACTGATCCAGTCCGAACGCTACGGTACCCCGCTCGGTCAGACCCTGCGCGTGCTCAGCCAGGAAAACCGCGACATGCGGATGAACGAAGCGGAGAAAAAGGCAGCCGCGCTTCCACCCAAACTGACCGTACCGATGATCCTCTTTTTCCTGCCGGTCCTGTTCGCCGTCATCATGGCGCCGGCCATCATCAAGATCAGTTCGCTGTAAGCAGAGACCGCACAAACGAAAAGCCCCGATCCGGGGCTTTTCTCTGCATCACGTTATTGTCGCACTTACTTCGTGCCGTACATGCGGTCGCCGGCATCACCGAGACCGGGCACGATGTAGCCCTTCTCGTTGAGGTGGCTGTCGATCGCCGCCGTGAACACCGGCACATCCGGATGCGCGTCCGTGAAGTTCTTGATTCCCTCGGGAGCTGCGAGAAGGCAGACGAAGCGGATGTCGCGGGCGCCACGCTCCTTCAGCTTGTCGACGGCGGCAATCGACGAGTTGCCGGTGGCCAGCATCGGGTCGACAACGATGGTGAGGCGATCGGACAGATCGGCCGGAGCCTTGAAGTAATACTCGACCGGCTGCAGCGTCTCGTGGTCGCGATAGATGCCGATATGCGACACGCGTGCCGCCGGCACAAGATCGAGCATGCCTTCGAGCAAGCCATTGCCGGCGCGCAACACGGAGGCGAACACCAGCTTCTTGCCCTCAAGGGTCGGCGCCGTCATCGTCTGGAGAGGCGTCTCGATTTCTACCTCGGTCAACGCGAGATCGCGCGTCACCTCGTAGCAGAGCAACGTCGAGATCTCGCGCAACAACCGCCGAAAGCTCGCTGTCGAGGTTTCATGCTTACGCATGATGGTGAGCTTGTGCTGCACCAGCGGATGATCGATGACCTTGACGCTCATGGGTTCCTCGCGGACTTTGGGTTTTGGCGACCATAGAGACTCGGAGCCGCCTCCGAAACCGGCATTTTCCCCGATCTCCACCAGATTCCCGCTTACAGCAGAGCGAGAAGCCGCGCTTTGGTCGCCGCGTCGCAGAAGGCGTCCTCGACGGCAGTACGGGTAACCCCGGCAAGCTCCGCCTCGGTCAGCCCGAACGTGTCGCGGGCCACCCCATACTCGTGGCCAACCGACGTCCAGAAGAAAGGCGGATCGTCGGTATTGAGCGAATGACGCACCCCGGCCGCCCGAAGGGCCGGCAGCGGGTGATCGCCATAGCTTGCATAGACGCCAAGCGCAATGTTGGACACAGGGCAAACCTCGAGGTGAATGCCCTGTTCGACAATCCGGCGGACGAGATCGGCGTTTTCGATGGCGCGTACGCCATGGCCGATTCGCTTCACGGGAATGGCGTCGAGCGTTGCCGCGACACCCTCCCATGAGCACCACTCTCCAGCATGACAGGTGAGCGGCAAGCCAGCCTCGGACGCGATCTCGAAGGCGGCGGCGAACTCGTGCGGAGCGTGAAGGCGCTCCTCGCCGGCCATGCCGAAGCCAACGACCTCCGGCACGAGGTTGTTCACTGCCATGCGCGCCGCCTCGACACCCCGTTCGGGACCGTAGTGACGCTCGACAAGAGGAATCACCCGGCCGACGATGCCCGTCGCCGCTTCGGCCCGGCGCAAACCCTCGACGATGCCGTCGAGATAGGACCGATAGCTGAGGCCGGAGCGCTCGCCAAAGTCCGGCGAAACGAAGAACTCGGTGTAGATCGACCCGGCCGCCGCAGCCTGCCGCTGGTAGACCTCGGCGATCTCGGCAAAGTCTTCCGGCGTACGGAACACCGAGGCAGCGAGGTCATAGGCAACGAGGAACGCCGAAAAGTCGGTCCAGAGATAGCGCCCCTCGTCGTCGAACAGGCGCGACACGTCCACTCCATAACGAGCGGCATTGCGACGAACCAGCTCGGGCGCGGCACCGGCCTCGAGATGAACGTGAAGTTCGGCCTTCGGCACCGAAGGCACGGCAGTCGACTCGGTCATGGATCGTCTTTCAGAGCAGTGAACGGCCATGCAGGCCGGGCGCAAGCCCAAGCCACGCAGCAACGGTTTCGGCCATGTCGGCGAAAGTATCCGGCCGGCCGGCCGAACCAGGCGGCACCCCCCGTCCGGCGAACAGTGCCGGCACGCGCTCGCGCGTGTGGTCGCTGCCGTGCCAGGTCGGATCGCAACCGTGGTCGGCCGTGATCAGCAGCATGTCGCCCTCGCCCATCGCCGCTTCCACCTCCGGCAGGCGCCGGTCGAAAGCTTCAAGGCAGGCGGCATAACCGGCTACGTCGCGACGGTGTCCGTACTCGGTGTCGAAGTCGACGAGATTGACGAAGACGAGATCGCCGGCGCCAGCTTCGCCCAGCGCAGCGATGCCGAGATCGAGGTTGCCGTCGTTGGATTTGCCCTTGCGGGTAATGGTGATGTTCTGATGGGCGAAGATGTCGCCGATCTTGCCGATGCCGTAGACCTTGCCGCCCGCCGCTTCGACACGGGTGAGCAACGTCGGCTCCGGCGGCGGCACGGCATAGTCGCGCCGGTTGGCGGTGCGCTTGAAGGTCTCCCTGGTCTCGCCGACGAAGGGACGGGCAATGACGCGTCCGACGCGATAACGGTCGACCAGCTTGCGGGCGATCTCGCAATCGGCCAGCAGCTTGGCAAGGCCGAAATGCGTCTCATGGGCAGCGATCTGCAGCACCGAGTCGGCCGAGGTGTAGACGATCGGCTTGCCGGTGCGGATGTGTTCCTCGCCAAGGCGGTCGATGATCGCGGTGCCGGATGCGTGGCAGTTGCCAAGAATGCCCGGCACACCGGTCTCGCGTACATAGGCATCGATGAGGTCGGCCGGAAAGCTTGGCGGATCCGGCGGGAAATAGCCCCACTCGAAAGGCACGGGCACGCCGGCAACTTCCCAATGACCTGATGGCGTGTCCTTGCCGCTCGACAGTTCGGCCGGCGCGGCATAGCGCCCCTCGGCCGAGCTTCGAACAAAGCCGGCCGGCTTCTGCCCGGTGGCAAGCTCGGCGGCAAGCCCCAGACCGAGCCGCTCAAGATTGGGCAGCGACAGCGGGCCCGACCGCAAGCCGGCCTGATCACCCCGGCCGGCCGCGCATTCGGCGGCGATATGGCCGAGCGTGTCGGCCCCCTCGTCACCAAAGCGGGCGGCATCCGGCGCGCCGCCGATGCCGAAGCTGTCGAGCACGATGATGATGGCCCGTTTCATGATTTCTCCCCGGCACCCGAATGGCGCCTCACCCTTGTCCGTCTGTCCCTGGGGCAGCGCCGACCGCGACCGCCCCTTGGGAAGGCTTAGCCATCGACCCGTTCGATCACCGGCGAGCCGGGCTCCGGCCGGTCACCCAGACGGTAGGCGGCGACAAGGGCAGCCGAGGCCGCATCGGCGGCAGCGTCGCTTGCCGCGTGGACGAAGCCGATTGGATGGTCTTGCCCGACATCCTGGCCAAGGCCGGCCAGGGCCGAAAAGCCGACGGAGGGGTCGATGGCGTCCTGCGGGCGCGTTCGGCCGCCGCCGAGCCCGACAACCGCCACGCCGATCGCCCTCGCATCGATGGCGGAAACGGTCCCCGCCTGCGGTGGGTATACCGGCCTCACCACCGGCGCCTTGACGAGATAGCTGTCGGCCTTGGTGACGAAATCGATCGGCCCGCCCAGCGCACTGACCATGCTGCCGAAAATCTCCGCGGCCCGCCCCGAGGTGAAAGCCTCCTCGACCGCCACCCGCGCTTCAGCGAGGTCGGGCCTGAGGCCACCGATCACCAGCATTTCGGCCGACAGTGCGACCGTCACCTCCCACATGCGCGGATCGATGCGCTTGCCTGTGAGAAAATCGACAGCGAGCTGAACTTCCAGCGCGTTGCCGGCGGCGGTTCCGAGCGGCTCGTTCATGTCGGTAATCAGGCCGACGGTCGGAAGGCCGGCGCCGTTTGCCACGTGCACAAGGCTCTCGGCCAGGGCACGCGAGTCCTCGAGCGTCGCCATGAAGGCGCCGGTGCCTGTCTTGACGTCGAGCACCAGCCCATGAAGGCCGGCCGCGAGCTTCTTGGACAGGATGGATGCCGTGATGAGGTCGATGCTCTCAACCGTGCCGGTGACGTCGCGGATGGCGTACACCCGCTTGTCGGCAGGCGCGAGATCCGAGGTCTGGCCGATGACAGCGCAGCCGACCTCGCGCACCACCTTGCGAAACAGCTCGTTGTCCGGCTGCGTCTTGTAGCCCGGTACCGCGTCGAGCTTGTCGAGGGTGCCGCCGGTGTGGCCCAGGCCCCGACCGGAGATCATCGGCACATAACCGCCGCAGGCAGCGATGGCCGGTGCGAGCATCAGCGACACGGTGTCGCCGATACCGCCGGTCGAGTGCTTGTCGAGCGCCGGACCAGGCAAGTCCGACCAATCAAGCACGGTGCCGGAATCGCGCATGGCAAGCGTCAGCGCCACCCGCTCATCAATGGTCATGCCCCGAAAGAACGTAGCCATGGCGAAGGCCGCCACCTGCCCCTCGGTGACCGAGCCGGCCGTCAGCCCTTCGACCATGAAGGCGATTTCTTCCCGGCTGAGCACGGCGCCGTCGCGCTTGCGACGAATGATTTCCTGCGGCAGGAAGCTCATGAGGAGGCTCCATAGGCTGCGATGACGCGCGGCAGCATGCGGCGAAGCTTGTCGGCTCCCTTCGGCGCCGCCTCCTTGACCTCTTCGTGGCTGAGCTCCTGGTCGGTGAGCCCGGCTGCGGGGTTGGTCACGGTGGAAACGGCGGCCACTTCGAGACCCATGTAACGGGCGAGGATCACCTCCGGCACCGTCGACATGCCGACAGCGTCGCCGCCCAGGATCTTGGCGGCGCGGATTTCGGCCGGGGTCTCGAAGGACGGGCCGGTGAACCAGACATAGACGCCCGAATGCAGCGTGATGCCCTCGGCGGCGGCGGCCTCGCGGAACAGCTTCTGAAGCCGCAGGTCATAGGCCTGCGACATGCCGACGAAGCGCTCGTCGCCCAGCTCGCCGACCAGCGGATTGGACCCGGTGAAGTTGATGTGATCGGTGATCAGCATCAGCTCGCCCGGCCCGACCTCAAGATGCAGGCCACCAGCAGCATTGGTCAGGATGACCGCCTTGCAGCCGATCAGCTTCAGCACCTCGATCGGCGTCTTCATGACGGCCGCTTCGCCGTGCTCATAGTAATGAGCGCGACCGGACAGGACCGCCACCGGTTGGCCGGCAATGCGGCCGATGACCAGCTCGCCCTTGTGACTGGAGACGGTGGACACCGGGAAGCCGGGCAGGTCCGCGAAGGAGAAGCGGACCGCGTCCTCGACGCTATCGGCGAACGAGCCGAGGCCGGAGCCAAGCACCATGCCGACGACCGGCTTCAGATCCGTCTTGGAGGCGATCATCGCCGCCGCGCGGGCACCGTTGGAAATCTCGGACATGTTCGTTCACTCCTCAAGAACGAATCCGGCCGGCAACAACTCGGCCATCGTGAAACGCTGGCTGGCGCCCTCGGGATCGGCAGCCCAAACCTCTGTGGACGGTGAAGCCGCGAACTCCATGAGACGCTGGCGACACCCCCCGCAAGGCGTGCAGAAGCGTCCGCCCGGCACGCGCTCTCCGTCAATGCGGTTTGCCACGACCACGGCGCGGACGATGCGCTTGGCGCCGCCCATCACCAGATGGCCGATGGCTGTCGTCTCGGCGCACCACCCTTCCGGGAAGGACGCGTTCTCGACGTTGCAACCGGCGTAGATGTTGCCATCGTCGGCGAGCAGCGCCGCACCGACGGCATAGTTGGAATAGGGCGCGTGCGCCTTGGCCCGGGCGGCGCTGGCCGCTGCGAACAGCCTGTCGAAATCGGCCATCTCACCGCTCCTTGACGTAAGGCACGCCACCGGCCTTCGGCGGCCGGGCCACGCCGATGAAACCAGCGAGCAGAACACAGGTCAGCACATAGGGCAGTGCCTGGAAGATCTGAACCGGAACCTCACCGATACCCGGCACACTCTTGCCCTGCATGAAGTTGGCGAATGCGTCGAGGAAGCCGAACAGCAGACAGGCCAGCATCACCGGCACCGGCCGCCACTTGGCGAAGATCAACGCGGCCAATGCGATGTAGCCCTTGCCCGCCGACATGTCCTTCACGAACCCTGCCGACTGGGCGATGGCGAGATAAGTGCCTGCGAAACCGCAGAGAATGCCGGCACACACGGTGGCGCGATAGCGCAGGAAGGTCACCGAAATGCCAGCGGTGTCGACGGCGCCCGGGTTCTCGCCCACGGCACGCAGACGCAGGCCGAAGCGAGTGCGATAGAGCACCCACCAGGAAGCCGGCACCGCGATGAAGGCGAGGTAGGTCAGGATGTTGTGGCCGGAAATGACGTTGGCATAGAAGCGGCCCAGAAAGCCCGTATCCCGCAGCTGATCGGCATAGGGAAAGACGATCTCGGTAAAGCGGGCCGAGGCGGCCAGCGGCGGCGTTCGCCCCCCCTGACTGAACCAGGCCTGCCCGAGAACCGCGGTAAGGCCCGACGCCAGGAAGTTGATGGCGACGCCCGACACGATCTGGTTGCCGCGATTGGTGATCGAGGCGAAGCCGTGAACCAATGAGATCAACACCGACACGGTGATGCCGGCGAGAAGACCGAGCCAGGGCGAGCCGGTCATGAAGGCGGCAACGGCCGCCGCGAAGGCCGAAAAGAGCATCTTGCCTTCGAGGCCGATGTCGAACACGCCGGCCCGTTCGGTGAACAAACCCGCCAGCGCGGTGAAGATCAGCGGGATCGACAGACGAATGGTCGAGCCGAGGATCGAGATGAGGTCGAGGTTTTCCATTGATCCCTCCTCAAGCCTTGCCGAACCGCTGCCAGACCCGGACGATGGCCGGTCGGAACAGGTATTCGAGGGCGCCGGCGAACAGGATCACCAGACCCTGGATAACGACGATCATGTCGCGGGTGATCTTCGGCATGTCGAACGACAGGGCATCGCCGCCCTGATAGAGCACGCCGAACAGGATGGCGGCGAGCACGATGCCGATCGGATGGCTGCGCCCCATCAGCGACACTGCGATGCCAACGAAGCCGGCGCCACCGACGAACTCCACCTGCAGGCGGGCCGAGGCGCCGAGCACCGGGTTGAGCGCCATCATGCCGGCGAGGCCGCCGGAGATCAGCATGGTGATGATCACCGTCTTCACATAGGGAATGCCGGCGTAGATGGCGGCCGTCGGGCTGGCGCCAAGGGTGCGGATCTCATAGCCGAGCTTGGTCCGCCAGATCAGTACCCAGACCACGAAGCACATGACCAGCGCGATGAGGAACGACACGTTGAACGGCGCCGCCCCGATCTTGCCGCCGAACAGCGCGATCAGCCAGTCGAGCTTGGGCAGCTGGCCACCTTCGAGGAAAACGCGCGTTTCCGGCGCCATCTTGCCCGGCACGATCAGCACGTGGACGAGCACGTAGACCATCATCGCCGCGCCGATGAAGTTGAACATGATGGTAGTGATGACGATATGGCTGCCGCGCTTGGCCTGCAGCCATGCCGGGATCAACGCCCAGGCGGCGCCGAAGATCGCGGCGCCGACCACGGCGAACGGCATTGTCACGTACCAGGGCACATAGTGATCGAGAGCCAGCGAGGCGAGCGCCGCGCCCAGGCCGCCGACATAGGCCTGGCCTTCCGAGCCGATGTTGAACAGGCCGGCATGATAGGCGACGGCCACCGACAGGCCGGTGAAAATGAAGTTGGTGGCGTAGTAGAGCGTGAAGCCTATGCCCTCGCCATTGCCGAGGGCGCCCTGCAACAGCAGCGTCACGGCATCGAGCGGGCTTTCGCCGATGAACCAGACGACGACGCCTGAGATCAGGAAGGCGACAACGAGGTTGAGGAACGGCATCAGGCCGTAGGTGATCCAGTTGGGAAGCGGTACGGACGCGGTGCTCATCTCGGCCTCACGCGGCAATGCCGGCCATCATCAGGCCGAGTGTCTGTTCACCGGTATCCGGCGTCTTTTCGCCAACCACATGGCCGGCGAACATCACGAGGATGCGGTCTGAAAGCGAGCGAATCTCGTCGAGTTCCACCGAAACCAGGAGCACCGCCTTGCCGGCGTCGCGCATGGCGATCAGCCGGCGATGGATGAACTCGATGGCGCCGATGTCGACGCCACGCGTCGGCTGTCCCACCACAAGAAGCGCCGGATCGCGTTCGATTTCTCGGGCGACGACGATCTTCTGCTGGTTGCCGCCGGAAAAATTGGCGGTCTTGAGCCGGCAGTTGGGTGGGCGGATGTCATACTTCTCGATCTTGGTCTTGGCATCCTCCCGACAGGCGTCGAGATCGAGCAGCGGACCCCGGCCGTAGCGGGCATCGCGATGATAGCCGAGAACCGAGTTCTCGCTTTCCTCGAACCCCAGCACGAGGCCCATGTGATGACGGTCCTCGGGAATATGACCGAGACCGAGCGCCCTAAGGCGGGCGGAATCGAAACCGGTGACCGGCTTGCCGTGGAACAGGATCTCGCCGGAGGTTGGCTTGCGGATTCCGGTGATCGCCTCGAGAAGCTCCGACTGGCCGTTGCCGGCAACACCCGCGATGCCGACCACCTCGCCGGCGCGGACGTCGAAGGAGACGTTGTCGACCATGGTTACGCCGCGACCGTCCTTCACGGTGAGGTTGCGAACCGACAGCACGATGTCGCTCGGCGCCGCCGGCCCTTTCTCGACGTGCAGCAGGACGCGGCGACCGACCATAAGTTCGGCAAGCTCTTCGACCGTCGTCTCGGTGGTGCGACGGGTCGCCACCATCTCGCCGCGTCGCATGACCGAGACGGTGTCGGTAATGGCCATGATCTCGCGGAGCTTGTGGGTGATGAGAACGATGGTCTTGCCCTGATCGCGCAGCACACCGAGGATCTTGAACAGGTGGTCCGCCTCGGCCGGCGTCAGCACGCCCGTAGGCTCGTCGAGGATCAGGATCTCGGCGCCGCGATAGAGTGCCTTCAGGATCTCGACACGCTGCTGCAAACCGACCGGCAGCTCTTCGATGATCGCGTCGGGATCGACCTCGAGCCCGTAGTCGGCTTCAAGACGCTTCAGCGCCGACCGCGCCTCGGAAACGCCGCCACCGAGCAGCGCGCCACCTTCGACGCCGAGGATGACGTTCTCGAGCACGGAGAAATTCTCGACCAGCATGAAATGCTGGTGGACCATGCCGATGCCGGCGGTAATGGCCGCCTGGCTGTCATCGATCACGGTCGTCTCGCCATTGATGCGGATTGACCCGGCGTCGGCATGGTAGAAGCCGTAGAGGATCGACATCAGTGTCGACTTGCCGGCGCCATTTTCGCCGATGATGCCGTGGATCGAGCCCTTGGCAACGGTGAGGTTGATGTTCTTGTTGGCGTGGACGGCGCCAAATTTCTTGTCGATGCCGATCAGTTCGATGGCGGGCGCTGCGGTCGGTGTTGGGCTCACGGCTTGACGGCTCCGGATACGAAAAAGGCGCAAGGCACGCCCGAAGAACCGGCCATGCCTTGCGCCCTCATGACGGTGAGATCACTTCGGGCAGGAGTTGTCCGACATGTAGTCGTGCACCTTGACCGCGCCGGAGACGATGTCGGTCTTGGCCTTCTCGACCGCCGCCAGGATTTCCGGCGTGATCAGAGGCTTGTTGTTGTCGTCATAGGCCCAGGCCACGCCGTCTTCCTTGATGCCCAGCGCCTGCACGCCAGCCGTGAACTTGTCGGTCTTGGCGTCAGTGAAGGCGTTGTAAACGGCGAGGTCGACACGCTTGACCATCGAGGTCAGCACCGAACCCGGATGCAGGTAGTTCTGGTTGCTGTCGACGCCGATGGAATACTTGCCCTGGTCGGCAGCGGTCTGCAACACGCCGATGCCCGAAGCGCCGGCTGCCGCGTAGATGACGTCCACGCCCTGGTCGATCTGGCCCTTGGCGAGCTCGCCGCCGCGCACGGGATCGCTCCAGGCAGCGCCGGTGGTGCCGACGTAGTTCTGGAGCACGTCATTGCCGGCCTTGGCCGCACGGGCGCCCTGCTCGTAACCGCACTCGAACTTGCGGATCAGCGGAATGTCCATGCCGCCGACGAAGCCGACCTTGCCGGTCTTCGAGAACAGGCCGGCAACGGTGCCGACAAGGTAGGAGCCCTCTTCTTCCTTGTAGACCACCGAACGAACGTTCGGCTTGTCCACGACGGCGTCGACGATGACGAACTTGGTGTCGGGGAACTCGGTCGCGACCTTCTCGATGGCCGAGGTCCAGGCAAACGAGACAGCCACCACCGGGTTGAAGCCCTTGGAGGCAAAGTTGCGGATCGCCTGCTCACCCTGGGTGTCGCCGGTCGGCTCGAAGTCGCGATATTCGATACCGGTCTCGGCCTTGAACTTCTCCGCGCCGCCGTAGGCCGCCTCGTTGAAGGACTTGTCGAACTTGCCACCGGTGCCATAGACGAGCGCCGGCTTGACGTCCGCGGCCATGGCCGTGCTCGTCAGCATGGCTGCGACAAAGGTAGCGCCGATCAGTTTGTTGATCATCGTGTTCCTCACCCCTTTTGGAAGGAGCCCCCGTTCGGGCTGGTCGGCGAAGGGAACCCCAATATGCCCCTCCCCCGAGTGGCGATTACCTAAGCATGCTTTCTACGCATTTGCATCGTCTTTCTTGCGTTTTTGACCAAATGGACAATATTGATGCACAACGCTTTCGGTGGAGGCATACGCTGCCAGATAACGCGCCAACGCTGGCCAAAACCGGCCGCCGATCCGTCTACCGACATCGTCTCATGCCAAGCCGCCCCGTCGCTCGCCGCTTCGACATTGCGTGTTTGTCCGTAGAAAAGATGGATAACGATCCCCCAGAAGCCGAATTTTCCCTCGGGCGAAGCGCAAAACCGATACCGTTTCAGGGGGAAAGGCGCTAAGAGCGTGCCCAGCGAAATCCCTACTGCACCGAAGGATACGATGACCGCGCCCATCGCAACTTCCATCGCCCCGGCCATTGCGCTCGTCGCCCACGACGCCAAAAAGGACGAGATGGTCACCTTCGCCCGCACTCACGAGCGGCGGCTGTCCGACTTCCGCCTGTTCGCCACCGGCACAACTGGCGGCAGGATCCGGGAAGCCTGCCCCGCCCTCGACGTCACCCGCCTCAAGAGCGGCCCGCTCGGCGGGGACCAGCAGATTGGCGCCATGATCGCCGAGGGACGCCTCAGCGGCCTCATCTTCTTCATCGATCCGCTGTCACCCATGCCGCACGACGTCGACGTCAAGGCGCTCACCCGCCTGTCGGTCGTCTACGATATTCCGATGGCCCTCAACCGCGCGACGGCGGAGTTGCTGATCCGCGCCGACGGTTTTGCTCCCCTCTCCCCCGTTTCCTCCGACTGAGCGAAGATCACGATGTCCCAGAACGTTTCCAACGTCGTCACCTTTCCGGTCCTGTTCGCCGACATCGGCGGCACCAACGCCCGCTTCGCCCTCCTTGTCGATGCCGAGGGTGAGATCCGCCACTTCGACACCGTCGAGACGCGACTCTTCCCGACCATCGAAGACGCCATCCAGGGCGCGGTGATCGATGCCGGCGCGCCGGTGCCGAAGTCGCTGGTCTTCGCGTTGGCCGGGCCGATCGGCGAAGAGAGCACGCAGCTGACCAACTGTCCCTGGGTGGTCACGCCGAAACGCCTCGTCGAGCGCTTCAAGCTCGATCACGTGATCCTGTTCAACGATTTCGAGGCGCTTGGCCTCTGCCTGCCCGGTCTGAAGGCGAAGGATCTGGTCGCCGTCGGCGGCACCCTGCCGCCAGAGCGCGGTACCAAGGTGGTGATCGGCCCCGGCACCGGCCTCGGCGCAGCAGGCCTCGTCGACGCAGCCGGCCTCTGGGTGCCGGTGCCCGGCGAAGGCGGCCACATCGACCTCGCCCCGGTGACCGCCCGCGACTACGATATCTGGCCGCATATCGAGCGAGCCGGCGGCCGGGTCACCGGCGAAACCATCATCTGCGGCTCCGGTCTCCTGCGCCTTTATCGCGCGGTCGCCGCCGCCAGCAAGGCCTTCCCGGCCTGCGACACGCCAGCCGCCGTGACCGCCGCCGCCGAGGCAGGCGACCCGATGGCCGTCGAAACGGTTGCGCTGTTCGCCGAGCACCTCGGCCGCATCGCCGGCAACCTTGCCCTGACCTTCCTCTCCCATGGCGGCGTCTATCTGGCCGGCGGCATCGCGCCGCGCATCGTCAAGGTGTTGCAGCAGGGCGGCTTCCGCGCCGCCTTCGAGGACAAGTACCCGCATCAGGGACTGATGGCCTCGCTGCCCACGGCGATCATCGTCCACGACCGCCCGGCTCTCGCCGGCCTCGTCGATTTCGCCCGGCGCCCGGATACCTTCGGCCTTCGCCTTGACGGCCGGCACTGGCGCGGCTGAGCCATCCTCGTCAGGGGATACAACGGCCGTCACGCCCCGGTCGGCAGGAGGAGGCCGGCGCAGCGACACTCCCCGCTCTCCCGAGCGCGCCGAGGTCGAGCGGCCCGCCGGCACGAAGGGGCGGACGCCGGACATCCCCCTCTCCCTGTGACTTGGGCTGGACATCGACCGGCCGGTCCAAGGGAAGCGGCGGAACGATTGTCGGCGTCGCGGCCTGCGGAGGAGGCGCTTTCACCGGCGCGGCCGGTTCGGCAAGCTGGTCGATCATCGACGTCATCGCATCCGGCTTGACGGCTTCGAGCTTGGGAGCATCGCCCTCGATCAGACGGGCGAAGCCGCCTCCCATGGTTGCCAGGCGAGCATAACCCCAGGCTGGATCGGCCAGAAGACCCGGCAGGTCGGGATAAAGGCGGGGCGCGACGAGCTGACCGACGACGGCAACCGGCACCTCGAAATCGGGATATCCGCTCAGTTTCGGCTTGAGTCGCAGATCCATGGCGCCACTGGCGAGGCGGAGGCTGCCGGAACCCGACAGCTGGAGATCCCCGGCGGCGAACGTGAGATCGTCGCTCCTCGCCACGCCTTTGGCCAATTTCAGCTGGCCAGAGAGAGTATCGAAGCCGACCCTCCCCTCATCCGAGCCATAGCCAAGCTGCACCGCTCGAGCCAGCCGCCCGAGCAACGCCACGGGATCGACGCCATCGAGAACGCCGCGCGAAATCGAAAAGTCGGCAGCGCCGATGACCGATTTGAAGAGGTCCGCCAGCGTCCGCCCCTCGGCAACGACATCGGCCTCCAGGCCGAACTCACCGTCGACAGCCGTGCCGACGAGCGGCGCGAGACTCGCCAGGCGCGCGCCCTCCAAGCTCCCTTTGGCGGCGTAGACCGGGCGTCCGCCTGCCGCCCTGACCGTCACCGTCGCCTCGCCACTGCCGCCGCCGAGCGACAGCCGAGGGAGTCCGATTTCGGCGCCCTTGCCATCAAGACGGAGATCGACCGGACCGGCAGCCGCCACCAGCGGACCAGCCGAGATTCCCCCCGCCTCTATGCGCAAGTCCGCGTCGATCCCGAACGGTCGGTCGGCTTTGGATAGGGTATTGGCAACGGCTCCGGCCAATAGGGCCACGTCGATGGTGTCGCCGCTGAGGCGTCCGCTAAGTCGGCCGTGATCGCCTGAGGTCACCAGATCAAGCACACCGGCAAGGACACTATCCCCAAGCATCAGGCGCGCGTCAGCCATCGTCATGTGACCGACGCCTGCTTCGAGGCGCCCATCCAGAGAGGCGTTTGGCGGCAAGTCGCCACCTCCGAAAAGCGTCTGAAGCCGGCGGCTCGTCAGTGCAAGACTGCCATTCGCAGCAACGGCCAAGGGATCAACCGTACCGTCGAAAACGGCGGACAAGACCGGCCCGTCGAGCTTGGCCAGGATCGGCGCAGCGCCCCCCTCGATCAATCGGCGCGGCATCGCCTCGGCCTCGAAGGTGACGACACCCGACGACACCTTCCCTTGCCCGGTCAGCCGCGCCGGCTTGTCGAGGCCGGTGACCGACAGATCGGCGGCAACCCCGCTCAAGGCCGGCGATGCGAGTTCGCCGACAAACGGCACTGGCCGGAGATACCCATTGCGAAGCTGAGCGGCGCCGTCGATGGCAAGCGTAGTCGCCAGCTCTTCAGCAGAGCGCCCGTGGGCCGACATGCGGAGATCGGCTGCAAGGCGGCCAGTGAGCGGCGCGGCAACGCCCACCAACGCCGCGACGTCGGCGACCGAGACATTCTTGGCGACCAGGGACGCTGCAAGCCGTCGGCCTTCGTCCGCGGGCACCAGATCGAGCCGCCCGGACACCATGCCATCGCCCGCCGCCCCGTCGATACGCGCACCGAAACGCCGCTCGCGATCCACCGCGGTGATGCGAAGCTTGCGAAGGTCGCCACCGGAAAGAGCCACTTCTTCCAGCTTCAAATCGAGACCGGCATCAAAGGGCGCCACTCCGCCGATCGGGTCGAAACCCATGCGGGTTGCAAGCGTGGCCAGTACCACTAGGGATCCCGCCGGCAGCCGCCCAAAATCGGCATGGACATCGACGGAGGCACGCGGTTCGCCAAGATCGCACGCTGCGGACAACCGACCTGTGCTGCCAAAGAGGTTGGCGGTGGCGTCGACCATCTCGACCCGATCGGATGACAGTGTGACGGCCCCCTCGAGCTCAACCGTTCCGGAGGGACCACCCAGCGCGGCGGCGTCCGGCACCGACAGGTCGAGACGGCCAGCGAAGGCGCCTCCAGCCAGCCCCCCGTCGAGACCAAGGCTCAGCGCCGGGGCGACAAGCTCGGCCCGCGTTGCGCCCGCCGATCCCGCCTCCACCGTCAATGACAGTGGCGTCCCATTCAGCGTTGCCTTGAAGGAAAGGCGATCGGCGTCTCCCGCACGGCTCGCCGACGCCACCACCCCATCAAGATTGGCTTCCACGCCCCCCATCGACAACGCGAGCCGCCCGTCCAAAGCCTGGAAATGCCGGGCGGATGCCCGATCGGCCAGGCCGGCCAAGGCCCCGATCGCCTTGACCGGATCGCGATCGCCTTCACCGAGTGAAAGCCGAAGGACCGGGCGCTCGACCGTCACCTCGCGAAGTTCAGCCGAACCGGACAGAAAGGGCAGCGGACTGAGAGCGAGCAGAAGGCGGTCGGCATGCACGGTGCCCAGCCCGTCCGGCAACTCGATCCCGACGTCGGAGGCCACGACGCGCGGCGTCGGCAAAAGCTGCAAGTCGGCCCGACCGATCCTGACAGCCGTGCCGGTGTCCGCCTCAAACGCGGCGATCGTCGGCTCCACGAACTTGTCGAGCGGGAAAAGAGGGGCCATCGCCAGGCGCAACGCCAAGACGACCAGCACCAGTCCCGACAAGGCCGAGATGACGCGAACCATGCCTCCCCGATCCCTCGATGCCCGTTGGGCATGCACCGCGTTCCCGCTCCGGAAGCCGGTACAAGTTTATACAATACCAGTCCTTTCGGCCTTTGGCACCTTTCTCCGGCTATCCGTTGGGTGAAGCGTTCTGCCGCACTGCAAAATCGAATAAGTGCGGAGCAAAAGACTTGGCTGCACCGCGTCATTGCCCATATGCTGGCTAAGCCGCGATGGAGCGCGGCGACGCGGCAAGGGGCTTCCGATGTCCAGGACGAGGCAGGGTACCGTCATCCGGAAATACGCCAACCGCCGTCTCTACGATACGGGCACGTCCAGCTACGTCACCTTGCAGGACCTCGCCGCCATGGTCCGCGCCAATGTCGACTTCGTGGTGATCGACGCTCGAAGCGATCAGGACATTACCCACGAGGTGCTGACCCAGATCATTCTCGAGGAGGAGACGCGCGGGCCTCATCTTCTGCCCGTCAACTTCCTGCGTCAGCTCATCCGCTTCTATGGCGACGAGTTGCAGGCCATGGTGCCGGCCTTCCTCGAGTATTCCATCGGCCAGTTCGCCCGCGAACAGGGCAAGATGCGCGGCATCGCCGGCGAGGCGCTGGGCGCCCCCGCCCTCAGCGAAAAGCTGGGCGAGCAGGTCCGCCTCAACGCCGAGTCCTTCGAGAGAGCCGTTCGCGCCGCCCTTCCCGGCGAAGGCCCCGATGAACCGGCGCCCCCAGCCGAAAGCCGAGCCTCCGACATCGACGCACTGCGCGACGAGCTGGAAGCCATGCGCCGGCGGCTCGACCGGCTGGCGCCGGAAACCGAATAGACCGGTCAGGCCGGCGCGACGACAACAGGACCGCGAAGCCAGCCGTCGTCATCGAGACCATCCAGCACCGTGGTGCCCGGGCCGGCCCGCAGGCGCGGCTCCCCGATCAACCGACCCTGGAAGGCCGTAATGCCCAGCTCGGCGAGCAGGGTCGCCGAAGCTTCGTCCTGCACGAACTCGGCGACGGTGCGGATGCCGAAGTGCCCGGCCAGCGTGGTCAGCGCCCTGACGAACACGACGGCGTCGGCGTCGTGTCCGATATCGCGAATGAAGGCACCGTCGATCTTCAACCAGTCCGGCTTGATGTCGCGCAGCATCCGAAGCGAGGTATGTCCCGAGCCGAAGTCGTCGATGGCGATGCGGCAGCCGATATCGCGTACCGTGGCGACCATGTGCCGAAGGTCGTCCATGCGCGACAAGGCCGCCGTCTCCGTTATCTCGATGGTCAGACGCCTGAGCGCGTCGCCATCGCGTCGGGCACCGGCCACCAGCATGCTGAGCCAGGCCGGGTCCGCCAGCGTTTCCGGCGACACGTTGACGGAGAGCCTCAGCTCTGGCGAGGCCTGGAGGTCGGCCATCACCAGCGTCAGCGCCCGCATGTCGAGCCGACGGATGAAGCCGAGCTTTTCCGCCGCCTCCACATAGGGGCCGCCGGAGACGATCTCTTCCGATGGCAGGACCAGTCGACTGAGCGCCTCGTAGGAAATGATTGTCCGGTCTGCGGCCGAGGCGATCGGCTGGTAGGCCAGTACGAAACGGTCCTCGGCAAGCCCCCGCTGGATGGTCTCGGCGACTTCGACGTTGCGACGACGCAGCGCGTCGCGGGCAGCCGAGGGCTCATAAAGAGTGAGATGGCGGTCGACATCGCGCCGGGCGTCGCCGAGCGCCTCTTCCGCCCGGTTGGCGGCCATGGCGCCGGACAGGGCGTGGTGCGGCAGCATCACCGCACCAATGGCGACGTCGGCGCGAACGGCGGCGCCGTCGCAATCGATCGCCTCGTCACGGACGGCATCGCGGAAGCGTTCGGCGGCGATGATCAGCGCGTGCTCGTCGCAATCGTTGAGGATAGCGCCGAACTTGTGGCCCGAAAACGAACCGAACACGTCGCCCTGTCGCATACGGCGCAGGATGCGTCCACCAGCGACATCGATCACCCGATCGCCGGCCTCGTAGCCGAAGTTGGCGTTGATACGGCCAATATCGAGCACGGCAATGATCAGGAACACCGCCGAACCGCCTTCCGTCTCCAGCAGCTTCAGCCGATCATCGAGGCTTTGCAGCAGTTCGTCGCGATCGAGCCGGCGGTCCGGGCCGTAGAGACGAACCGGCGCGGCCGTTTCGGTATCCCTCGGCAGGACGCGGACGACGCCATGCGCTCCGACGGCCGGTTGCCCAGCCGGGCCATACCAACTGCCGCTCTCCTCTATGCGGATGCCCAGCGGCTTCCCGCCGCGCGGCATCAGATCGTAGACGAGCCGATAGTCGGGGCCGACGCGATCTTCCGGCAGCACGGGAGGCGGTGTCGCCGCTAGCCGCAATGTCTCCGCCTGCGGCCCGATCAGACGGTGGAGCGAACGGCCCGAGAGCGGCACCTCGTAGGCAGGCAGATCCAGCACCTCGCCGGCATTCGACGACCAGCGCAAGCGATCCTCGGCGTAGTCGTGATCGTAGGCGGCCATGCCAGCCGCCGCCATCGCCGCGCCGATGCCGCCGCCGCTGGCCGGCCTTTGTCCGTCCGATGAAACGAGATCGTCATCCATCTGCCGCCGTCCTCGCCGTTTTGGAACACCTACCGCAACACTCCCGCCACGTGAACCGCGTTTTTGTTTCGCCCGTCAGCGATCCACGCGGGAAATGAAGACGCCATCGGTTCTTTTTCCGAAACCGATCTTGCGTATTAATTCTTTCTTAACCATTCTGAAGGTCTGGCGCGCCGTTTGCTCGGCATACCTCGAGTCGAGTTGACGTGTGCCGCAACGGCACAACTTCTGAAAGGCCCGCGACCATGATCGGATCGGTAGGCTCCATCGGCGGAATCGCCGGCGGTCAAAGCCTCGAAAGGGCGCCCCGCCGCGCTTCCGGTCGTTACGTCGAAGCGGCGGAGCGCGCCTCTGCCGACAGCAACAACCAGCGGCACCTCGCCCTCATCGACCTTCACGCCGAAACCAGAAGCGAAGGCGGTCACCGCTCCACCGCGACGTCGGCGAGCAACGCCGCATCGTCCCCCTTCGTCGCCCAACTCGCCGCCCTGGGCCTTGGCGATGCCAGCACCGGCGAACGCCGCGTCCGCCGCGACGCTTCGCAAGTCGTCGCCCGCGCCGACGCGCTCTATCGCGACGGCTACCGCCGCGTCACCGACCTCGAGCCAGGCTTCTTCGGCGTCGCCGAGTACTGATCCGATATCCCCAAAAACAAAAAGGCCGGCGCAATGCACCGGCTCTTTTCAAGTCGACCCCGGCCGCCATCGACGGCCGAGCAGGTCTATCTCATCAGGCTTCCTTGGGGGCCAGGATCTGGCGACCGCGGTACATGCCGGTCTTGAGGTCGACGTGATGGGGGCGACGCAGCTCACCCGAGGTCTTGTCCTCGACGTAGGTCGGCTGCTTCAGGGCATCGGCGGACCGACGCATGCCACGCCTGGACGGCGAGGTCTTTCGCTTGGGAACTGCCATTGTCTTCTACTCCATCGCCCGCTCGGAAGAGAGAACCGCAATGGTCCACCATTCGGGCGCGCGGGCGCTCGTTCCTAAAGATGCGGCCTTATACAGACTGACGCGCCACTTTGCCAGTGCCTGCCCGGAAAAAAGTGCGTCTCTCCGTCGCAATCCCGATGGGCGGCGATCACGACTTCAGGCAGTCGACGTAAGCGCCAGACTGGCTGACGCGGCGCTCGATGATCCGCGCCAGGGTCTTCTGCGCCCGACTGGGCTTCAGAGGGTTGCGGACGGTCGGATTGGGAAGCGCTGCGGCGATCAGCGCCGCCTCTCGCCGGCTCAGCTTGGACGCCGGCTTCTTGAAGTAATATTGCGCCGCGGCCTCGACACCGTAAACATTGGGGCCGAGCTCGGCGATATTGAGGTAGATCTCCAGGGTCCGGCGCTTCGACCAGATGAGATCGGCATAAAGGGCGAGCGGGATTTCGAGGCCCTTGCGAATATAGGAACGCGACGGCCACAGGAAGACGTTCTTTACCGTCTGCATCGTGATGGTGCTCGCCCCGCGATTGGGACCGCCACTGCGGCTCAGCACCGAACGAAGCTGCTCCCAATCCACACCGTCGTGAAAGCAGAACTGGCCGTCCTCGCTCATCACCACGGCCTGCCTCATGCTCGGCGCGATGTCGTCGAGATCGACCCACTGGCGACTGTAGCCCTGAAAGGTGAGGAGGTCGCCGATCATCAGCGTCGATACCGGCCGAACGAAAATGTAGAGTGGCGTCATGACAAAGGGCATGATGACGAGCACCGCCGCCGCGACCGACAGCCGTTTGAGCCAGATCCGCCAACCAGATCGCCTCACAGCCGCCGCCCCCTCGTCGTCCGCTACCGCCTCACCCTCGGCCACAGCCTCGCTGAGATCGCTCATGCCCCACCCGCGCCTGTCCGCTTCCTCATAACCCAACCGCGCCGGGCCGGCAAACGAGGGAACGCCGTTTCCCGCCCGCCCGACAGGCCATGCCCGGCAAACGGCGCACAAGACAGCTACCCAAAGCGGCACATGCCCGCATTTTATACAGACATGCCCGAAATTTGACATGGCGCGATTTAAGGCAACATGAGACCTTCGACTTGTGAGCGCTGCTTTGTCGGTCTTCCGTCTGGATCTTCCTCCTGATCCACCGTGGCACTCCAGCTTTCCTCCCAGAACTCAGGCCGGTAACCCCGGCCTGTTTTTTTTGCGAAATCCCGCTCGGTCGGCGGACATGGAAAAGGCCGGGGATCTCTCCCCGGCCCCCGCCCCCTGCTTTATCCGTGATTAGTCGTCGCCCATGGCAACCAGCGTCGCATTGCCACCAGCCGCCGCCGTGTTGATCGACACCACCTGTTCCAGGGCAAACCGGGTGAGGTAGTTGGGACCCCCCGCCTTGGGGCCGGTTCCCGACAGACCAGAGCCACCGAACGGCTGGGAGCCGACCACCGCGCCGATCATGTTCCGGTTGACGTAGACGTTGCCGACCGGAAGTCGCTCGACGATGCGCTTCACCGTCGCCTCGATGCGCGAGTGAATGCCCAAGGTCAGGCCGTAGCCGCTCGCCGCGATATCCTCGATGATCTTGTCGAGGTCCTTCGCCTTGTAGCGGACGACATGCAACACCGGACCGAACACCTCGCGATCCAGAGCCGCCGCTTCGGGCAGTTCGATGATCGTCGGCGCGAAGTAGGTTCCCCCGGCCAGCGCTCCGTCCGGCACGTCACCCGACAACAGCACGCTGCCCTTGCCCTGCCATGCCGCCACATGAACGGCGAGCTTCTCCACCTGCTCGCGATCGATGATCGGCCCAACGTCGGTATCCGGCCGTCGCGGATCGCCGACCTTGAGTTCGGCCGCAGCGCCCTTGACGAGGTCGATCATGTGGTCGGCGACATCATCCTGGACGAAAAGCAACCGCAGCGCCGAGCAGCGCTGGCCAGCGGAGCGGAAGGCCGAGGTGATGACGTCGTCGGTCACTTGCTCACCCAGCGCGGTGGCGTCGACGATCATGGCATTGAGCCCACCGGTCTCGGCGATCAACGGTACGATCGGCCCGCGTTTGGCTGCCAGCGCCCTGTTGATGGCGAAGGCGGTATCGGTCGAACCGGTGAAGGCGACACCGGCGATGCGCGGGTCGGCGGTCAGCGCGGCTCCGGCCGTTCCGTCGCCGACCAGAAGGGCTAGCGCCGAAACCGGCACCCCCGCCTCGTGCAGCAACCGCACTGCCATGGCTCCGGTGAGCGGGGTCTGCTCGGCGGGCTTCGCCACCACGGCATTACCGGCGGCGAGCGCTGCGACCGTCTGCCCCATGAAGATGGCAAGCGGGAAGTTCCACGGCGCGATGGCCGCAAACACGCCCCGGCCACGGTAGGCCAGTCGGTTCTCCTCGCCGGTCGGCCCGGGCATGGCAATGGGCGAGGCAAACAGTCGTCGGGCCTCGGCCGCGTAATAACGGCAGAAATCGACCGCCTCGCGCACCTCGGCGATGCCATCGGCCAGCGTCTTGCCGGCTTCGAGGCCGAGCACGGCAAGGAAGGCGGGAAGCCGATCCTCGAGAAGATCGGCCACCCGTTCGAGCGCCGAGGCGCGGATCTCGACAGGCGTTTCGGACCACTGCCGGAAGCCGGCGGAAGTCGAAGCAACTGCCTTCGCGGCGATCTGGGCATCGGCATCGAGAGCTTTGCCAATCTCCGTCTTGCCATCCACCGGCGACAGGAGGGCGCGCGGCGAACCGGCAACATCGGCGCCATCTATGATCGAGGCGGCGGTGCCGAAGTCGCTCCCTGCCGCCGCGATGGCCGCCAGCAACGGCTCGAGCGCCTGTTCGTCGGCCAGTTCCACCCCGCGCGAGTTGCGGCGGGCACCGAACAGATCGGCAGGCAGCGGAATGCGGGCGTGACGGGCGCGATCGCCGCCATCCAGCACGTCGGCGGGACGCTTCAGCAAGGTCGAGATCTCCACTTTGGTGTCGCCGACGGCAGCGACGAAGGATGAGTTGGCGCCGTTCTCCAGGAGTCGGCGAACGAGATAGGCGAGAAGGTCCTTGTGGCCGCCGACGGGCGCGTAGATGCGGCAGGGCTGGCCGCCCTTCTCGGTTACTTCGCGGTAGAGCGTGTCGCCCATGCCGTGCAGGCGCTGGAACTCGAAATGACGATCGGCACCGGCGATCTCCGACACCTCGGCCACCGTCAGGGCATTGTGCGTCGCGAACTGCGGATAGAGTCCCGGGCGGGCGCGCAGCAGCTTGTCGGCGCAAACGAGATAGGAAAGGTCCGTCGAAGCCTTGCGGGTGAAGAGCGGATAGTCGTCAAGACCCCGCTCCTGCCCCCGCTTCATCTCGGTGTCCCAATAGGCCCCCTTGACGAGACGCACCATGAACCGGCGGTTCAGGCTCCCGGCGAGGTCGATCATGTAGTCGATCACCGCCGGCGCCCGCTTCTGGTAGGCCTGCACGGCAAGCCCGAAGCCGTCCCAGCCGGCCAGAGACGGATCGGCGGCAACGGCGGCGATGACGTCGAGCGACAGCTTCAGCCGATCCGCCTCCTCTGCATCGACCGTCAGGTTGAGATCGTGAGCCTTCGCCGCCCGCGACAGCTCCAGAAGCTTCGGCACCAGTTCGGCCATCACGCGCTCGGCGTTCAGCGCCTCGTAGCGCGGATGCAGCGCCGACAGCTTCACCGAAATGCCCGGCCGGGCCGGCAGCGCCTCGGAACCGGCAGAGCGGCCGATCGCCTCGATCGCCTTGCTATAGTCGGCAAAGTAGCGGGTCGCGTCCGCTGCCGTGCGGGCGCCCTCGCCCAGCATGTCATAGGAATGGCGATAGCCTTTGCCGGCCAGACCACGAGCACGTGACAGGGCCGCCTCGATCGAGGTGCCCAGCACGAACTGATGCCCCATGATCTTCATCGCCTGCCGCGTGGCAGCGCGCACCGGCGGCATGCCCAGCCGCTTGACGAGACCGGTGATGACGTTCTCCGGCGTCTCGCCGGGCTGCAGCACCCGCGTCGTGACGCCGAGAGCCCAACCGGAGGCGGCCACCAGCCAGGGATCCTCGCCCTTGCCGTGGAAGCCAAAGGCGGCCGAGGCCAGCTTGTCCTCGATCAGCTTGTCGGCGGTGGCGCCATCGGGCACACGCAGCAGCGCTTCGGCCATTACCATGATGGCGAGGCCCTCGCGCGTCGTCAGCGAGTAGGCCTTCAGAAAGTCCTCGACACCGCCGATCGCCGACTTGCCATCGCGAATGGCGGTGATGAGATGGCTGGCATGCGCATCAACACGCGCCCGCGCCTCGGGACTCTCGGGTCGCGCTGCCAGGAGACGCCGGACCACCTCCGCTTCGTCTTCCGCATAGGGCGACGAGAAACACGGAGCCCGGTGGGGCTCGGAAAGAACTGCAGACATCTGATCTCCGGAAGGTTGCCACCTTGAAACGGCGGCTTTTGTTTATATTCCGCAGGATAGCAGCAGGCTTTCGGTGACACTCTCCTTATTGAGGTATAGAATCCGGACTATTCGCGGAATGAACCGTTTGTTACCGTGAAACTTGCGGATCGATCGGGCTTAGGGGCTTGCAATGGCGACAGCAGGGGCTGACCGTTCTCATCGTAGCCAGGATATTCCCGGGCTCGACCGTATCGACCGCCGAATTCTCGCAGCGCTTCAGGAAGACGGCCGGATCACCAACCTGGAACTGGCCGAAAAGATAGGCATGTCTGCGACGGCCACCGCCGAACGCGTCAAACGACTGTCACGCGACGGATTCATTCTCGGCTATACAGCACGCCTCGACCCCCTCCATCTTCAACGTGGCCTGCTGGTCTTCGTCGAGATCAAGCTCGACCGCATGAATCCCGAGGTGTTCACCACCTTCGCCGCCGCCGTCAAGAAAGCGCCGGAGGTGCTCGAGTGCCATCTGATCGCCGGCGGCTTCGATTACCTTGTCAAGGCCCGTGTCCGCGACATGGAGGCCTACCGCGAGTTCCTGTCCGAGGTACTGATGACGCTACCGGGCGTGCGGGAAACGCACACCTACCCGGTGATGGAAGAGGTGAAGAACACCACCGTCCTGCCGATATGATACGTTTTCACTGCCTTGACCGGAGAGAGAGGCCGGCGCTACCACAGCGACCGCCTCTTGACCGATCGGAGCACCGATGACCGTCGCCTTCGAAACTGCCCTTTCCGACTTCGCTTCCAAGCTGGAGGCCGGTCTCGCGGTACGTCTCGAACCGGCTCCCTGGCCCGGCGAGCTCGCCCGGCCAGCCCGTCTCCTTGCGGCCATGCGACACGCCGTGCTTGCCGGCGGCAAACGCCTCAGGCCCTTCCTGCTCAGCGAGATCGCCCGCCTTCTCAATCCCGACCTGACCGTGGAGGCCCTGATGCCGGCGGCAGCGGCCGTCGAGTGCCTGCACTGCTATTCCCTGGTCCATGACGACCTGCCGGCCATGGACGACGATACGCTGCGGCGTGGCCGCCCAACCGTGCATGTCGCCTATGACGAAGCAACGGCGATTCTCGCCGGCGACGCTCTCCTGACGCTGGCCTTCGACCTGCTGGCCGACAGCGCCTGCCATGCCAATCCGGCAGTGCGCGCGGCCCTTGTGCTCGATCTCGCCCGCGCCGGCGGTCTCGGCGGGATGGTCGGCGGCCAGATGCTGGATCTGGCAGCCGAAGGGCGCTTCGGGGAGGGGGCCACCCCCGACGAAGCCGACATTCGCAAGCTGCAGGCCATGAAGACCGGCGCGCTGATCCGCGCCGCGACGGTGATGGGGGCTCGGCTCGGCGGTGCCACGGAAGACGAAGTGCGCCGCTTCGCGCGCTTCGGCGAGATACTCGGCCTCGCCTTCCAGCTCGCCGACGATCTTCTCGACGTCACCGCCACACAAAGCGAGATGGGCAAGGCCGTCGCCAAGGACGCCGCCCACGGCAAGGGCACGCTGGTGGCCCGTCTCGGCATCGATGCGGTTCGCGCCGAGCTCGAGCGTCTCGTCGCCGAGGCGACGGACCTGCTCACCCCATGGGGCGCGCGGTCCGAAACGCTGGCCGCCGCCGCTCGCTTCGTCGCCGAGAGGCGGCGCTAGACCTGGCGCCTTACTCTGCCGCCGGCTTGCGATTGGCGCCGTCGCCGAACCGCTGCTCGATATAGTCGAGCACCAGAGACTGAAAATCGCGGGCGATGGATGGGCCACGTAGCGTTGCCGCTTTCTGCCCGTCGATGAACACCGGCGCCGCCGGGTTCTCACCGGTGCCCGGAAGGGAAATACCGATGTCGGCGTGCTTGGATTCGCCCGGCCCATTGACGATGCAGCCCATCACCGCCACCTGCAGCGCCTCGACGCCGGGGTAGCGCTGGCGCCACTCCGGCATGGCGTCGCGGATCTGGTCTTGAATGGTCTTGGCAAGTTCCTGGAACACCGTGGACGTGGTGCGGCCGCATCCGGGACAGGCGGCGACGATCGGAACGAAGCTACGGAATCCCATGACCTGAAGGAGTTCCTGGGCGACCACCACTTCGCGCGTGCGATCGCCACCGGGTTCCGGCGTCAGAGATACGCGGATGGTATCGCCGATGCCATGCTGCAGCAGGTAGCCCATCGAGGCCGACGAGGCCACGACGCCCTTGGTGCCCATGCCGGCCTCGGTGAGGCCGAGATGCAGCGCATAGTCGCCGCGCGAGGCCAGTTCTCCATAAACGGCGATGAGGTCCTGTACCTGGCTGACCTTGGCCGACAGAACGATCCGATCACGGGGCAGGCCGATCTCCTCGGCGCGGGCGGCCGACAGCAGGGCCGATTGCACCATGGCCTCGCGCATCACTTCCTGCGCGGTCATAGGCGAGCCCTTCGCCTTGTTCTCGTCCATCAGGCGCGTCGCCAACTCCTGGTCGAGCGAGCCCCAGTTGACGCCGATCCGCACCGCCTTGCCGTTGCGGGCGGCGATCTCGACGATGTCGCTGAAGTGCCGGTCGCGCTTGGCGCGGACACCGACGTTGCCGGGGTTGATGCGGTATTTGGCAAGCGCCTCGGCACAAGCCGGAAAATCGGCGAGGAGCCGATGACCGATGAAGTGGAAATCACCGATCAGCGGGACGTCGACACCGACGCGATCGAGCCGCTCGCGGATGCGCGGCACGGCGGCGGCGCTCTCGTCGCGGTCGACGGTGATGCGCACGAGTTCGGAGCCGGCCCGCGCGAGCGCCATCACCTGCGCCACCGTGGCGTCGACGTCAGCGGTGTCGGTGTTGGTCATGGACTGCACGACCACCGGCGCATCGCCACCGATGGTCACCTTGCCGACGACGACGGGAACCGAGCGGCGGCGCGGCGCCGGACCGAACGAACTGGGCATGCAATCCTCAACTGTGGCTGTGCGAGTGGTCGTGATGGCGTTCGCCCGACTGGCAGGCGGCACAGAGGCCGCGAATTTCCAGGACCGACGCCGATGGCGCGAAGCCTTCGGCCGCCGCGATGCGGGAGAGCAAGCCGCCGAGTTCGGCCGGTTCCGCCTCGGTCGCCGATCCGCAGCCCTCGCAGAGCAGGAAAACCAGCGGCGCCTCAGGGGCGGACGTGGCATGCCCATGCTCCTCGATGCAGGCGAGGAAGGCATTGCGGCTCTCGATCCGATGGGCAAACCGATGGGCCACCAGGAAATCGAGGGCGCGATAAACCGAAATCGGGCTCGGCCGCCGCGCCGTCTCGGCGATGCGATCCATGATCTCGTAGGCCGATACCGGCGCGTGGCTTTCCAGCATCGCCTCCAGCACCTGTCGACGCTGTTCGGTGAGACGCAACCCCTCATCGCGGCAGCGTTCCTCGGCGCGCGCGACGGCGCGGCTGCGGCAGGCTTGATGGTCGTGGTCGGAATCGTCGAGCAAGGTTCTCTCCAAGCGTCAGGGACAGTATATAGTCGGCCACGTCCTCCGGAGAAAGACTGATTGTCGTTCTGACCGGATCGTCTTTGCCAGCCAGAGGCCAGCCATGCGCTTTCCAGCCGTCGACCGCAGCATCCTCATCACCGGCGCCTCCTCGGGCATCGGCCTTGCCGCCGCGACCATCCTGGCCGGGCGCGGCTGGCGGGTGTTTGCGACGGTGCGCCGCGACGAGGACCGGCAGAGGCTCGCCCACATTGCCGGCGTCACGCCGCTTCTCATGGATTATGCCGATCCCGCCTCGATCGCCGCCACCGCCGACGCGGTGCTCGAAGCGACCGGCGGCCGGCTTGGCGCCCTCTACAACAATGGCGCCTATGGCCAGCCCGGCGCTCTCGAAGATCTCTCGACCGAGGTGCTGCGACATGTCTTCGAGGTCAACGTGCTCGGCTGGCACGACCTCACCCGCCGCCTCATCCCGGCCATGCGCCAGGCCGGTGCCGGGCGCATCGTCATGTGCTCGTCGATCCTCGGTTTCCTGTCGATGCCTTATCGTGGCGCCTACAACGCTTCCAAGCACGCCATCGAGGGGCTTGCCGACAGTTGGCGGCTGGAACTGATCGATGCCGGCATCCACGTTGCAACCATCCAGCCGGGACCGATCGCCACCAACTTCTCCTCGACGGCCATGAAAAAGTTCCACGACAACGTCGACGTCGAGGGATCCGCCAATGCCGAAGGCTACCGGCAGCGCCTCGCCGACATGCAGCGCCCGCCCGAGGCATCCTTCTTCCGCAAACCGCCCGAGGCCGTGGTGGATTGCCTCGTCCACGCCTGCGAATCAGAGCGGCCGCGCCCCTACTACCGGGTGACCTGGCTCACCAAGGGCGCCGCCATCGCCAAACATCTCCTTCCTGCTTCCTGGTTCGTCGGCTTACTGCACCGCGCCGCCAAGGCGGGTAATTGATCAATGAAGGCAAAGATTTGGCAAGCCGATAGGTCGGACGAAACCTGCGCGAGGCATTGCCTGCGAAACGGGCGGAAAACCTTGGCTTTCAGCTTCACATCAGCGACATCATCGGCGTAGAGTATCCCTTGCGTGGGGTGGGATTGGATGCCTGCCTCGGTGAAGGAGAGCGTGAGGTGACGATCGCCGTCTCGCCGGACGCACACCCGGCGCTGGTGTTGAACGCGGACTACCGCCCGCTGAGTTATTTCCCCTTGTCGCTCTGGTCCTGGCAGGATGCGATCAAGGCGGTCTTCCTCGACCGGGTCAATATCGTTTCCGAATACGACGTGCTGGTGCGCAGCCCGAGCTTCGAGTTCCACCTGCCATCGGTCGTTTCGCTGAAAACATTTGTCAAGCCGTCGCGCCAGCCGGCTTTCACTCGATTCAACGTCTTTCTGCGCGACCGCTTCGAGTGCCAGTACTGCGGCAGCCGCGAGGACCTGACCTTCGACCACCTGATCCCGCGCTCCAAGGGCGGCCAGACCACGTGGGAAAACGTCGTCGCCGCCTGCTCGCCCTGCAACCTCAAGAAGGCCGACAAGACGGTATCGGAAGTGGGCATGACGCTCTCCGGCAAGCCGTTCGCCCCCACCGTGCACGACCTTCACAACAACGGCCGACTGTTTCCGCCCAACCACCTTCATGAGAGCTGGCTGGACTTTCTCTACTGGGATGTCGAACTCGACCCCTGAAACAAGCGGCCAGAGCATTCGCTGGAGCAGCCGCTTTTCGATCAGGTTGATTCTACCTGATCGGCGGGTGCTCTAGGCCCTCAACTGCCCGACGGCCTGTCGTTCCCGGGAGATTCGGCGCAGAATTTCCGACCGGACCGTCGGCGCGCCAAAATAGTATCCTTGCAACTCGTGGCAGCCGGCCTGCTTCAGAGCTTCGGCCTCCTCTGCCATCTCGATGCCTTCGGCCGTCACCTCGGCACCCAGCGTTTCCGCCAGGGCAACCGCCGCCTGGACGAGGCTCTGCGACGCCGGATCGCGGATGACGTCGATCACCACGGACCGATCGATCTTCACCTTGTCGAAGGCAAACCGGCGCAGATAGGCCACCGACGAGAAGCCGGTACCGAAATCGTCGAGCGCCACTGACACGCCGAGCGCATGCAAGGCCTCGACGCTCCGGCGCGCCCTCTCCGGCTCGGAGGCGAGGAAGCTTTCGGTAATGTCGAGCTCGAGCCGTTCCGGAGACATTCCCGCCGCCTTCAGAATGGTTCCGAGAGCATCTGGGAAGCCGGGGTCACGGAACTGAGCGGCAAACACGTTGACGACCATCTTGAGGTCGCCGAAGGCACGGGCATCGCGGGCGACTCGGCGCAACACATAAGTGCCGATCAGGTCGCTCATCCCCGCTTCCTCGGCGACGGCAAGGAACACCACCGGGCTGACCGGGCCGGCAGGACGGATCCAGCGAACCAGCGCCTCGACGGCGGAGATGCCGCCGGTCTTCGCCGAGACGACCGGCTGATAATGCACCTGGAGGCCATCGTTCGCCACCGCCTCGCGCAGTTCGGCCGCCAGAGCCGCCCGTGCCTGACGATCGGCATCCATGTCGGCGCTGTAGAGGTCGACACGGTTCTTGCCACCAGCCTTGGCGACATACATGGCAACGTCGGCCCGCCGCACCAACTCGCCAGGGGTGAGCTCGCCTTCGATATCCGCGGCGACGCCGACCGAGCAGCCGACCTTCACCATGCGCCCCTCGAAATCGAACGCCTCATCGAGAAATTCGACAAAGCTGTCGCCGAGGGCGCGCGCCCGTTCGATTGCCTGCCCCCCTTCGACAACCACGGCAAACTCGTCGCCGCCGAGCCGCGCCAGTACCCCGTTGTCGCCAACCAGAGTACGGAAACCCGCCGCTGTCGCCCGGATCAGCCGGTCACCGACGTCGTGGCCATAGGTGTCGTTCACCTCCTTGAAACCGTCCAGGTCAGCGAACAAGACGGCGATCGGATGGCTCGGCCCCGCGTAGGCGGCGGCGAGCCGCTGATTGAAGGAGGCGCGGTTCGGCAAGCCGGACAGAGGGTCGTGGCTCGCCGCGTGACGAGCCGTCGTTTCGTCCTGGCGAAGGCCGCTCATCATCTTCCAGATGGTTACGACCAGCACGCCCATCACCACGAACAACAGGAAAAGCACCGCAAGCACCGGCAGGCGGGCGCGTTCCATTGCCTCGGTACCGGAAACGCGCGGTTCCCAGCCGATTGATCCGAGGACAACCCCCGACGCCGAGACCAGGGGCACGACATCCTCCCCGACAATCGCCGGGCCGAAAATCAGATGTCGAACGCCGAGCGCGTCGGCCATGGCCACGAACTGGGCCTCGGTCATTGAGCGACCGACGAGAAGGTAGTGTGGAGAAGCGGCCGACGACGAAGCCCCGGCGCGAGCCTCGATTTCATGCAGCCCGACCACGAGCGGGCCAAGACGCGACTGGATGAAGCCGGACGTCGGCCGACCCACGTTCTGGCTCGCGATGGCAACCAGAGCGGCGACATCGGCCCGGCTGATCCCGATCCCGTCCGGCCCGACCATTCGTCCCGCATGATAGGTGCGTACCGGTATGCCCTCGGCATCGACAATCGACAACGTATCGAAAACACGACCATCCATGACGGGGAGAACGGCGTCGTCGCTCAGAAGGCCGGGATTCCCTTCAGACAGGGCACCGGCGTTCCAGACGGCGAACTCGGTGGCGGCAAGGCCCATCCGGGTCTGCGCATCGTCCTTGAGAACATCGACCACGCGCGCAACGCCACGCCGGTCGATGTCGTTCACCTCCGCCGCCATGCGCGCCATGGCGAGATAAACCACCGCGGCAGCGGCAAGCGCCGTCAACGCGGTCGGTACGACCACGCCAAAGACAAACTCCATCCAGCGACGATTGGCGAAAAACAAGGCAACGATCCGTCGGTTCTATCTTGCGAAGATTAGCGCGATACCGTTAAAGGCTCGCAAACTGATCCGGCATCCTCAGGGAAAACACAGATCCGCTCGATCGCCTTCGGAAGGCGATGCGGAAATGCCGGGAAAGCCGGGGAAATAATGCCGAACCGCACCCGCGCGACCATGGTAGGCCTCACCGCAATCCTCATGTGGTCGACGCTCGGCGTCTTTACGGGCGGTTCGGGAGCCGTGCCGCCCTTCCTCCTGAACGCCTTCTGTTTGGGGCTTTCCGGCTCGATCGCCATCATTTGGCTGATTGCCAGGGGGCACACCGTCGTTTTGAAACAACCCCTCAGGGTTTGGATCGTGGGAACCCTCGGGCTCTTCGGCTACCACGCCCTCTACTTTACGGCCCTGCGTACGGCGCCGCTGGTCGAGGCGGGTCTCATCAACTATCTCTGGCCACTCCTGATCGTACTCTTCTCGGGCCTTCTGCCTGGCGAGCGGCTCCGCCCCCATCACTTCGCCGGCGTGGTCCTGGGCTTTCTCGGCGCGGCGCTTCTGGTGACGGCCGGCCACTCCCTGGCACTCGACGGCGGATACGCCTTCGGATACCTCGCCGCGTTCCTCGCCGCCGTTGTCTGGGCCAGTTATTCGGTCATCTCGCGCCGCTTCGCCAGCGTCCCTTCGGAAGCCGTCGCCGGCTTCTGCCTTGCCGCCGCCGTCCTGAGCCTTCTCTGCCACGCCGCTTTCGAGGAAACGATCCTGCCGTCGTCAGCCATGGAGTGGTCGATGGTGGCGCTGCTCGGCGCCTTCCCGGTCGGCCTTGCCTTTTTCGTCTGGGACCATGGCGTCAAGCATGGAAACATCCAGCTCATCGGCACCGCCGCCTACGCGACGCCGGTGCTGTCGACCCTGCTTCTCACGCTCACCGGCTACGGAATGCTGGGTTTGACGACCGCGATTGCCTGCGTTCTCGTCACTCTCGGCGCCATCGTCGCGGCCTGGGACTCGCTGCCCTTCCGGCAGTGGGTCGCCAAGCGAGCCGTCACCTGAAAGAATCCTTCCGCTTGCGCAACTCGGCGAACACGTCAACGGCAGGCCGCCCGGACAATCCCAGTCTTTCTGCCAGCCGGGGATCGCCAGCTCTCAGGAATGGATTGGTAAGAAGCTCCCGACCGAGCGTCACGGGCACCGTCGGACGGCCTGCGGCGCGAAGCGCTTCCACGTCAGCGAGCCGTTCGACAAGCGCCGTGTTGTCGGGATCGACCGCCAGCGCGAAACGACCGTTCGACGCCGTGTACTCGTGACCAGGATAGATGGCCGTTTCCGTCGGCAGCGCCGCGAGACGAAGAAGAGAGTCCCACATGTCGGCCGCGCTGCCCTCGAACAGGCGACCGCAACCGAGAGAAAACAGCGTATCGCCGGAAAACAGCGCCCGCGCTTCGGGCGCATGGTAGGCGATATGACCGAGCGTATGTCCGGGGGTGGCGATCACCCGGAAATCGAGCGGACCGATGGAGAAGATCTCGCCGTCTGCCATCGCCCGGTCGAGCGGCGGCAGGCGATGGACATCGGCAACCGCGCCAACGAGCTGCGCGCCGGTGCGTTCGACGATCGCAGCGACGCCTTCGATATGGTCGTGATGATGGTGGGTTAGGAGAAGAGCGTCGAGCCGGCCGCCCGACGCTTCGACGGCCTTGAGGATCGGCGCCGCCTCCGGGGCATCGATCACCACTGCGGCACCGCTTTCCTCGTCGCGGAGAAGATAGGCGTAGTTGTCGCTGAGACAGGCGATGACGTCGATCTTCGGAACCATCGGGAGCCTCCCTTACCACCGTCGCGAAAAAAGACGGCGGTTGCCATTGCGATAGGGCCACAGTCGATCAATATGGCGGAAAGGGCAAGGGCGCCCCGGAGCCACGCATGTTTCTGGACGTTGTCGACCTCAGGGACTTCTATTCGAGCGATCTCGGCCACGTCATCCGGCCGATCCTCACCGATCATTTCCGGAAAATCTGGCCGAGCGTCTCCGGCGACCGATTGGCCGGGCTCGGATTTGCGACCCCCTATCTCGCGCCCTTTCGCGAGGAGGCCGACCGCACGCTGGCGCTGATGCCGGCCGCGCAGGGCGCGGTCAACTGGCCGGCCGGCGGCCCCTCCGCCTCGGCCCTGGTCTGTGATGACATGCTGCCACTCCCCGATGCGTCAATCGATCGGCTGCTGATCGTCCATGCGCTCGAAATGGCCAACGACCCGGCCGAACTGCTCAAGGAAGCCTGGCGGGTATTGTCGCCCGGCGGCCGGGTGCTGGCGGTGGTGCCCAACCGGCGCGGCCTGTGGGCCCGCGTCGATACCTCGCCCTTCGGGTATGGCCGCCCCTTTTCGCGCGGCCAGATCACCAAGCTATTGCGCGAAACGTCCTTTTCGCCCACCGCTTGGGACGAAGCGCTTTATGTGATGCCGGTGCCCCGTCGCCACTTCATGCACGCCAGCGCCCGCTGGGAGGCGATCGGCGCGCGCCTGTGGCCGGCCTTCGCCGGTGTCATCCTGGTGGAGGCGGCCAAGCACCTGCATCAGGGCGTGCCGGTAATCCGCCGCGTCCGCTCGCCGGCCATCCGGCCCGTATTGCTGCCCTCGCCCGCCGGTTTGCCGAGCCCGCACCGCACCGGTCCGTCCGGCTGACGACTCGCTAGCGGTCTTCGCGCGACAGCAGGAACACCGCCTGCGCCCCGAGAAGGTTCCAGACGATCCATGGCAGGCTGAACGGCAGACGCTTGCCGGTACCGTCGAGAACGATCGCCTGGTCGACCTTGGCCCCCACATCCCTGGCCAGCTCGACGAAGTCGCGAATGGTGCAGAAGTGGATGTTGGGCGTGTCGTACCAGGAGTAGGGCAGACGCTTGCTGACCGGCATGCGCCCGAGGAACATCAGGCGGAAGCGCACGTCGAGATGACCAAAGTTCGGCAGCGACACCACGACCCGCCGACCGATGCGGAGCATCTCATCAAGGACCCGTCGAGCATTGCGCGTCGCCTGGATGGTGTGGCTGAGCACCACATAGTCGAAGGACTGGTCGGGATACTGCACAAGGTCGCTGTCGGCGTCACCCTGGATCACGGAAAGGCCGCGCGAAACGGCGGCGTTGACGCCTTCTTGGCTGATCTCGATGCCGCGCGCGTCGACGCCTCGCGTCCGCTCCAGCAGTTCCAGCAGCGCACCGTCGCCGCAGCCGATGTCGAGCACGCGCGAGCCCGGTTCGATCAGCCCGGCGATCAGGCGAAGGTCGACGCGAACGTCCGAGGCGAGATCGGCGAGATCGGTCATTGTGCTTCCTCCGCCGCCGGCCCGGCTATGCCCCGCGCCCGCGCCGCGCCTGTCAGGAAGCCGCGCACGATGCGGAACTGTTCGGGAATGTCGAGAAGGAAGCTGTCGTGCCCCCGATCGCTTTCGATCTCCACGAAGCTGACGGGAGCGCCCGCCGCATTGAGCGCATGCACCACGGCGCGGCTTTCCGAGGTCGGATACAGCCAGTCGGACGTGAACGACAGCACGCAGAAGCGAGTCTTCGTTCCCTTGAAGACGTTGGCCAGAACGCCGCCATGATCGGCGCCAAGATCGAAATAGTCGGTGGCACGGGTGACGTAGAGATAAGAGTTGGCGTCAAAGCGGTCGACGAACGTCATGCCTTGATGGCGAAGGTAGCTTTCGATCTGGAAGTCGGCATCGAAGCCAAAGGCCAACGCGTCGCGATCCTGCAGGTTGCGGCCGAACTTCTGATGCAGCGACCGGTCGGACATATAGGTGATGTGAGCGGCCATGCGCGCGACGGCGAGGCCCTTCTTGGGGTTGCGACCCTCCTCGAGATAGCGGCCACCGCACCAGTCGGGATCGGCCATCACCGCCTGCCGCCCCACCTCGTGGAAGGCGATATTCTGCGAGGAATGGCGGTAGCTGGTGGCGATCGCCACCACCGAGAACACCCGTTCCGGATAGCTCGCCGCCCATTGCAGCGCCTGCATGCCGCCCATGGAACCGCCCACCACGGCGAACAACTGATCGATGCCGAGCCCGGTGACCAGCATGGCCTGCGCCCGGACCATGTCGGCAATGGTCACCACCGGCAGATCGAGGCCATAGGGACGGCCTGTGTCGGGGTTGGTACTGGCTGGCCCGGTGGTGCCGAGACAACCGCCGAGCACGTTGGAGCAGATGACGAAGAAGCGGTTCGTATCGATCGGCCGACCTGGACCGACCATCAGCGTCCACCAGCCCGGCTTGCCGGTCACCGGGTTGGTGCTGGCGACATGCTGGTCGCCGGTCAGCGCGTGGCAGATCAGGATGGCATTGGAGCGGTCGGCGTTGAGCTCGCCATAAGTCTGGTAGGCGATCTGCCAAGGCGCGATCGCCGGGCCGGCATCGAGCGTCAGCGGCGCATCCGTGCCGAAACGCATGACGAGGCTCGAAGGATTATCGGCCTCGCTGCGGCGCAGGCTTGCCTGCGCATCGGTCTCGGTCAGGGGAGCGTCCAGCATCGTCACGTCACTATCCGGCTTTCGCGCGGCACACGCTATGCCCGCCGTCACGAAGGTGGTTAGCTATCGGAACGGGAAGATCAAATGTCAAGAAAATCGGCATCCGGGCAAACGGAAGCCTCGCCTACCGCAAGCCCCGGCGAATGGCGCGAACCAGATCCCGGGCCTGTACCTTGGCGCTCTGCTGGTCTCCCTCGCCGAGCATGTTGCAGGCCTTCTCGAAGTTGTCGCGGTCGTCGGCGGGAACCGGCCGCTCGCCGATCGCAGCGACGACGATACGAAGGGCGCAGGCCCGCACCGGGTCCACCTTGAAGGCGCCATAGCAACCATCGCCGATACAGAAGGCGAAGTTCCTCAGCGAAGGAATGTCACCGGCGAGCGCCTTCGGCCATTGCGGCGCGAGCGCAGTCTGCTGGCCGGGACAGGCGGCATTGTTCGCGGTGGCACAGTTGGCGAGAAGATCGGCATACTCGGGTACGCCGTCGGCGGCGAAGGCCGGAGCAGCGAGGAAAGCCAGAACAAGGGAAATCTGAAACGGGCGCATGGGCGGTTCTCGTATCACCCCAAGTATTCGCGAAGCATGCCGAGGATGCAAGACCGCCCTTCAGCCAGCCTTGTTTCGGTAGGCAGCAGGAGGACGCCCGAAAGCATCGCGGAAGCGACGGGTAAACTCGGACAGATCCGAAAAGCCGTTGTCCAGCGCTATGTCGATCACCCTGCCACTGCCGGCATCGAGTGCCACCGCCGCCCGAGCCAGACGATACCCTATGAGGTAGGCATGTGGCGACTGACCGACGACGCGCCGAAACACCCTCAGGAACTGATGGCGGCCAAGGCCGACCAGCTTCGCCAGATCGCCAAGACCAAGCCGCTCGTCATGGTGCGCATGCATGTAGTCGAGTACGGCGGCGATGCGTCGCTCGTCGCGCGATGTCACCGCCGGCTCCACGCCCTCCTCGCTGGAAAAGGCAGCCCCAAGCAGATCGAGGGCTAACGCCTCGCTGGCCAGCCCCGGCAGCTTGCCACCGGCCAGCCGGCGAGCCGCGTGAAGCCTTCCGGCTCTTTCCGCGACCGGCGGCAGGCGCGGCCGAGAGAAGACGGGTCGGCGAAGCCCGCCAAAATCGGCCACCGTTTCCTCCACGAGTTCGGCTGAGAACTGAAAGGCCAGGCAACGGTCCCCTCGGCAAACCTCGTGCGAGCAGCGATAGGCGCCTCCGGGATTGCCGAGCAGCAGCGAGCCGGGCGTCATCAGCGCCCGCCCCAAGCCGGAGCGATAGGCGAAGACGCCATCAAGCACCGCCGACACCGACAGATCTTCGTGCGCCTCCTCGAACGGGCGATCCGCCGGCCCCGCGTCGCAAGTGACCTCCACCGCGCGCCAGCCGTCGCCAGCCGCTGCCAGACGCTCTCCGGGAGCCGGTTTATCTTTTTCGATCAGCATGATCGCCACGATATCAACTTTCCCCAAGCATGGCGACGGTATGGGAGCCTAGAGAAGTCGCGCCCCAGATTTCTTTGCGATCAAGGAACAGCTCATGCCATCGCTCAATCACCCCTTTGCCGATAGCCTTATCTCCGAAGCCACCTCTTCCGACATCCCGGAGGAGCAACGCCTGTTCGATCCACTTATCGGAAGCTGGGATCTGGTTGTCACCTGGTACGACCATGCAGGCGCCATCAGTCGCCGCGAAACCGGCGAATGGCATTTCGCCCGTGTGCTGGATGGGCGCGGCATTCAGGACGTTTGGATCGTTCCCGGTCCGTCCGAACGGGCCGCGGGCACAGACCCATATGAGTATGGCACCTCGATCCGCTTTTACGATCCGGGCATTGCCGCGTGGCGTTCGACCTGGATCGGGCCAAGAAGCGGAGTAGTCATTCCTTTCATCGGCCGCCGCTCCGGCGACGGCATCCTCCTGGAGACGCTCACGGGAGATCCGATGCGTTGGAGCTTCCATGACATCACCGACGATCGCTTCACTTGGGAGAACCGCAAGGAAAACGATGACTGGCGGCTCGCGCAGGATTTCGTCGCAACAAGACACCGTTGATCCGGTCAGGCCGGCCTGGCGTTCTCATTGACGCCTGCCCCCATCGCCTCGAGATGACGGAAGAAAATCTCGGGGTCGACATAAAGGCCTTGGGGCAGAAGGCCGGGACGGCGTTCTGCCCCGACCATCTCCCTCACGCATGCCGCCGCCGCGATGGCCGTCAGTTCATAAGGATCGTCATGGCTGACCCGGAGACGAACCGTGGTCGGCGTTCCCTCGCGAACGCCCCGACCGTCGCACACCAGCACCGTCCATTCCTCGCGGCGCGTCCAGCGCTTCAGGGCCGCGAAGAAACCCGCAGCGGCCAGCGGGCGCAGGGGTGGCAGCAGGGCCGCCAGCATGGCCGCCGGCAAGACCGCATAGTCGATGATAGGTCCGAAGCCCCCGATGTAGAAGCCCGTCTCCTTCAGGTGAGGAAATCGATCGGGCAGGTTGCGCAGTTCCTCGATCCCCATGGCGATCGTTCCCTGCCGCCCAACCGGAGAGCCAAAGTCGAAGTCGCGGGCGTTGCGCCAGGACCGGACCCAACGTCCCTCGACGAAGGCGCTGGGGTCCATCTCCCGCAGTTCGCACACGAAATCCTCGGCAGCGCCAGCACCGAAGCTCAAGCGCGACCAGTCGACATTGAAGCTCGCATAGACTGGAGCGTGGGTGAGATCGACGGTGGATGCGAGACGCCGGATCATCGCGGCCGGCAATCCTGGGTGAAAGCCGCCGTCACTGACGAACTGCAGCCCATGCCGGAGGATGTCCGGCTCGATCGCCCTGAGTGCCTGCCACTTGCTCGACGACGACAGGTGAGTGTCGAAATAGTCGATGCCGAGCGTCAGCGCCGCACTGGCGACGACCGGCGCGTTGCCGGCCGAGGAGGTCGCGGACACCACCAGATCGGCGCCCGACAAGGCCGTCAGAAGGCCGGCGCGGTCGGAACTGTCGGCACGGACACCAACCAGCGTCGCCCCCGTCTCGGCGGCGATACGGGCGGCAGCGTCGTCCACCGACGCCTTGGTGCGTCCCATCAGACGAAGATCGTAGTCACCCGTCCGCGCGAGCAGACGCGCCAGACGCCGCCCCGTGTTGCCCGCGCCGCCCAGAATGGCGATGGTCGCCCTTGCCATGAAATCCCCCACCGACGGTTGTCGTCGCTCGCGGAAAGTGTGAGCGCGTCACGCCGAACCATCGAGACGGATGACTACTTAGACCGGCCTTCAATCCAGCCCAACCATACGCCGGATATCGGCCACGGTCGCGCCTGCGGCCCGCAAGGCGGACAAGCCCTCCGACTTCTTCGACTTCGACAGCTTGCGACCATCGGCGTCGACGATCAGTCGATGATGGTGATAGCGCGGCTCAGGGAACCCGAGAAGCGTCTGCAACAGGCGGTGAACCGCCGTGGCGAAATAGAGATCGTGGCCGCGCACCACATCGGTCACCCCCTGCAGCGCATCGTCCACCACGACGGCGAGGTGGTAGGCAGCGGGCGTGAACTTGCCCGCAAGCATAACATCGCCCCAGGCTGCGGGATCGGCGGGCACCATCATGCCCGGACCATCGAGACTGTCGCCAAACTCCTGCCAGGAGAGATAACCGGCAAGATGAATCGCCTTGGCCATGTCGAGCCGCCAGGCATGCGGCTGGCCGGCCGCGACGCACGCGGCCACGTCCTGGACCAGCCGGTCGCGGTCGATGCTGGGATAGAGCGGAGCACAGTCAGGGTCGCGAGGCCACGGCTCACCGCTGCGCACCTCCTCCGAACGGATCGCCTCGGCTATCTCCGCGCGACTGAGAAACGAGCGATAGACGAGCCCCAACCCCTTCAACCGGTCGAGGGCGGCCGCATAATCGTCCGCGTGCTCCGACTGGCGACGAACGGGCCGTTCGTAGACGATGCCCAACCAGTCGAGATCGTCCAGAATGGCGCGCTCATGCTCCGGCCGGGCACGGGTGATATCGACGTCCTCGATGCGGACCAGCATGCGGCCGCCACTCTGGGCGGCCATATCGGCATTGAGAAGTGCCGACAGGGCGTGGCCCAAATGCAGCGGTCCGTTGGGCGAAGGCGCGAAGCGGAAAACGGAGGCGGTCATCTCTCAGCTGTCGGCGGACGGCCGGCGCTGCTGCCGGCTTTTGACGGGCCGAACAGTATACGTCTTGAATGCTGAAGTCTCGTGTCGAAGGAGAAACCGGATGCGTCTCATCCTGACGGAAGCCGACATGATCGAGGGCCTCGACTATCTCGAACGCGTCGATCCGCGCCTTGCGCCGGTGAGGGTCACGGCCGGCCCGGTCGACATCCGCTATCGACCGCCCGGCTTCGAAGGCATCGCCCGCATTGTCGTGGCACAGCAATTGTCGGTCTCCAGCGCCGATGCCATCTGGAGCAGGTTCGAGACGCTGCTCGGCGCGGCGACGGCCGAAGCCTACCTCCGCCAGGACGAGGAGGCGCTGCGCGCCGCCGGACTGTCGCGGGGCAAAGTCAAGACGCTGCACGCTCTCGCCGAAGCGGCGGCCGACGGCCTGGATCTCGAAGGACTTGCCGACGAACCACCCGAAGTGGCAACCGAGAAACTGACGGCCATCCATGGCATTGGCCGCTGGACGGCCGAGATATTCCTGCTGTTCTGCGCACGCAACGCCGACGTGCTGCCCGCTGGAGATCTGGCGCTTCAGGTGGCGGCCGCCGAGGCGCTGGCGTTGGACGGGCGCCCCAGCGAGAAGGAATTACGGGCGATATCAGAGCTTTGGTCGCCCTGGCGCGGCGTTGCGGCAAAGCTGCTTTGGGCCTATTACAAGGCAATGCGACAGGGCAGGAACGTCCTCCCGGTCTAACCTGATCCCGGAGGATACTTCCATGGCCGAAATCGACGGTCCGCGCCTCGACCCCGCTGATGGCAAGGCCGACGCCCTTGTCGTCCTGCTGCACGGCTACGGCGCCAACGGCGAGGATCTCTACGATATCGCCGAGAGCTGGGCGCCCTTCCTGCCCGGCGTCGCATTTGTCTCGCCTCATGCGCCGGAAGCCTGTCCGATGGTGCCGGGCGGACGCCAGTGGTTCCCGCTCACCATGCGCGACGACGCGGAACGCTGGACCGGCGTTCTCGCGGCCGGCCCGGCTCTCGACCGTTTCCTGGGCGCCGAACTCGAGCGCTGGGGCGTTTCGCCGGACCGACTCGTGCTGGTCGGTTTCAGCCAGGGCACCATGATGGCGCTGCACGTCGGTCTGAGGCGCAAACTGGAGCCGGCACTGATCGTCGGCTACTCGGGCTATCTTGCCGGCGCAGATCATCTCGACGAGATTTCGGCGAAACCGAAGGTGCTGCTCGTCCACGGCACGGCCGATCAGGTCCTGCCCGTCGAAAGCAGCCGCACCGCCGCCGCCGCGCTGACCGCCGCCGGACTTCCCGTATCGCTGCATCTTTCGCCCGGCCTCGGCCACGGCATCGATCGCATGGGTCTCGTTCTCGGTCTCAGGACCATCGCAGAAGCGCTCGGCATCGATCTTCCCGACGGCCGCTGACGATCTGTGCATCACGACGGTCGCCACCCATTGACGGATTGAGCCTCCTCCCTAACTACGCGAACATGCGGAGGATGGTTTTGCCAGGAGGCAGCATGGTTCGGCTCAATCGCATCTACACCCGCACCGGCGACGACGGTTCGAGCGGTCTGTCCACCGGTGAACGCCGGCTGAAGAACGACCCGCGCTTCGAGGCGATCGGCAGTGTCGACGAGACAAACGCAGCCATCGGAGTTGCTCGCCTGCATGTCGACGAGTACCCCGACCTCGACTTGATGCTGGGCGCCATCCAGAATGATCTGTTCGATCTCGGCGCCGATCTTGCGACACCGGAAACAGAGACGCCGCCGGCCTTCGAACCGTTGCGTATCCTTCCCGTTCAGGTCGAGCGGCTGGAAAAGGAGATCGACTACCTGAATCGCAGCCTCGCGCCGCTGACCACCTTCGTTCTACCGGGCGGCAGCGCCGCCGCCGCCCATCTGCACGTGGCGCGCACGGTCTGTCGAAGGGCCGAGCGAGTGGCGGTGACACTGGCCCGAACGGACGGCGAGCCGGTCAACCCGGAAGCGGTTCGCTATCTCAACCGCCTGTCCGACTTCCTGTTCGTGGCCAGCCGGTGGGCCAACGATCTCGGTGGTCGTGACGTGCTGTGGGTGCCCGGCCAGAACCGGGATTGAGCGCGCCTGTTCCGATATGCGGACGTGCCCGTCGTCAAGGCTGCCTTGGCAGTGGAACCGGCGGGAGCGAGAGAAACCTCAGGCGATCTTCTCGGCAGCGGAGCGCCCGACCAGAGCCCGCGCCACGGCAGTGCGGATCTCGCTCAGCGTGAACGGCTTGGACACGACGTCGCTGACCAGGCTGTCGAGGCCGAAGGCCCGCTCCCGCTGGTCGGCGAAACCGGTCATCAGCAGGATCGAGAGGTCGGGGTAATCCCGGGCAACGGCCAGCGCCAAGGCGATGCCGTCCATGACCGGCATCATGATGTCGGACAGGAGCAGCTCGAAATCGCCTCGCTGCGCGGTGAGGATCTCCAGCGCGATGCCGCCATCCTCAGCCTCGGTGACTTCATGACCGTCGAGTTCCAGCGCCCTCTTGACGAAGGTCCGGACCGACTCGTCGTCTTCAGTCAGCAGAATGCGCGCCATGGTCGCCCCCAGGGCACTCCCGTTGGAATCAAGACAATTCGATATGATTGTTACACAACTAGGCTATCTACACCAGATGCCTGCACTTATTCGGTGACGACGCCAACAAAGGGCAACTCTCGGTAGGCGTGAGCTGCATCCATGCCATAGCCGACCACGAACACGTCGGCACACGAGAAACCGACGATGTCGGCCTCGATCTCCGCCTTGCGCTTGCCGGGCTTGTCGAGCAGGACCGCGACCTTGACTTCCTTCGCGCCCCGATCCTCGGTTAGACGTCGGGCGAATGCCAACGTCCGGCCCGACTCGAGAATATCGTCGATGATCAGCACCGAGCGACCGGCGACGTCCGTATCGATGTCGCGAATGATCTTGACGATGCCGGATGACGTGGTGCCGGTGCCGTAGCTCGACAGCATCATGAACTCGACCTGCGGCGCGAGGCCTTCGCGGTGCAAGGCGCGCAGAAGATCGGCGGCGAACATGAAGCTGCCCTTGAGGATGGCGATCACCATGAGATCTTCAGGCTGGGCCGCGGCGATCTCCTTGGCGATGGCGTCGACGCGCGCGGCGATCGTCTCTTCCGAAAACAGCACGTCGATGGTCTTGCCCGTCATCCCGGTATCCTCATGAGGTCGCGACGGCCAAAGAGCTCAGATCCGGCGCAAACCGGCAAAGGGCGCGCATCCGGAACCGTCGCAGAGCCCCGGCCGCTTTCGGGCGGAGCTATATTACGGCTGACGCTGGTCTGTAAACCGCACTTCCACGGTTACCGATGCTTCAGGAGGCGCCAGAAGACGGGTCTTGAAGTGCACCTTGCCCATCTGATCGATGCTGAGTTGCGGCAGGGCATAGTTCCAGGCATAGACATCGCGCCCGGTCGACGATTTGAGCGTGACCCGGACCGCCGGCAAGCCCTTGGATTCGCTGTCGAGGTTGATGATGTCGCCTTCCACCAGCAACACGGGCGTCGACCCATCCATTTCCTGGCGGGCCGTGACGTTCTGAAAATCGAGCCCGCGCAGGTTGACCTTGAGGCCGAGCAACTCGTAGATCCCCGCCAAATCCGGAAGGGTCGCCACAATCCGTTGGCGACCGAGCACCCCGACCACGCAGAACATCACCAGGAAGCCGATCAGCAATACCGAAGCGACCGGTGTCGACAAGTGCCGATCGAGCATCACCATGGTCGAAGCGCCGCGCCGTTTCGCCTTGCCACGCGGCTTCCGACGAGGTTCCTCGAAACCTGCCGGTGGCGCCTCGATGGTCGGCGAAGCCTCGGCAACCTCCGATGGCGGCTCTTCGCTGTCAGGCGTCTCCGGTTCTTCGCCGCCGGATGAGAACAGGTCATCGACCGCCGACTGGTCGTTGCCGCCTGTCTCTTCCTCCGGGGGCGTCTCCTCGGACACATCGTCACTTTCAGGTCCCGACGCAAACAGGTCGTCGATGGCCGACTGGTCGTTGTCTTCACTTGCCGCTTCAGGCTGCGTTTCTGCGTCAAAAGCGCTGTCAGGCCCCGTTCCGGCGATGGCATCCCGCCACTCGTCCTCGCTCGGCTCGGGACCGTCATTGGCCGGGCGCGGGGTGGGCACGGTATCGATCGGGGCGTCCGGATAATCGTTGGGCGTGGCGTGCCACACGGTACCGCAACGGGCGCAACGCACCTTTCGACCGGTAACGCCGAGCGTGCCGTCGGCAATCTGGTACCCCGTCTCGCAGGCGGGGCAGACAATTCTCATCTTCGGCCCCCGATCGGCCGCCAGCCGGAATCCACACGGAAAGCGGGCGACGCGCCTCCCGCGCCGCCACGGCGGCTTATCCAAGGGATGACGGCAACATGCTTAATGAAACGTTAAGGACAAGGGCTGCAACATCAATTATGAGGTCAGCGACACCGACAAGACACCACAACCGGCTTCCCGTGGCAAAGGCGGCGTGCGTTGACGGCCTTTTGCGACAACGACTCGAAGGATGAGAAGCGGAGCAAAAGCCTGTGGGTCGGAGGTCCGCCGGCGACTGAGGCGGAAAAAACATGAAGCCGCAAGCGGCTTCCGGCGCCAAGCGGCGCCGCGCGGAGAGGGGATTTCGTGGCGAAGCCCCGAAAGACAAAAGCGGAGCGAAAGCCTGTGGGCCGGAGGCCTGCCGGCGACTGAGGCGGAAAGAGTTATGATCAGGTTCGAAAATGTCGGCCTCCGCTACGGAACGGGACGGGAGGTGCTGAGCGATCTGACGTTCTCGATCGCTCCGCACTCCTTCCAGTTCCTGACCGGCCCTTCCGGGGCGGGAAAGACGACACTGATCCGCTTGTTGTTTCTCAACCTCAAACCGACGCGTGGCCTCATTTCCATTTTCGGCAAGGACACCGCCCTTCTGAAGCGCGCGGACATGCCGGCATTGCGCCGCCGCATCGGCGTCGTCTTCCAGGACTTCCGCTTGCTCGACCACCTCACCACCTACGAGAACGTGGCGCTGCCCTACCGGGTGCTCGGCAAGGACGAGGCGAGCTATCGCGCCGATGTCGTCGACCTCTTGGACTGGGTCGGCCTCGGCGATCGGAAGCACGTCTACCCGCCAGTGCTTTCAGGCGGCGAGAAGCAGCGCGCCGCCATCGCCCGCGCCCTGATCACCAAGCCGGAATTTCTTCTCGCCGACGAACCGACCGGCAACGTCGATCCGCCGCTCGCCCGTCGCCTGCTGCGTCTCTTCCTGGAACTCAACCGCCTTGGCACCGCCGTGCTCATCGCCACCCACGACATCGGCCTGATGGACCAGCTCGACGTTCGGCGCATGGTCATCGAGCACGGTCACCTCGAGATCTACGAATGAAGACGCCGATCCCCCGACCCAAGAGGGCTGCCACGGCGCCCAAGGCGAAGCCAGGCGGCGATACGGTCCTCGCATCGCCGATCGTGCCGCCGCAGGCCATCGCCGGACGAACGCTGGTGCTGGTCATCGCCATCATGACCTTCCTGGCCGGCTTCACCATCGCCGTCGTCTCGGTGATCGACCGGGCCGCCGACGCCTGGGCGTCCGACATTGGCCGCGAGGTCACCATCGAGATCAGGCCGCTCGACGGTGTCGCCATCGACGCCGAAGTGGAGAAGGCCGTGGCGCTCGCACAGGAGTTTCCCGGCGTTGGCGGCGCCCGAGCCATCAGCGATGCCGAGACACAGCGCCTGCTGGAACCCTGGCTCGGGCCGGGTACGGACCTTTCGGCCCTGCCCGTGCCCCGCCTCGTTGTCGTCTCGATCGACGATGCGGGGGCCTTCGATACCAAGGCGCTCGCCGACGCGGTGAACCGCGACATCCGGGGGGGAAGCGTCGACGACCACGCGCTCTGGGTCGACCGTCTCTCGGCCATGGCATCCTCGATGGTGTTCGCCGGTGTCGGCCTGATGAGTTTGATGCTCGTCGCGCTTATCCTGTCGGTCGTGTTCGCAACGCGCGCCGCCATGGCGGGAAACCGCGACGTCATCGAGGTTCTGCATTTCTGCGGGGCCGAGGACCGTTTCATCGCCGGACAGTTCCAGAAGCGTTTCCTGCTGTTCGGCATCGAGGGCGGCGCCATCGGCGGCGCTCTGGCGCTTCTGGCCATGGCAATTGCCGCATGGGCGATCGGCGGCTCGGCCGGGCGGCCGGGAGCCGACCAGATCGAGGCTATGTTCGGCCGCTTCGAGCTGCCCGGCACCGCTTACGTCCTGGTGCTGTCTCTCGTCGTGGCCGTGGCGCTTCTGACGGCGCTCACGTCGCGTCTGGCCGTGCGGCGATCGCTATCGGCGCTCGATTGAGCGATCGAACGGGAGGTGACCCGGATTTGTCATTCATCGGCCGATTTCCTAAAATGAGCCCATGATGGAATCGTCCGCTCCCACGAGAGAGACGGCAGACCGGCCCGAGGAAGCCGTCGGTGAGCGCACTCGCGCCCGGCGATCGATCGGTGTCATCATCGTTGCCGCGCTGCTCATCGGCAGCGGCTTCTTCTTCGGCGGCTTCTTCCGCTTCGTCGACACCATCGTCAACTACCAGACGCCATCACCGCTCGCCGCCGACGGAATCGTCGTGCTGACCGGTGGCGCCGAGCGCATCACCGGCGCCGTCGAACTGATGACGGCCGGCAAGGCGCGGCGTCTTCTGATCTCCGGCGTTCACCCCGACACCTCGGCCTCGCGGCTCGGTCGCATGGTAGAAGCGGAACCGGACATGATGGCCTGCTGCGTCGATCTCGACAGGCGTGCCGCCAACACCATCGGCAATGCGCTCGAAACGGCCAAGTGGGCGCACCGCAATGGCTTCCTGTCGCTGATCGTCGTCACCTCGGCCTACCACATGCCGCGTTCCATGCTGGAACTCTCGCATGCCATGCCGGACATCCGCCTCATCCCCTATCCAGTCACCCGCCCCGGCCTGACGCTCGGCAACTGGTCGGAGGATCGCGGCGTAATCGTGCTTCTCCTGCAGGAATACCTGAAGTATACGGCAACGCGCCTCCGGCTGTCGCTCGGCGGCATCGATGGCCTCGCCGACGTCATGGGCGGCGCTCTCGGCTAGGCATTCGCCAGAAGACCTGGAAGACGATTCATGCTGATCCGGTCCTATCTCTACAGCTTCGCCTTCTTCTCGGTGACCGCCATCATGGCCATTCTCGGTGCGCCCTTCGCCCTCGGAGGCCATCGGGGGGTGATGATCGTCGTCAAGTCATGGACGTGGACGCTGATCCGTCTGCACAGCCTGATCACAGGCACGCGCCACGAGTATCGTCATCTCGACCGTATCCCGGCGGGCGGCTTCATCCTGGCGTCCAAGCATCAGTCGACCTTCGAGACACTGGCTCTCGTGCCATTGCTCGCCGACCCCGCCTTCATCCTGAAGCGCGAGCTGACCTGGATTCCGGTATTCGGCTGGTGGCTGAAGCTCGCCGGCAACATCGCCATCGATCGCGGCAGCCCAACGGCCGCACTCAGGAAGGTGATCGAAGGCACACGCGCCGCCGTCACCGCCGGCCGACAGGTGATCATCTTCCCGGAAGGAACCCGAGCGGAGGCCGGCGCCAAGCCGGACTACAAGCAGGGCATCGCCCAGATCTACAAATCGCTCGATGTGCCGGTCGTGCCGGTCGCCCACAATGCCGGCACCGTTTGGCCACGCAAGGCGCGCGTGCATCGACGCGGCACCATCGTGGTCGAGTTCCTCGACCCCATTCCGCCCGGCCTCAAGCCGCGCGAGATGTTCCAGAAGCTGGAAAGCGACATCGAGGCTGCCTGCGACCGACTGCTGGTCGAAGCGGCGGCGCGAGGCGACGATCTGCCGGCAACGGCGCGGGCGCGGGTGGCCGAACTCACGGCGCCGGAGAGCTCCGTCCGAGCTGACGCCTGAACGCCGATCCGCCAGGATCAATCCGACAAGGACGAGCCCGCCCCCTTGAGCGCGGCGACCACCCGTTCGAGGGACCGGTCGCGGATACCCATATCCTGCAGCCGCTTCAGCGTGGCGGTCACGTAGTCGATATTCGGCCCCATCTCGCCGGAGCTTCGACGGATGATATCGAGCATATGCTCGAACGCTAGGCCACCGGCATATTGTTCGTGCGCCTGATTGGCGACGTAGACCAGAGCGCCAACCGTCTCTCCGCTCAGGAGGCGGGCTGGCCGGACGACTTCATGATAGACCATGGAGATCTGCTCGCGCGCCCGGAGATAGGCGATCACCGCCTCCCGATTCGCCTCGGCCACCTCGAAGGCGACGCCGTGACAGGACCCGCCACGGTCGAGCCCGAACACCAGACCGGGGTTTTCAGGCGTTCCGCGATAATGGGTCGAACGGATGCAGAGCGCGCGACGGACGCCATGCATCCGCGCCTGCACCGCTCTCATATGCGGAAAGCCGGGATTCCACATCAACGAGCCGTAGCCGAACACCCAGATGCTCGCGTCCATCCCTGCTCTCCGTTTGACCTGACGAAATGCGTAGCATTCCGGCCGGCGAATGCAACGTCAGCCAGGACGATTCCATCTTTCGCCATATTACTCTAGTGCTGTGCGACCAACACTTGGTCCGAGCCGCCGGCAAGCGAGCCATCGCGGCAGGCCAAACCCAGCGCCGACCGAATGCGCGCGTGGATGGAAGACGAACGGTGCGTCCGAACGGGCGCCGGTGCCTTGCGGGGAAGCGCCATGAAGCGAACGGTACGGGTGGCCCTCTGGACGATCGTCGTGGTCGCCATCTTGTGGACGGGCGTCTGGTTCGGTGCTCGTTGGTGGCTCGGGGAAACCGTTCACAAGTCCGTCGCCGACCTCGCGGCAAGAAACGGGATCATGGTCAGCTGTGCCGGCGAGAGGATCGGCGGATGGCCGTTCCGGCTGGTTCTTACCTGCAACGACGGCCTGGCCGTCGCACTACCCGACGGAGGCAGGATCGAAACCGCCGGGGCGCGTGGCGAGGGTTATGTCTTCAATCCTCGTCAGCTCGACTTCCATTTCGAAGCGCCGACCTCCTATGTCGCCCCCGACGGCCGGCGGCTCGACTTGTCCGCGAGCGAGTTTGCCGCGACCGTCGGCTTTTCCAATGGACGCGCCAATCGGCTTGTCCTCCGAACGGAAGACTTCTCCGCGACGGGCCCGCTGGCCGGGGGAACCGAGGGCAAGCTCACGATCGGGCGCGGCGACGTGATGCTGGCGCGCGCCGACAAGAGTCCCGAGAACGCGGACATCGCCGCCACCATTGATGGTCTCGGCGTGACGGTCGGCAACACCGCGCTGACGCCCCTGCCCGTTCGCCTGACGCTGGCGGCCACGCTCGCCCAGGCCGACATGGCGATGGCCGGTCCGGTGGCACTGGCCGGCTGGAAGGCGGCTGGCGGCAAGCTGCAGCTCCATCGCCTCGCCGCCGAACTCGGCGGCGCCACCCTCACCCTCGACGGCGAGGGATCCGTGTCCGAGACGGGCCTTGTCGACGCAGAGGGGAAGATAACGGGCCGCAATCTGAACACCTTGGCGGCCTCGGCCACGGCCGCCGGCGGCAGCCTGACACCGGAACTCGCCGGCCTCGTCATGGCCTTCGTCTTCATGGGCACGACCGCAGACGACGGCGGCCGGTCCATCGGACTCAAGGTCGAAGACGGCATAGTTTCGGCCAATGGCCGGCAAATCGGCCGGATCGCCCCGTTATTCTGACGGCGGCTTCGGTTGCGCCTTGTGCGAACGACCGAAGTCGGCCTCCGGCGCGTCCTGGCCCAGCGTCAGAATGCCGCGCCGGATTGAGCGCGTGCGGCTGAACAGGTCATAGAGGCGATCTCCCTCACCCCAGCGAATTTGCCGTTGCAAGGCGAACAGATCCTCCTGAAAGCGCCCGAGCACTTCCAGCACCGCGTCCTTGTTGTGCAGGAACACGTCGCGCCACATGGTGGGATCGGAGGCCGCGATACGCGTGAAGTCGCGAAAACCACCGGCCGAGAACTTCATCACTTCCGACTCGGTGACCTTTTCGAGATCGGCGGCGGTTCCGACGATGTTGTAGGCGATGAGATGCGGCAGGTGACTGGTGATGGCCAGCACCAGATCGTGCCGCTCCGCGCTCATGCACTCTACGTTGGCGCCCATGCCGGCCCAGAAAGCAACAAGCCGATCCAGCGCCTTGGGATCGGTGTCCTCATCCGGGCATACGATCGACCAACGATTGACGAAGAGCTCGGGAAAACCGGCGTCAGGCCCCGAATACTCGGTACCGGCAACCGGATGGGCAGGAATGAAGTGGACGCCGTCCGGCAGGTGGGGCTTCATCTGCCGGACGACCGATCCCTTCACCGAACCGACGTCGGAGACGATGGCGCCGGGCTTGAGATGAGGGGCGATCGCCTTGGCCACCGCTTCCGCCGCGCCCACGGGCACGCAGGCGATGACCAGATCGGCATCTGCCACAGCGTCACCGGCATTGGCTCGATAGCCGTCGCCGAGCGACAGTTCCTCGGCCCGCTTCAGGATGACGGGTGACTGGTCGGAAATGACGATCTCGTCCACGAGGCCGTTGAGGCGAGCCGCCCGCGCAATCGACGAACCGATCAGGCCGATGCCGATGATGGCGAGACGGTGAAACACGGCGTCGGTCATGCGGGCCCCTTCATGAAAGTCGTCAGAACCTCGACGAGCCGGCGGCAGGCTTCCTCCGACCCGACCGTCATGCGAAGCGCATTGGGCAGTCCGTAGCCGCCCACCTTGCGCACCACGACACCCTCGGCGAGCAACGCCTTGTCGGCGGCCTCGGCCGTCTTGCCCGTCTCTGGGAAATGGACGAGCAGGAAGTTGGCGACCGACGGCGTGACCGTCAGCCCCAGCTTGCCGAGTTCGACCGTCAGCCAGGCGCTCCAGCGGACATTGTGCTCGACCGCGGCCTCCACGAAAGCCCGGTCACGCATGCCCGCGGCACCGGCGGCGATTGCCGGGGCGTTGAGATTGAACGGCCCGCGCACCCGCTCCAGAACGTCGACGACGGCCTTCGGGCCGTAGAGCCAGCCGATGCGAAGCGCGGCAAGTCCATGGATCTTCGAGAAGGTGCGCGTCATCACCACATTGCCGGCCGAAGCAACCAGCTCGACGCCGCTCTCGTAATCGTTGCGGCGGACATACTCGGCATAGGCAGCGTCGAGCACCAGGAGGACGTTGCCCGGCAAGCCCTCATGCAGCCGCCGCACCTCCGCCATGGGAATGTAGGTCCCCGTGGGATTGTTGGGATTGGCGAGAAAAACCATGCGCGTCCGCGGCGTCACGGCGGCGAGAATGGCGTCGACGTCCGTGGTGTAGGCCGTCTCCTTCGCCACCACCGGCGTCGCGCCCGCCGCGAGGATGGAGATGCGATAGACCAGGAAGCCGTGCTCGGAATAGATCGCCTCGTCGCCGGGCGACAGATAGCACTCGGCGAGAAGATGGAGGAGCTCGTCCGAGCCGTTGCCGCAAATGACGCGATCGACGTTGAGACCGTGGGTTTCGGCAATCGCCTGCCGGAGTTCGGTCGACGACCCGTCGGGATAGAGTTCGAGCTTGCTCGCTATCCGCTGATAGGCTTCCACCGCCTTCGGGCTCGGCCCGAGCGGCGTCTCGTTGGAGGAAAGCTTGTGGAGCTTCTTGCCCGGCGCCGCCTTCGACCCACCGGGAACATAGAGGTCGATGTCAAGGATGCCGCTGCGCGGAACGGGCACGAGAGAAGTGTCGGACATGGAAGAACGCCTCAAAAATACCGGGCCCGTCATACGGCAGGCATGGCGACCGCGCAAAGAAAAAGCTGGCCAGGCCAAAGCGGCCAGCCCCGTGATTTACCCCCCTCAACCCAGCAGCCAGGCCCAGAAGGTTGTCGTCACCACGCCGACTGCCGTCGTGATGGTGATCGAGGACGATGCGAGGCCATGGCCGACGCCGAAGCGGTTGGCGATCAGCCAGGCATTGATGCCGGTCGGCACGGACGATGTCAGGACCAGAGCCGCCGTCCACGTCGCATCGAGGCCGAGAAGACGGCTGGCCGCATAGACCGACGCCGGCAACAGGAACAGCTTGAAGAGAGACGTGACCAACGCCGGGCGGACCCCATCGGAGATGCCGTACTTCATCAATGCCATGCCGAGCGAAATCAGCGCCGCCGAGCCGGCGATATCGCCGATGTCGTTGACCACCACGCCAACCACGCCCGTCAGCGGCAAGCCCGACAGTTGCCACAAAGAACCGAGCGCGAGACCGACCACCAGCGGATTGCGCACCAGGTTTCGGCCGACTTGCCTCAGGACGGCGCCGACCGACTGAGGCGGCCGGCCACCGGTTTGCCGCTCGGCCTGCTCCATCAACACGGTACCGGCGATCATCATCACCGGCAGGTGGGCGCAGAGCAGGATGGACAAGGCCACGACGCCATCGTCGCCGACGATGCGCTGGACGAGCGGCAGGCCGATGAAGAGGTTGTTGGCAAAGGCCGAGCTGACGCCGGCCAGCACGCCGATACGGGCATCGCGACCGAACAGCCGCGTCACCGCGTAGTGTCCGGCAGCCCAGGTGACGGCAACGCCGGAGAAATAGGCCACCCAGATCGTCCAGGGCGAACTGCCCTCGACATGCGCTGTCGCCACCGTCTTGAACAAGAGCGTCGGCATGGCGATGGTGAAGACGAAATCCGACAGGCCATCGCCCACATCCGCCCGCATCACGCCGAAGCGAACGAGGAGATAGCCGATCAAAATCAGCAGAAAGATGGGCAAAACGTCAAGGGCAATGGCGATCACGGGCGGCAACCGGCGCTGGAGCCGAGTGAGGGCCGGCGGCCGTTGCGGCGCGTCGGAGATCGGCGGAGAGTTAGACTTTCTGCCTATCCTTCCTTGCGCCCCATCCGCAAGGGCGAAACAGTGCGGATTGGTTCGACCGGCGCTGAGCTTTGGGCCGCCGATCGAAGGCCGCCCGACCTCGCTTGCCTCCCGGAAGCGGCGGTGACACACTCCGCGTCATGTTCGAGAAGACCGCCATGCTGAAATGCCTTGTTGCCGCCGCTGCGATCACGGGCTTCACCCTGCCCGCCGCCGCCTTCGAGCTGTCGTTCCGCTGGGGGGCAACGCCCGCCTGCGACAGTGGCCGCCCGGCCGTGGTGGACAGCCCGGAGTTCACACTCTCCAACGTCCCGCCAGGCACGCGCGTCATCGCCTTCGAGATGCTCGACCTCAATGCACCGGGGTTCCGCCATGGCGGCGGCACGGTGCCCTATGCTGGCGAAGACCTTGTGCCGGCCGGCGCATTCCGCTACCTCGGGCCCTGTCCACCGATGGGATCGCACCGTTACATGTGGACGGCGAAGGCGCGCGACCGCGGCACCACGTTCGGCCGAACGCTCGGCGAGGCGTCGGCCACCCGTTCGTTCCCCGATTGACCGAGGCAAGACCATGATCGCGGATAATCCCGACGCACGCATTGATGCGTTGGAGGAGAAGATCGCCTACCAGGATCAGGTGATCGATGACCTCAACACGGCCGTCACCGACCAGTGGAGGGAAATCGACACGATGAAACGCCTCGTGGCGAGCCTCCTCGACGAAGTCAAGGAGATGGAACTCGCGGCGCGGGCGACGGCCGGCCGCGAACCACCGCCGCCACACTATTGAGCGGTTGTCGCCGCGTCAGGCGGCCCGCATCTCATGCATCAGGCGATCGACCTCGGCCTGCAGCGCCTTGGTGTCGCCGAGCATCCGACGAGCCTGAGCCGCCACTTCCTGCGACTTTGAATCGGACGCCTCGGCATTCTCCATCAGACGCATCATGTCCGAGGCGAGACCGCCGACGGCGGTAAGCGTCGAGGAAATCGCGCGGGTGATTTCGGAAACGGCGGCATTTTGCTGGTCCAGCGTCGCAGCGATCGAAGACGCCACTTCGTTGACCCGCTCGATCGATTGCTCGACGGTGCTGGTGGCCGACACCGCTTCGCCCGTTGCCGACTGGATGACGCCGATGCGCCGGGAGATCTCGTCGGTCGCCTTGGACGTCTGCGCGGCGAGCTGCTTGACCTCGGATGCCACGACGGCAAAGCCCTTGCCCGCCTCGCCGGCCCGTGCGGCTTCGATGGTTGCATTGAGAGCCAGAAGGTTGGTCTGGTCGGCGATCTCCTGGATCAGCGCCACCACCTTGCCGATCTCGCTCGACGCCTCGTCGAGACCACGAATGACCTCGGTGGCCCGAGCCGTCTCGCGCACGGCGCCGCTCGATATCTCGGCGGCCTTGTCGACCTGAGTGACGATCTCGGCGATCGACGCCGACAGTTCCTCGGCGGCGCTCGACACCGCCTGCACGTTGTCCTTCGCCTGCCTGCCGGCCTCGGCCGAGGCCTCTGCCTGTCGGCGGGTGTGATCCGACACGGCCAGCAGATCCGAGGCGACTCGTTCGAAACCGGTCGCAGTGCTTTCGATACCGGCCGACGTCTCGCGGAACGAGCGGTCGAAGCCGTCCGCGAGCCCGGTCAACGCATCGCGGCGCGATCGTTCCATCGCAGCGGCCCGCGCAGCTTCGGCCTCTGCCTCCGCGGCAATCCGCTCGCGCTGCAAATCGCGGAAGCGAGCCACGGCCCGGCCGATCAGTCCGATCTCATCCTTGCGGGTCGCGCCGGAAATTTCGGCATCGAGATCGCCCCCCTGAAGCCGATCCATCGAACGGGTAAGGCGGGATAGAGGCCCGGAGATGCCACGCGCCACGACGAAGGACAGGGCGCCGAGCAAGAGCAACGAAACGAGCGTGATGAGACCGATCCGGCGGGTACTCGCTGCGAGCGACGCTTCGATATCGGCAACGTGGAAGCCGGTACCGAGCATCCAGTTCCAGCCATCGATGGTCGTCGCATAGGCGAGTTTCAACGACGGGTCCTTGTCACCGGGCTTGACCCAGAGATACTCGTAGTTGCCGCCACCGGCCTTGGCGATCGCCAGCATGTCGCGGATAAGCGGCTTGCCGTTGACGTCCTTCATGTCGATAAGGCTCTTGCCCTCGAGTTCCGGCTTGCCCGGCAGGAGGACGTTCTTGCCATCTTCTTCGTAGATGAAGAAATAGTTCTTGTCCGGGCCGAAGCGCACCGGCCGCAGCACGGCCTTGGCGGCCTCCTGAGCCTCGGCCAGGCTCATCTCGCCCTTGGCTGCGCGGTCTCTGAACCCTTCGATCATCGACTGGGCGGTCTGGACCTGATCCTGAAGCGCGAGCTTCTTCTGGCCCAGCAGTTCCGAGCGAAGATCGGTATAACCGAGGTAGCCGATCGTTGCGAGTCCGGCGATCGCCAACAGTACGATGGCGGCGATCTTGGCGGATACGGAGTGAATGCTGAACATGTGTGCGGGCCTCAGCGGTATAACCACGCGGATCTGGATATTTTCCGTTTAGGCTCCGGCCGTTAACTTTGGCTTACAGAACACGTTCAGCATGCAGAATTATTGTCAGAAATAAGTAAACTCGGCTTTACGAGTAAAGTTAGCCGACGAGGCCACCCTCCTCTTCGATGAAACGCACGACGTCCATCACGTTATGGTTGCGACGAACGTCCGTGAACACAAAAGGACGCCCCTTGCGCATCAGCTTGGCGTCGCGATCCATCACCTCGAGCGAGGCGCCGACATGTGGCGCAAGGTCGATCTTGTTGATCACAAGGAGGTCGGAACGGGTGATGCCCGGCCCACCCTTGCGGGGAATCTTGTCGCCGGCCGAAACGTCAATGACGTAGATGGTGAGATCGGCGAGCTCCGGCGAGAAGGTGGCCGCCAGATTGTCACCACCGGACTCGATCAGGATGAGATCGAGATCGGGGAATTTCTGGTTCATGTCGGCGATGGCGGCAAGGTTGATCGACGCATCTTCGCGGATCGCCGTGTGGGGGCAGCCTCCGGTCTCGACGCCGGCGATGCGATCGGGTGGCAGTGCTCCCGAGCGGGTGAGGAACTCCGCGTCCTCGCGGGTGTAGATGTCGTTGGTGATGGCGGCGATCTGGTAACGGTCACGCAGGGCCTTGCAGAGCGCATCCATCAGGGCGGTCTTTCCGGACCCGACGGGACCGCCGACACCGACGCGCAGGGGACCGTTGGCAGTCTTGGTCATGAGCGGAACAACCTCGTGTACTGTGTTTCGTGGGCCATGGAGGCAACGTCGGCGCGCAAGCTGGCGCTCCCGATATCGTCGAGCGACGCCGTCATCGCATCGGCCGCGACGGCGGAGACGACAGGGGCGAGATCGCGGATCGTCCGCTGCCCCTCGGTCTGACCGAGCGGGACCGCGCGCACAGCCGCCGAAACGAGATTGGCGGCAAAGGCGGTGAGATAGGCTTCGACGGTGTCGGCGAGCGGCAGGCGATGGTCGGCGGCGGTCACCGCCACCGCCACCGGATAGGCGACAGGATTGGGTGCCATGCGGCTGACAAGCCCGATAAGCGATGGAGCGCCCCAGGTGTCTGCGATGGCAGTTGCAAAGGCGCGCCCTTGCGCGCCGCTTTCAAGCCGACGCTCCTTGGATGGCTGGAGAGCGTAGGCGAGTTCGGCCACTTCGGCGAGCTCCTCCGCTCCGCCTTCGGAGGCAAAGCGGAAGGCTGAAGCCATCAGGATCGCGTCGCTCCGGCCGGCGCCATGGCGCAGGATATCTGACAGCCACGCCGTAAGTGCTGCCGCCGTGGTGACGGTGCCGTCTTCCACCGCCCATTCCAAGCCGTGGCTGTAGGTGAAGGAACCGACCGGAAAGGCCGGCGACAACCACGTCATCAAGCGGGACAGAGTCGCCCCGGCAGAGGGCTCACTCATGCTTGTGGCTGTGTCCATGGGCATGATCATGCGCGTGATCGTGGCCACAGCCGCAGTGGTCGTCATGGGCGTGAGCATGCTCGTGATGATGATGCGCACAGGCCTCGCCGTGGTCGTGATGATGGCGCTCCGGTCCATGCTCGTGGGTGTGTTCATGCGCCCCGTGATCGTGATGATCGTGCCCGTGAACGTCGCCGTGGCCGTAGGCGCCGCCTTCGGGATCGAACGCCGCCAGTACCGGCTCCACAGTGGCGCCCAGCCCCTTCAGCATGTCCTCGATGACATGATCGTAGCGGATCCGCAGCCGATCGCCGAGAAACTGGGCCGGCAGGTGCCGGTTGCCGAGATGCCAGGCAACGCGGACCAGTTCGGCCGGGCTGGCGGCCCGGATCTCCAGAAGGCGCTCGGGAACGGCCTGCACCAGGATCAGACGACCATCTTCAAGCTCAAGGGCATCGCCATCCTTCATCACGGCGGCCTCCTTGAGGTCGAGGAGAAACACCGTCTTGCCGACGCAGCGCATGACGAGGCGGCGGCGATGACGATCGTCGCGCTCGAGCGCGAGCGTGTCGGCCGGCGTGCCGGTCCAGGTTCCGGCGGGAAGGATTCGTGTCGCGGTGATCATGATGATAGGTCCTTACGGACTGAGGAAGAGATGTTGCGCCGAGCTTAGCCAAAAGCGCAGCCGAGACAAGGGCGGGCGCCGTCAGGCGCAGGTTTGTGCTTCCTCAGCGTGCGGCATCTCAACTCCAATCGGTTGGCCTCCAGGGCACGCCGATCAAGGCATCGAACTAACCGTGGAAGAAGCAGGGACATGACGGCGAAACTCGTTCCGGAACTCAATGTCGATAACCTCGAGCGCGCTCTGGCATTCTACGTCGATCTCGCCGGCTTTCGCATCCGTTACGAGCGCCCGGAAGACCGCTTCGCCTACCTTGAACGCGATGGCGCCGAGCTGATGATGGAAGAAACCTTCGGACCAGGACGCCGCTGGCACCCGGCGCCCCTGGAGCATCCCTACGGACGCGGCATCAACTTTCAGATCGAGATAACCGGCCTTAGGGCCCTTCACGACCGCCTTCGCGAGGCCAGCTGCAGCTTCATTCTGGACCTGGAAGAGAAGTGGTACCGCGTCGGCGACCACGACGAAGGCCAGCGGCAATTCGTCGTCGTCGATCCCGATGGCTACCTCCTCCGCTTCTGCGAAGACATCGACTAGACCCGTCAGAACAGAAAGTATCGCTGCGCCATCGGCAAGACGTCGGCTGGTTCGCATGTGAGAAGCTCGCCGTCGGCCCGCACTTCATAGGTTTCGGGATCGACCTCGATCTTCGGCGTCGCCGAGTTGTGGATCAGCGAGGCTTTGGAAATGCCGCCGCGCGTATTCTCGACCGGCAGCACCACGCGATCGAGACCGAGCCGCTCCTTGATGCCGTTCTCGTAGGCATAGCGCGAGACGAAGGTGACCGACGAGCGGGTCATCGCCTTGCCGAAGGCGCCGAACATCGGCCGGTAGTGCACCGGCTGCGGCGTCGGGATGGAGGCGTTGGGGTCTCCCATGGCGGCCGCCGCGATGGTGCCCATCTTCAGTACCAGATCCGGCTTCACGCCAAAAAAGGCAGGCGTCCACAACACGAGATCGGCGAGCTTGCCCACCTCCACCGAACCGACATACTTGGAGAGGCCCTGGGCGATGGCCGGGTTGATGGTCACCTTGGCGATGTAGCGCTTGACGCGGAAGTTGTCGGCGTCAGTGCCGACGTCCTCGGGCAACGCCCCGCGCTGCACCTTCATCTTGTGCGCCGTCTGGAAGGTGCGGATGACCACCTCGCCGATGCGGCCCATGGCCTGGCTGTCGGAGGAGATGATCGAGAAGGCGCCCATGTCGTGCAGGATGTCTTCCGCCGCGATGGTCTCCTTGCGGATGCGGCTTTCGGCAAAGGCGACATCCTCGGGAATCGAGCCATCGAGATGATGGCAGACCATCAGCATGTCCAGGTGCTCGTCGAGCGTGTTGCGCGTATAGGGTCGCGTCGGATTGGTCGACGACGGCAGCACGTTGGAAAGGCCGGCCACCTTGATGATGTCGGGAGCGTGGCCACCGCCGGCGCCCTCGGTGTGGTAGGCGTGGATGGTGCGCCCCTTGAAGGCGGCAATTGTGTCCTCGACGAAGCCGCTTTCGTTGAGCGTGTCGGTGTGGATCATCACCTGCACGTCGTAATCGTCGGCAACAGAAAGGCAGTTGTCGATGGTGGCCGGCGTGGTGCCCCAATCCTCATGCAGCTTCAGGCCGCACGCGCCGGCCTTGACCTGTTCGACCAGCGCTGCCGGCAGCGACGCATTGCCCTTGCCGGAGAAGGCGAGGTTCATCGGCAGCCCCTCGGCCGCCTCGATCATCCGCGCGATGTGCCAGGGGCCGGGCGTGCAGGTGGTGGCCGCCGTGCCGGTTGCCGGCCCTGTGCCGCCGCCCAGCATGGTGGTGATGCCGGCATAGAGCGCCTCGTCCACCTGCTGCGGGCAGATGAAGTGGATGTGGGTGTCGAGCGCACCGGCCGTCAGGATCTTGCCTTCGCCAGCAATCGCTTCGGTCCCCGGACCGACGATGATGGTGACGCCGGGCTGCACATCCGGATTGCCGGCCTTGCCGATGCCGGAAATACGACCGTCGGTGATGCCGACGTCGGCCTTGTAGATGCCCGAGTGATCGATGATCAGCGCATTTGTGATGACGGTGTCGACCGCCCCTTCGGCCCGGCTCGCCTGGCTCTGGCCCATGCCATCGCGGATCACCTTGCCGCCCCCGAACTTCACCTCTTCGCCATAGATGGTGAAATCCTTCTCCACCTTGACGAACAGCTCGGTATCGGCGAGGCGCACTTTGTCGCCGACGGTAGGACCGAACATGTCGGCATAAGCGGCGCGGGACATGCGGTAGGGCATCTTGTCAGTCTCCCGAAGAGAGCAGCTTGAAACTTTGGTGTCCGGCCGCCTGGCGGTCGAACGAAGAATGGACCGGGGAGCGCCAAACGCTCAGAGCTTCCCCATCACCGCCTGACGGAAACCGTAGACCTCGCCCTTTCCGGCATAGGGCACCAGCGTCACCGAGCGGCTCTGGCCCGGCTCGAAGCGCACGGCCGTGCCGGCGGGAATGTCGAGCCTGTAGCCGCGCGCCTTGTCGCGGTCGAAGACCAGAGCCGGGTTGGTTTCGGCAAAATGGTAGTGGCTGCCGACCTGCACCGGCCTGTCGCCAGAGTTGGCAACCTCCAGCACCAGAATCGACCTGCCGGCGTTGAGTTCGATATCGCCGGTCGCGGGGATGACTTCACCTGGGATCATTTCTCTGCTCCCTCGCTCAGCGGATTGGTTCGTGGACGGTGACGAGCTTGGTGCCGTCCGGGAAGGTCGCTTCCACCTGCACGTCGTGGATCATCTCGGCGATGCCATCCATCACCTGCTCGCGGCTGAGCACCGTGGCGCCGCCTGCCATCAGCTCGGCCACCGTGCGGCCGTCGCGGGCGCCCTCCACGACATAGTCGGTGATCAGCGCCACCGCCTCGGGATAGTTCAGCTTGACGCCCCGCTCGAGGCGATTGCGCGCCACCATGGCGGCGAGGCTGACGAGCAGCTTGTCCTTTTCGCGCGGCGTCAGATTCATCGGGTTTTCCTCGTCTCAAATCGACCAGGCGCGCGGCAGCGGCCAGCCGGTGAGGGTTTCGATCAGGGGTTCGACAATGGCCCGCAGACGGCGACCGTCAAGGGCAAGACAACGTATGGACAAGAGTTCGTCGAAAGCCGAAGCGCCCGCTTCAATGCCGTCGCCAACGAGCGACGAGACAAGCTCCCGCGAGCGATCGAGCCAGGACGACGCATCCGGTGCCGCAACCAGGATGCTGGCAAAGGCACGGGCGCCGCCACCTGTTGCACCACCCCCCAGGATCGAGCGGCTATCGCCCGAAAGGCGCAAGGCGTCGGCATAGACGAGCCGACCATCGCGCCTGACACGCCAATGATCGGCGAGTTCGACGGTCGTAACCTCCTCGCCCATCGCGGTGCGGCCGAGCACGACGCTTTCCACCGCGACAAGCCTGGCATCGCCCACGAGATCCACGTCGAGTCGGCGCCGAAGGCCTGCGCCATCGAAGACGATGGTCTCCTGCGGCAGCCATCGCGCATTGGCGCCGGCCTCGACGATCAGCCGGTTGTCGATGTGACCGACGCCATCCGAGCGGCGGTAGATGCGCTCGGCGGCCTGGGTGGTGATGGTCGCCGTCGTCCCTTTGCCGAAGCGGGCCTCAAAGGAAAGGCGATCGCCGCCAGTCACGCCGCCAGCGCTGTTCAGAAAAACCGCCGTCGGTCCCGAGCCGTCATAGACTTTCGGCAACCGCACCTTGGCCGAGCCATCCTGGAAGAGGTCGGCGAGGCGTGTCTCCTCGCCCTCTCCGATCCGTCGCAGCGAAAAGGCCACGCGCGCCGTCCCCTCGGCTCGTTCGAGCCGGGGCATTTCTGCGCGAGGCGACGCGACGATCGACAGATCTGGCAAACTCTTTCCCCAAGCTTTGCCGACAGGCGCGGCAATTGCCCGCAATGTGGCAAAAGGCCCGCCAGCGGGCGAGCCTAAAACTTGGGCAGACGAGACTCTAAATCAGCCAATCCGGCAGATGATCCAGACCGATAAGGTCGTCATAGGACGGACGCGGGCGCACGACCGCCCAGCGATCGCCATCCACCAACACCTCCGGCACCAGAAGACGGGAGTTGTAGGTCCCCGACTGGACAGCACCATAGGCGCCGGCCGAGAATACGGAAAAGAGTTCGCCGGGACGCGCCACCGGCAGGTTGCGGTCACGCGCCAGATAGTCGCCGCTCTCGCAAACCGGCCCGACCACGTCGACCTTCTCCTGCTCGGCGCCGGCAGGCCGCTCGTCAACCGGCTTGATCTCGTGATAGGCGTCGTAGAGGGTCGGCCGCACAAGGTCGTTCATGGCGGCATCGACGATGACGAAGGTCTTGGCCTTGCCGCGCTTCACATACTGCACCTCGGTGACGAGGATGCCGGCATTGCCGACGATGAAGCGGCCCGGCTCGATCAAAACCTCGCAATCGAGCGCCTTGGTGTGACGGCGCACCACCTCGACATAGGCCGCCGGATGCGGCGGAGGCGTGTTGTCAGCCTTGTAGGGAATGCCGAGACCGCCGCCGAGGTCGACATGGTGGATGGAATGACCGGCGCCGCGCAGAGCGGCCACCAGGTCACCCAGCCGGGCGAAGGCGGCGTCGAAGGGCTCGAGATCGGTGATCTGCGAGCCGATGTGCATGTCGATGCCGGCGACTTCGAGGCCCGGTAGCGCGGCGGCGCGGGCGTAGACCTCCACGGCTTCCTTCCAGGGAATGCCGAACTTGTCTTCTGCCTTGCCGGTCGAGATCTTGGCGTGGGTGCGAGCGTCGACATCCGGGTTGATGCGAAGCGACACCGGCGCGGTTCGACCGAGACGGCTCGCCACGGCCGAAAGACGCTCAAGCTCCGGCTCGCTCTCGACGTTGAAGCACTTGATGCCCTCGGAAAGGGCGTACTCGATTTCGCGCACCGTCTTGGCAACACCGGAAAAGACGATCTTGTCGGCCGGGATGCCGGCAGCGCGCGCCCGGCGCAACTCGCCCTCCGAGACCACGTCGGCCCCGGCTCCGAGACGAGCCAAAGTGCCGATCACCGCCTGGTTGGAGTTGGCCTTCAGCGCGTAGCAGACAAGCGCCCGCTCGTCGCCGAGCGCCTCCTTGAACACCCGGAAGTGGCGGGTGATCGTGGCCGAAGAATAGATATAGACGGGCGTCCCCACCGCCGCGGCAATGGCGGGCACTGCGACGTCCTCGGCATGGAGCACGCCGCCGCGATAGTTGAAATGATGCAACCGGACCCCCTCAGATGAGACCGTCGAGTACGAAAGGCTTGTCGGTCGGGGTCGGTTTCGCGACGGGCTGAACCGCCCCCGGATCGCTGGTCGAGGAAACCGTCGCTTCGGCCGTGGCTTTCGGTGCGTCCAACGCCCCTTTTCGACCACAGCCTGCAAGCGCGAGCCCAATCATCAGCGATACAATCCCGAGACGCAGCACCATCTTGTCCTCGATCCGTTTGCCCCGACGCAGTTTCAAGCCACCCTCAGCCGAGGAGTGCCGTCCAGCGCTCCACTTCCGCCCGCACATTGTCGGGCGCCGTGCCGCCGTGCGACGTGCGGCTACGGACGGAGTTCTCGACAGTCAGCACATCGTAGACCGCTTCCGTGATGCCGTCATGCACCGTTTTCATGTCGGCGAGCGGGATCTCCGCCAGTTCGATGCCGCGCTCGGCAGCGACCGCCACCAGGCGACCGGTCACATGATGCGCATCGCGGAACGGTAGGCCGAGAACGCGCACCAGCCAGTCGGCAAGATCGGTCGCCGTCGAAAAACCGGAACCGGCGGCGGCGGCCATGCGGGCGACGTTCGGCACGAGGTCATCGACCATCCCGGTCATGGCCGCGAGCACGAGAGACAGGTTCTCGAAGCAGTCGAACGCCTGCTCTTTGTCCTCCTGCATGTCCTTCTGGTAGGCGAGCGGCAGCCCCTTCATGATGATGAGCAGCGCGTTCATGTCGCCGATGATCCGCCCGGCCTTGGCGCGCACCAGTTCGGCAGCGTCCGGATTGCGCTTCTGCGGCATGATCGACGAGCCGGTTGAAAACGCGTCCGACAGGCGCACGAAACCGAACTGAGCCGACGACCAGATGACGATCTCCTCGGCGAGGCGCGACAGGTGGACGGCGATGATCGACGCCGCCGACATGGCCTCAAGAGCGAAGTCCCGGTCGGAAACGCTGTCGAGCGAGTTGGCGGTCGGACGATCGAAGCCGAGGCTCGCCGCCGTCATGTGGCGATCGATCGGGAACGAGGTTCCGGCCAGCGCGGCCGCGCCGAGCGGACACTCGTTGAGGCGCCGCCGGGCATCCTGGATGCGGCCGCGATCGCGCGACAGCATTTCGACATAGGCCATCAGGTGGTGGCCGAAGGTCACCGGCTGAGCCGACTGGAGATGCGTAAAGCCTGGCATCACGGTGTCGGCGTGCTCGCCGGCCCGCTTGACCAGCGCCTTCATAAGGTCGGCGAGCTGGCCATCGACATGATCGAGACTGTCGCGAACCCACAGGCGGAAATCAGTCGCCACCTGATCGTTGCGCGAACGAGCCGTGTGAAGACGCCCAGCAGCCGCGCCGATCATCTCCTTGAGGCGCGATTCCACGTTCATGTGGATGTCCTCGAGGGCTCGCGAGAAGGTGAAGGTGCCGCCGTCGATTTCCGCCTTGATCGCGTCGAGACCTTCGGCGATCTTGCCGGCGTCGTCCTTGGAAATGATGCTGCGGGCGGCGAGCATTTCGGCGTGCGCCTTGGAGCCGGCGATGTCCTGGGCGTAGAGCTTCCGGTCGAAGTCGATGGAGGCGTTGATCTCCTCCATGATCGCGGACGGTCCAGCCGAAAACCGGCCGCCCCACATGCGGTTGCTCATTGGGTACACTCCAGGAACGAGGATCGGTCGATGCCGCTCAAGCCTTCCCGCCCCGTCTTCGCCGTGATTGCGATCGTCGCGGTGGCCGCCGGCCTTGCTGCGGTATACGTGACGGAGAGGGGCGCTGTCGAGAGTGGCGGCCGTTGTGCGGTTGCGTCGCCCGAGGCGGCGGCGCTGAAGCCGCTTGCCACTGGCGATCTTGCCGCCCTGCTACCGGCCGATACGCCGGCCGACCTGTCCAATCTCGTCCTGCGCTCGCCAGATGACGATGAGCGCCGCCTGACCGACTTCGCCGGCAAGACGCTCGTTCTCAACATGTGGGCGACCTGGTGCGTGCCCTGCCGCACGGAGATGCCACATCTCCAGGCGCTGCAGGAGAAGAGAGGCGGCCCCGACTTCTCGGTGCTAGCGCTCAATGTCGATGTGGGCGGCCCGGACAAGCCGACGAGATTCTTGAACGACATCGGAGCCACGTCGCTCGTCGATCTGCGCGACCCGGAGATGCGGGCCTTCAACGACCTGAAGGCGAGAGGATTGGTGCTGGGCCTGCCGACCACATTCGTGGTGGATCGAAACGGGTGTGCGCTGGCCTCGTTGGCCGGTCCCGCCAAGTGGGATTCACCGGCTGCGCTGGCGCTGGTCGATGCTGTTGCGGAGACGAACGCAGGCCAGTCCAATACGCCTTAGGCGTGGCTGCGGCCAGCAAGGCCGAGGCGCGGCAGAAAGCGTTCGAACCACTCGGCGAAGCGCTCGAGGTGGTCGACGTCATGTCCTTCGACACGGCTGACGATGGCTTTGCGGCGTTCGGTTGTGCTCATTGCCCGGAAGCGAGCCACCGCTCGCTGATGCGAAGCTTCCACGATGCGGACGACCACGGCATGGTCTCCATCCATCCAGGAAAACAGGAACGATTCCGGCTTAGCGAGGGTTGTCAGCACGTTTTCAATCCCGTCTTGATCGGGAGTTCGTAGCGCGGCCTAGGGCACCCGACCACTCCGGTTCCGAGGATCGAACCAATATGGTTAACGGAGCATTAACATCGTTTCACTGCAAGTCCGACGTTATTAATTCTCATCGAAAAACATAACGGAAAAAGGCATTTACACCAACGTCATGGTTAATTTTAACAGGAAACCGTCTTTTTGAAAATTGTGGATAAATTGTTAACGACGCGCGCCTCGGCTTGAAATGCGAAACCCTCGGTTTTCAGGGGCGCGACCTTTGGTAAGGAAAATCACGAATAACTCGCGACCTAAGCGCGCCGCGACGGCGGCGTGAAGCCCGACAGCGCCAGAGGGTTATCCGTCATCGCCTTGCGGTCTGGCGTATCGGGAGCGAGAATCCCGGCGAAGGCGTCGAACAGACGCTTGACCTCTTCCTCGGCAAGATCACGGGTGATGAAAACGAGCCGCGTGCGCCGATCGGCATCCGGCCACGACGGAAGGCGCACCGGCTGGTGGAAAAGCTCCTGAACGGCATGGACCACCAGTGGACGCTCGGGATCCTCGGCAAGCCGCACCACGCCCTTGAGCCGCAACAGCTTGGGGCCATGAGCGGCGCGCAGGAGTTCGAGGAACATCTCGAGCGCACCGGCCGGAAGCGCATCGTCAGACACCAGCGAAAAGGCTGAGACGCCGTCGTGCCGGCTGCCCTCCTCGTGATGGTGATGCCCGTCATGATGATGGTGATGGCTCGGGTGATCGCAGTCCTCGCCGGAACACGCGTGATCATGATGGTGGTGATGATCGCCGGCACCGTCAAAGGCCTCGGCGTTGAGCCAGCGCCGAACGTCGGCCGTCTTGGTGGTCGGATCGTAAAGGCCACAACCGAGTACATCGGCCGGCGCGGCTGTGGTGGCGTCCACGAGCGGCGCACCAGGGTTGAGCGCCGCAAGTCGCTGTTTCAAGGCAGGAAGGCGCGCCGCACCCTCGGGAAGATCCGCCTTGGCGATGACCAACCGGTCGGCAACGGCGACCTGCTTCACCGCCTCCTCGTGCTCGTCGAGCGTTCGGCTGCCATTGACCGCATCCACCACGGTGATGACGCCGTCGATGGCGTAACGCAGCGACAGGTAAGGATGGGCGGTCAACGTGGCGAGCACAGGAACCGGATCGGCAAGGCCGGTCGTCTCGATGACGATACGGCTCAGCGTCTCGATGCGGCCGTTGTCGACGCCGCGCAGGAAGTTTTCGAGCGTCGTCACCAGCTCGCCGCGCACGGTGCAGCAAAGGCAGCCCGACGACAGTTCGACGATACCGTCATCGGCCGCCTCGACGAGGAGATGATCGATGCCGATTTCGCCGAACTCGTTGATGATGAAACCGGTACCGGCCAGCGCCGGATCACGAACCAGCCGGTTGAGAAGGGAAGTCTTTCCAGCGCCGAGAAAGCCGGTGACGACGGTAACGGGAATGACGGGCTTTGGCCCGCGCTGACTGTCGGCTTCCGACACGGCGTGATTTCCTTTTCTGAAGCGTCAACGAGCGGGTTTGGGCAGCGGCAAGGGCACATCGACCGTCGCGACCGCCGGTTCCACAGGATCGGGCATATCGCTGGCGCCACCGAGGCTGATGGGAATCGGATCCATCACCTTGAAACGAGGCACGAGATAGCTCGCCGGCTGGTCATCGCCATCGCCGAGATCCTCTCCGACCGACGCCTTCGAGCCCTTCTTTCGCTTGGGACAGGCGAGCTCGCGAATATCGGCAACCGTCGTCGCCACAGGCCCGCGTGGCGCAAGCCGATCAAGCGTCACCGACGCGGCGGTCGCCGGTGTCCGGAACGAGGCCTCGAGCAGACTCGCCGCCAGTTCGTCGCGCTCCCGCGCCGTCTTGCCGCCAAGCACGATGGCGAGGATCTGTCGGCCATTGCGGGTCGCCGTCGCCACCACATTGAACCCCGCCGAGCAGATGAAACCGGTCTTCATGCCGTCAGCGCCGGGATACCGCTCGAGCAGATTGTTGTGATTCTTGATGATCTTGCCGCCGAGCGAAAGCGCCGTCGTCCGGTACAGCTCGCGATAGCCCGAGAACTCCTTGAGCAGAACGCGGGCAAGCAGCGCATAATCGCGGGCAGTGGTCCACTGGTTGGGATCCGGCAGACCGTTGGCATTGGAAAAGCGCGTGTTGATCATGCCGACCGACCGCGCCGCGGCATTCATGCGGGCGACGAAGCCTTGCAGGCTGCCGCCAACCCGTTCGGCCAGCGCATAGGAAACGTCATTGGCCGACTTCACCATGATGATCCGGAGTGCGGTGTCGACGGTCAACACCGTACCCGGCTTGAACCCCATCTTGGACGGCTGTTCGCGCGTCGAAGCCGGCGTCATCACCACACCCGAATCGCCCCGAATCTCGCCGGCCTTGATGGCCGATAGCGTGACATAGACGGTCATCAGCTTGGTTATGGAAGCGGGATACCACGGGTCGAAGCTCTGATTCTCGGCCAGCACCGCGCCAGAAGCGAGGTCGACGGCGAGATAGGGGGCGGCAACCGCGCCGCCAACCAGGTTCAGACACAACGGCAACGCGGTGGCGAGGCGAAAAATGCGGCGGGCGCGGCCACACGGGTCGAAAATCGTCGGCAAGGCTTTCTTCCCGGAAAACAGTCGTCAACGGACGGATGAGTTTAGCCGAAGGTCGCGTTCTCCGCAAAGGCGCGAGATGACCGGCCCTCCCCGGATGGCCTCCGAAGGCGGCCAGAATGCGGCAACACTCTTATCTTCGACCCATTTCCCTTCTAGAGTGCCTTCAACCACACGGACGACAATGCCGCCGGGGAAAGGCTCGATGACAGAAGGACCGCACCGGCCCAACGACCGCGAAGGCGATCTTCCGCCCGCCACCGCGCGTGCCATCGGGTTGGCCGGACTGTCACTCGCCTGGGAGCGCCTTTGGCCACGCCTTGCATTGACGCTCTCGCTGCTCGGCGCCTTTCTGGCGCTCGCATGGCTTGGCGCCTTCGAGAGACTTCCGACCGCTCTTCGCCTCTCAGCTGCGGGCCTGTTCGTTGCGGCCTTTCTGGCAAGCCTGGTCCCTCTCCTGCGAACGCCGTGGCCCGACCGGCGGCAGGCGGCCGACAGGCTCGAGCGCGGCGTTCCGCATCGACCGCTCAGCGCTTTCCTAGACCACCCCTCGACCACGGGCGACAGGCTGTCCGATGCCCTGTGGCAGGCCCACCGCCGCCGTCTCGCAGCAAGCCTCGAGGGGCTGAGAGCAGATCGGCCGTCCCCACGCCTCGATCGCGCCGATCCATACGCGATAAGGTCAGCCGTCTTCCTGCTGGTGATTGTTGGCTTTTTCGCCACGCCGGATCATTTGGGATCGGTGGCAAACGTCTTCCGGCTGCCGATCGCCGCGCCGTCCGACATCCGTGTCAACGTCTGGGCGAACCCGCCAACCTATACCGGCCAGTCGCCACGAGCCTTGGTGACGACCGCCAACGGAGCCGTCGTTCCGCCTGAGAACTCCTCCGTGACCCTGCCGGCAGGAACGACACTCGTCGCACGACTGGCCGGAGTCGGCGCGCCGACTGTCACCTTCGCCCGAAAGGGACAGCCGCCGATGCCGCTCGAAGGACGCTTCCCGGCGCAGGGACAAACCGCCTACGAGTATCGCCTCGCCAGCTCCGGCACCTTGTCGCTGGCCGGCGACGGCCTTCCGGCCCTTGATCTGCCGATTGCCGTCCGGTCCGATGCGCCACCGACCATTCGCCTCATCGAGCAGCCAGCCGCCACGTCTCGTGGCGCCCTTCGCCTCGCCTACTCGGTAACCGACGACTACCGGGTCGCAGCCGCCCGCGCCATTCTCTCCGTCGATGCGGACGAGGGAGCTCGGCCACTGGCGGCATTACCCGACGTGACGCTCGGCCTGCCTCGCCGTGGCGAAGACCGAGCCGTTGCGACTTCCGACCTGACCGGCCATCCGCTGGCAGGCAGCCGTGTCCATCTCGTTCTCGAAGCGCGTGATGACGCAGGCCAGGTCTCGGAGACTCCCCCTCTCGTCATAGACCTGCCGTCTCGCCCGTTCCGAAATCCGCTGGCCGCGGCCATCGTCGAGCAGAGACGCTTGCTGGCAGCCGACGCCCGGCAGGCGAAGACGGTGGCGAGCACGTTCGAGACGATGGGCGACCTCGGCGCCGCTTTCATCGACCGTCCCGGCGAGATCATCGGGCTTCGTGTTGCCCGCAACCGCATCCTGCATGCGCGCGACGACGCCGAGCTCAAGCCGGTCCTCGACTACCTCTGGCAGATGGCGCTCGCCATCGAGGCGGGCGACTCCTCCCCCGCGGCGGAGCGCCTCGCCGCCGCCCGCGAGGCGCTGAAAAGCGCCCTGGAGAACGGCGCCTCGCCCGAGGAGATCGCCCGTCTCACCGAGGAGCTCAAAGCCGCTCTCGACGAGTATATCAAGGCGATGGCCCAGGCGGCCGCCGCAAACCCTTCGCGCCTTGGCGATCTCGGCCAGAAAGGTGGAGAACGGGTCACCAGTGAAGACCTCAAGAAGCTCATCGACCGCATGCGGGAGCTCGGAGAGCTTGGAGAACGAGACGCCGCCGCCCAGCTCCTGTCGCAGCTCGACGACATCCTCTCGGGGCTGCAGTTCGCCACTCCCAAGGCCGGCGGCTCCAGCGATCCGACGCTCGACGAACTGGCCGACATCATCCGCCGGCAGCAGGAGCTGCAGAACCGTACGCACAAGCTGACACCCGACGGCTACACCGGAGAGGAGTTCGGCGACGACAGCGGCGACCAGCGGGCCCTGGAAGACCTGGGACGCGAGCAGTCAGCTCTGTCGCGCCGCCTGGGGGAGTTGATGTCCCGCCTGTCCAAGGACACCCAGAGCGGCATGGATGGGCTCGAAGGAGCCGGCCGCGCCATGCGGGATGCCGGGCGCGACCTCGGCTCCGGCGACGCCGACTCGGCGGTCGGCAACCAGGGGGCAGCTCTCGATGCCCTTCGGCGCGGTGCGCGCGAGATGATGCGCGGCCAGGAACAAGGCACCGCCGGCGTTCGTGACGGCGGCACCGATCCGCTTGGTCGGCCGACTGGCCGACGTGGTCCCGATTTCGGCGACGGCACCAAGGTTCCGGGCGAAATCGAGGTGCAACGGGCTCGCCGCCTGCTGGAGGAGCTTCGCCGCCGCTACGCCGATCCCGACCGGCCGCCCCTCGAGCTCGACTATCTCCGACGGCTGATCGCGCCGTTCTAATCGGCGCACGATCGGTCGCGCCAAATTCACCTGAAACCGCGTCCAGAGGCTTCCGACGTCGAGCAGCGTCCGTGCAAGGCGAAAGCCAATCTTGCCACGCGGCCGACGGCGATTGGGGCCAACCCGAAACGGGTGTCTGCCCCGCCGTTGACGACAGCGCGGACGGTCGCTACGGTCACGCCTCGCGCCCCGGAATCCGCCGATTGCAGGCTGTTTCGGCGTTCGTTCCATTGGTCCGGAGAGATGGTCCCGATGAAGATTCTCGTGCCCGTGAAACGGGTGGTCGACTACAACGTCAACATCCGCGTCAAGGCCGACGGCTCCGGCGTCGATCTCGCCAACGTCAAGATGTCGATGAATCCCTTCGACGAGATCGCCGTCGAGGAAGCTCTGCGTCTTCGCGAAGCCGGCATTGCCAGCGAAATCGTTGCCGTCTCCATAGGTCCGAAGGAGGCGCAGGATACGGTCCGTACCGCGCTTGCCATGGGCGCCGACCGAGGCATCGTTCTTGAAGCTGACGGCACGGTCGAGCCGCTTGCCGTCGCCAAACTTCTGCAGGAGATCGTTGCCGAAGAAGCTCCGGGCCTCGTCATCCTCGGCAAGCAGGCCATCGACGACGACAGCAACCAGACCGGCCAGATGCTGGCGGCCTTGCTCGGCTGGCCGCAAGGCACCTTCGCCTCCAAGCTCGTCCCGAGTAACGACGGCATCGAAGTCACTCGCGAAGTCGACGGCGGCCTGCAGACCGTGCGCCTCGCGCTGCCCGCCGTGGTCACCGCGGACCTTCGCCTCAACGAACCACGCTATGCCTCGTTGCCGAATATCATGAAGGCCAAGAAGAAGCCGATCGACTTGAGGCCGGCCGCGCAATACGGCGTCGATCTCACGCCGCGCCTCACGGTCTTGAAAACCGCCGAGCCACCGGTCCGGCCCGCCGGTCGCCGCCTCGCCTCGGTCGCCGAGCTGGTCGACTGCCTGAAGACTGAAGCCGGTGTGCTCTGAGAAAGGCCTGCGAACATGACCACTCTTCTCCTCGCCGCCCACGATGGCGTGTCCCTCAAGGACGCTACCCTCAAGGCACTCACCGCGGCGCTGGCCATCGGCGATGACATTCATGTTCTGGTGGCCGGCAACGGCGTCGCCGGGGCTGCCAGCGAGGCTGCCAAGCTCAAGGGCGTCAGCCGCGTTCTGACCGCCGAGGCGGCTCAGCTCGAACATGGCCTTGCGGAACCGCTGGCCGCCCTCGTCGTGGCGCTGGCTCCCGCCTATTCGGCCGTGTTGGCGCCGTCGACCTCCACCTTCAAGAACGCCCTGCCCCGCGCCGCCGCCCTGCTCGACGTGATGCAGATCTCCGACGTCACGGCTGTGCTGGCGCCCAACACTTTCGAGCGGCCGACCTATGCCGGCAACGCCCTTCTGACCGTGCGCTCCGCCGACCCGATCAAGCTCATCACCGTCCGCACTGCCTCCTTCCGGGCAACCCCGGCCGAGGATCGCACACCTGCGCCGGTCGAGCCTGTTGCCGCGCCCGCCGATTCAGGCCTATCCGCCTTTGTCGGCGACGTCTTTTCGTCGACGGAGCGACCGGAGCTGACCTCTGCTCGGGTCGTCGTGTCCGGCGGCCGAGCGCTCGGTTCGGAGGAACAGTTCCAAGCCGTGCTGTTGCCGCTGGCCGACAAGCTCGGCGCGGCAGTCGGCGCCAGCCGCGCGGCGGTGGACGCGGGTTACGCCCCCAACGACTGGCAGGTTGGCCAGACCGGCAAGGCGGTGTCGCCCGAGCTTTACCTCGCCATCGGGATATCCGGCGCCATCCAGCACCTTGCCGGCATGAAGGACGCCAAGGTGATCGTCGCCATCAACAAGGACGCCGAGGCGCCGATCTTCCAGGTCGCCGACTACGGCTTGATCGGCGACTTGTTCGAACTCGTGCCGGAGCTGACGAAAGCCCTCGGTTGAGCTAGAATGATCTGAAACGTGTTACAGGGCGCGCTGCGGTCAAGTCGCGTCCCGGAAGGCTCGAGGACTTCAATGGTAGAAATCAGGTCGGTCGGCGTCATGGGCGCGGGTCAGATGGGCTCCGGCATCGCGCATGTCTGCGCTCTCGCGGGTCTCGACGTTGGGCTCTACGACATTGCGCGCGATCGAGTCGAGGCTTGCCTCAACGTCGTATCCGCCAACCTCAGCCGTCAGGTCGCCTCCAAGAAGATCACCGAGGAGCAGCGCCGCGAGGCGCTTTCCCGCATCAAGCTCTACAACGATCTCGACGGCTTTTCCGATACCGACCTCGTCATCGAGGCGGTGACGGAAAACGAGACCATCAAGCGCAAGGCGCTCTCGCAGCTCTGTCCCGAGCTGAAGCCCGAAGCGATGATCGGCACCAATACCTCGTCGGTGTCCATCACCCGCCTCGCCGCGTCGACCGACCGGCCGGAGCGTTTCATCGGCATCCACTTCATGAACCCCGTGCCGGTGATGCAGCTCGTCGAGCTGGTGCGCGGCATCGCCACCGAGGACGAAACCTTCGAGGCAGCTCGCAATTTCGTTTCCAAGCTCGGCAAGACGGTCGCCGTGTCGGAGGACTTCCCGGCCTTCATGGTCAACCGCATCCTGTTGCCGATGATCAACGAGGCGATCTACACGCTCTACGAGGGCGTCGGCACGGTGGACTCCATCGATACGGCCATGCGCCTCGGCGCCAATCACCCCATGGGTCCACTCCAGCTCGCCGATTTCATCGGCCTCGACACCTGCCTCTCGATCATGCAGGTGCTGCACGACGGCCTTGCCGACAGCAAGTACCGCCCCTGCCCGCTTCTGGTGAAATATGTCGAGGCCGGCTGGCTCGGCCGCAAAACGCAGCGCGGTTTCTACGACTACCGTGGGCCGACCCCCATGCCGACGCGCTGAGGCGCACATCGACAGGTTCAAATGCAAAGCCCGCTCGCCCTGTTCCCGTTCAAATCGGGACGCAAGGCGAGCGGGCTTTTTCTGACCCGAGACTAATCCTCGGTCACGCCCTGCGGACGACGATCTCGCTTGGCCGATAGCTGGAGCGAAGATCGCGGACCACGAGGCTTTCGACAGGATCGACATCGCCCGAGCGAGATGTCCAGACGATCTCGACCGGTGCGTCCGGCGTCACGAGAACGGCATTCTCGGAAAACACGCCGTAGGGATCCGTCTCCAGCGAGACATAGAAGGCCGGCGCCTTGGCGGTGATCTTGAAGCCCCACTCTCCGACGCCACGCTTTGTCGCCTCGACCACGAGTCCGGGATCGCGAAGGCGCAGCGCCTTGTAGGGCGAAACCGCGTGATGGTCGAAATGCTCACCTGCCGGATCTCGCCAAGTGAAGCCCAGCACTTCGTCAGGGCTGCCGTCGGCGGGAACCGACAAGAGCAGGATCGCTCGATCGGTCGGCACCGTCTTCATGAACTCGCCAGCCGGCCGACGAGCGCCATCGACGCCAAGCCAGAACGCATTGCCGGCCACCACCACCTCGGACGGCGTATCGTTGACGGCGAACAGGTCCACCGTGGCCGTGTCGGCTGACGGAATGGCCACCACGTTGATGGGCGCGAAGAAGCGCTTGGCCATCGAGTGCAGAAGCTTCCAGCGGCCGCCATATTCGATCGAAGACCAGGACGCCACCGGATAGGTGTCGTTGAGCTGCCAGTAAAGCGCGCCCATGCACTCCGGCTTGATCGACCGCCAGAAATCGATGCCCGTCTTCATCGCCAAACCCTGCTGGACCTGGCTCAGATAGACGACGTTCTCGAAGTTCTTCGGGAAGCGGAAATAGCGCGAGATGGTCTCGACGATGCGGGCGTTGCCGCCGGCATTCTTCTGGTGCAGCTCCATGGCCGGCGAAGCGATGTCGAGGTCTTCTTCATCGATGTAGCGGCGAAGCGTCGACAGCGACACGAAGGACTGGAAGCCGAACTCCGAAGCGAAACGCGGGCGCACCCCACGATAGGCCGCGAACGACTTACCGGCGTGCCAGACGTCCCACATGTGCTGGTCGCCGGATCCTTCAGCCTTCCAGGCGTCGCCGAAGTCCATCGGCCCCTTTGACGGTGACGACGGCCAGAACAGCCGATCCGGATCGGCGCGTCCGACCGCCAACTCGATCGTCCGGTTGAGCCGGTCGTAGGCGACGAGATAGCGATCGCGATTGGCGCGCGCCACCTCGAACCAGGTGAGGGCGCCGATCACCTCGTTGTCGCCGCAGTAGAGGGCGATCGACGCATGATGCGACAGCCGCCGGACCTGATGCTCGATCTCCCGATCGACTTCGGCGAGGAAGGCATTGTCGGCCGGATAGAGCGCGCAGGCAAACATCATGTCCTGCCAGATCAGGATGCCAAGCTCGTCGCAGAGGTCGTAGAACCACTCCGGCTCATACTGGCCGCCGCCCCAGATGCGCAGCATGTTCATGCCAACTGCAACCGCGTCCTCAAGGAGAGGGCGCACCGCTTCCGGCGTGATGCGAGAAGGCAGGGCGTCGCCGGGAATCCAGTTGGCGCCACGGCAGAACAGATCGAGCCCGTTGATGCGGACGGTCAACGGTACGCCGATCTCGTCGCGTTTGGTGACCACCTCGATGCGGCGGAGGCCGATCCGCTGCCGAAGCGTGGAGCCGCCCAAAGTGACGGCCAGATCGTAGAGCGCCTGCTCGCCCGAGCCGACCGGCCACCAAAGACGAGGGTTCTCGATATGCAGCGTCGCTTCGGCCACGCTGGTGCCGGGCGAACAGGTGACCTGAAGGCTAGCCTTCTCGTCCCCGAGCTCGATGGTGAGCAGCTCTTCGCAGGCTGCTTTTGCCTGGATACGAACCTCGATATCGACATCGACGGCGCCGGTTTCCTGGTTGTGGCGCTGGCGATGCTGGACATAGGTTATGGTTGGCAGGTCGGCACGCTCCAGACGGATGTCGCCGTAGAGGCCGAAAGGCATCATGGCGATGTTCCAGTCCCAGCCCGCGTGACATTGCACCTTTCTCAGAAGGTTGATGTGCGGACTGGCCTGCATCTGGGCGCTGTAGGGCTGCTCGAACGGCTGTTTTGCGGCCGCCTCCATCGCAGCGGCAACGTTGGAACGGAAGACAATCTCGATCTCGTTCTCGCCGCTGCGAAGCGCAGTGCCCACCTCGGCCCGATGCGGACGGAACATGTTCGCGGTAGCGAGCACCATCTGGCCGTTGATCCGCACTTCGGCAACGGTATCGAGAGCGTCCACGTAAAGTGCCCAGGGATGACCGAGCGCCTCGGCATCCATGGAGAAGGTGCGGCGAGCGATCCAGTCGCGTTCGGCCGGCCAGCGCACCAAGAGTTCGTTTTCGCCGACATAGGGATCGGGCAGGATGTCGGCGGCGATCAATGCCGAGAGCGCGTCGCCTGGCAGCGCAAACGGCACGGAAATCGATTCATCTGCCGCTTGAAGCGTCCAGTTTCCCGCGAGGTCCTTCGCGGAAGCGCGATTGACGAGATCAGCCATGAAAAACTCAAGAAATGTCGGAAGCCGCTGCTCCTCCGGGACGCAGGTCCCGTCCCCCGCAGAGCGGTGAATGCGGGGGAACCGCTGCAACATAGCCCGCCGTACCCTGACGGGCAACCGAAACGATTGCGCCGATGGCCCGCTATTGGGCCGGCCAGAGCCCTTCGCTGGCGCTGCGGCTACCGCCGCCGCGTCGGCACATGCATCTCGGCGACGGCCAGTTCCTGGAGCTGCGTGATGTCGGTTTCACCCTCAAGGCGGCGCAACATCAACCGCGTCAGCCGGCGGCCGGCCTCCTGCAGCGGGAAATAGAAGCTCACCGGCGTCGGCTCGACATACTCGATCAATCGGGTGGTGGTCGACGCGCAGAAGCCGAAATCGGCAGGATCGAGACCGATGTCGCGAAGGCCTGTCATCATGCCGAGCGAGGTTATGTCGTTGACGCAGATGAAGGCATCGGGCGGGCTCTCCTGCACCATCAGGTCCTTCACCGAGGCGCGCGTCTTCCGGGCGGTGAGATCGAGATCGAGCATGAGACGCGGATCGATCTCCATGCCGGCCTCGGACAGCGCCTTGCGATACCCACGCTGACGATACTGCGAGAACATGAACTCGGTCGGCGGATTGATAAGGCAGATACGGCGGTAGCCGCTCGCCAGAAGATGCCGCACTGCCCGATAGGTGGCATCCTCGTCATCGATGTCGAACCAAGCATGCGGCGTGAACAGCTCGGTGCGGCCGAAGCTGACGAAGGGAAAATCGCGCTCCAGCAGGAAGCGCACCCGCGGATCCATCGGCAGGGTATGGTCGAAGATCAACCCGTCGGCACGACGACCGTCGATGATGGTCTTCAACGCCTCGATCGGGTCCGTGCCGGGGGCCAGTGGCACCGCGGTCACCGCGTAACCGGCTGCCTGGGCCACTTCATGCACGCCCTGAAGTAGACCGACCGAACCGGTATCGGCGATATCGTCCGGCGGCACGGCCGACATCAAAACGCAAATGGAGTAGGAGAGACCGGTCCTCAGCGTCAGACCGCCAACGTCGCGGACATAGCCAAGCTCCGCGGCCGCCTTCTGAACGCGCTCGATGGTCTCCTTGCGAACCTCAGGCCCGTTGCGCAGCGCTCGACTGACGGTTGTAATCGACAGATCAAGGTGGCGGGCCAGACTTTTCAGATTGAGCCGAGCACGATCATCGCCCACGTTGGATCAACTCCGGAAACTGCCAATTACCTCAGATCAATATCGATTCTTGCCGGCCTGTCGATAGTTTTCTTGGTTATGAACTCTAATCAACCGTCCAGCCAAGGTCGAGAGACCGCTGCGAACACCATTGTTTACGTGTTAATACTCACGGCTCCCCATCAGCCGAAAGGCAAGTTGCTAGCGCAAACTATGGAGGCCGACGGCCGGCCGGGCGTTCACATAGACCGCGTAAAGGGAAGAGGTGGCGGTGATATAGAGCCGATTGCGCTTGCGACCGCCAAAGCACAGATTGGAGACCGTCTCGGGAATGTTGATGCGGCCGAGCAAAGTGCCGTCGGCGGCGTAGGCGCGAACCCCATCTCCACAGGAAGTCCACAGGTTGCCGGCTTGATCGAGACGGAAACCATCAAAGACTCCGGCATCCGAAGTGACAAGCATCCGCTCAGCGTCGACCGAGCATCCACTCTCTGCAACGCGAAAGGCGTGAATGGCCGGGGGATTGGACGAGGACGTGTTTGAGACGAAGAGAGTGCGCTCGTCCGGCGAGAAGGCAAGACCGTTGGGACGATCGAGACTTGTCACGACCGCCGTCGTTTCTCCGCTCCGGGGATCATGACGATAGACGTTGCAGGCGCCAATCTCGCTTTTCGCCGCGTGCCCTTCATAATCGCTGTCGATGCCGTAGCTCGGGTCGGAGAACCAGATGCTGCCGTCGGACTTTACCACCACGTCGTTGGGAGAGTTGAGACGCTTGCCGTCGAAGCGATCGACCACGGTCTCCCAACGGCCGTCGAAGCCGAGACGGGAGACGCGACGACCGCCATGCTCGCAGGCAACGATGCGTCCGCAGGCATCGAGCGTATGGCCGTTGTGATAGCCGCACGGATACTCGAACACCGAGACGGCGCCATTGGTCTCGTCGTAGCGCATGATTCGATCTTCTGGAATGTCCGACCAGACCACGGCCTTGGCAGCCGGCACATAGACGGGCCCCTCCGTCCAGCGCCCGCCTGTCCACAGGCGCTCGACAGCGGCACTGCCGATCACCAGCGACCCGAAACGGCCATCGAACGTATCGTAGTCGCTCATGCTGTCCTCCCGCGCATCGGCGTCTTGCAAGTTCGGTCGTTTCCCGCCTTGCGGGAAGGCACTATCATCATACGAATGAATAGCGTCAAGAATGCCCCGTCGCACCGAGGCGGCTGTCGTTTCCCCAAAACCCGGAGTGAGTTCATGCCCACCGTTTCGTCGCCGCGCCCCAAGGTCCTGATGGTGTCGCCGATGCCCGAGTGGGACATCGCGCCAATGCGCGAGGCCTACGACCTCATCGACCTGCCAGCCAACGGGCTGGCTGGCGTTGGCCCTGTCGCCGAGATCATGGCGGTGGTGACGTCCGGCGGGCGTGGTGCCGATGCGGCGCTGATCGAGGCGCTGCCGGCGCTGCAGCTGATCGCCGTCTATGGCGTCGGATACGACAAGGTCGACCTCGCCGCCGCCAGTCAACACAACGTCGCGGTGACCAACACACCCGACGTACTCACCGCCGACGTCGCCGACATGGCGCTCGCCCTGACCCTGGCGCTTGCACGGCGCATTGTCGACGGCGACGCCTTCGTCCGTTCGGGAACCTGGATCAACGAATCCATGCCGCTGACCGGCACCGTTTCCGGGCGCAAGGTCGGCATCGTCGGGCTTGGCCGCATCGGCGAGGCAATCGGCCGCCGCTTCGCCGGCTTCGACACCGAAATCGGATACTGGAATCGCTCGCCAAAACCTCTGTCCGCTTGGCGGGCTTTCCCCACGCCGGCCACTCTGGCTGCCTGGTCCGACATCCTGGTGGTAGCGGTAGCCGGCGGCGGAGATACCGTGGGCCTCGTGGATGGCTCCACGATCGCCGCCCTGGGGCGTGACGGCCTTCTCATCAATATCTCGCGCGGCACGACCGTCGACGAGGCCGCTCTGATCGCCGCTCTGGAGAATGGAACGATTGCCGGCGCCGGACTCGACGTTTTCCTGAACGAGCCCGCGATCGACCCGCGCTTTTCCCGCCTGGATAACGTCCTGCTGTCGCCCCATCAGGGCAGCGCCACACAGGCGACGCGTCAGGCGATGGGAGCGCTGGTGCGCGCCAACCTCGCCGCACACTTCGCTGGAGAGGCGCTGCCGACACCAGTTATCGATCGCAGGCGATAGGCCCAGTCGATAGCAATCCGGACATTGCAGCATATAACAGCTGTCACTTTTAACAAGTAAAGACAACCGATCCGACTACTCTATTGTTTGGAAAACTTTAAGGGCGCTCCTTTATCATTGTCAGACAAACACGTCTGCGTGCGGGCCGGGGATGCTTTCATGCATCCCGGCCGGCGCGGGTCGAACGGAATTGTCCGTGCACGCTGGGGGAAAAAGCGATGGCGCGCCTATTCAACAATCTGTCCATCGGCTCCAAGGTATTCGTAGCCTTCGCGCTGGTCATCGCACTTCTCATCACCTGCGCCGGCCTGTCGCTCTTCTCGCTCAGTTCGTTCGAGCGTTCCTTCGGCCAGCACCGCGACCGTGTCGATGAAGTGGAGCTGACGCGCGACATCGACTATGCCTTCCTCAATCTCACGGCGCAGGTCGACGCCTACCTGACGCGCGGCAGCGAGACGGCCCTGTCAAACACAAAGACCGCCGCGGAGACGGCGCGAGCTTCCATTGCCAATGCCGTTGGAAAGATCGACGACGGCGTCCGCAAGGACAACATGACCGCCATCGCCACGCTGTTCGACGGGTACAACGCGGTGCTGACCAAGCTCATCGAGCTCAAGGCCAGCCAGCAGAAGATTGTCCGTGAAAGCGTTGAACCACTCGGCGAAAAGCTGAAGAACGACATGCTGTTCTTCTCTTCCAAGGTCGACAGGCTCGGCAAGACGGACATCATTCCCATCGCCACCAAGGCCACGGAGCAATACAACGCCGGCCGTCTCGCGGTTTACAAGCTGCTGAACAACGGCACGGCCGACGATCTCAAGGCCGCCGACGCCGGCTTCAACGGTCTCGTCCAGCGCCTCAACCTGGTGATCAAGGCCGTCGGGGCCGGACAGGAAGCCGCCCAGCTCGGCAAGGTTCTGAAGTCCGCGACCACCTTTCAGGAGGCCTATCGCCAGGCCAATCAGATTTCCGGCGATCTTCGCAATCTGACATCAAAGGACCTGCTCAACGCCTCGACCGCCATCGCCGACAAGGTTGCAGCCGTTCGCGCCGCCGCCTCGGTCGAGTCGACGTCGATCGGCGTCGCCACGACCGGCCTCATCGACACGATCCGACGGATGCTGCTGGTCGTCGCCGGCGTCTCCGTGGTCGGCGCCGTGGTGCTGGCCTTCGTCATCGGCCGCTCGATCTCCCGGCCTGTGGTCGCCATCTCGCGCGCCATGGAGAAGGTGTCGGACGGCGACCTCCAGACGGAGGTCCCGGGTCGCGGCCGCAAGGATGAAGTCGGCGCCATGGCGGACGCACTGGAAGTGTTCAAGACGAGTCTCGCCCAGGCAGCCGAAGCACGCGCCGCCCGCGAGGCCGACGAGGCGGCGCAGGCCGAGGTAAGGCGCGCCGAAGTCCACCAGCTCGCCGACATGTTCGAACAGACCGTCGGCGGCATCGCGTCCTCGCTGGCCGCCGCGGCCGGGCAGCTTAACGGCTCGGCTCAGACCCTGTCCCAATCGTCAACCGACGTGACGCAGAAGGCGTCGACCGTGGCCGCCGCCTCCGAAGCGGCCTCGGCCGGCGTTGGAACCGTAGCCGCCGCCGCCGAGGAGCTGGCGTCGTCGATCGCCGAGATCGGTCGGCAGGTGAACGAGTCCACCGAAGTCGCTTCGAAGGCCGTGCAGGACGCGTCGGAGACCGCCGGCAAGGTGCGCGAACTGTCGGAAGCCGCGCGCAAGATCGGCGCCGTCGTCGACCTCATCAACACCATCGCCGGCCAGACCAACCTTCTGGCGCTGAACGCCACCATCGAGGCGGCACGCGCCGGCGAAGCCGGCAAGGGCTTTGCCGTGGTCGCCGCCGAGGTCAAGCAGCTCGCCGACCAGACCGCCAAGGCAACCAGCGAGATTGGCGCCCAGGTCGCCGCGATCCAGGCGTCGACCGCCGATTCCAGCGACGCCATCATGCGCATCACCGAGACCATCGGTCATATCTCGAAGGTCTCCAACACGGTGGCCGGATCGGTGCGCGACCAGGGCATGGCCACGCAGGAAATCGCCGACTCGGTGCAGAAGGCCGCCGAGGGCACCAGCACGGTGGCGAGCAACATCGTCAAGGTGGGCGAAGCCGCCGGCGATTCCTCGGCCGCCGCCCAGGAAGTGCTGCAGGCCTCCGGCGCGCTCTCGGCTCAGGCCGAGCGTCTGCAGGGCGAACTCCGGCGCTTCCTCGCCACCATCCGGGCGGCGTGATCGCCGCCAGGCTCAATCAAGCCCGTTTCTAAGCGCGGCGGCGGTGGCGATCGGCGATATCGCCGCCGCCGTCAACGTCAGGGCGACGATGAGAAGGAAGGGCGTTCGGAAGGCGGCGGGATCGAAGGCGACGGCTGTCGCCGCGGCTACGCCGAAGATCAGCACCGGCACGGTGAACGGCAGCACCAGGATCGGCAGCAGCAAGCCGCCACGCCTGAGCGATACCGTCAGACCTGCACCGATCGCCCCGAGGAGCGTCAGCGCCGGCGTACCGACGAGAAGCGTCGCCAGTGAGGCCAGCGTCACGTCGACGGGCATGGCCAGGAGCAGCGACAGGAAGGGCGCCGCAATGACAAGCGGCAAGCCGGTTGCCGTCCAGTGGGCCGCCACCTTGACGATCACAAGAAGTTCCAGCGATTGCCCCGAAGCGACCATCAGGTCGAGCGCACCATCGTCGCGGTCGGCTTCAAACAGCCGGTCGAGACCGAGCAACGTTGCGAGCAGCGCCCCGATCCACAGGATGGCCGGACCCAGGCGAGACAGGAGATTGAGATCCGGCCCGATGGCGAAGGGGAAGATCGTTACCACGATCAGATAGAACAATACGCCCATCAGGGCGCCGCCCCCGATACGCACGGACAGGCGCAGTTCGCGAACATAAAGCGCAACGAGCGGCGACATCAGGCGATCTCCTCGGCAACGAGGCGAAGCGCACGAGCGCCGGCAAGGCCGATGGAGAGATGGGTGGCCGCAACGATGGCGCCACCGCGTTCCAGATGGCCAGCCATAAGCCCGACAAGCCCCGCTTCCGAGGCGACGTCAAGGGCAGCGGTCGGCTCGTCCAGCAGCCAGAGCGGTCGCCGCACTGCGATAAGGCGCGCGATGGCAAGTCGCCTTCGCTGCCCTGCCGAAAGATAGGCGGCGGGCAGAGCCGCAAGATCGGCAAGCCCCACGGCGTCAAGCGCAGTGTCCACCGGCTCGCCTCCGTCCGCCCCAAGGAAATCCTGCCAGAAGGCAAGGTTCTCGCCGACGGTCAAGGCAGGCTTTACCGCGTCGCGATGACCGAGATAGTGGGCATGGCGACCGACCTCTTCCGGATCGGCCACACTATCGGCCAGAAGGCGCACCGCCCCCTTTGCCGGTCGCCCGAGCCCGGCGAGAGCCCTCAGCAACGTCGATTTGCCGACGCCGTTCGGACCGGTGACCAATATCGCCTCGCCCCCGGCCACCTCGAAGCCGACGTCTTCGATCACCCGACGGCCACCGCGATCGACACTGAGCGTCTCGACCACGAGACTGAAGGGCTGGAAAGGCTGGTTCACGGGCGTCTCCGGCGCAAACGGCGGTCCTTCCCAATAGAACATCACGGCCAGTGGCGTAAGCCGCTTTTGGGGCGAACCAGAGCGATCCGGGCGCGGGACGCGGAATGCGACGTTATGTGGTAGAATTTCGTACTCAAGGTCTGGTGAGGCGTCAGCTTATTCTCTATAAGGCGCAAGGAAGTCTCCGGTCGCCAAGTGACCATTACGTAAACGTCAAACAGCTCGCCGGTGGCGAGGACCCTGCCCCGAACGGATGCCGGCACCGCCGTGTTCCGTCCCCGGCAAGGCGCCCCCCGGCATTGAAAGGGGCCCGCGCATGCCGTCGCTCGACAGCTTCAAGTCCAGGAGAGAACTTCAGGTCGGTTCGAAGACCTACGTCTACTACGACCTGAAGGCCGCCGAGGAGAACGGCCTCGCCGGTGTTTCGCGTCTGCCGGCCTCGCTGAAGGTGATCCTCGAGAACCTGCTTCGCTTCGAGGACGGCCGCTCGGTGACCCAGGACGATATCAAGGCCATGGCCGCATGGCTCGACAACAAGGGCAAGCTCGACAAGGAAATCGCCTACCGGCCTGCCCGCGTCCTGATGCAGGACTTCACCGGCGTTCCGGCCGTCGTCGACCTCGCCGCCATGCGTGACGCCATGGTCTCGCTCGGCGGCGATCCGGGCAAGATCAACCCGCTCGTGCCGGTCGACCTCGTCATCGACCATTCGGTCGTGGTCGACTATTTCGGAAGCGCCTCCTCGCTGGCCCAGAACGTCGCCCGCGAGTACGAACAGAACGTCGAGCGCTACAACTTCCTCAAGTGGGGCCAGAACGCCTTCCATAACTTCCGTGTCGTGCCGCCGGGCACCGGCATCTGCCATCAGGTCAACCTCGAGTATCTCGCGCAGACGGTGTGGACCAACGAGGAAGACGGCGTCACCTACGCCTATCCCGACACCTGCGTCGGTACCGACAGCCACACCACCATGGTCAACGGCCTCTCGGTGCTTGGTTGGGGCGTCGGCGGCATCGAGGCCGAGGCGGCCATGCTTGGCCAGCCGGTTTCCATGCTGATTCCCGAGGTGATCGGCTTCAAGCTGATCGGCAAGGTGACCGAGGGCGTCACCGCCACGGACGTGGTTCTCACCGTCACCCAGATGCTGCGCAAGAAGGGCGTCGTCGGCAAGTTCGTCGAGTATTTCGGCCCCGGCCTCGACAGCCTGACCCTGGCCGATCGCGCCACCATCGCCAACATGGGCCCGGAATACGGCGCCACTTGCGGCTTCTTCCCCATCGACGCCGAGACGATCCGCTATCTGAAGTTCTCGGGCCGCGCCGACGACCGCGTCGCTCTGGTCGACGCCTACGCTCGTGCCCAGGGCATCTACCGCACCGCCGATACGCCGGATCCGGTGTTCACCGATGTTCTGGAGCTCGACCTCTCCACCGTCGTCCCCTCGCTGGCCGGTCCGAAGCGTCCGGAAGGCCGGGTCTCGCTCAGCGCCGCCAAGTCCGGCTTCGCCTCCGCCATGGAAGCCGAGTACAAGAAGCTCGCCGACATCGGCACCCGCTATCCGGTCGAGGGCGGCAACTTCGACCTCGGCCATGGCGACGTGGTGATCGCCGCCATCACCTCCTGCACCAATACCTCCAATCCGAGCGTGCTCGTGGCCGCCGGCCTCCTTGCCCGCAAGGCGCGCGAGAAAGGCCTCGCGGTCAAGCCGTGGGTGAAGACCTCGCTGGCGCCGGGATCGCAGGTCGTCGCCGAGTATCTCAGCCGGTCCGGCCTGCAGGAGGATCTCGACGCCCTCGGCTTCAACCTGGTCGGCTTCGGCTGCACCACCTGTATCGGCAACTCCGGTCCGTTGCCCGAGCCGATTTCAAAGTCGATCAACGACAACAGCATCGTCGCCGCTGCCGTGCTGTCGGGCAACCGCAACTTCGAGGGCCGTGTCAGCCCCGACGTGCAGGCCAACTATCTCGCTTCCCCGCCGCTGGTCGTCGCCTATGCGCTGGCCGGCAGCGTGCAGAAGGACCTGTCGACCGAGGCACTCGGCGTCGGCTCCGACGGCGAGCCGGTCTATCTCCGCGACATCTGGCCGTCCAACAAGGAGGTGAACGAGACCATCGCCACCTTCATCACCGCCGGCATGTTCAAGGAGAAGTATGCCGACGTGTTCAAGGGCGACGAACGGTGGCGTGGCGTCGAGGCGGGGATCGGCCAGACCTACGGCTGGAACATCGGCTCGACCTACGTGCAGAACCCGCCCTATTTCGCCGGCATCACCATGACGCCGCCGCCGGTCACCGACATCGTCGGCGCACGCATCCTCGGCCTGTTCGGCGACAAGATCACCACCGACCACATCTCGCCGGCCGGTTCGATCAAGGTAGCGAGCCCGGCCGGCCAGTATCTCACCGGCCATCAGGTGCGCCCGGCCGACTTCAACCAGTACGGCACCCGGCGCGGCAACCATGAAGTGATGATGCGCGGCACTTTCGCCAACATCCGCATCAAGAACAACATGGTGAAGGACGATGCGGGCAACGTGGTCGAGGGCGGCTGGACCGTCCATCACCCCTCGGGCGACCGGATGTACATCTACGATGCCGCCATGCGCTACAAGGACGCGGGCGTTCCGCTGGTTGTCTTCGCCGGTGTAGAGTACGGCAACGGCTCGTCGCGCGACTGGGCGGCCAAGGGCACCAATCTGCTGGGCGTCAAGGCGGTAATCGCAGAGAGCTTCGAGCGCATCCACCGCTCCAACCTCGTCGGTATGGGCATCGTTCCGCTGACCTTCGAGGAAGGGACCACCTGGAAGACCCTTGGCCTCACCGGCAACGAGACGGTGACCATCGAGGGCATCGCCGACGTCAAGCCGCGCCAGACGCTGACCGCCCGCATCACCCGCGCCGACGGTTCGGTGATCGATGTGCCGCTTCTCTGCCGGATCGATACGCTCGACGAACTCGACTACTACAAGAATGGCGGCATCCTTCACTACGTGCTGCGCCAGCTCGCAGCCTGAGAAGCGCCTTGTGGCCGGCCTCGCCAGAGGCCGTCCGGGCTCCACTTCGCACACTGAACAAGATGGGCCCGTCCGGCAGGATGGGCCCTTTCGTTTCAGGGCCGCCGCCCTTGCGGTTTGCTTGCGGCACATCTCTCGAAACGGTGACCGGTGAAACGAAGGCCACTTCCAGGCATCTTCGCCAAGCACGGGCGCATCCCCGTGTGCACTCCGGATCGCCAATCGAGCCCGCCTGAGAACGGACGGAAGTTGGCGTCGGCAAACCGCAGAGTCCCGGAACCACAGACAGTTTGAACCCGTTTCGTCTTGACCGATCAGATCCTTTCAGCCATAAAGCCCGACATTCGAGAGAGGAATGGTCCATGTCGTTCGCGAATGGTTCCCGTCAGGCGGTCATTGAGCTGGGTCTTGTCCCGGCCGGGCTTGCCATGACGAAAACGGCGACGACGAAAACGACTACGACGTAATCGACGCTTCCTCGCCCCGCATCGTCCTCCTCGGGTCTGAGGAGGCGGAAGGTGGCCTCCTCGAACGTCTCCCTGACAGACTGAAGAGCGACCGGCCGCCAGACAAGGCGGGGGACGACTGTTTCGGCGTAGACGCCACACAATCAGAAGGTCAGTCCAACATGGGTTACAAGGTCGCTGTGGTCGGTGCCACCGGGAACGTGGGCCGCGAAATGCTTTCGATCCTCTCCGAGCGCGGGTTCCCCGCCGACGAAGTGATCGCCGTCGCCTCGCGGCGGAGCCAGGGCACCGAAGTGTCCTTCGGCGACAAGACGCTGAAGGTGCAGGCCCTGGAGCATGTCGACTTCTCCGACATCGACATCTGCGTCATGTCGGCTGGCGGCTCGATCTCCAAGGAATGGTCGCCGAAGATCGGCGCCCAGAAGTGTGTGGTCATCGACAACTCCTCGGCCTGGCGCTACGACGAGGACGTGCCGCTGGTCGTTCCGGAAGTGAACGCCGACGCCGCTGCCGGCTTCACCAAGAAGTACATCATCGCCAACCCGAACTGCTCGACCGCCCAACTGGTCGTGGCGTTGAAGCCGCTGCATGACAAGGCCGGCATCAAGCGCGTGGTCGTGTCGACCTATCAGTCGGTTTCCGGCGCCGGCAAGGACGCGATGGACGAGCTGTTCACCCAGACCCGGGCCATCTTCGTCTCCGACCCGGTCGAGCCGAAGAAGTTTCCGAAGCGCATCGCCTTCAACCTCATTCCGCACATCGACGTCTTCATGGAGGACGGCTTCACCAAGGAAGAGTGGAAGATGACGGCGGAAACCAAGAAGATCCTCGATCCGAAGATCAAGCTGACCGCCACCTGCGTCCGCGTTCCGGTGTTCGTCTCCCATTCGGAAGTCGTCAACATCGAGTTCGAGAAGCCGCTCAGCGCCGACGAGGCCCGTTCGATCCTGCGCGAGGCGCCCGGCTGCCTCGTCGTCGACAAGCATGAGCCCGGCGGCTACATCACCCCCTACGAGGCGACCGGCGAAGACGCCACCTACATCTCGCGCATCCGCGAGGACATCACGGTGGAAAACGGTCTCACCATGTGGGTGGTGTCGGACAACCTTCGCAAGGGCGCCGCGCTCAACGCGGTGCAGATCGCCGAGGTGCTTCTCAACCGCAGCCTCCTGAAGCCCAAGAAGGCCGCCTGACGGGCATTGCCCATCGACATTTGGCCGCCGCGATGGCTTCGCGGCGGCTTTTCTTTTGGCTTTACCGAGCGAGTTCGCCGGGAGCGGTGTGCTCGCCATCGCCGAGCGCTCTCTGCATCAGAACCTGATCGAGCCAGCGGTCGAACTTGTAGCCGAGGGCCGGCGCGACGCCGACCAGCGTGAACCCCAGCGCCGCGTGCAGCTTGCGCGAGCCAACGTTGCCGCTGTCGCCGATCACCGCGATCATCTGCCGGAAACCGCGCCGGGCGCACTCGTCGATCAGGGCCTGGAGAAGGCACTTGCCGATACCCTGCCCCCGCCGGCCCGGATCGATGTAGATCGAGTTCTCCACCGTATAGCGGTAGGCAAGACGTGGCCGATAGGCGCTGACATAAGCATAACCGGCCAGCGCGCCGCCCATCTCGGCAATCAGATAGGGATAGCCGCCGCTGGTGATGGCCTCGAAGCGCTTCAGCATCTCCGCATCGGTCGGCGGCTCGAGTTCCCATGAAGCGGTCCCGGTACGAACGGCCTCCTGGTAGATGGCGGCAATCGCCGGGATGTCACTTTCACGGGCGGGACGAATGGTCAGCATGGGTCGGATCCGGAAGAGCAAACGGCGCGGCAGTGCGCCCGTGCCCTAGATCGCATGCCCATCGTCCAGCCTCAAACAAAAACGGCGCCGGGGATGACCCGGCGCCGCATCTTCGGTCAGGACTTGCCCTGTCGTCAGCGACGGTCGCCGATCAGGCGAAGCAGCATGATGAACAGGTTGATGAAGTCCATGTAGAGGTTGAGGGCGCCCATGATGGCCTTGCGGCCGGCCGTCGTGCGATCATCGCCCTCGAAGTACATCTCCTTGATGGTCTGCGTGTCGTAGGCGGTCAGGCCGGCGAAGATGCCGACGCCGAGCACGGAGATGGCGAACTCCATCGCCGACGACTGCATGAAGATGTTGACCAGGGACGCGATGATCAGGCCGAACAGGCCCATGATCAGGAACGAGCCCATGGCGCTGAGGTTGCGCTTGGTCGTGTAGCCGTAGAGGCTGAGCGCGGCGAAGGTGGCGGCCGAGATGAAGAACACCTGCGTGATCGACTGCTGGGTGTAGACCAGGAAGATCGATGACAGCGACAGGCCCATCAGCGCCGCGAAAGCCCAGAACAGGCCCTGCGCCACCGGCATGGACAGCTTCTGGATGCCGAAGGAGAACACGAGCACCAGGCCGAGCGGAGCCAGCATCACCAGCCACTGCAACGGGCTCGTATAGAGCGCCGCGCCGAAGGAGGTGAGCATGATCGGATCCCAGCTCGCCACCGCGGCATTGGCGGCAAGCGCCGCGACGCCACCGGTCACGGCGAGGCCGATGGCCATGTAGTTGTAGACCGACAGCATGTAGCTGCGGAGACCCTGATCGATCTCCGCGGAATAGGCCCGGGAACCGTAGCCCGAGGGGATGTTGCGTTCAGGGAATGCCATTGGGGCGTCGATCCTTCTCTGGAAATACAAGGTCGCGGGGGAGGCGAGCCTCCCCTCGCTCGAAGAGACAATATGGGCTTACCCCGATGAAAGCTCAAGGGCACGCCCGACGAGTCCATCAAACATGACGAAGATTTAAAGATTCCGGAGTACCGGCGCTGCCTTGGCCGATAGCGCCCTGAAGGTGCCGAGCAGTCCCAGTCCGATGGTCAGAAGAAGCGCACAGGCCACGGCTCCAAGCGCCACCCAGGGATTGAGATCGACCGGCACGTCCATGATGCCGTAAAGAACGCCCCAGGCAGCCAAGGCGCCAGCGGCCAAGGCGAATATGGCGGTGAGAAAGCCGAGCGCCGCGTACTCGAGCGCAAAGGCGAGCAGCACCCGCCCCCGCGTCGCGCCGAAAGTCTTGAGCAACACGGCATCGTAGACGCGCTGGCGATGTCCGGAGGCAAGCGCACCGGCCAAAACGAGCACCGAGGCGGCGAGCGCGATGGAGGCGGCGGCGCGAATGGCCAGCGTCAGCGAGCCAACCAGATCGTTGACCGTGGTAAGCACGTCCTTGACACGCACCATCGTGGCTGTCGGGAACTCCGCCACCACCGCCCGGATCAACCGCCCTTCGTTTTGCCGGTCGGCCACCGCGTCGCCGCTCGTCGGCAGCGCTGCCGTCGACAGCACCGAATAGGGCGCACCTGCGAAGGTACTGGGCGAGAACACCATCACGAAGTTGATCGAGAGCGACTGCCATTCGACCTTGCGCGTACTGGCCACCCTGGCGGTGATTTCACGACCGAGCACGTTGACCGTAACCGTATCGCCGATCTTGAGGCCGAACTCGCGCGCCAGCTCGTCCTCGAAGGAGACAAGCGGCTCGCCCTTGTAATCCTTCGGCCACCAAGCGCCCGACGCGAGCGTCGAATTGGCCGGTGGTTCGTCCGATATCGTGATGCCCCGGTCTCCGGACAGCGCCCAGCGCGCGCTTTCGGGCGCATCGATCTTGTCGACCGGCGTCCCCTTCAGCGCTGTGATGCGGCCGCGCAGCATCGGCACGGTCTCGAGCGTGGTGCCCGGCACCGTCGCCTCGACCAGCCGCGAGAAAGCGTCGAGGTCGTTGGAGCGAATGTCGAGCACGAAGAAGGTGGGCGCCTTCTCCGGCAAGGTGGATGTGAGCTGCCGCCTGAGCCCGGTGTCGATCAAGGCCAGCGTCACCATCAGCGTCAGCCCGAGGCCGAGGGACAGCACCACCGAAAGCGTCAGGCCTCCGCGTCGGTGGATGTTGCGCAACGCCAACCGGAGCTCCGCCGAACCAACCGCCGGCAATCGACCGGCAAGGCGACGGATCAGGTCGGCCACGCCGGTGAGCACGACAAAGATCGCCGCCATCGACAGGATGAACACCACTGCCACGAAGCGGTCGGCAGCGGTGGCGACGGCGAGCACGGCGAGAAGCAGCACCGCCACGCTGGTAGCCAAGACATAGACGCGACGCGGCAGCCGCCGTTCCGGCGCCACCTTGTCGCGGAACAGAGCACTCACCGGTACGTCATGGGCGCGGCCGAGCGCCCAGATGGCGAAGGCAAAGGCCGTAAGAAAGCCATAGGCGGCGGCGAGCATCAGCTCGCCGGGATAGACGCCGATCTCGATCGGCAACTCGAGCGCCGAAGCGATCAACCCGCCCGCGAAGAAGGGTGGCACGAGCCCCAGGGCAAGCCCCAGCACCACGCCGATGCCGGCGATGACGCCGATCTCGATCAGATAGACGACCACCACGAAACCACCCGGCGCACCCACCGCCTTCAGCGTGGCGATGGTGTCGCGCTTGCGATCGATGAACGCCTTCACCGCATTGGTGACGCCAACACCGCCGACGATCAGCGCGGTCAGGCCGACCAGCGTCAGGAACTGCGAAAAACGATCGACGTTACGCTCCAGACCGGGGGCTGCATCGAGCCGCGATGAAACGGTCCGACCGCTGTCGGACTGGGCTGCCTTCATCTCCGCCGCGACGGCGGCAACGGCATCGTCCGTCGTGCCATCGGGCAGGGCAATGCGAGTGGTGTTGGCGACAAGGCTGCCCGGCTGAACGATATCGGTTGCCGCGAGCGCCTCCCTGCTCATCATCACCCGTGGTCCGTAGGCGATGCCGGTCCCGACCTGATCCGATTCCTTTTCGATCAATCCGCGCACTTCGGCGGTTGCCCGTCCGATGGCGATGCGGTCACCGACCTTCACGTCGAGACGATCGGCGAGGATCGGCTCGATGACGACACCGATCGATCCATCCGCCCCCGGCGCCAGGGCATCGGCAAGCCGACCGCCCCCTGCGAGGCGCAGCTCCCCTGCGAGCGGATACGCGCCGTCGACCGCCTTGATGCGGGCAAGCGCCTGCGCCTCGCCGTCGAGGCGTCGCGCCATCGAGTTGACCAGCGTCACCGCCGACAATCGACCACGTGTGGCAAGGGAGGCAACCACCGCCTCAGGTGGGGTTTCGCCACCGAAACGCACCGCGATGTCGCCACCCAGAATCTCCCGCCCTTGCAGGGAAATGCCCTCGGTGATCGCCCGGCTGGTCGAACCGACGGCAGCGATGGCCGCGACGCCAAGCGCGATGGCCGCGATGAAAATGCGGAAGCCCGACAAACCGCCGCGCGCCTCACGGGCGGCGAGACGAACGGCGACCTTCCAGCCCGGCGAGCGGCCGCTCACGGCGTCGCCCCCGCCCTGATATCCTCGACGATTTCGCCCGAGCGCATGCCGATGCGGCGGTCGCAGGCGTCCGCGAGCGCCCGATCATGCGTGACCAGCACCAGCGTCGCGCCACGTCTGGCCCGCGCCTCGAACATCAGGCGGATGATGTCGCGGCCGGTGTCGGCGTCGAGATTGCCGGTCGGCTCGTCGGCGATCAGGATCGACGGCTCGGGCGCCAGAGCCCGGGCGATGGCGACGCGCTGCTGCTCGCCGCCGGAGAGTTCTGCCGGGTGATGGTCGAGCCTGTGCCCAAGGCCGACCGCTTCGAGTTCGACCCGCGCCCGCTCGAAGGCGTCGCGCCGGCCACTGAGTTCCAGGGGCACCGCCACATTCTCCAGCGCCGTCATGGTCGGCATCAGGTGAAAGGACTGGAAGACGATACCGACCGAACGCCCGCGGAAGCGGGCAAGGGCGTCCTCGTCCATGCGGTCGAGCCGCTCGTTGCCGACCGATACGGTGCCGCCGTCCACCCGCTCGAGACCGGCAAGCACCATCAGGAGCGTCGACTTGCCCGAGCCCGAAGGGCCAACAATGCCGACACTCGTGCCAGCCTCGATAGAAAACGACAGGCGTTTCAGGATGTGAACGCGGGCAGCACCGCTGCCAAGACTGAGATCGACCTGAGAGAGAGCAATGGCTGGATCTGGCAAGGGCGAGCTTTCGGTTCTGGCGGTTCGGGCAAACGTGACGTCTGCGGGGCTTGCCGAAGAAAGCCCGAGCCTGTCATATGGTTGGCCTAGAAACCATTGCAAGCCGGGTCAAAAGGCCGTGAGACACCGCATCTTCGTGTTCGTTCTCGCCCTCCTCGTCGGCCTTGCCGGCGCGGAAGCCAAGTCCATGCGTATCGTCGCGCTCGGCGACAGTCTCACCGCCGGCTACGGCGTACTTAGCCAGGACGCCTTTCCCGACCGGCTGGAAGCGGCGCTCGTCAAGCGCGGCCATGACGTCGACATCGTCAACGCGGGCGTCTCCGGCGATACGGTCGCCGACGGACTGGCCCGTCTCGACTGGGCGCTGGCGGACGGCGCCGACGGCGTCATCGTCGAACTCGGCGCGAACGACATGTTGCGCGGCCACGATCCGTCGCTCGTCCGCGAAAGCCTCGACGAACTGCTGTCCCGCATCAACGAAACCGGGGCGCCCGTGCTTCTCGCCGGCATGAGGGCGGCGCCCAATCTCGGCGTCGTCTATGGCGCCCGCTACGATCCGATCTTTCCCGACCTCGCCGAGAAACACGGCGCCCTGCTTTACCCGTTCTTCCTCGAGGGTGTCGCCGGCAATGCCAGCCTCAACCAGGCCGACGGCATGCATCCGAATGCCGCTGGCGTCGACATCATCGTCGAGCGCATCCTTCCGTCCGTCGAGGCGCTGATCGAACGGATCAAAGGCAAGGGCTAGCGGACTGAGTTTGACATTCGGTCACGGGTCGGCATGGCTGGATATCGTCAAGCCGATGCGAAAGCCGTTGGCGAAGCACTAGCCACGGAAGCCGCGCAAAGGCATCCTGGCAAGATCGGTTGGGGAGAACCATCGTGAGCAGCCTCGATCATTTCCGCCTGATGGCGCCTTACAACGCCTGGATGAACACCAAGGTCTACGCCGCTGCCGAGCGGCTGACGGCGGACGAGCTGTCCCGCGACCGTGGCGCCTTCTTCGGCTCCATCCTGGGCACGCTCAACCACCTTGTCGCCGCTGACCTCATCTGGTTCGGCCGACTGGCCAATCATCCCCCCTTTTCCGGGCGCTTCGATCTTGCCGGCTTGCCGCGACCGACGAGTGTCAGCTTCGTCGTATCGGACGATCTGTCCCATCTCCGGCCGATCCGCGAACGCATCGATCGGATGATCGTCGGCTTCGTGGACGGGCTGACGGACGCCGATCTCGCCGGGGCATTCGCCTACAGCCGAACGGACGGAACACAACGGCGCAAGCTGCTGTCGTCGGTGCTGTCGCACATCTTCAATCACCAAACCCATCATCGCGGTCAGGTCTCCACGTTGCTCACCCAGGCGGGCGTCGATGTCGGCGTCACCGACCTTCTGGCCCTCCTGCCCGACATCGACTGAACTCCGAAAAGGCACCCCATGCAAAAACGTCGCCTCGGCCGATCCGATCTCTTCGTCACGCCCATCTGCCTGGGCACGATGACCTACGGCGAGCAAACCTCCCGTGACGAAGCCTTTGCCATTCTGGACCGCGCCGTAGGCTTCGGGATCGATTTTCTGGACGCCGCCGAGATGTACCCGATACCGCCGAAACGCGAGACGCAAGGCGCGACCGAGACCATCATCGGCGAATGGCTGACCGCGCGCGGTCGACGGAACGATATCGTCCTCGCCACCAAGGTCTGCGGCCGTAGCTCCAATGACTGGTTTCGCGACGACGGTTCGCCGACCCGCCTCACCCGGACGCAGATTTTCGAAGCCGTCGAGAAATCGCTTCGCCGGCTCAGGACCGACCATATCGACCTCTACCAGATCCACTGGCCGGATCGAGCCGTCTCCGATTGGGGAACCGTTCCTTCGCGCTTCAAGCCGTTTGTCCCCGCCGTCGACGAGACGGCCATCGAGGAGACGGCGGCCGCTTTCGCCGAGTTGGTCGCCGCCGGCAAGATCCGCCACTTCGGCCTCTCCAACGAGAGTCCCTATGGGCTGATGCGCTTCATCTTCGCCGCCGAGCAAGGCATCGGCCCGCGCCCCGTCACGGTGCAGAACGCCTACAGCCTGGTCAACCGCACGTGGGAGGGCGGCCTCGCGGAGATCGCACTGCGGGAAGAGATCGGCCTCCTGCCCTACTCGCCGCTGGCGCAGGGCTACCTCACGGGCAAGTATCGCAACGGCGCGCTGCCGGAGAACAGTCGCAAGGCCCTGTTCAATCGCCTCCAGCGCTACGAGAAGCCGCATGCCGACGCGGCGATTGCCGCCTACGTCGATCTCGCCCGCCGCTTTGGCGCCGACCCGACGACCTTCGCCGTCGCCTTCGCCATGAACCAGCCGACGGTTGGCTCGGTCATCATCGGACCGAGGGCCGAAGATCAAGTGGAAAGCAACCTTGCCGCCGCCGGCTTCGTCTGGACCGAAGACATGCAGGCGGCCGTCGACGACCTGCATCAGCGCTTCGGCAACCCTTGCCCGTGACGTTCACTCGGCAACCGACAGCCAGGACTTGTCGATGACGCGCAACACGCGGGCCAGCTCGCCACCGCGTTTCAGGATCATGCCGGTCTGGGCGATCACCGAATAGGCGCCCTGCCGTCGCGCCAGCTTGGGATTCTTCTCGACCCGATAGAGAGGCACCTCGGAAGACCGCCGGAAGATCGAAAAGACGGCTCGGTCGGAGAGATGATCGATGGCGTAATCGCGCCACTCCCCGGCCGCCACCATACGACCGTAGACCTTCAGGATCTCGGACAGCTCGTGCCGATCGAAGGCGACGTAAGGGACCTCCCGAGCCACCGGCCGGGAGTCGACGGGCGCCGGCGCAGTCCCACGCGCCAGCGCGACCAGATTTGCGGGCTCTCCCGCCTCCTCGTTGCTCTCGCCGCTCAAGCGCACCTCCGACGGTGATCGTCACGTCACCGTCATGATTGCGCCAGCTGCCACCGAATGCAACGAGGAAACGGGCTCCCGAAGGCCGTCATTCGGCCAACTCGGCAACCAGACCTGCCGCCACAGTCAGCTTTGCCACCGTCGGAGGACCGACGAGAAGGTCACCAACGAGCTGTCTCAGCCGCCCGATTCGCGATTCGCGCGCCGTCGTCCACATATCGGCCCCACCCTCGGCGATCGCCCGGGCGACGATACGGCGACGCGCGACGGCGAATGTCCGCCAAGCGATTTCCGCCGCCTGTCCCTCATAGAGATCGGACGGCCTCACCAGCTCTGCCAGACGAGCGACCAGATCGGCGGCAATCGCTTCGTCGATCGCCGCCATGACCGGCATCACCTCGTCGACAGCCCGGCCAACCTCCTCGCCGATGACGATCAGGTCGAGGCTTCCGAGTTCAGCCGGCAGGCTGGCAATGCGAGCCGCCAGCCGCTCCGGCACGCCTGCGGCGACAAGCTCGCCATCGACCTTGCCGGCCGGCGCGCTGTCGCGGAAACGGCGCACGCCCTCGGCCAACCGCTCGATGGCAGAGGCGAGATCCCCTTCGGCTTTCACGTTCTGGGCCACCCACAGGGCGGCGTCGGTCAGGAAATCGGCGACACGGCGCCGAAGCTCGACCCAGACGGCACCCGAGACCTTGCCCTCCAGTCCGTCAATTTCGGCCGTGACCCCATCGGTCCCGAAAGCCGCCGCCGCCACGACGAGAGCGCGCACAGCCGCCTCGGCGTCCACATCCGCTTCGTCGCCGAGACGGCTGACAAAGGTCGGGCCAGCCGCGTCAACCGCAGCGCCGGCGACACGCGTGGCCAGGATGTCACGAGCCAGGCGGTGGGCGGCAATGTCGTCGGCAAAGCGTTCCCGCATGGCCGGCGGGAACGCCAGGACCAACCAGTCATTGAGCGCCGGATCATCGATCAGGCGGCCCGCCAAGAGATCATCGGACAGCATCAGCTTGGCATGCGCCATCAGGATGGCGATTTCCGGTCTCGATAGCGTTTCGCCCATAGCGGCCAGACGACTGGCCGCCGATTCGTCGGGCAGGCCTTCGCGGCGCGGGTCGAGCAGGCCGCGCTCGGCGAGCACCGCCGACAGGCGCATCAGGCGCGGCAGCTCTCCAGAGCCGCGCGCGCGCGTCACCGACAAGGCGACCACTTGCCGACGACAAAGCCGCAGCACGCCGGCGGCGATGTCGTCGGTCATTTCGGCAAGCATCTCGTTGCGTTCTGACAGCGTCAGTCGGCCGGCAGCCATCGCCCGGACAAATGCGATCTTGATATTGACCTCGGCGTCCGAGGTCGCGACACCGCCGACATTGTCGATGGCATCGGAATTGATCCGTCCGCCGCGCCGGGCAAAATCAACCCGCGCCCTCGGCGTCACGCCAAGGTTGGCCCCCTCGCCCACAACGCGAACTCTGAGAGAACCGGCCGGGATGCGGACTCCGTCGTTGATGCGGTCACCGGCGTCGAGATTGCTCTCGTCGTCGCCACGCACGAACGTGCCGATACCGCCAAAGAAAAGAAGATCGGTCGGCGCCTTCAGGATCGCTGTGACGAGTTCGTCGGGGCTGAGAACCGCGGCATCCATGCCGAGCACCCTCCGTGCCTCATCGGAGAGTGCGACGGACTTCTGCGTTCGCGGAAAAACGCCGCCGCCCGGCGACAGCTTCGCCGGATCGTAGTCGCCCCAACTGGAACGCGGTAGGTCAAACAACCGCCGCCGCTCGGCAAGCGCTGCCTCGACGTCGGGATCCGGGTCGATGAAGATATGGCGGTGATCGAAGGCCGCAACGAGCTTCATCGATGGCGACAGCAGCATGAAGTTGCCGAACACATCGCCCGACATGTCGCCGACACCGACAGCGGTGAACGGATCGGATTGGGCGTCGAGGTCGAGTTCGCGGAAATGCCGTTTCACGGCCTCGAACGCGCCGCGCGCCGTGATTCCCATCTTCTTGTGGTCGTAGCCATCCGAGCCGCCGGAGGCAAAGGCGTCGGCCAACCAGAAACGACGGGACAACGCGATGCGATTGGCAACGTCGGAAAAACTGGCAGTGCCCTTGTCGGCCGCCACCACGAGATAGGGGTCGTCGCCATCGTAACGGACGGTCCCGACGGGCGGGACGACGACGTCATCGACGATGTTGTCGGTAAGATCGATCAGCGTCCCGACGTAGCGCTCGTAGGCGGCAACGCCGGCCGCCGCCCGATCATCGCCGATACGGCGAGCGACGAAGCCCCCCTTGGCGCCCACCGGTACGATGACCGCGTTCTTGACCTGTTGCGCCTTGACGAGACCAAGGATCTCGGTGCGGAAATCCTCCGGCCTATCCGACCAGCGCAACCCGCCCCGCGCCACCTTGCCGAAGCGAAGATGGACGCCTTCGACGTCGGGTGCATGCAACCAGATCTCGGCGAACGGGCGCGGCGCCGGCAAACCATCGATCCGTTCAGCGTCGAACTTGAACGCCATCACCGGATGCGGATCGCCATCGGCTCCGATCTGGAAGAAGGTCGTGCGGGTCGCCGCCTCGATCAGATTGGCAAGCCGCCTGAGGATGCGATCGTCATCCAGGATCGGCACTTCGCGGAACGCCGCCTCGAGTTCACCATGCAAGGCCCGGAGTCGCGCCGCGCGATCGCCTTCGAAAGTCGGGGAGAAGCGGGTGGTGAAGAGCGAGACGAGAAGCGTTGCCACGCCAGCGTTGCGCACCAGCGCCTCGGCGACATAGGCGTGGCCGTGAGCGAGACCAATCTGGCTGAGATAGCGGGCGAGCGCACGGAGCATGGCAATCTCGCGCCAACCAAGACCGGCGACGAGCGTCAGTGCGTTGAGGCGATCGCTGTCGGCCCGTCCGAGCCAGACCGCCATGAACAGCGCCTTCAGTCGGTTGCCATCGCGCGCGAGATCCACATCGACGCCATCGGCACGGCGGAGCGCCATGTCGTGCAGCACGATGGTCTCGCCCGAGCGCCCGATCTCGAAGGTTCTTTCCTCGAGCACCGTGAAACCCATCGCCTCCAGAACCGGCACGCGGGCCGACAGTGGCACCGGGCCGCCCCGGCTCATCAGGCGCATGGAGACGCGGGGAGATGGCAGATTGCCGCCGATGAGGTCGACCGCCGTGCCGCGATCGCCGACAAACAGTTCGAGAAGTGTCACGTCGGCAACCGCCATCTCGGCGGAATAGCTCGCCCGATAGGCCTCGGGGAAAGCGCGGCCATAGAGCTCGATCAGCTTGCGGCCACGCGCAGGACCGAACTTCGCCCGACAAGCGTCGGCAAAGCCGTCGCACCAGTTGCGGGTTATGCGGGCGACGGCGGCTTCCAGTTCCGCCTGAGCGACAGCGGGCGTCGCCCCCTCGTCACGTCCGATGATGTAGTGAACACGGGCGAGCGGACCTTCCGGGAACGCCGGATAAACCGACGAGACACGGCCATCGAACGCATCCGCGAGATAGTTGCCGATGGCGAGCCGCGTGTCGGTGTTGTAGCGATCGCGCGGCACATACACCAGGAGAGACACGAACCGGTCGAACTTGTCCCGGCGGGCCAGAACGCGGATGCGCGGCCGCTCGCCGAGTTCCAGAATGGCCAGGGAAAAATCAAGAAGCGTGTCGAGGTCGACCTGGAACAGCTCATCGCGCGGATAGCTTTCCAGAATGTTGCGCAGCGCCCGCCCCGAGTGGCTTTCCGGATCGAATCCGGCGCGAGCCATGATCGTCCCCACCTTGCGACGAAGGTAGGGAATGGAATGGGTGGAGCGGGTGTAGGCCGACGCGGTGAACAGGCCGAGCAGTCGGATTTCACTGACGAGGCGACCGTGGGCGTCGTAGCGCTTGATACCGATGTAGTCGAGATAGGCGTGGCGGTGAACGCGCGCCTTGACGTTGGCCTTGGCAACGATCAGCGGTTCGGCCTGCCTGAGGAACTCGGTGATCTCCGGCGTCACCTGCACCATCTCGCGGCCGCGCCTCAAGACCCGCACTTCGGGGTCGCGCAGCAGACCGTAACCACCCGTCGGAATGAGCGAGGTAAGCTCGTCGCTGTCTCCATCGGTGCCGACGGCATACTCCCGGAGCCCCAGGAAGGTGAAATTGTCGGTATTGAGCCAGTTCAGAAACTCGACCGCTTCGGCCACCGCCTCCGGCGGCAAAGGCGGCGGTGTGTGCCGGTAGACGTTGATCACCGACTTGACCAGCGTCTGCATGCGCGGCCAGTCGTCGACGGCGGCCCGCACCTCGGTCAGCAGGCCATCGAGGCGCGTCTCCAGCTGATCGGCAGCAATGGCGTCGGGCAGGCGGGCGATGTGGATGTGGATGAAACTCTCGCGGCTGGAGTCCGGGTCATCGCCGATCGACAGCAGACGACCGCTCATACCGCGCACCACGGAGAGGATGGGATGCACCATCAGGCGCACCTCTATGCCGGCGTCGGTCAGTTCCTGCATGACCGAGTCGACGAGAAACGGCATGTTGTCGTTGAGAACGTCGACGACCGTCACTTCCCTGCGATGGCTTGCCTCATCATCCCACGTGGGATTGTAGATGCGGATCGAATGGATGCCAGGCACCCTGAGCGACAGGCTCGACATGGCCCCTTCCGCGAAGGCGACCAGTTCGTTTGCCGCATAGGCAACCACATCCTCCGCGGCGCCCTTGCCGTAAAGGGTCTTCAAAAGGCTGGCGACTTCCGGCCTGCTGCCGCGGGCGGCCAGATCGGCGGCCTCATCGAGGCGCGCCTCCTTCAGCACTTCCATCACGCGCTTCATCGACAACTCCCGCCGCCCCGAATGGGCCGGCGCCGGCTATCGCACCGCTCCGGCCGATCAAGGGAAGACGCAACCGGAAAGGCGGCGGCCGCGCCGCCGCCCGAATGTTCGGAGCACACAGTCAACCCGGTCCGCACGACGAATCCAATTCGCGCTGTTGCGGACTCGGCGCCAACCGCGTTCACGGAGGCCGACTTCATTCCTCCTCGTCGTCGAACTGATCGATATCGACGAGGAACATGATGTTGGCGCCCTCCCCGTCGAACTCGTCCCCCTCTTCGCTGTCGATTTCGTCTTCGATGTCGTCGATCTCGCTAAAGGCCTCGACTTCATCCTCGTTGGCCTGGCGGATGACGAAGGCCGAAACGCCGTCCCAGACAGGGCTGCCGGCGCTCGTGAAGCCGCGAATGTCGTCGAGGAAATCCTCGCTTTCGAAGATCTCGCGCGCCTCTGCCTCGTCGGCGTCGGTGGTGGCGATCGCGATGCCGGCGATTTCGAGCGTGTACATGGCTATCTCCCTGTTGTCCGGACAAGAACGCCGGCGGGTAAGTCTAGGATTGGCATCGGTGGCCTCGGGCCGAAGACGGTCCGGCGGCATCACCGCAGCCTACGGCTTCCATCATGGCTCGGGGGATGTCAATGGTTCCTCCGACGAACCGGCCTCGACAGCACGCCGACGCCGTTCGGCGATCGCCGCGTTGAGCGTTGCGCCGTAAAGCAGAATGAGGGCCATGAGGTAGAGAAAGACGATGGCCGTCATCACGCCGGCAAGGCCCGCGTATGTCGAGGCATAGTTGGCGAAATCAGCGAGATAGAGCGAAAAGCCGTAAGCGCCGGCAATCCAGGCCGCCAGCGTCAGGCCGACGCCGGGCAATATCTCGGCAATGCCCCGTCGACCGGCCGGCAGCCACAGATGCGACGCGATGAGACCGCCGCCGGCGATCAACAAGGTCAGACCGAAGCGCAGGAACGTCAGGGGCCAGGCGAAATCCTCGATCGCCGGGACCAGATGCACGAGCGCGGTCCAGGCCACCGGCGCCAGCACCACCAGGAAGGCGATGGTCAGGAAGATAATCGTTCCCAGCAGCACGAAGCCGATGCTCTCGAGCCGCAGCCACAGAAAATTTCGGTTCTCGGTCGTGCCGTAGGCGCGGTTGAGACCGACGCGCATCGCCTCGACGCCGGAAGAAGCGAACCACAGCGCCAGCGCCACGCCGATGGTCAGCACGTCGCGGCGCGGAACCAGCAGCACGTTCTTCACCTCGCCGGCGATCGGGCCGGCGATACTGGCCGGCACGCTTTCGAAGATCAGCGCAACCACCGTCGCCGACAGCGCGCTGAGGTCGAAAAAGGCCGCAATAGCGGTGAGAAAAATCAGGAATGGAAAGAGGGCCATCAAGGAAGATAGCGCCACATGCGAGGCGATCGCCCAACCGTCCGCGGCACTGAATGTCAGAGCGGCCCGCCAGAACGGGGCGATGAGGCGTCCGATAGCCCGCACGGCGTTTCTCCCTAATTCCCTGAACAAGTTGGTCTATGCGGAGAGAAATGCAAGAGTTGGGCTGCGCCTGCCGTCTTGCTCCCGTCGTTCTTTGGGTGCATTCCATGCTGCGCATAATCCGGAGTTCGCAATGACCGTCACCCGTCAGGACATCGATTTTCTCGTCGCCACCGCCCAGGCGGCGGCGGAGATCGAGATCATGCCGCATTTCTCCAACCTTACCGCCGCCGACATCAAGACCAAGGCGCACGCCTCCGATTTCGTCACCGTCGCCGACATCGCATCCGAAGCGTTGATCGAAAAGCGCGTCCGGGCCGCCTGGGGCGACGATTTCCTGTTCGTCGGCGAAGAGGTCATGGAGCGCGAGCCGACGCTGATCGACCGCCTGATGGCCGCGCCCCGCGCGGTTGTCGTCGATCCCATTGACGGAACCTTCAACTACGCAAACGGCGTTCCCGCCTTCGCGGTGATCATTTCCATCGTCGAGCACGGCGCAGTGAAGGGCGGCATCATCTACGACCCGGTTCGTAACGACGCGGCCTGCGCGATCGACGGCGGTGGCGCTTTTCTCGTCCGCCAGGGCCAGCCGGACCGGCCGCTCCACGTAGCGCCGGCCGCGCCGCTCTCCGAGATGCAGGGCTGCGCCGGCTGGTATTACGCTTCGCCGGAGGAGCGAGAGCGCTTGCTCGGCGGCTTCGGACGCACCTGGGGCATCATGAACTACCGCTGCGGCGGCCAGGAGATGCGTCTGCTCGTCGATGGTCGCATTCAGTTCTGCTATTACCACAAGCTGTCGCCATGGGATCATGCGGCCGGTTGGCTGATCCACCGGGAGGCGGGCGGTTACTCCGCGCTGCTCGACGGCTCTCCCTACCGCCCCGACCTCCGGGCCGGCGGGCTTCTCATGGCGCCCGACAAGGCGAGCTGGACCGAGCTTGCAACGGCGCTTAGCGGTTAGGCAACCCGCTCTCTGGAAATGCGAAATGGCCGGCTTTCGCCGACCATTTCCTTTGTGCAGCCAAGATCTCTGACCTTACTCGCCGAGCACCACCAACAAATCCTTGGCATCGATCTGGGCGCCAGCGGCGACAAGAACCTCGGTGACGGTGCCGTCGCGTTCGGCGTGGATGGACGTTTCCATCTTCATCGCCTCGATCGACAGCAGAACGTCGCCCGCCTTCACAACCTGTCCCGGCTTCACGGCCAGCGTCGACACGACGCCGGGCATCGGCGCCGCCACATGGCCAGGATCGCCGGCATCGGCCTTCCGGCGCTGTGCCTGCACCGACGCGGCGCTCGACCGATCGGGTACCCGCACCATGCGCGGCTGGCCGTTGAGCTCGAAGAACACCCGCACCATGCCCTCGTTGTCCGGCTCGCCGATCGCCTGGCAGATCAAGACGAGCGACTTGCCGCGTTCGAGCTCGATGTTGAGCTCGTCGCCAGCCTGCATGCCGTAGAAATAGACCGGAGTCGGCAGGACAGAGGTTGGCCCGTAGGTCTCCTGCGACTTGGCGAAGTCGAGGAACACCTTGGGATACATGAGGTAGCTGGCGAGATCCTGGTCGGTCGGCGTCCAGGAGAGCTTCTCGGTCAACTCGGTGCGCGCCGCCTCGAGGTCAACCGGCGGAATCAACGAGCCCGGTGGCACGGTGATGGGTTCGGCCCCCTTCAGGATCTTGGCCTGAAGATCCTTGGGCCAACCTCCCGGCGGCTGTCCGAGATCGCCGTGGAACATCTCAACCACGGAATCGGGGAAGGCGACGTCCTTCTCCGGATCGAGCACGTCCTCCGGGGTAAGCGCCGAGGAGACCATCAAGAGCGCCATGTCGCCCACGACCTTCGACGACGGGGTCACCTTGACGATGTCGCCGAACATCCGGTTGACGTCGGCATACATCTTTGCCACCTCGTGCCAGCGCGTCTCGAGGCCGAGAGCACGGGCCTGTTCCTTGAGGTTGGTAAACTGGCCACCCGGCATCTCGTGGAGATAGACCTCCGACGCCGGTCCCTTCAGATCGTTCTCGAAAGCAGCATACTTGTGACGCACCGCCTCCCAGTAGAAGGAGATGCGGCGAATGGCCTGCTGATCGAGGCCGGTCGGCCGAGGGCCACCCTCGAGCGCCGCGACGATCGACCCGAGGCAGGGCTGCGAGGTGTTTCCGGAGAAGGCATCCATGGCGGCGTCGATGATGTCGACGCCCTCCTCCACCGCTGCCAGCACCGACGCGGCGGCGATGCCGGAGGTGTCGTGGGTGTGGAAGTGGATCGGCAGATCGGTGGCCTCGCGCATCGCCCGGAACAGCACACGGGCCGCCGCCGGCTTCAGCAAACCGGCCATGTCCTTGATGGCGATGATATGGGCGCCGGCGTGCTCCAGCTCTCGCGTCATGCCGACATAGTACTTGAGGTCGTACTTTGCGCGATCGGGGTCGAGGATGTCGCCGGTGTAGCAGATGGCCGCCTCAAGCACCTTGCCCTGGTCGAGCACGGCATCCATGGAGACGCGCATGTTGTCGATCCAGTTGAGGCAATCGAACACACGGAACACATCGACGCCGCTCGCGGCGGCCTGCTGCACGAACTGGCGGACGACGTTGTCGGCATAGTTCTTGTAGCCGACGCCGTTGGACCCGCGCAGCAGCATCTGCATCAGGATGTTGGGCGCCTTGTCGCGAATCTTGGCGAGGCGTTCCCAAGGATCCTCGGTGAGAAAACGCATGGCCACGTCGAAGGTGGCGCCGCCCCAGCACTCCAGGCTGAACAGGCCCGGCAAGCCGCGCGCATAGGCCTCGGCGATGTTGGCCATGTCGTGGGTACGCATGCGCGTCGCCAGCAGCGACTGGTGACCATCGCGCATGGTGGTGTCGCTGACCAGAACATTGTTCTGCTCGCGGATCCACTTGGCGAGCGCCTCCGGTCCGCGCGAGGCCAGAAGGTCGCGGGTGCCGGGTGTGATGCCGCCGGAGAAGGTTGGAACCACCGGCTTCGGCCCTTCGCCCGGCTGCGGACGATTGCGGGTTTCCGGATGACCGTTGACGGAAACGTCGGCGATATAGGTCAGAAGCTTGGTCGCCCGGTCCTTGCGTTTCACCAGCTGGAACAACTCCGGCGTCTCGTCGATGAAACGGGTGGTGTAGCGGTTCTGCTGGAACTTCGGATGCGAGATGATGCTCTCGAGGAAGGTCAGGTTGGTTGCGACACCGCGAATACGGAACTCGCGCAGCGCCCGCATCATGCGGTTGATCGCCTCGATCGGGGTGGGCGCCCAGGCGGTAACCTTCTCCAGCAGAGGATCGTAGAAACGGGTGATCACCGCGCCGGCGTAGGCGGTGCCACCGTCGAGACGGATGCCGAAGCCGGTGGCTCCGCGATAGGCGGTGATGCGGCCATAGTCGGGGATGAAGTTCTGCTCGGGATCCTCGGTGGTGACGCGGCACTGCAGCGCATGACCGTGCAGGCGAATCTCCTCCTGCTCTGGCACGCCCGATTCGGGTGTCCCGATCTCGAAGCCTTCGAGGATGCGGATCTGGGCGCGCACCACATCGATGCCGGTCACCTCCTCGGTAACGGTGTGCTCGACCTGGATGCGCGGATTGACCTCGATGAAATAGAAGGCGCCGCTGTCGGCATCCATCAGAAACTCGACGGTGCCGGCGCCGTAATAGCTGGCGGCCTTGGCGATGGTGACGCCATAGCTGGTGATTTCATCGCGCTGGGCATCGGTGAGGTAGGGCGCCGGCGCCCGCTCGACGACCTTCTGGTGGCGCCGCTGCACCGAGCAGTCACGTTCGAAGAGGTGGACGATGTTGCCATGGGTATCACCGAGGATCTGCACCTCGACGTGGCGGGCCCGCTCCACCAGCTTCTCGAGATAGACCTCGTCCTTGCCGAAGGCTGCCATCGCCTCGCGCTTGGCGGTCACCACCTCGCGCAGCAACGTCGCCTCGTCGCGAATGACGCGCATGCCGCGACCGCCACCGCCCCACGAGGCCTTCAGCATCACCGGGTAACCGATGCGCTTGGCCTCCGCCTTGACGATTTCCATGTCGTCGGGCAGCGGATCGGTGGCTGGCATCACCGGAACGCCAGCCTCGATGGCGAGATTGCGCGCCGCCACCTTGTTGCCGAGCTGACGCATGGTTTCCGGCGACGGACCGATGAAGATGATTCCAGCGTCGCGACAGGCCTCGGCGAACTCCGGGCTTTCCGACAGGAGGCCGTAACCGGGATGAATGGCGTCGGCCTTGGACTCCTTGGCGACCCGCAAGATCTCGGGAATGCTGAGATAGGCCTCGATCGGCCCCAACCCGGCGCCGATCTGGTAGGCCTCATCGGCCTTGAAGCGGTGCAGCGCCAGCCGATCCTCCTCGGCAAAGACGGCAACCGTCTTCAGACCGAGCTCATTGGCGGCGCGAAAAACGCGGATGGCGATTTCGGATCGATTGGCGACAAGCACCTTGGTGATCGGCACGGCAAGCTCCATACGTGAAACTACGTCGGCGGCTTCCCTAGCACGGCTTGAAGGCTAATGTCATATCCCGACGAGGCTTTTTGGCCTCGTCCTTTGGGTGAAGCGAAAAAGCGTCGACCGATGGCGACGCGATCAAACCGATTTAGATTTACGAGCTATCATGGTCACTTACGGCGCCTGGACGCATCATGTTCCAGTCGCAGGAGGAATAGGCCATGCAGAACATGCATGGCGGCTTCCTCCAGTGTGCATGGCGATGGTGGCTGATCGCCACCGCCTCGCTCAGGCGGACCGCGTCTCGCCTTGTGCTGCAAGAGCCTGACGGTTGACCGGCTTCTGAGCCAGCGCTTCGAGAATGCGAGGCGTGGCGATCAGCGTCGCCCGCTCCTTCGTATCAAGGAAGGAAACGCCCTCCTCTATCGTCTCGGCTTCGCCAATCTTGGCCAAGGCCAGGGCCGACACCGGATCCACGCGTCCGGGCGGACGCGGCGCCATGCGGTCGACCAGCGCCAGGTGCTGCATCAGGAGATTGGAATCGGCGACAATGTCGACGAGACTCGGCGTGGCGGCCACCGCTTCGATATAGGCCGGGCGGGCCTCGTCCATGCGCCCCTGGATGCCGGGACGAAGACGCTCCTCGGGGATGCGAAGAAGACCCAACCACTTGACGAAGCGCCCCACGGCAGTGGAGCCGGTAAGGCCGGAGATCGGCACGGCGAACACCATGCCGAGAATGGCCGGCGACAACCAGGCAAACAGCACCCAGCTGTCGGCAATCGCCGCCCAGGCGAGAGCCAGACCCGCCAGCACGTGCCAACGGTGACGAACGACAAGGTCACCGATCGGCAGGCCGCCGTCGTCGCGCCGCTGCGGCTTCCACCCGGCGTCGCGGTGCAACACGATCTCGGTGACCGCGCCGGTCTGGATCAGCATCATGATCGGCGCAACCAGTGCCGACACGATCACCTCGAAAATGAACGACAGGATGAGGCCCAGGAAGCCGCCAGCTGCCTTGCGATCCCGAGAGTTGAAGAAGAATGCCAAAAGCCCGAGGACTTTCGGCAGGAACAGAACACCCATCGTCAGCGTGAACAAGGCAAGCGCTCGTTCGGCGTCGATGCGCGGCCACGACGGGAACAGCTGGAACTCGTCCTTGAAATATTCGGGCCTGATGTAATGGGCCTGCAAGGTCAGCGCCAGACCGGACAGGATCAGGAGCAGCCAGAGCGGTGAGGCAAGGTAGCTCATGATGCCCGTGAGGATATGCGAGCGCGACACCCAGTGAAGACCTCGCCCCCCGATCACCTTCAGGTGCTGCAGATTGCCCTGGCACCAGCGGCGGTCACGAATGGCCAGGTCTACAAGCGACGGCGGGCTTTCCTCGTAGGAGCCGGGAAGATCGTCGGCGATGATGACGTTCCAACCGGCGCGACGGATCAGCGCCGCCTCGACGAAATCGTGGCTCATGATGTGGCCACCGAACGGCGGCTTGCCGCTGAGCTCGGGCAGGCCGGCGGAGTTCAGGAACGCTTCCGTGCGAATGATTGCATTATGACCCCAGAAGTTGCCTTCCTTCTGCACCCACCAGGAAAGGCCGGTTCCGACCACCGGTCCGTAGACCCGCCCGGCGAACTGTTGCAGCCGGGCCATCACCGTCGTGCCGTTGACCAGCGTCGGGATGGTCTGGATGAGACCGGCGTCCGGGTCGGCTTCCATCCGGCGCGCCAGCTCGACGATCGTCCGTCCTTCCATCAGGCTGTCGGCGTCGAGCACCAAGAGATGATCGTAGGCGCTTGCCCAACGTTTGCAGAAATCGCCGACGTTACCGGCCTTTTTGGCTGTGTTGTTGCGCCGGCGACGGTAGTAGACGCGGGTAAAGCTGCCGATGCGCTCGCGCGCGGCCAGGAGCGCCGCTTCCTCCTGAAGCACCACCTCCGGGTCTGTGGTGTCGGCCAGCACGAACCAGTCGAAGGCATGGCTCTGACCGAGCGACTCGACGTCGCGGGCCATTGCCTCGATGGCGGCGAAGATTCGCGACGGGTCCTCGTTGTAGGTCGGCATCAGCATGGCCGTCCGCTTGCGCAGAGGCTCGTCCGACACAGGCCCCGGTTGGGCGAAGCGCCGACCAACCAGCTTGAGGAAGCCGAACACCGCAGCCACAGACGACAGGGCGATCCAGGCGAAGGTCACGGTGAAGAGAACCAGCACCACGCGCTCGATCGGCGTGAGGTCGCCGAGCGCAAGCACCGCATACATCTCGTTGAACGCGTAGGCCAGCAAGGCCGCCGTACCGCCGATCACCGCGAAGCGCTTCAGGAACGACGACCGGCTCTCAGGGTTTACCAGACGCCGGCGGCTCTTCCGGCTAAACCGTCGAAGATCCTGAGCCGGCATGTCCGCCGGCTTTTCCGGAGGCATGCCTGGTGCGTATCGCCCGTTGACGGCGACATCGCGAACTATGCTGTCCATCTGAACGCCCAGGTCTCGGCCGTCTGCCCGCCATCGAAGGCAAGCGTCGCGGTCAGCTCGATCAGCGTCTCGTTCTGCGGATCCAGTTCGAAGCTGAGCCGCACCCCACCGGTTTCGGAGTTGTTGACGACGACGATGTTCTTCACCGTGCCCTTGGAAGCCTGGACCGACGCCTTGGCGGCGCCGAGCTTGGCCGGATCGACGCCTTCGAAGAAGCCGTAGTCGATGACGAACAGCCGAACCGGCGTCGGACCGCCGACACCCGCCCTGCCCGACCGTGTCGCGGTGACGTAGGCCGCACCAGAGCCCAGGGCGGGGTCGCCGCCCCAGAACAGGCGATAAGCGAAGAAGAACTCGGTACCGGCCGGGATCTTGTCCTGCGGCGCCCAGTAGGCGACGATGTTGTCATGGATCTCCGAGTTGGTCGGGATCTCGACCAAGGTCACTGCGCCGGCGCCCCAGTCGCCCACCGGCTCGATCCAGAGTGACGGTCGCTTCTGGTAGGCAGCCTCGAGATCCTGGTAGGAGTCGAAGTTGCGATCGCGCTGGATAAGCCCGAACCCGCGCGGACTGCGATCCTGGAAGGCCGAGATCTGCAGTTCCTTGGGATTGGCGAGCGGACGCCACCAACGATCGCCACGGCCGGTCACCATGAGCAAGCCGTCGGAATCATGTACTTCCGGCCGGAAGTCGTCGATGTCGGTACGGCCGTTGGCCGAGAAGAAGAACATCGACGTTCCCGGAGCAAGACCGACCTTGCTGAGATCGGCGCGCGGAAACAGCTGAGCCTCGACGTCGATGGTTGTCGGCAGGCCAGGGCGAATGGTGAACCGATAGGCGCCCGATACGGAAGGACTGTCGAGCAGAGCGTTGACGACACAGGTGTCCGAGCCGGCCGTCGGCGTCTCCACCCAGAAGGCGCGGAACAAGGGGAACTCCTCGCCCTCCGGATCGGCGGTCTTGAGAGCAAGACCGCGCGCCGACAGGCCGTAGACCTCATCCTTGCCCAGCGAGCGGAAATAGCTGGCGCCTTGGAAGACCAGCACCTCGTCGAACACGTCGGGCTTGTTGAGCGGCGAGTGCAGGCGGAAACCCGAGAAACCGATATCCTCCGATGGAATCGGCTGCGGCACCAAGGGTCCATAGTTGAACAGGTTGGGATCGTAGGGAACGTGAGTCGCCTGACCATTCTCGACGAGCGCTATCTCGACCGGCTCCTTGAAGTAGGAGCCGCGATGGAAAAGCTGCATCTGGTAGGGCAAGCCCTTGTCGGCCCAGATGGCCGTTTCCGGACGGAATCGGATATCGCGATACTGGTCGTAGGTGAGGTTCTCGAGGATCGGCGGCAGACTGGTGTCCGGTGCTTCGTAAGGCTTCTTGGAGAGAGCACGCGCAATCTCGGCCACGGTCGATCGGGTGAACGGTCCGGTCACGGCAAACTGATGTTGCAGCGTTGCCGCCCGCGCCGCAGCCGGAACCCCGGTCGCAACCACGACGGCACCCACCGCCGTCAGCGCCCGGGCAAGAAAATCGCGGCGATCGATCATGGGATTCCCGTCAGAAAGGTCCACAGCGGCTCCACTCGTCATTCACTATGGGCGTGGGAACAGGGACGAAACACAAGGTTCCCGTCACGCCGTGAAGCGCGCGGCGCCAGCTCGTCCGATGCCCCGAAAATGCCCTGTTACCCGTTGGTTTCCAACATGTCATGTGGATACCAGACCGGCACGTTGGTGCATAGAACCATACGCCGCCGACCATCGAAATTATACATCCTCGCCCGCATGCCCGCCATGACCGGACGCGGTCTCAATGAGCTCCACTTCGGCCTCCGCGCAGAGGCGCCGAACACCCTCCCGAGGGCAGCGATCGGTCACGAACACATCCACCTGATCGACCGAGCCGATCCTGACAGGCGCCGTCCGCTCGAACTTGGTCTCGTCGGCCACCAGGATCACCCGGCGGGCATTGGCGATGATTGCCTGAGCCACCTTCACCTCGCGGAAGTCGTAATCGAACAGCGCCCCATCCTCGTCGATGGCCGACGTGCCGATGATGGCGAAATCCACCTTGAACTGGCGGATGAAATCCACGGCCGCCTCGCCGACGATGCCGCCGTCGGAGTGGCGTACCTGACCGCCGGCGATCACGACCTCGATGCCCGAATAGGCGCGCATCAGGTTAGCCACATTGATGTTGTTGGTGATCACCATCAGGCCGGAATGCTGCAGCAAGGCCTGCGCCACCGCTTCGGTGGTGGTGCCGATGTTGATGAACAGCGACGCATCGTTGGGCACGAGCTCGGCGGCGGCCTCACCGATCGCCCGCTTCTCGACGGCGGAAATCTGTCGCCGCGCCTCATAGCCGACATTCTTCACCGTCGATGCGAGCACCGCTCCGCCATGCACGCGAGCCAGCAGCCGGCGGTCACAAAGCTCGTTGAGGTCCTTGCGGATGGTTTGCGGCGACACCTCGAAGCGCGTCGCGAGGTCGTCGACCAGCACACGGCCGACCTCGCGGGCAAGATCCAGGATGGCATGTTGGCGGTCGATCAGCATAACTCTCTCGGGGCAGACGGTTCGCGCGCGCAGTCTAGCGACGAATGCGGGAAACTCACGGCGACAAAAAGGCAGATGGCGAGGTTCGACCGCCGAGCTTCCGAAAACGCTTGAGTAGTCGCTCTCTTTTCAGGCGAGACAATCGGTCTATCCAGAATATGCCGTCGAGCTGATCGATCTCATGCTGCAGCACGGCGGCGTGGAAGCCCTCCGCCTCTTCGATACCCTGGCGACCATCGAGGTCGGAGTAGACGACACGCACGCACCGTGGCCTCTCGATTTCGGCACTGACGCCGGGCATGGCGACCGAGCCTTCCTCGTTGGCCATCGTTTCGACGGAAGCCCAATCGATCAGCGGGTTGACATAAACGCGAACGCCCGCCCCGCCCGAAGGCCGCACGGCGATGACCCGCCGAAGAACGCCGATATGCGGCGCGGCCAGACCAATGGCCGGCGCAGCCTCGACGGCAGCAACGAGATCGCCGGCAAGCTCCGCGAGCCCATCATCAAAGACCTCCACCGGATCGGCAACCGACCGCAGCCGCGCATCGGGGTAAGTCAAAAGCGTCGACGGCTTCATGGCTTGAAATCTCTAGTCAGCGTCAACAAAGCCTTACCACCACTAAGGAGAGAGAATTCATACGTTGTAGTATTTAGGCCGGACGAGTTGTTCACACTTCCTAACGCCCGTTCACCGCAAAAAGCCCGGAGACCCGCCGTTTCCAAAAAATTACTGTAAACCCGGCTCCGATACGGTGAATGAAGCGTAAATATGGGCACGGAGCAGGTTAACGAAAGCCTGCCGAAAAGGAAAAAATTGCGATTCATCTCGGAACCGGGCCTTCAACCGGCCCTGATAGAAAGCAGGCAATCGCGTTCCGGAGTCCTGCAATATGAAACGCTTTCTTGTCGCCGCGGCTTTTGCCTCCCTCCTCGTCGCCGCCTCCTCCACCGGCGCTTCCGCCTTCAGCATGAACGTTCCGAAGTCTGTCGTGATGGCCGCCATGTCAGCGCCGACCGTCAGCTCCGCCGAGCGGACCCTCGTGTTCCCGCCGCTCACCTTCTTGTCCGCCGCCGGAGACTACGCCTCCCGAGTCCGTTCGGAAGTGATCGACGTTTTCGCGCCCGGCATCATCAGTGGCATCGGCGCCGCCTACTCCCGCGCACTCAGCGTTTCGGCTCCGACTTCGGCAGTGCCGGATCTCGTCGCGATCTGACGCTCCGGTCTGGCCGTCGTAACGCGGACGACCAGAGACGATGCCCTCAGTTACTCCGGTTGCCAAATGGCCTCGACGGCACCTCCGTCGGGGCCATTTTCACGGCCCCTGCTTTCGTGGTCGGAGAGTTGGGCTGCCCTGCAACGATCGCAAGCTCCCCCGTGCAAGCTTTCGATCGAACGGTTCCATCCGGCCGGGAAATGCTCTAGGGTCAGCCTCATTCCATCGTCGCGTTCGAGGCGAACCATGCATTATGTCGTCAGTTGCACCGACAAGATCGGGCATCTACCCGTCCGTCAGGCCAACCGTGCCGCTCATCTCGAATATGTCAAGGCCAACGCCGATACCATTCTGGTCGGAGGACCCTACCTCGATCACGAAGGCAACATGATCGGCTCCCTTCTGATCACCGAGGCCGTTGATCTCAAGACGTTGCAGACGGTGCTGTCGGAGGATCCCTATGCACGGGCCGGCCTGTTCGAGAGCGTCGACATCAAGCCGTGGAAATGGGTGATCGGCGCGCCGGGCTGAGTTCGTAAAGACGCAGCGGCAGGGAGCGCCCATGGCCCACTGGCTATTCAAATCCGAACCTTTCAAGTTCTCCTTCGCCGCTCTCAAGGCAAAGGGTCCAGCCGGCACCGAATGGGACGGCGTGCGCAACTACCTTGCCCGCAACAACATGCGGGCGATGCAGTTGGGCGACCAGGGCTTCTTCTACCACTCCAATGAGGGCCTCGCCGTCGTCGGCATCTGCGAGGTGATTGCGCTTTCTCATCCCGACAGCACGACCGACGATCCCCGTTGGGACTGTGTCGACGTACGGGCGGTTCGAGATCTCAAGCGCCCCGTCACGCTCGCCGAGATCAAGGCGGAGCCGTCGCTTTCCAAGATGAGCCTCGTCACCTCGATGCGCCTTTCGGTCCAGCCGGTCACGGACGACGAATGGGAGACCGTTCTCGCCATGGCTGAGAATTGAGCGAACTTTCCCGCGAGCACGCGTTCGTTCTGCGGGAAACGCGGCCGCAAGCGCTGCCGTTTGTTCCGGAACTGCGGTTGCGGCTCGCCGATGAGGCGATAAGCCTCTGGCAGGCGACCGAGGCTGATCTCGGCCGCATGGGATTGCCCCCACCCTTCTGGGCCTTTGCCTGGGCCGGTGGTCAGGCACTGGCCCGTCATCTGCTCGATCATCGGGAAATCGTGCGCGACAAGCGCGTACTGGATTTCGCTTCCGGCTCCGGCATCGTCGCCATCGCCGCCTGCCTTGCCGGCGCGTGCAAGGTGGTTGCCGCCGACATCGACCCCTATGCTCGCGCCGCCATCCGGGTCAACGCCGCAGACAACGGCGTCGAGGTGGAGACGCCGGAGATCGACTATCTCGACCGGGGCGCCGACGACTTCGATGTTGTTCTGGCCGGAGACGTTTTCTACGAGAGACCGATGGCTGCCCGCGTCGAACCGTTCCTGCGTGCCGCGCAAAACGCGGGCCTGGCAGTTCTGTTCGGCGATCCAGGGCGAGCCTACCTGCCCACAATGGGTGTCGCCCCCCTGGCCACCTACGACGTGCCGGTTTCTCGCGCCATCGAGGACCGCGACATCCGGACGACGCGCGTCTGGCGCTTCACCTGGCCCGGATCCACCAACTAGTGGAGCGAATTTGACATTTGCTCTGAGGCTTGTGTCACGCTGACGCAAATGTCTCGGTCGAACCACTAAGCGTTGCCGATTAGCCGGGCGGCTAATGGATTTACGTGTTTTGACGGATCATACTGGAATCGATGGGCGTGTGGCCGAGGAGGGCCTGACGCGAGGAGGATTTCATATGACCGGTGAGGTGTTTGAGGTGCCGGCGGCTCTTGCCGCTTCGGCCTTCATCGACAATGACAAGTACCTGGAGCTCTACAAGCGTTCCATCGAGGATCCCGACGGGTTCTGGGCGACCATGGCCGGGCGCCTCGACTGGATCAAGCCGTTCACGCGGGTGAAGAACACCTCCTACGATCCACATCACGTATCGATCCGCTGGTACGAGGACGGCATCCTCAATGCCGCCTACAATTGCGTCGACCGCCATGCCGACCGCACGCCCGACAAGGTGGCGATCCTCTGGGAAGGCGACGATCCCGCCGAGCAGCGGGCCATAACCTATCGCGAGCTTCAGGAAGAGGTTTGCCGCTTTGCCAACGTCCTGAAGGAAGCCGGCGTTCGACGCGGCGATCGCGTCACCATCTATCTTCCGATGATTCCCGAGGCCGCCTTTGCCATGCTGGCCGTCGCCCGCATCGGCGCGATTCATTCGACGGTGTTTGCCGGTTTCTCTCCGGACAGCATCGCCGGCCGTATTCGCGACGCAGGCAGCCCGATAGTCATCACGGCCGACGAGGGCATACGCGGCGGTCGACGGGTTCCGCTCAAGGCCAACGTCGACGCCGCGCTCGAAAAATGCCCCGACGTATCCAAGGTGTTGGTGGTGCGCCGAACCGGCAAGCCGGTCAACATGCTGGAGGGGCGCGACGTCTATTATGACGAGGCGTCGAAAGGCATCGCCACGGACTGTCCGGTTTCGCCGATGAACGCCGAGGACCCGCTGTTCATCCTCTACACGTCAGGGTCCACCGGCAGCCCCAAGGGCGTGCTGCATACGACGGGCGGCTATCTGGTCTACGCCTCTCTCACCCATCAGTGGGTGTTCGACTGCCACGAAGACGACGTCTACTGGTGCACCGCCGACGTCGGTTGGGTCACCGGCCACTCCTACGTGATCTACGGTCCACTGGCCAACGGCGCCACGACGCTGATGTTCGAAGGCGTGCCGAGCTATCCTAACCCATCGCGCTTCTGGGAAGTGATCGATCGTCACAAGGTGACGATCTTCTACACCGCGCCGACGGCTATCCGATCGTTGATGGCTCACGGCGAGGAAGCGGTGAAGAGCACGTCTCGATCGTCTCTGCGCATTCTCGGCACCGTTGGCGAGCCGATCAATCCGGAAGCGTGGCTCTGGTACCACCGCGTCGTCGGCGACGGCCGCTGCCCGATCGTCGACACCTGGTGGCAGACCGAGACGGGCGGCATCCTGATCACGCCGCTGCCGGGCGCCACGCGCCTTAAGCCGGGGTCGGCGACACGACCGTTCTTCGGCGTCGAACCGGCCATCGTCGATGCGCTCGGCAATGTGCTGGATGGTCCGGCCGAGGGCAATCTCGTGCTTCTGACGAGCTGGCCCGGCCAGATGCGCACCGTCTACGGCGATCACGATCGCTTCGTGCAGACCTACTTCTCGGCCTACAAGGGCATGTACTTCACCGGAGACGGCGCTCGCCGCGACGAGGACGGCTACTACTGGATCACCGGCCGTGTCGACGACGTCATCAACGTCGCCGGTCATCGCATGGGGACGGCAGAAGTGGAAAGCGCACTTGTTGCGCATCCGAAGGTGGCCGAAGCCGCCGTCGTCGGCTATCCGCACGACATCAAGGGACAGGGCATTTACGCCTATGTCACGCTGATGGAGGGAGAAGCGCCCACCGACACGCTCGCCTCCGAGCTGACCCAGTGGGTAAGACGGGAAATCGGCCCGATCGCCTCCCCCGACAAGATCCAGTTCGCCGTGGGGCTACCGAAAACGCGCTCGGGCAAGATCATGCGCCGCATCCTGCGCAAGATCGCCGAGGACGATTTCGGCTCGCTCGGCGATACGTCGACGCTGGCCGATCCGTCCGTGGTGACGGACCTTATCGATCACCGCCAGAATCGCCACGCCTGACGCGCAAAGGGGCGGCTCGCGCCGCCCCGACTTCGCGTAAAATCAGTTGGCGAAGCAGATCAGCCGCCACCGATCAGAATGCCGGCGCCGAGAACCAGCGCGCCGCCGAGCACGACCTGCAGAACCGCCCGGAAGAATGGCGTTTCCATATACTTGTTCTGGATCCAGGCGATCGCCCAGAGTTCGACGAACACGATGGCGAGCGCGGTCGACGTCGCGGTCCAGAAGTGCGGGATCAGATAAGGCAGGGCGTGGCCGAGGCCACCGATCGCCGTCATGATGCCGGAGGCGAGCCCGCGCTTGATCGGCGAGCCGCGGCCGGAGATGACGCCATCGTCATGGGCCGCTTCGGTGAAGCCCATGGAAATGCCGGCGCCGACCGAAGCGGCCAGCGCCACCAGCAGCGTCTTGTGGGTGTCTTGCGTCACGAAGGCGGTGGCGAAGATCGGCGCCAGCGTCGACACCGAACCGTCCATCAGACCGGCAAGACCCGGCTGCACATAAGTGAGAATGAACTGGCGACGGGCAACCATCGCCTCTTCCTGCTCGTCCGAGGGGCCGACGTTCTCTTCGCGCGCGGCCTCGGCGCCCTCCATGTGATGGCGTTCCTGCTCGGCGAGATCGCCGAGCAGACGGCGGGCGCCGGCGTCCGAAACGCGCTTGGCCGCCTCGATGTAGAACTTGTAGGCTTGCGCCTCCATGCGCGCCGCTTCCTCGCGAATGCGCTCGACCCCGAGATTCTCGACAAGCCAAACAGGCTGGCGGGCATAATAGCCGGCTACATGCTCACGACGGATCAGCGGGATCACCGGGCCGAACAGACGTTCATGCTCGGCGATCAGGAAGCGACGGTGCCCGTCCTCATCCTTGACCATCTCGTCGAACATCGCCGCCGTCGCAGGAAAGTCCTTGCGCAGCTTCTCGGCGTAGCTCGCGTAGATGCGGGCATCGTCCTCCTCGCTGGAGATGGCGAGAGCCAGGATCTCCTGCTCGTTGAGATCGGAGAAACGGCGTCGGTTGCCAAGTGAGTTGAACATCTTTTCCTCATTCGTGGACGAAGGCGAGGTGAACGCTGCAGCCTTCACCCGGAGCGGAGCGAACCGAAAGCGCCGCGCCGTGCAGTTCGGCGATCCGCTCGACGATGGTGAGACCGAGACCGAGCGATCCTGACCTCTTCACGCGACCGAACTCGCCCTGCACCTCGCAGGGAACAAAACCAGAGCCGTTGTCGGAGACAGTGAGACTGCCATCCAGGCCAACCGCCACGACGATATCGACGCCGCGACCAGCGTGCTTGAGACTGTTCTCTATCAGATTTCTCACGACGTTCTGTATCAGAGAAGGTACCAATCTCCTCGGCACCGGGCCATCGCCTTCGTAAGCGATGGTTGCGCCTCGATCGAGGACGAGAGGCGCCATGTCCGCCACCACGTCGGCGGCGAGACCGGCGAGGTCCGTTTCGACGAAGGCGTCGTCATCGACCACGTCAAGGCGAGCAAGAGCGGTCAACTGTTCGAGGATGTGCAAGAGACGCTCGATATCCGCCTCGGCCCGCCGGGCGCGGGGATCGGCGATCCGGTCGAGCTCCAGACGGAGCACGGCGAGCGGCGTTCGAATCTCATGGGCGACGGCGGCCGAGAACACCTTCTGGGCCGCCATGATCTCGGCCGTGCGGGCGAACAGCCTGTTGATCGCCTCCACCAAGCCCGCGACTTCCAAGGGCATCGCCTCATCGATCGACAGAGATGTTGGCGATCGGGGATCCAGGGCATCCGCCGCTTGTGCCGCCGCGGAAACCGGGCGAAGCGCCGCTCCGATCGACAGAATGGTAGCGCCAATGGTCAGCACCAGCATCAGCCCCATCGGCACCAGCATGTGATCGATCATCTCATGGGTAAGAATCGAGCCGAGGAAGTTGCCGGGGTCGTGCAGGACGGCGACATCGATGAGCACACGTTCCCCATCAATGACGAAGGCACGTCCCCCCGCGACACTGAGCGGCTTGCCGGGCTCGATCGCCCGCTGCCAGAAATCGGGCGCGTTGCCCGGCGGCGGCAGGAAGTGCTCTTCGCATTCCTCGCCACAGTTGGAGTAGATGACCCGTCCATCCGCGCCCCGGATCCGCACGAAAGTGGCCGGCGGCGGATGATTGCCGACCTCGTCGTCGGCATGATCTCCGGCATCCATGTCGTCGACGTCGACATCGCCCATATAGCGGTCGAGCACCGGCGCGTCCGGATCGAGAGTCAGGAGACCGGCCACGCGATGGACGGAAGCCGAAATTGCCTCGGTCTCGCGTTCGACCAGGATATGGCCGAGTTCCTCGTCATCGAACCAGTAGCGGGCAAAGACCATGGCCACCTGCAACAGCATGGCCAGCAGTGCGAAGACGAGAATACGGCGGGCAACCAGCCCAGCCAGACGCTTGCGACGGCGCCCGCTCATGGGGCCTCCTCGTCGACACCCTCCGAAGAGCACTCTCGCATCAGGTAGCCAAGACCACGCACCGTGGCGATCTCAACGCCGCTCCCGGTACCGTCGAGCCGCTTGCGCAGGCGAGACACCGCCAAATCGAGCGCATTGGCGGTCAGCTCGCTGTCATAGTCCGACAGCGTCGTCTCGAGGCGGCGGCGCGGCACCAGACGGCCGATATCGCGCATCAGCGTCTCGCAGAGCGCCCGTTCGCGCGGCGGCAGCGCTATCGGTGTTCCGTCGGCGGTCAACAGCGCCGCCGCTGGATCATAGGCCAGGCGACCGGCGACCAGCACCGGTTGCAAGGCCGTCGGCGACCGCCGCAGCATGGCTCGGCAACGCGCCAGAAACTCGCGATGATGGAATGGCTTGACCAGATAATCGTCGGCGCCGGCGTCGAGACCGGCAATGCGTTCCTCCACCGTACCGCGGGCAGTAAGGATCAAGACCGGCGTCACGTCGGAGGCGCGACGTATGGCGCGCAAGAGTTCAAGCCCGTCGCCGTCCGGCAGGCCGAGATCAAGCAGGATCAGGTCGAAATCGGTGACGGCAATTGCCGCTTCCGCCTCGGCCATCGTGCCGACCGCGTCGAGACGCCAGCCAGCCTCGCGCACGGCTTCTCCGAGCAATGCGGCGAGGCGGGCACTGTCCTCGACGAGAAGAAGACGCATCAGGCGCGCTTTCTGCCCGTGACCATCGACCAGACCAGATTCTCGCGGTGGCGCAGGCTTTCGACTATGGCAGCGGCCGCATGGACCAGCGCCAGCACCATGATGGCGTTGGCAAGCCCCCCATGCAACTCCTCGAGCCACTCTTCTCCCCAGAAGGCGTCGAGCGTCATCATCCAGCCCGTCGCACCGGTGGCGAGCAGCAGCCCCATCAGCGCCAGCATCATGACCGCCGCCGCCGGATTGTGCCCGAGATGACGCGCTTCCTCGCCGCGAAGAAATGCCTTGAGATAGGGAACAAGACGGGAGGGCGTTGGGAAGAAGTCGCGGAAGCGGGCGTGCCGGGAGCCGACGAACCCCCAGAACAGCCGAACCAACACGGCGCCGATCACCACATACCCGGCGTAGCGATGGTAGAAGCGGCCGGGCTTCAGAATGAAAAGATTGAGACAGACGGCGGTGACCACCGTCCAGTGAAACAGGCGGACGACCGGATCCCAGACCCGGATCGTCCGCGGCGGCGCATCGCCGCCGACGGACGTTTCGGACATGACGTCAGCCATTCGCCTCGTCACCGGCCTTCTCGCCAGTCGACGGGTCGAACAGCACCTCGGCCTTCTTGCCATTCTTGTCGAAGGCGTAGACCTCATAGCAGGTCCCTTCCACCTTCACTTTCTTGATGTCGCTATAGCCGGCCGCCTCGGCCTTGGCCTTGATGGCATCGATGCTGAGCCAGGTATCCTTGGCGGCGGTGGTGCAGCTGGCGCTGTCTTCGTCGGCAAAGGCGGCGACGGGCGTGAGAACGAGGGCGAAGGCAACAGCGATCAGAGAGGTCTTCATGCGGGTTCCTCGAAAAACGGGCCGGCGCGTCGATCGCGCCGGCCCGCTCACCATGGGTCGAGAAACCTGTCGAACACCTGTCGGCAGGAAGGGGTCGCGCCTCAGTGCCTGAAGTGACGCATGCCGGTGAACACCATGGCGATGCCGGCCTTGTCGGCAGCGGCGATCACCTCGGCGTCGTGGATCGAACCGCCCGGCTGGATGGCGGCGGTGGCGCCAGCGGCGATCGCCGATTCAAGACCATCGGCAAACGGGAAGAAGGCGTCGGACGCGACGACCGATCCCTTGGCCAGCGAGTCCTTGAACCCTGCCGTCTCGGCCGCCTCGGCCGCCCGGATGGCGGCGATGCGCGCGGAATCGACACGGTTCATCTGGCCGGCGCCGATGCCGGCGGTTGCGCCATCCTTCACGTAGACGATGGCGTTGGACTTGACGTGCTTGCAGACCTTGAAGGCGAACAGGAGGTCGGCGAGTTCGGCGTCGGTCGGCGCCCGCTTGGTCACCACCTTGAGGTCGGCGGCGGTGACGACGCCATTGTCGCGCGACTGGACGAGCAGACCGCCAGCCACCGTCTTGGCCGTGAGACCGGGCGCCTTGGGATCGGGCAGACCGCCGGTGACCAGCAGGCGCAGGTTCTTCTTGGCGCCGACGATGGCGATCGCCTCGTCGGTGGCCGACGGGGCGATGATCACTTCGGTGAAGATCTCGACGATCTTCTTGGCCGTGTCCGCGTCGAGCGTGCCATTGAGCGCCACGATGCCACCATAAGCCGACACCGGGTCGCAGCGATGCGCCTTGGTATAGGCTTCGAGCAGCGTCGCGCCGGTGGCGACGCCGCAGGGGTTGGCGTGCTTGATGATGGCGACGGCCGGCACCGCCCTGTCGAACTCGGCCACCAGCTCGAAGGCGGCGTCCGTGTCGTTGATGTTGTTGTAGGAGAGTACCTTGCCCTGCAGCTGCGTCGCCGTGGAGACGCCGGGCCGGATCTCCGTGGAGCGGTAGAAGCGAGCCCATTGGTGCGGGTTCTCGCCATAGCGCATGTCCTCGGCAAGCTTGCCGCCGACGGCGACGAAATCGCCGGTCTTGCCGCCCAGCACACTGGCGAACCAGCCGGAAATCGCCGCGTCATAGGCGCCGGTGCGCGCATAGGCCTTGGCGGCCAGGCGACGGCGCGTATCGAAGGTCACGCCGCCCTGATCCATCTCGGCGACGATACCCTCGTAATCGGCCGGCTCGACCAGAACCGTCACATAGGCGTGGTTCTTGGAGGCGGCGCGGATCATGGCGGGACCGCCGATGTCGATATTCTCGATGGTCTCCTCATAGCCGGCGCCGCGAGCCACCGTCTCCTCGAAGGGGTAGAGGTTGACCACGAGGATGTCGATCGGCTGGATGCCATGATCGGCCATCGCCTTGGCGTGACCGGCGTCGTCACGGACGGCGAGAAGACCGCCATGCACTTTGGGATGCAGCGTCTTGACGCGGCCATCCATGATTTCCGGGAAGCCGGTGAAATCGGCGACTTCCGTGACAGGGATGCCGGCCTCGCTCAGAAGCTTCTTCGAGCCGCCGGTGGTGAGCAACTCGACGCCACGGTCCGCGAGGGCGCGAGCGAACTCGACGAGGCCCGTCTTGTCGGAAACGGAAAGCAGCGCGCGCTTTGGAGCGACGCGATCAGGATGGCCAGCCATGGGGATGTCTCCGGGAAAGGGGATGGCGGCGCGATAGCATGAATGGCCGCCGCGCGGAACCCGCGCCCAATCGATTTGGGTCGACAATCGCCGCTTTTCCTGCCGAGAGCCGACGATCAGCCCCCGCCGAACAGATCCGGACCAAGCTTGGGGTCGCGCCCCCGCCCCCGGCCGCGTTGTCCCTCGGCGGTACGGGTCATCGCCCAGGCCACTTCCGGCGTCACCCGCGCTCGCCCCGGCAGGACGATTTGCAGGCTCTTGCGGCGGCCGAGCGTGTCGGACAGGAACACGCTGTCCTCGAGCTCCGGGGCGATCAGGCCGCAGGTGAAGGTCCAGGCTTCACCGTCGGGAGCGACGAGCAACACGTCGCCACCGGCCGTGCGAGTTGCCCGGATCAGCGGATGCAGGTGGAACCGGATGGCGAAGCGGTCGTGGCGCGGCTTTCGCCCGGCAAAGCTCAGGCGGTCGGAACCAACGATCTCCCCGCCATCGATACGTAGGACGAGCCGACGCTCGTGAATGGCTCCGAACCGGCCCGAGTAGCCGTCATGGCTTGCCACCAGGGCGATGACGTCGTCGCGATCCTCGCGGACCACCGGCACATGGCGCGGACCGTCGATCATCACCGGACCGAGCCGGCGAACGAGTCGCGACGTATCGAGGAAGGCGCCGGAAGACATGTCTTCCAACGAGAGCGTCGAATGGGCAGGCGTCGAACGGGCAGCCGAATGCCAGCGCGGGTCGTCGGCCGCGCCGCAATTGACGATGAAGCGGTTGGGCCCGCTGGACATCTCGAAGGAGAGACAACCGGCATGCGCCCTCTGGCTGACGCCAACCGGCGGAATGGGGCCGGCATCCATCAGGATCACCGTGCCACCCGCTTCGAGCCTCTGGTAGCCGGAATGGCTGGCGTTCTCCACCGGCCGACCGTGCGTGTCGTCATAGGCGTTCAGCGTCGCGAGCTGACCGGCGTGGCTGGCGCTCATGCCGTTGAAATGCGGCAGGCTTCCGTCGGAATGCCTGAAGAAGCGCAGCATCGGCATCATGCGGTCGATGGCGACGATCAGGGCCTGCGGCGGGTTTACGCCTCGATTGGAATAGGCCTGACGCAGCGGCAGGAGATCGGTCAGGAGATCGGCAATCACCGAGGGGTCGCGACTGATGTGACCACCATCCGGCAGGATCTGCCGCTTGAGTTCCTGCTCGAGCCGCTGTCCGGCTTGCCTGGCAAGCCGCCCCTGGTTGTCGGCGGACAGGGCAAAGACGCCGACGGCCACGGCGGCGAGAAGACGCGGATAACCGTCGACCGTGTCGCTCTGGCGGCCACGCAACCGGCGGACCTGCCGCACCAGCGAGCGCAGGAAGCGGCGGTAGAAGGCACGATCGGCATCTTTCAGGATCAGCGGCGACTGGGTGATCCACGCGATGACCCGCCTGGCCATGTTCTCGGTCTCGAAGGCCTCCGGCGGCGCGTGGGCCTCGAGGGCAATCCAGTCGGCAACGAGGGCCCGGGCATTCTGTCGGGCCAGCGCGTTCTCGGCGGCCCGAAGATGCCTCAGCCAGGAGAAACCGTGCAGTGCCCGCGTCCACTCGACCGACGGCGACGGCATGTCGAAGGGCGAGCGTCCTCCCGTCTCCACCATCTTTCCGGCGAAGGCGTAGAGACCGGCGTAGATGTCGGTGGCGATCGTCGGGTCGGTGGTGCGAATGTCCTGCGGGGCGATGACCAGCCGCTCGGGCGTCGAGCCGGGCCAGCGCCAGCGTGAGAAAGGACCGCGTTCGAGCGCCGTCACGGCGCGCCGCAGGGCCAGTTCACCGGCGAACAGCACCAGCCGGGCCGTGCCGGCGACTTGTGCGCGCATCGTCAGGCCCCCTTTCAGTGCTGGAGCAAGAATCATTCGACCTCCGGACGAACCGGAGGCGCTCATCACGACATGAGACGCCCGCCTTGGTTACCAAGTGGTATGCGAAACCGATCAATTTTGTCGGTGGCCAACCCCGGCGACCGTCGTCACTGACGACGGAGGCGGGCGGCGAAAAAGCCATCGAGGCCGGAAAGCCGGGCATCTTCCAGCTTCAGGTGCGACGGCAGGGTCCGGACAAACCCTTCCGGCGTGACGATCTCCGACAAGCCGAACACCTCGTCCGCCGTCACCGGCACCACGTCGAGCGGCGCCTCGATCAACCTGAGACGGCGAATCTGGTCCTGTCCTTCTTCCGGTTCCAACGAACAGGTGGAAAAGACGAGGAGGCCACCCGGACGCAGCATGCGGATCGCCTGATCGATCAGGCGGCGCTGCACGGCGGCGAGCGCGGTCACGTCGGCCGGTTTCTTGCCCACCGCCCCATCGGGATGGCGGCGCAGCGTACCGGTCGCCGTGCAGGGCGCGTCGAGCAGTACCATGTCAAAGGTTCCGCCAAGCCACTCGGTGGCGTCGGCCTTGACGAGGTTGGCCTTGAGACCGAGCCGATAGAGGTTGCGCTCAAGACGCTGCAGGCGATGATAGGACACGTCGAGGGCGGTAACGTCGGCGCCAAGCGCGGCAAGCTGCGCGGTCTTGCCGCCGGGCGCCGCGCAGAGGTCGACGACCTTCTTGCCCTTGACGTCGCCCAGGAGATGGACGGGCAGCGTGGCGGCGGCATCCTGCACCCACCAGCCGCCTTCCTCGTAACCGTCGATCTTCTCGACCGCGCCGGTAACGGGAAGCCGCACCGAGCCATTGGGGAGCTTGATCCCGCCCAACCGGGCAGCCCACCCGTCCGGATCGGACTTCACGGTAAGGTCGAGCGTCGGCTCCAGGGCATTCATCGCCGCGATGTCGCGGGCGACGTCGGCCCCATAGTTGCCGCTCCAGCGCTCCATCAACCAGGCCGGGGTGTTGAGGGTGATGGCGTCCTGTTCGGCGAGGATGGCCGCCTTGTTCTCGGAGACGCGGCGCAAGACCGCATTGACCACGCCCTTGAAGGGCGCGGACGCCTTGTCGGCGCCGGCAAGCTCGACGCCAAGCGCCACGGCGGCGTGGTCGGCGACGTCCATGAACATGATCTGGGCGGCGGAAACGGCAATCACCGCCTTCAACGTGCCGGCATCGTCGGGAAGCGGCCGGGTCAGGAAGCGGCCGACCGCGTCCTCGATCTGGCCGTGGCGGCGCAAGGCATAGCCGACGATGGCGCGGGCAAGACCACGATCGCGTGGATCGAGGCGCTGATATCGCTCCGCGGCGGAACCCTTGTCGAGCAACGCGTCGAGAAGGCGGCCCTTCTGGACGCCATCGACCAGCCCCACGGCAACGGCACGAGCCTCGATGCCCTGCGGCCGTGGCGGTCGCCGGCCACCCTGGGGCGGACGCCCACCCTTGAACGCCGCGCCCTTCTGGCCATCATGAGGGCGTGCCGGCCTGAACGTATTGCCGGTTTTCCCGCCGCCCTTGCGGCCATTGTTGTCTGCGGTCATCCCCAGGGTCCACGGTTTGAAGGCCGTCCGACGGAGCTGCCTCCACCCCACGGACCGCCCCGCGAGCCACGCGGGTTGGCCCAGGGGCCATCCGCAACGGGTTCGGAGCTGCGCCGCCCGAAACCACCGCCATCCGCCATCGCCATCAGGGCGCGGATGCGGTTGCCGGTATCCGGGTGGGTCGAAAACAGGTTGTCCATCCTGGCGCCGGACAGCGGATTGATGATGAACAGATGCGCCGTAGCAGGATTTTGCTCCGCTGTCATGTTCGGCACGCGATGCGCGGCGCCGGCGATCTTGTCGAGGGCCGAGGCGAGCGCCAGCGGATTGCCGGAAATTTCGGCGCCGCGCCTATCGGCCGCATACTCGCGCGTCCGCGAAATGGCCATCTGCACCAGCATCGCGGCGAGCGGTGCGACGATCGCGGCGAGAAGTATGCCGATACCGCCCAGAGGACTCCGGTTCTCGCTGTCGCGGTTCATCGAGCCGAAGAACAGGCCGAAGTTGGCCAACATCGAGATGGCGCCGGCAATGGTCGCCGTCACCGTCATGGTCAACGTGTCACGGTTCTGCACGTGGGCGAGTTCATGGGCCATGACGCCGGCGATCTCTTCGCGATCGAGCATCTGCAGGAGACCCGTAGTGGCGGCAACGGCGGCGTGCTCTGGATCACGCCCCGTGGCGAAGGCGTTGGGTTGCGGATTGTCGATGACGTAGACCGCCGGCATCGGCAGCCCGGCATTGGCGGCGAGCCGCTCGACGATGCCGTAATACTCAGGCGCGCTGGCCCGGTCGACGCGACGGGCGCGGTGCATGGCCAGCACCATCCTGTCGGCGTTCCAGTAGGAGAAGAGGTTCATGCCGGCGGCGACCACCAGCGCGATCAGCATGCCGCCCTGACCACCAATCAGGTAGCCAACGCCCATGAAGATCGCCGTCATCGCGGCGAGGAGGAGGGAGGTCTTGAAGAAGTTCATCTGTCCTTCCGGTCTCCGGCTGATATGCTGATCCGGATTTTCCGAATGACAAGATGGTATGCTATCCAACCTCCATCAAGGATGCGCCCATGACCGACATTGAGAACAAGCCCCAAGCGGCCTCGGGGAAGACATTGTCACCCGCCGCCCGCCGTGCCCTCGCCGAAGCCGAGGAGCGCCGCCGCCTTGCCAGCGAAAGCCGGCCCAAGGAAATCGGCGGCCGAGGTGGCCTCGAACCTGCCCGCTATGGCGATTGGGAAGTGAAGGGCATCGCGGCCGACTTTTAGCTATTCGACCAACGATCACGAAGCTCTGATCGTCTTTCACAGTTTGGCCCCATTCCCGCCTTGTCGACGCCAAGTCGGGCCAGCAGGATGCACTCGTCCCCCGGCAATGACGCTGCGGACGGGTTCCGGCTCAATCCAGCCCCCCAGCCCCCCGGAATTCGTTTCTGCCTGCGTTGCGCCTTTTGAGGCGCGGCCGGGGGCGCTTTTTCGACCGGCAACCGCTCCCGAACACCCCATTCGTCGATTGCGTGGCTCGTTCCAAGCTGTTAGGCCGGAACCGCCGCAGTCGTCGTTTAGGTGTTCCATGTCCGCTCCCGCAGCCCTTCGTGCTCCCGGTCTCGCATTTCTGGCCGGCCTTTTTGCCATCGTAGCCGCCTGGGGCTTCGAGATCATCGGCGGCTACCTCCCCTGCAAGCTCTGCCTGCAAGAGCGCGTCCCCTACTACGTCGGCCTGCCGATCCTGCTCGTCGGCCTGCTCCTGTCGTCCCGGATGCCGCGCCTTGCTCGCCTCCTCTACTTCGTCGGTGGAGCCATATTTTTCGTCGGCTCGGCGCTCGCCGGCTATCACGTCGGCGCCGAGTGGAAGCTTTGGGAAGGCCCGTCCGACTGCGGCGGCGCCCCCACCGTGATCACCAGCGCCACGGACCTGATGGCGGCGGTGAAAGGCACCCGGCTCGTCTCCTGCTCCGAAGCGCCGATCAACTTGTTCGGCCTGTCCTTCGCCGGCTGGGACGCTCTGTCGACCCTGTTCGTCGGCGTCATGAGCTGGCGCGGCATCTTTGCCCGCCGCGACGCCCTGATCTGACACCCGTCGCGCCTAAAGTTGGCCATTTCGCGCGCACTCGTTCTTGGTTAGTCTCAACGCGATCCGATGCCATCGACGGTGGGAGGAGAAGTGAAAGCTCTGCGCATCATCGTCTGGCTGCTTGTCGCGGTGCTGTTCGGCGCCACCGGCTGGCTCGTTTTCGGCGGTCGACTTCCCTTCATGGAAAATGCCAGCGTCGCGGCGAGCGACATCGGCGGTCCCTTCAGCCTTGTCGACATGAACGGCCGCGCCGTCACCGACAAGACCTTTGCCGGCCGGCCGCACGTCATCTTCTTCGGCTACACCCACTGTCCGGACGTCTGCCCCACCACGCTCGGTGAATACGCCGCGCTGAAGGAACAGCTCGGACCGGACGCCGGCAAGGTCGACCTGTTGTTCGTCACCGTCGACCCGGAGCGCGACACACCGGACGTACTGAAAGACTACCTGTCATCCTTCGGCGATATAGTGCTTGGCCTGTCCGGAAGCCGGGAGCAGGTCGACGATGCCATCAGGACTTTCCGCATCTATGCCCGCAAGGTTCCCGGCACCGACGGCGACTATGGAATGGATCATACGGCTTCGAGCTTCATGTTCGGCGCCGACGGTCGCTTCCGAGGCACCATCGCCTACATGGAAGACCAGGACGTCGCGCTCAAGAAGCTGAAGACCCTGATCGCCGGGAGCTGAACGGATGTCCAATCAACCCGAGACCGACAAGGAAGTCAGCAAACGCGTCCGGCTATCCGACCACCTGGCTTCACTCGCTTTGCCATTGGCGGTGATAGCCTTCGGGGTGGCCTTGTCGGCTGGCTCGGACGGCGTCCGTGCCTTTGTCGATCTTTGTCGCACCGCCCTGCCCTGATCATGGCCGAACCGCTGCGTCTTGACCTCAAGGGGCTCAACTGCCCGCTGCCGGTGCTGAGAGCCGGCAAGGCGTTGCGCGGCATGGCGCCCGGCGAGCTTCTGGTCGTCGAAGCGACAGATCCCCTGGCGGCGATCGACATACCCCATTTCTGCCGCGAACAGGGTCACGGGCTGATGGCCGAGGAAAAGGATGGGGCCGTCCTGCGCTTCGTGATCGCCAGGGGCGGCTAGCCGGGCATACCCAGTTCTCTCCGACACGGCCATGCCCCTTGACACCGCCATGCATTGGGTCCAACCATAGTTATGTTATAACATAACATAGAGAGCCTCATGAACCGCCTCCTGCTTGCTTCCGTTCTCGCCATCCTGACCGCTGGCCCAGCCTTTGCCACCGACCGCCTGCCGGTGGTCGCTTCCTTTTCCATCCTTGGCGACATGGTGAGCCGCGTCGGCGGGGAACGCGTCGCGGTCACAACGCTCGTCGGCCCCGATGGCGACGCCCACGTCTACGAGCCGACGCCCGACAACGTCAAAGCCGTCGCCGCTGCCAAGCTCCTTGTCGTCAACGGTCTTGGCTTCGAGGGGTGGATGGACCGCCTCGCCGAAGCGTCGGGCTACACCGGACCGGTGACCGTGGCGTCACAGGGCGTCGCGCCCCGCGAAATGGCCGAGGAAGAGAACGATCACGATCATGCCGACGCCGCCCATGCCGGGCATGATCATCACGGCATCGACCCGCACGCCTGGCAGGATGTTGCCAACGCCGTCACTTACGTGAAGAACATCGCCGCCGGCCTCGACGCCGCCGACCCAGGGGGAAAGACGATCTACGACGCCAACGCGGCAGCCTATGTCGCCGAACTCGAAGCGCTCGACACGGAGGCTCGCACGGCCATGGCGGCCCTGCCGGCCGACCGGCGCAAGATCATCACCAGCCATGATGCCTTCGGCTACTTCGGGGCCGCCTACGGCCTCGAGCTTCTGGCGCCCGAGGGCGTCAGCACGGAATCCGAAGCCACGGCCGCCGACGTCGCGGGCATCATCCGCCAAATCCGTGAGGATGCCATACCCGCGATCTTCGTCGAGAACATCAAGGATCGTCGGCTGGTCGACCAGATCGCCGCCGAAACCCACGCCGTTGTCGGAGGAGAACTCTACACCGACGCCCTCTCGGCAAAGGACGGCCCCGCGCCGACTTACGTCGACATGATCCGGCACAACATCGGCACGCTCACCGAGGCCCTTGCACCCAAGCCGTGACGCTCGCGTTGCGGATTGCCACGCAACAAGTAATTATGTGCTAACGATAGGGAATCTCGGCTCAAAAGGTCAATTTCCCCAAAAAGCGGCTGGAACGACGACCCCAGGGCGATCTATATCGGCAAGACTGTGACGATGGAGACGGCAAGGGGAATCCTATGCCACCCCATCGTCTTTTCTTGCTCCTGGAGTCGAGGCCGTTCATGCCGTCCACCGTCACTCTCTCAGCCGGTCCGCTTTCGCTCTCGGTCGGCTTGCCTGACCGCGGCATGCCGGAGATCCTCGCCTTCGGACTGGGAGCGGCGACCCCCGACTTCTGGCCGGACGTGCCGCGTTCGAGCCGCATCAACGGCATGGACGTCGACGTCCCCTCCGCAGCACTCCTGCCGGTGGCAGGCATGGGCGCTTTCGGATGGCCGGCCATCGTCGGCCATCGCGACGGCCGTGACTTTCTGCTCGACTTTTCTGGCTGGACCAGCCGACAGGATGGCCCGACCACGGTGCTCGCGGCAAGCGACGCCATCGCCGGCATCGACATCGAAATTTCCATCCGCACGAGCGACACCGGGGTGCTCGGCCTCTCTAGCCGCCTGACGTCCGTGAAGGATGGCGTCTACACGCTTGATCGCTGCATGGCCGGCAGCTTCCTGCTTCCGGCGGGCGAAGCGATCGCCACCCGCTTCACCGGCATGTGGGGGCGGGAGTTCCAGATCCGCCGTCACCCGCTCGCCGCCGGCATCACCTTGCAGGAGAACCGGCGCGGCCGCACCAGCCATGATCGGCAGCCATACCTCGGCGTCGCCGTCGGAGGTGCGAGCTTCGCCTTCCATCTCGGATGGAGCGGCAACCACATCGTCGCCGTCGATACGCTCGACGACGGCCGGCGGCTCGTCCACCTCGGCGCGCTGTTCGAGCCGGGCGAAATCCGCCTGTCCCGTGGGGAGAGCTACCAGAGCCCGGTCGCCTATGCCGCCGAGGACGCCGCGGCGCTGCAGGCCTTCGTGCGATCCGAGATCCTGTCCTGGCCGGACGGCGCGATGAGCCCCCGCCCGGTGACGCTCAACACCTGGGAAGGCAACTATTTCGATCACAAGCTCGCCTCCCTGAAGGCGCAGGCCGATGCCGCCGCTGCCCTGGGCATAGAGCGCTTCGTTCTTGACGACGGCTGGTTCGGCCGCCGCGACGACGACACCACGTCGCTCGGCGACTGGATCGTCGACCGTCGCAAGTATCCCGACGGCCTGAAGGCGCTCGTCGACCATGTGACGTCGCTCGGCATGCAGTTCGGCATCTGGTTCGAGCCGGAAATGGTCAACGAAGAGTCCAACCTCTACCGCGCCCATCCCGACTGGGCGCTCAAGGTGGAGGGGCGCCCCCTCCTGCGCTCGCGCAACCAGCAGGTCCTCGACCTGACGCGACCGGAGGTGTCCGACTATCTGTTCGAGAAGCTGTCGGCCGTGTTGTCCTCCCACGCCATCTCCTACATCAAGTGGGACATGAACCGAGACCTCACGCACGTCGGCGGCGCCGATGGTCGCGCGGTCACAACCGCCCAGACCCGTGCCGTCCATGCCTTGATGGCTCGTGTCCGCGCGGCATTCCCCCACGTCGAGATCGAAAGCTGCGCCTCCGGCGGTGGCCGTACCGACTATGGCGTGCTCGCCAACACCCAGCGCGTCTGGACGTCGGACTGCACCGACGCCCTCGACCGCCTCGAAATCCAGCGCGGCGCCAGCCTGTTCTTGCCGCCGGAGATCATGGGCGCCCACGTTTCAGCCAATCCCAGCCATCAGTCCGGGCGGACGCTGTCCCTGACCTTCCGCGCCATGGTGGCGCTGGCCTACCACCTCGGCGTCGAGCTGAACCCGCTCGACATGAGCCCGGCCGAACGAACCGAACTTGCCGGCTTCATTGCCCTCCACAAGCGCCTGAGGCCGCTTCTCCATGCGCCCGGCGCCAACTTCAACCTCGATCCCCGCGATGGTCGCTATGTCTGGGGCGCCATGACATCCGAGCGAGCCGCCGTCTTCGTGGCGCAAGGACCGACCATGGTCTCCGAACAGCCGGAGCCGCTCGTCCTCCGTCTGCCTGGCCCGCCCGAACAGATATGGCGAATCGCCGCCACCCATGGCGACTGCCCCTCGGGTTTCATAAGGATGAGTGACGGACAGGCGAAGCTGCTGTCCGGAGAGATGACATTCAGCGCGGCGGCGCTGGCAAGCGCCGGTCTGCCTCTGCCCATGCAAAGGCCTGAAACCGCCTATCTTCTTGAGCTGACGCCGGTGAGGTAATCAACCATTTCAGTCGAAAGGCCAATTTCAGTGATCTCATGAGATTGTTCCTGCTCCGGGCGGTGCTAAAAAAGAAAGAGAGGCTGGAGGGCCAACAAACCGCCGCCAGGGAGGAAGAACAATGCTCAGGCAACTGAAGTCCGCCGCGCGTAGCCGCTGGGTGGAGCGCACGCCTCATCGTCTTTGGTTGCTCGGCCGCGCCGACGCGCTGTTCTCCTTCTTCGAGGCGGGATGCCGCAACCCGCTCGGCGGCTATTTCGAGCTCGATGAAGCCGGACGGCCGATGGCGCCGGGTGCCGATGGCGGCCTGCCGCCATCGCGCAATCTTCACATCACGACCCGCCTCGTGCATGCCTTCGGCATCGCCTCTCTCATGGGCCGGCCGGGCGCCGCCAATGTGGTCGACCAGGGCATGAACTTCCTCTGGAACGATCACAGGGATGCATCGAACGGCGGCTATCATTGGGGCGTCGGCTACAGGACCCTGACAGATCCGACCAAGCAGGCCTACGGCCATGCCCATGTTCTTCTGGCCGCCGCCACCGCCAAGGCGGCCGGCCACCCGGCCGCCGACAGACTGATCGCCGATGTGACCGACATCCTGGTATCCCGGTTCTGGGAAACGGACCCAGGCGCCGTCGCCGAGGAGTTTTCCGCCGACTGGCAGCCGATCGGCGACTATCGCGGCCAGAACTCCAACATGCACCTCACCGAAGCGCTGATGGCAGCCTTCGAGGTGACCGACGACGCGGAGTATCTCCGCAAGGCTGAAAGCATTGCCGAGCTGATCATCGATCGCTTCGCCTCACGCAACGGCTGGCGCCTGCCCGAGCATTTCGACGCCCAATGGAACGTGACGCTCGAGTATGTCGGCAACCCGATGTTCAAGCCCTACGGCTCGACGCCCGGGCATTGGCTGGAATGGGCACGCCTGCTGCTCCAGCTTTGGGAGCTCGGCGGCCGCAAGCTCCTCTGGCTGCCGGAAGCCGCGCAAAGCCTCTTCCGCCTCGCCGTCACCGAAGGCTGGGACGGCGAACGCGGCGGCTTCTATTACACCGTCGGCTGGGACGGCAAACCGTCGATCGCCGACCGCTTCTGGTGGCCGTGCTGCGAGGGTATCGGCGCCGCCCATTTCCTGGCGTCGATCACTGGCGACCCATTCTACGAGAACTGGTACCGGCGCATCTGGGATTTCACCACGGATCACCTGATCGATCGGACGACCGGCGCCTTCATCCCGCAGCTCGACGCGGAGAGCCGGCCGGCCACCAACCCCTTCTACGGCCGACCGGACATCTACCATTCGGTACAGGCCTGCCTCATTCCGCTGCTGCCAACGTCCGGCAGCCTCGTGAACGGACTGATGAACGAAGGCATCAGGGTCTGATCACCGGAAGAGGTACGGTTGACGGGCGCCGTCGGTCCTGGCCGGCGGCGCTTTCTCGTTCACCCCTTGGTCTTGCCGAGTGACGACGAGGCGACGGCGAGCACGATGATCGAGCCGATCAGGACCTCGCGCACATAGCTGTCGATGCTCATCTGGGTGAGGCCATTGCCGAGTACGCCCAAGATGAGCACGCCGATCAGGGTTGCCGCTACGTGAGGCTCCCCTTCCTCGCTCATGGTCATGCCGAGGAAGACGGCGGCGATCGCGTCGAGCATCAGGCCCGAGCCCTGTGTCGGATTGGCCGAGGCAACCCGGCTCGCATACATCAGGCCGGCCGTCGCCGCACCGAGCCCGCTAAGACCGAAGGCAAGGAAGCGCAGACGCCTGACGCGGATGCCAGCGAGGCGGGCCGCCTCCTTGTTGCCGCCGATGGCATAGAGCCGGCGGCCGAACGTGGTTTGCTCCAGCGTGAACCAGACGACCAAGAGCACAACCGCCGCGACGATTGTCAGGCTTGGCAGGCTCACCATATCCGCGAGCGGAATGCCCGAGCGGGCAAATCCGGAGAAAGCCGTGGGAATGTCGCGCCCGAAGATGGTCTTGCCGCCGGACACCAGAAAGGCAAGGCCGCTATAGACCGTCAGCGTGCCGAGCGTCGCGACGAAAGGCAGGATGCCGACATAGGCGACGAGTACCCCGTTGAGGAGCCCGCCGAGAAGGCCGACGCCAAGCGCCAGCGCCACGCCGACCCACACCCCGTGCCCGTCGCGAAAGGCCAGCGCCGCCACGATGCCGGCCAGAGACGCCATCGAACCGACGGAAAGATCGAAGTCACCCATCACCATGACGATGGTCATCGTGAAGGCGACCACCGCCAGCATCGACACCTGCTGGCTGATGTTCAGCCAGTTCTTCGCCGTCATGAAGGTATCGGGAATCTCGATCCAGAAGAACAGGACGACAAGGACAAAACCGATCAGCGTGCCGTATGTCTTGAGCGCGGAAGCCACGGGTATTTCCTTCAGGCGGAGGGCGCGGCCGGAGAGCCGAAGCAAAGGGCGGCAAGCCTGGCCTGGTCGAGGCCCTCGGTGGAAACGGTGGTCGCCACCCTGCCGTCCCGGAAGACGATGATGCGGTCGGCCATATAGACGAGTTCGGGCAGGTCGGAGGAAGCGAGCACCACCGCTTTTCCCTCGGCCGTCAGTTCGCGAAGCAGGGCGTGGATGTCATAGCGGGCGCCGACATCGACACCACGGGTGGGTTCGTCGAGCAGCAACACCTCGGGAGGGCCGGCTATGGCTCGGGCGAATACCACCTTCTGCTGGTTGCCGCCGGAGAGCTCGCGAACCTTCTGCTTCGGTCCCTTGGACTTCAGCTTCACCTTCCGGCCGAGATCCACCGCCTGCTCCGCCTCCGCTGCCCGGTCAAGGACCAGCCCGAAGCGAACGAGATCGTCGAGATGCGGCAGCGACACGTTGCCGGCGATCGACGCCGACGAAACCAGCCCCTCCTGACGCCGCTCGCGTGGCAGAAACGCCAGCCCCTTGGCCCAGGCCGAAACGGGTTCCTCGATCCTGACCGGCCGGCCGGCGAGACTGACGGCACCATCGTGACCGCCATCGGCACCGACGATCGCCCGGATGACCTCGCTCTGCCCGGCGCCTTCGAGTCCGGCAAGCCCAAGGATCTCCCCCTTGTGCACTTCGAACGAGACATCCTGTAGATAACCTGTGGACAGATGCTCGACACCAAGCGCGACCTCGCCCGACACCGGCGCAAGACGCGGCGGGTAGCCCTCGGCGAACCGGCGGCCGATCATCAGCTCGATGACCTCAAGCTTCTGCAGCCCGGCAATGTCGCGGGTCGCCACGGTCGCACCGTCGCGCAGAACGGTAAGCCTGTCGGCGAGTTCCATCACCTCGTCGAGACGATGCGACACGTAGATGATGCCGGCGCCCGCCGCGCGCAGGCGCCGGATGACGGCGAAGAGGCGCTGGGACTCCTCGGCCGACAGCGCCGCCGTCGGCTCGTCCATGACGTAAAGCCGGGCCGGAGCGTCGCCATCGACGCTGGCATCCTGGAAGGCGGTAGCGATCTTCACCAGCATCTGGTCGCCCACCGACAGGCGCGCCATCTTGCGACCGGGCGGGATATGGGTGACGCCGAGGCCGGCGAGCACCGCCGCCGCACGGCGGTTGAGGCCGTCCCAGTCGATCATGACGCCCCAGCGGCGGGGATAGTCGCGGCCGAGAAAGATGTTCTCCGCCACCGACAGATGCGGCACGACCGAGAGTTCCTGGTGAATGAACCTGAGCCCGAGGCGAAGCGCATCGGCCGGCGACCCGATGGCAACCGGCGCGCCATCGATGGCGATCGACCCGGTGTCCGGTTTCACCACGCCGGCCAGCACCTTGATCAACGTCGACTTGCCAGCGCCGTTCTCGCCCATCAGGGCATGCACCTCACCGGCACGAACGTCGAGGCAGGCGCCCCCCAGCGCCTTGGCACCGGCAAAGCTCTTTTCAAGATCCTGAATGGACAGCAGCGACATGGTGAGAACCTGGTTCGGTGGGCGGCCAAGCCGCCCATCCGTCACGAAACGTCTCAATCCCCGGCGTTGTCGGCGGTGATGAGCTTGGTCGGCACGTAGGTAACCGACGACTTCGGCGGCTTGCCGGCCAGCGTCTGGGCGACGGCCTCAGCTGCGGCCGCGCCGATACCGTGGAAGTCCTGCGCCATGGACGCCTCGAAGTTACCACCGGCGGCGATCGCCTCGCGGGCCTGCGGATTGGCGTCGATACCTGTGATGACGATGCCCTCGCTCTGGCGGCCGGCTGCCTCGATCGCCTGCAACGCACCGAGCGCCGGCTGGTCCCAGGCGGCCCACACGGCCGAGATCGAGCCCTTGTCCGGATTGGCGGCGAGGATCGCCTCCATCTTGGCGCGGCTGTCGGCGATGCCGCCGTCCGACACGTCGGGCGTCACGCGATCCAGCACCTTGATGTCGGGATTGTTGCCGAAGACGGCATCGGCGATCACACCGCGCACCTGCACCGGCGGGAAGGCATCGAACACGAACATGACGACGTTGCCCTTGCCACCGATCCTGTTGGCGACATAGGCGGCGGTGTCGGCCGCCATGGCGTAACCGTTCGACGTGACGTTGGTGACGAGATAGGGACTGGCGCCCGCATCCATGCCGACAATGGGAATGCCCGCGTCCTTGACGGCGGCGAGCCCCGCCTCGACCTGAGCCGGATCGACGTTGATCACCACCGCGTCGACCTTCTGCGTCGCAGCGTCCTCGAGGCGGGAAATGACGGCGGCGACATCGCCCTTGGTGTCGATGACGTTGACGTCCCAAGCCTTGTCCTTGGCGGCTGCCTGGAAAGCTTCGACGTAGAACTGTGTGCCCGGCTGGGCGAGATAGGGCGTGATCACCGCGATCTTGCCGTCCGCGAGAGCGGCACCGGTCGCGAACACGGCGGAAAGAAACAGCGCGGCGGCCGGAAGCCGCATGCGGAGCGTAGCAGTCATGTGTGCGTTCCCCATTTTTCTCTGAGACCGGTCGTCGGAGGTACGCATCCTCCTTCTCCCCGCCGGCCGAAAAACAGTTATCAGCCGGACGGAAGCCATTCAACACGAAGCCTGCCGATCGCCCTCGATTCATGACGCGAAGACAAGGCCAAGCTACTCGCCAAACGAGCCTTTTCGGACAAGAAATGACAAACCGCGATGGACAGGCCGCTGCCGGCGTGGTGATCTCGGCGGCGAACGATCTGCCTCCCGGACCTCTTCCATGATGACGCCCCTTCTCGTCGGCATCGACGTCGGCACCACCTCCGTCAAGGCCACGCTGTTCGATGACAGCGGCGCGGCGCTCCGCACCTTCGCCGACCCCTACCCCATGAAGCGACCTGCACCGGGATTGGCCGAGCAGGATCCCGCCGACTGGACGAGCCGCGTTTCGGCAGCGCTGGCACATCTGTCGGACGGACTGACGAACGGTGCGATCGCCGCCGTCGGATTGACCAGCCAGGTCAACACCCACGTGTTCGTCGACATGGACGGCGCTCCGCTGATGCCCGCCATCACCTGGCAGGACGGTCGCGCCGGTGCCGAGGCGGCCGAACTCGATGCGCTGATTTCCGCCGAAGAGCGCATTGGCTGGTGGGGCGCCCCGCTGCCGATCGACGCCAGCCATCCACTGGCCCGCGCTCTATGGCTGAAGCGGCACCACCCCGATCTCTGGGCGCGAACGCGCTGGCTGATGGCGCCCAAGGACTATTGCATCCTTCAACTCACCGGCGAGGCCACCGCCGACCCGATGGCCGCTTTCGGCGTCATCGACCAGTCGCTGACCTACGTGTCCCGCCTCCTCGATCTGGTTCCGGGAATAGCCGACCGTCTGCCACCGCTTCGGGGCTTCACGCAGACGGCTGGACGTATCCGGCCGGGCTTGCCGCTTGCCGGCATCCCCATGGTAACCGGTGCCATGGATGCCTGGGCCGGTCTCATCGGCACTGGCGTCCTTCGCGACGGCGAATGCATGTATCTCTCGGGGACGTCGGAAATCATCGGCCTGGTATCGAGCGCGCGCCATCCGGCTGCCGGCGTCATCGCCTTCCCGACCTGCGAAGGCATCACCATGCATGCCGGTCCGACACAGGCCGGCGGCGCCTCGCTCGCCTGGCTGTCGAACCTCACGGGACGCCCGCCGTCGGAACTGTCGGTCCTTGTCGCCAACAGCAATCCGCACCGTCCCACACCCTTGTTCCTGCCCCATCTCCAGGGTGAACGGGCCCCGATCTGGGACATCGGCGCGCGCGGTGCCTTCATTGGCCTTGACGGTTCGATGGGGCCGGCCGAGCTGACGCGCGCCGTCTTCGAGGGCGTAGCGTCATCGGTGCGCTGGCTCCTGGAGGCGCTGGAAGCGTCGGCGGGGCAGGCGGCGACGAGCTTTTCCATGGCCGGCGGCGGCGCAGCTTCCGACCCGTGGTGCCAGATCCGCGCCGACATGCTGGGGCGACCGATTCGCCGGCTCAAGACGCTCGATGCCGGTGTGCTGGGAGCGGCCATCCTGGCCGGCGTCGGCGCCGGTCGCTTTTCGTCCATCGACGAAGCGGCGGATCGGCTGGTGGTGACCGACCGCGTGTTCGAGCCCGACCCGTCACGGCGCGAGCGGATGGACTTTCTCTACGGCGAGTACCGCGAACTCTATTCGGCGCTGAAGCCCTTCAACGCCGCGCGCGCCGCCTTTACCGCCTGGTAGCGCAGCGGAAATCCCCGGCAGGTCATGCCCCGCCGGGGGGTATCGTCAGGTGCGCCAGCCCCAGGTATCGGCAAGCCGCAGCGTTTCCTGCCAGCCAACCACCGAACCGGAGGTGGTGACCGACCGCAACGAACAGGCCGCCGTGGCATGCGCCAGCGCCAACGACTTTTCGAGCGGCCAGTCCTCATGAACGCCATAGATCATGCCGGCGGCGAAGGCGTCGCCGGCCCCATTGGCGCCGACGACCAGCTCGGCCGGAATGGAGACCGACGCCTTTCGGGCAACGGTGCCATCGCGCGTCACGGCGATGGCGAGCTTCGGCCAGTGAACCACCACCAGCTCCATGGCGCCATCCTCGAGCACCTTCCGCGCAGCCGCCTCGCAAAGTCCCGCATCGGTCACACCATGACTGACGGTGGGAAGCCCCGCGAGTGCGCCGATCTCGGTGTCGTTGACCACGACGTAGTCGAGATGATCGAGACAGGGCATGACGGTGTCGGCAAGGATGCGCGTTTCGAGACTGGCCAGCTCGATGTTGGTCTTGAGGCCGGCCGCGCGCGCCCTCTTGAGTATCGTCACCCAGCCATTGTCGCCACCCTCCCAGACGCCGTCGAGCTGCTTGTGGAAGCCCGGCAGCCCCAGATGGAGAATACGCCCGGTCGTCGACGAAAAATCGAAGTGATCGGGCGTAAGGGCAGCCGCCACCGCCTTGGCGAAAAGATGCGTGCGGCGGCGTGTCGTCGCCGAGGCGTAGGCGTCGGTGAACTGCGTCGGCAGCGAACCGTCGACGTGCATTTGTCGGTGATCGATGCCAGCTTCCTCGGCGATGCCGCGCAGAAACCGCCCGCCCTCGTCGTCACCGACGATGGCGATGGTCTCGACAGGCATGTTCGGATCGAGATGGCGGATATCGACCGCAAGGTTGCAGCCGGAACCGCCGCCGGCCAGTTCCTGGGAGAGGATTTCGACAATGCCGTCCTCCTCTGGCCAGAAGCTGACCAAGCGGTTGTTGTCGACGCACCAGGTCCCTCCGGTGACGATGCCGCGTCTTGCCGCTGCCATGATCAGGCAAGCCCGGCCTTGAGCGGCTTCTCCGTCACTTCAAGATCGGCGGCCAGCTCCCGGCTCGGCTTGATGCCGGCCTTGGCGAGATCGCCGTGATAGGATTTCACCGCCTCCGACGGCGTAAGATCGCCACTCGCCACAGCCCGCATGTGCTTGACCATGCTGAGCGGATCTTCGGCGAGGTTGATCTTGCGGCCGAACAGGGCGACGCGGGCGCCGTACTTCTCGGACTGGAAGAGCAGCTCGTAGCAATCGCGCGTCGTACCGGCGCCACCGCCAAGCACGCCGACGATGATCGTCGGATCGTAGGAGGCCAGTTCCTCCATCGCCTTCGGACCGTTGTAGGCGATCTTCAGGAACTCGGGCCTGTCGGCCTTCGTCACGCCGGCGAGGCAGCGGGCGATGCAGTCGTTGATGTAGTGCGGCACGAGATCGGCATCGATGCCGGTGTCGACGTTGGGATTGAACACCTCAAGGAAGTACTTGAAGCCGTTCAGCGACGCTTCGTAACGGAACTCGGCGAACGCCTCGAGCGAGGCGTAGTCGTGGTCGAGATCGTTATTGAAGGTCATCGAATAAAGGCCGAGGTCGGTGCCGACCAGTGGTGCGCCGGGCGCCGGATCGACGGTGCCGGTCGTCACGCGCGACAGCGACGCGGTACGGAACGGCCGCGACGGCTTCTTGGGATAAACGCCGCCACGCACAAACCAGATATCGGTGGTGTCGTTGGCGCGAATGGCCGGCTTCACCTTCGAATTCTTGTAGACGTCCTGTTCGTTGAGCAGTTCGAGACTGGAGGCCGACGTCAACATGATGTCGACGATGTCTTGCTCAACGATCGCCTGAACGTTCTTCAGGAATTCCGGGCGCGTCTGGTAGCGGCCGAGCGTTCCGTCCTTGGCTCTGAGCGGACCGGCGCCGGGAATCGACGGCCCCATGTCCGGATCCTTGGCATCGGCGATGATGAAATCGGCGCGCGTATAGGCACCCGCCCGAATGCGGGCAAGCTTTTCGTCAAGACGGAACATCGATCACTCCAATCCGCCGGTGCCAGGCCCTCCCCGGCCGCGCGGCTCCACGTTTCCTCCCGCCATCCCATCCAACGGCTGGGCGACGGCTCGTTTTCTTGCATTCGGGTCGCCCCCCGATCCGCAGATCGTCGCTCACCCACCCCGCATGTTGTGACGGTTCAAAGCAGGTGACAAGCCCCGTTCGGAACGTAGAGCGGCTTTCGTGCGGAGCTTGGCGGCCGATGCGACCAAAGACGGAAGGCGCTACAGCCCGGTTCGACGCCACGCTTCCGCACATGGCGCGATCTCGATATAGCTTGCGCCAGAGGCCCAAGCAGGCTCCGTCGAAGCGGGAGAAAACGATGAGCGATCCCATTGTCATCATTGGTGCCGGCCAAGCCGCCGCTGCCTTCGCGGGCAAGCTCCGCGCGCTCGGGTCCGACCGCCCCGTGACCATCGTCGGCGACGAACCGGTCCTGCCGTACCAGCGGCCGCCGCTGTCCAAGAAATACCTCGTCGGAGAAGCGACCTTCGACCGTTTGCTCCTGAAGCCACCGGCCTGGTACGAGACCAATGCCGTGACGGTGCTGACCGGCCGCAAGGCCACAAAGATCGACAGGACGCGGCGAGTCGTCGTCCTTGACGACGGACAGGAACTTGCCTTCGCCACTCTGGTTCTGGCGACCGGCGCCACGCCGCGCCGCTTGCCGGCCGTGATCGGCGGCGATCTTCAGGGCGTTTACACCCTGCGGGACAAGGCCGACGCCGACGCGCTGATGGCGGACTTCCGCCCCGGACGTCGTCTGCTGGTGATCGGCGGTGGCTATGTCGGCCTTGAGACGGCAGCGGTGGCCAGAACGCGCGGGCTCGACGTCACGGTCATCGAGCTCGCCGACCGCATCCTGAAGCGCGTCGCCGCTGCCGGAACGGCGGATCTGGTTCGTGAGCTCCACCAAGATCATGGCGTCGATATCCTCGAGAGCGCCGCCATCGTTCGTCTCGTCGGCACCGAAGGTCGCCTCACCGGCGCCGAGCTTACGGACGGCCGGACGTTAGTCGCCGATCTCGCGGTTGTCGGCATCGGCGTCGCGCCGAATACCGGTCTCGCCGAGGCCTCTGACCTCGCCGTCGACGACGGCATTCTGGTCGACGAGTTCGCGCGCACCTCCGACCCGCACATTCTTGCCATCGGCGACTGCGCCCGCTTCCCCTATGGCGGCCGCCTGATTCGCCTCGAATCGGTACAGAACGCCTTCGACCAAGGAGAAGCCGCCGCCGCGGCCCTTGTCGGCATGGGCGGCGCCTATGCGCCACAGCCATGGTTCTGGTCCGACCAGTATGACGCAAAGCTGCAGATCGCCGGCCTCCATCATGGCTACGACGACACGCTGAAAATCGATGGCCCACGCCCCGGCAGTCACGCCGTATGGTATTTCGCGGAAGGCGCGATGATCGCCGTCGACGCCCTCAACTTCCCGGCCGCCTTCGTGACGGCGAAAAAGCTATTGGAAGCGGGCAAGCGCGTATCCCGGCGCGACATCGAGACGAAACCGCTCAAGGAACTTTTGGGATAATCGGGAAAGGGGCTCGGGCCGCCCTCTACGCAAGAACAATACGAGGGCGGACCCGGTGTCCATTCGGACCGGCCGGCTACGCGCGACCTGATGCCGACGTAGAGGAGTTTCGTCGATCATGGTTGCGATTCGGTTTCCGGGCGCAATTTCGCCACCTCCAACATGTAGCGCCCAAGACGACCTTGGACGTCTATATGCTGATCGGTGAGGCAGTCCGCCCCCGTTCGCGTTGCAAATTGCAACAGCCAGCCGGTTTCAGATGATATTTTCCCGTTTGAGCGGACGCGCCATCAGCCGGTCCACCGCGTCATCGACCGACAGGCGGCCAGCGAGCACCTCGGCCACGGCGGCCATGATCGGAACCTCGACCGAAAAATCAGCCGCCTTTTGAACGGCGATTCCGACGGTAGCCGCGCCCTCGGCCAGCTTGCCGAAGCTTGCCGGCGGCTCTCCGCGACCAATGCCCAAGCCGAAGGAATAGTTTCGCGACTGGGTGGACGAACAGGTCAACACCAGATCGCCAAAGCCGGAGAGGCCCATCAACGTCTCGGCCTCCGCACCGAACGCAGCGGCGAGCCTGCGCATCTCGACGAAGCCACGCGTAATGACAGCCGCTTGCGCCGAAGCGCCGAGCGCCCGACCGGCAACGATGCCGGCCGCGATCGCCAGCACGTTCTTCAATGCGCCACCCAGCTCGACACCGGCAACGTCGGTGGCGGCATAGGGCCGAAACGTGGGACCGGCGAGCCGGCGGGAAATGGCGTCTGCAAGCCCCGCATCCTCGGCCGCAATGGTCACCGCCGTCGGCAGGCCACGCGCCACGTCATCGGCAAATCCAGGCCCCGACAACACGGCGACCGGTCGCCCCGGAAGCGCCGAAGCAATCGCAAGAGACGGCCGCGCGCCAGTTGCCTGTTCGATGCCCTTGGCACAGGAAACGATCACCGTCCCCTGTCCGACAAAATCGGCAAGCATGACGGCGGCCGACCGGCAGGATTGAGCGGGGACGGCGAGGAGCAGAAGATCGATGTCGGCAAGCGAACGCGGATCGGCGTGGGCCGATACCGACGACGGGAAGACGGCGTCCTGAAGATGCGAGCTCCGACGCGTGGCGTTCAGCCTCTCCGCCTCGTCGACGTTCCGGCCGCAGAGCACGACCTCCGCCCCCGCTCGCGCCGCCGTCAAGGCCAACGCGGAGCCCCAGGCGCCGGCGCCATAGACACCGATCTTGCCGTTCATACCTTCGCCCCCAACCGACCATGGCCGACCAGCGGTGCGGCAACGTCGTCGAGCGGCCAGCGCGGCCGCGCCGCCACGTCAAATCCGTCGGTATAGCCGAGCGCCAACCGTTCGGCGCCGGCCCAGGCGATCATGGCGCCATTGTCGGTGCAGAGGTTCCCCGGCGGTACGACGAGACGGCCGTCGAGACCTGCCATCACGGCGTCGAGCCGGGCGCGGATCGCCTTGTTGGCCGCAACGCCGCCAGCCACCACCAGCGCCGGCCCACGACTGTCGGCGAGCGTCTCGGCAAACCGTCGCACGGCAAGGCCGACCCGATCGGCGACCACATCCGAGACCGCCGCCTGGAAGGACGCGCAAATATCGGCCACGTCCTGGCGAGAGAGCGGAGCCAAGGCCTCCGCCTCATGGCGGACTGCCGTCTTGAGCCCGGAAAAGGAGAAATTCGGCTCGTCACGACCGATGAGCGGCCTCGGCAAGGCTATGCGGCGAGGATCGCCGTCGGCCGCCATCCGTTCGACGGCCGGCCCACCGGGATAGCCGAGTTGCAACAGCTTGGCCGTCTTGTCGAACGCTTCCCCGAGCGCGTCGTCGATGGTGGTGCCGATGCGCTTGTAGCGGCCGACGCCGTCGACCCTCAGGATCTGGCTATGCCCACCCGATACCAGCAGCAGCAGATAGGGAAACTCGACGCCATGGGTGAGGCGGGCCGTCAGCGCATGTCCTTCGAGATGATTGACGGCGACCAGCGGCTTTCTCGCCGCGTAGGCCAGCGCCTTGGCGGTGGTGAGGCCAATTAGCACGCCGCCGATCAGGCCGGGTCCGGCCGTCGCCGCCACCGCGTCCATATCGGCAAGCGAAAGCCCCGCTTCGGAGAGCGCCGCATCGACAAGACCGTCCATGACCTCGACATGGGCGCGGGCGGCAATCTCAGGCACCACGCCGCCAAAGGCCGCGTGTTCCTCGATCTGCGAGAAGACGACATTCGAGAGGATCTCGCCCGATCCATCTGCGCGGCGGCGCACAACGGCGGCGGCCGTCTCGTCGCAGGAGCTTTCGAGGCCGAGAACGACGATATCCCCAAGGTCGCCCATCCTGGTCAATCCCTCTTCGCCGATGCCGACGCGGTCACGAAAGACGAGACCCAAGAACACATTGCCTCTCGCCGTCCCATGGTCCAAGTGTTGCCATGACAAGGCGAAACGTTAGGGACGATTCGCCGCCGTCTTCGACCGTCGGCCGGCCGACGCCTTCGTTTCACGGCTCTATCACACGGGGAGCGAACCGGTGCAACCAAAACCCATCCGCCTCGGCACGCGCGGAAGCCCGCTCGCTCTTGCCCAGGCCCATGAGGTCCGCGACCGCCTGATGGCGGCTTGGGGAGCCAGGGCGCCGGAGGTAGAGATCGTGCCGATCAGCACGGCGGGCGATCGCATTCAGGACCGGCCGCTCGCCGAGGTGGGCGGCAAGGGGCTGTTCACCGAGGAGATCGAGACCGCTCTGCAGAGCGGTGCGCTCGACATCGCCGTTCACTCCTCCAAGGACATGCCGACGGTTCTGCCCGACGGCCTCGTGCTGGGCCACTTCCTTGAGCGCGAGGATCCGCGCGATGCCTTCGTATCGCTGAAATACGGCTCGCTTGCCGAGTTGCCCGAGGGCGCCGTGGTCGGCACCGCTTCGCTGAGACGCGGCGCGATCGTCCGCCGTCTCCGCCCGGACGTGGCGGTGATCCCCTATCGCGGCAACGTCCAGACCCGGCTCCGCAAACTGGGCGAAGGCGTCGCCGATGCGACGCTGCTCGCCGTCGCCGGCCTGAAGCGGTTGGGCATGCTCGACGTCGCGACCGAGATCCTGGACATCGAATCCTTTCCCCCGGCGGTCGGCCAGGGAGCAATCTGCATCGAGAGCCGGACAAGTGACGCAAGGGTGGCCGAGCTCCTGGCGCCGATCCACCATGCGCCCACGGCCATCGCGCTTGCCTGCGAGCGAGCCTATCTCGCTCGGCTCGATGGTTCCTGCCGCACGCCGATCGCCGGCTACGCCGTGGTATCGGACGAGTGCGTCGATCTTCATGGCCTGATCCTGACACCGGACGGGCGCGTCGCGCACGAGGGATGGGAAAGCGGCCCCGACCCCGAGGGGGTTGGAGATCGTCTTGGCAACCGCCTCGCCGCGCTGGCCGGCCCTGGCTTCTTCGGCGGGAACTGAGCCATGGTCCTACTCGTCCTCCGTCCGGAACCGCAGGCGAGCGACATGGTGGCGGCCCTCGCCGCCCGTGGTGTTCCGGCTCTTGCGGAACCGATGCTGAGCATCGAACCGGCGGCCGATCCTGTCGACCGCGTACGCACGGCCGATCCTGACGCCGAAGCGCTGATCCTTACCTCGCGCCAGACGGTGGCAATCCTGAAGGGCGCGGAAGGCCTCGATACGCTCACCCGGCTGCCGGTGATCGCCGTCGGCGGTGGTACCGCCCACGATGCCCGTGCCGCCGGGTTCACCGATGTTCGCTCGGCCGATGGCAACGCCGATGATCTCGTCGACCTTGTCGCCCGCGCCGGGTTCCATCGGCTCGTCCACGCCGGAGGCCGAGACAAGGCCGGCGACATCGCCGGCCGGCTGGCCGCGCTTGGCGTCACGGTCTCCGAAGCGGAACTCTATCGTGCCGAGCCGCGCCAAACACTCGCGCCCGAGGTCGTCGATGCCTTCAACGAGGAACGCATTACCGGACTGATCGTCGCCTCGCGCCGCTCCGCGCAAGCTTTCCGTGATCTCATGGACACGATGGGCTGGGAGACGCGCCTCGCCCGCCTCGGCGTCGTGGCACTATCGGAAGCCGCCGCCGCTCCGTTGGCCGGCCACGTCGCCGACCTCGTGGTGGCGCCGGAACCAACCGGACCGGCTCTGGTTGACGCTAGCGTTGCGCTCGCCGCCCGGCTGCGCGAAACTGTCGGCGGCGAGCAAGAAGCGGAGGGACTTGAGACCATGACATCCGAAGACCACCGCAAGGACGCTGCCGGCCGGCGCAATCGCCCGAAAGCGCCTGTCATCGACCTTGAGGCGAAGGAGGTGGCAAAGTCTGCCCAACCGCCCAAGCCGCCCCAGGAACCACCTCGCGAGCCCCCCGCTCCCGAGCCGCCCGCGCCCAAACCTCCGGAACCGGAGAAGCCGATCATCGAACCTCCCGGGCCGGACGTTACTCCCATCGAACCGCTGCCGGGGGATCAGCCCCCGATCGGTGACCCGCCCAAGCCGGACAGACCGATGATGGATTCGACGGATACGGGAGCGGCTGCCGCCGCTCCACCACGAACCGACCGCCCCAGCCAGATGAAGACGCTGTTGCCTCTTCTGGGCGCCGGTCTCGTCGGAGGCTGTGCCGCAGCCTTGGTGTTGCTCGCCGTTCTGCCGGTCCGTGACAACGGCGAGGGCAGCAGCGGCATCGATCCGGCGACGCTGGAAACGCGCCTCGGAGAGGTTGCCGATCGGCTGGCGGCGGGTCAGGCCGCGATGGAAACGCTCGGCGACCGCATCGCCGCTCTCGAAGGGCGCGAAGCCCCGGCCACCGACCTCGCCCCGATCGGAACCCGCATCGATGACCTTGCCGCTCGGCTGGACGCAGCCGAGAAAGCGGCGACCGACAAGCCGACCGTCGATCCCGCCGCCATTGCCACGCTGGAAAGCCGCCTCGCCGACCTGACCACGGAAGCGGACACCCTGAAGGCAGAGAATTCTGCCCTGGAGCCTCGCCTCGCAGCCATTGAAGAACGTCTCGCCAACGCTCCCAGGGGCGGCGAGATCGCCGCCCTGTCGCTCGCTCTCACCTCGCTGTCCGGCAAGATCGACGCCGGCCAACCGTTCGCAGCAGACCTGGCCGTGATTGCCGCGGCCGCCCCCGATCTGCCCGGCCTTGACGATCTCAGGGCAGTTGCCGACCGAGGCGTGCCAACCCGTGACCGGCTGCTGGCCACGCTGCCGGTCGATGCCATGCTGGCGCGGCGACCGGTCGAGCCCGGCAAGGGCTGGGTGGATGGATTTTTCGACAGCGCCAAGTCCCTGGTCAACTATCGCGAGACCGGTCCGGCCGCGACGGACCCGGCCTCCGGCGCCGTCGAAGCGATCCGTGACGCCCTGAAGCGCGGCGACGCAGCCGCGGCAAAGGCGGCCGCCGACACCCTGCCCGCCTGGGCCCGCCCCCCGGCCGAGACCTGGCTCGCCGAACTCGATGCCCGCGTTCGCGTCGATGCCGGCATCAAGGCCATCTCCGCCCGTATCGTCGACCGTCTGTCGGTGCCCGCCACCAACTGACCCCGCCGCCCGCTTCGGAAAGGCTCCGAGATGATCCGCATTCTTCTGTCGGTCGCCGCGCTGTTTCTCGCCGTCCTCGCCTTCGACTGGCTGGGTGGCGTGCCGGTTGCCGTCTCGGTCAGTTGGCCGGGCGGCGCCGCGGCGCCGCCCCTGCGCGTCGTCGTGGTCGCGCTGCTGGTTCTCGCGGTTGCCCTTCTTGTCGTCTGGAAGATTTCATCCGGCCTTTGGCGCGCGCCTCGCGGCCTTCGCACCTATTTCGCCGGGCGTCGGCGCGACCGTGGCTACCGCGCGCTTTCGCGGGGCATGATCGCCGTCGGCTCGGGCGACTATCGTCTTGCCCAGCGCGAAGCCGCCGAAGCCAATCGCGTTTTGGAGAGCGAGCCGTTGGTGTTGCTGCTTTCCGCTCAAGCCGCCCAGCTCGAGGGGCGAAGCGATTCTGCCCGGCAGGCCTTCACGCGCATGCTGAAGACGCCGGAAACGCGCCTGCTCGGTCTGCGGGGGCTCTACATCGAAGCGACACGCGCCGGTGAAGCGGCCGCCGCCCGTCAATTCGCCGCCGAGGCGCAGAAGGAAAACCCTGCCCTACCGTGGGCCGGCGCCGCCATGATGGACTATCTCTCCGCCGACAGGAACTGGAGCGAAGCACTGTCCGTCCTCGACCAGAGCGTCGCGGGACGCTTGGTCGGCAAGGGAGACGCCAACCGTACGCGCGCGGTGCTACTTACGGCACGCGCCCTCGAAATCGAGGATGGCGAACCGGAAAAGGCGCGCGCCTTCGCCCTCGAAGCGCACAAGATCGCGCCCGACTTCGTACCGGCAGCCACCGTCGCCGCTCGCACATTGGCTCGCCAACTCGACACGCGTCGGGCGGCCAAGGTACTGGAAGCCACCTGGAAGCTGAACCCGCATCCGGATCTTGCCATCGCCTATCTGCATCTGCGCCCGGGCGATTCGGCTCGCGATCGCCTGAAGCGCGCCCACATGCTTGAGAACCTGAAGCCGGTTCATCCCGAAAGCGCCGTGACCGTGGCCCGTGCCGCCCTCGACGCCCGTGAGTTCACACTGGCCCGCGAAGCGCTTGCCAAGGCGCTCCGCCAGGCGCCGACCGAGCGCGTCTGCCTGATGATGGCGGAACTCGAAGAGAGCGAGAGCGGCGACGTCGGCCGTGTCCGCGAGTGGCTGGCGCGTGCCGTGCGAGCGCCGCGCGATTCCGCCTGGACTGCCGATGGCTTGGTGCTCGACGCCTGGCAACCGCTCTCTCCGCTGTCCGGCCGCCTCGACGCGGTGGAATGGCGTGTGCCCGCCGAGCGCGAGATCGGCGAGGCGATCGACGGCAACGACCTTGCCGTCATCGCGGCCAAGCCACACCAGCCAACCATTCCGGAGGCGTTGCCGGTCGTGGAAGCGAAGGAAACGCCAGCCGCGCCGCCCTCCGTCGTCGAGCTCGAAGAGCAACCGCCGGCACCGGTCGCCGAACCCAAGGACGAGCCGCCTGTCGTGCAGGAGAAGGCCGAGGCTCCGCCTCTTCCAATCATTTCCAAAGAGCAGGCAAAGCCAACGGCGACCGTTACCCCCACCCCGGCGACGGGCAGTGTCGCGGTCGATCCCCTGGCGGTGCTGCCGCCGCCGCCCGACGATCCAGGACCGGCCAACGGCAAGGGGTTGGCGCGAAGTCTGACGCCGGAATCGCCGTTCTCGTAAGACGATAGGCGCCAGCTTCATTTTCTTCCGAAGCGGTGCTTGAAATTAGCCGGGGATGCCGGTATCAACGCCCCGTCGCGCGGGGGTCAACTCCCGCGCTGGCGCCGCACTAGCTCAGTTGGTAGAGCACGTCATTCGTAATGATGGGGTCGGCGGTTCGAATCCGTCGTGCGGCACCATTTTTATCAACTAAATGTAGACTAATCAACAGATTAAGGGCGGCCGATACCTCCGCCATCCCTCTTTTGCTCCACCTTTTGTAAAGTGCTCACACAATGTAAGCGGGGCGCTCCGTTCACACCGCCTTTTACCTTTGGTGCTTCCAAATCCTCGCTATAGGCACTCCTTTTGACGGATTGCATCCTGCGCTAGCGAGGGCTTTCGTTCGCATCAATGGATTGTGAGTCGGAGGGGAGCGAGATGGAAGCGGAGTTCGCGGGACGGATCGCGCTGATTTCAGAGAGCGATGTTGGAAGCCTCTTCTGCGCCAAGGCATATAAAGACAGAGTTTTCGGCCTCGTCACCACTCCTGCAATAGAGGGAGAGGGCTACGCAACTCTCCTTCTTAATTCCCGCTTTCCGGACAGGCCGATAAGAACGAATTTGCACGGCCATATCGAGCGTCCAGCCCTTATATTTGATGACCCTATCGTGATTCCTGAATACGCCTCCATGGAATGGAACTCGTCGACGGATCTACTTGATGGATCTCTGATCCTGTCGAATGAGGGGTTCTTGATATACTGTTATGACGGATATGATACCTCGTACATATCCGTAAAATACGGTTCTTACTTAGATAGTATATCCAGGGATTTCGTCTATTTTACTAAATGGGCGATCTTTGCAAAGAACAGAAGGGATATCGACCCCCCTATATTTTCAATGGATTGTAACAATAGACAATAATCTAGATAGAAAATCCAACATATGCGTCAGAATGCCGCCGGCAGAAACTACCCTTACGGGCATGCAGCCAATCGTCAGTGACCCGACTGCAAGGTGCTGCGCTCTAGCTAAGGAAGCTGCTGTCCCGTTTGCGTCTCCGGCGCGCCATCGTGAAATCCCCGACGATATAATCAATCATCTCGATTGCGACGAAAGACCAATCGCCATATATCAAGCTAGGTAGAGCCCATATGCGGGCAAATCAGTACAGTGGCTTACGACAGCCGTTCAATTCAGAAGGAGGGTCAATTATGGCGTTCGCAACGCATGCCTCTGCCTCTCCCAACTGGAGAGGGGCTAGAGAAAAAGCTTCCGAACTGGTGAAGAATATTAGCGCGCCGTCAATTCCGGTGACTGAGATCGCGGAAAACAGCGGGGTCAACGTTGTCTTCACGGACATGGGGAAGTTTTCCGACAAGGTCGCGGGCTTTGTAGATTTCAACACACACCGAATTTATGTGAACATGGCAGATCGGCCGCAGCGGCAGCGATTTACCGTTGCACATGAGCTTGGGCATTGGATTCTGCATCGTTCTGCTTTCGAGGCGAACCCTAAACTCTATCCGGTTTTGCCAAGATTCCAGTCTGTTGAAAGGAGCAACGCGTTCGAGCAGGAGGCGAATGCCTTCGCTGCGGAGCTCCTGGTTCCTGAGCGGCTGTTAAAGCAAGTATCTGGCGCGCCAGTCGTTGCGCTCGCCGAAGTGTTCAATGTGAGCCGCTCGATGATCGAGAATCGCCTCAAATATGGCACCTAGTTCGACCGTAGTTTCGTCAGAGAGCGCCACCGCTTCGCCGGCTTCTTCTTGCCCCGAGCAAGAACAAGGTAACGGCGGGGGAACTCTTTTAGACGTCACGGTCGAAGAAGTGCTCAAGGAAATTCAGTTAGGCGGAAATCCCGTCCCTACGAACAAGCCTGAGCCGCCCGAGCCAACCGAAGGTACGCTGTCCGACGAGCTAAGCCGAGAGCGTGCCTTCGAGGCGCTGAAAGCTTTCAAAGCCCATCATGAAAATAAAAAGAACTGGTCCTGGTTCATGATGGGAATCATATTTTTGCTTATTGTTTTCCAAATCTATCTACTAAGAAAAGTAGGTACCGGTAGCTGGGACTTCACAAAATACGAATGGCTGCTCCCGGTTCTGCTAGTTCAAAACTTCGCCCAAATCATCGGGTTGGCGCACGTTGTTGTTCGGTCGCTTTTTGACGGCTTTAAAGAATAGCGCTCCCGAGAGAATGTACAAGCCAGCTGCTGGGCTGATCAATTACTCGCATTGAACCAATTGCGCCCCCAGGGTTCCTTATACTGCTCCCATTCCTTATCAGTTAGAGACCTCCCCATCGTAAGTTCCGCTGCGTCCCTGGGAGTCTGCATCCCAAGGAATTTGGCGCCGATTATTGCTTTCTGGACAATCGCATCTTTTGCGGTGTCTGCCTTCAGGGCGGGGCCTCCTCGATCTGGCACGCTACTTACGTCGGTCTGACGAAAACTGAGCTCCAGTCCGTCAGGAACGTATTCTCTGTCTTCGAGGTAATGTGCCACTCCCGCGTTAGCTGCCATTATTTCGGCGAGGTGTTCAGCCTCATCCGTCGCCTTTGCAAGCTCGGTCCAAATTTGGCGCCCGTAGAGGCGGATCTCAGGATAGAGAAGCGCTCTTGAACTATGGAGCCAAGTCATAGCGCCAACAGCCATTTCCGGGCGCCCGTCTTTCTGCATCATCCTTATAGTTCCGGCAATTTCGGTAGGGAAATGAGCCTCTGAGTGGATCCAATGGTCCATCAAATACAAATCTCTTCCCTTGCTCTTAAGCACCGCCGCGTAAAGCAGCGTTTGGGCCATGGTCAAATCCAGAACTGATTGATCCGCTCCCTGTATCGAAATAAGAAACCTTTGCGCTTCGCCGGACATTACGGCTGAAGCTCGCTTATCGAACCAGCTGCGAAGCCCCATGCTCATCCTCTCCGTTCAACGTTGAGATGATTAGTTCCACCAGGTCTCGCCGCAGTCGATAAGCAAATAGGCCGTCATTGCACCCTTGAATGAGGATCAAGCGCCGGATCAACAACATGCGCGAACAGCGGACGAACGAACCAAAGCCCGATGAACGGTGCCAATCGCTTCGCAAGCACATAATCGGAATGCGCCGCCGGGTTCCCCTTCATGAGATTGGCAATCGTCGCCGGCACCGTCGCGATATCGCGCGCCGTGCCGGCGGTCGGACCTAGCAAGCTGTCGACCACGCCACGCGAGGCGAACCGGCTGGCCGGGGCGCGCTGGCTGCTGCCGGGGAACGCCGCCGCCGCGCCCGTGTAGATGCCCGGCAATCCCATTTTCTCGAACGTGTTGTTCGCCTCGAACAGGACCGAGAAGATGCCGCTCCGGTCCAGGCCTTCGGCGAGCCACGTTCCCGGATTGTCGGATACGTCCGTTCCAAAAGCGACGTGGCGCAGCCAATAGATGAACATGCCGATCGTCGCCATTCCGGTGACCCCGCCGATGAAACGCGTCTGCCCTTCCTGAAGGCCGCGAAGAAGCACGCGCTGGTTCGCGGCGATGGCGAAGCTCTTGAACTGGAGCAGCGACTTGCCGATCGGCGTGCTTGCCAGCAAGGGCACGTCTCCAACGCCCTTCGTCACGATGATGGAGCCGACATCCTTAGCCACGGCGGCGCGGAACGCTTGGCGCAAGGCGTCGCCGGCCGGGTCGGCGCTCCATGCTTCGGTGTTGGCGACGTGGACACCGTCGACCGTCTCGCCGTGCTTCAGGAATAGCGCACCGATCCGTTCGGCGCGCTCCTGGCCAATGCCGAGATATCCCATGTAAGCCCGCTCGCGCTCCGGCAGCGAAGCAAAGCCGTCCCTCGCCGCCTTCATAGCGTTGTCGAAAATGCGGTTCTGGGTCATGCGAGAGGCAAAGGCCCGGTTGAAATCGTCCCAGAGATCGAGGCCGGTCATTCGGGAAAACCGCGTCGACAGGTTTTCCATCAGCCGCTCAATGACCGTGCCATGCCGGTACGGATCGGTGATTTCCGACAGCGCGGCCATGCGGGAATGAAGGATGGTCTCGCCCAGGGCGCCGGCAAGCCGGGCCTCCTTGGCGCTCATCCTGACGGCCTCAAGCCCATGGAGCAGCGGGCCGAGACCGTCCTTCACGTAGGCGCGCAGCCCGTGAACCATGGCCGGCCGGGCGGCATCGGCAAGCGAGCCGATGACAACCCCGCCCATCATGCGGGTGTAGTTGAAGAGGCGCGCCGCCGCGAGCATCCGCGCCCATGGCTCGCCGGCCGACTGCATGCCATAGACGCCGCGCAGCATGTCGCGCACCGCCTCGATATCGCGAATGTCGGCACGCTCGCGGGCGCCCAGCTTCTTCCGGTCAGCGCCCGGCACCTCTCGAAGGCGGGCATACTCGTCGCGGATCTCCGCTATCTGGTCCTTGAGCGTCGGCGAGCCGTAGCGTTTGGCGAGCTCGATGTCGGCGGCCATGATGCGAGCATAGCGCCGGCCGACCAACTCGATATCGTTCTCCAGGAAGTCCTCAACGAGGTGATCGGGAATGTTGAACGTCCGTTCCTTGAGCGGGCCGCGCGCCGCCATGACCGGCTGGAAATTGGTCGACGCGCCACCGCGCCCGGTGAGCTGGGCGAAAACGTCGTCGACAATCCCATTGATGTAATCGGCCCGGTCGGCAGCACTGACAAAATCGACGGCGCCACGATGACCGGTGCCGGCCGCCGTGGCAGCGAGCGCCGCCCTCAGCTTGGCGACGGTTTGCCGGTCCTTGGCATTCAGGCTTTCGGCAACGCGCTTTGCGAAGTTCTTCAGGTCGTCGGCGGTGGCGAACATCTGCTGTTTCACGCCCACGTCGACACCCATGCGGCCGAGATCGGCGACGACTTGGTCGAACACGTCGGCATCTGCGGCGGCGGCCCGGTCCGCTTCCCTCACCACCCGCCGACGGCCGCCGAAATCCTCGGCCAAGTGGTCCAGGAGATCGTTGGCCGTCGGCCGGTCTGCGGACTGGATGAAGCCTTCATCCCAAGCCAGACGCGCGGCGGTATCGAGATCTAGCCCGCCCTCCTTGTTCGACAGCGTCCGCTTTTGCTTCCGTACGAAGCCCGGCCGGGTCTTGCTGGAAATGCCCAGCGCTTCCAACTCGCCGCGCTCGTCGAACAAGCCGCCTTTGCGGTGGAGGAACTGCGTCAGCGTTTCGGGCGCCGGCGCCTTTGTCCTGGCGCGGATGTGGTCGACCGCGCGCAAGATCTGCCGTTCCGTCTCGGCATCGACGGAGATCTCGCCGCCGGCTTCCCGGCGCTTCGCATCCTCGGCCCGGCGAAGAATGGTCATTTCGAGATCATCGATTTCCGACCGGAGCGCGTTGGCTTTCTTCGCGGCCTTCGCAGCCTGGCTTTCCGCCTGGAAGGTGATCTGATCGTCGACCCACCGCCGCACGATATCGCGGAACTCGCCTTCGCGCGCTTCCAGGACCGGCCGGCGCCACATGCGGCTGAAATAGCTCTCGGCTGTTTTCACGTCGACATCGGCAGGCAAAAGACCGGCGTCGATCGCCTGTTGCTTCAACGGATCGAACACCTTGGAGCGCCAAGCCTCGGCCGCTTCGCTGGCGCCGGGAACGCTGCTCGTGTCGCCGCGCCGCATGGCCCGGCCGGCCTCGGCGTTGAAATCGTCCAGGCTCATGGCGAGCCCGGCCTTTCGGGCGTCGGCGTAGGCGGCGCGGTTCGCCTCGATGGCGTCGGCGGTGGCGCCGATCGACCATTGCCGCATGGCGCTTTCCGCCGCCGCGTCGCCCGCGCCGTCGAGGTTCTTCATCAGATAGACGGGGTTCTCCATCAGGCCGGCGGCAACCTGGCGCACGATGAGAGCCGGGCTCTGGAGAGTTCGCAGGAGGGGGTTGAGCTGCGCCGTGGCTTTCGCTGTGGCACGCGCGGCCTTGCCGGCGATGTCGTAATCGGCGAGCTTTTCGGGGGCGACGCCTTGGGCGCTGACACCCTGCGGCAGTGGCTGGTTGCCGCCTAGGCCGTTTGCATAGGCCGCCATTTCTCGATGGAGGGCATCGGTCGCCATGTCGGCGCCGGGAGCCTTCACCTTGTCGATGGCCGCCGATCCCTGGAAATGGTCGATCGCCGACAGCGCGCCGTGCGCGGCGCTTCCCAGAAGGCCACCAAGAAGCACCGAGCCGCCGACGTTATAGAGGCTATCCTCAGCCGTCCGCGTCTCCTGGCTGGCCTGGAGCGCCATTTCCTGAGCCAATGTGGCGCTGCCGGCAGCGAGCCCAACGTCGAGCCCGGCGCGGACAAAGCCAACGCCAGCGCGCGCACCGCGCAAGCCGACCGTTCCGGGAAACAAAATTGTCAGATCGGCGATGCCGGCGCCGATGTCGAAAGCCGTCCCGACCCAGCCCGACTTTTCGCGTGTCGCCTTGTCGCGCCGCTCCATGTCGATCTGCGCTTTGACCTGGTCGCCGGCCTTGGCGTTGAACACCTCGAGGAAGCGTTCCGGCTGGTCCTCGTATCCCTCGAGGTAATCGCCGGCATAGGGCGAGAAGGACGGGTCCACGTCGTAAAAGCCGCCGGTGGCTTTGTCGTAAAGGGTCTTGTTGGTCAGCGTCGACGTGATCGGGTTGTTCTGCCGGAACGACGCGACGGCGGAATCGGCGACGCTCGGATCGGCATCGGGCACGGCGCCGAGCTTCTGGCTCGCGAGGTAATCGTCGACGGGGCCGACGGGGCTGGTTTCATCGAACGGCATCTTTGGGCCTCACTCGCTGGCTTTGGCTGGCTTGACGGCTGGGACGGTCATCGGCCCCGGCGGCATGTCTGACGGGCTGATGTCCGAAGTCGTCGCTTTGTCGGGCTCAGGGTTGCTCAACTCGATTTTCGGTGCCGGGCCGGTCACCATCGGCCCGGGCGCCATGTCGGCCGGGCTGATGTCCGTGTTCCACTGAATCTCGCCCTGGCGTATGGCCTCCAGCGAGGGGATAAGGCTGGGATCTGTCGCCGGCTTTCCGCTGCCGGCCGGCGGCGTGGCGAAGAAGCGCGATGGCGCGAGCTGATACTTCCCTTCGCTGTCCACGTACCAAGCCTGATAGCGCGGCGCCCGGCCGGCGCGAAAGTCGGCCTCGGTCGTCTCGTCGGGGACAAGGAAAACGGCCTTGGGCTGAATGCCCTTGGCGGTGAGATCGGCAAGCGCCTGCTCGCGGATGTAATCGTGGCTTCCCTTGGGGTCGGCCGGATAGGTCTTCTCCGGCGGCAGGAACATCACAGTATCAGGGCCGTCCATCGACAGGGCGGACGTACCGTAGCGGCGTTGAAACCGATCGTTGGCGAGCTTGGTCCCCGCGTCGATGTCGCCGCCGGCATCGAACACGGCCTCGGTCAGCGTCTCGCGGTAGTCGCTGACGATCGCGGCGGATTGCGCCGCCGTCTTGCCAAGCGTTGGCGGACTGGAAAACCAGCCGCCGCCGAACAGCGAGCGAACGTTGCTTTCGGTGGCCGCCGCGTCGATCGCCTTTTTCATCGGTTCGGTGTCCATCAGCGCGGCGCGCTGGCGGACCTTGTCCGGATCTTGGGCATCGAGAATGCGCCGCGTGGCCTCAGCCGGAGAAAGCCCGACCGTCGACGTGTAGTGATCGAACAGAGCGACTTGATCGGCCAGCGCGCCGCCCGACGGCGAGCGAGCCAGCGCCGCCGGGTCGACGGCGCGGAGGTGCGAGCCGAGTTGAAGCGCCGCTTGGGCGTTCTCTGCGTTGCCGCTGGAAAGGTTGTAGCGCATCGCGTTGATGACGGGCGTCGGAACCACGCCGGTTTGACCGATGAGCGCATCGAGGAGCTTCGGCCGCTGCTCGGGCGGGGCACTCACTGATACGGCTTGCCAAACCGCATCGTTGGTCTTGCGGCCCGCCTCGCTGTAGCCGTCGACAACCAAGCGGCCGGCGGCGAAGGCATCGACGCTTTGGCGCGTCTCGACGATGTCCTTGTTCTTCGCGTTCAGCGAGTTGGTGAGCTTCGCCCGCTGTCCGTCATCAAGCCGGGGGTCGCCCTGGATCTCGTCGACCGTCAGCGAGCCGTCACCCAGGGCAATGCGGTTCTCGTACCGATCTTCCTGAGCCTTGCTCATGGCCTTGAACGCGGTCTGCTGCTGGCCGATCTGCTCATAGATCGCCTTGCGCGTCAGCGCCGCTTCATCGGGGTTGGCGATGGTGGAGACGAATGCCTCCACATCGGGAGCCGTGCCGCCGTCCGAAAGCTGGGTGGCGCCAATGCCGGCCGCGCCGCGAATGATCGCCGCTTCATGCAAACGCCGATCCTTGTTCACGCCGTCATTGTCAGTCTGAAGCGCCTCGACCTGGCGTGCGATTTCTTCAGGGCTTCCCATGACCACGGCATTCGCGACGCGGAACGGCAGGGAGCCGTAATTGTAGGCGACGGAGGCGAGAGCCGCTTGCGCGCTCGCCGGCAGTTTCGCCCAAGCCTCCTGGCCAACCTTCTGGATGATGCCCGGCACGAACTCGGTGTTGATGCGGCGCGCCAAGTCGCGCTCCGCGTCCTCGCGTGTCACGGTCATCCCAGGCGCGACTTTGACAATCGAGCCGTCTGCCTTGGTAATGGTGTCGCTGCCGTAGCCGATGCGGTAGGCGTTCACATCCCAATAGGGCTGGGTGCGGAAGCCCTCACTGGCGCGAATGAGGCTCGCCGCATCGGTCGGCGCGGCCTGATCTCCGGCGCCGCCTTTGAAATAGTTCGCCGTGTTCGCCCGCACATTGGCATTGAGCAAGGGCGTCTTCAGCGCCTCGGTGAACTTGTACTGATCTTCGCCGGTGAACTCGGTCTTGTGGGCGTTGAAATAGGCCTCCGCTGCCTTCGGATCGTCGGTGAGCAGCCGCAGGCCGGTGTTATAGCGAACGGTCGAGACGTACTCGCGTTCCTTCATCGCGATCACGTCCGGCGAATAGGCCGGGTTGCTGCGGATCTCGGCTTGTCCCGCAGCAATCGCCAGATTGACAGCGTCGGGGTCGGTGTAGTGGGTGAGCGCGTCGTTCTGGAAGCCGTCCAGGCGGGCATTGCCGGTTGCGATGGTCCAGGTCTTCCGTTGGTCCATCGCGTATGCGTAGGCGGTCTGAAGGGTCGATTGGATGCGCTGGTTCGCGGCCGCCTGGAATTTCTCCCGCGCCACTGGCGACAAGCCGGCGCCGCTCTTCTCCGCTGCCTCGCGCAACGACTCCTCAAAAGGCTTCAGGCCCTCGATGGCGGCAGCACCTTGTTTGCTGAAATAGCCATTCTCGCCATAGCCGAATTCGCGGATGGCTCCGGCGAAGCTGTTGTCGGCTTCCTTCGCATAGTTGGTTTCGTCGTGATCTCGCACGACGGCCAAGGCCTCGCCAACGTCCGCCAGTCCCTTCCCAACGGTGCCGAGAGCTTGGCCGATTTGGGCACCGAACATGGCGCCGGTCGCGTGGGTGTTGTCGCGGAAGTTCAGCCCTGGTTGAAGCTGAGCGCGCGGCTCGCCGTAGGTCGGTACAACAGGCATTGAGCCCCCTAAAATGTCATGAGATGAGCGTTAGCCGCGCCGGTTCAGCGCGTCACGGATTGTCGTGCGGGTCGGAAATTGCGGGCGGTGTCGCCGGCTGGGGCTTCGGATGCGCCAGGACGGCGAGCTTGCTCCAGATGTCAGCGGCGAGCGCGATCTGGCCGGCACTTTCGGCCCGCTGTGCCAAGACAATCAGCCGCTCGGCCGGATTGACGCCAGCGCTTTCAAGGAAGGCTCGCACGGAAGCCGGCCGGTTCGGTGTGCCCTTCTGCCGTCCGCCCCGCCGCTCACCTGGAGCCGATCCCCTTGGCATTTATCGCCCTCGTTCACTAACGATTGCTATTTTAGTGAACGGGCGTTTCGAGGATCACGGGAAGCCGTTCTTGGACTTGGATAATGCAGGAGCGGCCACTTAAGCCAAATTGGGCGATTGAGATTTGCTTGGCCGCCTCGTCCGTACCGGTCCGAAAGAACTCAACTAAACCGTCGAGAGATCGAAAAAAGGAAAGCCGCCGCAGGATGCGACCCTGCGGCGGCCCAAGAAATCGTAACGCTAACCAGAGTGATTAGCCGCAGCAGCGGAAATGAGCACAAACGTGCTCAAGCCGCCCAAAACGAATCCGCACATAGGCACGGACGCGATGACAAGCGCGAGCGCAAGCCATGGCAGGCTCCTTTCAAAAAGGAGTTGCGGGTGGGCGGTCGGCATGCGATTCTTGGTTTGCACACGCAATGAATCGAGCCTAACCGCCCGGTTACCTTGCCACCACGAAGGCCAGTTCCCGTTGCAACCGGGTTCTGGCCTTCTTTGTTGGTCTCCCCGCTGGGCTGGTGGCCTGGCGGCGGGGCCGTCCAACTCTCATTAGCACCACTCCTGTCCGGCGCGATTCGCGTCGTAGATATAATATCAGTCCCGGCGCGTATCGCAACGCCAATTACGCGCAATTCGTCTTATTCGCGTTATCTTGATTTTATCGGCGTAATGGACTAAATACCGTTCTACCAACTTTGGGGAGAATCGTCATGGCCCGCGTCCGAAGCCCAAATTATCCGGCTCTTAGCCTCCCGGCTGCTTTAGAGCGAGTGCGGACGCTACATAAAGTCGAGGCTCGCAATCCTGCTTCCCGAGAGGCTATTGCTAAGCACTTAGGGTTCAGCAGTCTGAACGGAGCTTCAGCTACGGTTCTGTCAGCGCTTGGGAAGTATGGTCTAATCGAGTCTGTCGGCGACGGAGAAGCTCGAGTTAGCGATCTGGCCATGCGGATTTTGTATCCACATGAACCGGAGGAAAAAGCCGCTGCGCTGCAAGAGGCTGCTTTTAAGCCCGCGCTTTTTAATGAGCTAAGGGAGAAGTGGCCAGATAGGGCGCCTAGCGATGAAGCCCTGCGGTCGTATCTGACGCGTAATGGCTTTTCCCAGGGGGCACTAGATCAGGTTATCCAGTTTTATCGCGAGACATTAGACATCGCATCTGCCTCTGAACCGGCTGATAATGATGGACGCCATGCGCCGATCATTAAGGATGCCTCAATGGAAACAGCCCCCGCCATTGCTCCGGTCGTGCCGGCGCCCGTCCCTACACCGCCGCCGCTGGCCGGGAGGCCATTCACGGTTTCGTTCGATGGATCGACGCTAACAGGAACTCTGGCCATTCGGTCCGTCAGGGATATCGATCGGCTTATAAAGGTGCTTCAGGCTCAAAAGGCAGCATTAGAAGCGATGATAGATGACGATGATGCTATCGACGACGACGATTTGATCTGATATTCTAAATACTTACAAAGAGCTCGGCCTTCGCCGCCGGGCTTTTTTGTACCCGCCTAAAGCAGGTCAAGCACGTATATAGGTCCCAGAACCTTAGAAGCACAGACAATTCACCTCACGCCGCGCCTTCGCTTCAGCATCCACCCGAGCTAACCCGCCGTCATACTCCATGATCGCCGCCCGCTCCTCGTAGAGGTCGCGCCGCCCCTCCTTGGTCCAGTCGGCATAGCGCCTCGCTTGGTCGTCTCGCGGCTCCGAAAAATCCGCGTTCTGCTTGGAACCGGCAGTGCCAGAAGTGCCGAAAGTCCTCCAAGGAGCGTTTTGGCACTTTTGGCGCTTCGTCTCAGGCGCGTTTCCGTGATTTTTTAGCGCCGTGATCCACCGGTTCATTGTGTGGACGCTCCAAGCGCCGGGTTCCATTGGTAGGCGATCGCCGGCCGGCCCATCTGGGTTTCGCCCCGTTTGGTCTCACGGCAATGGTTGGTCTTGATCAGGAGCTCGATGGCATCGGCCACCGTCTCCCCGTCGCTCAGGCCGGCCCAATGCTTCCGATAGACATCCCGCGCCGAGAACTCGTCGGGAAGCTGGCCGCGCCGCTCCACAATCAGACGGGCGCCGTCCTCGACCATCGTCCCGCCGGATGCGTAGAGCCGGCGCGCGTGGCTGCGCAGATAGTCGGCCCAGGCGAGCGCTCGCAGCGTCGCCGTTCGGCCGATTTCGAACTTGCCCCCGTCGATCAACTCGAACAGCAAGGCGAGGCTCGCCACCGTCTTCGGCATCTTCAGCAAATGCGCCTCCAGGACGGGCGACAGGTTGCCGGCTCGTGCCTCGGACTGGATCTCTTCCATCCACACGCGGAAAAGGTCTTGTCCATCCGGCGAGAAGCGCAGCACCAACGGTTGATCGGGGCGGCCCAGCGGGAACTCGTGCAGATCGCGAAACACCTTCTCGAATGCGTCGCGCGCCTCCTTGCTGGGGTGGCGATCCACCCACCGCCACGACGAACGGAGATCCGGCCAGACGGCGAGCTGAAGCCGCTGGATAAGGCCGTCGTTTGAGGTGCCGGTGATGGCGCCGCGCACGATCGGCGCAATGCGAGACGGCTGGACACCGCCGATAAGGCTCAAGGTGCAATTGGCAATGTGGACCGTGCCGCGCCCGATGCGGTCATAGGTGAAGCGCCCGGAGCCATTGAAGGCTTCCAGGTAGAACGCCCGCTCGCTGGCGTATTCCTCACTCTCCATTCGCGCGAGGAAGCCCGGCAGTTCGTCGCGCATCAGCAGCAGGCCGCGCGGGTTCTCGTTGAGCAGTTCGCCAAGCTTCTCCACCGTCGCATCATTGACGACGATGCGCGGGCACGGCGGCGCGTCCTCGTCGTCCTTCTGAAGGCCGGCGAGGATCGCGCGAGCCGCTTCCCGGTCGCCGTCCTTGATCGCCTTGGCCGCGCGCTTCTTGGCTTCCTTCTCGTCGAAGCTCGTGAGCAAGTCGTCAATGTCGCCGGCCTCAATGGTGGCTTGCCACACTTGCCGCATCTCATCCTGAAGGGCGTAGACCGGGGCGAGCGCCGATTGCATGGCCGGCGACTTCATGGCCGACGGCGGGCCGATGATGGCGCCCCAGAGGTTGGGGACTTCGATCCAGTCGTCGTTTTGCTTCGGCCCGACGCGAACCCGGTTGCCGATCATCGCTGCGAGACCGCAAAGCGCGGCGACGGCGACGAAGTCGGGCACCGATTGCTGACGATCGGCCACATCGAACACATAGCCGCGCAGGGCTTCCGGTAGCATTTCCGGCTCGAATGGATCGACCGGAGGCAGGCTCGATGTGATCGCGACAGGAGCGGCCCAGGCAGCGGGCGAGCCTGCCGCTTCCAGCAAGCGAGCAAGATCCGCGTCGGTCAGTCCGGCCGGCAACGCGTCGGCGACATCCCAGCCCTTGGGAAGGCTCGCGGGTAGCTTGACGGTCTCCACCGACGAGGCGCCCGCCGCGCGTGCCAGTTCGGCAACGTCAGCAGCATAGGCGGCGCCTGGCGCGTCGGCATCCGGCCAGATGATGACGCGCCGCCCCTTGAGCGGCGACCAGTCGGCTTTGCGCGCCGCCTTGGAACCGCCGGGCGAGGTGGTGGCGACATACTCCGCAAAGCGCTTGCCGGCCGCCGCTGCCGTCTTCTCGCCTTCCACCACGATCACCGGCGCGTCGGGCCGGCCGGCGAGTGTGTCCAGGGCGAACAACGGGCGCGGCGCCGGGAAACCCTTGGCGCGCCATTCGACCCGGCCGCCGACACCCTGGCAATAGGTGATCGGCAGCACTTGCTTTGCCGGCGCGCTGCCGGGCCGATCGAAGCGGGCGACAGCGCCGAGCATTCGTCCCTCGGCGTCGACATACTTCCAGGCGCCGGCCCGTTGGAAACCGCGCGGCGCGAACTGGTCCAGGAGGGCGCCCGTCAGCGGCGGGGCAGTTTCGGGAACCGGCATGACCGGGCGCCACTCTTCGGCGCTTGCCGCGTCGGCCGGAATGCTGCCTCGCTCGTCTGCGGTGAGGGGCGACAGATTAATGCTCATAGATGTCGACCCCTACGATACCGGCCAGTGTGCAGGCCGCATCGGCTTGATTTTCGCCAGTGAGATAAGCCAGCAGCGAGACGACATCGCCGCCCTTGTCTTGCGTTGCGAAGTCCGCCCATTTCCCTGTTTTCAGGTTGATGCGGAAGCTGCCGGCGCGCTGATCCGCCCGCTGGGGATTGCGGGCGGTCCACTCGTGACCGATCCGCCGGCCATCGGGGAGCCAGCGCGCAAGAAGGGCCGGGAGACAACGCAACGCTGCCCGGTTGATGCCGTCGAAGTCGATTTTTGAAGTGCTGTTCCGGGATTGCATAAAGCCCTCATGCCCGGTTGGCTTTGAGGGCTTCCAACGCCTGGAAGATTTCAGATTGTGGCCAGCGCACCAATCCGCCGAGACGCACGGGCTTGGGGAAGCGCCCATCGGTCACGCCGCGCCTGAAGGTCGATTTGCTGACGCCAACAAGAGCGGCGGCTTCCGCGTCAGAAAGCCACGGGTCTGGATGAGCCGTGTTGACTAGTACCTGGTTCATTTTCACCTCATCGGGTTGGATTGATCCGATGTGGCTATGCTTGCATCAGGCGGTTTGCGCCGTGCCCATTAATGGGAAATAGACCAGCTTCCGGGGCTCTTGAACCGGTAGCCGGCGAGCGGTTACGGCCCGTCGCTGGCTGATCCTATCGATTCCAGCGAATCAAGCCGCATCGGCAACGGAGCTTTCGGCAACAGTCTTCCCCGTCACGACCGACGCCCATTGCTCCAGGATGGCGCGCCGCTGAGCAAGAAAGTCAGTGCGGCGATAGGCGCGCTCGACAGATCCGCCGACGCTGTGGCCAAGCATGGTCTCCGCGATGTCGTGCGGTGTGTTGGTCGCCTCTGCCATCCAGTCGCGCAAGGACGAGCGGAAACCGTGCGGCCGCTCTTTCATGCCTCGGCGCTCCATCAAGCGCGCCATGGTCGCGTCTGAAATCACGCCCTTCCTGACCGACGGGAATAGCCATCCGTCTCGGGCGAGCGGTTTCGCCTGCTCGATAACGCGCAACGCCTCGCCAGACAGTGGAACCCGGAAATCCTCCGTCTTGCCCTCCCTTCCCTTCATGTTTTGCGCTGGAATGGTCCAAACATCCCCGTCGATTTGGTCCAGCCGAATGAAGCGCAACGGCGCGGAACGAACGCCGGTCAGGATGAGCAGCCTAAGAGCGAGGTGGGTCAGCGAGCCGTCATTGAGGGAGGCATAGAAGTCCGCGACATCAGGCCAAGGCACGGCGGGAATGTGTTCGGGCTTATATCCCTGCGCGCCAAGCAGCGCCCTGGCCTTCGTCGGCGCCTGAAGATCTACATCGAGGCCGAGCGCTGCGGCATGTTTGAAAACGACGCTGATGCGATTGAGCGCCTTCCTGGCAACATCCGGCTTGCTCAACCAAATGCCCTTGAGGGCGTCGCGAATGTCGATCTGCCCGATTTGCGAAACGGGCATCTTGCCGAGCTTCGGCAGAACGTGAAGATCGAGCGGCGAGCGCCAGCGCCCGGCCTTGCCTTCCTTCTTGAGCGACTTTTTCAGCGCCTCGAAACAGTCGTCGGTAACGTCTTTGAACAGGTGGAGATTGTGCGCCGCCTCTCGCGCCAGCCGCTCGCGTTCAACGATGGGGTCAAGCCCGGCCGCAGCAACGGCGCGCCATTTCGCGGCATCCTCGCGCGCCGCTTTCAACGAGACAACGGCGATCGAGCCAAGCCCCATCTCCCGGCGCCTGCCGTGAATGGTGAAACGCAGCACCCAATAGCCGGATTTCTGATCTGTCTTGACGAGCCAAAGCCCGCCGCCGTCGCTGTGTTTGCCAGAGGGGCGAGTCTGGACCGATCGCGCGCCCAGCTTGTTCAAAGGCCTCGACATTGCTCCACCCTTCGCTCCACCTTTCGATATGGGCTTGGGTGGCCATCGTTGAATGAACCTGCATACCGTCGCCTCAATATCCTATTGATATTCGGCAACGATTTCCGTGCTCGCTCACGGATGAACATAAATGAAATCAAGCGAGTAGGGATTCCGATGCCGTCGTGCGGCACCATTTCCCCATCCCAGTTCACGGCACGGCATTCATCGCAGCGGTTTCGCTCGTGCGATGGCCCCTCTCATGACTGTCGGCAGATCGGCGCCGCCGCCCGTCCTGGCGGCGCCAATCGGATCACTCGATGATCTTGTAGTGTTCGCCGGCGCAAGCGCAGACCGGGCAGGCCTCGGGCGCATCGCCGATCACCGTGTGTCCGCAGTTCGGGCAGATGCGGATGACGACTTCACCGAGATCGCCACCGGCCTTCACGGCCTCGAGCGCATCGCCGAACAGACCGTAGTGGATCTTCTCGACTTCCATCGCCTCGCTCATCGAGCGAATGGCGCGCTTGTGTCCTTCGGCCTTGGCCGTTGCCACCATTGCCGGATACATTGAGGTGAACTCGTGGCTTTCGCCTTCCATGGCGTCGGCAAGGTTGTCGAGCGTGCCCTTGATTGCTCCGAGCGCGCGCAAGTGGGCGTGGGCGTGAATGGTCTCGGCGGCGGCGACGGCGCGGAACAGCTTGGCGACGCCCGGCTTGCCTTCCCGGACGGCGGCATCGGCATAGGCGAGGTACTTGCGGTTTGCCTGGCTTTCGCCGGCAAAGGCTTCCTTAAGGTTGTCCGTTGTGGTGGGCATGATGCTTGCCTTCTTTGATTGAACGACGGGGGACGGCGCGGGTCCCCAACCAGCGAGACTAGCCCTACGCCCTGTGCCCGAGTATCGGGACAACCCCGTGAAATACCCTACGGACTTGAGATTTTTTCTAAGGAAAGATCGCCAGCCCGGAAGGGTGAAGCCGGACGGAACCAACCTCCCGGTTAGCCTCACGCTTGAGGTGCAGTTCACACCCTGAAACTCAACAGAATGACGCCGAGCTCGGCGAGCTGCGGTGCCAGCGTCTGTTCGGCAACGAAGCCCAGCGTATGCGGCCCGATGGATGATTCTGAAGCCAAACCGAGCATGGCCTAGCCAGTAAAACGCAACCACATCCGTTGAGAAGTGCAAGCAAGTGGCAGGGACGTCCTGACCATTCTCGTGTTTCCGGGATCCGATGGCGCGTTCGAACTCTACGAGGATGACGGTATCGGCCTTGGCTACGAGCGCGGAGAATCCGCCTGTATCCCGTTCCGCTGGGACGATGCTCGGAGCATCCTCGATATCGGCCAGTGCCAGGGAACCTACCCGGGGATGTCACCGGTCCGCCATCTGACGATCTGCCGTGTTCGTCCAAGAGTATCGCTCACAGCGTTGTCCGACGCCATTTCGGTGGAGTCTCGCGGCGACCGTGTTTCCGTCCTCTTGGAGTGACTTTCGCCCAACCTACAAGTGCCAAAAGCATTGGCAAGGCTTTGGTCGTTCGTCAGTATTGTCGAACCCCATCCCTAGGGACGACACACGAGGCTGAACGTGTCGTACTGATGTGGAACCACCTCGGGAGCGACGACCCAATGAGGGTGCTTAGCCCACGATGTTCGCCGCCTCCCGAGCGAGCTGTTCGATCTTCGCCCAGTCTCCGGCCTTGATGGCGTCGGTCGGCGCCACCCAGGAACCACCGACGCAGACGACGTTCTTCAGCTTCAGATAATCTCGTGCGTTGTCCAGGCTGACGCCGCCAGTCGGGCAGAACGCCATCTCGCCGAGCGGCGAGGCCAGCGCTTGCAGATACCTTGGGCCACCAGCCGGACCGGCCGGGAAGAACTTGACGACACGATAGCCTTTCTCGCGGGCCACCATTGCCTCGGAAGGCGTAGCAACGCCGGGCAGCAGCGGCACGTTGAGCTCGATGGCGGCATCCAGAAGGTCAGGCGAAGCGCCGGGGCTGACCAGGAACTTGGCGCCGGCCTCGACGGCCGCCTTGGCCTGGACACGGTCGAGCACGGTGCCGGCACCAACCACACCGCCGGGGATGGCGCTCATGGCCTTGATGGCTTCAAGCGCCACGGGGGTGCGCATGGTGACTTCCAGAGCCGGCAGTCCGCCCTTGACCAGAGCTGTGCCCAGCGGCACGGCGTCTTCCAACCGATCGATGATCAGAACGGGAACCACCGGCGCGCGGCGGAGAACGGCGAGAAGGGCGGAGGTGTCGAACATGATGACGGATCCTGTTCCAGAGGCGATGGGTCAGAAGACGCTGAGGTCGGCGAAGGCCTCAAAGGGGGCGAGAGCGCCGCGATGACGGATCACCCGCGCCGCGACCGCATGACCGAGGTGCACGGCCTCTTCCGGCGAGCGGCCGGCCAGACGCGCCGCGATGTAACCGCCATTGAAGCTGTCGCCGGCGCCGGTCGTGTCGATCGGCTTCACCTCGGTCAGGGCTGGTGCGGAGATGTCAGGCTCCCCCGCAAGGCGCAGCAAGGCCGGCTCGGGGCCATTCTTGACGACGACCTCGCGGACGCCGAGAGCGGCGATGCGATCGGCCGTATCGGACAGCGTATGGTCGCCATAGAGATCGGCTTCGTCGGGAAAGGTCGGCAGCGCGATGCTCGCCACCTTGTATCCCTCGGTCGTCACCCGTGCCATGGTCTCTCGATCGCTCCAGAGACGAGAACGGATGTTGGGGTCGAATATCACCTCGCCGCCGCCACTCCGAAATGCTGCGAGAACCGAAAGCAATCTCAGCCGATCCTCAGGCTCCAGAATGGCCAGGGTAATGCCGGAGAGATAAGCTGTGCCAGCGCCGTCGAGCCCGACCTTCAGCCGCTCGACATCGGAGGCAAGGCGTCTGGCGGCGGAGTTGTTGCGCCAGTAAGTGAAGGAACGCTCGGCGCCAACCAGCGTGATGAGATAGAGTCCCACGGTCCGGTCATCCAGGCGGATGATCGAACGGGTGTCGATGCCGGCGTCAGACAGGAAGCTCAACATGCTTTCCGACAGAGCATCCGTTCCGATCGCCGACACATAGCGCACCTTGCGCGTGCCCTGACGTGTCAGGCCACGCACGTACCAGGCGGTGTTCAGCGTATCGCCGGCAAAGCCCTGCCGGAACAGCCCATCGCCGGTGGGCGCCAGTTCCACCATGCATTCACCGATGCTGGCGAAGTCTCCGAGTGTGAGCATGTTTCACTCGCCCTTTCTTCACAGCGTCACGCCTGTTTTGAAGATGACGATTTCCTTGATGTCGTTTGTTTCGTTCTTGGTCGGCTTTCCGGATGCGATATCGAGGACGGCCTCGACGAAGCTGTCGCGGAGGCCCTCGACGGTGGTCTCGCCGGTGGCGATGGGACCGGCGTCGAAGTCGATCCAGTGCGGCTTGCGGTTGGCAAGGTCGGAGTTGGTGGCGATCTTCATGGTGGGCACGACGCCGCCGAGCGGCGTGCCGCGACCGGTGGTGAACAGCACCATGTGACAGCCCGAGGCGGCGAGCGCGGTGACGGCGACGCCGTCATTGCC
>NZ_JAMDLI010000020.1 GCF_023721815.1 Pleomorphomonas sp. JP5
CAGCCTCGTCCGCATCCTGTCCTGGTACGACAACGAGTGGGGCTTCTCCAACCGCATGGCCGACACCGCCGTCGCCATCGCCAAGACCCTCTGAGAAACGGCTGATTCCAGCCTCATGGACCCCGCCCGCAAAGGCGGGGTCTTTTTTTGTTGCACCGGTCCGCAAAGCAGAGTTGCGACAACACGACGGAAGCTGTGCTTCCCCTCGCCGCGCCCTTGCGTGTATACGAAGGCAACGCTGGCGAGGACTTTTCCTTACGGGCCAAACCCGAAGGGATTTTCCGGCCGGATGATTTCACGGTCGACAGACGTCAAGGAGCAGACATGAGCGCGCCGGCAACCTCGCTAACGGGTAGCAATCCCAAGATCCGCCGACGCCAGACCAAAGTGGTCGCCACGCTGGGGCCGGCCTCCGGCACCATCGAGGTGATCCGCGAGTTGGTCGCGGCCGGCGCCGACGTGTTCCGGCTCAACTTCAGCCACGGCACCCATGAGGAGCATCGCGCCCGCTTCGACATGCTTCGGCAGGTCGAAACGGAGACCGGCCGCCCGATCGCCGTGATGGCCGATCTCCAGGGCCCCAAGCTGCGCATTTCCACCTTTGCCGACGGCCCCATCGATCTCGTCGAAGGCCAGACCTTCCGCCTCGACCTGTCCACCGAGCCCGGTGACGCCAACCGCGTGGGCCTGCCGCATCCAGAAATCTTCGCGGCTCTCAAACCCAACACCGACGTGCTGCTCGACGACGGTCGGGTTCGCCTGCATGTGGTGAGCTGCGCCAGCGACCATGCCGTTACCACGGTGGTCAGCGGCCGCGCGCTGTCCAACCGCAAGGGCGTCAACGTACCGGACGTGGTGTTGCCGCTTTCCGCATTGACGAAGAAGGACCGGGCCGACCTGGCGTTCGCGCTGGACCTCGGTGTCGACTGGGTGGCTCTTTCCTTCGTCCAGCGGCCGGAAGACCTGGTCGAAGCCCGCTCTCTGATCGGCGATCGGGCGGCGTTGCTCGCCAAGATCGAGAAACCCCAGGCGATCGACAGCTTGAGCGCCATTATCGAGCTCGCCGACGGCGTCATGGTGGCCCGTGGCGACCTCGGCGTCGAGATGCGCCCTGAGGACGTGCCGACGCTGCAGAAGCGCATCGTTCGCGAAGCGCGGCAAGCCGGCAAGCCGGTCATCGTCGCGACGCAGATGCTCGAGTCCATGGTGACGAGCCCGGCGCCGACCCGCGCGGAGGCCTCCGACGTCGCCACCGCCGTGTTCGACGGTGCGGACGCCGTGATGCTGTCGGCCGAAACGGCTGCCGGCGCCTATCCGGTTGCCGCCGTGGCCATCATGGACAGCATCGCCCAGCGCGTCGAGCACGACCCGCTCTATCGCCAGATCATCGAAGCGCAGCGCCTGCCCTTCGGTCCGGAAAGCTCTTCGGACGCCATCACCCACGCGGCCAAGCAGATTGCCGGCGCGCTCGACGCCAAGGCGATCATCACCTTCACCGCCACCGGCTCGACGACATTGCGCGTCACGCGCGAGCGGCCGGGCGTGCCCGTCCTCTGCGTCACGCCGGACCTGATCAAGACGCGCAAGCTGATGCTCGCCTACGGTGTGCTGGTGATCCCGAGCCAACTGTACCGCCGGTTCCAGGACAAGGTGAACGCCGGCGTGGCATTGGCTCGCGAGCTGCGGATCGCCAACCTCGGCGACACACTGGTGGTGACCGCAGGTGAAGGCGTTCCCGGTTCCACCAACCTGCTGCGTATCGTCACGGTCGGCGAAGCGTCCTTCTGATCGACTTGTCCCCGGAGCGACGTCGGCTTGCAAAAGCCGACGATCGCCGGGAAAGCCGGCATAGCATCCCCGCTGACGTCACGCGCCGCTGACGGGGACGGACGATATCATCGGCAAAGCCGCCGTCGGGCTACCACCGGGTCGATGAAAGCTGCGTAATTCCCTCCTCTTTACTTTCGCCCATCAGGCGGTATCGCTGTCGGCGAAAAAGTTGAACCGGAGATACCCCAAATGGCGAACACCGCGCCCGGACAGGCCAACACCATTCTCGGCCTCGACGCCTATGCGCCGGCCGAAATCCAGGACAAGGTCGAGAAGCTCGGCGTCAAGAAAGCGCGCATGCCGGCGTTGGCCAGCGCCGCACTCGCCATCGTCGCCGGCGGATCGATCGGACTTGGCGCAGTGTTCTTTGGAATCGTGCTCGCGGATCCGACGCTCGGCTTTGCCGCCCAGCGCCTTCTCGGCGGCCTTGTCTTCACCCTGGGCCTAGCCCTGGTCATGATCGGTGGCGCCGAGCTGTTCACGGGCAACTGCCTGATCGTCATGGCCTGGGCCAATCGACAGCTGGGAACCCTTGAGGTTCTCCGCAACTGGGCGATCATCTGGCTCGGCAACCTGGTCGGCGCTCTCGGCCTCGTCTTCCTGATCTACATGGCTCACACATCGGCCCTGAACAACGAGGGTTTCGGCGCCGGTCTCATCAAGCTGGCTGTCGGCAAGGTGGCGCCTGATGTCGTCACCATCTTCTTCAAGGGCGTGCTCTGCAACATCCTGGTCTGCCTTGCCGTGTGGCTCAGCTACGCCGGCCGCTCGGTGACCGACAAGCTGTTCGGCATGGTCCTGCCTGTGACCGCCTTCATCGCCGCCGGGTTTGAGCACTGCGTCGCCAACATGTTCATCCTGCCCTATGCCTGGGTCCTCGTTCAGACCGGACACGCTCCTGAGGGCGTCGACGCCTCGGTGCTGCCCCTGGGCGCCATCGTCCACAACATCGTTCCGGCCACGCTCGGCAACATCGTAGGTGGCGGGGCCTTTGTTGGCGGCATCTACTGGCTGGTCTACCGAAAGGCTCTGGGCGGACTGACGCCCCTGCAGACGGCGGAGCCGCACCAAACGCAGAGCAGCCACGCCCAAAACGGATAACCATTTGGAATTGTTCGGCCGCTTGACGCTGCACGGCCTGCAAGGCTGATCCGCATGCCTGCATGGCTCGAACAGGACGAGCGAGCCCACCGTAGAGAACCCCACCAGGGGCTCTCTTTTTGGTTGCACATCATCAGGCAGAGTTGGAGGCTCATGCAACCGACCCGCTCCCTATTGCGGATCGTTCTCAACCGTCGAAATTTGGTTGATTTCCTTCATATTTTCAAAAGTCGCACTATTTGGCTATTTTCTAAAAGGTTTCAGTTTTCAAAGGGAACTCGCCGCCCCGCGACTCGGCAAAACGCTGCCCGAACGGCAACACAATCAATGCGAGCATGCAGTTCGCGAAGACCTGACCTTCAGGTAGCGCACAGCCGGCCGTGGAGCCTGGCAATAGCGCAGGATTACTTACTTAACCTTCGCACTCATATATTACATGAAGGGTGCGAAGCGCTTGCAAATCACCGTGATTTCGCAGGACTACGTAAGTGATTTATGTTATACGTCTTCGGACGCATAACTTTCCGGCCATCGAGCTGGTGATAAAACTGGAGAGAAAGCCATGAACGTCTATGCGCGCGAACCGTTCGACACGATCGACACGGAACTCTCCGCCCAGGACCCCTGGCGCGGCTTTCTTCCGGGCAACTGGACCCGCGAGATCGACGTCCGCAGCTTCATCATCGCCAACATAACCCCTTACGAGGGCGACGCCGCTTTCCTGGCCGGCATCACGCCCCGCACCGCCGACCTCTGGGAGAAGCTGAAGGCTCACCTCAAGGCCGAGCGCGACAAGGGCGGCGTGCTTGATGTCGACGTTTCCACCCCCTCCTCCATCACCTCGCACAAGGCCGGCTACATCGCCGAAGATCTCGAGCAGATCGTAGGCCTTCAGACCGATGCGCCGCTGAAGCGGGCCATCATGCCGTTCGGCGGCTACCGCATGGTCAAGAACGGTCTCGAGGCCTACGGCTTCAAGGCCGACACCTCGCTCGACAAGGTGTTCCCCAAGCTTCGCAAGACCCATAACGACGCGGTCTTCGACGTCTACACCCCCGAGATGCTGGCCTGTCGCAAGTCCGGCGTCATCACTGGCCTGCCGGATGCCTACGGCCGCGGCCGCATCATCGGCGACTATCGCCGCGTCGCCCTCTACGGCGTCAACCGCCTGATCGAGGACAAGCAGACCCAGCTCAAGAGCTTCGAACTCGCCACCATCGACGAGGACGTGCTGCGCGCTCGCGAAGAGACCGCCGAGCAGATCAAGGCTCTCAAGGAACTCGTCAAGCTCGGCGAGATCTATGGCTTCGACCTCACCCGCCCGGCCGTCAACGGTCGTGAGGCGGTACAGTGGACCTATCTCGCCTATCTCGCCGCAGTGAAGGAAGCCAACGGCGCCGCCATGTCGCTCGGCCGCGTCTCCAGCTTCCTCGACATCTTCATCCAGCGCGACATCGCCGAGGGCGAGCTCAACGAAGCCGAGGCGCAGGAGCTGTTCGACCACTTCGTCATGAAGCTCCGCATCGTCCGCTTCCTGAGGACGCCGGAGTACGACCAGCTGTTCTCCGGCGACCCGACCTGGGTCACCGAGTCCATCGGCGGCATGGCCATCGACGGTCGCCCGCTGGTGACCAAGTCGTCCTTCCGCATGCTGAACACGCTGAACACGCTTGGCCCGGCCCCCGAGCCGAACCTGACCGTGCTGTGGTCGGAGCATCTTCCGAAAGGCTTCCGCGACTTCTGCGCCGAGACGTCCATCAGAACCTCGTCGATCCAGTACGAGAACGACGACCTGATGCGTCCCTACTGGGGTGACGACTACGGCATCGCCTGCTGCGTTTCCGCCATGCGCATCGGCAAGCAGATGCAGTTCTTCGGTGCTCGCGCCAATCTCGCCAAGACCTTGCTCTACGCGATCAACGGCGGTCGCGACGAGAAGAGCGGCACGCAGGTCGGCCCCACCTTCGCCCCCGTTGTCGGCGACTACCTCGACTACGAGGACGTCAAGGCCAAGCTCATTCCGATGATGGAGTGGCTCGCCCGCGTCTACGTCAATGCGCTGAACTCCATCCACTACATGCACGACAAGTACATGTACGAGCGGATCGAGATGGCGCTGCACGACCGCGACATCCTCAGGACCATGGCCTGCGGCATCGCCGGCCTGTCGGTTGCCGCCGACAGCCTCAGCGCCATCAAGTACGCCAAGGTGAAGGTGATCCGCGACGAGCGTGGTCTGGCGACCGACTTCGAGATCGAGGGCGACTATCCCGCCTTCGGTAACAACGACGATCGTGTCGACGACATCGCCGTCTGGCTGACCGAGACGTTCATGGGCTGCATCCGCAAGCACAAGACCTATCGCAACGCCATGCCGACGCAGTCGATCCTGACGATCACCTCCAACGTCGTCTACGGCAAGAAGACTGGCAACACCCCCGATGGCCGCAAGGCCGGCCAGCCCTTCGCTCCGGGTGCGAACCCGATGCACGGCCGCGACAAGAATGGCGCCGTCGCCTCCATGGCCTCGGTCGCCAAGCTGCCCTATGCCCACGCACAGGACGGCATCAGCTACACCTTCTCGATCGTGCCGTCCGCCTTGGGCTCCACCGAGGAGGATCGGGTGAACAACCTCGACAACCTGCTCAGCGGCTACTTCCTGCAGGGCGGTCACCACATCAACGTCAACGTGTTCGACCGCGAGACGCTGGTCGACGCCATGGAGCATCCCGAGCTCTACCCGCAGCTGACCATCCGCGTGTCGGGCTACGCGGTGAACTTCATCAAGCTGACGCGCGAACAGCAGCTCGATGTCATCAGCCGGACCTTCCATGGCGCATCAAACTAACCTCCTCGACGTCCGGGACGCCCAGGGCGGCACCCCGGGAGTCCACGCCGATGGCGGGCATGCTCGCCCTGCCCGCCGACCGGTGGCCCACGGCTTCGTTCACTCGAAGGAAGCCGGCGGCGCCGTCGATGGCCCTGGCATCCGCTACGTGCTTTTCGTCTCGGGTTGCCCTCTGCGTTGCCAGTACTGTCACAACCCCGACACCTGGCACATGCGCAAGGGCAAGGAGACCTCGGTAGGCGAGATCGTTGCCGAGATGGCGAGCTACTCCAACTTCCTGAAGCGCGCCAAGGGCGGCATAACCATCACCGGTGGCGAGCCGCTGACACAGGTGGAGTTCACGGCCGAAATCTTCCATGCCGCCAAGGCGATGGGGCTTCACACGGCGCTCGATACCTCCGGCTTCCTGGGCAAACGCATCTCCGACGAGATGCTCGAGGACATCGACCTCGTACTGCTCGACATCAAGGCCTTCTCCGAGAAAACCTACTTCGAGGTGACCGGCGCCCAACTGCAGCCGACGCTCGACTTTGCCCGCCGCCTTTCCGCCAAGGGCAAGAAGATCTGGCTGCGCTATGTGCTGGTGCCGGGCCTTACCGACAAGCTCGATGAGATCGAAGGGCTAGCCGCCTTCGCCGCCGAGCTCGGCGTCGTCGAGCGCGTCGACGTGCTGCCATTCCACAAGCTCGGCGAGTTCAAGTGGAAGGAATGCGGTCGCGACTACAAGCTCGCCGACACGGAAGCACCGTCCGGCGAACTGGTCGAAAAGGTCCGCTCGATCTTCCGGAGCCAGGGCCTGAAGGCCGGCTAGAGCACCCGCCGATCAGGTTGAATCAACCTGATCGAAAAGCGGCTGCTCCAGCGAATGCTCTAGGTCCAATCGACATTCAGGATTCACGACGCGGGTGATGTGTGATTCATGGATCTCCAGACTGTTCGATCTGGAGACCCAGCATGGCCAAGCG
>NZ_JAMDLI010000021.1 GCF_023721815.1 Pleomorphomonas sp. JP5
TCCCAGGCAGCTTTCGGCCCGCACCAACCTCTGGGAGGGCGAGGCGAGCCGGCTGGTCTTCTCCGACAGCGTGGCGACGCCGATCCGCAAGGCCAAGCACGGCGACAGCTCGGGCGTCAGGGGCGCCGCCTTCCTCTGGAAGGAGTAGGCGAGCAGAGCCAAGCAGAAGGCATGCGCAATCCGAGCCCCCCTCCGAACGGCGGGCTCGCTTTCCCTTGACAAGACTGGATCGGAATGGCATTGGGTAAACGATAACTCACGGCGCGAGCCGCAAAACGGTCGAGGAAGCCGTTTGCGAAGGATACAAAGGCGCCTGGGGAGGGGAGTTGCTCGTGGCCGTTTCGCTGCAAGATATTGCAAGCCTCGCCGGGGTGTCGGTCAAGACCGTCTCCGGCGCGCTGCATGGCGGCTCGGCCCGCATGGCGGACGAAACCCGCGACCGCATCCGCAAGATCGCCGAAGAGCTCGGCTACGTCACCAACTTCGCCGCCCGCAGCATGCGGCAAGGCTGGATGCCGCTGATTGCCATCATCGGCGACGAACTGCTCACTTCCCCCTTTGCAACAGAGATCATCCGCGGACTCGACAACTCGGCTCGCAAGGCCGACCTCTCGGTTTTCTTCACCACCATCGGCGGCGACCGCGACATCATCAAGGTCTATGACGACGTCAGTCGCTTTCGGCCGCGCGCCATCGGCTACGCGGCGATGTATCACAAGGAAGTCGTCCTGCCGCCTGAGGTCGCCGACCGCATTGGCGTCATGATCAACTGCCGCGATGCATCAGGGCGTGTGGCCTCGCTCGTCCCCGACGAGGAAGGCGCCGGCAACATCATCACCAACCATCTGATCGATGCCGGCCGTCGCAAGATCGCCTTCCTCAACCTGCCGGGACTCTTGGCCGGCGAGCTGCGCGAACGCGGCTTTCGCGCAGCGTTGGACGAGGCGGGGCTTGAACCCGTGGCCGTGTTGCCGGCGGTGAAGCGAGCCATTTACGCCGGCCGTGCCCGAAGCCTCGTGGCCCAACACGTTGCCGATCTGATGGCCGGTCCTGACCGGCCCGATGCCATCCTCTGCGGCAACGATCGCGTTGCCATGGAGGTCTATGCCGCGCTTCGCAAGATTGGCGCCGGCATTCCCGACGATGTCGCCGTTGCGGGATTCGACAATCAGGTCGACATCGCCACGCGACTCGACCCGCCGCTGACGACCATGGCCCTGCCGCACAGAGCCATGGGCCGGATGGCAGCGGAGATACTTCAGGCGGCAGAACCGCCGGAGGGGGGGCTGAAACTGCTCCCATTCCAGCTCGTGGAGCGAGCTTCCGTCTGAGCTGGCGAGGAAACCAACGATTGGAGGAGTCTTTCGCAATGGGTAATCGTTTACTTAGCGCTCTTGTCGCCACCACCGCGCTGATGGCAATCACCACCGCCGCCGACGCCAAGACCGTCGTGCGCATGATGCATCAGGGCGATCCCGGCTGGGTGGCGCTCTACGGCAAGGTCGCCGAACGCTTCGAGGCGGCCAATCCGGATGTCGATATCGAGCTGATCTATGCGCCACATGACGCCTATAACGAGAAGTTCTCGTCGGCGGTGATGTCCAAGCAGCTGCCTGATATCATGGAGCTCGACGCCCCGTTCCTCGCCAACTACGTCTGGTCGGGCTACCTCAAGCCGATCAAGAGCTACATCGACCAGGACCTCCTTGACGACATGACGGCATCCAACGTCGCTCAGGGCACCTACCCGATCGACAAGGACCTCTACGCCATCGGTCTCACCGACAGCTCGGTGGTGCTCTATGGCAACAGGAAGTATCTCGAACAGATCGGCGCCCGCATCCCGACGTCCGTGGACGATGCCTGGACGCGCGCCGAGTTCGAGGACTACCTCGCCAAGTTGGCCAAGGTCGATGGCGTCAAGTGGCCGATCGACACCTTCCGCGGCTATGGCATCAAGACCGAGTGGGTGACCTATGCCTACCAGCCGATCCTCAACTCCTTCGGCTGCGACCTGATCGATCGCACGACCTGGACGGCAACCGGCACGCTCGACAGCCAGCCTTGCGTCGACGCGATGACCATGATGCAGACCTGGGTGAAGAACGGCTGGGTCGTGCCAATGTCGTCCGGCACCAACCAGTTCTACGCCGAAGGTCAGCCGGCGGCGCTCGCCTGGGGCGGTCACTGGTTCTACGCCGAAGCCGCCGCCAAGCTGAAGGACGACGTGGTGGTCATGCCACTGCCCAAGTTCGGCGAGAAGAGCGCCAGCCCCGACGGCACCTGGATCTGGGCGATCACCACCCAGTCCGAGCATCCCGACATCGCCGGCAAGTTCCTGAGCTTCCTCCTGAAGGACAAGGACTATCGCGACTATGCCGTGAGCCAGAGCGCCTATCCCGGCCTCAAGAGCTTCGCTGCCCAGTCGCCGCTCTATGCCGAGGGCGGCCCGATGGCCGTCGCCTTCGAGCAGGCATCGAAAGTGGCCGTGCCGCGCCCGCCGCATCCGGCCTACCCGACGATCACCTCCGCCTTCATGCAGGCCGTCGACCAGATCTTCAACGGCGAGGACGCCCAAAAGGCGCTGACGGCCGCCGCGGAGAAGATCGACGAGGACATCGCCGACAACGACGGGTACCCGCCGTTCGACGGCAACTGATGTCCTGCCCGCGAGCCCGCCGTTCTTCGGGACAGCAGGCTCGCGGCCGGAACGCCGGGCCACGCTGATCCGCGCCCGCCCGGCACGGCTTGCCGGCGCGCGTCCGCCCTCCCTTCGGGCGCGCGCCGCTCTCCTGCCATTCATCGCTCGGCGAGGGCCCCATGTCCGCACTCACCACCGTTCCGAAGCGGCGTCGCCGTTCCATCATTGCCCGCGTCGGCTGGTCGCGTTTCCTTCAGGAGATCGGCATGCTGGCACCGGCGATCGTGCTGATGACCGTCTTCCTGATCACGCCCTTCGTGCTGTCGTTCTGGACGGCCATGACCAACCAGCCGCTGGTGCCCCGGCCGACGCCGGTGCGCTTCATCGGGCTCAAGAACTTCCTGCGCATTCTCAACGACGACCTGTTCTGGACGTCGCTCTGGAACGTCACCCGCTTTACGCTCTGGGTGCTACCGGTGCAGTGCGGTCTGGCCTTCGTGACGGCGCTGATCCTCAACCAGAAGATTCCGTTCCGGAACGTGTTCCGCGGCATGTTCTTCCTGCCGGCCATCACGTCGATGGTTGTGGTCTGCGTCATCTGGGGCACGTTGTTTCAGTATCCGACCGGCCCGCTCAATCAGGTCGTGACGACACTGTCGGGCGGTCACATCCAGCCGATCGACTGGTTGGGCGACCCGAGCTGGGCGATGTTCTCCATCGTGCTCTTGTCGGCCTGGCAGGCCTATGGCTTCCAGATGATCATCTACCTCGCCGGCATGCAGGGCATTCCCGACGAACTCTACGATGCCGCCCGTATCGACGGCGCCGGCCGCTGGGGTCGTTTCTGGCACGTGACCATGCCGGGACTCAGGCCGACCCATGTCTTCGTTCTGGTCATCACCACCATCCAGGCCTTCAAGCTCTACACGCAGATCGCCATCCTCACCCAGGGCGGTCCGAACTCGTCGACCGAGACCGTGGTCCACTACATGGTGCGCTCCGGCTTCGAGGAGCAGAAGCTCGGCTACGCCTCGGCGGTGTCGGTGATTCTGTTCCTGATCGTCCTGGTCATCGCGCTCATCCAGCGCAGGCTCATGAGGCGCTTCGATGTCTGATCTCGCCCTTACCCCTCGCAAGTCGGCCACGTCGACAAACGGCTATCGCATCGTCCAGTCGATCTCGGTGTTCGTCATCGCGCTGGTGATCATCTCGCCGCTGTTCATGCTGTTCATCGCCTCCTTGAAGGACGATCGCTTCCAGATCCTCGCCGACATGGGATCCTTCCGGGCCTTCTGGGTGGACAACCCGACCTTCAACAACTTCCGCGAGGTCGGCAACTTCGCCGGCGATCTGGCCTTCGGCCGCTATCTCGGCAACTCGCTGTTCATCCTCGGCTCGACGGTGAGCCTCGGCCTCATCATCAACTCGATGGCAGGCTTCATCCTGGCCTGGGGCAGCCTGCCGGGGCGGGCATTGATCCTGTCGGTGATCATCGCGCTCTATGTGATCCCGCAGGAAAGCATCATCATGCCCCTGCTGATCATCGTGTCGCGGGCCGGTCTCTCCGACACCTTCACCGCGCAGATCCTGCCTTTCGTGGCAAGCCCGCTCTACACCTTCCTGTTCTACCAGTTCTTCGCGCAGTTGCCGAAAGAGCTCTACGAGGCCGCATCCATCGACGGCGCCTCGATCTTCCGTACCTGGTGGTCGATCTTCGTTCCGCTCAGCCTGCCGGCGCTCGCCACCGTCTCCATCCTGATGGGTATCGAGACCTGGAACCAGTATCTCTGGCCGATCCTGATCACCCAGACCGACTATGCCCGACCGATCTCGGTCGCCATCGCCACCTTCTTCGGTCAGGACAGCATCTACTGGGACCGGGCCATGGCCGCCTCGGTCATGATGATGATCCCGATCCTCGTGTTCTATCTCGCCTTCCAGCGCTGGTTCATCAGCTCCTTCGTCGGCTCGGCGGTGAAAGGTTGATCATGTCGCAAAGAGTTCCCGAGACCGGCCAGCCGAGCCCGGAAACGATCCCCCTTGCTCCGGCCTCGGCTGGCGAAACCGTCGAGCTGTTCCTGATGGCCCGGGGTTCGGAGCCCGCCGTCGTGACACTGGGCGACAACGGCGAGATCATAAGCCGGCGAACGGACGCCTTCGAGCGCCATCGCATGGTTCTCACGAAGCCGCTCGACCGTCTCAGCTTCGATCCCGAAACCGCAATTGTCTCGGCCGTCTACGCCTATGATCCGACGACGGTTCTCGATAGGGGCATTCGCGTGCTCCATGCCGGACCGGCACCGACGCCGCCCGCTTTTGCCGACGGCTATCACTTCCGGCCGCCTTTCGGCTGGATGAACGATCCCAACGGCCTGGGACGCTTCGACGGGCGCGCCCACCTCTTCTATCAACACTACCCGCATCGCCTGCGCTGGCACGCCATGCATTGGGGCCACGCCGTCTCCGACGATCTCATTCACTGGCGTCATCTGCCGGTGTTCCTTGAGCCAGGCGAGGCGGTGTTCGCAGCCAATGGCGCCGGAGGCGCTTTCTCGGGCTCCGCAGTGGTCATTCCGGGAGAAAGTGGCTTCCGGGCGTTTTTCACCGACCATATCGACGCCCGAAAGCCGGAGATGGAAGTCCAGTGCTCGATGCGTTGCCACGACGGCCTCACGGCCGACACGCCGCAGGTCGTGCTGGCCGGCCGGCCGGAGGGGCTGGGTCTCGGCGAGGATAACCGCGACCCTTACGTCTTCCTGGGCCCTGACGGGCGTCTCAAGATGCTGCTGGGCGGCCGCGATGAGAACGGCGGCGTCATCCTTCTCCACGAAACCGACGACCCGACCGGCGCAACCGGCTGGCGCTTCGTGGACCTCATTCATCGCGAACGGGAGTATGGACGCACCGTCGGAGAATGCCCAGCCATGCTTCCGCTCGATGGCCCTGCGGCGGATCCCGGCACCCGATGGCTGCTGATCTTCGGCCTTCTGATGAGCCGCGATCCGTCGACACGGCGGCGCAACCTCACCTTCGGTATCGTCGGGCGCTTCGACGGCAAGAGCTTCATGCCGGAGTTCCGGCAGGAACTCGACTTCGGCACCGATGCCTACGGCTTTCAGGCTTTCGTCGACCGGGATGGCCCTGTCGGAATCGCCTGGCTCGCCAACTGGACGGACATCGTCAAGACGGCCGACTGGCCAACCGCGATGACATTGCCGCGGCGTCTGCTCCTGAAGGATGGCGTTCTGGCGACCCCGCCGATCGAAGCGGCAATCTCCCTGCGACAGGCGCTTCTCGATGATCGGCGCCTCACCGCAGGCGAAACGGTGGCCTTCGATAACGGCACCGCCGAGATCATCATCGAGTTCGAAGAAACAGGCGTGCCGTTCGAACTGACGCTATCACATCCGACGCTGAAGCTCGCCATCGTCGCCGGACCAGATGGTCTTGCCATCGTCCACGAGGACGAGGAAAGCAGCACGCCGTCGCCGCACTATCTTGCAGCCGGCGCGAAGGTGCGCTCGATCCGGGTCTTCCTCGACCGGGGTTCGATCGAAGTGTTCGCCGACGACGGGCGCTACGCCGGAACCAAGCGGCTCGCCGATCCCGCCCCCATTACTGCCATTCGCCTCGACGCGCCACAAGGACGCGCCACCGCACTCGTCTGGCGGCTCGGCCTCTAGATACGATCCAGGGAGGAACATCATGGCCAGCGTTTCCATCGACAACGTCGCCAAGTTCTACGGCAACCATCAGGTCATCCACGGCATCGACATCGACATCGCCGACGGCGAGTTCGTGACGCTGGTCGGTCCATCCGGTTGCGGAAAGTCGACGCTTCTCCGAATGATCGCCGGTCTCGAGGAGATATCGGACGGCGACATTCGCATCGGCGACCGCCTCGTCAACGACGTGCCGCCGAAGGAACGGGACATCGCCATGGTGTTCCAGAACTACGCGCTCTACCCGCACATGACCGTGGCCCAGAACATGGGCTTCGCGCTGAAGCTGAAAGGCGAGAGCAGGGCCGCCATCGATGCGCGCGTCAAGGAAGCCGCAGCCATTCTGGCGCTCGAACCCTACCTCGACCGACTGCCCAAGCAACTGTCGGGCGGCCAGCGGCAACGCGTTGCCATGGGCCGGGCGATCGTGCGCAGCCCGCAGGTGTTCCTTTTCGACGAGCCGCTTTCCAATCTCGACGCCAAGCTGCGCGTACAGATGCGCGCCGAGATCAAGGATCTGCACCAGCGCCTCGGCACGACCACGGTCTACGTCACGCATGACCAGATCGAGGCCATGACCATGGCCGACCGCATCGTGGTGATGAAGGGCGGCGTTGTCGAGCAAGTCGGCCGGCCTCTCGAACTCTACGACCGGCCGAACAATCTGTTCGTCGCCACCTTCATCGGCTCCCCGGCCATGAATCTCCTGAAGGGTAAGGTGGAAAATGGCGGCTTCGTCACGGAGGACGGCACGGTTTTGCCACTGCCGCCCACGGCCCGGACAGGTGCGGTCACCTACGGCATCCGCCCCGAACACCTGATGCTCGACGAGACCGGCTTTCGCGCCGAAGTGGCAGTCCTCGAGCCGACCGGCGCCGAAACGCAGGTGCTCGCCCGCTGTGGAAGCCAGACACTGGTCGCCGTGCTGCGCGAGCGGGTCGAGCTCAAACCCGGAGACCGCATCGGCCTCAAACCGGATCTTTCGGCAGTGCACCTGTTCGACGAGGATGGGCGGCGGCTTCAGTAGCCTGACAACTCATGCCGCAGCGCGGGCCTTGCCTCGTGGGCCGGCCCGCCGCTCGGCACGGAAGGCCGATGGCGTACGCCCGATCAGGCGCAGGAAGTTTCGATTGAAGGTCGACAAGGTCTCGTAGCCGACATCCATGGCGATCGAGGTCACCATGTCCTCGGTCTCCGACAGGAGCTGGCAGGCCTTGTAGATCCTGAGATGGTTGATGTACTCGGCGCAGGAACAGCGCAGGTGCCGCTCGAACAGGCGCGAGAAGGCCGGAAGGGCCATGCCCTCCGTCGATGCCACTTCACGGCAGGTGAGACCGGGGCGGTTGAAGTTGGCGGCGATGTAGGCAAGCATCCGTTCGAGCCGTCGGGGCTGGGCGCACTGGTGCTCCATTCCCTTCAACGAGAGTGACCGGCGTTCGCCGTCCTGCTCCAGAACGCGCATCAACTCGAAGAACAGGGCGATGCGCTCGAATCCCTCCGCGACGAGCAGTGCTTCCATCAGGGCAGCCGCTTCTGTGGCGGCGGCCTCGGAGAACTCGATGCCCGACCGCGTTGCGTCGAGTAGAGTGGAGAGGCCGGCGCAATCGGAAAACTCAGCCATGCAGCGCTCGGCGAAACCCGCCCCCATCTGGAGCACCAGGTCGCGATCGCGGATACGGCCGTCCTCGCCACGGTCGGCGCCATCGGACACCCACATGTGCGGCAAGTTCGGCCCCGTCATGACCAGGTTGCCCGGGCCAAAATCGCCGGCATAGGTACCGACGTAGAACTGGCCGGAGCTGCGCCGGATCAAGTGCAATTCGTATTCCGGATGATGGTGCCAACCGGAGTAGGCGAAGGGATAGTCGTGCGAATAGACGCGGAAGGTCCGCTCGAGCGGAGCCTCGATCACCTCCAAAACGGGCTTTGTCTGACCCACCTTCGCCTCCCTTTGGTGGACAACGGAACCGTTCGAGCCGGCAATTCTAGCAGACTTGGCCGTCAACGCCGAGACAGGCTCTGTCAGGCGTCGAGCGCAACGGCTCCGCCGCTTGCGGGAACCGGAAGCCCTTCGAGGCAGCTTCCGGTTCCGATTGTCCTCAGAACGTGATCTGGACCTTGACGTCCGAAGGGTTCTGCTGGGCGGCGCGCTCGAAGGCCTCGACCGACTTGTCGAACGGGTAGGTTGCCGAAATCAGCGGCTTCAGGTCGATCTTGCCCGAGCCGAGCAGCGCCAGCGTGCGGTCCCACACGTTGGCATAGCGGAAGATGCCCGTCAGACTGATCTCCTTGACCTCCAGCGCCACCACGTCCAGCGGCACACGGTCCTGCGGCATGCCGACCAGAACCACCCGGCCACCCTGCGTCACCACGTCCAGCATGTCGTCGAAGGCCTTCGGAGCGCCGCTCGCCTCGAAGAACAGGTCGGCGCCCTTGCCGGCCGTCCGCGCCGAGACCACGTCGGCCAGCTTTTCCCTGGTGAGGTCGACGGCGATGACGCCGGGGACCTTGGCGATGATGTCGAGCTTGGCCTTGGCGACGTCGCTGACGATCACCTCCGAACAGCCCGACGCCAGCGCGGCGAAGGCCACCATCATGCCGATGGTGCCGGCGCCCGCCACAACGGCGATGTCACCGGGACGGATAGCGCCCTTGGCGGCGGCATAGACGCCGATCGCCAGCGGCTCGACCATGGCGCCCTCGGCAAAGGAGACGCTGTCGGGCAGCTTGTAGGTCAGCGCCGCCGGATGAATCACTTCCGGCGTCAGGCAGCCGTGGATCGGCGGCGTCGCCCAGAAGCGCACGGCCGGATCGAGATTGTAGTGACCCTCCAGCGTCTGGCGCGAGCCGAAATCGGGAATGCCGGGCTCCATGCAGACGCGATCGCCGACCCTGAGGTGGGACACCTTGGCGCCGACCGCCGTCACCACGCCCGAAGCTTCATGGCCGAGCACCATCGGCTCGTTGACGATGAAGTCGCCGATGCGGCCGTGCTTCAGATAGTGAACGTCGCTGCCGCAGATGCCCACGGCCTTGATGGCGACCCGAACCTCGCCGGCCGCCGGCGTCAGCGTGCCGGGGACCTCGATCTCCCGCAATGCGATATTGTTGACGCCTTCCAGAACGACCGCCTTGATTTTCATGTTCTTTCCTCCTCGCCGCTCGGGCGTGGCCGACCGACCGGATCTTCGTCCGGCAATGGGGAAAGCATGCCTGTTCCCTCCAGGAGCGACAAAGCGTGAGAGAGCGACTTTAGTGCATGATTTTACATCCGACTCCAGCTCTTTCGTAGCAAGGGCCGCTCTCGCTGCTTTCAAGTGAGCACGAGTCTTTCATCATGATATAAGGATCTCTTTATGTCATGATTGCGCTGGACATCGACTTCTCCTATAAGACACGGACCGGCGGCCGAAAGCCGCCTCGTTGCTTTCAATCAGAACACTCTTCCCACCCTCGCACCCGGAGATCCGTCGATGGTCGCCAAGGAATACATCGTCAAGGACATCTCGCTCGCCGACTGGGGCCGCACTGAACTCGACATGGCCGAGATCGAGATGCCCGGCCTGATGTCGGTGCGCGCCGAATATGCCGCCGCCCAGCCTCTCAAGGGCGCCCGCATCGCCGGTTCGCTGCACATGACCATCCAGACGGCCGTGCTGATCGAAACCCTGAAGGCGCTCGGCGCCGATGTCCGCTGGGCGTCCTGCAACATCTTCTCGACGCAGGATCACGCCGCCGCCGCTATCGCGGCCGCCGGCATCCCGGTGTTCGCGGTGAAGGGCGAGAGCCTCAGCGACTACTGGAGCTATACCGACCGCATCCTCGACTGGGGCAACGGCGAGACCGCCAACATGATCCTGGACGACGGCGGCGACGCGACGCTCCTTGTCACGCTCGGCTCCAAGGCGGAAAGCGATCCGTCCGTTCTCGCCGATCCGAAGTCGGAGGAAGAGGAAGAGCTCTTCGCGACCATCAAGGCGCGCCTTGCCAAGGATCCGACCTTCTATTCGCGCGCCAAGGCGAACATTCGCGGCGTCTCCGAAGAGACGACGACGGGCGTCATGCGCCTCTACCAGATGGAAACGCGTGGCGAGCTGCCCTGGCCGGCCTTCAACGTCAACGACAGCGTCACCAAGTCGAAGTTCGACAACAAGTACGGCTGCCGTGAGAGCCTGGTCGACGCCATCCGTCGCGGCACCGACGTGATGATGGCCGGCAAGGTCGCCATCGTCTGCGGCTATGGCGACGTCGGCAAGGGCTCGGCCCAGTCGCTGGCTGGCGCCGGCGCCCGCGTGCTGGTCACCGAAGTCGATCCGATCTGCGCCCTGCAGGCTGCCATGGACGGCTTCGAGGTGGTCACGCTGGAGGATGATATCCATCGCGCGGACATCATCGTCACCTGCACCGGCAACCTTCATGTCGTCACCGTCGATGACATGCGCAAGCTCAAGAACATGGCCATTGTCTGCAACATCGGCCATTTCGACAACGAGATCGACGTTGCCGGGCTCCGGAACTTCAAGTGGAAGAACGTCAAGCCGCAGGTCGACCTCGTCGAGTTCCCTGACGGCAAGAAGATCGTTCTTCTGTCGGAAGGCCGCCTCGTCAATCTCGGCAATGCCACCGGACACCCGAGCTTCGTGATGAGCGCCTCCTTCTCCAACCAGACGCTGGCCCAGATCGAGCTTTGGACCCGTGGCGACAAGTACGAGAAGAAGGTGCACGTGCTGCCCAAGCACCTCGATGAGAAGGTCGCCCAGCTGCACCTTGCCAAGCTCGGCGCCAAGCTCTCCAAGCTGACGACCGAGCAGGCCGACTACATCGGCGTCAAGACGACCGGCCCCTTCAAGTCGGCCATGTACCGCTACTAACAGCGCGTTCGATCGCTCCTGCTGCCCGTCCGCTCCCCCAGGGGATCGGGCGGGCATTTTGTTGTCGGCAAAGCCTTATCCACAGCTGTTCCACATATGCGGATTTTTCCGGGTCAACCTGCCCGCATTTACGAGACGTTAAGAAAAAGATGCAGGCCGAACCGCATAAGGCGAGTCCGGTCAGTCCCATGGCGCCACCCTACCCATGGTTATCGACTCCCTCTGGCCATTTGCCGAGGCGACAGAATGCCGGAACGTTCTGCGAACATTCGCCATTCGGAGACCGGTTGCGCACCGATGCGCCGAGCCGGCCGGCCACGACTCTTTTTGCCCCTCCTGAAAGGCGGTATTTTGAGGTGATTCGGATCGGCGGTGGGGCACGCGCCGGTTCGGGGTGGGCCTCTCTTCAGGCGGCACACCCTTTTGTTGATGCGGCCAAAAAGGGGACATGTGCATGCCGGGGCTGGGCCGGACACGATTGCCGTTTGTGGGGCATGTCGGGAAGATCGCCCTGCTCTCGACCATCCTGTCACCTGTGGCTGCGAGCCCGGCGCTCGCCCAGGCCATCAAGTTCGGCGCCGATGGCTCGATCTATTTCGAGCCGCTTCAGGTGGCCGCCCTGTCGGCTTTCGTATCGGCGATCTGCATTGCCGTGGTCTCGGCCGCCGCCCTGATCCGGGCGCGCCGCATGGCAGAAGAGGATCGCGAGCGCCTGCTGCGCGAGAACGCCGACCTGAAACTCGCCGCCGACCGCACCGAAGCCGCGCTCAATGCCGACGACCAGCGCACCGTGATCTGGGGCTCCCGCGACGAGGCGCCGAAGGTCATGGGGTCGCTGCCGGAAGCCTCGGGCGTGCCGCGCAGCCAGGTTGGCTTCCTTGCCTTCGGCCAATGGCTTGAGCCGGCCTCCGCCCAGCTTCTCGAGGCCCGCACCCGCTCCCTGCGCACCGATGGCGAGGCGTTCCTCGACGTGCTGACCACCACCACCGGCGTTCATATCGAGGCGGCCGGGCGGGTCAACGGTTCTCGGTGTTTCATCCGTTTTCGCAATCTCACCCGTGAACGCCAGCAATATGCCGAGCTCGCCGAGCGGTTCGAACGGCAGCGGACCCTCGTCGAAACCTTCGAGGGGCTGATCGACAAGGTATCGATGCCGGCTTGGACGCGCGACAAGTCCGGCCGTCTGGTCTGGGTCAACGCCGCCTATGCCCGCGCCGTCGAAGTGGCGAGCGCGACGCAGGCAGTGGCCGTCGGCGCCGAGTTTCTCGACACCGCTGCTCGCAAGGCGATCACGGACAGCCGCCAGACCGCACCGGTATTCGAGAAACGTCTCTCGGTCGTGGTGGGTGGCGCCCGGCGTGTGTTCGACGTCGTCGACGTCGAAACGTCTTCCGGCAGCGCCGGCATCGCCACGGACGTGTCCGAGCTGGAACAGGCTCAGGTGGAACTGCGCCGGACCATCGACAGCCACGCCCGCACGCTCGACCAGCTGGCCACCGCCGTTGCCATCTTCGGCGCCGACAAGCGGCTCAAGTTCTACAACGCCGCCTATCGCGCCCTGTTCGACCTCGACACCGCCTTCCTCGAATCCGGCCCGGACGACGCGGCCGTTCTCGATCAGTTGCGCGTGTCCCGCAAACTGCCCGAACAGGCCGATTTCCGCACATGGAAGCGCGAGCAGCTTTCGGCCTATCAGGCGATGGAGGCTCGCGAGAGCTGGTGGCACCTGCCGACGGGCCAGACGTTGCGTGTCATCGCCAACCCGCACCCGCAGGGCGGCGTCACCTATGTCTACGAAAACGTCACCGAGCAGATCGAACTCAAGAGCCGCTACAACGCGCTGACACGCGTGCAGGGCGAGACGCTCGACCATCTCTCCGAAGGCGTGGCGGTGTTCGGCTCCGACGGGCGTCTTCGCCTGTCCAATCCGGCCTTTGGCAGCCTTTGGAGACTCTCCGACGAAATGCTGGCCGGTCGGCCGCATATCAATGACGTTGTCGGCCACTGCATGGCCACCCACGGCAACCGCGAAGCGTGGGACCAGGTCCGCCTCGCCGTCGCCGGCCTCGCCGACAGCCGCAACCGCCTCACCGGCCGGCTCGATCGCCGCGACGGCGGGGTCATCGACTTCACCACCGTTCCGCTGCCGGATGGTGCAACACTGATCACCTTCGTCAACGTCACCGATTCGGTGAACGTCGAGCGGGCCCTCACGGAGAAGAACGAGGCGCTCGAGGAAGCCGACCAGCTGAAGAACGCCTTCATCCAGCACGTTTCCTACGAGCTGCGTTCACCGCTCACCAACATCATCGGTTTCGCGCAGCTGCTCGCCGACGACAACGCCGGCCCGCTCAACATCAAGCAGCGGGAATATACCGGCTACATCATGGACTCGTCGACGGCGCTCCTGGCCATCATCAACGACATCCTCGATCTCGCCACCGTCGATGCGGGCATCATCGAACTCGACCTCGGCGAGGTGGACATCCCCTCGACCGTCGACGCGGCCACCACCGGTCTTCGCGACCGGATCGCCGAGGCGCACATCGACCTGAAGCTCGACGTTCCCGCTGACATCGGCTCGTTCATCGCCGACGAGAAGCGCATCCGCCAGGTGCTCTACAACCTCCTGTCCAACGCCATCGCCTTCTCCGACGACGGTGGCGCGGTGTCGCTCTCCTGCCGGCGGACCGGGGAGGAAGTCTCGTTCACCGTCGAAGATCATGGCCGAGGCATTCCCGACGAATACCTTCAGGCAGTGTTCGAGCGCTTCGAGAGCCGCACCAACGGCGCTCGTCGGCGCGGTCCGGGCCTGGGCCTGTCCATCGTCAAGAGCTTCGTCGAGCTGCACAAGGGCAGCGTCGAGATCACCTCCAAGATCGGTGTCGGTACGCGGGTGGTCTGCCGGTTGCCGATAAACCCCAGTATCGCCGAAGCGGCCGAGTGAGCGCCGCTGCGATGAGCTCGCCACTTCGCCGAACCGTGAACGTGGCCGACGAGGCTGGTACGCTTCGCCTCGCCGACGACATTGCCGCCATCGCCCGCCCGGGCGACGTCGTCGCTCTTTACGGCGACCTCGGCATGGGAAAGAGCGCTTTCGCCCGCGCCGTTGTCCGGCGTCTTGCCGGCGAGCCCGACCTTGAGGTGCCCAGCCCGACCTTCACGCTGCTGCAGAGCTACGAGACCGGCCGCTTCCCCGTCCATCATTTCGATCTGTATCGTCTCGCCGATCCCGACGAGCTTATCGAAATCGGCTTCTCCGAAGCCGTCGGGGAAGGCCTTTCGCTGATCGAGTGGCCCGACCGGGCCGGTGACGAGTTGCCGGCGGAGCGACTCGACGTCGTCATCTCCGAGGGCGATGGCCTCAATGGGCGCCGTTTCTCGCTGGAAGCGCACGGGAACAGCTGGGCGGAGAGGCTCGACGAGACCTTCGGCGTTCGCGATCTTCTCGACCGATCAGGTTTGGCAGGCGCCGAACGGCGGCATTTGCATGGCGACGCCTCGACACGCAGTTTCGAGCGAGCGACGGTCGGCGAAAAGGCCGCGGTCGTGATGCGCTGGCCAGCCTGGCGCGCCTACCTGAAGCGAGCCGACGACGACCGTTACGAGGAGATCGTTCACCTCGCCGATAGTCTCATCGCCTTTTCGGCCATTGCCGACACGCTGCGTCGCAACGGCTTCCGCAGCCCGCGCGTTCTCGATCGCGACGCCGAGCGGCGACTGATGCTGGTCGAAGATCTCGGGTCGGATGGCATCGTGCGCGACGGCGTGCCGATCCCCGAACGCTACCTCGTCGCTGCCCGGCGGCTCGCCGACCTCGCGGTCGTAGCCTGGCCTGACGTCGCCGTCGATGACGCCGGTGGTCGCTGGCCGATGCCACGCTACGACCGAAGAGCCCTGGCGACGGAGGTGGGCCTCTTCGCCACCTGGTACGTCCCACACCTGACCGGTGCGTCGCTCGGAGCCGACGCCCTTGCCGAGTGGAATGATCTCTGGGACGGACTTCTTTCCCGCTTCGATGATGACCAGGCCCAGTTGGTGCTGCGCGACTACCACTCGCCCAACATCCTCTGGCAGACCTCGGGTGATGCCATCGGATTGATCGATTTCCAGGACGGGTTGCTCGGCTCTTCAGCCTACGACTTCGCGGCTCTCGTCACGGATGCCCGTGTCGACATTCCCGATGAACTCGCGGCGGCAATGACCGCCGCCTATGTGGATCGTCGGAGACTCCACGATTCCGGCTTCGACGCGGTCGACTTCGCAGAGCGCGTCGCGATCCTCGGCGCCCAGCGCAATGCCAAAATCCTCGGCCGCTTTGTCGAGTATGCCGCGCGCACCGGCCGCACCCATCATCTCCGCTTCCTGCCGCGCGTACGTCGAAACCTTGAGAAAGCGCTGGACGACAAGGTTCTCGCCGGCGTCAAGCTCTGGTATGAACGGCTCGGACTCGCTGCAAGGCCGTGAGCCCGCCCTTTCCAACCGCAGAGAGCCCGACCTTTTCAAGATGACCGATGCTGCTTTATCCTCCGCCTTCCGCCCTCGCCGGGCCATGGTGCTCGCTGCGGGACGTGGCAAGCGGATGCGTCCGATCACGGCGACCACGCCGAAGCCGCTGGTGGAAGTGCTTGGCCGCAGCCTGATCGATCGGGTGTTCGACCGCCTGGTCGAGGCCCACGTCGAGACCGCGGTGGTCAACGTTCACTATCTCGCCGATCTCATCGAGGTACACGTCGGCAAGCGGAGCGACCTTTCCGTCGTCGTCTCCGACGAACGCAACCTGCTGCTCGACACCGGCGGTGGCGTCGTCAAGGCGTTGCCGCACCTCGGCTCCGAGCCTTTCTATCATCTCAACTCCGACTCCATCTGGATCGAGGGCGTATCCGCCAACCTGCCGCTGCTGGCCCGCGCCTGGGATGGCGATCGCATGGATGGGCTGCTGCTGCTCGCCCCCATCGTCGGCTCGGTTGGCTATCACGGCGTCGGAGACTTCGACATGGCCGGTGACGGACGCCTGACCCGCCGGCGCGAACGAACGGTTGCCCCGTTCGTCTACGCCGGCGTCGCCGTTCTCAAGCCGGAAATATTCGTCGATCGCCCGCTTGAGCCCTTCTCGCTCAATCGCGTTTTCGACGAGTTGATCGGACAGGGACGCCTGCATGGCGTTCGGCTTGAAGGCACCTGGCTGCACGTCGGCACGCCCGAAGCGATCAGACAGGCGGAGCGGACCATCCTGACATCTGCGGAGTAGGCAATGGCTGGGCGCGTCTTCACCATTCACCCAGGAGCGCCCTTCCTCGCCACGCTGGCCGAAGCGCTCCTCGATGGCCGTCTGATCGCTGGCCGCGACTATCGGCACAGTCCGCTCGACCTTGCCGACGTCAGCATCTACCTGCCGACCCGCCGGGCCGGCGCGGCACTCAAGCAGGCATTCCGGGACGCCTTCGGAACCGGCGCGGTGATCTTGCCGCGCATCCTCTCCATATCCGACGTTCTGGAGGCGGAAGACGACCTCCTGGCACCGGAAGCACTCGATCTGCCGCCGGTCATCGCCGCGACCGAGCGCCGGCTTATGCTTGCGCGCCTCGTCGCCCACTGGCGTGAACGCGTGGCGAGCGACCAGTTGCTGACACCAGCCGGTCAGCCGGTGGCCGTACCGGGCTCGCCAGCCGAAGCGCTCAACCTTTCCGCCGACCTTCTCGCACTTCTTGACCAAGCCGAGCTCGAAGGCGTCGACTGGAGCAAGCTCGATGCGCTGGTTCCGGACGATTATGCGGCCTGGTGGCAGCTGTCGCTGAATTTTCTCAGGATCGCCATCGAGGCGTTGCCGGCCGCCATCGCCGAGCGCGGCCGTATCGGCGCCGGCCCCTTTCACCGCGCCATGGTCGAGGCGACCATTGCCCGCTGGCAACGACGGCCTCCGTCCGGCCCGGTGATCATCGCCGGCTCCACCGGTTCGGTACCGAGCACGGCCGACCTGATGTCCGCCGTGCTGGCGCTTTCCGAAGGCGCGGTGGTGTTGCCGGGCCTCGACGTCGCCGCGCCGGCCGAGACGATCGCCGCCAGCGTCTTCGATTGTGCCCATCCCGAGCACACCATGAACAAGCTCGTCGAGCGGCTCGGCGTCGAACGGGAGAACATCGGTCTGCTGGGTGAGCCGGTGGCGGAGATGACCGCCCGCACCGACATTGTCCGGCGGGCCCTTGTACCGGCCGCCGTTACCGATCTCTGGCCGCAGCATGCCGCCGTCCTCGATGCCGACCCCGAGGGTACCGATGCCGCACTGGCCGGGATTTCCCTCGCCGTTGCCGCCAACGAGGCCGAAGAGGCGCTCGCGGCGGCCATCGCCCTTCGCCAGTGTCTCGAAAACCCGGATGCGCGTTCGATCCTCGTCACACCCGACCGCACCATCATCCGCCGCGTCGTCGCCGAGCTCGAGCGCTTCGGCATCGAGGTGGAGGACACCGCCGGCCAACCGCTTCCGCAAACGCCATACGGGCAGCTTGCCCTGCTCCTGGTGGAGGCCGCCGTCGAGGACTTCCCACCGGTGAAGGTGGCGGCGATCCTTGGTCATCCGGCTGCGCGCTTCGGCTGGGCCGCATCGCGAATCCGCCCGGCTGGTCGCCTGATTGCCCGCAAGGTGCTGCGTGGTCCCCGCCTTTCGGGTGGTGTTTCCGCGATATCGAATGCCGTGCGGGCGTTGGCCGAGCAGGCCGATGCGAGGGGTGAGAGTACCATCTTGTCGGACGCCGTCGCCCTTGCGGATGTCTTCGGCGAAGCCATGGCACCACTTGTCGCCGCAGCAACCCTGTCGGCACCAACTCTCGTCGACTTTATCGGCGCCCTGCGCGAAACGCTTGGTCATGTCACCCGCCGTACCGAGGATGACCACGACGAACCGGGCCGGGCGGAACGGCAGCTTCTGTCGATTCTCGACGAGCACCTCCGGGCTCCCGATGATGCCGCGCAGGTGCTCACCCACACAGACTTCGCCCCCGTCCTGAGGGCCCTGATCGGCAATATCCTCGTACTGACGCCAACCCGGAATGCCCGTGTCCTGGCCACCGGGCCAATCGAAGCACGCCTTCTACCCACCGATCGCCTCGTGCTGGTCGGTCTCGACGAGGGCGTCTTCCCGCCCGTGACCGATACGGGAGCCTGGCTGTCGCGACCGATGCGCGCCGGTCTCGGCCTCAGTCCGCCTGAAGTACGTATCGGCCTGTCCGCGCACGACTTTTCCTCAGCGCTCGGCACCGTGGACACGGTGCTGATCCGCTCGGCACGGCGCGGTGGCGCGCCGACGGTTGCCACCCGCTTCCTCCAGCGTCTCACCAGCCTTATCGGTCCGGCACGGACGAAGGCCATGGAGGCGCGCGGCAATCGCTTCATCGACTGGGCTCGACGGCTCGACGACCGGCCAAACCTGCCCCGCGCCGCCCGCCCCAGCCCTGCTCCGCCAGTTGTGGCAAGGCCGCGCATGCTGCCGGTCACCGACATCGAAACACTGATCCGCGACCCTTATGCCATCTACGCCAAGCGCATCCTTAAGCTCAGGCCGCTCGACAGCTTCGGCGAAACGCCCGACTTCGGCACTCGTGGTACCCTCATCCACGATATTCTCGCCAACTTCGCGGCGACCTGGACCGCGCCCTGGGATGAGGCAGCCGTCGCAGCGCTGATCGAGTTCGGCCGGGGACGCTTCTCCGAGACGCTGGCCGCCCATCCGGACGTCCACGCGCTCTGGTGGCCGCGCTTTCAGGCGTTGGCCCGTTTCATCGTGCTGGAGTTCGAAGCCAGGCGCGGGCCACTCGCCCGCCATCCGGAGATCGAAGGCAGCATCAAGGTCACCGACGACTTCGCGCTGACCGGTCGAGCCGACCGGGTCGACATCGAAGAAGACGGTCGCGTCACCATCATCGACTTCAAGACGGGACGGGCACCGACGGCGGCACAGATCGCAGCGCAGCTGACGCCACAGTTGCCGCTTGAGGCGGTCATCGCCCGCCATGGCGGCTTCGCACGCCTGGCGAGCCCGCGCGAAGCGGCCGAACTCGTGCATGTCGTCCTGCGTGGCCTCGAAGGTCGCGACGAGATCGAAAGCTACACTGGTCACGCCCCGCGCGGCGGCGATCCGGTGACGCTGGAGGAGACGATAACCGAGTCGGAGGCTCGGCTGCGCGGCCTCGTTCGCGCCTATGCCGATCCCAAGCGGGGCTATCTGTCGCGTGCGCGCCCCTTCCGCAAGACCGATCGCGGCGACTACGACCATCTTGCCCGGGTCAGCGAGTGGAGCATCGAGGACGACGGAGGCGAGGAATGAAAATCCCGACCGCAACCCGTCAAACGCAGCTTCTCGCCACCGATCCCAAGGCCTCCGCCTTCGTGTCGGCCAACGCGGGGTCCGGAAAGACGTGGGTGCTGACGCGACGGGTGATCCGCCTGCTGCTCGACGGCGTCGATCCCGGTCGCATCCTCTGTCTCACCTTCACCAAGGCGGCAGCGGCCGAAATGTCCGGTCGCATCTTCGACGAGCTCGGCCGCTGGGCTGGTCTTGCCGACGACGACCTGATCGGCGTTCTGTCCGAGCTTGAGGGAAAGCCGGTGCAGCCGGAGCGTCTGGCGCCCGCACGGCGGCTGTTCGCACGGGCCATCGAAACGCCGGGCGGCCTGAAGATCCAGACCATCCATGCGTTCGCCGAGGCCTTGTTGCAGCGCTTCCCGCTGGAAGCGGGGCTCGATGGTCGTTTCCGCGTACTCGACGACGCCCGTGCCGCCGACCTCTACGCCGAGGCGCGAACCGAGCTTCTTACCACCTGCACAACCCATCCCGACAGTCCCGAGGGACGCGCGCTGTCCGAGCTGGTGGCGATCGCCGGCGACGAAGCGCTCGATCGCGCTCTGTCCGCCGTCGTCGCGGCTCGCGACGAGCTCTCCGCCTTCTTCGATGGCACGGCGTCGGTCGATGACGCGCTGGCCGCATTGCCGCAGGCACTTGGTGCGCCGGCCGGGGCAACCCGCGAGACGCTTGTCGGGGAAATGGCAACGTCGCCCGCGTTCTCGGATCAGTTTCTAAGTCGGCTCATCGATATTCTGGACGTGTCGAAGTCGAAGTCCATGAAGACGCTCGGCGAGGGGTTCCGTACGGCGCTGGCAGCCGCCGACGCCGAAGCGCGCCGTCCGCTTTGGCGCGCGCTGTTCCTGACAGCCAAGAACGAGCCGCGCAAACGCCCGTTCACCAAGGACGTCCTCGACGCGCTGCCGGAGGCGAGCGAGCGTTTCGAAGAGGAAGCAGAACGACTCATCGGCCTGGAACGAGCGCTGTCGGCGACGCTGTGGGGAACGCGCAGCGCCGCTCTCCTTCGCCTTGCCGACCGTATGATCGGTCTCATGGAAGCCAAGAAGGCGCGGCTCGGTCTCCTCGACTTCGACGACCTGATCGAGCGGGCCGCCGCTCTCCTGTCGCATTCGGACGCGACAGAATGGGTGCAATACAAGCTCGATGAGGGCCTCGACCACGTGCTTGTCGACGAGGCGCAGGACACCTCGCCGCGCCAGTGGCAGATCGTCGAGGCGCTTACCGGCGAATTCTCAGCCGGCGAAGGAGCCAGATCGGACCGCCGACGCACCGTCTTCGCGGTCGGCGACGAGAAGCAGTCGATCTACTCCTTTCAGGGCGCGGCGCCTCATCTGTTCGGTCTGACGCGCAAGACGCTGGGGCGACGCCTTGCCGACGCCGGGCTGCCGGTCCACGATCTCCGCCTGACCCTGTCCTTCCGGTCGACGGCAGCCGTAGTCGGCGCAGTCGATGCCGTGTTCCGGAATCCGGCGGCGCATGCCGGCCTTTCCACCGATCCCGGCCCGACCGTCCACGAGACGGTACGCGGCCACGAGCCAGGGCTTGTCGAGCTTTGGCCGGCCGTCGAGAAACTGCCGACGCCTCCACCCGGAAACTGGGAAGACCCGGTCGACGCAACCGCCGCCGCGAGCCCGGCCGTGCGCCTCGCCGCCCGCGTCGCCGAGGAGGTGGCTGGATGGCTGCGCTCGGGCGTTCGCATCGCCGCCACTGGCGCGCCGATCCGGCCCGGCGACATCCTGGTGCTCGTCCGCAAGCGCGGCGCTTTCGTCGAGGCGGTCAACCGGGCCCTAAAGCAGCGGGGCGTGGCGGTGGCCGGCGCCGACCGGCTCGACGTGGTCGGACACATCGTAACTCAGGATCTGCTGGCCGCCGTTCGCGTCGCGCTCCTGCCCGAGGACGACCTGACGCTCGCCACCGTCGCCAAGTCGCCGCTCATTGGTCTTTCGGAAGAGGCGCTGTTCCGTCTCGCCCACGGGCGACCCGGTCGTCTCTGGGACGCTGTCCGGCGACAGGCGGCCGACGGGGATGCCGACGCGGAACGGCTGCGCGCCATCGTCGCGCTCTGGATGAGCCGGGCTGATCGGAGCGAACCTTTCGTGTTCCTGTCACGGCTGGTCGGACCAGATGGCGGTCGGGCTGCCTATCGTGCCCGCTTCGGCCGCGAGGCCGATGAGGTTATCGACGAGCTGCTGACGCTCGCGCTGGCCTACGAAGGCGAGGAGACGGCCGGGCTCAACGGCTTTGTCGACCGGCTCGCCAAGGGAGGGGAGTTGATCCGCCGCGAGCTCGACGCCGAACGTGACGAAGTTCGCGTCATGACAGTGCACGGCTCGAAGGGACTGGAGGCGCCGATCGTGTTCCTGATCGATCCCGGCGACAAGCCAGCCAGCGAGAAGAACCTGCCCGACATTCTTGCGGTAAGCGATGGTCCCAACCCGCCGATCGTCTGGCGGCAGGCAGGCGCCTTCCGCCCGATGCCCGTGGAGACGGCGGCGACGGCCTTCATCACCGCCCAGGAAGAGGAATACAAACGGCTGCTCTATGTCGGACTGACACGCGCCCGGGACCGACTGATCGTCGCCGGCATCAAGGGCGCCGAGGAAGGCGCCGACCGTCGTTGGCACGGCCTTGTCGAGGCGGCGCTCCGAACCGAAGCCGAGACGGTGAAGGACAGTGATGGCACCGTCATCGCCTGGCGCTGGCATGCGCCTGACGAAGCTTCCCCTGCGCCACCTCAGCCGGCCAGAGCGAGCGCCGACGCGCCCATGCCGTTGCCAGACTGGCTGACCCGCAAGGTTACGGATGGTGCTCCGGCGGCAACCGAGATCGCTCCATCACGCGCCGCCAGGGCAAGCCAGAATGGCGCGCCGGGGGACACCTTCGATCCGGCCGCTGCGGCCCGGGGAACCTTGCTGCATCGCCTCTTCGAGCTTTTGCCCGACATAGAGCCACCCGGCCGCGCCGGCGCGGCCGACAGCTACCTCACCCGCCTCTTTCCAGACCTATCCGACAGCGACCGCAACACGTTGGTCGAGAGCACCGTTGCTCTGATGGCCCGACCGGATCTCGCGCGGCTGTTTTCCCCTGACGCGCGCGCCGAAGCGGTGATCGCCGGCAGCATCGCAACGCCGGGAGGCCGATCGATCTCCGTAAGCGGCAGCGTCGATCGACTGCTGGTCGAGCCGGACACCGTGACGATCGTCGACTACAAGACGGCGGCGCGTCCTCCGCGCACCGTTCCCGAGAAATATGTGCTGCAGCTCGCCCTCTATCGCGCGGTACTCATGCGCCTCTGGCCCGATCGATTGGTGCGTGCGGCGATTCTCTGGACTGCGACCGCGCGGTTCGACGAGGTTGCGACAACGACTCTGGACGCTGTGCTCGCAACATATCTCGAAAGCGTGGACGGCGGTGCGGAGTCCATTGATCACGAATACGAAATCGACGACCGCCCCTGAAGCAAGAATTCGTTGACGAGTCGGCTCAAAGCATTGTTTTGACGGAGATCTTCTTTCAGGAGGCTCAACGGGGCATCGCTCCCCCTGCTTCAGCCCTGCTTGACGCTGCGGGGTCCGCTCCTTAGCTTTCCGACAACAGGCGCGGCCCGACGATGAGTCGGCGCCGCGTCGTCCATCTCGCGAGGTCCGCCATGTCGACCAAGAAAGTCACCGATCAGTCGTTCCCAACCGACGTGCTTGCCTCGTCGACGCCCGTTCTCGTCGATTTCTGGGCCGAGTGGTGCGGCCCCTGCCGCATGATCGCTCCGGCACTCGAAGAGATCGCCGGCGAGCTCGACGGCAAGATCACCATTGCCAAGCTCAACGTCGATGAGAACGGCAATACGGCAATGAAGTACGGTGTCCGCTCGATCCCGACGCTGATCATCTTCAAGGATGGCGAGCCTGCCGCCATGAAGGTCGGCGCGGCGCCGAAGAGCGACCTCGCCGCCTGGATCAAGGCTGCGATCTGACGACCTATCATCATGATACAAAAAACCCCGGTTCCGCGAGGCGAAACCGGGTTTTTTTGTTTGGCAGGCTTTTCAGCTGGCCAGCTTGATGTCCCCGATCCACTCGAAGATTTCTTCGGCCTTGCAGGAGCAGCCGCAGGAGCCTGCCCTCGAGCAAGTGGCACCAGCGGCCAGAGGGCGCACCTTGCCCTTGGCAACCCAGAGATCCAGCACGGCGCGGACGGCGTCCTCGCCTGCATCGAAGTGCACCGCGACGTCGGTGAGGGACGCGTTGCCCCGCTCCTTCAGATAGTCACGAACGGTGGAGGGCGTCATCATGGGCGTCACTCCGCCGGCTGGGCGGCGAGCGAACGCCCCCGCGCCCGACCCGCCATCCACATGGCAGCGATGCCCGCTGCGAAGATGATGGCGGTCGCCAGCAACCAGCGGGTAGAGCTGGCCGGATGGTCGGCAAACGTCGCCGCCTGATAGAATGACACGGCGGCGAGATAGCCGATGGCAGTCGTCCAGATGGTCGCGAAGGCCGTCCACTTGCCGCCGATCTCGTGACGCATGGCGCCGAGGGCGGCGACACACGGCGTGTAGAGCAGGATCAGCAGCATGTAGGAGAAAGCCGCGGCGGTTCCGCCGAAGTGCGACTGCATGGCGCCGAACACCGAACCGTCGACCTCGAGCTCCTGAGCAGCGGCCGCGCTGTCGTCCACGTAGCCGACGTTAATCCCGAGCGGATCCACGATGCTACCGCCAAGCGCGCCCAGGTTCTCGGGGATGGTCGCGAGCGCGCCGAGAAGCTTGCCGCCGAGGCCGGGCTCTTCCTCAACGGTAGTAGCGCCTTCGACCACGGAGTTAGCACTGCCATCCGTGCCGACTTGCTCGTAGAGAGCATTCAGCGTGCCGATCACCGCCTCCTTGGCGAAGATACCCGTGAACAGGCCAACGGCGGCAGGCCAGTTGTCCCGCGTCACGCCCATCGGCTCGAACACCGGCACCAGCTCCTGGCTGACGACTGCCAGCACGCTGCCACGCGTGTTGTCCCGGTCCACGCTGCCATCGGTGCCGATCGCAGACAGGAAAGACAGCACCATGACGATCGGCACGATGACCTGACCGGCGCGCAGGATGAACTCGCGCAGACGCTGCCAGGCCTGGGCGACGACCGACCGGATGGTGGGAATGTGATAAGGCGGCAGCTCCATGACGAAGCGGGTCGGCTCACCGTCAAGCAGCGTCGATTTCAGAACGAGGCCGGTGAGCACGGCAAAGGCGAGACCGACGATATAGAGACCGAACACGATGTTTTGGCCGCTCACCGGGAAGAAGGCGGCGGCGAACAGCGCGAACACCGGAAGGCGAGCGCCGCAGGACATGAAGGGCGCCATCAGCGACGTCATGATGCGGTCACGACGGCTTTCGAGGGTACGCGTCGCCATGATGGCCGGCACGTTGCAGCCGAACCCGACGATCAGCGGGACGAAGGATTTGCCCGGCAGGCCGATCGCCCGCATGGCGCGATCCATGACGAAGGCCGCGCGGGCCATGTAGCCGGAGTCCTCGAGGAAGGACAGGAACAGGAACAGGCAGGCGATGATCGGCACGAATGTCGATACGGTCTGGATGCCCGAGCCGAAGCCGACCAGAGCCGCCTCGACGATCGGCGGAGTTCCGAGGGCGGCCAGCAACTCGCCGAGACCATCGACGAAAACGGCGCCAAATGCCTGATCGAAGAAGTCGATGAAGGCTCCGCCCACCGAGATGGTGAACAGGAACATCAGATACATGGCGAGCAGGAAGATCGGGACGCCCAGGACGCGATTGAGAACGACGCGGTCGATCATCTGCGACAGCGACGCGGATAGCCGCTGCGTGCGCCGGAAGACGCCGGCCATCAGTTCGCCGATGAAGCGATAACGGCCGTCGGCGATGACGATGTCGGCATCCTCGCCGGTCGCCGCTTCGATGGCGGCGCGGGCCTTGGCGACGTCGGCGGCCAAACTCGGGCCGGCAATGGTTTCGGCGAGAGTATCGCCTTCGATCAGCTTGAGCGCCACCCAATCCGGATCGGCCTTTGCCGCGCGCGCGGCATCTGCGACGAGGGGCGCCAGGGTGGAGATGGCCGCGACGACGGCCGGGTCCTGCTCGGGCCGGGCAATCGGCCTTGCTCCAGCGCGGGTCGCATCGATGATCGCCGCCTTGATGGCGCGACGGCGACCATGATGGCCGTGGTGATGACCGTGATGGTGGGCGTGCTCGTGACGACCGAGCCCACGTGTCGCAATCGTCGGGATGACAGGACATCCGAGCCGTTTCGACAACTCGTCGATGTCGATCTCCACGCCGTCCGCCTTCGCCATGTCCATCATGTTGAGGACGACGAGCATCGGCACGCCGAGTTCGATCAGCTGTGTGGTGAGGTAGAGATTCCGCTCGAGATTGGACGCATCGACGATGTTGAGAACGAGATCGGCCTCGCCGGACATCACGAAATCGCGCGCCACCCGCTCATCCTGCGAACCGGCGTCGGCACTGCCGATCAGGTAAACGCCCGGCAGATCGACCACATCCACCGACTGGCCTTCGTAGGCGAAGCGCCCAACGCGCTTCTCGACGGTGACGCCGGGCCAGTTGCCGACCTTCTGCGTTGCACCGGTCAAGGCGTTGAACAGGGTGGACTTGCCGCAATTGGGGTTGCCCACGACGGCGACGACGAGGGATTTTTCCGCGATCATCATACGGCCTCCAGTTCGAGGATGGCCGCTTCGGACTTGCGAAGGGTCAGCGTGAAGTTGCGAACGGAGATTTCGATCGGGTCGCCAAGCGGCGCCTTGCGTCGGACTTCCAGCACGGCGCCAGGGGTCAACCCCATGGCGAGCAGGCGCTGTCGGTAACCACGATCACCGGCAACTAGGCCCGTGACGCGGGCGCTGTCGCCCGGCTTCATGGTTTCGATCGAAAGTCCCATCTTGCGCACTCCGCCCAGTGGAGCGCCCGGCCGGATGATCCCGACCGGCAGCATCGACACTGCAACTCACTCTCAACTGTATATGTCTTCGTGCAGATGCCTCTCAATTCGTATTCGACCTTAGGCTTAACGAATCTCACGGAGGGGGACATGACAATCACAGTGATTTCAGTCCCCATGCGCTGGCAAACGCGGCAGTACAACAATGCTCATTGCGAGTAGAATCCAGCTGCTCCCGCGAGGCACGGAATACGCCGCGCCGAAAGGAGGCTGGAAATTCTCTTTTCCTCGGCTTAAACTTGCTTTCTGCGGTGAAGTTTGAACCGCAACGCCGCGCAACGAAACGAGCCCGATCAACATCTCATAGATAAACCGATTAATCTGCCGACGAATACTGTTCTCGCCCGTGCAGCGAGGACGATCAGCCCTCGGCCAAGCAGACTGGCAAGGATAGCCCGAGGAGACCGGGCGTTTCAGGATTTCTTCTTTGAGACCAGAGTGTTGATGAGAAGCAAAGGGAAACCGGAGATCCTTGGGCGAGGAAGGTGCCCTGCAAAAAACGCATAGCAGTAAAACCTTCGCAGTTTCACGTAGTCCCCGGTTGAGTACTTACGACAACGCTCTGCCGCGCCTCTATAACGGCAGAAGGGTCCATCGGTAACAACACCGAAGCCCAAGTAAGTTTCGTATAGTTTTGACTGAAATCAAGGTCAGAACTCCATCGGCAGCTGAACATCGGAGTACGTTGCCCGCGCCTCGGCCAGTGACTGATCGGACGGGGGCGGACAGAAACACCAGATGCAGCAGGACGGATGCAGCAAATGAGCGCGAAATATCCAGGTCTTCCCACGGTCATCAACGGCAACGGCGCCGTTGCCCATGTCATGGGCCAAGTATGCGGCGGTGTCATCGGCTACCCGATCACGCCTTCGACCGAAATTTCCGAAATCTACGAAAGCTTCCGCGCTGGCGGCGGCTGCAACGTTTGGGGTCGCCACCCCTTCTTCTACGAGCCGGAAGGTGAGCATTCGGCCCAGTCGGGCGCCCTTGGCGCGGCGCTGACCGGCGGCAAGTTCATCTCCAACGCCTCGTCCTCGCAGGGCATTCTCTACGGCCTCGAGTCGCACTACGTGACCGTTGGCAAGAAGGCCGGCGGCTTCGTGCTGCAGGTGGCCGCCCGCGTCGTGTCGAAGCATTCGCTCAACGTCATGGCCGGCCATGACGACGTCTATTCGCTGCTGCCCACCGGCTACACCATCCTGTTCGGCGCCAACCCGCAGGAAGCGGCCGACCTCGCCGCCATCTCCTACAAGGTATCCGCCCTGTCGCTGGTTCCGGTCGCCAACTCCATGGACGGCTTCGCCACCTCGCACATGCTGTCGGAAGCCAAGATGCCGGAGCCGGCGCTGCTGAAGGAATTCCTCGGCGACCCGACCGGCCGCATCAAGTGCCCGACCGTCGCCCAGGAGATCCTGTTCGGCGCCAAGGGCCGCGCCTATCAGCTGCGTCAGTGGCTGGTCCGCAAGAAGGACACCTTCGTCGCCGCCGACGCCACCTCGCTCAAGGCCTACATTGACGCCAACGAAGAGGCCATCGAGGCCGACAACGAAGGCAAGCTGATCGAGGCCGCCGCCAAGTGGGTTCCGGCCGAGCTCAAGGGCCAGTTCAAGCGCCAGTGGCTGAACGCCTGGGAGAAGGGCACCCGTCAGCTCGTCCCGGCGCTGGTCGACATCCACAACCCCGGCCTGACCGGTGGTGTGCAGAACCAGCCCGACTTCCAGTCCGGCGCCGCCGACCATCGCACTCATTTCGTCGTGGACGTGCCGAAGTTCGTCAAGCAGGCCATGGACGAGTACGGCGAGCTGACCGGCCGTCATTACTCGCCCGTCATGACCTACAAGACCGAAGACGCCGACTATGTGATGATCGGTCTCGGCTCGGTCACCGATGACGTCGAAGCCGTTGTCGACTACCTGCGCTCCAAGGGCCGCAAGGTCGGCTCGATCGCCATCAAGCTGCTTCAGCCGTTCCCGGAAGCCGAGCTGATCGCCGCCATCGCCGGCAAGAAGGCCGTCACGGTGCTCGAGCGTTCGGACGATACCGCCCTCACCAGCTTCGTCACGCAGGCCCTGTTCAAGGCCCGCGAGAACGCCGACGGCGGCCGTCACGAAGGCATCCCCGCCATCGACAAGCTGCCCAAGGTCACCACGGCCATCTTCGGTCTCGGTGGTCATGACCTGCAGTCGCGCCACATCGTTGCCGCCTTCGACAACATGGAAGCGGCCCGCAACAACCCGTTCGTCTACCTCGGCTCGCAGTTCTTCTCGAAGAACCCCAATGCGCGCATGAGCGAAGTCCAGGCCAAGCTCAAGGCTGCCTATCCGCAGACCGAGTTCATGGCTCTCGAGACGGGCGAGAATCCGCGTCTGCTGCCCGACGAGGCCTTCCGCGTCCGCTTCCACTCGGTGGGCGGCTACGGCACCATCGCCACCGGCAAGCTCCTGACCGACATCCTGGCCGGCGCCCTCGGCCTCTACTCCAAGGCCGCCCCCAAGTACGGCTCGGAGAAGTCCGGCGCGCCCACCAACTACTACATCACCCTGTCGCCGGAGCCGGTGAAGATCACCAACGCCGAGATCGAGGACGTCGAGATCGTCATCTCGCCGGACCACAAGGTCTTCGCGCACTCCAACCCGCTGCGCGGGCTTGCCAAGGGTGGCACCTTCATCCTGCAGACCTCGAAGTCGCCGCTCGAAGCGTGGCTCGACATGCCGGCCTCGGCCCGCAAGACGATCCGCGACCGCGAGATCAAGTTCCTGGTGGTCGACGCCTTCGCCGTCGCCAGCAAGAACGCGCCTTCGCCGGAACTCGCCACCCGCATGATGGGCATCGCCTTCATCGGCGCGCTCTGCGGCCACGAGAAGCGCATCACGGCCGGTGCCGACCGCAACGCCATCCTGGAGAAGGTGCGTCAGCAGATCTCCAAGAAGTTCGGCGCCAAGGGTGAAGCCGTCGTTGCCGGCAACATGGCGGTCATCGCCGAAGGTGCCGAAGCCACGCACGAAGTCGCCTACAACGACGCGGCCTTCCTGAAGGCCGAGGCCGATGCTCCGGCACACCAGGGCCGTTCGGTGGCGATCTCCGCCTCGATGTGCAGCCTCGAGACCAGCTCCCCGGCCGGCATCTTCGACGCCGAGTATTACGAGGACATGCTGGCTGGTCCCTTCAAGGACGGCACCATCGGCGAGTCGCCGGTTCTGCCGGGTACCGGCATGTTCATGCCGGCCGGTTCCGCCGCCATGAAGGACAAGGGTCTGTTCCGCCGGCAGGTGCCGGTGTTCGACGCCGAGAAGTGCACTGCCTGCCTCGAGTGCACCCTGGTCTGCCCCGACGCCGCCATGCCGTCGACGGTTCACGAGATCGATGACCTCGTTGCCACCGCCGCTCGTCAGATCGACGTTTCGGAAGCCCGCCGTGCCGAGATCGTGGGCAAGGTACCGGCGATCGCCGCTGCCATCCGCGAAGTCTACAAGGCTCAGCCGAAGGCCCGTGCCTTCCACGAGATCTTCGCCCAGGTGGCGCCGGGTATCGCCGCCGGCGATGCCTCGCTCGCCCTCGACTTCGACAAGATGACGTCGGTTCTCGCCAACTTCCCGGTGGCGCGTACCCGCCTGTTCTTCGACCAGGCCGAGAAGAAGGCGCCCGGTTCCGGCGCTCTCTATTCGGTCGGCCTCGACCCGTGGAAGTGCTCGGGCTGTCTCGAGTGCACCACCGTCTGCGGTTCCGATGCCCTGGTTCAGACGGAGCAGGACGACGCGCTGCTCGATACGCTTCAGGCTCGCTTCGAGTTCCTGACCAAGACGGCCAACACGCCGTCCCGCTTCACCGAGCAGCTCACCGGCGCCAACGCCAAGCGCCTCATCCTCGACCGTGACAACTACTATGCCATGACCGGTGGTCACGGCGGTTGTCGCGGCTGTGGCGAGGTCACCGCTCTGCGCCTGATCATGGCGGCGAACAACGCTCTCCAGGGCCGCGCCCGCAAGGAGCACATCGCCGAGGTGGAAGCGCTGATCGGCAAGCTCGAGGCTAAGCTCGCCAGCGTGACCGACGAGGCGCGCGCCGCCCGCATCAAGTCGTCGCTCGAGACGATCAACCATCACCTCTTCCTCTTGGAGAGTGGCCCGACGGGTGAAGGCCCGGCTGCCGCGGTGGTTGCCAACTCGACCGGCTGTTCGAGCGTTTACTCCTCGACCTTCCCGTACAACCCCTACCGCGATCCGTGGGTGAACAGCCTGTTCCAGGATGCTCCGGCGCTCGCCAAGGGCATCTACGAAGGCATCGCGGCCGACGTGCTGGTGAACTTCAGGGCCATGCGCATCGCCGAGCTCGAGCTCGACGACAAGTATGATCCGGCTGTCCACGACAAGATGTTCCGGACCTTCGGGTGGGAGCAGTTCAACGACACCGAACTCGGCCGCCTGCCGACCGTGTTCTCGATCGGCGGCGACGGCGCCACCTACGACATCGGCTTCGGCGCGCTGTCGCGGCTCCTGTCGACCAAGACGCCGATCAAGGTGATCGTGGTCAACACCGGCGTGTACTCCAACACCGGTGGCCAGGCTTCGACCTCGTCGCTGATCGGTCAGGACTCCGACCTCGCCCGCTATGGTGCGGCGCACGCCGGCAAGACCGACAACCGCAAGGAACTCGGCCTCATCGCCGCCTTCCACCCGTCCGTGATGGTGGTGCAGACCGCTACCTCCATCCAGGGCCACTTCCTGAAGAACGTCCTCTCCGCCCTGTCGCGGACGACGTCTCCGGCCATCATCGACGTCTACACGCCCTGCCAGGGCGAGCAGGGCATCGGTGACGACGTGTCGAGCGAGCATGCCCGCCTCGCCGTCGAGAGCCGCACCAGCCCGGTCTACGTCCACAATCCGGACGGCGGCTCGGTGCTGAAGGAGCGCTTCACGCTGGATGGCAACCCCGACGTCGAGCAGGACTGGACGACCCTCGTCCTGACCTACAAGGACGCCGACGGCAACGAGCAGACGAAGGAAGTGCCGCTCACCCCGGCTCACTTCGCCCACCAGGAAGGCCGCTTCAAGAAGCAGTTCACCGGCAAGCCGCTTGCCGATGACGTCAACAACGGCGTGTCGATCGATGAGTTCATCGACCTCAGCGACGAAGAGCGGGTCGGCAAGATCCCATTCATCTGGGAAGTCAAGAAGGGCAAGCTCATCCGCTTCCCGGTGCCGGCCCAGATCGTTCGCCTGGTCGAAGAGCGCCGTCGCTTCTGGCGCACGCTCCAGAACCTCGCCGGTATCGACGCTGCCAAGATCGATGAAGCCCATCAGGCTGAACTCGACGCCCTGCAGAGCCGCTACGACGAAGCTCTGGCGGAGATCGAGTCGCTGAAGGGTGCCTCGACCAGCGCCGCCGAGTAATACGGCGTAAAACTGAAGACTATCGGGCCGCCGGGCAACCGGCGGCCCTTTCTTTATTTGTCTACTTCGTCATAAATCGACTACGTCGAATTACGGTCCCGCGCGAAACAATATATCTTTTTAAGACCATATTAGTTCGCCCCGCCAAATATGCGGCACCGAGGACCGAATGCACGCCCCTCCCCTGGTGGCTCGGCAATGGGTCTCGTTTCTCTATCGTAAGCCATGTTGCCTCCGCCCTTTATCTCCGAGGGGCGGCGCTGACGCTTTCCCCAATTCTCCCCAGGGAGCCTTTATGCGGAACTACTTCGCTCGCGTATCCGTACGATTCTACTCGATCGTCGCCTTCGTCTTGATCGGACTGGGATTCATGGCCGGCTATGGCCTGTGGCAGCTGGCTGCCGAGATCAGAGCTGGACGCCTCGACCAGCTGCAGGCCGTCGTCGACAGCGCCGCGTCGATGGTGGTTGCGGAAGCAGAGCGCGTGTCGACTGGAGAGGTAGACGGCAAGACCGCCGCAGAGATCGTCGCCGACATCATGTCCAACATGCGCTTCAACACGTCGGACTACGTGTTCGTCATCGACGACAATGGCCTGATGCTCGCCCATCCCGATCCCAAACTGCGCGGCAACAATACCGCCTATACCCACAAGGGACCGGACGGGCGTACCGTCATCCGGGAAATGGTTGCCCTCGCCCGCAAGGAGGGCGAGGCGTCGATGACCTATGATTGGACCAACGCCAAGACCGGAGCCAGCGAGCCGAAGGCCGCAGTCGTGCGCCATATCGACGCCTTCGGGGGCCTTACCGTCGCCGCGACGACCGTCGTGGCCGACATCAACGCACAGATCCGAGCCGCGGCCGGACGCTACTCGGGATTGGCTGCCTTGCTGACCCTGGCGTTGACCGCCGTCGTTGTGTTGATCGCCCGATCGATCAGCCAGCCGATCGCCCGCATCCAGGGCGCCCTCAAGGCGGTCGGGGACAGGGACTATCACTTCGCAATCGACACCAGCGCCAACGGCGAGCTGGGCGACATGGCACGAACGCTGGCTCAGTTGCGCGACAGTCTCGCGGTTGGCGAGGAAGATCGCGCTGCCGGCGAGCGCTTGCGCGAGGAGATGCAGGCCCAGGTGACCGCCAATCGACTTCTTCTCGCCGACAATTTCGAGAAGTCGATCGGCGAAATGACCCGCGCCTTCGTGGCTTCGTCGGATAGCCTGCTCGGCTCGGCCCGACAACTGTCACAGGCCGCCGACGCCGGTATCTCCAATGCCCGTACGGTGGCCGACGCGGCCGACGAGTCGGTTCGCAATGTCGAGACCGTAGCGGCGGCCACCACACAGCTTGCCATGTCGGTAGAGGAAATCGCCAAGCAGGTTGCCGAGTCCAACAAGGTTGTCGGTCTCGCGGCCGAGGAGGCTATCCGCACGGAGGTCGACATCAACGCCCTCTCCGACTCTGCTGCGAAGATCGGCGAGGTCGTGGCCCTGATCAACTCGATCGCCGAGCAGACAAACTTGCTGGCGCTCAATGCCACCATTGAAGCGGCGCGAGCTGGCGAGGCCGGAAAGGGGTTTGCCGTCGTGGCGAGCGAGGTCAAGCAGTTGGCCTCTCAAACCGCACGGGCGACCGAGGACATTTCCTCCCGTGTCGCCGGCATTCAGAAAGCGACCGGCGACACCGTTTCATCGATCGGTCGCATCGTCGGAACCATCGACTCCATCCGCAGCATATCCGCGGCAATCGCCGGTGCCGTCGAGGAGCAGAGCGTCACAACGCAGGAAATCGCCGGCAACACCCAGCTCGCCGCCGACGGATCGGCGACGGTGACGCAGAACATCCACGCACTGTCGGGCAATGTCGGCACCACAGCCGAAGCGTCTCGGACCCTCGAAACGCTGTCGGGCGATCTCGCCGGGCGATCCGAGCGCCTGAAACAGGACGTCGCCGACTTCATCGCCATGCTGAAGTCCGCCTGACCCCGTTCAAAACATGACAAAGCAGAAAGGGCGCCCCGAAAGGACGCCCTTTTTTTGAGTCTGGTTGTCGCACCGGAACGTCAGCCGACGAAGGCGCGCTCGACGACGAATGTGTTGGGATCGTTGTTGGCGCCCTCGACGAGACCGAAATGCTCCAGGCGATCCTTGGTGTCCTTGATCATCGCCATCGATCCGCAGATCATCGCGCGATCGGTCGCGGGGTCGAAGGAGGGTACGCCGAGATCGGAGAACAGCTTGCCGGAATCGATCAGGTCAGTGACGCGGCCCTGGCGCGGATGGGGCTCGCGTGTCGCCGAATCATAGAGACGAAGCTTTCCGGCTGCGAGTTCGCCAAGGAACTCGTGATTGACCACTTCGTCGTAAAGCTCGCGCGCATAATCGAGCTCGGCCACTTCGCGACAGGTCTGGACGAGAATGACCTCGTCAAACTTCTCGTAGACCTCAGGATCGCGAATGAGGCTGGCGAAAGGAGCGACGCCGGTACCCGTCGACAGAAGATAGAGCCGCTTGCCCGGCAGCAACGCATCAATGACCAGCGTTCCCGTCGGCTTCTTGCGCAACAGAATGGTATCGCCGACCTTGACCTTCTGCAGGTATTCGGTCAGCGGGCCTCCCGGCACCTTGATCGAGAAGAACTCGAGTTCGTCGTCCCACGCCGGGCTCGCCACGGAGTAGGCGCGAAACACCGGTCGCTCGGCGTTGGGCAGGCCGATCATCACGAACTCGCCGGAGCGGAAGCGGAAGCTCGCCGGACGCGTGGTGCGGAAGCGGAACAGCCGATCGGTGTAGTGGCGAACTTCGGTCACCGTCTCAGCGAAGACGTTTTCGGGGATAGGGAAGGCCTGAGCGCCCTCGGCGCTGGTCGCAACGGTCGACGTATGGGCGTTCAAGGTCGGCTTCCTCTGCCTGTGCATATCGGACCGCGACCGGCGCAAACCAGCGCCATCGGGTCATGCTCACGTGCAAGGGTGATAGCACCCGCTTCCTTCCTAAATGAAGCAAACGAGTTGCAAATTCCAGTCATTCCAAGGAAAAAACCGCCGATGAGGCCGCATAGCTGAAATGCAAGGAGGGCGACCAAGGCCTCGCCCGCGGCCCAAGAAGGCCTCGTCCAGCATTCACCGGACCGCAGCCGCCCCCGCTCGCGAGGCACGTGCGGACTTGGCGCGAACCTCTTGCGCTGCCGGCGCGTTGCGCGACAGGCCGACGCGAACGGACATGGCGGCGAAGGCCGCCAGCTCGAAAGCCGTGACGGCGAGGACCACCGAGAGAGCGATCTTCCAGGCGGGCATCGCCAGCGCAAAAGCGCCGACGCCGGAACCGAAGGCCACGATTGCCGCCAGCAAGCCGAGCGCAACGAGGCGAACCCGCACACCGGCGACGAACCCCATCAGACCCGACATCGCGACTATGAACAGCATGGCCTTACTCCGGACAAATCCTGATATCCGGACTATGGCAGACCGCGCTTAGGACCCGCTTACAAAAATAGCTCAAATTTGATTGAATTCCGCGAGAGCCCTTGTCACACCCCGGACAGCACCGACGCAGGGCGGATGCCGGCAAGCCGCTCGAGGGCAGCTCGCGGATCCAGACGCCCGTCGTAAAGCGCCCGGCCGGTGATGGCGCCGTCGAGGATCGCCGATTCCGGCAGGCAGAGCCCCTCGATGTCGTCCATCGAAGCAAGTCCCCCGGAGGCGATCACCGGGATCGAAACGGCCCGGGCGAGCGCCAACGTGGCAGGAAGGTTCAGACCCTTCAGCACCCCGTCGCGATCGATATCGGTGTAGACGATGGCGGCAACGCCGGCGTCCTCGAAACGATGGGCAAGCTCAGTGGCGGTCAGTTCGGCGCTTTCCGCCCATCCCTCGACGGCAACCTTGCCGCCGCGCGCATCGATGCCGACCACGACGCGACCGGGAAAGGCCTTCGCTGCCGCCTTCACCAGATCCGGATCGCGCAGGGCCACAGTGCCAAGGATGACGCGGGAGATGCCCTTTGCAAGCCAGGCCTCGATGGCCGCCATGTCGCGAATGCCACCGCCAAGCTGGACCCTCATGTCCGGCGTCACCGCCGCCAGGATGGCCTCGACCGCCTCGCCGTTCACCGAGCGGCCGGCAAAGGCGCCGTTGAGGTCGACGACATGCAACCACGGAAAGCCGATGTCGCGGAAGGCGCGCGCCTGGGCAGCCGGATCGGCGTTGTAGACCGTGGCGGCGTTCATATCACCGAGCTTCAGGCGGACGCAGGCGCCGTCCTTGAGATCGATGGCGGGATAGAGAATCACGGGCGCCACCTCAGGAAGTTGGCAATGAGACCGAGGCCGAGCGTCTGGCTCTTCTCGGGATGAAACTGGGTGCCGGCAATGTTGTCGCGGCCGATCATGGCCGTGACCGGTCCGCCGTAGTCGGCAACGGCGACCAGCGCATCGGTTTCGCGCAGCGTCATGTGATAGCTGTGGACGAAATAGGCGTGCAGCCCGTTGTCTCCGGTCCGCAGTCCCTCAAGAAGGGCGTGGGGACGGACGAGATCCAGGGTGTTCCAGCCCATGTGCGGCACCTTGAGCGCGGGATCTCCCGGCGAGATCGGCTCGACATCACCATCGATCCAGCCAAGGCCTTCGGTAATCGCCTTTTCGAGGCCACGGCGCGCCATCAGCTGCATGCCGACGCAGATACCTAGGAAAGGCCGGCCTTTTCGCATGACCGTTTCGGTCAGCGCCTCGATCATGCCAGGAACGGCGGCGAGGCCCGCCTTGCAGTCGGCGAAAGCACCGACACCCGGCAGGACGACACGCTCGGCGGCGCGAACGGCGTCGGGATCGGAGGTGACGACGATGGTATCGCCGGCTCCGTCGCGAGCCGCCCGCTCAAAGGCCTTGGCCGCAGACCGCAGATTGCCGGACCCATAATCGATGATGGCGACGGTCATGGCCGCGCTCCGCTTTCAGGAAAAAGACCGAGGACGCCCGGTGGGACGCTTCTGCCGGGGTGCAGAACAGGAGGGGGCGTCGACGACGACGACGCAGGCCGCGGCTGGACGAGCCATGCGTCGAAGAAGCGCCGCTCGGCCGCATCACGGCTTTCGCCCTCCACGACGCCACTCTCCCGGAAGCCGCGCAGCCTCAGCGAGAGGCGCCGAACATCATTGGCGGCGACGCCGGTAGCGATCGCCAGAATCAGTTCGAAGCCCCCGGAGGTGACAGGCCCGAGCCAACGCTCGGAGAGGGTGATCAGGACAGCCAGCGCGATCCAGCCGCCAAGCCCCAGCCATTCACGATGCCGCAGGAACCACAACGGTCCGAACAGCAACGCCCAGACGGCAAAACCGTCGCGCACGAACACCGCACGCTCGGCGACAACTTCCGGAGCAGCCTTGTCCGGCAGATGAACGCTGAAGATGGCCATCAAACGTCTCCGTCAGGCTTCCAGCACGCCCTTGGTGGACGGCACGCGACCGCCCTGGGCCGGATCGATTGCGATGGCGAGCCTCAAAGCCCGCGCCAGCGCCTTGAAACAGCTTTCGGCGATATGGTGGTCGTTCGAGCCGTAGAAGGTCTCGACGTGCAACGTCAACCCGGCCTGCATGGTGAAGGCGCGGAACCATTCCTCAACGAGCTGGGTATCGAAACTGCCGATCTTGGCCGCGTGGAAAGCCGTGCGGAACACCAGATACGGACGGCCGGAGATGTCGATTACGACACGGGACAGCGCTTCGTCCAGCGGCAGCGTCACGTCGGCATAGCGGGTGATGCCGGCCTTGTCGCCCAGCGCCTTGCGAAAGCACTGGCCCAGCGCGATTCCGACGTCTTCGACGGTATGGTGATCGTCGATATGAAGGTCGCCCTTGGCTCTGACTTCCAGATCGATCAGCCCATGACGGGCAATCTGGGTCAGCATGTGATCGAAGAAACCCACACCGGTCGAGATGTCGGCGTCGCCACGACCATCGAGGTCGATACGGACGGAAATCTCGGTTTCGCGGGTCGAGCGGCTGAGGCTGGCCGTACGCATGGCTCGCTGTCACTCCTTCGGCGGGATTAATCCGGCTTCTATCAGGGGTGGCCGGAAATGGAAACGTCAAATGATTCGCGCCGCGGAGATCCCAACCGGTCGAGCGCCCAGCGGGCAGCATCGGCGACGACCGGGTCGGGATCGCCGAGGAGCGGAACGAGCGCCGGACCGAGCGCTGCGTCCTTCGAGTTGCCAATGGCAATGGCGACGTTGCGGATGAAGCGATTGCGACCGATCCGCTTGACCGGCGACCCGGAGAACAGAGCGCGAAAGGCGGCATCGTCCAGCGCTGCAAGGGCGGCAAGAGACGGAGCGGTGAGTTCTGGCCGTGGCCGCAGCTTCATTTCCGCAGCCGCGCTGGCGAACTTGTTCCATGGGCAGACGGCGAGACAGTCGTCGCAACCATAGATGCGGTTGCCCATGAGAGGCCTCAGATCCTCCGGAATGGGACCCGCATGTTCGATGGTGAGATAGGAAATGCAGCGGCGCGCGTCGATCTGATAGGGCGCAGGCAAGGCGCCGGTCGGACAGGCGTCGAGGCAGCGACGGCAGGCGCCGCACCGGTCGGTGGCCGGCTCGTCCGGCGTCATCTCGGCGGCCGAGAGGATCACGCCGAGAAACAGCCAGGAGCCGAAATCGCGCGAGACGAGGTTGGTATGCTTGCCCTGCCAGCCGACACCGGCCAGCGCGGCCAGCGGCTTTTCCATCAGCGGGGCGGTATCGACGAAAACCTTGACGTCGGCACCGGTGTCGCGCGCAACGAGACCCGCCACTTCCTTGAGGCGGCCTTTCAGCACGTCGTGATAATCGCGATGGCGGGCGTAGACGGAAATGTTGCCGACGGCGGGTCTTGCGAGATTGTCCAGCGGATCGCTGTCCGGACCGTAGTTCATTGCAAGAACCACCGCCGACCTTGCCTCGGGCCACAGCACGCGCGGATCGACCCGGCGGTCGAGCGTCTCCTCCATCCAGACCATGGAGCCGTGCCGCCCGAGGTCGACGAAGGCGCGCAATCGTCGCGCCTCGTCACCGAGCCGATCGACCGGGGCAATGCCGATCGCCGAAAAGCCGAGATCGCGAGCACGCGCGCGCCACGTCACGGGGCCGCTCCCTCGGAGGCAGCGTCAGAAATCGAGATCGGTGTAGATCGGCGCCGCGGGAAGACCGGGCAACCGGTCCGCCAGCAGGGTGCGGAAGGTCGGGCGCGACTTGATCCGGGCATACCAGTATTTGGCATTGAGATCCTCGTCCCAGGGAACATCACCGACATAGTCGACGACCGACAGCTCGGCGGCGGCGGCTAGGTCGGCGAAGGTCAGCTGCTCGCCCGAGAGCCAGTTGCGCGAGCCAGCCAGCCAGCCGACGTAGTGAAGATGATGCTTGATGTTGACCCGGGCAACCCTCAGCACCTGGTTGTCGGGCGAACCACCCCCCAGCTCCCGCGGCAGCTCCAGCTTCGTGATCTTTTCGTGCAGGAAATACTGCACTGCCTCTTCATGGGCCTTATGCAGGAACCAGTCGACGAGACGACGCATTTCGGCGCGCGCTTCGGGATGATTGGGCATCAGGCGACGATCCCCGAGCGCGTAGCCGCGCGTCTCGTCGACATACTCCATGATCGGACCGGCGCCGACGATCGGCGGGCCATCGTTCTCGACGAGCACCGGCACGTTTCCCGCCGGATTGAGTTCGAGGAACTCCAGCCGCCGTTCCCAGCTTTTCTCGACGACGAGGTCCACCTTCGCGTCATGCTCGGCGAGCATCAGCCGAACGAAGCGGGACGTGGTGGAAAAGGGATGATGATAGAGCTTGAGCATCGCGGCACCGGATCGCCGGCCGCGCCGGCGTCAGACAAGGAAGGTGGAGACAGTTCGCCTGGAGTATCCGTCAAAGCCCCGCGCCGCTCCGAAACGGAATGGCGGCAGGGCGTGAGACTGGCCTATAGAGCCGACGACATGTATGAACAAGCGGTTACCGACCTATCGCATTCGATCCACCCATTTTGACCGAAAGTTTCGCGACATGGATCTTACGGGCCTCATTCAAGCGCTTATCCTCGGCATTATCGAAGGTATCACCGAGTTCCTGCCCATTTCCAGCACCGGCCATCTGATCATTGCGGAACAGTGGCTCGGCGCTCGTTCGGACATGTTCAACATCGTCATCCAAGCCGGCGCCATCCTGGCGGTGACGGTGATCTACTGGAAACGGCTTCTTGGCTTCATCACGGGTTGGCGCAACCGGGAAACGCGCCTTTATCTCGGCAAACTGATCGTTGCCTTTCTGGTCACCTCGGTGCTGGGCCTTCTCGCCAAGAAGCTCGGCTTCAAGTTGCCGGAGACGGTGGTGCCAATTGCCTGGGCGCTGGTCATCGGCGGTTTCTGGATGATTCTCGCCGAGCATTACGCAGCCAAGAAGCCCGAAAGCAGCCATGTCAGCTGGACCGTCGCGGTGGTGGTCGGCGTGGCGCAGGTGATAGCAGGCGTCTTCCCGGGCACGTCACGGTCGGCCTCGACCATCTTCGCGGCCATGCTGCTCGGCACTGGAAACCGCGCGGCGGCCACCGAATTCGCCTTTCTGGTCGGCATCCCCACCATGTACGCCGCGAGCGCCTATGAGATCGTCTCCACCCTGAAGGACGGCGCAGCGACCGCCAGCGAGGACTGGCTGGCCCTCGCGATCGCCTTCGTCGCCTCGGCGATCACCGCCTTCGTCTCGGTCAAGTGGCTGCTGGGCTACATCCAGACCAACCGCTTCACCGCCTTTGCAGTCTACCGCGTGCTGTTCGGCGGCCTTCTGTTCGCCATGCTCCTGACCGGTTGGGTCCACTGAACCGAGGGCTTCAGGCCGGGCTGCCGTCGCGATCGTACTGACCGTGAGGGCGGAAGCGGATGGCATACTCCGGAAGCACCACGCCAAGCGATGTCGGCGAGATGCCGAAGGCGTCGAGCGTGCGGCCTTCGCCGACGGCGGCGGCCGACACGACGCTTCCCGTCTTCAGGAGCTCGACCTGATCGGGCGTCAGGGGCGCGCCGGGCATCCAGGCGGTCAATCGAGCCAGCAACGAGGCCAAACCGAAGGGGATCGTCAGAAAACGCCGCGGACGGCCGGTCTCGGCGAGCAGACGTTCGAGAATGGCCCGGAAGGTAAGCACCTCGGGCCCACCCAGTTCGTAGATGCGACCGCCCGCGATGTCGCCATCCACGGCACGGGCGACGGCGGCCGCAACATCACCTGCGAACACGGGCTGGAGGAGCGTCAGACCGCCACCGATCAAGGGCAGAACCGGGCTGAGCATGGACATCTCGCCGAATCGATTGATGAAGTGGTCCTCGGGGCCGAAGATGACCGAGGGTCTCAGGACCACCGCATTCGGCACGACATCGAGGACCGCCGCTTCACCGGCGGCCTTGGTCCGGGCATAGACCGAGCGGGACGCGGCGTCGGCGCCGATGGCGGAGACGTGGACGAGGCGGGAGATACCGGCAGCGGCAGAAGCTTCGGCCACCGCGCGAGCGCCGAAGGCCTGCACGGCCGCGTAGGTCTGGCGGCCGGTGGGAGCCAGAATGCCGACCAGATTGACGACAGCATCGGCACCGCTGATGGCCCGATCGATCGAGGCGCGATAGCGAAGGTTGGCTTGCATCGGCATGATCTGGCCAGGAGCGCCAAGGGGTAGCAGATGCGCCGCCAGATCGGGCCGTCGGCAAGCCGCCCGAATGCGCCAGCCCTCTTTGGCCAGTGCCCCAACGACATGGCGCCCCAGGAAGCCGGAGGCCCCGAAGACGGTAACGATCGGCTTTTCTTCCCGAACGAGGGGCATGGCAATCCCTTCCTGCGAACAGTTGCGATGAACGATCCCGGCCGCCAGCGATCACGATGGCCAGCGTCCCTGCAAAACCAACTTATTAAGGCAGGAAGCCGCGCCCTGTACAGACCGCACCGCGTAGCATTCCGTAGCCGGCACCATTTCGTCAGCAAGGATCGAAATGGCGGTTGACAACATCGCGCCGACCCCGTATTCACCCCGCCAGCCGACGACCCCTGTGCCCAGGTGGCGGAATTGGTAGACGCGCACGGTTCAGGTCCGTGTGCCGCGAGGCGTGAAGGTTCGAGTCCTTTCCTGGGCACCATCGTCGATCATCATGATCGACGCGATGTTGGCCTCATTTTCTGAATGCGAAACAACCTGCCTCACGGCGGGTTTTTTCATGCCTGCATTCCACGCGGGGCAGCCTTGCGGCGCATCGTTTTAGAACCGTTCCATGCTTGCCGAAATTTGGCAACGCGCATAATCCCTTGCTTGCAAACAACGACGAGCGCCGACGCGGCATTCGGCCGCGACGAGAGCCTATTTCGAGGAACGATACCCCATGATTGCCCAGCGCATCACCGACGACATCCATTCGCTTCGCGCCATTGACTGGGACCGAAAGCTGTTTGACGAGCTGGTGCCGCTGCCTGAGGGAACGACGTACAACTCCTACCTGATCCGTGGACGGGAAAAGACCGCACTGATCGATACGGTCTATCCGCCCAAGGCCGAGGAACTGCTCGCCGCGATCAAGGCGGCTGGCGTCGAGCGTCTCGACTACATCGTCGCCAATCACGCCGAACAGGACCATTCGGGCTCGATTCCCGCGCTTCTCGCGCTCTTCCCCGACGCGAAGGTGGTGACGAACGCCAAGTGCAAGCGCTTCATTCTCGACACGCTGCCCGTCGAGCGAGACGCCTTCGTCACCGTCCGCGATGGCGACACCCTCGACCTTGGCGGCAAGACGCTGTCGTTCCACCTGACGCCGTGGGTGCACTGGCCGGACACGATGGTGACTTTCGCCGTCGAGGATCGAGTCGCCTTCACTTGCGACTTCCTTGGCGCCCACTTTGCCACCACCGAGCTATTCGCTCGCGACGAGGCGCAGGTCGCCATCTCCGCGAAGCGCTACTATGCCGAGATCATGATGCCCTACCGTCGCTTCTCGGCCGAAGCGCTCGGCAAGGTCGAAGCGCTCTCTCCGCTCTTCGTGGCGCCCAGCCACGGCCCGGTTCATGATCGCCCGTCCTTCATCTTCGACCTCTACCGGAGCTGGACGTCCGACGAGGTAAAGCCGCTGGTCGTCATTCCCTACGTGTCGATGTACGAGAGCACGGCCAAGATGGTCGCCCTTCTGGTCGACAAACTCACCGAGCGCGATGTCGCCGCGCAGCCGGTCAACGTCGTCGACCTGGACAGCGGTGCGTTGGCCATGAGCGTCGTCGATGCCTCGACCATCGTCTTCGCCTCCCCAACGGTGCTGTCCGGTCCGCATCCGAGCCTTGCCGCTGCGGCCATCCTCATCAACGCGTTGTCCCCGAAGACACAGAAGGTGGCGGTGATGGGGTCCTTCGGCTGGGAAGGCAACCTTCCCGACCAGGTGATCGCCCTGCTGCCCCGCCTCAAGGCGGAGGTTCTGGAACCGGTCATGACCAAGGGACTGCCGCGGGAAGAGACTCTGGAGGAAATCGGCCGACTCGCCGACGAGATCGCCGGCCTCCGGGCCACCGAGGCGGCGGCGGCCTGATCGCCAGGCGGCCGGCTGGCGCACAATTTTCTTGCGCTTGTCCGGCCAGCGTCCGCATATACGGAAAATCGTTTCCTGGGACCGGCGACCATGCCGCCGGTCGCCTTTGCGTATCCACACGCCGTAATGGTCCTGCGACCTTTCGGCTGGAGCGCCAACCAGCAGAGTTCGACCATGACCATCCGCCTTCACGCCGGCGACCTTCCCGATCTCGACGCTTACGGCGATGTCGTCGCCATCGACACCGAGACACTCGGCCTCAACCCGCATCGCGACCGGCTATGCGTCGTGCAGTTGTCGCCGGGTGACGGATCGGCCGATGTCGTGCAGATCGCCCAGGGTCAAACCGCCGCGCCAAACCTCGTCCGTCTGCTCACCGACCCCAGGCGGATCAAGGTGTTTCACTTTGCCCGCTTCGACATCGCCATCCTCAAGCGCGCTTTCGGCATTACCGTATCTCCCGTGTTCTGCACGAAGATCGCGTCTCGGCTCACGCGCACCTACACAGACCGGCACGGCTTGAAAGACGTCACCAAGGAACTCCTCGGCATCGATATCTCCAAGGCGCAGCAGTCGTCGGACTGGGGCGCCACGACGCTCAGCCAGGCGCAGCTCGAGTACGCCGCCTCGGACGTGCTCAATCTTCACGCGCTGCGAGCGCGGCTTCTGGCGATGCTCGAACGCGAAGGGCGGACGGAAATGGCGGAGGCCTGCTTCCGCTTCCTGCCGACTCGCGCCGATCTCGATCTGGCCGGGTGGGCGAACGAGGACATTTTCGCCCACAGCTGAGTCCGGTTGCGCGACACCCCGGCGAGCGAACGTCATGGCGCCGTCGAAATGACGGAAAAGCGAGGCGTTCGCCGTCCGGCGATTGCCTGAATGTGATTGAAAGCCTCTCGCGACGCGGCAAGCGTTGGTTTATCTTTTTTGTCTAAAGTCCGCCGGGCAACCTTCGATCTGCCCGGCCCGCAAGGGTGATTGGGGCTCAATCGGGATCGAAGACAAGGGTACCGTCGACAAAACGGGAACGAGGGATGAGCGGCATCGCGGCGAACCGCGCTTTCGATGGCAGTGATCTGGAGCCGTTCGGCAACACCGCCGAGCGGGCACGTCAGTTTGCCATGGCGGCACGAGAAAGCAGACGCGTTCGCCGCCTGCGCGTTATCCTGCCGGCGGTCGGAGCTTTGCTTTGCCTGATCGTGGTGGGCGCCACGGTCATCACCCGCATCACCATAAGCCTCAGCATCGGCGACCTGAAGATTACCACCGAAGGGCTCGCCATGGATGCGCCGCACCTATCGGGCAGCGACGGCAAGGGGCGCACTTACGCCGTCAGCGCCGAAAGCGCCGTGCAGGACCTCGGCGATACGAGGATCATCCGCCTCAAGGGTATCGAGGCGACCGTGACCCAGGCCGACGGCAGCCGCGCCCGCCTTCTTGCGGACAGCGGCGTCTACGATTCCGCCGCGCAGACGGTGGTGCTCAAGGAAAACATCCGGTTGAGCAACTCCGACGGCTCTGGCGGCGCTCTGGAACGGGCGGAGATCAACCTTTCCACCGGATCGCTGACGTCCGACAGTCCGGTCGCATTCTCCTCTCGCCTTGGCGAGATCAGCGCCGAGAAGATGGGCGTCGAGAAGAAAGCCGGCACGGTGACCTTTTCAGGCGGCGTCCGCATGACCGTCGATCCGAGCGCCCACCCAGGCAGTGGCGACAAAGCACTTCCCAGCCGAACCGAACAGGGCGCAGGGGGCGCTCCGGAAGCGGCTCCCTGACAACAATCAGACGGCGCGGCGCTCCACCGGAGTCCACGACGTTCTAGCCGCCTCAAGAAGGCAGAAGGCAACTCAAGATGACCCGCATGCCACGTACCAGCCTTCTCAGCCGGGCCGCAGCCGCCGGCCTGCTGGTCGCCCTTACGCTCTCCTCGGCCCTCGCTGCCGATCAAACCGCAAAGCTACCGCCCAACGCCTACCAGGGCCTTGGAATGTCCTCCGACCAGCCGATCCAGTTTGAATCGGAACAGCTCGAGGTGCACGACCAGGACAAGACGGCAACCTTCATCGGTCACGTGATCGTTCGGCAAGGGGCAACCGTTCTGAAGACCGATCGCCTCATGGTGTTCTACCAAGGCTCGCCCACCGGGGAGGGGCCGCAGCAGGTCAGCCGCCTCGAGGCGAAGGGCAGCGTACTGGTGACGTCGGCCAGCCAGACGGCGAGTGGCGACGCGGCGACCTTCGACACAGCGGCCAATACCATCGTGCTCACCGGCAACGTCGTGCTCACCCAGGGCGACAATGTCATTCGCGGCTCGAAGCTCCTGATCGACATCAACACCAGCCAGGCCAAGATGCTGGGCGGGCGGGTGCAGATGCTGATCGCTCCGAAGTCGCTCGACACCAAGGGCTGATGCGCCCTCCACGCCGGAAACCAGAGCCTTGCTGAAGAGTTTCGCCCAGACTGAAAGCCCGTCGCCTCCCGCGGCGGCAGACACATCCGACCTTGTCGTCTTCAACCTCGTCAAGACTTTCGGCCAACGGCCGGTGGTGCGCGGCGTTTCCATGCAGGTTCGACGCGGAGAAGCCGTCGGCCTTCTCGGCCCCAACGGCGCCGGCAAGACCACGCTGTTCTACATGATAACCGGGCTGATCCCGGCCAACGGCGGCAGCATCTTCCTCGACGGGCACGACATCACCGGCTACCCGATGTTCCGTCGTGCCCGGCTCGGCATCGGCTATCTGCCGCAGGAAGCGTCGATTTTTCGAGGACTGACAGTCGAAAACAACATACGAGCGGTTCTCGAACTGGTCGAGCCGAACCGCGACGCCCGAGAGGCGGAACTCGATTCGCTGCTTGAGGAGTTTCACCTCGCCCACCTGCGCCGCCAGCCGGCGATCGCCCTTTCCGGTGGCGAGCGCCGACGCGCCGAGATCGCGCGAGCACTGGCAAGCCGACCGATCTTCATGCTGCTCGACGAGCCTTTCGCAGGCGTCGACCCAATCGCGGTCGGCGACATCCAGGCGCTGGTGCGTCACCTCACCGGGCGAGGCATCGGCGTTCTGATCACCGATCACAACGTTCGAGAAACGCTCGGCCTTATCGACCGCGCCTACATCCTGCATTCCGGCATGCTGCTGGTGGAGGGGACGCCCGACGACATCATTGCCGACGCCGACGCGAGGCGCGTTTACCTCGGCGAGCAATTTAGCCTTTGAAGCCGCCCTCTGCCTAGGTTATGAAGCAAGAAGCGGACCACCTTCGGCCGCCTCACTGACTTTCATGGCTTCCGCTTCGACGCGGAATGGACGGGGGTTGCTCGATGGCGCTGTCGGCGCGGCTCGAACTCAGACAAAGCCAGTCGCTGGTGATGACGCCGCAGCTGATGCAGGCCATCAAGCTGCTCCAGCTGTCCAACATGGATCTCGTCACCTATGTCGAGCAGGAACTCGAGCGCAATCCGCTCCTCGAGCGTGTCGATGATAGTGGTGACGGCGAGACGCCTGTTGTCGAGCCCGCCGATGCCGACATGCCGGCACGAGCCGATGCGCCGGACTGGTTCGAAACGGAAGGCGCCCCCAGCTCGGAGCGCGTTGCCAACGTTCTCGATACCGATATCGGCAACGTCTACCCCGACGATGCCGGTCAGCCCGAGCGCCAACCTCTCGACGTCGGTGCTCTCGCCGGGGGAGACTGGTCATCGGTCGGCCGTGGCGGCACCGGCGAGGACTACAGCCTAGAAAGCTTCGTGGCCGGCGAAATCAGCCTCGGCGACCACCTCGCCGAGCAGTTGGCCGTCGCCATCACGGACCCGGCGTTGCGCCTCATAGGCCACGATCTCATCGATCAGGTGGACGAGGCCGGCTACCTCAGAGCCGACCTTGCCGCGACCGCCGAGCGACTGGGCGCTTCGCTTTCCGAGGTCGAGAAGGTGGTTGCCGTGCTCCATACCTTCGAGCCAACCGGCATCTGCGCCCGCAACCTCTCCGAATGCCTGGCTTTGCAGCTTGCCGAGAAGGATCGGCTCGACCCGGCAATGCAGGCGCTGATCGCCCATCTCGATCTTCTCGCCCGGCGCGATCTCGCCGCGCTCAAGCGCCTTTGCGGCGTCGACGACGACGATCTCGGCGACATGATCAAGGAGATCCTGGCGCTCGACCCCAAGCCGGGCCATGCTTTCGGCACGACGCAGGTGCAGACGGTGGTGCCCGACGTGATGGTCCAACCGGCCGCCGATGGGGGCTGGACGGTGGAGCTCAACACCGACACGCTTCCGAAGGTACTGGTCAACCAGACCTATTACGCCGAGGTGTCGAAGACGGCCCGCGAGGATGAGAAAACCTATCTCGGCGAATGTTTCCAGTCGGCCAACTGGCTGACAAAGAGCCTGGATCAACGTGCCAAGACCATCCTGAAGGTGGCAACCGAGATCGTCCGCCAGCAGGATGGGTTCCTGACCTATGGCGTCGCCCATCTGAAACCACTCAATCTTCGGATGATCGCCGATGCGATCGGCATGCACGAATCGACGGTATCGCGCGTCACCTCGAACAAGTACATGGCGACGACGCGCGGCATCTTCGAGCTCAAGTACTTCTTCACCTCGTCAATTGCTTCCTCCGAAGGCGGCGACGCCCATTCGGCCGAAGCCGTGCGCCATCGCATCCGGCAACTGATCGACGCAGAGACCGCCGACGACGTGCTTTCCGACGATACCCTCGTCAAGATGCTGCGCGACGACGGCATCGATATCGCCCGTCGTACGGTCGCCAAGTATCGGGAAGCACTACGCATTCCCTCCTCCGTGCAGCGTCGGCGCCTGAAGCAGCTTGCCGGGGCGTAAAATCGCGGTAACCTTTCGGAAATCGGGGGTCATCCGGAAGGCGGATTGATATCGCCACCGGCCGACGCCACATCTGATGCATGCGGGCGCGTCGCCCGACAACGCCAGCTCAGGGGAGGTTCTCGGCTTTTCCGCTTCCAAACCCCCGATCGGCGCTTGCTCCGGCCGAGAGCCGCAGAGCAAGGGGGAAAGCGGCAACACCACCCACCGACGAGACGGAAAGCCGCGCCCCCGCTCGCCGGCGCCGGTCGAAACCCGCCAGACGCGGACGACCGGAGATCCGGGTGCTGGACGAGATATTTCCAGCAATCCGGTCGGTTCATAAAGGCGCGAGAAACGAGGACTCTGATGCCGCTTCGCATTACCGGAAAGAACGTCGACATCGGCCAGGCACTTCGCGAGCACATCACCACACGCACCACCGAGGAACTCGGGAAATATTACGACGGGACCTTCACCGGGCATGTCGTGGTGCAGAAGGAGGGCAAGGCCTACATTGTCGACTGCTCGATCCAGCTCGCCTCCGGCACGACGCTGCAATCGCGGGGTGAGGATTTCGAGGTTTATCCGGCAGCCGAGAAGGCAGTGGAACGAATCGGCAAGCGGATGCGGCGCCACAAGCGCAAGCTGAAGAACTTCAAGGGCGGCGAGTCGGCGGCCGGCGATCAGACGCCGGGCGGCCCGTCCTGGGGCGATATCGATGCCCAGACGACGGTGTTCGCCGCTTTCGACGACGAGGAGCTGGGCGAGGACTTCGCGCCGACCGTCGTGGCGGAGACTACGCAGAAAATCCGCACGATGAGTGTCGGATCGGCGGTCAGCGAACTCGACTTCACCGGAGCTCCCCTGGTGATCTTCCGCAACGCCGGCAACGGTGGCGTCAACGTCGTCTATCGCCGCAACGACGGGAATATCGGGTGGATAGACCCCTCGCTCAACGAAATCGCCGGCTGACGGGACTCATCCCATCTGTCCTTTTTCGGTTCACACCTATATGAAGGCGAGGGTCGGGGTTACCCGGCCCTCTGCCAAACTTGGAACAAGACGATGGATCTGAGCGACCTCCTTGTGATCGACGCAATCCTGCCGCGGCTCAAGACCGCCAACAAGAAGCAGGCGCTTCAGGAGATGGCCGCCAAGGCTGCCGCTCTCACCGGACGGGACGAGCGCGACATCTTCGAAACGCTGATGCAGCGCGAGAAGCTTGGCTCGACCGGCGTGGGACACGGCGTCGCCATTCCCCATGGCAAGCTGGTTGGCCTCGAGCGCTTGGTGGGCGTCTTCGCGCTCCTCGACCGGCCGATCGACTTCGATTCGCTCGACGGCGAACCGGTCGACGTGCTGTTCCTTCTGCTTGCGCCGGAAAGCGCTGGCGCGGATCACCTGAAGGCGCTGGCCCGCATAGCTCGCGTCCTGCGCGACGATGAAACGGCGGCGAAGCTTCGTGCCGCCGACGATGCCACGGCGATGTTTGCGCTTCTCACCGAGGATGTCCGCTCGGACGCTGCCTGAGGTCTGTTCTCCGCACACTGGTTGCCCTGTGCGGCGCGCTGCGATCGAGTTCATGGCCGTTGATTTCTAAAAACAAATCATGAACAATGGCGACGGAGACTTGATCATGCCCGTGCCGATCGCCGCGTTTTCCTCCCCAATCGAAAGCTTCGTCAACGACGGCCGACAATCGGAAGCCGCTCGCCTCGTGCAGCGCGGTGTCGGGCGTCTGTTGGCGGGCCATGGATTTTCCATTCTTTACGAGTTGCCACTCGCGTCGGGACGGCGCGCCGACGTGGTAGCCCTCGGTGGCAACGGCGACATACTCATCATCGAGATCAAGTCGTCGGTGGAAGATTTCCGCACAGACCGCAAATGGCCCGACTATCGACTCCACTGCGATCGGCTCTTCTTTGCCACCCACGCCGACGTTCCCACCGATATCTTTCCCGAAGAGGCCGGGTTGATCGTCGCCGACGGTTATGGCGGAGCGATCCTGCGGGAAGCTCCCAACCACCGGCTCGCCGCTGCCACGCGCCGAGCGGTGACCCTGCGCTTCGCCCAAGTGGCAGCGCGTCGCATCCAACAGCTGATCGATCCGCAGTTGCCGGACATGGGTGCCTTCTAGAGTGCCGCCGCGCAAGCTGGATTCAACGAATCAGCGACTTCGCCGGGTGCTAGTTCGAAGGGCGAACAGACCGAAGTCTATGCCAAAACAGCGGCTTCCAGCGTCCGTTCGCGACTAAGAGCGGGGGTGCGGCCGCTTGTCGCGGTGGATACGAGCGCTATCCTTTTTCCACCGACAACAGGGGCTGAGAGCATCGGGGGACGGTCGTAACCACCTGGAGGACGGCGTGCCGTATTATCATAGCTACTCCGGATCCGAAGCGGACAATCCACCGCGATCACCCAGCCGTCGATCGCCGGAAGCATCCGGCCCCTCGGCCGACCTTTACGCTCGCGTTGCGCGCCGATATTGCCCCCCGACGTTCAATCTTGGTACCGCCTTCGTCTCCGGGGTACGCGGTCCTGTCGTCGAGCGCGTGTTGCGAGCGTCGCCCTTCTGGAAGCTCATCGCTTTCGATCGTCTGGCGCCAGAGTCCGACGCTACCGCCCCCTCCGTGCTGGTGCTGCCGCCCTACGCCGGGCACTGTCCGACCCTTGTCCGAGACACCGTGGCTGCCTTCCTGCCCGATCATTCGGTACACGTCGCGGGTTGGGCCGACGCCCGACGCGTACCGCTTTCGGCCGGTCCCTTCGGGCTAGGCGAAGCCGTGGAGGCCGTCGCCGACATGATTGCCGAGATCGGAGGTCCGGTGCATGTGGTCGCGATCGCAGAAGCCGGCGTCATCGGCATCGCGGCCGCTGCCTTGCTTGCAAGAGGTAACCGCAGCCCAGCATCGTTGACGCTGATCGGCGGGCCGGTCGATTGCCGGGCCGATCATGCCGGACTTGCCGCCGAGGCAACCGTGCGCGGACTCGACTGGCTCGTCCGAACGGTGATTGCGCCTGTCCCGCCACCGTTCGAAGGCGCGTACCGGGAAGTGTTCCCAGGCTTCTTCGCCCTTACCGGCTTCCTGACGCGCCATCTCGATCGCTCTTCCATCGATCACAAGGAGCTGTTCCTGGGGCTGGTGTCCGGCGACGGTGACGGCGCCGACGGTCATCGGGGCTTCTTCGAAGAGTTCCTGGCGGTCATGGACGTACCCGCCGAACTCGTTCTGCAGTGGATCGAGGCGGTGTTGATCGAACGGCCATTCACTCCCGATCTCGGCAAAGCCTTCCCGCCAAACGGTGAGCCTCCCCTCGCCGGCACCCCCTTGATGACGGTAGAGGCCGGGCGCGATGCTTTCGGCGGAGGCGGCCAAACGCATGCCGCCCACCAGATGACTGGCCTGCCGCAAGGGGGGTGTCGCCATACCGAGGATGAGGCAGGCCGTTTCGCGCTCTTCAGCGGGGCGCGCTGGCGCGCCTCGATATTTCCACGTGTTGCCGACTTCATATCCAGCCATGCCGATCCGCCCGGACGATCGAGGCCGCGCAAGGTCGAGGATCTGTTGACACTGCCCGGACTTACGCCGGCACTTGTTGGCCGGCTCAACCGCGAAGGCATCTACTTCATCCATCAGCTCGCCCGTCTCGACGAGACTTCGGCAAACGATCTGGACAGGCGCCTTGGGACGGTTGCCCATCCGCTTGTCGGCCAACTCGGACGTCAGGCGCGCTTTCGCCTTGGCGAGATCGGTCGGCCTTGAACGGCGAAGACCGCAAGGCCATATAGAGCGCTGATCACCGGGTGCCTCAGGGGCCCGGTCAAGGTCGCTTCCTTGCGAGGACTTTGAAAGATGACGAGACTGGCAGGCTTCTCAAGCCCGTTTCTCCTGGGCTTCGACGAAATCGAGCGCGCGCTGGACCGAGTGTCGAAAGCCGCGAACGATGGTTATCCTCCGTACAACATCGAACGGATCGAACGCGAAGGCCCGGAAGGCGACGTGCTGCGCATAACGTTGGCCGTCGCCGGGTTCACGCGCGAGCAACTCGACGTTTCCGTCGAAGAGAACCAACTGGTGATCCGTGGCCGACAGGCGGACGACAAGTCTCGCCTCTATCTCCACCGAGGTATCGCAGCGCGGCAGTTCCAGCGCACCTTCGTTCTTGCCGAAGGTATCGAGATCCTCGGAGCCGATCTGCGAAATGGCCTCTTGTCGATCGATTTGGTCCGCCCGCCACTCGAGCGAGTCATTCGGCGGATCGAGATCAACGCCGAGGATTGACCATAAACGCGCCGGTCACCTTTTCCCACTAAATTGCGTTTCAGACCCGTTCGCCCTTCGTCGGCGAACGTGTCCCTCCCCCTGCCCGGTCAAGACCGCCAAGGGGAAAGGAGTAAAGCGATGGCTACTTTCACCAAGACCACTTCCGCCGACGACCGGAAGATCATGCCCGATGCTGCCTTCCGGCAACTCGGTGGTGGCACGGTTGCCTATCTGCGTCGCGTCTCCTCCGATGACGTGATCGCCGCCCATCCCGGGTATCTCGATCTCAGACCCGGCATGAAGCTGTGGGCGCTGCATTCGGCCGACGGACAGCCGATCATGCTGACGGACAGCCGTGAGGCGGCCATTGCCAACGCTACCGAGGCCGACCTTACACCGATGATGGTGCACTGATCGGGTTGCCGTCCGAAGCCATGGCGAGGGCCGCAAAGCCCTCGTCGGTCGGAAACCGCGAAGCGGCCTCGCTCGCAAGGCGGCGCGACGCTGCGATGTCGCCCACCTCTTCAAGAAGCCGGATGCGACGCCGCGGAACTTCCTTGAGATAGCGCTTGGCAAGGCCGGACAGGACGCCGTCGCCGGCGATCGCCGCATCGAGTCCGGCGAGCAGTGTCAAGGCGCGGCCAATATCGCCTGCCCTCTTGGCCGCCTCGGCGGCAAGCAATATCAGGCCAGGATTGGTATCCGGCAGAAGCCCCACAAGAGCATCCGGATCCAGATCGATACCGGCATCGAAGGCGGCGCGGGCTGCGGCGAATCGCGCATGAGCCGGCCAATCGATCGAAGAGACAAGAAGATTGCGGACTGCGGCTTCGACGAAGATATCCCGCCGGAAAGTCGCGGTAACCTTGCGAATGATGTTGAGGCTGTAGAGGTGGTCGTGAACTTCGTGACTTGAGCGGAGCGGCACCAGCGCAACCTCGCCCGGCAACCCGAGATCGGCAAGACGGGCACCGACACCGGCATCGTATGGATCGTAAGTCGGAACGATCACCCGCGCCATTCCCCTGCGTGGAACCGCAAGCAACTCCCCGAGATCGGCCTCCCCCGACCTTTTCGCAAGGCCGGCCGCCGCCGACTGGCTGCCCGGCTCCCCAATCCGGAAATCCGGCGCAAAGGCATAGAGCTCGGCGTCCGGGTATCTGGCTGCTGCTGCCGCGGCACCAAAAGCGCCCATCGAGCTGCCGTAGAGAATGATGCGCGCAGCCTTTGCCGTCGATGCCGCCTCGACGATCAGGCGATCGATATCGGCACCGCAGCTCCGATACCAGTTGTTCACCGGCTGGTTAAGAAGCAGAAGGCTGTGGCTCGTGCCCGCGAACAGACGCTCAAGACCGAACTTTCCAGCCGGCACCCGTACCTGACTGAAGACGACGACCAGCGTGTCGCCACCTGGGCGGAACTTGCTGGCGAGGTTGTACTCGCCTGCGCCGATCAAGGAAGATGTCATTTTCGAACTGCCGCCGGTTGCCTTGGCTGCGCCACTGCCGCACACCCTTGATCGACGCTGGAGAGACGGGACATGGCTGATTCGGTACCCCAGAGAGAGCATGGCGGCGGCCGTTCGCCGCGCCTGCCGCTGATCGACGTCACCCGTGGCGTGATGCTTCTCGCCATGGCCTCCTACCATTTTTCCTGGGATCTCGCCAACGTGCGGCTGGTCAGCTGGGGCGTCGCCAGCAACCCGCTCTGGCGCGCCTATGCGGCAGCAATCGCCGGCAGCTTCCTGCTGTTGTCCGGCATTTCATATCGCCTGGCCGAGCGCAACGGTTTCGACCCGTTCCGCTACGGAGGCCGTCTCGGCCGCCTTGCAATCGCCGCTGCGGCCGTTTCTGTCGCGACCTATTTGGTTTTTCCCGACGCCTGGGTGTTCTTCGGCATCCTGCACATGATGCTGCTGGCCAGCCTCCTCGCGCCGCTGCTTGTTCGTTTGCCGAACGGGGTCTTGCTCCTTCTCGCGGCTGCAGCGCTCGTTCTTCCTCAGGTCTGGCGATCGCCTGCATTCGACGGCATGGCATGGGGTTTTCTGGGTCTTGCGGAAACGCCACCGGTTGCCAACGATCTTGTGCCGCTGTTCCCGTGGATCACTCCCTATATCGTCGGTCTCGTTGCCGGCGGTCCGTTGGCGCGCCGTGGAGAAAGCCAAGCATGGCCGCTGCCCCGCCGTACACACTGGCTCGCCTGGATCGGCCGGCACTCGCTTCTGTTCTATCTCCTGCACCAGCCGTTGCTCTATGGCCTGGCTGTCGGCCTCGCGACTCTCATTCCGGTCGACCCGGCGGTCCAGAGGGCGAGCTTCGTCACCGACTGCCGCCTTGAGTACGAGCGCCACGGCGCGACCAAGGAGATGTCCGAGCGCTTCTGCGGCTGCGTCGCGACCTCGGTCGACGACACCGGCATCTGGGAGAATAGGGACGACGATCCCTCTTTCGGGCCCCTGCTCGCCACCGCCGTTCAGGCTTGCCAGGCCCAGCCATCGAGCGACATTGCCGATCCGTCGACGCCCGAAGGAACAGCGGACGGCAACGACTAGGTCCAATCGGCATTCAGCCTGGCGGCGGCGAACAAAAAAAGCCGGCAGGAGCCCCGCCGGCTTCAACGTCTTCCCGACTGATCCGACATCAGCCGGCGGGCCCCTCGGCAGATTCGCGGCGGTCCTGTTCCTTCAGCTCGCCAATGCGCGGCATCGACATGATCGAGTAGCCGGAATCAACGAAATGGATCTCGCCGGTCACGCCCGACGACAGATCCGACAACAGGTACAGGGCCGAGCGACCGACCTCGTCGATCGTCACGGTGCGCTTCAGCGGCGCGTTCTTCTTCTGGAAGTTGAACATCAGCCGGGCGTCGGTGACACCCGAGCCGGCCAGCGTGCGCACCGGACCGGCCGAGATGGCATTGACCCGAATACCGTCGCCACCGAAGTCGGCCGCGAGATAACGCACCGAGCTCTCGAGCGCCGCCTTGGCAACGCCCATGACGTTGTAGTTCGGCATGACACGCGTCGAGCCACCATAGGTCAACGTGAGCAGCGTGCCGCCCTCGGTCATCAACGCGGCCGCCTTGCGCGCCACTTCGGTGAACGAGAACACGGAGATGACCATGGTGCGCGAGAAATTGGCGCGCGTAGTGTCGGCGTAACGGCCCTTGAGCTCGTTCTTGTCGGAGAAGCCGATGGCATGCACCAGGAAATCCAGCCCTCCCCATTCGGCCTTGAGAGCCGCGAAGACAGCATCGACCGACGCCTCGTCCTCGACATCGCAAGGCAGAAGAAGCTTCGCCCCAACCTCTTCGGCCAGAGGCTTGACGCGCCGACCGAAGGCTTCGCCCTGATAGGTGAAAGCCAGTTCGGCGCCGGCGGCGGAGAGAGCCTTGGCGATGCCCCAGGCGATAGAATGGTCGTTGGCGACGCCCATAACGAGGCCGCGCTTGCCGGCCATGAGTCCATTCATGATCTGACGTCCCGAGAAGAAGAAACCGCCCGGCGAAGCCGGGCGGAAGGATCAGGCGGCGTAGCGCTGGAGAACCAGCGTTGCGTTTGTGCCGCCGAAGCCGAAGCTATTGGAAAGCACTGTGTCGATTTTGGCATCGTCGATCCGATCGCGCACGATCGGCATATCGGCAAAGGCCGGATCGATTTCCTCGATGTGCGCGCTCTTCACGATGAAGCGGTTATTTATCATCAGAAGCGAATAGATCGCTTCCTGCACCCCGGTGGCGCCCAGCGAATGACCGGTGAGCGACTTGGTCGCCGAAACCGGCGGACAGTTGTCGGCACCGCCGAACACCGTTCTGATCGCCTCGATTTCCGGTGCATCTCCGGCCGGCGTCGAGGTCGCGTGCGGATTGATGTAGTCGATCTTCTCTTTCACCGTGGAAAGAGCCTGACGCATGCAGCGCACCGCCCCCTCGCCCGAGGGTGCAACCATGTCGTAGCCGTCGGAGGTGGCGCCATAGCCGACGATCTCGCCATAGATCTTGGCGCCGCGCGCCTTGGCGTGCTCCAGCTCCTCGAGAACCAGCACACCGGCGCCGCCAGCGATGACGAAACCGTCGCGATTCTTGTCATAGGCGCGCGAAGCCGTAGCCGGCGTGTCGTTGTACTTGGAGGCCATCGCGCCCATGGCATCGAACAGCACGGACAACGTCCAGTCGAGTTCCTCGCAGCCGCCGGCGAACATCATGTCCTGCTTGCCGTACTGGATCATCTCGTAGGCGTTGCCGATGCAGTGGTTCGACGTGGCGCAGGCCGAGGAGATCGAATAATTGACGCCCTTGATCTTGAACCAGGTGGCCAGTGTCGCCGAGGCGGTGGAGCTCATCGCCTTGGGAACCGCGAACGGGCCGACCTTCTTGGACGAGCCGCTTTCGATGGTCTTCAAGGCCGACTCGACGATGACGCGCGTCGAAGCACCACCCGACCCCATGATGATCCCGGTACGTTCGTTGGAGATGTCGCCGGCCTCAAGGCCCGCGTCCAGGATCGCCTGATCCATGGCCACATGGTTCCAGGCGGTGCCGCCACCGTGGAATCGCATTGCGCGCCGGTCGACCACCGACGCAGGATCGAGGGTGGGCGATCCGTAAACCTGGCAGCGGAAGCCGTGCTCGGCGAAGGTCGGGGCGAAGGTAATACCGGAGCGGGCATCATGAAGGGACGCCAGCACCTCCTGCGTATTGTTGCCGATCGAGGACACAATGCCCATGCCGGTGACGACGACGCGTCTCATGGCTGTCTTTCCTTGTTCTGATACGGGCGGCGCTCAGGCGGCCTTGAACAGGCCGACGCGGAGATCCGTCGCCTTGTAAATGGTCTCGCCGTCGGCCTTCAGCCAGCCGTCGCCAATACCGAGCACCAGCTTGCCGCGCAGCACGCGCTTGAGATCGACGCCATACTCGACCAGCTTGACGGCAGGGGTGACCATGCCGCTGAACTTCACTTCACCGACCGAAAGAGCCCTTCCCTTACCGGGAGACCCCGACCAGCCGAGGAAGAAACCGAGCATCTGCCAGAGGGCATCAAGGCCCAGGCAGCCGGGCATGACCGGATCGCCCTTGAAATGGCAGGGAAAGAACCAGAGATCGGGCCGGATCGCCAAAGTGGCACGGATGAGGCCCTTGCCAAACTCGCCACCCTCCTCGGCGATCTCGGAGATGCGATCGAACATCAGCATCGGCGGCATCGGCAGTTGGGCATTACCCGGTCCGAACAACTCCCCGCGTCCGCAGGAAAGGAGATCCTCATACTCGTAGCTGTTCTTGCGAAGACTCATGCTGCTGTCCGTACCTTATCCCTTCGGGCCTGCCCAAGGCAGCGCCAATCGCCGTCCGTCAGGACGGTGTTCGTGGTGGCTCGATCTCTAGCACAGGCAAGGCGTCCTCGAAAGCCTTGGTACAAACGCGGCAATGGCCTTTTTGGCGCGTTCTTGCAGTCTCCACCCACTTTGCTAATATGTCGCAATCGAAAAAGCCGTCTGGCCTCCGCCGACCACCCAGGATAACGACATCATGGACCGCCCGCTTCCTTCCAGCCCGTCCACTGCCGCGACGGAGATGGCACACCGCACTGCCGTCGGCGCTCAATCGGCGGCCAGCGCCCCCATGATCACCAAGGTCCCGGTGCGCACGCGCCTCCGGGATGTCGGACTCAGGCCCACCCGCCAACGCGTGGCGCTCGCCGAGATCCTGTTTTCGCATGGTCACCGCCATCTTTCGGCCGAGGACCTGCACGCCGAAGCTCTGACGGCCAAGGTGCCGGTGTCGCTCGCCACCGTCTACAACACGCTCAACCAGTTCACCGAAGCCGGTTTGCTGCGCGAGGTAGCCGTCGAGGGCACGCGCACCTATTTCGACACCAATACCGACGACCATCACCATTTCTACGTCGAGGACGAGAACCGCGTGTTCGACATTCCCGGACCTCACGTGGAGATCGGCAACCTGCCGCCAGCGCCAGCGGGTATGGAAATCGTCCGTGTCGACGTGGTTGTCCGCCTGCGCAATATGCGCTGAGCACGTGGCGGCTCGTGAGTCACTCGCTCGATAGCGCCGCCACAACCTCGTAACCGTCGCCGCGACAAAAGGCTCGGCTGATTTCGACGGCGCGACCGCTCGCCGTGTAGCTGACGCGCTCCACCCGCATGGCCGGCGTTCCCTCGGCCAACTCAAGCAGCCCGGCTTCCACCGCCCCGAGCGCCACTGCCCGAAACCTCTCGACACCGCGCGTCGCCGGCAGACCGGCATCAGCCAGCGCGGCCGCAGGAGAGATTGTAGCGACCTCAAGATCGACAGTCGCCGCCGGCAGCGTGGTAAGTTCCAGAATACGTGGGCGGCCCTCCACGCAGTGGAGACGGTAGAGCCGAAGGACGCGCTCCCCCGGGCCAAGCCCCAGCGTCATTGCCTCCGGGGCCGACGGCGGCCCCGTCAAGCGGTCGACGAGGCGGGTCTCCACCGACTCGCCCTTTTCCGCCAGCTCGTCGGCATGGGACCGCAGCACTGTCTGACGTCTGTGAGCCGTATCTGAAGGCTGCCCCTCCTCCTTGCGGGCAGACTCGGTACGGGCGACGGTGGAGCCGCCTCCCGGACGGGTGGTCACGAGCCCTTCCGCCACAAGCGGCGCCATCGCCTGCCGCACGGTGATGCGAGAAATGGAAAGGCCAGCCGCTATCGCGCGTTCGGAGGGCAACGGCACGCCAGCCACGAGACGTCCGCTTGAAATGGCGGTCCTGAGGGCCGCCTCGAGGCGACGACAAAGCGGCGCATCCCCGCCGCGTTCGCGCCAGTCCTGACCGACCACCCGAGTAAAGGGCTCCATCATTCGCTGGCATCCCTTCTCGCAAGACTGAGCGCACCATCCAAGGCATCGCCTGCGGGTTCGGCAATCAAACAGGCAAATCGGGAGGACAGGCGCGGCAGATAGCTCGACGCGAGGCCACCCACCAAAGCGATCCGATCAATACCCTCACCGGCAAGACGACCGATCAGCGCTTCGATTTCGGCCACAGCGGCGGCAATGATCGCGCCGGCCGCAGCATCTCCAGCTTCCGCGTAATCGAAGACAACCGGTGCAAGAGCCGCCCAGTCGCTTGGACGCGCCGTCTTGCCGAACGCCGACAGCGCCGGGCCAGAGCCTCCCAAACGATCGAAGATCGTCGCCGTCATCGGAGACGGAGCGGCGAGCCCTTCATAAGCTTCGAGGGCCCTGCGCGCCGCGTTCCTGCCAATCAACACGCCCGAGCCACCGTCGGAGAGAGCAGCCCCCCAGCCGCCGACGCGAATACGCCTGTCACCCAGGCGGCCATAGGCCTGGCTCCCCGTGCCGACAATCACAATGCCGCCATCACCGCCGGCAAACGCGCCCTCAAGAGCGATCTCCGCGTCGGTGACGACCCGCAGGCGACCAAATCCGAACGGGGCACCGATCAGCCGAGCAGCCATCCCTGGATCCGCGGCGCCAGCGGCGCCGATCACCGCCACGACATCGGCTCGATCGCACTTGGCAAGGCCGGCAGTGGCGAGGGCCATGCTCACCGCCGCCTCAAGCGACATCACGGCACCTTCAGGATCGCTACCGATGTTGGCCGGACCGCCACGGCCTTCACCCAGCCAGCGCCCCGTACCGTCGACAAGACGAGCGCGAGCATTGCTGCCACCTCCGTCCATGCCGAGAAAAAGCCGACCCATAATGTCTCGCCGCCACCTTCGAAGACGCCACACGCACCAAAAACCAAGCAAAGACCGTCTCCGGTCGGCTGGCAATCGGTCTCAATGCGGTATCAACGACTATCTCGGCGGGCAGCCCGAAGAGACCGGATGAATCATCAGGATTTCCGGAGTTTCGATCCGAGTTCAACGACTAACTTGAGTCCACTCGATGAGTCCAAAATGGAGTCCGGAGGAGAGTCCGGAGAGGAGTCCAATTCGATAATCGGGCTTAAGCGGACGAGTCCGGATGACAACCGCTCAGCGGTCGAGTCCGGCGATTAGGAGATATTTTTTCTCAACATATTCGTCGATACCGTGGTGCGATCCCTCGCGGCCGTTGCCACTTTCCTTGACGCCGCCGAACGGCACCAGTTCGGAGGAAATGGCGCCGGAGTTGACCCCGACCATGCCGGCCTGAAGACCCTCGGCCACACGGAAGATACGGCCGACGTCGCGGGCATAGAAATAGGAAGCGAGGCCGAACTCGGTGTCGTTGGCGAGCCGGATAGCCTCCTCCTCGGCGTAGAAGCGGAACACAGGAGCAAGCGGCCCGAAGGTCTCTTCGCGAGCGACGGCCATCGCGCTGGTGACGCCAGTGAGCACGGTCGGTTCGAAAAAGCTGCCACCGAGCGGCGATCGACCACCGCCCGTCACGACCTTCGCCCCCTTGGCAAGCGCGTCGGCGACATGCGCCTCGACCTTCTCCACCGCCTTGGCATTGACAAGCGGCCCCTGCGTCACACCCGGCGTGCGGCCATCGCCGAGCTTGAGCGCCTTTACCGCCGCCGTGAGCTTCTCCACGAAAGCGTCGTGGATGCCTGCCTGGGCATAGATGCGGTTGGCACAGACGCAGGTCTGACCCATGTTGCGGAACTTGGAGGCCATCACCCCCTCGACGGCGCCGTCGAGATCGGCATCGTCGAAGACGATGAAAGGCGCGTTGCCGCCGAGCTCGGTATAGACCTTCTTCACGGTGCCGGCGCACTGGACGATCAGCTTCTTGCCGACCTCGGTCGAGCCGGTGAAGGAGACGACGCGGACCGCCGGATGGCTGGTCAGAACATCACCGATTACCGAAGACTTGCCTGTGACGACGTTGAGAACGCCCTTCGGCAGACCGGCACGAGCCGCGAGACGGGCAAGCGCGAGGGCCGTCAGCGGCGTTTCGGACGCAGGCTTCACCACCGCCGTGCAGCCAGCGGCCAGGGCCGGCGCTACTTTTCGGGTGATCATAGCCGCCGGGAAATTCCAGGGCGTGATGGCGGCCATGACACCGGCTGCCTCGCGAATCACAAGAACACGCGCCCCGTCCTTCGGCGAGGGCAGCGTTTCGCCTGCGATGCGCTTGGCCTCCTCGGCATAGAACTCGACATAACCGGCGGCATAATCGATCTCGCCCAAAGCTTCGGCCAGGGGCTTGCCCTGCTCGGACGTCATGATGAGAGCAAGATCGTCGCGGTGCTCGATCATGAGGTCGTACCAGCGACGAAGAAGGCGCGACCGCTCCTTGGCAAGAGTTCGCTTCCAGGCCGGCAAGGCGCACTCCGCCGCCTCGACAGCCCGCGTCGTACCGGCAGCATCGGTGAGGGGCACGCGCCCGACAACGGCGCCGGTCGAAGGATCGGTCACGTCGAGCGCAGGAACGCCGACGAACTCACCGTCGATCAGGCAAGCTTCCACGAGAAGCGAGGGATCCTTGAGCTGTAGCGTCATGATAGCGGCCTTTCATGCTTGATGGCGTACTGCGGCTCGGCCTTGCTTGGCGCAGCGTCTCAGACAGAGCCACGGCCGGCTAAGTCCGGCGTCGCGTCGGTCGACAGATGCAAGAGCACACCCTCTTCGTCGACGGCGCCAAGACGACCAAGTAGACGCAACATATGGGCAGGGACTCGCGCCTGTGCCAGGATGGGCGGCTTCTTGCGATAATAAGGAAGCTCCAGCTGACGCGCATGAAGATGAAGGTTGCGGTCGACGGACCGCGCAGCATCGCCGCCATAAACGCCGTCACCGACGATAGGGCATCCGAGGTGGGCCATGTGGACACGGAGCTGATGGGTACGACCGGTGCGCGGCATCAGATCGACCACTGACAGACGATCCCCCTTCGCGATCACCCGATAGTCGGTAACCGATGGTTGCCCCGATGGATCAACCTTCATCCACCATGAGCGCTTTTCATGGCTGACCTTGGCGAGCGGCGCATCCACGCGCCCCTCGTCGCTGGGCAAATGGCCGAGCACCACGGCAAGATAGGTTTTCTGCGCTTTCTGGCCTGAGAAGATCTCGCCGAGCTCGCGGACGGCGCGCCGATGTCGGCCCAGTGCCAGACAGCCTGATGTATCCTTGTCGAGACGGTGGCCAAGCTGCGGCGGGTTGGGCAGGCCGAACTGCAGAGCGGGAAAATGCTGGTCGAGGGTCTCGCCGCCCCCGAAGCCGGCATGCACCGGTATGCCGGCGGGCTTGTCGACGATGAGGACCGAGCCATCACGATAGAGAATGCGGGCAATCAACTCGTCGTCGGTCATGAAGCAATCCGGAACCCCGGCGATGTCCCGCCGTCTGGGCTTCATAACCCGAAGGGAGTTCGAAGCGAAGTCATTTCACCTCGCCCAGCAGAGTCGCGGTGTTGCAGGTCGCGCCAGCCGCCACCACGTCCATTTTTCCGGGCACGATGCCGAAGGTCGCAAAGACGCTGGACAGAACGGCATCGACAGGCTTGACGCTGCCGACAATCAACCGTTCGATTTCGTCACGAACACCACCCTCCGACATCACGTTCCTCGCATTGCCTTCCAGAGACACGAGCACTTGCGTCTCGGCTGCCAGTCGCTCCAGCCGGTTGGCGAAATCGATCGGCGCCCGAAGACTGGCAACCGCGTTGCCACCCCCTGGGCGGAAAACCATGTCGACCGGCGGATCCTCGGCAAAGGAGGAGCGTCCCTTGCCCCAGGCCGTCAGTCCTTCGGCCGCCAGCAGACGGACATAGTCAGACGCACCGGCTGGCGAGGCCGTCATCTCGGCAGCGAATGCCACACTGGCCCGCACCGGCCGGCCGATCACGGCGACTTCGGGACCTGCCGGACCGCAAACGATACGTCGGATGCGGGCATCGCCCGAGCTCAGAGTGACCTCAAGGGGCAGTTCCAGAGCGTCGGCGCCCGGGATGGCTAGTCCGCCAACGATGAAGCGCGTTGCGATACGAATGCTGGGAATGCCGACGAGACCGTCCTCACCGCCAATCAAAACCGCCGCCGATGCCTTCTCCGACACCATCATCACACTGACCGCGTTGATGCCGGTAATCGGCGACTTCAATTCGACGTTGATCGCGCCCTGGGCGAGACGGGCGCGCATGACCGCCTGTATGAACTCCAAAGGCCTGAGCGGTGCGGCAAGCGTCAGGTCGGGATCATCTCCGCTCAAGCTGATCACGCCGGAGAATGGCAAGGCCGTCTCGTCCGCCGCCCCTCCAAGAGCGAGGCGACGCAGAACAGCCAGGATATCGGCTGCTTGCGCCGAACTCCTGGCACTATCTTGATAGAGGGTTGCGAGCGCCGTCAGCAGTTCGGCCGGCTTGAACGATGCTTCGGCCACCATCGCCACACCGGTTTCGGTGCCCCCCTCGCGCGTGGCGAGGATCCGGCCGAGCTCCGCCACAAGGTCGGCGACGCGAAATGTCGTCTGGCCAAGCAGGGCCCGCTCGCCGACGGTGAGCGCACCGGTTGCCCCAAACAGCCGCGCCTCGATGGCGGCCGGCACCGTGGGCAGCTCCGGCACGGCGGTTGTCCGTTCGGTAAGGGCGGCAACGCCGGCCCGCGACGCCATTGCCGTAGCAGCAATGGTTCTGTGCCCCAAGCCGACCGGAGTGCCGAGCAGACTTCGAGCCGCCGTCGAAACGGTGACGCGTGTGACCTCCCCCGGTCCAGCGGTAAAGACCAGTCCGGACGGCCCAGGCAGAGCTTTGCCTTGCTCCGTCGTGACGACGATGTCAGCACCGTTTGCGAGGGCTCGCGCAGCAGATGCCGCGGCGGCAACAGGGGCCGCAGGTGCCTTCGCCGCTGCCAATGCCGCAACGGAGGCGGCTTCACCGGCGAACCGTCGGGTCGCAGACAGGCTCATCCAATCGATAGCCGCGAGAGACGGCAAGGCGACAAGCAAAACGCCGCCAGCAACGATGCCGGCGGTAGCCGGCCTCGGCAAGGAGCGGAGGCAAGAAAGAAAGGTTCTGAATGGCAAATCAGCAAAGACCAATGGCGGGTTTTGCGCGACTATTGCCTGAATTGTCTTCCGAGCGGTTAACTCGCGCTCGCAACTGACCATCAACGTAAGCTTTTTGCCGGATTGCCCCCGTGCAGGCCTGACAAAGCGCCGCCAACGGCCTATGGATGACATGGCGCTGGAGACGCCAAACGAGTCCTCGCAAAGTGGCAGCACCACCGTCGAACGAGGACCGGTACCGTTCTGTTGTCACGCATCGGCTTGCCGCCAGAAAACGCGGGTTTGCAAAGGGATGCGTCAGGAGGAAACATGCTCAAGGCCATCGATCCGCTGCTCAACCCCGACCTTCTCTACGTTCTGGCCTCCATGGGCCATGGCGACACGATCGCCATCGTCGACAGCAACTTCCCCATCCATTCGGTGGCGCAGGAGACCGTTTACGGCCACCCGCTGCGTCTCGACGGCGTATCGGCGCCGCGTGCGGCTCGGGCGGTGCTTTCGGTCCTGCCGCTCGACACCTTCATTCCCACAGCGGCCTTCCGCATGGAAGTGGTCGGCGAGCCGGAGAAGTGGACCGACGTCCAGCACGAGTTCCAGCAGGAAGTCTTCGATGCCGAGGGGCCGACCTTCAAGCTGGGGGGCATCGAGCGCTTTGCCTTCTATGACGCGGCCAAGAAGTCGTTCGCCGTGCTTCAGACCGGCGAGGGACGCCTCTACGGTTGCTTCCTTCTCACCAAGGGCGTGATTCCGCCGAAGGCCTGACATCGGGGACGCCCGAAACGGCCAAGATACCGATCTTTGGCACTTCCCACAGAGCCGACACAATCGGAAAGACCCGAGTATCCCGTCGCGGAGGGCTTCGGCATCTTCGCAAGTCGACAAGAGACCAACGACATGACCGATACCCAGAAATCCGGCGTTGCCATCCTCGGCATCTTTGCCGTCGACGTTACGTTCCTCGCTCCACGACTGCCGGCCATTGGCGAGACGCTGGCCGGTTCCGGTTTCGTCATGGGGCCGGGGGGCAAGGGGTCCAACCAGGCGGTAGCGGCGGCGCGGGCTGGCGGCGAGGTCAGTTTCATCACCAAGATCGGCAAGGACGCCTTCGGCGATATCGGTCTCAAGACCTGGGCCGAGGCCGGAGCCACCGCCCGCGTGCAGCGGATCGACACCCATCCGACCGGCTCGGCCTTCATCTTCGTCAACGACGCAAATGGCCAGAACGCCATCATCGTCTATGCCGGCGCATCGGGCACGCTCTCGCCCGATGACCTCGACCTCGAACAGGAGACGATCGCCAGGGCGAAGGTATTTGTGACACAACTCGAGCAACCGATCGACGCCGCCTTGCGCGGCCTCCAGATCGCCCGTGCCGCCGGCACGATCACCGTGTTCAATCCGGCACCGGCCACAGCCTTCCCGGACGAGATCTATCGGCTCTCAGATTATATCGCGCCCAATGAAACGGAAGCGGCCATGCTGACCGGCATTGCGCCGGGAACGGTGGACGACGCCCGCAAAGCAGGCGATGCCCTTCTCTCCAAGGGCGCCAGAAACGCGTTGATCACGCTCGGCGGCAACGGCGTTTTGTTGCACAACGCCACGCAGTCGGTGCATCTGCCTGCCCGCGCGGCCGGTGAGGTGATCGACACCACCGGAGCCGGCGATGCCTTTCTTGGAGGCTTCTCCGCGGCGCTTTCCAAGGGGCTCGATCCGATCGAAGCAGCTCGCTACGGTTCGGCGACGGCCGGCATTTCGGTGACACGGCGCGGAGCCGCTGCCTCGATGCCAACGGCAGCCGAGATCGAAGCCTTCCTCAAAAGCTGACGAACATCCTCACCGTGGAAACAGCGGCTTCAGCGCACGATAGAGATCGCGATAGAGCGGCAGGCGGGCGGCGAGCGCCGCCTGTCGTTCGGCATTGGGCTGGATGACATCGCGCAGTTCCGGCTTGCCACAGACCTCGGCAACGGTCTCGCCGGTCACGGCCAGGCGGGCAAGGCGCGCGACGCCGAAGGCTGGGCCACGCTCGCCCCCGACATAGCGCCGGATTGGCCGGCCAAGGGCGCTTGCCACCACCTCCATGACGATACGACCCCGGCTACCGCCGCCGACGGCGGCCAGAGCCGCCGGCACGGGACCGGCGGTTTCCAGGGCTGCCACGGCATCGACGAGCGTAAAGGCCATACCTTCGACAGCCGCTTGCAAGAGGTCGAGACCGTCAGTACCTCCATCCATGCCGAAAAAGACGCCACGCGCCGCCGGATCGTCGTGCGGCGTTCGCTCGCCTTGAAGATACGGCAGGAAAGTGACCGGCGAAATGGCCTGTCCTCGTTCCGCAACGGCCTCAAGCGCCGCACCCAAATCGGAAACACCGGTAACGCCGGCCGTCCAAGCCATGACCGAGGCGCCGTTGAGCATCGCCGCCATCTGGAACCACCGGTTTGGCAGGGCATGGGCGAAGGCATGCACCAGAACGGACGGATTGGGGCGGTAATCGGCGGTCGTGAGAAACAACTGGCTCGATGTACCGAGCGAAATGAAGGCATCGCCGTCGGCAACCGCACCGATGCCGATGCCGGCGGCAGCGGCATCGCCAGCACCGGCAACGACCGGGATACCTTCCGGAAGACCGGTGGCAGCGGCGGCACCAGGGGTGACGCGGCCGGAAATGTCAGGTCCTTCGAGAAGGCGGGGCAGCTGATCGAGATGGAGCCCGACCGCCTCGACGACGGTCACAGCCCATTGCCGCCTCGCCTCGTCGAGCAAAAGGCTGCCGGCGGCATCGCACATATCGGTGGCAAACTCGCCGGTCAGTTGCAAGCGCACCCAGTCTTTCGGCAACAATATGCGCTTGGTCGACGCAAGTGCGTCGGGTTCGTTGTGGCGCAGCCAGGCAATCTTCGGAGCGAGAAAGCCTGCCATGGCGGGGACGCCGGCGATCTGGCCCAGATCGGGCATGGCCGCGTTGAGTGCGATCGCCTCTGCGGCGGCTCGTCCGTCGTTCCAGAGGATGGCAGGACGGATGGGCCTGTCGTCGTCTCCGATCAAGACCGCACCGTGCATCTGACCGGAGAGCCCCACGGCCGCGACGCGGCTCAGTACGCCGGGCGTTGAGGCGGATACCTCGGCGAGCGCCTGTCGCACCGCTTGCCACCAGATGTCCGGATGCTGTTCGGACCAGCCTGGTGCCGGCCTGCTCGTGGCGAGCCCCACTTCCGCGTCGGCCACAGGCCGCTCATCTGAATCGACAATCAGGACCTTTACGGCCGACGTTCCGATATCGACCCCCAGGAAACAAGCGTCGCCCACAGTCCCCTCCCGTTCCTTCCGGCATTCGGTCTAGCCCGCCAGAACGGGACCCACCAGCCCTACGCCGTAGGCCGTTGGTCGAGGTGATGGCCTCTACCAACCGGCCCGCTCGCGACGACAACCGGAACATGCTATGAAGACTCGATTGTATCGTTTCATACAGGAGGTGTACGTGTCGGAACGGGATATCGAGGCACTTCTCGACGCTATGACGCTCGAGGAACAGGTGTCGCTGCTTGCCGGCGCCGATTTCTGGACAACGGTGGCGATACCGCGCCTTGGCATTCCCGCCATCAAGGTCTCGGACGGCCCCAACGGCGCCCGGGGTGGCGGTTCGCTCGTCGGTGGCGTCAAGGCGGCAAGCTTTCCGGTCGGCATAGCCCTTGGCGCCAGCTGGAACCCGGCGCTGGTCGAGGAAATCGGAGGCGCGCTCGCCGAGGAAGCGCGCTCGAAGGGGGCCTCGGTCCTGCTTGCGCCAACCATCAACATCCAGCGATCCGCCGTGAACGGCCGCAATTTCGAATGCTACTCGGAAGACCCATGCGTCACGGCGGAGCTCGCAGCCGCCTATGTCACCGGCCTGCAGAAAGGCGGCGTCGGCGCCACCGTCAAACACTTCGTCGGCAATGAGTCTGAAATTCAGCGGACGACCATGAGTTCGGACATTGGTGACCGCGCGTTGCGCGAGATCTATCTGCCGCCCTTCGAAGCCGCAGTGAAAACAGCCGGCGCCTTCGCCGTCATGAGCTCCTACAACCGCCTGAACGGAACCTTCACCTCAGAACACAAGGTGCTTCTGGGCGACCTGCTGAAGGACGAGTGGGGCTTTTCCGGCATCGTGATGTCCGACTGGTTCGGCTCCCACTCGACTGCACCAACCGTCGAGGCCGGTTTGGATCTCGAAATGCCCGGCCCGACGCGCGATCGCGGGGACAAGCTGGTTGCTGCGGTGCAAGCCGGTGAAGTCGAGGCGGGGAAGGTGCGAGAGGCGGCGCGACGCGTGCTGAAGCTGATCGAGCGCGTCGGCGGCTTCGACGCACCCGGCATTCCGGCCGAGCGCGCCATCGACAAGCCGGCGCATCGGGCACTGATCCGCAGGGCCGGCGCCGAGGCCATCGTACTCCTCAAGAACGACGGCATTCTGCCGCTTGATCTGACCGGACGGACGATTGCCGCGATCGGGCCCAACGCCGAAGCGGCGCAGATCATGGGTGGCGGCAGCGCCCAGCTCAATCCTCATTACGCCGTTTCACCGGCCGACGGCCTTCGCGTTCTCACGTCCGAAAACCAGTTGCGAACCACGCCCGGCGTGACCGCAAACCGGCTGATGCCGCTGATTGCCGGCCCCTTCGAGGTCGACGTCTACGGCCGCCCCGATTTCACCGGCCCCGTCGTCGAGCATCAGAGCCACCCGCTCGGTGAAGTGATGTGGTTCAACGAGGTCGCGCCCGGGGTTGCCGACGCGGACTTTTCGTTGAGGGCCACCACTCGCTTCACGCCGACCGAGTCGGCCGAGCATGTCTTCGGCCTCGTCAGCGTCGGACCAAGTCGGCTGATTGTCGATGGGAAGACCGTGGTCGATCTGCGAGGCGACTGGGCTCCGGGCGACAATTACTTCGAATGCGGTAACCGCGAGGTACGCGGGACAATCGCGCTCGAAGCGGGGCACCCGGTCGACGTCGTCGTCGAATACCGCTTCGTGCAGGCCATCGCCCTCAATCTCAAGGCCATTCGTGTCGGTGTCGCCGTGCCGCTGGGTGACAAGGCTTTCGCGGATGCCGTCGAACTCGCCCGCGTCTCCGATGTTGCCATCGTCTACGCCGGCCGTTCCGGGGAATGGGACACAGAGGGCAACGACCTTCCCGGCATCGATTTGCCGGGCCGGCAGGATGAACTGATCGCCGCCGTCGCCGCCGCCAACGCCAACACCGTCGTGGTGCTTCAGACCGGTGGTCCGGTGGCCATGCCCTGGCTCGACAGCGTGAGGGCGGTGATCGAGGCCTGGTATCCGGGGCAGGAAGCCGGCAACGCCATCGCCGACGTTCTGACCGGTGCCGCCGAACCGGGCGGACGTCTCGCGCAGACTTTCCCTCGGCACATCGCGAACACGCCCGTCATGACCGGCGATCCGCTGACCTATCCCGGCCAAACCGGCCATGTGGTCTATCGGGAGGGCGTTTTCGTCGGCTACCGGCATTATGAGAAGGCCGGCATCGAACCGCTGTTCCCGTTCGGACACGGCCTCAGCTACACCCGCTTCGACTGGGAGGCTCCGACGGTGGACCGACCGTCGTTCGATGGAGAGGGCATCGTTACCGTTCGCGTCCGGGTGACCAACAGCGGAGAACGCTCCGGCTCGGAGGTGGTGCAGCTCTACGTGGCTCCGCCGGCTTCTCGGATCGATCGGCCACTGAAAGAGCTGAAGGCCTTTGCAAAGCTTCAGCTCGCACCCGGCGAATCGACGGATGCGGTGATGACGCTTTCGGCGCGGGCGTTCTCCTATTTCGATACGGAGAGGAACGCCTTCGTCTCGGAAAAGGGGCGCTACCGACTGATCGCCGCCGCCTCCTCGGTCGTGACGCACGGCAGCGTCGACATCGAGTTGACGCGCGAAATCGTCGAAGCGGTGCAGGCTCGCTTCCACGACTGAGACCGGCATTGATGAAAAAAGAAACCCGGACATGGCCTGACCATGTCCGGGTTGGTAAGTCTGCAACCTGGTGGCTGCAGTGACCTAGAGGCGTGCTTTCGGAAAGTGAGCTGGGTTTCCGTCGGCTCGATGTTGTCGTTATGCCCTTGTCACCGAAGCCACGCCAGCGGCAATCGCCGCCCCGTCGCCAAGTCTTGCCAAGTCGTGAACGGGATCCGCCTTACCTTGTCATTTATGACAATACCAACGAGAGAATGGAAAGCTTACCTGGGCCAATTTGTCTCAATTTCGGCCTCCTGAGGGCAACAGGATGAATATTTCACTTACGATTTCTGTAAAATAAGTCTCTCCCAAGTTCATATCCCGTTTCTCATGCTCATTTTCTGAAGTTTCATGTTTCCCGGATACGTTGTCCTTCAGAATAATCCGCATGGAAACCGTCATGAAGCTCCTCCTGGTCGACGACAATCCAAGTAATCTCTTCATGCTCGGCAAACTGGCGCAGAGCTCAGGTATCGCCGACGTGCAGTCGTTTCGCGATCCCCTGCAGGCACTCGACGAGGCCCGCCGGACCTGCTTCGACCTGATCATCGTCGACTACATGATGCCGGGAATGGATGGGCTCACGCTCATTCGCGAGGTGCGCAGCCTCCCCGATTATGTCGATGTGCCCATTGTCATGGTCACCACCGTGGACCAGCGCGAGATCTGCTATGCCGCACTCGAAGCCGGCGCCACCGATTTCCTGACCAAGCCCGTCGACATGGCCGAAGCCAAGGCTCGCCTTCGCAACCTCGCCATGATGCGGGAAATGCAGAACAAGCTCCGAGACCGCGCCGACTGGCTGCAGACGGAGATGCAGAAAGCCTCCTACGACCGATCGGGCCTTGAAGAGGAGATCATCCTGCGTCTCGCGCGTGCCGTCGAGCGTCGAGATCCTTCGATCGGCAGCCACCTTGTGCGTGTCTCCCGCACCGCTCGCGAACTCGCCGAAGAACTTGGCCAGGGCGAGCCCTATTGCCAAGACCTCTACGTCGCCTCGCTGATGCATGACATCGGCAAGCTCGGCCTTTCCGACGACCTTCTCTACAAGACCGGTCCGTACACGAGCGACGAACGCCGCCGGATGCAGGAACACACGCTGATCGGCGGCGAAATCCTCGAGGGATCGAGATCGCGCGTCATCCGCCTTGCCGCCGAGATCGCCGAGACCCACCACGAATTCTGGAACGGTACCGGCTACCCGCGTGGCCTCAAGGAGACGGCGATCCCACTTGCCGGACGCATTGTCGCCGTGGCCGACGTGTTCGATGCCCTGACGTCGGAGCGACCTTACAAGACAGCTTGGACGGCCGAGGAGGCGGCCCGCTACATTGCCGACAACGCCGGCCAGCAGTTCGATCCAGAAGTCGCGAGGGCATTTTCGCTGCGCTACTTCCGCATCCTGAAGATCCGGGAACAAGGCGGGGCGCCCTTCGGCTTCGCCGCCTGACTTCTAGTGCGTTTCTTGCCGGACCCGATCCATCGTGACGACCACCACTCCTTCTTCATCCGGACTTGGCACCGGAAAGACCACGGCGCAAGACCGTCCGCTCAGGGGCGCGCTCCTGTATGTCGTCGTCGGCTTTCTGTTCCTTGTATCCGCCGTCGCTGTCTTTACCATCCTGATCCGCCAACAAGCCGACGTGGCGAATCTCGAGGAGACGCGTACGCTGGCCGCAGCCTATCGGCTCGACAGGGCGGCCGAGAAACTGCTGCGCTCGGTGGAGACGGCACGACGGGATCCTTCGGAGACCAACGCGCAAACGGTCATCGCGCGCTTCGTGCTGTTCGGCGCTACGGCGCGCGACTTCATGACATCCGCCCCCGACCGCACCAGCATCGACGCTGTGACGAAGATCGTTGCCGACGCCAAGACACTCATCGATCGTCTTGATGGCGCACGGAAGATCGACCCTCAAGCTCTCGATGCTCTCGGCATCCGCCTGGGCGACCTTCCCAGCCTCACATCGCGTCAAGCCGCTTACGCAGAAGCGGCGGAGACGGCCGCCCGTTCCGAAGAGCGCATGCTCCGCGAGAAGCTCTACCGCGTACTTGTCGTCCTCGTCGGCGCGCTGACGCTCTCCATGTGCATCTTCATTTTCAGCCTGATCCGGCAGATCCGCGAGATCTGGAGCTCGCGGCTGCGCCTCGAAGCGATGGCAGCCGAACTCAAGCAGGCCGTTGCCGCCGCCGAAGCGGCCAATCAGGCGAAATCGGCCTTTCTCGCCACGATGAGTCACGAGATCCGCACACCGATCAATGGTGTGCTCGGCATGGCGCATCTCCTCAAGGATACGCAGCTCGATGCCGAGCAGCGCGGTTTTGCCACCAACATCGAGACCTGCGGGCGCAGCCTGATCGCTCTCGTCAACGACATCCTCGATTTCTCCAAGCTGGAGGCTGGTTCTTTCGACGTCGATCGGGTCGTGTTCGATCCGGTGAGCACTGCCGAAGCGGCCATCTCGATGGTGGAAGCCTCCGTTCGCGAGAAAGGGCTCGTCGCCGTGTTGGCGCCTGAGATCGCCATGAGCGCCCGCTATTCGGGCGACTCGACGCGCGTCCGGCAGGTGCTGATCAACTTCCTTTCCAACGCGGTCAAGTTCACCGAAAGCGGCCTGATCGCCGTACGAATTCGCGAAGTGAGCGGTGGTGACAAGCCGATTGTGCGTTTCGAGGTGGAAGACACCGGAACAGGAATTTCCGAAGAGGGGCAAAAGCGCCTGTTCAAGGAGTTCTCGCAGGTCGACGCTTCGATCACCCGTCGCTTCGGTGGTACCGGCCTCGGGCTCGCCATCAGCCGGCGCATTGTCGAGGGACTTGGCGGGACAATTGGCGTCACGAGTCGGGAAGGACGGGGATCCACGTTCTTCTTCGAGCTACCGCTGGCGCGAGCCGAGGCAGCCGACCTCGATCCTGCTCCGCTCCACGGCGCCAGCGTTTGGGTGAAAGGGCGAACCACCGCCGAAGCCGCGGCAATCGTCACAACTTTCGCCTATTTCGGTGCCCATACCACGGAAGACGAGTCCGGCGCCGACATCGCGGTCATCGTCACGACGCTGCCGCCTGACCATCAACGCGCGCGCCTCGATATCGCCTTCTCGCAGACGGCGCCCCGTGTCGTCGGCAAACCCGCCCGCCCCGCCAATACCCTGACGCCGGCCATCGTTGCCGCCTCGATCGCCGGCAGTCTCGCAACGGAAGACAAGTGTCGCGCCCCGGGCGAAGACGCCGCCGTGCCGAAAGGCCTGAGGGTGCTGGTGGTCGAGGATAACCGCATCAACCAACAAGTGGCGCTGCGCCTCCTCTCCCGACTCGGCATCGAAGCCGCGCTGGCCGAGAACGGCGCCGAGGCGCTGGCCATGGTCAACGCTCGCGATTTCGACATCGTCTTCATGGACATGCAGATGCCGGTGATGGACGGGCTGGAGGCAACGAGAGCCATTCGCCGCTCTAGCGGGCGCGGTCGCAACGTGCCGATCGTCGCGATGACCGCCAATGCCTTTGCCGCCGACCGCGAGGCCTGCCTCAAGGCCGGCATGAACGGCTTCCTGCCCAAGCCCGTCGAACGGGACGATCTGCTATCCGTTCTCGCGGCCCTCCCCGAGGGAAGTGTGCCCGTGACGCGGGCACCCTCCACCGCCGAGGCAGTCCGCGGGGAAACGGTCAATCGGCGACGGATCGACGCACTTCTGCGCGAGCTTGGTCCGGAAGATACGGCTTTCCTGCTCGACTCCTTCGCTACCGACGTCGCCAGTCTTCTTGCCGACCTGTCGGAGGCGCTCGAACGCGGCGACACCGAACTCGCCAAGCGCAGTCTGCACACGCTGAAAGGCGCATCAGCCAACGTCGGCTTCGACGACCTGTCGCGGCAGGCAGCGGCGTTGATGGCCGATCTGCCGGATCCCGACGTCGGCGCCCTCGGCAAGCTGATGATGACCATCGCCAGCGCCGGCAGCGTCGTTTCCAACCTCAAGGCGGGGTTCGCGAAAGAGTCCCGGACCGGCGAGGCGCTGGCAGCTCAATAGGCCTCGATGAGCGCCCGCCCCTTGGCGGCGACGTCGAGCGCCTTGAGATCGGACAGAAGCGGTGCGATCCACGGCAGCGGCAGCATGTTTGGCCCATCCGATGGCGCCCGGTCCGGATCGTCATGCGCCTCGATGAACACGGCCGAACACCCGACCGCGACGGCCGCCCTGGCGAGCGCGGGAGCGAAGACGCGCTTTCCACCCGAGGATGAACCACGTCCGCCGGGTTCCTGCACCGAGTGGGTGGCGTCGAAGACCACGGGATAGCCGGTTTCGGCCATGGTCGGCAGCCCTCGGAAATCGGTGATCAGGGCACCATAGCCGAAAGACGTGCCGCGATCGGTGAGGAGGATGCGCTCATTGCCGGTCGAAGCCACCTTGTCGGCGACATTCTGCATGTCCCACGGAGCCAGGAACTGGCCCTTCTTGACATTGACCGCCTTGCCGGTCTCCCCGGCGGCGATCAGCAGATCGGTCTGCCGGCAGAGAAAGGCGGGGATTTGCAAGACGTCGACCACTTCACCCGCTCGGCGCGTCTGCTCGATATCATGGACGTCGGTGAGAACGGGACACCCCAGACGGCCTCGGATCTCGGCAAGGATGGAAAGCCCCGCGTCGATGCCAACGCCACGCGTACCCTTCAGCGAGGTGCGGTTGGCCTTGTCGTAAGAAGCCTTGAACACGAAGGGCACACCGGCCGCCTTGGCCGTATCCGCAAGGAAGGTGGCGATCTTCAGCGCATGTTCGCGGCTCTCGATCTGACAGGGGCCGGCGATCAGCACGAAGGGAGCGGCGTTGTCAAAGGTGACGGAGCCGACGGTGACGGCTTTTTGCGGCGTGGCGACGGCCATGGGCGGGAACCTTTCCGGAAGGAGGACGCCCGGCCTTTGACTGGCCGGGCGTGACGCGTTTGACTCAGCGCAGGATATTTCGGCCAGCCAGTGACTTTTCCCAAGCCAGGGCGTGGCTGACGATGGTGTCGAGATCGTCGAGCTTCGGCTGCCAGCCGGTGATGGAGCGCAACCGGCTCGAATCGGCAACCAGCGACGGCGGATCGCCGGCGCGGCGCGGCGCCATGCGGACGGGGAAGTCCACGCCCGATGCGCGTTTCACTGCGTCGATCACCTCGAGCACCGAGAAGCCACGGCCATAGCCCGCGTTGGCGACGAACGTGTCGCCACCATCCATCAGGTGCTTGAGCGCAAGGACATGCGCCTCGATGAGATCGCTGACGTGGATATAGTCCCTGAGGCAGGTCCCATCCGGCGTGGGATAGTCGGTGCCGAACACGTCCATGCCGTCGCGCTGGCCGAGGGCAGCCTGGGCGGCGATCTTGATGAGATGGGTGGCGCGTTTGCTCGACTGACCCGTGCGACCCTTCGGATCGGCTCCGGCGACATTGAAATAGCGCAGTGCCGCGTAGCGGAAGCCATAGGCAAGGGCGCTGTCGCGCAGCATGATCTCGGTCATCCACTTGGACGAGCCGTAGGGCGAGACCGGTCCGAGCGGCACCGTCTCGTCGATCAGATCGACGCCTGGTTCGCCATAGACGGCAGCCGTCGAGGAGAACAGGAAAGCCTTGACCTTGCCGCGCACGGCCGCCGCGATCAGCGAGCGCGATTTGACCGTGTTGTTCTCATAGTAGGATAGCGGATCGGTCACCGAGTCGGGGACCACGATCGACCCGGCGAAGTGGGCGACGGCAGTGATGCCGTGATCGGCGATCAGCTTGTCGACCAGATCGCCGTCGCCGATGTCGCCGACGACCAGCGTCGCCGCACCGGGAATGACGGCGTCGTAGCCGGTCGAAAGGTTGTCGAGCACGACAACGCTCTCGCCGTGATCGACGAGGGCATGCACCATGTGGCTGCCAATATAGCCGGCGCCACCGGTCACCAGAATGGACATTGAGAACTCCTCGGATCCTATCGGCACCTTTTCGGGGGTACCGGAAGCGAGACTTCTCTATCGCCCGTTTGGCTTTGCTTTTCCAGTGGGGCGATACCGAGGAGACGCAAATGTCCGTCAAGGCCATGCCCACTGAAATTCATGTGCACATTTTCAGCCAGTAGGGGAAATTAACGGCTCGTTAACTACTTTTTTCGCAGTTTCCTGCATATTTTTCAATGTCCGCGGTGAAGATGCGATTCGATAGCCGGGGCCGGAGAGGGAAGAGGATCGTTCATGGCTCGACTGTCGGGGCCGTTCATTCCAGTCATCGAAGACGCGGCGATACGGCGACTCCGCCTAGTCGACGCGTCGGATACCGGCGTGGAACGGCGGGCGATCACCGTTCTTCACATTGGCGATACGCCGGAGGATACTTTCCTGATCGGCCGCCTCGTCGGCGCGCTGCCCAGCTTCGCCGCCACTTTCGTGGCCGCCGGCACCCGAGAGGCGGCGCTTTCCGCATTGTCGCGCCAGCCTTGCGATGTCGTGCTATGCGAGTTCTGGATGGCCGGATGCACCACCATGGCGTTGATCGACGAGATCAAGCAGGTTGCGGACGTGCCGGTGATCCTGACCTCGGCGCTCGACAATGACGACATCGAACTGATCGGCCGCCGGGCCGGCGCCGATGGGCTTCTCACCAAGAGCGATCTGGCGGTGGCAACGCTCGACAGGGTTTTCTCGACGCTGCTCCCGCGGCGTCAGGCCCCGCGCCGCGACGCGGCGGCGATGCTCAGGGAACTGATGTCCAACCTCTACGCTACCGGACTCGCGCTTCGCCCCGAGCGGGGCCGCCACCGGATGGCGGACCAGGAGGCCAGGCGAGCCGCCCTCGTTCGCTCGATTGCCGACCTGGAGGCCGCCAGCCGGTTCGGTGCCGGTGTTCAGCGCTTCGACGCCATCCCCTTCTTTGTCGATGCGGTGAAGAAGCAAGACCTCAGAGCCGGGGCAGGGGGCAACATTACTTTCCTTGCCCCCTCGCTGCCGCTGCCGATCGAGACCAGCCCAACGCTCTATGCCGACCTTGTCGAAGGCTTCCTCGCTGAAGCCGGTGATGCGGCGGCGGCGGGCGGCGTGGCAACCGTCTCGCTCAGAGCATCGTCCGGCCGCCTTATCGCTACGGTTCGCCAGTCGGGCAGGGAGCCCATCGTGGGGGATGCCGAAGCGCGAGCAGCCGCGGCCGAACGACGCCTGCTGATCGAGGGGCTGGCGAGAGCTTGTGGCGGCGTGGTGACGTTTTCGGCCAGAAACGGGCATGCCCTTGAGGTCCCGCTTCGTCTATCCGGCACCTAACTGACTAGATATAAATATCGACCACCAATACTCGGCAACCTTGTGTGTTGCTCCCGGGTGATGGCGAGCGTTTGGCCGTGCGACGCCTTCTCCCATGCGGGTCGCGACATTTTTTGGGCGAATGCTCCTATAATGCCCACACCTCGGCTTGCATCTTGATTTTCTCTTCATCACAGTGCCTCTAGATTGGGCACTTTCTTGTTCTCGGAGACACGGGACACATCATTGGCCTCGCACAAGGTGCCTCGGTGCCTTTTGTCTGTACTCGCAAAGGTTGCGATTACAGCGAGAGCGACGTTTCCTTTGCAACGGCGGCCAAGGCCGTCGGGCGAAAGCAGCCCGATCGCAGCGCCACAATGTCCGGCTCTCGAAAGAGAGCTGGCGTGAAACGAAGGAAGTCGCAGTTGGTTTCGATCGATGAGAAGTTGGTTCCAGTTCTGTCGGAAGTGCTGAGCCGCAACCCGGCGGAATCGGAGTTCCATCAGGCTGTACGCGAAGTGCTGGAAAGCCTCGGCCATGTGGTGGTCAAGCATCCGGACTATCTGGCCGATGCCTTGATCGAGCGGATCTGCGAACCCGAGCGCCAGATCATATTCCGGGTCCCGTGGACCGACGACCGTGGCCAGGTTCACATCAATCGCGGCTTCCGCGTACAGTTCAACTCTGCGCTTGGCCCCTACAAGGGGGGACTGCGTTTCCACCCCTCGGTCAACCTGGGTATCATCAAGTTCCTGGGCTTTGAGCAGATCTTCAAGAATGCCCTGACCGGCCTGCCGATCGGCGGCGGCAAGGGGGGCTCCGATTTCGACCCCAAAGGCAAGTCGGAGGGCGAAATCATGCGTTTCTGCCAGTCCTTCATGATCGAGCTCAGCCGGCACGTTGGCGAACACACCGACGTACCGGCGGGAGACATCGGAGTCGGCGGGCGTGAGATCGGCTGGCTGTTCGGCCAGTACAAGCGCCTCACCAACCGCTTCGAGGCCGGTGTGTTCACCGGAAAGGGGCTCAGCTATGGCGGCTCCCTGGTTCGGCGGGAAGCCACCGGCTATGGCACCGTCTACTTCACCAGCGCCATGCTGGCCACCAGGGGCGCCGACCTTGAAGGCCGGAAAGTGGTGGTCTCCGGCTCAGGCAACGTAGCCATTTACGCCATGGAGAAGGCCATCCGCCGCGGCGGCAAGGTGATCGCTTGCTCCGACAGCTCCGGCTACATCGTCGACGAGGCGGGCATCGACCTCGATCTGGTAAAGGAAATCAAGGAAGTGCGGCGGGCCCGTATCTCGGACTACGTCGCACTGAAACAGAAGGGGACCCATTTCGTTCCAACCGACAAGGGCAGCATCTGGGATGTGCCCTGCGAGGTCGCGTTGCCCTGCGCAACGCAGAACGAACTCTCCGGCCGCGATGCCGCCACGCTGATCAACAATGGCGTCATCGCCGTCGCGGAAGGCGCCAACATGCCGTCGACCCCGGAAGCGGTGCATGCCTTCCAGGCAGCCGGCGTCCTGTTCGGTCCGGGCAAGGCCGCCAATGCGGGCGGCGTTGCCACGTCGGCCTTGGAGATGCAGCAGAATGCCAGTCGTGACAGCTGGACTTTCGAGGCCACGCGCGAGCGGTTGGCCGGAATCATGAGCGGCATTCATGATCGCTGCGCCGAAACGGCTCGCGAGTATGGAGTGGCCGGCAACTATGTGCTGGGCGCCAATATCGCCGGCTTCATCCGTGTTGCCGAGGCGATGCGCGCCCAAGGCATCATCTGATATCCAGTCCCGCGTGAGGGCGGCGCGCCGCCCTCACGATGCCGTCGCCAGATCTTCCACGCCAACTTCCAGCACCTGCAGTTGGCGCGTCTTGCCATCGCGATCCGCCCAATCGATGCTCTGTCCGGCAGTCAGACCGATCAGTGCGGCTCCAACCGGCGTCAACACGGAAATGCGCCCCTGCTCGATGTCCGCCTCGCCCGGGTAAACCAGGCGAATGGTCCTCGGCTCGGCTCCATCCAGGCTGAAGCGCACGACCGCGCCCATACGCACCGTCCCCTCCGCCAGTCGATTGTCCGCGACGACGCGCGCCCGATCGAGCTCCGCGGCCAACTGGTCGGCCGCCTTGGGATCGCGATCGGCGAGCGCATCGGCGAGATTGGCAAGACGCTCGTGATCCGACCGGGCGAGCGTGATGGCCGGCAAGCGACGCCGGCGTGTGGTTGTTGTCATGTTCATTCCTCCAAAAGAAAAAAGGGCCGCTCTCAGGCGGACCTGATTTGAGAAAGCTGGGGGTAGGTGTCGCGCAGCGATGGCGGCTGGAAAACCGGCAGCAGAGCCTCACGGCCTGCGCGCGACATGCGGGACCGTGAGATCAGTATCCCGCGACGGGATAGATCCTGCAAAGCACTCGGAGGTGGTTGGTCCGCGGTTCCATGTCCGGAAAGATCGGCATTCGATCGGCTAAAGTCAAGCCGGCCTTATTGGACCACCGCCAAATGCCGCCAGTTGCCGGCCTCGGCTTTCGGACGCTCGCGCCTCGTTCGGCGCCGCAATCAGAACGGCGTACGTGAGCGTATGGCCGCCGTCAGCGTGCCCTCGTCCAGATAGTCGAGCTCTCCGCCCACCGGTACGCCATGAGCAAGGCGCGTCACCTTGACGTCGAGGCCGTCGAGGCGATCGGTCACGTAGTGCGCGGTCGTCTGGCCGTCGACGGTGGCATTGACGGCGAGAATCACTTCCTTGACCGCCGGATCGGATGCCCGCTCGACGAGGCCGGCGATGTCGAGATCGTCAGGCCCGATGCCGGAGAGCGGCGACAGCACACCGCCGAGAACGTGATAGCGGGCGTTGACGGCACCGGCCCGCTCCAGTGCCCAGAGGTCGGCAACGTCCTCCACCACGACGATCACCGAGCCGTCCCGTGTCGGATCGGTACAGACGGTGCAGGGATCAGCGGTGTCCACATTGCCGCAAACCGAACAGACGCGCACATGATCGTGGACGGTGCGCATGGCGTCGGTCAGCGGGGCGAGCAACTGTTCGCGCTTTTTGACGAGTTGCAGCGCCGCGCGACGGGCCGAGCGCGGCCCGAGGCCGGGCAGACGGGCAAGCAGCTGGATCAGCCGCTCGATTTCCGGTCCTGTCACGCGTCGGGCCAAGGCGATCTCCGCTCAAAGCACGGGCTCCGAAACGGCCAGACCGTCCGAAAAACCCGTGCGTCACCAAACCTGTCAGAAGGGCAGCTTGAAGCCGGGGGGCAGCGGCAGCTTGCCGGTGACCGCCTGCATGCGCTCGGCGACGAGAGCGTCGACATGCGACTTCGCGTCAGTAAAGGCAGCAACGATAAGATCCTCGACGATCTCGGCCTCCTCCGGCTTCATGAGCGAAGGATCGATGCGAAGCCCTTTCATTTCGCCTTTTCCGGTGACCGTGACCGAAACGAGGCCGCCACCGGAGGTCCCCGTAGCTTCAGTCTTGGCGATTTCCTCCTGCGCCTCGGCCATGCGGGCCTGAAGCGCCTGAGCTTCCTTCATCATCTTGCCGATGTCGCCGAACATGTCTCTTCTCCCGGTGGATCAGTCTTGTCGCCAGATGGCCGCTCCGGCCGCCCTTGTCAACGGCGTCGGATCAATCGTCGAAGTCACCGAAGCCGGGATCGGGCATTTCATCGATGAAGCCTTCGGTCCAGTCGCCGGTATCCTCGAAGGTCGCGCCACCGCCGGCGGGACCTGCCGGCAACGGCTCTGGTTCGTCTTCAAACTTGACGTCGACGATCTCGGCCCCGGGGAACAGACGGAAGATGGCCGCGACCACCGGATCGGCCAGCGCATCGTCCACGGCTTCGCGCCGGCGGACTTCTCGCATCTCGGCAAGCGTCGGGCGCCCCTCCTCGCGGGAAATGGCGACGATCCAGCGGCGTCCGGTCCAGCCGGTCAACTTTCGGCCGATTTCACCGGCGAGACCCGGATTAGCCCCCTCGACGGGAGAGAACTCGATGCGCCCATCCTCGAAGCGGACGAGCCGGACGTGCCGCTCCAACGCAAACTTAAGACCGATGTCGCGATTGCTTTCGGCCAGCGCCACCACCGCCTCGAAACTGTCGAGACGTGGACCGGCCGCAAGCTCGGGTTCGGCGCGACGGGCGACGGCTCCGCCAAATCCGTGGGCGCTACGCGCGCGCGCTCCATCTCCTCCGCCCGGGAGACCGCCCCCCGGCGGGTTCATCCCAGGAAAGCTACCTTCCCTCAGCATCTTTAACGCTTCGTCAGGCGTCGGTAGATCGGCAGCGTAGGCGAGCCGGACCAGCACCATCTCGGCGGCCGGCAGCGGCCGTGGCGCCGTCTGCACCTCCTGGATGCCCTTGAGCAGCAACTGCCAAGCGCGGGAGAGAATGCGCACCGAAAGCTTCTCGGCGAAGTCGCGACCACGCGTCCGCTCGGCTTCGGTCAGCGACAGGTCGGTCGCCCCTTCGGGCAGATGCTTGAGGCGCGTCACCAAATGCACGAAAGCGGCGAGATCGGACAGCACCGCCGCCGGATCGGCGCCCGTATCGTATTGGTCGGCCAGAATCGAAAGCGCGCCGGCGACGTCGCCCTTCATCACCGCCTCGAAGAGGTCGACCACGCGCACCCGGTCGGCGAGGCCGAGCATGCCGCGAACCGCATCGGCCGAGACGTGGCCGCCGCCGTGGGCGATCGCCTGGTCGAGAATGGTCAGGCTGTCGCGCACAGACCCCTCGGCGGCGCGGGCGATCAGCGCCACGGCTTCAGGGTCGGCGGTAACCTTTTCCGAAGCGATGATGCGCTCGATATGAGCGGCAAGCTCGCCGGTCGGCACGCGACGCAAGTCGAAGCGCTGGCAGCGCGACAGAACCGTGATCGGTACCTTGCGGATTTCGGTGGTGGCGAAGACGAACTTCACATGCTCCGGCGGCTCTTCCAACGTCTTCAGAAGCGCGTTGAATGCCTGCGTCGACAGCATGTGCACTTCGTCGATGATGTAGACCTTGTAGCGGGCCGACACCGGTTTGTAGCGAGCCGCCTCGATGATGTCGCGCACGTCGTCGACGCCGGTATGCGAGGCGGCGTCCATCTCGATGACGTCGACGTGCCGCCCCTCCATGATGGCGCGACAGTGGGTGCCCTCGCGATCCATGTGCACGGTGGGTCGGTCGATCTCGCCTGGAATCTCATAGTTGAGGGCGCGGGCGAGAATGCGGGCAGTGGTGGTCTTGCCGACGCCGCGAACGCCGGTCAGCATCCACCCTTGCGCGATACGACCAGTGTCGAAGGCGTTCTCGAGCGTGCGCACCATGGCGCCGTGGCCGATCAGGTCGGCAAAGCTCTGAGGGCGATACTTGCGGGCAAGAACCCTGTAGGGCGAGGCGGCCGTCTGATCGGCAGGCGTCAGAGTGTCCGGCATGCTCGCAACCTGGGAAAAGAAGGGTGGGAGGCCGACGAGTGACCCGAGCCGAGGCTCGTTGGGGCTGCTTCCTTCCGGACCTGACCCGGTTGGCGAGTGGTTCGTCCACTGCCAACCTCCCGAGCCACATATCGCGGTGTTGCCGGCAAAATGCAAGAGGCGGATTTCACAGAAGCCTATCTTCCCATCCCAACAACCGCGCGCTCAAACGCCATTTTCGCCGCGATCGTCCTTTGTCCAGGAGGACTCGAAAAGCATGCGGTCTCGCGAAACCATTGCCTTCGTGCCGCAATGATGAAAATTTCAGGGCGTTTTCAAATGCGCGGGGACGCCCAATGATTCGACCTTTTGCCCTGAGCTTCCCTGGCCGGCTCCACATCGCCGTCCTCTCCGTTCTCCTGCCGCTTCTGGCCAGTACGGCGGTGCGGGCCGAAGAACCGGAGTGGCGAACCGCGACGACGCTGGGCGGCGAACCGCACTATGCCGCCGATTTCGCCCACTTCGATTACGTCAACCCCGACGCTCCCAAAGGGGGCGAGGCGCGGTTCGGCGTCGAAGGCAACTTCGACAGCACCAACCTCTTTCTCGGCACCAAGGGAACTCCGGCCACCTCGGTCGCCTCCGCTTACGAGTCGCTTTTCACGGCGTCGTTGGACGAGCTGGACATTTCCGCCACCTATCCGCTTCTGGCCGACGCGATGCGTTACCCCAGCGATTTCGCCTGGGCGGAGTATCGGCTCGATCCGAAGGCGCGCTGGCAGGACGGCGAGCCTGTGACGGTCGACGACGTCATCTGGTCGTTCGACACGCTGAAGGAGATCTACCCTCTTTTTGGCAGCTACTACAGTCATGTGACGAAGGCCGAGGCGACCGACGACCGGGTCGTCCGGTTCACATTCGATGCGCCAGGCAACCGTGAGCTGCCGCATATTCTCGGGCAGCTCTACGTGCTTCCCAAGCACTGGTGGCAGGGCAAGGACGCCTCGGGAAAGCAGCGCAACATTCGCGAGACGACTTTGGAGCCGCCGCTCGGCTCAGGCCCTTACAAGGTGACGGCCGTCGACCCTGGCCGGCGCGTCACACTGGTTCGAGATCCCGACTATTGGGGAGCGAAGTTGCCGGTCTCCATCGGGTCCAACAACTTCGACCGCCTGATCTATGACTATTACGTCGACCCAACGGTGCTGATGGAGGCCTTCAAGGCCGACAAGTACGATTTCCGTGCCGAACGCTCGGCCAAGATGTGGGCAACCGGCTACGACTTCCCGGCGAAAAACGAAGGCAAGGTCGTGACCATGACCTTCCCGCGCAACGCCTCGGGCGTCATGCAGGCGCTCGTGCCAAACCTGCGCCTGGCAAAGTATCAGGACGCGCGTGTTCGTCGGGCGCTCAATCTCGCCTTCGACTACGAGACGCTGAAGCGAACGGTTTTCTTCAATCTCTACGACCGTATCGACAGTTTCTACTTCGGGACCGAGCTGGCTGCCAAGAACCTGCCGAGTCCAGGCGAGCTGTCGCTCCTGGAACCACTGCGCGACAAGTTGCCGCCCGCGGTGTTCACCACCCCATACGCCAACCCGGTTGGAGGTACGCCCGAGGCGGTGCGCGAGAACCTCCAGCAGGCGGTCGCGCTGTTCGCCGAAGCCGGCTGGACTATCCGGGACGGCAAGATGCGCAATGCCAAGGGGGAGCCCTTCCGTATCGAGTACCTCACCTTCAGCTCGCTCGACGAACGCTACATCTCCCCCTTTGCCAAGGCACTGGGTCGCATCGGCATCGACCTTGACCTGCGCCTCGTCGACGATGCCCAGTACCTGAACCGCACGCGGAGTTTCGATTTCGACATGACGGTCGATGTCTGGGGCCAATCGCTGTCGCCGGGTAACGAGCAGCGCGAGATGTGGGGATCGAAGGCGGCCGACCTGCCCGGCTCGCGTAATACCGCCGGCATCAAGAATCCGGCCGTCGACGCACTGATCGAAAAGGTGATCTACGCCGAGAACCGGGAAGCGCTCGTGACCGCGACGCGCGCACTCGACAGGGTGCTGCTTGCGGGCAACTACGTCATCCCGCTCTTCTATTCGAAGAACAGCTTCTACGCCTACTGGAAGCGCTTCGGCCATCCGGAGGCCCTGCCGAAATACTCCGTCGGCTTCCCCGATGTCTGGTGGTACGACCCAGCCGTGGCTTCGGCGGCCGGCCTTTCCCGCTGACGACGTCGAGACGAGGTTCCGCTTCATGGCAGGCTACATTCTCAGACGCCTCCTCCTGATGATTCCGACGCTGATCGGCATCATGGCCATCAACTTCGCCGTCGTGCAGTTCGCCCCCGGCGGGCCGGTGGAGAAGGTGATCGCCAAGCTGCAGGGCACCGACATCGGCGCCACCGATCGCTTCACAGGCGCCGGCGCCGACCTCGGGGGACAGTCGCCCGACCAGATGTCGGGCGAGGCGATCACCTCGAAATATCGCGGAGCACAAGGGCTCGACCCCGAGTTCATCAAGAAGCTCGAGAAAGAGTTCGGCTTCGACAAGCCGCCGCTCGAACGCTTCGGCCTGATGCTGTGGAACTATGCCCGCTTCGATTTCGGCGAGAGCTATTTCCGCTCCATTTCGGTGATCGACCTCATCAAGGAAAAGCTGCCGGTCTCGATCTCGCTCGGCCTCTGGATGACGCTTCTTTCCTACGGCATCTCCATTCCGCTCGGCATCGCCAAGGCCGTGCGCGACGGTTCGCGCTTCGACGTCTGGACGTCCTTCGTCATTGCCGTCGGCTATGCCGTTCCGAGCTTCCTGTTCGGCATCCTGCTCATCGTGCTGTTCGCAGGCGGGTCGTTCTGGTCGATCTTCCCCCTGCGCGGGCTGACATCCGAGGGCTGGAGCGCCATGGCCTGGCCCGAGCGCATCCTGGACTATTTCTGGCACATGGCCTTGCCCCTGCTCGCCATGGCAACGCACGCCTTCGCCACAACGACGCTGCTGGTCAAGAACTCCTTCCTCGACGAGATCCGCAAACAGTATGTGCTGACGGCGCGCATGAAGGGCCTTTCGGAGCGAAAGGTGCTGTATGGCCACGTGTTCCGCAACGCCATGCTGATCGTCATCGCCGGCTTCCCAGGCGCCTTCATCGCCTCCTTCTTTGCCGGATCGCTGCTGATCGAGACGATCTTCTCGCTCGACGGTCTCGGGCTGCTGTCCTTCGAATCGGTGATCAATCGCGACTATGCCGTCGTGTTCGCGACCCTTTACGTCTTCTCGCTGATGGGCCTCGTCATCAACATCCTCTCAGACCTCACCTACATGTGGATCGATCCGCGCATCGATTTCGAGAGCCGGGAGGTATGACGTCCATGAACGCCCTTCCCGCAGCAAGGCGCCCCTGGCTATCGCCCGTCAACCGTCGCAGATGGCAGAATTTCAAGGCCAACCGCCGGGGCTGGTGGTCCTTCTGGATCTTTCTGGTGTTGTTCGTGGCGACGCTTCTGTCCAACGTCATCGCCAACGACCGGCCTATCGTCGTCTCCTACAAGGGCGAGATCCTGTTCCCGGTGCTGGTCGACTACCCGGAGGAAAAGTTCGGCGGCTTCCTCGCGATCACCAATTATCGGGATCCCTTCAATCGCGACGAGATCGAGAGCAACGGCTGGATGCTCTGGCCGCCAATCCGCTATTCCTTCGACACGCCCAACACCGACGCGCCGACGCCAGCGCCCTCGCCGCCCGCCTTCCTGCTGTCACCTGCCGAGCGCTGCTCCGCTTATGCCGAAGGCGTGAACGACAGGGAGTGCGTGTTCGGCAACATGAACTGGCTCGGAACCGACGATCAGGGTCGCGACGTCGTTGCCCGCGCCCTCTATGGCTTCCGCATCTCCGTTCTGTTCGGTCTGACGCTGGCTGTGGTTTCCTCGTTCGTCGGCATCGCCATCGGCGCCGTGCAAGGCTACTACGGTGGCCTCACCGACCTCCTGATGCAGCGCTTCATCGAGATCTGGAACGCTGTGCCGACGCTCTATCTCCTGATCATCGTCTCCTCGGTGATCGCGCCGTCCTTCCTGGTGCTGCTGTTGATCCTGCTCGCCTTCTCATGGACGCATCTCGTCGGCGTCGTGCGCGCCGAGTTCCTGAGAGCCCGCAATTTTGAGTTCGTGCGCGCGGCGCGGGCGCTCGGCGTCGGCAATCTGACCATCATGTGGCGGCACCTTCTGCCCAACGCGATGGTGGCGACGCTGACCTTCCTGCCCTTCATCCTCAATGGCTCCATCACGACCTTGACGTCGCTCGACTATCTCGGCTTTGGGCTGCCGGCGGGCTACCCGTCTCTTGGAGAACTGCTCCGCCAAGGCAAGACCAACGTTTTCGCGCCCTGGCTCGGCATCACCGGCTTCTGTGTGGTCGCCGTCATGCTGAGTTTGCTGATCTTCATCGGCGAGGCGGTGCGCGACGCCTTCGATCCACGCAAGACGTTCGAGTGAGGCCTGCCATGACTGATACCACCGGCGGCACCCTCCTCTCCGTCCGCAACCTCTCCGTCGCATTTCGCCACGAGCATGGCGAAATGCTTGCCGCCTCCGGCGTTTCCTTCGATCTGGAGAAGGGCCGGACGCTGGCCGTCGTCGGCGAAAGCGGCTCGGGCAAGTCGGTGACGGCCCTGTCGATCGTTCGCCTGCTGCCCTACCCGGCCGCCCGGCATCCCTCCGGCGAGATCCTCTACAAGGGACGCGACCTCCTGAAAGCGGACGAAGCTGAGCTCAGGAAGATCCGTGGCGCGGACATCACCATGGTATTTCAGGAGCCGATGACCTCGCTCAACCCGCTGCAATCGATCGAGCGGCAGATCGGCGAGATCCTGAAACTGCACGGCGCCAGCGGCGACGCCAACGTGCGCCGTCGGGTGATCGAACTGTTGAACGAAGTCGGCATTCCTGATCCGGAGACCCGGCTTTCGGCCTATCCGCACCAGCTTTCCGGCGGCCAGCGCCAGCGGGTGATGATCGCCATGGCGCTCGCCAACGCGCCCGACCTCCTGATCGCAGACGAACCAACCACCGCCCTCGATGTCACCGTTCAGGCACAGATCCTGACCCTGTTGAAGACGCTGCAGGCACGGCACGGCATGGCCATCCTGTTCATCACCCATGACCTCGGCATCGTCGAGCGCTTTGCCGACGACGTGGTGGTGATGACTGGTGGCGAGGTGGTCGAGGCCGGGCCGACGGCGGAGGTGTTCGCCGCGCCGCGGCACGCCTATACGCGCCACCTGATGGCGGCGGCGCCAAAGGGCGAGCCACCGGCTGCCTCGCTGGAGGCTCCGGTCATCGTCGAAGCCGAGCAACTGCGTGTCTGGTTCCCGATCAAGGCCGGGTTCCTTCGCCGCACCGTCGGCCACGTCAAGGCGGTCGATGGCGTCGACCTCAAGCTGCGGGCCGGTCAAACGCTGGGCGTGGTCGGCGAAAGCGGCTCGGGCAAGACGACGCTCGGCCTTGCTCTTCTTCGCCTCATTTCCTCCCAGGGGCCCATCGTGGTGCTTGGCCGCCGCATCGACGAGCTTGATTCCCGTGCCATGCGGCCGCTCAGGCGCGACGTACAAGCCGTCTTCCAGGATCCCTACGGCTCACTCTCTCCGCGCATGACGGTGGCCGACATCGTCGGAGAGGGGCTTTCCGTGCATGAACCGGCCCTCACCCCGTTGGCTCGCGATGCCCGTGTCGTGGAGGCCCTCACCGAGGTCGGCCTCGACCCCGAAACGCGCCACCGCTACCCACACGAGTTCTCCGGCGGGCAGCGCCAGCGCATCGCCATCGCTCGCGCCATGGTACTGAAACCCAAGTTCGTCATGCTCGACGAACCTACTTCGGCCCTCGACATGAGTGTCCAGGCCCAGGTGGTCGATCTCTTGCGTGACCTGCAGGCGCGGCATGGCCTTGCCTACATGTTCATTTCCCACGATCTGAAGGTGGTAAGGGCGTTGGCCAACGATCTCATCGTCATGAAAGCGGGAAAGGTGGTGGAGGCGGGACCGGCCACCGAGGTGTTTGCGGCGCCGAAGGAGCCCTACACCCAGGCACTGCTGGCCGCGGCGTTCCGTCTGGAGGCCGTAACCGGCGCGGTCACGGAACCCTAGCCCCCCCCCTTGCAAAGGCTGGCACCGACGCCGTATCAGAGTTGTGTAAAAACAAAGGGATAGCATGTTGGCGAACCAGGTTTCGCCGGGCCTGCTCCAGTGGAGCTTATGACCGAGACATTTGCTCTGAGGCTTGTGTCACGCGGACGCAAATGTCTCGGTCGAACCACTAGGCTGGGTCGAGTGCCGACCGGAACAGTGTCCCCTTGTAGCCGCCAGCGGCAATGTCGCGACAAAGCGGTTGCCATTCGCAAAGAGCGCAAGCCGCTTCAAACGCACCGTCGTGGTAAGCGGACCGAAAGCGTGCCCGAAGCCGTTCGTCGAGAACGAGACGATCGCCGGGCTTGAGCGGTCTGTCGAGCAGCTTGGAAACAAGGGAAAGTGCTCGCCGGTCACGCTCGGGCACCGTTGCCTCGTGGCAGTGGGGATGCTCCTCGGTACGGCAAAGAGGCTCGCAGATATCGTCGGGGCCTTCGACAATCTCGGCGATCGAGCCAGCAACGAGCCTGGCGGCGGTGGCCGTCATTCCAGCCACGAACTCCGGCGAATAGCCGAGCCCCTTGTAGGTCAGGAGGCAAAGGAGGTGATGCCCCCTTAGCCTGACCGTGTTCTCATCGACCACGACCGACGATCAGCCGGCCGCCTTGCGATCGCGCTCGCGGCGGCGCTCGGCCGACGGCTGGTAGGCGATCCGGGCATGGAAGGCGCAATAGGGGATACCGACCTCCGACTTGCGGCCGCAGAAGAAGAAGTCCGGCTTGCCGGGGTCGCCCACCGGCCACTTGCAGGTGCTCTCGGTCAAGGAAAGGATGGTCACCTTTTCGAACACCGGCGGTTCGATCTCGGTGACCGGAGCCATTGCCAATGCCTCTTCGGCCTGGGAGTCCGCCTTGAGAGCCGTGGCGCCAATCGTGATCGGACGAACAGGCGCCGTCGGCCGGCTCGCCGGCTGGGCTTGGGCAACCGGACGACTGGCTGATTTGACGCGCGGCGGAGCGGCAACAGTCGGGCGTGCCGGCTGTACCTGCGGCTTCGACCGGCCCGACAATCCCAGCCGGTGCACTTTGCCGATCACCGCGTTTCGTGTCACGGCGCCGAGTTCAGCCGCGATCTGGCTGGCGCTCAACCCTTCAGACCAGAGCGTCTTGAGGCGCTCGACACGTTCGTCGGTCCAGGACATCTTCTCATCCTCTCTTCGCCGCATCACCCGGGGAATCCCTAGGGACACGCCCGGTCCACCTATTGGTCCGGCAACGCAAAACACATGCGATTGTATCGCTGAAGCGTCCCGCCACGATATCTCGTGGCGACGACATCTAGGCTACAATGGGCATTCTCTCCGGCGCAATGACCACTGAGTCACGCCCTGCGGCGCTTTACGACTTTTCAACAAATATCGTGGCGCCGGCGTTTCCGTTCAACCGCCATCTCTCCATCTGATTCGCTCGAGCCGGAAATGCCTGTCGGACTGCTTCAATTTCGGGCGGTCAAAGCTCAAAAACCTTGACAGATCCGGCGTTTCCCGTGGTATAGAGCCGCCTTGCGAGAGGCCGCGCCGCCGAGATGCCGGGGGCGCGGCCTGCTTTTTTCATTCGCCGGCCTCGCGCTATCGGCACCGGCGCCCGCAGGAAAACCCCTATCACTGAAAAGGAAACTGTCATGACCGCCCCCGGTTCCACCTCTCCGCTCTATGCGACATTCTCGCGCGCGGACGTGGCCTTCGAACGAGGCGAGGGGGCCTGGCTCATCGACAGCCGAGGAGAGCGCTGGCTCGACTTCGGATCCGGTATCGCCGTCAACGCCCTTGGACACGCCCATCCGCATCTCGTCGAGACGCTGAAGGCGCAGGCCGAGAAGGTCTGGCATGTCTCCAACGCCTTCCGGATTCCCGATCAGGAGCGGCTGGCCGAGCGGCTGGTCGCCAACACCTTCGCCGACCGTTGCTTCTTCACGAACTCGGGCGCCGAAGCTCTCGAATGCGCCTTCAAGACGGTGCGCCGCTATCACTGGGCGAACGGTCATCCCGAGCGCTATCGCTTCATCACCATGGAAGGCGCCTTCCACGGCCGCACCCTGGCGACCATCGCCGCCGGTGGTCAGGAGAAATATCTCGAAGGCTTCGGACCAAAGGTCGACGGCTTCGATCAGGTTCCCTTCAACGACATCGCGGCCGTCAAGGCGGCGGTGACGGCGGAAACCGCCGGCATTCTGGTCGAACCGATCCAGGGCGAGGGTGGCGTGCGTGTCATTCCGTCCGAGAGCCTCAGGGCGCTCAGGCAGATCTGCGACGACAACGGCCTGCTTCTGATCTTCGACGAGGTTCAGTGCGGATACGGGCGGACGGGCCGCTTCTTTGCCCATGAGTGGGCCGGCGTCACGCCCGACGTAATGGCCGTGGCCAAGGGTATTGGCGGCGGCTTCCCTCTCGGCGCCTGCCTCGCCACCGAGGCAGCGGCCGCCGCGATGAAGGCCGGCGTGCACGGCACCACCTACGGCGGCAACCCACTGGCGATGGCTGTCGGCAATGCCGTTCTCGATGTTGTTCTGGCCGACGGTTTCCTCGAGCGGGTACGCGCCGCAAGCCTCCGCTTCAAGCAGGCGCTGGCCGCCATCATCGATCGACATCCGGACCTTTTTGAAGGCGTGCGCGGCGAAGGCCTGCTCATCGGCCTCAAGTGCAAGCGCCCGGTGGCAGAGATGAACGCCGCCTTCCGCGACCAGCACCTGCTGACCATCGCAGCCGGTGACGGCGTCGTGCGTCTGCTGCCGCCGCTGATCGTCAGCGATGAGGAGATCCTGGAAGCGGTGAAGCGCATCGACGCCGCCGCGACCGCCCTCACCGCAGCTTCTTCCGCCGCCCCTGGGGTGGCCGCCGCCAAGTCGGCCTGAGCGAGACAACAGACATGACCGACCATACTCCGAAGCATTTCCTCGACCTCACCGACCTCTCCGGCGACGAGCTTCGCTCCATCCTTGCCCGCGCCCGCGATCTCAAGTCGAAGGTGAACGGCTGCCGCCCGGGCGTCGGCCCGCTATCCGGCAAGGTGCTGGCGATGATTTTCGAGCGTCCGTCGACGCGCACCCGCGTTTCGTTCGACGTGGGCATGCGCCAGCTTGGCGGCGAGACCGTCATGCTGACCGGCGCCGAGATGCAGATCGGCCGCGGCGAGACCATCGCCGACACCGCTCGCGTCATGTCGCGCTATGTCGACGCCATGATGATCCGCATTCTCGATGTCAACGCCCTGCATGAGCTGGCCGAGTATGCCACCGTGCCGGTGATCAACGGCCTGACGAAAGTCAGCCATCCGACGCAGGTCATGGCTGACATCATGACCTACGAAGAGCATCGCGGCTCGGTGGCGGGCAAGACCTTCGCCTGGACCGGTGACGGCAACAACGTCCTGAACTCCCTGGTGCATGCGGCGGCCCGCTTCGGCTACACGATGCGCATCGCGACCCCCAAGGAACTCGCCCCGGCGCAGGCGCCGATCGACTGGGCGCGCGCCAACGGCGGCAGGATCGAAGTGACCAACGACCCCTTCGAGGCCGTCGATGGCGCCGATGCCATCTTCACCGACACCTGGGTATCGATGGGCGACGAGGAAGGCGAACGCCGCCGCCATAACCTCCTCACGCCCTATCAGGTGAACGACCGCCTGATGGCCGCTGCCGACAAGGACGCCGTGTTCATGCACTGCCTGCCGGCTCACCGCGGAGACGAAGTGACCTCGTCGATCATGGATGGGCCGCGGTCGATCGTCTTTGACGAGGCCGAGAACCGGCTGCACGCCCACAAGGGCATCCTGGCCTGGTGCTTTGGAGCCATGGAGGACTGATGAGCTCTGTCGATCGCCCCCTCATGGCCGCGACCGGCGATGACGCCGTGTTGCCGTTCGCCGTCGATGCCCTCGACGTGCGAGGCCGCGTCGTGCGGCTCGGGCCGGCGATCGACGCTCTGCTCGGCCGTCATGACTATCCGCCGGCCGTCTCGCGCCTTCTCGCCGAAGCAGTCGCTCTGACCGCCCTGATCGGCACGTCGATGAAGTTCCAGGGGCGCTTCATCCTGCAAACGCAATCCGACGGGCCGGTCGGCATGCTGGTCGTCGACTTCGAGGCCCCCGATGCTCTGCGCGCCTGCGCCCGTTTCGATGCCGGCGCAGTCGCGGCGGCCGTTGCGGCCGGGCGTGACCGCCCGGAGGACCTGCTCGGCTGCGGTCACCTGGCAATGACGGTCGACCAGGGCACCCACATGAGCCGTTACCAGGGCATCGTCGAGCTTGACGGCCGGTCACTGGAAGAGGCGGCTCATGGCTACTTCCTGCAGTCCGAACAGATCCCGACCCGTGTCCGCCTGGCCGTGGCCGAGGTACTGACGCGCGATCCGGGGCGCGAACCGCGCCGTACTTGGCGGGCAGGCGGACTGTTCCTGCAGTTCCTTCCGGAGTCCTCCGAACGCTCAGGACATCGCGACCTGCACCCTGGCGATGCCCCCGAGGGGGCTCTATCAGCCATCGAAGAGGACGATGCCTGGGTGGAGGCACAGAGCCTTTCGGGCACGGTGGAAGATATCGAACTGACAGATCCCTCGGTCAGTGCCGAGACGCTGCTTTATCGACTGTTTCATGAGCGTGGCGCCCGCGTGTTCGAGCCGCAGCCGCTCGTCGAGCGTTGTCGCTGCTCACGCGACAGCGTCAGGTCGATGATCGCCTCGTTCTCGCCAGCCGAACGCGTGGACATGGTGGAAAACGGTCGGATCGGCGTGACCTGCGAGTTTTGCTCGACACACTACGAGTTCGATCCGCAGGAGTTCGAAACGGGCAAAGAAGACTGAAGCCAGGAGGCTGTCGCCTTTCAGCGCGCCCGACTTCCGTAGATCGGCAGGCCGAAAGGCTCGCGTCGATAGGCGCGGAAAAGCTCCAGACTCTCGAAATGATCGAAGGCGAACTCGGACGCCGAGGGTAGAGCGGCAAGCGGAAACCAGCGCTGCTCGTCACTCTCGTCGTCGGCCGCCCCGACCTTCTCCGCCGCATTGCAAAAATGCACGAAGCTGATGTTCTGGCGATCCTCGCCCGGCCGGTCCGGGCGGTCGACGATCCGCAATAGCGTCAGGTCGCGGACCTGATATCCGGTTTCCTCGAGAATCTCGCGTATAGCGCCTTCAGGCAGCGTCTCGTCGCGTTCGACAAAGCCACCGACCAAGGCCCATTTGCCGCCTTCGAGCAACCGCTGACTGCGCTTGACCAGCAAGACCTCGTCGCCGCGCAAGACAATATTGTCGGTCACCACATGGCGCAGCGCCGCCTCGCGGCCACCCTCAAACTTGCATGTGATCACGAGACAGTCCGTCCCCTTCAGCCGAAGGCCGCTAACTCGCTCACGCGGCCTCGGGGCCGCCGATGCTCAACGTATCGGAGCTGTCGGCCGCCCGATGGCGCTCCACCTCGGCCTTGAGGCGATCGGCTTCCCTGCGGCTCTGCCGCGCAGCACGCCGCACATGCCCCTGGCCGAACCAGGAGCCGACGCCACCGACCAGCACCCCAAGCGCCAGCACGGCGAAGAACACCACGTAGAGCGGCACCGTGAGCGAGAAGAAGGGTGCCGACGGGTTGAACGGGTCGAGCACCAAAGTCACCGGCTGATTGTTGACGACGGCCAGCGCCACCACCACGATGGCCAGTGGGCCGAGAACGACGATCCGAAGAAAGGTCTTCACGGGGCGTCACTCCTGCGCCGACCGGAGGTCAGCTTACCTTGCCGTCGTTGAGGCGCTCGCGCATTTCCTTGCCGGTCTTGAAGAAGGGCACGAACTTCTCGGACACCGGCACCTTCTCGCCGGTGCGCGGGTTGCGTCCCGTGCGGGCCGGACGGCTCTTTACGGAAAACGCGCCGAAACCACGGAGCTCGACGCGGTCGCCACTTTTCATGGCGTCAACGACAGTGCCGAGGATGGTATTGACGATGTTCTCGATGTCGCGCTGGTAAAGGTGCGGGTTCTGCGCCGCGATACGCGCAACCAGTTCAGACTTGATCATGGGCGAAAAGCTCCCTGCCGGCTGAGCGAATGGAAAAAATCATTGAAGGCTCGAGCTTTGAGGGTGCCAAACGGACACGAGTCCGTCAAGCCGACCTTCGCTGCTCCATGCCGAAAGATCGATGCCGACCATGCGTCCTACCGCCGCCATGGCACGGTCTGCAAGCCCCAGTCCGGCATAAGGCCGCTCGGGCGACCAGTCGACGAGCTTGAGGCCCTTGTCGACCCCCTTGGCGCTCTCGAGCCACGCGACGGCCGCGTCCTCGCCGCCGATCTCGTCGACAAGGCGGAGATCGAGCGCCTGCCGCCCGGAGTAGATCGACCCATCAGCCAATTTCAGCACATCGGGTCTCGGAATGCCGCGCCGTTCGGCGACAATGTCGACGAACCAAGCGTAGGTGTCATCGACGAGGCGCTGGATCATCTCGGCGGCGCCCGGCTGCTCGGGATAGGTAAAGGGAGACGGTTCGGCCTTGAGAGGCGCCGACTTGATCGTCTTCACGTCGACACCGATCTTCTGCATCAGCGCACCGACATTGCCGTACTGGAACAGCACGCCGATGGAGCCGGTGATGGACGTGCGCTCGGCGAAAATGCGGTCGGCGGCAATCGCCGTCATGTAGCCCGCCGAGGTGGCAAGCGTACCCATGGTGGCGACCACGGGCTTCTTCTCGGCAATGCGGCGCAGACCGTCGTAAAGCTCTTCGCCGCCGACCGTGGTGCCCCCGGGACTGTCGATGGAGACGATCACCGCCTTGACCGCATCCGAGGACGCGATGTCCTTCAGCATCTTGCGCTGGCCGGCGTCGGCCAGGATCATGCCGGAAACGGTGACGCGAGCGATATGGGCCCCGCCCTTGTCAGACAGACCGCCGCTCGCAAAAAGTCCGAGAGTCACCGCGAGGCCGATGGCCAGCACGAGGGTGATGCCACGCCAGACGTACAGGCGCCGCCGCAGCCGTCGCCGCTCCACGATCGCATCTGCATCAAGGGTCATCAGGCGCCTCTCCGCTTGCCGGTTCCGATTGTCCTGAGGTAGCAGCCCGCCGATCAACGGGCAAGGCAAACCGACAAGGGGCGCCGTTGCCCAAGACGACTCCACCAGAAGTGGAGATCAAGTCTATCCAGACATCGAAACGACCCAGAAAAGAAAAAGGGCGTCGTGTTCAGCGACGCCCTCATTTCTGACCTTGCGATGCCAAGCATCGTTTGAGGTCGGCAAGCCTCGAAGGTTGAGGCCCGTCTTGACGTCCGGACTCTTATCGAGTGGACAGTTACTAATATTGCCCCGATGCTTGCATTCGTCAAGGATACCTTGGGAGCAATGGTAATAATTCGTAGCAAGAAAAAAGGCCCGCATCGAGCGGGCCTTCCTTCATGTCGGAAAAACAACGGCTTGCGCCGGCTTATTCGCCGTCCTGGCGGGCCTTGAGAGCGGCACCGAGGATGTCGCCGAGCGAGGCGCCCGAGTCGGAAGAGCCGAACTGAGCGACGGCTTCCTTCTCTTCGTAGATCTCCAGAGCCTTGATCGACAGGCCGACCTTGCGGGTCTTCTTGTCGAACTGGGTGACGCGGGCATCGAACTTCTCGCCAACGGCGAAGCGCTCGGCGCGCTGATCGTTGCGGTCGCGAGCAAGGTCGCCACGGCGGATGAAGGCGGTGATGTCGGTGTCGACAATCCGCACTTCCAGACCGGCTTCCTTGACCTCGATCACCTCACAGGTAACCACGGAGTTGCGACGGATCTCGCCAGCCGACTCCATCGGGTCGCCGCCGAGCTGCTTCATGCCGAGGCTGATGCGCTCCTTCTCGACGTCGACGTCGAGGACGACAGCCTTGACGACGTCACCCTTGCCGAACTCTTCGATGACCTGCTCGCCCGGACGGCTCCAGTCGAGGTCGGAGAGATGGACCATGCCGTCCACATCGCCGTCGAGACCAATGAACAGACCGAACTCGGTCTTGTTCTTGACTTCGCCTTCGACCACCGAACCGACGGGATACTTCTCGAGGAAGGCTTCCCAGGGGTTCTGCAGGGTCTGCTTGAGGCCGAGGGAGATGCGGCGCTTGACCGAATCCACCTCGAGGACCATGACCTCCACTTCCTGGCTGGTCGAAACGATCTTGCCAGGATGGACGTTCTTCTTGGTCCAGCTCATCTCGGAGACGTGGATCAGGCCTTCGATGCCCGGCTCCAGCTCGACGAACGCACCGTAATCGGTGATGTTGGTGACGCGACCGGAGAACTTGGCGCCGACCGGGTACTTGGCCTCGATGGCATCCCACGGATCGTTCTCGAGCTGCTTCATGCCGAGGCTGATACGGTGCGTCTCCTGATTGACGCGAACGATCTGCACCTTGACCTGCTGGCCGATCGACAGCACCTCGGACGGGTGGTTGATGCGGCGCCAGGCAATATCGGTGACATGCAGCAGACCATCGATGCCGCCGAGATCGACGAACGCACCGTAATCGGTGATGTTCTTGACGACGCCGTCGACGATCTGGCCTTCCTCGAGGCTCGAAACCAGCTCGGAGCGCTGCTCGGCGCGGGTCTCTTCGAGAACGACGCGGCGCGACACGACGATATTGCCGCGGCGCTTATCCATCTTCAGGATCTGGAAGGGCTGCGGCGTGTGCATCAGCGGGGCGACGTCGCGCACCGGGCGGATGTCGACCTGCGAACGCGGCAGGAAGGCCATGGCGCCATCGAGATCGACGGTGAAGCCACCCTTGACCTGGTTGGAGATCTGGCCAACCACCTTCTCGTTCTTCTCGAAGGCCACTTCGAGACGGACCCAGCTCTCTTCGCGGCGGGCCTTGTCGCGCGACAGAACCGCTTCACCGAGCGCGTTCTCGACGCGCTCAAGGTAGACTTCCACCGTGTCGCCGACCTTCATCTCGCCGTCGCGAGCCTTGGCGCCGAACTCCTTGAGCGGCACGCGCCCTTCGACCTTCAGGCCGACGTCGATGACGGCAAGGTCCTTCTCGATGGCGACGATGGTGCCCTTGACGACGGTGCCCTCGGCCACGTCCGAAGCGGTGAGGCTCTCGGCGAGCAGCGCGGCGAAGTCTTCGCGGGTGGGATTGAGTTGAGACATTGAAACTCCTGGGGTGCCGGGATCGCCCGGCGGCGTCGGCGGGTAAGAGTGGCCCCGTCCCTCCGATCCGGTGAAACACCTGACCCGGCCTTAAGCAGGGTGCCGACGCGATTTCGACCGAATGGACGAGGATAAACGGCTTCACGGGCGGGGCCAGGGGCTCCGCCCGAAAGTCGGGCTTCTATAGCGGAGGTTTTCGACCGCTTCAAGGCATAAAAAGGCGGAATTTAGCGCCTTTCGCCGCCTCCGGCGGAGACACGCCGCCCCTCGCGCCAGTTTTCGACGATCGACAGCGCGGTCGCGAGCACTTCGGCCGGCCCAAGCGCCGAGGTATCGATGACGATGGCATCGTCGGCCGGGCGCAACGGCGCCTCGGCGCGGCCGCTATCGCGGGCGTCGCGAGCCTTGACCTCGGCCAAGATCGCTTCGTACTCGACCGCCCTGCCCTTGGCGAGAAGCTCATCTGTGCGGCGTCGCGCCCTGACCTCGGCACTCGCGGTGACATAGAGCTTCACGTCGGCGTCAGGGCAGATCACCGTGCCGATGTCGCGACCGTCGAGCACGGCGCCACGTGAACCATGGGCGAAATCGCGCTGAAAGGCCAAGAGGGCGGCGCGAACACCGGGGTGTATGGCCACGCGCGACGCTAGCTCGCCGGCCTCACGCCCCCGCAGATCGGTCCGGCGCAGGTCGTCCGGCGCAAGCTTTTCGGCGACGCTCGTGGCCGCCGTGGGATCGTCGAGATCCTGACCGGCGTCCCGCATCAGCTTGCCGATGGCCCGATAGAGAAGGCCGGTATCGAGATAGGGCAGGTCGAGCTTGCCGGCCAGGCTCTGGGCCAGCGTCCCCTTGCCGGCGGCCGCCGGACCGTCGATGGCGATGAGCGGCGGCTTCCGCGACGGCTCGAGAGACGCCTCAGACATCGGCAACCTCCGCAGCCTCGAAGGAAGCCCCGAGACCGGCCATCAACGCCTCAAAGGTCGGGAAAGAGGTGGCGATCATCGACGCGTCGTCGACGCTGACGGGATTGCCCGCCACCATGCCCAGAATGAGGAAACTCATGGCGATGCGGTGATCGAGATGGGTGACCACCCGGCCACCGCCGGCGACCCGGCCACCGCGAACGGAAAGCCAGTCAGGCCCCTCAGAGCAGGTGACGCCATTGACCCGGAGGCCGGCTGCGACGGCGGCGAGGCGGTCGGATTCCTTGACGCGCATCTCGCCGATGCCAGGCATGCGCGTCTCGCCGCTGGCCTGGGCCGCTGCCACGGCCAGGATGGGATACTCGTCGATCATCGAAGGAGCCCGCTCGGCGGGCACCGTGACGCCCTTCAGCTCGGCATGGCGAACCCTGAGGTCCGCGAGACGCTCGCCACCGGTGCTCCGCTCGCTCGTCACTTCGATATCCGCGCCCATTTCGAGGAGCGTATCGATGAGCCCGATGCGGGCCGGGTTCATCAGGACGCCTTCGACGGTAACGTCGGACCCTTCGACCAGGGTGGCCGCCACGATCGGGAAGGCGGCTGAAGACGGGTCGGTCGGCACGTCGATCGCCTGCGCCTTCAGCTCGGGTCGACCGACGAGAGCGATCCGCCGGCCGCCTTCGGGCTCGTCGACAATCTCGATGTCGGCGCCAAACCCCTTCAGCATGCGCTCGGTGTGGTCACGCGTGAACACCGGTTCGATGACCGTGGTGACGCCGGGCGTGCCGAGACCGGCCAGCAGCACGGCCGACTTCACCTGCGCCGAAGGCACCGGCAAACGGTAGGTGATCGGCAGGGGCAGGCGAGGCCCACGCATTGTGAGGGGCAGGCGACCTCCGGATCGGGCGATGACCTCCACGCCCATCTCGGACAAGGGCTCCAGCACCCGGCCCATCGGGCGTTTGATGAGGGACGCATCGCCCGTGAAGGTCACCGCGATCGGCTGGGCAGCGGCAAGCCCCATGGTCAAGCGCACGCCAGTGCCGGCATTGCCGAAATCGATGATGCCGGACGGCTCTAGCAGACCGCCGACGCCAAGACCTCGCACCCGCCAGACACCATCGTCTCCGCGGATCACCGTGGCGCCAAAGGCGCGCATGGCCGCCGCGGTATTCATGACGTCCTCGGCCTCGAGGAGACCGGTAATCACCGTCTCGCCGACAGCGAGAGCGCCGAGCATCAACGCGCGGTGGGAGATCGATTTGTCGCCTGGAACACGGACGCGACCCCTGAGAGGGCCGGATTTCCGAGCGATCAGCGGGCGGGCGGTCGCGTGGGAAGCCATGGAGCGGGACACCTGATACCAATTTGCGAAATGCTCTCGCATTCGCTCATCGAGACTGACGGACCTCTCATTGCCTGAGGACCGAGCAATCCGCAAACGGAATGTCGGGAGGTCATTTTCCCAACGACTCCCGGCATGGCATCTTTGCCGCAACAGATTGTTGCGGATGCCGGGTTGGCTCTAGCATAGCCAAATGGCCGCGTCACTCGCCCGCCGAGGCCGCCATCTGAAAAGGCCTTGCCAAACTCGCCGACCATCGCCACCAATTCACCTTTGACAGAGGCACTGGTTTGCCTATATGTGCCTGCCCGATTTCCCTGACAAACGCGAGGCCGACCGTGGCAAAACCTGAACTTGGGCTGAAGCGTCTTTGCCCCAGCTGTGGCGCGAAATATTACGACCTCAACCACTCCCCCATTCTCTGCCCGAAATGCGGCACCCAGTTCGATGCCGGGCTGGCGGCGCGGGCACGGCCGGCGACAGCCGTCGACGACGAAGAGGACTCCGAGGAGGAGATCACCGAGGTGGGCGCGCTCACGCCGGAATTCGTCAGCCTCGAGGATGCCGAGGATGCCGACGGCGATGATGTACCCGATATCGAAGATCCCGATATCGAAGATGAGACACCGGAAGATGACGTCTTCCTTGAGGAAGAGGATGAGGACGGCGGCGACATGTCCGACCTGATCGGAGATGTCGGAGACGAGGAAGAGCACTGAGCTCCCTCCCTTTCCGGAAAATAGACAGGCCGGCTGGCGCTCCCAGCCGGCCTTTCTTTTGCCAAGCATTGAGGCGCGGAATGACAACCCATTAAAAAAGCTCGGAAATCCGCCTTTTCTCCAAAAAGATGACGGAAAAATCGCTCGAGCCCGAAAAACCTCTTGATCGGCGAGGGAATGCTGAGTATATCCCGCCTCGTCGAGCCGGAACCCACACCGGCGGCGCCTGAAAGCGAAAGCCGGACGGCTTCTTCCGAGACCGGAAGCGACACCTGATGGGGCTATAGCTCAGCTGGGAGAGCGCCTGCATGGCATGCAGGAGGTCAGCGGTTCGATCCCGCTTAGCTCCACCAGTCATTTCCAATTGTTGGTTTGATCGTAGTGTTCGCCTAGGTTGGCGGCTGCGTCGATTGTTCGCCTGCCTCGCAGGCAGGTCGGTAAAACGGCCATCCTCTTATGAGAATGGCCGTACCGTGTGTCACAATGCTTTCGGTCAGCTACGCCCGCGCCGGACGCCGGCTGAGAGATCGGCGACCAGATCGGCAACCGCCTTCACCGTTGCGGCGGTCGCCTTGCCGTCCACCAGCGAATCGCGCACCGCGTTCACCAGAGCCGAGCCGACCACCACGCCATCGGCATGCGCGGCGATGGCCGCGGCCTGCTCGCCGGTCTTGACACCGAACCCGACCATGACCGGAAGCGGCGTATGAGCCTTGATGCGGGCCACCGCAGCGGCAACGTCGCCGGCCGCAGCCGACTTGACGCCCGTCACGCCGAGCACCGAGACGTAGTAGACGAAGCCCGAGGAGTTCTTCAGCAGCACGGGCAGACGCTTTTCGTCCGAAGTCGGCGTTGCCAGACGGATGAAGCTGATGCCGGCCCGGATCGCCGGCAGGCACAGTTCCTCGTCTTCTTCCGGCGGCAGGTCGACGACGATCAGGCCGTCGACGCCGGCCGCCTTGGCGTCGGCCACGAAGCGCTCCACGCCGTAGATGTAGATGGGGTTGTAGTAGCCCATCAGCACGATAGGCGTCTCGTTATCGCCCGCACGGAAGGCACGCACCTGCTCCAGCGTCTTCACCATGGTCTGGCCAGCGGCGAGCGCCCGGATGTCGGCGGCCTGGATCGGCGGTCCCTCGGCCATCGGATCGGAGAAGGGCATACCGAACTCGATGATGTCGGCCCCGGCCCCGGGGAGCGCCTTCAGGATGGACAACGAGGTCTCAGTATCAGGATCGCCGGCCGTAACGAAGGTGACCAGAGCGGCACGCCCCTCGTCCCGGAGCTTTGCGAGGCGAGCGTCGATGCGGGTGACGGGAAGAGAACTCACAGATCGACTCCCAGGATCTTGCCGACGGTAAAGACATCCTTGTCGCCGCGACCGGACAGGTTGACGACGATGATCTCGTCCTTGCCCATTTGAGGTGCGCGCTTGATCGCCTCGGCGACGGCGTGGGCGCTTTCGAGCGCCGGGATGATGCCCTCGACCTTGGTGAGCGTCTGGAAGGCGTCGAGCGCCTCCTGGTCGGTGGCAGGCACGTAGCTGACGCGACCGGTGTCGCTCAGCCAGGAGTGCTCGGGGCCGATGCCGGGATAGTCGAGGCCGGCCGAAATCGAATGCCCCTCAAGAATCTGGCCATCGTCGTCCTGCAGCAGATAGGTTCTGTTGCCGTGCAGCACGCCTGGCTTGCCACCGTTCAACGACGCTGCGTGTCCATTGTAGACCTGCATGCCGTGACCGCCCGCCTCGACGCCGACAATGCGAACATCTGGATCGTCGAGGAAGGGGTGGAAGATACCGATGGCGTTGGAGCCGCCGCCAACGGCGGCGATGACCAGGTCGGGCAGCCGTCCCTCGACCGCCATGATCTGTTCGCGCGTCTCGTTGCCGATCACCGACTGGAAGTCGCGCACCATGGCCGGGTATGGGTGGGGACCGGCAGCCGTGCCGATCATATAGTAGGTCGTCTCGACGTTGGTCACCCAGTCGCGCATCGCCTCGTTCATGGCATCCTTCAGCGTGCCATTGCCGGAGGTGACCGGATGAACCTCCGCTCCCAGAAGCTCCATGCGAAAGACGTTGGGCTTCTGCCGTTCGACGTCGGTCGCGCCCATGTAGACTTCGCAAGGATAGCCGAAACGGGCGCAGACGGTTGCCGAAGCGACGCCATGCTGGCCGGCGCCGGTCTCGGCGATGATCCGCGTCTTGCCCATGCGGCGGGCGAGCAGGATCTGGCCGAGGCAGTTGTTGATCTTGTGGCTTCCGGTATGGTTGAGCTCTTCGCGCTTCAGATAGATCTTGGCGCCACCGAGGTGGGCGGAAAGCCGTTCGGCGAAATAGAGCGGGCTCGGCCGGCCGGTATAGGTGGCGTGCAACGCCTTGAGTTCGCCCTGGAAGGCCGGATCCGCCTTGGCGGTCTCGTAGGCCTGATCAAGCTCCAGGATCAGCGGCATCAACGTCTCGGCGACGTATCGACCGCCGAAGATGCCGAAATGACCCCGCTCGTCCGGGCCGGTCCGGTAGGAATTCAGCGTCGTCGCCTCGCTCATCGTTACCCCTCTTCATTCGCTGCGCGTGCCGCCGCCACGAAGGCGCGGATGCGAGCCTCGCTCTTCTGGCCCGGTGCGCTCTCGACGCCCGACGAAACGTCAACGCCGGAGGGGCGCACCCTTCGCACCGCTTCATCGACGTTGGTAGGATCAAGCCCACCGGAAAGCAAGAAGGGCGTCGGCGCCCCCGCCAGCAGCGACCAGTCGAACGTGACGCCCAACCCGCCAGGCCGGGTGGCGCCCTTCGGCGGCTTGGCATCATAGAGCAAGAGATCCGCGGTTCCGGCATAGGGACGGGCGGATGCCACGTCCTCGGCGGAACCAATTCCAAGGGCCTTGATCACCGTCAACCCGAGGCGCCGCCGCACTTCGGCAACCCGTTCAGGCGTTTCCCGACCGTGCAACTGAATGGCGTCCGGGGCAATCGTCGTAACGAGGTGATCAAGAAGACCATCTTCGGCATCGACCGTCAGCACGACCGTCTTGGCCCGGGTGCCCACCTGACGAGCCAGCGCGGCGGCGGACTCGGCGGGGAGATGGCGCGGACTTTTCGGAAAATGCACGAAGCCCACGAGATCGGCACCGGCGGACAGCGCCCATTCCAGGCTTTCCGGTGTGGAGAGACCGCAAATCTTGACAAGAAACGGGGACATCATGACCACAGCCCGACGGTCGCGACGACCCGAGGCCGCCGCAAGCCGCACAAAGAGAATGCCGCCTTCGTCAGGCGCCGGTAAAGGCGCGCGGCGCGGCGGAGACCAGCGACGGGGTCGAGCCCGTCACCTCATAGACGGCGAGACCGCGATCGTTGGTGCCGAAGGCATTGAAGCGGAACAGGCCGTTGACCGAGGACAGGAACCCCTCGGGGTTGGTGATGACCGACAGTTGGAAGCGCTGGGCGCCCGCCGTCTTCGTCAGGCCGGCAGCCAAGACAACTGCATCGTAGGCGAGCGAGGCGGTGAGTGGCGGCTCGCTACCGTAGGTAGCCCGGTAACGACTGGCGAAGGCCGAGAAGCCGGAGATTTCTGGCGACGGGAACCAGCCGCCGGTAAGCGCCGGGTCGTTGTAGACGGCCGGATCGTTCCAGACGCCGGTGCCGAGCAACTTGATCCGGGAGAGATCGACGCCAGCGCTCCGCAGCGAGCGGGCGATGGCCGGAGCCACGCCTGCCCCCTCGGGCACAAGGAGGCAATCGATCTGAGCGGCAACGGCCGCGACGGCCGCCACCGCCTTTGCCTCACCGCCGGCGGAGAAACGCTCGACCGTGATGACGCGCATGCCATAGCGGCCGGCCTCCTGGCGCAGCGCCGCCTCGGCAAGGTTGCCGAAAGCGCTCTGCGACATGATGGCGGCGATGGACTTGCGACCCGATTTGGCCGCCTCCGCGACGACACGGCGCACCTGACCGTCGACCAGGAAACCAAGGATATAGACGCCGGCCGCCGCCACGGAAGGATCGGAGGAGAAGGCGATCACCGGCACGGAGGCCGCACGCGCCACGGGGCCGACACCGCCCACCTCGGCGGCAAAGATCGGCCCAATGATCAGCTCGGCACCTTCGGAAATTGCCAGGCGCGCCGCTTCGGCCGCGCCTTCCGCGGTGCCGCGCGTGTCCTTCACCAGAACGGTGAGATCATTGCCGGCAAAGTCGTTGAGGCCCAGCGAGGCCGCATTCTGCATCGCCATAGCCAGCGCGGCGCCATTGCCGGGCGCCGTTTTCGGCAGCAGGAGAGCAACGCGCACCGTGCCGGTGCCCAGCACCTCGCCCGAAATGGCCGGGCCGGTCGGCGCCGGCAGGAAACCATCGCCGCTCGGCCTGCTCATCGGAGAACAGGCAGCGAGCGCAGCGCCACCCAACAGGACGAGCGCGAGACGCCGGCTCAGACCCGCTGCCTCCGAACGCTGGTCACTCATCTCCGGGGACTCGGCCGTGCCAGCCACGCCGCTCGCAACCATGCCATCGTCACGGGTCATCATCTTACCTTCCGCCGCAAAAGCATTCAGGCCATTTCAATGACAAACGGCCGTAGATGCAACTCCTTACATGCCATTTACCGGTGGAGAGGCGTGGAATCGGCCCGGACGGCTCGATTTTCCCGCCGAAGTGTGGTTTTGGGAGCTAGAAAGCACGGCGTTCAGACGCCCGCCAAGGGAATTTCATGATCAGGCACATCGTCTACTTCTCAGCCCGTTCCGCCGACGATCGCCAGCGAGTCCTCGAGGGGCTTCGCCTGCTCGAGGCCAATCCGCACGCCCTTCTTCTCGAGGTGGAAGAGAATCTGAAGCTCGACAGCCTTGGCAACGAAGTCGACTTCGTCGTCTACGGCGAGTTCGCCAACGCCGCCGCCCTTGAAGCCTTCAAGACGCATCCCAGCTACGAGGCTTCGATCGCCGCGGTACGGCCGCTTCGCGAACTCCGCATGGCAGCCGATGTCCTTGCCAGAAGAGGGCGGCAGTCGTCATGAGCGAGGCAGGCGGCAAGACCACCACGACGGGTTACGCCATTGACGGCACGGCCTTTGCCGGCAAGCCGGTCGAGCCGGGCCTTTATCCGGTCGCGACGCCGATCGGCAACCTCTCGGACATTTCGCTCCGAGCGCTTGACGTGCTGGCTGGCGCCGACCTCATCGTTTGCGAGGACAGCCGTGTCACCGCCGTCCTCCTCGACCGCTATGGCATCAGGAAACCGCTTGCCATCTACCATGAGCACAACGCCGTTCGCGAACGGCCACGTCTTCTCGCCATGCTCCGGGGTGGCATGCGCCTCGCACTGGTCTCCGACGCTGGCACACCGCTGATATCCGACCCAGGTTACAAGCTGGTCGAAGAGGCCCTCGCCGAAGGTATCCGCGTCATTCCCATTCCCGGCGCCTCGGCCATCCTCTCGGCTCTGGTCGCCGCCGGTCTCCCTCCCGACACCTTCCTTTTCCTCGGATTTCTGCCGCACAAGGCCGGCGCCCGGCGTAATCGGCTGAGCGAATTCCGTACCGTACCGGCAACGCTCGTGGTCTACGAGTCGCCGCACCGGGCGGCCGAGACGCTTGCCGACATGGCCGAAGTGTTGGGGCGGGACCGGCCGGCGGCGTTATGCCGCGAACTGACCAAACGCTTCGAGGAGGTGCGCCGCGGCCCGCTGTCCGAACTGGCGGAAGGCGCCGAGGCCGATCCCCCGCGCGGCGAGATCGTCCTGGTGGTCGGCGCGCCGCTCGGCGAGACGGCCGCCGAAGCCGACCTGGAGGCTTTGCTGGCCGCCGCTCTTGAAACCCAGGGCGCGGGTCAGGCTGCCGCCGAGGTGGCCAAGGCCACCGGGCGGCCGCGCAAGGAACTCTATGCCCTGGCCCTCAAGCTCAAGGCGGTCATCGATGCCGGCGGCGGCGACGATGACGCCAGCTCGCCGACAGGGAACTGAGCCAACAGGAGAAACACGATGCCGCCGGTCGACCTTCTGATCGCCTTTTTCGTGTCGGCGGCACTGTTCGCATTCATCCCCGGCCCGGCGATGTTCTATGCCGCGGCCCGAACGCTTGCCGGCGGTCGACGGGCAGGCCTGATGGCCGCTCTTGGCGTACACGTCGGTGGCTACGCCCATGTGTTTGCCGCGACGATGGGTCTGTCGGTGTTGTTTCATGCCGTTCCCGTCGCCTACACGATCGTGAAGCTGGGCGGCGCGGCCTATCTGATCGCCATGGGGTGGCGTCTTGCCACCGCCAGACATGAGGGTGCGGCCACGAACGGCGAGGTCCTGCGGGAATCGCGACGCGCCTTCGCCCAAAGCGTCCTTGTCGAACTGCTCAACCCCAAGACGGCGATTTTCTTCCTGGCCTTCCTTCCCCAGTTCGTCAGTGCGCAAGCCGCTGCGCCGTTGTGGCTCCAGTTTTTTGTCCTCGGCGTGATCACCAATCTCATCTTCTCCCTCGCCGATCTGGTCGCCGTCGTCGCCGCCAGCGGTATCCTGTCCAACCTTCGCTCCTCGCCGGCGTGGGGGAAATGGCTGAAGCGGGCCGCCGGATCGCTGCTCATCGGCCTCGGTACCCGCCTCGCTCTGGAGAGAAGCTAGAAATGGTCGCCGACCGCCGGGCAGGTCATGCGCGCGGCCTCGTGGCCGAAGGCATCGCCGGCTGGCTTCTGCGCCTCAAGGGCTATCGCGTGCTGGCGACCCGCTATCGCACACCGCTCGGCGAAATCGACATCGTGGCCCGGCGCGGCAAGGTATTGGCCTTCGTCGAAGTCAAGGCGCGGCCTTCCATCGAAGCGGGCCTCGAAGCCATCGCCGCCGAGGGCTATCGTCGCATCGAGGCGGCGGCCGATCTTTACCTGTCCCGGCACCCGCAATTCGTCGATTTCACACTTCGCTTCGACCTCGTGGTGGTCAGCCCGCGCCGCTGGCCGTACCATGTCGAGAACGCGTTTTCGTGAAGCGCTTTCCCGTTGCGCGCCACCCGGAAGCCGACCATAAACGACGGCACCCCATTTCCGAAGACGAGTTGCCGCCATGAGCCTTTCCGTCGCCGTCCAGATGGACCATATCGCCTCGATCCGCCTCGCCGGCGACTCCTCCTTCGCGCTGATGCTGGAAGCACAGAAACGAGGCCACAGCCTTTTCCATTACACCCCCGACAAGCTGACGCTCCGATCGGGTCGGGTCACGGCCGCGATCGAACCGGTGGTGGTGCGCGACGAGCCCGGCAATCACTTCACGCTCGGCTCGCCCGAGAAGACCGACCTTTCGACGCTCGACGTGGTGCTGCTCCGGCAGGACCCGCCGTTCGACATGGCCTATCTCTCCACCACCTACATGCTTGAACGCATTCATCCGGCAACGCTGGTGGTCAACGATCCGGCCGAAGTGCGCGACGCGCCGGAAAAACTCCTGGTGATGAACTACCCCGAGCTGATGCCGGAGACGATCATCACGCGCGATCCGGACGAGATCCGAGCCTTCCGTGCCGAGTTCGGCGATATCGTGCTGAAGCCGCTCTACGGTGCCGGCGGTCAGGGCGTCTATCACGTGAAGCCCGAGGACGACAATTTTGGTGCGTTCCTCGAGCTGTTCATGACGCAGTCGCGCGACCCCTTCATCGCCCAGCGGTATCTGCCCGCCATCCGGGCCGGAGACAAACGGATCATCCTCGTCGACGGCAAGTTCGCCGGCCTTGTCAACCGCGTGCCGGCGGAAGGCGACCTCCGCTCGAACATGGTGCGCGGCGGCGCGGCGGCCACAACCGAGGTGAGCAAGCGGGATCTCGAGATCTGCGAGGCGATCGGTCCGGAACTCAGGGATCGCGGCCTGATTTTCGTCGGCATCGACGTCATCGGCGACAAGCTGACCGAGATCAACGTGACGTCGCCGACCGGCATCCGCGCCATCAAGCGCCTCGGCGGCCCCGATGTGGCGGCGCTGGTGTGGGACGCCATCGAATCACATTTCTGAACGCGAGAGATCAGAACTTCTCGTCGGGATAGACGCCCCAGAGCGAAGCCTGGGCAATCCAGCCGGAGAAACCCTTTCCGTCGAGCCGGCACCATGTGCCGTCGCACTTTTCGACCGGCGCCTGCACTTTCGGCTCGACGCGCGCGGTGACACGCGTCGTGTCGTCCGGGCCGGCATGCAGATCGAACATCGTATTGTCGGTGGCCCAGGGCGCGACAATCGCCGTTCGCGTGCCGGAAAGAAGCGAGTGGAACACCCAGCCCTCGCCACCTTCGAAATCACGAATGCGGCGCCAGTTCTCGAACTCCTGGGTGACTTCCACGGGCATGCCGGCGCGAACGTAGCGCCAGATCACCGCCTGATCGCGCGATGGCCCCTGGCGAACGTTGACGGAATCCGACTTGAGGCTGACGAATCGCGGCACAGGAAGTCCCGAACTGCCGACGGTTTGCGCCAGCGTGGGACTCGCGAGCATCAGTCCCGCGGCCAGAGCCGCCGCCGCCCGTCGCCTCGCCGCCCCCATCGTGATCTACCTTCCATGCCAGAAAATTCGCCACTAGAAACGACGGCGCTCCTCGCAATGGTTGCCGGTCGAAGTTAACGTCGCGTCAACGCCGCCGTCGCATGGAATGACGCGGATCGGACCTCAGCCGGATTGACGCCCGGCGACGGCTGACCGACACTTGCCGCGACGGGTTGCCGCGCGCCGGCAACCTCAAGAAGGACGGAACGATAATATGGCCGGTAAGAAGCCTTTGGTGGTGGTAACGCGCAAGCTGCCTGACGTTGTCGAGGCGCGGATGCGCGAGTTGTTCGACGTCCGCCTCAACTCAGACGATCGCCCCATGACGCAAGCCGAGCTGGTCGAGGCCAGCCGCATTGCCGACGTGATGGTGCCGACGGTTACCGACCGCATCGACGGCGGCGTGATCGCCCAAGCCGGTCCGAGCCTGAAGCTGATCGCCAACTTCGGCAACGGCGTCGACAACATCGATGTCATCAAGGCGACGGAACGCGGGATCGCCGTCACCAACACACCCGGCGTTCTCACCGAGGACACCGCCGACATGACGATGGCGCTGATTCTCGCCGTACCCCGCCACATGGCCGAAGGCATGCGAGCGCTGCAGGCCGGAGAGTGGCAGGGATGGGCGCCGACGGGCATGCTCGGCAGCCGTCTTCGCGGCAAGAAGCTCGGCATCGTCGGCATGGGCCGCATCGGCCAGGCGGTTGCCCGCCGCGCCCTCGCATTCGGCCTGTCGATCTTCTACCACAACCGCCATCGCCTGCCCTCGGACGTCGAAGACAAGCTCTCCGCCACTTGGTGCGAAAGCCTCGACCAGATGCTGAACAGGATGGACATCGTCACCGTCCATTGCCCGCATACGCCGGCCACCTACCATCTCCTGTCGGCGCGCCGGCTGAAGCTGATGCGCCCGGAGGCCTATCTCATCAACACCGCGCGCGGCGAGATCATCGACGAGGCGGCCCTCACTCGCATGCTGGTTGCCGGCGAGCTCGCCGGTGCAGGTCTGGACGTCTACGAGCAGGAGCCGTCGATCAATCCGAAACTGGTCAAATGCGGTCGAGCGCTGCTCCTGCCGCATATGGGATCGGCCACCATCGAGAGCCGCGTAGAGATGGGCGAAAAGGTAATCGTCAACATCCGCGCGTTCATGGACGAGCACCACCTGCCCGATCGCGTGCTGCCGTCGATGCTTTAACCTCCGGCCGGCCCTTCGGCTTCCGTTCCGCCAGACGCATTCGAGGCACTTCGTGTCTCGAATGCTACCTTAGGTTGATTTTGACGTTGGAGAGTTCGCTCAGGCCGGAAGCTTCAGGCCACTGTCGCGGGCGAGTTGGGAGAGGTTGATCGCCGGGCGCGGACCGATGTGGCCGACGCACTCGCCGCCAGCGAGGCAACCGAGGTTGGTCGCTTCGGCAAGCGAGAGACCGCGCGAGCGGGCATAAAGAAAGCCGGCGGCGAACTGATCGCCGGCACCGGTCATGTCGACAAGCTCGTCCACCTGGGAGGCGGGCGCCGAGACCAGTTCATCTCCTTCGAAGGAGAGAGCGCCATCGCCACCCAACGTCACCGCCGCGGCCTTGCAATCGCGCCTGAGGCAGCTCACGGCCGTATCGAGATCGTGCGTTTCGTAAAGCGCCTTGGCCTCTTCCTTGTTGGCGAAAACGAGGTCGACCGTGCCAGAGCGCATCAGGTCCAGGAACTCGGCGCGGAAACGATCGACGCAGAAGCTGTCGGACAGCGTGATCGAAGCAAGGCGACCATGCGCGTGGGCAATGGCCGCCGCCTTGCGGAAGGCCTCCTTGGCCGCCGGCGGGTCCCAGAGGAAGCCTTCGAGATAGGTGTATCGAGCGGCGGCCACCGTCTTCTCGTCGATGTCGTCCACCGTGAGGTGATGGCAGGCACCGAGATAGGTGTTCATGGTCCGCTCACTGTCAGGCGTGATCAGGATCATGCAGCGCGCGGTCGGAGCACCATCGAAGAGCGGCCGCGTCTCGAAGTGGACGCCTTGGGATCGAATGTCGTGCGTGAACACTTCGCCGAAGGCGTCCGTTGCGACCTTGCCAATATAGGCGGCGTGACCGCCGAACGACGCAACGCCGGCCGCCGTGTTGGCAGCTGAGCCGCCGGACGCCTCAACGGCTGGTCCCATCATCTCGTAGATGCGTCCGGCTTCCTCGGCATCGATCAATCGCATCATGCCCTTGGTCACACCGAGTCTCACCAACGTATCCTCTTCGGTGGGCGAGAGAATGTCGACGATGGCATTGCCGATGGTCAGCACATCGAAATCGAGGCTCATGGGAAAAATGTCTCCTTTGCCCGGCATTGATACGGACGGCTCTTCCATTTGGCCTAGACCATTCCCAAGTGACCGGCAAGCCGCGCCAACACGGCATCGAAGGGAGAATTCCAAGAATGTTGAACGCCGTGCTGACAGCGCTCCGCGACATCCCGACACCGCCGTTCCGGGCGGTGCTGTGGAAGTCGATCGGCCTGACACTCGCTCTGCTCGCCGTCGTCTGGATCGGCACTTTCTCGGTGGCGGACTATCTCGTCGCCAAACTGCCAACCGAATGGCAGACGGCCGCCGATTGGCTGGCCGGTCTCCTCCTGTTCGTCGGCCTCGGCTTTCTGGTGGCGCCGGTGGCGGCGCTGTTCGCAGGCCTCTATGCCGACGAGGTCGCCGAAGTCGTGGAGCGGACACGCTATCCCCTGGACCGGCCCGGCGTGTCTCAACCGTTGATGACGGGGCTGGTTTCCGCTTTGCGCTTCACCGGCTTCGTGGTGCTGGTCAACATCGCCATGCTGCCGCTTCTGTTCCTGCCCGGCATCAACGTGCCCATCTTCCTCGTCGTGAACGCCTATCTCCTGGGGCGGGAGTACTTTGAACAGGTCGCGATGCGATTTCGCCCGCCGGCGGACGCACAGGCGCTCCGAAGCGCCCATTCCGGAAAGGTCATGCTGGGTGGGCTGACAATAGCCGCCATGCTCGCCATTCCCATCGTCAACATCCTGACGCCGCTCTACGCCACCGCGCTGATGGTCCACGTCATGAAGCTCACGGAGCGACAAGACCGGCTCTGAAGCCTCTCAAACCGGTGGCGTTCCATTATCGGACAACACCTCGCCAGCAAGATAGAGCGAACCGCAGATCAGAATGCGCGGCGCGGGACCCGACCAGGTGTCGCGAAGATGGGAAAGTGCGGCGTTGACACCGGACGTCGCCATGGCCGTGACACCGGCGCCGCGCGCCTCAGTGGCGAGCGCTTGCGGCTCGCGCGCCGCGTCCGAACCCCGAATGGGCACCGTGTAGACGCGCCGGGCAAGCCCGGCGAATGCCTCGAAGAACCCGACGGGATCCTTGGTGGCAAGCATGCCGGCGATGAGGACCAGCGGCCGCGCGACACGCTCCTCGAGATCGGCCATGGCCGACGCGATCACCTCGCCGGCTCCGGGATTGTGCCCGCCATCAAGCCAGATCTCCGCCCCTTGCGGTGCAGCCTCGACGATTGCGCCTGCCGTCAGGCGCTGCAGACGCGCCGGCCATTCGACACGCTCCATGCCGCGCTCGAAGGCCTCGTGTCCCACACGGAAACCGGCCGCGCGCACCGCGGCGATAGCCGTCCCCGCGTTGACAATCTGGTGGCTGCCGGGAAGGCGAGGCCTCGGCAGGTCCAACAGGCCGTCGACATCCTGGAACACCAGGCGGCCCTGTTCCTCATAGGCCGTCCAGTCCTGGCCGCCGATCATCAGCATCCCCGCTCCGACTTCCGCCGCCACACGCTCGACGACGGCCACGATACCGTCAGGGTTCGGCGAGAGAACCGCCGGCGCGCCGGCCTTGAGGATGCCGGCCTTCTCGAAGGCGATCTTTTCAACCGTGTTGCCGAGATAAGCCTGATGATCGAGTGAGATCGACGTGATGACCGACACCGCCGGACAATCGACCACGTTGGTGGAATCGAAGCGACCGCCAAGACCGACTTCAAGAAGCAGCGCATCGGCCGGGCGCTCGGCAAACAGCAAGAAGCCGGCGGCCGTCAGGAGCTCGAACACCGTGATCGCCTCGTCGCCGTTAGCCTTTTCGGTCCGGGTCAGCGCATCGGCGAAAAGCTCGTCCTCAACGAAACTCGACGTACCCGGTCCGTCGGCAAGACGGAAACGCTCGTTGTATCGAACCAAATGCGGCGAGGTATCGGCATGCACCCGGAGACCTTCGGCCTCCAGAATCGCCCGAAGGAAGGCAATCGTCGACCCCTTGCCGTTGGTACCCGCGATGTGAAAGACCGGCGGCAGACGACGCTCCGGATTACCAAGCGCGCCAAGCAGGCGGCGAATACGGCCAAGCGAGAGGTCGAAGCCTTTCGGCCAACGGGCACTGAATCGGTCGATGATGTCGAGCGGCGTTTCCATGGCAGCGGTCCGGATACAGGCGAGTCGCCCGAAAGGAACACGCCGCCCTGACGGCGGCGCGACGAACTGGAAAATCGAGGCTGCGGCCCGTCAGGCAGGAACGAGCGCGGAACCCTTGGCGTGGGTGAGCAGGCGAACCAGACGCCCGATGGTGGCGCGCAACTCGTGCCGATGCACCACGAGATCGACCATGCCATGCTCGTGGAGATACTCGGAACGCTGGAAGCCCTCAGGCAGCTTCTCTCGAATGGTCTGCTCGATGACGCGAGGACCGGCAAAGCCGATCAGCGCGCCCGGCTCGGCGAGATGAACGTCGCCCAACATGGCATAGGACGCAGTAACGCCGCCGAGCGTCGGATTGGTCAGTACGACGAGGTACGGAAGGCCTGCCTCACGCAACATCTCGACGGCCACGGTGGTACGCGGCATCTGCATCAGCGACAGAATGCCTTCCTGCATGCGGGCACCACCTGAGGCGGTGAACATGACGAAGGCCGCCGAGCGGGCCACGGCCTCTTCCACACCGCGAATGATCGCCTCGCCGGCGGCGGTGCCTAGCGAACCGCCCATGAAGTCGAAGTCCTGAACCGCGGCAACCACCGCATTGCCCTCGACTCGGCCGGCGCCGACCAGAACGGCATCGTCGTTGCCGGTCTTGGCGCGCGAGTCGCGCAAGCGGTCGACATAGCGCTTCTCATCACGGAACTTGAGCGGATCCTGCGTCACGGCCGGCGTCGAGATGGCCTCGTAGTCGCCGTCGTCGAACAGCTGCACGAAGCGCTCCTTCGGCGGCATGCGCATGTGGTAGCCGGAGTTGGGGATCACCCACTGGTTGGCTTCGAGGTCGCGGTGAAAAACCATCTCGCCCGTCTCCGGGCACTTCACCCAGAGATTCTCCGGCACATCGCGCTTGGCGGACCAGAGGGAACGGATTTTCGGGCGGACGACGTTGTTGATCCAGTTCACGGAGAGTTTCGACCTTTGCTCGCGGAACGCCGGCCGGCCATGCCGTTCCCGGCGCGGAACCGGCCGCAGCCAAGCCTCGGGGCGCCGCCGTTCCTTCGTCGAGGCTCTCATAGCACAGCCTTCCCCGGGACCAAAGCCGTTTCACCTAGAGCCTTCGCCGACCAAGTTGAAGCATTTGGCCGCCAAGCGAAGACACAAGGTTTGTCTGCTGGAGCACCCGCCAGACCACCCGGGATCGAGTCGGCACTTTCCAGCGGCCTCCGACCGGGCTAGCCTCGGATCGCTCCAGGAGACCTTCATGCCGCTACCCATCATCGAGCGCCGCCGTATCGAAGCGGAGATCGTCGGCCACCTTTATCGCGAGCTCGTGGCGCGCATTGGCGAAGGGCCTGCGCGGGACGTGATTGACGTGGCCATTCGGAAAACCGCGATCGCCCATGGAGAGAAATGCCGTGCCGACCTCGGCCGAATGCCCGACTTCAGGGATTTCGAGACTATCCTGCCAGACTGGACAGCCGAAGATGCCCTGACGATCGAAGTGCGCGAGGTCGGGCCGGATGTCCTTTCCTATGACGTCACTCGCTGCAGATATGCCGAGACCTACCAGGAGATGGGGCTCTCGGAGATTGGCGCGTTGCTGTCATGCAACCGCGACGCCGCCTTTTGCGAAGGCTACAATCCGGCCATGCGACTTGAACGCACGCAAACCATCATGACAGGCGGCCACCGTTGCGACTTTCGCTATCGCCTCGACCGGAACGAGGACTGATCGACCGCAAGGGCTCATGCCTGCCGGAGCAGTTTTCTTAAGGGCGTTTACCTCAAAACCGCCGTTCGTTGAAATTGCCGCCAACATCCGTTGCTGGTCTTGCATCCACCGGCTAAATCGGATGATGAATGGACGGTCAGAAACGATAGTTACATCCACCCGGGCACAAAGGTTTTCTCGGACCTTTGTCGGCGTCGTTTTGCCTTCGGTCGTCCGGCGCGAACAGCGCGGCGCGGAAAGAATGTGATGAAAATCGGGGTTCGCGATATTGCCAGGGAGGCGGGCGTTGCGGTCAGCACCGTATCGCATGTCCTCAATGGGACCGCCTCGATTAGCCGCGAAGTGCGCGAGCGCGTTCTGGCCGTGGCGCGCGAGCTCGGCTATCTCGACCAGCGGCGCGCCAAGGCTACGATCGCCACCATGGAGCGTGTGGTCGTCGCCTTCGACCAGAGCTTTGAGACCTCGGGCGATGCCGCATTCCGCAATCGAGCCCTCTATCAGGGCCTCAAGCGGGAATGCGAGCGCCGGTCGCTCAAGACAACCGTCCATATTTCCGATGACATCGGTTTTGACGCAGGCAAGGTGGAAGAAATTGCCCGTACAGAGAAAGCCAGCGGTGTCATCTTGATGAGCAGCGGCGACCAGCTGGATCTGGGCGACCTCGTCAAGACGGGGTTGTCGATGGTGATCATGAACGGCGAGGAACGGCTTCGACGCGCCGATGCGGTGGTGCCGGCCAACAGCTTCGCCGCCGGTGTCGCGGTTCGGTACCTGATCGAGGCCGGCCACCGCAACGTACTGATGCTGGGTACAACGGGTCGCGATCATCTGGCGGGACGGCGCACCGGCTTCGTCGAAGCGATCGGAGCCCTAGGCCTTGAACTGCGCGACGCCTTTCTGGCCAAGGAGGACAGCGCGGATGCCGGCGAGGCCGCCGTAGCGGCGCGATTGGACGAAACCGGCCATCTCGGAGGCGCGACCGCCATTTTCTGCCTGTCCGATCCGCTGGCCGAAGGTGCCTTGAGAGCCCTTTCTGCGGCCGGCCTCAATGTCCCAGCCGATGTGTCGGTCATTGGTTGTGACGGCATACGGGAGGCCCGGCCGGCCGGTCTTGCAACGGTCAGCGTCGGCTATGAGTACCTTGCCGCGTCTGCCCTGGCGATCATGGAATCCCGATTGATGGTCCCCAAGACAGCCCGCTCCTGCATCCTGGTGGAGTTCGGCTCCGAGCTCATCGTGGGGACCACCGTTGGCCCGCCACCCGGCGAACGCGCACCAAGAAAAGGCGTCGGCACGGCGCCAATACGTGGCAGACGAGTTCGCCGCGGCAGCATCGGCGGGGGAGGGCCGCATGCGCGTCTTGTTCTTAATCGACCCCACTGATCTCAGGCGCTGGCAAGCCGAGGCGATCAACGGTGTGCTGGCTGCCACGGGCGGCAGCGGCGCCATTGCTGCGGCAGCCGGTCCGCCGCCTGCCAGTCTGCTCGATTTCTGTCTAGCCTTCGAGGCTCTCGCCTTTCGCCGGCCTCTCAGCGAACCGCTTGCGCGGTTATCGCCCACCGCGCTCGGTCTGCCCAACGTCGATGAAGGGGCGGATCTCATCGTCGATCTGGCCGCGGCGACCGAAATCTCTTGCGATCGGCTGCTGATCAGCGTGAGCGGAACCGGAGTGGCCGCCGGCGCCGCGGACGCGATCATGGCCGGAGAAGAGCCGTTTCTCGATCTCATCGCGGTAACGGGCGATACGCAGCGTCTGGTCGGCCGCTGGCACATCGCGGTCGAAGACCGGCGACAGCTCGGATCCGGTATGTCCATCACCACCGGCCGGGCGATCGAGATGCTGACGCTGGCAGCCGGGCACATTGCAGCCGGCGCCACCCTGCACGATCTCACGCTGCCGCTTGTCGAAGCCGACCCGCCGCCGCGTCGAGCCGGCAATCCGGGCCGCTTCGCGGCTGCGACATTCGCACGGTCGCTTGCCAATCGCCTGGAGCGTCTCGTGCGCAACCCGCCAAACTGGGCGGTGGCCTGGCGAGTCGACGAGACCGGCGAGGGCGCCCTGCCGATCATTGCCGGCTCTCCCTGGCGACGGATCGCCGATAACGGCGATCGCTTTTACGCCGACCCCTTCGTGGTGCGGCATGGCGACCGTACCGTCCTGCTGATGGAAGAGTTTCCGTTTGCAACGCAAAAGGGCATCATTTCCGCCGTGGACCTTGGCGCCGATGGCCCCGTCGGTACGCCTCGTCCGGTGATCGAGACCGAGTGCCACCTGTCCTATCCCTTCGTCTTCGAGGAAGACGATGTGCTCTACATGATCCCGGAAACGTCCGGCCAACGTCAGGTTCAGCTTTGGCGTGCGGTCGAGTTTCCGGACCGCTGGGAGCAAGTGGCTGTCCTGATCGACAACATCGACCTTGGCGACGCCACGCTTCTTCAGGCGGGCGGCCGACGCCACCTGTTCGGCACGGTGCGGCCCCACTGGGGCTCCAGTTGGGACGGACTTGCCATCTTCACGGCCGAGACGCTCACCGGGCCGTGGGTTCCATTGTTCGCCGGTCCAGCCAAGGTCGATGTCGCCTCGGCTCGGCCGGCCGGTCGGATGTTTTCGGTGGGCGGCAGCATTATCCGCCCGTTCCAGGATAGCGCCGGCGGTTATGGCGCCGGCCTCGGCTTTGCCCGCATCGATCGCCTCGATACCGGCGGCTACGCCGAGACGGCCCTTGTCGCATTGCGGCCGGCGCCTCCGCTTTCAGGCCTGCACACCTACAACCGGGGTGGCGGCTTCGAGGTCATCGACGTCATTGCAGGCGGCGAGCTGGACGTCGTCATCCCGTAGTGCCCCTGCCGACTACCAACGGTGACGGCGGGGGCCGCAGTCCATGATCTCCACCCGCTGATAGCGAACGATTCGCCCCCAGGGGTCGACGATCGGTCGGTTGACCAAGCGGGGCCGACACATCGGAGGCGGCCCCCACTGATGCCGTGATGGCCCCCAACCCGGCCGCCCCCAGCCCGGTCCGGGAGGCGGCGGCGCTCCCCAACCCCAACGCGGAGGCGGGGGTGCCATGCGCGGGCCGTCGTGGTAGCCAAAATAGAACCCGTCGGCCGCCGCGGTCGAAGCCGTGCCGGCGAGACCGGCGGCAGCGATCAATGCCACCGCCAAAGAAGCGGCAAGGGTTGTGAGAAGACGCCTGTGCAACATGGGACGGCCCTCCTTGGAGCTCAGACCCTCCGGTTTCCGGCCGGCGGGTCATCTTGAGCGTGTTTCTACGCCGTCTCCCTTGAACCAACCCTGAGGCCCACGTTCATCGGCCATTCAGCTTTTCAGCCGACAGTCCGCCGAGAAAGTCGAGGCCGATGACCGAAACCGCTCCTCTTGTCACCATGGCGCCCGATCTCGCCACTGCCGTTCTGGATTGGCAGCGCTGGCTGGCCGATTTGCGTCGCCTCAGCCCGCGCACGGTTGAAGCCTATGCGCGCGATGCCGATGACTTCGTCCGCTTCCTGACAAGCCACCTTGGCGCACCTCCCGCGATCGCCGATCTCGGACGTCTTTTGCCGGCCGACTATCGCGCCTTCCTCGCGCGTCGCCGACGCGACGGGCTCGCCGCGCCGAGTCTTGCGCGCGGCCTCTCCGGCATACGCTCGCTGATTCGATTCCTGGAAAAGCGGGGAGAAGCGACCAGCGCCGCCGTCGCCGCTGTCGCCGCGCCGAAGACGCCCCGCCGGCTACCACGACCGCTCGGCGTTGCCGACGCCCTCTCCATCGTGTCCGACGCCGGCGCTCTAGTGGAAGAGCCATGGGTCGCGGCCCGCGACGCCGCCGTGTTGGCATTGCTCTATGGAGCAGGCTTGCGCATTTCCGAGGCCCTTTCGCTGACCGCCGCCGAAGCGCCGCCGGAAGCAGGTGGCGCGATTCGCATAACCGGCAAGGGGGGCAAGACGCGCTTGGTTCCGGTGCTCCCCGCGGTCGGCCGGGCCGTGGCCACCTATGTTCGCCTCGTGCCCTTCCGCCTCGCGCCGCAAGAGCCGTTGTTCCGGGGCGTGAAGGGAGGGCCACTGTCGCCCCGCATCATCCAGCTTGCCATTCAACGCCTGCGTGGAGCCCTGGGCCTTCCCGAGACGGTGACACCACATGCGCTCCGACATTCCTTCGCCACGCATCTTCTTGGCTCTGGAGGCGATTTGCGCACCATCCAGGAACTACTTGGCCACGCCAACCTTTCGACGACGCAGGTCTATACCTCGGTCGACGCCGAGCGGCTGGTGGCCGCCTGGAAAGGCGCACATCCGCGCGCGTGAAACCGGACGCTTCCCTCGCTAGCCGACTATCCTTGGCCGACCCGATAGCTTAAGGATTGCTACTTAAGCCCAACAGTCGGGAGGCCCGTCCGGGCCGCGATTTCTTGACCGCCTCTTCTGCCCCTTCCACCGGCACACCATGGCTCGGATACGGCTTTGCCGCCCTCGGAGCAGTGCTGTTCGCCTCCAAAGGCATCCTCATCAAGCTCGCCTTTGCCGAGGGCGTGGACACGTTGACGCTGCTTGCGCTCCGGATGGGGCTGTCGGTGCCCGTCTATGTTGCCGTCGGTTTCCTGGCTCATGCGCGGGAACGCCAGCGGGTTATCCCGATGCCGACCTATGCCAAGGCGTTGCTGATCGGCGTCATCGGCTACTGGTTCTCGTCCTACGCCGACTTCAAGGGCCTCGAGACGCTGACGCCACAGTTCGAGCGTCTGATCCTCTTCACCTATCCGCTTTTCGTGCTGTTGCTTGGCGCGGCCCTGTTTCACATGCCCTTGCGCTGGAAACCACTTGCGTCCTTCGGCCTCGCCTATCTCGGCCTTGCCGTCGTCTTTCTTGCCGATTTCGAGACGGGCGGTGGCGATATCGTCGTCGGCGCCCTATGGGTGCTGGGCGCCGCCGTCACCTTCGCGCTCTATCAGTTGCTCGCCGGTGGCAGCATCGCCGCCATGGGGGCGCCACTGTTCACCTCGGTCGCCATGACCGGTGCGGCGGTGGTAATCCTGGGGCTGTTCCTGCTCACGCATCCGCTATCGGCACTTCTCGTGTCCGAGAGAGCCTTTGCGCTGGCGGTGGCGCTGGCCATCGGCGCCACCATACTGCCGAGTTTTCTGATGAGCGCGGCTCTGTCGCGCATTTCGGCCGCAGCCAACTCCACCATCGGCACGCTGTCGCCGGTGGTGACGCTGTTCCTCGCCGTCCTGATCCTGGACGAACCGCTCCGCGGCGTTGATATTCTCGGCACGGCTCTGGTGGTGGGAGGCGTCGGTCTGTTCACCGTTGTCGATCGACGCCGTTGAGCGGTCAGGCGTGAATCGCTCGCTTGTCGACGGCGAGCGCCGCTTCCTTCACCGCCTCCGACAACGTCGGATGGGCATGACAGGTACGAGCAAGATCCTCTGCGGAACCCGAGAACTCCATCAGAACAGCCGCTTCGGCGATCGCTTCTCCGGCCCCAGGGCCGACGATGTGAACTCCGAGCACGCGATCGGTTTCGGCGTGTGCCAGCACCTTGACGAAGCCGTCCGTCTTGAGGATCGACTTGGCGCGGCCATTGGCGATGTAGCTGAACTTGCCGGCCTTGTAGGGAATGCCGGCCGACTTGAGTTCTTCCTCGGTACGGCCGACGGCCGCGACCTCCGGCGAGGTGTAGACCACGGCCGGGATGACGTCGTAATTGACGTGACCCGCCTTGCCGGCCATGAGCTCCGCCACCGCGATGCCTTCGTCCTCGGCCTTGTGGGCCAGCATGGGGCCGGCGACGACATCACCGATGGCATAGATGCCCGGCACGTTCGTCTGATAGTGCCCATCGATCTCCACGCGTCCCTTGCCGTCGAGCTTGACGCCGACCTCGGCAAGACCAAGTCCTTCAGTAAAGGGCTTGCGGCCAACCGCCACCAGCACGACGTCCGCATCAATGGTTTCCGCTTCGCCACCGGCGGCGGGTTCGAAATGCACCTTGCCGCCGTCAACGCCGGTGACCTTGCGTCCGAGCTTGAAGGTGAAACCCTGACGCTCCAGAAGCTTCTGGAACGTCTTCGCCACCTCGCCGTCGAGGCCCGGAAGGATGCGGTCGAGATACTCGATCACCGTGACACGCGCACCAAGGCGCTGCCAGACCGAACCAAGCTCAAGACCGATGACCCCGGCGCCGATCACCACCAGATGCTCGGGTACTTTCTCCAGCGACAGAGCGCCGGTTGAGGAGACTACGCTCTTCTCGTCAACGGTGATGCCGGGCAAGCCCGCCACATCGGAGCCGGTGGCAATGAGGATTTTCTTCGCTTCGACGACCGACTTGTCGCCGCCTTCGGCGGTCACTTCCACCTTGCCCGCGGCAATTATGCGGCCGGTGCCGCGATGGACGGTGATCTTGTTCTTCTTGAAGAGAAAATCGATGCCCTGGACGTTGCTGCGGATGGTGGCGTCCTTGTGGCCCATCATCGCCGAGAGATCGAGCTCCGGCGCGCCGACCTTGACGCCGAGCTTGGCGAACACATGCCCCGCCTCGTGGAACATCTCGGATGCGTGCAACAGCGCCTTGGACGGGATGCATCCAACGTTCAGGCAAGTTCCGCCGTGGCTTGCGCGCTTTTCGACGACGGCGACGTTCATGCCGAGCTGGGCGGCACGGATGGCAGCCACGTAGCCGCCAGGGCCGGTACCGATGACAACGAGATCGAAGGACATGAAGGCACTCCTCTGAGGCTGCGGCGGCTTGTGTTCAGGTGCGCAACACGAAAATCACTCGGCTCGCGAGAGGGCGAGACGGACGCTGAAGGCAATGAAGACCGCGCCGGTCACGCGGTTGATCCAAAGGCCTGCCCGCGCAAAGGCATCCCTCACCCGCGGCATGGTCAGAAAGCAGGACACGGCCGAGAACCAGAGGATGAGGCAGGTGGCCATGACAAGGCCGTAACCGCCCTTGACCAGCGCGGGCGTCTGGTGGCTGACCAGCGCGGAGAACAGGGACAGGAAAAACAATATCGGCTTGGGATTGAGGGCATTGGTCAGGAAGCCGAGACCGAAGGCGCGGAGATTGCTCATGGGTACCGCAGGCTGAGTGCCGGATTCCGGCAGCGTCGGCGCGGGCGCTCGCAACGCCATGATGCCCATGTAGGCCAGATAAGCCGCACCGGCCCACTTGATCACCGAGAACAGCAGCAAGGACTGCGAGACGATCAGCCCCAGGCCGAGGATGGTGTAGGTGAGGTGGAACAGCAGCGACGTACCGACGCCGAAGGCGGTGAGAATGCCGGCCCGCCTGCCGTGAACGAGGCTCTGCCGCATGACCATGGCGGTGTCCGCGCCGGGCGCCACGATGGCAAAGGAGAAGACCGCCATGACGCTGGCCAGTTCGCCGAGATAGGGAGACATCGGCTTCCTTTCGATTATCGAACCGCTCTCATCGGCGGACGTAGGCACAACGGGTCGAGCCACCAGTCATCCTCCCTCCACTTAGGGAGGGAGGCCTGGGATCATGCGCCGTCCGCTTGAGCTAGAGATCGAGGACGAGCCGCTGCGGCTCCTCGAGGTTCTCCTTGACGCGAACGAGGAAGGTCACCGCCTCCTTGCCGTCAATGACACGGTGATCGTAGGACAGCGCCAGATACATCATCGGCCGAACTTCGATCTTGCCACCGACCACCATCGGCCTTTCCTGGATCTTGTGCATGCCAAGAATGCCCGACTGCGGCGCATTGAGGATCGGCGTCGACATCAATGAACCGTAGACGCCGCCGTTGGAGATGGTGAAGGTGCCGCCCTGCATTTCCTCGATGCGGAGGAGGCCGTCACGCGCCCGCTTGCCGTATTCGCCGATCTTCTTCTCGATACCGGCGATGGACAGCTGGTCGGCGTCGCGGACCACCGGTACGACGAGGCCCTTGTCGGTGCCGACAGCGACGCCGATGTGGTAGTAGTTCTTGTAGATAAGGTCTTCGCCGTCGATCTCGGCGTTGACGGCCGGGATCTCCTTCAGCGCCTGCACCACGGCCTTCACGAAGAAGCCCATGAAGCCGAGCTTGACGCCGTGCTTCTTCTCGAACAGCTCCTTGTAGGAGGCTCTTAGCGCCATCACGCCGGTCATGTCCACCTCGTTGAAGGTGGTGAGCATGGCGGCCGTGTTCTGCGCCTCCTTGAGGCGACGGGCGATGGTCTGGCGGAGCTTGCTCATCCGGACCCGCTCTTCACGACCGGCGTCGTCGGAGGCGACCGGCGCACGGGGCGCTGAGGGAGCGGCGGCAGCCGAGGATGAACTCTGAACGGCGGCAACGGCCGCGAGCACGTCTTCCTTCAGCACCTGTCCGCGCTTGCCAGAACCACTCTCCACGCTGGTGCCGGTTTCAGCCATGACACGAGCGGCGGCGGGTGACGGAGGCACCGGCGCGGCGGCCTTGACGGGCTCGGCCGGCTTGACGGCAGCGGCAGGTTCAGCCGGCTTGACCGGCTCGGCTGCCTTCGGCGCGGGAGCAGCCGCCTCGGAAGCCGGGCCGAGTGACCCCAGAAGGGCACCGACGCCGACGGTCTCGCCAGCCTCGACCAGAACTTCGGACAGCGTGCCGTTGGCGGGCGCCGGCACTTCGATGGTCACCTTGTCGGTTTCGAGCTCGACCAGAGGCTCTTCCGCCTTCACGGCTTCGCCTACTTTCTTGAACCAGCGGCCGATGGTGGCCTCAGTAACCGATTCGCCGAGCGTCGGGACGCGGATCTCGTTGCTCATTTGAGCTTCTCTCCAGATGCGAAAAGGGGTGGAGACGGCCGGATGGCCGCCCCGAGGACCGTTCAGCCGAGCGCTTCGTCAAGGAAGGCGGCGAGCTGGGCGAGGTGCTTGGACATCAGGCCGGTAGCGGTGGCCGCGGCCGGTGCCCGTCCGGCGTAGCGGGCGCGCGGGTTCTTGGCGCCGATCTGCTTCAGGACCCATTCGAGGTAGGGATCGATGAAGGTCCAGGAGCCCATGTTCTTGGGCTCTTCCTGACACCAGACGTGCTCGGCGTTCGGGAAGCGACCGAGTTCGTTGACCAGCGCCTTTGCCGGGAAGGGATAGAGCTGCTCGACACGCAGGAGATAGACGTCGTCAACGCCCCGCTTCTCGCGCTCCTCGAGGAGATCGTAATAGACCTTGCCCGAGCACATCACCACGCGGCGAATCTCGGCATCCGGCTTCAGACGCACGGTCACGGTCCCTGGATCCGACTCGGCGTGATCCCACAGCAGACGGTGGAACGAGGTCTCCGCCCCCATGTCGGCAAGCCTGGAGACCGCCCGCTTGTGACGCAAGAGCGACTTCGGCGTCATCAGGATCAGCGGCTTGCGGAAATCGCGCGTCAGCTGGCGCCTGAGGATATGGAAGTAGTTGGCCGGCGTCGTGCAGTTGGCGACCTGCATGTTGTCCTCGGCGCACAGCTGCAGCCAGCGCTCGAGACGAGCCGACGAGTGCTCCGGCCCCTGACCTTCGTAGCCATGCGGCAGCAGGCAGACGAGACCGGACATCCTGAGCCACTTGCGCTCGCCGCCGGAAATGAACTGGTCGAAGACGACCTGCGCACCGTTGGCGAAGTCGCCGAACTGCGCTTCCCAGAGGGTCAGCGCATTGGGACGAGACAGCGAGTAGCCGTATTCGAAGCCGAGCACCGCCTCTTCCGACAACATGGAATTGATGGCTTCGAAGGGGGCCTGCTCCGGGGACAGATTGGCGAGCGGGATATAGCGCGCCTCCGTCTCTTGATCGTAGAGCACAGCATGACGCTGGCTGAAGGTGCCGCGCTCGCAGTCCTGGCCCGACAGGCGGATCTTGTGGCCACCGAGGGCCAGAGAACCGAAAGCCAGCGCCTCGCCGAGGGCCCAGTCGATGCCTTCGCCAGTCTCGATCGCCTTCTTGCGGGTGTCGAGGAAGCGCTGGATCGTCCGGTGGGCGTTGAAGGTCGGCGGCACCGTGTTGATCTTGATGCCGATTTCCCTGAGCGTATCGATGTTGACACCGGACTGGCCGCGCCGCTGTTCGTCGAAACTGTCGGCCACCCTGAGGCCTGCCCAGGCGCCATCGAGCCAGTCGGCCTTGTTGGGCTTGTAGGCTTGCCCCGCCTCATACTCCTGATCGAGCTTCTGGCGGAAGGCGGCCTGCATGCCGATCACTTCGTCCTGGGAAACGACACCCTCGTCGATCAGCTTCTTGGCGTAGATCTGCAGTGTCGTCGCATGGCCGCGGATCTTGGAATACATGATCGGCTGGGTGAAGCCCGGCTCATCACCTTCGTTATGGCCGAAGCGGCGATAGCAAATCATGTCGACCACGACCGGCTTATGGAACTTCTGCCGGTAATCGATGGCGACCTTGGCTGCGTAGACCACGGCTTCGGGGTCGTCGCCGTTGACGTGCAGGATCGGCGCCTCGACCATCTTGGCCACGTCGGAGGGATAGGGCGACGACCGCGAGAAGTGCGGGTTGGTGGTGAAGCCGATCTGGTTGTTGACGATGAAGTGGATCGAACCGCCGACGCGGTGGCCGCGCAGCTGGCTGAGGCCGAAGCACTCGGCAACAACCCCCTGGCCGGCGAAGGCTGCGTCGCCGTGCAGCAACAAGGGGAGAACCTTGACGCGCTCGTGCAGCGGGATGATGTCGCCTTCCCAGACAGTGGCGGAAACATCCTGCTTGGCGCGGACCTTGCCGAGCACCACCGGGTTGACGATCTCGAGATGAGAGGGGTTGGGCGTCAGGCTGAGATGCACCTTGTTGCCGTCAAACTCGCGATCCGAGGAGGCACCGAGGTGGTACTTGACGTCGCCCGAGCCTTCGACGTCGTCGGGAGCGTAAGAGCCCCCCTTGAACTCGTGGAACAGGGCCCTGTGCGGCTTGGCCATCACCTGGGTCAGCACATTGAGGCGGCCGCGATGCGGCATGCCCAGCACGATCTCCTTCACGCCGAGATTGCCGCCACGCTTGATGATCTGCTCGAGCGCCGGGATCAGGCTTTCGCCACCGTCGAGGCCGAAGCGCTTGGTACCGGTATACTTGACGTCGAGGAACTTCTCGAACCCCTCGGCTTCCACCAGCTTGTTGAGAATGGCCTTTTTGCCATTATCGGTGAACTCGATCTGCTTGTCCGGACCCTCGATGCGCTCCTGGATCCAGGCCTTCTCCTCGGGAGAGGAAATGTGCATGAACTCGTAGCCGATGGTGCCGCAGTATGTGCGCTTCAGGATTTCGATCATCTGGCGCACGGTGGCGTATTCCAGCCCGAGCACGTGATCGATGAAGATCGGTCGATCCATGTCGGCTTCGGTAAAGCCGTAGCTCGCCGGGTGCAGCTCTTCATGGTCGAGCTTCTTGGCGACACCGATCGGATCGAGATCGGCGTGGAGATGGCCGCGCATGCGGTAGGCGCGGATCATCATGATGGCACGGACCGAATCGAGCGTCGCCTGCCTGAGTTCCTCGGCAGTGATGCCGGCCGGCTGCGCCTTCGCCTCGATCTTCTTTTCCAGGACCTTGCTGGCCTCGGGCCAGTTGCCGTCAAGCGCCGAAACCAGCTCACCATTGGCCTTGGGCGGCCAGTCGGTCCGCGTCCAGCTGGCACCTCGCGCGCTCTGCGCCGTCGTCGGCTCGGAGAGGGCGTCGAAGACCTCTCGCCACTCGGGATCGACCGAGGTGGGATCGGCAAGGTAGCGAGCCTCGAGCGCCTCGATATAGGCGGCATTGCCGCCATAGAGGAACGAGGTTCCGGCGAAAGCGTCGTTATCGTTCTGCCGTGCCATGTGCGTTTCGGAGCCGTCCGCTCCGTCCTCGCGTTCCGGCGACAGCACGATCGCGTCGCCGTAGGTAGATGGTGACCCCGCGGACGGCGACAATCCGCCTCCGCGAGATCCTCTCGGTCGGTGAGGCGCTGCGCCTCACCCCTTCAAACGTTCGGCCAACGTACGGCCAAGCTGTGCCGGGGACGGCGAAACGACAATGCCCGCCGCCTCCATCGCGGCGATCTTGTCCTCGGCGCCACCCTTGCCACCGGAAATCACCGCGCCAGCGTGCCCCATGGTGCGGCCGGGCGGCGCCGTGCGACCGGCAATGAAGCCGACGGTCGGCTTCATGCGGCCACGCCTGGCCTCATCCTTCAGGAACTCAGCCGCCGCCTCCTCGGCCGAGCCGCCAATTTCACCGATCATGACGATCGAGGTCGTCTCGGGGTCGGCGAGGAACATTTCCAGCACGTCGATGAACTCGGTTCCCTTCACGGGATCACCGCCAATGCCGACAGCCGTCGTCTGGCCGAGCCCCTCGTTCGTCGTCTGGAACACCGCTTCGTAGGTCAAGGTTCCCGAGCGCGACACGATACCGACCGAGCCCCGCCGGAAAATCGAGCCGGGCATGATGCCGATCTTGCATTCGCCGGGCGTCAGCACGCCGGGGCAGTTGGGACCGAGCAGACGCGACGCCGAGCGATCGAGCCGGGCCTTCACCTTCACCATGTCGAGCACGGGAATGCCCTCGGTGATCGTGACGATCAGAGGCATTTCGGCGTCAATCGCCTCGATGATCGAAGCGCCAGCCGCCTTGGGCGGCACATAAACCACCGAGGCGTTGGCCCCGGTCTTCTCGCGCGCTTCTGCGACGGTGTCGAACACCGGCAGAAGCGCCTTGCTGCCGTCGGGCAACGTGCCTTCCCAGGTGGTGCCACCCTTGCCCGGGGTGACGCCGGCAACCATCTTGGTGCCGCAGTAGCCGAGGGATTGCTCGGTGTGGAACGTGCCGGTCTTGCCGGTCAGGCCCTGGACGACGACCTTGGTGTCCTTGTTGACGAGGATGGACATCGCGTCAGGCTCCCTTCACGGCGGCGACGATCTTGCGGGCGGCATCGTCGAGGTCGTCGGCGGCGATGACGTCGAGACCGCTGTCGGCGATGATCTTCTTGCCGAGGGCGACGTTCGTTCCCTCAAGACGGACAACCAGAGGCACCTTCAGCCCAACCTCGCGCACGGCGGCGATGACGCCTTCGGCGATGACGTCACACTTCATGATGCCGCCGAAGATGTTGATCAGGATGCCCTTCACGGCCGGATCGGCGGTGATGATCTTGAAGGCAGCGGTCACTTTCTCTCGCGATGCACCGCCGCCGACATCCAGGAAGTTGGCGGGCTCTGCGCCGTAGAGCTTGATGATGTCCATGGTGGCCATGGCAAGACCGGCGCCGTTGACCATGCAGCCGATGTTGCCGGAGAGCGCCACGTAGGCGAGATCGTGCTTGTGAGCCTCGATCTCCTTCTCGTCTTCCTCGGTGAGGTCGCGCAGCGCCTCGACGTCCGGATGACGGAACAGCGCGTTGCCGTCGAAAGACACCTTGGCGTCGAGCAGACGAAGATGACCGTCCTTCAGGACGATCAGCGGATTGATCTCGAGAAGGCTCATGTCCTTGTCGACGAAGGCCCGGTATAGCAGCGGGAACAGGGTCTCGGCGTCCTTGACCGCAGCGCCCTCCAGCTTCAGAGCGGCGACGATGGCCGCAACGTCGGCGGACGTCACGCCGGCTTCCGGATCGATGGCGACGGTGACGATCTTCTCCGGCGTATCATGAGCGACGGTCTCGATGTCCATGCCGCCCTCGGTGGAAACGACGAAGGCGATGCGACCGACCGCACGATCGACCAACAGCGAGCAGTAGAGCTCGCGGGCGATGTCGGCGCCATCCTCGATGTAGAGCCGGTTCACCTGCTTGCCGGCCGGGCCGGTCTGCTTGGTAACCAGCGTCGCGCCCAGCATCTCGCGCGCAAATCCCACAACCTCATCCACCGACCGGGCCAGGCGGACACCGCCCTTGTCGCCGGCGGACGCTTCCTTGAACCGGCCCTTGCCTCGACCGCCGGCATGAATCTGGCTTTTCACGACCCAGAGCGGACCAGGGAGAGACCGGGCAGCCGTCTCCGCCTCGTCGGCGGAAAAGATAGGCACGCCAGCGGCGACGGGCGCGCCGAACCCCTTGAGCAGGGCCTTGGCCTGGTATTCGTGGATGTTCATCCGGAAGTCCTTGGCTGAGGAGTGAGAGGGCTATCTGAGTGAAAATGCGGATGGATTCGCCGGAGACGAAAAGGCCGGGTCGCCGTCTGGCGGCCCGGCCCATGTTTTCAGACGATCAAGCCAGCGCGGGAGCGATGGTCTTGCACGCTTCGATCAGACCCTTGACCGAGGCAACCGACTTCTCGAAGCCGGCCTTCTCCTCGGACGACAGTTCGAGGTCGACGATCTTCTCGACGCCACCGGCACCGATCATGGCGGGCACGCCGACATAGGTCTCGGTCACGCCGAATTCGCCCTTGAGATAGGCGGCAACCGGCAGGATGCGCTTCTTGTCCTTGAGGTAGGACTCGGCCATGGAGATGGCCGAAGCGGCCGGCGCGTAGAAGGCCGAACCGGTCTTCAGAAGAGCGACGATCTCGCCGCCCCCCTTGCGCGTGCGCTCGACGATGGCGTCCAGCTTCTCCTGGGTGGTCCAGCCCATCTTCACCAGCTCCGGAAGCGGCACGCCGCCAACGGTCGAATAGCGGATCAGCGGAACCATGTCGTCGCCGTGGCCACCGAGGGTCATGGCATGGACGTCTTCAACCGAAACGCCGAATTCGTCCGACAGGAAATAGCGGAAGCGGGCCGAGTCGAGCACGCCAGCCATGCCGACGACCATGTGGGCCGGCAGACCGGAGAACTTCTGCAGCGCCCAGACCATGGCGTCGAGCGGGTTGGTGATGCAGATCACGAAGGCCTTCGGAGCATACTTGGCGATACCGGCGCCGACCTGCTCCATGACCTTGAGATTGATGCCGAGAAGGTCGTCGCGGCTCATGCCGGGCTTGCGCGGCACGCCGGCGGTGACGATCACCACGTCGGCGCCTTCGAGCGCCTCATAGCTATTGGTGCCGGAGAGCTTGGCATTGAAGCCCTCGACAGGAGCGGTTTCCGCCAGATCCAGAGCCTTGCCCTGCGGCACGCCGTCCATGATGTCGAACAGAACGACATCGCCAAGCTCCTTCTGACCGGCCAGCAGGGCCAGAGTGCCGCCGATCTGGCCAGCACCAACGAGTGCGATCTTTTTCCGCGCCATTGATTATTACCTTTCCCTTTACGTAAAGGTTAGTTAGATCGAAATCGATCGGCATGGAATTACAATGATCGTCAGTCGCGTGCAAGCGAGACTATCGGGGAAAGTCAACTTTTCACGAAGACGATACCAGTTTGCCGACCTACTTCTTCATGCGGTAGGTGACGCTTGCGTCATGCTACCTTGGGGTGAATGTTTGACGGGTGGATTGGCCGCGCGACGCAGCCACGTTTCGGTGCGCATCTCGACAAGCCGCGAGGCCGTGCGCGCGAACTCGAAGGCTTCGTTTCCCTCCTTCGCCATGTAGAGATCTGCCGGTTCGCCATCGGCCGTCAGCACGAGCGCACGGCCTGCATCATAAAGCACATCGACCAGGGTGATGAAACGCTTGGCCTTGTTGCGCTCGCCAGGGGCGATGCGGGGCACGCCGGTCACCATGACAAGTTCGAAATGACGGGCGATCGCGCGATAGTCGGCGGCGCCGAGCGGCTGATCACAAAGCTCCACGAAGGTGAAGCGGGCGCGGCGGTCGGCGGCGCGCCGCACATGAACGAGCCGCCCCTTGACGCGCAGATCGCATCCGGCCTCACCGCCGGCCGACAGGTCCAGCCACAGGCGTTCGGCGGCAGCGTCCGTGGCCGCCCCTAGGGGGGAAAGATAGACATCGGCCGCCGAAAGTCCCTCAAGCCGATGATCGACGCCGTCCCGGAGGTGGACGATCTCGCAATGCTCTTTCAGGATGCCCACGAAAGGAAGGAAACTCTGGCGATTGAGACCGTTCCAGTAGAGACGATCGGGGGCGACATTGGAGGTCGCGACCAGGGTCAAGCCAAGATCGAAGAGCCGGCCGAACAGGCGGCCGAGAAGCATGGCGTCGGCAATATCCGTCACCGAGAACTCGTCAAAACAGAGGAGTTCCACCTCGTTCGCGAGGGACCGCGCCACGATCTCGACGGGATCCCGCTGGTCGCCGGCCGCCATGGCTCGCCTCGCCGTGGCGATGGCCTCGTGCATGTCGGCCATGAAGGCGTGAAAATGCTGCCGTCGCTTCCTGCCGACCGGCGCCACCTCGTGGAAGCGGTCCATCAGAAGCGTCTTGCCACGCCCCACACCGCCCCAGACGTACAGACCACGCACTGTCGGCGCCGCTCCCACCGGAATGAGACCGAGTAGACGACGGCGCGGGCGCGGCGTACCGAACCGCTTGAGCAGTCGATCGAAGGCTATGGCGGCCTGCCGTTGCGCGGAGTCGGCCGCCAACCGGCCAGCAGCAACCTCCCCATCGAGCCAATGGGCGATTTGGCCGACCGGTCCGTCCGCCACCATTCGGGCTATCAGCCGCGGAAGAACTGTACGCCGCGCTTGCTGACGTCGGTCAGACCGGAGTAGCGATTGGGAGCTGCGGTATAGAGACGAGCGACGACAGCGCCGGACGCATCCTTCAGCAGGATTTCCTTGCCAGCGACGTCCCAGGCGCCAATGGCCTTCAACTCGTCGGACACGCACCCACGAGTCGACGCGCGGTAGCCGCCGCTCCAGGTGGTCAGATTCATGGACAGCTGGCAGGTTTCGCCGGCCGAGGCCAGCGTCCAGCCACCGATCAGATCGGCCTTGCGTACCTCGGTAGCGGCAGCTGGATTGACGGTCGGCGCGGCCATGGCGACATCTGCCGTCGGCTGCGACATAACCGGAGCAACCGGTGCCGGCAGAGCCTGGCTCGCTACGGGATTGACGGGCTGCGGTGCCAGCGGAGCGATGCGCGGCGGAGGCGGTGCGTAGCTGCCGCAGGCAGCAAGTGCGAGGACAGAAACGACGGAGGCGGCGGCGGTGATGCGCATCAGGTGAGGCTCCCAAGGAACGAAGAGAAGGCGCCGTGGCTCCCAGCGTGATTCTCTTCATGGCGGCAGATGATAGCTGCCCCCGCCCCGGAGGGGAACCGGAGGCTGAAGAAACTTCAAAATAGAAATAAATACTCATGGTCGTCGTTGCATGGAAGACGCGGAAGCCGCAAGATGCTCCTCGTGTTCGGGGGACCACGTCGTATGTTGTCATTCGTTGCGCGTGTTTTTGGCCTTGTGCTGTTTGCCATTGGCGTTGTGGCGCTGATTTCCGATGGCATTTCGTCGATCGCTGCCGACGCGGTGGTCATGACACCTTTGTCCGAAAGCCTGTCTCTCATCGCGCCGGATTTCGTCGATCAGGTAGAGACGGCGCTAAAGCCTCTCGTCGGAGAGGCGACCTGGGCCGAATGGGGCTCCGTTGTGCTCGCCTGGCCGACCCTCGCTGTTGCCGGCATTTCCGGCATCTTTCTGATGCTGGCCGGTGCCCGCCGTTCGCCGCGCCCGACAAAGAGCCATGTCGGTTTTACCATCTGAGAAAGTCGTACTCGGCATTGACGCGGCTTGGACCGCGGTCAACCCCAGCGGCATCGCCCTTGTCGGCCAGACCGGTTCGACCTGGCATCTGATCGCCGCGGCAGCCTCAGCCGAAGAGTTCGTCGGCTTGGCCGACGGTGGCATGGGGACCGGACCGGCGGCCCTGATCGCGACCGCTCGCCATCTGGCCGGCAAAGCGCCCGATCTCGTCACAGTAGACATGCCGATGATGGACACTCCGATCATCGCACGCCGAACTGCCGACAATGCCATCAACCGAGCCTATTCGGGCCGAGGCGCCGGCACCCATTCGCCAACTCTGGATCGCCCCGGAGAGGTCGGACGCGCCCTGGAGGCCGGACTTTCCGCCGCCGGCTACCCGCTCGCCACCCTTGATGTCCGCCCGCCATGCCGCGTGGAGATCTATCCGCATCCGGCGCTGATCGAGCTCCTCGGCGCCGCCTATCGTCTCCCCTACAAAGCCGGCAACACTGGCAAATACTGGAGAGACTTGCCGCTCATCGAACGCCGCGCCCGCCTTTACGAGGTTTGGAAGAGTATCGTCGCAGCCCTCGACGAAGTTTTGATCGGCAGCGCCATCGCCCTTCCCCTCCCGCCGGAGGGCGCACGCGGCCGAAGCCTCAAGGCCTTCGAGGATCGTCTCGACGCCGTCGTCGCCGCCTTTGTCGGCGCCATGGTGCTCGACGGCCGGGCACGACCCTATGGCGATGCGTCATCGGCGGTCTGGGTGCCCCGTGGCCCCGCTCGCCCGCAGAAGGAAGAGGCCACGCCGAAGACCAGCCCGGCCTGAAGGACCACCTCGAAGGCCCGACCAGCTTCACATCGCGCAACCATTGTTCGCCTACGCCCTCGTGAAGATCACCACCGGCTCTCGCCGTAGCTCGTATCCCGCGCCGCTGGCGGACATTCACTGGCTGATGTCGCTTGACGGATCCGAGTACACCCGAGACGGTACATCGAACCGTGGCATAGCGAGGTCATGCGATCGTGCTCGAAACCGAAAGACTGATCCTGCGTCCCTCGCGGCGCGCGGACGTTCCGGAGCTTTTTGAGTTCCTCGGAGATCGCACGGCAATGCACTATACCCACCGCGACGAAACCCTGCGGGACTGTCGACGGCGGGTGATGGTCCATGAGTGGCGAAGACGACGCGATGGTTGTGCGCCATGGGTGGTGGCGCGTCGCGAGGATGCCCGCGTCATAGGATGGGGTGGCTTGTACGAAGACCCTTTCGATCCGGGGTGGGGTTTCGAGGTAGGGTACTTTTTCCGGCCTGAAGCCTGGGGAAACGGCTATGCTTCCGAGCTCGTCCGCGCCGCATTGGGCGTGGCGGATCGGCAACTTAGGCTTCGCGAGGTCTGGGCGATGGCCCACCCGGATAACGGAGGCTCAAAGCGAGTTCTGGAGAAGGCCGGTTTTCTGTTCGCCCGCCATCTTCCCGACCGAAACCGACTGTTGTTCCGAAGACCCCATCCGGCCGGAGAGCCATGATCGGACATAGGCGATCGACCGAGCTACCCTGGCAGCCCGGAGGGGCAGCCAAGGTCCACTCAACTGTCATACGCCAAGATTTGGCCAAGCGGGATCGACGTCAAACGTCGAGATTGGCGACCGAAAGCGCGTTGGCCTGGATGAACTCGCGACGCGGCTCGACCTCGTCGCCCATCAATCGTTCGAAGATGTCGTCGGCTTCGATCGCTTCGCTGACGTGCACGCGCAGCAACGACCGGGCGTTGGGGTCGAGCGTCGTCTCCCAGAGTTGCTCGGCATTCATCTCGCCAAGGCCCTTGTAGCGCTGCATGGCAATGCCCTTGCGGCCAGCGGCGTAGACGGCATCGAGCAACGTACGTGGACCACGCACCGTGATTTCGTTTTCTCGACGCCGGAGAACGGCGGCCGAGCCGTAGGTGGCGGCAAGATGTTCACGATGAGCGGTGAGTTTACGCGCGTCGGCCGACGACAACAGGGCAGCGTCGATGATGCTGGTCTCGGTGACGCCGCGCACGACGCGGCGGAAGACGAGGCTGCCATCGGGCGTCGCCTCACCCGTCCAGCCCTTCTCGAACTCGTCGGCGATCACGTCCAGGCGAGCCGCAACCTTGTCGGCAGCCTCCTGAGCCGCCGCGTGATCGTCGATCAGCCTGGCGTCGAGGGCGCCGGCGATTGCCGCCTGCTCGACAACGTCATGACTGTAGCGATGGTGCAGCCCTTCAATGAGACTGCGCACCGATCGCGCCCGGTCGACGATGGCACGAAGGTCTTGTCCGGCGCTGGCCTCGCCGTCGGCCAACCTCAGGACCGCCTCGTCGAGACCCTGGGTCACCAGAAAGTCCTCAAGCGCCCGCTCGTCCTTCAGATACTGTTCGGACTTGCCGCGCGTCACCTTGTAGAGCGGCGGCTGAGCGATGTAGACGTGGCCGCGTTCGATCAACGCCGGCATCTGCCGGAAGAAGAACGTCAGCAGCAGCGTGCGAATGTGGGCGCCGTCGACATCGGCGTCGGTCATGATGATGATCTTGTGATAGCGCAGCTTGTTCGGATCGAACTCGTCCGTGCCGATCGACGTGCCAAGTGCGGTGATCAGCGTACCGATTTCGGCCGACGACAGCATCTTGTCGAAGCGCGCACGCTCCACATTAAGGATCTTGCCCCTCAGCGGAAGCACCGCCTGGAACTCGCGGTTGCGACCCTGCTTGGCCGAGCCACCGGCCGAGTCACCCTCGACGAGGAACAGCTCGGTGTTGGCGGGATCGCGATCCTGGCATTCGGCGAGCTTGCCGGGGAGGGACGCCATGTCGAGAGCGCCCTTGCGGCGTGTCAGCTCGCGAGCCTTGCGCGCCGCCTCGCGGGCCGCTGCGGCTTCGACCACCTTGCCGACCACCGTTCGCGCCTCGGCGGGATGTTCCTCAAACCAGGTCGAAAAGGCTTCATTGAGAGCGCCTTCGACAACCGGGCGCACTTCCGAGGACACCAACTTGTCCTTGGTTTGGCTGGAGAATTTCGGATCGGGCACCTTCACCGACAGCACGCAGGTGAGGCCTTCGCGGCAATCGTCACCGGTTAGCGTCACCTTCTCGCGCTTGGAGATGCCGGCGCTCTCGGCGTAGCTGGTCACCTGGCGGGTCAGCGCGGCACGGAAACCGGCAAGATGGGTGCCGCCGTCGCGTTGGGGAATGTTGTTGGTGAAGCAGAGGACATTCTCGTGGTAGCTGTCGTTCCACCACAAGGCGACCTCGACGGTGATCCCGTCCTTTTCGGTCGAGACCAGAATCGGCTTGGCGATTGCCGGCTTCTTCGAACGGTCGAGATAGCGGACGAAGGCTTCAAGCCCGCCCTCGTAATGAAGCACCTCAGAGCGCGGCTCGACGCCACGATTGTCCTCGAGGACGATACGAACGCCGGAATTCAGGAAGGCCAACTCGCGCAGGCGCCGTTCCAACGTCGCGAAATCGAAGTCGGTGACGCCCTTGAAGGTCTCGTGGCTCGGCATAAAGGTCACCTCAGTGCCCTTTTCGCCAACGGAATCGCCAGTCACGGTGAGCGGACCATCCGGCACACCGTTGGAAAAGCTCATCTCGTGCACATGGTCATGGCGCCAGATCCTGAGTTTCAACCAAACAGACAGCGCGTTGACCACCGATACGCCGACGCCATGCAATCCGCCTGAGACCTTGTAGGAGTTCTGGTCGAACTTTCCGCCGGCATGCAGCTGGGTCATGATGACCTCGGCCGCCGATACGCCCTCTTCCCTGTGGATGTCGGTGGGGATGCCACGGCCATTGTCGCGTACGGTGCAGGACCCGTCGGCGTTGAGGCGAACCTTCACCACGTCGGCATGACCGGCCAGCGCCTCGTCGATGGCGTTGTCCACCACCTCGTAGACCATGTGATGGAGACCGGAGCCATCGTCGGTATCGCCGATATACATGCCGGGGCGTTTGCGCACCGCGTCGAGCCCCTTCAGCACCTTGATGGATTCGGCGCCGTAGTCGTCGGGGTCGTAGGCTGTGGTGTCGGTCATGGAGGCCTTCGTTTCTCGTCTCGGGAACATCCCGCCTGTGTTCTCATAAAGGCTGGCGGGGATGGCTTCAACCACCCAGGGCGCGGGGCTGAAATCCTTTATTTTTCAATCGCCTCTAGGAGCATTTAGTCCACAGGGGCGATGGTGGCCGCACCATGGCCCGGCAATCGGGTGGAAATGGGGCGAATCAGGCTCAAAATTCCCGGAAATCCGGCTCGCCGGGGTCTGGAATCGTGATGATTTCAGTTTCGCCGGCAAAGGCCTCGAACGGGGCGGCGTCGGTCCCTGTCATGAAGGCCTGAACACCAAGCGCGGCAATCAGATCGACCAGCGCCCGGCGCCGACGGGCGTCGAGGTGAGCGGCCACTTCATCGAGCAGCAACACCGGCGGGCTGCCGGTCAGCTCGGTGACCAGCGCCGCTTGCGCAAGCACGAGACCGGTCAGCAGCGCTTTCTGTTCGCCCGTCGAGGAAGCCGAAGCCGGCATGTCCTTCTCGGCATGGCGAACCGAGAGGTCTGAGCGATGCGGGCCGACCAGCGTGCGACCAGCAGCACGATCTCGGGAACGGCCAGCCCGGAGGTCGGCTCTCAGCCAGTCCTCGACGTCGGCCGCCGCCACGCCATCAAGCGCCGCGTCAACGTCACCCGTCAGCTGGACGATTGCGCGGGGGAACGCGTCATCGCCATCCGGGCGCGTCGTGATGAGCCGTGCAAGGCAATGCACCGTCTCGCGCCGCGCCGCCGCAACGGCAACCCCAGTTGCGGCAATCTCGGTTTCAACGGCGTCGAGCCAGGCGGGATCGGTATCGCGCCCCTCGAGCAGGCGATTGCGGGAGGCAACGGCCTGTTCGTAGGCCGACACACGCCGGCCATGTGCTGGATCGACCGCCAGCACCAGGCGATCGAGAAAGCGGCGGCGATCGCCTGCCGGACCGGTAAAAAGCCCGTCCATAGACGGAATAAGCCAGATCAGACGCAGATGATCGGATAGCCGCTCGCTACCCTTCTGCGGTTCGCCGTCGACAAGCAGCCGTCGCCCCGGCTCGTCGGGCACCGATCCTGTTCCAATCCGCACCGCTCCATAAGGCCCTTCGACATCGGCCAGCACGGAAAAACCTCCGGGGCCGCCAAGTCGCGCCATGTCGGCCAGCGTCGCCCGCCGAAAACCGCGGCCGGGGGAAAGCAACGAAAGGGCTTCGAGAACATTGGTCTTGCCGACGCCGTTCTGGCCGACGAGCACCACCGACCGTCCCGGGAAGTCGAGCGACAGGTCGGCATGGTTGCGGAAATCGTTAAGGCGAAGGCGGCTTACGCGCACCTTCGCCTCCGGACGGGATTCTGTCATGGCGTTCCAGCGGCGGCGGACTACACCCGCATCGGCATCAGCACGTAGAGCGTGGCGCCATCACCGGCATCCTGGATCAACGTCGGCGAGCCGGCGTCGGCAAGATGGAACACCGCCGTCTCCGACGTCAGCTGCCCGGCAATGTCCAGCAGATAGCGGGCATTGAAGCCGATCTCGAGCGGCGTGTCGGCATAGTCGACCATCACCTCTTCGGTGGCGGTGCCCGAGTCCGGATTGACGACGGTGAGGATCAGGCGTCCTTCGGCGAGCGCCAGCTTCACGGCGCGACCGCGCTCGGAGGAGATCGTGGATACGCGGTCGACGGCTTCTGCAAACTCGGCCTTGTCGACGCGAAGCTCCTTGTCGTTGCCCTGAGGGATCACCCGGCCATAGTCGGGGAAAGTGCCGTCGATCAGCTTGGACGTCAGCACCACGTTGCCAACCGTGAGGCGAATCTTGGCGTCCGACAGCTCGACCTTGAGCTCGGCCTTGGGATCCTCGATGAGGCGCTGGATCTCGCCCACCGTCTTGCGGGGGACGATGATGCCCGGCATGCCTTCGGCGCCATTCGGCGCGGCGATGTCGGCGCGGGCAAGGCGGTGACCATCGGTGGCAACAGCCCGGAACAGCGGTCCATCGGGGCCATCGACGGTGTGCAAGAAGATGCCGTTCAGATAGTAACGGATCTCCTCGTTGGAGATGGCGAACTGGGTGCGATCAATCAGCCGCTTGAGATCGCCGGCTTCGAGCGTGAAGGCATGGCTGAGCTCGCCGACGGTGATGTCTGGAAAATCGCTCTCCGGCAGCATCTGCAGCGAGAAGCGCGAGCGACCGGAAGAAATGGAGAGCGTGGCCCCATCGGCCGATCCCTCCAGCGAAACCTGCGAACCTTCGGGCAGCTTGCGCACGATGTCGTAGAACATGTGCGCCGGCACCGTGGTGGCGCCCGGACGTTCGACGATAGCCGGCACCGTTTCCTGAGCCTCGAGGTCGAGGTCGGTTGCCTTCAGCTTGAGCTGGCCTTCGTCGGTCCGGATCAACACGTTCGAGAGAATCGGAATGGTATTCCGACGCTCGACGACACGGTGAACGTGGGTAAGGGAAGCGAGGAGGTGCGACCGCTCCAGCGTAACGCGCATGGATAAACCCGTCTGTCGTGGCTGCCGCGCACAGATCGGTCGCGCTGGGCACGACCGGCGCGGCCTCCGGAGAATCTGGCGATGAGCAACCGTCGGTCAGGCATACCCTGCCCTACCGAGATAGGCTGCTCCCGTAAACAATCCGAAGCGCCCACCTCTCCGCCCGCTGTTGCAGTCAGGCCGGCGAACGCTCTTGGCCGTTCTCCCCGCCGCCGCCGGGGCGGCTGCGGGGAAGAGCACATTACGGCAACTGCCGATTTCCGCAAGCCAGCATGCCGTCAACGGCGCGGGTTTTCGCAGGCGTTTTTCGCTTCCGGCCGTTTTGAACGTCCGAGCCTCACGCCTCGAGCATACGCTTCAGGACCTCGATCTCCTGCGTCAACGCCTCGTCGGAGCCGAGCAACTCCTCGACCTTGCGCACCGCGTGCAGAACAGTGGTGTGATCGCGACCGCCGAAGCGCCGGCCGATTTCCGGCAGCGAGCGCAGCGTCAGCGATTTCGCCAGGTACATGGCGATCTGACGCGGCCAAACGATGGAGCGGGTGCGGCGCGAGGAGAGGAGATCCTGCTTGGACACGTTATAATGCTTGGAGACGACGCGCTGGATGTCCTCGATCTTGACGCGACGGGTATCGGTCACCCGGATGAGATCCTTCAGCGTCGTCTCGGCCATGGCAAGCGACAACGTCAAGCCGGTCAGCTGATTGTGGCCGGCAAGGCGCGTCACCGCGCCCTCGAGGTCGCGCCCCGAAGTCGTGACGTTGCGAACGATGAAGTCAATGACATCGTCGGGAACGGAGAAGCCGGGCATATGCTGGGCAGTGAGTGCGATGCGACGCTCGACGATGGACCGGCGCAAGGCCGAATCGGGCGCGCCGATCTCGATCAGCAGACCGCCGGAGAGACGCGAGCGAACGCGCTCGTCCATGGTCTCCAGCTCGACCGGGGGCCGGTCAGCGGCGACGATCACCTGCCGGGCACCGTCGATCAGCGTGTTCACCGTATGGCAGAACTCCTGCTGGATCTGCTTGCCATGAAGGAACTGCATGTCGTCGATGACCAGGAGGTCGATGGTGCGAAGCGCTTCCTTGAAGGCGAGCGCCGACTGGGTCTGCAACGACTGTACGAAACGGTACATGAAATGCTCGGCCGTGAGATACAGCACACGCATTTCCGGGTGCTCGGCCTTGAGGCGGTGGGTGAGCGCCTGAAGAAGGTGCGTCTTGCCCTGACCGACCGAGGAATGAATGTAGAGAGGATTGAACTTCACGCCGGAAGCCGAACCGTCGGCGACCTGGCGAGCTGCGGCAAGAGCCAGGCGATTGGAGGCGCCTTCGACAAAGTTCTCGAACGTGTAGCGAGGATCGAGCGGGGAGGAGATGTCGTCGAACAGGCGGCTGGAAGCGGCGTCGGCGGCTTGTCGCACGGGAGCGGGAACGCGCGGCGACGGCGCTCCAGTCGGACGAGCCGTCTCTGGGGTCGAGAATCGAGCCGGTGTTTCGATCTTTGCCCGCATGGCGGAACGCACCGACACCTCGACCTTCCTGAAAGCCGGCCCTTCAGCCTGCCAGAGAGCGGCCAGCTTGTCGCGATAGTGAGTGGAGATCCAGGTCTTGAGAAAACGGCTCGGCACCGAAAGCCAGACAGTGCCTCCATCAATCTGCTCGACATTCATGCCGGCAAACCAGCAGGAAAACACCTCTTCGCCGAGATCGGCCTTGAGGCGGCCACGTACGCGCGCCCACGCATCGGCATGACCAACTGCCGCTCCAGCGACGCCGCCGGCTTCCGCTTCCAACATTCTCGGCCTCCATCCTATACTCTATACCAGTCTTTCACTCGAAAGACGCCTCCGCCAGGAGCGCCCTTCGTCGATCTTCCGAACACACGTTCCGGGAGATCATTTGCGTCCGCCGACGAATGATCGGCAGGGAAAGAGCGCGATCCCCAGGGGAGCGATCTTTCAATTCTTGTCGGCGGCAAAGCCGACAGAAACACTCATGACGGGCGGGAACCCGTCATCTACCGGAACCCGAGGTTCCGGAACTCAGCATGTGATCAGTGTGACAGCTCTCCCGATCTGCGCGTACGCCGGCCGCACGGCCGCCCCGTCCAACACATCGGTTCAACTCTGGATCCAGGGCAAACCGCTTGCCTTCCAGCCATCGACACAGCCCCTATGCCGATCTGGGCCAAGCGCGCCCTCGAAACCACCTGCCACGTTGAAGGCCCGCACGAAACCACCGGCCGTCGCCGAAGTTGCCGCAGATCGACTGCGCGCTCCCGATCGGCAAATAAAGTAGAGCGGCGCGTCGGCGCCAACACCAAGGTCGGCAAGCGCCTCCCTCAGTTCGTCGGCGAAGACATGGTTGACGGCCATGTCCGGAAAGCGCTGCCACTCAATGAGTAGAACGCGCTTGCCGATGCTTTCAAGGTCCGGAAGCCCGACGAAGTTCCATTCCGCCACGGTCCGAACATCGACCAGCACAGCCGAGGGATCAGCGGCTAGCGCCTCCCAGGTCTCGCGCACGCCAACGTCTCCCGCATAGCCCGGATCTTCGTTGAATAACCCCGCACCCAAGATTGCCCCACCACCCCGAAATGACCAAACAGAAAAGACAAAACAAACCCATGCGCAAAATGCGCATATAACTTGAATTACCTTTCCTGGATTGGGCTGGCTACTTGCCTCGGCTATCGCACTTTATGAGTTACCGACGGCTAGCCCCCTGCTTTAGTTTGTTTTCACAAGCGACTTATTGGCTCGCTCGCTTCAACTGGGCTGACCATACACAGGCCCCATGGGGGGAGCAAGAGCCGAATCTTCCTATGTCGTTAACCTGCTTTTTACCGGAGAGGACGCCCCCGGAAGAGTGAACGGCGAACGCTAGGGGATTCAAACATTTGCGGCCACCCTTCTCGCCAAACCCTCTTTGGTCGTACGCCGGCTGCTCTGCCATTCATTAGCCGCGTTTTCGTTTCCGAGCCCCCGGATTCTTCCTTGCCCGAACCTGACGTATATCTATCTATTTGTTTTACAACGAAAAAATCTGTCACCCGACTCTCAGGGCAAAGTGGGCACCAACCCTGACCACGCGAGCCGGAAAAGCAAAAGGGCCCAGCTCAAAGCTGGGCCCCAATAGCCATGCTCATGACACAAATAGAGTCGCAAGAACGCCGTCAGGCGTCCTGAATCAGGCGCCGACCGTCTTCAGACGGGCAGCGAGACGCGACACCTTGCGCGAAGCAGTGTTCTTGTGAACGATACCCTTGGTGGCCGCCCGCATGATCTCCGGCTCGACCGCCTTGAAAGCTTCGGTGGCGGCGGTCTTGTCGCCGGCAGCGATGGCTTCCTCGAACTTGCGAACGAAGGACCGCATGCGGCTGCGACGGGCCTTGTTGACTTCGGTACGAGCCGCGATCTTGCGGGTCGCCTTCTTGGCCGACGACGTATTGGCCATTCTAGAGCCTTTCTCTCTCCCGGCCGCGCCGGGACTTGTTGTTGAGCCGCCGCGGCTGCCGAGCCCGGCCACACGGACGAAATAAATCTATCAGGCGGCCGACGACCGCCGGCCACCGTCCTTGGGGCGGGCTTATAGACGGTGAAGCGTCCGCCGTCAACGCCGTCAGCGCTGGCAGGACGTACAAAAGAAGGTTGATCGCCCGGATTGCCGGATCCGCGCCACCGCCCCGCCACACCCCGGCCGCCGGCAAGGCTCGCCCTCACGGTCGTAGACGGCAAAGCGGTGCTGGAAGTACCCCAGCGTGCCATCGGTCCGCATGTGATCGCGCAGGGTCGAGCCACCGGCCTCGATCGCCTCGGCGATGACGGCACGGATCGAGCCCGCGAGCTTGTCGGCCACCTCCGGATCGGCAAGCACCGAAGCCGGTCGGCGCGGATCGAGCCCTGCCCGCCATAGTGCTTCGCAGACATAGATGTTGCCGAGACCAGTGACGACGGCCTGATCCAGGAGAGCCGCCTTCAGCGGCGTCCGTCTCTCGGCGAAGGCAGCCAGCGTCGCAGCCGAGAAGACATTGGAGGTCGGCTCGATGCCCAACCCGGCGAGGCGAGGGTGCCGCTCGAGGTCCGCTGTCGGCAGAAGATCCATGAAGCCGAAGCGCCGGGGATCATTGTAGACAACCACCGCCCCACTCTTCAGCTCGAAACGGACGTGATCGTGACGAACGTCTCGCGACCGGGCCAAAGCAAAGGCGCCCGGCGTGGATTCGGACGAACCCGCCCCACCAAGACCTTCGATCCTGAACGAGCCGGACATGCCGAGATGGGCAAGCAGCGTCTCGCCGCCCTCGATCTCCCAGAGAAGATACTTCGAGCGGCGACCGAGGCCGAGAACCCGCCGATTGCCGAGACGCTCCACGAAGCGCTCCGGAAAGGGATAGCGAAGCGCCGGCCTCGCCAGCGTCACAGCCGAGATGACCGCCCCCTCAAGCACGGGCTGAAGGCCGCGCCGCACCGTCTCCACTTCCGGCAGTTCAGGCATTCCCGGACTTACTCCCTGACACGCATTGCCCTGTCGCGCCGCCAACATAGCGCCCGCCGTTCTCTTCGGCTATGGTCGCGGGCGCGCCGCTGGCGCGAGACTTATGGCAGGACGGGACGGACGATGACGGACAACAGCACTTCCTTTGGTTTTCGCGAGGTCAACCCAGGCGAAAAGCAGGGCCTCGTCGACAGCGTCTTCCATTCGGTCGCCGGGCGCTACGACCTGATGAACGACCTTATGTCGGGCGGCCTGCACCGTCTCTGGAAGGATGCCATGGTCTCGCGCCTTGCCCCGCCGCGCTCGGGACGGCGTCCGTTCAAGGTGCTCGACATGGCTGGTGGCACAGGTGACATCGCCTTCCGCATCGCCGAGCGGTCGAACCGCACGGCCGAGATCACCGTCGCCGACATCAACTCCTCGATGCTGGAGGTCGGCCGCGACCGGGCGCGGGCGCGCGGCCTCGACAAGATGGAGTTCGTCGAAGCCAACGCAGAGAGTTTGCCCTGGGCCGATGCCAGCTTCGACGCTTACACGATCGCCTTCGGCATTCGGAACGTGCCCCAGATCGACAAGGCGCTTTCCGAAGCCTTCCGGGTGCTGAAGCCGGGCGGCCGTTTCCTCTGTCTCGAGTTCTCGCACGTCGATGCGCCGGTCGCCGACAAGGTCTACGACCTCTATTCCTTCCATCTGGTGCCGAAGATCGGCCGGGTCGTCGCCAAAGACGAAGAAAGCTACCGCTATCTCGTCGAGTCGATCCGCCGCTTCCCTGACCAGGAGCGCTTCAAGGCCATGATCGAGGCCGCCGGATTCTCTCGCGTCGGCTATACCAACATGACTCTCGGCGTCGTGGCGCTCCACGTCGGCGTCAAGATCTGACGCCCCCTCAAGGAACCGCCCGAAAATGCTACCCGTCGATATCGCTCGCCTCGTCCGCGCCTCCTGGGTGCTCGCCCGCGAGGGAGTGATCAACGCTTTGCCTCTGCCGGAGCCGCGCCCCTTTGTCGTCTCCGTTGCATTGCTGCTTGCCGGGGCGATCCGTCGGCGTGGCGCTGCCAGTCGGGCGGAGCGGTTGTCCATCGCCTTTTCCCGGCTCGGTCCATCCTACGTCAAGCTCGGCCAGTTCCTCGCGACGCGACCCGACTTGGTCGGCGCGGCGCTCGCTACCGACCTTGCCGAGTTGCAGGATGCCATGCCGGACTTCGGTCTTGCCGGTGCCCGGGCAGTCATTGACGAAAGCTTCGGCCCGGAAGCTGCCCGACTGTTTCCCGAACTCGGCGGACCAATCGCGGCGGCCTCGATCGCCCAGGTCCACAAGGCAGCGGTGACCGACCGGGATGGCCGTCGCGACATGGCCGTGAAGGTGCTGCGCCCAGGAATCGACCGGCGCATCGCCTCCGACCTCGCCGGCTTCTACCTCGCCGCCCGGCTGATCGAGCGGCTCGCGCCCCGGGTTCGCCGGCTCCGCCCCGTCGCGGTAGTCGACACGCTGGCCCGCTCGCTGACGCTGGAAATGGACCTGCGCCTCGAAGCGGCGGCTTTATCGGAGATGGCGCAGAACACGGCCAATGACGAAGATTTCCGAGTGCCTACCGTCGACTGGAGACGGACCAGCCGATCGGTCCTCACCATGGAATGGGTCGACGGCATCAAACTGTCGGATATCGCGGCGATCCGGGCCGCCGGCCATGATCTGCCGAAGCTCGCCGCCACGCTGCTGCAATCCTTCCTGAGGCATGCGCTGCGCGACGGCTTCTTCCACGCGGACATGCATCAAGGCAATCTCTTCGTCGATAGCGCCGGACGGATCATCGCCGTCGACTTCGGCATCGTAGGGCGCCTCGGTCCGCGCGAGCGCCGGTTTCTCGCCGAGATCCTGCACGGCTTCATTACCCGAAACTACCGCCGGGTTGCCGAGGTACACTTCGAGGCCGGCTATGTGCCGCCCGAACAGGAGCTGGAGACCTTCGCCCAAGCCCTTCGAGCGGTCGGCGAGCCGCTTCATGGCATTCCAGCCTCGGAAATCGCCATGTCGCGGTTGCTCAACCAGTTGTTCGAGACGACCGAACTGTTCGCCATGCAGACGCGGCCGGAACTTATCCTCCTCCAGAAGACCATGGTGGTGGTCGAGGGAGTGGCACGCAGCCTCGATCCCGATCTCGACATGTGGAAGGTGTCCGAGCCGGTGGTCACCAGCTGGATAACGCGCAACCTCGGTCCGATCGGCCGCATCGAGACGGCGGTGTCGGCGGCCGGCGATCTTCTCGCCCTCGCACCGCGCCTGCCGCGTCTCTTCGACGCCATCGAGACAATCGCCGCCCGGACCGAACGATCCGACGAGAGCCGGCGTCGCTCGCTCGCGCCACCGTTATGGATCGGCGCCCTGTCACTCGCGGTGATCGCCGCCGCCAGTCTCGGCTGGCTCTAGGACCTTCCGCCGTGGGCGAGCGCGGCCAGCCGGCTCTCGTCGGTAACGGCGATGCGACGTCGCGCACTGCGAACGACTCCCTGCCCTTCCCAGGCGCTGAGCAAACGGCTGACCGTGTGCAGCGTGGTGCCCGTCATCTCCGCGATGTCCTGGCGGGTCAGCGGAAAGTCGATGAGAATGCTGCCGTCCGGCTCCTTTCGTCCGGCACGCCGGACGAGGCGCTGCAGCGCATGGGCGACGCGACGCTCCACTTCTTCGGTCGAGAGTTCGCGAATGCGCGTGTGCGCTTCCTGCAGCCTCTCGCCCACCGCCTCCAGCGCATTGATTGCCAGAACGGGATTCAGCGCCACGAAATCCTGCCACTGCGACGCCATCCAGACAAGAACGAGACTCTCGGTCACCGCCTCGGCTGTCGCCGGGTAATCGGTTCGGCGTATGGCCTTTGCTATGCCGAAAACCTCGCCGGGCAGCACGTGACGCACGACGACCTGTTCGCCCGATGGCGTCACCTGAACGACCTTCAGGTGGCCATTGAGCAAAAGGAAGAACTCATCGGCCGGCGCGCCCTGGCTGAACACAGGCTCGCCGGGATCGACGGTGCGCACCTGCACCGTGGCGAGAACGGCATCCAGGTTTTCTTCGGTCATGTCGCGGAACAGATCGAAGCCGCGGATCAGTGACCGGTCAAGCTTGCGGGACGCCATGGGTAAAGGTCTCCTCTCGGTGCCCGTTATAGCAAAGCGGTCATCGAGCGCCAGCCACGGCCGTCTTGCAAAGCAGTTGCAACGGTCCCATCTTGGAAACCCTGTTCCCTGGCGAACCGCATCCGACAGGACCGGGAGACAAGGAAAACCATGCCTTTTTTTGAATCACTCCGGAAACCGGCCACCCTGCCGACACCCGACACGGCTCTGCCGGGCCGCGACCGGCCAATCGCCACAGCCGAGACTCATTTCGTCAATGGCCGACCACTGAAAGGCCCGGTGCCCGAAGGACATGCGGTCGCCATCTTCGCCCTCGGCTGCTTCTGGGGCGCCGAGCGGCTGTTCTGGCGCTCGCCGGGCGTTTACCGGACGTCGGTTGGCTATATTGGCGGCTTCACCGAGAATCCGACCTATGAAGAGGTCTGCTCAGGGCGCACCGGGCATGCCGAGGCGGTGGAGGTGGTGTTCGACCCAAGTACGATCTCCTATGCCGATCTTGTCCGCCTGTTCTTCGAGAGCCACGACCCGACGCAGGGCATGCGTCAAGGCAACGACGTCGGTACGCAGTACCGTTCGGTGATCTTCGTGCATGACGAGGCGCAGCGTGCCGTGGCGGAGTTGGTCCGTGACGCCTATGCCAAGGCGCTCGACCAAGCCGGACGGACGGCCGCGATCACCACCACGATCGAACCGGCCGGGCCCTATTATTTCGCCGAGGACTACCACCAGCAGTATCTCGCCAAGAATCCGGGCGGTTATTGCGGCCTCGGGGGCACCGGAGTCTCATGTCCCACGCCAGGCGTTGGGGTCCGTCCATGAGGAGACGACCAAACTTGCTGGTGCTGTCCGGTTCGACGCGCGGAGGCAGTTACAACAGCCGCCTCGCGGCCCTCCTGGCGCGCGAGCTGGCGTTGCGCGACGCCGAGGTGCGGCTCATATCGCTCGCCGACTATCCAATGCCACTTTATGACGGAGATCTGGAGGCCGCACGGGGCGTCCCCGAGCCAACGCTGAAACTCGCGGATCTCTTTATGGCGTCGCATGGCGTGTTCATCGCCTCGCCGGAATACAATCAGTCGGTTACACCGCTCCTCAAGAACACCATCGACTGGCTGAGTCGCATCCGCGACGACCGCTATCGCGGCCTCTGGACCGGGCGCGTGTTCGCCATCGGGGCCGCGTCGCCCGGCCATTTCGCGGGCATCCGCTCGCTGATGCACTTGAGACTGATCCTGGAAAATGCCCTGGGGGCTCGCGTGCTCACGCAACAGGTGGCCGTGCCCAATGCCGACAAGGCCTTCGACGAACGGGGCAACCTTGGCAACGACAAGGCGACGGCACAGCTCGAGCGCCTCGTCACTGCGCTGATCGATGAGGCCGCACGCTTCACTTGACCCTTAATCCATGCGCGCAATGGCATGAAAGAAGCTGCCGCTCACGGTGCCGCGCCGCGATCCGTCCGGCCCAGGCGCGCCACCGTGAGCGTCGGAAACATCGGCAAGCGGATCGTCAGAGCCGATGGTCAGGATCGTGGCATAGTGAAACTCATGGCCGCTGAGCACGGCTCCCTCCGGTCCGAGTGGACCGCTTGAGAACAACCTTGCTCGACGATAGCCGAGATGCAGACGTCGCTTTTCATAGCTCGTCTCGAGACCGAGCAGACTGGCCATGGCATGACGGATGCCGCTCGCATCGACCAGGCCGGCACCGAGAACCATGTAGCCGCCGCATTCGCCATGCACCGGCTTGGCCGAGGCAAAGGCCCTGAGTCCGCCAAGGAAGCCATCCGCAGCTGCGATCGCGCCGGCATGGAGCTCAGGATAACCTCCCGGCAACCAACACACGTCGGCCGTGGGATCCGGCCCCTCGTCGGCCAGTGGCGAGAAGGGCAGGATTTCCGCTCCGGCCGCCCGCCAGGCCGCGAGATGATGCGGATAGACGAAACTGAAGGCGGCGTCGCGAGCGAGCGCGATGCGCTGGCCGGGCGGCGAGAGCAGGGGCGCGGAGGCAGTGGCTATCGGCGTTTCGGCGTCGCCGCACAGCTCGATCAGGCGACCGATCTCGACATGGCGCTCCACGAAATCGCCGAGCGCATCGAGTCGGCGGCGGAGATCATCCGTTTCTTCGGCCTGGACGAGACCGAGATGCCGCTCCGGCAACTCGACGGCCGTCTCGCGCGGCAACGCGCCAAGCACCGGGAGACCGAGTGCTTCCACGGCTTCGGTACAGAGCCGACGATGCCGCTCCGACCCGACGCGATTGAGGACGATGCCGACGATCGTCAGACGCGGATCGAGAAGCTTGGCGCCGAGCGCCACGGCGGCTGCCGAGGTCGATTGCCCAGTCACGTCGAGCACCAGCAGCACCTTGAGACCGAGGGCGGCGGCGATATCCGCCGACGATCCGGTCCGGCCGGGCTCGTGGCCGACGCCATCGAAGAGGCCCATCAGCCCCTCGGCCACCAACAGGTCGGCGCCCTCGGCCTGATGCGCGGCGAGGCCAGCCACCTGCGCCGGCGTCATCGCCCAGCTATCGAGATTGACGCCGGGCCGACGGGCGGCGGCGGCATGGAAAGCCGGATCGATGTAGTCCGGCCCGCATTTGGCCGGTGCGACCTTCAGTCCACGCCGGGCGAGGGCTGCCATCAGCCCCAGCGACAACGTCGTCTTGCCGGCGCCGGAGCGTACCGATGCGACCAAAAAACCCTTCATCACCGCCTTACCTTTCCCCTTGACCGGATAGCAGACAGCGTCGACCTTGTCGCCCGAAAGGAACGTGCGTTCGATGGCGGACAAGGACAAGGAAGCGGACGGCGGAACGCCGCATCTGAGGCGCGGCTGGACCACCGGCAGTTGCGCCACCGCCGCGACCCGCGCCGCCTTCGAGCGTCTTGTCGGCGGCCACTTTCCCGACCCGGTAACCGTGACCTTGCCGGGAGGCCAAACCCCCTCCTTCGCGCTAGCGGTTACGGCCATAGGAGACGGGTGGGCGCGAGCCGGCGTGGTCAAGGATGCCGGCGACGATCCGGACGTCACCCACGGCGCCCTCATTCTCGCGACCGTTCGACCGGCAGCCAGGGGCGCAGGCCTCGTCTTCCGCGCAGGACCTGGTGTCGGCACCGTCACGCGCCCCGGCCTGCCGCTCGCCATCGGCGAGCCGGCGATCAATCCAGTGCCGCGCGCCATGATCGCCCGGACGCTCGACGAGGCGCGCGCGACCATCGGCGGGCCAGAGGATGTCGAGGTGGAGATCTCGATCGCGGATGGCGAAAAGCTGGCCGAGCGGACGCTCAACGGCCGGCTCGGCATTGTCGGCGGCCTGTCCGTTCTCGGCACCACCGGTATCGTCGTGCCCTTCTCCTGCGCGGCGTGGATCTCGTCCATTCAGCGCGGTATCGACGTGGCGCGCGCCTCGGGCTTTTCCCATGTCGCCGCTTCGACCGGCAACACCTCCGAGCAGGCGGTGAAGACCCTCCATGGCCTCGATGAGGTGCAACTGATCGACATGGGCGACTTCGTCGGTGGTACGCTGAAATACCTCCGCAAGGCACCGGTGCCACGCGTGACGCTGGCGCTCGGATTCGCCAAGGGAGTGAAACTCGGCCAGGGCCTTCTCGACCTTCACTCCAAGCGAGGATCAGTCGACCTCCTGGCGCTTTCGGCCATTGTCGCCGACCTTGGCGGTGACAGCGATCTCGTCGAGAGCATTGGCAAGGCCAACACCGCCCTGGAAGCGCTCACGCTTTGCCACACGGCCAGACTTCCCATCGCCAATGCGGTGGCCGAGCTCGGCTTTGCGACCGCCGCCAAGGTACTCGCCGGCAGCGGCATGGAGCTGGAAGTCGTCCTGTTCGACCGGAGCGGCGGACCGCTGGCCAGCACAGGCTTCAGGCAAGTCTAGTCCTCACCCTCCCCGGCCCGCGAATCGCGCCCCCGGAAACGGCGTTGATAGTCGGCCGAATAGAGGGCGCTTGCCCGGAAGTCCTCGGCGCCGAGCACCTGCCCAACCAGAATGAGCGCCGTCCGCTCCATGGGCGCCGTCTGGAGTTCGTCAAGAATGGTCGCCAGCGTTCCCTTGACAATCCGCTCATCCGGCCAGCTCGCGCGATAGATGACAGCGACTGGGCAGTCGGCGCCATAATAAGGCGTGAGGTCCTCGACGATGCGGTCGAGAACGTGGATGGAGAGATGAAGGGCGAGCGTCGCGCCAGTGGCAGCGAAGGCCGAGAGCTTCTCCTTCTCCGGCATGGCGGAAGCCCGGCCGGAAGTGCGCGTCAGCACCAGCGATTGGCCAACCTCCGGCAGCGTCAACTCGCGGCCGAGCGCCGCCGCCGCCGCCGCGAAGGCCGGCACACCGGGCGTTACCGTGTAGGGAATGGCGTGTCTCTCCAGCAGTCGTATCTGCTCGCCAAGAGCGCTCCAGACCGAAAGATCGCCGGAATGAAGGCGTGCCACGTCCTGGCCGCTCCTTTGCGCTTTCAGATACTCCGCTTCGATCTCTTCGAGTGACAGCGGCGCCGTATCGACGATGCGCGCACCTTCGGGACAGTGGGCGAGAATGGCCGGCGGGATCAGAGAGCCCGCGTAGAGACAGACGGGGCAGGCGGCGATCAGGTCGCGGCCACGTAGCGTTAGAAGGTCGGGAGCGCCGGGGCCGGCGCCGATGAAATGCACGGTCATTCCTGTATCTCCTCGGCCACAGCGACGGTGACGCCGTCTTCGGCGCGGCGTGGAACGACAAGACGCGCCTGGCCGGCAAAGGCGGCGAGCGCGGCGGCTTCAGCCACCGATGGAACACCGAAACGAGCCAACGCAGCCGGTGACGGCGTCACGATTCGGTCGGCCATCGCCGAAAGCGCATCGCGGGACAGAAAGACGAGCGGCACTACAAGGCGTTCCGCCGCCTCGCTCAATCCGGCTTCTCCCCGCTTGTCCTCAGTGGTGAACAGGCCGATGGCGGGCGCAAGACCTGCCCTCGCCTGATCGATCAACCGGATGATCGCCTCGGTCGAAGCGCCGCGTCGGCATCCGACACCAATGGCCATCCGGCCGCTCACGGCTTCACCCAAGTCCACTGGACCACCGGCAGAGCCGGCCGCAGCGCATGGAAGCCGCCGATGCGATCAAGCCGGGAGATGGCGACTTGCGTGAGATCGCCACCCAACCGGGCTTGAAGGGCAAAGACCTCGGCTGTCGTTTCCACCGTAACCGCATTGATGACTAGCCGTCCGCCTGATCTGAGCCGACTGACACAGGCGTCGACCACGCCCGGATCGCCCGAACCGCCACCGATGAAGATCGCGTCGGGATCGGGAAGAGCGTCGAAGCCATCCGGCGCTTTGGCCTCGATCACACGAAGATCCGGAACGCCAAAGGCTTGGGCGTTGCGGGTAACGCGGGCGGCACGCGTCGCGTTTTCTTCAATGGCGCAGGCGCGCAACGAAGGATCGCACAGCATCCACTCGATGGCGACCGAGCCCGATCCCGCGCCGACGTCCCACAGCGTCTCACCGCGTGTGGGCTTTAGCGCGGCGATGGTGAGCGCCCTGACCTCGCGCTTGGAGATCTGCCCGTCATGCTCGAACCAGTCGTCCGGCAGGCCGGGCGTGAAGGGGATGACGCGAGCATCCTGCCCGCCCTCGACCTCGACGGCGACAAGATTGAGGGGATCGATGTTGTCGATTTCGAAGGCGCCGGCAACCGCCGAGCGACGACGCTCCCTGAGGCCTCCCATCGCTTCCAGCACGGTAAGGCGGCTGTTGCCGAGGCCGCGCGTCGTCAGGAGCTCGGCGAGCTTTGCCGGCGTCGTGCCATCCCAGGACAGGGCGAGCAGGCGGGCCCCAGGCTGGACATGCGGCAGTACGCGCTCGAGCGCCCTGCCATGCAGGCTGACGCGGACGACATCCTGCCCCGGCCAGCCGAGCCGGGCGGCGGCCAACGCAAAGGCAGAGGGTGCCGGCAGCACGATCATTTCCCCGGGATCGACGATCTCGGCCAAAAGCGAACCGACGCCATAGAAGAAGGGATCACCGGAGGCGAGTATCGCTACCGGAGTGCCGCGCCGGGCCAGAATGTCCGGGAAAGCGTCCTTGAGCGGCGACGGCCAGGCGAGCGAGATCGCCGGCTCGGCCTTGATGAGATCGAGATGTCGACGGCCGCCTACGATGAAACCCGCTTGTGCGATGGCCGAAACTGCCGCAGGAGAGAGACCGTCGAGACCGTCCTCTCCGAGGCCGACGATCGTCAGCCAGGGTGAAAGGGAGGTTTCAGCCATGGGGGACTCCGCAAGACCGATGCGCATTCTCGTCCTGGGCGGGACCACAGAGGCCTCGCGCCTCTCCGAGCGGCTGCAAAAGCGCCAGGATATCTGGGCACTGCTGTCGCTGGCCGGCCGCACCCATGAACCGGCGGCTCAGGCCCTCAACACCCGCGTCGGCGGGTTCGGCGGCATCAACGGGCTCGCCGCCTTCCTGCGCGAGGAGAGCATCGATCTCCTGATCGACGCCACTCATCCCTTCGCTGCCCGTATCTCGGCCAACGCCGTGGCGGCCAGCGAGATGACCGGCGTGCCGCTCGTCCGCTACACCCGGGAGCCGTGGAAACCCATTCCGGGCGACAACTGGCTTGAGGTTCCCGATCTCGACGCCGCCTGCGCGGCGCTCGGCTCCGAACCGAGATGCGTTTTCCTGACCGTCGGCCGGCTCGGCCTTTCCGCCTTCGAGGCGGCGCCCCAGCACCACTATGTCGTCCGCTCCATCGATCCGCCGCACGAGCTGAACCTGCCGGACTATCGCCTGCTGCTTGAGCGCGGTCCGTTCGACGAGGAGTCGCAAGCCCGACTGATGCAGGCCGAGGGCGTTGAGATCATGGTGACCAAGAATGCCGGTGGCGACGCCACCTATGGCAAGGTTGCGGCGGCGCGTCGTCTGGGCTTGCCGGTGATCATGGTGGCGCCGCCCGAACCGGTGACCGTCACCACCTATCACGAGCTCGACGATGTTATGGCCGACATCGAGACGCGGCTCGTTCATGCCGCCCCTCCCCTCGACTGACGCGGGCTGAGAATCCACGGCGTTCCACCCGGCCGGTCGATCAGCCGACTTTCCGACGAGCCGATGATGACCATCGTCGCCATGTCGACGATGGACGGATCGGCGTCGGCGAGCGTCGTCACAACGATCCGCTCGTCGGGGCGACCGACGGCCCGGGCGAAGGCGACGGGTGTCGCACCGGCTTTCAAACCGCACAGAAGCTCGAAAGCGTCAAAAATGCGGGTCGGCCGAGCCTTCGAGGCCGGGTTATAGAAAGCGATGACGAAATCGCCCTCGGCGGCAGCGCGAAGCCGCTTCTCGACGAGCGCCCAGGGCTTGAGATTGTCGGATAGCGAGATGGCGCAGAAATCGTGCCCGAGCGGCGCACCGAGCCGGGCCGCCGCCGCCTGCATGGCCGAAATGCCGGGCAATACGGTGACCTCGAGATCGCCCGCCGCCCCATCTGCCTCCACCGCCTCGACGACCGCCGCCGCCATGGCGAAGACGCCGGGATCGCCGCCTGAGACGACAGCGACGATACGACCGGCGCGGGCGAGATCGATGGCAAGGCGCGCCCGCTCGAGTTCGACGCGATTGTCGCTGCCGTGGCGCGTCTGGCCAGGCCGCTCCGGGCAGCGGGCGAGATAGGGTTCGTAACCCACAAGGTCGGTCGCCCGTTCGATCGCGGCGCTTGCCTCCGGCGTTCGCCAGACATCCGGCCCCGGACCAAGGCCGACCACCAGAATCTCGCCCGTCTTCCTCATGGCCGTCGTCCCTCGCCACCGATCAGGATCAAAGAGAAGTAAGGCGAGGCATCGTCGGTCTTCTCGCTGAGAGGCAGCACGATTTCGCCTTGCATCGAACCACGCTCGATGTAGATCGCGCGCCGCTCAAGGCCGGCGCGGACGATCGCGCGGCGTACCTTCGGGAAATTCGAGCCGAGTTTCATGATCACGGCGGCATCAGCACCTTCGAGGCGAATGGCCAGATCGTCCTCGGCAAGCGTGCCAGGCAGCACGGCCAGAACATCGTCACCCCAGGTCATCGGCAGACCGGCCGCCGATGCGCAGCCGGAGAAACCGGTGACGCCCGGCGTGATCCGAACCGGAAATCGATCCTTGAGGCGCACGTAGAGGTGCATGAAGGACCCGTAGAAGAGAGGGTCGCCCTCGGCGATCAGCACGACATCGCGACCGGCGGCGAGATGACCGGCCAGCATCTCGGCCGCCTCGGCATAGAAACCGCCGACCTCACGCACATAAAGCGGATCGGCAAAGCTCATCTCGGTGGTGAGCGGGTAGTGGAGCGGCAACTCCTCGGTGCCCGGGCGAACATAGGGCTCGACGATGGTACGGGCGTGTCCCCGTCGCCCCTTCTTGGCGAAATAGGCGAGGACCGGCGCCGACCCGATCAGTCGCGCCGCCTTGACGGTAACCAGTTCGGGATCGCCCGGTCCGACACCCACACCATGAAGCGTTCCGGGAGTGGTCATTCTCGTTCGCTCGCCAGTGCGTTGACGGCCGCCGCCGCCATAGCCGAGCCGCCCTTCCGTCCGCGCACCACGATGTAGGGTACCCGGCCATCGGCGATCAGCGCTTCCTTGGACTCGGCAGCCCCGACGAAACCAACCGGCATGCCAATCACCGCCGCGGGCCTGGGAGCACCGGCATCAAGCATCTCGAACAGGTGGAAGAGAGCGGTGGGCGCGTTACCGATGACAACGACGGCACCCTTGAGGCGCTCTCCCCACAGCATCATGGCCGCTGCGGTGCGTGTGTTGCCAATGGTGAGCGCCAACGTCGGCACGGAGGGATCGTCGAGGGTACAGATCACGTCGTTGCTGGCCGGCAGGCGGGAGCGGGTGATGCCGTTGGCTACCATTCGGGAGTCGCAGATCACCGGAGCGCCGACTTCGAGCGCCGCTTTCGCAGCCGCGACCGCACCAGGACCGAACGCAAGATCGTGAGCCACTTCCACCATGCCGGCGGCATGGATGACGCGGACGGCCACCTTCTCCTCTTCGGGTGGAAAACGGCCAAGGTCGGCCTCCGCGCGGATGATGGCGAAGGACCGCCGGTAGATCTCCGCGCCATCGCGGATGTAATCGTGACTCATCTTTATTGTGTCCCGGAACGGAAAAGAGCCTCGGCCACTTCGGGCGAAAGGCCCGCGTGGCGAGGAAGATCGGCTGGTCTGCCGTCTAGCACGAGGTCGAGGCCGCCGTCACGGCCGACCAACGTGACGGCATGCCTTGCGGAACTGGCGCAGCTCTTCTCGCAGCCCGAAACATGCAGCCATATGCCCCGATGGCTCGATTTAAGCTGCGCAAGGCGGCGAGCAAGACCTCGGGTCTCGACGGTGGCCGTAGCGCAGGCAGGCGCGCCCGGGCAGGCAACGACGGCAAGAAGCGGGTCGTCCGGCGCGGTGACAAATCCGGCATCGGCAAGGCGCGGCAGGACATCGGCCGAAACGCCTGGCAACAGAACGACCCGGAATGGCGTCAGCCTGATATCGGTAGCTGCGAGGCTGGCAAGGAAAAGCAGCTGATCGGCGGTGATCCTGCCAAACGGCAGACCGACCCCGACATGCACAGAAAAGGCGCCGATCAACGGGGCGGCATCGGTGCGATTGGGCCGCGAGATGTCTCCCATACCAAGTCCGGCAGAGGCGAACAGGGTTTCAGCGCCGACATGATCAACAAGCGCCGCCATGCGACGCGGTGGCGGATCGATGCGAGATGCGAGATCGAGAAAAGTGTGGGCCAGGCGGAGAGCGATTGCCACGGTCTCTTCGGGGGGCAACATGACCGTCCGAACATCACCGTCGAGCGAAACGGCCACATTGTTGCGTTCGAATCTCAGGCGCACGTCGGCGGGGACCTCTGTCAGACCAATGCGGCCTCCGTCGTCGACGGAAAAGCCGAACTTGGCCGGTAGCGACCGGAGACCAGTCTCGGCGACGAGCGCCGCTTCCAGCTGCCTAGCCAGCGCGAAGGCATCGCCTTGGGCCGTCTCGTCGAGATCCGACAGGGGGGAGGCCACGACGTTGCGCACCGCCTCGGCCCCCGCGTCTCCGTCGAGCAGGCCGAGAGCGGCGAGTTCGATTTCCAGCGCGCCGAAGTCATGGTCGCCAACGCCGCGAAGCTGCAAGCCACCTCGTCGGCCAAGGTCGAGCTCTCCATTTCCGTAACGGGAAGCAAGGTCGGCAATGGCGCGCACGGTGTCCGGTGAAAGGCGCCCTCCGGTCACCCGGAGGCGCAGGATCAGGCCGTCGCCACTCCGCATGGGGCGACGCGCACCGGGGCACCATCCACGAATGCGGGTCTCACTCATTTGAGGCGCGCCTCCGTATCGGCGAGACGGGCCGCTACTGAGTTCCGACGCAGAACCCAGGCACCACGATCGATCACTTTCCTCAAACGTTGGAGCGCATCGCGGGCAGCCGCCGGGTTGGCCTCGACGAGGAAATCTCGCACGAGATCGTCGCCGAAGGTTGCGTCGAACAGCCGGTCGAGATGCTTGACGTCAACGGCGTCGGACAACACCGCGAAGGCGCAGAGATTGGCGACCGCCTCACAGATCTCGGAAGCGCCGCGATGACCATGACGCATCTGCCCGGCAATCCAGCGCGGATTTGCCGCGCGGCCATGAACGACGCGGGCAACTTCCTCATCGAGCGTGCGCGCCTTTGGCGCGTTGCCGGTGGTATCGACATGGTAGAGCGCCGCCCGGCCGCCGAGCACCTTCGATGCCGCCGCAAAGCCACCCTCGTGGGAAGCGAAAGCGTCGTTGGACAGAAGATCCTGGCCGTCGAGGTCCTGCACGTGAACGAAAGCATCGGCGGCGGCAACGCGCGCCGCAAAGCCGGTGGGATCGGCCGAATCCCCCTCGCCCGCATAGGCATGGCCGGAGGCCGCGAGATAGGCATCGGCCAGAGCACTCCGGGTGGTGGAGAGATCGTCCGGGGTCATCTCGCCAAGCCCGCTGCCGAAAGCACCGGGCGCGGCACCATAAACACGAGACGGCTCGGGCTCTCGCCTTGCAGCAAGCGGGTTGGTTTCCACGTCCTCGTCGAGCGCCGCCACCGCCTTCACCGCCTGATCGAACAAGGCGATCTGGCCAGGGAAAACGTCCCGGAACAGGCCGGAGACGCGTAGCGTCACGTCGATGCGCGGCCGGCCGAGGCGAGCGGGCGAGAGCACCGTGAAGCCCGAGACACGGCCTGAGGCGGCATCCCACGTTGGCCTGACACCCAGGAGCGCCAGGGCTTGAGCGATATCGTCGCCGCCGGTGCGCATCGACGCCGACGCCCACACATCGAGCACGATGGATTTCGGCCAGTCGCCATGGTCCTCGACGTAGCGTGCGACGACCTCCTCGGCCGTTCGGGCCCCAATTTCCATGGCGGTACGCGTCGGCACGGCGCGCGGATCGATGGCGTAGAGGTTGCGGCCCGTCGGGAGAACGTCGAGCCGTTTCGGCCCCGGCGCTCCAGAGGGTCCCGGCGCGACACGGCGACCATCGAGAGCGGCCAGAAGTCCCTCGCGTTCGGTTTCGGCAGAAGCGAGGAAAGCGCCGGCAGCAGCGAGATTGCCATCCAGAGCCTCAAGATGCGCAGCGACGCGCGTCTCGCTCGGCGCACGACCGAACACGTGCAGGCCTTCGGAGATGCGCATGTCCTTGACGTCGCAGATCCAGGCATCGAGACGCGCCAGCTTGTCGGCCGGATCGAGATCGGCGGAAAGACCAGCCGCCTCGGCGATGCCCGCCGCCTCAGCCTTTTCGGTCAACGCGGCGGCGAGATGCCTGGCCCGGCGCGGGTCGAGCGCCTGGGCATTGGCGAACTCGTCCACCAGCATCTCGATGTCGGCGATGTCGCCATGGGTACCGGACCGCATCAGTGGTGGCGTCAGATGGCCTAGGGTGACGGCGGCGATGCGGCGCTTGGCCTGGGCGGCCTCGCCGGGATTGTTGACGATGAAGGGATAGACGACAGGAAGCCCATCCGCGAGCACCGCCGGCGCGCAGTCGCCTGAGAGCCCCGCCGCCTTGCCAGGCAGCCATTCGAGGGTGCCGTGGGTGCCGAGATGGACCATGGCGTGGGCATCAAAGCCGTGCCTGAGCCAGAGATAGAAGGCGGCATAGGCATGGCGCGGCGGCAAGTTGGGGTCGTGATGGTCGGCGGCGCGGTTGTCTGGCCGGCCGCGATCGGGCTGCACGGCAATTGCGAGATGGCCGGCAACGATCGCAGCGAGGCGGAAGACGCCGCCCTCGACAAATGGATCAGCCTCGGGTGCGCCCCAGGCCGCCGTCATCGAAGTGCGCAATACCTCGGGCAGACGGGAAAACCAATGGCGATAATCGGCAAGCGGGATATCGATGGTGGCCTTTCCGGTTTCCAGCGCGTTGATCAACGCCATTTGGTCCGGCAATGGATCGACTTCGTAGCCGGCGGACCTGAGATCGTCGGCGATCGCTATGAGCGAGGCAGGTCCGTCCAGACCGACGGCATAGGCTGTGCGCCCCCCCTTGCCGGAGTAGTTGGAGAGCACCAGACCGAGGCGCCGGTCGCCGCGCGGCGTTCGTCTCAGCCGCGTCCAGCTATCCACGAGGCGCACGAGCCGCGATATCCCCTCTTCGTCCGGCCGGTGACGGATCGGCGTGTACTCGAGCGCCTCGGCAAGATTGGTCGGCGCCTTGAAACTGATTACCGGGCCGTCCAGACGCCCATCGACCTCCGGCAGCACCACGCTCATGGCGAGATCGGTAGCCGACAGGCCGCGTGACGAGGCCACCCAGGCCTCTCGTGAAAGCGTGGAAAGGGGAGCCTGGATCACCGGGACGTCTGCGACATCGAGAAGCGTCGTGCCATCGTCGCGGCGGGCGGAGAAAGCGGTACAGTTGACGATGACGTCAGGCTTGAAGGCGGAGATGGCCTCACAAAGCGGATCGGCAACGTCCGGATCTTTCAATGAGGTGACCCAGACCGGAGAAACCGCGAATCCGCCCCCCGCCAGTGCATCGGCCAGAGCTTCGATCGGCGCGGCGTCGCCTGCGTTGACGAGCGCCCGATAGCCAACGATCAGCACCCGTCGATCATTGTTGACCCCGACCTGGGGGAAGCGCCCAAAGGCCGGCTGTCTCGTCGGCGCGCTCCAGGCCTGATCACGCCCCAGATGTGCGGCAATGAAGGCGAGCGCGGCAGCAATGTTGTCCGGTCCGCCAAAAGCGAACCAGCGCTCGAGAAGGTCAAGATCCTCCGCCGGCAATGTCGAGGCGACGGAAAGACGCGGATCGGGTCTGTCGTCGCCGGGGATCAGCGCGAGATGGATGCCCCTGGAACGCGCCAGCATCGAGAGTTCATCGACGCCGTAGCGCCAGTAATCGGCGCCACCCAGCAGCCTCACCAGCACGAAGCGTGCTTTCGCGGCGACCTTCTCCAGATAGAGATCGACGGAGTAGGGGTGGCGCAAGGCGGCGAGCGAGGCAAGGCGGAGGCTCGGCGAATCTGCACCGAGCCGCCCATGCACGGCGGCCACAAGGCCGAGATCGCTGTCGGAGAAGGACAGAACCACGATGTCCGCCGGAGTCTGGCCGAGATCGACCGCAGCGACGCTGTCGTCGAGCGAACGGATCTGTTCGGCCAGAATGTGCAAGGTCGTTTTCCTTTAATCAGGCGAGAGCTGCGCGGATGGCCGCCTCGTCGATACCCTTTTCGCCGATCACCACCAGGGCGCCTCGGCGCGGGCCGGCCGGCCAAGGGCGATCGAAGGCATGGCGGAAGCGGCCACCGACCCCCTGCACCAGCAGGCGCATCGGCTTACCGGCGATTTCCACGAAACCCTTGATGCGCAGGATGTCGTGCGCCTCAGCCACCGCCTTCAGGCGGCCGATCAGACTGTCCGGATCACTGACAGCGCCAATCTCGACGGCGAAGGTCGAGAAGTCGTCATGGTGATGATCGCCAAGGCCGTCGTGATGACTCGGCCGGCTGGAAAGGTCGTCCTCGGCGGCGGCTGCGAGACCGAGCAGGATCTCGGGGGCGATTTCACCCTCCGAAGTCGACACGATGCGGACCGCCTTCGGCAGGGAGGATTCGATATCGCGGGAAACGCGAGTCAGCTCTTCGGTGGAGAGAAGATCGACCTTGTTGAGCACGACCAGGTCGGCGGCGAGAAGCTGATCCTCGTAGACTTCTTCGAGCGGATTGTCGTGATCGACCGATGGATCGTCTTGCCGCTGGGCGAGCACGGCGTCTGGATCGTCGGCGAAGCGGCCGGCGGCAACGGCGGCGGCATCCACCACCGCGATGACACCATCCACCGTCAGGCGGGCCCGTACATCCGGCCAATCGAAGGCCTTGATCAACGGCTTCGGCAACGCAAGGCCGGATGTCTCCACGATGATGTGGTCGGGCCGGCGCGTGCCCTTGGTCAACGCCTCGATGGCCGGCAGGAAGTCGTCGGCGACCGTGCAGCACAGGCAGCCATTCGCGAGTTCGACGATCGAGTCTTCCGGGCAATCAGCGGCTCCACAAGCCCTGAGTATGTCGCCATCGACCCCGACATCGCCGAACTCGTTGACGATGAGCGCCAGACGACGGCCGCCGGCGCGTTCGATGACGTGGCGGATCAGCGTCGTCTTGCCGGACCCGAGAAAGCCGGTGACGATGGTGACGGGGATCTTGGATTGGGCGTTCATCGGCTGGGCTCCGACTGTGGCGGGATGCGGGCGACGAGGCCCGATTTCAGAAGAGGCGGGCGCTCGCGCCACGGCACGCGGCCATCCTCGCTCGCGGCGTAGCGCTCGGCAGCGTCGATCACCTCATCGGGATGAACAGCGTCGGCGGAAATGTAAGTCCATTTGTCCGGGGCGACGAAGGCAACGGTAACGGGTCGTTTGCAGACAGAGAGACATTCCACGCCGGAAAGGCGGATGTCACTTCGCCCATCGAGCCGGTCTGCAAGGGCAGCATGGAGACGGGCCCCAGCCCTGACAGCATCGTCGTCGCCCGCCGCGCGGCAGGCAAGACAGACGTGCAGCGTAACCGGATGCGCCGTCATGGCCGGCACTCCCGAAACGTCAAAAAGCGGCGGCCGAAAGCCGCCGGGGCAAGCGTCATGATCTGGTCCTTTCCCGCCCCACCGGCGGTCTCGACTTTCCTGCGTGGCGGCAGGTCTCCTGGCTCGCGGTTCGTCGTCGGACGCGGCCTTCCCGATCCCTGGGGGATCAGTGGCACGCGGGGCATCCGGCTCGCCGCTCACAGTTGCGGGGGCAGCCGCGGCTTTCGGGACCTTGCCCGATTCCGCGTTCCCTCTTTCGCCCTCCCCACGGAGGAGGGACCGTCACGCGCCGGTATTTGCGGCTTGTTGCGAGGCAAAGTCAACCAAGCCGCCCGCGATCACTCTTTACGCCCCCTAAACCGCCGCTTTTTCATAAGCCTCAAGCGCCGGCGGCCCCCCGGTCCTTGGCTTCCGCTTCGCGCGGCGCCGCATGTCGCCGAGACCCCGACAGCGCCTGTCCCAGGCGGCGTCATCCTTTACGACCCCTTAAACCGCCTCATTTAGGGTGAATCGGATGCTCCATGGGACCATCCGGCCCGGACCGAAGGAGTGGCGGCGGACGATGCGGAGCAACAAACGGGACACTCGACGCGAGCGAGCCGAGCCAACCTTCGAGGCCCCTGCTCGGGATGGTGATTTTTCAGCCCGCGAGGGCGACCGCTTCACGCCGCCCCGTCGCCTGCCCAACTCGCGCAGCGGAAAACCGGCGCCTGCCGAGCGGATGGAGCCCAGCTTCGATGACGATCATGGCGGCGAGGAGGTGGAAATGACCGAACGGCCGCCACGCCGCCGCAAGTCCACCAAACGCCAGCCAAAACGAAGCCGACGCTCAGGCATGGGACTGATCGGACGCCTTTTCTACTGGGGCGTCGTCCTTGGCATTTGGGGGTTGATCGGCATCGCCGGCGTCATCTGCTATACGGTCGCCACCATGCCGCAGATCGACGACTGGAAGGTGCCCACACGGCCGCCCAACGTCGAAATCGTGGACGCATCGGGCACGATGATCGCCAACCGTGGCGATACCGGTGGCGAGGAAGTGTCGCTGTCCGAGATGTCGCCCTTCCTGCCGGAGGCAGTGGTAGCCATCGAAGACCGCCGCTTCTACCATCACTTTGGCGTCGATCCGATCGGCCTGTCGCGCGCGATGGTCACCAACCTCTTTGCCCGCTCCGTGGTGCAGGGCGGCTCGACGCTGACCCAGCAGCTCGCCAAGAACCTGTTCCTGCAGCCTGACCGCACGCTGGAGCGAAAGCTTCAGGAGGCCGTGCTCGCCCTGTGGCTGGAGTGGCGCTTTTCCAAGAACCAGATCCTGGAAATGTATCTTAACCGCGTCTATCTCGGCGCCGGCGCCTATGGCGTCGACGCGGCGGCTCGGCGCTATTTCGGCAAGTCGGCTCGCGAGGTCAATCTGGCCGAGGCGGCCACCATCGCCGGGCTCCTGAAAGCACCCTCGCGTTACGCGCCGACCAACTCGCCCAAGCTGGCCGCCGAGCGCGCCAAGGTCGTCCTCGCCGCCATGGCCGAGCAAGGCTATGTCAGCCGCGACGAAGCGGCGCGGGCATCGGCTGTCGGTGCTCCCTCAAAGCCGAACAAAAACGGGTCGGCCGCCAACTACGTTGCCGACTGGGTGATGGACCTCCTGCCCGGCTATGTCGCCCGCTATCGTACCGACCTTGTGGTGACCACCACCATCGACGCCCGCATGCAAGCCGCGGCGGAGAACGCCATCCGCACCACGCTCGACAAGGAGGGCGTCAAGTACAAGGCAAGCCAGGGCGCCCTGGTCGCCATCGACAACGACGGCGCCGTCAAGGCGCTCGTCGGCGGCAAGGACTACGCGACCAGCCAGTTCGACCGCGCCATCGAGGCGCGCCGTCAGCCGGGATCGGCTTTCAAGCCCTTCGTCTACCTCACTGCCATCGAGCACGGTTTCACGCCGGATTCCATCGTCGTCGACGAACCGGTATCGATCAATGGCTGGGCGCCGAAAAACTACGAGAACGAGTATCTCGGTCCCGTAACGCTGACCACGGCGCTGGCCCGCTCGCTGAACACGGTGGCGGCGCGCCTCACCGCGACACTCGGACCGGACAACGTGGTCCAGACAGCCCGACGCGTCGGCATCGTCAGCCAGCTCCATGACAACCCGTCGATCGCCTTGGGAACTGGCGAAGTGACGCCGCTTGAGATCACCGCCGCCTACGTGCCCTTTGCAAATGGTGGCTGGGGCATCATCCCCTATCTCGTCGAGGATATCAGGACCAAGGACGGAAAGGTGCTGTTCCATCGACAAGGTGAGGGCACCGGCCGGGTGATCTCGGAAGTCGCGGCAGGCACCATGAACCGCATGCTATCGGCAGTGGTCACCAACGGAACAGGCCAGAAGGCCATGCTTTCGGACCGGCCGGTTGCCGGCAAGACCGGCACCAGCCAGGATTTCCGCGACGCCTGGTTCATCGGGTATACCAATGGCCTCACGGCGGGCGTCTGGCTCGGCAACGACGACAACACGCCGACGAGAAAAGCCACCGGCGGCGCACTGACCGCGCTGCTCTGGAACCGCTTCATGACCGAAGCGACGCGCGGGCTGCCGGCCCGACCCCTGCCAGGCGTGGAACTGGTCCCTCCCCCGACCAACGTCGGCGTCAGCTTTGCCGAGACCGACGGCCTGCCGATGCAGGGCCCCCAACTTCCGGGCAACGCACCGATGCCGCCGTTTAACGTGCCCGTGACATCTGCGAGCCCTGAGGAGAAAGGGCTTCTTCAGCGACTGTTCGGAAACTGAGCCGCGAGATCATGGCTGCCGGTGAAGGCCGGCGCCATTTTTCTTCAGCCAGTCCTTGGCCGCATCCATGGCCGGGCAAAGGTGCTCGCAGATCGCCCAGAATCGGTCGGAGTGGTTCATCTCCCTGAGATGGGCCACCTCATGGGCCGCCACATAATCGAGCACAAAGGGCGGCGCCATGACGAGCCGCCAGGAAAAGGCAAGCACGCCTCGCGCCGAGGCAGATCCCCAGCGCGACGTCGTATCCTTGAGACGGATGGCGCTGGGTCGAACACCAAGGGCGTCGGCATGGCGCGCCACGGCGGCGGTCAGATCGGCGCGCGCCTCCTTCTTCAGATGATCGGCGAGACGACGACGGACATGGGGGGCCTCGCCGGGCACCTCGATCGCGGGACCGCCCTCGCATGCGACGAGCCGAACGCTACCGCGCGGGGATCCGGTTGGAATGACGCGATGAACGACGCCCCGGATGGAAACGGCCGCCGGCACGTCCGGAATATCCGGCCGCGACACCAGCCGATCGGCGATCCATCCGGCGTGCCGGGCGACAAATGCCTTGGCTTCGGCGAGCGAGCCGCGACGGGGGATGGTCACCACGGCTCCATCACCCTTCCGATCGAGCCGCAACGTGTAGCGCCGGGCGCGAGCGTTCCGCCGCACCGTCACCTCTATCGTGCGTTCACCCGCCAGGATGGGAAAGCTCGTTGGCGGAGAACGCTTCTTTTCGGGAGCTTGCAGGAAGGGCAGACGAATCGGCATGACCACAGTGTATGAGCGGCGCCGGTCATGACAAAGCCCCCACGCCGATGGGCGCAGGGGCCTGTGTCAGCCTTCCCGGCGTGGAGGGATCCGGGAGAGGCCCTCTTAGGCAGCAGGACTGCGGCTTGCCTTGAAGCGATCGAACTCTTCCTGGTCTTTGGCGCGACGCAGGTTGGCCAGAAACTCGTCGAACTCGTCACGCATCCGATCGAGAGCCGCGCGTTCCTCTTCGAGGCGCTTCAGCTCGGCTTCCCGGTAGGCGTCAAAGGCGGTGTTGCCGGTTGAGCCGGCACGGTAGTGTTGAAAACTGCCACGTTCGAAACCGGCGCGACGAGCCGCACGCTCGAGATCGGGGCGAAAGTCGTTCCAGCGAGCGCGCATGCGATCCCCCCAAAGTATATAGGCAAGTACTGCCAGGCCGATCGGCCAAAAGATCACGAAACCGACGATCATCGCCGCGATGGATAGCGGATGAAAGCCGGGTCTCATCACGCAGCTTCTCATTTTTCTTCCCTTTCGGAGTGTTCCGAGCAACGATACCGAAGTGGCCCCGGTCAAAGCCACCTTCAAGGGTGGGCGAGGACTTTTTTGGAACCGGCTTTGGAACTATTCTGATCTTGCGTCATCCAGCGCGGCTGCGCGCAAGACGATTCGGCCGGCTGGTGGTGGGTCGATCTTTCGCGATCGTTTCGGCTGAGCGGCACTACATTGGCGATTCGTCGTGGTCCTCGCCTTTGGTCGGCGCACAGGGTGCGTCAAGCACGTAAAAAAACGCAAAAAGTGACCCGCTGACCACCCTCCGCGCGATTTTCAAGCAGCAGAAACGCTAATATCTGTGGTAAGACTAGAGGTGGAGCGGTTCTGAAGTGCGGGCGGTCTGGCGTACCATTGCCTAGGTGATGGTGCGATGTGCCGGGTAAAATAGACGAATTCTGCGGTGGAATAGCTCTCTAGAAACAAACTGGCTCGATGCAGCTCTCCGCGGGCATCGGTCTGGAGCTATGTTTTGGCGGAGACGAGAAGACAGAATGGGTAAGGGTAAGGATTTCCGCCCGCCGCGGCGGCGTGGCGGATTTGATGACGACATGATGCCGTCGTTCGACATTCGTCCCGAGCGGCCGGCGCGCAGTTTTGGCGGTCCTTCGCCGTATGACAGCGCCCCGCCGAGCGGCCCGGTGGTCGAGGCGACGGTATCCTGGTTCAACCCGGAGAAGGGTTTCGGCTTTACCGCGCTCACCGACGGTTCGGGCGATGCCTTCCTGCATATCGGTCAGTTGCAGGCCGTGGGGCGCGACAGCGTTCCGCCGGGCTCGACGCTGAAGGTTCAGGTGGCCCAGGGCGCCAAGGGCAAGCAGGTGGTCAAGGTGCTTGAGGTCGATGAAACGACCGCGACGCCGCAGGCCCCGCGCGGTCCACGTCCGGGCGGCTTCGGCGGTGGCGACCGCGGTCCGCGTCCGGGTGGCTTCGGCGGCGGCGATCGTGGCGGCTTCGGCGGTGGTGGCTTCGGCGCGCCTCGTCCGCCGCGTCGGTCGGTCGACACCTCTTCGGCGACGCCGCTCGACGGCACCGTCAAGTGGTTCAACCCCGAGAAGGGCTTCGGCTTCGTGGCCGGCGAGGATGGCGGCAAGGACGTATTCGTCCATATCTCCGTCCTGCAGTCGGCCGGCATGGGCCCTCTGACCGATGGCCAGCGCGTTGCCATGAAGATCGTCGAGACCCCGAAGGGGCGCGAGGCGGTCGAGATCAGCCTTCTCGACTGATCGCTAAGCAATCAGAATTTCCGGGCGGCGGCACACAGTCGTCGCCCGGTATTTTTTGTGCGGACTCCTGCACCGCAGGATTTCGTATCGGGCTGTTTTCATGCCCATTGACGATATGGCCGCTCAGGGCATTCGCACCACGAAGAGCTTGCGCGTCGTCTCAACCACTTCCCATATACCGGAGAATCCCGGTCGCAGGATGAAGCTGTCGCCAGTCCTCAGGATGCGCGGCGTCTCCTTGCCGGTCTCATGCACGATGGAAACCCCGGAGAGGATGGTGCAGAACTCCCACTCGTCATAGACGACACGCCAGGCACCCGGCGTCGATTCCCAGACACCGGCATAGAGCTTCTCGGCGTCGCGCTCCTCGACAAGCCAAGTCCGGCTCCTCGGATTGCCCTTGATGATCCTGTCGGGATCCGGGCCGCCATCTTCCGGTTCGACGGCAGTGAGATCGAAGCCGAGGAACAGTGCGTCGTCTTCCATCACGGACCTCCCTTCCGCCGACAAACCGACAGGTTTGCGGGTTCCCGTCAGCCAACTCCGTAAATGCGGGCTGCGTTGCGGTGAAACAGCTTGTCCCGTTCCGTTTCGCTGGCACCCTCGAGAAGCCGGTTTGTGGCGTTGATCCAATCCGTTAGCGAGGCTCGCTGCGCGGACCACGGCCAATCGCTTCCCCAGACCACCCGGTCCCATCCGAAAACTTCAATGGTGGTTTCCACCACAGGTCTGAGATCGTCGACGGTCCAATTGTCGCCTACCGTGCCGATGACGCCGGACACCTTGGCCACCACATCCGGGCGCCGGGCAAGTTCGATCAGACCAGCCTTCCAGGTCGCGAAAAGCTCCGGCTGCGAAGCCGAACCACCGCCACAATGATCGAGCACGAAAGAAACGCCGGGACAGGCATCGACGAGCTCCGCCGCGAGGCCGAGTTGGTCGGAACGAACGCAGATGTCGAAGGTCAGCCCCGTACCGGCAAGACGGCCTACATTCTCGCGAAAAACCCGGGCTCTTGAGACGTCATCCGGCACGACATGCAGGATGCGCCGAAAACCTCGGACGAATGGATCGCTGCAAGCGCGATCGACTTCGGCGGCGAAACCGGTCCGCTCCGGCCGGGCATTGGAGATGGCGGCACGGATACGGCGAGCAGCTCCTCCGGCCAGGCTTCGAACGAACTCGATCTCGTGACCGAAGTCGGATTCGATGACATCGACCTCCATATGAAGACAGTCGGTGACACCGTGCGGGTGCGCCTCCTCAGCATAGAGCTCGTAGGTCCAGTCGTGCGAGGCGAGTGTCGGCTCGCTTCCAAGCCAAGGATAGGTGAGACTATCCCGGTAGACGAGATGCAGATGCGTGTCGATCAGACGCGTCGGAACGCTCATGGAAGCCTCGGGCAAATGAGAGACGGCGGCCATTGCCGCGAACAGTAAAGGAATTTTATGACCTCAGGAGCCCGACGAAGGTTGCAGAGGCACCGTTTGCTGCCTTTCCGCCGCCGCGCTCCCGCGATAGAAGCAAAGACCGCTTCTTTTACGGAACATCCCTCATGAAGCTCATTCGCCATGGCGCTGTCGGCGCCGAGAAACCCGGCCTCGTCGACACGGCAGGCCGCCATCGTGATCTCTCCTCCCACATCGCAGACCTCTCCGGCGCAGCGTTGTCGAGAGCCTCACTCGCCAAACTTGCCGCCATCGATCCCGAGAGCTTGCCGCTGGTGCCGGAGGGTACACACCTCGGTGCGCCGGTAGCCGGCACACGCAACTTCATTGCCGTAGGCATGAACTATGCGGATCATGCCGCTGAGACTGGCGGCACGGTGCCATCCGAGCCCCTCCTGTTCAGCAAGGCGCCCAACTGCATCGTCGGCCCGAATGACGACATCCTGATTCCCCCCGGGGCCACCAAGCTCGACTGGGAGGTAGAACTTGCCATCGTGATCGGCGAGACCGCGTGGCAAGTCGAGGAAACAGATGCCTTCGACCACATTGCCGGATTCGTGCTTTGCAATGACGTTTCCGAACGCGCCTTCCAGATGGAAGGCTCCGGCCAGTGGCTGAAGGGGAAGAGCGCCCCGACTTTCGGCCCGCTCGGCCCGTGGCTGGTAACACCCGACGAGATCGCCGACGTGCAGGCACTCGCCATGGAGCTCGACCTGAACGGTTCCGCACGCCAGCGCGGCAGCACGGCAACCATGGTGTTCGGTGTCCGGACGCTGGTGTCCTACGTGTCTCGCTTCGTCAGGCTTGACCCGGGCGACGTCATTACCACCGGTACGCCGCCGGGCGTCGGCATGGGCAGGAAGCCGCCGGTATTCCTCAAGGCGGGGGACATGCTGCGCCTTTCCGTCGAGGGGCTGGGCGAGCAACGCCAGAAGGTGGCTACCTACTGAGCCACGCCAAGCCCTCATACCCGTTTCGCCCGGTCGAGCAATTCGGTTCCGTCCGAAAGGTTCAGAGGTGACGGAAGCGGTGTTAGGCGACAGTTGACAACGACTGCATCAAAGACTGACGCGCCGACGAAAGGTGCAGCCGGCATGCGGCCTCGACGGCTTCCGGTCGGCGCGTCTTGAGGGCCTCGATATAGTCGAGGTGCTCCAAGATCGCCTTGCCGTTACGCTCGCGGGCGTTCGCCTTGTTCCATTGATAATGATAATGGAAAACGATGGCGATGATGTCGTAGAAGTCGATGATGAAGCGATTGCCCGAAGCTTGCTGGATGAGCCGGTGAAGGCGATCGTCGAGTTCGGAAAACTCAAGATAGCGACTGTCGATATCTGCCAGAACTTCGACGTGGGCGCGGCGAAGAGATTCCAGCTCGACCCACGCGGGATCGTCCGCCGGCAAGCCGGCAAAGGCGGCGGCCGACTTCAGCTCGAACATTTCGCGCACATCGGTCAACTCCTCGGCGAATTGACGCGTGAAGCCTTTCAGCACCCAGTGGCTGTTGGGGCGCTTTTCGATCAGCCCGAACCGACTGAACCGGATCAGAAACTCGCGGACGGAGGTGGTGCCCACACCAATTTCCCGGGCAAGCTCCAACTCGTTGATCTGCATGCCCGGTTCGGCGCCTCCCATCAGGATGCGCTTCATGAACGTTCGCTCGATCATGTCCGACAGAGAGCTGGTCTCGTGCTCGGGAAAGTAATCGGCTCTGGAAGGCGGACGTTGCACCGCCTTAGAGCGCTTGTTCCACTCGATAAGGCCAGACTCGACCATCTGCGACAGTATGGAGCGGACCGTCGTACGCGAGACGCCGAGCAAACTGCAAAGCTCCGGCTCGGAGGGAAGACTCTCTCCCACCACAAGCAACCGCAGGCACCTGTTATAGGCATCCTTGAATACGGTATTCTGCTTCGGCATTTTCACCTCGCGTCCGGCATGCCTCTTCGTGGAAGAGGCGTGGCCCAGCGTCCTAATCGATCGGCCGGATTTCTGCACACGCGTCGCTGTCCTAAAGAGGATGTCCACGCTTTCACAGCCATCGCCCCGCAGCCCGGGCCCGCGGGCCAAAACGTCGAGCACCCCTCTTTCATCAGTCGGCGCCGTGTGCGAGCTGCACATTATCGACAAAGAACACGGAACGAAACTGGTCTTTCGCAATAGGTCGTGGAACGGCTTGACGCACATCTCTTGTGCCGACCACAGCACCATCATCCTGCGCAGATGCAATATGACTGAGCAGTTCCATGACAACAAATATAGAGTTTTCAGGCCGGTTCGACTTCAAGCAACAGTCATCATCCGGAATATGAATAACCATATTGGATGTCGATAGAATAAACATTCTGAACTAGATATTGGCCAAAAGTCGATGTCAATCTGTAACTTATTGAAAAATAACATATTGGTGAAAATTGAAACGATATGGAATGTTCTGACAATTAGAAAATACGAAGGATGGTCCGAACGTCGAAACAAGTTCGTTTCATTTTTGCCTGAAATGAGGTAATAAGCTCTTGTCCAGCTTCGTTTAGCGGCGGCATTGGGGAATGCGGGTGGTGTCGACCAAAGGGTCGGTCGCCCAGGGCTTGCGGGCCTTGCGTCGTAAGGGAGTTTCGGCTAGTTGTCATCTGTCGCTGTTTTTTATCGATAAAGTCCGATGGCTGAGGAGCATGGATCGGGCCTTGTCGAGAGCGACGCTGATCTCGGGAGGATCGCATCATGAAAGCTGTTGGCATTACACGTCGCACGCTTGTCGCGCTGGCCGGCGCCGTCGCGCTGTCGGCCGTCGCCCCGGTCGCCGCGCAGGCGGAAGACTACACGATTCCGATCATCGTCAAGGACACCACCTCCTTCTACTGGCAGATCGTTCTTGCCGGTGCCCGCAAGGCCGGCGCTGATCTCGGCGTGAACGTGCCCGAGCTCGGCGCCCAGTCCGAAGCCGACATCAATGGTCAGATTTCGATCATTGAGAACGCCGTTTCCTCGGGCGCCAACGCCCTCGTCATCGCGCCGACGGAGTTCAAGGCACTTGGAAAGCCGATCGACGAGGCCGCCAAATCGGTGCCGATCATCGGTATCGACTCCGCTGCCGACTCCAAGGCCTTCACGTCCTTCCTGACCACCGACAACGTCCAGGGCGGCCGGATCGCCGCCGACGGTCTCGCGGCTGCCATCGGTGCCGCCAATGACGGCAAGGTGGAAGGCGACGTGGCTCTCATCACCAACCTGCCGGGCGCCGGTTCGCTCGAGCAGCGCGCCCAGGGCTTCAAGGAGCAACTGGCGGCCAAGTATCCCGGCCTCAAGCTGGTGGCCGACAAGGTCGGTGACGGTCAGGCGACCACCGCCCTCAACATCATGACCGACCTCCTGACCGCCAATCCGGACCTCAAGGGCGTATTCGCCTCGAACCTGATCGCTGCCCAGGGCGCCGGCCAGGCCATCGCGGAGAACAAGCTGGGCGAAAAGGTCGCGCTGATCGGCTTCGACAACGACGACAAGCTCGTCGGCTTCCTGAAGGACGGCGTGATCGACGCGCTTGTGGTTCAGGATCCCTATCGCATGGGCTACGACGGCATCAAGACCGCGCTCGCCGCCGTCAAGGGTGAGAAGGTCGAGCCCTTCGTCGACACCGGTGCCAACCTGGTAACCACGGCCAACATGAACGAGCCGCGCGCCCAGGAACTGCTGTACCCGAAGGTGAAGTAAGTCTCGTTTCGGCGTTCGGGTGGCTCCAAGCGGGCCATCCGGACGCCGAGGACGTCGCGCCGGACCTTTTCGGCGCTCCTGCATGCCGAGCCGGACCGCGGTCCGCCGCCCTCCCCGTCGATGTCTGGGACCGCGGCTGGAGCTGTGATGGCCGCATGCCCAGTATTTCCAACTGACGCGGGTCGATCATGGTCGGAACCAATCCCCACGGGCAGGCGGCCGAGACCGCCGTCGCCGCCGCGAGTGTGCCAATTCTCGAACTGCGCGGCCTCGAGAAACGCTACGGCGCCACCCACGCACTCAAGCCGGCAGACCTCACCTTCGCCCGAGGCGAAATCCACGCCATCGTAGGCGAAAATGGCGCCGGCAAGTCGACGCTGATCAAGCTTCTGACCGGAGTGATCACTCGCACTTCCGGCGAGGTTTTCTGGGAGGGCCGACCGGTCGCGCTGGCGACGCCTCACGAAGCCATCGAGTTCGGCATCAACGCGGTTCACCAGGAGGTGGTGCTCTGCCGACACCTCACGGTCGCCGCCAACATGTTCCTCGGCGACGAAGACGTCGGCTTCGGCTTGCTGCGAAAGGGTGAGATGACCCGAAAAGCGCAGTCGATCCTTGACGATCTGGGCTTTCAACTGCCTGCGCACGTGCTGCTTGGCGACCTTACCATCGGACAGCAGCAGCTGATCGCGACTGCCCGCGCCTCCATTCGCGGCACCCGCTTCCTGATCTTCGACGAGCCGACCGCCTACCTTACCCGCACCGAAGCGGCGCAGCTCTTCGCACTGATACGTCGCCTCAAGGAGCGCGGCGTCACCATCGTCTACATCAGCCATCGCCTCGAAGAGGTATTCGAGCTGTCGGATCGCGTTTCGATTCTTCGCGACGGCACGTTGGTCGGTACGCGCATCACGGCCGAAACCAACGAAACCGAACTCATCTCGCTGATGATCAACCGTTCGCTCGAACAGATCTATCACAAGGAGTTCTTCGAGGCCGGCGACGTGCTGCTCGAGACGAAGAATCTCAGCGGCCCCGGTTTCCGCGACGTATCGTTGAGCGTCCGCGCCGGCCAGATCGTCGGGCTCTACGGATTGATCGGCGCCGGACGCTCGGAGTTCGTTCTGTCGCTGTTCGGCCGCCATCACAAAACCGGAGGCAGCATCTTCTGGCAAGGCAAGGAGGTGGACATCCGCTCCGAACGCCAGGCGATGGATCTTGGCATCGCGCTCGCCCCCGAAAGCCGCCGCGACCAGGGCCTCTGCATCAACCTGCCGGTCGGCTTCAATCTCAACCTGCCGATCTTTCCACATATCACCATGGCCGGCTTGGTGCCGTTCTCCGCCGACCGACAGCGGGCCGATCGGCAGATTACCGATCTTCAGGTGAAGGCGTCCGGCCGGGGGGCGCTGGTGTCGTCGCTGTCAGGCGGCAACCAGCAGAAGATCGTCATCGGCAAGTGGCTCAACCACGGCGCACGGCTGTTCATCTTCGACGAGCCGACCGTCGGCGTCGATGTCGGCACCAAGGCTGAGATCTATCGCCTTCTGGCCCGCCTTCTCGCGGAGGGAGCCGGCATCATCCTGATCTCATCCTACCTGCCCGAGGTCTACGAGCTCGCCGACGAGCTGCACGTCTTCCGGCAAGGCGAGGACGTCGCCCGGCACGCCTACCATGCGGCGAGCCACGAGGAAATTCTGTCCGAAGCGATCGGTGTGTGAACGGGGAGCGTTCACGGGGGAGAAATACATGTCCACGGATACCAAGTCGGCGGCGGTCGTCCGCAAAAGCAGCGCCAACTGGCTGTTCGGCCTGACGCTGCTGGGACTTCTGCTCGCCATGTGCCTTGTCTTGAGCCTGACGACCAAGAGTTTCATGACCGAAACCAACATCATGAACCTGATGCGTCAGGGTTCAATGATCGCCATTCTGGCCGTTGGCGAAACCTTCGTCATCATTACAACCGGCATCGATCTTTCCGTCGGCGCGGTGGTCGGTTTCTGTACCGTCATTGCGGCCTGGCTGCTGACCCACGACTTCTCAATCTTTGCCACGGTGATCATCACCTTGGGCGTAGGCGTGGCGATCGGCATGTTCCACGGCTTCGGCATCGTGCAAATGGGGCTGCCACCTTTCATCATCACCTTGGCGACACTGACATCCTTGCGCGGCATCGGCCTCCTGGTCACCAACGGCGCCACCATCAACATCGTCAACGACACCTTCACGGAGTTTTCGCGCAACGACTTCGTGGGGCTGCCAAACCTGTTCTGGATGGTAATTTTGGTAGGCGTGCCAGCCTACATCTTCCTCCACCATAGCCGTTATGGCCGCTACGTTTTCGCCGTCGGTTCCAACATGGAAGCCGCCCGCTTGTCCGGCGTCAACGTCAAGCTGACCGTCTATCTGGCCTATACCCTGTCCTCGACCTGCGCCGCCTTCGTCGGACTGCTGCTCGCCGCCCGTATCGGCGTCGGCAACGCCATGCAGGCCGACGGCTGGGAGCTCCAGGCCATCGCGTCGTCCGTGATCGGCGGTACCTCTCTGTTCGGCGCCGTTGGTTCGGTCCATGGCCCGCTGATTGGAGCCTTTATCCTGGCGACAATCAACAACGGCGCCAACCTCTTGAACGTCAACTCGTTCTGGCAGCGCATCATCACCGGCTTGCTGATCATCCTGATCGTCTACTTCGACCAGTTGCGCCGTCGTCGCGGCTAAGGCCAAGGCAAGAGAGCGACCAGAAGCAGAAGGAGGCCGAGCCCAAAGGTTCCGCCTCCTTTGCATTTCAGGTTACCGCCGAGCCATCAGGACGCGTGGGCGATGTCCCCGTTGGCGCTCGCTTCGAGCAGCGTTTCAAGATCAGCAGGTCTCAACGGCTTGGAGAGCCAAGCGTCGAACAGGCCATCTTCGCAGCGCGCCCTGGTTTCGGGCAACGCATCGGCGGTCAGCGCGGCGATCACCGGCTGCCGGCCGTCACGATCGGCGATCATCGCGCGGATGCGGCGGGCCGCTTCGATGCCATCCATCTCGGGCATGTGCAAGTCCATCAGAACCACGTCGAAACTGCCGCCCGACGACAGCATGGTGGCCGTTGCCGTCAGTGCTTTCTGGCCATCCGCCCCTAGCGTGACGGCGTGACCGGCCTTCTCGACCAGCGCTCTGCCAAGCAGCAGGTTGATCTCGTTGTCGTCGCAGAGAAGCACAGAAAGACGATGCGCCGGAGGCGGTGGCTCGGAGACGATGGGCTCCGCTGCGGCTGCGAACTGACCATGACCGAGCAAGGTCTCGACGACGGCGGAGAGAGAACGAGCCCTGACCGGCTTGACCAGATACCCGCCGTAACCGGCAGCTTGCAGCTCAGGCAGCATCGGTCGCTCGGCAGCGCTGATCAGAATGCCCACCGGCGTCGAAGAGAAAGCACGGATCCGCTCGATGACCGCCAGCGGATCGCCAGCGGCAGCGTCGATCAGAACGGCATCGGGCTGCCAGGAGCCAACCACTTCCTGCTCGATATCCTTCTGGGTCGCAAGGGTGACGTCGGCACCGGCGTCAAAAAGCCGGCGGATCAGGAACGGACCTTCGATGAGGGCGTGTGACACTACCAGGATGCGGCGGCCGGCAAACTGCCGATCGGTCGGGGTGGGGGCTGCCGGTGCGGGAGTCGGCGTCTCATCCTTCGTCGCGAAGCTGGCGGCGAGCAGGGCCAGAGCGGCACGAGCGCCGACGGCCACGCTGGAGGAGGGTTCTTCCACCTCATCCGGCGCTTCGGCAGGAAATGGCTGAGCCGGAGCAGCGGAAGCGGCGGAGCTACTTGCCTCGATCAGCGGGAAGCTGAGCCTGAAGCTGAAACTCGCTCCCTCTCCGGGTGTCGATATCAGGCGAATGTCGCCTCCCATCAGCCGCGTCAACTCGCGCGCGATGGCGAGGCCTAGACCGGTGCCGCCGTGAGAGCGAGCCGGACCGGGATCGGCCTGTTCGAACTCACCGAAGATGCGCTGCTGGTCGGCCTCGGCAATGCCGATGCCCGTGTCGCGCACCAGGAAGGATACGTCGACCGCACAATCGGCTTCCTCCACCATTTGCAGTTCGATGGCGACGCCGCCCTCGGAGGTGAACTTGATGCCATTGCCGGCGAGATTGAACAGTACCTGTCGGACACGGATAGGATCGGCCTGAACAAGGCGGTCGAGCCGTGGATCGATGTAAGCGGCTAGCTCGATCCCCTTCATTTCGGCGCGCGGCGCCATGAGCTCGACGAGATCCTCGACAACAGCGACGAGCGAGGTTGGCTCGAGCTGCAGACTCAGCCGGCCAGCCTCGATCTTCGAGAAATCCAGGAGGTCCTCGATCAGGGTCAGCAAAGCTTCCCCGGATGTCTCTACGGCGCGAGCGTAGGTCCGCTGCTCGGCAGAGAGCGGCGTTTTCTGCATCAACGCCGTCATGCCGAGGATGCCGTTGAGCGGTGTGCGGATCTCGTGGCTGACCATGGCGAGGAAACGGCTCTTGGCGGCGCTTGCCGCCTCCGCTTCATCGCGCGTTTTCTCGAGCGCCGCTTCGATCGCCTTTCGCTCGGTGATGTCGCGGCCGAGTGTGCGGGTTCCTGTAATCCTGCCGTCCTCGATGATCGGAGCCTCGGAGAAGGAGAACCAGCGGGGCCCCTCGATCGTCTCTATGCAGATATCGCCGGTGAGGCGGTTGGAGCCTTGCCGAACCACGCCATGGCCGGGCAGGGCCGCAAGTGCCGTCAGACGACGGCGCAATTGCTGCCAAGGATCGGCACGGACCTGCCGGACATCGTACGAGACGACGTCGGATGCCTCGAACAGCTCGCCAGCGGCGAGATCAGCGGCAAATGTGGAGTAGTCGAGACCGACAAAAGCACCGAGCGACTGACCCAGACGTGCGGTGGTCGCCGGGCTGGTGGAGGTAATCCGGCCGGACGTATCGCAACAGATGACCAGATCGCCGAAGCCGTCGCCCTCTTCCGCGGCCCCCACGGCAGCGTCATAGAGACGGCCGAAGTCGCGCCGGGCCGAGCGGCGGCCCGCTTCGAACAAAGCCCCCCCGCAAGCAATTGCGGCACCAATGACGAGCAGTGACGGTGACGCAGCAAGCGACAGCAGAACGGTACCCGCTGCGGCGGTCAATGCCAGCGCCGCCGCGGTCAGGAACAGACCACGGCGCCAGTGGGCACGCGACTTGCGCAACCGTCCGGCAGACAGGCGGGGCGACGATGAGTCGTCGGGCGAAGCGTGCGGTTGGTCGGTCATGTCCGTCCCGAAGGTGCGGCGCGATCATGCGACGCTCCCGGCAAGGGAATGCGTCCACCCGGCCGCTCTCGACAGGGCAGGCAAAGGCTAGGCTGGCAAGGTTGCCAATCGGTTGATGGTCAGGTGAAAATCGGGACTTTGACAAGAATGAAGCTTCTTCGCGGCCCGGTCGCGCCACCAAACCGGTTATTGAGCGATCGACCAACCACCCCAGACGCCTCCGCAACACCAACGTCGGCACTCCGTTGCGACGCGCCGCCTTCGAGACAGCCACCCTGCCCTGACTTGAAGAGGGCCTTGTCAGGCGGCTCGAGCCCTTCGGTCCGGCCCCGTGCGATAGGCAAGGGCCTCGCCGACATGCAGGCGACCAACGTTATCCGCGCCATCGAGATCGGCAAGCGTCCGAGCGACCTTCAGAACGCGGTGATAGCCGCGCGCCGTGAGAGACAGCCGTTCGGCGGCCTGTTTCAGAAGTGCCAGGCCGGCGCCGTCGGGCTCTGCTACGCCATCGATCACCGCCGCCGGCGCGGTGGCGTTCGTGACCGAGGAATCGAGACCGAGCGAGACATAGCGTTCGGACTGGACGGCACGCGCCGCCGCGACGCGGGCAGCAACCGCTGACGACGGCTCGCCGCTCCTCCGCGCGCCGATCAGGTCGGACGCCGACACGGCCGGCACTTCGACCGTCAGGTCGAAGCGATCGAGCAGAGGGCCGGAGATACGCTCCTGATATTCGGCCGCGCAGGCCGGACCACGGCGACAGGTATGGCCAGGCGTGCCGGCGAGACCGCAGCGGCAGGGGTTCATGGCGGCGATGAGCTGAAAACGGGCCGGATAGGTGACGCGGTTGTTGGCGCGGGCGATCACCACGTCGCCGGTTTCGAGCGGCTGGCGCAAACTGTCGAGCACCGCCGGATTGAACTCCGGCAGTTCGTCGAGGAACAACACGCCACGATGGGCCAGCGAAATCTCCCCAGGCTTCGCCCGCACACCGCCGCCAACCAAAGCCGCCATCGAGGCCGAATGGTGGGGCGCGCGGAAGGGTCGTCGATCGGACAGCCGCCCGTCGGCGAGCGTACCGGCAATCGAGGCGATCATCGAGATTTCGAGGAGTTCCTGCGGCGTCAACGCTGGCAGGATGGACGGCATGCGGCTCGCCAGCATCGACTTGCCGGAACCCGGCGGGCCGATCATCAACAGGTTATGTCCACCGGCTGCCGCGACCTCAAGCGCTCGGCGGGCACTCTCCTGTCCCTTGACGTCGGCGAGATCGGGTAAGCTCGCAACGGCATCGGCCACCTTCGGCTCGGGCCTTGACAGAACCTGGGTGCCCTTGAAGTGGTTGACGACGGCGATCAGGCTGATCGGAGCGAGGATCGGCATTTCCGCATCGGCCCAAGCCGCTTCCGGTCCCGAAGCGCGCGGGCACATCAAGCCCAGCCCCTCGGCGTTGGCGGCGATCGCCGCCGGCAGCACGCCGGCCACCGGCGCAATGGTACCATCGAGGGAGAGTTCGCCAAGCACGATATAGTCGGCAAGAGCATCGGCCGGCAATGCGCCCATCGCCACCATGAGGGCAAGCGCTATGGGCAAATCGTAGTGGCTCCCCTCCTTTGGCAGATCGGCGGGGGCCAGATTGACCGTGATGCGCCTGGCGGGCAGCGCAAGACCAGAGGCGGCGAGTGCCGCACGGACGCGTTCGCGGCTTTCCGTAACCGCCTTGTCGCCAAGGCCGACGATATTGAACAGCACCCTACCCGGCCCCATGTGGACCTGAACATCGACAGGCGTCGCCTCGACGCCTTGAAAACACACGGTCCTGACATGCGCGACCATTGTTCGATCTCCCGAGCCACTACAACCTAAGCGGATGCCCGCAGGCCTGTCAAGAACGAGAAGGGAACAAAGAGAGGCCTTCTGTTCCTTTCAGACCGGCATAGCTGCGTGAGGATGCCCCGGGATTCATTTGCTTTCTTCCAAAAGCGTCATCGATTGCGAATGGTTCGGTCGCAACATGGCAGCCATGCGTAACAAAATTGCTGGGGCGCTTGTTGACCGCTTAACATGAGCACGACCTTCGTCTAATAAGCGCGCTTCCTGCGGTGCCTGTTCGGCTTGCCAACGCCGTCGCAGACATCGCAACGATGGGAGCGGAAGCTGACAGGCTCGAAGAGGCTTTCGCTCCCCGTCCTTGTTTTCGCGCATCTGCTGTCGCCGAGGGATCTCAACCTTTCGGGTGGATGCCTTTGACGAACGGAAAGTCATGTCCAGTACCACTCTCGCCGGCTCGTCCGGCGCCGCCCGCGCCGGCAATTCGCGCGCGCGCGTCATCCTCGCCAGTCTCGTAGGCACCACCATCGAGTTCTACGACTTCTACGTCTACGCCACAGCCGCCGTGCTGGTGTTCCCCCACCTGTTCTTCCCGGCCGGCAACGACACGACGGCGCTACTTGCCTCCTTTGCCATCTTCGGCGCCGCGATGATTGCCAGACCGCTCGGCGCGGTGTTTTTCGGCCACCTCGGCGACAAGCGTGGACGCAAGGTGACGCTGGTGGCCGCCCTCTTGACCATGGGCATTGCAACCTTCCTGATCGGCTGCCTGCCGACCTATGCCTCGGTCGGCTGGTTCGCGCCTTTCCTGCTGGTGGTGATGCGCCTGACCCAGGGCTTCGCCATCGGCGGTGAGTGGAGTGGCGCGGCTCTGGTCGCAACGGAAAACGCCCCGGCGGGCAAGCGAGCCTTCTATGGCACGTTCCCGCAGCTCGGTGCGCCAATCGGCTTTATCATTGCCAACGGCCTGTTTCTCATTATCTCGGCGGTGCTGCCGTCCGACGACCCGACCCGGCCGTCGACCGCTTTCCTCGACTGGGGATGGCGCATTCCCTTCCTGTTCTCGGCGGTGATGGTCATTGTCGGCCTCTGGGTGCGCTTCAGCCTGGTGGAAAGCGCCGCCTTCGAGAAAACCGTGAAGTCCGGCAAGGTGCGCAAACTGCCGATGGCCGATGCCGTCCGGCACCATTGGCGTGAGCTGATCCTCGGCACCTTCTACATGCTGGCGACCTACGTGCTCTTCTACCTGATGACGACCTTCTCGCTCAGCTATGGGCGCGCCGCCACCACGGCCGCAGTTCCCGGCCTCGGCTACGACTATCGAACCTTCGTCATGATGATGATCGTCGGCGTGGTCTTCTTCGGCATCTTCACCATGGTGTCCGGCCCCTGGGCCGACCGCTGGGGTCGCCGACGGACGCTGCTCTGGGTCACCGCCGCCATTATGCTGTTCGGCCTCGTCTGGGTACCGATACTGTCGCTCGGCAGCTTCGGCGTCATGGCCTTCCTGATCATCGGCTTTACGCTGATGGGCATGACCTTCGGCCCGATGGGCGCCCTGTTGCCCGAGCTATTCCCGGCCAACGTTCGCTACACCGGCTCCGGCATCTCCTACAACGTCGCGTCGATCCTCGGCGCCGCCGTGGCGCCATTCATTGCCGTGGCGCTCTGGACATATGGGGCGGGCAGCCCGTTCTGGGTCGGCGTCTACCTGACGGTAATGGCTGGCCTCACCTTCATTTCGCTGGTGCTCGGCAAGGAAACGAGTGGCGTCGACATCGACGCCTGATCGACAGCGACCGAAGAGTAGCGAATGCGGTCGCCATTGGCGGCCGCTTTTTCGTTGTCTTTGATCCAAACGTCTCTTAAAAGAGACGAATGGATACTTTTAAAGACGAAACAAGCGCCCGCCTTGCCGCGCGCATCCGCCTTGAACGCGAGGGGCGTGGTTGGTCGCTGGCCGATCTCGCGGCGCGCTCCGGCGTCGGCAAGGCGACCATTTCCAAGATAGAGCGCGGCGACGCCTCGCCGACCGCCGGCGTGCTGGTCCGCCTCGCGGCAGCCTTTGACCTGACACTGGCGAGCTTGCTGGTTCGAGCGGAAGCCGGCGCCGGCCGTCTTGTCCGGGCTTCCGATCAGGCCGTCTGGCGCGATCCGGACACCGGCTATTTGCGGCGGCAGGTGTTTCTCCGCCCCGATCATCCGCTGGAGATTGTCGAGGTTGTGATGCCGCCCGGCAAAAGCGCCGTGTTGCCTGCCGCCACCTACGCCTTCATCCGGCAGGTGATTTGGCTGATCGAGGGGGAGCTCGTCGTCACCGACGCGGACGGGCGGCATGGTCTCGCAGCCGGCGACAGCCTGGGCTTCGGGCCACCGGCCGACGTCACCATTTCAAACGAGAGCAATGCACCGGCCCGCTATGTGGTGGCGCTGACGAGGACCTGACATGTCGAACATCACCATCCACCCACTCGGCCTTGGCGCCGTCACCGTCGACGCGTTGGCGACCATGATCGTAGAGACGGTTGCCGGTGGCGGTTCGGTCAGTTTCATGCACCCGCTTGCCATGGAGGACGCACGAACGTTCTGGCGGGGATCGCTGACCGCCGCCGACAAGGGCCAGCGCGTCATACTCGGTGCCTTCGACGGGGAAACGCTTGTCGGCACACTGACCTTGTTGCTCGACTGCCCTCCCAACCAGCCGCACCGGGCTGAGTTCGCCAAGATGATGACGCGACCGAGCCATCGTGGCCAAGGCATTGCCACGGCCCTGATCGGCGCGGCTGAGCGGATTGCCCGAGACAAGGGGCGAACGCTGATCGTGCTGGACACCGCGAGCGATGGCGGCGCCGGGCCACTTTACGAGCGCTGCGGCTTCCGCCTCGCCGGAGAAGTTCCGAACTACGCGCTGAAACCGCATGGCGGCTACACCGGCACGCTCTACTACTACAAGCAGCTGGCTCAACTGAGCTGATCGCGCCTCAGTTCGTAAAGCATGATGCCCGTGGCAACCGCCAGGTTGAGGCTGTCCGCCTGACCGGCCATCGGTATCTTGACGCGGACATCGCAGGCGGCCGTCATCTCCTCGGTCATGCCGGCTTGCTCGTTGCCCATGACCAGCAGCGTCGGTACGCGGCTTTCAACCTTGCGATAGTCGTGCGTCGCCTTGAGATGGGTCCCGACGAGACGAACACCGGTTGTCTTCGCCCATGCGAGGAAGGCCTCGCGGCCGGTCTTGATCAACGGCACATGAAACAGCGACCCCATGGTGGCGCGCACCGTCTCGAAGGAGAAGGGATCGCAAGTCTCGCCGACAAGGATGACGCCCTTGGCGCCAACGGAATCCACTGTGCGGATGATGGTGCCGAGATTGCCGGGATCCCGCACCTGTTCAAGCGCCACCCAGACCTCTCCCTCGCCCACCTTGACCTCTGCAAGCGGCTTCAGCCTCTGGCCGAATACCCCGACTACCATCTGCGGATTGTCGCGATGGGTGATCTTGGCGAGCACCGCCTCCGACATCTCAAGCACATCGCCACCGCGCGCTCTCACGGCTGCCGCAGCTTTTGCGACATGCGGCTGGTCGCGGACTGCCGGCGCGTAGGCTATGGCGGCAATCGGCCAGTTCTCCTCAAGCGCATCGGTAACGAGCTTCAGCCCCTCGCCGATGAAGCGGCCCGTTTCCTCACGCACCTTCTTCATCGCAAGCGCCCGGATGTCCTTGACGAGCGGGTTGGTGAGCGAAGTGATCTGCCGGACGGCGCCGGGCGCCCTTTCCCTGTCGGCCATGGCTCAGGCTCCGAGAAAACGTGAGAACATCGAGGTGGCGAGCAGCCGGCCAGGCTGCGACGGGTCGCCGGTTTCGCGGACGGCAAGCTCGCCCGAGGAGATCGTGCCGGGACGATGGCCAAGGAGGTCGGCGGTGATCTCGTGAATGGACAGGAAGGAAGCGCGGATGGCATAGGCCGTCAGCACCATGAAAGAAGGCCCCGGCGCAAGGATCTGTCGCGTCAGGTCGAGAAGGTGCGGCAGGTCGGCTTCCAGCGACCAGACCTCGCCGTCCGGACCGCGACCGAAGCGCGGCGGGTCGAGCAGAATGCCGTCGTAGCGTTTGCCGCGACGCACCTCGCGCTCGGCGAACTTCACGGCATCGTCGACGATCCAGCGGATCGGCGCAGCATCGAGACCGGCAAGCGCCTGGTTTTCCCGGCCCCAGGCCACTGATTTCTTCGAGGCATCGACGTGCGTCACTTCGGCGCCCGCCTCGGCCGCGATCAGAGAGGCGATGCCGGTATAGCCGAAGAGATTGAGAAGCTTCGGCTTCTCCGGTCCGCGATGCGCCTTGAGGCGTTCGGACATCCAGGTCCAGTGGGCGATTTGCTCGGCGAAGATGCCGACGTGACGAAAGGCGGTCAGCTGGCAGACGACCGGCAGGTTCATCACCCGCATTTCCCAGGACGTTCCGATTCCGGGCTCCGTGCGCCAACGGCCTGGACCATCTTCCTCGACGTCGCCCGTGAAGGCGGCGCCAGCCGCCGCCCAGACCGAAGGCGCCAGGCGGCGCGGCCCCATGGCCTGCGGCTCGGGCCTTATGACGGTGAGAGCCCCGTAACGCTCGAGTTTCTCGCCTTCCCCCATGTCGAGAAGGCGATATTCATCCCAGCCCTCGGTGACCAGCAGCCCCCCCACCTCTTCGCGAGCGATGCGAGGGCCGAGAATGGCCGGCATCGGCCGTTTCGGCGCGGCGGCGCCGGATGGGCGCGCCGGGCCGCGAGGTTCCTGACCACGCGGTTCCTGGCGCTCCGTATCCTTGCCCGAGGTTTGGGGCCTGTTCGGCTTGCGGAATGGGGGGCGACCGGCACGAGGGGCGGGCTTTGCGGGGGAGGGCGGCTTGGCCAAGGCGGATTGTCCGGCAAAAAGTGTCTTTGGCCCCTTATACACGCCCCTCGGCCGGAATGAAGCGCCGCTTTCCCCGCCGCACATCGCTCGCCGCCCTTTACGGAGCTTCCCCGACAGGGATACAAGGGCGCAACCCTGCGGAACCCACGTGTTCCGCTCCCGTTGCATATGGAGAAGCCATGCGCCCGTCCCGTCGCGCCCCCGACGAACTGCGTCCCGTCAGCCTCGAGCGGGGCGTGTCGCGCCACGCCGAAGGCTCCTGCCTCGTCAAATTCGGCGACACCCACGTGCTCGTTACCGCCTCGGTCGACGAAAAGGTGCCACCGTGGCTGAGGGGTGGCGGCAAGGGTTGGGTGACTGCCGAGTACGGCATGCTGCCGCGCGCCACCGGCGAGCGCATGAAGCGCGAAGCGGCGGCCGGCAAGCAGTCGGGCCGAACCCAGGAAATCCAGCGGCTGATCGGCCGCAGCTTGCGCGCCGTCGTCGACCTGATCGCTCTCGGCGAGCGGCAGATCGTCATCGATTGCGACGTCATCCAGGCCGACGGCGGCACCCGTACCGCCTCGATCACCGGCGCCTACGTTGCGCTTTACGACGCTGTCGAGTGGATGCGCCGGCGCAACCTGGTGCCCGCCCAGGCCAAGGTGCTGCGAGATCATGTCGCCGCCATCTCCTGCGGCATCTCCGACGGCGTGCCGGTGCTCGACCTCGACTATATCGAGGACTCCTCGGCCGAGACCGACGCCAACTTCGTGATCACCGGTTCCGGCGGTCTCGTCGAGATTCAGGGCACGGCCGAGGGCGCTCCCTTCTCCGAAGACGAGCTGCAGAAGCTGCTAAACCTCGCCAAGGGCGGTATCGCCCAGCTGATCGAGCTGCAGAAGGCGGCCATCGCGTCCTGAAAGGGCTGAACATGACCGAACAGCGCCGCATCGACGGCAAGCGTCTTGTTGTCGCCACGCACAACAACGGCAAGCTCCGGGAGTTCTATTTCCTGCTGGGCGGCCTTTCCATCGAGCTGGTCTCGGCTGGCGATCTCGGCCTGCCTGTGCCGGTCGAGGACGGCGAAACCTTCGTCGACAACGCCCGCATCAAGGCTCTGGCGGCCGCTCGTGCCGCCGGCGAGGTGGCGCTTGCCGATGATTCCGGTCTGTGCGTCGAGGCACTGGATGGTCGCCCCGGCGTTTACACGGCAGACTGGGCCGGCCCGAACCGCGACTGGTCGATGGCCATGCGCCTCGTCGAGGAAGAGCTGTTCAAGGTGGGGGCCTCGACGCCCGACAAACGGCGGGCAACCTTCGTGTCGCTCCTTTGCCTTGCGTGGCCGGACGGGCATACCCAGGAGTATCTCGGAAAACGTGAGGGCACGCTCGTCTGGCCGCCACGTTCGGGCGACTTCGGCCATGGCTACGATCCGGTCTTCATGCCGGATGGAGAAACCAGAACCTATGGCGAGATGACCGAAGCGGAAAAACACGGCTCCATCTGGGGGGCGCCGGGCCCATTGTCGCACCGGTCGCGATCGCTGAAGTTGCTCGTCGAGGGCGCCTTCCCCATCGGCTTCGGGCCGCGCGGGTGAGCCGATGAGCGAACGGGATCTCCTTTCGGGGGTGGAAGCGGCGGCCGAAGGCACGCCAGACATCGGGTTCGGTGTCTACGTCCATTGGCCCTTCTGCGCCCGCAAGTGTCCCTATTGCGACTTTAACAGTCACGTCCGGCCGAAGGGGATCGACGAGGCCGGCTATCTCGCCGCCATGGAGCGGGAGATCGCCGCCCATGCCCGCCTGACGCCGGGGCGGACCGTGACCTCGGTGTTCCTTGGCGGCGGTACGCCCTCGCTGATGAAACCGGAGAGCGTTGGCCGCCTGCTCGATCTGATCGGCCATCATTGGCAGATATCCGCCGACGCCGAGATCACTCTGGAAGCCAATCCGTCGTCGGTGGAAGCCGAGCGCTTCCGTGGCTATCGGTCAGCGGGCGTCAATCGCCTGTCGCTCGGCGTACAGGCGCTCAACGATGCCGATCTCAAGTTTCTTGGCCGGTTGCACAATGTCGGCGAGGCGTTACGTGCCCTCGAACTGGCGCGCGAGACCTTCCCGCGTCTCTCCTTCGACCTGATCTACGCCCGCCCCGACCAGCGTCCCGACGCCTGGGAGACGGAGCTTCGGCAAGCCATCGGTTTTGCCGCCGACCATCTGTCGCTCTATCAGCTCACCATCGAGCCGGACACCGCCTTCGAGAAGCTCTACGCCGCCGGCAAGCTGGTGGTGCCCGACGCGGACGCGGCCGCCGATCTCTACGAGTTGACGCAAGCGGTTGCCGGAGCGGCCGGTCTTCCGGCCTATGAGATCTCCAACCACGCCGCGCCGGGCGGCGAGAGCCGGCACAACCTGCTCTACTGGCGCTACGGAGAATATGTCGGCCTTGGACCGGGGGCGCATGGGCGGATCGTCCAGGGCGACGATCGCGGTCGCCTCGCCACGATCGCCGAGCGCAACCCCGAAGCCTGGATGCGGCGCATCGCCGAGACAGGCAATGGCGTGATCGAAACCGAGGAGATTTTCGGCGAGACGGCCGGCGACGAGATGCTGCTGATGGGCCTTCGCCTCGTCGAAGGCATCGACGCGGCCCGCTACCGGAGGCTATCCGGCCGTGGCTTCGATCCGGCCCGGATTTCCGATCTCGTCACCCATGGCATGGTGGAAGTGCTGCCCGACGGTCGCATCCGCACCACGCCGGCCGGAGCCTTCGTGCTTGACGCCGTGGTCGCCGATCTCGCCGCCTGAGATCGCGGAAATCAGAGTCGCGACGCCGGTTTCGGCTTCGATCCGTCGGAAAAGCGAGACAGGCGAAAATGCGCGGGGTCGACGAAGGGCGTCGTTCCCGTGACGAGGTCGGCGACCAGCCAGCCCGCGCCCGGCCCAATGCCGAAGCCATGGCCGGAGAAGCCGGTGGCAACGACGAGGCCGGCAAAACCGTCCACTTCCGAGATGACCGGCACCACGTCCGGCGTCACGTCGATGTAACCGGCCCAAGACTGGACAATGCGCGCCTCGCGGAAGGAGGGGAAACGCCGCTTCAGTTCGGTCATGGTGCGCCGCAGGAAGCGAGCATCGGGCTTGGGATCGAGGATGCGCATCTTCTCGTAAGGCGACACCTTATCGAGAGGCTTGGTCGGCCAGTCGTCGATCTCACGGAAGAAGCGCGAGCCGAACGACAGCGACACATGTTTCCAGTCGGCCATCAGCGCCGGCAGGAAGTCCAGGGTGAAGCGGACATGATCCGGCGTCAGATCGGCGACATTGGCAACACCGTTGGCCACGGTAAGCCCACCGTCGGCGCGCTTGCGGATACCGATCACGTCGTCCCAAATGCCGGCATCGGGACCACCGGTCACCGGACCGGTACGCGAAACCGTCGACCGCATCTTGAGCTGCGGCAACGTGATGTCGAGATCCTTGAGGAAACGGCGCGACCAAGCGCCGGCCGCAAGCACCACTCGCTTGGTCCTGATGGTTCCGCGCTCGGTGACCACCGACACGATCTCGCCGAGGGCTGTCTCAAGGCCGCGCACCGCGCTGTCGGTGAGAATGACGGCTCCCTTGGCGCGGGCAGCGAGCGCAACGGCCGGAGCCGCCTTCTGCGGTTCGGCCCGGCCGTCGCTCGGACACCATAGACCGGCGGGAGGCGGCGACAGATCGTCCTTCATGACGGCTTTGACAGCCTCACCCTCGATCACCTCGGCGCCGATGCCGTGCTCGGCCGCCGCCTTGACCCAGGCTCGATAGCCGTCGACTTCACGCTGCCGTCGGGCGGCGAAGAAAATGCCGGTCTCGCGGAAGCCGGTGTCGCCGACACCATGGTCGCCCATCTCCCGCCAGAGGCGCATGGCCTCTCGGATGAGGTCGAACTCGCGCGGATCGCGATCGGCCTGCCGGACCCAGCCCCAGTTGCGACTCGACTGTTCGCAGCCGATATGCCCTTTTTCGAGCAGAACGACCTTGAGCCCTCGTTCGGCCAGATAGAGCGCCGAGCAGGTCCCGATGATTCCACCGCCGACGATGACGACGTCGGCCTCCTTCGGCACGGCAACATCTGACGGAACGGGATCGACCTGCGGGCCCATTTTGGTAACTCCTCGGAAGGCGCCGATCATCTCCGGCGGCACTGTGCCGTTTTACGCCAAAAGCGCAGGCAATCCAGTCCGACAGCATCCGATGTGCGCCTATATAGAGAGCTTTTTCCATTCCGGCCGCCGCTTGAGCGATGCCGCCCTGGCCTGTATCCCTCATCGGGTCGTCTCTTCCCATGGAGCCAACGATGCTACTCGCCGCCCAACAGATGCAATCCCACCCTTCCGACGTGGCTGCAAATCTCGACCGCCTGGACAAGGCGGCCGCCGAAGCAGCGGCGGGCGGCGCTCGCCTCCTGGTCACACCGGAGCTCGGTCTTGTCGGATACGGCGCGGGCCCTGACCTGCCGCTTCTGGCGGAGCCGGCTGACGGACCGCTGGCCGAGAGTCTCGTGGCGATAGCCCGCCGACACTCGCTGGCCGTTGTCGCCGGTTTTGCCGAACGCGATGGCGACGCGATCTACAACAGCGCTCTGTTCGTTTCGATCGATCAACGGGCAGTCTATCGGAAAAGCCATCTCTACGGCGCGTATGAAAAGCGCTGGTTTCGGGCTGCGGCGCCTTCGACGGTGCTTGTCCGCCATGATGGGCTGAGCTTTGGCCTTCTGATCTGCTACGATGTGGAGTTCCCGGAAAACGTCCGCCGTCTCGCCCTGGCCGGTGCCGACGCCGTGCTGGTACCAACGGCCTTGCCGGCGGGGGAATCGGGCGATTTCATTGCCGCCCACATGATCGCCGTGCGAGCCTTCGAGAACCAGACGTTCGTCGCCTATGTCGATAACTGCGGCAAGGATGGCGATTTCGATTACGCCGGCCTTTCCCGCATAGCCGCACCCGATGGCACCATTCTCGCAGCGCCGCCCGGTCGGGACGAGACGTTGCTTTTCGCGAACATCGCCCCCTCGGCCTACGCACGCTCGCGCGCCGAGAACACCTACCTCGCCGACCTCAAGACCTGATCGACCTCCTCCACCGCCCAAAAAGCAAACGGCGCGCCCCTTTCGAGACGCGCCGTCGCGTTGTCTTCAAGGCGCCTGCCTCAGTTGGTGGCAGCGCCCTGCTGCTGCTGCGCCTGCTGGAGGCGGGCGAGGTACTGCTGGTAGAGAGCGACGAAATCGATCGGATCGATCAAGAGTGGCGGGAAGCCACCACGGATGACCGCGTCGGCAATGATCTGGCGCGCGAAGGGGAACAGAAGGCGCGGGCCTTCGATGTTCACGTAAGGATGAAGATGCTGGGCCGGCACGTTCTGAACCGTGACGAGACCGCCGTAGGTCAGCTCGACGTTGAAGAACACCTCTTCACCGATGGCAGCCTTGGCTTCGAGATGCAGCTCGATCTCATAGTCGCTCTGGCTGCGCTGACGCGAGTTGACATTGACGCCAATGGAAATCTGCGGCGCGGTCTCGCGAGCCCTGAGGCTATCGGGCGCCTTCGGGTTTTCGAAGGACAGATCCTTGACGTACTGAGCGACGACGCTCATCGACGGCTGGGCTTCAGCGGCCCCATTTTCGGGCTGAACCGAACTCATTATCCGCACTCCTCCGGCCAGCCTGGGCGACGATACCCGCAAGGTGACCCGTTGTTTTGGTGGAACCGGCGGCTTTTGACGGCCGTTTCCCGGTTTTTCCGCGGGTCCGAGCGCTATCAGGCTTGGGGGACGAGATCAAGACCGATCGCCGTCACGATCGGGGGGAGGGATCGGCGTGTGATCCGACCAGGGCGAATCCTTCCTGCCCCGGCTCTCCCATTCGTCTTCGTCAAGGTCAACGACACCATCATCCTTTGGGCGGCCATGACCGGACGCCATCGTCGACACCGTGACTCGCGCGGCGACCGCCGCAATGATCAGCCGGCGGACGGGCGCGAATAGCAGCAGAAACGCCAGAACATCGGAGAGGAAGCCCGGCAGGATCAGCAGTACGCCGGCAAGGAGCACGACAAAACCCTCAAGCAGCGTACCGCTGGGCATGCGGCCACCGGTCAACTCCCCCTGCACACGGCGCAGGAGACCGAAGCCGACATAGCGGAACAGCGCCAGGCCGCCAAAGGCGGCGAGCAGGACAAGGCCGACGGTGTTGATGACGCCAATGTGGCCGCCGACCCAGACGAGCGTCGCAATTTCGGCGATCGGCCAGGCGATCAGGAGGAAGGGCAGATAGGGCGAAAGGCGCATGTCGGTTCCGGTTCGAAGGGTTTGTTCGGCCATGATGCGCAGGGCGGCCAGCCCGGCGCAAGAGGCGCGTCCCGTGCATATGGTCGGAGCTCGAACGATCGCAAGCGACGGGCTCGTCATCGAAATCGCCGTAGATTCACCGCATGTCCGTCTTTCCCTCGCCGCCGCCGTCGCCTACATAGGCAGACGACACAAACGCGATGATGCGCCCATTTGGCGCCAACTGAGGGAAACGATGCTCGGATGAACGCCTTCCTCGATCTCACCAGCCTCATCTTCCTCGTGATCGCTGCCGTCATCTTCTGGCGCCTGAGAAGCGTACTCGGCACCCGCACCGGCAACGAGAAACCTCCCTTCGATCCGTTTGCCGGTCGCAAGGCGGAAGTCGAGCCGCCGCCAGCAGGCGACAATGTGGTGACGCTGCCTCGCGAGGGGCGCCCCGACCCGCGCGAAGCAGTGCTTGCCCGTATCGATGAGGCGTTTCCCGAGGGTGGCGTCAACACCGGCCTCAAGGCGATCGCCACCGCCGATCGCAATTTTGACCTCGACAGCTTCATGGGGGGCGCCAGCGCCGCTTACGAAATGATCGTCTCGGCCTTTGCCGCCGGCGATCGGCAGACACTGAAGCCGCTGTTGTCGCGCGAGGTCTTCGATGGTTTTTCCAGCGTAATCACCGAGCGCGAAGGACGTGGCGAGAAGATCGACTTCACCTTCGTTGGCATTGACAAGTCAGATGTCGTCGACGCCGGAGTTGAAGAGGGCATCGCGCAGGTGACCGTGCGTTTCTCCTCGCAGCTCATTTCCGTGACCCGTGATCGCGATGGCTCGGTGGTCGAGGGCGACCCGCAGAAGGTTGCCGAAGTAACGGATGTCTGGACCTTCGCACGCGAAATCAGGTCGTCGGACCCGAACTGGAAGCTGGTTGCCACCGACGCCGGGGCCTGACGTTATCTTGGCCGACGCTCTCCCCGCCGCTCACCTCGTAGAGGTTGACTTCTCCGACCTTGCCGGCTGGGCCGACGACGACCACGCGGCCGCTTTCATCGCCTTTCGTCGTTCGGCCGTCCGGCTGGCCGAGAAATCCCCGACAACGAAGGCGCTCGGCCCGGATGGCATGGCCCTGGTCCGGAAAGGTCAAGCCGCGCTTGCGCTCGACGAGAGCGTTGATCGTACCGCCGCCCGTGCCTTCTTCGAGAGCCATTTCAGGCCGTTCCGCATCGAACCCGCCTCGGGGGAAGGCTTCGTCACAGGCTTCTTCGAGCCCGAAGTGGACGCGCGCCTTCAACCATCGCTCGCCTTTCCGATCCCTCTCCTCGAGCCGCCGCGTGGCCTTCGCGAGCTCTACTCCGAGGATGACCGGCACGACCTCGATCCATCCCTGACCTGGGCACTCGAAGATGGACGAGGAGGTCTCATTGCCTGTCCCGACAGACGGGCGATCATGGCCGGCGCCCTGGATGGACGAACGCGGGTGATTGCCTATGTGAAAAGCGCCGTCGAGGCCTTCTTCATTCATGTTCAGGGTGCGGCTCGGCTTCGACTGCCGGACGGCAAACTCCTGAGAGTCACATTTGCCGGAAAGAGTGGCCACGCCTATTTTCCGGTGGCGCGCCTGATGCTGGAGCGCGGTGTCGTGGCCAGGGCTTCCGAGGCTACCGCCGACGCGCTGCGCGAATGGCTTGAAGGTCTTGGCCCACAGGAACGACGGGCGGCCCTCGCCCGCAATCCTTCCTATATCTTCTTTCGTGAGGCACCGGTCGACGATCCCACGCTTGGTCCGATCGCCGCGGCCGGTGTGCCACTGACGGCAGGCCGTTCGCTGGCCGTCGACCGATCGCTGATCACCTTTCATGCGCCGGTGTTCGTCGAGACCCACCTTGCCGCCGGACCGTTCCGACACCTGATGATGGCGCAGGACACGGGGTCGGCGATCGTCGGGTCAGCCCGGGGCGACATTTTCTTCGGTTCGGGCGACGCCGCTTTTGCGCTGGCGGCCCGGGTGCGTGACACCGCCCGCTTCACCCTGCTAGTGCCGCGGGAGGTCTAGCCATGTCCCGCCGCAAAGGCCGATCGCTGGCTCCCGAGGAGGAGGAACTCTGGCGGGCGGTGAAGAAGACCGTGACGCCACTCCTTCCCGAAAAGGCGCCGCCGCAACCGCCGCCGGCTGCACTCACCGGACAACCCGAGCCACGACGGTCCTTGGTTCAAATGCCACCGACCGCCGCAGCCGCTCCACCGCCCAAACCAGCCTTGCCGAAGCTGCATCCATTCGGCAAGCGTGAGCGGCAGGCGGTCAACCGGGGTCGCACCGCCATCGACGGCCGCCTCGACCTGCACGGTTATCGGCAGGATGAAGCGCATGCTCGTCTTTCCGGCTTTCTGTCCTACGCGCAATCCATGGGCTGGAAAGTGGTGCTGGTGATCACCGGCAAGGGACGGCCCGGAGGCGACTTTCAGAGCTTGCACGATCACGAGCGTGGCGTGTTGAGACGTGTTGTGCCACTCTGGCTGAGTTTGCCGGAGTTTCGCCGTGTCGTGCTGGGCTACGAGGATGCCGGGCCGGTGCATGGCGGCGGTGGCGCTCTCTACGTGCGGATCCGCAAGAGGAAATAGCATGACCCCGTTCGGGGCGCGCCTGCGCGAGATTCGCGAGGCGCGCGGCATGACCTTGAAGTCGATGGCGGCGGCGATCGGCGTATCGCCGGCCTATCTGTCGGCGCTTGAGCATGGTCGGCGCGGCCGACCGACCTGGGACCTCCTGCAACGGATCATCGGCCATCTCAACATCATCTGGGACGAGGCCGAGGAGCTCGAACGGTTGGCCGACCTGTCGCATCCCCGCGTCGTCATCGACACCGAGGGGCTTTCGCCAAAGGCGACGGAGGTGGCCAACCGTCTTGCCGAGCGCATCGGAAGTCTAGACGAGAGCAGACTCGATCAACTGATCGAGCTGATCGGCAAGCGCTAACCCGTTGGATCAGCCGCCTGCGGCTCGAACCGGCAGCGTCAGGAGATAGGCCGGCAAGGTGACCACGGCGCCAGCCGTGGAGCCGATGAGATTGCCAAACGATCCGGTCAGGCCTCGGGCCGTCTCCGAGAAACTGTCTTGCCCCGTCGCCAGCCGGTCACCCCGTCTCAAGCGTTCGCCAAGCCGGCTCACGAAGTCGGGCAGAACGACGGCGAACTTGTTGTGAGCGAAGGAATCGTTCGCCTTGGTCGCCGATAGGTCGATGACGATGACGCCGAGATCGGCGATGGCTTCCTTGTCTTCGGTATAGGCACCAAGGCGCGGCTTTTCACCGGCGATCAGGCCGGACAGCCAGAGAGCATGGTCGTCGGAGGAGGAAAACAGCACAAAAGGATACTTCGGCCGACCGATTACTTCCATTTCCGACTTGAAGACATCGACGTCGATATCGGGCGCGGCCAGAACCACCGTACGGAGCTTGCCTCCGAAATCGCCGTCGCCAGCGATCTTGGCTTGGCGCAGGGCCTCGACGGTTGCCCAATTCCCCATCGAATGAGCGAAGACATAAATATCTTCGACGCCACTTTGGGCGGCAAGGCGCAACAACTCTTCCAGGCCGTCGCGGGCGATGGTGGCGCTGTCACGATCATAGACATATTCGAACACCGAACCACGTGATGCCCATGTGAACAGCACCGGCACGCCATCGAACCCGGTATCGTGAACGATCTGGGTGGCGCGGAAGACCGCCTCGTCGAAGTCGGTGTTGAAGCCGTGGACGATGACGGCGACCGAGCGGCGGCCCTTGGGCAAGGAGGCCAATCGAGCTGCGAGCCGAGTCTTGAATGCCGCCGCGCCGTCGACATAGGCGAGCGAACGCGCCACGAACTGCTTTTTCGGATCGCCGGGCAACGGCGATGGCCACTCGATATTGCCAGTCTTGTGGCTCGGCGGCACCGAGATCGAGAGATCGGCGAAATCAAGCCCACTCGCCCGCTCGCCGTTGAACATCGCGAGGCCCGTCGTCGCCCGTTCGCGCGTAGCGGCCACCAGCAGTTCATGCTCTATCGCTTCGGGCGCCGGCGCGACCGCCACTTCGAGAGCCCCGCCTTCGGGACGCGATCCCGCGCAGGCCGCGAGGAGAAGGATAGGCAGGAGGAGGGCGAAACGAAAGCGCATGGGCGACCCGCCGACAAATGGAATCCTGTTGTAGCCGAGCAGGAGCGAGTAGGCCAAGTCCGAACTCGTGCGCTGGACAAAAGGCTGCCGGAAATGCCATGACAACCGGGATTTTCCATCCTGTCGTTGCCGTTTTCTTCGGAACCACGACATGCCGGGGCCGTCATCCATGTCCGCCGTCAAGATCGCCGATGTCACGGAGGCCGAGGCCTTCCTCGCTGCCAATCCCGACGTTGTCCAGTTCGAGTGTTTCCTCACCGATTGTTCCGGCGTGCAGCGTGGCAAGATGCTCCGCCGATCCGAGCTTCTTGGCGCCTACCGCACTGGGCGGCCTCTGCCCTGCTCGGTCCTGTCTCTGGACATAAAGGGGGCGGATGTCGAGGAAACCGGGCTGCTTTGGGAGCAGGGCGACGCGGACCGCATGTGTCGTCCTGTCGCCGGCACGCTCGTCCGCTCACCCTGGCGGCAAACGCCGACCGCCCAGTTCATCCTCACATCTTTCGAAAATGACGGGGCGGGCTCCGCAAGCGACCCGCGCCACGCCCTTGCGCGGGTTGTCGACGAGGCGAGGAGCCTCGGTTTCCGGCCGGTCGCTGCGGTCGAGCTCGAGTTCTATCTTCTCGATGGCCGCGCGGCGGCCGAGGGCAGGGTGGCGCCGCCGACGGCGCCGAACGGATTCCGCCAGACCGACCTCCAAGCCTATCTCGTTCAGGATCTTTCCGATTTCTCGGCCTTTCTCGAAGCCGTCTATGCCGCAGCCGAGACGGCTGGCCTGCCGGCCCGTACCCTGATCTCGGAATACTCGCCCGGTCAGTTCGAAATCGTCTTGGAACATCGCGACGACGCGCTGCGTGCCGCCGACGAAGCCATCCTCTGGAAGCGGCTCGTCAAAGGCGTTGCCGAGCGCCACGGGTTCGTCGCCACGTTCATGGCCAAACCCTACGAAACGCTGGCCGGGTCCGGCGCCCATTTCCATGTCAGCCTTTGCGACGAAACCGGCAAGAACCTCTTCGCGGGCAGCGAGCCCGAAGGCAATGCGCTTCTCCGCCAGGCCATCGCCGGACTTGAGGCGACCATGGCCGAGAGCATGGCGGTCTTCGCCCCCAACGCCAACAGCTACCGGCGGTTCAAGCCCAACTCCTACGCCCCGCTGGGCCCGGCCTGGGCGATCGACAACCGGTCGGTGCCCATCCGGGTCACTGGAGGGCCGCCGGAAACGCGCCACCTCGAACAGCGCGTCGCTGGCGCCGATGCCAACCCCTATCTGGCGCTTGCCACGGTCATCGCCGGCATGATCGAAGGCATCGAGGCAAAGGGCGAGCCGTCAAAGCCGATTTCCGGCAACGGCTACTCGCAGGTGCCGTCATCGCTGCCTCGGTTCTGGCCGGAAGCCTTGCGGCGAGCTCGCGAGTCCGAGTTCCTGAAGCGGCGGCTTGGCGCACGGCTTGCCGACATCTATCTCACCATCAAGGAGGCGGAATGCGACCGCTTCTTTGCCGAGATCAGCGATCGCGACATCCACTGGTATCTGAGGTTGGCGTGAGAGGATGCGGGGCGCCGTGTCGGGCGATCCGGCAGGCGACTCACTTCTTGCCCTTGTCGTCCTTGATCTTCAGGAAGTTCGGCCCCTTGCCGAGAATCTTGTCATCGATCTCGCCAATGGCTGCCAGGTTCTTGCGATCGTAGTCCAGCCTCGACAGCAGATAGCGAATGGCGTTGAGGCGGGCTCGCTTCTTGTCGTTGGAGCGGACGACGATCCAGGGGCTGAGGTCCGAATGGCTGGCCTTCAGCATGCGGTCGCGAGCGACGGTGTACTGGTCCCACATGCTCAACGCCTTGAGATCGACCGGCGAAAGCTTCCAGATGCGCAGGGGATCGTGGCGGCGATCATGGAACCGCTTGAGCTGCATCTCGCGGCCGATATCAAGCCAGATCTTGATCACCACGATGCCGTCGTGGATCAGCATGCGCTCGAAATGCGGTACTTCCTCCAGGAACAGATTCGACTCCTCGGCCGTACAGAAGCCCATGACTGGCTCGACAACGGCGCGGTTGTACCAGGACCGGTCGAAGAACACGATTTCGCCCTTGGTGGGCAGCTCCTTGACGTAACGCTGGAAGTACCACTGGCCACGCTCGACATCGGATGGCTTGGTGAGCGCCACATGGCGGGCCGAGCGCGGATTCATGTATTCAAGGAAGGTACCGATGGTGCCGCCCTTGCCGGCAGCGTCGCGACCTTCCAGCAACACGACGATGCGCTGACCGGCATCGTTGGCCCACTTCTGCAGCTTGACCAGCTCGATCTGCAGGACTCTCAGCTCTTCAAGATAGGGCTTTTCCTTGAGGCTCTCCTTGTAGGGATAGCCACCGGAGCCAAGCGCCTCCATCTCGATCTCCTCAGGGAGGTAGGGATTGTCGAGATCGAAGGTAACCTTGCCGAGCGTGATCGGCGGCGCGTCGGGCGCTTGCGTCGCCAACACGGCGGCGCCTTCGCGGGCGGCGATCAGCTCGACGCTCGAAACGAAGCGACGGGCCATGTCGTTCTTCGATTTGTCTTTCTTTCCCATCGGCTTTCCCCCAGAATCCGCCCACCCGCAGTCGGCGCGGGCACGGCGAGCCGCGCTACAACCGTCATAAAAGACGTTTATCAATATGACAGACTCCGCGTTTCCGCTTAAGGACCAATAAACATCATGAGCCCCACACCGGACAGGCCGGAAAATAGCGACGCGGCGCGTGACGGACGGGGACGCTTTGCTGAATCGGTTGCCGAAGGACGTTTACCGGCCGTGCTTGCCGCGACGGTCGCATTCTGGCTGGTCATGCTGTTCGCGGCCGACCTTGCACCGGCCGTGGCGTTGTTGGGACTTGTATCCACTGCGACAGCCGTCGTTTGCGTTCTGCCAACAGGCGGAAAGACCGCCAAGTCGCATTCGACAGATCGATCACCGGTTCGTCGCTGGCCCGACACCGGCATGAAGCTGCTGCTCGACGGCATGGACGAGCCGGCGTTTCTCACCGATGCGGACGGTACGTTGCGCTATCAGAACGCCGCCGCGGCCGCCGAGTTCGGGCCCGCCCGCGTTGGCGATCCGCTCGCTTTCCGCTTGCGCGTGCCGGAGATCCTCGACGCCGTTCAGCGCGCCGGGCAGGGGGAGAACCTCTTGCCGGTTCGCTTCATCGAGCGGGGGGCGGGGGAACGGCACTTCGTCGTGCGTTGTTCGCCACTGCGCCTGCCGCGACCGGAACCAAGACGGCGACCGGATTTCGTTCTGTTGCGATTCCGGGACGAGAGCGATGCCGTTCGGCTGGATCGCATGCGCAGCGATTTCATTGCCAACGCCAGCCATGAACTCAGGACGCCTCTCGCCTCGCTCACGGGCTTCATCGAGACGCTGCTAGGGCCTGCCCGGCGGGACGAGGCCAATCGCGAGCGATTTCTCTCCATCATGCTGGAGCAGGCCCGGCGCATGGGCCGGCTGATCGACGATCTGATGTCGCTGTCTCGCCTTGAGATGAAGGCGCACCTCCGCCCGACCGGCACCGTCGATCTTGCCGAGGTATTGCCGGCGGTGGCGGACATGCTGGCGCCCGTGGCGGCCGCTCGGAAGGCCGGGATCGTCGTGGCAGGCAGCCCTGCCGATGCGCCCATCGCAGGCGACCGTGACGAACTGACGCAGGTTTTCGCCAACCTCGTCGAGAATGCCATCAAGTACGGCCACGAAAGTGGCAACGTCACTCTGACGCTCGCCGAAGAGCTGGGCGACGATGGCCGACCCGGTTTCCGGGCCAGCGTGTCCGACGATGGTCCGGGCATCGCGGCCGAGCATCTGCCGCGCCTTACCGAACGCTTCTATCGCGTCGATGCCGCACGAAGCCGCGAACAGCGCGGTACGGGCCTCGGCCTCGCCATTGTCAAACATATCATCAACCGCCATCAGGGACGCCTTGTTATCCGCTCGGAGGTTGGAGTCGGCACCACAGTCAACGTTTGGCTGCCCCGGCGGCCCGCCCTGTCCGGTTCCGAGATGACGAAAGAGGCCGAAGCGATCGCCACAGAAGGCCTCGCCAGATAGATTTCTCTTTTTATTTCATATAATTATATTGTCACAATATTGTAGCCTATTCGTCATAGAAGGGTAGTGCCAGGTCGCTAGGGTCCGCGACGTGACGGGGACGAGACAGCCAGCGGGCTTTCAGGGCTCCGACCGTCATGATCCTAAACCGTTAGGAGTACTCCCGTGAAATTCTCCACCGCCGCCAGCGCCTTCGTGCTTGGTCTTTGCGCCACCGGCACGTCTGCCTTCGCCGCCGAGCAGATCCACATCGCCGGCTCGTCCACCGTTCTGCCCTATGCGACCATCGTCGCCGAAGCCTTCGCCGAGGCCAACCCGAGCTTCAAGGCCCCGATCGTCGAGGGTGGCGGTTCGTCGGCCGGCCTCAAGGAGTTCTGCAAGGGCGTCGGCGACGACACCATCGACATCGCCGATGCGTCCCGCCCCATCAAGGACAGCGAGCTTGAAGCCTGTAAGGCTGCTGGCGTTACCGAAGTCCAGGAAATCCGCATCGGCTACGACGGCATCGTCTTCGCCTCCGACATCAAGGGCCCGGACTTCGCCTTCGAGCCGGCCGATTGGTTCAACGCGATCGGCGCTCAGGTGCTGAAGGACGGCCAGCTCGTCGACAACCCCAACGCCAAGTGGTCGGACGTCAAGGCCGGCTTCCCGGATTGGGACATCGCCGCCTATATCCCCGGCGAAAAGCACGGCACGCGCGAAGTGTTCGAGCTCAACGTTCTCCTCGCCGGCTGCAAGGCCACCAAGGCCTATGACGCCTTCATCGCCTCCGGTCTCGCCAAGGGCGATGCCGAGAAGGCCTGCGCCAAGGTGCGCAAGGACGGCAAGGCGGTCGACATCGACGGCGAGTACAATGAGACGCTTGCCCGCATCGACTCGAACAAGACCGGCATCGGCGTGTTCGGTCTCGCCTTCTACGAGAACAACAAGGACAAGCTGAAGGTCGCCACGATGAACGGCATCGCGCCGTCGGTGGAGACCATCGCCAAGGGCGAGTATCCGGTGTCCCGTCCGCTGTTCTTCTACGTAAAGAAAGCCCACCTCGGTGTCGTTCCGGGTCTCAAGGAATACGTCGAGTTCTTCCTTGCCGACCAGATGATCGGCCCGCGCTCGCCGGCTGTCGCCAAGGGCCTCGTCCCGGCGCCGAAGGAAGAGCGCCAGAAGGTTCTGGCCGACTTCCAGGCCGGCAAGACCCTCTGATCGATCGACACGATTTTCGGAAGGGCCTCTCCTCGGAGGCCCTTCCTTCTTGCGCCGCGCCGATCGGCGGGCGAAACATCGGGGAGGCCGTATGGGTCCGCTCTGGCTGCTCGCGCTGATCGCGGGTCTTTCCTTCTTCGGCTTTGTGCTTGGCCGCTGGAAGTCTGTCGTTCTCTCAGGCAAGGGGCGGGGAACGCTCGCCGCCCGACCCGGCTACTACGGCGCCTATGTGCTGATCTGGACGGCGATGCCGGCGCTTGTGATTCTCGTCGCGCTGTCGATCGCCAAGCCTTTTCTGATCGAACATACGGTACGCGCCAACCTGCCCGCCCAGGTTCTGGCCAACTCGGCGCAGCTCTCGCTCGAGGTTTCCGGCGTTGAGCAGGTAGCCGCCGGGCTCAAACTGGTGACTCCCGAGGAACTCGAGAACATCCGGATCGGCGTCGTATCGGCGCGTTCGGTGTTCGCCCAGCATGGCTTGCCTCTTGGCGGCGACGTCAAACCTTATCAGCTGATCGCGGCCGGCGCGCTCAACCTTGTTTCGGATGGTCTCGATACCGCTGTCGATGCGGCGGTCGTCGCCGCTCTCGCCTTCGGCCTGATCTTCGCCTTCGTTCGCGTGAAGCCGCGCCTCAGAGCCCGCAACCTCGTCGAGAACACCGTTTTGGTGTTGTTGATCGCCGCGTCATCGGTTGCCATCCTCACCACCATCGGCATCGTCCTCAGCCTGCTGTTCCAGGCTTTGCAGTTCTTCTCCATGGTGTCGCCGGCCAGCTTCTACTTCGGAACGGTCTGGGATCCGCGCTTTGCGGCCGCCGGCTCGACCGAAAGCGGCCAGTTCGGCTTCCTGCCTCTCTTCTGGGGTACGCTCTACATTTCGTTCTTCGCCATGGTCGTAGCCGTACCGGTCGGGCTGTTCTCGGCCATCTACATGGCCGAATACGCCACTTCGAAGGTCCGCTCGGTCGCCAAACCTCTCATCGAGATTCTGGCCGGCATCCCAACCATCGTCTATGGCTTCTTCGCCCTGACAACGGTGGGACCGCTCATTCGCGACTACATCGCCATGCCGCTCGGCCTCGGCACCTCGGGCAATAACGTGCTCACTGCCGGCCTGGTGATGGGCATCATGATCATCCCCTACGTTTCCTCGCTTTCCGACGACATCATCACCGCCGTTCCTCGCTCGATGCGCGACGGTTCGTTGGCCCTTGGCGCCACGCGCTCGGAGACGATGCGGCTGGTTACCTTGCCGGCGGCGCTACCCGGCGTGGTCGGTGCGATCCTGCTCGCCGTGTCACGCGCCATCGGTGAGACGATGATCGTCGTTCTGGCGGCTGGCGTCGCAGCACGCGCCTCGCTCAACCCCTTTGCGGAAATGACCACCATCACCGTGAAGATCGTCAATCAGCTGACCGGTGACCTCGAGTTCACCAGCCCGCAAACCCTGGTGGCCTTCGCGCTGGGCATCACGCTGTTCGTCATCACGCTCGGCCTCAACGTGCTGGCGCTGACCATCGTCCGCAAGTACCGGGAGCAATACGAATGACGGAAGCTGCTTCTTCTCCTCCGGCTTCCCGGATTGGCGGCACGGACGTCCGGAAGATCTCGAAGATCGACATTGGCCTGAAGCGTCGTTATGCCGCCGAGCGTCGCTTCCGCACCTACGGCCTTCTGGCCGTGACCATAGCGATTTGCTTCCTGGTCGCGTTGTTCGGCTCCATCGTTTCGCGGGGCTACACCGCCTTCCAGCAGACGCGGATCAGCATGATCGTGGATTTCGATCCGAGCATCATTGCGCCGAACGGCGACCGCTCGGCCGCCGCGGTCATGTCCGGCAACGCTTTTCGCTTCGACGATCTGATCGCGGCCTCGCTCCAGAAGACGCTGGAAATCGACCCTAACGACGAGGATGCCCTCTACGACGGTCTCGATCTCTTGTCCAAGGGCTCCGCGCCGATGCTGAGGAGCATGATCGCCGCCGATCCTTCGCTGATCGGCACCAAGAGAAGCGTCGACTTCTACGCCACAGGCGACGTCGACGCCTTCATCAAGGGGTCGATCAGGGCCGACATTCCCGAAAGCCAGCGCCTGATCAAGGACAAGCACATCGTTCTCATCGAGAAGCTGGAGAAGGAGGGTGCTCTTCGCCTCGCCTTCAACACAGGCCTGTTCACCAACGGCGCCTCGACGCGCCCGGAAATGGCCGGTGTCGGCGTGGCGCTGGTCGGCTCGCTCTACATGATGCTTGTCGTGCTGGTGCTATCTCTGCCGCTTGGCGTGGCGGGCTCGATCTATCTCGAGGAGTTTGCTCCGAAGAACCGCTGGACCGACCTGATCGAGGTGAACATCAACAACCTCGCGGCCGTACCCTCCATCGTCTACGGCCTGCTTGGTCTCGCAGTCTTCATCAACTTCGCCCACCTGCCGCGCTCGGCGAGCCTGGTCGGCGGTCTGGTGCTGACGCTCACGACCCTGCCGACCATCATCATCGCCACCCGCGCCGCGCTGAAAGCGGTGCCTCCGTCGATCCGCGAGGCCGGTCTCGGCGTCGGCGCCTCGAAGATGCAGACCGTGTTCCACCATGTGCTGCCGCTGGCGATGCCCGGTGTGCTGACGGGAACGATCATCGGGCTGGCGCATGCCCTTGGCGAAACCGCGCCGCTTCTCATGATCGGCATGAAAGCCTTCGTCGTCGAGTACCCAACGACACCTTTCGACCCGGCCACGGCACTGCCCACGCAGATCTACATGTGGGCGACAGAACCGGAGCGCGCCTTCACCGAACGGACCTCGGCGGCAATCATCGTGCTGCTCGCCTTCCTGCTCGCCATGAACAGCCTTGCCATCATTCTCCGCCGCGCCTTCGAGCGCCGCTGGTAACCCGTTCCCGGAGTTTCTCGCCATGTCCGCAGTCCAGGCCACGACGGCCTTCGACACCGTCCGCACTCCCGATCCGGCGAACCGCCCGATCAAGATCCACACGGCCAGCGTCAAGGTGACCTACGGCCAGAAGGAAGCCCTGCACGGCGTTTCCATCGATATCCCCGAGAGGGCCGTCACCGCCTTCATCGGCCCGTCGGGTTGCGGCAAGTCGACGTTCCTGCGCTGCATCAACCGCATGAACGACACCATCGCCGGCGCCCGCGTCGAAGGCACCATCAAGCTCGACGACCAGGACATCTACGATCCCGATCTCGACGTGGTGGAGCTGCGGGCCCGCGTCGGCATGGTGTTCCAGAAGCCCAATCCCTTCCCAAAGTCGATCTTCGACAATGTCGCCTACGGACCGCGCATCCATGGCCTCGCCCGCTCCAAGGCCGATCTTGAGGAAATCGTCGTCACGTCGCTTCAGAAGGCGTCGTTGTTCAACGAGGTCAAGGATCGTCTCAACGAGCCGGGCACCGGTCTTTCCGGCGGCCAACAGCAGCGACTTTGCATCGCTCGTGCGATCGCGGTTTCACCCGAAGTCATCCTGATGGACGAGCCCTGCTCGGCGCTCGACCCGATCGCCACCGCCAAGGTGGAAGAGCTGATCGACGAGCTTCGGGCCAACTTCACCATCGTCATCGTGACCCATTCCATGCAGCAAGCGGCGCGCGTGTCGCAGCGCACTGCCTTCTTCCATCTCGGACACCTGATCGAAGAAGGTCCCACGGACCACGTCTTCACCAATCCGCTCGAACAGCGGACGCAGGACTACATCACGGGCCGCTTCGGCTAATCGGAAACGGCAGGAGATTTCCATGGAACATACGGTTTCCGCCTACGACGACGACCTCAAGGCGATTGCTCGCATGGTCACCGAGATCGGCGGCCTCGCCGAGCGCGCCGTCGGCGACTCAGTGGCGGCCCTGACCCGTCTCGACCTTGCCCTCGCGCAGCGCGTCGTCGCCGGGGACAAGGAACTCGACCGGCTGCAGCACGAGATCGAGGAAAAGGCGATCCTGGTGATCGCTCGCCGCCAGCCAATGGCCAACGACCTCAGAGAAATCGTTGGCGCCATGCGCATCGCCAACGACATCGAGCGGATCGGCGATCTCGCGAAGAACATTGCCAAGCGCGTCGTCGCCATCAACGGCGTCTTCCCGAACAAGCAACTCATCACCGGCGTCGAGCATATGTGCGAAATCGCCTTGCAGCAGCTCAAGCGGGTGCTCGATGCCTTTGCCAGCCAGGATGACCAGGCGGCTGGCGCGGTGCGCCAGCGCGACGACGAGATCGACGCTCTCTACACTTCGCTGTTCCGCGAACTCCTCACCTATATGATGGAGGATCCGCGCAACCTCACCTTCTGCATCCATCTGCTGTTCTGCGCCAAGAATATCGAGCGGATCGGCGATCACGCTACGAACATCGCTGAATCGGTGCATTATGTCGTGACGGGCCGGTCCTATGAAGAAGAGCGGCCGAAGGCCGATGCTTCGATCACCAGCACTATCAGCGGTTCCTAACAAGCCCGGGAGTTAAGGACGACCATGGCCAAGGTGATGATCGTCGAGGACGAGGAGGCCGTGTCACTGATGCTTCGCTACAATCTCGAAGCCGAGGGCTTCGAGGTGGAACAGGCATTTCGCGGTGACGAAGCCGACATTCGCCTCAAGGAGATCACTCCCGACCTGCTGCTGCTCGACTGGATGCTGCCGGGTCTCTCGGGTATCGAGCTTTGCCGCCGCCTCCGGGCGCGACCGGAAACCGAACGGTTGCCGGTGATCATGCTGACGGCGCGTGGCGAGGAATCGGAACGCGTTCGCGGGCTCGCGACGGGGGCCGACGATTATGTGGTGAAACCATTCTCGGTTCCCGAGCTGATCGCCCGCGTCAAGGCGATGCTTCGACGCGCCAAGCCGGAAGCGGTGTCCAGCCTGCTGATGGCGGGCGACATCGAGCTCGATCGCGAGACACGGCGCGTCCGGCGCTCGGCGCGCGAGATTCATCTCGGGCCGACAGAGTTCCGGCTTCTGGAATTCCTGATGCAGTCGCCCGGTCGGGTGTTCTCGCGCGAACAACTGCTCAATGGCGTGTGGGGTCACGACGTCTATGTCGACGAGCGCACCGTCGACGTGCACGTCGGTCGACTCCGGAAATCGATCAATCGTGGTCGCGCCCGCGATCCGATCCGCACGGTTCGCGGTTCGGGCTACTCCTTCGACGAGAAGTTCGCCGCCAGTTAAGTCGTTCTTGTCGTTCCAGGCTGGACGATCCCGTCCGCTTTTCTCGTTTACGCTTCGCGGCCCGATGGTCTAGGTTCCCTTCCGTCATCCGAGAGGGAACCTGAAATGCTGGCGGGCAAGCGCATTCTGATCGTCATTGGTGGTGGCATCGCCGCCTACAAGGTGCTTGAGGTGATCCGTCGCCTCAAGGAGCGTGGCGCCGCCGTGCGAGTGATCCTGACCCGCTCGGGTAAGGAATTCGTAACACCGATGACCGTGGGCGCGCTCTCGGGCGAGAAGGTGTTCAGCGATCTGTTCGACCCGACCGAGGAGCAGGATATCGGCCATATCGTGCTTTCCCGCGACACGGATCTGATTCTGGTTGCGCCCGCCACTGCCAACCTCATCGCCCGCATGGCCAACGGCATCGCCGACGAGCTTGCCACGGCCAGCCTGCTTGCCGCCGCCGCGCCGATCATTGTCTGCCCCGCCATGAACCAGCGCATGTGGGCGCACCCGGCAACCCAGCGTAACGCAGCGCAGCTCGCCGCCGACGGCGTTCGGTTCATCGGTCCGGCCGAGGGACGAATGGCCGAGCGTAACGAGGCCGGCGTTGGTCGCCTGTCCGAGCCGATGGAGATCGTCGCCGGTGTCGAGGCTTTCTTCACCCAGGCGGAAAAGCCGAAGCCTCTGGCCGGTCGGCATGTGCTCGTCACCTCCGGCCCGACCATTGAGCCGATCGACCCCGTGCGTTTCATCACCAATCGCTCCTCGGGAAAACAGGGACATGCCGTCGCCGCCGCCGCTGCTCGCGCTGGCGCCCGCGTAACGCTCATCTCCGGTCCGGTTTCGATCCCCGATCCTCTGGGTGTCGACATCGTTCGGGTGGAAACGGCCCGTGAGATGCTTGCGGCCGTGTTGGCCGCCCTGCCGTCCGACGTCGCGGTGATGACCGCGGCCGTGTCTGATTGGCGGCCGGCGGAGGTCGCCCCGCAAAAGATCAAGAAATCGGCTGGCGACCCGGCACCGTTGTCATTCATTGAAAACCCCGACGTGCTGGCGACGCTCGGCCATGACGCTCAACGACCGAAGATTGTCGTTGGATTCGCTGCCGAAACGACCGATATCGAGGCCAACGCGGCCAGAAAGCTGGCGACCAAGGGAGCCGACTATATCGTCGCCAACGACGTGTCACCGGCTGGCGGTGTGTTCGGCAGCGATCTCAACAGCGTTCGCGTTCTCTCGGCGGCGGGCATCGATGTCTGGCCGACACTCTCAAAGGACGAGGTCGCCGAGAGGCTGATTGCGCTTGTCGCCGAGCGGCTTGGCTAATTATCGATTCGTTCCCGCAACAAACCAGCTTTCTTGAGGTTATTCATGATCGAGGTTGCTCTTCAGCGTTTGCCTCATGCCAAGGACTTGCCGCTTCCTGCTTACCAGAGCGAAGACGCGGCTGGTCTCGACCTTCTGGCAGCCGTCGAAGAACCGGTAACCTTGCCGCCGCTCGGGCGAGCACTGGTACCGACCGGACTCGCCATGGCTCTGCCCTCCGGTTACGAGGCGCAGGTTCGACCGCGCTCGGGGCTCTCGGCCAAGCATGGTGTTACGGTCCTCAACTCACCCGGCACAATCGACGCGGATTATCGCGGCGAGGTGAAGGTTATCTTGATCAATCTTTCCGACACGCCCTTCACCATCGATCGTGGGGAGCGCATCGCCCAGATGGTGATCGCACCGGTCAGCCGCGCCCGTCTCGTCGAAACGGACACACTTGACGCGACCGCTCGAGGCGCCGGCGGCTTCGGGTCGACAGGTCGTTCCTGACGAAGGGGCAGTTCATTCTCACTTGTGTCTAGATTGGGGAATCATTTTCCAATTCGGTCGTTCGATGCGACCTCGGTTGACTGGTGGCGTTCTGCCGCCACCGGTAGAATGGGCTTAATTTCAGAAGGCCCGTACAACGAGGATTTCCCCATGAGCGATCTTTCCCGCCGCGGTCGCGGCAAGATCTACGCCTCCATTACCGACACCATCGGCGACACCCCGCTTGTCCGTTTCGACAAGCTGGCCAAGGAGAACGGCGTCAAGGCAACCATTCTCGGCAAGCTGGAGTTCTTCAACCCAATCGCTTCGGTCAAGGATCGCATCGGCGTCGCGATGATCGAAGCGCTGGAAGCGCAGGGCAAGATCAAGCCTGGCGAGTCCACGTTGATTGAGCCGACCTCTGGCAACACGGGCATCGCCCTTGCATTCGTCGCAGCGGCCAAGGGCTATCGACTGATACTGGTCATGCCGGAGTCGATGTCCCTCGAGCGTCGCAAGATGCTGAAATTGCTCGGTGCCGAGCTTGAGCTGACCGAAGCGGCCAAGGGTATGAAAGGCGCCATCGCCAAGGCCAACGAGTTGGCCTCCGCCATACCCGGCGCCATTATCCCGCAGCAGTTTGAAAATCCGGCCAACCCGGAGGTGCATCGCGTCAGCACGGCCGAGGAAATCTGGAACGACACCGAAGGCAAAGTCGACATTTTCGTTGCCGGCATTGGCACCGGCGGCACGATTACCGGCGTCGGTCGCGTGCTGAAGGAGCGCAAGCCTGAAGTGAAGGTGGTTGCCGTCGAGCCGAACGAGAGCCCGGTGCTCTCGGGTGGAAATCCCGGACCCCACAAGATCCAGGGCATCGGCGCCGGTTTCGTTCCGTCGGTTCTCGACACCAAGGTCTATGACGAAATCCTGCCGGTTCCTTCGGAAGAGGCGCTCTCCACCGCTCGCCAAGCAGCGAAGCTCGAAGGCGTGCCGGTTGGCATTTCTTCCGGAGCGGCGTTGACGGCGGCGATCAAGCTCGGTCAGCGGCCTGAAAATGCCGGCAAGACCATCGTTGTGATCGTGCCGTCCTTTGCCGAGCGCTACTTGTCGACCGCCTTGTTCGAAGGGCTTGCCTGATCCGCATACTCTTGCGCAAGCAGGGACGACGTTTTTTCGGCGGTCGGTGCCTTGAGGGTGCCGGCCGCCTTCTTCTTGGCAATGTCGACGAAGAAGGCGAGGATGATATCGCCTACGCCGACATCCGATACCAACGCCGCCGCATCGACCGGATTGAAGAACCGCACCTCTCGCTGGTCCTTTTCCTGCCAATGGTCGAGCTGTCGTTCGACGGCCAGGGGAAAGACGTCGACCAGCACCTTCTCCTGACGTTTGGGAAACTGCTTCACATAAGTGAAGCGTCCAATGGATTTCGGCGCCGCGCTGCCAATCAGGCCGGCTTCCTCCATCGCCTCGGTTTCCGCGCTCTCGTGAGGTTTCAGGCCTTTGATCGGCCAGCCCTTGGGCAATATCCAGCGGCCGCTGTCTCGGGTGGTGATCATCACCACCTCATACCCTTCGACCGTCAGACGATAGGGCAGGGCGGCGACCTGTCGGAACTTTTCGGGCGTCGCCTTTGCCACAACCAACCCTTTCGAAGACTTGATCACCTGGCGCCTCCCGATCATTCAAGCAGATGGAACAAGCGCCGGGGCGCTCTATGACATAATTCGCCGGCTAAAGACAGCCCGACCAGATAGACCCGGAATATTGCGGACTTATCCGCTTCTATCAGGCCGTTTCCGCTTGCTCGTCGTGATCCAGATACGTGTTCCAGAGCGCCTTTTCTCCGATGGCAGCGATGAAGGCAGCGTGCGCCTCCACTTCGGCGGCAGAGAGGCGTGAAGGCAATGGTGAAGGACGCGGACGCAGGGCGACACGACCGCCAACCTCGCCGCTCTCGGACGACTGCACCGATACCGTCAGATCAAGGCCGGCTTGCCGGCCGCCGGTCAGCTCAAGATAAACTTCAGCCAGGAGTTCGGCGTCGAGCAAGGCCCCATGCTTGATACGCTTGGAACGATCGATGCCATAACGGTTGCAGAGCGCATCAAGGCTTGCCGGCGCACCGGGATGCTTCCGACGCGCCATCATCAGGGTATCGACGACCCGTTCGTTGCCAAAAGTCGACCGCCCCGATGCCTTCAGCTCGAAGTTGATGAAGCCCATGTCGAAGCTGGCGTTGTGGGCGACCAGATGAGCTTCGCCGACAAAGTCGACAAAGGCGTCGGCGACCTCCTCAAAGCGCGGCTTGTCGGCCAGAAACTCGTCGGACAGGCCGTGGACGTCGAAGGCTTCCTGGGGCACGGGACGCCCCGGATTGATGTAGACATGGAAGTTGCGGCCGGTCGGGAAGCGGTTGACCACCTCGACGCAGCCGATTTCGACAAGGCGGTCGCCTGTCTTGGGATCAAGGCCAGTTGTTTCGGTATCGAAGACGATTTCACGCATGGCCGAATCCTGCCTGCCGGCGAGAAGGATTTCAAGGAAATCCGGCCAGCTTGTCCCCCACCAATTCCCTAGAGAAGCAGTTGACGGAGAATGGCCTCGACCGCTGCCTTGGCCGCGGCGATACCCTTTCCGGAGGGGACTATGAAATCGGCTCGTTCTCTTTTCTCGGCATCCGGCATTTGCCGCGCGAGAACCGCCTCGAACTTTTCCGGCGTCATGCCGGAACGAACGAGCACCCGGGCGCGCTGCACCTCGGCCGGAGCGGATACCACGACTATCTTGTCGAAGTCGCTCTGGCGGCCGGTTTCAAAGAGAAGAGGAATGTCGAGCACCACCGCCGGCGCACCGGCGCGGCGATATCGTTCGACAAAATCGTCCTCGGACCGACGCACGGCTGGATGAACGATGGCCTCCAGTTTGCGAAAGGCGGCTCCATCGCCGGAAAGTCGCTCGGAAAGTCGCCCGCGGTCCACCCGACCTTCCACGGTTGTACCCGGAAAGGCCGCCTCTATGTCGGCGGCAAGCGGGCCTTCGTAGAGCGCGTGCACCGTCGCGTCGGCATCGAACACCGGCAGACCCGCTTGCCGGAACAGATCGGCGGTGGTGGTCTTGCCCATGCCGATCGAACCGGTGAGGCCAATGACGATCAAAGGTCGGCCTCGATCAAGGCTCGGAGTTCCGCCGTCACCGAGGGCCGGCGGCCGAACCAGTGTTCGAAACCAGGAACCGCTTGGTGAAGCAGCATGCCGAGGCCATCGACGGTACGGAGGCCACGCGCTGCCGCCATGCCAAGGAAAGGCGTCACGAGCGGCACGTAAACGATGTCCGTCACCACGGCATCTTCCGGGATGACGGACATGTCGAGATCGATGGCACCATCGCCTTTCATGCCAAGCGAGGTGGTATTGACGACAAATCCAGCCGTTGCCGCATATCGATTCGCTTCCGAAAGGACATCGGCGTGCGCCCGTCCGGGATAGCGAGCCGCCAAGACCTCAGCTCTCGACAGGGTGCGGTTGACGATGCGTACGCTGAAACCACGATCGATCAGGACATCCACGACAGCGGCGGCTGCACCGCCGGCGCCAAGGACGAGCGCTTCGCCCGGGGTCCTGTCCCAGCCCGGCGCGCGCTCGTCGAGATTGGCTGCGAATCCGGTTCCATCGGTATTGTCGGCGTGGAGCACGCTATCCTCGATCCACAACGTGTTGGCCGCGCCCACCCGCTCGACAATCGGTGTGCGATGGTAGGCGGCACGGGCGGCGACTTCCTTGTAGGGAATGGTGACGTTGCCGCCAATCAGGCCGCTATCGGCAAAACGAGCGAAGAAATCACCCGCTCGATCCGGTTCGATGGCGACGCGGCCATAGTCGCCCTTGATGTCGAACTGCTTCAGCCAATAGCCGTGGATCAACGGCGATCGCGACTGGCTCACCGGCCAGCCCATGACGGCGGCACGGATCATTGTTCGATCATCCTTTCCTCACGCAAGAACTCGAGCAATGGCAGGAGAGGGAGACCAAGAATGGTGAAATGATTGCCTTCGATGGCCTCGAACAACTGAACGCCATAGCCCTCGAGCTGATAGGAACCGACCGAACCCAACGCCGTCTCGCCGACCACAGCGAGATAATGACTGATGAAGCGGGTGCTCAGGGGCCGCATGGTCAGCTTCGCATTGTCGATTGCCCGATGGAGAACTTCGCCATTCCGGGCGAGCGACAAGGCGGAATGAAGCTCGTGGGTGCGTCCCGATAGGCGAACCAGCTGCCGGCTGGCTTCCTCCCGGTCTCTGGGTTTATGAAATCTCTCATCGCCCAGCGACAGGGTCTGATCCGCGCCGATGACAAGATCGCCGGGCCTGCGAAGCGACACTTCGACCGATTTGACGTCGGCAAGCGCTTGCGCCACATCGGCAGCGGAAAGGCCGACGAGATCCTCTTCGATGAGGCGTTCGTCGATATCGGCCGGAATCCGCTTGAAGATCAGGCCGGCGCCGGTCATGAGGGCGGAGCGAGCGGCGCTCGCCGAGGCAAGGACAAGGCTCATATTTCAACCGGCGTCCGAAAAGGGGTCTAGCGCCTTACCATACCGATGCTGGTCCCAAAGGGCGAGGATGGCGGCAGCGGTTTCCTCGATCGATCGACGCGTGACGTCGATCATCGGCCAGCCATGCTCGGTACACAGACGCTTTGAGTAGAGGATTTCCTGAGCGATCGATGCCTTGTCGACATAAGTCGAGTTCTGGTTTTGATCGGCAAGGGCCAGCAGTCGGTTCTGCCGGACATGCATGATGCGCTCGGCTGTGGCTATGAGGCAAACCACAAGCGGCCGCCGTGCCGCGACGACCTTATTGGCGATGGGTATGCCTGGCACCAAAGGCACGTTGGCGGTGCGTATGCCACGGTTTGCGAGATAGATTGACGTCGGTGTTTTCGACGTGCGGCTGATGCCGATCAGGATGACATCGGTTTCCTCGATGTCATCGGGCAATGCGCCGTCATCGTGGGCCAGAGTGAAGTTCAGGGCATCGATACGCTTGAAATAATCGGCATCCATGGCGTGCTGGGCGCCGGCCTTGCCGATCGCCTGCACATTGAAGAAAGAACGGAACACGTCGAACACAGGGCGCAGCACATCGATGCAGGGAATGGCCGCTGCCTGACATGCTTCCTCAAGGCGAACAGCGAGATCCTGCTGCACCAGCGTATAAAGAACGATGCCCGGAGCCGCCTCGATGTCGGCAATGACTCTTTCTATGTGTCGTACCGATCGGACCAACGGATAGATGTGTTCGATCGCCACCATCGATTCATATTGGGCGGTAGCCGCCCGACCGACGGCAAGCAGCGTCTCGCCCGTGGAATCGGAGACGAGATGGATATGGAAATAGGTTTGGCCCCGCTTCATGGCCTGCGTACTCCGAAAGACGGAGGCGCAGCATCTCAGATGCCAGGATGCTTGGCGAGTTCTTTTTTGTCTTCTTCGATCAATGGCTTGAACGCCTTCGGTCAGCTTCTATCCACAGTGCGACACCCGCTTCGTGGATGAGCGTGAACAAAAAGGCTCCCCACGGCAGCTTCCATCGACCCCTGTGGGTAAGTCGCCAAACCATCAACAGGCAGGCGAAAAACACCTCTCTCCGGCCGCCCCTGTGGGTGCTGTGCAAAAGCGAAGCCGGTGCTTAATGGTTCATTAACTTTTAGACGGTCATCCCCATTAACCATTCGTTAGGACTTGCGGCATTCCGCCATTCGTTAATGTTTTCCACAAAAGCCACAGGCAACCATCTTATGCGCTGGCGATGGGATGCGGCGATGCTCTCTCGTTGGTTCGGATTGTGGAGAGACGACAATCCCTGCTATCCCTCGCCAATAAAAAAAGAAAGTCTCTTCAAATAGGATTCTTAACTTGGAAACGGCCGACCGTGGGATGAATGGCAAGACGACTGGCAACCGTCGTCTCCTGAGAGTTCTCGATGGCGAGCGGCTGTGGCCGCCTCCGGTCTGGATGATGCGGCAAGCCGGCCGCTATCTCCCTGAGTATCGGGCGACACGTGCCAAAGCGGGTTCCTTCCTCGATCTTTGCTATGCGCCCAAACTTGCTACCGAGGTGACGCTCCAACCCATTCGGCGTTTTGGCTTCGATGCAGCCATCCTGTTTTCAGACATCCTCGTGCTGCCGCATGCGCTTGGTCAGAAAGTCTGGTTCGTCGAAGGGGAAGGGCCAAGGCTTGAGCCTGTCGACCTGTCGCGCCTAGTCCTTGAGCCGGATCGCCTGCTCCCAAGGCTCGAGCCGGTCATCGAGACGGTATCACGCATCCGCGCCGAGCTCTCCGAGGAGACGGCTCTGCTCGGCTTTTGCGGAGCTCCCTGGACGCTCATCACGTACATGATTGCGGGACGTGGCACACCGGACCAGATGCCGGCGCGGCGGGCAGTGCTCGCGGACCCGGCGGGTATCGATCGTCTGGTCGATATTCTGGTAGGTGCTTCCATCGATTATCTGACGGCGCAGCTTCGTGCCGGCGCCGATGCAGTCCAGATTTTCGATACCTGGGCGGGGGCGCTCGACGATACGGGATTTAGGCGCCTGGTGATCGAGCCGACGAAGCGGATTGTCGCTGGTGTGCGAGAGCGAGTCCCTGGAGCGCGGATGATCGGCTTTCCGAAGGGAGCGGGTGGTCATCTTCCTGCCTACGTTCGGGAGACGGGGGTCGACGCTGTCGGTATCGACTGGCAGGCTTCGCTCGATTTCGTGCGGGATGCCGTGCAGCCGCTAACGGCTGTACAGGGGAATCTCGATCCGTTGCATCTGGTCGTTGGTGGGGAAGCGCTCGACGCCTCGGTGGACAAGATCCTCGATCGCTTGGGTGATGGCCGGCTGATCTTCAATCTCGGCCATGGCATCACGCCGGATGGCTCGATCGACAACGTTTCACGCATGGTGGCGCGCGTTCGTACTGCGGGGAGAAGGTGATGGGTCTGGCCTACGATTGGATCAAGATCGGTCACCTGTTCTCGGTGATCGCGTGGATGGCCGGCATCTTCTATTTGCCGCGGCTCTTCGTCTATCACGCCGATGCAGTGATCGGATCTGTGCAATCGGAAACCTTCAAGGTGATGGAGCGTCGACTCTTCCGCGGTATCATGCGGCCGGCGATGTATGGCACCTGGGGCTTTGGGCTTTGGCTCGGTCTGAAAGGGGGATGGTTTTCAGGCGTCAGTTGGCTCTGGCTTAAAGGTCTCCTGGTTCTCGCCTTGACCGTGTACCACTATCAGCTCGATGCTTGGCGCAAGGCGTTCGAGCTCGACGCCAATCGGCACAACTCGCGTTTTTTCCGGATGATGAACGAGCTGCCGACTGTCCTTCTCCTGGGCATTCTGGTGCTGGTGGTGCTGAAGCCGCTCTAGCTCTGAACAGTCCCATAGACCGGCTGCCGTCTTGCCGCGCCGGACGGAACAGGGTATAGCGAACTCGTCCCTCACTTCGCGGGCAGGCGTCTTCCGGACGAGGAGGTTCGGAAAGGTTCTCCCGCGGCGGTTCCCCACCGTCGCCGCCAGCTCGCGTCTTTCGGAAAAGATTGTCGATGCGTACCCCCGGTTGGGGCGTTTTTTGTTTTCGACTTCGATTCCAATTTCCAGCCAAGAGATGCCGTATCCATGTCGGAGATGAAGCTCCAGGATCTCAAGAAGAAGACCCCCACCGAACTTCTGGCCGTTGCGGAAGAAGTCGAGGTGGAGAATGCCTCGACCATGCGCAAGCAGGAGCTTCTGTTTGCCATTTTGAAGCAGCTTGCCGAACAAGAGGTCGATATCATCGGCGAGGGCGTCGTCGAGGTGCTGCAGGACGGTTTTGGTTTCCTGCGTTCTCCCGATGCCAACTATCTGCCCGGTCCGGACGATATCTACATCTCCCCGGCTCAGATTCGTCGCTTTTCGCTCAGGACCGGCGATACCGTCGAGGGGCAGATCAGGAGCCCCAAGGAAGGCGAGCGTTATTTTGCGCTGCTCAAGGTCAACACGGTCAACTTCGAGGATCCGGAGAAGGCGCGCCATAAGGTGCACTTCGACAATCTGACGCCGCTCTACCCGGACGAGCGCTTCCGTATGGAAGTCGAGGGCGTACCCTCGAAAGACTTCTCGGCGCGCGTCATCGATATCGTGGCGCCGCTCGGCAAGGGCCAGCGCGCCTTGATCGTGGCGCCGCCGCGCACCGGCAAGACGGTGCTGCTCCAGAATATCGCGCATTCGATCACCACCAATCACCCGGAATGCTATCTGATCGTTTTGTTGATCGACGAGCGACCGGAAGAAGTGACGGACATGCAGCGCTCGGTGCGCGGCGAGGTGGTCTCTTCCACCTTTGACGAACCGGCGACGCGCCACGTCCAGGTCGCGGAAATGGTCATCGAGAAGGCGAAGCGTCTGGTTGAGCATGGCCGTGACGTCGTCATTCTTCTCGACTCGATCACTCGTCTCGGCCGTGCCTACAACACGGTGGTGCCGTCTTCCGGCAAGGTGTTGACCGGTGGTGTCGATGCCAACGCGCTGCAACGGCCCAAGCGCTTCTTCGGTGCCGCGCGCAATATCGAGCAGGGTGGTTCGTTGACCATTATCGCCACGGCGCTGATCGATACCGGCAGCCGCATGGACGAGGTGATCTTCGAAGAGTTCAAGGGCACCGGTAACTCGGAAATCATCCTGGATCGGAAGATCTCCGATAAGCGTGTGTTCCCGGCGATCGACATTCAGCGCTCCGGCACCCGCAAGGAAGATCTTCTGGTGGCTCCGGACAAGCTCAAGAAGACATTCGTCCTCCGCCGCATTCTCAACCCGATGGGAACCACCGACGCCACCGAGTTCCTGTTGGACAAGCTGCGGCAGACACGGACCAACGGCGATTTCTTCGATTCCATGAACACGTGACCGATTACCGGTGTTTCACGTGAATCAGTGGACGGTCATCGATTCGTTCCCGTTTCAATTTTGATGATATCGAGGGCCCCATTGGGGCCCTTGTCATTTTGAGCGCACCTTCCAAAACTTCCGCTTCAGTACTGTTTGAAGCGGATAGGGGCCCACGGAGGATTGAATCGTGATCGACACGATTTTCGCTTTGTCGTCGGGAGCGCCACCGAGTGGTGTTGCCGTGGTTCGTGTGTCCGGACCCAGCGTTCGATTCGCCCTCGAAACAACGATCGGCCGCTTGCCTGTACCCCGGCGCCTTGAGCTGAGAACTATCGGCGGCGAGGGGGATCCTATTGATCACGGTCTGGTGGCGTTCTTTCCCGCACCGAGCAGTTTTACCGGAGAGGATGTTGCCGAGTATCACCTGCATGGCGGTCGCGCTGTGTTGTCAGCCTTCCTTGAGCTTCTTGGAGGTCTTCCCGGGCTGAGACTGGCGGAAGCGGGGGAGTTTACGCGCCGCGCCTTTGAAAACGACCGACTCGACCTGACGGAAGCCGAAGGGCTCGCCGATCTCATTGCCGCTGAAACCGACGCTCAGAGGCGACAGGCTCTGCGCCTGGCAGGAGGGGCGTTTCGACAGAAGGCGGAAGATTGGCGTCGGCGGCTCATAGAGCTTCGCGCCCATGTCGAAGCTGATCTTGACTTCTCAGATGAGGAAGATGTTCCCGCTGATGTCTCGAGTGGCGTTGTGTCGGCCATTGCCAGGCTGCGAGCGGAACTCGAACGCGAACTGTTGGCCGGGAAGCGAGGGGAACGCATTCGCGACGGCCTGGAGGTTGTGGTGCTCGGCCCACCCAATGCGGGCAAGTCCAGCCTCATCAACGCGCTTGCCGAACGCGATGTCGCCATCGTCACGGATATTCCGGGCACCACCCGAGATCTTCTGGAGGTTCGCCTTGATCTGGACGGCTACGCCGTGACCTTGGTCGACACGGCCGGTCTTCGCGAGGGCGGTGACGTCATCGAAGTCGAGGGGATGCGTCGAGGCAGGGCTCGGGCGGCGTCGGCCGATATCGTTCTATGGCTGGACGAGAACGATGATACTCCGCCGGAGGAGGTGGCGTCGATTGGGTGCCAGGTGATTGGTGTCAGGACGAAGGCTGACTTGGCCCCGATGGGAAAGGTCGAGCAGTCCGTTTCCATCCACGATCGGGCATCACTCGATCGGCTTCTCCATCGGCTGGCTCTTGAGGCCTCCAGCCGGCTCGGGGGTGAGGCTCCCCTGGTTAGCCGCGCCCGGCAACGGCAGTGTCTGGAACAGGCCGAGGCGGCGCTGCGAGAGGCTGAGCGCTTGGACCTACCAGCGGAGGTGATAGCCGATCAGCTTCGACGGGCAGGGGACGCGCTTGGTCGGCTATCGGGTCGCATCGACGTGGAAGATGTGCTCGGGTCAATATTCTCGACTTTTTGCATCGGAAAATAACCGATTCCTATCCGAAACGATTCCTTAGGACCGGACGGAGTTGCCGCAGTGAACTTGCGCCGTCCGCTGGTCGGGTTATACATAATTAACGGTGTTTCACGTGAAACACTCCACAGCCTGTGGAAAACCTTTCGGATTCGCCTCCGATCCGAATTAGGGAATCGGGCCTTACCGGGTGAAGTCTAGGCGAGAATGACCGGAAAACAGCGCTTTCGGCTTTGACCTCGCGACCTCATTTGCCCTATGAAGGCCCACCTGACCTCTCCGCATCGACGCGAAGGCTTTGGGAAAGAGGGCTGGATAACGATCGGAGCCTGATGGCGACTGACGATCGAGCCATTCGAGCAAACAGCGAAACTTGCAGATATCGGAACGACGGTGGGCGATCTGGAACGCTTCGACGTAATTGTTATTGGTGGTGGCCACGCAGGCGTCGAGGCCGCGCACGCTGCTGCGCGTAGCGGGGCCCGGGCGGCGCTGGTCACGCATCGCTTCTCGACCATTGGTGCGATGTCTTGCAATCCTGCGATTGGAGGGCTCGGAAAGGGGCATCTTGTTCGTGAAGTGGATGCACTTGACGGCTTGATGGGGCGAGTTGCAGACGCCGCCGGCATCCAGTTTCGCCTGCTCAATCGTCGGAAGGGGCCAGCGGTGCGCGGGCCGCGCGCTCAAGCCGACCGCAAACTCTACAAAGCGGCAATGCAGGCCGAGATCGCCTCAGCCGCCAATCTCTCGGTCATCGAAGGCGAAGCGGATGACATAGAGATCTCGAGCGGGCGGGTCGCGGCTGTCGTCATGGCTGACGGTCGCCGATTGGCTTGCGGCGCTGTCGTTCTGACTACCGGCACCTTTCTGTCTGGCCTTATTCATCTCGGCCCCAAAACGACGCCTGCCGGGCGTATCGGCGAGCAGCCGGCGATGGGGCTGTCGCGAACGCTTGCGCGGCTTGGGCTGAGGCTGGGCCGGCTCAAGACAGGGACGCCGCCCCGTCTCGACCGCCATTCGATCGATTATGCGTCCCTGGAGGCTCAACCGGGCGACGACAGTCCTGAACCGTTCTCAACGCTCACATCGGCGATCGAGCAGCCGCAGGTGGCCTGCCACATTACCCGGACGGTTGAGGCAACGCACCGCGTGATCCGGGACAACGTTCATCGGTCGCCGATGTACTCCGGCCAGATCGGCAGTCGTGGTCCGCGTTACTGCCCGTCGATCGAGGACAAGATCGTCCGCTTTGGCGACCGCGATGGTCATCAGATCTTCCTGGAGCCGGAAGGGCTCGACAGCGACCTCGTTTACCCAAACGGCATCTCGACGTCTTTGCCAGAGGACGTTCAGGACGCCATCATTGCGTCCATTCCCGGGTTGGAGCGTGCTCGTATCGTCCAGTACGGCTATGCCATTGAGTACGACCACATCGATCCTCGGGAACTGCAGCCGACACTGGAGGCCAAAAAGCTAACCGGTCTGTTCCTCGCCGGTCAGATCAACGGTACAACGGGCTACGAAGAAGCCGCGGCCCAGGGCCTGGTTGCCGGTCTCAACGCGGCCCGGCGGGCAGGCGGAGCTGATGGTGTCGTTTTCGATCGTGCGGAGGCCTACCTGGGCGTGATGATCGACGACCTCGTGACGAAGGGTGTGAACGAGCCCTATCGCATGTTCACCTCTCGCGCCGAGTACCGGCTGTCGCTCAGGGCTGACAACGCCGACCAGCGACTGACGGCGAAGGGGGGGGAGCTTGGAGTCGTGGGGGCGATGCGCGCCACCGCGTTCTCGACGAAGATGTCGGCGCTTGAAGCGGCTCGACAGTTGGCCGTCTCGCTGTCCTTAAGCCCACGTGAGGGCGAGGAGCACGGTCTTTCGCTCAATCAGGACGGCGTCCGAAGGACCGCCTACGAGCTTCTGTCCTATCCGGACATGTCGCTGGCGCGTCTCGCTGGCATCTGGCCCGAGCTTGGTCGTTTCGACGGCGTGACGACTACGGCGCTTGAAACCGAGGCGCTCTATGCCGTCTACCTCAATCGGCAGGAGGCCGACATAGCGGCCTTTCGGCGAGATGAGGCGCGCGCGTTACCGGCCGACTTCGATTATCGCGCGGTAACAGGGCTTTCAAACGAGGTCCGGCAGAGGCTGGAGACCGTGAGGCCGACCACTCTCGGTCAGGCCGGCCGGATAGATGGTGTGACGCCGGCCAGCTTGACGCTGCTTCTTGCCCATCTGCGCAAACTCGCCACACGACAGAAAGGGGAGGCTGCCTGATGGCCGGCAAGGCAGCAGACATGATTGACGTCGCCAACGATCTCGATGCCGTGCGCGCCATTGTGCCGCTGGACGAGGCCATGGAAAAGCGTCTCGTCGCCTACGTGGATCTCGTTCGCAAATGGCAACCCGTCAAGAATCTGGTTGCCCCGTCAACGCTTCCCGACATCTGGCGGCGGCATGTCGCGGATGGGGCGCAGGCTTTCGCTGCACTGCCAAAGGCCAGGCGTTGGCTGGATCTCGGTTCCGGCGCAGGATTCCCGGGGCTCGTGACGGCCATCCTGTTGGCAGACGTTGAAGGCGCGTCGGTGACGCTCGTCGAGTCCAACGGGCGCAAGGCGGCCTTCCTTCAGGCTGTCGCTCGCGAGCTTAGGCTACCGGCGAAGATCGTTTCGGAGCGTATCGAGTCGCTTCCGGAACGACTACCGGCCGAAGAGATTCGATTCGATGCCGTTTCAGCTCGGGCTCTCGCCTCGCTCGATCGCCTCCTCGACTATGCCGAACCCTGGCTGGGCGCCGGAGCCACGGGTGTTTTCCACAAGGGACAGGATTTTGCCGCCGAGCACAGGCAAGCGGCTCTCTCGTGGAGCTTCGATCTGGTAGAACTGAAGAGCCGGATCGAAGCCGACAGTCGCATCATTCTCGTCGATCATGTCCGCCGGCTTCCGACTGCCGGTCTTCCAGAACAGGATGCCCGCCGATGAACCGCCTTCCGCACAATCCCCGTGTGTTGTCGTTGGCCAACCAGAAGGGCGGCGTCGGCAAGACGACGACGGCCATCAACCTCGGGACGGCTCTCGCGGCCATCGGCGAGGAGGTGCTGATCATCGACCTTGATCCGCAAGGCAATGCCTCGACCGGTCTCGGTATCGATCGCAAGTCGCGCAAGGTCTCGACCTACGACGTTCTGATTGGCGAAGCGGAGCTGCGAGAGTGCCTTGTTCCGACCGCTGTGCCACGGCTTACCGTTGCACCGTCGACGTTGGACAATCTTGGCGTCGAGCTGGAGATCGCCGGTTCGGGTGATCGTGCCTACCGTCTGAGAAAGGCCATCGCTCGTCACGTGGAGGTGGCGGAAAGCTCGGCTGGCCGCGAGAAGAACTTCAGCTACGTGCTGATCGACTGTCCGCCGTCGCTCAATCTCCTGACCATCAACGCCCTGTCTGCCTCACACTCCATCCTGGTGCCGCTGCAGTGCGAGTTCTTCGCCCTTGAGGGCTTGTCGCAGCTTCTGTCCACCGTCGAGCAGGTCAAGCGCAGCCTCAACCCGGAGCTCGGCATTCATGGGATCGTGCTGACCATGTATGATGGCCGCAACAATCTCAGTGCGCAGGTGGTTCAGGACGTCCGCGCCAACATGGGCGATGCCGTCTACGAGACGATCATTCCGCGTAATGTCCGCGTCTCCGAAGCGCCTTCCTACGGCAAGCCGGCGCTGCTCTACGATCTCAAGTGCACGGGCAGCCAAGCCTACTTGAAGCTTGCTTCCGAGATCATCCAGCGCGAGCGACGTTTCCGTGCCGTTGCGGCGTAAGGTGTTGCAAACTCAGGAAATCAGGACTTAGGGCCTCATCGGTCCGTCGGAACCCGAGGCGGAAGAAAGTGAAGGAAAAATCATGAGCAGCGTCAGCGACGAAAGCGGACGTCGGCGGCTTGGCCGGGGACTGGCGGCGCTGATTGGCGATGCCAGTTCCGAGTTCGAGGTGGTCGAGCGGGTGCGCGGCATTCGCAAGGTTGCGATCGATCTCATCAAGGCCAACCCCAAGAACCCGCGTCGTCTGTTCAAGGAAGAAGACCTTGAAGAGCTGGCAGGATCCATTCGCCAGCACGGCATGATTCAGCCGGTGGTGGTGCGGCCGGCGCCGGCCGGCGCCAGCGGTTACGAGCTGATCGCAGGAGAGCGCAGGTGGCGCGCGGCGCAGAAAGCCGGTCAGCATGAGATCCCGGTCATCATCCAGGATGTTACCGACCGCGAGGCGATGGAAATTGCCATCATCGAAAACGTTCAGCGGCAGGACCTCAACCCGCTGGAAGAGGCCATGGGTTACGACCAACTCATCCAGGAGTTCGAGTACACGCAGAACGATCTGGCCTCGGTGATTGGCAAGAGCCGCAGTCATGTCGCCAACACGCTGCGCCTTCTCAAGCTGCCGGAGCCGGTCAAGCAGTATCTCAATGACGGAGCTCTGACGGCGGGCCATGCCCGCGCTCTGATCGCCGCCCCCGATCCGGCGGCGCTCGCCAAGCGCATCGTCGAAGAGGGAATGACCGTGCGTTCCGCGGAAACCATGGCCCAGGCGACCATTTCCGAGCCGCATGGCCGAGCGAAAGCGGCAAAGCCGGACAAGGATGCGGACACTCGCGCGCTGGAAAAGCGACTGTCCGATGCGCTTGGACTGACCGTAGAGATCCGGCACAAGCCCAATGGCTCTGGTGAGATCAGGTTCGGCTACGCCAATCTTGATCAACTCGACGATATCATCCGGCGGCTGGAAGGCTGAGACATCTCGTTTCGCAATCGATCGATTCGTAAACGAAACGCCCCGACGAGATCGATCGTTGGGGCGTTTTCATTTCGACTCCGTTTCCCGAACTCCGCGGAGCTCGGTTGACGGTCCTCAGCGCTGCGATAGGGCGTTCACCATGCGGTTGATCCCTTCGTCGAGGAGCGACCGGGGGCAGCCAAAGTTGAGGCGAATGTGATGGTCGTCGCCACCGAAACTTGGGCCGGGGTTGAAGGCAACCTTGGCCTTGTCGAGGAAGAAGCGGTAGGCGTCGCCCAGATCGAGGGCGGAGCAGTCGAGCCAGGCAAGATAGGTTGCGTCGGGCGTATGGACCCGGATGCCCGGGATTTCTCGTTCGAGGCGAGCAATCAGATGGTTCCGATTGGCCTCGAGATAGGTGAGGAGCGCCTGCTTCCACGGCCGTCCGTGGCGAAGGGCGGCTTCGGTGGCGATAAGGCCCAGCACGTTGGCGCCTTCGCTCATGCCGAGACTGGCTGCCGCGAAGCGGTGGCGTAGCTCGGCATCGGGAATGATGGCATAGGCGGTCTTCAGGCCAGCAATGTTGTAGGTCTTGCTGGCGGCCATCAGGGTAATGGTGCGACTTGCGACGTCGGGTGACAGCGAGGCAATGGGCACGTGCTTTGCGCCGCCGTAGACGATGTCACAATGAATCTCATCCGAAATGATCACGGAACCGGAAGAAAGGCAGGCCTTCGCGATGGCTTCGAGCTCTGAACGTGTTCTTGTCCGGCCCGTGGGATTATGCGGGTTGCAGAGCAGGAAAGCCGCTGAGTCCTCAAGAGCGCCGGTCAAACGGTCAAGATCTACCGCCGACCCTTGTTCGACCGACAGAAGCGGGACATCGACGCGCGTGAGGTCCCAGTTGCCGGCAGCGGCGAGGATTGGGGGGTAGACAGGCGTTTCCACCACAAGCCGATCACCCGATTTGGTGAGGGCCTTGAGCGCCTGGTTGAAGCCGGGTACGACACCGGGCAGAAACACCACGTCGGCGGGCGAAATGGACCAGCCGTAGAGATCCAGCATGTCAGCTGCGATTGCGTCACGGAGGGAGGCCGGGCCGGGACCGCCATAGCCGAACACCGGGTGGTCGAGACGGTCGCGCAAGGCGGCCAGGATCGGTTCGGCAACCGGGAAGTCCATATCGGCCACCCACATCGGCAAAACGCCCTCGGGATAGCGGTCCCATTTGGACGTAGGCACCTGCCGTCGATCGATGACGGTGTCGAAGTCGTGGGCAGCCATGAACAAAAGTCCTTATTCTGGAAGCAGATCAGGAAACACTAGACCCAAAGGCCGGATCTGATCCAGTCTTTGGGTGGGCGAGGGCTGATGGCAAGGGAAACTGTCAGGGGCGCTTCAGCTCGATAAGGTCCCAACGGTTGCCGTAGAGATCCTCGAAGACGGCAACGGTACCGTAGGTTTCCAAGCGCGGCTCTTCGAGGAAGTGGACCCCTCTGGCCGAAAAGAGCGCATAATCGCGAGCGAAGTCGTCGGTTTCGAGGAACAGGAAGACCCGGCCACCGGTCTGGTCGCCAATATGCGCGGCCTGCTCTGGTCCGTCGGCTTGGGCAAGCAACAAGGCGGCGCCGGTGCCGCCTGGACCGACCCGCACCCATCGTTTGCCGTCACCAAGCGGTGTGTCTTCGATCAGCGAGAAGCCGAGCGTATCGACGTAGAATGCGATCGCCTCGTCATAGTCGGCTACGAGAAGTGCCAGGTTGGCGATCGTCCGGGTCATGCCGGATCCTTGGAGGCATCCGGTTGCTCGATGGCATGGCGCGACAGAAGCGGCAACTGCGCGATCGAGAAAACCAAGGTCAGCGGCATGATGCCCCAGACCTTGAAGGCGACCCAGAACTCCGTCGACTGGGTCCGCCATATCAGCTCGTTGAGGATGGCCAGCAGGAAGAAGAACAGGCCCCAGCGGATCGTCAGCTTGCGCCAGCCGGCGGCGTCCAGGTGGAAGGCGCCGTCGAAGACATAGCCGAGCAGCGTCTTGCCGAAGAGGAGGCCGCCGAGAAGAGCGCCACCGAACAGGCAGTTGACGATGGTCGGCTTCATCTTGATGAAGGTGTCGTCGTGGAGCACCAGCGTCAGCGTTCCGAAAACGGCAACGACGATACCGGTAACCAGCGGCATGATGGCAAGCCGTCGATTGATTATCCACGAGGCGACAAGCGCCACTGCCATGGCCGCCATGAAGGCCCCGGTGGCGACAAAAATACCAAAACGACCGTTCGCAAAGAAGAAGACGAGAAGCGGCCCCAGTTCAAGGGCCATCTTGAGCCAAGGGTTCTCGGCCTTGCGGCCAGCGGCGGGCAGTTCGGTCATCGATCACTCCTGGAGGGGCGCGTCACTTGTACTTGGAATAGTTGATCTCGAACCACTCGGGATTGGTGGGGTTGCCCACCTTGGTCTCGTAGATGGCCACCGTGGTGTCAAAGCCCTGATCGTCGGTTACGGTCCACTGCTTCAGTTCGGTGGTGCGCGCGTCGAAGTAGAGCGTCAGATGGCTGGTGACGAAGGTTCCGGGGTCCTGAAGGCGGATGACGATGAAATCGGAGTCGGCACTGACCGACTGCACCACCGCTTCCTCAAGAAGATTGATGTTCTTGTCCAGCAGGAAGCGCAACGGCGTTTCGGACAGCAGGTAGAGTGTTTGCGACTGCATGGCCTTGTCGTCGACCGCTACCGTCCGGCCGTCGACGGTAATGTCCAGCTGTGCCGGCGGGTAGTAACGGAAGCGCATCTTGCCGGGTCGGTCGATGACGAAATAGCCTGTCGTCTCACCGCCATCGGGCGCCGTCTGCAGGAACTTTCCCTCGAATGTGGTGATCGAGTTGAAGTAGCGATTGACCGCCTGAACCGTGGCAAGCTGCTCCGGCGAGAGATTGGCAAGGTTGGGCTTGGCGGCTGCTTCCGTCGCAGCGAAGGGCGAACCCGCGGTGGCGAGCGCCAGCGTCGCGCCGGCTCCGGCAAGGCCGTTCAGGAACGCGCGGCGCCCCATCTTCTGGGTATGAAACATCGCGGATAGCCTCTCCGTTGTTGCCTTCCGCAGGCTATGAAGGCGCTGCGGCACACGCCTCACCCACTTAAAGATCAGAAGATGGCGAAACAAGGTAGAGTTTCCTGCGTCGTATTGACAAGACGGCGGCGGGCGCCAAAGACAGGCATCAGATCGGGTGGAAGGAGAAGTCTTCCGCCTTCAAGGCTTGGGCCTTCGCGGGGTTTGCGGAGAATGGAGAGGCCAGTATGACCATTTCCGAAGCGCTTGGACGGGTGCGAGCGACAATCGAGGGTGCCGAGGAAGAAGCTGGCCGGCCGGCCGGATCGGTGAAGCTGATCGCCGTTTCCAAGACCTTTCCGGAGGCGGACGTCCGCGCCGCCATCGCGGCGGGACAGCTTGTCTTCGGCGAGAACCGGGTACAGGAGGCCGCTGCCAAGTTTCCGTCGGTCAAGGTTGATTTTCCCAGCGTGGAGCTGCATCTGATCGGGCCGCTTCAGTCGAACAAGGTGCGAGAGGCCGTGGCCTTGTTCGACGTCATCCATAGCGTTGACCGTGAAAAGATCGCTGCGGCCCTCGCCAAGGAAATGCAGGCGCAGGACCGCTTTCCGAAGCTGCTCGTTCAGGTCAACACGGGCGAGGAACCGCAGAAGGCCGGCATCCCGCCGCGCGAGACGGTGGATTTCGTGAAACGCTGCCGCGACGAGCACGGCCTGACCATCGCCGGTCTGATGTGCATTCCGCCCGTTGGCGATCCGCCGGCGCCGCATTTCGCCCTGCTTGACGAGTTGGCTCGCCGCGCCGGGGTTGCCTTTCGCTCGATGGGGATGTCGTCCGATTACGAAACGGCGATCGGGCAGGGCGCGACGCATGTCCGGGTCGGTAGCGCCATCTTCGGCTATCGCACCTACGGAGCTGCCTGAGCCGCGATGGCCTTCTCGATGGCCGGCATCAGTTCCGCCGAAATCCTATCGGGTGTGAGCGGCCCAACCAGCTTCGCGGCAATTCGACCGTTGGCAACCACGAAGGTTTCCGGCACGCCATAGACGCCCCAGTCGATGCCGACGCGGCCTTTGCGATCGGCGCCGACGGCGGCATAGGGATTGCCCAGGCCGTTGAGGAAGCGCAGCGCCTGGTCGTCGGCGTCCTTGTAGTTGAGGCCGTAGAGGCGAAAGCGCGGGTCCTGGGCAAGACCGGTCAGTAGCGGGTGCTCCGCACGACAAGGTGCGCACCAGCTGGCGAACACGTTGACGACGGAAACGCCCTTGGCAAGGTCGGCGGTCGAAAGACCGGGAACCGGCACTCCGTCCCGCATCAGGCCGGCGATCGGTTCGAGTTGGAACTCCGGCACGGGTTTGTCGATCAGCGCCGAGGGTATCTCCGATGGATCGCCTGCACCGAGTTTCGCGTAGAAGAGGACCGCGAGCGCCAGAAACAAGGCGAGGGGGACGAGCGCCAGAAGTTTGGCGCGGCGGCGCGTTGGTTGGCTCACGCCTGCGTCTCCAGCTTGCCGTCCACGGGAGTTTCGGGCGCTATACGGGCGGCGGCGCGCGCCGAGCGGCGGGTCAGGCCGCGCGCTTCGAGGGCCGAGAGCGTATGTCTCAGCCTGCGGTGATCCAGAACCACCCAAAGTGTGAGGCCGAGAGCTGTGAGTGTCGCCGCGCCGTAGCTCAGAAGAATGAAATCGGCGTAGGGGCCGAGAGAAGTGATCATCGGGCGGCTCCGGCGGCGGTCAGGCCAAGGGCGCGAATGCGTCGGCGCAGAATCTCGTTGCGCATCGCGGCCAGATGCAATGTGACGAGAAGCGCCGTGAAGGCCAGGGCCATGGCTGCGAGCGGCAGCAGCATGGTGGCGTCTATGGTCGGGCCGTCCATGCGGAACACCGATGCCGGCTGATGCAACGTGTTCCACCAATCGACCGAAAACTTGATGATCGGCAGGTTGACCGAACCGACCAGAATCAGGATCGCGGCAGCCCGTGCGCCGCGCGTCGGGTCCTCAATGGTGCGCCAGAGCGCGATGAGGCCTAGATACATGATGAACAGAACCAACACCGAGGTCAGGCGCGCATCCCACTCCCAATAGGTGCCCCACATCGGCCGGCCCCACAGCGAGCCGGTCACCAGCGCCAGCGCCGTGAAGGTGGCGCCGATCGGAGCTGCGGCTCGGGCCGCCACGTCGGCAAGCGGGTGCCGCCAGACCAGCGTACCGAGCGCGGAGACGGCCATGATGCCGTAGGTCAGCATGGAGAGCCAGGCAGCGGGCACGTGGATATACATGATCCTGACCGTCTCGCCTTGAAGATAGTCGGCCGGCGAACGGACGACCAAGACGAGGCCCGCAGCAAACAAGGCGACTGTGAGGCCGGCAAGCCAAGGGATCAGGCGGCTCGCAAGAACCAGGAAACGTGAGGGGTTGGCGAGATCGGCGAGGAGCATGCTTGCCTCGAGGCGTGGTGCGCGACCGCCAGTCGCGGCTTCGACGTATTCCAGACTGCACAAATAGCGGCTTCGTCGGCGACCGGCAATCCACACCAGCGAGAAGGGTGTCTCGCGCGAGCCGTCAGTCGCCAAGCCCGGCGATGGCGCGGGCGAAGTCGCGGGCGGCGAACGGCTCGAGATCGTCGATCCCTTCGCCAACGCCGATGAAGTGGACCGGCAGGCCGAACTTTTCGGCGATGGCGACCAGGATGCCGCCGCGCGCCGTACCGTCGAGCTTGGTCATGACGAGACCAGTAACACCGGCTGTCCGGCCGAAGGCTTCCACTTGCGAAACGGCATTCTGTCCAGTCGTGGCGTCGAGGACCAGGAGCACGTCGTGCGGCGCGGTGGGGTCGATCTTGCGGATGACGCGGATGACCTTCTCGAGCTCGGCCATCAGTTCGGCCTTGTTCTGAAGGCGCCCGGCCGTATCGATCATCAGGACGTCGACACCCTCGGCCTTGGCCTTGGTCAGCGCATCGAAGGCGAGGCCGGCCGAGTCGGAGCCGACGTCGCGGGCAATGATCGGCACATTGGTGCGCGCTGCCCAGACCTTCAACTGGTCGATGGCGGCGGCACGGAAGGTGTCACCTGCCGCCAACATGACCTTCTTGCCCTCGGCAGTGAACTTCGAGGCAAGCTTGCCGATGGTGGTGGTCTTGCCCGAACCGTTGACGCCGACCACGAGAACCACCTGCGGCGTTTCGTTTGGCTTCAGCGCAAAAGGAACGGCGACCGGAGCTAGAACCTTCTCAACCTCGTCCGCCAGAATGGTTTTGACCTCTTGGTCGGTGACGTCCTTGCCGTAGCGCTCGGACGACAGGCGATCGGTAATGACCGAGGCGACGGCGACGCCGAGATCGGCCTGAATCAGAACATCTTCGAGTTCTTCAAGCGTTTCGGCGTCGAGCTTGCGCTTGGTGAAGATGGAGACGATTCCGCCGCCAATCGCCTGCGAAGATCGAGACATGCCGGAAGTGAGGCGATGGAACCAGGACGGACGGTCGGCGGCGACGGGTGCCTCCGGCTCGACCGTTGATTCACGTGTATCCGGCGCTTCGCGTCCACCACCAAACCAACGCCCGATGAGGCCAGGCTTCTTGTCGTCCGACATGCTCGTTGGTCCTTCGCCTCAGGCGGCCTTGGAAATAAGGGTGCGGTCGGTCCGGCCTATGACGACGGCCGGGACGATCTCGCCCGGTGCGCCCCGGTCGATCTCGGTGAGCGTGAACTGTTCGGTGCGGCCGAGCCCGTCTTTCTCGACGAGTACGGCGTGATGCCGACCGGTCTCGGCGTCAAGATGGGCGCGGAATGCGAGGTCGCCCTTCTCTCTCAATCTAGACGCGCGAATCTTGATATCGGCTCGCTCTACTTGTGGCATGCGAGCGGCCGGCGTACCCGGGCGAGGCGAATAGGGAAAGACATGGAGATGAGTAAGGCCGCAGTCATCGACGATGGCGAGAGAGTTGCGGAACATGTCCTCGGTCTCGGTGGGGAAGCCGGCGATGATATCGGCGCCGAACACCATGTCGGGTCTGAGGCGTCGCGCTTCGTCGCAGAAGCGGATGGCATCCGCCCGCAGATGGCGGCGCTTCATGCGCTTCAGGATCAAATCGTCGCCATGCTGAAGAGACAGGTGCATGTGCGGCATCAGCCGCTCTTCCTCGGCGATCGCCGCCATGAGGTCCGGGTCGGCTTCGATCGAGTCGATCGAGGAAATGCGCAGGCGGGAGAGCTCAGGCACCTCCTTCAGGATGGATCGGGTCAGGCGACCGAGGCGCGGGTTGCCCGGCAGATCGTCGCCGTAGGAGGTGAGGTCGACGCCGGTCAGCACCACCTCGGCGTAACCGTTTTCCACGAGGCGGCGCACCTGGGCGACCACATCGCCCATCGGGACCGAACGGGAGTTGCCTCGACCGAAGGGGATGATGCAGAAGGTGCAGCGGTGGTCGCAGCCGTTTTGCACCTGAACGAAGGCCCGGGTGCGCCCCTCGAAGCCGTCGACCAGGTGCAGTGCGGTTTCGCGCACGCTCATGATGTCGTTGACGCGGGTCTTTTCCTCTGCCGACACGCCGAAATCGGGGATCGCCTGATAGGCCGCCTCGGTGAGCTTGTCGGCGTTGCCGACAACGAGATCGACCTCTTCCATGCCGGCGAACAGTTCGGGCGTGGTCTGGGCGGCGCAGCCCGTCACGACGATACGGGCCTCTGGATTGGCGCGACGGGCGCGACGGATCGCCTGCTTGGCCTGTCGCACCGCTTCCCCGGTGACGGCGCAGGTGTTGACCAGCACGGCCTCGGACAGGCCTGCCTCGGCCGCTTTTCGCCGCATCACTTCCGATTCCGCCGTGTTGAGGCGGCAGCCGAAGGTGATCACCTCGATTGCCATGCTTTCGTTCCGATGCTGATGTTCAAACCGGCTATATGGCGGAAAGGCGCGAAAATTGCCAGAGCGGAAACCAAGCGTCCGTTGTCGCGATCCCGGCGTCGGACGCCAAGCCAGTAAGGCCCGAAGTCACCATAGCCGGTTGAGGCACCGCCAAGACAACGCCAACCGAGCGTGTCCGGACCGACGAGGCGCCTCAGGCAGCGGCCGAGACGAAGATGTCTTCCGGGAGCAGGCCGTCGTGCTCGAACTCGGTGGCGCCGGTCATCATAATGCGGTTCTCCGCCGTCCACTCGATGACGAGATCGCCGCCCGGAAGCGTCACGCGGACCTTGCGCCCCGTCCGTCGTGTGCGAGCAGCCGACACGGCGGCGGCACAGGCGGCCGAACCGCAAGCGCGGGTCAGGCCAGCCCCGCGTTCCCATACCTTCAGCGTCAAGGCGTCGGGCGCCGTCACATGGGCAAGCGAGATGTTGGCTCGCTCGGGGAAAATGGGGTGATTTTCCAGCATCGGCCCTATTGCGGCCAGATCGTAGGCCTCGACGTCGTCCACCCAGAAAATGGCGTGTGGGTTGCCGATGTTGGCGACCGAGGGGGAATGAAGGATCGGCGCGTCGATCGGTCCGATCTGCAACTCGATGGCGCGGGTGTCGGCAAAAGGCTCGGCGAGCGGAATGTCGTTCCAAGCGAAACGCGGCTCGCCCATGTCGACGGTCACCAGACCACCGTCGGCCTTTTCGACGCGCAACAGGCCGGCGCGTGACTCGAGACGGAAAGTTGAAGGGGCGCCGCCCTCGAAGAGACGCGTGCCAACGCAACGTGTGCCGTTGCCACACGCAAAGCTCTCAGACCCGTCGATATTGAAAATGCGCATGAAGGCCAGTGTATCGGGCCGACGTGGCGCATAGAGCACCATGAGCTGGTCAAAGGGTTCCTTGGCTCCGATTGCACGAGCCGCCTCGGCCGTCACCTTTTCCGGGCGATCCCGCAGATCCAGCACGACGATCTCGTTGCCGATGCCATTCATCTTGACGTAGGGGATGCTCATTGCGGCCTCGTTCTTTCGATTCTTCATAGACGATCGGAGGCGGTGGCGGAAGCGGTCGGCGGGGACAGAGCCGCGAAAGAGCCTTTCGGGTCAGGCAAAAGCCGGTTTTCCTTGACTTGGAGCCGCCGTGCCGCTAATGGCGCTTCATTCTCGTCCTGTTGCGACAGCCGAGCCGCCGACCGGGGCATGATCCCGGAGGTCAACATCCGCCAGCGCGTTGCGCCCGCGGATGCGCGTGGCGCTTGGGTTTCGTGGCGGGTGGGGCCATATGAGCGGTTCGACAGACCGTTCGACGAGGACCGCCGATGTTTGAAAGCCTTTCCGATCGCCTTGCCGGCATTTTCGACAAGCTGACCCGTCGCGGTGCGCTGTCGGAAGCCGACGTCGCGGAAGCCATGCGCGAGGTACGCCGGGCTCTGCTCGAGGCCGACGTGGCGCTCGACGTCGTCAAGTCCTTCACCGACAAGGTGAAGAACCGCGCTGTCGGCGTCGATGTGGTCAAGTCGGTCACGCCTGGCCAGATGGTGGTCAAGATCGTCCACGATCAGCTCGTGGAGACGCTGGGGTCAGATGCCCAGCCGATCGATCTCGAAGCGCCGGCACCGGTCGCCATTCTGATGGTCGGTCTCCAGGGCTCCGGCAAGACGACGACGACTGCCAAGATTGCGCGCCGCCTTACCGAGCGTCAGCGCAAGAAGGTGCTGATGGCGTCGCTGGATACCCGGCGTCCGGCTGCCATGGAGCAGTTGAAGGTTCTTGGGCAGCAGAATGGCATCGATACGCTGCCTATCGTCGCCGGGCAGTCGGCGCAGGAAATCGCTGCGCGGGCGATGACCGCGGCTCGTCTCGGCGGTTACGACGTGGTTCTGCTCGATACCGCCGGTCGCGTCACCGTCGACGATGCCCTGATGAACGAGGCTGCCGACGTCAAGCGCATTGCCCAGCCGCACGAAGTGTTGCTGGTCGCCGACGCGCTGACCGGCCAGGACGCCGTCAATACGGCGCGCGCCTTCGACGGACAGATCGGCATCACCGGTATCGTGCTGACCCGCGTCGACGGCGACGGTCGTGGCGGCGCCGCGCTGTCCATGCGTGCCGTCACCGGCAAGCCGATCAAGCTGATGGGTGTCGGCGAAAAGGCCGATGCCCTCGAGGATTTTCATCCGCAGCGGGTGGCCGACCGCATTCTCGGCATGGGCGACATCGTGGCGCTGGTCGAAAAGGCCGCTGCCAACCTCGACGCCGAAAAGGCGGCCCGGATGGCCGCCAAGATGGGCAAGGGCGAGTTCGACATGAACGACCTCGCCGAACAGCTCGGGCAGATGCAGAAGATGGGCGGCATGAGCGGCATCCTCGGCCTGATGCCCGGCATGGCCAAGATGAAAAACCAGCTCGCCACCGCCGGCTTTGACGATCGCCTGCTGAAGCGACAGCTCGCCGTCATCCAGTCGATGAACAAGAAGGAACGGGCCAAGCCCGCCGTCATCGATGCCAAGCGCCGCAAGCGTATTGCAGCCGGCTCCGGCACCGAGGTCTCCGACGTCAACAAGGTGCTGAAAATGCACCGGCAGATGGCGGACATGATGAAGGCGATGGGCAAGCAGAAGGGTGGCCTGTTCGGCGGCCTTGGCAAGCTTGGCGCCATGATGGGCGGCGGGGGCATGCCCGACCCGTCCAAGATGGATCCGGCGCAGCTCGAGAAGATGGCCCGCGACATGGGCATGGGTGGTGGACTTGGCGGAAAGGGCGGCTTGCCGCCTGGAGCGCTGCCGCCCGGTCTTTCCGGCCTTCCGGGTCTGCCAGGCGGCCGCCTTCCGGGATTGCCGGGTCTCCCGGGCTTGCCGAAGGGACCGAAGAAATGACGACCCCCGATCCGGTGATGGCCGAACTCCTGGAACTGCGCGGTTCGATCGACAATATCGACGCGGCGCTGGTCCATCTTCTCGCGGAACGCTTCAAGTGTACGCAGAAGGTCGGCCAGCTCAAGGCCGAGCACCGTCTGCCACCGGCCGATCCCTCCAGGGAGAAGGTCCAGATCGAACGGCTGCGGGCCCTTGCCGCCGATGCCCGTCTCGATCCCGATTTTGCCGAGAAATTCCTGAACTTCATCATCACGGAAGTGATCAGGCACCATGAGGCGCTCCGCCTCTAGGCGGCGCTCCATTCCCACCCAAGACAGCCAACCTCAAGACAACCAAGCTGGAGTAATCACAATGTCCCTCAAGATCCGTCTCGCCCGTGGTGGCGCCAAGAAGCGCCCGCACTACTCGATCGTCATCGCCGACGCCCGTTCGCCGCGCGATGGCCGCTTCATCGAGAAGATCGGCACTTTTGACCCGATGCTGGCCGACGACGCCGAAAACCGCGTCGTGCTCGACGCCGACCGCGCCAAGTACTGGCTCGATCAGGGCGCCCAGCCGACCGATCGCGTGCTGCGCTTCCTCGACAAGGCCGGTCTTGCCAACCGTCCGACCCGCAGCAACCCGAAGAAGGCCGAGCCGGGCGACAAGGCCAAGGAGCGCGCCGCCGAGCGTGCCGAGAAGGCCGCCGCCGTCGAAGCTCCGACCGAGTGATTTCGGCCTGAGATCATCTCATAATGGACCGTCCCGTCCCGCGGGGCGGTCCTTTTCGTTGATGGAGGCAGGCCCGTGGCCGAACCGCAGAAGTCCGTTGTCATTGCCGAAATCGGCGCCGCCCATGGCGTGCGCGGCGAGGTGCGGGTCAAGTCGCATACAGCCGATCCCCTGGCCGTGGCCGACTACGGCCCTCTGTACGACAGCCGTGGGGCTGTCTTTCGCGTCAAGTCGATGAGGCACCTCAAGGACGACATGCTGGTCGTTTCCTTTGAGGGACTGACTGACCGAACCGCTGCCGAGAAGCTCAACCGCACCAAGCTTTACGTCGATAGGTCGGCACTGCCGCCGCCGGACGAGGAGGAGTTCTACCACACCGACCTCATCGGTCTCGCGGTTGAGACGACGGCCGGCGAGGCGGTCGGCACGGTGGTTGCGGTGGCCAACTTCGGAGCTGACGATCTTCTGGATGTGCGGCGTCCGGGACGCGCGTCGGTCTATGTGCCGTTTACGCGCGCTGTCGTGCCGACCCTGGACTTTGCCGCAGGCAAGGCCATCATCGAACCGCCGGAAGGTCTTCTGGACGAGCCGGGCGAACCGGAAGGGGAGGGCGCATCGTGACCGGCTTTGCCGCCGACGTGCTGACGCTCTATCCGGAGATGTTCCCCGGCCCGCTCGGAGCCAGTCTTGCTGGCCGCGCGCTAGCCGACGGGGGCTGGTCCCTGAAGGCGACACAGATCCGCGATTTTGCCGAAGGACGGCACCGCAACGTCGACGACACGCCGGCCGGCGGCGGACCCGGCATGGTGATGCGCGCCGACGTGTTGGCGCGCGCCATCGATGCGGTGTCGCCGGCGGATGATCCCCGACCGCGCCTTTTGATGACGCCGCGCGGGGCGCCGCTCAAGCAGGCGCGCGTACGCGAACTCGCTGCCGGTCCTGGCGTCGTGATCGTCTGTGGCCGTTTCGAGGGCGTCGATGAACGGCTGATTGGTCGCCGGCGGCTCGAAGAAGTCTCGATCGGCGACTATGTGCTGTCGGGTGGAGAGGTGGCGGCCATCGTGCTGCTCGATGCGGCGGTTCGACTGCTGCCCGGCGTCATGGGCAACGACCTCTCGGGCGTCACCGAAAGCTTCGAGGAAGGCCTTCTCGAGCATGCCCAGTACACCCGGCCGCCGGTCTTTGAGGACGAGCCGGTCCCGCCGGTTCTTCTGTCCGGCGACCATGCGAAAGTGGACGCTTGGCGCCGTGACGATGCCGAACGGGTAACGGCCGAGCGGCGTCCCGACCTCTGGTCTGCGCATCTTGCCGCCAAAGGCCGGAAATGAGCAGTTTCCAGCAAAGAATCTGGCGGGAAGTGGTCGACAAACCTGTCCGCCTCGTGTAGGAACCCCGCCCATAGTTGATTGACGTATCCGCCCCTTCGCTCCGCTGTGACGATGTCCGGGCGCTCTGGTCGGCTCAGGAAGAAGAAGGAATCCAAAGATGAGCAAGATCATCCAGGAGCTCGAGGCCGAGCAGATGGCCGTGGTCAAGGCCCAGCGCGAGCTGCCCGAGTTCTCCCCCGGCGACACCGTTCGCGTCAACGTGAAGGTCACCGAAGGCAGCCGTACTCGCGTGCAGGCCTATGAAGGCGTCTGCATCGCCCGCAAGGGTGGCGGCCTCAACGAGAGCTTCACGGTCCGCAAGATTTCCTACGGCGAGGGCGTCGAGCGCGTCTTCCCGATCTACTCGCCGATGATCGACTCGCTCGAGGTGGTGCGCCGCGGTAAGGTGCGCCGGGCCAAGCTCTATTATCTGCGCGATCTGCGCGGCAAGGCGGCCCGTATCTTCGAGGCGAACAACGCCCGCGCCCGCAAGCTCAACGAAGCCGCCAAGGCCGACAAGTGAGCTCAGCCCAAGGCTGACCGATCGTTTCAGGCCCGCGTGCTTTGCTCGCGGGCCTTTTCATATTCGGAGATCCCGAGAGCCCATGCGACAGGTCAAGATTGCCACCTGGAACATCAACTCCGTCCGCATGCGCCGGCTCATCGTAGAGCGGCTGCTCAACGAGACGGCACCCGACGTGTTGTTCCTGCAGGAAACGAAGTGCCAGGATGCCCAGTTCCCGACCGCGGACTTCCGCAAACTCGGATACGAGCATTTCGCCCTGAATGGCGGACGCGGGGGCTACCACGGCGTCGGTATCGTGTCGCGCCTGCCGCTTGGCGACATTCGCGTTCATGAGTTCTGTGAGAAAGCAGGCGACCCGCGTCACATTTCGGCAGTGATCGGCGAGGGAAGCTCTGCTTTTCGTGTCCATAACTTCTATGTGCCAGCTGGCGGCGACGAACCCGATGCCAGCATCAATCCGAAGTTCGAGCACAAGCTTCGCTTCCTCGACGAGATGAAGGACTTCCTGCCGACGGCGAGCGACGGAGTGCCGGACGTGGTGGTCGGCGATCTCAACGTGGCGCCCTATGAGCACGATGTCTGGTCTCACAAGGCGCTCTTGAAGATCGTCAGCCACACGCCGATCGAGTGCGAGAAGCTGGAAGCGGTGCGCGCCGCCGTTGGTTACGTCGATGTTGCTCGACACTTCGTGCCAGCTGACGAGAAGCTCTATTCCTGGTGGAGCTATCGCGCCAAGGACTGGCGGGCGGCCGACAAGGGCCGACGGCTTGACCATATCTGGGTCCACCCGGACATGGTCTCGCGCGTACGCGACTTCCGCATTCTGAAGGACGCGCGCGATTGGGAGCGCCCGTCGGATCACGCGCCGGTCATGGTCGGCATCGACGTCTGAGTTCAGGCGGGATCAGTTTCCGAGGCGATCGAGACGGTCGCGCACCGTCATCAGGCGCGACGTTGTCTCGCGCACATTGGCCGACAGGCGGCGATGAAGGTTGGCGGCGATCTCTGGAAACTCGTCGAGCATGCGCCGGAACAGCGGCCGGCGGATCAAAATGGTTTCGACCCGGCCGCGCGCCACGGCGGTCATGGTCCGCTCGCCATCGACGATCAGGGCAAGTCCGCCGAGCAGGGCGCCGCGTCCGATCACTTCAGCGGCGGTTTCGGAATCGCCCGGTGAGAACAGAGCTACTTCGCCCGAAGATATGACGTGAGCGCAATCGGCGCGATCGCCTGCCGAGTAGAGGCGTTGCCCGTCCCTGAAGTCGCGGTTCTCGGCCGAGAAGGCGAGCAGGCGCAGTTTGTCCTCCGTGAAATCGGAAAGCATGGACACCGTGCCGAGCAGCTTTATATCGGACTCGAGACTCATGAATGGCCTGGCGCGGGCGGGACAATGTTGAGGGCGGGACACCCGGGCATGCGCCACCCACGCGGCGCACGCCCCAGATTCCCTAGCATGTCATCCAGGGAAGGTTAACCGCCCAATCCCCGGCCGGCTTGCGTCGGCCGGGTTTTCCACCCTGAACGGTTATGGCACAAGCTTGTAGCCGCCACCTTCGGTGATCAGAAGCTGGGCGTTGGCCGGATCCTTCTCGATCTTCTGGCGCAGCCGGTAGATGTGCGTCTCGAGCGTATGGGTGGTGATACCGGCGTTATAGCCCCAGACCTCGTGCAGCAGCACGTCACGGGTGATCACCTTGTCGCCGGCCCGGTAAAGGAACTTCAGGATCGACGTTTCCTTTTCCGTAAGACGAATCTTGCCCCCCTTGGCGTCGACCAGAAGCTTGGCCGATGGGCGGAAGGTATAGGGACCGATGGTGAACACCGCTTCTTCCGACTGCTCGTGCTGGCGCAACTGGGCGCGGACGCGAGCGAGCAGGACGGCGAATTTGAACGGCTTGGCGACGTAGTCGTTGGCGCCGGCCTCCAAGCCGAGAATTTGGTCGCTGTCGGTATCATGTCCCGTCAGCATGATCACCGGCGCAGCAAACCCGCCTTTTCGCAGGATCTTCACTGCCTCTCGGCCGTCCATGTCGGGCAACCCGACATCCATCAACACGAGGTCGACGTGAGCCGTGCGGGCGAGTTGCATGCCCTTGGTGGCGGTTTCGGCCTCGATCGGCTCGAATTCGTCGAACAGCGACAGCTGTTCGAGCAGCGCCTCGCGGAGGTCCGGGTCGTCGTCGACGATCAGAATTTTTCGAGCAGTCATGTCATCCCCGTCAAAGATGATCGCTGCCAGAGAGCCCGCCCCTCGTCTTCGGGGTGCATCGCGCCGGCTTGGCGATTCATCCGATCTCTGCCAGATTATCATGGCGGACCGGATACTTCACAAAATTATACCGTCTGTCGGTCCTTCGCGACCGTCTGTCAAGCAAGGCGGAAAATATGCACGGCAAGTTGAAACCGAAAGGGCTGGCGCTCACACGCCTTCACGTTCGCGTGACGTCGCCCCATTCCACGCACGGCCGACTTGTCGGTGGTGGTGTTGACATGGCGGCGACGATCGGGCGGTCAGGCCTTACGGCGTTGAAGCGGGAAGGAGATGGTGCAAGTCCGCTGGGGCGCTTTCGCATCGTCGGCGGCTTTTACCGGCCAGACAGGTTTCCTGTCCGGCCGCGCGCCGGCATCCCGCTCATTCCCCTCCGACATGACGACGGCTGGTGCGATGATCCAACCGATCGCAACTACAACCGGCCGGTTCGCCATCCCTATCCGCGAAGCCACGAGACGATGTGGCGTGCCGATCACGCCTATGACATCGTGCTGATCCTCGATTTCAATCTCCGGCCCCGCATTCGTGGCGGCGGCAGCGCCATCTTCTTTCATCTCGCGCACGCCGATTGTCGGCCGACTGCGGGTTGCCTTGCGCTGAGCGGCCCCGACATGCTGAAACTGCTTCCGCGGCTGTCGACCCGCACGATGATTTCGTTTGGCTAAGCCCTAGATCGGCTCGCCGTCGATGAGACGCGGCGATGGCCCAGGCGCGCCTGCGGCGGCATCGGCGAAGACGCGCTTGATCGACGGCAGCCGGTCGACCAGACCAAGGCCGAAATCGCGGATCAGCCGCAGCGGAACGAAATCGTTGGAAAACAGCCTGTTGAGTCCATCGGTCATCGCGGCCATGCGCAGCGTGTCGAATCCGCGCCAGCGCTGGTAGTCGTCGAGAACATCGGCGGCGCCGGGGTCGCGACCGGCGCGCAAGGCCATGGCCACGACCTCGGCCAGCGCGGCTGCGTCCTTGAAGCCGAGGTTGAGGCCCTGGCCGGCGATCGGGTGAATGGCGTGCGCGGCATCGCCGATCAGTGCCAGTCGATCGGCCGTGAAGCGACGAGCCAGCGTCAGTCCGAGCGGGAAGGCCTGGCGTCGCCCGACCGCTCGCACTTCACCGAGGTGGTGGCCAATGCGACGGAGGAGTTCGGCATCAAACAGGAACTGGGCGCCTGCGACGAGACGGTCGGCGATTTCTGTTCGCTCGCTCCAAACGAGTGACGATCGATAACCGCCCTTGAGCGGCAGCACGGCGAAGGGACCGGCTGGCAGGAAGTGCTCCTCGGCGCGTCCCTCGTGCTGCCGATCGTGTTCGATGGTGGTGACGATTCCCGACTGCCCGTAACTCCAGGAGTTGATGCCGATGCCGGCCTCCGTCCGGAGGCGCGAGCGCGCGCCATCGGCGGCAATCACCAGGGAAGCGACGAGCGTTCTTCCGGATGCAAGCGTCACGCGACGGCCGCCCGGGGTTTGCTCGGTGGCCAACACACTGTCGGGTGTCAGGAAGCGCACTCCGGCCGCCTCGGCTGCGGCCCCGAGCGCAGCGATCAGTGGCCCGTTCGGCAGCATGTGGGCGAGTGGATCTCCCTCCTGCTGTCGCTCGAAGGTCAGGAACACCGGCCGGATCAAGTCGTTCAGACGAGAATCGGTGACGATCATCTCGCGAACCGGCTCCGCTTCGCCGACGAGATCGTCCCAGATGCCAAGGGCCGAGAGCATGCGTCGTCCAGCGGCAGCCACCGCGAAAGCGCGCAGGTCGCCCGACGCCTCGCGCCAGGGGCGAGGATCGACGAGCGCCACGCGGGTGCCGGGCGCCGAAGCGGCAATGGCAAGAGCGGCGGAAAGGCCGACATAACCGCCGCCCGCGACCAGCACGTCCACCCTTTCGATGTTCTCGATCATCTCGTTTTCCCTTCGCGACCGCCGCGGACGACGCCAGCATAGTGGGATTGCGGATACCGGCCAATAACCCGCGTGGTCACTTTCTGAGCGCTTTCTGATGGCGCTGGAGCGGGATGGCGCTCCATACGGGCAATTACTGCCCATCGAATAGGCAGTCTCAGTCCGCCAACCTGATTTCAAGATGAGCACATTCGAGTTTTTGCCGGTGAATTGGTCACCAGCAATCGAATGGCGGGCGTGAAAACCGGCGAAAACAAGGCGTTTGGTTAAGAAAAAGCAGAATGTGCCGCATCCTCGGTCGGCTTGGCACAAAGATTGATTCTATCGAGGGCATCGAGTTCCGCGACGGGGCGCATCGCGGGGGTGCGCGTTCGGTCCGGGGACCAATCGATGGAAGGAACCCCATGAAAATCGTCATGGCCATTATCAAGCCGTTCAAGCTGGACGAGGTGCGCGACGCGCTCAACGCGCTCGGCGTGCACGGCCTCACGGTGACGGAAGTCAAGGGCTATGGTCGCCAGAAGGGCCATACCGAAATCTATCGCGGCGCCGAATACGCCGTCAGCTTCCTGCCCAAGCTGAAGGTGGAAGTCGCGGTCGCCACGGATCAGGTCGAAAAGGTCGTCGAGGCCATTTCCACGGCTGCGAAGACCGGCCAGATCGGCGACGGCAAGATTTTCGTCACGTCCATCGAACACGCCGTCCGTATCCGTACCGGCGAGACCGACGGGGAGGCGCTCTGACCCATTCGGGAGGCCCATGCGGGCTTCCAAGGCACACCGCCGGTGTTTCGCCCAAGGGCGACGTCGAGCGGACAGTCGACAACCGATCCAAGAGGATTTCGATGAAGTATCTCAAGCCACTTCTCGCGGCTGCGCCTGTACTGGCGCTCTCGGCTGCTGCGGCTTTCGCCCAGGATGCCGTCGCGCCGGCCGTCGAGGCCGCCGCCCCTGCTCCCACCGCCGATCCCGGACATACGGCGTGGATGCTGGTTTCCACCGTCCTGGTCATCATGATGACGGTGCCGGCGCTGGCGCTGTTCTATGGCGGTCTCGTCCGCTCCAAGAACGTGCTGTCGATCCTGATGCAGTGCCTCATCGGCTTTGCGGTGATGGCCATTCTGTGGATCACCTACGGCTATTCGATCGCCTTCACCATGCCCGGCGAGGCAACCGCGCTTTCGCCGTTCATCGGCACCCTCGACAAGGTCATGCTGGCCGGCATTACGCCCGACTCGTTGTCCGGTTCCATTCCGGAGATCGTTTTCGTCGCGTTCCAGATGACCTTCGCCTGCATCACTCCGGCGCTGATCATCGGCGCCTCGGCCGAGCGCGTTAAGTTCTCGGCGGTGATCTTCTTCCTGATCCTGTGGTTCACCTTCGCCTATCTGCCGATGGCCCACATGGTTTGGGGCGGCGACGGGTCCTATATCGGTTCCGGTTGGGGCGCCCTCGACTTCGCCGGTGGCACCGTGGTGCACATCAATGCCGGTATCGCCGGTCTGGTCATCGCCATCATGGGTGGCAAGCGCATTGGTCTCGGTCGCGACAACTTCGCCCCGCACAACCTCGTGCTCACCTACATCGGCGCCATGCTTCTGTGGGTCGGCTGGTTCGGCTTCAATGCCGGCTCCGAGCTCGCGGCTGACGGCGTCGCTGGTTATGCCCTGGTCAACACCATTGTTGCCACTGCCGCCGCGGCCATCGCCTGGCCGTTCGCCGAATGGCTTACCCGTGGTCACGCCTCGCTCCTGGGCGGTGCCTCGGGCGTGGTTGCCGGTCTCGTCGCCATCACTCCGGCTTGTGGTACCGCCGGTCCGTTCGGTGCGGTGATCATCGGTCTCGCCGCCGGTGCGATCTGCTTCTGGGCCTCGACCTGGGTCAAGTCGAAGTTCGGCTACGACGATGCGCTCGACGTGTTCGGCGTTCATGGCGTTGGCGGTATTGTTGGCGCCATCCTGACCGGCGTGTTCGCCAATCCGGCGCTGGGCGGCATCTATGCCGACTATCCCGGTTTTGGCACTCAGGTCACCGCGCAGGTCGTGGCGGTCATCATCTGCATCCTGGTGTCGGGTATCGTGTCGGTGATCGCTCTCACCATCGTCAAGGCGATCGTCGGTCTTCGGGTCACCGAGACTGCCGAGCGCGAGGGTCTCGACGTCACGACCCACGGCGAACGCGCCTACAACTGAGCCTCATTTCGGCTCAACGGCAATCTGCGGGCGGGCGGGACTCCAGACGGAGCCCCGCCCGTCGGCGTTTTGGCGGGATGTGCGAGATTATCCTTTCGGCGCAGTGGCCGCGGAAGTTCGTGGGTCGGTTGATTTTCACCCTATTTCCCTCTTGGCGCTCGCGTTCGTCACGCTATGGTCGTCGCATCGACCGGAGGCGGCGCGCCGCTCCGAACAATCTCGAGACAGACCGGAAAAGAGGTGCCCCATGAAAATCGTGACGGCCATCATCAAGCCCTTCAAGCTCGACGAGGTTCGAGACGCCCTGACCTCGCTCGGCGTCCACGGCCTGACGGTCACGGAGGTCAAGGGTTACGGTCGCCAGAAGGGCCACACCGAGATTTATCGCGGTGCCGAGTATGCCGTCAGCTTCCTGCCCAAGCTGAAAATCGAGGTGGCTGTGCCGACCGTTGAAGCGGAAAAGGTGGTCGAAGCCATCGCATCGGCGGCCAAGACGGGCCAGATCGGCGATGGCAAGATCTTCGTCTATGCGATCGAGCATGCCCTTCGCATCCGCACCGGCGAGCAGGACGAAGAGGCACTCTGAGGAAGCAGGGCGCATAGGGTTAAAGAGCGTTTAACCTTGGATGCCTAGAGTGGCCGGCAACAGAAAAGGTCCGGCCGCCTTCGGGCGGCGGGCCGAATCACCCGTTGCCCGAGCCCTGGTTTCATGTCGTCCTGCGCGCCGCTTCCTCTTTCTCCCTTTCAGCGTCTTGGCCGGTTGATCGCCGGTGTCGAGCCGGGGCTTTCGCCGATCGACGTTTCGGTCGGCGAGCCGCGTCATGCCGTGCCGGACTTTGTCGGCCCGGTGCTTTCAGCCGCGTTGGCTGATTTCGTCCGCTATCCGCCGATCAAGGGTACGCCGGCCTTTCGCGCCGCCGTTGCCGGCTGGGCCGAGCGGCGTTTTGACCTCCCTGGCGGCACCATCGATCGAGACGACGGCGTGCTGCCGCTCAACGGCTCACGCGAGGGGCTTTTTCACGCGACGCTCACCGCCGTGCGGCTTGCTGGGGACAGCAAGAGCCAGCGTCCGGCTATCCTGTTGCCCAATCCCTTTTACGCCGTCTATGCGGCGGCGGCCGAGGCTGCGGGCGCCGAACCGGTACTTGTCGCCGCCAGTCGCGATGACGGCTTCCTGCCGCGTTTTGAAGACCTGCCGGCCGATCTTCTAGCTCGAACCGTGGCTGCCTTCCATGCCAGCCCGGCCAACCCGCAAGGAGCGGTTGCCGATCTCGGGCGGCTTGAAGGGCTGGTTCGGCTGGCCCGGGAGCATGGCTTTCTTCTGTTCTCCGACGAGTGTTACTCGGAAATCTGGCGCGGCCGGGCCCCGGACGGCGTCCTGAACGCCGCTTTCGGCATCAGTGGCGATTTCTCCGGCATCGTCGCCTTCAACTCCTTGTCCAAGCGGTCCAACCTTGCCGGCGCCCGGTGCGGCTTTGCGATCGGTGATCCGGTCTTTCTGAAGGCGTGGGCCGCCTTGCGGAACGTGACGGCGCCACAGGTCCCGATGCCGATCCAGGCGGTCGCGGTCGCCGCTCTCGCCGACGAGCAACACGTTGCGGAGAATCGCCGGCTTTACGATCTCAAGTATGCCGCAGCCCAGGAGATACTGGGTGATCGGTTTCCGGACCTCGTGCCACCGGGTGGTTTCTTCCTTTGGCTCGACGTCGGTCGCTGGGGCGGCGGTGAAGTCGTGACGGCCCGCCTTTGGAAAGACCGGGGCGTCAAGGTGGTGCCAGGTGGCTATTTGTCCGCGAACGGCGCCGATGGCGTCAATCCCGGCGCGGATTTCATTCGAATCGCCATGGTTGAAAGCCTGGAGACGAGTCGCGAGGCGTTGAGTCGTCTCTCGGAGGTTCTGTCATGAGAGCAGAAATGAGAACCAGCCCCCGCTTTCGCGAAGCCGGCGGCCGGCTCGACGGCCCTTATGAGCCGCGTCCGGTCAATGCTCGCCGCGCCGCCAATCTCAAGGAACTCGACAAAAGGATGCGTCGCGCAGCGCCGACGCGCGAGGATCGCTTGCGCCAGGCGATGCTCCGCAACATTGCCGGTGCGTCCGGCCTGGTGCTGATCGCCGGTGTCGCGGCGCTATCAGCGGCGCTCGCCACTTGGTCGGTGGACGATCCGAGCTGGAGTCACATCGCCGATGGTCCGACCCGCAACGTCATGGGGTCGGCGGGTGCGGTGGTCGCCGATCTGATCATGCAGCTCATCGGTCTCAATGCCGCGTTATTCCTGGCGCCGGTGGTGATCTGGGGCTGGCAGCTGACCATCGGGCGCATTCCGCATGTGGCGCGCAACAGGCTGATCGGATGGTTGATCGGCACGCTGATCGGCGCCGCATTCATGGGGGCCTTGCCGCCCACGACCGGTTGGCCGTTGCCTACCGGTCTTGGCGGCGCAATCGGCGACCTCTTGCTGCAACTGCCGGCCGCTTTCAACAACGGCGTTCTCACCGATACTCTGCGGCTCGTCGTCCTGATCGTCACCGGGCCGTTGGCGCTGGCCGCCATGATCTACGCCTCGGGTGTCCCCGGCCATCGTATCGTCAGTCCGGTTGCGACTGTCGATGACGAGGACGACGATGAGGAAGAGGATGACGGCGAGACACGCCTTGGAGCTCTCGTCGGCATAGCTGGCCATTGGTGGCTGACACTGCGTGCGGGCCTGTCCCGCCGCCTCTTCCATCGTCCGGCCTTTGCCTATCCGGGGGAGGAGTATGAGGACGAGGAGGACGACTACGAGCCGCCGGTTGCCAGGAGGGCCGAGCCGACCCACGCTGCCCGGTCCCGCCCTGTCGCCGCGCCCGCGGCCTACGAGGAAGATGAAGACGACTACGAGCCGCCGGTCGTCGAGCGGCGCGGTCGAGTGGAGCCGTCTTTCTCGCCCGTCGAACGCTCGCGTTCCGTCGCCGACGAGCCCGTGTTTGAGGAAGAAGAGAGCGATCCGCCGCCGTTCGACATGGCCGATCGCCTGTCCGATTATGATGAGACGGAGCTGATCGCACCGCCGGAGCCTGTCGCCGTCGCGCCGGCGCCGAGAACCTTCGAACCGCGTCCCGCCCCGCTTCGTGGCCCGGCTTCGCGCATAGGCAAGCCGGCCGCCCAGCCGGAGAAAGCGGCCGCCCGCGTCAAGGCGCCTGCACCGCCGATGCAGCCCGGCAAGCGGGCCAAGGGAGGGATGCAGCTGTCGCTGCTGGACGAAGATCGCTTCGAGTTTCCCGCCATCGAACTGCTGGCCGAGCCCAAGGGTGGAACCGGTGTCCAGTATACTCCGGACAGCCTCGAACAGAACGCGGGCCTGCTGGAAGGCGTGCTCGAAGACTTCGGTATCAAGGGTGAGATCTTCAATGTTCGCCCCGGTCCGGTGGTGACGCTCTACGAACTGGAACCGGCGCCCGGCATCAAGTCATCGCGAGTCATCGGCCTTGCCGACGACATTGCCCGCTCGATGAGCGCGGTCGCCGCTCGTGTCGCCGTCATTCCCGGCAAGAATGCGATCGGCATCGAGCTGCCCAATCAGCGGCGCGAGATGGTCTACCTTCGCGAGTTGATCGCCAGCCAGGACTTCGAGAAGTTCAAGGGTCGTCTGGCGTTGGCCCTCGGCAAGACCATCGGTGGCGAGCCGGTTATCATCGATCTCGCTCGCACACCGCACATGCTGGTGGCTGGCACGACGGGTTCGGGCAAGTCGGTGTCGATCAACACCATGATCCTCAGCCTTCTCTACCGGATGACGCCGGAGGAATGCCGGCTGATCATGATCGACCCGAAGATGCTGGAGCTCTCTGTCTACGACGGCATTCCACATCTGCTGACGCCGGTGGTCACCGATCCGCGCAAGGCGGTCGTGGCTCTCAAGTGGACGGTCCGGGAGATGGAGGACCGCTACAAGAAGATGTCCAAGGTGGGTGTGCGCAACATCGAGGGTTTCAATGCCCGGGTTGCGCAGGCGATCGAGCGCGGCGAGAGCATCAACCGGACCGTTCAGACCGGCTTCGACAAGGAAACCGGCGAGCCCATCTTCGAGACGGAGGAAATGGAGCTCAAGCCGCTGCCATTCATCGTCGTCATCATCGACGAGATGGCGGACCTGATGATGGTGGCGGGCAAGGAAATCGAGGGTGCGGTGCAACGTCTTGCCCAGATGGCGCGCGCCGCCGGCATTCACGTCATCATGGCGACGCAGCGCCCGTCGGTGGATGTGATCACGGGAACCATCAAGGCCAACTTCCCGACCCGAATCTCCTTCCAGGTCACGTCGAAGATCGACAGCCGCACCATCCTCGGCGAGCAGGGAGCCGAGCAGCTCCTCGGCCAGGGCGACATGCTCTACATGCAGGGTGGCGGTCGAATCCAGCGCGTCCACGGGCCGTTCGTTTCCGACGGTGAGGTCGAGGCGATCGTCGCCCACCTCAAGACCCAGGGTACGCCCGATTATCTCGATGCCATCACGGCAGATGACGAGGAAGACGGCGGCAGTGCCGGGGAGGCCGCGCCGGTCGACGAGAACGCGGACCTCTTCGATCAGGCGGTGGCGCTGGTGTTGCGCGACAAGCGCGCCACGACGAGCTACATCCAGCGCCGGCTCGGCATTGGCTACAACCGCGCCGCCTCGCTCATCGAGCGCATGGAGAACGAAGGATTGGTTGGTCCGCCCAACCACGCGGGCAAGCGCGAAATCCTGATGCGCACCGACGAAGATTGACGGCGACCCCTCGGGGCGAGACAAAGGCGTCCTTCGCCGCAAGGCGGAGGGCGCCTTTGTCATGTCTCCGGTGGTACCTATGGGCCGTATCCTGATTTCCGCTTGCCTGCTCGGCCGACCGATTCGCTATGACGGCACCGGAAAGCGGCTCGACGATCCGCGTATCGAGCAATGGTACGCCGAAGGGCGGCTGGTGCCGGTCTGTCCCGAGCTCATGGGCGAGCTTCCCGTGCCGCGCCCGGCAGCCGAAATCGTCGGCGGTTCCGGAAGCGACGTTCTGGCCGGTCAGGCGCGCGTCATAACGGCTACCGGTAAAGACGTGACGGCGGCTTTCCTTGCTGGTGCCGAAGCGACGCTCGATCTTGCCCTTAGCACGGGCTGCGGCCACGCCCTTCTTATCGACCGCAGTCCTTCCTGTGGCAGTCTTGCCATTTACGACGGAAGCTTCTCCGGGCGGCAGATCCCGGGAGAGGGCGTCGTCGCCGCACTTCTTGCCGCCCATGGCATCAGCGTTTTCGCCGACCATGAGATCGATCGCCTTGCCGAGGCCGTGGCCGCTTCGCCATGGCGGGAACCCAACGCAGGCTGAGGACGTTTCTCTTCAGGTGGCCCTCGGGCCGGTACGTTCGTCCTGACGGAGATTCCAATGGCAGACAGCATTCTCGTTCTTGGCGCCACCGGTACAATCGGACAGCTGGTCGTTTCCGAACTGGTGGCGAAAGGCGAAACCGTGAAGGCGGCCGCTCTGGACGGTCAGGCGCATCCGGACGCCTCGGTGCTTCGGTTTGACTACCGCGATCCCGCCAGCATCGCACCACTGTTCGAGGGCGTGGACCGCGTTTTCGTGCTGATGCCTGCGGGCCCGCTCGATGTCATCGCCGCGTTGATGCCGGTGATGCGGCACGTGGTCGATCGCAAGGTGAAGGCGGTCCTTCTGTCCACCATCGCTGCCGATGCATCCGAGGACACTCCGTATCGCCAGCTCGAACTGGTCCTGGAGAACTCCGGCCTGCCGTTCGTCATTCTTCGGGCCAACTGGTTCGCCGACAACTTCCGCACAGTCTGGAAGGATGCCGTCCAGGCCGGAGAGCTCACTTTGCCGATCGACGAGGGGCTCATCAGCTTCATCGATGGTCGCGACGTCGCGGCGGCCGCCGCCGCGGCTCTGACCAGTTCTGACTTTGACGGACAGACGCTCGTGCTCACCGGCCCCGCCGCGTTGCCATTGTCGCGCGCTGCCGAGGTGATGAGCCATGTGACGGGCCGTTCGGTCGTCTTCCGGCCGATCGCGATCGCCGATTACGAGGCGCGCCTCGCCGCGGAGGGCCTGTCGGAAAAGCTCATCGCCGAGCGTGTCGCCGAGTTCGACACTATCCGTGGCGGCAAGGCATCCATCGTCAGCCCGGCCGTGGAGAAGATGACAGGCCGGCCACCCCGCTTCTTCGAAACCTTCGTCAAGGACCATGCGACGGATTTCGTTGACGCCTGATCGTTGATTCGATTCTGGCGATCTCGCCGTGACCGGGCGGAAAACACCGGCATCGGTGCTCCAGAGCATTGACCCTAGGGACCGTTTCTGATGATGGTCATGCCGTGAGTTTTCGCGCGGCCGTGCGCCCTTGGCGCCGCCGACCCGCGACAGGCGTGGATCAGAGCAGAAGACGAGACGATGGCGACCGAGCGATACAATGCCCGTGAAGCGGAAACGCGCTGGCAAAGGGCCTGGAACGAGGCCAAGGTTTTCGAGACGAAGAACGACGATCCGCGTCCGAAGTATTATGTCCTCGAGATGTTTCCCTATCCGTCGGGTCGCATCCACATGGGGCACGTGCGCAACTACACCATGGGCGACGTGGTTGCCCGGTACAAGCGCGCCAAGGGTTTCAACGTCCTGCATCCCATGGGGTGGGACGCATTCGGCATGCCGGCCGAGAACGCGGCGATGAAGGGGCACGTCCATCCCAAGACGTGGACCTACGAAAACATCGCCACCATGCGCGGCCAGCTGAAGAGCATGGGGCTTTCGCTCGACTGGAGTCGCGAGTTCGCGACCTGCGACGAGGACTACTACACACAGCAGCAGAAGCTGTTCCTGGACTTCATGAAGGCCGGCCTCGTCAGCCGCAAGAAGTCCAAGGTCAACTGGGATCCCGTCGACATGACCGTGCTCGCCAACGAGCAGGTCATCGACGGTCGCGGCTGGCGCTCTGGCGCGCTGGTCGAGCAGCGCGAGCTGACGCAGTGGTTCCTGAAGATCTCCGACTATTCGGATGAGTTGCTCTCCGCTCTCGATACGCTCGACCGCTGGCCGGAGAAAGTCCGGACCATGCAGAAGAACTGGATCGGTCGGTCGGAGGGGCTGCGCGTGCGGTTCGAGATCGACGGCGCGGCGGTGGCTGGCGAGCCGACGATCGAGGTATTCACAACGCGTCCGGATACGCTGTTCGGCATGAGCTTCCTGGCGCTTTCGGCCGATCACCCGGTCGCAAAGGCGCTTGCCGAGAAGGATCCGGCGACGGCTTCGTTCTGTGAGGAGTGCCGGCGCATCGGTACTTCCGCGGCGGCGCTCGAGACGGCGGAGAAGAAGGGCCTTGCAACGGGCCTGTCGGTGAAGCATCCCTTCAACGGCAAGAGCTACCCGGTCTACATCGCCAATTTCGTGCTGATGGACTACGGCACCGGCGCCATCTTCGGCTGCCCGGCGCATGACCAGCGCGACCTTGATTTCGCTCGCAAGTACGCTCTCACCGTTACGCCGGTGGTTCTGCCCGAGGGAGGCGACCCGGCCGCCTTCGCGGTGGGCGATGTCGCGTATACCGACGATGGCAAGCTCTATAATTCCGCTTTCCTTGACGGCATGGAAGTCGAGGCGGCGAAGGATCTCGTGGCGAGCAAGCTCGAGACGACGATGCTCCATGGGGCACCGGCGGCCAAGCGGCAGGTGAACTATCGCCTGCGCGACTGGGGTATCTCGCGCCAGCGCTACTGGGGATGTCCGATTCCGGTCATCCACTGCGAGTCCTGTGGCGTCGTTCCGGTTCCGGCCAAGGATCTGCCGGTGCGGTTGCCCGAGGACGTCGAGTTCGATCGGCCCGGTAATCCGCTCGACCGGCACCCGACGTTCACGAAGTGCGTCTGTCCCGAGTGCGGCAAGCCGGCCCGGCGCGAAACCGACACCATGGATACTTTCGTCGACTCGTCCTGGTACTACAGCCGGTTCACGGAGCCGCGCGCCCAGACGCCGACGGTGCCGGAAGTGGTCAATGCCTGGCTTCCGGTCGATCAGTATATTGGCGGCATCGAGCATGCCATTCTGCACCTCCTTTATTCGCGCTTCTTCACACGCGCGATGAAGAAGTGCGGGCATGTCGGCTTTGACGAGCCGTTCCGGGGGCTGTTCACCCAGGGAATGGTGGTGCATGAGACCTACCAGTCGGCGGACGGCGAATGGCTGTCGCCGGCCGATGTCGAGATCGTCGAGGAGACCGGAGGCCGTACGGCGCGATTGATCGCCTCCGGTGCGCCGGTCAAGATCGGCCCGATCGAGAAGATGTCGAAGTCGAAGAAGAACACCGTCGACCCAACCGATATCATCGACAGTTTCGGTGCCGACACCGCGCGCTGGTTCATGCTGTCCGACAGCCCGCCGGAGCGTGACGTCGAGTGGACCGAAGCCGGCGCCCAGGGTACTGCTCGCTTCCTGCAGCGCGTCTGGCGCATCGTTTCCGAGGCGTCCGAACTGGTGCCGACCGATAGCCGGGCCGAGGGCGGCGACAAGCTGGCGCTCGCGTTGCGCAAGGCGGCGCACAAGGCGCTGGCCGCTGTCGAAGAGAGCATCGAGGGACTGCGGTTCAACGTGGCGCTGGCCAAGATCTATGAACTGGTCAACACGCTGGGGAGCGCACTCGCCAACGAGAAGGCGGTGCTGGCCGCCGACGGCACGGCCGCTGCCGCTCTGAGCGAAGCGGCTGGTCTGCTGGTCCGCATGATGGCGCCGATGACCCCGCATCTCGCCGAGGAGAGCTGGGCGGCTCTTGGCCATGACGGTCTGGTCGCGAATGCCGATTGGCCGGTTGTCGACCGGTCCCTTCTCGTCGAGGACGAGGTGACCATGCCGGTGCAGGTCAACGGCAAGAAGCGCGCCGACGTGACGGTGGCGCGTACCGCGTCGCCCGCCGATGTTGAGGCTGAGGTGTTGAAGCTCGAAGCCGTGATCAAGGCGCTCGACGGCAAGAGCCCGAAGAAGGTCATCGTCGTCGCCCAGAGGATCGTCAATGTGGTCGTCTGATCTCCTCCGCCGCGGTGTGTTGCTGCTCGCCGCTGCCAGTTTTCTCGCCGCCTGCCAGGTTCGGCCCGTTTACGCGCCGGCCGGCTCGGTGGTGGCGGGGGACAACCCGGCCATGGTCACCGAGCTCGCTTCGATTGCCATCAAGGGGCAGACGGAGCGCGTGGCGCAGGCGCTGATCAACGAGCTGATCTTCCAGCTGCGTGGTGGCGGAGCGCTGGTGGAGCCGAAGTATCGTCTGGATCTCATTCTGACGACGCGTGTTTCGGACCTTGCCATTCGCGCTCGCGAGGATATCCCGGTCGCCAAACTGGTGTCGCTCACGGCTACCTACACGCTGACGGAGGTCGCCACGGGCAGAGTGGTCACGTCGGACAACGTCTATACCACGTCGTCTTTCGACGTCAGCTCGCAGCGTTATGCAAATGTCAGGGCGCAGCGGGATGCCGAGGATCGGGCGGCGCGTGCGGCGGCGGCCGACATTCGGCTGCGTCTTGCCTCGGCGCTGATCGGCAAGGGGTAAGGCCATGGTGGCGGCGCGCGCCCAGGAGGCCGATCGCCTCGTTGCGCGGCCGCCGCAGGACATAACCTTCTATCTGGTCTACGGGCCGGATACCGGGCTCGTTTCCGAGCGGGCAAGAACGATCGCCAAGGCCTTCGCCGATCCCGGCGATCCCTTCGCTTTGGTGCGGATCGAAGCTTCGGAACTCACGGCAAATCCCACCCGGCTCGCCGACGAAGCTTACGCGGTTTCGATGTTTTCGAGCCGGAGAGCAATTCTCTTGCGCGACGCCGGCCGCGCCGACGTGGCCGGCCGGGTGCGTCCGCTGTTCAAGAATCCGCCGGCGGACACGGCAATTGTCGTCGAGGCGGGAGATCTCAAGAAGTCCAGCCCGCTCAGGGTGTTGTTCGAGCAGGAACGCCAAGCCTATGCCATCCCGTGCTTCGCCGACGACGAGCGGGCGATCGGTGCGCTGGTGGACGATGAGGTTAAGGCGGCAGGGCTTTCCATTTCCTCGGAGGCTCGCGCGCTGCTTGTGTCTCTTCTGGGCGGCGACCGGCTGATGACACGCGGCGAGATTCAGAAACTCTGCCTGCACGCCCTTGGAACGGGGACCATTTCGATCGCCGACGTCGAAACGCTGATCGGCGACAGCTCCACCTTCGCCATCGACGAGGTGATCGATGCGACAGCGAGCGGGGCTCTGCCCGCGTTGGTCGAGGGGTTGGCCAAAGCGCGGACCGAAGGGGTCGATGCTGGCCAGATCGTCGGGGCGGCTCTTCGACACTTCATGCTGCTCGACGAGTTGCGTGCAGCCGTCGATGGCGGCGTTTCTCCAGGCGATGCGGTGAATGGCGCCCGGCCGCCCATTTTCTTCAAGCGAAAAGGCAAGGTGGAGACGGCGCTCGGGCTATGGTCACCGGCACGGCTTGCGCGGGCGATCATCGTTCTTGGCGAAGCGGCGCGCGATGCACGCCTCAATCAATCGCTTGCCGCCGATATCGTCGGCGAAACGCTTCTGACGCTTGCCCGCGCGGCCGATCAAGCGGCCGGTCGGCGTCGGCGGTAGAACCTCACACCGGGCCGATGTTGCCGAACGCGTCCAACACGCGGGCGTATTGCTGTCTCCGATGCAGCGGGGCCAGGGCCGGCAGTTCCGAGAGCGGCCGCCAGCGCCATTCCAGAAACTCCGGCGGCTCGTCCGTATGGGTGGCGGCCACCGTGATTTCGTTCTCCGCGCCGGTAAACCGAAACGCCGCCCAACGTTGCCGTTGGCCCCGAAAGGGATACAGCTTGTGGATTCTCGAACCACGGGCTGGAAAGTCGTAGGTCCACCAGTCGTCGGTAACGGCGATCAGCTCGGTACTGGTGACGCCGGTCTCCTCCCAGAGCTCTCGGCGCGCAGCCGCGACGATATCCTCTCCGGGGTCGATTCCGCCCTGCGGCAATGCCCAGTCGGCTCCCTCCGAGAAGACTTCCGGATCCGGCCAGCCGAAGGGGTTGGCGAAGGCCTTGCCGCAGAAGACCAGTCCTTCGGAATTGAACAGGCAGATGCCGACATTCGGGCGATAGGGAAGATCGGGCAGGAGAGGCTCGCGCTCGGCCGGGTCCGGCGGAGCGATCGCAGCCGGAAGGCGGGCGGTCACGCGGGCACCGCCAAACTGGCGAAGGCCGTTGCAACTTGTTCGTAGATTGGCCGCTTGAAGGCGACCACGAGGCTTGGAACCTCCGACAGCGGCTTCCAGGCCCAGCGGGAGAACTCCGCCGGATGGGCGCCGCCGCCTGGATTCAGGATGTCGATCTCACTGTCTTCGCCGAGAAAGCGGAAAGCGAACCACTTCTGTGTCTGGCCGCGCCACTTCTTCTGGAAGCGTCCGGTGGCGAGACTATCGGGGACATCGTAGCGATACCACTCGGGCGCTTCTGCGAGGAGTTCGACCGAATGCGCCGAGGTTTCCTCCCACAGCTCGCGCCGGGCGGCTTCGAGCGGGGTTTCGCCTTCGTCGATGCCGCCTTGAGGCATCTGCCAGGGTGTCGCGTCCGGTGTGCCCTCGAGATCGGCACGGTGACCCACGAAAACGAGGCCGTCACGATTGATGAGTACAGCCCCGGCACAAGGGCGATAGGGCAGGTCGGCGCGGGAGGTCATTGATTGAGCGTCTCAGTTCTGCTGGGTGACTGCGGTGATCGGCACAAGCGTTATGCCGCGCTCGTCGAGGCCGCTTGTCCATCCGGATAGCGCCTTGAGCGTTGCAGGTCGAGCGCTGGCGACACCGACGGCAAGGCCGCGCGTACGGGCAATCTGCTCCAGCTGGGCCAGGCGGGCGGCGATCTCGGTGGGGGTCGGCACGGCATCGATGACGAGATCGGCCTTGGCGAACTCCGTCTTGAACTTGGCGGCCGACTGCTCGGCGACGCTGCGGGGTGAACTGCCATCATCGAGATAGAGGAGGCCGCGCAACGCGATTTCCTGCATCACCGGATCGAGTGCAGCGGCTTCGGACGTGAAGCGGGCGCCCATGTAGTTGACGATTCCGACGTAGGTGGAAAGGCGCCCCATCACCCGATGCAGGTTTTCGATGTTCTGGCGCGCATCCTTGCCGACGAGCAGCGTGTTCTCGCCCGGATCGTTGTCAGGGTAGTCGAAGGGCTCCAGCGGCACCTGCAAGAGCAACTCGTGGCCATCCTGTCTCGCCTTGGCGGTCCAGCGATCGAGGCTGGCGCCATAGGGTGCGAAGCCGAGTGTAACCTCGGGGGGCAGGATCTTGATCGCTTCCTGAGTTCCGGTCTGGCTGAGACCGAGATCCCCGACAACGATGGCGATCTTCGGGGAGGCGCCCACGAAGCCGGGTACCGGTCGGGCGTAGACATCGGCTGGGCGGCGACCGTCGGCGCCGACGCGCGGCAACGGGCCGAATGGCGAGGTTTCGATGAGGGCAGCGTCGGCTTCGACGGGCAGCGCCACGGCGGTCTCTGCGCTCGAAGGTCCTTCCAGCGTCACCCCGGCGTCTGGCTTGGTTTCGCTCAGCGGCGGAAGGAGCTCTCCGGTGCCGGACTTCACGCCCACCGTTGCAATGTCGGCGCGGGCATAGCCGGTTTCCGAGGTCTCGATCTTGGCGCGCGCATAGGGTTCGCCGCCGAGCGGATCGTTCACGACCATCAACCAGACGGCGAGACCGGCAAAGAGGCAGGCCGTGATGACGGCGGCTATGGCACCCACCGGCACGCGAAGCTTACGGCCACCGGAGCCGCCGAAGCCTAGAGGATTGGTGAGGTCGTTCATGGCACGAGATCCGGCTATAGGCGACCGCCCTGATTCGGTCCCTTGGAGCTTAGTTCAATCCTTGGCGGCACGGTATGCCGCCGAAATGCAACGGGCCGGAGAAGATCTCCGGCCCGGCTTCTTTCGCTGGTCGTCGCCTCAGTTGGCGACGTGATCTTCGCCCTTGGGCGGGAACGCGGCGTTGGCCTGCAGCCCGCGCAGCAGATCGAGCGCCAGGTTGAGCTGCTTGTCGTCCTTGGGATCCGGCGGCACGTAGGCCTGGCTGCCCGATGCCTCGGCCCCCTCGGTCTCGCTCTTGAGGTGGCCCTTCAGCGATGCCTCGCCCTTGGTTTCGGTTATCTGGTTCTTGAGATCCTCGGGAAGATCCTGCAGGACCTCGATGTCCGGATGGATGCCCTTGGCCTGGATGGAGTTGCCCGAAGGCGTGTAGTAGCGGGCGGTGGTCAGACGGATGGCACCGTTCGAGCCGAGCGGAATGATGGTTTGAACCGAGCCCTTGCCGAAGGACCGCGTGCCCAGGATGGTGGCCCGGCGATGGTCCTGCAACGCACCGGCGACGATCTCCGAGGCCGAGGCCGAACCGCCGTTGATCAGCACGATCACCGGCTTGTTTCCGACCAGCTCACCGGCCTTGGCGGCGTAGCGACGAGTGTCGTTGTCCTGGCGCCCGCGCGTCGAGACGATCTCGCCCTTGTCGAGGAAGGCATCGGAGACGGCGATCGCCTGGTCGAGCAGGCCGCCCGGGTCGTTGCGCAGGTCAAGCACGTAGCCCTTGAGCTTGTCCTCGGGAACGGCAGCGTTGATCTTGTCGATCGACGTCTTGAGACCATCGAAGGTCTGGGCGGTGAACTGGGAGATGCGGATGTAGCCGACGTCCTCCTTCACCTCGTATCGTACCGATTGCATCTTGATGACGTCGCGAACGATCTTGACGTCGAAGGGCTTGTCGGTGCCGCGCGCAACGGTGAGGGTGATCGACGAGTTGACGGGGCCGCGCATCTTGTCGACGGCGTCATTGAGGGTGAGACCCTTCACGTCGGTGCCGTCGATGGCGGTGATCAGGTCGCCCGCGCGAATTCCGGCCTTGGCGGCTGGCGTGTCGTCGATCGGCGTCACCACCTTGACGAGGCCATCCTCCATGGTGACCTCGATGCCAAGCCCGCCGAACTCGCCCTTGGTCTGGACCTGCATGTCCTGGTAGCTCTTGGCGTTCATGTAGCTCGAGTGCGGATCGAGCGAGGTCAGCATGCCGTTGATGGCAGCCTCGATCAGCTCCGATTCATCGGGTTCCTCGACATAGTCCGCCCGGATGCGCTCGAACACGTCGCCAAACAGGTTGAGCTGACGATAGGTGTCGACGCCAGCGGCCACGGCCGACCCTAAGCCGGGGAGACGGTGTTCGAGGGTCAGGGTGGTGACGCCGGCACCGATAACGGCGCCTGCTGCGAGTAGCGACAGTTTTCTGATCATCCGCTGACCTTCCGATCCTGCGACGCGACCCACCAGGGAGAGGGGTCGATCGAAGTTCCACCTTTGCGAAATTCGACGTAAAGCACGGGCTGCGTAACGCTGGCATCCAGCACCGCCGCGCTGGCCAGCCGCTGGTTTCCCATGACACCGACGGGCTCGCCCGTCAAAACAAATTGATCCAGCTGGACGTCGATCCGCTCCATGCCGGCAAGCACGACATGATAGTCGTCGCCGGTGTCGAGGATCAAGAGCTGTCCATAGGACCGGAACGGACCGGCATAGACGACGCGGCCGTCGGCCGGCGATACCACGCGCGCGCCGGCTCGGGTGGCAATCGCCTGTCCTTGAGAGATCCCTCCAAGGCCGTTGTCGTCCCCGAAGGATTGCAGGTTGACGCCACGCACCGGTGGGATCAGTCGCCCCTTGGCCTCGGCAAAGGCAATGGCTGGTCCCAGGCGGCCACCGGCACTCGGCGTGGGCGAGGTGGTGGCAGGCGACTCGGACCGGGCCACCGGAAGTGCCTTCTTCATGCCTGCGATCAGTTCTTCGAGGCTCCGGGCATTCTTCGCGAGTTCCTCGGCCTTTGCCTTCTCGGCGGCGAGATCGGCGGCGCGCGCCTCGCTTTCCTTCGTCTTCTTGTCGATGAGCAGCGTGAGACGCTGGCGCTCCTCGGCAATGGAGGCGGCGTCGGCGCGAAGGCGATCGCGCTCGGCGGCCGCGCGGGTTCGTTCGGCGACGAGGGCGTCGAGATCGGATTGCAGCGCTTCGGCCTCAAGGCGAATCTCGGGCAGCACCGCCCCGAGCACCACCGCTGAGCGGACCGCTTTCAGCGCGTCTTCGGGGCTGACCACCAGTGCCGGCGGCGGTTGACGGCCAATGCGCTGCGCGGTGGAGAGCACGGCAATCAGCACGTCGCGGCGGGTGGCAAGCGAGGCGCGGATGCGCGCTTCGTTTTCGGCCCCGCGGGCGAGGCGCTCTTCACTGTCGGTGATCGATTGCTCGAGCGCTTGAACGCGGGCGGCGGAGGTCACGAGTTGGTCGTGAAGCGCCTGCTGATCGCGGGAGAGGCCGGCAATCTCGGCGGCAATTTCCGCCTGTTTCTCCGCCGACAGCTCCATGGCATCGCGAAGCTTGGCAAGCTCCTGGTCCTTCAACGCCCGTTCGGCCTGTGCCTGCTCGACGCTGGTCGTGCTGCCTGAGAGAGGCGAAGGGCGCGTCATTTCGGTTGCCGGCGCAAAGGCCGTCGCCTCGGCCGGCAGACCGTCCTGAGATGCGGCGTGACCGGGCAACGCCGCCAGAATGGCAGCGAAGACAAGGCGGCGGGCTCCTGGACGTCGCGTTTCGAGCGGCATGGACGAGATGAGCTGTCCGGTGGCGGTACGGTCGAGCGGCTGACCCTATCGACCTTTCCGTTAACGCTCCGTCAACCAAGGATAACGAGACGGCGGCGGGTCAGGAACGGTGGTAGGGGTGACCGCTCAAAATGGTGACCGCACGATATATCTGCTCTGCGGCGAGAATGCGGACGATCTGATGGGGCCAGGTCAGCCGGCCAAAGGAAATGCGATGACCGGCGCGCGACAGGAGTTCCTGGCCGTGACCGTCCGGGCCCCCGATCATCAGAACGGCATTCGGGGTGCCACGGTCGCGCGCTTGGCCCAGCATCTCGGCGAATCGTTCGGAGGTCGGGGAGTCGCCACGCTCGTCGAGGGCGATCAGCAGAGCGCCCGGCGGCAGATCGGCGAGCAGGCCTCGAGCCTCCTCCTCCTTGCGCTGCATCGCTTCGCGCGCTCGGCTTTCGATGATCTCGCGGGACGTGACCGAGGAAAAACCGATGGCTCGCCCTGCCTTGTCGGCGCGATCGAGGTAGCGGTCGGCCAGCTCTCGCTCGGGACCGGCCTTCAGTTTTCCAACGGCGTGAATGGCGATGCGCATGTGTTTCTTCTGGTTCGGGCGCACGCGCAATCGGCGGGGCCAGCGGCCCCGCATACCGGGGTCATCGAGAAGGGTCCGCTACTTGAGGAAACGCGACATTTCCGAGCGGACCGATCCAGCCAAGGCGTCTTCTGCCTGGAAACCTGGATCTGTTGGCCGTTCGTCAGCGACGGCCGTTGGTTGGCGCCGGATCTGGCGCCCACATCTTCTCAAGATGATAGAACTCGCGCACTTCCGGGCGGAAGACGTGAACGATGATCGATCCCGCGTCGATCAGTACCCAGTCGCAGGTCGGCTGGCCTTCGACTGCGACGGTGCCGAAGCCGGCATCCTTCAGGTCTTTTCCCAGATGATCGGCGATGGCGCCAACGTGGCGGCTGGAGCGGCCCGTGCAGATCACCATGTGGTCGGCGATCGGCGTCTTGGCGGCAACGTCGATGTCAACGACATCCTCCGCCTTGGCATCGTCAAGGCTGGCGAGAATCGTGTCGAGGAGGGATCGCGGAAGAGGAGTGGCATCGCCGGAGAACGCAGCGACGTCGGAAAATGAGTTGGCGCTGAAGGCGCCCTCGGGGAAGGGCATGCTCAGGGGTGCACCTCGTGAAGTAGCCTGCGATATCCGGCCCCATGCCGGCAATCGCGGATGAATGAAAGGATGAACCTTGATGGTGACGTTTTCAAGATCGACCGTTGCCAATGGTTAGGCCAGGCCGGTGGATCGGCGCAGATCGCTTGACGACAGGGGGACCTTGACGCCGGCGATGAACATCCAGGCGGGTGGGGCGAGGAACGGCAGCAAGGCGCCATCGCGTTCGGCGACCCGCGCACCGGCGAAGGTCCGGGCGGCTGGCGATGCCAAGGCGGCGAAGGTGGCTCCCGGTCGATCCACGACGGCAATGGGCACCGTTCGGGCGATCTCCCTCCAGCCACCCCAGCGATGGAATGTCGCCCAGTTGTCGGCGCCGATCACCAGCACAAATCGAACGGACGGCCTCAGCGTTTTCAGCCTGCGCACAAGGTCGATGGTGTAGCGCGTGCCGAGCCGGGATTCGAGATCGGTGACGATGGCGCGCGGATGGTGTGCGACCTCCCGCACGGCGGCCAGCCTTTGGTTGACGTTGGGCAGACCGTCCACCGACTTCAGCGGATTGCCCGGCGTGACAAGCCACCAGATGCGATCGAGCTGAAGCCGCTGGAGAGCCAGGCGTGCGACGTGGGCGTGGCCCCGATGCGGCGGATTGAACGAACCGCCGTAGAGACCGACGCGCATGCCGGGTAGCGTGGCGGGAAGGCGAGGTGTTGTCACGGTCTCGTCTGGCCACTGCCGCGTACGCGGTACTTGAAGGAGGTGAGCTGCTCCACGCCGACCGGGCCGCGTGCGTGCATCTTGCCGGTGGCGATGCCGATTTCGGCGCCCATGCCAAACTCGCCGCCGTCGGCGAACTGCGTCGAGGCGTTGTGCAGCACGATGGCCGAGTCCACGGCGGCAAGGAAATGGGCCGCCGTGGACTCGTCGGCCGTGATGATACTGTCGGTATGATGAGAGCCATGGGTTTCGATGTGCTCGATGGCGGCATCCACGCCGTCGACAAGCGTCACCGAGATGATCGGCGCCAGATATTCGGTGGACCAATCGGCTTCGGTCGCCGGTACCGCCGCCGGGAAGCGAGCTCGGATTTCGTCCGTGGCTCGGATTTCGCAGCCGCCCTCGTGGAGCGCTTTCAGGATCGGCAGGAGATGGCTGTCAGCCACGGACCGATCGACGAGTAAGGTTTCGGCCGACCCGCAGACGCCGACCCGCCTCAGCTTGGCATTGACCGTCACACTGACGGCCATGTCGAGGTCGGCGGCTTTGTCGATGTAGACGTGGCAGATACCTTCGAGATGGGCGAACACAGGCACGCGCGCCTCGGCCTGTACGCGGGCGACGAGGCTTTTGCCGCCGCGCGGCACGATAACGTCGATCGAACCATCGAGGCCGGTCAGCATCTCGCCGACGGCGGCGCGATCCTTGGTCGGCACCAGCTGGATGGCATCCTCGGGAAGGCCGGTCGCGCGAAGACCGGCCGCGAGAGCGACCAGGATCGCCTGCGAGGAGCGAAGCGAATCGGAACCGCACCGGAGGATGGCCGCGTTGCCTGCCATCAGGCAGAGGGCGCCGGCGTCGGCGGTCACGTTGGGGCGGCTTTCGAAAATGATGCCGATGACGCCGAGTGGCGTGGCCACGCGCTCGATGGCAAGACCGTTCGGTCGAGTCCAGGACGCCAGTACGCGGCCGACAGGGTCTGGCAGCGCGGCGATCTCCTCGAGGGCTTTGGCAATGGCCTCGACGCGCGCGTGGTCGAGCGTGCCGCGATCAAGGAAGGAGGCGGCGGCGCCGCTCTCTTTCATGGCCGCGACGTCGGCGGCGTTCGCCTCGAGAATATCGGCCTCGCGGGCGCGCACCTCGGCGGCCATGGCGACAAGGGCGGCTGTTTTCTCCTTGCCGGAGGCGCCGGCCAGGCGGCGGGCCGCCACGCGGGCACGCCGGCCGATGTCGGCCATCAGGTCGTGAACGGAAACGTCGGTCAGTGTGGTCATGGTCAGTCTCCGAAGTCGCCCTTCAGAACAAGGTCGTCGCGATGGATCATTTCGGTGCGGCCGGGTGCTCCAAGGATGTCCTCGATCACCGCAGAGTTCTGGCCGCGAATACGGCGTGCGTCGACGGCGTCATAGGCAACGAGGCCGCGCGCCAGCTCTACGCCGGCTTCGTCGACCACGATGACGGTGTCGCCACGATGGAAGTCGCCGTCGACGCGGGTGACGCCAGGAGGCAGCAGGCTGCGTCCCTGTTTCAACGCGCGGACGGCGCCGGCGTCGATGGTGATAACGCCCGGTGCTTCGATGTGGCCTGCGATCCAGGCCTTGCGCGCCGTGACCGGGGCGGCCTCGGCGCGGAACAGCGAATGCGGCCCGCCGGCGTCGATGCGCGATAGTGGCGCGGCGACCTTGCCGGAAGCGATGATCATCGCCGCTCCGGCTACCGTGGCGATCTTGCCGGCATCGATCTTGGTCTTCATGCCGCCGCGCGACAGCTCCGAGGCCGCGCCGCCTGCCATCGCTTCGATCTCCGGCGTGATGCGGTCGATCACCGGGATCAGCGTAGCATTCGGGTCGACCTGCGGTGGGGCGGTGTAGAGACCGTCGATATCCGAGAGAAGGACGAGGAGGTCGGCGCCCATCATGGCGGCGACTCGAGCGGCGAGCCGGTCGTTGTCGCCATAGCGGATCTCGGTGGTGGCTACCGTGTCGTTCTCGTTGATCACCGGCACGGCGCCGAGCTTCAGGAGCTTGCCGATGGTGGCGCGGCCATTGAGATAGCGGCGGCGCTCCTCGGTGTCGCCAAGGGTCAGCAGGATCTGGCCGGCCGTTATTCGATGATCGCCAAGCACCTCGGCCCAGGCCCTCGCCAGCGCGATCTGGCCGACTGCGGCGGCGGCCTGGCTATCCTCAAGTTTCAACTTGCCCTTCGGCAGCTTCAGGACACCGCGCCCCATGGCGATGGCGCCCGAGGAGACGAGCAGTACGCCGGCTCCGCCTGCCCGAAGGCGGGCGACGTCGGCGGCTACGCCTTCCATCCAGCTGCGTTTCAGCGTGCCGGTGCGTCCCTCCACGAGCAGCGCCGACCCGATCTTGATCACCACGCGGCGGTAGCCGGACAGAGGCCCGGTGAAGGCTTCAATAGTCGTCGTCGTCATCATCGTCTCTGTCGTCATCGCGATCGCGGTGAAGGGGCTGCCAGATGTGGGTGGCGGTGGCCGCCCGCGACTCGTCGTTCTCGGCGCGGCTTGCCTCCACGGCCGAGGCCATTGCCCGCAGCACCGCTTCGACACCGGCGCCTGTCACGGCGGACAACAGGATGGGCGTCGTCTTGGCGGCGCGCTTCAGTTTCTTGACTTTGGCGGCGAGCTCGTCCTCCGGCACGAGTTCGCACTTGGACAGGGCAACGATTTCCGGCTTCTCGCCCAGCGCCTCGTCATAAGCCTCCAGTTCGGCCCTGACCGTACGCCAAGCGTCGACCACATCTTCCTGGCTCGCGTCGATGAGATGCAGAAGAACGCCGCAACGCTCGACGTGGCCGAGGAAGCGATCGCCAAGGCCGACGCCTTCATGGGCGCCCTCGATGAGGCCAGGAATGTCGGCCAGAACGAACTCGCGGGCGTCAATGCGCACGACGCCGAGGCCGGGATGCAGCGTGGTGAAAGGGTAGTCGGCAATCTTGGGCTTGGCAGCGGTGGTCCGCGCAAGGAAGGTCGATTTGCCGGCGTTGGGAAGACCGACGAGGCCGGCGTCGGCAATCAGCTTCATGCGCAGCCACAGCCACTTTTCCTCCCCCGGCAGACCCGGGTTGGCGCGGCGCGGCGCCTGGTTGGTCGATGTCTTGAAATAGGCGTTGCCGAAGCCGCCATTGCCGCCTTTGGCGAGCAGCACACGCTGACCGATCTCGACCATGTCGGCAAGGAGCGTCTCGCCGTCTTCCTCGATGATCTGGGTACCCACGGGCACCTTGAGCACGATGTCGCCGCCCTTGGCGCCATGGCGATCGCGTCCCATGCCATGGCCGCCGGTCTTGGCCTTGAAATGCTGCTGGTAGCGGTAGTCGATCAACGTGTTGAGGCCACCGACGCATTCGGCCCAGACGTCGCCGCCCCGGCCGCCATCGCCGCCGTCCGGCCCGCCGAACTCGATGAACTTCTCACGCCTGAACGACACGGCACCGGCGCCACCATCGCCGGATCGGACGTAGACCTTGGCTTGATCGAGGAATTTCATCGGGGCTTTCCTGGAATGGCGTCACGACCGCGCCTATGCGCCGTCGGCAGCCTGGATGTAGGGCATTGGCCGCTCCGCCCCACGATTTTCACGCGGGTCGCTGTCTGCCCTTTAGAGCATCGCGCGGCGAAAATGAACGGAATTTTGGGCTTAGGCGAGGCGAAGGGTCACGGTCGCCACGGTCGGGCAGCATGACGCGCCCGCGTAAGCCGTGTGTCGACATGGTCGAGCAGGCGTTCCTCGATCAGGGACGGGCGGCGGCTCATTCCGATAACCTCGAAGCCCTGACGGGCCTGGATGGAAAGGGATGCGACATTGCCCTGGAAGGCGCCTGCGACGATTGCATCAACGTCGAGCTCGGCATAGGCCCAGGCAAGCGTTGCCTCCACCGCTTCGCTCATCAGCCCGTTGCCCCAGAAGGGACGTCCGAGCCAGAAACCGACTTCCGGTCGCGTGTCGAGGCTATGCAAGGCCACGATACCGCGCACGATTGCCCGATCGTCGCCGCGCAACACGATGCCGAGAGTCGTCGCGGTGCCAAGGCTGGACGTGGCGCAACACTGGCTGATGAAGGCGGTCGCGTCCTCAACGGTGAAGGGGTGGGGCACGCGGACCAGCCAGCGTGCGACCTCTATGTCGTCGAGATAGGTGGCAACAGCCTCGGCGTCGATCGGTTCGATCGGTCGAAGAACCAGACGACCGGTCTCGATGCGCGGAGAGAGAGCCGTGCGTGGTCGCCAAGAGCCTAAGGCACCGGAAAGCAGTTTCATTCCGTACTCACTCTCTAGTGGTCCGATCCCGACACTTGCGCCGACGATGCAGGCCTTCGCATGAACGCAGGACGCAGACCACTAGTACGCTTTATTTCCAATGGAGAAACTTCTCAGTCGATCGGTAGCGCAAAGGCCGTCCGATGTCAGATCAAATTCGCTCCACTGGGGCCTGAAACTCGGCCTGTTGCTCTTCCCACTCGGCTTGTTCGGCCTCACGGTTGTGAACACGCAGCGGCTCCCAGGCCCTGATACTCTCCCAAGTGCTCCGGTCAATGCGGAACCGGTCGATGGCTACCGCGATGCCACTGCCGACCGCTGAGGCCAGCTCTTGCGCCACCATCTGGAAACCGCACTTCTCGATCACCCGTCTGCCCGTCTGGTTGGTCACCCGGCAGGCAAACAACAACCTCTCATGCCTTTGGTGAAGAAAGGCATAATCGATTGCGGCATGGCAGGCCTCGGTCGCATATCCCTGTCCCCAGTGACGCTCGCCCAGCCAACAGCCTATCCAACCGGGGCCGACGCGCCCGCGCATGTCGAGCGTCAGGACACCGATGGGAGTCGGCGCCGCGTCGAAGCCCTTGCGGCAAATGAGGTGACGCTGACCACGCGGGTCGACCGGCTCGGCGAGCCAGGCGCGTGCGTGCTCGATGCGATAGGGGTAGGGCATGCCGACGAGGTTCCGGGCAACGGCGGCCGAGTTGGCGAGCCGGGAGATCGCCGCGGCGTCTTCGTCGTTCGGCGACCTCAGGATGAGTCGCCGCGTCTCAATGGCTGGCCTCACCGCTGCCATCAACGGCCAGCCGCAGGGACTGTCAGGTTCTTCAGTCTCGCTCAGCTCCGACATGGGGCTCTCCTAGCGCTCCAAATGAAATCAGGGGAAGTGGTGCCCCACTTCCCCTGTCACATCGCGCGCTGGGAGCGCGATCCGCTCGGGTCCGTGGGACGCCGGCGGGTCGCTTTCGCTCCATCCGGCTTACTCTGCTGCCACCGCCGTCGGCACAACCGAGACATAAACTCGGCCGTTGCTCTTCGTGGCGAAGGATACGTTGCCTTCCGTCAGGGCGAAGATCGTATGATCGACGCCCATGCCAACGTTGGTGCCCGGGTGCCACTGGGTGCCGCGCTGGCGAATGATAATGTTGCCGGGAATGACGGCTTCGCCGCCGAACTTCTTCACGCCGAGGCGTCGACCGGCCGTATCGCGACCGTTGCGGGACGAACCGCCTGCCTTTTTATGAGCCATTTCAGTCTCCTGTCTGTCGTATCGTCCACTGGCGGAGCCGTTCGGCGCTCGACACCTTGATGGACGGTGGTCGGGTCAGGTTCCGGCAGCAGTGAGCCGGAACGAAATTTCGTCAGGCGGCGTTGATCGCGGTGATCTTGACCGTGGTCAGAAGCTGCCGGTGACCGCGCTTGCGCTTGGAGTTCTGGCGGCGGCGCTTCTTGAAGGAGATCACCTTGGGGCCGCGAGTCTGCTCGACCACCTCGGCGACGACGGTGGCGCCGGCAACGGTGGGGGCACCAACGGTGACGCCAGCGTCGGAACCGACGGCCAGCACTTCGTCGAAGGTGACGGCGGCGCCGTCCTCGAGCTCGATCTTTTCGATGTTGAACACGTCGTCGACGGCAACCTTGTACTGCTTGCCACCGGTCTTGATTACTGCGAACATGGTCGTGCCAGTCCTTCTTCAGATGGTTCTTGGCCGCGCCGCACCTTCCGGGCGCGCGACTATTTGACAAAAAGAGACTATCCCGGACAATCGACCGGGCTCCCTTTCAGCCGCGTTTTCCCTACACGGAAAGCCTCCGCCGGTCAACGGCGAAGGGCGGCGGTTCCGGTCGTTTGCGGTCGGACCGTTTCGATCCGGTCGCGCTTCGTGTCAAAAAACCGTCCCAGACGGCTCTGGCCCCTCTTGCCAGCGGCTTTGCCCACGGTTATGGTCCGCGCCGCTTTCGACCGGGATCGCATCCCAAAAAGCACCGCGGAGAGGTGGCAGAGTGGTCGATTGCACCGCACTCGAAATGCGGCATACTCGCAAGGGTATCGGGGGTTCAAATCCCTCCCTCTCCGCCATTTTCCCTCATTGCGTTTGCAGGCCGGCCGGATCGTCCGGCGGTTGATTTTCGGCTTGGCATGCTTGGTGCTTCGTCACGGACGTTGTTGTTCCCCTCTTTCGAGGATCGAGTCGTCCATGGAGCCCGTCAACGGCGCCTTCGATGTCCGCCTGATGCGGACCCTTCTCCTGCTCGTCACCGAGTGCAGCGTGTCGCGCACCGCGGAGATTCTCGGCCAGACCCAGCCGACCGTCAGCCTGGCGTTGAAGCGGCTCCGCGAACTGATCGGCGATCCGATCCTGGTGCGGTCGGGCAGTTCTCTCGTTCCCACCGAACGTGGTCAGGAGCTCAGGGCAACGTTGCAGCGTCTCCTCGCCGATATCGACGCTCTTCTGGCCCCGCCGCCCAGTTTCGAGCCCGATCGGACCGAACGGCGGTTCCGCATCGCTGCAGCCAACTGTCTGGATGCCGAGTTCCTGCCACGGATCTTTGCCAGGCTTGCCGAGGAGGCGCCGAGGGCGTCCATCGACATTGCGACGCTGCCGGGACATGACGACCTGATGAGCCACCTTGCCGACGGCTCGCTCGATCTCGTGGTCGGCAACTGGCCGCGGCCACCGGAGCAACTGCGGCTGGCGCCTCTGCTCTCGACACCGATCAAGTGCGTGGTCGCCGCCGATCATCGGTTGGCTGGCACCATAGGCTCGCTCGACATGGAGTTTTATCTCGCGGAACGCCACCTGTCGCCGTCGGCTGACGTCATGAAGCAGTATAGTCCGATCGATGGCCGGCTGATGGAGCTCGGACTCAGCCGACATATCGCCGCCTCGGTGCCGGAGTATGCAATCGTTCCGCACATGCTGGCCGGGTCCGACCTGGTTTTCACGACAGGTGCGCCGTTTGCCGAGCAAATGGCGCAAGGAGGCGATTTTGCCGTCATCGATGCGCCCGTCGAGTTCGGTCGAATGGACTTCTATCTGCTCTGGCATGACTGCAAGCACCATTCGCCGGCCCATATCTGGTTCCGACATCTGGTGAAGGCCTCCGTTTCGCCTCTCCGCGATTCGGCCGATTCGGTGCCGCAGATACTGCGTGTCGCTGCCGAATGACGTGGCTTCAGCGGCTTGCCCAGAAGGCCCGGTGCAGCTCCGCAGCCTCGTCTTCCAGCATCGGACCGATTACTTCGACGGCTCGCTGACCGCTTTCCAGCACAAGCCGACAGGGCAGGTCGAGCGTCGGGTTCTCAGGGTGGTTGCCGGTGATCTGCCTCAGATTGCTTTCCGAAAGTCCATAGACGATGCGGCCAATGCCTGCCCAATAGGCAGCGCCGGCGCACATGGCGCATGGTTCGGCAGATGAATAGAGCGTCGCATCGACTAGCTCGGCCGGTCGGAAACGGCGAGAAGCACGCGTAGCCAGAACGCGCTCGGCATGGCCCGTCATGTCGTGATCCGGCAGATAGGCATTGCCCTGCTCCATCAGCAGCGTTCCGTCACTGCCGACGAGGATCGCTCCGAAGGGATGGCTGCCGGTGTCGGCCGCCGCCGCGGCGATGGCGAAAGTGCGCCGGAGATGGGTTTCGTGGTCGAGATCGGGAAGCGGCATGGCGATCCGGAAAGAGCTTGGTATCGCCGATCATCTTAGCTGAGATTTTCTTGCGGCAAAGGCGGTCCGCCTCGGTGGCTGCCTATAGTGTCTATTGTGACCGTCATATGGACGCTGCCCCTGAAGCCAATGCAAACTTCCTCAAAACAAGGGGAACAGGACCGCCTGATCGCAAGCGAAGAGGGGTTTCACATGCAGCGCTTTATTCTCAATCGTCGTCAGATGCTCGGAGGTCTCGCCGCCGGGGCCGGGCTTTCGCTTCTGGGCCCAATGAGCCGGGCCTCCGCAGCCGTTTCGGAAATCGTCTGGGCCACCTGGGATTCAAACGGTCATCCCGAATATGTCGCCGCTTTCGAGAAGGCGACGGGCACCAAGGTCAAGCTGTCGTTCCTGTCGAGCGAGGACGCGCAGTTCGCGGCCTTGAAGACCGGTTCGGCATCCGATTGGGACATCGTCAATCCCTCGCTGAACCAGGCCCGACGCTATATCAAGGCCGGCGAGCTGATGCCGCTCGACCTCACAAAGGTACCGAACCTTGCGCACATGTACGACGTGTTCAAGGCGACCGACAAGGTCAAGGGCGAAGACGGCCAGACCTATGCCATTCCCTATCTCTGGGGCCTCAACCCCATTGTCTATCGGTCGGACATCCACACCGAGGAGCCCACCTATTCGACGCTGTTCGATCCGAAGTTCAAGGGGCAGCTCGCCATGCGCGACTATGCCCTGGAATCGATTGCCATCGCGGCTCTGTACATCGGCATTCCGCGCGATCGCGCTTTCCTGCTGACCTCCGACGAACTCGTCGAGGTCAAGAAGGCGCTGATCGCCCAGAAGCCGCTGCTCAGGACCTACTGGCAAACCATCGGCGATCTCACGAACCTCTTTGCCACCGGAGAGGTGACCGCCGCTTTCTCCTGGCGCGTGCCTTACGATGCGCTGAAGGACAAGATGAAGGTGGCGATGGCCAAGCCCAAGGCTGGTATCATGGGTTGGTGCGACTGCTTCGGCATTCCTGCCAGCTTGCCGGAGGAAAAGATCGAGACTGCCTACAAGTTCGCCGATTACCTGCTTGGCGCGGACTACGCCTCGACCATCGCCGAAATCGGCAACTATGCCACCACGTCGTCGATCATCCGCGACACGCTCTCCACCGAAAAGCAGGAAGCCATCTTCATCGACGATCTCTCGGTGATGCAGAACTTCATGTGGCCGGAAGCCCCTGAGAATTACTCGGAGTGGCTGAAGGTGTGGAACGAGGTCAAGGCGGCCTGATCCATCGCCCGCGCCCTCGGCAAGCGATAGGGCGGTGCGGGATTTGCTTGTCGAACGAGGTCGGGCGAGATCGTCCGACCTCGGAGATCGAGGCGAGATGTTGGTGGAAAGCAGGATGGAAAAGCGAACGGAGCCGGCCTTGTCGCCGCTGCTTCTCGCAATGCGGGGCGTCGTCAAGACATTCGGTCGCTCGACCGCGGTGGACGGCATCGATCTCGACGTTCCCGAACGGGCGTTCTTGACATTGCTCGGCCCGTCAGGGTGCGGCAAAACGACCGTTCTCAGGATGATCGCCGGATTCGAGACGCCGGACGCCGGCGACATGCGCCTCGACAACACGCCGCTGGCCGACGTGCCGCCCGAACGGCGTCCCGTCAATACCGTCTTCCAGTCCTATGCTCTTTTCCCTCACCTCACCGTCAATGAGAACGTCGCTTTCTCGCTGAACCTTCGGGGCGGCATTCCGGATATTCCGGCGCGCGTGCGGCGTTCGCTCGAGGCCGTTCATATGGCGGACTTCGGCGACCGCTATCCGCACCAGCTTTCCGGCGGTCAGCAACAGCGCGTCGCCGTGGCGCGTTCGATCATCGCCGAGCCACGCCTTCTCTTGCTGGACGAGCCGTTGTCGGCCCTCGACCGCAAGATGCGCGGCCACCTCCAGATCGAGTTGAAGGCGCTTCAGCGGCGTCTCGGCATTGCCTTCGTCTACGTGACGCACGACCAGGAGGAAGCCTTCGCGCTGTCCGATATCGTGGTGGTGATGAACAAGGGCCGCATCGCCCAGAAGGCCGATCCCCAGACGATCTACAGCCGCCCGGCCGACAGCTTCGTTGCCGACTTCATCGGAAATTCGACGCTGGTGGAAGGGCGGATCCGAGAGCGTCGCAGTGACGTGGCCACAATCGGCACCTCGCTCGGCGATATCACGGCGCCGGTTGCCGATGGTCTCGCCAGCGGCGATGCCGCCATGCTGGTCATTCGGCCCGAGCTGCTGGCGACGCAGGGCGAGGGCAAGGCGACCTTCACCGGTACCGTCAGCAACTGCGTCTTTCAGGGCGAACGGAACATGATCCAGGCGGAAGTCGCCGGCGTGTCCCTGCGATTTGCCGCCGAGGCGCCTCAAGCGGCTGGAGCGCCTGTCTCGCTCTGGCTCGACGCCGACCACAGCTTCATCACGAGAATCGCCGCATGACCTTCCGTCAGCGCCATCTCGCTCTGCCGGTGGCGGCGGCGATCATCGCCGGCTGCATAGCGCCGCTGGCCGTTCTCGTCGCCTTCAGCTTCTACGAGGTGGAAGACTTCGATCTGGTTCCGGCCTTTTCATTCCGGGCGTGGGGCGAGCTTGCCACGTCGACGACCGACTGGTTCCTGATCGGCAAGGCGGTGTTGTCGGGTGTCGCAACCACGCTGTTTACCGCCTTGCTCGGCTATCCGGTGGCGCTGGCGCTGACGCGACTTGCCGCGTCGGCCAAGGGGATCGCCATCATCGTGCTGCTGACGCCGCTTTACACCGGTGAGATCGTCCGCATTTACGCTTGGCGGATCGTGCTCGGCGGGGAAGGGCTGATCAACACGGTGTTGCTGGGACTCGGATTGATCGACGAGCCGCTGAAGTTCCTGCTGTTCTCGCCGTTCACCATCGGTCTCGTCCTCACCTACAACAATCTGCCCTTCATGGTGCTCGCCATCTGGGTGTCGGCCGAGATGGTCGACCGGCGATTGATCGAGGCGGCGCGCGACCTTGGCGCCCGGCCGGTCGACGCCTTCTTCCGTGTGATCTTTCCGCTGACCACGCCGGGTCTCGCCGCGGGCAGCCTCACCGTCTTTGCGCTGTCGGCTGGAGAAATGCTGACGCCCAATCTTCTTGGGGGCACATCTGGCGCCACCGCCATGGCGCTCATCGACAACCTGTTTGGAACGGCCTTTGATTGGCCGCTTGCCTCGGCGCTGGCCCTGGCGTTGCTCGCAACGCTTTTTCTCGTTGCGTCGGCCATGGCCGGGTTGCTGCTGCGTCTCAAGGGCGCGCGCGCCATGATCGGGAGGACATGATGGGCCGGATCGGCTTCTCGGTACTGATCGTCGCGGCTGGATTTCTTTATCTGCCGCTCGTCGTGCTGGCGATGTTTTCCTTCAACGATTCAGCATTGATGGCGTTCCCGCTGTCCGGCTTCACGCTCGATTGGTACCGGGAGCTGGCGCAGAGCGACAACTTCCTCAGCGGGTTCGTCACCTCTTTCCTGATCGCCCAGCCGGTCGGAATTCTCGCCATGCTGTTCGGGCTGATGGCTTCCCTTGCCCTGACGGCGCCAGGGTTCCGTTGGCGCGGTCTGTTCGCCGTTCTCTTGCTGACCCCGTTCCTGGTGCCGAAGAGCGTCCTGTCTATTGCCCAGGCGATGATCATGAGCCGCATCGGCTTCGAGCGCGGGGCCACGGCGTTGATCCTGGCGCAGTCGCTGGTGGCGCTGCCGTTTGCCACGGCACTCATATCGGCAGTGATGGTGCGATTCGATCGACGGTTGATCGAGGCGGCGCGCGATCTTGGGGCCTCCCCCTGGCAGGCTTTCCTGCGTGTGCTGCTGCCGCAAATCAGGCCGGCACTGTCGGGGGCCTATTCGGTTGGAGTCATCCTGTCGCTGGCCGATCTGACCATCGCCATGTTCCTCGCCGGCCGGACGCAACCGCTGTCGCTGATGGTCGCTTCGGAGTTTCGGCGAGAACTGCGCCCCGACCTCAACGCCATGCAGGTGGTTGTTCTGGTGGTAACCGCGCTGCTGGTCGGCCTCAGCGAAGTCTACCGCCGCCGACGGCTGCGCAGGTTGGCGGCGGCGGCCTGATCTTTCAGCGGGTAAAGGCGGTTCTCGCCGTCAGACGGTCGAGATCGAACGCCGCGACATCGGCAAGAAGCGAGACGAAGGCGGAGCCGGCGCGGTCGACGATGATCCGTCCCTTTTCCGCTGTCGCGGCTCTGGCGTTACCGGCAACGCCCTTGGGGTGGAGATCCTGCGCCTGCCAGCCAAACCCGACGGCGCCCTCGGCGGTCAGCAGACTGCCGGACGCCTCGATCTCGACGGTCAGCGGCACGAAGTCTTCCGCCTTGTCCATGGAGACGAGATCGCCATGCAGATGCAGCATGGCGCTGGTCTCGAGGTCGCCCCCATGGATGCCGTGGGCCGATTCGGCGGCAGGAATGATGTCATCGATCGCGGTGATGCGGAACCATGAGCAGGCGACTGCCAGCATTCCGAGTTTCACCCGGATGTCGCGGCAGACGATGTCGATCAGCGCGATCTGACCGCCATGGGCATTGAAGAAAACCAGCTTGCGGACACCGGCCCGATGAACGCTCTCGGCGATCTCGAACCAGATGCGCGCCAGCGTTTCGCCCGACACGGCGATGGTGCCAGGAAAGGCCAGGTGTTCGTCGGATTTGCCGTAGGGCAGCGGTGGAAGCACCAGCACGTCGGCGTTGGCACCGAGCTTGCCTAGTGCGTCGGCAAGCACACCCGCATTGATCGCGGCATCGACGCGGACGGGCAGATGCGGCCCGTGCTGCTCGATGGCGCCGACAGGCAGCACGACAACTGTTTTCGAGAGATCACGATTGGCGAAGTCGGCGGTTGATAGGTTCCACCAGGAGAAGGAGGGCATGGCGCTACTCATTTCGCGGCTTCGGCGGCGAGCGTCGCCTTGGCGATCTTGCCGGTCGGCGTCATGGGCAGGCTTGCCGCCTTGCGGATGACGAGCGGCGTCAGGTCGTAGGGAAGGAGAGGTGCAATCGCTGCCTTGAGGGTGTCGGGGTCGACCGTCTGGCCGGGGCGCTCGGTGACGAAGGCGATGGGTGAGGCTCCTCCCGTCGGGCTGGGAACGCCGACCAAAGCTGCCAGCAGGACGCCAGGCTGGGTGGACAGCGCTTCTTCGACATCACGCGGGAACCAGTCGATGCCATCCACTGTGACAAGTTCGGCGAGGCGACCGCGCATGGTCACGTAGCCATCGGCATCGATGCTGCCGAGATCGCCCGAATGAAGCCAGCCGCCCCGCGTCGTTTCCGCCGTCTTTTCAGGCCGCCCCCAATAGCCGGCCATGAAGCCGCCTCTCAGGCATATCTCGCCAACGGTACCGATCGGCGCGCGCGAGCCAGAGGTGGTGAGGATGGCCACTTCCTTGTCGGGAGTGCCCGGGCCGATGCGCATCAGCTTGGTGTCATCCGGTTCGAGTTCGGGAAAGCCGAGCGCAAAGAAGCCCCCGATTTCGCTTTGTCCGAAGCTCTCCACCAGGGGCAGTTTCAGGGTGTCGCGGAATGCCTTGCGCAGGGTCGGTGGCACCGGCCCACCGCCCGAGAGGCCAAACCGCAGCGGCGATGGCAGCCGGCCGCGTGCCTGCGACTCCTCGAGAAGCTCGGTCAGCACCACCGGGTTGCCGACAAAGACGGTGGCGCCGGTCCTCTCGAGGGCTTCCCAGCCGCTTGTCTGGGTCCATTTGCCCATGACGTTGACGGTGGCGCCGACGGCCATTGGTGGCAGCAGGTTGGCAACGAGCTGATAGGAACTCGACAGCGCTGTCGGCCCGAAGGAGCTGTCTGTGGCGCGGATGCGCAATCGCTCTCCGATGCAGCGGGCAGCGGTCACCGTCGGCTCATGGGCGAGACAGGCGCCCTTCGGTTTGCCCGTCGTGCCGGAAGTATAGGACAGGTGGGCGATTGCCGAGGCGTCCTCGGGATCGTTCGGTGGGGTGAGCCGGGCCGCCATGAGTTCGGGCAAGGCGTGGGCGCCGTCCTGAGGACCGTCCATGCAGATGAGATGAGAAACGCATCCCACCGCAGCCGAGGCGGCCTTCACCGGCTTCTCCATGTCGTGCGTGTAGATGATCGCCTTGGGGCGATGGTCATCGACGTAATAGGCGAGATCATCGGCGTATTTGACATTCACCAGTGCCGATATGGCCCCGAGCCGCCACGTCCCCAGCATGGCGAGGAGATAATCCATGCCGTTGTGGGCGAAGATCAGGACGCGATCGCCCGGTAGGATGCCGAGGTGAGCGAGAGCCCCGGCCATCCTCTCCATTCCGTCCACGGCCTCAGCGGCGGTGAGTGCCAGATTTCGATCGACCCAACGGAGCGCAACGGTGTCTGGCTTACGCTCGGCAATGCGGTAGAGCAGATGGTGCATGAGCATGGTCTGGCGGGCTCCCTGGGCGAACAGCAAAACATGCGTCGACCATGGGCAAGCCGGTGGGCGAAGGAAATTCGACGCCCGACATAGAGTTCATTGCGTGCCGCCAATTGACGTCGTGCAAGTAGCCACCGCAGACCTTAGCGCCCTACGGTAGCCAGACCGATGGCAAGACGACCTCGGCAATGCCATTGGCTCTGAGCACCTCCGCCGTGGCCTCAACGGCGGCACGCGACATGGGAGCCCAGGTCGCTGCCGGCCCACGCACACCATGGTGCTGGAAGGCGTTGAGGCGGAGGTGCGTGTCCGGGCCGAGTTCATGCACCAGGTTGGAAAGCGCCGCGATCTCTTCGGGGCGGTCGGTCTCGCCGGGAATCAGAAGGAAGCGCAGTTCGCAGAGTTTGCCTGCCTCGGCAAGAAGCCTAGCCGAGGCGAGCGACAAGTCGTTGTCGGCGCCGGTAAGCCGGCGGTGGCGCTCGGGATCGAAGGCTTTGATGTCGAGCATCACGCCATCGGTAACCGGCAAAACCCTTTGCCAGCCCTCGCTGGGCAGATTGCCGTTGCTGTCGATGAACAGCGTCAGATGGGCCAGGTCCGGCGCTGCCCGGATGGCCGTGAACAGATCGATCAGGAAATCGAGATGCACCGTCGCCTCTCCGCCGGATACGGTGAGGCCGTTGAGAAAAGGTGCATTGCGGCGAAGAAGAACAAGCACGTCTGCCACCGTCATCCGCCGCACCATGGGGTTGGCGCGGGTAGGGCAGGCGGAAAGGCAGCTGTCGCAGGAAATGCAAGGGCCTGGATCGTGGACGACCTTGCTGCCGGACTTCTTCAGGGCGCCGGACGGGCAAACGGAAACACAGGCGCCGCAGTCGCTGCAGACGCCGATGGTGTGCGGGTTGTGGCAGGTGACGCAGCGGTAGTTGCAGCCCTGCAGGAACAGCACGAAGCGGTTTCCCGGCCCGTCGACGACCGACCAGGTCAGGAACTTGCTGACGGCGGCGACGCCGTCAGACACCCGAACCTGCCATCAGCTCAAGTCCGACGACGCGTGGCTTGCGGTCGAGAATGTGCACGGTCTCGGCCGCTTCGGCGCCGAGCGCCGTGGTGTTGACGCGCGATCCCCTGGCCGCATTGTAGAGTTTGACGTCGGACAGGCGAATCATGAAGCCGGTGACGCGAACCAGGTCGTTGCCGGTGACGTTGGCTGTGAACTCGCGGAACCCGAGCTGCAAGGCGCCCTTGGCGAGCTGGAACACGGCTTCCGGGTTGGACCGCACCGTCTCGTCGAGAGTGAGGATTTCCGAGACGCCCGAGAGATAATACTGGTGGTGCGGCAGGAGAGCCTGCACGTGGCTCACCGGATCCGGCTCGCTTCCGTAAGGAATGCGAACGCCGGGTGTGGTGCCGGCATCGCTGGACAGGCCGGCCTGGGCGTGCAGCATGGCGACACCGCGCCAGACGTGCTCCATCGGCTCTCGATCGACCAGTTCGGCGAGCCGCGCCGAAATGCGGTGGCCAAGTTCGTTGGCGGTGGCATCGTGTCCGTATCGGCCAGGGCGACCGGCGAGATCCTGCAAATGGTTGACGGCCTCCGCCATGGCGAAGATGCCGAACATAGCCGTAAAGCGGTCCTTGTCGATCCAGCCTTCCTCAATGAGGAAGTTGCCGTCGAAAAAGCCCGACTGCCGGAACAGATAATCGACGCGGGCACGCATCAGGCGGGCGTTGAGGTTGACGTAGCGCGGCAGCTGGACGTCGAGGAAATCGGCTTCGCCAGAGCTTGCCTCGGCCACCTTTTTGAGATTGACGCGCGCGAGCGATGCGGCGCCACCGCGAAGCGGTAGGGCATTGTAGCAGCTGACGATGGCATATCCCGGCTCGTCGAACACTTCCCGGTGGATCGGGTGGTTGGCGATGTGCGGCTTGGAACAGGCGATGATGTTGTCGGTGCAGAGCCGCAGGATGGCGTCGCCGCTCACTTCTGGATCGTAGAGGAAAGTCAGGTTGGGGGCCACCTGCTTCAGCTCGGCGTCTGCTTTGAGGACTGCCCGAGCGACGCGGTTGTCGGTGGGGCCGATGTCGGCATGCAGGAAGGCGTCCGGCAAGACGCGGTCGATATAGCGCCAGAAGAGCTTGATCTTGCGATAGAGCTCGTCATCCGAAACGCCGTCGCAGAAGGGCAGCAGCAGTGCGTCGATGTGGCCGATGAACACCGGCATGCCGGTGACCGAGGGGACGTGGTGATAGGCAATCTGCAGCGTGTTGATCGCTTCGTCGAGAGTTTCGGGCTTGGGCAGCTCCAAATGCGCGGAACCGTTCTTCAGCACCACTTCATAGTCTGGCAGCACATAACGCGGCTTGTAGGGTGCGTTGCCCTCGTACATGTCGCAGATGATGCGCGCGTCGAGAGCGGCGCGCGTCTCGGCGTCGAGCAGCACGTAAGGCAGCATGTTCTCGGCCTCGACCGCCAGCGCATGTTCCTTTTGCTTGAAGCTCAGGGTCGGGTTCTGCGCGATCCGGCGCAGCTGGCTCAGCGTTTCGGTCATGGCGGTTCCTCGTTGTCGGGCGCGAGCATGATACGCCGCTCAAGGAGCGGAGACCATGATCTGGCGCATCAAGCGAGATAAACGAAGGCTTGTCCAGCCGGAGGGTTACCGATCACCTCTCCATGCGTGCCACTCGGCAACTCACCCGCCGCCTTCGTCCGGGATCGCCAGAAGATGGCCGCAGGCCTTGCAGTGGACGGCGTCGGGCTCGTGCCGCATGAGGGCGCATTTCGGGCAGCGGAAGGTGACCTTGTAGGGCCGGAACAAAGCTTGCGCGAGGCGCACGAACAGCGAAATGCCGACGATCATGGTGACGATGGAGGTCAGTTTTCCGGCTGTGCCGGGGAGGGTGATGTCTCCGAAGCCTGTGGTGGTCACGGTCGCCACCGTGAAATAGAGGGCATCGACCCAACCTTCCATACCCGAGCCCGGTCTCGCAAAGGCGGTGTAGACGAAGCCGGTGATGACGAAGAGGCAGGTTACGAGGTTGATCGCGGCCCGGCCAACGTCTTCCCACTCCCGATAGCCATGCCGGCCAAGAGAGCGCCAGAAGAGCCCCTTCTGGGATAGAGTCCACAGACGCAAAATGCGCAGGAAACCGAGATTGGCGAGCCAGAGGGGCGCCAGCAGCGTTGCGAGTACGACGAAGTCCACCCAGACCGCCGGGCGTCGCAGCCACTGTCGGATACTGATGGCCGCCGCCGCCCGAGCCGTCAGGTCGGCGACAAGCAGGAGTGCGACGGCGTAATCGAACCAGAGGAAGGCGCCCAGGTCTTGCAAGACGGGGCTGAGGATAAAGAAGCCGATGATGACGAGATCGACAGTCGCGACCGCCCACTGGAAGCGGGCCGCGACCGGGTCCGTTCCAACGTAAAGCTGCCGCAGACGCTGACGCCAGGCCGCGCGATCCGGTGCCCCCTCTGGCTCTTCGTCGTAATCGTGTTGATAGTCTAGGAGCGACGCGACGGTGGGATCGTCGCTGGAATAGGTCTCGGAGGTGCCGGGTGGTGTGTCCGGAGGCTCGGTCGTCACGATGGATCAGATCCTTCCCATGGCGCCTTCGCGAGGCAAAGAGTGGCGGGGATCGTCGAAGCGAATTTCAGCACGCCGGACGGCAGCCTGCAATCATGCGAACAACGATCGCTGCAATATGGGTCGCGTTCACGCTTCGCCGAAGGTCATCGCCGGCCATTCATGACACGGATCGGTTCATTTTCGGGGCGAGCGACCAGCGGATGAGTTGACAAGCGTAGGGACGACAGCCTAGCGCGGCATATGAGCACAGCCGCCTGCCATGGACGCCTGCCATGGAAAACTGGCCGGTCGGCCCAAACTGGGAGTTTTTCAAGTGTCAGAGACAAATGAGGCCGCCACCAGTCTTGCCGAGCTGTTGATCGCAGCACGCCGCGAAGGAAGCAAGCTCACCGCGGAGGCGGTCGGAGGACTCGAACCGACGGACGCCGCTGCAGCCGATGCGGCGCAGCTCGCGGTCGTCGAGAAGCTTGGTGCGATCGGCGGCTACAAGGTGCTTCAGGCCGGCGATGCTCCCGGCAGTTGGGGCGCTATCCTTGCCGATCGTGTCTTCGAGGCTCCCGCCGAGGTGGCCTATTCGATATCCTCGCTCAAGGTGGAAGCCGAGATCGCCTTTGTGTTCGGACGCGCCCTGCCCGGCAAGCCGGGCGGGGCGGCCTACACGGCCGAAGAGGTGACCGAGGCGGTTGCCGGAGCTTTCGCCGCTTTCGAGATTCTTGAAAGTCGCCTCGCGGACGATCCGCGTCCGTCGCCGCTTCTGGCGCGCGCCGACTTCATGGGCAACTGGGGCCTCGTGCGCAGCTCGCCCGTCGCGGACTGGCAGCGCCTCGTCCATGCCGACGTGGCCGTGCGACTGGAAGTCGGGGGGCGCGTTGTCGTCGATCAACGGGGTGGCCATCCCTCCGGCGTTCCGTCGCATCCCCTGACGTGGCTTGCCAACATGCTGGCGGCGTCCGGGCATCCGCTTCGAGCGGGTGACGTGGTGACAACCGGTGCCTTTGGTGGCGGCCACATCATCGCGCCGGGCGAGACGGCGGTGGCGACGATCGAGGGCTTCGAGCCCATTCGGTTCGTGTTGAGAGGGTGAGTCCCGGGACGTTCGGGAATGGTAAAGGATAAGCTAATGCCGCCTTTAGATTTTCTTTGGGCGGCATTCAGTGAATTCGACTTTCGTATATGTGGGCGAACGCCTATATGAGGGGCGTCGAACGAGGTGTTCGGCATAACGAAAGGAAAACCGAGATGTTCGCCCAGGCTCCCCTCAACAGGACGTTCCGCGAGTCTCGCGCCGTCGAGCGGGACACCACTTATGTGCGCGGTTTCGGTTCCGAGTTCCGTGAGCGTCAGTATGTCCGTGCCGGTGGCAACCGGGTCTCTGGCCTCTGACCGACAAGCCTTTTGCTTTCGACTGCTCTTGTCGAGCGCCCGATCCGCGAGGATTTCGGGCGCTTTGCCTTTTGGGCTTTTGAAGGGGCTCGGTCGGAGACGGCGGCGTCCCCTGCCGGGGCGTGCTGCGAGCGGAATGTCGTGAGGACCGACAAACCGGTGCCTAAAACCGATCCGGTTGAACGAGGCCGGTTTTAGGGGGCGTGAGCCGCTTCCGGGTCCCTGCGGTCAGTTCTGCAGATGCGACTCGAGGAACCACACCGCCTTGTCGAGCGCGCGCGAGTAGGCGGTCAGGATATCGGCCGTGTCGGCATCTCCTGCTTCGTCGGTCTGGTCAATTCCATCTCGCGCGCCTGTCGCTGCCTTGGCGTAGCGTTCGGTCAGAGCCTTGAGGTGCTCATCCTCGGCCGTGATGTCCGCAGGATAGGCGGGAAGACGACTCGCCGTCGCGACGCCTTGCAGCGTGCCATTGGCAATCCCACCCAGCTGAACGATACGCTCGGCCACCGTATCGACGTGACCGTCGACTTCGGTCCGGAACCCGTCGAGCATCTCGTGAATGGCGATGAAGCGCGGGCCCTTCAGGTTCCAGTGCGCCTGCTTGGTCAGCAGAGCCAAATCGATGCCGTCGGCAAGCAGCGCACCGAGAACCTCGATCGAGACCTTCTTGGCGTTCGATTTCAGCGTATTGTGGGTCTTCATTTCACTCTCCTTCGCTCGTGGCTTTCCAAGCCGACAAAGCGCGTTGCCTTGTCGTGGACCGGCCTCTGTCGTCGGCCGCTGATCTCGTCGGGCGAGATGCTCGGATGTGGTTATGGTTGCAAAACTCACACGGGCCCGGAGGGTTCCTCTTTCCGTGTTTTTACGGAAGAAGTTGAGAGTTTTGCGTGGGGCAAGGGAAAGCGATCCACAGGGCAGGGCGAACCTTCCTCAGGAAAAATACGATGGCCGCCTCTGTCGGATTGACCCGACTCACTTCCCGGTGGATACCAGCAATTGAGCTGAGGTTCTCCGGATGCACAATATCTGGAGCTAAGAGGGAAGCCGGTGCAATGCCGGCGCTGCCCCCGCAACTGTAGGCGGGAAGTGGACGATCCAGGAATGTCACTGGTGCGATGCACTGGGAAGACGGATCGGCCGCCGAGACCCGCGAGCCAGGAGACCTGCCCCGGCCTATGAGAAGTTTCCTCGGGCGGGGTGCACCGGTGGATCGTCGTCGATGCATGGCCGGAGCACGCTTCGCCCATGTCGACAGCGTTCCCTTTCGTTCCCTGCCCCATACCGGGTGCAGAAGAGCGATGTCGGAAATCAGTCCAGCCAAACCGCCTCAACACGTCCTCAAGCGTTCGGGGGCACTGGTTCCGTTCGATGCCGGCAAGATCCGCTCCGCCATGGAACGCGCCGGCGCCGCCTCCGGCGAGTTTTCCAGTGGCGAGGCCGAGCTTCTGGCGTTGCAGACCGTCAAGGTGCTCGCCCATCGCTTTGTCGGTCGCATTCCGTCGATCGAGGAGATTCAGGACGTCGTCGAGCAGGCGTTGATTTCCGCGAACCATTTCGCCACGGCGCGCGCCTATATCGTTTATCGGGAGCAGAGGGCGCGCCTGCGGCGCGATGCCGACACCGTCGTCGATGTCGTCGCGTCGATAGACGAGTACCTCGAACGGGCCGACTGGCGGGTCAATGCCAACGCCAACCAGGGCTATTCGCTCGGCGGCCTCATTCTCAACGTTTCTGGCAAGGTAACGGCCAACTACTGGCTGAGCCACGTCTATCCACCAGAGGTGGGACAGGCGCATCGCGCTGGCGACATCCACATCCACGACCTCGACATGCTGTCGGGTTACTGCGCCGGTTGGTCCCTCCGAACTCTGTTGACCGAGGGCCTCAATGGCGTACCGGGCAAGGTGGAAGCGGGGCCGCCGAAGCATCTTTCAAGCGCCGTCGGCCAGATCGTCAATTTCCTCGGCACGCTGCAAAACGAATGGGCCGGCGCCCAGGCGTTCTCATCCTTCGATACCTACATGGCTCCCTTCGTCCGCAAGGATCGGCTTTCCTACGAGGACGTCCGGCAATCGATCCAGGAACTGATCTACAACCTCAACGTCCCCTCACGCTGGGGTACGCAAACGCCCTTCACCAACCTCACCTTCGACTGGGTGTGCCCTGATGACCTGAAGGATCAGGCGCCGGTCGTCGGCGGCGTGGAGATGGGCTTTCGCTACGGCGATCTCCAGGCGGAGATGGACGTCATCAATCGCGCCTACATGGAGGTGATGACGGCGGGAGATGCCAAGGGCAGGGTGTTTACCTTCCCGATCCCCACCTACAACATCACCAGGGACTTTCCGTGGGACAGCGAGAATGCGGCGCGTCTCTTCGAGATGACGGCCAAATACGGGCTGCCCTACTTCCAGAACTTCCTCAACTCCGAACTGACGCCGAACATGGTGCGCTCCATGTGCTGTCGGTTGCAGCTCGATCTCAGGGAGCTGCTGAAGCGGGGTAACGGCCTGTTCGGCTCGGCCGAGCAGACCGGGTCGGTCGGTGTGGTCACGGTGAACTGCGCCCGGCTCGGCTATCTTCACAAGGGTGACGAGGCCGGATTGTTCGGTCGGCTCGACGAACTCCTGGCCATTGGGCGCACCAGCCTCGAGATCAAGCGCAAGACGATCGAGCGACTGATGGACGATGGGCTCTTCCCCTACACCAGGCGCTACCTCGGCACTCTGCGCAATCATTTCTCGACGCTCGGCATCAACGGCGTCAACGAGATGATCCGCAACTTCACCGGCGACGCGGAGGACATCACGACGGAGTGGGGCGAGTCCTTTGCCATCCGTCTGCTCGACCATGTGCGGGCACAGATGGTCCTTTTCCAGGAAGAGACGGGACACCTCTACAATCTCGAGGCGACGCCGGCCGAAGGGACGACCTATCGCTTCGCACGAGAGGACAGCAAGCGCTTTCCCGGCATTCTTCAGGCCGGAACGCCGGATGCGCCCTATTACACCAACTCCAGCCAGCTTCCCGTGGGCTTTACCGACGATGCCTTCGAGGCGCTCCGCCGGCAGGAGCCGCTTCAGAGCCGCTACACCGGCGGCACGGTGCTCCATCTCTACATGGGGGAGCGCATTTCCTCGGCCGAGGCTTGCAAGAAACTGGTCCGGCGATCGCTCGAAAACTTCCGTTTGCCCTACATCACGGTGACGCCGACTTTCTCGATCTGCCCAAAGCATGGCTACATCGCCGGCGAGCATGAGTTCTGCCCGGTCTGCGATGCCGAGCGGCTGGCCGAAAAACGTGCCGCCGCCGAGTGACTTCAGCGAGGAGACCCGACATGAACAAGCCGCTTTCCACCGTCGATACCGCCGCCTCCATCCACTTGTCGGATGACGAGCGCCAGCCCTGCGAAATCTGGACGCGGGTCATGGGCTATCATCGCCCCGTCTCGTCCTTCAACAAGGGCAAGAGATCCGAGTTCTCCGAACGCGCGTCCTTCACGGAGGCCAAAAGCCTGAACCATGTCGATCGCTGATCTCGCGGTGGGCGGCTTTTCTCCGCTTTCCACCTGCGATTGGCCGGGCGAGCTGGTTGCCACGGTGTTTTGCCAAGGGTGCCCCTTCGCCTGCCGCTATTGCCATAATAGCGACCTGATCCCGCCCGGCCCTGGTGCCGGGCCGGACTTCGGGGCGATTTTGGCATTGCTCGACAAGCGGCGCGGCCTTCTCGACGGCGTGGTGTTCTCGGGCGGCGAACCGACCCTGCAGAAGGCTCTGCCTGAGGCCGCCGCTGCCGTGAGGGCACTGGGGTTTCGAGTCGGCCTGCACACCGCCGGCCCCTACCCGGAACGGCTCGTCCGGCTGCTGCCGCTCGTCGATTGGGTGGGCTTCGACGTCAAGGGGCCATTCTCCGACTATGGCAGGATCACTGGCGTGCCGGAGAGCGGCGAGCGAGCGAAGGCAAGCCTCGTTGCGCTGGTGGAGAGCGGTGTTGCCGCCGACATCCGCACGACGGTACACGCATCGTTGCTGGGGGAGGGTGATCTCGCTCGTCTCGACGGCGAGCTTGCTTCCCTCGGTCTCGGTCCGTCCCGGCGACAGCCGTTTCGGGCCGAAGGGTGCCGCGATGAGGAGCTGCTTGCCGGCTGACGTGCTGATCGTCTCTCGGAAGGCGGCCTACTTGCGATTGATGTCTGCCTTGCGGCGAGGGCGGTTCGCCGTCGGGCGCCGTGCCAATCGGTCCGCACCGTGTCCGCCGGCTGCGGTATGCCCTATGAAGTCACCATAAAGGGCGGACACCGCGCTGAGGCGCGCTTCCACCTCGGGGCCGAGCTCGGCGAACACCGCATTGACCATCAGGCCGATCAAGCTCGCCATGGCCGACGTCGCGTCCCAGAACTGATCGAAGTCGGTGCGAACGACGAATGCTTCGTCAGCAGCCTCACGGCCCCAGGTGCAGTAGGGATCGGTGATCAGCGTCACGTGGGTTCCGGCTGCTCGGGCGGTGATGCCGAGATGGCGGGCGAGGCGGGAGTAGCGGCGGCCATCGATGATGACCAAAGCCGCTTCCGAGGGAGCGTCGAGCAGGAGGTCTGCGAAGGTGCCGTCGGCGGCGTCCATAAGATGCACCCCCGGCCTGAGATAGGAGAGGCCATGGGCGAGATAGGCGGCATGACCGCGTTCGGTCTGAAAGCCGGCGACGAACACCTGCTCGGCGTGAGCAAGCCGCGCTGCCACCGCCCGGAAAGCGGGGGTCGCCGCCAGCTCGTGATTGGCGACGATCGCCGCGATTTCCTTTTCCAGTGCGCGGCTCTCTCCAGTCCGGCTGCGTTCGGCGAAATCGCGTAACCGTTCGCCGATCAGGAAGGCCCGGTCGCCGAGATCGCCGCGGAGCGAAGCCTTGAGATCCTTGAAATGGCGAAAGCCGATGGCGCGACAGTAACGACCGACCGAGGCCTCGGAAACGCCAATCCGGCGAGCGACCGAGCCGGCGGTTTCGAAAGGCAGGCTGGCAAGGTCGCTCAGGAAGAAGCCGGCGATGGCCGCTTCTGTCCGCGTGGCGGCGGCAAGGCTCTCTTCGATGCGGCGGCGCAAGTCGGCACCCAGTTCCGTCGGTTCCTTTGCGCCGCGTCGCTCCTTCACGCCCAACTCCCTTTCTCCAATACTGATGACGCTGACAGGGAAATTGCGAACTGTCAATCTTGCAAAGAAACTTGCAGCAGCCTAGGGTCCCCAAGCATTTTTGGAGGTCCCGCCATGACCCGTTCCCTCCCGCCGATCGAGCGTGCCGAGCTGAGACTCGTCCGGTTGCCGCTGATCAATCCCTTCACCATCTCGACCGGTACCATGACCGAGCGCGTCTTTCCGCTGGTAACGCTGTCCGCCGCCGGGCTTGAGGGTTACGCCGAAGGCGTGATGGATCCCCTTCCGGATTTTCTCGAGGAGACGATTGTCGGCGCCGTGGATCTTCTCGGCGAAACCGTGCTTCCGTCGATGATGGGGCGATCCTTCGACAATCCTGCGGCTGTGGAGAGATTGCTGTCTCCCTGGCGCGGCAACCGCATGGCGCTCGCCACCGTCGAGATGGCTTTCTGGGACCTGTGGGCCAAATGGCTCGACCTTCCGCTCAAGACGCTGATTGGCGGTTCGGGCGATGCGATCGACGTGGGAGTATCACTCGGCATCGGCCCGATCGACGGCACTCTGTCGCGCGTCGAAAGCCATGTGGCGCAGGGCTACAAGCGGATCAAGCTGAAGATTATGCCGGGCCACGACATCGAACTCCTGGAGGCCGTGCGGCGGGCCTTTCCGAGCATCCGGCTGTCGGTTGACGCCAACAGTGCCTATCGTCTTTCCGATTGGGCCGTTCTCGGCCGCCTTGACGATTTCCAGCTCGAATATATCGAACAACCGCTCGCCCACGACGACATCGCCGATCACGCAACGCTGCAAAGCCGGCTCAGGACCCCCATCTGCCTTGACGAGAGCATCCGGAGTGTCGGCCACGCCCGCCGGGCTCTCCAGGCCGATGCGACCCGCGTCATCAACATCAAGGTCGGCCGCGTCGGCGGCATCGCGGAGGCGATCCGTATCCACGATATCGCCGCCGCCTTCGATGTTCCCGTCTGGTGTGGCGGCATGCTGGAATCGGGTATCGGCCGCGCGCACAACATCCATCTTTCGACGCTGCCCAACTTCAGGAAGCCCGGCGACACATCCTCGGCGAGCCGGTATTTCCATCGCGACATCATCGTCGAAAAACTCGAGACCCGGGATGGTCGCATGCCGGTGCCGGAGGGGGCGGGGATCGGCGTTCATCTCGACCGAGACGCCCTTGACGATGCCACTCGTTCGGTGCGGAGCTTTTCGGCATGAGCGCCGAGACCACGCAGCCTTTCATTCGCGATCTCAAGGGCATGGCGGAGTTTCACGCCGCCGAAGACTTGCAGCGTGATGTCTGGGGTCCGGACGACAAGATCGATCCTGGCGACCTCATGATGGTGATCCAGGCCGAGGGCGGGCTAGCAGCCGGCGCTTTCGTTGGGGATCGTCTGATCGGCTATGTCTTCGCGTTTCCGACGGTGACGCCCGGCGTGCAACACTCGCATCGTCTTGCCGTGCGCGCCGAAGCGCGCGGTCTGGGGCTTGGCTTGAAACTGAAGCTCTACCAAGCCGAATGGTGCCTGGAGCGTGACATTCGGCTTGTGCGCTGGACCTACGATCCGCTCAGGCTTCCAAATGCCGCCCTCAACATTGCTCGTCTGGGTGCTACGGCAGCTACTTACCACCGCGACTACTATGGCGAGATGGGGGGGATTAACGCCGGGACAGCCTCCGACCGCCTCCTTGCCGACTGGCGTCTCGATGGCGAGCGTTACGCGCGTTGCCGGGCCGGAACGGCCATGCTGACCGCTGCCGAGGCCGCCGCCGCTCATCGGATCGCTTTGCCTGCGGATTTTGGCAGCTTGCTCAAGGCTGATTCCGGCGCGGCCAGTGCCGAACGCCTTCGGGTGCGGCACGAGATCGAGGCGGCCTTCTCTGCCGGCCTCGTCATCGTTGGGGTCGATGCGAGGGAACCGGCCTATCTCCTGGGGCGTTCCTCCTCCAACAGGGCGGAGTGACAGGCAACGAGCGAGCATTGCCTCCAGCGATCCGCTAGACTACATAGTTGTTGTGCGAGGTTTTCTTGTTCTTTCGATAGATTCCAACAACTTCCTTCGATTGTCGTCCTCCAGATTGTGAGAAGCCATGTCCGTCAGTTTTGGAACGTCGGGCCTCCGTGGCCCCGCTATTGATTTCACCGGTTCCACGACCGCCGCTTATGTTCGCGCCTTTTTGGAAGTCATTTGTTCGGGCGTATCATCGCGGACGGTTTATCTCGGCGCCGATCTCAGGGCCTCGAGCCCGGAGATCGCCACCTTTGCCGCAGCAGCCATTTCCGCCGCCGGCTGGACCCCGGTCTATGCAGGCAACGTACCGACGCCGGCATTGGCCGCTTACGCGCTTGCTCGCCAGGCGCCGGCGGTGATGGTCACCGGCAGCCACATTCCCGAAGACTATAACGGCATCAAGTTCTATCGCCCTGATGGTGAGTTCCTGAAAGAGGACGAGGCACCGGTGCGCAACCGGGCGGAAGTTCTTCTTGGCGACGGACTTTCCGAGGATGCGGGCGCTCTGCCGCCGGTCGATCCGGCTATCGCAGAGGCCTATGTCGCCCGGTACACCGACGCCTTCGCCGGCCGGCCGCTGAAGGGGCTGCGCATCGGGCTCGATCTCCATTCCGCGGTCGGTCGCGATCTGACGGCCCGTATCATCGAGGGCCTCGGCGCCGAGGTCTTCTCCTATCGTCGTTCCGACCGCTTCATCGCCGTCGATACCGAAGCATTGGATCCGGCAGATCTGACCCGAGCCAAGGATCAGATCTCCACCCATCGGCTCGATGCGGTTGTGTCCACCGATGGCGACGGCGACCGGCCGCTCGTCATCGACGAGGCCGGGAGGCAGGTGAATGGCGACGTACTCGGTATCCTCACCGCCCGTCGGCTCGGTGCGAAGACGGTGGTGACGCCGATTTCCTCGACATCGGCCATCGAGATGACCGGCTGGTTCGAGGCGGTGGTTCGCACCCGCATCGGCTCGCCCTATGTGGTGGCCGGCATGGCCGCGGCGACGGCCGCTCCGGTGGTCGGCTTCGAAGCCAATGGCGGTTTCCTGACGGAAAGCGATATTGCGTTGTCCGGCTGTTCGCTTTCGCGGCTGCCGACACGCGATGCCATTCTGCCGATGGTCGCCGCGCTTGTCGCCGCTGCCGACGCGAAGAGGCCCTTGTCAGCACTGGTGGCCGACTTGCCGCCGCGCGTCATGAAAGCCGACCGACTCAAGAAGATCGCACCGGCCGAAGGGGCGAAGCTTATTTCCGCCCTCGACGCCTCGCGTGAGGCGCGTGTTGCGCTTGATCCGCGTCTCGCGGCGCCGGTGGCGGTGGACCACACCGATGGTCTCCGCTTTGTCCTTCAGAACGGGGATATCGTCCATTTCCGGCAGTCCGGAAATGCGCCGGAGCTTCGCTGCTATGTCGAGACTGACGGCGCCGAAGCGACGGATGCCCTGCTTGGCGACATGCTGGCCGCCCTCAACCGCCATTTCGCAGCCTGAGAGGCCATGATGTCGCAAGGATCCCCGAAGATCGTTCCCGTCATTCTGGCTGGTGGTTCCGGTACCCGCTTGTGGCCGGCATCGCGCGATGCTTTCCCGAAGCAGTTCCAGCCCCTGACCGGCGACCTCTCGACCTATCAGGAAACGCTGAGGCGTGTTGCCGCCCCTGAGCTGTTCGATGATCCCGTCGTGATCACCTCGGACGCCTTCCGTTTCTTTGCCCGTCGACAGGCCGCCGACGTCGGAATCAAAGCAACGGTGGTGTTGGAGCCGGCCCGCCGCGACAGTGCGGCCGCCGTCGCAGCGGCTGCCGCCTACGTCGAGAAGACGCGCCCGGGCAGTGCGGTGCTGGCGCTCGCCGCCGATCATGTGGTGCTCGACGACGATGTGTTTCGCGATGCCGTGCGGCTTGGCCTTACGGCGGCGGAGGCCGGCAAGATCGTGGTGTTCGGCCTCGTTCCGACCGAACCGAAGACCGCCTATGGCTACATCCGCCCCGGCGCGGCGCTGGATGACAACGACGACCTTTGTCTCGTCGATGCTTTCGTCGAAAAGCCGAATGCCGAGACGGCGCTCGATTATCTCCGACAGGGCTACCTCTGGAACTCCGGCAACTTCCTGTTCAAGGCGAGCAAGATGCTGGCCGAGTTCGCCAAGTATGCGCCGGACATCGGTGCCGTCGCTTCTGAAGCCGTCGACAAGGCTTCGGAGGATATCGGCTTCGTGCGCCTTGATCCCGAGGCCTTCTCGGCGGCGCGCAAGACGTCGATCGACTACGCGGTGATCGAGAAGACGACCGAGATCGCCGTGGTCAAGGGCCGCTTCCGCTGGTCGGATGTTGGTGCCTGGGACGCCATCTGGCAGGTGAGCGAACACGACGGGGAGGGTAACGCCATCCATGGGGACGGCGTGATCCTCGCCTCGCGTGATTGCCTGGTTCACAGCCAAGGCATCCTGACGACGGTCGTGGGTGCGGAAGGGCTTCTCGTTGTGGCAACGCCCGACGCGGTGATGGTGGCGCCGCGCGAGCAGGCGCAGGCGGTCAAGGGACTGGTCGACGCGCTGAAGGACGGCGGTCGCAACGAGGCGACGCTGCATCGTCGCGACTATCGTCCCTGGGGCTATATCGAAGCGCTGGTTGGGGGCGCGCGTTTTGCGGTGAAGCACATTGTGGTCGATCCAGGTGGCGTGTTGTCGTTGCAGCGGCATCAGCACCGGGCCGAGCATTGGGTGGTGGTCAACGGCACGGCGACCATCGAGATCGAAGGCGAAGAGCCCCGCCTTCTCACCATCAACCAGTCGGCCTACGTGCCGCTCGGTGCCAAGCACCGCCTCTCCAACCGGGGCAAGATCCCGCTGGAGCTGATCGAAGTGCAGTCCGGCGCCTATCTCGGTGAGGACGATATCGAGCGCCTTGAGGACATCTATCGAAGAGACTGAAAAAGCCGATTGGCGATCAGGTGTGTTTCAGATCACGGGCAAGCGACACGTTTTGGGTCGCTTGCCCGTTGTCTTTTCAGCCTTTCCAGGCCCGGTACCACTCGACGAAGTTTTTGACGCCTGTCGGCACGTCGGTTTGCGGCACGTATCCGGTCAGGGCCTTGAGGAGATCGGGTGCCGCGTAGGTCTGGGGGACGTCGCCCTTCTGCATGGGCAGGAGGTTGCGAACGGCCGGCTTGCTGAGCGCCTGTTCGATCGCCGCGATGAAATCGAGAAGGCCGACCGGCTGGCCGCCGCCGATGTTGACGATGCGGAACGGCGCCTGCTTCGACAGCGTGTCGGTGATGCCTTCGGCCGTGACGCGATTGTCCTCGCTCGGAGCAACTGGCACCAGGCGGATGATCGCCTCGACAAGGTCCTCGACGTAGGTGAAGTCGCGCCGCATGTTGCCTTCGCCGTAGACGTCGATCGCCTCACCCTTCTCGATGGCATCGACGAACTTGAACAGCGCCATGTCCGGTCGGCCCCAGGGACCGTAGACCGTGAAGAAGCGGAAGGCGGTGGTCGGGATCTTCCAGAGATGGGCGTAGGAGTGCGCCATCGCCTCCATCGCTTTCTTGGTGGCGGCGTAAAGGGTCAGCGGCTCGTCGGTCTTGTCGCTTTCTGCGAAGGGAACCTTGTCGTTGGCGCCATAGACCGACGAGGTCGAGGCGAGCATCAGATGCTTGACCTCGCATTGCTTGGCGAGCTCCAGCACGTTCCAACTGCCAACGAGGTTGGCATCGACATAAGCCTTGGGGTTCTCAAGGCTGTAGCGGACGCCGGCCTGGGCGGCGAGGTGGATGATCACCTCGGGCTCGGCAAGCTCGGCAGCCTGCTGCAGCGCCGCCGCATCCTCAAGCTGACCGATCACCGCCCGGAAGCCGTTCGAGCGCTCGAGGAGGGCGTGACGCGCTTCCTTGAGGCGGACGTCGTAATACTGGGTCATGCCGTCGAAGCCGGTGACGAAGTGACCGGCATCGAGCAGACGCTTGGCAAGGTGGAAGCCGATGAAGCCGGCGGTCCCAGTGATCAGGAAGCGCATCACTCGGCCGCCTTGCCTGCGGTGTCGGCATGCGTGGTTCCGCGACCGACGCTGGTGTAGCTGAAGCCGTGCTTTTCGACCTCGTCGGCACGGTAGATGTTGCGGAGGTCGACCAGCACCGGCGCCTTCATCACGGCCTTGAGGCGGGGAAAATCAAGCGCCCGGAACTCGTTCCACTCGGTGACGATGCAGAGCGCATCCGCCCCCTCGGCGGCTTCATAGGCGCTGCCGACATAGGCGATGCCGTCGATCAGCTTCCTGGCGTTGTCCATGCCCTCGGGGTCGAAGCCGCGCACCTTGGCGCCGGCGTCCTGCAAGGCCTGGATGATGGAGATGGCCGGGCTGTCACGCATGTCGTCGGTCATCGGCTTGAAGGTCAGGCCGAGCACGGCCACCGTCTTGCCGCGCACGTCACCGCCCACCGCTTGAACCACCTTGCGCGCCATCGCCCGCTTGCGCGTGTCGTTGACGGCAACGGTGGTTTCGATGAGACGGATCGGGCTGTCGTAATCCTGGGCGGTCTTGACGAGGGCCAGCGTATCTTTCGGAAAGCAGGAGCCACCGTAGCCGGGGCCGGCGTGCAGGAACTTGCCGCCGATGCGGCCGTCGAGGCCGATGCCGCGCGCCACCTGCTGCACGTCGGCGCCCACCTTCTCGCAGAGATCGGCGATCTCGTTGATGAAGGTGATCTTCATGGCCAGGAAGGCGTTGCCGGCATACTTGATCAGCTCGGAGGTGCGGCGCTTGGTGAACAGAAGCGGCGCCTGGTTGAGATAGAGCGGCCGGTAGACCTCGGTCATCACCTCGCGCGCCCGCTCGTCCTCGTAGCCGATGACGATGCGGTCGGGCCGCTTGAAGTCGTCGATGGCCGCGCCTTCGCGCAGGAACTCGGGGTTGGAGACGACGGCGACGTCGGCATCCGGGTTGGTCTCGCGAATGATGCGCTCGACCTCGTCACCGGTGCCGACCGGCACGGTCGACTTGGTGACCACCACGGTGAAGCCCTTCACGGCAGCGGCGATCTCGCGAGCGGCGGCGTAGACGTAGGACAGATCGGCATGGCCATCACCGCGCCGCGACGGCGTGCCGACGGCAATGAACACCACGTCGGCCTCGGCTACCGGACCGGCAAGGTCGGTCGTGAAGGTCAACCGACCCGCCTTGACGTTGGCGGCGACCAAAGCATCGAGACCGGGCTCATAGATGGGGATCTCGCCACGCTCCAGCGCGTCGATCTTTTCCGCAGCCTTGTCCATGCACACCACGTCATGGCCGAAATCGGCGAAGCACGTCCCCGATACAAGGCCGACGTAGCCAGAACCAATCATCACGATCTTCACGGCAAGCTCTCCTGAAACGGCGCGTCGTCTGGCCTTCAGTTCGGCGCCGAAGTGGCTCGGTGTCTATTGCTCTACTTCGGGGCCGTCATTTCACGGCGGACCGTCATTGTCGAGTGGCTTTGGGCAATGTCGCTCTGCCGTTGTGTAGCTTGACCAAACGCTGATGGTCGATGCGAGCCGAAAACGGTAGAGAACGTTTATGGCAAGACGGTCCTGGCACAAAAGCGCCGATACGCGCACCGAAATACTCGACGAGGCAGAGCGCCAACTGCAGGCGGTCGGCTATGCCGCCATGACCATCGGATCGATCGCCAAGGCGCTTGGCATGTCGCCGGCCAATGTCTTCAAGAACTTTGGCAACAAGTCCGGACTGATCGACGCGGTCGCGCTTCGCTGGGTAATGGAAATGGACGCGGCCATCGAGACCACGGCCCATATACCATCGGCGTCGAAGAGGCTTCGGGCGATGGCGCACCTTATTCTCAAGACGCATCTCGATCGGGGCGATACGCCGGCGCGTCTCGCCATCATGATCGGTTTCGGTTCCACTCCGCCGCCAAGTGCGCTCGCTTTCTTTCATCGTTTGCTGCAACGGCTGGAGAGGTTGATCGAGGAAGGCGTTTCCGCCGGCGAGTTCGCGCCCTGCGATGGCCCCGTAACCGCAGCCGCCGTATGTGATTGTCTGATCACCATTCTCGACCCGGCCGCCGTGTTGCGCGGGCGGAGCATTTTCACGGTGGAGGAGATGACGAGAAAGTGTGATCACCTGATCGATTTCGTGATCCGAGGGCTCGCCCATCGCGCTTGAAAAGTGATAATCCGCCGAATATGGTACTTTTTGCCGGTTCGCTACAGTCGGCGGGCGAGGTCGGGCTCCTTGGATTGTTCACATTGTCGTTCTGGCTTTGCTCGCGGATTGACTTTGGGGTCTGGCGAACGTCTTCTCCGATTCCGTATGCAATCACGACTTTTGGTCGCTATCGCCGGCTGGTCGGAGTTTTCTGGCCCTATCATACGAGCGGTCGATCGTGTGGTCGTCTCTTGGTTGTGTTATGACCGTTCGGGGCGCATATCCCGTCGGATGTTTCGTCTTGTGGGGTGGGGGCGTTGATGAGACCGGCTCGGCTTGTTTCTCTTTTTCTGTCGGTGACGATGCTCGCCGGCTGCGCGGTTGGTCCGGATTTCGAGCGCCCCGCGCTTGATCCGGGCGCTGGTTATCTGGGATCGGGTGATGCCACGGCCGGTCGTGCGACCGGTACAAACATCGCTTACGCCGCAGAAGTGCCGGGCCGCTGGTGGGAGCTCTTCCGCAACAAGGATCTCGACGCCCTCATGAAGCAGGCGATCGAGAGAAATCCCGATCTGGACGCGGCAAGGGCGACTCTCAAGCAAGCCAACGAGACGGCACTCGCAGCAGGCGGCAGCCTGTTCCCCAGTCTCTCGCTATCCGGTAGTGCAACGCGCGCCGACTCCACCGGTTCCACGAACGTCGGCATCTACACGCTCTATAGCGTCGCGCCGTCCCTGTCCTATCCCCTCGATATCTTCGGCGGGACTCGCCGATCCGTGGAAGCGGCGCAGGCGGCAGCCGAGGCGCAAGGCTTCACCGCCGAAGCAACCTACCTGACGGTGACTTCCAGTCTGGCGAAAGCGGTCATTCAGGAAGCTTCGTATCGCGAACAGATCGCCGCCTCGCAGGAGGTGATTGCTTCCTACAGGGAGCTGCTCGACGTTCTCAACAATCAGGTCAACGTCGGTACGGCCGCGCGGGCGAACGTCCTGCAGCAACAGGCGGCGCTGGCGCAGGCCCAGGCTTCCTTGCCGGCTCTTCAAAAGGCCTTGGCGCTACAGCAGAACACCATCGCAACGCTGGTCGGCGATTTCCCGAATCAATATGCGTCCCGCAAGTTCCGCATCTCGGGTCTCCGGATGCCGCATGCGCTGCCGCTCAGCGTGCCGTCGGCCCTTGTCGAGCAGAGGCCGGACATAAGGGCGGCGGAGGCGCAGTTGCATCGCGCGTCGGCCGAGATCGGCGTTGCAACCGCCGCCATGTTGCCGCAGCTTACGCTCTCTGCCTCGCTTCCATCGTCGGCCGCGGAGATTGGCGATTTGTTTGCGTCCAGCACGACTGGCTGGAGCATCGCCGCCGGTCTCGCACAGCCGATCTTCCGGGGGGGTACGCTTGTTCACAACAAGCGGGCGTCCGAAGCGGCCTATGAAGCTGCCCTTGCTAATTATCGCTCTTCGGTGCTCGCCGCCTTCAGGGACGTGGCCAACGCCCTCCGTGCCTTGCAGCATGATCGGCAGGCCCTGGCCGGGTACTTCGCGGCCGAAAAAGCAGCCAAGGATAGTCTCGACCTTTCGCAGACCTTGTTCAAGGCGGGGACCGCTTCCTACACCGATGTTCTGACGGCGCAGACGACCTACCAGTCCGCGCGGCTTGCCCGTGCTTCGGCCGAGGCGTCACGCTACCTCGATGCGGTGGCGCTGTTCGAGGCTCTCGGCGGTGGCTGGTGGAACAGGCCGGACAACCTCGCCTCGCTGGCCAATACCGATCCTCAGAAAACGATGCCTTCCGTATCCGGAGAGAAGAAGTGACGAACCTCAAGAAGCTGGCTGGCGGCGTGTTGCTGCTTGGCCTCGCGTTGCCGCTGGTCTCCGGCTGCGAACAGGTAGGCGCCGTTCTGCACAAGGCCGGCGACATGCTGGGTGCCAAGAGCGGTGGCGCGCCCGCCGGCGCACCCGGCGGCGGAATGCCGCCCGGAATGCAGATGCCGACTCCGCAGGTCGGTTTCATCGTCGTTCATCCCACCTCGGCGCCGATCGTCGAGGAAGTGGCCGGTCGCACCACGGCATCCGCTGTGGCGGAGATCCGCCCGCAGGTCGGTGGCATCATCGAAAAGCGGGTTTTCGAAGAGGGCTCACGCGTAAAAGCGGGAGACGTGCTCTATCGGATCGACGCCCGATCGTATCAGGCGACCCTTGATGCCGCCAAGGCAGAGCTCGAACGGGCGGAGGCCAGTGTGCCGAGCGCTCAGGCCAAGTTCGATCGCTACCAGGAGCTCGCCAACGTCAACGGCGTGTCCAAGCAGGACATCGACGAAGCCCGTTCGGCGCTTTTGCAGGCCAAGGCTGCGGCGGCCGCCGCAGCTTCGGCTGTCCGCACGGCGGAGATCAATCTCGGTTATACCGAGGTAAAGGCACCTATCTCCGGATTGATCGGCCGCTCTTCGGTGACCGAGGGCGCCCTCGTCACGGCGGGGCAGGCCACCGCGCTTGCCACCATCCGCCAGATCGACCCAATCTACGTCGACCTCAGCGCTTCAAGCACCAGCATGAGTCACATGCGGCAGGTAATCGAACGCGATGGTGTGTCGGCGGGCAAGGAGGGGCCCAAGGTTACCCTCAAGCTCGACGACAACTCGATCTACGAAAAGGTTGGTCGGATCATCTCGACGGACGCCAACGTCGACGAGACCACTGACACCGTGACTGTTCGGTCGAGTTTCGCCAATCCCAAGCTCTTGCTTCTGCCGGGCATGTATGTGCGAGCCGCCGTCGAGATCGGCACCGAGAACAACGTCTATCTGCTGCCACAACGGGCTGTGAGCCGTAGCGTGACGGGACAGGCTACGGCCTATTTCCTGACGCCCGACAACAAGGTTGAGGCCCGAACCCTGAAGGCCGACCGGGCTATCGGATTCAACTGGGTGGTGGACGAGGACGTGTCGGACGGTGATCGGCTGATCATCGAAGGTGTGCAGAAGATTCGCCCTGGCATGGAGGTCAAAGTTGCCGAGGTGGAACTTGGCGCCGACGGCCTCGTGAAGCCGAAAGCTCCCGAGGCGGCACCGGCCAAGGCTCCCTGATTTATCCATTCGGGTCGGTTGGCGGCCTAGGTCGCCGCCGATCCGACCCGCAGCGCTCGCGATGCGCTCATCGATTTCGCTTCCGGATTCGCCCTGATGCGGCGGACCGACCTCGTCGAGGCAAGACATGGCCCAGTTTTTCATCAATCGTCCCGTCTTCGCCTGGGTGATCGCCATCACCATCATGCTGGCGGGCCTTCTTGCCATATCGACGCTGTCGATCTCGCAATATCCGGAAATCGCACCACCAACGGTGCGCATATCCGCCACCTATCCCGGTGCCAGCGCCGAGACCGTCGAGAATGCCGTGACCAAGGTCATCGAGCAGAACATGAACGGTCTCGACAATCTCACCTACATGGAATCGTCGTCGACATCCGACGGCTCGGCTTCGATCACCCTGACGTTCTCCAATAATGCCGACGGCGACATCGCGCAGATGCAGGTGCAGAACAAGCTGCAACTCGTCGAGTCACAGTTACCCGATGCGGTGATCGATCAGGGGCTCAGAGTCACCAAGTCGACCAGTTCCTTCCTTATGGCGGTGGGCCTGGTTTCCACCGACGGCAAGCTCACCGGCACTGATCTTTCCGACGTCGTTTCCACACGCCTCGAGGATCAGTTGCGCCGCGTTGAAGGTGTCGGTGACCTGATGACCTTCGGCGGTGGCTACGCCATGCGCCTCTGGCTCGATCCGGACAAGCTCAACAAGTTCACGTTGACGCCGAGTGATGTGAGCGCCGCCGTTCGCGCTCAAAACACGCAGGTTTCGGCCGGACAGCTTGGTGGCCGGCCTGCTGCGCCAGGGGTGCAGCTCAGCGCGACCATCACTGCCCAGAGCCAGCTGCAGACGCCCGAGCAGTTCCGCAACATCATTCTGAAGACGCAGAGCGATGGTTCGATCGTCCGCCTGGGGGATGTCGCCCGCGTGGAGATCGGCTCGTCGAGTTATGCGGCCGATGCCTTTTATAACGGCAAGCCGGCGGCCGGCTTTGGCGTCAACCTGCAAAGCGGCGCCAACGCGCTGCGTACCGCGGAGAACGTGCGTACCACCCTCGAGCGGCTGAAGCCGTCACTGCCGCAGAATGTCGATTACGTCTACGCATACGACACCACCCCCTTCGTGCAGCTGTCGATCGACAAGGTGGTCGAGACGCTGATCGAGGCGGTCGTGCTGGTCTTCCTTGTGATGTATCTCTTCCTGCAGAACCTCAGGGCAACGCTGATCCCGGTCATCGCGGTTCCGGTTGTGCTGCTCGGTACCTTCGGCGTTCTGGCGGTGATGGGCTACTCCATCAACACACTGACGATGTTCGCCATGGTTCTGGCCATTGGTCTGTTGGTCGACGACGCCATTGTCGTGGTCGAAAACGTCGAACGCATCATGACCGAGGAAAAGCTGCATCCGAAGGCTGCGACGCAGAAATCGATGCGCGAGATCACCAGCGCGCTGGTCGGTATCGCACTGGTGCTGTCGGCCGTGTTCGTCCCGATGGCCTTCATGGGTGGATCGACCGGCATCATCTACCGCCAGTTCTCGGTCACCATCGTGTCGGCCATGCTTTTGTCGGTCATTGTCGCCCTGGTTTTGACGCCGGCTCTTTGCGCCACGATGCTGAAGCCGACACATGGCGTCCACCGTGGGTTCTTCGGCTGGTTCAATCGTCGTTTTGACGACTCCTCCTCGCTTTTCCAGCGAACGGTTCGGGGCATCATCGGCCGTCCGATTCGTATGATCGTGGTTTTCCTGGCGTTGGTCGGCGGCGCCGCGTTCATGTTCGACAAGCTGCCGAGTTCGTTCATTCCACAAGAAGATCAGGGTGTTCTGCTCGCCATGATCCAGTTGCCCACCGGTGCCACCATGGAGCGCACCAAGCAGGTGACTGACCAGATGACCGACTACTTCCTGAAGAACGAGCCGGACGCAGTTGAAAGCGTCATGGGGATCACCGGTTTCTCCTTCGCCGGTTCGGGGCAGAACGCAGGTCTCGCCTTCATTCGTCTGAAGGATTTCGAGAAGCGCACCGATCCGCGACTGTCGGCCCAAGCGGTCGTCGGCCGAGCCATGGGTGCGCTGTCGCAGATCAAGGACGCCATGATCTTCACGTTGCTGCCGCCGGCCATGCCGGGCCTCGGTATCTCCGGCGGCTTCGACATGTACCTGCAGGACAACGCGGGCAACGGCCGCGCCGCCCTTGAGGCGGCTCGTGACCAAATCCTGATGCAGGCGAATCAGAGTCCCAAGCTGATGGCCGTTCGCGAGAACTCCCAGGCCAATCAGATGCAGCTGCACGTCAACATCAATCAGGAAAAGGCAACGGCGCTCGGCATCAGTCTGGCGGATATCAACTCGATCATCACCACCGCCTGGGCCGGTTCCTACGTCAACGACTTCATCGACCGCGGCGAGATCAAGCCGGTCTACCTTCAGGGTGACGCTCCCTTCCGCATGACGCCCAACGACTTCAATCGCTGGTACGCTCGCAATGCGTCCGGTGAAATGGTGCCGTTCTCGTCCTTCGTCGATACGAACTGGTCCTATGGGCCGCCGAAGCTGTCGCGCTTCAACGGTGTCTCGGCCATCAACATTCAGGGCTCTGCCGGCTTCGGCACCTCCTCGGGCGAGGCCATGAACCAGATGGAGACCCTCGTGGCCGAACAAGGGGGAGGGTACACTACGGGCTGGATCGGGCTTTCCTATCAGGAGCGGCTTTCCGGCGCCCAGGCGAACATGCTTTACGCGGTGTCCTTCCTGGTGGTGTTCCTCTGCCTCGCGGCTCTCTACGAGAGCTGGACGATCCCGTTCGCGGTCATGCTGTCGGTGCCGATCTCTGTTCTCGGCACCCTGCTCGCCGGGTACCTTTTCGATCAGTCCAACGACGTCTATCTCAAGGTCGGCCTGCTGACGACGATCGGTCTTGCGGCGAAAAACGCCATTCTGATCGTCGAGTTTGCCCGCGATCTTCAGCGCCAGGGCGAGGGGCTGATCGAGGCGGCACTGCACGCCGCGCGGATCCGTCTCCGTCCGATCATCATGACGTCGCTAGCCTTCATTCTGGGCGTGACGCCTCTGGCCATTGCTACTGGCGCGGGCTCAGCTGCGCAGAACGCCATCGGCATCGGCGTGATGGGCGGCATGATCGCCTCCGTCACGGTCGGATTGTTCTTCGTGCCGCTGCTGTTCTATATCGTCATGCGAACGAGCGAGCGTCTTGGCTGGAACAACCGACCTCCGGAAGACGAGGCGGCGGCCGAGATCTGAGGTCAAAGAGAGCGATGAACAGAAAACCCCGGCAGTGTCCGGGGTTTTCTTTTGAGTCAGCATGGTTGGTCTCCGAAGAGGGAGTCGGACTCCTCCAAAATCGATGTATGTCGCTCGAAAATGGGTATGCTGCGTACCGGGGAATTTGTGTGATAAATAACCGAAGCCCGGATTGCTTGGGGAGCATGTCGGGTTCGATTTCTGGGAAAGAAGCCGGAGGAGCTCCATGGAATATCGCAAACTCGGTCCAAGCGGCACCGTCGTGTCGGTCCATTGCCTAGGCACCATGACGTTTGGCGCCGAATCCGACGAGGCGACGTCGTTCCGCCTGGTCGATGATTTCTTCTCCGCTGGAGGCAACTTCATCGATACGGCGGACGTGTATTCGGCCGGCGTTTCGGAAGAGATCGTCGGACGCTGGCTCAAGGCCCGGCCGACCGAGGCCCGGCAGGCGGTCATTGCAACCAAGGGGCGCTTTCCGATGGGAGCGGGCCCCAACGACGTAGGCCTGTCGCGCCGCCATCTTGGTGACGCTCTCGATGCCTCACTGCGCAGGCTCGGCGTCGAGCATGTCGACCTCTACCAGATGCACGCCTGGGACGCACTGACCCCGATCGAGGAGACGCTGCGCTTTCTTGACGACGCAGTCAGCGCCGGAAAGATCGCCTACTATGGTTTCTCCAACTATGTCGGCTGGCATATCGCCAAGGCGTCCGAGATCGCCAAGGCAAAGGGATACAGTCGGCCGGTGACGCTGCAACCGCAGTACAGCCTGCTGGTTCGCGACATCGAGCTGGAGATCGTCGATGCCTGTCTCGATGCCGGCATGGGAATGCTGCCTTGGTCGCCGTTGGGTGGTGGCTGGTTGTCGGGCAAGTACAAGCGCGATCAACTGCCTTCCGGCTCGACGCGCCTCGGCGAGAATCCCAACCGAGGCATGGAAGCCTATGGTCCGCGCAATGCCGAAGAGCGTACATGGGCGATCATCGGGGCGGTCGAAGAGATTGCCAAGAGCCTTGGTGTCTCGATGTCACAGGTGGCGCTGGCCTGGCTCGCGGCTCGTCCGGCGGTCACGTCGGTCATTCTAGGGGCTCGCACGCCGGAGCAACTCGCCGACAATCTTCGCGCGGCGGACCTTCGTCTTGCCGATGAGGCAATGGAGCGCCTTACCGCCATCAGTGCGCCGACGCCGCCCGATTATCCGTACGGTGTTCAAGGCGTCGCCCAACGCCATCGCAAGCTTGTCGGTGGCCGTTGAAAACTCCGGGGTCGGGCGGGTGAGGCCCATCCGACCCTTTGGTTTCATTCCACCTGCTGGATTGGCCGGCTCTGCGCGAATCCGAGAGCAAGGATCAGCAGCATCATCAGGACGATGGCCGGAATCTGCAGGCTGAAATCGACCAGCGAGTGAACGCTTCCGGCGAGCACGACGGCTGCCGCCGCTGCCGGGATCGTCCAGTTCTCGCGTCGCATGGCGGCGATCGCGGTGGTGCCTGCAAGAAGCAGAACCGACAGCACCACGGCGATCATGGCGGGGATGCCGAGTTCCGCAGCAAGTTCGAGATAGAGGTTGTGGGCGGCGTCGAATGTCACGTCCGGGCTGATGGGGTCGGATTTGACCGCACGGAATGCGTCCTCATAAGTGCCGCCGCCATAGCCACTCATCGGTCGTGCCGCGATCAGGTCGAGCGTCTGCTCGTAGACCGCCAACCGGACGTCCGCATCGCGATCGACCGAGGCCATGCGCTCGAACAGGATACCGCTCGTGTTGGCGAGTACGGCGCCTGTGACGAGACCGGCGACGATCAGCATGCCGGCGAGAATGCGCCGCGCGCCAGTCGCCCTGAAGACCGCGATCAGGGCGACGAATCCGGCGCCCAGAGCGGCGACGAACATGCCCATGCGCGAGTGCGAGAAGGCCAGCGCCAAGCCGATCAGGGCAAGTGGCGCCACGTTGAAGCCGAGCTGCGTCAGAATGCGGCTGAGCTGCGAGCGCGATACGTCGTCCTCGTCAACTCCGAAGATCAGCGCTACGCCCATGATGGCGCCGAAGGCGGCAAAGGTGGCGAAGCTGTTGCGATTGACGAAGGTGCCGGTGGCATCGCCGATGTAGGCTTCCTTGGGTAGGAACAGCAGAACATCGCCAAAGAAGCTCAGCGAAGCCAAGGCGATGAGCGCATGGGCGGCAATGCCCAGATAGATCACCCGAAACAGGGTCTTCGCCCGCTTCTTCTCCACCGCGACCTGCAAGGCCAGCACGAAGAACAGACCGTAGGTCAGATACCGTACCAGCATGTCGAAGGTGGCGCCTGGCCCGATGCTGATCCGCCCCGTCAGATCGGCCAAGGGTGAAAGCGCCGCCCATTCGGGCGCGGCAGCGAGCCCGAGCGGCAGCAGTGTTACCAGCATCCAGACGATGACCAGACTGAACAGGATGACCGGAACCGCAAAGGCGGACAGTGGCAAACGCGGCCGAACGTGACCCCGATAGAGGCCGATGGCGTAGGAAAGGCCCAACACGGCAACGACGACCGCATAGAGCATGAAGAAGAACGCGCGAATGCCGCCCCAGGGCATGGGGGCCAGCAGCGCCGTTACCACCAAGGCCCATCCGAGATAGTCGTGGCCTTTCGATCGGCGGGACATGCTGCTCCGGTGTACCCTGTGCTGACGGTTGGCCAAGTTCGGCGATCCTCCTCAATGACGGCGGCACTCTAGCGATTTCGCCAATCGGGAGCTAGAGGAGCGATCTTGATAGTTGCAGCCTTCTCGACGGCAAACGTTCGTGCCGTGACGATACTTTGTGTGGTCGGAGGTTCTGTTTTCTTGGCCATACCGGTCATTGACCCCTACGACTCCCGGAGCGCCCCGGCCGCCTTCAAAGCCGCCGAAGATCGGTTCTCGACGCCGAGCTTCGCATAGATCTGTTCGAGGTGCTTGTTGACGGTCCGAGGCGACAGGCCGAGGATCTCGCCGATGTCCTTGTTGGTCTTGCCGCGACCGATCCAGAGAAGCACCTCCGCCTCACGCGCCGTGAGGCCGAAGCTGGATTTCAGGAGATCGGCTTCGCCCGCTTCGCTGCGGGCGAGCCGGTAGAGACGTTCGCCGGGCCCGGCGGACCCCACCGGTGCCAGGAGAATGGGAGGAGCGCCCGGTATTTCCACCTCGAGAGGGCCTTCGCCGTTGGCGGCGACCGCTTCAATGGCATCGGCAACTCCGAGATCGTCGATGAGACGGCTTGCCTGGGGTGTCGCCCAGACAACGCGGCCATCGATGCCTAGCGCCACGAGGTGACGGCCTGCCGCGTCGAGAGCCGATTGCGCGGAGAGACTGGCGCGGGCGTTGGCAAGATGGACCCGGATGCGTGCCTTGAGCTCGTCGAGATCGATGGGCTTGGTGAGATAGTCGACACCGCCGGAGGCAAGGCCACGGACGATATGTTCGGTCTCGGTCAATCCCGTCATGAAGATCACCGGCACATGGGCGAGCGCGGGCATGGACTTCAACGACCGGCAAGCTTCGAAACCGTCCATTTCCGGCATCACTGCATCCATGAGGACAACGTCGGGCGTCACCCGACCGGCGATCGCCAGTGCCTGACGGCCGGACGTGGCAACCAGCACGATGACGCCCTCGGCTTCCATGGCTTCTGTCAGGAAGCCGAGCGTCTCAGGGCTGTCGTCGACGACGAGCACGGTGTCGCGGGTTTGGGTCATGACGAGGTCATTTTCTCAAGGGTGGCGGAGAAGCTGGCAAGGTCGAAGGTGGCAAGATGGGCGCCGAGAGCCGCGATCGCCGCCGCGTCGGCATCGGTCTCGGCGAGCGCGGCAAGCTTGCTTTCCAGACCGCGCACGTAGCCGATTTCGGCCAACGATTTGAGCTCGGCGAGGTCGGCGGCGGAGAACGTCACTTTGTTCGTGCTCGTCTCCCTGGACGCGCCCTCGGCCAGGTCGTTCGCCTCGATGAAAGTCAGGTCCAGGTGACGGCTCAGCCGGTCCAGAAGGTCGGCGAGCGAGAAGGGTTTGGCCAAGAGATCGTCGTGACCGAGATCGCTGGCTGGCATCGCGCCATCGCCGATGTTGGCCGATAGCATGACGATCGGCGTCCTGATGCCTTCGGCCCTGAGCCGGCCAACGAGCTCCCAGCCCGTCATGCCGGGCATGCGAATGTCGACGAAGAGGATGTCCGGCCGAGTCGTTTCCAGGAAGGCGATGCAATCCTCGCCGCTGGCGACCGTCAGGACGGCAAAGCCGAGCGGCGCGAGCATTTCCACCATCATGTCGCGATGATCGGCATTGTCGTCGACCACCAATATCGTCCGACGCGGTCCGACATAACCGGTCACGGGGCGGTCGCCGTCGACGGCCGCCGCTCCAACCACAGCGCCGAGCATCAGACGAACACGAAATGTGGTGCCCGTGCCGGGCGTCGAAGTGAAGGCGATGTCGCCGCCCATGGTCTCGACGAGCAGGCGGGTGATGGTGAGGCCAAGCCCGAGACCCGGCACATTGGTCGAAGCCGCCTGCCTGCCGCGCTCGAATGGCTCGAACACGCGCCGCTGATCGTCTTCCGGAATTCCCATGCCGGAGTCCGCCACCGTGAACCGCGCCACCTGATTTCGGTAGTCGACCGTGAGGGTGACCGTGCCGCTCGGCGTGAACTTGATGGCGTTGGACAAGAGGTTGACCAGGACCTGACGCAGACGCTTTTCGTCGGTACGGACCACGGCTGGCAGGTCGGCGGCGCGGCTGGCGTGGAAGGCCAGTCCCTTGGCTTCGGCCTGTAGGGCGAACATGCCTTCGATCTGGTCGAGGAGATCGTGGATGCGCACGTCGGTCAGGCGGATGCGGAAGCGACCAGCTTCAATGCGGGAGATGTCCAGGAGGCCGTCGATTAGGCCCGACAGGTGCTCGGCCGAACGCCGGATCACGCTCACGGCGTTGCGCCGCCCGCTTTCAATGGCGGGATCGCGTTCGAGGATCTGGGCGTAGCCGAGGACGGCATTGAGCGGCGTACGCAACTCGTGACTGAGACCGACGACGTAGCGGCTCTTGGCATCGCTGGCCGCTTCCGCCTTCTCCTTGGCTTTCTGAAGCTCGGCGTCGGTTCGTCTGTGCGCGGCGATTTCCTGAAAGAGGGCCTGGGTCTGGCGGGCGCTTTCCTCCTCGGCGACGGCGCGCGAATCGCGGGCCAGCACGAAGAACCAGACGACTATCCCGATGACGACCGAGAAGACGAAGAACACCACCGCGAGCGTTCTGCCGATCAGAGCCGCCTCCTGGGGATGATCGATCGCCGCCTGATGGTAGACGAACCACATGATGAGACCGGACAATGCCGCCCAGAGCGACAGTTCGGTCAGGTAGCGGCCGAGGCGGGTGTTGGCGGCCGCGATGAGCGGCCGGGGCAGCAGACGCTCCAGCACGGCGCGGGTCTGTGCGCCGAGCCGCGCCTTTGGCTTGCAGCGGTCGTGGCAACGGGCATCGAGCGAACAGCAGAGCGAACAGATCGGAGCCTGATAGGCCGGGCAGTAGGACATGTCCTCCGCCTCGAAGTCGTGCTGGCAGACCGAGCAGGTCAGCGTCGGCGCCAGCGCATAGGACCGGCGAGGCTTGCGGGCGAGATAGAAACGTCCTCCGGTCAACCAGGCGATCAACGGCGCGACAACGAAAGCGACGCCGAGTGCCACGAACGGAGCGAAGGCCTCCGCTACTGGCCCGGTGAGACCGACATGAGCGAGCAGCCCAGCAAGGGCCGCCACCGTCATGGCGCCGACGCCGACCGGATTGACGTCCCAGAGATGCGCCCGCTTGAACTCGACGCCGGGCGGGCTGAAACCGAGCGGCTTGTTGATGAGGAGGTCGGCGGAAATGGTCGATAGCCAGGCGACGGCGACGATCGCGAACACGGCTAGCGTCTGCTCGAGTGCCTGGTAGATGCCGATTTCCATCAGCAGCAGGGCGATAGAGACGTTGAACACCAGCCAGACCACGCGACCGGGGTGGCTGTGGGTGAGGCGCGAGAAAAAGTTCGACCAGGCGAGCGATCCCGCGTAGGCGTTCATCACATTGATCTTGAGCTGCGACACCACCACGAAGGCGGCGGTCAGCAAATAGAGCCAGGTTCCCTCCGGTAGCACGTAGCCGAAGGCGACGGCGTACATGCGCGCCGGCTCGGCCGCGTGCTCGACCGGCACGCCGCTTTCCAGCGCCAGCACCGCGAGGAAGGAGCCGGCGATCATCTTGGGAACGCCAAGCACCACCCAGCCGGCGCCGGCAAGGAACACCGCCACGAGACGCCGCCGACCGGATCCGGGCAAACGCGCCGGCAGAAAGCGGAGAAAATCGACCTGTTCGCCGATCTGCGCCGTCAGCGCCAGTATTACGGCGCTTGCTGCGCCAAAGGCGACGAGATGGAACCCACCGGCGGCTTCTCCATCCCGACCGGGAAAGGTTGCCCAGTCGGCGAAGCTGGCGCCGTCGGAAAAGGCGATGAAGACGAAGGGCAGGATGTTGAGGACGATCCAGACCGGTTGCGTCAGGATCTGGAAGCGGCTGATCCAGGCAATGCCGTGGGTGACCAGCGGAATCACCAGAAGCGTGGAGACGATGTAGCTGATCCAGAGTGGCAAGCCGAGCGCCAGTTCCAGCGCCGTCGACATGATCGACGCCTCGATGGCGAACAAGATGAAGGTGAAGCTGGCGTAGATCAGCGATGTGATCGTCGATCCGATGTAGCCGAAGCCGGCGCCGCGGGTCAGAAGATCGATGTCGACGCCGTGGCGGGCGGCGGTGCGGGCGATCGGCCATCCCACGACAAGCATGGCGAGGCTGGCTGCGACGATGGCGGCGACGGCGTTCACCGTACCGTAGGATAGCGTGATGGCCCCCCCGATTGCCTCCAGCGCCAGAAAGGAGATGGCGCCGATGGCCGTCTGGGCGACGCGCTCCTGCGACCAGCGCCGGGCCGACTTTGCCGTAAAGCGGAGCGCATAGTCTTCCAGCGTTTCGTCGGCGACCCAACGGTTGTACTGGCGCCGGATCGGAATGATGCGCTGCCGCGCCGCCATGCGCTCCGTTCCCCTCTTCTGCGCCACCATATGCGGCAAACTGCCCGCTTTTCCGGCAGATGGTTCGGCGCGATCGTGATCATTTCGCCCGTCTGCCGGCCTTCGAGGCGGCGGGCGGTCCTCCCTGCGAGTGGTGTGCAGGGTTCGTGCCGGTTCGGCGGCGGGTTTACGTCAATCGACGTATAGGGTGTCCGGCCGGCTTGGTCGAAAGTCGAAGCGAAGGCCAGATGGGGCAAGGGGCCTCGGCCGACAGACAAAAACGGGGAACCACAGATGTCGCAGATCTTCGATCGGCGTCGCATGACGCTTGCTGCCGTTCTCGGCGCTCTTCTCGCTTCCACGGCGTCCGGCTACGCCGCCGAAGACACCATCAAGGTCGGCGTGCTGCACTCGCTGTCCGGCACGATGGCCATTTCCGAAACGACCCTCAAGGACACCGTCCTCTATCTCATCGACGAGCAGAACAAGAAGGGTGGCGTACTCGGCAAGAAGCTTGAAGCGGTGGTTGTCGATCCGGCGTCCAACTGGCCGCTGTTCGCCGAAAAGGCGCGCGAACTGATCTCGCAGGACAAGGTCTCGGTGGTGTTCGGTTGCTGGACGTCGGTCAGTCGCAAGTCGGTGCTGCCGGTGTTCAAGGAGCTCGATTCGATCCTGTTCTATCCCGTCCAGTACGAGGGCGAGGAATCGGAGCGCAACGTCTTCTACACGGGCGCAGCTCCCAACCAGCAGGCCATTCCCGCCGTCGACTACCTGATGAACGAGGAGGGCGTGGAGCGCTGGGTGCTGGCCGGCACCGACTATGTCTATCCGCGCACCACCAACAAGATTCTCGAGGCCTATCTCAAGGCCAAGGGTGTTGCCGCCGACGACATCATGATCAACTACACGCCGTTCGGTCACTCCGACTGGCAGTCGATCGTCGCCGACATCAAGAAGTTCGGATCGGCTGGCAAGAAGACAGCCGTCGTCTCGACCATCAACGGCGACGCCAACGTGCCCTTCTACAAGGAGCTCGGCAACCAGGGCATCAAGGCCGAGGACATCCCGGTCGTCGCCTTCTCCGTTGGTGAAGAGGAGCTCGCCGGCATCGACACCAAGCCCTTGGTCGGCCATCTCGCCGCCTGGAACTATTTCCAGTCGGTCGACAGTGAAGCCAATGCCACCTTCATCGACGGCTGGCACAAGTTCATCAAGAACGACAAGCGCACCACCAATGATCCGATGGAAGCCACCTACATCGGCTTCAACGCCTGGGTGAAGGCGGTCGAGGCGGCCGGCACCACCGACGTCGATCCGGTGATCGACACGCTGGTCGGCACCACCGTGCCCAACCTCTCCGGCGGCTACGCCACCATCATGCCGAACCACCACATCACCAAGCCGGTGTTGATCGGTGAGATCCAGGATGACGGCCAGTTCGAAATCGTCTCCGAAACGGCGCCGGTGGTTGGCGACGAATGGTCGGACTACCTCGAAGGGTCCAAGGATCTGATCTCCGATTGGCGCAAGCCTCTGTCCTGCGGCAACTTCAACGTTGTCACGGGCAAGTGCGGCGGCAGTTCCTGACTTCTGCGCCTCCCGTCCGGGGCTGCCCCTGGCCCCGGACGGATCTTCGCCGACGGGAGCGTCCGACGATCAGGTTGCGTTCATCCAACCGACGGCGGCCGCTCAAGCGGACCGAAACGGATTTGCCATGAGTTTCCTGCGCCTCCTCGCCATTCTCTCGGTCTTGGCTATCGGGCTTCAGCCAGCGTTTGCCGGTCGTGTCGACGATGCCGAGCTGTCGTCGCGCGTCACCGCGCTTGGCTCCGGCGGGTTCGATGAAGTTGAAAAGGCCATTGCCGACCTCGCTGCCACCGGTGACGACCGAGTGCCTGCGATCCTCGACCACCTCGGTGAAGGCGAGTTGATGGCGCGCAAGGCCGACGGTGCGGTGTTCCTGGCCGAGAAGGCGGGAAAGGACTATCGCCTCACCGATCCGGTGACCGGCGCCGACGCCGGGCTGACGCCCAAGGCGACCGTCGAGAAGATAAGGGTCAACAACCGGCTCCGGCGCGCCATTTCATCGGCGGTGGGAGCCTTGACGCTGATGAGCCCCGATTCGGCGGTGCGAAGGGCAGCGGCCGAGGCGGTGATGAAGTCGGCTGACGTCGCGGCGATTCCGGCGCTTGATCGGGCGATCGCCGAGGAGACGGTGGCCGACATCCGTGCGACGATGCTGGCGGCCAAGGCCACGGCGTTGCTTGCTTCCGATGCTTCGGAGGCCGAGAAGCTGGACTCCATCGCCGCCATTGCCGATCTGGGTGGCCGCGATGCCCTTGGTTTCCTGTCCGGCTACACGTCCGCCGATGGGGCGGTCGGCGAAGCTGCCCGCAAGGCCGCGGCGGCGATCGAAAGTCGGCTCATGTTGTGGGATGTCGGCCAGAATCTCTGGTACGGCCTTTCGCTCGGCTCGGTGCTTCTGCTCGCCGCCATCGGACTTGCCATCACCTTCGGCGTGATGGGCGTCATCAACATGGCGCACGGCGAAATGGTGATGCTCGGCGCCTATGCCACCTTCACGGTGCAGGAGGCGATCCGCACCTTCTGGCCGGGTCTCTTCGACTACTCGCTATTGATCGCCCTGCCGGCCGCCTTCCTGACCGCCGCGCTCGCCGGCATCCTGATCGAACGGTCAATCATCCGCTGGCTTTATGGTCGCCCCCTCGAAACGCTGCTCGCCACCTGGGGCGTGTCGCTGATCCTGCAGCAGGCGGTACGCTCGATCTATGGCGCCAACAATCGCGAGGTCGGCAATCCCTCTTGGATGTCCGGCTCCTTTGCTCTGGGCGACATCCAGATCACCTGGACAAGGCTCTGGATCATCCTGTTTGCGCTTGCCGTTTTCCTGGCGCTGCTCGCCGTGCTGAAGCGTACCCGGCTCGGTCTCGAAATGCGGGCCGTGACGCAGAACCGGCAAATGGCCGCTGCCGTCGGCATCCGCACCCCGCTGGTCGATGCGCTGACCTTCGGTCTCGGTTCGGGCATCGCCGGCCTCGCCGGCGTGGCGCTCAGCCAGATCGACAACGTGTCGCCCAACCTTGGGCGCGGCTACATCATCGACAGCTTCATGGTCGTGGTGTTCGGCGGCGTCGGCAATCTCTGGGGTACCCTGGTGGGGGCGCTGACGCTCGGTGTCGCCAACAAGGTACTGGAGCCCTATGCCGGCGCGGTGCTCGGCAAGATCATCCTGCTGCTGGCGATCATCCTGTTCATCCAGAAGCGGCCGCGCGGTTTGTTCGCCCTCAAGGGCAGGGCGGTGGAAGCATGATCACGTCCTTTCTCATCGACAGCCTGGATCGGCGAGGGCGCGTTGTCGTGGCGCTGCTCGTCGCGCTGGCCCTCCTGGTTCCGGCAGGCAATCTCCTTGTTCCGCAAGAGAGTGCCTTTCACGTCTCCACCTATCAGCTCACGCTCTGCGGAAAGTACCTGACCTATGCGCTCCTGGCGCTGTCGGTCGATCTCGTCTGGGGCTATTGCGGCATCCTGTCGCTCGGACACGGCGCTTTCTTCGCGCTCGGCGGCTACGCCATGGGCATGTATCTGATGCGGCAGATCGGCTCGCGTGGCGTCTACGCCGACCCGGTGCTGCCCGATTTCATGGTCTTTCTCAACTGGAAGGAGCTGCCCTGGTTCTGGCAGGGCTTCGACATGGCCTGGTACGCTTTCCTGATGGTGGCGCTGGTACCGGGTGTTCTTGCCTTTCTGTTCGGCTGGCTGTCATTTCGCAGCCGTGTCACCGGCGTCTATCTGTCCATCATCACCCAGGCGCTCACCTATGCGCTGCTGCTTGCTTTTTTCCGCAATGACATGGGGTTCGGCGGCAACAACGGCCTGACCGACTTCAAGGATATCCTCGGCTTCCCGATCCAAGAGCCCGGGACCCGGGCGGCGTTGTTTTCCGCGTCGGCGCTGATGCTGGCGCTCGGCTTCGTCATCGCCTCGGCCGTCGTCCGTTCCAAGCTCGGCAAGGTTTTGATTGCCATCCGCGACGCCGAGAGTCGTACGCGATTCATCGGCTATCGGGTCGAGCGCTACAAGCTGTTCGTCTGGACGCTCTCCGCCGTGATGGCCGGCGTTGCCGGGGCGCTCTACGTGCCGCAGGTCGGCATCATCAATCCTTCCGAGTTCGATCCTGCGGCCTCGATCGAAGCGGTGATTTGGGTGGCGGTTGGCGGTCGGGGAACGCTGGTCGGCCCGCTGATCGGGGCCGTGGCGGTCAATTTCGGCAAGACCTGGTTTACCGGCGTTCTTCCCGAGGTCTGGCTCTATGCGCTTGGTGCGCTGTTCGTGGTGGTGACGTTGTTCCTGCCGCGCGGCATCGTCGGCCTGTGGGAGACGATGGTGGTCGGACGACCGAAACCGGCAAAGGAAATCGATGAGGCGGGCGAGAAAGCGGGAGAGGCGGCATGACCGGCAAGGCGGAAGGTTCGCTTCTCTATCTCGATGACGTTTCGGTATCCTTCGACGGCTTCAGGGCGATCAACCGGCTGTCGCTGGTCCTGGAGCCGGGCGAAATGCGGGCGATCATCGGACCCAACGGGGCCGGCAAGACCACGATGATGGATATCATCACCGGCAAGACGCGCCCCGACACCGGCGACGTGCTGTTTGACGGTTCCGTCGACCTTACTCGCCTCGACGAGGCAACCATCGCCAACCTCGGCATTGGCCGCAAGTTCCAGAAGCCCACGGTTTTCGAGAGTCACACCGTCGAGGACAATATCGCGCTGGCGCTAAAGGGCCGGCGTGGTGCCTTCGCCTCGCTGTTTCATCGCCGCTCGGTTGCCGAGCAGGGTCGCATCGACGCTTTGCTCTCTACCATCCGGCTTTCCGACAAGCGCGATCTTCTGGCGGCTCGCCTGTCGCACGGCCAGAAGCAATGGTTGGAAATCGGCATGCTGCTGGCCCAGGAACCGCGCCTTCTCCTGGTCGACGAGCCGGCCGCCGGCATGACCGACGCCGAGACGGCAGAAACGGCGATCCTGCTCAAGGAGATCGCCAAGACGCAGTCGGTGGTGGTGGTCGAGCACGACATGACCTTCGTTCGCGCCCTTGGCGTCAAGGTGACCGTGCTACACGAGGGCTCGGTGTTGGCGGAGGGATCGCTCGATGCCGTATCGGCCAATCCGAAGGTGATCGAGGTCTACCTTGGGCGGTGAAGGACCGGAAACAATGCTGAACGTCGAAACCGTCGACCTCCATTATGGCGCCGCCCAGGCGCTCAGAAAGGTGTCGCTGTCCGCCGCCGCGGGGCGCGTCACGGCCGTGCTCGGCCGCAATGGCGTCGGCAAGACCTCCCTGATGCGAGCGATCGCCGGCCTGCAAGCGATCTCGGCCGGTGCGATTCGCCTGGATGGCGGTGACCTGACGGGTCTGTCGCCCTACGAAAGGGTGAGGCGCGGCGTTGCGATCGTTCCTCAGGGGCGCGAGATCTTCCCTCTCCTGACCGTGGAGGAAAATCTTCAGACCGGGTTCGCCATGCTGAAACGGGCCGATCGCTACGTGCCCGACATGATCTATGACCTGTTTCCGGTCCTGAAGGACATGCTGCGTCGGCGTGGCGGCGATCTTTCCGGCGGGCAGCAGCAGCAGCTCGCCATCGGCCGGGCGCTGGTGACGCGGCCGCGTCTTCTCGTGCTCGACGAACCGACCGAGGGCATCCAGCCGTCGATCATCAAGGACATCGGCCACGCCATTTCCTTCCTGCGCCGCCAGGGTGACATGGCGATCGTGCTGGTCGAGCAGTATTTCGATTTCGCCAGGGATCTCGCCGACGATTTCGTGGTCATGGACCGCGGCGAAATCGTGATGTCCGGCAATCGCGACAACATGGACGAGGAAGCGGTTCGCGGCAGAATCGCCGTGTGATCGTCGCCTAAGACTGACGCGGTCTTGAAAAGCAGCCCGGAGCGTGCGATTCCCTGCATGGACATCCCGATGCAAGCGGAAGCCCGGGGGCGTTATGCGACTGACTAGCTATTCCAACTATTCGCTTCGGGTGCTGCTGGCAGCCGCCGCTCGTTCGCCACGCCTGACCACGATCAGGGAAGTCTCCGAGGCCTTCGATCTGCCGCAGTCGCATCTCGTCAAGTGCGTCCATCAGCTCGGGACCTGGGGTTATCTCGAGACCGTGCGGGGCAATCGAGGCGGCTTCCGCCTCAATCGGCCAGCCGAGTCGGTGGTGATTGGCGAGGTGGTGCGCCTTACCGAGGATGGCCTTTCGGTGGTGGAGTGTCTCGACCCTGAGACCAACACCTGCCCGCTGACCGATCGCTGTCGCATGAGCCAGGTGCTCCGCCGGGCCACCGACGCTTTCCTCGATGTGCTCGATCGGTTGACCCTCGCCGACGTCGCCGGCAACGAGGCGGAGTTCAGGGCTCTGCTCGATGGCGCTTCGTCGGCGAAGCCGGTTCGGGGTGCCGCATGTGGCGACGAGCTGCTCGTCGCTCGCGCCTGACTGTTTTGCTCGCCCATGGGGCGGCTTTCCCGGACTTACGCGATCTCCGGCGCATGCTGGTGGGTGTGATCTATCAGGATGTCCGCGACGGAAATGGCCGCCAGTTCGTCCCTCATCGCCTGGTAGGCTTCGGTGCATGCGGCGGCGAAGGAACAGTTCCGGCAGGCGGTTGCATCGACTCGTCCGCAGATGCGCATGTCGTCTTCCGGTTCGAACAGGTCGATCACCGATAGCACTGAAATCTTCTCCGCCGGCCGTCCGAGGCGATAGCCGCCGCCGCGCCCTCGACGGCCGACCAGAAGACCCGCGCGGGCAAGCGCATTGCAGGAACGGGTGACACGCGCCTCCGGCATGCCGAGCCGGTTGGCCATCTCCGGAAGCGTCACCGGCTCGCCGTCACCGCAGATCATCAGGATTCGAAGGGCGCCGTGGGTCACGGCGTTGATTTTCATGGCGACCTTCCTCCAAAGGTATATTGACTGTATAGCTTTATATCGCTAGTTCTGTCCATGTCGATTGTCGGAGGGGGAATCCGACGGTCCGCCGGTACCAACCGGCCACGGGGGTCGCAAAGATGATGGTCGTTCACGCCGTCGCTGTCGGTGATTGTTGCCGGAAGCGAGCGGTCGACGCTGCCTGTTCGCCCTCCGGATCGATGAGTTCTGCCCTCCGCCGGCCTGCCGGCGACGCGGCGAGCCCTTGAGGAAGAACACGGCGGTCCGAGCGCGGCAGGCGCTCGCGGACTGCCTTCGCTGAGAGGATGTCGACCATCATGTTCGATCAGACATTCGTGGAGTTGTCGCGCTGGCAGTTCGCCGCCACGGCAATGTACCACTTCATCTTTGTTCCGCTGACGCTGGGGCTCACCTGGCTGCTGGTCATCATGGAAACCGTCTATGTGATGACCGGCAAGGAAATCTACCGGGACATGACCAAGTTCTGGGGCAAGCTGTTCGGCATCAATTTCGCCCTCGGCGTCACGACCGGCCTCACCATGGAGTTCCAGTTCGGTACGAACTGGTCCTACTATTCGCATTATGTGGGCGATATCTTCGGTGCGCCGCTGGCCATCGAAGGCTTGATGGCCTTCTTCCTCGAATCGACCTTCATCGGCCTGTTCTTCCTCGGATGGGACAGGCTTACCAAGCGGCAGCATCTCGGGGTCACGTTCCTGACCGCGATTGGCTCGAACCTGTCGGCTCTCTGGATTCTGGTCGCCAACGGCTGGATGCAGAACCCGGTGGGTTCCATCTTCTCTCCCGAGACGATGCGCATGGAGATGCAGTCGTTCGCCGAGGTGCTGTTCAATCCGGTGGCTCAGGTCAAGTTCGTCCACACTGTCGCGGCCGGTTACACCACCGCTTCGATGTTCGTCCTTGCCATTTCCTCCTGGTATCTCCTGAAGGGGCGTGATGTCGCCTTCGCCAAGCGTTCGTTCGCCGTCGCTGCCGGCTTCGGCCTTGCTTCCTGCCTTTCGGTCATCGTGCTCGGTGATGAAAGCGGCTACGAACTCGGCGACGTGCAGAAGGTCAAGCTTGCCGCGATCGAAGGCGAGTGGGAGACGCAGCCGGCTCCGGCGGCCTTCAACCTGATCGGCTTCCCCTCGCAGGAGGAGAAGACCACGAACGGGGCGATCGAGATCCCGTATGCCCTCGGCCTTATCGCCACTCGGTCACTCGACAAGCCGGTGCTTGGCCTCAACGATCTGCGTGAGCAGCATCTCGCCCGAATCCGTTCGGGTCAGGAAGGCTACGCGGCGATGATGAAGATCCGTGGCGGCGACACGACGCCGGAAACGCGCGCCGTGTTCGACGCTCATGCCAAGGACATCGGCTTCGGACTGTTGCTGAAGCAGTTCGTCGAGGATCCGGCCACCGCTACCGAAGAGCAGATGCAGGCTGCCGCCGACAGCACCATTCCCAAGGTCTGGCCGCTGTTCTGGGCCTTCCGCTTCATGGTTGGCTTCGGCTTCATCATGCTGATCATCTTCGCTTCGGCCTTCTACGTCAGCGCCCGGCGCAGCCACGAGAAGAATCGCTGGTTGCTCAAGACCGCGTTGTGGGCCCTGCCATTGCCTTGGCTTTCCTGCGAACTTGGCTGGTTCGTCGCCGAGTTTGGTCGCCAGCCCTGGGCAATCGGCGAAGTGCTGCCGACCTTCCTCGGGACATCGAGCCTCACCACCACCGACCTGATCTTCTCGTTGACCGGCTTCCTGGTGCTCTACACCGGCCTTCTGGTGATCGAGGTCTATCTGATGTTCAAGTTTGCCCGCCTCGGCCCGAGCTCGCTCGGCACTGGCCGCTATCACTTCGAAACTCAGATGCCGGACTCGATCCGCGTCGCTCCGGCAGAATGAGGAAACCACCATGTTCGATTATGAAATCCTGAAGTTCATCTGGTGGATTCTGGTCGGCGCCCTGCTGATCGGATTTGCCATCACCGACGGCATGGACATGGGCGTGGGCTCGCTCCTGCCCTTCGTCGCCAAGACCGACGCCGAGCGGCGAATCGCCATCAACACCGTCGGCCCGCACTGGGACGGCAATCAGGTGTGGCTGATCACCGCCGGCGGTGCCATCTTCGCTGCCTGGCCCGCCGTCTACGCAGCCGCCTTTTCCGGCTTCTACATGGCGATGCTCCTGGTGCTGTTCGCCCTGTTCTTCCGGCCCGTCGGCTTCGACTACCGCTCGAAGCTCGACAATCCGAAGTGGCGCAGCGCCTGGGATTGGGGTCTGTTCGCCGGTGGCGCCATTCCGGCGCTGATCTTCGGCGTCGCCTTTGGCAACCTGCTGCAGGGCGTGCCGTTCCATCTGGACGAACTTCTGCGCGCTCATTACCAGGGCTCGTTCATCTTTGCCCTGCTGCCGCTGCTCAATCCCTTCGCGCTCTTGGCCGGCCTGATCTCGCTGGGCATGCTCGTCGTACACGGGGCCATCTGGTTGCAGCTGCGTGCTTCCGGAGACGTCGCTGCGCGGTCGCGGGCTCTGGCGGTTCGGCTGTCGCCCGTGGTTGCGGTGTTGTTTGCAGTCGCTGGCGTCTGGGTCTGGCTCGGCATCGACGGCTATCGCATCGTCTCGCAACCGCCGCTCGACGCCATGCCCAACCCGCTCAACAAGCAGGTCGTGGTGGCGTCCGGCGCCTTGCTGGACATCTACACGACGATGCCCATCGCGATGCTGGCTCCGGTCATCGGTCTGCTCGGGCCGCTCCTGACCGCCCTGCTGGCGAAAGCCGACCGCTCTGGCTTTGCCTTCGTCACGTCGGCGCTCGGCATGGCGGGCATCATCGGCACTGCCGGCCTCTCGATGTTCCCCTTCGTGATGCCGTCGAGCCTCGACCCGAACTCCAGCCTGACCGTGTGGGACGCCACATCCAGCCACCTGACGCTCAACGTCATGTTCTGGGCCGTGGTGATCTTCCTGCCGATCGTGCTCGCCTATACCGTCTGGTGCTACTGGCGGATGTGGGGACGCGTCACGGCGGAGGAAATCTCCACCCGCTCGCACTCGGCCTACTGACATAGGAGAACGGACAATGTGGTATTTTGCCTGGATCCTCGGTGTCACCGCTGCTGCTGCGATCGGCGTGATCAACGTGATGTGGTTCGAATTCCAGGACGGTCTCGACATCGACGCGTCCAAATGACACAGCCCGGCGCGGCGGCCCTCCCGCCGCGCCACCGGGCCGGCGCGGTTGTCCCGCCCCCGTGCCGGCCACCTTTCCAGTCGCGCCCATGTGAAAGCAGCCACCCTTGCGGTTTCGGTCGGCGCATGGCAATCCGGCTTGGCCCATTTCAAGCTCCGGTCCATTCCTTTTCGCATGAGCAAACCCGAGACCCTTCTCGAAGACCTTTCGGCCAGCGTGCGAAAGGAGACGGCGCTGCTTCTTGCCGCTGCCGTTTTCGAAGGGCTGTTGGGGGTGGGCGCTGCTTTCCTTACCGCCCGTGTCATCGATGCCGCGGTCTTTCACGGCGCCGACCTTGCCGCCGTCCTTCCCACCTTGGCTCTGCTTCTCGCCATCGCCTTGCTTAAGGCGCTCCTGGGCTATGCCGGCGCGCAGATCGGTTTCACCGTTTCGGCCAGGGCCAGGCAGAGCCTGTTCGCCCGGTTGCTCGATCACGTCGCGGCACTGGGACCGGTGCGACTCTCCGGCACGGCCACCGGTGATGTCGCGACGACGCTGACGGATGCCGTTTCCGGCATCGAGCCCTATTGGCGGCAGTGGTTGCCCGCGACCGCGACCGTCGCGGTGCTGCCGGTCGCGATCCTTCTTGTGGTCCTGCCTGTCGACTGGAGATCGGCGGTGGTTTTTGCCGTGACCCTGCCGTTGCTGCCCCTGTTCATGGTGCTGGCCGGGCGCTCGGCCGAACGGGCCAACCAGCGGCAGTGGGCTTCGATGGCTCGGCTCGGCGGCCATCTTCTCGACGCGGTTGCCGGCCTTGCCGATCTTGTGCTGCTCGGCGCTGCCAAGCGCGAGGTGGCGCTAGTCGCTCGAACGGCCGAGGGTTACCGGCGCGAGACCATGAAGGTCCTGCGCCTCGCTTTTCTGTCGGCGCTGGTTCTTGAGTTTTTCGCTACCGTTTCCATCGCTGTGACGGCGGTGCTGATCGGCTTCCGGCTTCTCTGGGGTGAGATCGCCTTTGTGGACGGCCTTACCGTGCTTTTGCTCGCTCCGGCGTTCTATGCGCCACTCAGGACGCTGGGCACCGAACGGCATGCGCGGATGGAAGCGGTGGCCGCCGCCGAGCGACTTGCCGATTTTCTGGCGCGTCCGGCGTCTGGGCGATCCGGCAACGAGCCTTTCGCCGCCGCCGCCGCGGTTTCGGTTCGCTTCGAAAACGTCTCGGCTGGCTACGGAAATGGGCGTCTTGCCCTTGATGGGATCAGCTTCGAGGTTCGGGCGGGCGAACAGGTTGCGCTCGTCGGTGAGAGTGGCGCCGGCAAGTCGACGATACTGTCGTTGATCGCTGGATTCCTGGAGCCCACGTCGGGGACGATCCTGATCGACGGTCGCCCGCTCGCATCCCTTGATCTCGACGATGTCCGGCGTCGCATCGCCTTTCTGCCGCAGCGCGCCTTCCTGTTCGACGCTTCCGTCGCCGACAACATCGCGATGGGTCGCTCCGGCGACGTCGGGGCCGCGCTGCGGGCGGCCCGTGCCGACGAGTTCGTTGACCGACTTCCCAATGGCGCAGATAGCCGGCTGGGTGAGGGCGGGGCCGGCCTGTCGGGCGGGGAGATGCAGCGGTTGATGCTGGCCCGTGCCTTCTTTGCTCCGGCACCGCTTGTCTTGATGGATGAGCCGACCGCTCACCTCGACGCCGCCACCGAGGCGGTGGTGGGTGAAGCGATCGCCAGACTGTCCGATGGCCGCACGCGGCTTACCATCGCTCATCGCCTCAAGACCGTGGAGGCCGCCGATCGGGTGTTGGTGCTCTCCGCCGGGCGGCTTATCGAAGAAGGAAAACCGGACGAGCTAAGGGCGCGAGGCGGAGCATTCGCCACCATGCTGGCAACGCTGGATGGCGGAGGCTCGGCGTGAGAGATCTGTTCCGCCTCCTCGGTCTCTATCGGCGACATGTCGGATGGATCTTGCTGTCGATGCTGGTATCGCTCATCGCGACGCTCGCCAACGTCGGACTGATGGCGGCATCCGGCTGGTTCATCACCGCCATGGCTGCTGCCGGCCTTGCCGGCGTCACGATGAACTATTTCACCCCGGCGGCGATCATCCGGGGGCTGGCCATCCTGCGCACCGGCGGCCGCTACATCGACAGGGTGATCGGACACGAAGCAACGCTGCGCCTTCTCGCCGACACCCGTACCCATCTGTTTGCCAAGATGGTGCCGCTCGCCCCGGCAGCGCTCGACGACCTCCGGTCGGGCGACCTGCTTGCGCGGCTCAAGGCCGACATCGACCGGCTGGAGCTGACGTTCCTGCGGCTTCTGTCGCCGTTGGCGGTCGCCGTGCTGACGCTTGCCGCTGTTGGACTGGTGCTCTTCCTGCACGACGGGATACTATCGGTGGGCGTCATTGCGGTTCTCGCCGTGTGCGGTCTTCTGGCGCCAGCGCTTGCCGCCGTGGCGGCGGCCGGTCCGGGACGCGCACTGACAGCGCGCTCCGCCGACCTTCGTCGCCTGGTCGTCGACGATCTTTCAGGCCTGATGCCCCTCATGATCGTGGGCGCGTTCGCCGAGCATCGCGACCGACTTGTTGAGGCGATGGCTTCGCTGGTCGAGGTCGAACGCCGCCTTGCCCGTCGGGCGGCTTTCGGGCAGGCGTTGGGCCGGCTCTCGGGGGATCTGGCGCTGATCGTGGCGCTTGTCATAAGCGTGCCGCTTGTGGCTGCAAGCCGGATGGACGGGCCGAATCTGGCTATGGCCGCGCTGTTGTCCCTGTCGGCGGCCGAGGCCTTCATGGGGTTGCCGGCGGCTTTTCTCGGCGTTGCGTCGACGCTGGCGTCGGCGCGGCGGCTTTTCGCCATTCTCGACCGCAAGCCGCCAGTCATCGAGCAGGCCATTCCCCGGGAGTTACCCCAACGGCGTGATCTCCGTCTTGAGGGCCTGACGCTCCGTTATCCCGGAAGCGCACGACCGGCGCTCGATCGCATCACTCTCGACATCCCCCAGGGCAGCCGCGTGGCGCTTGTCGGAGAAAGTGGCGCCGGTAAGTCCTCAGTGGCGGCCCTGCTCGCTCGGTTGCGGGATCCCGACGCCGGCGAGATCCTGCTGGGCGGTGTCGCGATCAAAGAACTCACACTGGCCGACGTTCGCCGGACGATCGGGGTGGTGGCCCAGAAACCGCACCTCTTCACCGCGACGCTCGAGGACAATCTCCGCCTTGGCCGTCCTTCGGCGACAGCTGAGGAGCTCGCCGCCGTTCTCGAGGCAGCCGGGCTGACCGATTTCGTCGCCCGGTTGCCGCAGGGACTTGCGACGCCCATCGGGGTCGCGGGAACAACGCTATCGGGAGGAGAGGCGCGTCGCGTCGCCATCGCCCGCGTTCTGTTGCTTGCGCCGGACATTCTCGTCCTCGACGAGCCGGGCGAAGGGCTCGATCCGGAGACGGAGGCCGCCGTCCTCGATCGTGTGCTCGACCGGATGGTCGGCCGAACGGTAGTCCTGATCACCCATGCTCGCGCCGCGCTTCACCGCATGGACAGCGTGGTGGAGCTCGACCGCGGCCGGATCGTCGGGAATCGAACGACCGTCACCGTCTGACGGAGGATCTGGCGCTTGTGCGCGCATCTCCGTCATGCTATGGGGCGACGAACCCTTTGGGAGAGTTGCATGCTCTTCGGCCACGATCAGCGACGACGACGCGACGAACGCGCTTTTGAGCGTGCTTTCGTGTTTTCCTGCGCCTGATCGATCGAACTCCATGGGGGACTGCGGATCGATGGCGCCGCACCCCGATTTCCCACGGTTCGACATGACCGCCATCGATCTCTCGCTTGCTCGTTCTATCGACGCCTTTGCGCTTGAGGATGTGACCTTTCGCCCCGAGGTGGCCGAGGACGCCGCCGCCATCGACGCCATCCACGACGTCACTTTCGGTCCCGGCCGCTACAGCCGCACGGCGTTCCGTCTGCGCGAGGGCCACGCTCCCGACGGTCCGACGAGCCTCGTCGCCGTTTACAGGGGGAGCGTTATCGGTTCGGTGCGACTGACCGCGATCGCGGTGGGCGAAACGCCGGCGCTGCTGCTTGGCCCGCTTGCCGTACTGCCGGCGCTCAAGAGCCTCGGCGTCGGCAAGGCGCTGATGCGGCTTTCCATGGAGGCGGCACGGCAGCGGCACCATAGGCTGGTCGTCCTGGTCGGCGACTTTCCCTACTACTGGCCGTTCGGCTTTCGCGTCGTGCCGGCAGGGCGGGTGGAGTTGCCGGGACCGGTCGATCCGGCTCGCTTGCTATGGGCCGAGTTGACGCCGGGCGCCTCGGAGGGGGTTGCCGGGTTGGTCAGGGCAATCGGTCCTGCTGTCTGAGGCTGACCGATTATCGGCTTTCGCGCCACCAGAGGCCGCCGAGCGCCAACAGCAGCAGGGCGCCGGCGAGCAATCCCAGATAGACCGGCACGGTTTCGATGCCTGCGACCTCGTAGGCTTTCGACGCCTTGAAGCCGATCCAGCCACTTCCCGAAAAGGTGCTCGCGGCTGGTTGGCGGAGCGCGACCGTGGGAATGTTCAATGGCCCGTTGGCTTCTGCCCGGAGCCGGATCGACGCGCCGCCGGTTGCTTCGGCGATGGACCGTGCCGGTTCCGTTGTTGAAACGAGGGCTCGGAACTCGCGCGGATTGGCGGGACCGACGTGGGCGAGGGCCGTGAGTGTGCCGTCCGTCGCCTTGTAGAGACCGGGCATCGGTGTGGCGATCGTTGCCCCGAAGCGGCCGGGGCCGAGAGGGGAGAGGTCGGACAACCGGCGTTCCGAGCCGTCCGGAAAAGTCACGGTTACCGGTTCGGCGCTGTCCTTCAAGGTGCGCCGTTCGACGGTGAGGTTGCCACCTTCGCCGGACAGGCGAAGCGCCTCCTCCTCAAGCTCGGGTTCGCCCATCAGCCAGTGGGCAACGTTGCGCAACAGTTCGGCGTGCGGGCCTCCGCCCTCGAAACCGCGCGCCCACAGCCAAACCTCATCGCTGAGCAGCATGGCGACGCGACCCTTGCCCTCGCGGGACAGCACGAGCAGGGGCTTTCCGTCCGGCCCCGACATCAACGCGTCGCCCCGATTTTCGCGCGTTTCGACGAGACGGAACCAGCGCGACCAGCGGGGCGGATCGACCTCTCCACCCGGCAGGTTCGCCGTCACCGGATGGCGTGCGCCAAGAGGGGTGATGGCGGGGCGGAACGGCGTTTCGATCACGTTGCCGTCGGGAATGGCCGGCAGAAGCGGCGCAAGGGGACTGTCGTAGACGCTGTCGGCGTTGAGTGGATCCGGGCCGGCCGCCATCAGCAGGGCCCCGCCGTCGGCGACGTAGCGGGCGATGTTGTCGAAGTAGAGAAGCGGCAGCACGCCGCGCTTCTCATAGCGGTCGAAAATGATCAGATCGAAGTCGTCGATCTTCTCGTCGAACAGTTCGCGGGTGGGGAAGGCGATCAGCGACAGCTCGTCGATCGGTGTGCCGTCCTGCTTCTCCGGAGGCCGAAGGATGGTGAAGTGAACGAGATCGACCGACGCGTCCGACTTCAGAAGGTTTCGCCAGGTTCGCTCACCCGCGTGCGGTTCGCCTGACACCAGAAGGACGCGCAGCGCTTGACGTACGCCGTCGATGACGGCGACCTCGGTGTTGTTGAGCGGCGATATCTCGCCAGGGAGTGGCGGAGCTTCCACTTCGATGATGTTGTCGCCCGCGTGGGGTATGCCGATGTCGACGGTGCGCTCCTCGCCCGGCGCCATGGTCACCGTGGCCACGATCTCGCCGTCGCGGCGCACGATCACAGGCACCGCCGCGCCATCTGGCGACCGGCCGTCGTCGAGGAGGCGAAAGCTGAGGCGCTGCGTCGAACGGACAAGCGCAAACTTGGGGCTGGACGTCAGCTCGATGCGACGGTCGTACTCGCCTGGATCTCCGGTGACGAGGACATGAACGGGAGCCGAGAACCCGAGTCCGGCGACATCCTTCGGCACGTCGTGGATCCGCCCGTCGGTGACGACGGCCACGCCGCCGATCCGATCGGCCGGCACGTCGGAGAGCGCGCGGCCGACATCGGCGAAAAGGCGCGTCCCGTCGGCGTTGTCGGTGGCAGCCGCCGGCACTTCGCGCAACTCCACGTCCGGGAGGTGGGACAGTCGCTGCTTGAGCGCCGCGTAGGCGGCGTCGGTATCGGCTGGCCGGCCGGCCAGCGACTGCGAGGCGCTGCGGTCGGCAACCAAGGCCACCACGGAGGGGAGAGCCTTGCGATCCTCGGCGACGAGCTCGGGCTTCGCCGCGCCAAGCAGCAGGAGAGCGAGGGCAAGCGTCCTGAGGAGTATGCCGGGTCGACGGCGGAAAGCCATCAGGGCGAGAACGGCGAGCGCCATGACACCGCCGACGACGAGAACCGGGATAGGTAGAAGGGGGGTGAAGGACAGCGACCAGATCATGACGGCCTTATTCCCCCAGCCGTTCGAGGAGGGCCGGCACGTGCACCTGGTCCGCCTTATAGTTGCCCGTCAGGACGTACATGACGATATTGACGCCGGCGCGGAAGGCGAACTCCCGCTGGCGAGGGGTACCGGGTACCAGAGGATGCAGGAAGGCGCCGCCTTCGTCCGCCGCCCAGGCGCCGGCCAGGTCATTTCCTGTGATCAAGAGCGGGGACACACCGTCGGCGGGCCGTACCGGCCGCTCCGTGTCGTCAGCTTCGTTCTCGCTGTCGTCGAGCGCCTCGACCCAAAGCGGCGATCCTTCGGTTCGGCCGACGAAAGCACCAAGCAGGTAGAAGGACTTGGTAAGCACATGGTCTGACGGTACCGGTTCGAGAGGCGGCACGTCGATCATCGCCAACATGTCGCGCAGACGCACGGTGTTGGGTGACTCGGCCGAGAATTCGGCGTCGTCACGGCTATCGAACAACACGGTACCGCCGTCCTTCATGAAGGCTTCTATGCGGGTCATGGCGGTGGCCGATGGCATCGCCGCCGCTGAGTCGATAGGCCAGTAGATCAGCGGAAAGACCGACAGTTCGTCGTGTTCCGGGTCGGCCGCCATCGGTTCGCCCGGCTCCAGCGAGGAATGCGAGGCAATGAAGCGGGAAAGCGTCGACAACCCGGCTCGACTGGTCTCATCGACGTCGACTATGCCGGTCTCGACATAGGCGAACCGGGTCGCGGAGAGAGCTTCGAGGAGCCGAGCGTCGTCGGCGGCATGGGCTTGAGGCGGGGTGCCGAGGAGGGTGATGCCGATCAGGAAGATGGCGGCCACCGATCCACGCCACCGGAACCCGCCGGCAAGGGCAGTGACGGCAAGCCCATCGACGAGAAGGAGAAGAAAGGCGAGGGCGAAACCGAAGGGGGACAGGTCGATCGCGGTTTCGGCGACGAGGCTGATCCGGCGCACGCCATCTCCCAGGGCGCCAAGACCAGGGGAGGTGTAGATCATGTCCGGTCTCATCGGATTGAGGGCGCGGAAACCGTCATCGCTGCCGTAGAGCCCGGGCGGCGTCGAGCGCGAAGGACGGAGCGTCGCGATGTCCGTTGCGCGGATGCCGGTAACGCCGGTGGTTGGCGCGGAAGCGCGACCGTAGCCATCGAGAAGGGAAAGCGGTGGCAATATGGTGGCGCCGCCGATCTCACGCGCTCCGCCATCGGCCGCGCCAAGGGCTACGGTCCGACGCAGCATCTCCACGAACACGCCCGATATGGGCAGGTTGGACCAGCGCGTGTCGGCGGTGACGTGGAAGAGAACCAGCCAGCCGTCGCCGACGGGAGCGGCCGTGACCAGCGGCGTGCCATCGGACAGGCTGGCCCACGTCCGGTCGGCGAGATCGATACCGGGTTCGGCCAGGACCTGCCGGTTCACCGTCACGTCGTTGGGAACCGCGAGGCCGGCATAGGGGCCGCCATCGGCAAAACTGCCGAGCGATTGGGGCCGGCTCCAGGACAGGGAGCCGCCGAGGGCGCGGTCGCCCCGACGAAGAGGGGTTGGAACCTCTGTCTCGTCGGACGCAGCGAGCCGGGGACCGGCAAACCGAACGAGCACGCCGCCTTTCTCCATGAAGGCGTGGGCGAGCTCCGCCTCGGTCGCACTCAAGCGACCGACGTCGGCGACCAGAATGGCGCTTGGCCGCGTTGCGATCGCCGCCTTGAATGCGTCGGCGAGGGCGCCCTGAGCGGGAACGGTCACTTCGGCGAATGGTGCAAGTGCTCTCTCGAGGAAATACTCGGGAGCGATCAATGGCCGCGCCGCTTCGCTGCCGGTGGCGGTGACGATGGCGACCGACCGTCTCCGCCAACGATCGTCGAGGAGCCGAACGCCAAGCGCCGAGTTGCCGCCCGCCACTTCCGCACGGGCGATGTCGTTTCGAATCTCCAGCGGCAGTTCGAAGCGGGCGTCGCCTCGGGTCGCGTCACCCGTAATTGCAAATGGGCGCTCGTCGAGAAGTCGGCCCTTTCGATCAAGCAGTCGGAGTTTGCCTTCGTCCGATAGACCGGCATTCGGCCGCCTAAGGTGGACGGTGACGGCTGCGCCGTCCTGATCGACGCTATCGATGGCGACGGGCGCCGGCCGGCTGGACGTTGCGATCGTCATCGGCGCTGTGGTCGAGAGGCGTCCGAGATTGGCAAGGAAGTCATGGGCCGTGCCGTTGTCGCCCGGCTCCGGCAGGACGACGACCTCTCCCGGTGGCGTTTCGGCAGCCAGGCGGGTGAGAGCAGGCAACAAGGGAGCGCGATCCGGCAGGATTGGGCGCGGAACAAGTGCGTTGACACGCCGAAGCGCTTCGGTCGCCGAGGTTTGCGCTCCGACAGCGGCGGCTCCATCGGCGGTGGCGACGAGCAATACCGGCCGTCCGGCGTCGCCGGCTTCCCCCAGGATGGTGGCTGCGGTGGCGCGGCGTTCCGGCCAGTCGGGCGCGGCGCTGGCGCCGTTGTCGATGAGGAGCCACAGCGGGCCTTGTCCGCGAATGATGCGCTCGGCCGGCTGAAGCACCGGGCCGGCGACAGCCAGTACGACCAGGCCGGCAATCAGCAGGCGCAAGGCGATCAGCCACCAAGGCGTACGAATCGGTGTTTCCTCATCGCGCTTCGGACGGGCGATGAGGGCGAGCGGTGGGAAGACGCGCGTCACGGGGCGGGGTGGCGTCGCCTTCAGGAGCCACCAGATGGCGGGTAGCGCCAGGAGACCAAGGAGGGCCAGCGGCGCCGCGAAGGAAAGGCCGCTCATGCTCCGGCTCCTTCCGGCGCAGAAAGCTGGCCGCAGAGGGCGATCAGCGTCTCCGTGGCGGGGCGGTCGGTTCGCGCGACCTTGTGGCTCCAGCCGGGGCGACAGGCGGCGACGAGACGCGCCCGATGCTCGGCGCGGCTGTTGAGATAGGCCTCGCGCCAGGCCTCGGCCCGGCCTGCGGTCAGGTGGCTTCCGGTCTCGGGGTCGACGAAATCGACGCGCCCCGCAAAGGGAAAGGTCTCCTCGACCGGGTCGGCGATCTCGACCAGGTGGACACGGCTTTCAAGCGCCGCAAGGTCGGAGAAAAGCGAATCGCGTTCCGCTCGCGATCCGAGAAAGTCGGAGATGAGCACCGCGTCGTCGCGGCGACGCATCGTTGCCACCCCCTGATTCGGGGCGACCGAGTCGAGGCGGGCAAGCTTCATGGCAATTACCTCGGCACCGTCGCGCCGGGTGGTCGGCTCGGCGTCGCCGACGACGCCGACGCGTTCGCCGGCGCGCGCCAACAGTTCGGCGATCGCCAGCGCGAGGGTGAGCGCAAGGTTGCGCTTGCTGGTGTTTGCAAGCTCGGAACGGAAGTCCATCGATGGTGTGAGATCGACCCACAGCCAGACGGTGTGAGCATTCTCGTGCTCGCGCTCGCGCACATAGAGCGTCTCGTCACGGGCCGACCGTCGCCAGTCGATGCCGCGCATGGGCTCTCCGGAGAGAAAGGGGCGGAACTGCCAGAAGTCCTCGCCGGGGCCGGCCCGGCGGCGGCCGTGCCAGCCCGCGGCGACCGTGGCCGCCACTCGCCGTGCCTCGATGAGGAGGTCGGGCAGGGCGGCGGCAAGTCCGCGCGCCGAGGCGACGCCTTTCGGCGTCAGGGCATCGTGCCCCGTCATGCTCAGATCACCTTTGCGAGGATGAGGCCGATCACCTCCGCGACGGCGCGGCGGCGGGCGCGAGCCTCGAAGGTCAGCGCCATGCGATGCTTCAGCACCGGCACCGCGAGCGCTGCGACATCGTCGAGCGATGGTGCATAGCGGCCGGTCAGGAGCGCACGAGCGCGAACGGCCAGCATCAGCGACTGCGCGGCGCGGGGACCGGGGCCCCAGGCGATGTCGCGGGCTGCCTCGGGCACGAGGTCGGCGCCCGGGCGGGCGCCACGCACCAGATCGAGAATCGCCTCGACGATTCGATCGCCGACCGGCATGCGCCGCACCAGAGCCTGCAGTGCCTGTAGTTCTCCATCGGCCAGCAGTCGCTCTGCCGTCGCTTCGTCACGACCGGTGGTCTCGATGAGGATGCGGCGTTCGGTGTCTCGGTCGGGATAGTCCAGGTCGATTTCCAGAAGGAAGCGGTCGAGCTGCGCTTCGGGCAGCGGGTAGGTGCCTTCCTGTTCCAGAGGGTTCTGCGTCGCGAGGACATGGAATGGAGCCGGAAGGTCGTGGCGGACGCCCGCCACGGTGACGTGGTGTTCCTGCATGGCCTGCAAAAGCGCCGATTGTGTTCGCGGCGATGCGCGGTTGATTTCGTCGGCCATGACGAGCTGGGCGAACACCGGCCCACGGATGAAGCGGAAGGAACGGCTGCCGTCGGTCGCCTGATCCAGGACTTCCGAACCCAGGATGTCGGAAGGCATCAGGTCGGGGGTGAACTGAATGCGCCGTTCGCTGAGGCCGAGCACGATCGCGAGCGTCTCGACCAGCTTGGTCTTGGCGAGGCCCGGTACGCCGACGATCAGGCCGTGCCCGCCGGAGAGCAGGGTCACCAGCGCTGCCTCGACGGCCGCCTCCTGCCCGAAGATGACGCGGGCGACGGCGGCGCGGACCGCCGAAAGCCGCTCGAAGGCGACATCCGCCTCGGCGACGGCGTCGGTGGCCGTCTTGATCTCTGCGTTCATCGCAGGTTGCTCCTTCTTTGCCTCAGTCGCCGGCGGGCCTCCGGCCCTTGGCTTTCGCTTCGCCAGCGCCGCGTGACGCCGGAACCCGCTCTCGTGGCTTATCGTTTCCGCTTCGATCTTTGACCGGTTTGCGCCCAACGGTCGAGTTTGACATCTCCCGCTGCGCGGCGCATCACCTTTCGGCGATGGTGCCGGATCTGGTTTCAACCTATGAGGCAAGCAAAATCAAGGCAGGCGCGGACCTCCGGGAGGCGGGCGTGATCGCGGAGGAAGTCGGCCCCGCCGAAATACTTGCCAGGGCGGCCCGGATGCGGCCGCTATCCACCGCCGGTGCGTTGCGCGCGTCGGGCGAGGGACGCGTGGCTGCCAGCCTCGCCGCTTCCACCCAACCGTTGCGAGATGCTGCTGTGCTCATCGGTCTCGTCGAGCGGCGGGGTGCCCGCGGCCTTGAACTCATCATGATCCGACGCACGGAAGGCCTGAGAGTCCATTCCGGCGAAGTCGCGCTGCCGGGCGGCAAGATCGAACCGGACGACGCTTCGCTGGTCGACGCGGCGCTGCGCGAGGCCGAGGAAGAGGTTGGTCTCGATCCGTCGGTTGTCAAGCCAGTCGGCCTGCTCACCCCCTATCCGACGCCGTCCGGTTTCCGAGTCTTTCCGGTGATCGGGCTCGTCGGCGGAGCGCCGGCTTTGGTGCCCGATCCGGGGGAAGTGGCGGAGGTGTTCTTGGTGCCGCTCGATTTCGTGCTCGACCCCGGAAACCACCGCGAGGAGTTCATCGATCACGCAAGCGGACGCCGGCATTTTTTCTCGCTGCAGTATGGCAGACATCGAATCTGGGGCGTTACCGGCAATATCCTGCGCCGTTTCTATGAGGAAGTTTTCCGATGAGCCTGCCCGTCTCGATCGTCGGTGCGCCGTTCCTTGGCGACCCAGCTTTTCGGCGCGTGATCGCTGCGATCGAGATGGATGGTGACAGGGCTCGCGTGGTTGGTGGTGCTGTGCGCAACACTCTGATCGGGGTGCCGGTCGATGATGTCGACATTGCCACGACGGCAAGGCCGGAGGTGGTGGCCGCGCGGGCGACGGCCGCCGGGTTGAAGGCGGTGCCGACCGGGATCGCACATGGCACGGTGACGATCGTCTCTTCAGGGCGACCGTTCGAGGTGACGACGCTCCGGACCGATCTCGAGACAAATGGCCGGCATGCGGTCGTCGCCTTCACACGTGACTGGGCCGGTGACGCCGGACGACGCGATTTCACGATGAATGCGATCTATGCCGATGCGGATGGCAGTCTCCATGATCCGGTCGGCGGCATCGCCGACGCGCTTGCCGGCCGCGTCCGTTTCATTGGCGACCCCGTCGAGCGAATCGAGGAGGATTACCTCCGCATCCTGCGCTTCTTTCGTTTCCATGCCCGCTATGGACGTGTCGAGCTCGACAAAAGAGGGCTGGAAGCGGCCGTCGGCCTGCAGGAGGGAATCGGCCAGTTATCGCGTGAGCGAATCGGCGCGGAGATGCGCAAGTTGGTGACGGCTGTCGGCGCCGAGCCGGCGCTCACCGTCATGGACAGGACGGGTATTCTTGCCAAGATTCTGCCCGGTGGTGGCGTCCTGGCTCGTTTTTCGACGACAATCGACCTGGCACTCCGGCACGATCTGCCTTTCGGACTGGAAGCAAGGCTCGCCGCGCTGGCGGTCGATCGGCAAGGCCTTGCCGGAGCGTTGCGCCTGTCGGGACGGGAAGACAAGCGGGTCGAGACGATCGTTCAGTGGGGGGGCGAGCTCGCCGCGAGAATGGATGAAGCGACCGTCCGTCTCGTCGTCGTTCGGGCCGGCAACGAAGTGGCGTCCGCCGCATTGGTTCTGGCGGCGGCCGAACAGGGATGCGATCCCAAGGCGAATCTCGTTCAGATCGCCCGCGATTTCCGTCCTCCGGAATCGCCTGTGACAGCTGCCCGCTTGATGGCTGAAGGCTACGTGCCCGGACCGGGACTCGGAGCCGAACTGCGTCGCCGAGAGGCCGCCTGGATCGCCGCTGGCTGCCCGGACAAGTTCAACGGCGGCGTTTGAGACGGCTTGGCCAAGCCTTTTGAAGCCCGGCAGAAATTTTCTGGAATTTTTTCGGCGTCGACCGCGCCCATGACGGATTTTTGACCGTTTGGAAAATCGCTAATTATTTGAAAATAAATAACTATATGGCTTATCGGATGTAATTTCACCGCCGGTGAAGACGGTGTTGACAGGGCAAGAATGACCCCCTATAAGCACGTTCATCGACGGCGGCGCTGCGGCGACGTGGTGCCGGCGAGTTTCTGTTGCCTGGTGCTGGTGTTAAACTGGCGGTCTAGAGCGGCGGGTTTGAAGGGCTGGTACCCTTCGGTTCTTTGACAAGTGAATAGGAAGAAAGAGAAACGTGGCCGGCGCTTAGGGCATTCGGCACGTGACTGACCTGAGAGGGTTGGTCGGG
>NZ_JAMDLI010000022.1 GCF_023721815.1 Pleomorphomonas sp. JP5
ATCTGTTCAAGCTGATCCCCTGATGTAACAAAGCCACTTCTAGTGGCCCAAGCGCAGCGTCCCAAACCTCCGCCTCTGGCGGAGGTTCGTGATTTTTCAAGGCCAAGCTGCTATTGCTGCTTGTGACAGGGTGGATGGCAAAGGGCGTCGGTTGGTCATGATGGGCATCTGGGGCGGTATTCGTCGGGCTTGTCTTTCGGTCGCGGCCCTGGCCGTCATCCTCGTGCCGGCGCGGGCCGACGTGGTGCTCGGCATCGCTGGCCCGATGGGCGGCAGCTTTGCCGACGTGGGGCGCGACATCAAGGCTGGCGTCGAGATCGCCGTGGCGGCGGCCAACGCTCGCGGGGGCATCGGCGGCGAGAAGATCCGAACGGTGGTCGTCGATGACAAATGCGAGGCGGAAACCGGCGCCGCGGTCGCCAATCAGCTGATTGGCAAGAGTGTGCGAGCGGTGATCGGCCATGCCTGCACGGCGGCGGCTTTGCCCGCTGCCCGCGTGTATGACGATGGAGGCGTGCTGTTCCTGTCGCCGGCCGCCACCAACCCGCGCTTCACCGACGAGAAGGTGGGTGACGGTGTGTTTCGGCTGTCGATACGCTCGGATCTCGAGGGAAAGGCGATCGCCGATTATCTGGAGGCCCGGTTCGAGGGAAAGCGGGTCGCTTTCGTCCACGATGGCAGTGTCTACGGGCAGGGGCTCGTCGACCAGGCAGCCAAGCTGTTCGCCGACGGCGGTGGGGCCGTCGCCATGACCGAGCGCTTCACGCCCGGCGAGAAAAGTCAGAACAACCTGATCGGCAAGATCCAGGATGCCGCCGTGTCGGCGGTGGTGATGGGCGCTCTTCAGGCCGACGCGGCGGTGATCGCCGGCGAAATGTGGGCGCGTGGTCTCGATGCGGTTCTCATCGGCAACGAGTCGTTGGCGCTGACCGAGTTCAAGGGCCTGGCGGGCGACGCGGCCGAGGGCACCGTGTTCTTCCTGCCTTTCGTCGACAAGTCATTGCCGCAGGCAGTGGGGCTCCTCTTGTCGCTGGAGGATCGGCAGCTGATGCCGACGGACACCGTCTTCACCGCCCATGCCGCCACGGAAGCCGCGATCGCGGCGCTGAATGCCGGCGGCGATCTTTCCGCGCAAGCGAATGTGCTGCGCAAGGATGGCGTCGACACCGTGCTCGGACACGTCACTTTCGACGACAAGGGCGACTGGAGCGGCGCGGCATTTGAGCCCTATGTCTGGCAGGGTGACGCCTTCGTGCCTCTGCCGCGAGACTGACCGGCTTTTTCATCTGCCCTCCCGGCGACGGGCCGCCTTGCGTGGCTTTCACTGGCGTTTGCCGGCAGCAACTGGTACTGTCGATCCGACGACAAACGAGCATGCGTGCCGCTCGAGCCCCCGTGTCGCTCCCCTTGAGGGAACGCGCGGATGTTAAGCCGGACTCCCATAAAGGGTCTAGGCTCATGGATCGCGGCGCGCCGGAGTACTATCAGTGGGTGACGCGGGCGATCAAAGCGACCGCGCAGACACCACACGAGGACGTACCGACTCCGCCGAAAGCGCGGGGGAGGAAGCGTCGGGTACCCTGTCGAAGCGAGCGGCGCGACGTCGCCGCAAGCGCCGGTCCGGTTCGGGTCCGGCCGCTGACAGGGTCGCTGTGGGACATGCGCCAACAACGGGTGACAAGCATCCGGAGCGGGTGACCGCCCAGCCGGTGCGTAATGATTCGCCTCCTGTTTCCTCTTCGGACAAATCGGAGTCTCCGGCTGGCCGCTCCCGCGAGGACGGTGCTCGACGTCGCCGTCGGCGCGGCCCCTCCAAGGGCGCCTTGCGCGGTGTGCGCAAACCGGGCCGCGAGGATGGTCGCCCGGAAGAAGGGCGTTCTCGCGAGGGTGACCGGCGCAAGGGAGGCGACCGACACGCCGATGGCGGCGAGGCGCGGCCGACCGCCGGCCCAGGCGGCCACCATCATCATGGGCATGGCTCGCATGGGCGGGACGGCCGTCGCGGTCTGCCGGCGACGGGACCGCTCTACGCGGCGCTCGATCTTGGTACCAACAACTGTCGCCTGCTGGTGGCCGAGCCGCAGGATCGGGGCTTTCGTGTCGTCGATGCCTATTCGCGCATCGTCAGGCTCGGAGAGGGTATCGGCCGGACCGGCCGCCTTTCCGATGCGGCGATGGATCGGGCCGTCGAAGCGCTTGCCGTCTGCCGGGCCAAGCTGGCCGACCTCAAGGTTCGCCGGATGCGGTTGATCGCCACCGAGGCCTGCCGGCTGGCTGAGAACGGTCCGCTGTTTCTCGAGCGGGTGCGCCGCGAGACGGGGCTCAATCTGGAAATCGTCAGCCGCGAAACCGAGGCGCGGCTTGCCGTCGCCGGCTGCGCCACGCTGATCGACCAACGCTCGCAGGGCGTGCTGCTGTTCGACATCGGCGGTGGCTCGTCGGAACTGGTTTGGCTCGACCTCCGGCGGCGCGGCGAGGCGCGCGGCTTCGCGCTTACTCGCTTCATCAAGAGCTGGACGTCGCTGCCGGTTGGCGTCGTCACGCTCAGCGAGCGGCATGGCGGTCACATGGTCACGCCCGAAGTCTACCACGACATGGTCGAGGAGGTGGTGGGGTTGCTCGAAGGTTTCGACGGCATGGATGGCGCCGCCGAACTGGTGGCCTCCGGTGGCGCGCATATGCTGGGCACGTCCGGCACCGTGACGACGTTGGCCGGCATTCACCTCGGTCTCAAGCGTTACGATCGTCGCCGCGTCGATGGCGTATGGCTCGATGGCAGCGAGGTGGACGAGATGATCGGCCGCCTGACCGACATGGGCTATGATCAGCGCGTCGCCAATCCCTGCATCGGCTCCGATCGTGCCGATCTTGTGCTGGCCGGCTGCGCCATTCTGGAAGCCATCCGCCGCAAGTGGCCCTGCCAGCGGTTGCGCGTCGCCGACCGCGGTCTGCGCGAGGGCATCCTGGTCGAACTCATGGCCCGCGACGGCGTCTGGCGCCGCCGGCCTCAGCCCGCAAGGACGGAAGCGCATGTCTGACAAGGGAAAATCCGGTGGGGACAAGCCGGCTGGTCCGGACAAGTCCAAGGGCAAGGGGCGGGCCGAGACGGGCCTCAAGGTCAAGGTGAAGACAGCGCGTGGTCGTACGGCCTCGTCGGTGCGCTGGCTGCAGCGCCAGCTGAACGACCCCTATGTGGTCAAGGCGCGCAAGGAGGGCTGGCGCTCGCGCGCCGCCTTCAAGCTGATCGAGATCGACGAGAAGTACCATCTCCTGAAGCCGGGCAATCGGGTGGTTGATCTCGGCGCTGCGCCGGGCGGCTGGTGCCAGGTCGCCGCCAAGAAGACGGGCTCGACGCCGGGCAATCCGCTGGTGGTCGGCATCGACTACCTTGAGATGGACGGTGTGCCGGGCGTGGCGCTGCTTCAGAAGGACTTTCTCGACGAGGACGCGCCGGACGCGCTGATGGCCGCCCTTGGTGGTCATACACCCGACGTGGTGCTCTCCGACATGGCGGCTCCGACCACCGGTCATCACAAGACCGACCATCTTCGCACCACCTACCTTTGCGAGGTGGCGGCCGCCTTTGCTGTCGACGTGCTTCGGCCGGGCGGCGCCTTTGTCGCCAAGGTGTTTCGTGGCGGCACCGAGAACGAGCTTCTGGCGACCCTGAAGCAGAACTTCACGCAGGTCTTCCACTTCAAGCCACCTTCCTCGCGGCAGGAAAGCGTGGAGATGTACGTCGTCGCCAAGGGCTTCAAGGGACGGCCTTCCGCCAAGACGGAGGCGGACGAGGACGCGCAGCCGTGAGCGGCGCGCCGCCCGGCGATGATGGCTGGGACCGCGTCCCCGACGAGCCGGATGGCCCCATCCGGACGACTCCGACAGACCCCAGAAAGCTGCGCGAAAAGCTGCGTCGCTCCGGCTTTGCCTATCTTCAGCGCTACTCCGCTTCGGAGGCGCATTTTTCGGGCTTGATGGAACAGAAGCTCCGGCGCTGGGAGGCAGCGGGCTATGTCGCTTTGGGCGAGGCCCGCGCTGCCGACCTCGTGGCGGAGTTGACGTCGGAGTTTCGCGAGCTCGGCCTTCTTGACGACGCGGGGTTTGCCGCGTCGCGCGTCGCCTCGGCCCGCCGCAAGGGCGCCTCGCGCCTCAAGATCGCCCTGGGTCTCCGGGCGAAGGGCGTCGATGGCGAGCTGGCGCGGGCGGCCATCGAGGACGAGGGCACTGACGAGACTGTGGCGGCGCTCCGTTTCTGCCGGCGACGACGGATCGGTCCCTGGCGGCGAGGCGAGCGTCCGGATTGGGACGGTCTCAACAGGGAGATCGCCATCCTGGCGCGCCAGGGTTTTGCCACTCAGCTCGGCCGCGCCGTCGTGCTACTGTCGCTTGAGGATGCCGAGGAAAAGCTCGGCGCGATTTGAGACTGTCGTCGATGGAATGGGTGTCGGAAGCACTGCTGATCGGTCTTCGCCCGCATGGGGAAACCAGCGCGGTGATCGAGGTGATGACGCCCGATTACGGTCGTCATCTCGGCCTCGTCAAGGGTGCTCGCTCGCGGCGCTTGCAGCCCGTGCTGCAGACGGGCAACTCGCTGCTGGTCAACTGGCGGGCGCGCCTGGAGACCCATCTCGGCCTGTTTTCGGTGGAGCTTTCCGAAGCGCGGGCGGCGCGACTGATGGAGAGCGCCTCCGGCGTGTTCGGCGTGCAGATCGTTGCCGGCCACCTCAGGCTCCTGGCCGAGCGAGAGGCGCATGCCGGTCTCTATCGGGCGGCAATCTCGCTGCTCGATCATCTCGACGGTTTGCTGCAATCGGCGGCGCTGATCGCCCGCTTCGAGCTGATGCTGCTCGACGAACTGGGCTTCGGGCTCGACCTTTCCTGTTGCGCCGCGACGGGCCGGACCGAGAACCTTTGCTTCGTCAGCCCCAAGTCGGCCCGCGCGGTCTCGGGCGAAGCTGGCGCGCCCTATGCCGAGCGTCTGCTGAAACTGCCCGCCTTCATGCTGCCGGGCGCCGAAAATAGCCCGGATGCCGCCGACGTGGTCGCTGCGCTGAAGCTCACGGGCTTCTTCCTCGACCGGCATGTCGCAGGGCCTCGGGCGCTGGATCTGCCACCAGCGCGCGCGCAGCTGCTTGGCAAACTTGAGGCCGAGCGGTTGGAGAACTCACCGAGCCCGGCCTGAACCTCAGGCCACCGCCGAAAGGAACAGAGCCTCCCGACGCACGGTGCCATCGGCATTGCGCGGGATCTCCGAGACGGACACCAGCGCGGCCGGACGGTCGAGCTTGCCGGCCTCCTCGCCTTCGAGCCAGATCAAGAGCTCGGTCAAAGACGGCCGCTCGCCGCTCTTCGGCACTACGGCGAGGCCGAGGCGATGGCCCACAGGACCGGCCTCGATCGGGAAGACGGCGGCGTCCTCGACGCTGGGGTGGCGAGAGAACAGGGCGTCGAGCCGCTTCGGCGATATGGTGATGCCGGCGACACCGATGGTCTCGCCGAGCGTCCCGGTGATCATCAGGTGTCCGTCATGTTCTTCGGTGGCGAGCCCTGTGCGCAGGAACCCGTCGGAAGTCACGCCGAGCAGGGCGCTGCGCCGGCCGGACTGCGGTTCGGGCCAAGGTGCGTCGGGAATGAGGGCCCCGCCAAGCAACAGTTCGCCGCCGTCCGCTTTGCGACTGCGCGCCGTCGCCTTCGACTTGATTTTCGCTTCGAACAGGATCGGCGCCGCGCTGAGGCCGCCCAGGTGCGCCGCCCCAGCCGGCAGTGCCACGGTGCCTCCGGCGGCATCGCGGGCGCGCGGAATGAGGCAGAGGCCGCCGAGCGTCAGAAGATCGACGGTGCGGGCGGCCGGGGCCGGGGCAAGACCGAGACCGACCCCGACGGCCGAGAAGGCGAGGGAGCGGTCGATACAGTCGGCGAGGGGCGCGACTATCACTTCCGGCAGCACGATCCGGTCGGCGTTGACGCTTTCCACCGCTTCTGCGAGGCCGGCGAGCGAGGTGCCGTGGTGGAAGGCGACGTGGCCGCCGGACATCAGCGCCGTGGCGATCGAGCCGGCCACCGATGCCAGGCTGGCGGGGTGCATGGTGGAGAGCACCGTCTCCGGCGCCACGATGCCGGCCTCGATGAGGTGACCGGTGGCGATCGCCATCAGTTGATTGTGGCTGTAGGGGACGATCAGCAGCTCGTCGTCGGGCGTGCGGGCCATGGAGAGCAGCGCGATGTGGTCGGCTGCCTCGCCACGCCGCGCCACCTCGGGCGGCTCGCCCAGCGCGTCGAGATCGGCAAGAACTTCGGAAAGATCGATCAGGCCGTCCGGCTGGCCGTCGCCAACGGCGAAGACGAAGCGGATGGCGAAGGTATCGGCGGCGACGTCGCGGACCAACTCGCCCGACGGCTCGCTCTCGATCTCCGAACCGGTGACCATGGCCTTGATCGACGCCGCCTCAATGGACGCTTCGATCTCGGACTTGGTCCAGTAGATCGGCAATGGCGCCACCACGAGCCCGGCCTTCAGCGCCGCGAACATGATGATGGCCGCGTCTGCACAGGGGGGGAGATGGATGCCGAGCACCATGTCGGGCCGGAGACCGACGGCGGCGAAGAAGGCGGCGAGGCCGTTGATGCGCTTTTCCGCCTCGGCGAAGCTGTAGGTGGCGGAAAGGCCGGGCACCGCGCCCACGCCGACATCCTCGAAGGCGATCGTCTCGGGCGCCGCGGCGGCCGTGCGACGCAGCAGCTCGACCAGCGTCACGTTGCTCCAGACACCGGAGGCGACGTAGGTTTCGGCTCGTTGTTCGGACGTCAGGATCATCGCGCTTTTCCCTGTTGCGCTCGGGTTCCGGAACTTGGCGTCAGGACTTTCCGTCCGCCCACCAGGCGGACGGCTGGATGCCGGTCAGTGCCGTCGTCTCCGGGCGGTGGACACGCGTCCAGCGGGCGACCAGATCCTCGGGCAGGTGATAGAGCGGTATGCAGTAGAGGCCGGAGATCAGCAGGCGGTCGAGGGCACGCACAGCCGCCTCGAACTCGTCGCGGCCAGTGGCGGCCAGGAGGGCATCGATCATGGCGTCGATGGCCTTGCTCGATGCGCCGGCGTAATTGAAGGTGCCTTCGGTAACGGCGGCCCTCTGCGACCAGCGATTCATCTGTTCGTTGCCGGGCGACAACGATGCTGTCCAGAGCATCTGGAGCATATCGAAGTCGAAGGATTTCTGGCGATCGTAATACTGCGTCGAGTCGACCAGCCGCACCGACATGTCGATGCCGACCAGTTTGAGTGTTGCCTGGTAGCTGAGGGCGAGCCGCTCTTCGTCGGGCACCTTGGCCATGAACTCGAAGGTGAACGGTTTGCCGTCGGCATCCACCAGTCGCTTCCCCTCGAGCTTCCAGCCCGCTTCGCCGAGAAGATCGAGGGCGGCGCGCAGCGCCTTGCGGTCACGGCCGGTGCCGTCGCTGACCGGCGGCGCATAGGTGCCGTCCATGACGTCGGGCCTGACCTGATCCTCGAAGGGGGCGAGCAGCGCCTTCTCGGCCTTCGAGGCGGGGACGCCGAGCGCCGACAGGCTCGACCCTTCGAAGTAGGAGCCGCTTCTGGCGTAGGCGCCATAATAGAGCGTCCGGTTGACGGCTTCGAAGTCGAACAGCCGCGTCAGCGCTTCGCGAACGCGGACGTCCTTGAATATCTCGCGGCGGGTGTTGAACACGAAGCCGGTCATGCCCTTTGGCGATCCGTTCGCGATCTTCTCCAGGGCGACACGGCCATCCTTGGCCGCCGGGAAATCGTAGGCCTTGGCCCAATGGCCGGGGTCGCTGTCGATGTAGAGATCGAAAGCGCCGGACTTGAAGGCCTCGAAGTAGGAGGTTCCGTCCTTGAAATACTCGATGCGGATCTCGTCGAAGTTGTCGAGGCCACGCTTGATGGGCAACTCCCGCGCCCAATAGTCCGGATTGCGCTTCAGCACCACCTGCCGGCCTTCGTCGACGCTCGCCACCTGATAGGGGCCGGAGCCCATAATCGGCTTCATCGACGACTGATCGAAGGTATCGGGATCGACCGCATGTCGCGGCAGGATCGGCGTGTAGCCGCCGATAACCAGCGGCAGCTCGCGGTCGGCGCCATCGGCGAAGGAGAAGCGCAGGGTGCGCTCGCCAACACGGTCGACCGAGACCACCTTGTCGAAGCGGCGCTTGTAGACGGGGCGTCCCTTGGTCTTCAGCAGGTCGACGGTGAACAGCACGTCGTCGACCGTTACCGGCTCCCCGTCGGCGAAGGTGGCGGCCGCGTTGAGCGTGAACTCCACCCAGCTGCGGTCGGGCGGCATCTCGATGCTTTCGGCAAGAAGGCCATAGAGCGAGAAGGCTTCGTCGGCTGATCGATGGAGCAGCGTGTCCCAGACGTTGTTGCCGTAAAGGGCGTCCGACAGACCGCGCGGCGCGTTGCCCTTGATGATGAATGGGTTGAGGCTGTCGAACGACCCAGGAAAGCCGAGGGCGAAAGTACCGCCCTTCGGGGCGGCGGGATCGGCGTAGGGAAGATGGTCGAAGTTGGCGGGAAGAGCGGGCTCGCCATGCATGGCAATGCCGTGGGCCGGCGCGGCGCGAGCCGGCAGCGACAGAAGGAGGGCGGTGCTGGCGGTGCCAAGACAGAAGACGCGGCGAGTAATGACGCCAGACATGAACCGGGCTCCGTTCGGAAGCGAATCTTTCAGAGACGTTAACACGTTCGCCCTGTTCGGACCGATGATTTTTGGCTTGAGCGAGGCGCGGTCCACCGCCGAACCGCGTGTCGGGGCATGACTTTTTCCCTTTGAAACCGCCGGGTCACCGTGTTGCCCAATTTTGAAGTCATCGGGTTCTGCGACTTCCGGGCGAGGTGCGAGGTGCGCCCCTCGTGCCGCAGGGGAGGGATAAAGTCACTTTCGGCAGGCTTCCTGGGGCTGAGATTGCGCGAAGCGCTGTTGACAAGTCGATCGAAATCAGACGATCGGTAGCGCCACAGATGTGTGCCTCCGGATCGACGCATGCAAAGGATTGGGCGAATGGCAACAGTTAACTCCTTCAGGACTCTGGGCTGCGTGGCGGCGCTGCTTTTGTCGGCGACGGCCGCTCTGGCTCAGGACAAGCCGGCGGCTCCGGCCGAGGCCCCCGCTGCCAGCGATGCGGCAGCTCCCGCTGCGACGGCCGACAATCCCTGGAACAAGCTCTGTGGCCAGGATGCCCGTACCAAGAAGCAGGTCTGCTTCACGGTCCGCGAGCTCCGCACCGACAGCGGTCAGTTCCTGGCCTCGGCTGGCGTGCGCGAGGTCGACGGCGAGACGCGCAAGATTCTCCTGGTGCAGACGCCGGTTGGCATGCTGCTTCAGCCGGGCATTCGCGTTCAGGTCGACCAGAACACCCAGGTTCCCGGCAAGTATACCATCTGCATGCCCAACGCCTGCTTCGCCGAGATCCCGATCACCGACGACTTCACGGCGTCGATGAAGAAGGGCAAGGACCTGATCATCACCACGCAGAATCAGCAGGCCAAGGCGCTGAACTTCCCGATTTCGCTTACGGGCTTCACGGCCTCCTACGAGGGGCCGGCGATCGACACGGCGGCGCTGCAGCGCCAGCGCGAGCAGCTCGCCTCCGAGGTTCAGCGCAAGGCCAAGGAAGCCCAGCAGAAGCTGCTCGACGCGCAGAACGCCGCGTCCGGCGCCGCTGCCAAGCCCTGATTACGGCCTCACTGAAATGCAAGAAGCCCGGCGGGTCTCCCAGCCGGGCTTTTTTCTGTTCTGCGGCCTTCAGGCTCAGGCGATGCCGAGGGCCTGCCGCACACCGGCGGCGTAGGCCGGGTCGGCCTTCTCGAAGTGACCAAGCTGGCGCTCGACGATCTCCATCGGCACGCCGGCCATGGCGGCGGCGAGGTTCTGGAACAGGCGCTGCCTCTGCCCCTCGTCGAACAGGCGGAACAGGGCGCCGGCCTGCGAGTAGTCGTCATTGCCGAGGCGGTGGTCGTAGCGATCCGCATCGCCGGAAATGCGGAGCGGCGGCTCGCGGAACTCCGGCGCCTCACGTGGTCCGCCGAAGCTGTTGGGCTCGTAATAGGCGTTCGGGTTCGCCTTGTTGGGCATGAAGTTCATGGCGCCGTCCTTGTGGTAGTGGTGGACGGGGCATTTGGGGGCGTTGACCGGCAGCGCCTCATAGTGAGTGCCGAGCCGATAGCGGTGGGCGTCGGCATAGGAGAAGATGCGGGCTTGCAGCATTTTGTCGGGCGAAAAGCCGACGCCGGGCACGATGTTGGACGGCGAGAAGGCGGCCTGCTCGATCTCGGCGAAGTAGTTGTCGGCGTTGCGGTTGAGCTCGAAAGTGCCGACCTCGATCAGCGGATAGTCGGCATGCGGCCAGACCTTGGTGAGGTCGAAGGGATTGTAGGGCGTCTTCTCGGCGTCGAGTTCCGGCATGATCTGCACGCAGAACCGCCAGCGCGGATAGTCGCCGGCCTCGATGGCGCCGAACAGATCCTCCTGGGTCGACTCGCGGGTGCGGCCGACAACCTCGGCCGCCTCGGCATTGGTGTAGTGGCGGTGGCCCTGCATGGTCTTGAAATGGAACTTCACCCAGAAGCGTTCGCCGTCCTCGTTGATGAAGGAGTAGGTGTGGGAGCCGTAACCGTTGATGTGGCGCACGTCGGTCGGCAAGCCGCGATCGGAGAACAGGATGGTGACCTGATGCAGGCTCTCGGGCGACAGCGACCAGAAGTCCCACATGGCGGTGGCGGAGCGAAGATTGGTGCGCGGGTGCCGCTTCTGGGTGTGGATGAAGTCGGGGAACTTCAGCGGGTCGCGGACGAAGAACACCGGTGTGTTGTTGCCGACGATGTCCCAGTTGCCTTCTTCGGTATAGAATTTCAGGGCAAAGCCGCGCACGTCGCGCTCGGCGTCGGCGGCGCCGAGTTCGCCGGCTACCGTGGAGAAGCGGAGCAGCAGCGGCGTTTTCTTGCCGACTTCGGAGAACAGCTTGGCGCGGGTGTAGCGGGTGATGTCGTGGGTCACCGTCAGCTCGCCGAAGGCGCCCCAGCCCTTGGCGTGGACGACGCGCTCGGGGATGCGTTCGCGGTTCTGATGGGCGAGCTTTTCGATCAGTTGCCAGTCCTGCATCAACACCGGGCCGCGCGATCCGGCGGTGAGCGAATTCTGATTGTCGGCGACGGGCGCGCCTGCGGTGGTGGTCTGGATCGGTCTGTCGGTCATGGCGGGGGTCTTCCTGCGGAGGTGGAAAAGCGTCTCGTGCCACCGACATGACGGTATTTTCTGGAATCATTCCAATTGCTTTGTCCGGTCGGGCTGATAGGATTTTCCTATGAGGATCACCCTGCGTCAGTTGCGCTATCTCGATGCCCTCGCCGCCGAGGGGCATTTCGGCCGGGCCGCGGATCGAGCGTCGGTCAGCCAACCAGCCCTCTCGGCCCAGATCCGCGAGCTTGAAGACGCGCTTGGCTGCCAACTTGTCGAACGCGTCTCATCCGGGGCTCGCTTGACGCCGGCCGGCGTCGCCGTCGTCGAGCGCGGTCGGCGTATTCTCGCCGAGGCTGCCGATCTCGAGGCTTACGCGCGTGTCGCCGCCGATCCGACGAAGGGTTCGCTCCGCCTCGGGATCATCCCATCGATCGGCCCCTATCTGCTGCCGAAGCTTCTTCCGGCCCTTGATCAGGTTTTTCCGGCTCTCAAGGTCAGTGTGCGTGAGACGGTAACCGCCACCCTGGTGGGCGAGTTGCAGGACGGTGGTCTCGATCTGGTCATTGCCAGCCTGCCGCTCGACGATCCGTCCTTTCGGGAAATGTCGGTTTTCACGGATGCCTTCCTGCTGGCGATGCCGGCGGCAGGGCCACTGTCTCTCGGCGTCTTCGACAGCGCCGCCGAGATTCCGACCGAGGCGCTCCTGCTGCTGGAGGACGGCCACTGCCTTCGCGACCAGACGCTCGCATCCTGCGGCGCCCTCGACGCCCGGCGGTTGACGCGGGCGGGCGTCACCTCGCTTGCCACCATCCTGCAACTGGTGGCGGCGGGGCAGGGGGTAACGCTACTGCCCGAGCTCTTCCTCGCTGCGACGCCGCTCGATGCCGGGCGCGTTCGTCTGCGGCGCTTCCACGCCCCCGAACCTCACCGCACCGTCGGCCTCGCATGGCGCAAGAGCAGTCCGCTTTCGGGGCTTTGCGAGCAGATCGCCGACCTGATCGCCGAGATGAAGCCGGCGGTCGAGCGAGTGCCCGCTTGAGAAGCGCTACGTTGAGGCTGGGCCGCGACGCCCCCTCGATTTGCTTGCCAAACAAGGAACCCCTTGTCCTCAAGGCCCTTGCCGCGCTTGCTCCGATGCCCTCCCACCGCTATAAGCCCGCCTGACCAGAGATCCGGCACCGGCCGGACCCGGCCTTGCCGCCAACCACAGAGGGGCAGACTTCCATGGCGATCGAACGTACCTTCTCGATGATCAAGCCCGACGCGACCCGTCGTAACCTTACCGGCGCCATCACCGCCAAGCTCGAGGCGGCCGGCCTGCGCGTCGTCGCTTCCAAGCGCGTGTGGATGAGCCGCAAAGAGGCCGAAGGCTTCTACGCCGTCCACAAGGGCAAGCCCTTCTATGACGAACTCGTCGACTTCATGTCGTCGGCCCCGACCATCGTGCAGGTGCTCGAGGGCGAGAACGCCATCGCCAAGAACCGCGAAGTGATGGGCGCCACCAACCCCGAGAAGGCTGCCGAGGGCACGATCCGCAAGGAGTTCGCGCTGTCGATGGGCGAGAACTCGGTGCACGGCTCCGACGCGCCGGAGACGGCCGCTCAGGAGATCGCCTACTGGTTCTCCGAGACCGAAATCGTCGGCTGACGCTTTCCATAAGTCCAGGCGAAGAACAAAAGGGCGCTCTGAACAGGGCGCCCTTTTTGCGTCGGGTCATAATTTAGAAAACGTTTCGGTCGTAAACCAAATTTTCTTCATTCCATGGCAAGCCTCAAGCCCGGACGAGGAGTTATTACGTTCTAGCAGGTTGTTGTCGTAGGGTTTTTCGCTTCATGGTCGATCCGGCGGATCAAGGTACCTATGTGCGTCTCGACGCTTTGCGCGTCGGAGTTGTCGATGACAGTGCCTATTTTCGCAAGCTTGCGGAAACAATGCTGGGCGCTTTCGGCGTACGCGTCATCCTGCAGGCCGCCACCGAGGCGGAAGCCCTCACCATGGTCATGTCGCAGTCGCCGGACGTGCTCCTGCTCGACTGGAATCTCGGAACCGCCGGTAATGGCGTGGCGCTGCTCGATCTGCTGCGCCGCCATCCCGACGAACGGGTCTCGACGCTCGCCGTGGTCATGGTCACCGCCTATGCCGACAAGCGCCGCATGCTGGCGGCGGTGCAGCTGGGGGCCAACGACGTTCTGGTCAAGCCGCTGTCGGCGCGGCGCCTCTACGAACGGCTCGCCGAACTGTCGTCGGTGCGGCAGCTTTACGCGCGGCGCGGCAACCGACTGGTACCGGCCGTGCCGCCGGCCAAGGTCATTCATGATGGGCCAAGCGAAATCATTCGGGTGCGTTCACATTTTCTGAGCAAGCCGACCCATTGATTCCGTTGCCGTGGCGAGGGCTTTCTGGCTAAATCGCCGCCACCATGACAACTTCCTTTCGCTCTCTGAAGCTCGCACTCGCCCAGGCCAATCCAGTGATGGGCGATATTTTCGGCAATCTCGACAAGGCGCGACAGGCTCGCGCCGAAGCGGCGCGACTTGGCGCCGATCTCCTGATTCTGCCGGAGCTCTACATCGTCGGCTACACGCCGGAGGATTTGGTGCTGAAGCCGGCTGTCCAGCGCGATTGCCGGCGGGCTATCGAGCGTCTGGCCGCCGAAACGGCTGACGGTGGGCCGGCGGTGCTGGTCGGTACCCCGTGGCTCGATGACGATGGAGCGCTGCGCAACGCGGCCGCCCTGCTCGAGGGCGGTGCCATCGCCGCCCTGCGCTTCAAGGCCGACCTGCCCAATTACTCCGTGTTCGACGAAAAGCGCGTGTTCCAGCCCGGTCCGCTGCCCATGCCGGTGACCTTCCGCGGGGTCAGGCTGGGCCTGCCGGTCTGCGAGGACATCTGGAAGCCAGAGGTCGTCGAGCATCTCTCGGAGACCGGCGCCGAGCTGCTGATCGTCATCAACGGTTCGCCCTATCGCTGGACGGTGATGAGCGAGCGCATCGAAGTTGCCACGGCGCGCGTCGTCGAAAGCGGCCTGCCCATGGTCTACCTCAACACGGTCGGCGGCCAGGACGAGCTGGTGTTCGACGGCGCCAGCTTCGGGATCAACCCGGACCGTGATCTGGCCTGTCGCATGCCGGCCTTTTCCGAGACGACGGCGCTGGTCACCCTTGCCGAGGGGGCGGATGGCTGGCGGATCGTACCCGGGGAGGTCGCGCCCTATCCGGACGTGCAAGCGGCCAACTGGCTCGCCTGTGTCACCGGCCTCCGCGACTATGTCGAGAAGAATCGCTTCCCTGGCGTGGTGCTCGGTCTGTCGGGCGGTATCGACTCGGCCGTCGTCGCGGCGATGGCCGTCGATGCCTTCGGCGCCGACAAGGTTCGCTGCCTGATGCTGCCCTATCGCTACACCTCGGCCGACAGCCTCGAGGATGCCGCGAAATGCGCTGCCTTGCTCGGCGTTCCCTACGACGTCGTCGCCATCGCCGATCCGGTGGAGGGTTTCCTCAAGTCGCTCGGGCCGCTGTTCGAAGGCACCAAGGCCGATACCACCGAGGAAAACCTCCAGTCGCGCGCGCGCGGCACCATCCTGATGGCCGTTTCCAACAAGTTCGGCTCGATGGTGCTGACCACCGGCAACAAGAGCGAGATGTCGGTGGGCTATTGCACGCTCTATGGCGACATGAACGGCGGCTTCAACCCGATCAAGGATCTCTACAAGATGCAGGTCTACGGGCTGGCCGAGTGGCGCAACGCTCACCGTCCGGACGGCCTCAAGGGACCGGCCGGCGAGGTGATTCCGAAGCGCATCATCACCAAGGCGCCGACGGCCGAACTGCGCGAAAACCAGACCGATCAGGACAGCCTGCCGCCCTATCCGGTGCTGGACGGCATCCTCAATGGCCTTGTCGAGGAAGAGAAGACGGTGGCCGAGCTGATCGCCGCCGGTTTCGACGAGCCGACGGTGCGCCGCGTCGAGCATCTGCTCTACATTGCCGAGTACAAGCGCCGGCAGGCGGCGCCTGGCGTGAAGATCACCACCAAGAACTTCGGCCGCGATCGTCGTTACCCGATCACCAACCGATTCAGGGACCGTGGGTAAAGCGTTCCGCCGAGAGGGCTGAGACAGCCGTGGGCCATGGGGACAACCTCTCCATGGCCTTTGTTTTCGAAAGGCATGACGGCGAGGCTCTTCAAATAGTCCGAGCACGCGTCTTCGAAGACGCTCTGTCCGTCCGCCTGCAACACGAGACCGACCACACCGTCGGCGTCGTCTTCACCGACCGGGTGTGGCGTTTCGTCAAGGTGCGCCGACGGATCGCCTGATCACTTGTAGGGCGGTATGGGGATCGCCCGGTAGGCGGCGCGCAGGGCCGCGCTCCAGCGCTCGCGCAAATCGTGGAAATAGGGCTCGCCGGGCTCGATGCGGTGCAGGATGTCGTGGGCGATGGCGTCACGCTTGACCGTTACCAGATCGATCGGCATGCCGACGCCGAGATTCGAGCGCATGGTCGAATCCATCGAGATCAGGCCGAGCTTCACCGCCTCGATGAGATCGGAGGAGAAGGTGATGGCGCGGTCGAGGACCGGCTTGCCGTATTTGTGCTCGCCGATCTGCAGGAAGGGCGTGTCCTCGGTCGCTTCGATGAAGTTGCCCTGCCGGTAGACCATGAACAGGCGCAGGCGCCCCTTGGCCACCTGACCGCCAACCAGCATGGTCACCTCGAAGCCGGCATTGGACTGTTCCAGCGCCTCGCCGTCGATGCGGTAGACCTCGCGCACGGCGCGGCCGACGAGCTGGGCCGTCTTGAACATGGATGGCGTCGTCCAGATGGTCTCCATCTGGCCGGTTTCCGTGTTCTCGATGCCTTCGTTGAGAAAGGACAGGACCGCCTGGGTGATGGCGAGATTGCCGGCGGTGGCCACCGCGATCATGCGGTCGCCCGGCTTCTCGAAGATGTGCAGCTTCTTGTACTGGGAGACGTTGTCGAGACCGGCGTTGGTGCGCGTGTCCGCGATCATCGTCAGGCCTTCCTTGACGAGGATGCCAACGCAATAGGTCATCTCTTTCTCCCGAGCGGCCAGAATTCCGTTCTGTTTAGATCATCGGTCTGCGATTCCAAAGCGCCATTTGCGCCATGGGAGCGCGGTTTCGACAATGTTGCTGAAAGGAAAAGAAAAGGCCGGATATCCATGAGGATACCCGGCACTGAAGTGTACGATCGCCCGCACGGACAACGCGGAAACCGATCGTTCTGGCGGGGAACCGCCGAAGCACCACCGTCGCAGGAGGAGTGACTGATCCGCGGCGACGAAGACGACGGGCGCCGCGCGACCAGCGACCGTCATCCTTGAACAACCAAGCAGGGCCCGGAGACGATGCGAGACCATCTGGAAGCGCCTCGGCGGCAGCAATTCGCCTCGGCATCTCCTTGTTGCAAATGATTGTCATTTCTAACTCGCGATTGATAGCCAGGCAATCCGGGAAAATGCGGGTAGGCGGCAAATTCTTGAGTTTCTGCTTCAATAAATACAAAAGAGCGGGCGCGGCACCCTTTGAAGGATGCCGCGCCCGCCCGAACGACAGTGGTTTGCCTCAGCCGTAATAGGCTGCGGTGTAGAGCGCCTTGACGTCGGTCACCGAGGGCGTGCCCGGGTTGGTCAGCGTGCAGGGGTCGGCGAAGGCGTTCTCGCTCATGCGGTTCAGGACCTTCTTGAACTTGCCCTCGTCGAAATCGACTTCCTCGCAGTCCTTGAAGGTGGCGGGGATGGCCAGCTTCTTGTTGAGGTCGCGGATCGCCTGGGCCAGATCCTTGATGCCGAGCACGTGCTCCACATAGGCGTACTTGTCGGTGAACTGCCGATTGAAGTCGATGATGTAGGGCAGCATGATCGCGTTGGCGAGGCCGTGGGTCACGCCGAACTCACCACCGATCTTGTGGGCCATCGAGTGGACGAGACCGAGCGAGGCGTTGGTGAAGGCCATGCCGGCCAGCGCCGAAGCGTTGTGCATGTTGAAGCGGGCCGTCTTGTCGGTCGGCGTCGTGTAGGCCTTTTCCAGGTTCTCCAGCACCAGCTTTATCGCCTCGACCGCGTAGGGGTCGGTGAAGGAGGTGGCGGCGATCGAGGCGACGGCCTCGACGGCGTGGCACATGACGTCCATGCCGGTGTTGGCGGTGACGTTGGCCGGCATCACCATCGGCAGGGCAGGGTCGAGGATGGCGATGTCGGGCACCATGTCGGCGGCGACGATCGGGTACTTGATGTGGCTCTTGGTGTCGGTGATGACCGAGAAGGCGGTGATCTCCGAGGCGGTGCCGGACGTTGAGGGAATGGCGACGAAGCGGGCCTTGTTCCTGAGCGGCGGCATGGCGCCGACCGGAATGATGTCCTCGAAGGTGAGGTTCGGATGCTCGTAGAAGCACCACATCACCTTGGCGGCGTCGAGCGCCGAACCACCACCGATGGCGACGATCCAGTCGGGCTCGAACTCCTGCATGGCCTTGGCGCCGCGCCAGACGGTTTCGACCGACGGGTTGGGTTCGACGCCGTCGATGACGATCGAGTCGATGCCGCCCTTCTTCAGGATGGCGATGGCCTGGTCGAGGAAGCCGAAGCGCTTCATGGAGCTGCCGCCGGTGACCAGCGCCGCCTTCTTGCCCTTGAGATCGGCGAGCTTGGAGAGAGAGCCCTCGCCGTAAATGATGGTGCGGGGGATGGAGAAGTTCATGACGGTCATCTCAGTCTCCTTGTCGGAACGAGGGGAGGGCTCGTCCGGGCATGGCGGTCCGGTCCGACTCCTTGCGGGAGGCGGCGAAGGCGGGCTCTCGGTTGCAAATTCTGAAGCGGGTCGGGAGGTCGGCTACCGCTGGAGGAGTTATTTCCTGACGACTAGATCAGACTTTGGTCGCAGAAACTCAAGCGACCTAAAAACGTTTAAGTCCTTGGGATGCCGATATAAACGGTTTATATGTAAAGAATAATCATCTTTACTGTGAGGGGAAATACTTGGTTCTGTTGACGGCGGATGCGGGAGAGGTTGCTGGGCGGAGGAGGTGCTGTGAGCGATTGGTGCGGACGGCGGGGATCGAACCCGCATGACCAAGGCCGAGGGATTTTAAGTCCCTTGCGTCTACCAGTTTCGCCACGTCCGCACTGAGCGGCGATATTGCTGGCCGAAGCCGGCGGGTCAAGCCCCGATCGCGGTTCGGTAACCGCCAAACCGCCTGCTAGACGCCTTTCACCGCCCGGCCTCGATACTTGTGAGGGGCGGTGACCTCGTATTGGGGGATGCTCGCCGCGCCGAGATGGAAGTGTTCGCGGTCGATCTGCGACACGAGGATCTGCGTGTCGGACGGTGGCTCGCTTACCAGGATACGCAGATGTTCCGCCAAGGCTTCCAGCACGCTGCGCGGCAAAAGTCCTCCCAGGACGATCGCTTCGCAATCGAGAAGCATCTGGGCGTGATGGACGAGGGGGGCGAGTTGCGATGCCGCCCGGCGCAGCCAGCCGTCGACGCGCGTGTCGGTTCCGAGTGTTTCGGGCAGGTCGAACAGGCTGCGGTGGCTCTCGCCCAGCTCGGATAGATAATGCATCAGATCGCGTCCGCTCGGGCGGGGCATGTCCTGCGGAAAGTGGCTGCCGAAGGCTGCGGCGTTGCCGAACGAGCCGCGAAACAGGCGTCGATGCAGGATGTTGCCGCCGCCAAGCCCGTAGGCGAAGTAGATCAGGCAGAAGTTTTCCATCTGGGCGCCCACGCCGAAATAGGCTTCGGCGAGAGCTGCGGCGTGACCGTCGTTCTCCACCCAGGTCGGCACGCCAAGCGCGTCCTCGAAGATCTGGCGCGGTTTGCTGCCGCGCCAGAGCGGCCATTCGCTCGGTGTGAAGAAGCGCCGCTGGTTCTCCGTAAGGTTGATCGGCAGTGAGACGCCGGCGGCCAACAGCTGGCTTCGATCAAGGCCAGCGCCTTCCAGCAACGTCTGCACGATGTCGGCCGTCATTGCAGCGGCCGCGCCGGGGTCGCGCATCTCGGTTTCCACCATCCGCTCGGCGATGACCTCTCCCGTCAGCGAACTGAGGGATACCGCAACCCGATCCACCGTGAAGGCGATGCCGGCCATGCGCAGCCTGTCGCTGTTCACGCGCAGCAGGCGGGTCTTGCGCTTGGCGGCGGAACGGGGCTGAGCGACGCTTTCGAAATCGACATCTTCCAGCATTCCCCAGTCGATCAGGTCCTGGCTGAGGCGCGTCAGGGTGGCGGGCTGGAGGTCGGTGAGATCGGCAATCTCGATGCGCGGCATCGGACCGTAGAGCCGCAACGTCTCCAGAATGCGTCGGTGATTGTGGCCTAAGGAGAAGCTGGGCTGCAGCATGATGGTCCTGTGGCGAAGAGGGCGGGCCAGCCTCAGTGATGCCGGATTGGCCGGGCGGAAACAATATCGCCGCTAATTTTCTTTCTGTAAAGAAAATGTCACCGAGCGTCGTTAAGCCACAGGGCGCCACCCGGGCGTAGTCCGTCTCTCAAGGAGCCCTGTCATGTCCTCCAAGTCCCTCGTCGCGTCAGTCGCCGCCCTGGCGCTGATCTCGACGGCTGCTCTTGCCGCCGATGTCGCATCGCCGGCTTTCGGCGACAAGTTCAACGTTACCGATACCTCCGTGCCGCTCGACAAGCTCACGCGCGCCAACTTCTATGAAGTCCTGGTGCCGCTCGCCAAGGCGAAGGGCAGTCTGACCTTCTACAGCTACTGGCCGCCGGCGCCGCTCGTCGTTTACCAGCAGCAGATCATTCCGTCCTTCGAGAAGAAGTACGGCATCAAGGTCAACTTCAACTCCGTGGAGACCAACGTCGGCCTGCCGCAGCTCGATGCGACCTTCAAGGAAGGCAAGCCGTCGCCGATGGACGCCTACTTCTCGTCCGACCTGCCGGCGAACCTCGACGAAATCGCCAACATTCGTCTGGTCGACCTGCTGCCGAACGCGGCGGACATCGATCCGAAATATGCCCGCACCTACCGGGGAATCGCCCACGGCGGCGCCTACGTTCCCTTCCATGCCAACCAGACGGTCATCGCCTTCAACTCGGCGATGGTGAAGGAAGCGCCCAAGACCTTCGACGAGTTGCTCGCCTATTCCGAGCAGAATCCTGGGAAGGTGGCCGTGACCTCGCCGTTGCGTGGCGGTTCCGGCAGCGGTTTCCTGACCTCGCTCGCCCGGCAGAAGATGTCGGCCGAGTGCGTCGAGAAGTTCATGGACCTCACCAGCGACGAGGCGCAGTCGAAGGCCCTGGTCAATGACGGCCCGTGCTTTGCTCCGGTCTGGGACTACTTCAAGACCCTGCTCCAGACCGCCCAGATCACCAACGGCAACACCGACACGCTGAACCTGATGGCCAATGGCGTCGCCACCATCGGAACCGCCTGGGAGGACCTGACCTTCTCCTACATCAAGGGAAAGCAGCTGCCGGAGACGATCCGCGTCACGATCCTGGAAGGCGGCCAGACCGGTGGTGCGGAAGGCGCGTTCATTCCGGCCAATACCGACAATCTCGCCGCCGCGCTCCTGTTCATGGACGAGATGCTGGCGCCCGAGCATCAGGCCTGGAAGCTGGTCGGCTTCGCCTCGCGGTCGCCGAAGACCGGGCTTGACGACGGCATGATCCCCGAGGACGTGCGGAAGTTCCTGCTGCCCACCAAACTGTTCGCGGAACGGCAGATTTCCAGCCCCAATCCGATCATGTCCAAGGTTGTCCGCGATGCCTTCGCGGCCAAGGTTCTCGAGAACTGAGCAAGAAAAGGGAGTGGCCGCCGTGACGACACAGGCGCATGAACTCGACGTCCTGGACGTATCCAAGGCCTTTGTCGGAACGCGGGCACTCCTTCCTACTTCGTTTGCCGTGAAGAAAGGTGAGTTCGTCACCATTCTCGGACCGTCGGGGTGCGGCAAGTCGACCCTGCTGCGCATCATCACCGGCATCACCGAGCCGAGTGGCGGGCGCATTCTGCTGCGCGACAGGGATATCACCCGCCTGCCTCCGGAACGTCGCGATATCGCGATCGTCTTCCAGTCCTATGCGCTGTTTCCGCACATGAGCGTCGCCGACAACATTCTGTTCGGGTTGAAGATGAAGCGGGTGCCGAAGGAAGAGCGCAGGCGCCGGTTCGATCAGGTCGTCGCCATCTGCGGCCTTGAAAGCCTCGTCACGCGCTCGCCGCGCCAGCTCTCCGGCGGCCAGCAACAGCGTGTCGCCTTGGCGCGCGCGCTGGTGGTGCAGCCGGCCCTGCTGCTCCTCGACGAGCCGCTCTCCAACCTCGATGCCAAGCTCAGGGAGACCCTGCGCGAGGAACTGATGGCTCTCCACAAGCGGACAGGCTCCACCACGCTCTATGTCACGCACGACCAGAGCGAGGCGATGAGCATGTCCGACCGCATCATCGTCATGAAGGACGGGCAGGTGGTGGAAAGCGGTGCGCCGCGTTCGCTGTACATGCGCCCGCGCCAGCGCTTCACGGCGCTGTTCTTCGGCCATACCAACATCGTACCCGTCGACGTCGACGGCGACCGGGCGCGTCTGCCCTGGGGCGGGGCGGTCGCGCTGATCGAAAAGGCAAGTGGGCGCGGCGAGATTTCCCTGCGGCCCGAGTGCCTTTCCCTCGTCGCCGATCCCGCGGGCCCCGGCGTCGTCGACGCGGCGGTCTTCATGGGGGCCGACGTCCACTACACCGTCCGGATCGGCGATCACCTGCTGCGGGTCCGTCGTGGAAGCGCCGCTCCTCTCGCCGAGGGCACTCGCGTATCCGTCACCGTTGATGCGCCCGTCTCTCTCCTCGCGGCGGAACCGCCGGGCGCGGCCGATGCGACCGTGGAGGCGCGGTGATGCGTGCCGTTCATCTCCTGCTGCTCCTGCTGCCCGGCGTCGGCGTTCTCCTGGCGACCTTTGGCTTGCCGCTGTTCTGGGCCGTGCTGGGCGCCTTCGGTCTTGGCGCCGACGGCGCCGGCTTCACGCTCATCCCCTTGACGGACATTTTCGCTGAGCCGAAGTACCGCAAGGGGCTGATGATGTCGCTCTACTACGCCATCGCGCCGACCACGCTGACGCTGTTCGTCGCCATTCCCCTGGCGCTCATGCTGCAAAAGAGCTTCATTGGCCGCAAGCTTTTGAACGGTCTCTACAAACTCCCGCTTGCGGTGCCGGCGATCGTGGCCGCCTTCATGGTTCTGACGCTGTTCGAGCAGGGCGGTTTCATCGACCGGTTGCTGATGCTGGGCGGGTGGAACATCGGCAAGATCGTCCGCGATCCCCTCGGCATCGGCGTCATCCTGGCAACGCTCTGGAAGGACGTGCCGTTCATGACGCTGATCATCGCCGGGGCCTTCGGCGCCATCCCCAGCGATACGGTGCACGCCGCGCGCAGCCTCGGGGCCACCAGGCTTCGCGCCTTCTGGGCCGTGCAACTGCCGCTCGCCATGCCGGGCATCACGGCCGCGACCTTGCTTTGCTTCGTCAAGTCGCTGGGCAACTTCGCCGCCCCCAGTCTGCTGGGGCCGGCCTATCCGTTGCCGCTGTCGATCCTGATGTACGACTCCTATCGCGACGGTGACTGGATGGCGATCTACGCCATGGGAACCGTGTTGATCCTGGCAGCCTTCGTCGTGCTGGCTGCCTACTACACGCTGACGGCGGCGGCCTTCGGCACAGGCAAGGCGGCAAGTTCAAGATGAAACCGGTTGGCTCTTCCCGCTCGCGCGGCCTCCTGCTGTCGCTCGCGGCGCTCGTTTGCGTGCTGCTGATGCTCGGCCTGCCGTTCGGCATCATTGCGCTGTGGTCGGTGTCGGACGGCTGGTTTCCGCCGAGCCTTCTGCCGGACGGCTTTACCGCCCGTCATTGGCTCATGTTCCTGAACGACCCGTCGTTACGGTCGGCGGTGGTCAACAGCCTGGTGATCACCTTTGTCGTCACCCTCGCCACGATGATCATCGCCATGCCGACGGCCTGGGCGTTGGCTCGCTACACATTCCCGCTGAAGAAGGTGGTCGAGGTGTTCGTCCTCGCGCCCCTCATCGTGCCCGGCATCGTCGTGGCGGTGGGGCTGGGGCGCGTGTTCCTCAAGCTGGATCTCGCCTACACCATGCTCGGCGTCATCATCATTCAGGTGGCTGGCGTCCTGCCGATGACCATCCGCATTCTTGCGAGCGGGTTCGAGGCCATCCCCTCGGACCTCATCGCCGCGGCGCGTACCTTGGGGGCAAACCGGATCGCGGTGGTTCGCCATATTCTCGTCCCGCTCAGCGTTCCCGCCATGCTCGCCGCCGGCCTTCTGTCCTTCATCGGCAGTTTCGAAGAGTTCGAGCGGACCTTCATCGTCGGCGCGCCCATCGTCCACACGCTGACGACCCGGCTCTACATCAACCTCTCCGGCGCGGGGCTGGTGGTGCCGGTGGCCTCCGTCGTCTGCCTCATTCTGCTGCTGCCCGTCTTCCTGGTCTTCATGCTGACGAGCCGCATCATGCGCGATGACGTCATGGCGGCCGGCATGGGCAAGCTCTGAGAGCCTGGTCGAAATTCTACTGGGGCGGGCATCTAGCTTCGAATTCTGCGCTTCCGGTGCTCACGAACAGGAAGTTCGCTCCGCTCCGGTTCTCGAATTCATCGCTACCTGCCGCCCCCCAGCGAATTTCGAGTCAGGCTCTAGGCGCCCGCCTTGTCCCCATCGACCCGCCTTTTCAGTGGGCAGTCCATCCGACGAGGGCTTCTCGTGGACGCTGCCGATCCAACCTCATGCAATGGAAGAGACCATGCCAAACACCGCTATCACCATCCGGGTCGGGGCTTCCGCCGAGTCCGCCAACGGGCTGCCGTCGACGATCATCGAGAGCCTGGACCGCCTGGAAGAGGTGGAAACCGATACCGTCGAGCTGCCTCTGTTGTGGATGGAGCTGGTCATCGATGGGCGAGTCATGCCGGCTCGCCTCGAAGAGCTACGCCGGGCTCTCAGCGGGCGGCCGTTTGCCTACAGCGCCCATGCCGCCATCGGCATCAACTTCATGTGCGACCCGGTCTATCTCAAGCTGCATCAAAACCTGGCGCGGGCGCACCTGACGATCGCCGCCGAGCTCGGCTGCGAGCACATGGTGGTGCATACCGGCTTCTGCGCGCCCAGCCTCGCCAAGCCGCAGATCGAACGGTTACGCGCCCAGGAATGCGAAACGCTACTGAAACTGGGTGACGAGGCGCGGGCGGCCGGCGTCATTCTGTGCGTTGAGAACATCTTTGCCGAAAAGGGCAATCGCCTCACGGCCTCGGCGTCCGAACTGGCAGCCGAGTTGCGCGATCTCGCTCACTCGCACCTGAGGGCCTGCCTGGACATCAGCCACGCGGCGCTGCACTGCGACAGCGTCGGCCTCGACCTGATGGAAGAGGTCGCGCCGCTCATCCCGCTCGCCAAGCATGTCCACGTTCACGACAGCTTCGGGCGCACCAACAACATTCCGGTTCATACCCAGCAGGAGGCGCTGGGGCTTGGCGTCGGCGACCTGCACCTGCCGGTCGGCTGGGGCAACCTGCCGTTTGACGATATCGTCGTCCTTGGCGAGTTTCCCAAGGGAACGATCTTCAACATCGAACTGAACAAGCACAGATGGCATGCGCTTGACGAAGCCGTCCGCGAGACCCGCCGCCTGGCTTTGCGCGCACGGGTACGCTGACGCCGACGTGTCGAGATGGCGTTCGGCGCGAAAGGTCGAACAGCCATCTGGTGGCGTCGTCGAGCAATCGGGCGGCGCCCCTGCGGGAAGCGCCGTCTCGGTAGGGCTCAGCCGCAGACTTTTTCGGACGACTTGTTCTTGTCGTCGAGCACGGACAGGCGAACGTTCGCTGTGCCGGAGCTCACCATTCCGATTTCGTTGGCCGCACCACGCGACAGGTCAATCACCCGTCCCTTGATGAACGGGCCCCGATCGTTGATGCGCACCACCACGGTGCGGCCGTTCCTGAGGTTCTCGACCTCTACGAGGGTTCCGAAGGGCAGCGTACGGTGGGCGGCGGTACGGGCCGCCGGGTTCATCCGCTCGCCGCTCGCAGTGCGTCCACGCTCGGCGTACCAGGACGCCTTGCCGCATTGCGCCAGAGCGGGCGCTGCCTGGTGAAAAAACGCGACCGCCATGGCGGCCGTGAAAAAAGCGCGTGTGGCGCTTATTTTGAAGAGCATCAAGTCAATCCTGTTCAAACCCGCGTTGGCAGCGCGGACGAGCCTCCTTAGGGACCACCGGCGGTTATCGGTGATCAGCGACGGGGCTCAAAACAGGGAAAAATGCGGCGAGAATCAGGCCACGCCAATTTGGGCCGGACAACCGCAAATGGGTATGTCCAGCCTAAACTTTGGCGAATCAGTTATTTACGTGGTGAATAAAAAACTAGCGGGTCAGTCGTTGCCCTGACGGGAAATCGGCGGCTGGAAGGCAAATCCCAGGTCCCATGGGAAGTAGATCCACGTGTCCTGGCTGACCTCGGTGATGAAGGTATCGACCAGCGGCCGGCCCTTTGGCTTGGCGTAGACGGTGGCGAAATGGGCCTTCGGCATCATGTCGCGGACCATGCGGGCGGTCTTTCCGGTGTCGACGAGGTCATCGATGATCAGCACGCCTGCGCCTTCGCCACCGTCGAGGCCGACGATCTCGGGGCTGACCTCCTTGATGATCTGCAGCTCACCTTGCGAGCTGTAGTCATGATAGGAGGCGATGCCGACCGTTTCGATGACGCGAATGTTGAGCTCGCGCGCCACGATGGCCGCCGGCACGAGGCCGCCGCGGGTGATGCAGACGATGGCCTTCCATTCGCCGAGGCCGGCGAGCCGCCAGGCGAGGGCGCGGGCATCGCGGTGGAACTGGTCCCAGGAGACCGGGAAAGCCTTGGGGGCGAGCGGCTGGGCGTCTTGCGGGGACATGTTGGCGATCCTCATGCGATCAGGCGTGGGGCTCTTCAAATGCCTGTTTTGCGTCGATTTCAATAGTCGGTGAGAGTGCTATCCCCGGCTTTGTCGCGGGCGATCGATGTCAGCATCGCTTCCACCGCCACGGTGGCGGCCGCGAGGGCCTCGGGATCGCGCGAGCGGATCACGAGCTTGGTGGAGAAGTTGCGGGCCGCGAGGATCGGATAGCTGCCGATGGAGACAAGCGGATGGGCCCGTGCGACCTCGCCGAGCGCCGAGCCGATCACCCCCTCGCCAAACGGACAGTCGACCGTGATCGACTGCACCGGCACGCCGCCGACCAGTTCCTTTTCGACGTTGAGAAGCATCGCCTGCATGATCTTGGGCACGCCGGCCATGACGAAGACGTTGCCGATATGGAAGCCCGGCGCCTTGGAGACCGGATTGTCGATCAGCGTCGCGCCCACCGGAATGCGCGCCATTCTGAGACGCGCCTCGGTCAGCTCCTCCGGCGTCGCGTAGTGCTGGCGCAGGATCTCCACGGCGTCGGGGTGGTGCTCGATGGCGACGCCGAAGGCCTTGGCCACCGCGTCGGCGGTGATGTCGTCGTGGGTCGGCCCGATGCCGCCGGTGGTGAAGACGTAGGTATAGGTGGTGCGCAGTGCATCGAGTGCCGCAACGATGCGATCCTCTTCGTCGGGAACGACGCGGATCTCCTTGAGGTCGATGCCGATCTCGGTGAGGAAGGCGGCGATGTGGCCGGAGTTGGTGTCGCGAGTGCGGCCGGAAAGGATCTCGTCGCCGATGACGAGGACGGCGGCGGTGGGGGACTGAACTGTCATGGATCTGCGCCTTTGGAATCGTTGTCCCGTTTGTCGGGGATTCCGGGCTCGGAGACAATCGCGAACATTACGCGGAATTAAAGTTGCAGGCCCCGCTTCCGCCGCCGGATTGACGCAATCGAGCAAGATAAGGCGCTGATTGCAGGGCGCCCGCCCGGCTTTGTTCCTTTCAGGTCGATCATGCCCGCCGCATTGTCCTCGGAGTCCGCCGTCGCCCCCGTCGCTCCTCCCCACCGCTTCGTCCGTCTGAAGCCATTTCTCGTCGCAGCCGTGGCGCTCCTCATCGTCGGTCTGTCGGTGCTGGCATTGTCGCGCCTGCTGTCGAATGTCGTCTACGACGATCTCGTGGCCGCCATAGACGATACGTCCTGGTCGCGGGTGGGGCTGGCCCTTCTGTTCACGGCCGGCAGCTTCCTGGCGCTGTCGATCTACGACGTGCATGCGCTGCGCTTTGCTGGCGTCCGGCTTCCCTATCGGCTGGTGGCGCTTGCGAGCTTTTGCGCCTATGCGGTGGGCAACATTGCCGGTTTCGGCCCGCTGACCGGCGGTTCCGTCCGCTACCGCTTCTATTCGCCATTCGGGCTCGAGCCGGAAGCGATCGCCAAGGTGGTGGCCTATGTCGCGGCGGCCTTCGGCTTCGGTCTCGCCTTCGTCGCCGGCTTGGGATTGACCATTTCCGGCCCCGATCTCGCCTCGCTGATCGGTATGCCCGGTGCCACGGTGCGCGGCATCGGACTGCTGGCCCTCGCCGGTGTCGCGACGGTGCTTCTGTTCGCAAGCCTCCGGCGCGGTTCGGTGACTGTGTTCGGTCGCGCCGTGGCGCTGCCCGAGGCGCGCGACATTCTCGCCCAGCTCGTGGCCACTTCGGTGGACGTCACCTGTGCCGCTGCCGTCCTCTACGTTCTGCTTCCCGATGGCGATGTCTCGTTCCCGGTGGTGCTGGCCGTGTTTTCGGTGGCGGTCGGCGCCGGTGTGCTCAGCCATCTGCCGGGCGGCGTCGGCATATTCGAGACGATCGTCGTCGGCGCTCTGGGAACCAGATTGCCGATCGATGGCGTGATCTCGGCGTTGCTCATCTACCGCATCATCTACTATGTGGTGCCGCTGATCGTGGCCGTGTTGGCGATGATCGTGACGGAGGCGCGGCGGGCGACGATCGCCAGTCCCGCGCTCACCGCGGCCGTGTCGGGCATCGCGCCGGTCATCCTCGGGACGCTGGCAATCGTGCTCGGCGCCATGCTGGTTTTCTCAGGCGTGACGCCGCCGGCCGATACCCGCCTCGATCTGATGGCGTCCTTCGTTCCGCTTCCGCTGGTGGAGGGCGCCCATTTCGTCGGCTCGGTGATCGGCGTCTTCCTGCTGGTGTCCGGGCGTGGCCTCGTCCATCGGCTCGATGGGGCGTGGTGGCTGACGATGACCCTGTCGGCCCTTTCGATCCCCCTGGCGCTTCTCAAGGCACTGGCTATCGGCGAAGCCATTCTGTTGGCGATCCTGATCGTCGGATTGGTCTCAAGCCGCCATCTCTACAGCCGGCCGGCATCGCTGCTGCATGACCGCCTCAGCCCGGCCTGGTGGCTCTGCATCGCCTCGATCCTGGCGCTTGCCGCCGGCATCCTGTTCTTCGTCTACAAGGAAGTGCCCTATAGCCACGATCTCTGGTGGCAGTTCGAGCTGTCGGCCGCCGCGCCACGCTCCCTCAGGGCCGCAGTCGGCATCGGGCTGGCCACTGCCGCCGTGGCGACATGGCTGCTGATCCGTCCACCGTCCGGCCGGATCGAGCCGGCAAGCGCCGAGGAACTGGCGCGCGCCATCGCCATTCTGGAAAGAGCCGGCCATGCGTCGGCCAATCTTGTCCGGATGGGCGACAAGAACCTGATGTTCTCGGACGATGGGACCGCCTTCCTGATGTACGCCAAGCGGGGCCGATCCTGGATATCGCTCGGCGATCCGGTGGGCTCCGAAGCGGGGCGGCGCGAACTCGCCTGGCGTTTCATAGAGTTGGCCCGAGCGCATGGCGGGCGTGCCGTTTTCTATCAGGTTCCGGCGGAAAGCCTGTCGCTTTACGCGGATGCCGGTCTCTCCGCCTTCAAACTCGGTGAGGAGGCCGTGGTCGATCTCGCCGCTTTCGACATCAAGGGCACGCGGCGTGGCAACTTGCGCAACGCCATCAACAAGGCGGAGCGCGACGGCATCGCTTTCGAGGTCGTCCAGCCCGAAGGCGTGCCGGCGCTCATGGACGAACTCGCCTCCGTGTCGGCAAGCTGGCTGGAGGCCCGGAAGGCGCGGGAGAAGACCTTCTCGCTCGGCGCCTTCGAACCCGATTATGTGGCGTCCCAGCCGGTGGCGGTGCTGAGGCGGGCAGGGCGGATCTTCGCCTTTGCGACGCTGATGATTTCGGGCGACGGCCGGGAAGCGGCGATCGACCTGATGCGCTTCACGCCGAAGTCGCCCAACGGGACGATGGAGCTGCTGTTCACCCGCATCCTGCTGCACTTCAAGGCGGCCGGTTTTGCCAACTTCAGCCTCGGCATGGCGCCGCTGGCCGGCCTGTCGGACAGCCCGATGGCGCCGTTGTGGCACAAGCTCGGCCGTGCCGCCTTCGAGCACGGCAATGCCCTATACAACTTCCATGGCCTGCGCGCTTTCAAGACCAAGTTCGATCCGGTCTGGCAACAGCGTTACATGGCGGTGGCCGGCGGTCTCAACCCGCTGCTGGCGCTTGCCGACGTGACCTTCATCATCTCTGGCGGCCTCAAGGGAGCCGTTTCCAAATGAAGCGACTGATATTGTTCGTCATGGTCGGTCTCCTGGGCGTGACCGGCCTGGCGACGGGTGCCTTCCTGTCTCTTTTCCCCCGCCTGCCTCCCGAGAAGACGGACACGCTGGCCATCTCCGAGGTGATCGCGCCGCGAGGTGAGCCCACCGGCCTCGTCTATCTGTTGTCGGGTAGCGAGGGCTATGGCTTTTGGGATCGCGTGAAGGCTCGCCGCTATGCGGCAAGCGGGGCCGTCGTCGTCGGCATCGACACGCCGGCCACCTTCGCCAAGGCGGAGCGACTGCCCGACGACTGCGTCTACTTCGTCTCCGACGTCGAGCAGGTCAGCCAGAACATCCAGCGCGTACTGGACGTCGAAAGCTATCATTCTCCGGTGATGGCCGGCGCCGGTCTGGGCGGGACCTTTGCGTTGGCGCTCGCGGCCCAATCGCCGGACGCGACGATCGGTCGCACCATCGTCGTCGACCCGCATGTCGCGCTGCCGCTGCGCAAGGAGTTGTGCAGCGAGGCCAAGCACGTCCCTGCCGCCGATGGCCCCGGCTGGATCTACGAACTGCAGAAGGGGCATCTTCCCGATCCGATCGACGTCTATCTGACTCGCGCCGCCGATCCGTCGGGCGCCGCCCATGTCGACGAACTGATCGGGTCGGGGTTTGCCATCGCCACGGCCCAAAGCGCCAAGCGCGCTGGTCGGACGCTCGACGGTGCGGTGTTTGAACAGCTTGCCGACGATGAGGATAGCGGATCGCCGCTCGCGGGCATTCCGATCACCCTGGTGCCTGCCGCTCCCAAGCATGACACCATGGCGATCATTTACTCAGGCGATGGCGGTTGGCGCGACATAGATGCCCAGATTGGCGGTTATCTTGCCAAGGCTGGTGTGCCGGTGGTCGGCATCGACTCGCTACGCTATTTCTGGAACGAGGTGGACCCCGCCGACGCTGCCGGTGATCTGACCAAGGTGATCGACACCTACGAGAAGAAGTGGGGCGTCCACAAGGTGGCGCTTATCGGCTATTCCTTCGGCGCCGACGCGCTGCCGGCGATCTATCAGGCTCTGCCGGAGGATCGAAAGGCCGGCGTCAAGCTGGTCTCCCTGTTGGCCTACACCGGTGCCCACCAGTTCGAGATCCAGGTGTCCGGCATTCTCGGCAGCAAGAGCGATCCGAGCGGCCCCACGACGCTGCCCGATCTCATGAAGGTCGAGCCGGTGAAAGTTCAGTGCATCTACGGCAGCGAGGACGACGAGACCGCCTGCACACGCCTGCCGAAGGACAAAGGCTTCAGTCTGCTGGTTCATCCCGGCGGGCATCACTTCAACGACGACTACAAGCCGGTGGCGAGGGACATTCTCAGTCGCCTCGCACCTTTGGCTTCCGTCGCGACGGAGGTGGAGGCGCAGGCCACGCCTTGACGCCAGCCGTGGGGGCGGCGAACAAGACGGGATGCTGTTTCCTTCTCCGCTGGTGCCCGCGCGCCTGGTTCGCCGCTACAAGCGCTTTCTCGCCGACTGTCGTCTCGACGATGGCGAGGAGGTCACCGCCCATGTCGCCAACTCGGGCTCGATGCTCGGGCTCGCGACACCGGGTTCGCGCGTTTATCTCGCCCCTTCGAGCGATCCAAAGCGCAAGCTCGCCTGGAGCTGGCAGCTGGTCGAGGTGGATGGCGCGCTTGTCGGCATCGACACCGGTCTCTCCAACCGCATCGTCGCCGAAGCGATTGCCGGTGGCCGCATCCGGGCTCTCGCCGGTTATGACAGGTTGCGACGAGAGGTGCCCTATGGCGAGCGAAGCCGGGTCGACATGCTGCTCGAAGGCGACGGACGCCCGCCCTGCTATGTCGAGGTCAAGTCGGTGACGCTGTCGCGCCGGCCGGGTCTTGCCGAGTTTCCTGACGCGGTCACCGCGCGCGGCGCCAAGCATCTTGCCGAACTTGCCGCCGTGGTCAGAGGGGGCGCTCGCGCGGTCCTCCTCTATCTGGTGCAGCGCGGCGATTGCCACAGCTTCGAGCTGGCCGCGGACATCGATCCCACCTACGCGGCGGCGGCCGGGGCAGCGCGGGCCGCTGGCGTCGAGAGGTTGGTGGTCCACGCCGACGTCATGCCGGCGGGCATCGAAATCCGGAGCGATTTCTGACAGAATGCATCCCAAGCATGTACTTCCCGCGGCGCTTGGGTATATGACGACGAAAACACGAAGCCCTGCGGCTTCCAATGCCAGACACAGGTTGGTTGATCCGATGATCAATTACGTCGACGCGGCGGTCGCGCCGTTGCGAAATACCGGAGACATTCGTCTATACAACGCTGCCGACTTCGACGGCATGCGCAAGGCCTGCCAGCTGACGGCATCGTGCCTTGATGAACTCGTGGACATCGTCAAGCCCGGGGTCACAACCCAGGCCATCGACGACTTCGTCTACGCTTACGGGCGCGACCACGGCGCCCTGCCGGCCACGATCTACTATCGCGGCTACACCAAGTCGGTCTGCACCTCGATCAACCATGTGGTTTGTCACGGCATTCCCGACGAGAAACCGCTGCGTGAAGGCGAGATCGTCAACATTGACGTCACCTTCATCCTGGACGGCTGGCATGGCGACTCCTCGCGCATGTATGGCGTCGGCGCCATCAAGCGGGCTGCCGAGCGGCTGATCGACGTGACGCATGAATCGCTGATGCGCGGAATCGCGGCTGTTCGGCCGGGCAACACCACCGGCGACATTGGCGAGGCCATCCAGCGCTATGTCGAGGGCGAACGCTGCTCGGTGGTGCGCGACTTCTGCGGCCATGGTGTCGGCAAGCTGTTCCACGACACGCCGAACATCCTGCACTACGGCCGCAAGGGCGAGGGCCCCGTGCTGAAGGCGGGCATGATCTTCACCATCGAGCCGATGGTCAATCTCGGTCGGCCACACGTGAAGGTGCTGTCCGATGGGTGGACGGCGGTCACGCGCGACCGCTCGCTGTCGGCCCAGTTCGAGCATGCCGTCGGCGTGACCGATGCCGGCTGCGAGATTTTCACGCTGTCGCCCAAGAACCTGTTCAAGCCGCCGCTGACGGTGGCCTGACCTGCCTCAGAACCCGGCGGCCATCGGGCAGCCTGGGTTGGAGCATGTCGAAGGATTGCAGCCCGGCTCCGCTGCAAACGACGCCTTGGCGGCGCCGAGGCTGGGCGCCATCAAAGCCTTCTCGATCTTGGTGGCGCCGCAGGATGGGCAGGCATAGTCTGCTCTCTTGGCTTCCCAGTCGGCATTACCCCCGAACCAGTCGTCGAAGTCGTGTCCGCAGGCGGCGCAGTGCAGGTTGTAATGGATCATGGCTGGCCGTGGTCTCCTCGTTGGGCAGGCGATAGGTCGCCGCGATGGGCGATCCTGTCAAGCGCAGAAGCCCGGATTCCTCGCCCCAAAAGCCTTGAGGTCGCCACAGGTCGGTCTTCGCTCCATCGCATTCGTCGGGCAGGATCGCCACCATCGAATGCCTCGGGGGAGATCAACGTGAAATCGATGCCACTTGCCGCCGCGCTTTTTGTCGCGGCTTCGCCGTTCGCGCTCATCACGTCGGCCCGTGCCGCCGACAAGGTGGGGTCGGTTCTGTTGTCGTCGGGCGGTCTCGCCGAGATTGTCCGCACCGTCGACCTCGCCGAAGGGGAGAGCCGTCTGGCGCTGGAAATACCCGTCGATCAGGCAGACGACGTTCTCAAAAGCCTGCTCGTCAGTGATCCTGGTGGATCTATCGTTTCGGTGACCCTCGACGGCGCCAATACGGTCGCCGAGGCGTTCAAACGCCTGCCGCTGAAACGCGAGGATCTCGCTTCCACCGCCAGCATTGCCGCTGCCATGACCGGCCATGCCGCGACCATCGATGACGGCGTCGGGCATAAGGCGAGCGGAGTGATTCTCGGGGTCGGCAAGGTGCCACGCGCCACCGAGGGGCAACCGATCGAGCTGCCGGCGGTGACTTTGCGCGAGGACGACGGCAGTTTTGCCGAGGTGCTTCTCGGTCCGGGCGCCAGCATCGTCTTTGCAGACAAGGGCCTGCAACAGCGGCTGGACGCGGCAATCTCGGCTGTCGGCGCGGCGGCCGATACCAACTTTCGGACGCTCTCCATCGAGACAACGGGGAAGGGCGCCCGAACGGTGCGGCTTTCCTATGTGGTGGCGGCGCCGGTGTGGAAGGCGGCCTATCGCATTGTCCCGGCGGAAGACGGAAAGTCGCGTGTCCAGGGATGGGCGGTGCTGGAGAATGGCACTGGCGAGGACTGGACCGACGTGCAGTTGACGCTGTCCTCGGCCAACCCGGTGGCGCTTCGGCAGCGGCTTGTCGACATGTACTGGCGCGAGCGGCGCGAAGCGCCATTGCTCTTACCGGGCGGTGCCATCAACCCCATGGTCGACGGTGCTCCGGCGGGCGGCGGTCTCAAAGCTTACGGAATGGAGGAGATGGCCGATCTGCCAACGGACTCCGATATGGAGCGGAGGGATCTGGCAATGGCGGCGCCAGCCTTGCGCCCCGAGCCCTCGAGGGGCTTGCAAGCCGTTTCCGTCGAAGGCGACGTCAGCGTTTCCTTTGCACTGCCCCAGCCGGTCACGCTAAAGGCCGGCCAAACGTTGACCGTTCCGATTATCGATGCCGATCTTGACGCCGACCTGGTTTCGCTCTGGCGCGAGGACAGCGGCGGCGTGCCGCAGGCGGCGGTGTTTCTTTCGAACACCACAGGCCAGAGCGTGCCGCCCGGCATTTTTACGGTCTACGACACGGACGGTTATCTCGGGGACGCGCAAGTCGCTGGTATCCCGCCCGGCGAGAAGCGTTTCGCAGCTTTCGCCGCCGACCCCAAGACGCAGGTGACGAGCGAGCGCAAGGAGAAGACGACAGTCGTAGGTCTTTCCGGCAGGAATGGCGTGTTGACGGTGAAGCGATCTCGAGTCTGGACGACCGTGTATCACCTCACGGCGCCCAAGGATGATGCGCGCACGGTGATGATCGATCACACTCGCCTTGGCGGTTCGGAGGTAACCACTGACGGAGAGGTGGTTTCTGACGAGGCGGGACGGCTGCGCGTCAGAACCAGCCTTCCGGCGGGAACGACCAGGGATCTTCGCGTTACCGAGACTGGAACCGAGTCGCGAGAGGTTTACCTCGTCGATAGTGATTCCGATGCGCTGCTGTTCTACGCCTCGACCCACGGTGTCGATCCGGCGATTGCGAACAAGCTCAAGGAGTTGGCTGCCATCAAGACGCGAGTTGCGGACGCTCAGCGCGCGATTGAAAAGGCGGAGCAGGCTGTGGCGCGCCAATCGTCCGAGCAAGAGCGCATCCGTGCCAACCTGGGCGCTCTGCCGGAGACTTCCGACAGCGCGAAGTCCTACATTGCCAAACTCGCACGGAGCGAAAAGGCTATCGAGGAGGCCGAGGCCGCGCGTGCCAGCGAGCAAGCGAAGGCCGACCGGGAGCGGGCGGCTCTCGACGCGGCGATCGCAGCCTTCTGAACAACGAAAAGGCCCGGACGACCGGGCCTTTCCCCTAATCCCCGCAGAGGGGATCGATATTACCAGTTGCGGGTCAGCTTCAGCATGGCGTCCCAGTTGTCGTCGGTCGTGCCCGAACCGAAGTCACCCTTGGCATAGCCACCATCGCTGGTGTAGTTCACTTCGGCCGTCAGGATCAGGTCCGGAGTGAAGGCATAGTCAGCACCGAGCTGGGCCTTGTAGGCGGTGTCGGCCTTGTCCCAGAACGCGCTACCAATACCGGCGTAGACGGCCAGGGCGTCGGTCGCCTTGTACTTCAGAGCCGCAGCGGCACCGAAGTAGCTGTCAGCATCGAAGTCTTCGTAGGTGGCAACCAGACGAGCGCTGAGCTTGTCGACCAGCTTGAGATCGGCAGTGGCCTTGACACCCCAGATGTCGTTGGCATCGCCGTCCAGAGCCTGATAGAAGGCCGACACGTCAGCCGAACCCCAGGACTGGCCATTGATGCCGAAGCGACCGGTGTACATCAGCTCGGCGCTGGAGCCCTGATCCCACACGCTCGCGTTCCACTTGGTCGAGCTCGTGCCGAGGCTGCCCGTGTTGGAAGCCTGAATGCCGGCGCCGACGTAGAAACCACCGCCGAGCTTGTCGACCATGATCTGAGCGCCAGTGGAGCTCTGATCGAAGGCGCCGTAGATCGCACCGGTGTCGCCATAGAACACGTCGCCGTAGCCATTACCGAACTTACCAACCGTCAGGTAACCGACCTGAATAAAGGCGTCGTCAGCGGCGATGGAGCCGTCGGCGCTGTCGAGTTTCACAGCGAAGAACGAACGCACGGTGCCGAGATCGGAGGCAGTGCGGGCATCGAACCGGACCCGCGCGTCGGTCTTGAAGCTGATACGGTCGCCAACGACAGCAGCAGCACCGGGATTCTCGGTCACGGTACCAGCAGCACCACCGGCAGCGACAGCTGAAGCGCTAGCAAGATTAGCAAGTTCCTTAGTGCTGTAGGTACCATCAAGGCCCGTAGTAGTAGACGCAAGGGTATACGTCTTGGCGCCTGCGGCCGAAAGCGTCGCATGGTTGGTGTAGGCGATGCGGGCGCGAACACGGCCGGACATCTGCAGGCAGGTCTCGGTGCCGGGGATGTAGAAGAAGCCGGCGCCGTAGGCGTCGCAAACCTTCACGTAATCGACGGCAACCGGAGCAGCTTCGCCCGGCAGGTCGGCGGCATAGGCGCCGGAGGCGACCATCAGGCCGGCGGCGGTGCCGAGCAGGGTCTTCATATTCATTTCGCGGTCTCCAAAAAGGATCGGGGAACTTTTTTCCCGCCGCCGACGACAACTTGTCCGCCTTAGGCAGAGGCCGGTTCCCATGTGTTACCGCGGTGCCTCCGGCCACCCCAGCCCGATTGCATCCACGCGGCAGTGGGACCGTGTTTCGGCAAACCCACGGCGCCGTGATGGCTGAGTACGATATGACATTCAATGTCATAATTACCGAGTCGAATGGATAGGATGTGAATGAAAATACATGTTGCAATTTTGCAACTCTAAAACAATAACCGGCTAAATTTCCTGTCTAGTTAGCCGTCATTGGAGTCGCTTCTGGATGAAATTTTGTAATATGAGTTTTATTACATCTATCTTGCTTAAGGTAGGCATACATATTTGATTGTTGCTATTGATACAATGTATAAACTAGATCTGCGTCAGAATTCTGCCGCAAGATACTTGGTACGAATTTCTCGTGGAATAGCTGTTTTGTACATGGACTAATATGTTGCTTGGTGGGCGCTCTAGGGGGGTAGGGCGGTGGCGGCTGCGGGGCCGAAGCGTGCATGTCGCTGTCGGGCGGCCTCGGGAGACGGAGCCATGTGCCCGATGCTCGGACATCCACCGCAGCATACCGTGGCCCCGACTTATGGGGGCTCTGGTCCGGCTGCGCCCGCCCACGCAGCTCACAAGGAGCCGCGCCACCGACGCTCGGGGTGTTTGCCGGTTGGAAAACGCGGCCACCCCGTGGATGGCGGCACATTGTCAGATCTGCGTAACACTTATGTTGCAGTCACGAGCCAAGTCGATCAGGCGACGCGCTGCCTGCTGCGAGTGTCGTCAAATCTGTTAGGCTCTGGTCGCGCTTTACGACGGAATCGACCATGGGCGAGTTTCAAGACGGCAAAATCATCCCGCCGCACTACACGGGGCACCGGGAACGGCTGCGCGAGCGCTTCCGTGCCGGTGGGGATGAAGCGGTGGCCGATTACGAGTTGCTGGAGCTCATCCTGTTCCGGTCCATCCCGCGTCAGGACGTGAAGCCGCTTGCCAAGGGGCTACTGGCCGCGTTCGGTTCGTTTGCCGGGGTCATCGGGGCGTCGGAGGCTCGCCTCAAGACGGTCAAGGGCATCGGCGAGGCCACGATTCTCGACTTCAAGGTGGTGCATGCCGCTTCGCGCCGGATTGCGCGATCGGACGTGATGAAGCGCCCGGTCCTGTCTTCCTGGTCGGCGGTGATCGATTATTGCCGCACCGCCATGGCCTATGAGGATCGGGAACAGTTTCGCGTGCTGTTTCTCGACAAGAAGAATCAGATGATCGCCGATGAAGTGCAGCAAACCGGCACCGTCGATCACACGCCGGTCTATCCTCGGGAGGTTGTGAAGCGGGCGCTGGAGCTGGCCGCCACGGCGGTGATTCTCGTCCACAATCACCCGTCGGGCGACCCGACTCCATCGCGTGCCGACGTTACCATGACAAGGCAGGTGGTCGACGCTGCGACGCCGCTCGGCATTGCCGTGCATGATCACATCATTATCGGTCGTGACGGCCACGCCAGCATGAAGGGGCTGCAGCTCATTTGAGCTCGGCTCGGCCCTCGGCAAGGCCTGTCGCAAGTTCGGCGGGCCGCGGCTTTTCTCGCTCGAGCTTAAATGAAATCGGCCCCCGCGGGAGGTCCCGCGGAGGCCGTATTGTCATGTCGCACGCATGCGTCAGGGCTGCGCTGCCTCTACGCCCTCGAACGCCGGCGCCTGCTCCAGCTGCTCGCGCGTCACGTTGAGGATGATGCGGTCCGGAAGGCCATCGTCGCCGATCTTCGCGCCGGTATCGACGGTGTTGGCGGCCATGTCGCCTGTCGCGTTGGGCATGACGGCGGATCCGGCCATGCCCGTCATGCTCTGGTCAGGCACGGCATCGCCGGAGACTGCTCCGGTGGCGCCGGTCGGATCGGGGAGGGCGCTCGAGGCGGCGTCGGCTTGCGCTTGGGTGTCACCGGGACCAAGCTGCAGGGCGCTCATGTTCACGGCAACGTCCTTCTCGCCGATTCCAAGGAAGCCGCCGACGCCGATGATCACCGCGTTCACGCTGCCATCCTGGCTGACGAGGATGTCTTTGATGTCGCCAATGTTCGCGCCATCCGAGCCGTAGACGGCCTTGCCCCGCAGGTCGCTGACCCGCCAGGCGCCGGTTTCTGGAACGGTCACGAAAGTCTCTGTGGAGGCCATCGAGGTGGTTGCTCCCTGGTCGGGAACGATCGCGCTGCCGCTATCCATCGCGGACTTGCCGCTATCCATGGTCGAGCTGTCGGCCGGCTCTGTCTGGGTCGTTCCCATGGTGCCATCGTCCGGGCTCGTGGCGGTGTCCTGGGCGGCCGCGGCAAGCGGGAAAGCTGCGCTGAGAAGAAGGACGGAAAGAAGACGGGTTTTCATGATCGAGTCCCTTTCTAGTCTGGTTACGGGACCGTTAAACTTGTGGGGGAGATGAAAGTTCCAACTTTTTTGAAGCGGCTCGGAGAAAGATGCGCATTCCACGATGTCGTTGGACGCGTCTGGAATGCCTAATCTATGGGCAAATGCTACCCGTCTTTGCCCCATGATGTTTCTTGCCCTTCCTGCCTATTTGCCGCTTAATTCATCAGAGGCAGCGATGCCCCAGAAAACGGCGGAGGAACGGGATTGCCGGCTTTCGACGAGATGAACGGGTTCGGACAGTGCATCCGGCCCGCCTATAGGACCATCCAGGCCTGGTTCGAGAACTCCGACCCGGAAAACCTCAAGCGCCTTCAAAAAGAAGCGGAATTTCTGTTTCGAAGGATCGGTATCACCTTTGCCGTCTATGGCGACGCCGAGGCCGAGGAGCGGATCATTCCCTTCGACATCGTGCCGCGCGTTCTGACCGGCCGCGAGTGGACGTCGCTTTCCAAGGGGCTGACGCAGCGCGTGACCGCGCTCAACCGCTTCCTCGCCGATGTCTACGGCGCTGGCGAGATCATTCGAGCCGGCGTCGTTCCGGCTGACCTCGTCTATCAGAATCCGGCCTTCCGCCCGGAGATGGTCGGTCTCAAGCTGCCGCATGATGTCTACGTGCAGATCGCCGGCATCGACGTCATCCGGACCGACGACAAGGATTTCTACGTTCTCGAGGATAATGCGCGTACGCCGTCCGGCGTCTCCTACATGCTGGAGAACCGCGACGTTCAAATGCGCCTGTTCCCGGACCTTTTCGCCGAGACCCGCATTCAGCCAGTCGACAACTACCCGGACGAGTTGCTGGCGTCGCTGCGCTCGGTGGCGCCGATATCCGCCCCCGCCGAGCCGACCGTGGTGCTGATGACGCCGGGACCGCTCAACTCGGCCTATTACGAGCACTCCTTTCTGGCCGACAAACTCGGCGTGGAACTGGTGGAGGGGCGCGATCTGTTCGTGCTCGACGAGGTGGTCTACATGCGGACCACGCGCGGGCCGAAACGTGTCGACGTCATCTACCGTCGCATCGACGATGATTTCCTCGATCCCATGGTGTTCCGCCCGGATTCGGTACTCGGCATCCCCGGTCTCATCTCGGCCTATCGCGCCGGCAACGTGACGCTGGCCAACGCGGTCGGCACCGGTGTCGCCGACGACAAGGCGATCTACACCTACATGCCGGACATCGTGCGCTTCTATCTCGGAGAAGAGCCGATCCTTAAGAACGTGCCGACCTGGCGCTGCCGTGAACCCGACAGCCTTCGCTATGTGCTCGATCATCTTCCGGAACTGGTGGTCAAGGAGGTGCAGGGGTCCGGTGGCTACGGCATGCTGGTCGGGCCCAAATCGACCAAGGAGCAGATCGAAAGCTTCCGGGCCAAACTGATGGCCGATCCCGATGGTTTCATAGCCCAGCCGACGCTGGCGCTCTCCACCTCGCCGACCTTTGTCGGCGACGGCATAGCGCCCCGCCACATCGATCTGCGCCCCTTTGTGCTGACCGGCGCCGACAAGGTTCGCATCGTTCCGGGTGGGCTCACCCGCGTGGCGCTGAAGGAGGGGTCACTGGTGGTCAACTCCAGCCAGGGCGGCGGCACCAAGGACACCTGGATCATCGAGGATCCGGCCGATGACGTGGCCTCGCCATCCGGTTTGTCCCAGTCGCAATCGCAGGCGGGGAGCTGACATCATGCTGAGCCGCCACGCCGACAGCCTCTACTGGCTCGCCCGCTACGTCGAGCGCGCCGAAAACACCGCCCGGCTTCTGGAAGCCGCGACGCGCCTGTCCGCCACGCCGATTCTCGCCGAGGGCGGACGCAACGAGTGGGAAATGGCCGTCGATGGTACCGGGACCCTCGACCTCTTCCAGCAGCAACATGCCGAAGCGACGCAGCGAACCGTCGTCGACTATCTCGCCTTCTCGCACGCCAATCCGTCGTCGATCCGAAACTGCCTGGATATTGCCCGGGCCAACGCGCGCTCGGTCCGCACCGCGCTGACCATGGACATGTGGGAGACCATCAACTCCGGCTGGATGGAGACGCGCGGCGTCAACAGTCCCAACCTGACCCGGCAGGAGCTGTCGAACTTCCTGTCGCGGGTGAAGGAGCTGTCGCTGCGCTTCGACGGCTCGGCCTACCGGACGATGCTCAGGAACGACGCCTATTACTTCCTGCGCCTGGGCACCTTCATCGAACGAGCCGACTTCACCGCCCGCGTACTGGCGCTGAAGGCTGACGTGCTCGACCCGAACCGACCGTCGATCGGCGGTAGTTCCGACTATTTCCAGTGGTCTTGGATCCTGCGTTCGGTGTCGGCGCTGACGTCCTACCACTGGGTCTACCGCGACAATCTGAAGCCCAACCTCGTTGCCGAGTTTCTGATCCTCAAGGCCGAAATGCCGCGCTCGCTGGTGTCCTGCTACGAGAACGTCACGCTCAACCTCGACAGCCTGTCGCGCGACTACGGTCGGCAAGGGGCGAGCCAGCGCAAGGCGCGCATGCTCCTCAGCCAGTTGCAGGACACGACGTTGCCGGGCCTTTTCGCCATCGGCCTCAAGGAGTTCCTCGAGCGCTTCATCATCGACAACGCCAACCTCGGCAACACCATTGCCGAGCAGTATCTGGGGTAAGCCGATGCGGTTGCGCATCCGTCACGACATAATCGCCCGCTACGATGAGCCGGTCATGCTGGCAAGTCGTTCACTTCACCTCTGCCCGCGCACCTTCGATGGGCAGTATGTGCGAGACTGGCATCTCGATATCACTGGCGACTGCCGTCAGGCGCGCTCGTCGGATGCCTTCGGCAACATCGTCTATGATTGCGCCATCGAGGGGCCGCTCGACGAGATCGCCATCGCCGCCGAGGGCGAGGTGGAGGTGGATGACACGACCGGTGTGTTGCAAGGCGCGCCGCTCGATCGCATTCCGCCTGCCGTCTTTTTGCGCGAGACGCGCGTCACCATGCGCACGCCCGTCGTCCTGTCGTTTGCCGACAAGGCCAAGGGGCTGTCCGACGGCACGCCGCTCGATCTTTGCCATACGCTGATGCACCTCATCCATGAAGAGGTTGAGGCGCTTGCCGCCGATCCTTCCGAACTCTGCGGAGTGCGTGAGCTGAACGCCGAGGACGTGTTGGCCGAAGCGCGCGGTACCCCGTCCGATCTCGCCCATCTGCTCATCGCAGCGGCGCGTGCCCTGTCGCTGCCGGCGCGCTTCGTTTCCGGCTACCGCTGGCAAGAGGAAGATACGGCGACCGGTGCGCTCGCGGCTTGGGCGGAGGCGCTGATTCCCGACCTCGGCTGGGTGGGCTTCGACGCGACAAACGACACCTGTCCAACCGACGCCTATGTGCGTGTCGCCTCGGCGCTCGACCAGTCGGGAGCCGCGTGGGTCCGCGCCTCCGATCGCGGCGGTATTCCTGCCGTGGTGATGGTGACGGCGGCCGCCGACCGGCTGTGACGGGCTATTCCTGACATCTTTGGCTTTTGGGGACGATAGGACGCTATCGCTTTCCGTACTGTCGCTTGCTATGCGCAGTTATTGCGAGCACTAAATCGCGTGGATAGATCGAACGTCGGGTCTTGCCTTCTCGGCATTGAGGAGGTGCCGATGAGGTTGCAGCATGCTCCGTATGGGTTTCTTCATCGCCGTTCTTGCTGGCCTGGGAATCGGCAGCGCCGCCTCGGCTCAGCCAAGCAATGAGTTCGATAAGCTTTTCGCCAACACGCCTTGGCAGATAATCGATGGCGTGGAAACGCGAGAGCTCAAGCTTAAGGGGAACATTATCGTCCAACAAGAACGGGTTGGAGGAGAAATTCATACTATCACGGATGATAGGAGTGGTCATGGTGCTGTAATGTGTGTTCTGGAGAACTATCTTTTGCTTCTGGCGATGAGTGAAGTTTGCCACATTAATGACGACGAAATGCGTTCATCATTGATGTCGGCTGTGAGTCGAATTGGGGAGTTCGCCGAGCGAAACTCGATTGAGCCTGTTACTCAGCGCGAAATCCTCGATCGGGCCGAAAGCGTTGGAGAGCAGACCCTCAGGCAGGCTATCTCCGATAATTCTCTTGCCAGGCTCAAGCAAGACTGCACCGGTCCGCAAGGCTTCGGAGAAGCTTTCTCAGAACTACGGAAGATGGGCACAAGGAAGTTTATTACGGAACAGGTTGATGATCTTCTTTCAGTGGAGCGGCCGGCGGTGGATGGCCCCTGTTACTGACCTCATATGACGACAGGGTAGCGGAAGCGTAGATCAGACCCATGGGGGCTGCTTTGGGTCGGGCTATTCGCCAGTCGGCCCCGTCGAGCCACGGACGATCAGCTCCGCTTCAAAGGCTTCCCGAGGCACTATGGCCTGCTGGCTGAGTCGGGTCAGCAGATAGTCGGCAGCCGCTTTTCCGATGGCGACGTTGTCCACCCGCATTGTCGTCAGGGGAGGCGAGGTGAACTCGGCGATCGGAAGATCGTCGAAGCCTGTGATGGACAGGGAGCCGGGTACGTCCATGCCCATGGCGCGTGCTTCGATCAGGGCGCCGATGGCCAACGTGTCGTTGCCGCAGATGATGGCTGTCGGACGAGGTCCGGCGCTGTCGATGCACTTTCGAAGGCTTTCCCGGCCAAACTCGAATGTCGCCGGCCCCTCGAAAACGTGCTGTGGACGCAAGGCCAACCCCTCGCTTGCCAGGGCTGCCCGTATGCCGGAGAGGCGGGCCAGAACGCGGTCGTTGTCGAGCGATGGTTGATGGATGACGGCGAAGTTGCGATGCCCGAGATCCAGCAGATAGCGCGTCAGTTTTGAGAACGCCGCCTGGTTGTCGAAGCCGACGCAGGGATGAGCCGACTGAGGCGAATGCGAGTACATCACCACATAGGGAACGCCGCGCGCCGATATCATTTCGAACAACTCGGGACGCTGCAGCTCACCAACGACCGCCAAGGCTTCTATGCCACGCGCCAGCATGACCTTGACCTGTTCGGCCGCCTCGTCGAGATCGTAGTTCGAGCAGCCGATCAGCACGGTGATGCCACTGGCCGACAACCGGGCCTGCAAGGCATTCACCTGCGCGGCGAAGACATCGTGATCGAGCGTCGGTATCAGTACGCCGGCAAGCCAGGTTCGCCGACTGGCCAGCGCGGCTCCGGCGGCGTTTGGTAGCCAGCCGAGTTCCGCCGCCACCGCGAATATCTTGTCGCGGACTTCAGGCAATACCTTCTCGGGTGCGTTGAAGGCACGAGAAACGGTCGCCGTCGACACTCCGGCGGCGGCAGCTACATCGATGGCCCGCGGGGGGCGCGACGTCTTGGATTCTCGCATTGCACACCATGACATGAGAGCACACGTATGCGCGTACATTCCATTCGGAAGTCGGACAACCTAGTAAAACAGGTTAGTTGACAGGTTTCGAAAGGGACGTAATGTAAGCGCATACATGCTGGCCTCGGACGTGCCTGGAGGGGTGCGTTTCGGAACGAGTCACCGGGAGGGCGCTATGGATACCGTTCGAAAATACCTCATTCGGCCGATTGAGGTGGTCATCGCCGCGATGCTGGCGGTCATGCTCGTTCTGGTCCTGCTCAACGTGGTGCTGCGTTACGCCTTCAACAGCGGCATCACGGTTACCGAGGAACTGTCCCGGCTGTTGTTTGTCTGGCTGGTGTTTCTCGGGGCCGCCGTGGCCCTGTTCGAGCGCGCCCATCTCGGTGTCGACACCCTGCTTCACCTGCTGCCGCGCCCGGCCAAGATCGTCTGCTTCGTGCTGTCGAATGCGTTCATGCTCTATCTCAGCTGGCTGATCTTCTCGGGAAGCTGGACGCAGGCGGAGATCAACTACGGCTCCACCACGCCGGTGCTCGGCCTTTCGCAGTCGCTCTATTTCGTGCCGGTCCTGATCTTCACGGCGATGGCAATGTTCTGGTTCAGCGCCATGCTCTTGAGATCGTTACGCGGTCGTTTGAGCGACAACGACCTTGTCGGCCTCAAGGACGAGGTTGCCGGAGCCATCGCCGAGGCGGGGCCGGTCGATCCTCGCTGACCGCCATCCTCCGACCAGTCAAGTCTGGTGCCGCCTTTCCGGGAATGCCGGCCTCCGGCCGATGTCAGGACTACCGCCCATGACCATCGTGATCTTCGTGGCAACCCTGTTTGCCGCCATGGCAATCGGCCTGCCGATCGCCTTCGCCCTCATCCTGTCGGCCGTGGCCCTGATGGTGCATCTCGATCTTTTCGATCCCCAGATTCTCGCCCAGAATCTCGTGGGAGGCGCGGACAGCTTCACCTTGCTCGCCGTCCCCTTCTTCATGCTCGCCGGCGAGATCATGAACACAGGTGGACTGTCGAAGCGCATCGTCAACTTTGCCCTGGCCATGATGGGGCATATCCGAGGCGGCCTTGGCTATGTGACGATCATCGCGGCCTGCATCCTGGCGGCACTCTCAGGCTCGGCCGCCGCCGATGCCGCCGCTCTCGGCGCTCTTCTTGTGCCGATGATGGTCAAGACCGGTCACGAGAAGGGGCGTTCGGTCGGCCTCGTCGCCGCCAGTTCGATCATCGGGCCGATTATTCCGCCGTCGATCGGGTTCATCCTGCTCGGCGTTGCCGCCAATCTCTCCATTTCCAAGCTGTTCCTCGCCGGCATCGCGCCCGGCCTGATGATCGGCTTTGCGCTTGCGGCCACCTGGTATTTCATTTCCGGCAGAGAGAAGGTCGAAGTCCGTCCGCGCGCCACCGGCGCCGAGAGGGTCAAGGCCCTGCGCGAGGGCGCTTGGGCGCTCGGCCTCCCGGTGATCATCATCTTCGGCCTGAAGTTCGGCCTGTTCACGCCAACGGAAGCGGCGGTCGTCGCCGCCGCCTATGCGCTCTTCGTGTCGTCGGTGATCTATCGCGAGATGACCCCGTCGCTGCTGCTGCGCGTCTTCGTCTCGTCGGCCAAGGTCACGTCGGCGGTGATCTTCATGGTGGCGTCGGCCCTGGTGGCCGCCTGGCTGATCACCATCGCCGATCTGCCCGGCCAGATGGTCGAGCTGCTCGGCCCGTTCATGGAGAGCCCGCGCCTGTTGATGCTGGTCATCATGCTGATCATCGTCGCCATCGGCATGGCCATGGACATGGCCCCGACCATCCTGATCCTTGGGCCGATCCTGGTGCCCGTGGTGCAGCAGGCCGGCATCGATCCGATCTACTTCGGCGTCATGCTGATCATCAACACCTCGATCGGGCTGATCACGCCGCCGGTCGGCACCGTTCTCAACGTCACGGCCGGTGTCACGCGAACGAGCATGGCGAGCGTGATCCGGGGCGTGTGGCCCTTCATAGCCGTCGAACTGCTCGTCTTGCTGGCCATGGTTACCTTTCCGGAGCTCATCACCATTCCGGCGGCCTGGCTGAACCATTGACCCTTCGCATCGCAGACCAAAAGGAGGAGAATATGCGAAACCTTACAAAGATGCTGCTGGCCGGTGCCGTGGCGGCGCTGATGCTTCCCATGGCCGCTCAGGCCGAGATCCATGAGCAGACCCTTCGCTTCGCCAGCGCCGGCTCCGAGGGCTCGCCGCTGGTCCAGGGACAGCGGAAGTTCGCCGAGATCGTCAAGGAGAAGAGCGGCGGCAAGATCGAGGTCAAGGTGTTCCCCGCCGGCCAGCTCGGTGGCGACATGCAGGCCGTATCCTCACTGCAGGGCGGTGTCCTTCAGATGTCGGTGATGAACGCCGGCCTGATGGCGTCGCTGGCGCCCGACTTCGCGCTGCTCGATCTGCCCTTCCTGTTTGAAAACCCGCAGGAAGCCGACGCCGTGATGGACGGCGAGGTCGGCAAGATCTTCGCCCAGCAGCTCGATGCCAAGAACCTTGTCGTGCTGTCCTACTGGGAGCTCGGCTTCCGCCAGCTGACCAACAGCCGGCGCCCGGTGGAGAAGGTCGATGACATCGCCGGTCTCAAGATCCGCGTCGTCCAGTCGCCCATCTACCTCGACATGTTCAACGCACTTGGCGCCAACGCCGTGCCGATGCCGTTCCCCGAGGTCTACACGGCTCTCGAGACCGGCACCGTGGACGGGCAGGAGAACCCTGCGCCGAGCATCCTGACGGCCAAGCTCAACGAAGTGCAGAAGTACATGACGCTGACGCGGCACACCTACAATCCGATGGTGATGCTGTATTCGAAGCCGCTGTGGAACAAGCTTGATGCCGACGAGCAGCAACTGCTGAGCGAGGCGGCCCTGGAGGCGGCCCAGTTCCAGCGGCAGCTGTCGCGCGATTCCGATGCCAAGGCGATCGAGGAAATCGCCGCCGCCGGCACCACGGTTACCACGCTGGCGCCGGAAGAAGTGGCCCGGTTCCGCGAGAAGACCAAGGGCGTCGCCGAGGCCTATGCGGCCAAGGCCGACCCGGCCGTCGTCAAGCTGCTCAACGAAACCATCGCGAAGGCACGCGAAGCCAAGTGATCCAGGCGGGATGAAGGTGCCGATGGTCCCGCAGGGATCATCGGCATCGATCCCGCCTCGATGAAAGCGCCGGTCCGGCGCGCAAAACTCTCATGTTCCTGAAGGTCATTTCCCGATGTACAAGCCCAACCGTCTGAAGTCACATCTCTTGTCCGGCAAGACCGCGTTCGGTTGCTGGATCGGTGGCGGTTCGCCCACCAATGCCGAGATACTCGGGCATATCGGATTCGATTACCTTCTGGTCGACCACGAGCATGGCATTGGCGAGACAAGGGAAATCATGGAGACGCTGCGGGCCGTCGAAACGACGCCGACCCCGGCTCTCGTGCGTGTGCCCTGGAACGATCATGTCTTCCTGAAGCGGGTCCTCGACGCGGGCGTCCAGTCGGTCATGATCCCCTCGGTCGATACGCCTGAGGCTGCCGAAGCCGCCGTTCGTGCCTGTCTTTATCCGCCGCATGGCATTCGCGGCTATGCCGCCGGCGTGGTGCGCGCGTCGACCTTCGGTCTCGAGCCCGACTACATCGTCAAGGCCAACCGGGAAATGCTGATCGTCGTGCAGCTCGAGTCCCACGTCGCCGTCGACAATGCAGCGGCCATCGCCGCCATTCCGGGTATCGACGTGGTCTTCATCGGCGTCAACGATCTCGCGGGATCGATCGGCCGCCTCGAGCAGACCGGGCATGCCGAAGTCCAGGCTCTGGTTCGTCGCGCCGAAGAGGCCGTCCTCGCCTCGGGCAAGGTGCTGGGCACCGTGCCGAATGGTGGCGCGTCTGTCGCCGATCTCGTCGATCGGGGCTACCGCGTGATCGCCGGGCCGCACGATGTCGCGCTCTTGCGCGATGCCGGCAAGGGGGCCCTGGCCGAGTACCATGCGATCGTCTCGGCGAAGGCCAACGGCACCACGCCGGCGACGTCCGGACTGTCGCGGTCCTACTGAGTGATGCTGCCGGCGTCGATGGACGGACGATCATGTGGTCCGATCGGACCTAGGAGACCATCGTCGACGCCGACAAACTGGAAGAGACCCGCATGATAACCGTCTTTGGTTCGGTCAACATCGATCTCGTCGCAACGGCGGACCGCTTGCCCCTCCCGGGGGAGACGGTCGCGGGCAGGGGCTTTGCCACTTCGCCGGGTGGGAAAGGGGCCAATCAGGCCCTGGCCGCGCGCCGAGCCGGCGCCGAGGTGCGCTTTGCCGGCGCCGTGGGAAGCGATGACTTCGCCGGTCCGGCCCTTGCCTGTCTGCGCGAGAGCGGCGTCGACCTGTCGCTCGTTCGCGCCGTATCCGGACCGACGGGAACCGCCGTCATCCTGGTCGACGCGAAGGGTGAGAACATGATCACCGTCATTCCCGGCGCCAACGGTGCGTTGATGCCGGCCGACGGGGAGGTGGCGGTCGCCGGGCTTCGGCCTCGCGATCTCCTGATGCTTCAGCTGGAGATTCCCGAAGCGAGCGTCGAGGTCGCGCTTTCTTCGGCTCGCCGCGCCGGAGTTCGCACACTGCTCAATCTGGCGCCGCTCACGGCCGAGGCGGCGCGCATCGGCCGTCTCGCCGACATCGTCGTCGCCAACGAAACCGAGTTCGCCTGTCTCGTCGGCTCGGATCTTGAAAGCGATGACGACCGCGTTGACGCCTTGCGGCGGCTTCATGCGGAGAGTGGTCAGATCATCGTCGTCACGCTCGGCGAGAGTGGGGCGATCGCCATTTCGGATGGCGAGATCATCCGGGTGAATAGCCCCCGGATCGTTCCGATCGATGCCGTGGGCGCTGGCGATACGTTCTGCGGCTATCTTGCCGCCGGTCTCGATGCCGGCGACGATTTTGCCGTTTCTCTTCAACGTGCCGCCGTAGCGGGTGCGGTCGCCTGTCTCTCCACGGGTGCTCAGGTCGCCATTCCCCTGCGAAGCGCCGTCGATGCCAAGGCGTCCGACTTCACGGGAGCGGCGCGTCGCGCTTGACGCGCAGTCACTCGATCCTGTCCGTGCATGGCAAAAAGGCCGGGACCCTGCGAAGGGTTCCGGCCTTTCCTTGTCCCGACGGTGGAGGGGCCGTCAGTAGATGCGTTTGCCGTTGGCGTCGAACAGAAGCGCGCCGGACGACGGGAAGCGGGCCGTCAAAGTATCGCCGATCTGGATGTTCGGGCGGGTCGGACTGGCGATGGTCACGAGATCGGAAGCCGCCGATCGGGCGTAGATCAGCGTTTCCGCGCCGAGATGCTCCATCATGTCGACCGTAACCGGCAGAGCCGCATCGCCATCATCGGCAAACTGCGACGGCCGGATGCCCAGGGTGACCGGCGTACCTGCCGCTGGAGCGTCACCCTTCAGGGCCACCGGGACAACGGCGCCGCCGAAGTCGGGCAGGCGGACGTCGGCGCGACCGGCGCTACCGCCGTCGATCTCGCCCTTCAGGAAGTTCATCTTCGGCGAGCCGATGAAGCCGGCGACGAAGAGGTTGGCCGGGTTGTCGTAGAGCTCGAGCGGTGCACCGACCTGCTCTACGATGCCCGAACGGAGTACGACGATCTTGTCGGCCAGCGTCATCGCTTCCACCTGATCGTGGGTCACGTAGACGATGGTGGCGCCAAGGTTACGATGGAGCTTGGCGATCTCGATGCGCATGTGAACGCGCAACTCGGCATCGAGGTTGCTGAGCGGTTCGTCGAACAGGAACACCTTCGGGTGGCGCACGATGGCGCGACCGATGGCGACGCGCTGGCGCTGGCCGCCAGACAGTGCCTTCGGCTTGCGGTCCATCAACGGTTCGAGTTCGAGGATGCGTGCCGCTTCGTCGACCTGCTTGCGGATCTCCTCCTTGGACAGCTTGGCGAAGCGAAGGGCGAAGCCCATGTTCTCGCGCACGGTCATATGCGGATAGAGCGCGTAGGACTGGAACACCATGGCGATGCCGCGCTGCGAGGGATCGACCTCGTTCATCCTCTCGCCGCCGATCTCGAGCTCGCCGGAGGAGATGGTTTCGAGGCCGGCGACCATGCGCAGCAGCGTCGACTTGCCGCAGCCCGACGGGCCGACGAAGACCACGAACTCGCCCGACTTGATGTCGAGGTCGACGCCCTTGATGATCTCGACCGCGCCGAAGGACTTCCTTACGTCCCTGAGGGTAACATCGCTCATGATGTGCTTTCCGCTTCGATCGGGTACGCCGTTCAGCCGGCCTTGAGGGTGATGGTGGTCTCGCCGAACCGATGGCAGGCGACCTTGACCACGATATTGCCGGCACCGCCGGTGGTTTCGAGCCAGAAGCCGATGGCGCCGCCCTTCAGCACCGCCTCCGACGGGCCAAGCAGCTTGGCAGGCCCGCTGACCTCGATGTGGATCGCCTCGTCGAGGAAGGGCAAAAGGTTGCCCAGCTGGTCGAGGGCGCGGACGATGACGCGGACGGAGTCCTTGGGCTCGGCCGACAGTTCGGTCCAGTCGGGCGCCACCTCAAGCGTTGTTGGCACTGGATCGCAGGCGAACTTGACGGTCTTGACCGGCTTGCCATCGACATAACCCGTCACGGTCGCCTCTTCCCACTTCATGCCCCAGAGGCCGAGCTCTTCGGGCGAGAAGGCGCGGTGGTCGATGACGACGGGCGCATGCGGCAGGTGCGGGTAGGTCTCGCGGTCAGGCTTGACGCGCTTGACGATGTCCGGGCCGTACTGGAGCTCTACCTCGTCGCAGTTGGTGAGCACGATCAGGGGTAGGATGCCGCCGATGTTGCGCTCGCCGCGGGCATAGTAGGTTACGGGCTTCAGCACCACTTCCTCGTCGGGGTCGCACTGGCTGGTGTAAGCCCAGGCGGCGAACTTCGGCTCGCGCCAGGCGTCCATCACGCCATGATGGCAGATGCGGTCGCCGGACCCGAAATCCTTGTGGGTGTTGTAGTCGAACATGCACCAGCCGGTGGAGCCGGAGATGTTCGGGTCGCCATAGACGGCGTTGAGGATGGAGAGATAGCGGGTGACGTGCTCGGCCTGCCGCTGCTCCTGATCATAGCGCTTGGTCGGGTACATGTGGCCGTTGAACTCGGTCACCATGTAGGGCACCGGCTTTTTGAGGCCAGTGATCTCACCGATGGACCGCAGGGCGGTGCGCGGCCGGTTGACGCCGGGCAGTTCCTCGTTGCCTTGGATGAAGTCGTTCATCGTGTAGACGTCTTCGAGGAACTCGCTGTCGGTGATGTAGCGAACACCGCCGGTCTGGCGGGTCGGATCGAGCTCGTGGGCTAGCTTGTTGGTCGCCGTGTAGAAGTCGTGGAAGTCCTGCGATTCGTTGATGCGTACGCCCCAGATGATGATCGAGGGATGGTTCCAGTCGCGCTCGATCATGGCGCGGACGTTGTCGATCGCCAGTGCCTGCCACTTCTCGTCGCCGACGTGCTGCCAGCCGGGGATCTCCTCGAAGACCAGGAGGCCGAGGCGGTCGCAGGCGTCGAGGAACCAGGGCGACTGCGGATAGTGCGACGTGCGAACGACGTTGACCTTAAGCTCGTTCTTGAGGAGCTCGGCGTCGAGCTCCTGCGCCCGGCGGCCCATGGCGTAGCCGACATAGGGGTAGGCTTGGTGACGGTTGAGGCCGCGCAGCTTCAGCGGCTTGCCATTGAGGCGGAAACCCTCGGTCGTGAATTCGACGGAGCGGAAACCGAAGTTGACCGACAGCATGTCGTCGCCGCTCTCATGGACGAGATCGACCACCGCCACGTAGAGGTTCGGGTTGTCGATATCCCAGAGGGCCATGCCCTCGAGGTTCTTGATCTCCAGCGTCACGCTGTCGTCGGCGTAGGTGGCGTCGGCGCTGCCGACGGACTTGCCGGCGGCATCCTTCAGCGTCACCGACACCCGGCCGGCCAGCTTCAGGCCGCGCGGGTTGGCGATGTCGACGCGCACCTTGACCGTCTTCTTCGCCGCGAGCACATCGGGCGTCTCTATCTTGACGTTGCCGATGTAGACCGGGGCCGTCAAGCGCAGCCAGACGTCGCGATAGATGCCGGCGTAGGTGAGGTAGTCGATCTGGCCACCGAAGGGCGGAATGGCCGGGTTCTCGGAACCGTCGATCTTGACGGTGACGAGATTGTCGCCCTCGACGAGACGCTCGGTCAGGCGGGCGGTGAAGGGGGTGTAGCCGTCGGGATGGGCCACCACCTGCTCGCCGTTGATGTAGACGACGTTGTCGGCCATGGCGCCATCGAATACCAGGGCCACCTCGCGGCCTTCGAATTCGGGGCGCCACGCGATGACCTTCTGGTAGGTGAACGGCCGCTGGTAGCAGGTCTCGTGGAAGTAATTGTAGGGCAGGTCGACCGCGTTGTGCGGCAGGTTGACGGCTACGCCCTTGCGGAAGGCGGCGGCGAGATCGGCGGAGAAGCCTTCGTGGAAGGTCCAGCCAGTATTGCAGTTGATGGTCTTACGCATTTTGAACCTGTTACTTGACCGAGCCGAGCATGCCTTCGACGAACTGGCGTTGCATGGCAAAGAAGACGAAGAGGGTGGGAATGGTGGCGAGGACCGTGCCGATCATCACCGCTCCATAGTCGGGGTAGTAGGCCGAGCCGAGCGAGGAGATGACGAGCGTGATGGTCTTGGTGTCGTTGGACTGCAGCACGACCAGCGGCCACAGGTAGCTGTTCCAGACCGTCATGAAGACGATGATGAAGGCGGCCGCGTAGGTCGAACGCATGACCGGCATGTAGATCAGGAAGAAGATCTGCCACTCCTTCAGGCCGTCGACGCGGGCGGCGTCGCGCAGTTCGTGCGGGAATGCCTTTGTCGACTGGCGAAAGTAGAAGATGATGAAGGCCGACGCGACGGTGGGCAGTACCACGGCGATATGGGTGTTGATGAGGCCGAGCTTGCCCATCAGCATGAACAGCGGGATCATCAACGCCGCGAACGGGATCATCAGCGTCAAGAGCATCAGCGTGTAGAGCTTCTCGCGAAAGCGTGAGGCGAAGATCTCGAAGCCATAGCCGGCCAGCGAGGAGATCAGCAGCGTCAGCACCGTGGCGATGATGGTGATCTTGGCCGAGTTCCAGAAGATCAGCGGCGCGTTGACCTGAGTGAAGAACGTCGTCGCGTTGAGCAGCAAAGACTCGCCGAAGCTCATCTTGCCCTTGATGATGTCGGACGTGGTGTTGGTGGCGCCGATGACCATCCACAGGAAGGGGAAGATGGAGAGGAAGGCCATCACGCCCAGGAAGGCATAGACGACGACGGACGAGAACCGCTGCTTGAGGCCGTAGCTGGTCATGCCTTGCGCTCCCGGGCGGCAAAGAATTGCAGGAAGGACAGGATCGCCACCAGGATCACGATGACGTAGGAGACTGTGGCGGCGTAGCCGAAGTTCGGTGCGAACTTGAAGGTCAGGTTGTAGATGTAGAGCGATAGGGTCAGCGCCGAGTTGCCCGGCCCGGCCGCTCCGCCGGCCGACCCGCCGCCGGTGATTGTCGCCACTTCGTCGAAGAGCTGTAGCGTGCCGATGGTGGAGGTGACCGTGGTGAACAGGATCACCGGCTTCAGCATGGGAACGGTGAGGTGCAGGAAGCGGGCCCAGGTCGGAACGCCATCGATGCGGGCGGCTTCATAGACCGAGCGGTCGATGTTCTGCATGGCCGCGAGGTAGAAGATCATGTTGTAGCCGGTCCAGCGCCAGGTGATGGCGATGATGATCATGGTCCGGCACCAGAACGGATCCGTCATCCAGGGGATGCCGGTGTCGACGATGCCGAGGTTGATCAGGACCGTGTTGACGAGGCCGTTGGCGACGAACATCGACTTGAACAGCACCGTGTAGGCGACAAGAGAGGTGACGCAAGGCAGGAAGATGGCCGTGCGCATCAGTCCGCGGAACTTGAGATCCGGATTGTTGAGCAGAGACGCCGTGATCAGCGCCAACGTCAGCATCACCGGCACCTGCACCAGGAAGAAGATGAAGGTGTTTTTCAGCGCCGTGAAAAACAACGGGTCGTTGAATAGCCGGTGGATGTTCTTCATGCCGCCGAACGAGAGGCGCATGCCGAGGCCGGTCTGGAAGGACATCCATAGCGAATGCAGCACCGGAAAGATCATGAAGGTGGCGATCAGCGCCAGCGCGGGGCCGACAAACAGCCAACCGTTGACGTCGAAGCGCGGCCTCATCCGCCGCTGGGAGATTGCTGACATGGGTCACCGTTCCGGTAGAGCGGGGCTCTCGGCTTCCTCCGAAGGGCGGGTCGGCCCGGCCGGGGAGGCGCCGATTGTTCGGGTGTGTGTTTGGTACCGCATTTGGCCGGCTTTCCGCGCATCGTGGCAGGGGAAGAGCTTGAAGGCCGTATCGGACGGCAGCGTTCGATCACCGGAGGCGCCGGCAATGACGCAAGGCCGAGCAAAGGGGCGGGCGGCGTTTGCCGTCCGCCCCTCCGTCATTACTGGACGAGGGTCTGGGCCTGCTCGTCGATCGCCTTGATCACGTCGTCGACCGACGTGCCGTTGGCGAGTTCGGGCTGATGGGCGGCGACCACGGAGTCGACTTCGTTGGTGAAGGTGCCGTAGTTAACCGACGGAACCTTGGACAGCCAGTCGGAGAAGGTCTGCCAGATCGGCTCGCCGCCGAAGAAGGGATCGGACGACTTGTAGGCTTCGCCTTCACGGGCCGCCAGCAGCGAACCGACCGCGCCGCGGTCGACGAGGATCTTCTGATAGAAGTCGACGTCCTTGGCGTAGATTTCGTTGAGGAAGTCGATCGCCTCGTCCTTGGCGGCGGAGGCCGACAGGACGTACCAGCTCGAACCGCCGAGGTTCGAGTAGTGGGTGGCGCCTTCGATCTCAAGCTTCGGAATCGGCGCGATGCCCCAGTTGCCGGACTGCTCGGGCTGGGACTTGACGGTGCCGGTGATCCACACGCCGGTGGTGACGGACGCCACCTCGCCGCCGGTGAAGGCGCCGACCCAGTCGGCCCAGCCAGCGGCCGGGCGGAAGATCTTGCTGGTCTGGATCTTCTGGATGACTTCGAGCGCGGCCTTGAGGGCGGTGTTGCCTTCGATCGAGAGGTTGCCGTCCTTGTCGAAGTACCAGCCACCGGCCGACTGCATGATGATGCGGGTGAGGCCGGCATCATTCGGGTCGTAGGCGAGCATCTTCTTGCCGGTCTTCTCCTCGACGACCTTGGCGATCTCGATGTACTTGTCCCAGGTCAGATCCTGGAGGTCGGCGGGCTGGAAGCCGGCCTGCGACAGCAGGTCCTTGCGGTAGTAGAAGCCGGTCACGCCCGAGTCGAAGGGCATGGAGTAGACTTTGTCGTCGAGGGTGGCGAGGGCGACCTTGTAGGGAGCGAAGCCGGAGTAATCGACCTTGTCGCTGAGCGGGGCAAAGGAGTCGGGGAAGGACTGCAAATACTTCTGCGCGCCGTAATCTTCGATGAGGACGATGTCGGGCATGCCGTCGGCGACACCGGAAGCGAGGCCAGTCTGCAGCTTCTGCTCAAGGTCGACCTTGGCGAAGTCGACGACGTTGAGTTTGAAGTCCGGATGCGTCTTGGCGTAGATCTCGCCGGCTTCCTTCATGATCGCGACGTTGAAATTCGGGTCCCAGCACCAGACGGTGATCTCGGCGGCCTGGGCAGCCGTGATGGCAAACAGGCTGGCGCCCGCGAAGGCGAGCGCGGCGGTTTTGCGGTTCATGCGGTTTTCCTCCACTCACGTGTCCGAGGCGTCCTCAGCCTCTTGGGGCACTATCCGATACTCGTTCACCCGACGCAAGATATTATTTAGTAAATTTTACCAACTTCTCCGGGGCGACAATGTCGGGATCAGAGGTAAATAGTTTACCTGCCCCGAAGGCGAAAGCCAATCGCTTGGGGATGACCAATTAGGATAGGTACGGATAGCCACGCCGCGCGGCTCAGGCACGCGAGCGCGGTCGATCGAGAGAGCTTGTCACCCTCTTTTCAGGCCTCGTCGTCGGGGCGACGGCAGCTGTCGCGCCAGATGAGCTCGGTGGCGATGGTGACGCGCTTGACGTAGTCGCGGCCGTTGAGCTGCTCCATCAGCAGGTCGAAGGCATTCTCGCCGATGCGCTCGGCCGGGATGCGGACGGTGGTGAGCGGCGGAGCCAGGAACTGGGCGGCCGGAATGTCGTTGAAGCTCGCCACGGCTATGTCGGTCGGAATGCGAAGGCCGCGCTCCTGGATGGCGCGATAGGCGCCGATCGCCACATTGTCGTTGGACGTGACGACGATCTCCGGCAGGTCGGCCTTGGCCATCAACTCGCAGGCGAGGCGATAGCCGCTCTCGAAACGGAGCTGCTCGGCCAGCAGATAGTGAGACGGATTGAACAGGCCCTTCTTCTCGGTCCATTCCCGGAAGGTCTTGGCGCGTTCCTCACTGGACGGATAGAGCACGTTGCCCGAGGGGCGGTCGTCACCGAGGAAGCCGAAGCGCCGGTATCCGGCGGTGTGGAGGCGGTCGAGCAGGCGCGCCATGGCGAAGGACAAGTCGCAGGCCACGATGTCGAACTGGTCGATGTTCGGGGCGAAGTCGGCCAGAACCAGATTGGCGTTGGTGTGCCGCACCCAGTCGATCTCGGCGTCGGTGTGCATGCCGAGCGCTATGATGCCGGCAGCCCCCTGAAGATCCTCGGCTGGTGGCAGCTCGGCGGAACGGTAGATGACCTGCACTTCGACGCGGTTGGCGCGTGCTCGCGCTTCGATGCCCATGCGGACGCCGATGTAGTAGGGGTCGGCCAACTCTTCCTCGGGGCGAAGGAAATGCACGATGCCGATGCGGGCGCCGGCGTGGTCGCTTGACGCCTGCGGCCGGTGCGGACGAGGCCGATTGCGTGGCGTCAGGTAGTTGAGCGCCTCTGCGGTCTCGATGATCGCCTGCCGCTTCGCCTCGGTGATCGACAGGGTCGCGTCGTAATTGAGGACGCGCGAGACGGTGGCCGAGGAAACTCCGACCGCCTTGGCGATTTCCTTGATCGTGACCATCCGTGCACTCTCACCCAGCTGCCCAAACGCCGCTCAGCCGTTCCAGTCTACGGCCAAACGACCATTCTCGGTAGTAAAGTTTTACTAAATCATCCGAAAGGAGGATGCCGACCGGAAGGCACCATTCACGTTGCCGCCGGGGAATCCGGCGAAGAAGCGGACTTTCTGTTACCCGCATTCGTCAGGCAGTGTAAAGGCTTGCGGCCAGTTCGCTCTCTATCGTCGGCAAAACGATCATTGCCAGGCGATCAGCATGGCGCCGGTGGCAATCAGGGCGACGCCGGCTATGCCCTGCGGTGACAGACGCTCGCCGAGGAAAAAGGCGGCGAAGATGGCAATGAATACCACCGACAACTTGTCGATAGGGGCGACACGCGATGCGTCGCCGAGCTTGAGCGCTCTGAAATAGCAGAGCCAGGACGCGCCGGTGGCAAGGCCCGACAGCGCAAGGAACAGCCACGTGCGGCCCGGAACTGCGGACATTTGGGCAAAGCCGCCGCCGATCGACACCACGAACGCGGCGAGAGCCAGCACGACGGCGGTGCGAATGAATGTCGCGAGATCGGAACTAATCGCTTCGACGCCGACTTTAGCTAGTATCGCGGTCATCGCCGCCGATGCGGCCGACAGAACCGCCCAAGTCTGCCAAAACTGAAAAAGGCTTTTCATGATGGCGAGTTCCTTTTCCGAAATGCCGGACGCTAGCACGAGTGGCGGGGTCGCGGGCGTCTTTCCCACGTGGGTGGAGGGCGCCAATTGCCAAACGTCGGCGAAGGTTCCACATTGCCGGCACAATCGGAGCGCTTTGCCATGCTGACCATCTACGGTGTCTACAAATCGCGCGCGTCGCGCCTCTACTGGCTGTGCGAGGAGCTTGGGCTCGCGTTCCGCAAGGAACCGGTGCTTCAGGCGCGCAAGGTGCCCGATCCGCTCGCCGCCGACGCGCCGGTCAACACCTGGACGCCTTCCTTCCTCGCCATCAATCCGATGGGACAGGTTCCGGCCATCGACGACGATGGACTCGTGCTGACCGAGTCGCTCGCCATCCTCCTTTACCTTGCCAAGAAGCAGAACGGGCCGCTGGCTCCGACCGATATCGCGGAGGAGGGGAAGATGCTGCAGTGGTTGTTCTGGGGCGCAACCGCGCTGGAGCCGATCACTGTCGTCGTCACCCAGGGGGATGAGAGCGGCGAGTGGAAGACCGAGGCGGGCAAGAAAAGGCTCGTCGGTATTGGAGAGGCGCTGAAACGGCCCCTGTCCGCCTTCGAAAAGCATCTCGCCACCAGCGACTATGTCGTGGGCGATCGCTTTACGGTGGTCGACCTGGCGATTGCCGAGATCGTCCGCTATGCGCAGGGGCATCCCGAACTGCTCGAGGGCTATCCCAGGGTGAGGGCGTGGCTGGAGCGTTGTCAGTCGCGAGCCGGCTTCAAGGCGATGTGGGCGAAGCGCAACGCGGAGTGATGGCAAGGTCGATTGACACGGTCGGCCACTGCTGCCACATGCGGCCGACAATCCACCCTGGCCCGGAGCGACCATGACCATCGCCAGCCCGCGACTGCTAGATGGCCTGATCGCCGCTTCGATCGAGGCCGGCCGGATCATTCTCGACATCTACAGCCGACCGATCGACGTCTCCTTCAAGGCCGACGCCTCACCGGTGACCGAGGCCGACAGGCTGGCCGAGGCCGTGCTGCTCGCCGCGCTCGGGCGTCTTGCGCCCGACACGCCGGTGGTGGCCGAGGAAAGCGTGTCGGTCGGCCGGGTGCCGCCCGCCGCCGATTGTTTCTTCCTGGTCGATCCGCTCGATGGCACCAAGGAGTTCATCCATCGCAACGGCGACTTCACGGTCAATGTCGCGCTGGTCGAGCAAGGCGTACCGGTGATGGGCGTCGTTTACGCGCCGGCGGTTGGGCGGCTGTTCGCCGGCGGTCCCGGCGGGGCTTGGGAAATGGCTGTCGAAAAACACGCTCCCGGCGAACGGCGTCCGATCCACGTGCGGGAACTCCCGGACGAGGGGGCGACGCTACTGGTCTCGCGCAGCCATGCCACGCCCGCCACCGATGCCTTTCGCCCCACCGTTGTCGTGGCGGAGCGGCGCGTTGTCGGCTCGTCGCTGAAGTTCTGTCTGATCGCGGCCGGAGAGGCCGACGTCTACCCACGTTTCGGGCCGACCATGGAATGGGACACGGCGGCCGGCGACGCCGTGTTGAGGGCCGCCGGCGGCGTCGTGACGTTGTCGGACGGAACACTGTTTCCCTATGGCAAGCGGGGGCGTCCTGGGCTTGCCGATTTTGCCAATCCGTCGTTCATTGCCGCATCCGATCGACGCCTTGTCGCGTTTCATGGTGGTCAGGTGTGATCCGCATTTAAGGAGATTGTCGTGAGCCAGTCCGAAGCCCGGCGCGAACTTGCCGCCGTTACCGAAGAACTCAAGTCGTGGCTGATGACCGAAGCGCTGCCGATCTGGTGGGCATTCGGCGTCGATCATGTCAACGGCGGTTTCCATGAGGTGCTGGGGCTGCGCTGCGAGATAACGCCTGCGCCGCGCCGGGTTCGCGTCACGGCGCGCCAGATCTTCACCTTTGCCCTGGCTGGCCGTCTCGGCTGGACCGGCCCGTGGGAGCGGACGGTGGAGGAGGGGCTCGACTACTTCCTGGAGAAGTGCGTGCTGCCCAATGGCGCCGTTCGCATGGTGACCAACGCCGACGGCTCGCCCAAGGACGACACCTTCTGCCTCTACGATCAGGCGTTCGCCCTGTTCGCGATGGCCGCCGCCGCATCGGTGGTCAAGGATCGGTCTGCGGTCGAGGCGGCGGCGGTGAAGCTGCGCACTCTCTTGATGACGGACTACAAGAACCCGATCGCCGGCTTCGAGGAGTCCATCCCGCGTTCGCTGCCGCTCAAGGCCAATCCGCACATGCACATGTTCGAGGCTTGCCTTGCCTGGGAGGAGGTTGGGGGCGATGCGACGTGGAGCCAGCTCGCGGACGAGATCGCCGAGCTCTGCCTCTCCAAGTTCCTCGATCCCAAGGAGGGGTGGCTCAAGGAGTTCTTCAACGCCGACTGGTCGGTGGTGGATGGCGTGGACGGGCATATCTGCGAACCCGGCCATCAGTTCGAGTGGGCTTGGCTGCTCACCCGTTGGGGCACGTCGCGCAAGCGCCCCGATGCCGTCGCCGCGGCGCGGCGTCTTTGCGAGCTGGGCGAGGCGCACGGCATCAACGTGCCGCAGCAGGTCGCGATCATGGGCCTGCTCGACGATCTCACCATTCACGACGGCACGGCGCGCATGTGGTCGCAGACCGAGCGGATGAAGGGCAACGTGGCGCTGGCCGCCGTTGCGCCCGACGAGGCGGATCGCGACGATCATCTCGGAAAGGTGGTTATCGCGGCGAGGGCCTTGCAGCGTTATTTCGAGGTCGACACGCCCGGCCTCTGGCGCGACCGCATGAACCCGGACGGTTCCTTCGTGATCGAGCCGGCGCCCGCCTCGACCTTCTATCACATCATCTGCGCTATCGACGAGGTTGGGAAGTACGTCTCATCTCGTTGAAATGATTGGCGTACTCTCGTCGTCTTGATGTTCTGAATCATGGAGCCGTTCCCGCTGCCCGTTCGGTGGCTGGGGCGGCTTCTTCATGTTCAGATTCCGATTCAACGAGTTCGGCGCGGTGAAGAGTCCGGTGGATCGCCCAAGTGTCTGATCTCCGGTGCTTGCACGCGAAACAATTGTGAGTTCAAGTGCCCTCGGAGGATGGCGTAACGAAGAGGTAACCATGGGAGGCAAAGCGGACGGTCGTCTGTACGGACAGCCGATGGAAGAGTCGGGTCTCGACGCGGCCTTCATCGAACGATCGCTGTTCGATGCCCTGATCGACATCGCCGCGGCCGACCCGGATCTCGTGGCCATCGAAGATCAGAACCGGCAACCGGTGACCCGCCGGAACCTTCTCCTTGCCGCCTGTGTGCTTGGCCGCCGTCTTGCTTCCTTCAGCCGAAAGGGCGAGCGGGTAGGGTTGTTGCTGCCCAACGTCAACGGTGCCGCCATCGCCTTCTTTGCGCTTCACGCCTACGGGCGGACGCCGGCGCTTCTCAACTTCACCTCGGGTAGCCATGGTCTTTCCGGTGCCATCAAGGTCGGCGCCATTCGGACGGTGATCACGTCGAGCGCCTTCGTGAAGACAGCCAAGCTCGAGCCGGTGATCGACGATCTCAAGGATGCGGTCCGCATCGTCTATCTCGAGGACGTCAGGGCCGGTCTTTCGCTGCTCGACAAGGCCGTCGGCGCTGGCTATGCGCGCTGGGCGAGGGCGCTTCATCGCCTCTATCGGCGAGCACCGCGCGACATCGCCGCCGTGCTCTTTACCTCGGGGACCGAAGGAGCGCCGAAGGGGGTAGGCCTCACGGCGACCAACTTCCTGTCCAACGTCGCGCAGATCCTGGCGCTCTATCGGTTCTATCCCGAAGACACGATGTTCAACGCCCTGCCGGTGTTCCATTCCTATGGGCTGACCGCCGGCCTGTTCCTGCCTGTCTTCGGTCGCTTCAAGTCCTTCCTCTATCCCTCGCCGCTGCACTACAAGATCATCCCCGGTCTCGTGCGCGACAGCGGCTCGACCGTGTTGCTCTCCACCGACACCTTTGCGGCCGGCTGGGCGCGGTCGGCCGAGGACGGCGACTTCGGCAAGGTGCGGCTCACCATTCTCGGTGCCGAGCGCGTCAAGGAACAGACCAGGGCCTTGTGGATGGATCGCTTCGGCGTGGTGCTCAACGAGGGCTATGGGGCGACCGAGTGCGCGCCGGTCCTGTCGGTCAACTACCCCGGCAGTTTCCGCGATGGCACTGTGGGGCGCTTGCTGCCGGGCATCGAGGCGAGGCTCGATCCGGTGCCCGGCCTTGAGATCGGCGGGCGCCTCCATGTGCGGGCTCCCAACATCATGGCCGGTTACTACCTTGCCGACCGGCCCGGCGAACTCGTGCATAACGATCCGGACGGCTGGTATGACACCGGCGACATCGTCTCGATAGACGATGACGGCTTCGTCACGCTGCTCGGGCGGGCGAAGCGTTTCGCCAAGGTCGGCGGCGAGATGATTTCGTTGGCCGCCGTGGAGGCTTTCGCCGCCGCCCTCTGGCCTCACGCCTCGCACGCCGTCGTTGCCATCTCCGATCCACGCAAAGGCGAGGCTCTTGTGCTGGTCACCGATGCGGGCGACGCCAGCGTCGAAGCGCTCAGCGCCTATGCGCGCGAGCATGGGGTGCCGGAGCTGCAGGTGCCGCGGAAGATCGTCAAAACCTACGCCTTGCCTGTGCTTGGGACCGGCAAGATGGACATCGCCGCCATCGAGCAAATGGCGCGGTCCTGAGGCGATTTCCCCGCTCGATCGTCGAAGTGTCTGAAGGGATTCACCTCCCGGCGCTGTCGGGTTGTGCCAAAGGTGATCGATTCACCGATCGGTAACCCTTCCATGAGACTCTTCATGCGCGCCATAGAGTGTCCGGCACAACCAAGAGTCGTTGTTCGAGTTTGGTTGAAGTTGCTCGGATTTTAGATGAAGAAGGCGTGAATCTTTATGATTAACAAAGCGTTGATCGCCTTTGTTAATCTATTCTCTCAAAAAACACGGGCTTTCCATCCGCGCAGTTGCCTTGGCACTTGCGGTGGCTTGGATAAACCAAGCTAAATCATTGGGATACGTGGATATCCTCTGATCTGGCTGATGATTTGACGTGTCTTGTTTCGGTCAGGAAAAAGGGGCGGAAAATCAGCCCCGAACATCAGAAAATACCTTCTTTTCAAACTCCCCCACGCATGATCGGGCCTCCTTCTGCGAGGAGATATCCGGCGATGCCAAGTTCCGATTTTGGGCGTCGGCTGCAACTTCCGGGAGTCCGGTGCGCCGCCGCTTGAGACAATGAATCAAAACCGGTGGGTTCGATCAAGCCCAAATGGGAGTCATTTCAGGTGGTTGGCCGAGGAGGTTTGCCCAACTTCGAGTCATGTCCGCTTGATGCTGTGAATCCGCTTGCAGGGGCAGACGACTGAAGTCTCCGTTCAGCCGAAAGGATCGAAGTTCCGCTTCGCGCCGAAACGGTTCGCGCTCGTCGTCCGATGGGGCGGATCAGGACGGGCGCCTCGCCTTGCGACATCAACAGAGAATGCGTTTGCCCTTCGCCTGCCTGGCACGCAACAAAAGCATCGCCTGCGGACTTTTCCCCGGACGGCCGTCCGACTATCATGAAGCCTAAATCATGGACGCGTGGCCGACCTTGACGGGCTGGCCGATCTCTTGCCCAAGGATGCCGTCGTTGCCCCTCAGCCCTCAATCTGTGAGCCGTCCGTTTGACGCCGTCGATCCGGTGTGGGCCCGTGTTCGACGAGAGGCCGCCGCCGTGGTCGAGAACGAACCGGCGCTTGGTGGCTTCATGCATCTGACGGTGCTCGATCACGTCCGGCTGGAAGATGCCGTCATCCAGCGCGTCGCCGACCGGCTCGGCAACACCACCGTCCTCTCGGCGATGATTGCTCAGGCCTTCCGCGAGGCGGTGGCTGACGACGGCGGCATCGCCGACGCCTTCCGGTCGGACATCGTTGCCTTCGAGGATCGCGATCCAGCCTGCGACCGATTCATCGAGCCGCTGCTCTACTTCAAGGGCTACCACGCCATAGAAGCGCACCGGCTCGCCCACTGGCTCTGGAACAGGGGACGGCGCGACCTTGCCCTCTATCTGCAGAGCCGTTCGTCCGAGGTGTTTCAGGTCGACATCAATCCTGGCGCCCGGCTCGGGCGCGGCCTGTTCTTCGACCACGCAACCGGCATCGTCATCGGCGAGACGGCTGTGGTGGAGGACGATGTGTCGCTCCTGCAGAACGTCACGCTCGGCGGTACGGGCAAGGAGACCGGCGACCGGCATCCCAAGATCCGTCACGGCGTGATGATCGGCGCTGGTTCGAAGATCCTCGGCAACATCGAGGTTGGCTGTTGTTCGCGGGTCGCTGCCGGTTCGGTCGTGCTGAAGCCGGTGCCGCGCGGCACGACGGTGGCCGGCGTGCCCGCGCGGGTGATCGGCGAGGCCGGATGCAGCGATCCGTCCCACTCCATGGAGCAGCGCCTTCCGGAGGGTGGTGAAGGCTGAGAAGAGCGGGGTGGTGAAACCGGGACGTCCTTCGTGGGTTTCCTTGCCAGCCTGTCCGTGCCAGAACACGCCCACGCTGGCGACTCGTCGCCGTCCGGTTCGCCGCCTCTCGCGAGCCTTCGCCGGCAATCAGATTGGAGAACTAAGTTGACCAAAGACGAAATCGCCCGCATCGAAAAGTTTCTGCGCAAGACGCTGCAGTCGCCGCTGATCAGCGTGCGGGTGCGGCCGCGCAAGACCGACTCGGCCGAGGTCTATGTCGGCGAGGAGTTCATCGGCGTCGTCTACGAGGATGACGAGGACGACGACAAGTCGTTCAACTTCCAGATGGCCATTCTTGCCGAGGATATCGCCGACTGAGGTCGGTGTTTTGAGGCAGGTCCACCCAAAGGGCGCTCTGTGTCAGGCAAGGACACAGGGCGCCCTTTTTCAGATCTTGTCTTTCCGGGGCAAATGGTCGGCGCCAGTTGGGTCGTGTGGTGCCTTAATCGCGGGATTGAGGCGCGCCGCCGACCGCCCTTAGGCGGTGACGCCGAAGGACAGAAGCAGGACGCGAACGCCGCTCCTGATGCCGGCCCAGTCGGCCAGCAGCCCCTTGCGGAAGCGGATCTGAACCGAAAGATCGGCTCCGGCGTGAACTTCGGTAATGCACGAGGCGGGGTAGTCGCTGTCGTCGGGCGCCGTGCAGTGGGTGGTGAACGGGTTTGTCGAGCCTGCCTCGAAGAACACTTCCTCGCCGCTCAGGCCGGACTCCTCGGACATGCGATGGCCGACGAGGCCGGCGGGCGCCGGAATGGTCCCTTCCTCGAAGAAGTGTTGGTAGACGTTGATCAGCCGTCCGACGCTGTCGGTCGGCGTGTCACGCGTGCGGATCGTCAGATAGACGATCGGCGCATTGGCGCCGAGATCGAGGAAGTCCTTGCGAAAGGCGCGCGCATAGCCGGCCATCTCCGGAAAGTGGACGGCAAGATCGACACGGTCGTGCGGCCCGACGTTCCGCTGGTCGGGAAAGCGAAACATGTTGGCTGGGATCATCAGCCGCTGCTGGCCGATGAACAATGCTACCGGCGCCGGATCGGTCGAGCGGCCGTCGGGGCTGTCGAAGCTGTCCGACAGGCCAACCAGCAGGTTCACCAGCATCACGCCGCCGGTCAGCAGGAAGGATGTCAGGATGGCGCGCAGGAACCAGGCCGTTGCGCTGGTGCGTCGACGAGCCGGGCGCCGGACTGGGCGGAGCAGACTTTCGTCCTGATATGCCGCGTAGTGGGTCACGACCGCCTCCCGATTTGAAACAGGTATCCGGGTCGCCGCCAACGGCTACTCCGTCATACCGCCGAACTCCGCCTGTTCCGTTGCCAAACCCGGCCCGCGCCAGCGCGGCCCACGCCTTGCCACGTCGCTGGCAGGTTTGTCCTCATTGTTTCATTTCGGATCAGGGTTAAGGCGGGGTTAACAGCAATGGATGTCGAGATTCTGGTGACCTGTTTTTCGGTTGCTTTGGGCTTTGTTCTGGCCGGGCTGCTGTCGTCGCTCTATCAGTTGGTGACCTCCAAGCCGGCTCGGTTCGAGATGCAGGCGGAGACCATATTGCTCGGCATTGCCCAGACTTTTCTGATCATGTTCGCCGGCCCGGCCATTTTGATGCGTAACGCCATTCGCGGCCGGCGGATCGAGCATAGGAACCTTGGTTGGCTTGTGGCGTCGACTGCGATCGCGGGCGCCTGGAGTCTTTGCTCCGGCGTGATGTTGCTGCCGTTTTTCATCGTGGTCGCTCAGTCGATCGGCTAACCGCCGCGGTTCGACTACGATTACGATAACGCCCTCCGTTGAATGTCCTATCAAGGAAAGACTTCTGAAACGGTTCGCCTCTAGAGTTGCTCTTCATGCTTGTGGACGGGGCGTGAAGACATGTCACGGTTCAGCTGGGAAAGTGCAGAGCGTAAAGGCAGGTTCCGCCGAGAGGTGGGGGCATGAACCTTCTTGCGTTCCTGCGTATCCGTAAGGCCGACATCCTGCGACGGGCGGCGAACCTGCTGCCGATCATCTTCACCGCCGTTCTTCTTGTTTTCGCCGAGAACTCCGCTCTCGAAGCCTATCGCACATTTGAGCGCATCGAGGCTTCGAACGCCAGTGAGGCCATCCAGGCCGGCCGCGATATCGGCGACCAGGCCAAGCTGGTGGAGATGACCCGTCGAAAGCTCGGCAACCGCCTGATCCTCGGGTTTACCACGGAAGACGCCGACGACATTCGCGAAGCGCTCGGCAGGCTGCTCGCCACCATAGAGGGCGCGCGCCCTTCCTTCATCATGCCCGGCGACGCGGCGCTGATCTCCCAGATCGACAGCATCGCCGAGCTGACTTCCGGGCTCGGGATCGCCTTCGCAAGCGTCGGCCCGGACGATTCCGCGATCCTGAATGCGCTGGACGGCGATCTCAGGCGCCTGTCCGAGAAGTTCCGCCTGCTCCAGGAGAACATGACGGAGCAGGGCACGCGCTACATCGCCTTGCAGGACGAGACGCTGGCGGCGAGCTACTCGGCGATGCTGAAGCTCTCCATCGCGCTGGTCGGCGCCATCGTCTCGATGCTGGCGCTCCTTGTGCTCAATCGTCGCGCCACCTGGCAGGCCAACTATCGCGCCGACCACGACGTGACCACGGGTGTGCTCAACCGGCGGGCCTTCGAACGCTGGATCGAGGGCATCCACTTCGATCCGCAGTCCTCCAAGGCTGTCATGGTGTTCGATCTCGACAACTTCAAGGAGGTCAACGACGAGCTCGGCCACATGGCGGGCGACCATGTGCTCAAGGCCTTCGTCCGCAATCTTGTATTGTCCTTCGGCCAGGATGCGCTGGTCGTGCGTTGGGGAGGCGACGAGTTCGTGGTCGTCGTCTCGACAGACGGTTTTGTCGAGGCAGGAGCCGTGACGCTGTTGCGGGCCTCGTTCCAGCGCTTGCAGTCGGTCGTGCGCTTCGGCGATACCGACATCGATATCCGTTGCTCGGGTGGCGCCGCGGTGTGGCCCTCGGACAGCCGGGACTTTCACGAGGTGCTGCAACTCGCAGACCTCGCGCTCTACAAGGCGAAGTCGCGCGGCAAGTCTCGGCTTCAGTTCTACGACACCGACATTCTCAACGAACGCCACAAGGTGCTGGCGCTGCGCGAGCGGCTGCGGGCCGCGCTGCGCGACTGCGAACTCAGCCTCTACTGGCAGCCGCAAGTCGACGTGGAACGCGGCTACGTTCCGTCAGCCGAAGCGCTGATCCGGTGGACGGACAAGGAAACCGGGCGACTGGTGCCCCCGGGCGAGTTCATTCCGGCGGCTGAGGCGTCCGACCTGATCATCGAGATCGACAACTTCGTCATCGAGGAGGCGATCAGCACCGCCGCCAGGTGGGCGACGATCTGGCAGCATCCGCCGATCGCCGCCGTCAACGTCTCTGCCATGCATTTCCAGCGACGCGAGTTCGTCGGGCAGGTTCGGGACATTCTTCGTCGCCACAATGTCAGCCCCGATCGGCTCGAACTCGAAATCACAGAAGGCGTCGTTCTGGGCAACAACATCGAAGTGACGCGAAACCTGAAGGGGCTTGAGGCTCTCGGCGTGCACGTCGCCCTGGACGACTTTGGCACCGGCTACTCCAACATTGCCTATCTCTCGCAGCTGAAGCCGGACCGTTTGAAGATCGACCAGACCTTCATCGCCGCGCTGGCGGGCAACTGCCAGATGGAGTCCCTGGTGTCGGCGATCATCGGCATCGGCAAAGCCATCGATTGTGAGGTGGTGGCCGAGGGCGTCGAGACGGTCGAGCAACTGGATCTCGTGCAGCGGCTCGGTTGTTCCCTGGTGCAGGGCTATCATTTTGCCAGGCCGATGCCCGACGAGGAGTTCAGGGTCTGGCGCGACGCCAACTATCCCGATGCCGTTGCGTCCGTGAAGCATCTTCGCCGGCTTGGCGATCGCCTGGCGAGCGTCGGGGGCACCGATGCCGCCGGATGGCGGCGCGGTCATGACACTCCCTAGCGCAATCCTCCGCTGCGCACTCGGCTCGACCGCGACCGGATACCCGTGACAGGTGGACTGGTTTCGGCGCCCTAGGCGCCACTCTGTACGGCGAGGAGCAGATCGGCATCCCCCCGGGGCGCCAGTCGGTCAGGCCGAAACCGGCCTGAGCTGAATGCAATCAGATCAAGCGGAACGCGTATGAGGAGGGCGCTTGGTGCTGGCTCGCTGCGGCGCTATGTATGCAGGGAACTCAGTTCATTCATTCCCGACCGGAGTACGCCATGGCCGTCTGGCCCACCGAAATCCGCCTCTCCTCCGACAAACGCTCGCTGGCGGTATCATTTGAGGACGGCAAGTCCTTTTCCATTCCAGCCGAACTGCTCAGGGTCAACTCGCCCTCGGCCGAGGTTCAGGGGCATGCCCCGAGCCAGCGCGTCACGGTCGCCGGCAAGAAGGACGTCGCGATTACCGCCGTCGAGCCGGTAGGCTCCTACGCCGTGCGACTGGTGTTCGACGACGGTCACGACAGCGGCCTCTACACCTGGACCATCCTCTACGAGACCGGTCGCGACCAGCAGGCCCTGTTCTCTGCCTATCTCTCCGAACTCGAAGCCAAGGGGCTTACGCGCTGATCTCCGCGCCTCGATATGAAAACGCCGCCGCGGAGGGCTGCGACGGCGTTGAAATCTGGTGCTGTAAGCCCGTTTAGCGGACCACGACGACCTTGGTGCCGACACCGACCCGCTCGTAGAGATCGGCGACGTCGTCATTGGTCATTCGAATGCAGCCCGAGGAGACGGCCTGACCGATGGTCCACGGCTCAGCGGTGCCGTGAATGCGATAGATCGTCGAGCCGATGTACATGGCGCGCGCGCCGAGCGGATTGTCCGGACCGCCGGGCATGAAATAGGGCAATTTGGGCTGGCGCTTGCGCATGGCCGGCGGCGGCGTCCAGCCGGGCCACTCGGCCTTGCGGGTGATGTGGTGCGTCCCCTGCCAGGTGAAGCCGGGACGGCCGACGCCGATGCCGTATTTCATGGCCTTGCCGTCGCCGAACACGTAGTAGAGGCGACGCTCGGTCGTGTTGACGATGATCGTTCCGTTGCCATAGGGGCCGGCGTAGTCGATCAGTTCCTTCTTGATCGGGCTTTCCATCGAACGGGCCGAAGGTTTCCGGGAGATCGTCTGGAAGCCGCCGGTGGCGGGGTCCCAGAAGCGAACGGTTGCCTCTTCGGCACGGGCGACACCCGCATGGAGCGGCGCGGCCACCATCATGGCCGCCGCTAAGAGAAGCATCTTTCTCATCATCGTGAAAGAACCGAATCCGATAGGTTTGAGAGGGGGTAACAGAACTTGGTCTCGACTCGGAATCCCCGAGCGGAACTCGAAACTGACAGAATGACGATGCAGAGAGCGTCGCCGACCTTCAAGCGCTTATACGCGGAATTCCGACCTGGGTTCCGCCTTCCTGTCGCTTTGTTGCCACAATGCAACGGTCGCGCTCAGGTTTTCAAAAGCGTCGCTGCGTCCTAAGGCGGTGATCGTCACACCGTGAGTTGCTGGCCAAGCTCGACCACCCGGTTGGAGGGCAGGCGATAGAAGTCGGTGGCATTGGCTGCGATGCGCGTCAGCGAGATGAACAGGCGGTTCTGCCACATCGGCATCGGCGACTGCGGGCTCGGCTTGAAGGAGCGACGGTTGAGGAAGAACGACGTTGCCATGATGTCGAACTTGATGCCCTGCTTGCGGCACTGGGCGAGGGCGCGCGGCACGTTCGGCGTTTCCATGTAGCCGAAGGTCAGCTCGACCAGGATGAAGTCCTCCGACAGCGGCTCGATTTTCACGCGCTGGTCGTCCGGGTAACGCGGGGTTGTCACCACGTGCACGGTCATGATGATGTTCTTGGCGTGCAGGACGTTGTTGTGCTTGAGATTGTGCAGCAGCGCGCTTGGCGCGATCTCGGGGTCGGAGGTCAGGAACACGGCGGTGCCGCCGACCCGCACCGGATGCGACTTGCCGAGCATCTTGATGAGGTCGTTGAGCGGGATGTTCTCGCGGTGCGACTTCTCGAAGACCAGTTCGCTGCCGCGCACCCATGTCCACATGCAGGCGGCGACGCAGAAGGCGAGGGTCAGCGGCAGATAGCCGCCGTCGAACACCTTGAGAAGGTTGGCCGACAGGAAGATGATCTCCATCGACAGGAACGGTGCGACGACGGCGACGGCCACCCAGATCGGCCACTTCCAGACTTTCCAGACGACGATGAAGGCCAGCAGAGACGACATCACCATCTCGCCGGTCACGGAGATGCCGTAGGCCGAGGCCAGGGCGCTCGACGACTGGAAGAAGACGACCAGTGCGAGGATGCCGGCCAGCAGAAGCCAGTTGATGCGCGGCAGATAGATCTGGCCGGCTTGCGTCTCGGACGTATGGCGGCTTTCGATGCGCGGAATGAGGCCGAGTTGAACCGCCTGTTGGGTCAGCGAGAAGGCGCCGGTGATGACGGCCTGGCTGGCGATGATGGTGGCGATCGTTGCCAGCAGGATGAAGGGGAGGAGTATCGGCTGGGGCACCATCAGGAAGAATGGGTTCTCCAACGCTTCCGGATGGGAGAGCACGAGTGCGCCCTGGCCGAGGTAGTTCAGCGTCAGCGCCGGGAAGACCAGCACCATCCAGGCGAGCTGGATCGGCCGCCGGCCGAAATGTCCCATGTCGGCATAGAGGGCTTCGGCGCCGGTCACGGCCAGAAACACCGAACCGATGACGACGAGAGCGAGAAAGCCGTGGTTGATGACGAACTTGATCGCCGAGGTCGGCAGCAGCGCGTAGAGGATCGCCGGGTCGTCGCTGACGTGCATAAGGCCAAGGACGCCAAGGCAGAGAAACCAGAGCGCCGTGATCGGCCCGAACCAGGCGGCGACTCGACCGGTGCCGAAGCTCTGGATGGTGAACAGTGCGATGAGAATGACGATGGTCAGCGGGACGACGTAGTGCGAGAAGCCCGGCGCCACGACCTTGAGGCCTTCGACGGCCGACAGGACCGAGATGGCCGGCGTGATCACGGCGTCGCCGAAGAACATCGAGGCGCCGAGGATGCCGATGACCAGGGCGAAGCCGCCGCGTTTGCCGAGCGCTCCACGCACCAGTGCCACCAGAGACAAAGTGCCGCCTTCGCCCTTGTTGTCGGCATACATCAAGAAGAGGACGTACTTCAGGGTCACGACCAGCGTCAGCGACCAGATGAGCAGCGACACGACGCCCGTCACCTCGGAGCGCGTCACGCCGTCGGCGGCCGTGTGATGCAGGGCCTCCCGAAAGGCATAGAGAGGGCTCGTGCCGATGTCGCCGTAGACGACGCCGACCGAACCGACGGCGAGGCCGAGCATCGAGCCGCTGGCGTGGGAATGCTCTCCGTGACCGTTTGATTCCGTGGTCTGGGAGGGCGCGTCAGGCGCGGCTGTCTGCTGGTCTTTTGAGTTTGCGTCGTTCATGTAGAACCGTCACAGTGATCGGACGTCGGTGACGTCGGCTCGATCCGGCGGCGTGGAAATAGCGGAATATCGGCGAATCCGCAAGCATGGTTGCCGGGCGGGGCTGCCTGCATTCGGGGCATTTTGCCCGGATTTGCCGAGTGTTTTACCCATTTATCCCACAAATGTCGGGGTGTTGTCCGGCGGTTTGGCGGCCTGGCGCGCGATCCGGCGGCCGAGCCGCGATTGAGGTTCCAATTTGCCGGATGATGCTCTAGAAAGCGCGGAATTGCCACCGATCGTCATTGCCGACGTCGGTACGGCATTCTTCCGGTCGAGTTTTGCCCATGTCGCTTGTCTCCGTACTTCTCGTCGCCATGGGCGGCGCCTTCGGCTCGGTCTGCCGATATCTTGTCGGCGTTGGGGCCGGCCGGCTTCTCGGGCCGGACTTTCCCTTCGGCACGATGATCGTCAACATTGTCGGCTCTTTCTTCATGGGGCTGTTCATCGAGCTTCTTGCCCTGAAGTTCGATGGCTCCGAATCCCTTCGCCTGTTCGTGGCGGTGGGCGTCCTTGGCGGCTTCACCACGCTGTCTTCTTTCTCGCTCGACAGCGTCACGTTGTTCGAGCGTGGTGCGATCGGCGTTGCCGCCCTCTATGTCGGCGGTTCGATCGTGCTGTCGTTGGCCGCGCTGGTTGCCGGTCTCCACTTCGTGAGGACCTTCGCATGACCCAAGGAACGGCCGGCGGGCCGCGCGTCGAAACGATCATCGTGGCAAAGGACGAGGCCGGCATGCGCCTCGACCGTTGGTTCAAGGATCACTTTCCCGGCCTTGGCTTCGGCCACTTGCAGAAGTTGATCCGCTCGGGGCAGGTCCGCGTCGATGGCGGCCGTTGCAAGACCGACCAGCGCCTCGGCGCCGGTCAGAGCGTGCGCATACCGCCGCTGCAATATGGCGACGCGGCGCAGAGCGGGGCATCCTTTTATGATGGCGAGGGTGGGGCGCCGATGGCTCGACCGAAGCAGGTGGCTTCGGCCAACGAGGCCGAGTATCTGCGCTCGTTGCTGCTCTATGAAGACGAACACGTCTTCGTCTTCAACAAGCCGGCCGGGCTCGCGGTGCAGGGCGGCTCGGGCATGACACGTCACATCGACGGCATGCTGGAGGCGCTGCGCGATCGCAAGGGCGTCAAGCCGCGCCTCGTGCACCGGCTCGACCGCGAAACTTCCGGCTGCCTCCTCGTCGCCCGCTCTCGTCTGGCGGCGGCGACGCTGGCCCGTACCTTCCAGACCCGTTCGGCGCGCAAGATCTACTGGGCGCTGGTGTTCGGCCAGCCGAAGCCGGCCCAAGGCAAGATTTCGAGCTATCTGAAACGCGTGGCGGGACCGGACGGCGACATGATGACGATAGCCAAGCACGGCGAGCCCGATGCCCAGCATGCGGTCACCTATTACTCGATTGTCGAGCATTCCGCCGGCCGCCTGTCGTGGCTGACCATGAAGCCGACGACGGGCCGGACGCATCAGTTGCGCGTCCATTGCCAGGCGATGGGGCACCCGATCATCGGCGATCCACGCTATTTCGACATCGAAAACTGGCAGTTGCCGGGCGGCGTGCAGAACAGGCTGCATCTTCTCGCCCGCCGTCTGACGATACCGCATCCGGCGGGAGGGGAACTGATCGACGTTACCGCGCCGCTTCCGCCGCATATGCTGCAGTCCTGGAACCTCCTTGGTTTCGACGTGTCCGACAAGGAGGAAGAGAACCCTTCGTTCCCCGAGGATTGACCTTGAGGACCGGCCATGGGTTACGCGATCGCGACCTGTGGTAGAAGGGGATTGTAACGAATCGCAGGTATGTCGACCGGGGTGGGGTGGCATGTTGCGCCGCTCCAGGAGGAAGAATGACCGCCAAGCTGGACCGGATGCGCATGATTCCGCTGATCGGCGCCATCCTAGCCATCGGCTTCCTGATCACCAACATGGTCAGTTATCTCGTAGCGGTCGACACCGTGAGGCAGTCGATCGTCGAGACCGAGCTGCCGCTGACCGGGTCCAACATCTATTCCGAGATCCAGACCGATCTGGTGAGGCCGATCCTTGTGTCCTCGCTGATGGCCAACGACACGTTCGTGCAGGACTGGCTGCGTTCGGGCGAACTCGATCTGGGAGCGATCACTCGCTACCTCCAGCGCATCCAGCGCCAGTACAACACCTTCACGGCCTTCCTGGTCTCGCGCGACACGCAGGCATACTATCACTTCCAGGCGCCGCCACGGCACCTCAAGCGCAACGACCCTGCCGACATCTGGTTCTTCCGGTCGATCGACGCTGCCGCTCCCTATGAGGTCAACGTCGACATCAACAAGCAGCAGAACGACGCGCTGACCGTGTTCATCAACTACCGGGTCGTCGATCATGACGGCAAGATGATCGCGCTTGCCGGTGTCGGACTGGATTTCCGGACAGTGCGCAACATCGTGGCGCGCTATCGCGATCAGTTCGATCGCAACATCTACTTCATCAATGCGCGCGGCGAGATCGTGGTGGCGACGGACGCGGATACGCCGGTCGGCGCCTCCATTCGGAAGTCCGAAGGGCTCGATGCCATCGCCGATCGCATTCTTCGCGAGGAGAACGGCGAGTACTCGTTCAAGCGCGACGGGCGAACCATCCTGCTGTCGCATCGGCTTATTCCCGATCTTGGCTGGCGGGTAATGGTCGAGCAGGACGAGGCAACGGCGATTCGGCCGTTGTGGCTCGGCTTTCTTTTCAACCTCGCCGTTGGCTTCGTCGTCATCGTCGTATCGCTCGTCCTGGTCTCGTTGGCTTTCCGCATCTACAAGAAGCGGATCGGCGATGTGGCTTTCCGCGACAGTTTGACTGGTCTTGTCAACCGGGCGGGGTTTGAAGCGGAATTCGACGCGCGCGCGTCCTCCCGGCGGGCTTCGCCTGAACCGCTCGGCCTGATCCTGGTCGATCTCGATGCTTTCGGTGTCTTCAACGATCGGTTCGGTCGTGCTTCCGGCGACGCGGCCCTCGGCAAGGTTGGGCGCATCGTGACCGATGTCGCAAGTGGCGTCGGCGTTATTGCCCGTCTCGACGGAGACGTTTTCGCGATCATTCGGGAAGGCGGTGTCGATGTCGCCACGCGACTTGCCGACAGTCTCGTGAAGGTCATCGGCGCGGAGACCTTCGGCGAGGGCATTCATGCCCAGTTGACGGCAAGCATCGGCGTTACGCCGCTTGGGGCCGGTGAGGCCCGCAGTCTTGCGATGGAACGCGTGGAAAGGGCTCTGCGCAAGGCGAAGGCCGCCGGTGGCGATCGAGTCTGCCTCGCCTGATCTTTCGAGGCCAAAGCCGGGTGCGGCACATATCGCCGTGCCTGCTGACAGGCACATGGTGCCGATCCAGCCCTTTGCAATCTCGGGCACACTGAAAGTGTCTGCCAGTCCTCGGGCGGATGCCTGCGCGACGATCTTCTCCCTGTTGCGCCTACCGTCCATTACGCGTTGTTCCCCTGAGTTGAGGGGCGCAAGGACGGTATCGCGCTTACCGTGTGAAATGGCCTTTGATTCGATAGATGGTTGAAACGCCTGTTCCTTTTACAGCTAGAAAATTATCCGGCTGTTTCGGGAGCGTGCCATTGCCTCGCTAGTCTACGCGCTTGTCGGGCAAGTGGTCGGTAAGGTAAAAATCACGGGTAAATATTTCCCTCTGTTATCCTTGGTCTGATTACTGCAGGAATTGACCATGGTTAAGTGAAATCGCGTATAATTTAAGTACGATTTTATCGAGGTATGACGATTCTGCATGGCCGTTAAGGATGTTGTTCTCTTGAACTTCTTCACGCCAGTGTTATCTTCTTCTGAGAGTGTTGCGTCGAACATATTTTGGGAGGATGTGTCATGAACGTCACCGAAGTGTCCTTCGTCGCAGCGGCCGCTGCTGTGGCGAGCGGTAAGGCTTTGCCTGCCATTGGTCAGACTCCTGCTCGCTATGCCGGGCACGCCTTCGAGACCGGGGCCGATGCTCCCGATCGTCCGGGCGTCTTCGTGCTGACGACGGAACTGTCCGGGCGCGCCCATCCGATCTATATCGGGGAGAGCGAGTCCGTGATCGTCGCGGTGTCGGCTGTCCTGGCCGCCAACCCCATTCTGAAGCGGCTTACCGCAGGGGTGTTCTGGAAGGCTTGCCCCTTCGCTCTCGACCGGAGGCATCTCGTCGAGGAGTTGATCGAGGAGTACCAGCCTCATTTCAATGCCGCCGTTGAACCGGACAAGCGCGAGCGCGCGTCCGAGCGGGACGACTGGGTGCTGGACCCCATCGAGTTGATCGCCCGCTTCTGAACTGCCATTGCTGGTAGCGACGACAAGCAAAAGGGCCTCGAACCGTCGGTTCGAGGCCCTTGTATATTGGCTGCCGGATCGAGGATCGTCAGCCTTCGTCGGGCTGACTGGCGAGGCGCATGTCGAGATAGTTCCCGCAGTGCTCGATCAGTTCTTCGATCTTCTGGTCGAAGAAGTGGTTGGCGCCTTCGATGATCTTTTGATCGATGACGATTCCCTTCTGCGCCTTCAGCTTGTCCACCAGCGCCTGCACATCCTTCTGCGGCACCACCTTGTCGATGTCGCCGTGAATGATCAGGCCGGAGGACGGGCACGGGGCGAGGAACGAGAAGTCGTTGAGGTTGGCCGGCGGGGCAATCGAGATGAAGCCCTCGATCTCCGGACGGCGCATCAGAAGCTGCATGCCGATCCATGCGCCGAAATCGAATCCCGCGACCCAGCAAAAGCGCGCTTCCGGATGAATCGACTGCACCCAGTCCAGCGCGGATGCGGCGTCCGACAGTTCGCCCGAGCCGTGATCGAACTGGCCCTGGCTTCGGCCGACGCCACGGAAGTTGAAGCGCAGGACGGCAAAACCGCGCTCCTTGAACATGTAGAACAGCCGATAGGCGATCTGGTTGTTCATGGTGCCGCCGAATTCCGGATGCGGATGCAGAATCATGGCGATCGGTGCGTTTCGCACGGTGGCCGGCTGGTAGCGGCCCTCGATGCGCCCGGCAGGGCCGTTGAAGATCACTTCGGGCATGTTGTCCTCGATCTCGACCCTTGGCCTCAGGCCATTGCCGTCACCGGCGAAGGCCCGTCATATTGACGCGGCAAGGGTCTGGTCCTAGATTTAGAATTACTCAAAACTGATGCGAACAGCGCATCGTTTCGGCTCATGCGCTTGCACTGGACCGCCGGCTAGTCCGGCGTCAAGAAAAATCGCATCCTCAAGGGTCGTAGAGCGCTCGCCCGCCGGTCTGGCGGCCCAAAAGCGGATGGTATAGTGAACGCGCAACGTGGTCGGGCTTCAGTCCGGCAGCTGCGAATGGGGAAGGGTATGGCGGAGGCGCGCCTCTATTTCGATTGGAACGCCGGAGCGCCAATGAGAAAGGCTGCTCGGACGCGTCTCGTCGAGTTGCTCGACCGGCCTGGCAACGGTTCGTCCGTGCATGCCGAGGGCCGGGCTGCCCGCGCCGTGCTGGAAGGTGCGCGCCGGTCGGTGGCGCGGCTCTGTGGGGCAGAGGCAAAAGGCGTCACTTTCTGTTCCGGGGGCACGGAGGGCGCCAACACGGTGTTGACGCCGGACTGGACGCTGTTCGGCAAGCCATATCGGCTGGACCGGCTGCTCGTGTCTGCGGTCGAGCATCCGGCAGTGGCGCGCGGCGGTCGTTTCCCGGCGGAACGCGTCGAAGTCGTCCCGGTCGATGGCGACGGTGTCGTTGATCTCGCGTTTCTGGAACGCCGCCTTGCCGAACTTGCTGCGGTGGGAGAGCGCGCGCTTGTTTCGGTCATGATGGCCAACAACGAGACGGGCGTCGTCGAGCCTGTGGCCGACGTGGCCCGTCTTGCCAGGGTGCATGGAGCATTGGTTCACTCCGATGTCGTGCAGGCGGCCGGCAAAGTGCCGATCGACATGGAAGCGCTCGGGTTGGACGTCGTGACTCTTTCCGCCCACAAGCTCGGAGGCGGGCAGGGTGTGGGCGCGATCGTGCGCGGGCGCAACGGTTTCGCCTTTCCACCGCTCGTCACTGGTGGCGGACAGGAATCCTGGGCGCGGGCCGGTACCGAGAATGTCGCGGCCATCGCCGCCTTCGGCGTGGCGGCCGATGCCGCGCTCGCCGATCTCCCGGCGATGGCGGAAGTCGCCGCCAGACGCGATCGCATCGCGGCAATGATCCGCGATGTCGCACCGGACGCGGTCATGTTCGCAGAGGGGGCGCCCCGGCTGTCGAACACGCTTTGCTTTGCCGTGCCGGGCGTTGCGGCCGAAACCGCGGTGATCGCCTTCGATCTTGCCGGCGTGGCGCTGTCGTCTGGGTCGGCCTGCTCGTCGGGCAAGGTGACGGCGAGCCCTGTTCTGACGGCAATGGGCATCGAGCCGATGCTGGTGAAAAGCGGGCTGCGCGTGTCGATCGGGGCGGAGACTTCCGACGAGGAGATCGACGCCTTCGGTTTGCGGGCGCGCAACGTCTTCGCCGCTATGAAGAAACAACATGGGACCACCGCAGCCTGAGTGACTACCGGCTGCGGAAAAAAGCGACTACATTGAGGACAGATTTCCCACGGTCCTTGAAACCGCGTGGAAGGAGCAAGAGATGGCAGCAGTCAAGGAGACGGTCGATCAGGTTCTGTCGATCGACGTCGACAAGTACAAGTATGGCTTCGTCAGCGATATCGAGTCGGACCTGGCCCCCAAGGGGCTCAACGAGGATATCGTTCGCTTCATTTCGGCCAAGAAGGACGAGCCGGAGTGGCTGACCGAATGGCGGCTTGAGGCGTTTCGTCGCTGGCAGACCATGGAGGAGCCGACCTGGGCGCGTGTAGACTACCCGCCCATCGACTTCCAGGATCTTCACTATTACGCCGCGCCGAAGAAGACGGCGGGCCCGAAGAGCCTCGACGAAGTCGATCCCGCTCTGCTCGAGACCTACAAGAAGCTCGGCATTCCCCTGAAAGAGCAGGAAATCCTGGCCGGCGTCCAGAAGGGCGAGCGGCAGGTGGCCGTTGACGCCGTGTTCGACAGCGTCTCCGTGGTCACCACCTTCAAGGCCGAGCTGGCCAAGCATGGCGTCATCTTCTGTCCGATCTCCGAAGCGGTGAAGACCCATCCGGAACTGGTGAAGAAGTATCTCGGCTCGGTCGTGCCGGTGAGCGACAACTTTTACGCCACGCTGAACTCGGCGGTGTTCTCCGATGGCTCCTTCGTCTATGTGCCGAAAGGCGTGCGCTGCCCGATGGAGCTGTCGACCTACTTCCGCATCAACGAGAAGAAGACCGGCCAGTTCGAACGGACGCTGATCATCGCCGACGAAGGCGCCTACGTGTCCTATCTCGAGGGCTGCACGGCGCCCTCCCGCGACGAGAACCAGCTCCATGCCGCCGTGGTCGAGCTGATCGCCCTCGACGATGCCGAGATCAAGTATTCCACCGTCCAGAACTGGTATCCGGGCGATGCGGAAGGCAAGGGCGGCGTCTTCAACTTCGTGACCAAGCGCGGCGATTGCCGGGGCAAGAACTCGAAGATCTCCTGGACGCAGGTGGAAACCGGCTCGGCCATCACCTGGAAGTATCCGAGCTGCATCCTGCGCGGCGACAACTCGCGCGGCGAGTTCTATTCGATCGCGATCTCAAATGGCCGCCAGCAGGTCGACAGCGGCACCAAGATGGTTCATCTCGGCAAGAACACGTCGTCGAAGATCATCTCCAAGGGCATCTCGGCCGGCCGTTCGAACAACACCTATCGCGGCCTCGTGTCGGTCGGCCGCAAGGCCTCCGGCGCCCGCAACTTCACCAACTGCGACAGTTTGCTCATCGGTAACAAGTGCGGCGCCCATACCGTGCCCTACATCGAGAGCAAGAACGCCTCGGCCATCGTCGAGCACGAAGCCACCACGTCGAAGATTTCGGACGACCAGATGTTTTACTGCCTGCAGCGCGGACTGCCGCAGGAGGAAGCCATCGCCCTGATCGTCAACGGCTTCGTCAAGGACGTGCTGCAACAGCTGCCGATGGAGTTCATGGTGGAGACGCAGAAGCTGATCGGCATCAGCCTCGAGGGTAGCGTCGGCTGATTCAGCCGGGCGCACCGTGACGGCGTCTTTTCTTCTTTAATGACCAATGACAACGGCTTCCGCCACGTGCGTCGAGGCCAAACGGACGACAGGACAGAACCATGCTCGAGATCAAGAACCTTCACGCACGGATCGGCGACCGCGAGATCCTCAAGGGGCTCACCCTTACGGTGAAGCCCGGTGAGGTGCATGCCATCATGGGGCCGAATGGCGCAGGCAAGTCGACCCTCTCCTACATCCTTGCTGGCAAGGACGATTACGAGGTGACCGAGGGCGAGGTGCTGCTGAACGGCGCTTCCATCCTCGATCTCGAGCCCAACGAGCGGTCGGTGGCGGGCTTGTTCCTCGCCTTCCAGTATCCGATCGAGATCCCCGGTGTCGCCACCATGACCTTCCTCAAGGCGGCGCTCAACGCGCACCGCAAGGCGAAGGGCGAGGGCGAACTGACGACGCCCGAGTTCATGAAGCTGGTGAAGGGCGTCGCAGAGAAGCTCAACATTACTTCGGACATGCTGAAGCGTCCGGTCAACGTCGGCTTCTCCGGTGGCGAGAAGAAGCGCGCCGAGATCATGCAGATGGCGTTGCTGCAGCCGTCGATCTGTATCCTCGACGAAACCGACTCCGGTCTCGACATCGACGCGCTGAAGGTGGTGTCGGAAGGCGTCAACGCCTTGCGCTCGCCCGACCGTGCCTTCGTGGTGATCACCCATTATCAGCGCCTTCTCGACCACATCGTGCCGGACATCGTGCACGTGCTTTCGGACGGGCGCATCGTTCGCACCGGCGGGCCGGAGCTGGCGCTCGACCTCGAGAAGAACGGTTACGCGGCCTACGTAGCGAACGCGGCCGCCTGAGGGGGGATGACCATGGTTGCCACCCCTGTTCGTACGCCGGCTGAACTGGCGCTTGCCGCTCGCTATCCGGCCGAGAGGACGTTGTTGCCCGGAACGGCCGACGTCATCGCCATCCGTGATGCCGCCTTCGGCGGCGTCGAGAAGAGCGGCCTGCCGCATCGCCGGGTCGAGGACTGGAAGTACACCGACCTGCGCGCCCGGCTGAAGACTTTCCCGCCCGCTGCCGGTGCCGGCGACGTGGCGCGCGTGCGGATCGCCGCGCCGGCCGTGGAGGGGGACAAGGCGCGCCGCCTCGTGATTGCCAACGGTCGCTATCGGCCCGAGCTGTCCGATCTTGAGGACCTTGAGCCTGGTCTCTCCATCTTTTCGCTCGCCACGGCGCTTGAGGCGGGTGACGTTGCGGCAGTTGCCGCGTTGAAGCTGGACGATGCCATCGCGTCGAACACGGCGGTGGCGCTCAACACGGCTTTCATGACCGACGGCCTCGTCATCGGCGTGGCCAATGGCGTCGAGATCGAGCGGCCGGTGGAGCTCGTCCACATCGCGGAGGGCGCGTCCGCCGCGTCGACGGCGGTGCGTCACCTCGTCACCGTCGGCAAGGGCGCCCGCCTGACGCTGATCGAGACGATCGAGTCGCTCGACAAGGTCGCCCACCATTCCAACGTGATGACGGTCGTCGACGTTGGCGATGGAGCGAAGGTCGACCATATTCGCCTGCAGCTTGAGCCAGACGAGGCGGTCAGCATGACGTCGCTGGTGGCCAAGATCGGCCGGGAGGCGAATTTCGACACCTTCAACGCGGCGTTGGGTGCGGGGCTTGCCCGTGCGCAGATCTTCGCCGAGTTCGCCGGTCGCGATTCCCAGGCCGGCTTCCGTGGCATCACCATGCTCGGCGGGCGGCGTCATGCCGACACGACGTTGTCGCTTGTCCACGGAGCCGAGAACTGCCAGAGCCGGGAGCTCTACAAGGCCGTGATCGACGGTGAGGCGCGTTCGGCCTTCGCCGGTCGTATCGCCGTGCCGGCTCATGCCCAGAAGACCGACGCGCGCATGATGACGGCGTCGCTCCTTCTCTCCGAGGAGGCCGAGGCCGACGCCAAGCCGGAACTGGAAATCTTCGCCGACGACGTTCAGTGTGGCCATGGCGCCACCTGCGGCGCCATCGACGAGGACCTCCTGTTCTATCTCCTGTCGCGCGGCATTCCCAAGGCGGAGGCCGAGAGCATGCTGATCCTCGCCTTCCTCGGCGAGGCGATCGACGAGATCCAGAACCAGGCCGTGCACGACGCCCTCATCCACCGCGTCGAGGGCTGGCTGAAGACCAGGGCGGCGTAAGCCGGCATCGCCGCCCGGCGTGCCGGGTGGCCAAGACAAGAGACGATGAAGATGTCCGTTTCGTCCTATGACGTCGAAGCCGTACGCGGGGATTTCCCGATCCTTGCCGAAAAGGTCTACGGCAAGCCGCTGGTCTATCTCGACAACGGCGCGTCCGCGCAAAAGCCGCTCGCCGTGCTCGACCGCATGCGCCACGCCTACACCCACGAGTATGCCAACGTGCATCGCGGGCTGCATTACCTGTCGAATGCCGCCACCGAAGCCTACGAGGATGCCCGCGAGGCGGTGCGCGCCTTCCTGAACGCACCGTCGACGGAGCAGGTGATCTTCACTCGCTCCTCGACCGAGGCGATCAATCTGGTCGCGGCCAGTTACGGCGGCATGGTGCTGGGCGAGGGCGACGAGGTCATCCTCTCCATCCTGGAACACCATTCCAACATTGTGCCGTGGAACTTCCATCGCGAGAAGAAGGGCGTCGTCATCAAGTGGGCGCCGGTTCGGGACGACGGCAGCTTCGACCTCGAGGCTTTCGAGAAGCTCTTTACGCCGCGCACCAAGATCGTCGCCATCACGCAGATGTCCAACGTCACCGGCACCATCGTGCCGATTCGCGAAGTGACGCGCATCGCCCATGCACACGGCGCGGTGGTGCTGGTCGACGGCAGTCAGGGCGCGGTGCATTTGCCGGTCGACGTTCAGGAGCTCGATGCCGATTTCTACGTTCTGACGGGACATAAGGTTTACGGCCCCACCGGCATCGGCGTGCTCTACGGCAAGAAGCACCTTCTGGAAGACATGCCGCCCTGGCAGGGGGGCGGCGAAATGATCGAGACGGTGACCACCGAGGGGGTCACCTACAACGCGCCGCCGCATCGCTTCGAGGCGGGGACGCCGCCGATCGTCCAGGCGATCGGCCTCGGCGCGGCACTTCGCTACATGGAAAGTCTCGGTCGGGAGGCTATCCTCGCCCACGAGACCGACCTGCGCGACTATGCCATGCTACGGCTTGGCGAAATGAACTCCGTCCGGATCTACGGCACCACCAAGGAAAAAGGCGCCATCGTTGCCTTTTCGATGAACGGAGCGCACGCCCATGACGTCGCCACCGTCATCGATCGTTCCGGTGTCGCCGTTCGTGCCGGCACGCACTGCGCCATGCCGCTGCTTGCCCGCTTCGGCGTGACCTCGACCTGCCGCGCCTCCTTCGCTCTCTACAACACGCGCGCCGAAGTCGACGCGCTGGTCACGGCCCTCAGAAAGGCCGAGGCCCTGTTCGGATGACCGACATGACCGAGATGAGCAACCAGACCGAACCGTCCCCCAATCAGCCCGAAACCGTCGGCGGCTCGGCTCTCTCGCCGGCCGAACTCGAGCGCATCACCGACGACATCATCGCGGCGCTGAAGACCGTCTACGATCCTGAGATTCCGGCCGACATCTACGAGCTCGGCCTCGTCTACCGGATCGATATCGACGACGATCGCCTCGTCACCATCGACATGACTCTGACTGCGCCGGGCTGTCCGGTGGCTGGTGAAATGCCGGGTTGGGTCGAGAACGCCGTCGGCGTCGTGCCTGGCGTTTACGGCGTCAAGGTGAACATGGTGTTCGATCCGCCGTGGACACCCGACCGGATGAGCGAGGAAGCGCAGGTCGCAACCGACTGGTACTAAGCCGGTTTTCCTGTAGATCGCATATGGTTCGCGGCCGCCGGAGACGTTCGGCGGCCGTGGCCGTTCAGGGCCGCTTTGGGGCGGCGCAATGCGGCCATGCGGCATGACGCTTGTCCGAGCTGCGTTTGCTCCCTATTTTCAGCTGGATCGCCTCAGCCTTGAACCGGGGTGGATTGGGAGATTGATGATATGGCTCTCGCCAAGTTTGCCGTGATGACGTTGACCGAGGCCGCTGCCGAGCGCGTGCGCGAGATTGTCGGCAATGCCGATGACGCCGTGGGTGTTCGTCTCGGGATTAAGAATGGCGGCTGCGCCGGCATGTCCTACACGCTCGATCTGGCCCGAGAGGCCCAGCCGGGCGACGAGCGTGTCGAGGCGCACGGCGCCACCGTGTTCGTCGAGGCGAAGGCGGTGCTGTTCCTGCTGGGTACGGAAATGGACTTCGAGCAGACGCCGCTCCGCACCGGATTCGTCTTCCGCAACCCCAATCAGGTGGGGTCATGCGGTTGCGGCGAGAGCGTCAACCTGAAGCCGGCCGAACGAACGGACGCCTGAGAGCCGGGCGCCAAGGACTTGAGGCCTTCTGCCGTCAGTTCCTAAAGGTGATCAGCCCCCCGAGACGATGCCGTGTTTGTCGGTTCGGAGTCGTCGGTGTGCGACGCTCGATATCTTTCTGCCAGCCACTGGTTGAAGACGCGGCGGGACCGCATGATGTCTTCCTGGCTGCTTTCATCGTTCACCGACAACAGGGTGTCCAGGCGTTCTCGAAACGCATCTGCGCCCGAATGCCCGGGAACCGAGGCGCCGCTTTGATTGCTCCCCGGCTCGTTCCACTGGGGGAGCCAGGAAGCCGGGTCCATATCGGTGAAGCGGAAGGCGTAAATTACCTTGTTGCCAGTCGTCGAGCCGGTTTGAGCGGAATCGTTGGCTGTGCCTTGGTCCGCCTCGGCCTCTCTTTTGTAAGTCTCGAAGTCGGCGAGCATGTCGCTCGTGAGGTCGACCAGCTTTATTCGACCGTTCGCCACTGACCAGACATTTTCCGGATCGATCGGCACTGTTGCCATTGCGGTTCTGATCATCTGCTTCCTCATGCGAACCGGTGGAACACAAGGATGGGAGCAAGCAAATCTCATTCCGCATGAATACCGTTCAGATTCAGTGAGTTGGTCTCGCTTCGACTATCGTTCTGGTGTCTCTTTTTGCCGGCGTGGGCAATAAATACCGAGCCGCCGGTGCCCCCAGCAAAAAGAGGAGCAGGCCGGTTGGCCCGCTCCTCTTTACCTTGGGTCCTTCCGCGATCTTACCAGTTGTTCTGGTGAGCGCCGAGTTCCTCGAGAATGCGATCGACGTCCGCCTTCTGGCAGAGCTGCGTTCCGGGACTCATCACCGAGGCCGTGCCGGAGGCAACGCCAAGACGGAAGGCATCTTCGGGAGTGAGGCCGGAGGCGAGGCCGTAGACCATGCCGCCGACGAAGCTGTCGCCAGCGCCGGACGCACTCTTCACCTCGACTTCTGGCGCCTTCAGGAAGAGATGGTTGTCGGCCGTGACCAGCAAGGCTCCGTCGCCGCCCATGGTGATGGCGATCATTTTCACCCTGCCGGATGCAATGAGCTCCTTGGCCGCCGGGACCATGTCGTCAACGGTGGGGAGGGGGCGACCGACCAGCTTGGCGAACTCGCCTTCGGACGGCTTGAACAGGGTGATGCCACCGCGCTCAAGCGCCAGTTCGAGCGGCTTGCCCGATGTGTCGAGCACGAGATTGCCGCCGCGCTCGATCACCAGATCGGCGAGCTGGACGTAGAAGCTCTCCGGCATGCCGCGGGGCAGGGAGCCCGAACCGACGCACCAGTCCCACTCCAGATCCTTGAGCGCGTAGAGGCAGCGTTTCCACTCGATTTCGCTGACTTCCGGGCCTTCCGGGATAAAGCGGTACTCGAGGCCGGTCGACCGCTCGTAGACGAGGTGGGCGACGCGGGTGGATTGGGCGATCGGAATGCGTCGGCGCGGAATATTGCGAGCCGCCAGCAATTCATCGAACATTTGCCCGGTGGTCCCGCCCGACATGTAGAGGGCGATCGAGCTGCCGCCGAGCTCCTGGACCACGCGCGTGACGTTGATGCCACCACCACCGGGATCGTGCTGCTCGTTGGTGATGCGAATCTTGTGGGTGTGACGGACGACCTCGGCCTCAGCCGTGTCATCGATGGATGGATTGAGTGTGAGCGTGACGATCGGTTTCATTGGTCGCTATTTCATCGCCCGTTCGTTGTTTCGTAACGGCCCAGTTCCAGACGCTTCCTGCTTTCCACCGGTTTGCGCGCCATGTTCGGCGTCTTCTTCCGGTCCCGTCGGCATGGTGAGTTTGTCACTACGCCTTTTGGATCGGTTGTCGGTTTAACGCGGTTTCGCTACAAAAGCCATGTCGTAGATCAACTACACTGCGGTGGAGTGTGCGTATCTCTGCGATCACTCTTGTGGCGCAAGAATATATGCAACCAGAAGTTACTGGATACCGGCTGCACGTCAGTCCTGGATCGATCCCCGCCTAATTGTCCTGATGTGACTTTCCAGAAAATGTGCTCCGGAAAGGCGATCAGGTCCAGCCTCAGACTCCCAGCTTTGGCCTGCCGCAGTGCACAGTCTCCCCCCGTGCGCCATGGCCGCCATGAAAAAGCCTTGCTGAAATCGTTCCGTTTCAAGCAAGTCCTTTCATCATAGGTCTTGGCACAGCTAAGCCTTTTGTGCAAGCACCGAGGCACGACGAAAGGCCAATCGACCGTTAGCCTCGGTCGCGTTCAGCAAGCTGAACCGGGCTCGTCTGGTTCTCAGCTGTATCGTTGCCGGCCCGGAACCCGATGAAAACGGGGTTTTCTGCCCGGCCGCTCGCATCCGGATGGGCCTCACTGGCAAACCGAGGTGTGGCGCGTTTTTCGGCGTCGGTGGCTCAAGAAAAAGCAGGACCTCGCCGGAGGGCTGCTTGCCCGGGCCATCGCGGCCCTGATATTTCACCTTAGGTTCGTTCGAGTCACGCGGGATCGCCGGGTATCTTTTTCGTTTCCCGGCGGCGATCACGGGATGCCACTCCACCAGACGACGGGGCGACATGGAACAGCAGCAGGACCCGGTCATCGTTCGCCATCGAGAGCTCGAGCGCATCGCCAACATGGCGCTCAGGGCGGGGCGCATCATGATGGAGTGCGGCGCGTCGGTGTCCGTCGTCCATGGCGGTGTGACCATGATCGCACGGGGATTCGGCGTCGAGGACGTCGGCATGCGCTCTGGCTATGCCTCGCTGGAAATCACGGTACACGCCGGCGGAAACACCATAACGCGCATGATGCAGGTTGGTCGCCTCGGCGTGAATCACCGTCTCGATCAGGCGGTTCGCAAGCTCGCCGTGCGGGTCTCGCACGGTGGCATGAGCGTTGACGAGGTGGAAGGCGAGATCGGTCGCCTGGTCCGGGAGACTCCACGCCATCCGGCCTGGGTGGTGGCGCTGGCCGTCGGCATCGCCTGTGCGTCCTTCGGTCGCCTGCTCGGCATCGACTGGCTGGCCTTTGGAGCCGTGCTTGTCGCGGGCACGGTCGGACAGTATGTCCGCCATCAGTTGCTTCACCACGGCATGAACGTGTTCATCGTGGCCGGCCTCATCGCCTTTCTCGCGGCGACGCTGGGCGGTATCGGGTCGATCCTGCTGAAGAGCGACACGGTCAGCCTCGCCATGATGGCGTCGATCCTGTTGCTGGTGCCCGGCGTTCCCTCCACCAACGCCCAGACCGACATCATGGACGGTTATCCCACCATGGGCAGTGCCCGGGCCGTCTGGGTGCTGATGATCATGGTGTTCGCCTCGGTCGGCGTCTGGTTTGCCGAAACCTTGCTCGGTCTGAGGTCGCTCTGATGTTCGAACTCCTGCCGCACCTTCTCCATCAGGCCGTGTTCGGAGCGCTCGCCGCCGCCGGCTTCGGCGTGCTGTTCAACTTCGGCTTCAGGGCGTTGCCCTGGTGCGCGGCGGCCGGCGCCCTGGCGCTTGCCGTGCGGACGATAGGGCAGGATCTTGCCTGGAGCCTCGAAGGCGCTTCCTTCGCCGCTGCCATCGTTACGAGCTGTTCCGTGTCGGCGCTCAGGAAGCAGCTTGGGCCCGCCTGCAACGCGGTCGCTCTTGCCGGCTGCATCCCGATGGTGCCGGGAGCCTTCTTCGGGCAAGCGCTTCTCGGCTTCCTGTCCGTCACGGCCCCCAACCTCGTGGATGCCGAGGCGACCTTGATCGTCGCTGTACAGTCGCTCCTGCGGGTGATCTTCACGCTCGGGGCGATCGGCGCCGGCCTGCTCATCCCGGCGCACCTCCTCAGGAACCAGGATTTCTAGCGGCGTTGCCAAATCTCCTTCCGGCGCCTTGTCGGGCCAGCGTCCAGAGCGAGCTTCCAAACAGCTTCGGATCGTAGCGTAAGCGCGTCGCGCACTGGACAAACCGGCATTCGAGCCGGTAAAGCCTTTGCCATTCAAGCAAGCCGCTTACCCGCTTCGTCTGCGGGAGTGAGCGAGAAAAGGACCGACCATGATCCACGTGACTTTCCCCGATGGTTCGCAGCGCGAATATGCTCCGGGGACAACTGGCGCCGAGATCGCCGCCCAGATTTCCAAATCGCTGTCGAAAAAAGCCGTCGCCATGACGCTCGATGGCGTGCTCTCCGACCTCAACGACCCCATCGTTACCGATGCCAGGCTCGAGATCGTGACGCGCGACGACCCGCGCGCCCTCGAGCTGATCCGCCATGACGCGGCGCATGTGATGGCCGAGGCGGTGCAGGAGCTTTTTCCGGGCACGCAAGTGACCATCGGTCCGGTGATCGACAACGGCTTCTATTACGATTTCTTCCGCCCGGAAGGGCCGTTCACAACCGACGATCTGCCGAAGATCGAGGCGAAGATGCGGGAGATCATTGCCCGCGACAAGCCGTTCACCAAGCAGGTCTGGAGCCGCGACGAGGCCAAGGACTGGTTCGAGAAGAAGGGCGAGGCCTTCAAGGTCGAGCTGGTCGACGCCATTCCGGCCGACCAGAAGATCAAGATGTACGCGCAGGGCGAGTGGATGGACCTCTGCCGTGGCCCGCACATGACCTCTACCGGCAAGATCGGCAATGCCTTCAAGCTGATGAAGGTGGCCGGAGCCTATTGGCGCGGCGATTCCGATCGTGACATGCTGACCCGAATCTACGCCACGGCCTGGCATACCGAGGAGGACCTCAAGGCCTACCTCACCATGCTGGAAGAAGCCGAGAAGCGCGACCATCGTCGCCTCGGCCGCGAGATGGATCTCTTCCATTTCCAGGAAGAGGGACCGGGCGTCGTTTTCTGGCACCAGAAGGGCTGGGCGCTGTTCCAGGAGTTGACCGCCTACATGCGGCGGCGTCTGAAAGGCGACTATCAGGAAGTCAACGCGCCGCAGGTGCTCGACAAGGTGCTGTGGGAGACCTCCGGCCACTGGGGCTGGTACAAGGAAAACATGTTCGCCGTGCAGTCGGCGGGCGATGAGGCCGAGGACAAGCGGATCTTCGCGCTGAAGCCGATGAACTGCCCTGGCCACATCCAGATTTTCAAGCACGGCCTCAAGAGCTACCGCGACTTGCCGATGCGCCTGGCCGAGTTCGGCGCCGTCCATCGCTACGAGCCGTCGGGCGCGATGCACGGGTTGATGCGGGTGCGCGGCTTCACGCAGGACGATGCGCACATCTTCTGCACCGAAGCGGATATGGCTGCCGAGTGCCTGAAGATCAACGAGCTCATCCTGTCGGTCTACGAGGACTTCGGCTTCAACGAAATCACCGTGAAGCTGTCGACCCGCCCGGAGAAGCGCGTCGGCTCGGACGAGCTTTGGGATCACGCCGAGGAGGTGATGACCCGCGTTCTCAGCGAGATCGCGGAGAAGTCGGGCGGTCGCATCAAGACCGGCATCAATCCGGGCGAGGGCGCCTTCTACGGTCCGAAGTTCGAGTACACCTTGCGTGACGCCATCGGCCGTGAGTGGCAGTGCGGCACCACGCAGGTGGACTTCAACCTGCCGGAGCGGTTTGGCGCGTTTTATGTCGATGCCGATGGCGGCAAGAAGACGCCGGTGATGATCCATCGCGCCATCTGCGGTTCCATGGAGCGCTTCCTCGGCATCCTGATCGAGAACTTCGCCGGTCACTTCCCGCTGTGGTTCGCCCCGGCGCAGGTGATGGTCACCACCATCACCTCGGAAGCCGACGAGTATGCCAAGGAGGTCTACCAGAAGCTTTTGAAGGCCGGCGTGCGCGTCGACATCGACCTCCGCAACGAGAAGATCAACTACAAGGTCCGCGAGCATTCGCTGGCCAAGATCCCGCTGATCTTCGTCTGCGGCCGCAAGGAGGCCGAGGAGAAGTCGGTCAACGTTCGCACGCTCGGCTCGCAGCATCCGAAGTCGATGTCGCTCGACGAGGCGCTGGCCATGGTGAAGGCGGAGATCGTGCCGCCTGACGTCAAGCGGGCGCTGGCCGAGGACTGAGCGGCTTTCCGTTCTTCAAGACGCAAGAGGCCCGGAGCGATCCGGGCCTTTTCAGTTCGAAGACAGCCAAGCCTGGCGCAAGTCACATGGGCTAGGTTTACACAGCGACCCGCTCAAGGAACTCGTCGATCGCCGCTTCGAGGTCGCGGGTCTGGTTCAGCACCAGGGCGGCCGCGGTCTCGACATGGCGGGCGGTTTCGGAGGTCTTGCCGATCGCCTCGACCACATGGCCGACGCTCTCGGACACGGTGACCGTGTTGCCGGAGGCTTCGCTGACGTTGCGGCTGATCTCGTTGGTGGAGGATTCCTGCTGTTCCACCGCCGAGGCGATGCCCAGCGTCGCCCGGTTGACCTCCTCCATGGTGGCGGCGATGGCGCGGATCGATTCCACTGCCTCGGCCGTCGACGCCTGCATCTCGGAAATCTGCGCGGCGATCTGCTCGGTCGCGCGGGAGGTCTGGTCGGACAGTCCCTTCACCTCGGCGGCGACGACGGCGAAGCCCTTGCCGGCCTCGCCGGCGCGTGCCGCCTCGATGGTGGCGTTCAGCGCCAGCAGGTTGGTCTGTTCGGCAATCGACCGGATCAGCGTGACCACCTGTCCGACCCGGCTCGCGGCGTCGGCGAGGCCGGCCACCTGCTCGTTGGTGCGACGCGCGCCCTCGGTGGCGCTGCCGATGATGGTGGTCGTGCGGCCGACGTGGCTGACCACCTCGCTGATCGACGACGCGAGTTCCTCGGCGGCGCCGGCGACGACCGTGACCTTTTCCGAAGCGCCACGCGAGGCGGTTGATGCGCTTTCGGCCTGTGTCCGGCTGCGTCCCGCCTCGTCGAGCAGTCCGTCGGCGGCGCTTTGCATGCTGGCCATGGTCTCGGTGACGGCGCGGGTGAGTTCGCCGGCCACCGAGCGGAAGTCGCGAACCGCCGTTTCGAAGGCTTGCTGGCGGCGATGGCGCTCCTCGGCGTCGAGGCGTTGTTCGTCCTCAAGGCGGGCCTTTTCGGCCTGATTGTCCTGGAAGACGGCAAGTGTCCGGGCCATGGCGCCGATCTCGTCGGCGCGATCGGTGTCCCCAACCGTTGCCGCTTCGCCACGCGACAGAACGTCCATGGTGGCACGAATGCGGCCCAACGGCCCTGTGATCGATCGGCTGATCTGCCAACTGATCAGGCCGCCGGCCAGCAGGGTCAGCGGTCCGACGATATAGATGAGGCGCAACGCAAACCGGGTGCCGTTGGTGAAGGCCTGCGTCGTCGATCCGTTGAGCGCTTCGGCGGCGCCCTTGATGGCGTTGGTCAACGGTTCGGCGAGATCGAAGGACAGTGACGTCTGGTCGGCGACCTTCACCCAGGATGTGTAGAGATCGACATAGGACGAGAAGGCGGCGGAGTAGGCCTCTAGCCGCGCCTTGAGGGCATTCTTTGTGTCCGCGCCGAGCTGTGTCTTGTCGAGTTCCCGATTGAACCGGCCGGCGGCTGCGTCGAACGCGCCCGAGCTCGGTCCATCGTGGCGCAACATGAACTCTGCTCGCGCCTGGTTGAGTTGGGCGAAGGCTTGGACGACGCGGACGGTGTCGGGATTCTGGCCGCTCTTGGTGGCCTTGTTCACATCGGTACGAAGCGCCTGAAAGGCGGCTTCCATCTCGCCCAGGATACCGCTGTCGTTGCCGAAGCCCAACTTGATCTGCCCGCTCTTCACCTCGGCGAACTGCTCGGAGATCTTGTCGAAGAGCGCTCCGAGCTGACCGGCTTCGTCGGTTGCCGCGCCAACGGCTCCGGCCGCTTCGCGGAGGTGCTCTATGGTTTTGCGCGTCTCACCGATCAGGCTGTCGATCTCGTTCGCCCGATCGGGCGTCGCGGCGACCATGAACAGCCGCTCCTTGGCGGCGAGCTTGTTGGCGAGGCTCTGTGTCTGCTCCGACAGAAGCGACAGGTCGGTGGCGGCCGAGGAGGTCTGCTCCAGCGTGCGCATGGAGACAACGGCGTAACCTCCAGTGCCGGAGACCACGATCAGCCCGGCGAGCCAGACGAGCGAGAGCGAAGCAACCTTGAGACGGATGGACAGCCCACCACGAGAGCGACGCGAGCCAGCCGGCTTTGGACGAAACAACATGCCATTTCCCCTGCTTGTTTCGTGCACATTAGACTTTTGGTTGCTTAACGGCCGGCTAATCTCGCAATAGGAAGTTGAGTTGTTGTTTGGCAGGAGTTTATCTTCGGTTAATTGGCCGAGATTGCACATAGTTCCGGCAACTGCGTGCCATTTTAGTTGTCATTTCTCGCAAGGTTCAGTGCTTGTAAAGAAAATCGACTGTCGGCTTGCCGCTGTTTCGAGCAAAAGGTGCGGAAATGGGAGGCACACTTAACGTGCTCACTAGATACAGCTGCAATGTCGCGGTGTCATAGGTGTTCTCGCTTATGCCTTCTGGGCCAGTCAGGCTCACGCATTGGCTGTGATCCGGAGAGAACCTGAGGACGTGGATTAAAAAAAAGCGCGACCTCGGTTATCGGAATCTGTAACGTGGCAGTCCACTTTCCACCGGACTTCTTCTGAATGAACGTCACGCTTCGCCCCGGTTTCGCCCATTCCGCCTGTCCGCACGACTGCCCGTCGACCTGCGCGCTCGATGTCGAGATGATGCCGGACGGCCGCATTGGCCGGCTGCGTGGTTCGCCCGACAACAGCTACACGGCCGGCGTCATCTGCGCCAAGGTCGGCCGCTATGCCGAACGGCTCTACCATCCCGATCGCCTCAAGGCGCCGCTGCTCAACGTGGGCGCCAAGGGTGAAGGCAAGTTTCAGGAAATCTCCTGGGAAGAAGCACTCGACCGCGTCGCCGATGCCTTTCTGACCGCCGAGCGAGAGTTTGGCGCCGAAAGCGTCCTGCCCTACAAGTATGCCGGCACCATGGGTCTCGTGCAGCGCGACAGCCTCGAGCGGCTGCGGCACGTCAAGAAATACTCACGCAGCCACGACACCATTTGCGTGACGCCGGCCTGGACGGGCTGGATCGCTGGCACCGGTCTTCTTGCCGGACCGGATCCGCGCGAGATGGCGCAGTCCGATTGCATCGTCATCTGGGGCACCAACGCCGTGGCGACGCAGGTCAACGTGATGACCCACGCCATCCGTGCCCGCAAGAGCCGAGGCGCCAAGATCGTCGCCGTCGACGTCTACGAAACGGAGACCGTGCGGCAGGCCGATCTCGGCCTCGTGCTGAGGCCCGGATCCGACGCTGCGCTCGCCTGCGCCGTCATGCACATTGCCTTCCGCGACGGGTATGCCGACCGCGCCTACATGGAAAGATACGCCGACGCGCCGGCCGAGCTGGAGGCGCATCTCAAGTCGCGGACGCCGGAGTGGGCGGCGGCGATCACCGGCCTCCCGGTCACCGATATCGAGGCGTTCGGCAAATTGGTCGGCACGACCCCGCGCACCTTCTTCCGCCTCGGCTATGGCTTTACCCGGTCGCGCAACGGCGTCGTCTCCATGCATGCGGCGCAGTCGATCGCCACGGTGCTGGGGCTCTGGCAGCGCGAGGGGGCGGGAGCCTTTCACAACAACGGTGCGATCTTCCGTCTCGACAAGACGATGGTCGAGGGGACCGATGTGGAAGACGAGAGCGTTCGCCACCTCGATCACTCGCGCGTCGGCCCGGTGCTGGTCGGCGAGGCGGGCGCGCTGAAGGGCGGGCCGCCGGTCAAGGCGATGATCATCCAGAACTGCAACCCGATGACGGTGACGCCCGAGCAGGAGAAGGTGCGGCGCGGCTTCCTCCGCGACGACCTGTTCGTCTGCGTCCACGAGCAGTTCATTACCGACACGGCCAAGATGGCCGACATCGTGCTGCCGGCCACCATGTTCCTGGAGCACGACGACATCTACAAGGCCGGCGGGCAGCAGAGCATCCTGTTCGGGCCGAAGCTCGTCGAACCGCCGGAAGGGCCGCGAGAGAACGTCTATGTCGTCAACGAGCTGGCGAGGCGCCTCGGCGCCGAGCATCCAGGCTTCCACATGACGGCGCGCGAGCATGTCGACTGGATGCTTCGCCACTCCGGCCTCGGAACTCTGGCCGACCTAGAGGAGAAGCGCTTTCTCGACATGCAGCCGGACTTCGAGACGGCGCATTATGTGAAAGGCTTCGCCTATCCCGACGGCAAGTTCCGCTTCAAGCCGGATTGGGCCAACGTCAAGTCGTCCAATGTCGGACCCATGGGGCCGTGGCGGGAAATGCCGTCACTGCCCGACTACTGGCCGGTGGTCGAGGAGGCCGACGAGACGCACCCCTTCCGTCTCGTTACCGCGCCGGCGCGCAACTTCCTCAACACTTCGTTCGGCGAGACGGCGACGTCCTCGGTCCGCGAAGGGCGGCCGACGCTGAAGGTGCGGCCGGATGAGGCGGCTCGGCTCGGGATCGCCCAGGGCGACGCGGTTGTAATCGGCAACCATCGTGGCCGGGTCGAGCTTCACGCCGAACTCTTCGAGGGGCTACGGAGCGGTGTTGTTGTGGCCGAGGGCATCTGGGCGAACCGGGCGCACAAAGGCGGGGCAGGGATCAACACGCTGACCGGGGCGGACGAAATCGCTCCCTTTGGCGGTGCTGCCTTTCACGATACCAAGGTCTGGCTGAGGAAGCTGTGACGCGGAAGGGCAAACCCAAGATCCGCATTCGAGGCGTTTCCTTTGCATTGAGGTGATTCCATCCAATCGGAAAATGCTCTATGAAATCGCCGTTCTGGAGCCGCGTGGCGCGGCCCGACGATTCTTTCCGAATGAGGCCATGATGCGGGTTGTTTCCGGTTCTGTTGCCGCCGTTGCGCTTGCCGTCGGTCTGGTGAGCGCGTTGCCGGCAAGCGCCGACACGATTTCCCGCGACACTCTGTCGCGCAAGCTCCTCGATTACTGCGTCAACACCCAGTACCGCGTCGAAGGCATCGACCGAAACTCCATGATCGACAAATGCCGCAAGGCCTCGGTGGCCGCGATGGCTCAGCTCGAGGGCGACAGTTTCGATGCGCCGTCGCGTGCGAAGCTCACGGCCGAGCAGGACAAGGCAATTCGCGCCGCCGTCGCTGCCGCTTTCGCCAAGAAGTAAGTTTCCGCCTGGCAAGACGTGATGTTCTCTCCGTCGGGTTCTTCACCCGGCGGACGAAAACTCACGCCATGATCGCCTTGATGCCGTCGGCGACGAACTGAACGGCGAGCGAGGCGAGCAGGACGCCGAGAAGCCGCGTCAGCACGTTGCGGCCGGTGTCGCCGAGGTAGCGGTCGATGCGGTCGGCGGCGAGGAAGATCGCGAAAGACAGGGCGATGATCGCGGCGATGATCAGCACCAGCGTCGCCATGGTCAGCGCATCGTGCGCGTCCGCCGCCAGCAGAATGGTGGCCGATATGGCGCCTGGGCCGGCGAGGAAGGGGATGGCGATCGGGAAGACGGCGAGGTGACGGATATCCTCGCCGATCGGCTGCGGATGACCGACGGCGACGTCGGCATGGCCGCCTTTGTCATTGGTGCCCGACTTTGGCTTCTCGAACACCATCTCGAAGGCGATCCAGAACAAGAGAAGACCGCCGGCAATGCGGAAGGCCGGCATCGAGATGCCGAGGAAGGTCAGGATGCCGGCGCCAACGAAGGCGAAGGCGATCAGCACCAGAAAGGCGATGACCGAGGCGCGCACGGCCATGGCCTTGCGCATCTCGGGGCGAGCGCCTGCGGTCAGCGCCAAGACGAGCGGCGCAAGGCCCACCGGATCGATGGTGACGAAAAGTGTCGCGAAGGCATTGAGGATATAGTCGATCGGCATGGCCTGTCCGTCGTTTCGGAAGTTGCCCGTTGCTCTGCCAGAAAACCGATAGCGCCGATAGGGGCGGGTAACCTGTTGGCTGTGATTATAAGGAAAAGTCGTGGCCGTTCCCACAAACAAGACCGAACTCGTCGAGGCTATTCGCGGCAACTACCTGAAACTTCGTACCGATCTGGATGGTGTACCCGAGGCGCTCAGTCGCGAGCGGACGCTCGAAGGGCATGCCAGACACACGGTCATGAGCGTGCATGATCTCACTGCCTATCTCGTCGGCTGGGGGGAGCTGGTGCTGAAATGGCATGCCGGCCGAAACGCGGGCCAACAGGTGGATTTCCCTGAGACCGGCTACAAGTGGAACGAGCTCGGTCGACTGGCGCAGAAGTTCTATGCCGACCATGCGGATCTGACCTATCCGGCTCTGCTCGACCGCTTCGCCTCGACCAAGGATCGCATCCTCACCGCCATCGAGAAGACCGGAAACGAAGACCTCTACGGCAAACCTTGGTACGAGACCTACACGCTCGGCCGCATGATCCAGCTCAACACGTCCTCGCCCTTCGACAACGCCCGCAAGCGGTTGCGGCGGTGGAAGAAGGAAAAGGGACTCGCCTGAAGCCGAGGGGGAGCGAAGTGCCGTTTTCCGCTGGACAAACCGGCCGTTCCGTGGTCTTTGCGCCGCCACAGCTTTATCAGGACCAGCCGCCGACTGGCGGCGCCTTACGCGCCGCTCTCCCCGGAGCGTGGTGGCGTTTCGAAACGACGATTCAGCGCGGATGTGAGCCCGGGTGCAATGCCGGTCGATCCTGCCGCCTGGGAGACATTGGGACCATGAACGACGACCGATCCGGCACCCGATCCGAGCCGCGTCCGGCCAACCAGCGCGGCGCCGCCCGCCTTGCCGCCGTGCAGGCGCTTTACCAACTCGAGATCGGCGGCGGCGACCTCATGGAAGTCGTGCATGAGTTCGAGGCCTTCCGTTTGGGTAAGGAACTCGACGGTTTCGAGTATCGGCAGGCGGATGCCGGCTGGTTCCGCGATATCGTCGGCGGTGTCGTCGCCGACCAGCGGACGGTTGATCCCATGGTGCATACCGCGCTGGTCGAGGACTGGCCGCTGAAGCGCGTCGATGCGACGCTTCGCGCTATCCTGCGCTGCGGCACCTACGAGCTCCTGAAGCGTGGCGACGTACCGGGCCGGGTCATCATTTCCGAGTATATCGACGTTGCCCGCGCCTTCTTCGAGGACGACGAACCCCGTCTCGTCAATGGCGTGCTCGACCGTATCGCCCACGAAATCCGTCCGGACGAGTTCCCCAAAGAGGGGGGCTGACATGACGGCGGCGGACGGCCTTGGCGAGTTCGAACTGATCGCTCGGGTCTTTGCGCCGCTTGCGGCCGATGGCGCCCTGGGGCTCACCGACGACGCTGCCTTCTACCGCCCCCGTCCCGGCCTCGACCTCGTGCTGACCAAGGACGAGGTGGTGAGCGGCGTTCATTTCTTTGCCGATGATGCTTGGGACGCGGTGGCGCGCAAGGCATTGCGCGTCAACCTCTCCGATCTCGCGGCAAAAGGCGCGGCGCCGGTCGGCTATCTTCTCGCCCTCGGCCTTCCGAAGGATTTTACGGGAGAGCAAATCGACGCCCTGGGCGCCGGTCTTGCCGCCGATCAGGCGACCTACGGAATCTCTCTTTATGGCGGCGATACGGTGCGCTCTCCGGCCGGCCTGACGCTGTCGGTGACGGCAATCGGCGAGGTCAGGCAAGGGGGAATGGTCAGGCGTGGCGGCGCGCAGGTCGAAGAGATCATTGTGGTGACCGGCACCATCGGCGACGCCGCCCTTGGCCTTTCGTTGCGTCTCGATCCGGCGCTCTCGGACCGGCTAGGGCTCTCTGCCGAGCATCGCGGCCATCTACTCGATCGTTACCTGCTGCCCCAGCCGCGTGGCGCCCTGGCGTCGGCGGTGGCCGACTGCGCGTCCGGCGGAATGGATATTTCCGACGGCCTCGTCGGCGATCTCGGCAAGATGGCCGCCGCCTCCGGCGTCGCCATAGAGATCGACGCCGACCGCGTGCCGCTTTCGACGGCGGCGAAGGCCGCGGTGTCTGCCGACCCGCGTCTTCTCGCGGTTGCCCTGACCGGTGGTGATGACTACGAGTTGGCCCTGTCCATTCCTCGGGACAAGCTCGACACTTTCCTTGCGGCCGCCGCGGCGCAGGGCGTTGGCGCCACCGCGATCGGTCGGGTCAGGTCGGGGGAGGGCGTTGCGGTTCGGGGCGACCATCCGGCGCTCACCGAACTCGGGTCGGGCTCCTACCGGCATTTCTAGCGCAAGGCCGGCAGGTGTGGGAAACCGGCGATTGCCGAACAGGCTCGAGGCATCCGGCGCGAAAGCTGCTAAGTTTCGTGTCTGGGAGACGCGCGGGCAGCTGTTCGGCTTGCGTCGTCTGGGGCGAGTCGCTAGATGTCCGCGCGGACACGTTTGGCTAGTCGCCGACTTTTATTTCGAATCCTTGTTTTTCTTTGCATTTTCGGAGGGGCGATGTTCCGCAAGCTCTACGATTGGACCATGTCGCTGGCTGGCAGTCGCAAGGCCGGCACATGGCTCGCCGCCGTTTCCTTCGCGGAAAGCTCGTTCTTCCCCATTCCACCCGACGTTATGCTGGTGCCTATGGTGCTGGCTCGCCGAGACAAGGCTTTCACCTACGCGCTGATCTGCACCGTTGCCTCCGTGCTCGGCGGCATCCTCGGCTATTCGATCGGCCTTTTCCTGTTCGACAGCCTCGGAGCTTGGTTGATCCGGGTCTACGGATACGGCCAGAGCTTCGACGAGTTCCGGGCTGCCTATGCCCACTACGGCGCCTGGATCATCCTGATCAAGGGAATGACCCCCATTCCGTTCAAGCTGGTGACCATCGCCTCGGGGTTTGCCGCCTATAACTTCCCGCTTTTCGTGCTGCTCTGCGCGATCACGCGCGGCGCCCGCTTCTTTCTGGTCGCCTTCCTGCTGCGCCTTTATGGCGAACCGGTGCGCGATTTCATCGAGCGTCGGCTCGACGCGGTGATGTGGGGGCTGCTGATCATCATCGTCGGCGGATTCGTCGCGGCGCGCTACGTGGTCTGACGACGCCCCGATATCCGTTTTCGGCGGCGGACCGGGCGGAAAGGCCACGGTTTCGTCCCGAATGGGGACAAATCCATAAAATCGTAGGCTTCGGGCTTTCCCGCCCTTGACGCCACCAAACGAGGCTATATCGGTAATCCCGCCCTCGTATCCGGCCGCGGAACGGGATCGACGTCGCGTGTCGACGCGTTCAGCAAGGCGGTGGAAAAGAGGGTCGCTCCCAAGGCGAACGGGCAAGGGAACCGTCAGGCTCCCAAGGGGCGTTCGCCTTCGGTTCGTGGCGCCAAGGCCGGACCCTTAAGTGTCCGGCACTGCGGAGGGATCATGTACGTTCTTTACATCGCGATCATCTGCGGACTGTTGTCCATCGCCTATGGCGTATGGGCGATCAAGTCCGTGATGGCATCGGACGCGGGCAGCGCCCGCATGCAGGAAATTTCTGGGGCTGTCGCTGAGGGTGCTCAGGCCTATCTCAAGCGTCAGTACACCACGATCGGTATCGTCGGCGTGGTGATCCTGGTTGTGATCGCGTGGCTGCTCGGTTTGCCGGTCGCGATTGGCTTCGTCGTCGGCGCCGTCCTGTCGGGCCTCGCCGGCTTCATCGGCATGAACGTTTCGGTTCGCGCCAACGTCCGCACCGCCGCCGCTGCCATGCAGTCGCTGGCCGGTGGCCTCAACATCGCCTTCAAGGCGGGCGCCGTTACCGGCCTGCTGGTGGCCGGCCTCGCGCTTCTTGGCGTCGCGGTCTACTTCTGGGTGCTGACCGGCCCGATGGGCTATGCCGCCAATGACCGTACGGTCATCGACGCCCTCGTCGCCCTCGGCTTCGGCGCTTCGCTGATCTCGATCTTCGCTCGCCTCGGCGGCGGTATCTTCACCAAGGGTGCCGACGTCGGCGCCGACCTCGTCGGCAAGGTCGAGGCCGGTATTCCCGAGGATGATCCGCGCAACCCCGCCACGATCGCCGACAACGTCGGTGACAACGTCGGCGACTGCGCCGGCATGGCGGCCGACCTGTTCGAGACCTATGCGGTGACCGTGGTCGCCACCATGGTGCTCGCCTCGATCTTCTTCGCCACCAATGGCGAGCTGCTGCTCAATGCGATGCTGTATCCGCTGCTGATCTGCGGCGCCTGCATCATCACGTCGATCATTGGCACCTTCTTCGTGAAGCTCGGCGCCAACAACTCGATCATGGGCGCCCTTTACAAGGGGCTCTGGGCTTCGTCGCTGTTGTCGATCGTCGGTCTTGGTGGCGCCACCTCGCTGACCATCGGCTGGGGCGAAATCGCCGTGGTCGACGGTATCGCGCTGACTGGCACCAAGCTGTTCATCTGCGGTATCCTCGGTCTGGTCGTCACCGGCCTGATCGTTTGGATCACCGAGTACTACACCGGTACGGGCAAGCGCCCGGTGGTGTCGATCGCCCAGTCGTCGGTCACCGGCCACGGTACCAACGTCATCCAGGGCCTCGCCGTGTCGCTCGAGTCGACTGCCCTTCCGGCGCTGGTCATCGTTGCCGGCATCATTGCCACCTACCAGCTCGGCGGCCTGTTCGGCACGGCGATCGCGGTGACCACCATGCTCGGCCTTGCCGGCATGATCGTCGCCCTCGACGCCTTCGGCCCGGTCACCGACAATGCCGGTGGCATCGCCGAAATGGCCGGCTTGCCCAAGGACGTCCGCCACACCACCGACGCGCTCGACGCCGTCGGCAACACGACCAAGGCTGTCACCAAGGGCTATGCCATTGGTTCCGCCGGCCTCGGCGCGCTGGTGCTGTTCGCCGCCTACACGAACGACATCAAGCACTTCGCTGAAAGTGGCGTTCCCTACTTCCAGGGTATCGGCAACATCGACCTGTCGCTGTCCAACCCCTACGTGGTGGCCGGTCTGCTGTTCGGCGGTCTGATCCCCTACCTGTTCGGTGGCATCGCCATGACCGCCGTCGGCCGCGCTGCCGGCTCGGTCGTTGAGGAAGTGCGTCGTCAGTTCAAGGAAAAGCCGGGCATCATGGCCGGCACGGAGCGTCCGGACTACGGCCGCGCCGTCGACATGCTGACCAAGGCGGCGATCAAGGAAATGATCATCCCGTCGCTTCTGCCGGTGCTGTCGCCGCTGGTTGTCTACTTCGGCGTGCTTGCCGCCTCCGGCTCGAAGGCCAACGCCTTTGCTGCCCTCGGCGCCTCGCTGCTCGGCGTGATCGTCAACGGCCTGTTCGTCGCCATCTCGATGACCTCGGGTGGTGGCGCCTGGGACAATGCCAAGAAGAGCTTCGAGGACGGTTTCGTCGACAAGGACGGCGTCAAGCACTTCAAGGGTTCCGACGCCCACAAGGCTTCGGTGACCGGCGACACCGTCGGCGACCCTTACAAGGACACCGCCGGTCCGGCCGTCAACCCGGCCATCAAGATCACCAACATCGTGGCCTTGCTGCTGCTGGCGGTTCTTGCCCATAGCTGATAGATCACATCAGTATTGCGACTGAACGAAGCGGCGGTCGGGCAACCGGCCGCCGCTTCTGTTTTCGGGTGGCGCCGTCCGGCGCTGCCGGCCATTGTCCGGAATCATGACCATGACATCCGCCCAAGCCGTTGCTCCGGCTGGTCTCGGCCGCTATCGCGGTTTCGCCTTTGCCTTCTCGGCCTACCTTCTCTGGGGTTTCCTGCCCTTCTACATGAAGGCCGTGGCCCACATCTCGCCCTACGAGGTGGTGGCTCATCGCGTGCTATGGTCGGTACCGATCACGGCGGCGATCGTCTTGGTCCAGGGCGGTTTCGGCAGCTTTCTCAGGGTGTTCCGGCAACCGCGCACGCTCGCCATGGGGTTTCTCACGGCAAGCCTCATCTCGGTGAACTGGGCGATCTATGTCTGGGCGATCGGTTCGGGCAGGGCACTCGAGTCGGCGCTCGGCTACTTCATCAATCCGCTGGTCAACGTTGCCCTCGGTACGATCTTTCTCGGCGAGCGATTGAGCCGCGCGCAGGTATTCGCCGTGGCGCTGGCGGTCTTCGGCGTCGGCCTGATGACCGTGGAGAGCGGCGGATTGCCCTGGGTGTCGCTGGCGCTGGCCCTATCGTTCGGCGTCTACGGCTATCTCAAGAAGACGCTGCCGATCGGGCCGACACATGGCTTCCTTCTGGAGGTCGTGCTGATCTCGCCGCTGGCGCTCGCCTATCTCGGTTGGCTGACGGTCGCGGGGGATGGCCACTTTTTCGGGACCGGGGCGGTGACCACTCTCTCCGACACGCTGTTGCTCGCCGTCTCGGGCCTCGTGACGGCGGTGCCGCTCATCCTGTTCGTCTACGGGGCGCGGCTCCTGCGCTACTCTACCATCGGCCTCATGCAGTATATCGCGCCTTCGATGATCTTCCTGACCGCTGTCTTCGTGTTCCACGAGCCGTTTTCGGTCGGCAAACTCATCGCCTTCATGTTCATCTGGGCGGCGCTGGTGGTCTACACGGCGACGATATTTTCCGGTCGCAAGGCTTGAGAGACAAAAAAGGGCGCAGCCGGTGCCGCGCCCTTGATCGTCGAGACTTCTATGGTCTCAGTTCATGTTGCCGAGCGGGTTGACGCGGCCCACGCCGTTGAAGATCTGGGCGAGGAGATTGAGGTCGGCGCCGCCGGTGCGGGTCTTGCGCTCGATGAAGTCGAACACCTTGCCGTCCTTCAGGCCGTAGTTGGCGATCTGCTTGACCAAGCCCTGTTCGTCGAAATAGATGGCAAGCACCCGCTGGTCGGTAACCGTGCGTCCCATGAGCGGGTTTTCGTCGATGGTCTGGGAAATGTAGTAGAAGGTGTCGCCGGAAAGCGTCGAGGTCGTCGACGGCGAGCCGAGCACCAGAAGCACCTGCTCGCGTGACGAGCCGACCGGCACCTGCGCCAGGGCCTCCTCGGAGAGCACGTAACCGTGCTGGATCGGCGGCGTGCCGCACGCCGACAGCGAAACGGCCGTGAGCAGGGCGATCGCCGCACCCTTCAGACCAAACATCATGCCCGACGGGCGTTCACTCCGGCTGAACTTCACATGAGCCTCCCGGCACTCATAACCACACCGTGGACAATCGCCCCAAAGCGATCGCCGTGCTTTCTTCCGCCTCGGGTGCCGGCGAGCCCTTGGCCCTCGGCTGTCGTTCTGTGCGACGCCATCTGGCATCGGAAGCCGCTGGCGGGGCTTCGAACATCGTCCCGACTTCCACGCTTGGCAACTTGGTTACCTTGCGCTAGGTCACGAGGCAACGTCAATTCGTGCGCCCGGCGCGGTTTCCTGTAGATCACCACGTCGGAACCGGTCTTCGGGGAAGGAAACGGCAAAACTATGGTGTTCGGCCTTTTCGGGCGGAAGAGATCGTCTCGCGTCGCTTCGTTCTACGAGGCTTTGATGCGCGCTTCGCGTCAGCAGGTATTCTACGCCGAACTGGGGGTTGCCGACAGCGTCGAAGGGCGGCTGGAAATGCTGATGCTGCATGTCGGCCTCGCCGTTCATCGCCTGTCTCGGGATGATGCCGGAAGAGAGATGGCGCGCCAGCTCAGCGAACTCTTCATCGACGACATGGAACGGTCGATGCGCGAGATCGGTTATGACGACAGCGGCCTCAAGCGCCGCCTCAAGAAGGTGGTTGGCGCTTTCTATGGCCGTGCCGAAGCGACGGCCGCGGCGCTCGCATCCGAGCGACCGGAAGCGCTGGCCGAGGTGCTCGTGCGAAACGTCTACGGAGGCGCGACGGTCGATCCCGCGTTCGTCGCCTCTCTTGCTGCCCACGTGAGGGGCTTTGCCAAGGGGCTTGCCGACGCGTCGGTGAGCGAACTTGCGACGGGGGACTTGCCTTCCTCGGTTCCATGCCCCATTTCCGCCGACGACCCGGCCCTTTCGGATATCAAGCCATGACTGCAAAAGCCGACATTCCGTTTTCTCGCGTTTTCGCATGGAGCGGCGTTCAGCCGCGCGGTACGCCTGTGGCTTTCGAGGCCAATCCGGCCGAGTGCGAGGCCATTGCCGATGCTCTGGGCATCGTCAAGGTGACCAGCGCTTCGGCAGAGTTCACCATTTCGCCGTTCCGCAAGACCGGTTTCAAGGTCGTGGGCGAGGTAAGGGCTGAGGTGGAGCAGGCCTGCGTCGTCACCCTGGAGCCGGTGCCCGAGAGCATTCGCGAGACCGTCGACCTGCGCTATCTGCCGGAGAACGAGATAGAGCCCGTCAGCGAGGAGATTGAGGTCGATATCGAGGCCGAGGATCCTCCTGAGCCGATTCTAGGCTCGACGGTCGATCTCGGGGTGCTGGCCACCGAGTTCATCGCCGTCGGTCTCGATCCCTATCCGCGCAAACCGGGCGTCGAGTTCACGCCATTCATCGAGGACGACGGCAGCGAAGACGAGGTCGAGTCGCCGTTCGCCGGTCTCGCCGCGCTGAAAGACAAGCCTTCGTCTTGATGGATGTCGCGCGGCCCGGTGGCGGACGACGCGCATTTTGATGTTGTTTCCTGGGGGGGAACGGTTATCTTCCCGCCCGATCAATTTCGGCGGTCGCCGCGTTTCCGAGGACTTATGGCCGAACCCCTTATCATATCCATCGACGTCATGGGCGGCGACTTCGGGCCGTCGGTGACGCTCGCGGGCGCTGATCTCGAACTGACGCGGCGTCCGGATCTCCGTTACGAACTGTTTGGTGACGAGGCTGTCGTCCTGCCGGTTCTCGAGCAGTACCCCAGGGTCAAGGCTGTCTCCCGCTTTCACCACTGCGAAGTCACCGTGGCCATGGACGAGAAGCCGTCCAGCGCCTTGCGCCATGGCCGGTGGAAGTCGTCGATGTGGCGGGCGATCGAGGCGGTGAAGAAGGGCGAGGCGCATTTCGCCGTTTCCGCTGGCAATACCGGCGCGCTGATGGCCATGTCGAAGTTCTGCCTCAGGACGATGGCCAACATCGAACGTCCCGCGCTCGCGGCGCTCTGGCCCAATCTGAAGTCGGAATCGATCGTACTCGATGTCGGAGCCTCCATCGGAGCCGACGCGCAGCAGTTGATCGGCTTTGCCGTGATGGGCGCGGCCATGGCGCGCGCGTTGTTTCACACCGATGTCGCCTCGGTGGGGCTGCTCAATGTCGGCGTCGAGGACGTCAAGGGCAATGAGGAGGTGCGGGCGGCCGGGCAGATCCTCAAAGAGACGGCTCTCTCCAATCTTCAGTACGACGGATTCGTGGAGGGGGACGACATCGGCCGTGGTCGGGTGGACGTCATCGTCACGGAAGGCTTCGCCGGCAACATCGCCCTCAAGACGGCGGAGGGCACGGCCAAGCAGCTGACGAGCTATCTCCGCACGGCGCTCGGCCGCACATGGATGACCCGAATCGGCTACCTGCTGGCACGCGGCGCGTTCCAGGGGCTCCGGGAGAAGATGGACCCGCGCAAGTACAACGGTGGCGTCTTCCTGGGGCTGAACGGCATCGTCATCAAGAGCCATGGCGGCACCGATGCCTTTGGTTTCGCGGCCGCGCTTGACCTTGGCTACGACATGGCCCGCAACGGCCTGATGAGCAAGATCGAGACCGATCTTGCACACTATTACCGGGAGCAGGCGGCGATCAGCCTTGCCGCCAGCGAGAAAGGAAGCTGAGCGTGATCCGCAGCGTCATTCTAGGCACGGGAAGCTACCTGCCCGCCAAGATTCTGACCAACGAAGACCTCACCAAGCTTGTCGACACGACGGACGAGTGGATCGTCCAGCGCACGGGCATTCGCGAGCGCCATGTCGCCGCCGATGGGGAGTTGACGTCCGATCTGGCCGCCGCCGCTGCCAAGAATGCCCTTGCGGCAGCCGGCGTCTCCGTCGATGAGATCGACCTGGTGCTGCTTGCGACCGCAACGCCCGACCGCACCTTTCCGTCGTCGGCCGTCGAGGTTCAGCGCAAGCTGGGCGTCACCCATGGCTTCGCCTTCGATCTGCAAGCCGTGTGCTCCGGTTTCATCTATGCACTTACCGTTGCCGACAGCCTGCTGCGCACCGGTCTTGCCCGCAAGGCGCTGGTGATCGGCGCCGATACCTTCTCGCGCATCCTCGACTGGAACGATCGCACCACCTGCGTTCTGTTCGGCGACGGAGCCGGCGCGGTGGTGCTGGGCACCGAGGAAGGCGAGGGCACGTCGGCCGATCGCGGGCTGCTTGCCGCCAGCCTCAGGGCTGATGGCCGCCATGTCGACAAGCTTTGCACGGATGGCGGACCGTCGATGACCGGCGCTCCAGGTCATGTGCGCATGCACGGCCAGGAAGTGTTCAAATTCGCTGTCGGCGGTGTCGGGGACGTCATCAAGTCGGTGTTCGATGCAACCGGATTCGACGGCAAGAGCATCGACTGGTTCATTCCTCATCAGGCCAACCGGCGCATCATCGAAGGCTCGGCGAAGAAGCTCGGCATTCCCCTGGAAAAGACGATCGTGACGGTGGAGGGGCACGCCAACACCTCGGCGGCGACGATTCCGCTGGCGCTCGATTTCGCGGTGCGCTCGGACAAGGTCAAGCGCGACGATGTGGTGCTGTTCGAAGCGGTCGGCGGCGGTCTTACCTGGGGAGCCGTTATCCTCCGTTGGTAGCATGTTGCGGTTTTTTGTTTGTTTGGAAAGACTTGCGCGAAAAATGCATTGACCGCATCCGTATCTGGCACTACGTTCGTGCGCTGTGTCTTTGGATCTCGACCGTTGGCCAGATCCACGGTCGACTGGAACAACGGGAGCTTGCGATCCATGGGGGGCAAAACTGTAACCCGCGCCGATCTTTGCGAGGCCGTGTACCAGAAGGTTGGCCTTTCGAGGAGCGAGTCGGCCGAACTCGTCGAATCGGTGCTGCGCGAGATCGCTGATTGTCTGGTGACGGGCGAGACCGTGAAGCTTTCTTCCTTCGGTACGTTTTCTGTCCGTTCAAAGACCGAACGCATCGGTCGCAACCCTAAGACGGGTGAGGAAGTTCCGATTCTTCCCCGGCGCGTGCTGGTTTTCAAGCCGAGCAACGTGCTGAAGACGGAAATCAACGGCGGCGATGCCTCGTCCGTTCAGGGCGACGATTGAGCGAGGGCCGGCAGCGAGCCGGCCGCTCCGAAACTTCATTGAAATACAGATAACTAGCCGACGATCTTCGTGTTGATGCGATATCGGGCTTGGCTTATTTCGCCTGTCGCTTCTATATTAGGGCGCTTTGCGAATCCGGTCTTCGAGGACCGAATACGGCATCAGGTCGAGCGGCGGCGTGGAAAAGGCAACTGACGCGTTCAGAACAATCAGCGAGGTTGCGGAGGAGCTCGATCTTCCGCAGCACGTTTTGCGATTCTGGGAAACCAAGTTCAGCCAGATTCGGCCGATGAAGCGAGGCGGTGGGCGTCGCTACTATCGCCCCGATGACGTCGAGCTTCTGCGCGGCATCCAGTATCTCCTCTATGGCGAAGGCTACACGATCAAGGGCGTTCAGCGCATCCTGAAGGAGCAGGGCGCCCGTTTCGTCATGGAGGTCTGGCGCCACCCTGGCGAGCCGATTCCTGCGGTCCAGAACGGCGACGGTTTGGACGAGGCTGATTCCCCGGTGGAAGAGGCAGCTTTCGAAGCTGACGAGGCCGAGCTGGAGCCGGTTGCACCGCAGCGCTCCGCCGCGCGCACAGAGGCTCGGATGGAGCCGCCGCTGGCTCGCGCACCGGAGGTGGAGGAGGAGCCGTTACCGGCCGGAATCCTGCCCGAGAGCACCAACCGGGGCGGCTTCCGTTTCATGGAGCGCTTTCGCACCGCGCCGGAACATGCGGCATCGGCCAGTTCGAGCGGCCTGTCGCGTGAGGATATTCGGCGCCTTCAGTCGACGCTGTTCGAGCTGCTGGAATGCAAGCGTCTGCTGGATCAGACGCGTTGATCTGTTGTCTCGTTGGGGTGAGGTGAAATTAGCACTTGTCCCGCCGGATCGAACCGGCTAAATCCCTCCCGTCCGGCGGATGCCGCTGGGCGATGATTGGACGGGCAGTAGCGCAGCCTGGTTAGCGCACGTGTCTGGGGGACACGGGGTCGGAGGTTCAAATCCTCTCTGCCCGACCATCCATTTCCCCCGATCGCAAGTAGCGATGGCGAGTGACGGCTGCTGAGCGCATTTGATGTGCCTGCTCTTCTCACTGGAGTCGTGCGTCGAGCCGATAGAGAGCGTCCGGCGAGCTCTGGCTTGCCTACGTGCTCCATCTCTTTGTTTTTACGCGACTCCGGGCGCAGAACCGGTTCCCACTTCCGCTGGAGTTGCTCAAGGACATGCGCAATGCCCATGACCGGGCTCGCCTGACGCGACGCTCGGGTTTGTACAGATCTTTCAAACCGGTTCGAACTTCTTTATTTCTCCATCCGAAATAATTTTGTCTCCAGCCGTATCTGCCGTTGTTTCGTGGGAAAAGTAGCGATATGAGCTCTGGTGTTGTCTCCAAACCGGTTCGAAGCGGAGCTGATAGTCGGCTCGACCGGTCCCGATCTGGAGGGGCTTAGGTGAATCTCAGGGAGCTGGCGCAGCATCTCGGATTGTCGAAGACGACGGTCAGCCGGGCTCTCAACGGCTTCTCCGAAGTCAACGAGGAGACGCGGCTCCGTGTTCAGGAGGCCGCCAGGCGCTTCAACTACACACCCAACGTCAGCGCCAAGCGCCTTGCCACGGGGGAGTCCGGGGCGTTCGGCGTGGTTCTGCCGGGGGCGTCGACCGAGATGGCCGATCCTGTGTTCGGAGAGTTCCTGGCCGGATTGGCCGATGGGGCGGGGCGGTGCGGTCGCGATCTTTATGTCAACGCCACCTTCGACGGCGAGGAGGCGGGTTATCGTCGTCTTGCTCGCGCCAAGGCGGTCGACGTGATGATCCTTGCCAACCTGAAGGTCGAGGACCTTCGTATCCGCCTCCTGTCGCACCTCGGCCTTCAAACAGTCACCTGTGGACGCACGGCCGGCTCGCTGGTCTATCCGCATCTCGACATCGACCATGAGGACGGCGTTCGCCGGGCCGTCGATCTGCTCGCCGGTCTCGGCCACAAGGCGATTGCGTTGGTCAGCGGTCCGGCCGATCTCTCGGCATCCGAGCAGCGCATGGTCGGTTGGCACGCCGCTCTCGGTCGACGTGGGCTTGCCGCCGAAGCCGGTCTTTTCGTTGCAGGCCCCGCCACCGAGGACCACGGCTATCGCGCCACGCGCGCGCTGCTGGCCCTGCCGACGGCTCCGACCGCCTTTCTCTGCGCTTCGATGTTCCTCGCCTCCGGTTGTTGCCGGGCGATCGGCGACTGCGGCCTCAAGATCGGCCGTGACGTTTCGGTCATCGCCCATGACGACGGTCTTGCAACCGTGCGGCCCGAGGCCTTCGAACCGGCACTCACGACCACCTTTTCGTCGATCCGCTCCGCCGGGGGGCGTGTCGCGGAGTTGGCCGCCGCTCTGGTCGGCGGCGCCGATCCGGCCACTCTCTCGGAAGTCTGGCCGGTCGACCTGATCTTTCGCGACAGCGCCCAGGCGCCGCCGCGACGATGATTGGCCTCTCGGCTGGAGCCGGGGCGCATGCACACGAGTTGAACGAGACAGGGCGATATCACCGCCTGCTGGAGAAACCCAAGATCTGACGGAGTCTTGACGTGGTTGATCATACAAAGAACGCGTCCGGCGGCGGCAAGCCGCTCGACGCGAAGGACAGTCTTTGCCTTCGAGCTCCGATCGGCGGTTGGCTTTGCTCCATTGCCGACGTTCCGGATCCGGTGTTCAGCGGTCGGATTCTTGGCGATGGCTTTGCCGTCGACCCGACCGATGCGACGCTGCGTGCGCCGTTCTCCGGCATCGTCACCTCGCTCCACCGCGCTCATCACGCCGTGACACTGCGGGCGGAGGACGGCGCCGAGGTGCTGATGCACATCGGCCTCGACACCGTGGCGCTCAAGGGCGATGGCTTCACGCCACATGTTGCCGAGGGTGACCGAGTCAAGGCCGGCGATCCGTTGATCAGCTTCGACATGGATGTCATCTCGCAACTGGTCCGCAGCCTTGTGGTTCCGGTGGTGCTAACCAACGGCGAGCGATTCACTCTGGCCGTTTCCGGCGTCGATCGGGAGATCGCAGCCGGTGACGAGGTTGCCACCATCGTTCCGCAGGGCGAGGCGACACCGTCCAAGGCGAACGCATCGGAAGGCGATGCGGTCATCGTCAAAGTCCGTGTTGCCGATCCGCATGGCATCCATGCCCGGCCCGCCGGCCTGATCGCCGAGGCGGCGAAGTCCGGTGCCGCCGAGGTCATCATCCGTCTCGGAGACCGCAAGGCGAGTGCCGCCAGCCCCGTCGGGTTGATGCTGCTCGGCGCCCAGCACAATGACGAGCTGACCATCGAGGCCAAGGGAGCCGATGGCGCCGAGATCGCAAGCCGTATCGCTACGCTGCTCGGCGGGCCGGAGGTTCCCGAAGTGTCCGCCGCCGCTTCCGCGCCCGAAGCCGTCGCATCGTCTGAACCTGCAATGCCTGAAGTCGCCGAAGCGCCCGAGCTTTGGGGGCCGGGTGTCGCCAAGACCATCGACGGCACGACGGCATCGCCGGGGCTTGCCGCCGGCGTGTCGGTTCGCATCACGTCCGAGGACTTCGAGATTTCGGAGGCCGGCGCCGACGTCGAGCAGGAGATCAAGGAGCTGCGCGCTGCGCTCAAGACGGCCGCGACCGATCTCGGGGCCAAGATCGCCGAGAGCAAGGGGCAGCAGGCCGAGATCCTCACCGCCCACTTGTCCTTCGTCGAAGATCCCGATCTTCGCGACGCCGCCTGGACGATGATCCGCGACGGTAAGAGCGCTGCCTACGCCTGGAAAACGGCCATCGATCGTCAGGTCGCCGCCCTGCGCAAGCTCGGCAATCCCGTTCTCGCCGAGCGGGCCGCCGATCTCGAGGATGTCCGCCGACGCGTTCTGGCTATTCTGCTGGGCGTGTCCGGCTCGGCGACGGTGCTGCCCGACGAGGCGGTCATCTTCGCTGCCGATCTGCTGCCGTCGCAGTTTGCCGATCTCGATCTGAGCAAGGTGGCCGGCATCGTGCTGGCCTATGCCGGCCCGACGGCGCATGTGTCGATCCTCGCGGCGTCGAAGGGCATTCCGGCCGTGGTCGCCGCCGGCGTCGGCGTGCTGTGCGTACCCGACGGACAGCCGGTTGTTCTCGACGCCGATCGGGCTTCCGTGCGGATCAACCCGCCGGAAGGAGATCTTGCTGACATTCGTGCCGCCGTGGTCCGTCGCCGCGAGCGCCTCGCCGCCAATCGCGCCGCGACGCAAGACGATTGCTACATGGCCGATGGCAAGCGGATCGAGGTGGTGGCCAATCTCGGCGGTCCGGCCGATGTGGCCGTGGCGCTCGAGAGCGGCGCTGAAGGCTGTGGCCTGATGCGGTCGGAGTTCCTGTTTCTCAACCGTACCTCGGCTCCAAGCGAGGACGAGCAGTACGCCCAGTACCAGGCCATCGCCGATGGCCTGAAGGGGCGACCGCTGATCATCCGCACCCTTGACGCCGGCGCCGACAAGGACGTGCCCTACGCCAACCTGCCGAAGGAAGAAAATCCCGCCCTCGGCCTGCGTGGCGTTCGCATGAGCCTCTGGCAGCCCGAACTGCTCCGGACGCAGATCCGCGCCATCCTGAGGGTGAAACCCTACGGCCAGACCAAGATCCTGCTGCCGATGATCGCCACGCTCGCCGACCTTAGGGACGTGCGCAAGGTGATCGACGCGGAGATGAAGGCGCTCGGCCGCACCGCGCCGATCGAGGTCGGCATCATGGTCGAGGTTCCCTCGGCGGCGCTAATTTCGAAGACGCTGGCCGCCGAGGCCGACTTCCTGTCGGTGGGCACCAACGATCTCGCCCAGTACACGCTGGCCATCGATCGGGTGAACGCTCGCCTTGCCAAGCAGCTCGATCCCTTCCATCCGGCGGTGCTCAGGCTGATCCAGCTGGCGGCTGAAGGCGCAAGGACGCATGGCCGCTGGGTTGGCGTTTGCGGCTCGCTCGCTTCCTTCCCGCTCGCCGCGCCGGTGCTGATCGGTCTCGGCGTCACCGAGCTGTCGGCGACGGCCGGCTCGATCGCCGAGATCAAGGCGATGGTGCGTACCCTCGACATGACCAAGTGCAAGGCGGTCGCCGAAGCGGCGCTCGCCCTCGAATCCGGCGAGGCGGTGCGCCGAATGCTCGCCCAGTCCTGGCCCGAAGCTTAATCCCAGAGGTTTCCAACCATGTTCAAATCAGCCTTCGGAGTGCTGCAGCAGATCGGCAAGGCGCTGATGTTGCCCGTAGCCGTGCTGCCCGTCGCCGGCCTTCTGCTCGGCATCGGTGCGTCCAACTTCTCCTTCCTGCCCGAGATCGTGTCGCAGGTCATGGCCAAGGGTGGCGACGCCATCTTCGGCAACCTGCCGATCATTTTCGCCGTCGGCGTCGCCCTCGGTCTTGCCAAGAATGATGGCGTCGCCGCCATCGCGGCCGTCGTCGGCTACTTCGTCATGACGGCGACGCTCAGCGCCATGGCGGTGTTTCTCGACGTGCCGGTGCTCGCCGGCAAGACGGTGCCGACCATCGATACCGGCGTGTTCGGCGGCATCATCATCGGCGCCATCGCCGCGTCGCTGTTCAATCGCTACTTCCGCATCCAGCTGCCGTCCTATCTCGGTTTCTTTGCCGGCAAGCGCTTCGTGCCGATCATCACGGGACTGGCGGCCATCGTGGCCGGTGTGGTGTTGTCCTTCGTCTGGCAGCCCGTGCAGGCCGGCATCGACGTGTTTTCGCACTGGGCAGCCGAAAGCGATCCGCGCCTCGCCGCCACCATCTACGGCTTCGTCGAGCGGCTGCTGATCCCCTTCGGTCTGCATCACATCTGGAACGTGCCGTTCTTCTTCGAGATCGGTTCCTTCACCGATGCCGCCGGTAATGTGGTTCACGGCGACATCAACCGCTTTTTCGCGGGCGATCACACGGCCGGCATCCTGTCGGGCGCCTTCCTGTTCAAGATGTGGGGGCTACCGGCAGCGGCCATCGCCATCGCCCACACGGCCAAGCCGGAGAACCGCGTCAAGGTCATGGGCATGATGATCTCCGCTGCCCTGACCTCGTTCCTGACCGGCATCACCGAGCCGATCGAGTTCTCGTTCCTGTTCGTCGCGCCGGCCCTCTACGCCGTGCATGCCGTGCTGGCCGCCACCACCCAGTTCGTGGCCAACACGCTCGACATCCACATGGGCTTCACCTTCTCGCAGGGGGGCATCGACTTCCTGCTGTTCAACGTCTTCGGTTCCAACGCCCATAACTGGTGGATGACGCTGATCCTCGGGCCGATCTACGCGGCCATCTACTACGGGGTGTTCCGTTTCGCCATCCAGAAGTTCAACTTCAAGACGCCGGGTCGCGAGGACGATGCCGTCGCCGCCGTCGAGAGTGCCGAAGAAGCGCTCAGCGGCGACGATCGCTTCGCTACCGCTCGCAAGCTGGTCGCCGCGTTTGGCGGAGCCGAGAACATCACCAACCTCGATGCCTGCATCACCCGCCTGCGCGTCGGCGTTGCCGACATTGCCAAGGTGAACCAGAGCAAGTTCAAGGAGATGGGGGCCGCCGGCGTCATGGTCGTCGGTCAGGGGCTGCAAGTGATCTTCGGCACCCAGTCGGAGAACATGAAGACCGACATGGACGAGTATCTGCGCACTCAGCCCGCCGGTGGCGTGGCTCCGGTCGCCGCTGCCGCGCCGGTCGCGGCCAGGCCCACCGCCGGGGTGCCGTCGGTTGCCGCGCGACTGAAGGCCGACCAGATGGTCGATGCGCTCGGTGGCCACGCCAACATCGTCTCGGTCGAAGCGGTGTCCGGAACCCGCGTTCGCATCGAGGTGGCCGATCCCAAGCGGTTCGACCAGTCGCTGGTCAAGAAGGCTGGCGTCCGGGCCATCGCCACGCTGGGAAATGCCAACTACCAGCTGATTGTCGGCGACGATGCCGGCGAGGTGGCGCAGGCGCTATCGGCCTGATGCATCCGGCTTCATTCGTGGTGAGCCGACCATAGCCCGAGGCATAATGAGCAATGCCGCCTTCCCGAAAGGGAGGGCGGCATTGTTGCTTTCGTGAGCTTCAAAAGCGGCGGGTGCTATAGGCGTTCATACCGATCCGAAACTTTCGATTTAGATGATACGAAAGACAAAACGAACCAAAACGAAGATCATTCGAACTTTGTAGATTGTGGCGGGACAGCCAGGTCGCGCTGTCGGCGAGCCTGCGAGGGAGACGGGCATGGCGGGTAGTTTTGGAGCGGGGCCACTTCCGGACAGCGCCGATGTCGTCGTCATCGGCGGCGGCGTGGTGGGGTGCGCCATCGCCCGTTCGCTGTCGCGTTACGAGCTGTCGGTGCTGCTCATCGAACGGTCGCCCGACGTTGCCACCGGCACTTCCAAGGCCAACAGCGGCATTCTGCATGCCGGCTTCGACGCGGAGCCCGGTACCTGGAAGGCGCGTCTCAACGTACAGGGCGCCCGGCTCTATGCCGAGCTATCCGAGGGGCTCGGCATTCCGCGAAAGGCGACCGGGTCGCTGGTGGTGGCGAAGGATGCCGCCCAGATGGAGACCGTGGCGGACCTCCGCCATCGCGGTATCGACAATGGCGTGCCGGGCCTTGAGATCTGGTCGCGGGAGCAGGTTCTCGCCCATGAGCCGAACATTTCGCCCGATATCTCGGGCGCGCTGTGGGCGCCGACCGGCGCCATCGTCTGCCCGTTTCTCGCCACTGTCGGCTTTGCCGAGAACGCAATTCGCAACGGCGTGCGTATCGTCACCGAGTGCGCCGTGACTGGGCTCGAGGTGGTTGATCGGCAGATCGTGGCGGTGAACACGTCGTGTGGCCGTGTCGCGACGCGCTTCGTGGTCAACGCCGCCGGCCTTCATTCGGGTGAGATCGCCCGTCTTGCCGGAGATGACAGCTTCACCATCAAACCGCGCCGGGGCGAGTATATCCTGTTCGATCGCAGCGTCGGCCAGTTGATCAACACGGTGCTGTTCCCCACGCCGGACAAGGTGTCGAAGGGCATCCTGGTGTCGCCCACCGTGCACGGTAACGTGTTCATCGGCCCCGATGCCACCGAGATCGACGATCCCGAGGACAGGGAAACGACGGCAGGTGGCCTCGCTGGAATCATTGCAGGTGCCCGCCGCATCATGCCGACCTTGCCGCTCGGGACGGCGATCACCGAGTTCGCCGGCTTGCGCGCCGCTGCGGGCAAGGACTTCGTCATCGGTCCGTCGCCGGCTGCGCGTGGTCTCGTTCATGCCGCCGGCATCCAGTCGCCGGGCCTTACGTCGGCTCCGGCCATCGGCGAGGTCATGATCGAGGTGCTGCAGGACGTCGGCCTCAGGCTGAGGTCGAAAGCGAGCTTCGTGCCGGTCAACCCGGCAAAGCCGCGGTTCCACGAGATGGACCGCGCGACGCAGGCGGAGCTGATTGCCGCCGATCCGCTGTTCGGCCGCGTCATCTGCCGCTGCGAGACCATCACCGAGGCCGAAATCGTCGCCGCCATCCTGTCGCCTTGCGGAGCGCGCACCGTCGACGGCGTCAAGCGGCGGGTGCGCGCCGGCGCCGGTCGCTGTCAGGGCGGCTTCTGCGGGCCACGTGTCACGGCGATTCTCGCCCGCGAGCTTGGCATTCCCGTCACCGCCGTTCGCAAGGACTCGGCGGACTCCTGGCTGTTTCTGTCACGTGCCGATCTAGACGCCGGGGAGGGCATCCATGCGTGAGTTATCCTACGATGTGGTGACCATCGGTGGCGGCCCGGCCGGCATGGCGGCGGCGTTGGCCGCGCGCGAGGCCGGCGCGGAGCGCGTGCTGATCATCGAGCGCGACCGCGAACTCGGCGGCATCCTCCAGCAGTGCATCCACAACGGTTTCGGTTTGAGGCGCTTCGAGGAGGAACTGACCGGGCCGGGGTATGCCCATCGCTACATCGACATGGTCAAGGCAACGGACATCGACGTCTGGCTCGACACCACGGTGCTCGCAGCCGAGCCCGGTGGCGTCATCACCTCTGTCAGTCCCCATGCTGGACTGATGGTCGTCAGGGCGAAGTCGGTGGTCTATGCCATGGGCTGCCGCGAGCGGACGCGTGGCGCCATCCGTACACCGGGAAGTCGGCCGGCCGGTGTGTTTACCGCTGGCGCCGCCCAGCGCATGGTCAACATGGAGGGCTACCTGCCGGGCAAGGAAGTGGTGATCGTCGGTTCCGGCGACATCGGCCTGATCATGGCCCGCCGCATGACCTTCGAGGGCGCCAAGGTGAAGGCCGTCTTCGAGATCATGCCCTATTCCAATGGCTTGACGCGCAATATCGTCCAGTGCCTGGAAGACTTCGATATTCCGCTCTATCTCGGCCACTCGGTGACGGCAATCCACGGCAAGGACCGGGTGACCGGCATCACGGTGTCGCAGGTCAACGACAGGCTGGAGGTAATCGACGGCACGGCCTTCGACGTTTCATGCGACTGCGTGCTGCTTTCCGTCGGCCTCATCCCCGAGAATGAGATCGGTCGAGCGGCCGGTGTTGCTCTCGATCCGATCACCAGTGGCGCGCGCGTCGACCAGTTTCGCCAGACCTCGATTCCCGGCTTCTTCGCCGCGGGCAACGTGTTGCACGTCCATGATCTCGTGGACTGGGTGTCCGAGGAGGCGGCGATCGCCGGCCGTTCGGCGGCGCGTCATGCCAGGGGCGAACTCCCCGCGTCCGGTCCAGAGCGGTCCGTTGCGGCGGGGGAGGGGCTGCGCACGGTCGTGCCGCAACGCCTCTCCGCCCTCGAACCCGGCAAGATGAGCGTCCGCTTCTACTTTCGCGCCGCCAAGCCGATGGGCGCGTCGGTGCTTCAGTTCTGGGCCGATGGGGTGCTCGCCTTCGAGCGCAAGCTGAGGGTGGTCAAGCCGAGCGAGATGATCGTCGCGGACATTCCCGTTCGCAAGATCGGTGACGCCGCGACGTTGGAGTTCCGCGTCGTGCCGGCGCCCGAGAAGACCGAAGCGGAAGACGCGATCGAGGAGGAGGCATGATGGAACGCGTGGTTCACGCCATTCAGTGCATCGGCTGCCCGATCGGTTGCGGCGGCGAGGTGGTCGTCGAGAACGGCGCCGTGGCCGAGATGTCCGGCTTCACCTGCAACAAGGGGCTCGCCTATGCCGCCGAGGAAGTGGTGGCGCCCAAGCGCATGGTGACGACGACGGTAAGGGTGTCAGGCGGTGGCCTGGCGCTGTTGCCGGTTGTCTCGGCGGCGCCGGTCCCCAAGGAGCGCATCTTCGACTGTCTGCGCCTCCTGCGTGGCGTCACGGTTGCCGCTCCGGTGGCCGAGGGGGCCGTCATTGTTTCCGATGCGTTGGGCCTGGGCGTCGATTTTCGCGCCGCCCGCGACATTTCGTCCCTTCAGTAGGCGTTTTCCTGGTTGAGGATGCGGATCGGCGTCAACATGAGTATGTAGAGGTCGAACAGCACCGACCAGTTTTCGATGTAGTAGAGATCGTGCTCGACGCGGGCCTGGATCTTGTCGGGCGTATCGACTTCGCCGCGCCAGCCGTTGATCTGCGCCCAACCGGTGACGCCGGGCTTCACCTTGTGGCGGGCGAAGTAGCCGTCGACCACTTCTTCCCAGAGCTTGTGCTGGGTGTGGGCGTTGACGGCGTGGGGGCGGGGGCCGACCAGCGACAGGTCGCCCTTCAGCACGTTGAACAGCTGCGGCAGTTCGTCGATCGAGGTCTTGCGGATGAAGCGCCCGACCGGCGTCACGCGTGGATCGCCGCGCGTCACCACTTTCTCGGCCTTGATGTCCGCCTGATCGGCGTACATCGAACGGAACTTCATCACCGAGATCACCTCGTTGTTGAAGCCATAGCGCGGCTGCCGGAACAGGACGGGCCCCTTGGATGTCGCCTTCACGGCGATGGCCGCGCCGATCATCACTGGTGACAGCGCGACGATGGCAAGACTGGCGATGACCACGTCGAACATCCGCTTGGACACTTGCGACCAGCCGGTGATCGGTCGATCGAACAGATCCAGGAAGGGGACACGGCCGATATAGGAGTAGGAGCGCGGCCGAAGGCGCAGCTTGCTGGAGTGAGCGGACAGGCGAATGTCGACCGGTAGCACCCAGAGCTTTTTCAGAAGCTGCAGGATACGGACTTCGGCGGTGGCGGGCAGGGCGACGATCACGAGGTCGATGGCGGCGAGGCGGGCGAAGTCCACGAGATCGGAGGTGTTGCCGAGCTTGGGAAAGCCTTGCTGACTTTCCGGACTGCGGTCGTCGTTGCGATCGTCGAAGATGCCGAGGATGGCGAGTTCGTTGCCGCCGGTTTCCTCCAGCGCGGTGATGAGGGACTCGGCCATGGCGCCGCCGCCAAGGATGACGGCTCTCTTCTGCAACCGCCCGGCGCGGGTCAGCCGGCGCGTCGCCAGCGTCGTGGCGGCAGAGGCGAGGCCGAGTGCCATCACGCCCGACACGTACCAGGCCAGAAACCACAGCCGAGCGACCTCGGGTACGCCATCGCCAATGATCAGCATCACCGAGACGAAGCCGAAGACGCTCGACCAGGCGACCAGAATCTTGGCGAACCGCTGGGAGTGACGGCGCAAGAGCGACAGGTCGTTGGCGCCAAGGATCTGGGCGACGAGCAGCGTCAGGACAGCGGTGCCGACCGGAATCGTGATCGTCATACCAGTGAGCGATACCGAGAACAGCGGCAGAAGGGCGATGCCGATGACGGCCAGGCAGAGGCCTTCGAAGGCGGCGGCGACGCCACTTACCAGCGAGGGGGCGATGGTGGCGTCACGATAGTTTCGAGCGAGGGCTTCCGCCGTCGACGGAAGGTGGGAAGCGGGCCCCGAGCCCGGCTCTGTGACGTTCATCGCAACTCATCCTCGCATATCATAGCGAACGAAGCCGCCATGATGGGCCAAAAACACTGAGGCGGAGTAAAGGGACGGCGACAGAGCGTCTTTGGCAGTTGCTTCGTCAGAACAGCCGCTGGGCGACACGCAGGACATCGCCGGGCCGGACCAGGGCGCTCGGCGGGAGTGTGCCTGTGTAGAGCTTGCCGTTCAGGCGACGAGACACGGCGATGCCGCCTTCGTTGGCGCGTGAGGTAAAGCCACCGGCAATGGCGATGGCGGTCTCGACGGTCATTGTGTTGACGTAGCTGTACTGCCCGGGATTGCGTACTTCGCCCATGATGAAGAAGGGACGATAGGTGTCGACTTCCACCGTGACGTCGGGATTGTTGAGATAGCCTCTCTTGAGACCACGGGTGAGCGCACCGGCCAGCTCCTGCGTGGTCAGGCCACGGGCCGTGACGTTTCCGACCAGTGGATAGGCGATGTAGCCCGCCTGATCGACGGAGAATGTGCCGGAGAGCGCCGTCTGCTCGAAGACGGTGACGCGCAGCTTGTCGCCGCTGTCGAGGCGGTAGGGGCCGTCGAGTCCGTCGGGAATCGGGGAGGAAGCGCCCACCGCCCGCCGCCGGGGCGCGGTCGTACAGGCGCCGAGGCCGAGCAAAGCCAGACCGAGAAAGGCGCGTCGCCGCATGCGATTGTCCCCATGAAATCAGCGAGAATACGGGAACCGACCCTAGTCTGGCATGGTTAAGGAAAGGAAAACGCAGTTTAACGACTCTTTATCAAGTCTTTCCGAGGGGCGAGAATCTGGGGACCTCGGTAACATTTTTGCGATGTTTAACGGGCTGGTTACCATACCCGCCCATGCTTTTCGCATGGAAAGGCAAGCTCCGCCCTTGAACGTGTTCGGTGCGCCTCCTGCCGGTGAGGCGGGTGGCGGTGCGCGTCAGGCTGTCTTGCAGTCCGCTTGGCGCCGGAAGGCCTTGCTGGTCGTGTTGGCTGCGTCCGTGGCCATTGTGACATACGGTTTTCTCTCCACTTTGCAGTCGGGCGTCGAAGTTCGTGCCCGTCTCGCTGTCGATCGGACGAGCGCGGCGGAAAGTATCGTCGATTCCGAGTTCCTATCGGCTCAGGCAAAGCTCATCACGTCGCGCGACACCCTTCGCCGGGCCGCTACCGAACTCGGTGTGACCGATGTCCGCGCCGTGTTCAAACCGCCGCTCCACGTGAGTCTTCTGGCGGCTGTGGGCATGGGGAGCGCCGGCAAGCTGGTTGCTCCGGAAGAGAAGTTGACCGAGGCTCTCGCGGCCGGCTTCTCGGCTGCGCCGTCTGGCTATGGTCGGCTGATCGACATCCGATTCTCGGCCGACAATCCGGACTTTGCCATTCGTTTCGTCAATCGAGTCGTCGGCGATTATCTCCAGCTACAGGCGACGAGCGGTGGCGTCGGTGCCAGATTGGTTTCCGGTGCGACACGGGTCGAGCAGGCGGCAAACATTTCGCCCTGGGTGGGTGGTGCCTTGGCCGGTCTGCTCGTGCTTGCCTTGGGCGCGGCAGCGGCCGTCATTGGCCGCCAGCGTCGCCGAGAGATCGGCGAACAACCAGAGGAAGCTCCGCTCGTCGTGGATGCCTTTGAGCCCGTTTCTCCAAAGACCGTCGCTCAGGAGACTCGTCCGGCGACAGTGGAGATCGAAAGGCTCGCCGATGCCGCGACCGTTGCTCCCGCCAGCGCCCTCGTCGACCTCGCCGAGCGTCGCCGGGTCGCTGTCGCGAGTTTCGGAGACGGCGGCGAGAATCGTCGCCTTATCGACGAGCTGACGCGAGATGGCGGCTTCAACGGTGCGCGTATCGTCGTTGTTGATGCGAGTCGGCATGCCGACGACCAGCCTGGCCTCGCCGAGCTTCTGGCGGGAGAAGCCGACTTCACCGACGCCATCCAACGCAATGCCAGTTCGCGCGCCCACGAGATCGGTCCCGGTCGCCGTCCGCTGGGGACGCTCGCCGATGACGCCGAGTCTGCCGCGATGCTGCTTGAAACGCTGGAACAGACCTACGATCTCGTGCTGATCGACCTTGGACGGCTGCGGGCCGACCCGGCTTTCGCGCTGTTCGCTCGGCTTGCCGGACAACTCATGCTGACGGGCGATGCCGATTCCGCCGCCGTCGATACGCTTCTGGCCGCGCTCGGCCGCCGGGGCGTCACCAGCATCACGCGCGTGGCGAAGGCGGCCGGCGAGATCGCGGCCTGAGCGTCTCTTTCCGAAGAGTGCAGAAGTCTATGTCTGGCGAACCGGGGGCGGTGCCTTCCAGAAGCCGACAATGGCTGCCGCCGCCACTATGGCAAGCGCACCGACGATACCAAAGGTATCGGGGACCGATGCGAACACCACAAGGTCGAACAGCAAGGCCCATATCATCGCGGTGTACTCGAAGGGCGCCAGCGTCGATGCCGGCGCCCGGGCGATCGCCTCTGTCATGGCGATGTGAGCCAGTCCGCCCAGGATCCCGGAAGCGATCAGGGCCGCCAGGCCGGTGGGCGAGGTTTCCACCCAACCGAGCAGCAGGCTGAGGAGGCCGCCGAGCGCCGACACCACCGCGAAGTAAAAGGCGATTGCCGCCGGTGTCTCAGTTGCCGTCAGCTTCTTTATCTCGATCTTGGCGAAAGCCGTGGTCAGCGCGCAAAGGACGCCGGCTCCGACGCCGAGCAGAGTTTCCAACGCCGACTCGGGCCGGGTGAAAGCCGGCACCAACATCACGATGACACCAAGAAAGCCGGCGACGGTGGCCCACAGGACCAAGGCGCCGGGGCGTTCGCGCAGAAGCACCACCGCCGCCGGAATGGTGATCAGCGGGGCCAGAAAGGAAAGCGCGGTCGCCAGGGAAAGGGGCAGATGAGCGAGCGACAGGAACGAGAGGAACATCGCGGCGGCACCGAGCATGCTGCGCTTGAGATGGCCCATGGGGCGCCGCGTTCTCAGTCCATGCGGCAGGTCGCCACGCCACCAAAGGTAAATCAGGATCGGCCCGAGCGCCACGGCCGAGCGCCAGAACATGATCTGGCCCACAGGGGCTTCGATTGCCGCCAAGCGAACCGAAAGGCTCATCGACGCGAAGAGGAATGTTGCCAGAAGGCGAAGCGTGATGCCTCCCACCACGCTGTCGAAGAAGGCGGGACGGTCGTCGGACGTGGCCGGCGTCATGGAGCGCTCTTCCTCGAGACTCTAGAGAAGGTAGTGAACATGGAGGCGTGCATGATGACGCGACGGCTCGACACGGGCCTCGACGGAGAAGACCTCGCGAAGAAGCTTCTCGGTCAGCACTTCCTCCGGGCGGCCCGCCGTGGCGATCTTGCCGGCCCTCATGACGATCAACCGGTCGCAGAACATGGCGGCGTGATTGAGATCGTGGAGCGCGATGATGCTGGTCACAGGGAGCTTGCTGACGAGACGGAGCAGGCTGATCTGGTGGTGAACATCCAGATGGTTGGTCGGCTCGTCGAGAAAGAGTTCCGTCGGCGTTTGAGCCAGCGCCCGCGCGATGTGGACACGCTGCTTTTCGCCGCCTGAGAGAGTCTGCCAGAGCGCGTCGCGCATGCCGGCTATTCCCGTTTTCTCGAGTGCGGCCTCGACGGCATTCTGGTCGTCGGTCGACCAGCTGGAGAACAATGACCGGTGGGGAAAGCGCCCGAGCTTGACCACGTCGATCACCTTGAGGCTGGCATTGGTCGCCGCGTGCTGTTCGACGAACGCCACCCGCTTGGCGATCGTCCGGCGATCGGCGGTTCCGAGGTCAATGCCATCGATCGTGATCCGGCCGGCGTGCGGCTGTCTCAGGCCGGCGAGGAGGCGGAGCAGCGAGGTCTTTCCGGAGCCGTTGGGGCCGAGAAGGCCCAGCGTCTCCCCAGGACGCACGTCGATCGAGACGTCGTCGACAATGGCCCGCCTGCCGATCTTCCAGGTGATCCTCTCGGCGGAAACGCTCATGACGGACTCCTGAACCGGTAGAGGATGGCCGAGAAGAAGGGAACGCCAACGAGCGCCGTGACGACGCCGACCGGCAAGGTCTGCCCCGGGACCAATAGCCGCGAGGCTATGTCGGCCAGAACCATGAAGACCGCGCCGGCGACCGCCGAGGCGGGCAGAAGCCGCATATGGAGAGGTCCGATGAAAAAGCGAACCGCGTGCGGCACGACGAGGCCGACGAAGCCGATCGACCCGACCATGCTTACGATCGTCGCAGTCATTAGCGCGGTGAGCGCGAAGAGCTGCAGTCTCACCTTGCCGACGTTAAGCCCCAATGCGGCGGCGGCCTCGTCGCCGAAGGCGAAGGCATCGAGATTGCGGGCGGAGATCATGCAGGCAACGAGCCCGAAGCCTGTCACCGAGGCGACCAGCGCCAGTTCCGGCCAACGGACGCCGCCAAAGCTGCCGAGCAGCCAGAACATCACGTCGCGCGCCTGTTGGGCATTGCCCGAGGTGGTCACGATATAGGAGGTTGCGGCGTTGAAGAGCTGCGACGCCGCAACGCCGGCGAGGATGGTCCTGTCGGCGCCGCCGCGCGTACCGTTCGACAGGAGCGCCACGAACAGGAAGGCGCCGAATGCGCCAGCGAAGGCGCCGACGGAAAGCGAAACGGCTCCGGTGCCGATGCCCAGGATGAAGATGGCAACCGCCCCGGTCGAAGCGCCAGCCGAGATGCCGAGCACATAGGGCTCGGCCAGGGGATTGCGAAGAAGCGATTGCATGATCGCTCCCGACAGCGCCAGGCCCGCACCGCAGAAAGCCGCCACCAGAGAGCGGCTCAGACGGTAGTCCCAGATCACCGCCTCGTGGATGGGCTCGAGCTCGATCGCCGTCCATCCGAGTCGATTGGTTATGGCGCCGAATGTCGTCGAAAGGGGGATCGGCAGGTCGCCCACCCCCACGCTGATGCCTATGACCAGCGCGACCACGATAAGCGACGCCAAGACGGCGGTGGCAACCACCGCAACATGCCAGACGGCCGATCTCGCTTCGATCACTTCAGGTAGCCAAGGCTTCTGAGCTGGTCGGCCACCTGCTCCGCGCCATAGATGGTGCGGAGCGTGGGATTCATGGCCTGGCCATCCATCACGACGATTGCCTTGTCGCGGACCGCGCGCATCTGGCTGACGGCAGGGTCGGTCGTCAGAAACTTGATCTTGGCTTCCGGCCTGTCGAGCTCCCAGCGATTGCGGTCCAGACTGGCGATGACGATGACATCGGGATCGGCGGCTATGATGGCTTCCCAGCCAAGGGTGGGCCACTCCGTTTCCGTATCGAGGGCATTGGCGCCGCCAAGCAGGTCGGCGATGAAGCCGGAGGCGCCGTTCTTGCCGCCGAGATAGGCATCAGCTGACGGAGACGGACTTGAGAACCAGAACAGATACTTGAGCTTGCGGTCGCCCGTCGACACCTTGGCCCGCAGTCCGGCCTCGCGCGCCCTGAAGTCGGCGATCAGCGCCTGACCGCGATCGGCTACGTCGAAGATGCGCGAGAGCTCGTCGATCTCCTTGTAGAGCAGTTCCGAGGTCCAGAGGTTGGCACGGCTTCCGTAGACATCCTTGGATCCGGATGCGTCGAGGCAGGTGCTGGGCGACAGATAGGTTGCGATTCCCAGGTTGTCGAAATCTTCGCGCTTGGCCACCTTGCTGTTCGGTCCGACGAGGCTCGGCAAGGCGGCTGCGACAAAGTCCGGCCGTTCGCCGAGAATGGATTCGAAGGTGGGGAACTCGGTGGAGAGAAGCTTTACCTTGGCGTTGGCTTCGGCGAACTCGTCGAGCACCTTGCTCGGCCAGAAGGCGGTGCCCACCATCCGCTCCTCAAGGCCAAGGGCCAGCATGATTTCCGCGCTGTTCTGGCCAAATCCTACCGCGCGCTGTGGCGCCTTCGCATAGGTGGCGGCCTGTCCGCAGTTGTCGATTGTCAGTGGGTAGCTCGTCGGCTCGGCCCACGCCTCGGTCGGCAGGACATTGACGAGGGCCAGAAGCCCGGCGGCAACGACGGTGGACGTGTACGCGGTCATTCCTGCTCCTCGTGCAAACGCATTGTTCCTTGCCCGCGCCTGACAAGAGGGCGAGACCAAAGTGGCTGCTTTGCGGAGTTATCGGTACGCCGACACTGGCGGTCTTTGGCCCCTCGGCGAACTGGCGCTCGTCGACGCCTCGAATATCCTGATGTAAGAAATCCACTTTTCGGCCGTATGCATTAATGCAAATGCGATCCATTTGCAAATACGGATACAGACGGATGCGGCACTTGCACATCGCAATGAAGTCAAAGGGAAATCACAGGGCGCGCGTTATCTTCTCGCGTCGTCGACTTGCAGCTGTCCGGGCACATACGCGAGTTCAGGCAGTCTCCGGTTCGCCCGTGCCGGCGGTCCGGAGGCTGAACCCCTGCGGGAGAGCTAGCGGTTCGAGTGGAGCTTTTGAATTTGACATTTGAGCGGGCGCTCTATGTGAGGCGGGACTCAAATGTCAAATTCGCTCCACTAGACGCGGCGGTCCGCCTTGGTCATCCAGACGATGAGACCGCCGGCCGGCGGAACCCAGAGCAGGCCTGCCACCAGATAGTAGACGAGTTGCCACCAGGCATTCGCGCCGGGGAGCACCGCCACAGCAATGACCATGGCGATCAGAGCGTAGATCGGAACGGTAATCACGAGGATGATGGTGCCGATCAGCTTCCTGAGACTTGAGGACAAGCGCGCCTCCGCCGTTCAGTGGAGCGAAGTCGGCATCCGATTCCGGCCAGTTTCAGGCCTTCGGTCGGATGCCGCTAAAGGAGTCACCAAACCCAACGCTCGACATTGGATCAGGTGTGGGCATTTGTCTCGGGACGATGCCGGTCGGACGCAAGTCTCCCAGGGAGGCAGGCGTCAGTCGATGTGCGACAGGGCCTGATCGAGGTCGGCGATGATGTCGGCGAGATCCTCGATGCCGATCGACAGGCGAACCACGTCCGGTCCGGCGCCTGCCGCCACCTTCTGCGCATCGGTCAGCTGCTTGTGCGTGGTCGAGGCGGGGTGGATCACCAGCGAACGGGTATCGCCGACGTTGGCGAGGTGGGAGAACAGCTCAACGTTCTTCACCAGCGTCACGCCGGCATCGTAGCCCCCCTTGAGGCCGAAGGTGAAAACGGCGCCGGCGCCCTTTGGCGCATATTTCTGCTGCAGGCCGTGATAGCGGTCGCCCGGCAGGCCGGCGTAGGACACCCAGGCCACCTTCGGGTGGTCGGACAGGAACTCGGCCACCGCCTTGGCGTTGTCGGTGTGGCGCTGCATGCGCAACGGAAGCGTCTCGATGCCGGTCAGAATCTGGAAGGCGTTGAACGGCGAGATGCAGGGCCCCAGGTCACGCAGGCCCAGCGCCCGGCAGGCGACGGCGAAGGCGAAGTTGCCGAAGTTCTTATGGAAGACGAGGCCGTTGTACTCGGGCCTCGGCTCGCACAGCATCGGATAGCGGTTTTCGCGCGACCAGTCGAAGTTGCCGGCGTCGACGATGATGCCGCCGAGCGAGTTGCCGTGGCCGGCCAGGAACTTGGTCAGCGAATGAACGACGATGTCGGCGCCATGCTCGATCGGACGGCAGAGATAGGGCGTTGCCAGAGTGTTGTCGACGATGAGCGGCACGCCGGCCCGCTTGGCCACGTGGGCGACGGCGGCGATGTCGGTGACGATGCCGCCGGGATTGGCGATCGATTCGATGAAGATCGCCTTGGTGCGTGGGGTCACCGCCTTCTCGAACGAGGCAGGGTCGGCCGGATCGGCCCAGACGACGTTCCAGCCAAAGTTCTTGAAGGCGTTGGCGAACTGGTTGATCGAACCGCCGTAGAGCTTCCTGGAGGCGATGAATTCGTCGCCGGGCTGAAGCAGCGTGTGGAAGACGAGGAGCTGGGCGGCATGACCGGAGGCGACGGCAAGTGCCGCCACACCGCCTTCGAGGGCGGCGACGCGCTCTTCGAGCACCGCCTGCGTCGGGTTGGTCAGCCGGCCGTAGATATTGCCGAAGGTTTCGAGGCCGAACAGCTTCGCCGCCTGGTCGACATCCTCGAAGACATAGGACGCGGTCTGGTAGATCGGGGTAATGCGGGCGCCGGTCGTCGGGTCCGGAGCGGCGCCGGCATGGATGGCAAGCGTCGAAAATCCGGGGGTCTGTTCGGTCATCTGTTTCTCCCTCGTCGCCTCTGGGATTTTCCCGCCGTGGCCGACGGTTGGGTCGGCACGCAATGCTGCTGACCGGCGGGGCCATCGGTCGGCATTTGGGGCGACACCCTAATCCCTCGCACGGCGGAGAGACAAGGTGGCATCAGCTTCGTCGATGGCTTGTCGAAAACCGTCTGGCCGCGAGCAGCGCCACGCCAAGGAGTGCGCAAAGAAGGGCGCCGATGAGGGATGGATGTGGCCGCCCGATCATCGCAGCGAGAAAGACGAGAGGCGGTATCTCGGTTCTGAGGCGTTTGGCGCCACTCTCCACCGCGGTCGCATCCTCCAGCCAGAAACGCTCCAGGAAAAAGAGCCGGGCCTCTCCGATCGGCTGCCCCCCGATTTCGGCTCCCAGAAGATTGCGCCCGCCATCCAGGCCGTCACCGAAGGCGCAGCGCAGACGGCCGGGGTGGCCGCCGAGGGCGTTGGCCCGCCGGTAGTCGATCTCGATCACATCGAAGATGCCGCTCGAACGCTTCAGCCCGTCGACGACAAGGTCACCCTGCTCCTCCAGGGCGGGCAGGGCGTTCAGACAGGCACTGGCGTCGCGATAGCCGTTTGCCAGCCACCACGCTTCGGTCGCGACGACCGCTCCGATGGCAGCGGCCGCGACGATCTTGAGAAGGTGGAGCGGCCGCACGTCAGCCCTTCAGCTTGCGGGCCACGTCGCGGGCGAAATAGGTCAGAATGCCGTCGGCGCCTGCCCGCTTGAAGGCGAGAAGGCTTTCCATCATCGCCCGCTCGCCGTCCAGCCAGCCATTTCGCGTCGCCGCCATGATCATCGCGTACTCGCCGCTGACTTGGTAGGCGAAGGTCGGCACCTGGAACTCATCCTTGAGGCGGCGAAGGATGTCGAGGTAGGGCATGCCCGGCTTGACCATGATCATGTCGGCGCCCTCGGCGAGGTCGAGCTCGGCCTCCTGGATCGCCTCGTCGGAGTTGCCGGGATCCATCTGGTAGGTGCGCTTGTCCCCACGCAAGGTCTTGCTGGTGCCGATGGCGTCGCGGAACGGGCCATAGAAGGCCGATGCGTACTTGGCCGAGTAGGCCATGATCTGCACGTGCTCGAATCCGGCATCGTCGAGTGCCGAGCGGATGGCGCCGACCCGGCCGTCCATCATGTCCGAGGGGCCGATGATGTCGGCGCCGGCCCTTGCCTGGTTGAGCGCCTGCTCGCAGAGCACGGCCACCGTCTCGTCGTTGAGGATGACGTCGCCCTCGAGGAGGCCGTCGTGGCCATGGCTGGTGTAGGGGTCGAGGGCCACGTCGGTCATCAGGCCGATATCCGGAACGGCGGTCTTGATGGCCCGAAGCGCGCGGCAGATGAGGTTGTCCGGCGACAATGCCTCGCTGCCGTTCTCGTCGCGCTTCACGGGATCGGTATAGGGAAAGAGTGCGATGGCCGGGATGCCGAGCGCGGCCGCCTCGGCGGCATCGCGCACCGCCTCGTCGACCGAAAGGCGTTCGACGCCGGGCATCGAGGCGATCGGAGTCCGGACACCGACGCCATCGATGACGAAGATCGGCCAGATCAGGTCGTCGACAGTGATGCCGTTTTCGCGCACGAGGCGGCGCGACCAGTCGGTCTGGCGCAGGCGGCGCATGCGACGGCCGCTCAGAATGGCGCGCATGTCAGGCGCGGCGGCGCCGTTGGAGAAGGGAGTGTTCGCGGTCATGATGGGAGGTCCTGCCAGCGGAAAGCGGTGCCGCTTTAGCACGGCTCCGCCTCCGGCTCTATACGCGGGTCATGATTTGATCGATACTCCGGCGCAAATTTGAGGCAGGCTTGCAGAGTGAAAGGATCATCGGATGAGTGGCAACGGCGACACGCGGCAGTCCGATGGGCTCGAAACCAGCCTTTGGAGCAAGTTCGACGCTCGCTTGACGCTGGTGGTCTATGTCCGCTTCCTGTCGACGGTGTTCCTGGTCGCCGGTCTTGCGCGCTGGGCGACGATTCTCGGGTTCGGCATTCCGAGCGGCAACTTCCTGACGCTCTCTTCGCCGGTCATCGTGGCGACGCTGTTCTTCGCCGTCGCCGATCTCGTGGCGGCGGTGGGCCTCTGGCTGCTCGCTTCGTGGGGCACCGTGGTCTGGATGATCAGCGCTCTGACCGAGACGGCGCTCTATGGCGCCTATAACCCCCAGTTCGGCCGCAACTACCCGCTGATGATCTTTCACATCGGCACCGTGGTGCTCTACGCGGTGCTCTCGGCCTATTACGAACGGACCCGCGATCGTTTGTGAGAGTCAACAAAGAGTTATTGCGTAAAATTTGGCAATTCGTCTCAACTGCCTTTTCCGAGCAGAGTCGGATTGATGAAAACTAGGTCGAATTTTGTGGAATTGGCCTGAAATCGCTGGGTTGGCTTGCTTTTTGGGGGCGTAAAGTACTGCTTTACCAAAGCGAAGACTCGGGTAGGTTTGGAATCGCGTTAAACTTATATTCAGCTTGCCCCTTAAGCTGATTTTCAAAGCTCTCGGCTACTGTCGTGATCAAGGCGGACAAAGAGCCGCATCCAAAAAGTACGACAGAGAGGCTTTCAACCATGGCCAACGCCAAGCGCGCCTACGACCTTTACGCCAACGAGCCCGAAGAAGAGCAGGGCCTCCAGCCGCTTTATCTCGAGGCGCTCCGCCTCGTAGAGCGTCTGCACCGACGCCTGCTCGATGTCATCAAGGACGAGTTCGACCGTTCGGGTCGCACCGACGTCAATGCCGTCCAGGCGCTCCTCCTGTTCAATATCGGTGATAGCGAACTGACGGCCGGTGAGCTCAGGACCCGCGGCTACTATCTCGGTTCCAATGTGTCCTACAATCTCAAGAAGCTGGTTGAGATGGGGTACATTCATCATCAGCGCTCGCGCATGGACCGTCGTTCGGTTCGCGTCAAGCTGACGGACAAGGGGCAGGCGGTCGCCGATATCGTCGGCAAGCTCTACAACCGCCACATCATCTCGATCGAGACGGTCGGCGGCATCAACCGTGACGACTTCAAGGTGCTCAACAAGTCGCTGCAGCGGCTGGAGCGCTTCTGGACCGACCAGATCCTCTACCGGCTCTAAGGCCGCAACGCGTTCTCCGGAGCGCCATTTCAGCGCGAATCTTCGCCCAAAGCGGCTGCCGTTACCCACGGCGGCCGCTTTCCGTTTGCGATAAAAGTCCGTCACGGATGGCGAATGCTACGAAGTACCAAGTCGACAGGCTGTGTAACGTTGCCTGTTCCTCTGTCAAAACTGACAGTGACGTTTTCCAAAAGAGAGTATTGGTGCCTCAAAAGAGGTAGGGTGAACGCCGATACAGCGCTTTTTCTGTTGCGTTAACCATTTTTTAATAGTTTGCTGTCAGATGTTAAGTGTATCGAGCATGTCGGTTGGAATGCTTCCTCCCCTTTCCTCAGACCGGATGCATCGAACGTCTCAACTCCTCCCGAGACGCGCAACTTGGCCCTGAGCGCCCTCCCTGCGCTCAGGGTCTTTTCTCGTCCGCGCGTTGCCATGCCGTCCGGTCGGATATGTCCACGGGCAGGGCCTATGCTCACAGTCCTCGATTTCGCCATGAATTGCCGCTAAACGGCGAGCCACCTAAGCTGTCTTGCGAGTCCTTCGTAGGCGGTTCACTTGTGCGGGAATCTTCCGGAAAGGCGGCGTTAACCATGGCCATTGTCCATTGGCCGAGGTTTCAGCGCCTTGTTCGGCTTTCCGGCGTCCGAACGGTTCAATCTGGAGTGCGGTCGTGAAGGGATCATTTTTGTCGATGGCGGCAAGCCGCCGCGGGGTGCTCAAGGCTGGCATCGCCGGAATGACGGCGCTGGCGGCTACCGCCTCCAAGGCCCAGACGATGCTGGCCCAGACGGAATGGACCGAGGGTTTCGACGTTTCCGCGCCTACCGACATGACGACGCAGCCGACGCGCCCGTCGATCTCCGGGCAGTCGGGCTTCTACACCGAACAGGCGATTTCCCAGTACTCGTCGATCGCCATGCAGGGCGGGTGGCCCCAGGTTCCGGCAGTCGGCAAGCTCCGGCTAGGCATGGAGAACCCGGTTGTCGGCGTGTTGCGCCAGCGTCTGATGATCACCGGCGATCTCGATCAGAGCGCCGGTATCTCCACTGCTTACGACACTTTCGTCGATGGGGCCGTTCGTCGGTTCCAGGAGCGCCACGGCATCATCGCCAATGGCGTTGTCGATGATGCGACGCTGCGCCAGCTCAACGTTCCGGTCGAAACGCGCATCCAGCAGCTCCAGCTCAATCTCGTCCGTCTTCAGGCATTCCCCAGTCCGCTTGGTGGCAGTGGCGACCGTTTCGTGATGGTCAATGTGCCTGGCGCCGAGATCGAGACCATCGATGGCGATACCGTGCACTCGCGCCATCGTGGCGTGGTCGGCAAGATCGACCGGCAGACGCCGCTGCTCAACACCAAGATCACCGTCATCCGCTTCTTCCCCTACTGGACGGTTCCGAAGAGCATCATCCTCAAGGACCTGATCCCGCAGATGCAGAAGGACCCGTCCTATCTGGACCGGCAGAAGATCCACGTGTTCGATCCGCGCTCGGGAACCGAGGTGTCCTGGCAATCGATCGACTGGAAGACCGACCAGGCGGTCAACTACATGTTCCGCCAGGAGCCGGGCGACCTCAACTCCATGGGGACGGTGAAGATCGATTTCCCGTCGCCGGAAGGCGTCTACATGCACGACACGCCGAGCAAGGGTCTGTTCGGCGGCAACGATCGCTTCCATTCCTCGGGCTGCATCCGCGTTCAGAACGTTCGCGAGTATGTCTACTGGATCCTCAAGAACACGCCGGACTGGCCGAAGGATCGCATCACCGAGGCGCTGACCTCGGGCGAGCGCATCGATGCGCCGGTGGCCGATCCCGTGCCTCTCTACTTCCAGTATATCACCGCGTGGGCGACGCCGAACAACACGGTCGAGTTCCGCGACGACATCTATCAGCGCGACGGTCTCGGCGTTCCGATGTCGCCGGAGGCACAGAGCCAGGCTCAGGCCGGCTGATTTTCCCGACACTTCGTGGTAGTTTGAGCCCGTCCGGATTTTCCGGGCGGGTTTTCTCTTGCGGTGCCGCATGACCGGAAGCGTGGAAGAGCGGGAAGTCTATTTCGAGTTCGTCGCCCTCGGCAACGCCGTGCGCGTCTCTGCCATTTGCTCTGTCACGGGCGTGGAAGTGCAGGTGATCGGTCCGGCCGGGGCTGCTCGTCACGATCTCGAGCGTCTGGCGCTGCGAAAGCTCGTGAAACGCCTTGCCGAGACGAATGCGCAGCCGCTGGCCACCGCTCCGCGTGGGGGAGGTTTCACCGTATAGATGCGGCCCGAACTCGCCCAGTCTCTCGCCTTCCTGGAGCGTCTTGCCGATAACGCGCGGGCCGAGCCAGTCCTGTTCGGGACGGCCGTTCTCGAGTTGCTGGGCATCGGCGGCTTTCAGGCATCCGACCTGGATGTCATCGTCTCCGTCGACGACGCCGAAGCTCTGGCGGCGGCGGCCGGTGTCGAGCCGGACGGGCAGGGTGGCAACGACAGGTTCCGGTCCCGCGTACACCTCCATCTCGACGGCGCACCGCTTGTCATCGACATTATGGCCGAGATGAGCATTGGGTCGTCGGATGGCTGGACGCCCTATGACCTTCGGGAGATCACCGAGATCGCCGTTGACGGAAGGCGGTTCCGAGCAGCCTCTCTCGCCGATCTCCGGCGATTCTACTCGCTTGCCGGGCGAACGAAGGACATCGCAAAGATTGCCGCCCTCGACGCCATCCTGGCCTGAGACGATCGCATATTCGATTTAGGCGGGGCTGCTGGTCGCTCGTTGGGCGGCCCTCCGGTTGATGGCACCCCCCCGCTCGTGATAAGCGACGCCCGTCACGGGCGCGCGTGGCGCCGGGGCATTTCGTCCCGGTCAGTCCGGCCCAAGAAACGTCCCTTGACGGAACGGAAACCCAAATGTCCAACACGACCAGCGCAGAGCTTGCCAACTTTTTCCATCGCTCCCTCGTCGAGGCCGATCCCGCGATCGCCTCCGCCGTGGCGAAGGAGCTCGGTCGTCAGCAGCATGAAATCGAACTGATCGCTTCGGAGAACATTGTCTCCAAGGCGGTTCTCGAGGCGCAGGGTTCCGTTCTGACCAACAAGTATGCCGAGGGTTATCCAGGTAAACGCTATTATGGTGGTTGTCAGTATGTCGACATCGCCGAAAACCTGGCCATCGAGCGCGCCAATGCGCTGTTCGGCAGCAAGTTTGCCAACGTGCAGCCGAACTCCGGCAGCCAGGCCAACCAGGCGGTGTTTCTGGCACTGGCCAAGCCGGGCGATACGGTGCTCGGCCTCGACCTGGCCTCGGGTGGACATCTGACGCACGGCGCCAGGCCCAACATGTCCGGCAAGTGGTTCAACGCGATCACCTACGGTGTCCGCGCTCAGGATCATCGCATCGACATGGACCAGCTTGTTGCGCTGGCCAAGGAACACAAGCCGAAGATCATCATCGCCGGCGGTTCGGCCTATAGTCGCGTCTGGGACTTCGCGGCCTTCCGCGCCATTGCCGACGAGGTGGGCGCCTACCTGATGGTCGACATGGCCCACTTCGCGGGCCTCGTGGCGGCGGGCGAGCATCCTTCGCCGTTCCCGCATGCGCATGTGGTCACCACCACCACCCACAAGACGCTGCGCGGACCGCGCGGCGGCATGGTGCTGACCAATGACGAGGATATTGCCAAGAAGATCAACTCGGCGGTGTTCCCCGGCCTGCAGGGCGGGCCGCTGATGCATGTCATCGCCGGCAAGGCGGTGGCGCTGCTCGAAGCGGCTCAGCCGGCCTACAAGACCTACATCAAGGCGGTGGTCGAGAACGCCCGCGTGCTCTCCGACGAGCTGAAGCGCGGTGGTGTCGACATCGTCTCGGGCGGCACCGACAACCATCTGATGCTGGTCGATCTTCGTCCGAAGGGGCTCACCGGCAAGGTGGTCGAGGCGGCTCTCGGCCGCGCCGACATCACCTGCAACAAGAATGGCGTGCCGTTCGATCCGGAGAAGCCGACGATCACCTCGGGTATCCGTCTTGGCTCGCCGGCGGCGACCTCACGCGGCTTCGGCGCCGGAGAGTTCAAGGAGATCGCCAACCTGATCCTGCAGGTGCTCGACGGTCTCAAGATCAACGGCGAAGACAAGAACGACGGCGTCGAGGCGGCGGTGAAGCTCCGCGTCAAGGCGCTGACCGACGCCTTCCCGATCTACGGCTGATTTCAGTCCACGGAAACAACAAGCCGCCGCGTGGGGATGCTCACGCGGCGGCTTTGTTTTGGAATTTGCTCAGGCCGCGGCCGATCAGGCGACCTCCCGGTCGCTCTTATCGAGCCGATGCAGGAACTCGATGCTGCTGACCGCCTGCTCGACACTGCTTCGATGGCCGGCCACGATTGAGGACAGACCGGCGATCGACCGTTCGAAGTGGCCGCTCTGGGCAAAGATCTCTTCCACGTTGCCCACGATCTGCTTGTAGCGCTCGCCCTCTTCGGAAAACTCCCGCTTGGTGGCTTCGATGATGACGCCGAGCTCCCGAAGCGACTCCTCGATGTTGGCGATGGCTGTCTGTGTGTGACCGAGCGTGGCCTTGGTGTCGTTGGCGAGCTTCTTCACCTCGCCGGCCACCACGCCGAAACCGCGCCCCGCTTCACCTGCGCGTGCCGCCTCGATGGTGGCATTGAGGGCGAGCAGGTTGGTCTGACCGGTGATGTTGTCGATGACTGCCACGACTTGGCGCAGCGCGGAAAGCGCGTCGTTGAGACCGCCAAAGCGTGCGGCGAGCGCCTCAGTGTTGGAGGGCTGACCGCTCTGCTCCGGACGGGAGTCGACCATGGCTGCGCGTATGCCGGACATGATCTCGCCAACGCTGGAGATCTCCGAGAGAGTGCCCTCAATTCTCGAGGACATCTCGAGATAGTCGGAGATCTTTTCGATGACGCCGGTTCTCAGGCGGTTCAGGATTTCGACCCGCTTCAGCCGGTTGCGCGTGAAGTAGTTGACGAAACTCGCGTAATGGATTGCGAAGTTGTCGAGATAATCGTCCGCGAAGTCCGTCTCAACGTTTGAGAAGAAAACGATTGCCGACAGGGTCTGGTTGATGTTGATGCCGAACAGCTCGCCGTAGGTCGAGAATCCTGCCACGGGCGCAGGCCAAATGCCGCCTGTTCGCGACAGCGCCTGTGCATTCGACAGACGGCGCAGGATGCAGTCGTTCATCAGTACGCCAGCCGGCTTCGGTTTGCCGCGCAGATAGCGCTCGATGTCGGCGCGGGTCTGTTCGAGAAAGTCGGTCTGTTCAAGCAACGTCAGTTCGTCACCGGGGCCGATATCGCAGTAGAAGTAGAACACTTCCTTCTCGAGGTCGATCTTGGACACCGAGCGGACGAACAGCTCCTTGCCCAGCTCGATCCCGAACGCCTTGCCCTTGAGAGCCTCTTCGAGCTTCTCCGGCACAACCCTCAACGCAGAAGAGAGAGCCTCGACCAGTGAGACGACCTTGCCGCTCTTGTCGTCGATGACGGCGCTGACCGACCGTCGATCGGTATCTGCGTCGACAACGACGAAACTCGGTCCGGTTTTCCGGAAATTCTGGCTCTTCATGACGCCGTAGCGTTGCCCCGGCGCCATCTTGACGAAGGCGACGACGGCGTGGTCCTTCACGATTTGCCGGCCATCGAACAGAAGCGTCTCGGTAAAGGTCAGGGCATCACCGGCGGAGCCGCCGACGAACAGGCAGGGGAAGCGCCCGGACTCGTAGACTGCTTCCATGAAGTAGCTTTCCGACATGGAAAGCCCATCGACGAAGGTCAGCGCGAAAGTCGTCTTGGCGTCAATGTGCATGGCCGGCTTCACGGCGCTCAGTGCCGACACGATCTTGGCGATCCGTTTGCTGTGCGACATCGAGGATCTGCCATCTCTGAGATCCTGCGAGGAGAGTGGCACCGAAAACACCTCGGCCTTTTCGATCAATGCCGGCGAGAAGACTTGCAGGACGACGTTCTGCCAACTGCCGTCCGTCTCGCAATAAACCTTCTCTCCACCTTTGGCGCAGAGCTCGCCCGCGGTTGTGGTGGCCACAACCTCGGCCGTGTGGGCAAGCGACTTGATCTTGCGGGTCACACTTGCGAAATCGACCTTTGGCGAGACGAAAGCGAGCACCAGGCTGGCCTGGATGCCGTCAAACAGGAAGTCGTCAGGGCTGACGCTGGAGAGAGAGGCGTCCGTTCGCAATATCCTGAGAGGCTCCGTTGCCGAGGCGGATGAGCCCGTCTGCTCTCGCTTCGGCTCGCCATCGGGTGTCGCGACGGCGGCATTTTGTGGCGGTCTGCTTATCCGCTTCGACAGTATCTTGTCGAATAGTTTCATTCTATCCTCCAGAATTCAGCATCCGCCCGTTTCTCTCCTTTCGCATTTCTACGCAGTGACCGTTAATGTTGCATTATGCGGAATGTTCAATATCCATTTTGAATATTTTCTTGGTTTGGTGCGGGCCAAGAAGTGATTTTCCTGGGCCGGAGATATATTGGCAAATCACGCAAGTCGCTTGGCCGATCCTGCGGTTATGCTCCGTAGTTGCGAAACAGTCGTATTTGTTCCTGAAACGATGGGCGACTCTTCCTCGCGGCCGTCGCCGCCATGTCGTTCAGTTCGGCCTTTTGGGTTTGGCGCCATCGGCTCGGGCGTTTACTTGGGGCGCTGCGCCGTGCCAATGCAGACCCAGAGGCGATCCATGTGGGGCGAACGTCGGCGTGGACCATCATGCGGGGGATAGTGCATTACCGAGTTCCACAGGCTGCCTCGCTACAGGTACTTTACGGTGCTGCCCTTTCGCGCTTTTCTTGAACCGGCCTGGGCTTTGGTGCGAGGCTTCAACCTCGGGCGGGCGCTGATCAGTCTCTAGACATCGGTCGCTTTCGCAAGATGATCGACTGAAGTGAGCACGGGAAGACGCAATCGGATGAAGACGCGTGGTCGTCTGGTCAAAGTCTGTCTGATCGTTCTTTCGGTGGTCGCCATCTCCGGGGTGGCTGCCGTCGTGCAGTTCCGCGCCCTTGTTGATGCGACACCGCCTGTCGATCTCTTTGCTCCCACCTCGCAGGTCGTGACTGCGCGAGACGGCGATATTCTGCGCGCCTACACGGTTGGCGACGGGCTCTGGCGCCTGCCTGTCGATCCGGCGCGCGTCGATCCGGGCTATGTGGCGTTGCTTCTTGCCACCGAGGACGGACGTTTCCGGGAGCACAATGGCGTCGATCCGAAAGCCTTGTTCCGTGCCGGTTGGCAGCTGGTGACGCATGGGCGCATCGTCTCGGGCGGATCGACGCTGACCATGCAGGTGGTGCGTCTTTCCGAGCGCCTGCATACCCGCTCGCCGATCGGCAAGTTCGGGCAGATCGTCAAGGCTCTTGCCCTCGAGCGTTTTGCCGGCAAGGACGATATCCTCGCCGCCTATCTCAGCCTCGCGCCGTTCGGTGGCAATCTGGAAGGCGTACGCTCGGCCTCGTTGGCCTGGTTCGGCAAGGAACCGGCTCGCCTTACTCCGGCCGAGGCGGCATTTCTGGTCGCCTTGCCGCAGGCGCCCGAGGCAAGGCGGCCGGACCGCTACCCTGACGCAGCCAAGGCGGCGCGAGACCGTATCCTGAGGCAAGCTGCCGAGCGCGGCATTCTTTCGCGCGCCGATGCCGACGCTGCCGTGGCCGAGCCGGTTCCGACCCGGCGACGCGATTTTCCATTGGTTGCCGCTCATGCCGCCGACCGGGCGGTGGCGGCCGATCCCAAGCGGGGCGAAATCAGGCTGACCATCGACGGCAAGCTGCAGACCTCGCTCGAAGGGCTCGCCGCCGAGCGGGCGAGCGCCATCGGCCCCAACGTCTCGGTGGCTATCATGGTCGCTGAGGAAGCAAGTGGCGACGTGGTGGCTTCCGTCGGGTCGGCCGGCCTGTTCGACCAGAAGCGGTCCGGCTCCATCGACATGACCAGGGCGGTCCGGTCGCCCGGATCGACGCTGAAGCCATTCATCTATGGTCTCGCCTTCGACGCCGGTATCGCCCATCCCGAGACGCTGGTCGAGGACCGCCCCACTGCCTTTGGCGGTTACACGCCCAACAACTTCGACAAGACCTTTCGCGGCACGGTGACTGTGCGGCAAGCGCTGGCCGAAAGTCTCAACGTGCCGGCCATCCAGACGCTGGAACTGGTCGGACCGGCACGGCTGGTCGCTCGCTTCCGCCGGGCCGGCGTCGAGGCAAAGCTGCCGGACATGGCATCCGCCAATCTCGCGGTCGGGCTCGGTGGCGTCGGCCTGACGCTAGACGATTTGACGACGCTCTACATGGCCTTGGCTCGTGGTGGCCGCCCCATCGCGTTGCGCGAGCGGGTCGATGCCGTGGGGCCGGCCGAGCCACCCAAGCCGCTGATGGACGAACGCGCCGCCGCCTATGTCACAGATATCCTGGCAGGGCAGCTTGGTGCGGCCAAGGGCGACGTCCGCGTCGCCATCAAGACGGGAACGTCCTATGGCTATCGCGACGCGTGGGCGATGGGCTACGACGGTCGGTATGTGGTCGGCGTCTGGGTCGGACGGCCGGATGGCGCGCCGTTGCCCGGTCTGATGGGCGTCGATGTGGCCGTGCCGATCCTGGCCGATACCTTCGTTCGGGCGGGCGGGACGACACGCTTGCCGCCGGAACCGCCGGGCCTCCTCAAGGTCTCCAATGCCGAGCTGCCGCCGCCTCTTCAGCGACTGCGCGGCGCGCGGGCGGCTGTTGCTCTGAAGGATGCCGGACCGGAGATCGCCTATCCCCCCACGGGCGCGCGCGTCGATCTCGGCTTCCGCTCCGGCTCGCCTCAGCCGCTTGCCCTCAAGGTCAGGAACGGCAAGGGACCGTTCACTTGGCTCGCCGATGGAGCGCCAGTGGCGCGGGAGCCATGGGCGCGTCAGTTCAGCTACTTCCCGAAGGGCGCCGGCTTCGTGACGCTGTCTGTGATCGACGGCGAGGGCAGGGCGGACCGAGTGACCGTTTTCGTGGAATGAGTACGACGCGCCGGTGAGGGCGCTTGCCTTTTGGTCGTCGGGAGGGCATGCCCGTCTCCGTCGAATTACGGAAGGCGGGAACGGCGATGACCAGGAAGGAACGCGTGGCGCTGGTGTCGCTGGTCGCCAGCCTCAGTCTTACCGCCGCCAAGCTCTCCATAGGCCTGATGATCGGCTCGCTGGCGCTCGTGACCGACGCGCTGCATTCGGGCACCGACGCCATCGCGACGCTTGTCACGTTCCTGGCGGTGCGTTTTGCCGATCGGCCGGCCGACGACGACCACCCCTATGGCCATGGCAAGTTCGAGGATCTCGCCGCGCTGGGGGAGGGGACGCTCCTGCTGGTGCTGGCCGGCGGCGTTGCCGTGGAGGCTTGGAATCGTTTTGCCGGCGCGGCGCCGCCGCCATCTGTCGGCGTCATCGCCTTTGCCGTGTTGGGCGCCGAGATCGTCATCAATCTCTGGCGCGCCTGGGCCTTGAACAAGACGGCGAAGGAAACCGGCAGTCGCGCTCTGGCTGCGGACGCCATGCACTTCCTGTCCGATGTGGCCTCGTCGGTGATCGTCATCGTCGGCTTTGTTGCGACGCTCTATGGCGCCGATTGGGCCGACTCGGTGACCGCGGCGGCCATCGCCGTGTTCATCGGCTGGCTGGGCCTCCGAATGATCCGCCGCACCATCGACGAGCTGACCGACCGGGTGCCGCCGGCCATTGCTCGTACGCTCCGTCGGTTGCTTCTGGATCTGCCCGGCGTGGTTGCCATCGATCAGCTCCGCGTCCGTACGGTCGGTCCCCGGCACTTCGTCGATATCTCCGCGGCTGTTCCCCGAACTTTCAGTTTCGACGAGACGGCTGCGGTCAAGCGGGCGATGGTGGCGGCCATCTTGGATGAGATCGAGGATGCCGAGGCGACGGTCAGTCTGCGGCCGGTCCCGATCGACGACGAGAGCGTCAGGGAGCGCGTGTTCCTCGCTGCGTCGCGCGAGCGCATTCCCGTTCACCACATCACCATTCAGCATCTCGGCGACCGTCTCTCCGTGTCGCTCGATTGCGAGGTGGAGGGTTCCATGCCGCTCGGAGAGGCGCATGAGGTAGCGAGCCGCCTGGAAGCCGCCGTCCGCGCTGAAATCGGCGCCGAGATCGAGGTGGAGACGCATCTCGAACCTCTTTATCCCGACCTCATTCCCGGCGAACGCTTGCCCGAGGATCGCGTTGCCGCCTACGCCGCCACTCTCAGGGCGGCGGCGGACAAGCATGGCGTGTCAGACGTCCACAACGTGCGTGTTCGCGAGATCGGCGAAGGACTTTTCGTTGCCTTTCATTGCCGCTTCCCGGCGACGCTTTCCGCCGCCGAGGTGCATCGCCGCGCCGACGCGGTGGAGCGCATGGCGCGTGCTGCCTTTCCAGAGATCCGCCGCATCGTCAGCCACCCGGAACCCCTGAGGGAGTGACGGGCGCCCGCGACGGCGCGGGCTGTCACGCCACGCCGATGCGCAGCAGGTCGAGGGTGTGCAGGATGCCGGTCGGCTTCCGGTTCTTGACGACGAACAGCACGGAAATCTTGCGGTTCTGCAGAAGGTCGAGCGCTTCGGCGGCGAAAATCTGCGGCGCGACGGTGACCGGATTGCGCGTCATGACGTCCGCGACGGGCGTTTCCAGCTTGCTGGCGCTCAACTGCGGGCCGAGGTCGGAGTGCACGAAGCGACGGAGATCGCCGTCGGTGACGACTCCGACCAACTGGCCAGCATCGTCGACGACGCCGACGACGCCGAACCCGCCCGAGCTGATGGCCAGGATGGCTTCCGTCATCCGACTGTCTGCGTTGATCAGCGGAAGCCGGTCAGTATGCATGATCTCCGACACGCGACGGAGCTGCGAACCGAGCTTGCCGCCTGGGTGGACGATGTGGAAGTCGTTTTCCGAGAAGCCTTTCCGCACCATGACGCCCATGGCGATGGCGTCGCCGATGGCAAGCTGAAGCACCGTCGATGTTGTCGGGGCGAGATTATGCGGACAGGCTTCCCGTACGCGCGGCAGGATCAACGCCACGTCGGCCGCGGCGGCCAGCGTCGATTCAGCACCGGCTGTGAGCGCGATCACCGGTACGTTGAAGCGCTTGGCGAAGGCCAGGACAACCGCGAGCTCGGTGGTCTCGCCCGACCAGGACAGCGCCATGATGACGTCGGTGCCGTCGACCATGCCGAGGTCGCCATGGCCGGCCTCCGTGGGATGGACGTAATAGGCTGGCGTGCCGGTGGAGGAGAAGGTCGCGGCAAGCTTGCGGGCGATATGGCCGCTTTTGCCGATGCCGGTGACGATAAGACGCCCCTTGCCCTCGGCGACGATTCCGATGGCTTTGTCGATGGCCTCGCCGAGTGGGCCGCGAAGCGCGGCTTCCTCAAGGGCAGCGACGCCCGTCCGGGTGATTTCGATGGCGTGCAGCGCTGCTGCGAGAGCGGGCTTCGGAAGGGGACTGTCGGTCATATCGGCTTCGATCCGCGATATTGGGGCCGCTGGCTCGCCCCGACCTTTGTCTTTGCCCGATGCGGTCGCGGAGCAAATGTCGGAGTCATGGGAACCACTTGCGGCTTCTGTTTCTCGCGAAGCTTGGAGGCCTGGCGTCCGATCGAAAGATCGAGCCGTCGGGGTCAAGTTCGCTCCGCGAGCCGCCTTGTTAGTTCATTGCGGACGGATGTAAAGCGGGCCTTGTGGCGTTAGCGGGGCAAAACGCTCGGAGAGGCGGCTTTTGCACGTTGTTTTCGTCAAGAAGCCGCAATCGTGATAGACGGCTCGCGATGTGGAATGGAGGCGGACGATGGCGGACTTGTCGGCTGGACAGAGTGAAGCTGCGGCAAGGCCGATGGCGATGAAGGACGTTTATGCCGAGGGGCGACGGCGGCGGCTGTTCGGTCTCGTGCTGGTGGCGGTCGCCACGCTGTTCTCTCTGACCACCTTTGCGCTGATCTCCAATCTCCTGCCCGTTCCGCCGACCACCGACCTTCTTCGCGGTGCCTTGTTGATCGACGGCCTTCTCCTCCTCGCCATCCTGTTCATGGTCGGCCAGGAGGTATGGAAACTCGGGCGTGCCTGGTTGGAGGGACGGGCGGCCGCCCGGCTTCACCTGCGTGTCGTGGCTCTGTTTGCCTTCATCGCCGCCTTGCCGGCCGTGATGGTGGCGGTGGCCTTCACCGTCTCGCTCAACCAGGGATTCGATCACTGGTTCGAGTCGCGGACGCGACAAGTGGTCGACAACGTGCTGACCGTGGCGAGCGCCTACATGCAGGAGCATGCCCGCGTACTTCGGGCCGATCTGATCAGCATTGCCACTTCGCTCGACGCGGCCAAGTCGCTTTACGATTACGAACCGACCCGGTTCGAGAGCCTCATGCGCTTGCAGGCGTCGCTGCACGGTCTGCAAAGCGCCTATCTGCTGGACAAGAACGGCAACGTCATCGTGCGTACGGAGTTCGATCCGACCGTCAAGACGGTCATGCCGACGCTCACGGCGATAGATGAGGCGCGCAAGGAGACGGCGGTTCTGCTGCAGCCGGGGCAGTCCAACCAGGTCGGGGGGCTCCTGAAGCTCAGGACCTATGACGAGACCTATCTCTACATCGTCCGTCTTCTCGACAAGCAGGTACTCGACAATCTGAAGCTCGCTCGCGACAGCGCCATGGAGTACCGCGAGCTGGAGAACAACCGCTCCGACGTTCAGATGGGCTTCGCGATGATCTTCGGCGGCATGTCGATCGTCTTCCTGCTCGGCGCCATGTGGATCGGCCTGTCGTTCGCCAACTATCTCGTCGCGCCCATACGCCACCTGATCAATGCGGCCGACCGGGTGGCTCACGGCGATCTCACTGCCGCCGTGCCCGTCGGGGCCACGTCGGACGACATTTCCAGCCTGGGCGCTTCCTTCAACAAGATGACGGTGGAGCTTCGGAGCCAGCGGCAGGAGTTGATCTCGGCCTCGGAGGAGGCCGAGAGACGGCGCCGGTTCACCGAGGCGGTGCTGTCGGGCGTGTCGGCGGGTGTCGTCGGCATTTCCAACGATGGCCACGTCACCATCGCCAACGCGTCGGCGCTGTCGCTGCTCGGCGTGGAGCTGTTCGATCTGGTCGGTCGCCTTCTGGTCGACGAGATGCCCGAACTGGCCCATCTCCTGTCGGCCGCCTTGCGCGATGACGACGAAGGGCGCTCCCATCAGGCGACGATCGCGCTGGTCCGCGGCGATCACAAGAGCACGGTGTCGGTCAGGGTAACGCCCGATCGCTCGCTCGACCGCGAGCACGGTTACGTTGTGACCCTCGATGACATTTCCGAGCTGGTGTCGGCGCAGCGAACCTCGGCCTGGGCAGACGTCGCCCGCCGCATTGCCCATGAGATCAAGAACCCGCTGACGCCGATCCAGCTGAGCGCCGAGCGCATCCGGCGGCGGTTCGGCAAGCTGGTGATGGACGACGACCGACGGGTGTTCGACCAGTGCGTCGATACCATCGTTCGGCAGGTCGGCGACATCGGCCGCATGGTCGACGAGTTCTCGCAGTTTGCGCGCATGCCCAAGCCGTCCTTCGAGGAACGCGACCTTGGCGAATGCGTGCGCGAGGCGGTGTTCCTGCTCGGCGTTGGCCATCCGGAGATTACCTTCGAGGCTCATCTGCCGGAAACGCAGCTCAAAGGACGCTTCGATCATCGCTTGATCAGCCAGGCGGTTGCCAATCTGGTCAAGAATGCCGTCGAGGCGATCGAAGGGCTGCCCGAGGATGATCGCAAGGGAGCGCGCGTCGATGTCTATGGCCGCGAGGCCGGCGACTTCAACATCGTGGAAGTGGTCGATACCGGCATCGGCCTGCCGACAAACGAGCGGCACCGGTTGATGGAGCCGTACATGACGACACGCGAGAAGGGGACGGGCCTGGGGCTCGCCATCGTTCGCAAGATCGTCGAGGAGCACGGCGGCAGCATCGATCTTCTGGATGCGCCCTCCGTGGCCGATGGTGGGCACGGAGCCATGGTCAGGATCAGCCTGCCGGTCGATCCGAATAGAACGGGTTGAATGTCGGGGGTAATGACCGATAGGGCTTCAGATCGTGTGACATTTATGTTACTGCCGAGACGGCCGGGGCTTGAGGGCGGCCGCTCGGCGGCGGAACGGATACGCAGGAAACAATGGCGACCGACATTCTGATCGTTGACGATGAGGCCGATATTCGCGACCTCGTGGCAGGCATTCTTGAGGATGAGGGCCACGGAACCCGGACGGCCGGAGATTGCGACAAGGCCCTTCAGGCCATTGCCGAGAGGCGCCCGCAGCTGATCTTTCTGGACATCTGGCTTCAGGGCAGCCGCATGGATGGCTTGCAGTTGCTCGACGAGATCAAGTCCAACAATCCGGACGTGCCGGTGGTGATGATCTCCGGCCATGGCAACGTCGAGACGGCGGTCTCGGCGATCAAGCGCGGCGCCTACGACTACATCGAGAAGCCGTTCAAGGCCGATCGCCTGGTGCTGATCGCCGAACGGGCGCTGGAGTCGTCGCGTCTCAAGCGCGAAATTCGCGAACTTCAGATCCGTTCCGACCGCCAGGAGGGCGTCGTCGGTGGCTCGTCGGTTGTCAACCAGCTCCGCAACACCATCGACCGCGTTGCGCCGACCAACAGCCGCGTGCTGATCTCGGGTCCCTCCGGATCGGGCAAGGAATCGGTGGCGCGCGCCATCCACGAGCGTTCGCATCGGGCCGCTGGTCCGTTCGTGGTGCTCAATCCCGGCGCCTTCTCGCCGGACCGGATGGAGATCGAGCTGTTCGGCAGCGAGTCCGACGACGATGGCAAGCGCAAGGTCGGCGCTCTCGAAGAGGCGCATGGCGGCACGCTCTATCTCGACGAGATCGGCGACATGCCGCGTGACATGCAGAACCGAATGGTGCGCGTTCTCGTCGAACAGGCGTTCGAGCGGGTAGGGGGCACCCAGAAGGTTCATGTCGACGTTCGCTACGTGTCGTCGACGGCGCGTGATCTCGAGCGCGAGATTGCCGAGGGGCACTTCCGCGAGGATCTGTTTCACCGCCTCGCCGTCGTGCCGGTGCGTGTTCCGGGGCTTTCGGAACGGCGCGAGGACATTCCCTTCCTCATCGAACAGATGATGCACCAGATCTCCAGGGCCACTGGCCTGCCGGTCCGGCGCATTGGCGAGGACGCGATGGCCGTGCTGCAGTCGCACGACTGGCCGGGCAACCTGCGTCAGCTCCGCAATAACGTCGAACGGCTGATGATCCTGACGCGCGGCGATCCGGAGGCGACGATCACCGCCGACCTTCTGCCCTCGGAAATCGGCACCATGCTGCCGTCGCTGCCGTCCGGTTCGGGCGGCGAGCACCTGATGGCGCTGCCGCTCAGGGAAGCGCGCGAGATTTTCGAGCGGGAGTATCTCAAGGCCCAGCTCAACCGCTTCGGCGGCAACATCTCGCGGACCGCCGAGTTCGTTGGCATGGAGCGCTCGGCGCTGCACCGCAAACTGAAAAGCCTCGCCATCGCCGGGTGAGGAGAGTTCAGTCCGTCGGTTCGTTCTCGTCCAGCTCGGGTAACGAGTTCTGCTCCCATTCCCTTTTGGGAATGGGACGGCCGAGCTTGAAGGTGAAAGAGGCGACACGAGCGAGATCGACCGTCGCTTCGCAGCTGAACGACAACCGGTACCATTTCCCGCCAGCGTGAACGGCCGCGCCGGGCGCTTCCATGGACTTGGCCTTCAGCAGCGGGTCGGCCATCGCGTAGGGAACGACGCTGTTGGGCACGAACCCGGCTTTCCAGCGCTTCAACTGCTCCATCGCTTCGATGTTGCAGAGCTGGATCAGTCGCTCGTCGCTGGCAAGTGTAGAGATTATTTCCCGAGTTTCCCGATTGCGCGGATCGTCGAGGACTGCGGCCGCATAGTAGTCGGTTGCCGTCACGGTGGCGCTCGGGGAGGGGCGGGCCGGTCGGGCCGGAGAGGTCGAAGGTTTCGCTGCGATCTCTGGGGGAGCGCTGACGGGCGGCGCGACGTCCATCCCGGGGACCATGACCACCTCGACGGCCGCCGGCGGTCGATCGACGGTGAGACGGCGGGGGGCTTCGATGGCAAGGAGTGCGATGAACAGCGCATGGCCGAGAACGGACAACATCGTTGCCGGTTTCGGCTGCGCTATCCTCAAAACGGATCCTCCCCCTTTTCTTTCTCCATCGCTCGACTTGATGGCGGTTTGACGGCCCCGCCGCGCGCACGATGTTGTGATCGGCCGGGCCTGTGGGAAGTTTGCCACCTTTTGCCTATTGCGAGGCTGGCGAGACTCATTTTGGGCGCAACCCGCGACCTGTTCACCGTCCTTTTACCACGTTGGTCCAGATTCCTCCGCAAGGGACCAGGATGTTCCCGCTGCCTGCGTGAGTTTGTTGCGTATGATTACCCGCCAGTACCGTCCGTCTTGGCTGCGTCGCCTGATCCTTCCGGCTGTTACCGCCGTTTTTCTGGGCTATTTTGGCTATCACGCCGTCAATGGCGAGTACGGCATGGTGGGGCGTGCCCGCTTCGAGAGCCGCACCCAGGAACTCAATGCCGAACTGGCGCGTCTCAACGCCGAAAAGGCCGATCTGGAGGCCCATGTCAGGCTTCTGCGCCCCTCCAGCCTCGACCAGGACATGGTGGACGAGCGCGCCCGTGTCCAGCTGTCGGTCGTCAATCCGAATGAAGTGGTCATTATGGATTTCGACGAGTTGGCGCAGGCAAAAAGCGATTGATATTGCTCTATTTTCGTTGAATTAACTTGATTTCAGTTAATTCTTGTGGCCAGCGATGCGGCTTTCGCATGATTGACATGCGTTGCAAACCTTGACTTGCTCCCCGGAAAGGGGTTCCGTCGGCGCCTCTACGAAATAATCCCGATACGGGAGGAGCAATCCATGGCTGTTCGACCGGCGACCGAGAAGCGCACGCGCGCTTCGGCCCCGACATCCGGAACGAAGAAACCGGGCAAGACGTCCAATCCGACCGTCAACTATCAGGTCGCCGAATTCGACAAGGACGACGAGTTCAAGGCCTATCACGACATGCTGCTGATCCGTCGCTTCGAAGAGAAGGCCGGTCAGCTCTACGGCATGGGCCTCATCGGCGGGTTCTGCCACCTTTACATCGGCCAGGAAGCCGTTGTCGTCGGTATCCAGAAGGCGCTTCGCGAAGGCGAAGATCAGGTTACCACCTCCTATCGCGACCATGGCCACATGCTGGCCTGCGGCATGGACCCCAAGGGTGTCATGGCCGAGTTGACCGGCCGCCAGGGCGGATACTCGCGCGGCAAGGGCGGCTCGATGCACATGTTCAGCCGCGAGAAGCAGTTTTTCGGCGGTCACGGCATCGTCGGCGCGCAGGTGCCGATCGGCGCTGGACTGGCCTTCGCCAACAAGTATCGCGGCAACGACAACGTGTCCGTGGTGTATTTCGGTGATGGCGCTGCCAACCAGGGCCAGGTCTACGAGACCTTCAACATGGCGCAGCTCTGGAAGCTTCCGGTGATCTTCGTCATCGAGAACAATAGGTATGCCATGGGCACCTCGGTCAGCCGCTCGTCGGCGCAGACCGATTTCGCCAAGCGCGGCGAGAGCTTCAACATTCCCGGCGAGCAGGTGGACGGCATGGACGTCCGTGCCGTCAATGCGGCGGCCGATCGCGCCGTCGAATGGGCGCGGACGGGCAATGGTCCGTATATCCTGGAAATGCAGACCTATCGCTATCGCGGCCATTCGATGTCCGATCCGGCCAAGTATCGGAGCAAGGACGAAGTGCAGAAGATGCGCGACGAACGCGATCCGATCGAACAGGTTCGCAAGCGCCTCGTCGAGAAGGGCTGGGCCAGCGAAGAGGATCTCAAGGAGATCGACAAGAAGGTGCGCGCCGTGGTGACGGAAGCCGCCGACTTCGCCTCCGCCGATGCCGAGCCGGATCCGTCCGAGCTCTGGACCGACATTCTCCGCTGACAGCGCCGAAAGGTTTTTCATAATGGCAATCGATATCCTGATGCCGGCGCTGTCGCCGACCATGGAAGAGGGCAAGCTCACCAAGTGGCTCAAAAAGGTGGGCGATGACGTGAAGTCCGGCGATGTGCTCGCCGAGATCGAGACCGACAAGGCGACGATGGAAATCGAAGCCGTCGACGAGGGCAAGCTGCTCGAGATCCTCGTTGCCGAGGGCACCGAGGGGGTGAAGGTCAACGCAGTGATCGCCCGCGTCGGCGAAGAGGGCGAGGCCGCTACGGGCAAGCCGGAAGCCGGTGAAGCGCCGCAGCCCGCCGCCGAGGCCGCTCCTGCCGAAAAGACGCAACCGATGGCGCAGGCGTCGAGCACGGTGCCGGCAGCGCCTGCTGTCAAGGCCGAGGCCGATCCCGACATCCCCGCCGGAACCGAGTTCGAGAGCAAGACGGTTCGCGAGGCGCTGCGCGAGGCCATGGCCGAGGAAATGCGCCGCGACGAAGACGTTTTCCTGATGGGCGAGGAAGTCGCCGAGTATCAGGGCGCCTACAAGATTTCCCAGGGTCTTCTGGACGAGTTCGGCGCCAGGCGCGTCATCGACACGCCCATCACCGAGCACGGCTTTGCCGGTATCGGCGTCGGCGCTGCCTTCGCCGGTCTGAAGCCGATCGTCGAGTTCATGACCTTCAACTTCGCCATGCAGGCGATCGACCAGATCATCAACTCGGCGGCCAAGACGCTCTACATGTCCGGTGGCCAGATGGGCTGCCCGATCGTGTTCCGCGGTCCCAATGGCGCCGCCGCCCGCGTCGGCGCCCAGCACAGCCAGGACTACGCCGCCTGGTACGGCATGATCCCCGGCCTCAAGGTGGTGATGCCCTATAGCGCGGCCGACGCCAAGGGCCTCCTCAAGGCGGCGATCCGCGATCCCAACCCGGTGATCTTCCTCGAGAACGAAGTCCTCTATGGCCATCACTTCGAGGTGCCGAAGCTCGACGATTACGTGCTGCCGATCGGCAAGGCGCGCATCCACAAGGCCGGCAAGGACGTCACCATCGTCTCCTTCGGCATGGGCATGTCCTATGCGATCAAGGCGGCGGACGAGCTGGCCGGTCTCGGCATCGACGCCGAGGTGATCGATCTCCGCACCATCCGCCCGATGGACATCGAGACGGTGGTCAACTCGGTCAAGAAGACTGGCCGTTGCGTGACGGTGGAAGAGGGCTGGCCGCAGGGCTCGGTGGGCTCGGAGATCGCCTATCAGATCCAGGCCAACGTCTTCGACTATCTCGACGCACCGGTGGCCCGCATCACCGGCAAGGATGTGCCGATGCCCTACGCGGCCAACCTTGAGAAGCTCGCCCTGCCGAACGTCGGCGAGGTGATCGAGGCCGTGCGCGCCGTCACCTATCGCTGAGGAGAGAAGAAATGCCGATCAAGATCCTGATGCCGGCGCTCTCTCCCACCATGGAGACGGGCAACCTGACCAAGTGGAGCGTCAAGGTGGGCGATGCCGTGAAGTCCGGCATGGTTCTCGCCGAGATCGAAACCGACAAGGCAACCATGGAAGTCGAGGCGGTCGACGAAGGTGTCGTCGCCAAGCTGGTGGTCGCTGAAGGTGCGGCGGACGTACCGGTCAACGCCGTGATCGCCATTCTCGCCGAGGAAGGCGAGGACGTCGAAGCGGCTGCCTCGGCAGCCGAAGGGGCGGCTCCCGCCCCGGCCAAGGCGGAAGCGCCCAAGGTCGAGGACAAGGCGAAGCCTGAGGCGTCGAAAGCGGATACCGCCAAGGCAGAAGCTCCGAAAGCGGAAGCAACCAAGTCGGCCGACGGCGAACGCATCTTCGCCTCGCCACTGGCGCGTCGCGTCGCCAAGGACAAGGGACTCGACCTCAAGTCCATCAAGGGCTCGGGTCCGAAGGGCCGCATCATCCTGCGTGACGTCGAGGGTGCCGAAGCGGCGCCGAAGGCGGCGGCTCCCGCTCCGCAGGCACAGGGCTCGGCGCCTGCTCCGAAGCCGGCTGGCGCCAGCGACGAGATGACGCTGAAGCTGTTCGATCCGGACAGCTACGAGCTGATCCCGCACGACGGCATGCGCAAGACGATTGCGCGCCGCCTCACCGAGTCCAAGCAGACGGTGCCGCACTTCTACGTCACCGTGGATGTGGAGCTCGATGCGCTGCTTGTCCTGCGCAAGGATATCAACGACTCCGCGCCAACCATCGATGGAAAGCCGACCTACAAGGTGTCGGTCAACGACATGGTCATCAAGGCTTATGCCCTGGCGCTGAAGGCCGTGCCGGACGCCCACGTGTCCTGGACCGATGGCGGCATGCTCAAGCATCGCCATGCCGATGTCGGCGTTGCCGTGTCGATCCCCGGCGGCCTGATCACGCCAATCGTCCGCAAGGCCGACGAGAAGAGCCTCTCCGCCATCTCCAACGAGGTGAAGGATCTGGCCAAGCGCGCCAAGGACCGCAAGCTGAAGCCGGAAGAATATCAGGGTGGCACCACCTCGGTGTCCAATCTTGGCATGTTCGGCGTCAAGGACTTCGCGGCCGTCATCAACCCGCCGCACGCCACCATCCTGGCGGTCGGCGCCGGCGAGCAGCGGGCCGTGGTCAAGGGTGGCCAGCTGGCCGTCGCCACCGTGATGAGCGTGACGCTCTCCACCGATCACCGTGCCGTCGATGGTGCGCTCGGCGCCGAGCTTCTCAAGGCGTTCAAGGGCTTCATCGAGAAGCCGATGTCGATGCTGGTGTAATCGCGATCCGAAGATCTCGCGCGCCGGTTGACTACATCCGGCGCGCGGGTGTTGCCACGCCGGTTTCCGCCGGTACTGGCTAAACCAGTGGAAGAGTGGTCGGAAACAACAACCCAAGCAACTCCCTTGCGCTAACTATGGGCGGTCCGATCCGGTTTCTTCCTCCCAATTTTGGGAAAACCGGAATCCGAAAACGGGGGGAGTTCATGATGTGGCGACTTGGAGTGCTGAAGCGTTCAGGCTGGCTGGTGTTCGCGTGTTCGCCGAAGATAGTCACGGCGATTTTGGTGTCAGTCTTCGCTGGTCTGGCGCTGACGTCATGCCAGACATCGAACGACGACCTTCTTCGGAAGCTGGCGGCGGAAACGCCGAATTCCAGGGATTTCTTTTCCGGGAAAACGTTGGTCCACCTTGGCATGCAGGTTGAATACTATAGGCCAGATGGTGCAGCCTTTCTTTGGGTTCCAGGAAATACCGTCGTTGTTCCGGGGAGGTGGAAAGTTGAAGGCTCCGTACCCGGAGAGACCTTCTCTGGCGACATCTGCTTCATGTACGCCAGGACGAACGAGGAGCTCTTGGCGGGTAAAGCGAGTGGCTTTTGGGAATGCCACGAACTCCGGTCTCAAAAGTTGGTCATCACGGGGCGCGTTGCGGGGGATCCGCTCAATCTTTCCAAATCACTGGCTGTGCCTTTCGTCTCGTCGAAATGGCAGACCTCACTTGAAAGCCTGATCAAGAAGTACCAGCAGCAATTGAATAACAAGAGCGGTTAAGTCTTCGAGCCACGACGGCGTCGACCAAAACCGCGTTGGAGCATCTCATGTCCCAGTATGACATCCTGATTATCGGTTCGGGCCCCGGTGGCTATGTCGCCGCCATCCGTGCCGCCCAGCTCGGCCTCAAGGTCGGCGTCGTCGAACGCGCCTATGTCGGCGGCATCTGCCCCAACTGGGGCTGCATTCCGGCCAAGGCGCTGCTGCGATCGGCCGAGATCTTCCACTATATCGAGCATGCTGCCGACTACGGCATCAAGGCCGAGAAGCCGGGCGTCGACGTTGCCGGTATCGTCAAGCGGTCGCGCGGCATCGCCCAGCAGATGAGCCAGGGCGTCGGTTTCCTGCTCAAGAAAAACAAGGTCGACCTGATCTGGGGTGAGGCGACGATCGCCGCGCCCGGCAAGGTCAAGGTGAAGGCCGTCGACGGTGCGCCCAAGGGCTGGTTGCCGGCCGGCGACTACGAGGCCAAGCACATCATCGTTGCGACTGGCGCCCGTCCGCGTGTCCTGCCGGGCCTTGAGCCCGACAAGAAGCTGGTCTGGACCTATTTCGAGTCGATGGTTCCCGAAGAGCTGCCGAAGCGTCTTCTGGTGGTCGGCTCCGGTGCCATCGGCATCGAGTTCGCGAGCTTCTACCGGGCGCTCGGCTCGGAAGTGACCGTCGTCGAGGTGATGAGCCAGGTGATGCCGGTCGAGGATCACGAGATCGCCGAACTCGCCAAGAAGCGTTTCGAGAAGGCCGGCATGAAGATCCTTCTCGAGGCCAAGGTCGCCTCGTTGAAGAAGGGCAGCAACGAGGTGACGGCCACCATCGAGCTCAAGGGCGGCTCCAGGCAGGAGATCACCGCCGATCGCGTCATCTCGGCCGTCGGCGTCGTCGGCAACGTCGAGAACCTCGGCCTTGAGGCGCTGGGCGTGAAGCTCGATCGCGGTACGATTGCCACCGACGGTCTCGGCCGGACCAACGTGCCGGGCATTTATGCCATCGGCGACGTCGCCGGTCCGCCGATGCTGGCCCACAAGGCCGAGCACGAGGGCACGCTGTGCGTCGAGGCGATCGCCGGTCTGCATCCGCATCCGATGGACAAGCTGCAGATTCCGGGCTGCACCTATTGCCACCCGCAGGTGGCCTCCGTAGGCCTGACCGAGAAGAAGGCCAAGGAAGCCGGGTTCGAGCTGAAGGTCGGTCGTTTCCCCTTCATCGGCAACGGCAAGGCGGTGGCGCTGGGCGAGCCTGAGGGTCTCGTCAAGACGATCTTCGATGCCAAGACCGGCCGCTTGCTCGGTGCCCATCTGGTTGGCGCCGAGGTGACGGAGATGATCCAGGGCTTCGTCGTCGCCATGCAGCTCGAGACCACCGAGGAAGAGCTGATGCACACGGTGTTCCCGCACCCGACTGTCAGCGAGACCATGCACGAGAGCGTACTTGCCGCCTACGGCCGCGCCATCCATATTTGAGGCGTGAATCGCAATTACACGCAGAGGCCGGCGGCGATCCCGCCGGTCTTTTCATGTTCAGGAGACATCCGATGCAAGGTCATGCCTTTCTCGTCTGGGGCGCCATAGGCCTTCTTGCCGGCTGGCTCGCCAGCTTCGTTGTGGGCGGTGGCGGCCTTATCCGCTATCTCGTTTCGGGCCTGATTGGTTCGTTTGTCGGTGGGCTTGTCTTGCAGTGGACCGGCATCAGTCTTCCCATTGCAAGTCCTTTCCTGCACGAAGTGGCTGTCGCGACCATCGGGGCGATTATCTTCGTCTTTCTTGCACGTATGGTTGCTTGAGAAATAGTTGTGTGAAAAGGACATATTTCCCCGAAATTCTGCAAACAAAAGAAGCAGATCGCTCAGTATTTCATCGGCCCCTGTTTTTACTTTGTTAACGAGATGAATGCGACTCTTCGCATAGTAAAAATGCGATAGTCCGGGGGGATGGGATGACAGCTTCGGTTGTGTCCATTCGCGATATTTCTTCAAAGTCCGAGTCCGTCCAGGAGATCGCCTTCAACAAGGTTGGTCAAATCCGGGCGATCAATCGTCGGATGCGGATCCTTGCCCTCAACGCGTTGATCGAGGCGGAACGGGCCGGCGAGGCCGGACGCGGTTTTGCGGTGGTCAGCCAGGAAGTGCGCGGAATTTCGGAAGAGGTGGAGAAGCTCTCGACCGCCCTTGAGGCCGAGCTGGCCTCGGAGATCGGCGAGATTTCCTCTCTGGTTCAGGAGATGAGCCAGTCTTCGCAAGGACAGCGGCTTGTCGACCTTGCTCTCAATGCCATCGAGATCGTCGATCGCAACCTTTACGAACGCACCTGCGACGTCCGTTGGTGGGCGACCGACTCCGCCTTCGTCGACGCCATGACCGTGCCCGGGGAGGCTGCCTTCGCCTATGCGGCGCGGCGTCTCGACGTCATTTTGCGCGCCTACACCGTCTATCTCGACATCTGGCTCTGCGATACCCAAGGCAAGGCCGTCGCGACCGGCCGTGGAGATCGTTTTCCCTTGGCCGGCGCCGACGTTTCTTCGCGGCCATGGTTCCGCACCGGCATGGGGCTGAGGACTGGCGATGATTTCCACGCCGAGGATATCGCCCGCGAGCCGCTTCTGGGCGACACGATGGTCGCTACCTTCGTTACGCCGGTAAGGGCAGGCGGCGAAGCCGACGGTCGCCCCATAGGCCTCCTGGCCATCCACTTCGACTGGGAGCCCCAGTCTAGGACCATCGTCGAGGGTGTCCGCCTGACCGACGAAGAGCGGGCAATGAGCCGTGTGCTGATCGTCGACCGCGACAACCGCGTCATTGCGTCCTCCGATGGGGCCGGGCTTCTGACCGAGCGCCTTGCCGCCTTCGGTGGCGCGGAGGCGGGCTGGCAGGTGCGCGATGGACGACTGGTCGCCCAGCACTTGACGCCGGGCTATGAGACCTACCGTGGCCTCGGCTGGCGTGGCGTGATCGAACAACGGCTTCTTGCCGAGAAGCCCTCGGCAACGGTGACGCCGCTCAACCGACGCCGGTAGGCTTTCTGACCGACGGTAGCGTTTCCAATCCGGCCTCCAGGCGGTAAGATCGCTCGGAGAAAGGGCGCGGCGGCATGTCCGCCTCCCTTGGAGGATGACGCCATGCCGGCCGAACTCAACTTCCTCAGCCTTCTCACTGGCTGTTTCGCGACACCGGTGGCGGAGAATCCGACGGTCGCCATGGTCGAGGCGGCCTATCGCGCCATGGGCCTCGACGCCCGCTACATCAATTGCGATGTGGCTCCGGCGGATTTGGGCGACGCGGTGCGCGGTGCTCGCGCCATGGGATGGCGCGGCTTCAATTGCTCGTTGCCGCACAAGGTGGCGGTGATCGACTTCATCGACGAGCTTGCGCCTTCGGCGGAAATCATCGGCGCCGTCAACTGCGTCATCAACAACGAGGGCAGGCTGATCGGCGAGAACACCGATGGAAAGGGTTTCCTCACTTCGCTTGAGACCGTGATCGATCCACGCGGCAGGCGTGTGGTGGTTCTTGGCGCCGGTGGCGCTTCGCGGGCGATTGCGGTGGAGACGGCGCTGGCCGGCGCTGCGTCGATCACCGTCGTCAATCGCGACGAGGCGCGTGGCAAGGCCGTGGTGCAGCTTGTGAGGGCGCACACCCAGGCGACAGCCGACTTGGTGTCGTGGAAGGGCGACTATGTCGTTCCCGAGGACGCCGACATTCTCATCAACGCGACGTCGATCGGCCTTTTCCCGGGTGTCGACGATGTACCTGCTGTCGATTTCAACTCGATCCGGCCGGGTCTGGTGGTCGCCGACGTTATTCCGAACCCGCCGCGCACGGCCTTCCTCAAGATGGCCGAGTCGCGGGGTGCCTTGACGCTCGACGGTCTCGGCATGCTGGTCAACCAGGGCGTCATCGGCATCCGCCTGTGGACGGGGCGCATGCCCGATGCCAAGGTGATGCGGAACGCGCTGGAAACCGTCTTCGGCGCTTGAATTTTCGCTGAACGTCTGCTTGCGGCAGCTTGTGGGGACACTACATTTCCCGCGACGCCTCGCGGACGTTCTTCCGCGCTTCCGGTGACTGGGGGGAAACGGCATTGACTACGACCGACATTGTGAAAACGCCCATGCAGTATCTCGACAAGGCGATGGGCGGTTTGCGCGACCTCGGCCTTTTACCGGCCAGAACCGAGGAGGCGCCGATCGTCGGTCTTCTCGAGAGGATCACCGATCTCGACCCCGACAAGATCGCCGTCATCACCCGTACGCTCAGCCAGATGAGCGTGTTCAACGAGGTGGTGCGCGAGCAGATCTCCGAAATGTCGATCGGCGAGCGCTACGAGAAGATCACGCAAGGATTCAACTCGATCCGTGACGATGCCAAGGCGATGGTCGACCAGATCTCGGACGGCAAGATCGACCTGTTCGAGCGGGCGACCAATGCCTGGATGAAGATATCGCGCGGTGACATCGCCAGCCGGTTCGACAGCATTCGCGACACCTATATCGAGGTGGCTCGCGACACCAAGACCAATATCGAGCGCGAGCAGGTGATCCTCGAAGCTTACCGCGACTTCCGGGGCGCCCTGAAGCAGGCCGAGGTGGCTGCGCTGGAGGTTCTGAAGGCGGGCGAAGCCAAGCTCACCGCTGCCAAGGAGGAGCTCGCCAAGGCATCCGAGGCGGTGGCCGGATTTGCCGGCACGGACGCCTCCGAGCGGGCGCGACTTGAGCTGATCCGCGACGAGAAGCTGCGGGTCATGCAGAACGAGGAAGGTCGCTATCAGATCGCCAAGGATCTCGCCGACAACCTCACCGTCGGCTACAACACCTCCGAAGTGATCATGGCGCGCCTCCTTCAGACGACGTCGGCAAAGGAGCGCGTCTATCAGCAGTCCGTTTCCTTCTTCAGCACCAACGAGTCGGTTCTGACTGCGCTGAAGGCGTCGTTCACCGGCGTGTTCGGGCTGCACGAGTCGACGCAGACGCTCAACTCCATGAAGGAGGGCGTGTCCAAGTCGCTGGAAGTGCTGGCCGATATCGGCGGCAAGGTGCAGGAAGAGGCGCTGAAGGCCGGTTATGGCCCGACGGTGCGCGCCGACGCCGTGAAGAAGCTGGTCGACAGCGTGGTCAACTACCAGGAGCGCTCGACCGAGATCATCGCCGAGATGCGGACGCTGGCCACCAAGAACTCCGAGGAGATCCGGGCGGCCGTCGAGGATGGCAAGCGGCGGATCGCCCGCCTTGCCGAGCAAGGCAACGCGCTGGTGCTGAATGGCTGACGTCGCTCAGGGCGCCGCGGCTGCCCCAAAACTCGACGAGCTGATGCTGGCGATGGACGTGGTCGACACGCTTCGTCACCAGGAAGGGCTCGTCGAGAAGGCGCTCAGCGAGGACCGCCGCGACGCCACGCTGAAGGAAAGGCTCCGGGCGCTTTACGAAGGGCAGGGGCTCAAGGTCTCCGACCGCATCCTCGATGACGGTATCCGGGCCCTGAAAGAGAGCCGTTTTACCTACGATCCGGCGCCGCCGTCCTTTGCCCGGACGATGGCGCTGCTCTGGGTCGGGCGCGCCATGGTGGCCAAGGTGGTTGCCGGGGCGCTCGTCGCTCTCATCATGCTGGGTGGCGTCACCTATTGGCGCGTCGCCTCGACCGAACGAGCAAGCGAGGCGGCGCGGATCGAGATGTCCGTGACGCTGCCGGAAACCGTCGATACGGCCGAAGCCGCGCTGGTGACCGAGGCTCTGACCTCCGACGCCAAGGCCGAGGCCGAGCAGCGGGTCGCCGCCGCGCGCGCGGCCATCGCCGGCGGGGATGCAGGCGCGGCGCGTCAGGCGGTGGCGGCTCTGGCCGATCTCCGGGCGACGCTGGCCCAGACCTACGAGCTCCGGATCGTGTCGCGCCCAGGTGAGCGAACCGGCGTGTTCCGGGTTCCCGACGTCAACACCAGGGCGCGCAACTACTATCTGATCGTCGAGGCGGTGACGCCATCCGGCGATGCCCTCAAGTTGCCGATCGCCAGCGAAGAGGACGGCACGGTCAAGACGGTCGACAAATGGGGCGTTCGCGTTCCCAGGGCGACCTATGACAAGGTGGCGGCCGACAAGAGCGACGATGGCATCGTCGAGGACAACATTCTCGGCGAGAAGCCGCGCGGCAGCCTCGCACCCGTCTACGAGATGGATGTTCTCTCCGGTGCCATCACCAGTTGGTAGGCCCACTCCCGAACCCAAGGAAGCAGCATGATTTCCGCGCAGCAGGCGCTCAACGACATCGAACGGGCGATCCTCGGGGTTCGGCGAGACGAAGATCGTCTCGTCGCCATGCTGGCCGACACCAAGGCCGAGGGCGATCGTCTCCGGACCGAAAAGGCCGATGCTTTCCGCGCTCTGGCCCGACTGAGGCTCGATGCGATCGCCCGTGACGAGGTGGTTGGCGAGCTGGACAGTGTCGAGCGCCGGGCTCGCGTCGTGCTCGACAAGCGCAGCGATCGGCTGGCAGAGCTGAAGGCGAGTCGCGAGGGCGCCCTGCAGAAGCTCGACGCGCTCGAAGACAAGCGCGAGGCGGCGGCCAAGGTGCGCGACGCGGCGATCGATGCCGTCGAGGCGAAGACCGATGCCGTCGAGGCACATCTTGCGACCGAGGACGAGTGGAAGCGCCTGACCGTCGCCATCGAAGCAGCCGAAACCATGGCGACCGCGGCCGAGGAGAAACGCCGTCAGGCGGAGGAAGATCGTACGGTCAAGGGCAAGCCCTACGAGGACGATCGCCTGTTCATCTATCTCTGGCAGCGTGGCTACGGGACGTCCGGCTACCGGGCGGGGCCGCTTGTGCGCTACTTCGATGGCAAGGTGGCGAGGCTTGCCGGCTACGACGCGGCGCGAGTCAACTATTTCATGCTGACCGAGATTCCCTTGCGGCTCGCCGAGCATGCGGAGCGCCTCAAGGCCGATGTCGCAAGTGCCGTCGCGGCCCGCCAGGGTCACGAACGGGCTGCGCTGGAGGCCGATGGCATCGCGCCGCTGGAAGCGGCAGTGGCGGATGCCGACCGGGCGCTGGCCAAGGTGGAAACCGACATTGCCCGCGTCAGGTCCGACGTCGACAGCATCGACAAGGAAACGGCGACGCTGCTCGACGACAACGGCGATCCGGCGGTGCGCGGGGTGATCGACGATCTGGCTGGCACGTTGGCACGCGCCGACATGGTGGATCTGGTCCGGCGTGCCGAAGCGACGCCAACGCCGGAAGACGATCTGATCGTCAAGCGGCTGCGCCAGATCGAACGTGATCTCGTTCGTGTCGATGCGCAGGCGGAGGAGCTTCGGCGCACGTCGATCGATATCGCCAACAAGCGTCAGGAACTGGAGCACTCACGCGACACGTTCCGCCGCAACGGCTACGACCGCCCCAACGGCAGCTTCTCCAACGGCGAGATGATCGGCAATCTGATTGGCGGCATCATTTCCGGCGCCATTACGGCGGCCGTGCTGGAAGGGGCTTTCCGCGATGGCTATCGACGCGGCAGATCCCCCCGTCGCGACGATTTTGGCGGCGGCCATTGGGGTGGAGGCGGATCCTGGGGTGGCGGCTCGGGTGGTGGTGGCTTTGGGACCGGTGGCGGTTCGGGTGGCGGTGGCTTCAGGACCGGCGGCGGTTTCTAACGCCAGCATGACGTCGGCGCAGGCCTGATGTGACGGGAGCGGCATGGCCCGTTCTCCGTAGTTTTGCTAGGAAGTTGATCAGAGAAGACCGACTGAGGGTCGGCCAAAACGGGCAGAAAGCGACGGACGATGGTCACCATTCTCGACACCGTGAAAACAGCGCCCAAGGCGCGCCATCCCGAGAAGGCCAATCGTCCGGACAATCCGATCCAGCGCAAGCCGGAGTGGATCCGCGTCAAGGCGCCCGGTTCGCCGGTCTACAAGGAAACGCAGGGTATCGTGAAGGAGAATGGCCTCTTCACGGTTTGCGAGGAGGCGGGCTGCCCCAACATCGGCGAATGCTGGTCGAAGAAGCACGCCACCATGATGATCATGGGCGATACCTGTACGCGCGCCTGCGCCTTCTGCAACGTCAAGACCGGCCTGCCGGCGCCGCTCGACCCGACCGAGCCGGAGAATGTGGCGCTGGCCGTCGAGAAGCTCGGGCTTCTCCACGTGGTCATCACATCGGTCGACCGCGACGATCTCAAGGACGGCGGCGCCGAGCATTTCGCGCAGGTGATCCGGGCCATTCGCGCCCGGTCGCCGTCGACGACCATCGAGGTGCTGACGCCCGACTTCCTTCGCAAGGAAGGCGCCCTGGAGGTCGTGGTGGCCGCCAAGCCGGACGTTTTCAACCACAACCTCGAAACGGTGCCGTCGAACTATCTCACCGTTCGCCCTGGCGCCCGCTATTTCCACTCCATCCGTCTCCTGCAGCGGGTGAAGGAGCTCGACCCCACCATCTTCACCAAGTCCGGCATCATGGTCGGCCTCGGCGAGGAGCGGAACGAGGTGCTGCAGTTGATGGACGACCTGCGTTCGGCCGACGTCGACTTCCTGACCATCGGCCAGTATCTGCAGCCGACGTCCAAGCACCACCCCATCATCCGCTTCGTGCCGCCGGACGAATTCAAGTCCTATGAAACCATTGCCTACACCAAGGGTTTCCTGATGGTGTCGTCGAGCCCGCTGACGCGCTCGTCGCATCATGCCGGCGAAGATTTCGCCCAGCTTCGCGCCAACCGCGAGAAGAAGCTTGCCGAGGCGCGGGTCTGAGGTCGGCAGGATTGCGTTTCGGCACGAAGTCTGAAAAAGCGTAGGGCGGCCCAACCGGCCGCCTCGTTTCTTGCCGACCAACAGGACCATATCGGACAATGCCGACCTTCGAGACCGTTCGCCACGTCAACCACAGCCCGGAGCGGATGTTCGATCTGGTGGCCGATGTCGAGAAGTACCCCGAGTTCGTGCCTCTCTGCGAGCGCCTGATCGTTCGGCAGCGTCGTGTCGACGAGGCGGAGCACGAGGTGCTGATTGCCGACCTCACGGCTGGCTATGGCCCTGTGCGCGAAACCTTCACCTCGATGGTGACGCTCGATCGTGCCGGGCTTTCCATCAATGTCGAGTATATCGACGGCCCGTTCCGCTTCCTCGACAACCGATGGAGCTTCACGCCGCGCGATGGTGGCGGCGCCGACATCCATTTCTGGATTTCCTACGAGTTTCGCAGCCGGATGCTCGGGGCCCTCATGGGGGCGATGTTCGATCGAGCCTTCCGCAAGTTCTCAGAAGCCTTCGAGCAACGCGCAGACTCCATCTATGGCGTCAACGCCTAGCTGGGCCGGGAGGGTGATGTGAGCCTTGCCGTCAACTTGCCGATCATCCTGTCCGCCGCGTTCATCGCCACCGCCAGCCCCGGACCGGCGACGCTTGGCATCGCCTCGATGTCGGTGGGCGCTGGCCGGCGGCGCGGCGTCGCCATGGCGCTTGGGGTGGTGACAGGCTCGCTCGCCTGGTCGGCCGCTGCCGCGCTCGGCCTTGGTGCGGTCATGCTGGCCAATGCCTGGCTTCTCGAAGCGGTCCGCTACGCTGGTGCCGGCTATCTGTTCTATCTCGCCGTCAAGTCGGCGTGGAGTGCGTTTCATCCGCAGGCGCCGACACTCGGCGCAACGGATGTCGTGACGACGGGAGAGGCCTATCGCAAAGGGCTGCTGCTCCATCTCACCAATCCCAAGGCCATTCTGTTCTTCGGCGCCCTGTATTCGGTTGGTGTACCGTCGGATGCTCCGTCAATCACGCTGCTGGTGGTCATCTTGGCCGTCGGCTTGCAAAGCACGCTTATCTTCCTGACCTACGCCCTGTTGTTCTCGTCAGGAACGGTCGCGCGCGGCTTTGCCCGCATCCGCCGCATGTTCGACGGTTTGCTCGCCGTTGCCTTCGGCTACGCCAGCTTCAAGGTTCTGACGGCGCATCTTCGGTGAAATGGGCGCGCGGTTTCTCGTTCGCCGCCAATTTACCCCTTTCCGACCCTATGAGCGCATCCTACATTGACCTCCATGATCGGTCATGGAGGCCCGGAATGGCAGGCGTCGGCATCATTGGAACCATCGTCATCGGACTGCTGGCCGGCTGGTTGGCGGAACGCTTCACCCGTTCCGATCATGGTCTCCTGACCAACCTCATTCTCGGCGTGGTCGGCGCCGTCGTGTTTGGCTGGGTGGCCGGTCAGTTGGGTTTCTTTCCGCGCGGCTGGATCGCCAACCTGATCGGCGGCACCATCGGCGCCGTCGTCATCATCTCGCTCTATCGCCAGTTCAGGCGGTGAGGCGCGGCTGAGCCGCAGCCTCACCGCTCGCGTCACGCCTTGCCGATGGCGTCGAGCTCCGTGAGCGTAGCGTCGTCGAGCTCAATGTTCGCCGCCGCGAGGTTCTCCGCGAGATGGCCGAGCGATGACGTGCCCGGAATGAGCAGGATGTTGGGCGAGCGCCTGAGCAACCAGGCGAGCGCCAACTGCATGGGCGTTGCGCCGAGCCGTCCTGCCAGAGCGTTCAGCGTGTCCGATTGCAATGGCGAGAAGCCCCCAAGCGGGAAGTAGGGCACATAGGCGATGCCTTCGGCGGCAAGCTCGTCGATCAGGGCGTCATCGTCGCGGTGGACCAGATTGTAGAGATTCTGGACGCAAACGACATCGACGATGCGACGGGCGGCCTTGACCTGCGCCGACGTCACGTGGCTGACGCCTATGTGGCGGATGAGTCCTTGGCTCTGTAACTCTGCGAGCACCTCGATCTGCGGTTCGACGGGGCCTTCGGCCGGGTGATGCGGATCGAACATGAAGCGCATGTTGACGACGTCGAGCGCGTCGAGGCCGAGATTGCGAAGGTTGTCGTGAACGGCCGAACGCAGCTCGTCGGGCGTGTCGGCCTTCAGCCACGAGCCGTCTGCGCCACGTTTGCCCCCTACCTTGGTGACGATGGTAAGATCATCAGGGTAGGGATGCAGCGCCTCGCGGATGATCTCGTTGGTGACATGCGGGCCGTAGAAGTCGCTGGTGTCGATGTGGTCGACGCCGGCAGCGATCGCTGCCCTGAGCACAGCGACGGCTTGAGGCCGGTCCTTGGGCGGACCGAAAACGCCAGGGCCGGCCAGCTGCATGGCGCCATAGCCGAGCCGCTTCACGTGGCGGTCGCCGAGGCGGTAGGTTCCGGATTGATCGATCGAGGACATGGGCTCTCTCCTGCGCTAATGGAACCCAGAGATAAGTCCTGGTTGCTGTTCGGGGAACGGGCTACAATCGGTACAGGCTGTACGGATATCTGAACAATGGGCGTGGACTTCGGCGATATCTCTGCGTTTCTGGCGGTCGTCAAGGCCGGCGGCTTTCGCGACGCGGCCCGAGCGACCGGCGACAGTGCCTCGCGGCTCAGCGAGGCGGTACGCCGTCTCGAAGCGCGGCTCGGCGTGCGGCTTCTCCATCGTACCACACGCAGTGTCGAACTGACGGCCGTCGGCCGGGAGCTTGCCGACCGCCTGAAGCCCGCGATCGCCGAGGTGGATCTCGCGCTCGACGTCGTCAACGGCTATCGCGAACGGATCGCCGGACGGCTCAAGCTCAACGTGCCCGTCAGCGCGGCACGGCTGGTACTGCCGGATATCGTGCCGGCCTTTCTGGCTGCCTATCCCGACATCCATCTCGAAATCGTTGCAGAGGATACCTTTGTCGATCTGGTTGCGTCCGGTTGCGATGCGGGCATTCGTTACGATGAGCGGCTCGAACAGGACATGATCGCCGTGCCGATTGGGCCGCGTCACCAGCGCTACGCGCTCGCCGCTTCCTCCACCTATCTCGACCGGTGCGGACGGCCGACGCATCCGCGCGACCTGCTCGGTCACAACTGCATCCGCGGCCGTTTCGCAAGCGGCGCCATTGCGCCCTGGGAGTTCGAGAAGGATGGCGAGATCTTCAACGTCGATCCCGCCGGGCAGTTGACGGTGGCGGTTGGAGGCGCCGCCGAGCTTATGGTTGCCGCGGCGATCGGCGGCGTTGGCATCGTGGGCCTCTTCGAGGGCTGGATTCGGCCGCACTTTTCAAGCGGAGCGCTGGAGCCGGTCCTGGAGCCATGGTGGCCGAGCTTTTCCGGCCCCTTCCTCTACTATCCTGGCCGTCGTTTGGTACCGGCCCCGCTCCGTGCTTTCATCGACTTCGTGAAAGCACGGAGCGTCCGGTCGGCGTCATCTCAGGCGGTCAATGACCAGTCGGCAATCGCCTCTTCCAGCATGGCGAGCGCCTGAACCACTGCCGCATAGCGCACGCCGGCTCGGTCGAGGCTGCCAAAGCGTCGTTCGGCGTGGACCGTCGGACCGCCGGTACGGGCGCAGGCGAAATGGACGAGGCCGACAGGCTTGTCGGCCGTGCCGCCACCGGGGCCGGCGATGCCGGTGATGGAAACGGCGAAGGCGGCGCGCGAGTGGGCAAGCGCTCCTTCCGCCATGGCGCGGGCCGTCGCCTCTGAAACGGCGCCGTGGGCGATTAGCGTCGCCTCCGGCACGCCGAGCATTTCGATCTTGGCCGCGTTGGAATAGGTGACGAAGCCGCGCTCCACCACGTCCGACGAACCGGCGATTTCGGTGAGCAGGCCGGCAACCAGACCGCCGGTACAGCTCTCGGCGGTGGCGATTGTTGCGCCCTTGGCTCGCGCTTTCTCGAGGAGGTGCTGGGCGCGAGGATGGAGCGGCGAAAGGTCGGTCATGACGATCTCCTTCTCGGCAGTCGGTTACCGTGTGGGCATGAAGGACATATAGGTTGCCATTGGCCTATCCGAAGGCTGGCGCGATCTCGGTGTCATCGATCGAGCGGCAGCCTGATCGTCGCGGTGGCGATGGCGGCGATGCCTTCGCACCGGCCGGCGAAGCCAAGTCCTTCGTTCGTGGTCGCCTTGACGCCGACCCGGTCGATCGTGATGCCGCAGGCTTCGGCAATGGCCGAGCGCATGGCGTCGCGGTGCGGTCCCACCTTGGGAGCCTCGGCGATGATCGTGACGTCGCAATGAGCGAGGAGGCCGCCGCGCTCTGCGAGGCGGCGAACCGCGTCCTTCAGGAACAGAGTGGATGCGGCGCCGCGCCATTGCTCCTCCGACGGCGGAAAATGCTTGCCGATGTCGCCGTCGCCGAGGGCGCCGAGGATGGCGTCGGTCAGCGCGTGCAGCGCTACGTCGGCGTCCGAGTGTCCCTTGAGGCGCTGGTCGTGCGGGATGAACACGCCGCAGAGCGTCACGCCGTCGCCGGGCTCCAGCACGTGGACATCGTAGCCCGTGCCGACGCGGACGTCGGGGCAGGCGAGAAAAGCCTCGGCGGCGAGGCGCTGTTCGGCCATGTCGAAATCCTCCGCAGTGGTCAGCTTGACGTTGTCGGCGCCGCCATCGACGAGCAACACGCGATGGCCGGCAAGTTCGGCAACGGCGGCATCATCGGTCACACCAGTGATGCCGCGCGCGGCGAGCGCCTTGTGGGCGGCTACGATTTCCGCGTAGCGGAACCCCTGGGGCGTTGCGGCTCGCCAAAGCCCCTCGCGCGGTACCGTCTCGCTCACGTAACCCGCCGCATCGGCCCGCTTGACCGTGTCGATCACCGATACGCCACAGAGCACGGCGACCTCGCGCCCGAGCGCTTCGATCACCCGATCGATGGCGTCGCGGCGAATGAAGGGACGCACGGCGTCATGGATCAGCACGAGGTCCGGCGCATCGTGAGCGAGCGCCTGCAGGCCGGCGAGGCAGCTGGCCTGGCGATCCGCGCCGCCGGCGACGGGCGGCGAAAGACGCGGGTCGTCGATTCCTGATACAGAGTTGGCATAGAGCGCTTGATCGTCGGGGTGGATCACCGTCAGTACCCTGTCGATACCAGGGTGCGCCAGAAAGGCCTCGGCGGTTCGAGCCATGACCGGTCGGCCGCGAAGCGGGCGGTACTGTTTGGGTGGGGCGCCGGCACTGGCGGCTCGGCTGCCGCGCCCGGCGGCCACCAGAATCACCGCGACGGTGGGGCGTTTTGCGGGATGGGCGGGAGTGATGGCGCTGGTTGGCATCGCCGTTTGCAAGGCTCCGCTGGCGACCGAATGGCGGTCGCGGCAAAAATGTGCATTCTCGTTACGTTATTGGCCGGATGCCCCGCAAGACGCTTGCGTCATTTCTTCCGAGCGGCTATCAATTGCGTAATTTGTATGCAGTGAGTTTTCGTGCACAAGGTGTAAGCATGGCGGTTTCCAGGCCGGATCGCGAAGTAATGACTGCGCCGGCGTCGGGGCTTTGCGTCGGCGGCGTGACTGTGCCGTCGCCGGTGTTTCTTGCGCCGATGGCTGGCATCACCGACCTACCGTTCCGGCGTATCGCGCGCCGTTATGGCGCCGGCCTCACCGTGTCCGAAATGGTGGCATCGGAAACCCTGCTCGACGGGCACCCGGAAACGACGACGCGCGCCGAGGCCGACGATGAGGGGGTGCACGTCGTGCAGCTTGCCGGCCGTGAGGCGCGCTGGATGGGCGAGGGCGCCCGCGCGGCGGAAGCCGGTGGCGCCGACATCATCGACATCAACATGGGCTGTCCGGCCAAGAAGGTTGTATCGGGCTATTCCGGCTCGGCGCTGATGCGCGATCTCGACCACGCCCTTACCCTCATCGAAGCCGTCGTTGGCGCCGTCAAGGTGCCGGTGACGTTGAAGATGCGGCTCGGCTGGGACGACGCCTGCATCAACGCGCCGGAACTGGCGCGGCGGGCCGAGGCGGCCGGCGTCGCCATGGTCACCGTGCATGCCCGTACCCGCAACCAGTTCTACAAAGGCTCGGCGGACTGGTCGAAGGTGAGCGCGGTGCGCGAGGCCGTGTCCATTCCGCTGGTCGTCAACGGCGATGTCGTCGACGCGGCGTCGGCACGCGAGGCGCTGCGCCAGTCGGGAGCCGACGCGGTGATGGTCGGGCGGGGCGCCTACGGTCGTCCCTGGCTGCCGGGGCGGATTGCCGCCGCGCTGCGTTCGGGGGGCGAAGCCGAGGCGCCGGACCGGGACGAGATCCTGGGTTCGCTCATGGCGCAATACGAGCACATGCTTGCCCATTACGGCGAGGGGCTGGGCCTCAGGATGGCCCGCAAGCACGTTGGCTGGACCTTTGAGGCGGTGCCGCGCGACGACGCGTCGGCACCCGGAATCCGCCGGCGGGCGCTGACGGCGGAAACGCCGGAGGCGGTGATGGAGGCCGTTGGCGAGTGGTTCGCCGAAGGCGCGAGTTTCGAGAGGGTTGCCGCATGACGACGTCTTCATCCGCACCGGGCGCGGAGGTTCCGGCGGAGCGGGATCTCGAAGTGTCGATCCTCAACGCCTTGCCACATCCGGTAATCATGCTCGATCCGGAGGGACGCGTCTGTTCGGCCAACGACGCGGCGCAGAACTTCTTCCAGTCGAGCGCTTCCGTGCTCGGCCGGCATTCGCTGCGACACTTCGTGCCTTTCGGCAGCCCGCTGTTGCAGTTGGTCGAGCAGGTGCGCGAACGCGGGGCTTCGGTCAACGAATATCGCGTCGACGTGGGAACGCCGCGCAATGGCGGCGAGCGCGTCGTCGATATCTACGCCGCCCCGGCATCCGATCGTCCCGGCCATGTGGTGATCATGCTCCAGGAGCGCACCATGGCCGACAAGATGGACAAGCAGCTCACCCATCGCGGCGCAGCGCGGTCCGTCACCGGCCTTGCCGCCATGCTGGCGCATGAGATCAAGAACCCGCTTTCCGGTATTCGCGGCGCGGCGCAGCTTCTGGAGCAGTCGGCCGACGATGGCGACAGGGCGTTGACGCAGCTGATCACCGACGAGGCCGATCGCATCGTCAAGCTGGTCGACCGCATGGAAGTATTCTCCGACGAGCGACCGATCGAGCGTGAGCCGGTCAACATCCACGCCGTGCTGGAGCATGTGAAGCGTCTGGCCCTCAGCGGCTTTGCTCGCGATATCCGGCTCGTGGAGGAATATGATCCGTCTCTGCCGCCGGTCTACGCCAATCGTGACCAGCTGGTGCAGGTGTTCCTCAATCTCGTCAAGAACGCCGCCGAGGCGCTGACCGACACGCCGGACGCGGAAATCGCGTTGACGACGGCCTTCCGGCCGGGCGTGCGTCTCTCGGTGCCGGGTACGCGCGAGCGCGTGAGCCTGCCGCTCGAGTTTTGCGTGCGCGACAACGGCCCGGGTGTGCCTGAAGAGATCCAGACGCACATGTTCGACCCGTTCGTCACCACCAAGACCAACGGCACGGGCCTTGGCCTCGCTCTGGTCGCCAAGATCGTTGGCGACCATGGCGGCGTTATCGAATGCGAAAGCCAGCCGCGCCGCACCACCTTCCGCCTCCTCCTTCCCGCCTACGTCGACAAGATCGCGGACTGAAAGGGTCTTCTCTGATGCCTACCGGCAGCATACTCGTCGCCGACGATGACTCCGCAATTCGCACGGTGCTGAACCAAGCCCTGTCTCGAGCGGGCTATGAAGTGCGCCTCACATCCAACGCAGCGACGTTGTGGCGCTGGGTGAGCCAGGGAGACGGCGACCTCGTCATTACCGACGTGGTGATGCCCGACGAGAACGCCTTCGACCTGCTGCCGCGCATCAAGAAGGCGCGCCCCGACCTGCCTGTGATCGTGATGAGCGCGCAGAACACGTTCATGACGGCGATCCGTGCTTCCGAGAAGGGCGCCTACGAGTATCTGCCCAAGCCGTTCGACCTCAAGGAACTGATCTCCATCGTCGGCCGGGCGCTGGCCGAACCCAAGGGCAAGCAGCGGCTCGACGTTGGCGAGGACGGCTCGGAGAACATGCCGCTGGTCGGCCGTTCACCAGCCATGCAGGAAATCTATCGCGTTCTCGCCCGCCTGATGCAGACCGACCTGACGGTGATGATCACTGGCGAGAGCGGCACCGGCAAGGAGCTGGTGGCGCGGGCGCTGCACGACTACGGCAAGCGCCGCACCGGCCCCTTCGTGCCGATCAACATGGCGGCCATCCCGCGCGACCTCATCGAAAGCGAGCTTTTCGGCCACGAGAAGGGCGCCTTCACCGGCGCGCAGGCCCGCTCTGCCGGTCGGTTCGAGCAGGCCGAGGGCGGTACGTTGTTCCTCGACGAGATCGGCGACATGCCGATGGATGCCCAGACGCGCCTGCTGCGTGTGCTGCAGCAGGGTGAGTACACCACCGTCGGCGGTCGTACGCCGATCAAGACGGACGTGCGCATCGTTGCCGCGACCAACAAGGACCTCAGGCTGCTGATCAACCAGGGCCTCTTCCGCGAAGATCTGTTCTTCCGCCTCAACGTGGTTCCGATCCGCCTGCCGCCGCTTCGCGAGCGTATCGAGGATATTCCCGACCTCGTGCGGCATTTCTTCACGGTCGCCGAGAAAGAGGGGCTGCCGTCCAAGCAGATCGAGTCGGCGGCGGTCGAGCGTCTCAAGCGCTATCGCTGGCCGGGCAACATCCGCGAGCTTGAAAACCTCGTTCGTCGTCTTGCCGCCCTCTATCCGCAGGACACCATCACGGTGAATCTGATCGAGGCGGAGCTGGCGACACCGACGGTGACGCTGGTGGAAGAGGAGACGCAGGCTGACGAGGATCTGTCGGAGTCGGTGGAGCGCTTCCTGGCCAAGTATTTTGCCGAGTTTGGCGACAACCTGCCGCCGCCCGGCCTCTACCACCGTATTCTCAAGGAAGTGGAATATCCGCTGATCGGTGCAGCGCTGGCGGCGACGCGCGGCAACCAGATCAAGGCGGCCGAACTTCTGGGCGTCAATCGCAACACGCTTCGCAAGAAGATCCGCGATCTCGACGTGCAGGTGATCCGCAACTCGCGTTGACCCTCGGTGGAGGATCAATCGGGCTGACGCAGGCGGATGGGGATGTACGTCTCCATCTGTGTGCGAAGCCTTGTGCTTCGATCAGCGCGTACCACCAGACCAGTACCCGTCGTCTTCGTCGAGGAACAGGAAATCGCGCGGGAGAAAGCTGGCGCGGGGCGTCGGGCGGAGCATTGACATATGTGCGTCGAGGCGACCGAGTATGCCGCTTGCGCTGAAGTTGGCGCTGGGATCCGGTCCGGACGAGACGGCGGCAACGAGACTCCCCTGAAGTCCATTAGCATCCCCTTTGGGCTGGAGCGAAATCGAGTTGATGGTCGCCAAGATGCAATCCAGGCGGGTGTTTCGGGCAAATTGGGAAAGGCGCCGACCAGGGTCGACGCCTTTGTTGAATCCACCGCGATTTTCGTCAGATGCGGCGCATTTCCAGAGTTCTCGCGCCAAGTTGACAGTTCTAGTGAATTAGTCCGATAATATAGCGGACTGTTCGCCTGACGATGCTGGTTCTCTGGCAGGGGTCTATAAGCTCCAGTTCGTAGTCATATTGACTCTGGTCTGGAAATGACCTTCTCTTCGGCTTGGGCTGCATGAAAAGCTGGACGTATTGGTCAGGGGTCATGGCATTTCTCCCTTGTTTCGTCATCTAGATACGGCTATCTATGAATCGGTTCAATCCTTCAAGATTGCAACTTGGCATGCAGAAATGAAACACATCCCCTGGGACTCGTATCAGATCTTCCTGGCAGTGGCCCGCAGCGGCAGCCTCAGCGCAGCGGCGGAGCGCATTGGCCTTTCCAGCGCCACCATCGGCCGGCGCATGCTGGAGCTGGAGCGGCAAATGGAGTGCGGACTGTTCCTCCGTAGCCAAGCCGGCTATTCGCTGACCGGCGGGGGGCAGGCGCTGCTCGATCATCTCGTCGGGATGGAGGCGGCGGGACGCGAAGTGGAGATCTGGAACGCCGGCCTGTGCGGCGCCGTGCGCGTACGCATCTGCGCCGGCAGTTGGTGCGCCCGCTTCCTGGCGCGCAATCTCGACGTTCTTGTCCAGCCTGGTGACCGGCATGGCATCGATCTCAGCATCGGCGAGGAAAGGGCATCGCTCGCTCACCGCAGCGCCGACATCGGCATCCGGGCTTTCGAACCGGAAGAAAGCAACCTTGCCGCCGTGCGCCTGCCGGAGGTTGCCTATGCCGTTTACGCCGCGACCGACATGCCGGACGGCGGTGCTGAACGCTGGGTCGCGGTGACGGAGGAGGCCGCGGTCTCCCGCTACTTGCGCTATCCGCACGAGAAGTGGCCAAACAACCTGATTGCCACGGTCAGCCGGGCGGAAGGGCTTCGCCACTCGATCCTGTCCGGGGCCGGGGTCGGCGTGCTGCCGTGCTTTGTCGGCGATGTTGACCCGGAGCTTCGGCGAGTCGGGGGTGAGGTCGCCGAGCTTCGTCACAAGAGTTGGCTGGTCATGAACAACGAGGACCGGCATCGGCCCGAGATTCGTGCGGTGGTCGATCGCATGACCGCTCTGTTCCGTCGTCGTGCCGCTTTGTTCGAGGGGCGCAGTGAGCGCGTCGTGGCCTTGTCAAATGTGCGCGATGTGGCCACATAGGGCTCCAGTTTTCGGAGCAAGGCATGAGTGAGGCATCGCAGCATTTCGACGTGGCCGTCGTTGGGGGAGGGCCGGCGGGGCTTGCCGCTGCCATGGCCGTTGCCGACACCGGCGCATGCGTGGCCCTGATCGCGCCGCGCCCGGGTGTGGATGACTGGCGAACCACGGCCTTGTTGGGGGGCTCGGTCGCGTTTCTCGAGAGGCATGGTGTCTGGGCCGACCTGGAAGGCATTGCCGCTCCGCTCAGGAACATGCGGCTTGTCGACGCCTCCTCTCGCCTGTTCCGCGCTCCTGACGTGACGTTCGAGGCGCGGGAGATCGGTCGCGAGCTGTTCGGCTACAATGTCGCAAATGGTCCGCTGGTCGCAGCACTGTCGGACGCGGTAGCCGCGCGGGCCGACCGCATCGTTCGTTTTGAAGCGCTGTTCCAGACGCTCGATCAACGAGGGGACGTCGCACTCCTGGGGCTTTCCTCGGGCGAGACCGTCGCGGCCTCCTTGGTGATCGCTGCCGATGGCCGCAACTCCGGTGTGCGCAAGGCCGCCGGCATCGACGTGAAGTCCTGGAGCTATCCTCAGGAAGCTTTGGTGCTGGCGCTCTCGCATAGCGAGCCGCACCGTGACACCTCGGTCGAGTTCCACACCGAGGCTGGCCCGTTCACTTTGGTTCCCCATGGGCGGGGTCGTTCATCGCTGGTGTGGATGGATCGCCCCGAGGTGATCGCGCGTGCAAATGGTCTCGACGATGCGGCGCTTGCGTTGGAGATCGAGCGCCGTTCCGGTTCCGCCCTGGGCGTCATGACCGTGGATAGTCCTCGTCAGCGTTGGCCGATTTCAGGCTTTCAGGCGCGACGACTCGCGTCGGGTCGTGTCGTTCTGGTGGGAGAGGCGGCGCACGGCTTCCCGCCAATCGGCGCGCAAGGTTTCAACCTGACGCTTCGTGACGTCGAAAGAGTAGAGGACATTGTTCGGAGTGCGATGCACCTGTCAGGCAGCAAGCGGCTCGATGGCGAGAAAGCGGCTCGGGATTACGACAAGGCGCGTCGTTTCGACGTATCAGGGCGCGTTGCCGGCGTCGATCTTCTCAATCGCTCCCTGCTGAGTGACGTCCTGCCCATGCAGATTGCGCGCGCCACGGGATTGATGCTGGCCCGCGATCTTGGACCGGTCCGGCGACTTCTGATGCGCGTAGGGCTCGCTGGACGGTAACGGTCCAGGCGATGTGAGCGGCCGAAGGCGAGCCTTGCGGCCTGTCCTCCGGCGCTTCCGTTCCCGCTAGAAATTCGGCTTGCATAAATTCCGCTCTGCGGGCCGAAGCTCGGCCCGCAGAACTCTTGTCCTATGCCGGGATCACTACTCCGGCTTGGGTTGTGGCAACACGGGCTGTGCGGCGTCGCGTGGCGTTGCCCCATCCAGCAGATCCTTGGGATCGCCAGCCTTGGCGTCGGGGGCTTCGCCGTCGGAATCCGGCGGCAGATCGATGGCGTCCGGATCCTTGGTGTCCACGTCCACCTTGCCCGCGGCGGCTTTCTCGCGCTCGATCTTGCGCCACTTGGCGACGTTGCGGTTATGCTCGGCGAGGCTGGCGGCGAAGATATGCCCGCCGGTGCCGTCGGCAACGAAGTAGAGGTCCTTGGTATTGGACGGATTGGCGACCGCCTCCAGGGCGGCGCGTCCCGGGTTGGCGATCGGTCCGGGGGGCAGGCCGTTGATGTGGTAGGTGTTGTATGGCGTCGACTTGTCGATGTCGGCGCGGCTGATCGGCCGGCCGAGCGTGCCGGCGCCCCCCACGAGACCGTAGATGATCGTCGGGTCGGACTGCAGGCGCATGTTTTTCTCGAGGCGATTGAGGAAGACCGATGCGACATGCGGACGCTCGTCGGCCTTGCCCGTCTCCTTCTCCACGATCGAGGCCAGGGTGACGAGCTGCTTGGGCTCGGAGAATGGCAGGTTGTGGGTGCGGTTGGCCCAGACCTGGTCGAGCACCTTGGTGTGGGCGGCCTTCATCTGCTCGAGGATCTGGCTGCGGGACGCGCCCCGCGTGAAGCTGTAGGTTTCCGGAAGCAGCGTGCCTTCGGCGGGCACGGCGGCGATATCGCCGGTCAGGAACTCGTTCTGCTTGAGCCGGTTGACGATCTGCTGCGAAGTCAGCCCTTCGGGGAAAGTGATCTGGTGCAGGATCGCCTTGCCCGAAACGAGCATGTTCATGACGCCGCGCATGCTGACGCGGGCCGGAAAGGCGTATTCGCCGGCCTTGAGGCGCCCCTGCTGCTGGTAGGCGCGCACGCCGCCGATGAAGATATAGTGGCCGAGCATGTCATAGGGGCTTTCGATGACCCCCTCGGTCTCCAGGATATCGGCAATGCGGGCGAGGCCGGAATCGGCGGGAATGATGACGACCTTGTCCTCGGCGAGCGGCCCGGGCTTCTCGAACTCCGCCTTGCCCCAGTAGAGCAGGGCCCCCGCAGCGACGACGCCGAGCACAAGCAGCGTCACCAGAGCGTTCATGACGACGACGATCGGGTTGCGGGCCCGACGCGAACGCGGCAAGGGCGGCGCCTGCTCTGGCGCCAGCGCTTCACGCGGGCTCTTGGGGTTCAGCCGCGTTTTCATTTCCTGCGTGGTGTCGGCTGCGTCCTGCCTGTCGTCCATGGGTCCAAGTCTCTTCATGGGGGGCGCGATCCGCCACTTCCGCCCATGAATGTGGCAGCAGCGCGGAACGGTGGCCGTCAAGATGCCGTTCGTGAGGGCGTGGCGTCTTTCAGGCCCGTTCGGGCGAGCTTCCAAGCAACACGCCGACTCCTGCCTTGGCAAGCGCCGCTTTGGCGATTGCCACAGCTTTTGCCTTCCGAATCAAAAGGCCCGCCGGACGATAGATCCGGCAGGCCTGATTTTTCCGTCCTCAGCGCCGGTGGCCGTTGCCGCCGACTCGCTTTCCCGAAGCGCTGCCCTGGGGCGACGCCAGGGGGATGCGTCAGCCCTCGAAGGCCTTGACGATCAGCGACGCGTTGGTTCCGCCGAAGCCGAAGGAGTTGGAGAGCGCGTAACGCAGCTTCTTCTCCTTGGCCTTGTGGGGCACGAGGTCGATCGAGGTCTCGACGTTGGGATTGTCGAGGTTGATGGTCGGCGGCAGGATGCCGTCGCGCACGGCGAGCGTGGAGTAGATCGCCTCGATGGCGCCGGCGGCGCCGAGGAGGTGACCGGTCATCGACTTGGTCGAGGACATGGCGAGGGTTTTGGCCGAATCGCCGAACAGCCGCTCGACGGCGCCGACCTCGATGCCGTCGGCCATGGTCGACGTGCCGTGGGCGTTGACGTAGCCAATCTCGTCCGGCGAGATCTTGGCGTGCCGCAGGGCAGCCTTCATGCAGCGGAACGCGCCGTCACCGTCCTCGGACGGAGCGGTGATGTGGTAGGCGTCGCCCGACATGCCGTAGCCGACGATTTCGCCGTAGATGGTGGCGCCGCGCTTCTTGGCGTGCTCCAGCTCCTCGACGACGACAACGCCGGCGCCTTCGCCCATGACGAAGCCATCGCGGTCGCGGTCATAGGGACGCGAACCCTGCTCGGGGCGATCATTGAAGGTGAAGCAAAGCGCCTTCATCGACGCGAAGCCGGCCAGCGAGATCCGGCAGACCGGGCTTTCAGAGCCGCCGGCGATCATCACGTCGGCTTCGTCGTTGGCGATCAGGCGCGCGGCATCGCCGATGGCATGCGAGCCGGTCGAACAGGCGGTGACCACCGATGAGTTCGGCCCCTTGTAGCCGTGGGCGATGGAGATGTAGCCGGCGGTGAGGTTGATCAGACGGCCGGGGATAAAGAACGGAGAGACGCGGCGCGGCCCCTTGTCGCGGAGCGTGTAGCCCGCCTCGACGATGCCGTTGATGCCGCCGATGCCCGAGCCGACCAGCACGCCGGAACGCGCCTGATCGTCATACTCGGTCGGCTTCCAGCCACTGTCCTCGACCGCCTGACGGGCCGCTTCCAGCGCGAAGATGATGAAATCGTCGACCTTGCGCTGGTCCTTCGGATCCATGGCGAGGTCGGGATTGAACGTACCGTTGGTGCCGTCGCCGCGCGGAATGAGGCCGGCGATCTGGCAGGCGATATCATCGACGGGGAAGGTATCGATGTGGCGAATGCCGCTTTTGCCCGCCTTGATGGCGGACCAGTTGTGCTCGACACCGCAGCCGAGCGGCGTGACCATGCCGAGACCGGTGATGACGACTCGTCTCATTTGGACGAGAGCCTCCCTGTTGGTCGTCTCCGCCGGGTCCGTCGCCATGAGGAGGACACGCGCGAGCGGGACGCAGTTGACGGAGCAAAAGGACCGTTCAGCTGGCCGGGGCCGACCGAGAAGACTGCCGGCCTCGCAGCCGGCACCGGTCCCGCAAACGCGTTGTCAAGCAAAGAAAGCAGTTCCTCGGGGAGGAACTGCTTCCCAGCCGAACGCGTCCGGAAATCAGGCCGTCGCCTTCTCGAGGAACTTGACGGCGTCGCCGACCGTCAGGATCGTCTCGGCGGCATCGTCGGGAATCTCGACGCCAAAGGCTTCCTCGAAGGCCATGACCAGCTCGACGGTGTCGAGGGAGTCAGCACCCAGGTCTTCGATGAAGGAGGCCTCAAGAACCACCTTGTCGGCGTCCACGCCGAGATGGTCAATGACGATGTTCTTCACCTTTTCAGCGACTTCGCTCATGTTCACGGATCCTTGTTAGTCCAAATCCATTGCCGAACGGGACGTCGGCCGCTCGCCGCCTGCCGCGCGTTCGCGAGGCCATGGCGACGGTGACCGGCTACCGAAGGTGTCGAGCATGCCAGTGCCTGACGGCACTCCCCCGGTTGGTCCGATCGCCCGCCCCCGAGGGTAGAACGTGTCCGAACCCCTTCGGAAATCGTGGCGATCTCAGCCAATGCTCGTGCTCACGACCTTCGGGCGGGTCCTCGGACGGTTCCCGATCAGATCGCGGGCTTGGTAACACACTTCGCCCCTGCTGACTAGCGGCCCCCAGAGCATTTCCCGCTCGAACAAAGTCGTCCGATCGGGAAGGAAACACTCCGGAGTCAATCGTTTGGGCCTATTCCCGTGGCTCGGTTCACTTCAACTCGAGCCGAATATGCCCGGCGGAACCGCCGATGATCGCGAACGGTTTTCCAACCACCCGCGAAACCTTAAAAAATCAAGGCATTGCCGGACATTTCGCCCGACCGACCATCAGATCATCGCCATGCCGCCGTTGACGTGCAGCGTCTGGCCGGTGACGTAGGCGGCCTCGCGGCTTGCCAGATAGACGCAGGCGGCGGCGATCTCATCGGAGGTGCCGAGCCGGCCCATCGGCACGTTGGCCAGCGTGCCTTCCTTCTGCTTGTCATTGAGGGCGTCTGTCATCGCCGTCTCGATGAAGCCAGGCGCGACGCAGTTGGCGGTGATGCCGCGCGTCGCCACCTCGGCGGCCAGCGCCTTGGTCATGCCGATCATGCCGGCCTTGGCGGCCGCATAGTTGCCCTGACCGGGATTGCCGGTGACGCCGACGATGGACGTGATGCCAATGACCCGGCCGAAACGGCGCTTCATCATGCCCTTGATCGCCGCGCGAGCGAGACGGAAGCCGGAGGTCAGGTTGACCTCGATAACCTGGTCCCAGTCTTCGTCCTTCATGCGCATGAACAATCCGTCGCGGGTGATGCCTGCGTTGTTGATCAGAATGTCAACCTGACCGAGGGCAGCTTCGGCGTCGGCGAACAGGCGGTCGACATCCGCCCGGTCGGACAGGTTGCCGGGAACGACATGCGCGCGCTCGCCCAGTTGGCCGGCCAGTTCCTCAAGGGGGGCGACTCGCGTGCCGGAGAGCGCCACTTTCGCACCCTGTGCGTGGAGCGCAGTTGCAATCGCACCGCCGATGCCGCCGGAGGCTCCGGTGACCAGTGCCGTCATTCCAGTCAAGTCGAACATGGCTTCCCACCTCGTTCTTGCGTCCGTCCGGTTGTCGCCGGCAGCTCGCTTGACGGCCTGACACCACGTCGGCTGCGTCGAGTCAAGCGTGAACGGCTGGTTTTCCCGCCTTTGCCATTCACTTTGCCGCCCAATCCGCCAAAGACTGCTGACGGGGATTGGGGCGAGCGGGCCTAATCTCGGGAAGATGGACAAGGAGAAAACCATGACCGGAGAGACGCATTTCTCAACCGTATCGATCATTGCCCTCGGCGTTTCCGACCTTGGCCGGGCGCGCGCCTTTTATGAAGCGCTTGGTTTCACGGCCGGTCCAGGCTCTGGCGAACAGATCGTCTTCTTCCAGCTCGGAGGGCTCGTTCTTTCGCTTTACCCGAGGGCGCTGCTCGCCGAGGACGCCGAAGTGGAGAATGACGGCCAGGGCTTCGACGGCATGACGCTCGCCCACAACTATCCGTCTGAAGAGGCGGTGGACGCCGCGATGGCGCGAGCGCTCGCTTCGGGTGCGACGCTCAAGAAGAAGCCGCAGAAGGTCTTCTGGGGCGGCTACTCGGGATATTTTGCCGACCCCGACGGTCATCTTTGGGAGGTTGCCCACAATCCCTTCGTGAAGGTCGACGATCATGGCATAGTGACGCTTTGAACGCGCAAGAAGGAGTGTCACCGATGGCCATGGATGGAAAGACCGACGACGACATCACCCGCATCCTCGAGGAGACGCGGACAATCGCCGTGGTCGGCGCCAGCCAGAACCCGTCTCGCCCCGTCTATGGCGTCATGGGGTTCCTGATCGGGCGCGGTTACGAGGTGTATCCGATCAATCCGGGCCTCGCCGGTCAGGAATTGCAGGGGAGGACGGTTTACGCCAGCCTCGCCGACGTGCCGGCCGAAATCGACATGGTGGATGTGTTCCGCAACGCGGAAGCGGCCGGCGATACCATTGACGAAGCCCTCGCCCTGGCGGTGCCGCCGAAGACCATCTGGTTGCAGCTCGGCGTCATCAATCAGGCGGGTTTCGAACGAGCCGAGGCGAAGGGCGTCAAGGTCGTGATGGACCGTTGTCCCGCCATCGAAGGGCCGAGGCTTGGCGTCTGAGGCGCCACAGGTGCCGGCGCGGGCGGTCCTATCGTCCGCGCCTCACCTTGCTCGTCCGCTCCTTGCGCTCGCGGTCCTTTCGCGCCTTGGCCGCGCGCATGGCGGCGGCGCGCCCGAGCGGCCGCCCGGCGCTGCCCTCCGAGATCATTTCGAAGCGCAGGGCGCCGGCAAACGGCGCCGCCTCGATGAGGCGCACTTCGACCGTATCTCCGAGCCGATAGGTTTCGCCGGTCCGCGATCCGATCAGAGAATGCCGGGCTTCGTCGAAGGCGAAGTAGTCGTCGCCCAGCGTCGAGATGGGAATGAAGCCGTCGGCCCCCGTCTCGTCGAGGCGGATGAACAGCCCCGCCTTGGTGACGCCGGCAATGCGGCCCCTGAAAACTGCGCCGACGCGATCGGCAAGCCAGCCGGCGATCAGCCGGTCGATGGTTTCCCGTTCGGCCTGCATGGCGCGCCGTTCGGCGGCCGAGATATCCTCGGCCACGCGCGGCAACGCATCTTCGGCGCCGTCCGGTAGTCCGTCGTCACCAACGCCAAGCGCGGTAACCAACCCGCGATGAACCACAAGATCGGCGTAGCGGCGGATCGGCGAGGTGAAATGGGCGTATTTCCGGAGATTGAGGCCGAAGTGGCCGATATTGACCGGTGAGTACTCGGCCTGGCTCTGCGAGCGCAACACCACTTCGTGGACGAGGTAGGCCTGCGGCGTACCGTCCACCCTTTCCAGGATGCGGTTGAACAGATCCGGCTCGATGTGGCCCTGCTTGGCCAGCTTCATGTCGAGCGTCGCCAGGAACTCGCGCAGCGACTCCAACTTGGCGAGCGAAGGTTGGTCGTGCACGCGATAGAGCAGCGGCGTCCGACGCTTTTCCAACGTTTCGGCGGCGGCCACGTTGGCCTGGATCATGAACTCCTCGATCAGCCGGTGGGCGGTCAGGCGCTCCGGTGTGACGATGCGATCGACGGTGCCGTCGGGCTTCAGCAGCACCTTGCGCTCGGGAATGTCGAGTTCCAGCGGTCCGCGGGCGTCGCGGGCCGCGGCTAGAAGGTCGTAGGCCGCCCAGAGCGGCCTCAGCGCGCTGTCCAGGATCGGCCCTGTGCGATCGTTCGGCGATCCGTCGATGGCAGCCTGCGCTTCGAGATAGGAGAGCTTGGCCGCCGAGCGCATCATGATGCGATGAAAGCTGTGGCTCTTCTTGCGGCCCTCGGCATCGAACACCATGCGTACGGCGAGAGCGGGCCGGTCGACGCCCTCCTTCAGCGAACACAGGTCATTGGAGATGCGCTCCGGCAGCATCGGGATGACGCGGTCGGGAAAATAGACCGAGTTGCCGCGCTTCAGCGCCTCACGGTCGAGTTCGGATCCCGGCCGGACGTAGGCGGCGACGTCGGCGATGGCGACGGTGACGACGTATCCGCCGGCATTTGCCGGGTCCTCGTCGGCAACGGCATGGACGGCGTCGTCATGGTCCTTGGCGTCCGGCGGGTCGATGGTGACGAGGGGCAGGGCGCGCCAGTCCTCGCGGTTCGACATGGTCGCGGGTTTCGCCGCATCGGCCTCGCGGATCACGGCATCGGGGAAAACGTAGGGAATGTCGTTGGCGTGGATGGCAATCATCGACACCGCTTTTTCCGAGCGGAGATTGCCAACGGTCTCTCGTACCCGGGCGCGACTGAGGCCGAAGCGACCGGAGCGGATGACGTCGACGGAGACGAGGTCGCCATCCTCCGCCGTACCAAGGTCGGCGGCGTCGATGACCAGCTCCTCGTGCTGCTTCTTGGAAATCGGCAGCAGGCGGGCGCCACCGTCCGTGACGCGCACAATCCCAAGCACGCCTTCCGGCTTTTTCTCCAGTACCTTCACGACGCGAAGACCGGCCTTGGCCAAGCCTTCATAGCCGTCCGGCAGCTCGACGACGCGGGCCAGTATGCGGTCGCCGAGGCCGGCCGCCGGGCCATGTTCGCCGCGTCTGCGGCGCATGGCGACGACAATGAAACGAGGCCTTGGACCTCGGTCGGGGTCCCATTCTGCCGGTTCGGCGTAGAGATCGCCGTCGCGATCGCGACTGACGATATCGCAGGCCAACACCGCGGGGAGAGAGCCAGGCTCCGCGAAGCGACGATGCCGACGCTCGATCAGGCCTTCGCCCTCGAGTTCCTTCAGTATGCGCTTCAGGACGACGCGCCCCTCTCCATGCACCTCGAAGGCGCGAGCTATATCGCGCTTCGTTCCCTTGCCGGGATGCTCCGAAACGAAACGGAGGATTGCCTCACGGGTCGGTGTGACTGGTTCGTCGGTTGGGCGGGGCTTGCGAGCCAAGCGGATCTTCCCTGTGGCTTGAGAACGTGGCGACATAGACCACAGATGGAGATGCAAGGCCAGCCTCGCAAACGGGCAGCGGACTCGTGAGCTTGGAAGCGCGTTGTCAGGAGCGGCGGGTGCGGCCACGCTTTTGCGGGGCCGGCCCGTCCGAGCTCCAGACGATCTCATCGCCCTCGACGATACCGGGCGCGGTCGGCTCCGAGGCGAGACAGACGCGGCTCCGGCCGGTGGCCTTGGCAAACTCGAGGGCGCTGTCGGCGGCCGCAAAGGCCTGCGTAAACGTGATCGCGTCCGTGACCTCGGTGATTCCGGCCGATGCCGTCAGGCTGACCGGCTTTTCCAAAGTGCCGAAGTTGCCGCCCTCGACTCGCGCGAGAAGCGCCAGAACCTGGGTCTTGGCTTCGGCGACGGTATAGCCGGTCGCAAGCACGGCGAACTCCGTGCCGTCGGTGCGATAGATGCTGCCGAGATTGCCAAGCTCCTCGGCGATCATGCGAGCGGCCCGGATCAGGACTCGATCGCCGACCACGTGACCGTATCGCTCGTTCACAGTCTTGAAGCGGTCGAGCGATACGAGAATGAGGAGCCGGTTCCCTTCCGATGCGGCGTCGTAGTCGATGGGCAAGGAGGTGCGGTTCCTGAGGCCCGTGAGACTGTCGGCGAGGCTCTTCTCGTTCAGCTTCAGCTTGGTGCGATAGTGCTCAAGGCGTGTCGCTCCGATGTACCTTCCGATCGGATAGGCGACCAGAGCGACGACGACGATCGTGATCGCCCAACCGCGCAGCAGGCCAAGCCAGCCGTGAAAGGCGAGCAACTGCAGGGCGGAATCGACGGCTATGGCAATGACGAAGCAGATCGCGGCGAAGCGGAGGGCAAGGAGTCTGACGTCGCGCTCGGATTGGACGGGCCTGTTGAGGAGCGTCCGCAGGATCTCACCGTACATTATCGCTCTTCTACACCGTTGAACGAGGCGAAGGACGTCATCGTTCAACAGTATAGGGAGAATGTAAGGTTTTGGCCAACCAAAACGATAAAAGTGTAAATGATCGGCGGCGGGAACGATCCTGCCGAGGAGCCCCCCCGAGCTCTCGCTCAGGTGGGCTTTGCCTTTGAGGCCTTGGGCTTGGTCGCCGCCTTCTTGGCGGCTCTGCCCGCCGCCTTGGCTTTCGCGGGGGCTTTCTTCTTGCCGTCGGCCTCGCTTCCGGCGGCCGCTTTTGCGGCCTTCGGCGCCTTGGAGGATTTGGTTTTCGGCGCCTTGCCGGCCTTGTCGGCGATCAAGGCCACGGCCTCCTCCAGCGACACCGACTGAGGATCCTTGCCGCGCGGCAGGGTGGCGTTGATCTTGCCCCAGGCGACATACGGTCCGTAGCGCCCGTCGCGTACAGTGATCTCGCCGCCGGATGCCGGATGCTCCCCGAGGCTCTTGAGAGCGGCTGGCGTGGCGCGCGTCCTCCCGCCCCGTTCCTTCTTCTCGGCGAGAACCGCGACGGCACGGTTGAGGCCGACGTCGAACACCTCGTCGACGGAGGAGAGGTTGGCGTAGGTGCCGTCATGGCTGACGTAGGGACCGTAGCGACCGATGTTGGCCTCGATCGGCTTGCCGGTTTCCGGATGGTCGCCGACGTTGCGCGGCAGAGAGAGCAGCCGGCAGGCGCGTTCCAGGTCGATGCTTTCGACCGTCCAGTCCTTGGGGAGGGAGGCGCGTTTCGGCTTGCCCTCCTCGCCGAGCTGGACGTAGGGGCCGAAACGGCCGGAGCGCAGCGTGACGTCGAGCCCGGATTCCGGGTCGGTGCCGAGCAGCTTGACGCCCCCCTCGCCAAGGGCGGCATCCGCCTCGCCATCGCCGCCGAGCTGGCGGGTGTAGCGGCATTCCGGATAGTTGGAGCAGCCGATGAACGAGCCGAAGCGACCAAGCTTCAGCGACAGGCGGCCGTTGCCGCAGGTCGGGCAGGAGCGCGGATCGGAGCCGTCGCCGCGATCGGGGAAGATATGCGCGGCGAGGTCCTCGTTGAGGGCATCGATGACTTCGGCGACGCGGAGTTCCTTCACCTCGCCGACGCGGGTGTTGAAGTCGGTCCAGAAGCGGCGCAGCACTTCGCGCCATTCGGCTTCGCCGGCCGAAATGCGATCGAGGTCTTCCTCGAGACTGGCGGTGAAGTCGTACTCGACGTAGCGCGTGAAGAAGCTTTCGAGGAAGGCGGTGACGATCCGGCCCTTGTCGGAGGGGACGAGCCGCTTCTTGTCGATCGTCACATAGTCGCGGTCACGCAGCGTGGCGAGCGTCGCGGCATAGGTGGATGGGCGGCCGATGCCGAGCTCTTCCATTTTCTTGACCAGCGTCGCCTCGGTGTAGCGCGGCGGCGGCTCGGTGAAGTGCTGGCTGGCCGAAACGGATTTGCGCGCCAGAGCGTCGCCGACGGAGAGCGGCGGAAGGCGGGAACCGTCCTCGTCCTCCTCGTCATCGCGGCTTTCCTGGTAGAGGGCGAGGAAGCCATCGAACTTCAGAACCGAGCCAGTCGCTCGAAGGCCGGCCGAGGTCGAACCGCTCCCGGCGGTGATGTCGACGGTGGTTCGCTCGAAGTCGGCGCTCTGCATCTGGCTGGCGATGGTGCGCTTCCAGACCAGCTCGTAGAGGCGCGCTTCGTCAGCCTCGAGGTGGCTGGCTACCGTGTTGGGCAAACGTGCAAGGTCGGTCGGTCGGATGGCCTCGTGCGCCTCCTGGGCGTTTTTGGCCTTGGTGGAATAGAAGCGAGGCTTTTCCGGCAGATAGCGCTCGCCGTATTCCTTGACGATCACCTGGCGGGCGGCATTGACTGCCTCCGGGGCGATCTGGACGCCGTCGGTACGCATGTAGGTGATGAGGCCGACCGTTTCGCCGCCGATATCGGCGCCCTCGTAAAGGCGCTGGGCCACCTGCATGGTGCGCTGCGCCGAAAAACCGAGCTTGCGCGAGGCCTCCTGCTGTAGCGTCGAGGTGGTGAAGGGCGCGAAGGGATGGCGCTTCTGCGGCTTCTGCTCGGCGTGGGTTACCGAGAAGGTGGCGCTGTTCAGGAAGGCGCGGATCTCGTTTGCCGTGACCCCATCGGTCACGTCGAGACGGCCGATCTTCTTGCCCTTCCACTCGGACAGGCGCGCGTCGAACTCGTCGCCGGCCGGATTGGCCAGGCGGGCGAGGACCGACCAGTATTCCTGGGGCTTGAAGACTTCGATTTCGTTCTCGCGGTCGCAGATGAGGCGCAAGGCCACCGATTGCACTCGACCGGCCGAGCGGGCGCCCGGCAGCTTGCGCCAGAGGACCGGCGACAGCGTGAAGCCGACAAGATAGTCGAGCGCGCGGCGGGCGAGGTAGGCCTCCACCAGCGGCTGGTCGACGTCGCGCGGCTTGGCCATGGCGTCGAGCACGGCCTGCTTGGTGATCGCGTTGAAAACGACACGCTGAATGGTCTTGCCCTTGAGCGCACCACGCCGGGCGCCGAGCACCTCGAGCACATGCCAGGAAATCGCCTCGCCCTCGCGATCCGGGTCGGTGGCGAGAATGAGCTTGTCGGCGGTCTTCAGGGCGGCAGCGATGTCCGCCACGCGCTTGCCTGATTTGCCGTCGACTTCCCAGCTCATGGAAAAATCGTCGTCGGGGAGGACGGAACCGTCCTTGGCCGGAAGGTCGCGGATGTGGCCGTAGGAAGCCAACACCGTGTAGTCGCGGCCGAGGTATTTGTTGATGGTTTTCGCCTTGGCAGGCGACTCCACGATCACGAGGTTCATTAAGGTGCGCCGGACAATTTCTGGAAAAAAGCTCCGCCCTCTTTAAGTGCGACCTCCGGATTAAGCAAGGGTCGAGCCAGATATGCCGTCGGTGACATGCGGTTCGCCCGCGTGACGGCGCTTGACGTCAAGGAGCATTCGGAAGGCATTCCTCCGCTTGAGAAAGCGCCGATCGCGGCTCTTCCGGAAATGGATTTTCTGCCGAAGTGGCAATTTATGGGTGTGTTGTGCCTGCCGCTGTTCGGCAGCGGTCGCTCAGCGGACCAGAGAGACCAGTTGGCTGCCATGCCGCTCGATGCGTCCGGCAAGGTCGAGTTCGAGCAGGATCACGGATACGGCGGAAGGTGTGAGCCGCGTGTGCTGGATGATGTCGTCGATCGCGACGGGCGCCGGGCCGAGTGCGCCGATCACGGACGCGCGGCTTTCCTGGTCAATGCTGTCGGGGTGCGCGTCCTCCTGATCGCTTTCCCGGAGCTCCCGGAACAAGGGGGCATCGCTTTCCAGCATTGGCCGAAGTACGGCAACGACATCCTCGGCGGAACGGGTCAGCGTGGCTCCGTCGCGGATCAGGCGATTGGTGCCCTCGGCGCGCGGATCCATCGGCGAACCGGGCACGGCGAACACCTCGCGGCCCTGATCGAGCGCATAACGGGCTGTGTGCAGCGTGCCGGAGCGAGCGGCGGCCTCGACCACGACGACGCCCAGACTCATGCCCGAGACGATGCGATTGCGACGCGGGAAATCCTTCGCGCGCGGATTCCAGCCAAATGGCATTTCGGTCAGGATGGCGCCGCCCCGGCCGACGATCTCCTCCATCAGAGGACCGTGCTCCTCGGGGTAGACGTGATCGATGCCGCCGGCGATCACCGCCACGGTGCCGGTGTCGAGAGATGCCCTGTGGGCGGCGCCATCGATTCCGCGGGCGAGACCTGAGACCACCACGAAGCCGGCTTCTCCAAGACCTCGGCCGATGCGCTCGGCCATCTTGTGGCCGATTAGGGAGGCGTTGCGCGAGCCGACAATCGCCGCGGTCGGCCGGGCGAACAGCTCGCGTGAGCCGCCGCGAATGGTGACGAGCGGCGGCGGCGCGGCTATCTGGCGCAGATAGGCCGGGTAGAGGTGCTCGGAAATGGCCACGAGCCGGGCGCCATGGGCGAGCGTTCGCTCGATCTCGGCCTCGGCCTGTGCAACCGACGGAATCGAAAGCCTGGCCGACCCGCCTCGTCGGGCAAGCGCCGGCAGCGCATCGAGCGCCGCTTCGGCCGAGCCATAGTGGTTTATCAGGCTGCGGAAAGTGGCTGGACCGACGTTCTCCGAGCGGATGAGCCGCAGCCAACAGATGCGCTGGTTGTCGGAAAGCTCGCCCCCGCGTCCCGGCCCGGTCATCCCTTGTGTCCGATCTTGCCCTCGGTGCCCGAGAGAAGGCGGCGGATGTTGGCGTGGTGCTTGATCCAGACGATGACGGTGAGAAGGGCGAGCACGGCGGCCAGCACGTTGTACCCGAGGCCCCAGAGGGAAAGCGGCACCACCACGGTGGCGACAAGGGCGGCAAGTGAGGAGTAGCGGCTGAAATAGGCGACGGCGATCCAAACGCCTGCGAATATGAGAACTGCCGGCCAGAACAGGCCAAGCAGCACACCGATGTAGGTGGCGACGCCCTTGCCGCCCTTGAAGCCGAGCCAGACGGGGAAGAGGTGGCCGAGGAACGCGGTGACGCCGGCGAGCGTGGCTGCCTCCGGCACGGTTGGCATCAGCGCGCGCACGATCAGGACCGCCGCCGTTCCCTTGAGGAGGTCGAAAAGCAGCGTGGCGGCGGCCAGCTTCTTGTTCCCTGTTCTCAGGACATTGGTGGCGCCGATGTTGCCGGAACCGATGGCCCGCACGTCGCCAAGGCCGGCGGCCCGCGTCAACAGCAGACCGAAGGGAATGGAGCCAAGGCCGTAGCCGACAAGCGCGGCGACGAGGTAAGCGACCCAGGGAGAGGCTGACTCGAACATGATGCCCTCGGCGATCTTGAATGATGGTAACGGTTACCGGGTGTGCGTCACTCTGTTTGGACGTCAGCGCTCGAACACCAGCGAACCGCCGACATAGGTGCGGCGGACGCGACCGGTGAAGCGGGCGCCGTCGTAGGGCGTGTTTTTCGCCTTGGAGAGGATGTCCTTGGCGTTGAGCACCCACGGTTCTTCCGTGTCGAACACGACGACATCGGCAGGCGCGCCCTTCCTGAGCGTTCCGGCGTCGAGGCCGGCGATTTCGGCCGGGCGCGTCGACATGGCATCGATCAGCCGCAGAAGCGTCAGCGATCCTCCATGCACCAGCCTGAGACCGGCCGACAGGAAGGTTTCGAGACCGATGGCGCCGTCGGCGGCTTCCGCGAAGGGCAGGCGTTTGGTTTCGACATCCTGCGGATCGTGGTTGGAGACGATGACGTCGATGGCCCCGGTCTTGACGGCTTCGACGAGGGCAAGGCGGTCGGCTTCGGCGCGCAGCGGCGGCGACAGCTTGAAGAACGTGCGATAGGCGCCGATATCCATCTCGTTGAGCGTCAGATGCGCAGCCGAGACGGATGCCGTGGCGGCTATTCCGCGGTCCTTTGCCCAGGCCATCAGTTCGGGCGACTCGGCGGCCGACAGCAGAGACGCGTGGTAGCGTCCCCCGGCAAGCCGGGCGAGGCGAAGGTCGCGGGCGAGCATGGTGGTTTCGGCTTCGGCGGGAATTCCCTGCAGGCCGAGCCTGACCGCCGTCTCCGAGAGGTTCATGACTGCGGCGCCTTTCAGCGTCGCGTCTTCGGGTCGGTTGCAGACCAGGGCGCCGAAGTCCTTGGCATAGGTCAGCGCCCGTCGCAGGACCTGGGCGTTGGCGATGGCGCCGCGACCGGACGTGAAGCCCACGGCTCCGGCTTCGCCCAAAAGGCCGAACTCCGTGAGTTCGGCGCCAGCCTGTCCTTTGGTCAGAGCCGCCATGACACGCACGCGTACGGCCGACGTCCGTCGGGCGCGCGTCGCCACAAAGTCCACCAGGGCCGGATCATCAATGCAGGGATCGGTGTCCGGCATGGCGATGAGCGTGGTGATTCCGCCGGCAGCCGCCGCCCGGCCGGCGGAGGCGAACGTCTCGCGGTGTTCGTGCCCGGGCTCGCCGACATGGGCGCGAAGATCGACGAGGCCGGGAGCGACGACGAGGCCGCGACAGTCGACGATCTCGGTGTCCTCCGGGGCGCCGTTGTTGCCGGCCGACGGACCGGCGGCGGCGATGCGACCGTCGACCATCAGCACGGCGCCGGGACCATCGATGCCTTGCGAGGGGTCGACGACGCGGGCGTTGCTGAGCATCAGCGGGCGGGTCTGTGCCATCCGGCTCATGGGTAGGCCTCACCACCGTTGCCTCGGGCGTTCACGACCGCATCGAGCACGGCCATGCGGATGGCGACACCCATTTCCACCTGCTCCCGAATGAGGCTTTGCGGCCCATCGGCGACAGCCGGGTCGATCTCGACGCCCCTGTTCATCGGGCCGGGATGCATGACGAGGGCATCGGGCTTGGCATAGGACAGCTTCTCCTCGTCGAGACCCCAGTAGTGGAAATATTCGCGGACCGATGGCACGAAGGAGCCTTGCATGCGCTCGCGCTGGAGGCGCAGCATCATGACGATGTCGGCATCCCGAAGCCCCTCGCGCATCGAGGTGAAGGTTTCGAGGCCAATTTCACGGAAGGCGCCGGGCACCAGGGTGGACGGCCCGACGAGCCGGACGCGGGCGCCGAGGGCCGTCAGCAGCAGCACGTTGGAGCGGGCGACTCGGCTATGGGCGACATCCCCGCAGATGGCGACGACCAAGCCGTCGATGTGCTGCTTGTGGCGCCGGATGGTCAAGGCATCGAGGAGGGCCTGTGTCGGATGCTCGTGGCTTCCGTCACCGGCGTTGACCACGGAACAGTCGACCTTCTGGGCGAGCAGGGCCACCGCTCCCGACGCGTTGTGTCGCACGACGATGACGTCGGGGTTCATGGCGTTGAGCGTCATCGCCGTGTCGATCAGCGTCTCGCCCTTCTTCACCGACGACTGGCCGACGGCCATGTTCATCACGTCGGCGCCTAGCCTCTTGCCGGCCAGCTCGAAGGACGACTGCGTGCGCGTCGAGTTTTCGAAGAAAAGGTTGATCTGCGTGCGACCAAGAAGGCTGTCGCTCTTCTTGGAAGGTTGCCGGCCTAGCTCGATGTTGGCTTCGGCGCGATCGAGAAGGTCGACGATCTCCGGCGGGGAAAGACCCTCGATCCCGAGGAGGTGCGGGCGGCTGAATCCGTAGGGATTGGCGGCTTTCGTTGTCATAAGCCCCCCTGATAGAGGCGTTTTGTGCCTCCGGCAAGGGCGGGGAATCCGAGTGAACAGGAGAATCCCCGTCATAGACGACGGCGGTGGTCCCAAGTGTGCGGAAGCCCGGCCGCTTGGAGCGGTCGGGCCACGGGTATCGGTTGGGCGCGAAAGCTCAGGCGGCGTCGATTTCGGCGAGGAAGCTTTCCACCTTGTGCCCGAGGTCGACCGAGGATGCCTTCAGCGAGGTGACGGCGTCGAGCACCGTCCTCGCTTCGGAACGCGTGGTGGCGGCGCCATCGCTGAGCTCAACGATGGTGCGTGACAAATCGCTGTTGCCGCGCGCGGCTTCCTGCATGTTGCGGGTGATCTCGCCGGTGGCGCCGGTCTGCTGGGTGACGGCGGTGGTGATGCTGGCCGAAACGCTGTTCACCTCCTCGATAATGGAACCAATCTCGGCTATGGCGTTGACGGTGTTGTCAGACACGAGCTTGATCTCATCGATCTTGCGCGAAATGTCTTCGGTGGCCTTGGCCGTCTGGTTGGCGAGCGACTTCACCTCGGCGGCGACAACGGCAAAGCCCTTGCCGGCTTCGCCCGCCCTTGCCGCTTCGATCGTGGCGTTGAGGGCGAGCAGGTTGGTCTGCTCGGCGATGGCGGTGATCAGGCCGATCACCTGGTTGATCTGGTCGGTGGCGGCGAGCAATTGGCTGACCGTCTCGCGCGTCTCGTGGGCCGAGGCGCGGGCCTTGCCGGCGACGGCCTGAGACATCCCGACCTGGCGGGCGATCTCGTTGGTCGACGCCTCAAGTTCCTCGCACGTGGCGGCAACGGAACGGACGTTGCCCGAGGCCTGCTCGGCGGCGGCCGCCGCCACGCCGCTGCTGCGTTCGCTGCCTTCGGCGGTAGCCATCAGTTCCTCAGCCGATCCTTCGAGCCGCTGGGCAGCGTCGACGACCATGCCGATGGTTCCCGAGACCTCGGAGCGGAAGCGTTCGATCAGCGCCTCTGCGCGCTCGGCCCGGCGTTCACGCTCCTCGACGATGGCCCGCTGGCTTGCTTCCAGGCGATCCCTTTCCTCGGCATTGGCGCGGAAGACGGCGACGGCGGCGGCCATATGGCCGATCTCGTCGTGACGGTCGAGGCAGGGGATATCGGTCTGGAGATTTCCCGCGGCCAGCGAGCGCATGGCGGCGGTCATCGCCGTGACCGGTTCGGCGACGATGCGCTTCAGGACCAGCCCGAGCGCGAGCAGCAGAATGACCGTTGCGGCGATGGTTGCCAACAGCGCGGTGAACCCCAGTCGGTTGAGGCTGGCGTAGGCCATGTCGCTGTCGACGGCGACGCCGACGTACCACTTGACCGGCAGGCCCTCGATGGCGACGAAGCTGGCGACATGGTCGCGGCCGGCAAACGTCGTCTCCACAATGCCGCTGGCGGTCGGCGTCGACAGACCGGCGAAGGCGTCCGACAGCGGCTTGCCCACAAGGCTCGCCTCGGGGTGAACGAGAATCTTGCCGTCCGAGGAGACCAGGAATGCCTGGCCGATGCCGCCGAAATTGGATGCCTTGATCCGGTCGATCAGAGCGTCGAGCGCAAAGTCGCCGCCGAACACGCCGATCATCTTGCCGTCGGCACTGACGGGAACACAGGCCGAGATGACCACCTTGTTGGTCGCCAGATCAACATAGGGCTCGGTCAGCTGGGTCGACATCGCCTTGGCGGTGTCGATGTACCAGGGGCGCTTGCGCGGGTCGTAACCCTCGGGCATTTCGGCCTTGGGCGAGATGGTGAAAGCGCCGTTCTCCTCGCCGAGATAGACCGACAGGAACTCCGAACTCAGCGTCTTGCCCGAGAGAACCACACCGAGCATGTCCCTGGAGGCGCCGATGGCGTCGGCGGCTTGGGTTGCGATCAGAAGACGACCCTGAAACCAGTTGCCGGTACCGGAAGCGACGCTGGCGCCGGTCGTTTCCAGAGTGCGCGCGACATTGTCTCTCAGATCCTGGCGCTCCAGCACGTAGATGGTCGTGGAGAACAGGGCAAAGCTGGTGACCACGATGAGCGATGCAATGAAGACGATGCGATGCAGGAGCTTGGCCCGAGTATTGATGAGGGTCATGTCAATTCGACTCTTGGCTATTGAATGACGGAACGCTAGTCGCCAACCCATTTAGGAAAGGTAACTTCTGGGCGCGCTTTGTTGCCTGTTTCAAAAGTATCTACGTTCACATAGATCGGAATAAACTTGCTGCCTTGAGTGAACTTATTTGGTTTTACTCGCCGGGTTGGGGTGGAGCATGCGTTTCCGAGCCAGCGCCGAGGGAGGCGCGCAGGGCAGTCATTCAAAAACGCCTCTGGCCAATGGTAAGGCCCAGGGTGTAGCGACTGGCGGATCGGGCATCCTTATGTTCGAGCAGCGGCCAGCCGCGATCCCTTCCGTCGCAGATCGGTGTTGTCGATGTTCCTCCCGCAGCCGGGCCTCGGTCTCCGTGCCAATGCGATCCTCTGGGCCGTTCTCCTGTCGGCATCGGTGGCGATCAGCGTTGCCCTGGAGATGGCCCATCTTCCGGCGGCGTTGCTGCTTGGGCCGATGCTCGCGGCGATCCTGCTGGGCTTCAACGGACGGGCCGTTGCCGTGCCTCGGCCGGCCTTCATGATGGCTCAGGGCGTGGTTGGCACGATGATGGCGCGGGCGATGCCTCCAAACGTGCTCGGCGAGATCCTTTCGGTATGGCCTATCGTCCTGATCGGCGTGGCGTCGGTGGTGTTGACGGCCAATGCGATCGGCTATGTGCTCGCCCGCTTTCGCGTGCTGCCGGGAACGACCGCCGTCTGGGGCGCCTCGCCGGGGGCGGCTACCGCCATGGTGATCATGGCAGAGGCCTACGGCGGCGACACTCGGCTTGTCGCGGTGATGCAGTACCTCCGCGTGTTGATCGTCGCCACCATGGCGTCGCTGGCCGCGCGCTTCTATCTCGATGCCACGATTACCGGCGGTACTGCGGCCGACTGGTTTCCGCCGATTGATTGGGTGAACTTCGCCGGCACACTGGCGGTCATCGCCGCGGGTCTCGTCCTGTCACGCATCTTCAGGCTGACGACGGGCGCCATGATCCTGCCGATGCTGTTCGCCATCGGTTTGCAGGGCGCCGGCCTGCTCACGGTCGAGTTGCCACCGGTGTTGCTCGCGGTTTCCTATGCGGTTTGCGGCTGGGCGATCGGTGGCCGGTTCAACAGGGACATCATCGCCTATGCGGCAAGGGCTTTGCCGACGATCCTTCTTGCCATCGTCGCGCTCGTTGCCATCTGCGCCGTCTACGCCGGCATCCTGTCATCGGTGACCGGCGTGGATTTTCTGACGGCCTATCTCGCCACCTCGCCGGGCGGCGCCGACTCGGTCGCCATCATCGCCGCGTCGAGCAATGTCGACATGTCCTTCGTGATGGCCATGCAGACCATGCGCTTCTTCATGGTGCTGTTCACCGGACCGTCGACGGCGCGCTTCATCGCGGCTCGCGTCAGTCTCTGGGACGTTCCTTCCGGCCGATGACCACGGCGCGCGCCGCCGCGAGGCGGGCAATCGGCATGCGAAACGGCGAACAGGAGACGTAGGCGAGGCCGGCTTCCTCGCAGAAGGCGATGGAGGCCGGATCGCCGCCGTGCTCGCCACACATGCCGAGGCCCAGGTCGGGGCGCGACTTTCGGCCCCGCTCGATGGCGATGCGGATCAGTTCGCCGACACCGTCGCGATCGAGGCTGACGAAGGGGTCGCGAGCGAGCACGCCCTTCTGCAGATAGGTTGGCAGGAAGGAGGCAGCGTCGTCGCGGCTGATGCCGAAGGTGGTCTGGGTGAGATCGTTGGTGCCGAAAGAGAAGAAAGCGGCCGACTGGGCGATGTCCTCGGCCATCAGCGCGGCGCGCGGCAGCTCGATCATCGTACCGACCTGGTAATTTACCGGCCGACCCGCTGCCTCGGACACCTCGACGGCGACGCGGGCGATGATTGCCTTGACGTAGTCGAGTTCCTTGCGGGCGGCGACGAGCGGCACCATGATTTCCGGCACGACCGGTTGGCCGATCTTGTCCGACGCGGCAATGGCCGCCTCGAAGATGGCGCGAGCCTGCACTTCGGCGATTTCCGGGAAGGAGACGGCGAGGCGGCAGCCGCGATGGCCGAGCATCGGATTGTACTCTTCCAGATTGGCAATGCGCCGACGCAGCACCTCGGGCGATACGCCAGCTGTCTGGGCGAGCTCCGCCACCTCCCGCTCCGTGCGCGGCAGAAACTCGTGCAGCGGCGGGTCGAGGAGGCGAATACAGACCGGCTGCCCTTCCATGATCTCGAACAGTTCGGCAAAGTCCTGCCGTTGCATCGGCAGGATCTTTTCAAGCGCCGTCCGGCGACTCTCGGGCGTTTCGGCGAGAATCATCTCGCGCACGGCGGAGATTCGCGAGTGCTCGAAGAACATGTGCTCGGTGCGGCAGAGGCCGATGCCTTCGGCGCCGAACTGGCGGGCAATGCGCGCCTCGAGCGGCGTTTCTGCGTTGGCGCGCACTTCGAGACGACGGATGGCGTCCGACCAGGCCATGATCTCGGCAAAGGGGCCGGACAGTTCGGGTTCCTTCATCGGCACGCGGCCAGCCATGACCTGTCCGGAGGAGCCGTCGATGGTGATGACGTCACCGGCCCGAAGTACGCGTTTTCCCACGGTCACGATGCCGGCCACAGGGTCGGCCTTGAGGGCACTGACGCCGACCACGCAGGGTTTGCCGAGGCCACGGGCGATGACGGCGGCGTGCGAGGTCATGCCGCCGCGAGCGGTTACGACGCCGATCGCCGAGTGCATGCCGTGCACATCGTCGGGGCTGGTCTCGGCGCGCACCAGAATCACCTTGATGCCGCGCTGACGCGCTTTTTCGGCCTGTTCTGAGTTGAAGGCGATCTCGCCGACGGCGGCGCCGGGGGAGGCCGGCAAGCCGGTGGCGAGAATATCGCGCGGCGCGTCCGCCTCGATGGTCGGATGCAGGAGCTGCTCCAGCGACGACGGATCGATGCGCTCGATGGCCTCCTCGCGGGTGATCAGGCCTTCGTTGGCCATGTCGACGGCGATCTTGAGCGCCGCCTCGACGGTGCGGCGGCCGGATCGCGTCTGCAGCATCCAGAGCTTGCCGCGTTCGATGGTGAACTCGAGATCCTGGATATCCTTGAAGTGCCGCTCGAGCTTCTGGCAATACCCGATGAACTCGCGGTAGGTATCCGGCATCAGCGTTTCGAGCGAAGGGCGGTCGGAGCGGCTGGCGAGCCGGGCGGCCTCGGTGATGTCCTGCGGCGTCCTGAGGCCGGTTACGACCTCTTCGCCTTGAGCATTGAGCAGGAACTCGCCGTAGAGTTGTCGCTCGCCTGTCGAAGGGTTGCGCGTGAAGGCAACGCCGGTCGCCGAGCGCTCGTCCATGTTGCCGAACACCATGGCCTGGACGTTGACGGCGGTGCCGGAGTTCGAGGAAATGCCGTGAAGCTTGCGGAAGGTGGCGGCGCGCCGGTTGCTCCAGGAACCGAATACCGCGCCTATGGCGCCCCAGAGCTGTTCCAGAGGGTCGAGCGGGAAAGGCTTGCCAGTTTCGTCGGCGATTATTTCCTTGAAGCTGGCGATGACCTTGCGCCACTCGTCGGCCGTGAGCTCGGTGTCGTTGTAATAGCCTTCGCGTTCCTTGAGGTCGTCGAGGATCTCCTCGAAAGCCTGCCCGTCCACCCCCATCACGACTTCGCCGAACATCTGGATGAAACGCCGGTAGCTGTCGAGCGCAAAGCGGGCGTCGCCGGATTCGATCGCCAGCGCTTCGACGGTCACGTCGTTGAGACCGAGGTTGAGGACGGTGTCCATCATGCCCGGCATGGCGGCGAGCGCGCCCGAACGGACCGACACCAGAAGAGGGCGCTCGGGGTGGCCAAACGCGCGCTTCGTGCGCCGGCTGAGAAGGTCGAGCGCGGCATTCACCTGCCGCTCGAGGTCGGATGGATAGCGATGGTCGTTGGCGTAGTAGTGCCGACAAACCTCGGTGGTGATGGTGAAGCCGGGCGGGACCGGCAGGCCCAGACTGGCCATCTCCGCGAGATTGGCGCCCTTGGTCCCGAGGAGGTGGCGTAGCCTGATGCCACCGTCCGCCACGCCTTCGCCGAAGCTGTAAACCCACGTCGGCATGCTGCCGCTTTCCAGTTGCGTGTCGCGAGTATCCATGACCTGCCTATAGCACGGAAAACAGGGGCGCGCGTCCGTTGAGACGCTCACTCGTTTCGCCTGCGAGGCTACCGCGCCGCTTCGATTTCAAGCGCAAAGGGAGTGCCCTCGAACGCGTCCGCCCCCCGCCCGATGGCATCGATCGCGGTCACCATGCGACCGTCGCGGCCGAGCAGGCGATCGGCGATCTCCACGATGCGCCGGTTGGGCGTCGCCGACGGCGCGCGCTGCCGTAAAAGGGTGGCGAGGGCCGCTTCGTCGCGCCAGGGATTGAGTGCCGAGACCAGCGTATAGGCGGCGGCGGTCGACCTGGATATGCCTGCGAAGCAATGGACGACGAGGGGTGTGGTCCGGTCCCAATCCTTTACCCATTCCAGCATCTGCGCGACGTGGATCTCTCCGGGCGGCGTCATGCCATCAACCGTTTCCACTATGTCGTGCATGGCGAGAAACAGGTGATTCTCGTGGCTGATCGTCGTCGGCAGGCGCATGGGCGTGCCGGCGTTGATCAGGGTGATGACGTGGCGGGCGCCGGTAAGCGCCACCGTTTCTTCAAGCTTGGTGAGAGAGCAGACATGGATGGTCGTCGCGGTCATCGCTGGCTTTCAAGCTGTTGGAATCTGTTGAGGAAGGCTTCTTCCGCCGAAACGGTCGGCAGCGGGACGAGGCCGAGCACGGGGCCGGCCGGAGTTTGGCGCCCTATGCCACGCGGCACGCCGAAGATGCGTTTCGCTTCGTCGGCGGTGAAGCCGGCGAGTTCCACCGCCTCGAAATAGGCCGAGATGAGGTCGGCCTTCTTGGCAAGCTTCTTCAGGCGTTCGGTATCGTGTTTCTCAACCCCGAAACGTCGGTGGATGGCGTCGGCGAGGCGCTTCTCGACCGTCTTGTAGTCGCCCCCCATCACGGATTTGAACGGCGATATCATGTCGCCGATCACATACTCCGGGGCGTCGTGCAGCAAGACGACGAGGCGTTGGCAAACGGTCAGTTCCGGCTCCAGAAGGCCGGCGATGTCCTCGACGACAAGACAGTGCTGGGCCACGGAGAACGCGTGGTCGCCAAATGTCTGACCGTTCCAGCGGGCGACGCGGGCGAGGCCGTGGGCAATGTCGGTTATCTCGACGTCGAGTGGGGAGGGATCGAGAAGATCGAGCCGCCGTCCCGACAGCATGCGCTGCCATGCACGGGGTGGAGAGCCGGCTTTGTCGGCCATGTATGTCAGTCGTCCGGTTTGGATGCGTCGGGCTTTTGAGTGTCCGGCCAGCCGTAGTCGGCCCAGGCCGGAAGCGCAACCGAAACCGGCAGGCCGTCCACGGTGATGGTCTCGTCCGTCGTTTGCGCGTCCCGGACCCGGTCGAGCCTCAGGATGGCGATTCCATGTTTCCCGCTTGCCGATCCGAGGTGCCCGGCGACTCGGCCTCCAATCAGGATTTCGGCGCCTGCCTGGGGCATGTCTCCATCGGCCGAAAGCACGACCGGCCGGCGGCGAGCGGTGCCGCGAAAACGCATCCGGCTCACCACTTCCTGGCCAACGTAGCATCCCTTGTCGAAATCGATGCCGTGAAGACTGTCCATGGCGAGGTCATGGGGGAAGGCGTCGAGAAGCGGCAGGTCGGCGCCGGCCTCCGGTACGCCGAGCGCCACGCGATGCGCTTGCCAGGTGGCCTCGTCGGCGTTGGTGGCGACGGCTCCCTCGGCTGCGTAGAGGCGCCAACCAAGGTCCGGATGGCGCGGATCGACGGCAACGAGACCGGTGTCCGGCGGTGTGCCGCAACCGGCGTAGACGACGAGCGGCGAAGCACCAATCGTCACGTCGGCGCGCAGCTTGAACATCGTCAGACGCTTTCGGAGGTCGGCTTCGCCCGTTGCTGGGGTGTCGAGCAGAAATCCGCCATTATCCTGACGGACAACCAGAAAATCCGTGATGATCTTGCCCTGCGGGGTCAGGAGCGCGCCGAAGGCGGCGGTTCGTCCGTCGGCGGCTTCGGTGTTCTGCGTGATCATCCGGTCGAGAAAATCGGAGGCCTCTGGACCGGTGACTTCAACGAGGCTACGGCTTTCGAGGCGGCAAAAGAAGGAATCGGCCATGTCGGATCTTTCCGGGGAACGGCGGCGCGTGATCGCTACGTAGTTTCCGATTGGTATCCGGCTGCCGGGGGCGAGGCAAGCCTGCAGCCGTTGTCAAAGATGTTACCGGCCGTTCCGGCGTTGCGCCGGCGAGGCTTGGTCAGGGAGGACGCCGACATAGCGGGGACGGGCAGCGACGATCAGAAACCGAAGCGACGAACGCGCTGGTGGGTACGTGCCCTTCGGTTCGCGGCGATTTTGCTCGTTGCAGCCGGGATTGCGGGCGCTCTTCTCGTTTGGCGCCTGTCGCAGGGTCCGCTTTTCCTGCCGTTTCTTGCCAGCCGGATCGAGGCGACCCTTATGGCCGCATCGCCCGACGTCCACGTCGACGTTGGACTTGCTGGTGTCAAGCTCGGCGACGATCTCAATCCGGAACTGATCGTCCGCGACATCCGGCTCGAGCGACCGAACGACATCTTGGTTTCGGTCAACGAGATGCGGGTCGCTGTCCGATGGCCAAGGCCGGTTGCCAACGATGTTCCCGTCGAAGGCGTAGTGCTGGATCATGTCCTGGTCAGCGACATCGGTCCCGAGATGAAGCTGCCGCCGATGGACAAGGTGGTTCTGGCGGTTCGGCGAGCGATCACCGAAAACGGATTGCGCTTCTTCGAGATCCGCTCCTTCGGCTTTGGCGTCGAGCGGCCTGGCAAGGCGCGACGCGATGTCGTGTCCGATGTGTCGGTGACCGGAACCGTCAAGGACGGTCATCTGGTGGAAGCACAGGCGATCGGCCTTGGAACCAACGGGGCCGTATCTCTAAGGCTTACGTCCGATCTGCCTCCGGCCGAGGATCCCCTGATCGTCAAGGTCGAGACGCGCGGATTCGATCTGGCCGATCTTGCCGCGGGGACGGGGCGCAACGATCTCAACCTTTCGGGGGCGGTCAGCTTGGCCGGAGCGGTCACGGTCGATGCCGACAAGGGGTTCACGTCGGCCACCTGGCAGGTGGTGCTCGGTTCGTCACTTCGCTTCGGCGACAGCGAGTTGGAGGCCCTTGCCGCGCCGATCCGCCTCGACTTCGACTGGGACCCGGAACAGGGGCTGGTAACGCTCAATCCGTCTCCGGTGGTGCTCGAGAACGGCTATCTGCTCGCCCGTGGTCAGGTCGTGCCGCCGCGTGGCGACAAACCCTGGACCTTCGACTTCCGCTTCGAGGGACAGGATGTGCTGAGTGGCATCCGGACCAGCGACGGGCGTATCGCGGGCAGCTACGATCAGGCTGAGTCCCTGTTGGTCATGGACGACATGCACGTCGAAGGGGCCGGCATCAGCTTTACGGCCGCGGCCCGCGCGTCGCATCGCGACGGCGCTACATTCGCGGTGCTTTCTGGGGTGTCGCCACGCCTTCCCGCAGCCGCTCTCAAGGCGCTCTGGCCTGTCACGGTGGCTCCAGACGTACGCAGTTGGATCGGTACGCATATCCATTCGGGTCTCATCACCAACGCGACGGTCGATCTCGTCATGCGCGGCGACGTGCCGTTGGGCGGCGGGGTTGTCGCGCCCGAAGCGTCCCTTGCCTTCGACTTCTCGGAAGCCGTGTTCACGCCGTTCGATGATGCTCCGATGATCCGTGACGCTGTGGGGCACGGTAGGCTGTCCGGAAATCGCTTCGAGATTACGGTGGACAGCGGCTGGGTCGATCTGGGGCAGGGGCGTCGCCTCGAACTGGGGGCGACGACGTTCGCGGTGCCGGTGGTGGATGCCAAGGTCCCGGACGGCGAGGTGACGTTGCGTCTCTCCGGCCCGGCTGCGGCTGCCGTCTCCCTCTGGAATCGTCTTCCGTTCTCAGAGGAAGCCGACTTCTCGCCCGATCCGGCCAAGGCCGCGGGAACGGCGAAAGCCGATCTTTCCATCCGCCTGCCGCTCGCCGAGGAGATTGCCGACACCGACATCGTCTATGGCGGCCGGATCGATCTCGCCGGGTTCTCTCCCGGTACGCCGATCAACGGCCGCGCCGTCACACGCGGGGATCTCGCCATAGAACTGCGCGATGGAGCGGCGCATCTCAGCGGCAAGGCGCTGATCGACGGCGCGCCGGCCGATGTGTTCCTGACGCTGCCGCTCTCCGGCGAGGGGGAGACGAAGTCGGTCGTGAAGCTCGATCTCGATGCCGCCGCGGCCAAGAAGTACGGCCTCGATCTCGGCGAGATGTTCAAGGGCAAAGTCTTGGTGGAGATGGCCGACAATGGGACGTCGCGCCATGTGTCGGTCAATCTTGCCAATGCGGAGATCAATCTGCCGCTGGTCGGCTTCCGCAAACCGGTTGGCAAACCCGGTACGCTGATCTTCGACCTGGCGGCGAGCTCCTCCGGTACGAGCATCACCAACCTCGCCCTGAAGGCCGGTTCTGCCCAGGTGGAGGGGCAGATCGCCCTCGACGGCGATGGCAACTTCATCGGCGCCAATCTCAGCAAGTTCAATTTTTCCGCCACCGACCGCCTGACGCTGAAGGCTTCGACTGGTGAAAACGGTCTCAAGGTCGCGGTGAACGGTTCTCAGCTCGACGCGCGCGCGCTTGTCGGCAGCATTCTCCGGCGGACAACCGGAACCGGTGTTCCAAGCGACATGCCGCTGGTCTTGTCGGCGGCCATCGCCAACGTCACCGGCGAGGGGGGCGAGCAGCTCGACGGACTCAACTTGACGGCCGCCATCGCCGGCGGACGGATCAACGAGTTGTCGCTGACGGTGCAGACCTCGGGCGGCGGTTCGGCGTCGGCGACGGTGCGTCCGTCCGCTGATGGACGCGATATCAGGGTCGAAGCCGGCGAAGTCGGCCGTCTCCTGCGTTTTCTGGGCGTTTATCGGCGGGTCTATGGCGGGCGAGCGACGCTGACCGGCTCCATTGACGATCAGGGCGTCCTGGGTGCTCGGATCGATGGCAATCGTTGGAAGGTGGTGGAAGAGCCGGCGTTGGCCCAGCTCTCGACCGCATCGCGCGACGGTCCGACCGAGGGGCTTTCGACGACGGATATCAGCCGGCTCGTCTTCGACATAAGGTTCGGAAACGGTGTTCTGTCGATCGGCGAGGGGTTCATCCGAACTGGAACGGCCGGCCTCACAATGGCCGGCGACGTCGATTTCTCCAAGAACGCCCTGCGTCTTGCTGGCAGCTATCTGCCGGCCAACCAGCTCGACAGCGTGTTGGCGTCCATTCCCCTGCTCGGACAGACGATCTTCGCCGGCGGAGGTCGCTCCGGCCTGCTCGGCGTCTCCTATCGCCTCAGCGGTCCGATCGATGCGCCTTCGCTGTCGGTCAATCCGCTGTCGGCCATCGCTCCGGGCATCTTCCGCCGCCTGTTCGAGCTGAAATGATGGCGAGTTGAAAAAACGGCGTGGGCGCATTGTGCTCGCCGTGCCCTGCTCATTTTTCCTCGTGGCCGAGTTCGACCCAACGGTTTCAACGCCGGGCGCCTGATGTTAAGCTTAACAATATCGTCGCGATGCTGGCGGTGGGCGGACAGGCCGTCCCTTGCTTCGGGGAGCATCGTTCGATCTTGGGAAAACAGAGTGAAACCGTGCCGATCCCCTGAAGACGTCCGGATCGGAAGGACACGTGCGAATGCTCGGATCGGGTCGAGCGTTGCATGGCATATCTCGTCGAGTGACCCAACCGGGGATTGGCCGTCATGTTCGTCCTGCTGACCCTCCAGATTGCCGCCTTTTCCATATTTCCACTCTATTTCACGACGCTTTCAGGTCCGATACGGCAGGTCCATTTCTACGTTTACATATCCCTTGTTCTGTTGATCGGTGGCTTCTGGGGCAACATCTACTCTCTCCAGGTTGCCGACGGCGTCGTCGTCTCGGGTGGAAACCTCTGTTATGGCGCCTTCATGATGACGGCGGTCATGTTCGTCTGGATCGAGAGAAATGCTTTCATCCTGCGTCACCTGGTTCGACTGGTCTTCGTCGTCGATGTCTTCAACATCATCATTTCGTTCCTGACGCAGTCGGTCCTGAAGGCGGACGGCGTCATCAACCCGCATAACGTTCCTCCGGCGCTGTTTGAGGTCTCGACGGCACTGATCGCGCTCGGAGGCGTTCTCATCGTCACCGAACTCTTGCTGCTGCTGTATATCTTTGAGTTGACGAAGAAGAGAAAACCGTCGCTTCCGATCGCGGCGGCGATCTATATTCTTTCTTTCGTCCTTGTCCTCATCCTCGACGGTGTCGCTTTTCCGTTCATTGCTTTCGGAATCAACGCTCAGATTGCCGCGATCGTCTTTGGAGGCCTTGCGGGAAAAGTGCTGATAGCCGCCGCTTTCGGCATTCCGCTTGCGCTGTTCGTGCTCTGGAAGCGACAAGCTTTCGTCGGTTACCTCGAGGCCGATACGGTTCGCTGGCGCCTTTTGGCATCCAGCAGTTCCGCCTTGATCAAGGAAATGGCTCGGAAGGATCAGGATGTTCGGCGCGGCGACGTTGTGTTCAAGAGTTCGACCGATGGTCTCGCCATCGTCGACAGCACGGGGGCCATGCTCAAGGCCAACGCGGCCTTCCGGCGAATGCTGGACATCGGCGGCGGCGACGATGATCGGCAATCCAGTCTGAAGGACGCGTTCTGGAGCGACGGCAAGCCGATTTCTCTTCCGCAAAGCCTGACGGACATGTGGCGCCGCGAGGTCATGTTCGGCCCGGACGGGAGCCGGCCGGGCATCCTGTCGATAACGCCCGCCGGCGAGGATGCTGAGGGTGGGGAGACCTATGTCTATTCTCTGATCGACATCACCGAGCAGAAGAGCACGCAGGAAAGACTGGAGTACCTTGCTTCGCGCGACCAGTTGACCGGTCTGGTCAATCGTCGCGCGCTCGATCAGAGGCTTGCCGGTCTGCACGATACGCCTTTTGCGCTCATCATCGTCGATCTGGACCACTTCAAGGACGTCAACGACAGTTATGGGCACGGCGCTGGCGATCGCGTTCTCAAGGTCGTTGCAAGCCGCCTCGATACCATTCGGCGAGATCACCTGAAGCCGGAGGATATTCTGTGCCGCATCGGCGGCGATGAGTTCGCGCTTCTCATCCATTCTGGCGATGGCGACTTCATCAATGGCATCATCGAGCGGATTCAGCAGGCTCTCGGGCAAACCGTTCGCATCGACGATGGGTTGGAAGTGTTTTCCTCTGCGACGCTCGGCGTCAGCTACAAAGCCCGCCCTGGCGACCGCGACGCTCTCCTGGAGGCGGATGCGGCCCTCTATGAGGCAAAGCGGAACAGGCGTGGCTCGGTCGGCATCTATGAGGACAGGCTGACCGCCGACAGCCAGAGGAAGATGAAACTGGGCGTGAAGCTAAAAAAAGCTTTGGCGGACAACATTCTCGAGGTCCACTATCAGCCGCAGTTCGACGCCGTGAGCCACAGGTTGTGCGGTGTCGAGGCCCTTGCGCGATGGACCGACCCAGAGCTTGGCGTGATCCCTCCTTGCGATTTCATTCCAGTGGCTGAGGGAACCAGTCTCATCGAAGCGGTGGGCGAGTATGTTCTTGAAAGAGCTTGTCGCGACGGCCAGGAGTGGCTTCGGAACGGTTATGCGCCCATCACCGTGTCGGTGAACATTTCAGCCAGCCAAGTCAGGTTTGGCAGCTTCGTGTCCGTCCTGTCGAAGACATTGGCCGAGACAGGCTTCCCCGCCCACAATCTTCAAATCGAAATAACGGAGTCGTCCTACATCGAGCGAGAGAATGAGGTCACGCCCATTCTCAAGGAGTTGAAGGACATGGGGATCAGCATTGCGATCGATGATTTCGGGACGGGGTACTCTTCCTTCTCCTATCTGAGGGAGATGCCGTGGGATTGCATCAAGATCGATCGAAGCTTCATCACCAACATTCCCCGCGACGCCCAACAGTGCGGCTTGGCCTCGATGATCATCAGGCTTGCGAAGGTGATGTCTTTCAAAGTGGTGGCTGAAGGCGTGGAAACCAGGGAGCAGCTGGACTCGCTGACCGCGTGGGGGTGCGACCTGATCCAGGGCTACTATTTCTCAAAGGCCCTTCCGAAGGATGGCCTTGTTTCCATGTTGCCGCGTCTCAAAGAGGGTGCCGATCTGACTCGGTCAGATTAAACAGCGCCTTAGCTCGTTTTTCATCGTGAGCCGGAGGAAGGCCCGAGTTCCACTTCCGCTGAAGTTGGTCGAGGCGTTGCGCCACAAGTGGGCACCCCAGCTGGAAGCCGGGGTGCCGTAGATGTCTTCGAGACTACAGTCCGCCGATCAGACCGGCTTCAGGAGCATGTGCTTCTTCTTGCCGAGCGACAGCTTGATGACGCCGTCGTCGTTGAGGCTCTGGAGCGTCAGCACTTCCTTCGGGTCGGTAACCGTGCGGTCGTTGACCTTGAGGCCTCCACCCTGGGCGGAGCGACGGGCATCGCCGTTGGAGGCTGCGAGGCCGGCCTGAACGAAGGCCGTCAGCACGCCGACGCCGGCCTCGAGGTCGGCCCTGGGCACCTCGACGGTCGGCAGATCGTCCGCATGGACGCCTTCCTCGAAGGTGAGTCGAGCCGTTTCGGCCGCCGCTTCCGCCGCTTCACGGCCATGGACGACGGCGGTCGCCTCGGTGGCGAGGATCTTCTTGGCTTCGTTGATCTCGGCGCCGCCGAGCGCGCCGAGACGGGCGATCTCGGACAAGGGCAGGCGGGTGAAGATTTTCAGGAAGCGGACGACGTCGGCATCCTCGGTGTTGCGGAAATACTGCCAGAAGTCATAGGGGCTGAAGAGGTCGCCGTTGAGCCAGACGGCGCCGTTGGCGGTCTTGCCCATCTTCTGGCCCGAGGATGTGGTGAGCAGCGGCGTCGTCAGCGCGTAGAGCTGCGGGCCGCCCATGCGGTGGCTGAGGTCGACGCCGTTGACGATGTTGCCCCACTGGTCGGAGCCGCCCATCTGCAGCACGGTGCCATAGCGCCGGTTGAGCTCGACGAAGTCGTAGCCCTGCATGATCATGTAGTTGAATTCGAGGAACGATAGCGACTGCTCACGGTCCAGGCGCAGCTTGACGCTGTCGAAGGACAGCATGCGGTTGACCGAGAAGTAGCGGCCGACGTCACGCAGGAACTCGACGTAGTTGAGCTTCATCAGCCAGTCGGCATTGTTGGCCATGATGGCGTCGGTCGGGCCGTCGCCGTAGCGCAGGATGCGCGAGTAGACCTTCTTGATGCTGGCGATGTTGTCGGCGATGGTCTCCGGCGACAGAAGCTTGCGCTGGTCGTCGCGGAAGGAGGGGTCGCCCACCATCGATGTGCCGCCGCCCATCAGGCTGATCGGCCGGTGGCCGGTCTCCTGCAGCCAGTAGAGCATGGTGACGGTGATGAGGTTGCCGATGTGGATGGATGTGGCCGTGGCGTCATAGCCCACATAGGCGGTGATCGGACCCTTCATGCACTCGGCGTCGAGACCCTCGGGGTCCGAGATCTGGTGGATGAAACCGCGCTCGTCGAGCGTGCGTAGGAAGTCCGACTTGAAGCCGCTCATCTTTCTGTACCTTTGGTTTGTCCGCGGACCGGAATTGACGTATCAGTCCGCTGGGCTTCCTATCAGGATCGAAACCGGATTTCACGGGGTATGAGGTCAAAAATGTCTGGCGATTCGGCCATGTGGGCACTCGGATTGATGAGCGGTACGTCGATGGACGGCGTCGACGCGGCGCTGATCCGCACCGATGGAGAGGGGATCGCCGAGTTTGGGCCGACGCTTTTCCAACCTTATGGGGATGAGGAACGGTCGGTTCTGCGGGCGGCGCTGAAGGATGCCGTCGGCATGTCCGCCCGCGAAGATCGCTTCGGCCGGCTTGCCGAGGCGGAAACCGTCGTCACCGATGCGCATGCGCATGTGGTGGCGGTGCTGCTGATCGCTGCCGAGAAGAAGGGTATCAGGCCGGAGGTGATCGGCTTCCATGGTCAGACGGTTCATCACGCTCCCGATCGGGGCTTTACCGCCCAGATCGGCGATGCCGGCGTGCTGGCCGAGCGTTTCAATCTGCCGGTCGTCCATGACTTCCGGTCGGCCGATATTCGCGAAGGCGGGCAGGGGGCGCCGCTCGTGCCGGTCTATCACCGGGCGCTGGCCCGGAAGGCGGGGCTCACTCCGCCGGTGGCCTTCCTCAACATCGGTGGTGTCGCCAACGTCACCCTGATCGGCGAAGATGGCGAACTCATTGCCTTCGATACCGGACCCGGCAATGCGCTGATCGACGACCTGGTGTTCAACGCCACCGGTGCCCGTTTCGACGTCGATGGCGCCATAGCCGCGCAGGGACGAGTGGATGAGGTGGTCCTCGAGCAGTTGATGGATCATCCGCATTTCGAGACGCCAGCGCCGAAGTCGCTCGACCGCAACACGTTCCGCGCCGACGCGGCCGCCCGTTTGCCGTTCGCCGACCGTGTGGCGACGCTTACCGCCTTCACGGCCGAAGGAGTCGCGGCCGGTCTGCGTCTTGCCGGCGCTCCCATCCGGACCGTCATCGTGTCGGGTGGTGGCGCCCGCAATCCGGTGATGGTGAAAATGATCGCCGAGCGTTCGGGTGTCGAAGTGGTGCCCGCCGGCAAGGTCGGGTTTGACGCCGATTTCGTCGAGGCGCAGGCCTTTGCCTATCTCGCGGCACGCCGCCTGAAAGGACTGCCGTCGACGTTCCCGGCCACCACGGGGACACCTGTTCCGGTGGTTTGTGGCGAAGTCGCCTGAGGTTCGTGCGACGCGCGTTCCAGGGAAGGCGGGTGTCGCCCTAATTGTTGTCGCAAGTTATTTGCGGAAGCGACTCCGCGTGAAGGATCAGCCGGATACCGCGCATGCTCGCCGAGGCCTTTCTGTTCGCCGTTACCCGCCTCATTTCGCCCGGAAGCCGCGCTAGCGCCGTCCGGGATGCCATTGGCCTTCGGGCGCGAGCCAGTCGGCGACATGCCGCATGGGCCGAACACGAAGCGCGGACGCGAGCGGCGATCGACCATGCCATCGATGGCGTCGCCGTTCGTCGCACGGCGGTGGTCCTGGGGTCGGGATTGCTCCGGGATGTGCCGATCGATCGGTTGTCGAGCATGTTCAACAAGGTCGTGCTGGTGGACATCGTCCACCTGCCGACGGTCCGACTGAAGGTGTTCCTTCGCCGCTACCCCAATGTCACCTTCCTCACCCGGGACATATCCGGCTATGACCGGCTCGCCGAGCAGTCGCGGATCAAGCTTGCGACCGGCCAGGAGGATCTTGGCGTTCGCCTCGATCCTCTTGGCTTTATCCGCAAGATCGACGAGGTCGATCTCGTGATCTCAGCCAATGTGCTGTCGCAGATCGCGGTGGGGGCGGCGGCTCGCTTGCACGCCAAGGATGGCAAAGCGCGGATCATGCCCGACGACGCGGTGACGCAGTTGGTCGCCGGCCATCTCGATGGGCTGGCGCAACTGCCTTGCAAGACGGTCATCGTCACCGATGTCGCCTATGTGCGGCGGCGGCGCGATGGCGTGATCATAGAGAATCGCGACCTTCTGTGCGGCGTCACTCCGCCGTTCCCCTTCGATACCTGGGATTGGCCCGTAGCGCCTTTCGGGGAAGAGGCCGCGGACGAGGAGCGCATTCATCGCGTGATCGCCGCCGAGGATGTGGCCGTCGATCTCTAGGGCTTCCCGGTGAAACGACTTTGCAGGAGACACTCCGTCTCCTTTGCGAAGGCGTCCTTCCGGACGCAAGCCCGGTGCTCGCACGTGCCGAGATTGCTCTAGAAAGTGGCCGCGGCCGGTTCGATCCACCAGCCCGGATGCTTGGGTGCAAGCTTTAGCGCGGCCCGGTTTGCCGTGGCCTTGTCGTCGAACAGGCCGAAGCAGGTTGCTCCCGACCCCGACATGCGGGTCAACCGGACGTCCGGCAGATCGGCGAGGGCGGTGAGCACGTCGCCAATGACCGGAGCGATGGTGCGTGCTGCCGGCTCGAGGTCGTTGCGTGTCTCAGCCGCCAGGAAGTCCGCGAGCCGCCGCACGGTATCGAAGACCGGCAAAGGGGGCAGCGGCGGATTGTCGCGACGCTCAAGCGCCCGGAATGTCGCGGGCGTCGACACGCCGACGTTTGGGTTGACCAGCAGAAGGCCGAAACAGAGGTGTCCGGTCGTGGGCACGATGCGTTCGCCGACGCCGCCAACGCGGGCGGGGCTGCTGGCGATGCACATCGGCACGTCCGCCCCAAGTGACAGCGCAAGCGCGGCGAGGGCAGGGGCGTCGGCGGGGACGTCATGCAGCCGGCAGAGGGCACGCAATGTGGCCGCCGCGTCGGCCGAGCCTCCGCCGATTCCGGAGGCGACCGGCAGGCGCTTGGTCAAGCGGATGGAAAGGGGATCCGTCCGCCCCGTGATCTCTCGAAAGCCCTTCAACGCACGCTGAACGAGATTGTCGGCGTCGGTGGAAAGACTTGCGGCCATCGGGCCGTCGATCAGGAAGCGGTCCGCCTCGCTCGTCGTCAGCTCCACACTATCGCCGACATCGGCGAAAGCGACGAGCATGTCGAGATCGTGATAGCCGTCGGGTCGACGTCCGGAAACGTGCAACGCCAAATTGACCTTGGCGCGCGCCTCTTCGACAATCGTCATTGCCCGCGATCCCCGGTGCGTATCAGGGCGTTGCCCGGTCGGGCTTTGGCTCCACCACCTCGGCCGCCTTGCCAACGTGCGCCTCGCCGAGGCCATGTTCGATCTTGGCTTCGATCTTGGCCAGATCCTCGGGTTCGGGCTTGCTGGCCTTGGCGTGGTTCCACTGGAAGCGGGCCTCAAGCCTACGACCGACCCGCCAGTAGGCGTCACCAAGATGGTCGTTGATGGTCGGGTCGGACGGCATCAGCGAAACCGCGCGCTCCAGTTCTTCGACTGCCTGATCGTAATCGCCGAGCTTGTAGTGAGCCCAGCCGAGGCTGTCGACGATGTAGCCGTCGGACGGGGCGAGGCTGACGGCCTTCTCGATCAGTCTCATGCCTTCCTCGAGGTTCATGCCCTTGTCGATCCAGGAGTAGCCGAGATAGTTGAGCACCAGGGGCTGGTCGGGCCTGAGTTCGAGGGACTTCTTGAAATCGGCCTCGGCCTCAGGCCAGCGGTCGGTCCGCTCGAAGGCGATGCCGCGATTGTAGAACACCTGCCAATCCTCGGCCTGCGGCTTGTTGCCGATGGCTCGTATGGTTCGCGTATAGACGTCGGCCGCTTCGGCGAACATCTTGCGCGTCCTCAGGATATTGCCGAGGCCGTTCAGCGCCTCCTTGTCCTTCGGGTTCTTGCGAATGACGCGCTTCAGAGTGGCGCGCGCCTCATCCACCTGATCCATCGCGTTGTAGTCGAAGGCAATCATGATGTCGGCGTTTCGCCTAAGGGGCGAGTGGGCCGGCACCTTGTCGAGAATGTCGATCGCGTCCGCTGGACGATTCAGGCGCTCGAAGTTCTCGGCCAGCGTGATGCGGCTCATGTCGTCGCCGGGATCGAGCGCCAGCGCCAACTGCAGGAAGATGACGCCGAAGTCGTTGGCGTCCTCGCGAACCACGGCCGAACCGAGGCCAGAGAGGATTTCCGCGGCACCTTCGTTGACGTTGCGGGCACGTGGGGCCGGACGCCGCTTGGCATTGATGATGGCCGCAACGTCCTTGAGCAGGGGATGCCCGGGCGCTGATGCCAGCGCCTTGTCGATGGTGGCCTTGGCGGTCTCGAAGTCGCCGTTTCGAGCGAAAGCGCGCGTCGCCGCGTCGATCACCGACACCGGGCCGTCGTCGATGGCCAGGGCTGCCTTGAACTCTTCGGTGGCCACCTCGCCGCGCCCCGCGACCGAGGCGATGAGACCAGCGTGATAGTGGCGGAAGAAAAGGTACCACTTCTCGCCATCGAGCTTTGCGAGGCGCGCAAGCGCCTCGTCGGTCCTGCCTGCGCCCTGTTCGGCCCAGGCAGAGAGAATTTCCACTGCCAGCGTCAGGAGCGGCCCGGAGCGGGCGTGTTGAAACGACGCGATGGCTTCGTCCCAATGACCGGACTGAAAATCGTCGAGGCCGATTGTCATCGCGGCGATCGGGCTGTCCGCGTCGAGATCTTGCAGCCGTTCGGCAAACGCACGGACTTCCGTCAGCTCACCGGCGGCGATGTAGAGCGACAGCGCACGTTCGAGCAGGAACTTGTCGTCGGGCGCGTCGAGGAGGGCCGAGGCGAAGTAGTCGGCCGACGCGCGGTAGTCGGCGATGCTGCCGGCAAAGCGGCCGGCCAGATAGTTGCCTTCCAGCGAGGAAGCGACCGGCAGTCCGCTATCCGGCTGCTCTGTCGCTGTCGCCATGCCGCGTGCCATGGCCGGCAGGGGACCGACGAAGGCGAGGGTGACCAGGGCCGCTCCGAGGAGGGATCTCATGGCGAGGCGTCGGAGGGTCGGCTGGCAAAGCATCATGTGCGAAGCATCCCGTCGTCGGTTTGTGGCAGCGCGCAAACAATAGCGGCGTTCGAGTTGCCCCGCCCGCCGACTCCACTCAAAGGCAAAATGGCGGCAAAGGCATGGCGCTTCAAGCGTGGCGTGTCCTTCATCGCCAATAAAGTCGGTCAGGGCCCTTCACCATTGCATTCCAGCCGGCAAAGTTCGAAATGAAGCATCGACACCCCGAATGCCGGATGCGCCTTCCGATGAATGTGGCTTTCACGCTGGTACTGCTTCTCGCCTTGGGCGCCTGGCTGGTTCGCTGGCGCGGCGCTCGCCTCCGGAGCGACGTCGACTCCATCGTTGGCAACTACAGTCTTCTGGTCGGGCTCGGTGTTGTCGCGGCGCTTGCCGCCACCGGTCGGCTGGCATTCGCCGCGGTTGGCGTGGCGGCGCTGATCGCCCTTTATCGGGCGGGCCTGTTTCGACCCCGGCGGGATGGACGACGCGGGCAGCCGGTCTTTCGATCGCCGATGGTCGAGGTCGTTGTCGATGGGGAGGCGATCGGTGGCCGGGTCAAGGCGGGTTCCTATCGCGGACGGGACCTCAACCGCATGGGAGCGGCCGAGCTGTCCGATCTCCATGCGGAGACGGCGAGGGATCGCCGCAGCCGCGCCACCCTAGAGATTTACCTCGACCGCCGAATGCCCGGATGGCGTGAGAACATGCAGGGCGAGGCCGCAGCGGGGAGCCGTCGAGCGACGAATCCGAGCGCCATGAGCGAGCAGGAGGCGTACGAGATCCTTGGGCTTCAGCAGGGCGCCGGAGAGGCCGATATCCGGGCCGCCCACCGCCGGTTGATGAAGCGGGTGCATCCCGACCAGGGCGGCTCCACATTCCTGGCGGTACGTATCAACCAGGCCAAGGACCGGCTTTTGTCCAAACATGTCTAGCTCCCGTTACGCAAAACAGTGGGTGCCGTTGACTGACTCTGCTTGCCGTGCCGCCTGAAAGGCGAAGAGATACCTTGCGGGTTGTGCACGGGTCGCTCCGACCGCCGACAGGGCGGTCAGAGCCTGATTGTGAAACAGGCGAAGTCGTTCTTCTTGAGGGCCGCACAGGCTCGATTGGCGGCCTTTTCGTTTTCGAAACCGCCGAAGCGGGCTCTCACCATCGTTGAACCACCCTTTTTCACCGGTTCGGCGAAGGGGTTGGCGGCGGCAAGCAGCGGAGCTGCCGACTTTGCCTTGTCGAGAAGGTCCATCGCGGCGGCTTCCGAGCCAACGGCGCCGATCTGGATGAACCAGCCGCTCCGACGGCGGTCCGGCGACGCATCGGTCATCACGACGGCGGCCGGGGCGGCGGACGCGACCTCGACGGTCTTGGGGGCGCGGCGCGAATGGGCGTCGACGCGGGCGACAAGATCGGCCATCGGGTCGCCCTGTGGCGCGGGACCGATGTCGGCGAATGCTTCGGCGGCGGAGGACGGCAAGTGGGCGTTGGCCAGGCTCGACGGCAGCGTCGCCGTTGCAAGGCTGACCGGTTCGGGCGAAGGGGGCAATGCCGGCGTCGGAGCTTCGGCGACCTGTTCGGGCGCGGCCGGAGCAACCGGGGGCACCGGCACGGCGGGCGCAAGCGAGGCGACGACAGCCGGATCCGGATCGACGGCGTCCATGCCGGCCATCATCGGTCGCGGCAGAGGCTTGGGATGGGGCGGCAGAGCCGACGCCGTGGCGGCGGCCACCTTCGGCGCATTCACGATGGCGGCCACAAGCTCGTCGTCGTAGCCACGGGAGCGCGAGGCCTTGGGCAGGTAGGTGTTGATCAGTTGCACCATGTGGGCGTCGCGCTGGGCGGCAGTCTTGCCGCCGAAGACGACCGCGACGATCTTGCGTCCGTCGCGTTTCACCGAGGTGACCAGATTGAAGCCGGAGGCATTGACGTAGCCGGTCTTGATGCCGTCGACGCCGTTGATGCGGCCAAGCAGGTTGTTGTGGCTGCCGATCGTCCGCCCACGGAAGGTGTAGGAACGGATCGAGAACAGCGGATAATATTGCGGGAAACGGACCTGCAGCGCGACGCCGAGCTTCATCATGTCGCGCGCCGACGTGTACTGACCCGGATCGGGCAGGCCGTTGGCGTTGCGGAAGCGAGTGTTGGTCATGCCGATGGCGCGGGCCGTGCGCGTCATGCGATCGGCAAAGGCCGGCACCGAGCCGGCGACATTTTCGGCGATGACCGCAGCGGCATCATTTGCCGAGCGGGTGATGAGACCCTTGATGGCGTCTTCCACGGTGATCGTCTCGCCGGCGCGCAGACCTAGCTTGGTCGGCGCCTGGCGCTGGGCGAGCGCGGAGACGCGCAACGGCGTCGACATCTTGAAGCGACCTCGGTTGAGCTCTTCGAACAGGACGTAGAGCGTCATCATCTTGGTCAGCGAGGCGGGGTAGCGCCGGGCGTCCGGATTGGCCTCGTAGAGGACCTTTCCGGTGGCCGTATCGACGACGATCGCCGCATATTTCGATGGAACAACCTGGCTCGGCACCCCTTTCGCCGCAACAGCGGCGGTCGAGACGCCCGCCACGATGAGCGCGACCGCCGCCGGGGCCGCCATTTGGTGCAGAACCTTTGAGACCAGACTACGCAAACTCGACAATGGACCGCCCTCACAACGCCAACTCACGGGCTTCGCTCCTTGCTCTTCGGCAGGATCCGAACCCCATTCGACCTGTTCTCTCCAATCCCGTGCGCCCAACGGGCAACGGTTGCAAAATTAGCGGCAACGCGGTTACGGAAGCGTAAAGTTTGAATCGACTTTTCCAGATTTGCACCGTCCCGAAATTGGACTCTGCATTTTTTGGGGGGGTGTCGAGGCGGTGGGAAGCGCGGTCATGCGAAAAGCAGGGGGCTGCCAGCGATTCACCAATTGCATCGCGTCTTGACCTAAGCGAAACTCCTTACCAAATAGAGACGTACAGGGCGGTTCAACGCTCACAAGTGCGTGGAGTCCCCGCCCTGAATCCAGATTGGAATTGCGCCCCCGTTGTCCCTGATTCAATATGACCCCAAGGCCCGCAAGATCGGGGCAAGCAATCGGAGGGAAAACGTGGTCGAGGCGGTTCAGGTTGGCGTGACGGGAACGGTACCGGCGGATCTTGCTTTCGGTCTGCCCGATGCTCTTTGCGTGGCTGACCGATGGACCGCGGGGTGGATGGAAGACAAGACGCGACGTTCGGTCCTGTCGGCCGACGACGATGACGGGGAGAGTGGGAACGGGTCTGACTCGGGAACCGGAGTAGCATCCAAGGTTCTGACCAAGACCAAACGACCGAGCATGTATCGCGTTCTAATCCTGAACGACGATTACACGCCGATGGAATTCGTGGTGCACATCCTGGAGCGTTTCTTCAACAAGGGGCGTGAAGAGGCAACCCAGATCATGTTGCACGTCCACCATCATGGGGTGGGGGAGTGCGGTGTCTACACCTATGAAGTCGCCGAGACCAAGGTGACACAGGTTATGGACTTCGCGCGCCGCCATCAGCATCCGCTTCAGTGCGTCATGGAAAAAAAGTGAGGGTCCATCGTGCCATCCTTCTCGCGCAGTCTCGAAAAAGCCCTTCACCAGGCCCTCGCATTCGCCAATGAGCGCCGTCAGGAATACGCGACGCTCGAACACCTGCTTCTGTCTCTGGTTGAAGATCCCGACGCCGCCGCTGTCATGCGCGCCTGCTCGGTCGATCTCGATGTCCTGAAGCGCAATCTCGTCGAGTACATCGACACCGAGCTCGACAACCTCGTGACGGAGCTTGGCGAAGAGGCGAAGCCCACCGCCGGTTTCCAGCGCGTCATCCAGCGTGCGGTGATCCATGTCCAGTCGTCCGGGCGCGACGAGGTGACCGGCGCCAATGTGCTCGTCGCGATCTTTGCCGAGCGCGAAAGCCACGCCGCCTACTTCCTGCAAGAGCAGGACATGACGCGCTATGACGCCGTCAACTACATCAGCCACGGCATCGCCAAGCGCGCCGGCATGAGCGAGAGCCGGGCGACGCGCGGCGTCGATGAGGAAACGCCCTCGCAGGAGACGCCGCCGAACGGCGGGCAGGCGGCCGAGAAGAAGAAGGCCGACGCGCTCGATGCCTATTGCGTCAACCTCAACGAGAAGGCGCTGAAGGGCAAGATCGATCCGCTGATCGGGCGGGCCGACGAGATCGCCCGCACCATTCAGGTGCTGTGCCGCCGTTCGAAGAACAACCCGCTCTATGTCGGCGATCCCGGCGTGGGCAAGACGGCGATCGCCGAGGGCCTCGCTCGCCGCATCGTCGACGGCGACGTGCCGGGTGTCCTCAAGGACTCGACCATCTTCGCCCTCGACATGGGCGCGCTTCTGGCGGGAACCCGCTATCGCGGCGACTTCGAGGAACGCCTCAAGCAGGTGGTCAAGGAGATCGAGAACTATCCCGGCGCCATCATGTTCATCGACGAGATCCACACGGTGATCGGCGCGGGCGCGACCTCCGGTGGCGCGATGGATGCGTCGAACCTTTTGAAGCCGGCGCTGTCCAGCGGCACCGTTCGTTGCATCGGCTCGACCACCTACAAGGAGTATCGCCAGTTCTTCGAGAAGGATCGGGCGCTGGTGCGCCGCTTCCAGAAGATCGACGTCAACGAGCCGACGGTCAACGACGCCATCGATATCCTGAAGGGACTCAAGCCGTATTTCGAGGAGTTCCACAAGGTTCGCTACACTCAGGACGCCATCAAGTCGGCGGTGGAGCTCAGCGCGCGCTACATCAACGACCGCAAGCTGCCGGACAAGGCGATCGACGTGATCGACGAGACCGGCGCCAGCCAGATGCTGCTGCCGGAGGGCAAGCGCAAGAAGGTGATCGGCGTCAAGGAGATCGAGGCGACCATCGCGACCATGGCCCGCATCCCGCCGAAGTCGGTGTCCAAGGACGACGCCGAGGTGCTGGAGAGCCTGGAGACCAACCTCAAGCGCGTCGTCTACGGTCAGGACAAGGCGATCGCCGCCCTGTCGTCAGCGATCAAGCTGGCCCGCGCCGGACTTCGGGAGCCCGAGAAGCCGATCGGCAACTACCTGTTCTCCGGCCCGACGGGCGTCGGCAAGACCGAGGTTGCGCGTCAGCTCGCTTCGATCCTGGGCGTTCCGATCCTGCGCTTCGACATGTCGGAGTATATGGAGCGGCACACCGTCAGCCGGTTGATCGGCGCGCCTCCGGGCTACGTCGGCTTTGATCAGGGCGGTCTTCTGACCGATGGCGTGGACCAGCATCCGCACTGCGTGCTGTTGCTCGACGAGATCGAGAAGGCGCATCAGGATCTGTTCAACATCCTTTTGCAGGTGATGGACCACGGCAAGCTGACCGACCACAACGGCAAGCAGGTCGACTTCCGCAACGTCATCGTGATCATGACGACCAACGCCGGCGCCGCCGATCTCTCCCGCGAGCCGATCGGTTTCAATCGGTCGCGTCGCGAGGGGGACGACACCGAGGCGATCAACCGCATGTTCACCCCGGAGTTCCGCAACCGCCTCGATGCCATCATTCCGTTCGGTGCTCTGCCGCCGGAAGTGGTGCGCTCTGTGGTTCAGAAGTTCGTCATGCAGCTTGAGGCCCAGCTGGCCGATCGCAACGTCACCTTCGAGCTGGATGACGCGGCCATCGAGTGGCTGGCGACCAAGGGCTATGACGAGCACATGGGCGCCCGGCCGCTTGGTCGTGTCATCCAGGAGCACATCAAGCGTCCGCTCGCCGACGCGGTGTTGTTCGGCGTGCTCAAGAAGGGCGGCACCGTCAAGGTGTCGGTCGAGACCAACGAGGCCGGCGAAGTTGGTCTCAAGCTCGACTGCCTTCCCGATCCGGCGCTGAAGCGCAAGGTCGAGGAAGTCGATGCCAAGGTCGCCGATGCGCCCGTGTCGCCGAAACCGCGCAAGCGCAGCCCGAAGCAGAGTGCCAAGGCCGAGTGATGATTGGCGGCTGACGGCCGTGTTTCGATGAACAGGCGGTGCGATCGAGAGGTCGCGCCGCTTTTTTCGTTCATCGGGCGAAGAAGGTCATGACGCCTTCCTTGAAGACCTTGTCACCGGTGGACCGCATATGGTCCCGGTTGGGAATGTCGAGCACGTCCGCGCCGGGAATCATCTTGGCCAGCTCGGTAGCCGACCCGGCGACCGCGTCCTTGGTGCCCACGGCGACCAATGTCGGTACGGCGATGCGTTCGGTCTCGCTGGTCTCTACGGGGCGGCCATAGCCTCGTATGCAGGCAGCGAGTGCTTGCCTGTCCGACCGGGTCTGTTCGGCGAACTGGCGGTAACCGCGACCAACCGGGTCGGCGACATCTTCGAGTGTCGGAGCGAGAAGGGCGGCTGCGATGGGCTCCCGGTCGAGGCCGGCCTTCGCCATGGTGCCGCCGATGCCGCCGAGCACCAACTGCTCCAGGCGGTCGGAGTGGCGGCTTGCGAAGTCGAGCAGGATGCGGGAGCCCATCGAGTAGCCAATGGCCCTCACGCGTGGAAGAGCGAGGTGGTCGATCAGCGCCAGGACGTCTCCTGCCATTTTCTCGAGACGATAGTCCGCGGCATCGTGAAGCTTGACCGAGTCGCCATGCCCTCGGTTGTCGAGGGCGATTGCCCGGTAGCCCTCCTGAACGAGCCTGTCGATCCAGCCGGTATCGAGCCAGTTGACGTGGGCATTGGAGGCAAAGCCGTGGACGAACACGACCGGCTGGCCGCTCCCCTTGTCGATATAGGCGAACTCGCCATCGACGGTCGAAAAACGCGTCACGAACAAACCTCCGTCGCACCGTTGGCGCCAACACGCAAAGTCCCGCCGCTTTCGCTGCAAAGGGACTGTTCTTGCTGTCATCTTGCCGGTATGCTTCCCGAAGTCAGGACTTTAAACAAGGGTATCGTGCATGGCCGACGCTTTCGTTCCTCATTTCGCCAACGACGCCGGGGTGACGACCATCCGGATTGGCGCGAAGGAATTCATGTGCATCGGCGCCAAGCCGCCCTTCGACCATCCGCATATCTTCCTGGAAATGGGAGATGACGCCGAGGTGGTCTGCGCCTATTGCTCGACCGTCTATCGCTACGATCCGTCGCTCAAGGCGACCGAGTCGGAACCCAAAGACGCCGCGTGGCAGCCGAAAGCGGCCTGACCCACGCCAAGGATGGAGCTATGCCGGATCACTTACCGGTGGTGGTGGTCGGGGCCGGAATAGCCGGCCTCACTTTGTCGTTGTGTCTTGCGCGAGCCGGCGTGCGGGTCATCGTGATCGACAAGGCGCAAGAGCTGAGAGAGGTGGGGGCGGGCCTCCAGCTTTCGCCCAACGCGTCATCGATTCTCTTTCATCTCGGTCTGGGCTCGGCGCTCGATGCCACCGGCATTCGTCCGGAGGCGGTGAGCATACGCGACGGAGCGAGCGGTCGCCTCATTGTGCGCATGCCGCTCGGAGAGGCGATGGTCGAGCGCTACGGTGCGCCCTATATCGTCATCCACCGCGCCGACCTGCAGGGCACGTTGCTGGCCGCCGTCGAGCAGGAGCCAAGGGTCACGCTGCATCTCGGCGTCCAGATCTCATCCATCGATGTGGATGCGGCCGGCGTCGTGATCGAAGGGATGGAAGCGGACCAGCCGGTTCGCTTTGAGGGAAGTGTTCTGGTCGGTGCCGACGGCGTCCGTTCAACTGTGCGCGAGACGGTCGTTGGCGGCGGTCCCGCCCGCTATACCGGGCGAACCGCCTGGCGAGCCACCTTCAAGGCGGAGGGCTTCTTCGCCCAGTCTTTCCGGCACAACGAGACGGGCCTTTGGCTCGGTCGCCATGCGCATCTCGTCCATTACGCCATCGATGCCGGGCGCGAGATCAATCTCGTCGCCGCCATCGACGATGCCTGGAACGAGGATGGCTGGGATGTGTCGGGCGATCCAGCGCAGATCCAGGCGGCCTTCGAGGGATGGCCGGAACCGGCGAGAAAGCTGATCGCCATGCCGGATAGCTGGCGAAAGTGGGCGCTTTGCGAGGCGCCGCGCGATACGCCATGGACCAAGGGGCGGACAGTGCTGATCGGCGATGCCGTTCACGGCATGCCGCCCTTCGTGGCGCAGGGCGCGGCGATGGCGATCGAGGATGCGCGCGTCCTGGCCGGGGTGTTGGCGTCCGGCCTGGGCGATGACGTCGAAGACCGGCTTGGCGTCTTCGCCGAGGGACGCAAGGCGCGTACCGACAAGGTGGCGGCCGCCGCGCGGCGCAACGGCGTCATCTATCATCTTGGCGGGGTGCCGGCGAAGGCGCGCAATCTCGGCATGCGCCTCATCGGCGCCGAGCGGCTGGCCGACAACATGGATTGGATTTACGGCTGGCGTCCGCTAGAAGGCTAGGCCCTCTTTCGGACAGCCCACATGACATTGTTCTCCGACGACCGTTTCGACCGGCGCCGCGTTGCCGGCCTTGCCGCCGCGATCGGGGCGATCTCGGCGGTCGGTACCTCGCTTTCGCTTGGCATGCCGCTTCTGGCCGTCATCCTCGAGCAGCGTGGACACTCGAGCTCGGTGATCGGCCTCGTGACGACGGCCGCCGGCGTCGCTGCGATTCTCAGCACGCCCTTCGTGCCGGTGCTGACGCGCCGGTTCGGAGCAGCCTGGGTGTTGCTGATCGCCGTGGTGCTCGGCACGCTCACCTTCCCGCTTTTCTACGTCTTCGATTCGATCGTCGTGTGGTTCGTGCTGCGGTTCGTCTTCTCGCTCTGCCTCAACACGGCGTTCATCGTCTCGGAGTTCTGGATCAACGCGCTGGCGCCGGCCGAGAAGCGCGGCTTCGTGATGGGCGTCTACGCCACCATCCTGTCCATAGGGTTCGCGGTGGGGCCGGCGATCCTGAGTCTCGTCGGTTCGGAGGGATGGCTGCCATTTGCCATCGGCACGGGCTTGATGGCCCTCTCGATCCTGCCGATCATTGCCGGCTTCCGGGCCGATCCGCCGATGCACGAGGGCAAGGGAGGAAATTTCCTGCACTTCCTCACCGTGGTGCCGCTCGCCACCTTCGCGGCGTTCACGGTTGGCGCGGTCGAATCGTCGGTGATGAGCTTCTCGCCGGTCTACGGACTTCGTCTCGGTTACAGCGAGCAGGTGGCGGCGCTGCTGGTGATGGCCGTGGCGGTCGGCAATATCGTCGCCCAGTTGCCGCTCGGCATGCTGTCCGACCGCATGGATCGGCGACGCTTGCTTCTATACATCGCGCTGGGCGGCATCGCCTCGGCCTTGCTTGTTGCCGCCGTGTCGTCGAACATGCTCCTTCTGATGGTCACGATCGGCCTTTGGGGAGGGCTGGTGGCCGGTCTTTATGCCGTGGGGCTGACCCATTTGGGCGCGCGCCTGTCCGGAAGCGACCTCGCATCGGCCAACGCGGCGTTCATCTTCATGTACTCCGTCGGCATGCTTGCCGGGCCGGCGGCGACCGGGATCGGAATGGACGCCATGGGGCCGCAGGGGCTCGTCGTGGTGACGGCTCTTATCCTCGTTGGCTACGCCGTTTTTGCCTTTCGGCGCATCCGCAAGGTACCCGAACCTGGCGTCGAAGGTTCGACAAGCTCATCTTGACTTTCAGGCGCTTTCGACTAGGGTGCGCGCCGAACGAACGACGCTTCCCGCGTGGGGCGTCCAGCCGCTTTGGCTGTCACCGTCAACAAGCACAAGGAATCGGATGCCATGGCCAAGGCAACGACCATCAAGATCCGGCTCGTCTCGACCGCCGACACCGGGTACTTCTACGTCACCAAGAAGAACTCCCGCACGATGACCGAGAAGATGACCAAGACCAAGTACGACCCGGTCGCGCGCAAGCACGTCGAGTTCAAGGAATCCAAGATCAAGTGATCCGGTTCGGCCGGATGCGCCGCAGGGCGCCCGGCCTGGACGGAAGATCCACGCAAGAGGCACCCGACCGGGTGCCTTTTTTGCTTTGAGGCACAGGAAGGGAGTCGGCGTTGCCGATGCTGCTGCGGACATGTTTTGGCGTCGGGCTGCCTATAGTCCGCCGCCTGAGTTTCCAGGACGCCGCAGATGAGTCCCTCCTATCGCTCTACCCCGATTGGCGCCTCCCAAGCGCGCCGGGCCACCGTTTTCGCTCTGGTCGCCGTATTTCTCGACGTGGTCGGTTTCGGCCTGATCATTCCCGTGTTGCCTCGTCTGATCGAAGAAGTCGGGCATACCGGGCTTGATGACGCCGCCCGGATTGGCGGCTGGCTGTTTGCCGTGTTCAGCCTGGCTCAGTTCGTGTTCGCACCGCTTGCCGGCGCCCTGTCCGATCGTCTGGGTCGTCGGCCGCTCTTGCTGTTGGCGATTTCCGGTCTTGCCGTCGACTATGTCGTTCAGGCTCTGGCGCCGACGATACTCTGGCTGTTCGTCGGCCGGCTGATCGCCGGTGTCTGCGGCTCCTCGCACGTCATTGCCGGTGCCTGCCTTGCCGACGTCAGCTCGCCCGAGAATCGCGCCCGCTCCTTTGGCCGGATGACGGCTGCCTTCGGTCTCGGCTTCGTGCTTGGGCCGGCGATCGGCGGGCTGCTCGGCGAGTTCGGAACCCGTGTGCCTTTTTGGTGCGCGGCTGTGTTGGCCGGCGTCAACTTCCTGTTCGGTGTCTTTGCGCTGCCGGAGACGCTTCCTCGCGAGAACCGCCGCGCCTTTCACTGGCGCGAAGCCAATCCGCTCGGTGTGCTTGCTGTCTTCGGCCGGTATGCCGGCGTTTTGCCTTACGCCTGGGTACTGACGATCTTTTTCTTCGGCACCTCGATCTATGCGGCGATATGGCCGTTCTGGGGCATGGCGAAATTCGGCTGGCCCGGAACCACGGTCGGCCTGACGCTCGCCGCCTCCGGTCTCACCGTGGCGCTTCTGCAAGGTTTCGGTACAGGTCCGGCAGTGGCCCGCTGGGGTGAACAGCGGATGGCGGCGGTCGGCCTTGCCGGCGCGGCGGCGACCTGCATCGGGTTCGCCCTGTCGCCTACGACGGGGATCGTCGTCGTGATGCTGGTGCTCAACGCCGTGGAAGGCTTCGCGCATCCGATGCTGTCGGCGCTGATGTCGAAGGCCGTGCCGGAGGATACGCAGGGCGCATTGCAGGGCGGTATCTCCGCCCTGATGAACCTTGCCATGCTGGCCGGCGCGATCTTCTACACCCAAGCCTTCGGCTACTTCCTCTCGGAAGCCTCGCCGATCCGCAGCCCGGACGTGTCGTTCTTCATTGCCGCCGTTCTGATGCTGACTGCCCTCGGTCTGTTCCTGCGCCACTCGAAGCGGACGATCGGATAGGCGTCACTCGCCCGTCTTCGGCTCAGGGGAGGCAGGCTCTGTCGGGGCCTTGTCGGCAGGGGGGCGTTTCGGTCTTTGCCGGTGTGTCGACCTTCGGCTGCTCGACCGAGGCGCCATCACTTTCCGGCTTGGCCGGAGGGGCCACGGCGGGTTCGTCCTTGGTCGGAGGCGTCGTGGCATCGGGCGCACTGGCGGATGGTGTCGTCGTCTTGGCGCAAGCCGTCTCGGGCAGCAGTTCCAGGTGGACGATCTTGCCGCTCAGGACGAAGTCGCCGTAGTCGAGGCGCATCTTTGAGGAAACGCCGTTCTCCCACAGATCGAATGAAATCGAATAGTCCGGCGGCTGGTCGCCACCGGCCTCGGTTCCGAAATAGGAAACCGTCACCGGCCAACGCCGGAAGTTGCCGATCGCCTTCTCGCTTTCGTCGGGCGGCGTGGTCCGGGGGGAGCCGATGACCGTCGACGTGTGGAACACGTGCTGGCCGCCGTCCGAGCCGTCGTAGATGTCGTCGGAGAAGACGGTTGTGCCCTTCTCGGCCTCGGCGATCGTCTTGATGAGCTGGGCGGTCGGGAACATCACCGGCTTGTCGATGGTGAACTCGGCGTCCTCGGTCAGCTTGAGCTTGACGTCGACCTTGTCGCCATCACGGACGGCTGCACCGTTGACGTCCTCTGTCTGGACCTCGTTGACGAAGGTCTGCGAGCGGAAGTCGAAGCTTCGGCCGTCGCCGCTTTCGAAGTTCCGGTTGCGCAGGTCGGTGATCGCCGAGTTTCCCTCACTGTCGCCGGTTTCCAGGACGAAACGGAAGTTGACCGTATATCCCTGGCAAGCGTCACCGGTGAACTCGTAGACCATTCGTCCCTTCATGTTGACGGCGAAGTCGCTCATCTGGGTGTTGCTCTCGAGAGCAAGATCGTAGGCAACGCGGTGCGGCACCAGACCTCCGGCCAGCGCTGGCGCGGCCGACCCCGCAAAGACGCAGGCGATCGCCGCCGATCGGAAAAGCGAGTTCATCATGGGGATCCCCGACGTCTCAAAATGGCTTCGTTGAGTATCTGTATATGGAAAGGACTCGAAGGGTACCACGTATCCTGTTCGACAAGTCCCAACTCCAAAAGGCAGTCTCCAGGATAGCGGCGAGAGCGCACGCCTGCCGAAGCGGGACGATTGTTGCCTGAGTTGAGTGAACTGGCCGTTAAGGGGGGGGCTGAAAGCGGGCGCGTTTCCGACCTCCGCTTGCCGAGGGGCGAACGGCGATATGGGGACGCGTTCGGTCCGCTCAATCTCAGGTACAACCGGCACCTTGGTTCGACGAGTTGCGCCGACCGTCTCTATGGGGCATGACTCCACGCACTCAGAATGGAGGTTTCCGAAAATGACCAGTTCCGTCGAATCCGCGCTCAATGGCCTTGGCTTGACGCTGCCGGAGGCGATTGCCCCCGTCGCCAACTATGTGCCTTACGTTCGCACCGGTAACCTGCTGTTCGTCTCCGGGCAGATTTCCAAGACGGCGGCCGGCGCGGCCGTCACCGGCAAGCTCGGGGTCGATGTCGACGTGGCTGGCGGTCAGAAGGCGGCCGAGCTTTGCGCCCTGAACATCCTGGCGCAGGTGAAGGCGGTTGTCGGCGATCTCGATCGCATCGCTCGCATCGTTCGCCTCAACGCCTTCGTCAATTCCGCTCCGGACTTCACCGATCAGCCGCAGGTCGTCAACGGAGCGTCAAATCTCTTCGCTAATGTGCTGGGCGAAAAGGGCAAGCACAGCCGCACAGCCGTCGGTGTCGCGGCCCTGCCGCTCGGCGTCGCGGTGGAGATCGACGCCATCATCGAGGTTTCCTGAGACAAATGACGGATTTTTCCTGGCTGTCCGCCCGCCCGATCGCCCATCGGGGGCTGCATGATTCGAAGGTCGGGCGTATCGAGAACACGCTCTCGGCATTCGACGCTGCCGCGCGGGCGGGGTTTCCTATGGAGATGGATGTCCATCTTTCCGCCGATGGCGTCGTCTACGTCTTCCATGATGACGTGCTCGACCGCCTGACCACCGGCGCGGGCCCGGTGGAAGGCCGGACGATGGCCGAGCTCAAGGCGATTCCCATGGTCGGCACCGAGGATCGGATCCCGACGCTGCGGGAGGTGCTCGATCTCGTGGGGGGACGGACCGGTCTCGTCATCGAGATCAAAAGCTACTTCACCGAGCGGCAACGGGCCCTCGTTGAGGCGACGGCCCGCGAGCTTGCCACCTATGGCGGGCCGGTGGTGGTCGAATCCTTCGATCCGCGCCAGATTCAGGATCTTGCGGAGATCGCGCCAGAGCTGCCGCGCGGCATCGTCGCCGACGATGCGTCCAGCGCCAAGGACTACAACCAGTATCGCTTCGTCCGACAGGACGTACTGGCTACGCTGTCGCATCACTCCTGGTCGAAGTTCCAGTTCGTGAGCTACTGGGTCAAGCTTCTCGGCAATGATGTCAGCTGCCGTGTTCGCGACGAGTTGGCCCTGCCGATTACGGCATGGACGATCCGCAAATCGGAGGAGCGTCAAGCGGCGACGGATTTTGGCGCCCAACTGGTGTTCGAGGGATTCGATCCGGACGCCTGACGCTTTGCTTTCGTGGCTGGAGGCGCCTTTTGCTGGCGCCTCCCTCCCGCTCATGCCGTCAGGGCAACCTTGTTGTCTTCGAAGAAACTGGCGAGCGTGCGCGGCTTGCGGCCGGTCAGTTCCTCAACGGCCTTGGACGTCCCGGACAGCAGGCCGGCGCTGTTGGTCGCGTCCATGGAAAGCGTCAGCTGGATCACGAAGTCCGGTACGCCTGCCGCTTTCATGCCGCTGGCCAGGGAATCAGGCGACAGTCGGACCACGTCGATCGGCTTGCCAAGAATTCTCGAAGCCAGGCTGGCGACTTCCTCCGTGGTCAAGGCCTCGTCGCTCGTGATGTCGTAGATGGCCTTGTCGTCGGACCAGGCCAGCGTCAGAGCCGCGGCGGCGGCGCGGGCGCAATCCTCGTGGGCGACGCGGGTGACCCGAGTACCCGGCGTCTCGGAGGTGTACCAGGTGCCTTGCTTCAGGATCGCCGGCAGGCTCATGAACAGGTTCTCGTGGTACCAGTGATTGCGCAGGATGCGGTAGGGAAGGCCGCTGTCGAAGATGGCCGTCTCCGTGCCCGCGTGTTCGCCAGCGAAGAAAAGCGGGTGGTTTGCGCCATGCGGGTTCGGGGCGGAGGTGTAGACGATACCCTTGACGCCCGCATCCTTCGCGGCCGCAACCGCCGCCTTGTGTCCGGCGAGGCGGTTTCCGATCGCGTCCGTCGACACGATGAGCAGCCGATCGATACCGGTGAAGGCCGGGACGAGTGTTTCCGGCTTGCTGAAGTCGACAGCCTTCACTTCGACGCCACGCGCGGCCAGGTCGGCCAACTTGCTCGGCTCGCGGGTGCCGGCGACGAGACTGGAGGGTGCAACGCCGAACTCGTCGAGAAGGTGTTTGACGACGCTTCGGCCAAGTTTGCCGGCGGCGCCGGTGACCATCAGTTTCTCGCCCATGATTGCTCCTTGTTCCTGCGTGACTACATTGTCTCATTGTGAGATCAGGCCTAAGATAGAGCCCATATCCCAGCGGACAAGACGGCAGTTTGCCCTGCGTTAGTTACTTGGAGGGAACCGGTGACGACGATGATTTCAGGCGAGGTCGACGCCATGCTCGACGGCTTTCAGCGCGCTCTCGGGGACGAGCCGAGTTTCGACAACTGCCCGGTCCGTGGGGTTCTCGACCGCATCGGCGACAAGTGGAGCACTCTGATGGTGCTGACGCTGGCGCTCAGGCCGCATCGCTTCGGCGAGCTGAAGCGCGCTATTCCCGACATCTCCCAGCGCATGCTGACGCAGACGCTGCGCGATCTTCAGCGCGATGGCTACGTGGCGCGAAAAGTGTATCCGACCACCCCACCGGCGGTCGAGTACAGGCTGACCGACCTCGGCCGGTCGTTGACGGTGCCGCTGGCCGGACTTGTCGACTGGGCGGTCAGGACGCGCGGCGAGATCGAGGCGGCGCGGGCCGCCTTCGACCGCGAGAACGTGTGAGGGTAGCGCTTACTCGGCCAAAGCGGCCTTGAGCTTCTCGGCCTGGCTGGCGAGCAGTGTTCCGTCAGCCATCTTGCCGGTATGCGGGCGGAGCGGCGTGCCGATGTAGCGCGGCACGACGTGGAAATGCAGGTGGAAGACGGTCTGGCCGGCCGGCGCCTCGTTATACTGCATGACGACTGCGCCATCGGCCTCGAAGGCTTTCACGGCTGCCTTGGCGATCTTCTGTGTGACCTTGACGACTTTGGCGAGCACGTCCGGATCCACGTCCAGAATATTGCGCGCCGGCGTCTTGGGCAGAATCAGCGTGTGACCGTCCGACTGCGGCATGACATCCATGAAGGCGAGGGTGTCGTCGTCCTCGTAGACCTTGTACGAGGGAATATCGCCGCGCAGAATCTTGGCGAAGATGTTGTCGGCGTCATAAGCGGTCATCATGCTCTCCCGGAAGGATTTGTCGGGGCGAAAAGTGGTCCCTCGCGTCCGGCCGGTCAATCCCGTTCCTGCAATGGGCCGCGACGGAAAGGTCCCAAACCTTCAAGAGCCGTCTCGGCATTGAGCACGGCTCGCTTCTCGCGGACCAGATAGTCGGCGACTGCCCGGCGGAAGCCTTCATCGGCGATGTAGTGGGCCGAGCGGGTGGTCTCCGGCAGATACCCGCGCGAGAGCTTGTGTTCGCCCTGGGCGCCGGCCTCCACCACCGCAAGGCGGTGCTCGATGGCATAGTCGATGGCCTGATGGTAGCAGACCTCGAAATGCAGGAAGGGGTGGTCTTCGATGGCGCCCCAGTTGCGCCCGTAGAGCCGATCGGAGCCGATAAGGTTGAGAGCGCCAGCGATATAGCGGCCGGCGCGACGCGCCATGACGAGCAGAACACGGTCGGCCATCTTCTCCGAGAGTAAAGAGAAGAAGAGGCGGTTGAGATAGGGCGTACCCCACTTGCGTGCGCCCGTATCCATGTAGAAGGCGAAGAAAGCGTCCCAATGGGCTTCCGTCAGGTCGCTGCCGGTTGCCCATTCTATGGTGATGCCGTCCTGAAGCGCTTCCCGCCGCTCGCGTTTCAGCGCCTTGCGCTTGCGGGAAGCGAGGCGGCCGAGGAAGTCGTCATAGCTTTGATAGCCGTCGTTGCGGAACTGGAATTGCTGGTCCAGCCGCTCGAGCCAGCCCTCGGCGGCCAGAGCGGTGGCCCCTTGCTCGTCGACGAATGTCACATGAGCGGACGACAGCTCGTAGCGGTCGGCGACGAGCTTCATGCCGCGCGCGAGGGCCTGGCGCGTTGCAGCATCGGCAGCGAAGAGACGCGGACCGCTGACCGGCGTGAAGGGGACCGATGACTGGAGCTTCGGGTAATACTGGCCACCGGCTCGCTCCCACGCGTCCGCCCAGCCATGATCGAACACATACTCGCCGGCCGAATGCCCTTTCAGGTAGGCTGGAACGGCGCCGACGAGGCGGCCTTCTTCGTCTTCAAGCAACAGATGGCTCGGCAACCAGCCGGTCTCGGCTGTCGCGCATCCCGACTCTTCGCAGGCAAGCAGGAAGTCGTGACTCACGAAAGGGTTGTAGGGAGCGGGCGATCCGTCGCCTTGCCAGCGTATGGCGCCGCGTGGGCCGGTCTCCCAGCCGGGGTTGGCAAGGCCATCCCAGGCGGCCTTGTCGACGGCCGCCAGTGTGTCGATGGTACGCAGCGAAAGCGATTGGGGCATGAACGGACGAGTCGGCGCTCGATAGGGGTTTGTCCTTAAGATAACCTCGCCGCGCGCGTCGATGCAAATCCTGGATTTCCCGGTTTGCCGGCTTGAGGTGGCTGAACTAGGGAAACGAAGGATTAACGGGCGGCGTTCTATCTAGAATTGTTGCCAATGACGGATTTCCCGACGTGCACAGAAGCCAAAAATTGTCGAAGGGGGAAATGGCGGAGCTGATCGCTCGCCTGCGCAACCCCAATGTCAGGGTCGGTGAGCAGCGGCGAGCCGAACGCCTGAACTGTCATTGGCCGGCTCTCGTTCAATCCGATCCGCGCGATGTTGCCTGCATTGTCGAGAATATCAGCCATAGCGGCTGCCGGGTTCGCACCGTCGGAAAGCTGTTCGAACCAGGGGATACGGTGATCGTCCGCATTCCCTCGCAAAAGATGGTGCTGGATGGCGTGATCGCCTGGGCACGCGCCGAGGAGGCCGGCATCCAGTTCAGCTTCGGCGATGAAAGCCACAATCTGACGGTCTGAGGTCCTTCTGGAAGAGCTCGCGGTCAGTGCTTGTGGCCGTAGACCGCTTCCGGGTCGAAGCGGCGTTCGCCACCGACATGCTCGACCCGCACCGGACCGTCAGCCGCCTTCTGGCCGAGAGGCACGCTCCGGTAGAAGCAGGAAACCTGACCCGTGTGGCAGGTCGCGCCAGCGCCGTCCACGCGCACACGCAAGACCAGCGCATCCTGGTCGCAGTCGGTCAGAAGCTCCACGACCCTCTGCACGTTGCCCGAGGTGGCGCCCTTGTGCCAGAGCTCGCCGCGCGAGCGACTCCAGTACCAGCCTTCGCCGGTTTGGATGGTCAGTGCGAGGCTCTCGGCGTTCATGTAGGCGACCATCAGAACCTGGCCGCTGTCGGCATCGACGGTGACGCAGGCGATGGTTCCGTCCGCGCCGAAGCGCGGGGTCAGCACGTTGCCGGCCTCAAGCGACGCCTTGTCGCCGGGGAGGGGGAACAGTCTCGTCTCGGAGGTCATGTTTCGATCACTTGCTGTCGCCGCGCACCATCATCATGAAGCGGGCCTGTTCGCTGGGGTCGGTCTTGAAACAGCCGGTGAACCGGGCTGTCACCGTCGAGGCGCCGGGTTTCTGAACGCCACGCATGGTCATGCAGAGATGTTCGGCCTCGATGAGAACGGCCGCGCCGCGTGGTTTCAGAACCTTGTCGATGGCATTGCTGACCTGGGCGGTCATCGTCTCCTGCGTCTGCAAGCGCCGCGCATACATCTCGACGATGCGGGCAAGCTTGGACAGGCCGACGACTCCCGTCGTTGGATAGTAGGCGATGTGCGCCTTGCCGATGAACGGCACCATGTGGTGCTCGCAATGGGAGTAGAAGGGGATGTCACGGACGAGAATCAGTTCCTCGTAGCCGGCCACTTCCGTGAAGATGCGATCCAGCACCTCCTCGTCGGTTTGGCCGTAGCCGGAAAACAGCTCGGCATAGGCCTTCACGACGCGTTTCGGCGTGTCGCGCAGCCCTTCGCGCTCAGGGTCCTCGCCGGCATAGGCGATCAGCGTCCGCACGGCGGCCTCGGCTTCTTCTCGGCTGGGGCGGTGGATCTTGCGAGAGCCGGCGGTGAAGATGGCATCGTCCATGCTTGGTCCTTCCTGGGGCCGCGCGCCCGAGTGGCGGCCGCCGCGACAGCCCTTCGTCGTTGCCGCGCTTGGCGGCGGCGCCGTCTCAGGCCTATATACGCGCCAGGGGCGGGAGTTCAAAGTGGCAGGCACTTCCCCGGAACGATAAGCCCGGCTTGCCCGCCGAAGGGGACAGCATGCTCGACGAGATCTACAACGCGCGCATTCTTGACCTAGCAGGCAACATCGGCCGCATTGGTCGGCTGGCAGCGCCGGACGCCACGGCGACACGCCATTCGCGTCTGTGCGGATCGAAGATCACGGTCGACCTTCGCGTGGAGGGAGATGTCGTCGCCGACTATGCCCATGAGGTGAAGGCTTGCGCGTTGGGGCAGGCGGCCGCCTCGGTGATGGCCAAACATGTCGTCGGCGCCACGACGGCCGAACTCAGGCAGACGCGAGACGGGATGCTCGCCATGCTGAAGGAGGGCGCTCCGCCACCGACAGGGCGCTTCGCCGAGCTGAGTTGCCTGGAGCCGGTACGCGATTTCAAGGCGCGGCATGCCTCGACCATGCTGGTGTTCGAGGCGGTCGTCGCCTGCCTCGACGATATCGCTGCGGCGCGTGCTGGCGGCTGAGGGACCAATCATGTGCGGATGCGGAAAACGGCATGCGGACGAGGCGCGCGGCGTCATCTCGAGCCCACCCCCGCGTCGGGCGACGCCGGGGCGGCTTGTCGGTCGTGCGCTGATCCGCGTCTACCAGGTCGTCTTGTCGCCGCTGATGGGGCAGCAATGCCGCCATCTTCCCACCTGCTCCAGCTATACGGACGAAGCTATCGGTCGCTTCGGTCTGTGGGCTGGCGGATGGATGGGGCTTGCCCGCATCCTTCGCTGCAACCCGTGGGGCTCGTCGGGCTTCGATCCCGTGCCGGAGACGATCGATCCGAGATATCGATGGTGGCGCCCCTGGGCCGGCGCCCGCTGGACAGGCGCCCACATCGATCCCACGACCCGGCTGAACTGACGATCACTCGGCGGCTTGAGCGCGATGGCCCGAGACCTCCGCGCCGGCGCTTGGCGACATGCGGGCGTAGATCGGGATGCAGAGAAGGCCGATTACCGCCAAAGCCAGGAAGGCCGGCACGAAGTCGCCGGGCAGCACGGCCATGTCGCCGCGCATCGACCGGGTGATTTCGAGGGCGGCGGCGCCGACCGCGACACCGAGGGCGGCCGAGATCTGCTGACCGACGGAGGAGATCGACGTGGCGTGGCTCATGCGCCGATTGTCGATCTCGGCGAAGGCGAGACCGTTGAGAGCGGTGAACTGCAATGAGCGGAAGAAGCCGCCGATCAGCAATACCGTGAAGATCGCGGCATGGGGCGTGTTCTTGGTGAAGGAGACGATGGCGAGCAGGAAGACGGTGGTGAACAGCGTGTTGACCATCAGCACCATCCGGAAGCCCCATGCCCGCACGATGCGTGGCGCGGTGAACTTCATCAGCACTGCGCCGGCGGCGGTGGCGAAGGTGAGCATGCCGCTTTCGAAGGGCGACATGCCGAAGCCGAGTTGCAGCATCAACGGAAGAAGGAAGGGGATGGCGCCGACGCCGATGCGGAACAGAAGACCGCCGAGCACGGAGACGCGGAAGGTGGGCAGGCGGAAGAGCGACAGGTCCATCAGTGGTTCGGGCGTCCGCAAGGCATGGCGACCGTAGCCGTAGAGCGAGGCGGCGCCGACGATGATGAGAGCGATGTCGATCCAGGACGGCAGCACGCCGATGCCGCTCGCGGCGATGCCGAAGACGAAGCCTGCGAGCCCGATACCGGAGAGGATGAAGCCGCGTGTGTCGAGCGGCGGAAGGTTTTCTTCCTTGTAGTTCTGGATGAAGATGCTGACCAGGATCAGGCCGACGACGCTGATCGGGATGTTGATCCAGAAGATCCAGCGCCACTCGAAATAGGTCGTGATGAAACCGCCGAGCGGCGGCCCTAGCACCGGCCCGATCATCGCCGGAACCGTCAGCCAGCTCATGGCGCGCAGATAATCCGACTTCTTCACCGAGCGCAGCATTACCAGCCGTCCGACCGGCACCATCATGGCGCCGCCGGCGCCCTGTACGACGCGTGCGGCGACGAAGCCCTCGAGCGACGAAGACAGGCCGCAGAGCACGGAGCCGGTCACGAACACCATGATGGCCAGGCGAAAGATGGTGCGGGCGCCGAAGCGGTCGGCGACCCACCCGGAGATCGGCAGGAAGACGGCGACCGAAATGAGGTAGCTGGTGAAGGCAAGCTTCAGGGAAATGGGATCGACGCCAAGGTCGAGGGCGATTTGCGGCAGCGAGGTGGAGACCACCGAGCTGTCCAGGTTTTCCATGAAGAGGGCACAGGCGACGATCAGCGGGATGAGCATGTTTTTCTCGTATTTCGCCCGGGTTATCGCCGAAGTCGGGCCACGGGTCGAGAGGACGCCGTTCACATGTCGGAGAACATGACTGTCATGCAGATGGAAACGATGTGTCGCCTTTGATTTCCGGGGCTTCGTGGACTAAAGTCCAACTCGTCGGCGTGGGTTTCCACTCCGACACCATTCTCGGGGCGGGGCGAAACTCCCCACCGGCGGTAATGGCGGCGAAAGTCGTCTAGCCCGCGAGCGCTCCAGCCTCACGGCGGGAGGTCAGCAGATCCGGTTGGATTCCGGAGCCGACGGTATAGTCCGGATGAAAGAGAAGGGTGTGCTGAAAATCCCGTTCGCGGCCGGCCTCAGCCGATCGCGACCGATTGTCTCCATGACCCATCGCCCTGATTCCGCGTCGTTCCTTTTTCTTAAGGACCCGTACCTTGAATCAGAGCCCGAACAAGACCCGGTCGTTTCCCGTGCTCGGGGCGACCTATATGGTGGCCGCCGGCGTTGTCTTCGCCGCCATCAACGTGCTCACCCAGTGGGTGACAGGCACCTATCACTTCTCTTCGCAGGCGCTGGCCTTCTGGCAATACGGGCTGTCGCTCGTCTTCTTCCTGCCGATGCTCCTGAAGCTCGGGGCAGGGGCCTTCCGCACCGCCCATCCTGTTGCGCATGTCGTCCGCGTCATTTTCGCGACGCTTGGCGTGCAGTTCTTCGTTGGCGCATTGGCGGCCGGCGTGCCGATCGCCCAGGTGGTGGCGATCGACATGACATCGCCCTTCATCGTCATCGTGGCGGCCCGGCTGATCCTTGGCGAGCACATCGGCCCTCATCGCGCGCTGGCCACTGTCGTCGGCTTCGTCGGCGGAATGCTGATTCTTGCGCCCTGGTCGGACAGCTTCTCCGTCTACAGCCTGTTGCCGCTTGGCGCGGCGGCGATGTGGGCGGGCTCGTCGGTGATGACCAAGCAGCTCGCCGCCGTGGAGCGGCCGGAGTCGGTGACCGTTTATCTTCTGGCGCTTCTCACGCCGATCAACGCCGCCTTCCTTTTCACCTCGACCGGGTTCGATGCCGGGGCGGCCTTCGCGCTTCCGGGGGGCACGGTGCTCTGGGTGATCGTGGCGCTTGCTGCGCTGACCGCTGCCGCGCAGTATCTCCTGACCCTCGCCTACGCGCGCGCCGACGCGTCCTACCTCCAGACGTTCGACAACGTGCGCTTGCCGCTCAACACGCTGGCCGGCTGGCTGGTGTTCGCCTACGCGCCCGATGGCTACCTCTGGGTGGGAGCCTTGATGATCGTCGGCGCGTCGCTTTACCTCCTGCGCGCGGAGACCGGAAAGCCGGTCGGCACCGATCCATTGCCCGCCTGATCCGACGGCGATCGTCGAAAAACGACCGTCTTCCAATTCTGCTCGTATGGCCGGCGGAACCGCTGTTCCGACGGCCATCTTTCTATTGAAAGCGGTGTGAACAACCGGCGTGCAGTGGCAACCGGCTTTGCATGTGTCGCTCTTTCGTGCGAAAAGTCCGTTTCTGTCAGCGGGTTTCCACGCAGTTTTACGGGCTGAATATCATGTCGGTGCTCAAGTCGATCCAGAACGCCGTGCCGCCGATCCACCCGGAGGGGCACAAGTTCATCCTGGTTTTCCTGGCGGGCACCGTGCTGCTCGGCTGGCTGTTCGAGCCACTGTTCTGGATCGGACTTGCGCTCACCATCTGGTGCGCGCTGTTCTTCCGCGATCCCGTACGGGTGACGCCGGTGTCGAACTCGCTGGTCATCTCGCCGGCCGACGGTCGGATCTCCGCCGTGGGGCTGGCCGTGCCGCCGCGCGAGCTTGGCCTCGGTCCCGAGCCGCTTTTGCGCATCTGCGTGTTCATGAACGTGTTCGATGTCCATGTGAACCGCGCGCCGGTCACCGGTCGCGTGGTGCGCATCGCCTACAAGGCCGGCAAGTTCCTCAACGCCGAGCTGGACAAGGCGAGCGAGGACAACGAGCGCAACGGCCTCGTCATCGAGCGGCCGGATGGTCGCGTCGTCGGCGTGGTTCAGATCGCCGGCTTGATCGCGCGCCGCATCCTGTCCTTCACGCGCGAGGGCGAGAGCCTGACCGTCGGTGACCGCTTCGGGCTGATCCGCTTCGGCTCGCGCGTCGATGTCTATCTTCCGGCGACGGCGACGGCGCTGGTGTCCGAAGGGGCTCGGGCGATTGCCGGCGAGACGGTGCTTGCCGATATCGACGGCACGACCAAGTCTCCCTTCGTGCGCGTAGCCTGAGGCGGAAAACGATGCCTGGACTTTTCCCGCCTTTCGATCCGGATCCGGAGGCTGTTGAGCGTCCGAGGCGGCTGAGCCGCATTCCGATCCGCAGCGTGATCCCCAACCTCGTGACGCTTCTGTCGCTTTGCGCGGGGCTTACCTCGATCCGCATGGGCTTCGAAGGCCGTTTCGACATGGCGGTCTATGCGATCCTGATCGCCGCCGTGCTGGACGGTCTGGACGGTCGGCTGGCCCGCTATCTGGGCGTTACCTCGAAGTTTGGGGCGGAGCTCGACTCCCTCAGCGATTTCCTGAGTTTCGGCGTCGCGCCGCCGCTGCTTCTGTTCGTTTGGAACTTCCACGACATCAACTCCTTCGGTTGGGTGGCGGTGGTGTTGTTCGCCATAGCGGGGGCCCTTCGCCTCGCGCGTTTCAACACCATGCTGGGCGAGGACAAGCCCGCCTGGCAGGCCAACTTCTTCACCGGCGTCCCCATTCCGGCCGGTGCGCTGGCTGTGCTCCTGCCTGTCTATGTCGATCGTGTCGGTATCGACGTGCCGCAGGCGGCGGCGCCGGCGGTGGTCGCCTACGTGGTGCTGATCGCCGCCTTGATGGTCAGCCGCGTGCCCACCTTCTCGGGCAAGAAATACGGCGGTCTCCGGCGGGAGTGGGTGGTGCCGATCCTGATTGGCGTCGTCATTCTGGCCATGCTTCTGGTCAGCTACCCGTTCCACGTTCTCAGCATTCTGACCATTCTTTATCTCGCCTATATTCCATTTGGTTGGCGCTCCTGGAATCGGCTGGCGCGCACGCATGGCACCAAGGAAGACGAGCTGACACTTGACGTTGGCGGTCCCTTTCCGGACGACGAGACTGCGCCCTGAGCCGGTCTTGCCGCTGATCCGCTTTCCCGGCGTCCGTCGCCGGCCGCCCGGCAACCAGACGAGGTGATGCGACATGATCGACAAGACCTATCCCCGCGACATGGTTGGCTATGGCCGCAACCCTCCCGACGCGGCCTGGCCTGATGGCGCCAACATCGCCGTTCAGTTCGTCGTCAATTACGAAGAGGGCGGCGAGAACTGCATCCTGCATGGCGATGCCGCTTCCGAGGCTTTCCTGTCGGAGATCGTCGGCGCCCAGCCCTGGCCGGGCCAGCGGCACGCCAACATGGAGTCGATCTACGAATACGGCTCGCGCGCCGGCTTCTGGCGGCTGCACCGCCTGTTCACCTCGCGCGCGGTGCCGGTGACGGTCTACGGCGTCGCCACCGCGCTTGCGCGCAATCCGGAGGTCGTCGCGGCCATGAAGGAGGCGGACTGGGAGATTGCCAGTCACGGCCTCAAGTGGATCGACTACAAGGACTACACCAAGGAAGCCGAGCGCGAGCATATGCTCGAGGCGATCCGCATCCACGAGGAAGTGACGGGATCACGCCCCCTCGGCTGGTATACCGGCCGCGCCTCGATCCACTCGAACGAGCTGGCGATCGAGGAGGGCGGCTTCCTCTACTCGTCGGACTCCTATGCCGACGATCTGCCCTACTGGGTCGAGGGCCCCAACGGGCCGCACCTCATCATTCCGTATACGCTCGACACCAACGATATGCGGTTTGCGACAAATCAAGGCTTCAACTCGGGCGATCAGTTCTACACCTACCTCAAGGACGCGTTCGACGTCCTCTATGAGGAAGGCCGGAACGGCAGTCCGAAAATGCTGAACGTCGGCTTGCATTGCCGCCTCGTCGGACGACCGGCCAGGGTCGCCGCGCTTCAGCGCTTTCTGGACTACGTTCTGTCGCATGATAAGGTCTGGGTACCGCGCCGCATCGACATCGCATGGCATTGGATCGCCCAGCATCGACCCGGGAATTGAGAGCGGATCAAGAAAAAAGAACCAAGACCGGCGGCGCCAGGCAGCAAGAAGGGCGCTTTGGACCACTGGAAAACAAACCAAAGAAAAACAGTTCTTTCGGCGATCGGCGGTCTCTCGTCCGGTCGCCGCGACTTTAGGCAGGAGGCTCGAAAGAATGAACACCCCCCGTGTATTTCGTGCATTGTCGGCGACGCTGATCGCCGGCTCGATGCTGGCGGTTCTGGCGACGCCATCGCTCGCCGAGGTCGTCATTCGCCGCGGTAATGGCGGCGAACCGCAGACGCTCGATCAGGCGCATATTTCGATCGACGTCGAGGGCTTTATCGTCCGCGACATGTTCGAGGGGCTCACCATCTACGATCCGCATGGCAAGGTCATTCCGGGCGTTGCCGAAAGCTGGACGCTGTCCGACGACGGAACGGTCTATACGTTCAAGCTGCGCGCGGACGCCAACTGGTCGGACGGAAAGCCGGTGACGGCCGATGACTTCGTGTTCGCCTACCGCCGGATGGAGGATCCGAAGGAGGCAGCCGAGTACGCCAACATTCTGTACCCGATCAAGAATGCCGAAGCGATCAATGGCGGCAAGGCGGCGGTCGACACGCTGGGCGTCAAGGCCATCGATACCAAGACGCTTGAGATCACGCTCGAACGTCCAACTCCCTATTTCATCGAGCTGCTCGCCCATTACGCAGCGCTGCCGGTTCCAAGCTGGACCATCGAGAAGTTCGGCGGTGAGTGGGTCAAGCCGGGCAACATCGTCTGCAACGGCGCCTTCTGCATGACGGAGAACGTGCCCAACGACCACATCACTGCCGTCAAGAACGACAAGTACTGGGACGCGGCCAACGTCAAGATCGACAAGATCATCTATAATCCGTCGGAAGACCAGGCGACAACGGAGCGTATGTTCGAGGCCGGCGAGCTTGATCTCGTCTACAACTTCCAGACCGACCAGATGAAGTTCCTGCAGGACAAGCTGGGCAAGGATCAGGTTCTGGCCTTCTCGGACCTTGCTTCCTACTACTACGTTTTCGATAGCCGCAAGCCGCCGTTCGACGATGCTCGGGTTCGTCAAGCCTTCTCCATGGCCGTCGATCGTGAGTTCCTCTCGGAGAAGATTTTCTCCAACACGCAGATGCCGGCCTATTCCTTCGTGCCGCCGGGCATTTCTGGCTATGAGTCGGCGACCGTCAGCTGGGCCGATCTCGACCAGCTCGACCGTGAGGACAAGGCCAAGGAACTGCTCAAGGAAGCCGGCTACGGCGAGGGCGGCAAGCCGCTCAAGGTCGACATTCGCTTCAACACCAACGACAACCACAAGAAGGTCGCGACCGCGATCGCCGACATGTGGAAGGCGATCGGCGCCGAGGTGACCATCCAGAACCTCGACGTGAAGTCGCACTATGCCTACCTTCAGGAAGGCGGCGCCTTCGACGTGGCGCGCGCCGGCTGGACCGCTGACTATGCCGATCCGGAGAACTTCCTGAACCTGCTGATCTCGACCAATACCAGCTTCAACTACGGTCATTGGAAGAACGAGAAGTTCGACGAGCTGATGAATGCCTCCTATGAGGAGCGCGATGCGGCGAAGCGGTTGCAGATCCTGCACGATGCCGAACGTATCGCCATGGACGAACAGGCCTTGGCGCCTCTGATGGTCCATGCGTCCACCTGGCTCGTCTCCAACAAGGTGCAGGGCTTTGCTCCCAACCCGTCCAACGAGCATCTGACCAAGTTCCTCTCCTTCAAGTAAGGATGTCGGCGGCGCGCCGTCCCTCTCCATGTCAGGAGAGGGACGGCGCCCGAACGTGGTGGTGCTTTCCCCTTGATGGGGAAGCGTCACCATTCGGGCTATCGGGCTGTCCGCTCGCGGATCATGCGCCGGTGCGTTGCTCTCGCCTTCCGTGACCAATCCAACGGGGACGGGTCCATGTTACGTTTTGTCCTGCGACGGCTGATGTCGGCCCTGCCGACCATCTTCATCGTCGTCACGCTTTCCTTCTTCCTGATGCGCGTCGCGCCGGGCGGTCCGTTCAACCTTGAACGTCCGCTTGAGCCGCAGGTTCTCGAGAGCCTCAAGCGCGCCTTCCTGCTCGACCGTCCGTTGATCGTGCAATACGGGCACTATCTGTGGAATCTCCTGCACGGCGACTTGGGTCCGAGCTTCATCTATCGCGACTTCACCGTGGCCCAGCTGATCGCCAACAGCCTGCCGTATTCGCTGACCCTCGGCGCCTGGGCGCTCATGGTCGCGGTGTTCGGCGGCATTGCCATCGGTTCCTACGCTGCGCTCAAGCAGAACTCGTTCGTCGACTATGCCGTCATGAGCATCGCGAGCTTCGGCATCACCGTCCCGAACTTCGTTCTCGCGCCGGTCCTGTCCTTCGTTTTCGCCGTGGTGCTCCACTGGCTGCCGGCCGGCGGCTGGGGAGATGGCGGCCCGGCCAACCTGTTGCTGCCGGTGATTTCGCTGGCGCTGCCGCAACTCGCCGTCTTCGCGCGCATCACCCGCGGCTCGATGATCGAGACGCTGAGGGCCGATCACATTCGTACCGCTCGCGCCTACGGCTTGCCGACACGCGTCGTGGTGATCGTTCACGCCATGCGCGCCGCCTTGGTTCCGGCCGTCAGTTACCTCGGTCCGGTGGCCGCCGCCGTTCTGACCGGCTCGGTGGTTGTCGAGACCGTTTTCGGGCTGCCCGGCGTTGGTCGCTATTTCGTCCTCGGCGCTCTCAACCGCGACTACACGCTGGTCATGGGCACCGTCGTGCTGATCTCGGTGTTCATCGTGGTGTTCAACCTTATCGTCGACATTCTCTATGCCGTTCTCGATCCGAGGGTCCGTTATGAGTGAGATGACGCAAGCCCTCAACGAGCCGACGGTGGCGGTGCAGGGCACCAGCCTGTGGGCGATGGCTCGCCACCGCTTCGTCCGCAACAAGGCGGCGATGGCCAGCCTCGTCGTGTTGATCGTGGTCGCGGTGTTCAGCTTCGGCGGGACCTGGGTGTATCCCCACAAGTATGACCAGATTTTCTCATCCTATGTGGCGGTGCCGCCGTCGCTCGATCCCTACCCACTCGAAGACACGCTGCACCAGGTGATGCAGACGGCCGTCGAGCGGGCGCGCCTCAGGCTGGACTCCTTCAATGCCGAAGGCACCAGCTACACGGCGCGCATCAGTTCCGACAAGCCGGTCGATCCGCGAGCAACACGCTATCTCGACCGTCCCGACGAGTTCGACGGCGCCGAGATCGTCTCGACCCTGGATGACGGCAAGACCGTCGAGGTCAAGGGCAAGATCAACGGGCAGTATTTCCCGTTCGGCACCGACCGCAACGGCCGCGATCTGCTCCCGCGCATCATGGTCGGCGGGCAGGTGTCGATCACCGTCGGCCTGCTTGCCACCTTCGTGTCGCTGATCATCGGCGTCACCTACGGCGCCGTGTCGGGCTATGTCGGTGGCCGCGTCGACAACGTGATGATGCGCTTCGTCGAGATCCTCTACTCGCTGCCGTTCATGTTCTTCGTGATCATGCTCGTCGTGTTTTTCGGCCGTCATTTCGTGCTGATCTTCGCGGCGATCGGCGCCATCGAGTGGCTGGACATGGCCCGCATCGTGCGCGGGCAGACGCTGACGCTGAAGCGTCGGGAGTTCGTCGAGGCGGCGCATGCCATGGGGCTTTCCAACTGGCAGATCATCCGCCGGCACGTCATCCCCAACACCATCGGCCCCGTCGTGGTGTTCGTCACGGTGCTGGTGCCGAAGGTCATCCTGCTCGAGAGCTTCCTGTCGTTCCTGGGGCTTGGCGTACAGGAGCCCATGACCTCCTGGGGATCGCTGATCGCCGAGGGGACCACCGGCATGCAGTACGTGCCGTGGCTCTTGATCTATCCGGCCTCCTTCTTCGTGGTGACGCTGTTCGCCCTCAACTTCATCGGCGACGGTCTGCGCGACGCCCTTGATCCGAAGGACCGCTGACATGGCCGATACGCTTCTCGATATTCGCGGCCTCAACGTCCGCTTTTCGACGCCGACCGGCGACGTCCACGCGGTGAAAGGCATCGATCTCACGGTCGCCAAGGGCGAAACGCTGGCCATCGTCGGCGAAAGCGGCTCGGGCAAGAGCCAGACCATGATGGCCCTCATGGGGCTGTTGGCGTCCAACGGCCGGGTCGAAGGATCGGCCAAGTTCCAAGGGGAAGAGATGATCGGCCTGCCGCTCGGCAAGCTGAATCGTATCCGTGGTGCAAAGATCACCATGATCTTCCAGGAGCCGATGACCTCGCTCGATCCGCTCTACAGGATCGGCAAGCAGCTCGCCGAGCCGATGATGCGCCACCGAGGGCTTTCGGCCAAGGCGGCGCGTGCCAGGGCGATCGAGCTCTTGGAACTCGTCAAGATCCCCGATCCGGAGCGGCGCGTCGACAGCTATCCGTACGAGATGTCCGGTGGCCAGCGCCAGCGCGTCATGATCGCCATGGCGCTCGCCAACGATCCGGAGCTGCTGATCGCCGACGAACCGACGACGGCGCTCGACGTGACGATCCAGGCGCAGATCCTGGAGCTTCTCGCCGAGCTCAAGCAGCGGATCGGTCTCGCCATCGTATTCATCAGCCACGACCTTGCCATCGTCCGCCGCTTCTCCGACCGCGTGGCGGTGATGCGGACGGGAGAGGTCGTGGAAACCGGCGCGGTGGCGGATATCTTCGCCAACCCGCAGCATCCCTACACCCAGATGCTGCTGGCCGCCGAGCCGACGGGCCGCAAGGCCCCGCCGGCCGACAACGCGCCGGTGCTGCTCGAGGGCAGGGACGTCGACGTCCGCTTCTCGATGGGCGGCGGCTTCATGGGCGGCAAGAAGCTCGACATCCACGCCGTCGATCACGTCGACATCCGCCTCAGGGAAGGCCAGACGATCGGCATCGTCGGCGAGAGCGGCTCGGGCAAGTCGACGCTGGGGCGGGCGCTCTTGCGCCTCAACCATGGCACGGGCGCCATCCGCTTTGGCGCTGACGACATTTCCGAGGCGAGTCGCCAGGAGATGCGCCGACACCGCCGGCAGATGCAGCTCGTCTTCCAGGATCCGTTCGGGTCGCTCAGCCCGCGCATGACGGCCGGGCAGATCGTGACCGAGGGGCTGCTGGTCCATGAGCCGCAGCTCACCAAGAAGGACCGCGATCTCCGCGCCATCAAGGCGTTCATGGAGGTTGGCCTCGACCCGGCGACGCGCAACCGCTATCCGCACGAGTTCTCGGGTGGACAGCGCCAGCGCATCGCCATCGCGCGGGCCATCATCCTGAAGCCGCAGGTGGTGGTGCTGGACGAGCCGACGTCCGCCCTCGACCGCTCGGTGCAGAAGCAGATCGTCGAGCTGCTGCGCGACCTGCAGGCCAAGCATGGCCTCAGCTATCTGTTCATCAGCCACGACCTCGCGGTCGTCCGGGCGCTTTCGGACTACATCGTCGTGATGAAGAGCGGAAAGATCGTCGAGGAAGGGTCGACCGACCAGATCTTCGACGCGCCGCGCGAGACCTATACGCGAGAGCTGATGGCCGCCGCCTTCGGCAAGTGATGGCCGCCAAGGGGCATGGAATAGCAAAGGCCGGGCAGTGCGCCCGGCCTTTTGCGTCATATCGGGAAGAACGGATCGCGGTAGCTCAGCCTTCCATCGACCGCGCCTGCGTTTCCTTGATGTCGGTGAAGCGGATCTTGGGCCACTTCTCCTTGATGTAGTTGAAGGCATAGCCGGAGGTGGCGAGGAGGACAGGGTCGCCGTCGACGTCCTCGGCCATGGCCGAACGGTTGCCGTTCTGAAAGTCGGTCACGTCCTGCCGGTCGCCGGCCAGCCAGCGGGCCATGTTGTACTGGCTGACTTCGAAGCCGACCTCTAGGCCGTATTCCTGGTCGAGGCGGCCCTGCAGCACGTCGAGCTGCAGCGCGCCGACGAAGCCGACCAGGGTCGGCGAGCCGTCGACAGGCCGGAACACCTGCACGACGCCTTCCTCGGCGAGCTCCTGCAAGGCCTGCTTCAGCTTCTTGGCCTTCATGGCGTCTTCCAGCCGGACGCGGCGGAGGATTTCCGGCGCGAAACTCGGAACGCCGACGAAGGTGAGGTTCTCGCCCTCGGTCAGGGTGTCGCCGATCCTGAGTGTCCCGTGGTTGGGAATGCCGACCACGTCGCCCGCCCAGGCCTCATCGGCGATCTGGCGGTCCTGGGCGAAGAAGAACTGCGGGGCGGTGAGGCCGATGGTCTTCTGAGTCCGAACGTGCTTGACCTTCATGCCGCGATTGAGCTTGCCCGAGCACAGGCGCACGAAAGCGATGCGGTCGCGATGGTTGGGGTCCATGTTCGCCTGGATCTTGAAGACGAAGGCGCTCATCTTCGGCTCGTCCGCCTTGACGACACGGCTCGATGCCGCCTGGTCGCGCGGGGAGGGGGCATAGGCTGCAAGGCCGTCCAGAATGTCCTTGATGCCGAAATTGCGCAGCGCCGAGCCCCAGAACACCGGGGTCAGATGCCCCTCGCGGAACGACTGGAGATCGAAGGGGTTGGTGCCCTCGGCGGCCAGATCGATGCCTTCCCTGAGGTCGGTCAGATAGCGCCGCTCCAAAAGCTCATCCAGCTTTTCGTCGCCGATCTCGTCGCTGTGGTCGTCGCTCTTCTCGTTCATCAGGCGGGTCTGGCGGCGTTTCAGGTCGTAGGTGCCGATGAAGTCCTTGCCCGAGCCGACCGGCCATGTGATGGGCGCCGTGTCCAGGGCCAGCGTCTTCTCGATCTCGTCCAGCGTTTCGAACGGGTCGCGCGCCTCGCGGTCGAGCTTGTTGACGAAGGTGACGATCGGGATATCGCGCATGCGGCAGACTTCGAACAGCTTGCGCGTGCGATCCTCGATGCCCTTGGCGGCGTCGATCACCATGATGGCGCTGTCGACGGCCGTCAGCGTGCGATAGGTGTCTTCGGAGAAGTCTTCGTGGCCGGGTGTATCGAGCAGGTTGAAGACGTTGCCGCCGTATTCGAAGGTCATCACCGAAGTGACGACGGAGATGCCGCGATCGCGCTCGATCTTCATCCAGTCGGAGCGGGTGCGGCGGTTTTCGCCGCGAGCGCGAACCTGGCCCGCCATCTGGATGGCGCCGCCGAACAGCAGCAGCTTTTCCGTCAGCGTCGTCTTGCCGGCGTCCGGGTGGGAGATGATAGCGAAGGTGCGCCGCCGCTCGATCTCGCGGTGAAGCCGCGCTTCGGCGGGGGAAGATTCAAGGCTGCTCATCTCATGGTTCTCGCGGCGGTCCCGGAAAGGCCGCCAAACCACAACGCGGCGGACCGTTTGTCAACCGTTTCGGGCGATTTCTTCGCCATCTTCCGACACGCGAGGTTTACCGAGGGCGGTTTTGAGAAAAGCGTGGATGTCCGCCGTGTCGAGCAGCGCCTCGACGTCCTTGCGGGCACAATCGCCGACCTTGTCCAGGAGCAGATCGCGCGCCGTGTCGACGCGCCAGACGAGGTCGCGGAGCGCCATGGTGGCCGTGCGGCTGGCTGAGGTCCAATCGGTCGCCTCGCCCACCAGGGCGCGGGCGACGCTGACGATCGCCGAATCGCGCGTGAGTCGGCAGCCCTCGCTTCCCGACGCATCGACGCCAGCCAGCACGAGCTGCATCAGGCGCAGCAGTGCTCCACTGTCATCGGTCGTTCCCGGCTCTTCCGGCGGGAGATCATGGGCAAAACTCGTCCACGGCATCGGAGTGCGGCGTAGTCCATCATCGGCGACTGAGGTGCGTCGCTTTCGTTGTTCTGGGGCGGTGTGCCCTGGGGCATCCGTCATCTTGGCGCGATCGCGTAACCAACATATTGGCACGGAAAGCCCGGCTGCGGCAGGCCGCAGCGCGCCTTTTGGCGACGGTTTTCTTAATATACCCTAAATACCCTCGTCATTTGTGACGTGCGTAATAAAGGCAGCGTTCCTCAAGTGCCGCTCGCCGTCGCGTCCGTTGGCCCGACTTCAAGCCTCACACGCGAGGATCGACCGGAACCTTTGCCGGCGCTTGACAGGGGGATTTCGACCGGGTATCAGAACGCCGCAGCCGACGAAGCGCCGCTTCGCCGCCGCCTCCGAAACCGTCGGGGTCCCGCTGGGGGATAATTTAACGGTAGAATGACGGACTCTGACTCCGTTCGTCTTGGTTCGAATCCAGGTCCCCCAGCCAATCTTCCTCACTAAAGCATTGATTTTAAAAGCGTTTTTCGCTCGCCAAACTCAGATGGATTGGCTGAGATGGCGCTTGCGCTCCCACAATGCTCCCACATCACCCGCAAACGCGGCGTCTACTATTTCCGCCGACGGCTGCCACATCCTTCGCGGGGGGAGGTTGCCTTGTCGCTTCGGACGCGCCAATACCGAGAGGCCGAGTACCTCTCGGAAGCTCTCACGAATCGATGGAATCAGGTGATAGGGGAGGCGATGCTCGATCAGGCTAGGCTCTCGGAAATTCTCCGGCGGGAACTCGACCGGCTGCTGCATGAAGGACGCGAGCGGATCGTCGAGACGCCTTATGGAAAGCCGGTTTTTGTTGGTGGCTTCGCGGGTAGTGAGCGAGAGGCGCTGAATGCGGACCTGGACGCCATGGATCGGGACATCAAGCAGATGTCCAGCGACTTGGCGCGCCGTGATCTTCGTGGTCCCGAGACCGTCATCCGCAAAATCATGGCGGACAATGCCGTTCCCGAAGAGGAGTTCCAGCGCTTCGGCCTCGCATGGTTCAGGGTTTACATTGAATCTTTGAAGAGGCGCCGCTCTTGGCTGGAGAATGGTCCGTTCGATCTGGATGACATCCTATCCACCTCGGCGCCTTCTCCGATGGCTACAACCCCCGCGACACAATCGACGCGACCTACGAGCGCATCGGTGGAGCCCTCAACCCCCAATCTCTCTATGGTTCTGCCTGGGTTTGTGGACCTAATGGTCTCGACCGGCGAGTGGACTGGACAGACCGAGAAGCAGAATACAGCGACCTATCGCATGTTCATGGCGGTCTGCGGCGATCGCCCCATCACAACCTACTCACGGAAGGACTGCGCGACGTTTTTCGACGTGCTGAGGGGGCTCCCATCGCTCTACTCCAAGAAGCCGGAGTGGGCGAAGCTTTCGCTGCCCGAGATCGCGCAGCAAACGAAGGGTATGGACGTTGAGCGCCTCGCGATGAAGACGATCAAGCGTCATTTCGCCGCTCTTGGCCGTCTTTTCGATCATCTGCGGAAACGTGGCGAGATCACTGGCGAGAATCCTGCGCACGGCTTTGATTTTCCAGTCGGTAAGGCCAGGGCGAATGAAGGGCGCCAGATGTGGGAAGGGGACAAGCTGAAGGCTTTGTTCTTGTCGCCTGTTTGGACTGGCTGCGCTTCGGAGGGCCGGCGGTCGACCCCTGGCGATGTCATTATTCGTGACGAGAAGTTCTGGCTGCCGCTGTTGGGCCTATATCATGGGAACCGACTGGAGGAGTTCGCCCAGCTGCTTCGGTCCGATTTGCGTCAAGAAGATGGAATCTGGTTTCTCGATATCAACGACGAGCAGGACAAGCAGGTAAAGAATGCTCAGTCCAGACGGCGTGTGCCGTTGCATCCCCGCCTAGAGGCGATGGGGTTCATCCAATACGTCGATCAGATTGCCAGGGCGCCGGGCGATCGCGTCTTTCCCCAGTTGAAGCCTGGCGGACCGGACAGGAAGCTCGGCTATTATTTCTCCAAGTGGTTCTCGCGGTATCGCCAGTCGGTGGGGGTCTACGAGGAAGGACTCGATTATCATTCCTTCCGGCATGGGGTTACGACCAAGCTCTTTGGAGCGGGGGTCGATAAAGTTGTCGTCGATGCTTTGACCGGTCACGAAGGGCAGGGCATAAGCGAAAAGGTCTACCTGAAAAGGCTTCCGTTGGCGCGGCTTTACGAGGCGGTCTGCAAGGTTGAGTGGCCGGAGCTGGATGACCTTATACGAAACCGTACACCGTAGCGTCCTGAGGGCCTCAGCCACGCCCTGCCGCGCCTAGGCCGTTGTCACACTGAAACCCGTGTCGAACATACGCGGCTCTTCTGGGTAACTGGCGGGGCCGTTCTTCGTTAAGTCCAGCCCCGCATAACACGGTATGCGGGCCGGCCAGAACCTCGCAGGCAGCGATGCGAGCTGTCGCCTGTAAAGGGCGCCCCCCGACTTGGGCCAGCGTGGCGGAGGGGGATTACCACCCCCTTATGCAGGAGGGGGCGGACCGATGCGGCTCTCGTTCGATTACCACCCCCTTATGCAGTAAGTGGCGGCCTAGCTGAGGCGAGCCTTTCGCGAACGTCATTCGCACAGAGGTCTGCGCCGGACTGGCAAGGCTTCAGACAATTACCCCTCCCTTTTGAAGGACGAGGCTGGCTCGAGGGGCTTGTCCTTATCGTCGTGCCTCGCAGCCTGAGCCGAGGCCAGCGGAGCGACGATCGGCGATTACCCCTCCCTTATGCAGGAGGAGGCTTCGCATCAAAGGCGAGAGTCCGGCTGCCATCCCAGCCAGCCCGGCAACATCATATATCAATGTGGAACGAGCAACGATGAACAACGAAGTTCAAGCATCTGCGTACTCTCAAGAAGCGACCGCGTATCACGAAGCAGCACACGCTGTGATGGCCTTCCTGAAAGGCTGTTACATCCACAGAGTCGAAGTGTTTGAGCGACCAAGCCAGGGAATGCTCGGCATATGCGTCCATTCTCGTGCAAAGTACTGGCACGACAGCGTTTGGATTGCTCTTGCAGGCCCCGTGATGGACAGCATTCGGAACTCATGGACGCTTGACCAGGCCGTTCAGTGCGGAGGGGCGGATGACTACTATAAGGTTTGGCAGGAGTACGAGAGATTGCTGGCTCCAAGGCCCAAGCCCGAGATTCGCGAATGGATTCCGGAGAGCCCGGATGAGCGCAGCGAAATCGTACACTGGTATCTAGAGGGGTGGAGACCCGACGATGTACATGGGCAATTGAAACGCAAGCTGACCCTCTATGTAAAAGAGTACGCCCGGACGTGGGAATATATCAAAGAACTGATTATCGGGGATGTTGAGTTCGTAAAGCGAGAAATAACAGAAAATCTGGTCTTTGTAGGACTCATCAACGCGGTCGCTAGTGAACTGATAAAACGCCGCAAGCTACGTCATAACGACATTATTTCTATTTGTGAAAGGCTTGCAAAACTGGAGGAGGGACGGTCCGCTTCGGAATGAATTCAGGCAGTGCTTGCATGGCCTGCTATGGACGGTGTCAAACACAGCTCTTCGAGCATTCACTTTAGGGTCTATTAAGCGCATCGAACTCGATGCCCGACAACCGGGAAGCGCGCCAGACCCGAAAACTAGACGCGGCTGAAACGCCCGCTGCCTATTTCGTCCTTTGACTACATCAACCTAGCCAAACCCATTGCTTCAGCATTGGGCTGAAACAGCGCTGCCTCAGAGGCCAGCGTTGGCAAACCTCACGAGTATACGAATGCAACAAGTAAAACGCTCATCAGGTTGTTGTCGAGCATGGAGGGCCATTCAAGCTGTGCCGGTGTTGCCGCGACTTGGTTCCCTGCTGTCGAAACTTTTCCAGGAAGCCCATCGTTCCGGGCTGCGGGGCTCCGACCGAACGAACACTTGCTCGGTGATGCAACAGCGGATGAGCTCATAATCGAGCAACTGGCATGGAGTATCAAACCACTTACCTAGATCGGCGAACCGGCGACTTAGTGACCGAGAGCATCGGAGACTGGATCACAGTAACCGAGTTCGGACGAAGGAAGGGCCTTGGCCCGAGGACGGTGCGTCACCTGCTGCACCACGCTGGTATCCTTCAACCCGAGGGGAAACATGGTCGCTTCCGACTTTCGTTCCCGATGGTGGAACGGGGCGTTGGCAAGCGCATCGACAGACCCAAATCTGGGTATCCCTTTGACGTCCTTGCCCCAGAGACAGTGCGCATCCTGGATGAAGTCTGGGATGAGATGGTTGCCGATTACGAAGCCAGCGTTGGTCAGTCTGCGTTGGTCAAGACCGCGAAAGCCGCCCTTGCCCGATTTGAAGACCATCGGATTACTCATCCCCTGTCTTCAGCTGCCCGCGTCTGGTGGGTCCGCGATCACTTCCAGAGTCTGACGCACGCTCAAATCGGGGAAGTGGTCGGAGTACAGCAGCCCATCGTCTCGAAGCATTTGCGCCAACGGGACGACCAGAGAAAGGAGAAGAAAAAAGCTCAAGCCTCAAGCCGCATCGCGGTAACAGGCTTCTCGCTTGCGAGCGGAGCTAGCCTGTCGACAGATGCAACCATTACCCACGATCATTCCCGATGGAATGTACCACGCGAGCCCTCGGATGGTTCGCCCCCGTCATTCGCACGGTCTTTCATGACACCCCACCATCGGGAGTGCGTTTGATTTCTACCGATGCTCGGTCTCCTCAGGCCCATCGGTAACCTCTCGCCTCGTCGCGGCTTTTCAAACAGACCGGCTCTCAGCCCTCTGACCACTTGTTGGTTCGAGCGGTCGAGGCCGGTCTTTTTGCATTCAGCGACGGGCATGCACTCAACAGCGACAGAGTGAGAAACACCCCAAATGCACGGAACTACTGATAACCCGCACCGCATCGTCGTGCGGCCCCTGAAGGGCTTTGCCTGCGGCATGTGGTACTGGGTCGAATACGACCATCTCCCCCTCATCGCCCGGACCAGAAATCCCGAACACGACGCCTGTCGAGCGCTGGTCTCCAAGGGGCATAGCGGTCGCCTGGAGACATGGAACGGCGTTCGCCCCTATCCGCTCCTAATCATCAGCGACATCGAGAAGGCTGCCTTGTTCACGGTCGCCGAGAATGCCTCGCATGGCCCGAAGGTGGTCCGATACCGCCCCATCCCAACCTCACGCTTTTGCGACGCTGACCTGCCTACCTGGAACGAAGAGGACCACGCCAATGTCTGAGACCGAGTTCAACGAAGCGATGATGCCGCGTGCCAAGGTTCTCGCCACGGCCGTCGACCTGTGGAAGCAGTGCAACGAGGGCAAGCCCGCCCGGAGTGAAGAGACGCTTCCTCTCCGCGAGATCGTCGCTCGACCCGATCTGTTCCAGGTTCGCGGCACGACGGACGCCAAGCATGTGGCCGACCTTGCCGATATCATCCGTGGCACCGAGGGTGACCTTGACCCTCTGCTGCTCATCGAGCTGGGTGAGGAGGCGGTGGTCGTCAACGGCCATCATCGCGTGGCAGCCTATCAGGCTGTCTACGGTGACACCGACCCAGCCCGGCCGGTTCCGGTGCGGTGGTTCGTTGGTAATCCCGTACAGGCGCTAACCAAGGCCACCGGCGAGAACTCCAAGACCTGTCTTGTGATGACGCGGGAACAGCGGAAGGATGCTGCTACCCGTCTCGCCGGAATGGTAGGCACGGCCTTGAGCAAGGCCGAACTGTCCAGAGTGACCGGCCTATCGACAACCACCATTGCCGAGATCAGGGCCGGCCTGAAGAAGGTGCAGGCGCTGGCTGCGGGTGACGGTCTGCTCCGGGATGAAGCGCGAGACGCTCTCAACTCCCTGAAGTGGTCCGACATCCAGGCGTGCGTCGACCTGTCCGCAGGTGCAGCCGAACAGGATGAGGACACGGAGGCCGAGGGTGTACGTTTCCGTACAGGCGAGCCGATCGAGGTGAAGTCGGAGGCGGTGAGCGCGGAGCCAACGGATGAGACGGTCGTCGAGGAGGCAAGCTCTCCCAAGGAGATCGGTCATCCCGAGCCCGTGGCGCCCGAGCAGGACACCGTCCAGAAGTTCGCCGCGCTACTGGTGAAGGACGGGACCGAGACTGTCAGGCAGCTCCTTGCATTCCTCGGGAATGACTCCTCGCCGTTGGCACGGGCAATCTTCGATCAGATGCAGCCCATCACCTTCCTGCGCGCTGCCGGCTATACGGTTCGTCCACAGACGGCAGACTGCCTTAGCCGGATGCCTCGCAGCGGTGAGGGCTACACGCACGACGCCGACTTCTGACATCCGGAAGCGGGTATCGTTTCCTTTTGATGCGGTGGTGGGGTTTTGTGCCCCTCGCGATCAGGTAGCCACAATGGCTTTCAGATCGACGCCAGGGGCCTACTCTCCCATCACCGCATCAAGGAAACGCGTGCCGTAACAGACAGCATGTGCCGAGGCCGAAAGACCCGAATGTCGGGGGCAAAAACCTGAGAGGGCATTTGATAAAAGGGAAGGGGCGACTTCCCCCCCCCCGGTGCCCCATCGGCTTCGTTTGTCAGCCGGTAAACAGCCTCTCAGACCACACCATGGCACCACACCCAGCGACGACGACGCCTTCACCGAGTTCATGGCAACCGTGGAAGACTAAGGAATGAACGCCTTCCGTGAGGGTGGCTCGAACGTCGTCCCGTTCCCGACCAAGCACTGATCAACCAGCGGAAAAGGCCGGTTCGTTTTCGGTGTACCTCATGAGAACTGGCCTTGAGCCGGTCTCATAAATACCGGTTGACAACTCAAAGCGAACCGGAGATAAGCGAACCATTCTAATCGAACTGATGACGCCTACCATGCACATCCGCGCCTATCTCAGAGCCTCCACCAAGGAACAGGACGCAACCCGAGCCAAGGACCAACTTGGGGCCTTCGCTGCCGAGCGTAACCTAACGATTGCTGCCAGCTACATCGAGAACGAGAGCGGAGCCGCCTTGAAGCGTCCCGAGCTATTCCGGCTGTTGGCTGACTGCCTTCCGGGTGACGTGCTCTTGGTCGAGCAGGTTGACCGCCTTAGCCGTCTCAATGCCGAGGACTGGGACAGGCTCAAGACTGAGATCAGGGCGAAGAAGGTGAAGGTGGTGGCTCTCGACCTCCCAACATCATGGATGATGATGGCGGTGGACAAGGAGAGCATTCAGGCCCGCATCTTCGAGGCCATCAACGACATGATGCTCGATGTCCTCGCGGCGGTTGCCCGGAAGGACTACGAGGACCGCAGACGGCGGCAGGCTCAGGGCATCGAGAAGGCGAAGGCCGAAGGGCTCTACAGGGGCAGGCCTGAGGACACCGAACGTAACGCGGCCATCATCGGCATGCTCAAGGCGGGTATGTCGTGGAGCGCCATTGTTGCCGCGACGGGCTGCTCCCGGTCGACACTCGCTAGGTTGAACAAGCGGGCCGGTGGAGGGGTAGAGTGAAGCAGGCCCCAACGGCGGGCACATGTTTTCAATAGGTCAGTATCGCTGGCGCACATGGATCGCCTGTTTGCCTCGGGGCGATAATGGCTTTTCGAGCTGGGATTTCATTGTTTCCGTGACCAAGGGGGAACCTCGCAACCTCCAACGGGAGGTCCAAACGTTCCACCGAACGGCCTCCCGAGATGCCGCAGTCGAAACTGCAAATCCTCGACTATGCAACCAGCGAGGAACCGCCTAAGTTGCCAATGGCTTAAGTTTTTTCACGACGCACAGCAGTTTGAAGCATGGTCTCCGAATTCTCTGAAATCACCGACACTTTGTGGAGCTCCGCCGAGAAGCTTCGCGCCAATTCCGGGGTTCGCCCCGCTGATTATGCACGTCCGGTCATGGGCCTCCTGTTCCTGCGTCACGCCGAGGAGCGCTTCGCCGAGGTGGAGGCCCGGATATCGCCGAAGGCGGGTTCGCGTGTGCGCCCCGGCCCCGAGACCTACAAGGCGGAAGGTGCGATCTTCCTGCCGCCGGAGGCCCGCTTCTCGTTCCTCTTGGCGCTTCCCGAAGGGTCGAACCTCGGGCGGGCGCTCACCACCGCCATGAAGGAGATCGAGGAGCGGAACCCCGAGCTCGCCGACGTGCTGCCCAAGACCTACCAGTCGATCCCTGACGACGTCCTGGTCGAGCTGTTGCGGGTGCTGAAGCCCCTGAAGATCAACGGTGACGCCTTCGGCCACGTCTACGAGTATTTCATGGGGGCCTTCGCCAAGCAGACGATGCAGAAGGGCGGCGAGTTCTACACGCCCTCGTCGATCGTCCGCCTCATCGTCGAAATCCTGGAGCCCTTCCAGGGACGCATCCTCGATCCGGCCTGCGGCTCCGGCGGCATGTTCGTCCACTCCGCCGACTTCGTGAAGCGCCACCAGAAGGCGCCGGAGAAAGAGCTCTCGATCTATGGCGTCGAGCGCACCCGCGAGACCTGGCGTCTCGCCCAGATGAATCTGGCGGTCCATGGTCTCTCGGCAAAAATCCTCGACGCCGACAGCTATCGCGATCCGGTCTTCGAGGAGGTGATGGCGGAGGCAAAGGGCTTCGACTTTGTCATGGCCAACCCGCCCTTCAATGTGAAGGAGCTCGACAAGTCCAAGCTCTTCGACGAGGCGGGTCGCTTCCCCTTCGGCGTGCCGACCGCCGACAACGCCAACTATCTCTGGATTCAGCTGTTCTGGTCGCGCCTCAACGACAACGGCCGCGCCGGCTTCGTCATGGCCAACTCCGCCGCCGATGCACGGGGCAAGGAACAGGAGATTCGCCGCAAGCTGATCGAAAGTGGCAGCGTCGACGTCATCGTCTCGGTCGGGCCGAACTTCTTCCTCACCGTGACGCTGCCCTGCACCCTGTGGTTCTTCGACAAGGGCAAAACGAAAGGGAAGCGGGCGGACGAGGTACTCTTCCTCGATGCCCGCCACCTCTCCCGCCAAGTCGACCGCGCCCACCGCGACTTCGGCGACGACCAGATCGAGGCCCTGGCCAACATCGTGCGGATGTGGCGCGGCGAGACGCCCGAACTCTTCGCCGGTTCGACCGACTGGCTGAAGGAGCGCTTCCCCGGTTTCGCCTATGCCGATGTCCCCGGTCTCTGCCGGTCGGCCACCCGCGCCGAGATCGCAGCGCAGGGCTGGTCGCTCAACCCCGGTCGCTACGTCGGCGTGGCGCCGGGTGAGACGGACGACGAGGACTTCCGCGACAGGCTGGAGCTGCTGCACGAGGAACTGGAGGCGCTCAACGTCGAGGCCGGCCGCTTGCAGGCGGTCATCGCCCAGAACCTCGGCGAGGTGCTGGGATGACGAAACGTTTGACGCTCTTGGACGTGTGTGAGTTCATCGTCGACTGCGAGCACAAGACGGCCCCGCTCGCAGAGAGTGGATATCCGTCGATTCGAACGCCCAATGTGGGTCGGGGGCGCCTCATTCTTGATGGTGCCAATCGCGTTGACGAGGATATCTACAAGAAGTGGACTAAACGAGCGGTCCCAAAAGCAGGTGATATCATTATCGCTCGCGAAGCGCCGGTCGGAAATGTGGCTCTAATCACGCCGGGCCAGAATGTGTGCCTCGGACAGAGAACGGTACTTGTTCGACCGAATGCCAAAAAAGTCGATAATGCATATCTCTGCTATTTTTTGCTCGGTGATTTTGCGCAAAATGCATTCAGGGCGGCATCTATCGGATGTACAGTCCCGCACCTCAATATGGCGGACATCAGAAATCTGATGCTCCCTGCGTTACCCAAGTTGTCTGTGCAGACAAAGACTGCGGGCATCCTCTCCGCCTACGACGACCTGATCGAAGTGAACCAGCGGCGCATTGCGATCCTGGAGGAGATGGCGCGGCGGCTCTTCGACGAATGGTTCGTCCGCTTCCGCTATCCCGGCCACGAGCACGTCAAGATTGTTGATGGTTTACCCGAGGGATGGGAGCGACGACCGCTGGGCGAGGTCGCAGAGGTCCGGCTTGGCAAGATGCTGGACGCGAAGAAAAATCGGGGCGAACTTCGTCCCTATCTTGCAAATGTGAACGTCCGATGGGGCGCGTTCGACCTGACAGACCTTCGCGAGATGCGGGTCGAGGAGAATGAGCTCGCGAAGTATGGTCTCTCTTTCGGAGACATCGTCATGTGCGAGGGCGGTGAGCCGGGGCGGTGCGCTCTCTGGAAGGCACAGGTTCCTGAAATGACGATCCAGAAGGCGCTGCATCGAATTCGCGCCTTGGACTGCATTGACCCTCTATTTCTGTATCATCAGCTCTACAACATGGCGAAGACCAGACAGTTGGAAGGCCTCTTCACCGGCGCAACAATCAAGCACCTCCCCAGGGAGAAGCTGATACAGGTCATGATCGTCGTTCCGCCGCCAAAGCTGATACGCGAGTTTGCGGCCCTAGCGGCCCCTCTTGAGACCCAGATAGGAACCTTGGGCGACGCCGTCTCGCGGGCAGCCCAAGCTCGCGATCTCATCCTTCCAAAGCTGATCTCCGGGGAAATCGAAGTCGGCCGGGGCGAAGAGGCCCTCTCCCGAGCTGCGGAGTAGGCCGATGACCGCGAAGCCCGAGGACGTCCTCTATGGTCTGCCGCCCGGCACCCGTGCGACGCTCTCGGGGTTCTCCGAGGATTCGCTGGTCGAGAAGCCGGCGATCGAGCTGTTCGAAGAGCTCGGCTGGCGTCACGTCGATCTCTACGAGGAGACCTTCGGTGCCGATGGTTCGCCCTGGCGCGAGAACCGTCGCGACGCCTTCCTGACCAAGCCGCTCAGGGCCGCGCTCGCCCGCCTCAATCCCGGCCTGCCGTCCGACGCCCTCGACCTCGCCTTCGACATCTTCACCCGCGACCGCGCCGCCATGGTGCCGATCGCCGCCAACCGCGAGGTGCTGGAGTTCCTCCGGGACGGGATCGACGTCGAGTTCAGCGAAGACGGCGGCATGGTGCGGGAGCGCGTCCGTGTCATCGATTGGCGCGACCTCTCGGTGAACGACTTCACGCTTGTCTCGCAAGTCTGGATGACGGGCGAGCTCCACACCCGCCGCGCCGATCTCGTCGGCTTCGTCAACGGGGTGCCCCTGCTCTTCGTCGAGCTGAAGGCCGGCCACCGCCGCGTCGACGATGCCTATCGCGACAACATCCGCGACTACCGCGACACCATCCCCCAGCTCTTCCGCCCCAACGGCTTCGTGCTGGTCTCCAACGGCCTCGATACGCGCATCGGCGCCTCGGTCCATGCTCCTTGGGACACTTACAAGGAATGGAAGCGCATCGACGACGAAACCGAGCCGGGCTGCGTCTCGCTGGAAACGGCCATCCGCGCCGCCGCTACGCCGGAACGCCTTGCCGACCTCGTCGAGAACTTTCTGATCTTCGAGGCGACCAAGGACGGTCTCGTCAAGAAGATCGCGCAGAACCACCAGTTCCTTGGCGTCAACAAGGCGGTGGCGGCGGTCGGTCGGCTCGGCGAGAACCGGGGCAAGCTCGGCGTCTTCTGGCATACGCAGGGGTCGGGCAAGAGCCTGTCGATGCTCACCTTTGCCCGCAAGGTGCTCCGCACCATGCCCGGCGCCTGGACCTTCGTCATCGTCACCGACCGCGAGGAGCTCGACAAGCAGATATCCGAGACCTTCGCCGCCTGCGGTGCCGTCACCAAGGGCCTAGATGAGGTGCGGGCTGGCTCGAAAGAGCACCTGAAGGCACTTCTACGCGGCAACGAGCGCTTCGTCTTCACGCTGATCAACAAGTTCGGCACCGCCAAGGGCGAGACCTTCCCGGTTCTCTCCGAGCGGTCCGACATCATCGTCATCGCCGACGAGGCCCATCGCTCACAATACGACACCCTCGCCGCCAACATGCGCCGGGCTCTGCCCAACGCCGCCTTCATTGGCTTCACCGGGACCCCCCTGATGGCCGGGGAGGAGAAGACCCGCGACGTCTTCGGCGACTATGTCTCGACCTACACTTATCAGCAGTCGACCGAGGACGGGGCGACGGTGCCCCTCTATTACGAGAACCGCATCCCCGAGTTGGAGTTCGCCAACGAGAGCTTCTCCGAGGAGCTCGAAGCGGTGATCGAGGAGGCCGATCTCGACGAGGACCAGGAGCGCGAGCTCGAACGTCGGCTCGGGACGCAATACCACCTCATCACTCGCAACGACCGGCTCGACCGCATCGCCGAGGATATCGTCCGCCACTTCGTCGGTCGCGGCTATCGCGGCAAGGCGATGTTCGTGGCGATCGACAAGGCGACCGCTCTGCGGATGCACGACAAGGTGCGCCGGGCCTGGGATGCGGAGATCGCCCACCGAGAAGCCGCGCTCGCCACCGCGCCAGAGGATCAACGGCCGGGGCTCGCCGCCGTCATCGCCTTCATGCGCGAAACCGACATGGCCGTCATCGTTAGCCAAGGCCAGAACGAGATCGCCGACATGGAAGCGAAGGGGCTCGACATCCGTCCGCATCGCAAGCGCATGAACGACGGGGAACTCGACGAGCACTTCAAGAAGCCCGACGACCCGCTCCGTCTGGTCTTCGTCTGCGCCATGTGGATCACCGGGTTCGACGTACCGACCTGCTCGACGATCTACCTCGACAAGCCGATGAAGAACCACACGTTGATGCAGACCATCGCCCGCGCCAATCGCAACGCGCCGGGCAAAAAGGCGGGACTCATCGTCGACTACGTCGGTGTCTTTCGCAATCTCCAGCGGGCCTTGGCGATCTATGCGGTCGGAGGCACCACCACCCGGCGGCCGATCGAGGACAAGGGGGCTCTGGTCGAGGAACTCGCCACCGCCGTTGCCGAGGCCTTGGCCTTCTGCCGTGCCCATGGCGTGGAGCCCGAGTCCATCCTGGAGGTGACCGGCTTCGAGCGGCTCCGTCGGCTCGGCGATGCGGTGGAGGGGTTGAACGGCACCGACCCCGAACGGCGGGCCTTTTTGGCGCTGGCGTCGAATGTCTGGTCGACCTTCAAAGCGGTTCTCCCCGATGCTCGCGCCGAGCCTTGGCGGCGAATCTCTGCTGCGATCGAGGTGATTGCCGAGCGCATCCGAGCCCTCACCGAGCGACCCGATATCTCGGAAGTCGCCGGCCGCATCGAGGCCCTGCTCGACGATTCGATCGCGGGCGTGGAGATCACGGCGCCGATTCGCCTGGACGGCGACATCGAGGGGCTGTTCGACCTCTCTCGGCTCGACGTCGAGCGTCTTCGCGCGATGTTCGAAACAGGTAATCGCCAGCGCACCGAGACCCAACGCCTTCGCCGCGCCGTCGAGGCTCGGCTCGAAGAGATGGCGGCTCGCAATCCCACCCGACGCAGCCTCGTCGAACGCTTCGAGGCGCTGGTGGACCAGTACAACGCGGGGAGCCTCACGGCCGAAGCCCTCTTTGCCCAACTCCTCACCCTGATCGGCGATCTCGACACCGAGGACCACCGCGCCATTCGCGAAGGGCTTTCGGAAGAGGAACTCGCCATCTTCGACATCCTCACCCAACCGGAGCCGAAGCTAGGACCGGAAGACGAGGACCTCGTGAAGCGGGTGGCGAAATCGCTCCTGGACAAACTGAAAGCCGAGAAACTGATTCTCGACTGGCGTCTCAAGGAGAGAGCTAAAGCGGCCGTGAAGGCGACCATTGCCACGATCTACGACGAGGGGCTGCCGCCAGCCTACGACCAAGGCATCTTCGACGACAAGGTAGAGCGTACCTATCAATGGGTCTTTGAGAAGTACCCGGCCGAGCAGCCTGGGTGGATGAACTGAGACAGCAAGCGTTTCCCAACGCAGGTAATGCTGTCGAGCGTATCCCATCTCGTTAGTTGCACACCGCTTACGCCTCCCACGAGCCCTCTGGCAGCTTCACGACGACGACGGACTCCCCGATTTGTACCGTGGTCTGCACTTCGAGGTTCGCGTAGCGGTGGCACTTCAGGATATCCGACCAATACCGATCAGGAACGGGGTTTTCGGTTGTTGACCTTTAGTCAAGACGCTCCCACAATGCTCCCACATGAACCCGAGGCAGACGAGAAACGCCAAGGAATCAGAGCGTTAGTGAGCAGGCGGGGCGTATCCAGGTCCCCCAGCCAATCTTCTTTTCCGATAGATATCATAGCCTTGGACACCTCAGTGGCTCGTCGGGGATTGGGCTGATCGGTGTGTCAGCTCAGCAGTTTCTCGAGCCTTAGTGGTTTGTCGGACAGCTTGAGTCTGTTTCCGTATCGGTTACCCAGCGGAGATGTCGCGGGCAAGTGGCCTGAGACCACGAAGACGACGGTGGCGGGGTCACGGGCGAGCGCCCGTTCGGCAATCTCCCAGCCCGCCGGTTCGTTGCCGAGATGCAGGTCTGTGATTACCGCGTCAAACGGCTGTTCGTTTGCCAGGGAATCGAGGGCCATGGTTGCGGTCGTGCAGAGCGTCACCGTGGCACCGGCCCCAGACAACAACTCCGACGCTTGCACCGCGTCGGCCGGGTTGTCTTCCACCAGCAGTATTCTATGCCAGGGCAGGGACGGCGCGGGCAGGACGGGTGTCTTTTTGCTGCGTGGCAGGATGAGTCGGACGGTGGTGCCGACCCCTTGCTGTGATTCGATCTGAACATCGCCGTTGGACTGCCGGATGAAGCCGTAGACCATGGCCAGACCCAACCCGGTTCCCTTGCCGTCGGCTCTGGCGCTGAAGAACGGCTCCATGGCGTGGGCGAGGGTGTTCGGCGCCATGCCGAGGCCCGTGTCCTCAATCGTGAGGATGGCGTGCCCGTCATCGGATGGTGCGAGGGCGATGGCGATGCGCCCACTGTCGGGAATGGCCTGGGCGGCGTTGAGGCAGATGTTGATGATGGCGCTTTCCAGCTGTCCGGCGTCGACGCGAACGAAGAGCTCTTCGGCGGCGGGCTGGACGTTCAAGGTGATATTGTCCCGCAATGTCAGGTAGATCAGGTCGGTCAGGCCCTCGACGAGTTCGTTGAGCTCGACCAGTTCGGGTTCGAGATGCTGACGACGAGCGAAGGCGAGCAGCCGTTGGGTGAGCGACGTGCCGAGTTCGACGGCGCTGGCCATCGACTGGCGCAGCTCCCGGCTGCGCTCGGGCGAAGCGGCTTCCAGCATGTGCACGCTGCTGGAAATGGTGGAGAGAATGTTGCCGAAGTCGTGCGCCACCTCGCCGGAGATCTTGGCGAGTCCCTCGATGCGCTGGATCTGCAGCATGCGATCCTGAAACTGCCGGCGCTCCGTGGCGTCGGAGAAGAGCACTACCGCGCCGCCGTCCGGCAGGGACCGATCGCGGCGCTCGATGGTGCGACCATCTGTGTCGGTCAGTTCGGCGTAGTCGGACGCGGTCGTGGTGGAGCGCCAGCCATTGGCCTCGAGCAGGTGGTCGAGGTTGACCGGTCCCGCAAGGCTTGATGGTGGCACCCCCAGGACGTCCGCCAGGCGGTCGTTGGTGGCGGTGATGCCGCCTCCGGGAGCTAGCACGGCGACGCCGTCGGACATGCCGAGCACCATGGTTTCCCAAAGGGCCGTCTGGCGGATTCGCTGGCGATGGGCTCGGTCGAGCCGTATCGCGTTGGCGCGAAACACCCGAAAGGCACGGAGCAGCTTTCCGATCTCGTCGCCCTTGCCATAACTGCGCGGCAGCGAACTGGCGCGATCACCGGCTGCAAGCCGCATCATGCCGTCGGCAATGGCCGAGAGGTTGGCGGTGACGTAGCGTGCAACGAACTGGGCCGTGAAGAGGGCGATGGCGGTGCTGATCAGCATGACGATCAGAATCGTGCTCTTGGCGACCGAAATCATGGTTGTCGTGCTGGTCAGTTCGCTGGCGATTTCCCTTTGCGCCGTGGCGGTGACGGTCGCCGCGTAGGAGCTGACGATTTCCGCGCCGATGCGAATGCGCACCAGGGCGTTGGCTGCCGCGATGCGATGGGCGAGTTCTCGCCGGCGGAGCTCGAAGAGCCCGTTGTCCCCTTGGGCGAACGCGACCAGTCTGTGGCGCGCCTCCCGGCCGCTCCCGGTGGCGACGGGCGATAGCCTCTGGGTGAGGCCGTGGAACTCGCGCTGAAATTCGCCAAGGCCGATCAGGTTCTCGGCCCGGCCGGCTCCGAGGAGCGTGGACGCGATACGCTGAAGGGTCAGCCACTCGCCACCCTCGTAGAGGGACTGGCCGACGGTTGCCGATCGAAGGGCAAGGCGACGCTCCTCGTGCGCCACTTCTGCGTTGAGACGGAGGATGCGGTCGAGCAGTGCGGAACGGGATTGGGTGGCCGCGAGAAGATCGAAAACGGCGCGGCGCATTTTCTTGAGATCGGCGGCGATCCCTGGCTGGAGATCGGAGCGGTTCTCGATGTTGGCGATCAGCGCGATGATGTGCTCGCCCTCCTGGTGGACGCGGAATGGGCTGTCGAGGGCCAGGAGGAACGGCATGCGCGTTGCGAGATCGGCCGCGTCGCTGGACAGGCGGAGCGCGTCGTCGACCTCCGTCAGCGTGCCGGTGTTCAGTGTCTTGAGGCGGCTCTGGCCACTCTCAAGCGTGATCCAGGCCACTGCGCCCGCAAAACAAGTCAGCAAGGCGAGGACGGCCAAGGCGGATTGCAAGCGGGTGCGGACCGACAGGCTGGCGAGCGCTTTCACGGTTCGCTCCGGGAGGTCGTCACGAAGATGTAGCCCTGGCCCCGGCGTGTCTGGAGATAGACCGGCTTGGACGGGACGGCTTCGATTTTGCGGCGCAGCCGTAGGATCAGGACGTCTATGGTTCGGTCGACATAGGTTGACAGGTCGCTGCCGAGCTCCTGGAGGAGTTCGACGCGCGGGATGATGCGATCTCGGTTCCGCACCAGATATTCCAGCAGCCGGTACTCGCCGTTGGTGAGTGGGATCTCGTCGCCGCCGGTCGCGATGAGTTCGCGCCGGGTCAGGTCGAGCGTCATGTCGCCGAAAGTTGCCATCTGGTGGCCGGAACGATCGGTGGCCGGCGCCTTCCATCCGGACCGCCGAAGCACCGCCCTCAGGCGGGCAAGGAGTTCGCGCGGGTTGAACGGCTTCATCAGATAATCGTCGGCGCCTGTCTCGAGCCCTTCGATGCGGTCGGTTTCTGTTCCCCAACCTGTCAGCATGACGATCGGGATACCGAGCCGGGCACGGATTTCCATCGCCAGTTCCAGCCCGGACTCGCCGGCGAGATTGAGATCGATCAGCGCGAGATCGAGTCTCGGTGGCGGGGCGAGTCGGCGGTAGGCATCGGCGCTGGGAAGCGGCAGCGTTGCAAAGCCGTTCTCGCCGAGCAGGGCGGTCATCGTGCTGCGCAGCTCGTCGTCGTCGTCGATGATCGCGATGGTGGCGCCATCGGCGGCCGGGAGTTCGTTTTCCTCTGTCATGGCCCATCAATCACCGATGTGCGGCGTCTCGGAAATTCGCCGTCAGTCGCGGTGCTCCGCTTTGAGGGGAGATTTCGCTGGCTTTGAAATATTGTTCATACAAAACCGGGCGATCGCGGTCATTCCTCGACCATTGGGGTCTGGTCTCGGAACCGGCCAGCGTGTCACGGTTTGCGAGCCCCGGACGAGGACCGGGTGAACGGGAGGAAAACATGATCCGCCTTTGCACTGTCAGCGCCATCGCGCTGGCGGCCGGTTTTTCTGTATCCGCAGCCGGCGCCGCCTCACTCAACGTCGTTTGCTCGAACGAGCAGGCCTGGTGCGATCTGATGGCACAGAACTTCAAGATCGATACCGGAGTCGACGTTGCCATGGTTCGCAAGAGCACCGGCGAGGTGCTGGCGCAGATCCGCGCCGAAGCCGGCAACCCCAAGATCGACGTGTGGTGGGGCGGCACGGGTGATCCGCACATGATCGCCGCAGCCGAGGATCTGACCGAGCCATCCGGCGTCGATACCTCCGAGTTGCTTGGCTGGGCCCGCAACATGGCGGACATGACCGACGGCAAGGCCATCGGCGTCCACGTCGGCCTGCTTGGCATGATCTACAATACCGAGGTTCTGGAGGCAAAGAAGCTCGATGCGCCGGCCTGTTGGCGCGACCTTGCCAAGCCGGAGTACAAGGGCGAGATTCAGGTGGCCAACCCGAAGTCCTCGGGCACGGCCTACACCGAGCTTGCCACGCTGGTGCAGCTGTTCGGCGAGGATGAGGGCTTCAAGCTGCTCGCCGAGATTGGCGCCAACATCAACCAGTACACCAAGTCCGGTTCTGCGCCGGGCAAGGCGGTGGCGCGTGGCGAGACCACGATCGGCATCGGCTTCATGCACGACATGGTCAACCTGAAGAAGCAGGGCTTCCCGGTTCAGATCGTCGCGCCCTGCGAGGGAACCGGTTACGAGACCGGGGCCGTCAGCGTCATCAAGGGCACGCCACATCTCGAAGAGGCCAAGAAGTGGGTGGAGTATGTCATCTCGGCTGATGCCCAGTCGGCCGGCCTCGAAGTTGGCGTCTACAACATCCCCTCGAACCCGGGCGCCAAGACCGACCCGGACGCGCCGGACATGGCTTCGGTCAAGCTGATCGACTACGACTACAAGACCTACGGCTCGTCTGAAACGCGCACCCGGTTGCTCGAGCGCTGGGATGCCGAAGTGAAGAACGCCGGCGGGCAGATTCAGGAATAATCGGTCGTCGCTCGGCCCGCTCCACACAGGGGCGGGCCGAAGTTTCCTTTCGGGATGAATGGCATGAAACGCACGGCGGGGCTCTGGCTCCTGATCGGCCTCATCGGCTATGCCCTGTTGCCCTGGTATCTCGTGGGCGACGCCGGCTTCTGGCGCTTCGGTTGGCTGGCCGATCCGCTTCTGCTTGGACCGTCGGCCCTTGTGTCGCTGTTCCAGGGGCGGTGGTGGCTGGCCGCGCCGCTGGTCGGCATTGCTGCCGCCGCGATGACGCTCGGGCTCTGCACGAAGCAACTCGCCGTGGCTCGCGGGCTCGTCGGCTCAGGTGCGCTTGGTCTTCTGCTGATGCTGGCGCAGGGCTTGCTGATCCTCGGTCAGGGGCCGCGTTTCGGTTTTCCGCCAGGTGCGAGCCAGTCCGGCATGGGGGCGGGCGCCTTGGTTGTTGCCGCCGCGCTCCTGTTCGTCTTGACGACGGGCATCTCGGGGCTTGGCAAGGGGCGGGGCGATGCCTTCATCACCGGGCTCGTCGGCGCCATCGTGGCGTTGGTCGGCCTGTTCGTCTTCTATCCGATGGCATTCATCCTGGTGCGTGCCTTCGAGCTCCGCGATGGTGGCGGTTACGGTTTCGGCGAGTTTCTGCCGCGTCTGTTCTCGCCCGAGATCTGGAGCGGCGCTTGCGTGGTCGGGGCCGGCTGGTGTGGGCCGGCCGTGAACTCGGTCGTCCTGGCGCTGGCGACGGCCGCCGGAACGACGCTGCAGGGGCTTGCCTTCGCGCTGATCGTCACGCGGACCGAGTTCCGGGCCAAGAAGCTGCTGCGGGTTCTGTCCATCCTGCCGATCATCACGCCGCCTTTCGTGATCGGCCTTGCCCTGATCCTGCTGTTCGGGCGCGCGGGTACGATTACAGTCGGCCTCCATGAGCTCTTCGGCATCGAACAAACCCGCTGGCTCTACGGTTTCTGGGGCGTGTGGCTTTCGCAGATGCTGTCCTTCACGCCGATCGCCTTCCTGGTGCTGATCGGCGTGGTGGAAGGCGTCAGCCCCTCCATGGAGGAGGCGAGCCAGACGCTCGACGCCGACCGCTGGCAGACCTTCCGCTACGTGACCTGGCCGTTGATGCGCCCTGGGCTGGCCAACGCCTTCCTGCTCGCCTTCATCGAAAGCCTCGCCGACTTCGGCAATCCCCTCGTGCTCGGCGGCAACTTCGACGTTCTGTCGACGGAGATCTACTTCTCGATCGTCGGCACCGTCGCCGATCCGGCCCAGGCGGCCATCCTGTCGGTGACGCTGCTTGGATTGATGCTGGCGGTCTTCCTCATTCAGCGTCAGTGGGTCGGCAAGAAGAACTACGCCACGGTCACGGGCAAGGCCGACTCCGGACGCAACGCCGCCCTGAACCCCGTGTTGCGCTGGACCTGCTACGGCGTTGCCATTCCCTGGGCGATGTTCACCGCGATGATCTACGCGCTGATCATCTTCGGCAGCTTCGTGAAGCTTTGGGGCTACGATCACAGCTTCACGTTCGAGCACTATGTGCGTGCTTTCAAGATCGTGGTCCGCAACGGCGTGCACTTCGTCGGCTCGGCCTGGGACAGCTATTTCACCACGCTCTGGATCGCCGGCATCTCGGCGCCGCTCACCGCTGCGGTGGGGCTCGCCACAGCCTATCTCCTGGTGCGGCAGAAGTTCGCCCTCAAGAGCGCGTTCGAGTTCTCGACGATGCTGTCCTTCGCCATTCCGGGCACGGTGATCGGCGTGGCCTACGTGATGGCCTTCAACTTCCCGCCGGTCGAACTCACGGGAACGGCGATCATCCTGGTCATCGTCTTCGTCTTCCGCAACATGCCGGTGGGCGTGCGCGGCGGCATCGCCGCCATGAGTCAGCTCGACAAGTCGCTAGACGAAGCGTCGATCATGCTCGGGGCGAACAGCTTCACCACGTTGCGTCGGGTCATCATGCCGCTGATGGGGCCGGCGATCCTCGCGGCGCTGACCTACAGCTTCGTGCGCGCCATCACCTCGGTCTCGGCGGTCATCTTCCTTGTCTCGGCGCAGTACAACATGGCGACGGCCTTCATCGTCGGCCGGGTCGAGAATGGCGAATACGGTATCTCCATCGCCTACGCATCGGTGCTCATCGTCACCATGCTGGCCTGTATCCTCTTGATGCAACTGATGATCGGTCGCCGCCGCCTGCGTCGTTCCGATCGCGTTGAAGCCCTTTGATCCGGGAGCGTTCCTCCGATGTCTGAAAAAGGTTCCGTCCAGTTCGAAGGCGTCAGCAAGCGCTTCGGTGAGGTTGTTGCCTTGAAGCCGCTCGACCTTGATATCCAGCCGGGCACACTGGTGACGCTGCTCGGCCCGTCCGGCTGCGGCAAGACCACCACGCTGCGGCTCATCGCCGGTCTGGAGAGCGCGTCCGAAGGGCGCATCCTGATCGGTGGCGCCGACGTGACGCATCTCTCCGCCACCTATCGCCGCGTGTCGATGGTTTTCCAGTCCTATGCGTTGTTTCCGCACATGACCGTGCTCGAGAACGTCGCCTATGGACTGACCGTCAAGCGTGTGCCGAAAGCCGAGGCGCATGCGCGGGCCGAGGAAGGGTTGGCGATGGTCGGCCTCGTCGGCTTTGGCGGACGACTGCCTTCCGAGCTCTCCGGTGGCCAGCAGCAGCGCGTCGCCGTCGCCCGCGCCGTTGTCCTTGAGCCTGAGGTACTGCTGCTCGACGAGCCGCTCAGCAACCTTGACGCCAAGCTTCGGCGCCGGGTGCGCGAGGAAATCCGTCAGATCCAGCAACGACTTGGGCTGACGGCCATCTATGTGACCCACGACCAGGAAGAAGCGATGGCCGTTTCCGATCGGATCATCGTCATGAAGAACGCCGAGATTGCCCAGGAGGGGACGCCGGAAGATCTCTATGAGCGCCCCGCGTCCGCCTTCATCGCCGACTTCATCGGCGACGCAAACCTGATCGATGTCGACGTGGCAGCGTCCGGCGCGGGGACTTGCGTCGATCTCCTCGGGCGACGGATCGAGCTGCCTCTGACCACGACAATCCGAGGGGCTGGCAAACTGGTTCTGAGACCGCATCAGATGACGATCTCCAACAAGCCGGCCGCTTACTCTCTACCCGCCGAGGTCACCTACGCCGCGTATCTTGGAAGCCAGATCCAATACTCGCTCGAAACCAAGGCCGGGTTGCTGTTTGCGTCGGTGGCGCCCCGAGCCAAGCCCTTTACGGTCGGTGAGCACGTTCACGTTGGCTTCGATCCGGCCGATCTTCGGGTCGTTCCGGCATAGGAGCCTGCCGAGCGAAGGCCCCGTTGTCCTTGACGCTGTGGGGCTCGGCTTGCCCATGGGGCCTCATACCCGCGCCTGATAGAGGGGCGCCGGCTCGTTGACGATCCGTCCGGTTCTGCCGTTGGCATTTCGGCGAACAGAGGCCTCGCAGCTGTGCCGCCTCTGTTCGCTGATACGATTCATCTGACCTTTAGATTCAGCATGTTACAAGGGCGCGAAAGGAGTCCCCCGACATCGCCTGATCGGAGAGATGCGGCCTGCGTCGCCGCATCGGTCTTTGCCTGGAGAGCCTGGGGAGCGACGTGGGTGGCGTGAGCGAGTTTCTCGATATTCCGACCCTTCTCTACACGGTCGCGGCGGCGAGCCTGTGCATCTGCGTCAGTCTGATCGTGACATGGTCATCGGTACGCCACGAGACCTATATCCTGTGGTGGGCGGCGGCCTATGGCCTCGCCATCCTGACCATGGTTCTCGTGGCTTTGCGCGGGCTTGTGCCGCATTTCCTGTCCGTTACCGTCGCCGACGCTGTGTTGCTGGCCTCCTTCGGTTCGCTCTGGTTGGGCTACCACCAGTTTGCCCGTCTCGATGGCGACAGGGGGTGGTGGAGAGCGGGGTTTGGTGCGCTGATCTGGGTGGCGATGGCCGCCGCAACGCCCCTACTCGACAACATGAACGCCCGCGCGGCCGTTCTATCGGGCATTGAACTGGTATACCTGCTTTTCATCGTTGTTGACCTCGTTCGCCACTATCCCAAGGAGCATTTGCCTTCGGTGGCGCTGACGGCCGTAGTCGTCGGGATTCACGCCGCGATGCAGATCTACTGGGTCGTGGTGATGATCGTCGCGCCGCTCGAGCCGACCGCGATCGTTCTGCCCAACAGTCTGGCCATGGGGCTGAGGTTCACCGAGTCGTCGCTTTTTGTGGTCTTTCTCGGCCTTTTGCAGTTGGTTTTGATCGGGCAACGGTCGGAGCGACGCTACCGGATCGCGGCTGAAACCGACTCTCTGACCGGACTGGCCAATCGCGGACACTATTTCGACAGGACGGAGGACGCTCTGGTCGGAGGCAAGGACCGCGGTGCCCTGATCCTGTTCGACATCGATCACTTCAAGTCGATCAACGATACTCACGGGCACCCCGTCGGGGATCGCGTGCTGATCGAATTCGCTGCGATTATCCGGGCGACGACGCCGGCCGGGGGCATCGCCGCGCGTATCGGCGGCGAGGAGTTCGCCCTGTTTCTTCCGGACGCAACCACGGACGAGGCGGTCGAGATCGCCGATCGCGTCCGCCGAGCGACCGCCAACCTTCGTGTTGCTGCGGCCACGGGTACGGTGGGCCTGACCGTCAGTTGTGGCGTCGCCGGTGTTCGCGAAACCGGATCGGACCATCAGGCTTTGCACGCGTCGGCCGATCGGGCGCTCTATGACGCCAAAGGCGAGGGGCGCGATCGGGTCTCGATCCACCGATCACACTGACTGCAGCTTCAGGCTGGCGCTTGCCGTGCGATCTGGTCGATAATGCTCGGCGTAGGTTTTGCGAGATGCAAGGGCAGGGCGTTCCATGATCGAAGTTCGGATTCAGTTGCGGGTGGATGCAGACACGCGCATCGGCCCAGGCAAGATCTCGCTTCTGGAGGCGATCGCCCGCGCCGGATCGATTTCGGCTGCCGCGCGGGAGATGGAAATGACCTATCGTCGCGCCTGGGAGCTTATCGACCATATGAACAAGGCTTTCGGCCAACCGCTGGTCGTCGGTCATACCGGCAGCGCCGGCGGGGCGTCGCTCACGACGCTGGGGAGCGAGGTGGTTCGCCGCTATCGCCTCCTGGAAGAACAGGTCGGGGATGTCGCCGCGCCGCATCTGGCCGCGCTTGATGCGGAGATCGTCTCGCCTACGGCGAACGCCGGCTCGTCCGCTGAACTCGACTAAAGAATACTTGGGACGGTTTCGTTGGCTCGCCAATTATGTTCTTGAGAGTATAATTCAGTCCTGTTTTGTTGTTTGTGTAAAAATCCCCGCATTTCCGGTCAAATAAGCGCTTCTTGTTGAGTTATATTCTTTCGAGCTTGGCTCGAATTCAATTATGTCGGCGAAATCATAATAGTATAGGTGCGTATTTTTTCTGATTTGCTTGAAGCGATGACTTTCGGCAAGGATGGTTCAGGCGGGTGTGATCGTCACGCCGCCATCCATTGTTTTGGCAAGGCCGAAATCACGAGGCATTTGGGGACCTCCGGATCGGCAGTTGGAGGAAGAGCCATGCCTAAAGTCATTCGCATCAACATGACGGACCTCTCGGTCCGCACCGATGAGGCTCCGGAGGCTTGGGGCGGTCTCGGTGGTCGCGCCCTGACGTCGACGGTCGTCGCCGCTGAAGTGCCGCCGACCTGCCATCCCCTCGGCCCCAACAACAAGCTCGTGTTCGCCCCCGGCCTCCTGTCCGGGACCGCTGCCGGCAATGCCGGCCGCATGTCGGCCGGCGCCAAGAGCCCGCTGACCGGTACCATCAAGGAAAGCAATGCCGGCGGCACGTGCGGCCGCATGCTGGGCCGCCTCGACATCAAGGCGATCATCATCGAGGGGCAGCCCGCTTCCACCGATACCTGGTACCAGATCCGCATCAGCGGGGAAGGCGTGGTCATCGAGCCGGAAGCCGAGACGGTCGGCATGAACAACTTCGCCGTTCTCGAGTCCGTTGCACGCCGCTATGGCGAAGACAAGGGCGTCATCACCATCGGCTCGGCCGGCGAGAACCTGATGATGATCTCCAACATCTCGACCCGCGATCCCGAGGGCAAGCTTCGCAGCTTCGGTCGTGGCGGCCTCGGCGCGGTGATGGGATCCAAGCGCATCAAGTTCATCACCATCGATCAGGAAGGCACCCGTCCGGTTCCGCTGGTCGACTCGGCTGCCTTCAAGGCCGCCAACATGGTGTTCACCAAGGCGCTCAAGGACCATCCGGTGTCCGGCCAGGGCCTTCCGACATACGGCACCGCCGTGCTGGTCAACATCCTGCACGAGATCGGCGGCCTGCCGACCCGCAACTTCACGTCGGGCCAGTGCGAGCACCACGACATGATCTCGGGCGAGCACATGTACGATACCATCGTCGCCCGTGGCGGCGAGCCGACGCACGGCTGTTCGCTCGGCTGCGTGATCCAGTGCTCTCAGGTCTACAACGACAAGGACGGCAACTACCTGACGTCCGGCTTCGAGTATGAGACCATCTGGGCCTATGGCGCCGACTGCCTGATCGACAACCTCGACCTGATCGCCGAGTGCGACAACGTCATGGATGATCTCGGCGTCGACAGCATCGAGACACCGGTGATGTTTGGTGTCGCCATGGAGGCCGGTCTTCTGAAGTTCGGCGATGGCACCGAAGTGCTGCGCATGCTGCGCGAGGAGATCGGCAAGGCCACGCCGCTCGGCCGCATCCTTGGCGGTGGTACCGGCCATGTCGGGAAAACCTATGGCGTTGCCCGCGTGCCCGTGGTCAAGAACCAGGCCATTCCGGCCTATGATCCGCGCTCGGTCAAGGGTATCGGCGTCACCTATGCCACGACGACGCAGGGTGCCGACCACACGGCTGGCTATGCGGTTGCCACCAACGTGCTCAACGTCGGCGGCAAGGTCGACCCGCTGTCCAACGAGGGGCAGGTCGAACTGTCGCGCAACCTCCAGATCGCCACGGCGGCCATCGACTCGACCGGCCTCTGCCTGTTCATCGCCTTCCCGGCGCTGGACATCGCCGAGTGCCTACCGGCCACCGTCGACATGCTCAACGCCCGGTTCGGCACCAAGCTGACGATGGACGACGTTGTCGGCCTCGGCAAGACGGTGCTCAAGCTCGAGCATGAGTTCAACCTGGCGGCCGGCATCGGGCCGGAGCAGGACCGTCTGCCGGAGTTCTTCGAGCTCGAAGCCATCGCCCCGCATAACGTCAAGTGGGACATGGAGCAGAAAGAACTGGCGAGCTTCTGGAACTTCTAGGTCGAAATGGTCATGTGGGTCACGGTCAAACTCTTCGCGACCTTTCGCGAGAACCGCTTCAAGGAAGCCCGGCGGGAGTATCCGCCGGGAACCACCGTCGCCGACGTGGCGACGGGGCTTGAAATCGACCACGACCTGATCGGCATGATCTTCATTCACGGGCGCGCGGCCGAACTCGACCGCGTGCTCGAAGAAGGCGACGTTCTGGCGCTCTTTCCCCTCCTCGGAGGGGGCTAGGCTCGTTTCCTCCTAGGGGCGTTTTAGTCGGGAAGCCTGCGCCCCCAACGCGTGCTTTTCGTTGGAGTTGCTGGAACGAACGTGGAGGAGGCCCCGACAAGGGCCTCCTCAGCCGTTTCTTGAAATCGGCATGATGGGAGGGCGACCTTGCTTTCGAATGTGGAACTCCAGCGCTACAGCCGGCATATCCTGCTCCGGGATGTCGGCGGTCCGGGGCAACACAAGCTCAAGGCGGCGCGCGTCCTGTGTGTCGGCGCCGGCGGACTTGGCTCGCCGGTAATCGAATATCTCGCCGCGGCCGGCGTCGGTACCCTTGGACTTGTCGACGACGACAAGGTCAGCCTCTCCAACCTGCAGCGGCAAGTGATCCATTCCACAGCGAATGTCGGCAAGCTGAAGGTCGAGAGTGCGGGCGAGCGCATCGCCGCCATCAATCCTCACGTCAAGGTGGAGCCCCATCCTTTTCGGCTCGATGCCGGAAATATCGTCGATCTGGTAGAGGCTTACGATATCGTCGTCGACGGGACCGACAATTTTCCGACCCGCTTTCTGATGGCGGATACGGCCTACGCTTGCCGCAAGCCATTGGTCACGGCAGGCGTTCTGGAGTTCTACGGTTCGCTGACGACGCTCATGCCTTATGAGGCGGATGCGAACGGTCAACCCAATCCGAGTTGGCGTTGCCTGATGCCCAGGGAGCCCGAGACCGCCGCGCTAACTTGTTCCGAGGTCGGTATTCTTGGCGGCGTCGTCGGCGTGCTCGGCACGCTTGCCGCCTGCGAGGTGCTGAAGGTGATCACCGGTGTTGGCCAGCCTCTCATCGGCCGGCTGCTGATGGTCGATATCCGCGACATGGGTTTCGACATCGTCGAGTACTATCGAAACCCGACGTCTCCCGTCTTCGGACCAGCTTGAGGTGATCGCATGAGCGGCCGGATCGAACTCATAGCCTTCATGGGGTTGCGACAACTGTTCAAGGATCGCGGCTGGTCGATTCCGCATTTCCTCGATGTCGAAACCGACATGGCGGGCGAGGACTTTCTGCGCTTCGTCTCGATCGACAGCGACAAAGTGGAGTCGTTCATCATCAACCGGTCCGCCATCGCCGTCGAGGATGCCGTCATTCATCCCGGAGATCGCGTCGCGCTCGTTCCGCCGGGGGTGCCGGGGCCGCATCGCCTGCTGCTTGGCATCCATGGCCAGACGAAGCCGGAACAGCCTTTCGGCCTGTCCTTCGCAAAAAGCGAAGACGGCGGGGAGGGCGAGGAGCAATGAACTTCGACAAGCCGGAGCTTCTGGCGCGCGCCGTCATGACGACTTGCGTCAACTGCGAGCAGTGCCGCGAGCTGATGGAAGACGCGCCGTGCCAGTATTTCCCGCGCCTTTTTCATCTCGCCGACCGTGCCAAGTCAGGGGGCAAGCCGGTATCGGGGCAGGATCTGGCCGAACTCGTCGACCTTTGCAATGCTTGCGGCCAGTGTCCGTGCCGCCCGGTTCAAAACGATATCCGCAGAGCCAAGGACGCCTTCGTGGAGCGGGATGGCCTGCCGTTGCGGGTTCGCTTTGTCGAGAACGTCCAACTGGTAGGGCGGGTTTGCGGCACCTTTCCCAGACTGGTCGATGTCGTCATGAACAATCCGGTGTTCGGGCGGCTTGCTCGGCGGCTGGTCGGCGTCCACCCGGAGCGGAAGATGCCGTCGTTTCCCCGCGATCGTCTGGCGCGGTGGGTCGCTCGGTGCGGTCTCGATCGCCCGAAACGGGCGGAGGGGCGCAAGGTCGCCTACTTCGTCGGCTGCACCGCCCGCTACTTGTTCCCAGAGGTTGCCAAGGCAACCATCGAGGTGCTGGAGAAAAACGGCGTCACGGTCTACGTGCCGGAGCAGAAGTGCTGCGGCATGCCAACCTATCTCGAAGGCGACAAACCGTTCACCCTCGATCTTGTCGAGGCCAACTTGCCGGTCCTTCAGCAATGCGTGGAAGACGGCTATGACATCGTGACGGCCTGCCCGACATGTTCGTTCATGTTCAAGTCGGTGCTGGCCCGCGACGCTCAGTTCTCGCCGGCCTATCGCGATCGCATCCGGGCGCTGGGGAGTGAGTGCGGCGGCGATACCGGGGCAATCGCCAGTGCGCTCACCGATGAAGTGTCCGGTCCGTCCGGCCGGACCAGCAGCGTCGCGTCCGAGTTTCTGGCGCCTTGGGTAATCAACTACAATCTCGGCCTGCACGCGGAGGCGGATCGCGGGGACGTGGGCTATTTTGCCGGCCGGGACGCCTTCCAGCGGATCAAGGTTGCCGCGCATGCTTTCGAGCTTGGTGAGTATCTTGGCGCCCTTGATCGTGAGGGCGCCCTGCGTTTGCCGCCGATGGAGTCGTCCCTGAAGCTCTCCTATTTTGCGCCCTGCCATCTGCGGGAGCAGAACATGGGCCGTCCGTGGCTACATCTTCTCGAAAAGGCGCCGCAGGCCGATGTCTCGCCGGTGGGGGAGCCGATGGATTGCTGCGGTCTCGGCGGAATCATGGGGTTCAAGACGGACTTCCATGCCGCTTCGCTGGCCATGGGGCGCGGTCTGGTCGACCGGATAGGGGCAGCAGCGCCGGACCGGATCGTCACGGAATGTTTGGCCTGTCGAATGCAGTTCACCCAAATGCAGGAAAAACCGGTGTCTCATCCGGTCGAACTGCTGGCTCAGGCCTATCGTGCCGAAGATGACGGGCGCGTTGCCGGCGAGGCCGGTTGTCGGGCAAAGTCAGGCGGCGGTTCGTGATGGAACGACGGCGGAGACTGGAGGCTGGGTCATGGTGCAGTTGAGTTCGGACGCCTTCGCATTCGGGGGCGATCTGATGCCGGTCGAGGATGCGCTGGCGTTGATCGCCGCCAGGGTTCCGCCGGTCACCGAGACTGAAAGGGTGGGCCTGATCGACGCCGACGGTCGTTTTCTCGCTGCCGACCTGATCGCCCCGATTGACCTGCCGGTGTTCGACAATTCGGCGGTCGATGGCTATGCTGTTGCTCACGCCGATCTTGCCGCCGATGGGCCTACAGTGCTGCCGGTTGGCGCCAGGGTCGCGGCGGGCCAGGCGACGCTCGATGCCGTTGCTCGGAAAACGACGGCTCGCATCTTCACCGGCGCCCCAATGCCGCGGGGGACCGACACCGTCTTCATGCAAGAAGACGTGACCGTCGGCGACGACGGCCGCGTCGAGTTGCCGCCGGGGCTCCGCAAGGGCGCCAACTGCCGTCCGCGAGGGGAGGATATCGCCCGGGGAAGCGTGGCCGCGCCGGCCGGTCGCCGCCTCGAACCACGCGACGTCGCGCTGCTCGCCGCGCTCGGCGTTACCTCCGTCGAGGTTCGCCGCAGGCCACGCGTCGCCGTGTTCTCGACAGGCGACGAGTTGCGGGACCCGGGGCAGGCACTGGGTGCGGCGGCGATCTACGACTCCAATCGCTTTTCCCTGCAGGTCATGCTCAAGCGTGCCGGATGCGAGGTAACCGATCTCGGCATTCTTCCCGACGATCGCGGCGTTACGGCCGAGCGCCTTGATGCGGCCGCCCGGTCCTACGATCTCATCGTGACGTCCGGCGGCGTGTCCACCGGCGAAGAGGATCATGTGCGGGCCGCCATCGCCGCCAACGGCTCGATGGTTTTCTGGCGTCTCGGGATCAAGCCCGGGCGACCATTGGCCATGGGCATCATAAACGGCACGCCGCTGGTCGGCCTTCCCGGCAATCCGGTCGCGGTTTTCGTCACTTTCGCGCATGTGCTCCGGCCGTTGGTAACCGTGCTGGCGGGTGGCCAGCCGGCGCCGCTCGTCGCCATGACCGTGCTCTCCGGCTTCGACTACAAAAAGAAAGCCGGTCGGCGGGAGTATGTCCGCGTGTCCCTCGAACGCTCGGATGGGGGGGCGGTAGCGATGAAGTATCCGGTGGATGGCGCCGGTGTCCTTACATCGCTGACCCGGACCGACGGGATGGTCGAGCTTCCCGAGGCGTGCACGGTCGTCCGGATCGGCGATCCGGTTTCCTTCTATGCCTACAACCAGCTCAACTGACGGTAGATCGCAGAGGTTGGCCCGATGAACCTGCCGATCAAGAACGACGTCCTGAACTGCCGGTCGACGACCGGAGCCGTCTCCGATTGCGAACGGTGTTCCTCCACGTCAGGACCGCAGACCTTGGCGCGCGGCGGCTGTCGCTCGATGCATCACGGCGATATCCTGGCGGTGCGCTCGCGGTTTCTTTCGACCGGCGCGGTGCCCGATGGGGTGCCGACACCCCTTGTTCGGTCTTGGCAGCGGAGCAGTCGGTTCGGTTTCGCGTCTCCGACGCTGGCCCGGCAGCGTGACAGACTGGAAGACGCGGGGTTGAGAAGCCTCAAGGAACGCAACGCCGATCTGATCGCGTCCTCGCTGGAAGAAATGGCCTCGCTCGCCCACGAACTGAGCGCGTTGGGCGGCGTCGTGATCCTCACCGATCCCACCGGTATCGTGTTGAACAGACTGGGCGAGGGCGGTTTCTCCGACGACGCCGATCGACTGGGCCTGAACGAAGGGGTCGACTGGTCCGAAAACGCAATCGGGACCAATGCCATCGGTACCGTGGCGCTGGAGATGGTTGGTCTGTCGATCATTGGCGCCGAGCATCTTTTCTGCCTCAACACGTCCCTGAGCTGCTCGGCGGTGCCGATCCTCGATCCGTCGGGCCTGTTGGCCGGCGTTCTCGATGTGTCGACCTCCTTCACCGTTCCTCACGATCATCTGCTGCCCTTGCTCAGACGCGCCGTGATCGAGATCGAGCGTCGCTTGTTTGACCTCCGTTTTCATGGGCACGCGCAACTTCGCTTCCATTCCAGCCAGTATCTGTTCGGGGGACCAAGAGACGGTGTGCTGGCCTTCGACGAGGACCGGCTGATCGGCGCCAATCGCGCCGCGCTGGAGCTTCTGGGGCACGATTGGTCGGCCGTTGGTCGCGCTCGCTTCCAGAACTTGTTCGCGGCCGGTTACGATGTCGCCGAACAAACGGCGGTGGCGGGCGAATGCAGGCTCCGGTCAACCGACGGTGAGGAGTTTTTCGCCCGTTTGCAATTGCCGCGCCGGCCGTCATGCAGGGCGGCTCCGCCTCGATCTGGCCCGAAAGGGATGTCCGGTGACGAGGTGGATGGCCAGGAGATGTGGCCGCATCTGGCGCTTGAGAAGATCCAGGATCGGGCGGCACTCAGGTTTCGTCGGATGAAGGTTGGCCACCTTATTTATGGCGCCGACCTGACGGACGAGTGTGGAGAAGCCACGCTGATCGTCGCCTCCGGCCGTTACCGCTGCTTTGCCTCGCACGAGGGGCGGGAGCTGACCCTGTTCACGCTCGGCTGCGGCGATGCGCTGCCGCTTCGAGCGGATATGGCGGTGGAAGTCACAACCGAGGGCGAAGCAGCCGTGGTTCCGCGCGCGCTGTTCCAGAGATTGGTTCGCGATTATCCCGAGTTCGGTCGGTGTGTGCTGTCCGTCATCGAGACGTTTCTCGGCCGGTCGTTGTCGATGGTTGGCGACATGGCTTTTCGAAGCGTACGCTACCGCGTCATCCGGCATGTTTGCACACTTGCCGAACGCGACGGTCGTGAGACGTCGGCGGGAACCGTCATCGATCCGGCTCCGACCGGTGATGAGCTCGCAGCGGCCATCGGCGCTGCGCGTCAGTCCGTCTCGACGATTCTCGCCGAACTCACCCGATCGAGCGACATTCTCCGCCCAACGCCGCGCAGTCTCGTCGTCCGCGACATCGAGCGCCTTCGCACGGAGCTGGCGCGCGCAGCGTGACCGCGCCCGTGGCAAGCGGTTTCGCTTTCTCGAACAAGGAAGCCCTCGATCCGGGATGAGCGCCGGCGTTGGTGCGATGAGCTTTTCCAACCGGAATACCGGACTCAGGAAGAAAGCTTACCGAACCTGAGTTGTCGCCTAGGTGACAGCCTTTCCTCCGGCGCCAAGATAAATGGGTGTGAGGCGCGGGTATAACGGCTGGGTCAAGAGGAGCATCCTGCCGAACATGAGGGCTGCGGGAGGGCGGCTGTGCTCGGCCTAGTCCAATATGTTGTAATTTACGGGATTCCGTTAGAAGGCGGATATGCTTCGGATGACATTGTTCGAAAGTCCATGTTCCTAAACTAGCAGAATACAGTGATGAACATCGTGTCGGACTGCTCTCCGTGGAATAACACTGTTTTTTATCCGGAAAGATACGTGGAATAACGCATGCAGCAGGACGCGGTGCCCATTTCTTCAATATTGTCATTGCTCACTGGCGATGGCGGGAACTTCTTGGGCATCATTTTCCTGTCGCTTCAGGTCACCATTACCGCTGTCACCTGCGCCGGGCTTGTCGGATTGCCCTTGGGTGCCGGCTTGGCTTTGGTTCGCTTTCCTGGGCGCACAGTGATCATCGTGCTGGTCAACACCATGATGGGCTTTCCTCCCGTCGTTGCCGGCCTCGCCATCTTCCTGCTTCTTTCGCGCTCCGGACCACTCGGCGAGCTGGGTCTGCTCTTCACGCCCAAGGCGATGATGATCGCCCAGTTCGTTCTGGTCCTGCCCATCATCGTCGCGCTGACCCGGCAGACGATAGAGGACCTCTGGACGGAGTATCAGGACCACATGACGTCCCTTGGCGCCGGTCGGCTGCGCTCCATTCCGACGCTGTTGTGGGACGCTCGTTTCTCGCTGGTGACGACGCTGCTCGCCGGGCTCGGGCGGGCCAGCGCCGAGGTCGGGGCCATTCTGATCGTCGGCGGCAACATTGCCGGCTTCACCCGCACCATGACGACCTCGATCGCCCTCGAGACGTCCAAGGGAGACCTGCCGCTGGCCATGGCGCTGGGCGTCGTTCTCATGAGCCTCACGTTGGTCATCAACAGTCTAGCCTTCGGCATTTCGCGCGTTGGCGCACGGTTTTCGGGGAAAAGCTGATGCGCGATACAACGTCCATGCTGCCGCTGATCGTACGCGACCTTCGATTGGAAATGGACGGGCGGACCTTGCTCGACGTTCCGCTGGCTCGTATCCAGAACAGACAGCGCAATGTCATTCTCGGGCCAAACGGGGCCGGCAAGTCGCTGTTTCTCAGGGTCTGTCACGGGCTTATTGCCCCGACGTCGGGGCGGATCGAGTATACGCTTCCCGTTTCGGCAACCGAGATCCGGCGCAAGCAGGCGATGGTGTTCCAGAAGCCCGTGATGCTTCGCCGATCGGTTCGAGCCAATTTCACCCATGCGCTCGCCATGGCCGGTGTTGGCTGGTACGAGCGCCGGCGAATGGCCGACGAGGCCATGGCCCAGTTCGGCCTTTCGGGCCTGGCCGATAGTCCGGCCCGCGTGTTGTCCGGTGGCGAGCAACAGAGGCTTGCCATTGCCCGGGCCGCGAGCCTCGGTCCCGATCTCTTGTTCCTGGACGAGCCGACGTCGTCACTCGACCCGACGGCCAGCCGCCAGATCGAGGACATGCTGGACGTGTTGCACGAGCGCGGCGTCACGCTCGTTCTGACGACGCATGACCTGGGGCTCGCCCGCCGCTTCGCCGACGTGATCTTCTTCTTTCACAACGGTCGGCTCGTTGAAGAGAACGATGCCGAGCGCTTTTTCACCCAACCCGAAACCGAAGAAGCCAAGGCCTTTCTGGAACACCGCCTGTTCTGGTGAGGTTGCGTCACGCTTTACGAAACTGGAGAAACCCAATGCTGCGTCGTACCTTCGTCACCGCTGCTGCGTCCGTGCTGGTCGCCATTGGCATGTTGTCGGCAGCCGAGGCCCAAGACCGTTTCATCACCGTAGCGTCGACGACATCGACCCAGGACTCAGGGCTGTTCGACGCGCTGTTGCCGGCGTTCACTGCCAAGACCGGCATCACCGTGAAGGTCATTGCCCAGGGAACCGGCCAGGCCCTTGATACGGCGCGGCGCGGCGATGCCGACGTCGTGTTCGTCCATGCCAAGTCGCAGGAGCTCAAGTTCCTCGAAGACGGCTTCGGCGTGAAGCGCTATCCGGTGATGTACAACGATTTCGTCGTGGTCGGTCCCAAGAGCGACCCGGCCGGCATTGCCGGCGGCAAGGACGTTGTCGCGGCCTTCAAGATGATTGCCGACAAGAAGGCGCCCTTCGTCTCCCGTGGCGACAAGTCCGGCACCAACTCCGCGGAACTGAAGCTCTGGAAGGCGGCGGATATCGACCTGCCGGCGGTGCGGGGCGAGTGGTACCGCGAGATCGGCCAGGGCATGGGCGCGACGCTCAACACCGCGAATGCCATGGCTGCCTACACGCTGTCGGATCGCGGGACCTGGATTGCCTTCGCCAACAAGGGCGATCTCGGCATCGTCGTGGAAGGCGACAAGAAGCTGTTCAACCAGTACGGCGTCATGCTGGTCAACCCCGCCAAGTTCTCGACGGTGAAGGCCGACGATGGCCAGGCCTTCATCGACTGGCTCGTATCGCCAGAGGGGCAGTCGGCGATCGCCGCCTATCGTATCGACGGTCAGCAGCTTTTCTTCCCGAACGCCAATGATCCCAAGGCCTGATGGGCGCTCCTAAACGACCAAGAAGAGCAGAAACGGCCGGGCTATCTGGTACTTCCGGCCGTTTCGCAAGGACATTGGGACCTGTCGGCCACCTGACGACAGCGTTCCACAGAACAGTGGCGGTAGACCATGCAGCCCAGACTCGTTGACGACTTCGGTCGAGCGATCACCTACCTCAGAGTGTCCGTAACCGACCGGTGCAATTTGCGCTGCGGATATTGCATGGCCGGCGAGGTTTCGTTCTCGCCGCGACGGGACGTCCTGACCATCGAGGAGTTGGAGTTTCTGACCTCGGCCTTTGTCGCCTGCGGCATCCGCAAGGTCAGGATCACGGGTGGCGAACCACTGGTACGCAAGGGCGTCTTGCACCTGTTCCAGGGGCTGTCGCGCCATCTTCGCAGCGGAGAGCTCGATGAGCTCTGCGTGACGACCAACGGTGTTCTGCTGTCGAAATACGCACGTGACCTCGCCGATTGCGGCGTTCGTCGGGTGAACGTTTCGCTCGATAGTCTTGATCGCGATCGGTTTGCCGAGATCACGAGCGGCGGCGATCTCGATGCGGTCCTGAAAGGGATCGATGCCGCCCGCGAGGCCGGTCTGGCGGTCAAGCTCAACGCCGTCGCCCAGAAAGGCTACATCGAAGGGGATGTTCTAGACCTCATCCAGTTTGCCCAGGAGCGCCAGCTGGATGTCTCGTTCATCGAGACCATGCCGCTCGGGGAGGTCAAGACCAGTTGCGCGGATCGCTATCTTCCGCTGGCCGAACTTCGGCAGCTGATCGAGGGACGTTGGACTCTCACCGACATCGATGTGACGACAGGCGGTCCCGCGCGGTACGCCCGCATCGATGAAACCGGCGGTCGGATCGGGTTTATCACCGCCTTGAGCGATTGTTTCTGCGAAAACTGCAACCGCCTCCGGCTCAGCGCCACCGGGGCGCTCTACACCTGCCTAGGTCACGATGATTTCACCGATCTCCGCGCGATCATTCGCCGGGAAGGCGGCGCGGTCGGTCTTGAGAGCGCCATTCGAGCCGCCGTCGCGGGCAAGCCGCGATCCCATGAGTTCGGCACCAGTCCCGGCCGGGAGCCTGCGCTGAAGAGGTATATGTCGGCATTGGGCGGATGAGATATCCTGGCGCTCAAGGGAAGTCCTGAGACGCCATTTCCCGAGAGTCCAGTCCGGCGCAAGGACTGATACGGACTGTCTATCCGATAGCTCCGCGACTATCGCTTATGACTTCAGCAACTCGCATCCCTGTAGGATCGCCGACGCAGGGGGCTTTTGACGATGACCAACGCCGCGCTCGATCTTCGGGAAATGGTTGTGTTTCTCGCGGCGACCGGGGTTGTGCTGCCCTTCATGCATCGTCTGCGGATCAGCCCGATCATCGGCTTTGTCGGCATCGGGCTGCTTCTTGGCCCAGGTGGCCTCGGGCGGATTTCGCATTTCGTGCCGGGCATCGAGTATCTGCTGATTACCGACCGGGCCGGGATAGCCATCCTTTCGGAGCTCGGTCTGGTCTTCCTGCTGTTCATGATCGGCCTCGAACTGTCGCTTGATCGCCTCTGGGCAATGCGCGTTCGCGTCTTCGGTCTTGGCGGCGCCCAGATGATCGCTACCGCCGGGGTCATGATTGGCCTTCTGCTGCTGATCGGCCTGCCGCTCCCGGCGGCCGTGGTGGTCGGTTCGGCTCTTTCGATGTCGTCGACGGCCATCGTCATGCAGCTCCTTGCCGAACGTGGGGCCGTCGGCAGCCGTCTCGGTCGTTCGGCGCTGTCGATCCTGCTTTTCCAGGATATCGCGGTCATTCCGGTTCTCGTGATGACCCAGGCCTTTGGCAGCGCGGGCGAACAGTCTGTCGGCCTCGACCTCGCGCTTGCCGTCGTCAAGGCCTCGCTCGCCGTGGCGGTGATCATGGCTCTTGGGCGTTTGCTACTTCGCCACCTGTTTCGCATGGTGATCGCAACGGGCATCCGCGAACTGTTTCTGGCCTTGGTTCTCGTCACCGCGATCGGAACGGCGGTTCTGACCGAGACGATCGGCCTGTCGCTGGCGCTCGGCGCCTTTCTGGCTGGCCTTCTTGTTTCCGAAACCGAGTATCGCCATCAGATCGCCGTCGACATCGAGCCCGTGAAGGGGCTGCTGCTTGGCGTTTTCTTCGTGTCCGTCGGTCTCGGCATCGATCTCGATCGTGTGGTCGCGGCGCCTTTTCTGCATTTCGGTGCGCTGATCGGCTTTCTCGCGGTCAAGGTCGCCATCCTGCTGGTTGTTTGCCGAGTTGTCGGATTGCCGAAGTCCGTGATGGCGGAGTTGTCTCTGCTTCTTGCCGGCGGCAGCGAGTTCGTCTTCGTCGTGGTCGGCTTGGCCACCGGTTTCGGCCTGCTGACAAACGAGGTTAGCAGCCTGATCGTGGTGGTCGTCGGTCTGTCGATGCTCTCGTCGCCGACGGTTGGAGTTATCTCGCGACATCTTGTGCCACGCCTATTGCGCAACGAGACTCCGGTTCCGGACTTGCCCCCTGAAGGAGAGGAAGGCCACGTCGTGATCGCGGGTTACGGTCGCGTCGGCCGAGCGGTGGGCGGAGCACTCCGTGAAGCCGGTATCCCGATCGCTGCGGTCGATGCGGATGCGCTCACCGTTGGGGCCTTGCGAAATGCCGGTATCGCCATTCACTGGGGCAATGCCATCCATCGCCCCTTGCTGAAGCGACTGGGGACGGGAAGGGCGGCGGCTCTCGTCGTCACCATGAACGACACGGTGGCGGCTGCCGACGTGGTTCGCGTCGCTCGGGCGGAGTGGCCCAATCTGCCCATTTTTGCCCGTGCCCACGATGCCCAGCACGCCAAGCTCTTGCTGGAGTCCGGAGCGTCCAAGGTTGTTCTGCTGCCGCTGGAGGCGAGCTTGCAGCTCTCCGAGGCGGTGCTTTCGGCCGTCGGCATCCCCGAGGATCTGGCTCACGCGATCACAAGTGCCGAGCGAGATCGTCAGCTGTCGGCTCTTCTGCCGCCTGCCGGGCGCTGAACGCTCTGAACCTGCTACGTCATTGGGCTTGGTCGGCCAGCTTTTGCACAGAATGGGCGGAGGTGGTGAACGCCCCTATCTTGAACGCTTTCCTCCAGTGGTCGATAGCTTTGCTCAATAAACAAAACTGGGCAGGGGCGAAGCGAACATGTCTCAAGGTCGCGACGGGTTTACCACGGCATTCGGCGCACTGATGGCCACCCTCGGGTCGGCCGTCGGACTGGGCAACATATGGAAGTTTCCATCCTTGACCGGCACCAATGGCGGTGCCGGTTTTCTTTTGGTCTATCTCGCGGCGACCATTCTGGTTGGCCTGCCGGTGATGATTTCCGAGATCATGCTCGGCCGAACCGCGCGGGCGGACGCGATCACCAGTTTCGAGAAGCTGGCACCGAGGAACCAGTGGTGGTGGAAAGCGATCGGATGGATGGGGTTCGCTGCGGCGCTTCTCATCATGGCTTTTTATTCCGAAGTCGCCGGCTGGGTTTACGCCTATATCTTCAAGTCGCTGACCGGTGTGATCGCCACCACCGACCCGAAGGCGGCCGAGGCGGTGTTCGGGCAGATGGTCGCCGATCCGATGTCCTCGCTTATCTGGCAGTGGGTCGTGCTCGGTCTCACCGGGTTCATCATCGCCTTCGGCGTTTCCAAGGGTATCGAGGCCGTGACGCGGCGGTTGATGCCGTTGCTGTTCATCCTGCTTTTGGTTCTGTGTGTCCGAAGCCTGACGCTCTCGGGAGCGGGAGACGGGCTCGCGTTCCTGTTCAGTCCCGACTTTGCCAAGATCACGCCGACGGTGATGCTGACCGCGCTGGGGTTGGCCTTCTTCAAACTGTCGCTCGGCATGGGCACCATGCTGACCTACGGCAGCTACTTCAGGGACAACCAGAACATAGCCGCCACGGCGACCCGGGTGATGTTTGCCGACCTGTCGGTGTCGCTGCTCGCCGGCATAGCCATCTTCCCGGCGGTGTTCGCCTTCGGCTTCGAGCCGGCGGCCGGCCCGTCGCTGGTGTTCATGACCATTCCCGCCGTGTTTACCTCAATGCCGGGCGGCATCGTGTTCATGACGCTGTTCTTCGTGTTGACGGCCATCGCCAGCGTCGGCGCCATCCTGTCCTTGCTCGAAGTGGTGGTGGCCATCCTGTCGGAGCGTTTCGGCCTGCCTAGGAAGGTGGCGGCGATCAGCACCATCGCCATGATTGCCGTGCTTGGCGTTCCGGCGGCGCTTTCCCAAGGAGCGATGTCGGACTTCAAGCTGTTCGGCCTCAACGCGTTCGACCTTTTCGACTTCCTGAGTTCGAACATCCTGTTGCCGGTGGGCGGCATCCTGATCTGCCTGTTCGTCGGCTGGGTCTATGGCTTGGCCGCGCCCGAGAAGCGGCTCGCCGAGGCGGGCACCCCGGTTCAGCGCGTGGTCATCAGGAGTGTGTTCTTCCTTGTCCGCTTCGTGGCGCCGGTTGCCATCACCATCGTGCTTTTGAACGGGCTTGGGGCGTTCTGACGAGGGTGTCCTCGCCGATCGCAAGGTGGCTACGGAGTATTCCTCATAGGGAAGCAGGAGGGGCGAGGCGTACCGTTTTCCCATTGATTTGGCTTGTCGTTTCGGTTTCCGGAGAGTAGGAGCCGCACCGTCACCGTTGAGGCGCCGACGGTTGGGGACGGGCGTCTTGGCTCGCGCAACCGTCACCTCCTGAAAGCAAAATCATGCACACGAACAAGCTTGTCGTCATCGGCGTCGGGCACGTCGGCTCCTACGTCTTGGCCGATGCCATGAAGACCGGATTGTTTGCCAGGATCGGGGTCATCGACATCCTCAAGAATGTCGCTTTCGGCGAGGCGCTCGACCAGGCGCAGGCGACGGCGCTGACCTACATGAACAACGTCGACGTGACCGACGGCGGCTACGAACAGTGCGCCGATGCCGACGTGATCATCGTCGCGGCGGGGGGCAGCGTCGTGCCCGATCCCGCCAATCCCAAGGCGGAGCCGGACCGCGCCCTGCTGACCAAGGCCAATCGCGGCGTCATCCGCGAGGTGATGGCCGGGATCACCCGCTACACTCGTGATGCCATCGTCATCCTGATCACCAATCCGCTCGATACGATGGTCTACATCGCCGAGAACGAGTTCGGCTATCCGCGGGGGCGCGTCTTCGGTACGGGCACGATGCTGGACTCGGCCCGGCTGCGTAAGCTGATCGCCAACACCTACGGCATCGACCCGAAGTCTGTGACCGGCTTCATGATGGGCGAGCATGGCCGGACGGCGTTCCCCGTTCTCAGCCACGTCAACGTCAGCGGCATCCCGTTCGGCGAGCTTGACCGGCACTTCGAGGCCCGGGAAGACATTCGCGATCCGGATGTCGTCAAGGCGCGCATCGTCTCCGCCGCCTATGAGGTCCTGAACGGCAAGGGCTGGACCAATGCCGGGGTCGCCCAGGCCGCCATCACCATGGCCAAGGCGGTTCTTCTCGACGAGCGCAGCGTCTATCCCGCTTCCACGACGCTGCGCGGCCAATATGGCTATGATGGCGACGTGGCGCTCAGCATGCCATGCCTGATCGGCCGCGACGGCATCCTGAAGCAGATGCCGGTCGAGCTGAACGATTGGGAAAAGAAGATGCTGGCCGAATCGGCCGAGTATATCCAGGCGACCATGAGGGACGCCGAGACCGGGCCGACGCGCTGAGAGGGGAGCGCCGTCCCGCCGTGTCGTTGGCGAGGGTGGCGCCCAATGCAGCTTTCTCAGCCTGTGCTGAGCTTGCGCCCCAGCCGATCTTCGACCGATGCGATCTTGGTGGCGAGACGGCTGGTTTCTCCCTGCCGATAGTCGACCTTCAGCGCCACCTCGACGCGCGGGCAGTCGGCCCGCATCGCCTCGAAGCATTCGGTCACGACGGCCATCACTTCGTTCCACTCGCCTTCGAGGATGGTCCCCATCGGCGTGAGCTGGTAGGCGACGCCGCTCCTGTCGATGATGTCGAGCGATCGGGCAACATAGGGGCTGAGGCTTTCGCCCTTGCCGACGGGATACATTGCAAATTCCAAGAGGACCATCTGGGTTCCTTTCGCGGTCGGTTTTCGCTCGGCCCTCACGCCGCGTGGCGCATGAAGCGGCGGGGCGGTAGTCCGACGTGCCGGCTGAAAGCCGTGCTGAATGTGCTGGCCGATCCGTAGCCGATCCGTCTTGCCACCTCGTCAAGCGCCATGCCACCGCCGCGCAGCAGGGTCTTGGCGAGCGCCATGCGCCAGGACAACAGGTATTCCATTGGACGAACTCCGACCAGACGGACGAAGCGGTCGAAAAAGGCGGAGCGCGACAGGCCGGCTTCGCGCGCCAGTTCCGGCACTGTCCAGGGGCGTTCGACGTCGCCATGCATCTGGCGGAGCGCGATGGCGATGCGGGGATCGGCCAGCCCACGCAACAGGCCCGGTCTGGCGTCTTGCGGCGGTGCGGCGCGGAGCGCTTCGATCAGCAGGATTTCCACCAGACGCTCGAGAATGAGGTCTCGGCCGATATCATCGCGCGCCGCTTCCTCGCCGACGAGGCGAACCAGCTGGGTAAGTCGAGGAACGTCGCGAATGTGGATCATGCGTGGCAGCAGCGAGACGAGCAGGGTGGCGTCGGGCGAAGCAAAAGTGAAGTAGCCTCCGAACTGCCGCACGTCCGGTGGTCCCTCGGTGCGACCGTGCCGGATTTCTCCTTCGGGCGGTGGGGCGGTCTTCGGATCCATGCGCACGACGGGGGCGGGCTCCAGTCCCGACATGGTGAAGGCCGGCGTGGCTGGCAGGAGGACGAAGTCGCCTTCCTCCAGGATGACTGGCGCCTCGCCGTCGACGGCGAGGCGGCATCGGCCTTCCGTCACCGCGCAAAAGCCGGGCTGGCCGAACTCAGCATATCGGACCGCCCAACGGCCGGCCCCGCTGATCCCCTTGGAGTAGATGGCCTTCGGGCTAAGAAGCCGGATCACTTCAGACAACGGATCGGTCAATCTGGACTCCTGCCAATGAAATATGGACTTTCGATCGGCGATAATCCTGATCATGCCCGCTACAACGATCCTGTCAACGGCAAACACAGGAGACCGACATGAAAACCGCGTTCATCACAGGCTGTTCGTCCGGCTACGGACTGGAGATCGCCCGTCACTTTCATGCCCAGGGCTGGGCCGTCATCGCCACCATGCGCAGTCCGCGCGAGGATCTGCTTCCGAAGTCGGATCGCATTCGCATTCTTCCGCTCGACGTTACCGTATCCGACAGCATCGCCGCCGCCGTAGAATCCGCCGGACCGATCGACGTTCTGGTGAACAACGCGGGCATCGGTGTCGTCGGCGCCTTCGAGGCAACGCCCATGGCGCACGTTCGCAAGGTGTTTGAGACCAATACGTTCGGTGTGATGGCTATGACGCAGGCGGTCATCCCCCAGATGCGCGCGCGTCGATCTGGCGCGATCGTCAACGTGACCTCCAGCGTGACGCTGACGCCGATGCCCTTGGCCGCGGCCTACACGGCCAGCAAGCAGGCCATCGAGGGCTTTACCGGGTCGCTGGCCCATGAACTCGCGGAGTTCGGGGTACGGGCAAAGCTGGTGGAGCCCGGTTATGCGCCGACGACGCGCTTTGCCGAGAACACCGACATCTCCGTCATGGATCTCATTCCGGAAGCCTACGCGGAATACGCGCATCCCATCTTCGCCGCCTTTGCCAATCCACCACTGACGACGAAGGAAAGCGATGTGGCCGAGGCCGTGTGGCTGGCCGCGAATGACACCACCGGCCGACTGCGTTATCCGGCGGGTGCCGACGCTGTCGCCTTGGCCGGGCAGGGCGTCTGAGTGGTCCGTCACTCCACCGGGCGGAGGTCCAGCCCGTGGTCTATGTATCGTATTGGGCTCAAGCAGCGGCCTCCCGGTTGCCCGGGAGGCGAGGGTGCTTGGTCGGACGTATCAGTCCAGCTTGATGACGGCGCAGCCATAGGGCTCAAGCGGAAGCGGGCCGCTGACCGGACGGCCCGTCAGAAGGTCGGTACCGGAGGCAACGCCGGCGACGGTTGCCGGTTTGGCATCCGTGTTGAGGACGAAGAGCAGTTTGCGATCCTTCGCCTCACGCATGGCCACCTCCACCTTGGGCGGCAGGTCGGGAACGAGCGGCACGATGTCGGCAGCGGCAAATAGCTGGTCGGCAAGGCCTTCGACCAGTGTTTCCGTCAGATAAGTGCCGACGTAAACCGCCCGTCCGGCCCCGACCTTGCGACTTGTGATGGCCGCGCGGCCGGCAGAGAAGCGGTTGCTCCAGCGGCCGATGGTCTCGACGTCTTTGTCGATCTCGAGCAACTCGTAGAGGTGAGCGGTTTCGTGTTCGCGATTGCCGAGGGTGAACGTGTAGCGGCGTTCCGTCGATCCGGCCGGATGCGTCTTCGCAGGCCTGTGCGATGTCTCTTCGCCTCCCTGGAGCGCGAACAGTCCATCGGCTCCAGGCTCGGCAACACGTCCGAACTCTTCCACGCGAACGCCGCACAGTCTGGCAAGTCCGGGCCCCGGAGCCATGGTGCGGATGACGTGGTTGTTGGTATCCCGCGTGCCGGTCATGGCGCCGACCACCAGCGTGCCGCCCGCCTTGACGAAGGCTTCCACCCGTTCGTCCCATTCCGGCTTCCACATCACCCAATGAGGAATGTAGAGCAGCTTGAGACGCGAGAGATCGTCTTCGGGATGGATGAAGCCGCAGGCGATGCCGTTGTCGTAGCAGTAACGGTGCAGTCGCGTCGCGTCTTCGAACGGGCTTGGCAGGCCGATCGGGTAGGTCTGGTGGGCCTCCTGATTGTCGAAGTCGGCGCCGGCGATTCCGACGTCCATGCGCACCGATGTGCCGAGAAGATCCTGCTTGATCCTGGCGATATCGGCGGCAAAGCGGGTTGCCTCCTCATAGCGGCGGCGGGGCACGTCGTCGTGGTCGAGGATGCCCATCCAGTAGATTTCGGCGCCGAAATGCGCCGGGCGCCAGCGGAAGAACATCAGGCCATCGGCGCCGCGCGCCACCGAACTCATGGCCATGCGGCGCATCTCGCCCGGTTCCGGCGTCATGGTCGAGAATGTCGGCTGGCTACCGAAACCCGAAGCCTGCTCCGGGACGATGAAGTTGCCCGTGAAACCGCGACAGACATCGAGGTGCAAGGCCTGCGTTGCCGCGTGACCGCCAGTCCGCTGCATCTCGTCGTAGAGCATCGGGTAGATGTCGAAGCCGAGAAAGTCGAGGTCCTGACCGAACTGTCCGCGGAAGTCGATGTCGACCAGACGACCGAGGTTGTGGAAGACGAACCAGTTGGGATTGGTGGCGCGAAGGATTTCGACCTGATCGTGCTGGAAGGCCGCCGTGGCGGTCGCCAGGAAGCGGTGGAAGTCCTGAACATGGCCGGGCGAGGGGTGGCCGGGAGCGCCCGAAAGCGGCAGCACCACCTGGTCGAAGCTGTCGTAGGCGAGCGCCCAGAAGTCGCCGCCCCAGGCAAAGTTGAGGTCGGCGATGGTCTTGTAGCGTCCGCGCAGATAGCGGCGGAACTCGCGAGCGGTCGCTTTCGAGTAGGAGGTCGAGACGGTGGTGTTGAGCTCGTTGTCGGTCTGCCAGCCGATGACATGCTGGTTGTCGCGGTAGTGTTCGGCCAGCGCCCTGGTGATGCGCCGGCTATGCTGGCGGTAGACCGGGCTGGCCGTGTCCGCGTGTTGGCGCGAGCCGTGGCTGGCGGTGCGGCCATGCTCGTCGACGCGCAGCACTTCCGGATAGGTGGCGGTCAGCCAGCGCGGCGGCGTCGCCGTCGGCGTGCAGAAGATGGTGCCGACGCCATGCTGCCCCAGGATGGCGATCGCCCGATCGAACAGAGAGAAGTCGAAAGCGCCTTCGCTTGGCTCGAGGATGTGCCAGGCGAACTCGCCCATGCGTACGGCATTGAAGCCGGCGGCCGCCATGCGCTCGGCGTCGCGTTCCCAATAGCTCTCGTCGACATGCTCGGGATAATGCGGGGCACCAACAAGGAAATCGTCGAGGGCGAGCGGGCGCCAAACCGACAGCGGCGCCTGAGATGCGAGTTTCATGTGCTGAAGTCCTTGTCAGATCTTGGTGACGGGCTTGGTTGCGGAAAGCGTCTTTCCGTTGGAATCGAAGAGATAGGCGGCGCCGGCGTCGAAGCCGACGGTAATCGCCGTGTCGGGCGCGAACGGTTGTATATCGCCGATCTGGATGGTGAACACGCCTGTGCCGCTATCTGATCCGGAGGTCGAGAGGGAGCCGGCGTCGGCATAGACGATGGTTTCGCGGCCGAGATACTCGGTCAAGTTCACGCGCGCCGGAAAGCTGTTGCCGGCGTCCGGATCGCCGATGCGGAGTCTCTCGGGCCGGATCCCGACCGTCACGCTTGAACCGGCGGCCGGTGTCTCGACGAGATCGTCGAAGTCGATCTTGAGGTTGTCGCCGCAGACCACCGTGGCGCTGTTGCCGTTTGCCGAGCTTACCTTGGCGGCGACGAAGTTCATGCGGGGCGCGCCAAGGAAGCCGGCGACGAACAGGTTTACGGGGTTGGTATAGAGGTCGAGCGGCGCGCCCACCTGCTCGATCCGGCCGCCGTTGAGGACGACGATGCGGCTCGCCATGGTCATCGCCTCGACCTGATCGTGCGTCACGTAGATCATGGTGGAGCCGAGCCGGGCGTGCAGCGTGGAGAGCTCCACGCGCATCTGGGTGCGCAGCGCCGCGTCGAGATTGCTCAGCGGCTCGTCGAACAGGAAGACGTCCGGCGAGCGGGTGATGGCGCGGCCGATGGCGACGCGCTGGCGCTGGCCGCCGGATAGTTGCTTGGGATATTTCCGCAGCTGCTCCTCAAGCCGCAGGATCTGAGCTGCCCGGGCGACGGCGGCGTCGATTTCTGCCTTGGGGCGCTTGGCCATCCTGAGACCGAAGCCCATGTTCTCCTCCACCGTCATGTGCGGATAGAGAGCATAGGACTGGAAGACCATGGCAATGCCCCGGTCGCCGGGTTCGAGGTGAGTGACGTCGCGCCCCTTGATCTTCAACTGGCCGGAGGTGACGGTTTCCAGCCCGGCGATGGTCTTGAGCAAGGTCGACTTGCCGCAGCCGGACGGTCCGACCATCACGATGAACTCGCCCTCGTCGACAGTGAGGCTGATGTCCTTGAGGGCGTGGAAGCCGCCATAGTGCTTTTCGACGTTCTGTATTTCGACGCTCGCCATCGGAGCCATCCTTCAAGTGGTGTTGTCAGCCCTTCACCGCGCCCATGGTCAGGCCGGCGATGAAGTGGCGTTGCATCAGGAAGAACATCGCGACCGGCGGGATCGCGACCATGATCGTCGCGGCCGCCACGAGGTTCCAGGCGGAAACCCATTCGCCGCGCAGGTTGTTGAGGCCGGCGGTCACCGGTTTCACGGCGTCGCTTTGCGTCAGCACGATGGCCCAGAAATAATCGTTCCAGACGAAGGTGAAGGTGAGAATGGCCAGTGCCGCGAGCGCCGGGCGTATCAGCGGCACGACGACGTGCCATAGCGTCTGCCAGGGGGACGCGCCTTCGGCCCGGGCGGCCTGGAACAGCTCGTCCGGCAGGGCGGCGATGAAGTTGCGCATGAACAGCGTCGCGAACCCGGTCTGGAAGGCGGTGTGGAAGATGATCAGCGCGAAAAACGTGTCGTAGAGGCCGATGCCGACCATCAGGTCGCGCACCGGGATCATCATGATCTGCGCCGGCAGGAAGTTGCCGCCGACGAAAAGCGCAAAGACCAGCCTGTTGCCCGGGAAACGATGGCGCGACAGCACGTAGCCTGTCAGGGTCGACAGGATCAGGACGCCGAGAACGGATGGCAGGGTGATGATCAGGCTGTTGGCGAAGTAGCGGGCCAATGCCGTCTGCTTGAACACGGCCGTATAGTTCTCGACGAGATTGAACGACTTCGGCCATCCCCAGTAGTTGCCGGCCATCACCTCTTCGAAGGAGCGGAGCGAGGTCAGCATCACCGTGACGAGCGGCAGCAGCCAGAGGACAAGCACCGCGGTGACGAGGGTGACATAGGCGGCGCGAGCCGAACGGTTGGTTTCCGGAATGGGACGGGGGTACATCAGGCGGTCTCCTGTTCCGGCCGGAGCAACGTGCGCAGGTACCAGGCGATGAACGCCGCCATGATGGCGAACAGCACGGTGGCGATGGCGGCGCCGTAGCCGAAGCGGTAGGAAAAGATCGACTGCTCGTACATCTGGTAGGCAAGCACGGTGGACGACCCGAACGGTCCGCCGGAGGTCATGACGGCCACCATGTCGAACGAGCGCAGGGCGCCGATGACGGTGACCGCGAGCGCAATGAAGCTCACCTCGCGAAGCTGCGGCAGCACGACATGCAGCAGCATGGCGGAACCTCGGGCGCCGTCGACCCGGCCGGCTCCGATCAGGTCCTCGTTGAGGTTGTTGAGGCCGGCGAGGAACAACACCAGACAAAAGGCAACCTGCGGCCAGAGGGCGGCGATCACCACGGCGAAGCTGACCAGATGCTCGTCGGACAGCAAGGCGGGGGCGGTGGCGCCGAACCAACCGTAGATCAGCGACAGCAGGCCGAAGGTCGGATCGTAGACCCAGGTGAAGACCACGCCGACGGTGACCGAAGCGAGCACCAGCGGCACGAAGAACATGGACTTCAGGAACTTCATGCCGGCGATCGCCTGGTTCAGCAGCAGGGCGAGCGCCAGGCCGAGCGGCGGCGCCAGCATGAACATTCCGAGCCAGATCACGTTGTTCTTCAACGAGACATAGAACTGCGGATCTTCTGCGAGTTGCTCATAGTTGGCGAGGCCGACCCACTGCATGGGGCCGACGCCATCCCAATCGAAGAAGGAGACCCAGATCGTCTGGACCGATGCCAGAATGATCACGATGCCGAACAGCAGGGCGCCGGGCAGGATGAAGAGAGTGGGCGCCAACCAATGCCGGTGGCGCCGCCAGAGGCGCATCATCTGGTCATTCCCGTCGAGTTGTGTGACCGATGGAGAGGGCCTCGGGCGAGGGTGCCCCCGGGGGGGAGGGACGTTGTCCTCGCCCGAGACAGCGATCGGGAGGAGTTCGCGATCGCCTGGAGCTGGTTATCCCTTGAAGATCCGCTGACGCGTCGCTTCCAGTCGTGCGAGGATTTGATCGCGGCGCTCTGGCTTGACCATGAACTCCTGGAAGCCCTTGAGGCCTTCCTGCGCCATGTCAGGGTCGGTGTCGCGGTCGTAGTACTGGGCGGTGCCGACGACGGTCTTCATCGACTCGACGGCGGCATTGATCAACGGATCCTTGCTCGGCGGGCAATCGTTGCGCGGCGGCACGGCGCTTTCGGCTTCCAGGAAGGCGGCGAGATTTTCCGGCTTGTAGAAATAGGCCAGGAAGTCGCGGGCGTTTTCCTTGTTCTTGCCGTTCTTGGGAATGTGTACCGAGTTGAGGGAGAAATCCTCGTAGCGCGGCATGGCCTTGTCGATCACGGGGAATGGCGCATAGGCGATCTGATCGACGTCTTCCGGCGGGAAGCCGTATTTGATGAAACCGCCGAGGTCCATCATGGCGGCCTTTTTCTGCGCCAGCGCTGCTGCCGCCTGTTCCCAGCCCGAGGAGGTATGGTTCGGGGTGAAGAGATCGGCCCGGATCAGGTCCTCCCAGCTATCGAACACCGGTTTCAGGGAAGCATCGGTATAGGGAAGTTTGCCGTCCATCAGGGCCAGGTGCTTTTCAAGGCCGCTGATCCTGAGGTTCATGTGGTCGAACCAGCCGGCGGCCGGCCACATCTCCTTGGTCCCCATGCTCACCGGCACCATGCCTGCGGACTTGGCCTGTTCGGCAAGCGCCATCAACTCCTCAATGGTGGAGGGCGCGGTCCAGCCTTTCTCCTCGAACACGTCCTTGCGATAGAACATGCCCCAGAGGAGGCCGCCGAGAGGCAGGCCGTATTGCTTGTCGTCGACGGTCAAGGCGCCGGTGGTGGCGCCGAGGACGTTCTTGTAGCCCTCGCGTTCGTAGAGGTCGGAGATGTCGTCGAACAGGCCGCGCTTGACGAAGGCCTTCATGCGATTGCCCGAGAACCAAAAACAAACGTCGGGCGCGCCGACCACCAGATAGCTGCGGATGGCCGTCTTGTGGGCCTCGTGGTCCATGTTGTTGATGGTGACGGCTACACCGGACGCTTTGGAATACTCGTCGGCGAGGCGCTGCAACACGGCGCGCTGGTCGGCATTGCCGATGTTCGAAATGACGGTCAGTTCCTTGGCCTGGGCAATGGCCGGGCGGGCCAGCATGCCGCCGGCCAGCACGGCGCCGGTGCCGAGGATGAACCGGCGGCGCGTCGTGGCGAGTTCAATGCCGGTCGTGGATTCAAATTTTCCATCCATATCAATCTCCTCCCGAGACATGACGAGGCGTTTTCGAACGGATATCCGTTCGAAGCTCAAAGACTGCAGAGCTGTTGTTTCTGACCTCCGGGCGCGGAAACGCCGCGCGGGCAACCTCTCCCCGATTGCCTTATGGACTCTGATAGCCTAGTTTCGGCGAGGTTCCAACAGTTAATTTAAGAAATAAACAAACGAGGACATCGTGCGGGGCAACTCCAGTACATCGCGGGCGCTGAACCGCCGGCTCATTCTTAATCTGCTGCGCCGCCACGGCCCCGTCTCGCGCGCGGAGATCGCAACCATCACCGGCCTCAGTCCGGCTGCCGTGACCTTTGTCGTCGCCGAACTGGTGGAGGAAGCGCTGATCGTGGAGCGGGAGGCGGTGACGGGCGCCACCGGTCGGCGGCCGGTCCCGATCGACATCAACTACGAGGCCCATCTTGCCTTCGGCTTCAAGCTCAACGCCGACGGAATAGACTGCGTGTTGACAGATCTCGCGACGAACCCACTCGCCACCTGGCACGCCCCGATCTCCGACACGAGCCCGGAGGGCATGATCAGAGCGATTTCGGAAGCGATGCCACAGATGCTCGCGGAAAGTGGGCGTCAGCAGTCCGAGGTCATGGGGATAGGGGTCTCGATTCCCGGTGAAGTCGATGTTCGCAACGGCATCTGCCGCCGCAGTCCTCGCTTTGGCTGGCGCGATCTGCCATTCGGCCAGTTGCTGGGCGAGCACGTGCACGTGCCGACCTGGATCGACGACGACATCAGCGCCTTCGCCGTTGCGCAGAAACTGTTTGGCGCGGGGCGCGATCGTCGGAATTTCGTCGCTCTCGCAGTGGGCACGGGCATCGGCACCGCGCTGATCATCGACACGGAAATCTACCGCGGCGCCAGGAATGTCGCCGGCAGGTTCGGCCATATCACGTCCGTTCCCGGCGGTAGGTTGTGCGAGTGCGGGCGTCATGGCTGCCTGATGGCTCATGCCGCCGAGCCCTACATGCTGGAAACGTGGCGGGAGAGGCGCGGTGGCGCCCCTGTCTCGCGGACGGAGTTCGCAGGGGCGGTTGAAGCGGGCGTTCCGGATGCGATTTCCATTCTTGAGGAAGCTGGAACCCGCATCGGCCGGCATCTTGCCGATCTGGTCAACCTGTTCGACCCCGAAGTCATCGTCGTCGGTGGCGAGGCGGTCCAGTTCGGCGAGGCGCTCCTTGCGCCGATCCGACAGGCGATGGAGGAAGGTGTGTTCATGTCGAAGCCCGAGCTCCTGCCCGACTGGGTGCCGGGCTCATGGGCGCGCGGCGCGGCTGCGCTGGCGACCCAGGGCATTTTCGACTTCGAGCGGTCTCCCAGCGGCTGAGCGTCGTCAACGCAAAGAAAGCCCCGCGTGCCCGGCAGGACCGGAACGACGCGGGGGTAGGGAGTTGGCCGAGGCAGACGCCCGAAGGCGGGGGTGAGGTGTCTCGGCGTGGCGTCAGGGCTGATAGGCGATCAAGGCGGCCATTTCGGTGATACGGGGATCGCAACGGTCGCCACCAAGGCGCCCCTCGGGATCGGCACGTTTCTCGTTACGGCTTACGAAGTCCTGCGCGGTGAATCGAAGAATGTCTCTCGGGGCATCGCCGCTTTCGATGAGATAGTCGCGATACTCGTCTTCCAGTTCGTGCAGACGGGTGGTCATGGCTTCTCTCCGTTACGTTTGGGCGGATTGGCTTTCGCAAGGGCAACCTGCGAAAGCCGGTGCGGTTCCATGAGGCGGTTGCCGGTTCGGGCTCAGGGCAGGGCATAGGCGATCACATAGTCGCCCGCCTTGGTGCCGATGGATCCGTGACCGCCTGCGACGATCACCACCATCTGGCGTCCGTCGTCGAGGGCGTAGGTCATCGGTGTCGCCTGGCCGCCTGCCGGCAGACGAGCCTGCCAAAGCTCGCGACCCGTCGTGAGGTCATAGGCGCGCAGATAGTTGTCGACCGCTGCGGCGAGGAAGGCGACGCCGCCCTTGGTGATCATCGGGCCGCCGATGCCCGGCACGCCCAGCTTGAAGGGCAGTGGCAGGGCGGTCATGTCGTAGACCGTGCCGTTGCGGTGCTTGTAGGCGATCTTGCCGGTGGAAAGATCGGCCCCGGCGACATAGCCCCACGGCGGAGCCTGGCACGGAATGCCCAGAGGACCAAGGAAGGGGCCCATCACCACGCCATAGGGAGCGCCGTCGTTGCGGTTGAGACCCTGCTCGCTGCCTTTCTCACCCTCACCGGGCGCTGGGATGTCGGCTCTCGGCACAAGACGCGAGGTGAACGCGAGGTAAGTCGGCATGCCGAACATCACCTGCCGTTCGGGATCGACGGCGACGCTGCCCCAATTGAACACGCCGAAGTTGCCCGGATAGACGAGGGTGCCATTCAGCGACGGTGGGGTGTAGCGGCCTTCGTAGTTGAGCTCGTGGAATTGAATGCGGCAGGCGAGCTGATCGAACATGGTGACGCCCCACATGTCCCTTTCCCGCAGTGGCGGGGGCGAGAACGACAGCGCGGACACTGGTTGGGTCGGCGCCGAGAAGTCCTCGGCAATGGCGCCTCCTGGGGCGGGCACCTCCTTCACAGGGAGGATCGGCTCGCCGGTCCGCCTGTCGAGCACGTAGATGTCGCCTTGCTTCGTCGGACCGACGAGTGCCGGAACGGTGGTCCCGTCGGGCCTTGTCAGATCGAGAAGCGCGGGTTGGGCGGGCACGTCCATGTCCCAGAGGTCGTGGTGGACGGTCTGGCGGACCCAGCGGTCCCGACCGGTTTCCACGTCCAGCGCGACGATCGACGAAGAGTATTTCTCGACGCTGGCGCTGCGCCCCATGCCGAGTTGATCCGGCACCTGGTTGCCGAGGGGGACATAGACGAGCCCCAGGGCCTCGTCGACGCTGAACACCGACCAGCTGTTGGGCGAGTTCGTTGTGTAGGTCTGGCCGGGCGGCAATGGCGCGGTTTCGCTCGGATTGCCGGAATCCCAGTTCCAGACAAGAGCGCCGGTATCGACGTCGAAGGCGCGGATGACGCCGGACTGTTCCTCCGTCGAGTAGTTGTCGTTGACGGCGCCGCCGATGATGATCTTTCGGGCCGCGATAACCGGGGGCGAAGTCGAATAGTAGTACCCCTTCGGGGTGTGCTTCATGCCGACTTCGAGGTGCAGCTCGCCTTGATCGGCAAATGTGGTGCAAACCGCGCCGGTCCGGGCATCGAGGGCGATCAGGCGGGCATCCGAGGTGGGCAGGTAGACGCGTTCGGAACAAGGGGCGCCAGCGGCCGCGGCCGTGTCGCGATAGTAGGTCACGCCACGGCAGGTCTGGTGCTGGCGGCTCGGATTGAAGCCGACCTTTGGGTCGTATCTCCATTTCTCCTTGCCGGTGGCGGCATCAATGGCGATCGCCCAGTTATGCGGGGTGCAAAGATATAGCGTGTCGCCGATCTTGAGCGGTGTGACCTGATAGGTGGTCTCGCCGACATCCTCGGGTTGTTTCAGGTCGCCCGTCTCGAAACGCCAAGCCTCCTTGAGCTTGTCGACGTTGTCGACCGTGATCTGGGTCAGGGGCGAATAGCGCTGTCCCAGCGGCGTTCGGCCGTATTGCCGCCACTCGCCATCGGGTACGTCGCTCTGGTTGACGGCGACCTGGCTGCTCTTTTCGGGAAGACAACCGGCGAGATCGTGCGGGTCGGACAGCATCGACCAGCCCGCGACGCCCGCCGAGACGATGCAGACGGCGGCCAGGGCCAGCGCTGGCGGACTGCCAAGGGCGGGAGATATCAGGCCTCGGTCGAGGTGCGACCGAACAAACGGTGTCAGCAGCCAAAGGCCGAGAAGGACCAGCAGTCCGCCTCGCGGGCCAAGCTGCCACCAATCGAAGCCGACCTCCCAGAGCGCCCAGGCCAGCGTACCAAAGAGCGTCGCGGCATAGACGGTGAGAGCATGGGCGTTTCGTCGGAGGAGAAGTAAGGCGGTTACCAGCAAGCTGGCGCCTGCGAGCAGATAATAAACACTACCCCCGAGAAGGACGAGGTAGACGCCGCCTCCCAGAAGAAGCAAACCGAACAAGCCGGTCAGAATTACGCTGAAGATTACCATTTATGACCTGTCCCAGCTGAAGTGTCATACCATTGACGCGCCAGGACTGCGTTGGTTCCCGCAAAAATCACTTCCCTTCCACGAGTGGAACAAGTTCGCCTCCGCCGCGTTTGACGATGAGTACAAACAGCGAGAAAGGTTTTCAGATGCGCCGAAACCGACTGATGCTCGTCCTTGGCCTTCTGGTCGTCATCGCCGTGGTTGGGGCGGTACGGCTTGGGGGAAACCTAGGTCGCGGTGAGGACCAGAAAGAGTTTCCGCCTCACTCGATCCAGCAGTAGGCAGCCGCCGGCGCGCCGGCGACCAGCCGCTCGGCGCGGCCGGGGCGCTCGCCGTCGCTACCGGGGTGAAGGGGAGGACTTGCCCAGGTCATGTTTCGCGCCAGAACGGCGCGCGCTTCACCCCGTGCCCACTTGCGATAGAGATATGCGTAGCGCTCGGCACTGCGCGCCCAGCCAAAGCTCGTCCGCATGGCCTGCGTTTGCAGCTGTCTCCAGGTACGGGCATCGTCGAAGGCGACGAGCGCCCGGTCGATGGCCTGATAGAGGTCCTCTATGGATCCGGGGTGGAAGTGGAACCCCGTCGCCACGCCCGCCGCAGTCGCCGCCTCGTTGGCGTCGATGACCGTCTCTGCGAGGCCTCCGGTTCGGGAAACGATGGGAATGGCGCCGTATCTCAGGGCGTAGAGCTGGGTCAGCCCGCATGGTTCGAAGCGGGAGGGCTGTATGACGATGTCGCTACCGGCATGAAGGAGGTGAGCCAGCTCCTCGCTGAAGCCCATCTTGACGACCACGCGGCCGGAATACTGACTCTCTTGCTCGAGGAGCCCCTGGACGATGCTGGAGTCGCCTTCTCCCATGACGATGAGGCGTGCGCCGCGATCGACGATCCCGCGCACCACGGGGGCGAGAAGATCGACGCCTTTCTGCCAGGTGAGCCTGCTGATGACGCTGAGGATGGCGCCATCGCCAGGTGTCAGGCCGAAGACCTTCTCGACGGCTTGGCGGTTTGCCTGGCGGTGTCCAAGGCTGTGGAGGTCGTAGTTTTCCGCGATGTAGGGATCAGTCCGAGGGTTCCAGACGTCCTCGTCGATGCCATTGACGATGCCGCAGAGCGCCGAGCGGCGGCTTTGCAGTACGCCCGCCATTCCCATTCCCATCTGCTCGGTCAGGATCTCGCGCGCATAGGTCGGCGATACCGTGGTGACCGCATCGCTCCATCGGATGCCGGCTTTCAGATAGCTGATGTCGCCATAGTACTCGAGGCCGTCGACGTTGAGGAAATGATCGGGCAGGTCGAGCCCGGGGAACACATCCGCCGGAAACTGCCCCTGAAAAGCGAGGTTGTGGATGGTGGTGACCGTGGGCACGCAGGTGCCGGCCGCGCGCATGTAGGCGGCCGTGAGCCCCGCCTGCCAGTCGTGAAGATGGACCATATCCGGCCGCCAGCCATCCACGCCCTCGGCGGCGATCCTCGCCCCTGCCGCCGACAGGAGGGCAAAACGACGCCAGTTGTCGGGGTAGTCTCTGCCCTGCTCGTCGAGGTAGAGGCCACCCGCCCTGTCGAAGAGCGCGGGGCAATCGACAAGCAAAAGCTCCAGTTCATGGCGGTGGCTGGCCCATAGCGTGACGTCTTCGCCAAGCACCGACATTTGCCCGACCATCTTTCGAGCGCCGCAGTTGGCCAGTGCCATCGGGTAGGCTGGAATGAGCGTCCGGGTGTTCACGCCCAGCGGCACAAGGGCTCTCGGCAGTGATCCGATGACGTCGGCGAGGCCGCCGGTCTTGACGACCGGAAACACTTCAGAGGCCACAGCTAGAACCGAAAGGGCCCCAAAGCTTTTTGATCGCCGGGCTTCCCAGTGTCCATCCGACTCGATCCGGTCCCACATCTGTTCGTCATCGTAGGAGTGGGCAATTTCCAGTTTTCGGGTCACTTGCGTCACCTCCTGGCCGGTTTGACTGCCGGATACCCCATTGCCTTTGGAACCGCACCGCCGCGCATTGGTCCCCCCCCCGTGAGATACGGCGGACGCGACCGAACAATCGTCTGGCGCCGGATAAAGACGCGTCAGTCGGGTTCGCCAATTGAAGAAAGCCGGAAATCAGAACAGGCCGGACAACTCTTGGAGGCTTGCGGGAACAGCAGCGGCCGAAAGCGATACAACCAGAGGAAATGGGCCGAAGCCAACATAGTCTATTGAGGCCACTACAGGAAGACATCTAGCGCCAAAAAATGCAAGTTTTGGTGAATGGCGGTGATAGATAGATACAACTATGGGTAATTCTGTCATGGCCCGGTAAGGGAGTGACGGCGGTTCCATTGTTATCGTCTCGTCCATCAACGGGACGCACCTTCACCTCATCCGGCGATTGCCTCTTGTCGTGTTAAGTGATCTAGATTCCGCCATCGATCATGCGTCAGGGGGCAGGGATGAAGATCACGGTCATCGGCATGGGAGCGGTGGGCACCGAGGTTGTCGGCCACCTTCTCGATAGCGGCATCGCTTCGGAGATCGTGGTCATGGATCAGGCGGCGGCCAAGGCCCAGGCGGAACTCTGGGACTTCTCGCACACGACATCCTTCATCTACGCTCAGAACCCACGCCTGACGGCTGGCGACTACGCGGACTCCGCCGGCAGCGACATCGTGGTGATCACGGCGGGCGCCCAGATCAAGCCGGGACAGACGCGCGATGCTCTCGCGCAGATCAACAGCGCGATCATGAAGTCGATCATCGCCGAGGTGGAACGGACGTCGCCGGGCGCCATCGTGCTGATGGTCACCAATCCCGTCGACATCCTGGTGCAGGTGGTGCTGCGCCACTCGTCTTTCCCGAAGGAGCGGGTGATCAGTCTCGGCACTATCATCGACACCGCCCGCTTCATGCGCATCGTCAGCGAGCACGTTGCGATCGATCCGAAGAACATCTTCGGCTGGGTGCTCGGCGACCACAGCGAGACCGGCTTCATTCCCTGGAGCCTCTGCAACGTCTGCGGCCTCGACGTCGACAGCTACTGCGAATTGAACGGCCTGCCGCCGATCGACCGCGCCGAGGTCCGGCGGCGGGTGCTGCAGATCGGCCTCGACATCTTCGCGGGCAAGGGCAACACCAACCACGGCATCGCCGCCTCGGTGTTCCGGATCATCCGGGCGATCGCCGGCAACGAGCGGTCGGTACTGCCGGTCGGAACGCTTCTGCAAGGCGAGTATGGCGTTTCCGACGTGGTGATGAGCGTGCCCTGCGTGATCGGTCGCGCCGGCCGCGAGGCCATCGTCAACTGTCGGTTCACCGAAGAGGAGCAGGCGGCTTTCGAGGCCTCGCACGCTCACGTGCTGGCGCTTCTTGCGCAGGCCGAGGCGCAGGCGACGGGGTAGGCCGCCCGCGCCATCTCTCATACGCGTTCCGCTTGATCCGGACTCATCCGGCTCAAACGGGTCTCGGCCTGACCGGCCGGCGCCCGGTCGGGCGCTTCCGCCTCCGTCAGCTTCCGACCCGAAAGGTCAAAACCCGACGGAAGCGGTATCAGATCTCGACGCGCGTGAGGCGCAATGCCCTGCCGTCCGTAGCGACGAGATCGTCCATCGCCTTTTCCAGGGCGTCGCGGTCCTCGACGCCGCGCAGCATGCGCCCGGCCAGCGGGTCGAAGCGTCCGGCGGCGATGTCGGCGATCAGGGCCGCGGCCCGGCTCGGCGGAATGTTCACGCCGTCGTCGAACAGTCGCTCGATGTCGGGCAGGTGTTTCTTGCCTTCGTCCGAATAGAGCTGGAGCTCTGTCATGGCGGTACGAACCAGACCCGGATCGACGGCGAAAGCCAGGACGCCGGCATCCTTCACTGTGTCGTTGAAGCATTCCGTGAAGCGCATGATCGCGGCCTTGCTGGAAGCATAGCCGGAGCCGTTGGGGAAGCTGTTTCCGGTTCCGCCGCCGACCAGATTGACGATGCGGCCGCGCGCCCGCTCCCGCATGGTCGGCGCCACGGCACGGCAGGTGTGGAAGGTGCCGCGCAGATTGATCTCAACATCGGCCCACCACGTCTCGGGATCGCAGTCCCAGATCGGACCGAAGGCGCGGAAGGAGCCGTGGTTGTTGACGAGCGTATCGATCGGGCCGAGTTCGGCGGAAACGTGGGCAACGGCCGCTTCGACAGCAGCTCGGTCGACGAGATCGACGGGCAGGGCGATCGCCTGGCCACCTTCGGAGACGATCAGGGCGGCAGTCTCCTCGATCTCTCGGGCCGTGCGGGCGAGAACCGCGACCTTGGCACCGGCGCGGGCCTGATGAAGAGCGATTTCTCGTCCGATGCCCCGACCGGCGCCAGTAACGATCGCGACCGTTCCTTCAAGTTTAGCCACGTCATTCTCCTCCCTGCGAGTAGTTTTGTCGTATGATTACGTTGTCATTCCTGCCCTCACGGCAAGCTAGCGCGTGGACTCGCTCGCATCAAGCTCGTCGAAGCGGCCAGCCTTTGGCGGTGACGGGCAATGGATCAGGCGTTGGTCCGATCGGACCGCAAGACGATCAGGCCGGCGACGATGATGATGGCCGCGCCGATCCATGTGAACAGTTCGACGGACTCTCCGAAAACCAGCCAACCGTTGAACGCGCCCCAGAAGATCAGGCAATACTGGAACGGGGCAACGAAGGATGCGGCGCCGACGCGATAGGCGCGGACGATCAAGAGATTGCCGGAGAACAGGCAGAAGCCGGCGAGGAGGACGAGCGCCAGATCCCGGATCGAGAGCGCCGGAAAGCCCGTGGTCAGCACGGTTAGTGTGCCGCTGCCGATGGCCAGGATGATCATCGGGCAGATGACCAGCGCCAGATCGGACTCGCGGGGTGGGGCGATGCGAATCATGACCAGCGTCACCGCGAAGATGAGCGCCGACCCGGCAGCGGCGAAATGGCCGAGGCCAAAGCCCATGTCTCCGGGGCGAAATGCAACGAGAACGCCGACGAACCCGAGCACGACGCCGACAGCCACCAGTGGCGAGGGGCGTTCTCCGAGGGCGACGATAGCGATCAGCGAGACGAAGATCGGCGTGAGAAAGGTAAGAACGTAGACATCAGCGAGCGGAACGATGGTGAAGGCGTAGTAGATGATCGCGGTTTCTGTTGCGAGGAGAGCGCCCCGGCCGAGCGTGAAGGCCGGCATTACGGGAACGAGCGCCCGCCCGCGACCGATGCCGAAGCCGTAGAGGGCGATCAGAAGCGTCGCTGTGCTTGTGATCATCACCGTCACGGCGGCGACGGGCAAGGACTGGCTCTCGTATTTAACGATGGTGTCGGCGACCGAGAACAAGCCGAAGGCGCAAACGGCGAGCAGAGCGCCCCGGAGATTGTCGCTGAGGATCACGACGGTTCTCCGGACATAGCGGCAGCCTTCAACACCCGGATGCGATCGGCATCGGTCAGGCGTCGTTCGCTCGGTCCGAAGCCGAAATGGCGGATGGCGTCTCCGTTGGCTTCGACGCGCCCGCAGGACGAGTGTAGCCAGTGGACACGCGTGCTTCGGTGGATCGCGGATGCGTTTTCCGGACGGACGCCGCTGCCCGCCATGATGTCGATGCGGCCGGCGGAGCGCTCGACCATGGCGGCGATGACGGCGGCGCCTGTGTCGGCGGAAAGAGCTCCGCCGGAGGTCAGGATGCAGTCGAAGCCCAGATCGACGGCGAGGTCCACGGCGTCGACGGGGTCGGGCAGCAGATCGACGGCGCGGTGCAGCGTCTTGCCGAGAGGACCGGTCGCCTTGACGAGACGGGTGATCACGGCGATGTCGAGCGTGCTCTCGCCAGTCGTCGCCCCGAGCACCACACCGGAAAGGCCTGCCTCCCGGACCGCCGCGATATCGGCGAGCATGACGTCCACCTCGGCGTCGGTGTAGCGGAAGTCGCCAGCGCGCGGGCGGATCATGGCTCGTACCGGCACCGAGGATTTCGCGGCGGCGGAGATGAGGCCGGGGGAGGGGGTGAGACCTCCGAGATCGAGCGCCGAACAGAGTTCAACGCGATCGGCCCTGCCAGCGGCGCAGGCGGCGAGGCCGGCAACGTCGTCGATGCAGACTTCGAGGCGGATGGTCATGGCAGGAGTGTTTCCGAAACGTGGATGGCGGCGCCGATGAGGCCTTTCTCCGGCCCAGTCTCGGTGGCTAAGCAGAGGGCCGTCGCACGGCGACCGAGCGTGCGGGAGCGGACTTCGGCATCGATGGCGGCGACGAGGGCTGCGTTGCGGGCGAGACCACCGCCGATCGGGACGATATCGGGATCGAGGATGTTGACGGTGTTGGCGAGCGCGCCGCCAACGACGTCGAGATAGACGTCGAGCGTGCGAACGGCGTCCGGTTCGCCCTGCTGCCAGGCGGCGAGAATGGCCGGCGTGTCCGCCTCGACGCCGCAGAGATGGCGGTGAAGGCGTTCGAGGCCGCGGGCGCCGCCCAGCGTGTCGACGCAACCGGGCTGGCCGCAGCCGCAGCGGACGATCGGCAAGGCGGCGCAGGTGCGCGCCGCCGCCGCCGGTCCGTGCCCCCACTCGCCGGCGCTGCCTGTCGCGCCCATGACAAGTCGGCCGTTCAGAACGAAGGCGCCACCGATTCCGGTGCCGATGATCACGGCGAAGACCGAAGCGTGTCCCTTGCCAAGGCCGACGGTGGCTTCAGCGAGAGCAAAGGCCTTGGCGTCATTGAGCACGCGTACGCGGCGGCCCAGGCTTGCCTCGAGGTCGGCGGCAAGAGTTTTGCCGTCGGCGCAGGGAATGTTCGCGACGGTGAGCCGACCGTCCCGAGGGTCGACGACGCCGGCTATGGAAATTCCAATCGGCTCGTCACCTTGTCCGGCGAGGTCGGCAATGGCGGCGCAGAAGGCGTCATAGTCGCGGGTCGGCGTCGGAACGCGGCCAATTTCGTTGGCCACCAGATCGACGCCGACTTTTGCTGCCGCGATTTTCGTTCCGCCGATGTCGAAGGCTATGGCCATGCGTTCCTCTCCGAGATTCGGGGCCGGAGGCTATCATCAAACCGGCGGAAAAGGCGATCGAAGTTGACCGCCGCGCCGGCTTGCCATCTGATCTTTCCGCGTCGCTCCGGAGGGGTGCCTCGTCGTGTTATCCTGATGAAATAACTATACAAATATCCAGATTTGCCGCCTGATGTATGATTGACGACGGCCCCTCGTTGATCCAGCCTGTCACGGTCTCCGGTGCTGCGTGACCACACTTGGTTGGCCGTATGCCGAAGAGGGTGGAGAAGCGCTTGCATCTTTGGTGCGTTTCTGTATATGAGTATATTATAATATAAACTCTTGACGGAGATGACCGATGACTCTTGATCGTGCCGTTCTCGCCTTCGCCGGCAGCGTGCTGCTCGTTTCGCTGCTGCTCACCTATTTCGTCTCGCCGTATTTCGTCTGGCTGACGGCCTTTGTCGGCTTCAATCTCATCCAGTCGGCCTTCACCGGGTTCTGTCCGGCGGCAATCGTGTTCCGCAAGCTCGGAATCAAGTCCGGTACCGCCTTCTGATCGGGAGTTCGTGATGCGCCTCTTCCTTGCCGGGCTTGTTTCGCTCAGCCTCGTCTCACTGGCGGAGGCGGGAACGTTCGTCGTCCAGCCGGTCTCTGTTCCGGAGTGGAAGGCGGTCTATGGCCGCGTCGAGGCGCGAGACAGTCTCGCCGCTCGCGCCCGCGTCGGTGGTACCCTGGTGTCGCTCGATGTTTCCGAGGGCGACACGGTGAAGGGGGGGCAGCGCATCGCAGTCGTGCGCGACGACAAGATCGATTTTCAGATCTCCGCCCTCGATGCCCAGCTGAAGGCGCTTGTCGCTCAGTTGCAGAACGCGGAGTCCGAACTCGCTCGCGGCCAGACGCTGGTCGACAAAGGGGTCAGCACCAGCCAGCGGCTCGACCAGTTGCGCACTCAGGTCGATGTGTTCCGCAACCAGATCGCCGCTGCCGAGGCGCAGCGGCAGGTCGTGGTTCAGCAGGGCGCTGAGGGGGACGTGCTGGCGCCCAGCGACGGCAAGGTCCTGACAGTGCCGGTGACCAAGGGGTCGGTGGTGATGGCTGGCGAGACCGTTGCCCAGTTGGGCGGTGGCGGCTTTTTCCTGCGCCTCTCGATCCCCGAGCGTCACGCCGACCTTCTTGAAATGGGCTCTTCGCTTGCAGTGGAGACCGCGAGCGGAGCCTTGGAGGGGCGGCTCGCCAAGATCTATCCGCTGATCGAAGGCGGCCGCGTGACCGCCGACGTCGATGTTCCGGGGCTTCCCACCGAGTTCGTCGATGCCCGTCTGCTCGTCCGTGTACCGGTCGGCAAGCGTCAGGCCATCCTGGTGCCGGCTTCGGCCGTCGTCAGCCGGTCCGGCATAGATACGCTGCGCGTCATCACGGATGGCATGGAGAGCGATCGGACCGTGGTGCTTGGTGAGCGAAACGGCGACAATGTGGAAATCCTGTCCGGCCTCACCGCCGGCGATGCGGTGGTGCTGCCATGAAACTCGGTATAGCCGGCCATCTCACCCGCGCCTTCATCGGCTCGGCGCTGACGCCGCTGTTTCTGCTGGCCGCCTTCGCGGTTGGCCTCGTCGCGCTCGTCACGCTGCCGCGCGAGGAAGAGCCGCAGATTTCGGTGCCGATGGTCGACATTCACGTGTCGGCGCCTGGCCTCAACGCCGAGGATGCCGAGAAGCTGATCACCGAGCCTCTCGAGACCATCGTCAAGGCGATCAACGGGGTCGAGCACGTCTACTCTCAGACCTACGACGAGCAAGTCCTCGTCACCGCGCGTTTCCTCGTCGGGACCTCGGCCGACGCGGCAGTGCTGCGCGTGCACGATCGGATCAGAGCCAATCTCGACCGCATACCCGTGGGAATCGCCGAGCCGAGAATCGTCGGTCGCGGCATTGATGACGTCGCCATCGTTACCCTGACACTGTCGCCGAAGCCGGAAGTGGCTGGCTCGGTGACCGCCGCCGATCTGACGCGCGTCGCCCACGAGTTGCGGAGCGAGATCGCAAAGGTCGAGGATGTCGGGTTGACCTATCTGGTCGGCGAAACCGGCGACGCCATTCGGATTGCACCCGATCCGGATCGACTCGCCCTTTATGGCGTGACGCTGCAGCAGCTATCGGCCAAGGTCACCGCCGCCAACAGGTCGTTTCCTGCCGGGACCGTGCGCAAGGACGGAAACGAAATCCAGGTGGTGGCCGGTGAAACGCTGCAATCGCCCGCCGAAATCGCAAATCTTCTGCTGACGACCCGTGACAGCCGGCCTGTCTACGTGCGCGACGTCGCCGACGTCTCCTTTGTTCAGGATACGGCCGACCATTATGTCTCTACCGTCCGCAAGGCGGCTGACGGATCGCTGGAGCGTTTGCCCTCGGTGACCCTGGCGGTCGCCAAGCGGGCGGGCGCCAACGCGGTCACCGTCGCTCACGACATTCTCACACGTGTCGAAGGCCTCAAGGGCAACCTCATTCCCGACAGCCTCTCCGTCGAGGTGACGCGCGACTATGGCGAGACCGCCAACGAAAAGGCCAACGAGCTTCTCTTCCATCTCGGGCTTGCGACGCTGTCGATCATTGTCCTGGTCTGGGTGGCCATCGGTTTCCGCGAGGCGGTGGTCGTGGCCGTCGTGATCCCGGTCACCATCCTGCTCACCCTGTTCGCCGCCAAGGTGATGGGCTACACGCTCAATCGCGTGTCGTTGTTCGCGTTGATCTTTTCAATCGGCATCCTGGTGGACGACGCCATCGTCGTCATCGAGAACATTGCCCGTCATGCCGCCATGGGCAAGGGCATCAGTCGCCGGGAAAGCGCGGTCGAGGCTGTCGCAGAGGTCGGCAACCCGACCATCGTCGCAACGCTGACGGTCGTGGCGGCGCTTCTTCCGATGCTGTTCGTGTCCGGAATGATGGGCCCCTACATGAGCCCGATCCCGGCCAACGCGTCAGCGGCAATGATCTTCTCCTTCTTCGTGGCGGTGACCGTGACGCCTTGGCTGATGCTCAAGGTGACCGGCGGTGGCTCAGCACATCATCACCAGGGTGATAGTGCCGGTGGTGCGCTGGGCAAGGCCTACGCGGCCGTGGCCCGGCCGATCCTGGCAACCAAGGGAAGAAGTCTTGCCTTCCTCTTGGCCGTGGGTGTGCTGACGCTCGGCTCGCTGAGCCTCTTCTACACCAAGCACGTCACCGTGAAGCTGCTGCCCTTCGACAACAAGGCGGAGCTCGCCGTCACCATCGACCTGCCGGAAGGCTCGTCGGTGGAGGCGACGGATGCCGTTGCCCAGGCCGTGGCGAAGGTGGCGCTCGACCTGCCCGAGGTGGTGTCGGTCCAGACCCACGCCGGTGCCGCGGCGCCGTTCAACTTCAACGGTCTTGTCCGCCACTCCTATCTGCGCGCCGAGCCGCAGCTCGGGGATGTTCAGGTCAACCTGACGCCAAAGGGCGAGCGTGACAGGGCATCGCACGACATTGCACTTGAACTGCGGCATCGCGTCATGGCGCTGCCGGTTCCTGCCGGTACCTCGCTCAAGGTGGTTGAGCCGCCGCCCGGACCTCCGGTGATGGCGACGCTCCTGGCGGAGATCTACGGTCCGACCGCCGACATGCGCCGCCGGACGGCCGAGAAGGTTGAAGCCGCCTTCCGCGAAGTTCCCTTCATCGTCGACGTCGACAACTCCTTCGGCGAGCCGGCCAAGCGGATGCGGGTCACCATTTCCACGGACGATCTCGACTTCTTCCACGTTCAGGAGAGCGACGTGTTCGACACGCTTGCCATCCTCGGTGGAACGTCGACGGTCGGTTATTCGCACCGTGGTGACGGGCGCGCGGCCATTCCCATCGTCGTCGCGCGGCCCAAGGGCCAGAGGGTGCTCGACGAGACGGCGCTCACCACGCCCATTCCGGCCAACGTGTTGCCGGGCGATCGCGGCGTCGTCGAGCTTGGAGATGTCGTGCGGGTGAGGGAGGAGAGGGCGTCCTTCCCGATCTTCCGCCACAACGGTCGCTTCGCGGAGATGGTGACGGCCGAGCTTGCCGGCGCCTATGAGGCGCCGCTCTACGGCATGCTCGCCGTTCAGGAGGCGCTTGACCGCCAGGACTGGACGGGGCTCGAGAAGCCGGTCATCGCCCTGCATGGCCAGCCGGCCGACGAGGGCAAGTCGACCTTGCTCTGGGATGGCGAGTGGGAGGTGACGTGGGTGACCTTCCGCGACATGGGCGCGGCTTTCGCCATCGCCGTGCTCGGCATCTACATCCTCGTCGTGGCGCAGTTCGGCTCATTCAAGCTGCCGCTGGTGATCCTGACGCCGATACCTCTGACCTTCATCGGCATTCTCGTCGGACACTGGCTGTTCCACGCTCCGTTCACCGCGACATCGATGATCGGCTTCATCGCGCTCGCCGGCATCATCGTGCGCAACTCGATCCTGCTCGTGGACTTCATTCGGCATGCGCCGCGCGAGGTGACGGTCAAGGACGAAGAGGGCGTGCCGCACACCGTGCAGCGTCCGCTCGCCGACATCCTGATCGAGGCTGGCTCGATCCGCTTCAAGCCGATCCTGCTCACGGCGCTTGCCGCCATGATCGGCGCGGCGGTGATCCTGACCGATCCGATTTTCCAGGGGCTCGCCATCTCGCTCCTGTTCGGCCTCGCGTCATCGACGCTACTCACGGTGCTGGTCATTCCGGCCATCTATCGCCTGCTCAGGAGCTGAGAGGCCGATTGGAGATTCTACTCCGGCGGCCGTCTGGCCCGACTTGTCTGCGCTTCCGGTGCTCACGGATCGAATGTCCGCTGCGCTCCGGTTCTCGAAAGCCGCGCCAGCCGACTCGCCGGAGCGATTCTCGAAACGGCCTCCGAGAGGCGTTGTTGCCGGCGGCATTTTTCGCTATTGGCGGGCGGCGCTCTCGTTCTCGATGAAACGGGGCGCCGTTCTCCGGAAAGCGATGCCGATGACACAGCCCTTTTCCTTCCGCCTCCTTGCGACCGATGGTCGGGCGCGCCGTGGCGAGATCGTCACGCCGCATGGCGTCGTCCGCACGCCGGCCTTCATGCCGGTTGGCACGCTCGGAACGGTGAAGGCGATGTTCATGGACGACGTGAAGGCGACAGGCGCCGACGTCGTGCTTGGCAATACCTACCACCTGATGCTGCGGCCCGGCGCCGAGCGGGTGGCAGCGCTTGGCGGGCTCCATAAGTTCTCAACCTGGGACAAGACCATCCTGACCGACAGCGGCGGCTTTCAGGTGATGTCGCTCGCCAAGCTGAGGAAGATGGACGAGCGCGGCGTCACCTTTCAAAGCCATATCGACGGCAGCCGCCACGAGCTGTCGCCGGAGCGCTCCATCGAGATCCAGGGGCTGCTGGGATCCGATATCCAGATGCAGCTCGACGAATGCGTCCGTTTGCCGGCCGAACCCAAGGAGGTCGAGCGCGGCATGCGATTGAGCCTCAGGTGGGCCGAGCGGTCGCGCCGGAAGTTCGAGGCGATGGGTGGCCCCGAGAAGGGGCAGGGCCTCTACGGCATCGTCCAGGGGGGGGACGTTCCGTCGCTCCGCGAGGTGAGCGCCCGCGAACTCTCCGCCATGCCCTTTGAGGGCTACTCGGTCGGTGGCCTCGCCGTTGGCGAGCCGCAGGCTGTCATGCTTCAGATGATTGACGTCGTCGATCCGGTTCTGCCGCGCGACAAGCCGCGCTATCTGATGGGCGTCGGCACGCCTGACGACATCATCGAGAGCGTAGCGCGCGGCATCGACCAGTTCGACTGCGTGATGCCGACGCGGGCAGGGCGCCACGGTCTTGCCTACACCCGCTTCGGCAAGCTCAACTTCAAGAACGCCCGCCACATGGATGATCCCCGGCCGATCGACCCCACATCGAACTGTCCGGCGGCGCGCGACTATTCGCGCGCCTACATCCACCACCTCGTTCGCACCGGCGAGGCGCTTGGCGCCATGCTGCTCACCTGGGTCAACGTCGCCTATTATCAGTCGCTGATGCAGGGTATCCGCGACGCCATCGAGGCCGGCCGCTTCGAGGCGTTCAAAGCGGAGACCCAGGCCGCGTGGGCGAGAGGAGAGACGGAATGACCCTGTTCGATCGCCTCGCCGAGTCCTGCGCCGACGATTGGCGCGCCTATGTCGAGCATCCCTTCGTGGAGATGATGGCGGCCGGTACGCTGCCGGAGGCCGCTTTCCGGCACTATCTCGTCCAGGACTACCTGTTTCTGATCCAGTTCGCCCGCGCCTATGCGCTTGCCGCCTACAAGGGGCGGACGATGGAGGAAATGCGCTACGGCCTCGATGGTCTCCGGGCGATCCTCGATGGCGAGATGGCGCTGCACGTCAAGTATTGCGAGGGCTGGGGACTGACGCCCGCCGACCTTGAATCATCCGAGGAGGATATGCCGACCACGGCCTATACCCGCTTCGTGCTCGACTGGGGCGTGCGGGGCGATCTCCTCGATCTCCACGTCGCGCTCGCGCCCTGCATGATCGGCTACGGGGTGATTGCCCGTCGGCTTGCACGGATCCCCGGGGCGCTTGACGCGAGCAACCCTTACGCGCCTTGGATTGCCGAATATGCCGCCGACGGCTACCAGCAGGTGGCGGCCGCGACCATCGAGCATCTCGATGCGCTGTCCGCTGGCGCGATGGGAGAGGTGCGCTTCCGCCAGGTCGCCGGCATTTTCAGGCAGGCGAGCCGGCTAGAGGCTGCCTTCTGGCAGATGGGGCTCGACAGGGCCTGAAGTGTCACTTGCCGGTGGCGAGCTGGGCGGTCGCCCTGGAAAACAGGCCCGCGGCGGACGCTTCGTCAATCGGCTTGTCGCCGTTGAGCGTCACCGACAGGCAATGTGTGCGGCCGTCCTTGCCGGTCAGCGCAGCCGTCAGGTTGAGGACGCCGGTTTCGCTGCCGCCCTTGTAGGCGACGCGCTGCCACAAACCGGGGCGAACCGGGCCGGGATTGATCTGGAAGACGTCGAGATCGGAGAGCGCGACGGCGAGGCTGCACAGTCGCTCGACGGGAATCATCCATTCGAGGCCGGGCGCGTAGGGGCTGGATGCCGCAGCCACCGAAGGCAGGTCTCGATCGGACAGCTGCTTCAGGATGGCCTTCCGATCGTCGGCCGAACCCGAAACGTAGGCGTTGGCCAGAGCCTTCTCGGCTTTCAACTGGAACAGGGCTCGGGTGGTCAGCAATGTATCAAGGCCGAGCACATCGGCGGCTCGCTCGGCTCCGACGACCCGGATCAGCAGGTCCGTTGCCGTGTTGTCGCTTCGGGCGATCATTTCGGCCGCGAGCGTATGGAGCGTGAAGGGCGATCCGGCGGGATAGAGGCGGAGGTCGCCCGATGGCAGCGAACGGTCGCTCTCCGCAAGGCGCACCACATCATCCCATCGGCTGCGTCCGGCCGCGATGTCGTCGGCGAGAACCTTCAGTACGCCGAGCTTGAAGGCCGAGCCGACGGCGAGCGGCCGGCTGGACTCTCGTTCCAGCCGAGCCGCTCCCGAGGTTTCGACCAGGTAGGAGACGGTATCGGCGAGGCCTGAGAGCTTCTCCAGGGTCTCCTCCAGCGAGGCCGTGAGCGCTACGGGCGGCTGGAACAGCAAGCCATCAATCAAGCCGTTGCTGTCCAAGGTCATCTTGGTGGGAATCGAGTGGGTGTCGGTCTCAATCGCGTAGTCGTCGCCGTCCTGAACGATCGCGCGGGGTGTCCCGAGCGAGCCGACCATCTGCTCGACGATCCTGGATACTTCTCCGGCAGGCACCGCGGCGAGAAAGGACCGGGAGAACTGGGTGCTTGCCAGCTCAGGGGCGCTGAACAAGCGTTCCAGATGGGCGATTTCCGCTTCGCCGGCGATAGCGTCGGTCACAGGGCTCACCAGTAGGGTTATTTGGACAAGGAACGAAACCGCGAGCGAGTTGCCTTGGATCATGGTTTGGACAGCTTAATCCTGCGTCAAGAAAGAACAAGTGATCGGCCGCGCTTCATCTCCGTGCTGGACGCGACGGTTTGTTCGCTTTATGTTCTTTTATGTTTCACGATTTGGAGGTGACGATGGCGGACGATGGTTTCAGGGAGTTCCTGCGCGAGCTGACGGAGCCGCTTGGCGGCGTCACGTTCCGCAAGATGTTCGGCGGGCTTTCGATCTATCAGGATGGCATGGTGTTCGCCCTGGAGGCCGATGGCAGCCTCTATTTCAAGGTGGACGAGGAAACACGGGAACGCTTCATCGCGGAGGGCTGTCCTCAGTTTGAGTACACTACCAAGGATGGTCGGACGGCCCAGATGCCCTACTGGAGGGCTCCGGAGCGGCTTTACGACGAGCCCGACGAGTTCATCGAATGGTGCCGCGCCGCGGTCGCCGTCGCTCGCCGCAGCGAAGCGATCAAGGCCGAGGAGAAGTCGCGCAAGGCAAGCCGCAAGCGCAAGGGGACGGCCGATACGCTTTGATACACTTCGCCATCTTGGTGAGAAGATTCGGACGAGGAGGAGTGCTAGGACTCGTTGAAGACCAGAGGTCTTCTTTCCAAGCTTTTCTTCATTCGTCGAGTTTTCCTCATGTCCATCAAAGATGCCCTGTTTCGCTATGCAACGCCCCTGACCACCTGGCTGTTCCTGATCTCCCTGGTCTCCGGCGTCGCGCTCTTCTTCGGCCTTGGCGCACAGTATTTCCGCGAGATGCACGAGATCCTGTCGATGCTCCTGATCGTGCCCTTCGGGCTGCACGTGTGGCGCAACTGGCGGACGCTTGCGAACTACTTCCGGCGGTCGGCCATGTGGATTTCGACGGTGGTCTGCCTAGCCGCCGCGGGCGCCTTTGCCTATGAGGGGGCGGGCGTCTCCTCGGCCAATCCCCGTGCCGTGGTGTTCGGCGCACTCAATAATGCGTCAGTGACGGCGCTGGCCGCGCTTGCCCACGCCGACGAGGCAACGGTAACCGATCGGCTCAAGGCGATCGGAGTCGAGGTCAAGTCGGCCGAGGATACGGTGGCGGGACTTGCCGAGGCATCCGGGCACGACAGTTTCGAGCTGCTGGGCGCCGCGTTGGTGGCTCCCGCGGCGACGGGCCAGCCGACGCCGTGAGCCCCTGAAAGCCGGCAAACTCGACCAAAGGGGAGGTTCGTCGCGAATCCTCCCCTTTTTGCTTTGTGCCTGCTGGGAAGTTTGCTATGGAGACCCCGCTTCGAGCATCGGAGGCGATGGTCGGCGCGGTTGGATCGCGGGCGTGGTGGAATTGGTAGACACGCTGGATTTAGGTTCCAGTGGCGAAAGCCGTGGGGGTTCAAGTCCCTTCGCCCGCACCAGATCGACACGCCGAGATCGAGGGTGATGCGGTCGGTGTACGGTACGCCTCCGTGGCGTCCCGCCGGTGGTGAAGACAGAATTGAACCGCTTCTTCGGACCGGGCCGGCAGGGAGAACCACCGGAACGGTCTCTGGGGCGTTCTCGGGATCAGAGACGAAAGAAAACATCCATGCAGGTGACTGAAACCTCGACCGAAGGCCTGAAGCGCGAGCTCAAGATCGTCGTCACGGCCTCCGAACTCGCTGAGAAGCTCGATGCTTACCTCGAGGACCTCAAGGCCCGCGCCAGGATTCCCGGCTTCCGTCCGGGCAAGGTTCCCAAGGCGCACCTCAAGAAGCTCCATGGCAAGTCCGCCATGGCCGAGATCGTCAACAACGTGATTGGCGAGACCTCGACCAAGGCTCTTGAAGAGCGTTCCGAGAAGGCTGCCATGCAGCCGCAGATCAAGCTGTCCGACGAGGATGCCGAGAAGATCCTGTCGGGTGAACTCGACCTTGCCTACGACCTCTCCTACGAGATCGTTCCCGAGTTCGAGCTGGCGCCGGTCGACGGCATCGCCATCGAGCGCCCGGTCGTCGAAGTTGCCGATTCGGAAGTCGAGGAGCGCCTGACCCAGATCGCCGAGGGCGCCCGTTCCTACGTTGCCCGCGAAGAGGGTGCCGCTGCCGAGAATGGCGACCGGCTGACCATTTCCTACCTTGGCAAGATCGATGGCGAGCCCTTCGACGGTGGCGCCGACGAACGCGCCACCATCGTCATCGGCCAGGGCCGGTTCATCCCCGGCTTCGAAGAGCAGCTGACGGGCGTCAAGGTCGGCGACAAGAAGGTCATCGAAGTGACCTTCCCTGAGGGGTATCAGGCCGAGCACCTTGCCGGTAAGCCGGCCACCTTCGATGTCGAGGTGTTCGAGATTGCCGCGCCGGGCGAGCTGAGGCTCGACGACGACTGGGCCAAGACGCTCGGCATGGACAGCCTCGATGCGGTGAAGGACATCGTCAAGCAGCAGATCGAAGCCCAGAACGGTGGCCAGACCCGCCAGAAGGTGAAGCGGCAGCTGCTGGACGCTCTTGATGCGCAGTATTCCTTCGAGCTGCCGGCGACGCTGGTTGAGCAGGAATTCAACGCCATCTGGGGGCAGGTCGAGGCTGAGATGAAGTCTGCCGGCAAGACCTTCGAGGACGAGGACACCACCGAGGAGAAGGCCCACGCCGACTATCGCAAGATCGCCGAGCGCCGCGTTCGTCTCGGTCTCGTGCTGTCGAAGTTCGGCGAGCGTGAGAAGGTTCAGGTCAATGAGCAGGAGCTGCAGCGCGCGCTGATCGAGCGTGCCCGTCAGTTCCCTGGCCAGGAAAAGGCCGTGTTCGACTTCTATCGTCGTGATGCCAATGCTCTCGCCTCGTTGCAGGCGCCGGTGTTCGAGGAGAAGGTCGTCGACGTTCTTCTCGGTCTGGTCAAGGTCACCAACAAGACGGTTACCAAGGAAGAGCTGTTCAAGGACGACGAAGAGCCGGCCGTCTGATCGGCCTCCGCAATCCTTGCAAAGCTTTCGCGGCCGGGGCGGCGACGCCCCGGCCGGTTGCGTTTTGAGGAGAGCAGCCTTGCGCGCGGTTTCGACCGCTTGCAGAGTTTGCCGACGATGCATAAGTGGCCTTTATGGGGATATCCCCATGCATAGGCGGGTATGGAAAGCCGTACACCATGCACCGAAAATTCAGAGGCTTTGGTGTAGCCAAGCGTCTGGTTGGGATGTAACGATCACGGCAAGAGTGATTTGCTGGCGACGCCACCGCTGTTCCACGCAGCCCCGAGACGGGGCGGGAAGGGCGGTTCGTCCGTCGAACGCCGAGGGAACGTATGAAGGATCCTGTCGATTTCACCATGAGCACGCTGGTCCCGATGGTCGTCGAACAGACGAATCGCGGCGAGCGCGCCTATGACATTTTCTCGCGCCTCCTCAAGGAACGGATCATCTTCATTACCGGCGGCATCGATGACGGTGTCGCGACGCTGGTCAGCGCCCAGCTGCTTTTCCTGGAGTCGGAGAATCCGAACAAGGAGATCTCTCTCTACATCAACTCTCCCGGCGGCTATGTGACGGCGGGTCTCGCGATCTACGACACCATGCAGTTCATCCGCCCGAAGGTGGCGACGCTCTGCATCGGGCAGGCCGCGTCCATGGGGTCTCTTCTGCTTTGCGCCGGCGAGGCCGGCATGCGCTTCTCGCTGCCCAACGCGCGCATCATGGTGCACCAGCCGTCGGGCGGCTTCCGTGGTCAGGCGGCGGACATCATGCTGCATGCCCAGGAGATCCTGAAGCTGAAGCGTCGCCTCAACCAGATCTATGTCGAGCACACCGGGCGCGATCTCGCGGCGGTCGAAGAAGCTCTGGAGCGCGACAATTTCATGGATGCCGAGGCGGCCAAGGCATTCGGCCTCGTGGACGATGTGATCGCCAAGAGGGCGGTTCCCGAACAGCCCTGAGGAAAGTAGGTTTGCCGGCGCCGCAGGCGGCGGTGCATCGAGATCGGTACGTTAAAGCTATCTTGAGTCCTTTGAGCGCAGCATGCGCATGTGGCGGTTCCGGCGGATACGGTCACTGAAGAGGGTTCGAGAGGAAGGTTCGGTTCGATACTCGCCCGGAGCGGGGTCGGGCCGTCCGTCAACCGAGCGGGAATGATTGGATGACCAAGGTTAGCGGCGAGTCGAAGAACACCCTCTACTGTTCGTTCTGCGGCAAGAGCCAGCACGAAGTCCGCAAGCTCATCGCGGGACCGACGGTGTTCATCTGTGATGAATGCGTTGAACTCTGCATGGACATCATCCGTGAGGAGTCGAAGTCCAATCTCGTGAAGTCGCGCGACGGCGTTCCGACACCTTCGGAAATCCGCAAGGTGCTCGACGACTACGTGATCGGCCAGGACAAGGCCAAGAAGGTGCTGGCTGTGGCTGTCCACAACCACTACAAGCGCCTCAATCACGCCTCGAAGAACAACGATGTCGAGCTGGCCAAGTCGAACATCATGCTGATCGGCCCGACCGGTTCGGGCAAGACGCTGCTCGCCCAGACGCTTGCCCGCATCATCGACGTGCCGTTCACCATGTCCGATGCGACGACGCTGACCGAGGCCGGTTACGTCGGCGAAGACGTCGAGAACATCATCCTGAAGCTTCTGCAGGCCGCGGACTACAACGTCGAGCGGGCCCAGCGCGGCATCGTCTACATCGACGAGGTCGACAAGATCTCGCGCAAGTCCGACAATCCGTCGATCACCCGCGATGTCTCGGGTGAGGGGGTGCAGCAGGCCCTCCTGAAGATCATGGAAGGCACTGTGGCCTCCGTGCCGCCGCAGGGTGGCCGCAAGCATCCTCAGCAGGAGTTCCTGCAGGTCGATACCACCAACATCCTGTTCATCTGCGGCGGTGCCTTCGCCGGCCTCGAAAAGATCATCTCGGCGCGCGGCAAGTCGACCTCGATCGGCTTCCAGGCACAGGTGACGGCCCCCGAGGATCGACGCACCGGCGAACTTTTCGCTCAGGTCGAACCGGAAGACCTCCTGAAGTTTGGTCTGATCCCCGAGTTCGTCGGACGTCTGCCGGTGCTTGCCACCCTTGAAGATCTCGACGAAGCGGCGCTGGTGATCATCCTCACCGAGCCGAAGAACGCCTTGGTCAAGCAGTACCAGCGCCTGTTCGAGATGGAGAACGTCAAGCTCTCCTTCCAGGATGATGCGCTGTCGGCCGTGGCCCGCAAGGCCATCGACCGCAAGACCGGCGCCCGTGGTCTGCGCTCGATCATGGAAGGTACTCTGCTTGAGACCATGTACGAGCTTCCCAACCTCGAAGACGTGACGGAAGTGGTCATTTCTGGCGACGTCATCGCCGGCAAGGCCAAGCCGATCTATGTCTACGGCGAACGCCTCGACGACACGGGCACGGGTGCCTGATAGTTTTCCGTGGGTGGCGACCAGAGCGCTCGCCGCCCATTTTCCCGGCCTGGCCGGCCGGGAGCGTCGTGCGTCGGGTCAATGACGCTTTCGTGTCAGGACCTTGAAAGCACAGTCGCCGCGATACATGTATCCGCTTACGCGGCGGCGACGGAAACGGGAACGGCGTCTGGCCTTGCGCCCATCAAGGGGCGGACCGGACGGCCACGTAGCGGATCACCTTCTCCGATCCTCTCACCCGTTGCCGAACTGGGGCACTCCGACCTTACGGTTGGCAGCCCTTGCCGAAAAACGCGTGCGACGGACGCCGGCGCCGATAGGCTTGGCCGGCGGGCCACCAGAAAGGAAACCACTCCATGGCCGCATCCACTCCAGCGACCGGCGCCGAACGGGACGTCTTTCCTGTCCTGCCGCTTCGTGACATCGTCGTTTTCCCGCACATGATCGTGCCGCTGTTCGTGGGGCGCGAGAAGTCGATCCGCGCCCTCGAAGAGGTGATGACGGCCGACAAGCAGATCCTGCTGGCCACTCAGCGCAATGCATCCGACGACGATCCTGCGTCCGGCGACATCTACACGGTCGGCACGCTCGCAACGGTGCTTCAGCTTCTGAAGCTGCCCGACGGCACGGTGAAGGTGCTTGTCGAGGGCGCGCGCCGGGCGGAAGTGATCAATTTCATCGACCGGTCCGACTATTTCGAAGCAGAGGTTCGGCCGATCGAGGAAGTGGAGAGCGATCGTGTCGAAGTTGAGGCGCTTGCCCGCTCGGTGCTGGTCGAGTTCGACAACTACGTCAAGCTGAACAAGAAGGTGTCTCCCGAGGTGCTCGGCACCATCAAGGAGATCGACGACTACGCCAAGCTCGCCGACACCATCGCCAGCCACCTCGCCGTAAAGATCTCCGAGAAGCAGGAAGTCCTTTCCCTGAAGTCGGTGGTCGAGCGGCTCGAACGCGTGCTCGGGCTGATGGAAAGCGAGATCTCTGTCCTGCAGGTGGAGAAGCGCATCCGCAGCCGCGTCAAGCGGCAGATGGAGAAGACGCAGCGCGAGTACTACCTCAACGAGCAGATGAAGGCGATCCAGAAGGAGCTGGGCGACGGCGAGGAGGGCAAGGACGAGCTTGCCGAGCTCGAGGAGCGCATCAAGCGCACCAAGCTGTCGAAGGAAGCGCGCGAAAAGGCGACGGCCGAGCTGAAGAAGCTTCGCCAGATGTCGCCGATGTCGGCCGAAGCCACAGTGGTGCGCAATTACCTCGACTGGATCCTGGGGATTCCCTGGAAGAGCCGCTCCAAGACCCGCGACGACCTCGCCTATGCCGAGGCGGTCCTGAACGAGGACCATTTCGGCCTTGAGAAGGTCAAGGAACGCATCATCGAGTATCTGGCGGTGCAGAGCCGGGCTAACAAGCTGAAGGGGCCGATCATCTGTCTCGTCGGTCCTCCTGGCGTCGGCAAGACCTCGCTCGCCAAGTCGATCGCCAAGGCGACCGGCCGTGAGTATGTGCGCATGTCGCTCGGCGGCGTGCGCGACGAGGCCGAAATTCGCGGCCATCGCCGCACCTATATCGGCTCGATGCCCGGCAAGGTCATCCAGTCGATGAAGAAGGCGAAGAAGTCAAATCCGCTGTTCCTGCTCGACGAAATCGACAAGATGGGCATGGACTTCCGCGGTGATCCGTCGTCGGCCTTGCTCGAGGTTCTCGATCCCGAGCAGAACCACACCTTCATGGACCACTACCTCGAGGTCGAGTACGACCTTTCGGACGTGATGTTCGTGACCACCGCCAACACGCTGAACATCCCCGGCCCGCTGATGGACCGCATGGAGATCATTCGGATCGCCGGCTATACCGAGGACGAAAAGGTCGAGATCGCCAAGCGGCATCTGTTGCCGAAGTCGATCGCCGACCACGGTCTCCGCGCAGGCGAGTACGAGATTACCGACGATGCCATTCGTTCCGTGATCCGCCAGTACACGCGCGAGGCCGGTGTCCGTAACCTCGATCGAGAGATGATGTCGCTCGCCCGCAAGGCGGTGACCGAACTCCAGAAGTCGAAGGGGGCGTTGAAGTCCGTCACGGTGACGCCGGAGAAGGTCGAGCAGTATCTCGGTGTGCCGCGCTTCCGGCATGGCGAGGCGGAGGGCACCGATCAGGTCGGCGTTGTCACCGGTCTTGCCTGGACCGAGGTCGGCGGTGAGCTTCTCACCATCGAGAGTGTGCGCTTGCCCGGCAAGGGACGCATGACGGTGACCGGCAACCTGAAGGACGTGATGAAGGAGTCGATTTCCGCAGCGGCGTCCTACGTGCGCTCGCGGGCTGTCGATTTCGGCATCGAGCCGCCGCTGTTCGACAAGCGCGACATCCACGTGCACGTGCCGGAAGGCGCGACGCCGAAGGACGGTCCGTCGGCCGGTATCGCCATGGTCACCTCGATCGTGTCGGTCATGACCGGTGTGCCAGTGCGCCATGACGTTGCAATGACCGGTGAGATCACGCTGCGTGGCCGGGTGTTGCCGATCGGCGGCCTCAAGGAGAAGTTGCTCGCAGCTCATCGGGGCGGCATCAAGACGGTGATGATCCCCGACGAGAACGCCAAGGATCTCGCGGACATTCCCGAGAACGTCCGGAACGTCATGGAAGTCATTCCGGTCGCTCATATGGATGACGTGTTGAAGGTGGCGTTGGTGCGGCCGCTCGAACCGATCGAGTGGGACGAATCGAAGCAAACACCCCCCGCGCCGGTGGCCGAGGGTGAAGCTGGCGATTTGGGTGTGATCACCGCGCACTGAACCAACGCGGGACACTTGTCCAGCAAATTACCGACCCGGGCCGCCAAAGCCCGGGTCTTTTTCGTCTTCGGCCAAAAAATCGCGCATAAGCGGTCTTTCCGCACTTGATTTTCCCCGGAAATCCGGGAAACGTGCCGCCGGGGTGACGGGCTAACTCCTATATGGCAAGTCCGCTACCGACAGAGTCAGACAAAGGGACACGACATGAACAAGAACGATCTGGTCACGCAGGTCGCCGAGAAGGCGTCGCTCAACAAGGCGCAGGCCGGTGCCGCCGTCGACGCGGTCTTCGCGACGATCACCGAGGCGCTCAAGGCGGGCGACGAAGTTCGCATCGTCGGCTTCGGCAACTTCGTTGTGACCGAGCGCGCCGCCTCGGAGGGCCGCAACCCGCAGACCGGCGAACCGCTCAAGATCGCTGCTTCCAAGCAGCCGAAGTTCCGCGTGGGCAAGGGCCTCAAGGACGCGGTCAACGGCTGACGTCCCGAATCGGCCTGCCCCGAATCCGGGGCGGGCCGACGTGACTTTGAACGGCGCGGCCGGTGACGGTCGCGCCCTTTTTCGCCCTGTTTCCCATTCCCAAGGCGATATGGTCGGCGATCTTGCAATCGGCCGTCCGAGTGGGTAGAGCAGGGAACCTTCTGCCGCCGTCGCGCGGTCGGGGCGGTTAGCTCAGTTGGTAGAGCGCCAGTTTTACACACTGGATGTCGGCGGTTCGAGACCGTCACCGCCCACCATCACTCCTTTGACAAATGAAGCCATGAGCGCTCTCGGACGCCGTCTTTGTCTGTCTGCGTCACAGAGGCCATGCCTGTAGCTGAGCGGGCCCTATCACGCTGCCGATATGGCCGAGGCTTCGCCTTCTTCCAGTATGCGCGCGACGTCGTCCGCCGGTACGGGCATGCCCAGAAGGAAGCCCTGCACGGTGTCGCAGCCCTCGGCGCGCAGGCGCTCGAACTGCTGCTCGCTTTCCACGCCCTCGGCGGTGGTCGCGATGTTGAGATTGGACGACAGGCTCGCCACCGCCCGGACAATGGCCAACGATTCATGGTCGCCTTCGCCGAGATCGGCAACGAAGGACCGATCGATCTTGATGCGATCGAAGTGGAACTGGCGAAGATAGCCAAGACTTGAGTAGCCGGTGCCGAAGTCGTCCATGGCGATGCGAACGCCGATTTCATGCAGGCGTTGCAGGATAGCAATCGTCATCGATGTGTCGGCGATCAGCACGCGTTCGGTGATCTCGATCTCCAGGCGGTGCGACTCCAAGCCGGACTCGGCGAGCGCCGCCACCACTTGGTCGGCGAAGGCTCTGTCGCGGAACTGCACGGGTGAGACGTTGACGGCAATGCTGATGTTGCTGGGCCATGTTGCGGCGTCGCGGCAGGCCTGCTCCAACACCCATTGTCCCATCGGCACGATCAGGCCGACTTCTTCAGCCAGCCAGATGAAGTCGTTGGGCGGGACCATGCCTCGCGTTGGATGGTTCCAGCGCAGGAGCGCCTCGAAGCCGATGACCTCGCGGGTGTCCACGCTGAACATCGGCTGATAGTGAAGGCAGAGTTCCTCAGAGGCCAGCGCGCGGCGAAGCTCCAGCTCCAGCAAGCGTCGCGTCTGGGAGCGGAGGCTCATCTCGTCGCGGAAAAAGCGATAGACGCCTCGGCCGTCGGCTTTCGCCGTGTAGAGCGCCATGTCGGCATTCTTGAGCAGCGTGTCGGCGTCGGTGCCGTCTAGGGGGGCGACGGCTATGCCGACGCTGGCCCCGATGATGATTTGCTGGCCGTCGATCTCATAGGGTTCGCCGACGATCCGGACGATGCGGCGGGCGAGATCGGCGGCGCTTTCCGGTTGCTGGACGGGGCCGAGCTGAATGATGGCGAACTCGTCGCCGCCAAAGCGCGCGGCAATGTCGTTCTGGCTGATGCACGACCTCAAGCGGTCGGCAACCGCCTGCAGAAGCGCATCGCCAACCGGATGACCGAGCGTGTCATTGACGTTCTTGAAGCGATCGAGATCGATGCAGAGAACGGAAATGCTTTCCTTGCCGGTCAGTTCGGACAGCGCTTCTTCGAGGCTGTCGCGGAACAGCAGCCGGTTGCCGAGGTCGGTCAAGGCGTCGTGGCGCGCCATGTGACGGATCTTCTCCTCGACGCGGCGCCGGGCCGTGATGTCCTCGTGGATGGCGACCCAACCGCCGCCGGCGATGCTCTGAATGCCCAGCGCGAGAATGCGGTCGTCGCTCGTCTCGTATACGAAATGGGTCGTTCCGCCGGGACTGGAGCTCGTCTCCGCCAGAACCTCGGATACCGGTGCGTAGATGCCGCCATCTCGAAGAGCCTCGGCGAAAATCTCGTGGTAGGTACGGCCGCGCAAGGTGTCCTCGGGCGGCAAGCCGTACATGTCGCAATAGATGCGATTGCAGATGATGAGCCGGTCGGAAGCGTCGAACATCGATAGGCCCACGGGCATGTTGGCAACCGCCGCTCTCAGGCGCTCCCATTCCCGTTCGGCGTTGCGAGCGAACTCCCGACTGTGAATCAGGGCGTCCCGATAGCCGGCGAGGGCGCCCACGAGCACGCCGATCTCGTCGCGCCTTGGTGTCGGATCCGGAATAGGGGTCGTGTGATCACCGATCGTCAGCCGTCGCATGGCGTAGGCGATGTCGCGGAGCGGCCCCGACACGTTGCGCCGAACCCAGAGGATTGCCCCCAAGGCCGCCAGACTGGCAATGATCAATGCGATCAGCGATTGGGTAATGGCCCGTGACACAGACGTGGAGGCTCGCGCGGCGGCGTCCTGCGACTGGGTCTTGGCGTAGGCGATGAGGTTCTCGAGTTCGCTGACCGCCGCCTTGTACTGAAGGCGCGTGGTGCCGTTGGCATACTCTGTTGCCTGTTCCAGCTCGCCGCTTTCAATGGCGTCGTTCACCTGGTCGAGCGAGGAGAGATAGATGCCCCAGGCTTGCGCGAAAATGGCGAACAGGCGCTCTTCCTCCGGCGAGCTTATGGTCGCCTTGAAGTCGGCCGAGGCCTGGTTGAGTTCGAGGCGCGTCTCATCGAGGCTGGCGTCGATCTCGGCCAGGTTGTGATAGTCGATCACCTGGAGGCGCCGCATGACGACTAGGTTGTGCTGAAGGGCGAGCCGGCGCAGTTTCTCCAGCAACTCGACCTGAGGGAGTCTTACCTCGCGGATCTCGGTGGTGACGTTGTTGACCGAGATTACCTGCGTGACTCCCAGCGCGCTGACGGCGGCGATCAGCAAAAGGACAAAGATGATCGCTCCGGACAGTTTGGTCCGGATGCTTGCGTTCTTCGCGCTGCCGATCGGCTCGTCATGCCAATTCATCGGTCTCGGCTTCTCCTTTTGAGTGCCTCGATGAACTCAGTGAAGGTAGCTGAAACGCTTCCAGAACCCATATTGGTCCCGAAACCGTACGTACGACTCGTATATCTGTTTGAAATGCGGATTGGCGGCCATCTCCTCATCGGCGACTTTGCCCCAGGTGGCCTCGAAGGTAAGCAGAAGCTCCGGTGACCAGCGGCGGAGCTTTATCCCGCGCTTCTTGATCTCCTCGAGGGCTTCGGACTGCATGATCTCGGCTCGGCCGATGGCGTCCGTCATGACCGCGGCGCAGACGGTTTCGATCGTCTGCTGTTGTTTCTCCGTCATCGAGTGCCATGCGGCCTCGGAGAAGTATAGCTCGTAGAGTGTTGAAGGCTGGTGCCAGCCGGGGAAGTAGTAGTACTTCGAGACACTCTGTAAGCCGAGGGTCAGGTCCATCGACGGCAACGAATACTCGGCCGCCTCGATCTCGCCGTTCTTCAGGGCGGCGAGGATGTCGCTCGGAGCCATTTTTACGACGTCGGCGCCGAGCCGGGCGAGCACCCGCCCGCCAAGGCCGAAGAACCTGATGCGCAAGCCCTTCAGGTCATCAACGTTTCGGATTTCCTTTGAAAACCAGCCGGCTCCCTCTGGTGGAAGCACCATGCAGGGCACATTGTGGATGCCGTGACTGGCAAACAGCTCACGCGACAGCGTGAGGCCGCCTCCTTCCATGAACCATGCCATGAACTCCATGGTGTCTGGTCCGAAGGGAATGGAACTCAGAAGCTCGAAGGCGCTGTCGTGGGTGGCAAACTGACCTGCGGTGGACCAAGCGGCGGCAAGCTCGCCGGTTGCGACCCGGTCGACCGTGCTCGACGCTGGCGCCAGGTTGCCGGGTACATGGAACACAAGCTGCACTTCGCCGCCCGTCAGGCTGTCGACCTGCTCGCTCAGGCGACCTGTGGCTTCAGAGAATAGCTTGAGTGACAAGGGGAAGGTGCTGGCGACGTGGATCACCTTTGCGTCGCCTGCATGCGCAGACGCCACGAGGCTGGCAAAAAATGCCAGTCCGGCGATCGCCAACTGCCTGATCATTCGTTCCCCCGAAACGCACAACCCCTGCAACCTTGCAGATGAATATATGCGAATAACGCTAGATAATAGTTAAATTGCGGAGCATGGGGTAGTGGCTTTTTCGAATAATGCGAGGAAACGCTGCTTCGCAACGAAAAGCAACTCCCTTTCAACTTCATCCCCGAAAGGCATCACTCCTCACGCTCGGGGCGCATGCTCAGCTGGTTTCACGTTCTGCGAGTTCAATCGGTGAACACGATTTCTGGGTATTGGACTGCCCTCGTGCGTCGACTTGTCTGTTCGTTGAAGGGGACGCTAGCTCTCTGTTGACCGGTATGTGGCCTGGGCGACTTGGCCTTTGCCGGCAATTTGATATGCGGGAGGAAAACCTGCCTCGCATGAGCCGAGGAAATCGAGTATCAGTCGGTTGCTCGCCCTGGTAGGGACCATATGGACGCGAACGTAACACTGATCGCAGCATTCGGCGCCGGATTGCTCTCCTTCGTGAGCCCCTGCGTGCTGCCGCTCGTTCCGCCTTATCTCGGGTTTCTGACCGGCGCCTCGATCGAAGAGCTGACGGGGGAAGAAATGAGCCGGCTGGCCGCAAAGCGGCGAGCGGCCGAGGTTTCGCTCTGCTTCATCCTGGGGTTTACCTGCGTTTTCGTGACGCTTGGCGCCACAGCGTCGGTGTTCGGCCAGCTTCTTCGCCAATGGTCCGAAGTGCTCGGTATCGTCGCCGGTTTCTTCATCATCGCCATGGGGCTGCATTTCCTTGGCCTGTTCCGCATCGCGCTGTTCTACCGTGAGGCCCGGTTCCACGATTTTCGGATCAGGGCCGGTCTTGGTGGTGCGTTTTTGCTGGGCCTTGCCTTCGCCTTTGGCTGGACGCCTTGCATCGGTCCGGTGCTCGCCACCATCCTGTCGGTGGCCGGAAGCCGCGATACCGTCGGCGACGGCGCGCTGCTGCTCGCCGTCTATTCGCTGGGCCTGGGCGTTCCCTTTCTGATCGCCGCGTTGTTCGCGGCAAAGTTTGTGCTGTTCATGCGCCGTTTTCGCCGGCACTTTCCGCTGGTCGAGCGAGCTATGGGCGGCGTGCTGGTCATTACCGGCGCGCTGTTCCTGTCAGGCGGCATGCAGCGCGCGTCGTTCTGGCTTCTGGAAAACTTTCCGGCCCTCTCCACTATCGGCTGATTCCGTGGTGGGCCGGGTAGGGCGGCCACAACGGCGGCTTTTTGGAGAGATCGGTCTGCGACCGGCCAAAAGCCACTTTCCCCTCCGCCCGGAATTGATCTAGAAGCACAGACCCGCCTGCCGGCGCGGGGCGAAAACCGCCGGCTTCCACGACCACACTGAGGTCAAGTCCATGAGCAACAACGAGTTCCACAAGATCAAGCGCCTCCCGCCGTATGTCTTCGAGCAGGTCAATCGGCTCAAGGCTGCCGCGCGAGCTTCGGGCGCAGATATTGTCGACCTTGGCATGGGCAATCCCGACCTGCCGACGGCGCGCTACGTGGTCGACAAGCTGATCGAGACGGTGCAGAGGCCTGACACGCATGGCTACTCGGCCTCGCGTGGCATCAACGGCCTTCGCAAGGCGCAGGCGGCCTATTACGGGCGCCGCTTTGGCGTGAAGCTCAACCCCGATACGCAGATCGTGGCTACGCTCGGCTCCAAGGAAGGCTTTGCCAACATGGCGCAGGCGATCACCGCGCCGGGCGATGTCATCCTCTGCCCCAATCCGTCCTATCCCATCCACGCCTTCGGCTTCCTGATGGTTGGCGGCGTCATTCGTTCGGTCCCCGTCACGCCGGGGCCGGAGTTCTTCCATTCGCTTGAGCGCGCGGTCGCCCACTCCATTCCGAAGCCGCTGGCCCTCGTCCTGTGCTATCCGTCGAATCCGACGGCCGAGGTGGTCGATCTCGACTTCTACAAGGACGTGGTGGCATTTGCCCGCAAGCACGAGGTGTTCGTGCTTTCCGACCTTGCCTACTCGGAGATCTACTTCGACGGCGTCCCGCCGCCCTCCGTGCTGCAGGTGCCCGGCGCGATGGACGTCTGCGTCGAGTTCACCTCGATGTCGAAGACCTTCTCCATGGCTGGCTGGCGCATGGGGTTTGCCGTGGGCAACGAGCGGCTGATCGCTGCGTTGTCGCGCGTCAAGTCCTACCTCGACTACGGCGCATTCACGCCCATCCAGGTGGCGGCGACGGCTGCGCTCAACGACCCGGAGGCCGATACCCATATCGAGGAGGTTCGGCAGACCTACAAGCGCCGCCGCGATGTCATGGTCGAAAGCTTCGGCCGTGCCGGCTGGGAGATTCCGGTTCCGCGCGCCTCGATGTTCGCCTGGGCGCCATTGCCGGAGCGGTTCAAGCCACTTGGCAGCCTGGAGTTCTCCAAGTTGCTGATCGAGAAGGCCGAGGTGGCCGTCGCCCCCGGTGTCGGCTTCGGCGAGCAGGGGGATGACTATGTCCGCATCGCCCTGGTGGAGAACGAGCAGCGTATTCGGCAGGCGGCGCGTGGGCTACGTCGATTCTTCGACATGGCCGACGAAACCATGCATAACTACGCTCCGGTCGAGCGTAGCCGCTGATCGGCGCCTCTTCCCGGCAGATCTCCGGCAATAGACGCATCGCGATTTTGCGGTGGAGCTGCGAGAGAACAATAGCGAGGGCATTTCCGGCGACCCGGCTCCTCGGGAGTGCCCCCTCAGACAGAGAGTATCGAAAAGTACCATGGGTAAACCGCTTCGCCTTGGCATCGCCGGTCTCGGGACCGTCGGCGCGTCCGTCGTCCGCATCGTCCAGTCCAACCTCAGCTCGCTGACGCTGAGAGCAGGGCGGCCGGTGACGATCACGGCCGTGTCGGCGCGGAACCGCAACCGCGACCGGGGCATCAATGTGGATGGGTTTGCCTGGTACGACGACCCCGTGGCCATGGTCGCCGATCCGAACGTCGACGTCGTGATCGAGCTGATCGGCGGCGCGTCCGGGGCCGCCGAAGCCGTGGTGCGGGCCGCGATTGCTGCTGGCAAGCCGGTGATCACGGCCAACAAGGCGTTGCTCGCCCGGCACGGTGTCGAGCTCGCCCGTCTCGCCGAGGAGGCCGGTCTGTCGATCGGCTTCGAGGCGGCGGTTGCCGGCGGCATTCCGGTGATCAAGACGCTGAAGGAAAGCCTTGCCGGCAATACCGTCACCGGTATCGTCGGTATTCTGAACGGCACCTGCAACTACATCCTGACCCGGATGGAGAAGGAGCAGTTGTCCTTCGAGACCTGCCTGTCGGAAGCGCAGCGGCTCGGCTATGCCGAAGCGGATCCGACCTTCGACGTCGGCGGCTTCGATACCGCACACAAGCTCGCCATTCTGGCGAGTCTTGCGTTCGGAACGGAGATCGACGCCGATGCCATCTATGTGGAGGGCATCACCTCTATCTCGCTGGAGGACATCAAGGCCGCGGAGGAGCTGGGCTATCGCATCAAGCTTCTCGGTGTCGCCCGGCGCACCGATACGGGCATCGAGGCGCGGGTCAACCCCGCGATGGTGCCGAAGAAATCGGTTGTGGCTCAAACCTCCGGCGTTCTCAATGCCGTCGCCTTCGACGGCGATGCGCTGGGCGAGGTAGTGCTTGTCGGTCCAGGCGCCGGTGGCAGCGCCACGGCTTCCTCGGTCATCGCCGACATCGTCGACGCAGCGCGCGGGCACCGCACGCCCGTGTTCGGACTGCCGGCAAACGAGTTGATGCTCTATCAGAAGGCCGAGATCCAGGCCCACAAGGGCGGCTACTACGTGCGTCTTTCCGTCTACGATCGTCCGGGGGCCTTTGCTGGCATCGCCAAGAGCATGGCCGATCGCGACATATCGCTCGAATCCATCGTTCAGCATCGTCGGGGCAACGACGAACTGCCGCCCGGTCACACCGGTGCTCCGCAGCCGGTGGTGCTCATTACCTATGCCACGCGCGAGACGGAGATCCGGGCGGCGCTCGCCGCCATCGAGGCTGCCGGCCACATTGCCGAGAAGCCGACGCTGATCCGCATCGAGAGTTTGTGAGCCCCTGTCGGGCCTATGTTGGTTTCCAGGCCCATATTAGGGAATGCTGCTATCGACTTTTTGCATGTCTGACGGTGGAACAGTCCAAAAGAGCCGGTAAACGGCGGTATTTCGCCAAGTATCAAGATGGTGCCTAGGTCGCGGTATGGTTAATTCATCCGCGGAACATCCGTATTGCGTCCTATGGCGCATTGACCTCCATCGCCTGTTCTTCCTACCTCGCTAAGGTATCGACCGGGTTTCCTCCCCGTTCGCGCGCGGCCACAAGACCTCCCTGAGCCGCAGCGACGAACTCGGTCGACTGTCCGAACCGCGGGTTGTTTCATGTCGCAAAAATTGTCCAATTCCCTCGACCGTATTCTGACTCTGGAGATCGTTCGGGTTACCGAGCGCACGGCAATGGCCGCCGCCCGCCAGCGTGGCCACGGTGACGAGCGCGCCGCCGACCAGGCCGCCGTGGACGCCATGCGTTCGGAGCTGAACCAACTGCCGGTCCAGGGCACGATCATGATCGGCGAGGGCGAGCGAGACGAAGCGCCGATGCTGTATATCGGCGAAGAGGTTGGCAGCGGCAAAGGGCCGCGTGTCGATATCGCCGCCGATCCGCTCGAAGGCACTGCGATGTGTGCCAAGAACCAGACCAACGCGCTGGCCTGCATCGCGATCTCCGAACAGGGAGGTCTTCTGAACGCTCCCGACGTCTACATGGACAAGATCGCCATCGGACCGGGATTCGCACCGGGCCTTGTCGACCTCGACGCCACGCCAACCGACAATATTCGTGCGCTCGCCAAGGCCAAGGGCGTGCCGGTGTCGGCGATTACCGTCTGCATTCTCGATCGGCCCCGCCATGCCCGACTGATCGACGAGGTGCGCGGCCTTGGAGCCTCCATCCGGTTGATCGGCGACGGCGACATCGCCGGCGTCATTCAGACAGCCGACCCGGAAGAGACTGGCATCGATATCTATCTGGGCGTAGGCGGAGCGCCGGAAGGCGTGTTGGCGGCGGCGGCGCTGCGGTGCCTCGGCGGCCAGATGCAAGGCCGGTTGATGATCAATCGCCCCGACCAGATCGAGCGTGCGCGGCGCATGGGCATCGTGGACGTGACCAAGAAATACGCCATGGAGGACATGGCCCAGGGCGACGTGCTCTTCGCCGCCACGGGCGTGACCAAGGGCAATCTGCTCGACGGCGTGCGTTTCAAGGGCGGCAAGATCATCACCGACACGGTGGTCATGCGCTCGTGGACCGGTACCGTGCGTCGCATCAGGGCTGAACGCATCGACCGCGACGGTGGCGAGGCCGTCTGACGTATTGAAGACGCATTTGAAAGGGGCGCCCAGACGGCGCCCCTTTTTGTTTCAGCCTCTTGTCGCCTCCACTTCGGCGGCGATTTTGCGCAGGGCGTCGACCAGTACCTCCGACGTCTGTGCGCCGGAAATGGCGAACTTGTTCTCGACGATGACCGTCGGTACGCCGGTGATGCCGATGCGACCGGCATGGGCGATGTCGGCCTTCACCGCGTCGAGGTCGACGCCGTCCTCCAGTTTCATCGTGACCTCGTCTTCATCTAGACCGACTTCCTCGGCAGCGGCGACGAGGGTCTCCGCGTTGGTGAGATCGGCACCTTCCTCGAAGAACAGCGAGAACAGCCGCTCCAGCATGGGGTCGCCGAGGCCTTCCGCCGCCGCCCATCGAACAAGACGGTGAGCGTCGAGCGTGTTGGGCGTCTTCTCTATGAGGTCGAAGGCATAGGTAATGCCGACATCGGCGCCCAGGCTGAAGAGACGGGCGTGTGCTTCGTCCAGGGCATCGGCGCTGCCGAACTTGCCTATGACATACTCCTCGCGCTCGACGCCGTCCTGGGGGATGGTCGGATCGAGCTGGAACGGCCGGTAGCGAACCTCTATGTCGAGGTCGTCAAGGTCGGCGATCGCCGCGTCGAGTCGCCGCTTTCCGAGGAAGCACCAGGGACAGACGACGTCGACGATCACGTCGAGATGGAGTTTGGTTTTCTGCATGGGTACTCCCCGGAGTGTTTGCCCCTGATGGATGGCGCTTGGGCCACCCTACCACCGATTACGGACGAGGGCGGACACGGACTCGACCATTGTTCCATGGCAGAGGGATGCTTTGCCCCTTTACATAACGGCCGGTTATAGAGGGCCCGACGTGATCGAGAACCGCATCAAACATAGGCATCTGAGTTCCTTTGTGGAAGTCGCCCGCGTGAAAAGCATCGGCAAGGCGGCGGTGTCGCTGTCGATCAGCCAGCCGGCGGTATCGAAGACCATTCGCGAACTCGAAGAAATCCTGGGTGTCGAGCTGTTCGACCGCAGTCATCGGTCTGTTGTCCTGTCCTATTACGGCGAGGTGTTCCTTCGCTTTGCCGGAGCGTCCATTGCCGCGCTGCGCCAGGGTGTCGAGTCGGTCGAACTGGCGTTGAAGCAGGGCGCTTCGATCGTTCGCGTTGGTGCGCTCGCTTCGGCCTCGTCTCGCGTTCTGCCCGAAGGGGTGACGCGATTCCTCAGCACCAGCGTTGGAACCACGCCCACAATCATAACCGCAGACAACGTCTCCATTCTTGGTCAGCTGAAGGCCGGAGAACTCGATTTCGCCTTGGGGCGCATGGGCTCGCCCGCCGATATGGTCGGGCTTGCCTTCGAGCACCTGTATACCGAGCGGGTGGCAGTGGTGGCGCGGAGGGAGCATCCCCTGTTCGCCATGGGAGGCGGGCTCGGTCGCCTGTCCGATTATGTCGTCCTCGTGCCGCCGCCCGGTTCGATCATCCACGACCATGCCGTCGAGCTCCTGATCAGGCTTGCCGTAGGGCCGCAGCTTCGGCGGGTCGACACGGTATCCACCGTGTTCGGCCGGGCGTTCGCCACAACGACCGATGCCATCTGGATCGCCCATTATGGCGAAGTGGCCGGCGATCTTGCCGCCGGTACGCTGCGCGAACTGCCGGTCGACACCTCGGATACCTTCGGACCGCTGGGCCTCATCGTCCGGTCGGGGACGCCGCTTTCATTGGGCGCCGAGATGATGATGGCGGCCATTCGCGAAGTTGCCGCCGAAGTGCGGGCGGAAGGCGAGCGCTAGGCCTGTCTTCAACCGGCACGGATCAGCCGCACCGCTTCATCTCGCCCGAACAGATAGAGCAATAGCCGAAGGGCTTCCCCACGTGGCCCCTCCAAACCCGCATCGCGGGCAAGGAGCAGGGCGGCGTCGTCGCGGGCGGTTTCCATCAGCGCGCTGTGATGCTCGGCGCGTACGAATCGGAAGCCGGGCAAGCCGCTTTGCCGGGTGCCGAGCAACTCGCCACCGCCTCGTAGCTTCAGGTCCTCCTCGGCGATGCGGAAGCCGTCTTCGGTGTCACGCATTACCTTCAATCGCGCCTTGGCCGTTTCACCGAGCGGCCCCTTGTAGAGAAGCACGCAGGACGAAGACTTGTCGCCGCGCCCGACCCGGCCCCGCAACTGGTGCAGTTGGGCAAGGCCGAAGCGCTCGGCGTGCTCGATGACGATGATGGTCGCGTCCGGCACGTCGACACCGACCTCGATGACGGTTGTCGCCACCAGGATATGCGCCCCGCCGTCCTTGAAGCGCGCCATGGCGACGTCCTTCTCGGCCGCCTTCATGCGACCGTGGACGAGGGCCACGTCCTCGCCGAAGTGCTGGCGGAGGTCGGCGTAGCGCTCCTCGGCGGCGGCAAGGTCGATGCTTTCGCTTTCCTCGACCAGAGGGCAGACCCAGTAGACCTTGGCGCCTTCCTGGCGAATGGCGGAGCCTATGCGCCCGACGATCTCGCCGATCCGCTCCTGCGGTACCGTGACGGTGGCAATCGGTTTGCGGCCGGCCGGCTTCTCCGTGAGACGGGAGACGTCCATGTCGCCGAAATAGGCGAGCATCAGCGTGCGTGGGATCGGTGTTGCCGTCATGACGAGCAGGTCGGTCGTCGGCCCCTTGGCCGACAGTGCCAGCCGCTGGTGGACGCCGAAGCGGTGCTGCTCGTCGACGATCGCCAGCGTCAGACTGCGGAACTCGACCGCCGTCTGGAACAGCGCATGGGTACCTACGACGATGTCCACCTCTCCGGATGCGATCCGTTCCAGCGTTTCGCGGCGGCCTTTCGCCTTGTCGGCGCCGGTCAAGAGCGCGAGCCGCAGGCCGGCCGCTTCGGCCAGGTTCGACATGGAGCGCGCATGCTGGCGAGCCAGCAGCTCGGTCGGCGCCATCACTGCCACCTGACCGCCGGCCTCCACGGCGGCCGCCGCGGCGAAAAGAGCCACCATGGTCTTTCCCGAACCGACGTCGCCCTGGATGAGGCGCACCATGCGCGAGGGCGAGGAGAGGTCGGCAACCGCGTCGGCTATGGCCGCTTCCTGGGAGGCCGTCAGGCGAAAGGGCAGGGCGACGCGGAGGCGGTTGGCGATATCGCCTGTCGGCAGGCGCGGTCGGCTCGCCACGCCCTTGAGCTGTCGGCGCACCAAGGCGAGAGCCAACTGGTTGGCGAGCAGTTCGTCATAGGCGAGGCGCGTCAGTGCCGGGCTCGGCTCGTCGGTTGTCTCTGGTTCCTCCGGCTTGTGAAGGTATCTCAGAGCCTCGGCAAAGGTCGGCCAGCCCTCGCGGCGAAGATGGGCGTCATCGAGCCATTCGGGTAGCGGCGGAAGTCGCGAAAGCGCTGCGTCGGCAAGGCGAGCGATCAAGCGGCCGCTGACGCCCTCCGTCATCGGGTAGACAGGTTCGAAACGCGGCAGTTTGTCGGCTTCGGCTTCCAGCACCACGTGGTCGGGATGGCTCATCTGGAGCACGCCGTTGAAGCGCTCGACGCGACCGGAAACGAGCACCGTCTCGCCCAGGGGATAGAGCTTCTCGAGCCACCCCTTGTCGGCGCGGAAATAGGTGATGGCAAGCTCGCCGCTGTCGTCGTAGACCGAGATGCGGTAGGGCGCTCGCGACTGCGGCGGCGTCGGCCGATGGCGGTCGACATGGACGCGCAACGTGACGATCGCGCCCTCAGGCGCCGATTCGATCAACGCCTCGTGGCTGCGGTCGATGAGCCCAGTCGGAATGTGGAAGAGCAGGTCCAGCACCACGGCGTCGCGCGCGGTTTCGCCGCCCGGGCCGACAAGCTTCTCAAGCTTGGGCGCGGTACGTGGCCCGACACCGGGGAGCGACGTGAGTGGCTGGAACAGCGGATTGAGGAGATCGGGACGCATTGGAGGATGTTAGGGCATCCGCCCGAAAAGTTGCAGACTTTTCGGATGGGCGGATGCCGAGGGGAGTACCCAGCCGCCCGAAAGTTGCAGACTTTTCGGATGGGCGGATGCCGAGGGGAGTGCCCATCCGCCCGAAAATTGCCGACGTTTCTGGTGCAGACCCTGACGGCGGCAAAAAAACGGACGCCCGAAGGCGTCCGATAATGTGGCAGGCAAAAGCCGCCGGCTTCTTTCAAATGCTACCGACAAAATTCATGGTTGCTCGACGGAATGGATGTCGCAACCAGAGCTTTCTTAGTCGTGCGGCGTGAGAGTTTTGTGACGACCGGCGCGTAGCGCGGATCAGCCCGACACTCGCCGCTGCTCGACAGCGCCGGTGCGAGCGGCTATGTCGGAACAATCCCTTGTTCTATTGCGTTCAGCTCCAATGATCGTCGACAGCCACTGCCATCTCGATTTTTCCGATTTCGCCGGTGAGGCGGATGCACTTCTTGCCCGTGCCGCGGCGGCCGACGTGCATGTCATGGTGACCATCGGTACGCGTGTCCGCGACTTCGACAAGGTCCGGGCAATCGCGGAGGCCCATCGTCAGGTCTACTGCACGGTGGGAACCCATCCGCACGAAGCCGAGAAAGAAGCGGACGTCGGCGTCGAAGAGCTGGTGTCACTGGCCTCCCACCCCAAGGTGATCGGTATCGGTGAGGCGGGACTCGACTACTTCTATGATTCCTCGCCTCGGGACGTACAGGCCGAGGTCTTTCGTCGGCATATCGCCGCGGCCCGGATCACCGGCCTGCCGCTCTGCATCCATTCGCGCGATGCCGATGACGACATGATCGCCATTTTGGAGGAGGAAACAGGGAAGGGCGCCTTTCCGATCCTGCTTCACTGTTTCTCATCCGGCCGCGAGTTGATGGAACGGTCGGTGGCGCTCGGCGCCTTCATTTCCTTTTCCGGCATCCTGACGTTCAAGCGATCCGACGAGCTCAGGGCTATCGCCCGTGACGTGCCCGCCGACCGTTTGCTGGTCGAGACCGATGCGCCCTATCTGGCGCCATTGCCGTGGCGCGGCAAGCGCAACGAGCCCGCCTATGTGGCGCACACGGCCAAGGTTCTTGCCGAGGTCAAGGGCGTTCCCCCGGCAGAGATGGCAGAGACGACGACGGCCAACTTCGCCCGGCTGTTCGCCAAGGTGCCGCGCGAGGTGTTCGCGTGATGACCGGACGCATGCGCTTTACCATTCTTGGCTGCGGCGCGTCGCCCGGCGTGCCGCGCATCGGTAACGACTGGGGCGCCTGCGATCCCAACGAGCCGCGCAATCGCCGTCTCAGGTCGTCTCTGATGGTCGAGCGGTTCGGTGAGGGCGGCGGCGTTACCCGCGTTATTGTCGATACTGGCCCGGACTTCCGCCAACAGGTCTTGCGGGCGGGGGTCGGCGAGGCCGATGCGGTGCTCTACACCCACTCCCATGCCGACCATATTCACGGCATCGACGAGCTCAGGCAGTTCTTTCACAACAGCGGTCATCGCGTGCCCGTCTACGCCGACGAGGCGACCGCGGCACGGCTGAAGGACGCCTTCGGCTACTGTTTCGAAACGCCCCTGGGGTCCGGCTATCCGCCCATCGTAGCCGAGCATCGGGTCGAGGCCGGCGTGGCCTTCTCCATTGAGGGCCGGGGCGGCGTGATCGGGATCACGCCCTACACTCAGACGCACGGCGATATCGTCAGCATCGGCTATCGCTTTGGCTCGCTTGCCTACTCTTCCGATGTCAGCGCCATCCCCGAGGAGAGCTGGCCGCTGATCGAAGGTGCGACGGTGTTTGTCGTCGATGCGCTTCGCTACAAGCCTCATGTCAGTCACTTCTCGGTGGATCAGGCGATTGAGGCTGGTCGCCGCGTCGGGGCCAAGCTGACCGTCCTTACCCATATGCACCACGACCTGGATTATCGCACGCTGGCTTCCGAGCTTCCGGCTGGTGTCGTTCCGTCTTTCGACGGCATGGTGATCGAGAACGACGCGGTGGTTGGCGCTTCCGACTGAGGAGGGCGCCGTGACGTTACGGAAAGTCGCGGATGAGTCCGGACTTTTGTGGCGCGTTCAACTTGCCTGAATCGACCGTGAAGAAATTGTGTCGTGTTTTCCGGTCCCTGCATGGCTGGCTTGCGCGGCCGCTTCTAGCTCCTCTACGACGAAAGTCTATATAAGTGGGCAAGGCGATGGGAGCTGAACCGTTCCGGGGCAGCCATATTCCCTCGCCGGTCCGTATCGTTGAGAGAAGTGAAAGCCATGTTTGGTCCGCTAAAGAAGGTTGCCCGCGCCTTTCGTGTTCCCTCGACCGAGGAACGTGAGCTGCAGTACCTTAGCGCCGCTGGCGACCGTATTGAGCTTGAGTACCGCCAGCGCGAGATCGATCGCGGTCTGTTCCGGCGCGGTCCCTACGGTCTCTGATGGAAGGTTGCCCGTTCCGAATGGGGCGGATGCAACACAGATGCGACATGCCAAGCGCTCCGGGGCCGAAAGGTCGGAGCGCTTTGTCGTATCCGGGCCGGCAGTCGTTGCTTGATGCCCCGCAAGTTTATCTGAAGACGAACTATAGTTATTCTTCATGTCGGGTTTCGTCAGGCGCATGGCGGCGTTGCGGTATCCGCGCTGGTACGATCAGCAGAAATAGCTATGTTGTGTCTTGCAAGAGCAAGAAAGGAACGCCGGAGCAATGATGATCCCGGCGGCACCCCAGAAAGGATGCAGCTATGTTTGCCAACCTGAAGAAGGCTTTCCGTTCCGTCACCGCCTCAGCGCGCGAAGCGGCATACCTCAATGAGGCTGGCGATCGCATCGATCTCGAGCTTCGCCAGCGCGAAGTCGATCGCGGTCTGTTCCGCCGTAACCGGAACCTCGGTCTCTGATCTAAGAGACTGTTTCGAAATAACAAAGCGTTGGCACAATTTGGTGCTGGCGTAAGGCCGACGGAGGATGGTCGGGCAAACCCCAGGGCCTGGATCCTTCGTTGCAAAGCTCCTGACCTGACGACGAGCGCCCGCTAGGCTTGATTGCCCGGGCGCTTTTTGTCGTTTCGGCGGTAGCTGTTTTTCCCGGTCACCACTCTTTCTCCCAGAGCTCGGCGTAGGTGCGGTGGTGCGTTAATCGCTCGTTAAGATGTTCCGCCGGGGGTGAAGTGAAATGAAGTTTCTCTGAAACCCTGCAAAAGAAAATCTGTTGAGACCAATTCGCAGGACGCATGCGCGTCATGCAACATTCGATCTGGTCCAAAGAACAGAATGTATTATCTTCATGACTGTCAGGACAGAGGAACGGATCGCTGGGTCCTGAAGAAAAACCGGCGGTTCGTGGATCGAAAGGAAGAAACAATGTTCACTCATCTGCGCAAGGCCGCCCGCGCCCTTCGCCCCGCCACTGCCGCCGAACGCGAGCTTGCCTACCTTAACGAGGCTACCGACCGTATCGACCTCGAGTATCGCCAGCGCGCCGTCGATCGTGGGATGTTCCGCAATGCCGGCTTCTGAGCGCCGTCACATCGATCCCGTCATAGGGATCGCTCGCCAGCTACCCCGGACCACGAGCCGCAGGCTCGACGACGGTCCGGCCCCGAGAGGTCTGTGAAACCCGGCCACCGTGCCGGGTTTCTCTTTTTTCGGTCACCGCAGAACCGGTCAATCCGCGGTTTTGGCTTCTTGCCAGAGAGCTTCCATCTCATCGAGCGTGGCGTTTTCGGGCCGTCGTCCGGCTTCCTCCAGCTTTCGCTCTATATATGAGAAGCGCTTCCTGAATTTCTCGTTGGTCGCTCGTACGGCCGCTTCCGGATCGATGTCGAGATGGCGGCCAAGGTTGGCGAGGGCAAACAGAACGTCGCCGAGTTCAGACTCGATTGAAGCGCGCACGTCGGCTTTCTTGCGCACCTCCTTGTCGGCCCGATCCATTTCGGCTTCCAGTTCGTCGAGTTCCTCGCGAATTTTCGCTAGAACCGCGCGCGGGTCGTTCCAGTCGAAGCCGACCGTCCCGGCCTTGTGCTGCAGCTTGACCGCCCTCTGCATCGGCGGCATGGCCACCGATACGGCATCAAGCAGGCTCTTCGGCATTTCGCCGCCATGGCGTGCCGCCCTCTCGGCCTTTTCCTCGGCCTTGATCTTCTCCCACAACCCCTTGACGAGGTGCGGCGTGCGCGCCTCCTCCGGTCCGAACACGTGCGGATGGCGGCGGATCATCTTGCGCGTGACTGCCTCCACCACGTCGGGGAAGGCGAAGGCGCCTTCCTCTTCGGCTATGCGGGCGTGGAACACCACCTGCAACAGGAGATCTCCCAACTCGTCGCAGATGTCGTGCCGGTCGCCACGGGCAATCGCCTCGGCGACCTCGTAGGCTTCTTCGATGGTGTAGGGCGCTATGGTCTCGAAGGTCTGCTCGAGATCCCAGGCGCAACCTCCCTTTGGATCGCGCAGCCGGGCCATGATGTCGATCAGGACGGAAATGTCGCGTCCGGGCTGCATGGCGGAGACTCCTTAGCTGTGCGGGAAGGGCGGCGCGAGACTTCGCGCGGTGGGGCGGCGGAGTCAACGCCAAACTCGCGGTGATGCCGCCGTGTCAGTTTGCGCTATGGGAGGCGAGGAAGGCCGGGAGCGCGCCAATATCCGCGAGACAGGCGTCGGCAATCGGTTCGAGCGTCGCTGCATCCCCAGTTCCACTCAGAACGCCGATGACGAGGCCGGCGCCGGCGCTGCGTCCCATGTCGATGTCATGGCTATTGTCGCCGACGACGGCGATCTCCGATGACTTCAGGCCGAGCGCCTCGGCAAAGGCGAGGGCCATGCCGGGACCCGGCTTCACGCCGTGGCCGCTGTCATAGCCAGCGACGAAGGAGATGTGATGGGCGAGACCGAGGTGATCCAACATCAGGCGGATGGATGCCTCGTTGTCCGAGGAGGCGATGCCGAGCGTCAGGCCCAAGGTCCGGAGCGCCGAAAAACAAGCTTCGAGATTGCCGATCGGGACCGAACGGGTTGCCGAGGCGGTGAACAGCGCGTCGAGCCGATCGGCGAGGTCGTCGAGAGGCAGGGGGCTTCCAGCTTCCACCCAAGCAGCGGCGATCTCGACGGTGTGGGCCGCCGCGAGCAGGCTGCCGGTACGGGTGATCATGCTCGTCCTGTCCATGCCGCCCAATGCGAGAAGGCGGCCGGCAAGGAGTTCGTCACCGGCCGCCGCAATGTCGGCAGCGGCAAGATTGATGGGCCCCCAGGTCCGGTGGTAATCGAGAAGGGTGCCGTCCTTGTCGAACAGCACGGCGCGGATCGGCATGTCTGGTCCTTTCGAGAGGGGCTCGTGCGGGCTTGCTTAATGGCAGCTCCGGGCGACGGCAACCTCCGCGTTTCAAGGAGAAGCGTTACATGGTTCAGGCGACGGTCACCACACTTGGCTTCGATGCCGACGATACGCTTTGGCAGAACGAACAGTTCTTTCGCCAGACCGAGGAGCGCTTTCTCGAACTGCTTGCCGATTTCGGGGATCGTTCGGCGCTATCGAGCCGACTGTTCGCGGTCGAGAAGCGCAACATCCCGATCTATGGTTTCGGCATCAAGGGGTTCGTGCTGTCTATGATGGAGACGGCTCTTGAAATCAGCGACGGCCGGCTGGATCCCGGGATAATAGCTCGCGTCCTGACCATGGGGCGCGAGATGCTCAACCACCCTGTGGAACTGCTGCCGGGAGTGCGCGAGACTCTGGAGGCGCTGGCGGATCACTATCCGCTTGTTCTCATCACCAAAGGCGATCTGTTCGACCAGGAGCGCAAGCTCACGGCGTCCGGCCTCGCCGATCTGTTCAACGCCGTGGAAATCGTTTCCGACAAATCCGCTTCGACCTATGCTCGCGTGTTCGCGGCCCGTGGCGACGGGGCGAACAAAGGATTGATGGTCGGCAACTCCTTGCGCTCCGACATCTTGCCGGCTCTCGAGGCCGGAGCCTATGCCATGCATATCCCGCACGATCTGACCTGGACCTACGAGCACATCGAGGAACCGGTCGAACATCCACGTCTTTTCGTCGAGGAAAACATTCAAAAGGTCTTCGAAGTAATTGAAAAAATTAATATAAAAAGCGTTGATCTGAGGATCTGATTCCGGACGCTGATGTGGTGAATCCGGTGGCTCTCGTCGGGTGCATTTCACTTCGTGCATTGAGTCATGCGGCGCGGCTATCCGTCCGCGCTTTCGCGTAAGTATACCAAAGTCGCGCTTTTGCCTTTGCCAAATGCCGCGTCCGTGGTAGAGACCACCGCCAACTTCATTCGGTGATGAGTGCTTGCTCCGAGTCGCGAAACGCGATTCCGGACAGGCGTATTTTCATTTCGTCGCCTGCGAGCCCAAGGAGTTGGTCATGGCCTCATTCTTCGTTCCCTCCGCCGGTGGCGATCACGCGCTGACATTCGACGACGTCCTGTTGATGCCGGGGCACTCCGAGGTCCTCCCGGCCGACACGGACGTTCGCACCCGTCTGACCCGCACCATCGAGCTGAACATTCCGCTCTTGTCGTCGGCCATGGATACGGTAACGGAGGCGCGGCTGGCCATCGCCATGGCGCAGGCCGGCGGCATCGGCGTCATTCACCGCAATCTCGACGTCGAGACCCAGGCCGAGCATGTCCGGCAGGTCAAGAAGTTCGAGAGCGGCATGGTCGTCAACCCGGTGGTCATCGGCCCCGAGGCGACACTGAAGGACGCGCTCGACCTCATGAAAGGTCACAACATCTCCGGCATTCCCGTGGTGGAGAACGCTGGAGACGGCGGTCGTACCCACGGGCGCCTGGTCGGCATCCTGACCAACCGCGACGTTCGCTTTGCCTCCGACCCCAACCAGCGTGTCTATGAACTGATGACGCGGGAAAACCTCGTCACGGTGCGCGAGGGCGTCAGCCACGACGAGGCCAAGCGCCTGCTTCACCAGCACCGTATCGAGAAGCTGCTGGTCGTGGATTCCGCCTATCAGTGCGTCGGCCTGATCACCGTCAAGGACATCGAGAAGGCTCGCCTGAACCCGAACGCAGCGAAGGACGATCAGGGGCGTCTGCGCGTCGCCGCGGCCACTACCGTCGGCGACAAGGGGCATGAGCGCTCGCAGGCGCTGATCGATGCCGGCGTCGACGTGCTGGTGGTCGACACTGCCCACGGCCATTCCGAGTATGTTTTGAAGGCCGTCACCAAGGTGAAGAAGCTGTCCAACCATGTGCAGGTGATCGCCGGCAACGTGGCGACCGCCGACGGCGCCAAGGCGCTGATCGACGCTGGCGCCGACGCGGTCAAGGTGGGTATCGGTCCCGGCTCGATCTGCACCACGCGTATCGTCGCCGGTGTAGGCGTGCCGCAGCTTACGGCCATCATGGAGGGGGTCTCGGCCGCTCAGGAGGCCGGCGTGCCGGTGATCGCCGACGGTGGCATCCGCTTCTCCGGCGATTGCGCGAAGGCGCTGGCGGCGGGCGCCACGGCCTGCATGATCGGTTCGCTACTGGCTGGTACCGACGAGAGCCCCGGCGAGGTCTATCTCTATCAGGGCCGCAGCTACAAGAGCTACCGGGGCATGGGCTCGGTGGGTGCCATGTCGCGCGGATCCGCCGATCGCTACTTCCAGGCGGAAGTGCGCGACCAGTTGAAGCTGGTGCCCGAGGGGATCGAGGGGCAGGTGCCCTACAAGGGGCCGCTCGGTTCGGTCGTCCACCAGTTGGTGGGTGGCATTCGGGCCGCAATGGGTTACGTCGGCGCCAAGACCATCCCAGATCTTCAGGAGAACAGCCGGTTCGTGCGTATCTCCTCGGCCGGCATGCGCGAGAGCCACGCCCATGACGTGACCATCACACGCGAGAGCCCGAACTACCCCGGCTCCGCCTGAGCCGTCGGCTTCGAGAGCAAGTTTTGCAGTATTGACCTGCGGCCGCCGGGCTTGCCCCCGGCGGCCGTCTCATTCATATGTCGGCGACGAGACTAGACGGGCAACCGAGGGATATCGAAATGAGAGACGGCGGCAGGATCGCGGCGGCGATCGAGGTGCTGGAGGATGTCGAGCGCACACGGCGTCCGGTTCAGGATGCGCTCAAGGACTGGGGGCTCAGGCACCGTTTCGCTGGATCCAAGGATCGCAGCGCCATCGGCAATCTGGTGTTCGACGTGTTGCGCCGCAAGGCATCGCTGGCCGCCATCATGGGCTCCGACAGTCCGCGTGCCCTGGCTCTCGCCGCCGCGGTGCGTCTTTGGGGGCGTAGTGTGCCCTCGCTCGACACGTTGTTTGCCGAAGACAAGTTCGCTCCGCCGCCGCTTACCGACGACGAGCGCAGCTCGCTTGCCGAGGGGGCCGTTCCCGCTGATGCGCCGGACTGGGTGAAGGGTGATTATCCGGAATGGCTGGCCGGTTCGCTGGCGCGCGCATTCGGTGATCGCGTGGTCGAGGAAGGTGAGGCGTTGGCCGGGCGCGCCGACGTCGACCTTCGCGTCAACACGCTCAAGAGCGATCGTGAGAAAGTGCTCGCTGGGCTCACCCATCTCAAGGCCGAGCCTTGCCGCTGGTCCCCCGTCGGCATCCGTATTCCGGCCGTCGATGGCGATCTTCGGCCCGGCCACGTCTCTTCCGATCTTGCCTACAAGAAGGGCTGGTTCGAGGTTCAGGACGAAGGCAGCCAGTTGGCGGCGCTCGTCGCCGCTGCGGGCGGCGGCCGGCAGGTGGTTGACCTTTGCGCCGGGGCAGGCGGCAAGACGCTGGCATTGTCGGCAGCGCTCGGCAACCACGGCCAGATCTACGCCTATGACAGCGACAAGCGTCGTTTCGGCGACATTCTCGATCGAATCGATCGCTCGGGCAGTCGCAACATCCAGATTCGCGAACCGCGTCGCGACCAGGATGTGCTGGTCGACCTAGCCGGCAAGAGCGATCTCGTGCTGGTTGACGCGCCGTGCACCGGCTCTGGCACGTGGCGGCGGCGGCCTGACGCCAAATGGCGTCTCGCGCCGGGAGCGCTTGAGATCCGGCTCAGGGAGCAGGCGGCGGTACTCGATAACGCGGCCAAACTGGTGAGGGCCGGCGGTCGCATCGTCTACATCACCTGTTCGGTGCTGCCGGAGGAAAACGAGGAACAGATCTCCGCCTTCCTTGCTCGTTCGCCGGATTTCGCCCTGGGAGACGCGGCCGCCGCCTTCGCAACGGTGACCGGCACGGATGCGCCGGATCTCGCCTGTCTCCACATCGAAGGGAGAGACGGGGCGATGCTGCGTCTGACACCGGCGCTGACCGGCACGGACGGCTTCTTCGTCGCCATCCTCAACCGGGCAGGCTGATCGTCTTCAGGCGCTGGCCGGTTCGGCCGCTTCCGGAGCCTTGCGGTCTCCGGGGCGGAGCGAACCGGTGAGCAGCAGGCTGACGAACAGGACGGGGATCAGAAACATCAGGCCGATCCGGATTCCAAGGAATTCGGCCAGGCCGCCGATCACCAGAGGACCCGCCAGGAAGCCGAGAACGTAGATCGCCGAGAGTATGGCGACGTTGCCGGCTGGCGTTCCCGGTATCGAAGTGACGGCCGTCACGGCCATCGGGAAGGCTGTGGATATGCCAAGACCGATCATGCCGAAAGCGACGGCTCCTACCCAGAAGTTGCTGGCCACGGACAGCAGCAGGGCTCCGCCAAGGGCGATGGACACGAAAAGCCGACCCATCGCGACCATGCCGAGGCGCCGGCGCAACGTATCCCCCATGAACCGGCCTGCCGACAGCAACGCCGCGAAAACCGCATAGCCATAGCCCAGCATGGCGGTCGGCGTACCCGCTTCGTCGCGCAGGAAGATGCCCGACCAATCGCCCATGGCGCCTTCGGTGACGGCGAAGCCTATGCTGAAGATGCAGACCAGGAGCAGGGCTCTTGGGGGGATGGCGAAGAACGAGGGCGCGGGCGCGTCGCTCCCTGCCGGCTTGATCGGCTCCGCCGCGGGCAACTTCAAACCGACCCAGACGGCAACCGGCAGTACGACCACCACGGACAGCACCAGTGCTTGGGTGACCGACAATCCCAAGGTGGCCAGCGTGGCGCCGACGAAACTTCCGACGCCGATGCCGACGCTCCAGCAGCCGTGGCAGGTGCTCATGATGAGGCGTCCGGCTTCTTGTTCTATGCGGGCCGCCTCGACGTTCATCGCGAGTTCCGCCAGCGCCAGAAGAGCGCCGCAGGAGGCGAGGATCAGGAACAGCGAGGGAATGTTGAAGGCCAGCCCCGGCAAGGTCAGGATCAGCAGCATGCCGGCAAAGGCGGAAATCAGCAGGTTTCGGGCGCCGACGGCGTCGCAGATCCGGCCGGCAAATGGCAAGATCAGCAAGTTGGAGATCGGCATGCCCAGAAGGGCGAGCGCGAGTTGAGCCGGGCTGAGGCCAAGGCCCGCCTGCACTTCGGGGATACGCGACAGCCAGTTGCCGAAGACGAGCGGCTCCAGGAAGAACATCAGCATGATCAGGCGGACTTGGGTCATCGTATCACCGGATGAAATGACGAAGCTTTAGAATCGATTCAATCGAAGCTTTAGCGCCAAATCCATGCCGACGCCAGATGGGAAAGCGCTGTGGGAGGCGTTCCTTTCACATTGGCAAATCACCGGGGCTGAAACTGCCGGCCGATGGATCTTTCTTACGATCGCGAACGCTCAGTCTATGGCGACAATGACGTGCCCGGCGTCGAACAGGGCAAAGGCGGGGGAGCCTTCCTCCAGCGACAATGTCTGGGCCGATCGGGCGGTGATTGAGGCGGCGATGGACTTGCCGCCACCGACGTCAAGTACGACTTCGGCGTTGACGGTACCAACCTCGATGCGGGCGATGCGGCCTGCGATGCGGTTGGCGACCGAGACGGCTGGCGGCTCGGTCCCCGGGGCGATCATCACGAAGGGCGCCTTGATGAGAACGATGGCCTCGCGACCGACGACCAGCCCCAGGTCCCTGAGGCTGCCTGCGGTCACGGTGGCGTGGATGGTGGTTTCGCCCGAAACGGCGACAGCGACGTCGGCATTGAGAGCGTCGGAGTCGATGGAGACGATGGTGCCGCGGAGCACGTTGCGCGCCGATGTTCGCATGAAGTAGCCCGAAAATAGGTTGAGAGGGGAAATGCCGCTGCCGTCGAGGTCCGGCTCTATCAGGCGGACCACGCGGGCCATCTCCGCCTCCATGCGGCGATAGGCCTCGATCACCTTTGCGCCGGCCGGTGTAAGCGTTGCGCCGCCGCCGGCCTTGCCGCCGGTGCGGGTTTCCAGCATGGGCTGACCGAACAAGTTGGCGAGCGCGTCGAGCCAGTCCCAGGCCGCCTTGTAGGTGATGCCGACCGCTTTGGCTCCGGCCGAGATGCTTCCCTCGCGGGCAACGGCCTCCAGCAGGCGAATGCGATCACCGTTGACCGATGACGAACCGTCGCTTCTGAGGGTGATCGAGGCATTGATGGGCATCGAGGGGCGTTCCTTCATTACGGAAGCCGCCCGACCGATCATGGTCCGGCGGCCAGCCGTCCGTCTCTTCTATCTCGATGCGAGGACGAGGGGAATTCCCTGCCTTACTCGGCTGCCAACGCGTCCCTGAGCCGGCGGATGGTCTTGGCGCGCGCCTTCTCGTCCGCCCCCTTCCCGACTTCGGCCTGGATGTCGAGAAGAAGTCTCTGAAGATCGTTGTGCCAGTCGGTGTGCCCGGCCTGCTTCGGTTCGAGACGCGGCCTTCTGGCGGTATCGAGTATTTCCACCGCCGCGCCGTGGCCGATCCGGAAAGACGTATCCAGGCGCGGGTCGACAAGGCGCTCGTAGGGCAGGCTGTTGGCAAGCCGGGCTCTGAGGCCTCCGATCGCCTTTTCTTCGCCATGTACCATGAACACGGTGCCCGCTATCGGAAGGCGCTTCTTGAGCCAGGTAGCAAGCTCCGGCCCATCGGCGTGACCGCTGTAGAGATCGAGTTGGCGGATGCGGGCGCGGACTTCGATCTGCTCGCCTTTCATGCGGACCACGGGAGCGCCGTCGGAGAGCAGGCGGCCCAGCGTGCCGGTTGCCTGATATCCGACCAGCAACACCGTTGCTTCTTCCCGCCATAGCCAGTTGCGGAGCCTGTGCCGAATGCGGCCCGCCTCGCACATGCCGGACGCCGAGATGACGATGTGGAAGCCGTGCATCTGATCGAGCGCCATCGACTGTTCGACGCTTTCGGTGAACCGCACATGAGGGGAGGAGAAGGCGCGAAGCAAAAGGCCGCCGTGATCAAGGCTCCTGGCATAGGAGCGGAAGATCTGGCTCGCCCGGTTGGCAAGCGGGGAGTCGATGATGATGGGGCAGGGTGGCAGTTCGCCGGTCTCGATCAGATGGACCAGATCGGCCAGAAGCTCCTGCGTGCGCTCGACAGCGAAGGAGGGGATCAGCAGCACGCCGTCCGGATTGATTGCTGCCTTGACCTCGGCCTTGAGCGCGGCGCGGCGACGGGCTTCCGTCACCTCCTGCCGGTCAGTGTCGCCATAGGTCGATTCCATGACCACGTGGTCCCAATCCGTCGGAGCCTCCGGGCTGGGCTGCAGGAGCTTGTTGTCTGGCCCGAGGTCGCCCGAGAACAGGATCCGTATCGGTCGCTCGTCGCCAGCCGTCTCCAGCTCGACCGACGCCGAACCAAGCAGATGGCCGGCGTTCCACAGGCGGAACCGAAATCCGGGAGCCGCCTCGCGCCACTCGCCGAGCTGTGTCGCTTGCATCTGTCTCACCGCTTCCATGGCGTCGAGCAGCGAGTAGATCGGCGTCACTTCCTTTCGGCCGCGCCGCTTGTTGCGTCGATTGAGCTGCTCCACCTCCATCTCCTGGATATGGGCGGAGTCGGGCAGCATAACCTTGCAAAGGTCGACGGTCGGCGCCGATGCGAAGATCGGGCCTGTGAAGCCGTCTTTGACGAGCTTGGGCACGAGTCCGGAATGGTCGATGTGAGCGTGAGTCAGAATCAGGGCGTCGATGGTGCGGGGATCAAATGGAAAGGCGCGGTAGTTGAGTTCCTTCTCGGTCTTGGAACCCTGGAACATGCCGCAGTCGATCAATATGCGATGCCCGCCGGATTCGACCATGTGGCAGGAGCCGGTGACGGTTTCAGCGGCACCGTGGAATGTGATGACGGGCAGGGTGGGCATTGGAACACCTCGAAGGAAACGACCGGATCGCTTGCCGGCGCTCTCCTGATACTGGGGTGTTCGTGTGGCTTGGCAAGGGCGTTGGGCTGCACCTTAAGGCCAACATCGCCCTGTTAGGCTTTACGGAGCCTTAGCCTCCGTGTGGGAAAATAGGAGCATGTCGCGGAAGTTCTCATCCGCGTCTGGAGGACGAAATGGCAACCGCTCCAAGAAAAGACCGCGACGAAGCGGAGCCCACGGCCGTGGCGACGCGGCCCAGCCGCATCGCTCACCTGCCTTTCCCCCTATTCTCCGCGCCGATGGGCATCGGCGGTCTTGGACTCGCCTGGCGCGAGGCAACGGCCCATTTCGGCGCGCCAGCCTTTCCGGGAGAGGCGCTGCTTTCGGTCGCTGCGCTGGTCTGGGCGCTGCTCACCCTTTTGCACATCTGGCGCGAGATCCGCCATCCGCGAGCGTTGTTCGCCGACCTCGCCCACCCGGCGCGCGCCGCTTTTGCCGGCGCCTTCACCATCGGCCTCATGATGGTCTCGGCCATGTTGATTCCGATCCAACCCGGTGCTGCTTTCTGGGCCTGGACGGTCGCGGTGGTTCTGCACCTGCTGGTGGCGCTCATGACCGTGCGCGGTTTGATGCTGACGCCCCGCCACGACCCCATGTCCTTGATGCCCCCGACGCTGATTCCGCTGGTCGGCGTGCTGCTGGCTCCGGTGTTTGGCGTGCGACTTGGCGTTGTCATGCCCTCGTGGCTGCTGTTCGGAATCGGCATGATCTTCTGGCTGACGGTGCAGCCGCTGTTGTTTCAGCGCATCGCCGCAGGTCCGGCCTTTCCCGAAAAACTGAAACCGACGCTCGTGATCTTCCTGGCGCCACCCTCGGTCGCCTTCTTGTCGCTCGTGGCGCTGGAGGGAAAGGTCGACTGGCCGGCGCTTGCGCTGTTCGGCTACGCCGCCTTCCTGGCGATCGTGTTCCTCACCATCCTGCCGCGCTTCCTTAAGGCGCCGCTTGCTCTGTCCTGGTGGAGCTACACCTTTCCGGCGGCGGCCTTCACCGTGGCGTTCTTCACCCTGGTGCGCGCCTACCCATTCCCGTTTGCCGATTGGCTGTTGTGGGCGCAACTCTCGATCGCCACGCTCCTCGTGCTGGTGGTGGTGCTGGCAACGCTTCTTGGTCTCGCGAACGGCAAGCTGTTCGTTTCCGACTGAGCAGCCATGTCGGGCGAACTCCATCGTTGCTTATAGGTAATTGAACGGATAAGGCTGCCGGGAGCCAACAGGCGTTCCCGGAGCCCTTCATGGTCAAGTCCATCATCATCGATACCGATCCGTCGCCCGACGATGCCGTCGCCTTTCTGATGGCGCTCGGCTCGCCAGACGAACTCGAACTTCTGGCGATTACCACCGTCGGCGGAAACGTGCCGCTCTACCACACGACCCGCAACGCGCTGAAGGCGCTCGAGCTTGTGGGACGAGAGAGTGATGTACCGGTCTATGCCGGCGCCGCCGGCCCCATGGTTCGCACGCTGGAGACGGCCGAGTACGTGCACGGCGAGACCGGGTTCGAGGGGTATGACCTTCCCGAGCCGGTCGCGACGGCCGCCGAAGGGTTTGCGCCGGACAAGATCGTCGAGCTTGTCATGTCGCGGCCGGAGAAGACGGTGACGCTCTGTTGCCTCGCACCGCTCACCAACATCGCGCTCGCCATGGCGAGGGAGCCGCGACTTGCGGGGCGTCTGGAGAGCATCGTGCTGATGGGGGGCGCGCGCTCGGAGGGCGGCAACGTCACGCCGGCCGCCGAGTACAACATCTATGTCGATCCGGAAGCGGCGAAGAAGGTGTTCGAGTGCGGCGCGCCGATCGTCATGATTCCCCTCGACTGCACCCATACGGCGCTCACCAAGAAGCCTCGCCTCGACAAGCTGCGCGCCAAGGGCGGACCGCACATGGAGGCTTTCTACCACCTTCTCGAGTGGAACAAGCGCTTCGACGAGAAAGCCTGGGGCATGGACGGCGGGCCGCTGCACGACCCCACCGTTACCGCCTATCTCCTGAAGCCGGATCTGTTCAAGGGGCGCCTCGTCAACGTCGAGATCTCCTGCGACGAGCTGACGCGCGGCATGACCGTCGTCGACTGGCATTCGGTGACGAGCCGGCCGAAGAACGCGCTCGTCCTGACCGAAGTCGATGCGGACGGCTACTTCGATCTGGTGATCGACCGGCTCCACGCCGCGCGCAAGGGCTGAGGGAGCGCCGTCAAACGAATGCCATCAGGCAGAGGGGTGGGTTGAGATCCGGTGGATCAGAGCCAGCGCCTCGCCGGGTGGTCTTCGCTCGACGCGACGATATTCTCGCCCGTCGAGCGTGCGAGTGAGGAGACCGGCGTCGATCATGGCGCGGCGGATCAGGGCGTGATCCCCGAAACGGTGGTTGTTGCGGATGATCTTGCTGACGTCGAACTCGCTATAGACGGTTCCTGCCTTGAGGCGCGACCAGAGCACCCATAGTGCAAGGCTCTGATGGCGGTAGCGCGAGGGCCAGCGCAGGAACTGCCCCTCATCGTCGAAGTGCCCGGCCACGCGCTCGACCAGAGCGTGATCTACCGGCTCTGGGGCCGGACGCGGCTCGGCGAGGCGTTCCCCGGCCTTTGAAGCCGAGCGAAAATGCTGGAAGTTTCGATAGCCGCCGGCCCGCGCCAGCATATTGAGCAGTTGAACATGGCCGGGCTTGCCTTCGATCTGGGCGAGCTCGCGGCCGAGCACTCTTGCGAGCGCCGACACGTCGGGTACCGTCAGCGGCAGGGTGTCTCGGGACATGACCTATCCTCGCGCGTGCCGATCATTTCTGACTGTCGCTGGTCGCTGGCTTGCGGCGGGGCACGCGAGGAGTGTCCGTCGACTTCCGAAAAGGAATGGCAGGTTTAGCTTCCCCTGAGGGGACAGCGACGCCTCGGTGAACTGCCGACCGAGGCATTGTTTAGCTCCGATCGTCCTTGGAGACAAGCTGTCCACAACTGGCGCCCCCGCCCGCTGGGATTGACGATTGGCGGCTAGACTTGGCTTGGCATGATGCCGGCCAGCTGATCCGCGCTCATTGGTCGGCCGAGCGCGTAGCCCTGCAATGTTTGGCAGCCGAGATCCCGAAGAATGTCCGCCTGCTCGATGGTCTCGACACCTTCGGCGACAATGCCTATGCCCTGCGTGCGACCAATCTCCACGATCGAGCGGATGAGTTGGCGCTGCGAACCGGAGGTCGCGACCTCGGCGGTCAGTTGGCTGGCGATCTTGAGACGCTTCGGCTGCAAGCGCATCAGGCTGACGATAGAGGCATAACCGGTGCCGAAATCGTCGATCTCTATCTCTATGCCGAGTTGCTTGAGGCGGTTGATGTTCTCGGCGACGATGTCGTCGCTATCGTCGAGGTAGATTGCCTCGGTCAGTTCGAAGGCCAGCATACCAGGTTCGATTGCCATTGCCGCGAGCTTCTCGATCAGGCGCTCGTCGCGGAGCCTGCCCATCGAGACGTTGACGGCCACTCTCGGCACCCGCAGGCCAGTGGAGAGCCAGCGAAATCGCTGGGCGAGGGCCATTTCCAGCACGATATGATCGAGCACGGGCAGGACGTTGATCTCGTCCGCAGCCTCGAGGAAGCGGGACGGTCCGATCAAGCCTGCCGTCGGATGATTCCAGCGGATGAGCGCTTCCAGGCCAACGACATCGCGCGTCGAAGCATCGAACTGTTGCTGATAGTGCGCGGTGAACTGTCCCTCTTCGATGCCGGTCAGTATTTCATCGGCCAGGCGTTTGGCGCTGACGACCTCGGCTTCCAGCGCACGGGTGAAAAACTCGAAGCGATTGCGGCCAAGCTTCTTCGCTCGATAGAGCGCGATGTCGGCGTCGATGAGAAGCTTGCGGGGCTGGTATTTTCGTGGCTCCGAGCAGGCTATGCCGATCGACAGTCCGCTTCGGCACCGCACCTCTCCGAGGTCGATCGGGTGGCGGAAGCTTGCAATCAGCTCTTCGGCCAGCGCGCTGGCCAACTCTTCCGGCTCATCGCTGATACACACGGCAACGAACTCATCGCCGCCGATACGCGCCACGAGGTCGTCGGGCCGGAATACGGCGCGCATGAGATCGGCGGTATGCTGGAGCAAGTGGTCGCCAGTTGCGTGACCGTAAGCGTCGTTGACCTGCTTGAAGCGGTCGATGTCCATATGAAGGATGGCGATCCGGCCGAGCGGTTCTCCGGTGTCGGAGCTCAGGTGGCCAAGGCGATCCATGAGATGACGGCGGTTGGGCAGGCCGGTGAGTTCATCGTGCAGCGAGGTGTGCCGGACAAGCCGGTTTGCCTCCTCAAGCTGGATGTTTCGCGCCTCGGCAAGTCGTTTGGCTTCGCTGAGCTCGTCGAGATTGCGTCGACGCTCGGCATAGAGGTGGCCCGTAATCAGGATCGGCAGAACAACGAACGTGCCGATGAGGGCGATCATCAGTCGGAAGCTGATCGTGTTGGGCGGCGCTGGCCAGCCACCTTTCGGTGTGGCGGCAAGCTGCCAGGCCCCGCCGGGAATGCTGACGGTCGCGATCAGAGGGTCGTGCTCCAGAACCTCCTCCGAGCCGAAGAAGATCTCTCCGGCGGCGCCTTTTCCGTCGCGCCCGCGTATGGTCAGGTCGAGATCGAAACTAGGGTCGGTCAAACCGCTGTTACGGTAGAGGCGCTCGAGATCGATCACAGCCGAGACGATGCCCCAGAACACGGGCGGCCCGGCCGGTCGGTCGACCATCACGGGATAACGACCGATGATGCCGACGCCTCCCTGAACCAGTTCGAGCGGACCGGCAAGAACGAGGTGACCGGTTGCCCTGGCGCGCTCGACAGCCTCTCTCTGGGCGGGCGTCTTCGTGTAGTCGAGGCCCATGGCCTGCTCGTTGCCGACGAGCGGATGAACCATGGTGATGACCATGTCCGGCGCGGCGGCGATCAGACGAAGATCCGACCCTGCCGCGAGGAGGTGTTCGACGAGCGTGTTGAATTCGGTTCTGTCGAGCTCCGGGCGCGTGGCGAAGGCGGCTACAACCGCCCTGCCGATCTGGATGTCGCGGTTGATGTTGCCCTCGAGGCGCGCCCGAATGACGGACAGGCGGTCTGCGACTGTCGCCCGCGTGTGTTGTTCGAACAACTGATGGTTCTGGTAGTCGGCAAGCAGGCCGAGCATCCCGGCGGCGATCAGAGCGATCAAGGCTGGCACGCTCGCGGGGCGGAGAACCAGTCGGTTCACACGGCGCAAAATCCGAAGCAACCCGCCAGAAGCCATCGTCTGCGTTCCAGAAGTAGACGTTGCTACCTTATAAGCCAGATTTTCCTTTTGTAATTCTTACTTGTTCCGTAAATGCTTCTCTTGGTTGAGGATTTCACAGAGTACCCTATCAGTGACGTATCAGCCGAGCCATTCGGTCAAGTCATCCAGGGCACGACGGCAGATCGCCTGTCGTTTTGCTATGGTCTTCTCGTTGCCCCGGAGTCGCCGACCGGGCTCTTTGGGCAACTCGACGGGAGGAAAGAGGCCGAAGTTGACATTCATCGGCTGGAACGAGCGGGGCGCGCCCTCGGCCTCCATGGAGATGTGGCCGCCGGTGATGTGGCCGAGAAGAGCGCCGAGCGCTGTGGTCGGTGGAGGAGGGACCGCTGCCGCACCAAGCCGTTCGGCGGCGGCGAAGCGACCGGCCAGGAGGCCGATGGATGCCGACTCGACATAGCCCTCACAACCGGTGACCTGCCCGGCGAATCTGAGATGGGGCGCTGCCTTGAGGCGAAGCACCTGATCGAGCAGACGCGGGCTGTCGAGGTAGGTGTTGCGATGGAGGCCACCGAGCCTGGCAAACTCGGCCTTCTCGAGCCCCGGGATCATCCTGAAGACGTCGGCCTGAACACCGTACTTCAGTTTCGTCTGGAACCCGACCATGTTGTAGAGCGTGCCGAGCGCATTGTCCTGACGGAGCTGAACGATGGCGTAAGACTTGACGGTGGGGTCGCGTGGGTTGGTGAGGCCGACCGGCTTCATCGGTCCGTGACGCAGTGTCTCACGGCCGCGCTCCGCCATTACCTCGATCGGAAGGCAGCCGTCGAAGTAGGGCGTCTTCTCGAAGTCCTTGAACTCGGTCTTCTCGCCCGCAAGGAGCGCATCGATGAACGCTTCATACTGCTCGCGGTTCAGCGGACAGTTGATGTAGTCGGCGCCGGTACCGCCCGGGCCGGGCTTGTCATAGCGCGACTGGAACCAAGCCTTGTCCATATCGATGCTGTCGAAGTGGACGATGGGCGCGATGGCGTCGAAGAAGGCAAGCGAAGCGGCGCCGGTGGTTGTGCGGATGGCTTCGGCCAGTGCTGGCGAGGTGAGCGGGCCGGTTGCGACGATCGTGCTGCCCCAGTCCTCCGGCGGCAGGCCATCCACTTCGCCCTCGACGACGGTGACAAGCGGATGGGCGCGCAGCGTCGCGGTGATCTTGTCGGAGAACCCATCGCGGTCGACGGCCAATGCGCCGCCGGCCGGTACCTTGTTGGTGTCGGCGGAAGCCATGATCAGTGAGCCGGCTCGTCGCATTTCCTCATGCAGCAAACCGACCGCGTTGTTCTGGTGGTCGTCGGAGCGGAAGGAGTTGGAACAGACCAGCTCGGCGAAGCCGCCGGTTTTGTGCGCCTCGGTTCCGCGCTGCGGACGCATTTCGTGAAGAACGACCGGGATGTCGTGGGAGACGATTTGCCAGGCGGCTTCCGAGCCGGCCAGGCCGGCGCCGACGACGTGGATGGGGGCGTGGGACTGATTGGTCATGGCGGGGGGATAGCATGTCCGAGGGGTGCATGCAGCGTTTTTCCGGAGGTCGCTCCGACGAAGAAATGGATCTGGAAAGCCTCGAAATGCAAACGCCCACCGGGGGAGGAGATCCGGTGGGCGCTGCAATTTTCTGTAGACGGCATGGGAGGAGGTATGCCGCTACAGCTAACCTGCGATGCGGGAGGAGGAGCATCGCAGGACGGTCGTAGCAAGGGAGGAGGATTGCCACGACCAAACCGACGTTGCCCAGGGAGGAGGAAGGGCAGGCCGGTACTCACAAATCCGGCGAAATGGTCCTGGGAGGAGGAGAGGACCATCATCGCCTAAGGGAAAGATGGGGGAGGAGGACCATCTTTCCAAGACACCGGCCGGAGGGAGGAGGAACCGGCAGGGTGTCTATCAGGGTCGCCGCAGAACTGGGAGGAGGATAGTTCGGCTGGCGAGCCTAATTTCGTGGTTCAGAGCGTGGCCTTGCGGGCAACGTTCGAGATTTCACCGCGGGAGATGCCCAGGTCGGCAAGCTCGCGGGTGCTCAGACGGGAGAGCTCGCGATAGGTCTCCTGGTACTTGCGGTAGGAGCGGAGCTTGTTGACAACGGTGTCCAGCATTTCGTTCATCCATTCGGGTTGTGAGGCGCTGCGCTCTTCAGTCTGTTGTCTGCTGCGCTTCGCTCTCGACACCCCGATAATTAGGCGAACGAGGCATGCAGGGCTAGAGGGTGGCCTGCATGTCAGGAATGCAGTTTTCGCACGGCAGCATTCGGAGCTCGAAATGAACTTCGCTGACGGGTTGAAATACGGCTGAAATACGACTTTCGACGGAGTCTCGGTCGCATATTTGCCGTCATTTGGCTTCCATGATGTTGTTTTTGATGAAATCAACTCAAAAATTGGCCAATGCTGCAGCGCAACATACATCTTGCCTAAAACCGGGCGAAAGAATTTTTGAATGTGCCGGGCGGTTATGGGAGCGGCTACGAGGTTTGGAACGCCTCAAAATTCTCTACGCAAATATGCTGATCGGTCTGAAACGGTTTTCCTGGGCTCCTGTTTTGGGAGCTGGAGCCCGTTGAATCGTTTTCGGTCGCCGATAGCGTATCCATGGATGATTGTCGGCTGATGACAGCGATGTCATGGACGATGCTGCTGAGGAGGCCTATGGCGCGGCCTGTGCAGCGGCCGGGAGCTTGTTGCGCGGTACGATTCTGCGCAGGAACACGCTCCGCCGTTCCTCCCTTATAGAGGGGCGGAGGCTATGAAACTCCGGCGGTGGTTATTGCTCGACGGACACTCGTACGTTCGACGGGCCGTATTGCCTGACCAGTGCGAACAAAGCCTTGGCGTTGTCCGGGTGCAGGCGCACGCAGCCATGCGAGGCGGGCTTACCGAGGCGCTTGATGTGAGGCGTCGCGTGAATCGCATAGCCTTTATGGAAGAAAATGGAGTGCGGCATCGGCGCGTTGTCGTATTTGCGAGAGTGCCACATGACGTGCATGCGATAGGGTGTCCAGAATCCGGTAGGCGTGACATAGCCGCGTCCAGCGGTCGACACCTTCCAGACGTGCACGACCTTGCCGTGGACGAGAACGGTCATGGTTTGCGACGATATGTCGACGCGTATCTGAACCTTCGGTCCCAGAGCTTGCCTCGTCGCCGGTCCCGTTGCGAGCGCTTGGGCAATGTCGGCGGCGGGCGGGAGCGTCATGGCCAATTCGTCGGCGCGGTCATTTGAAGACAGCGACGGCCGCATGGGAATGCCATCGAAGCCCGATCGGTCGTCCGTCGCTGCGTGGGCTGGTGCCGCAACGGTCAAGCATAGTGACAGTCCCAACAGGGCGAAGGCGCGATACATGACATCCCCCGTGAAAATAGAGTTACTATTGCACGCAAGGGTTAATTCATTATGGTCATGAACGTCTTTGTGAAATTCGTTGCTTTGTAGCCTTTGGGGGAGGGCGGTGGCCCGCCGTTCCCCGTGATCGGGCTTCAGCTCGCTTTGGGCTGTCGGCCACCTCGCGTGTCGTGTTCAAGGAGCAGGGAATGTCCGTTTTCCTCGTTGGCCTCGTTCTCTTCATTGGTATGCATTCGATCTATATCGTGGCGCCCGGTGTGCGGGCGGGGGCGGTTGCCCGCATCGGATACAACCCCTGGCGCGGCATCTACTCGCTCGTTTCTCTCGCAGGCCTGCTGTTGCTGATCTACGGTTACGGGCTCGCGCGTCAGGATCCCGTTCTGTTGTTTGAGCCGCCGTCCTGGGCACGCATGCTTGCCTTCGTGCTGATGATGGCGTCGCTGCCGTTGCTCGTGTCTTCCTTCTTTCCCACGCCGACGCGCATCGGTCGCTTCGTTCGCCACCCGATGCTGATGTCGGTGACGCTCTGGGCGGTCGCCCATGCGCTGGTGGTCGGGACGCTCGCCAGCGTGTTGCTCAGTGCCGTCTTCTTTATATGGACTCTGGCCGCCCGTTTTTCCCTGATTGCGCGGCCGATGACGACCACGCCTGCGAAGACGCCCAAACCGCTGAACGACTGGATCGCGGTGGCAATCGGGCTTGCGGCTTGGGCGGCGCTGTTGTTCGGGCTGCATGAGTGGCTGATCGGCATGCCGTTGCTGTAAGCGCTCGGGCATCGTCCACATGAAGAGGTGGCGTCGTTTTGAAAAAGGCTGTAAACGGCGTCGATGAGTTGCGCTGGCACAGTATGGCGCGAACCGTGTATGGGCGGCGGCCGGCAGGGTCGCGAGCCGATAGTTGGATAGAAGATGTCTGATATTTTCGACGAAGTCGGTGAAGACCTGCGCCGCGACAGGCTGACGGGGCTGTGGAAGCGTTACGGCTGGGTCCTCTACGTTGTGGCCGGACTGATCGTCGCGGGTACCGCTGCCTGGCGCGGATATGATTATTGGGCGACCAGCCGTGCCAACGCGGCCGGTGATGCCTACTCGCAAGTGCTGGCCTCGGCCAAGGCTGGGGACCACAAGGCGCTCGCCGAGTCGCTTGCGGTCTATGCCAGTGATGCCCCCAAGCAGTATCAGGTGCTTGCCCGCTTCCGTGCCGCTTCCGAACACGCTGCCATGGGCGAGACCGACAATGCCCTTGCTGCGTTCGAGGATCTATCCAAGGCATCCGGCGTCGACCAGACGTTTCGCGATCTCGCGGCGGTTCGCGCCGCGCTGATTGCCGTCGACCGGGAGAGTCTCGATCAGATCAAGGCGCGCGTTTCCAGCTACAACAACGACATCTCCCCCTGGCGCCACGCGGCGCGCGAGATCGTCGCCCTCGCGGCCGTTCGTGCCGAGGACTGGAAAACCGTCAGTGAAGAGACCCGGAAGCTGACCGATGATCCCGCGACGCCCTCGGGCACCCGCAATCGGGCGCACATTCTGCAGGATCTGGCGATTTCGCAAACCGGTGATTCCGACAGTGGAGCTGCCGGATGACGACTCTCCTTCGCCTTTCCTCTGTGGCCTTCGCATTGGTCGTCACCGTGGCGCTCGGCGGTTGCGGTTCGGACTCGGCGATGGACTCGTTGTCTTCCCTTAATCCCTTCAAGAAGGATCAGCCGGTCGCCGAAGGCAACCGTACTTCGATCCTGGCTGTCTCGGATCCGACGCGCGGCGTAACCAATGGTCGGGCCGATATCGGCGCGGCGACGGCGCTTGCTGCGTGGTCCCAGCCCGGCGGCACCTCGACCAACGATCCTGGCAATGTCGCTGGCGCCTTGAAAGGCGTGCATTTCTGGTCGATCAGGGGCGGCAAGTCCGGCTTCGGCAACGGCATGATGGGGCTTTCGACCAGCAAGGGACGCGGCATTTCGGCCCGTCCGGTAGCGGCCGACGGCGTCGTCTACGTTTATGATTCCGCTGGCGTCGTTTCGGGCTTCAAGGTGGCCAATAGCGGTGCCGTCTGGCACGTCGGCGTCTACCCCTCCAGCTCGAGCGATCCCGTCGGCGGCGGCGGACTTGCCGTGTCGGGTGGTCGCGTCTACGCCGCGACGGGCTATGGCGAACTGCTGTCGATCGACGCGGCGACCAGCTCGATCCTTTGGCGCGTGAAGCTCGATGCGCCGGCTCGTTCTGCTCCGGCGGTTGGTGGCGGCAAGGTGGTGGTCACCGCCCAGTCCGGCGCGGTACAGGCCTTCGACGCGGCGACAGGGGCTGCCGGCTGGCGTGCCTCCACCGAGGTGTCTGGCGCCTCTTTGGCAGGCGCCGGCAGCGCGGCGATTTCCGCCGATACCGTCGTGGTGGCCGGATCTACCGGACAGATCCAAGCCTTTGATCTCGCCACCGGCAGCGTCAAGTGGCAGGCGTCGATCACCGGTAGTGGCTCCATCTCGGCGATCACTGGGCTCCGGGACGCTTCGGCAAGTCCGGTGATCCATGGTGATGCCGTCTATGCCACAGGCATTGGTGGTGCTCTGGTCGCCCTCGACCTGAAGACCGGCGACGTTCGGTGGCAGCAGTCGATCGGTAGCGCCGAGACGCCCGTCGTGTCCGGTAGCAGCCTGTTCCTGATCGATCTCGAAAACAGGATGATCGCCATCGATCTCAAGACGGGCAAGGTGATCTGGGCCCAAACGCTGCCGCTCCGGCCGTCGTCGAGCCGCAAGGGCTCGTGGGCCGGACCGGTGATGGCGGCCGGCAAGCTGTGGGCGTCGTCCAACGATGGACGCATCGCTTCGGTGGATGCGGTCACCGGTGCGCTTGGCGTCACCACCGAGATAGGTTTCAGCGGCGCCATTGCGCCGATCCTGAGCTCTGGCAAGATGATGGTTCTCGCTGGAGACGGTACGCTCATCGCCGTGAACTGATCGCGGCGCCATAGGATAGCTGACGAGCGGCGGCGGATCGATTGATCCGGCGCCGCGATGTCTATTGAAGGAAGTCTCGACCATGCCCGCGCAACCGACCGTTGCTCTCGTCGGCCGCCCGAATGTCGGCAAGTCCACCCTGTTCAATCGCCTCGTCGGCAAGAAGCTGGCGCTGGTTGACGATACGCCGGGCGTCACGCGTGACCGGCGTGTCGGCAACGGCCGGCTTGGCGATCTTGTTTTCCAGGTGATCGATACCGCGGGTCTCGAGGAGGCAAATCCGGAGTCGCTGGAAGGTCGGATGCGCGCCCAGACGGAGATGGCGATCCGCGAAGCGGATGCCATCCTGTTCCTGTATGACGCTCGGGCGGGCATCACGCCGCTCGACAAGCATTTCTCCGACATGATCCGTCGCATGGACCGCGAGGTGATCCTGATCGCCAACAAGGCGGAAGGGCGTGGCGTCGAGCCCGGATTGATGGAGGCCTACGAGCTCGGCCTTGGTCAGGCGATTCCCATTTCGGCCGAGCATGGCCAGGGTATGTCCGATCTTTACGACGCGCTGCGCGAAGCGCTGGAGGGGCGTCTCGGCTTTGCCGAGCCCGATAGCGAGGAGGCGGTGGTCAACCTCGACGTTGACGAAGAAGGCAATCTCGTTCGTCCGCAGGAGCAGCGGCCGTTGCGCATCACCGTCACCGGCCGTCCCAACGCGGGCAAATCGACGCTGATCAACCGGATGATCGGCGAGGATCGATTGCTGACCGGTCCCGAAGCGGGCATTACCCGGGACTCCATCTCGGTCGATTGGACGTGGCGTGATCGCGAGGTGAAGCTGTTCGACACCGCTGGTCTTCGTCGCAAGGCTCGCGTTCAGGAGAAGCTCGAGAAGCTGTCGGTTGCCGACGCGCTCAGGGCGATCAAGTTTGCCGAGGTGGTTGTCGTTCTCCTGGACTCCACGATCCCGTTCGAGAAGCAGGACCTGCACATCGTCGACCTGATCGTCCGTGAGGGCCGGGCGCTGGTGATCGGCCTCAACAAGTGGGATCTTGTCGAAGACCGTTCCGCCAAGCTCAGGGAGTTGCGCGAGGAATGCGAACGGTTGCTGCCGCAGGTGCGCGGTGTCGAGCTGGTGACGCTCTCCGGCCTCAATGGCCAGGGTATCGACAAGCTGATGCAGGCGGTTTTGCGCGCCTATGATGTCTGGAATACGCGTATCTCCACCGGCCGCCTCAATCGCTGGCTGACTGGGCTCATCGAGCACCATCCGCCGCCAGCCGTCGCTGGCCGCCGCCTGAAGATCCGCTATATCACCCAGGCCAAGACCCGGCCGCCGATGTTCGTCATCTTTGGCTCGCGGCCCGATGCCATGCCCGAAAGCTACATGCGCTATCTGGCCAATGGGCTCAGGGAAACCTTCGAGATGCCGGGCACGCCAATCCGGGTTCAGATGCGCTCCGGCGACAACCCCTATGACAAGAAAGACTGACTATAGCACCCGCCGATCAGGTTGAATCAACCGGATCGAAAAGCGGCTGCTCCAGCGAATGCCTAGGGAGTGGCGGTCACGTCTTGGTGACGTCTGCGCGAAGTCGTTGACCCCCGGGGTTCGCCACAGGAGTGTTCCTGTGCCTTCCAGGTAGATCGTCCTGCATGACGCGGGCGGTTTTTCTTGAACGTTTCCTCCTTCACCAAGGGCTATTTTCATGCTCCTCGAGAAACTCAACTGGCGGTACGCTACCAAGAAATTCGATCCGTCGCGCACGGTGCCGCAGGACAAAGTCGACCTGATCGTGGAGGCGGCGCGGCTGGCCCCGACATCGAGTGGCCTTCAGCCTTACGAACTCCTTGTCATCACCAACCCGGACATCAAGGCGAAGATTCTGCCGATCGCCAGTGGTCAGACGCAGGTCGTGGAAGCCTCGCATCTTCTGGTTTTCGCTGCCTGGGATACCTACACGGCCGACCGTATCAACGAAGCCTTCGACTTTGTCGCCGAAGAGCGGGCACTCGATGGCGAACGGCTCACCAACTGGAACGCCTACAGGCAGAGGCTGCTGTCGGCCTACGTGCCGCGCGACGCCCGCACCAACTTCGAGCATGCCGCGCGCCAGGCCTACATCGGCTTCGGCCTTGCCATCGCCCAGGCGGCGATGCTGGAAGTGGATGCCACCCCGATGGAGGGTTTTGACGCCGAGGCTCTCGACGAGCTGCTTGGGCTCGGGGCGCGCGGTCTCAAGTCGGTCACCATTCTGCCGCTCGGTTATCGTCAGGCCGACAGGGACTGGCTGGTAAACCTCAAGAAGGTGCGCCGTCCGAAGGACAGGTTCGTCACCGAGATCAACTGAGGCGATTTCGGAGTGGTTCGGGGCGTCCTTCGTGCTCTTCTCATGTAAGGGCGCCCGGTGTCCGTGGCGAAGTTTAGGCAAGCTATTCGACGGCTTGATCGAAGCCACCAAAAAGCCCGAATAATCTGTTGATGTGAAACGGTAAATTTGCTCGCCACGATGGCTGTTGACGGGGGCTGGGCACCATGGCTTCCGCCGTCAGAATCGGCTAGAACGAAGCATATCCGGCAGGTCCGGTTTCAAAGGACGATGCGTTGTCCGGCCGGGCGGTAAAGACGTAAAGACAATCCCTGCTTCCTTCATGTCTTTTGACTGGGGAGCGGAGTAGTTCAGGAAGTTTAAGCCATTGGCTGAAGAGACGAAGACACCCGACGGCGCCGAGCCGACCGACATCAAGCCGGTGTCGATCATCGAGGAAATGAAGCGCAGCTATCTCGATTACGCCATGAGCGTGATCGTGTCCCGCGCCTTGCCGGATGTGCGCGACGGCTTGAAGCCGGTGCATCGTCGCATCCTCTACTCGATGAGCGAAAACGGCTATGACTGGAACAAGCCGTATCGCAAGTCGGCGCGCGTGGTCGGTGACGTCATCGGTAAATACCATCCGCACGGTGACAGCTCGATCTACGATGCCTTGGTCCGCATGGCGCAGCCCTTCTCGATGCGGCTGCCGCTGGTGGATGGGCAGGGCAACTTCGGCTCCATCGACGGCGATAGCGCGGCCGCCATGCGTTACACCGAGGTTCGCCTCGAGAGGGTGGCGCAGGCGCTGACGGACGACCTCGACAAGGACACCGTCGACTTCAATCCCAACTACGATGGGTCCGAGCGGGAGCCGTCGGTGCTTCCGGCGCGCTTCCCCAACCTGCTGGTCAACGGCTCCGGCGGTATTGCCGTGGGTATGGCGACCAACATCCCCTCGCATAACCTTGGCGAGGTGGTGGATGCGACCATCCGTCTGATGGACAATCCGGACGCCGACATTGAAGAGCTGATGGAGGTGCTTCCGGGCCCCGACTTCCCGACCGGCGCCATGATTCTCGGCCGTTCCGGAATCCGTCAGGCGTTCATGACCGGTCGTGGCTCCGTCGTCATGCGCAGCCGCGTCGCCATCGAGCAGGTTCGCAAGGACCGCGAAGCGCTGATCGTCACCGAGATTCCCTATCAGGTGAACAAGTCGGTGATGGTCGAGAAAATCGCCGAACTGGTGCGTGAGAAGCGCGTCGAGGGCATCGCCGACCTACGCGACGAAAGCTCGCGCGATGGCATTCGCGTCGTCATCGAACTGAAGCGCGACGCCGTCGCCGATGTGGTGCTTAACCAGCTCTATCGCTTCTCCCAGCTGCAAACGTCCTTTGGCGTCAACATGGTGGCGCTCAACGGCGGCCGCCCGCAGCTGATGAACCTCAAGGATGTGTTGTCGGCCTTCATCGCCTTCCGCGAAGTGGTGGTGACACGGCGCACCCGCTTTCTCTTGGGCAAGGCGCGCGACAGGGCTCACGTGTTGGTCGGCCTTGCCATCGCCGTCGCCAACATCGATGAAGTGATCGCCGTCATTCGCAACGCGCCCGATCCGGGCACTGCCCGCGAGCAGTTGATGACCCGTCGCTGGCCGGCGGCCGACGTCGAGGCGTTGATCCGCCTGATCGACGATCCGCGCCATGAAGTGAACGACGACGGCACGTACAATCTTTCGGAAGAGCAGGCGCGGGCGATTCTCGATCTTCGCTTGCAGCGCCTCACCGCTCTTGGCCGGGACGAGATTTCCGACGAGCTCAACCAGCTGGCCGACGAGATCAAGGGCTATCTCGAGATCCTCGCCTCGCGCGATCGGGTGCTTGAGATCATCCGCAACGAGCTCATCGAGATCAAGACGGCCTATGCCACGCCCCGCCGGACCGAGATCGTCGAGTCCGACGCCGACATGGAAGACGAGGACCTCATCGCCCGCGAGGAGATGGTGGTCACCGTGTCGCATGAGGGCTACATCAAGCGGGTGCCGCTGTCGCAGTACCGGGCGCAGAATCGTGGCGGCAAGGGCCGCTCGGGCATGGCGACCAAGGAAGAGGATTTCGTCACCCGCCTGTTTATTGCCTCGACACATGCGCCGGTGTTGTTCTTCTCCTCGCGCGGCATTGCCTACAAGCTGAAGGTCTGGCGCTTGCCGCTCGGAACGCCGCAGTCTCGCGGCAAGTTCATCAAGAACATCCTGCCTCTGCAGGATGGCGAGCGCATCACCTCGATCTTGGCGCTGCCGGAGGATGAGCGGAGCTGGTCGGATCTCGACGTGGTGTTTGCCACCCGCCTCGGCACCGTGCGCCGCAACAAGCTCAGCGACTTCACGCAGGTCAACCGAAACGGCAAGATCGCGATGAAGTTCGACGACGAGACCGATGGCATCGTCGGTGTCGAGACTTGCACCGAGGACGACGACTTCCTCCTAGTGTCGGCGCTTGGCCAGTGCATTCGCTTCCCCGTTGGGGATGTGCGTGTCTTCAAGGGGCGCGATTCCACCGGTGTGCGCGGCATTTCGCTGGCCGATGGCGACGAGCTGATCTCGATGACCATCTTGCGTCATTTCGACGCCAGCCCGGCCGAGCGGACCGCCTTCCAGAAGCAGTGGGCGGCTGAGCAGCGAATGGCCGGAGACGAAGAGGCCGATGTCGAGGATGTGGTCGTCGACGAAGCCGAGGAGGAGGGCAACGGCATCGATGCTTTGTCTCCCGACCGTTATGCCGAGATGATGCTGGCCCAGCAGTTCGTGTTGACAGTCAACGAGCAAGGCTATGGTAAGCGCTCGTCTTCCTACGAGTTCCGTATCTCGGGCCGCGGAGGCAAGGGCATCAAGGCGACCGACCAGAGCAAGCTCGACGAGATCGGCAAGTTGGTCGCCGGCTTCCCGGTGGAGCCGACCGACCAGATCATGCTGGTGTCCGATGGCGGGCAGCTGATTCGCGTGCCGGTCGGGCAGGTTCGCATCGTCTCTCGTGCCTCGAAGGGCGTTCGCATCTTCAATACGGCCGAGGGCGAGAAGGTCGTGTCGGTCGAGCACATCTCCGACATCGGCGAGGAGAGCAGCGAGGAGAATGGCGTCGAGGAGTGATCTCAGCGCCGTCATCCCGGAAAAAGTCAGGGCGCAAGACGGTGGCCAAACGTCTTGCGCCCTTGCCGCATTCTGATCAAGGCGTGAGAAAGCGTCTCGTTGGGTTTCTCACTCCACGATGGTCAGGCCGGCCGCCACGGTGGTGACGGTGACGCCGATGCCGTACCGCGCCTCCCTGGCGCATACCTTCAAGCCATCAACTGTTTCGACGGCGCAGTTGGTGAGATTCGCCATCTGATCGCCCCGGCTGACTTCCGGATAGAGGGGTTCGGTGGCGCCGATCGACAGAACGGCAGCCGAAAGCCCGGCCATGACGAGGGCCATCTTCCTCAAACGCGGTATACGATGCTTCGTCATGTCAGTCCGCCTTCCTGCGCGAGACCACTGTAAGGGGACAGTTTCGGGCGGGATCGTTACGCGGCAGTTAACGTAATCTGGCGGATTGGACGTATCCGGGTTAATGCTTAACGAGTGGTAAATGCGACCAAGTGCCTAAGTTCAGCCAGCAAGTCGAACGCACCTTCCGGCAGTGGCGACGCAGTTGTTAACAGACTGCGAACCGGCTATTCAGGTGATCATGACGACAGCTCTTTATGCCGGCTCGTTCGATCCGGTCACATACGGCCATCTCGACGTGATCGAGCGCGCTTCGCGCCTGTTCGACAGGCTCGTGGTGGCCATTGGTATCCACCATGAGAAGAAGAGCGAGTTCGACGCCGCCGAGCGCGAGGCGATGCTGCGCGATCTCGTTGCCCCGATCGCCGAGCGGACCGGGGGGGAGATAGAGGTCGTTACCTTCGCCTGTCTGGTGGTCGACATTGCGCGGCGGCATCAGGCACGCGTCATCGTGCGCGGTATCCGCAACAGTTCCGACCTCGACGTCGAAGTGGGCATGGCGGGCATGAATGCGGCCATGGCGCCGGAAATCGACACGGTTTATTTCGGGGCCTCCTCGGGCGTTCGCCATGTCGCCTCGAGCCTGGTCAAGCAGATCGCCAAGTTGGGCGGCGATGTCACTGCCTTTGTTCCGCCGCAGGTGGCGGAGAAACTCCGCGCCCGCTACCCGGCCGAGTGACCGGCTACAACAGGAAACAGGGAGATCGATGTGATCCGCAGAACCTTTCTCGCGGCGCTTGCCGCCACCGGCATCATGCTGGCGAGCGGAGCCAACGCCGCCTCGCCCGACAACATGCTGATCCTGGAAACAAGCAAGGGCAAGGTGACCATCGAACTCAGGCCCGACCTTGCGCCCAAGCACGTCGCGCAGATCAAGACGCTGGTCGGCAAGCACTTCTATGATGGCATCATCTTTCACCGGGTGATCGAGGGGTTCATGGCGCAAACCGGTGATCCTACCGGTACCGGCATGGGCGGTTCCGATTTGCCCGACATCCCGGCCGAGTTCTCCAAGGCGCACTTCGGACGCGGAGCGGTCGGCATGGCGCGCGCGCAGGACCCCAACAGCGCCAACTCGCAGTTCTTCATCATGTTCGATGACGGCGGTTTCCTCGACGGTCAGTATACCGTCTGGGGGCAGGTGACCGACGGGATGGACGTGGTCGACAAGATCAATCGCGGCGAACCGCCGGCAAACCCGGACAAGATCGTCAAGGCGCGTCTTGCTTCCGATCCGAACTGATCGATCGAACTTTCCGCCCGGCCGTGATAAGAGCGCTGCCGGCAACAAGACCGAAAGGAGGCCCGCGTGGCCGATATCAAGGATCCTGAGAACACCCTCGTCATGGAAACCAGCAAGGGCACCGTCGTCATCGAGATGCGGCCCGACCTTGCGCCTAACCATGTGGCTCACATCAAGAAGCTCGTGCGCGAGAAGTTCTACGACGGCATCGTGTTCCACCGGGTGATCGAAGGCTTCATGGCCCAGACCGGCTGCCCGCACGGCACCGGCACCGGTGGATCGAAGTATCCTGACCTGAATCAGGAGTTCAACGCCGAGCCTCACGTGCGCGGCACGGTGTCCATGGCCCGCGCCATGAACCCCAACTCGGCCAACTCGCAGTTCTTCATCTGCTTCGACGATGCCCGCTTCCTCGACAAGCAGTATACCGTGTGGGGCAAGGTTATCGAAGGCATGGAGAACGTGGACAAGATCAAGCGCGGCGAGCCGGTGCGCGATCCCGACACGATCATTTCCGTCGTCGTGGCTGCCGACGCAGCGTAAAGACGTCATCCAATTGATTATGCGCCGACGGAGGTTTCTTCGTCGGCGTTTTTTTGTGGGAGGCGGCCATTCTTCCTGTGCCCGAGCACGCCACTGGCCCATTGTTGGAACCACTGCGCCTGGCTCTTCGAGGGCTTCTGTCGCGCTTGCCGACCCCGATCGCTGAGTTCATCCTGTTCGGTCTGAAACAGGCTTGGTCGTGTCTGTTCGGCGGCGTGATGCTGTCGGCGCTTATCGCCACCAAGTATCTCTGGTCGGCGGATTGGCCTGTTCACCGCTACGACTTTCTTTTCGCTTTTGCGCTGACGATCCAGGTTCTCATGCTTGTCTTCAGGCTCGAGAGCCTTTCCGAGCTGAAGGTGATCGCCGTCTACCACGTGGTCGGCACGGTCATGGAAGTCTTCAAGGTTCATATGGGGTCATGGAGCTATCCGGAGCCCGCGGTGATGGCGATCGGTGGCGTGCCGTTGTTTTCCGGTTTCATGTATGGCTCGGTTGGCAGCTACATGGCGCGGGTGATCCGCGTCTTCGACATGCGTTTCACCAACTATCCGGGGCGCAACTGGACCATCGCCCTGTCGTTGGCCATCTACGCCAACTTCTTCGGACACCATTTCATACAGGATTTCAGGTGGTTCCTGTTCGCGGCGACGGTTCTTTTGTACGGGCGCGTGCGGATCTATTTCACGGTCGATCAGACGCCACGCTGGATGCCGCTCGTCGTCGCGGCGATTCTGAGCTGCTTCTTCATGTGGGTGGCGGAAAATGTCGGAACCTTTACCGGAACCTGGCTCTATCCCGGCCAGGCTTCGTGGCACCTGGTGTCATTCGGAAAGATGGGGTCGTGGTATCTGCTTCTGTTCGTGAGCTTCACCCTGGTGACGCTCGTCCTGCCGCCTCGCCCGCCGGATGATCGGCGGGCGGAGGAAGGTCAGGGGTATCAGGCGAACAGCTCGACCAGCCAGTAAGAGCAGGCGGCGATCGCGGCGCCGGCCGGCATCGTGATGATCCAGGCGATGACGATGTTGCCGGCGATCCCCCAGCGGACGGCCGAAACGCGCCGCGCCGCGCCGACGCCGATGATGGCGCCGGTGATCGTGTGGGTGGTCGACACCGGGATGCCGAAATGCGTGGCGATGAACAGGGTGATGGCGCCGCCCGTCTCGGCGCAGAAGCCCTGCATCGGGTTGAGGCGGGTGATCTTCGAGCCCATGGTGTGAACGATGCGCCAGCCGCCCATCAGCGTGCCGAGCGCCATGGCCGATTGGCAGGCGATCACCACCCAGAACGGCACGTAGAACTCACCACCGAGATAGCCTTGCGAGTAAAGCAGCACGGCGATGATGCCCATCGTCTTCTGCGCGTCGTTGCCGCCGTGGCCGAGCGAGTAAAGCGAGGCCGAGACGAACTGCAGGTGCCGGAAGGTTTTATCCACGGCAAATGGGGTGCGTTTCACGAAGGTCCAGGAGACCGCGAGCACCAGCATCAACGCAAGGAAGAAGCCAAGCGCCGGCGACAGGAAGATGGCCCCCGCCGTCTTGATCAGGCCGGCCCAGACGATCGAGCTGAACCCGGTCTTGGCGAGGCCCGCGCCAACCAGGCCGCCAACCAGGGCATGCGAGGACGACGAGGGAATGCCGGCAACCCAGGTAATGACGTTCCAGACGATCGCACCCATCAGGGCGGCGAACACGACATGCGGCGTGACGATGGACGGATCGATGATGCCCTTTCCGAGCGTCGTTGCGACGTGCAGGCCGAAGAACAGGAAGGCGATGAAGTTGAAGAAAGCCGCCCAGAACACCGCGTACTGCGGCCGGAGCACGCGCGTCGACACGATGGTGGCGATCGAGTTGGCGGCGTCGTGCAGGCCATTGAGGAAATCGAACAGCAGAGCGATGCCGATCAGGCCCATGAGCAACGGAAGGGCGAGCGTCTCCATCAGACGTTCTCGATCACGATGCCGCTGATTTCCTTGGCGACGTCCTCAAACCGGTCGAGGACCTTCTCGAGCTCGCCATAGATCTTGCTGCCGATTATGTAGCCCATGGCATTGCCGGCACCGTGTCGCCGATAGAGGTCCTTGAGGCCGTTGTCATGCAGGAGGTCCGAGTGGCCTTCGACGCGCGTGACCTCTTCCGAAAGAGCCGTCAGACGTGGGGCGTTGGAGCCGACGTTCTTCAGGAGCGGAATGGCTTCGGCGACCAGCTTGGATGCCTGGATGATGTCAGCCCCCATGTCGCGCATGCCTGGATCGAAGGCGCGCTGCTCGAACAGCAGGATCGTTTTCACCACGCGGTGCATGGTGTCGATGGTGTCGTCCATCGACTGTATGAGGTCCTTGATGTCGTTGCGGTCGAACGGCGTGATGAAGCTCCGCCGAACAGCCAGAAGCACCTCGCGGGTAATGCCGTCCGCCTTGTCTTCGAGGGCGACGATCTCGGCGATGCGTGCATCGCGGTCCTCACCCGACAGAAGGGCGTTGAGCGAGTGGGCGGCGCTGACGACGGTTTCGGAATGCTGTGCGAACAGATCGAAGAATTGCTCTTCGTGCGGGAGGAGCTTGCGGAACCACTCAAGCATGGTCGGTCCTTGTTTTCTGGACTTTTCGGGACGCGGTTTATCCGATGAGTTCCCCGGGCGCTAGTCGCAGTTCCCCAGAAGGGTGGTTTTTTAGGCGGATATCCATTGTGTCCTTCGCAAGGAGGGCGTTGGGACTGCGTTCCATGGCTCTTTGGGCCGAGAAAGCTGGTGGCGCAAAGCGCGCTCTTCTTTCGGCTTCTCGCAGCTTCGGCGCTCGACTTGCACGGCAATCTGCGTGGCCAACTGCCTTGGTCTTCTCGCGGGACCGTTGCCTTTCGCAGCGCTCCTGCCTATGCAGAGTCATGCAAGTTTCAGCCTTCGACTTCGATCTGCCACCCGACCGGATTGCCCTGCGCCCAGCCTCTCCGCGTGACGCGTCGCGCCTGCTGGTGGTGAAACCGGGCGAGCCGTTCGAGGACCGGCATGCGCGCGATCTCGCCGAGCTGCTCTCGCCGGGGGATGCGCTGGTGTTCAACGACACCAAGGTCATTCCAGCCCAGCTCGAAGGACGGCGGGAGCGCGAGGGCGCCGAACCCGTTCGCTTTTCCGCCACCTTGCATATGTGTGAGGCGCCGGATCGCTGGCGCGCCTTCGTGAAGGGCGCACGCAAGCTGCGCTCGGGCGATCATGTGGTGTTCTCAGGTGTCGATACGAGCGCGCCCCCTCTGGGCGCTCTCGTGGCGGAGAAGGGGGGCGACGGAGAGGTTACGCTGGTTTTCGACCGTGCCGGACCGGATCTGGATCTGGCGTTGATGGCGGTCGGCCACATCCCTCTTCCGCCCTACATCGCAGCCAGGCGAGCCGAGGATGAGCGCGATCGGGCCGACTACCAGACGGTTTATGCCCGTGAGAGCGGCGCGGTTGCCGCGCCGACTGCCGGCCTCCACTTCACGCCGGATCTTTTCGATCGCCTCGACGCGCGCGGCATCGGCCGGCACTTCGTGACTCTGCATGTGGGAGCGGGCACCTTCCTGCCGATGAAGGTGGACGATACCGAGAACCACAAGATGCATTCCGAGGTCGGTCACGTCTCAGCGGGCACCGCCGATGCGCTCAACGCCGTTCGCGCGCGTGGGGGCAGGGTGGTGGCCGTCGGCACCACGTCGCTCCGGTTGCTGGAAAGTGCGGCTAGCGAAGATGGCCTGATCCGGCCGTTCGCGGGGGCGACCGATATCTTCATCACCCCTGGTTACCGCTTCCGCGCCGTCGATCTGCTAATGACCAACTTTCACCTGCCGAAGTCGACACTGTTCATGCTGGTATCGGCCTTCTCCGGCCTCGACACCATGCATGCCGCGTATGCTCATGCGATTGCCAATGGCTACCGCTTCTACTCCTATGGCGACACGTCGCTGCTCCTTCCCGCGCCAGAGAGCCGGTTGACGAGATAGGGCCTGACTGCACTCGCGACGATACAAAAAGGGGCGCCTGGAAGCGCCCCATAGCCGGTTTCAGGTGCTTGAAAACACTCAGTAGCGGCGCATCAGCGCCACGAGGCGACCCTGGATACGGACCCGGTCGGGGCCGAAAATACGCGTCTCATAGGCCGGATTGGCGGCTTCGAGCGCGACAGAGGCGCCTTTGCGCCGAAGTCGCTTCAGCGTCGCTTCCTCGTCGTCCACCAGCGCCACGATGATGTCGCCGGAGTCGGCCGTGTCGGACTTCTTGATGACCACGGTATCGCCGTCGAGAATGCCTGCCTCGATCATCGAGTCGCCACGCACTTCAAGGGCGTAATGCTCGCCACCTGCCACGAGGTCGATCGGCACGTGGAGGATATGGGATTGGTTCTGGATGGCGGCGATCGGCACGCCGGCAGCAATGCGTCCCATCACCGGCACCGGTACCGTATCGCGGCTGTCGAGCGAAGGCGCCGAGACGGAGGCGGGTGGAGCCTTGCGGCCGCCGTCGCCTTCGATCACCGATGGTGCGAAACCCTTGCGCGCCCTGCCAATGCCCGGCTGCATGGTCTCTGGCAGCTTGATGACTTCCAGCGCTCGCGCCCGATTGGGAAGCCGGCGAATGAAGCCGCGTTCTTCAAGCGCGGTAATGAGACGATGAATGCCGGACTTCGACTTGAGGTCGAGAGCATCCTTCATCTCGTCAAAAGAGGGCGGAACGCCAGACTCTTTCAGACGCTCATGAATGAACATCAGGAGTTCGAGCTGTTTGCGCGTGAGCATCGTCTGGTCCCCGCTGGTCGGCCGGCGCGCCGAAACGCGAATCGGTACAAATCACGAACAGAGTTAACATGTTCCGTGTGTGTTCCGCAATGATTATCGCCCCCGCCAGGAACAGCATGATCAAAGAGGTAAGGGGGCATACGCGCGTGATGCTGCCGTCGGTCGGCGTCGAATCCTCTTCGGGGAAGAGGGTTGAGTGTCGTGCATGGAGGCCGAGAATATAGCCATTCCCGCTTGGACTTCTCCCACTTCGGCGGCGTTGACAGGGCTTGCATCCCGATCGTCGCGGCGGCGAGCTTGAGGAAGCCTTCGTGCGAGAGTTGCGTCTTGTCGTAGTGCGTTGCGCTGCGACGGAGCTGCTCGAGGCGATTGGACACGCGCTCGATGCGGTTGCGATCCTTGTGGGCTTTGAAGTCGCAGGATGGCGGATCGATGAGACCTGCGACCGGGCGAGGCCATCGCTCGGTCGCTTTGCGTTTGTGGCTGACGGATTGCGGCAGAGACGCCGCAGGACCGTTCAGCTTGCGGCGGTGGCGGCTTGGCGGCGCCCGAAGCTTGCGAGGCAGATGGCGCCGAGAACGCCGGAGGCAAGCGAGCCCAGCAGAATGCCGATCTTGACGTGATCCTGAACCGACGGGTCGTCAAAGGCGAGCAACCCGATGAAGAGCGACATCGTGAAGCCGATGCCGCACAGGAGCGACGTTCCGGCCATCTGTCCCCAGCTGGCGCTCGCCGGGAGGTGAGCGACACCCAGTTTGACCAGTACGGCCACCGTCCCCATGACGCCGATCAGCTTGCCCAGCATCAACCCGCCGGCGATGCCCATCGTCAACGGTTCGGCGAACACGCCCATCGACAGGCCGGCAAGGGAGACGCCGGCGTTGGCAAAGCCGAACAAGGGCACGATCAGGAAAGCGACCGGCTTGTGGAGGGCATTCTCCAGCCGATGAAGCGGCGATTCCGCATGGTCTGCTTCCGGGGTGCCCGGCGTCGGCTTGAGCGGAATGGTCAAGGCCAGCATCACGCCGGCCAGGGTAGCGTGGACGCCGGAGGCGAACACGAGCACCCATAGCCCAACTCCCAGAACCAGATACGGCCAGAGCGCCATCACCTTGGCCCGGTTCAGGCCGATAAGCGCGGCGAGGACAACAGCGGTGCCGCCGAGCGCCCACAGGTTGAGATCGGCCGTATAGAACAGCGCGATGACGATGACGGCGCCCAGATCGTCGATGATGGCGAGCGCGGCCAGGAAGATCTTGAGGGAGCTCGGGACCCGGGAGCCGAAAAGCGAGATGACGCCGAGCGCGAAGGCGATGTCGGTGGCGGTTGGAATGGCCCAGCCTCTCAGCGACGACGGATCGCTCCAGTTGAGGGCCACGTAAATCAGGGCGGGAAACAGCATGCCGCCGGCCGCGGCGGCGCCGGGAAGGATGCGCCGGCTCCAGCTCGACAGCTGGCCGTCCAGCATCTCTCGCTTGATCTCCAGTCCGACCAGCAGGAAGAACACCGCCATCAAGGCGTCATTGATCCAGTGCTGGAGGCTTAGGGGGCCAAGGTAGACGTGAAGCGCATCGAAATAGGTGTCAGCAAAGGACGAGTTGGCCGTCAGAATGGCCAGCGCGGCGACAACCATCAGAACGAGGCCGCCAGAAGCCTCTCCATCCAGGAACCGGCGAAGCGTAGACTGGATGTGCTTCGGTTCGATCGGCAAAGACATAGATTATCACTCCAAAAAGCTGGAAGTTGATCAAAGGTCTCCGTCGACTTCGGGTTACCCGTAGCGCACGCAGCACGCGCTATTTTGTCACTATGCTATCGCAGTGAGCACCATATTTCCACGTAGATAGCTATCGCCAAGGGCTTCAACAACAGGCGAAGTTCCCGATCGAGGCTATGCCGTGAACGAACATCTACTCAGGGCAAAGTCCGACGCCTCGAACTCGGCGCCGCCTTCGGTCAAGCCATCGCTAAAGCTGGCTACGGTCACGCCGCGATCCACATCCGGGAAATGATAGACGGCATTCGTGGAAAACGGTCCGCCGCCGGTGTGCCCGATGACACGTCCCGATCCACTGAAGCTACCGATCATCAGGCCGAGACCATAGCTGCATTCCGTCCATGGGCGGCCTTCCAGGGCTCCGCCCAGCGGCAGGGATTGGCGCATCTCGCCCAACATGGACTCGCTCAGAAGCGCCCCGGTGACGAGGCCATGAAGAAGCAGTGCGGCATCCTCGGCCGTTCCCATCAGGCAGCCATGATAGACCCATCCTGGATGGTAGCTGTCCGCACCGCGCCAATGGACGCGCCGGAACTGCTCGCGGGTGGTCGCAAGCTCCAGGCTTTTCAGCCCGAGCGGGCGGCTGACGGTTTCCTCGACAAGGGCGGCGAGAGACAGCCCCGAGGCCGCCTCGATCCATTCCTTCGCCAGCATGTAGCCGACGTTGGAATAGGCCCAGCTCTGGCCGGGGGCGAACAAGAAGCCCTTTGCCATGGTGGCGCCGAGAAGCCTGTCGCGTGGCCACGGAGGCTCCTCGGCGGCAACTGCACGGTGATAGTCGACAAGCGACGCGTAGTCCGGCAAGCCGGCGGTGTGGTTCAGCAACTGCCGAAGCGTGAAGCGCTCGCCGGTGATCTCGTCGTCCAGATCCACCTTGCCACTTTCGTGGAGTTTCAGGGCGCAGATGGCGATGACGGTCTTCGTGAAACTCCAGTAGGGAAACAGCAGCGACGCCTTGCCCCGCGAGGCCCGAGTGCCATCGGCGGAGATCCGAAACGAGTGGATGGTCGTTGCCTGCATGACAGCTCCATACCAATTCGATCGCGTTCCGTCTTGCGGTTTGGCGTCAGCTGCCTCGCTGCACCAGAGCATCGAGCGTGATGTGCTCCTCTAGCATCGCGTCGGGGGAAGGAGACCGGTTTCCGTATCCAGATTCCAGATTCCAGCCGAGAACGGCCGTGCCTTGCGTCGAGAGCGTCAGCTCGGTGACTTCGGTTTCAAGGCACGGCGCGTTCATGTGGGGCCTCCTCAGCTATTGGGAAGATCGCTGAGGAGGTCGGCTGCGAGCGCGTGGTTGGGGTCCAGCTTCAGGGCGGCCTGAAGATGCTCGCGGCCGTTTTCCTTGTCGCCGAGGCCGATGGCGGCTTCGGCGAGCATGACGTGGGCGGAGACGCGACGACGAAGCTGAAGGTCGTCATCGAACAGCAGCATGGTTGGCAGAGAGGTGGCGAAGTAGTCGATCTTCGCCGGCGTCTCCATCGTCTCCTCTGCATAGGCGCGGAGTTCGCCCAGCAGTTTCTCCGCCTCATCCTTGCGTCCGAGCGCCAGAAGCGACAGGGCGGAGAAGAAAGTCTTCTCAGAATAGGCGCGTACCTCCATGCCCAGGAAGTCGCCGGCGAACTCGGCGGCCAGGGTCAGCCAGCGGCTTGCCTCTTCGTTGCGGCCGGCGTCGATGAGCGCCTTGCCCAGCCAGTAGTGGACGTCACTCTGGTTGGCGAGGAGATGACGCGCCTCGCCGAGCGAGTGCGGCGGATGGAGAGCCGCCTCGAACTGAGATACCGCCTTACCGGCGTCACCGGCCGCGAGCGCCTTGCGGCCAAGGCCCAGGTGACCGCGTACCCATTGATCGAGGGCGAGGCCTTCGCCGCCCTCCCAGGGCTGGAACAGACGTCCGGCAATCAGCGGGGCCGATTTCTCGGGCCGGCCGAGCTGATTGTAGAGGGCGGAGAGCTCGACGCTGAGATCGTCACGACAAGCCACGAGATCGAACCGACTTTCCAGTTCGGCGAGGCGTTCGGCCGGCGAGCGGCCGATGCGCTTCCAGAGCTGATCTCGCTCGTAGACGAGGCGGGCGTCGGACGGAGCCGCGGCCAGCGCCTTGTCGTAGGCGGTAACGGCTTTCTCCACCGAGCCCTCGATGTTGAAGTAGCCGATGCCGAGGTTGCGCCATGGGATCGACCACGATGGATCGATGGCGACGGACTTCTCCCACATGGCGATCGCGTCAGCATGGCGGCGGCGATCGTAGAGGAGGTTGCCGAGATAGCAGGGCGCTCGGCCATCGCAGGGGCTCATGGCGATTGCCGTTTCCAGCGCGGTGATATCTTCGAGACGGGCTGGGAAACAGTAATCGGGCGATGCCTTGGCGGCGGCAGCGAGATAGGGCTCGGACGACTTTCCAAGCCGGCTGGCGAGAAGGGCGGCATGATAGTGAAGAAGCGGCGATGCGCTGTTGCCGCTGGTGGCGATACGGCTCTCGAGCAGCGACAGCGCATCGGCGACAAAGCCACCGCGCGCCGCCTCGATGGCGACGTCGAGAGAAAGCTGGTCGTCGCCGTCGAACGGCTGTCCCATCAGTGCGCGGGCACGGGCGTCGAGCGGGTCACGGGCCAGCGTTTCAGCGACAAGCGCGCGGCCTTCATCTCCCCGACAGAGCTTGAAGAGCAGCGCCGCGCGAAGGTTGCGGGCGACCGAGTTCTCGACGTCATGACGGAGCGCTTCCTCGACATGGGCCAACGCGTCGGCAAGGGCGCCGCGGGTCCCGTCGATTTCCGCCAGCGCCAAATGGGCAGGGCCGCGCCAGGCGGCGTTCCATGTCGCCTTGTAGAGAGCATCGTAGGCGGCGTCGGTCCGGCCGAGATAGCGCAGGGCAAGACCGAGATGATAATGCGCCTCACCGGTCGACGGGTTCGGATTGCGCCGTGTCAATCGCTCGATCGCCTTGCGCAGGCAAGCTTCGGCGACCGCGAACTCGCCCCGCCTCAGATGCCAGATGCCGAGGGCCGTGTTGCATCTGATATCACCTGGGTCGCGACGAAGCGCTTCGCGCCAGTAGATGTCGGCGGGGCGTGTTGCGTGGCGGTACTGGTCGAGATGGACGCCGGTCATCCATAGCTCGTCGGCGCTTTCGATCTCGGCGGGCGGCGGCGGTTCGGTGGCGGGCGGCGGAATGATCACTTCGTCCCGATCAACCGGGCGGCGTTCGACCAGCGTCGCGCCATCCTTTTTCACGGTGATGCGGACGTCTTCGCTGTCGATGCCCTCGGCGAGGTCGACAGGAAAGAGGAGCGGTCCGGTCGGATCGAGATCGGCGGAGCGCTCGGCAAGCGTCCGGTTCCCGACCGAGACGGTAATGCGCGCGCCGGCAACGGCCTCGGTCGCCTGTACGCCGACCGTCAGTCTGGAGCCATTGAGCTTCAGGCCGATGGCGGCCTTGAGGGTTGCCGCGGCGGCGGCTCCGATCTGACGGATCGGGTACCAGTACTGCGAGAAGGTCTTGGTCTCGCCCGGTACCAGGAAGGAGAAGTCGGGCTGGTTGTCGGTGTAGACGCCGGCCATGATCTCGATATAGGGCCAGCAGATGCCGTTCTCGTCGGGTTCGGTCAGGTTCCTGTCCCAGGCGTAGCCGAAGTCGTGGTTGCCCCATGTCCACTGCTTCTTGCCAGGGGATATGTGATGGTTCGCGACATGGACGATTCCCGCATCGACGGCATGGTCATAGCCGCCGAAGAAATCGTCGCGCGAACCAAGGCACATGTAGCTCGTCGGCACCGGAATGTTGGAGTACCAGCGGAGGTCGTTGGGGGCATAGCCCCGCCGAGGCACGAACTGCGCCGGCGTTTCCTCGGGCGGTACGCCGTTCTTGGCGCGCCCGGCATAGTCGATGCCGTAATAGCGGCCCTCGCAACCAGGAAAGGCCGATGTCGCGCGCTTGGCGTGATCGGCGATGAAGTGGACGTCCTCCGGGAAGAAGCTCTGATAGTCCTCATGAACCTCCGTGGCGACATTCGCCCACCACAGGAAGGTCTGGGTCAGCTCGGTGCGATTGTGCAGGCGAACCGCAAGTTCGAGGCAGGCCTTGCCAGGGCTGAGGCGTACGCCGTGCATGCCCTTCATGCGATTCATCGGTTCGTGCTCGGACAACCAGATCACACGAGATCCGTCGGATTCCTCGACGATTTCCCAAGCCGTTGGCATGTAGGTGCTGGGGCGGTGATGCTGGGGCCAGTTGAACTCGATGCCGCCGGACAGCCACGGACCGGCAAGGCCGACGAGTGCCGGCTTGATGACGCGATTGCGATAGACGAGGTCATAGCCGTTGATCTTGTCGACGACGGCGTAGATGCGGCCACCGAGCTCGGGGAGAACGGTGACGCGGAGATACTCGTTCTCGATATGCAGCGCCGTCCAGCTTTTCTCGCGGAGCTCGGGTGCGATGCGATCGAAGAAGGGCAGCGGATAGACGCGGCCGCTCGACCCCTGGAAGACACGCTTTTCAAGGAACATCGGATTGCGGTCGGCGGGAGCCGGCTCGTAGGTCGGGATGACGAGCGGCGCCGACCATGCCCTGACCGGCCCGGCGAGCGTCGCAGGCGCTTCGGGGAGTTCGACTTGTTTCATGGCGCGTTCCTTCCCATCCCGGAGCCGGGGACCTGTCGTTGTCGGAACGCTAGGCGTCGGCCCCATTGGCGTGAATAGCGGTAACGATGGACATCATGGAGGATACTCTGATAGCGTCATCCCATGTTGGAGGGTGGCGAACAGCGGATCAAAGAGGGTTTCCCGGGGCAGAGGTCTATCGTGCTGCCGCGTCCGGTGGTGTCCGGCTGGCTGGATGGACAGCCGCTGATCGAGTTGCTGCCGAGCGACGTTGGCCACTATCCGCGCGCCCAATGGCACTTCGTTGAGCGGCCGGACGGCATTTCCCAGACGGTTCTGATCTATTGCACCGACGGTTGCGGGTGGGCGCGTGTCGGCGACGTCAGTTTGCGCATTCGTCCGGGACAGGCTCTGGTCGCGCCGGCAGGAGCGGCGCACGCCTATGGCGCTGCCCCTGAAGACCCATGGACGATCTACTGGGTGCATCTCGATGGCGCCAAGGTGGCGATGCTGCCCGTTCTGCTGGAGCTCGATCCAGAGGAACCGCTGCTGAATCCCGGGCGCGATCCGGCCATCCCGACGCTGTTCGAGAAGATGCTTTCGATCCTCGGGCGAGGCTATACGCCGGACAATCTGCTGTCGGCTTCGATGGCGCTGGGGCAGCTCGTCACCCATCTCGTGGTTCTGCGCCACCGGTCGCCCAACCGAGATGACAATCTCGACCAGCGCATTCGCCGCGTGATCGATGTGATGCAGGGCAATCTCAGCCGGTCGTTGAAGGTCGACGAGTTGGCGCGCGAGGCCAACCTGTCATCGTCGCATCTGGCTGCGGTGTTCAAGAAGCGAACCGGCTTTACCGTGCTCGACTTCTTCATTCGCCTGAAGATCCAGCGCGCCTGCTTCCTGCTCGACACCACAGACCAGTCGGTCAAGGCCATCGCCGCCGATCTCGGCTTCGACGATCCCCTGTATTTTTCCCGCTGCTTCCGGCGGGTGCACGACAGTTCACCGACGCAGTACAGGGCGTTGCGAAAGGGGTGATGGGGTTCGCTTCTGTCGGCCGTGGTCAGGATGCAAAGCGCGGCTTCAGGAAGGCGGCCAGTTCTCCGATGAAAAGGGAGAGCAGGCGGGACTGTGATCGGCTGACTGGGTGGATGGCAAAGAACGAGGCCGGATCCGGCTCGAAGGCGTCGAGGACGGTCACCAGCCGTCCTTCGTCAACATGCTCCTGAACCTCCCAGAGGGATTTCTGCGTCAGACCGAGGCCGGCCACCGCCCAGGTCACCGGCAACTCGGAACTGCTGGTCGCAAGTCGCGCCGATACCCGCACGATCCTCGACGCTTCGCCGCGTCCGAAGCGCCAGTCGGCGTGAAAGTGGCCGCCGGCATTGAATATCAGGCAGTCATGCGCGGTGAGATCGTCGGGCTGTTCGGGGATGCCGCGGGCCTTCAGGTAGTCGGGGCTTGCGACGGTGACCCTGCGGGTCGATGCCAGCAGGCGGCCGGTGAACTCCGATTCGACGGCGGGACCGCCGCGGATGGCGATGTCGAAGCCTTCCCCGACAATGTCGACGTAGCGATCTTCCAGCACCAGTTGAAGGCGAATATCCGGATAGCGGATGACGAACTCACCGACGAAAGGGGCGATCCAGCGACGGCCGATCGGCATGGGCGCGGTAATCCTCAGCGTTCCCCTAGGAGTGGACGACAGGTCGCGAACGCGCGTTTCAAGGTCGTCTATGGCGGCAAGGATCGGCTGCATTTCCGAGAGGTAGAGCCGCCCGGCCTCGGTCAGGGACTGGCGTCGTGTGGTCCTGGCGATCAATCGAACGCCGAGCCGGGTTTCGAGACTGGTCAGGCGGTCCGAGACCACCGAGACCGACAGGCCGAGGTGTCTCGACGCCGCCGACAGGCTGCCATGTCTCACGATGGCCGCGAGAGCCGCCATTTCCAGATCTGTTCGCAACTCGATCTTCCGAATTTTCCGAATGGTCCTTCCGATATCACATGTTTATTCCGGGAGAAATCAAACCTAGGTTGGCGCTTCAAAGATCGATTCCGGGACGTCCCGCGTGATCGCCAGCATGATTGGTCCCGATGAACACTGCCGCCAAGACGTCCCTCTTCAGCGCCGCGACAATTGCCGAGTTCGCGCTGGCTATCGGCGCTTTCGCCATTGGTACCGGCGAGTTCGCCGCCATGGGCTTTCTGCCTGACGTCGCCAATGGCTGGCAGGTCACCGTGCCGGCCGCCGGACGGATCATCAGCGCCTATGCGCTCGGTGTCGTGGTCGGCGCGCCGTTGATCGCTGTCGTCGGAGCCAGGTTGTCGCGGCGCGTTCTGTTGCTGATCCTCATGGGCATCTTTGCCCTGGGGAACCTTGCCAGCGCGCTGGCGCCGAGTTTTGTCAGCCTGGTGGTTCTGAGGTTCGTAAGCGCCTTGCCGCATGGCGCCTATTTCGGGGTCGCCGCGCTGGTGGCTGCGGGCATGGCAGGCCCCGACGGGCGCGCCCGTGCCGTCGGCCGCGTCATGCTTGGCCTGACCATCGCGACGCTTGTCGGCACGCCGGTTGCGACGTGGGCGGGCCAGGCGCTCGGCTGGCGCGTTGCCTTCGCGATTGTGGGGGTGCTAGGCCTGATGACGGTAGCGATGGTTTCCGTTTGCGTTCCACGCGATCGTCCGATGCCCGGGGCAAGCCCTTTGCGGGAACTGGGCGCGTTGCGTGAGGTGCAGGTCTGGCTGACGCTGGCCATTGGCGCGACGGGCTTTGGTGGCATGTTCGCGGTGTTCAGCTACATCACCCCGACGCTCGTCAATGTGTCGCACATTCCCGAAAGCGCCGTCCCCTTCGTGCTCAGCGTGTTCGGCGCCGGCATGATCGCCGGCAACATCGTGGGACCCAAGCTGGCCGATCGGGCGCTGCTGCCGACGATCGGCGGCTTGATGGCCTGGAACGTGCTGGTTCTGGTGCTGTTTACCGTGGCGGTGCGCCAGCCGGTGATGGCGGTCATCGTCGTCTTCTTCATCGGTACCGGATTCGCCGTGGTGCCCACCCTCCAGACCCGCCTGATGGATGTGGGCAAGGATGCCCAGACGCTGGCGGCGGCGCTCAATCATTCGGCCTTCAACATGGCTAATGCGCTCGGCGCCTGGCTGGGAGGCGTTTCGATCGCCGCCGGCTACGGCTGGGCCTCAACCGGTTGGGTGGGCGCGGCGCTCGGCTTGGTCGGGGCGGCAGTGTTCGTCGTCTCGCTGCTTCTCGACAGGAAGACGAGAGCCTCCAAGACCCAGCCGGAGCACTCGGCAGGCTGACGGGAACTCCAGCACGATCCGGGTGGCTGTCGCGCAAATCGCGGCGTCGGATCTCCTTGTGCCTCGACCCGACGCAACAGGCCGCAGTGCTCTGGGGACGGGCATGGTCATGGCAGGCGACTTTTCTGTTCCTTGAAGATACGGCGAACTTGCGCCTTGCTCGTTGCTGCCTTCCTATCGGGCAGCGGCGATCGCATCGGGCTTTGGGGCCAGCCCGTGTCCTCTGAAGCACCGGAGGACGCGGCTTCCAGGTTTCGGGCTCGGTCGCGGGGAGGAGTTCAGATGACCGACCAGCAATGGGTGCCCGGCGCTCCCGAAGCCACGTGTTTGCATCTCGATTGCCTTTGGCAACCGTCGGAAGACGATCCGGCCGGCCGTTTCGTGTTCGAGCTCCGCAATACCGGCGCTATGCCGGTCGATGGCTTCCGCCTGGCCTTCACCACGCTTCGGTTCGTCGAGCGCGATCCATCCGCCAACAACGCGCGCCTTCTCGACAGACGGGGATACTTCCACGAGGTCGCGCCGCCCGATGGCTTCCGTTTCGTCTCCGGTGGTGTGTGGCGCTTCTCTCTCGGCGGCATCACGGGGGAGCCGCTGCATCGCGGGGAGGGGATTGTCTCGGCCTACCTGACCGAAGCGGACGGAGAGAGGCGGACGGTTGCTGTCGGCGATCTGAGGCGAGAGTTCCCCGAACAGCGCATTGCGTCCGGCGCGGCTTCAGCCTCTCCCTTTGCGCTGATGCCTTGGCCGGCCAATGTGGAGCTCATGCCTTCGGATCGTATACCCGGCTATCTGGTGCCGGCCGATGGCGCCACCGCGGAGGAGCTGTCGGCTGTTTCTTCCGTGATGGCCCTGTTCCGCCGACTGTTTCCGACCGATCCCGCGCCTTTCTCGCTGATGGCGCTGCCGGGCGACCTTCTGTTGCGCTTTGCGGTCGATGCGTCGCTCGGCAGAGAGGCATATCGTCTGGAATTTGGCGCCGACGCCGTTCTGATCACGACAGCCGACGCTGCCGGGTGTCAACATGCCCTGATGGCGCTCGGGCAGCTCTTGCGGGGCGCGCGAGCCGGAGACGGGTTCCGCTTTCCGGCGGGCGGTCACATTGTAGATCGGCCACGCTTTGCCTGGCGCGGTTGCCATCTCGATACTGCCCGCCGCTTCTTCCCCGTCGGCGATATCGCCCGCTTCCTCGACTGTCTCGCCTATCTCCGGATCAACGTCTTCCACTGGCATCTCACCGATGACGAGGCCTGGAGGCTGGAGATTGGCGGCTATCCGGAGCTGACCTCGGCCGGATCGCTGCGCGGGCCGGGTGCTCCATTGCCGCCGCAGCTCGGCGACGGTGCGCAGGCAAGTGGCGGCTTCTATAGCCACGCCGACGTGCGGGCGCTGGTTTCCCATGCCAGCCACCTCAACATCGAGATCGTGCCGGAGATCGACATTCCCGGCCACAGCACCGCCGCTCTTGCCGCGCTGCCGGCGCTAGCCGACCCGGCCGAACCGGCTGGTGCCTATGCGTCCGTTCAAGGGTTTGCCAACAATGCCCTCAACCCGGCGATCGACCTGACGTGGACGATGCTTGAGGCCGTGTTCGATGACCTCGCGACCCTGTTCCCGTCGCCTTACCTGCATGTCGGCGGCGACGAGGTGGCGCACGGGGCATGGCAATCCTCGCCTCTGGCAGTCCGCCTGATGGCCGATCTCGGCCTTGATGGCGCCGAGGCGCTGCAGTCGCACTTCATGCGCCGGGTTCAGGCAATGCTGAGGAAGCGAGGCCGCCAGCTCGCCGGCTGGAACGAGGTCGGCAACGGGGAGGGCGTCGATGCCGAGGGAACGCTTCTCACTGTCTGGCAGAAGGCGGCGATCGGCGCCGGCCTCGCGCGGCGCGGCTACGACATCGTCATGGCGCCGGCCGAGGCCTATTATCTCGATATCGCCCATTCCAACGGCTGGGACGAGATCGGCATGAGCTGGGCCGGGGCCACGTCACTGGAAACGGCCTATGCCTACGAGGTGGGGGACGACATTCCCGCCGAGATTCTGCCTCGCCTCAGGGGCATCCAGGCCTGTCTCTGGACCGAACTGGTCGACAGTCGCGCCCACTTCAACCACTTGGTATTTCCGCGCCTTGCCGCCGTCGCCGAGGCGGGCTGGACGCCGGCGGCAAACAAGAACTGGGAGCGGTTCAGCATGCTGAACCGTTTCCGCCCGAGTATGTGACGATCTACTCGGTCGGCGCGTGCAGCAGCGGTTTCAGCAGCCCTTTGTAGACGCTGCCATCCGAGTCGGGGATCGGGATGGCGCCAACGGCGCGGGTGTAGAAGTCCACGGGGCCGGCCCAACCAATGGCCGCGTAGCCGTAGCCGCGCTCGCGCATGGCCAGCAGCGTCCTGATAAGCAGGGCCTTGCCTATGCCGAGACCGCGTGCCGCCTCGTCGACGCCTGTCGGGCCGAAGAAGCCGAGGGCGACCCCGTCATAGCAGGCAAATCCCAAGAGCTTGCCCTCCCGCACCGCGATCAGGCAGGCATTGGGATCACGCGAGAAGGCGACCTGCGCTTCGCTCACCCAGCCGGCGCTGAAGCGGGCAGCGATCCAGGCGCGGATGGTGTCGAGTTCGGGCGCCAGCGCCCGGCGGATGACGATGCCTTTGTCCGCCAGCTGCCTGTCTAGGTCAGCGTCGGCAACGACGTCGTAGAGCTTCACCAGAAGGTCCATGGTTGCATTCTCGTCTTGAGATCGGGTGGCCGACAGCGACCTTGCGATGGCTGTATCAGCGCGGAGAGCTAGGCGTCCAGAACCATCCGCCTTTGGCCTTGCAGAAAGGCACGCGGCGGTTCGCCGAACTCCTCCCTGAAGCTTGCCGTGAAGGCGCTGGGCGAAGAATAGCCGAGCGTCAACGCAACCTCGGTGACGCTCTCGCCGCGTTCCAGATGCTCGATGGCGGCGAGGAGGCGAAGCCGGGCTCTCCAGCGGCGATAGGTCAGGCCGGTCTCGGCGGCAAACAATCGCTCCAGGGTGCGTGTACTGGCGCCGACAAAGCTCGCCAGTTCGGCGAGAGGACGGCTATCCTCCGGGTGTTCGCCGAGGTGGCGAGTAAGGCGGACCAAACGAGGGTCGCGACCGCCGGGCAAGTTCAGTGGCGCCTCGGCGAGGCGGTCCAGCTCATCGATCATCACGTCGCAGAAGCGTAGGCGGCGTGCCTCGTCGGTCTCCTTGACCAACAGTGTTTCCAGTCGAAGCGTCATCTCGCGCATCAAGGGCGTTACCGCGAGCACGGCGCAACGGTCCGGGCGCTTGGCGCCGGTTCGTACGGCGCGGGACGGATCGACGAAGACGTGCCGCACCTCCGCCCGCGTTTCGCTCGCCACCTGATGGCGCGTTCCGCCGGGTATCCAGACCGCGTGCGTTGGCGGAACGATCCAGACGCAATGATCGCTGACGATGCGCAACACGCCTTTCTTCGCCCAGGCATACTGGCCGCGCGGGTGCGAATGCGGTCGCACGATTCGACCGGCGATCAACGTCTGGCTGCGGATTAGCAGTGGACGAGCGGGGTCGAGGATGTAGGAAACGGGCGAAGGTTCGAAGAATGGCGTGTCGGCGACATTTCTTGGCATGATGGCATCTTAACGCCAGCGCCGCCTTTCCGATAGGGTGCCCTTCCATCAGACGCATAGAAGGATATCATCATGTTCTCGCCCGGCCAGTTGACCCTCAGGCATTTCATTCTTGCCGCCGTGATCCTGGCCGCCGCCACCCTCGTCTTCGTGTCCCCGACTGAGTTGGGTCGGTCGGGTAGCCTTACGCTTGCCATCGTCTTCGTTACGCTCGGGCTTTGGGCGACGGCCTTGGTGCCGAACTATTTTGCCAGTCTCCTGCTTTTCGCCGCCGTTCTGATCGCAGGCCTGCAACCGGCGCCCCTGGTGTTCTCGGGGTTCGCCTCGGCGGCGGTGTGGTTGATCATTTCCGGCTTCGTCATCGGCGCGGCCATCAACGCGACAGGGCTCGACAGTCGTCTTGCCGGCATCATCGCCCCACTTTTGACGAGTAGCTATCCGCGACTGATTGGTGGGTTGATGCTCGCTTCGATGCTTCTCGGATTCCTGATGCCATCGTCCGTGGGACGTGCCGTGGTGATGATCCCGATCGGCATGGCGTTGGCCGATCGCTGCGGCTTTGCAAAGGGCTCGAACGGGCGCATAGGCATCGCCGCGATCCTCGCCATCGGCTGCAACATGCCTAGCTTCGCGATCCTGCCGTCCAACATCCCGAACATGGTGCTGGCCGGTTCGGCCGAGACCATCCTAGGCGTCCGCTTTGGCTACACCGATTATCTGTTCCTGCACTACCCGGTGCTGGGCATCCTCAAGGCGGTGGTCACTGTGGCGTTGGTTCTGGCGCTTTTCCCGGCCAAGGTGGAAGCGCCGCGTGGCGCGACCGTGGCGGCGGCCACATCCGGCAAGACGGGGCAGGGCAAGGTGATTGCCATTCTGCTCGTTACGCTCGTCTTGTGGATGACCGACAGCCTGCATGGCATCAATGCCGCCTGGGTTGGCCTCGGCGCCGCCGTTTTGTTGCTGTCGCCCGGTATCGGCGTGGTCAACCCGCCGGCCTTCAAACAGTCGATCGACTTCGGCCTGCTCCTGTTCGTGGCCGGTGCTTTGGCGCTCGGAGCTGTCGTGGGGGCCTCCGGCCTCGGTGCCAGGCTGGGCGCCTTTCTGACCTCCGTTTTGCCGCTCGCTCCGGGAAACGATGCTGCCAACTTCTTTTCGCTGACCTTCATGTCCTTCTTCACGGGCATGTTCACGACGGTGCCAAGCGCGCCGGCCGTACTGACGCCGATGGCCGGCGATCTGGCCACGCTCACCGGTTATGGTGTCATGACCTTGCTGATGACGCAGGTGGTGGGGTTTTCGACCGTGATGTTCCCCTACCAGGTTGGACCGCTGGTGGTGGCTATGCAGCTTTCCGGTGAGAAGCTAGATCATCTCGTCAAGGTTACGGTGCCCCTGGCGCTGATCACCCTCCTCGTGCTGGTGCCGATCGACTTCTTGTGGTGGAAGTTGCTCGGCTGGCTGTAGTCACGTTCTCTTGCGAATGGCTCGCGGCTTCCCAAATCTCCTGGATGGTGTCGAGGTGGTCGACATACTCAGGGAGACGCCGACATGCACTTCACTCTCGCAAGGGCTTTGATCGCCGCGACGACAATCAGCGGTCTGGCAACGAACGCGGCCAATGCCGCGCCGGAGAACGCCGGTCCGAACACGCCTACGACGCAACTGCCGTTCCAGTCGCAGACCGTGGCGCGCTTCGACCTGCCGTGGGCCATTGCCGTCATTGATGCCGATCGACTGATCGTCACCACCAAGCCGGGCAGGATGTTTCTGGTCGATCACAAGGGTGGGGCGCCTGTCGAGGTCTCGGGCTTGCCGAAGGTGTCGCATTCCGGACAGAACGGCTTGCTCGACGTGGCGCTGGCGCCCGATTTCGCCGAGAGCCGGCGCATCTATTTCACTTATGTCGAACCGGGCGATGGTGGCAGCTCGCTGGCGCTTGCACGCGCGACGCTGACCGGGCAACAGGGCAATGCGCAGCTCGACGACCTCAAGGTGATCTGGCGGCAGATGCCGAAGGGCAGGGGCGGCCAACCGGGAGGAATCATCGCCTTCGCACCGGACGGCAAGTCGCTGTTTCTGACCTCTGGCGATCGGATGCGACCCCAGACGGCGCAAGACCCAGACCTTGCCCTCGGCAAGGTGCTGCACCTGACGCTCGATGGAAAGCTGGCGCCGGGCAACCCGAACGCGGATGCAGGTGGCGTCCGTGCCGAGACCTGGACGACCGGTCATCGGAACCCTTACGGTCTGGCGTTCGCCCCTGACGGGCGTCTCTGGCTTCACGAGATGGGGCCGAAGGGGGGAGACGAGTTGAACCTGATCGAACCGGGCGTCAATTACGGCTGGCCGGAGGTCTCCTATGGCGACAACTACAACGGCACGCCAATTCCCAAGCCATCGACCCGGCCTGAGTTCCGCGAACCGGCTCTCTATTGGACGCCGGTGATCGCGCCCGCCGGTCTTGCCTTCTACGACGGCGACCTGTTTCCGGCATGGAAGGGCACGGCGCTGATCGGAGGGCTGAAGACCCACACACTATCGCGGGTGACCATCAAGGGCGATGCCGCTCATGAAGACGAGCGCTTTGCCATGCAGGGGCGCATCCGCGATGTCGCCGTGGCTCCGGACGGTGCGGTATGGGTGATCGAAGACGCAAGCCCGGGACGGCTTTTGCGTCTCAGTCCACGTTGAGCCGTTGGCCGCTTTCGGCGTCGAAGAGATGCAATGCCTCCGTGTCGAGAGCAAGCGTCACGTCCGTGCCGGACGCCGCCCGGGTGCGCGGCGACAGGGTTGCGACGAGGCGTTGCGTGCCGATGCTGCCTGAGAGGATCAGCTCGGGGCCGGTGAGTTCCACCACTTCGCAGCGAAGCGTCAGAGGCAGACCGCCTTCGGCGTCGGCGCGGAAGCACTCGGGCCGGATACCCAGCTTGATGTTACGACCCTGCGGCACCTTGGCGAGCAGAGCGGGCGGTAGCGGAATGACGGTTTCGCTGCCGGCGACCAGCAGGCCATGGTTGGTGGCGAGAACATCGAGAAGGTTCATCGGCGGCGCGCCGACGAAGGTCGCCACGTAGAGCGTGGCCGGCCGGTTGTAGATCTCTTCCGGCGTTCCGAGCTGCTCGATCTGGCCGTTGCGCATCACGGCGATGCGGGTGGCGAGCGTCATCGCCTCGATCTGGTCGTGGGTGACGTAGACCACCGTGGTCTTCATCATCTGATGCAGACGCTTCAGTTCGGTGCGCATTTCCATGCGCAGCTTGGCGTCGAGGTTCGATAGCGGCTCGTCGAACAGGAACAGCTTGGGATTGCGCACCAGTGCCCGTCCGATGGCGACGCGCTGGCGCTGGCCGCCGGAGAGCTGGCTTGGCCGCCGATCGAGGAGGGGTTCTATTTGCAAGAGGCGTGCTGCCTCGAGCACGGCCTGTTCGCGCTCGGCGGCCGGCACCTTGCGCATCTCAAGGCCGAAGCCGATGTTCCGCCGCACCGACAGGTTCGGGTAGAGCGCGTAGGACTGGAACACCATGGCGATGTCGCGGTCCTTGGGGTGGACGCCGATCAGCGAGCGGTCGTTGAGGCGGATATCGCCTCCCGTTGGCTCGGCGAGGCCGGCGATGATGTTGAGCAGCGTCGATTTGCCGCAACCGGACGCGCCGAGCAGCACAAGGAACTCGCCACTTTCAAGCGATATGTCGATGCCTTTCAGCGTCTCGACATCGCCAAAGGACTTGCGGATATGATCGACGACGAGGGCGCTCATTGGCGGTTCTCCGGCGAGGCGTAGCGGCGGGGGTAGGTGGAAACGGCGAGCGAAGCGGCGGCTGTCCCCGCTGCGAGGCTTTCTTCGAGCGATTTTCCGGCGGCCAGCGCAGCCAGGAAACCGGCATTGAACACGTCGCCGGCACCGATTGTGTCGATCACCGTGATCTTCGGAGCCGCGACCTCGATAAGTCCGGCACTGGATGCGGCCATGGCCCCATGCGGGCCGCGCTTGACAACGGCGATTGCGCCGTCTGGCATCAAGTCGAGCATGGCGCGCGCGGCGTCACGGACGTCGCTTCGTCCGGTGATCGATGTTGTCTCGACCTCGTTGAAGAGGGCGATCGACGAGCGGGCCAGCCATCCCTTGGCCGAAGCGATAACCTCGGGTGTCCAACCGGCCGGTGGCCAGCCGGTGTCGAGGGCGACGCGGATGCCGAACCGGTCGGCCCAGTCGTAGAGCTGGTCGTATTCTCCGGCCAGTTTCGGCATCAGGAACGGCCCTGCGAAGAGCGCATAACCGGCGCGATGAGCTTCGCCATCAAGGGCGGCCAGAACGTCGGCGGCGCCGTAGTGCGGCAGGTGACCGAGCGTGGTGAAGAAGGTTCGCTCGCCGTCGGGGTGGGTGATGCCGACGGAAATGGTGGTGTTCTCTTCATGCACGCGCCAGCGCCTGGACTGATCACCGAACTCTTCGGCCAGCCATGCGCCGAAGCGATCGCTGCCAATGCTGGCGGCCAGGGCGAAAGGAACACCGAGCGCCTTCAGCGCCAGCGCCGAGTTGCCGGCGCAGCCACCGACGCGCAACTCGTCGTGGTCGACGATGATCTCCGTGCCCGGTTGCGGCCAGGGCGCGGCCGGACCGAGAATCAGGTCGACGTTGACGTTTCCGATGACGGCGATCGGCTTCACTTATTCGCTCCGGGTGATCTTGTTCGAGCGGACGGGGGTGCCGGCATTCTCGACGCGCTCGGCGGCGAAGGCGACCATCAGCGTCTGGGCCGCCGGCAGAAGTGCGAAAACGGCGGCCATGCCAGCGGCCGGCTTGACGGCAACGGTGACCGCGCCGGGCACCGGCGCTTCGCCGGACGCGTCGAAGATCACCACCGGAGCTCCGGCGGCGAGGATTTCACCCGCCATGCCGGCAATAAGCGGCGCGGTTGGATCCTTGGCGCGGAACAGCACGGCGCCAATCTCGGGCGACAGCATCTCCATCGGTCCGTGACGAAGCTGGCCGCCCTCATGCGAGAAACAGGGCCGGCGGGACAGCTCCGTGAAACCCAAGGCGATCGCCTCGGCGACGCCTTGCAGGCTGCGGCCGGAGGTGACGACGTTGCGGACGGTCTTCAGGGCGGCAAGCGCAGCGGATACGTCGGGCATCTCCGGCGCGCTCAGCACGGCAAGCGCCGGCTGGGGATCGGCGCCGAGCGCCGAGAGAATGGCAAGGTGCAGAGCGAAGGTCAGAGTCAGGCTGCGTGTGGCGGCGAAGGCCAACTCCGAGCCACCGGCGGCGACGAGCGCCGGGGCAGCCTTGCCGAGGAAGGAGCTTCCTTCGAGCGTCAGGGCAAAGGTATCAGCCGTGCCGCCGGTCTCCTTGAACCAGCGAACCACCTCGACGCTCTCGCCGGACTGCGAGGTGACGAAGACGGTGCGGCCGGCGATCGGCAGAGGCGCGGCGAGCTGTTCGGAGACAGGAAGAGAAACGGCGTCGATGCCGAGGGCGCGATAGTAGGGCTCGACGGCGCGGGCAACCGCGTGCGAACCGCCCATGCCGAGCATCAGAAGACGCCCCGTCTTCTTGAGCGAGGCGGCCGCGCGAGCGGCGACCTCTCGGTTTTGTTCGAAAGAGGCGAGGGCATCGGCGTGCTGCCGGGCCATTTCGCGATCGATGGCGATGAGGCTTTCGGGGCGGGGAGCGGTCATTTTCATTGTCCTTTGGGTTCAGCCCTTGACGCCGCCCGAGGTGAGGCCGGAGATCAGCGCCCGCTGCATGACGATGCCGACCAGCATCGGTGGCAACGCGGCGAGCACGCCGGCCGTGGCGATCAGGCCGTAATCAGAGACGCGGCCGCCGGCCAGGTCGGCAATGGCGACAGTGAGCGTCTTGGCCCGCTGGTCCGAGGTGAACAGCAGGGCATAGAAGAACTCGTCCCAACCCAGCAGGAAGGCGAACAGGGCCGAGGTGGCGACCACCGGCAGGGCCAGGGGCAGGGTGATGATCCTCAGAGTCTGCCACAGGCTGGCGCCGTCGATCACCGCCGCCTGCTCGATCTCGCGCGGGATGCCGTCGAACCCGGACTTCATCAGCCAGGTAGTGAAGGGGGCGAGAATGGTGAGATAGACGAGGGCCAGGCCAAACACGCTGTTGAGCAGGCCAAAGTTGGCAAGCGCCATGTAGAGCGGCACGGCCAGCGCCACCGGGGGCAACATGTAGGTCGCGATGACCAGCGATAGCGACCACCCTACGGACGGCGTACGCGACACGGCCCAGCCGGCCGGCACGGCGAGCGATACCGCCGCCACGGTGGCCATGCTGGCGACCATCAGCGAGTTGCGGAGGCTGGCCATGAAGGCGGCGCCCGCGCTGTTCTCCACGGTGGAGAGGAGGGTGGCGTAGCGTGAGAAGTCCATGGTCTCCGGCCACCACTTGAGCGGCTTGGCGGCCAGATCGGCGGCCGGAGAAATGCTCATCACGAACAGCCAGAGAAGCGGCGCCAGGATGATCGCCGCGAGCAGCAGGGCGGCAACGTGCAGGAAGAGGCGAAAGAGTGGGCTCTGGCGTTCCATCAGGCGGCACTCCCTGCGACCTTCTTCACGATGGTGCCGTAGGCGACGGCGAGCACCGTGATGATCAGTGTGACGATCAGGGCGAGCGAGGCGCCCGAGCCCGCTCGTTGGAAGGAAAAGGCCTCCTGGTAGACGAGGATCGACATGGTTCGCGTCGAGTTGGCGGGGCCGCCGCGCGTCATGACCCAGATGATGTCGAACACCTTGAAGGCCTCGATGGTACGCAGCACCAGAGCCACCAACAACGGTCCGGCGAGATAGGGGAGCGTGACGAAGCGGAATCGTGAAAAGGCGTTGGCGCCGTCGACGAAGGAGGCGGCCACGACGTCGCGCGGAACGGCCTGCAAGGCGGCCAGTGCGATCAGGGCCACCAGCGGAAAATTCTTCCAGCAGTCGGCAACGATCAGTGCCGTCAGGGCGGTGCCGGGCTCGCCGAGCCAGGAACGATAGTCCGAGAGGATGCCGAGCTGGGTCAACGCCGCGTTCAGAGCGCCGTATTCGGGATTGTAGATCAGCCGCCAAAGGGTGGCGTTGACGACGGTGGGCAGCGCCCAGGGAAGGATCAGCAAGGCTCGCAGCAACGTGCGGCCATGGAACTGCTGATTGAGCAGGAGCGCTGCGAGCACACCGAGCAGCATTTCCGTCGTCACGACAACCACCGCAAAGAACGTGGTCGTGAAGAGGGTCCTGCCGAAGGCGTTGCCGGACAGGAGCCGGACGTAATTGTCGAAGCCGACATAGCTGCCGGAGGTCCCCACCAGCTTGGCGTCGGTGAAGGAGAGATGCACGGTGTCGGCCAGGGGCCAGCCGATGACGGCCACCATGACGATGAGGAGCGGCAGCATGAGTAGCCACGCCCGGGTTGTGATCCAGGTGCCGGACATGCGGTGTCCTCGTCGGATAACTGAAAGGCGGGGGACCGGGCGCCAAGGGCGCCCGGTGTGATCATACGCTCAGAGGCCGCTGTTCTCGGCGGCGGTCTTCAGCGCATCCTCGGGGCTCGACTGGCCGAGCAGGGCTTCCTGGATCGCCTGCTGAAGGGCGACGGAGATCTCCTGATACTTCGGCGTGGTCGGGCGCGGATACATGACCGCGAGGCCGGTCTTGGCGGCGGCGATCAGCTCTTCCTGGCCCTCGGTGACGGCCGGATCCTCGTAGGAGGAGGCCCAGATCGGCAAGCTGAGCTTGGCATAGGCATTCTGCGTCGCCTGCGAAGTCATGAAGACGACGTACTTCCACGCTTCGTCCTGATGCTTGCTGACCGTGGTGACGCCAAGGCCCATCGAACCGTTGACGGCCGATGCCTCGCTTTTGCCGGCAACGCCCGGCGCCGGCACGACGCCGGCCTTGCCGGCGACCTTCGAGTCCTTCGGGTCGTTGGCCATGTTGTACATGTAGGTCCAGTTCAGGGCGAAGGCGGCGTCGCCGTTCTCGAACACCTTGCGGACGTCTTCCTCCAAGAACTCCTTGGAGTTCGGGTTGGTGATCCCGGAGGTGTAGCTGTCAACCATGTACTTCAGGGCGTCGAGGCCACCACCCGACTGGAAGGCAGGCTTGCCATCCTTCAGGAAGTCGCCACCGAAGGCGCTGACCAGCGTGGTGTAGTCGCAGATGGCGGCTTCCGCCTGTGCCCAGCTCCAGGCGATCGGCGAAGCGAGAATGCCCTTGTCCTTGATGATCTTGGCATCGGCGGCCAGTTCTTCCCAGGTCTTGGGCGGGTTGGCGATGCCGGCCTTCTCGAGGATTTCCTTGTTGTAGAAGAGATACTTGGTATCGAGAATCCAGGGCATGCCGTAGAACTTGCCGTCATACTTGACGGTGGTCCAGGCGCCCGGCAGCACGCCGGCCTTCATCTCGTCGGTGATCTTGGAGGTAACGTCGACGAGGACGTTGTTGGCGGCGAACTCGGCCGGCCAGATCACGTCGAACAGAACGACGTCGTACGCGTTGCCGGCGCCCTGGGCCAGCACGGTCTTGTCGTGCAGGCCTTCATAGGGCACGAACTCGAGATTGACCTTGATGTCGGGGTTGGCCTTGGTGAAGGCCTCGGTCATGGCGCGGACATCGGCCTCGCTATAGGCGGCCTGGGCCATGAAGAGCGCGTTGATCTGGGTCTCGGCGAAAGCCGGAAGGGAAAGCGGCGCCGTCAAAAGCGTCGCGGAGAGGAGTGTCCTGCCGAAAAACCTGTTCATTGTGGGCTCCCTTTGGTCGGTGACTACGCGGAAGGGATCGGGGCAGCACAGGGCCGCCACGATCGGTCGTCTGGTGGCCCGAAGGCCTCTGGCTTGGAGCGTCGTCACGCCTTTCGAGCGGACTAGCGTTCCCCGGAACTCTGCGGTTCCTTATTAAGTCAAATTGCTTGACTTATTCGTGGGCGAAATATCAACTGCTGTCAAGATGGATTTGGGCATGAACGAACAGCGGCCGATCCGCGCCAAAAGCGGCGCCAATATCGAAGGGACCAGCGCTCACAACCGGCGCGTCATCATCGACGCGCTCCGGGTGAACGGCGCCTTGTCACGCGCCGACCTTGCTCGTGCCACGGGCCTGACCAAACAGGCCGTATCCAATCTCGTTGAAACGCTGGAGGGCGAAGGCCTCGTTGCTTCCGAGGAACTGGTGCGCAAGGGGCGAGGGCAACCGTCGACACCTTATCGGCTCGTGGCCGACGGAGCCTATTCCATCGGCCTTCAGATCGACCGCCACGTCAGTCGAGCCGTCGTTGTGGATCTTGTCGGCAATATTCTGGCTCGCGCCACCGCCAAGGTGCCGCCGCGGGCGCCGGAGGAGGGCGTTGAGGTCCTGCTCGATCTGCTCGCCGAGGTGAGGGGCACGTTTTCTGCCGGGCGACCGGAGGCCGAGGCGCGCATCGCCGGCATCGGCGTTGCCATGCCCGGCCCGTTTGGCGTCGAGATCGCCGACGACAGCCTATGGCTCATGCAGGCCTGGCAGAGCTTTCCATTGGCGGATCGACTGGCAGCCGGCACAGGCCTCGCCGTCAGCCTGCAGAACGATGCGGCGGCCTGTGCCACCGCCGAGCGCATGATCGGCGCCGCGCACGGACTGGACCACGTTGTCTGCATTTACGTCGGCTACGGCATCGGTGCCGGGCTGATTCTGGGCGGTGGCCTCTATAGTGGCGCCAACGGCAACGCCGGCGAGATTGGCATGGTGCTGTTCGGCAAGCCGGAGAACCTCGTTCCGCTCGAGCACAGCGCGTCCATCGCGTCGCTCTACGCGCTGGTCGGTATCGACCCGGCCGATCCGAAGCAGTTCGACAAGCTGGAAGAGCTTGTTCTTTCGGGGGATCGACGCGTTGGCGAGTGGATCGAACGGGCAGGGCACGACCTGAGGCTTGCCGTCCACATGGCCGAAACCCTGTTCGACCCGCAGACGGTGATCCTGTCGAGCGGTGTTCCCGGCTCGTTGATGCATCGGCTGATTGCCGCGATCGAACCGCTGCGTCCGTCCCTGGTGCCGGTGGCAGGGCGTTCCGTCCCCCGGCTGCGTCTGGGCATGACCGACCCCTGGGCGGTCGCGATCGGTGCCGCCGCCGACCCCATTCGTCGTGCTTTCGATCCCAGTTTTTCAGCAATCCTGAAGCGACAGGGAGAATGATGGTGCGACGAGGCAACAAATTTTCTGACAGAGAATTGTCATTCCCTGCGGTTTGCAGCTAATCTTTCAGCGTCATGGGCAAAGAGAAAAACCGGCCCACGCATACCAGGGGAACGACAATGACCAATCGCTTCATTCGCGGGCTTGCCACCGCTGCGCTGCTCGCTGCCTCGGCGCTTGCCGTACACGCCCAGGAGACGCTGAAGATCGGTACCGAGGGCGCCTATCCGCCCTTCAACTATGTGGACACCGACGGCTCCATCAAGGGATTCGACGTCGAGATCGGTCTCGCGCTCTGCGAGAAGATGAAGGTCAAGTGCGAGGTGGTGGCGCAGGATTGGGATGGAATCATCCCGGCGCTGCTTGCCAAGAAATACGACATGATCATCGCCTCGATGTTCATCACCGAGGAGCGCAAGAAGGTCGTCGACTTCACCAAGCCTTATTACAAGGCGGCGATGACCCATGTCGTTCCCAAGGACAGCGACATCACCGACTTCTCCGACGCGGCGCTGTCGGGCAAGATCATTGGAGCGCAGGCCGGCACCACGCAGGCCGAGTATATCGAGAAGACCTATCCGAGCGCCACGCTGAAGACCTATCCGACGCAGGACGAGGCCAACCTCGACCTCGCGGCCGGCCGCCTCGACCTGCAGGTCGGTGACTTCCTGCCGATGTTCGACTGGGTCGGCAAGGACGCCGGCGCCTGCTGCAAGCTGGCCGGAGAGCCGATTACCGATCCCGCCTTCGTCGGTGAAGGCGTCGGCATCGCCGTCCGCAAGGAGGATGGCGCCCTCAAGGAGGCTATCAACAAGGCCATCGACGAAGTGGTTGCCGATGGCACCTACAAGACGATCAACGACAAGTATTTCAAGATCAACCTCTACTCGCTGAAGTAAGGCATCGGGGACGGCTTTACCGTCGTCTCCGTCAGTTCCGTGGCCGGCCGGACGCAGGTTCGGCCGGTATCCGTCTTCTCACGAAGGACAATGCCCCTTACGGTTGTTGCACCTTGACGGATGGTTCGTCTATGACAGCGCTTTCCATCAAGGTGTCAGAATGGCCAGCACTCTTCCCGTCTATCGTTTCGATTCCTTCATCGTCCGCACGCCGTCCTCTTCTGTGGTGAACGGCCTCCGCGCCGATGATCGCGGCAATCCCACCTATGCAGGCGTTCTCGCCGAGCATGCGGCCTACATTCACGCGGTGAGTCAGGCCGGTGTCGAAGTGACTGTGCTGCCGCCGCTCGAAGCCTTCCCCGACTCGATCTTTGTCGAAGATCCCGCGCTGGTGTTCCCGGAGGGCGCCATCCTGCTGAGGCCTGGCGCTCCGACCCGTGCCGGAGAGACGGCCGAAATCGCGCCGGTGTTGAAGCGGATGTTTTCGACCGTACTCGATTTGCCGCGCGGCTTTGCCGATGGTGGCGACGTGCTGACGACGCAGAAAAGCGTCATGATCGGCCTGTCCGCCCGCACGAACCGTGAAGGCGCCGAGGCGCTGATCGAATGCTTGGCCCAGCTCGGTCGCAAGGGCGAGATCGTCGAGACGCCCAAGGACGTTCTGCATTTCAAGACCGATTGCTCGCTCCTTGACGAGGAGACGGTGCTGACCACCGCGCGTCTCGAGCGCTCGGGCGTGTTCAAAGGGTTCAAGACGCTTCTGGTCCCCGAAGGCGAGGAGGCGGCCGCCAACGCGCTGCGCGTCAATGACGTCGTGTTCGTCGGGTCCGACTATCCGCGCACCATCGAGCTTCTGGCCGCCAATGGCTATAAGGTGGTTCCGCTCAAGACCACGGAGATCGGCAAGATCGATGCCGGTCTCTCGTGCATGTCGCTGCGCTGGCGGCGGGGCTAAGGCGGGGGCATAGCCCAAGCATTTGTGTCGAAGAAAAGGGGAACGTCTCCAATGTCCAATATCGTTGTGAAAACGGCGCTGGCGCTTGCCGTCGTCTCGTCCGTGGCTCTGCCGGCTTTCGCCGAGGATGTGATCAGGATCGGCATGACGCCGGAGCCCTATCTGCCGTTCGGTCAGGTCAACGCCGCCGGCGAGTGGGAAGGCATCGAGGCCGATATCACCCATGCCCTCTGCGAGCGCATGAAGGTGAAGTGCGAGATCTCCGCCATGGCCTTCGACGGCCTGCTGCCGGCCCTCAAGGAGAACAAGCTCGACGTGGCCGTCGGCGCCTTCTCGATCACCGACGAACGTCGCGAGACGGTTGATTTCAGCGCCTCCTACTACACCGAGGGCACCTCGCTGGTCGGTCCGAAGTCGGAAGAGGTCACCATCGGGACGGTCGACGCCCCCGATGGCAGCAAGATCCTCGACCCCAAGGCCTTCGAGGGCAAGATCCTGGGCGTGCAGGCTTCGACCGTGCAGCACCAGTATGTGCTCAAGTACTATCCTGAAGTTGAAGTGAAGGCCTACGATACCGCCGATAACTCGATGGCCGATCTGGCCGCTGGCCGCATCGATTTCGTTCTGTCTCCGGACCTTTATCTCCACACCTTCCTGGCCACGCCGCAGGGCGCTGAGTTCGACATCAAGGCTGCCGCGCCCGACAACAAGACGCTCGGTGAGGGCGTCGGTTATGTGGTCAAGAAGGGCGATGCGGCCACTCTGAAGAAGGTCGATGACGCGCTCGCTTCGATCAAGGCCGATGGCACGCTCGACAAGAGCATTGCCCATTGGGTCGACGGCGCGAAATAAGCTCCGACCTCAGCTGCCGCCGGCTCCCATAGAGGCCGGCGGTGGTTTTTCTTTCCGGATGGCGCGATGGACGGAACTCTTTCACTGCTCAGCTGGGGCGACACGGGCTGGAGCGACGATCTCTTCTGGGGCATCGTCACTACGCTCAAGGTGTCGATATCGGCCTACCTGATCGCCCTGGTGTTCGGCGCGGTCTGCGCCGTCGGCAAACAATCGTCCTGGCGCGCCGTTCGCTTTATTGCCGGCGTCTACACCACGGTGGTGCGGGCACTGCCGGAACTCCTCGTCATCCTGCTGCTCTACTTCTCCATCGCGTCGGGCATCGAGCGGCTGGTAAAAGGCTTCGGCCTGGCTGGCGACAACTTCCAGGTCAGTCCGTTCTGGGCGGCGGTGGTCGCGCTGGCCTTCGTGTCCGGCGCCTTCATGGCCGAGGTGCTGCGCGCCGCCTATCTCGCCGTTCCCGTGGGACAGATCGAGGCGGGGCTGGCGCTCGGCATGCATCGCGGGCTCATTCTCGTCCGCATCGTTGCGCCGCAGATGATCCGTCACGCCATTCCCGGCATGGGTAACCTGTGGCTGGAGATGACCAAGGAGAGCGCCATCATCTCGGTCCTCGGCGCCTTCAACGACCTTCTCTACGTGGGGTATCGGGCGGCGGCCGGCACGCGGCAGTATATCTTCTTCTACGGAATCACCGCCGTGCTGTTCCTCATGATCACGGCGGTGTCCGTCTGGGCGATCTCCCGTATCGAGCGGCGTTTCTCGCGAGGGTACCGCTGATGGACGCCCTTGCTCACGTCGTTTCGTTTCTGCCGCCGCTCATTGGAGCCATGCCGCTCACGCTGTTCCTGACGGTGACCGGCGTCGTCTTCGGGCTGCTGATGGGCACGCTCATCGCGGTGGCCATGGTCTACGGCAGGCGTACGTCCGCCTGGCCGGCCAAGGCGTTCACCTTCGCCTTTCGCGGCACGCCACTTCTGGTTCAGCTCTATCTGATCTATTACGGGCTGGGGCAGGTGCTGCCGGGCACCTTCATCCGCCATTCCTTCCTGTGGCCCTATCTGCGCGACGGTCTCTGGTACGCCGTGTTCGCGCTGTCGCTCAATCAGGCCGCCTACAATGCCGAAGTGATCCGGGGCGCCATCCTCGCCGTGCCCAAGGGACAGATCGAAGCGGCGGTTGCCGTTGGCATGCGCCCCTTCACGATTCTGAGGCGCATCACGCTGCCGCAGGCCCTGCGGCTCTGCCTACCTGTGCTGACCTCCGACGTCATCATTCTCCTGAAGTCGACGTCGCTCGCTTCGACCATCACCATCATGGAGATGATGGGTACGGCGCGCATGCTGCAGCGCCAGTCGCTCCTGATCTTCGAGCCGCTGATCGCCGCCGGTCTTCTGTACTTCGCCGTGGTCGTGGTGCTGACGCGCGTCATGGCCGAGGTCGAACGCCGGATGACGCTCTATCGCCAGCCGGCGCGGCCGCAGCAGGGTTAGCATCATGGACGAATCCGTTTTCCAGGCTTTTTTGCCGGAGCTCGTCGATATTCGCCGCCGTCTGCACCAGATGCCGGAGACCGGATACGAGGAGAGACAGACCTCGGCTCTCGTCGCCGACCTGCTGGAGGGCTGGGGGCTGACCGTGACGCGGGGGTTTGCCGCCACGGGGTTCGTGGCGACGCTCGACCGGGGCGGCGATAGGGCGATCGGCCTCAGGGCCGACATGGACGGCCTGCCAATCGTCGAGGAGACGGGAGCGGCCTACGCGAGCCGTATGCCGGGCATGATGCATGCCTGTGGTCACGACGGCCATACGACGATGTTGATCGGCGCCGCCTTCCGCCTGCTTCATGACGACGACTTTCGGGGAAAGGCGCATTTCATCTTCCAGCCGGCCGAAGAGACCGCCGGTGGCGCTGCGCGCATGATGGAGGAGGGGCTGTTCGAACGCTTCCCCTGTGACGCCGTGTTTGCGCTTCACAATTATCCGGGCCTTGCCGCAGGTCGGTTCTCGGCTCGTCCTGGCGCCATGATGGCGGCGATCGACGCGGCGACGCTGACGGTGCGCGGAACCGGTGGGCATGGCGCCCGCCCGGAAGACACTGTCGATCCGATCGTGACGGCTGCAAGCATCGTCATGGCGCTGCAAACGGCGGTGTCGCGCAACGTGCCTCCGCAGGAAGCCGGCGTCATCACCGTCGGTGCTTTCCATGCCGGTTCGGCTTGCAACGTGATCCCCGACGAGGCGGTGCTGGAGATCAGTTTGCGCGCCACGGATCCGGTTGTGCGATCCCGGCTTTGCCGGCGGTTCGAGGAGATTGCTCGTCTTCAGGCCGAGAGCTTTGGTGCCGAGGTGAGTATCGACTGGCAGGTCGGGTACCCGGTTACCATGAATGACGCCGCTGCGATCGATCTCGCCACTTCGGTCATCCGAGATGTTTTTGGAGAGGACGCCTTCGAGCCGCTCGATCGGCCGATGATGGGCAGCGAGGATTTCGCCTTCATGCTGGAGAAGGTGAAAGGCGCCTATCTGTTCATCGGAAACGGCGATAGCGCGGGGCTGCACAACAGCCGGTACGACTTCAACGACATGCTTCTCGAACGCGGTCCCGTCTTCCTTCATGCGCTGGCCCGGCGCTTTTTCGCCTGACCTTATCTCAGAAGGGCGATCAGTTCGTCGGTTGTGCCGGTTTCCGCGATCCACGGAAAGGTGAGTTCGACACTGCGCCGATGCGCCTCAGGATTGGCGTCGGCCATGGCGTCGACGGGCAGCGCGACATTGTATCCGAGCTCATGGGCGAAGCGAGCTGTCGACTCAACGCCCCGGCTTGTGGCAATGCCGCAAACGACGACATCGGTTACCCCGAGCTCGCGTAGACGGTCGTCGAGGCTGGTACCCGTGAAGGCGCCCCAGGTCCTCTTGCTGATGCGGATGTCGTTCGGCGCTTGGCCGAGTTCGGGGAGGAGTTCGGCCCAATCGGACGGCCGATCGCCATTCGGCTTCCTGTCGGTCCGGCCCGGAGCGCCACCGAGAACGTTGACCAGAACAACCGGCCGTCCAAGAGCACGAAATGTCTCGACCAAGTGGACGGCATTGCCGATTGCCTGGCGCGCCAGATCTTGCGGTGGTAGAGCGACAATGCCTTTCTGTAGATCGATGACAACAAGAGCGCTGCGAGCGTCGATAGTTGTAAATGACATGGTTGTCGTTGCTCTCTGCAATTGAGTTTGACGAAAAGGACAGTGTAAGGGTAATTGCGGCGCGTCGATGACCGGCCTGTGAGATGACGAATATGCCCCACCCCATACGAAAAGCGCATGGGGGGCTTCCCTGGTATTCTCGTTTCTCTACTGACTGGAAACTTTTCGACGATAATCTAGTTAATTGGGATTGAGTCGGTGACGACTCGCCTGCATTCGCTGTTGGGATATCATGGGTAAGGCAATCGCCAAGGAGAAAGTTCAGCATCAGGTCGCGGCCCTTCCGTTCCGGCGGACGGCTGATGGCGACGTGTCCGTGCTGCTCGTTTCCTCGCGCGAGACGCATCGCCCCCTGATCCCCAAGGGATGGCGCATGAAGGGCAAGAGCGACCGCAAGGCGGCGGCGATCGAGGCGATGGAAGAAGCCGGTGTGATCGGCACTCCCTCCAAGACGCCGATCGGTCGCTATCGATACTGGAAGCGTCTCGAGGACTGTTTCACGCTGGTCGATGTGGACGTCTATAGCCTTGAGGTGACGGAGAACCTCACCGACTGGCCTGAACGCCAGGAACGACAGCGGAAATGGATGAGCCGCGAGGACGCCGCCATTGTCGTCGATGAGCCGGGCCTTGCCTTTATCTTGCAGTCATTCCGAGCCTAGGGCATTCGCCGACCAAAATGAGATCTTGGGTCGCCGCGAGAAGGCTCCCGCGCAACTGAAACCGGACGCCGGTCTGGTCCATGAGGCTCCGGTAAGTTTTTGCCGGCTGGCCCGGTGAAAAATTCCGAGCTTGTTTCCAGAGTGTCCGTCGCGCTCGCGCGATTTCTCCGCCTCTTTCTCAAGGCGGCATTCGCACGTACTTCACCATGGGCAAGATCTGCCGGTGTTCGTTGCTGACTGCAACGGCATGTAACGCATTGTAAAAATTGATAAAAACCAGAAAAATAGCATAGCGCTTGCAGCGTCTCCCGTCGAAGACAGTGTTGATGTCGACCTCAGTTGCATTTTGAAAACGATCTTGCAGGGAAAGGGCGGAAAACTCGGGTTCGTTGATGTTGAAGGTGGGCAATAGCTACCCGGCAGTTTTTTCCTTGAGGAAGAACTTGCCGTATTTACCGGGAAGCAATTGCCTATACTTATAAATCTCCACGAATTCTCGTTTTTGTGCGCCTGAATTTCTCTGTTGCTTCGTACAAAGTTCAAGAGGGGCGTTTCAGCCGAATGATGTGTAGGGGTGTGCGATGATGGCTGCAGCAAGTTCGTTTGGCGCTACGGCTCCGTTGCCGATGGTGTCTCGGGGTATGGCGAAAAGCGATCCGGTGACATCGTCGGTGCGTAGCGAGGACGATCTCCTGCTGGAGCGGATCGCGGCTGACGATAGCGACGCGTTCGCTCTCCTGGTGGAGCGCCATGCCGATCGTGGTTTCGCTCTGGCCTTGCGTATCCTCAGGAACTCCGACGATGCCGAGGACGTGGTTCAGGACAGCTTCCTCAAGCTCTGGACGCACAGGAAGCGGATGGAGATCGGTCGGGCGAAGTTTTCCACCTGGCTTTATCGGGTGATTACCAACCGCTGCATCGACCTCAGGCGCAAACCGGCCATGGACGATATCGAGACCGCGCCCGAAATGGCCGACGATACCGAGGATGCGCTGACGCGGCTCCATCGCGCTTCCATGACCAGCCTGCTGGAGACGGCGCTCTCCCGCCTGCCGGACCAGCAGCGGGTCGCCGTCATTCTCAGCTATCACGAGGCCATGTCGAATGCCGAGATCGCCGAGGTGATGGATACGACGGTGATGGCCGTGGAGTCGCTTCTCAAGCGTGGGCGGCAGCAGCTTCGCAAGCATCTGGCGCGGGCAGAAGACGATATCCGTCAGTCGTTTACTCAGAACTAACCATAAAATCAGCGTCCGGCGAACAAAAAGCGCCGGGTTGGTTCCTGCTCATCCGTTGAAGACACGAAGCGAGGGGCGATGACGCCTCGCGCCGACGCCCCCCTCCTGGGAGGAGCGTCATCCATCGATGAGGAACAGAGCGCCATGCCCGTCATTTCCACGAACACCGCCGCCAACTCCGCCGTCCGCTACCTCAACATCAATGCCGCCGATCAGGCTGCGTCGCTGTCCAAGTTGGCATCCGGTTCGCGCATCACGCAAGCTGCCGACGATGCTGCCGGCCTTGCCATCTCCACCCGCATCTCGTCCGACATCGCCACGCTGAACCAGGCTGCGACCAATGCCACGCAGGCCGTCTCAGTGCTGCAGACCGCCGACGGCGGCGCTTCCAACATTTCCGATATTCTCGAGCGCATGAAGACGCTGGCCACCCAGTCGGCTTCCGGTACCGTCACCGATAGCGAGCGGACCTACATCGACGCCGAGTTCCAGGAACTGATCGAGCAGATCGACACCATCGCAACCGGAACCCGGTTCAACGGCGAGAGCTTGCTCGACGGCACCTCCGACTTTGACACCACGGCCGGCGGCACCGAGATCGTCGTCGGTTCGTCCGCCGATGACACCATCAAGGTTTCCATCGACGAGCTGACATCTTCCGCCCTCGATCTCTCCACCTCGGCAGCCAACGACATCACCGCCGAACTTTCCGGTGTCTCCATCGGTATCGGGCAGGGCGCAAGCGCAACCCAGATCGTGCTGACCATCGGTTCGACCGACGATGCCGGCGCCGCCACGACGGTCAATGTCACGCTCGGCGCTTCGGCGGACACCGATGGCGATGGTGTGCTGACCGGTGAGGAGATTGGCGACTTCCTGACCACTGATACGACCACCACGACGGCGCTGGACGCGGCCAACGTGGCGATTTCCTACAGCAACGGTACGCTCACCGTTTCCAACTCCTCCGAGGCTACGGGCTCCTCCAGCGCCCTGTCCATAGGCGTCGATACGACCGCCACCACCGGCACGACCTTCGACGCGGACGCTGACGGCACGGTCGCCGGCGACGCTGACGGTGTCCTGAAGGCGCTCGGCTTTACGTCCGACTCGTCGCAGTCGACGATTTCGACGAAGGGGTCCGGTACGTCCAATATCGACGTCACCACGCAGGACAATGCCACCACCGCCCTTGAAGCCATCGATGCCGCCATCGACAAGGTGTCGGCCGCCCGCGCCAGCATCGGCGCTCAGGAAAGCCGCTTCGAGTTCTCTTCGGAGTCGATTGCGACTTCCATCGAAAACCTGTCGGCCGCCAACTCGGCGATCACCGATGTCGACGTCGCTTCCGAGGAAGCAAAGCTCGCTTCCGCCGAAGTCAAGGTGCAGGCAGCCGTCGCCGCTGCGTCGTCGGCGAACGACATGACGCAGAACCTCTTGAAGCTGCTGCAGTAAATTTGCGGAGGGCTAAAGAGCGGAAGGCGCGGTTGACGCGCCTTCCTTCAACTATGTTTCCCCGGTTCGGGGCGATGGAGGAGGTCTCATGTCTTCGGTCACCAGCGCCACGACCAGTTCGACCGCATCGACGACGACGACGACCAGTACGTCCACGTCGAGCAGCGGCTCGACCTCGACCAACTATGCCTCCACCGACACTTCGTCGATCGACTGGGACGGTCTTGTCGAGGAGCTTTATGAGGCGAAGCTGGCCAAGGCCGATACCTACGAGACCAAGATTACCAACAACGAGACCAAGATCGCTGCCTACGAGGACGCAGCCACTCTTCTCTCGACGTTGCAGGATACGGCGTCGGCTCTGCGCGTTGCGACCGACTCTTCGGGAAGTGGCGACGACGTCTTTAGCGAACGAACCGCCTATCTCACATCGGTCGGGAACGTCGATACCGACTCCACCCTGTCCGTCTCCGCCGAGGCCGGCGCGGAGACCGGCAGCTACTCGATAACCGTCCAGCAGTTGGCGACGGCCCACAAGGTCGCGAGCAGCAGCTACGCTTCCTCCAGCAGCGACCTGTCGCTGTCGGGCAGCATCTCGCTTGGCATCGAAGGCGGCACCGAGGTGACCATCGACGTCACGGAGGACATGTCGCTTTCGGAGATCGCGGCCGCCATCAACAAGCAAAGCGGGACCAGCGGCGTCAAGGCCACCGTGCTCAAGGTTTCCGACTCCTCCTACGAACTCATCCTCACGAGTTCCGAAACCGGGCAGACCATCGGTTTTGAAGATCCGGATGGCGTCTTGCAGAGCCTGGGCGTGATCGACGAGGACGGCGCTTTCGCAGACGAGTTGCAAGCCGCCCAGAATGCCATCTTCACCGTCGATGGGGTTCCAATCACGCGGTCGACCAACGATATCGACGACGTCATCGACGGCGTGACGTTCTATCTTTACTCGACGACGACGGACAATCAGTCCATCACCGTCGAGATCGGCCAGAATCTCTCCGATATCAAGAGCGCGGTCCTTGAGTTCGTCGATGCCTACAATGCCTATCGGGAATGGGCCATCTCGCAGCAGCAGTTGGCGACGGGCGGCGGCGCCTCGGCCGACTCCGTCCTGTTTGGCGATGCGAGCATTCGCAGCATCAACCAACAGGTCGCCTCGGCTCTGAACTTTTCGCTCGATGAAGCATCGATCTCGGCGATCGGTCTCAGCTTCGACGAGAACAACTACCTCGAATATGACGAGGACACGCTGGACGATGTCCTGCTTGAAGACCCGGACCTTGTTCGGCAGTTGTTCGGCTACACCTTCGAGAGCTCTTCGAGCGATGTCGGCGTACTTTATCGGGGCACAAGCGCGCCTTCGACGTTCCAGCTTGAGATCACGGTGGATGAAAGCGGCGCGCTCTCGTCGGTAACCGTCAATGGCGAGACCGGGCTGTTCACGGTGTCCGGCAGTCGCATCAAGGGCGTCGAAGGTACGGCCTACGAGGGTTACACGCTGGTGTTTACCGGCACGACATCGCAAACGGTGACCATCAGTCAGGCCTCCGGTATCGCCGAGCAAATCTATAACCTCGCTGATAGCGCCATCAACTCGGATGACGGCACGCTAACGACGATCGTCACCAATCTCACCGAGAAGAATGACGAGTATCAGGATCAGATCGACACCATCACATCGCGGGCCGAGACCTATCGGGACAATCTGATCACTCGTTATGCCCGCCTGCAGGCCTCAATCAGCACGGCTCAATCAACACTCGCTTACCTCCAAGCCCTGCTCGACGCCAAGAGTAGCAGTTGATCGTGGATATCAGGAGTTCCAGGATATGAATTCTCGCATGGGCCAAGCTGCGGCCGCCTATCGGCAAGCTGCCGCGTCCGTTCATCCGACCGTCGCCGTCGTCAAGCTCTACGATGCCACGTTACTGGCGATTTCCCAGGCCATTCGGGCGCGCGAGGCGTCGCAGTTCGAGGAGTGCTTCATCAAGGTCATGCGGGCGGCCACCATTTTGCGCGGTCTGGACCATGCTCTCGATTTTGCGAAGGGCGGGGCCGTGGCCGAACGGCTGCATCGCGTCTACAAGGGATACATCATCGCCCTTCACCTTTCCTACGGCAAACCCGATGTCGTGCGGCGCTATCGCAAACTTCACGACAGCCTTGTCGAGCTGCGAGACGCCTGGGCCGGCATAGCCGGCATGGCGGCTTTCGTTCGCCAGGACGGGGCGGATGCCCCGCAGCCACGGAGCACGATCGAGCCGGGGCCGCGCCTGGTGCCGGAGGATCGATTGGATCCGTCGATGTTCATCGGTCTGACCGGCCGCTGACGTTGGGCGTTGTCCATCTGACGCGCGATTGATTCCCCCCTGGGCCAAGCAGATTCGTGCTCTTGCGTGAATGGCATCGAGCCTCGGCCCTTCGTTCGCGACACGGGCTGCCTCGCCGCCCCATAGGCAACTGTGCACAACCCATCGGGCGTGTGGAGGTTGCGGGATGTAACGCTGCGTGTCGACTGTTTCTCTATTGATCGCGGTTGGACGCCAGTAGATACTCAGCGGCAATCTGTTACGAATGAACTGGTTGCACCGATGGACGAAGCGCAGTTTCAGGACCTCGTCGACCGTCATGGCGAGGACTTGGCGCTTTGGCCGGCGGCTCTTCGCGCTGACGCGGAAGCTCTGTTGGAGCATTCCGACCGCGCGCGTTCCATTCTCGACGCCGCGGTCAAGCTACGCAAAGCATTGACGTCCGGACCGAAGGTGCGGGCGCCGGCGGGGCTGGCGGCCCGCATCGTAGCTCTCGCCGACGATGACGAAGCCGACAAGCCCACGCCTTCGGACAAGGCCTCTCCGCGCGCGCGCGCCGGCTCCTGAGCTTCTTGCAATTCGCATCGGTTTTCGACGTTGAGAGCGGTGACGCGTCCGGCAGCCGTATCTGTCTTCTTGCCCGCGCCATGGATTTTCGCGGATTGGCCCGCGATGCCGATGAAGCCTGACTTGAAGTATTAATTTGCGTTAACGAATTTCGTTGCTAACTTTCATTAAGTTTTCGCGCCTGGTTTTGCGACCTGGCCCGTCTAAAGACTGAAGCCAATCAACAACGGCACCGATCAGTCTCTTGATCCGGACTTCTTTAGTGAAGTCTGGAGGCGGGTGAGGTTTATCATGTCCTCTATTTCTGCGGCGACCACCACCACAACATCTACGGCGTCGACAACAAGTTCATCTTCGTCCACGTCCATAGACACTTCACAGTTTCTGCAGCTGCTGGTGCAGGAGGTGCAGAACCAGAATCCGCTGAACCCGACGGATACGTCTGACTTTCTCAACCAGATGATGTCCTACGCGAGCTACTCGCAGCTCAGCGAGATGAACGCGACGCTCCTGTCTCTACAGGAGTCGATGGACGCGATCTCATCCAGTCTCACCACCACGACGGCCTGAGGAGAAACGCCATGTCTCTCACGGGCGCGATGAACTCCTCCGTTTCGGCGATGCAGGCTCAGTCGTCGGCATTGTCGATCATTTCCAACAACCTAGCCAACGTTTCGACGACCGGATACAAGGCCAGTTCGGCGAGCTTCTCTTCGCTTCTGACCTCCGGTGACGCCAACAGCTCCAGTGGCGGCGTCACGGTGGCGAAGTCGCAGAACATTCTGGCGAGCGGCACACTCGTCTCGTCCTCGATCAGCACCAACATTGCCATCGATGGTGATGGTTTCTTTGCGGTCACCACGGGCGATGGCAGTGATATCTACTATACTCGCAACGGCAGCTTCACCGTCGATGACGACACGGGCTACCTCACGAGCAATGGCTACTCGCTGCTCGGTTGGCCGACCGATGCCGATGGCAATGTGGTCGGCGGCACTACGGAAACCAACCTTGAGCAGATCGACACTGATGTACTGACCGGTTACGCGGCGGCTACGACAAGCATGTCGATGACGGGCAGCCTGCCGGCCGACGCTGCGGTCGGGGATACCTATACCAGTCAGATCGAGCTGTTCGACAGTCTGGGCACTGCCTACACGATGGACGTGACCTGGGAGAAGACGGCCGAGAACACCTGGGAAATGTCCTTTGCCGATCCGTCTTCGACGGGAGGCTCCACAGGTACCGCTCAGACGACGACCGTTGAGATCAAGTTCAACGAAGATGGCACGCTCTTGACCCCAGACACGGCGACCCTCTCGATCACCGGTCTCAGCGACGGTGCCGCCGACATGTCGGTCACCCTCGATTTCGGTACCATCAATGGTTCGGACGGCCTGTCGCAATATACCCCCGACGACAGCAGCGACGCGACCGTCGACATAGCGGGTACCGGAAACGGCTGTTCCTACGGCACGCTCTCCGGCGTCTCGATCGACGAGGACGGCACCGTCTTCGCCAACTACAGCAACGGCGAGTCGATCTCGATCTACAAGATTCCGCTCGCCACCTTTTCCAATGCCAACGGTCTTATTGAGATGAGCAACTCGGTCTACTCGGCCTCGACCACTTCGTCGGGCGCCACCTATCACTTTGCGGACTCGGACGGCGTCGGCTCGATCCAGGATTATGAGCTCGAGGAGTCCACCACCGACACCAACACGGAGTTCTCGTCGATGATCGCGGCGCAGCAGGCCTACTCGGCGGCCTCGCAAGTGATTTCGACGGCAAAGGACATGTTCGACTCCCTTCTGTCGGCGGTGCGTTGAGATGACGGCTCAATCGGAACGGGACGCAACGCAGGCAGCCATCGACCTGCTGGTCGGGCGCCTGGAAAGACTTCAGCGAGACATTCGGCGGGAAGGGAAGGATGCCGATGTTCGCAGCATCGGTCTCTTCAAGGGCGATGTCACCGAAGTGCTTTTCGAGTTGGAGCGCCATCTCGACGAAACGGCTGCCGCGCTCTCCAACGCGAACACCGGCTATGCCGTCAGCCACGCCTATCTGGCCGTGGGAAAGCTGCTTGCCGCGTCAACCGAAGGAACCGGTGTTGTCGTTCCTCTCGATCAGTTCAGGAGAGCAAGCCATGCCAAGCGCCAAGCTGCCCGCTGAGACAAGTTCGCTCGATATGGGGCGCTTTGCCGAGCTGGACCGGCTGATCGATCAGCTGATTTCCATCATCGATGACGAAAACGCGCTGCTTGCCAGCGGCATGCCGGCTTCGCTGGCCGCGACCACCGGCACCAAGAGCAATCTTGCGGGCAGCATAGAAGAACGCCTTAGGGCGCTCGGCGACGCCGGTCCGGTCTCGCCTGAGGAACGCGCCTATCTCGACGAGCGGATCACCCTTGTTCAGAGCAAGGCGAAGGACAACCTGTCCCGCCTTGCTGGAGCCATCGGCGCATCGCGACGGCGGATTGCCGCCGTGGTGGCGGCCGTCCGGGAATCGGGAACCACGTCCGTTTACGGCCGTACCGGCAACCGCGTTGCAGACGCGCCAAGCGGCCGCTCGTCGCTGTTGCCCGACCGGCTCGCCTGAGGCCGTACATCACCGGGGGACGCCCATGTCGATATCCGTCGCAAGCACCATCGCCCTGTCCGCTTTGCGGGCGGCGCAGGTCGGTATCAGCGTCACCTCTTCCAACATCGCCAACGCGGACGTCGACGGCTACACCGTCAAGACTGCTAATCAGGTGTCGACGGTGTCGGCCTCGACCGGTTCCGGTACGGCTGTCGCCTCGATCACCGGCGGTGTCGACAAGTACGTGTTCGCATCCCTGATCTCCGCCAACGCCGAAGTTGGGGCCGCTTCGGTCACCGCGAGCTACACCGACCGCCTACAGGCGCTGATGGGATCGACGACGGGCAGCGAAGATGGCGGGACATCCGTGGCGACGCTGGTGACCGATCTCCAAACTGCCGTCAACTCGCTCGCTTCGTCGCCCGAGGACGACACAGTCCAAAGCGAGGTTATAGCGGCGGCCGACAGCTTGGCGAGTTCGCTGCGCGAGACCTCGTCTTCGATCCAGAGTCTGAGGTCCGATGCCGACCGACAGATCGCCGACGACATCGGTACCATCAACGATGCGCTTGAGACCATCGATGACCTCAATGACGCGATCCTGGCCGCGAAGGCGAAGGGAACCTCAACCGCGGATCTCGAGGATCAACGCAATGCCGCCATCGAGACCATTTCCGGGCTGATCGACATCAAGACGACCACCGCTTCCAATGGGGCGATCTACATCTCCACCACTGGCGGCACCGCACTGCTCACCAGTTCCGTGCACCAGCTGAGCTTCAGCGCGTCGGCGACCGTAAGCTCCAGTTCGGTGTTGAGTGGTGTCTCGGTGGATGGCAAGGACATCACCGACGAGCTCTCCAGCGGTGAGGTTGGCGGCCTCCTGACCTTGCGCGACACCACGTTGGTCGAGGCGCAGGATGAACTCGACGCGCTGGCGAACGCCCTGATCGATACCATGAACGCGGTGACCGCCGATGGCTCGGCAGTGCCGGCGCCTGAAAGCCTCAGCGGCATTACGGAAGTATCGTCATCGACCGCTCTGTCGGCGTCCGGCAGTGTCCGCATCGCGCAGGTCGACGAGGATGGGGCGCTGGTCGCCTACACCGACCTCGATCTTTCCAGCTACGCCACGGTCGGCGATCTGGTTTCGGCTCTTGACGCCATCGACGGCATCGATGCCTCCCTCGACGGTGATGGCAAGTTGACCATCACCTCGACGACGACGGGTGCTGGTGTCGCCATCGGAGCGCTTGATGGCGACATGACTGGTGACGGCACCAGCTTCTCGAGTTACTTCGGTCTCAACGCCTTGTTCAGCGGGAGCAGCGCCGCCAACATCTCATTGTCTTCGGCGATTGCCGATGATGCGGGCGCTCTCGCCATCGGCACGCTCTCGACCTCGACGACGGTTGGGGCGACGGTGCTGACCTCCGGCTCGACGACGGTGGCCGATGGGTTGCTCGCGGCGATGACCGAAACGCAATCGTTCGAGGCCGTAGGAGGCATAGGTTCTTCCACCGTCACCCTCGGCGATTATGCGGCTCGCATAGTCTCCGATTTTGCCAGCCGGGCTTCGAGTGCCGAGGAGGCGGAAACCAGCGCGGAAACGCTGGCGACCTCACTCGCGGACACCATCGCCTCGCGGTCGGGCGTGAACATAGACGAGGAGACGGCGAAGTTGTCCGATTACCAGGCGCTTTACTCGGCGGCCGCTCAGATCATCCAGGCGGCCAACGACATGTTCGAGGCGCTGTTGTCGGCCGCCAAGTCGGCTTGAAGAACGGGAAGATATGCCAATGGGCATGCGTGTCGCTACCTTCGCTTCGTCCGACCGTCTGTTGCAGGCGGCGCTGAAGATACAGGCCAAGCAAGCCGAGGCGACGCTGCAACAGGCGTCCGGACAGATTTCCGAGGATTATGGCGGTCTCGGCAGAGCGGCCGGATCTGTTGTCTCGTTGCAGTCGTCGATCTCGATGTCCAAGGCCTATGCCGAGGCGGCAAGCACGGCCGGCAATCGCGTCGAGGCGATGTACGATGCCGTCGACAGCATCATCGACCAGATCACCGGCATGAAGGCGACCCTGTCATCCTTCTCGTCGACGACCAGCGGGACCGACGAGCTGAAGGTTACGGCCGAGGAGATGCTGGAGAGTCTTGCCTCGCTCATGAACACTCAACTCGGCGGTCGCTACCTTTTCTCGGGCAGCGCCGTGGAGATCGCGCCCATCGATTTGGGGAGTCTCGCGTCGGCAACCACGCCGTCAACCTCCGACACCAGCTACTACAAGGGAGACGAAGCGGCTGCGTCGGTGAAAGTTTCATCCGAACAGACGGTCACCTATGGCGTTACCGCTGATGACGAGAATTTCGAGAAAGCACTCAGGGCCTTGTCGCTGGTCGCGTCCGGAGCCACCGACGATGACACGCTGTCGGAAGCAAGCGACCTCCTGGACGAAGCGATCAGCGGTCTCGCCACCGTGCAGACCCGTCTGTCGCTCAATGCTTCAGCGCTAAAAACGGCGATCAGCGATCAGGAGACCTATCAGGACTTCGCCGACAACCTCGCAACCAGTCTCAGCGGCGTGGACGTCGCCGTTGTGGCTGCCGAGATGTCTGCCTACGAGACCCAACTGCAGGCGGCATATGCCGCTATCGGCAACATCGCCAGCCTAAAGCTGTCGAGCTATCTGTCCTGACGGGCTGGGCAAGCCGCGGGGAAGCAAAAGAGTTTCGAGCGGGGCGCATTTACCGTCCGTTCATGTCGTTTTGCCACAGCCCCGGTTTTTTTGTCGTACTTTTCAAAGCTGCCTTGTCTTTGCCTCAAAATCGTTTCATCCAACACGTGGCGACTGAGCCAACCTGAGCCGACTTCGCCTATACGCGGCTCTCTTTTCGGGCAAATCAAGGTGACCTCCCAGACCATGTCTCCGACGGTCGACGTCGGGCTGTCGCGCGTCAACGAGCAGGTGCTGCTCGCCATCTCCCTGATCGTCGCGTCGACGTTGCTCTTCGCTGCCTGCGATGTGGGCGCCAAGTTCATCCAGAATGAAGCCAGCGCCGAGAAGATCGCTTGGTGGAGAAATCTGACCTATGTGATCGTGGCCGTTCCGTTTGCGCTACGCCGCGAGGGGACGGCGGTGTTTCGCCCCACGCACCCGTGGCTCAACATTCTGCGCGGATTGGCGGCGATCTGCGGCACCATCCTGTTCCTGCTCGGCCTGCAGCATCAAACCATCCCCGACGCGACGGCGATCGCCTTCGTTTCGCCGGTGTTCGTGATGGCGCTGTCGATCGTGTTTCTCGGAGAGATCGTAGGCGTGCGACGTTGGCTTGCGGCGCTGGTCGGCTTTACCGGTGTGCTGATCATCGTCCAGCCGGGAACCTCGAGTTTTCATTACGCATCGATTTTCACGTTGGTGGCGGCGTTTGTCGGCGCTTTCTCGACCATTCTGACGCGCAAGGCGGTGCGCGACAGCGCCGAGACCATGATGGTCTGGACGTCGGTCATCGGTCTCTTGGTGACGACGACGCTCGTCTGGCGCGAGATCGGAGAAACGTCCTGGCACGAGGTCGTCTTCGGACTTGCCGGCGGCCTGTTCTTTGCTCTGGGCCAGATCTGTTGCGTGTTCGCCTATCGCATGGCGCCCGCCTCCCTGCTTGCTCCCTTCAGCTACGTGCAGATGATTTCCGCTACGGCCGTGTCCTATCTGGTGTGGAGCATTGTGCCGGGCGTGACCACGACCATTGGCGCCTCGCTGATTGTTGCCAGTGGACTTTATTCGTTGCATCGCGAGCGATTGCGCGCCCGTCAGCGGCTTGAGGCCTTGAAGTTGTAGTTTGCAGAAGCTGACCGGTTGCTTGCGTGGACCGCGACAGCCACAATGGTCCCAGCTGATCGGTCGCATCGCGACCGTCAACGGGGGAAGCCGGGATGGACATGTCAACGCCGGCCGCGCCGACAACGATCGTGATGGAGCGTCCGCCGGTGGCGTTCGGGCCCGTTCGACGCGCCGGGCTCGTCCATTTCAGGCTTTGGGCGCCGAATCTGGCTGAGGTTTCGCTGGCAATCGAAGGGCGCGACCCCGTGCCCATGGAGGGCGGTGACGACGGTTGGTTCACCCTGACGACTGCCGCTCCAGATGGCTGTCGCTATCGTTTTCTTCTCTCCGATGGCACCCTGGTTCCCGATCCAGCCAGCCGATTCCAGCCGGAGGACGTACACGGACCGAGCGAGGTCGTTCCCCAGGATATCTTTGGCTGGTCGGACCACCGGTGGCGTGGTGTTTCGTGGAATGAGGCGGTGATCTACGAGTTGCACTTCGGCACGTTTACGCCGGAGGGCACATTCCGCGCCGCCGCTGCAAAGCTTCCCTACCTGAAGTCGCTCGGCGTCACGGTCATCGAGATCATGCCGATCGGCGATTTTCCCGGTCGATGGAGCTGGGGTTATGACGGGGTGCTGCTGTTCGCCCCCGACAGCCGCTACGGGCGCCCCGACGATCTCAAGTTCTTCGTCGACCGCGCCCATGCGCTCGGTCTCGCCGTGCTGCTGGACGTTGTCTACAACCATTTTGGCCCGGACGGAAACTACCTGCCGCTGCTGGCTCCGGCCCACACCGACCGATATGCGACGCCTTGGGGGGAGGCCATCGACTATGGTCCGCGCGAGACGACGTCCATGCGCGATCTCGTACTCGCCAACGTCCGAATGTGGATTGGAGAGTTTCATCTGGACGGGTTGCGCATCGACGCCGCTCACGAGATTCGCGATGTGGACCCCGGTCACATACTGGAGGACATCGCCGAGGCCGCTCGGGCCGCAGGCGGTGACCGGAAGATACATCTTGTCCTGGAGAGCGCCCGACTGGAACCTGATCGGATACCGCCGGTCGGTGGCTTTACCGCTCAATGGAACGACGATCTTCATCATGCACTTCACGCCGCCGCGACCGGCGAGACCGACAGGGACTACGCCGATTACGCTGGGAGGCCGGATATTCTGGCACGGGCTCTCGCCGAGGGAGTGCTGTCTTGCGACGAGGCGGCGCCGGCGGTTTCTCCGCCTCAGGTCGCGTTCGTCTCGTTCCTTCAGAATCACGACCAGATAGGAAATCGGGCGCATGGCGAGCGGATCGGCATGCTGGCCCCGCCGGCCGCCGTTCGGGCGGCGACGGCTGCTTTCCTCCTGGCTCCACAGATCCCAATGCTGTTTCAAGGTGAGGAGTGGGCCGCGACTGCTCCGTTTCCCTTCTTTTCCGATCTCGCACCGGCGTTCGTCTCGGCGGTAAGGGAGGGGCGGATCGCCGCTTTCGCAGTCGATCCGGGCGATCTGCTCGATCCTTTTGCTCCCGCAACCTTCGAAGCCGCCCGGCTCGATTGGAGCGAGCAAAGCCTTAGGCATCATGCCCGGTTGCTCGATTGGCACCGCGCCATTCTGCGTGTTCGCCGTCGAGAGATCGCACCGCTTGTCGCGGGCATCCGAGGTGCAGGTCATTGGCAGGTGGACGACGGCGTTATCCGCATCGCATGGCAGGGGGAGGCGAGGGATCTGATGCTGACCCTCAACCTTGCTCCCAGGCAGGCGCCGTTGCCGGCTCCCCTGACGGGCAAGCCCATCTGGCGGGAAGGGCGAGCGGCGAACGGCCTATGCTCGCCGTGGTTCGTTGCCTGGTCGGTTCGGCGGCGGGAGAGATAGCCCCCCGCCGCCGTGAGCTCAGAGGGCGAGACGCAAGATTTCCGCGATGGCTTTGCTGTCGAGCTTGACGAAGTTGCCAAGCGTTCGGCTGTCGTCGCCGGTGCCCTTCTTTGCCATTTCCTCGATCCGGTCGTCGTGGATGCCCAGCGAGGCGAGCGTCGTGCCGAGGCCGATCCTGTGGAAGAACGCCTCGAGGCGGGCAATGCCCTCACGCGCGGTCGCCTCCTTGTCGAACACGTCGAGTTCGACGTTCCAAACGCGCACCGCCCACTGGACGAAGCGGTCGATGTCATGGTGGAGCACGTATTTCATCCAGGCCGGGAAGACAACCGCAAGGCCGGCGCCGTGGGCGACGTCGTAGATTCCGGAGACTTCGTGCTCGATGTCGTGCGAGGCCCAGTCGCCAATGCGACCGGTGTTGAGCAGATTGTTGTGGGCGATGGTGCCGGCCCACATCAGCTCCGACCAAGCGTCATAGTCGTCCTGGTTGGCCAGCACCTTGGGGGCCTGGGCGATAACCGTCTTCATGGTCGCTTCGATCAGCCGGTCGGTGAAGGCGACATTGGTCACGTTGGTGAAATAGCGCTCCATCAGATGCGCCATGATGTCGGCGGCGCCACAGGCCACCTGGAACGGCGGCAGGGTGGCGCAAAGGGCCGGGTTGAGGATCGAGAAGCGCGGGTAGAGGAACGGGCCTCCGACCGCGCGTTTCAGCCAGCCGTCCTCATTGGTGATCACCGTGCCGTCGCTTGACTCCGAGCCCGCGGCCGGAATGGTCAGCACGGTACCGATGGGGAGCGCGTCGGTCGGCGTACCCTTGCCGACGTAGAAGTCCCAGACGTCGCCGTCGATCACGGCTCCCATGGCGATCGCCTTGGCCGAGTCGATGGCGCTGCCGCCGCCGACCGCGAGGATGAAGCCCAGCCCGTGCTGCTTGCAAAGGCGCACGCCCTCGTGGACCAGGGAAAGGCGCGGATTCGGCTTGACCCCGGCGAGCTCGACCCACTCGACGCCAGCTGCCTTGAGCGAGGCGCAGACGCGATCGTAAAGGCCGGACGCCTTGATCGAGCCGCCACCATAGTGAAGCAGAATCTTGCGGCTGTAGCGGGCGGTTTCCACGCCGACCGATGTCTCGCTGTCCCGGCCGAAGACGATCTTGGTCGGATTGAGGAAGGTGAAGTTCTCCATTGCGTCTCTCCCGTCTACCGGCGGTCCCTTTTTTGATGGACGGCGCGGACTTGGGCGCAACCTATGCGCCCGAGACGATCGACACAACGGGCAAGGAAGCGCTCACGCCAGCTCGAAGGCCAAGTCGCCGAGTCTCGTCTTCTGACGAGATGGCCAAGGCTAAGGACGGGAGTGGAGCGCCACTGTGCGACTGCTGCCGACTACATCGGACAGGGCGCACCGGTTCTCGTGCTCAGAGCGTACGGGCCGAGGCCAAGGTGTCGACGATCTTGTCGTAGACCTGGATCGGTGCCGGCCGTCCGATGATGTAGCCCTGGATCTCCGGACAGTGTTCCTGGGCGAGGAAGCTGCGCTGTTCTTCGGTCTCGACGCCTTCGGCAATGACGGGAATGCCTAGGCCGCGGCACAAGCCTATGACGGCTCGGATGATCGTCGTCGCCTGCTCGGTGCGTCCTATGGACTGCACGAAGCTCTTGTCGATCTTGATCTTGTCGAATGGAAAGGCCTGCAGATAGGAGAGCGACGAGTAGCCTGTGCCGAAGTCGTCCATGGCGATGCGTACGCCCATCGCCTTGATCCGCCTCAGCATACCGACAATGTGGGCGAAGTCGCCGAGCAGGATGCCTTCGGTGATCTCCAGCTCGAGCCGGGATGGCGGCAAGCCCGTGTCGATCAGCGTCTGCTGAATGAGGCGAGGCAGCTCGCCGTGCTGAAACTGGATCGGCGACAGGTTGACGGCGACGGTGAGCGGATGTGTCCAGCCGGCCGCCGTGCGGCAGGCCTCTTCGAGCACCCACTCCGACATGTCGAGGATCAGGTTGGATTCCTCGGCCAGTGGAATGAATTTCTCGGGCGAGATGGGGCCGCGTGTGGGATGCGTCCATCTCATCAGGGCCTCGAAGCCGAAGATCCGTCCGTTGATCTCCGCCTGTGGCTGGAAGTGCAGGGATAACTCTCCATTGCGAAGAGCATGTCCCAGATCTGCCTGCAGCACCCAACGGTCGCGAATGACCTGGTCGGCCTTGGACTCGTAGACGCGGACCTGACCGCGCGCCTCGGACTTGACGTGATAGAGCGCGGCTCCGGCATTGGCGAGCAGCAGTGAGCCGCTGTCGCCGTCATGCGGGTAGGTGGCGACGCCTATGCTGATCCCTATGCGGATGGACTTGTCGTCAACGACGATGTCCTTCGAGAAAACGCTCTGGGCCAGCGCCGCCAGTCGACGAGAGGCGTTCGGCTGGTCCGGATCGTTGGAGATCATCACGAACTCGTCGCCGCCAGGGCGGAAGACCAGGCCGTCGCCTGCTATATCGACCAGACGCCGCGCCGCTTCCTTCAGGACCTTGTCGGCCACGGCGTGGCCGTAGAGGTCGTTGAGCGTCTTGAAGCGGTCGATGTCGACGCTGAGGAGACCGAAGCGTGCCTGCGTCGCCGTCGCGGCAAAGATGCCGTCGGCAAGGCGCACCATCATCGCTTCTCTGTTGGGCAGGCCTGTCAGGGCGTCATGCTGCGAGAGGTAGGCGATCTGCTCCTCGGCGCGGCGCTTTTCGGTGACGTCCATCGTCACGCCGACAATGAACCGTGGCGAGCCGTCGGGGTTGCGAACCACCATGCGGGTGATCGTCAGGAGCCGGGTGCCGTTGGGTGTCGAGACGGTTTCCGAGGCGGTAAGTTGCTTCACCCCGCCCGACAGGAGCTCGTCTTCCTCGGCCTCGGCGGCGATAGCTACCCGCTCGCCGAAAATCTGGCGGGCGCTCTTGCCGATGAAGTCCTCGCGCATACAGCCGAACAGAAGTTCGCCCGCCCGATTCAGCAAGATGTATTTCCGACTGACAGGATCCTTGGCGAACAAAGCTGCCGGCACGTTCTCGATGATCGTGTCGAGAAACTCTCGTGTCGCTTCCAACTCGTCGGAGGCGCGCTTGCGCTCGGTGACGTCGATCGCCGTCACCAGCACCGCCTGCCGGCCGTTGTGGAGCTGTTTTCGAGAAAAGACTTCGACGTCGATTTCAGTCCCGTCGGCTTTGAGGTGTCGGAACAGCTGGTTGCCGCTTTGCGTGTCGACCCCGTTTCGAATTGCCACGAGCGCTTCGGCCCTCAACCGCTCCGGGCGCATGTCCAAAACGCTCATGTTCATGAACTGATGGACGGTGTAGCCGTAGCGGGAAACGGTCGCGCGATTGACTGCCAGGAAGCGCAGCGTCTCGGAGTCGAACAAATACATCGGAACGGGGCTGTCTTCGAACAGCAGCCTGGAGGCTGCCTCCCGTCGCTTGAACTCGCTTATGTCGACACGGATGCCAACGCGTCCGCCGTCCGCCATCCGGCGCTCTTCAACGCGAATCCAGCGTCCGTCTGCGCGGTGCTGTTCCTCGATGCTATTTGGAAGAGCGTGCCGCTCGAGACGCGCCTTGAGCCATTCCTCCTCGCGGCCGCGGGCATCGACATAGGCGCCGCGCTCCAGACCAAGGCGCAGCATTGTCTCGAACGAGCGCCCCTCGACGAGAAAGCCTTCGAGCTCCGGATAGAACTCAAGGTAACGCTGGTTCCAAAGAACGATCCGATCATCGGCATCGAAGACCGCAATTCCCTCCGACACTGTGTCAAGCGCAAGGGTCACCAGGGCGTTCTTGTCGGTCTTCTCGACGCTCAACGCATCGGTTCGCCCGTCGATCCTCCCAAGCTCCGTCGCCAGGTTTTCGTAGGTCGACCCGATAGCCTCTAGAAGCGCGGGCAGGTCGACTTCTCCGTTGGCGCGCGTCGCCTCGGAAAGCTGGTGTGCCAAGAGCTCGGTTGCTCGTTGACTTCCCGCCTTCTCGCCGAGGCCCGGCTCTTGGCGTGTGTCGCTCTCCCGGTCGGACATCAAATCGAGTGTTCTCCTCGGGAACAAAGGGTTATCCGGTGTAGTCAGCGAACGACCCATTCACTGAAAGGCCTAATTTCGGCGGTCTCACGTATCGGAATCGAGCCGCCGTTACTTGTCCCATATCGCGGCCGTTTGCATCAATGTCTCGGGCGCGCAGCCTTTCGTCGAGTTGATCGCCGCCAGTCCAGACGTTTAACTGCGTGATGCAGCTCTATTGGGAGAGCTGGCCTTGAACGACTCATTTTCAACCTATCGGTGTGTGCAAGCATTCCTGATTTTCATACTACAATCTATCTATCAATTTTATCATGATTGCAAGGTTCCGCAGATTGAGGGCTCGTTTGGAGTCTATTACGCATTCTGCTCGAAGAATATATTAACATCTGAACTGCGCTTGTTTGGCGTGGAATTCTGTTGAAATATTTATCAAGGGCAACGAAAATGATCCGGCGAGACTATTTGCCTTAGTCTCTGGTGTCAGAGACTTGGGATTTTTAGCGTATGCCATGTCCTTTGAGATCGTTACGACGCCTTGTGCGTCGGACCGTGCCTCGGGGCGGCGAGGAAAGTTGGTCCTGAAATGAGCTTGCTCAAGGATGGATATTACCTTTCTCGACCGCGCAAAGAAATTCCAGAACTGTCGTCCTTCCTCCGGGCGTGATGGAATGAAATTCGTTGCTGGGGCTGAGGAGGAAAAATCCATCTCAGGCCGCTGAGGCGCCAAAACGAGCGTCGTATGATCGAGCTGGGAGAGAAATCCATGAGCAAGTCGCTGCATCCCGAGACCCTTGCGCTTCACGGCGGCAGTTTCCGTGCCGATCCCTCTACTGGCTCGGTCGCGGTGCCCATCCACCAGACAACGTCCTATCAGTTCCAGGATGCGGGGCACGCGGCCCGTCTGTTCGGTCTCCAGGAACTCGGCTTCATCTATACCCGCCTGGGAAATCCGACGCAGGATGCGCTTGAAACTCGCATCGCCGCGATCGAAGGCGGTTCTGCGGCCGTTGCCGTTTCTTCCGGGCAGGCCGCGACCACCTTCGCCATCCTCAATCTGGCGTCTGCCGGCGACAACATCGTTTCCTCGACCGATCTCTACGGGGGAACCTGGACGCTTCTTGCCGATACGCTCAGCCAGTTCGGTATCGAGGTCCGTTTCGTCGATCCCGCCGACCCGGAGAACTTCCGAAAGGCGACCGACGAACGTACCCGGGCTTACTATGCCGAGCTGTTGCCCAACCCCAAGCTCAACGTTTTTCCGGTAAAGGAGGTGGCCGACATCGGCCGGCCTCTCGGCATTCCGCTTATCATCGACAACACGGCGGCGCCGTTGCTGTCCAAGCCGTTCAAGCACGGAGCGGCGGTGGTGGTCTATTCGGCCACCAAGTACATCGGCGGTCATGGCACGTCGATCGGGGGGCTGATCGTCGATGGCGGCAATTTCGAGTGGGACAAGTTCCCGGAGCGCCAGCCTCTGCTCAACACGCCCGATCCGGCCTATCACGGCGCCATCTGGGCCGAGGCGGCCAAGCCGCTCGGACCGATTGCCTTTGCTCTGCGCGTCCGCGTCAAGCTGTTGCGCGACGTCGGCGCGGCCATTTCGCCATTCAATGCCTTCCAGCTCATCCAAGGGCTCGAGACGCTGCCGCTCAGAATTCGCCAACACGTGGCGAACGCCGAAAAGGTGGCCGACTATCTTGCCGGTCACTCCGCAGTGACGAGCGTCATCTACCCGAAGCTACAGGATGGTGAGTTCCGCCGCCGCGCCGATACCTATCTCGAGGGCGGGTACGGCGCTCTGCTTGGCTTCGAACTCAAGGGCGGCATTGAGGCTGGCCGTAAGTTCATCGATGCGCTGAAGCTGCTCTACCATGTCGCCAACATTGGCGATGCGCGATCGCTGGCCATTCATCCGGCATCGACCACGCATTCGCAGCTGACTGCCGAGGAGCAACTGAAGACCGGTGTCACGCCGGGCTACGTGCGCCTGTCGATCGGCATCGAACACCCGGACGACATCATCGCCGATCTCGATCAGGCGCTGGCCGCCGCGTCGGAAACGGTTGCCACTGCCGCCGAGTAGTCGTCGTTTCTTCAGAAGAATGGGCCGGCGCTGAGGTTCATGGCGCCGGCCTTTTGCTTCTCTACACGAAATAGTGGCTTTTCATTCTGTCGCGTACAGTCGAGAATGCCTCCAAAGTGCAGTTCTGGGAACCGCTTGGAGGAATGCCATGCCGACCTATCGTCCGCCCGCCATTCCGGCATCCGAAATCACGCCACGTTCGGTCTATCTTCGTCGTCGCGAGTTCATGGGGCTCATGGCCGGGGCAGGGGTGATGCTTGGCGTCGGTGGGGCTCGTGCCGAGGCGCCGGCAACTTCGCCGCTCAAGACGGTGCCTGGCCCCTACAAGGTGGATGAGCCGCTCACGTCACGGGAAGATGTGACCACCTACAACAACTTCTATGAGTTTGGCACCGACAAGGCCGACCCGTCGCGCCATTCCGGCGATTTCAAACCGCGTCCGTGGACCATCACCGTGGATGGACTGGTCGGCAAGCCACAGACCTTCGATGTCGACAAGCTGATCGCCGAGCTGCCCATCGAGGAGCGGATCTATCGCATGCGCTGCGTCGAAGCGTGGTCGATGGTGATCCCCTGGGACGGTTTTCCGCTGAAGGCGCTGCTCGACAAGGTGGAGCCGCTGGGTTCGGCCAAGTACGTGGCCTTCGAGACGGTGGTTCGGCCCGAGGAGATGCCGGGGCAGAAGGGCTACTTCCAGCCCATGCCATGGCCCTATGTCGAGGGGCTGCGTCTCGACGAGGCGCTTCATCCGCTCACCATCCTCGCGGTCGGTCTCTATGGCGAAACGCTCCCCAACCAGAATGGAGCGCCCATCCGCCTCGTGGTGCCCTGGAAGTATGGTTTCAAGGGGATCAAGTCGATCGTCCGCATTTCGCTCGTCGAAAAGCAGCCGCCCAACTCCTGGAACTCGCTTCAGGGCAGCGAGTATGGCTTCTACGCCAACGTCAATCCCGAGGTGGACCACCCGCGTTGGAGCCAGGCGACTGAGCGACGCATCGGCGCAAGCGGCTTTTTCGGCTCTGGCCGGCGCCCGACGCTGATGTTCAACGGCTATGCCGACGAGGTGGCGAGCCTCTATGCCGGGATGGACCTGAGGGCAAACTACTGATGGCGTCGGATCGGTCGCCCCTCGTCGAAACGTTTGCCGGCTGGGGCATCTATGTTGTCGGCTTCATTCCGGCGGTCTGGAGCTTCTGGCTCGGGGCGACGGGCGGTCTTGGGGCCGATCCGGTTCGTGCCTTCGAACAGACGCTCGGCCTGTGGGCGCTGCGCTTTCTCGTTCTGACGCTGGCCGTCACCCCGCTTCGTCAGTTGGCGGGTATCAACCTTCTGCGCTTTCGGCGTGCTCTCGGTCTTCTCGCCTTTTGGTACGCCGCGATGCATTTCAGTGTCTACCTGACGCTCGATCGCGGCCTCATCTGGAGCACGATCATTCCCGATATCGCGCGGCGGCCGTTCATCACGTTGGGCTTTGCAGCCTTGATGTTTCTGCTGCCGCTGGCCTTGACCTCCAACCGGTTGTCGATCCGTCGACTGGGGAAGAACTGGCGGCGGCTGCACCGTCTCGTCTACGTCGCAGCGTCGCTCGCCGCCGTTCACTACCTCTTGGCGACAAAGGTGCTCGATCCCACGCAAGCCGCTCATATCGGGTTGGTGCTGCTGCTGCTCGGCTATCGCCTGGTTCGAGCGCTGCTGGTCCGGCGGCCCGAGCGACGGGCAGCCTGAATGGCCCCGATGCAAGAAGGGCGTCCGAACACAAGGTCCGAACGCCCTTATCTCCTCCCGGCCGGCCGCCAATCGGGAGAACGGCGGCCACGCCCTTTCAGCAGACCGAGTGGCCCGCTTCAAGCTCGGAAATCATGCCGACGCGGCGAGCGTGCCGCCCGCCTTCGAACTCGGCATTGAGGAACTCGTCGACGATCATCAACGCGAGATCCTGGCCGACGACGCGGGCGCCGAAGGCGAGCATGTTGGCGTTGTTGTGCTGGCGCGACAGCTTGGCGGTGTAAGGCTCCGAACAGACGACGCAACGGATGCCCTTCAGCTTGTTGGCGGCAAGCGAAATGCCGAAGCCGGTGCCGCAGATGGCAATGCCAAGCTGCGCGCCGCCGGCAAGCACCACCCGCGCCGCCTTCTCGCCCCACTTGGGGTAGTCGGTGCTCTCGGTCGACGTCGGACCGACGTCCTCGACCGCATATCCTCGCGTTTCCAGGTGGGCGACGACGGCCCGCCTGAGGTCGATACCGGTGTGGTCGGACGTGATGACGATTTTGGTCTTGTCGCTCATGGCTCTGCGCCCATGCTGTTGTCTAGCTGATCGGTGCCAGAACACCGCGGAAGTCAGCTTCCCCTAACACTCATGTCTGACAAATTCCAGCATCCATGCCGCGAGTAACGTCTTCGTGCCAATACGCATCGCGCGCAGTCACTCCGTTGGCATAGCCTCGCCGTCGATCCGGTCCAGACGAACGGCGAGAGCGGTTCCCGGCTCGTCGCACTCCACCCGTACAGGCCCGCTTTCTCGGCATTCGACCAGCTCGCCCGCCTCGGCCCGTATCGTGGTTTTTCCGGCATTCACCGTGACGCCGCCGCCTGCGGCGAAGACATAGGCAAGCTCGGCGGGAGCTAGGCCGGCTCCAGCAACCTCGACCTTGGCGGCAACCTTGTCGCGCGCCGTCATCACGTTGAAGTCGCGTGACGGGCCGCGAACGACCGTGGCGGTCGTCCGCCAATCGCCCGAAAATGCCAGCGGTTCGAACGATCGCAGTGAGACGCTCTGTCTCGAACCGGCAAAGTCGAGATCGAAGCCCTCGCCATCTATCAGGGTGATCACCCGGTCGATGCCGGGAAGCGGCGAGAAGGGGCCGGGCTCGATCACATCGGCAACCGACAGGCGCCAGAGCAGGGCGCCTGTCGCGTCGTCCTGACGCACGAGCTCCAGCGTCGTGCCTCGACCGTTCTGCCAGGGCAGGCGACGGAACTCGGTCGCCGTCAGAAGCCGGATGCTCATTTCCCGAGCATCGGCAGGTCGAGATCCTTCTCGCGAGCGCATTCGACGGCGATGTCGTAACCGGCGTCGGCGTGGCGCATCACGCCCGTCGCCGGATCGTTGTGCAGGACGCGGGCGATACGCCGGTCGGCATCCTCGCTGCCGTCGCAGACGATCACCATGCCCGCATGTTGCGAGAAGCCCATGCCGACGCCGCCGCCGTGGTGCAGCGACACCCAGGTTGCGCCGGAAGCAGTGTTGAGCAGCGCGTTGAGGAGCGGCCAGTCGGAGACGGCGTCGGACCCATCGCGCATTGCCTCCGTTTCGCGGTTCGGCGAAGCGACCGAGCCACTGTCGAGGTGGTCGCGGCCGATGACGATCGGCGCCTTGACGATACCCTGCCGGACCATCTCGTTGAAAGCGAGGCCGAGGCGGGCGCGGGCGCCGAGCCCGACCCAGCAGATGCGAGCGGGCAGGCCCTGGAAGGCGATGCGCTCGGCGGCCATGTCGAGCCAGTTGTGAAGGTGCGGATTGTCGGGCAGCAGTTCCTTGACCTTTGCGTCGGTCGCGGCGATGTCTGCCGGATCTCCCGATAGCGCGGCCCAGCGGAACGGTCCGATGCCCCGGCAGAACATTGGCCGGATATAGGCCGGGACGAAGCCGGGGAAGGCAAAGGCATTCTTTTCGCCGGCATCGAAGGCGCGCTGGCGGATGTTGTTGCCGTAATCGAAGACGGGGACGCCGAGCGTCTGGAAATCGAGCATGGCGCGGACGTGCTCTCGTATCGAAGCCGTGGCGGCGGCGATCACCGTCTCGGGTTCGACCTTGGCACGCTCGCGATACTCTTCCCAGGTCCAGCCGGACGGAAGGTAGCCGTTGAGCGGGTCGTGGGCCGATGTCTGGTCGGTGACGAGGTCGGGCCGCACGCCGCGCCGAACCAGCTCCGGCAGCACGTCGGCGGCATTGCCGAGCAGGGCGATGGAGACGGCTTCGCCTTTACCGGTATGCTCGGCGACGAGGCGCAGCGCGTCGTCGAGGTCCTTCGCCTGCTTGTCGACGTAGCGGGTTCGCAGGCGGAAATCGATGCGCGACTGCTGGCACTCGACGACCAGCGCGCAGGCGCCTGCCATCACGGCGGCAAGCGGTTGGGCGCCGCCCATGCCGCCGAGGCCTGATGTCAGCACCCAGCGCCCCTTGAGGTCGCCGTCATAGTGCTGGCGCCCGGCCTCCACGAAGGTCTCGTAGGTGCCCTGCACGATACCCTGCGCGCCGATGTAAATCCACGAGCCGGCCGTCATCTGGCCGTACATCATCAGTCCCTCGGCATCGAGCTTGTTGAAGTGCTGCCAGTTCGCCCAGTTGGGGACCAGATTCGAGTTGGCGATCAGGACGCGCGGCGCGTCCTTGTGCGTGCGGAACACCCCGACCGGCTTGCCGGACTGGACGAGCAGAGTTTCGTCGTCTTCGAGGCGCTCGAGCGTACTGATGATGGTGTCGAAGCACTCCCAGTCGCGGGCGGCGCGACCGATGCCACCATAGACAACCAGTTCCTTTGGGTTCTCGGCGACATCGGGATCGAGGTTGTTCATCAGCATGCGGAGCGGCGCCTCCGTCAGCCAGCTCTTGGCCCGAAGCGTGGTGCCCCTGGGTGCGCGGATTTCCACGTCACGATATCGCGTGTTGCTCGGCATGATGATCCCCTGTCTTGTCTATACAAGATAGAAGCACCGGCACGGGCAAGTGTCAATGGAGAGGGTAATGGGCCTTTGGGGAGTGCCCTCAGGCCGAGCCTGCGGTCTGCCGGCTCTCGATGCGACTGCGCCCGCCTGGCATCAGCAGGCGCACCGAGGTGACGACCCGCTCGCCCGAGAAGGTGCGACGTCGGATCAGCAGGCAGGGGTCTCCGCGAGCAATGGCCAGAAGCTTGGCCTCCCAGGAGGCGGGAAGAACGGCCTCGACCGTATGTTCGACCGTTGTCCAGGGCGCCACGGCGCTCAGATAGCTGTTAGGTGTGCGGGCGGAAAAGTCTTGAGCAAGATAGTCCGGGGCCAGGGTCGGATTGACATATCTGTCTTCGAGCTGGACCGGGATGTCGTTCTCGAGGTGGATGACCAGCGAATGGTAGACGGGAACGCCGAGTTCCACGCCCAACTCGTCGGCAAGCTCGGGTGTCGCCTTCACCTCGTCTTTCATCACGGTCTGCGCCGCGTGGGCGTGGCCGCGCTCGCGGATTTCGTCGGCGATGTTGCGCACCTTGAACACGGAGGTCTGGCTCTTGCCCTCGGCGACGAAGGTTCCAAGTCCCTGGATGCGCAGCAGGACACCGTCTGCCGCAAGCTCGCGCAGTGCCCGGTTGATGGTCATCCGGCTGAGGCCGAGCGTGGCGACAAGCTCGTTCTCGGAAGGGATGCGATGGCGGGCGGGCCATTCGCCGCTACCGATCCGTCCGAGAATCATCTGTTTGACCATGGCATAGTGCGGGGGAGTCCCACCTTGACGTTCGCTGACGTCGCTCATTTTCTAGGCACTCCCTAAAAATGGTCAGAGGCGAATGGATTCGGCTTGCGGCCTAAGAATTTTCCTCTACAGTGCTTGTATGTACAAGCGTGAGGTTTCGCGAACAAGATGGTAACAGATAACCATCAATTACTTTTCGCCGAAAGAGCCTTGCTGATTGATGGCTGGGCCGAAGACGTCGTCTTTGCCGTTGACGTCGACGGGCGGATCGTCTCGATCGAACGTCAGGCCGATGCGGGCGACGCCAAGCGGCTTGGCGGACCGGTCATCCCGGCGGTGGCCAATCTCCATTCGCACGCCTTCCAGCGCGCCATGGCCGGACTGACGGACGTTGCAGGGCAGGGGGACGACAGCTTCTGGACCTGGCGCGAGGAAATGTACCGGCTGGTGTCACTGCTGACGCCCGATGACGTCGTGGCGATCGCGGCCAAACTGCAGATGGAGTTGCTGAAGGGCGGCTTCGGGCGCGTTGCCGAGTTCCACTACCTTCATCATGGTCCGGACGGTCGTCCCTATGGCGAACCGGCCGACATGTCGCTGGCGATGCTGCGGGCCGCGGAACAATCCGGCATCGGGCTGACCCTGCTGCCGGTGTTCTATGCTCACTCGGACTTCGGCGGAGCGGCGCCGACTGCCGGCCAGCGCCGGTTCATTCACGACGTCGACGGCTTTCTGACGCTGCTGCATGGTCTTGTCGAGCCGTGTCGTGCGATCGGCGCGAGGCTCGGCCTTGCCTTTCATTCCCTGAGAGCCGTGACCGGCGACGAGATCGCGGCCATCATGAAGGCGGTGCCGGAACATGCGCCCATTCACATCCATGTGGCCGAGCAGGAGGGAGAGGTGTCGGCTTCCCTTGCTCATTCGGGGCGACGCCCGGTCGAGCGGCTCTATGACATGGCCGATGTCGACGAGCGCTGGTGCCTGGTTCACGCGACCCACGTTACCGACGTCGAGATGGCAATGATTGCCGGCTCAGGCGCCGTCGTCGGTCTCTGCCCGACGACCGAGGCGGATCTCGGTGACGGCATCTTTCCCGGCTCCGACTTCCTTTCCGTCGATGGGCGTTTCGGCATTGGCACGGACAGCCACGTCGCCACGTCGGTTGCCGACGAGTTGCGCTTACTTGAGTATGGGCAGCGGCTGCGTGAACGTCGTCGGAATCGAATGGCCGGGCGGCCGGGCGCGTCGGTTGGTCGTACGCTGTTCGATCGCGCGCTTGCCGGCGGCGCTCAGGCGGCGGGTGTCGCGGGGGACGGGCTTTCAGAGGGTGCGCCCGCAGATCTCGTGGTGTTGGACGACCGTTCGCCGTATCTGGCTTCGGTGGACGGCGACGCGATTCTCGATCGCTGGATTTTCGGTGGATTGGGGCCGGTCGTGCGCGACGTGATGATCGGAGGCCGCTGGCTGGTGGAGGATGGCCGCCACCCCGAGGAGGAAAAGATCGACCGGGCATTCGGCGCGGCGCTCGCTCGCCTTAGGGCATGAAAAGCCAGCCGGCATGCGGTAGATGTGACGAGAGTACAGAAGAAGCCGGAGTGCTTCGCAAAACCAGAGGAGAACACCATGAGTCTTCGCAGTCTTGTTGCCGCATCCACCTTGTTCGCCGTGCTGGCCGTGCCGGCATCGGCCAAGGACTGGACGGAAGTCACGATCGCGCTCGAGGGCGCCTATGCGCCCTGGAACCTGACCGACGCCAACGGCAAGATCGTCGGTTTCGAGCCCGACCTTACAGAGTATCTTTGTGCCCATGCCAAGTTGAAATGCACGCTGATCTCGCAGGACTGGGACGGCATGATCACCGCGCTCAATGCCGGCAAGTTCGACGTCATCATGGATGCGTTGTCGATCACTCCGGAGCGCAAGGAGGTGATCGATTTCACCGTTCCCTACGCCGCGACGCCCGCCGTCTTCGCCGCGCCCAAGGATAGCGACCTTGCCAACCTTGCGGGCACCGGTTCGGTGATCAAGCTCGCGGGCACCATGGATGGGGGCGATGCCGTCGAGACGCTCAAGAAGGCGTTGACCGGCAAGATCATCGGCATCCAGGCTTCGACGGTCTATGCCGGTTTCATCTACGACAACTTCAAGGACGTTGCCGAGATCAAGGAGTACAAGACCTCGGCCGAGCGCGATCTCGACCTCTCGGCTGGTCGCATCGATGCCGGCTTCGATGATGCCACTTACTTCCTGGGCGCCTTCGAGAGCGCCGACAATGCCGATCTGGCCTTCACCGGCCCCGAAATCGCCGGTCCGATCTGGGGCGAGGGAGAAGGTCTCGGCATCCGCAAGTCCGATCCGGAGCTGAAGGCGCTGTTCGACGAGGCGATCAAGGCCGCCGTCGCCGACGGCACCGTGAAGAAGCTGTCGGAGAAGTGGTTGAAGGTCGACGTCACCCCCTGATGTGACAGGAAGCTCCCGGACTGGTGATGGCGGATACGATCCGCTAAAGGGTCCGGGAGCGCCGACGGAGAGCCTTGATGTCCTGGATTGACCTGATCGGCTTCGGTGAGCATGGCCGGGGCGCCATTCTCCTGTGGGCTACGGGCATGACGCTGGCCGTCACCGCCGCGTCGCTTGCAATCGGAGCGCTGCTCGGCGCCATCATTTCTGCGGCCAAACTGTCGGCGTCTCGCCCGGCGCGCTGGCTTGGCGATGCCTACACCACGGTGTTTCGGGGCGCGCCGGAACTTCTGATCATCTATCTCGTCTATTTCGGTGGTTCGCAGGCGGTCACCGCCATCGGGCAATGGCTCAACTACGAGGGATTCCTGGGGCTGCCCTCCTTTCTGGCTGGCGCCATTGCCGTGGGGTTGATCTCCGGCGCCTATCAGGCGGAAGTCTATCGCGGCGCGTATCAGGCGGTCTCTCGGGGCGAACTCGACGCTGCTCGTTCGATCGGCATGGGGACGATGTTGCGCTTCCGTCGCATCTTGGCGCCGCAAATTCTTCGATTCTCGCTGCCGGGGCTCGGCAATGTCTGGCAGCTCAGTCTCAAGGACTCGACCCTGGTGTCGGTGACGGGCCTTGCCGAGCTGATGCGAACCTCCCAGATCGCCGCCGGCTCCACCAAGCAATACTTTCTGTTCTTCATCGTCGGTGGGGCGCTCTATCTCGTGCTGACGACGCTGTCCGACCGCGTCTTCGGTTTCGCCGAGCGACGCGTCGCCAGAAGCTTCCGCCACAGTCTCGGTCGGCGCTAGGGAGGAGGGCACCATGAGTTTCGATGTCGCCTTTCTCCTCTCCACTTTCGTCAAGCTGGTCGCCGCGGTGCCGATGACGCTGGGGCTGTTCGCCTGTTCGGTCAGCCTGGGCGCGGTCTTCGCGCTGGGCATCACCTATTGCCGGGTTTCGGGAGGGCCGTTGCTGTCGGCCTTTGCCCGCGCCTACGTTTTCGTGTTTCGCGGCTCGCCGCTCCTCATCCAGATGTTCCTGATCTACTACGGTCTCGGGCAATTCCCCGCCGTTCGGCACAGCCTGTTCTGGCCGGTGCTGCGCGATCCATTCTCCTGCGCCGTGTTGGCGCTGGCGCTCTGCACCGCAGGCTACCAGGCGGAGATCATGCGCGGCGGCTTGCAGGCCGTGCCGTCTCGCGAGATCGAGGCTGGAAGGGCGGCCGGCATGTCCGGTCTTTTGCTGTTCCGGCGCATCATCGCACCGATCGCCGTCCGGCAGGCCCTGCCGGCCTACTCGACCGAGATCATCCTGATGGTGAAGTCGACGGCGCTCGCCAGCCTCGTCACCGTCTGGGAGGTAACCGGCACAGCTCAGCGCCTGATTTCACAGACCTATCGCACCATGGAGGTGTTCCTGGTTGCGACGCTGATCTATCTTCTGATCAACTTCATCATTGTCCGCCTGATGGCGCTCGTCGAATACCGACTGTCGCCGCACCTCAGGGAGCGGCCGGTTTCGGCCAGCGACGGCGGACGCCAAGGAGAGGTTCATGGCTGACGCTCCGGTACCGGCAATTTCGGTCCGCAACATTCACAAGTCCTTTGGCCAGCACGAGGTGTTGCGCGGCATTTCGCTCGACGCTCAGGATGGCGACGTGATCTCCATCCTTGGCGCTTCCGGGTCGGGCAAGAGCACGTTCCTGCGCTGCATCAACCTGCTTGAAACGCCCGATGAGGGCGAGATCACGGTTGCCGGCGAGACCATTGCCATGAAACGGAACCGTACGGGCTCTCTGATGCCGGCCGACCGCAAGCAGGTCGACCGCATCAGGTCCGAGCTCGCCATGGTGTTCCAGAGCTTCAATCTCTGGTCCCACATGACGGTGCTTCAAAACCTAATCGAGGGGCCGGTACACGTCCTGAAGCGCCCCAAGGCGGAATGCATCGCCGAGGCGGAGGCTCTGCTGGAGAAGGTCGGTCTCGCCGAGCGACGGAATTATTACCCCGCCCATCTGTCCGGCGGCCAGCAGCAGCGTGCAGCCATCGCCCGGGCTCTGGCCATGCAGCCGAAGGCGCTGCTGTTCGACGAGCCGACCTCGGCGCTCGATCCGGAGCTCGTCGGCGAGGTGCTGAAGGTCATGCGCTCGCTCGCCGAAGAGGGGCGGACGATGCTGGTGGTGACCCACGAGATGGCCTTTGCCCGCAACGTCTCCGACCGGGTGATGTTCCTGCACGAGGGCGTCGTCGAAGCCGACGGTGCGCCCGAGGACATCTTCACCAACTCCGAGTCCGAACGCTTCCGGCAGTTTATCGGTAACTTCCAGGCCTGAGGGCGCCATGACCGACATCGTCGTCGAAACCCATCTCGGCTGGCGCGACATCGCCGCCGTTGCCGAGGGCGCGCATCTTCGTCTGGGAGAGGCGGCGAAGCGACGCATTTCGGAAGCTCGCGCGATTGTCGAGGCAATCGTCGATCGCGGTATCCGGGCCTATGGCGTCAACACCGGCGTCGGGGCTCTTTGCGACGTGGTGGTGGATCGACCTTTGCAGCGGCAGCTGTCGCACAACATCCTCATGAGCCATGCCACTGGCATCGGTGCGCCGCTCGGGATCGTCGAGACGCGCGCCATCATGGCGACCGCCGTAAGCAATTACTCGCTCGGCCACTCCGGCGTGAGACTTGAGGTGGTCGAGGCGTTGGCGGGGCTGCTCAACGCCGACGTGACGCCGGTTGTGCCTGCCAAGGGGTCGGTCGGCTATCTCAGCCACATGGCGCATATCGCGTTGGTGCTCATTGGTTCCGGCCGGGCGCGCGTGGGGGAGAGGATCGTCACCGGTGCCGAGGCGCTGGTCGCCGCCGACCTTGCTCCACTCGAACTCGCGGCCAAGGAAGGCCTGTCGCTGGTCAATGGAATCCCTTGCGCCAGCGGTCTGGCGTCACTGGCCTTGAAGCGTGGCGAGCGGATACTGGAGTGGGCGGATGCCATCGCCGCCCTGACCATCGAGGCGCTGATGGGAAATCCGGCGGCCTTCGATCCGGCCGCCCTGTCGCTCAGGGCATCGCCCTCTCTGCAATCCGTCGGTGCATGCCTGCGCGATCGGCTCGCCGGCAGCGGTATTGTCGCCGCCGGTGCCGGTCGCAAGACGCAGGATGCTCTTTCGTTGCGGGCCGTGCCGCATGTCCATGGGGCGGCGCGTGACGCATTCGCGGTGGTTGCCGATGTCGTCGAGCGAGAGCTTGCGTCGGTATCGGACAATCCGGCCATCGTCGGTACGCCGGACATGCCGGGCGTGCATTCGGAGGCGCATGCGGTCGGAGCTGCCATGGGGCTGGCGCTCGACCAGTTGGCGATTGCCTTGGCCGAGGTCGCGGCGATGGCCGAGCGCCGCCTCGACCGGCTCGTCAATCCTCTGGTGAGTGGACTGCCGGCCTTCCTTGCCGCTGACAGCGGCGTCAACTCCGGTTTCATGATCGCCCAGTATGCGGCGGTGTCGCTTGTCAACGAGAACCGTCGCCTGTCGCTGCCCGCAAGCCTCGACGGCGGCATTACCTCCGCTTTGCAGGAGGACCATCTCAGCCATGCGACGCCGGCGTCCCTAAAGGCGCTTTCGGTGATCGAGAACGCAGAGGCCATCCTTGCCATCGAGCTTCTGACTGCCGGTCAGGCCCATGAGTTTCGCTCCGAAGGTCGGGCGGAGGGGACAGATCGCCTCTATCGCCAGCTTCGCGATGTCGTCGGTCCCTACAAGGACGACCGTCCGCTTGCCGACGATATGGCAAGGGCGGCCGATCTCATCCGGGCTGTGCTTCCGGACTGAGTGCCTGATTTCAGGGCGTATCAGCCGGCCAATGAAACCCAGTTCTCTTCGTGATTTGGTTTAGAAAACATACAGAATATATTGATATTGTTCATTTAATTGATTTTTCTTAATGTTGTGAATCCGCTTGGTATCCAGGCTTCCTCATGCGTTGATTCATGGCGCCCCCGGAAGTGCCCCATTTTTCTTCATGTTGTGAATCAACGGGCTGATCATCGGTGCAAGTACGCATATTTGCGAGTGACTCGCAAAAACACCGACCGTGCTATTGACAGGCGCACCCTAAATGTTGAAACCAGTATTCATCTTATTGGTCTGCAGGAGGCTGGGGTGCTGGTGCCGTTTCTCATCATGTTGCGCGAGGGCATAGAAGCTGCGCTGGTGACCGGTATCATCGCGAGCTACCTCAAGCAGACGGGGCGCGGCGCTTTCCTGCCGGTGGTTTGGGTTGGTGTGCTGCTTGCCGTGGCGCTGTCGCTATTCGCTGGCGCAGCTTTGCAACTGATGGCGGCCGAGTTTCCCCAGAAGGCACAGGAGCTGTTTGAGGCGATTGTCGGCTTCTTGGCGGTGATCGTCCTTGTCAGCATGGTGTTCTGGATGCGTCGAGCCGCTCGCTCGATCAAGGGCGAGTTGCACGGGGCAATCGACGCCGCCATGCAGGCGCCGAGGGGCGCAACATGGGCGCTGATCGGCATGACTTTCTTTGCCGTGGGACGCGAGGGGCTCGAGTCGGTGTTCTTTCTGCTCGCCGTCTTCCAACAGAGTCCGGGCGCCTCGGCGCCGGTTGGTGCGCTCCTTGGCCTCCTGCTCGCCGTCGTACTGGGCTACGCGCTTTATCGTGGTGGAATTCGCCTCGATCTCAGGCGTTTCTTCCGCTGGACCGGTGTCTTCATTCTGGTGGTCGCTGCAGGGCTGGCTGCGGCCAGTTTGCGCAGCCTGCACGAGGCTGGTGTCTGGAACCTTCTCCAGGAGCGCGTCTACGATCTGTCCGACACGCTGCCGGTATCGAGCGTTCTCGGTACTGTTCTGTCCGGTGTGTTCAACTACCAGGAAGCACCGACGCTCGGTGAGGTGGGGCTCTATGTCGTGCTCCTCGCCGTGACGCTGGTGTTGTTCCTGAAGCCCGCGCGGCCGGCCTTTCTCGGGTCGGCGGTCTCCGGGGCCGAAAAGGGGTAAGAATGTCTCCGCCTGATCCGCAACGCGTCGGCGTTCCGTCGTCGCGACTGATGACTGTTGCCCTTTTGGGGGCGGGTGTGTTGGCGCTGGCCGGTGGTGGCGCTTTCTATCTGGCGTCGCAAAAGGCCCTGCGCCCCGTTGAGGCGGGCCTCATTCCTGTTCGCGTCGGCGACAAGAGTTGCGAGCCGATGGACCTGACGGTTCCGGCCGGACGCACGGTCTTCGAGATCGAGAATGCGTCGAACCGGCCGATCGAGTGGGAAATTCTCGACGGCGTCATGGTGGTCGAGGAACGCGAGAACATTGCCCCCGGCTTCCGGTCGCAGCTCGCCGCGCGACTGAAGCCCGGCGTTTACGACATCACCTGCGGTCTTCTGTCGAATCCGCGCGGCAAGCTGACGGTGACCGCTTCGGCTCACTCGGAAGCCGAACGGGCAAAGCCACCGCTCAAGGCGTTCATCGGCCCGTTGTCGGAGTACAAGGTCTACCTGACGCTTCAGGCCGGACAGTTGATCCAGGGAGCGAAGGCGCTTTCGAGTGCCATCGAGTCCGGTGACATTCAGGCGGCAAGGTCGGCTTATGCCAAGGCAAGGACTGCCTATCGTCACGTCGAGGCGGTGAGCGGGCGCTTTGCCGATCTGGAGAATGCCATCGATCCCGTGGCAGCCTATCTGGCTCTCCGCGAAGAGGACCCGGCATTTACTGGGTTTCACCGCATCGAGCTCGGTCTCTGGCGGAACAGCTCGGTCGCCGATCTCAGCCCCGTAGCGGAGAAGCTGATCGTCGACGTGGAGGCGCTCCGGGATCGTCTGAAGACGGTGAGGTTCGAACCCGCCGACCTGACAGGCTATGCGTCGCGCGAGGCGCGGCGGCTTGCCGAGGGGGCGGTTGTCTCCGGTGACAGTCTCTACGCCGGCGACGACATCGCCGAGTTCGCCGCTGCGGTCGACGGGCTCGAGAAGCCGGTGTCGCTGCTGTTGCCACTTGCAAGCGAGGCATCCCCCGACGTCGCCAAGGCTGTGACGGATGCGTTCGCCGCAGCGCGGGCCGAACTCGGCAAACTCGCCGGATCGGGCGCTGTGCCGGTCGCCTATACGGAGGTGTCGCCTGAAGCCCGCAAGGGGCTGGCCTCCACCTTCGTTGCCATTGCCGATGCTATCGACCGGATCAATCCGGCTCTTGGTCTGGAGTAACCAGCATGCAGTCTTCCAAAGACCTTACTCGCCCTCGGCGCGGGCTCGATCGCCGCAGATTGCTGTCCGGTCTCGGCGCCACGGCGCTCGGCGGCTCGCTGGCTGGCGTTGCTCGGGCCGATACCGCTCATCACACGGTCGCCGACGCGCCGATCGCCAATGTCGCCAGTCAGCTCGATAGCGTTCCTTATCTTGGTCGTCACCAGGCTGGCGTGGTTGATGCGCGCCCGGCGAACGGCATGGTGGCGAGCTTCGACGTGCTGGCAAGGGACGCCGACGAGCTGGAGGCATTGTTCCGCACACTGACCGAGCGCATAGCCTTCCTGACGGTTGGCGGCCCCGTGCCGGCGTTGGATCCGAAGTTGCCGCCCGCCGACTCCGGGCTCTTGGGCCCTGTGATCCGGCCGGACAACCTGACGATCACCGTCTCGCTCGGCTCGTCGCTGTTCGATGATCGGCCATGGCTGGCCTCCCTGAGGCCAAAGCATCTTCAGAGGATGATGCGCTTTCCCAATGATGCGCTCGATGCCGACATTTGCCACGGCGATCTGTCCGTCCAGATTTGCGCCAACACCCAAGACACGACCATCCATGCCTTGAGAGACATCATCAAGGCGTCCAGCCGTCAGATGATCCTGAAATGGAAGCAGGAAGGCAATGTGCCGGTTATCACGCCGGGACCGGACGGCCGCGCCGAAAGCGCCCGCAACTTCCTTGGCTTCCGCGACGGATCTGCCAACCCGGACTCCTCTGATGTCGCCGAGATGGATCGCGTTGTCTGGGTGGGGCCGGAAGATGGTGAGCCGGCCTGGGCGGTCGGTGGCAGCTATCAGGCCGTGCGCATCATCAGAAACTTCGTCGAGCGCTGGGATCGCACGCCCTTCGGCGAACAGGAGCGGATCATGGGCCGCACCAAGATGACCGGCGCTCCCCTCGATCGTCGTGAGGGCAGTGAGTTCGACGTGCCTGACTATGTCAGCGATCCCGAAGGCAAGGCGACGCCAATGGATGCTCACATCCGGCTCGCCAACGCGCGCGACGAAGCGTCGAAAGCCCATATCATTCTCCGGCGGCCTTTCAACTACTCGAACGGGGTTACCCAATCCGGCCAGCTCGATCAGGGGCTTCTGTTCATCTGCTATCAGGCGAACCTCGAGCGCGGCTTCATCACCGTACAGCGAAAGCTCAACGGCGAGCCGCTTGAGGAATACATCAAGCCGGTCGGCGGCGGCTTCTTCTACACGCTTCCTGGAATTCGCGATGCTTCCGACTACGTCGGCAGCTCGTTGATCGCCGCTGCGCGCGGCGCCTGAACCCGCATCCATTTCAAAAAGGGAGACCGAAACATGCGTATGTCCGGCCTTGTCGGCGCTTCGGCGCTGGCGTTCATTCTTTCGTCCGGCGCCTTTGCCCAGGAAGCGAGCCTCGACCTCGTCGAGCCGATCGCCGAGTACAAGATCTACGTATCCGAAAAGCTTGCCAAGCTCGTCGAGGATACCACCGCCTTTACCGACGCCGTGAAGGCTGGCGAGGTCGACAAGGCCAAGGAGCTCTTCGCGCCGACCCGTCTTTCCTATGAGGCGATCGAGCCGATCGCCGAGCTGTTCTCCGACCTCGACGCGTCCATCGACTCGCGGGCCGACGACTATGAGAAGGCTGAGGCCGATCCGGAGTTCCCCGGCTTCCATCGCATCGAGTACGGTTTGTGGGAGAAGAACTCCACCGAGGGCCTTGCTCCGGTGGCCGACAAGCTGCTCGCCGATGTCAAGGAACTCGAGGGGCGCATCGCCTCGCTGACCTTCCCGCCCGAGAAGGTTGTCGGCGGCGCTGCCGTGCTGATGGAAGAGGTGGCTGCCACCAAGATCTCCGGCGAGGAAGATCGCTACAGCCACACCGACCTCTGGGACTTCCGTGGCAACTTCGATGGCGCGCGCAAGATCGTCGATCTGGTGCGACCGCTGATCGCCGACAAGGAAGCCGACTTCCTGAAGACGGTGGACGCCAACTTCGAGACGGTCGATACGACGCTCGCCAAGTACAAGGACGGCGACGGCTATGTCACCTACGACAAGCTGACCGACGATGACCGCAAGGTGCTGGCGGCGGCGGTCAACACGCTTGCCGAGGATCTCTCGACACTGCGCGGCAAGCTCGGTCTCGACTGACGCTTTCCGGGTGGAAAAGCGAGGCGGCGGTCCGGGTGGCCGCCGCCTTTGCATTTGGGGTCACGCGGCCCTGATTTTCACAATCGTTGCCAGCGCCTCGACGCAGGCCGCGGCCGCCTCTCGTCCCTTGTTCGCCGCATCGTCGCGACTGCGCAGCAGGGCCTGCTCATCCGTATAGGTGGTGAGGATGCCGAAGGTGATCGGCACGCCGGTGGCGAGCGTTGCCTGCATCAGTCCGGTCGCGGCGCCGAGGCTGATGAATTCGAAATGCGCCGTGTCGCCCTTGATGACGCAGCCCAGGCAGATGACGCCGGCATAGCGACCTGTCTTGGCCAGCGTCTGGGCGAGCAGTGGGATTTCGAAGGCGCCCGGCGCATGGAACACGTCGGCGTCAGCAAGCGGCACGCCGCGTTCGTCGAGTTCGCGCCGCGTGCCGGCGAGCAGACCTTCGGTCACCTCGGGATTGAAGCGGCTGACGACGACGGCGAGACGGGGCGGGGTGGGGGATTTTGTCATTGTGTCCTCAGGAGTCATGCTGGCAAAGGCTGTGGCCGAAACGCCTGCCCTTGGTGGCGAGGTAGGTGCGGTTGAACGGGTTGGGTGGGATGACGAGTGGCACCTGGTCGGCAACGACGACGCCGTAGCTCGATAGTGCTTCCACCTTGGCAGGGTTGTTGGAGAGCAGGCGCAGACGGTCGATGCCTAGCGCTTTCAGGATTTGGGCGGCGATGCCGTAGTGGCGGGCATCGGCCGGCAAGCCGAGGGCGGTGTTGGCGTCGAGCGTGTCGAGGCCGCCGTCCTGCAGCGCATAAGCGCGGATCTTGTTGGCGAGTCCAATGCCGCGCCCTTCCTGACCACGCAGATAGATGACCACGCCGCCGTCGGGATCTTCCGAGACGAGCCTTTGCGCTTCATGAAGCTGGGGGCCACAGTCACAGCGGAGCGATCCGAGCGCATCGCCGGTCAGGCACTCCGAGTGCACGCGGACCAGCGGTGTGCTGCCCAACGGGCGGCGGACGATGGCCAGATGCTCTTCCCCGTCGACGAGGCTGCGGAAGGCGTGGACGCGCAGCACGCCATCGGCGTAGGCGGTCGGAAGGTCGGCGCTTGCCACCTCCTCGACCAGCGGCTCGGTTGCCCACCGATGCTCGACCAGTTCGGCGATGGTGAGCACGGGGATATCGTGCTCCCTGGCGAAAGCGTCGAGTTCAGGCCGGCGCGCCATGTGGCCGCTTTCGCCCATGACCTCGCAGATGACGGCCGCCGGAGACAGGCCGGCGAGGCGAACGAGATCGATTGCCCCTTCCGTATGGCCGTTGCGGGCGAGAACGCCGCCGTCGGCCGCGCGCAACGGGAAGACATGGCCGGGCGACACGATGGCGCCGGGCGCCACCGCAGGATCGGCTGCGACGCGGATCGTATGCGCCCGGTCGTAGGCCGATATGCCGGTGGTAATGCCCTCGCGCGCCTCGATGGAGACCGTGAAGGCGGTGGAGCGGCGGGCGCGGTTCATCGCCACCATCGGAGAAAGGCCGAGGCGGTCGATCTGCTCGCCGGTCAGCGCCAGGCAGATCAGCCCACAGGCCTTCTTGGCCATGAAGGCGATGGCTTCAGGTGTCGCGAACTCGGCGGCGACGACGAGGTCGCCCTCGTTCTCCCGATCCTCGTCATCGACGAGCAGGACCATGCCGCCGGCCTTCAGCCGGTTCAGTGCGCGAGATAGGGCTTGCATAGGGCCTCCACATATTTGGCGATGACGTCGACTTCGACATTGATCTCGTCGCCGAGAGCGGCGGAGGAGAGGTTGGTGTTGTCCCAGGTGTGGGGAATGATGGTGATGCCGATGCGGGCGCCATCGTCTGACGGCTCGATGCTGTTGATGGTCAGGCTGATGCCGTTGAGAGAGATCGAGCCTTTCTCGACGCAGTAGCGTGCAAGCTCGGGCGGCAGATCGAACTCAAGCCGCCGGGCATCGCTGTCGGGTGTCACGGCGATAAGTGTCGCCTTGCCGTCGACGTGGCCTTGGACCATGTGGCCGGATAGCCGGTCGGCGAGCGCCACGGATCGCTCGAGGTTGACGACCGAACCGGTGGCAAGGCGACCGAGGTTGGAGCGCGATAGCGTCTCGGGCGACAGGAAAAAACGAGCCGTGCCGTCCTCGTCCATTTCGGTGACGGTGAGACAGACGCCATTGACGGCGATGCTTTCGCCGAGTTCGAGGTCGGACCAGCCGGTGGGGATGGTCACCACCAGCGAGCCGCCGGTTGCGGTGGCGGTCTGGACGGCGACGGTCCGGGCAATGATGCCGGAGAACATGGGATTTTAGCCTTTCTTGGTGCGGTTACGGGAAACGGTGATCTGATCGGGAAGGTCGGATCGGGTCCTCTGGATGACGACGTGCTCGTCCCAGAGGCCGGCGGCGAGGATGGCACCGGTCAGTGCGGGGCCGGCTTCGACCAGCACTTCGTGAACGCCTTCGTTGCCGAGGCGCGTGAGAGCGTCGCCAATGTCGTTGAACAGCATGGGGCGCAGACCGCGCCGGATCGCCTCAGCCAGGTAGTCGGCTGGCACTTGGCCCGATCGGTCGAGGATGGCGAGGATGCGGCTCTTGTCGGGATGGTCGGGGAGGTGGCGGACGGTGAACTCCGGACGGTCGGCCAGGATGGTTCCACTGCCGGTCAAGATGGCGTCGGCGCGTCGGCGCATACGATGGGCCAGCGTCAGCGAGGCTTCCGAAGTGAAGGTTCGGTGGCCGGGCGGAGGGATCATCGATCCCGTCTCGTCGAGTGCTTGCTTGATCGTGACGAAGGAGCGGCCGGTCGTCACCCAGGTGGCGAAGGGGGCGATCAGGCGCTCGGCTTCGGCGGAAAGGCGCGCAGCATCCGGATGATCGAGTTCAGAAAGGAAGCGGACCGAGAGGTTGGCCGCCGCGAGGCGGTGGGCTCCGCCGCCTTCCACGCGAGGATTGGGGTCGGCTTCCGCGATCCAGACCTCGCGGGCCGGTGTCGACAGGATCGCTTCGGAACAGGGGGGCGTACGTCCGTGGTGGTTACACGGCTCCAGGGTCACCACGACGGTATGAATACGGTCGATCGTACCGGCTGCCCGGCAGGTGGCGATGGCTCGCGCCTCGGCATGGAGGTCGCCCGCCTTGCGATGCGCTTCGACAGCAAGGATGTTGCCATCGGCGTCGAGGATGGCGCAGCCGACCGGCGGATTGGGAGAGGTCGCCCCGGCATGGTCCATCGCGGCGGCGATGGCGCGCGCAAAAGCATCGGCAATGAAGCCGCCGGACAGTGAAGGTGTGGTCTGGTCGTGTCGTGCGCCCATGCGGTCCTCGATCCATCGATCGAACGCACTTGGGGCGCGAGCAAACGCGATTACGCGCGCCTCCGGTCAGGAGGACGCACGTGTGGCATCTGCCGTTCTCTACCATCCGGACTATACCGTCGGCCCCGGAATCACACCGGGTCTGCTGACCCCGCTTCCGAAAGGAAACGGGCGCTCGCGGGCTGACGCGCTTTCGCGCGATTACCGCCGGTGGGGAATTTCACCCCGCCCCGAGAACGTTCGCCGCCATGAAAGGCGGCTCATAAAGCATAGGCACGACGGTCCGGACGCGCAAGGTCGGATCGTTTACGAAGGGCGCCGCACACGGGAACGTGTCCGATGCGCGGCCTCCGTCGAGTTACTGCGCCGAGAAGGCGATGGGGGCGACGAGATCCTTGCGAATGTCGATCGCCCGATCCTTCGGCAACATGCCGTTATCGATCATGAAAGCCTGGTCGGCCTCAAGGTTGGCGATGTCGGCATCCGTCAGCGTCGGCGTGAAGTCGTAGAGCGGCAACTGCGCCTTGGCGTCCTCGATCGAGATCTTCTGCTCGTCGGCGGCGATCTTCAGCGCCGTCTCGGTGTTGGCGGCAATGAAATCCAGTGCTTTGCGATGGGTGGCGAGATAGGCCTCGACCAGATCCGGGTGGTTTTCGATGAACTTGCCCGACGCGGCAATCACCGTGGTCGGATGAATGAGGCCTTCGCCGGTGGCGAGCGTCTTGCCGCCGGCCTTCTCGACGGCGATGGCGTTGTTGCCAGCCAGTGTCGCCACGTCGATCTGGCCGGAGAGCAGGGCGGCGCGGGCCGTCGGCAAGTCCATGTTGATGTAGTCGACGTCATTGATGGTGAGGCCGGTGGAGGCAAGCGCGGCCGCCAGGAGTTGGTGCAGGGTCGTTCCCTTGGGGCCGGCGATCTTTTTGCCCTTGAGGTCGGCCAGCGTTGTGGGGCCGTCAGCGCGGGTCATCAGAGCGAACGCCTTGGGAGAGCGCGAGTAGACGGCGATGATGCGGACGTCCACGCCATTGGCTTTGGCGAGGATGGCCGAAGCTCCGCCCAGGACGGAGGCGACGTCGATGGCGTCGGCGGCGATGGCCTCGGTCTGCTTGGCGCCTGAGGTAATTTCAGGGCGTTCGATCGCGATGCCCCTGGCGCCGAAATCGGCTTCGAGGAATCCCTCGTGCTTGTCGACGATCGACGGCACGTTGAACGGCGCCGTCACGTAGGTGACGCGAAGAGTTTCGAGGTCGGCAGCGCCAGCGGGTGAAAGTGCGCTTGCGACAAGAGCCGCGCCGAGAGCGAGGCGGACGATTGATTTCATGGATTCCTCCTGGGGTTTTGTATGGAACTGAATGGAGCGCCGTCGACGAGGCGGGCGAGAATTCGGCGTCGATAGTCGACCACGGCCGGGTCGGTCGCTTCGCGCGGAAATGGAATGTCGAGGGGAACCCGACCGACCACCCGGCCCGACTCCATTTCGATCACGCTCTCACCAAGCAGTACCGCTTCCTCGACATCGTGGGTAACGAGCACCACCGTCGGTCGACGCTCCTGCCAGATATCGATCAGGACACCTTGCAGACGACGGCGCGTGAAGGCGTCGAGAGCGGAGAACGGCTCGTCGAGAAGCAGAATGTCGGGGTGCTGCGCCAGTGCGCGGGCGATGGCGACACGTTGCGCCATGCCGCCGGAGAGTTGTGAAGGCAGGGCGCGTCTTGCCTCGGTGAGCCCCACCAGTGAAAGAGAGTCCGACACGCGATCGGCGATCTCGGCCTCGCTCAGCCGCTTCTTCAGGGGAAAGGCGACGTTGGCGGCAACGTCCAGCCAGGGCATCAGCCTAGCCTCCTGAAAGACGACGCCGATGCTATGGGAAGGCGCGCGCTGGACTCTGCCGGAACTCGGCTCGGTCAGGCCGGCGAGAAGTCGGAGGAGGGTCGTCTTTCCGCAGCCGGAGCGGCCGACCACGGTCGTGATCGAACCGTCGGAAAAGTGTTGTGTCACGTCGTCGAGCGCGGCAACCGTTCGGCCGGCGACGATGTAATGACGGCTTGCGTCGTCGAGCTCAAGCACGGGCGGCCTCCAGATGGGGGGATAGCCAGGGGAAGGCGCGGCCAATGGCGAGGCGGAGCACAAGATCGGAGAGAAGGCCGATAGCGCCGATCACCAGGATTCCCGCAAGCACGATGTCGGTGCGGGCGAGGTTTTCAGCATCGATGATCATGTAGCCCAGACCGGCGGACGAGGCGATCAGCTCGGCGCCGACCAGCGCGCGCCAGCTGTAGCCAAGGCTGATGCGTAGCCCCACCACCAGCTCCGGCAGCGCTGACGGTAGGACGATGCGCGTCAGGATTTCGCGCCGCGAGAGGCCGGCGACGCGGCCGACCTCGACCAGTTTGGTATCAACGCCGTCTATTCCGCCTCGAAAGCCGAGGAACACCGGAAAGAAGGAGGCGAGCACGATGATGCCAAGCTTTTGCGCCTCGCCGATGCCGAGCCAGAGGATCAGAAGCGGGATGAGGGCGAGCGGGGGCACTTGGCGGGCGAACTCAAGCAGAGGATCGAGCACGGCGCGGGCCGGCCGGCTCGCCGACATCAGCACCGCAAGCGGCAGGGCCAACCCCACCGACAGGCCAAAGCCGAGCAGAACGCGCTGGAGGCTGACCAACGTATGCTTCACGAGAAGCCCCGAGGCGGCAAGGTCGACAAGAGCCTCGATTACCGCCGCCGGAGCTGGCAACAGATAGGCGTTGGTCCAGCCTGCTTGGTGCGTCAACCACCATAACAGAATGACGCTGGCGAAGACGGTGGCTGGTACGAGGATGCGGCGGGCTGGCATGACGGCTGTTATACGTCCAAAGTCGTGCGTGTCGAGCGTGATGAGGAATTGTTGAGAATGCAAATCATAAATGGTTTCAGATGTTTGTAATAAGCGTTATACCGTAGAGATCCCCGCCTTTGCCTCCATATGTCAGATGATCGTCACCCCCCTCGACTGCTCCGATCCGATGATCCTTGCCGGGCGACTTCGCCCGTTGTCGCGGTTTGCCTTTCTTGACAGCGCTCTCGTCGGCACCGGATTGGGCAACCACGCCTTTCTGGCCGCCGATCCATTCGCGACGTTCCGTGTGATTGGAGAGCGGGTATTCTGGAACGATGAGGAGGTCGCGGCGCACCCGGATGATCCTCGATCGCCCGGTCGTCGGGCGCTGGCCGAACTCCATCGTCGTCTGGCGCTCTACAGGCATGAGCCTGTGGCGGGATTGCCGCCTTTTCAGGGGGGCGCCATCGGACATGTCGCTTATGAGTTCGGTCGCTTGCTCGAACGGCTGCCCTCGACACCGGCGCCAACGGAGGGCATCGCCGAACTCGAGATGCACTTCTACGACGTGGTCTTAGCCTGCGATCTTGCTGCCGGTCGCGCCTTTCTCATCTCGACCGGTTGGCCGGAGCGTGAGCCGAACAAGCGGGAGACGAGGGCGAAGGCGCGGGCCGAGCAGTTCATGGCGGTGATCGAGAGGACCTCTCCGGTCGAGAAGCCCTTCGCCGGTTGCGACGATCTCGTATTCGAGGCGAATCTCGATCGAACTCGTTACGAAGCCGCCGTGGCGCGAACGCGAGACTACATCCTCGCCGGCGACATCTTCCAGGCCAACATCACGCGGCGCATCGAGGCGGACCTGCCGGACGATTTCGACGCCTGGGGGTACTATCGCGCTTTGCATGCCGCCAATCCTGCGCCCTTCGCCGCTTTCCTCGATTACGGCCAGGCGCAGATTGCCTCATCGTCGCCGGAGCGCCTGATCGAGGTACGAGGGCGTTGCGTCGAAGCCAGGCCGATCAAGGGAACCACGTCCCGGGGCGCCGATCCGGCCGAGGATGCCGCCCGCGCGGTGGCGCTTGCAGCCTCGGAAAAGGACCGGGCGGAAAACGTAATGATCGTCGATCTGCTGCGTTCCGACCTTTCTGCCGTTTGCAAGCCGCATACGGTCAAGGTGCCGAGCCTTTGCGAGGTTGAGACCTATGCTTCTCTGCATCATCTCGTGTCGGTGGTTACGGGCGAGCTCAGGGATGGCTGTTCGGCGGTGGATGCGCTCGCCGCCGTCTTTCCCGGTGGATCGATCACCGGCGCGCCGAAAATCCGGGCCATGGAGATCATCGCCGAACTGGAGGAGGTTCCGCGTGACGTCTATTGCGGGGCCATCGGCTATTTCGGCTTCGACGGCTCGGCCGACTTCAATATCGCGATCCGCACGGCGACGTTTGCCGGCGGGCGAGCTTCGCTTGGGGCAGGGGGTGGGATCACGCTGTTGTCCGATCCCACCGCCGAGTTTGATGAGGCCGAACTCAAGGCGAAGCGGCTGATCAGCGCTTTTGGGAGTCCGAATTGATCGTCGTGCTGGACAACTTCGACAGCTTCGTCGGCAATGTCGCCCGCTATCTCGTCGAGCTGGGCGAAGAGGTGACCGTATTGCGCAACGATGCGATCGATGTGGCTGGTATCGTCACTCTCGGCGCGGAGGCCCTGGTGATAAGCCCCGGCCCTTGCGGTCCAGGCGAGGCGGGCGTTTCGACCGATGCGGTGCGCATGCTTTCTGGCCGTCTGCCGATCCTCGGCATCTGTCTCGGCCATCAGTGCATCGGGGCCGCATTCGGGGCGACGATCGTTCGGGCCCGTGAGCCGATGCACGGACGGTCATCGTCGATCGCCCATGAGGGGGCCGGGCTTTTCTCAGGACTTCCGAGCCCGCTGGTCGCCGGGCGCTATCATTCGCTAGCCATCGATGTGTCGGCGGGGACGCCACTTCGCGTCACGGCGCGGAGCGAGGGGGGCGATGTCATGGCCGTCGAACACATGGAGCATCCGACGTTCGGCGTGCAGTTCCATCCGGAAAGCGTGCTTACCGAAGGCGGCTATCGACTGTTCGCCAACTTTTTGTCCCACTTGCCGGGGCGGGCAAAGCGGAGTGCTGCCACCCCGCTCGCCCCGTTCTGATTACTCCATCGTCGGCATGATGAAGTCGGCGCCGGAGCGAATGCCGGTCGGCCAGCGGCTCGTCACGGTCTTGAGGCGGGTGTAGAAGCGCACGCCCTCCGAACCGTGCATGTGGTGGTCGCCGAACAGCGACGCCTTCCAGCCTCCGAAGGAATGGAACGCCATCGGCACCGGGATCGGTACGTTGACGCCCACCATGCCGGCCTGGATGCGGGTGGTGAACTCGCGCGCGCTGTCACCATCGCGGGTGAAGATGGCGGCGCCGTTGCCGAACTCATGCTCGTTGATCAGCTGGACGGCGGCGTTGAAGTCTTCGACGCGCACGATGCCGAGTACCGGTCCGAAAATCTCCTCGCGATAGATCTTCATCTCGGTCGTCACATTGTCGAACAGGGAGGCGCCGATGAAGTAGCCGTTCTCGGCGCCGGGGCTGATGAACCCGCGTCCGTCGAGCACCAGCTTCGCGCCCTCGGCAACACCACTGTCGACGTAGCCGCGCACTTTCTCGAGGTGGGGCTTCGAAACCAACGGCCCCATTTCGGATGCCTTGTCGGTTCCGGCGCCGATGACGAGCTTCTTTGCCCGTTCGGCGAGCTTCTCAACGAGGGCATCGGCGGTAGTCTTGCCAACGGGCAGGGCGATGGAAATGGCCATGCAGCGCTCGCCGGCCGAGCCATAGGCGGCGCCCATCAACGCATCCGCCGCCTGGTCGAGATCGGCGTCCGGCATGATCACCATATGGTTCTTGGCGCCGCCGAGCGCCTGGCAGCGCTTGCCGTTCCTGGTCGCCGTTTCGTAGATGTAGCGGGCGACCGGCGTCGAACCGACGAAGCTAATGGCGGCGATGTTGCGGTCGTCGAGAAGGGCATCGACGGCGACCTTGTCGCCTTGCACCACCTGGAAAATCCCCTTGGGAAGGCCGGCTTCGGCCAACCACTCGGCGATCAGCAACGACGCGCTGGGGCAGCGCTCCGATGGCTTCAGGATGAAGGCATTGCCGCAGGCGAGCGCGACGGGGAACATCCACATCGGCACCATGGCCGGGAAGTTGAACGGCGTGATGCCGGCCACGATGCCAAGAGGCTGGCGCAGCGAGTGGCTGTCGACACCGGTGCCGACGTTCTCGGAGAACTCGCCCTTCAACAGCTCCGGCGCGGCGATGGCGAACTCCACCACCTCGATGCCGCGCTGGATCTCGCCGCGCGCGTCGCTCAGCACCTTGCCATGCTCGGCCGTGATCACCGCGGCGAGATCGCCGGCCCGCTCTTCCATGATGCCCAGAAACCGGTTGAGGATACGGGCGCGACGCAGTGGCGTGGTTGCCGCCCAGCGGGGCTGGGCCACCTTGGCGGCTTCGACGGCGACCCGCACATCCTCCTCGCTCGCCATGGCGACCCTACCCGTCTCCGCGCCCGTGGCGGGGTTGAACACCGGGGTCGAGCGGCTCGAGCCTGGGGAGACGTGATTGCCGTCGATGAAGTGGCCGATGGTTGTCGTCATTTCCCTTATTTCCCTCTGGTTGAGCTTGCATGTCCTGCCCGCTTGAGGCGATGAAACACCAAGACCGGGTTGCGCGGCAATATGCTGGCTTGGAAAACCATTGTGCATTAATGTGAAGACATGGACTGGGATCATTTTCGCGTATTTCTCGCCGTCGCTCGTGGCGGACAGCTTTCCGCCGCGGCACGCCGGCTGGGTGTCAACCACACCACCGTGGCGCGCCGTCTCGATGCGCTGGAGGCTGAGCTTGGCGCGGCGCTCTTCGAGCGGCGCCCGACCGGTTGCGTGTTGACCGAGGCTGGCGAGCGCTTGATCCCGCTGGCCGAGCGCATCGAGATCGAGACGCGAGCGGCGCTGGCGGCCGTGTCGTCCGGTGAGACCGAGATCACCGGCACCGTCCGTGTCGGCGCGCCCGACGGGCTTGGAAACAGCTTTCTTGCCCGCGAGTTGGGACTGTTCGCGGCGCAGCATCCCGGGGTGCTCGTGGAGCTGGTTCCTTTGCCGGTGAAGTTCTCGGTGTCTCGGCGAGAGGCCGACCTCGTCATCGAGCTATCTCGGCCGACAACGGGTCGCCTCGTAGCGACCAAGCTCGTCGACTATACGCTTGGCGTCTATGCGGCCGAAGGCTATCTCGCCGACCATGGTTCGCCCGCCTGTCTCGACGATCTCGCGGGGCATCGTCTCGTCACCGGCATCGACGACTACACTTTCTCGTCGGCGCTCGACTATGCAGCCACCTTGCAGGCCTACTCGAAGCGTCTCTACCGCTGCGCTGGTGCAACGAGCCAGTTCGAGGCGATCTGTGCTGGCGCTGGCATCGGCGTGTTGCACGACTTCATGGCGCTTGACGCGACAGGGCTTGTCCGTTTGCTGCCGGAGGTGAGCTTCTCGCGTACCTACTGGCTGGTGGGCCACCCCGGTGCGACATCGATCGCGGCCATCGCCGCCTGTCGGCGCTACCTTGTCGAGACCTTTCGCCGGCAGCGTCGGTACTTCCAGCCGCTTGGGCCAGCCAAGGTATCGTCATCTTCTGAGTGATCCGATACTGGAACAAAGTTCCAACGGCGCGAAGTTCCATAGAACAAACTTCCGATCATTGCCGTTGCGCGACAACGCCATGCTTTGGCGTCGATGCGACTTTCGTATAAAATTCCGTGTAGAGATCAAGTTATTCGAGTGATGGCCATGGACCGGGCGTCGAGACTTTGGGCAGGCGAGGTTGCGACCGGCCGGTCGTCGGCCATCGACCTTTACTGGCATCGCCTCAAGGGCGAGGCGGAAGCCGCCATGGCTCGCGAACCGGCGCTCACGTCGCTTCTCGCCGCCACCATTCTCGAACAGTCCGATCTGGCGACGGCGCTCGCCAGCCGTCTCGGCCAGCGGCTTGCGGGAGATGAACTCGCTTCCGAAGTCATCGCCCGGACCGTGCTCAAGGTGCTCGATGCCGATCCCGGGATTCTGGATGCCGTGCATGCCGATCTCAAGGCGGTGGTCGAGCGAGATCCGGCGTCCGGTCGCCTGATCGAGCCATTCCTGTTTTTCAAAGGCTTTTCGGCTATCCAGACGCATCGCATCGCCCACCACCTGTGGCGGGCCGGCCGGCGTGACATGGCTCTGGTGCTGCAGAGCCGCTCGTCCTCGGTTTTCCAGACCGACATTCATCCGGGTGCCAAGATCGGGCAGGGCATCTTCATTGACCACGCCACCGGCGTCGTGATCGGCGAGACCGCCGAAATAGAGGACGAGGTGTCCATCCTGCAGGACGTGACGCTGGGCGGTACCGGAACGCATACAGGCAAGCGCCATCCGACAATCCGGACCGGCGTGATGATCGGCGCCGGCGCCCAGATCTTCGGCCCGGTGGAAATCGGCGCCTATTCCAAGGTCGCTGCCGGCTCGCTGGTGACGACAACCATTCCCGCCCACTCAACGGCCGTCGGTACGCCGGCCCGCATCATACTTGGCGATGCGCCGGCCAATCCGGCCCGCAACATGGACCAGATGCTCACCGAGCGCGATTACTCCGCCTTCACCTGGGTGATATGATCGATCTTGCGCTGATGCGCCGAACAGTTCTGACGGCGGCTCGGATGGTCCGGGCCGCCTTTGTCTTTTCGAGGCTAGTGAAACAGGCGCGGCAGCCACAGTGAGACCGCTGGAACGTAGGTGACGATCATCAGCACCAGGAAGGCGGCGACGTAGAATGGCCAGATGGTGCGGGCGGCCTGTAGGATCGGGATCTTGGCGATGGCGCAAGTCACGAACAGCACAGAGCCCACCGGAGGCGTACACAGCCCGATGCCGAGGTTGAGGATCAGAATGGCGCCGAACTGAACCGGGTCCATGCCGAAGGCGGTGACCACCGGCAGGAAGATCGGCGTGGTGATGATGATCAGCGGCGCCATGTCCATGAAGCAACCAAGCACCAGTAGGATCAGGTTCAGCAGCAGGAATATGACGAGCGGGTTCTCCGACACCGCCTGCATGGCCGCGACCATCGCAGCGGGTACCTGTAGCAGAGCCAGGAGCCAGGCGAACGATGCCGCCGAACCGATCACCATCAGTACCATGGCGGTGGTTCGCACCGCTCCCAGCGTCGCCTCGCGGAAGTCGCTCCAGCTCATCGATCGATAGACGAGCAGTGTGATGAGCAGCGCATAGATCAGCGCGATGCAGGAACTCTCGGTCGCCGTGAAAATACCCGAGCGGACGCCACCGAAGATGATGGCGATCAATAGGATGCCGGGGATGGCGTTCAGGACGATCGGGCCGATCTTGCGCCATCCGGGGAAGAGCTCCGCCGGATAGCCGTGACGCCGGGCCACCCAATAGGCGGCGATCATGAGCGAGGCGGCCAGCATCAGGCCGGGTATGACGCCGGCCGTGAACAGGTCGGCGATGGAAATCTTGCCGCCGGCCGAGATCGAATAGATGATCATGTTGTGCGACGGCGGGATCAACAGCGCGATGATGGCGCCGACGGAGGTGATGTTCACCGCGTAGTCGACGTCGTAGCCGCGCTTCTTCATCTGCGGGATCATCAGGCCGCCAACCGCCGAGGCATCGGCGACGGCCGAGCCGGAGACGCCGCCGAACATGGTCGAGGCGACGATATTGACCTGTCCCAGTCCACCACGCGCATGCCCGACCATCGAGGCGGCCAATCGCACCAGTTTCTCGGCGATGCCGCCGCGCGCCATGACGTCACCGGCGTAGATGAAGAAGGGAATGGCCAGAAGCGCGAAGGAGCTGATGCCGGAGTTGAGCCGCTGAACGACGATGACCGGTGGCATGCCCAAATAGAGAATGGTGAACAGCGACGAGATCGCCAGGCAGAAGGCGATGGGCGTGCCGAGCACGAGAAGCCCCACGAAGGAGCCGAACAGGATCCAGAGTTCCATCAGGATGCATCCCTCGGCAGTGCGGTTTCCGAGACGTCGGACTCGGAGCTGCTCGCTCCGAAGTGCAACCGAATGATCCGCTCGACGGCAAACAGCGTGAACAGCAAGCCCGAACAGATCAACGGCAGGAAATCGGTCGCGCCGGTGATGCCCAGGCCGGGGATCAGCGTGTCCCATGTCCGGGCGGCAAGCTGAAACCCGTACCAGGAGATGAAGAGACCGAAGACGGCGATGAGCGACAGGGAAATCGTGTCCAGCAGGCGGTTGACCGATGGCGGCGCCAGGTAGCGCAACAGGTCGAGCCCGAGGTGAAAGTTCTCCCGAACACCGACCGCCGCGCCAAGAAAGATGAACCAGCCCATCAGCTGGATGGCCATCGGTTCGGCGAAAGTCAGGGAGAAGTTGAGAACGTAGCGGCTGAACACCTGGGCGCCGACGACGATGGTCATCAGCACAAGCGCGATACCGGCGGCGGCCAGGGTCGCTTTGGCCAGTCTGTCGATGAGGTGGAAAAGCAAGTTGTGTCGGGTCTTCATGGCATCACCGAGATCCTGACGCACCGAACACCGCCCGGCTTTCGGGCCGGGCGGCGGCTGAGTTCGGACGGGCTGGAGCCAGCCCTCGGCCGTGGTTACTCGGTGGCCTGGATACGGGCGACGAGATCCTTCAACTTCGGATCGGTAATGAACTTGTCGTAGACGGGCTTCATCGCCTCGATGAACGGGCCCTTGTCGATCTGAGCTACGATCGCGCCGCCTTCGCGCACCTTGGCTTCCGACGCCTTCTCGCGGGCGGCCCACAGCTCGCGCATCTTGGGAACGCTGTCCTTTGCCGCCTGGCGGATGACCGCCTGATCCTCTGCCGAGAGCTTGTCATAGCTCGACTTGGCCATGACCAGCACTTCAGGCTGCAGCGAGTGCTCGGTCAGCGTGTAGTGCTTGGCGACCTCGAAGTGACGTGTGGATTCATAGGAGGGCCAGTTGTTCTCGGCGCCGTCGATGACACCGGTCTGCAGGCCCGAGTAAACCTCGCCGAACGGCATCGGCGTCGGATTGGTTCCCATGGCCTCGGCCGTGGCGACCCACATGTCAGACTGCTGAACGCGCAGCTTGAGACCCTTGAGGTCGTCGATCGAGGCGATGGGCTTCTTGGTGTAGATCGACCGGGCGCCGGAGTCATAGTAGCAGAGGGCGATCAGCCCCTTGGCCTCGAAAGCCTTCAGGATTTCCTCGCCGATCGGCCCGTCGACGACATGGTGCATGTGATCGACCGACTTGAACACGAACGGTAGGCCGAGCACCGACGTCTCTGGCACCACATTGTTGAATTGCGCGGTGGAGACGCGGTTGAAGTCGATGACGCCGAACTGAGTCTGCTCGATGGTGTCCTTCTCCGAGCCGAGCACACCGTTGTTGAACTCCTGGATCTTGATGCGCCCGCCGGTCCTCTCCTCGACCAGCTTGCCCATGTAGATCACCGCCTCGACGGTGGGGTATCCGTCCGGATGGACGTCGGCGGCCTTGAATGTGACCGTATCGGCCATGGCAGTGCCTGCGAGCCCGAAGGCTCCGACGACACCCAAAATGCAGGTGAGTCCTCGCTTCATGCCTTTCCTCCCATTTGCGGCGTCATCAGCCGCGTCGCCCGCTATGGCAGCTGGCGGGCACAGCCCCTCGAACCGATCGCCCAGGCTCCTCAACCGAGCGGCGGGTTCGCTTCACAAAGCAAACGACCGGTCAGAGACCGGCCGGAAGGGCTTCAAAAACCTCGATGTCGCAGGGGGCGGCGCCCGAAAACTCGATGCGGCCCCGATCACCGGGAACGACCTGATGTATCCCGGTGGTCATGCCGGTCAGAACGATGTCACCGGCCCTCAGATGTCGCCCCCGTGTCAACAGATGCTCGGCCAGGAATTGCAAAGCGGCGATCGGTCCACCGACGACATTGGCTGCCGAGCCTTCGCCAGCAACGCTACCGTTGATCGACATGCGCGAGCCGAGCTCGGACAGCTCCGTGGTGCGCCAGCCGGAAACCTCTGGGCCGACGACGGCTCCGGCATTGTTGCCATGGTCCGATACCACGGCGGTCGGGCCGAGATCGTTGAGGGTCGCCAATGGGCTTGAGGCGATTTCCGAGCCAGCGTGCAGGCCGGACAGAGACGCCGTGATGGAGTCCGCGGAAAAGGCTCCGTCGACGGGCAGGAGGTCGCGCGCGAAGATGGCGACGAACTCGGCCTCTAGCGCGGCGAAGCCGCCGGCAAACACAGGCATCCGAACCGTTCCACCGTCAGGCAGAAACTGGATGTTGCCGGACATGATCGGACCGGCGAGACGGCTGGCCCCGAGCGTTTCGCGCAGATCGGGGCGAATGCCGGCAACCTTCCAACCGGCGACCGAACGGCCGCTCAGGGCAATGGCTCTCTCCTGCACCCGATAGGCGTCTGCCAGCGAGTCAGGCAGTGCGCCGGGAAAAGCGTCGAGTGCCGTGGCGGCGCGGCGCGCCTCCACGAAATGCGCGGCGATACGATCGACGTCGGCTTCCTGCAGACTCATGTTTGGTGTTCCCCTGACAGCCGGTGGTCCTTGAGGCCGGGCGTCGAGCAGTTGCTCCCACCGGGCCGAAGGGTGGCTTTTTCTGTACCATACTGATGTGGTATGGCAGATGTCGAGCTAGAAAAACGGATACCGACTTTTTGACTGCGGACGAAGAAAGCGGGCGCCAGAAGATGACGGTTCTCCCGGACACCTCCGAGGACTCGGCTGCGCGGCGCGTGGAGCGCGAGCTGCGCAAGGCAATCATCACGCTTGAAATCCAGCCGGGAGCCTCGCTGTCGGAAAAGGAGCTGGCCGATCGCTATGGCGTCTCGCGTCAACCGGTGCGTGAAGCGTTGATCAATCTCGGCAAGGCGGGGCTTGTGGGTATCCTGCCGAGAAGGGGAACCTTCGTCGCCAAGATATCGCTCGATCTGATGCGTCAGGCTCGCTTCGTTCGAGAGTCGATCGAAGTGGCGGTGGTGCGCCGAGCCTGCGTTTCGTTCGCCCCCGAGGCCCGTCAACGCATTGATGGCATTCTCGATCGGCAGGCGGATCTTGCCGCGGCGCAATCCCACTATGCCTTTCAGCGGGAAGACGAGGCTTTCCACGCGGCTCTTTCGGAGGGAGCCGGTTACCCAACTGCCTGGGAAACCTTGGCGACCATCAAGGCGCACATGGACCGCGTCTGCCATCTGACCTTGCCGCAGCCAGATACGTTGCCGAAACTGGTCGAGGAGCATCGGCGGATTATAGACGCCATCGACTGCCATGATGCCGATCGGGCCGAGGTGGCGCTGAAGGTTCATCTGGACGGAATTCTCAAGGCATTGCCAAGAGTTCGAGATCAGTTCGGGTTCCTGTTCGCCTGAGCTTGACCGGGAATGAATGATCGATCTTGCAAAATATTGATACTTTCTGCTGAGATCCGCCAAGTTTGATTGACGGCGAGGCCCCCTCGAACCTAGGTTCGCCAAGGTAGGGGAGGGTGCGGTCATGTTGGGTGAGAAGCAGCGGGTGCATGTCGCCGCAGTCGATGTTGGCGCCGGCAGCGGTCGCGTCATGCTGGCCTCGTTCGATGGCGACCGTATCGAACTGAGGGAGGCCCACCGCTTCGAAACGCCACTCGGAGTCGATCCGACCACCGGGTACGATTGCTGGGACAGCGAGGCGATTGTTCGGGAAATCCGCGCGGGGATCGATCGCGCCGACGACATGGCGCCGATCGAGAGCGTCGGCTGCGACACCTGGGGTGTCGATTACGTGTTGCTGGACGAAGACTTGCGCCAGGTCGGCGTCTCCGTCGCCTATCGCGACGACCGAACCGCCGGCATGATCGACGAGGTGACGGCAATCATGCCGGCCGCCGAGATCTACCGGCGCACTGGTATCCATTTCCAGCCCTACAACACGCTCTATCAACTGCGCGCCACAGCGAAGGAGCATCCCGAGTGGCTCGCTGTCGCCCGACATCTTCTTTTCACGCCGGACTACCTTCACTTCCGCCTGTCGGGGATTGTCTCCAACGAGTTCTCGATCTCGACCACATCACAGCTTCTGTCGCTCGAAACGCGAGACTGGGACGCAGATCTCCTGGAACTGACCGGTGTCCGCCGGAGCCTTATGAAAAAGCCGGTTGAACCGGGAACGGTACTCGGGCCGATGACCGGCCGCGATGGGCGGCGCCCTGTTCTCGTGATCGCGCCCGGTGGCCACGATACCGCGTCGGCGGTTGCCGCCGCTCCGATCGGAGGAGCCGACGAGGCTTTCCTCTCGTCAGGGACATGGTCGCTCATGGGGGTGGAAAGCCCGATTCCTTATGTTGGAGAACAGGCGCTTGGCTTCAATATCGGCAATGAGGGCGGCGTTTGCGGTCGTTACCGTGTTCTCAAGAATCTGATGGGCCTCTGGTTGATCCAACGGGTGCGCAAGGAGTTCGGCGAACCGGCGTTCGGCGATCTTGTGGCCGCCGCCGCCGAAGCGCCCGCCTGGGTGACGCTCATCAATCCGGATGACCCGCGTTTCCTCAACCCTGCCTCGATGACCGCCACAATCCGGTCTCTCGCTGCCGAGCATGGCGAACCGGTGCCGGAAGGGCTTGGTCCGGTGGCGAGAGCGGTGTTCGACAGTCTTGCCCTCGACTATGCCCGCGTGAAGGACGAACTCGAAACGCTGACCGGCCGCCCCCTGACACACATCCGCATCATTGGCGGAGGAGCCAAAAACGAGCTCCTCAACCAGCTTACGGCCGATTCCTGCGGCATTCCGGTCAGCGCCGGCCCCGTTGAGACGTCGGCGCTCGGCAACGCCGCGCTCCAGATGATGGGGCTTGGCGTGATCGGCTCCCTTGACGAGGCCAGGGGCATCGTGCGCCGCTCGTTCGGCGTGACCGAGATCGCGCCGGCGACCGTGGTCTCGGAAGGCGTTCGCGACCGCTTCCGGTTGATTGTTCAGGCGACGCCGGCTGCCCATTGATCGGCTGTTTGCCACCTATGACGGCGCAGTCCCCTGAAAAGCGGGGACTCATCATCCTATTTGCTAAGGGAAACATCTCGCGTTAAGCGTTTCTTCACCTTGTCGCGAAGGAAGCGATACAATAATCCAGTCTTGTTCGCATCGTTACAGTGAAGCGGAAGGTTGCCGCGGGAGTGGAGCCGCCGTCGTTCGTCCGGATCAGAGTCCTGGGGAGGAGGAGGATCGGTCGATACGGCGGCGGCTGGTGGAATCAGAAGCAAAATCAACCCGTTTGGGTCCCGACAAATCCTGTCGGGGCGACGGGGAGGCTTGTCTGCAACTCCACCCTTCCTCGGCCGGGTTTCCGTCGGGAGGACAAGATGTCAACAGTCGCCAAGATGCCCCGTTCACCGGGCGAATGGCTCGTCTGGATACTGATCGCCGTCGTCGGCGCCGTCGCTCTCGGCGTCGTCGCTCTCAGCCGCGGCGAAACCATCAACGCACTATGGCTGGTGGTCGCCGCCGTCGCGACCTATCTCGTCGCGTTCCGCTTTTACGCGCTCTATATCGTCAACCGTGTTCTCGGTGCGGATCCCTCCCGCAGGACGCCAGCGGTACGCCACAATGACGGTCTCGATTATGTTCCGACCGACAAGTACGTTCTGTTCGGTCACCACTTCGCCGCCATTGCCGGCGCCGGTCCGCTGGTCGGCCCGGTGCTCGCCGCGCAGATGGGGTATCTGCCCGGAACCATGTGGCTGATCGCCGGCGTCATCTTTGCCGGCGCCGTTCAGGATCTGCTGATCCTGTTCGCCTCGACCCGGCGCGACGGCCGGTCGCTCGGCGACATGATCAAGACCGAGCTTGGCCCGCTTCCCGGCGTTGTCGCGTCGATCGGCATCCTGATGATCATGATCATCCTGCTTGCCGTGCTCGCGCTGATCGTCGTCAAGGCCCTGGTCGGCAGCCCGTGGGGCACCTTCACGGTGTTCGCCACCATTCCGATCGCCGTTCTCATGGGGCTCTACAGCCGGTTCTTCCGGCCGGGTCGCATTGGCGAGATGAGCGTTATCGGCGTCGTGCTGCTGTTGCTTGCCATCCTTTTCGGCCGCACCGTCGCGGAAAGCGAGATGCTGGCGCCGTTGTTCACCTACAAGGGCGAGGCCCTGGCGCTCATTCTGATCGGTTATGGCTTCGTCGCTTCGGTCCTGCCGGTGTGGCTCCTGCTCGCGCCGCGCGACTATCTGTCGACGTTTCTGAAGATCGGCACCATCATGGCGCTGGCCATCGGCATTGTCTTCGTGATGCCCGAGATGAAGATGCCGGCGGTGACCAAGTTCATCGACGGCACGGGGCCGGTGTTCTCCGGCAACCTCTTCCCGTTCCTGTTCATCACTATCGCCTGCGGCGCCATCTCCGGCTTCCACGCCCTGATCTCGTCGGGCACCACGCCGAAGATGATCGAGAGCGAGAGCCAGTTCCGCTTCATCGGATATGGCGCGATGCTGATGGAAAGCTTCGTCGGCATCATGGCGCTGATCGCCGCTTCGGTGATCGAGCCCGGCGTCTACTTCGCCATGAACACCTCGGCCGGTGTCATCGGCACCACGGCCGACCAAGCGGCGCAGGTGATCTCCAGCTGGGATCCGCTGTTCACCGTGACGCCGGACATGCTGAGGGAGATGGCAAAGAACGTCGGCGAGGCGACCATCCTGTCGCGGGCCGGCGGTGCGCCGACACTCGCGGTGGGCATGGCGCATATCCTGTCGGGCGTGATCGGCGGCGTGGCGCTGATGCCCTTCTGGTATCACTTCGCCATCCTGTTCGAGGCGCTGTTCATCCTGACGACGGTCGATGCCGGTACGCGCGTCGCCCGATTCATGATTCAGGACCTGATCGGCACGGCGGTTCCCGCCTTCCGGCAGACCCATAGCTGGACGGCCAATCTCGTCGCCACGGCGCTTGCCGTCGCCGCGTGGGGCTACTTCCTCTATCAGGGCGTCGTCGATCCCCTCGGTGGCATCAACACGCTGTGGCCTCTGTTCGGAATCGCCAACCAGATGCTGGCGGCGATCGCACTCGCCTTTGCCGTGGTGATGCTGTTCAAGATGAAGCGGCAGGCCTATGCCTGGGTTGCGTTGGTGCCGCTGGCTTGGCTTTCCGTCTGCACGCTGTCGGCCGGCTGGCTGAAGCTGTTCGACGGTCGTCCGGCAGTCGGCTTCATCGCCCAGGCCAACCGCTTCTCCAAGGCGATCGCAGAAGGCACCATTCTCGCCCCGGCCAAGACGGTGGAGGAGATGCAACGGGTCGTTCTCAACCAGTGGGTCGACGCTGCGCTCACCGCCGCATTCATGATCATTGTCCTCGGCATGCTGGTGTTCGGCGTGCAGGCGATGCTCAAGGCGCTGCGCGAGCAGAAGCCAACTGCAAGGGAGGTGGGCGATGACATGCCAGGTGTGCGGCCTCAGGCTACCTGATCCGAGAAAGGTCGGCCGGAAGTTCGCCCAGACGGCGCGTCTCATGGTCGGCGTTCCCGACTACGACACCTATGTCGTTCATCGGGAGGTCAATCACCCGGACGAGCCGGTCATGACAAAGGAAGAGTTCTTCCGAAACAGCCAGGAGCGCCGCTATGGCGGGGGCTCCAACGGCGGAGTGTTCCGCTGCTGCTGACGACGGACTTCTTCTCAATTGCGGCGCCGATTTCTCCCAAGGGAGAGGCCGGCGCCGTTATTTCGTCAATCGTTCTTGCAATCATCGTGTATCGGCCCCCATATTCGCGGAGGGCAATATGAGGGAGTGGACGATGCGGCTGGTGAACTGGGCGTTTCTCGGGGGCTTGTTTCTGTCTCTTGCCGGGCCGGCTGTGGCCGGGGAGGTTTTCAGCTTCGATCAGGTGCGGGCGGGGCTGAACTCGAACCGCATCCATCTCGTCGACGTCCGCGAGGCCGAAGAGTTCGCGGACGGCCACGTGCCGGGCGCCGTCAACCTGCCTCTGTCGACCTTCAAGGCCGAACAGTTGCCGCCGCCATCCGATATTCCCGTCGTCCTGATGTGTCGCTCCGGTCGGCGCGCCGGGCAAGCGATGACCGTAGCCGAAGCCGCCGGGCGTTCGGATGTCAGCGTCTATACCGGAAGCATGATCGAGTGGACGGAGAAGAACGGCCCGATCGTCACCGGGCCGTAGGGCCTTCCCAAGGCGGGGTCAGCGGCAGCGGTGGATGCGCGCTTCCCAGCCGGCCAATCGCTTGCCCTTCGATGGATCGGCAAGGTTGCCGAGCAGTTGCTCGCCAATCTCCACGCCGGACGGCAGGTCGACCTCGATCGTCTCGCGCGAGAAGTTGAGCAGGACGAGCAAGGTCTCCTCACCAAGCCGTCGCGTGTAGGCAAAAAGCTTGGGGTGAGCCGGCGCAAGATCCTGGAAACCGCCGTAGACGAGGGCGGGGTGCGAACGGCGCAGTTCGGCCAGCCTCGCATAGTGGTGGTAGATCGAGCCGGGATCGGCCAATGCCGCCTCGGCATTGATCCTGGGATAGTTGGGATTGACGGCGAGCCATGCCTTCTCGGCTGTGGTGAAACCACCGTTCGGCTTGGCGCTCCATTGCATCGGTGTACGGGAATGGTCGCGACTGGTGCGCGCCATGCCCTCGAGGAAGTCCGACGCGGTCACGCGCCCGGTCAGTACCTCCGCCTTCCATGCGTTTCGGACGGCAATGTCATCGTATTGTTCGACCGACGTGAAGGGATAGTTGGTCATGCCCAGTTCATCGCCTTGGTAGATGAACGGCGTTCCGTGCAGGGTCATCAGCATCGTGGCCAACAGCTTGGCTGACGGCTCGCGCCACGGTTCGGCGTCGTCGCCGAAGCTGCTGACAAGGCGGGCGTTGTCATGGTTGGACAGGAACACGGTGTTCCAGCCGTGAGGGCCGGTGTTCTCCTCAAGGCGGCGATAGATGGCCTTCAGCTCGGGCAGCGCCCACGTTCTGTAACGATGGCCATCGTTGCAAAGACGGACGGCGTCGAAGTTGAAGATCATGTTCAGTTCGCCGCGCCGCTCGTCAACGAGGTCGGGCGTCTGCTCCGGTGTGACGCCGAAGGCCTCGCCCACCGTCATCACGTCGTATTTCGAGAGAACTTCGCGGTTCATCTCCTGGAGGAACTCGTGCAGGCGCGGCCCCACCGCGTGGTAATACTCGGTGCGTTCGCGATGCTCCGGCGGGTAGTCGGGGAAGGTCTGCTCCTTGGAGATCATCGGAATGACATCCATGCGGAAGCCGTCGACGCCTTTATCGAGCCAGAAGCGCATGAGGTCGTAGACCTCGGCGCGCACCTTGTCGTTCTCCCAGTTGAGGTCCGGCTGCTTGTCGGCAAAGAGGTGCAGATAGTACTCACCCGTGGCCGGATCGAGCGTCCAGGCAGAACCGGAGAAGTACGAGCGCCAGTCGTTCGGCGGGCCGTCGCCGCGCCCCGGCCGCCAAATGTAGTAGTCGCGGTACGGATTGTCCTTCGACTTGCGGCTCTCGACGAACCAGACGTGCTCGTCGGAAGAATGGTTGACCACAAGGTCGACGATGAGGCGCATGCCGCGCGTCTTGAGGCCGGCCAGCAAGGCGTCGAAGTCGGCCATGGTGCCGAACTCGGCCATCACCTTGCGATAGTCGCGGATGTCGTAGCCGTTGTCGGCATTGGGCGAATCGTAGTGCGGGCTCAGCCACACCACGTCGACACCGAGATCCTTGAGGTAGTCGAGATGTGAAATGATGCCGGCAATGTCGCCGATGCCGTCACCGTTCGAGTCCTGAAAGGAGCGAGGATAGATTTGGTAGACGACGGCCTCTTTCCACCAGCGGCGGCTGACGGGCTCTTGGTGTTCCGACATGGCTTTCTCCATTGCGTACCTCTCGGGGCCGCCTTGATCGGACAGACGTTAGCAAAAACGATTCATCCCAACGAGTGTGAAGTGGTGCGACCGTCTATCAGACCAGAACGAAAAGCCGAGAACGTGACATCCAAAGCGCATTGAATGGCTTATTGTGTCATCTATGGAGATCAATCTTATCTCGATTATCCATTTGACGGATCAAATCGGTGGCGATTGACTGCCGGATCGAAAAGAGACGTAGCGGATGCCGATGATCTGTTCAGCGGCTTCCTGAGGGAGGAGTTGCCATGCAGTATATCCGGTTCGGAAAGTCGGGGCTTGAAGTCAGCCGAGTTTGCTTCGGTTGCATGTCCTTCGGAAAGGTGACGGACGAACGCCCTTGGGTGCTTGGCCTCGATGAAGCGAGGCCACTGTTCCGTCAGGCCTGGGAGGCCGGCATCAACTTCTTCGATACGGCGAACGTCTACGCGGCTGGTTCGAGCGAGGAGATAACCGGAACCGTCCTGAAGGAGTTGGCGCCGCGTGAAGAGTTCGTGCTCGCCACCAAGGTTTTCTTCCCGATGCGACCGGGACCGAATGGCCGTGGCCTGTCTCGCAAGGCCATTCTGGGTGAGATCGACAACAGTCTGAAGCGGTTGGGCACCGATTACGTCGACCTCTACCAGATCCATCGTTTCGATCCCTTCACGCCGGTCGAGGAGACCATGGAGGCGCTGCATGATGTGGTGAAGGCCGGCAAGGCGCGCTACATCGGCGCGTCTTCGATGTTCGCCTGGCAGTTCGCCAAGATGCAGCACGTCGCCGAGCTCAACGGCTGGACCACGTTCGCCTCGATGCAGAACCAGCTCAGCCTCGTCTATCGTGAGGAAGAGCGCGAAATGCTGCCTCTCTGTCGCGACCAGGGCGTCGCCGTCATTCCGTGGAGCCCGCTCGGCGGCGGCAAGCTGACGCGCCCCTGGGGTACGGAGACCAAGCGCAACACCACCGACCGTCACAACAAGGGCATGTACGACCACACCGAAGGCAATGCGCCGGAGGTGGTTGGGGCCGTCGAGAAAGTGGCGAAAGCGCGTGGACGTTCCATGGCAGAGGTGGCGCTTGCCTGGGTGCTGCAGGTGAATGGCGTGACCTCGCCGATCGTCGGCGTCAGCAAGATGAGACACCTTGATGATGCCGTCGCTGCCGTCGATCTCGACCTCAATGCCGAGGAGATCGCGGCCCTCGAAGCGCCGTATCAGACCTTCATGGTCAAGTCGCTCTAGAGCACCCGCCGATCAGGTCGAATCGACCTGATCGAAAAGCGGCTGCTCCAGCGAATGCTCTAGGCGCGGCATAGCCGGCTTGCCGATGGACAGCGGTCACGGGACGGGCTTTGCTTGACCCGTGACCCCGACGCGACCGTCTGGCGCTCAGCGTGACGAAGGAGGCCCTTATGACGAAGCCACTCAGCATTCCCGATCTCGCAGGCAAGGCCGTGCTCATCACGGGGGCTTCTTCCGGCATTGGCGCGGCTCTGGCGCGCGCCTTTGCCGAGCAGGGAGCTTCCGTGGGAATCCACTACAACTCGTCCGCCGCCGCCGCTGAGGCACTCTGCGCCGACATCCGTGCCGCAGGCGGCAAGGCGACGGCCGTGCATGGTGACGTCACCAAGCCGACCGAGGTTGCCCGGGTGGTCGAAGAGACAGCCATGGCGCTCGGCCGGCTCGACGGTCTCGTCAACAACGCCGGCGGCATGGTGGCGCGCATGCCCTATGCCGCCTTCGATGGTGCAGTGTTCGACGAGGTGATCGACCTCAACGTCCGTTCCGTGCTGGTGGCTTCCCACGCTGCGCTGCCTTTCCTCAAGGCGCAGCAGGGCTTCATCATCAATACGACGTCGATCGCCGCCCGCACCGGAGCCAGTCTTGGCGCCGGTCCCTATGGTTCGGCCAAGGCCTTCATAGAGAATGTGACGCGCGGCATGGCCAAGGAGTTCGCGCCCTTCGGCGTCCGCGTCAACGCGGTGGCGCCGGGTATCGTCGAAACACCGTTTCATGAACGCTATTCCGATCAAGCCTATCTCGAGGCGATGCGCGTCACCATTCCGCTGCAGCGCCTCGCCAAGCCGGAGGACATGGTCGGTCCATACCTGTTTCTCGCCTCCGAAGTCCTCTCCGGCTACATGGTCGGTCAGGTCCTCGAGGCGAATGGCGGCCAACTGATGACCTGACGCATCGCGACGTCAGGCGCATGAAATCTCGGAGACAATGATGGGAAGCAAGATCATCTTTACCGGCGGCTCGGGCAAGGCCGGCCGCCATGTGGTGCCCTATCTCAAGGGAAAGGGGCATGACGTCTTCAACCTCGATCTCAAGCCACTCGATTGTCCGGGGGTGACGACGTTGGCCTGCGACCTGACCGACGCCGGGCAGGTCTACAGCGCGCTGTCGATGCATTTCGATTTCGACAGCCTCGCCAGCGGATCCCGGCCGGTGCTTCCCGATGCCGTCGTCCACTTCGCGGCCGTGCCGCGCATTCTTCTGACGCCGGACAACCACACCTTCCAAACCAACGTGATGTCGACCTACAACGTCATCGAGGCGTCGATGAAGCTCGGCATTCGCAAGGTGATCATCGCCTCGAGCGAGACGACCTTCGGCGTGTGCTTTGCCGAGGGCGACAAGGACTTCCATCAGTTCCCGATGACCGAGGACTACGACACCGACCCGATGGACAGCTACGGCCTGTCCAAGGTGGTGAACGAGAAGACGGCTCGCGCCTTCGCCATGCGCTACAACGCCGACATCTACGCACTCAGGATCGGCAACGTCATCGAGCCGCACGAGTACGCCAACTTCCCAGGATTCATGGAAGATCCGCTGACGCGCAAGCGCAACGCCTGGAGCTATATCGACGCTCGCGATCTCGGTGAAATCGTGCATCTCGCGGTCGGCAAGAAAGGGCTTGGCTTCCAGGTGTTCAACGCCGTCAACGACACGATCACGGCCCGCGAGCCAACCGAGACCTTCCTCAAAAAGGTGTGCCCGGACACGCCGCACAGCCGCCCGCTCGTCGGATACGAAGCACCGATCTCCAACGAGAAGATCCGTACCGTACTGGGCTTCAAGGAGCAGCACGACTGGCGGAAGTATGTGAGCTGACGTCGACCAGAAGGGCGCGCGGCTCGTCAGGCCGCCGCCTCTTTTTCGTCGTCGACGCTAGGAACGGCGATCAGCAGGTCCATGAAGGCCTTGGGCGCGCCGTCCAGAATGACGTCGTCGCCGCTGCCGGCGAGCGTGGCGACTGCCAGTTCCCAGCACATCTGCGGTTCAGCGAGGCGGACGACGCCGAGCGTCTCGGCTTCCGCCTCGGCAATTGCCTCGGGGACCAACGCGATGCCGAGCCCGCGCGATACCAGTTCGATCAGCGTGCCGAGGTCATTGACTTCGAAGGCGACGCGGCGTTCGACGCCGGCTTGGCGAAACCCGCTGTCGACCAGATGACGCGTGCCCCAGGCCTGTTCGAAGTCGACGAAGGGCTCGTCGCGGAAGGCCGAAAGCGGGACGTCGGTCCGGCCGGCCAGCGGATGGTTCTTAGAGCAGATGGCGACGAGGTACTCGCAGGCGATCATCCTGGTGGCTATGCCGCGCGGCGCCTCGATCAGCGGCACGATGGCGAGGTCGATGGCGCCGGAGCGGATCTTGTCGACGAGGTGGTCGGCGTTGCCCTGGCAGAGGCGGACTTCGATACCGGGGTAGAGCTCGTGGAACGAGGCGAGAAGGGCCGGCAAGTCGACGAAGGCCGGCAGGCTCTGCACGGTGCCGATGGCCAAGCGCCCGCGCGTCAGTCCCTGAACGGCGGCGACCGCGTCGCGCGCTTCGCGCACGGCTTCGAGGGCAAGGCGCGCCTTGTCGAGAAAGACGCGGCCGGCAGCGGTCAGCTGGACCTGGCGCGTGTTGCGCATGAACAGCTTGGCGGCAAGTTCCTCTTCAAGCGCGCGGATCGATGTCGACAGTGCCGATTGCACGATGTTGACGCGGCGCGCGGCGCGGGTGAAGTGCATCTCCTCGGCGACGGCGACGAAATGCTGCAGTTGGCGTAGTTCCATTTGGGTCCGCTTTATTGTGCTTATGAAGAGATCAATACATATCACGCATTCGAATTGGAAGATTAAAAGTCCGGCGGGTCGACCGGTCAAATGAGCGTCACGCGGCTGGACCCTTCGGGGTCCCCGGTGTATGCAGGCCGCCTCGAAAGACGCGTTGCCGCGACCGGAGTCCCTGCTGATGTTTTCACGTGCCCTGCTGTTCGACATGGATGGAACGCTGACCGACAGCGACCCCTTCCATCACGAGGCTTTCGTGGAGTTCGGCAAGGCCTATGGCGTCGACGTTGATGAACAGACGTTCCTGAAATACGTCTCCGGCCAAGCCAATTCTCTGATCTTCAAGACTCTCTTTCCCCATGTCGCGGAGGAGGAGCATCCACGCCTCGCCGACGAGAAGGAGGCGCTGTTCCGGCGCCTGATCGTCGGTCGCCTCAAGCCCATCGATGGACTGATCGACGTGCTGAACTGGGCCGTGGAGCACAAGATCGGACTGGCTGTCGTCTCAAACGCGCCGCGGCCCAACGTGAGCGACATGTTGGCCCAGCTTGGTGTGACCGAATACTTCCATACCATCGTCATCGGCACGGAACTGGAGCGCGGCAAGCCCGATCCGCTGCCTTACCTCACCGGACTTGAGCGGCTCGGCGTTTCCGCCGATCGGGCGATAGCCTTCGAGGATGCACCTCCCGGGTTGCGGGCGGCGCACGCGGCGAAGATCGCCACCGTGGGGCTGACCACGACGCTCGACGAGGCGACGGTAAAGAAAAGCGGGGCGGACATCGCCGTGCCCGACTATCGGGCCCCGGCGCTGTGGGAGCTGATCGCAAGGATCATCGGGTAGGAGAGGGCGGCGAACCGCCCTGGCGTCATTCGGCGATCAACAGTTCATCGTCATCGAGAGTCTGGCCGCGAACGCGGCGGAACATGTCGATAAGGTCCTCGACCTCGAGGTTGCGGCGGTTGTTGCCTTCGACGTCGAGCACGATCTCGCCACCGTGCAGCATGATGGTCCGGTCGCCGTAATCGAGCGCCTGCCGCATCGAATGCGTCACCATCAAAGTCGTCAGCTTGTTGGCGCCGACGATCTTCTCGGTGAGCCGCATCACGAACTCGGCCATGCCAGGATCGAGCGCGGCGGTGTGTTCGTCGAGTAGCAACACGTCGCAACTGGCCATCATGGCCATCACCAGCGACACGGCCTGACGCTGCCCGCCAGACAGCATGGCCATACGGTCGCTCATGCGGTTTTCAAGGCCGAGATCGAGTTCGGCGATCCGTTCGCGGAACAGCTTGCGGCGCTGGTGTCCGAGCGCCAGCTTGAGGCCGCGCCGCTGGCCCCGCCGGTAGGCGAGGGCGAGGTTCTCCTCGATGGACAGTGCGCCGCAGGAGCCGGCGAGCGGATCCTGGAAGACGCGGGCAACGCGCCCGGCACGGGCGGCGGTCGGCAGTTTGGTGACATCGGACGTGCCGATGCGTACGCTGCCCTCGGTGGGAATGACGTCACCGGCCAACACGCCAAGCAGAGTCGACTTGCCGGCCCCGTTGGACCCGATAACGGTGGTGAAGGCGCCTTCCTTGATGGTCAGCGAAACGCCGGCCAGCGCTTTCTTCTCGAGCGGCGTACCGCGCCCGAACACGACGTGGATGTTGTCGAGGACGATCATGACGAGAGCACTCCCCGCTTGAGGCGCGGCAGCACCAACGCGAAGGTGACGAGGACGGCCGTGACCAAGTTCAGATCGGATGCCTGCAGGCCAAGCGAGTCGGAGGACAGCGCGAGCTGGATGGCAATGCGGTAGAGGATGGAGCCGACGACGCAGCCGATCAGAGCGATCAGAATGCGGCGGGTGCCGAACAGCGTCTCGCCGATGATCACCGCGGCGAGGCCAACGACGATGGTGCCGACGCCCGAGGTAACGTCGGCAAAGCCGTTGGTCTGGGCGAACAACGCGCCGCCGAGCGCGACCAGGGCGTTGGAAAGGGCGATGCCGAGATAGATCTGGCGGTCGGTGTTGATGCCCTGGGCGCGGGCCATGCGGGCATTGGCGCCCGTGGCGCGCATGGCAAGGCCGGCGTCGCTTTCAAGATAGCGCCAGACGACGATCAGCGCCACGATGGCCAAGACCAGAAGGAACAACGGCCGAACCATGAAGTCCCTGAGGCCGTTGCCGTAGAAGGGGGTCAACATGGTGTCGACGGAAAGCAACGCAACGTTCGGCCGGCCCATAACGCGAAGATTGACCGAGAACAGGGCGATCATGGTCAGGATCGAAGCGAGCAGGTTCAGGATCTTGAAGCGGACGTTCAGCGCCGCCGTCACCAGCCCTGCCAGCGCACCGGCCAGCATGGCAACGAATGCGGAGACCCAAGGGTTGACGCCGGCCATGATCAATACGGCCGTTACGGCGGCACCGAGCGGGAACGTACCGTCGACGGTGAGGTCGGGAAAGTCGAGGACGCGGAAGGCGAGATAGACGCCGAGCGCGACGAAGGCATAAACGAGGCCGAGTTCGACGGCCCCCCATAGGGCGATTTGACTCACGCTCAACGATCCTCAGTGCTGGGTATCCCGGAACGGCGTGCTGGGCCAACTTGGCAACACGGGACACCCCGGCCGGCAAACCGGCCTGTCTTGTGGAGGCGCGCCCCGCTGCAACTTGAAGCGGGGCGCGACGCCTTGATTACTCGATCACCTTGGTGGCGCGGGCGACCAAGGCTTCCGGCAGGGTCACGCCCATCTTGGCGGCGGCCGTCTTGTTGACGACGAGGTCGGTGCCCTTGGCAATAGTGGTGGGGATATCGCCAACGGTTTCGCCCTTAAGTACGCGAACGACGATGTCGCCGGTCTGCTTGCCGACGTCATAATAGTTGAAGCCGAGCGCGGCGATGGCGCCACGGGACACGCTGTCGGTGTCGGCCGTGAACAGCGGCAGCTTCGACTCCTCGGCAACGCCGACAGCGGACTCCAGCGCTGAGATAATGGTGTTGTCGGTCGGGACGTAGACCGCGTCGGCCTTGCCGACCAGCGCGCGCATCGCGCCCTGAACCTCGGCCGTCTTTGTGGCGGCGGACTCGACCACTTCGATACCGGCCTTCTCGGCTTCCGCCTTGAGGGCAGCCAGCAGAGACACCGAGTTGGCTTCGCCAGAGTTGTACAGGAAGCCCAGCTTCTTCACGTTCGGCAGGATTTCCTTGATGAGGGCAACATGCTCGGCCACCGGCGACATGTCGGAGAGGCCGGTAACATTGCCGCCCGGCTTGTCCATGTTCTTCACGAGCTGGGCACCGACCGGATCGGACACGGCGGAGAAGACGATCGGGATGTCGCGCGTGGCCGCAGCGACCGCCTGGGCCGACGGGGTCGAGATCGGCACGATCACGGTGGGTTCTTCGCCGGCGAACTGACGGGCGATCTGGGCGGCGGTCGCAGCATTGCCCTGGGCCGACTTGTAGACGAAGGTCAGGTTCTCGCCTTCCTTGTATCCAGCGGCTGCCAACGCGTCCTTGACACCGTCGCGAACGGCGTCAAGCGCCGGATGCTCGACAATGGCGGTGACGTCGACCGTCACGTTTTCGGCATGAACCGGCAGGACCGCCGCAACGCTGGCGGCGAGAGCAAACAACAAGGCGCGCATCGAACTTCCTCCGTCAGGGCCTTCGGCCGATTTCGGGCCGGGGTTGTGGACGGTCTTAGGTAATCCCGATGAGTGAATCAAGCGCGGGAAATGCCGAGTGCGCACGAATTGATCGTAACCATGGGTGTTTGCGACGAAAAGCGCCATGTGTTGCCTTTTTGGTCACCCAAATGCCGCCTGGATTGGCACGAGGTCCGGGGCTGAAATGTATTGCGATCAAATGAGCTGTTTTGAACAAATCTGCAGACTGGCAGATTGACGCTTCCGGCCCCACGGACTTATGGTCTGTGGCATGCTGAAAGAAGAACGTTTCAACCTGATCCTGAAGGCCGTCGAAGGGCGCGATGCCGTGTCCTACGAGGAGCTTCTGACCATGGTCGACGCATCTGGCGCGACGCTGCGTCGCGATGTCGATCAGCTTTGCGAAGCCGGACGCATCCGCAAGGTGCGCGGTGGTGTTGCGCCTCTGATGGCAGCCGGCCGGCCGCTCGCCTCCTATTTCTTCGGCGTGCAGGCACAGCGTGCGGCCGCTGCGAAAGAGGCGATCGCCCGCCGCGCTGTGGAGTTGGTCTCTACGCCGGACACATTGATCCTCTACGGCGGTTCGACTGTGGCCCGCTTTGCCGAGATGTTGCCGGCGGTGGGGCTGACGGTACTGACCGACTCCCTTCCGGTGGCCAACCACCTGGCCTTCAAGACCGACAACCGCGTCTTCCTGACCGGCGGTGAGGTGCTTGCCCAGCAGGGCATCGTGCTCAGTCCCTTCGATGACCCGCCAGCCTTCCACGTTGCCGCCAGCACCTTCTTCATTGGCTGTCATGCCGTCGGCCCTGCCGGCATCATGGAAGACGATCCGCTGCCGCTCAGGGCGGCGCGGGCATTGCGGCGGCAGGCGGCGCGCCTGGTCGTGCTGGCCGACAGCACCAAGTTCGGTGAGGCGCGCAGCCTTGTGGTGTTCCCCCTTGCCGAGGTCGACGTGTTCGTGACCGACGAAGGGATTTCCGACGGCGATCGGCGCATGCTGGAGGATGCCGGCGTGGAGGTGCTGATTGCGCCGCTCGATCATGATTTCCGGGAACAAGCTCCGGCGGAAGGGATGGCCGTTCCGTCCGTGCCTCAGGAGGCAGCCAACAAATGACTGATCATCTCGACCTGCGCGAGGAAATGATCGCGATTTGCCTCAGGATGAACGCATCCGGGCTGAACACCGGCGCTGCCGGCAACCTCAGCGTACGGGTCGAGGGCGGGTTGCTGATCACGCCGTCCGGCGTCGCCTACGACAAGATGCGGCCGGAGCAGATCGTCGAGATGGATTGGGAGGGGCGTTATTATGGCGACTTCGTTCCCTCGTCCGAATGGCGCTTTCACTACGACATCCTGAAGGCTCGCCCCGACGTGGACGCCGTGCTGCACAGCCACGCCATCAACTGCTCTATCCTCGCCTGCTGTCGGCTTGATATACCGCCAGTCCACTACATGATCGGCGTTTCCGGCGGCGACGTGGTGAAGTGCTCGGCCTATGCGCCGTTTGGCACGGCTGAGCTGTCGGTCGAGGCGCTCTCGGCGCTGGAGGACCGGATGGCCTGTCTTCTGGGCAACCATGGCGTCATCGCGCTGGGCAAGACGCCGGCCAAGGCCTTCGCCGTTCTCGAGGAGGTGGAGAATCTGGCGCGGGTCTACATCGGCACGCGCATGTTGGGCGGCGGCGTGATTCTCGGCAAGGAGGAGATGGACGTCGTGCTGGAGCGCTTCAAGAGCTACGGCAAGCAGGCCGGCGAAGCCGTCGATGCGACCGTCAAGAACAGAGTTGAGCCACCACCGCATGGCGGACCGAAGCGCCTCTGATCCCAGGTGGGAGGTTGGCCTGGGCAAAAGGTATCGGGAGGAAGGGAGAGAGACATGAACGGCGTTTTCAAGAATCTGCCGAAGCTCGGCATCCGTCCGGCCATCGACGGCCGGCGCAATGGCGTGCGCGAGAGCCTCGAGGATCAGACGATGGGCATGGCCAAGGCTGTGGCCGAGCTCGTTACGGCCACGTTGCGTCATCCCACCGGTGAGTCCGTCGAGTGCGTGATCGCCGACACCACCATCGGTGGTGTCTCGGAGGCCGCGGCCTGCGCGGAAAAGTTCGCTCGTGAGAATGTCGGGGTTTCGCTGACCGTCACGCCCTGCTGGTGCTACGGCTCGGAGACCATGGACATGGATCCCCTGATGCCCAAGGCTGTCTGGGGGTTCAACGGCACCGAACGTCCGGGCGCCGTCTATCTTGCCGCCGTGCTGGCGGCCCACAACCAGAAGGGCTTGCCGGCGTTCGGCATTTATGGCTCCGAAGTGCAGGACGGCTCGGACCGGACAATTCCCGACGACGTTAGCGACAAGATCCTGCGCTTCGTACGTGCCGGCATCGCCGTCGCCACCATGCGCGGCCGCAGCTATCTTTCGATGGGCGCCGTGTCGATGGGGATCGCCGGCTCCATCGTCGACGCCGACTTCTTCCAGCGTTATCTCGGCATGCGCACCGAATACATTGACATGAGCGAGTTCCAGCGTCGCCTTCAGCTCTCCATCTACGATCCGGTCGAATACGAGAAGGCGCTCGCCTGGACGCTCGAGCATTGCAAGGAAGGGTACGACCCGAACGGCGACAAGGCCTCGGATGCCGCGCGCAAGCGCTGGGAATGGGAGACGTCGGTCAAGATGTGTCTCATCGCCCGTGACCTGATGGTGGGCAACCCGCGTCTCGCGGAGCTCGGCTACGTCGAGGAATCCTGCGGTCATCATGCCATCGCCGCCGGTTTCCAGGGGCAGCGGCAGTGGACCGACTTCATGCCCAACGGCGACTTCATGGAAACCATGCTGAACACGTCGTTCGACTGGAACGGTCCGCGTCAACCGCTGATCCTCGCCACCGAGAACGACTGCCTCAATGGCGTCGGCATGCTGTTCGGCAATCTCCTGACGGCGCGGGCGCAGATCTTCTCCGACGTGCGTACCTATTGGAGCCCAGACGCGATCAAGCGCGTTTCCGGCCATGTCGTGGACGGCGCGGCGGCGGGCGGTCTCATCCACCTCATCAACTCGGGCGCCACCTGCCTTGATGGCGCCGGCGAGATGATGGTCGACAACAAGCCGGGTATCAAACCGTTCTGGGAGGTCACCGAGACTGACCAGCAGCGCACGCTTGAAGCAACGCGTTTCTGTCAGGCCAACCATGGCTACTTCCGGGGCGGCGGCTGGTCGACCGACTTTGCCACGCGCGGCGGCATGCCCGTGACCATGACGCGTCTGAGTCTGGTCGCAGGCATCGGGCCGGTGCTGCAGATCGCCGAAGGCGAGACGGTGGCGCTGCCGGAGCGAGTGCACGACATCCTGGACAAGCGTACCGATCCGACCTGGCCGACGACCTGGTTCGCGCCTCGACTGACGGGGGAGGGACCTTTCAAGTCGGTCTACAAGGTGATGGCAGCCTGGGGCGCCAACCACGGGGCGATCTCCTACGGCCATATTGGCGCCGACCTGATCGCTCTGGCCTCCATGCTGCGCATCCCCATCGCCATGCACAATGTCGGTGAGGAAGCCATCTTCCGCCCGAGCGCATGGTCGATGTTCGGCATGGATCCGGAAGGCGCCGACTTCCGTGCCTGTGGGACATTCGGGCCGCTTTACGGCTGACAGGACATCACGACGGCGGCAGGCCGTGGCGGTGCGTACGCCACGGCCTGTCGTTCGTGCCTACGGAGCCTACGGGACAATGACAAATCCGTTCGAGAAAAATCCAGCCTATCGCTTCGGGTTCGGGGCGTCAGGCCTCGGCACGCTTTCATGGGACGTGCCGGACGACGTAGCCGATTCCATCCTGGCCGAAGCTTGGGCTGAGGGCTTTCGCTACTACGACACCTCGCCGCTTTATGGCTATGGCCTCAGCGAGTTGAGGCTCGGTCGCTTCCTGCGCAACAAGCCTCGTGGCGAGTACCTCCTGTCGACCAAGGTCGGGCGCTACTTCGTGCCCTATCGGCGCGGCGAGACGCCGGATCGGGGAGGGTGGGTGCGGCCGCTGCCGTTGCGGCCGGTTCTCGATTACACCTACGACGGTTTCATGCGGTCGCTCGAGCAGTCCTACAACCGGCTCGGGGCGCAGACGATCGACATTGCCTACATTCACGACCTCGATCGGAGAAATCTCAAGGCCAGCTTCGATCAGCATTATTGCGAGACGCTCGACAGCGGCTTTCGCGCGCTCGACGAACTGCGTCGCAGCGGCGATCTCAGGGCGATCGGCATCGGCGTCAACGAAGCGGATGTGGCTGCCGATCTGGTCTCCAAGCTCGACCTCGACGTGGTGATGCTCGCGGGGCGCTACACGCTGCTGGAACAGCCTGGCCTCGCCGATTTCCTGCCTCTCGCCGAAAAGAAGGGCGTTGGCGTGGTCGCCGTCGGCATCTTCAACTCAGGCATCCTGGTGAAGCCGCCGGAGGCCGGCGGCAACTACGACTACGGCGCCGCGCCGCCTGAGGTTATCGACAAGGCAAGGCGAATCGCCGCCGTCTGCGCCGAGGTTGGCGTGCAAATGCCCGCAGCAGCAGTGCATTTCCCGTTGGCTCATCCCGCGGTCAAGGCCGTCGTGGTGGGCATGAGCAGGCTGGGTGCCGCCAAGCAGAACTTCGACTGGTATCGCGCCTCGATTCCATCGGCCCTTTGGGACCGACTGCGGGCGGAGGGGCTCCTCTCCGCTGGCGCTCCGACACCCTGAAGCCTGATCGATCAGGCTTGCCGGATCCTGCCGTTGGCTTTCGAAGGTCGTTGCCGGCTTTCTCAAAGATGCCCCGCTGTGGCCATGCGCTCCGGCGGGGTATTTTGTTGCCGTCTTGCCCGATGGACCATTCGTCGATGTCGGTCTGATTGTCTCTTGCCAAGGTTGCGTGATGAGTATAATTTGAGGGTCGAAATTTACCGGCGGCATGGAGGGCTCCCGGAAAAGATCGTCAGGGGCAAGGGAGGGAATGCTCTTGATGTAATCACATCAAATTTGACGACTGTCCGACAGGAAGAGCGCGTCAGGGATTATTTGTGCTCGCGCAAGGATTTGCGCGGGTACATGTCTGTCTCAAAGGAACCTCATGACGAAGTTAGGAAATTTCTTCGTCAAATGGATGATGGTCACAACGCATCTACGCAATCAAAATGAGTTGCGTCCATCATTGCTTTGAGGCATCTATCCTCGCGTGAGGTATATCCCGAACCAACGGCGAAGCTCATGACGGGCATTGCTGGGGGAAGTGACCGAAGGATCAATCATTCGGTCGTGGTTCGGGTGCAAGGAGGCCGCCGGGGAGGCGGTCAGGCCCGAGGGGGCCTTCAGGAGGAGTGACAATGAAGCTTTCTACCATTCTCTCGAGCACGATCCTGGCTGCTGCCGTTGCGTTGCCCATGGCTGCTCAGGCGTCTGCCGACAAGCCGGTTCTCGGCTTCTCGATCGACGATCTGCGCGTTGAGCGCTGGGCTCGTGACCGTGACTATTTCATTGCCGCCGCCAAGGAACTGGGCGCCGAAGTGATCGTGACCTCCGCCGACGCCAACGAGCAGAAGCAGGTCAACCAGGTCGAGAACCTGATCTCCCAGAAGGTCGACGCCATCGCCATCGTGCCGATGAACTCGCAGGTGTTCGGCGAAGTCATCGACGAAGCACACAAGGCCGGCATCAAGATCGTCTCCTATGACCGTCTGATCCTGAACGCTGACGAAGACGCCTACATCTCCTTCGACAACGAGCGCGTCGGCTATCTGCAGGCCGAGGCCGTCCTCAAGGTCGTGCCGGAAGGCAACTATTACATGCTCGGCGGCGCGCCGACCGACAACAACGCCAAGCTGCTTCGCGCCGGCCAGGAGAAGGCTCTCCAGGCTGCCGTCGACGCTGGCAAGGTGAAGATCATCGGTTCGCAGTGGGTCAAGGAGTGGAGCCCGACCGAAGCGCTGTCCATCATGGAGAACGCTCTGACGGCGGCCAACAACAAGATCGACGCCGTCGTCGCCTCGAACGACGGTACGGCCGGTGGCGCCATCCAGGCTCTCGCCGCCCAGGGTCTTGCCGGCAAGGTAGCCATCTCCGGTCAGGATGCCGACCTCGCCGCCATCAAGCGGGTCATCGACGGCACGCAGACGGTCACCGTTTACAAGCCGCTGCAGCTTATCGCGTCGGAAGCCGCCAAGCTGTCGATGAAGCTCGTCAAGGGTGAGGCCGTTGAATACTCGGCCAAGCTCGACAACGGCATGAAGGAAGTCAACTCCGTGCTGCTGACGCCGATCCCGCTGACCAAGGACAACGTGATGAAGGTCGTCGAGGACGGCTTCTACACGAAGGAACAGGTCGAGGGTAAGTGATCCTCTGACGCAATAACCGGGGCGGGCAAAACCCGCCCCGGCATGCTGTTTGCCGATCGGGTCGGGATGGTCCGTCGGTTTGCCGGTCGACTGGCGATGGCCTTGAGCCGCCGTTTCGGCGTGGTGTGCGTATGTCGCCTGGGCGGCTGCGTATCGAGGCCAATTCCGAGCGCATCGAACGAATGATGGTTGGTCGATGCCTTCAGGCTCGGCCTTCATGCAGAAAACAGCAGAAGATGTCGCGGCTTCCTGCAAAGGCGCCGTGCCGGGGCGGCAAGCCGCGGGGGCGGCCTGTCGAGTCGTATTCGGCGGAAAGCCGGTTTTGGGAAGCGACGGGCCTTCAAGGCCTTTGGCTCCGATCGGAGATAGATGGCGCGCGAGGCCTGCCCGAGGCCGTTCGCGCCGTCGAAGGGAGTGCGGTCCATGTCAGACTATCTCTTGGAGATGCACGACATCACCAAGGACTTTAATGGCGTCAAGGCGATCGATGGGATTCATCTCCAGGTTCGCCGGGGCGAGTGCGTGGGACTCTGCGGCGAGAACGGTGCCGGCAAGTCGACGCTGATGAAGGTTCTCTCGGCGGTTTATCCTTACGGAACCTGGTCGGGGGAAATTCTCTGGGAAGGCAAGGAACTCAAGGCGCGCAACATCCGCGAGACGGAAGAGGCGGGTATCGTCATCATCCATCAGGAGTTGATGATGGTGCCGCATCTCACGGTCGCCGAGAACATCTTCCTCGGCTCCGAGCCACGCAACATGGCTGGCTTCATCGACTACGACCTGATGAATGCACAGGCCGAGAAGCTGATGGCCCGCCTCAAGATGAGCGACATCAACGTTGCATTGCCGGTCTACAACTATTCGGGTGGCAAGCAGCAACTGGTGGAAATTGCCAAGGCGCTCAACAAGAACGCCAAGCTTCTGATCCTTGACGAGCCGACCTCGGCCCTGACCACTTCCGAAACCAAGACGCTGCTCAATCTCATCAAGGAGTTCAAGGCCAACGGCATGGCCTGCGTCTACATCTCGCACAAGCTCGAAGAGGTTGCCGAGATCGCCGACACAGTGACCGTCATCCGCGACGGAACCCATATCGGGACGCAGCCGATGGCTGAGCTCGACACCAACAAGATCATCACAATGATGGTCGGGCGCGAGATGAAGAACCTCTTCCCGCGCGAGACGCACGCCATTGGCGACGTGGTGTTCGAGGCCAAGAACATCTCCTGCTGGGACGTGACCAACCGCGAACGCAAGGTGGTGGACAACGTTTCCTTCGAGCTCCGCAAGGGTGAAATCCTCGGCGTGGCCGGTCTGGTCGGAGCCGGGCGAACCGAGCTTGCCTGCAAGCTGTTCGGCTGCTGGAACGGTGACCATGAGGGCAAGATCTTCCTCGAAGGCCAGGAGATCAGCGTTCGCGCACCCCGTGACGCGGTGAGGCTCGGCATCTGCATGGTGCCGGAAGATCGCAAACGTCATGGCATCGTGCCGCTGATGGGCGTCGGCTACAACATCACCATGTCGGTGTTGAAGCGCTACACCACGGGCGGTTTCATCCAGTCCGAAGTCGAGCTTGCCGAGATCCAGAACCAGATCATTCGCATGAAGGTCAAGACGGCGGAGCCTCTCCTGCCGATCGCCTCGCTGTCGGGTGGCAACCAGCAGAAGGCGGTCGTCGCCAAGATGCTGTTGCCCGAGCCGAAGGTGCTGATCCTGGACGAGCCGACGCGCGGTATCGACGTTGGCGCCAAGTACGAGATCTACAAGCTGATCTTCGAACTCGCCAAGCAGGGTGTCGCAGTGCTGATGATCTCCTCGGAAATGCCCGAGGTGCTCGGCATCAGCGACCGCGTCCTGGTCATGGGCGAGGGCAAGCTGCGAGGCAACTACGTCAACGAAGGCTTGACGCAGGAGAAGGTTCTCGCCGCCGCCATTGGACAACCGGCCACGGAAGCCGCCTGAGGCTCTTCCTTCAAAGAATATCGGTGTACGATCATGACACTTACCAAAAAAGACGTCAGGAAGTTCCTGTCCGAGTACAAGATCGTCGCCCTCCTGATCGTCATTGCGATCATCTGGGCTTTCTTCGGCTACCTCACCTATGACACCGAACTGGGCGGTTCGCAGTTCCTGACGCCGCGCAACTTCTCCAACCTGCTGCGTCAGATGGCGATTACCGGCATGTTGGCATCAGCGATGGTGTTCGTCATCGTCGCAGGAGAGATCGACCTTTCGGTCGGCTCGCTGCTCGGTCTTCTCGGCGGCATAGCTGCGGTGCTGGATGTCACATACTCCTGGCCGTTATGGGCCACGATCGTGCTGGTTATCGCCATGGGCCTGTTCTTCGGCCTGATGGTCGGCTGGCTGACCGCGTATCTCGGCATTCCCTCGTTCATCGTGACGCTGGGCGGTCAGCTCGCCTTCCGAGGCATGGTGCTCGGCCTGACGGGCGGCATCACCATTGCTCCGGTGAGCTCCGATCTGAAGTTCATCGGTCAGGGTTATCTGCCGGAGCTGATCGGCGACGTCGGTGGCGTGCTGTTGTTCCTGGTGCTGGTGTTCCTGGCGCTTCGCACGCGCATGAACCGCCAGAAGCACAATTTGGCCGTCTCGACGATGCCGACTGAGGTCGGTCGCCTGCTGTTCGCCGGTATCATCATCCTTGGCTTCGTGATGACGCTCAACGACTACCAGGGCGTTCCGGTGCCGGTGCTGGTGCTGCTGGTCATTCTGGCGGTGTTCACTATCATCGGCAACAAGACGACCTTCGGGCGCCACATCTATGCCGTCGGCTCCAACATGGAGGCAACGCGTCTTTCGGGTGTGAATGTCGCCTACGTGAAGATGATGGTGTTTGCGCTGATGGGCCTGATGTGCGCGTTCGCCGGCCTGACCACCACCGCCCGTCTTGCGGCCGGTACGCCGTCGGCCGGCTTCGGCAACGAACTGGACGCCATCGCCTCCTGCTTCATCGGCGGCACGTCGATGCGCGGCGGCGTTGGCTCGGTTTCGGGCGCACTGGTCGGCGCGGTCATCATGGCCAGCCTCGACAACGGCATGTCCATGATGGGTATCGACACCTTCTGGCAGCAGATCGTGAAGGGTATCATTCTGGTCGCCGCCGTTTACATGGACATCTTGTCGTCGGGCAATCAGCGCGCCTGACGTTTCTACTGTTGTTCTGGGCAAAATGCAGAAACCCCGGTCGCTTGCGGCCGGGGTTTTCGTTTGATTGGCGCGATGAAGACAGGCTGGCGCGTCATTCCCGCCAGGTCTGCGCCAGAACCCGCAGCCAGTTGTCGCGGCAGAGTTTGGTGAGCTCCGCTTCGCCGTATCCGGCCTGCCTGAGTGCACCGACAAGCGCCTGCTGGCCGGCGGCGTCGCCGATCTCCTCAGGGATGGTGGCGCCATCATAGTCGGAACCGAGGCCGACGCTGTCTATGCCGACATGCTCCACCAAGTAATCGATGTGACGCACCATGTCGGTGAGCGGCGTCGCCGCGTTTTCCTGGCCGTCCGGCCGCAGGAAGGACGTCGCATAGTTGAGGCCGACCATGCCGCCGGTCTCGCGGATGGCAGCGAGCTGCCGGTCGGTGAGGTTACGCGTCACCGGAGTGATGGCGTGTACGTTCGAATGCGTGGCCACGAGCGGCATTTCGGAGATCCTTGCCACATCCCAGAACCCCTGTTCGGTAATGTGGGACAGGTCGACCATGATGCCGAGCCGATTGCAGGCCTTCACCAGGCGTACGCCGGCCTCGGTAAGGCCGGGGCCGGTGTCGGGCGAACTTGGGAAGGCAAAGGGTACGCCATGACCGAAGGCGTTGGTTCGGCTCCAGACTGGCCCGAGCGACCTGAGGCCAGCTGCGTAGAAGAGATCGAGCGCGTAGAGGTCAGGGTCAATGGGATCGCAGCCTTCCATGTGCAGCACCGCGGCGAACACACCGTCCTCGATGGCCTGGCGAATCGCCATGGTGGACGTGCACAGGCGCCAGGCACCCGCCTCGTCGATTCGACGAGCTATGCCGGCCATGGTGGCGGCGGCGGCAAGAGCTACCGGCTGATCGATCGGCTCGGCGAGCGGAGCGGCATAGGCGCCATGATCGATCGTCGGTCGCGGCCCCTGTCTGGATGGTACGAAAATGGCGCAAAGACCGCCGGCGAGGCCTCCGGCCCGGGCCCGTGGCCCATCGATGTGGCCCGAGGCGATGCCGTCTCGAAACTCCGCAACCGGATCGCCACCTTTGCCGGCCGTTTCCCACAGGCGCATCAGAACGTCGTTATGTCCATCGAATACAGGCTGCATTTCACCATCGCTCGTCAGAGGGAAGGATTGTCCCAAAAGGGCAACGCATCGAAGGGGAGGGAGGCCGGCGCTCATAACGGCGCCGAGTCCCATCCGCATAGGTGCCAAGTGGTAGGAGTGGAGCCCTGGGAGGTCAACCTATGTCAGCAGAGCGATCTCCGCTGCGTCATTCTGGCTCGGTCGGGAAGCGACCTTCTCAGCCTTGCAGATAGAAGAGAAATTTTCTCCGGTTTGCGCCGGAGCAAAGTGTCGTGGCGACGCCATCCCTATGATCGGGCCACAGACCAAGCGGAGAAACAACATGACCGACATTGCCCCCCGGGATCTCGAACTCGACGTGCGCGGGCTACCTTGCGTGAACCGTCGCGCCATCATCTTCGGCAGCTTCGATCGGCTGGCCGATGGCGAGTCGCTGGTGGTGATCAACGATCACGAACCAGTGGGGCTGCGCGGTCACTTCGAGGACATCGTGCCTGGGCGTTATCGCTGGGAGGCGCTGGCGCGCGTCGACGAGGCGTTTCGAGTACGCATCACCCGCTCCGCCTTCGATCCGGAGCTTGCTCGCGAAGGAGCGGCGGCACTGGCCGCGCTGGCCCTACACAGCTGCGATCACTGATAGTCGTTCTGCCGCTCGGGGCGGAAAACGGAACGGGCGGCAGGCTGTGAGCCTTGCCGCCCGTTCTGTTGTGTCGGTTCGTCAGCCTCAGAAGTTCGGCTCGACGCCCCAGACGTCCTTCGAGTAGCCGCGGATGGTACGGTCCGAGGAGAACCAGCCCACCTTGGTGGTGTTGAGGATCGATCGCTCCGTCCAGCGGTCCCTGTCGCGGTAGTCGACGTCGACCGTGCGCTGGGTCTGGAAGTAGGACTGGAAGTCGGCCGTCACCAGGAACCAGTCGGTGTGCCAGAGGCGGTCGGCCACCTCGTTGAAGCGACCGTGATCGTCCGGCGAGAAGGTGCCGTTGACCATGGCATCGATGGCGCCCTTCAGCGTCGGGTCGCTGTCGATGGTGGCATTGGGGTTGTAGCCGCGCTGGCGCAGGCCGGCGACGTCGTCGGCGGTCAGGCCGAAGATGTAGATGTTGTCGGGTCCGACCCGTTCGGCGATCTCGACGTTGGCACCGTCGAGCGTACCGATGGTCAGGGCGCCGTTCAGCGCCAGCTTCATGTTGCCGGTGCCGGAAGCCTCCATGCCGGCCGTCGAAATCTGCTCGGAGAGATCGGCAGCCGGAATGATGATCTCGGCCAGCGACACGTTGTAGTTGGGCAGCACGGCGACTTTCAGGCGATCGCCGATGATCGGGTCGTTGTTGACGATCCGGGCGACGTCGTTGGCCAGCTTGATGATGCGTTTGGCGATCTGGTAGCCGGGCGCGGCCTTGCCGCCGAAGATCTTGACGCGCGGCGTCCATTCGGCGCCGGGGCCACGGCGGATGGCCTGGTACAGCGCGATCGTCTCGAGGATGTTGAGAAGCTGCCGCTTGTACTCGTGCATGCGTTTGATCTGCACGTCGAACAGCGCCGTGGGGTCGACACGCAGGCCGATGCGGCGCTCTATCTCGGCAGCGAGGCGCACCTTGTTGGCCTGCTTGGCGGCGGCGAATTTCTCGCGGAAGCTGGCGTCGGTGGCGAACTTGGCGGCTTCCTCGATCTTCTCGAGGTTGTCGACCCAGCCGTCGCCGATCGCTTCGAGCAGCAGCGCGCGCAGCCCCGGATTGCACTCGTAGAGCCAGCGGCGCGGCGTGATGCCGTTGGTCTCGTTGACGATGCGGTCGGGGTAGAGGACGTGGTAGTCCTTGAACACCGTCTGCTTCATCAGTTCGGTGTGCAGCGCCGACACGCCATTGACCCGCCGGGAGCCGACGAAGGCGAGGCTGCCCATCTTGATCTCGCTACCCCACTCGATGATGCGGATGGCATCGAGCGAGACCGGAAGGTTGCGCCCCTGCACCTCGGCGAGGTGATGGTAGTCGATCCACTCGATGATCTGCATGTGGCGCGGCAGCACCTTGCGGAACAGGTTGGTGTTCCAGCGCTCCAGCGCCTCTGGCATCAGCGTATGATTGGTATAGCTGAGGCACTGGCGGGTGATCTCGAAGGCTTCCGGGAAGGTCAGCCGGTAGTCGTCGGCGAGGATGCGCATCAGTTCGGCGACGGCGATGGCCGGATGCGTATCGTTCATCTGGATCGCGACCTGATCGGGCAGCTTCCGGATGTCATCGTTGTCTTCGAGATACCGACGAATGATGTCCTGCAGCGAGGCGGAGGTGAAGAAGTATTCCTGCTTCAGTCGCAGTTCCTTGCCTTCCGCCGTGGTGTCGTCGGGATAGAGCACGCGCGAGATGGTCTCGGCGCGGATGGTCTTCTCGGCCGCCGACATATAGTCGCCGTGATTGAAACGGCCGAGGTCGAGCACTTCGACCGGGCGCGAGGCCCAGAGGCGCAGCGTGTTGACGTGGCGTCCCTTCCAGCCGGCGATCGGCGTATCGTAGGCGACGGCCTTCACCGTTTCATCGGCGCGCCAGTAGGTGGCGCCGTGGCCATCGAACGAGATCTGACCGCCGAACTTGACGAGATAGGCCATCTCGGCGCGTTCGAACTCCCAGGCCCGACCCGATACCAGCCAGTCCTCCGGCTCTTCCACCTGCCAACCGTCATGGAAACGCTGGCGGAACAGGCCATGATCGTAGCGAATGCCATAGCCGTGGGCGGGGATGCCGAGCGTAGACATGGAGTCGAGGAAGCAGGCGGCGAGGCGGCCGAGGCCACCGTTGCCGAGGGCGGCGTCGCTCTCCTGTTCGAGCTGGGCCTGATAGTCGATGCCGAGCTCGGCGCAGGCACTGCGAACCTGGGCTTCGATGCCGAGATTGCAGACCGCATCGTTGAGGAGGCGACCGATCAGAAACTCCATGGACAGATAGTAGACGTGCTTCTTCTGGCCAGCGTGGGAGGCTCGTGTGGATTCGAACCAGCGTTCCACGACCTTGTCGCGTACGGCAAGGGACAGCGCCATGCTCCAGTCCTTGGCCGTCGCCCGGGACGGGTCCTTGCCGACAGCGTAAGCCAACTTGGCGCGGACGGCGTCCCTGAAGGCCGCTGCCGTGAGCTCAAGCGGCTGGCCGGTGGAGCCGCCAACCTTATCGATCGTGGAAGTGTCGTTCATCGGTGATCCCTGCGTTTCGATCGATTGTCGCCGATGATGGTTACGACGTGGTGACCGATTTCTTCGGCTTCACCCTAACGCCAAGCACCGCCACCAAGATAATCGTCGCCAAGACTACACGGCCGACAGCCGTGTCCCCTCGTCGACGGACACTGGCCGGCAGCGGTGTGCCTGTCTAGGTCTTCAGGACCACACTTGCGAAAAAACGCGAGGAAATGCGAGTTTAGTGCTCCGTTTTTGCATATCTCGACATAATATCAGTCCTAGATATGCAATAAATGCATCTCTAGACGCCCTCGGTTACACCAAGGTCCTTGGCAGAGAGCCAGAAAACCTCGCCTTCGGACTCGGCCGTGTCGAGCCAGACGAAGGGTAAGTCGGGGTAGGTCATCTCCAGGATCTCACGATCGCTGCCGACCTCGCAGAGGAGCCCCCCCTCCGGGTTGAGGTGGTCTGGAGCCGTCTCGATGATACGACGGACGATATCCAGCCCGTCGAGTCCGCCGGCGAGCGCCATCTCCGGCTCGTGCCGGTATTCGTCAGGCAACTCCGCCATTGCTTCGTCGTCGACATAGGGCGGGTTGGTGATGATGAGGTCGTAGCGACGGCCTTCCAGCGGAGCGAACAGGTCGCCGTGGTGGAGACCGACCCGTCCATCGCCCAGGCGGTCGACGTTGATCGCGGCGACGTCCAGCGCGTCTTCGGAGAGGTCGACCGCGTCGACCGCGGCGTTCGGAAAAATCATGGCCGCCAGGATGGCGAGGCAGCCGGAGCCGGTACAGATATCGGCGACCGAAAGGATATCGTCGGGATCGCGGATCAAGGATTCCTCGCCTTCTCCGGCGAAGGCGTCGGAGAACAGCAACTCGCCAATGAACGAGCGTGGCACGATGACCCGCGGATCGACGACGAAGGGAACACCCTGAATGTAGGCCTTGCCAACCAGGTAGGGCGTCGGGACGCGCTCTTCGACGCGCCGGTCGATGCGCTCCACGAGCAGCTGGCGCTCGGCGCGCGTCAGGCGGGCGTCGAGCCAGGGATTGATGTCGTCGATGGGCAGGTGCAGCGACTCGAGGATCAGGAACACGGCGTCGTCGATTGCCTCGCTGGTGCCGTGGCCGATGCCGATCTCTTCGCCGCCGTAGCGGCTCATGGCGTAGCGAAGGAGATCTCGGACGGTGAGAAGGTCATCGGCAATGTCGGTCACGGCGTTGTCCCGGAAAATAGAGGCGCGGCTGCTATCGCACGGCGGGGCCATGGCTGCAATCGGGCATGTGTGAATGGAGCGGGGTCGCCCGGAAAACGTGACCTGATCATGGGACGAGTCTCCGTTCCGAAGCGGAAATCGCCGGCCTGCATGCCAAGATCGACGTACTCAGCGCCGACATCGAGCGGCTCATCGCTGCTGATGGCGATATTGTCGAAGGGCGAGCCTAAGGAACCTGTGGGAGTGGAGCGACCAAGCCAACGTGGCGCCGCTCCTCCCATCCCACAAGCCGAGGGTGCAAAGAACTTTTGGAAGAAATGGAGAAGATGTTGGGTGGTACGGCCTACGGGAATCGAACCCGTCTCTCCAGCGTGAAAGGCTAGTGTCCTAACCGATAGACGAAGGCCGCCCAACGAGGGGCGCTTATAGTGAGCTTCTGCCGGTTGGGCAAGAGCCAATCGGCATTTGTTGCGGCTTTTTTACAGCTTCGTCTATGGGCTTGAACGACAAGCGTTATCCGCGTCCGCGACAAGCCCAGCGCCACTCGCGTCTCCGCCCGGTATCCACATGGATCGACTTGGTGTGGCAATAGAGCCCAAGACCGCCCCGCGAGGGATGGCCGTAGAAGTAGCGGGCGAGTTCGTCGCGGGAGATTCCGGGCATATAGAGATCGACGGCATTGCAGTAGAGGTGCTGCGAGTGCAGCGCGCCCCGAACGCGTCGATTGTGCGACGGAGAGCGATAGCCCGAGGTGACGACGACCTTGCGGCTGAAATGCCGTTCCGCGTCCCGTATCATGCCGAGCAGTGCCGGCTTGACGCAGGATACGTTGATGGCCGAGTGGGCCAGCAAGAGGCCGTTGGCAGCCTGGACGACGTCGCGGGGCAGGCCGGGCACATAGTGGGCGTAAGGCTGAACCTCGCCATCGAACAGGCCGCGTGGGTCGCCGTCGGGACCGCGCGAGGCGAGCACGAGATTGCCTTTCCACGCGACACCCGGCAGCCCCTCGAACAGGTCCTGCTGTCGCTCCGGGCGCGATGTGTAGACGTTGACGAAATCATGCTCGAGACCGTCGTCCACCGGCGGCTTGGGCACTGCGATCTTGTCAGGATCGGCTTCGCTCTCGCCTGCGAGCTCGGCTTCCGAAATCTCTTCGGTTGCTTCAGGTGGCGCTGGAGAGACCGAATCGGCCGCTGGCAGGGCGGTCGGCTCGACTTTGGCCAAGACCGTATCCGCAGCCGCCGGCTCGCTGCCGACGGAGTTGTCGCCGGGCGTGGCGGCGGCAGGATCGACCGCCGAGGCTGGTTCGGAAGCGTTCGCCTGTTCGGAATCACCGAACAGCGAGGCAAACAGACCAGTTGCCTTTGGCTTTTCCGTGGGAGCGACCGCGACGGCCATGGGGACCGCCGTGTCGCCAGCCACCGGTTCTGTCGTTTTCTCAGGTGAGGCCGAAGAGGCCTCACCCGGTTTCTCGGCTGCGTCCTTGCCGCTGGTTTCGTTCTTCGCGTCGGCTGTCGCCTTGATCTCGGCAATCTCGACAGGCGTGAGGGCTTTGAAGTCGGACCGGTTCAGCACGGCGCCGCAGCCGGCCGCGGCAAGGCCCGCCAACAAGAGCGGTACCGACCGAAGCGTCACGGTCCGCCTAATCCCTTCCGCCAGCCGGTCCGACATTTCGTCTCACCACTTGCCGGTGTTCGGCATCGATGCCCAGGGCTCGGCGGGCGGCAGAGCGTCGCCCTTCTGCAGCAGCTCTATGGAAATGTTGTCCGGCGAGCGGACGAAGGCCATCCGACCGTCCCGAGGCGGACGGTTTATTGTGACGCCGCCCTTCATCAGCCGATCGCAAGTGGCGTAAATGTCGTCCACCTCGTAGGCGAGATGGCCGAAGTTCCGGCCTTCGCCATAGACCTCCGGATCCCAGTTGTAGGTCAGCTCGACAAGTGGGGCGCTGTGCGCACGGCCGGCTTCCACGTCGTCGGACGACGCAAGGAAGATCAGCGTGAAGCGGCCGGCCTCGTTTTCGGTTCGACGGATTTCGGTCATGCCGAGGAGGTCGCGGAAGAAGGCAAGCGACGCGTCCACGTCGGTAACCCGGACCATGGTATGAAGATAGCGCATGTCGATTTCCTCCTTTTGGGCTCTTGGCGGCCGACCTCCGCCTCTGTCAGGCGGGCTAGTTATCCTTGGGATCGGGGTGGATGCAAGACTTGGCGCCTCTCCATGCATCGGCAATCCGGGGCATTGCAGTCCGGCCGGGAGCGCGAGGTCATGACAATATCGGCAAGGAACCGAGTCTGGCGGCGAGAAACGCGCTCAAAACCGTTAACAGTCGTTAACGAGGGGCTTGCGGAAGGGTGGCCTTCAGGTGGTATTTTAGCAGAAGAATCACGAATAGTCGTGGCGCGGATTCATCCGCGCTTCTAGTAAGTGCCATCGTGGAGACTGGCTCATGGCCAAGGCTCAGTTTGTGTCGGAAGACAATAACGTTGACGAAGACGTCGGCGTGGAAGTCATTGAGGTCGCGGGCGTCATCAAGTGGTTCGACGTTGCGAAAGGATTTGGCTTTGTCGTGCCCGATGAGCCGGGCCTGCCCGACGTGCTGCTCCACGTTACCTGCTTGCGGCGCGATGGATTCCAGACGGCTTACGAGGGCTCTCGCGTCGTCTGCGAGGCGGTGCGTCGGCAGAAGGGGCTGCAGGCGATGCGCGTTCTGTCGATGGACGAGTCCACGGCTATTCATCCCTCTCAGTTGCCCCCCTCTCGCACCCACGTTCAGGTGACGCCGTCGAGCGGCCTCGAGCAGGTTGAGGTGAAGTGGTTCAACCGTGTTCGCGGGTTTGGCTTTCTGACGCGTGGTGACGGCAGCGAGGACATCTTCGTCCACATGGAAACGCTGCGTCGTTTTGGGATCACGGAACTTCGGCCTGGTCAGCGTGTGCTCGTGCGCTACGGCGATGGTCCCAAGGGGAAGATGGTCGCGGAAATCCGTCCGGTTCAGGCCGGTGGCATACCTTCGTCACATTGATGTCCTAATGGGGCGGCACGCGGCGCCGGGCGGGCCCGGCGAGGCGCGTCTTTTCGTGTGAGAACGCCGAACAGTCAGGGATCGAAGGCAAAAATGTCGGAAGTCACCTCGTGGCGCCTGTTGATACGGGCGCTTGCCGCAGGTCTGGTTGCTGCGATCGCCATCCTCTACTTTTTCGGAAACGGTTCGAATGCCAGTCAGGGCGACAATCCAGTCGGCCCGCGCTCCAACCTAAGCATCGAGACGTCGACCGGCGTCTACCCGTATCAGGTCGAGGTTGCCGACAACGACGAGAGTCGGTCGCGCGGCCTGATGTTCCGGCGGTCGATCGAGCATGGAACCGGCATGCTGTTCGATATGGGCATGACGCGCGATGTCGCCTTCTGGATGCACAACACCTTCGTGCCGCTCGACATCATCTTCATCTCCGACGCGGGCCGGGTGGTTTCGGTCGCGCGCGGCGCAAAACCCCAGTCCGATATGCGCATCCCGTCCGGCTCGCCCGTGCGTTTCGTACTTGAGATACCGACCCCCGAGGCAAAGCGTATCGACGTTTCGGTTGGCGATCTGGTTCGGCATCCGATCATCGACGCCGTGGCCGGGCGGTAAACGCCCGGTTTGCCTCCCTCCGACGCCGGCCCTACTTGGTTGGCTCGTTGGGTTTTCCCTTGTTCCGGAAGCGTTGATGCAGCCGGTCGTAGAGGCGACGGATCTGCGACGGCGGCGGTAGCTGCGGCGTTCGCATGGAAACATCGACGACATCTTCAAGGCGCAGACTGGCCTTCAGAAGCTGTCCATCCTCCACGACGCGCGCGACGAGTTCGGCATAATTGGCGAGGGTCAACCGGCTTCCCGTATGCAGTCGGTTGCCATAGCGGACCGAGAAGGCTTCGGCGACGGTGAGTCCGGCAAGCTTTGGCGGAATTTGCATCTCATAGAAGGTCGCAAGGTCGGAGAGAGGTGCGTCCGGGGCCACGGCGAACTCGCCAAAGGCACTGCGCTTGGCCGCCGTCACAGCCTCGGCCGGCAATGCCGCGAACAGCCTGTCGAGACGATTGACGCGATCCTGAGGGGAGATGAAATAGGCGTAATCGCCGGCCTTGATCTGTCCTGCCTCGGCGGCGTTCTTGACGGTGCCGTCGCGCACAACGATGACCGGTTTCAGCCAGGCGGGCAGGGAAGCCGGGCGCAGCGCGGCATAGCTGTCGGGCCTGACCGGATATCCGACCATCTCGTTGTCGGTCTGGCCGGGCAGGTCGATCTCGACGCGGCGGGCGCTCGCGGCCGGTCGCTTCAGCGCCATGCCAAAGAACCGGGCGGCCGGCGCGATGGTCCAGCCCTGGACGAGCAGCGATATCAGCACCACGAAGAACGCGACATTGAAGTACATCGGTGCATTGGGCGCGCCGGCCAATGTCGGAACGGTGGCAAGGAAAATCGAGACGGCGCCACGCAGGCCCACCCAAGAGGCAAAGTTGATTTCCGGCGGCGTAAAGCCCAGAGGCTTCAGGCAGATCCATACGGCCGCCGGTCGGCCGATGAGCATCAGGAACAGGGCGATGGTCAGGCCCTCAGGCGCATACTCGATCAGGTTGCTCGGCGTCACCAGCAGGCCCAGCATCAGGAACATGACGATCTGGCAGAGCCAGGTGGCGCTTTCGAGGAACTTGCTGATGGCGGGGTAGGCGCGAACGCTGCTGTTGCCGACCACCAGACCTGCCACGTAGACGGCGAGAAAGCCTGAGCCGTCGAAATAGGAAGTTGCGCCGAAAACGCTGACCGTCAGCGCAATGACGAACAGCGGGTGCAGCCCCCCCGGCAACGTCAGCCGATTGAGCGCGAGCGTCGCCACGCTGCCGCCGGCAATCCCCATGGCGGCGCCAAGCAATGCCTGCCGGCTGAGCTCGGTCAGTGTGCCGAACCCCGGTGACGAGTGGGCGACTGCAAGCTCGGTAAGGACAATGGTGAGAAAGACGGCCACGGGATCGTTGGATCCGGATTCGATCTCGAGCGTCGAACCGATGCGCGGCTTGAGCTGAAGACCGCCCGTCTTCAGCAGGAAGAACACCGCCGCCGCGTCGGTCGAGGCGATGATGGAACCGAGCAGCAACCCTTCGATGAGGGTGTATCCCATGACCAGATAGCTGAACACGCCGATCAGAAGGGCGGTTACCGCGACGCCGACCGTTGCCAGCGCCAGAGATGGGGCTAGCGCCTCCCGTGTTTCCGCGAGCCGCGTCCTGAGCCCGCCGTCGAACAGGATGATGGCGAGCGCGCAGGAGCCGATCAGGTAGGTGAGACGATAGTTGCTGAACTCTATTCCACCGGGGCCGTCAACGCCGGCCAGCATACCCACCACCAGGAACACCAGGAGCAGGGGAGTGCCGAAACGCGAGGCCAGCAAGCTGGAGAGAATGCCGAGGAGGATCAGCGTCGCGCCCAAGGCCAAGACAAGATTGGCGACCGCGATCTGATGCATACGAGCCTCGGTTGTTGAGGGAGTCTATGGAATAGACTTCGACATTCGAGCCCCGGCAGACACAGTGCGCCGGATCTAGCGTCAGATCCAAAGACTCCGTTGGGAGCAGCGAGTTTTCATGGCCGTCTAGCCTCTGGCGCTTGATCCGAGCAAGACATCGGAGAGCGGCAAGTTCCAGAGTCGAACCACTTAGGTGACATGCTTCCATATTGAGGCGACTTTGGGAACCAGTTCATGAAGATCGCGCGTTTTTCACAGTCGGCTCCAACAATATTCCGATTGCGTCGGCGGGTTGCGCAAGTGTGATGCCCAGACGTAGCGTTCCGTGATAAGAGGCGCGCGTATCGCCCGACAGCGGGCTCCCACTGCGGATTTCGATGCATGGACAATGAGAGCGATAAGGGGATCGGCGAAGACGGAGCGCCAGTTGCGCCGGCAGCATCCCGAAAGGGATGGGCATTCGCGCACTCCCATCTCGTCAATCTCCTCGTCCTGACCTTTGTCACGCTTGCGCTGCTCGCCCCTGGCATTTCCTCGTTGCCGCTGACCGATCGCGACGAGGCGCTCTACGTCCAGGCGTCCCACCAGATGCTGGAGACGGGAGACTGGGTGGACATCCGCTTCCAGGATGAGCCTCGCTACAAGAAACCCGTCGGCATCTACTGGATTCAGGCCGCGACCGCCGAGCTGTCGGGCTATGCCGCCGCCGCTCCACTTTGGGTCTATCGCCTGCCGTCACTGGTCGGCGCGGTCCTTGTCGTGCTCTTCACCTACGGCATTGGCGCGACGCTCGGCACGGCGCGGGCTGGGCTGTTTGCCGGCCTTCTTTCCGCCTCGACGATGCTCATCGGTTTTGAGGCGCGCATCGCCAAGACCGATGCCATGCTGTGCGCCACGGTGCTCGCCGCGGAGTTCGCGTTGGCCCGCGCCTATGTCGATCAGGCGAGGGCGAGGTCGTTCCCGCGCAATGCCCTGTTCTGGACGGCCATGGGTATCGGCGTTCTGATCAAAGGCCCCATCACACCGTTGGTGGCCGCTCTCACGCTTCTTGCCATTTGGGCAAAGGAGCGATCGACGACCCTCTGGCGCTCGCTGTCGCCGCTCAAGGGCATCGTCTGGATGCTGCTTCTCGCTCTGCCTTGGCTGATTGCCATCGGTTGGATCTCGGGCGGGGCGTTCTTCAGCCAGGCCGTTGGCCGCGACATGCTCGGCAAGGTCGCCTCCGGCCAGGAGTCGCACGGCGCACCGCCGGGCATGCATCTGCTTGTGGCGCTTGGTACCTTCTGGCCGCTATCGACGCTGGCGCCGCTGGCGGTCGTTCAGGCCTGGAAAACGCGACGCGAGCCTGCGATCTTCTTTCTGATCGCCTGGGCGCTGCCCGGCTGGATCGTGTTCGAGGCGGTTGCCACCAAACTGCCCAACTATGTGTTGCCCTTCATGCCGGCGCTGGCGGTCTTGATCGGCCTGCTTCTCGATACCGGCATTCTTGGCGCGGCGCGGCGCGGATGGCGTGTTTCTGTCGCGTTCATCGCGATCGGGTCGCTCCTGGTCGGCTTCGGCCTCAACATCGCCTTTCTCGTTTATCAGGGATACGCGAGTTGGCAGGGGCTCGTCGGAGCGGTTGTTATCGCCGGCCTCGGTCTGTCGGCGAGCCGTTTGCTGGCTTCGGGGCGTTTGCGGTCCGGACTGGTGGCGATGGTTGCCGCCTCAGGCGGCCTGATGCTGCTCGGCTACGTGATCCTTCTGCCAGCGGCGCGGCAGATCTGGCTCAGCGACGATCTGGCCGACGCCGTAGCCGCCACCCGCCAGTGCGATGCGCCTGCGATTTCGATCGCGGGCTATGGCGAACCGAGCACCGTCTTCCGGCTTGGCACCGGAGTTGTTCGGGCGGGTGTATCGGGCGTCGCCGAATCCTTCCGATCGAATGACTGCGCCATTGCCATCGTCCCGCAAGAGGCGCGGGGCGAGTTTCTGACGGCGCTCGGCGATGTCGAGACAGCGCCGGAACCGGCCGCCACCGTCACCGGTCGCAATCTCAATGGCATGAAGCTCCGCACCATGCTGCTGTTTTCGAAGCCGTGAGGAGCCGACCATGCTGATCAACAAGCGGCCCGCCCGCTGGCGCGATCCCGACGTCGTCAGGACGGCACTCTGGCTGGTCGGCCTGCTGACGGTGCTTGCCGTCATCGTGGCAAGCCGCTTCGACGAGGACGCACGCGCCTGGGTGATGGCTGGCGGGCCGCCGGCGTCCATCTGGCCCATTCTGTCGCGGTTGGGCCAATCCGACTGGATGCTGATTCCGTCAGGCCTCGCGGTTCTGCTTCTCCATTATCTCAATCGCCCGAAGTTTGGCCCTCCGGGGAGCTTCGCAACGCTTCAGAACATGGTTTTGTTCTTTTTCGCGTCGATCGCGGTAACGGGAATTGCGGTCTTGATCGTCAAGTACTCGCTTGGCTTCTCGCGCCCGTCGGTCGCGGGCGAACGGGTTGTCCGGTTTTTTGCCTTCCGCCCGTCCTACGCCGCTTTCCCGTCCGGGCACTCGACGACGGCGGCGGCCTTCGCACTGTCGTTGACGCTCTTGTGGCGCCCGCTGGCTGTCGTGGTATGGCCGTTCGCCCTTGCGATCGGCGTATCGCGGGTGATGGTCAACGCTCACCGCATCTCGGATGTAGTCGCCGGCCTCTCGTTCGGCACTTGGGGCACGCTGCTCGTCGCCGTGTGGTTCGCCAGGCATGGCCGGTTGTTCCGCCTGTCCGAGAGCGGATTGCCGCTGCCGCTTCGCCATCGGATCGACATGATCTCCGGCGAGGGCAGGGCCTTGTTGATGCGGCTGCGTCTTGCCATAAGCAGGCAAAGCATCGATCCAGTTTTTTGTTCTTCAGGAGCCGGGGTGCCGGACGCCGGGACGAGCGCGGACCCGGTCGGAGTGACCAGCATGATCTTACCGAAGCCTTCCGAGACGGGATTTGTCTCGGTCGTCATTCCCGCCCGCAACGAAGCGGACAATCTGGCCGTCATCGTGCCGGAGATATTTGCGGCCATGACAGGCCGCGCCTTCGAGGTGATCGTCGTCGACGACGGCTCGACCGACGGCACGGGCGCCGCCATCGTGGCCTGGAAGGCGGAAGGCAAGCCCGTCCGCCACATTCGTCATGTCGAAGCTTGCGGCCAATCGGCCGCCGTCCGCTCGGGCGTGCTTGCCGCGCGCGGTGAGATCGTCGCCACGATCGACGGCGACGGCCAGAACGACCCAGCTTACATCCCGAAGCTGGTCGACGCGCTCGTCGCAGCCGGTCCTTCCGTTGGAATCGCCGCCGGACAGCGCCTCAAGCGAACCGACGGGTTGGCCAAGCGCTACGCGTCGCGCTTCGCCAACTGGCTGCGCAACGCCATCCTGAAGGATGCAACCCGAGACACCGGCTGCGGCCTCAAGGCGGTGCGACGCGACATTTTCCTGCTCTTGCCCTTCTTCCACGGTTGGCACCGCTACCTTCCGGCGCTGGTGCTTCGCGAGGGATACGGCGTCACCCATCTCGACGTGGTCGATCGGTCGCGCATGCACGGTGCATCCAACTACGGCATCTTTGACCGTGCGCTTCAGGGCGTACTCGATCTCTTCGGCGTCTGGTGGCTGAAGCGGCGTATCAAGCGTCTTCCCGTCGTCTCGGAAATCGGAAACGACAATGGCTGATCTCTTCGCGCAGTTTGCCGGCTGGCTTCACGACGTGTTCGTCAAGCAGCTCGATTTCTGGGTCATTCTCGGCTTCGTCGCCCAGCTCATGTTCACCATGCGCTTCGTCGTGCAATGGCTTGCTTCCGAGAAGGCCAAGGCTTCGGTCATTCCGGTGGCTTTCTGGCTGTTCTCGCTGGGCGGCGGTTTTCTTCTTCTGGTCTACTCGATCGCTCGGCAGGATCCTGTGTTCATTGCCGGGCAGGGCCTTGGTCTTCTCATCTACATCCGTAACCTGATGTTGATTCGGAAGTCGACCAAACGCGCGCGATCCGACTGATCGAAACGGCTCCCAGAGCATTCGCTGGGGCAGCCGCTTTTCGATCAGGTTGATTCAACCTGATCGGCGGGTGCTCTACAGTCGGCGGGGGTCATCGGCACGCGCGGCAAGGTGAAGGCGGTCGAGAAAACCCTGCAGGATGAAGCTCGCCGCGAGCTTGTCGACCACTTCGTCGCGTCGACGACGCGAGGCGTCCGCCTCAAGAAGCGTCCGGGTGACAGCCGCCGTTGAAAGTCTCTCGTCCCAGAAAAACAGAGGGCGTCCGTCGAGTGGCGCGAGATTGCGAGCGAAAGCGCGCGTCGATTGGGCGCGAGGTCCCTCGCTGCCGTCCATGTTGATCGGTAAGCCCAGGATGTAGGCGCCGACATTGTGCTTGTCGGCAAGCTCGATCAGTGCGGCGGCATCCCTGCCGAACTTGACGCGGGAAAGAGTTACCAAGGGCGTCGCGATAAGGAACCGTTCGTCGGAAACGGCGACGCCGATCGTCTTGGTTCCGAGATCAAGGCCGAGCAGGCGTCGCCCCGGCTCCAGGGTCGCCACAAAGGCAACGGGGTCTTCGGTCTCGGTCATTGGGTCTGCCTCATCCTGCGCGGAGGCATTGCCTATCACGGCCAGCGCTTCTGCCCAAGTTGCGATACTGGGGTCAGGAGACGATTTCCGGCGAGGTGGCCGAGACGCGGTCGCGACCGGTGTTCTTTGCCTGGTAGAGCGCGAAGTCTGCGCGACGGTAGAGGTCATTGACCGTGTCGCCCGGCCGAAACTCGGCGACGCCGAAACTCGCGGTAATCCGAATGGTGTTGTCGCCGCGTTCGATGGAGAGCGCATTGACCTGTTCGCGAAGATACTCAGCGACCGAAAAGCCGCCATCAATGGGAATGCTGGGCAGAATCACGGCGAACTCTTCGCCACCGATGCGGGAGAAATGCCCGTCCGGCGGCACTCGGAGCGTCCCCACGCTGCGGATTACGTCGTCGCCGACATCATGGCCGTAGATATCGTTGATATGTTTGAAGTGATCGATGTCGAACAGAATGAGCGAGAAGGTTCCGCCGACTTCGGCGGTGGCGATTTCCGCGTCGAACCGTTGGCGAAAGGCGCCTCGGTTGAAGAGGCCGGACAATGGGTCGACGGTCGCCATTTCGATGAGACGACGCTGCATGATCAACGTTCGCTCGGCGACACGCAGCCTAGCGTTGAGTTCATCCTGGCGCGGCGGCTTGGACATGAAGTCGTCGGCGCCCGCGTCGAGTACGCTGATGGAGTGCTGCGCATCGTTGGAGGCGGACATGCCGATGACATAGAGAGGGCGTCCCGCGTCTGCGAGGAGGCGCGCCTCCCAGCAAAGCTCGGTGCCTGAAACGCCACCGATTTCAAAGCTGGTAATCAGTACCTCGGCTTGCGGTGTCGACCGAATGTAAAGAAGCGCCTCGCAACCGTCGGTAAAATAAGCGACGTCATCACCGCGAGGTTCAAGCATCCTTTGCAGGATCATCAGTCCGGTTCGACTGCCGTCGACGAGCACGATGTGCATGATGCGCTAGATATACCTGATAAGAGGTAAGGTCGTCCCGAAAAGCGGGGAACTCATAGACCGCTTTTGTCGATTTCATCAATGAAAAAACAACGGATTCCCGCCAATCGCGGTTCAGAAAGCAGAACTTTGCAAAGACGCTTTCCGACAAAAGAACTACCCGTCTCGGTGGTGGATTAAAATATTCGTATAGATCAATGTGTTAAGCTGCCGGCGTTGGATGGAGCTCCGCGCACCGGTTTGCTAGGCCTCCGAAAGGATGAGGCGCTCGATTCCGGCTCGATGGTCTCTCTTTTGGGTTGTGGTGCGCCGAATCCTGCGACTCACCGCCAACCGATCGTCATTTCGCCCGATGCCGTATCGGTGGCACGAGGAAGCGGGTGGCTCCGGCGCGCGACCGGTGCTATACGCGGGACATTCCAGTTTGTTCGAGGGAATCTACATGTCCGTGGATACGGCTACCGTGCGCCGCGTTGCGCGTCTCGCCAGGATCAAGGTCACCGATGACGAGGCGGAGCGCATGACCAATGAGCTCAATTCCATTCTCGGGTTCGTAGAGCAACTGGACGAGGTCGACGTTGCCGGCGTCGAGCCGATGACTTCTGTGGTCTCCGTTAAGATGCGCCGCCGGCAGGACGTCGTTACCGATGGCGAGGATGCCGAGGGTGTTACCGCCAACGCCCCGGTCTCCGAGGACAACTTCTTCCTGGTGCCCAAGGTGGTCGAGTAACTCCCGCCAGACACCGGCTTCTCACGTTTTTTCGGGATTTCCGCAGTGACCGATCTCACCTCACTTACCCTTGCCGAGGCGCGCGATGCGCTGAAGGCCAAGTCCTTTACCGCCGTCGAACTGACGGATGCCTATCTCGCTGCCATGGAAAAGGCGCGGGTGCTCAATGCCTATGTTGCCGAGACGCCGGAAAAGGCGCGCGAGATGGCGAAGACCTCCGACGAGCGCATCGCCGCCGGCAAGGCCGGGGCGCTCGAGGGGTTGCCACTCGGCATCAAGGACCTTTATGCCACCAAGGGTGTTCACACCCAGGCGTGCAGCCATATTCTCGACGGGTTCGAGCCGACCTACGAGAGTACGGTGAGCGCCAACCTGTGGGCCGATGGCGCCGTCATGCTCGGCAAGCTCAACATGGACGAGTTCGCCATGGGCTCCTCCAACGAGACCAGCCATTATGGCTCTGTCGTCAATCCGTGGCGCCGCAATGGTTCCGATGCCAACCTGGTTCCTGGCGGTTCGTCGGGCGGCTCGGCTGCGGCTGTGGCCGCACGCCTCTGCCTCGGAGCAACGGCCACCGATACCGGTGGCTCGATCCGTCAGCCGGCCGCCTTCACCGGCACCGCCGGCATCAAGCCGACCTATGGTCGCTGCTCGCGTTGGGGGCTTGTCGCCTTTGCGTCCTCGCTCGATCAGGCTGGCCCGATCGCCCGCGATGTCCGCGACGCGGCGATCCTCCTGAAGTCGATGGCGTCGGTCGATCCAAAGGACACTACATCGGTCGACATTCCGGTTCCCGACTATGAGGCCGCCGTCGGCAAGTCCGTGAAGGGGCTCAGGATCGGCATTCCCAAGGAGTACCGGCTGGATGGCATGCCGGCGGAGATCGACGCCCTCTGGCAGAAGGGTATCGACATCCTGCGCGAGGCGGGCGCCGAGATCGTCGACATCTCGCTGCCGCATACAAAGTACGCTCTGCCGGCCTACTATATCGTGGCGCCGGCCGAGGCATCGTCGAACCTCGCCCGTTACGACGGTGTCCGCTACGGTCTGCGCGTGCCGGGTTCGGATATCGTCGACATGTACGAGAACACCCGGGCCGCCGGTTTCGGCGCCGAAGTGAAGCGTCGTATCCTGATCGGCACCTACGTGCTGTCGGCTGGCTACTATGATGCCTACTACCTGCGCGCCCAGAAGGTCCGGACGCTGATCAAGCGCGATTTCGAGACTGTCTATGCCGCGGGTGTCGATGCCATTCTGACCCCGGCGACGCCTTCGGCAGCCTTCGGCATTGGCGAGAAAGCCGACGCGGACCCTGTCGAGATGTATCTCAACGACGTGTTCACCGTGACCGTCAACATGGCCGGTCTGCCGGGCCTGGCCGTGCCGGCGGGGCTCTCCGCCGAGGGGCTGCCGCTCGGCCTGCAACTGATCGGGCGGCCGTTCGACGAGGAGACACTGTTCACCCTCGGCTCGGCGATCGAGAAGGCCGTGGGCACGTTCGCACCCAAGCGGTGGTGGTAAGGCAAGGGCGCCGGCTTTCGTCCGGCGCCACCTTCACAACAGGTTCAAACAACCCGCCTATTCAACAGCCTCTCGGGTTTCACCTATGGGGCTGTCATGAAGCTTTACTCAACGCTTTTCGTTCTTGCCGCGACCCTTGCCGCCGGCACTTCGGCTTTTGCGGCCGACCTCCCGGTTAACAAGGGACTGGTGGCTGTAGGCCGTCTGCCGGCCGATCTTCGCGACAATTTCGGCGAAACGTTCGGCTCCGGCTCCGGCATGACCGTCGTCGACTGGAAGAAGACCGACAACGGTTATCAGGGATCCCTGCTTCTGCTGCCCGACCGCGGCTACAACGTCGAGGGTACGACGGATTACAGCGCCCGGGTCAACGCCCTTTCGATCGCCTTCGCGGCGCCGGAGGCCGGCAAGGCCGCGGTTGCCGACCTGAAGCTGGAGAGCACCTTCCTGCTCACCGACAAGGCAGGCAAGCCGCTGACCGGCCTCGATCCGGTAACCGTCAATAAAGACAACGGCACCGATCTGCCGGGCGCGGTCACTGGTGCCGTCAGCATAGACCCGGAGGCCATCGTCCGGCTGTCGGATGGCTCGCTGATGATCTCCGACGAGTATGGCCCGGCCATCTATCACTTCACGGCCGAGGGCAAGCTCGTGTCGGCGACGCTGCCTCCCAAGGCATTCCTGCCGATGCGCAAGGGAGCGGTCAACTTTTCCTCCAACAATCCGGGCGAGGGCGCTCCGAAGCTAGATCCGGAGAACCCCGAGACCGGACGCCAGAACAATCAGGGCTTTGAGGGAATGGCCCTCAATCCGACGACCAACGAGCTGACGGTGGTCTTGCAGAGCGCCACTCGACAGGATGGCGGCGACAAGAAGTCGACGAGATACAACACGCGGGCTCTCGTCTACGATGCCGCCGACCCCGATGCGCTGAAGCTCAAGGCCGAGTATGTCGTGCCGCTACCGACCTTCAAGGATGCCGAGGGCAAGACCCTGGTGGCCGCTCAGTCCGAGCTTGCCGTTTTGCCGGACGGACGGCTTCTGCTGCTCTCGCGCGACAGCAACAATGGGTGGGGCGTGAAGGGCGACACTTCTCTCTATCGTCGCGTCGATTTGCTCGACTTTGCCGGCGCCACGAACATCGCCGGCAGCAAGTTTGACGACCTCGAGCCTGTCGCGCCGAAGGGCGCGCTTGATGCGTCGGTCACCGCAGCCAAGCTTACCACCGTCATCGACATCAACGACAATGCCGAGCTCGGCAAGGCAGGTCTCCACAATGGCGCGCCCCACGATGCCAATGACCTGTCGGAGAAGTGGGAAGCGATCGGCGTCGTTCCGGCATTCGATCCGGAACACCCCAAGGACGTGCTGATGCTTATCGCCAACGACAACGACTTTCTCACGACCAAGGGACATCAGGTTGGCGCCGATTACGACGCCGGGGCCGATGTTGACACCATGGTGCTGGTCTATCGGCTCTCTCTTGACTGACGGCATTCGTCGCGCTTTGCACTCGGGGCGTCGCGTCATCGCGACGCCCTTTGTCTTTTCGGGTCGCCTCTCAATCCGCGACATGCTGGACTGACGCGCCTTTCCCGTTTACCTCCAACGCAAAACGGGCTATCCCGCCAGACAGATGTCGTATGACCGATCCGAGAGACCCACGATGAACATGGCTGTCCGCACTCCCGACCCCAAGAAGCTCATCAAGGGCGCCACCGGCGACTGGGAGATCATCATCGGCCTCGAAGTGCACGCCCAGGTCACTTCCAATGCCAAGCTGTTCTCCGGCGCGTCGGCCGTCTTTGGCGCGGAGCCGAACATGCACGTGTCGCTGGTCGACGCGGCGATGCCCGGCATGCTGCCGGTTATCAACGAGGAGTGCGTGGCGCAGGCGATCCGCACCGGCCTTGGTCTCAAGGCGGCGATCAATCTCTATTCGGTCTTCGACCGCAAGAATTACTTCTACCCGGACCTGCCGCAGGGCTATCAGATCAGCCAGTACAAGCAGCCGATCGTCGGCGAGGGCAAGGTTCTGCTCGACATGCCCGAAGGCGTCGTCGAGATCGGCATCGAGCGACTGCATCTGGAGCAGGATGCGGGCAAGTCGATCCACGATCAGCATCCGACCATGTCCTTTGTCGACCTCAACCGCTCGGGCGTGGCGCTGATGGAGATCGTCTCCAAGCCCGACCTCCGCTCGTCGGAGGAGGTGAAGGCCTATCTCGCCAAGCTCCGCACCATCCTGCGCTATCTCGGTACCTGCGACGGCAACATGGAAGAAGGCTCCATGCGCGCCGACATCAATGTCTCCGTTCGCAAGCCCGGCGATCCGCTCGGTACGCGCTGCGAGATCAAGAACGTCAACTCCATGCGCTTCGCCGCCCAGGCGGTCGAGTTCGAGGCGCGCCGGCAGATCGGCATCATCGAGGACGGCGGCAAGATCGATCAGGAGACTCGGCTCTACGATCCGGGCAAGGGCGAGACGCGGTCGATGCGCTCGAAGGAAGAGGCGCATGACTATCGCTATTTCCCCGATCCGGATCTTTTGCCGCTGGAACTCGACCCGGCTTGGGTGGAGGGCCTCAAGGCCCAGTTGCCGGAACTGCCGGACGAGAAGAAGGCCCGTTTCGTCGCCGACTATGGCATCACACCCTATGACGCCATGGTGCTGACTCTTGAGCGCGCTTCGGCCGACTATTACGAACAGGTGGCGAAGAAGCGCGACGGCAAGGCCGTCGCCAACTTCATGATCAACGAGCTCTTCGGGCGCCTCAACAAGGATGGCAAGGGCATCGAGGCGTCGCCGGTTTCACCCGAACAGCTCGGCTCTATCGTCGATCTGATCGGTGATGGGACGATTTCCGGAAAGATCGCCAAGGATCTGTTCGAGATTGTCTACACCGAGGGGGGCGATCCGAGGAAGCTGGTCGAGGAACGCGGCCTCAAGCAGGTCACCGATACCGGCGCCATCGAGAAGGCCGTCGACGAGGTGATCGCGGCCAACCCCGACAAGGCCGAACAGGCCAAGGCCAAGCCGACGCTCAGCGGCTGGTTCGTCGGGCAGGTGATGAAGGCCACCGGCGGCAAGGCCAATCCGCAGGCGGTCAACGATCTGGTGAAGGCCAAGCTTGGCATTGAGTAAGCGGCGAGGGCGGCACAAGCTGCCTTCTGCAAACGGCAATTTGCGTCAGGGCGGCCTTCGGGCCGCCTTTTTGCTAGGTCGCGGAAGGTTTGGTTAACCCTGTTCGTTAAGCCTGCCTTATCGGCATCATCCTTAATGTCGGGGTGCTGGGGTTTCGCGGCGTAGGCCGTACAGTCCGACTCTTTCCCCCCGGCCCGAGCGATCGATGGATATTGCAACCCTTCTTGGCGTAATCGGCGGCTTTGGCGTGCTGTATATAGCCGTCCTCCTCGAAGGTTCGAACATCATGATGTTCATGAACCTTCTTGCGACCGTGGTCGTGGTCGTGGGCGCCCTTGTTGCGATGCTCGGTCGGTATACGCTCAAAACCTTCCCTGTGGCCGTCTTCGGTGGCTTCAAGGAAGCGGTCATGTACAAGACGCATGACATCTTTCACCTGCTCGACCAGCTGACCGAGATCGCCGAGGTGGCGCGCAAGCAGGGGCCCCTTGGTCTCGAGAAGCTCGAGATCGACGAACCCTTTCTCCAAAAGGCGATCCAGATGATCGCCGATGGTTATTCCGGCGAGACCATTCAGCACGTTCTCGAGCGCGAGCGCGACTTGCAGCACGAGCGTCTGCACATGGGACACACTGCCTGGGGCAAGATCGCCGAAGCGGCGCCGGGCATGGGCATGGTGGGTACCATCATCGGCCTCGTGTCGCTGTTCGCCCACATGTCCGATCCCAAGCAGATCGGCCCGGCCATGTCGATCGCTCTGCTGACCACGCTCTACGGGGCGGTCGTTGCGAACGTTGTCGCGGCCCCTGTGGCCGACAAGTTGGCCAATCGGGCCAATCACGAGGCGGAAGTCCAGTCGATGATCATCGACGCGGTGCTGATGATCCGGGAGAACAAGAGCCCCAAGCAGGTGCATGAAGAGCTGCTTTCCTACCTGCCGCTGAAGCACCGGGCCAAGGCGGAAGCCAGCAAGGAGGCCGCCTGATACTTCGGGTCGCGAACACGATTTCGGTCCCGTGGCGAAACTGGTGCGATAGCGAAGGACTGGATCGGCGCCTCCTTGGTTGGGACGCGGGACGATCATAAAGCGGAAGGGCGGCGGAATGAGCGGCAAGAAGAAAGGCGGCGGCGGTGGCGGACATGGCGGAGCGCCGTGGGTCATCACCTTTGCCGACCTGATGGCTCTTCTGATGGCGCTGTTCGTGATGATCGTGTCCTTCTCCAGTCAGGACGAGCAGAAGCTGCACGATGCAGCCGGCTCTATGCGCGACGCCTTCGGATACCAATCGGTGCAACGCCCTGCCGGCATGATCGAGCAGAGTGGTCTTCCCGAACGAAAGTATCTGCGCAACGTCCAGCCTATGTCCCTTTCGGACGCCGTGGAGTTCGCCACCGACTTCAACGACCAGTATGAGAAGCAGGGGCCGGAGGTGAACACCAACCGGTTCGAGAAGGCGGCAGAGAGCAAACCGCGCGAGTATCTCACCGCCTCGGAGTCGTTGCGGCAGGCTTTGCAGGACCTGCCCGACTATGCCGAGTTGTCCAAGCAGATCATCCTCAACATCACCGAAGACGGCTTGCACATTTCGATTATCGACCAGGACGGCCGGCCGATGTTCGCCTCGCAGTCGAGCGAGCCGACCGATCGTATGAAGATCCTGTTGTCGCGCATCGCACCGGTTATCCAGCAGATGCCGGGACGGCTTCAGATTATCGGACATACCGAGTCGACCGGTGACATGGCTGTTCCCGGTGGCGCTGCCTGGGCGCTTTCCGCAAAGCGGGCGCTTGCGACGGCCGAGATCCTCGGCAGCTTCGGCCTCGGGCCAGGTAGTCTCGCCCAGGTGATCGGCGTCGCCGACAAGGATCCGATGTTCCCCGACGACCCGTTCCTCTCCGGCAACCGCCGCATAGAGCTCGTCTTGCTCAAGGAAGCACCGGCCCTGCCGAGCGAGAGCCCGTTCTAGTGGCGCAAGGCTGAGGCAAGGCAGGGGACGGACTCTCCGTCGGATTCATTCCGACAGGGGGCTTCATGTCCGATTCTTCCACGCCCGATACCGATGATCGACGCCGGGAAGATCGCCACAGGACGCGATTGAGGGGCGGGATACTGAGAAGCCGCGATGGCCTGCGACTCGCAGACTGCCTGATCCGCGACCGTTCGGCGAAGGGAGCAAAGCTGGTTCTTGCCGAGATGCGGCCGCTACCGCTCGATCTGGAGCTCGAGGACGAAGCGGATCATCGGCGTTACCGTGTCCGGATCATCCGGCGCGATGGTCCGGAGATCGGGGTTGTCGTTGAGGGCGAGGCGATCGCTCCGTCGGCCTGAACACGCCAAGTTCATCGCCCGCCTCTTTTCGCCGGCGTGGTCAACAAATATGCTGCCTCGCCTTAAGCCGATACCGGAAACGGGCGAGGAGAAGCCGATGACCGCGACCCAGACCAAGCCAATCGACCTCTATTACTGGCCGACGCCGAACGGCCACAAGATCACGATCATGCTCGAGGAGCTCGGCGTCCCCTACAATCTGCACTTCATCAATATTGGCAAGGGCGATCAGTTCCAGCCGGATTTCCTGGCGATATCGCCCAACAACAAGATGCCGGCCATCGTCGACCCCGAGGGACCGGATGGCAAGCCGATCTCGGTGTTCGAGTCCGGCGCCATCCTGCTCTATCTCGGACGCAAGTTCGGAAAGTACTATCCGCAGGATGAGCGTGGTCGTGTCGAGGTCGAGCAGTGGCTGATGTGGCAGATGGGCGGCTTCGGGCCGATGCTCGGTCAGAACCATCACTTCGCGCTCTATGCGCCCGAGAAGCTTCCCTATGCGATCAAGCGCTACCGGGACGAGACGCACCGCCTCTACGGCGTGCTCGAGAAGCAGCTTGCCGGCAAGGACTTCATCTGTGGCGACTATTCCATTGTCGACATGGCTTGCGTTGGTTGGGCGCGCGGCTGGGAGCGCCAGGACATAAATGCTGAAGAGTTTCCGAACGTGATGGCCTGGGTCGACCGGGTGTCGAACCGTCCCGCCGCTGCGAAGGCGCTTGCGATCACCGCTCCGACGCCAGCCAGCAACCTTGCCGACGACAAGGAAGCGCAGAAGGTCCTTTTCAATCAGCGCGCCCGCTGATCTTTGCTTTCCAGCTCTTTCATGACCGCTCCGACCGCTTTGGCCGGGGCGGTTTTGCTTTTCGTAGTCCAGAGAATTTCGTTGCGAGCTGAGTCCATGGTGAATCCCTGGTTTCCGTCGAGGAAGCAACGCTCCCGGCCTGTTTGCCACGAAATGGCGGAAGTCCGGAAAATCCATGGTTGACGGCCGTTAAAGGTAACTTTCGGTTCAGTTTTTGTTGTTTCCTTGTTAAGTCTGCAATTTAATCTGCTTTTTAATCAAATGGCCCAGCATGATCACATCTTCGGAACGCGAAGACACGAGGCGTAAGACCTCTGGAAATACAGAACAGGGAATGTGATCATGGCTCGTCTTGAACTGAACTCGATCGATCAACTGGCCGGCGGTGCCGGCGCCACCAGCGACATCCTCTACGAACTCGGCGTGATGTACGCAGTTGGGCGCGACGTGAAGCAGAACCTTATCGAGGCCCACAAGTGGTTCAACATCGCCGCTTTCCGTGGCTCGGAGAGTGCCGCCCGCTACCGTCGCGAGCTCGCCGACGAAATGTCCTCGACCGAGATCGCCATGGCTCAGCGCGAAGCGCGCGAGTGGATTTCGCTGCATTGATCGACGCGACCGGCCCCGGAACGGGCCCCGCGACAAGATCTGGAAAATGCTTGCCTGAGGCAAAGGGCAACTGACGGCGGTTCTTCCTGGGGAAGGGCCGCCGTTTTGTATTGTCGGCCGGTGAAATGCGGGACAGAGCGGAAAAGCTGTGCTATGGCCGGGCAAATCAGCCAGAGGACAGCCCATGGACAAGTCGTTCATCGCCCGCGAGACCGCCCGCCTCCTGCTGGAGGTCGAGGCCATCCAGTTCAACCCGGAGAAGCCGTATATCTTCACCTCCGGCTGGGCGAGCCCGGTTTACACCGACTGCCGCAAGCTCATTTCCTTCCCACGTCTGCGCAAACGGCTGATGGCGTTCGCCGAGGAGATCATCCTGTCCGAGATCGGCGCCGAGTCGCTCGATGCGGTGGCCGGTGGTGAGACGGCGGGCATTCCCTTTGCCGCCTGGCTCTCCGATCGGCTCGAACTGCCCATGCTCTATGTGCGCAAGAAGCCTAAGGGCTTCGGTCGCAACGCCCAGATCGAGGGCGATGTCAAGGAAGGCGCCCGCGCCATTCTGGTCGAGGATCTCGCGTCCGATGGCCGTTCCAAGCTGATCTTCACCAAGGCCATGCGCGACGCCGGGCTCAAGGTCAGTCACGCCTTCGTCGTCTTCCACTATGGCATCTTCCCGTCCTCGACCGAGGTACTGGCCGCCGATGGTATCACGCTGCATGCGCTGGCCACCTGGTGGGACGTGCTGGCCGAAGCCAAGGCCTCGAACCGCTTCCCGGCGGAAATGCTGGCGGAAGTCGAGAAGTTCCTGCATGCCCCGGCCGAGTGGTCAGCGGCCCACGGGGGCAGGGCGTCCTTCGAGGGATAGTAGGGTTGGGCTGGATGGGCGCCCGCCCTTATCCAGCCCGCTTTCCCTCGGCATCGATCACCAGTTCGCCATCCTCCTTGGCGAATGGGCCGGATGGCCAGCGATCGAGGAGGTCTAGCACCTGTTCGCTCGGCCGACAGAGCGCTGTGCCCTTGGCCGTCACGACGATCGGCCGCTCGACGAGGATCGGGTGGGCGATCATAGCCTCGATGATGTCTTCGTCTGCGACCGAGGGATCGGTGAGGCCGAGCTCGGCGGCCGGAGACTTCTTGACACGCAACGCGTCGCGCGGCTTGACCCCGGCGGCTGCAAACAGCGCAAGAAGTTGTGGCTTGGTCCAGCCGGTCTTCAGATACTCGACGACAACAGGTGTGTAGCCGGCCGCCTCGACAATGCGTACGACGTTGCGCGACGTGCCGCAGTCGGGATTATGAAAGATGACGACGTCTGTCACGGGCATGTCAGCCTCCCAGGATTAGCTCCGTTATAGCCGTTGACCGTCCCAACCGAAACGATTTGCCACTCGTCATGCGCTTTTGAACTCGGCGGTCCCTCGTCTTTTTGAGACTTTTGGCTTATGGGAGCGGAAGCTTCCAGAAAGGATCCGATGACCCATTACGCTGCCCCCGTATTTGCCGTAGCCCCTATGCTCGACTGGACGGTGTGGAATAAATAGCCTTTATATTTCAATAAATTGCGCGCTGTTTTTGGTTGTGTTGTGAAATTTGTTGTGAATTTCGAGGCCGCCAAGAAAGAGAAGCTGGACTAGATATATCAGGTGAGTTGTTGAGGCGAATCCCAAATGCCGTGCTAACATTGGACCACAACAGTGCTTGATGCCGAGCTCGCTCCGGCAGCGCAGGTCTAGGGGTTCATAGTGGGTAAGTATGACGGGCTGAGCCGAGAACAACTGGTCGAACTTCTTGAGAAGCGGGATCGAGAAAAGAAACTAGGCCTGGTTTGGGAGCGCGACGAGATCGAAGCTGACCAAGCTATTGATGCTAATTTTGTAGCTCCGACGCTCGAAATACACCTTTCGGACAAGCCGGCTCCTTGGCGCAATCTTGTTATCGAGGGTGACAATTTTGATGCCTTACGCTGGTTGCGTATGGCTTACGCTCATCGCGTCAAATGCATCTATGTCGACCCACCATATAATACCGGTGCCAATGACTGGGTCTATAACGACCGCTATTTCGACAAGGACGATCGTTTTCGTTTTTCTACTTGGATAGAATTTCTCTATCGCCGCTTCGCACTCGCCCGAGACCTATTGACTGAAGATGGTGTCATCTTTGTTTCTATCAACGACGACAATCGTTCGCTGATGGAGTTGATGCTAGACGAAGTCATGCCAGGCATGAGGATCGGATCAATAGTCTGGAGAACCAAAGATAGTGCCAATGGGGAAGATAGAAATTTTTCGGCTGTTCATGAACATGTCCTTGTGTATGGTGCCCCTCGTTTCTCATTTCTTGGCTCTCTTGTAGACCATTCCAAGTATGTAAATCGAGATTGTGACTTGCGTGGTGATTATTCACTTGATCCATTAACGCAGCCAAAGACTCGTCTCCAAAGAGAGAATGGATACTATCCAATTTTTGATTCCAAGACTGGATGGTGGTATCCCTGCAATCCTGATTCCGTGTGGCGTCTTGCTTCGGAACAAAAAATAACGAAAAAGACTAAACTTCGTTCAGAAACGATTGAGTCTCTCATCGAGGATAATAGAATTTATTTTACGGCGTCTGAATACGTCGAATATAACTCAATCGATGAAATTATGAATGCTATTGAGAACAGGACTGTGCCGGCCGATGGTAAAGGCCGCCCCTTATTGCGTGTAGATTTGCCGGATTTAGCATTTTGGGTGGGGAAAAAAATCGGCTTGGGACGGCCGTGGAGAAAGTCATTTTGGTCTGAGAGACAGAGTATGTATCGTCCTGTAAGTAGTCTGTCCGTATTACCGAAGGAGGAAAAAGATAGTGAATTTTATCAAATTATTGCTGATAAGCAGGGCGTTGCTACTGATGAGGTTCAGAAAATTTTCGGGAATAAAGTATTCAACTACCCCAAACCTGTATCGCTTATTGCTTCGCTTATAAATAGCGCAATGGGCCGTGAGGGCATTGTTCTCGATTTCTTCGCTGGTTCGGCAACTACAGCTCAAGCGGTAATGGAGCTCAACGCCGAGGATGAGGGCCAGCGCCGCTTCATCATGGTCTCGTCGACTGAGGCTACGACGGAGGAGCCCGGCAAGAATATTTGTCGTGACATCACATCTGAACGCATTCGCCGGCTCAACCACTCGGACGATGAGAAATATGCTGCTCTCGCTGCCGAGTTTGCTTATCTTAAATGTCGCGAAATCCGTTTTGAAGATCTCGATCAGGATATTACTCCGCAGGAAGTCTGGACTTCGATTGAAGCCATACATGACTTACCACTGACGGTGTATGAGCCCGCCGCACTTTGGCAGGAAAACGGGACGCCGGGCGAGATCGTGATCTATGCTGACAAGGTGGCCGACGAACTGTTTGACCGCATCGACGACCTACTGAAGGCCCGCGCCAACCTGTTTGTCTATGTCTGGGCGCCTGGGCAGCTTGCCCGGTATGAGGGACGCGATGTCGAAGTCAGACAAGTACGGGAGGCGCTGGTAAAGCGGTTCCAGCAATGAGCGTAGAGGCAGATACTATTGCGTCGCGCATGTCGCTGGCCGGCTATCAGCAGCAAGCGGTAGATGGCCTTCAGAGCACTATCCGGCGTGTCGCTGGCTATCACCATCAGGAGCCTCAGCACCGCCAACGTATCGCCCGTCAAGCTGGCGTCATGCTTCTGCAATCGCCTACCGGTTCTGGAAAGACGCTGGTCTTGGGCCGGACATTGGAAGGCCTGCGCGGTGCCATAATCGGCAAGGTGGTTTGGTTCTGGTTTGCTCCCTATGCTGGCCTTGTCTCGCAGACACGGGATGCTCTGGCGGCACAATGCGGATCGTTGCGGCTACGCGATGTTTACGTCGACCGAGAGCCTACGCAAGCTCGCGATGGCGATGTGTTCATCCAGACTTGGGCCTCGCTCGCGGCTCGCAACGCTGCGTCGCGAAAGGTGCGCCGAACAACAGAACGTGCAATGTCCTTCGATGATATGTTGAAAGAGTTGCGCGGACAGGGCTTCAATATTGGCGTCGTCATTGATGAGGCGCATCTCAACTTTGGCACTAATGCCGCAGCAGCCGCCCAACTCTATCTAGAAGTGCTTGCGCCTGACTATACTATTTTGGCAACTGCTACTCCCAACGACGATAAGTTGGAACAGTTTGAAGCTAAAGCCGAATTGACGGTGGCAACTCGTATCGTCGTTGATAGGGCGCAGGTAGTGGAAGCGGGGCTCAACAAAGCTGGCCTCATGCTTGGTGTGCTTCGCTTCCGCGACGGCGATGAAAAGCTGATTGATATCGAGCAGGCGACGTTGACGGCCGCCTGGAACCAGCATTGCTTAGTTAAGGATGAGTTGGCGAGACACGACCTCGGCCTCGTGCCTTTGATGCTTGTGCAAGTGGAGGACCAAGCTAAGGGTGCCGAGGACCCAATCAAGCGGGTGCGCGACAAGCTGGAGCAGATTGGCGTTCCTACCGCCGCGATTAAGTCCCACACCTCGGGCGAGCCAGATCCGGAGTTCCACACACTGGCGTACGACCCGGCGGTGGAGGTTCTGGTGTTCAAGGTCGCGGTGGCTACCGGCTTCGACGCACCGCGCGCTTGGACGCTTGTCTCCGTCCGACCCAATCGCGGTAAGGAATTTGGGCTGCAAATCGTCGGTCGCATCATGCGCGTTCATCCTCTGGTGCGCCCTATCCATGGCGAAGTGCCGCTCTTTGATCGCGGATATGTTTTTTTGTCGGATCCGGAACTTCAGGGTGGCCTGGCGGCGGCTGTGGACGACCTCAAAGCGGTGCGTCAGAGCATGGAGTTGCTCACCGACCGCCTCGACATCATTGAATTTGGAAATAGTGAAGACGCTCTTGAAGGGGCTATCGATCGTCAATCCACTATGCCGGCGCCCCGGCCTCCCCAATCTGACGAGGAGCGTCGTACCAGACTTGATTCGCTCGTCGCCGCAGGTGTTGTCCACCAGTCGGTCATGGCACTGTCAGTTGTCGAGCAGGACAGGGCGATAGTTACTGGTGAAATGACCCAAGGCCTCAACAGCACACCGCTGTTTGGACATCTGCCGGAAATGATGGCGCCGACGTCGTTTCATCCTGTCTCTGTGCAGGCAGGCAACAACGGCCCAAGGCGATACCGGCTGCGACGTGAGCTTGGCGTCCCCGAGGCTTTGTACCGCGAGGAGCTACCGCCTATCCATGGGATTGAGGGGCAACTGGTCATTGAGATCGCCCGTGAGTTCTGTAGGGACGACTTGCTGGCCGAACTGACAGCCCGTAGACGGCGTGCCGATCTCAGCTTGAAGGAGTTATTTCGAAACGAAGCTGAGGAGCACCGATCCATCCAGATCCGACTCTCGGACGTTCGTGTTGCTGAACAGGCACAACAGGCTTTCGAGTTCAATGATGGCATTGACCCTCGGGCACTAAAGAGGGCGCTTTACGACCGACTCGCTATGATGGCAGATGATCGAGGCATAGACGGTATTTCTCAGTCCGACATCCGGCGTGCGATAGACATTGCAGTGATGCGCGATCCGGGCAAGCTCAAAGACGCCGTGCGTGCAGCGTTAGTACCCTTCATTACTCTGAACAATGATTTGCCAATTCCTTTGGAAACTGACCCGTGGCCGCGCAATCTAGAGCCGGCAGAAAAGGGTGCATATGGTGTCTTCCCGGAGCATATGAATCAAGAAGAGATCGCTTTCGCTCGCGTTCTGGATGCAGACGACAGCGGCAAGGTTCTCTGGTGGCTTCGAAATCCTGAAAACGTAAAGTGGGCAACAAAGCTTATTCTTCCTAATGGCAGGCGATTTTACCCGGATTTCGCTGTCGGGATTCGTGGGCGCTCAACAAAGGATGCTATCGCGCTCGTCGAAGTCAAAGACGATGGAGAGACGGGGCGATTGCAGTCCGACAATAATACGCTGAAAATCCGCGTCCAACATCGGGAGTATCAGAAGGTTTGCTGGGTTTTTCGCACCTCCGACAAGAAGTGGGTGCGAGCCTCGTATGCGGAGCGGTTGGGCAGAATTGTTGAGCAGGATCGTTTCGAAATAGATGACCTTGTGTTTATCGAATAGAGATGAGTCTGCAACGCCCGCACACGAAATTCCTGATACTTCCCATCGATGATGGAAGTACCCGCATGCCATACGCTCATAGAGTTCATACTCGTGCTACTAAATCAAATCCGAGCAAGGATGCTAGCGAGGACGATCGGCAAGAAACCGGCAGCGGCTCAGTTAAAGCTGTCGTTCAAGCTCCGTTGGTGAACGTCTCCTGGAAGCTTCCGGAGACCTCCTCATTGAAGCATCAGGCCGTCTTGGCTACCCGCATATACATCTACCTCCTAGAAGCGTCTGCAGGCGGGTCCAAGATCGTGAGCTTCACGCGTGAGAGTCTCCATGAAGCTCTGCTGCGCCAGGCGGCCAGCGGCAATGATATCGTGTTCCAGTCGTTGCCACTGGATGTCCAGAAGAACAACATGACTTCCCGGGTCTATAGCGAGGCGTCGAAAGGCCACATCTCAAACGCGCTGAAACTTCTGGAAGTCGGGAACCGAACCAATCCCAGAAGCTATCGTCGCGCCGGCGCCGATCCGCTAAAAGAAGCTGGTGACGGGAAACCATCCGGCCACAAGCCTCAGGCTTCCTTGACGCTCGCTGGAGGAACGGCTCCCCAGAGCCCCTCCTGCTGGCTTCCGAACGTCTACCGAATGGGCGTCTGGTCGGGAGTGTGCCTTGACTGCGTTCGGCCATGGGGGTGGACGGGGTAGAGGATCAGGCAGGATTGGACAATGTCGATGACCGTATCCAAGAGAGCATCGGGCGTCATATGTAGGATGCAATTGTAACGGTTAATACTGATCGTCTTTTGTTGCGATGGCCGCCTGCGGGTAACCATTCTCGGAAATCGATAATCCCCAGATACCAGCGCATATTTGAGTAGTTAAAAATTTATGATAGCTGTCTCCAATTGCTATTTAGGCGAGCAGGAGGCTGGGGTGGCCAAGGGCAAATTTCTCATTTCGATTGTGACAGCGCTTTATCTGTCGACTTCGGTTCAAGCTTCCGCGAATGATGGCGGGGCGATCGTGGGTGGATTACTCGGCATCTTCGCGGGTGCTGTGGCTGCGGACATGGCTCGCAAAAATCAGAGAGCCCATGAGCGTCAGCAGTATCGTCAGCAGAAGAACGCGGAACTGATTGCTGCCCGAGCTGAAGTCCAGAGGCGCTTGAACGACCTAGGCTTCAATGCTGGTTATCCGGACGGCGTTTACGGCCCGCAAACGCGCCAGGCAATTGCAGCATTCCAAGACTCCATCGGAGCCAACTCCGACGGCAAGATCACGAAAGACCAGATCGCGATCCTGTATGAGAAGAGCGATCAAGGCTACGCGCAGCAGCAGTACGCCAACAACGAGCCGCAGACACAACCGACCTACGGCCAGCAGAATGCAGCACCCGCGATCGGGTACAACGCGCCCGCGCAAGCTTATGTGCAGCCCCAGTCGCAGGCTCAGGCATTGACATCCGAAGCATGGGAAGAGCCCGAAGCTCCAATTGCTCAGCAGAATGGCACCGGGGGTACTGCAACGGCTTACGTAGACCCGGCAAATCCCCAGTACGCCCAAGCGGGACAAGCTGGAGCGCAGGCCTGGGAAGAGCCGGATGCGCCAGGCACGACATCGTCTGCTCCGACCGCCTCAACGCAGCCTGTTGCCAACCCAGTTGACGGGGTGATGAACACGATCGCGGAAGCGGTCTGCAATGATAATAGCGCTCTATTTGAGTCTGTACGATCTTTCGTTCAGGCAAATGTCGTCACGAAGGAACAAGTTTCCAAGAAAATCAGAGAAACCTATCCGACTTGCGTTGTCAGGGGGTATAAAAACAGCCTGAAGATGCTCGTTGAGTTTGAAGGTATGGACGCTACATTTCCGATTTGGCTCGTCAGCACCGATTATCACCACGGTGACTCGACCTACATGAGTTTTGACCACGCTGCTATTCGATCCAAGGACTCGTCATATGTATTAATGACAGCGAATTATGCTCAGCTATCAATCCATCTGAACAGTTACATGTATTACAACCGCCCGGATTCGGACGTCAATCGCATACTTGAGCAGAACGTCAACAAGCGAGACTGCTTGGGCTATCCACCACTATACTATGCAGCCACTAACAAGAACTGGGACATGATCAAGTGGCTAATCGAAAAGGGTGCCAACCCGAATCTGATTGTGCCCTACACGGTCAGAGATGTCGGCTTCCTTGAAGAGGCCGTGGAGAAGTCGATTCCAATTACCACCATCGGTAACAACTCGAAGGGTTATGGGCTGAAGTCGCAATACAGCTGCGTAGACAACGGTCCGAGTGCGGCGCTGATGAACTCGTACAAGAGTAACAATGAGCTCGTTCCTCTTTGGACATTCCTTGCGAGAGCATTGTCGACTAATGAGACCTCTGATTCAAACGCTTACTTCCTCTCGCGTGTGATGCCGATGGTCCCGTCAGTTCCCAGGACGACAATCCCGGATTTGATGGACCTCAGTGAGTGGAGACCTAACGTCAATTACCAGCAACATCTTGATATCGTGAAAGCGTTTGTAGCGAAGGGCGCGGATATCAACGCTCCAACACGCGAGGATGGCACTCCGATCAAAATCTGGGTTGCTCACCAGATTCAGCCGAATGCGCTCCAGCAGTTGCTCGCCATCGGGGCGCGCATGTAACGCATGCATCCACACGTGGAAGCCGTCCTGAAGCCTGAGGGCCGATGGGCGGCTTCACCTATTCCGTGCAAAGCGCGTCTCTCTCGCGGATTGCAGCAGCCCTTCTCTTGTCCAGGTACTCCGCCAGATCCGAGATGTGGACACCCTTGGCGGCTTTTTGGCTGCCTTCGATGCGGGTGACAGGGAGGTCGATCTCGCCGGCCATTACTTTGCGGAGGAGCTTTGGCATTGTCAGGTGAGGGAAGAAGTCGGCGCGGACTTTGTCGAGCGGGATGATGACGGCAGCGTTGTATTGCGCCATGAGGAGGAACAGGGTGTTCATGGTTCGCCTCAGATCATGCCTATGGCGTTCATATAGAGGTCCTGGATCGCTTCGGAGGCTCGGCGTTCCTCGGGATCGAGTTTGCGTAGCTTGATGATGGCGCGCAGAGCCTTGGCGGAATAGCCGCGGCCTTTTGCCTCGGCGAGCACGTCCTTGATATCGTCGCTCAGCGAGGACTTCTCCTCCTCCAGGCGCTCAATCCGCTCAATGAAGCGCAGGATCTCCTCGGCGGAGACACCCATTTCCTTTGGGGTGAAGGCTTCTTCCTGTTGTCCCCTTCGGGCTCGCCCTTTCTTTTCTTGGCCGTCGATCTGGCTGCTCTCGGTTTCCATTGTGACCTCATCAGAGAGAAGGGCGGCGGCACCGGAGCGTTGAGGCGATGGAGCTTTCCGGCGCCGCCGTCCGCGCCTGAGCGCGGATCTAGATGGGAGGCCCGGCGGCCGTTGCTGGCACTCGTCGTTATCTGCCGCCGGGCTCGGCGCCGTTGATTGGGTTTTTCCGGTGCCGGTAGGGATGCACAGATGCACGCAATAGCGTGTCGTGTCAATCGCAAAACACGCTTTAGCGTTCGTCATTGGTTGTGGTAGCGCTGATGGCGGGTGGAATCAGTGTGCGATCTGGCTGCGTGGAAAACGGTAGGTGCTCACTTGCTTGCAATGCGTGTTCGCAATATGTTCTCCACCCAGAAGGGTGTTAGCGTGACGGAACTTCAGAAACTGTTCGACATTTGGATTCGTCTTAATCCTCGGAGTCGAGCGACTGCGCTTGAGATTCTTGCTTCTCTAGGATCGTCCGGAAAAGAGAAACGGCCTGCTTCTTTGTCTCCTCGTCGAGCTGAGAAGCGGTAGCTAAGAACTCAAGGTCTGCATCACTTAGGGCTTGTCCGGTTAGTATATGGAAAGCCTTGGATGCTCCTAAAACATTTACGATGCGGATGAATCGATCAATTCCCGGATGCTTATTGTCCTTGATCATTTGCTGGACATAGTTCGGTCCGCACTTAGCTGCCAAGCTGATGGTGCGCATGTCTCGGCCGTCGGCCTTAATGGCTTCGATGAGCCTGTCGAACCAAGTGTTATCCATGAGCAATCGATAGCACGCTAAAAGGCCGTCGGGAGCACGTTATGACGTGCGTTGCGTCGCACGCTATAGCGTGTTATGCCCGGCGCATGAGCGATGCCCTTCTCTCCAAAATCGAGGCCTTCATGGCCCAACAGAACATCGGTGAGTATCGGTTTGGCATGCTTGCCGCCCGAAACGGTCGATTAGTCGAACGGCTGCGTCGAGGTGGTCGGGTTTGGCCGGAAACCGAGCAGTGTGTTTTGGCATTCATTGCCAAGCATCAGTTGTCTCCGGCGAGGTTCGAGCCCGCCAGCCGTAGGCTGCCCAGTAGTCTGGTGGAACTGGGGGCGGACAAATGAGCGGGCGATCGTTTGTCCGCGCTGCCTCGTTCCCGATCGATCGCTCGGGAATGGCGCTCGTCCTATCGCTCGGAGTGGCGATCGTCGCCGACATCGCGTTCTTTGCGGGCTCGATTCCATGAGTATCGTGCTTCCACCCGACCAAGGCGCCGCCTTGCTGTGGCTTCGCCAAGCTGGTGGCCGTGCGGGATGCGACAGCGCCGGCAATCTCTCCGTTGGTCGCAACCGTTGCCCGCTGGTTTTCGCGCCTTTCGACAGGCTCAACCAACTCGGCCTCGTTGAAATGCGTCTCCCATCCGACAAGGCCGAATGCCGTCTCTGGGTGCTCGTCACCGAGGCCGGCGCGGCGCTGGAAATCGATCCGGCCGCTGAGAGGCGGCTCGACCAACTCATAAGGAGGTTCGACGACTGACACGGCGGCAACGCCTCAAGTTCTGACAACCTTCGCCGGTCCGTCCGGCTTGCCCACAACTCCATCATTTCACGCGGTTTCCCGCCACGGGAAACCTTTGCCGTTTTCCCGGAACGGGAAACTCATGAGGTTCGACATGGCAATTTCCGAGGCTTGGTTTCATCGGCTCAAGGCCGCGACGCGCGACCTGGTCAAGGTGTGCGGCGGCGTTGTCCGCGCTGGCGAGATCTCCGGCTATTCGAAAACCGAGGTCGGGCGCTGGCAGTCGGCAACCGATACCGACGTGATACCGATCCCGGCCGCGTTGGCACTTGAGGCTGATAGCGGCCGGGCTTTCGTCTCGTCGGTCATGGCCGAACTCAATGGGCGGCGACTTGGCGAGCCTGGGGCGGATGCGCGGGAGACGGCGAACCTCGCCCGGACACATGCCGAAGTGGCGCACGCTGTCGGCGAGGCGAGCATCCAGCTAGCGATTGCCCAAGAGGACGGGGTGATATCGCCCGGCGAGGCGGAAACCATTGATCGCGCCTATTCGGAGATCGAGCGGCGCGTTGGCGTAGCGCGCATGTCGCTGGCCACTGCCAAGGTGCGGGTGGTGAAGGGGGACAGGCAATGACCGACCTGTTCCAAGCCGCCGACCTTGCGGCGCGGCCGGCGCCGAGGCCAGTTCGGGGCTTTGCTGCGCTGAAGCCATCCGGCCGGTTTGAGAGGCACGGCAAGGCCGTGTTGTTCGTCCACCATTGCGCCAAGTGCGGCTCGGTCGACGCGCCCTTTGGCTATCTTTGCCACCTCGGCCCGGCGATGGACGCGGGCGACGCGCGAAAGGCCGGCATCTGGCTTTGCGCCGATTGCCGAGACGTGGTTCTCGCCGAGGAGGACGCAGCGTGAGCAGCCTCAACTTCTTTCTTCGTGGCGCGGTGCTTGGTCTCTGCCGGGAGCGGGTTCCGCTTGGCGTTCAGGCTCGCGGGCTGAAGCTTTCCCGGAGTGACGTCAAAGCGACGGCGCTGGAGTTCCTTGCCAAGGGGATGATCGGAGAGCTGCCAGTCGACGATATCAGGGCAGGGCGCGCGTTCTCGTGGCCAGAGGCGATGCTACCGGACGCGCCTGAGCTTGCGAGAGACGTGCCGGATTTGCTGGAAAGCAGCCCGGCAAAGGTAGAGCCGCAGCTGGGGGGCACGAGTTTACCAGTCGGCACCGCTCCGAAGGTTCGCTACTGGCAGGGGCGTGTTGTGTCTCCGCGCCATCTCGTCGGGCTCGATTTGCTCGCAGGCGCACCGCCGGGAATGCCGGTGAGTGCCGATGCCATGAGCGAGTGTTTACAACAGGCGGGCTTCTCGGGCGCACGGAAGGCCGTGCAAGTGTTGGTGACCGAGCTTCGCCGCATGGGCTTCGTGGTCAAGTTCACCGCCGGCCTCGGTTATGTGCTGGACGATGGCTCCCGAGCTAAGTGGCTGGGGAGGGCGCGGTGACCGACCTTCATTGCAAGCCGGCCCTCCGGCTGATCAACCTGCGCTCGGCGCTGTGGAGCATCCTGGGCTTACCGCCGAGTTCGACCGATGGGGAGATCATCGCGGCCGTGCGCAAGTGTGCTTCTGGCCGCGCAGAAGCACCGTTTGGCGAAGGCGTGGCTCACCCGTTCATTCTCGCCGTCATAGACGAGGATGCACCATGACGGACGCCGTATCGGGGCGGCGACCAAAGCCGTCGATCGACGATCAGATTGCCGCCATCAGGCAGCTGATCGACTGGGAGACGACGCGCCTGGAGTTCAAGGTTTCACGCGGGCAGATGCGTGCGGACACCGCGCAACGAAGGCTCGACGCACTCGGCGCCGCCTTCGCCACGCTGACCTTTGTCCGTCGCTACGGTGCCGCCATCCGAACATGTGTTGAAGCCGAACGCGCTTTCGCGAGAGAGCGCGTGGCGGAACTAGAGGCTTTGCAGTCAAGCGGCGAAGCCGAAAGGGAGGCCGCATGAGCGGGCCACGATTTTCCATCATCCCAGCGGCCGCCGTAGTCGACACGCGCTTGGAAGGACGAGATCTTCAGGTTCTTGCCCTGCTTGGAACTCACACCAACGAAGACGGATGGTGTCGCCGTTCCCAAGTGAAGATGGCCGAACAGCTCAAGTGCGCTCGATCCACGGTGCAAGCCGCTCTACGTCGGCTTGGAGAGGCCGACTATGTCGAGGTGAAAACCGAGATGCGACGCGACGGTGGAGACGCTTCGCACTGGTACCGGGTGCGCCTCGATGTGAACCCCGAGCAGTCATCGGCAGCGGGTTCGCATGTGCTCTACGACGACGATGATACCCCCTGCCGACAGGCCGGCACCCCTGCCGGCCCTAGATCGGCACCCCCTGCCGGCCCTGGATCGGCACCATTAACGAAAGAATCTAACGATCAAGATCTAACGATACCCCCTAAAGCCCCCCGAGGGGCGAGAGAGACGCGCGCGAACGAAGATGACGAGGAAGGCTTCGATAGGTTCTTCCAGGTGTGGACGTCTGCCGATCCAGCGCAACGGTTCGACAACCGAGGACGCGCCTTTGCGGCATGGCGGCGTTTGTCGGGGGCGGAACGGGTAGCGGCAGCTGTGCCGGCCACCATCGCGGCGGTGATCGCCGGTCAGCGGAGATCGAAGCGGACTGGGCTCATGGAGGCGGCACGCTATCTCCGCGATAAGGCTTTCGAGAGGGTGGAAGCCACACCCTCGGCGTCAGGTCCGGGTGAGCTGGTGCCGTTGCCGCTGTTTGGGCGGGCTTGGTGGTGTCGGTTCTTCGAGCATGCCAAGGGCGGCGGACGTTCGCCTACGGCCGGCAAGGCGAAGTTCATGGCTCAACAGGCGGAACGGGGGCAGGGAGTCGCGGTGACGCTTGCCGAGGCTCAAGCGATGGAGAGCGCATCGAGGAGCTTCGCCTATGTGCTGGTCGCTTCGCCTGAGTTCGTGGCGTGGCGCGAGTGGTTCGCCGATCGGGGCTTCAGGCTTCCACGGCCGGTCAAGGTCGATCGGATCTGGATGCCATCGGTGAGGCCACCGGAGGAGCCGACAGGCGGGCAATTTCAGACAACTCAGGGCGAGGGCGTGCGATGACTGCTAACGCAAGAATTGAAGTATCTGTCGCAAGTCCTTGGTTTAAAGACAAAACGGATAGGGTTCTCGTTCGCGCTTCGGAGACGATCCGACGCCTTGCCGCCAAGTCTCCGGAGCGAGGCGGCCTCAGCCGGTTGGCGATCGTTGCGGCTGGCTACGTCGTGTCACTTGCCGAGGCAGCGCAGGCGAGCGGCTCTTCGGCGATCGACTACCGCGTGATCCGGGTGGACACCTCGACCAAGCCATACGACGGGCCGGCCGATACGATCCTCGGCGCAAAGACCGAGCTCGCAATGATCGCCGCGTACATCGGGCAACCCGACTGGTCGATCCTGATGGCGATCTGCGTGGAAGGGCGAACGATCGAGGAGGCCGCCAAGGCTTGGCCTACGGTCAAGGTGTTGAACGGAAAGGCGGACAAGGAGACGTGCGCCGCGATTGGGCGCCGTTTGCGAGACGCCCTATGCCTCGTCGGTGAAAGGTTTGTCCCCAACTCGATGAAACCCCGCCTGGGGTCGCCTTGACTTCTCCGGGGAAGATAATCAGTTTTTGCCACATTGAAGAATTGCGCCTTCGGGCAGCGAAGCCGGGTTGGATCTCCAGCCCGGCTTTTTCTATGGCGGTGCGCTGATGGAATTCGAAATTCGGGCGAACATGGCCGATGTGTCGGCGAGGCTGGCATCGGTTGCCAGCGAGCAGATCCCGTTTGCCACGGCGCTCGCGCTGACCTGGACGGCCAAGGATGTGCTCGCCGCCGAGAAGCGCACGATGGGGCAGGTGTTCGATCGGCCGACGCCGTTTTCCAAGAACGCCTTCCAGGTGGTGCCCGCCACGAAGACGCGGCTCGTTGCCTCGGTGGTGCAGAAGACGGCGACAGGCACCTCGCATCCTCGCAACTGGTTCAATCCTCAGGTCCATGGTGGGACGCGTCGACACAAGGCTTTCGAGCGGCATCTGATCGCAGTCGGTGCGATGCCGTCGAACCTCTACGCAGTGCCGTCGCGGGCCTGTCCCAAGGATGCCTATGGCAACGTGCGCGGCTCTGTGATCATGCAGATCCTGTCCGACCTTGGCGCACAGGCGGTCGACGTCTGGCAGAATGCCTCGGCTCGATCGCGGCGACGCAACCGGCGGGAGCGGTTCTTTCTGCTGAAGGCGTCGAACACGCCTCTCGCCATCGCCATCAACAAGGGCGGCCGGCTCGTCGTCTACTTCAACTACGTGCGGACCCCGAACTACCGGAAGCGCTTCCCCTTCTACGAGGTCGGGCAGTCGGTAGGCGAGGCACTGGCAGCGACGAACTTCCGGAAGGCCTTCACCACGGCCATCGCCAGCCGGCGCCGAGGCTGACCGGCCTCTGAGAAAAAGCCGATCCGACGCGGGGCCCCAACCCTTTTGGGTCCTTCCAGAGAAAAACCCGCCTGGGGGTAATTCGCTCCCCGGTCGGTCGATCTGTGCGCATCTCGAAAGCGCGTTGGGTTGATATTGTTGTTGTTGTTCAAGAGGGTGCGACGTGACGACTGACGTTGAGCGCTTCCCGCTGCCGCAAGGTGTGGCCGATGCCGTTCTCAACAAGTCCCAGCTTGCGCGCGCCCTCAACGTCTCGGAACCAACCGTTGATCGTTGGATCGGCGACGGGATGCCGGTGCTCTCGACCGGTACGAATGGCCGTTCCTATGAGTTCCAGCTTTCCGAGTGCTACGCTTGGCGCAAAGCACGGGAAGCCGAGCGGGAAGCCGAGAACGATGCGGCCGAACGTGCGGTTCAGGAAATGCGCCTCGCCCTGGTCGGTGGGAAAGCTGGAACGTCCGAGCAAGCGTTGCCACCACGCGAACGGCGCGAGCTCTATGCGGCCGAACGCGAGTACATGGCCATGTCGCAGGCGCGCGGCGAGTTGGTGCGTTTTGACGACATGGTCGACGTGCTCGACGGTGCGCTAGCTGCTGTCCGAGCCGGTATCGAGGCAATGCCCGATCGCCTTGGCCGCGAACTGTCGTTGACCACTCCGCAAGTCCTGGTCGCCGTCCGGCTCGCCGACGACATCCTCGACGATCTCTCGAAGTCGCTTGCCAAGTTCGTAGAACAGCAGCGGGCGAAGGGCGAGAAGGTATCCGCATGAACGTTCAGAGCTTCCGCCGCGACCGTGAAGGGCCGGTGCCGTCCTTCGCACGAGCCGTGAGCGCGCTTGCGGCCACCGTCAAATCCGTGGCGCCGATCGAGCGGGTTTCGGTTGCCGCCGCCGCAGAGATGTATCGGCGGATCTCCTCGGGTGGTGCTCGCACCAAATGGCGCAACGACGTCGCGCCTTACATGGTCGAGCCGATGGACATGACCGACAGTCGGCGTTTTCGCGGGCTGATCTTCGTGGGCCCGGCGCGTTCGGTGAAGTCGGAAGCGCTGATCAACAACGTGATCGCCCATCGCGTGAAGTGCCGGCCGCGCGTCGGCCGTCTGATCTGCCCCGATGAGAAGGCGGCGCGCGAATACTCGCTGTCGAAGCTCGACACGATGATCTGGGACTCGCCCGACATTTCGGCGCAGATCATGCCGGGCCGCTACTCGATGACCACCTACGAGAAGCGCTTCCTTGGCGGGATGCGCCTCACGCTCGGATGGCCGGTGAAGTCGCATCTTGCGATGGTCGACCTCTTCGACATCCTCTTCACCGACTATGACCGCATGCCGATGGACGTCGACGGCGAGGGCTCGCCCTGGGGCCTCGGCTTCAAGCGTATCCAGACCTTCGGCACGCAGGGCATGGCGATCGCCGAGAGTTCGCCGGGCAAGCCGATCCTTGACGAGGCGTGGCGGGCGCCGGCCGACGCACCGCACATGGCGCCGCCGTGCGATGGCATCCTGTCGCTCTACAACGACGGCACGCGCGCCCGTCGCTACTGGCAGTGTGATCATTGCGGCGAACTGTTCGAACCGGATTTCAAGCTGTTCGACTATCCCAAGGACGGCGATCCGATGGAGCGCGGCCGAAAGGCGGTGATGCTCTGTCCGCATTGCGGTGGGGTCCACGAGCCGGCGCGTCGGCGGGATCTCGATGCGGCCGGGGTGTGGCTGCACGAAGGACCGGGCGGCGTACTCGCCCGGATCGATGACGAGGTGCGCGACACCGAAATCGTCTCCTACTGGCTGAAGGGGCCATGCGCCGCCTTCCAGCCTTGGGCACAGCTCGTCAGCCAATATCTGACGGCCAAGGAGACCTATGACGCGACCGGCAGCGAAGAGAAGCTGAAGACGACCGTCAACGTCGATCAGGCATTGCCCTACAAGCCGCAGTCGGCCGACAGCGAAACCGAACTGACGCCGGATACGCTCCGCGACAAGCCGGCGCCGATCGTCGTCAAGACACTGCCGGCCGGCACGCGCTTCGTCCTGTTGTCGGTCGACGTGCAGGCAAATCGCTTCGTCGTTCAGGCGGACGCCTTCGGTCTCGGACTTGAGCGCTGGATGGTCGACCGCTTCGACATCCACGCGCCGCCGGCCAAGGCGCCCGGCGCCGGGACGCGCGCCATTGCGCCGCCGCTCTATTCCGAGGATTGGGCAGCGCTCGACGAGCTGTTGAGCAAGCCCTATCCGGTGGAGGGTAGCGGTTGGCGGATGCTGCCGGCGGCGATCATCGTCGACAGCGGCGGCGCGCCTGGCACCACGCAAAACGCCTACGCTTGGTGGCGCAAGGCGCGTAAAGCGTTCGGCCGGCGCCGGGTGTTCCTGGTGAAGGGCCTCGGTGGCGTTGATCGCCAGCCCCGTGCTCAGGAACGCGAGCCGGAGAAGATCGACCAGACGCGACAGACCAAGGCCAATCCACGCCGCCGCAAGACGGTCAACGTGGTGTTCGCGGCGTCCGACGTCCTCAAAGACGAAGTTGCCGTTTCGTTGGCGCGCAAGGTTCCGGGGCCGGGTGCCTATCACTTGGCGTCCGGACTGCCGCCGGAGGTCTACACCGAACTATGCGCCGAACGCCGATCGGCGGACGGCTGGGAGCCGAAGCCGGGGCAACGGCGTAACGAGGCTTTCGACTGTGCCTATTACGGCAAGGCGCTCGCCATCGTGCTCGGCGCCGAGTCCATTGACTGGACCAATCCGCCGCTTTGGGCCGCCTCGATCGAGGCCAACGCGTGGGCGCTCAGACCGGAAAATGACAACGCACCGGCTCCGCTCGCTCCGGCGGCTCCGCAAGCATCGGCGACAATCGAAACAACGGAAGACACCAAGGCGCCGCCTCCGGCGCCCGTCGCGGCAAGGCCTCGCGGCCGCCGGATGCGCTCAAGAGGACTGAGATAATGGCCGGGATCACGCTGGAACAGGCAGAAACGCAACTTGACCTCTGGATGGCCGCCTCAACGGCGGTTGCGTCCTCACAGTCCTACGAGATCGGCGGGCGCAAGCTGACGCGGGCGGACGCGGCAACCATCCGCGACAACATCGAGTTCTGGGAAGCCAAGGTTCTGAAGCTCACAGGCGGCGGGCGTCGCGGGCCGCGCTATGGGGTGTCGGCATGAGCAAAGCGTCGGTTCCGAAGGTCCGCAATCACGGCAAACGACGACAGAGGAGCGCCGGGATTGCGGTGGCCGCGCCGAACCTGGTTGACCGCGTCGTCGGATACTTCAACCCGACCGCCGGGCTTGAGCGGGCAAAGGCGCGGACCCTGCTCAGCATGTCTCTCGAAGGCGGCTATAAGGGCGGCAAGACCGGCCGGCGGCCGACGCGGAATTGGCATCCGGGCGAAGGGTCGGCCGATGCCGATTTGTTGCCGGAGCTTCGCGATTTGCGCAGCCGGTCGCGGGATCTCGCGCGAAACATGCCCGTGGCGACCGGCGCCATTTCGACCAACGTCGGCCATGTCGTTGGAGACGGTCTCCAGCCACAAGCGAAGATCGACCACGAAGTGCTCGGGATCTCGCCTGAGGAAGCCGCCGCGCTTGGACGACAGGCGGAGACGGAATGGGGCCTGTTTGCGGCAACGCTCGATTTCACCCGCGTGCAGTCCGACGAGGACATGCAAGGCACGGTGTTTCGGGGCGTGTTGGAAAGCGGCGATATCTTCGGGGTGCGCCGCTATCGCAAGGATGCCGGCGACACCTACGGGACGAAGGTGCAGCTCGTTGAGGCCGACCGGGTTTCCAACCCGAATTGGGGCGGCGATCGGCCGAACCTAGCCGGCGGCGTCCAGGTCGACGCGGATGGGGTGCCTGTCGCCTATCACATGACCAACCGGCACCCTGGCGAATTGAGCTCCAGTCGCTTGGAATGGACGGCCATGCCGGCCCGTTTCACCGATGGCCGACCGCTGGTGTTGCATCTCTTCGACCGTCTCAGGCCGGAACAGTCGCGCGGCATCCCGTACCTCGCCCCCGTGATCGAGGCGTTGCACGAACTCGGCGAGTATACAGACGCCGAGGTACGGGCCGCTGTGATCTCGGCCTATTTCACGGTGTTCGTCAAAAAGCAGGCTGCGACGGACGAAGGTCCGCTGCCAGCCGGACAGGGCGGCGGTGCTGATAGCGATGAGATCGAGTTGGCACCGGGCGCGGTTGTCGAGCTTGCCGAAGGCGAGGATGTGCAGATTGCCAACCCCGGCCGGCCCAATCCGGCCCTCGATGCTTTCCTGACCGCCATGCTCCGGCAGATCGGCGTTGCGCTGGAACTGCCGTTCGAAGTGTTGGTGAAGCACTTCACGTCGAGCTATACGGCCGGCCGCGCCGCGCTGGAGATGGCCTTCTTCTTCTGGCGCCGCCGTCGTGGTTGGCTCGCCCGCAACTGGTGTCAGCAGCTCTACACGTGGATGTGGGAAGAGGCGGTTGCGATAGGCCGGCTCAAGGCGCCCAGCTTCTTCACCGATCCGGTGAAACGGCAGGCCTACCTCTATGCCGAGTGGATCGGGCCGACCCGGATCTCTCTTGATCCGCTCAAGGAAGCCAAGGCCGATGACGTCGACCTGACCAATGGCGCCACCACCTTGCAGAAGATCGGCATTCAGAGAACCGGCGGCGACTGGCAGGACAACATTCTTCAGCGCGGCCGCGAAAAGCGCCTGATGCGTGCCGAGGGCATCGAGCCGGCGCCGGTCGCGACACCGGCCGGGAGTGCTCCGCCGGCCGAGCCGGACGAAGACGACAACTGAGGACACCAACATGATGAGACTTGCAGCGGAGGCGTTTGAAACGCCTCTGATGATTGACGCACGCAAGGCCGCGACCATTGCCACGGTGCTCGGCCCGCGCCTTCTCGGCTCGTCCGTGGTGGTGGTCGACCATGCCGGGATCGAACATGACGTTCATCGCCAGCATGCCGGTGTCGTCGGCGAGCCGGTGCGGCGGATCATGGAAAAGCGCGAGATGTTCGGCTTCATGCGCATCGGCGCCGTGGGCATCATCCCGATTGAAGGCACGCTTGTGCGTAAAGGCGCCTTCCTTGGTCAGTCCTCCGGCGAGACCTCTTATGAGGGGCTATCGGCACAGGTGGCGCGGGCGATGGACCCCGCCATTCGCGGCGTCGTCTTCGAGGTGGACAGCTTCGGTGGAGTGGTCAACGGCGCCTTTGAGCTGGCCGACCAGATCCATGCCCTGTCGCAGGTCAAGCCGACCCTCGCCATTCTGACGGATTACGCTATGTCGGCCGCCTATCTCCAGGCCTCGCAGTGTCGACAGATCGTCATGCCGAAGCACGGCGCGGCCGGCTCGATCGGCGTCATCACCATGCACGTCGATCGCTCGGCGGCCGTCGAACAGTCCGGCCTCAAGGTGACGGTGGTCAAATCCGGCGCCAAGAAGGATCAGGGCTCCTCTCTTGGCCCGCTTTCCGATGACTATCTCGCCCGTCTTCAGACGAGCGTGGATGCGGCCCGCGACGAGTTCGCCGACGTGGTCGCCCGTGGGCGCGGCGCCCGCCTGACCAAAGCCGCCGCACTCGCAACTGAAGCCGACTGGTTCGAAGGGGAAACGGCTGTTGCCGCCGGCCTTGTCGACGCCATCGCAGATCCCCGTGAGGCTTTCGAGGCCTTCGCCGCCGCCATCAACGCGGCCAACACTGGAGCGTGAAACATGAGCTTGCTTGCCAACACCATCCTCGCCGCCGTGAGCGATCCGGCCGCCACCAACCCGGGGCCTGTCGCGTCCGCCGCCTCGGCGCCGGCCGTGGATCTGGACGCCATTCGCGCCGAGGCCGCCGCCGCCGAACGCACCCGCATCATGTCGATTGATGCGCTCGCCGTTGCCGGCTGCGAGACGCTGATCGCCGACGCCAAGTCCAACGGCTGGACGCCGGGCGACACTGCAACCGCCGTCGTCGCCAAGATCAAGGCCGACGGCATGCTCGACGCTGTCGCCGCGCTGTCGAGCGCCGCCGCGACGGTGCCGGCGATCGCCGCCGATACCACCGAAGCTGGCACGGCGGCTCCTGTCGCCGGAGCGCCCGAAGGCCCGGAAACTTGGGCCAAGAGCTGGCACGCCTCTGAGAAGCTTCAGGAAGAGTTTCCGACAGCCGAGGCCTACGTCGCCGTGAAGCGGCGCGAGACGCTGGCGGGCTGACCCCGCCGAACTAACCCAAAGGCGGCCGTCGCCGCCAACCTTAGGAGACAGACATGACCACGCTTGCCAAGAACAAGACGCGGGAGTTCTCGCTCGGCGACGAGGAAGAGTATCCCGTCGTTGCCGCCGACATCATCTTCCAGGGCGCCGCAGTCGGCGAGAATGGCGCCGGCTATTCGCGGCCGCTGGTTGCCGCCGATCCCTTCCAGGGCTTCGCCATCGCACAGGCGGACAACTCCACCGGTGGTGCAGGTGAAGTCACCGTTCGCGTGAAGTCGCGCGGCCGGATCGTCCTCGACATCGCCGGCATCGCCATTACCGCCAACGATCGCCCGGCGGTCTATGCCTCCGATGATGACACCTTCACGCTCGCCGCCGCCGGCAACAGCCTTATCGGCTACGTGTCGCGCTGGATCTCCGCCGGCACGGCCCTCGTCGAATTCGACGCCGCCCTCGTGAAAGCCGCTCTTCAGGCCTGATCCCAAGTCTTAGCGCCACGCATTTCCGTGTGACGCCTGTCCATTTTGACCGCGCAACGAACCTCGTTGGCGCGGTTTTTCATTTCGTGGAGAACAGACATGCTGCCCTCGCAGTATAGGAAAATCACGGCGCGCGGCGTCCAGGGCCTCATCCTCGCCCGCCTCGACACAGGCGATAACTCGTGGGTCGATGCGATCGCCATGCGCATCAACTCCGATCAGGCGACCGAAGAATACGGCTGGCTTGGCTCTTCGCCGGCCATGCGCGAGTTCATCGGTGGTCGCACCCCGGCGGAACTTGCCGAAAACACCTTCAGGATCTCCAACAAGGATTATGAGGGGTCGATCACCGTCAAGCTGAAGGATCTTCGCCGCGACAAGCTGGGCATGATCCAGGTGCGAACCAATCAGCTCGCCGATCGTGCCATGGACCATCCGGCGTCTCTGATTTCCAAGCTGCTCGTCGGCGGCGCCAGCAAGCTTTGCTATGACGGGAAATACTTCTTCGACACGGCGCATGAGGAGGGCAAGTCCGGCCCTCAGTCCAATAAGCTCAACGTCAAGGCTGAGACGCCGGACGCGCCGACCGTCGAGGAGTTCTCGTCTGCCATTCTCAGTGGCATTCAGGCCATCTACGGCTTCAAGGATGATCGCGGCGAGCCGATCAACCAGTCGGCCAAGGCGTTTCAGGTGCAGGTGCCGATTTCCCTCATGGGAACGGCGCTCACCGCGACCACGGCGCTCCTCGGCAACGGCGGCAAGAGCAACGTCCTGCCGGCGCTGGCCGGCAAGTTCTCGCTCGATGTCGTGCCGAACCCGCGCCTTTCTTGGACGAACACCTTCGCGATGCTGCGCACCGACGAGGCGGCGAAGCCCTTCATTCTCCAGCAGGAGGGCGAAGCGGACGTCATCACGCTCGATGAAAGCTCCGAGTACTGCAAGCTCAACAAGGAATGCCTGTTCGGCATCGACTGGTCGGGCAACGTCGGCTTTGCCTATTGGCAGCATGCCGTACAGACGACCTTCGCCGCCGGCTGATCCATCCCCTAACTCGCAGAACCGATGACCGGCCGCCTGACGCGGCCGGCCTATCCGGAGTGATCATCATGGCAAAAGAGAAGTTCGCCGCTTACCGCGTTCTTGATCGGGTGGGCTATGGCGTTGGCGTTCGCCTGCAACTGACGGCATCCCAGATCGCCGACCGCCGGCACGCCCTCGACGTCGAAGACGAGAAAGCCGGCGTCGTCTCGGTAAAGGAGCCGATTGAGTTCCGTGCCGGAGAAGAGATCGGCATCACGCACACGTTGACGCGCCACGAGGAAACCGCGCTCGAGCCGGTCGACAAGGCCGCATCTCGCAAGGCCAAAACGTCAGTCCCGGTCTCCAAGCCGGCACCTGTTGTCGACGATGGGCCCGACACCGATGAGGCTGGCGCCGATCAGGGCACCGGTGAAGACAACGTCGACAGCGACGACGACGCGGATGGTCCCGATGTGGGCGCCGCCGATGAGGGCAACGGCGAAGCGGACGGCGACGATGCCGGTGGAAACTGAGGCCGATCGGCGGTCCTTCTTCAATACCGCCGAGTACGGCCGCGAAGCCACCTACACCCCGCCCGGAGGTCCTGCCCGGACCATCGCCATCCTCGACGACTGGCAAGCCCTCGATCTCCTGACCGATGGCGTCGCCGGCATCGAGGCGGACAGTCTGAAGGTGTCGGCGCTGGCCGATGACGTCCCCGACACCTCTCGTGACGCTCGCCTGATGCTCAGCGGCGTCACCTACAAGGTGGCGAGGGCGCATCCGGACGGCACCGGCTTCGTCGTTCTGACGCTGGTGGAGGCATGATGCATCACCGCAGCAAGATCAGACAGCGTCTCGTCACTGTCCTCGACGCCATCCCCGAGCTGACGGGCAACGTCGAAGCCAGCCGGCGCTATCCGCTCGAACGCGGTTTCACCATGGCCGCGACCGTACAGACGCTCGACGAGGCGTCAACGCTCGACATCGAAGACGATGAAGATGGAGACGGCCTCCGCCGGACGGTTCGCCTTCAGATCATCGTCTCGCTGCAAGATGGCGCTGATCCCGACACCGCACTCGACGACATCGCCGAGAAGATAGAGGCCGCGATCGAGGCGGACGACATCCTTCAAGGGCTCGTCCATTCGATCCGTCTCGACAGTACCCGCTTTGACATCCCCGGCGCCGATGGCGGCGAGGAACAGCCGACGCAACCTGTCATCCGCGTCGGCTTCATCTACACGGCGACCTACTTCACGGCCGCTGCCGACCCGGCCCGCTCCTACTGAGCCGGCCATCCTCCGGAGACATCAATGACCGATCTCACGCCCATTCGCTTTGGCGCCGGCACGCTGTACGTCGAAGACCTGGCAACGCCTGGCACCTATATCAAGCTCATCGGCTTCACTCAGATGAGCCTCACTTACAAGAAGTCGACCGGAACGACGGTCGTTCCCGATCCCGATGACCCCGACGCGGCCGCCTGGGAGGTGACGGACACCACCTCGCTCGGCTGGTCGATTGGAGCGCAAGGCGTTTGCGCGGCCGAACAGTTGCCGCTCCTCGACGCCCTCAGCCAGCGCGGAACGTCGGTACCGATCCGATGGGATGTGAAGGGAGCCGGCAAGGGAGTGGACACCCCGAAGCGACGCTATGCCGGCAGTGCCGTCATCACCCATGACATTACCGGCCAGCGCGGCGAGCGCTATCAGGTGAAGCTCGACGGCACCGGCGACGGCCCGCTGACGCCGACCGATGTCGCGGCGGACGCCTGACATGAGCCGGGACGCTTCCACCTCCGGCGTGTTCGGCGATGGCGAACACACCTTCCGCATGGGCATCGGCGAGCTGCGCGAGCTTCAGGAGAAGACGGGCGTCTCGCCCTTTGCGGTGCTCGCCCGTCTCACGGCCTACATGCCCATGGTCGACGACGCGCCGGACATCATCCGCATCGGGCTCGTCGGCGGCGGTATGGCGCCGATCGACGCCGTTCGCCTCACCGATCGCTATGCGCGGCAGCGCCCGCCGGCGGAATCGATCCCGTTGGCAACGGCGATCCTCAAGGCCGGGCTTCTCGGCGTTCCGGACGAAAAGCCGGGAAAATCGGAGGGGGAGGCGGCAGCGGAAACGCCTCTCCCGACAACCGGCTGAAGTTCGCCGTCTACTACGGCCTCGGCGCCGCGATGGGGTTTACCCCACAACAGGTGGACAGAATGAGCCTTTGGCAGTTTCAGGCCGCTTACGCGGGCTGGGCCGAAGCCAACGGCGCCACTGTCGAAGAAGACCTGTCCGAAGACGAATGGAAGGCCGCAGAAGCGGCCTTCGACGAAGCCCCCGACAGCATCAGGTGACACCATGGGCGTTGATATCGGAACGCTTGAACTGGAGTTCGTCGCGCGCGGCGAGAAGCTGGAAGCGCAAATGTCGGCCGTCCGGCGCGATATCGAGATGTCCTTCAAGGAACTGGATAAGCGTGTCCGACAGGCCGGCGGCGGCTTCGATGCCATCCCGGCCGGCGCCAAGAAGGCGGGCGCGGCCGTCAACACCCTGCAAGGCCAGACGGCCAACATGGCGGCGCAGTTCCAGGACATTGCCGTCCAGTTGCAGGGCGGCGGTTCGCCCTTCACCATCGCCCTTCAGCAGGGAACGCAGCTTGGCGCCATCCTCTCGGGGGCTGGCAGCGTGAACGGAGCCGTTCGCGGCCTTGGCGCTGCCTTCATGTCGGTCGTCTCGCCGGTGAACCTCGTCACCATCGGCTTGATCGCCGCTGGAGGCGCGGCGGTTCGGTATTTTGCCTCCGGCGATGAAACCAAGGCGCTGACGGAAGCGCTGAAGGAACAGCCCGACGTCATTCGCGATATTCGCGACGCCTGGGGCGAGGCCGCCCAAGGCGTCAAGGACTACAACACCAGCAGCAAGGCCGTCGCCCTTGCGGGGGCCGCCCGGCAGGCCAAGGCCTTCGCGGACGGCATCGCCGAGGCCGCGAATGAAGCGTCGGCGAAGATTGACGCTGCGTTTGGCCAGAGCGACGCCATTTCGAGTGTCGCGGCAGCATCAAGCTCGCTGACAGGTCCCGCCGCAGGTGGCCCGGCCGGTCTCGATGACCTCAAGCGGGCATCCGATGAGCTACAGGCCAGCATTCAACGTGGCGCACCGGATATGTCGGGCTTCAGGGATACGCTGTCGCGCCTCATCGTGTCGGACACGGCAGCGGAAAGCGTCAAGGCGCTGGCGCGGGATCTGCTCGACACCACCAAGGAAGCCGGCGACGCGGACGCGGCCCTCAAGCGGATGGCGTCGACGGTTCTGCAACTCAACATCAAACAGGCAACGGCCGACCTTCAGAAGTGGGCCGACACGCTGAAGAACGCCCCTTCGGAGGGTGTCATTGGCTATCTCAAGTCCGTCGTCGGCTGGATGGAGCGCGCCGTCGACTCGGCCACTCAGTTTCGCAAGGGCATTGAGGAAAGCATGGGGCGGCAGGGGCCGGCGTATGAAGCGCTCGACAACGCCTATCGCATGCTCGCAGCCGGCGAACAGGGGTTTTCGCCCGCTGGCGGCATCCTCGACCTCATCGCACAGGCAGAGGGCACGGCCAACGGTCGCGGCTATAACGAAACACTCGACTATGGCCGCTGGACCGGCGGCAATCGCAATCTGACGATGATGACACTCGATCAGATCGACTCGCTTCAAACCAACATGCTGGCCGATCCGGCCAACCGGGCAAAATATGGCAATGGGCGCGGTTCCTCGGCCCTCGGTCGCTATCAGTTCACCCGCGAAACCTTGCGCGACCTTAGGGGCAGCCTCGGCATCAAGGGCGAGGAATACTTCACGCCCGACATGCAAGACCGGCTGGCCACGGAGCTTGTGCGGCGATCGGGAGGCGACGTCGGCAAGCTTCGCGGCCGGTGGGAAGGGCTCAACCGTGTCGGCGATCCCGTGATCTCCGCGGCGATGGGGAACTCGGCTCAGACCATGCCGGGGCAGGATCAGGCCGTTGCCCAACGCGCCCGCAGCTATGAGGACATGATCAAGCAGGGCGAGGCCTACATCACTGAACAAAAGTCAGAGGCCTCGACGGTCGGCCTGACGGCGATCGCCGCTGCCAAACTCTCCTATGAACAACGCATGCTCGCCGAGGCGACCCGGCTCGGCATCGAGTTGACGCCCCGGCAGCGTGAGGAGATCGGGACGCTCGCCGACCGGATGGCGGAAGCCGACGTCGAAGTGCAACGGCTTGCGACGTCGCAAAAGCAGCTCGTCGACGCGCAACAGTTCCTTGCCGAGTCTGCCTCGAATGCCTTCATCGACATGATCGTCAACGGCCGGAGCGCCGCCGACGTGATCAGCGGCCTTGCCAAGAGCATCGCGAGTGCGGCTCTGCAGGCGGTGTTTCTGGGACAGGGGCCTCTTGCCGGTCTGTTCGGAGGCGGTTCGTCCGGTGGGACGTCTGGCGCCGGCGGTCTATTCGGCAAGCTGTTCTCCTGGCTGGTCCCCTCAGCCAAGGGGAACGTTTTCCAGTCAGCCGGCCTCAGCGCCTATTCGAACTCTGTGGTTTCCAAACCGACCATGTTCGCCTTCGCGCGCGGCGCCGGGCTGATGGGTGAGGCTGGCCCTGAGGCCATCATGCCCTTGCGTCGTGATGCCAGTGGCCGCCTCGGCGTCATGGCCGCCGGTGGTGGTAGCAGCGGAATGGCGGTCAGCTTCGGCGACATTCACGTCTCGGTACCCGAGGGGACCAGTGCGAAGGAAGCCGCACTGTGGGGCAACGAAATGCGGCGCCAGCTCGGCCTTTTGGTCGACGAACGGCTGAAAGATCAGTCGCGCTCGCGCGGCTTGCTAACGCGGGGGCCGTTCTGATGACGGAGACTTTCACGCCCCCGCGTCGTCCGGCGTCGCCCTCGAGCCTCGCCGTTGAGATCAAGACGGCAGAGTCGGCCTTCGGTGAGGGCTACTCGCAGCGATCGGGCGATGGCCTCAACACCGAAGGGCGAACTTGGACGACTGTCTGGCCGGTGCTCACCTTCGCCGAACTTGAGGCGATCGAGGGCTTCTTTCGGGCGCACAAGGGATATGTCGCCTTCTTCTGGAAGGGGCCGGGCGACAATGAGGTGATGAAGTACCGCTGCAAGACCTGGCAGCGCTCCTTTGCTGGCGGCAAACCGTCGTTGTCGGCGACACTGGAACGGGTGTTCGACCGATGACGCTGCCCGCCGTTCTCGCGACAACAGGTCAACAGGCCGAAGCGGATAGCATTGTTCATCTCTACGAACTCGATACCAGCCTTTATGGCGGGCCGGTCTACCGCTTCACCGCGTCGGCGCTGGAAACGCGCGCCGTGTCCTATGGCGATGAGGTCTACGAGCCGTCACCGGTGGAGGCGACCGGTTTCGAGACGTCGTCTGAGGGCACCTTACCTCGGCCGACGATCAAGGTGGCCAACGTCTCGGGAATCTTCTCGGCGGCGATCGCCGAGTTTGGCGACCTTGCCGGGTGCATCTTCCGCCGCATCCGCACCTATCGCCGCTGCCTCGATGGCGAGGCGGACGCCGACCCCGACGCGCACTATCCGATCGACGTCTACCAGATCGAACAGAAGACCAACCAAAACCGCGTCTATGTGGAATGGACGCTGAAAGCGGCCTTCGACCAGGAGGGGCGGCTATTGCCGGGCCGGCAGGTGTTGCAGGGCGTCTGCACGCAGCATTACCGCCGCTGGACCGGGGCCGGCTTCGATTACTCCTCGGCGACCTGTCCCTATGTCGGCGAGGCCTGTTTCGATGCGACCGGCGCCCCGACAACGCCGGCCAAGGATCGCTGTAGCAAACGCCTGACCAGCGGCTGTCTCAAACGGTTCGGCAGCAATCCCCTGCCGACTTGGGCTTTCCCCGGCGCCGGCCGCTCATCAACCACCTGAGGGGACACCTCAATCATGTTTGGAAACGACGTCTCACGGGCGGCGTGCGAACACGCCTTGTCCGAATGGCCGCGCGAGTCTTGCGGCGTGGTGGCCGGCGGGGCCTATCACCCGGTTCCCAACATCGCGACCGACCCGCTGAACAGCTTCGAGATGGATGCGCGGGTATGGCTCGATCTCGCCCCCGAGGCGGTCATCCATAGTCATGACGCCTCGACGGTGACGGGTAAGAACGGCAGGCCTCGACCGCGCCACCCTCACCACCCGAGCCGGGCCGACATGGCCAGCCAAATCGCCGCCGGAGTGCCCTTTGCCATTGTCTCGACCGATGGCGAGTTTGCCAGTGATCTCCTCTGGTGGGGCGATCACCTGCTCGCCGAGCCGCTGGAAGGGCGGACCTTCGTCCCCGGTGTGCGCGACTGCTACGCCCTCGTGCGCGCTTGGTACTTCCAGGCGCGAGGCGTCACCCTGCCAGACTTCGCCCGTGATGATGGCTGGTGGTCGGCCGGCGAGAACCTTCTGCTCGATGGCTTTGCCGAGGCCGGCTTCGTGCCAGTCACCGGACCACTACAAGCGGGCGACGTGTTCTTCGCCCGCGCTGGCTCGTCGGTGCCTTGTCATTCGGGCGTGCTGCTCGCTGATGGGCTGATCCTTCATCACCTCGACGGTGGTCTGTCAGGTCGGGCGCCGCTCGGCCGCTGGCTTCACCGCATCACCCACTGGGTGCGCCATGCTCCGTAACATCTACCTTCACGGCGCGCTGCGTCGCCAGTTTGGCCCGGTGTTTCGTCTCGATGTCGCGACGGCAGGCGAAGCCGGACGGGCACTCGCCGTTGTGTTGCCAGGCTTTCGTGAGGCGGCGATCGGAAAGTGGTTTCGCGTGGTGCGCGGCGATCGGCGCAAGGGGATGTCGCTCGGCCGCGACGATCTCGACTTCCGCCTCGGCGGTGCGGATCTGCACATCGTACCTGTGCTGGCCGGAGCCGGCGGGCGCGGCGGCATCGGCAAGATCATCGCCGGTGTGTTCCTGATAGGCGCCGCCTTCTTCTTTGCCCCGTCGATCGCCGCCTTTGGCACCTCGACCGGTCTCGGCATCACCGCCGGTCAGGTGGCTGGCCTCGGCGTTGCGCTGGCTCTGACCGGCCTCGGCCAAATGCTGGCGCCCAAACCCAAAGCGACCAAGGATCAATCCTCCTACCTCTTCGAGGGCGGTGCCAACGTGACGGCCGAAGGCGGGCCGGTGCCGCTGGTCTATGGCCGGCGGGCGCGCGTCAAACCCGTCATCGTCGGTATCGGCCTTTCCACTGAGGACGCAGTGCTATGACCTTTCACGATGCGCGCGCGCCTCGCATCGCCGGTGCCGGCGGAGGCAAGTCCGGCGGCGGCGGCTACTCGGAGTCGCCGAACACGCTCCGCGCCAAGCAGACGCTTCGCCTTCTCATGCTCGTCTCGGAAGGCGTGACCGGTGGCCTTGTCGACGGTGCCAAGTCGATCTTCTGCAATGACGTGCCGCTGCAGAATGACGACGGCAGCATGAACTTTGAGGGCGTGAGCTACGAGACGCGGCTCGGCCTGCCTGATCAGGCGCCCATGTCTGGCTTTCCGGCAGTCGAGACGGAAGTCTCTGTCGGCGCCGAGCTGAAGAAGGCCGTGCCGATCGTCCAGGCGATCACCAACCTCGACGCCACGGCTGCCCGAGTATCGATCCGCGTTGCTTCGCTGACCAAGACCGACACCGGCTCGGGCGCCGTGTCGGGCAACTCGGTTGAAGTTGCCATCGACATCAGGACCGAAGGCGGCGCCTGGTCGGAAGTGAAGCGCGACACGATCTCGGGCAAATGCACATCACCCTATGTGCGGGCCTATCGCATCCCGCTCGCCGGAACCGGGCCTTGGTACATCCGCACCCGCCGGCTTTCCGAGGACAGCAACGGCACCACCTCGCTCAACGCGACCTATTGGTCATCCATGACGGTGATCGAGGATTACCGCCTCAGCTATCCCGACAGCGCCATGCTCGGCCTCGTCGTGGATGCCTCGTCCTTCGGCTCTTCATCGATCCCGACCATCACGGTCGATTGGCGGCCGATCGAGGTGCAGGTGCCTGCGAACTACGATCCGGAGACGCGCACCTATGCCGGCATTTGGGATGGAAGCTTCAAGCGGGCGGCGTCCGACAATCCAGCCTGGGTGTTCTTCGACCTGATCGACAACCCCCGCTATGGCCTCAGGAAGTATCTGCCAAGCCTCAGCGCCGCGTTCCCCGAGGTCTACTCGCTGACCAAGTGGGAACTCTATGACATCGCACGCTATTGCGACGAACTGGTTGACGATGGCTATGGCGGCAAGGAGCCGCGCTTTGCCTTCAACGGCGTGATCTCCGATCGCGACGAGGCAATCAACGTTCTCACCGCCATGGCCGGCGTGTTCCGCGGAGTTGTCTATTGGGGCGCTGGCGCCATCATGCCGGTGGCCGACAAGCCAGCCAGCCCCAAGAAGATCATCAGCCGCGCCAATGTGATCGACGGGGCCTTCACCTATCAGGGCTCGTCGCTGACCGCCCGGCATACTCAGGTGCTCGTCCAGTTCCTCGATCCCGAGAACAACTTCAAGCCGGCGATCGAGGTTGTCGAAGACGCCGAGGCCGTCACGCTCTACGGCGCGCGGCCGACGGAGATTCAGGCGATCGGCTGCACCTCGCGCGGCATGGCGCACCGTTATGGCGACTGGCTTCTCCATACCGAACAGAAAGAGACGGAGGTGGTGAGCTACCGCGCGGGGCTCGACCATGCCGACGCGGTGCCCGGCGACGTGGTGCTGATCGCAGACCCATCCTATGCCGGGGTCCGCTTCGGCGGTCGGCTGGCGGGCGTTGCGGTGGACCTTGAGGAAGTCACTCTTGATGCGCCGGTCACTCTCAGCGCCGACGAGACTTATCAGCTCACCGTCGTCATGTCAGATGGCTCACTCGCCGATCGGGCCGTCACCAGCCCGGCCGGTGAGACGGTAACGCTGTCGCTCGCCTCGGCACTGCCGGCGGCGCCGGTGACCGGTGCCATGTGGCTCCTCACCGGGGCCGACGTCGCTCCCCGGCCATTCCGCGTGCTCGGCGTCAAAGAGAGCGAGAAGCATCAGTTTGATGTGTCGGCGCTGTTCTATGACGAGGGCAAATATGCGGCCGTCGAGCAAGGCCTTGTGCTCGATGCGCCGTCCTTCTCGGCTTACCCCAAGGGGCCGCTCGGCAAGCCTAGCGAGATCAGCATCCGCGAATATCTCTATCTGGCCGGCGGAACGACGGTTCGCGGTGCTGTGACTCTTGGGTGGACGCCATCGATCGACGCTCGCACAGAACGCTATGACGTCGAGATCAAGGCGCCCGGTCTCGAATGGGCATCAGCGGGGAACAGTTCAGCGCCGAGCCTCGACATCTTTGACCTGGTGCCGGGCATCTATCGGTTTCGGGTGCGGGCTGTCGGTGCCCTTGGAGGTCTCCGCTCCGGCTGGCTGGAAACCCCGGCACTGTTGATCTCCAGCGTCAACGCGCCGCCTGATGATGTCAACGGCTTCAGCGTTGCGGTGCTCGGAGATCTCTCCACGCTGTCATGGCGGGCGGTCGCCTCGCTCAACCTCTCGCACTACCTGGTGCGCTACACCCCGGCCACGGCCGGTGCGACGTGGGGGAGCGCGGCCGTGCTGTTGCCGCATGTGACCAGCACCAGCGCGCAAGTGCCGACCCGGCCGGGAACCTATCTCGTCAAGGCGGTGAGCACGCAGGGTGTCGAGAGCCTCGCGGCGGCGCTGATCGTCTCGACGGTGGAGGGGGCGACACGCAACGTCGTCGATGTGATCACTGAGGATCCCGCCTGGACGGGCGACCACGACGGCACCTATGCAACAGGCGGCGCCTTGCGGCTAGACAGCGTCGACACGCTGGCCGACTGGCCGACGCTCGGCGCGGTGACACGCATCGCTCTGGGCATCAACGGCATTCGTCCCTCGGGCATCTACACGAGCGAGACCGTCCTGGATCTCGGCGAGGTCTACACCTCGCGCGTCACGCCGGAGATCGTCGCCTCGGGCGACAACCTCGCCAACACGGTCGGATCGTGGGCTCGCCTCGGCGACGTCGAGAGCCTAGCCGGTGCGAGCTCGACCCTTTGGGGCGCGGCGATGGAGATCCGCACCACCAACGACGACCCCGAGGCCGATCCGGTCTGGAGCGGATGGCGGGAGGCGGCGACCGGTGATGTGGCGGCCCGTGCCTACCAGACGCGACTTGTGCTGACGAGTGGCGCCCCGACCGTCACGCCGGTGGTCACACGGGCGCGGTTCCTAGTCGACATGCCCGACCGCATCGTCAGCGGCAACGATCTCGCCGTGCCGATCGAAGGCCTGCGGGTGGCGTTCGTGCCGCCCTACAAGCGCCTGACCGGGTTGTCCGTGTCGGCTCAGGGCATGGCGACGGGCGACTATTACGAACTGACCGACAAGGGCGAAGGCGGCTTCTCGATCGCCTTCCGGGACGCCAGCGGCGCGGCCGTGGCGCGAACCTTCGACTATGTGGCTGCCGGCTACGGGCAGCTCAAAACCTGAGGTGATCAATGACACAATATGGCTATGAGCCGCTGTCGCCCGCCGACAGCGGATCGACCTTGCTTGAGCGCTTGAACGGTGTGGTGCCGGCGTTGGTGACCAACCACAAGGGACCGGCGCGGCCCGGCTACGTTCAGCCGGGCATGATGTGGATCGACGACTCCGGCTCGGAGTGGCTGCTCAACCTCTATGACGGTGCGAGCGACGTGGCGATCGCCGCGATCGACCCGGATACACATACGGTGGTCGCGGCATATGTGCCGCCCTCACGCAAGCTCAAGGTTGGCGCTGGCCTCGTCCTCAACGGCTTCGCCGGCACCGATGCGGAACCGGCAGAGGCGGACCTGACTGCCGATCTGGCCTTCACGATGGCTTTCGCAACCCCTGCCGTAACGATTGCCGGTGAGCGCGACGATCTGCCAGTGCATCCCGCCGGCCTCAAGGCTGCAATTGCAGCACTGGCACCGAGGGGCGGCTACACAGACGTTGTCGCCATCACGACGAGCGGAGACTTTGTGTTCCCCGCCGATCTCGACACGTCGCTTGATCCGCTTGTGTTCGTGGTGGGGGCTGGAGGCGGCTACAACGGAGTCTCCGGCCAATACGGTGGTGTGGCTGTGGGCACCGTGACAGCATCGCCCGGCGAGGTCGCAGCGGCCACGATTGGCGCAAGCGTAATCACCGGCACCGCAGGGGCATCGTCGTTTATGGGCCTGTCGGCTACCGGAGGCGCAGCGGGTGCGGGATCTGCCGGCGTAGGGACAGGCGGAAACCTTATGAACGGCAGGGCCGACGCCCTAAGAACAGCCACCATTGTCCCACTCGGCGCACGACTTCTGGCGTCAGCGCTATTCTCGCTCCCATTAGCCAAGCATTCAGCATTTACCGGGGCCATGCTCTTCCAGGAATACGCCGTGGCGTCGCTGTCCGCCGCTGAGCCGTGGGTATCTACGTCAGGCATGCTGCCGGGCGGTTACGGACTTAACGCTACCGGCCGCTACGGGGCCGGAGGTGCCGTGATCATCTTCTACAGGCGGAAGGGAGTCTGAAGGATGCGCATAGCGCACAAGATTTTGGGTGGCCAAATCGTAGACGTGTTGGCTTTACCTGACGATGCTGACCCGGCGGCGTTTGGCGCCATAATCAACGATGCCATACCGGAGGGTGCCGGCATCGGTTACCGTCTGATCGACGGCGTATGGACCGCTCCGGACCTACCCCCGACCGAACCGGCTCCGTTCATTCCACTCTCAGCCCGACAGCTCCGGCTAGGCCTCCTCAAGATTGGCATCAAGCCGGCCGACGTTGCGGCGGCGATCGCCGCCTTGCCGGACGATCAACGAGACCAAGCCGAAATCGAATGGGACTATGCCAGTGAGTACCGAAGAGACCACTCGTTGATCGCCTCGTTCGGGCAGACCTTCGGCCTCTCCGCCGATCAGATTGACGCGGCTTGGCGCGATGCCATGGCGCTCTGACGCCCCTCCTGAAGCCTCACGGACAGGAATGCCCATGCCCGCCTCTGGCGGTTTTTTGTTGCCTGAAAGGACGCAACATGACTGCGATCACGACTGAATTCGACCGCGCGCTCGCCAAGGAACTCATCCTTGAGGGCGGCTTCGTGAACCATCCCAAGGACCCCGGCCGCGCCACCATGAAGGGCATCACGCAGGCCGTCTATGACACCTATCGGAAATCGGTCGGCGCCGGCCGGCAAAGTGTCCGTTGCATCTCCGATGACGAAGTGAGGGCCATCTATCGCGGCCGCTATTGGAACCTCATCAAGGGCGACAGCCTGCCGCCTGGCGTCGGCTTCGTCGTCTTCGATGGCGCGGTCAACTCCGGTCCCGCTCAGTCGGTGAAGTGGCTCCAGCGCGCGCTTGGCCTCGATCGTGTTGACGGCCTGGTTGGCCCGCAGACGTTGCAAGCCGTCGCCGCCGTCAATGACCATGACGCGCTGATCGAGCGCGTCCTGAAGCTTCGAGACGCCTTCCTGAAGGCGCTCAAGACATGGTCGACCTTCGGCAAGGGCTGGACCAACCGGCTCCGGCAGGTGCTCGCCGTGGGGCAGTCGTGGGCGCGAGGTTCGGTCGGCCCGGACGTGGTCTATGACGCGGTCGGCGCTGCCAAGGCGCTTTCCTCCGACGCCAAGGCCGCGCCCTCGGCGGCACTCGCCGACGCAGTGACCGGCGGCAGCGCCATTGTCGGCGCGCTCCAGACGGCGCAAACGCAGCTTGCGCCGCTCGCCGCCGGTAGCGCGGCCATCAGCAACATCGTCGCCGGCATCGTCGTGGTCTCGGCCGTGCTGACGATCGGCGGCGCCCTCTACGGCTGGTGGGCGCGCCGGCGCCGGGCCGAACTCGCCGAGGCGCTGGCGTGACCGGCCTCCTCGGCGGCGCCATCGCCTTCGTCAAGGCCGACTGGCGGCTAGTCCTCCTCGTCGCGCTGGCGGCCGGGCTCGGCTTGGCCGCTTGGCGCATCTACGCGGCCGGCGCCGCGTCCGAGGTCGCCCGGCAGAACGCCGGAAGCCTCGAAGCTCTCCAGGAAAGGGTGGTGATTGATGAAAAGCTCGATCGGGAGACGATTGAGGATCTGTGTCGCCGTGCCGGTGGCGGCGCTGGCTGCGGCGGGCTGCGCGAGCACGGCCGGCCGACCCGGTGACGGGCTAAAGCTCGTTACCCCGCTCGCGCCGGCGGCGGCCGTGTGCCTCGCCGAGACCGACCCGGCCGCACTCCGGCGCATCATCGGCAATGACGAGATGATCAAGCGGTCGCGGTGACCGCTCGATCCTGGCGGCGGGGCAGGGCGCTCCGCCGCATATTCAAACAAAGCAGGGGGCTACCGTGGACGATACCCGCGACAAGGTGATCGCGCTGGAAGTGAAGGTCGAACAGATGGGGGAGGATATTCGCCGGCTCGCTGATGCGGTCGAACATCTCAACAGCCTGCTCGATCAGGCTAAGGGCGCCAAGATCCTGCTCGGCCTCATGCTGTTCATTGGCGGAGCGGTTTCGACCTATGCTCCAACGCTGATCAAGTGGGCAATGGCGAGCAAGTGAGGTTCTGTCAGCCGAGAGATACGCTTCGCTCCCTGAGCCAAGCTGCCAAATCGGTCTCGCTGATTTCTCCCTCGGCAAGTTGCAGCCAAGTGCTCAGAAGCTCGGCGTCGCCGGCTTCCAGCTCCATGCCGTTGAGGAGCATGAAGGTTTCGGCGACAACCAACGAGGTTCGCTTGTTGCCATCGGTGAACGGGTGATCTCGTGCGATGCCAAAGGCATAGGAAGCGGCAAGAGCCGGAATGTCGGGCTCGGGTTCCGTGTAGGAAAGGAGGTGCTTCGGGCGCGCCAAGGCGGATTCCAGTAGCCCGTCATCCCTAAGCCCCACGGCGCCGCCATGTTCGGCAAGCTGCTCTTCGTGGGCAGCGAGAACGACGGCCTTGCTCAACCAGATCACCGGCAACTTGGTTTCGTTGGTCACTTCGCCAGCTCGCGGAGTACGTTGCGGCGCTTCTTCATCACTCGCCGGGCCGCCTCCATCTGCTCCTCGAACTCCGGCTCGTAAGGCGTGACCCGAAAGCCTCCAGGCGCTTCGGTCAGGTAGAGGGTATCTCCCTGCTCGACATGAAGCCGCGCCATCACCTCCTTGGGGAAGACGCTGCCGACCGAGTTGCCGATCTTGGTCAGCTTAAGAGCGAGAACCATGGAGTTCGAACCTCGTGTTATAACGACTGTTATTACAAGTAGCGAAACGAACTGCCGCTTGCAAGATCTGACTTACAGCGTGGCAACGTTCTGTTACCCTGCCTCCGGCGCAATCCTTTCCAGCCACTGCCAGTCCGCCCACTTGTCGCCGAGCTGACGCAAGTGCGTGTAGCGCTTGAGCGAGTTCCACGAGCGATGCCCGGACACGGCCGCAACATGCGGCACATTCAGCCCGATCTCGAACAGCCGGGACACGCCTTCGTGGCGAAGGTCATGGAAATGCAGATCCTCGATGCCTAGAAGCGCTACGGCACGTGTGAAGGCTGCACCAATGGCGTAGGTGCTGAAGGGGAAGATGCGGTCTTCGGCCCGCTCCATTGATCGGATGATCTGCAGCGCTGGCGGCGGTAGGTCGCACCACACGTTGTTTCCGATCTTCTCGCCAGGGTTCTTCATGTCGCGAACCAGAACGCGAGAACCTTTCTCGTCCAGGTCGCCCCACTCGATGCGAGTGATCTCTTCGAGGCGCCGCGTCGAGAACATCGCAAAGGCCGTGATCTTCTGCATCGGCGTCGACGTCGGGCGTCTGGCATAGCGTTCGGCGAAATGCCCCATCAGCTTGTCCATCTCCTCGATCGTCGGGCGCCGCTCGCGGCTCTGTGCGCGGCCGGTGAGGCCCAAGGCCTTGCCGACGATGAAGGCATCACGCACCGCCTCGTAGTTCAGTTCGAAGCCCCACGCCGGCCGAGCGATCCGGAACACGGCGGAGAGGTGGGACAGGTAGTTGGAGACGGTCGCGGCCGACCGTGTCTTCCGCAGCTCCGTTGCAAAGGCTGTGATGTGTTGGCTGTTGATATCGGCGCAAGCCATGTCGGCAATGTCAAAGCTCTTGATCGCGTTGAGCACCTGCGTCTTGGTTCGCCCCATGCTCCGGGTGCTTTCCATCACGTATTTGTCGATGGCATTGGCGAGAGTAGCCGTTCGCTTCGCTGCCTTAGCGGCGGCAAGGCCCTCTGGCTTGGCAAGTTCCGCCTCCCGCCTCTTAAGCCAAGCAGAGGCGGCGGGGCGCCGTTCAAACGTTCTGTTCTCGCGGAGCACGATTTTCCGGTCGCGCATAATCATGATTTGCGCCATATAGGCGACCGTTCCGTCTTTTCTCTTCCGCTCGATGATCGAACCCATTTACAACATGGCCTTTGGCTTTACGACATTTGTTGTAAACGGTATCGCAAACGGGCATAGTTCACAACATACGAGACCAAATCGGCATGCTTGGTAGCCCCGGAAATCCGCAGAAGTCCGCGAATTCCCTGTATTCCTCGGGGCCGATTTTTGCGGTGGCACCGATGCTCGATTGGACCGACAGGAACTGTCGCCTGTTCCATCGGCAGCTGAGTGCGCGCGCGCTGCTCTATACGGAGATGGTGACGACGGCGGCGATCCGGTTTGGCGATCGCGAGCGGCTGCTGGGATTCAATCCGGAGGAACATCCGGTTGCCCTTCAACTTGGTGGTTCCGATCCGGCCGAGCTGGCGTTTGCCGCCAAGGTGGGCGAGGACTGGGGGTATGACGAGATCAACCTCAATGTCGGCTGCCCGTCGGATCGTGTGCAGTCGGGCCGCTTCGGTGCCTGCCTGATGTTGGAGCCAGAGTTGGTTGCCGACTGCGTCGCGGCGATGCGCCAGGCCGTCCGTGTACCGGTTACCGTCAAGTGCCGCATCGGCGTCGACGAGCAGGACCCCGAGGAAGCGCTCGACAAACTGGCCGACGCCGTCATTGCAGCTGACGTTTCAGCGCTCTGGGTGCATGCGCGCAAGGCGTGGCTAAAGGGGCTTAGCCCCAAGGAAAACCGCGACATTCCGCCGCTCGACTATGATCGCGTCCGTCGCCTCAAGGCGCGCTATCCCAATGTGTTCATCGGTATCAACGGTGGCATCAATGACCTCGATACAGCGCTCGACCTCCTGAAGACGCTTGATGGAGTCATGCTGGGGCGCGCGGCGTACCAGGAGCCAGCGCTGCTCGGCTCGGTCGATCGGCTCGTCTATGGCGTGTCCACCGATGACGCCGATCCCTTCGCCGTGTTGGAGGGGATGCGCCCCTATATCGCCGCTCATCTGGCTGCCGGTGGTCGCCTCTCCGCCTTCACTCGCCATATGCTCGGCCTCTATCACAAGGTTCCCGGCGCTCGCGCCTGGCGCCGCATCCTGACCGAGGGAGGCGTCAAGGAAGGCGCTGGCCTCGAGGTGATCGATGCGGCCCTCGATGCGCTCGCCCGCCGCAAGGCCGCCTGATAATCGAAAGCTCGTCCGACCGTGGTTCGCCTGCCCAAGCTCGACTATTTCCTCATCGGCCTCGTCCTGATGGTAGCGCTGGCACTCGTCTGGCCGACGCCCGGCATGAGTGGCGGGCCTCTGCATTTCGAGTATGTCACGACCTACGGCGTCTCGGTGGTGTTCTTTCTCTACGGGCTGACGCTGTCGCCTGAGCGGATGAAAGCGGGCGTGCTTCACTGGCGGCTGCACATCTGCGTGCAGTTCGCCACCTTCGTCCTGTTCCCGGTCTTGCTGCTGGCCGCCCGCACGCTGATGCCGGGTATGTTCTCCGACGATCTCTGGCTTGGCTTCTTCTACGTGGCGGCACTGCCGTCCACCGTGTCGTCTTCGGTGGCGATGACCAACATCGCCCGCGGCAACGTACCGGCTGCCGTTTTCAACGCCTCGCTGTCGAGCCTTCTCGGCGTGTTCATTACGCCGCTCCTGATGAGCTGGTACATGAAGAGCAACGGCATCGACATGCCGCTCTTGCCGGTGATCCTCAAGGTGGTGATGCTGGTTCTAGTCCCGATCGTGCTTGGCCAGGTCGCCCGTCGCTGGCTTGGCGGTTGGGCGCATCGCAACGCGTTCTGGGTGAAGCTCGCCGACCGCTCCACCATTCTCGCCATCGTCTACAACTCGTTCTGCGATTCCGTGGCAGCCGGCGTTTGGAGCGCCAACGATCTCGAGGTGGTGCTGGAGATTGCCGTCGCCTCGGTGGCGCTGTTCTTCTTGGTCTACCTCATCATGAACGGCGTCTGCTCCGTGATGGGCTTCAACATCCCTGATCGCATCGCCTGCCAGTTTTGCGGCTCGAAGAAGTCGCTCGCGACCGGGGTACCTCTGGCTCCGGTGATGTTTGGCCAGAATGCGGCCATCGGCCTGATCGTGGCGCCGATCATGGTCTTTCATTTTCTGCAGTTGGTGATTGTCAGCGTGCTGGCGGCGCAATTTGCGAAGAGGACGACCGACTGATCAGATCGCAGTGGAGCGGGTGTTCTCGCTTGGTGCGAAGGCCGCGGGCGGCTGGTTGAACCACCGATAGCCGGCGGCGAGCGCCAGGAAAATGGCGAGCCACACCGCTATGTGCCAGAGCCTTGCATTGATCCTGTGCCGTCCGAGGGCGAGCGAAGCCCCGATCAGCAGGGCAAAAATCGAGAGATAGGCGACGTTGGCGAACTCGGTGGGGGCAAGACCGACGATGTCGCGCGACCCGCCAAAAATCAACAGGACGCCGGTGGCGACGACAAGGATCGCCACGGCAAGGTAGAGCACGGGTTGCCGCATGGGCTCAGGCCTCCGATCAGGATGTGTTATCCTGAATGTCGGCCTGCTTCAGTCGCTCCGCAAGGCCAGCCATGATTGCAAGCCGCTCCTCATGACGCATCGACGTCCAGCGAGCGATCTCGTCGAGGGTGCGGCCACAGCCGAGGCAGAGAGTTTCGCCTTCGAGTATCTGGCAGATCTTGATGCAAGGCGTTTCAACCATCGCCGTCACCTGCCGATCAGGAGGCCGATCAGGAAAGCGGCCTCGGTGAGGACCTGTGTCGCACCGAGGATGTCTCCGGTCTGTCCGCCGATTTTTTTGCGCGCGAGGGCCCCGAAGGCAAGCGCGGCAAGTCCGGCGAAGGCGATGCCGAGGATAACAGCTGGGGCGCCAATGATCACCGGTAGCGGCGAAAGCAGCAGCACCGTCACGCCGGCGCCAATAGCCACCGATCGGCGGTCCGGCTGGCCAAGCCGAGCCGCGAGGCCGTCGGGTCGGGCATTGGGTAGCGCTGCCCAAAGAGCAGTCATGGAGAGGCGGCTCAGGGCGCCTCCACCCAACACGGCCAAAGCACCCGCAGCCGGGTGAAGGAACAGCGCGCCATAGGCGCTGGCGCGAATGAGAGTCGACAGGACGAGCGCAAGCCCGGCAAAGGTGCCGATGCGGCTGTCCTTCATGATCAAAAGCCGTTTCTCCGTCGTTGCGCCGCCAACGAGACCGTCGGCACTGTCGGCAAGGCCGTCCTCGTGAAGCGCACCGGTGGGAGCTACCAGCGCCGTGACGACGAGAAGTCCGACGAGGAGATCAGGCAAGCCCGCCGCGCTGGCTCCAAGGCCGACGAGTGCCGCCGGCAGCGCGATCAGGAAGCCGGCCAGTGGCACCGCCGCCGCTGCCCTTGGCAGGACGGGCAGGGCGCCGGTGTCGTCCCGCCGGCCGAGTTGTGGCACAGGCAGGCGCGAGAAGAAGCGGAGAGAGGCGCCGAGATCGGCAAGGCAGTGGAGGATTTCGTCACGCAGCATTCTTCGTTTGTAGGCCGCCACGCGAGTCATGTATAGCGTGACCCCGCTAAATGTTGTGGCGTTTCGCGGTATTGCGATGATTTTGGCACTAAATCCAGACTTGTTGCTTCCAGTTCAATCAGAAAGACGAAGATATGATCCCCTCGATGTCCGGCCTACCGTTCGACGATTTTCGCGAGTTGATCCGTTCGATGCCAGGGCCGGACGACGCTTCGGTCGACGCCGTTCGGGCCCGCAATGCCCAACTCACCAAGCCGCTTGGTTCCCTGGGCCGGCTTGAGGAACTCGCCGAGTGGCTGGCCGCCTGGCAGCGAGTGGAACGACCGGCGGTGCGCCATCCGATGGTGTCGATCTTCGCCGCGAGCCACGGCGTTGCGGCGAAGGGAGTATCGGCGTTCCCTGTGGAGGTGAACTTCCAGATGGTCGCCAACTTCACGGCTGGCGGCGCCGCCATCAACCAGCTGTGCAAGAGCTATAACTACGGGCTGAAGGTGTTCGAGCTGGCGCTGGAAGTGCCGACCCCCGACATCACCGAGCAGGACGCGTTCGACGAGGCCGGCTGCGCCGCCACCATGGCCTTTGGCATGGAATCGGTGGCTGGTGGCACTGACTTGTTGATGCTCGGAGAGATGGGCATCGGCAACACCACGGTGGCCGCCGCCATCTATCACGCGCTCTACGGTGGCATGGCGTCCGACTGGATCGGTCGCGGCACCGGCGTCGACGACGCGGGACTGACGCGCAAGCGCGATGCTGTCGCCGCCGCCGTCGACCGTCTCGGCAAGGGCGAGCGCGACGGGCTCGAGGTCCTGCGCCGCGTTGGCGGCCGCGAGATCGCCGCGATGGTCGGCGCCATCATTGCGGCCCGTCATCAGAACATCCCGGTGGTCGTTGACGGTTATGTCGTCACCGCGGCGGCAGCCGTGCTGCATGCCGTTGACCCGCACTCGATCGACCATGTGCAGATTGCCCATGCATCGGTGGAAGGCGCCCACCGTGACGTCATTGCCCGGCTCGGCAAGGCGCCGATCGTCGACCTGGGGTTCCGCCTGGGCGAAGGCACTGGCGCGGCCATTGCGGGCTCGATCATTCGTGCGGCCGCCGACGTACACGGGGGCATGGCGACCTTTGCCGAGGCGGGGGTCGCCAATAAAGACTGATTTGATAAAAGAAAGTTCGGACAATATCTTATCCGGACTTTCTAATTTCATATCTCAGGAGTTAGCTGACCCGACTGACGCAGAAATATACGACGTCTTCCAGCGCCGCCCGGTAGGGGCTTTCCTCGAGTACATCGAGCGCGGCAATCGCCTTGTCGCCATAGGCGCGAGCACGTTCGACGGTGGCGGCGATGGCCTGATGCTTTCCCAGCAGCTCGATGGCATGGTCCAGATCGGCGTCCTCGATCTCGCCGCGCTCAATGGTCCGCTGCCAGAAATCGCGGTCAGCATCGCCTCCACGGGCGGCGGCGATCAGGATCGGCAGCGTCACCTTGCCCTCGCGGAAGTCGTCGCCGACCTTCTTGCCGAGCGTCATCGACGAGCCGCCATAGTCGAGCGCGTCGTCGACGAGCTGGAAGGCGAGCCCGAGTTGGGTGCCGTATTCGGCAAGTCCGGCGCGCACTTCGGCGCTGCTGCCGGCGATGATCGGGCCGACCTCGGTCGCTGCCGAGAACAAGGCCGCCGTCTTGGCGTTGATCACCTGGAGATACTGGTCTTCGCTGGTCGACAGATGCTTGGCTGCAACGAGTTGCAGCACCTCGCCCTCGGCAATCACGGCGGCGGCTCGCGACAGCACGGCCAGCGCATCGAGCGAGCCGACCTCGACCATGGTTCGGAAGGCTTGGCCGAGCAGATAGTCGCCGACCAGAACGCTTGCCTGATTGCCCCAGACCATGCGAGCCGAGGGTTTGCCGCGCCGGAGCTCGCTTTCGTCCACCACGTCGTCGTGGAGAAGCGTCGCGGTGTGCATGAACTCGACGGTGGCCGCCAGCTTGACGTGTCCATCACCCCTATAGCCGCAAGCCAGCGCGGCTGCGAGCGTCAGCATCGGCCTTAGCCGTTTGCCGCCGGAATCGATCAGGTGGCGGGCGATTTCCGGGATCATCTCGGCGTTGGCGGCGGCCATGTCGAGAATCATCTGGTTGACCCGCTGCATGTCGGCGTCGACGAGTTGCATCAGGGGCGCGATCGACTTCTCGCGCGGTGCCGCCGGAGCGTTGCTGTGCTGAGATGCCACCGAACTCAAACCTCACTCCCAAAACCGTCCGTCCGGCTTGCCGCCAGTTGTTTCCACAGCGCTTCCCGCCTCGAGTCAGCGCCCGCGCAGGAAAGATTAATTGGGTGACCATTAGGCCGCCAAGCGGATAATGTCCAATCCTGTCGGGGAAGGCCACCGGCATTTCCGGAGGTTTCATGGAAGAATTGATCCGAACCAACGATCTGGTGATCATCTCCTTCGTAGAGGCTTTGCTGAAGGAGGCCGACATCGACTACTTTGTCGCCGATCAGGCGATGAGTTCGCTCGAAGGGATGGTCGGCGCGTTCCCTCGCCGAATCCTGGTCGACACGGACGAGGTGGATCGCGCCAGGCGCCTCGTCGCCGACGCCGGTCTCGGTCACGAGCTGCGCCCGGCGCCGAAGGCGGGGCGGTAGGCATGAACCTTTCCGGCGGGGTCAGTCGCGACGGTTTTCTCGGCAACCAGCTTATGATCGATCAGCCCGTGTCTGGTGCGCATCGGGCCGGTCTCGACGCCGTGCTGCTCGCCGCTGCCCTGCCCGAGAGAACGTCCGGCCATGTCGTGGATTTGGGCGCCGGCGTCGGCGTGGCCGGCTTGGCCGTGGCGCGGAGGTTGCCGGAGACGAGCGTCACCCTGGTAGAAATCGACGAGGAGCTGGCGCGTCTTGCCGAGGGCAATGCAGCGCTGAATGCGGGCATGGCCGATCGTGTCCGAGTCATCGTCGCCGACGTGCTTGCACTTGCCGCCGAGAGGCGCGCGGCTGGGCTTATCGATGACATGGCGGACCATCTCATCATGAACCCGCCATTCCATATCGCCGATCGCGGTCGATCATCCCCCGCACCTTCGCGGGCGCGGGCGCATGTGCTGGAGGCCGAGGCCATCGATGGCTGGATACGGGCCGCCGCGGCGGTCCTGAAACCATCGGGAACGCTGACGGTGATCTTTCGGGCCGACGAACTGCAACGGCTGCTTTCTGCAATCGGCAGCCGCTTCGGCTCCCTCGCACTGCTGCCGATCCACGCGCATGCCGGAGAACCAGCGCATCGGTTGATCCTGCGGGGGCGGCTGCAGGGGCGGGCGCCGCTTCGCATTCTGCCGGGGCTGGTGCTGCACGCGCCGGACGGCGGTTTCCGCCCTGACGTCGAGAGCGTTCTTCGGGGCGCAAGCCTGCCGGTCGTCTGGTGGTAGCTCAGGGCAGTCGCAGATCGGCGAGGACCGGAAAGTGATCGGAGCCGATATCGGGGCCGACCTCGAAGCGCTTCACCTCGATGTCGCGCGATACCAGGATGTGATCGACAGGCGAGCCGAAGTGGACGAGTTTGGCGAACCGTCTTGAAAACCGGGTGGTGGACGGCCAGTTGGTGCCCGACGCGTCCGCAAGGCCCGAAGTCTTCAGGAACGACTGAAAGAACGGCGACCAGGTTGGCGTGTTGAAGTCGCCCATGGCGACGATCGGGGTTCCCGGGGGCTCGGCGGCGATCGCCTTGGCGACGACCTCGAGGTAGGCGTTTCGGTTGACCCATTGATCGTAGCTGCGCGGCGTCGTGGGGTGCAGAACATAGACGACGAGGGCTGGTCGCTTGGTGTCGTGAGCGCCGGGCGGCGTCAGCTCCAACCTGAGCGGGGCGCCCCCCCAGCCGAACACCGGCAGGATGGGAACGTTCTTGACGTGCTCGGCCTTGAGGATGTGCCAGCCGGTCCAGGCCATCACTTCCGGATGACGACCGAGGAGGTCGGCCGGCGGAGTTGAGGGAAAGTGGGCGCGCAGGGCCTCGAAGCGCCGCAGGGCGTAGCCGCTCACCTCCTGCTGGCCGAGAATGTCGATGCCCGAGTTCGTGCTCCAGGCGAGCAGGTCACCATAGTTGCTGCGATTTCCAAGCACGTTGCTCGTGGCGACGCGCAGTTCAGGCCCGTTGGCTGACGTGGCGGCCTTGTCCACCGGGCGGATGAGCGGAAAGCCGTTGAGCAGAACAAGGATGACGGCCACAGCAGCGAGGATTCGGTGACCGGCTATGAACGCGACGAATGCAGTGAATAGGCTGGCCCCGAACAAGGCTGGCAGGAAGAAAGTCAGCAGATCGCCATAGTAGAAGGTTTCGGCATTGAGATGTGCGAGCGTCGCTATCACCAGCGCCATCAACATGACCGATGCGACTGAGCCGGAAAGCTTTCGTCGAGCGGGAGTCGCGCTGAACTCGAATGCCGTCATGCCAACTCCAGAAACCTCGGCGAACCGCCGCCCCGTCGATCGTCGAGGAAGTCTGCGGCATTCTTGTGAACGCCGGTCTAAACCTGTCCATCCCCTACAGGAAAAGCAAGGCGTGGGCCAGGCATCATCCGGCCGCCTAAAAAAGGCTGCCCTGGATCTCTCCTGTGTGGCGACCGGTTTCGTGCGCCAGCAGCCAGCGTTTGGTGTCGATGCCGCCACCGAAGCCGGTAAGGGCGCCCGACGCGCCGATCACCCTGTGACAAGGCACGATGATGGGAATGGGATTTGCGCCATTGGCGGCGCCGACCGCGCGGCTTGCCGAGGGGCGGCCAAGGCGCGAGGCGAGTTCGCCATAGGAGATGGTGACGCCGAAGGGAATGGCCTTGAGCGCCTGCCACACGGCAAGCTGGAAGGGGGTGCCGGACGGCGCTAGGTCGAGTTCGAAGGTGCGCAACTCGCCGCCAAAATAAGCAGTGAGCTGAGCGCGCGCCTCCACGAACTGACTGTCGTCGCGACGCCAGACGTCATCCGTCGTGACGTACCCCTTACCGTTGGGAAAGCCGACCTTTGCCAACCTCACGCCGTCGCCGGCCAGAAGCAAAGGTCCGATGGGGCTCTGCAGGTAGGTGTAGATGACCTCGTTGAGCATGAGCGCCTCACATGGCAGGGGCTCGCCTGAGGATGGCGAAGACTCGGCCGTCAATCGAGAGAAGGCCGAGTGCGATCAGTGCCATGCCCAGGAAATGGTTCGCCGACAATCTCTCGCCGAGTATCAGGCTGCCGAGCAAAATGGCCGAAACGGGGATCAGCAGTGTCACCAGCGACGAGTTGGTGGCGCCGCCGACCGAGAGGAGATGGAAGTAGATGATGTAAGCGAGTGCGGTCGAAATCAGCGCAAGGGCGAGAAGTGCGCCGATGGTGACGGCATGGGGTGCCGCCATGGTCCACGGCGCATCGACGAGGACGACGAGCGGCAGCATCATCACCGTGCTTGCGGTTGTCTGCCCGAAGGCGCCGACGGCGGGCGATATACCCATGCGACGAAAGCGGCGACCGAAGGTTCCGGCGAAGCCATAGGAAAGGGCGGCGCCGAGGCAGGCAAGCAGCGCCCAGAGAGGCGGACCGTCGCCAGAAAAGGCACTGCTGCTCATCAGTACACCGACACCGAGAACCCCGAGCAGAACACCGGCGATCTTCTGCGGCGTCATCTTCTCGTCGGTCGTCAGCAGATGCGCAACGAGGATGGCAAAGATCGGCGTGGTGGCGTTGAGAATGGACGCGAGACCGGAGGCGATCGCCGTTTGCCCCCAGAAGATCAGGCTGAACGGGATGAGGTTGTTGATCAACCCCATGCCGAAGAAGACACGCCACGCTTCGCCGCTTCCGGGGATCGTTCGCCCGGTTGCCCTGAGGTAGACGTAGAGCGCCATCGCGGCGATCGCCACGCGGCCGAGCACGACGGTGAAGGGCGGCAGCTCGGCGAGCGCCACCTTCGAGAAGAAGAACGATCCGCCCCAGAGCAGGGAAAGGACAAGGAGAAGGCCCCACTCGAGGAGGCCCATTTGCGGAGCTTTGGTCAAGGATGCCTCCAGGGTCGCAGAGAAAGAACCATTACCCGATGGGAAATGGTCGGCTCGCCGGAATCGGACTCGGTTCGTTGAACTTGCCGGATTGGGTGTACAATTCTTGTCATGAGCCTCGACATCACCCTCTGCGAAACCGCCTGGGCGGCCCGTGACCCCGCCTATGATGGCGCCTTCTTCGTCTGTGTGCGGACAACCGGTATCTACTGCCGCTGCGTCTGCCCGGTGAAGCCCCCGCTCAGGCACAACGTCGAGTTCCTGCCGAGCGCGACGGCGGCCGAACTCGCGGGCTATCGGCCATGTCTGCGTTGCCGACCGGAGACTGCACCCTTCTGTCCGGCGTGGAAGGGCACGCTGGCGATCGTCGAGAAGGCGGCTCGGCTCATAAAGGACGAAGGCGCTCTCGACGGGAATGATGGCGTCGAGGCGCTGGCGATGCGCGTCGGAATCGGCAGTCGGCATTTGACGCGCCTTTTCCGCCGCCACCTCGGCGCCAGCCCGATCGAAGTGGCGAAGACGGCGCGGATACAGCGCGCCAAGCGACTGATCACCGAGACTGATCTTCCGATGACCGAAGTGGCGCTTCAGGCTGGCTTCGGCAGCTTACGGCGGTTCAACGCGGTGTTCCGGGAGATCTATAGGCGGCCGCCGAACGAGATGCGGCGAGGAAGGAGCTAGATTTGAGCTGCACAGTCAGTCGCTCACACAGTAAGCTCTCATAGACCCTTTAGTGAGTGATTCAGGTGAGCTGGCACTGTCCATCACGAGTGGACTACAAATATCTCGCATCACGCCTAGGAACGCGTTGCGAATCTCACTTGTAGCGTCAAAGCCGATGGCGTCCGGTCCGCGAAATGCGAAAACTGGAAGACCGTTCAAACTCTGATGGGGATGACTAACCGCTGTCCGGGTCTCCCAGTTCATTGAGACTGCCCAATCGCGCTTGTTCCCCTGATAAGAAACCCCGCCGCGTTCCGTGCCGTCGGCCATCTCCGCCCACCATTCTCCTCCACTTTCAAACTGGAATCTCAGTTGGATGGTTTGTATGTATAACGGCCCTGGCTCTTCCGGGGGATCCCGTCTCTTCAATACAACGTAGCTTATCTCGCTTTGGTTTGTGTCTGAATTGTCGAAATTATTCAATATCTTGCCTGCTACTCCATTTTCATAAAGGTGGGAGTTGTTGATATATTTACTGATTTTGTCGCTGAACAATGTTTCGAGATCGTGGCGTGACTTTAATATTTCTAGCCTGGAGTCATCCTTGTCGAAGTACATCCCGGGCGCGAATTTTTGCTCGTAATGTGATGCTAAACGCGGTCCTTCGTCTCCAACCTCAAAACCAATTGATGAAAACAGAAATTTCTTAGTTCCGCTCCGGAAAGCTAAAACGACACATTGATCGGGGGCGGCAGTCTTCTCACCAAGCGCTGGAAAGACACACAGACCAATTGCGTCAGTTGCCTTTTTTGAGGGAAGAACTGCATGGGCAACTCTGTATTGCGTCTCGAAATCTGCCCCCGAAAACCCTAGCCCCCGATGTACCCACAGTCGTTCCGCCGAATGACCGGTTTGGCCTACCATCTGCTGAAGCCGATCGTAGTCCTCTTCGCCATGTTCAATATAAGGGACTTCGACAAAAGCAAACATGTTGCCGCGATGGGCCGGTGCTTTCGGAAAGCGAAAAATGCTCTGCGCAAGTTTGAATGGCCGAAAGTCTTTCGTAACGAAAGTCACCCAATCGGGCCTGCAGGGCAGATCCAGACCGTCACATGTCGCAGCTACAATGGGGGTGGCTGCCGGGGGTGGGAAATCGACAACATAGGCTTCCGGGGCACTGTGGACCTCAGATGCCATGAGAAGGCTGGCGGCAAGTGTCAACGTGCGGTACATGCGGCGGACTCCCCCAAGCCATACCGTTATTGTGCTTTCTTCGCATTCAAACCGGATAGCTCACCGCCTTCAGGAACGCGCGGGCGATGATCATGTGGCCGGTCAGTGTCGGGTGGACGCGATCGGTGGCTATGCCCATCGGGTGAATCTCGGTCATCACCTCGTCGAAGGCGGCCTGCGTGTTGGCGAAGACGGCGCCATGCTTTTCGGCCAGCTTTTTCACCACCGAACCGTAATCGTCGATCATCTTGCGCATGGGATCGGCGCGGTTGAACTCGACGAAGTAGGGTGCCATCAGCACCAGGCCCTTGAGGTGGGGCATGGTCCGGACGATCAGGCGCTCGAGCGTTGCCTCGTACTCGTCGATCAGCACGTGGTTCTCTGTTTGTAGACGGGCGTCGAACTGCCGCCAGACGTCGTTGACCCCGATCATGATCGACAGCCAGTCGGGCTTGAGGGCTTCGACGTCGGTCGACCAGCGCGCTTCGAGGTCGCGCACGGTGTTGGCGCTGACGCCCATGTTGACGACGCGGATGCGGTGGGCCGCGTGCGTCGCATTGAGGAAGGCGTTGACGAGACCGACGTAGCCGGTACCGAGGGAGTCGAACAACGCTTCGCCGACCGGACGAGCGCGGCTCCAGTCGGTGATCGAGTCGCCGATGAACAGCAACTTGCTGCTTTGATGGATCTTCACCTTTTCCTCCTTCATCTCCTCACCACACCCTGTTGAGCCAGGTCCTGATGCGATTTTCGTAGGCGTAAAACGAAATGAAGCCGATCACCACGGACAGAGCCATGCCGATCAACGCGTGCCCCGGCAGGCTGGCGAACAGGTACTTTTTGTATTGGTACATGGGCTGTTGCCAAAGATAGATAGAAAAGGAGGCGATACCGAGCAGCCTGAGGGGCGTCCAGGACAGCGCGGACCTCACCCATCGCGGGGCTTCGGCCAAGTGGTTCACGGTGAACGCGAGGAAGAAAGGGGCAACCGTCATGGTCAGCATCCACGGGAAGACGGAGCCGACGTAGAGCGCCGACCCTGCGGCGAAGGCGGCAACCGGCATCCACGGGCGGACGTAAGGTGCGGTCCGGTCCCTGAGAAGGGCATAGCCGGCCGAGAGCAACAGGTTGGTGGCGGCCACTTCGCTTCGTACCCAATATTCCTTGGGTGGGGCGATGGTGGGGAAGGCGTAGTAGCTCAGGTGAATCGCGATGGTGACAAAGCCAAAGGCGATCAATGCTCCACCTTCGCGGCCGCGCAGAAAAGGAACAAGGGTCAAGACCGACAGGAAAATATAGGAGTGCTCCTCCACGTTCAGCGACCACAGGTGGCCGATCGGATAGGGGCTTAGGAACATGTGAAAGTCGGTCGGCAGGTAGGACCGCAGAAATAGCGCGGTCGGTACGATTTCCGTCGCGGGTGCCGGCTTTCCGATCAGCGCGGCGATGCCGAAGACGACCAGAAGGAAAAGCAGAAAAGCCGGCATGATGCGCGATATGCGGCGCTTGTAGAAGGTGGCGAGTGGTACGCGCCGCTGGAACAGGATGCGGCTCATCAAGAGGCCTGACAGGCAGAAGAAGACGTCGACGCCCATTCGGCCGCTGTGCCAGCCCTGCACGGCGAAGAAGTGCCCCTGCAAGACCAGAAAGATCGCCAGTCCTCGCCAGCCGTCCAGATAGTCGATGCGCCGCAACTCGCTGCCGCCGTGCCGCGCCGAAGAGGACGCCATTTTTTCGATGGTCATGATTGGGCTCGAAACGAACCGTCGCGCAACTGGCGGCCGGACTGCGGCAGTCATTCCGGAAAATCGTGATAAAATAGTGACCGCTAGAGGTCGAAGACCCAAATACGACAAAGCGCCCGGCATCCCCTGGGGGATCGGGCGCTCACGTCGTACGTGGCAAGCCTGTTTGGGCTTATCAGAGGCCGAAGCCCTTCAGAAAACCGCGCTTCGGGGCGCGTGCCTTGCTGCCGAGGGTCTCTTCGTAGTTGGCGATCGCCTCGGCGATTTCGCGTTCGGCGGTGCTCTGGCTGTTGCGCTTCTTGTTGGCGCCCAGCATGGCGAACATCATGGCGTCCATCGTTGTTCTCCGTTCTCTTTTCTGTCTCTCTTCTTACAGCCTCAATATAAGTGACATGCCTGATGGGGACAAATCGTATCTTCTGAAGGGCTCCTTCAGTTTTCCTGCATCCAACGGGCGCGGCCATTTGATTCCGTCCCGCCTGCTTCCTACATGCGAAGACGACGAATTTTCCTTGAAGGATGCTGCCCTTGGTCGATTTCAGATCCTGGCTGCCGCGACGGTTTCGTGGCGATGTGCCCGTCGTGCCTCTCGTCCGTTTGTCCGGAGCCATAGGCATGCCCGCCGCGCTGGGACGAGGATCGCTTTCGCTTTCCGCCGTCGACGACACGCTCAAGAAGGCATTTTCCGTCAGCGGTGCCAAGGCTGTGGCGCTCGCCATCAACTCGCCGGGCGGCTCGCCCGTCCAGTCCCATCTCATTTTTCGCCGCATCCGGCAGCTTGCATCCGAAAAGAAGCTGCCGGTGATCGCCTATGTCGAGGATATCGCGGCATCGGGCGGCTACATGCTGGCCTGCGCTGCCGATGAGATCGTTGCAGATCGTTCGTCGATCCTCGGCTCGATCGGCGTGGTGTCGGCGACGTTCGGCCTCGACAAGGCCATTGCCCGCCTCGGCATCGATCGCCGCGTCTATACGGCCGGTACGCGCAAGGTGACGCTCGACCCCTTCCAGCCCGAGAATGGCGAGGATGTCGAGCATCTCAAGACGCTGCAACGCGACATCCACGCCTTCTTCATCGAGTTGGTGAAAGAGCGCCGAGGCGCTCGGTTGTCGGAGAGTGAGGATATGTTCTCCGGGCTTTTTTGGGCCGGCGAGCGATCGGTGTCGCTCGGCCTTGCCGATCGCATCGGTACAGCTCACGACGATCTTGCCTCCCGCTATGGCGACAAGGTCCATACCCCCCTGTTCGAGCCGGGTCGAAGTGGCTTCCTGCGGCGGCGTCTGTTCGGCGCCGCAAACAGCGAAGCCGTTGGTCTCGTCGATTTTGACAATGCTCTCGCGGCGATAGAGCGGCGCTATCTATTCTCGCGCTACGGTTTGTGAACCTTTCACAGGAATTTGCGCTTGCCAGGAAACAGAGACGGTGGTCTCATGGTTTCGTCAGCAAAGGAGACAGGCCCATGTCCCATTTGGTTGGATTTGCTCTCATCGGAGCCGGCGTCTATGTCGTCGTTCAGGTGCTGAAGCGCGAGATGACGCGTGTGGGCGAGATTCTCCACGAGGCCAACGCCAAGCCCGTCCGCGTCGAGATTCGCATGGAGCGCGACCCGGCAACGGGCGTCTACCGCGATCGCCGCTAGGCGTCATCGATCCGTTCAGGCGGTTGTTCCGCCCTAGTCCCAGAAGGCCGAGGCGCATTGCTTCGGCCTTTTTCGTATTGCGTCGCTATGGAGACAGGTTGCGGATGACGCCGCAGTCGCCGCGGGTGAGAACCTTTCTGCTGCCGTGCTCCGGCTTCCTTTCCGAACAGACGACCTTCCACGTCAGCCGTCCCGCCGAGTTTCTCTCGTGGATCGTTCGGCAGTAGCAAAGCTTGTCGCTCGCTTGCGGGCTGTCCATGGTCTCCTGCTTTCTGCGGTCTGGCTGTATCGGTTCGATGAACTGGTGGCGTTTTTCGGCTGCGAGCGTTGGCGAAGCGATGGCCAGTGCTGCAAGAACCATTGCGAGGTGGATTGGCGCGAAGGTCATCGTTTCTTCCTTTGGCGACGTTCGAACGCCGGTGACGGTTTGTATCTTGAACGTTGACGACCGCTTTTCCGGGCGCGAGTCCGCGCGGCTTTTTGCGGTTGACGGGGCGAGGGGGGGCACCTAATTTCGCCCCCGATCCCGCCCGGCTTCCGCCGAGGTTCCAGCCGCTTTCAGGTAGCTCCCGATGACCCAAACCGCCCAAGTCAACGATCCCCGCCGTTCCTTTCAGGGGCTGATCCTGACCCTGCAGCGCTTCTGGGCCGACAAGGGTTGCGTCATCCTGCAGCCATACGACATGGAAGTCGGCGCTGGCACCTTTCATCCGGCGACCACGCTGCGCTCTCTGGGCCCTAAGCCCTGGAAGGCCGCCTACGTTCAGCCGTCACGACGTCCCAAGGATGGACGCTACGGCGAGAATCCAAATCGCTTTCAGCATTACTACCAGTTCCAGGTGATCCTGAAGCCGTCGCCCGAAAACCTGCAGGAGCTCTATCTCGAGAGTCTTCAGGCCATCGGTATCGACCTCAAGCTGCACGACGTCCGTTTCGTCGAGGACGACTGGGAGAGCCCGACACTCGGTGCATGGGGGCTTGGCTGGGAGTGCTGGTGCGACGGCATGGAGGTCAGCCAGTTCACCTATTTCCAGCAGGTGGCGGGCATCGAATGCTCGCCGGTGTCGGGTGAGTTGACCTATGGCCTCGAGCGTCTCGCCATGTATCTGCAGGGCGTCGACAACGGCTACGAGCTCAACTTCAACGGTCAGGAAGGTGCGGACAAGGTCACTTATGGCGACGTCTTCCACCAGGCTGAGGAAGAGTACTCCCGCCATAACTTCGAATATGCCGACACCGACATGCTGATGCAGCACTTCAAGGACGCCGAGGCCGAGTGCAAGGCGTTGCTTGAGAAGGGCGCGGCGGACGCAGGCGAGCTCCACAAGTGCGTGTTGCCGGCTTACGACCAGTGCATCAAGGCCAGTCATCGCTTCAACCTTCTCGACGCTCGCGGCGTTATTTCGGTGCAGGAGCGGCAGAGCTACATCCTGCGCGTTCGTGAGCTGGCCAAAGCCTGTGGCGAGGCCTGGCTGAAGACCGCCGGCGGCGGCGCACGGGCGTGAGCTGGCGGATAACTGACCGATGACGCCCAAACTCGTCCTGTTCGATTGCGACGGTACGCTGGTGGACAGCCAGCAGATGATCGTGGCCACCATGACCGAGGCTTTCACCAAGCTGGGTCATGCGCCGCCCGACCGCGCTGGCGTGCTGTCCATTATCGGCCTCTCCCTGCCGGAGGCGGTCGGTCGGCTTGACCCCAGTCTGGATGTGGCCCGCGTCGCCCTCGTTGCCGAAGCCTATCGCGATACCTACCAGGCGATGCAGTTCCGTCTCGCCGAAACCGCGCCGCTTTATCCTGGCGCGCTCGATGCCTTGAGGACGTTGTCGGGCCGGGAAGACGTGCTGCTCGGCATCGTGACCGGCAAGTCCCGGCGCGGCCTTGATGCCATCCTGGAAACGCATGGACTCACGAACTTGTTCTCCGTCCTGCGCACCGCCGACGATGGTCCGTCGAAGCCGCATCCGTTCATGGTGGTTGATGCCATGTCGGCGCTCGGCGGGGATGCCTCCCAGACCGTCGTCGTGGGCGACACGGGCTACGACATGCTGATGGCCCGCGCGGCCGGTGCCTTCGCGCTCGGAGTTACCTGGGGCTATAACATCCGCGATGAGCTCTCGCAGGCCGGCGCGCAGGAACTCGCCGACGACTTTGCCGAGGTGCCTTCGCTGGCAATGGGGCTCCTCGGCGCGAAGGAGTAGATCCATGGCCGATCTCTTCGAAGAACTCGCCGCCTCCTTTGATCCGGTGCTGGCAACGGAGCGTGCGCGCGCCAACGTGCAGCGCGTGCTGCCAAAGCGCTTCTACAAGGTGGTTTCGGTCGAACCGGTGGGTGGGCTTCACAGAGTGCTGCTTGACGGCAAGCCGGTACGAACGCCGGCGCGTCATGAGCTTTCCGTGGCGTCGTTGCGCGCCGCCTGTGCCCTTGAAGCCGAGTGGTCAGGGCAGGGCGAGTTCGTCGACCCGATGACCATGCCGCTGACACGCCTCGTCAACTCGGCGATTGATGGCGTTTCGAGCGAAATCGAAGCGGTGAAGGATGCGATTGCCGCCTACGCCGGTTCCGATCTCACCTGCTATCGAGCCGGTGAACCGCCGCGTCTCGATGAGCGTCAGCGCCTCGCCTGGGAGCCGGTGCTCGACTGGGTCAACGGGCGTTTTGGTGTTCGACCGGTCGCGACCATCGGCGTGATGGCGATCGCCCAGCCGCCCAAGCTTGTTGCGGCCATTCGTTCCGCCCTGCCTGATGATCCCATCCGTCTCGCTGCCATTGAGCTGGTCACCACAGTGACCGGCTCTGTGTTTCTGGCCCTGGCGCTTTTGGAACGGCGTCTCCTACCCGACGATGTCTGGCTTGCCGCCCATATCGACGAGGACTGGAACGCCGAACTCTGGGGAGTCGACAGCGAGGCCAGGCAGCGCCGCGACTTCCGCCGTGCCGACTTCGACGCGGCTGCTCTGCTTCTTCTGGATTGACAGTCAGCGCTGAAAATCGTCTCGCTTCAGACGGTACAGCACATGCGGCCTCAAGGGATGGTCTTCTGCAAGCAACGGATGCAGGAAGTCGTCAGTCGGATTCCGCGTCATCCCAAGGCTCTTCATCACCGCTTGCGATGGAAGATTGGGAACAGCCGTGAAGGCGACGATCTCGTCGAGGCCAAGAACATCGAAGCCATGGGCCAGGGCGGCCCGCGCGGCTTCGCTGGCATATCCGTGGCGCCAGAACGCCTTGGCAAGCCGCCAGCCGACCTCGACAGCAGGCGCGAAGGGATAGGCAGGGTTCAGCACCTTCTGAATGCCGACCATGCCAATGAACGCGTCGTCCTCGCGTCGCCGCACCGCTGAGAAACCGTAGCCGTGGTCCGCCCACATGCCGCGCAGGCGGTCGACAAGCGCGTTGCTTTCCTCTTCCGTCATCGTTTTCGGGAAGTAGCGCATCACGTCCGGGTCGGCGTTGAGGGCGGCAAAGGGCGCAAGGTCTCGCTCCGTCCAGGGAGCCAGCAAGAGGCGTGATGAGGCGAGGATCATGGTCGGCTCCTTTTCCAGACGGCAAGGGCTTGTGATAGGTTGTCGGCTTTCCAAAATAAACGCCATAGAAAGGTGGAAAGGCCGGCAACCTTCGTGTACAACGCCGCGGACTCGGGCCGCATGTGCGGTCGGTGTGCCCTTTGGCGCGTCCCCGGCCGGGATGCCCGACAAGAGTTTTGGGGTTACATGCAAACCGTTCTTCTCGTCATCCACCTGATGGTGGTCGCAGCCCTCGTGGGCGTCGTGCTCCTGCAGCGTTCCGAAGGCGGCGCGCTCGGCATTGGTGGCGGCGGCGGCTTCATGACCAGCCGCGGTACCGCCAACGTGCTGACCCGAACCACCGCCATCCTTGCGGCAGTGTTCTTTCTGACGTCGCTCGCGCTGTCGATTCTGCCGCGCTTCACCGGGTCGCAGGAATCTATCCTCGACCGCGTGCAAACGGCTCCTTCCGCGCCGGCCGCCGATCAGCCGATCGGCAGCGGCAAGGGTGGCGTTCTCGACCAGCTCAACCAGATCAGCAAGCCGGCCGCCCAGCCGGGCAATACCCCGGTTGCGCCCGTCGTGGATGTCCCCGCGGCTCCCGCTGCCGAGGCGCCAGCAGCTCCTGTGACCGAAGCTCCCGCCGCAGAGGCCCCAGTTGCTCCCGCGACCGAAGCTCCGGCGGCTCCCGCAGTGGAAACTCCGGCCGCTCCGGCAACTGATTCGGCTCCAGCCACCCCCGGGACAACGCCCTGAGGCGCCCCGAACGGCAGAAAACGGACAAACACGGTCGCGGAATTCCGCGGCCGTTTTCATGAGATGAAACAGCAACTTGAAACGTAAGTCGGCCGGAGGGAAACGCTCCTTCCGGAGCGGCCTTTTCGTTTTGTTTTGGATAAACCAGTCGGACCACTCCCCAAACGGTCCGCGAAGAGATAGGTTGAAGGCCCATGGCGCGGTACATTTTCATTACTGGCGGCGTGGTTTCGTCCTTGGGCAAGGGGCTCGCAGCTGCGGCTCTGGCGTCTCTCCTGCAGGCGCGTGGCTACAAGGTTCGTCTCCGTAAGCTCGATCCCTATCTGAACGTCGATCCGGGGACGATGTCTCCGTATCAGCATGGCGAAGTTTTCGTGACCGACGACGGCGCGGAGACCGACCTCGATCTTGGCCACTATGAGCGCTTCACGGGGCGCCCGGCCAACAAGCAGGACAACATCACCACCGGTCGCATCTATCAGGAGATCATCGCCCGCGAGCGACATGGCGATTATCTCGGTGGCACGGTGCAGGTGATTCCGCATGTCACCGACGCCATCAAGGCGTTCATCCTCGACGGCAACGAGAACTATGACTTCGTGCTGTGCGAGATCGGTGGAACGGTCGGCGATATCGAGGCAATGCCGTTCTTGGAGGCGATCCGTCAGCTCGGCAACGAGCTGCCGCGCCGGCACTGCGTCTATATCCATTTGACGCTGATGCCCTACATTCCCTCGGCGGGCGAACTCAAGACCAAGCCGACCCAGCACTCGGTCAAGGAGCTGCGCTCCATTGGCATCCAGCCGGACATCCTGCTCGTCCGTTGTGACCGACCCATTCCCGAAGGCGAGCGCAAGAAGCTGTCGTTGTTCTGCAACGTCCGCCAGTCGGCGGTCATTCCGGGGCTCGATGTCGGCACGATCTACGAAGTGCCGCTCGCCTACCACAAGGAAGGTTTCGACGACGAGGTGCTGGCGGCCTTCGGCATCGAGGCGGCGCCGGCCCCCAAGCTTGAGCGCTGGGAAGGTATCGTCAACCGCATCAAGAACCCCGAGGGCGAGGTGAACATCGCCGTCGTCGGCAAGTACACGGTGCTGAAGGATGCCTACAAGTCGCTGATCGAGGCGCTGGTGCATGGCGGCATCGCCAACAATGTGCGCGTCAGGATCGAGTGGATCGAGAGCGAGGTGTTCGAGAAGGAGGATCCAACCCCCTATCTCGACCATGTGCACGGCATTCTGGTGCCGGGCGGCTTCGGCGAGCGTGGGTCCGAGGGAAAGATCCTTGCGGCCCGCTTTGCGCGCCAGCACAACGTGCCGTATTTCGGCATTTGCTTTGGCATGCAGATGGCTGTGATCGAAGCGGCGCGGGCGCTCGCCGGCGTGAGCGGAGCGTCTTCGTCGGAGTTTGGGCCCACCGACGAGCCGGTGGTCGGCCTGATGACCGAGTGGCTGAAGGGCAACGCTCTCGAGAAGCGCAGGGCCGGTGGCGACATGGGCGGCACCCTGCGTCTTGGCTCCTACGAAGCGCATCTCGCCAAGGGGTCCAAGATAGCCGAGATCTATGGCTCGGAGATCATCCACGAGCGGCATCGCCACCGCTACGAGGTCAACATCGACTATCGCGACCGGCTCGAGGCCTGTGGCCTGTCGTTTGCCGGCATGTCTCCGGATGGCGTGTTGCCGGAGACGGTGGAGATTCCCGGCCACCCCTGGTTCATCGGCGTTCAGTACCACCCCGAGCTGAAGAGCCGGCCATTCGAGCCGCATCCGCTGTTTGCAAGCTTCATCGAAGCTGCGGTGGAGCAGAGCCGGTTGGTGTGAGACCGATGAACAGGTCCTAGACGTGCTGAGGCGGCCGGATTCTTGTCCGACCGCCTCTTTCTTTGGGCGAGGGTGGGAGCTGTGGGGTGTGTTGACCGCACCCGCCTCGCGCCCCGGGGGCGTCGCTTACATCACCAAGATTTGAATCGATTTTTCAGTTTGACTTTGCCGGAGCCAGACGAGACGGACTATGGTTCGAACGCAGTGGCTTTAGTCATCTCTTGCCCCGGAGATGCGCTTCGCCGGGGCGGGGGCGAGGATAAAGGTGCTTCATGACCTGCTCTCGTTTCGTCCGCCTTGTAGGCGTGGTGATGACCATGCTGATGATGGCGACCCTGCCGGCTAGGGCTTCGGAGCTGCTTGAGGCGATTGATGCCGACGACGTTGTTCTTCTTCAGTCACTGAGCCGGACCGCACAGACGAAAGCCGAGAGAGAGCTTGCGGCAGCGACCGTGCTCAGCCTCTACCACCATGACGCAGAGGCCGAAGCGGCCTTCCGCGCTCTTGGTGTCTCGTCGGCGGAGAATGGACTCAAGGCGGCGGCCGAGGGTGGCCTTGCCGGGCTTTTTGTGCGCCAGAGCCGTTTTGCCGAAGCCGAGGCTGCGCTCAAGGCGATGCGGGAACTCAGGGAAGAGCCACTCAGTGAAAACGAACAGCGTACACTGGTTTTCGTCGCGGCCTTGCGCGACATGCCGTCAATGCGGCGCGAACGTCATGCTCCGGGCACTCTGGCGATCACGCGTGACAGGGCAGGCATGACGGTTGTGACGATGCTGATCAACGGTCGGGAGCAGGCCTGCGTTCTCGATACAGGCGCCGTTTTCTCTGTGGTTCCGCAATCAACGGCGGATCGCCTGGGGCTCTCGGCAGTTGCCTCAACGGCGCGAACCGGCAGCAGCACGGGGGCCTCAGTCGAAACGCGTCTTGCCGTTGCCGACCGGATCGAGTTTGGCGACACGGTTTTGCGCGACGCCGTGTTCATGGTGGTGCCAGATGAGAGCCTTCGCTTTCCCGATGGCTACCGCATTGACGCCATCATCGGCCTGCCGGTGATGCGGGCGCTCGATCGTCTGGAGTTCGTGCGCGCAGAGGACGAGGAGCACCTGGACTACGGTGAGCGACCGGGGGCGGATGTCACGCCAAACCTGATAATGTCCGGTGCACAGCCGAAACTGCTGCTCGATGTCGATGGCGGTGACAGACCGCTTCGGCTCATGCTCGACAGCGGCGCCTCGAAAACCATGCTGTATGAGAGCGCACTTGACCGCAACCCCGGACTGGCCGCGCGGGCGGTGGCCAAGCCAACGACCTCCGGGGGGGTTGGTGGCGTCGTTACCGATCACACAGCGAGAGCGCTCGACAGGCTTGTCGTCCATGTCGGCGACCGTGCCCTGACGATCCACGACGTCAGGATCACCAACCTGGTCAAGGGCCCGATGGACGGACTGCTTGGGCAGGATCTGCTGTCGCAAGGCCGTCGCGTCGTGCTCGATTTCCAACGAATGCTGTTTGCCATCGAGGATTGACGGCCTCGCGCCGGCCGCCGTGAGGCGCGCCGGCTTTTCCGTTGGGGCTACAGAGCCGCGAGGGCCTTGATCCTCTCCATGCCGCCAACCTTGGGTGCCAGGGTCGTCCAGACGCCTTCGGCGCCCTTTGCCCAATCCTCGCGATTTTCCGGCGCGATCACCCGCCCGCCAGCGGCCAGGGCTGCTTCCATCGAGGTGATCTCGTCGGCCTGCATCAACTCGTCGAAATAGGTCGCGCCCTCGGAGATCGCCGACGCAAACACCGCTTTCTCGTCGTCGGCGAGGCTGTTCCAGAAGCCAGCCGACAGGTAGACCGCGCCAGTCGCCCAGATATGGGCTGTCTCTATGAGGTAGGGCACCACCTCATAGAGGCGGAAGCCGGCGTAGGCGGACTTGGTGAGGTCCATCATGTCGACGACGCCGGTTTTCAGGGCGTTGTAGGTTTCCGTGATCGGGATCGGCGTCGGCTGTGCGCCATAGGCCTTCCAGAGTTCGACGTGCAGCGGGCTTTGGATGACGCGGATGCGTTTTCCGGACACGCCTTCCGGCGTGGTCACCGCCTCCTTGGCGAGCAGGTGACGGGCGCCATAGTTGATGAAGCCCAGGGTGACAAAGCCCTGGTCGGTCAGCTTTGCCTTGAACTCCTCGCCGACCGGCCCCCTGGTGGCGCGGCGGACATGATCTCGGTCGCGAAAGACGAAGGGTAGATCGAAGAGCTGTGTTTCCGGCACCCAGGTCGACAGCGCCGACAGGGTGGACAGGCTGGCTTGGATGGACCCGAGGCGGACGCCCTCGGCGACTTCTTTTTCGCCGCCCAGAGCCGCATTGCCGACGATGCGGAAATCGAAGCGGCCCGGGAGCTTTGCTTCCACGAGATCCCGCACCTTGAGCCAGATCTTGGTTTCGGGTTTATCGTCGCCAAGCAGCGAGGCAACCGTGAGCGCCCTTGGTGCGGCTTTTGCCGGTCGAATGATGGCGGGGAGGGCAAGGGCGGTAAGGCCGGCGGCAAAGGCGCGACGCGTGAGAACGGGCAAGGGTTTTCTCCAAAGTTGAGATCAAGGGAGCGCCCAGAGGGCGACGACGATCGCCATCGCCGAGGTGGCGGCGATGAGGGTGAGGGTGAGCGGAAACACGGCGCGGAACACGCGGCTGGCGGAAAGGCCGGTAGTGCCAGCGGCAACGAAGACCAGCACGCCGACGGGCGGCGTGACGCCGCCGATCATCAGGTTGACGGTGAGAATGACGCCGAAGGCCACCGGGTCGATGCCGGCGGCCACGGCGGATGGCAACAGGAGCGGCGCAAACAGAAGGATACCGGGGCCGACGTCGAGCGGACCACCGACGGCGATCAGGATCACGTTGGCGATGAACATGACGGCAAGCGGATTGCCGCCGAAGCTGGTCACCCGGCCTGCCAGGGCCTGCGGAAGACCATCGATGGCCAGCAGAAACACCAGCGGCGCCGACGAGGCGACCAGCAGGCCGATGGCGGCGGTCTCGCGGCCGGCCTGCAAGAAGGCCGCGAGAGCGACGCCACGGCCGGCCGACCCGGTCAGCGCGGCTGCTAGAGCATAGACCGAGGCAATGGCCGCCGCTTCCGTTGGGGTGGCGAGCCCCAGGCGGATGCCAAAGAAGACAACGAGCGCCAGGCCGAACACCGGTGCCGCCGCACCGAACGCGATGAAGCGCTCACGCCGGTTGGCGGAGGGACGGGCCGGTGAATCCGCCGAAATGTGCAGCATCACCGCCATGGCCGCCGCGAGGATGAGGCCGGCAACAAGTCCTCCCTCGAACAGGGCGCCGACCGACAGGTTCGTGACCGAGGCCAGCAGCAGAAAGGCGATCGAAGGCGGGACGATGTTCGGCAATACGGCGGTCGCGGCAACGATGGCTGCCGCCTTTTCGGGCCTGACGCCGTCGGCGATCAGCGCCGGGGTCAGCACCTTGCCGCCGAAGGCCGCGTCGGCGATCGACGAACCGGAGACGCCGGAGAAGATGAGGTTGGTGACGAGCGTTGCCTGTGCCATGCCGCCGCGCCTGTGTCCGACCAGTGTCGAGGCAAACCGCACGAGACGGTGGGCCAGACCACCAACATTCATCAGCATCCCCGCAAGGAGAAAGAACGGGATGGCGAGCAGCAGGAACTTGCCCATCCCCGACACGGTCTGCTGCACGATGGCGGCTTCCGGCAGACGGGCGCCGAAGGGTACGGAAACGGCAAGTCCGACGATCAGCGAATGAACGAAGGGCGCGCCGGCCAAAAGGGCGATACACACGACGACGCAGGCGACAAGGCTGGGCAAGTCGGTTGCCACCAGTACCGGAAGGTGCGGCAGGCCGGCGAGGATTGTGCCGCCGGCGATGACGGCAAGGACGAACAGCCGCGTCCGTCCCTTGGACAGGCAGCCAAGGACCACTTGCCCAGCCGCCAGCGCCCCGCCGATCACCACCGGCCAGAAGCGCCAGCTCTCGGGAATGCCGAGTGTGGGGGATGTGCCGCCGATCAGCGCGGCCACCTTGGCAGCGCCGAACATCAAGACCAGCGCACCGGCTAGCGTGATGGCATCGGAGATGGCGTCAGCGAACACGCGTCCACGGCGACCGAGGTGCCGGGTCACCACGTCGATGCGCATGGCCAGCGGCCCGTTGGCGCAGAGCGGCAGGCCGAGGAACACCAAAACGGTATGCAGGAGGATTCCGAGGTCCTCTGTGGCGACGAAACTGGTCGCGAAGATGTAGCGCAACAGTGTGGCGCCGAAGACCAGAACGAGCAGCGCCGCGAGCACGGATGCCAGCACGCCGGCTAGCGCCCGGTCGATGCCCGTGTAAAGCCGCGTGACGATGCTCGTCATCGCCTCGGCACCGCGCCGCCGAGCGGAGAGAACCAGGTCGGTTTCAGGATGCGGCTTTTCATCGTCTGGACGTAGGGCGCCGCCTTGGCGCGGAAGGCCTGCCAGGCGGGATCGCTTTCCATGCTGGCGCGGCGTCGCTCGCGGTCAGCGAGGTCGTCGTACTGCCAGATGTGGACGACGTCGTTGACCGTGCCGACATCCTGGGTGAACCAGCCGATCAGCGTGCCGAGATGGCCGGTCTGGATCGCCATGCCCTCGCGGACATAGAGGTCGAGATAGGTGCCGACATGTGCCGGCGCGATGGTGTAGGTGCGTTCGTCGAGAATCATGGTCGTTCGGCCGTCGTTGGAATTGCGGGCGGCGGAACGCGTCAGGCGACTGTCTGCATGGCTCTATCCCTCCGCCGGCATGACCCGGATCAGGTTCGTCGGGTTGGAAAACTCCTCTCAGCCCCGGAAGGGGCACCCCGTGAGATATGTCGAGCTTAGCCGGATGGCTGCGAAGGCGCCATAGGCAAACACCTCTATCCGCGAGGGAGAGCCATGCGCCGAGCGAACAGGCGGCGATGGCAAACGGCTTGTGGGGGCGATGACCGTCCACTAGGGTCGGCGGGTTTACTGGTATCGATATTGACGATGAAACCGACCAATCCGATCTTCACCGGCCTTCCCACCACCATCTTCGAGGTGATGTCGGGTCTCGCTCGCGAGACGGGCGCCATCAACCTCGGCCAGGGCTTCCCCGATATCGATGGTCCTGAGGATGTACGCCGCGTCGCGGCCGAGGCTTTTCTTGCCGGACCCAACCAGTACCCGCCAATGATGGGGCTTCCAGCCTTGAGGCAGGCAGTCGCGGCAATCAACAAGCGCTTCTACGGTCTCGACGTCGATTGGCAGACCGAGGTGATGGTGACGTCCGGCGCCACCGAGGCGCTCGCCGATGCGATTCTCGGTCTCGTTCGTCCCGGAGACGAGGTGGTGCTGATCGAGCCGCTCTACGACAGCTACCTGCCGATCGTTCGGCAGGCTGGCGGTGTTGCCAAGCCGGTGCGCATCGCCCCGCCGAACTGGGAGCTCGACCCGCAAGCGCTTGCCGCCGCCTTCTCGGATCGCACCAAGGCAATCCTGATCAACACGCCGATGAACCCGGCAGGCAAGGTGTTCTCGCGGGACGAGCTGGAGCTGATCGCCGGTCTCTGCCAGAAGCATGACGCGGTGGTGATCGCCGACGAGGTCTACGAGCATCTGGTGTTCGATGGCAAACGGCATATCTCGCCGATACAGATTCCCGGCATGCGCGATCGCGTCGTTCGCATCGGTTCGGCCGGCAAGACCTTCTCGTTGACCGGCTGGAAGGTGGGCTATGTGACCGCCGCTCCGGCGCTGATGGAGCCGATTGCAAAGGCACACCAGTTCGTCACCTTCACGACGCCGCCTGCGCTTCAAACGGCAGTCGCGCATGGATTGTCGTTTGGAGACGACTACTTCGAGGGCTTCGTATACGGCTTGCAAGCCAAGCGAGACCGTCTCTCGAAGGGGCTCTCGATGCTGGGATTTTCCGTGTTGCCGTCGGCCGGCACGTTTTTCGTCGTGACCGATACCGGACCGCTCGGTATGGACGATGATGCCGAGGCGTGCCTCAGGATGACGCGCGAGGCTGGGGTTGCCGCGGTGCCGGTTTCCGCCTTCTATGCCTCGGAGCCGCCAAAGCGGTATATCCGATTCTGCTTTTCCAAACGCGACGAGGTGCTGGACGAGGCCATTGCCCGTCTCGCCGCTTGGATCGACAAACAAGGACGATAGTTTCGATGGAAAATCCGGTTCTGGTCGAGGTAACGCGCGGTTCCATCATTGAGAGCTTTCACAGGGGATCGGTGGCGATCGTCGATGGCGACGGCCGACTGGTTTTCGGTGTTGGCGACATTGAACGACCGAGCTTCCCGCGCTCGGCCGTGAAGCCGTTTCAAGCGCTGCCATTCCTCGAGAGCGGGGCTGCCGACCGCTTCGGCTTCGGCGACGCGGAGCTGGCTCTTTCCATGGCGTCCCACAACGCCGAGGCCCGGCACGTGGAAACGGCCCGGGCAATGCTCGCCGCTGCCGGTCTCGACGAGACCTGTCTCGCCTGCGGTCCGCACTGGCCGGGACGGCATGACGATCAGGGCGAGTTGCATCGGCGTGGGGAAAAGCCAGGGCGCATCCATAACAACTGTTCTGGCAAGCACACGGGATTTCTCTGTACTTGTGTGGTCGCCGGTACCGATCCCAAGGGGTATGAACAAGCGGATCATCCGGTGATGCGAGAGGTGATCGCGGCCGGGGCGTCAATGACGGGCACACCGCACGCCACGGATATCTGCGGTACCGATGGCTGCTCGATCCCCACTTTCGCCGTGGCGCCGCGTGCCCTTGCTCATGGGTTTGCCCGGTTCGTGACGGGTGTCGGCCTGACGGCGACACGCGCGCGCGCGGCCGAGCGACTGAGGCTCGCCGCCGCCGCCGAACCCTTCATGATCGCTGGCACGGGCCGCTTCTGCACCCGGGCGATGACGGCCCTTGGCGACCGAGTGTTGGTGAAAACCGGGGCCGAGGGCGTGTTCATCGGGGCGATCAAGGAGCTCGGCCTTGGTATTGCGCTGAAGATCGACGACGGTGCCACTCGGGCCTCCGAAGCTGTAATGGCCCGCGTTCTGATTGATCTTCTGAAACTCACCCCCGATGATCAGGGGTATGCCGAGATGAAGGCCCTCGCCAATCCTGCGGTCAAGACCTGGGCGGGCGACACGGCCGGCGAAGTCCGCGTCACCGCGGCGCTTGACGGCGTGACCGGCTGAGAGGCAGCATCAAGGCAAAGGGAGGACGGGAATGGGTGAGGTCGTCAAGCTCGACAAGAAGGCGCGCGAAGCGCGCAAGAAGGCCGAGGCTGCCCGAGCGGCTGGCGATGGCGCGTCTGGCACTCGTTCATCGGGCGGAGGGCGACCGATCGCCGCCATTGCCGGCGGCTTGATCCTGGTGCTGATGATCGTCGTCACCTTCTTTCTGTAATCCAACTCAGACGGCCTGTGGCAGCGGTTCCGCCGGTTCGCGCTTGCGATCGATGGTGAGGCAAAGAGCCGCTGCGACCAGACAGAAAGCGCCAGCCACGACGAGCGCCGGTACATAGCTTTCAAGATCGGTTCGGCTCCAGCCGGCGCCGTAGGCGGCGGTAGCCGCGCCCAGCTGGTGGCCGGCGAAAACCCAGCCGAAAATCAGCCCCGCCTTCTCGGCACCGAAACGCTCGGCCGAGATCTTCACGGTCGGCGGCACCGTCGCTACCCAGTCGAGACCATAAAAGACGGCAAAACCGGCAAGCAGGAGCGGGTCGAAGCCGGTCAGCGGCAGATAGAGCAGCGACAGCCCGCGCAGGCCGTAATACCAGAACAGAAGCCAGCGATTGTCGTAGCGGTCGGACAGCCAGCCGGACAGCAACGTGCCGGCGAAATCGAACAGACCGACGAAGGCCAGGAACCCCGCCGCGCTGACCGGGCGGATGCCGTAGTCGCCGCAGATCGAAACCCAGTGCGTCTGGATGAGGCCGTTGGTCGACAGGCCGCAGACGAAGAAAGTCACGAACAGCACCCAGAAAACATAGGAGCGGGAAGCCTCGCGCAGGCCAAGGAGGGGCGCGGATACGAGCGTCATCAGGCCGGCTGTGCGGGGCGGGGCGGCTTGGTACGTACCGCCCAGCGGTGCCAGACCGACATCGGCCGGCCGATCGCGCATCAAGACCAGGACGCCGACCAGCGCGATGGCGAGAAGGGCGACAACCACGCCCAGAGCGACTCGCCATCCCCAAGCCTCGGTGGCAGCGGCGATCACCGGCAGGAAGATAAGCTGCCCGGTGGCGTTGGAGGCGGTGAGCAGTCCGACCACCAGACCGCGCCGGCTGACGAACCAGCGGGTGGCCACCGTGGCGCCGAGCACCTGTGCCGTCATGCCGGTGCCGAAGCCGATGACGAGGCCCCAGAACAGCATCAGTTGCCAGAGTTCGGTCATGGTGACCGAGAAGCCGAAGCCGGCAATGATGAGGAACAGGGCCGTGACGACGACCCGGCGAACGCCGAATCGGTTCATCAGCGCCGCCGAGAAAGGCCCCATCAGGCCGAACAGGATCAGGCGGACGGCGAAGGCTGTCGAAATATCGGAGTTCTTCCAGCCGAACTCGGCTTCGAGCGGCCGTAGCATGACGCCGGGGGCGCCAAGCGCGCCGGCCGTCGCCAGCATGGTGACGAACGTGACGGCCGCCACCACCCAGCCGTAATGGATGTTACGACGGGAAAAGAATGCCGGAACGGCGGATGTCGTCATTGGCGAGCTTTCGCTGAAAAGAGAACCGAGAGACCTAGAGAGCGCCGGAAATGGCGGTAATCGCCTTGATCTGGTCGGGGCCGAGCATGGACTCAATTTCGGTCTGGGCGGTTTGCCACAGTGGTGCGGCGGCGGCGAGACGGTGTCGGCCCAACTCGGTCAATCTCAGCATGCAGCGCCGACCGTCGCCACAGCTGGTTTCCTCGACGAGGTCATGCTTTTCAAGAACCTGCGCATTGCGGCCAATGGTCGACCGGTCGAGATCGCAGGCAGCCGCGAGCTCGGAGATCGACAGTTCGCCGGCGCGGTCGATTTTCTTCAGGAGCTTGTACTGGGCGAGCGTCAGTCCGACCTCGGCAAGGTAACGGTCGTAAACGGCGGTCGTTTTGCGGGCCGCGGTCCTAAGGAGATCGCAATAGCAAAGTGAATCCATGAAACGGGTATATACCCCTAAAACCTTTCAGGCAAGCGTTGGAACGCCAGCCGGAGAGCAAGGGCAGGGCGTGTCCCTTCGATGGAATTGGCTTCGGCACCACGAACGCCAAGCTCAACGGCTGCGACATGCACGGCCGAGCTGCGTCGGGAAAATGGCTGTCTCCTATGGTTGCTGCCAGGGGCAACTATAGGCGAAAGGACCTATTGACGGCCAATGTAACCGGTTACATCATGCTTTCGGGCGGTGAGGGCCCATGGGATCGCTTCGCGTCGCGGCGGATGCCGCGCGGTGAGGATCCCAAGAGGAAACGACAGCAACGACATGGCCGATGGACTGGAGGGTCGGTTCGCGGCGCGTCAGGGAGGCGACAATGAAATCAGTTCTGTTGGCGGCGGGCATCGCCGTGGCCGCGGTTAGTGCGGCATCGGCGGCCGATACGTTCACCATCGGCCTGTCGAATGGCTGGGTCGGCAGCGAGTGGCGCACCCAGATGATCGAGGAGGCGCAGGCCGCCGCCAAGGCGTGGGCCGACAAGGGCGTCACCGTCAATGTCGTCGTGCAGTCGGCCAATGTCGACGTACAGGGTCAGATCGGCAACGTCCGCAACTTCATCAATCAGGGCGTTGACGCCATCATCATCAATCCGAACAGCCCGACGGCGTTCGACCCGATCTTCGCCCAGGCCAAGGCCAAGGGTATTCTGGTGGTTGCGACCGACGCCGAGGTGTCGTCGAAGGATGCCATCTACGTCGGCATCGACCAGAAGGGCTGGGCGATGAAGTCGGCCGAGTGGCTGGCCGACACGCTCGGCGGCAAGGGCAATATCGTCACCATCAACGGCGTTGCCGGTCATCCGGCCAACCAGATGCGCGTCGAGGGCTACACCGAAGTCTTCAAGAAGTTCCCCGACATCAAGATCCTCAACGAGGCCAACGCCAACTGGGATCAGGCGCAGGGCCAGCAGACCGCGCAGACGCTTCTCGCCACCTATCCCGACATCAACGGCATCTGGGTGCAGGATGGCATGGCGGCCGGTACATGGCGCGCCATCATGGCGGCCGGCAAGCAGAAGTCGATCGTTGCCACCGGCGAGATCCGCAAGGACTTCATGGATCTCTGGTCGAAGGAAAACCTGACGTCGGGTGCTTCGGTCAATCCTCCGGGCGTGATGGCCTCCGCGCTCAATGTCGCGGTCCTGAAGCTGCAGGGCAAGGAGTTCAAGGACGGTATCTTCGGCGGCGTCTATGGCAATGCCATCTACATCCCGATTCCGTTCGTCTCCAATGACAACCTCGCCGAGAAGCTGAAGGAAGCCGAGGGCAAGCCGGGCTACTGGTCGGTGACCGACGTCGTGTCGATCGACGACGCGGCCAAGTTCTTCAAGTAACCTCAGAGCGGGCCGGTCCTTCTTCCTTCCGGACCGGCCCGTCCTTTTCACGTTGTCCAGCGCGCGCGGTTTTGCGTGCGATGGATGTCTGTTGCCGATCCGAATCCGGATGCGCCCGATGCAACCAGTCCTCCGTGCCAGAGACATATCCAAGTGCTTCGGCGCCGTGCATGCGCTCGACAAGGCCCGCCTGACGGTGGAGCACGGCGAGATTCATGCGCTGCTCGGCGCCAACGGATGCGGCAAGTCGACGCTCTGCAAGATTATCGCCGGCACCGTCGGCCTCGACACCGGCGAGGTGCTGATCGACGGGAAGGCGGCGGCGCTCGGTTCGCCGCGTCTCGCCGAAGAGCAGGGTGTGGCATTGTTCTACCAGGAGCTTTCGCTCGTGCCGCAGCTGTCGGTCGGGGAGAATGTCTTCCTCGGTCGCGAACCGCGCGATCGCTTTGGCTTTACGGACCGTTCCGCCATCCAGCGCGAGACCGAAGCACTGATTGCTCGTGTCGCAGCGGTTGCCGGAAAGGGCTTCACGCCGGATGTTCGCGTTTCGGATCTTTCTCCGGATCAGCGCCAACTGGCCGAGATCCTGAAGGTGCTGGCGCGCAAGCCGAAAGTCATCATCTTCGATGAGGCGACGGCGACGCTCGACCGTCGGCAGGTGGAGGTGTTCTTCGAGATCCTGCGCCAACTCAAGGCCGAAGGCGTCTCGTCCATTTTTATCTCGCACCGCATGGACGAGGTGTTCGCCATTGCCGACCGGATCACCGTGATGCGCAACGGCCAGACGGTGGCCGAGTTTGCCGCCGCCGAGACCGACCGCTACGCCGTGGTCTATGCCATGGTCGGCGAAACCGGCGCCATCGCCGCGTCCGTCCGCGACCACAAGCCACTCGAAGGTGATGCTCGCCTCTCTGTGACGGACGTTCGTGCCTCTCGCCTGGGGCCGGTGTCCTTCACGGCTCGACGAGGGGAAATTCTGGGTCTCGGAGGTCTGCAAGGGCAGGGGCAAAAAGCCCTGCTCGCCGGTCTGTTCGGTGCCGCTCCATTCCTGAGCGGTTCGGTGAGCCTTGACGGTGTCGATGTCACGGTTCGCCGACCGGCCGACGCCATGGCCCATCGCATCGCCTACGTTTCGGGAGATCGGGGGCGTGACAGCGCATTGCCCGGCCGCTCGATCTTCGAGAACACCGCCATAGCAAGTCTGGTGCGCGAGCGACGGCATGTCGTGCCGGGCGCTGTATTCCGCGAACGCTTTGCCGAGGTACTGGCCGGGCTCAACACCCGCTACGCCGGTCTCGACGCGCCGATCGGCTCGCTCTCGGGTGGCAATCAACAGAAAGTTTTCATCTCGCGCTGGCTGTCACCGGCGCCCGGGCTCCTGTTGCTGGACGATCCGACCAAGGGGATCGATCTCGGTGCCAAGGGCGATTTCTATCTCCTGGCGCGCAAGCTTGCCGACGAAGGGGCGACCGTGATCATCTACTCCTCCGAGGACAGCGAGCTGCTTTCCCTTTGCGATCGGGTTCTTGTGTTGAACGGTGGCGCCATCACCGCCGATCTTACGGGCGACAGGCTGACGCCCTTCGATCTGACACGCGCATCCTACGGAGACGCGGCATGATCGGGCTTGCAAAACTCGGTGGCCGCACCTGGGTCGTGACAGCGGCAGCGCTCACCGTTCTCCTCGTTGTCAATGCACTGCTCCAGCCCAACTTCCTGGAGCCCTCGGTCATCCAGTCGAACCTCACCACGTTCCTGCCGCTGGTTCTGGTGGCGATCGGCCAGACCTACGTCATTCTCGGCGGCGATATCGATCTGTCGGTCGGCGCCATCGTTGCGCTGGTCAATGTCGTGACCGTGTCGGTGATCGCCGCTCTCGGTGGTGATGGCATGGCCGTCGTCATCGGTCTTGCCGCCGGCATGGGCGTTGGCGCGGGCTGCGGTCTCGTCAATGGCCTGATCATTGCGGGCCTTCGCTTCCAGCCGATCGTGACCACTTTTGCGACGTCGATTGTCTTCTCCGGTCTTGCCCTCTGGGTGCTGCCGCAGGCAGGGCTGCCTGTCCCAGAGCCCTACTGGCGCACCTATGCGGGAACGATTGCCGGCGTGCCGACGGTCTACGCGATCTATCTGCTGGCTTTCCTGATCGCCGCCTTCCTGGCCGCGCGGCCGTTCATGACGCGCCTCAAGGCTGTGGGCGGCCTCAGAGCCGCCGCCTTCCAGACCGGCCTCGACCTCGGGCGGCTACGGGTCTTGGCTTTCATGTTGTCGGGTCTGTTCGGCGCCTTCGCCAGTCTCTGCCTTACGGGCGAGACAGCGAGCGGCGACCCTCTGATGGGGCAGACGCTCGCCATGTCGGCGATCTCGGCCGTGGTGCTGGGAGGAACGGCTCTTGCCGGCGGTGTCGGCGGCGCTCTTGGTTCGGTGCTCGGTGCCTGGGTGATCGGCATGATCGGTTCGGTCATCTTTTTTGCCGGGTTGCCGTTCGAGTATCAGACCCTGGTCCAGGGCCTCATCATTCTCGCCGCGCTTGCCGGCGGCGTCCTCGTCACCCGGCGCTGAGGAGGGAGAGTCATGAACCGCTTCGTCGACCTTGCGAAGAACCCGCTGCTGATCTCCTCGGTCGCCATCCTCGCCCTGCTGATCATCGGCGAGCTGGTCTCGCCGGGCTTTGCGCGCGGCGACCAGGTCGTCCGCCTTCTGACCGTTTCCGCCATCCTCGGCATCGCCGCGGCCGGGCAGAACCTCGTCATTCTCGGTGGGCGCGAGGGCATCGATCTTTCCATTGGGGCCGTCATCTCGCTCGGTGCGGTGATCGCCGGCAACGTGATGAACGGGTCCGATGCGGCCATCCCCTTGGCTTTCGCAGCCGCCTGTTTTGCCGGCTTCTTGATCGGGGTCGTCAACGGGCTCGGCGTTACCTATCTGCGCATTCCTCCCCTCGTCATGACGCTGGGCATGATGGGTGTCATCCAGGGGGGGCTCGTCGTGTTGTCGCGCGGCGTGCCTTCCGGCAATGCCGCTCCGGCCTTGCTGGCCTTCGTCAGCCGTTCGGCATTTCTCGGCGTCCCCGGCATTCTGTTCGTCTGGGCGGCAATCATCGTGTTGATGGCGTTTGTGCTGAAGCGGACGCGTTTCGGCTGGTCGATCTACGCCATCGGGTCCAATGAGAATGCCGCCATTCTGACCGGCCTGCCGGCTCGCCGCATTCGCGTACTCCTCTACGGCCTTGCCGGTCTCTTCGGAGGTTTCACCGGCGTCTGCGTCATCGGCTACACCGGCAACTCGTTCATCAGCGTTGGCGACCAGTACGTGCTGCCGTCGGTTATCGCCGTGGTGATCGGCGGGACCTCGCTCGCAGGCGGCGCCGGCTCGTACACCGGTACGGCTCTCGGCGCCATTGCGCTCATCCTGCTGCAAAGTGTGCTCACCACGCTCAATCTGGAGTTCTGGGGACGGCAGGTGATCTTCGGGGGAACGCTGCTGCTGCTCATGCTGCTTTACGGGCGGCAGGCGCGGCTGAGGGTCTGATCGCCATGTCGGGATCCGCCAATATTCGTGATGTCGCGGCCATGGCCGGGGTTTCGGTGGCGACTGTGTCGCGCACGCTGAAGAACCCGGATCTTGTGCGGCCGGAGACGCGAGAGACCGTGCTCCGCTGTGTCGCGACGCTCGGTTTCGTGCCGAACGCTCAGGCGCGCCACTTTCGTCGCCAGGCGACCGATACGGTGATCCTTCTGGTGCGCGACATCTCCAACCCCTTCTACCTCGATGTGTTCAAGGGGGTAGAGGATGTGGCCTCGTCGGCCGGCTACAAGGTGCTGATGGGAGACGCACGCTCCGACCCGGCCCGCGTGCACCATTACATCGACATGGTTCGAGAACGGCATGCCGACGGGCTCATTCTGATGACCGGCTCGATGCCGGTGGAGCTGGAGGATGCCGGTCTGCCGCCTATGGTGGTGGCCCTCGAGTATCTGCCGACCCGCAAGTTGCCGACCGTTCTGATCGACAACGAAGGCGCAGCGGCATTGGCGACGCGGCACCTTCTCGATCTTGGCCACACCGCCATCGCCCATCTCAGTGGTCCGGTGCCGGAGGTGATGAGCGTGGCCCGTGTTGCAGGCTGGCGCAAGACGTTGTCCGAGGCCGGCTTCCCGCCCGACGAGAGGCTCTCGGTGCGAGGCGACTACAGCCTCGCCTCTGGCGAGGCGGCCGTCGACGAACTCTACGACCGTGGCGTTTCCTTTTCGGCCATCTTCGCCTCCAACGACGAAATGGCCGTGGGCGCCATCAATCGACTGAGGGAGCGAGGTGCGTCGGTTCCCGGTGATGTTTCGGTGGTCGGCTTCGACGACACGATTTTCGCTGTCGCATGCAACCCGCCGCTGACCACCGTTCGGCAGCCGCAGCGTGAGATCGGCGTCGAGGTCATGCGCCTGATGATCGAGCGATTGGCGGGCCGCCTCGCACCGGATGCCAAAGTGGTCATGCCGACCGAGCTCGTCGTTCGGTCTTCGACCGCTCCCGCCAAACCGAGCGGCCAAATGGCCGCCGGATAATGACAAAAGACTTGGGAGGACCAGAGATGACGACCGATTTCCCGCGCCAGACCCTCCGCATCGGCTTTGTGGGCAGTGGCTTCATTGCCCATTTCCATCTGAAGTCGCTCGTCGGCGTTCGCAATGTCGAGGTGACCGGCGTCTACTCGCCGACCGAGCGAAAGCGCCGTGCATTTGCCGAAGCGGTGAGCGATCTCGATCTCGGTGCCTGCATCGTCCACCCAACCCTCGAAGCGCTGCTGACGGCGCCGGACGTCGATGCCGTCTGGGTACTGTCACCGAACTATACCCGCCTCGATGTCATGCGGACACTGCATGATCTCAAGGTTGCCGGTCGCTCGTCCATCTACGCGGTTGCTTGCGAGAAGCCGCTTGCCCGCACTCTCCGCGAGGCGCGCGAGATGCTGCGGCTCGTCGAGGACGCCAAGCTCATTCACGGGTATCTTGAGAACCAGGTGTTCTCGACGGCGGTCCTTCGGGGCAAGGACATCATCTGGCGTCGGGCCGTGCCGTCCGCCGGTCGCCCCTATCTGGCCCGTGCGGCGGAAGAGCATGCCGGCCCGCACGAGCCCTGGTTCTGGAAGGGCGATCAGCAGGGTGGCGGGGTGCTGCTCGACATGATGTGTCACTCCGTCGAGGTGGCGCGATTTCTTCTGACGCGACCGGACGCGCCGCGTTCCTCGCTGAAGCTGAAGTCGGCAACGGGCGCGATCGCCTCTCTCAAGTGGACGCGGCCGAACTACGCGGCCGAGCTCAAGGAGCGTATGGGGCCGACGGTCGACTATGGCCGTCGAGCCAGCGAGGACTTTGCGCGCGGCATGATCACCCTGGAGGACGACCTCGGCCAGGAGGTGATCATCGAGGCGACGACCTCCTGGGCCTATGTCGGCGCGGGGTTGCGCATCCAGCTCGAGCTTCTTGGCCCGGAGTATGCGCTTGAGTTTTCCTCGCTCAACACTGGTCTCAAGGTGTTCATGTCTCGTCGGATCAGCGGCAGCGAGGGAGAAGATCTCGTCGAGAAGCAGAATGCCGAGCAGGGCTTGATGCCGGTGTTGGAGGATGAGGCGGGCGTTTACGGATATACCGATGAGAACCGTCACATGGTCGAGCGCTTTCGCAAGGGACAGGCGCCTGACGAGACCTTTGCCGACGGCGTGGCGGTGATCGAAATGCTGATGGCGCTCTACAAGTCGGCCGAGGAGGGGCGCACGGTCTATTTCGACCGCGAGGATCTCTCCGATTTCGTGCCGGCGGTCGGCCGGCCCGAATCCGAATAAGCGGCTGCTACGGCCTCCTGCGCCAGAAACTCTTCGCGCAGGAGGCCGTAGCAGACGGACCCGGTGACCGAGCCGTCGGGATGGCGCTTGTCGGCGCGCAAGTGACCTTCCTGACGCATGCCCAGACGTTCGGCGATGCGCCGGCTCGGGATGTTGGTGTCGTCGCACCAGATTCCGACTCGCAAGGCGCCACATTGACCGAACAGCGCTTTGACCGTGGCCGCCGCGGCTTCACCGATGAAGCCTTGCCCCACATGGGCTTCATCGCAGAAGTAGCCGACAAGATAGCCGGGCAGATCGGCATTGCTGACACCGACATAGATCTGCCCGACGAAAACGCCGTCCTCGCTACGGAAAGCACCAAGGAAGGCAGCCCGACCGGCTTGCGCTTCCACGTCGAAATCGCGAATGGCGGCGGCGGCGTCAGCTTCCGTCGCGATCTTCATCGCCGCATTGTCTCGCTCATGGCGTGAGAGGTGCTCACGGTTGCGGTGCGCCATCGTTGCGTACCAGCCGGCATCGTTCTCTGTATAACGACGCAGGGTCAGGCGTTCGGAGCGAAGATCAGAGGGAAGGGCGGGCATCTGTCCTACTCGCTTGTCCGCTATGGTTGCCAACAAGTGGACCCAGGTACGGACACGGTCAATTGTCGTGTTTCTTCTGATGTGTCGTTCGAGCCGGCACGTTCACGGTTCATGAGCGGCTTGTCTTCGAAAAAGCGGTGCGTTGCCATCAATGGTTACACTTTTCAACCTCTTTTGATTTGCGGGCTGGCGTGGAAGCGGTCCAAATCGTAACGGTTCAAAATGGGGTCGTCAGTGAGGTCATGATTTTGCGCGCGGATACGATGGTCAGCGGTTTTTCCTCCTTCCGTCGCGCAGCGGGGATCAGTGTCCCGCTTCTCGGCCTGCTTTTGGCAGGATGCGCCGTCGGTCCGGACTACATGGTGCCTCGGCTCGCGTTGCCGGCGAGCTGGAGCTCTTCGGCAGCCGAAACTCCGGCTCGGCCGGTCGAGCTTGCACGCTGGTGGGAGCGCCTTGGTGACAAGGAGCTCAATGCACTTGTGGAGGAAGCCGTCGCAGGCAATCTCGATGTCGCCGCCGCCAAGGCCAAGATCCGCGCGGCGCGTGCCACTGAACGGCAGACAAACGCGGCATTGGCGCCATCCGCCGATGCATCGTCCTCGGCATCTCGGCTGAAGTCGCAGGGCGAGGTGCGCAATCAGTTCAAGGGCGGCTTCGACGCATCGTGGGAACTCGATCTGTTCGGCGCCAATGCGCGATCGTCGGAAGCGGCGAGTTACGGTCGTCAGGCGGCCGACGAGGATCTGAACTCGGTTCTGCTGACGCTGATCGGCGATGTCGCCTCCAACTACGTGGCGGCGCGCGGCTACCAGGCACGCATGGCGCTGGCGCGGCAAAGCGCGGCGTCGCAAAGAGAGACCGCGGGCCTGACCCGGAAGAAGTTCGAGGCTGGATCGGCCTCGGCGGTCGACGTTTCCAACGCCGAGGGACAGGCGGCGAGCACTGAAGCCAAGCTGCCCGACCTCCAGACGGCCTATTCCGAGGCCGTCCATCGTCTTGCGGTTCTAACCGGCCGCGCTCCGGCGGATCTCGATGCGCGCATGAAGAGGGGCGGTGCCATCCCGAGGCCCCGCCAGCCGGTGCCGACAGGATTGCCGGCCGATCTTCTCAGCAATCGGCCTGATATTCGCAAGGCGGAGCGTGAGTATGCACAGGCGACGGCCAAGATCGGTGCCGCAGCTGCTGCGCGCTATCCTTCGGTCAGCCTGTCCGGCGCCATCGCCACGACGGCGACGAGCGTCGGCGATCTCGGGAAATCCTCGTCGATCTCCTGGAGCCTGGGGCCTTCCCTGTCTGTTCCGATCTTCAACGCCGGCAAGCTCGCCGCGGCGCAGGAAGCCGCCGAGGCTACACGCGACCAGTATTTCGTCGCCTACAAGGCGGCCGTGCTCAAGGCTTTGGAAGACGTCGAGAACGCCATCGTCGCATTCCGGCAGGAGCGCATCAAGAATAGCCGTCTGACCGCCGCCACCCAGGCCTATCGAAGGGCCTCCGAGCTGGCTCAGTCTCTGTATCAATCGGGTTCTTCGAGCTTCCTTGATGTGCTCGATGCGGAACGGTCGCTTTATTCGGCCGAAGACTCCCTGCTCACGAGCAGAGTTGCCATCGCCGACAACTACATCGCCCTCAACAAGGCATTGGGCGGCGGTTGGAACGGAACGGTCGATGCGTCGAAGCCGGAAGTGGTGGACACCAACACAGGGCCGCGCCTGCGTCGGGTGGCCGCCAACTGATCCAATGGCCTTGAGCCGCGAGCCGGCGCTTCCCCGGTAATGCCGTGAAACGATGTCATCTCTTGCGTCCGTCAAACTCAACACCCTAAGCCTGACCCTCATCCTCGCCGCTCTCACGGCCTTTGCCCCACTCTCGACCGACATGTATCTGGCGAGCTTCTCCAGCCTCGCCGAGACTTTTGGCACCGACGAGGGCAGGGTTCAGCTTTCGCTGTCCGTGTTCTTTTTCGGCCTGTCGGTCGGTCAGCTCATCTACGGTCCGTTGGTCGATCGCTTCGGTCGCAAGCCCCCTCTGATCGCCGGTCTCCTGATTTTCACCCTGGCATCGGCTGCGATCGTCGTCGCGCCGACCGTCGAGAGCTTTATCGCCTTGCGTCTCTGCCAGGCGCTCGGTGGTTGCGCCGGCATGGTGGTAAGCCGCGCCATCGTCGCAGACCTGTTCGATGAGCGGGGCAGCGCTCGCTTTCTGTCGCAGATGATGCTGGTGCAAGGCCTTGCTCCAATCGTCGCGCCGCTTCTCGGGGGGTATATCCTGGCAGTGGCGCCATGGGAGGCGATCTTCGTCGTGCTGACGTTGTTCGGCGTCGGCTGCCTCTGGGCCGCTTCGCGTGGATTGCCGGAGACGCTGCCGCCTGAACGGCGCCATGCCCAGGGCATCGTCGGTGTCATTCGCGCTTTCGGAGAGGTGGTTTCCAATCGTGATTTCATGGCTCCGGCATTGTCCGGCGCGTTCGCGGCCGCGTGCATCTTTGCCTTCATCACCGGTTCGCCCTTCGTCTACATGCATCTCCACGGTGTCGGGCAGCAGCACTATGGCTGGTTGTTCGGTCTCAACGCCTGCGGCATGATCGTCGCTTCGCAGATAAATCGCGTCCTGTTGCGTTGGTTTTCGACACAGAGGGTGATGGCCGGCGCGCTTGCCTTCAATGTACTCATGGGAACCGTCCTCGTCGCGTCGGCGGCAAGCGTACCGCTGCCGGTCCTCGTCGCGCTTCTGATGCTCTGTCTCTCGACGGGGCCGTTGATCGGCGCCAACTCGACCGCGATCGCCATGAGCCATGTGGGCGCCCATCGTGGCACGGCGTCATCGGTGCTCGGCGTCATGCAGTTCGCCGTCGCTAGCCTCGCCAGCGCCGCCGTTGGGTTGCTGCACAACGGAACCGTCTACCCGATGGTGGGTATCATCCTCGCCGGAGGGGTTTTTGCCTCGCTGGCCTACTTCATGGGGCGCCGCGCATGACCGTTGCACCGCGCAAACGCAAGAGCCGTCGTGGCTTGATCCTCCTGGTTGCTCTCGTTGCCTTGGCTACGGTCGGTTACATCATAAAGGGGCGCTACTACGCCGAGCCGACCGTCAGCATGATGACGGCTGCCGTCGCGCGGGGGAGCGTCGAGGAAACCGTGCTGGCGACCGGTCAGCTTCGACCGGCCAAGTTGGTTGCCGTCGGAGCTCAGGTTTCGGGGCGCATCACGTCGCTGGAGGTCGCTCTCGGAGACCGGGTGAACACCGGCGACCTCATCGCCGAGATCGACTCGGTGACACAGCAAAACGATCTCAAGAAAGCCCAGGCCTCGCTCGCCAGCGTTCGCGCCCAAAGATCCGAGAAGGAGGCTTCGCTGACGCTGGCCCGGCAGACTCTGGAACGTCAGCAGACGATGGTCAGCCAGAATGCCGTCGCGCGGGCCGATCTCGAAAGCGCGGAGGCGACGGTCAAGACGACGGAGGCGCAGATCGCCGCGCTCGACGCGGAGATCCAGTCGTCTGAGGTGGCGGTGGAAACCGCCCAGGCCAACCTCGGCTACACGCGCATTACCGCGCCAATTGACGGCACGGTGCTCGCCGTGGTCAGTCAGGCAGGACAGACCGTCAACGCCGCTCAGTCGGCCCCGACGATCGTCGTGTTGGGACAACTCGACACCATGACGGTGCGGGCCGAGATATCGGAGGCCGATGTCATCCACGTTGCGCCGGGCCAGAAGGTCTACTTCACCATTCTCGGCGATCCCGAACGCCGGTACGATGCGACGCTCGAAAGCATTGCCCCCGCCCCGGAATCGATTCGCTCCGACGCGGATATCTCGTCGTCGAGCTCCTCCTCGTCATCGAGTTCATCGTCCTCCGCCATCTATTACTATGGCAACTTCAGCATCCCCAATCCCGACGGTCGTTTGCGGACCTATATGACCGCCGAGGTGAACATCGTGCTCGGGCGGGCCGAGGATGTGCTGACCGTGCCGGCGGCTGCACTGGGCGCGCGCGCTTCCGATGGGACCTATCGGGTCAGGGTGTTGAATGCCGACGGCAGTACGACGGAGCGGCGGGTGGAAATCGGCCTCAACGACAAGGTTACTGCCGAAGTGAAGACCGGCCTTGCCGAGGGTGACAAGGTGGTGACCGGTGAAATGACAGCCGCCCAAAGGGCTGCGGCCTCGTCGTCGCTGAGGCTTGGGCGCGGCGGCGGTGGGCCGCCGCCGGGGATGTAGGCCATGGCCGAACTCATCCGGCTGGAGAAACTCCGGCGTGAATTTCCCTCGGGCGACAGCACGATCACGGTGCTGAAAGACATCGATCTCGTGATCGAGGCGGGAGAGATGGTGGCGATCGTGGGGGCGTCCGGGTCCGGCAAGTCGACGCTGATGAACATCCTTGGCTGCCTCGACCGCGCGACTGCCGGCAGCTATCGCATCTCGGGCCGAGAGACCGCCTTGCTGGAACCGGACGAGCTCGCCGCTCTCCGGCGGGAGCATTTCGGCTTCATTTTCCAGCGCTATCACCTGCTCGGCGAACTCGACGCGCTCGCCAACGTGGAGATCCCGGCCATCTACGCCGGCATGCCCCCGCGCGACCGGCGGGCACGGGCAGAGCGCCTGCTTGACCGCCTCGGCATGAGCGACCGCATCGATCATCGGCCGGGACAGCTTTCCGGCGGTCAGCAGCAGCGCGTCTCGATCGCCCGCGCCCTTATGAATGGGGCCAACGTCATCCTTGCCGACGAGCCGACCGGCGCCCTCGACAAACACTCCGGCGAGGAGGTGCTTCGCATCCTCGAAGAGCTGAACGCCGAGGGCAAGACTGTCATCATCGTTACCCATGACATGAACGTTGCAAGTCGTGCCCGCCGCATCATCGAGATTTCCGACGGCGTCATTATCAGCGACAGGAAGAGCGAAACGGCGGCGGAAGGCGCGTCAACCGTCGCGCAAGCGCCGCAGGGCGAACGGCCGACACGCGGCGGCTACTTGCGCTCGGTGGTCGATCGCTTCAAGGAGGCGTTGCACATGGCCGTGCTGGCCATGGCGGCTCATCGCCTCAGAACCTTTCTCACCATGCTCGGCATCATCATCGGCATCGCCTCCGTGGTGTCCGTCGTGGCGATCGGGCAGGGCACGCAACAGCAGATACTCGCCAACATTTCCAGCCTGGGCACCAACACCCTTGAGATTTTCGCCGGGCGCAGCTTCGGGGATACCCGCTCCGGCAAGATCACTACGCTGGTCGCTTCCGACGCCGAGGCGCTGGCGCGGCAGAACTACGTCGCGGCCGTAACGCCGACGGTTTCCACAAGCGAGATCTTGCGCGTCGGCTCGCTCGAGGCGAATGCGCTCGTCAATGGCGTCGGCGAGCAGTATTTCGCTGCGCGCGGCACCAAGCTTGCGGAGGGTAGCTTTTTCGACGCCCGGTCCGTGCGCAACCGGGCGACGGACGTGGTGATCGACGAGAACACCCTCAAGACGCTATTTGCCAACAGCCCGACATCGCCGGTAGGGCAAGTCCTGTTGATTGGTAATGTGCCCGCTCGCATCGTTGGCGTCACGCAGCCGCAGCAGGGCGGGTTCGGCTCCAGCCAGAATCTCTCGGTCTATCTGCCCTACACAACGGTGCAGACCCGCTTCCTTGGCAACATGTCGCTCCGGTCGATCACCGTTCGCGTTGCCGATGATGTGGATACGAGCCTTGCCGAACAGGACGTTACGCGCTTTTTGACGCAACGACACGGCAGCCAGGATTTCTTCATTCTCAACACCGACGACATCCGACAGACCATTACCTCGACGACACAGATGCTGACGTTGCTGATCGCGGCCATCGCCGTCATCTCGCTGGTGGTTGGCGGCATCGGGGTGATGAACATCATGCTGGTCTCTGTGTCGGAGCGGGTGAGCGAGATCGGCGTTCGCATGGCCGTCGGCGCCCGACAGAGCGACATTCTCCAGCAGTTCCTGATCGAAGCCGTTCTGGTGTGTCTCATCGGTGGCCTTTTCGGCATCGGTACCGCCTTTGGAATCGGGCAGCTCGTTAAGCTCATTTCCAGCGACTTTGCGCTGATCTATTCGACCACTTCAATCGTCGCCGCCTGTCTCTGCTCAACGCTGATCGGCGTGGTGTTCGGCTTTCTACCGGCCCGCAATGCATCGCAGCTCGATCCGGTGGTCGCGTTGTCGCGCGATTGACGGTCCTGGCAACAGCTTCGGACGTTTCGCCGCAATTCGCCCGAACCGGGTCGCTTTTCATTGACCATCCGTAAATCAGTCGATTGACTGAATCGATGTCGGGTGTAAGCTGCGGGTCATGACAAAGCCACCTTCACCCGACACCACCCGCAACGACGGGACCCGCGAAAAGCTTCTTCTCGCCGCTCTTGATCTGTTTGGCCAATACGGCTTTGAGGGCGTTTCAACCCGCAAGCTCGCCGAGCTGGCGGGCGTCAACCTCCAGGCGATCAACTACTATTTCGGCAACAAGCGTGGTCTTTACAACGCCGTAGCCGACTATCTGATCGAGCGGTTGCAGAGCCGCATCGGTGAACGGCGGAAGATGGTACTGGGTCGTTTTGCCGAAGCTCAGTTCGGCGGACGACCGATCGACGTCGAAGAGGCGCGCGCCATCCTGACCGTGCTTGGCGAGGCCATGCTGACGCTGTTCGCAGACGACGAGTCGGCTGTGTGGGTCCGCTACATGGTTCGTGAGCAGGCCGAGCCAACCGAGGCTTACGACCGAATCTACACGGGCTTCATGCAGCCGATGCTGACGGCCGTGCGCCATCTCGTCAGCATTCTTCTCGAAGCCGATCCCGACTCCGAGCGTGTGCGACTGCGGACGCTGTCCCTGATCGGCTCGCTGATCGTCTATCGCGTCGGACGGGCAACCATTCTGCGCGAAATGGGATGGTCGGAGGTTGGTTCGACGGAAACCGCCACGATCCGCAGTATTGCCGGCGAACTCGTCGCGAGCATTCATCCCATCGGGGAAAGTGCAACATGAACAAGATCATCCCCGTCGTCCTGCTTCTCGCGGCTGCCGGTGCCGGTGTTGCCTGGTATCTCGGCGTCCCGCAGCGGTACGGATACCTCCAGCCCACGCCTCCATCGCAAGTGATCTACGGAAATGTCGACATCCGACAGGTATCGCTCGGTTTCCGCGTCGGGGGGCGGCTTGCCTCTGTGGAGGTGGAAGAGGGAGACACGGTGAAGACCGGCGACGTTCTGGCTCGCCTTGACTCCGGGCCCTACGAGATTGCCGTCCGCGCTGCCGAGGAGAATGTCGCGGCACTCAAGGCGACGCTCGACAAACTCAAGGCCGGTCCGCGCCCTTCGGAGATCGCCAAGGCGCGCGCCGCTTACGAGGAGCAGGTCGCCAGTCTCGCCAACACCGAGCTGGCTCTTTCCCGGGCAGACCAGTTGCGGAGCCAGGGAACCGTAGCCCAATCGAGTCTCGATAGGGCGACCGCCGCCAAGGACATGGCAAGTGCTCGCGTCGCTAGCGCGAAGGCGGCGCTTTCGCTTATTGAGGAAGGTAGCAGAGAGGAAGACATTGCGGCCGCCGAGGCGCAGCTTCGCGCCGCCGAGGCACAGCTCGACGCGGCCCGAACGTCGCTATCCGACACCGAACTGAAGGCGCCCGCCGACGGTGTGATCCTGTCGCGCGTCAGCGAGCCGGGTGCCATCGTTGCATCCTCGACCAATGTGCTGGTTCTGTCGCTGACAGAGCCGGTGTGGGTCCGCGCTTACGTCTCGGAGCCGGATCTCGGCCGCGTTCACCCCGGATTGAAGGTCAAGGTCACCTCCGACAGCATGACCGGGGCCGGTTACGAAGGTCATGTTGGGTTCATTTCGCCGGTGGCGGAGTTCACGCCGAAAGCGGTCGAGACTCCGGATCTGCGGACCGACCTCGTCTATCGTCTTCGCATCATCATCGATCATCCGGGCAAGGATCTGAGGCAGGGCATGCCGGTCACCGTGCATTTGCCACCTGCTGCCAGCGAGGCAAAATGAACACCGCCGCCGAAGGCAAGCCCGTCCTCGTTAGCCTCGCCGGGATCGTCAAACGGTTTGGCGATGGCGCGCCGGCACTCGATGACGTGTCGGGCGACATCCGCGGCAGCGAGATCACCGGTCTTGTCGGTCCTGATGGGGCGGGAAAGACGACACTGATCCGCCTGATGACCGGTCTGATGCAGCCGGAGGCCGGCCGTATCGCCGTGCTTGGTCACGACGCACGGACCGAAGCGCCGGCCATTCAGGCGGCGATAGGCTACATGCCGCAGCGCTTCGGACTCTATGAAGACCTGTCGGTCCGGGAAAATCTCGACCTATACGCCGACATGCGCGGCCTGCCGCACGGCGAACGACCGGCGGTCTTCGATGAGCTGCTGACCTTCACCGACCTCAAGCGCTTCACCGGCCGCCTTGCCGGAAAGCTCTCCGGCGGCATGAAGCAGAAGCTTGGCCTTGCCTGTGCGCTGATCCGCAAGCCGCGCCTCCTGTTGCTCGACGAGCCTGGTGTCGGTGTCGATCCGATCTCGCGGCGCGAACTATGGAAGATGGTCGAGAACCTTACCTCCGAGGGCATCGGCGTCGTCTGGTCGACCGCCTATCTCGACGAGGCCGAAGCTTGCGATCGCGTTCTGTTGATGAACGCCGGCAAGCTGCTCTATGCCGGCGCGCCGTCCGGTCTCACCGATCGCGTCGAGGGAAGGGTGCAGCGCCTGACCGGCATAGAGGGAAGCCGTCGTCGGCTGCTGGCGCGTCTCCTCGACGAGGACAAGGTGGTCGATGGCGTCATCCAGGGCGAGGCCATCCGATTGGTGTTGGCTAGCGAGGGCGACGCCGGGGAGATCGCCAGGAATGCAGGGCTCGGCGCTGCCAGCTTCGTCACTACCGCGCCGCGTTTCGAGGACGCTTTCGTCGACATGCTGGGTGGTGGCCCTGGCGGTCGCTCGGCGCTGGCGGACGCTCAGGCGTCCCGCGCCGTTGGCGATGGTCGGCCGGTCATCGAGGCGCGCGGACTGACCAAGCTCTTTGGCGACTTCACCGCAGCCGACCACATCACCTTCGATATCCCGCGTGGCCAGATCTTCGGCCTGCTGGGCCCCAACGGCGCCGGCAAGTCCACCACCTTCAAGATGCTGTGCGGCCTTTTGAAGCCGTCGGAAGGCGAGGGCAGGGTCGCGGGCTTCGATCTTCGCAGGGATGCGGCGGAGGCGCGGAACCGGTTGGGCTACATGGCGCAGAAATTCTCGCTCTACGGCGATCTCTCGGTTGCCCAGAACCTGGACTTTTTTGCCGGCGTCTACGGCCTTTCGGCTGCTCGCAAGCGCGAGCGCATCGCCATGATGCTCGAGATCTTCGACCTGAAGCCTCACGCGACCATGTCGGCCAAGGATCTGCCGCTCGGCCTCAAGCAACGTCTCGCGCTCGCCGCCGCCGTCATGCACGAACCGGAGGCTCTGTTCCTTGACGAGCCGACATCGGGCGTCGACCCCATCACCCGCCGCGAGTTCTGGACCCACATCAACGGGCTTGTCGAGAAGGGGGTGACGGTTCTCGTAACAACCCACTTCATGGACGAGGCCGAGTATTGCGACCGCATATCGCTTATCTACAGGGGCAAGTCGATCGCCCTCGGCTCACCCGACGAGCTCAAACTCAAGGTTGCCGGGCCAGACCGGCCCGACCCCACCATGGAGGACGCTTTCATCGCCCTGATCGAGGAAAGCGAGAGGGAGGGCTCGGCATGAACGCCGATCGTCGAGGGCGGGCCCGCCGCGTTCTGGCGCTCGTTCGCAAGGAGAGCTTCCAGATCGTCCGAGATCCGTCCAGCATCCTGATTGCTCTGGTGTTGCCACTCATCCTGCTGTTTCTGTTCGGCTATGGGGTGTCTCTCGACACCACCCGCACCCGTGTCGGGCTCGTGCTTGAAGAAACGACCCCGGTCACTCGCGATCTGGCGGCGAGCTTCCAGAACTCCCGTTATTTCGCCGTGACCGTCGGTCGGGACCGGCGCGAGTTCAACTCGGACCTCGTCCAGAGTCGTATCGGTGGCATTCTTGTCATCCCCAGCGGCTTTACCGCCGATCTGATGGCCGCCCGCCATCCGGTGGTGCAGGTGATCGTGGATGGCGCCGATCCCAACACGGCCAACTTCGTGCAGAACTATGCCGCCGGAACGGTTTCGACCTGGGAAGCGCAGCGGGCGGCCGAACGGGCGCTCACCGCGACGCCCCTCTCCATTCAGCAGCGTTTCTGGTTCAATCCCGAGCTCAAGAGCCGAAACTTCCTGGTGCCGGGGTCGATCAGCATCGTCATGACCCTGGTCGGCACGCTGCTGACCTCGATGGTGATCGCTCGCGAGTGGGAACGCGGCACCATGGAGGCGATGATGGCGACGCCTGTCACCGCTTGGGAGTTGCTGGCTGGCAAGATCGTGCCTTATTTCCTGCTCGGCCTCGCCTCGATGACCCTTTGCGTCGTCCTGGCTGTTCTCCTGTTCGGCGTGCCGTTCCGAGGATCGATCCTGGCGCTTTATGCGCTGTCGGCCGCCTTCCTGATGCCGGCGCTGGGGCAGGGGTTTCTGATCTCGGCCGTCACCAAGAACCAGTTCCTCGCTTCGCAGTTGGCGCTGCTGTCCGGCTTCCTGCCGAGCTTCCTCTTGTCGGGGTTCATTTTCGAAATCAACTCGATGCCACTGGTGATCCAGTACATCTCGATGATCGTGCCGGCCCGCTACCTGATCCCCAGTCTTCAATCGGTTTTCCTGGCCGGCGACATCTGGCCGATGTTCCTTCGCGCCATCCTGATCCTGGTCGGCTTCGGTCTCGTTCTCTTCGCCATCGCCATCCGGAAGACAGCCAAGAGGATCTCCTGACATGGGACTGACTCGCCTCCTAGCGCTCGTCCGGAAGGAGTTTCTCGCTCTCTTTCGCGATCCGAAGAGCCGGATGATCCTAATCGCGCCTCCGGTCCTGCAGCTGCTGGTGTTCTCCTATGCCGCGACACTGGAGGTTCGGAACGTCGACGTCATGGTGCTCAACCGGGATTCCGGTCATTGGGGGAGCGAGCTCACGAGCCGCATCGAGGCTTCGCCACAGTTTCGTCTCGTCCAGCGGGCGGACAATCCCGCCGAGCTTCGCGAGGCGATCGACCGCGAGCGCGTGATTGCCGCCGTCGAGATCGGCTCCGATTTCTCGCGCAACATCGAGGCTGGTACCACCGCCGATGTCGCCATCATTCTCGACGGACGCCGCTCCAATGCCTCGCAGATCGTTTCCGGCTACATTTCGGCGATCGTAACCGGGCTTGCCGCCGACACGCCCGCCGGTCTGCGGCTTGCACCCGTCCGGGTGGGGACCGTGGCGCGCAACTGGTTCAACCCCAACCTGGATTTCAAGTGGTTCATGGTGCCGGGGCTCGTCGCCTCGATCGCCATGTTGGTCGGCCTCCTGGTGACGGCGCTATCCATCGCTCGAGAACGCGAGCTCGGCACCTTCGATCAGTTGATGGTATCGCCGCTCCGAACGCACGAGATCCTGGTTGGAAAGGTCATCCCGCCGATCCTGATCGGTTTCCTGCACATTACCCTGTTCGTCCTCGCCGCTGTGTGGATCTTCGGCATACCGCTGCGCGGTTCGATCGTCGCCCTCTACGTCGCCGCGTTCTTCTACCTGATCTCTCTGGTCGGCTTCGGTCTGTTCATTTCAGCGCTGGCCGCGACGCAGCAGCAGGCGATCCTCGGCGCCTTTCTGTTCCTGGTTCCGGCCATGCTGCTGTCCGGGTTCGCGACGCCGATTGCCAACATGCCGGAGTGGCTGCAGCTGATCACCTACGCCAATCCGCTCCGCTATTTTCTGGTCATCGTGCGCGGGGTGTTCCTGAAGGATATCCCGATCGCCGAGATCGTCGTCGAGACGGTGCCGATGGCGCTGATCGCCTTCGCGACGCTGCCGGCGGCCGGTTGGCTGTTTCGTCGCCGGTTGGAGTGAACAAAAAAGCGGCGGCCCGAGAGCCGCCGCGAGAAGTCTGTCAGACAGAATTCTTCAGGCGCTACGCACCGAGGACAGGAAGCGGGTGACCTCGTCGCGAAGCGTATCCGACTGGCGGGCGAGATCGTCGGCCGAGGACAGCACCTGCGTCGCCGCGCTGGAAGTCTCGGTCGCCGCCTGGGTGATGCCGACGATGTTCTGGGACACCTGATGGGTACCCGACGAAGCCTGGGCGACGTTGCGCGCGATCTCGTTGGTCGCGGCGCCTTGCTGGTCGACGGCCGCCGCGATCGACGAGGCGATGGCATTGAGCTGCTCGATGATCGAGGTGATGCCGACGATCGCTTCGGCCGAGTTCTGCGTCGAGGACTGGATCTCGCCGATCTGCCGGGAGATCTGCGAGGTGGCCTTCGATGTCTGGTCGGCGAGCTGCTTCACTTCGGCGGCAACCACTGCGAAGCCCTTGCCCGCCTCGCCAGCGCGCGCAGCCTCGATGGTGGCATTCAGCGCCAGGAGATTGGTCTGACTGGCGATGTTGTCGATGAGATTGACCACTTCGCCGATGCGATTGGCGCTTTCGGCCAGTTCCCGAACCCGGTTGGCGGTGTCCTGAGCATCGCTGGCCGCGCGGGAGGCGACACGGGTGCTTTCATCGGCCTGCCGCTTGATCTCGCCGATGGAAGAGGCGAGCTCCTCGGCGGAGGCGGCCACCGTCTCCACATTGGTGGATGCCTCTTCGGCCGCGCTCGCAACGGTGATCGACTGACCGGATACCTCTTCGGTCGCCGAGGTCATGGAACGCGCTGCGAGCTGCAGCTGGGAGGAGGCGCTGACCACGGACTGGACGACACCACCCACGGCCATCTCGAAGGCGTCGGCGAGTTGGCTCATCTCCCCGCGACGGCGTTCCTCGGTCGCCGCCTTGGCATGATCCTGCTCGATGCGCAGTCGTTCGTTCTCGGCCAGCCCTTCCTTGAAGACGTTCAGCGTCGCGGCCATGGTGCCGACTTCGTCCGTCCGGCCGAGCCCGGGGATGGTCACGTCCAACTCGCCGGCGGACAGGCGCTGCATGGCGCGAGTGATCGACACGATCGGCCGGGAGATACCACGACCGAGGAGAACGGCGAAGACGAGGCCAATAACGAGACCTCCGGCCGAAATTCCCCACAACATCGTCTCGGACGAAGCGAGCATCTGTTCCGACTTCGCCTGCAGGGCGGCTTGGCTCTTGTTGGCAACGCCCATGAAGGCGTTCAGCGTGTCGATGATGCTGCCGACCTTGTCGCTGAGGGCCGCGACGTCCTTGATGTTCTGGAGGCTTGATGCCTGGATGACGGTGAAGTCCGATTCAAACTGCTGCGCCTTGCCCAGCAGTTCGGCAAATGTCGAACGCAACTCCTTGGGGCCCGACTTGGCCGAGGAGTCGATCCAGCTATCGGCGGTGGTCAACGTGTCGAGCGCCGCCTGAACGGATTCCTCGTCAAGGTTGGCGAGGGCGACGTTCGCCTGATTTTGCACCAGAAGCACAAGTCGCAGGATCTCGTTCACGGTGTCGCGCGTCGAGGCGTCGCTGGTTGCCAGCGCGATGGCTGCAACATCTTCAAGGCCTTTCTGCACGGCGGCGATGGCCGGCTCCATGGACTGGGCGCGCATAGTCGCCAGCTTGGCCTTCTCCGAGCCGATGCGGGCAAGTTCCGTCGCGTAGGATTCGAACTCGAGGCTCAGTTCCTGCAGGGTGTCGCGCTGCCCGAAATCGGAAACCTTGGCGATGCCGTCAGCGATGGCGGTCCGCAGAATCTCGGCTTGCTTTTCGGTGGCCTGGGCCGTCCCGGGAAGCGAGGTGTAGATGAGCTCTCGGCTGAGGCGACGATACTCGAGGAACTTCGCCTGGATGTCGTTGGCGATGCTGACTTCGACGTTGCGGGTGGCTAGGTCCGTCACCACGCTGTTCGACTGGGAAAAGGTCCTGAGTGAAACGCCGGCTACGACAACCATTAGCGCTAGCGCTACCAGGAAGCCGGAAACGATCTTTCCGGATATGCCGAGCCGCAAGGCCTTCACCTTGAGTTTGCCAACAGTCCAGCGCATCTCTCTCTCCCCAAAGCAATCGCTCAGCCAATTTTCTTGCCTGAACCGCGCGTTCAAAATGTGTAGGCACATTTCAGGATACTCGAGGTTAAGTTGCCGTTTATTCGAATGCCGAACTTCACGCGGCTGGGGGCAGGGCTGAACAAATGTCGAGATACTTATCGTTGTGCGGTTTTATGTCTTAAGATGAACCGATACAAGTGTGTGTGGTTGTGCTTTTTGGCTTACGTATATCTTATGTTGTTCTGTCTATTCTGTCGCTAACACTTGACGGTTCTGTCGTTGATTGTAAATAATCCTTACTCTCTTAAGATAGATGAGGCGCGTCTGTCTCCACGCGCGCCCATGTTGCCTTGCTGTTGGCGAGTTGGATATTGAGTGGTCGACCCTCTGATCGGACCGTTGGGTGGATTTTCTTTGCCAGGGGCGGGAAGGGGAGCGACCTCTGGTGCAAATAGGCAAAAATACGCATAGACGAAAGATTCAGCCCTTGAGGCGCCTCGTCGTGACCGCTAGTCGGGGCTGAGCCGGAACAACCTGCTGGCCTTCATCTTTTCCAGATCCCGGTCGCGGTTCGCGTGGCGGAAGAGAGATGTGTCCCCCCGCGCCCGCGGGCGTCATCGAACCGTCATGCAGCGGCAATGCCTCTGTCACAAGCCGCTCCTACTGCTTGCCGTCACCGACAACCTCGAGAGTAGGAAGACGCCATGCTGACGCGGTCCCTCATCGCCGGACTTGCCCTGACCTTCTTGTCCGGATCCTCCTTTGCCGCCACCGAAATCACCTGGTGGCACGCCATGGGTGGCGAGCTCGGCAAGAAGCTCGACGAGATCGTCGCCAAGTACAACGCCTCGCAGGACGAGTACAAGGTAACCGCCGTCTACAAGGGGTCCTATCCCGAGACGATGACGGCTGCCATCGCCGCCTTCCGCGCCAAGCAGCAGCCCGACATCGTGCAGGTGTTCGAGGTTGGTACCGGTACGATGATGGCCGCCAAGGGCGCCATCTATCCCGTTTATCAGCTGATGAAGGACACCGGAGCCACGTTCGATCCGAAGGCCTTCCTGTCCGCCGTGGTGGGTTACTACACCGATGCCGACGGTAACATGCTGTCGATGCCTTTCAACTCGTCGACCCCGATCCTCTATTACAACAAGGATGTCTTCAAGAAGGCCGGCCTCGACCCCGAGCAGCCGCCGAAGACGTGGGAAGACGTCGAGTCCTACTCCAAGAAGATCATGTCGTCGGGCGCTGCCAAGTGCGGCTTCACCACGGGCTGGATCTCGTGGGTACAGCTTGAGAACTTCTCGGCTTGGCACAACAAGCCGATCGGCACCCTCCAGAACGGCATCGGCGGCATGGATGCCGAGTTGACCGTCAACGGCGACCTGCAGGTCCGTCACTGGACCAATCTCAAGAAGTGGCAGGACGAAGGGCTGTTCCAGTATGGCGGTCCGGCCGGAGGCAACGACGCTCCCCCGAAGTTCTACAGCCAGGAATGCGCCATTTACATGAACTCGTCGGCCTCGCGCGCCGGCGTGATCGCCAACTCCAAGGACTTCGAGGTCGGCTTCGGCATGCTGCCGTACTATTCCGACGTTCAGGGCGCTCCGCAGAACTCGATCATCGGTGGCGCCACCCTCTGGGTTCTCAAAGGGCATGACGAAGCCGAGTACAAGGGTGTCGCCGACTTCTTCAGCTTCCTGTCGTCGCCGGAAGTGCAGGCCGACTGGCACCAGTACTCGGGTTACCTGCCGATCACCGAGGCGGCCTACAAGCTCGGCCAGGAGCAAGGCTACTACGCCAAGAACCCTGGCTCGGACGTTGCCATCAAGCAGATCACGCTCAACCCGCCGACCGACAACTCCAAGGGCTTGCGCTTCGGCAATTACGTGCAGATCCGCGACGTGATCGACGAGGAGTTCCAGAATCTGCTCGCCGGCCAGAAGAGCCCCAAGGACGCGCTCGACTCGGTTGTGACGCGCGGCAACAAGCTGATCGCAGACTTCCGCGCCGCGAACGGCTGATCCTCGGCTTCAATGTGACATCCGGCGCCGGCGGGCCTCCCGTCCGGCGCCGGCCTTCTTGCGGGTATTGGCAAAAGCACGCCGCGCCCGCGTTTCTCGATCCGGTTTCCTTCATGCAGACCAAGCGCACCGTCTTCGGCAACCGCCTGCTGCCTTATGCGTTCCTCTTTCCGCAGCTCGCCGTGACCGTCATTTTCTTCCTGTGGCCGGCAGGTCAGGCCGTCATCCAGTCGTTTCAGCGTGAGGACGCCTTCGGCCTGTCGACGACATGGGTCGGTCTGGCCAACTACGCCGACCTCCTTCACGACCCGACCTACCTCAACTCACTGAAGGTGACCGCCATTTTCGCGCCGGCCGTCACGCTGTTGTCGGTCGGTCTTGGCCTTGTCTTCGCCGTCTGTCTCGACCGCCTCGTTCGGGGCAGTCGCATCTACGCGGCGCTCCTGGTCTGGCCCTATGCCGTGGCTCCGGCCGTCGCCGGCATCATGTGGTGGTTTCTGTTCAACCCCAGTATCGGCCTCTTGCCCTATCTCCTCGCCGCGGTCGGCTATCGCTGGGACCACTCCCTTCAGCCGACGGATGCGATGATCCTGGTCGTGATCGCCGCGAGCTGGAAGCAGGTTTCCTACAACTTCCTGTTCTTCATGGCCGGCCTGCAGGCGATTCCGAAGTCGATGATCGAGGCGGCGGCCATCGACGGCGCCGGCCCCGTGAAACGCTTCTTCACCATCGTCTTCCCGCTGCTGTCGCCCACCACCTTCTTCCTCGCCGTCATCAACCTCGTCTACGCGATGTTCGACACCTTCCCGGTGATCCACGCCACCACGGGGGGCAACCCGGCCCAGTCGACCAACATCCTTGTCTACAAGGTGTTCGTCGACGGCTTCATCGGCCTCAACCTCGGCTCGTCGGCCGCACAGTCCGTGGTGCTGATGGCCATCGTCGTGACGCTCACGGTGATCCAGTTCAAGTGGGTCGAGCGCAAGGTAAACTATTGAGGAGTCGGCCATGATCGACCGCCATCCGTGGCTCGACGCGCTCGCCCATGCCGTGCTGATTGCTGGCGTGCTGCTCGTCGCGTTCCCAGTCTATGTCGCAGTCATCGCCTCGACGCATGGTCCCAACGACTTCATGTCGGGGCTGGTTCCCCTGCTGCCCGGCAGCGATACGATTGCGAACTACCGTTCGATGCTGACCGATGGTCTGTCCAGCTCCGGCGCACCGCCGCTCGGTGGCATGCTGTGGAACTCGCTGGTCATGGCGCTCTGCGTTGCCTTCGGCAAGATCGCCATCTCGATCCTGTCGGCTTACGCCATCGTCTACTTCCGCTTTCCCTTCCGCGCAGTTGCCTTCTGGATGATCTTCGTGACGCTGATGCTGCCGGTCGAGGTGCGCATCGTTCCGACCTTCAAGGTGGTGGCCGACCTCGGCCTGCTCGACAGCTACGCCGGCCTGACCGTCCCTCTGATCGCCTCGGCGACGGCTACCTTCCTGTTCCGGCAGTTCTTCCTGACGGTGCCGGAAGAGCTGATGGAGGCGGCGCGCATCGACGGGGCGGGGCCGCTCAAGTTCTTCCGCGATATCCTGCTTCCGCTCAGCCGCACCAACATCGCCGCGCTGTTCGTCATTCTCTTCATCTACGGCTGGAACCAGTACCTCTGGCCGATGATGGTCACCACCAAATCCAGCCACTACACCATCGTCATGGGCATCAAGCGCATGTCGGACGTCGCCGACGCGCTGCCGCAGTGGAATGTCGTCATGACAACGGTGGTGCTGGCATTGTTACCGCCGGTGATCGTGGTGGTCGGCATGCAGCGCCTGTTCGTCAAAGGCCTTATCGAAACGGAGAAGTAAGAATGTCCGCCATTGAGATCACCGGCGTAAGCAAGGTTTATGCTGGCGGCGTTCGAGCCGTTTCGGATGTGAGCCTGTCGATCGCCGAAGGCGAGTTCATCGTGCTTGTCGGTCCGTCCGGCTGCGGCAAGTCGACGCTGCTCAGGATGCTCGCCGGCCTGGAAACGATCACCTCGGGGACCGTCTCCATCGGCAGCAGGGTGGTTAATGAAATCGACCCGGCGGCGCGCAACATCGCCATGGTGTTCCAGAATTATGCGCTCTATCCGCACATGAGCGTCTACGACAATCTCGCCTATGGCCTAAGAAATCGTGGGGTTCCCAAGGCCGATATCGATGCCCGTGTGGCCGAAGCAGCGCGCATGCTGGAGATTGAGCCCTACCTCACGCGCAAGCCGAAGCAGCTTTCCGGTGGTCAGCGCCAGCGCGTCGCCATGGGACGGGCCATCGTCCGCAAGCCCGATGCCTTTCTGTTCGACGAACCGCTTTCCAATCTCGATGCCAAGCTTCGCGTGTCCATGCGCGGCGAGATCCGCCAGTTGCAGCGGCGCTTGGGGGTAACGTCCGTCTATGTGACGCACGACCAGCTTGAGGCGATGACGCTGGCCGATCGCATCGTCGTATTGAACGGCGGACGCATCGAACAGGTTGGCCGACCGCTCGACGTCTATCACAACCCCGCCTCGACCTTCGTGGCGAGCTTCATCGGCTCACCGGCGATGAACCTCGCCGAGGCCGAGGTGATGGGGGGCTCGGTGGCGATTGGCGGGCAGGTGGTCGCGAACGGGATCTCCGGCGTCAAGGATGGCAAACTGATCGTCGGTCTTCGCGCCGAAGACATTCAGCCAGCGGCGCCCGGTACCGGGGTGCCCTTTGCCGTGCGCTATATCGAGGAACTGGGAGCCCTGCGGCTGGTTCACGGGTCCGTTGAAGGCCGCCACCTCACCATGGCACTGTCGCCGGATCTGCCGCTCGCCGACGAGATGAAGGTTGCGGTAGCCGCCGACAGACTTCACTTCTTCGAGGACGACAGCGGCCGTCGGATGACGAGGTAACGAGAAAAGGCGGTCGCCGTCAGCCTGGCAGATAGGCGATCGCCTCGTCGGTGCTCATGACCGAGCAGTAGATCATGTTCATGATCTCGAGCTCATGGTCGTGCAGGTCCATTGTGCCCGCCGCGCAGGCGTCCTCGGCCACGATGACGTCGAAGCTCTCGTCGGCGAGGCTGCGTACCGTCGAGGCGACGCATTGGTCTGTAAAGATGCCGCAACAGACCACATGAGTGACGCCGAGGTTCGAGAGTACCAGTCGAAGATTGGTTCCCGTGAGCGCACTGTCGGAGGTCTTGGTCACGACGATTTCGTCGCCTTGAGGCGAGATGGTCGGCACGATCTGCGACGCGAGCCCGTCCTTGGGCAGCAAGATGTTGTTCCAGCCCGGCTTCTTCTGGCTCAACGAACGGTCGCGCCCATCCTCGCGCAGCGCTGCTATACGGGCATAGAGCACATCGAGCCCACGGCCGCGAAAGGCCTCTAACAGCTTCCGGATCGCCGGGATCACGGTACCATGCATGCGTTCGTGGAACGGCGTCCAGGCGCGATAGCGGGTGAGATCCTCTCCGAACAGCGTCGCAGGATCTGGGCGGTCAAGGTAGACATTCTGCACGTCGATGACGAGGAGTGCCACCTTGCCGGCGACGAGCACAGGGTCCTCGGGTTCGGGGGCGCCGTCATAGTAGAAGGAACGGCGGGCGGTCTTCCAGGTCATGGTCGCTCCTCAGCATGCTGACGTCTTGTCGGCAAAAGAGCGCCGACGCCTCATGGGGACCGCCCTCGCTTCCGTCGCGGCGATGTGGAAGGCGAGGGCGGCGCAGCCCTCCGGGGTGGCTGGCTCCACATTTGCGGAGGGCGAGTACGCTGGCTGTCAGTCCTCCACGGCCTTCAGGAAGTCCGACACGGTCGCGAGGCATTTCGCCTCTTCTTCGACATGCGGCATGTGGCTCGAATGCTCGAACAGCACCCAGCGGATACCCGGGACCTTTTCGACAAAGGGGCGCACGACTTCGGGCGTCGCCTCGTCGTATTTTCCGGAGATCACCAGAGACGGCACATTGATGAGTGGAAGTCGATCCTCGATGGTCCAGTCCTTCATCGTGCCGATGACGTGGAACTCGGTGGGGCCGTTCATGTTGATGTAGACGGTGTTGTCGAGGTCCATCAGCTCGAAGGTACGGCTCACCTCCTTCGGCCAGGGATCGAGGCGGCAGACATGACGGCTGTAGAACACCCTCGACGCGGCAATGTAGTCCGGATGGGTGATGGTGCCGTCCGTTTCGTGCTTCAGAAGCGTCGCCTGAACCTCGGGCGGAAGTTCCTCGCGCAGACGATTGGCTTCGCTCACCCAGGTGTGCATGTTGGCCGGCGAGTTGGCGATGATCAGCGCCTTGAGGCCTTTCGGCCGGCGCACGGCATGTTCGGCACCGAGCATGCCGCCCCAGGACTGGCCGAGATAGGCGTAGCGGTCGGCGATGCCGAGATGGGAGAGCAGGGCTTCCAACTGATCGAGAAACAGCTGGACCGTCCAGAAGTCCTTTCCCTTGTCGGGCAGGTGGGTCGAGTTGCCGGAACCAAGCTGGTCGTAGTGAATGACGGCGCGACCGTCCAAGTCGGCGATGCGCTTGAAGCTGTCGACATAGTCGTGCGTGCAGCCCGGACCGCCGTGGGCGATGATCAGGGGCAACCTGGGAGACGACAGCGAACCACTGACACGGTACCAGGTTTCGTAAGCGCCAAAGGGCGCAAATCCTTCCACGACTTCAACCACCGTTCACTCTCCGCTGCATATGTGTTGAGCAAAAACATAGTGCGACGAAAAGCTAAGCAGCAGCTATCAGAAGTTATAGGTCCGGGGTTCGTCCAGCAGACGGTAGTGGATGGCGCGCACGACGGCCTGGGTGCGGTTGCGGGCGCCAAGCTTGCGGATCGCCGAGTTGAGATGCATCACGACTGTCGGCACCGAGCGGTCGATGATGCGTGAGATTTCCTTGGCGGAGAGTCCCTCGGCGGAGTGGCGCAAGCATTCGCGCTCGCGATCGGTCAGCCGTGGCATGGCGCCGACGCGGGCCGGCGCATCGAAGGCCGAATAGGCCGTTTCGTGGAAGAGATGGGCGAGCAACCCGAAATCGGCGATAGCGCCCTCCGCCGTGCGCTGGAAGTCGCTGCCGGCTCCGAAGCGAACACCAGTGACGGTCGCATAATCTCCTCGCGGCAGATGCACGGGGACCGTGACGCCGGACGTCAGGCCCCTATCCCTCAGGTAGCTCTCGACTGGGCGACTGTCGTCGCAGAGATAGCGGCGGATCGCCGTGTCGGCGGTACGATCGTAGTCCCAGAAGAAGGGAGTCGATGTCCGGAGAGCGAGCTGCTGCACCGGATCGAACCGGAAATAGCCGCGACCGCACCAGTACTCGTGCATGTCCTCTGGTATGTTTCTGAGCTTCAGAAGCGAGGGGATGTTCATGCTGCCGTCGACGTCGTAGGGCACCGGCGTGTAGTCATAGATGAGCGCGTCGAAACCGAAGCCCTTCACTATGTCAAAGGCTTGGTCGATACACCCTTCCAGATCTTCGTTGGTGGCAAGCCGCTCTCTGATGGCGGCCATGTCGACAGACATCTATAGCTACTCCGGAGTGAAACGCCTACCGGATGGCGGCTCAGGCTCATCCATCGGCCCAACCCTATCACTTCTAATAGCTGGTGTTGAGCGTCAATTCATCCAAAATTTGATCACGCTCAAATCCTGGGCTTTGAAACGGATTGAGGAGGTCGCGCATGTGGCGGGAAATCGCCCCCGATGCCATGCACGTGGTGAAGGTCGATGGCCATGACGTCGTGGCCTACGAGTTCGGCGCGGGCGACGATGTGGTCTTTCTCGCCAACGGCGGTCCGGGACTGCCTTGCGATTATCTGCGCGAAGCCCACTCTTGTCTGGTCGATCATGGCTATCGCGTCGTCGCCTTCGACCAGCTCGGCACCGGTGCGTCCGATCGCCCCACCGACCCCAGCCTCTGGACGATCGGCCGCTATGTCGAGGAAACGGAGACGGTGCGGCGGACCCTCGGCCTCGGCAAGGTTCACTTCCTGGGACATTCCTGGGGCGGATGGCTCGCCATCGACTATGCGCTGACCTATCCGGATGCGATCAAGACGCTGATCCTTGAGGACACAGTCGCCGACATGCCGCACCTCGTCACCGAGCTCGAACGCCTGCGCGGCGCGCTTGGCTCCGAGACCGTGGCAATGATGCAGGCGCACGAGGCAGCCGGGACCATCGATCACCCGGAGTATCTCGCGGCGATCACGCTGCTCAACTATCGCCACGTTTGCCGCCTGAAGGAATGGCCGGCGCCGGTCAATCGATCGCTTTCGGATTGGAACATGGGGCCCTACGGTACCATGCAGGGGCCGAACGAGTTTCTTTACACCGGCAATCTCAAGGACTGGAACCGCGTTCCGGACCTCCATAGGATTACCGTGCCCACGCTGATCACCTGCGGCGAGCATGACGAGCTGACGCCGGCCTGCGCGTTGCGCATGAAGCTGCACTTGCCGGATGCCGAGCTCAAGGTGTTCGCCAATGCGAGCCACATGCCATTTTACGAGAACCCGGGGGATTACTACCCTGCGCTTCTTGCCTTCCTGGGGAAACACAGCCAGCGATGACGTTCGCCCTATCCATGACAATCGTTGCCAAGCCCGGGAGCCACGATGCACCGGTATAAGTTCGTCCTCTACCGTCCCCTGCAGTTCCTGCCGGTGCTGCTGGGCATCAGCATAATCACCTTCGTTCTTGTGCGCCTCATTCCCGGCGATCCGGCGCGCGTGTTGCTGGGAACCAAGTCGACGCCGGCTGCCATCGCGGCCATTCGCGCCCAATACGGCCTCGACCAGCCGATATGGCTGCAATACCTCTACTTTCTCCAGAACCTCGCCCACGGCGAGATGGGAAAATCGATTCTCTACAAGATCGATGTGCTGAGGCTGATCACCACCCGCATCGAACCGACGCTGGCGCTGGTGCTCTGTTCGGTACTGCTGTCTCTCGTGATTGCCGTACCGCTTGCCTCGCTGGCCGCCCGGTCGAACGGCGGCCCCGCCGACCACGCGGTGCGCTTCATCTCGACCTTCGGCATCGGTTTCCCGCCGTTCTGGCTGGCGCTGATGCTGATCATCTTCTTTTCCGTGCGGCTCGACCTGTTCCCTGTGTCCGGTTATGGCGAGAACCTTGCCGACAAGCTCTACCATCTGATCCTGCCGTCGCTGACCATCGCCCTGTCGCTGTCGACGGTGCTGATCCGCTCGCTCCGGACGGCGATGATCGCCGAACTGAAGGGCGATCTCGCCACGGCGGCGCGGGCGCGCGGCATGCCGGAAAGCGTCGTCTTCTGGCGGCACGTGATGCCCAACTCGCTGGTGCCGACCGTCAACCTGCTGGCTGTCAACATCGGCTGGCTGATCGGCGGCACGGTGGTGGTTGAAAGCGTCTTCGCGTTGCCGGGCATGGGGCAGTTGCTCGTCCGGGCCATTTTCTCGCGGGACTACATGGTGGTCCAGGGCGTCGCCATGGTGTTCGCCTGCGCGACCGTGCTGGTGAATTTCATCGCCGACATCGTCACCGTGGCCATCGATCCGAGGGTGAAGCAATGAGCGCCGCGCTTGTTCCTGCCTGGAAGGCGGTTCGCCGGCGGCCGACGTTGCTCGCCGGCCTGATCCTTCTCTCGCTGTTCGTCGTCATCGCGTTGCTCGCGCCGCTGATCGCGCCGTTTGACCCGATCCTCCAGAACGGCGACCTTCGCCTTCAGCCGCCGTCCTGGGGGCACCCCTTCGGGACCGACAACTTTGGACGCGACATTTTCTCGCGCGTCATCTGGGGCGCGCGCGTCGACTTGCAGATCGCGGTGATCGGGGTGCTCTTTCCCTTCCTGATCGGCACGACGGTTGGCACCATCGCCGGCTATCTCGGCGGCAAGGTCGACATTGCCTTCATGCGTTTCATCGACATCATTCTCGCCTTTCCCTTCCTGGTGCTGATGCTGTCCATCATCGCCATTCTCGGTCCGGGACTTAAGAGCTTCTATATCGCCATGGCGTTGGTCGGCTGGGTTTCCTACGCACGGCTGATCCGGGCGCAGATGCTGGTGCTGAAGACCGTGGACTACGCAACGGCGGCGCTCAGCCTCGGCTTCTCCGGACCACGCATCATGTTCCGTCATCTGCTGCCCAACGCCATTGCGGGATCGGTGGTGTTTTCGATGTCCGACTGCGTGCTGGTGCTGCTGTCAGGCGCGGCCATCAGCTACCTCGGTCTCGGCGTGCAGCCGCCGATCGCCGAGTGGGGCGTGATGGTGGCGGAAGGGCAGAGCTTCATCACCACGGCCTGGTGGATCACGCTGTTCCCCGGCCTGTCCATCGTGACTCTGGCTTTCGGGTTTTCGCTGACTGGCGATGGCCTTGGCGATCTTCTGGGAGTGCGCGAATGAGCGAGGCACTGCTCTCCGTCCGCGACCTCAGCGTCGTCTTCTCTGGTGAGGACGGCCCGCGCACGCTGATCGACAACCTGTCATTCGATCTCGGCAAGGGCGAAATCCTGGGCCTTGTCGGCGAAAGCGGTTCGGGCAAGAGCCTGACCTGCCGGTCTCTGGTCCGGCTGATGCCGTCGCCCAAGCTGAAGATCACCGCGGGCACAGTGACGCTGGATGGGCGCGACATCACGCAAGTGTCCGAGGCCGAGATCCGTTCGGTGCGTGGTCGCGACATCGGCATGATCTTCCAGAACCCGACCAGCCATCTCGATCCGTTGATGCGGATCGGCGACCAGATCGCCGAGGGCATCCGCGTCCATCGCGGCGTCGATGGCAAGGAGGCGAGGGCAGTAGCGCTGGATATTCTGGCGCAAGTCGGCTTTCCGCATCCGAGCCGGCAATACAACGGCTATCCGCACGAGTTTTCGGGCGGCATGCGTCAGAGGGCGATGATTGGTGTCGCGCTCTCCTGCGATCCCCGCATCCTGATCGCCGACGAGCCGACGACGGCGCTCGACGTCACCATTCAGGCGCAGATCCTGAGACTCCTGATGGATTTGAGGGAGACTCGCGGTCTGTCGGTGATCATGATCACCCACGACCTTGGCATCGTCGCCCAGACCTGTGACCGCATCGCCGTGCTCCGGCACGGGCGATTGCTGGAGATTGGCGACAAGCGCGATGTTCTTGGCCAGCCACAGCATCCCTACACGCAGAACCTGATCGCCTCTCATCCTTCGATGCCGGCGCGACAGGGGACGGCCGTCGCTCCGAACGACAACGCCGCCTCGAAGGCGCGACCGCTGATTGAGATCGATGACCTTCACGTTCGCTTTCCGGTGACCGGTCGGGCCTTGTTCTCCGGTGGGCCGCGTGAATTCTCGGCCGTGAAGGGTGTCAGCTTGCAGGTGATGCCCGGCGAGACCGTCGGAATCGTCGGCGAGAGTGGTTCCGGCAAATCGACTCTGGCACGTGCTCTGCTTGGCCTGACACCGATTTCCGAGGGACACGTTGCCTTCGACGGCGCCGACATCGTCACCGAGCGGACCAAGGCGCTGAGGAAGCTTCGTCGCGAGACGGCGATGGTGTTCCAGGACCCCTACAACGCGCTCAATCCGCGCCTCACCATCGGCGCCATGCTGGCCGAAGTGCTCGCCGTGCAGGAGAGCGTGCCGAAGGAGAAGATTCCCGAGCGTATCGGCGAGCTTCTCGATCTCGTTGGCCTCGAACGCGAGTTTGCAGACCGAAAGCCGCTGTCCATGAGCGGCGGCCAGTGCCAGCGGGCCGGCATCGCTCGCGCGCTGGCGGTCAATCCCAAGCTGATTGTCGCCGACGAATGTGTCGCCGCCCTCGATGTGACCATTCAGGCGCAGATCGTCGACCTCTTCCGCGATCTCAAGAAGCGTCTCAACCTGACGCTGCTCTTCATCGCCCACGACCTCGCCATCGTTCGCAGCCTCTGCGAGCGGGTGGTGGTGATGTACCACGGCGAGATCGTGGAGGAGGGGGCAACCGACAAGGTGTTCGCCGCGCCGCGAGAGGCCTACACGCGGGCGCTGATCGACGCCATTCCGGACATCGATCCGGACAAGCCGCTTCTGTCTCCGAAAGGTGGGGAAGAGTTTGACGAAGAAACGCCTGGGCTCGTCACGGGCGAAGCAACATAACCAGAAGGGAACTCGACATGACCGCAAAGTGGACCAAACTCACTGTGGCGACCGTTCTCGCCACCCTTGTTTTCGGGGCATCGATCGCCGAGGCTGCCGGCGTGCTGACCATCGGCCGCCGCGAGGACGGCACGACCTTCGATCCCATCAAGACCGCCCAGAATGTTGACAACTGGGTGTTCTCCAACGTGTTCGACGTGCTGGTGCGCGTCGACAAGACCGGCACCAAGCTGATCCCCGGCCTTGCCGAAAGCTGGACCGTATCCGACGACGGCCTGACCTATACCTTCAAGCTTCGCGACGCCAAGTTCTCCAACGGCGATCCGGTGACCGCCGAGGATGCCGCCTTCTCCATCCTGCGCATCCGCGACAATCCCGGTTCGCTCTGGGCCGATAGCTACAAGATCGTCGATACCGCGACCGCTGCCGATCCGAAGACGCTGGTCATCAAGCTGACCGGCCCGTCGGCGCCTTTCCTCGCCTCGCTCGCGTTGCCCAACGTTTCGGTGCTCCCCAAGAAGGTCGTCGAGGACATGGGCGAGGACGCGTTCGGCGAGGCCCCGATCGGCTCTGGCGCCTTTGCCGTCAAGGAATGGCGGCGCGGCGATCGCGTCATCCTGGTCAAGAACCCGGACTACTGGGACGCCGCCAATGTCAGCCTCGATGGTGTCGAGTGGATCTCCATTCCCGACGACAACACGCGCATGCTGAAGGTGCAGGCCGGTGAGATCGACACCGCCATCTTCGTGCCGTTCTCCCGTATCGCCGAGCTTCAGAAGGATCCCAACCTCAAGATCCACCTGGACACCTCGACGCGCGAAGATCACCTGTTGATCAACCACGAACATGGCGCTCTCGCCAAGAAGGAAGTCCGTCAGGCCTTGGACATGGCGATCGACAAGAAGGCGATCGTCGATGCCGTGACCTTTGGTCTCGGCGAGGTCGCCTACTCCTACATTCCGAAGGGCGCCCTCTACCATTACGCGGACAACCTCCAGCGCCCGTATGATCCGGAGAAGGCCAAGGCCATGCTGGCCGACGCCGGCGCAGCCGATCTCAAGCTCAATTACGTCGTCAACGCAGGTGACGAAGTCGACGAACAGATCGCCGTTCTTCTCCAGCAGCAGCTTGCCAAGGCCGGTGTCACGGTGGACCTGCAGAAGGTCGATCCGAGCCAGAGCTGGGACATGCTGATCGCTGGCGACTACGATATCTCGGTCATGTACTGGACCAACGACGTGCTGGACCCGGACCAGAAGACGACCTTCGTGCTCGGTCACGACAGCAACATGAACTACATGACCCGCTACAACAATCCGACGGTCAAGGAACTGGTTGGTGCCGCGCGCGTCGAGATGGATCCCAAGAAGCGCGAGCAGATGTATATCGACCTCCAGAAGATGGCCAAGGACGACGTCAACTGGATCGATCTCTACTATAGCCCCTACCGCAACGTGTCGCGGGCGAACATCGAGAACTTCGATCAGAACCCGCTTGGCCGCTTCTTCCTGGAAGATACCAAGAAGAACTGAACGGTCTTGTGAGCCGCCTCCCCAGGCGCTCGGTAGAAAAGGTTCGCCCCGGCACATTGCGCGCCGGGGCGATCGCGTATGAGACTATCGACCCATGACTTGACAGCCATCGCGTTTGAAACGCGCGACCTGAGGTCGGCGACCGTCCCGCCACGAGAAGGGGCGTGGCAATGGGGTTGAACACGAAAGGCCCCGGAGCATCGAGCTGCCGGGGCCTTTGTCTTTTCAGTGGTCGACCGTCACTCGAAGCGTTCGGGCAGGTAATCGTCCTTGGCAAGATCGGAGAAGCGGGTGACCGAAGCGTCGAAGGCGAGCTGCACGGTGCCCGTGGGGCCGTGGCGCTGCTTGCCGATGATCACCTCGGCCTTGCCGGTGACGCGGTCCATCTCGGCCTGCCACTTGAAGAAATCCTCGGTGCCTTCCTTCGGCATGCGCGACTGCATGTAGTATTCGTCGCGGTAGATGAACATCACAACGTCGGCGTCCTGCTCGATCGAGCCGGATTCACGCAAGTCCGAGAGCTGCGGCCGCTTGTCATCGCGGCTTTCGACCTGACGCGACAGCTGTGACAGGGCGATGATCGGCACCGCCAGTTCCTTGGCCAGCGCCTTGAGGCCAGTGGTGATCTCGGTGATCTCCTGCACGCGGCCGCCTTGCGCGGACCGCGCCGAACCCGAGAGCAGCTGCAGGTAGTCGACGATGACGACGTCCAGGCCGCGCTGGCGCTTCAGACGACGGGCGCGGGCGGCCAACTGGGCAATGGAGATGCCGCCGGTATGGTCGATGTAGAGCGGCAGCGTCTGCATGCGCTGGGCGACGGCGGCCAGTTTCGCGAACTGATTCTCGTCGATGTTGCCTCGGCGGATGTCGGACGAAGACACTTCCGATTGCTCGGCGAGAATACGCGTCGCGAGCTGCTCGGACGACATTTCGAGACTGAAGAAGCCGACGATGCCGCCGTTCACCGTCTTCAGGGAACCATCCGGCTGTTCGGCGGCCTCGTAGGCGTTGGCGACGTTGAAGGCGATGTTGGTGACGAGCGAGGTTTTGCCCATGGCGGGGCGAGCGGCGAGGATAATCAAGTCGGACCGCTGCAAGCCGCCCATCGTCCGGTCGAGATCGGCAAGGCCGGTGGCGATGCCCGACAGATGACCGTCGCGCTGGTAGGCGGCGGCGGCCATGTCGATGGCTTCGCGCAAGGCGTCGGAAAAGGTGTGGAAGCCGCCTTCATAGCGGCCGCTCTCGGCGATGCCGAACAACCTGCGCTCGGCATCCTCGATCTGGGCGCGGGGCGGCATGTCGATCGGCGCATCGTAGGCGATGTTGACCATGTCCTCGCCGATGCGGATCAGGTCGCGGCGGACGGCAAGGTCGTGGATGATGCGGCCGTAATCCTCGGCGTTGATGATGGTGGTCGCCTCGGAGGCAAGCCGCAACAGATACTGCGTCACCGGCATCTCGGCGATCTGATAGTCGGCCGGATAGAAGGTCTTTAGCGTGATGGGCGAAGCGACCTTGCCGCCCCGGATGAGCTGGCCGATCTTCTCGTAGATCGCCTTGTGCTGCTCGATGAAGAAATGCGGCGGCTCAAGGAAGTCGGAGACGCGGAAGAACGTCTCGTTGTTCATCAGCATGGCGCCGAGCAACTGCCGTTCCGCCTCGACGTTATGTGGCGCACTACGTGCGAGCGCGGTTGCCTGATCTTCGACGCGGCGGATGGTGGACATGGGGCGGACGGGTTCCTGCTGGCAAACGAGGGAACGACAGTATCAAGCCGAAGTGCTGACAGGGGGCGGCAGTGGCGACTGACCCCGATATTCACAAACGAGTCGGATTTCTCCGAAGGAGATCATTGACTCTCGCCTTCGAACGAGTCCGTCGAGTGGGAACCGGCTTGTGCTTGTTTTGACAAGAAAAACCCCGGGACTCGGTGTCCCGGGGTCGATCTCAGACGAAGGTATCGAACCGTAGCCGGCTCAGAGCTCTTCGCGGTCCATGCCTTCGTCGTCGAGCACCGAACCGACTTCGCGCACGAAGGTGTCCTCACGGGCGCCGGCGGTCACGTCTTCGCCCTTGGCCTGGCGCTGGGCCTCGTCCTCGGAGCGAGCGATGTTGAGGGTGATGGTGGCGCGAACGTCGGCATGCAGCACGATCTCGACGTTGTGGACGCCGAGGTTCTTGATCGGCGCGTTGATGTCCACCTGCGAACGGGTGATGGTCTCGCCGGCAGCGGCCAGAATGTCGACGATGTCGCGGGCAGCGACGGATCCGTAGAGCTGACCGGTCTCGGCAGCCTGACGAACCACGACGAAGGAACGCTGGTCGAGACCGATCTTGATCTGCTCGGCCGACGACTTGCGCTCGGCATTGCGGGCCTCGAGGGCAGCGCGCTCACGATCGAAGCGGGCCTGATTCTCCTTGGTGGCGCGCAGCGCCTTGCCCTGCGGCAGCAGGTAGTTGCGGGCGAAGCCGTCGCGGACCTTGACCGTCTCGCCGAGGGTGCCGTGCTTGCCGATGCGCTCGAGAAGGATGACCTTCATTTTCTATACTCCGTTCTGTCTGTTGTGGCGTCGCCGCCGTTTCGGGGATCGAGGCCGTCAGGCACCCGGTCGTTGGTTGAGCCGCTTGGCCCTGAGGCCGAGCGGACCGTCTAGAATGCCGGCAATGACCAGCGGAATGAGAGGAATGGAAAGGACGAATGTGGCGCCATATGTGACGCCCAGGATGAGCGGGGCGGCCGGGTTTCCGCGCAGGAAAACGTGGAGGACGGCGAAGCCGACCATCGCAAAGCCCATGCCCGCAGACCCCGCGATCACACCGGCGATAAGACCGATCGAGCCATCGAGGCTGGCGAGAAGAGCGGCGCCCACGAACAAGCCCACCATCCACAATGGCAGGGACAGCGTTTCGGCAATGGAATCGTTGCCGCGCTTGAGACGTCCCGACAAACGCACGACGCGACCGCCCAGCCAGAGATTGAACGCCGTCAGCACCAGCCAGAACATGCCGAGCGCAAAGGGCATCAGGCGCATGTAGACGAGCAGGGCGGGCAAGAGATCTTCGCGGGTGGGAGCGCCGGGTTCGCCGGAGGCCTGGGCCATGGCCACGAGCATGTCGGCAACGTCGGAGGCGGTCGCGTGGATGTCAAAGCCGACCACCATGCCGACGCCAACGATGGTCGCAGCGGTTATCAGCACCATGACGGTGAAGACGCGCCCGAGCGGGTACCACTCGAAGCTTCGCCCCTCCGGATCAAGCGGCCGGCCAAGACCGACAAGATAGCCATAGAAGGCCATGGGGCCGGCGATCACCAGTGCGTGCAGCAGGGCCGCCTTCCAGGACACGAAAACCCAGAGACCGATCAAACCCGCCAGCACGGCGATGATGCCAGCAAGCGTGCCCCAGCCGATTGTGACGATGGCGACAGGAAGCGCGGACATGAAGAACAGCGGCGTGCCAAGGGCACCGCCACTTGTAACGGCCGCGAAAAGCAGAGCGGAGGCGGCACCTGCGGCGATGCCGAGAAGAAGTCCGTTCACTTTGGTCTCGCTGTCCCGCGCGATCGCCGATGAAACGATCGATGCTGTGATCGACGGCCGATGCCGCCGGGCGGTTAGGGGTGCCGAGCCGGATGGCCGCATCCCAACTTTGCAGGAACGGCGCCGCGACATTTCGCGACGCCGGAAGGTTCAACGCGCCATCAGGCGCCCGTCATCACTTGATGATGAACGGCAGCAGGCCGAGGATGCGGGCGCGCTTGATCGCCTGGGCGAGCTCGCGCTGCTTCTTGGCCGACACCGCTGTGATGCGGGAGGGAACGATCTTGCCGCGCTCGGAAATGTAACGCTGCAGCAGACGCACGTCCTTGTAGTCGATCTTCGGCGCGTTGGCACCGGAGAACGGGCAGGTCTTCCGGCGACGGAAGAACGGACGGCGAGCGGCGGGGAGGGAGGTGATTTCCATGATTATTCCATATCCCCAGCTTCGGCTTCACGACGGGGAGCACGGTCGCGGCGCGGGCCACGATCGCCACCGCGGAATCCACCACGATCGCCACGACCACCGGGGCCGCCATCGCGCTCGTCACGGTCGCGCTTCTGGAGCATGGCCGACGGGCCTTCTTCCAGTTCGTCGACGCGAATGGTCATCGTGCGGAGGATGTCCTCGCTGAGGCTCTCCTGACGCTCCATCTCGGCGACGGCCGCGTGCGGCGCATCGAGATTGAACAGGACGTAGTGAGCCTTGCGGTTCTTCTTGACGCGGTAGGCGAGGGCGCGCAGGCCCCAGTTCTCCACCTTCTTAACCGCGCCGCCATTGCTTTCAATGACGGCCTTGTACTGGTCAGCGATCGCTTCCACCTGCTGGGCGGAAACGTCCTGGCGGACCAGGAACACGTGCTCGTAGAGCGCCATGTCGGTACAGCCTTTCTCGGTTCATTGACCACCCGGCGCCAAGCCTCTGCGAACCCTCCGAAAGGCTCCACAGATACGAGATCGAGAGCGGAGACACGGGAAGACGATCCTTTGTTTCGGGATCCAGAGACCTTGTCTTGCGACGCGGTCACCTTCCGTTCAGCCCCCAGCCGGGTATCGTCCATCTTGAACGATCGCGGGCTCATTACAGGAATCGCGTGGGTGCGGCAAGCAAAATCGGCTTGCGCCACGCCCACAAGCTCCACTGCCGGCGATTGTTGCACGGCACAGGGATTTGCCCGGATGGTCAAGGCGGTCCGGCCATGGTTGGCTGGAGGTCCCTGGAAGGATGGAGCGGCGAGGAGGCCGATATGGACGTGATGCTCGTCGTCGACATGCAGGCTGGTCTCAGAGAAGGATCGCCCAAATACGACCTTCTTGGCGTCGTCGGCCGCATCAACGCCCTAGGCGTTGCCATCCGCAAGCGGGGCGGGCGACTGGTGTTCATCCAGCACACCGGCGAAGAGGGCGACAGCTTCGAACCGGGCACTCCCGGTTGGCGGTTCCTCCCCGAGCTGCGGCGCGCGCCCGACGATCTCGTGGTTCCCAAGACGCTCAACGATCCGTTCCACGACAGTCCGCTTTCGGAGATCCTCGGCAATCTTGGCGCGGAGCGTCTGTTCGTGACCGGCTGGGCAACCGATTTCTGCGTCGATGCCACCGTGCGGCGGGCTGTTACGCTCGGTCGATCGGTGATCCCGGTTGCCGATGCGCACACGGTCTCCGATCGACCGCATCTGAACGCCCGCGCCGTCATCGAGCATCACAACTGGGTTTGGAGTGGCCTGATCGCCCCCGGCGGCATCGAGGTATTGCCAACGCATGCCATCCTGAATGGCGGCGGCTGAGTACAGGCGCGCGAATCCATCGGAAGCCTCGGGACACGACCTCTTCGTACGCGTAGCCTCTTGCCCTGTAATGCCACCTTGCCTTCATCGACGGCCTTCTTGGCGGTGAGATGGGCATTGGAGCCTCTCGCAGCTCTCCTCAAGCGACCTGGCGGCATTGCTGGGGACAAGGCGGCATCAGACTGGAGCGTTGGGGATGAAAACGAGCGTCCGCTTGAGGGCGTCGGACTCGACGCGTGAGCACGGCGGATGCTTCGGGGCTTCATTCGACGTTGAAGCAATAAATGAAAGACATCGCGTTAGGCGATGATTCCATTTGTTTTCTTGGAAGAAGTGGCGGGAGTGACGGGGCTCGAACCCGCGACCTCCGGCGTGACAGGCCGGCACTCTAACCAACTGAGCTACACCCCCGCTGGGTCGTATCGAACCGCTCGCTGTCTTGTCGGCAGCGCCGCGTTCCGTGTTGGTGAGCGGTGAATTAGGGGATGCCTCCGGGGAAGTCAAGCGGCCTTTTTCGACTTTTTGTCGAGGCGGTGCGCCTCGCTTGCAAAAAAGGCGGAATCCTCCTGAATCTCCTCAGAAATTTCCTTCCGCAGGTCGACTGGGGACAAGCCGCTTCGGTGCGCCTCAGCCCATGGCTCGAGACTTTGCCGGCGAATCTGGACTGCGCCGAGACGCACTTCACCGAGCCTCGATTTGGAGCTGGCGCACCGAGCTTGCTCTGCCTTGGCCGCGTGGTTCAGCTGCCGCGTCGGAGATCTTCGGCTATGGCGAGACGGGCGCCATCGAGGCGCTCGCGATAGACCTGGATGTTCTCCAGCACGCGCTGCACGTAGTTGCGAGTCTCCCCGTAGGGAATGCTCTCGATCCAGTCGACGGGATCGACACCCGGGTTGCGCGGATCGCCAAAGCGCTGAACCCATTCCCGGACGCGGCTCTTGCCGGCATTGTAGGCGGCGAATGTTAGGATGTAGGAGCCGCCGAACTCATCCAGCAACTCCCGTAGATGGGCCGCGCCCAGCGTGGCGTTGTAGCCAGGATCGCTAGTGAGGCGATCCTTGGAGTATTTGACGCCGATTGCCTTGGCCGTATGGGCGGCCGTCGATGGAATCAGCTGCAGAAGGCCGAGTGCGCCGGCTCTCGATCGGGCACGAGGGTCGAAGGCGCTTTCCTGGCGGGCGATGCCATAGACCATCGCCGTTTCCACCTGCGTCTGGTGGCGGGCGCTTTCGGGTATGGCATCGAGCGGGAAGGCAAGGCGCTCCGCCCCAAGCCCCCGGTCGGCGGCGAGCTTGCCGATCTGAAGGGCAAGGCGATGATCGCCCTGGCTCTCGGCAAAGCTGGTGAGCAGCGCCACCTGGCCGCCGGTGGATAGGGTCTTGGCCAGTTCAAGATAGAGCAGGTTGGCATCGCTCTGACGACCTGCCCTGAGCAACTGCACCAGAACGCGGGCAAGATCGGTTCGCGCGAAAGCGGCGCGATCGGATTCCGTCGGCTTTGGCGCGGGCGGCAGGCCAAGGCTTCGCAGGCCGAGCTTCACGCGCGCCAGCTGGCCATAGAACGTGAACTCGTCGGCCGCCGCGCGACCATAGCGGGCGCGCGCATTCTCGGTACGGCCGGCAGCTTCTTCGGCGCGTGCAATCCAGTAGTTGGCTCGGGCGCGGGAGATCGGCTTCTGCGACACCTTTTCCAGTTGATCGAAGTGCCTCAGTGCCGATTGAGGGTCCTTCAGGAAGCGCAGGGCGTACCAGCCCGCGTGAAAATAGGCTTCCTGGCGCGTTGTCTCGCTGCCGCCGGCGTGATTGGCCACGACCTTGTAGGCAAGGCGATGGCTGTTCTTTTCCACGAGATCGCGGGAAACGATGCGCCGCTCTACCCACCAGTCATCGCCATGGAGCGCGGTGGCCTTGGCATCGACCGACAAAAGGACCTTGGCCGCCTGCTCCGGTCGGTCGCCGCGGCGGTGCCACTCGGCCAACGTGAAGGCATAGAGCGGGTCCTTGCGGGCCGCCTTCGGTACCGCGTCGAGTTTGCGGCCGGCGTCGGAGCTCCCGCGCAAAACGGCAGTCCTGGCGGCGGCGAGGGCGGCATACCCGTTCGGCAGATAGGGCGACAGCGCCGCTGCCTGCGTGACGCGATCGGCATACATCAGCATGTCGTAGCGCGCCTTGTGCTGGGCGCGCGTCAGCACCCTGCCGAACTCCGCGATCGTCGCCTTGTCTTCGGCCGGGGACAAGCGTTCCCGCGACCACCAGGCGCCCAGCAAGGCCGACGCATCCGAGTTGCGTCCGGCGGCGATCAGGGCACGGGCGAGCGACTTCGTTCCCTTGTCCGAGATAGGCGCCGATCCCGCATAGGCGGCGATCTCGTCTGCCGGGGAAAGGTTCATGTCCGACAGCGCCTGCTCGGCACGGCGGCGCATCAGTTCCACGGATGGCCAGTCGGGCCGACGACGAGCGAAGTCCGTGATCGTTCCCGGCGTAAGGCCGTCGACCCCCCGGCGGATAGCCATCCACGTAACGATGTCGCGATCGAGCTCGGATAGTCGCGCGGCCATTGAGAGAGCCCCGGACAAGTTCTTGGAGTCGAGTGCGTCCAGAGCCGAACGCAGGCCGTCGATGTTGTTTTGCGACAGGTTCGGCAGGGCGCCCGTGATGTCGGCGGAAGGACCGGCGGCAAGGGCCGGCGACGGCTCCGACAGCATGGCCGGCAGGGCGATCAGCAGAGCGGCAACGAGCGAAGGCGTCTTGTACATGGCAACCCTCATCAAGTGAAAATTAACTTCAACATGTCGCCACTTTGTTGAGGAAACCTTGACGCCGCCGACGGGGAGGGGTGAAGCCGGTTTTGTGACACGGCTTTGTGGCATTTTTTCACAAAGGCGGGCGGACCAGTTGTTCTTCGCCAAACCTCGCCTTATTGTCCGCCGGCTGCGGACCGGGGTGCACTTTCGTACTCTGCCCAGTCCATCATGAAGAGGGATCATGTTCAAGGGATCGATCACCGCGCTCGTCACGCCTTTCCGCGACGGTGCCATCGACTGGAAAGCCTTCGAGGCTTTCGTCGACTGGCAGGTCACGGAAGGTAGTCATGGCCTGGTTCCGGTGGGAACCACGGGCGAAAGCCCGACGCTTAGCCATGACGAGCACAAACGGGTGGTCGAAACCTGCGTGAAGGTGACCGCCGGCCGCGTACCGGTGATTGCCGGCGCAGGCTCGAACAACACGGCCGAGGCCATCGATCTCGCCCAGTTCGCCGAGAAGGCGGGGGCGAACGCTCTTCTTGTGGTCACGCCCTATTACAACAAGCCGAACCAGGAGGGCCTTTACCGGCACTTCAAGGCGATCAACGACGCCGTCGGCCTGCCGATCTTCATCTACAACATCCCTGGACGGTCGGTGATCGACATGTCCGTGGAGACGATGGCCCGGCTCAACGAGCTCAGGAACATCGTCGGCGTCAAGGACGCCACGGCGAAGGTCGAGCGCGTGTCCGCCCAGCGTCATGCGATGGGCCCCGGCTTCATCCAGCTGTCCGGCGAGGACGGCACCGCGCTGGCGTTCATGGCGCACGGTGGTCACGGCTGCATTTCGGTGACGGCCAACATCGCTCCGCGCCTTTGCTCGGAGTTCCAGAACGCCTGCCTGTCGGGCGACTTTTCCAAGGCGTTGTCGATTCAGGACAAGCTCTACCCGCTGCACCACGCATTGTTCCTCGAGCCGAATCCGCAGGGCGCCAAATACGCGCTGTCGCTGATCGGCAAGATGCAGAACGAGCTGCGTCTGCCGCTGGTGCCCGTGGCGCCTGCGACGGAAGTTGCGTTGCGCAAGGCGCTCGAGCACGCCGGCCTCTTGAGCTGATGGACAGCAGGTGATGGCGCAGAAGAAGAAAAAGGCCGATCCGAACAGGAAGGTCGTCGCCGATAACCGGGCGGCGCGCTATCACTACGCGCTCGGCGAAAAGCTGGAAGCGGGCATCATGTTGCTCGGCACGGAGGTGAAAAGCCTGCGTGCCGGGCGCATCAACCTCGGCGAAGCCTATGTCGGTGTCGCCGGTAGCGAGGCCTACCTCTACAATGCCCATATCCCGGAGTATCTCCAGGGCAATCGGTTCAATCACGAACTGCGGCGGCCCAGGAAACTTCTGTTGCACCGCAAGCAGATCGACCGGCTGATTGCGTCGATCCAGCGCCAGGGCATGACCATCGTGCCGCTCCGCCTCTATTTCAACGAGCGGGGTATGGCCAAGTGCGAGATCTCGGTGGCCGAGGGCAAGAAGCTGCACGACAAGCGGCAGGCAACCAAGGAACGCGACTGGAACCGCGAGAAGGCGAGACTCCTTCGCTCGCGCGACTGAAGGCGATATCGACAGCGAATCCCTTGCCAAGACGATGAAAAGTCGACATGGTCGCGCGCCGGCAAGGACGGATGGCCGAGTGGTTTAAGGCAGCGGTCTTGAAAACCGCCGAGGGTGCAAGCCCTCCGTGAGTTCGAATCTCACTCCGTCCGCCATCACCCCTTTATTTGCTTGGTGCGTGCCGGTGACATTCGAATTGCCTCATGATTCCATTCGGGTTCAGCCTCCGCTGGCATCTGCTAAGTCGTTCGAATGAGTGCGCGTCGCGGATTTCACAGGTGGCACCATCGGGTGCGCGAAGCTGAGCAACACGTGGTGTTCCCGGATGGCTGCCGCGACGTTCTGGTCGTCCGCGAGCCCGGCGGAGTTCATGAAGTCTTTCTGACGGAGTTCGATTTCGGTCCCCGACCCGCCGTGTTGCGCCCGGGGACCGAAATCACCGGCTACCGCCTGAAACCGGGGGCAGATGTTTCCGCCCCCGTCGTCGAGGCGATTGCTGCCAACCCCGACCTGGCCGAAACACTTCTCGGCGACGCGTGCGGCGATTGGAACGATCTGGATGAGGCTATCGCGGCGCTAACCATGCCAGGGGCAACGGTGGCGGCAGTGGCTCGTAGCCTTGGCGTTTCAATCCGAACGATGCAGAGGCACTTTCTGTCTCGAAATCTGCCGCCACCCGACTTTTGGCGATTGCTGGCGCGAGTCCGCCAAGCAGCGAGATTACTCCGCGTCGCCGCGCCGCTTGCGGAAATGGCCGACGAGTGTGGTTTCAGCGATCAGGCGCATATGACCCGCGACTTCACGCGATGGTTCGGGCTGACGCCTGTGCAACTGCGCGGGAACGAGTCGCTGCTGAAGGTTTTGGGTCAGCCGGCGCTCGGCAACTGGACCGGCGAGCAAATCTCCACGAGATAGCCATCGGGATCGGCGACGTAGGACGTCGTCTGCCCCCAGGGTTCGTCGCGAACCTCCTGTATCGGTTTCGCTCCCGCGGCGACCGCTCGGTCGAAGGCGGCTTTCACGTCGGCGGTTTCGAAGGCGATCTCGAAGACGGGCGTTTTGGGGTTCGGTTTGCCGGGTGTTTTGCCGAGCTGGGTCATCAGAGCGACCGAGGAGAACGCGAGCTTGGTTTCCCCAGTGGCAAGCTCACCGTAATCGCCGGACTCGTGCAGGAAAACGCGTTTTAGGGCAAAGGCACGCTCGTAGAAATCGAGCGAAGAAGCAACGTCGGCGACATAGAGGATTGTGTATCGCAGGATCATGTGGACTCTCCGAAAGCAGGTCTCGGAGGAGTATCTGAACTAGGAGACGTTCGGCGTCTTGAACAATCGCGACACGCTGTGGGTTTGTGCGTCGCGAGGTTGCGCAGGCGTGAGCCCGGCAGCAAGACACCCCTATAATGTCAAACGGAATCCGGGCTAACCTTGGGATCGCCTGAGCGCCTGGGGTGGCTGACCGAAGCGTCTCAGGAATGCCCGTCGCATCCGTTCCGGATCGCGAAACCCAACGGCCATCGCGATCTGTTCGATCGGTTGGCTCGAGCTTTCGACCCGTTCGCGCGCCGCCTCCAGCCTGAGACGTTCGACCGCCTTGGCGGGGCTGGTTCCAACGATGCTCAGGAAAGCCCGGGAGAAGTTGCGCGGGCTCATCGCCATGTGTTCGGCGAGCTGTTCCACTGTCAACCTCTCCGCAAGATTGGCTCGCATCCAGTCGAGCAGGGGAGAGAAGCGAGTGTCGCCGTCACCCAGGTCGGCGAGTGCGGAAAACTGAGATTGACCGCCCGGACGGCGGTAATAGACGACCATTTCCTGTGCCACCCGCCGAGCGAGCTTTTCGCCCAAATCATCGGCGATCAATGCAAGGGCGAGATCGATGCCGGCGCTGATCCCAGCCGATGTCCATATGTTGCCGTCGCGGATATGAATGCGGTCGATCTCGACGCGAACCGATGGAAAGAGCTGCTGAAGCTGTTCGGCCCGACGCCAGTGGGTCGTCACGCGCTTTCCGTCGAGCAGTCCTGCCGCGGCCAACGGAAAGGCGCCGGAGCAGACACTGCACATCCGACGAACATTGGGAGCGCAAGCGCGCAAGAAAGCGATCGTTTCGGGGCAACGCATCGCATCTCGGCTGCCGTTGCCGCCGGAGATGATCAATGTATCCAAGGGCGCGGCATCGGCCACGGGCACACTGCTCATCGCGGCGCCGGACGAACTCTCCACCAGCCCACCCATGATCGACAGGAGCGTCAATCGATAGGCTTCCGGCTTCATTCGCTCGGCGATCTCGAACGCGGTGATCGGCCCGGACGCATCGAGAATCTGGAAGTCCTTGTAGAGAAAGATGCCGATGTTTCTGGTCATGGCTGAAAACGAGGGATCCTTGTCATTTTGGCAGACTGCTCGCTTGGGCATGATGGAGCAAGTCGAAAAGAGGGGGAGTTACCCGTGACCACATCGCCGTTTCGGATCGTCTTCGCCATCTACCCCGGCATGACACATCTCGATTTTACCGGGCCACATCAGTTTCTCTCGCGCCTGCCACGCAGCGAGGTGGTCGTTGCCAGTGCCGCTGGCGGAGACGTGCCAAGTGAGGGGCTGATTTTCGCGTCGACCCGGCGACTTGAGGATATCGCAGCCTGCGATCTGATCTGCGTACCCGGAGGCGCCAACGCCACGACCGTCGCACTGGATGACGCCTTTGTGGGGAATGTCAGACGCTTGGCGCTGAGCGCTCGCTACGTCACGTCGGTTTGTACCGGATCTCTCATCCTCGGCGCGGCGGGCCTCCTGAACGGCCGGCGCGCAGCCTGTCATTGGGCATGGCGTCACTTGCTGCCGCTATATGGCGCAGTGCCCGATGAGGCGCGCGTTGTCCGCGATGGGAACCTGATCACCGGCGGGGGCGTGACGGCAGGCATCGACTTCGCCCTTGTTGTGCTGGCCGAGATTGCCGGCGCGGACGTGGCCCAGATGGTCCAGCTCGGACTTGAGTATGCGCCTGCGCCGCCTTTCGACGCCGGTCACCCGGATCGGGCACCGGCGGCGATCCTTGCCGCCTATCGCGAGCGAATGGCAGATCTGTTGCCGGCTCGGGAAGCCGAAACCCGCGCAGCAGTCGAACGTCTGGATATCTGGGCGGAAAAGTAAGCCGACTCTCGGGCGCGCCAAGCTTGTATGATGCCAATGGTCAAGGAGCGCCGGCATCGAACGTGAGACCGCCTTGCACCAAGGATCCCTTCGGGCCGTACAGGCGTATGGACGTCTCGCAGAATGGCTTCAGTCCGTTGGCCGCAATTTGAAGGCCTGCCTGCTTCTCGGCATCGTCGTAAACTTTGCCCCACAGGTCGCACTCCATTTCACTTGGCCTGAACCCGTTCCAAGCAAGGGCAAGGTAACCAAGAAACGGCTCCAGGTTCCTCTCGAGGTTCGGGCAAAACTCCCCCGCCGCTCCGACCGCCGCCAGATGCTTGATCAGGTTGGTCTGCTCGTCGGAGTATCTGGAAGGACACGACGAGGAGGCGGCATGCGAAACACTCGACATGGCAAGGATGGCGACAACGGCTAGATACTGCGCTCGATACATCAGGCCTCTCGTCAGTGTGTGGTGTCGTGGACAAACGGTCCCACGGATAGTCCACTCACTAAGCGAGCGGCCCAGACACAATTACAACCAAAAGCGTGCAGCTCCAGCGGTTATTTTGCCATGCACCATAATCGCTGAGAGAAAGTAGCGAGAACGTTCAGCAGCACCCCGACGGACGACGAGTAACAGCGCTGGGGACCAGAACCAGTCGCCAGCGCACAGGTCTGCCGTACAAAGTTACTACGGAACGAGGTGCCATAGATAAACCGGCGGCGGTCCATGTGAAGACCGCCGCCGGGATTGGTTCAGCCGTTTTCCAGCATGTAGCCGACGTAACGCTTGGAATCGATGGGATCGAACCCCAGGCGTGCCCGCAGCTTCTTGCGAAGCTTGCTGATGTGGCTCTCGATAACGCTCTCTTCGACCTCTTCGTTGCAGAAGCCGTAGACGAAGCCGAAGATCTTTTCCTTGGTGACGCGTTTGTTCTGGTTTCGCACCAAGTACTCAAGAATTCGGCGCTCGCGGCGCGGCAGAACGAAGGGTTCGCCGTTCACTTCCGGGTCGCGCCCGTCGAAGAAGACGCGCATCGACCCGATGATTCGGCAATCGTCGGTCTGGCTGCCGGTCCGGCGCTGGATGGCGCCGGCCCGAGCGATGATTTCGCGGACGTGGACCGGCTGCCGAACGACGTCATCGACGCCAACGGCAAACAGATTCAGCGTCTGCTCGAGACTGGGAACGTCGCTGAAGGCAATCAGAGGAGCGCCGCATCTCTCACGGATGATTTTCGGCACCGACTGACGATCTTCGCAACTGCCCAGCAAAAAGCCCTCGATGGTTAAAAGGTCGCTGTCAGGCGCGGCCCCCATCCAGTCTCGGAACTCCGGCGATCGAAAACCGATCGAGGAAACCCCTTCTCGTTCAAATCCTGACGCGTAACCGGAAGTAACGATCTTCCGGTCATCAATGATGACGAACATAGCTCACTTTCCCCGTCAATCGACCTAGTGGTAAAGATCAACGTCGGGGATAAGCTAGGTTGAGAAGTGGATATTGGTCAACGTTTTGCTATATGTATCTGATGCGCTTCTGGAAATGTGTTTATGTATATGGAAACGCTACCATTCGAATTTGTACGATAAAAGGCGTTATTAAGTATCGAAAAATTCCATAAAAATATGCACTGTTGCCAATGAAGTTCATTTTCTATTCACATTGAGATTTATGTATACGCCGATCAAGAGATCGGTCAAGCCCTGCGAGGCTTGAGATCTGTATTTTTGCATACATTTGCAGTGTCCTCGTTCAACTCGCCTTGTGACCGCAGAACGCTGCCGAGTTGGGTGTCCATGCCCCGAACCCGCTTCTCACCATGTTGCCGATAACAAGACAGACATATCGCTTTTGCGCCGGGTTGTTGTTCGGGCCGGCGTGATAGCGGGCAACTGCCATCGTCCATGTGTCATGGCGGGCGTGCAGCTCGTTGAGGAAACGCGCGGCATATTGGACGTTCTTGTGCGGATCGAACATCTCGGCCACCGAGGCGAAGCGCCCGCCATGATAGTGGTGGTTGATCTGCATGCAACCGAGGTCGATGAGCTTGACGCCGCGTGCCCGCTCTTTCTCGAACCGAGCAAGGCCCTCCGCTAGGCTGGGAGCCACGTAAGGCTTGCCGGCAATGTTCATCGCCAGGGGCTGCAGTCCTTTCTTACCGCCACTTTCGGTCATGCCGACGGCGTAAAGCACGCCAAGCGGAATGCCATACTCATCGGCCGCCGCCCGCATTTCTCTCTCGCATATGGTCAGTTCCTCGGCCGGCGCGCGGTCGATGGAGCTAAAGGTAGAGATCGCCGCCAGAATGGCCATCACCGCTGTCTTCATGGAATGCTCCTTCCATGGGGTGCGGACGAGCCGACGGCCGATTGCCGCCGCCTGCTGCATTGTTCGAGTCCCCGTTGGCGCCAGCTTGTGCGCCGGAATGGCCCGATGGCGCCTGGCCGCCGGACCGATTGTCCCCGGTCATCTGGCCGCTGTCCGGGGATGTGGAGGTAGTTATGGTCACGACGTCGGCGGTGTAGCCCGATGCGCGCAAAGCCCGCGTCAGCATGTCCCTGTCCTTGGCAAGAAGATCGGCAGTCTCCTGGCGGGAGGCCACCACTTCGAGCTCGAGCGACTTGTCGACAAGCCGCATCTTGAGGACGACGGCGCCAAGATCCTCAGGTTCGAGCTTGAGGTGCAGCACCTTGAGCGGTCCTGAAGAATGACGGGTGGGCTCGGCAGGACGCGAGACGGCTTCTCCCCCAACGGGTTCGGCAAGGGCCGCGAGATCGTCGCCGATCGCGGTGGCGATCTGCTGAACCGGAGACAGGCGCGACACCGGCTCGAAATGCGTTTCGCGCGTAACGACCGACATCTTGATTGGGGCGATGTCCACGCCTTCGGACTCGACGACCGCATCGGTCTCCCGATCGAGAAGAGAAGACAAGGCGGCAAATGGATCGGCCTGTTCGGTCTCCGTCGAACCGGTCGAATGGCCGGAGGCGAGATCGAGATTGAGATCCATGTTGGATGGCAGTGTCATGCTTGGCAACCTGCCGGGGCGATTGGCGGCGGGCGGTGCTTTCTCCGGCGGCAAGCCTGTTCCTTCCACCGCCGGGGCGCGCGGGGTAACCAGCGTCGCCAGATCCTGGGCCGCGGAAGTTTGTCCTCGCTGTTCGCCGCCGAGCAGGGCCTGCAAGCCGGCCAGCGGTTCACCGCCGGCCACGGGCTCGGCTGGCGTCGCGGTTGCAGGGGCATCCGGCGGCGGTTCCGCCATCTCGTCTTGCTTGGATGAGATCCGATGGCGAGTGGGCGAGGGCGGACGTGCGGCGTCGCCGGAGACTTCCTTCGTGCTCTTGCCCCCGCTGCCGTGCACGGCGGGCGTTTGACCGCCGAGTTGCCTCAGCAGTGATCGGAAAGCGGTCTGCCGGTCGTCACCGTCTTTCTGCGCCCCCTTGCCGGTGGTCTTGTCGACCGGCTTCTCTGGGGTTGGCTGGGCAAGCGGCGTTTCGATCCTGGTCATGGACTGTTCGCCTTTTCAAGCAGGGCATCGGCGGTAGAAAGGCCAGCTTCGGCGGCGCGCATGGTGTCCGTCACCCATGTGTCGCCGCGCTTGGTGTCGGCGGCGACCGCCGAAACGGCTTCGAGTGGCGCGGACGTGGTCGGCTCCTCTCCGACAGCGGTGGCAACCGCTGTGGCGGCGTCGAGAAGGTCGACATCACGGCGGCCGAGTTGGCGGCGGCTGAGGCCGGAAAGGCGCTTGCGCACTTCGCCGATGTCCTTGCCGGGAAGGATGGAGGCGGCGGCGGCGTAGAGGCCGGCGCGCATGGCGTCGCGACCGCCGATGGGGGCGAGCGCCGCCGCATCGGCCGCAGCCGACCTCGCCGTACCGAGCTTGCCGTGCACCACGGCCGCCTGGGCAAGTTGCAGGAAAAGTGCGCGCTGGTTTTCCGGATCGGAAGATTTCAGGATTGCCTCCAGACGGGGAAACCGGTCGTCGCCGTCGGCAATCCCGAGCCGGGCGATGGCCGTCGCAAAGCGCTGACGGAAATCCTCCGCGTAGATCGACGTGCCGAAGCGACGCAGATACTGCTGCGAAAGGTACTCGAAGCGATCGAGGTTACCGGTCTGCGCGACGAGAAACACCTCGCGCCGCAAGGCTGCTTCTTCCACCAAGGTTCCAGGCATCAGCAGACGAGCGTCGTCGAGCAGGCCGATGGCCCGGGGCAGTTCCTCTCGGGCGACGAGGCTGGCCTGCACCAATGCCACCTGACCGCCCAGCGACATTGGCAGCTTGCGGGCATCCAGCGGCAACAGACGCTTGCGGGCTTCGTCCTCCCGGTTCTCGATATAGGCAAGCGCCCCCGTGGCGAGATCGGCATCGATGGCGATCGGCGGATCAAGTGTGAGGAGGCTCCGCATCAGCCGTGGGCTTCCGCCGGAAAGCGTGTAGGTGACGGCGGCACGGGCATTTCGCGCGTCTCTCCAAACGGAAGGGGAGGCGGCGAGAAACGCCTTCTCCATGACGGAAAGCAGTTCGCGTTGCGCGGCGACGGCGGTGGCATTGCCGCCAGCGATCTGCGCCTGCATGGTTTGCAGCGTCCGCACCATCTCGAAGGGCGGTATGCCATCGACTGGTGCTTCGGCGGCGGCGTGAGGGCCTGAGACCAGCAGCGAAACGAGGAGAAGGATGCGCCGGATCACGTCGGCATCTCCCGGATCAGGATTTCTATGCGGCGGTTCTCGGGCGCTTCCGGATCGCCGGTGTTCTTGAGCCAGTGATCGGCATATCCCTCGATCTTCTCGAAGCGTGTCTCCGGGACGCCGCCACGCACCAGCATGTAGTAGGCCATATGGGCGCGAGCGGTGGACAGGCGCCAGTTGTCGTAATCCTTGCTTCGGAATGGCCGGGCGTCGGTATGGCCGCGCACGACGATCTTGCCGGGACGCTCGCCGATCAGCTTGCCGATGGCGTCGATGGTGCGGATCAGTTCAGGCTCGGGTTCGGCCGAACCGACTGCGAACATGCCAAACTTGCGCTCGTCCATCAGTGTCACAAGGAGGCCTTCCGGTGCAGCGGTAACCTCGATACCCGGCGTCGGGCCGATGTTGCCGATGGCGGTGTGAATATCGCGGTCGAGTGCCTTGGCATCGCCTCCCATCTTGGCCTTGGCAGCCTCGGACTGCTCGGTGGACGTTGCAGCGACCGGCTTGTCGGGCGCACTCTCGGTCGTATTCTCGAGGCTTGCCGTGGCGGTTTCTTCAGGTGCAGCGAGCGGGGCGACTAGTTGATTGTCCTCGCCGCTTTTTGCCTCGGCCGGTGGTGGTGCGGGGAGCGCTGCGGACGCGACGGCGAGCTCCTGGCTCGGCGCGGGGGAGGCGACCGGCGGCTTGGCAGGTGGCAAGGGTGGGGTGTTCTCAAGTTCGGCTTCCGCGACCGGCGCGGGATCTGTCGCGGCGAGTTGGGACAGGATCGGCTTTCCCTCGGTCTTGTCGTCGACGACGTCGGTGCCGCCAGTCTCCTCACCATCTCCCGGCGCCGGAGTACGCGACATTTTCCAGTAGACCGGATCGAAGGGGTCGCGCTGGGCATCACCACCGTTGAGGCCAGGCTCTCCCGACTGGCCCAGCGTTTCAAAGGCACCGACGTTGTCGGCCAACTGGTCGGGTTCCGAGCCGGCAACCAAGGCGGCGAGAACGGCATAAGGATCTTCGAACAGTGCCGCCTCCGAATAGCGCGGCTTGCGCTCGTGCGGTCTGTCGAGCGTCTGGCTGTAGCCCTCCAGGCTGTCGTCGACGCTTTCCATGGCGGCCCTTTGGTCCTTGCCGTCCGGTATGCCTTCCTTTTCCGTTTCAAGCGGGTCGCGCAGACCTTTCTTGTCAACCGTCGCCTCGGCAAGCTTGATCGGATTGAAGTAGCTGGCGACCGCCTCGCGCGTCTTCTGGTCGGTGGCATTGATCAGCCACATGACCAGGAAGAATGCCATCATCGCCGTCATGAAGTCGGCATAGGCGATCTTCCAGACCCCGTGCTGAGGCTCATCGGCTCTGCGATGCAGCGACCGGCGAACGAAGATGATTTCCGGGGGCTCGGCACTCATGGCGCTCACTCTTCACTGTGCAGGAGGCGGGCGACCCATTCCTGAAGGCGGGTCTCGATCAGGGTTTCGCCTGCGGTCACGACGATGTCGGTCTGATCGCCGGGATGAAAGGAGATGGCGGCGGCGTGACCACCCAGCTTTTCGGCCAGGCGATCGAGCAGATCGGCCGGTCCGGTGATCTCCAGCGGCGGGGACGTGCCATCGGTCAAGATCCGCTCGACGCAGCTCGCCAGATCCGCGATCGACCGGTCGACGAGGCGCTCGACGAGAAACGGCCTGAGCGCGCGAGCAGCAGCGACACCGAGGCGGTTCCCGAGTTCGGCAAACCGCTCGTCGATCACGGCGGCAATCCGATCGGACTGTTCCTCCACCCAAGCCTTGCGAGCGGCATCATTTTCGGCACGAAGGGACCTTGCCTGCTCAGCCAGGGCTTCGGTCATCTGCCACTCGGCATCGGCACGCTCCTCGGCACGTACCGTTGCGACCGCTTCGGCCACACGGCGTTCGATCTCTTCGGCGACCGAGTATCCGAGCGGTTCGATCGGTGGTTCCGCCTCCAGCGCCACCGGCGGTGGCTCGGGTCGATCGAGATCGAAGACGGCGAGCACGTCAATGGCCGAACGGAACATCAAGCCGCCTCCTCTTCGTCCATCCACTGCCTGAGGATGCTGGCGGCCTGCTCCTCATCCATCTCAACCAGCTGTTCGAGCAACTTGAGCGGCGAGTTGCGCATGCGGGCATTCATGTCCTCGATCAGATGCTGCATGGCGCCGTTGGCTTCTCCGGCCGGTAGCGCCGCCTGACCGACGCCGGGCAGGGCAGTTGCGGCCGCCTCGGCGGATGTATCGGCCAACGCGACGACTGCTTCCTTCTCCTCCGCTTTTGCCTCGAGACGCGGCAACAGGGCATTCATCGCCGGCCTGAGGCCGAACCAGATGAGGAGCAAGGCGACCGCGAGAATGACGACGGCATTGACGACCGTGCCAGCCTGGCGCAGCAGCACGTCCTTGAAGGTCAAGGGGGGCACAGGCTGCATGTCGGAATAGCTGTCGGCGAAGTCGACGGCTGTCACCTGGATGCGGTCGCCGCGCCCTTCGTTGAGGCCGGCGGCCGAAGCTGCGAGATTGCGCATTTCCGTCACCCTCGCCTCGACCTGTTCGGCGGTGGGGTTTTCGCCAAGCGACTGGGCGATGCGCGCGCGGTTGACGATAAGGGCGACAGACAGCGACTTAACCTGGTATCCGTCGCTGATCACCTCCTTGGTGGTAGTCGATATCTCGTAGTTGGTCAGCTCTTCGCGGCGCTGGTTCTCCTCGCTGGAGCGCTCGCCGGCGTCGGCCGACTGAACCGTTTCCTCCGGCAGGTTCTGCTCGACGGTGGTCGGCGCATCCTGACTGGAGTTCTGCGAGTTTCCGCTTTCGCGCACGGTGCGGACGGAACGTTCGACGCGCGACTCCGGGTCGAAGAGGGTCTGGTTGGTGCGGGTTCGGTCCGTGTTGAGCTCGGCGGCAACGCTGATCTGGAAGTTCTCCGAGCCGAGGTAGGGCGTCAGTGCGTGCCGGATGTTGGCCTCGATGCCGGTCGCCACTGTCCGTTCCAGGCGATTGGTCTTGCTGCCGGGGAGAGTGCTCGCGTCTTCGCCAGAGGCCAGGACGGTGCCTTCCGTATCGAGGACGGTGATGTGATCCACGCCGAGGCCAGGTACGCCTCCGGCAACCAACTGGCGGATGGCCTCGGCCATCCTGACGTCCTCGGGGACGTCGGTGCGGATGATCACCGAGGCCGAGGGCGGCTGCTGATCGCGCCGGAACGAGCCACGGTCGGGCAGCACGATGTGAACCCGCGCCGCCTTGACGCCCTTCATCGTCTGGATGGTGCGGGCAAGCTCGCCTTCGAGTGCGCGCACCCTGGTCACTTCCTGCATGAAGGAGGTCAGGCCAAGCGAGCCAAGTTCGTTGAACAGCTCGTAGCCGGCGGCGGCGCTGCGGGGCAGCCCCTTCTCGGCCAGCAACATGCGCGCTTGCGAGGTCTGGGGCGGTGTGACGTAGACCGTGGCGCCGTCTGCGCTGACGTCGAAGGAAATGCCGGCATCCGTCAGCGCCGAGCCGATGCGCGACGCGTCGCCATTCTCAAGGCCGGTATAGAGCACGGTATACTGCGGGCGGCTGAGGTAGTAGGCCGATCCGGCGATCAGGACCATCATGGTGACGGCGACCGTGGCCAGGGCGGCAAGTCGCTGCGGACCGAGGTCGAGAAGATTGATCCATAGGGTTTCGGCGTGTTCGCGAGCGGTCATCTGTCGATCTCGATGCGGTCCGTTGCGTCAGGGGCGGAGCCGACGAGCGGCCCGGGTGCGTCTTGCCGTCAAGTGTCGGTCCGGAAACTTGTGCGAGCATTGCCGCCAACGAAATGAAGGCTGCCGCCACCAAGGAAATCACGAACCTCCGCCAGAGGCGGAGGTTTGGGACGCTGCGCTTGGGCCACTAGAAGTGGCTTTGTTACATCAGGGGATCAGCTTGAACAGAT
>NZ_JAMDLI010000023.1 GCF_023721815.1 Pleomorphomonas sp. JP5
GCCACTGCTGTCCGGTTTAAATCGCCAACCCAGGGAGAAGCATCTGCCTTGGATCGCTTACGGGCGGTTTGGGTGGTGTTTTGAGATGGCAAATGGATCTCCGGTGCATGATGTTGACGCGAACGAGGCGAGTAAAAGTCAGCAGTCTTTGGACTTCGGTCTGGGTCGCCTGCGCCATTCGGATCAGGATGTAGGCAATGAGGGCGACGAAGATCTGGATGCGGATGGCGTTCTCGGAGGTGCCGAGGAAGTGCTTGATTCTGAGGTTCTGCTTGGCCCATTTGAAGAACAGCTCGATCTGCCAACGCTGCTTGTAGAGGTCGGCGATCTCCTGGGCTGGGGCGTCGAGATCGTTGGTTAGGATGCGCAGGATCTTGCCGGTGGAGATGCGGACGGTGACCTCACGCACCGGATCGTTCATGGGGTTCTGTCGCGACCAGGCAAGGCGCTCGGGCAGCATGCCGATGCGGTCGGTGAGCACGGAACCGGTCTCCGGCACTGGGTTGATGCGGCTCACCCTCAACGGAGTGTGGGACTTGAAGCGGGTGACGATGCGGCAGCCCTCGGCGTGGAGCCTGGCCCACCAGGCGAAGTCATAATAAGCGAGATCAAAGACATAGGTCATGCCTGGGATTGGCTCGAACGCCTTGGCCGGGGTGACGTCACCCACCGTTTGATCGGTCAGTGCGATCTGCATGGGGGCGTCGGCATTGGGATCGTAGACGAGATGCATCTTGGCCGCCCACAGGCCCTTGCGCTCGCTGAGCCAGGCGGCGCTGAGCGAGGACAGGCGGATGTGGGTGGCGTCGATGATCCGCACCGCGTCGCTCATCTGCCGGCGCGTTCGCCTGCTGGCGGTCTGCGCCATGTTAGCGAACAGGCCGGCAAACAGCGGCCAGGGTCGCTTGGCGTTGGCATCGGCGAGCGTCGATCGGGCGGGAAGCTTGGCGCCGACGTGGTAGAGGCAGCTCTGGTGGCTGCTCATCGCCGCCTCGATCTCGCGCAGGCTGACCGCGCCAGCCAACTGACCAAATAGAAGCGCCAGAAACTGGCTCTTGGACGACAGACGACGCACGCGATGGTCGGCTTTGTAGTCGTCCACAAGACGATCGAAGATCGCCCATGGAATATGGCGCTGTATCTGATGAAAGACGCTATGGTGATGCTGCATGGCGTTGATCTCCTGCTCGTGTCCAGAACGCGGCTAAACGTCTGAAGACGAGTAGAATCAATGCCATGCACCCTGTCCAGTGATTTAAACCGGACAGCAGTGGC
>NZ_JAMDLI010000024.1 GCF_023721815.1 Pleomorphomonas sp. JP5
CCGTCGTAGGTCTTGGACGCGCTGTTGGCGGTCACCGTCAGCGAAGCCTTGTTCACCGTCAGAGCACCCGCGACATAGCTGATGTCGTAGTTGCCCGACGTCAGACCGGAGGCGGTGAGCGTGTAGCTGCCGGCATTGACCGCACCTTGCGACGTGCCGTCGTAGGAGAGCGTGCCGCCGAGCACCGAGGCCGTCTCGCCGTTGACCAGGCCGGCGTAGGTCACGCCATTGCCACCGCTGTAGGCGAGGCCGTCGTAGGTCTTGGACGCGCTGTTGGCGGTCACCGTCAGAGCAGCCTTGTTCACCGTCAGGGCACCCGAGACATAGCTGATGTCGTAGTTTCCGGAGGTGAGGCCGGAGGCGGTGAGCGAGTAGCTGCCGGCATTGATCGCACCGTCGGCCGTGCCGCCGTAGGAGAGCGTGCCGCCGAGCACCGAGGCCGTCTCGCCATTGACCAGACCGGCGTAGGTCACGCCATTGCCACCGCTGTAGGCGAGGCCGTCG
>NZ_JAMDLI010000025.1 GCF_023721815.1 Pleomorphomonas sp. JP5
TTTTATCAAAAGAAAACCTCCACCTATGGTGGAGGATTGGATGGGTTCTACACAGTATAAAAGAAACCTCCGTGCTTGGGCCACGCAGTGGGTCAAGAACGGAGGTTATAGTGGACGATAACCATCTATCCCACTCGACGTGGGACTGCAAATACCACCTGGTTTTTGCGAGCAAATACAGAATGAAGAGGCTCTATGGAGAGCTGCGTCGGGAGTTGGTCGAGCAATTCCGCAAACTTTGTCTCCAGAAGGGCTGTCAGATCGTGGAAGGGCACATGATGGTCGACCATGTGCACATCCTGATGTCGATCCCGCCGAAGTATTCTGTTTCGCACATCGTCGGGTTCCTGAAAGGCAAGACGGCCCTTTACGTCGCCAACAAGTATGCGCGTAAACGCAAGTACCGTGGCTACCATTTTTGGGCGCGCGGCTACTTCGTATCCACCACCGGCTATAATGAACAGGTCGTTAGACGTTACATCAGGGATCAAGAGAAAGCCGATAAGGCATCAGATCACAACGATCTGTTCAAGCTGATCCCCTGATGTAACAAAGCCACTTCTAGTGGCCCAAGCGCAGCGTCCCAAACCTCCGCCTCTGGCGGAGGTTCGTGATTT
>NZ_JAMDLI010000026.1 GCF_023721815.1 Pleomorphomonas sp. JP5
GAAGCGGCCGAGGTAGAACACCAGCCAGGCGGCGAGCGCCAGCGTCATCAACGGCGCCGGCTTGCCGTTTCGATCCATGTAGGCGAGGAGACGGTCGAGATCGCGCGTCTGGTACTTGACGAGGCCGTTCAGCGAGATGTCGTACCAGAGGTGGCGGATATAGGGGTTGGCGAAGCGCCGGAGCACCGCGCCGGCAAACGCCTGCAACTCGTCCCTGGGCAGCGTCAGGAAGGGAATGACCTCCTCGTTGAGCAACCGGTCGAGGAACTTCGCACCCACCTTGGTGGTGACCGCCTCGCCCACCGTCTCGACGCCGGAGATCAGGCTGAGGGCGCAGAGCGCGGTATG
>NZ_JAMDLI010000027.1 GCF_023721815.1 Pleomorphomonas sp. JP5
CCAGGAACTGGTGGAGCCAGACGGGATCGAACCGACGACCTCAAGCTTGCAAAGCTAGCGCTCTCCCAACTGAGCTATGGCCCCATTCCGTCACCGAACCAAACCCCGAGAGGATTGGTTGGCCTGAGTGGACTCGAACCACTGACCTCACGCTTATCAGGCGTGTGCTCTAACCACCTGAGCTACAGGCCATTATCAGTCCGTCGGCCATCCGGCCGACAAACCGGCGCATGCGCGCCGCCTCGACGGTCGTCTCGGGCCTTCGGCTGAAGACCGGTAACCATCTGGTCAGCCGATCGGATCTACCGAACACATCCGTGGAAGAAAGAGAAACGAAGCCGGCGCTAGGGCCGAAAGGACCTCCGGATACCATGAGCGGCA
>NZ_JAMDLI010000028.1 GCF_023721815.1 Pleomorphomonas sp. JP5
TGCCGCTCATGGTATCCGGAGGTCCTTTCGGCCCTAGCGCCGGCTTCGTTTCTCTTTCTTCCACGGATGTGTTCGGTAGATCCGATCGGCTGACCTTTTGGGTTACCGGTCAATGGGATCCGCAAGGGTCCCGTGATGGCCTGTAGCTCAGGTGGTTAGAGCACACGCCTGATAAGCGTGAGGTCAGTGGTTCGAGTCCACTCAGGCCAACCAATCCTTTCGGGGTTTGGTGAGGTGACGGAATGGGGCCATAGCTCAGTTGGGAGAGCGCTAGCTTTGCAAGCTTGAGGTCGTCGGTTCGATCCCGTCTGGCTCCACCAGTTCCTGG
>NZ_JAMDLI010000003.1 GCF_023721815.1 Pleomorphomonas sp. JP5
AAGGCTCCGCGCCGACGCCCGACACCGCCGTCCGTAAGGAAAAGACCAACGCCAGAAACGAACTCAGAACTGGATAATTCCTGGGGGCAACGTCATCAAGAACCTTCATAGAGGGGGTGTTGCCCCGGTCCACGGTCGCGAAGATCGCAGCAAGGGATGTGTCTCGGACGGCAATCAGTTGCTCGACCGCCTCGCATATGAGGCCAAGGCCGCGGTGTCGCGGCAGGAGCCAGTAGCCAAGCTCGGCAACCGGGCGTCCGACAAGCCCTATGACACCCATGAACTCGTCCGACTCCCTTGACGTTATGGCGTAGGCCTGAGGCGGGGTCGTCCGTGCGTTCTCGGAAATGAAGCTCGTGGCATCCTCAAGGCGATAGGGAAAAGGCACCGTGGGCAGCCACTGCGCGGTGTTCCAGTCGTTCATGGCCTCAACAAGCTTCGGTGCGTCCTTCATGTCGAGGGCGCGCAGGCGAACACGGGAGGTATCTATGGCATTCGATGACATTCCCCTTGCCTCTTCTCGTTGGTAGCGGCAGCGCATCCGCCCGTGTGTCACTCCGGCCGCGACCAGACGTAGGCGCCGATGAGCACGAAGACCGCGGCAACGATTACCAGGAGCAGCAAGCCGGGCTCGCTGCCTTTGTAGAAGGCATAGAAACCGAGCGCCATGCCGATCGTCGACAGAAGCTTGCCCGATCGCGGGATGGCGCCTCGCTCGCGCCACGCGGAGAGAAGCGGGCCGAACCGGCGATGCGACAGCAACCACGCTTCGAGCCGAGGCGACGAGCGCGCAAAGCAAGCGGCGGCAATCAGGAGAAAGGGCGTTGTCGGCAGAAGCGGAAGCACTGCGCCAATCGCGCCGATGACCACCATCAGGCAGCCGATGATCATGTAGGCTTGGCGCATACCCCAACCGTTTCGTCGCGGCAAGCGAGGGCCCCCCGTCGCCGCGACGAAGACTATGCGAGACGTTCGCAACGGACAACTGCCAGCGAGCGGTCGCTTCGGTTGCCGGCGGCAGGGGCGTCCCGAATAGCCTTCGGTGGAGACTTTTGCATGTATACGTAATATCTCGTATAGTTTGGATCGTCGTCATCTTGACGCCGCACCGGCTTGATGTTTTTGTCCGCGGGAAAGCTGTCGCGATCGCAGGCCGCCATGTCGTGATCGACCGGGCCGCGACGCAACGCCGGAAAGGACCGAGACTTGATCACTCTGAACCAGCCGTCCACCGCCTTCACCCGTTCGCTCGCCAGCTCCAGCCGCGCCGTCAAGGTGACGGCGGTCGTGTTCGGCTCGCTGCTGATCGCCGCCGCGTCTCAGATCGAGGTGCCGTTCTTCCCGGTGCCGATGACCATGCAGACGTTCGCCGTGCTGCTGGTTGGCCTGCTGTTCGGCGCCCGCCTCGGCGCTGCCGCCGTTGTCACCTATCTTGCCGAAGCGGCCATCGGGCTGCCTGTGCTGTCGGGTGGTGGATCGCTGGCGATGCTCCTCGTCAAGCCGGCCACCGCCGGATATCTCGTCGGCTTCGTCGGCGCCGCCTTTGTTGCCGGCCTGATCGTCGAGCGGACCGCCGGTCGGCTTTGGGGCGTGGTCGCGGCAGCCGTTGCCGGCGAAGTGGTTCTGATGACGCTTGGCGTGGCCTTCCTGGCCTGGCTGATTGGAGCCGAGAACGCGGTCACCTATGGCTTCGTGCCGTTCATCCTCGGCGATCTGCTGAAGATCGTGCTGGCCGTGGCTGTTGCCCGAGGCGTCGGTCGACTGTCGCTTCCGGCTGCGCTCTGAACATCGCTTTCCTGAAATAACCTTCCAGACGGCCGCCTGGTTTTCCGGCGGCCGTCGTTTTATGTGAATACCGCGCTTTTCTGCGTCGAGATTCAGCCTTTGGAAACGATCGTCTCTCAGACTACGAACCTGCGGGGGCGGCTGCGACCATTCTGTCGAGCCGGGGAGTGTCGAGGGCGATGATCAGATCGGGCGCAATCGAGAAGAGGCGGCTGCGCGAGCTCTATCGCTACCGCATTCTGGATACGCCTCCCGAACCCGAGTTCGATGGCCTCTGCGATCTTGCCCGCAACTTGCTGGGCGCCGAGGCGGCCGTCATCACTTTCCAGGACTCCGATCGTTCGTGGTGCAAGGCCCACGCTGGGCGGCATGTGCCGACGCTGCCGCGCATGGCATCGGTCAGCGAGCAGGCGGTCATTTCCGGCAAGGCGGTTGTCTTCGAGGATCTCGCCAACGAACCGTTGTTTCGCGACCATCCCCTGGTGCAGGGCGAGAATGGCATGCGTGCCGCCGTCGGCGTGCCCATCGAGGTCAAGAAGGGGCTTTGCGTCGGCGCCGTCGTGGCGATGTTCGACAAGCCTCGCAAGGTGGCCAGCGCAGATATCGAGAATCTGCGGCACCTCATGCGTGCCATCGTCGATCGGCTGCATCTCCGCCGCATTCGCATAGAGCGCGAGGTCGACCATATTGCCCGCGCCAAAAAGGATGCCGAGATTGCCGCTCAGAAGTGGGAAATCGGCAAACAGCGGCGCCTTCTGGAGCAGACGGCTCGTCTCGCCCGCATCGGCGGCTGGGAGTATGAGGTCGGCGCAGACCGCATGATCTGGTCGGCGGAGATCTATCGTCTGCTGGAACTTGACGAGGCGGGCGCGCCGCCTGACCTGACGACGCTGCTGGGGTACTGCCAGGAGGAAGCCGCCGGTGAAGTGCGACGGCTGATCGTCCGCGTACTGACGCGGGGGGAGTCCTTCGAGACGGAAATACCGCTGATCACCGAGTCCGGCCGGCGACGCTGGGCGCGCTGCGTTTGCGAAGCGGAAGTCCAGCGGGGCAAGGTCGTTCGGCTCCTTGGTACGGTGCAGGACACGACGCTGCAGCGGGCGACCGAGGAAGAGGTCAACTTCATCGCCACGCACGACATGGTGACGGGGCTTCTCAATCGCGCCGTGTTCCAGGAGCGGCTCGACCGTGCGTTGACGTTCCGGGCGCCCGTTCGCACCGTTGGCCTCTATCTGATCGACGTCGACCACTTCAAGTCGGTCAACGACACGCTTGGCCACCATGCCGGCGACGTGCTGCTCGCAGAGGTGGGACGACGGCTGCGCGAGGCGGTCGGCGAACTTGGTATTGTTGCCCGGCTCGGCGGCGACGAGTTCGCGCTGATGATGCCGGACTGCGGCGGCGAGAGCGAGCTGGTCGCCATCGGCGAGCAGATGATGCGCGGCCTGCAGGAGCCGATCGCCTACGAGGCGGAATCGATCCCGGTGACCATTTCCGTCGGCATCGCACGCGCGCCTTCGGGCACGCCCGCCGATCAGTTGTTCAAGGATGCCGACATCGCCCTCTACGAGGCCAAGGGCGAGGGGCGAAACCGTTTCGTTCTGTTCGACCGGGCGATGCGCGAGGCGATCGAGCTGCGCCACTCAATCCTGAGGGCGATCCGCCAGGCCATCGACAGGGGCGACCTGCGCCTCCATTACCAGCCCAAATACTCGCTTCGCACGGGCGTGCTGGCCGGGTTCGAGGCTTTGCTGCGCTGGCACCGGCCGGACGGCTTCATCGCCAGCCCCGGTTTCTTCGGGATTGCTCTCGACGACCCGCAACTCGGCCTCGCCATCGGCGACATGGTCATTCGCGAAGCGGTGCGCCAGGCCGCCGACTGGCGCGCGCGTGGCATCATCTTCGATCACGTGGCGATCAACGTCGCCACGCCGCAGTTCCGGCGGGGCGATCTCTGTGACTGCCTTACCGCCGCGCTCGAGGAGTTCGACGTGCCGCCGACGGCCCTGATGGTCGAGGTGACTGAGAACGTGCTGCTGTCCAAGGTGGCCGACGAAGTGCAGACGACGCTGTCGCAGCTGGCCGGCAAGGGCATCAAGATCGCCCTCGACGATTTCGGGACCGGCTATGCCTCGCTGAGCCACCTGAAAGACTTTCCGGTCGACCTACTGAAGATCGACCGCTCCTTCGTGGCGACGCTTACCGAGGAACGCGAGAGTCGTTCCATCGTGCGCGGCATTACCGCGCTTGCCCACGACCTTGGCATACCGGTCATCGCGGAAGGCGTAGAGACCTCCGCCCAGCGCGACATGCTCAGGCATTTCGGCGTCGATTTCGGCCAGGGCTATTTGTTCGCGCGCGCCATGTTGCCGGCGCAGATCGAGGCGACGGGGCTGGTCAGCCGGGTGGCGGCCCAAGTGCGCGCCTGACAAAAAACGTCGCCGACCGGGACGATCCGATCGGCGGCACTGTTTTTCGGACTCGGTGCGGCTGTCAGGCGGCGATCGCCGCCGCTTCCCTTGCCAGCTTTTCGATGCGGGCCCAGTCGCCGGCCTTGACGGCATCGGCCGGCGCCACCCAGGAGCCGCCGACGCAAACGACGTTCTTCAGCATGAGATAGTCGGCCGCGTTGTCGAGGCTGACGCCGCCGGTCGGGCAGAACACCATTTCGCCGAGCGGGGAGGCGAGCGCCTGCAGATACTTCGGCCCGCCGGCCGGACCGGCCGGGAAGAACTTGACGACCCGGTAGCCCTTGTCGCGGGCCACCATCGCCTCGGAGGCCGTGGCGACGCCGGGCAGCAGCGGAACATTGAGCTCAATCGCCGCGTCGAGCAGGTCCGGCGTGGCGCCGGGGCTGACCAGGAACTTGGCACCAGCTTCGACGGCCGCCTTGGCCTGGGCGCGATCGAGCACGGTGCCGGCTCCGACCACGCCGCCTTCGATCTGGCTCATCGCCCGGATGGCGTCCAGCGCCGCAGGCGTCCGCAGGGTCACTTCAAGCGCCGGCAGGCCGCCCTTGACCAGCGCGGTGCCGAGCGGCACGGCGTCTTCCAGGCGGTCGATGATCAGCACCGGAACCACCGGCGCACGGCGGAGGACGGCGAGAAGGGCGGGGGTGTCGAACATGGCGGGTCCTTTGCATCGGCATTCGCTGGCGTGGCAACCTGTTCGCGCCTGACGGCATGAAAGCATCAGCTCGCACCAGCTGGTAGATGGTGGCAGGATCACCTACGACGCCGCGAGCATCCTACCATTCCACACTGGTATGGCAGAAAATGGCCGGATCAGCCACTCGATTCCCGAATGACCAGATGCGGAGCTATGAGTTTATGCTCGAACGGCGGCTCGTCCCCGACGATCAGCGCGTAGATCGCGCGCGCCGCTTCCCGGCCGATCTCCTCGGAGCCGTTTTCGACCGTCGTCAGGGCTGGCGCCCAGGTTTCGGAGCCGTCGACGTCGTCGTAGCCGGTAACGGCCATGTCGATGCCCGGACGAATGCCGAGGCGTGCGAAGCTGCTCATCAGGCCGAAGGCAAGGACGTCGTTGAAACAGACGACGGCGGAGGGGCGCGGCGAGTGACCCGCGATGATCTCAGCCGCCTTGCGGCCGTCGCCCTGGGTCATCAGTTCGGGGACGTCGAGCACCGGGGTCAGGCCGGCTTCGGTCATGGCCTCGCGGAAGCCGGCGTAACGGTCGCGGCCCGACGATGTGGAACGCAGGCCGCCGACGAAGGCGATGTCCTTGTGGCCCTTGCCGATCAGGAGACGGGTGATCTCGTACATGCCGTGGCGGTCGTCGCCCCGTACGCTCGGGGCATTGGCGCCGTCGACGTCGCGGCAGACCAGCGTCACCGGCGTGCCGGTGCGCATGATGGCCTCGATGTCGGCGACGGTGGTGCCGACCGACGGGCATAGCACCAGACCGTCGGCGTTCTGCTGCTGCAGCACCTGGACGAAGTTACGCTGGCGCTCGATGCTGTCGCGATGATTGCAGATGAGGATGGTGAGGCCGTAGGTCTCGAGCTCGCTCTCGACGGCGCGGAACACCTCGGCGAAATAGGGGTTGAGCACGTCATGCACCACCACGCCGACGATGTCGGTGCGGGCGGTTCGCAGCGAGGCGGCTTGCCGATTGTAGATGTAGCCCATCTCGGCAGCCAGCGCCTGAACGCGCTTGCGCGTTTCGGCCGAGACGGCCGGGTTGTCGCGCAGCGCCAGGGAGACCGTCGCCGTCGAAACCTCCAGCTGCGCGGCGAGCTGGCTCAGCGTCACGCGGCGGCGGCGGAATCGGCGAAGGTCTTCCCGTTTGTTGGTGGTCATCGAACGTCCTGTTTTCTGCCGTCTCAATCGATCACATGAAACATAAGGACGGGCGGCGTCAACTGAATTGCCTACGTACGGAACCGGCTGCCGGCGCTTCCCTCAGGAACGCGTCGCGGCCGCCATCTCGCGGGCGTGCACGACGCGCTCGCGGTGGAAGAGATAGAGCCCCGACGCGACGACGACGCCGGCTCCGACGAGCGTCCAGATCGACGGCACGTCGGAAAAGACGAGATAGCCGGAAACGACCGTCCAGATGAGCTGGACATAGCCGTAGGGGGCGAGCGTGGCGGCCGTGGCGAAGCGATGGGCGGTCATCACCAGGAAGTGGCCAAAGCCGCCGGCGGCCCCCATGAAGATCAGGCCGGCCCAGACGAGGGGTGACGATGGCGTCTGCCAGACGACGAGAAGCGGGGGAATCAGCAAGAGGCTCGGCACCGCGGCGAGCGAGATCACCAGCGACCCGGTGTTGACGCGCGTGGCGAGGTGGCGCGTGACGAGATTGTAGACCGCGCCGGACATCATCGACGTCAGCGCCAGCAGCATGGCCGGATGGAATGTGCCGAAACCTGGCTGGGTGATCAGCAGCACGCCGAGGAAGCCGACGGCAATGGCGCCGACACGGCGGATGCCGATCTTCTCATGCAGGAAGACCACCGACAGCAGGGTGATGACCATCGGCGACAGGAAGCCGATGGAGGTCACTTCGGCGACCTGAAGGTAGTGCAGGGCGCTGAAGTTGGCGAGTGTCATGACCGTCAGGAGCAACGCCCTGAAGATCTGCAGCCCAGGGCGCTCGAAGCGCCAGGCGCCGGGCGAGGACAGCGGGTTCAGCACCGCCATCGCCATCAGAAGGTTGATGACGTAGCGGAACCAGGACACCTCGATCACCGGCAGATGGTAGCTCATCGCCTTGGCGGTCGTATCAAGGCAGGCGAAGACCATGGTCGACCCGAACAGCGGGATCAGAGCCTTGAGCGGCGCGCGGGTCGGGGGAACGATCGGCTTGGGCGAGGGCGCACTTGGCCCGGGAAAGGACATCGACGATTTCGCTGGCAGGTAACGGGCTGGGCACCGGCGCGGAGACGCCGCCGGATCGATTCAAAATCATACTAAAGTATTGTTCTGGCCGATGTAAGCCCGTTCGTTGAAGGCGCCGTCAGTCAGTGGCGCCTTCCTCTGCCTCCTCGCGCAGGATCGGTGCGGCCGGCTTGGCGACGGTTTCGATCATCTCTTCGTCGTCATCGTCGGCATGGGCGGCGACGCCGGTTGGCAAGAGGTTCTTTTCGATCTGGCGCAACAGCTTCTTGAGGCGCTTCCGGTCCTTCTCGTCGAGGCCGGCCAGCGCTTCCTTCTCGACGCGCTTCCAGACGGCATCCACCGCGCCGGCCCGCTCGCGGCCGGCGTCGGTCAGGAACACACGGGCGAGGCGACCGTCCGCGCTGGAGGTCTGGCGGGTGAGCAGCCCCTGTGCGCCCAGGCGGGAGATCATCTTGGTGACGGTCGGCGGCTGGACCGCGAGCTCGGCGGCGAGTTCCGACATCGACTGGCCGTCGCGCTCGGCCAGCGCCTTCAGCACGGCCTCCTGGCCGGGATGCAGCCCGATGCGGCCGAGGTGGACCGCGGCGCGGGTACGATGGACGCGAGCCGCCTGCACCAGGCGGTGAGTGACGCTCTTGCGATGGTTGAAGCTCATGCCCCTCGTCTCCGTCGTCGGCGCCGGCCGACGGGCCGTCGCTCTACACCTTTGAGTGATCCCCTTTTCACATGGAACTATGACACTTATTTAGGGGCCGAAGATTTTTCCATAAGCCGCCGTCCGCCTTTGTCGTGCGTCCGTCAGGAGGGCGTGCTAGGACAGCGGTCCTCTTATCCGTGGAGATGCGCATGTCCGCTCCGGCCGCCACCCCGTCCATCCCCGTCACCGTTCTCACCGGCTACCTCGGCGCCGGCAAGACGACGTTGCTCAACCGTATCCTCACCGAGGACCATGGCAAGCGCTATGCCGTCATCGTCAACGAATTCGGCGAGATCGGCATCGACAACGACCTCGTGGTCGATACCGACGAGGAAGTGTTCGAGATGAACAACGGCTGCATCTGCTGCACCGTTCGCGGCGATCTGATCCGCGTCGTCGAGAATCTCGCCAAGCGGCGCGGCAGCTTCGACGCCATCCTGGTGGAGACCACCGGCATCGCCGACCCCGTCCCGGTCGCCCAGACCTTTTTCATGGACGAAGAGGTGAGGAAGTTCGCCCATCTCGACGCCGTCGTGACGCTGGTCGACGCCAAGTTCTTCCTCGACCGTCTCGGAGACGCGCCTGAGGCGGAGGACCAGGTGGCCTTCGCCGACGTCATCGTGCTCAACAAGACCGATCTCGTCACGCCGGAGGAGCTGCGCGAGGTTGAGAAGACGCTGCGTCAGCTCAACCCCTACGCCAGCATTCACAAGGCCACCCGCTCGGGCGTTGCGCTTGATGCCGTCCTCGACCGCGGTTCGTTCGACCTCGATCGCGTGCTGGAACTCGACCCGTCCTTCCTGGAGGCCGACGAGCACGATCACGACCATGTTTGCGGGCCGGACTGCGATCACGATCACCACCACCATGATCACGACCACGATCATCACCATCATGGCCACGAGACGCACCATGACACCGAGGTCACATCGGTGTCGCTGAAGACCGGCGAACTCAACCCCGACAAGATCCTGCCGTGGATCTCGGAAATCACCCAGGCGCAAGGTCCCAACATCCTGCGCCTCAAGGGCATCCTGGCCTTCCCCAACGAGCCCAAGCGCTACGTGGTGCAGGGCGTGCACATGATCGTCGAAGGTGATCTGCAGCGCGATTGGAAGCCCGGCGAAGCCCGCGAGAGCCGCCTGGTGTTCATTGGCCGCAAGCTCGATCATGCCGAGCTGGAAGCCGGCTTCAAGGCCGCTGCTGCTTGATCCAGCCTCAAGCGCCGGCGGCGACATCCGTCGCCTTGGCTTCCGCTTCGCTTTGCGCCTGACGGGGCGATGCTCGCCACGTCAGGCTCGCTTCGCGCGGCGCCGCTTGGCGCCGGAAGCCGCTTAGCGGCTTCTGGTCTATCTGCCTCAGTCGCCGGCGGGCCTCCGGCCCTTGGCTTTCGCGCTTCGCGCTGGCGCCACTTGGCGCCGGAAGCCGTTTCGCGGCTTCTGGTTCACGGCCGCTCTTGCATTTGCCAGCCGGATGACGCACTCCGGTCGCATCATTCCTACCAATGATCCGGAGCCGCACCCGTGCCCGAGGTTACCCCGCTTCCGCTTTCCGGCTATGTCATCGACATCCATTATGTGGCCGGCGTGCCAACCTTCGTTACCGGCGACGGGGCCATAGCCCTCGGCACCGCCGGTCGAGTGGTGAAACCGCACGCGGGCGGCATCCTCGCCTCGGCGCTTGCCGCCGACGGCAAGTCGGTGATCACCGGGGGTGACGACGGCAAGGTGATGCGCACCACGGCCGATGGCACGAGCACGCTCGTCGCCGAGCGTGGCCGCAAGTGGATCGACGTGATCGCAGCCGGACCCGGTGGCGCCGTCGCCTTCGCTTCGGGGAGAACCGTGGTGGTGGTCGACGGTACCGGCAAGGTGCACGAGCTGGAGCGGCCGCGCGCCGCGCTGGGCCTAGTCTTTTTTCCCAAAGGGTTGCGGCTTGCCATTTCCGGCTACAACGGCGTCGGCCTGTGGTTCCCCGGCACCGCCGCGCCCGTGCAGGAGCTGGAGTGGAAGGGCTCGCATATCGCGGTGACGCTATCGCCCGACGGCGCCAACGTCGTCACCTCCATGCAGGAGATGGCGCTGCATGGCTGGCGCCTGCGTGACGGCCAGCACATGCGCATGTCCGGCTATCCGGCCAAGGTCAAGTCGATGTCCTGGTCGACCAAGGGGCGCTATCTCGCCACCTCCGGCGCCGGCGTCTCGGTGCTCTGGCCGTTCTTTCACAAGGATGGGCCGATGGGGCAGCGGCCGCTGGAACTTGGCGGGCGCCAGGAACTGGTGACCCGCGTCGCCTGCCATCCCCTCGAGGAGATCGCCGCCCTCGGCTACGACGACGGAATGATCCTGCTGAGCCGCTTCTCCGACCGCGAGGAAGTGCTGCTCGCTCGTCCGAACGGTTCGCCGCTGTCGGCGCTCTCCTGGAGCGGCAATGGCCTTGAACTGGCCTTCGGCTGCGAGAGCGGCGCTGCCGGCCTGATCGACCTCACACGCTGATGACCGCGCTTCGCTCTCCCGTTTCCCTGCGGACCATGCCAGCCGAGCAGGGTGAGCTCGACGCCGCCTACGCGGCGCTTGCCATCCGTGAGAGGTTGCTGCCGATCAAGGTGCCGGCCTTCTACCAGCGCAAGCTTGACGAGGAGTTGGCCGCGCTCGGTCACACCGAGGGGCCGCTTCACCGGATGGTTCGGCCGACCCGCGAGCGCTTTGGCGCGCCGGCCGGGGGAGAGGTGCCGGACTGGGTCGATGACCGCGCCAACATGCCGGTGCCGGGCTCGCGGGCGATCATCCACAAGTATGCCGATCGCGTGCTGTTCATGCCGACGTCGGTCTGTGCCGGTCATTGCCAGTATTGCTTCCGCCAGGACGTTCTCACCGACGCCCATGCCGAAGGCGGCGACCTCAAGGGGCTCTCCGCCGAGGTGGATCGGCTGATCGCCTATCTAGGCACGCGACCGGAGGTGTCCGAGGTGGTCCTGTCCGGCGGCGATCCGCTGACGCTGTCCTTGCGCGACCTTGCCCTGGTGATCTCCGGTATCAGAACCGTCCCCACCATACGGTCGATCCGTCTGCACACGCGTACGCCCGCTTTCGCGCCGAAGATCTTCGGCGACGACAAGAAGCTCGATCTTCTCGCCGAGGCGGATGTTCGGCTGGTCCTGCATTTTGCCCACCCCTACGAGGTCTGCGGCGAGGTGGCGGCGGTGCTCGACCGGCTCGATCGGCATCGCATCCGCCTTTACAATCACTTTCCGCTGCTGCGCGGGGTCAACGACCATCGCGACGTGCTGGCGCGCCTGATCGAGATGCTCGACGATCACCGCGTGCGCACGCTGTCCATCTATGTGCCGGAGCCGATCCGCCACTCCGCGCCGTTCCGCGTGACGCTCGATCGCTTCTTCGCCTTGCAGGACGAGCTGACAGCCACGACGCCGAGCTGGATCAACGCCGTCCGCTTCACGCTCGATAGCCCCGTCGGCAAAGTACGGCGCGAGCATATCGTGGCGCGCGACCGGGCCGCCGGCCTCGTCACCTTCGAGAAGCTTGGCAAGCGCTTCGTCTTCCCAGATTTCCCGCCCGAGCTCGATGTTCCCGGCGACTGCGACACCCTGCTCTGGAAAGGGTGATCAGGCCTGCGCGACAAGGGCAAAGGAGGGGCTCATCAAAGATCCCCTCACCGGCAGAGCTGGTCGGGATGTCCATGCCGCATAGCACGTCAAATGCTCTGAGTTGGCGAGACGAACGCTCGGTCGGTATCAGAAAGCGCCGAACCTTGGCGCCGTGCCGGCGGAAATCGCCGCGCTCTTTGTCATGGTCCGGCCTACCTCTCCTCGGGTTCGACGGTCACGGGTCTTTCCGTCGCCGCCAAAACGGAGAGACTGCCATGACCTCTTGTCGCCTTGTTCCGATCGGCCGTGTGGTCCACACCGCCGAGGGTCCCCTCATGGAGATCGAGCCCGCCTACCGGGATGGTCTCACCGGCCTCGATGCCTTTCGCTGGATCATCGTTCACTGGTTCGCCCACGAGGCCGAGCGGATGGGAGAGGCTCCGCTCGTCCTGCCGGCCCCCTATCGTGGTGCACTGGAACGACTGGGCGTGCTCGCGACGCGGTCGCCCCTTCGCCCCAATCCGCTTTGCATGACCGTGGTGGCGCTCGCCGGCCTCGACCTTGCCGCCGGTATTGTCCGTCCGGGCTGGATCGACTGCGACGATGGTACGCCGATCCTCGACATCAAGCCCTACCAGCCAAGCTTCGACAGGGTGGAAAACCCCGAGCCGCCGACATGGTGTGCCGCCTGGCCGGGCTCGGTGGAAACGTCGGGCGCCTTCGACTGGGCTTCGGTCTTTCCAGACTGACCAGCTGCTTTTGTTTGCCGTTCCGCCGGTGCATGCTGCCGGCATGCGCGCGAACCGGCAGATCATCGAGGACATCATGCGGTGGGTCGACGGCCGGCTTGCCGACGACCTGAGCGTCGCGGCGATGGCGAGACGGGCCGGTTATTCCGAAGCGCACTTCTCGCGCCTGTTCTCGGCGGTGGTCGGCGAGAGCCCGGCCTGCTGGCTGACAGGTCGGCGGGTGTCGAGGGCCGCCGAGTGCCTGCGTTCCGGCAAGGCGCGTGTGCTCGACATTGCCCTGGAGTGCGGCTTTGCCGACGTGACGACCTTTGCCCGAGCGTTCCGCCGTCGTACCGGCCTGTCGCCAAGCGCCTACCGGCGGATCGTGCGTCCCGGCAAGGCGCGGTCGGACGGGTTTGTTCGGGACGAGGGGACGGTGGCCTCGCCCACTTTCTGCCTCTCGGCATTGACGGCCGACGTGATGGCCGATCCGACGGCGCCCGCAAGCCTCTGGCAGGCGCTGCTGGGCCGGCTCGCCGATGGCGATTTGCACGAGGGGCGGCGGGATTTGCGACAGGTGGCTTTCTGGCAGGGCGACCCGCAGACACGCTACACCTGCGCTGTCGGTTGGGTTTGTGGTGAGGGAGATGCCTTGCCGTTGCCTTTCGCCCTGCTGCGCATTCCCGCCGCTCTTTGCCGGCGTTTCGTGATCGAAGGCCCGCATGAACAGTTGGCGATGGCCTACGAGGCGATCTACGGCGACCTGCTGCCAGCCTCGGGCGACCGGCTGGCCGCCAACTTCGTAATCGAACGCCCTCGTCCCGATGGGAGCGAGGGCGTTGAAATCTTGGTGCCGATCGCCGGAACGGTCGGCACCGCCGATCTTTGATGCTATCGCACCAGGATGTTGCGGAAGCTCCAGGGATCGCTTTCGTCGATGTCCTCGGGGAAGAAGCCGGGACGACCGGCGAGTGGCGTCCAGTCGGTGTAGTAGCCCTTCACCGGCCCGAGATAGGGCATCTGCACTTCAAGGCAGCGCCTGTGGTCCATCTCGTCGGTCTCGACGATGCCGGCCTCGGGATTCTCCAGTGCCCAGACCATGCCGGCCAGCACTGCCGAAGTGACCTGGAGGCCGGTGGCGTTCTGGTAGGGGGCGAGTTTGCGCGCCTCCTCGATGGTCAGCTGCGAGCCGTACCAGTAGGCGTTCTTGCCGTGGCCGTAGAGCAGCACGCCCAGCTCGTCGGCGCCGTCGATGATCTTGTCCTCGGAGAGCACCTCGGTTTCCTGCTGCACCTGCCCGCCCTGGCCGAACATTTCGTGCAGGGAGAGCACCGCGATGTTGGCGGGGTGATAGGCGTAATGGCAGGTTGGCCGATACTCGGGGTGGGAACCCTCGCCGACGGTGTAGTAGTCGGCGATGGAGATCGCCTCGTTGTGCGTGACGAGGAAGCCGAACTGCGGCCCCGGCGTCGGGCACCAGGTGCGGACGCGCGTGTTGGCGCCGGCCTGGAGCAGGTAGATGGCGGCCTGACAGCCGCCGTCGTGGTGGCGAGCCGTTTCCGGTTCCCAGGTCTCGCCGGTGCCCCAGCCGAGCTCGGCCGGTTGCAGGCCTTCGGACACGAAGCCGTCCACCGACCAGGTGTTTCGGAAGACGTCCATCGAATGGGGAATCAGAGTGCGCTGGGTGTCGCGCTCGGCGATGTGGATGCCCTTGACGCCGACGGTCTGCATCAGCTTCGCCCAATCCTCGCGGCTTTCGGGCGGCTTGTGGGCGATCCCCATGTCGCGGGCCAGGTTCTCCAGCGCCACCTTGACGAACCAGGAGACCATGCCGGGGTTGGCGCCGCAGCAGGAGACGGCCGTGGTGCCGCCGGGGCTGTTCCGCTTCTCGGTGCGCACGGCCTCACGCAGCCAGTAGTTGGTGCGATGAGCCGGCTCGACGTTCTTGTCGAAATAGAAGCCTTCCCAGGGCTCGGCGACGGTGTCGATGTAGAGCGCGCCGATTTCCCGGCAGAGCTTCAGGATGTCGAGCGAGCCGGTATCGACAGAGAGGTTGACGCAGAAGCCCTGGCCGCCGCCTTGGGTGAGCAGGGGCGTCAGGATCTCGCGATAATTGTCGGGGGTGATCTTCGCCTTGATGTAGCGAATGCCATGATAGGCGAGGATATCCTTGCCGGCGTCGCTGGGATCGATGACGACAAAGCGTGATCGGTCGAATTCAAGATGCCGTTCGATGAGCGGCAGCGTACCGCGTCCAATGGAGCCAAAACCGATCATGACGATGGGACCGGTGATCGTGCCATGCACGGTCGATGAATTCATTCAAACCTCTCCTGTCACGACACCCCTGGTGCCGGAAGATCTCCGCGTCTTGCAGGTCAACGGGAATAGCTAATGACGGGTGAAACGGCGGCGCCTGTGCCTTCCATGCCGTACCCGGCAGACATTAGAGCATGCCGGCGCAAAGTTTTCCAGTCGCGCCCTTGGAAGAAGTTCCGAGGATCGACATTCGGCTCGGTCGAGAAAACCGGAGGTAGTCGACGGTGGTGTGACGGCGGGACGCAGTGAACTTTGCAAGCGCTCGAAAGACCGCAGCGCGGCCCACTAAATCCAGCCTTGAAGTTCGCGCCGCACCACGTGCTCGATGACTGCCATTCCGTCGTCGCCGTCGTTGAGGCAAGGGATGCGTGCGAAGTTGACGCCGCCGTTCTCGCGGAAGATGTCGGCGTTTTCGACGCCGATCTCCTCGATGGTCTCCAGGCAGTCGGCAACGAAGCCGGGCGTCAGGACGGCCAGCGACTTGACGCCCGAGCGGGCCAGCGACTCGACGGTCTTGTCGGTATAGGGCTGGAGCCATTCCTCCGGCCCGAACCGCGACTGGAAGGTGACGCGGAGCCGGTCCTCGTTCCAGCCGAGGCGCTCGCGCAGGAGGCGCGCCGTCTTCTGGCAGTGGCAATAGTAGGGATCGCCCTTGCGGAAGTAGCTCTGTGGAATGCCGTGGAAGGAGGCGAGCACCACCTCCGGCTCGAAGGCCAGTGTGGCGAGATGGCCTTCGACCGACCGGGCGAGGGCGTCGATGTAGATGGGGTCGTCATGATAGGGCGGCACGGTGCGCAGCGCCGGTTGCCAGCGCTTGGTGATCAGATGCGCGAAGGCCTTGTCGTTGACGGTGGCCGTCGTGGCCGCGGCATATTGCGGATAGAGCGGGTAGAGAAGGATGCGCTCGCAGCCTTCTGCCTGCAACGCATCGAGGCGACTGGCGATCGACGGATTGCCGTAGCGCATCGCCCAGTCGACCACCACGGCGTCGCCAAGGCGAGCGCCCAGCTTTTCCGCCTGCGAACGGGTGTAGGTGCGCAAGGGGCTTTCGTCGCGCTCCCGGTTCCAGATGGTCTCGTAGTCGCGCCCCTTCTTCTGCGGCCGGGTGTTGAGGATGATGCCGTAGAGGACGGGGTACCACTTGAGGCGCGAGATCTCGATCACCCGACGGTCGGTCAGGAATTCTTCCAGATAACGGCGCATCGAGCGGCGGTCGGTACCGTCCGGCGTGCCGAGGTTGACGAGGAGGACGCCGACCTTGCCATGGGGGACGACGGGGTGATTGGGCGGCAACGACATTTCGGCTCGATCCAGTCTGTGACTTTAGAGAGTTTCTAGCCGAAAGCGTTGCGGTGCGCGAGGCCTATGGCGAGAGGATGGGCATTCGAGGCGAGGCGCTCCACACTCATGACGAAAATCGGCCAAGACCATATGGGTATTGCGTATTCCCTGCGGGTTGCTTGTGCTTCTCGCTGAAAATGAGCTATGCAGGCCGGGCTTCCGCAAGAAAAGCGAAAGAGGTGGCGGGAATGACGCGTGCCGCTCACGGGGAGCGGCGACATCCGGCCAGGGGAAGACGATGCGAGGCTTGCTCAAGGTGTGCGCGGCGATCGACGCATTGAACGTCGGCGTCAACTATTTTGCCCGTTGGCTGGTTTTGGCGGCGATCCTGCTGTCGGCAGGCAATGCCATTGTTCGCAAGGTCTTCAACTACTCCGCCAATTCGCTGCTGGAAGGGCAATGGTACCTCTTCTCGGGGGTCTTCCTGCTCTGCGCCGGGTACACGCTGCTTCGAGGCGAGCACGTGCGGATCGATATCCTCGCCTCGCGCTTCAGCCGGCGGACTCAGGTCGTGATCGACATCCTCGGTACGCTGTTCTTTCTGTTGCCGTTCACGGCGGCGGCCATCTGGCTGAGTTGGCCGCAGGTGGTGTCGAAGGTTTTGTCCGGCGAAGTGTCGTCGAGCGCCGGCGGCCTGCCGCTGTGGCCGGCCTGGATCTTGATCCCCATCGGTTTTTCCCTGCTCGGCCTGCAGGGCATAAGCGAGATCATCAAGCGCCTCGCCTTCCTTTCGGGCAACGGACCGGACCCGTCTCCGGCCCACGTCGCCCATAACTGACCGGACGAGGATCGCCCGCCATGACCGCCTTCCTCGTCGCCAACCTCGCGCCGATCATGTTCGGCTCGATGCTGCTGTTCCTTCTGATCGGCTACCCGGTCGCCTTCGCGCTCGCCGCCTGCGGCTTCGGTTTCGGCCTGATCGGCATCGAGCTCGGACTGTTGTCGCCCAACCTGTTCCAGGCCATCCCCGACCGCGTCTGGTCGATCATGAGCAACGACACGCTGCTCGCCATTCCCTTCTTCACCTTCATGGGACTGGTGCTGGAGCGCTCGGGCATGGCCGAGGACCTGCTCGATACCATCGGCCAGTTGTTCGGGCCGATCCGTGGCGGCCTCGCCTACGCGGTGGTCTTCGTCGGCGCGCTGCTCGCCGCGACCACCGGCATCGTCGCGGCATCCGTCATCGCCATGGGGCTCATCTCGCTGCCGATCATGTTGCGCTACGGCTATGACCGGCGCATCGCCACAGGCGTCATCGCCGCGTCCGGCACGCTCGCCCAGATCATTCCGCCGAGCCTCGTGCTGATCGTGCTGGCCGACCAGCTCGGCCGCTCGGTGGGCGACATGTACGCGGGCGCGCTCTATCCGAGCCTGATCCTGACGGCCTTCTACGCTCTGTTCGTGTTCATCGTGTCGATCGTTCGGCCGAAGTGGGTGCCGGCCCTGCCGCCGGAAGCGCGGACGTTGCGCGGCTGGCGCCTCGCCGGCAAGGTGCTGACCTCTCTGGTGCCGCCGCTGGTGCTGGTCTTCCTGGTGCTCGGCACCATCTTCATCGGCGTCGCCACCCCGACCGAAGGCGGCGCCATGGGCGCGGTCGGCGCTCTGCTGCTGGCCATCATCAATCGACGCCTGACCATGCTGATGGTGGTGCAGGCGCTGGAACGCACGGCCAAGCTCTCGGCCTTCTGCATGTTCGTGCTTCTGGGCGCGCGCGTCTTTTCGCTGACCTTCTACGGCATCAACGGCCATCTCTGGGTGGAAAGCCTGCTGGCCGGGCTGCCTGGCGGCGAGGTCGGCTTCCTGATCGTCGTCAACCTGCTGGTTTTCTTCCTGGCCTTCTTCCTCGACTATTTCGAGCTGGCCTTCATCATCATCCCGCTGCTGGCGCCGGTTGCCGAGAAGCTCGGTATCGATCTCGTGTGGTTCGGCGTGCTCCTCGGCATCAACATGCAGACCTCGTTCATGCATCCGCCGTTCGGCTTTGCACTGTTCTTCCTGCGTTCGGTGGCGCCCAATCACCCGTATGTCGACAAGCTCTCCGGCCAGAGGACGGCGCCAGTCACGTCCTCGCAGATCTACATGGGGGCGGTTCCCTTCGTGCTCATCCAGGTGGTGATGGTGGCCCTGGTCATCCTGTTCCCGGGTGTGGTGACGCACTACAAGGCGGACCGTCCGGTGATCGACCTCGACAAGGTCAAGATCGACATCATGGCGCCGGCACCTGCCTCGCCGGCTTTCGGTGATCCCGCGGCGGCGGGGGCGAGCCCGTTTGGCGCACCCGCCGCGCCGTCCTTCGGGGCGCCGCCTGCGCCGTCCGGGACAAGCCCGTTCGGCAGCCCGGCCGCGCCCGACTTTGGTGCACCCGCCGTTCCGGCTGCGCCGTCGGGGTTGCCGCAACCCGATTTCGGGGCGTCTCCGGCTCCCTAGGCGCCGTTCGGTCCGACTGGGGCAGATCGGCGCTCCAGGCGTGATCTCCGAAGCATCGTCGTCGATCCTCGTTTCACGCCGGTCGGATGATGCTCTGAGGCGGGGCGGACATTTTCGCCATAATCGACAGGCACGTCTGCCATTGAAGATCGGCGGCTTCCACGCTGCCAAGCGTGAGGGGTTTCCGTGACACAAATGAAGTCGAGCCGTCCTCGTCTCGCCGTCCTGTTCGGCGGTCGGTCCACCGAACACGAGGTGTCGGTGATGTCTGCCGTGAACGTGCTCGGGGCGATCGATCCCGATCACTTCGAGGCGGTGCCGATCTACGTCGACCGCGAGGGCGCATGGCGCCTCAGCAGCTTCGAAAATGGCAAGCTCGCCCGTCCGGAGAGTGGCCCGCAGCTGTCGCTGTTGCCGGGCGGTGGCGGCCGGCTGGTCGTCATCGATGGTGACGCGGACGTTCGGCCCATCGACCTCCTCTATCCGCTCATCCACGGCCAGAACGGCGAGGATGGCTCGCTGCAGGGCCTTGCTCGCGTGGCGCGTCTGCCGCTGGTCGGATGCGACACGCTCGGCTCCGCGACGACGCTCGACAAGGACGTCGCCAAGCGCCTCTTGCGCGACGCCGGTCTGCCGGTGGCTAGGTCGGCAACGATCCGGCGCGGTGATGTTCCGGCCTTTGACACGCTCGCCCGCGAACTCGGTCTACCGCTGTTCGTCAAGCCGGCGTCGCAGGGGTCGTCGGTCGGTGTCAGCAAGGTGACGAGCGCCGATGACTACGCGGCGGCGGTGGCCACCGGGTTCAAATACGATCGCAAGCTGCTCGCCGAGGAGTTCATAAGCGGCCGCGAGATCGAGTGCGCCGTGCTTGAGGACGACGACGGTACGCTTTTCGTTTCGCGGCCGGGCGAGATCGCGCCGGCTGAGAAGCACGGCTTCTACAGCTACGACGCCAAATACGTCGACAAGGATGGCGCAGCGCTGATGGTGCCGGCCGCCCTGCCGGAGGATATCGAGCGGGAGCTGCGACAGGCCGCGGCAACCGCCTTCCGCGCCGCTGGCTGCGACGGTTACGCCCGCGTCGACTTCTTCGTCTGCGCCGACGGTCGTTTCGTCCTCAACGAGATCAACACCATTCCCGGCTGTACCGACATCAGCATGTATCCGATGGCCATGGCGGCAAGCGGCAGGCCGATGCGCCTCGTCATCGATTGCCTCGTGCGGCAGGCGTTCGCCCGCCATGCCGAGGCTGATCTGCTCGGCGCCTGATCAAATGAAAACCGCCCGGCCCCTCAAGAGGGACCGGGCGGCGCATCGTGCCGGAGCCGTTCCGCCGGTTACTTGCCGGCGGCCTGCTGCGAATAGACGTAGCTGTCGAAGTTGTATTCGGCGACGCGGAACCACTGATAGCTCTCGGCGCGGAACTGCTTCCAGGGCTCGTAGATCTTCTTGAAGGCGGGGTTCTTCGCCGCTTCGTCCTCATAGAGCTTGAAGGCGGCGTCGTAGGCGGCGTCGAGGATCTCGCGGCTGAAGGGCCGGAGCTGTACGCCCTGCGCCACCAGCCGCTTCAGGGCGGCGAAGTTGCGGGCGTCATAGGCGGCGGTCATGTCGTCGTTGGCGAGCGCGGCGGCGGCCTTCAGCACGGACTTGTAGGCCTGCGGCAGCTCTTCCCACTTCTTCTTGTTGATCATGTACTGCAGCGCCGACGAGCCTTCCCAGAAGCTCGGGTAATAGTAGTACTTGGCGACCTGGTAGAGGCCGAGGCGCTCGTCGTCATAGGGGCCGACCCACTCGGTGGCGTCGATGGTGCCCTTTTCCAGCGCCGGGTAGATGTCGGGCGCCGGGATCTGCTGCGGCACGACGCCGAGAGACGACAGCACCTTTCCGCCGACGCCGCCAACGCGGAACTTCAGGCCATTGAGGTCGGCAACGGTGTTGATCTCGCGGCGGAACCAGCCACCCATCTGCGTTCCGGTGTTGCCGCCGAGCAGCATCACGGCATTGTAGTTGGCGAGGAAGTCGTTGAAGAGGTCGAGGCCGCCACCCTGGAGGATCCAGGCCTGCTGCTGGCGGGTATTGAGGCCGAAGGGCAGCGAGGTGGCGATGGCGAAGGTCAGGTCCTTGCCGATGAAATAGTAGGAGGCGGTGTGGGTGATCTCGACGGTGTCATTCTGCACCGCGTCGAGCACCTGAAGCGCCGGAACCAGTTCGCCGGCCGGAAACACCTGGATCTGGAACTTGCCGTCGGTCGCCTCGGACACAGTCTTGGCGAACAGCTCGGAAGATCCGAAGATGGCGTCGGTGGACTTCGGGAAGCTGGAGGCTAGGCGCCACTTGATCTCCGGCAGCGACTGCGCGATGGCCGGCATGGCGAGCGTTCCCACGCTCGCCGCGGCGCCGGTGGAGACGAGCCCGGCCTTCCTGATGAACTGACGACGATCCATGCGATCCTCCCCTTGCCCCTTGTTCACTGGCCCCGCGTGGCGCGGCGGCATTTTTGAAACTCAAAATCGCCGGCTCGATCCGCGAGCAGACCAGGCCGACACGGCGGGCATTAAAAGCGGAAAAACCAGCATTGCGCAATTAGGTGATGCTCCAATCCTGCAAACTTTTCCGAAAGTTGCGCAAAATCGTCGTGGCGTCGCCAAAAGCAGTCCGCGCCCAAAGAATGGTCTTCCAGCCCGTCCGGCGGATCGGCTAACAAGAAGGCGGTTTCATCGCTCCGGATTCAGTCATGACCACTCCCGTCGTTCTCTTCACCGCCGACTCCCGTGACTTCGACGGCTACACTTGGCACTGCGCGCCCACCACCTATCTCGAGGCGGTACTGGCGGTGTCCGGCGGCATGCCGCTGATCCTCTCGGCCTTCGGACCACGCCTCGATCTCGACGCCGTGCTCGACCGGGTCGACGGCGTCGTCGCGACGGGCTCGAAGAGCAACGTTCATCCCTCGCATTATGGCGTCACGGCTACCGAGGCGATGGGGCCCTATGACGAGGTGCGCGACGCCACAAGTCTGCCGCTGATCCGGCGCGCCATCGAGCGAGGCATCCCGCTGCTCTGCATCTGTCGCGGTTTGCAGGAGCTCAATGTGGCCCTGGGCGGTACGCTTGCCTCTGACGTGCAGGACCTGCCCGATCGCATGGACCACCGTCATCCCGACGTGCCCGACATGGATGGCAAGTTCGCCATCCGTCACGGCGTGACGATCGCCGCGGGTGGCTGTCTCGGCCGGATCGTCGACGAGGAGATCCAGGTCAACTCTCTGCACCGGCAGGCTGTGGCGCGTCTGTCCGATCGGCTTGCCGTCGAGGCGACGGCGCCGGACGGAACCATAGAGGCGGTCTCGGTGAAGGGGGCGGCCGGCTTCACTCTGGGCGTCCAGTGGCACCCCGAATACTGGGCGACCACCGACGGTCCGTCGAAGGCCATTCTGCAAGCCTTCGGAGCGGCGATCGCCGCCGAGGCCGCCAAGCGCTGACGCGCCGACGACCTCTCAGCCCCAGAGCGAGGCGCCGAACATCAGAAGGCCGAACATCAGAACGGCGATCGCGGCGCCTGCCTCGACGAGGGTGTGAAGATGGCGGGCCGTTTCTCCACCTCCGGCGGCGGCGATGCGGACGGCAAGTCCGCGCGTCGTGACGGCGGCGAGCGTCAGAAGCGCGACGGTGAGGCCGGTGCCGAGCGCCATCGTGAATGCCGACGCTATGCCGGCGATCAACAGGCCCTGGCTGAGGGCGAAGACCAGCACGATCAGCGCGCCCGTGCAGGGCCGGAGGCCGACGGCTACCACGGCCGACCACGCCTTCTTCCAGTCGAGGCGGCCGGAGGCGACTTCCGGTGGCGGCGCGTGGATGTGGCCGCAGGTCTCGTCGTGAATGTGTCGGGCGGGCTTCAGGCCGAGCCGATGCTCATGGCCACAGCCGTCGACATCCCCGGTGGCCGCGCCGAAGCTGGTGACGACGACGACCGGTGGCCCGCCCACGGTCACTGCCACCGGCGCGTAGCGTTCGGCAAACCAGCGGGCGAGTGGACGGACGATCTTGCGCCAGACCAGCCAGAGGCCGAGCAAGACGATCAGCGCGAAGGAGCCGGTTTCGAGCAAGGCGGCCGCGCGCGTCATGGCGATCGAGGTGGCTCCGAGAAGCACGGCGGCGACCAAGACGATGACCACCGCCGTCACCGCCTGTGCGAGCGCGGAGACGAAGGCGAGGATAGCGCCGTTCCGGGCCGTCTCCCTGTTGGCGAGGACATAGGTGGAGATCACGGCCTTGCCGTGGCCCGGCCCGACCGCGTGCAGCACGCCGTAGAGAAACGACAGCGCCATCAGCCAGGCGCCGGCGTTGCCATTGGCCTTCATGGCGGTCAGCGTCGCCGTGAGGTCGCGGTAGAACCCGGCTTGCCAGACGGCGATGGTGCGGAAAAGGCCAGGGAGGAGGCCGCCGCCGCTGGCGGCCGGTTCCGGCAGGCCGACGCCGAACGGTCCGGTCGACGCGAACACCGGCGTGGCGGCGAGGAGCAGTATGGCGGCAAGGGCGAGGCGGCGGGCGGTCAGGGACATGCGATGTCGGCCCCGTTGGTCTGGCCTTCGGTCAGAAGCTGCAAGGCCGGCGGCAGTTCGCGCTGGTCGGCTGGCACGGCGGCCAGGACGGCGGCGGTGGCCGGGTCCATGTCGGGCGGCCGGAAGGTCTTGGCGGCGCAGGCCTTGGGGGCGCCGTCGAGGACGATCGGTCCGTCCTTGTCGTCGATCATGCGGAAGGCGACGAACAAGGTGGGGTCGTAGATCTCCAGCCGGACCGGCCCGGTGGTCTTGACCGGGGCCTTGGTCGGCAGGGTGAAGAACAGGATGAGGCGACCGTCGACGTCCTGCAGCCAGTATTCGGTGGGTTTGCCGAAATCGATGTCCTCGCCGTCGGCCGTGATGAAGGTGAAGTAGGCGTAATCCTTCAACGAGTCGACGTTGACGTCGGCGAGCGGCTTCAGCTCGTCCACGCTGAGCTTGCCGTCGCCATTGGTGTCGAGGCCCTGGCTGGCAAAGGCCGAGTAGGCGTCGTCGAAACGCCAGATGTTGCGGATGGCGGTAATCTCGCCCTTGTCGTTGAACACCACCTCGGCCTTGGCATCGACCCAGACATGCGGATGAGCAAACGCAGGCGCGGCGGAAAAGGCCGCGGCGAGCGCTGCGGCGAATGCAATCGTCTTCTTGATCACGAGCGGCATCCGTGGCGATGGCGACGACAGTCGACACCTAAGGCGAGACATCGCTGCCAAACAAGGCGGGACGATGTCAACCCGGCTCGTCGGCTACCGCCTCCGGGCTCGTGGGGCCGTCGCTGCATCCCTCGCCGTTTTTCTGGAACCAGTCTGCCATGAAGTCGACGAAGGCGCGGATCTTGGCGGAGAGGTGCCGGCGATGCGGATAGACGACATAGATGTTGGCCGCGCCCAGCTCGAAATCGGAGAGCACGATCTTGAGACGGCCCGCCTCGATGTCGTCCTCCACCATCTTGTAGGGAACCGAACCGAAGCCCAGGCCGGCGAGCGCAGCGAGCCGCACGGCCGATGGCGAGTTCACCTCGACGCGGCCAGACACCGAAACCGTTTGTCGCACGCCGTCAACGAGGAAGCGCCAGTTGAAGCGGTTGCGCAGGTTGGAATCGATGATGCAGGGCAGCCGCGTCAGGTCTTCCGGGGTGGTGGGCAGCCCGTGGATCTCGGCCACGTCGGGGCGGACCACCGTCGCGAAGCGGTAGTCGGCAAGCTTGCGGGCGATCAGGCTGGAATCGGAGAGCTCGCTGACGCGGATCGCGCAGTCGAAGCCCTCGTCGATCAGGTCGACGAAACGATCGTCCAGCCTGAGGTCGAGGCGAATGGCGGGATTGGCCGCCACGAAATCCATGATTGCCTTGCCGAGCATCGAATCGCCGAAGGTGCGTGGCGCTGCGACGCGCAGAAGGCCCGTGGGCTCGCCATGGCGCTCCCGGACCATGTCCTGCAGGTCGTCGACGCGTTGGAGAATCTCGCCCGCGTCGCGGAAATAGGCCTGCCCCAGTTCGGTCAGGGCGAGACGCCGCGTGGTACGGTTCATGAGACGGGCGCCCAACTCGTCTTCAAGCTCCTTCACGTATTTTGAAATCAAGGCCTTGGATCGGCCGAGCTTTCGCGCCGCCGCGGAGAAACCGCCGGCTTCGACGACCTCCACGAAAGTGCGCATACGAGTGAATGTATCCATTATCCGCCGCCAGTTTGAGGACAATCCGCCATTCGACGACGTCGCGCGTGCGGTTCCGTGGCCTCCGGAACGCCCGCGCGCTGACGAAAGCGCTTTAGGGCCGACCATGTGACGGCCCAGCAATCGGCCTGCCGGCAGTCGCGCCCGTTAACTCTAATGACCTGAAGTCAATGACTTTCGTCAATATGAAAAATCGGGTCTCCGTCGCAGAATCATGCGATTTTCTGCTTTTATACGTATAGTTTACCCTGAGTGGACAATCGAATTCTTCCCGCTGAACTAATGCCGCTTGGGTAGCGCCGTTTGGACTTGTCGATGGCGGTGAGGGAAACGCCCGCCGACCTGGGTGTCGCAGCGGGGGCACATCACATGAAAATGTCGTCACAAACGGATTTTCGAAACGCAAGGTCTTGCAGAAGGGGGCGACGCAGAGTACATGCGTCATTGCCCAATTTCGCACGTGCCTGTGGTTGCGTGCCGGTTTCGCTAGGGCCGCTAACGGCGGTTCCGGCGAGGGCAACCGGTGACCGGAGTTAAACCGGGTCTAAGCTGCTTCTCAAGCGGCGGACGCGACTTAAAGCAACGACGTAGAGGGCTTTTTTGGTCTCTGCCGGCGCTCCAAACGTTGGCGTTACTGAAGAGGCACTACATCCTTGCCGGACGTGCGGACTGGAGCAATCCGTCCAATCAAAGGCTGCACGACCAAGGGTCTCGACCGCATGGCGCATCTTCGCCGAGGCGCCGAGATTTCAAGGTCGCACTGATATCCGCCGTCTTCCGGTAACGGGAGGCGATGAGGAAGCATTTGCTCGCGTGTACCGGGTCCACACCGGTCGCGGAGAAGGATTTGCTCACCCTCGAAGAAGACTTTGGACGACGGAGCTCCAGGGCCATGACCGCGCGCATTCTCGACTTCCTTGCCACCCGACGACCCGAAGGCCCCTGCCTTGTGGTCGACCTCGATGTCGTCCGCGACAATTTCAATGCCTTCCGCCACGCGCTGCCCGACACCCGCATCTATTACGCGGTGAAGGCCAATCCGGCGCCGGAAGTGCTGCAACTGCTCGCCGATCTCGGCTCGTCCTTCGACTGCGCCTCGATCCCGGAGGTCGAGATGGTGCTGGCCACCGGCGCCACGGTCGACCGCATTTCCTTCGGCAACACCATCAAGAAGGAACGGGACATTGCCCGCGCTCTCGAGCTCGGCGTCGACCTGTTCGCCGTCGACTGCGAGGCCGAGGTCGACAAGATCGTTCGCCAGGCGGAAACCACCGGCAAGGCCGGTGTCCGGGTGTTCTGCCGCATCCTCTGCGACGGAGCCGGCGCCGAGTGGCCGCTGAGCCGCAAGTTCGGCTGCGATCCGTCGATGGCCTCCGAAGTTCTCGAGCATGCCCATCGTTCCGGGCTCACCGCCTACGGCATCTCCTTCCATGTCGGTTCGCAGCAGGGCAACCTCGATGCTTGGGACGGCGCGCTGTCGTCGGCCGCCTCCATCTTTGCCGAGCTGGCCGAGCGCGGCATTCAGCTGAAGATGGTCAACCTCGGTGGCGGCTTTCCGACGCGCTATCTCAAGGACGTGCCGGCGACCGAGGCCTACGGCCGTTCGATCGACGAAGCGGTGCGGCGTCACTTCGGCAACCACGTCCCGGAGACGATCATCGAGCCGGGGCGCGGCATGGTCGGCGGCGCCGGCCTGATCAAGGCCGAAGTGGTCCTGATCTCCAAGAAGAGCCGCGACGACGATCAGCGCTGGGTCTACCTCGACATCGGCAAGTTCGGCGGTCTCGCCGAAACGATGGACGAGGCGATTCGCTATCCGATCCGCACCCGTCACGACGGCTCCGCCACGGCGCCCTGCGTGCTGGCCGGACCGACCTGCGACAGCGCCGACGTGCTCTATGAGAAGGCGCCTTACGAGCTGCCCATCAGCCTGGAGATCGGCGACGAAGTGCTGATCGAAGGCACCGGCGCCTACACGACGACCTACTCGGCGGTGGCCTTCAACGGCTTTTCGCCGCTCAAGTCCTACGTGATCTGACATCGCTCCGGGCGAGGTTCGTCCGGTTTCCATTGTGACTTCATCGCTCCGCCGGTCGCGGTGGGGGACGGGGTTGCCTCGATGATCGCCTACACGACTGAACAGGCGGGTGACGTTTTCGCCCGCGAGACCTTGCTCGACCGTGCCTTCGGGCCCGGCCGGTTCCGCAAATCCTCGGAGAAAATTCGCTCGGGGCGTCTGCCCTCCGAGGGGTTGGCGCTGGTTGCCCGGGACGGCGATCGTCTCGTCGGAAGCGTCCGCCTGTGGGAGGCGGCGGCCGATCGGACGCCGCTGTTGCTGCTCGGGCCGCTCGCCGTCGACGACGCTTGCCGTGGCGCCGGCATCGGCGCCGCGCTCATGCGGCTCGCCATCGATCGGGCGCGAGCGCTCGGTCACGGCGTGGTCGTTCTGGTGGGCGACGAGCCCTACTATCGGCGTTTCGGTTTCTCGACGCGCGGCATGGACGAACTCGCCATGCCCGGTCCGTTCGAGCGCGCGCGCTTCCTCGGTCTCGAACTGGTTCCCGGCGCGCTCGAGGGTGCCTCCGGCGTGCTTCGGCCGACCGGCTGCCTTGCGCCCGTCGAGCCTGCGACGGTTGCAGCCTGATGTGGCGGCAGTCGCCGGTAGCGACTGCCTTTTCCTTGCCTTGAGCGCTGCCTTGAGCGCTGGCGGACCTTCAGCCCGTGGCTTTCGTGCGCTTCCTGTTCGGGTGTCGCTTGGCGCCGGAGGCCGCTTCTGCGGCTTCAACATGTCCGTCCGTTCGTCCCGCCATTTGATATCCTCCCCGGAAATGCCTAGAGTCGCCTGACGTTGCCGGGGAGGTTCTCATGGACGTGTTTCTGAGCGGTGGTGATATCGCTGTCATCGCGTTGGTTTTGTTCGCGATCATCGTTCTGTTCGCCGGCATCAAGCAGGTGCCGCAGGGCTACAACTGGACGGTCGAACGCTTCGGTCGCTATACTCGGACACTTCAGCCCGGCCTCAACCTGATCATTCCCTTCTTCGACCGTATCGGCGCCAAGCTCAATCGCATGGAGCAGGTGCTCGACGTTCCGAGCCAGGAGATCATCACCCGCGACAACGCCACCTGCACGGTCGATGGCGTCGCCTTCTACCAGGTGCTCGACGCGGCGCGCGCCGCCTACGAGGTGTCCAACCTGAAGATGGCGATCCTCAACATCACCATGACCAACATCCGTACGGTCATGGGCTCGATGGATCTCGACAACCTTCTTTCCAACCGCGACGAGATCAACGCGCGCCTGTTGCACGTGGTCGACGCGGCAACCGAGGCCTGGGGGGTCAAGATCACCCGCGTGGAGATCAAGGACATCAACCCACCGGCCGACCTCGTTGCGTCCATGGCCCGGCAGATGAAGGCGGAGCGCGAGAAGCGCGCCCAGATTCTCGAGGCCGAGGGTTTGCGTCAGTCGGCCATCCTGAAGGCCGAGGGCGAAAAGCAGGCCCAGGTTCTGCAGGCCGAAGGCCGGCGCGAAGCCGCCTTCCGCGACGCCGAGGCCCGCGAGCGTCTTGCCGAGGCGGAAGCCAAGGCCACGTCCATGGTGTCGGAGGCGGTGGCGAAGGGCGACGTGCAGGCGCTCAACTACTTCGTCGCCGACAAATACACGCAGGCGCTCGGCCAGTTCGCCCAGTCGCCCAACCAGAAGATCCTGATGCTGCCGGTCGAGGCGTCGGCGCTGATCGGCTCGCTCGGCGGCATCGCCGAACTGGCCCGCGCGGCCTTCTCTGGCGATGGGCCGCAGGATGGAACGCCGCGCCGTCGCGGCGCCGTGCCGCCGGTCGGCGGCTGAGGAACGCGCCATCATGGGGCTCATCGAAGGATTGATCGCCTACCTCGGGCCGTGGTCTTGGCTGGTGCTGGCGCTTTTGCTCGCCATCATCGAAGTGGTGGCGCCCGGCACCTTCTTCATCTGGTTCGGCGCCGCGGCGCTGGTTGTCGGCCTCGCTGCGTTCGTCGTAGCAATGAGTTGGCAGGTGGAACTGGTCCTGTTCGTCGTGCTGTCGGCGGTGGCGGTCCTGGTTGGTCGGCGCTTCTATGGCCGGGCGTCCAACGAGAGCGACGGCTTCGCCAACGACCGGCTTGGCCGGCAAGTCGGCCGCTTCGCCGTGGTCGAGCGGGCGATCGAGGGCGGTTCCGGCCATATCCGGCTCGACGACACCATCTGGCGGGCCGACGGACCGGACCTGCCGGTGGGCGCGCGCGTCCGAATCACCGGCCATAGAGACGGTCGTTTCCTGGTGGAGCTGGCGTCCGCCGATTGAGGCTAGACCGTCCGTCCGAGGGAGCCTAACGGCTCGTTAACCAATTCCCTTTACGTTTCGTCAACACTGAATACCGCTCGGGGCGGTTGGCGCGGCGATGGAGGCGGGCGTGCATCGGCGGCAGACCTTTCGGGCTCTGGCGATGGCGTCGGTTTTCCTCGCCTTGCCGTCCCATGCGCAAGAGACCGACGACACGGAAGCCGTGCCTGTTCTCAGGAGCGCGCTTCCCGCGGGTTCGGTCAATGCGACCGCCGATCCGATGTTGAGCGAGACGGAAGAGGGCTCTGCCGCCGGCTCGAACGTCATCCAGCCTGAAAGTGTCGCTGCCGAGGCTCCCTCGTTGAGGGGCAGCCTTCCTTCGCCTGAGCTCAGGGCCGTCATTCGCCCGGTTCCTCCCAGCCAGTCGGCCAAGTTGCCGGCGGTGGCGCCAAGCCTGCCGCTGGTAACTCGCGAGGCCGATGCGCGAGCCGAGTACGAGCCGCTCGGACTTCGTGTCGGCAGTTTCGTGGTGAACGCGACCTCCACGACCGGCATTGGGCTGCGCCATCATTCGGCACAGGGCGATCAGACCTTCTTGCGCTCGACCGGCGTGCTCGCCGCGCGTTCCGATTGGGAGCGCAATAGCGTGGATCTGCGCGTGGGCGGATCCTTTCGCCGTTCGCTTTCCGGCTTCGAGGAAAAGCTGCCGGAAGGGGATGCGCGCCTTGCCGCCCGCTTCGACGTCACCGATGCGGATCGTCTCACCGCGACGGCCGACTGGACGTTGCGAGACGAAGCGTCGGGTGACGGCAAGGAGAACACCTTCTCCGGCTCTCTCGGCTACGAGCGGTTTGGCGGCCTGGTCGGCCTCCAGGCGGGGCTTGCGGCCGACCGGACGGTCAACGAGACCGATTCGACGCTCGACAATACGGCGCTGTCCCTGTCGCTGCGTCTGTCGCATGATAGCGGCGCAGTCTTGCAGCCCTTTGTGGAGATGAGTGCGTTCGGTCGCGATTTCGACCGGCCGGCGGCAGGAGACGGCCTCAAACGTGGCGGCATCGGCGGTGAGGCGAAGATCGGTGTCACCGTGGCGAGCGACGATCTCACCGGCGAGATCGCCCTCGGATATGGCTACGAGTGGCTCAAGGCGGGGAGCCTCGAAGACATCTCGGGTTTGATCGGATCGGCCTCGCTGTCGTGGGATGCCACCGAGCTTCTTCGGCTGACGGGGACCGCCACCACCAGTTTCGAGCCGACATCCACGGCTGGCGCATCGGGGGTCGTCAAGCGGATCGGTGGCGCCACCGTCACCTATGCGCTGGCGCCAAACGCCTTTGTGGTGGCCGGCGGCGAGTTGACGCTTGAGGACTATGTCGGCATCGACCGAAACGTGACGACGACGGCGCTGAAGGCCGGCGTCGGCTACAAGCTCAATCGCTCGGTGGAGCTCGGCATCGACGGCGAGCACAAGATTGTCCGGTCGAACGAGGCGGGAGGCGATTACACCGACAGTAGCGTGACGGCCACGCTAACCCTGCGCCAGTGAGGGGCGGCGGCTTACGCTGACGCTCCGCGCTTGCTCCACTCCGCCCAGAAGATGCCGCCGAGCACCAGCGCCAGCGCCACCGCGTGATAGAGGCGGAAACTCTCGCCGAGCACGAGAACGGCGAGGATCGAGCCGAACACCGGGATCAGGTTGATGAAGACGCCTGCGCGGCCTGGGCCGACCAGCTCGACGCCGCGCACGAAGAAGATCTGCGACACGACGGAGGGAAAGACGGCGCAGTAGGCGACCAGTCCCCAACCGAAGGCTGTCGGCGCGACGTATTGGCCCATGGCGATTTCCGCGGCCAGGAAGGGCAGCGAGGTCAGCAGGGCGGCGACGGAGAGGCCGGCGAAGAAGGAAAGGCCGGATATCTTCGGTCGACGCGGCAGAAGCACGGTGTAGAGGGCATAGACGACGCAGGCGCCGAGCATCATCAGGTCGCCGGCATTGAAATCGAGCGAGGCGAGGGTGTCGAGATCGCCCTTGATGGCGATCACGCCGACGCCGACGAGCGTCGTCGCCATGCCGGCCAGTTGCCCTGCTCCGGCCCGCGTGCCGACGATCAGATAGGCGAAGACGAAGACGAGGCCGGGCAGGGCGCCCTGAATGATGCCGATGTTGACCGCCGAGGTAAAATGGGCGGCGATGTAGTAGAAGGCGTTGAAGATCGTGAAGCCCAGCGCGCCCATCGCCAGCATGTAGGGAAGGCGGGTCCTCATGGTCGGCCATTCGGCGAGGACGGGGCGGCGGGCGAAAAGGACGAGCAGCAGCAACACGCCCGACCATCGGAAGGTGGTCAGCGCCATCGGCGAGACCTCTCCGACGGCGAGACGGCTGGCTACGGTGTTGCCGGCCCAGAACAACGGCGACAACACGAGCAGCAGGTAGGGGTGGCCATAGAGGCGCGACCAGAGACCGTCATCAGCCACGAAAAACCTCTCGCGAAAGCAATCTGTCGTCTCCTTCCTAGAATGTCTGGCTGCCGCGCGCACGTCTCTTTGGCGGGATCCGGTACGCCAGCAGCGGGACAAATGGCAGATTTGCGACATCGCGGCTTTCATTGGGGGGCGGGCGTCGTTATAGTCGGTCAAGCCCCGGTGCCCATGGTATCGGGGCTTTCCGTGCGGGGGCTGCCGTTGGCGGCGCGGTGCGGAAAGGTCTGAAACTTGAACGACGGGACCTTTTCAATGGCGAACGTAGTGGTGGTCGGCTCCCAGTGGGGAGACGAGGGCAAGGGCAAGATCGTCGACTGGCTGTCCGAGCGGGCCGATGTGGTCGTCCGCTTCCAGGGCGGTCACAACGCCGGCCACACCCTGGTGATCGACGGCGTTTCCTACAAGCTGTCGCTGCTGCCCTCGGGCGTCGCCCGGCCGGGAAAGCTCTCCGTCATCGGCAACGGTGTCGTCGTCGATCCACGCGCCTTCGTCAATGAAGTGACGCGCATCCGCGAGCAGGGCGTCAAGATCAGCCCGGACAACCTGCGTATCGCCGAGAACGCCACGCTGATCCTGTCGATCCACCAGGAACTCGACGAGCTGCGCGAGAACGCGGCTTCCCCCACCACCCGCATCGGCACGACCAAGCGCGGCATCGGTCCCGCCTATGAGGACAAGGTTGGCCGCAGGGCCATCCGCCTGGTGGACCTTGCCCATCCCGAGACGCTGGCCAATCGAATCGAGCGTCTGCTGTCCCACCACAATCCCTTGCGCCGGGGGCTTGGCCAGCCGGAGATCGCGCCCGAGACCATCCGCGACGAGCTGATGGCGGTGGCCGATTTCATCCTGCCCTACATGGATGTCACCTGGCGTTTGCTCGACGAAAAGCGCAAGGCCGGCTCCCGCATCCTGTTCGAGGGCGCGCAGGGCGCCTTGCTCGACAACGACCATGGCACCTATCCCTTCGTCACCGGCTCCAACACCATGGCCGGTCAGGCCGCCGCCGGTTCCGGCGTGGGGCCGGGCGCGCTCGACTATGTGCTCGGCATCACCAAGGCCTATACGACGCGCGTCGGCTCCGGTCCGTTCCCGACCGAGCTGTTCGACGAGGTCGGCGACTTCCTTGGCGAACGCGGCCGCGAGTTCGGCACCGTGACCGGCCGCAAGCGTCGCTGCGGCTGGTTCGATGCCGTGCTGGTGCGCCAGACGGTGGTTGCCTCGGGCATCAACGGCATCGCGCTGACCAAGCTCGACGTGCTCGACGGTCTCGACGAGATCAAGGTGTGCATCGGCTACGAGATCGACGGCCGCACGCTCGACTACCTGCCTGCCAACCAGGAAGAGCAGGCGCGGGTGAAGCCCATCTACGAGACCATGGAAGGCTGGAAGGAATCGACCGCTGGAGCCCGCTCCTGGGCCGAGCTTCCGGCGCAGGCGATCAAGTATGTGCGCCATATCGAGGAGTTGATTGGCGCGCCGGTGGCCATGCTGTCGACCAGTCCCGATCGTCTCGACACGATTCTTGTGCGTGATCCGTTTCAGGATTAAGTGATTCACCACGTTTTGCCGGCCTTCCCGCCGCAAAAAAGCCCGGCGGCCATCGCAAGGCTGGCCACCGGGTATCCTATCGAAACAGCGTTCCGCCCTGCGGCGGAGCGCCAAGCCGAGAGATGCGGTACATGGCCGACTACTATCCCGTATTGAAGCGCGCCATTTCCTCGCTGCCGTCGGGGTCCGGCGAGGCACGGCGGGCCGTGTACGAGAAGGCTCGTGTCGCCCTCCTTCGCCAGCTCAGCTCCTATAATCCGCCGCTGTCGCCGACCGACATCGCCGATCAGCGCGTGGCGCTCGAAGACTGCATTCGCCGGGTCGAGGCCGAGGTTGCCGGTGCTGCCGAGGATGCCCCTCCCAGCGCCGACGCCCATACGCCGGCGCCGATCGTCCCGCCGGCCCCCGCCGCGCCCGAGCCCGCCGCTCCAAAGGCGGAACCGGCCCGAGAGGCATCTCCCCGGGTGGAGGCCGAGCCGCGTTCCGACGCCAAGCACGAAGAGCCGGCGTTGCCACGCCGGAGCGGGCTGGCTTCGCTCTCTGCGCCGGAGATGAACCCCTTCCATCACATCGAGCCGTTGCAGCCTCGCGGCACGCCCGCCCGTGCAGCTCCCCAGGACCGGACTCAGGATCGGGCTCCCGTCAGCCTGCCGACCGAGCGCCCGCGCCTGCCGAACGCCCGGTTGCCCGACGAGCATGGCGAGCCGCGCATCGGGGTCGGCGTCAGCGCGCTGTCGCGCACCCTCAAGCAGGCCGACTCGCTCGGCGAAGCCTCGTCCACCGCCGTGCGCGCCGCGCGCCATGCCATGAACGAGGTTGACGAGATCGACGAACCGACGGCCGGCGAACGCGTCGAGCCGGAACTCGGCAGTGCTCGCCCGGCCGGTTCGCGCCAGGATTCCACCGTTGGCGGTGTGGGCGACAAGCGTGAGGCGGATCGGCCGCAGCCACAGCGCGAAACGGCGACATTGCCGTGGCCTGATGACGGAGCCAGCGCCGCCCGTCGTGTGCGCAACGTGTTGATCGGCGTTCTGGTCGTGGCGCTGGTCGGGCTCTTCGCCGCGCTCGGCTATTCTTTCCGCGAACCATTGACGAACATGTTCGCCGGCGAGCCGCAGACCCAGACGAGCGCCGAGACGCCCAGCGATGATGGTCTGGCGCCCAAGATACTCGACCGTTTGCCGGCCGAAGGCGAGGCGCCCGCGGCGCCTGTCGCCCCCGACGCTGTCGCCGTCCAGACGGAAGAGGTCCCTGCGCCCGCCGTCGTCGACCCCGATCTGCCGCCGCCGCCCGGTACCGAGACGGCCACGCCTCCGGCTGCACCGGCCGATGTCGCATCGTCTTCCGATGCGGGCCCGGCGATTTCGGCTCCGGCTGCTTCGTCCAGCCCGTCCGCGTCCGCGCCGGCGGGCGAAGCGATTGGCGTTGCCCAGAAGGCCATTCTTTACGAAGAGCCCATTCCCGGCTCGCCCGGCACCAAGCTCGATGGCTCGGTGGTCTGGTCCTTCGTCAACGAGCCGGCCCTTCCCGGTGACAAGCCGGTGCCGCAGATCCGTGGTGACATTCAGGTGCCCGAGCTCAATCTCAAGGTGCGCCTGTCGATCCACAAGAACGACGATCAGGCGTTGCCGGCGAGCCATATCGTCGAACTGTCCTTCGACGTGCCGCCGTCGTTTGCCGGCAAGTTCATCGATGCGGCGCCGGGCATGATCGCCAAGCAGACCGAGGAAGCGCGTGGCGACACCATCGCCGGCGCCGTCGCCAAGGTGTCCGACAGCCTGTTCTGGCTGGCGCTGTCCGGCCTGGAGCAGGACGTCGCACGCAATATCCAGCTGCTGAAGGATCGGCCGTGGATCGACATTCCGATCCGCTATGGCAATCGCCGTCGGGCCATTCTGACGTTCGAGAAGGGCGCCCCCGGCGAGAAGGTGTTCGCCGAGGCCTTTGCCGCCTGGGGTGAGTGAGGGGCGACCGTTACTGCGGGCTCGATAGCTTCATCAGGACGAGGCCGGCGAGAATAAGCGTCGCGGCGAGGAGCCGCGTCGCCGTCATCGCTTCGCCCAAGACGGCGACACCCACCGCGAAGCTGCCGACGGCTCCGATGCCGGTCCATACCGTATAGGCGGTGCCGAGCGGCAACGACTTCATGGCGACGGCGAGCAGGCCGAAGCTCATGAGCATGGCGATGATGGTGACGATGCTGGCGCCGATCTGGGTGAAGCCGGCCGATAGCTTCATGCCGTAGGCCCAGACGACTTCCAGAAGACCGGCGATGAGAAGATAGACCCAGGCCATGACGGCCCTCCTTTCGGTTGGGCCGGGCCGTCCCGGACTTGCAACTCATCCGCTGGGGGTGAGAGAGGGCGTTGCCTCGAGGGCAAAATGGGTCGGTGGCTGACCGGCGTCAAGCGCTGGCCGCCGTCACTTCGACAGGAGCACGGCCCGACCGATCAGCTTGCCGGACGGCAGGTGATGGATTTCGATCACCTTGCCCTCGGGGCCATCGATGGTCAGCGACAGGCGGTCGCCATCGACGTCGGTGGCGACGACGGTGCCGGGTGTCGCCACCTCGACCAGGGTTTGGAACGGTGCGCCGGTCGGCGAGGCGTTCTCGCCGCTCTTGGCGACGCGAAAGGCGATGGCGACGAAGACGGCGATCAGTCCGATACCGAGTGTGCCGGCGGCGATCAGCATCATGGTCTTGAGGCGGGCCTGCACCCGGGCGATGGCCGGATCGAGCGGCGCCTCGCGTTCGTCGTCGGTCGGGGCTGCCATGATGCTTTCCTTCAGCGCGGATTTCTGCGATAGGCGGCATTTAGCGAATTCGGCGCGGTTTGTCGACGCGCCGCCCGGAGCAAGCGGCGATCTTCCGGACCACCGTTTGCCGGTCGATTGTTTTCATGCATCCGCTGGTCCGAAAAGTCTTTCCACTTTTCGGCCGGGTGCGAAGAGGTGGCGATGGCGGACGAGGACTATATCGGCTCGGAAGACGAAGCCGGCGAGGCGCGGGCGGCCACCATCGAGGCGGCTGCGAAGGCGCGGTTCGACAAGCTGGTCGCCGAGGCTTTCCCCGACATCAGCCGGTCGCGCCTCAAGGCGCTGATCGAGGCGGGCGCGGTGGCCGTCGATGGCGTCGTCGTCACCGACGCCGCCCGGAAGATGTCTGGCAGCCTCTCGCTCACTATTCTGGTGCCGCCGCCCGAGGATGCCGAGCCGCAGGGCGAGGATATTCCGCTCGATGTCGTCTACGAGGACGACGACCTGATCGTCATCGACAAGCAGGCCGGCCTCGTGGTGCATCCGGCGGCCGGGAACTGGACGGGCACTCTGGTCAACGCCCTGATCGCCCATTGCGGCGACAGCCTGTCGGGTATCGGCGGCGTCCGCCGGCCGGGAATCGTTCACCGGCTCGACAAGGATACCACCGGTCTGATGGTGGTGGCGAAGACCGATCGCGCCCATGCCGGCCTCGCTGCGCAGTTCGCCGATCACGGCCGCACCGGCCCGCTGGAACGTGGCTATCTGGCGCTCGTCTGGGGCAGTCCCGAACCGTTCCGGGGCACCATCGAGGCGCCGCTCGGCCGCTCGTCGTCCGACCGGACCAAGATGGCCATCATCAAGGGCGTCGGCGGCAAGGAGGCCATCACGCATTACGAGGTGGTGGAGCGGTTTCCAGCCGAGTCGGGGCGCGGCGCCGTCGCCGCGCTGGTCGAGTGCCATCTCGAAACGGGACGGACGCATCAGATCCGCGTGCATCTGACCGCCGCCGGCCATCCGCTGGTGGGCGACGGGGTCTATGGCGCCCATTTCCAGACCAAGGCCAACCGCCTTCCCGAAGCGCCGGCCATGGTCGTCCGGGCCTTTCCGCGTCAGGCGTTGCACGCTTTCCTGATCGCCTTCGAGCATCCGGTGACCGGCGAGTTCCTGCGCTTTACCAGCGAGTTGCCGCCCGACATGTCCGATCTCGTGGCTGCGTTTCGGGAACTTTAGGCTTTTTCAGCAGTTTCCCCATGAAATTGCCGGGATTGTTCCTATATTCGGCTTTCTGCGCGCTTGCCGTGCGAGGCGCCGAGGGGATGCCGTGTCCGTCCGGGAGCGGTACCGTGAACGTAAGGGGGGTGCTCAATGGCCCGATCCACATTGCCGATGATCGCCGCGGGAGAAGGCGGTCTTAGCCGCTATCTCGACGAGATTCGTCGCTTTCCGATGCTTGAGCCGCAGGAAGAATACATGCTGGCCAAGCGCTATGCGGATTATGGCGACCGTGACGCCGCCCAGAAGCTCGTTACGTCGCACCTGCGCCTGGTTGCCAAGATTGCCATGGGCTATCGCGGCTACGGGCTGCCGATCGGCGAAGTCATTTCCGAGGGCAACGTTGGCCTGATGCAGGCGGTCAAGCGCTTCGAGCCCGACAAGGGCTTCCGACTCGCGACCTATGCCATGTGGTGGATCAAGGCGGCGATCCAGGAGTACATCCTGCGCTCGTGGTCGCTGGTCAAGATGGGCACGACGGCCAACCAGAAGCGGCTGTTCTTCAACCTGCGCAAGGCCAAGAGCCAGCTTCAGGCGCTGGGTGACGGCGACCTCAAGCCCGATCAGGTGGAGGCGATCGCCACCAAGCTCGGCGTGACCGAGGACGACGTGGTTTCCATGAACCGGCGTCTGTCCGGCGATGCCTCGCTCAACTCGCCCTTGCGCTCGGACAGCGAGAGCGGCGAATGGCAGGACTGGCTGGTCGACGATCGCGACAGCCAGGAAACGGTGATGGCCGAGACGGAAGAGCTCGACCAGCGCCGTGCCATGCTGAAGCGGGCGCTTGGCGTGCTCAACGAGCGCGAGCGTCGCATCTTCGAGGCCCGCCGGCTCGCCGAGGATCCGATGACGCTGGAGGACCTTTCCACCGAGTTCGGCGTCAGTCGCGAGCGTGTTCGGCAGATCGAGGTGCGCGCCTTTGAAAAGGTGCAGGAGGCGGTCAAGGCCCAGGCCCGCGAGCAAGTCCCGGCCGTCGTCGACGCCGGTTGACGGAAAGCGGTCGGAAGCGGGGCGAAAAGCGCTCCTACGCTTCCTCGACGCTTGTTCACGCCGAGCCTTTGCGCTATAGAGGCGCCCGACCGGGCCATGCGGTGGACCGGAGACGAGCCGCTCGAGTTTTCTCGGGGCGGCTCGTTCCTCTGATGAGCCGCCGTGTGGCCGATATCCGACACCGGGCGCCCCGATAAGGCCGGCGCCACTGATTGCGCCTCTTGGGCGCCCGAAAGGATCGAAAAGATGAAGCAGGGCATTCATCCCGACTATCACGAGATCAAGGTCGTCATGACCGACGGTACCGAGTTCGTCACCCGTTCGTGCTACGGCGCCAAGGATGCGAAGCTCAACCTCGACATCGATCCGAAGGTGCATCCGGCCTGGACCGGCGGTCAGCAGCAGCTGATGGACCGCGGTGGCCGTCTGTCGCGCTTCAACTCCAAGTTCGGTGGTCTGTTCACCGCCAAGTAAGGCTGAACGACAGGACGAACATGAAAAACCCCGGCGAGTGCTGCTCGCCGGGGTTTTTGTTTGGAGATGGGGAGCCTCGCCAGCAAGTCGTCCGATCCGTCGGCGCCTCCCCGCACCGACGGATCGAGGACGATCAGCTGTCGGCGCGGCGGGCGCCGAAGGCGCTGGCGAGGCGATCGAGATCGCGGGCAACGAGGTTGGCGGCCGGCTCGGCGGCGACGTCGTAGATGGCCTTGTCCATGTGGACGATGCGGCCATGCAGGCGATCGGTACGCTCGATGATCGAGCGGAGTGTCTCGGGCAACTCGTTCCACAGCGGGCCGGACATGACCGGCGGCTGGAAGTCGAGGCGCACCTTGTTCTTTTCCGTGCGGGCCTGCTCGGGCGACATCTCGCCTTCGTTGACCGCGCGCTGCATCAGAAGCCACGAGGCGATCTGCATCAGGCGCGTGGTGAGGCGCATCGACTCGGTGGAGTAGGACAGCGTTGCGGCGCGGCTGAGCGTGCGGCTCTCGGTGCGGCCATCGCCGTCGAGATAGGCGGCCGTCTCCTCGACGAGCGCCATGCCCTCGCGGAACAGCTCACGGAACAGTTCCGAATTGAGCGCGCGCGCACCAAAGGCGATCGCTTCCGTTCCGAAATGGGACTTGCCGGTAAAATCACTCATCACGCCACCTCTGCACCAGACGCTCGGACAAATGGCCCGGCCGGCTTCGCGCCCATGAGTTGGACCGCGAAAGCGCCGTAGCAAAGGAAAAGCTGACGCATGTCGCCGCTATTCCCCGCAATCCCCAAAAGGGAGATCAGAATCCCCTTCCGGAGCAGTCGTCCGACTTTGCGATGAAGGTCGCAACCGGCATGCCAGGAATGGCAGGACCCGGCCTGAACGTGAATGAAAGGTTAACGCAAAGAGCTGGGAGAGTCTCGACAAATCCTGAGGCGTCGGAGAACCGGCCCCAAAAGCGGGGGGCGCAGGATGCGTGGAAGAGGGCAGCGGGAAACGCCGAACAAAAAAAAGGCCGCCAAGGGCGGCCCTTCATAAGTTGAACAGGGAGGCGTCAAAAGAGTGACAGGAGCCACTCGTGATCCAACCATACGGATCGAATTCTTGATAAACGAAACTGGTAAACGAACCCTTAGCAATGAATAATTTTCGATGGATTCCGTTAGCCATCCGCTTCAGAACTTGAACAGGGAGTCGGCGGCGCTGCGGACATCGTCCTTGAGACGCAAGGTCTCCTCGATGCGGGCGATCTCCTCGTGCAGGAGGCCGATCCGGGCGCGGAGCTCGGCTACCGAGAGGCGCGACAGATCCTGGCCGACGACATGAGCGGGCGGCGGCATTTGGGGCCGATCGTCATCGATGGTCATCTGAACCCTCCTTGTTATGGCTGAGGGAAGTGAAGGCTGGCCCGGCCGACGTGTCAAGTTGGTTCAGAGTGGATAGGTTCGCCGGAGAGTTATTCCCGGCTGGCGATTCGTCGCCGTCTCGCCCAGGGAGGGAGCCCGCGATGAAAAGTCTGCCGTCCGACATGCTGGCGATCGAGATTTCCCGCCCCGGCGGGCCGGAGGTGTTGAGGCCGACGCGACGGTCCGTACCGGCCCTGCCGGCCGATGGGGTGCTGATCGCCGTCGAGGCGGCCGGCGTCAACCGGCCCGATGCATTGCAGCGGCAAGGCGTTTATCCGCCGCCGCCCGGCGCGTCCGATATCCCGGGGCTCGAAGTGGCGGGGACCGTCGTGGCGGTCGGTGCCGAAGTGCGCGGCGTTTTCATCGGCGCCAAGGTGACGGCGCTGGTGGCCGGTGGTGGGTATGCCGAGTTTTGCGCGGCCCCGGCCGGAAGCTGCCTGCCCTGGCCGGACGGCTTCGACGCGGTGCGGTCCGCTTCCTTGCCGGAGACCTTCTTCACCGTCTGGTCCAACGTGTTTGACCGGGGGCGTCTTGAGGCTGGCGAGAGCTTTCTCGTCCATGGCGGCACGTCCGGCATCGGGACGACGGCGATCCAGCTTGCCCGCGCCTTCGGGGCGCGCGTGTTCGCGACGGCAGGAAGCGCCGAGAAGTGCGAGGCCTGCCGCCGCCTTGGCGCTGAGGTTGCCGTCAACTATCGCGACGAGGATTTCGTCACCGTGCTGAAGGCCGCGACGGAGGGACGGGGCGTCGATGTCATTCTCGACATGGTGGGCGGCGACTACGTCGATCGCAACTATGAGCTGGCCGCTATCGACGGCCGCATCGTGCAGATTGCCTTCCTCGGCGGGGCCAAGGCGTCGGCCAACTTCGCCAAGCTGATGCAGAAGCGGCTCGTCCATACCGGCTCGACCCTGAGGGCGCGCGAGCCCGCCTTCAAGGCGGGAATCGCAGCGTCGCTCCGCAACAAGGTCTGGCCTCTGCTTGGCGCCGGCAGCGTCGCCCCGGTGATCGATCAGGTGTTGCCCGCCGAGCAGGCGGCGGAAGCGCATGCCCGTCTCGAAGACGATCATATCGGAAAGATCGTGCTGACCTTCGGCTGAAGCCCGGTTTTTCCGGCTTGTTGCGATTGCAGAACAGGGGAGCGATCTGTATATAGGTAACCATTCCCCAGTCATCGTGATACGAGACGGAGGGCCGCCGGCGAGAGCCGGTGGACCAGCGAAGAGGATTTATCGATGTCGACCCCGTTGATGCCCAAGGCAACCGCCGTCTGGCTGGTCGAGAATACGGCTCTGTCGTTCGACCAGATCGCCGCCTTCTGCAAGCTGCACGCCCTCGAGGTCAAGGCCATCGCCGATGGCGAAGCGGCCCAGGGCATCAAGGGTCTGGACCCGATCCTGACCGGTCAGCTCAGCCGCGACGACATCGAGAAGGCAGAGAAGGATGGCTCGATCCGCCTGAAGCTGCTCGACCCCAAGGTGCGGGTGCCCGAGGCCAAGCGTCGTGGCCCGCGCTATACGCCGGTTTCCCGCCGTCAGGACCGGCCGAACGCCATCCTCTGGCTGGTGCGCAACCATCCCGAGCTGAAGGACGCGCAGATCATGCGCCTCGTCGGCACGACCAAGACGACGATCGCCCAGATCCGCGACCGGACCCACTGGAACTCCGCCAACCTGACGCCGGCCGATCCGGTGACCCTTGGTCTCTGCTCGCAGATCGAGCTGGACATGGAAGTCGAGAAGGCGGGCAAGGTGTCGCCGGAAAAGGTGCTGACGCAGACGCTGCTGCCGGTGGAAGAGACGACGTCTCCCGACGCGCTCACCGGCTTCCGCGCCCCGTCGCGCGACGACGAGGAGGAGCTCGACGCCGAGGCGGTGTTCGCCAAGCTCAATGCCCTCTCCAGCCCGAAGTCCGACGAGGACGAAGACCTCTAGAGCATTCGCCGACCGAATTGAAACATTTGGTCGTCCAGCGAATGCTCCAGATTCATTTGCTGGAGCAGCCGCTCTTCGATCAGGTTGATTCAACCTGATCGGCGGGTGCTCTAGATCATTTCGGGATGATAGCGCGGCCGCCTTTGCGCAGGCCTCGCGCACTGGCACGAGGCTCCGGGTTTCCGGGGCCTTTTTTGTTTCGATTGCCAGGAGCTGGGTGTCGGTCTCTTTTCGCTTCCCGTCACTGTTTTGCGCCTCCCGTCACTAGGCGCGTTGGCGGGGCGACTTTATGACTTGGGCAGGTCCGTTCGCTCGCATGAAGGCGCGGATCCGCCACGCACGTCTCGGGGGGAACCGGCGGTGCGCTGGCGGCCTGTTTGCCTTCTTCATTGAGGGCCGGGGCGGACTGTCCGGTTCAGGGAGGGGCAGATGAGACGCAGGGCATTGCTGGCGATCGTCGGTGCGGCGATCATGCTGGTCGGTGGATTGCTGGCCTATTTCACGCAGACGTCGGGCGGCATTCGCATCGAGGACGTGCGGTTTGTCGGCGAGAAGGGCAACACCATGAGTGCCCTCGTCTACATTCCGCCGACGGCCACGGAGGAGCATCCGGCGCCGGGCATCCTGGCCGTACACGGCTATTTCAACTCGCGCGAGGCGCAGAGCGGCTTTGCCATCGAGTTTGCCAGACGCGGCTATGTCGTCGTGGCCCTCGATCAGGCCGGCCATGGCTACAGCGATCCGCCGGCGTTCGGCTACAGCTTCGGCGGGCCGGACGGCCTGCGCTATCTGCGCAGTCTGCCTTTCGTCGACAAGGACAACATCGGCCTTGAAGGGCACTCCATGGGAGGGTGGACGGTTCTTGCGGCGGCGGCGGAAATGCCCGATGCCTACAAGGCCGTCGTGCTCGAGGGCTCGTCGACCGGGGCGCCGTTCGCCAAGGAGGGCGATCCGGACTGGCCGCGCAATCTCGCGGTCGTTTTCTCCAAGTACGACGAGTTCTCCGCCCTCATGTGGGGCAGCCCCAAGCCCACGGAGCTTGGAATGACGCCCAAGATCCAGGCGGTGTTCGGCGTTCAGGAGCCAATCGAGGTCGGCAAGATCTATGGCGACATCGCCCAGGGTACGGCGCGTGTCCTCCAGCAGCCGGCCGTGACCCATCCGGGCGATCACATCAGCCACGAGGCGATCGGCTATGCGATCGACTGGTTCGGCAAGACGCTGACCGGCGGCGTGGCGCTGCCCACGGACGATCAGATCTGGTTCCACAAGGAGATCGGAACCGGCCTGGCGCTGGTGGGCTTCGTGGTGCTGCTGCTCGGCGTGTTCGACCTTCTGCTCGGCCTGCCGATCTTTGCGTCCCTGCGCTCCGGGAAACCGGCTGCCGCCGTCGTCGAACCCCGGCCGGGCAAGCGGACCATGGCAGCCTTCTGGATGACCGTGCTGATCCCGCCGCTGACCTACTATCCGGCCTTCATGCTCGGCGAGGTCATCCTGCCGGCGTCGGCGGTGTTTCGGCAAACGTTTACCAGCCAGGTCATGACCTGGGCGATGATCAACCTGATCATCACCCTGGTCCTGTTGCGCTGGGCCCCTAGGTCGTTTGAGCGACGTGGCGTCATTCTGCCGTCCCTGCTCATTGCCATCGTCGTCGCCGCCATCGGCTACGTGGCGGTCTGGCTGGTCGATGCGGCGTTCAAGATCGACCTGCGGTTCTGGTTCTTTGCCCTGAAGCTGCCAAGCGCAGCCCAGTTCAAGGCGTTCCTTCTCTACCTCCTGCCGTTCACGGCCTTCTTTGTCGTGTCCTTGCACATGTTGCACCGCAACTTCAGCTCGCCGGGCCTGCCGGCAGCTCGTCACTATGCCCTGACGGTCCTGGCGCTCGTCCTCGGCTTCGCCATCCTCGAGGCCATTCAGTACGGGCACCTCTGGCTGACCGGCGAGCTGATCAACCCGATCGCCTCCAATCCGCCGCTGATGCCGCTGTCGACGATCATCGGCCTGAACTTCCTGCCCGTCTTTACCGCCGTGGGGTTCATCTCGACCTTCACCTGGCGGCGAACGGGATCGTCGCTGCCGGGCGCGTTGATCTGTGGTCTGCTGGTGACCTGGTACCTGACGGTGGGTACGGCGACGCACTTCGCCTGAGCCAACGCGCATCGATCTTCAAGCCGGCGGGGAAACTCGCCGGCTTTTTGCGTCTTCATGCGCTTCTGCCTGGAATCCGGGCCCAGAGCATTCGCTTTCGATCAGGTTGATTCTACCTGATCGGCGGGTGCTCTAGGACGTTCGTCTGATAAGGATCAGTTCGCAATCAAGATAGGATGGCGCGATCGTGCCGCACCGATCAGTACAAACGAACGTGGATCGAACCGTCGCTTGGGAGCCGAGGTCAAATGCCATCGCGGGTGATCGTGTCGACGACCGATGTTGCTCAGGACGACAGGTTCTCCTACTTCCGGGAAAAGGTTGCCGCCTGTTTCGACGGGCTTGAGCTGGTGGAGCCCAAGGGCGAGACGCTGGACGCCCGGTTCGATACGATGGACATCGGCGATATCCAGGTCTGCCGGATCACCGGTTCCGAGCATGGAGTGCGCCGCTCCCGGTCGGCCCTGCGCAGTTCGCCCGGCGACAGGGTCAGCGTGAATTACTGTGATGGTGGCGATTACTTTCTGAGCGACGCGCTGGGAAGCGGGGACGTTCGATACGGGGCGCTGCGCATCATCGACAACGCCAGCGAGTTCGAGTTGCGCCTGCCGAGGGGAGAACGGGGTGTTCTCCATTGCTTCCAGATTCCGCGCATGGCGTTCGGCGACGATGTGTCGTTCCGCAAAATAAACTCGATCTTGTCCGACTCCCGCCTTGGCTCCCTTGTCTCCGAACAGTATCGCGTGTTGGTCAAGGCCCTGCGACTTGACAACGTCGCCGCCGCCCATGCGGCGGCCAACGCGACAAAGGCCATGCTTTTGTCGCTGGGCGAGGCCTCCGACATCGATGGCGGTCGGCGGGAGCCGAACGTCGGCATCGCCTCGCTGAAAAGCCACGTTCTGAGCCGCCTGTCGGAGCCGGGGCTGAGCATCGAAGCGGTGGCGGGCGCCTTCCGCTGTTCGGAGCGCACCGTGCAGAACCGCTTCGCCGCCGAGGGGGAGACGTTCTCATCCTGGCTGTTGTCTCAGCGTCTGGCGCGCGCCGAGGAGTATCTGCTGGCGCCGGCCCACGCGCTGCGAAGCATCGAATGGATCGGCTTCTCGTGCGGTTTCGTCGCTACGGCGCACTTCCATCGCGCGTTCAAGGAGCGCTTCGGCATGACGCCCCGCACATTTCGCGAGCGCGGCTGCTCGAATGGAGAAGGCGGGGGTGACTTCGCACCGGCGCAAGCCGATCGGCGTGGGATCAACCCTCATGGAGCCTGTTGAGGCCGTCCGGCTTTCTGCGGACCCAGGGCTCTTCTCTCGGGGGCGCGAGTGAGACCTTGGTCGATAGCGCAACAATCGGAAACACATGCAGCCATCGTGTGCAATTATACACAATAATTATCTGTATAAGCGCAATTTATAAACATGGCCGGACGCCTTGAACTCCGCAGCCATCGACTTCATATCAAAATTGTGACACGATGAATATGTTGAGGCTTAGCCCACAGCAAGGAGGCCCGAATGTCTGTTCAGTCGCACATTGCAGAGCTTGAACGCCGTCACGCTGCCCTCGAGCGCGAGCTCGACGAGGCCAACCAGCACCCCAGCATGGACGGCACGACATTGCGCGAGTTGAAGCGGCAAAAGCTGGCCCTGAAGGACGAGATCGTAAAGCTTTCGTCCGATACCCAGGTCCTCCACTAAGGACATTGCTGTTCGGAATCCACTGATCCGGCAAACGCCACGGCCTCTGGTCCGTGGCGTTTTGTTTTGGGGCGGTGGGGGTCAGGCCGCGATCGGGTCCTGGGCCGGTTCGGTCACCGGCTTCGGGGCGACCTTGGCCTTGCTGGCCTTGCCCAGATAATCGAGGAAATAGGCAAGCCCGGCCTGGGCGAGGATGCCGAGGGCGATGAAGACGATCTGGCCAGCGGTCCCCAGCTCGGCTGCGAACATTGCTACCTGGCCAACCACCGACAGCGCGGTTCCGAGCCAGAATACCGGCAGGGAGTTTCTGCCGATGCGCGAGAGAACGCCATCCGGCGACAGACGGCCGAGCCATCCCATGATCAGTCGGCTATGGCCGATGACATAGGCGAGCGAGAGGATGTGCAGAAGGCGCGGCAGCGCCACCCAGGGCTTCTCGTTGACCAGGAAATTGCGCGGTAGCCAGCTGACGCTGGGGATGGTGCCGTAGAGATTGTAGCGGTGGTAGATGCATGTGGCGATCAGATAGGCGAGCGCCAGCCACCAGAGAGGCCGATAGTAGGGAACGGGCGTTTGGCCCCGCAATACGCGCACGCCGATGAAGAAGCCGATGCCGAAGATGAGCTGCCAGGTGATGGGGTTGAAGAACCAACCGCCGCGGCCCGGATAGGCCGGCATGTTGAGGCCGAACACATGAGCGGCGGCATAGACGGCGAACGAGGTGAAAAGCATGGCGCCGAGGCCGAAGAAGCGAGCCACAACCATCAGGACCGGCAGGAAGATCAGAAGGCAGACATAGAGCGGCAGGATGTTGTGATAGCCGATCTGCTGCGTCATCAGCGGAATGCCGATGAGGGCCTTGGTCGGCTGGGCGAAGATGGTGTCGATGTTGAGGGGAGTATCGAGGATCGGCATGCCCCATTGCTGGAGCCCGAAGCAGAAGATGCCGAGACCGACCATCAGGGAGGCGAGTTGGGCGACGTAGAGAACGACCACGCGCTTGGCGATCTTGGCGAGCGGCAGGGCGATGGCGCCGGCGGCGAAGCGGGGAAAGTAAGCGAACGCCGAGGCGACGCCGGCCAGCAGGACGAAGGCTTCGGCCGAGTCGGACAGGCCGAAGTTCTTGTGCGTGAAGGGCTCAAGCACATTGCCGGGAATGTGGTTGATGAAAATGGATAGGAGCGCCAGGGCGCGCAGGATGTCGATGCGATGATCCCGCTTGCCGAGCGGCTTGATGTTCATTCCATTCTCCCGTCTCGGTCCGCCCCGTGGGCCTTCCGCGTGTTCGTGTCTCGAAAAGGCTAGACGCCGACCTCGGCAAAGGCGCGGCGGAACTGTGGCCATGGCGCCTAAACGCGTCAGAGGCCCAAGAGATGCATCCCGCCGTCGTAAATCAGCTTCAGACCGACGGCGAACACCGAGATCGTCAGGATTCGGTAGAACAGCCGCTCGTCGATCCGCTTGACGAGCTTTACGCCGACATAGGTGGAGCCGACGGTCAGCGGGGCCAGAATGGCCGACATCAGCAGGTTCTCGGCGGTAAACTGGCCGAGCATGGCGTAAGGGATCACCTTCATCATGTTGAGCGCGCCGAAGAAGATGGCAGCCGTGCCGGCGAACAGGGTGGGGCTGAGCCGCATCGGCTGAACGTAGGTCTGGAAAGGCGGCCCGCCCGCGTGCGCGACGAAGGAGGTGTAACCGGTCAGCGTCCCCCAGACGAAGGCGCCGAGCGTCGATTTCTGGGTTGGCGGCGGCAAGCCCGCGGCGCTACCGCTGGCAACCTTTCGCGCGTGCGCCCGCTCCAGCATGAAGATGCGGGCGACGAAGGCGATGGCGAGGCCGCCGACGACGAGGCGGAGGGCATCGTCGGAAACGTAACTGGCGGTCGCCCAGCCGAGGGCGGTGCCGAGGATCGCCGGGAGCATCAGATGCCGAACCAGGTCGATGCTGAAATGCCGCCGGTAGGACCACATGGCGACGACGTCGGAAATGAGGAGAATCGGCAGCATCAGGCCCGCGGCGCGGACCGGCGAGACGACGAGGGCGAGGATGGGTACCGCCGCAAGACCGAAGGCGGCGCCAAGTCCGCCTTTCGACAGGCCGGTGAGCACTACGGCCGGAATCGCGGCGAGGTAGAAGAGAGGATCGTCGATCATCGCATCGTCACCTGTCCCGGCGCTGTGGGCGACGGGGTTGCGCGGCGGTTGCCGGCTTGCATCTGTTTGGACACCACACGTCGTCATCCACCGCATGAGACGGTGGCCGGGCCTGCCGGTCGGACACGGAAGGGTCTCCGGGGAAGGATTCGCGTCACCCGCGCGCCGCTCTCTCTGGCTGTCGCGAGAAACCGACATTGCTTAGGCACATTCGGCGAAAGGCGGCAAGATGGAGAAAGCGCGGGGGCGGCTGCATTCCCCGGAAAAGCGGGGGTGTTGGCCTGAGTCGGCTAAGCTCCCGGTCGCCTGGGAGGCGGGGCGCCGAGGCGGTCGCCCCGGTCGTGGAACCGTTTCGCAAAGACGGGGGGCTTTTCCGCCGAGGACCATGAAAAGGCAATGGCGATCTGCTAGACTGTCGCGAAAGCTGGCGCTCGGCTGCCGGCGGGGACGAGGCGAAGGGTTTGCTGGATGACGGGGCAGGAAGAAGCCAATGAACAGGTGCAGCTCGAACTGGCGCAGCTTCGCCAGGAGCACCGGGACCTCGATGCGGCCATCGATGCGATGGTGTCGCTTGGCTCGGCCGATTCCATCCAGATCCAGCGCCTCAAGAAGCGCAAGCTGGTGTTGAAGGACCGCATCAAGCAGCTTGAGGACCAGCAGGTTCCCGACATCATCGCCTGAGCCGCGATGACGGAGACGCCGTCGGGCGAAGGTCTTGGCGAGCTGGTACGGCTGCATGAGAATCGCGCCGAAGGCTTGCCTTCGACCGGGATTTCCCCTACCGCCTTGGGCGACGCCGCGAGCCGGGGATTTTCCAGAGATGACCGATAAGCCGCCTGTCGCCATCATCATGGGCAGCCAGTCCGACTGGGCCACCATGAAACACGCCGCCGATACGCTGGATGCGCTCGGCGTGTCGCACAAGGCGATGATCGTATCCGCGCACCGCACGCCCGATCGCATGGTCTCCTTTGCCAAGGGCGCGCGCGCCGACGGCTACAAGGTGATCATCGCTGGCGCGGGCGGTGCGGCGCACCTGCCCGGCATGGTCGCGGCGCTGACGCCGCTGCCGGTGCTCGGGGTTCCCGTCGAGAGCCACGCGCTCAAGGGGCAGGACAGCCTTCTCTCCATCGTCCAGATGCCGGGTGGCGTTCCGGTGGGGACGTTGGCCATCGGCAAGGCTGGCGCCATCAACGCGGCCTTGCTCGCCACATCCGTACTGGCGTTGTCGGACGAGGCGCTGGCCGACCGTCTCGACGCGTTCCGCGCCCGCCAGACGGCGGCCGTCGCCGAGGAGCCCGTCGATGGCGCCTGAGATGCTTCCTCCCGGTTCGGTAATCGGCATGCTCGGCGGCGGCCAGCTCGGCCGCATGATGGCGCTTGCCGCGGCTCGGCTCGGCCTTTCGGTTCATGTCTATTGCCCCGATCCCGAGAGTCCGGCTTTCGAGGTGTCGAAGGCCCATACCATTGCCGCCTACGACGACGAGACGGCGCTTGCCGCCTTTGCGGGGCGCTGCGATGTCGTCACCTACGAGTTCGAGAACGTGCCGGCCTGCGCCGCCGAGGTGATTGCCGGGAAGACCCTGCTCCGACCCGGTGCGCTGGCGCTCGCCACCTCTCAGGATCGTCTTGTCGAGAAGACCTTTCTGCGCAAGGCCGGAGCCGAGGTGGCCGCTTTCGCCGCCATCGACGGCATTGACGATGTCGACGCGGCGATCGCCGTCACCGGACTGCCCGCCATCGTCAAGACCCGTCGCTTCGGCTACGACGGCAAGGGGCAGCGCAAGGTGGACAGCCGCGAGGCGCTTGTGGCGGCGGTGGCCGAGCTCGGGGGCGGCGATCTCATTCTCGAGGCGCTGGTGCCCTTCGCCATGGAGGTCTCGGCGATCGTGGTGCGGGGCGCCGATGGCAAGTCGGCCGTCTACGATATCGGCGAGAACTCGCACGCCAACCATATCCTGAAGGAAACGCGGGTGCCGGCACGGGTGAGCCCGGAGACCGCCGACGCTGCCGCGACGCTTGGTCGCCGCATCGCCGATGCGCTCGACTATGTCGGCGTACTCGGCGTCGAGCTGTTCGTGGTCCGCGATGCCAGGGGCGAACGGCTCGTCGTCAACGAGATCGCACCGCGCGTTCACAACTCTGGCCATTGGACGGAAGATGGCGCGGTGACCTCGCAGTTCGAGAACCACGTGCGGGCGATTGCCGGCTGGTCGATCGGCTCCGTCGAGACCGTCGCGCCGACGGTGATGGAAAACCTGATCGGCGCCGATGCCGACGCCTGGGCCGCCATCACGGCCGATCCCAGGGCGAGGCTCCATCTCTACGGCAAGGCTGAAAGCCGCCCCGGACGCAAGATGGGGCACGTCAACCGGGTGGGGTGACGCCACTGGTCTCAGGCGACGCGAGTCGTGATCCGTCGGGTCGTTTCCACCTCGAAATCGTCGAAGCGGATGTGGCCGCCGGGCTCTACGGTCAGTACCGTGTTGGGGGCGACGGCTGTCCACTGATCGTGGGCGGCGTCGATCGGCTCCGACACCACGGTGATGCCGTCGTCGCCGTGCCGCCAGTAGAGGCTGGGCGGGCGGTCGTCGGAGGAGTAGCGGAAGGCATGGAGCCTCTCGCCGTCGGACAGGGCGGCGGTGAGGCGCAACGGTTCGTCCACGCCGGCGTCGATCATCGCCCTGCGCGTTTCGGCGAGCACCGAGCGCATGGCGCCGATGGGATCGGCATCGAGGTCGTCGGCGTCGAGCAGCAGGAAAAGCACTTCGGAGTCGGTGGACCCATGGCGCTCGCGATAGCGGGTGTCGGACAGCCTCGCCTCCAGACGACGACGGATACGGTCCCAGCCGCCGACCTGCCCGTTGTGCATGAACATCCAGCGGCCGCTGGCGAACGGGTGGCAGTTGACGCGGGTTGTCGGCGTGCCGGTGGACGCGCGCACGTGGGCAAAGAACATCGATGATGAAATCTGATGCGTCAGGCTCTTCAGATTGTCGTCATTCCAGGCAGGCATGGCGTCGCGGAACAGACCCGGCTCTCTCCATGCGCCGTACCAGCCAAGGCCGAAGCCGTCGCCATTGGTGGCGGCAAGGCATTCGGTGGCCGACTGGCTCTGGTGAATGAGCGAGTGGCAGGGCTTGGAGACCAGGGTATCCAGGAAAATCGGACGACCGGAATAGGCGAGCCAACGACACATGACAGGGGCGACCTCGACGCGGACGCATCAGTTGAACGAGTCAGCCTCTCTGACCCGATTTCTCACTCGCAAGACCCATGCCGACCATCTTGGCAAAATTGCGTTAACCATGACCTACCGGACTCAGGAAGGGCGGCGGGTGTGGCTTTGCGGTTGCGTGCGATAGCGCCGATCGGGGTGATATCGCATTTTCCGGCCTATCCGCTCCGATCTCCAGTGGACAGGCCTCCGGCGATTTGCTAGAGAACCTCCACTCTTGCGGCGCCTGGCGTGCCGCGGCGGAAATCTGTCATTTCCGCGAGATTGGTTTCATCATGTCGCCTGAGACGCGAAGCCGTGGGTGGTCCGCCCCGGCAAGATGGGTCTCACGGTGACCGACCACGGGAAGAACAGGCGTGCAGGTACTCGTTCGCGACAACAACGTCGACCAGGCTCTCAAGGCGCTGAAGAAGAAGATGCAGCGCGAAGGCATTTTCCGCGAGATGAAGCTGCGCGGCCACTATGAGAAGCCGTCGGAGAAGAAGGCTCGCGAAAAGGCCGAGGCCGTTCGCCGTTCGCGCAAGCTGGCTCGCAAGCGGGCTCAGCGCGAGGGCCTGATCTCGGTCAAGGGTCGCACCCACTAATACACGGGCTCCGTCGCCCGATGCTGTTTGTCGAAGTCGAGGGACGGTCACGCGAGTCGACCGTCTCTTTTGTTTTGTCCGGCGCAAACGGATCGGTAAGGTGCCGAAATGGCGCCCATCGGTCTCATGGTGCGGACAAAGGTGCCGCGTAAGGGTGCTCGCCGGTCCAATGTGTCCGGTATTGCCTGAAAGGGATGGATTGATGCGGTTGATTGCGACGTCTTCGGCTCTTCGCGGCCTTGCGGGCGCTGTTGCCCTGGGTCTTCTGGCTTCCGCCTGCACGACGTCCGGTCCGACGAACGAACCGAGCTGGGTGGTCGACCCCAACGCCGGATCGACGGCCAACATCAGCTCTCTCTCGACGGCTATCCAGCGCGAACCGCAGAACCCGGTGAACTACAACGTGCGTGGCTCGGCCTATGGTCAGGCCGGGCAGTTCCAGGCGGCGCTTGCCGACTTCACCACCGCGATCCAGCTCAACCCCGGATTCTATCAGGCCTACAACAACCGAGCCCTGATTTATCGCCAGCTGAACCAGCCGCAGGCGGCGCTTGCCGACTACAATCAGGCGATCGCGCTCAACGCCGACTATCAGCCGGCCTATCTCGGCCGGGGCACGCTCTATCGCCAGTCCGGCCAGCTCGACTTTGCAATGGCCGACTTTGATCGAGCGGTGACGCTCAACACGTCGGACGCCAAGGCCTATTACAACAGGGCCCTGGTCTTCCAGAGCCGCGGCAACCACATCCGCGCCATGGCCGACCTCGATGCGGCGATTGCTCTCGATGCCAATTCCTCCGAGCCCTACAATGCGCGCGGTCTCAGCCGCCTTCAGGTCGGCAAGGACAAGGAAGCGCTGCAGGACTTCGCGGCGGCCGTCAACCGCAACAAGCAGTCGGCCGAGTTCTGGACCAACCTCGGCATCGCCCAGATCCGCACCGGCGACGCGCAGCGGGGCCGCGACTCGATCAATCGGGCGCTGGTGCTGAAGCCTGGCTACGGCCCGGCTCGCGATGCGCTCCGGACCACGGCAGCCCAAAGCTGATACTGCTTTCTTTCGAAAATCATGAACGGCCGCCTGTTCGGGCGGCCGTTTTTGCGTTCGCACTCGACATAGAGCGCTGTTCGATCTGACTGAATCAGATCGGCGCGCTAGATCATTCGCCGACCAAGTTGAAACATTTGGTCGTCCAGCGAATGCTCCAGATTCATTTGCTGGAGCAGCCGCTTTTCGATCAGGTTGATTCAACCTGATCGGCGGGTGCTCTAGGCTTTTGTTTGCAAAGCATCATCTTTTCGATCCTCGTTTCACTCCGGTCGGATGATGCTCTAAAAAAGAAGGCGCCGGGGCGATCCGCCCCGGCGCCTTCTCTTATTCATGTATCTCTGCGACCGATGCTCAGGCCGTCGGCTGCGGCGTGGCGCCGTCCGGCTCCTCGCCCTTCGGACGCGGCTTGGTCGTGGGTACGGCAGAGCCGCGCGGCGGCGTCGTGTCATCGAAGGCGTCGCGCACCGGCGGGTGGCCATTCATGATGCCGCGCAGTTCGTCGCCGGTCAGCGTCTCGAACTCCAGGAGCGCCTCGGCGATGGCGACGAACTTGTCGTGGTTCTCGCTGATGATGCGGCGGGCGTTCGTCTCGCCTTCCTCGATGTAGCGGCGGACCTCCTCGTCGATCAGCTTGGCGGTCTCGTCGGCCATGTTGGTCGACTGGCTGACCGAGTGACCGAGGAAGACTTCCTGCTCGTTCGGCCGATAGCGGACGCGGCCGAGCTTCTCGCTCATGCCCCATTCCATCACCATGGACCGGGCGAGGCCGGTGGCCATCTGGATGTCGCCGGCGGCGCCGGTGGTGACCTTTTCAGGACCGAAGGTGAGGATCTCGGCCTCGCGACCGCCGAACAGCATGGTCAGACGGGCAAGCGCCTTCTCGTAGGTCCAGTTGTAGCGATCGCTTTCGGGCAGCGTCATCACCATGCCGAGCGAACGGCCACGCGGAATGATGGTTGCCTTGTGGATCGGGTCGATGGTCTTGTCGAGCATCAGCGCGATGATGGCGTGACCGGCCTCGTGATAGGCGGTGTTCCGCTTCTCCTCGGGCGTCATGGCCAGCGACTTGCGCTCGGCGCCCATCATCACCTTGTCCTTGGCGTCCTCGAACTCGCCCATCGTGACGATGCGCTTGTTGCGGCGTGCGGCCAGCAGGGCGGCCTCGTTGACGAGGTTCATGAGATCGGCGCCGGAGAAGCCGGGCGTGCCGCGCGCCAGCACCTTGAGGTCGACGTCGGGCGCCATCGGCACCTTGCGTGCGTGAACCTTCAGGATCTTTTCGCGACCGTTGACGTCGGGGTTCGGCACGGTGATCTGGCGATCGAAGCGGCCGGGACGCAGCAGGGCGGGGTCGAGCACGTCCGGGCGGTTGGTGGCGGCGATTATGATGACGCCTTCGTTCTGCTCGAAGCCGTCCATCTCCACCAGCAACTGGTTCAGCGTCTGCTCGCGCTCGTCGTTGCCGCCGCCGAGGCCGGCGCCGCGATGGCGTCCGACCGCGTCGATCTCGTCAATGAAGATGATGCAGGGGGCGTTCTTCTTGGCCTGCTCGAACATGTCGCGGACGCGGGACGCGCCGACGCCGACGAACATTTCGACGAAGTCCGAACCGGAAATGGTAAAGAAGGGGACGTTGGCCTCGCCGGCCACCGCGCGGGCCGTCAGCGTCTTGCCGGTACCCGGGGGGCCGACCAGCAGCACGCCGCGCGGAATACGGCCGCCGAGCCGCTGGAACTTCTGCGGGTCGCGCAGGAACTCGACGACTTCCTGCAGGTCTTCCTTGGCTTCGTCGATGCCGGCGACGTCCTCGAAGGTGACGCGGCCGTGCGCCTCGGTCAGGAGCTTGGCCTTCGACTTGCCGAAGCCCATGGCCTTGCCGCCGGCGCCGCCCTGCATCTGCCGCATGAAGAAGATCCAGAGGCCGAGCAGAATCAGCATCGGCAGCCAGTTGAGCAACGTGCCGATCAGAGAGATGCTTTCGGTCGGCGGACGGGCGACGATGGTGACGCCGGCCTTGGTCAGTTCGCCGATATAGTCGGCGTTGTAGGGCGCATAGGTCTGGAAGGTCGCGCCGCTCTGCAAGTGGCCTGTGATCGTCTGATTGACGATGGTCACGTCGCGCACGGAGCCCTGGTCGACGTTCTTGAGGAACTCCGAGAAGGCCACGTCATTGCCGGGCTGGCGCGTGTCCGAACCCTGGAACAGCTGGAAGAGTGCCACCAGCAGCAACAGGATGATGACCCAGAGTGCGAAATTGCGGAAATTTGCGTTCATCGTCGACCTTTGAGGCGCATCGCGCGATGCGGGAGGGGCCGGGAGAGTGGGTTCGGCCCCCATCACCCTAGCCCATGTCGGGTTAAGATAGGTTGTCGGTGCTGCCTTGCCAAGCCACGGACCGGCAATCCTCGCTTGTGACAGGCGATTGCTGGCGGATTGGCCGAATTGCGATCGTCAATCGGGCCGGAAGTTCGTTGCCGTCGACCGAACGGACGGTCGGCAGGCTGGCGGCGGCGGCGGCGGGCAAGTCTCCATCCCGCGCGCCGGGGCCGCGCGCGGTGACGATGAGGCGCTGGCCTTCCGTACCGGCGACCGACACGACGAACCGGTCGTCCCAGATGTGGTCGCCGTCGTTCTCGACGAAAAGTTCGGGGAAGCCGGCGCGTCCGGCTTCGGCATAGAGCCAGAGGCGATCCGTTCGCAGGTGCAGCACGACGCCGGCCATGGTGGCGCGCCGAGGCGCGGCGCCGGCACGGAAGGCAGCATGCCAGCCCTCCGGCGCGTCGGCGCGCGGCGGGTGCTCGGACGGGCGGATGGCACGGATCAGACGCACGATGAGACGAAGGCCGATCTCGTCTGGCGCGGCGGCGAGTGCGACCGTATCCACCGACCAGACGCCGCCGTGGCTGATGGCCGATCTCAGGGCGAGGTCGTCGGTGGCCGACTGCAGCGCTGCCTCGGCGCGTGCCATGCGCCGGGCGGTGCCGGCGAGACGTTCGGCGGTCAGGCCGAGATCGGCGAGGGCCGGCAGCGCCTTGCGGAAGCGAACGCGGGTGTAGCGATCCGAGGCGTTGGACGGATCGGTCACATATGGAATGCTGGCGTCATCCAGCAAGTGAACGAGATCGGCCTTGGTAACGTCAAGGAGCGGGCGCAGGAAGCGGACGCCGTCGATCGTTCGCTCGGCCGGGATGCCGGAAAGTCCGTTGACACCAGAGCCACGCGCCAGATTCATCAGCAGCGTCTCGGCCTGATCGTCGCGGGTATGGGCAAGAAGGACGGCGTCGAGTTTGTTTCGGTGGGCCGCCTCGACCAGAAGGCGATAGCGGGCAGTACGCGCCTCGGCCTGGATGTCGGTGGTCGGCGGCGGCCTGTCATGGCGCCAGACGAGCTTCTCCGCCGGATGGCCGAGGCGGCTGGCAAAGGCCACGACATCGTCGGCCTCGCGGGCCGCTTCAGGTCTGAGGCCATGGTCGACGGTCAATGCCACAAGGGTGGGGGCTGCCGGGCTCTCGCGTTTCCAGCGGTCGAGCAGAACCAGGAGCGCCGTCGAATCCGGACCGCCGGAGACGGCGATTCCGACACGGCAAAGGCCGGCGAGAGGGGAAAACAGCCGGGCCCGCGACGTCGCCGTGAGGGGGGCGGGCGAAGCGGAACAACCGGTCATGTCAACTGCAGCCGAGTTTCTGCTTCCGCGTGGCGACGCGCGAGACAAGGCCGGACTGGGCCTTGGGGAACTTCTTGGTCAGCTCGCCATAGGTGGCGCAGGCGGCGCTGGTTTCGCCAAGACCTTCGAGCGACAAACCCAGCTTGAACAGGCTGTCTGGGGCCTTCTGGCTGGTCGGATGGTTTTTGTAGGTGGCGAGATAGGAGGTGGCGGCGTCGCGATACTGCTTGCGCGAGTAATAGCTCTCGCCGAGCCAGTACTGGGCGTCGGCGGCGCGCGGATCCCCCGGGAAATCGGTGAGGAACTTCTTGAAGCCGGTCTCCGCCGCCGCGTAGTCTCCGCTGACGATGGAGGAGTAGGCGCGATCATAATCGGCGCCGGGGTCCACTGTGGGCGGCGCTATGGAGGCCATCTGCTGCGGCGCTGCGGTGGCGTCGGCGACCGGCGGAGCGGTGAGCACGCCTCCGGCGGCGAGATCCTGGCCGGCCGCCGCGGCGAGACCGCCGGAAGTGGCGATGGCTGTGTCGTTCGGGGCCAACTCGCCACGGGCGATCGCCGACAGGTCGAGCGGTCCGCCGACGGCGCTCGCCGACGGCGCGGCGCTATCGGCCATGGCGCCTGGAAGCGTGCCGAGCGGCGCCGGAGGGGCGCCCAGCGTATCGTCGGCCGGCGGCGTGCCGGCACCGACCGTGCCGGGCGCGTCGATGGCGAAGCCTGTTTGCAGCGTCTCGCCGGTCCCGACCGAATCCATCGGCGCTTCGGCGGTGGCCGTTGCGCCAACGCCTGCGCCGGAGGTGGCCGCCGGCGGAGCGACGTCCGATCGCTTCTGGCCCTTGCCGCCCTCGAGTTGCTGCAGGCGGAACTCGTTGTCCTCCTGGGCGCGCTTCAGGAGGTTCTGCAACTGCTGGATCTGGTGGGTCAGCTCGTCGATGCGGCCGTTCAGCTGGCGCATCTGCTGCTCGACGTTGTCCAGACGCACCGCCTGCTGCGCGGCATCCTGCTGGCCGGGGATCGAGGCGGGCGGAACGGGGTCGGAGCCGAACAGGCCCGCCGAGGCGGGCGCGGCGGCGAGCAAGGAGAAGCCAAGCGCGGCGACGGCCAGCGTAGCGAAACGAGAGTGGCTTGGTGGACGAAAGAGACGGCTGGTCATCAGCGCGGTTATCCCAGGCAAGTCTGGCGGAGCCCTCCATGGAGGCCGGTGATCCGCCGGCCGGAGGACGCCTTCGTCGAAGACAGGACCATGATGCCGCTGTCGGCGCAACCCCGACGACAGCGGCGGACGGACTTCCGGACAGCTCGGCGGTCGCTTCAGTCCCTCCGTCGGCACTTAAGCGCCGGACTTCGGCGGCATTGCGGCCACAACACGAAAATCCCGGACTCCCTCATGGGAATCCGGGATGATCGTGCCTGGGGTGCGGCGGCGGCGTCTGGAGATCAGCCGCCAGTGTTCAGCACGGTGACGGCGCGGCGATTCTGCGCCCAGCAGCTATCCTGGTCGCAGAGGGCGACCGGGCGCTCCTTGCCGTAGGAGATGGTGCGGATGCGGGTGCCGGCGATGCCGCGGGCAACGAGGAAGTCCTGGGCGGCCTTGGCGCGGCGGGCGCCGAGGGCGAGGTTGTACTCGCGCGTGCCGCGCTCGTCGGCATGGCCTTCCACCGTGACGGTGTAGTTCGGGTAGAGGGCCAGCCACTGGGCCTGACGACCGAGGACGGTTTGGGCCTCGGTGTTGAGCGAGGTGGAGTCGGTGTCGAAGAACACGCGGTCGCCGACATTGACCACGAAATCCTGGGCGCTGCCTGGCGTGGCGGCGCCGGCGCCACCGGCGCCTCCCGCGAGCTGGCCATCGAGTTCGCTCGGGCTCTTGGCACAGGCTGCGGCGAGGAGGGCAAGGCCGAGAGCAAGCGCTCCGCGGCGGCTGAAAAGTCTGGTGGCTGTCGTCATGATACCGGTAATCCTCGAATACGTGCTGACCGGATGTTTCGAGAGTCTTGGTAAACGGCTTTGGTTAAACCCTCGTTCAGAGACGTGGTTAACGAAGCACTAAAACTCGGGTTCGCGGCCTTTTGATGGTAAACGCGGCGTCGGACGGGTGTCTGACGCCGCCGTTTTTTACTTGAGCAGGGGCGACCAGGCAGGGTCGGAGGCAAAGTTCGGCGTCGGGATGCGCTGCTCGTTGCGGCCGGTGAGGTCGACCGACCAGAGCTGCGGACCGCCGTTCGGACCGCCGGCGTCACGGAAGAACATGATGACGCGGCCGTTGGGCGCCCAGGTCGGGCCCTCGTTGTGGAAACCTTCGGTGAGAATGCGCTCGCCCGAGCCGTCCGGCTTCATCACGCCAATGGCAAAGCCACCACCGGACTGGCGGGTGAAGGCGATGAGGTCGCCGCGCGGGCTCCACACCGGCGTTCCATACCGGCCGTTGCCGAAGGAAATGCGGGTGGCGTTGCCACCGCCGGCGCTCATGACATAGAGCTGCTGGTTGCCGCCGCGATCGCTCTCGAAGACGATGCGCGATCCGTCGGGCGAGTAGGAGGGAGACGTGTCGATGGCCGCGGCATTGGTCAGGCGAACCGGCGACCCGCCGATCGGCATGGCGTAGATGTTGGCGTTGCCGTTCTGCTCGAGGCTCATCACCACCGCGTTGCCATCGGGCGAGAAGCGCGGCGAGAAGGTCATGTTCGGGAAGTTGCCGACAAGCGAGCGCTGGCCGCTCTCGATGTTGAGCAGATAGACGCGCGGCTCGCTGGCCCCGAAGGACATGTAGGTGACCTGCTGAGAGGTCGGCGAGAAGCGCGGCGTCAGCACGAGGTCGCGGCCGTTGGTCAGGAAGCGGACATTGGCGCCGTCCTGGTCCATCAGGGCGAGACGCTTGACGCGGTTGCCCTTGGGGCCACTCTCGTCGACGAAGACGATGCGGGTGTCGAAGTAGCCCTTCTCGCCAGTCAGACGCTCATAGATGGCGTCGGCGATGATGTGGGCGATGCGGCGCCAGTTCTCCGGCGTGGTGAAATACTGCTGGCCGGCGAGCTGGGTGCCGCCGAACACGTCCCACAGGCGGAAGTCGGCCTGCAGGCGGCCGTCGGCGGCGCGGACGATGCCGCCCGAGACGAGGGCCTGGGCGTTGATCACCCGCCAATTCTGGAAGTTCGGCACCGCGTTGGGATCGGTGATGCGGTCGACGAAGGATGCCTGGTTGAGCACCTGGAACAGGCCGGAGCGCTGCAGGTCCGCGGCGATGACGCCGGCCATCTGCTGACCGACGCTCGCAGTGTCGCCGCTCCCCACGAAGTTCGGGATGGCGATCGGCAGCGGCTGGATGTTGCCGCCGTTGATGTTGATTGTGATCTCGGCGCTGGATGGCGCCGCCGCCGCGATCGTGGCGAGGGCCGCCAACGCGGCAAGGAGAGTGCGGACCAGTTTTCGCATCCTGAGGTGCTCCCAGACGGATGTTCCGGACATGCTCCGATCGAACGATGCGGCCCAGTCCGGCTCGACTTGCTTGCTCGCCGCGTCAATAGGACGGCGGCGGGGTGAAATTCATGTTCACGACCTGCCAGTTGTCGAACTTGTCTTTCGGCAGGAACGGGTAGGGCGCGCAGCGCTGGACGGCGCGCACGGCCGCCTCGGCGACCGCTTGGCCGGCGGGGCCGGCGGGAATGGCCTTGATCTCGGGTGGACCGGCGAGGTCGCCGTCGATGGTGAAGGTCACGCGCAACGGCACGACCATCTGTTCGACGCCCTCGGCGCCGACCGGTGGGTTGAAACAGGCCGTCACGGCGGCCGTCAGCGCGTCGAGCTCGCTCTGGCTCATCTCGGCCACCGGACCGGTCCGGTTCTCCGAGCCGAGCGAGGCTTCCTTGTCGGACTCGCGGCCGCCACCGCCGGACGGATCCACCTTGTTGAGAAGCGCCGCCATCTCGTTGGGGTCGAACTCCTCGCTCTTGGAATCCTTCTGCGTCTGCTTGGGCTTTTCCTTGACGGGCTTGGCAGGCGTCTTGTCCGGTTGGTCCGCGGCATCCTCGGCCGGTGTCGGGGCCGGCGGCTTGGGCTTGGTGGGCGGCAGCTTCGGCGGCACCGGCGCCGGCTTGTCGGCTTCCTTGATCTTTTCGGCGATCTCGCCGGTGTCGGCCTTGGGAGCCTCCTCGAGCGCGGCGGTCTTCGTCTCCTTCGGCTTTTCGGACGGCGGCGGCTCCGTGGGCTTGGGTGGCGCGGCCTTGGGGGGCGGGGGCGGCGCCTCGGCCGCCTTGGCGGCGGCGGTGTCGGTCGCCTTCTCGGTGATCGGTGTCGACTGGTCGTTCTTGGCAGCGCCGACCCGTTGCGAGTCGGGGCGCGGCGTCGGCGTCTTCACCTTGGCCTGAGAGGCGTTGTTGGACTTTTGCGCGTTCTTGTTGCCTTCGGCGATCTGCGACAGGTCGGAAATCGGCACGAGGTCGACCGGCAGGGCGTCCACCGGCGCGGCGTCGAACGGCTTCGCGCCGGAAAAGGATGCAAATCCCCAGGCGAAAAGCAGGACGTGACCGATGACGGATGTCGTGAGACCTATGCGCATGTATCAGTTGGACGGCGCCGCAGCCGTCCCCGTTTCCTCTTGCGTGATGAGACCGATCTTCTTGAAGCCGGCCGCCGAAATGCGTGCCATGATGCGCATGACCGTGCCGTAGTCGGCGGCCTTGTCGCCGCGTACGTAGATGCGATCCTCGACGCCGTTCTTGGCGACGGCCATCAGCTTGGGAACCAGCTCTTCGAAGGAAATCTCGCTGTCCTGGATGAACACCTTGCCGGAGGCGTCGACCGAGATGTTGATCGGGTCGGTCTGTCCTTCCATCGGCTTGGCGGCCGTCTCGGGCAGGTCGATCGGCACGCCGACGGTGAGCAGTGGCGCGGCCACCATGAAGATGATCAGCAGCACCAGCATCACGTCGACCATCGGCGTCACGTTGATTTCGCTCATGACGCCACGGGCGTGACGCCGCCTGCGACGACGGCTGCCGTTCGGCGATCCTCCTGCGACCCCCATACCCATGGTTCAGCTCCGGTCGTCGATCTGGCGAGACAGGATGGCGGCGAACTCGTCGGCGAAGCCATCCATGCGAGAGCCGAGCTTGGCGGCGTCGGCAGAGAGTTTGTTGTAGGCGAGGACCGCCGGAATAGCGGCGGCAAGGCCCATGGCGGTGGCGAGCAGCGCTTCCGAGATGGCCGGCGCCACCACCACGAGACTGGTGTTCTTGGATGTGGCGATCGCCTGGAACGAGCTCATGATGCCCCACACGGTGCCGAACAGACCGATGAACGGACCGGCCGAGCCAACGGTGGCGAGAAAGATGAGACGCGCCTCCAGGCGCTCCATCTCGCGGGAAATGGTGACGTCGATCACCTTGCCGATGCGGTCGGTAATGCCCTGGAAGGAGACGCGTCCCGCCTCATGGCTTCGCTTCCATTCGCGCATGGCGGCGACGAAGATGGCGGCAAGGCCCTCGTTGGACCGAGAAGTGAGCGACCGATAGAGTTCCTCGAGCGACTGTCCGGACCAGAACACTTTCTCGAAGCGGTCCATCGAGCGACGGGCACGGTTGTAGGCGACGATCTTGTCGACGATGATCGCCCAGCACCATACCGAGGCGGCCAGAAGACCGAGCATGACGGCCTTCACGACGAAACTCGCCTGCCAGAACAATGCCCAGACGGACACCTCGACGGCAGGTGCTGCGAGCGCGTTCTGGGTCAGTTCGACCGGATTCATGGGTATCTTCCGTTGTCCTCAGGATGAAGCGGCAATCTCTAGGCGCCAAGTCGCGTCGGCCGGGCAGGCTGTGGCGGCATGCACTGATGCCTTAGCTTCCACATGCCGCCGAAATTTGGCGAAAACGGGACTTGACGGTCAGGAAAACCGGGGTATTTCGCCCCTCTGCCGCCGGGACGGGTTCCGCAGCCGACGGCGGCGGAGTCCCGTTCCTGTCATCCTATGGTATGGTTAAGGAAGATTTACCGAAACGCCCTGTTTCAGCGCGCCTCTTCGATCAGCGCGGCCATGGCCGGCGGCAGGCGCCGCGGCCTGCCGCTGCCGCCGATGGCCACCACCTCGACCTCGGCGGAGGCAAGGAGATCGCCTTCCCGCAAAAGTCGCTGGGCGACGGTGAAGCGGGGGCCGGAAATGCTGGCGATTTCCGTCTCGACGGTCAGAAGGTCGTCGAGCAGGCCGGGCTTCAGGTACTCGATGGCGAACTTGCGCACGACAAACAGCAGCGCATCCGGGTCGGTCCGGTCGGCCGTGGCGCTCTGGCTGATGCCGAGATCGCGCAGGAACTCGGTGCGGCCGCGCTCGAAAAAGCGCATGTGGCTGCCGTGGTAGAGAATGCCGCCTGCGTCGGTATCCTCGAAATAGACGCGGACGGCGAGGCGATGGACGGTCAAAAGGTTATGTCCTTGGCGGTTGCGACGGAAACTGGCGCATCGAATCGCGACCAGACCCAGGTGTGATGGCGCACCACGTCGGCCGCCGGAAGATGGGGTCGCTCGGAGGTCGTGTGCCCGTCGGCGATGACCGTTGTCGGGATGCCGCGCGAGGCGGCGGCGCGAACGGTGGTGTCGACGCAGAAGTCGGAGGCATAGCCGCCGACCACGATGCCGTCGACGCCAAGTCGATCGAGCGTGGCCGCAAACTCGGTGTCGCGGAAGCCATCGCAGAAGGTCTTGGCGACGACGCTGTCACCGGGCTTGGGTGCGAGAGAAGGGTGGAACTCCCATCCGGGCGTGCCGCGCTCCCAGACAGAGCCCGCTTCCTCGTGCTGGATGAAGATCACCGGCGCCCCGGCCGCTCGCGCCTCGGTCGCTTTCTCGTCGAGGAGGGCAGCCACTTCATCGATCCGATAGGCGCGTGGCTCCTCGAACAGGTTGGCTTGCACGTCGATGATAACCAGGGCGCGCGTCATCTCACTCTTCCTCTCCGCCGGAAAACAACGTGAACTGAGCCTCCTCGGCGGTCTTGGGCACGGCAAAGCCGAGATGGCGGAAAGCGTGTGGCGTCAGCAGGCGCCCGCGCGGGGTGCGCTGCACGAAGCCCTTCTGGATGAGATAGGGCTCGACGATGTCCTCGATGGCGTCGCGCGGCTCGGCGATGGCCGCCGCGATGGTCTCTATGCCGACGGGGCCGCCGTTGAAGCTCAGGGCGATGGTGTTGAGGTAGCGCAGGTCGAGCGCGTCGAGGCCGATGGGGTCGACATCGAGGCGCGTCAGCGCCCGGTCGGCGATTTCGGCGGTGATCGTCTCGGCGCCGGCGACGATGGCGAAGTCGCGGACGCGGCGGAGCAGGCGGCCGGCGATGCGGGGGGTGCCGCGCGACCGCTTGGCGATCTCGTTGGCGCCGTCGTCGGCGATGCCGATGCCGAAAATGCGGGCGCCTCGCCGGACGATCAGCTCGAGTTCCTCGGTGGTGTAGAACTCGAGGCGGATGGGGATGCCGAAGCGGTCGCGGAGCGGCGTCGTCAGCAGGCCGAGGCGGGTGGTGGCGCCGACCAGCGTGAACTTGGCAAGGTCGATGCGAACGGACCGGGCGGCGGGGCCTTCGCCGATGATCAGGTCGAGCTGATAGTCCTCCATCGCAGGATAGAGGATCTCCTCCACCGCCGGGCTCATGCGGTGGATTTCGTCGATGAACAGGACGTCGCGTTCCTCGAGATTGGTGAGGAGGGCGGCGAGGTCGCCGGCCTTGGCGATCACCGGACCGGAGGTGGCGCGGAAGTTGACGCCGAGCTCGCGGGAAACGATCTGGGCCAGCGTTGTCTTTCCGAGGCCGGGCGGGCCGACGAACAACACGTGATCGAGCGCTTCCCTGCGCGTCTTGGCGGCGTCGATGAAGACCTGGAGATTGGCGCGCGCCGACGCCTGGCCGACGAAATCCGAGAGTGCGCTCGGCCGGATCGACTGCTCGATATCCTCAGGGCGCTTGTCGCCCGAGACGAGACGGCTCTCTTCGCTCATGGTGGTCCGATCGTCTCCGGCGGTCCTGGTTGCTCGGCTTCGACGGCGCTGGTCCGACACAGGGCTCAAGGCGAATGACCGCGTCGGATTCCCCAGCCGAATCGGCGGACTGCGCCATCTGTTCGCCTTTCGTTTTGCACGAAAGGCAGGCCCTTGCCAAGCTGCGACGGCTGGCGTCGACGGGTCGTGACGCATCGCTCGTCAATGCGCCTAATTGTTGGGTGTCAATGATCACAATTACATCACGTCGACGTGATAGACCGCATTGACCCCCGGTAAAGACCGGTTAATCTTTCCCCTGGGTTCGAGGCGTTCCATCACCGACGGCGAGGTGGTCATGGCGGCTTTCAGGACGGTTTTCGGGTGCTTGCTGTTTGTGGTCGCGCTGGCGACGGTCGGCGGCCTTTTTTCCACTCCGGTGCGTGCTGAGAGCATCGTCGGGTTCTCCGACGACGAGCTCATGGACGGCTTCCAGAAGACGGTGTTCGGCGTCGAGTACGGTGGCGCGGCGGCAGGCAGCGCCGTCAAGAAGTTCAACGGCGCCGTGCGCGTCCGTGTCGTCAACCTGGCCGACAAGGATCGTCAGCGTGAGATCGCCGGCTTCGTGTCGCGCCTTCCCCGTCTCGTGCGTGGCCTCGATATCCGCATGGCGCGGCCTGGCGAGAACCCCAACTTCACCGTCTATGTCGTCGATCGTGCCGATTATGTCGACACCGTGCGTACCGACGTGCTCGGCTCGTCGCGCGCCTCGGTTCCCGGGCAGTGTCTGGTGCGGGTCTATCCCGGCTCTCTCGGCATCGTCCGCTCCACGGCCGTGATCGTGTCCGATGAGGGCAACAGCCTGTTCCGTCGGTGCATGGTGGAGGAGATCCTGCAGGGTCTCGGCCCGATGAACGACAATGCGGCGCTCTATGCCTCCGTGTTCAACGACCGTTCGCGTCACGATCGTTTCATGCCCTTCGACCGGGCCGTGGTGTCGATGCTCTATGACCGTCGTATCCGCCCCGGCATGACCCGTTCGGAAGTCGGCGCGGTGCTGCCGCGCGTGCTCGCCGACGTCAGGCGCTCGGTCCGCTAAAGCCTTTTGCCTCCGAGAGCGTCGCTCTGGCTTTTCAGCGCACGGTGCGCTGGATTCGGCTCACGAAGTGCCGCTGCTCGTTGGGCGGTCGCATCTCGATGACCATCGCGATCGCATTGCGGCGCTCCGGTTCCGTCACGTAGATCTGGGCGAGGGCCTCACGTCCTCGATAACTGGCGGCCAATGTCTGGGCGTCACTGTCGGCGATGGCTTTGATTGCCGGCGGCGCGTCCGGCATGGTCGCGATCAGCCTCGTCCGTTCGATGGCCAGGGAATACTGCCAAGGGCCGTAGGAACGGCTACGCTCGATGGCCTGAAACGCGACATCGCGCTTGTCGAGAAAGGCGGCGAACTGAGCGAGGGTCAGCCATAGACGGGCATTGCCGGGCGCGGTCTTCACCAGGGAGAGGGCGCGCTCGTAGCAGGCCTCGTTGAGGCGTGGACGATCCGCGGCGACGATCGGGGGGGTGGTCAGGCCGAAAGCCAGGCTGCGGCAGTCGTATTCGAAGACGATGAGGGCGCGCTTGCTCGACAGGAACGGGACATCCGGATCGGTCGCCACCGATTGCAGCCGGTCGGAGGAGTTGCCCGCCGTGCTGAGGAAAGGCGAGGCTTCGATGCTCATTCCGTAGAGGCCGAGGCAAAGCAATCCGCCCGAGAACAGGCCGATCAAAGGCGCCGACAACTTCAGCGATATCATCACCAACTTCCCCAATGACGGATGCCGGCCACGGGGGAAACCCCAGGTCTCTCGACCGGCGGCGGCGCGGACTCCGAACGGCGCGGTTGCCACTCTCCCGTTTCTCTACCCCGGACAGCCTTAACCGTCTCGGGGAAATTCGCCGGCCGCTGGCAAAAAACCGCTGGACCTTTTGTAGGGTAGACCGGATAAATACTTAAAGACAAGAGGTGTTGTCGGTCTTCGTCGCCAGCTGTGCGTCGGTTTCGGCGAATCGGACAGTTGTTTATGGGATTGGAGCTTTCTCCGTTGCTTACTGGGGTTCGATCGTTTTTCGGTTTTGGCGGCAAAACTGCGCCGGTTCCGAAAGCAGGTGGTCGCGAACGCGTCGAGATCGATCCGAAGGACACTGTCGTCTACGCGATCGGTGACGTACACGGGTGCTTTGATGCATTGATGGCGGCCGAGCAGCGGATCGAGAAAGACGCTGCTGGCATTTCCGCCAAGCGCCGCATCGTTCTCTATCTCGGCGATCTGGTCGATCGCGGACCACGATCGGCCGACGTGCTGGATCATCTGGTCGGCACACAGCCGGACGATTTTGAGCGCCTCTCTCTCTGCGGCAATCACGACGAAACCTTCCTGTCCTTTATTGAAGATCCCCAGGGGAACATGGGGTGGCTGGAGTTCGGCGGCGAGGAGACGCTTGAGTCCTATGGCATCGACTTCAACCGGCTGGCTCGGCATCGCGGCGGCGCGGCCAGTCTGCGCGACATCCTCCAGTCAAGGGTGCCGGAGGCCCACGTCGCCTTTCTGAAGCAGTTGCCGGTATCGGTGCGCTTTGGCAGCGTCCTGTTCGTCCATGCCGGCGTTCGGCCCGGCGTCCCGCTCGACGAGCAGGACGACGACGACTTCATGTGGATTCGGGAGCCGTTCGTCAGCCAGCCGAACGGGTTGGGGCTCACCGTGGTTCACGGACATACGCCGGCCAACGAACCGGTCTTCGCGCCGGGACGCATCGGCATCGATACGGGCGCCTATGCCACCGGCCGCCTCACCGTGCTGCGCGTGCTCGACGGCGAGGCTTCGATCATTCACTGAACCCGCCTTCAGGCGACGCCTCAAATGACAACGCCGGCCACGAGGGCCGGCGTTTTGCGTTGCGGTGGCACAGGTGTCAGCGCATGGCCAACTGGCGCGGCGTAAAGTCGATCACCTCGGTCGGCGCTTCCACCTGACCGGCAAAGCGGGTCGAGACCAGCGCGCCGTAGGGATTGGTGGAGAAGGCGGCGTTCACAACCTGAGCAGGCGCCTCGAACAGCGTGGCGATGTGCAACTGATCGGGATGGGTCAGCGTGCGGAAATGGCCCCAGTAGACGGACTGGCTTCCATCGAGCAGCGACGGACCATCCTCGGAGGTGATTTCCGGCAGTTCGATATTGGCGAACATGTCGCTCTTGCCGCTGTCGATCGTCGGTTGGGCAAGTTCGGGCGCGGGCGCCGTGGCGGGCTTGCGCGGCGTTGGCGGAAGAGCCGCCGTCTGCAATGGCTGACGGCTGGGCGCGGCGCTCGGCCCCGCAAAGGACAGGGCGGAGGCGGACGGCTCCCGATCGTCAGCCACCTCGGCCAGCGCCAACTGGGCGGCGATGGCGTCGTCGCGGCTGGCAGCCGTGGGCGGCAGCGGCGCTTCCACCGGGGCCGGGGGCTTAAGCGGCGGCAGCATCATCGGTGCGTCGAGCATCGCCAGTTCGGTGGCGGCGGCGATCTCCGAAGGCTTGGCTTGCGGCAGCGGCACATTGTCCATGGCCAACCGGTCGGCTTCGCTGAGCTTTGGCGCGGCGCCGGGCTCGAGGCCGGCCGGCAGCGTCGCTTCGGCAAGGCTGGTGATGCGGCGTTCGGGCGCGGGCGGCGGCGTGAAGGCGGCGGTCAGCACCGGCGCCGCGGGCGCCGCGGCCTTCGGCGCGGCAGGGGCCGGCTTGGCGGCTACGGCCGGAGCATCGTCATTGCCAGCCGCGCCGATTTCCTCTGCGGTGTCTTCCTCGTCATTGGAGAACAGCATGGCGAGCAGGCCGCCGCCCTTGCCGGACTTGGAAGGCTCGGCCGAAGCCATGGCGACTTTGGGCGTCGTGCCTTTCTCGCGCTGCAGCTCGGCGAGTGCCTGCTGATAGCCGGGCAAGGGCTTGCCATCGGAGGGGATGTGGGCAGTCTTGCCGTCGGGGAACAGACCGACGAGTTGCGTGCGGCTAAGGCGCGGCCAGGCGCGCACCGAGCCGACGTCGATATGCACGAAGGGGCTGTTGGCAGACGGATACCAGCCGACGCCGCCGTTCTGCATCTGCACGGCGATCATGCGAAGCTTGTCGACGGACACGTCTGGGATGTTCATGTCCATCGCCTTGCCGAGCGAATGCTGGCTGTGCTTGGCGACGGCCGAGGAGCGGGACCGCAGCATGTTGTTGGTGGCAAGAGAGCGGTAACCCGACACAACCTGGATCGGCTGGCGCGATCCGGACTTCTGGTAGACCTCCCACACCGTGTCGAACAGGCGCGGGTCCATCCGCGTGGCTTCGTTGCGCCGCCAGTCGCGCAGGAAGCGATTGAGTTCGTTGAGTGCCGAGGGGACGTAGCGGCCGTCCTTCTTGAAGACGATCGTTAGCCGCTCCTTGGTGTGCATGTTGTAAAGATCGAGGGTGCGGCTATCGGCCGCCTTGGCCACGGAGGCGAAGATCGACAGCGCTGCAGCGGAGCCGACGAATGCGCCGAGCGTCGCGCGGCCGGCGATAAGGGCGATACGGGAGGAGGAGAAGCCTGCGAATGCGCCGAAAGCCTTGGCTGCTTTCATCGAAGCTGATCCTCTCCCTGATGATGTGTTCACTGTCCGGGTCTTCACGCGTCTCTGTCCGCTTGCTCACGTCTCCAGCCGACAGGGATTATTGGCGGAGAGAATTAAGCAACCGTTTACCGTAAGCCGATCACGGCAGGCTTAGGCTCCGATGGTCGGAAATATCCCCTGGATTTCACGGGCCGTACAATAACCGGCACGGATCAAAAGGCCAAGTGGGTAGTTTATGGCATGCTGAAATGCCAAAAGACCCGCTTTGCCAATGACAAAGCAGGTTTCTTGGTTTGGTTGACCGGGCCGGACGGTCAGGCCTGCGACATGCCCAACGCCTTCTTGATGGCCTGGACGTGGCCATAGATATCGTCGCGGATCTGAAGCTTGCCGCTGTCGTCGACGAAGGCGGTGAAGTAGGCCAGATGCACCTTGAGATGGGTTGCGATGTCGATCCGACGCTCGTCGCCACCGAACATGGCCTGCAGCTTCGGCACCGTCCACTGCGGGTCGCCCTGCAGCACGGCGTCGGCGAAGGTCATGGGATCGTCGACGCGCACGCAGCCATGGCTGAAGGCGCGGACGTCACGGTTGAACAGGCTTCTGAGCGGCGTGTCGTGCAGATAGACGGCATGCTTGTTCGGGAACATGAACTTGATGTTGCCGAGCGCATTGGCCTCGCCGGGCACCTGCCGGATGCCGACGGCCTTGACGGCGTTCTCGTCCCAGATGATGCGGGTGGGGTCGATCAGTTGTCCGTCCCAGGTCACCTCGTAGCCGTGGCGGGCGAAGTAGCCGGCCGGGTCGGCCTGGATCGCCGGCAGCATTTCCTTGACCTTGATCGATTCCGGAATGTGCCAGTAGGGGTTGACCACCAGATACTGCATTTCGCCCGAGAAGATCGGCGTCTGGTTGGCGGTCTTGCCGACGACGACGCGCGCTTCGTGCACCAGCTGCCCATGACGGACGACGCGCACCTTGAACTCGGGAATGTTGACGAAGACGTAGTCCTGGCTGAGGTCGCGCGGCATCCAGCGCCACATTTCCATGTTGGCGATGATCTCGCCTTCGACGTCGCGATGGGCGCCGTTGAGAACGGCGAGCGTGCGGGAGCCGACCACGCCGTCGGCGGCGAGGCCGTTTTCCTTCTGGAAGGTCTCGACGGCGGCGACCAGCGCTTCGTCGTACAGCGTCGGCTCGGCGCCTTCGACGGGCTCGGCGAGGCCGAGCCGCTTGCGCAGGCCGGGCACGCCCTCATCGCTCATGCCGGGCTTCAGTGACCGGGCGAGCGCTATGGGCTCGGGCGCCGGCTCCGCCTTGTCCTTGGCGGCGCGCACTTCGGCCAGCATGGCCTTGAGGCGCTTGAAGCCTTCGGTCGGCGGATTGAAGCCCTCGAGCGCCGCCACGGGGTCGGCGGCATCGGCGACGGCGGCGAGAGCCTTGCCGGCGGGAATCCGCTCGGGCGTACGGGTGATGTCCTTGGAGATGGACCGTGGCGCGACGCGTCCACCGGAGGCCTGCTCGGCGAAGGTCGCCACGGCCATGGACACGCGAAGGTCGGCGTTGGCGACGAGCTCGGTGGTCGAAGCCGAGAGGTCGGCATCGGGTAGAGCGTAGTCGATCGGGTTGAGGCCGTCTTCCACCGCGTCGGCAAGACGGGCGATCGTTGCCTTGGCCTTGTCCGAATAGTGATCGCCGTCGACCCAGAGCGGCTGGTTGCCACGGGCTGCATAGACCTTGGCGACGGCGTCGGCACGACGGCGCGCGTCGCCCGTTGCCGAGGCGACGACCTTGGCGATCTCGGCATCGATCGCCTGATCGATCGGCATGCCGGGGAGCGTGGTCGCGACGACGGGCGTCGATGCGGGCTCGACTGTCGGCGCTACGGCAGGCGCGGCCGTTTCCGTCGCGGGCGCGGCGGGCTCGGCCACTGGCGCGGCGGTTTCCGTCGCGGGCGTGGTGGGTTCGACGGCTGGCGCGGCGGCAACCGGTTGGGCGGGCTCGACCTCGGGCGAGGTGGCAACCGGCGCGGAGGTTTCCGCGTCAGGCGTCGTGGCTTCGGCGGCCGGCGGCAGCGCCTTGCTCTCGACGGCTCCGGGCGTTGCCGTGTCGGTCGCCTTGGCGCCCAAGGGGTCGAAGCCGGTTTCGGCGAATGCCGGCACGGCGACGAGGCCGATCACGGCGGTGGAGAGAAGAAACCGGGACAGCGAGGAGATCATAACGTTCACCACGTCCATTCCTGCGGGGCTCTGAGCCGAACAAGAATTGTCATAGAGGGTCTGTTTGGCGGTTCGGCGGCCCTTCGACAAGGCCAACACACCGCCAAAGGTCGATTACGTGCTTCTTGTTACTCCGCGGCCACACCCGCGTCGTCTTGGTCGCCGTCGGCGATGCCGTATTCCTTGAGCTTCCGATAGAGCGTCGAGCGCCCGATGCCGAGCCGGCGCGCCACCTCCGCCATGCGGCCGCCGTAATGGTCGATGGCGAGGCGGATCATTTCCTCTTCGATGGCGACGAGCGGACGGACATGGCCGTCGTCGGCCAGAGAGCGCAGGAACCCGAAGGGGGCCGGGTCGTTGCCGGGGCCGGAGGCGACCGCGACGCCGATGAGGCCGTCTTCGGCCGCCATCGTCGGCGGGGCGGTCTCGATGATCGGAGGCTCGCCCGCCGGCGGCGCATCGGTCCCCTCGACGCGACGGATGGCAGAGACGTGGCCGGTTTGCGCGGCAATCTGCGGGAAGTCGTCGGCGGTCAGTTCGCCACCATCGCACAGGATCACGGCGCGGAAGACGGCGTTTTCGAGCTGGCGGATGTTGCCCGGCCAGTTGAAGGCGCCCAGCATGGCGACGGCGTCGGGGCGGATGCCGGTGATGCGGCGCTTCCCTTCCTCGGCGGCGAAGCGCGAGACGAAATGCTCGACGAGCAGGGGAATGTCCTCGCGGCGGTCGCGCAGCGGCGGCACGAAGATCGGGTAGACGTTGAGGCGGTAGTAAAGGTCCTCGCGGAAGCGGCCTTCCTTGACCATGTCGAGCAGGCGCCGGTTGGTGGCCGAGATCAGGCGGAAGTCCACCTTCTGCGACCGGCGGGCGCCGACGGGCTCGATCTCGCCCTGCTGGATGGCGCGCAGAAGCTGGACCTGGATGTCGAGCGGCAGCTCGCCGACCTCGTCGAGGAACAGCGTGCCGGTGTGGGCCTCCTGGAACTTGCCGGTGTGGCGGTCGACCGCGCCGGTGAAGGCGCCCTTCTCGTGGCCGAACAGCGTGCTCTGCACGAGGTTTTCGGGGATGGCGCCACAGTTGACGGTGACGAAGGGCTTGGTCCGCCGGTCGGAGGCGTTCTGGATGGCGCGGGCGACCAGTTCCTTGCCGACGCCGCTTTCACCCTCGATCAGGATGGGAATGCCGGAGGTGGCGGCGCGCTCGCCCAGGCGGAGGACGCGGGCCATTTCCGGACTTTTGGTGATGATGTCGCGGAAGCCGAGGCCGGACGGCGTCGGTCGGCGGGCGCGGCGGATCTCGCCCTCGAGCGCCGTGACCTTCAGCGCATTCTGGATCGAGACGGCGAGCCGCTCGTGATTGACCGGCTTGACGATGAAGTCGAAGGCGCCGGCCCGCATTGCGCCGACGACCGTGTCGATGGAACCGCGCGAGGTCTGGACGATCACCGGCAGACTCTCGCCGGATTTGGCGAGGCGCTCGAGCACCGCCATGCCGTCGAGGTCGGGCATGACGAGGTCGAGAATCATCAGTTGGAAATCGCCCCGCGCGGCGGCCAGCATGGACAGGCCGACCTCGCCGCCGTCGGCGGTGACCGCCTCGTGGCCGAAGCGCTTGACGGCCTCTTCGAGGAGGCGGCGCTGGATCGGATCGTCGTCGACGATCAGGATGCGAGCGGCCATGGGTTAGTCCGTCCTTCCGCGTCTGTGCCAATTCGGGGCACTGTGCCGGTCCAAGGGTTAAGAGAAGGTTAGGCCGTGGCGATTGGTCCCCCATTTTCGCCGACATTTCCGTTGATCCTCGGCGGCCCGAGCACGTAGTCTTGCGCATGGTGACCTGCGCCGCTTTTGGAGTTGTCGTTCGATGAGCCGTTTCCGTCTGCCCCGTCCCGTCTTTAGTCCCGCCGACGCCGGCGCCGTTGCCGAGGCGCTGCCCGAGTGGGATCTGTCGGCGCTTTATGCCTCGCCGGACGACCCGGCCATCGAGCGCGACATCGAGACGGCGGCCGATGCCGCCAAGGACCTTGCTGGCAGGGCAAAGGGACGCCTGGAAGCGATCCTCAAGGCGCCGGACGGCGCCGCCGCCTTTGCCGCGCTGATCGCCGACTATGAGAGACTGCAGGATCTTCTGGGCAGAGTGATGTCCTATGCCGGTCTTCTTTATTCGGGCGACACCACCGATCCCCAGCGCATGAAGTTTTACGGCGACGTGCAGGAGAAGATCACCGCCATCTCCTCGGGCCTCTTGTTCTTCGAGCTGGAAATCAACCGGATCGACGACGAGCTGATCGAGGCCGGCTTTGCCGACGCGGCGCTCGCCTACTATCGGCCCTGGCTCACCGACATCCGCCTCGACAAGCCCTATCAGCTCGAGGATCGGGTGGAGGAGCTGTTCCACGAGAAGTCGATCACGGCCTATTCGGCCTGGAACCGTCTCTTTGACGAGACCATCTCCGGTCTGCGTTTCTCCGTCGACGGCAAGGAGCTCGCCATCGAGCCGACGCTGCATCTCCTGCAGGAGGCCGATCCGGCCAAGCGCAAGGCTGCGGCCGAGGCGCTCGGCAAGGTGTTCGGCGAGAACATCGGCATCTTCGCTCGCATCACCAACACGCTGGCCAAGGACAAGGAAATCTCCGACCGCTGGCGCGGCTTCAAGGACATCGCCGACTCGCGCCATCTCGCCAACCGCGTCGAGCGCGAAGTGGTCGACGCGCTGGTCGAGGCGGTGCGGGCGGCCTACCCACGCCTCAGCCATCGCTATTACCAGCTCAAGGCGCGCTGGATGGGCGGCGAGACCATGCCCTACTGGGATCGCAATGCGCCGCTGCCCGGCGCGGTCACGCGGCAGGTGTCCTGGGGTGAAGCCAAGGCGACGGTGCTGGACGCCTACGGCCGCTTTTCGCCTGTCATGGCCGATATCGCCCGTCGCTTCTTCGACGAGAACTGGATCGATGCACCGGTGCGGCCGGGCAAGTCGCCCGGCGCCTTCGCCCATCCGACCGTGCCGTCGGCACATCCTTACGTGCTGCTCAACTATCTCGGCCGCACGCGCGATGTGATGACCCTCGCCCATGAACTTGGCCATGGCGTGCACCAGGTGCTGGCCGGGCGGCAGGGCGCGCTGATGGCGCCGACGCCGCTGACGCTGGCCGAGACGGCCTCGGTATTCGGCGAGATGCTGACCTTCCAGTCGCTCCTGCGCAGCGCCGCGACGCCGGCCGAGAAGCGGACGCTCCTGGCCTCGAAGATCGAGGACATGCTCAACACGGTGGTGCGGCAGATCGCCTTCTACTCCTTCGAGAGAAAGGTGCATGCCGCTCGCCGCGAGGGCGAACTCACTGCCGACCGGATCAACGAGGCCTGGCTCTCGGTGCAGGGCGAGAGCCTTGGGCCGGCCATCACCGTCGGCCCGGGCTACGAGACCTTCTGGGCCTATATCCCGCATTTCATCCACTCGCCGTTCTACGTCTACGCCTATGCCTTCGGCGATTGCCTGGTGAACTCGCTTTACGCCGTGTTCGAGACGGCGGAGGCCGGCTTCCAGGACAAGTATTTCGCCATGCTGGAGGCGGGCGGCACCAAGCACCACACCGAGCTTCTCAAGCCCTTCGGCCTTGATGCCACCGATCCGGCCTTCTGGCAGATGGGGCTTTCGGTGATCGAACGGATGATCGGTGAGCTTGAAGTGCTCGACGCCGACATCGCTCGACAGGGCTGACGGCATCGCCCATCGTTCATAAGTATTTGCGCGGAAACGCAGAAACCCGTCGGGTCTCCGGCGGGTTTCTCTTTTTTCGCCAAAGACTTATTCCAAAGGTCCAACCGAGAGCCATCGAGTCCCGTTTTGTGAACGTCGAACGTTACGTTGCATTACGCAAGCAAAAGGCTCTAGGAGTTTTTCCGGAGGTCCGGTCGGCCTCGGCTCGTCTTCCGGGGAGGGAAGGCGAGAAAAGGGGGGTGCCTGCGGGCGGCTCTCCCGGTGCCGGCGCCCGAACGAGATCCTGGAGAAGCTCTATGAAGATTGCGGTGTTGAAAGAACCCGATTCCGAGGAGGGGCGCGTCGCCATCACACCGGAGACGGCCAAGCGTTTTATTGGCCTTGGCGCCACGGTGCTCGTGGAAGCTGGCGCGGGCGTGAGGTCGCTCATTCTAGATTTCGACTACACGATGGTCGGCGCCGTGATGGCCGAGACCGCCGCCGAAGCGGTGCGCGAGGCCGACATCGTGCTGACGGTGCGGCGTCCGTCGCCGGAGGTGCTGTCGCAGCTCAAGAAGGGCGCGCTCGCCATCGCCATGATGGACCCCTATGGCGATGACGCCGCCATCAAGGCCATGGCCGATACGGGCGTCACCGCCTTCGCCATGGAGTTCATGCCGCGCATCACCCGCGCGCAGGTGATGGACGTGTTGTCAAGCCAGGCCAACCTCGCCGGCTATCAGGCGGTGATCGACGCCTCCTACGAGTATGGCCGCGCCATTCCCATGATGATGACGGCGGCCGGCACCGTGCCGGCGGCGCGTGTCTTCGTCATGGGCGCCGGCGTTGCCGGACTGCAGGCGATCGCCACTGCCCGCCGCCTCGGCGCGGTGGTGACGGCGACCGACGTGCGGCCGGCCGCCAAGGAGCAGGTGGAAAGCCTTGGCGCCAAGTTCGTCGCGGTCGAGGACGAGGAGTTCAAGCAGGCCGAGACGGCGGCGGGCTACGCCAAGCCGATGTCGGCCGAGTACCAGGCCAAGCAGGCCGCGCTGGTCGCCGAGCACATCAAGAAGCAGGACATCGTCGTCACCACGGCGCTGATCCCCGGCCGTCCGGCGCCGCGCCTCGTCTCGGCCGAGATGGTGAAGTCGATGAAGCCCGGCTCGGTGCTGGTCGACCTCGCCGTCGAGCGTGGCGGCAATGTCGAGGGCGCCAAGCTCGGCGAGATCGTGATGACGCCCGAAGGCATCCGCATCGTCGGCCACAAGAACGTGCCCGGCCGCATCGCCGCCACTGCCTCCCAGCTCTACGCCAAGAACCTCTTCGCCTTCGTCGAGACCATGATCGACAAGAAGGAGAAGGTTCTCGCCGTCAACTGGGACGACGAACTCGTCAAGGCAACCGCGCTGACGCGCGACGGCGCCGTCATCCATCCCGCTTTCCTGAACTGACGCGGAGACCCGTCCGATGTCCTCTATGCTCACGGCCGATCAGGCCCTCGAACAGGCGCGGCAGGCCGCACGCGTCGCTGCCGAAGCGGCCCGCGCCGCCGAAGCCGCGGCCAACGCCGCCGCCGATGCCGTCGCTTCCGGTCAGGCGGGTGTCGCCGCCGACGCGGCGGGCGCCGCCGCCCATGCCCTTTCTGGCGGGGTGATCGATCCCTTCGTGTTTCGCCTTTCCATCTTCGTGCTGGCGATCTTCGTCGGCTACTACGTGGTGTGGTCGGTGACGCCGGCCCTCCATACGCCGCTGATGGCGGTGACCAACGCCATCTCCTCGGTGATCATCGTCGGCGCGCTGCTCGCCGTCGGCGTCGAGTTCCTGGCGCCCGGCACCGGCGTGTCGCGCGGCTTCGGCTTCGTCGCCGTCATCCTGGCATCGGTGAACATCTTCGGTGGCTTCCTGGTCACCAGCCGCATGCTCGCCATGTACAAGAAAAAGCACTGAGGGGACGGACATGTCAGCCAATCTTTCCGCCGTCCTCTATCTGGTCTCCGGCGCCTTGTTCATCCTGGCGCTCCGGGGACTCTCCAGCCCGGTGACGGCCCGGCGCGGCAACCTTCTGGGCATGCTCGGCATGGCGATCGCCATCGGCACGACGCTCGCCTCGATCAAGCCCTCCTTCGGCGCCTATGCGTTGATCGTCCTCGGTCTTGCCATCGGTGGCGGCGTCGGCGCCTACATCGCCCGCAAGATCGCCATGACGGCCATGCCGCAGCTGGTCGCCGCCTTCCACTCGCTGGTCGGCCTCGCCGCCGTGCTGGTGGCCGCCGCCGCGATCTACGCGCCGGAGGCCTTCGGCATCGGTCTGCCCGGCTCGATCCACGGGCAGGCGCTCATCGAGATGAGCCTTGGCGTCGCCATTGGCGCCATCACCTTCACCGGTTCGGTGATCGCGTTCCTAAAGCTCGACGGCAGGATGAGCGGCAAGCCGATCATCCTGCCCTTCCGCCACATCGTCAACGCGGCGCTGGCGGTGCTGCTGGTGGTGCTGGTCGTGCTGCTGGTCAACACGGAAAGCCACTTCGTGTTCTGGCTGATCGTTCTGGTGTCGCTGGTCTTCGGCGGACTGATGATCATCCCGATCGGCGGCGCCGACATGCCCGTCGTCGTCTCCATGCTGAACAGCTACTCGGGTTGGGCGGCGGCCGGCATCGGCTTCACGCTGGGCAACACGGCGCTGATCATCACCGGCGCGCTGGTCGGCTCGTCGGGCGCCATCCTCAGCTACATCATGTGCAAGGGCATGAACCGCTCGTTCATCTCCGTCATTCTCGGCGGCTTCGGTGGCGAGACGGCGGTGGCCGGTGGCGATGTGGAGCAGCGGCCGGTCAAGCAGGGCTCGGCCGAGGACGCGGCCTTCATCATGAAGAACGCCTCCAAGGTGATCATCGTGCCGGGCTACGGCATGGCGGTGGCCCAGGCCCAGCACGCGCTGCGCGAGATGGCCGACAAGCTGAAGGCCGAGGGCGTCGAGGTGAAATACGCCATCCACCCGGTGGCAGGCCGCATGCCAGGCCACATGAACGTGCTGCTGGCGGAAGCGTCGGTGCCCTATGACGAGGTGTTCGAGCTCGAGGACATCAACTCCGAGTTCGCGCAGGCCGACGTCGCCTTCGTCATCGGCGCCAACGACGTGACCAACCCGGCGGCCAAGACCGACAAGACCTCGCCGATCTTCGGCATGCCGATCCTCGACGTCGAGAAGGCGGGCACGGTGCTGTTCGTCAAGCGCGGCATGGGTTCGGGTTATGCCGGTGTCGAGAACGAGCTGTTCTTCCGCGACAACACCATGATGCTGTTCGCCGACGCCAAGAAGATGGTGGAGACCATCGTCAAGAACCTCGAATGAGGCGCCTGAACGACTGAAAAAGAGGGGCCGTCGCGGGAAACGCGGCGGCCCTTTCGTTTCGGGGTATCAGGCCGGCCTGGGGTGGAAGATGCCCCAGGCGAGGTGATGACGGCGGGCGTTCCAGACGAGCAGGGCGACGACAACGCCCAGCATCGTGATGTCGCCGATCGGAGCGGCAATCCATATGCCGAGCTCCCCCGCCACCATCGGCAGCAGCGCCAGCAACGGCAGGCCGATGAGATAGGTGCGGACGAGGTTGAGGATTGCCGCGCTGCCCGCCATGCCGAGCGCCTGATAATAGCCGCCGAGCACCATCAGCGGTATCGATACGGCATAGGTGGCAGTGGTGATCGGCATGATGCGCGCCACCTCGGCGATGACCTGCGGGTCGTCGACGAACAGCGCGCCGAGCGGCCTGGCGAGAAACACGAACATGCTCTCGAAGACGGCGCCATAGACGACGGCGACGGAGAAGGCGATCTTCAGCGTCGTCCTTACCCGATCGTGCATGCCGGCGCCGTAGTTGTTGCCGGCGATCGACTGACAGGCTGTCGTGATGCCGAGCATCGGCAGGAAGGCGAAGGTCAGGACGCGGGTTATGACGCCGTAGGCGGCGACGGTCGCCCCCGGCTCGGCGGTCGGCCAAAGCTGGATGTCGGCGATGATCAGCCCGCTCGACAGGCTGATGCCGAGAAGACCGAGCGACGGCGGTGCGCCGAGCGCCAGCATGTTCTTCCAGTTGGCGAGGAACGAGCCGGTGCCGTGGGCGTAAAGCGGCAGCCGCGTGCGGCCGGAGAGACGCAGGAACAGCACCGCCCCGATCGCCACCACCTGAGCCAGCACCGTTCCGGAGGCCGAGCCGACGACGCCAAGGCCGAAGGGACCGATCAGGATGTAGTTGAAGACGATGTTGAGCAGCGTCACCGCGATGGCGACGGCGGCCATGGTGCCCACCTTGCCTTCCGACCGCAGCGCGTCGCCCTGGATGGCCAGGAAGAAGCTGAAGGGCGAGAACACCACCATGACGGTGGTGAACTGAAGACCCATGCGCGCGATTTCGGGATCGCCTTCCGACAGGGCCTGCGTCAGCGGACCGCCGACGAAGACCAGCGCCAGGATCAGTACGCCGCAGACGATCAGGGCCAGGGCGTTGGCGGCGTTCAGCGCGCCTTCGGCGGCGCGGATGTCGCCGCCGCCGATCTTGCGGGCGACGATCGACGCCATGCCCGAGGACACCATGGTCTGCAACGCCACGATCAGCATCATCACCGGGAACATCAGCGTTACGGCGGTGAGCGCCTTCGGGCCGGCAAGGCGGCCGAGCAGCAGGGCGTCGATCACGGTGTAGAGGCCGCTCACGGTCATGAACAGCACGATGGGCGCGGCGGTGCGCAGGAAGACGCGCCCCAGCGACCCGTGAAGATAGGGATTATGCAACTGGTCTTTTTCGGACATGACTTGCCCCCGGTTCACTCCGGCAAACAGATGAGGGGCCCGCGTTGCCGCACGTCGGAGTGCGAAAAAACCGATGGAGACAAGAAAACTGGCTTCACCAATGCTCTGGGGCATGCGGGCGGCCGGTGCCAGGAACCGGCGCCCAAGTAGGGCCTCGCGGAATGGTTGTCAACGCTATTTCAGCCGCGACCTTCGAGATAGGCCTCGAAGGCCTTGAGTGTGGTTTCGGAGACATAGTGCTCGATGCCCTCGGCGTCCATCTCGGCGGCATCCGGGGGAACGCCGACGGCAATCAGCAGCCGGACGACCAACCTGTGGCGCGCCTTGACCTCGCGCGCCATGGCGGCCCCGGCTTCGGTCAGGAACACGCCGCGATAGGGGCGGGAGATCGCCAGACCCTCGCGCTTGAGCCTCAGCACCGCCTTGTTGGCGGTGGGGTGGGTGACGCCGAGCCGGCGGGCGATGTCGGTGATCCGGGCCTCGCCGAATTCCTCGGTGAGATCGGCGATCAGCTCGGTGTAATCCTCGAAGAGAGCCGTCGAGCGGATGGCGCGGGCGTTGGTGAAACGGTCTGCGTCGGTCGTCTCCGTGGCGGTCTCGGTGCCTTGGGCGAGATCATCCCTCGACATGTCCTGTCCTTCGCGGGTCCTGTTTCGTCATCCTGCGGCGGGTTTCCCTCCGCGACGCTTTGATGTCGCGGCACACTATGCAGCCCGGGCTACCATTTGCAATCGACAATCAGGCGCGCATCCCCAGGGGAACCCGAAGCAGCCTTCCAGATTTTATTGCAAGTCACTCGCATCTATCTTGACAGAAATGTAGCCGATGCTATATTTAAAAGCATAGGAAAAACCTCCGGTGTCCCCATGTCCGTTCTCTCCCAGTCCGTCGTCAGCGCAACTCCCTCAGGAATGACCGGCCGCACGTCGCTGGACATCTCCGAAGTGCTGGCGGGGCGTCTCAAGGGGCCTCGGGCCATGCTGGCCTTCATCGGTCCTGCGGTGATCGCCTCCATCGCCTACATGGACCCCGGCAACTATGCCACCAACATCGGGGCCGGCGCCGGCTATGGCTACGCGCTGATCTGGGTGGTGGTGATGGCCAATCTCGTGGCCATGCTGTTCCAGGCGTTGTCGGCCAAGCTCGGCATCGTCACCGGTCGCAACCTCGCCGAAATGAGCCGCGACCACTTCCCCTTCCCGGTGGTGATCTTCATGTGGATCGTCTCCGAGATCGCAGCCATGGCCACCGACCTCGCCGAGTTCCTGGGCGGGGCCATTGGCCTGTCGCTGTTGTTCGGCACCTCGCTTCTCACCGGCATGGTGATCACCGCGCTGGTCACCTACGCGCTGCTGATGTTCGATCGCGGCGGCTTCCGCCCGATGGAGCTGATCATCGGCGGGCTCGTCGGCGTCATCGGCGTCAGCTACCTGATCGAAATGCTGATCGCCCCGATCGACTGGTCGGCCGCCGCGGTCGGCGCCGTCACCCCGGTCCTGCCGGATGCCGGCGCGCTGACCCTCGCGGTCGGCATCATCGGCGCCACCGTCATGCCGCACGCCGTTTATCTGCATTCCGGCCTCACCCAGCACCGCGCCCCGGTTCGCAACGAGGGCGAGCGCCGCAAGGTTCTGAAGTTCTCCAACATCGAAGTTGTGGCCGCGCTGGCCGTCGCCGGCCTCGTCAACATCGCCATGGTCATGATGGCCGCCTCGGCTTTCCATGCCGGCCACAGCGACGTCGCCGAGATCGAGACCGCCTATCACACCCTGACCCCGCTGCTCGGCGCCGCCGCCGCCGGCGTGTTCCTGGTGTCGCTGATCGCCTCCGGCATCTCCTCGTCGGTGGTGGGCACCATGGCCGGCCAGATGATCATGCAGGGCTTCGTCCACATGGAGATCCCGGTCATCGTCCGTCGCCTGATCACCATGGTGCCGGCCTTCGCCGTGGTCGCCGCCGGTGTCAACGCCACCGACGCGCTGGTGATCAGCCAGGTTGTGCTGTCGCTGTCGCTGCCGGTGCCGATGATCGCCCTGGTGTTGCTCACCCGGCGGTCCGACATCATGGGTTCCTACGCCAACGGCCGGCTGACCGACGGCTTGGCGATCGCCGCCACCGCGCTTGTGCTGTCGCTCAACGCCGTGCTGGTGGTGGGGGTAATGGGAGTGCAGATCCCGGGTCTTCCCGGCTAATCGGCATGGCATAGAGGCGCGGCGGCTCGGGCAAAACACCGATCCTGCCGCGTTTCTTTTTTAAAAATGCCTCTAAAGAGCGCGACAAGTCCCTTTATATACTAGACTTTCGGCTACCTCCGCGAATCGTGATGGTGGCCTTCTTAACCTGTGAACGCACAATAAGCAGATTAGGGGCGTCAAGAAGAGTGGCGATCTCCGCCATTCCTGTCGTATAGTCTTGCGACGAGCCCTGCGAGTGCCGCGTTCAGATGTCCATGTCCACCCGCCTCATTCCGAACCAGCCGGTTCCCCCGCTCAGGGTGAAGACCGTCGGCGGTCCGTGCTGGCGGCTGTGCGACCAGAAGCCGCAGCATTTCACGCTGATTTTGTTCTATCGCGGGTTGCATTGTGGCTTCTGCAAGACTCAGCTCCAGGCCTATGAGGCGCGCTACGAGGAGTTCCGCAAACTCGGCGTCCGCGTGCTGGCCGTCTCGGCCGACGATCGCGAGCGCGCCGAAAGAACGGTGCGTGACTGGCATCTCGATCAGCTCACGGTCTGCTGGGGCCTGACCATCGATCAGGCGCGCGACTGGGGGCTCTACCTCAGCGAAGGACGCGGCAAGTCCTATGACGGCATCGAGGAGCCGAACTGGTTCGTCGAGCCCGGCATGTTCTTCATCAAGCCCGATGGCCGCCTCTATGCCGGCTTCGTCCAGACGGTGCCCGTGGCCCAGCCGCGCATCGACGACGTGATCGCCGGCATCCGCTTCGCCATCGAAACCGCGTCCGAGCCGCCGGGCGGCGCCGACGAGGAAACCTGTCGCGGCGAAGACTGCGGCTGCGCCGAACCGGTCAAGCTCGCCGTCTGCAAGGGCTGACCGGCAGCCATTCTTCTTGTTGCGTTCGTTCGAACAGGCGCCCGAAAGCCGAAGCTTCCGGGCGGTTTTGTTTTGGTGCGGCGCGGTCAGCGCAACTCGACCGCGTAATCCTCGACCGGCTTCACGCTCTTGATCAGCCCGGCGTCCTTCATGAACTGGGAGAAGCGGGCGTAACGGCCGGCGTCGAGCGCTGCCGGACGCTTGGCAAAGCGCGGCAGCGAGTCGGCCCAGGCGCGGCGGTTGAGCTCGTCGTCGAGGTCGGGGTAGGCCTTGATGAACAGCGCCCAGGCGTCGTCCGGGTGGTTGGTGAGGTAGATGGTCGCTTCTTCGACGGCGGCGAGGAACGCGGGCAGCCGCTTGTCGCCGACGAGGTCCTTGCGCGTCACGTAGATCAGCTCGTCATAGGGGGGCATGCCGTTCTCTTCGGGGTAGAAGGCGAGCCCCTCGTGTCCCTCGATCTTCATCTGGTTGAGCTCGAAGTTGCGATAGCCGCCAACCACGGCGTCCACCTGGCCGGCCAGGAGCGACGCCGACAGGGCGAAGTTGACGTTGATGAGCTCGACGTCGTCGATGTCGAGGCCGGCGCTCTTGAGGAACTGGCCGAGCATGGCGTCCTCGAAGCCGGATACCGAGTAGCCGATCTTGCGGCCCTTGAGGTCGGCGAGCGACTTCACCGGGCCATCCTTCAGGACGATCAGCGTGTTGAGCGGCGTTTCGACCAGCGTACCGAAGCGGACGAGCGGCAGGCCCGCGTCGACATCGAGGTCGAGGCTGGGCTGGTAGTGCAGAGCCACATCGGCCTGTCCGGCGGCGACAAGGCGCGGTGGCGCCGACGGATCGGCGGGCGCGACCAGATCGACATCGAGGCCATGGGCGGCGAACAACCCCTTCTCCTCGGCCACCACCAGCGGCGCGTGGTCGGGGTTGACGAACCATTCGAGCAGCACCGACAGCTTCTCGGCGGCCGACGCCGGGGCGGCGGCGAGCATCAGGGCGGCGGCAAGGGCAGGCAGAAGGCGCATGGCAAGTCCTTTCGGGAGGGTCAGTCTTTCTCGATCCAGGGGATGAGGCGGAGTGTCAGCCGATCGACGGCGATCTTGATCAGCAGCGTGGCGGCCGCGAGCACGCCGAGAGCGGCGAACAGCAATGGCGTCTGCATGCGGGCGTTGGCCTGCACCATCAGAAGGCCGAGGCCGCGCGAGGCGCCGACCCACTCGCCGATGACCGCGCCGATCGGCGCGTAGACGGCGGCGACGCGGATGCCGGTGACCAGTGCCGGCAGGGCGGCCGGCACGCGGATCAGCCTCAGCGTGCGGAAGCCCCCGGCGCCGTTGAGGCGGGCGAGGTCGAGGAAATGCGGCGGCGTGCGGCGCAGGCCGTCGGCGAAGGCGGAGGCGACGGGAAAGAAGATGACCAGCGTCGTCATCACCACCTTGGAGGCGAGGCCGAAGCCGAACCACAGCACCAGAAGTGGCGCCAGGGCGAACACCGGCAGAGCCTGGCTGACCACGAGGAGCGGCGACAGCAGTCGATTGGCGAGCGGCGAGGCGGAAACGGCCAGCCCGGCCAGAAGGCCGAAGGCGATGCCGGCGGCAAGGCCGAGCAGGGTCTCGACGAGCGTGACGCCGGCTTCCGCCAAAAGGCGCGGGCCATAGGCGCCGTAGGCGGCGACCACATCGGCCGGCGAGGGCAACAGGAAGGAGGGCAGGGCCAGGCCGGTCGCCGCCGCCTGCCAGAGCGCCAGCACGGCGGCGAACGAGACCAGCGCCTGAATGGCGACGCCACCGCCGGTGGCCAGCATCGTTTTCCGCTGCATTCTCGTCCCCATCGCACCGCGCCCCGAAAGGCGAATGGATCAGCGGCGTTGGGGGAGACATGGTCGAGTGAGCCGCGCGCGATGCGGCAAGGCCATGAGGTTCCGTCCCTTCGCCGGTATGACCCGGATCAGGTTCGAAGGGTTCGATCCGCCTTGCGGATCATCTCAGCCCTCCCGGATGGAGGACACCCCTCGGAACGGCGTCAGTTATGACTGCCCGGCGGCTGGATGTCCAGAGCATCGAAGCCGGCTTCCGGCAAATGGAGGGATTGACCGGCCCTTCCTCGCAAGCGGGGAGGGCGGACGGCCAGTGTTACGCCCGGCGGGGCAGCAGCAGTTTTCCGCCCGTGGCGGGTGGCTTCCCACAGTGTCTCGCGAAAGCCGAGCCGGAAAATGAAATTCCCCCTTGCGCTCTCAAAGGGCCTTCGCTATATCCGCCCCACGCTTTCAAAAGCGTCCGCGCTCCCATCGTCTAGCGGTCCAGGACGTCGCCCTCTCACGGCGAAAACACCGGTTCGAGTCCGGTTGGGAGTGCCAAATTTTCCTTAAATGGCAAAATCCTCTGCGAGTGATGCTCGATGACACGCGCGCGCTGTCGCGCACCTGGCCGCTGCGGCCTTGGCTTCCATGCGGTCCGAGGCGTGTGAGCAAAAGAGAAGGCCGCCACCCTGCGATGACGGCCCAATCCTGTCCGCTGTGCCCGCGAGCCCTTACGCGGCGGAAACATCCTGCAGGAACTGCTCCACCGTCTTGCGCAGGTCGCCGGAGCGATCGGTGACCAGTTTCGAGGCGTCGAGGACGTCGGTGGCGCAGTGGAGGGTTTCGCCGACACGGCCGGACACTTCGGTCATCGCCCGTACCACGTCCTTGGCGCCGTTGGCCGTTTCCGTGATGTTCTGGGAGATTTCCTGGGTGGCGAGGCCTTGCTGCTCGACGGCCGTGACGATGACCGTGGTGCTGTTGTCGATGTCCGTCATGATCTCGGTGATCTGACGGATCGCCTCGACGGCCTCGGCGGTCGACGACTGGACGTTGGAGATCTGCTCGGAAATCTCGTCGGTGGCGCTGGCCGTCTGCGAGGCGAGCGACTTGACCTCGGAGGCGACGACGGCGAACCCCTTGCCGGCTTCACCGGCGCGGGCGGCCTCGATGGTCGCGTTGAGCGCCAGGAGGTTGGTCTGGCCGGCGATGTCGGAGATCAGCTGAACGACGGTGCCGATGCGTTCGACGGAGGTGACGAGACCGTCGATCTTCCGGCTGGTGGAGGTGGCGGCGTCGGTGGCATGGTGGACGATGTCTTTCGTCTGCGCCACCTGGCGGGAGATCTCGCGCACCGAGGCCGACAGCTCTTCGGTCGCCGAGGCGACGGCATCGACGGCGGCGGCGGCTTCCTCGGAGGCCGAGGCGGCGCTGGCCGCCTGGCTGGAGGTGGCGTCGGCAATGCCGTTGAGGGTGTTGGCCGTGCTGGTCATGGTGTCGGCCGTCGTCACCACCGTGCCGAGCGAGCCGGTGATCTCGCCGCGGAAGGCGTCGACCAGCGTGTCGACCCGCTGCTGGCGCTCGCGCTGCCGCTGGTTCTCGCTCTCCTGCTCCTCGCTCAGCTTCCTGCGCTCGATGATCGCGTCGCGGAAGTAGGCGACGGCGTGCCGCATGGCAGCGATTTCCTTCAGTCCGCCCGACAGCTCGAGATAGATGTCGGTGTTCCCGGTGGCCAGCGTGCGCAGCTCGTCGACGGCGGTGGCCAGCGGCTTCAGGATCGAACGCATGATGAGGACGGCGAGGATGGCGGCAAACGCCAGGAGAACGGCGCAGATGCCGGCGAGAATCGCCGTCAGGCGAAAGCTCCGGGCCTCGAGGTCGTCGACGTAGAGGCCGGTGCCGATCACATAGCCCCAGGGCTTGAACAGCTTGACGAAGGAGCGCTTCGGAAACAGCTTCGTCGCGTCTTCGCCGGGCTTGGACCACTGGTAGCTATAGGCCGCTTCTTCGCCGCCGGCGGCGGAGATGGCTTCGTTCATGCCGACGAAGATGGCGACGCCGTCCGGGCCCTTGTAGCTGGTGAGGTCCTGGCCGTTCAGCTTGGGCACCGTCGGGTGCATGATCATCGTCGGGTGCAGGTCGTGGACCCAGAAATAGCCGGTCTCGTCGTAGCGCATGCTCTTGATGGCGGCGAGCGCCTGAGCCTTGGCATCCTCCTCGGACATCTCGCCGCTGGCGACCCGCTCCTGATAGCCGGTGAGTATGCTGTAGGCGCTGTCCACCATGTTCTGAAGCCGGTGGTCGGTCTCCTCGTAGAGCGTGGAGCGGAATTGAACCACCGAATACAGAGCGAGCAGGATGAAGCTGAGGCAGAGAACGCCGACGATGGCGATCAGCCGACCGCGAATGGTGTGCATGTCTTTCCCCTCAGGAGGAGTACCGTCTTTCCTTGTTGTAGGTCGAAATTGAGAATGGCGAGTAAAGATAACCGGTGATGGTGTAATTTTCCTCGGCTCACATAGTGTTGCAGACTTATCTGTGATTTTTTCGAGTGTATACCTTTGGCTATATTGTAGAAATTAACTAGGTGCCGGGTGATGGTCGTTATCTTGAAATACGCATTTTGACGAATAAATGCTCCACATCCTGTCGATATTTTTCGTCAAAAGCAGACTCTCGCGAAGTCGGTCTGGAGAGGCACCGGTTTCAGGGGAGTTCAAAAAGTGGGGCCATTTCCCTGAATCGAAAATACTTCTACTTGCCAGTAGGAAGGGTTGGCTTTTCAATCTGCCATGTCGTTTATTATCAATAAGTGTTTGAATGATTTGTAGTATATACTAAAATAAATACTTTATATCCGAAATCTTCGGGCATGAAGTGTGCTTTGAAAGCGGTGTGTCGCTCCCTCATGTTTTCAGTTGTTCTTGTTGGATACGGCGCAACTTTTGGTTCATGAATATTTAAGGTCGGAAAGCTATTTGGGTTTTCAGGAGCTGAAAATGGCCAACACCGAACTCTACCGCCGTCGGAGTGTGGACAATCCGGCCGTTCACACGGGCCGGCTGGATCTGACGCGGCTGGGCGGCTCGGAGATCCAGGTCTGGGAAGGCACCGGGGTGTTCAACGTCTGCCGGTCGCTGTTCCTGCGCAGCCGGCTCGAGAACTGGATCAAGGCCAGTCGCTCCGCAGGGGCGCCGCCTCTACTGAAAGAGCTTTACGGCTTCGAGGAGGAAGCCCATCTCGACGATTCCATGCTGCTTCTGCAGCAGGGGGAAGATTTTGTCTACGTTCACCAGGGCACGAACTCCGTCCACGAGTATGGCAAAGTGTTCCGCGGCGTCCTCCTGTCGTCCATTCCCGGCAGCATGAGCCAGTCCTTCCGGCGCCACTACAACGCGGCCACCGCTGACATGCGGCCGCGCTACATGCAGTTCCGGACCGATTTCTCGGCCCGTCATCTGCGCTGGGAGCGCATCGCGCTGCCGCTCGTCTCGGACGAGAAGCAGACGACGAAGTTCCTGCTCGTCTATTCGGTGCCGCTCGATGACAAGCTCGAGATCCTGCAGGCTGCCTTCGACAGATCGGCCGTCGGTCTGGTCGCTGCCGCCAAGACCATCGGCGAGGACAAGACCCTGGAAGACGCGGCCATCCTGCTGGCCAACAACCGCGCGCGAACCATGCTCGGGATGGATGATGACGCCATTCCCGTCTCCACGGTGCGCGACCTTCGCGCCTGGATTCAGGGCGTCAGGAAGTGGGAGCAGATCGACGAGCCCAAGACCACGTTGGGCAAGACGATCCTCGCCTTTCGGGACAAGGAAAAGGCGAAGAACATCACGGTGGTGATCGAGCCGATCGAGCACTTCGTCATCTTCCACCTCCTCGACTGACATTCGAACGCCGGGCCTCCCCGTTCCGCTCGCCTCAGAACGCAACGAACGCCGCGACGGGGGCGTCGCGGCGTTCATGCGGGGCGGCTCGATCGGTCGCCGGGTGGAGGAATCCGGGCCGGAGGATCGGGCCGGTAGGCGCGGCAAACCTGGGAAGCGGTCGCCGCGCACCCGTCTCGATGTCTCGATCAGGCCTTCGGCTTGGTGACGATGACGTTCCAGCTGCCGGGCACGAGCTTGGCGGTCAGGGTGTCCTTGTCGATGCTCACCGACTTGATCGGCGCCGGGGCCACGGTGTTCGGGGCGTCCTTGGTGTTCACCGCCTTCATGTTGGGGTGAGAGACCTGCAGCGCCTCGACCACTTCGCGCGTGCCGCCGAAACCGCGCAGCTCGACCTTGAGGTCCATCGGCTCGGCAAGGTTGCGGTTGAGCGCGAAGATCACCACTTCGCCGGTGCTTTCGTCCTCGGTGACGGCGGAGATGAGGTAAGGCATCTCCTCGGCCGTCTTGCCGGCGAAGCTGCCGGATGTGGCCAGCGTGCGCAGCACGCGGCCCTTGGCGTACTTGGCCGTCAGGGCGAAGGGGTGGAAGATGGTCTGCCGCCAGGCCGGGCCACCCTGCTCGGTCATGATCGGACCGATGATGTTGACCAGCTGGGCAAGGCAGGCGCACTTCACGCGGTCGGAGTTGTTGAGCAGCGTGATCAGCGCGCCGCCGATCAGAAGGGCGTCCTCGGTGTTGTAGACCTCCTCGATCAGCGGCGGATGCTCGGGCCAGCCGGGCTTGCGCAGATCGTCGTGGCCGCGCGCCTTGTACCAGACGTTCCACTCGTCGAGCGACAGCATGATGCGCTTCTGCGAGCGGCGGGTGGCCGCCACGGCGTCGGCGATGGCCACCACTTCCTTGATGAAATAGTCCAGGAGCTCGATGTTGCCGAGGAACTCCTCGGTCGAGTCATGCGGGTTCATGAAGTAGGTATGCAGCGAGATGAAGTCGACGTGGTCGAAGCAGTGATCGAGCACCTCGTATTCCCAGCGGGCATAGGTGGCCATGTCGCGGTTCGACGAGCCGCAGGCGGCCAGTTCGATCGACGGGTCGACCCAGCGCATCACCTTGGCCGTCTCGTGGGCGGCGCGGCCGTATTCGGCCGCCGTCTTGGCGCCGATCTGCCAGGGGCCGTCCATCTCGTTGCCGAGGCACCAGAACTTGATGTCGTGCGGCTTCTCGTAGCCATGGCTCTTGCGCAGCTCGGAAAGCTCGGTGCCGCCGGGATGGTTGCAGTATTCGATGAAGCGGCGGGCGTCGTCGATGCCGCGCGTGCCGAGGTTGACGCCGAACATGGGCTCGACGCCGACCTGGCGGGCCCAGTCGATGAACTCATTGGTGCCGAAGGCGTTGGTCTCAGTCGAGAACCAGGCGAGGTCGAGGCGGTTCGGCCGCTGTTCCTTCGGGCCGACGCCGTCCTCCCAGTTGTAGCCGGAGAGGAAGTTGCCGCCGGGATAGCGGACGATGGTGACGCCGAGTTCCTTGGTGAGTTCGGCAACGTCCTGACGGAAGCCGTTCTCGTCGGCGGTGGGGTGGCCCGGCTCGAAGATGCCGGTGTAGACGCAGCGACCCATGTGCTCGACGAAGGTGCCGAACACGCGGCGGTCGAGGTCGGAGATGGCAAAGTCGGCGTCGACGATGAGACGAGCGGACGTCATGAGCTTTCAGCTTTCGGGTTGGAATGATCTCGGATGGTTGCGGCGCCCCGGCTGGGGAAAGGGGCCGCGATCCCTGGCGACTGCCGGCTATATGGGGCGGAAGGCGCTTGCCGTCCGCCTTCGACCGGCGGAAGGGCCGAACGACGGAGGCCATGTCCACCCGGCCGGGTTGATCCGGCCGGGCAGGTCTTGTCGGCTTACTTCGCGTTGGCGAGAAGCTCGTTGATGCGGGTCTCGGCGTCGGTCAGGGCTTCGTCGACGGACTTGTCGCCGCGCATGGCGGAGCCGACTTCCTCGCCCTCGATCTCCTGGATCGAGAACTGACGCTTGACGGCCGACGGCAGGGCGGTGCCGTTGACGGCGAGCGAGGCGATGTCGCCACGGTGCGGCAGGCCCTTGAACTCGGCGCTGTCGATGATGGACTTGCGGACCGGCAGGTGACCGGTGCGGGCCCACTCGAAGTTGTTGTCCCAGAGGAACTTCATGAACTCGACCGCCGAGGCGCGCTGCGCGTCGGTGAGGTCCTGCTTCAGAAGCACCCAGCTATGACCGTCGGCCCAGACGCGCGGGCTGCCGGCATAGATCTGCGGGAAGGCGGTCACGGCATAGCCGTTGGCAAGCGGGCCGTCCTTCTTGGACTCCTGGTCGTAGGTGTCGATCAGCCAGGTGCCGCAGATGAACACGCCGCCCTCGCCAGCCGCGAAGCTCGACACGGACGCCGCGTAGTCCTGGTTCTTGGTGGTCAGGTCCTTGGTGAAGATGTCGGACAGGAGCTGCAGGGCGCCCTTCGCTTCCGGCGAGGAGAAGTTCACCTTGGTCGGATCGGCGAAGAAGTCGACGTTCTGCTGGTAGAGCAGCGTGTCGAAGGTGCGGGTGTAGAAGGCCGTCTCGTTGGCAAGCGTCGAGATGAAGTAGGGCTTGCCCGTCTTCTCCTTGAACTGCTCGGCCTGCGCGAACAGCTCGTCGGTGTTCTTCGGCAGGATCGGCTTGCCCGCCTCGTCGACGAGGCCCGCCTCTTTGAAGAGGTTCATGTTGATGTGCCACAGCCAGGTGTGGGTGTCGAACGGCATGGCGTAGATCTTGCCGTCCTTGGTGACACCCTGGCGGGCGGCATCGGTCATGTCGTTGACGTCGACACCGGCCTTGGCGAAGTCCTCGTCGAGAGGCTCGAGCAGGCCGCGCGACGAGTAGTCGGAGATGACGGCCTCGTGCATGACCGAGATGACCGGCGGCTCGCCCGAGCGAATGCGGGCGGTGAGCTGGTCGTAGCCGGGCCACTCGACGATTTCCGGCTTGACGACGGTGGTGGTGCTCTCGGCGTTGAACTTGTTGATCAGCGCGGTGATGATGCCGCACTCGCCGTTGGCCTTGGTCACGTCGGTGACCGAGCCGTAGTCGGCTTCGCAGGCGCCGAAGAAGCGGGCGACAGAGATTTCGGTCTTGTCGGCCGCCATGGCGGCGCTGGCGCCGGCGGTCACGACCAGACCTGCCAGCAGGGCAGTAGTCAGCTTTCTCATTGGACCTCCTCCAATACGGCCGATCTCTTTGAAAAACCCTCGCGCTCGGCCGGATATGCGCTGGATTCCGCGTCGCTGAACCCCTCCTCCGGGGGTCAGTTGATCGCCGCGCCGGCGACGGCCCGGACGATGTATTTCTGGAAGAACAGGTAGACGATGAACACCGGCAGGCCCGCGAAGATCGCCTGCGCCATCAGGAAGCCGAGGCCTTCAGACTGGGCGAAGTTGGTCTGGGTCGAAGCCATGCCAACGGTGATGGTGAACATCTCGGGCTTGGTCGCCGAGATCAGCGGCCAGAGATAGTCATTCCAGGCGCCGAGGAAGGAGAAGATGCCGAGCGTCGCCTGGGCGGGGACGGTCAGTGGCAGCAGCACCTTCCAGAAGATCTTGAAGCGAGAGGCGTTGTCGAGCATCGCCGCTTCGTCGATATCCTTGGGGATCGCCTTGAAATACTGGGTCATCAGGAAGACGCCGAAGGCGCTCGACAGTCCCGGCAGGATGATCGCCGGGTAGGTGTTGTGCATCTTCAGGTCGGAGAACATCTGGTGACGGGCGATGATCACCGCCTGCTCCGGCACGGCGAGGCCGAGCAGAACCAGCACGAAGATGATGTCGCGGCCCTTGAACTCGGCGCGGGCGAAACCGTAGCCGGCGAGCGAGGACAGGATCAGGATGCCGGCGGTGACGCCGACCGAGACCACGGCGCTGTTCCACAGCCAGCGGAACACGCCCGACGACTGGAAGATGTCGGTGTAGTTCTTGAGCGTGTAGGGCGGATGGAAGGCCGAGGCCGTGGAGATCATCAACTCCGAGTTCGGCTTCAGCGACAGGAGCAGCGTCCAGGCGATCGGCAGCATCCAGATGACGGCGACGAGGACGACCGACAGAAGGATCAGCTTGTTGCCGATGCCACGGCCGACGATGTGTTCACTGGCAGCCATGGCTCAACCCTCCACCCGCTTGCGGGACGCGAAAAACTGGGCCAACGCGGCGACGGCCATGATCAGGAACAGCACTTCCGAGGCGGCGGCGGCATAACCGAGATTCCAGGAGCGGAAGCCCTGCTCGTAGATGAACAGAACGATCGGACGCGAGGCGTTGTTGGGGCCGCCCTGGGTGAGCAGCTGGGCCTGGCCGAACAGCTGGAACTGGGCGACGATCTCGTAGATGACCACGACCAGCATCGTGCGCCGGATCGAGGGCAGGGTGATCGACCAGAACGAGCGCCAGCGGCTGGCGTTGTCGAGGGCTGCGGCCTCGTAGAGTTCGCCGGGGATCTGCTGCAACGCGGCCAGGAACAGCATCATCGGCAGGCCGATGATCCACCAGATGGTTGTGACGGCGATGGCCGGCAGGGCCAGCGACGCCGTGGTGATGAAGGCGATCGGCTCGAGGCCGAACAACCTCATGACGCTGGCGATGGCGCCATTGCCGGGCATGTACATCATCTTCCAGATGATGGTGACGATGGTGACCGACAGCACCGAGGTGCCGAAGAAGATGGCGCGCAGGCTTGCCGAGGTGCGGTCGCTCCGGTTGAGGGCGAGCGCCAGAAGAAGGCCGATCGCCACGAACACCGGTACCGTCATCAGCACGAAAAAGATGGTGTTCCAGATCGTGCCGATGAAGATCTTGTCGTTGAACAGACGATAGTAGTTGGCCAGTCCGGTGAACTTCGACGTGTCGTCGAACATGTCGGACTCGAGCATCGACATCCAGATGCCCTTGAACAGCGGGTAGACCAGCAGCGCGAGGTAGAACACCATGTAGGGTGCTATGAACAGCGCGTTGGTCCAGCGCGGCCCGATCGAGGCGCCCGTCGGGCGCTTGACCGCCGCGACCGCCTTGCCGGGCGATAGCGTGACGTCCGTCATCTCATCCTCCGTCACTGGCGCGCGTGGTAGGCAAGGCCCGCGTCGTCGAAGAGATGCGCGGTGGCGCCCTCGACGGCGAGGGGGACGGTGTCGCCGGGCTGAACCTGGCTGACGCCCGTGTCCTCGGCGACCAGCGTGCTGCCGTCCTTCAGGCGGATGTGAAGGTGGGTGCGATCGCCGAGGCGCTCGACCACTTCCACCTTGCCGGGAATGGCGCCGTCCGGCCGGACGTGGATCGCTTCGGCGCGGACGCCGACACGCAGTTCGCCGCCGGCCGACAGGAGATCGACGGGAACGTCGGTATCGATGATCGAGCCGTCGCCGAGCACGGCGGTGGCGAGGCCGGTACGATCGCGAACCGTGACGGGCAGGAAGTTCATGGCGGGCGAGCCGACGAAGCGGGCGACGAACTCGGTGGCCGGGCGACCGTAGATCTCCATCGGCGTGCCGACCTGCTCGACCTTGCGGGCGTTCATCACCACGATGCGGCTCGCCAGCGTCATGGCCTCGACCTGATCGTGGGTGACGAAGATGGTGGTGGCGCGTGTCTGCTGATGCAGGCGGGCCAGCTCGACGCGGGTGCGGACGCGCAATGCGGCGTCGAGGTTGGAAAGCGGTTCGTCGAAGAGATAGGCCTTCGGATCCTTGACGAGGGCACGGCCGATGGCGACGCGCTGACGCTGGCCGCCACTGAGCTGCCCCGGCTTGCGCTGGAGGAGATGGCCGATCTCGAGAATGCGGGCGGCTTCCTCGATGCGACGGGCGATCTCGTCATGCGGCGTGCCGATGTTCTTGAGACCAAATGCCAAGTTATCGAACACGGTCATGTGTGGGTAAAGTGCGTAGTGCTGGAACACCATGGCGACGCCGCGCGCGCCGGGGGGGAGGTGATCCACCCTTTCCCCGCCGATGCGAATCTCGCCGCCATTGACCGTCTCCAGTCCGGCGATCATGCGAAGAAGCGTCGATTTGCCGCAGCCCGACGGTCCGAGGAAGGCGATGAACTCGCCGGAGTGGATGGTCAGCGACAGCTCCGAGATGACCTCGACGGAGCCGAACCGCTTGGACACCGAATCCAGTTCGATGCTGCTCACCTGCATTCTCCTCCACAAAACCAGTTTTCTTCTTATGGTATGATGATAAGATTGTACGGCGAGAAGGGGCCTTGTCAATCCTCGCGTTGGACATTTTTGGCGAGAAAAAGGTACAGCTAGAGCGCGCTTCCGGCGGAAGAGCGGGACTCGCACGGTGCCGTTTTCCGCCGGGGGCCTCGACCGGACACGCTTTCCGAACGGGCGGTCAGCCCGCCGGACGGCCGAGTGTCCGCCCGCCGGGTCTTAGTGCCGGACCGGGCAGACGGACGCTCGAATTGGTGTGGCTGAGCAGACGCGCTTCGATCGGGCCGGTTCGGCTCCTTCGGCGGACGCTCCGGGAAAGAGAAGTATGTTCGAGAGAGATTCCACCATCGGCACCATGAGTGCCCAGGTCGCGCGAATCATCGGCACGCGGATCGTCTCAGGCGAGTTCGGCCCCGGTGATTCCCTGCCGATCGAAGCCGAGCTCTGCCAGGAATACGGCGTCAGCCGCTCGACGGTACGCGAGGCGGTGAAGAACCTTGCCGCCAAGCGGTTGATCGAGGTGGCCCCCAAGCTCGGTACGCGTGTGCTGCCGTTCGCCGACTGGAACCTGCTGGACCCCGACGTCCTGTCCTGGCGCCTCAGCGCCCAGTTCGACGAGCGGATCATCGAGGATCTCTACGAGGTGCGTCAGTGCTTCGAGCCGCGCGCCTGCTATCTCGCCGCCCGATCCGGGACCTCGGACGATCACGACCGCATCTGTCGCCGCTACTCCGACATGGTGTCGATGCTCGATCAGGCGCCGCTCGCCGCCGGGGCCGAGAGCGAATTCCACCTTGCCATCATCGCGGCGACGCACAACGGCCTGTTCGTTACCATCGGCGGGGCGGTCAAGACGGCGCTGAAGGCGTCCTTCAGCCTGACGCAGAAGGATGCGAGCGGCACGCCGATCGATCTTGCGCCCTATGAAGAGGTGCTGTCGGCCATCCTGGCGCGCGATGGCGAACGAGCCGAGGCGGCGATGCGTCGGCTTCTGGAGCTGTCGCGCCTGCGCGTTCTGGCGGCTGTCGCCCATACCCGCGAGCGCGGCGGCCGCGGCTGGCGCTGAGCTCCGGTTCGCGTCTCAGGCCCCGGACTGTTGCCCGTCCGGATCTGCCTGCCGCGTTGCACCGCGCCGCTTCGCCATCCGGTGCGCCACGGCCTCGAACCCATCGGAAATCAGCACGGCCAACACGCCGGTGATGACGCCGCCCTGGACGATGAAGGCGAGGTTGTTGGACAGGAGTCCGGCGACGATCACCTCGCCGAGCCCCTTGGCGGCCACGGTCGAGCCGATGGTCGCCGTGGCGAGGCCGATGACGGCGGACAGCCGGATGCCCTCGATGATCAGTGGCATGGCGAGCGGCAGCTCGACCTTGAGAAGACGCTGCCGGCCGGTCATGCCCATGGCCGAGGCGGTTTCCACCACGGCGGGCGGCAGGGTCGACAGGCCGACGAGCGTGTTCTCGAAGATCGGCAGCAGGCCGTAGAGGAATAGCGCCATGCGCGTCGGGCCTTCTCCAAAGCCCATGATCGGCACTGACAGCGCCAGCACCGCCACCGGCGGGAAGGTCTGGCCGATGTTGACGATGGCGCGCGACAGGGCGAGGAACTCGGCGCCGGCCGGACGGGTGACGAAGATGGCGAGTCCTATGGCCACGATGGCGGCGGCGACCGTCGACAGGCCGACGGTGACGAGATGCGACAGCGTCAGGTCGAGCAGCGTACCCTGGTTGTAGATGGCCGGTGCGCCGTTGTTGGTCAGCGGCGCCAGCAGGCCGGCGAAGCGATCGGGCGCCAGCAGGAAGGCAAGGAGCGCGGCGAAGACCAGAAGCCGAAGGATGGTGCCGGTGCGAATCATGTCGCGCTTCATTTCGGCCGAGCCGCCCGGCCGGCAATGCCCTGAAGACTGATGCGCCCGACCGGCGCCCCGGCGGCGTCGATCACCGGCGCCGCGTCTCGGCCCGACCAGAGCAGCTCGCCGAGGCCCTCGTAGAGGCTGGCGTCGGCGGCGAGCGGCGCCCCTTCGGCGTCGCCGGGTTCGACCGCCGCACGGACCTTTCCGAGTGTCAGGTAGCGGAACGGGCGGTCGGCGCTGCCGATCAGGTCGTCGACGAAGGCGTCGGCGGGCCGGGCGAGGATGTCTGCGGCCGGCGCGTATTGCTTGAGAAGGCCGCCGTCCATGACGGCGATGCGATCGCCGAGATGAACCGCCTCGCCCATGTCGTGGGTCACCAGAAGGATGGTGGTGCCAGTGCGACGCTGGATGGCCTTGAGGTCGGTCTGGGCCTTGGAGCGGATGATCGGATCGAGCGCGCCGAAGGGCTCGTCCATCAGGAGAAGGGCCGGCTTGGCGGCCATGGCCCGGGCGACGCCGACGCGCTGCTGCTGGCCGCCGGAGAGTTCGTGCGGGTAGCGGTTGGCGAACTGGCCGTGATCGAGCTGGAACAGCTCCATCAGCTCCTCGACGCGGGCATCGACCTTCCTGCGGTCCCAGCCGAGCAGCATCGGTACGGTGGCGATGTTGCGGGCGACGGTCCAGTGCGGGAACAGGCCGTGATTCTGGATGGCATAGCCAATCGAGCGGCGGAGCTCGTGGGGCGGCATCGTCGATACGTCGCTGCCCTCGAGAAAGACGCGCCCTTCCGTCGGCTCGACCAGTCGGTTGACCATGCGCAGGAGCGTCGACTTGCCCGAACCGGAGGTGCCGACGATTACGGTGATCGTACCAGCCTCGATCTCCATGTTGACGTCGTTGACCACGGCCGTGTCGTTGTAGACCTTGGTCAGATGGCTGAGTTCGATCATGCCTTGCCTCTGCCGGAAATCTCGATGACGGCGTCGAGCACGACGGCGGCGGCGAAAGCCAGGGCCACCGGCGGCAGCGCGCCGAGCAGGATGAGGTCGGTGGCCGTCTGGCCCAGCCCCTGGAACAGGAAGACGCCGAATCCGCCGCCGCCGATCAGCGCCGCCACCGTGGCGAGGCCGATGTTCTGGACGAGGGCGATGCGGATGCCGGTGAGGAGCACCGGCAGGGCCAGCGGCATTTCCACCTGGAAAAGCCGCTGTCGGCCAGTGAGGCCCATGCCGCGCGCTGCGTCGACCACGGCGCGGGACACGCCGTTCAAGCCGACCACGGTGTTGGCGACCATCGGCAGCAGCGAGTAGAGGAACAGCGCCAGGAAGGCCGGCGCCATGCCGATGCCGCGAATGCCGATGGCGTGGGCGCCGGGAACGTTCATGGCGATCCAGCCGAGCGGTGCGATCAGGATGCCGAACAGCGCCATCGACGGAATGGTCTGGACGATGTTGAGCACGTTGATCAGCGGGTCGCGGACGGCGCGGACCTCGTAGGCGAGAATGCCGAGCGGCAGGCCGATGGCGATGGCGGCGGCGAGCGAGCCGGCCGCGAGAATGACGTGGTTGATGGCCTCGCGCCAGAACACGTCGGCGCGGTTGCGATACTCGGCGACGATCGACAGGTGGCTCCAGGCGCCCGAGGCAAACAGGCCGGCGATGAGCGCCGCCGTGACCGCCAGCGCGACAATCCGCCCGGCAGGGCCGAGTTTCAGCCGCACGCTGGCGTCGGTGACCAGCATGGAAGCGCCGAACAGGGCAACCCAGAAGCCGCTGGCCGGGGCGATCCGGGCGTAGGGATTGTCGTCGGGCATCAGATGGGCGCCGGCGGCGCCGGCGGCGAGTGCCAGCGCGGCGAGCGCCAGCGCGCCGAGGGCGAGGCGGACCGCCGGTCGGCGACTTGACAGCGCCACTCCGATCGCGGCGGCGAGCACCACCAGGACCGTGGCCGTCACGGTGACCGGCAGCGCCTCGAACAGCCGGAGTCCTGTTCCTGAGGCGATGCGGGTGGCGCGCAAGGTGGCAAAGGGAAGGGCGAGCGCGCCGATCAGGAAAATGGCGATGACGACGCCAAAACGATCGATCCGCGACGTTGCGGCGCGTCCGGTTCCGGCGTCTGCGAGCGTCGTCATGAAGAACCTTTGAAAAGGGGCGGAGGAGATCTCCCCTCCGCCGTGACCGGTCGTTACTTCAGGAAGCCCTTGGACTTCAGGTAGTCTTCGGCGACCGCCTTGGCCGGCTCGCCACCGACCTGGACGCGGGCGTTGAGCGTTTGCAGCGTCACGAGGTCGAGACTCTCGAAGACCGGCTTCAGCGTGTCGGCGATGGACGGGTTGGCCTTCAGGACCTCTTCCCGGACGATGGCGGTGGGCTGATAGACCGGCTGCACCGACTTGTCGTCGTCGAGCACCACGAGCCCGGATGGGGCGATGGCGCCATCGGTGCCGTAGACCATGGCGGCGTTGGCGCCGTTGGTCTGGTCGGCCGCCGCCTTGATGGTGGCCGCCGTGTCGCCGCCGGAGAGCACGATCAACTGGTCGGGCGTCAGCTTGAAGCCATAGGTGGTCTGGAAGGAAGGCAGTGCCGAAGCCGAATTGACGAACTCGGCCGAGCCGGCCAGCTTGACCTTGCCGCCCTTGGAGACCCAGGCGCCGAAGTCGCTGAGCGACTTGACGCCCGCCTCGTCGGCCACGTCCTTGCGCAGGGCGATGGCCCAGGTGTTGTTGGCCGGCGAGGGCGTCAGCCAGACGATCTTGTTGGCGTCATAGTCGAGCTTCTTGGCCTCTTCATAGGCCTTGGCGGCGTCCTTCCAGAGCGGATCGTCGGCCTTGTTGAAGAAGAAGGCGGCGTTGCCGGTATACTCGGGATAGATGTCGATCTCGCCGGCGGTGATGGCCTGGCGCACCACCGGCGTGCCGCCGAGCTGGATACGATCCTCGACCTCGATGCCCGAGTTCTGAAGGGCGAGAAGGATGAGATTGCCGATGACGCCGCCTTCGGTGTCGATTTTCGAGGACACCACGACCTTGGCGTTGGCGGTGCCGGCAAAAAGCCCGAGGGCAAGCACAGCGGCGGCATATTTCAGATGGGGCATCACTGTTCTCCTGGCTGGTTGGGTCGGGGGTGTTCTGCTGGGGTGTCGTGTCTCGTCGAGGGGCGCAAAAATAGCAGCCGAACTGCCGAAAGGTGGCAGTGGTGCCATGTTGGCGGCAAATTACGGGCGGCGGCGGATGTCGCCAGCAGCGCCCGGAGACCAAACGCGGCGCGATGGCCTGCGTTCCATTGAAACGTTCGGAGGGAGATGGACGGCACCTCCCTCCCTCGGAAGCCGATCACTCGGCCAAGTGTTACCCCTTGAGCGGCGCATGTCCAGCCTGGATGCCCGCCGGGGTTCGATGAACGTCAGGCGGCGGAGGTTTCCTCATGTCCGGTCTCGGCGTAGTAGCGGCCGATGCGCTCGACCTCGTTCTTCGAGCCGAGGATGACGCCGGTGCGCTGATGCAGTCGCTCGGGCTCGATGTCGAGGATGCGCTCGTGGCCCGAGATCGCCCGGCCGCCGGCCTGTTCGACGATGAAGGCCATCGGGTTGGCTTCGTAGAGCAGGCGCAGGTGGCCGCCCCTCGGCGCGTTGTCGCGGTCGACCGGATACATGAACACGCCGCCGCGCATCAGGATGCGATGCACTTCGGCCACCATGGAGGCGATCCAGCGGGTGTTGAAAGCCTTGCCGCGCGGTCCGTCGGGGCCGGCGACGCACTCGCGCACGTAGCGGTGGATCGGCGCCGGCCAATGGCGCTCGCGCGAAGCGTTGATGGCGTATTCGCCGGTGTCTTCGGGAATGCGCATGTTGGGATGGGTGAGGACGAAAACGCCGATGTTGTGGTCGAGGGTGAAGCCGTTGACGCCATGGCCTGACGTCAGCACCATCATGGTGGACGAGCCGTAGATGGTGTAGCCGGCGGCCACCTGCCTGACGCCGGGCTGCAGATAGACCCGTTCGTCGGAGGGATCCGCGCCTTCGGGCAGCCGCAGGATCGAGAAGATGCTGCCGACCGCCACGTTGACGCCGATGTTGGACGAGCCGTCGAGCGGATCGAACAGCAGGAGATAGCGACCGTCGGATCCGCGCGAGATCCGGGCATCCTCCAATTCTTCCGAGGCGACGCCGGCCCAGTTGCCGCTCTGGTCGGTCATGTAGAGAAAGATGTCGTTGGCGAGGACGTCCAGTTCCTTCTGCTCTTCGCCCTGCACGTTGCGCGAGCCGGCGTATCCCATGGTGCCGGCCATGGCGCCCCGGTTCACCTCGTTGGAGATCGTCTTGCAGGTGGTGCAGATGTCGGTCATCAGCGCCGTGAAGATGCCGCTGCCACCCAGGCGGCGCTGCTCCTGCACAAGAAAAAGCGGCAGTGTGATGCGTCGATAGGTCATGCTTTCTCCTGTGGGGAGGTGGGAGGATGTGCGCCGATGCTACTCTGCGAGGCTAAAGCTCAAAAACGATTTTGGTTTAGTGGTCTTGGCTCTGAATAAGATCGAATCAATGAAACGTATTTTGAACTCAGTTCGGTGAACTTCCTTGGTTTATGCCCTCGATGATAGTGTCGGCGGGGTACTGTCAAAACTATCCCTTTGGCGATTTTATCGTTAAAGTCAGCTTTGCATGGCACATATACAAAAACTGAGTGGCTCGACTTTGCTTCTGTCCTTGGTTCTTTGATGGGCAATCTGGGCGGGCAATGGCGCCAGAGCGGGCTTTCAATCGCTTGGCGGCAGGCTATGCTTCGCCGGTTTTCTCTGCCGGGAGCCTTCCATGCTCGTCCTCGATGCCGCTGCCACCGCCGCCGCCCTCGACTATCCGGCCTTGATCGCCGGGCTGCGGGAGATATTTGCCGCCGGCGTTACCGCTCCGCTCCGTCATGCCCATGGCCTGCCGCGCGTCGGCGAGCCCGACGCCACGCTGCTCGTGATGCCCGCCTGGATGGGCGACGGCAGCCACGGCGGCGTCAAGATCGTCAACGTGGTGCCCGGTAACGCCAAGCGCGGCCTTCCGGCGGTGACGGCGAGCTATCTGCTGTTCGACGAGACGACCGGCTCCCACGTGGCGCTCATGGATGGCGCGACGCTGACCGGACGACGTACGGCGGCGGCCTCCGCGCTCGCCGCGTCCTACCTGGCGCGCGCCGATGCTCGCACGCTGCTGGTGGTCGGGGCCGGGCACATCGGCTCGGAGATGCCGGGGGCCTATCGCGCCGTGCGGCCCATCGAGCGGGTGCTGGTTTGGAATCCGACGCCGGAGCGGGCCGAGCGGCTGGTAACCCGTCTTCGGGGCCAGGGAATCGAAGCGGACACGTGCGACGATCTCGAAGCGGCGGTCGGCGAGGCCGACATCATATCCTGCGCCACGCTCTCCCGGTCACCGCTGATCCACGGCGATTGGCTGAAACCCGGCCAGCATCTCGATCTCGTCGGCTCCTTCACTCCCGAGATGCGCGAAGCCGACGACCGCGCCGTGGCGCGCGGTCGGGTGTTCGTCGACGGGCCGGCGGCGGCGGTCGAATCGGGCGACATCAAGGGACCGATGGCGTCGGGCGCGCTGAAGGAGATCGCCGGTACGCTCTATGATCTTTGCGGTGGCGGCGTCGAGGGGCGGCGTTCAGCGTCCGAGATAACGCTGTTCAAGTCGGTTGGCCTCGCTGTCGAGGACCTCGCCGCCGCGCGCGTCGCGCTCGCGTCTCGGCGGCCGGACTGAGCTGTCGCCGAACAGCCCGCCAGCCGACTTCAGGTCGATCACTGCCTTGACCGGAAGGTGGTCGGAGGCGCGCCGGGCGACAGGGCTGTCGTGCACGCCGAAATCGGCGACCAGTCCGTCAGGCCAGCCGAAGATGCGATCGAGTGGAAACACCGGCCGGCGCGAGGGAAAGCTTGGCACGGCGTCGGCCGTCTGGAACAGCGGCGACAGTCGCTCCAGCGGCGAGTTGGCCCGGCCGGGTCGCCACTCGTTGAAGTCGCCGCACAGGAGCGTCGGCATCGGTTCGCGCGCTTCGAGCTGGGAGCGCAAGCGTTCCATTTGCAGGCGACGGGTGTGGCTCAGAAGGCCGAGATGGGCGGCAACGATGCGCAAGGGGCGGCCGCCGATGTCGAACTCGGCTAGCACCGCGCCGCGCGGCTCGGCGTGCGGCAGGTGAAGGCGCTCGGCGCGAACGATGGTGCCGCGCCGGTAGAACAGGGCATTGCCGTGCCAGCCATGGCTCATCGGCCGGGCGGCGAGCGGCACAAGCGTCAGCCCGGTTTCCCGCTCCAGAGTGGCGAGGTTGAGCCGGCCCTTGCGGTCGCCCAACCGACGGTCGGCTTCCTGAAGGGCGATGATATCGGCGTCGATCTCGGCGATCACCGAGATGGTGCGGGCCGGATCGTAGGTGCCGTCGTTGCCGATACCCTTGTGTATATTGTAGCTGGCGACGCGGACGAGATCGCAGCCGTCGCAGGCCGGCGTAGACGGCACGGAGTCGGGCGCCCGGCCGAGCCGGACAAGGCGGCCGACGCCGTCAAGCAAGCGGGAAAGGCTGGCAAACTGCCCGGGCATGGTGTTCGAGCCTCTTCGTCCGACTTAGGGGAACCGATCTCGGTCGTTCTGCACCCGGCTCCCGTCCCCATGCGATAGCAGCGGAATGGCGGCGAGAAAAGGGCGGGGACGTTGAAACCGCCGCGCCGGCGGGGAACCGCCGCCCCGGGATCCGGTTGTCTCCGCGTCCGTGTCACTCCTGCCGCGCGACGCGAGGGGCAGGTCTTCGCGTCGACGGGGGCGGCACTCGTTCGCAACCCGAGGTGACCATGAACGGTTCCACTACGTCGCGCCTTTTCTCGCAGTTTGCCTCCACCATTTCCGATCTGTCTGGGCGGCCGGCAACCTTCGCCCTTGCCGTGGGGATGGTCGTCGTCTGGGCGGTCTCCGGACCTTTCTTCGGCTTTTCGGAAACCTGGCAGCTCGTCATCAATACCTCGACCACCATCGTCACCTTCCTGATGGTGTTCGTGTTGCAGAACTCCCAGAACCGGGACGGCAAGGCCCTGCAGGCGAAGATCGACGAGCTGATCCTGACCTCGAAGGCGCAGAACAAGTTCATCGGGATCGAGAAGCTGGACGAGGACGAAATCCGCGAGGTCAGTCAGGCTCTCGTGGAGAAGGCCGAGGCTTTGGAGGACGTGGCCGACCACCGGGCGGAGGAGCTGGAAGGGATGGTCGGCAACAAGGAGGAAAGCCACTAGCCGGAATGCCCTTGGCGGGATCGGTTTGCGCCGGCATAAAATCAGCCGGCTCTCCCCGAAAAGTCGGTCATGGCGCAATTGACATCTTCGAGGTCGATACGTATGGTCCGCCCGAATTCGGGCAAGGGGGTTCAGCCCTCCTGGCATCGGGATTGATGACGTCGGGCATCGACCCGTCGGCGGCGCGTCTTCTGACGCTGACGCCGTTGGGCATGTCGGCAAGGATGGACCAAATGAAGATCAAGAACTCTCTCCGGGCCCTCATGACCCGCGACCGCAACAATCGCATGGTCCGTCGCAAGGGCCGTATCTACATCATCAACAAGAAGAATCCGCGCTACAAGGCCCGTCAGGGCTGATGTCCGGCGGGCTTGCCGCCCGCCTTGGCGCCAGGATGCACTCGACGATCGCTGCCCGGGGAGGTACCTTCCCGGGTATGCGTGTTTTTGTGCCCCTCATATTGTTGTTGACGGTCGCCTGGCCGGTCTCCGCCCAAGTCGATCTGCCGCCGCCCGCGACGAGTGGGCGCGAGCGCTTGGTCTCGGTCGTGCCGGTCGACAAGGCCGCCGAGCTGGATGAACTGTTCGCCCGGCTCGCGATCGCGCGCGACCGCAAGGAAGCCTCAGGCCTTGAAACGGAGATCCGTCGGCGCTGGGCGACCTGCGGCAGCGCCACCTGCGATCTCATGCTGGGCTGGACGCAAGACGCTGTCGCGTCCGGCGACGCGGCCGGCGCGCTCGATCTTCTCGACGAGTTGACGGTGCGGCGGCCCGCCCTGGCCGAGGCCTATTACCGGCGCGGCACCCTGCACCTTCTTGCCGGCCGGCTGTCACCGGCGCTCGGCGATTTCCAGACCGTTCTGCGCATCGAGCCCCGCCATTTCATGGCGATGAAGGATCTTGCCGTGCTGCTCGAGGACCTCGACCAGCATGAAAGGGCGCTCGAAGTGCTGCGCCGCCTGCAAGCGATCGATCCGCATTTCGACGGGCTCAGCGAGGCCATCGAGGCCATCGTCGCTGGCAGCCATGGCCGCGATATCTGATGCCGCTTCCGTCGGGTTTGACCTTTTGGGCGAAACCCGACGGGAGGGGAAGCGCCCGACCGGGCGCTGGCCGGTCAGGCCGAAACCCGCTTGAGCCGGATGAGTCCGGATCAAGCGGAACGCGTATGAACATCCCGTCATAAGAAAAGGGCCGGATCGCTCCGGCCCCTTTTCAGTTCGCGCGCAGTTGCCGCCGATCAGATCCCCGACTTGCCGTCGGCGCCGATGGTGGCGATGCGCAGGAGGTTGGTCACGCCGGCCGAGCCGAAGGGCACGCCGGCGGTGATGATGATGCGGTCGCCGGGCTTGGTGAAGCCTTCCTCGGCAGAGATGCGGCTGGCGCGCTGCACGAGGTCCATCAGCGAGCGGGCGTCGTCGGTCACCACCGAGTGGATGCCCCAGACCAGCGCCAGGCGACGGGCCATCGAGCGGTTGGGCGACAGCGCCAGGATCGGCGTCGACGGCCGCTCACGGGCGGCGCGGAGGCCGGTGGCGCCGGAGGCGGTGAAGCAGACGAGGGCGGCGATGCCGAGCGTCTCGGCGATCTGGCGGGCCGAGGCGGAAATGGCGTCGGCGGGGGTCGCGTCGGGCTCGCCGCGCTGGCCGGCCAGGATCGAGTGGAAATGCTCGGAAGCCTCGACCTCCTCGGCGACGTGGCTCATGGTCTGAACCGCCTCGACCGGGTAGGCGCCGGCCGCCGACTCGGCCGACAGCATGACCGCGTCCGCGCCCTCGAAGACGGCGTTGGCGATGTCGGAGACCTCGGCGCGCGTCGGCACCGGCGACTGGATCATCGATTCCAGCATCTGCGTGGCGACGACCACCGGCTTGCCGGCCTTGCGCGTGGTGCGGGTGATGCTCTTCTGAACGCTCGGGACCTGTTCGAGCGGCAGCTCGACGCCAAGGTCGCCGCGCGCCACCATGATGGCGTCGGAGAGCTCGAGAATCTCGTTGAAGCGCTGCACGGCCTGCGGCTTCTCGATCTTGGCCATGACGCCGCACTTGCCGTCGACGATCTCGTGCACTTCCTGGAGGTCTTCCGGCCGCTGCACGAAGGACAGCGCGATCCAGTCGACGTCGGCGTCGAGAGCGGCCGTGAGGTCGGCGCGGTCCTTCTCGGTGAGGGCGCCGGAGGTGAGGATGGTGTCGGGCAGGCTGACGCCCTTGCGGTCGGAGATCTTGCCGCCGACCTCGACCTCGGCGATCGCCTTCTTGCGGTCGTTCTCGACCACGCGCAGCCTCAGGCGGCCGTCGTCGATCAGAAGGCGATGGCCGGGCTCGAGCGCGTCTATGATTTCAGGATGCGGCAGGGTGACGCCGGTGACGTCGCCGTCGAACTTCTCGCGATGGAAGGCGAACTTGGCGCCGATTTCCAGGAAGACCGGGCCGTTGGCGAAGGTGCCGACCCGGAGCTTGGGCCCCTGCAGGTCGGCGAGGATGCCGATCGGGCGGCCGGCCTCGGCCTCGACCTCACGGATGGTCGATACGTAGTAGCGGAGCTTCTCGTGGTTGGTGTGGCTCATGTTGATGCGGAAGCAGTCCGCACCCGCCTGGTGAAGCCGGGCGATCATGTCCTTGTCGGAGGAGGAGGGGCCCAAAGTTGCAAGAATCTTGACCTTGCGGTTACGTCTCATTTCGCCCCGTTTCCTTTTTGGGTCGGCTGGTACAGGTGTACGGTCCAGCTGCGTTGTTCGGCGGTGTCGACCTCGAAGAACCCTGTCCGCTCATAGCCGCGGGCGACACAGTTTTCGACGCCGCCTATTGTGAACATCTTGCGTCTCGTACACATGAACGCCTTGCCGCCCCATTCGCCGCCGTGTTGGCTGTCGACCGCATAGAGGTAGTAATAGCGTGATGTGAGAGCGCCGGAGAGCAGCGTTCCACATTTCGATCCGCCGATGTTCCACCAGCCTTCGGAGCGCCAGCCGTCCTTGGACTTGTAGCCGATCGCCACGGAGATGGTGCCGTCGGTTTTGTTACAGAGCCTGAGATCGGCCTTCGCGGGTGTCGCGGCGGCGAGGAAGAGGAAGGACAGCGCCAGGGCAACAAGCGCCGGCCGCGTCTTTCGTACCGGTCCCTCATGTGCCGCCATCGGTTTTCCGCCCGCCAACGATCCTTGTCCGGTGCTCATCGGAGAATGCCCCGCCTTATCGCGTGACCTACGGCAAAATGTCAACGTATAATTACGCAAGGCGCCGCACTGTCCCGTCGTGTCCGGTCTCCCATGAACATTAACACGCATCCTCAAAGGCTTACGCTCCAGTCTTTGGTCGCGTCCGAAGAACGCTGGTCATGATCGCGGCCGGGCGATCCAGATGCCGCCAAGGATCATCAGGCCACCCAGCCCCTGGCTCCAGCCGATCGCCTCGCCGAACACGAGGAAAGCGAGGGTGGCGGCGGCGATCACCTCCATGAAGATGACCAGAGACGAGAAGGCGGCCGAGAGATATCCGAGCGCAAAGGCGAGCAGGCCCTGCCCACCGATATGGCTTACATACGCCAGGGCGGCGAGAGTTGCGACGCCCGTCAGCGAAGACGGCAGAAGCTTTGGCTCGAAGGCGAGGGCTATGGCGCCGAGGCAGAGCGCGGTCACCGCCGTTGCGCCGAAGGTGACGGTGCCGGTGCTGTGCTGGCGTCGGGCGGCGCGAACGGCCAGGAAGTAGGTGCCGAAGCCGAAGGAGGTGCCGATGCCGTAGATGTCGCCGATCAGCTTGTCGGCATCGAGCGTATAGGAGCCGCCGAGCAGCACCGCGCCGCCGAGGATGCAGACGATGACGCCGCCCGCTTCGCGCCGGCCGACCTTCTCGCCGATGAACAGGCCGGAGAACAGCAGCACCCAGATTGGCGCCATCGAGGACAGGAAGGTGGCGTTGGCGATCGACGTGTTGAGGATCGAGAGGTGCCAGAAGAACAGGTCGACGGCGAAGAAGACGCCGGCGAGCCAGATGGCCTTCGAGCGGAAGGCGGTGGCCAGTGCCTTGCTGCCGCCCTCGCTCGCCGCCCAGATGGCCAGCACGGGGACTGCGAGCGCGACACGCCAGAAGGCGCTGGCGAAGGGGCCGACGTCGGCGAGGCGGACGAAGACCGGAGATATGCCCATGGCGACGGCGCCGAGGCAGAGGGCGAGGAAGGCCACGACCTCACCGGGGCGTGGGGACAGCGGCAACGATCTGGCGACGGACATGAATGGACCTGAGGACGACGGCCGTCGGGCGGGCCGCGGCGAAAGTGCAACGGTCGGCAGGTCGACGGCGCCAGCGGGTGGATCTCGACTTTATCCGACCGATAGCAGCATTTAGGATCATCCGCCATGCAGGACCCGACCGACGACGCTCCTTTCACATTTCTTCCCGGCGACGAGGCAGGCGGCCTTCTGATCCTCGCCGACCACGCATCCCGCCGGGTGCCGCCGTCTTACGGCAACCTCGGTCTGCCGCCGGCCGAGTTCGAACGTCATATCGCCTATGATATCGGTACCGAATGGCTGGTCCGCCGCCTCGCCGCCGTTGCCGGCGCTCCGGCGCTGCTCACCCGCTTCTCGCGTCTGCTGATCGATCCCAACCGTGGCGAAGACGACCCGACGCTGGTGATGCGCCTGTCGGACGGGGCGATCGTGCCGGGCAACGCTAGGGTCGACGCCGCCGAGCGACAGCGGCGTATCGAAGGATTCCATCGTCCATATCATCAGGCCATCGATGGCCTGATCGACCGGATGCTCGCCACCGGCGTCGCGCCGGTGATCCTGTCCATCCATTCCTTCACGCCGGTCTGGAAGGGCGTGCCGCGTCCCTGGGACATGGCGATCCTGTGGGACCGCGACGACCGCATGGTGGCGCCGGCGCTCGCCGCCTTCCGTGAGCGCGGCCTTGTCGTCGGCGACAACCAGCCCTACGACGGGGCGCTCCGCAACGATACGCTCTATCGCCATGGCACGGCGCGGGGGCTCGCCCATCTGCTCATCGAGGTGCGGCAGGATCACATCGCCGACGAGGCTGGCGCAACCCACTGGGCGGAGACGATTTTCGAGGTGGTGGCACCGCTGGCGGCGCGGCCGGAGATGCGCAAGACCGCCTTTTACGGATCGCGCGCGGATGGCGCTCGCGTGTGAATGGACGCTCGAAAACGGTTGACGGGCCCATGAAGTTCGGACTTCATGCCGCCCTCACGGGCGGCGGCCCCGCCCGGACCCAGTATCAAGATCGGCAGGACAATATCCCATGAGCATGGAATCGGCAGAATCGCAGGGCGGCGTCGCGGCGGGTGAACTCCGGCAGTTCATCGAGCGCGTCGAGCGGCTTGAGGAAGAGAAGGCCGCTCTCCAGGACGACATCAAGGACGTGATGGCCGAGCTCAAGGGCCGCGGCTACGACGTCAAGGCCGTCAGGGCCATTCTGAAGCTTCGCAAGCAGGACCCGGACGAGCGCCAGGAGGCGGAAGCCATCCTCGAACTCTACATGAACGCGCTCGGCATGGTGTAAGCGGGCTTTCCGCCTGTCCCCGACCGGGGGGCGTGACGGCCTTGCCTGGGGTGGAGAGGCTCTTCTCCGCGCTTGACAGCGAACGGGTGTCGGCCTAGCAATCTGTATCGTTTCAAGGAGGCGTCGCGCCGTCCGCCGATGATCGGTGGCGGAGGGCGCCTTCTTCATGTGGATTTCATGACCGCCCCATCGCTCTCCCCGTCCATTCCGGCGCCCATACGGCGCGACCGGCTGACCTGGGCCGCCTATCTGGCGCTCGCCCAGTTCACCTTCTTCCTGAATATTCAGGGAAACATCATCCCCTTCCTGAAGGACGAGTTCGACCTCAGCTATCGGGTGGTGACGCTGCACCCGGCAGCGGTGGCGGCCGGTCTTATCGTTTCGGGATTGTTTGGCGAGCGGCTGACGCGCCGGTATGGGCGACCGAGGTCGGTGATGTTCGGGCTCGCCGGCATGGCGCTCGGCGCGGTCGCCATCACCGCCGCGCCGCATCCGGTGGTCAGCATCCTCGGATGCTTCCTGATGGGCGCGGTCGGTTGCCTTGTGCTGATCGTCGTGCCGACGCTGCTTGCCGACTGGCATGGCGCCAATCGTTCGGTGGCGATCGGCGAGGCCAACGGCGTTTCCTACGTTGCCTCGTTGACGGCGGCGATGGCGGTCGGCCTGTTCGTGGCCATCGGTTTCGGTTGGCGGGCGGCGCTTTTGCTCGGCGTGGTCCTGGCCGGCCTGTTGCTCCTGTTCCTGCGGGGCGTGCCGATGCCGGCGCCGAAGGAGCCGGCGACGGTCGAGACGGGCGGTCACGGCGGCCGGCTGCCGATGGCCTATTGGCTCTACTGGTTGACGATCATCGCCTTCGTCGGCGTCGAGCAGTCGGTTCTTGTGTGGGCGACGGAGTTTCTCGTCCGTGTCAAGGACGTGCCGGTGGCCTCCGCGGCGATCGCCGCCGGCGCCTTCTCGCTGGGCATGCTCGTCGGACGTCTGTCGTCGGCCTTCGTGTTGACGCGGATAACGGCGGCGCGCGCACTCTATCTCTCGGCAATCGTCACTGTGCCGGCCTTCTTCCTGTTCTGGGGCGCACCGAGCCTGCTGGTGGCTGTGGTCGGCCTGTTCGCCGTCGGTCTCGGGTGCGCCTTGCAGTATCCGCTGACGCTGACCAAGGCGATCGTCACCGCCGGTCCGTTCGGCGAGCTGGCGACGGCGCGCGCTTCGCTGGCGAGCGGTCTTTCCATCCTCATCATCCCCTGGGCGATCGGGGCTCTGGCCGATCACGTGGGTTTGTTTACGGCCATATCGGCGTTGCCGATCCTCATCGTCGCGGCGGTCGGCTTTCTGTTCGTCGGCGAACGGCTCGTCCGCCACTGATCACTTGTCGCCGAGGCCCAGCGCCGCCTTCACCTTCGGTTCGAGGGTGAGGCTCCGGTCGTCGCCGATCACGGCAAAGCCCTTCCCGGCGCTGGTCAGGCCGGCGGAGTAGACCGCCCAGGCAAAACCCTTGTCCTCGGCGGCATCGCGCGTCGCCTCGATGAGGGCGATGCGCGATGCCGGATCGGCCTCGTCCTGAAAGATGCCGAACTCGCCGAGCAGAACGCGCTCGGGCGGAACGCCGTTCTCGGCCGCCCAGTTGCTCACCCGCTGGAAGTCGGCGGCGATGGTCGCCGGGCCGGCTTCGCTGGTGCGATAGTCGTCGAGCGCTTCTCCGACCGCGATATCGAGCTCCCTGCGACGCGACGGATCGGCGACCTCCCTGGCAATGCGGCTCCTTGCCGCGCGCAGGAGCTGCTTGCCGCCGGCCTCGTCGACCTGGCTGGCCGGATAGGGCAGATGGGTGAGATAACGGCCGGGATCGTCGACCCAGGGGCGGCCCGCGTGGCTGACGACCATGGGGTCGTAATAATGGAAGGTCCAGACGATGTTCGGATCGTCCGCGAAGGGGACTGGGTCCAGACGCGCAAGTCCGTCGATGCCACCCGAACGGCCGCCGGTCAGCACAAGCGTCAGCGTCGGGGCCGCCTGGCGCGCGGCCTCGCGCAGCGCGGCCAACTGGTCGGGCCAGCGGTCGGCCAGGGCTATGTAGGATCCCCAATCCTGGTTAGGCTCATTGATCGGCTCGAGAAGGGTCTTGTCGGCGGGCAGGACGGCCAGTCGGCCGGCGAGCCGCGTGACGAGAGCGAGATAGCGGTCCCAAAGGATGGGGGCGTGGTCGTCGGTGCCGAGCACGTCCTGCAATCCGTCGGGGCGTTCCTGGTCGATCGGCAGGAGATGCATGTCGACGATCACTGCGAAGCCCAACGCCTGAAGACGCTCCGTCGCGGCGACGATGCGTCCGATCAGCGGCCCGGCGCCGTCGTCGCCCGCCCAGAGCAGGGCGGCGGCGTCGATGTTGAGGCGGACGAAATCGAAGCCCTCGGCCTTCAGGCTGGCGAGCTGGCGGTCGTCGATGCGTCCCATCCAGTCGGGAAAGTTGCCCCTGTCGAACTCCGGCGCGAGAAAGGCGTCGCGACCGGTCCATGTCTGCCAGACCTCGAAGTTGATGCCGCGCTTGAGGGCGGGTGCGGCAGTGGCCGGCAGCGCCGCAAGGAGGGCGAGGCAGAACGCCGCCAGACGGGCGCGTGTCACGGAACGGGGCATTGGGTTCTCCTCCAGGCCGGGTGGGGCGGCGGCGCGATCATGCCGGGACGTCGCGGCCCGCGCAACGGACTGGTGCGGAAGTTGACCATCTTCCGTCCGACGCGCCGACGTGAGAGAAGGCAGCCAGAAATTCGTGTGACCCCCGGCGCGGGCCTTCCCCGTCCGGAAAGACCGGTAGACCCATCATGTTCCTCACCCTGGTCGACTTCGTCGGCTGCTTCGCCTTTGCCCTGAGCGGTGGTACCCGCGCCGTGGAACGGCGGCTCGATCCGTTCGGCATCGTTTTCCTGGCCTTCGTCGCCGCCACCTTCGGCGGCATCATCCGCGATGTAGTGATTGGCGCCGTTCCTCCGGTGGCTTTCATCACCTGGCACTATTTCGCCATTTCCTGCATCGCCGGCTTCTGCTGCATCTTCGCCCACCACCTGATCGCGCGCCTTTCCGCGCCGGTGGCGGTGTTCGACGCGCTGGGCCTCGGGCTCTACGTGGTGGTGGGAACGCGCAAGGCGATGGACGCCGGCCTGTCGCCCTTGATGGCGGCCGTGGTCGGCATGATCACCGCCATCGGCGGCGGCATTGGTCGCGACATCCTGGCGGCGCAGACTCCGATGGTGCTGCACAAGGAAATCTACGCTCTGGCGGCGCTGATCGGGGCCTTGATGGTTTCCGTCGGCGATTACTACCACCTGCCGTCCGTGCCGGTGGCGATTGCCGGTGGCGGCCTGTCCATCCTGCTCCGGCTTGCCGCCATGCGCTGGGACTGGAACCTGCCCCCGCCGACCAGTCGCTCGTAAGCGACTGGTCCGTATGAGGAACGGCGTTCCTCAGCCGACGCGGACGCCGGAGAGGAAGGTTTCGACCTCGCGCCGCAGGGTGTCGGACTGACGGGCGAGGGCGGTCGCGGCGGTCAGCACCTCGGTCGCGGCCCCGGATGACTCGGTCGCCGCCTGGGTGATGCCCACGACATTCTGCGACACCTGATGGGTGCCGATCGAAGCCTGGCTGACGTTGCGGGCGATCTCGTCGGTGGCCGCGCCCTGCTGGTCGACGGCGGTGGCGATCGACGTGGCGATGCGGTTCAGGTGCTCGATCACGCCGGTGATCGTCACGATCGCCTCGGCCGACGACTGCGTCGAAGACTGGATCTCCCCGATCTGGCTTGAAATCTGGGAGGTCGCGCGCGACGTTTGGTCGGCCAGCTGCTTCACCTCGGCCGCCACCACGGCGAATCCCTTTCCGGCTTCGCCGGCCCGCGCCGCCTCAATGGTCGCGTTGAGGGCCAGAAGATTGGTCTGGGAGGCGATGCTGTCGATGAGGTTGACAACCTCGCCGATGCGGTTGGCGCTTTCGGCCAGTTCGCGCACCCGCTCGGCGGTCAGCTGGGCATCCTTGCTGGCCTTGGAGGCGACGACGGTGCTCTCGTCGGCCTGACGCTTGATCTCGGCGATCGAGGTCGCCAGTTCCTCGGCGGCCGCGGCGACGGTCTCGACGTTGGTGGATGCTTCCTCGGCGGCGCTCGCCACTGTGATCGACTGGTTGGAGACCTCCTCGGCCGCAGCCGACATCGACTGTGCCGAGGCTTGCAACTGCGTCGAGGCGCCGACGACCATTTCCACGACGCCACCGACCGCCGTTTCGAAGGCGTCGGCCATTTCCTTCATCTCGGCCTGGCGGCGCGTCTCGGCCTCCGCCTTGGCGCGCTCCTGTTCGGCGCGCATGCGCAGGTTCTCCTCGAGGCCCTGCTTGAACACGTGGAGCGTCGCCGCCATCGTGCCCACCTCGTCGCTGCGGCCGAGGCCCGGAACGGCCACCGACAGGTCACCCTCCGAGATCCGCTGCATGGCCTGCGTGATGGACACGATGGGGCGCGACAGGCTGCGTCCGATCAGCACGGAGAGCGCCAGGCCGAGCAGCAGGCCGCCCGCGCCGAATGCCCACAGGTTGGCTGTGGTCGAAGCCTGGGTCGCTTCCGTGTCGGTCTTCAGCTTGGTCTGCGCGGCCTGGACGGCCGACTGGAACTTGGCGAAGTCGTCGGCGATCTTGGCGACGAAGGTCCGCATCTCCTTGGCCTGGTCCTCGATGCTTGCGGTCATCGCCAGAGAGGCGTTGAAGCCCTCGACATATTGCGCGACGTGGTCGCGCGTGGCGCCAAGTCGGTTGGCGAGCGCCGAAGGGGCGCCTGAAATGGCCTCGACGAGTGAGGCGTCGGCGTCGGCAAGCGCCTTGAGAGCATGTTTGTCGGCATCGGCTTCGCTTCTCGCCGTCGCCTTGGTGGCGAAGATGCGGCCGGTGAGGATGAAGCGCAGGGCTCGCTCGGAGGCTGCGGCCGTCGGGGTTCCCTGGCCGGCCTCGTCGATGATTTCCTCGAGATCGGTCCGGAGCGCCACGCCGATCGGATTGAGCGTCTTGGCAGACAAGGCGTTGACGTCATTGCGGGTCTTGATGAGCGTCGCCAGCAGACTGTCGTAGGTCTCGAAGCTGGCCTGCATGGCCTTGAGGTGATCGAGCTGCGCCGCGTCGTTGGCCGCTTTCAGTCCATCCGCGAGTGCGGCTCGCATGGCCGAGGCGCGTTCGGTCACGGCAGCCTCGGTGTCGGGGAGTGTCGTGTAGATGACCTCGCGCGCTGCGCGTCGGTACTCGAGGAAGGTGACCTGGATCGTGTTGGCTTTGTCGGTGACATCGATTTGGGTGAACATCGTTTCGATGACGCCGCCGATGCCCGACAGGCTTTTGAGCGACATGCCGGCCGTGATGGCCAGAATGACCAGAATGGCGGCAAAGCCGAGCCCAATGCGCGTCGAGATGTTCATGGACCGTCGGAACCCGGCGGGTTTGGACTGGGTCTGCATTTTCGTCGTCTCCTCCTGTCGGCCAATAATGAATCCAACTCCAGGTAGAACGGCTCTTACGTGCGACTCGCCGCTGCCGGATCTTTTGATAATTCGATTCAAGTTGGTTAACAGAGGTTTAATCTGTAATAATATTTATTGAGATATATGTATTATGCATTTGGAAAACGATAGTTTCTCTTCTCGTTGCGAAAGTTATATTCTAAGTAAGGACCGATTATATTTATAACTAGCTAGATTCTCTGCTAGTTTAGATAAAATCCAGGAGGGGTCCTTGAAAGAATTTTCGTAGTTAAATTTTAACTAGTTACTTATCTGTGATCATCGCAATCTGCCTTGGCATCTTTCGCAATGTCACAAATATTCATTTTCTTGCCATATTTATGGGAGGCGGCGCGCGATCGCAACGTTTCCGTTGGAGTGCGGGTCGGCTTCGGATGAGAGAGCGGAAAATGGGGGTGGCGGCTCGCCGGGCTTTGGCAGCTGGCCGCGCTGCTTGGTATCAAGCCGGTCGAGCATCAGCGTGCGGCGTCACAAACAAGAATGGCGCCCTGAGGCGCCATGATCTTTGTCGTGTCGGAAACCGGATGGTGGGCGTGACAGGGATCGAACCTGTGACCCCTACGATGTCAACGTAGTGCTCTCCCGCTGAGCTACACGCCCGTTTCCGTTTTTTGCGGGGCCACCTCATCGGCGGCGTGGGCGGGGATATAGCGTCCTTTCCCGCGCCATGCAAGGGCCTTGAGACGCTTTTCCGAATTCCCCTTCAACCCTTTGGCTGGAAAGTCTTTTCCTTCCGAGAATCCGCAGGTCGCCGTCAGGCGGCCGCCAGCATCTTCTCAACCTCGCGCACGAGATCCTTGAGATGGAAAGGCTTGGACAGCACCTTGGCGTCCTTGGGAGCCTGGCTGTCGGGATTGAGCGCCACGGCGGCAAAGCCGGTGATGAACATGATCTTCAGATCGGGATCGAGCTCGGTGGCCCGGCGGGCCAGCTCGATGCCGTCCATCTCCGGCATGACGATGTCGGTCAGCAGCAGCGTGAAGGGCTCCTCACGCAGCCGTTCGTAGGCGCTCCGGCCATTATCATAGGACACGACGTCGTAACCGGCGTTGGCGAGCGCCTTGGCCAGGAAACGGCGCATGTCGTTGTCGTCTTCGGCCAGGAGAATACGGTTCATTTGCAGTTCCGGTCAGATGGGAAGCGGCGGCGTGCCGCACGATGCTTCAACTATCTCACAAGAGCACCAGCACGGTAAACTTGCGGTTAGCAGGCCGCGTTTCAGGCCATTCTCCTCTGTGTAGAACTTTTCAGGAGGGCGTTCAAACCCCGTAGTGGAGCGAATTTGACTTTTGGGATGTCCGTCTGACGGCGCGTGCATGGACGCAGGCATGTGTCCGGCATTTGTCGGCCTCGCGGTCTCGGCCCGATGGCGAAAGGGGCGCCAAGGTTTGCCCGAGCCCGTCCCTGCGAGGCGCTCGCAGTGGCGGGGGACGCTCAGCCACGTTAACAATAGACAGGCCTGACAAAACAGGGCAGATTTCAGAATCAGGAGTACAAAAGCCCTGTTTTCCGGCCGCAATGGACCGGGTGTCAGGCTCCACGGACTGGAGAGGGATGCGCGTCGTAACCGATTTCCGCTCGGAACCGCCCTTCGAGATTCTGTCCCCCGTGGAGCAGGCGCATCCCTTCGTCTTCAACTCGCCGCACTCGGGCAACGCCTACCCGGAAGACTTTCTCGCGGCGAGCCGACTCGACAGTCGGCGCATCCGCCTGTCCGAGGACGCGCATGTGGACAAGCTGTTCATGCATGCCGTTTCGGTTGGCGCGCCGCTGCTCAGGGCGCATTTCCCGCGCGCCTATCTCGATGTCAACCGCGAGCCCTACGAACTCGATCCGCGCATGTTCGATGGACGGCTGCCTGCCTTCGCCAATGTCCGCTCCATTCGGGTGGCCGGTGGCCTTGGAACGGTGCCGCGCGTCATTTCCGAGAGCGAGGAGATCTATGCCGGGCCGATGCCGATCGAGGTTGCGCTCGACCGCATCGAGGCGCTTTACAAGCCATACCACGCCGCGCTGACGCGGCTCCTGGCCCAGACGCACGTGCGCTTCGGCCGCGCCGTGCTGATCGATTGCCATTCGATGCCGTCGTCGGTCAGGGGGCAGGAGACCAAGGGACGGTCCGACTTCGTGCTCGGCGACCGTCACGGCACGTCCGCCTCGCGCGCCCTGATCGACCATGCCGCCGGTGCGCTGTCCTCACTCGGCTACAAGGTGGCGATCAACCGCCCCTATGCCGGTGGCTTCATCACCGAGCATTACGGCCGCCCTGCCAAGGGGCTGCATGCCCTGCAGATCGAGATCAACCGGGCGCTCTACATGGACGAGAAGACGTTAGAGCCGCACTCGGGCTTCGTTCGCCTTACCGCCGAACTTGCCGATTTCATCGAGGGTTTGACGCGACTGCCGCTCGAAGTGGTCTGCCCGTCGCCCGGTCGCTTCGCGGCCGAATGATTGCAACCCGGGGTCGCTTCGCGGCTGAATGACCCCTGGCGGCCCTGCCGCCGAGCGGTGTCTTGCAAACTTTGAAACGTTTTCAGAAAATCACTTCGCTGGCGCCGGTCGGCCTTGCGGGATAGGCTGAGAATAAAAAAGGGGCCGTCGCAAAAGCGGCGGCCCAAGTCTTAGGGAGGAAACGCCCAAGGAGGGCGGGCAGCGCGGAAACCCACGCTGCACCCGTACACAATGCCTACTTTCGTCGTATTGGTCAACCCCTCGCGGTAGAAAGTGCACCGACTACTCGCGTTCTGGTGGGGGTGGCATCATTGTGAACTAGGGCCGTCAGAAAGCGAGAAATTGCCTTTCTTTGAATCCAAAAATAAAAACAACGGGATGAACCGATCGGTGAAATGGGGTCGCAACGTTGCTCCCCGTTTCGCCCTATGTGGGAAACATATCGGATATGCAGATCACACCTATCTCCAGGGCCTTCTTTGACCGGCTGGCCGATGCGGCTTCGGCGGCGATCCTGCCGCATTTCCGGACCGCGCTTGCCGTCGAGAACAAGCTTGAGGACGCCTTCGATCCGGTGACGGTCGCCGACAAGGCCGGCGAGGTGGCCATGCGCAAGCTGATTGAAGCCACCCACCCCGAACACGGCATTCTCGGCGAGGAGTTCGGCAATGTCGGGCTCGATCGCGAGCGCGTATGGGTGCTCGATCCGGTGGACGGCACGCGGTCGTTCATCGCCGGCATTCCGCTTTGGGGCACGCTGATCGGCCTTCGGGCCGGCGACAAGGCGGTGCAGGGCATGATGGCCCAGCCCTTCACCGGCGAACGCTTCTACGGCGACGGCGTCACGGCCACCTATACGGGACCGGGCGGGGAGCGCTCCCTCAGGACGCGGTCCTGTGGCGACATTTCCCAGGCGACGCTGTTCACCACGTCGCTTCGGCCGTTCTCGGGCCGCGAGCGGGAGGCCTACCTTTCCGTCGAGGCGCAGGCCAAGCTCGTCCGCTACAGCGCCGACTGCTACGCCTATTGCATGGTCGCGGCCGGGCAGGCCGATCTCGTCATCGAGGCGGGTCTGCAGCCCTATGACATCACGGCGCTGATTCCGGTGATCGAAGGGGCGGGCGGCGTCGTCACGTCGTGGACCGGCGGCAGCGCCGTCGACGGCGGCCGCGTGGTGGCGAGCGGCGACCCGCGCCTGCACGAGCAGGTCTTGAAGCTGCTGGCTTCCGGCTTGTCGGGCGCCGCGACGGCGTCCGGCGTCATTCCGACGAGCCGGGGATGAAGGCGTCGAAGGCCGCCCAGAACTGGGCGGCGTAGACCTCGCGCTCCATCATGATCTCGTGGCGGGCGCCATGGATCAGGACATAGGCCGGGTTGCGCAGGCGGCGGGCCATGGTCTCGATGGCGAGGCGGCTGACCACCGTGTCGGCGCCGGAGTTGACCAGCATCACCGGCGCGGCCGTGTTGTTGGCGAGGCCAGGCGCGGCGAGGCGGTCGAACATGCGCGTTGCCGCCACCACCCAGCCCAGCGTCGGCGCGGCGAGTCGGTAGACGGGCTGGGCGGCGCAGATTGCCTCGTTGAGCCGGTAGCGGTCAGGGTCCGAAGTGAGCGGGTTGCGCTCGAAGCTTCTCGCCTTGCTCGCCCGACGGCGCTGGCCGGGGATATAGCGAGAGCCTGCGCCAAAGTAGACGGCGAGGCGCAGCAGCATGCGCCGGAGTCCGGGCATGGTCGTCCGCTGCGGCAGGCCGAGCATGGGCGCCGTCAACACCAACCTGTCGAAGGTCGGTGCCAGGAAGCGGCCGGCGGCAAGGAGAATGCCGCCGCCCATCGAATGGCCCAGCGCGAAGTAGGGCGGCGGACAGTCCGGCAACACGACGCGGCGACGGAAGGCCTCGATGTCGCGCAGATAGTGGCGGAAGGAACGGACGTGCCCCTTGCCGGGGTCGTCCGCCATGCGAGTGGAGCCTCCCTGGCCGCGCCACTCGAGGATCGCCACCGCGAATCCGCGCTGCCTCAGCCGCTCTATGACGTGAAAATACTTCTCGATGGTCTCCGACCAGCCGGGAAACAGGCAGACCGTACCCTTGGCGCCGCCCGGCAATGCCGGCCAGCGCGCGGTGCGCAGTCGCACGCCGTCCGACGTCGAAATCATCTCCAGCCGGCAGCCGGCCGGGATCGGGTTATCGGCGAGGTCGAGAAGATCCATGGGCGCTCCCCGGCGACTGATTGGAGCCGCCGCCGTGCCGGTTCTAGCACGGAGCCGAGGGCTGATGCCATCACCGGACCGCTCTGGAAAACGATCGTCGCCACCCCTCTTGAAAACCGAATCCGTCGCCCCAAATCAAGGAACGCGGACGCCCAACGGGTCCGCGGCGACCGGACGTTCCGCCTCGGAGAGGGGAACAGAAAACCGGTCGGCCAACCCAAGACTGTCGCTCACATGGAGGACATCATGCGTAATTTCGACCTTTCTCCGCTCTATCGCTCGACCATCGGTTTTGATCGCCTGTTCTCGCTGCTCGACCAGGTTTCGACCAGCGACGCGTCGGCCCAGTCCTATCCGCCCTACAACATCGAGCGCACCGGCGAGAATGCCTATCGCATCACCATCGCCGTGGCGGGCTTTTCCGAGGACGAGCTGACGATCGAGGCGCGCGAAGCCGTGCTGACGGTCAAGGGCGAGAAGAAGCCCGAAGCCGAGGACAACGGTCACGAGATGCTCTATCGCGGCATCGCCGCCCGCGCTTTCGAGCGCCGCTTCCAGCTTGCCGATCATGTCGAGGTGAAGGGCGCCTCGCTCGAGCACGGCCTCCTGCACGTCGATCTTGTGCGCGACATTCCCGAGAGCAAGCGGGCGCGCACCATTCCGATCGGCAAGGGCGAGGCCCCGCAGATCGAGGCGACCCTCAACTGAGCTGATCCGCGATGGCGAGCGGAGATCGCTTCGCTCGCCGATCGACGAGATGGCAAGAACGACGAAGGGCGCCCCGCAAGGGACGCCCTTTCCGCATGCTCTTCCCGACGCTGTCGATTACTTGCCGAGCGCCTTGAGGAAATGGTCCACTTCGTGGGCGGCGGTGGCGAAGGAGGTGACGAGGCGGACGAGATCCTCGTCGTCGCGCGGCTTCTCTTCGTCTGCGAGGCCGTCCGGATTCCACTCGTAGAACTGGCCGCCGGCCGCCTTGAGGCGGGCGCTGACCGCCTTCGGCCATATGGCGAACACTTCGTTGGCTTCCGGCTCCCACAGGATGCGGGCGGTGGAGAGCTGGCCGATGCCGGTGGCGAGGCGCTTGGCCATGGTGTTGGCGTGGAAGGCGTTGTCCAGCCAGTGGCCACGGTCGAAATAACCCTGGAACTGGGTGGCGACGAAGCGGCTCTTGGAGAACAGCTGACCGGCGCGCTTCCTGATGTAGCCGAAATCCTCGGCCTTCTTGGCGTTGAAGAAGACGACGGCCTCGGCGCACCAGCAGCCGTTCTTGGTGCCGCCAAAGGACAGCACGTCGACGCCGGCCTTCCAGGTGATGTCGGCTGGCTGGCAGCCGAGGAAGGCGAGCGCGTTGGCGAGGCGGGCGCCATCCATGTGGACCTTCAGGCCGTAGGCGTGGGCGACGGCGGCGAGCGCGGTCACTTCCTCCACCGTATAGACGGTGCCCCATTCGGTGGACTGGCTGAGGGAGACGGCGACCGGCCGGCCATGATGGACGGCGGCCGGGAAGTAGCGCGAGATCGCCGCTTCGAGCCCGTCGGGCGTCAGCTTGCCGCGAGCGCCGGGAATGCTGACCAGGCGACCGCCCGACAGGAACTCCGGCGCGCCGGCTTCGTCGCAGGCGATGTGCGCCACGTCGTGGCAGAGAACGATGCCGGCCGGCTTCATCACCGAGGCGAGCGACAGCGAATTGGCTGCCGTGCCCGTGGCAACGAAGAACACGGAAACGTCGTGCTCGAACACTTCGGAGAACCAGTCGACGGCGACCCGCGTCTGGTCGTCGGCGCCATAGGCGGGAACGGAGCCGTTTCCGGCATTCGCTAGAGCATTGGCCACTTGCGCCGAAGCGCCGGCCCAGTTGTCGCTGGCAAAGTACATGGAGCCCAGTTTAGCCTTGTCGAGCTCGGGCGACAGCCGCCGAGTTTGCGCACCACCCATGCAGACCGTTCATGCCGACGTCAATCCGGATTTCGCCCCCAAATAAATGGGTCAGGATGGTTGACGGGACAGTAAGGTTATGCAAATAACGCATCGCGCATTCGGGACCGCGATAGTTTGGCTCCAAATGCGCGGATCTGGGGGCTCGGGCCCGACTTTCGGAGGAAAGGACGGCCATCGCGTTTTCCCGAGTTCATCCGTCGCGGTTTTTGCTTGCCTCGCAGGGGCAACGGGTGCAAAGCGCGAACGGGAGGATTCCGGGGGAGGAGTGAGCTTCGGGATCATCTGGCGAACGGCTATCGAAGCTGTCTCCTTGTTCCGGTTGTACGGGATGAGGACGACGGCTGTCGCTGTCGCGTCGTCCGGTGAAAGCGCCGGGGCGGCATTGCCAACGAGGACGGGCGGTCAACAGCGTGATTGTGAGCGGGTATATAATGTATGCCCCGCTTGTCGCGCGGAGACGCCCCGGAAAGAGACACCCTACGGCGGAGGAAATCCGCCGCATACTGATGAGGACTTCGCCATGAAGACGCTCGACGAACCGATGCCGCACCTCGCGCCCTCCGCGCCGAATGCCGCAACGAGCGCCACGCGCACGCCGGCAGACGCGATCGCCGACATCCGGCGAGAAGCCGGGGCGGAGGGCCTCTACAGCGCCCAGCACGAGCACGACGCCTGCGGCGTCGGCTTCGTCGCCGACATCAGGGGGCGCAAGAGCCACCAGATCGTCAAGGACGCCCTCTACGTGCTCGAGAACCTCGAGCATCGCGGCGCCGTTGGTGCCGATCCGCTGATGGGCGATGGCGCCGGCATTCTGGTGCAGATCCCGCATCTGTTCTTTTCCGAGGAGTGTCGCAAGCTCGGCTTCAGCTTGCCGGACGCGGGTGCCTATGGCGTCGCCCAGCTGTTCCTGCCGCAGGACGAGGCCGAGCGCAGCCGCGCCATTGAGATCGTCGAGCGGTCGGTGAAGGGCGAGGGGCTCGAAATCCTCGGCTGGCGCGACGTTCCGGTCGACAACTCTGCCCTGTCGGACGGCGTCAGGGCGACGGAGCCGGTGCAGCGCCAGCTCTTCGTGACGCTGCCGGGCGTCTCCGACCTCGAGTTTCTGGAGCGCAAGCTCTACATCGCCCGCAAGGTGCTCTCGGGCGACGTCTACGAGGCCGATTGGAACGGCGCCACCAAGCGCGACCAGGACTCCTTCTATGTGGTGTCCTTCTCCTCGCGCACCGTCGTCTACAAGGGCATGTTCCTGAGCTATCAGGTCAAGCGCTACTATCCCGATCTCTCGGACCCCCGGTTCGAGTCGGCGCTGGCGCTTGTCCATCAGCGCTTCTCGACCAACACCTTCCCGTCCTGGAAGCTGGCGCATCCCTACCGCATGGTCGCCCACAACGGCGAGATCAACACGCTGCGCGGCAACGTCAACTGGATGTACGCCCGCCAGGCGACCACCACCTCCAAGGTGTTCGGCGAGGACATCGAGAAGATCTGGCCGATCTCCTACGAGGGCCAGTCCGACACCGCCTGCTTCGACAACGCGCTGGAGTTCCTCTTGCGTGGCGGCTACTCGCTGCCCCACGCCGTGATGACGCTCATCCCCGAGGCCTGGGCCGGCAACGAGAGCATGGATGCCGAGCGCAAGGCTTTCTATGAGTATCACGCCGCCATCATGGAGCCGTGGGATGGGCCGGCCGCCGTCGCCTTCACCGACGGTCGGCAGATCGGCGCCACGCTCGATCGCAACGGCCTGCGTCCGGCCCGCTATGTCGTCACCGACGACGACCGGGTGATCCTCGCCTCCGAGAGCGGCACCCTGCCGATCCCGGAAGAGAAGATCGTCCAGAAGTGGCGCCTGCAGCCGGGCAAGATGCTGCTGATCGACCTTGTCGAAGGCCGCATCATCTCCGACGACGAGATCAAGAAGACGATCTCGACGGCGCAGCCCTATGCCGACTGGATCCACGACACCCAGCTGGTTCTCGAGGACTTGCCGGCGGTGCGCGCCCGCGCGCCCAAGTCGGCCGAAAACCTCCTCGATCTGCAGCAGGCCTTCGGCTACAGCCAGGAAGACCTGAAGGTGCTGATGGCGCCGATGGCCACCAACGGCATGGAAGCCACCGGCTCGATGGGCACCGACACGCCGATCTCGGTGCTGTCGTCGCAGTCCAAGCTGCTCTACACCTACTTCAAGCAGAACTTCGCCCAGGTGACCAACCCGCCGATCGACCCGATCCGCGAGGAGCTGGTCATGAGCCTCGTCTCGTTCATCGGTCCGCGCCCGAACCTGTTCGATCGCGGGGGTGACGACGCGCACAAGCGGCTCGAGGTGCGTCAGCCGATCCTGACCAACGAGGATCTCGAGAAGATCCGCTCGATCGAGACTCTCGACGGGTCGGGCTTCAAGACCATCACCATCGACATCACCTATCCGGCGGCCAACGGTCCGGCCGGCATGCGGCCGGCGCTCGAAGCCATCTGCATCCAGGCCGAAGCGGCGGTGCGCATGTCGGCGGCCGGTCAGGTCTACAACATCATCGTGCTCAGCGACCGCATGGTCGGCGCCGAGCGCATCGGCATCCCGGCGCTGCTTGCCACGGCGGCCGTGCATCATCACCTCATCCGCAAGGGACTGCGCACCCAGGCCGGTCTGGTGGTGGAATCGGGTGAGCCGCGCGAAGTTCATCACTTCGCCTGCCTCGCCGGCTACGGCGCCGAGGCGATCAACCCGTATCTCGCCTTCGATACGCTGATCGCCATGAAGGACAAGCTGCCCAAGGGGCTCGACGAGAACAAGCTCGTCTACAGCTACATCAAGTCGATCGGCAAGGGTCTCCTGAAGATCATGTCGAAGATGGGCATCTCGACCTATCAGTCCTACTGCGGTGCCCAGATCTTCGACGCCGTCGGCCTGTCGTCGCGCTTCGTGCAGAAGTATTTCTTCGGCACCGCTACCCGTATCGAAGGCGTCGGTCTCGACCAGATCGCCAAGGAGACGGTGGCCCGTCATGCCCGTGCCTTCGGCGCCGATCCGACGCTCGCCACCATGCTGGAAGTGGGTGGCGAATATGCGCAGCGCATGCGCGGCGAGGCGCATGTCTGGACGGCGGGTGTCATCGCCGGCCTGCAGCACGCCGTCCGCGCCAACTCCTTCGAGCAGTTCCAGAAGGAGTTCTCGGACACCGTCAACGCCCAGAGCGTGCAGGCGATGACCATCCGTGGCCTGTTCCGCATCAAGTCGGCCGAGGAGATCGGCCGCACGCCGGTGCCGCTCGACGAGGTCGAGCCGGCGCAGGACATCGTGCGGCGCTTTGCCACCGGCGCCATGAGCTATGGCTCGATCAGCCGCGAGGCGCACACCAACCTCGCCATCGCCATGAACCGGATCGGCGGACGCTCGAACACTGGCGAGGGCGGCGAGGAGGCCGATCGTTTCGTGCCGCTGCCGTCGGGCGACAGTCTTCGCTCGGCGATCAAGCAGGTTGCCTCGGGCCGGTTTGGCGTCACGACCGAGTATCTGGTCAACTCCGACCAGATGCAGATCAAGATGGCCCAGGGCGCCAAGCCCGGCGAGGGCGGCCAGCTGCCCGGCCACAAGGTCGACGCGGTCATCGGCAAGGTGCGCCACGCCACCCCCGGCGTGCAGCTCATCTCGCCGCCGCCGCATCATGACATCTACTCGATCGAGGATCTGGCCCAGCTGATCTTCGACCTGAAGAACGTCAACCCGACCGGCGAAGTGTCGGTGAAGCTCGTCTCGGAAGTCGGCGTCGGCACGGTCGCCGCCGGCGTCGCCAAGGCGCGCGCCGACCACATCACCATCTCCGGCTTCGAGGGTGGCACCGGCGCTTCGCCGCTGACCTCCATCAAGCACGCGGGCTCCCCGTGGGAGATCGGTCTCGCCGAGACGCAGCAGACCCTGGTGATCAACGGACTGCGCTCGCGCGTCGAGCTCCAGGTCGACGGCGGTGTCCGCACCGGTCGCGACGTGCTGGTCGGCGCCTTGCTCGGCGCCGATGGCTTCGGCTTCGCCACCGCGCCTCTGATCGCCAGCGGCTGCCTGATGATGCGCAAGTGCCACCTCAACACCTGCCCGGTCGGCATCGCCACCCAGGACCCGGTGCTCAGGAAGCGCTTCGTCGGCCAGCCCGAGCACGTCATCAACTACTTCTTCTTCATCGCCGAGGAAGTGCGCCGCTACCTCGCAGCGCTTGGTTTCCGCAAGCTCGAAGAGATCGTCGGCCGTACCGACATCCTCGACAAGCAGGCCGGCATCGAGCACTGGAAGGCCAAGGGGCTCGACTTCTCGCGTCTGTTCTTCCTGCCGAAGGCGGAGCCGACCGAGATGCGCCACACCACGGTGCAGAAGCATCCGATTGACGACATCCTCGACCGGAAGCTGATCGCCGAGGCCATGCCGGCGCTCGAGAAGGGCGAGAAGGTCCGGATCGATACGCCCGTCATCAACGTCAACCGTTCGGTGGGCGCCATGCTGTCGGGCGAGATCGCCAAGCGTTATGGTCACGTCGGCCTGCCGGACGATACCATCCGCGTGACGCTGACCGGCACCGCCGGCCAGTCGTTCGGCGCCTGGGGCGCTCACGGCCTGACGCTCGACCTCGTCGGCGACGGCAACGACTACGTCGGCAAGGGCCTTTCCGGCGCTCGCCTCGTGGTGCGGCCGAACCCGGTGTCGAAGATCGTGCCGGAGAAGTCGATCATCGTCGGCAACACCGTGCTCTACGGCGCCATCGCGGGTGAGTGCTACTTCCGTGGCGTTGCCGGCGAGCGCTTCGCGGTGCGCAACTCCGGCGCCATCGCCGTCGTCGAGGGCGTGGGTGACCACGGCTGCGAGTACATGACCGGCGGCATCGTCGTGGTGCTCGGCGGGACTGGCCGCAACTTCGCGGCCGGTATGTCCGGCGGCATCGCCTACGTGCTCGACGAGGACGGCAGCTTCAACAAGCGCTGCAACATGTCCATGGTCGAGTTCGAGGAGATGGTCGAGGACGATCTGCCGCTGCCGGTCGGCGCCGATGGCAAGGTCGATGTCCGTGGCGACATGACGCGCCACGACTGCGAACGCCTCAAGGCGCTGATCGAACGGCACCATGCCTGGACCGGTTCGCCGCGCGCCAAGGCGATCCTCGACGATTGGGCGGCTTACCGCGGCAAGTTCGTCAAGGTGATGCCGGTCGAGTATCGCAAGGCGCTGGAAGCCATGACGGCGAGCCGCATCGCCGCCGAGTAACCGTGAGGGACGGCCGAAGTGCCGTCCCGCCCCACCGAGACAGGAAAGGCCCGACAGACCGTCCCGCGCGCGGCGCCGCAGAGAAAAGGCGCTCCCGGTCGGCGAATGGGCCACACAGGCTAGACGGAGTGAAAGATGGGCAAGGCTACCGGCTTCCTCGAGTTCGAGCGTCAGGAGCTCAAGTACCAGAAGGTGGAGGACCGCGTCCGCCACTACAACGAATTCACCGTTCCCCCACTGGAAAGCGACATGCAGACCCAGGGCGCCCGCTGCATGGAGTGCGGCGTGCCCTACTGCCATCGCGGCTGCCCGGTGAACAACCAGATCCCGGACTGGAACGACCTCGTCTACAACGGCGACTGGGAGACGGCGTCGCGCAATCTCCACTCGACCAACAACTTCCCGGAGTTCACCGGCCGAGTTTGTCCCGCGCCCTGCGAGGCGGCCTGCACGCTGAACCTGTTCGAGACGCCGGTGACGATCAAGCAGATCGAGTACACCATTGCCGAGCGGGCCTGGAAGGACGGCCGGGTGCAGCCGGAGATCGCCAAGGTCAAGACCGGCAAGAAGGTGGCGGTGATCGGTTCGGGGCCGGCTGGCCTTGCCGCCGCCCAGCAGCTCGTCCGTGTCGGCCATGACGTGCACGTCTACGAGAAGAACGCCCGCGCCGGCGGCCTTCTTCGCTACGGCATTCCCGACTTCAAGCTCGACAAGCATATCGTCGAGCGGCGCGTGCAGCAGATGGTGGCCGAAGGCGTCGTCTTCCACTTCAACGTCAATGTCGGCGTCGACGTGAAGGTCGACGACCTCAAGGCCGAGTATGACGCCGTGCTGCTCGCCGGCGGTTCGGAAAAGTCGCGCGACCTGCCGGTGCCGGGCCGCGAGCTCCGGGGCGTGCATTTCGCCATGGAGTTCCTGCCGCAGCAGAACCGCCGCGTCGGTGGCGAGCCGCTCGGCTCCGTCGATCCGATCTCGGCCTTGGGCAAGCGCGTCGTCGTCATCGGCGGCGGCGATACCGGTTCGGACTGCATCGGCACTTCGAACCGCCAGGGCGCAACCGGCGTCGTTCAGCTGGAAATCATGCCAAAGCCGCCGGAGAAGGAAGACAAGCTGCTGACCTGGCCGAACTGGCCGCTGAAGCTCAGGACCTCGTCGAGCCACGAGGAAGGGGCCGAGCGCCTGTTCGGCGTCACAGCCGTTTCCTTCGAGGGGCAGAACGGCGTCGTCAACAAGGTCAACTGCGTCAAGGTCGACGCCAAGTTCCAGCCGGTCCCCGGTTCGGAGTTCAGCCTCGATGCCGACCTGGTGCTGTTCGCCATGGGCTTCGTGCACCCGATCCACGAGGGCATGATCAATGATCTCGGCGTCGACAAGGACGGCCGTGGCAACGTCAAGGCCACCGAGGCCGACTATCGCACCTCGGTCGACAAGGTGTTCGCGGCCGGCGACATGCGGCGCGGCCAGAGCCTCGTCGTCTGGGCGATCCGCGAGGGCCGTCAGGCGGCGCGCGCCATCGACGAGTTCCTGATGGGCGCCTCCGTCCTGCCGCGCTGAGCGGCAACAGGCGATCGATCAAGCGGCCGGGTTCCCGATGGGGGCCCGGCCGTTCTTGTTTTCGGGAGAGAGCTATCTCAGCGCCGCCGAATCGAAGCGCCCTGCGACCGGCTCCAGCGGCAGTCCCTCGACGACGAGGCGGTGGAGCGCGGAGCCGGGTTTGGGCGGAACGAGGTCGGTGGAGGCGATCAGCTTGTCCTCCCCGGTGGCGGCAGGGTCGTTCAGGACCAGCACGGGGCCGTCGCCGGAGATCTGCTGCATCAGGCTGGCCGTCTCCGCGGCGACATTGAGCACGGTGCCGAGGTTCTGCTGGACGTAGAAAGCCAGCTTGCGCGCACCCGAACGGGTGAAGCCGACGCCATCCTTCAGACGCAGTTGCCGCACCTGGCCGTCAAGATCGGGACCGCTGGCGACGAAGGCGCCGTTCTGCGAGAACGGCTCCCAGACGTCGATGTAGGTCGCCCCTTTCTCGTTTGCCTCGACCCGGATGACGCCGTCGATATAGGTGATGTCGTTGGTCGCCTGCGGGCTGGCGACCGGAACGAGACCGACCCAGAGGAGCGGCACGGCGTGCTCGCGGGCGACGCGTGTCAGCTCGTTGAGCCGGGCCTTGTAGATGGTCTCCCACTCGGGTGAGGGGAACTCGACGGTTCGATCGGGCAGGTCGATCGGCCGCCCGTCGGCCCGGCCGATCATGGCGACCACCGCCGCCGGACGAGGCTTGTCGGTCAGGCGCTTCTGGAGGAACGCCTTCCAGTTGGTGTCGTCGGTGGTGGCGAGCCCGGCGTCGTCGACGGTCTTGGTCTCGATGCGGACATCGGGCCGGTCGGCATAGGCGACGTCGAGACCGCGCCCGAGATCGGCCGCCAGCCGGTCGCCGATCACCAGCACCACGCGCGCGTCGTCGTTCTTGGGGTTCTGCGGCTTGACGACGGCCGGAGGGCGGGCCGCCTTGCGCTGCTGGCCGGGTGGCGGCACCTTGATGATCTTGGCTCCGGCGGTCGGCGGCGCCGGCTCGGGTTGGCCGAGGCCGAACAGGCGCATCAGGAAGGGGCGGTTGTCGCGCGGCGGTTCGGCCTGTTCCGTCGCCGCGCCCCGCTGCACGATGATTCTATGCTGGGCGTGCAAGGGCGTCCCCGCCGCGATCAGCGTGGCGACGACGAGGACCGTCAGGGCCTTTGCCCGGCGGAACGGCATGTGACGAGCCTCCCGACACCGTCGCTGTCAGCCATCAGGCCGGCTTCAGCCGCCCCGCAGCAGCGTCAGGAGTTCGAGCGACGCGTTGCCGGTGACGGCGAGGCCGCGCTGCGCCTGATAGGCGCGGATGGCGGCGATGGTTTGAGGACCGACCTTACCATCGATCTTCTCGAGAGGGAATCCGATCGCCTTGAGCCGGGTCTGCAACTCGAACCGACCAGCTTCGTCGAGCGGCGTGTAGCCGCGCGGCCAGGGCGTGATGAAGGGCGCGCCGCCGGCAAGGCGGTCGGCGAGATGGCCGACGCCGAGCGCGTAGGCCATGGCGTTGTTGTAGCGCTTGATTGCCTGGAAGTTCCTGAGCGTCAGGAAGGCCGGGCCGCCGGGGCCGGCGGGCAGCAGCAGGGTGGCCTGATCGCCGGGGCGCGGGAAGGCGGCGCCGGAGGCGCGGGCGATCCCACGCGCCGTCCAGTCGGCGAGCGTTGCCGATCGACCTTCCATTGAAGTGTCGAAGCCGGACGGCAGGGCCACTTCATAGCCCCAGGTGGCGCCGGGCTGCCAGCCGGACTTCCGGAGATAGTTGGCGGTGGAGGCCAGGGCGTCGGGCACCGACGTCCAGATGTTGCGCTTGCCGTCGCCGTCGAAGTCGACGGCATAGGCGAGATAGGTGGTGGGAATGAACTGGGTCTGCCCCATGGCGCCGGCCCAGGAGCCGGTCATGTGGCGGGCGTCGACATCGTGGTGCTCCAGAATGCGCAAGACGGCGTTGAGCTGCTGCCGGCCGTAGGCGGCGCGAGAGCCGCCGCGCCAGCCTAGTGTCGCCAGCGCCCGCACGACGTTCTTCACCTTGGTCGGGTCGCGAAGGATGGCGCCGTAGCTGCTCTCCATGCCCCAGATGGCGACGACGACCTCGCGATCGACGCCATAGGTCGCCTCGATGCGGTCGAGCAGCGCGCGGTGGCGGACCAGCATGTCGCGGCCGGTGGCGATACGGCTTTCCGCCGCCATGTCGTCGAGATAGTCCCAGATGGCGCGCGAGAACTCCGGCTGGCGGGTTGCCTTGGCGAGAACGTCGCTGTCGGGGCCGACGCCACGGAAGGCGGCGTTGAAGGTGGAGCGCGAGACGCCGCGCGCCTCGGCGGCCGGCCACTGGCTCTCGACGAAGGCGGTGAAGGCGGGCGGTATCGGCCCGTCGGCGAGCGGCGGCAGGCCGGATCGATCGCCGGCGCCGAAGTCGTTGCCAAGGATGGCGCAGGCGCCGAGGAAGGCGGCGAGCGTGAGGGCGGTGGCGCCCCGGGCGATCCGTAATACGTTCGTCATGACACGTCCCTCTCTTCGGCCGGTGGTGTCTTGTCAGAGACGGGACCTATGGTAAACGATAAGTTAAGTTCCGTAGTCCTCGGCCACCTGCCTGCGGTGCTTGCACAGGGGAATTTTTCAAACCGGCCCGACATTTCCAAAATTGAACATTTTTCGGCTATTGATGGTTCCGCCCACGCGGCAGATGCCCAGACGCCAGGACCGTCATCAGAGTTGCCGCTCAGGAGTGCTTCATGTCCAAACGTATTCGTAAAGCCGTCTTTCCCGTCGCCGGCCTCGGCACCCGTTTCCTTCCCGCCACCAAGGCCGTGCCGAAGGAGATGATGACCGTCGTCGATCGACCGGCGCTTCAGTATGTCGTCGACGAGGCCAAGGCGGCCGGCATCGAGCATTTCATCTTCGTCACCGGCCGCGGCAAGGAGGTGATCGAGAATCATTTCGACCTCGCCTACGAGCTTGAGGCGACGCTGGCAGCCCGCAACAAGACGGCCGCCCTCGAAGAGCTGCGCGCCGAACGCCCGGCTGCCGGCACCACCTCCTTCACCCGCCAGCAGGAGCCGCTTGGCCTCGGCCATGCCGTCTGGTGCGCCCGCGACATCGTCGGCGACGAGCCTTTCGCGGTGCTGTTGCCGGACATGCTGATGAAGCACACGACGCCGTGCCTGAAGAGCATGGTCGACGCCTACCAGACCAGCGGCGGCAACATCGTCAGCCTCGAGGAATGCGACCCGGCCCAGACCTCGTCCTACGGCATCGTCGCCCTCGGCAAGACGCTGGCGCCCGACGTCTACGAAGTGACCGACATGGTCGAGAAGCCCAAGCCGGCCGACGCGCCGTCCAACTTCTTCATTTCGGGGCGTTACATCCTGCAGCCGCGCATCTTCGAGCTTCTGGGCAACCAGGAAACGGGCGCCGGCGGTGAGATCCAGCTCACCGACTCCATGCTGCGTCTGGCCAAGGAACAGCCCTTCAGCGGCGTACGCTTCCGTGGCACCACCTTCGACACCGGCACCAAGCTCGGTTTCCTCAAGGCCAATATCGCCTATGGCAGCGAGCGCACCGATATCGCCCCGAACATCGCGGACGAGCTGAAGAGCGTTCTGGGCTAGAGCACCCGCCGATCAGGTTGAATCAACCTGATCGAAAAGCGGCTGCTCCAGCGAATTAGTCTGGAGCATTCGCTGGACGACCAAATGTTTCAATTTGGTCGGCGAAGGCTCTAGCCGTTCTCGGCCCGGCAGAGAATGCGCGGGAAGCTGCCCCTGGGCGCGGCTTCCTGCCTCCTTCGTCAAAGCGGTCGTTGCGACAGGGCGAGGCGAAGGCCGAAGGATACCAGCAGCGCGGCGAAGGTCCATCGCTGGAGACGCTGGGCAAGCGGGCAACGGCTGGCCCATCGGCTAAGCGTCGCCCCCGCGCCGGCATAGACGGCGTCGAACATGAGGCCGATCCCGACGAGGATCGTTCCCAGCACCGCGAACTGCCCTGGCACGCTTCCATTGTCCGGTCGGACGAACTGCGGCAACAGAACCGAGCAGAACAGCAGCGCCTTGGGATTGAGAAGATTGGTCAGCAAGCCGCGAAGCATGGCGCTCGACCAGGATTGTCGGCCTTCGCTCATCTGGGAACCGGCGTCTTCCGGCGAAGAGGATGAAGACCTGAGGATGGCGAGGCCGAGCCACACCAGGTAAGCCGCTCCGGCAAAACGCACGGCTTCGAAGGCGGCGGGTACTGTGTTGAGAAGCGCTGCCAATCCGGCCGCCGCCATAAGTACATGGGTTGCGCGGGCGGTCGCTAGCCCCGCCGCCACGGCGAGAGCCTGCGGTCTGCCCTTGAGCAGGCCGGTCTGCAACACCAGCACCATGTCCGGTCCGGGAACGAGATAGGCGACGGCGAGCGCGCCGGCGAACATCCAGAAATCGATCATGCCCATGCGGTCTTCCTCGCTCTTTCTCGCTTGAAAGCTAGCGCTTTATGTCGGGGCATGTCCTTGCGTGTTGCGCTTCAATCGGGCTTCGGATTAGCATGTTGTGCCAAGAGGAAGGGCTAGGGCTGCCTGAAAATGCCAACATTGAAGCTTGACGCCATCGATCGCCGGATTCTGGCGGCGCTACAGCGGGACGCCCGTCTCACCAACGTGGAGCTGGCCGAAGAGGTCGGACTGTCGCCGTCGCCCTGCTTGCGCCGGGTCCGGATTCTCGAGAAGGCCGGCGTGATCGGTGGCTATCATGCCGCCCTGGATCGTGGCGGCGTCGGCCTCGACCTGACCGTCTTCGTCGGGGTCAAGGTCGAGCGCCACCACGACGATTCGGCGGCGGCGTTCACGGAGGCCGTGCGCGCCTTGCCCGAGGTCGTTTCCTGCCATCTGGTCTCCGGGGAGTCCGATTTTCTGCTGCAGGTGGTCCTGCCCAATCTCGCTGCTTACGAGCGCTTCCTGCTCGGCACGCTTCTCAAGCTGCCCGGCGTGAGCGACATCCGCAGCAACTTCGCCATTCAGACCGTGAAGGCGCAGGCGTCGCTACCGCTGGATCACCTGCCCGGCGAGGATGCATGAGGCGACATCGGGGCCGATGGGGCGGAAACGAAAAAGGGCGCCGAGTGGCGCCCTTTCCATGTCTCCGGTCCGAATGATCAGAACTTCAGCGCCTTGACCTGGCGGACCACCGGGATGGCCTTGACCTTGTCCAGCACGTCGGCCGGCACGTCGCCGTCCACCTCGACCAGACAGATGGCGTCGGCGCCCAGTTCCAGGCGGCCGAGGGCGAAGGTGGCGATGTTGATGCCGGCGTCGCCGAGGATGCCTGCGAACTTGCCGATGAAGCCCGGCTTGTCCTCGTTGGTGACGTAGATCATCGACGGTGCGAACTCGGCGTCCATCTTGATGCCCTTGATCTCGACGATGCGCGGATGGCCGTCGGCGAAGACGGTGCCGGCGATCGAGCGCTCCTGACGGTCGGTGGTCAGCGTCAGACGGATCAGGCTTTCGAAGTTGGCCGAGGCGTTGTTGCGCACCTCTGCGACGGCGATGCCGCGCTCCTTGGCCATCACCGGCGCCGACACCATGTTGACCGACTGCAGGAGCGGCTTCAGTACGCCGGTGATCGCGGCGGCCGAGAGCGCGCGGATGTTCATGCCGGCGACTTCGCCCTCATACTCGATGCGGATCGACTTGAGGCCGGTCTCGGTGAGCTGGCCGGCGAAGGAGCCCAGGAGCTCGGCCAGCTTGACGAACGGGGTGAGGCGCGGGGCTTCCTCGGCGGTGATCGACGGCATGTTGAGGGCGTTGGAAACGGCGCCCTTCATCAGGTAGTCGGACATCTGCTCGGCGACCTGGAGCGCGACGTTCTCCTGCGCTTCCGTCGTGGAGGCGCCGAGATGCGGCGTGCAGACCACCTTGGGGTGGCCGAACAGCGGGTGGGCGGTGGCCGGCTCGGTCTCGAACACGTCGAGCGCGGCGCCGGCGACGTGGCCGGAGTCGAGGGCGGCCTTGAGGTCGGCCTCGACGATCAGGCCGCCACGGGCGCAGTTGATGATGCGCACGCCCTTCTTCATCTTCAGAATGGCGGAGATGTCGATGATGTTGCGCGTCTTCTCGATCAGCGGCACGTGCAGCGTGATGAAGTCGGAGCGGCGGAACAGCTCGTCGAGCTCGACCTTCTCGACGCCGAGTTCGACGGCACGCTCGTTCGACAGGAAGGGATCGTAGGCGATGACGCGCATCTTGAGGGCGACGGCACGGTCGGCGACGATGGAGCCGATGTTGCCGCAACCGATGACGCCGAGCGTCTTGTTGGTCAGCTCGACACCCATGAAGCGGTTCTTTTCCCACTTGCCCGCATGCGTCGAGGCGTTGGCCTCGGGAATGTCGCGGGCGAGGGCGAACATCAGGGCGATGGCGTGCTCGGCGGTGGTGATCGAGTTGCCGAAGGGCGTGTTCATGACGATGACGCCGCGCGCCGTGGCGGCGGGCACGTCGACGTTGTCGACGCCGATGCCGGCGCGGCCGATCACCTTGAGGTTCTTGGCGTTGGCCAAGAGCTTCTCGGTGACCTTGGTGGTCGAGCGGATGGCGAGGCCGTCGTAGTTGCCGATGACTTCGGCCAGCTTGTCCTTGTCCTTGCCGAGATCGGGCTGGTAGTCGACTTCGACGCCGTGGTCCTTGAAGATCTGGACGGCGGTAGCGGACAGCTTGTCGGAAATGAGAACGCGAGGAGCCATGGGAGTCATCCTGGTTGGTTGGCGCCTGCACCTTGCCCGCTTTCCACCCCTTCAGACGGGGTGCGTAAAGGGACCGGTGGGGCCGGATGGAATGTCACTGCGGCTGGAAATTGATTGTTCCTCCCCGCCAGTTGGGGAGGGAAGGGAGGGGCAAGCAGGGCTCGCCCTCTCCGAAAGATCCTGGGTCAGGCGGCCTTCAGGCCGGCCTGCGCCTTGGCAAAGGCCCAGTCGATCCACGGCGTCAGGGCGGCGACGTCGGAGGTCTCGACGGTGGCGCCACACCAGATGCGCAGGCCCGGAGGGGCATCGCGGTAGGAGGCGATATCGAAGGCAACGCCTTCCTTCTCGAGAAGGCCGGTCAGCGTCTTGACGAAAGCCTGCTGGCCCTCGACGGTGAGGGCTGCGACCTCAGGATGGACGAAGCTCAGGCAGACCGAGGTGTTGGAGCGGATGGCTTCGGTCTTGGCCAGGAAGGCGACGGCCGGCGTCTTGGCAACCCAGTCGGCGATGGCCTTGGTGTTGGCGTTGGCGCGGGCGACCAGCGCGTCGAGGCCGCCGATTTCGTCGGCCCACTTCAGCGCGTCGATGTAGTCTTCCACGCAGATCATCGAGGGCGTGTTGATGGTGTCGCCCTTGAAGATGCCTTCGATCAGCTTGCCGCCGGACGTCATGCGGAAGATCTTCGGCAGCGGCCAGGCCGGCTTGTAGCTTTCCAGGCGCTCGACGGCGCGCGGGGAGAGGATCAGCATGCCGTGGCCGCCCTCGCCGCCGAGGACCTTCTGCCAGGAGAAGGTGACGACGTCGAGCTTGTCGAAGGGCAGGGCTTGGGCGAAAGCGGCGGACGTGGCGTCGCAGATGGTGAGGCCCTGGCGGTTCGCCGGGATCGCGTCGCCGTTCGGCACACGAACACCGGAGGTGGTACCATTCCAGGTGAAGACCACGTCTCGGTCGAAGTCGACCTTGGCGAAGTCGACGATGTCGCCATAGGGCGCCTCAAGGACGCGGGCATCGAGCTTCAGCTGCTTGACGACGTCGGTCACCCAGCCGGAGCCGAAGGACTCCCAGGCCAGCATGTCGACCGGGCGGGCGCCGAGCAGCGACCACAGCGCCATTTCGACGGCGCCGGTATCGGAAGCGGGGACGATGCCGATGCGGTAATCAGCGGGAACGCGCAGCACCTTGCGGGTGAGGTCGATCGCCTCGGCGAGCTTGGTCTTGCCGATCTTGGCGCGATGGGAGCGGCCGACCGGCGCTCCCGAGAGGGCCTCGACGGTCCAACCTGGGCGCTTGGCGCAGGGGCCGGAGGAAAAACGGGGATTAGCCGGCTTGAGAGCCGGCGCGGCGGTCGCGTCAGTCATGTAACTATCCTTTCAGATAGGCGCTCCTCGGTGGGGAGGAGTGTCCCGCCGCCTGAGCTATCGGAAAGGCTGTGCGCCGTCAAGCCGGCCTTTGCGGCTCGATCAAAGGTGTTGCCAAAAAGACAAACGGCGGGACATGACTCCCGCCGCTTGCCGAAAACCCGTTCGTCTGGGTTCAGTTGAGATAGTAGCGCAGACCGACGCGCACCTCGTGGGCCGTGATGTCGTCATACTTCATGCGAGACGAAACCCCTTGTGCATCCGTGACCGAGGCGGTCTGGGCGTCGCCGAGGTTCAGGTAGCGATAGCCGAGGTCGAGGCTGAGGCGGTCGCTGATCGGATATTCCACGCCGGCCATCAGAGCCCAGGCAACGTTCCACTTGCCGTCGCCCTTCGGGCTTTTGCCGTCGAGCCCCTTGGCCGCGCTCTGAACGTCGCTGGTCCGCAGATAGGACGCGCCGATGCCGCCGCCGATGTAGGGGATCACGCCGTGGAAGTTGCCGAGATCGGCATAGACGTTGGCAAGCGCGCTGTAGGCTTCGATCTTGACGCGCTCGCTGCCGATGTAGGCGCCGGTCGAACAGGTGCCTGCGTCCTGACACCAGATCGAACCCTTGAACTTGGCTGGCGTCTCGTAGTCGAACACCACGTCTGCCCGGAGGTAGTCGTTGAACTTGTAGCCGGCGCCGACGCCGATATCCAACGCGCCGAGCATCTTCTCGTTGATCATCTGATCGTGGTTGCCGACGGTGTACGGCCAGGTGTCCACCGTACCGCCGCCGCCGTCGTAGCCGCCCCATTGGCGGTTGCCGATCGAGCCCTTGGGCTTCTGGTAGAGCTTGTAGCCGATATCGCCACGGAGATACCAGCCGCCGACGGCGGCCAGCGGCAGCGGCTCGGGCGCTTCGATGATCGGCGGATATTCCACCGGCATGTCGGCCGCTCGGACGGTGTTGGAGAAGGCTGCGAGGCCGAACGTCGCAGCCACGGCCAGTGAAAGGTTGATTGTGAGACTGCGCATGGGACGATCCTTCCGCTGAAGCATGATCGCAAGGCGGTGGACCGCCGTTCATCATCGCTTTGAGAAGGATTTTTAGGGCAAGGCGGTTAATCCCGACTTAACTACGTTGCTTAACCTTGATGATCGATGAAAAAGATCTGTCGGTGGGCTGAAGCCGACGAAAACGCCCCGGTCGCGTCGTGCGGCCGGGGCGTTTCTCAAGGTGTCGAGATAGGAGATCGTCAGGCGGCGACGTTGCCGATGGCGTCGACGATGTCGCCGACCGCCGCCGCGACAAGGTCTGCGTTGTCGCCTTCGCCCATGACGCGGATCAGAGGCTCGGTGCCGGAGGCTCGGACCAGGATGCGGCCGCCAGCGCCGAGCCGGCCCTCGGCGGCGATGATCGCCGCCTTGACGGCCTCGTCTTCCAGCGGCTTGCCGCCCTTGAAACGAACGTTCCTGAGGAGCTGCGGCACCGGATCGAAGCGGTGGCAGACCTCGCTCACCGGTTTGCCGGAGGCCTTGACGACGGCCAGCACCTGCAGCGCGGCGACCAGACCGTCGCCGGTGGTGGCATAGTCGGAGAGCACGATATGACCGGACTGCTCGCCGCCGACGTTGTAGCCGCCGGCGCGCATCGCCTCGACGACGTAGCGGTCGCCGACCTTGGTGCGGACGAGCTCGAGGCCGATGCTCTGGAGATAGCGCTCGAGGCCAAGGTTGGACATTACGGTGGCGACGATGCCCGGGCGGGCAAGGCGCCCGTCGTCCTTGAACGAGGCGGCGACGACGGCCATCAGCTGGTCGCCATCGACCACCTGGCCCTTCTCGTCGATGATGATGACGCGGTCGGCGTCGCCATCGAGCGCGATGCCGATGTCTGCCCTGACCTCGCGCACCTTCTCGGTGATGGCGGCGAGGCTGGTCGAGCCGCAATCGCGGTTGATGTTGAGGCCGTCGGGATCGACGCCGAGCGCCACGACCTCGGCGCCCAATTCCCACAGCACTTCCGGGGCGACCTTGTAGGCGGCGCCGTTGGCGCAGTCGACCACCACGCGCAGGCCCTCGAAGGAGATGTGGCGCGAGAGGGTGCGCTTGGCGGATTCGACGTAGCGGGCGCGCTCGCCGTCGACTCGCTTGGCGCGGCCGAGATCGGCGGGGGCGGCGAGGCGGCCGGTGAAGTCGCTCTCAAGCATGTCCTCGATGGCCAGCTCCACCTCGTCGCTGAGCTTGTAGCCGTCGGGGCCGAACAGCTTGATTCCGTTGTCGGCGAAGGGATTGTGCGAGGCGGAGATCATCACGCCGAGGTCGGCCCTGAGGCTGCGTGTCAGCATGGCGACGGCCGGTGTCGGCACCGGGCCGGTCAGGAACACATCGACGCCGACGGCGGTGAAGCCGGCGGTCAGCGCCGGTTCGATCATGTAGCCGGAGAGGCGGGTGTCCTTGCCGATGACGACGCGATGGCGGTGATCGCCGCGATGAAAGGCGAGGCCGGCGGCCATGCCGACCTTGAGGGCGATCTCAGGGGTGATGGGCCAGGTGTTCGCCGTGCCGCGGATGCCGTCGGTTCCGAAAAATCTGCGTGCCATGTCGTTTGTCCGCGCTTTCCCCTTGGTCGCCAAGCGGTCCGAAGGACGCGCGGCGCCGATCTCGTCTCTTGTTGCCGCCTCGGGTCTTCCGAAAGCCCATCATCGCTTTCGGGCCCGATGCACGAGGGCGCACGAACGGCGCCTCGTCCATTTCTGTGAGCCGGATGATAAACGCCCGGTGAACGGACAAGGGTCAAAAATTGTGAACGACTGTTACGGCCTGCCGTCAGCGCTCGGTCAGCTTCAGCTCGATGCGCCGGTTCTTGGCGTTGGCTTCCTCGCTGTTGCCTTCCTCGAGCGGCTGGAATTCGCCAAAGCCGGCGGCCACCAGGTGGTTCGGCGAGATGCCCTTGCTGATCAGATACTTGACCACGGATATGGCGCGGGCGGAGGAAAGCTCCCAGTTGTCGCGGAAGCGACCTGTGCCCGAGAGCGGCCGGGCGTCGGTGTGGCCGTCGACGCGTAGCACCCAGGCGATCTCAGGCGGGATCTGTCCTTCGAGCTGCAGCACCGCCTCGGCCAGCTTGTCGAGCTCGCCCTGGCCGGCGGGGTTGATCTCGTCGTTGCCGGAATCGAACAGCACTTCCGACTGGAAGACGAAACGGTCGCCGACCACGCGGATGTCGGAGCGCTGCGACAGGATTTCCCTGAGGCGACCGAAGAAGTCGGACCGATAACGGGCCAGTTCCTGCACCCGCTGGGCCAACGCCACGTTGAGGCGGCGGCCGAGGTCGGCGATCTTGGCCGAACTCTCCCTGTCGCGCGATTCGGAGGCGTCGAGGGCATCCTCGAGCGCGGCGATCTGGCGGCGGAGGGCGGCGATCTGCTGGTTGAGCAGCTCGACCTGCGCCAGCGCCCTCTGGCTGACGCGCTTCTCGTCGGAAAGCTGCGAGGATAGCGCCTGCACCTTGCTGTCGGCGGCATCGGCGGCGCCCGACTGGTTGGCGATCAGGCCCTGGAGGCTGTCGCGGGCGGCCAGCGCGTCCTTGAGGTTGGATTCGAGCAGCGAAACGTTGTCCTGCAGGTCGCGATTGGAGGCGCGTTCCATGGCGAGCAGTTCGGTCAACTCGGCGATCTGGGCGTTGAGGCGTCCGAGCACGGTGTCCTTGTCGGTGATCTGCTGGCTCAGGAAGAACTGGGCCAGCGAGAAGACCGACAGCAGGAAGATGATCGACAGCACCAGCGTGGTGAGCATGTCGACGAAAGCCGGCCAGTAGTCCTGCTGGGTTGAGAACCTGCGGCGTCCGAGGGCCATGGAAGAACTCCGTTCAGCCGCGTTCCGACCGCTCGACGGCGCCGGTCAGCAGTTCGAGCAGGCGGCGGATTTCCTTCTGCTGCTCGCCCTGGCTTTCGGCCCAGGCGCGCACCAGTTGCTGCTCGGCGCGCATGTGCTGAACAAGGCCCTGAATGCCCTCGGCAAGATTGGCCATCGCCAGGCTGGAACGCCCGCCTGCTCCGCCGTCGTGAATCTGCTTGGAGAGGTGTTCGAGCGCCCCTCTGAGATCGTCGAGGTTCTTGGCGTCGCGAATGCTGGCGCCGACGTCGCCGGCCGAATCGAGTTCGGCCTGGGTGGACAGCCAGTCTTCGAGGTCGAGATAGAAGCGGTTCTGCGCCTGTCCGGCCTGAAGGTCGAGGAAGCCGACGATCAGCGAGCCGGCGAGGCCGAACAGCGAGGACGAGAAGGCGGTGCCCATGCCGCTGAGCGGTGCCTGCAGGCCGCTCTTCAGGTCTTCGAAGATGACGCTCGCCGTGCCGGAGCCAACGTCGAGGCCCTGGATGGTGGCGCCGACCGAGTTCACGGTTGAGATCAGGCCGTAGAAGGTGCCGAGCAGGCCGAGGAAGACCAGAAGGCCGGTCATGTAGCGCGAGATGTCGCGCGCCTCGTCAAGGCGGGTGGCGATCGATTCGAGCAGCGAGCGCATGGCCGAGGCGGAAATCGCCCGCTGGCCCAGCCGGTCGCCGAGCAACGTCGCCATGGGGGCGAGCAGCACGGGCTGCTTGCGCACTTCGAGGCCGGGCTCGCCATAGCGGTAGGAATTGACCCAGCGCACTTCGGGGAACAGGCGGATCACCTGGCGGAAGATCAGCAGAATGCCGACCAGGGCCACCGAGAAGATCAGGCCGTTGAGGCCGGGGTTGGCCATGAAGGCGGTCTTCAGCTGCCGCGACAGCAGCAAGCCGACGAAGGCGGCTATGACCAGAAACACGGCCATCCGCCAGAGGTACACCTGGGGACTGGTGAGCTTGATACCGGACGCGTCTTTGGCCATGGCTCTCGTCGCTTGCTCTATCTGATCGCGGCGCACAGTAAACGCGATTTACGGCGGAAAGAGCAAGGCGCACGGCAGCTTCCCCCGTATTTTTCAGGGGGTAGCCGCCTGGAGCGTGGATGATGGGTCGTCAGGCCTTCTTCAGCGTGGCGAGAAGCTGGGCGTGGATCTGCTCGTTGCCGGCCACCAGGGTGCGGGAGGCGTGCATGTCGTCCTTGCCGGCCTTGTCGGTGATGAAGCCGCCGGCCTCCTTGATCATCAGCCAGCCGGCCGAGGTATCCCACGGGTTGAGGTCGTCTTCCCAGAAGCCGTCCAGCTTGCCGGCAGCGACATAGCAGAGGTCGAGGGCGGCCGAACCGAGGCGGCGAATGCCGGCGCAGTTGGCCATCACCTGGCGCAGCTCGTTGAGATAGCGGGGGTGATTGCCTCGGCCGAGATGGGGCACGCCAGTACCGATCACGCAATCGGGCATGTCGCGGCGCGCGGAGACGCGCAGGCGGCGGTCGTTGACGAAGGCGCCGGCGCCGCGCTCGGCGGTGTAGAGCTCGTCGGTGGCCGGGTTGAAGACGACGCCCGCGATTGGGACGCCGTTGCGCTCCAGCGCGACCGAGATCGAGAAGATTGGAATCGAGTGAAGGAAGTTGGCCGTGCCGTCGAGCGGGTCGACCACCCAGCGGTGCTGCTCGTCCTCGCCGGCCACCTCGCCGCGCTCTTCCATCATGAAACCATAGGTCGGACGAACCCGCCTCAGCTCCTCGAACAGCGTCTGCTCCGAGCGCTTGTCGGCGGCGGAGACGAAATCGCCCGGGCCTTTCATCGAAACCTGCAGGTTCTCGACCTCGCCGAAATCGCGGGCAAGACCGCGTCCGGCCTTGCGGACGGCCTGGACCATGACGTTGAGGAGGGCGGAACGAGCCATTTTGGGGAGATCCTTCAGGAAAAACGTTGGCTGCGTAGCCATCACAAACCGCCGCCGAGCGCAAGCCCTAACCCGGCATTCGATTAAAAGCGATTGCCGGGTTCGGGCTTGTCCGTTGTTCGCCTCAGTTGGCGGCGGGGTTCCGTTCGGCGTCGTTTGGCACCGGAGGCCGCCGATGGCGGCTTCCGGCCTGTTGGTCTTCAGCGCGTCAAGCGCATGTGGGCGTTATCGAACGGCTGGCCCTCGTCGTCCCTGGTTCGGCGGGACTGTTCGATGAAGCCCTGGCTCTCGTAGAAGCGGAGAGCCTGCGTGTTGTCGGTGTAGACTTCCAGTTCGAGCTCGCCCCTGAGAGCCAGTGCGTGAGCGATGAGCGCCCGCCCGATCCCCATTCCCTGTCGACCAGGGGCGACGAACAGCCCGCCGACGAAAGTGTCGAGCAGGCTGATGAAGCCGACAGGCGTGCTTTGGAGACACGCCACCCAGGTCTCGGCGTTGGGAAGGTACTTCTCCTCGATGAGGACGCGTTGCTTGCTCAATCGCTCTTCGCCGATGAAGGCGTGCGCAAGGCGGGAGGCCTCGAACCAGATGGTCGATAGGGCGTGGAGATCCGTGGCCTCGTCATAGGCGCGGATCGTCAGACTTTCGTTGTTCATGATGTATCCGGAGAAAATGCAACAAAGACAGCGCCAACTCGGGCGCTACGAAAACCGCCATTGGCGGGTTCAACTGAAGTCTCTGCGCATCAATCTCCTTCTGCTGCGGGCGAGCATACAACGGGCATTCGTCCGCTTCAACGATCGCCCGTCCTCAGTTTCCGGCGTCGACGCCGGGCAGGGCAGGCGGCTTGTCGGCGGTCTTTTGCGCTTCCGCCGACAGTTGCTGTTCAAGCCAGTCGTCGACAAGTCCCGCCTGTTTGGCATAGCCGTACCAGTGACGGGCCTTGTCCAGATCGCGCGGCACGCCTTCACCGCTGGCGTAAAGGCGGGCAAGCCGGCTCTGGGCGACAGGGTTTCCAGCCTCGGCCGCCACCTTGAACCAGGCGGCGGCGGTTTTCTGGTCGCGGGCGACGCCGGTGCCGTTGAACATCATGATGGCGTATTCGACCTGGGCGGCGATATGGCCGGCGCGCGCCGCCTCGCCCATCAGGCGGGCGGCCTCCGCTTCGTTCTTCACCACGCCCTGGCCCTCTCGGAAGAGGGCGGCAAGGGCGTAGGTGGCGTCGACGTTACCCTCGTCGGCGGCGGCCCTGAACAGGGCGGCGGCGCGAGCGTAATCGAGAATGCCCGATGAGGGATCGATGCAGAGAAGGCCCAGCCAGTAGTTGGCCTCGACCACGCCCTTGCCGAGCGCCTCCTCGAGATAGGTCGCGGCCTTCTTCTTGTCGACCGGCATGCCGATGCCGAGCGCGGCGAGGTTGGCGAGCTCGACGAGGGCCTGAGGATCGCCGTTCCTGGCGGCGAGCTGGTACCAGATGATCGCTTCCTCGGGCTTCTTCGGCAGGCCGAGGCCGTTGGCGTAGAGATAGCCGATCAGGCTCTGCGCCTTGGCGTCGCCAAGCTTGGCGCGCTCGACGGCGATCTCGAAGGCGGTGAGGTAATAGCCGCGCTGGAAGGCGCCGAAGGCATAGTCGATCTTGTCGCTATCGGGCAGAGAGGCGAGCAGGTCGGGAACCGTCGTGGCTTCCGGTACCGGCGGTTTCGGTGGGGTCGGCGCGGTTTCAGCGGCGCAAACCGGGGCGACAGCAACCGAAAGGCCGAACGCGGCGGCTAGGCAGGCGGCGCGGATTTCAGGCGGCATCGGCATCGCAGTCTCGGCTCGGCTGGAAACGTGCGGCAGCGTTACCGGCCAAGTTGGCCGGCATTGCGGCGACTACTCGGCGTCGGGCGCTTCGAGCGCGACGCGGTCGAGAATGGCGTTGGCCTCGGCGATGGCCGCCGCCGGCCCTTCGGGGTGCTCCCAGATGGCGGCGCGGACGGCGACGAAGTCGGCGCCGGTACGGGCGCAGGCTTCGACCGATTCCATCGACCGACCGGACAGCAGCACGCAGGGCGGCTCGAACAGCTCGGCCCACCATGCGCCGAGATCGATGGTCTTGCGGTGCGCTTCCTCGCCTTCCTCAAGGTCGAGCAGGCCGAAGAAGACGTAGTCGGCGCCCGCCTCGCCGGCCTCCATCGCCTCGTGGCGAACGCGGATGTTGCCGGCGCCGACGATGGACTTCGGTTGCAGCGCCTCGATCGCTTCCTTCAGGGCCTCTTCTCCGGCTTCGATGTGGATGCCGTCGGCGCGCGCACGACCCATGACGCGGCTGTTGCCGAGAACGAGCGCGGCGACGTCGTGCTTCTGGGCGATCGGCACCAGCGTCTCGGCAATGGTCTGGAGGTCGTTTTCCGTAGCGGCATCGGGGGCGATCAGCAGCGAAGCGACATCGCCCGCCGCCAGCGCCGCCTCAAGCTTGGGCGCGAAGGCGGCGGCGTCGACGACGCGGGGCGTGATCAGGAACAGGCGGGCGCGCAAGGGAACCTCCGACAACAAAAAACCCCGTGCCCGGAAAGGGGCACGGGGCGCTTCATATCACAAAGACGCTCGGCAGGAACCAGTTGGTTCCGAACAGGCCTCCCGAAGCCGCGCCAGCGGCTTCCGGCGCCAAGCGGCGCCCGCGCGGAGCGCGAAAGCCAAGGTGACGGATGTCACCGCCGGCGACTGAGGACTCAAAAAGGCCTTCAGCTTTCCAGCGCCTTGACGCCCGGCAGCTCCTTGCCTTCCATCCACTCGAGGAAGGCGCCGCCCGCCGTCGAGATGTAGGTGAAGGCTTCGGCAGCGCCGGCATGGTTGAGCGCCGAGACGGTGTCGCCACCACCGGCGACCGTGAGGAGCTTGCCGGCCTTGGTGGCGGCGGCGGCATACTGGGCGGCGGCGACGGTGGCCTTGTCGAAGGGCTCGATCTCGAAAGCGCCGAGCGGGCCGTTCCAGACCAGCGTCTGGGCCTTGTCGATGGCGGCCTTGACGGCGTCGATCGACTTCGGACCGGCGTCGAGGATCATGGCGTCGGCCGGAACGGCGGAGACGGCCACCACTTCGTTGGCGGCGCCGGCCTTGAACTCACGGGCGACGACGGCGTCGACCGGCAGCACGATCTCGCACTTGGTCTCCTTGGCCTTGGCCAGGATGCGCTTGGCGGTCTCGGCGAGGTCGTGCTCGCACAGCGACTTGCCGACGTTGACGCCTTGGGCGGCCAGGAAGGTGTTGGCCATGCCGCCACCGATCACCAGGATGTCGACCTTGGCGACGAGGTTCTCGAGCAGATCGATCTTGGTGGAGACCTTGGCGCCACCGACGACGGCGAGCACCGGACGCTTCGGCGTGCCGAGGGCGGCGCCGAGGGCGGTCAGTTCGGCCTGCATGGTGCGACCGGCATAGGCCGGCAGCTTGTGGGCGAGGCCTTCGGTGGTGGCGTGGGCGCGGTGAGCGGCCGAGAAGGCGTCGTTGACGTAGAGGTCGCCGAGCTTGGCGAGAGCGTCGACCAGCGCCGGGTCGTTCTTCTCTTCGCCCTTGTAATAGCGGGTGTTCTCGAGCAGCAGGATATCGCCGTTGGACAGGGCGGCGACGGCCTTCTCGGCCACGTCGCCGATGCAGTCGTCGGCGAAGGCGACCGGCTTGCCGATGGCCTTGGCCAGCGGGGCGACGATCGGCTTCAGGCTGTCCTCGGGCTTGCGCTCGCCCTTCGGGCGGCCGAAGTGGGCCAGCAGGACGACCTTGGCGCCCTTGTTGGCGAGGTCGAGAATGGTCGGGACGATACGATCGATGCGGGTGGTGTCGGTGACGACGCCATTTTCCATCGGAACGTTCAGGTCGACGCGGACGAGGGCGCGTTTGCCGGCGACGTCGGCGTCATCGATGGTCTTGAAGCTGCTCATGGCTTTGGTCCCAGGTTCGTGCGCCGCCGGGAGCCGGTGGTGTCTGCCGCTCTTGCGCGACGAGGAACCGGACCACAGGTCGGCCGCTGGATGGAGCGGTCGAGCCCGCCCCTCGAGACGGCCCCGTGGGGCCGACCGAAGAGCGGGCTCGAACGTGTTTGCTCGACCTCAGAGGGTCTTGGCGATGGCGACGGCGGTGTCGGCCATGCGGTTGGAGAAGCCCCACTCGTTGTCGTACCAGGACAGGATGCGGACGAGGCTGCTCAGAGGGTCTTGGCGATGGCGACGGCGGTGTCGGCCATGCGGTTGGAGAAGCCCCACTCGTTGTCGTACCAGGACAGGATGCGGACGAGGCTGCCATCCATGACCTTGGTCTGGTCGAGGTGGAAGATCGACGAATGGCTGTCATGGTTGAAGTCGGACGACACGTTCGGCTGGTCGGTGAAGCCGAGGACGCCCTTCAGCGGACCGGAGGTCGCGGCGGCCTTGATGGCCTCGTTGATCTCGGCGACCGAGGTGGCGCGCTTGGCGTTGAAGACCAGGTCGACGACCGACACGTTCGGGGTCGGCACGCGAATGGCGACGCCATCGAGCTTGCCCTTGAGCTCCGGCAGCACCAGGCCGACGGCCTTGGCGGCGCCGGTGGAGGTCGGGATCATGGAAAGGGCGGCGGCGCGGGCGCGGTACAGATCCTTGTGCAGCGTGTCGAGCGTCGGCTGATCGCCCGTGTAGCTGTGGATCGTCGTCATGAAGCCCTTCTCGATGCCGATGACATCGTTGAGCACCTTGGCGACCGGCGACAGGCAGTTCGTCGTGCACGAGGCGTTCGACAGGACGATGTGGTCCTTGGTGATCTTGTCATGGTTGACGCCGTAGACGACCGTCAGGTCGGCGCCGTCGGCCGGGGCCGAGACCAGGACGCGCTTGGCGCCGGCCGTCAGGTGCATCGAGGCCTTTTCCTTGGCCGTGAAGATGCCCGTGCATTCCATGGCGACATCGACGCCCAGTTCCTTCCACGGCAGCGTGGTCGGATCCTTGATGGCCGTGACCTTGATCTTGCCGGTGCCGACGTCGATCCAGTCGGCGCCGGTGGTCACTTCGTGCGGGAAGCGGCCATGAACGCTGTCGAAGCGGATCAGGTGGGCGTTGGTCTCGACCGGGCCGAGATCGTTGATGCCGACAACCTCGATGTCCTTGCGACCGGACTCGACGATCGCGCGCAGAACGTTACGACCGATACGACCAAAGCCGTTGATGGCGACCTTTACTGCCATTGTCTGTCTCC
>NZ_JAMDLI010000004.1 GCF_023721815.1 Pleomorphomonas sp. JP5
CGCTTGGCCATGCTGGGTCTCCAGATCGAACAGTCTGGAGATCCATGAATCACACATCACCCGCGTCGTGAATCCTGAATGTCGATTGGACCTAGGGCGCACCAAAGCGTTCCGGAAGCTGGAAGCCTCCGGGGCGACATTGGGATTGGCCCGCGTTGCCGGCACCATGCCGGGCGGGCCTTCACCGGGATTCAGACAGACGTGACATCCACGCTCCTGTTGCGACGGACAGATTCTGCCGACCGCATCGGTGGCCGTCAACCACGGCAAGCGTCCACCTTGTCCGTCCTCCGCCGATTGTGGCTCCACGGTCACGATGCCGTCGCTTTTGACGAGCACCCAGGGGGCGACCTCCGGGGACAGGAGAGACTTTCATCTTTTCCCCGCGACAATGGTCGAAACGGCGCCCGGCAAATGGCGCCTGAAGATAGCTTGCGGTAAGCTTCGGATGACCAATGTGATTCCGGAGCGGGGCCCCTCGCCGGGCACACCGGCAGCAGGACATGGAGAGACAGGAATCCGAGCATGCGCCACACGACTTTGAAGCAGCTGCGATTCCTGTCGGCGGTCATCAAGACCGGCACTGTCACCGCCGCCTCCTCCGCCATGAACGTCACGCCGCCGGCCATCACCGCCCAGGTGAAGGCTCTCGAAGACCTCGTCGGCATGCCGCTGCTCGAGCGCGTCGGCGACCGCTTCATCGCCACATCGGCCGGCAGGGAAATCGCCACCACGCTCGACCGCATCGAGGCGCTTCTCAACGAGTGCTCCGGCGCCCTCGCCGAGATGCGCGAGGCGGGATCGGGCCGGGTTGCCGTCGGCGTCGTCTCCACCGCCCGTTACTTCGCGCCGACCGTGCTCGCCGCCTTCCGCAAGGAGCGGCCAAAGGTCGATATCGACTTCATCGTCGGCAACCGCGACGAGACCATCCAGCGCCTCCGGAACTACGAGGTCGACCTCGCGGTGATGGGCCGGCCGCCGGTCGAGTTCGAGGTCGAGGCCAAGACCATCGGAAAGCACCCGCAGGTGATGATCTGCGCGCCGGATCATCCGCTGGCCCATGAGCGCAACATCCCCATCGAAGCCCTGATGGGCGAGACCTTCCTGGTGCGCGAGGTCAACTCCGGCACGCGCAACTCCTTTGGCCAATTGATCAGCCAGCACGACGGCGGGCGCGATATCCGCGAGTTCGAGATGGGCTCCAACGAGACCATCAAGCAGGCGGTGATGGCCGGCCTCGGCATCTCCTTCATCTCCTCGCACACCATCGCGGCCGAGGTCGAAGCCGGTCGCCTCGTCATCATGGACGTGGTCGGCCTGCCGCTCATGAAAACCTGGAACGTCGTCCGCCGCACCGACAAGCGAATGCTGCCCTCGGCCGAGGCGATGTACAGCTTCTGGGTCGAGCATGGCGGCGACTACCTGCCGAAGATCACCGGTCACGTCGAGTGAGGCCATCGCGGCCGCTCGGGACCGCAACGTGGAGACTTCCATGACCGCCACGCCTCGCCCGTTCCGGGTGGTCGAGAGCTTGTGCGCCACCGGCAAGGAGTCGGAAGCGAAGAAGGAAGATCGCCTGGTCGTCACCGAAGACTTCGCCGCCGTCATCGACGGCGCCACATCTTCAGGTCCGATCGACGGACGGCCGGGCGGCATCGTCGCCGCCGAGGCGGTGGAGCAAGCGGTCAGGGAACTGGCGTCGGACGCGACGGCCCGCGATTTCGTCGACCGCGCCACGGCCGCCATCATCAGGGCGATCGGCGACTGGCCGGATGAGACGATCATGCGCCCATCGGCGGTGGCGGCCGTCTGGTCGCGGGCACGAGGCGAGATCTGGCGGGTGGGCGACTGTCACGTCCGCATCGACGACCGGGACTATCATGGCGGCAAGGAGATCGACCGCATCGGCTACGAGTTCCGCTGCGCCGTCATCCGGGCGCGCCTCCGGCTGGGGCTTACCAGCCTCGATGCCGAACTCAGGGTGCCGACGATGGAGCAGCCCTTCCGGCCGCTCGTCCTTGCCCAGCACGCCTTTCTCAACCTCGACAGCGACGATCCCCTCGCCTATGGCGGCCTCGCCGGCACCTTCGTGCCCGACCGTTTCGTCGAAGTGTTCGAAGCGGCAGACGCCCGCGAGATCGTTCTCGCCTCCGACGGCTTCCTGTCGCCGGCCGCGACGCTCGCGGAGGGCCTCTCGGAGATCGCCCGCATCAGGGAGACCGATCCGCTGATGGTGGAACGGGTCATGGGGTCGCGCCCCTTCATGCCGGGCCGCGACTATTTCGACGATACGACCTATCTGCGGATCGCCCTCGGCTGACCCCGACTACTGCGCGGCGGCGCGCTCGTCGTCCAGCCAACGTGCCTCGTAGGCGGCCAGCATGTCCCACGTCGCCTCGTGGTCGGGCAGACGGTCGTCGACGCCCGCCACCTTTCGGCCGACGGTGATGCCGAATCCGCCGAGATCGCGCGCCATGAAGAAACCCGGCTCGTCGGGAACGTCGTCGCCCGCATGAACCGGCACCCGCCCCTTGAACGGCTTGTGCTCCATCAGGAAGGCGATGCCGGAGCCCTTGTTGGCGCCCCGAGGCACCACGTCGACCGACACGCGCCCCGGGATCACTCCCACGTGGCCGCCGGAATGGCGCTCCGCCAGAGCCGCCGCCTCAAGCGCGAGCGGGTCGCCCTCGTTGTAGACGATGGCCAGCGCGCCGATCTTCCACTGGATGTCCATGGTGGGATAGGTCTTGGCCACCACCTCGGCGATCTCTTCGAGCGCCTTGCGCTCTTCCGGTGTCTGCACCGGCGTGAATCGACGTCCGTCGGCAAAGCGACGGTCGGCGCCTTGCAGCGCGGCGACGGGCAGCTTCAGCGGAGCAAACATCGGATCGACCGTTTCCACCGAACGGCCGCTGACGATGGCGAGCGCGCCACCCAGGAGGTCGTAAAGCCGGTCGATCAGGGCGATGCGATCGGCGGCGATGCCACGCTCGCGATCGGCGTAGGTGGGCCCGATCAGCGTTCCGTCGACATCGAGGAACAGCGCGAGGCGGTCGGGCGCGGGCAGACGGGCGGCAAGGTCGAGCGGATCGGTGAAGGACATGGGCCTGCTGTGGTGGGCGAAAGGGAAAGTCACTCAGACGAAAGTATCGTCCGCAACACTCCTAAGCCCTACAGCCAACGCCGTCCGCCGACAATGCCTTGGCGACTGAATCGATATGAAAGTCGACGATTACGCCAAAAACCGGCCATCAGACCTCGAAATCGTAGACGAGAACCCCCTCCAGACCGCCCTCGGCGGCCGCAACGATCCTGTCGCCGACCTTCACGTGCTCGGGGTGGACGAGGTAGGCATCGCGCGCCGCTTCGTCGGTGAAGGTGACGACGAAGCCGTGCTGGAAGCCATGGCCGAGGCCTTCCGGCGAGACATTCGGGCCAGCCTTGAAGTCGACCATGCCGGGAATGAACGACTTCAGCGCCGCCACGGCGCCATAGAGCTTTAAGACGTCGGCCGACGAAGCGGTGGCCGGCATCTTCATGAACACGCAATGCAGGATCATTCGAACTCCTCCCTCACCGGCCTGCGCGGCCAGCCAGACCTTACTCTTCCACCGGCGGCGGCGTACGGCCGCGCAACGGTCGTTCCTCGATGCGGGACAACAGCGCCAGCGACAGCAGTTGCGCCGCCGCGGCCGCGAAGAACAGCGCCCTGAAGGCGGCCACCGCACCCTCCCGGGCCGCCGGCGCCAACGCGCCCTCGCTGATATGATCGCCGATGCCGGCGCTGCCGACGATGGCGCCCAGCACGGCGATGGCGACGACGGAGCCCAGCGACCGCACGAAGGTGTAGGCGCCGGTGGCCGTGCCGAGATCGCGCGGATTGGCGGCATTCTGCACCATGACGGTGCCGACCGGGAACAGCGTCCCCTGGCCGAAGGCGGTCAGCGCCGCCAGCGCCTCGATCACCCAGAAGGACACGTCGCCTGCAACGAAGCCGACTACCGCCAGCGATACCATCGACAGAGCGCTGCCGATCATTGGCAGCCGCTTGTAGCGCCTCCCCTTGCGCAGGATCCGCGCCGAGATGCTGGAGCCCGCCACCGATCCGAGCATCGGGCCGAGCAACGCCAGACCGGCCGCCGAGGCGCCGAAACCATCGATCAGTTGCAGGTAGACCGGATAATAGACCGAGAAGCCGAACATGCCGGCCGCCGCCAGGAAGGACGTGGCCGAGGTGAGCGCGATCACCCGGTCGCCGAAGATGCGTGGCGGCAACAGCGGCTCTTCGGGCTGGAACTGGTACCAGGCGAACAGCGCGAAGAATGCCGCCGATAGCGCCAGCATGCCGAGAACGAGCGGCGAGCTCCAGGGATAGGTGTGCCCGCCGAGCGTCAGCGGCAGAAGGAACAGCAGCGTCGCCGCCATGATCATCATCGCGCCGAGGATATCCAGCCGATGGTCGCGGCGAACGTCCGGCAAGCGGGATAGCGGCTTCAGAGACAGGCTGACCGCCACGATGCCGAGCGGCAGGTTCAGCCAGAAAATCGCCGACCAGTGGACATACTCGGCGAGCAGGCCGCCGAGCACCGGACCGGCGATGCTGGAAGTCGCCCAGACGGCGGAAATGTACACCATGTACTTTCCGCGCTCGCGCGGCGGCGCCACGTCGCCAATGATGGTCTGGACGAGCGCCATCAGGCCACCACCACCAAGGCCTTGCAGCGCACGGCCGACGATCAGGACCGCCATCGTGGGCGCCATCGCCGAGATCAGCGATCCCGCCACGAAGATGCCGACGCCGGCGTAGAGCACCGGCCGCCGCCCCTTGAGATCGGCGAGCTTGCCATAGAGCGGCGTCACCGCCGTCGCCGTCAGGAAGTAGGCCGACACGATCCACGACACCCATTCGCCGCCGCCGAGCGAGGCGCCCATCACCGGGAGCGCCGGGGTGACGATGGTCTGGTCGAGAGCGGCCAGGAACATGCACAGGAGAGCGGTGACGACGATCTTGGTCTTGTCGTCCTCGGTGAGAATCGACTGGTCGGGCGTGTGCGTCATGGTCTGGTCCGGCAGATTGCGGGGCGCACCCTATCCGCTGTCCAACGCGAAAGCCAGCGACGGCGTTCCGGTCGCTCTCGTCGCTTCGTGAAGGAAGCCTTCCGTTCATCGTCCGAGCCTCTATACTTCGCCCGATGAAACCGGAACCAGCCGCGATGACAGCCGCGCACTCCCGCACCGTCGATCTCAACGCCGACCTCGGCGAGGGCTTCGGCGCCTATCGCATCGGGGACGACGCCGCGCTGCTCGGCGTGGTCACGTCGGCCAACGTTGCCTGTGGCCTGCACGCCGGCGACCCCGAGATCATGGCCGAGACCTTCCGCCTGGCCAAGGCGGGCGGCGTCACGGTGGGCGCCCATCCCGGCTTTCCCGACCTCTGGGGCTTCGGCCGGCGCGCGCTGCCCTATTCGGCCGGCGAGATCGAGCGCCTCGTCGCCTATCAGATCGGAGCGGCGGCGGCTCTGTCGGCCTTGGCAGGCCACCCGATCGCCTATGTGAAGCTGCACGGAGCGCTCGCCAATCTCGCCGTCGCCGACGCCGACATCGCCGCCGCCAGCGTCAGGGCCATCAAGGGCGTCGACGCCTCGCTCGCCTGCCTCGCCATCGCCCACGGCAAGCAGGAACTGGCCGCCCGCGACGCCGGCCTCCGCACCTTCTCCGAAGTCTTCGCCGATCGCGGCTACCAGGACGACGGCAGCCTGATGCCACGCGACCGCCCCGGCGCCTTCGTCCACGACCCCACCGAAGCGGTGGAGCGGGCCTGCCGCATGGTGGCATCCGGCGAGATCGTCTCGGTAGACGGCAAGGCGCTGCCGACCTCGGTCGATTCCATCTGCGTCCATGGCGACAGCCCGACCGCATTGGCAACGGCGCGACTGCTCGCCGAACGCCTCGCCACCGAGAGCGTCGCGCTCGCCCCCTTCGTGAGCAAATCCTGATGAACGGCGCGCTCCTCGACCGCCTCGTCTCGCTCCTCCACGATTCCGGCCTGCGGGAGATCGAGTTCGAGGAAGGGGACATCCACATCCGCCTCGTCAAGGATGGCGACGGCGGCGTCCGGTCGGAAGCGCCGAGCAGCCCCGTCTCCACCGCCATGCCGGAGGCTGTCACCCCCAGCGATCACGCCATCGTCGCCGGTCTCACCGGCACCTTCTATCGAGCCTCCTCGCCGGACGCCCCACCCTTCGTCGAAGTCGGCGACCGCGTCGAGGAAGGTCAGACCGTCGGTCTGCTCGAAGCGATGAAGATGCTGAACCCCATCGAGGCCGACCGCGCCGGCCGCGTCACCCACATTCTCGCCGACAACGGCGCGCTGGTGACACGCGGCGCGCCGATCATCCGCATTGCTCCGGACGATGCGTCATGACCTTCGAGGAGATCGAAGCCGTCGTCCGCCGTCTCGATAACAAGGGCATCGCCATCGCCAACATCCGCGTCGGCCCGGCACGGTTGAGATTGCGCTTTGTCACCGAGGAGAAGCCCGAGCCGGCTCCGATCGAACCGCCGACGCCCCTCGTCGCCGCTCCCTCGCCCGGTCGTTTCCGTCCCAGGCATCCGCTGGAGGCCGCGCCGCGCTTTGCCGAGGGCGACCGGGTACGAAAGGGCGAGGTGATTGCCTATGTCGAGGCCAACGGCCTGTTGTTGCCGGCGGTCGCCGCCGCCGACCTGACGCTCGGCCCGCCCCTGATGGAGGACGGAGAGGCCGTCGGCTGGGGAACGCCGCTCTACGAGACGCGATAGAGCGACGCCGCCCGTCGCAGCCGGCCAAGCCAATCGGCGACCTCGCGCTGCGCCACCAGCGCCTCGTTCCTGCCAACCACCGCGAAACGCAGTTCGTCGCCCGGCATCGCCTGCCCGAGCCGCCAGAGATCGGCCTCGATCACCGTCGCGATCTTGGGGTAGCCACCGCAAGTATTGGCTTCGGCAAGCTGAACGATCGGCCGGCCGGCCGGTGGCACCTGTACCGTGCCCGGCACGATGCCATGAGACAGGAGCTCGCGCCGCCGCTCGCGCATGAGTTCCGGTCCGTCGAGCCGGCATCCCTGGCGATCCGCTTCGGCGGTGACGCGCCAGCCCACCGACAGAAAGCGCTGATGGGCTCCCTCGGAGAAATCGGACCACTCGGCGGCTGGCAACACGCGCAACGGTCGGTCGGCGTCGCTCCGTCCCGGCGGGGGTGGCGCGCCGACGCCGCCATCGGGCAGCTTTCCCGGAGCGCGCCGCCTCACGGGCAACCGATCGCCGCGCTTGAGCCCTCTGCCTTCATGGCCACCATAACCGCTCTTGAGCTCGGTCGCCCTGGCCCCAAGCAGCAGAGGCACATCGACGCCGCCACCGATGGCGACATAGACGCGGGCGCCGACCGTCGGCGGATCGATCGTCAGTTCGTCCCCCTCTTTGACCGCGATGGCCCACCAAGGCGGCAGGCGGCGACCGGATAGCCGCGTTTCGGCGACGGCGCCGGTAACGGCCACCGTTGTCGCCGATGCGAAGCGCAGCCGGAAGGGAAAGGCGGCCACCTCGATCGCCGCCGCATCCGCGTCATTTCCGAGCAGCGCGTTGGCCGCATCGAGCGCTTGAATGTCCATGGCACCGGAGCGGGAGACGCCGCTCGACAAGAGGCCGCGTCGCCCGCGATCCTGCACCGTGTTCAGCGCGCCCGACGACAGGATCTCGATCAAGGCTCCACCCTCGCGACGGTGAAGCGCACCGTGTCGCCCGGCCTCAGCGTCGCCGGTGCGGCACGATGCGGATCGAACAGAACGAAGTCGGTATGGCCGAGAATGTGCCAGCCCGACGGCGCGGTGATTGGCATGATGCCGGCCTGACCGCCGCCAACGATGACCGCCCCTTTCGGCACACCCTGGCGCGGCACCGCCCGGCGCGGCGTCGCCAACGACGGATCGAGCCCGGAGAGATAGGGAAAGCCGGGCATGGCGCCGATCGCCGCCACCCGATAGACGGCGGCGGCGTGGCGCTCCACCACGTCTTCGACGGAAAGGTCGAGGCCGGCTGCGAAGGCCGCAAGATCCGTTCCGCCATAGGAGACCGCGATCTCGTGCGACCGCCCCTCCCCGATGGTGGCGGTCGATTTGCGCCAGCCGTCGGCAAGGCGGCGTCCGATCTCCTCGGCGCCGATCGCCAGCGGATCGAAGACGACCATCAGGTTGTTCATGCCGGGCACGACGTCATCGATTCCGTCGACTGCCGCGAAGCTCTCGGCCAGCGCGAGAAGTCGGGCCTGCCGCGCTTCCTCGAACGCGCCGTCGCCGGCAACGTCGAGAAGAAGCGCACCGATTCCGGCGTCGGATATGGTGAAATGATCGCTCACCGAGCCCCCTTTGATCGACGGCGATTATCCTTGGCCAATGCCTGCCGCGCAAGGGAGCCACGCGGCAATGCGGTTGGTCGATGCTCGCCGGAAGTCTATACTCGTAGACCGATAGCCAGCCGCCAGACGCCGGCAAACACCAAGGACCGCCTGATGACCCCTGAGACCCAAGCCCGCCTCGCCGCCCTGCGCGAGCGGATGGTCGCGACCGAAACCGGCCTCGTTGCCGTTGCCCCGGGCTCGCACATGCAATGGCTGCTCGGCTTCACGCCTGCCTCCGACGAGCGCCCCTGCCTGCTCCTGGTCTCACCGGGCGGCACCGCCTTCCTGATGCCGGCCCTCAACGCCGACGACGTGCGCCAGAACACCGACATCGACTTCTACCGCTGGTCCGACGAGGTGGGGCCGCATGTCGCGCTTTGCCAAGCGCTGGCCGCTATCGGCGCCAATGCCACCGACCGGGTCGCCCTCGACGAGACCATGCGAGCCGACTTTGCCCTGCTCGTGCTCGATGCCCTGCCCGCCGGGGTGCTCCGCACCTTCACCGCCGACACGCTTGGCGGCCTGCGCATGCGCAAGAACGAGCGGGAATACGATCTCCTGAAGATGAACGCCGGCATCGCCGACCGTGCGATCGAAACGGCGGTTGCCGCCCTCAAGCCCGGCATGACGGAGAACGAGCTCGCCGCCATCATCCGCAGCCACTTCCTCAAGGAGGGCGCGGCGCCGAGCTTCTGGATCGTCGGCAGCGGCCATAACGGCGCCTTCCCGCACCACACCGCCTCCGATCGCCATATCGTCGAGGGCGATGCGGTGGTGATCGACATCGGTGGCATCAAGTCGGCCTTCCCGAGCGATATCACCCGCGTCGCCGTCGTCGGTCGCCCGCCGGAAGGTTTTGCCGAGATCCATGCCATCGTCGAACGGGCCGTCGAGGCAGCGCTTGCCGCGGCCAAGCCCGGCGTGCGCGCCCGCGACGTCGATGCCGCCGCCCGCACGGTGATCACCGAAGCCGGTTATGGCAAGTTCTTCACCCACCGCACCGGCCACGGCATGGGTATCGACGGCCACGAGCCGCCCTACATCACCTCCACCTCCGAGACCGTGCTCGAGGAAGGCATGGTGTTCTCCATCGAGCCGGGCATCTACCTGCCCGGCCGCTACGGCTGCCGCCTCGAGGAGATCGTCATCCTGAGGAAGGACGGCCCGGAAATCCTGTCCGGCCTCCCTCGCGACATTCTCGTGGCGAACGGCTGATTTTTCAGCCCTTGCCGGCCACCTTCTCGCTGAGCACACGATTGGGCGACACCTTGCCGGCTTCCTCGTCGGCGATGTTGCCCATCGTCGTCTTGGCGATGGCGAGCAGTGCTTCCTCGGTGAAGAAGGCCTGATGGCCGGTGATCAGCACGTTGGGGAAGGTCAGCAGGCGCTGGAACACGTCGTCCTGGATGATCTCGCTGGAGAGATCCTCGAAGAACAGGTCGGCCTCCTGCTCGTAGACGTCGAGGGCGACGCCGCCGATCCGTCCACTCTTCAGGCCGCCGATCACCGCCTCGGCGTTGATCAGAGCGCCGCGCGACGTGTTGATCAACACAAAGCCATGCTTGGCGCGGGCGATCGCCGCCTCGTCGATCAGGTAATGGGTCTCCGGCGTCAGCGGGCAATGCAGGCTGATGATGTCCGAGCGCTCCATCAGCTCCTCGCGCCCGACATAGGTGACGCCGATCGCCTTGAGATCATCCACCTCGTACCGGTCGTGAGCCACCACCTCGCAGCCGAAGCCGAGGCGGTAGGTGCGCGCCACCAACGCGCCGATGCGGCCAGTGCCGACGATGCCCACGGTGCGGCCGTGCAAGTCGTGACCGAGCAGACCTTCAAGCGCGAAGTTGTTTTCACGGACGCGCGCCCAGGCCCTGTGGATGCGCCGATCGAGCGCCAGCAGCAAACCGACCGAGAACTCGGCCACCGCATGCGGCGAATAGGCCGGCACGCGCAGCACCGTGACGCCCTTTTCCTCCGCCGCCTCGAGGGCGACGTTGTTGAAGCCGGCCGCCCTGAGCGCGACGATGCGGGTGCCACCGGCGGCCAGCGCGTCGATCACCTCGGCGTCGAGCGTATCGTTGACGAAGGCGCAGACGGCCGGAAACCCTTCGGCGAGTCGCGCCGTCGTCCGGTCGAGCCGTGGCTCGAAGAAGGTGAGGTCGTGGCCATAACCGGCGGCGGCCCGGCTCAGGAAGGTGCGGTCATAGGGTTTGGTGCTGAAAACGGCAACGCGCATCGGGCTCTCCGGGTCGGTGGTCCAGAACGAACCTAGCAGGAGCTCACGACAAGGAAAGGGGGATCGAGGGCCAACGATTGGACACGACAAGATCGGCGACGAGACGGACGGGCCTGCCGTCCGGCTTCAGTCGTGAAAAGCGAAGGCAGTATCTTCTGGATCATCGAAGACTGGCAGAACGTCGAGAAGAAGCGCAGATCTCTCGATGATGGCAGCGGCAACAGGCACCGCATTGGCAGCCGACGTAATGCCGGCCCCAGGAAATTCGGGCCGTGGGTCGTCGATAAAGACCAGAAGAACGAAAGTCGGGTCCTCCATCGGGAAGGCTGCCGCGAAGGCGTTGAAGTTGTTGTTGTGCGAGTAGCGACCGTCGATGACCTTTTCGGCCGTCCCCGTCTTTCCACCCACGCGGAAGCCGGCGACATTCGCCTTGCGCCCCGACCCTTTGACGGCATTGAGACGGAAGAGATAGCGCATGTCGTCGCTGGTCTTTTCCGAGACCATCTGAACGGCGAGCGCGCGCGCCTCCTCTTCACTGCGCGGCAGAAGGGTCGGAGGCACCAGTCGGCCATGGTTCATGATGGCTGCTATGCCCACCGCCGTCTGCAGCGGCGTCGTGGCGAACCCATGCCCGAAGGCGCTGGTCAGCGAGTTGACCTGCCGCCAGACGCGCGGCGAAACCGGCGTGGCGACCTCCGGCAGCTCGATGGCCACCTTGCTGAGAAGGCCGGCTCGCTCGAGAAACGCCTTGTGGTTCTCCATGCCGACGGCAATGGCCTCGCGGGCCGAACCGATGTTCGAGGACTGCAGGAACACGTCGACCAAGGACAGCGGCTTTCCCTTGCTGTGCGAGTCGTGGATGACCTGCGAGCCGATAACCAGGGGATGACTGGCATCGTAAATCGTCGTGAGCTCGGCATTGCCCAACTCCAGCGCCATGGCCGTGGTGAAGGTCTTGATGGTAGAGCCCATTTCGAACACACCACCGGAAACCCGATTAAGCCGGTCCTTCTCGGCGGCCTCGGACGGAGTGGCGGGATCGAAGTCGGGCAAGGAAACGAGCGAGATCACTTCGCCCGTCTTGGCATTCAGGATGACAGCACCAGCGGCGGCCGGATGGTATTGCTCCATGGCTTTATCGAGCACCTCGTGCACAGCATGCTGCACCCGAGCATCGATCGTCAGCTGGCTGGCTTTGATCTGAGCTCCATTCATCAGGCCGGACTTGCGGAGCACGCCGAAACTGGACTGATCGAGCCACCTCTCAAAGCCGGAAATCCCGCCGTTGTCGATATCGGTCAGTCCAATGACATGAGAGGTTTCCCTGCCCTGCGGATAAAAGCGCCTCACTTCGCCGCGAAAGCCGATCGCCGGAATGCCGAGCCGCTTGATCTCGTTGGCCTGATCTGGAGTAAGGCCGCGTTTCAGCCATACGAACGACGCCCTGCTCTTCAGCCGTTTGTAGATTTCCTCCCTCGTCATATTGCCCAGAACCCCCGCCAAGGCCTCCGAGGCTTCATCGGCGTCGACCACCTTTCTCGGCTCGGCAAACAGCGAGAGCACCGGAAGATCGGTCGCAAGTATCACCCCGTTCCGGTCGACGATATCCGGCCGGGCGACGGTCCGATCGAGCGTGGACACTTCCTCTTCGGGAGAGGCCCGCATCCCGATGAGCGCGAGCTTGCCGCAGATTGTCAAATAGACGCCGACAAACAAGGCGCAAACAATCATCAGCCGGCTTCTGGAGAGCGCGTCGCGCGAGTTTCCAGGCCGAAACGTGGCAGAGAGCAACGGGAATCGCATATTGTTTGGAACTTCGGAACCCGCCCCGGCCCATGAGGCCGAGGAAAAGCAAGACGATGAGGCTCATCTCTAATGCAACTCGAGTAGCATTAGTACGATTAACGGATTGTTAAATGGCGGAACGCGTCCTCATCAGGCCCGGCGGGCGTAGCGAACGGATACAGAAGGCCGTTCATGCTGCCGTCAACGCGTTGAAGGCTGAAAACCCCGACAAGGAAATCACCATCGCGCAGATCGCCGGAAGGGCAAATTTGCCACCATCCACAATCTATCGCCGGTGGGGCAACCTTACCGATCTCCTGGCGGCCGTTGCCGAGCAGCGCTTCCTGGCAGATCCGGCGGTTCCGGATACGGGAACGTTCAAATCGGACCTGTCACTGTGGCTGGAGCAGTTCATCGACGACGTCTCGTCCGGACCGGGGCTGGTTCTCCTGGAAGAGCGCGTCGCCAACGTCGTTCTGGCTCGAAAGACGGCAGGATATGCCTATGCCAATCTCGACGTTCTGTGTCGGCGGGCCATCGCCCGCGGTGAACCGGCTCCGACGCCAGACTGGCTGATGAATCTGCTCGTGGCGCCGACGATCTATCGCATTCTCTTCATTCGCCAGACCATCTCCAAACCGTTCCAGGAAAAACTTGTCGAGTTGGTCACGTCCCACGCCTCGGAACTGGCGGAGAACCACTCGCAGCCCTCCATAGGGGAGCTGGTCGAGTTTCCAGCCGACCCGTAAATGGGACGGTTTGTCATCAGCAAAACAACGCTTGTGGTTGGCTCAGGATCGATGTGAAACTGGCGTCATGCGCTTTCTCGTCGGCCGCCTTCGCTTCGTTATCGCTTTCGCTGCCCTGCTTGGTCTTCTGGCCGGCCAGAGCGCGGCGATCCCGGCTGCCGTGGGTCACGTTGCCATGATGGCGGCGACGAGCTCTGCCCATAAGTGCTGCGAAACGACGTCCGGGAAGCCCATCGAGAAAGCGAGCCTTGCCGGTGACTGCACCGATGCCGGCTGTTTCATGGCCGCTCCCGCGCTGTTGCCGAACGAGCCGGCCATTGCCTTCGTAGCGGACCGTGCCCGCGAAACACCACTGGTCGCCATCGACCTCACGGGACGGGCCCCGCCACCGCTTCTGGAACCGCCGCGCGCCTGAGCGGCAGCCTCCATCCAACATCTTCGATCGGTTCCGCCAGCGCCTAACGCCTCTGGAGCGTCGCGTCTGGACGGACATTATCACAGGCAAACACCATGAAATCTCAAGTCCTTGCCCTTCTCGCCCTCATCGCCTCCACCTCGCTTGCCGGTGCCGCCGGACAGAAGGTCGACGTCGTTCTCAATGAAGGCTGCATGTGCTGCCACGAGTGGATCGACCACATGCAAAAGGCTGGCTACACGGTGACCGCCACAGAACTCGACTACGACGCCATCTCCACCCGCAAGACGGAGCTCGGCATCCCCGAAGACGCCATCTCCTGCCATACCGCAGTGGTCGGTGGCTACGCCATCGAAGGCCATGTCCCGGCAACCCTGGTCGACCGGCTTCTTGCCGAGAAACCGGACGCCGTCGGCCTCGCCGCACCCGGCATGCCGCTCGGCTCTCCCGGCATGGGTTCGGATGCCGACGCCGAGCCGTTCGACGTGTTGCTGATCGGCAAGGACGGATCAACCCGCGTCTTCGCCACCGTGGAGCCCGACCGGGGCTGACAAATGCAAGGCGGCCGGCGGGATCGGTCGGCCGCCACGCAACTTGATGGCGCTATCGGATGCCATGAACGGCAACTCGGCGACGCTGCGTCGCGAGGTCGAGGCCTTCATCCGCGATCTGAAGGCCGCCTGAGCGTTCGCAACGTTCGACGCTGTCCTGGATAACGAAGTGACCGCCCTCCCGCCGATGGCGCGGGGGGCTTTCGTTGGCGAGGCAGCGTGCTTCTCCTGACACCCCTGGAAACCGCAACTTTTGCCGTCCATATCCGTTAAGGTTGCAGAGCCACGTCCCGCGAGAGGGATGCGTCGCAGCACAGATCGGAACCTTGGAATGGACGGCACGATATCACCAACCGAAGCGGCGGCTCCTCACAAGCAGACGGTCGACGAAGTCATCGCCTCGTTCGGAACCGACATGCGGGCTGGCCTGACACAGGCGGAGGCCCGAAAGCGGCTCGCCGAGTTCGGTCCCAACGCGCTCGCTGAGGAAAGCCCGACGCCGGCCTGGAAGAAGTTTCTCGCACAGTTCGCCAACGTCCTGGTGGCCCTGCTGCTGGTGGCTGCGCTGGTTTCGGCCGGGCTCTGGTTCGTGGAGCGCGACTCCGCCCTGCCCTTCGAGGCCATGGCCATCTTCGCCATCGTCATTCTCAACGCGGTCATGGGTTACCTCCAGGAGGCCCGCGCCGAGCGGGCCGTCGCCGCCTTGCAAGAGATGTCGGCCGCGCACGCCAACGTCCTGCGTGACGGCACGCGCCAAAGCATCCTGGCGACCGAGATCGTCCCCGGCGACATCGTCCTCGTCGAGGAAGGCGACACCGTTCCGGCCGACGCGCGACTGATCGAGGCCATCTCGCTTCAGATGGCGGAGGCAGCGCTCACCGGCGAGAGTCTGCCGGTGGCCAAAGCGGTGGCGCCGATACCTTCGAACGTGCCGCTCGGCGACCGCGCCAACATGATCTTCTCGGGCACGGCGGCGACCTACGGGCGGGGACGCGCCGTCGTGGTGGCGACCGGCATGCGTACGGAGATCGGGCGTATCGCCAGCATGCTGAAGGGCGCGGCGGAGGAAACCACACCGCTGCAACGGGAGCTCGACACGGTCGGCCGTCTTCTGGGCGTCGTCGTCGTGGCGATTGCCGTCGTGATGATAGCGACCATTCTGCTGGTCGAGGACGTGCATGGCCTGTCGGCGATCTTCGACGTGCTGATCCTCGGCGTGGCGTTGGCTGTGGCCGCCATTCCCGAGGGCCTGCCGGCCATCGTGACGGCGGTTCTCTCCATCGGCGTCCAGAGGATGGCCAAACGCAATGCCATCGTCCGCCACCTCGCCGCCGTCGAGACGCTGGGCTCGGCCGACGTCGTCGCCTCCGACAAGACCGGCACCCTCACGCGAAACGAGATGACGGTACGCGTGGTCGCCACCGCCAGCGGGCGGGCGACGTTCAGCGGCACCGGGTATGCTCCCGACGGAGAGCTCATCGGCGAGAGTGGCGACGCCCTCGGCGGAGACCATCTCACCGAAACACTGCGTGCCCTCACCGTCGCCGACCGCGCCAATAACGCCGTTCTGGTGGAAAGGGACGGCCGTTGGTCGATCCAGGGCGACCCCACCGAGGGCGCGTTGATCGTCGCCGCTCGCAAGGCCAGCCTCGAACAGGCGAGCCTCGACGCCCGCTTCGACCGGGTCGGCGAGGTGCCCTTCTCCTCCCAACGCAAGCTGATGAGCACGGTCCACACCGACAGCAACAAGCCGGGGCGGCTCAGGATACTCACCAAGGGCGCGCCGGACGTGTTGCTCGAACGTTGCTCGCACGAACTGGTGGGCGGGGAGGCGCGAGCGCTGTCGAAAGCCCGGCGCGAGGAAATCGCCGCCCTCAACGACAAACTTGCGGGCGAGGCGCTCAGAACGCTCGCCCTTGCCTTCCGGACGCTTGACCAGGACGACGCGCCGACGGACGCCTTCGACGACGACATCGAGCGCGACCTCGTCTTCCTCGGCCTCGTCGGCATGATCGACCCGCCGCGCGACGAGGCCAGAACCGCCATCGGCCTGGCCAAGGCCGCCGGCATCCGCCCGATCATGATCACCGGCGACCACCCCGCCACCGCCTCCGTCATCGCCGCCGAGCTTGGCCTGTCCGATGGCCGCGCCATCACCGGCGCCGAGCTGGAGGCGATGTCCGAGGATGCGCTCGACCAAGCCGTGCGGGACGTGTCGGTGTTCGCGCGCGTCAGCCCCGAGCACAAGCTGCGCATCGTCAGGGCCTTGCAACGCCACCGCAACACGGTCGCCATGACGGGCGATGGCGTGAACGACGCCCCGGCCCTCAAGTCAGCCGACATCGGCATCGCCATGGGCATCACGGGAACCGACGTCTCCAAGCAGTCGGCCGATGTCGTGCTCGCCGACGACAACTTCGCCTCCATCGTCGCGGCGGTCGAGGAAGGGCGCGCCATCTACGCCAACATCCGCAAGTTCCTGCGTTACCTCCTGTCGTCGAACATCGGCGAGGTCATGACGATGTTCTTCGGCGTCCTGTTGGCCGACGCGATGGGCCTGACGGCGGCTGGCGGCGACGGCTTCGTGCTGCCGCTCCTGGCCACCCAGATCCTCTGGATCAACCTCGTCACCGATGGCGCACCGGCGCTGGCGCTGGGCGTCGACCCGGCCGATGCCCGCGTCATGCACCAGCCGCCGCGCCCACGAGGGGAGCGCGTCATAACGTCGACCATGTGGGCGGGCATCCTGTTGATCGGCGTGGTGATGGCCGTGGGCACGCTCGCGGTGCTCGATGCCTCTCTGCCCGGCGGCTTCATCGAAGGCAGCGGCACCATCGGCTATGCCCAGACCATGGCCTTCACGACGCTGACGCTGTTCCAGCTCTTCAACGTCTTCAATGCCCGCTCCGACCACGCGAGCGCTTTCCGGGGGCTGTTCGCAAACCGCTGGCTCTGGGCGGCCGTCGGCCTTTCGCTCATTCTCCACGCCGCCGTCATCTACGTCCCGTTCCTGCAACAGGCCTTTTCGACAACCGGCCTCAAGGCAACCGACTGGTTGCTTTGCACTGCCGTTGCAAGCTCGGTGCTGTGGCTGCGCGAGGCGAGCAAGCTGATCGCTCGCCTCTGGCCCGAAAGCGCCTAAAGGCTAAATGGAAAGCGTCCATCTTCCTCGTGATATATGGCAATGGATGACAACCGAGGGCACGTAGGCCGGAAAGTGACGCATGGCGCTCTTTTACTGGAACACGCATCTGGAGACCGGAAACGTTCAGATCGACAGCCAGCACAAGCGGCTGTTCGAGCTGACGAACAACATCGCCGATGCGGTTTCGGGCCAGGGGTCCCTGCCGGAAGTCCAGGCTCTGCTGGCCGAACTGATAGACTATGCGAACACGCACTTCTGCGATGAAGAGAAGCTGATGTGCCGTTCGTCGCTCGGCGAGTCAAAGCGACACCAGCACATCTGTGCGCACCGCTCTTTCTACAACCGTGTACAGGAGATCGCGGCGAAAGCCGATCTCGAGCAGGCAGAGGCGGTAAACGAGATTCTCAACTTTCTCGTCAACTGGCTCGTCGGCCATATCCTGAAGCTCGACCACAGGATGGTCCACGCCCTGCCCGAACGCGCCGACGAGAACGCGTCCGCACTATCCGTGCAGGAGATTCTGATCGCGGCGCTGAATGAATCCGAGCGCCGTTTCCGCCAGTTGGCCGAGCAGGCGCCCACCATGTTGTGGTTTGCCGGCATTTCCGGCGCCCGGGAGTTCGTCAACCGGGAGTGGACCGAGTTCATGGGGCTTGCCGAAGCCGACATGAAGGCTGCGGACTGGGTCCAGTTCCTGCATCCCGACGACCGCGAGAGCTACCGGGCCTTTCTGGATGAAAGGCTGCGCAAGCACGATGCCGGCCTGATCGAGTACCGGATCCTCGCCAAGGATGGCCATCTGAAGTGGGTCCTCGAAAAGGTCATGCCGCGGCTCGACGAGGACAGGTTCGTCGGCCTCATCGGGGCCGACACCGATATCACGGCGATGAAGGAAACGACCACGACGCTGGAACAGCTTGTCGCTCAGAGAACGAGGGAGCTTGAGCGTCTGGTGAACTCGGACCCGCTGACAGGACTGTTGAACCGACGGGCCTTCGACGAGCGACTCGATCTGGAGATCCAGCGCGCCCAACGATACGACCGCCCCCTCTCGCTCCTGTTCATCGACATCGACCACTTCAAGGAGGTCAACGACCGCTACGGGCACGTTGTCGGCGACGAGGTGTTGCGGGCCGTGGCAACCGTTCTGAAGAACGGGCTGAGGGCGACGGACGCCGCCTGCCGCTACGGCGGCGAGGAGTTCGCCGTCATCCTCGTCGAGACCGACAGGCTGGAGGCGCGGTCGATTGCCGAGCGGATTCGCGTCGCCGCCGAAAGCAACAGGATCGACCAACTCGACAAGAGCGCCACGATCAGCGTCGGCATATCGGTCCTGTCGTCCAAGGACATGGCCGTGGACCTCATCCAGAGAGCCGACGATTCCATGTACGTCGCCAAGAAGAACGGACGAAACCAGAGCTACATGCAATGAGCGCCCGGCGCCATTCTGCTAGCGCCGTGACGTCCATGCGAGACGCAACGACAAGCCGATTGGCGAGCCAACCGCGCATCATGCTGTTTGGAATTTTCAGGCCTCAAGAGAAAAGTGGTGGGCGCGTACGGGATCGAACCGTAGACCCGCTGATTAAGAGTCAGCTGCTCTACCAACTGAGCTACGCGCCCACTTTTCTCGCCGGACGTTGGTGTCGTCCAGAGGCGATGGCGGGCTTATAACCATGGCAGAGATTGGGCGCAAGCTCTTTTCGGTCAGTTAGGCGAAAAAAATGAAAATCATTTTGTTTCAGAGCCTTAGACGGGATTGTTCTCCACATGGAATCTGGCGAGTGAAACCTTGGACGGGCGCACGAAAGCAAACGGCGGCGCCTTTCGGGCCGCCGCGTTCGCCAAGAATCCGGTAATCTCGCCTCAGACGTAGAGTTCGCCGCGCCCGACGATCACCGCCTCGCCGCCGATGCGACCACCGGTGAGTTTGCCCTTCTCGATGATGATCTCGAGCTCGATTCGACTGGGCCGCCCCATCTCGAATCCCTGCTCGATGATCAGCTGGTGCTCGCCGTCGGCCGGCCGATCGAAGCGGCGGACCACCGCCGAGAAGGCGGCGGCGGCGGAACCGGTGGCCGGGTCCTCGCCGATGCCGAGATGTGGCGCGAACATGCGGGCGTGGAAGTCGTGGCCGTTGGTCACGACTTCGCGGGTGTAGACGAAAAGATCGAGTTCGGCAGAGCCGAAGGCGCCGGCCCAAAGCGACTTGTCGACACGGATGCGGCGCATGGCGTCGAGCCCCGCCAGCGGCAGGAAGGCGAACACCGGACCGCCGCCGTCAAAGACGCAGGGCACATGATTTTCGAAGCCGATGTCGCCACGGCTCAACCCCAGCGCCGAGGCGGCAAGACCGACGTCGCCATGGAACGGCCGCTCTTCGGGCAGCTTGGGCAGGTCGAACACGGCGCGGCCCGAACGCTCAGGCGAGATGGTGACGCCGCAGCGGACGACGCCCACCTGCTCTTCCAGCACCACCATGGCGTCGGTTTCGCGCTCGATCCCCTGCAAGCGCTCGTGGGCCAGCAGGACGGCCGTGCCGACGGTGGGGTGGCCGGCAAACGGCAGTTCGCGGCCGGGCGTGAAGATGCGAATCCTGGCCGAGGTTCCGGGCCGCGACGGCGGCTCCACGAACACGGTTTCGGACAGATTGAATTCCTTGGTGATCGCCAGCATGGCGGCGCTGTCGAGACCGGCGCTGTCAAGCACGACCGCCAGCGGATTGCCCGTCAATCCCTTCGCGGTGAAAACATCGAGAATCGCATATCGACGAGCCACTTGGTTCTCTCCTGAGGCGCACGGTGCCGGTCACCATAGTGGTGACTTCGGCTTTAGTCCACGTCGGTTATCACCCGAATTTCACCACGTCCCTTCCAAAATGCGACCAAAATTACCAGCTATGACTAACGGAAAGGATGCACCGGTGCGCCGAGCGTCGACGACCGGGCGTGGAGACGAAAAATGTCCAGGCTGTCAAAGATTGCCGCCCCTGTCGCCATCGCCGCCGTCCTGTCCTCGCTGGCACTGCCGGCCATGGCGGATGGCTATTACCATCGACATCACCGCTATGATGGCGGCGACGTCGCCGCGGCCGGCGCGATCGGCCTACTCGGAGGCGCCATCTTGGGCGCCGCCCTGGCCTCGCCCCCCTCGCCACCGGTCTACTACGAACCGGCCCCGCCCGTGTATTACGAGCCGCCCGTCGTCTACAGGCCAGCGCCGGTCTATCGGCCGGCTCCGGTCGTCGTCTATCGGCAGCCTGCCCCTGTCTATGCGGCTGCGCCGAGCGAGCATCAGGCCTGGTGCTCGGGGCGCTACCGCTCCTACAACCCGTATGACAACACGTGGGTCGACAACCGCGGAAACCTGCGCGCTTGCCAGTCGCCGTATTTCGGCGGCTGACCGGAAAAGCCACCACCCCAGGCAGATCGCAGCCCCTCCCCCGCCCGCCGTGACCTCCAGGCGGGCGGTTCCTTTATGTCACGAAGCCAGGAGCCGGGCGGCGAAGGCTCGGCTGTAGGTGGTGACCTCCGGACGATCGAGCTCGGAAACGGAGCGGAAGGCGATGACCCGCTCCAGCTCGCGCTCCTCCTGCCGGTCGAGCTCGGCCATGATGGCGGCAACGAGTTCGTCGGCCGGCAGCGGAAACCGTAGCACCCGCCCGATCGAGACGCGCGGCCCATCGAAGGCCGCCATCATGCCCTCCATCACCGCCGCCGAGGCAACAAGTCCGGTCTCCTCGCGCAGCTCGCGCTCGATGGAGGCGACCACCCCGACATTGCCCTCGGCGTCGACGTCGGACGGCTCCAGACTGCCGCCCGGCGGATAGATCTTGCCGGCATTGGCCGTCGTCGCGCCCATCTTGCCGAGGATCAGCGCTCCATCCGACGACAGCACCAGCGCCGAGCCGAACAGATTGCGGATGCCGATCTCCGGAAAGCCCCAGTCGCGCCAGGCAAGGAAGCCGGCGAAATCGCCTTCCACCGCCTCTCCGGTCAGCACACCGCCATCCATGGCGATGCCGCCTGGCTCGCCCGGTGCGATGGTGCCGAGCACACGGCCATTCCACAGATGCGGGTTGGCGGCCACGCAGGACGCCCAATGCGCGTCGATCCGGGGACGCAGGTCGTCGGCGATCGGCCACGTGCCGGGCCTGAGGCGAAGGCGGATATCGGTTATGTCGTGGAGCATATTAGGTCCCGGCAAGCCGCACGTTTTGGCGAGTCGGCCAACCCTAGGCCCTCAAGGCGACCACAGGAAGACGTCTTCAGCGGTCAAACAGAAAATCCCCGCCGGAGGTCGGCGGGGATAAAAGCAGTCCAGGGATCGCATAGAGCCTGAGCTGAAATTCGCTGGGATGCGGCAGGTAGCGACGACTTCGAGAACCGGAGCGAAGCGGACTTAAAGGTCCGTGAGCACCGGAAGCGCAGAAGACTAAGCTAGATGCCGCATCCCAGTAGAATTTCCAGTCAGGCTCTCAGGCGGCGCGGATGGTGCCGACGAACGCCGCGACCTTCTGCTCCAGTGCCGCCGACTGCTGGGCGAGGTGCGACATGCGGTCGAAGAGATCGCGCGAGGCGGCGCCGCTCTTTTCGGCCGTGGTCCGGACACCGGAGATGGTCTGTGCCACCTCGGCGGCGCCGACGGCCGCCTCGGAGATGTTGCGGGCGATTTCGCCGGTCGCGGAATTCTGCTGGGTGGCGGCGCCGGAAATCGACGAGGTGATGTGGTCGAGCTCAGCGATGCGGCGGGAGATGTCGGCAATCTTCTCCACCGACTGCTGCGTGGCGCCCTGAATAGTGCCCATCTGCGCCTCGATGTCCTGCGTCGCCTTGGCGGTCTGGCTGGCCAGCGCCTTGACTTCGGAGGCAACGACGGCGAAGCCGCGTCCCGCCTCGCCGGCCCGCGCCGCCTCGATCGTGGCGTTGAGGGCCAGAAGGTTGGTCTGCTCGGCGATTGCCTGGATCATGGCGACGATGGTGCCGACCTTGGAGGCGCTGTCGGCCAGCGACCGCACGTCATGGTCGGTCAGGCGAGCCTGTTCGACGGCGGCGCCAATCAACGTCGACGCTTCGCCGATCTGCCGGCCGATCTCGGCGATCGACGACGACAGCTCTTCCGACGCGCCCGCCACCGCCTGCACATTGGCAGAGGTCTGCTCGGAGGCGCTGGCGACCGCCATCGACCGACCGGACGTGTCCTCGGCATCGGCGACCATTACTTCGGCGGCCTTGAGCGTCGATTGCGCCGTCTGCGTCACGGCGGCGATCACCTCGCCCACCTCGGTCTCGAAGTCGCGGGCCAGCCGGTCCAGAAGCGCCTTCTGCTCGGCGCGCCGCTGTGCATCCGCATCCGCCTGAGCCGCCTTGAGGCGCTCGGTCTCGACCAGCGTGTCACGGAAGGTGCCGACGGTGCTCCACAGAAGACCGATCTCGTCGCGACCGATCTTCTCGGGAATGGCGACGTCCATCTTGCCCTGGGTCAGGCCGGAGAGCGCACCGTTGACGCGCTTGAGCGGGCCGGCGATCTTGGCCGTTCCGATCCAGGAGGCGATGCCGATGCCGGCCAGGATGCCGACGATGGCGAAGATGATCAGAGTTTGACGGCCGGCGACATAGTAGTCGTGGATCGAAGCGCGCACCGCGTCGAGATCCTGCCGGTCCAGGTCGACCAGCTTGTCGACGTCGGCCTGCAACTGCTTGCGGTTGCTGCGGTTGGCGTCGTTGTTGCCCTGCTCGTTGGCGGCGGCCGGCGACTCCTCGGTACCCAGACGAGCCGTCTCGGTGCGGAAGGTCTGGAACTCCTTGGCCTTGGCCACCACGGCGTCGAACGCCGCCTTGCGATCGGCCGGGACGCGGGACGACCACTCACCCAACAACTCGTCGATCGCCTTGAGATTCTTGGCGATCCCGCTGGCAAAGGGCTTGGCCTTCTCGACATCGGTTGCGGCGTAGATGCCGCGTGAGTCCATGACGACAGCCGTGATCAGACGGTTGAGATGCTCGCCGTCATAGGCGCGCTGCGAGGCGAGCTGGAAGGCATCGACCTGTTGGTTGTAGCCTTGCATGAGGCGGATGCCGAGCAGCGCAACGCCAATGGCGATGACACCCAGAACGGCAACGATCGTGTAGAGCTTTCCTTGGATCTTCATTTTTCGCGGTCCCGGAACTAGGCAGTCTTGGCTACCCCTGGGCGAAGAATAGAAATATTTCCATTTCCGAGTTATTAACAGGGAGAACATTCGAATTAAGCTATATTTACTCAGAGATCTATTTTCGGTTGCATCCCTAAATTAGAGTTGCAGAAATACGCATATCTTCCCGAGCCAAGCAGTCGCAAATAACGAGAGCTTCGGAAGGTTGCCCTCCCCGAAGAACAAACGAAAAAGCCGGAAACCTCGAGGATTTCCGGCTTCGTCTCGTAGACCTAACGCGCCAAGCTATCTCGAACCTTGCGTTCGCTCGATCAGGACAAGCAACGCAAGGAACAGACCACGAGTTGCCAACTCCAAGATCAGTTGCGAACCTTGTCGACCAACTTGTTCCCAGGCAATACCCCGCGACCGGGCGGCTTGCCGCCCGGCGCAAGGCATAAAGCGTGGATTGCCTCAGGCGATCAGTTGCGGGCCTTGTCGACCAGCTTGTTCCCAGGCAATACCCCGTGACCGGGCGGCTTGCCGCCCGGCGCAAGGCATAAAGCGTGGATTGCCTCAGGCGATCAGTTGCGGGCCTTGTCGACCAGCTTGTTCTTGGCAATCCACGGCATCATGGCGCGCAGCTTCTCGCCGACGGCCTCGATCTGGTGGCTGTCGTTGTTGCGGCGGATGCCCTTGAAGCGGGCGGCGCCGGCCTTGTACTCCTGCATCCACTCGGACGTGAACTTGCCCGACTGAATGTCGTTCAGGACGCGCTTCATCTCGGCCTTGGTCTCCGAGGTGATGATGCGCGGACCTGAGACGTACTCGCCCCACTCGGCGGTGTTGGAGATCGAGTAGTTCATGTTGGCGATGCCGCCCTCGTAGATGAGGTCGACGATCAGCTTCACTTCGTGCAGGCACTCGAAATAGGCCATCTCCGGCGCATAGCCGGCTTCCACCAGCGTCTCGAAGCCGTTGCGGATCAGCTCGACGAGACCGCCGCAGAGGACGACCTGCTCGCCGAACAGATCGGTCTCGCACTCTTCCTTGAAGGTGGTCTCGATGATGCCCGAACGACCGCCGCCAACGCCCGAGGCGTAGGAGAGAGCCAGCTCAAGGGCGTTGCCCGAGGCGTTCTGCGCCACGGCAACGAGGCAGGGCACGCCGCCACCCTTCTGGTACTCGCCGCGCACCGTGTGGCCGGGGCCCTTCGGGGCGATCATGACGACGTCGAGGGTCGCCTTCGGCTCGATCAGGCCGAAGTGTACGTTGAGACCGTGGGCGAAGGCAACGGCGGCGCCGTCGCGGATGTTCGGGGCGATCTCGTCGCGATAGATGTCGGCCTGCAGCTCGTCCGGCGTGGCGATCATCAGGAAGTCGCCCCACTTGGCGGCCTCGGCCACCGACATGACCTTCAGGCCGTCGGCCTCGACCTTCTTGGCCGTCGCCGAACCCGGACGCAGACCGATGACGATCTCCTTGGCGCCGGAATCCTTGAGGTTCAGCGCATGGGCGCGGCCCTGGGAGCCGTAGCCGACGACGACGACCTTCTTGCCCTTGATCAGGTTGAGATCGGCATCACGATCATAATAGACACGCATGTTGTTGTCCTTCCTCGCCACTGGCGTTCTTGGAACGGCCGACCCCCGCCGGCCGTCATTTCACAGATGAAATCGGGTTACTCGATGTCCTGGGCGCCGTGCCCAAAGAGACGGAAAAACTGCGAGATGGCCAGCCGCGCCCGTCGCGGCCGATCTTCGGAAAGGTCCGCCGGCGACTCGCCGAGCAGCATGCGGACGTGATTGTCCCTCACGATAAGGCCGTAGAGCGTCTCGTAGGCCTCATGCGTGTCGGAAAACTTGAGGTAGCCGTGCCGACGCCCCAGTTCGAGCAAGGCACGGGCGCGGGTCTCGATCGGCAACCGACCATGCTCGCGCACCAGCGCGCCGAGCTGCGCACCGTCGCGATCGGCCTGGCCGATAGCGAGGCGATTGAGCGCCAGCGACACGTCGCCGCCGAGCACGCCCATCAGGTCCTCGGCGAACACCACGAGGCTTCGACTGAAGTCGTCGAGCGTCGGAATACTCTCGCGCGGCCCCGGCGTCCTGACTTTGCTCGCCTGATAGGTGATCATCGCGGCGAGCAAGCCGTCACGATCACCGAACCACTTGTAGAGGCTTTCCTTGGAACAGTTGGCCGCGCGGGCGAGCCCGGCGGTGGTCAACGCCCGCTCGCCGCCTGCGACCAAGAGCTGCAGCGCGCATTCCAGCACGGCATTCTGGCGGGGGGTGAAGGGCTCCATGATGAAGCGATCGCTCTCTGTCTTTGGGTCGAAAACAATGTACCGTACGGTACGGTTCCCGTGTTTTAGTTCCGACTGTCCGCCTTGTCAAGCGCCTCTCCGCCACAACCACATTTCGGTGAAACCGCCGCCTTTCTCCATAGGCATGGGTGGAATCCCTGATGAAAATCGCCTAACGTCCCGCCGCCTCGGACGACAGGCAAGACAGGGGAGTTCGCGTTTGTCCACCCGTATCGAATCCGACACCTTCGGTCCCATCGACGTCGACGCATCGGTCTATTGGGGCGCGCAGACGCAGCGCTCCCTCGGCAACTTCAAGATCGGCTGGGAGAAGCAGCCCAAGGCCATCGTCAAGGCGCTTGGCGTGTTGAAGCGCGCCGCCGCCGAGGTCAATCGCGATCTCGGCAAGCTCGATCCGAAACTTTGCGAGGCCATCGTCACGGCGGCGCAGGAGGTGATCGACGGCAAGCTCGACACCCACTTCCCGCTCGTCGTCTGGCAGACCGGCTCGGGCACCCAGACCAACATGAACGCCAACGAGGTGATCTCCAACCGGGCGATCGAGATCCTGGGCGGCACGCTCGGCTCCAAGAAGCCGGTGCATCCCAACGATCACGTCAACATGAGCCAGTCGTCCAACGACACCTACCCGTCGGCCATGCACATCGCCGCGGCCGCCGAGGTGATCGAGAAGCTGTTGCCGGCGCTGCACCACCTCCACAAGGCGCTCGACGCCAAGGCGAAGAGCTGGGCCGACATCATCAAGATCGGCCGCACCCACACGCAGGACGCCACGCCGCTGACCCTCGGGCAGGAGTTCTCCGGCTACGCCAAGCAGGTGGAGAACGGCATCAAGCGCATCGAGCAGACGCTGCCGATGCTGATGGAGATCGCCCAGGGCGGCACCGCCGTCGGCACCGGCCTCAACGCGCCCAAGGGCTTTGCCGAGAAGATCGCCGCCCGCGTCGCCGTGCTGACCGGCCATCCCTTCACCTCGGCGCCCAACAAGTTCGAAGCGCTGGCCGCCCATGACGCCATGGTGATGAGCCACGGCGCCCTCAACACGGTCGCGGCGAGCCTGTTCAAGATTGCCAACGACATCCGCCTCCTGGGCTCCGGCCCGCGTTCGGGCCTCGGCGAACTGTCGCTGCCGGAGAACGAGCCGGGCTCGTCGATCATGCCCGGCAAGGTCAACCCGACGCAGTGCGAGGCGCTGACCATGGTCTGCGTGCAGGTGTTCGGCAACCACGCCGCGCTGACCTTCGCCGGCAGCCAGGGCCACTTCGAGCTCAACGTCTACAACCCGGTGATGGCCTACAACTTCCTGCAATCGGTGACGCTGCTGGCCGATGCCGCCATCTCCTTCACCGACAATTGCGTCGTCGGCATCGAGCCGCGCGAGGACAACATCAAGGCCGCCCTCGGCCGCTCGCTGATGCTCGTCACCGCCCTCGCCCCCAAGGTCGGCTACGACATCGCCGCCAAGATCGCCAAGACGGCGCACAAGAACGGCACCACCTTGCGCGAGGAAGCCGTCGGCGGCGGCTACGTCACCGACGCCGAGTTCGACGCCTTGGTCAGGCCGGAACGGATGATCGGGCCGGAGTGAGCCTTCAGTACCTGTGCCACCCGTCGAAATCCGCCTTGCCGAGCTTCACGCCTTCCCAGCGGGCGATGGCGTAGGCGGTGGTGAGGTGGAACAGCATGTTGGGCAGCGCGTATTCGACGACGAAGCGCGCCGCCGGCAGTTCGATGTCCGCGAGGCCAGCCCGGTCGGTGACGATCTCCGCGTCTCGCCGGTCGAGGTCGTCCGGCGTCAGCCGCGACAACGCCCCGAAGACGGCGGCGATATCGTCCCTGAGCGCCGCGAAGGACGCGGCCTCTGAAAAACGGAGGTCCGGCAGGCGCGGCACCAGCGGACCGAGCGCCCGGAGCGGAAACCGGGCGGCGATCCGCACCTGCGCCTCGAAGGGCAACATGTCCGGCGCGAGGCGCGACTGAAGCAGCGCCTCCTCCGGCAAATCGTTATCGGCCGCATGCGCCGCCGCGATGATGACGAGCCCGTCGAGCCGCTCCAGATAGCGGCCGAACACCGGCACGGAAATATCGTAAAGACCAATCATTCTGCGCTCCCTGAACCGCAGATTGACCGATGTTAACGACAACAAACGGCAGCAGCCCTCAAGCCCATTCGCTCAGGATACGGCGGCTTTCGGCCAGTGCGTCCATTTTGGCATCGATATCGGCGATCTTCGCCCGCACACCGGCCCGGAAGGCCGGGCAAGGCGCCTCGCCGGAAAGGGCGCCCCGCGCACATGGGAGCAGGGCGCGAATGGACGACAGCGTCAACCCGGCCTCGCTCAGCACGACGATGCGTCGCACGACGGCGACGTCGGCGACGGTAAAAGCGCGATAACCCGATGCCGTCCGCTCAGGCGAAATCAGCCCCTTTGCCTCGTAGTGGCGCAGCATCCGAACGCTGACGCCGGTGCGCCGCGACAGTTCGCCGATCTGCATGGACAGCCCCTTGACCCTGACACATGTGTCAGACCCTAGCATGGCCGTCATCCCGCTTGAAAGGACACATCATGCTGAAGATGACCATGTTTGCCCGCCGCCTGCCCTCGCTCGATCACGCCGAGTTCGACCGCTACTGGCGCGAGGTGCACGGGCCGCTAGTGACCAGCCTCGCAGCGCCCTTGCGCATTCGCCGCTACATCCAGACGACGGTGGAAATCGACGATCCGGTCCAGGAGATGCTCCGACAGGCGCGCGGCACGCTGGCCATCGACTTCGACGGCTTCGGAGAGCTCTGGTGGGAGAACCTCGACGACTACCGCGCCATCCGCTCGACGCCCGAGGGGCTGGCGGCCGTGGCCGAGATCACGGCCGACGAGCGCCGCTTCGTCGACCTATCCAACTCCTGCCTCTGGTTCGGCATCGAACGGCCGATGATCGGATGATGCGCTCCGCTGTCATCGGCAAGCCGTCACGACGCATAGTCGACCGGCAGTGGAGCGCCATCCTTCAGCGTTTCCATGGAAATGGCGGCGCTGACGTCGAACAGCTCCACCTTGCGGACGATCTTCTTGTAGATGACGTCGTAGTGCTCGACGCGCGGCAGGGCGAGCTTCAGGATGTAGTCGACGTTGCCGGTGAGGCGATGCGCCTCCACCACCTCGGGGATGTCGGCGATGACGGCGGCGAAGCGCTCCATCCACTCTGCCGAATGATGGGCGGTGCGGATCAGAGCGTAAACGGTGGTCGGCACGCCAAGCCTGGCACGGTCGAGCACCACGGTACGGCGGGCGATATAGCCCTCGGCCTCCAGCCGCTGGATGCGCCGCGAACAGGCCGAGACCGACAGCGCCACCCGGTCGGCGAGATCGACCACCGAAAGCCCGGCGTCGCCTTGCAGCAGCTCCAGGAGTTTGCGATCGCGCTCGTCAAGCATGCGCCTCCGATTCCTTCATCTAGCAAAGACTGCGCGTCTATTTTGCACGATATGACGTGATAGCGCTACATAATTGCGCACATTCGCCATCGAGCGCTGACGCTTGCAAACGCCTTGCGCCGAGCCGGAGCTATGATCGGCCATCGCGACAAGGGGAACTGTCATGCGCACCATTGGCCTCATCGGCGGCATGAGCTTCGAGAGCACCGCCGTCTACTACCAGATGATCAACGAAGCGGTGCGGACCCGCCTGGGCGGCCTGCACTCGGCCAAGCTGGTCATGCATTCGGTCGACTTCCAGGACGTCGTCGACCTGCAGAAGGCCGGCCGCTGGGATGCCGCCGCGGCCCATCTCGGCGAGGCCGCCCAAGGGCTTGAGCGGGCCGGCGCCGACTGCGTGCTGATCTGCACCAACACCATGCACCTTGTCGCCGACGAGGTCGCCGAAGCCGTCAAGATCCCGCTCCTCAACATCATCGACGAAACGGCCAAGGCGCTCTCCGCCGCCGGGGTTCGCCGGCCGCTGCTGCTCGCCACACGCTACACGATGGAGCATGGCTTCTACGCCCGCCGCATGGCCGCCCACGGCCTTGCCATGACCACGCCCGGCGAGGCCGGACGCGCCGTCGTTCACGACGTGATCTTCGACGAGCTTTGCGCCGGCGTCGTTCGCGACGAGTCCCGCGCCGCCTTCCTCGACCTGATCGCCAAGGCCAAGGACGACGGCTGCGACGCCGTCATTCTCGGCTGCACCGAAATCTGCCTGTTGCTCGACCCCAATGCCTTGCCTCTCCCCGGCTTCGATAGCACGGCGATCCACGCCGCCGCCGCGGTGGATTTCGCACTGGCTGGAGAGATGAAGGCGGCCGCGGAGTAAGGAAGCATTGCGAAGGGAGCGCTATATCGCCCCCTTGCCCCTTTCTGCACGAGGTCCAGCGCCTACGCGCAGGACCTCAGGCCGAAAGAGGCTCCCCGAAATATCAATCGTTCAAGCGTCGGAGTCACCCAGCGCGCAGCGATAGCGGCGCACCGTTTCCGCCATGCCATAGATCATGCAGTCGGCGATCACGGCGTGGCCGATCGACGCCTCGGCGATGTGCGGCGTCCGCTTCACCAGCGGCGGCAGATTGTCGAGCGTCAGGTCGTGGCCGGCGTTGACGGCCATGCCGAGCTTCACCGCCGCCTCGGCGGTGACCGCCACGTCCTCAAGCCGCGCCCGCTGTTCGGCGGGATCGAACGTATGGCCGTAGGGCCCAGTGTAGATCTCGATCCGTCGCGTACCGGTGAGCGCGGCTGCCGCCGCCTGCGTCGGGTCTGCGTCGACGAAGATCGAGGCGCGCATGCCCTCGCCCTGGATGCGCCGCACCACATCCGACAGGAAGGACTGGTTGGCGACGCAGTCCCAGCCATGGTCGGAGGTGTTCTGGCCGGGCATGTCCGGCACCAGCGTCACCTGGTCGGGGCGCGCCGCTTCGCAAAGCTTCAGGAAATCCTCGGTGGGATAGCCTTCGATGTTGTACTCGCGGCCCGGCCAGTCGGTTCTCAGCATTTCCTGCAAGGCGAACACGTCGGTCCTGCGGATGTGCCGCTCGTCCGGACGCGGATGCACCGTGATGCCGGCGGCGCCCGCTTCCAGCGCGATGCGGCTGAGGCCGATCACCGACGGCCAGGGAAGGTCGCGCCGATTGCGCAGGTGGGCGATGGCGTTGACGTTGACGGAGAGTTTGGTGTGGGACATCGCGAGAGCCTACGTTGGGACGCGCGACGATAATCCGCCGGCCCGTATGGCACAAGCAACCATCAGGTGGGGGTGAACGCCGGCAGCCGGAGCCGCCGGCCGGGTTCCAGGCGTATCAGCATGTTCGGTTCGCCCTCGGCGATCTCCAGAACCTCGATGAGACCGGCGCGGTGGAAGGCGTCGAGCGCGCCGCCCATCACCGGCGGCTTCGGAAGCGTCAGGCGCTCGATGGTGAGACGCGAGAAGCCGGCCGCCGTCTGCCGCCGCCCTGCCCGCCCGTCCGTCCACGCGGTCGGCGCCGCCGTTCCCGGCGACGAGAAGACGAAGGGCATCGCCAAATCATCGCTCTCGGCGGAAATGGCGATCGACACACCCGGTGGAAACTGCGGGTTTCGATACTCCCAGCTGTCACCCGACAACCGGCCGCCGCGCGCGGCGATACCGAAGGGCGAAGCGCCGGTTTCCCTCCACGCAGCCCGCTTGGCAAAGCCGGCGCGGCCAAGCGGCGACGTTCTCAGCTCATCCGCGTCGGCAACGTGGAGCAGTTCGAGATAGGCGTTGTCGAAGGCAAAACACAGGTTGGCCGTGCCCTGCCCCACGTGCCGACGCGTGAACGACGGTTCGAGGCCGAGCGCCTTGAGAGCCTCGAACACGCCACCGCCCGGGGCCACGTCCTCAGGTTCGACGAACACGAACAGATGATCGAGTTCCAACGTCATCGCCGCATCTCACGCCAGAACCTTGTCGGCGCCACCGCCGACCATCTCATTCTCCTCGTCGGCGCCCAGCAGCATCTCGTTATGCGCCCCGCCGGCGGGGACCATCGGGAAGCAGTGGGCGAGATTCACGACACGGCAGTCGAACAGCACCGGCCGATCGATACGGATCATCTCCTCGATGGCGTCATCGAGTTCCGACGGCCTCGAGCAGCGGATGCCCACCGCGCCATAGGCCTCGGCGAGGCGCACGAAATCCGGTTGCGCGTCAGCAACGGAGTTGCTGAGGCGGTTGCCGTGAAACAGCGTCTGCCACTGGCGCACCATGCCCAGATGCCGGTTGTTCAGAATGAACGTCTTGACCGGTGCATTGTGCTGAACCGCCGTCGACAATTCCCGGATGTTCATCTGGATCGAAGCGTCGCCCGCCACATTGATCACCAAAGCACCGGGATGGGCGAGCTGGGTGCCGATCGCCGCCGGCAGGCCGTAGCCCATGGTGCCGAGACCGCCCGACGTCATCAGGCGGTTCGGTTCCTCGAAGCCGTAATACTGCGCCACCCACATCTGGTGCTGGCCCACCTCGGTGGTGATGTAGGTGTCGCCACCCTTGGTCAGCGCATGCAGCCGCTCAATGGCATATTGCGGCATGATCGCCTCGGTCGACGGCCGATAGGTCATGCATTTCTTCGCCCGCCAAGCGTCGATCTGCTTCCACCAGGCCGCAAGCGCCGCCATGTCCCGCACCGGCTCGCGAGCCGTCCATGCCGAGATCAGGTCTTCGATCACATGGCCGACGTCGCCGACCATCGGCAGGTCGACCATGACGGTCTTGTTGATCGACGACGGGTCGATGTCGATGTGGATCTTCTTGGAGTTGGGCGAGAAAGCGTCGATGCGACCGGTGATGCGGTCGTCGAAGCGCGCGCCGATGCAGACCATCACGTCGCAGTCGTGCATGGCGAGGTTGGCTTCAAAGGTGCCGTGCATGCCCAGCATGCCGAGCCAGTTCTTGCCCGACGCCGGATAGGCGCCAAGGCCCATCAGCGTCGAGGTGATCGGGAAACCGGTCATCTGAACGAGGTCGCGCAGCAGCGCCACCGCCTTCGGACCGGCGTTGATGACGCCGCCGCCGGTGTAGAGGATCGGCTTCTTGGCGGCCGCCATCAGCTCCACCGCCTCGCGAATGGCTGCGTCCGGCGCCTTCACCGCTGGACGATACTGCGTCAGCGCCTTGTCCTTGCGGTTCTCGTAGGTGCCGGTCTGGAACTGGATGTTCTTCGGGATATCGACCAGCACCGGGCCGGGGCGGCCGGTGGTGGCGATGCGGAAGGCCTCGTGCAGGATGCCCGGCAGGTCCTCGATGCGGCGGACCAGCCAGTTGTGCTTGGTGCAGGGCCGCGTGATGCCGACGGTATCGGCCTCCTGGAAAGCGTCGGTGCCGATCAGCGTCGTCGGAACCTGACCCGTAATGCACACCATGGGGATCGAGTCGGCCCGCGCATCGGCCAGCGCCGTCACCATGTTGGCAATGGCGGGCCCGGAGGTGACGAGCACCACGCCGACCTTGCCGGTGGAGCGGGCATAGCCCTCGGCGGCATGCCCGGCGCCCTGCTCGTGACGGACGAGGACATGGCGGACCTCATCCTGCTGGATCAGCTCGTCGAAGATCGGCAGCACCGCGCTGCCGGGATAGCCGAAAATGGTGTCGACGCCCTGGTCGATCAGCGTCTGGATGACCATCTCCGCGCCTGTCATCTGCCGTGTCATCGCCGTTACCTCGGAATGGGGGGACAATAAAAAAGGCCCCGTGAGGGACCTGTGTTTCGCGCACCATGACTGACCGCAGGCCTCAGATGGAGACCTCCGACACGGTGCGCCAATCAAGTACTACGAAGAAGGAAGGCATGACGTCCTCTGAGCAAAACGCCGGACCAAGATACCGGCCCGACTGCCGACTTGTGGCGGCTCCGACGCCTGCCGGGAAGACGAACTCCCGCGGACGCAGGCGTCGGAGCCAGATCCGCTAGATGCCCGCCTTGCCGCGAGCCAAAGCCGCGAGGCCGGTTCGAGCAAGCTCCACCAGGCCGCATTCCTTCATCAGGCCGACGAAGCGGTCGATGTCGGCCGGCGCACCGGTGATCTCGAACACGTAACTGTCGAGCGTGGCGTCGACGATGCGGGCATTGAAAGCCTGGGCGAGGCGCAGCGCCTCGTCGCGGATCTCGCCCTTTCCGGCAACCTTGACCAAGGCCAGCTCGCGCTCCAGCGCGTCGCCGGCCCATGTAAGGTTGATCACCTTGTGCACCGGCACCAGACGGCCGAGCTGGTGCATGATCTGAGAGATGACCGGCGGACGGCCCGTCGTCACGATGGTGATGCGCGACATGTGGCTGGCGTGCTCGATCTCCGAGACGGTAAGGCTCTCGATGTTGTAGCCGCGCCCCGAGAACAGGCCGACGACGCGGGCGAGAACGCCCGGCTCGTTGTCGACCAGCACCGACAGCGTATGGCTGCGCTCGGTGGAGGGTAGCTCTTCTTCCAGGAAATAGGCGGACTGGGACTGACCTGCGACGATCATCATGATGTCAATTCCGATAAAGCGTTGCGAAGGATGCGAGGGGCTAGATGCCACGCCTCACACCAGAACCTTGCCGGCGGTGCCGATGGCCGTCTCGATCTCCTCGTCGGAGACGTCGGCGCCCAGAAGCATTTCGTTGTGCGCCTTGCCCGACGGGATCATCGGGAAGCAGTTGGCCAGACTGACCACGTGGCAGTCGAACAGCACCGGACGGTCGATGCGGATCATCTCCTCGATGGCGTCGTCGAGTTCCGACGGCTTCGAGCAACGGATGCCTACCGCGCCATAGGCCTCGGCCAGACGCACGAAGTCGGGCTGCGAGTCGACGTAGGAATGGCTGAGCCGGTTGCCGTGCAGCAGCTGTTGCCACTGCCGCACCATGCCCATGTACTGGTTGTTCAGGATGAACGCCTTGACCGGCGCATTGTGCTGCACCGCCGTGGACAGTTCCTGGATGTTCATCTGGATCGAGGCATCGCCGGCCACGTCGATCACCAGCGCGCCGGGATGGGCGAGCTGGGTGCCGATGGCCGCCGGCAGGCCGTAGCCCATGGTGCCGAGACCGCCCGACGTCATGAAGCGGTTCGGCTCCTCGAAGCCGTAATACTGCGCCACCCACATCTGGTGCTGGCCCACCTCGGTGGTGATGTAGGTATCGCGGTCCTTGGTCAGCGCATGCAGCCGTTCGAGGGCGTACTGCGGCATGATTGCTTCGGCCGACGGGCGGTAGGTCAGGCACTTCTTCGCCCGCCAACCGTCGATCTGCTTCCACCAGGCCGCATGGGCCGCCTTGTCCTGCACCGGCTTGCGGGCATTCCAGGCGGCGATCATGTCTTCGAGAACCTGCCCGACGTCGCCGACGATCGGCAGGTCGACCACCACGTTCTTGTTGATCGACGACGGGTCGATGTCGATGTGGATCTTCTTGGAGTTGGGCGAGAAGGCGTCGATGCGGCCGGTAATGCGGTCGTCGAAGCGCGCGCCGACGCAGACCATCACGTCGCAGTCGTGCATGGCGAGGTTGGCTTCGTAAGTGCCGTGCATGCCCAGCATGCCGAGCCAGTTCTTGCCCGACGACGGATAGGCGCCGAGCCCCATCAGCGTCGAGGTGATAGGGAAGCCGGTCATCTTGACGAAGTCGCGCAGCAGCGCCACCGCCTTCGGACCGGCGTTGATGACGCCGCCGCCGGTGTAGAGGATCGGCTTCTTGGCGGCGGCCATCAGCTCGACCGCCTCGCGGATCGCCGCGTCCGGCGCCTTCACCGCCGGATGATACTGCGTCAGCGCCTTGCCCTTGCAGTTCTCGTAGGTGCCGGTCTGGAACTGGATGTTCTTGGGGATGTCGACCAGCACCGGGCCGGGACGGCCGGTGGTGGCGATGCGGAAGGCCTCGTGCAGGATGCCCGGCAGGTCCTCGATGCGGCGGACCAGCCAGTTGTGCTTGGTGCAGGGCCGCGTGATGCCGACGGTATCGGCCTCCTGGAAGGCGTCGGTGCCGATCAAGGTCGTCGGAACCTGGCCGGTGATGCACACCATGGGGATCGAGTCGAGCAGCGCATCGGTCAGCGCCGTCACCATGTTGGTGGCGCCGGGACCGGAGGTGGCGAGCGCCACGCCGACCTTGCCGGTGGAGCGGGCATAGCCCTCGGCGGCGTGGCCGGCGCCCTGCTCATGACGAACGAGGATGTGGCGAACTTCTTCCTGCTGGAACAGTTCGTCGAAGATCGGCAGCACCGCGCCACCGGGATAGCCGAAAATGGTGTCGACGCCCTGATCGATCAGCGCCTGGATGACCATCTCCGCGCCTGTCATCTGCCGTGTCATCGCCTGTTACCTCAAGCTCTCGTCCCGTTGTCCCGGGGAAATCGTTGCGTTGTTCAGGTAATAAAAAAGGCCCCGAGAGGGACCTGACTTTCGCGCACCATGAAAACCCGGCAGGCCTCAGCGAGAGACCTCCGACACGGTGCGCCATCTAAGTACTACGAGAAGGGAACGCATGCCGCCCTCTGGCTCTGATGCCGGGACAACCCCGGAATGGGGCGCAAACTAGCGGTAGTGGCCGGACCGGTCAAGAGCCTATTTCATTCGTTGCGCGATATCGTCGACGACCGCAAGAAAATGTCGCGACGCCTCGGGGTCGAGGCGCGGCCACTCGGGCATCTGATTGCGGAACCAGGTCTCCTGTCGCTTGGCGTATTGCCGAGTCGCGGTAATCGCCGCTTCGACGGCCTCCGTGATCGGGACGTCGCCCCGCGCCGCCGCCATCATTTCCGGCAGGCCGATCGCCTTCATGACCGGCAGCGCCGGATCGAGGTGAAGGGCGGCAAAGGCCGCCGCCTCGTCGAGCCCACCAGTGGCCACCATGGCGCGGAATCGCTCGTCGATACGCGCATGCAGCCAGTCGCGGGCCGGAGCCATGACGACGCGGGCAAGGCCTGCGCCGGGGATCGCCGGTCGCGAGCGCTTTTCCTGCCACTCCGACAGCGGCCGCCCGGTACTGTCAGCCACCTCGAGAGCCCGCAGAACGCGTTGCGTATCGTTGGGATGAAGGCGGCCATGCAGCGTCGGATCGACGACGGCCAACTCCCGATGCAGCGCCGCCGGACTGATCGACCGCGCCCGCTCGCGCCAGAAGGCGCGAACCTTCTCGTCGATCGGCGGCACGTCGGACAGCCCCTGCGTCATGGCGTTGAAATAGAGCCCGGTTCCGCCAACGATCACTGCCGGCCGTCCAGCCGTCTCGTCCAGAGTGCGTTCAAGGTCCTGGATGTAACGCGCCACGGTATAGCCGTCGCTGCCGTCGACATGTCCGTAGAGGCGGTGCGGCGCACGCGCCTCGTCCTCCGGCGACGGTCGCGCCGTCAGAATGCGGAGTTCGCGATAAACCTGCATCGAATCGGCGTTGATCACCACGCCGTAGCAGCGTTCGGCGATCGCCAGCGCCAGAGCCGACTTGCCGCTCGCCGTCGGTCCGGCTATCAGAACCGCGCGCCTTTCTACCGTCTCCGCCGTCACGTCTGGAGCCTCCCATGTCGCTCGTCGCAACGCTTGTCTCATCTCCGGCCAATCCGCAAGTGACCGATAGCCTGATCGTCAGCGTGTCGCGGCGCCTGGGCGGCGACGCCCACAAGGTGCTGGCCGACGGGATCGCCGCCGACATCGCCGTCGGCGACTACCTCTCGCACAGCGAGGCGGTGCATCGCGTTGCCGAGGTTGTCGGCGACGCAGCCGTGGATTTCGCGGTGATCGAAGTCGAGGGTCGGCGCAAGAAGCTTCTGGTCGCCGACATGGACAGCACCATGATCGGCCAGGAATGCATTGACGAGCTCGCCGCCTTCGTCGGCCTCAAGGAGCACGTCGCCGCCATCACCGAACGGGCCATGCGCGGCGAGATCGCCTTCGAACCGGCGCTGCGCGAGCGCGTCGCCCTTCTCAAGGGTCTCGATATCGCCGTCGTCGATGAGGTGCTGCGCGAGCGCATCACCCTGACGCCGGGCGGCCGCGAGCTGATCGGCACCATGCGGGCGCACGGCGCCTATACCGCCCTGGTCTCCGGCGGCTTCACCCTGTTCACCGACCGCATCCGCGACATGATCGGCTTCAACGAGGATCGCTCCAACTGCCTCCTGACCGAGGATGGCCGGCTATCGGGTCTCGTTGCCGAGCCGATCCTCGGCAAGGCGGCCAAGCTTTCCACGCTGATCGAGCTCCGGGAGGCGCGCGGCCTTGCCCACCACGAGACGGTGGCGATCGGCGACGGCGCCAACGACCTCGACATGATCAACGAAAGCGGCCTCGGCGTCGCCTTCCACGCCAAGCCCAAGGTGGCGGAGGCGGCCCAGGTGTCGATCCGCCATGGCGACCTCACTGCCGTTCTCTACCTGCAAGGCTTCACCCGCGAGGAGTTCGCGGCCGTTTAGGCCTACCTATCGGGACGACCGATACCAGCCGCTCGCTTTCTCGTCCCGAGATCCTGCGCCTTCGCGCAGGGACCTCGGCCAGAAAGAAGCAATCCGCCAATATAGGGGCTCCCCTACGGCCCCATCACCCACACGCGCACGGGATTGGCCGGATCGGCCATCAGCTTGATCGCCAGGCAGATGCAGGTGATCACCAAAAGCGGCCGGATGATCTTGGCGCCACCCCTGACGGCCAAACGCGATCCGAGCTGCGCACCGAGGAACTGACCGGCGCCCATCACGAGCCCGGGCTTCCAGAAGATGGCCCCGGAGGCGAGAAACACGAAAAAGCTGCCGATGTTGCTCGCGAAGTTGAGCATCTTGGTATGCGCCGTCGCCTTCAGCAGACCGAAGCCCGCCAGCGACACGAAGCCCAGCATGAAGAACGAGCCGGTGCCCGGCCCGAACAGACCGTCGTAGCAGCCGATCAGCGGCACAAAGGTCAGCGTGAACAGAAATGGGGTGATCCGCGCGTGGCGGTCCAGATCGTTGAGGCCACGCTTGAAGGCAAAGTAGACGGCGATGACGATCAGCATGATCGGCATGGCGATCTGCAGCCAGTCGCCCGGTAGCACCGTGGCGAGAAATGCGCCCAACACCGCGCCGCCAGCCGACATCAGCGCCATCGGCAACTGCGCGCGGAGATTGACCTGCCCCGCCCTCGCATAGCCGAGCGTCGCCGAGGCCGAGCCGAACAGCGCCTGCAGCTTGTTGGTGCCCAGCGACTGCAGCGGCGTGAAACCGGCCAGCATCAGCACCGGCACGGTGATGAGGCCACCGCCACCGGCGATGGAATCGATGAATCCGGCGATCAGCGCGGCGAAGAACAGCGCTGTGAGAATGTGCAGGGACAGGTCGACCAAGATACGCCCAATCGAGAAAACTCAGGAGGAAGGTGTGCGCCCGGGAACGCCGGGCGAGACGCTGAGATCGGCCAGCACCGCCACGCGGACAGCGCTCGCCAGGTTGCGCTCGCCACGCGCCCGATCGATATCGAGAACCAAGCCCGCCAGACTCAGGCCGCGCCGCTCGGCGAGGCTCTCCGCCGCCGCCCAGAACTCGGGCTCCAGCGCGAGGCTGGTCCGATGCCCGGCCAGCGACAGCGACCGTTTGACGTTCATGAGGAGGTGTCCGGCGACGGCTCCGGATCGGCGGGGGAATCGAGACGGTGGCCGTCGAGGCGGCGCGCCTCCAGCGCATCCTGCGCCTTGGCCGTCTGCTTCTCCGCCTTGGTACGGCCGAACTTCACGCGATTCTCCGCCGCTTCGTCTTCGCGGCGGCGACGGTCGCGATCCTTGCGCGCCCGACGGAGGTTGACCAGTTCGCCCATCGCCGGATCAGGGCTTCTTGCGGAAGGCGTCGAGCGAAACGACCGTCGGTCCACCCGCGTGTTCCTCGCCTGCCTCATCGGCCGGCTTCTGCTCTTCTGGCGCCTTGGCGGCGGGCTTTTCCGGCTTGGCGGCTGGCTCCTTGGCGGCCTGCCCTCTGGGCGGACGCGATGCGATCTTCGCCTCGCCACTCGCCGGACCGATCGCCCGGAGCGGGCCTTCCTCGGGCATGTCGGCGGCGTTGCCGCTCTCGTCCACCAGCGGGAACTGCACGGCGAACTCGACGGACGGATCGAAGAAGCCGCGCACCGAGGCAAAGGGAACCACCAGCTTCTCGGGCACGCCGGAGAAGCTGAGTCCGATCTCGAAGCTGGTCTCGTTCACCACCAGCTCCCAATACTGGTGTTGGATGACGATGGTCATCTCGTCCGGATAGCGCTCCTTGAGGCGGGCGGAAATGCGCACGCCCGGCGCCCGGGTGTCGAAGATGATGTAGAAATGATGCTCGCCCGGCAGACCGGCATGCGCCACTTCCGCCAGCACCTTCTTCACAAGGCCGCGGAAGGCCTCCTGAGCCAGAACGTCGTAACGGATCATGTCCTTGGGCATTGAGGCTCCGCCTTGAGGAAATCGCAGTCGGCCGATGGGCCGCGTCGTGGCCGTCAGTTTAAAGCATCCGGCGCAACAGTGTAAACGGCTTCGCGGCAGATCGCCGAAAGCACGCAAAACAGGGCAATGATGGAGAGAGTTGAGTGGAGGCTTCTGTTGCCAGGTGCCTCCGAACCCCGCCTAAAGGTGCAACCCCCTAGGGCTTGATTCCCAGTTTGGGCACCGCATTACGCGGCGACGGCCACCGGAGCATAGTTGTCATTCGCAACTATAAGGTTAGCCCGATAACGGTGGTACAATGCCGAGTGAAAGAGCCGCCTTTACGCCCCCGTCGATCCTATTTCGCCCCCGCCGAAGGCCTTGCCCACAAGGTGGCTTGCAAGGCCTTGGGTGGAGGCGCCGGGTACCGCCCCCGGGTCCGAATGGTTTATTACGCAGTCCGTTTATCACCATAGCCGGATTGCTCCGGCAGGAAGACATATAGGGTGTAGCGGCCCGCCTGTGAAGAGGCGGCAAACGATCCGTCCCCATCGCGGGACGCCGCCATGCACCATCCAACCTTGACCGCCCCCCTCTTCAGGTCCGATAGAAGCGCTGAAAAGCACGAAACCGGCGAGTTCCCATGCTGCGACTGCATCGGCCGAAAGTCTACGCCCGCTACTCTCGCGTCGAGGCCTCGCACCTCCGTCGCCAGATCCTGTTCCTCGTCGGCGGCCTCGGCGTCGGTGTCGCGGCCGTCCTGATGGCGCGCGCCGCCGACCTCGCCCAGGACGGATTCCGGGCCGGCGTCGCCGCATGGCCCTGGCTACCGCTCATCGTGACGCCCGCCGGCTTCGCGCTCTCCTGCCTTCTCGCCCGCAACTGGTTCCCCGGCTCGCAGGGCAGCGGCATTCCGCAGGTGATCGCCGCCCGCAAGCTACCATCGACCGAGACCTCGGGGCACCTCGTCTCGCTGAGAATCGCCGGCGGCAAGATACTGCTGATGCTGCTAGGCCTTGTTGCCGGCGGATCGCTGGGCCGCGAGGGACCGACGGTGCAGGTCGGCGCCGCCATCATGCAGGCGGCCGGCCGTGTCGCCTCCATCCGCCGTTCGTCGCTGTTGCTGGCCGGCGGCGCGGCCGGTGTCGCCGCCGCCTTCAACACACCGCTGGCCGGCATCGTCTTTGCCATCGAGGAGCTCAGTCGCTCCTTCGACAGCAAGGCGAGCGGCATCGTCATCATGACGGTGATGCTCGCCGGCCTGACGGCACAGATGCTGCTCGGCGACTACACCTATTTCGGGTCCTCCTACGTAACGCTGGCGCCCGGCGTCGCGTGGATCGCCGTTCCCGCGGTGGCGGTGGTCGGCGGAGCGCTCGGCGGCCTGTTCAATCGCATCAACGTCGTCTGGTCGCGCCGCGTCCCCGGCAAGCTCGGCGTGTTCATCCGCCGCCGTCCGATCGTCACCGCCGCGCTGCTCGGCCTTCTGGTCGCCATTCTCGGACTCGCCTCGGGCAGCGACGTGAGCGGCACCGGCTACGAGGCGGCGCGCGCCGCCATCCACCAGACACCGGCCGATGTCAGCCTCTGGTACGGCCCGGCAAAACTCCTCGCGACGCTGGCATCGACGCTGTCTGGCATTCCCGGCGGCATTTTCTCGCCGTCGTTGTCCATCGGCGCCGGCCTCGGCCTCGACGTCGCCTACCTCTTGAACGTCGATGCCGTCCAGGCCATCGCGCTCCTGGGCATGTGCGCCTACCTCGCCGGCGTGGTGCAGGCGCCGCTGACCTCGGTGGTGATCGTCCAGGAAATGACGCTCAACCATTCCATGCTGTTGCCGCTGATGCTGGTGGCGCTGATCGCCGGCAAGATATCCAGCCTCATCGCGCCGGAGGGCGTCTATCACGCCCTCGCCCGCAACTTCGCCGTTCCGCCGCCAGCGCCTCCCGCCGACGACAAGGCGACCACGGCTGACTCGGCGCGCGACTCCGTCTAGTCTCTCCTGCCCAACGCACGCGGCGGACAGTCATGCAGCAATATCTCGACCTCCTGAACCTCATCCTCGAAACCGGCACCTCCAAGGAGGACCGCACCGGCACCGGTACGCTGTCGGTCTTCGGCCACCAGATGCGCTTCGACCTCGCCAAGGGCTTCCCGCTCCTGACCACCAAGAAGTTGCATATCAAGTCGATCGTGCATGAGCTGATCTGGTTCCTTCAGGGCGATACCAACATCAAGTACCTGAAGGACAACGGCGTTTCCATCTGGGACGAGTGGGCCGACGACAACGGCGATCTCGGCCCCGTCTACGGCCACCAGTGGCGTTCATGGCCCAAGCCGGACGGCGGCACCATCGACCAGATCGCCGAGGTTCAGGAGACCATCCGCCGCTCCCCTGACTCGCGCCGGATGATCGTCACCGCCTGGAACCCGGTGGACGTGCCGAAGATGGCTCTGCCGCCCTGCCACCTCCTGATCCAGTTCTACGTCGCGGAGGGTCGCCTCTCCTGCCAGATGTACCAGCGCTCGGCAGACGTGTTCCTGGGCGTGCCCTTCAATATCGCCTCCTATGCGCTGCTCACGGCCATGATGGCACAGGCGACCGGCCTCAAGCCCGGCGACTTCGTGCACACGCTCGGCGACGCCCATCTCTACCGGAACCATCTCGACCAGAGCCGGCTGCAGCTCACCCGCGAACCGCGCCCTCTTCCCCGGCTGAAGCTCGCCGAAGGGATAACCGACGTTCGCGATTTCCGATTCGAGCACGTCGCCATCGAGGGGTATGATCCGCATCCGCACATCAAGGCCGAGGTTGCCGTATGAAGAAACTGCCCGCCTTCGGAATGGCCGCCGCTTTCGCCGGGATGCCGGTCATGGGCTACGCCAACGACACGATGGCGGAACTGGCCGCCGGCGGGCTGACCTTCGTCTATGCCGAGAACGTCCAGATGCAGAGCGAGGATCTCTACATCTCGCCGAAGGAAGTGCGCGTCGACTACGTCTTCCACAATGACAGCGACCGTGACAGGACGACGGTGGTTGCCTTTCCGATGCCGGACATCGAGGGCAGCGGCGACTTCATGGTCTCCGTCCCCAATCCCGAGTCCGACAACTTCATGAACTTCTCGGTGACGATCGATGACCAGCCGGTGACGCCGGAAATCGACCGTCACGCCTTCGCCGTTGACGTCGACGTCACCGAGCTCCTGAAGAAGCACGACATTCCCTTGCTGCCCTTTGGCGCGACCACCACGGATGCCCTTGCCGCCTTGCCGAAGCAAACGATCGCCGACTGGATCGAGCGCGGCATCGTCATTCCCATGGAATACGACGACGGCGGCGGCTGGACGACGGAATACGTGCCGGTCTGGCGGCTCAAGACCACCTACTGGTGGCGCACTACCTTTCCGGCCGGCCGCGACCTGCGCGTCGCCCACAGCTATACGCCCAGCGTCGGCATCACCGCCGGCCTCGCCTTCATCGGCCCCGACGAGAACAACCCGTTCGCCGGCGAAGACTTCGAGCGGGAGAGACAGCGCTACTGTTTCGATGACGGTTTCATCAGGGCCGTCGCCAAGCGCCTCGATGCAGCGCAGACCGCCAACTCCTATCTCCAGGAGAGCTGGATTTCCTACGTGCTCACCACTGGCGCCAACTGGGGCGGAACCATCGGCCGCTTTCACCTGACGGTCGACAAGGGCGACACTGAAACGCTTGTGTCCTTCTGCGGCAACGGCGTCAAGAAGACCGGCCCGACCACCTTCGAGCTGACGGCCACCGACTTCTATCCCGAGCGCAACATCGACATCGCGCTGATACGCCGCCCGCGCGACTGATTTCGGCGCACTCCCTCCGTCCCAAGAAAACGGCCGGTCCCGTCAGGAACCGGCCGCTTCTTTTTTTCGCAATGGCGCCGGACGTCAGTCCATCTTCACCGCGACGAAGCGCAGGTCGCCGGTGCCGTTGGAAATGAGCAGCAGCACGGACTTGCGTCCCATCGCCTTCTGCTTTTCCACGGTCTTGGTCACGTCGTCGGGCGATAGAACCTCTTCCTGCGCCACCTCGACGATCAGGTCGCCAGCTGCGACGCCCTTTTCGGCCGCCGCGCTCGCCGGATCGACGCCGCTGATCAGGACGCCACGGACCTCCGCGTTGAGGCGATACTTCTCCCGGGCGGCATCGTCCAGATCGCCGAGCGTCAAGCCGAGAACCTTGGTCTCGCTCTGGGGCTGTTCGGCCGCCGGCTCGTCGGTGGTCGCATCGGCCACCTTCTCGCTCTCCTCCAGGCGACCGAGCTTGACGGGAAGCGTCAGCTCCTTGCCCTTGCGGATGAGCGTGATGGACACCTCCTTGCCGACCGCCGTGTTGGCGACGAGGCGCGGCAGCTCGCGCATGGTCTTGATGGGATGCCCGTCGAAGGTGATGATGACGTCGCCCGGCTCGAGCTTGGATGCCGCCGGTCCGCCCTCGGCAACGCCGGCCACCAGCGCGCCGTGGGGCCTGTCGATGCCAAGGCTCTCGGCAAGATCGTCGGTCACTTCCTGGATATTGACGCCGAGCCAGCCGCGATGCGTCTCGCCGAACTCGCGGAGCTGGTCCACGACGCCGGCCGCGATCTCCGAGGGGATGGCGAAGCCGATGCCGATCGAGCCACCCGACGGAGAGATGATGGCGGTGTTGATGCCGATCACTTCACCCTGTTCGTTGAACAGCGGGCCGCCGGAGTTGCCGCGATTGATGGCGGCGTCGGTCTGGATGTAGTTGTCGTAGGGGCCTGAGTTGATGTCGCGGTTGCGGGCCGAGACGATGCCCGTCGTCACGGTGCCGCCGAGGCCGAACGGATTGCCGATCGCCATCACCCAGTCGCCGACGCGCATATGCTCGCTGTCGCCGAACTTGACGGCGGTGAGCGGCTTGTCCGGCTTGACGCGCAGCACCGCGAGGTCGGTCTTGGCGTCGCGCCCGACCAGCTCGGCCTTCAGCTTGCTGCCATCGGAGAAGTTGGCGACGATCTCGTCGGCATCCTCGATGACATGGTTGTTGGTGATGATGATGCCCGAGGCATCGATCACGAACCCCGAGCCGAGCGACTGCACCTTGCGCGGATCGTTGCCCTCGTCGGAGCCGCCGTCGCCGTTGTCGGCGCCATCGCCCTGGTCGCCGCCCTTGCCGTTGCCGTTCTTGTCGAAGAACTCGTCGAAGAAGTCCTGGAAAGGCGAGCCTTCCGGCACCTGGGGCAGTGGCACCTGCCGCGTCTCGGCCACCGTCTGGGTGGTGGAGATGTTGACCACCGCGCCGATAAGCTTCTCGGCAAGATCGGCAACCGAGTCCGGCCCTTGCTCCGCGGAGGCCGTGCCGACACCGCCAAAGGCGAGCGCCGCCGCCAGCGTCAGCGCCGCGAGCCCCGATCCGCGCCGCCGGCCGACATCCGGCACCGTCCTGTTCCATGAGACCATAGCCGGTCTTCCTCCATTGGAGCGTCCACCCGCGAAGTCCCAGATCTTCCGGAGCGCCAGGACGCTAGAAAACAAAGCCGGAAACAAGGGCGGTGAAGCCTCTGTTCCGGATGAGCGCGATCAGCAACCGCGCCCTACGCATTCGGCGGAGTCATAATCCGTTTCACGGATGGAGACAAACCCCACCCGCGCACGACAGGCGGCCAGGTCAGCCGCCCCGCACCGCCCAGACGACGGCGACACCGACCGCCATGGCGGCGACGCCGCCGGTCCTGAGCCAGAAGTCAGAGGCTTCCAACAGTTGGCGGAGGCCCTTTCGCATCAGGGAAGGGGCTGCCGCGTACAGCAGCCCCTCCAGGACGGCCATCAGGCCGACGGCAACCAGGAAGTCGCTCAAGGCTGGGCCGGAGCGGCCGGAGCCGCCGCGTTCGACATCGTCCCGCTCGGCCCGCCGAAGAAGCGGAAGAACTCCGAGTCGGGCTTGAGCAGCATGGTCGTGCCGTTGGTCAGCGACGCCGCGTAGGCCTGCATCGAGCGGTAGAACTCGAAGAAGCCCTTGTCGGCGCCGTAGGCCCCGGCGAAGATCCGGTTGCGCTCGGCATCGCCCTCACCGTGCAGGATGTCGGCGTCACGACGTGCCTCGGCCAGCAGAACCGTCGCCTGACGGTCGGCCTCGGCGCGGATGCGCGCGGCTTCCTGCGTACCCTCGGCCCTGAGCTCGGCCGCCTCGGCGAGACGCTCCGAACGCATGCGATCGTAGGTCTGTTCGAGCACGTTGTTCGGCAGCTCGGTGCGGCGGATGCGGAGCTCGACGATATCGATGCCGAGATTGGCCGCTTCCGGACGGACGAACTCCGCCACTTCGCGCATCATCGCCGCCCGCTCTTCGGAGAGCGCATCGCCGAACGAGCGCGTGCCGTAGACGCGGCGCAGCGCCGAATCGAGGCGGGTGCGCAGACGCATTTCCGCCATCGTCATGTTGCCGGTGACGCTTTCGCGGAAGGCGCGGGCATTGACGATGCGGTAGGCTGCGAAGGCGTCCACCACATACTGGCGGCTGTCACGCACCTGCACGACGTTGTTGTCGATCTCGATGGTGTTCAGACGCTTGTCGACGATCTGCACGCTATCGACAATGTTGGTCGGCAGCTTGAAGTAGATGCCGGGCTCGGTGATCACGCGCTGGATCTCGCCGAAACGCAGCTGAATGGCCTGATCGCGTTCGGTGACGATGAAGGTCGCCGAGTATGTCACCAGCGCGGCAACCGCGAGGACGATCAGGATGAAGGGCAAGGCGATCGTGCGCATCACTTGGCGGCTCCCGTGGTCGAGGGGGTCGTCGGACGCCCGATTTCGGGCAACGGCAGGTAGGGCAGCACGCCCTGCGTGGAACCGCTGTCCAGGATCACCTTGTTGGTCTTGGAGAACACGTCCTGCATGGTCTCGAGATAGATACGCTCGCGCGTGATCTCGGGCGCCTTGACGTACTCCTGATAGACGGACGTGAAGCGCTGCGCGCCACCGGTCGCCTCGGCGATCACCTGATCGCGATAACCGAGCGCCGCCTCGCGGATCTGCGATGCCTCGCCGCGCGCTTCGCCCAGCCGCTTGTTGGCATAGGCCTGGGCGTCCTGCTTGAACTTGTCCTGGTCCTGCTGGGCGCGCTGCACTTCGCCGAAGGCGTCCTGCACTTCGAGCGGCGGATCGGCGCGGGTGACGTTGACGGCCGTGATCGACACGCCGGCGTCGTAGGAATCCAGCGTCTCCTGGATGCGCTCGCGCACCGCGGTCTGCGCCGCTTCGCGGCCGGTCGTGCGGAACTCGTCGGCGCGGGTACGGCCGACCACCTCACGCATCACCGATTCCGACACCTTGCGGACGATGTCCGGCTGATCGGCGACGCGGAACAGATACTTGATCGGATCGGAGATGCGCCAGAGCACCGAAAACTCGACGCTGACCAGATTCTGGTCGCCCGAGAGCATGATGGAGTCCGCGCCTCCGGCGGCGACGCCGCCCAGCACTTCCTGGTTTTCCTTGAGCAGGGCCGGGGTCTCGACCTGTTCGATCGGCCAGAAGGCAAAATGGATGCCCGGCTCGTTGAGCTCCGGCTTGACCTTGCCGAACAGAAGCTCCACGCCGACCTGATCCGGCTGGACCACGTAGATGCTCTGATAGAGCCAGAAACCGACAGCGGCCACGGCGATCAGCGGCAGCGCCGTCAGAATGCCGGTTGGCTCGCCCTGTCCGGGCCGGCCACCGCCGGGCAGAAGCCGCCGGATCTTGTCCTGTCCGCGCCGGAGCAGTTCCTCAAGGTCTGGCGGCTCGTTGCCGCCGCCGCCACCCTGCGGCCCTCTGGGCGGCTGCCCCCACGGTCCGTTGCCGCCGCCTTTCCAGCCGCCGCCACCACTCTGATTGCTCCAGGGCATTAGGGTCCCTTCCTCCATAAGTAAAAATCAGGAGCGCCTCCCTGACGGTCGGACAAAACTGTCCAACGGGAAACGCTCCGGCTTGGTCTGGCGGCGATCATAAGAGGCAACGCCCCGCTCTTCAACGCGCGCAGAGTTCAATCGCCATTTGGGGTGTGACAGAGCTGCTATCAACCGTCTCGGCGTGATTCTTTCGGCGCGGTCAGCGGCGACGAACCCACGCCTCGAAAACGGCGTCGGCGCTGTCGCGCTCGCCGCGCACCATCGGCTCGCTGTCTGCGAGCTCCCACAAGGCCGGATCGATGGCCGGAAAGCGGGTGTCGCCCTCGGGAGACGCGGCGACACGGGTGACGAAAAGCCGGTCGGCCCGTTCGATCGTCGCCGCGTAGAGAACGCCGCCGCCAGCCACCACGAAGGACGGCGCGCCCTTCGCCTCGGCGCTTGCCGCCGCCGCGCCGAGCGCCGCGTCGAGATCGGCGAGCACGGTGACGCCATCTGGCAGGAACGCCGGATCGCGCGACACCACGAAGGTTTCGCGGCCCGGCAGGGGCTTGCCGATCGACTCGAAGGTCTTGCGCCCCATGACCATGGGGCGGCCGAGGGTCAGCGCCTTGAAGTGCTTGAGGTCGGTGGAGAGATGCCACGGCATGGCGCCGTCGCGACCGATGACGCCGTTCTCGGCCATGGCGACGACGATGTCGAAAAGGGGGCGGCTCACGGACACTCCTTCGCCAGTTTTTCGATGGCTTCGCCCGTCATGCGCACCGGCACCCAGGCATCGTTGAGCGGGGCCCCCATGGCGGCATAGAAATCGATGGCCGACTTGTTCCAGTCGAGCACGGTCCATTCGAAACGGCCGAGCCCCTCGTCGACGCAGCGCCGGGCCAGCCTGGCGAGCAACGCCTTGCCGACACCCTGCCCGCGCGACGCCGGATCGACGAAGATGTCTTCAAGGTAGAGCCCATGCCTCCCGAGAAAGGTCGAGAAGGAATAGAACCAGACGGCGATGCCCGCCGGCTTGTCGCCGATGAAGCCGAGTTCGCAGAACACGCGCGGATTGTCGCCGAAGAAGGCGGCCGCGTAGTCCTCCGGCGTCGCCACCATCTTTTCGGACAGGTTCTCGTAAGCGGCGAGCGAGCGAATGAAGCCGGCGATCACCTCGATGTCGTCGGGCGTGGCGGCGCGCGTGGTCGGCTTGGGGCGACGGGCGTGACGGCCGAGGCGGGAAGGCGATGAACTCATGGGGCAGTCTCCGTCACGCCGCCCGGCGGCAGGCCGACGTCGGAGCTTGGCAACTGTTTCAGTTTGGCGCCAGGCGCCGCCGGTGCGGCATTTTCCAGGATCTTGCCGATGGCGTCGAGCGGGTCGCCCGCCGCCTTCTTGTCCTTTTCCCTGTCCGCCTTCGCCTTCTGGGCGGCCAGGAGCGCCGCCGCCTTGGCCTTCTCCGCCAGAGCCGCCGCCGCGGCGCGCTCGCGCGCCTCCAGCATCAGGCGATTGCGGCGATCCAGCGCCTCACGGTCGCGAAGCACCTGGCGCGACAGGAGTTCGCGCTCGAGGATGTCGGCCTGCATCGTCAGCACGCGCTGCGTCTCCTTTTCGAGCGCGCGGATGCCGAGATAGGAAGCGAAGGCCGTGACGTCGACGCGACGGGACGGGTTGGCGATCGCCCCCTTGAACAGCACCGACACCTGCGGCACGCCGGCGCCGGCCGCCGCGTCTCCGAGGTCGTGGGACAGGCGCCATTCGCTGTCGACGGTCAGGCGGGCGATGTCCACCGTGGCCGAACCGGAGCTTGCGCCATCCTTCGTCGTCACCACGATGTTGGGCGCCCGAAGCGTCCCGCCAGCCAGGGTGAAGGCGGCATCAAGCCGTTCGAAGGCGAGATCGCCCATGTCGACGTTATCGGTGAAGGCCTGCCGGATGCGATCCTCGCTGAGGTCCTTGCCGGCGTCCGCCAGCCGGATCACCTGCCCGAACGCCCGCGTCGTCATGTGGGCGAGCCGCCCCTCCCGGAGCGAGAAGCTGCCGCCGCCGGTGAGCGAGGACATCCAGCCGGCCAGCGTCCGGCCGGTGGCGTTGATCTGGACGTCGACACCCAAGGCGCCGGTCACCAGCGGCCGGCCCTCGCGCCGCCAGGCGAACTCCTCGGCCGCGGCGCCGTCGAGGCGCAGCGTGCCGGAAACGCCGGCCGTGCCGTCGAGATCGCGCTTGATCATCAGGTCGCCGGAAAGCTTGCCGCCGGCCAGCGTCGCCTTGATGCCGTCGAGCCCGGTGCCGGACGCATTGCTGGACAGCGATAGCGACACGCTCTTGGCCGCCGGTCCGCCCTCGATGTCGAAACGTCCGAAGTTGAGGGCAAGATCGGTGTCGAAGCCGTCGATCAACGCTGCCCCGAAGGGCGCCTCCGGCCAGGGATTGCGGCTCTGAACGATCGGGAAATCGAAGACGGCCGGCCCCAGGATGGCCTCGCCGAGCCCGGCCAGCGATCCTTCGTCGAAGGACAGGGTGCCGGTCACCTTCGGCACGGCTGGCGCGAAGTCGATGGAAATGTCGCCGACCGTCGGCACCTCGTCGAGCTTGCCCTCGATGCGATTGACCAGAACCTTGCGGTTGCCGATCGACAGGTGGGCGGAAACGTCGGCCGGCGTCGACCGCATGACGCCCTGGACGATGTTGCCCGACAGCACCAAGAGAGACCCGACGTCGGGCGACTTCAGGTCGAGGTCTAGCTCCGCGCCCGGCGCCGCGCCGCGCGCCAGCGTCGCCGATCCGTTGAGCGTCACCTCGGTCGGCCCCATGGCGCCGCGCAGCACCACGGCAAGACCGTCCTTCGACTTGCCCATGGCGGACAGGGTCACGCTGCCTTCGCCCGGCCGGTCGACATCCGGCACGGCCAGACCGAACTGGCGCATCAGCTCGGCGCCATCTGGCCCCGTCAGGCTGACGTCGGCGGACATGTCGGCGGCGTCCCAGGCGTCGATGCGCCCCTTGAAGGCGAGTTCGCCGCGAATGTCGGTGGCCGCCGCCGAACCGTTCAGCTCCACCTTGATGTCGGTCCCCTCGCCCGACGCCCTGGCGAGCACGGTGCCCTCCAGGCTGGTCGGCCCGAGATGGGGGGCGGCATCGCGCACGAACCCAACCAATGGCGTGTTGGGTGCGAGAGCGCGGACGAGGTCGGCGATGCCGTCCAGCTTTTCGGCCGAGACGCGCATCTGGATCGAGCCGTCGGGCGTCGTCGTCACGTCGCGGACGGTGCCGGCCGCCGTGACGCGGGCGCCGGACAGCGAGCGGACGAACAGGCGATCGACGTCAAGCGTGGCGTCGATGAGCGAGGCCGACACGTCGAAGCCCTCGGCCCGGGTATCGCCGGCGATCAGCGCGCCGACGGCCGCCTTGACCACCACATCGGCCCCGGCGCCCTGCCCCGTCGCGAGGCCGGCCACCGTCTGCACGTCGGAGAGCCTCAGCTGATCGGCATCGAGCGCCAGCGTCAGGCGCGGCTTGCGACCGGCCACGCCCGGCGTGAAGTCGAGCGAGCCGCTGATACGCCCCTCGTCGAGGTGGGCCTCGACTTCGTCAAGCCGCAAGCCGTCGGCCGAGGCCATCACCTTGGCGGAGATCTGGAAGGGGTCCAGGCCGACCTTCGGCCGGTTTGGCGTCCACCAGCCGATCAGCGTCGCCGGCTGCTCGGAGGCGAGCGATACATCGCCCTCGAAACCGATGGTCGGCGCCGTGGCGAGCCGGCCATGGGCCGTGAGCGACGACTTGCCCGGCAGCGTCGCTTCCAGCGTGTCGATGGTCCAGCCCGAGGCGGCGGTCACGAGATCGGCCCTGAGATCGGAAATGATGCTGCCGCCGACCACCAGGCCGGGAATATCGAAGCCGATGCGACCGGGGACGCTCGGCACCGGCAGGCCGGCGATGGCCGCGCCGAAGGCGGCGAGCGCGCCATCAAGGGAAACCGGCTTGTCCGGCCCCGCGCCCAGTGTGCGGTCGAGATCGATCTGGCGGGCCGACAGCACCGCCTCGAAGCTCGGCACCGCCGCCAGATCCAGCGTCGCCGCGCCGGAGATGGTGAACGGCCGCTCTTCCGCCCCGTAGCGGAACTCCAGCGTCTTGGCCAGCACCGCCCGGTTGGAAACGTCGAGATCGGCGGAAAGCGACCAGGGCAAGGTCGCCTTGTCTTCCTTGGCGATCACCCGGTCGAGCGTCGCCTTGCCCGCCCAGGTCGGCCGATGATTGGCAAACTTGAGCTGGCCATCGAAGGTGGCCGCCACCGGATGGATCGCCGAGCGAACGTTGGCCTTGAGCGCGAAGGCGCCGCTGCCATCGGCGGCGCCCGTCGCCGCCTTGATAGTGAAGGTATCGCCGCCGGTCCGCGCCGTGCCCTCGACCTTGTAGGGGCCGGCCAACGCCGGCGCGTCGAGACGGGCCTTGATGCCGTCGACCACCACCGGCAGGCTGTGACGCGCATCGGCAATGACGAGACGACCGTCCTCGATATCGACGCCCGACAGCATCACCCGGCTGGGATTGATGCCGATGCCGCCTTCGGCCGCCATCCATTCGAAGGCGCCGTTTTCGTCGATGCGAACGTTGAGCTCGGGTTGCACCACCTGCATTTCGGTGACGTGGATCTCGCCCGACAGCAGCGGGAACAGCTCGATCTCCATGTTGAAGCGACCGACCGTCATCAGCGGCGCGTTGGGATCGTCGCCGATCACCACATCGGAGAAGGAGAGCGAGGGATAGGGCAGCAGGCTGGCGTCGGCCGTCCCGCGAACGGACACCTTGTGTCCCAGAACGTGCGCCGCCTCCGTCTCGAAAGCGGCCCGGTAGGCCGTCCAATCGACAAACAGCGGTCCGACCAGCGCCACGAGGAGCGCCAGGATGACCGTGAATCCGATACCGAAATACAACGAATTCAGCGTCTTGGCTCCCGTAAACCCACTTCGGAGACGTTGGCGCGCCCCACGTCCGGCCGCGCGATGCTCCGATAAACTCTCACGCCGCCCTGCAAGGTTCGCACCATGGCGCCGTCCGCCCCTCTCCCAAAGACTTAGCAAATCGCAGCGCCACAGGGAAACGGGGATTAAGACATAGTTCACCATTACGGCGGGGGTGAAAGCGGCTTTTCGCCCGCCCCGACCCCACCCTTCGGCGGTATGGCTCATGGGAGCCCGCACCGAAGCGCGGCGACCGTCAACGCCGCCCCCTTTCACTGGTGACGGCGGTTGTCCGCACCGTCTGAGACCTTGCGCCCCGCCCGAATATTCGGCTTTAACCGACACCGGTATGAGCCCAACGGAGACGCGCGATGTCGGCCGAAACCAACGCCATTCCCACAGGCGACCTCACCCAGGACGAGGCCGCCGCCGAACTTGAGCGCCTTTCCGCCGAGATCGCCCGCCACGACCGGCTCTATCACGCCAACGACGCGCCGGAGATCTCGGACGCCGACTATGACGCGCTGCGCGCCCGCAACCGCGAGATCGAGGCGCGCTTTCCCGAACTGGTCAGGACCGATTCGCCGTCGCTCAAGGTGGGCGCGCCGGTGTCCGATGCCTTCACCGAGGTCCGTCACGTCAAGCCGATGCTGTCGCTCGACAACCTGTTCAGCGAGGCCGACCTCCACGACTTCGTCAAGCAGGTGAAGAGCTTCCTCGGCGCCAGCGAAACGCCCGTCTTCACCGCCGAGCCCAAGATCGACGGCCTCTCGATGTCGCTGCGCTACGTGGATCGCCGTCTCGTCACGGCGGCGACGCGTGGCGATGGCACAACCGGCGAGAACGTCACAGCCAACGTGCGCACCATTGCCGATATCCCCGAGGAACTGCCGGCCGGCGCGCCCGACGTCGTCGAGGTGCGCGGCGAGGTCTACATGAAGAAGGCCGACTTCGCCGCCCTCAACGAGCGGATGATGAACGAGAGCGGCAAGCTGTTCGCCAATCCGCGCAACGCCGCCGCCGGCTCGCTCCGCCAGCTCGACCCGAAGGTGACGGCCGGCCGACCGCTCAGCTTCTTCGCCTATGCCTGGGGCGACCTCTCCGAGCCGCTGGCCTCGACCCAGTATGACACCGTGAAGCGCTTTGCCGACTGGGGCTTCCCGGTCAACCCGCTGATGGTGCTCTGCCATTCCGAAGAAGAGCTGTTCGCCCACTACCGGCTGATCGAAAGCCAGCGCGCCGATCTCGGCTACGACATCGACGGCGTCGTCTACAAGGTGAACAGCCTCGCGCTACAGGAACGGCTCGGCTTCCGCTCGCGCTCGCCGCGCTGGGCCACCGCCCACAAGTTCCCCGCCGAGCGCGCCTCCACCACCGTCAAGGCCATCGAGATCCAGGTCGGTCGCACCGGCGCGTTGACGCCGGTCGCCAAACTGGAACCGGTGACGGTGGGTGGCGTCGTCGTTTCCAACGCCACGCTGCACAACGAGGACTACATCAAGGGCATCGGCCAGGACGGCCTGCCGTTGCGCGACGGCCGTGACATCCGCGTCGGCGACACCGTGGTGATCCAGCGGGCCGGCGATGTCATCCCGCAAGTGGTGGACGTGCTGATCGACAAGCGCCCCGCCGACACGCTGCCTTATGCCTTCCCCACACTATGTCCGCGTTGCGGCAGCCATGCCGTGCGCGACACCAACGAGAAGACCGGCAAGACCGACGCCGTGCGCCGCTGCACCGGCGGCCTCATCTGCCCGGCCCAGCAGGTGGAGAGCCTGAAGCACTTCGTCTCGCGCCAAGCCTTCGACATCGAGGGCCTCGGCGACAAGCAGATCGAGTTCTTCCACGCGCAAGACGATGCCAACCTCTCTATCCGCACGCCGGTCGACATCTTCACGCTGGCCGAGCGTGAGGCCAAAGGCCTCAAGCGCCTCGCCAACCTACCCGGCTTTGGCGCGACATCGGTGCGCAACCTGTTCGAGAGCATCGAGGCGCGGCGGCGGATCGATCTGCACCGGCTGATCTTCGGCCTGGGCATCCGCCACATCGGCGAAGGCAACGCCAAGCTGCTCGCCCGCGCCTACGGATCGTGGAGCCATTTCTACGACGCCATGAAGAAGGTGGCCGCGCGCGACCCGGAAACGCTGGCCGAGCTCGACGCCATCGACGGCGTCGGCGCCGTGGTGGTCGAGGCGCTGACCGATTTCTTCGGCGAGGACCACAACCTCACGGCCATCGACGCGCTGCTTGGCAAGATAATGCCGCTCGATGCCGAGGCGCCGGTCACCACCAACAGCCCGGTGGCCGGCAAGACCGTGGTCTTCACCGGTTCGCTGGAGAAGATGACGCGCGACGAGGCCAAGGCGACGGCCGAGCGTCTCGGCGCCAAGGTGGCGGGCTCCGTGTCGAAAAAAACGGATCTGGTGGTGGCCGGCCCCGGCGCCGGCTCGAAACTCGCCAAGGCGTCCGAACTCGGCATCGAGGTGATCGACGAGGACGCCTGGCTCGACCGGATCAAGGGCCTTTAATGCTTTGCCGGCCGGACATCTCGATCCGGCCGGCAAAGCATTTTGGAAAAGCCAAGCTGGCAATACCAACAGGCCTTGCCCCTGACGAGCCTAAACGAGCAACGCGTCCGAGCGTGCTGAAGGTTGCTTCAGGCGAGAACCTCTTCTCAGCGGGTCAGCGCAGACCGGACAGAAGTGCCGCGCCGTCTTGCGCCGTGGAGACAGCCAGGGCATCGGCGGCGAGAACGCCTCGTCGCCAACGTCCTTGGTGCGGTGGGCGCCGCAGGCACGGAAATCGAGGCCGGAAGCCCGGCCGACAGGATTTCTATGCATGCCCTCAGCCACGCGACCAGGAGATGGCCAGCGAGGCCAGTTCCGGCGTGGCAGCGACGAGGCCGCCCGCCGTATCGAGATAGTGGCCGGGCTCGAGCCGCCAGGCCTCATTGTCAGCGTCCTCGGCATTCACCGCCATTGCGCGGCCGACATTGGCCGGAGGCACTCCGATGAAATAAGTGTTGATTGCGGTAAGCGTCCCATCGGAGGTCATCTTCATGTCCTCTCTCCTTGGAGAAAAGGCCTGATCGGCGGCCAACGAGACGATTTGGCGCCCAATCCTTGAAGGACCGGTAAACGAAAACCGGAAACTCCCTTTCTAGTCTCCGCAAATACGGTTCAGAACAAAACCGAAAACATAGGCTTTCCTTGGACCATTTCAGAAACTACACGACGTTAGTGAAAAATACCAAGGAAACTACCTTCCATTAACCCAACGCGCCCCACCCGAGATCGGTCGACGGTGGAGACACGACACTCTCGCGCCCGTCGCTTCGTTGCTTTATTGTTCTCGTCATGACTGCTTCCCAGAATCACGACGATACCGACTTCGACGCCTCTCCTTCGCTCGGCATCGCCGCCCGCGCCATAGCCGCCGCCCGCCCCTCCGGTGGCGCCGTCGGCTATCTCAGCGGCATGAACCCCGAGCAGCGCGAGGCGGTTGAGGCGCTGGATGGTCCCGTGCTGGTGCTGGCCGGCGCCGGCACCGGCAAGACGCGCGTCCTGACCACCCGCATCGCCCATATACTGGCGACGCGGCGGGCCTTTCCCTCGCAGATCCTGGCGGTGACCTTCACCAACAAGGCGGCGCGCGAGATGAAGGAGCGCGTCGGCCAACTGGTCGGCGGCGTCGTCGAGGGCATGCCCTGGCTCGGCACCTTCCACTCCATCGGCGTCCGCATGCTGAGGAAGCACGCCGAACTGGTCGGCCTCAAAAGCAACTTCACCATTCTCGACACCGACGACCAGCTTCGCCTCATCAAGCAGTTGATCCAGGCCGAAGGCATCGACGAGAAACGCTGGCCGGCGCGGCAGTTCGCCTCGGCCCTCGACGGTTGGAAGAACAAGGGCCTTCGCCCGGCCGACATTCCCGAGGGCGAGGCGCGCGCCTATGTCAACGGCTTGGGGCGCGAGCTCTACGCCGCCTATCAGGCGCGCCTCAAGGTACTCAATGCGGTCGACTTCGGCGACCTGCTGCTCGAAGCGGTAACGCTCCTGCGCCAGAACCCCGACGTTCTCGCCGACTATCACAAGCGGTTCCGCTTCATCCTGGTCGACGAGTATCAGGACACCAACGTCGTCCAGTATCTCTGGCTGCGCCTCCTCGCCCAGGGCTCGCACAACATCTGCTGCGTCGGCGACGACGACCAGTCGATCTACGGCTGGCGCGGCGCCGAGGTGGACAACATCCTGCGCTACGAGCGCGACTTCCCCGGCGCCAAGGTGATCCGGCTGGAGCGCAACTACCGCTCCACCGCCCACATTCTCGGCGCCGCCTCGCACCTCATCGCCCACAACGAGGCGCGGCTCGGCAAGACGCTGTTCACCGACCTGCCGCAGGCCGACGACGAGGACAAGGTGTTCGTCGCCTCGGCCTGGGACTCCGAAGAGGAAGCCCGTTCGATCGGCGACGAGATCGAGCGGTACCAGCGGTCGGGCACGGCGCTGAACGATATCGCCATCCTCGTTCGCGCCTCTTTCCAGATGCGCGAGTTCGAAGATCGCTTCGTCACCTCCGGCATTCCCTATCGCGTCATCGGCGGCCCTCGTTTCTATGAGCGGGCCGAGATCCGCGACGCCCTCGCCTATTTCCGCATCGTCATGCAGCCGGCCGACGACCTCGCCTTCGAGCGGATCGTCAACACGCCGCGCCGCGGCATCGGCGACACCTCCGTCCGCACCCTGCACGACTACGGCCGCGCGGAGAGCGTGCCGCTCACCGAAGCGACGCGGCAACTGGTCGCCACGGAGGAGTTCAAGGGCAAGACGCGCACGTCGCTGCGCGACTTCCTCGAAAGCGTCGAGCGCTGGCGAGACCTCGTGCCGGCGATGAAGCACACCGAACTCGCCGAACTGATCCTCGACGAGAGCGGCTACACCGCCATGTGGCAGAACGACCGTTCGGCCGAAGCGCCGGGCCGGCTCGAGAACCTCAAGGAGCTCATCCGCTCCATGGACGAGTTCGAGAGCATGGAAGGCTTCCTCGAACACATCTCGCTGGTCATGGACCGCGACAGCGGCGAGGAACTCGACGCCGTGTCCATCATGACGCTGCATTCGGCCAAGGGCCTGGAGTTCGACACGGTGTTCCTGCCCGGTTGGGAGGAAGGCCTGTTCCCGCACCAGCGCGCCCTCGACGAAGGCGGCAGGTCTGGCCTCGAGGAAGAGCGGCGCCTTGCCTATGTCGGCCTGACGCGCGCCAAGAAGCATTGCCTGATCTGGTTCACCTCGAACCGACGCATCCACGGCTCGTGGCAGTCGTCGATCCCCTCGCGGTTCCTCGACGAGTTGCCAGCCGCCCATGTCGAGATCAAGGAAACCGGCAGCGCCTACGGCGGCTACGGCTCGTCCTTCGGCAGGCAGAACCCCTACGGCGCCTCCCGCTTCGACAGCGTCGATCGCTTCCAGTCCAACTACGAGACGCCCGGTTGGCAGCGCGCCCAGAAGGCCCAGAAGGCCGCCGCTGGCGGCCGTGGTGGCTTCTCGGCGCCGTCGCAGTCATCCTATGGACGCAGCCAGCCCAAGCTGATCGAGGGCGAACTGATCGCCAAGTCGGTGGTATCGGGCGCGCCGAAGTTCGGCGTCGGCGACCGGGTGTTCCACGTCAAGTTCGGGCCCGGCACGGTCTCCACCGTCGACGGCAACAAGGTCACCGTCGACTTCGACAAGGCCGGCCAGAAACGGGTGGTGGACAGCTTCCTCGAAAAGGCGTGACCGGACCGCGAGTGCGTTAATCCAGAACCGCCTTCAGGAACTCGCGGGTACGGTCCTCCTTGGGGTCGGTGAACAGCTCTTCGGGCGCGCCCTCCTCACGGATCTGGCCCTGGTCGAAGAAGCAGACGCGGTCCGAGATCTCGCGCGCGAAGCGCATCTCGTGGGTGACCAGCAGCATGGTCAGGTCGTGCTCCTCGGCCAGCCGGCCGATGACGGTGAGCACCTCGCCGACCAGTTCCGGATCGAGCGCCGACGTCGGCTCGTCGAACAGCAGGACGTTCGGCCGCATGGCGAGCGCCCGGGCGATGCCGACGCGCTGCTGCTGGCCGCCGGACAGCTGATGCGGGTACTTCTGCGCCTGATCGGCGAGACCGACGAGTTCAAGCAACTCCTCGGCCCGCTCCCTGGCTTCAGCCTTGCTGAGCCCGAGCACCTTGACCGGCGCCTCGGTGATGTTGCGGAGCACCGTCATGTGCGGGAACAGGTTGAACTGCTGGAACACCATGCCGAGCTGGGCGCGCATCTTGCGCAGATGCGCCTCGCTGGCCGGCTTGAGCCCGTCCGGCCCCTGTTCGTGCCAGAGCGGCTCGCCGTTCACCGTGACCACGCCGCCTTCGATGCCTTCGAGGGTCATCAGGATGCGCAGCACGGTGGACTTGCCCGAGCCGGATGGACCGATGATCGACACCTTCTCGCCGCGCCCGACCTCGAAGTCGAGTTCGTCGAGCACGGTCAAATCGCCGAAGCGCTTGATGACCTTGTCGAACTTGATGATGGGGTCGTTCATTTCAAGGGTATCCCCTGCTTGGGCAGCCAGCCGTCGAGCAGGCGCACGCCCGCCGACGCGACCAGCGTCATGACCAGATAAAGGCCGCCGACCATGGAGAGCGGCACGAGATAGTTGAACGTCCTGTCGCCGACGATCTTGGCGACGTTGAGCATCTCCAGCACCGTCACCACCGACAGCACGGGCACGTCCTTCATGATCGAGACGAGATAGTTGCCCATGGCCGGCACGATGCGCGGCACGGCCTGCGGCACGACGATGTGGGTGAAGGTGCGGGACGCCGAGAGGTTCAGCGCGCGCGCCGCCTCGTGCTGGTCCTTGGCCACCGCTTCGATCCCGGCGCGATACACCTCCGAGGTATAGGCGCTGTACTGGATGCCGAGCGCCAGCGTCCCCGTCATGAAGGCGGGCAAGACGATGCCGTATTCGGGCAGCACGTAATAGAGAAAGAACAGCTGGACGAGCAGCGGCGTATCCCGGATGAACTCGGTCATGAGCGACGCCGGCCAGGAGATGACCCGGAACGGAGCCGCCTTCAGCACGGCCCAGATCAGTCCCAGCGCCAACGCCACGGCAAAGCCGATCACCGTTGCCTGGATCGTCACCCACATTCCGATCAAGAGGATCGGCAGGATCGAGGCGGCGTAGGTCGCCGGGCTCGAAAGGTCCCATTCGAATCCGAACAACATGGCCTAGCTCCTCGCCCTGCGCCAACGCGTGACGTAGCGTTCCAGGCCGCGCATCAGAACGGTGAGAACCAGCGCCATGCCGAAGTACATCGCCAGCAGCATCGAGTAGATCGTGGTGCTGTCCTGGGTGTAGTTGCGGATCTGCTCGGCCCTGAACGTCAGGTCGCCCAGGCTGATGAGGGACACCAGCGCGGTGTCCTTGAGATTCTGAACGGCGAGATTGCCGAAGGGCGGCATCATCTCCGGAATGGCCTGCGGGATCACGATGTCCCACAGCGTCTGCCGCTCTGTGAAGTTCAGCGCCCGAGCCGCTTCGCGCTGATCGGGATGGACGGACGCGATGGCGCCCCGAACCACCTCGGCGCCATAGGCGCCAATGTTGAGGCTGAGCGCCAGAACGCCGGCGAGAACGGGGGGAAGCCGCAGATCGATGCCGATCGCACTGCCGGCCAGCGGCAAGGCGAAGTACAGCCAGAAAAGCTGAACCAGCAGCGACGTTCCACGAAAGAGTTCAATATAGGCCACACAAATGGCGTTGATCGTCCGATGGCGGGAAAGCTTGCCGATACCGGAGGCAAAGGCCAACACGGCGCCCAGGACCGTCGAATACAGCGTCAACTGGACGGTGACCCAGGCGCCCTGCATCAGGGGCTCAATATAGTCTGTCAATTGCATGAATTGATCCAGCCTACTTGGGCATCATCCGACCGGAGTGTCGCGAGGATCGATAAGATGATGCTTCAAAACAAATCTTGGAGCGTCGATCCGATGCAACGGACCGAACTCTGCTCCAAAGGGGTAACGCGCCAAAGGCGGGCGCCGTAGCACCCGCCCAAGGCAGCTCTCGGGAGAATGAGGCTACTTGGCCGCGCAGAGCTCGGCCGTCGTGTGCATGCCCGAACCGTCGACATCGGCCTGGGTAAAGCCGTAACCGGTCAGGACCTTGGACCACTCGGGCGTCTTCTTGAACTTGGCGAGGGAGTCATTGACGGCATCGCGAAGCTCTTCGTTGCCCATGGCGAAGGTGAAACCACCCCAGCTGCGCACCGCCTCGCCATCGATGACCGGATCGGTGAACTTGCCGGCGACCTCGACGCCCTTGCCCTGCTTGGCAAGACCGCTGACGGTCAGGCCGGTGGCGGCGTAGGCGTCGGCGCGGCCGGTCGACACCGTCGAGATGGCGTCGGCATTGGAGGCGATCGTCACCAGGTTGCCCTCGGACACGCCCAGCTTCTGCATCATCTCCAGCTGATCGGCGCCGGCCATGATGGCGACCTTCAGCTCCGGCTTGGCGGCGAAGTCGGCATAGGCGTGAATGTCCTTGGGGTTGCCCTCGGCCACCAGCAGCCCTTCGCCATAGGACGTGTTGGGCTCCGAGAACAGCACCTGGCCACAGCGGTCCGGCCGGATCGCCATTTCGGCGGCGACCATGTCGAAGCGATCGGCCTTGAGCCCCGGAATGAGCGAGGAGAAGTTGGTGGTGACCCACTCGATCTTCTCGATGCCGAGATCCTTCATCAGGGCCTTGGCGACATCGGGTCCGGCGCCCATTGCCTCGCCTTTCGGATCGACGTAGCCGTAGGGGATCTCGTTGGCGACGGCGATGCGGATCGTCCCCGCCTCGCGGATCTTTTCAAGCGACGCGGCGCTGGCCGCGCCGGCCACCGCCACGAGAGCCAGCGTCGAAACCGCCAGCATGGCCGTCTTGCTCAAGATGTTCATGTCATCCTCCTGTGTTGGGATAGGAAATGTCCGGCCGCGCCCCGTCGGCGGCGACCGGCAGCGGTCAGGCGACCGCGGATAGCTGCACTGGCTCCGTCAGCGCCCAGTCCTCGACCAGCCCCTTGTGCAGGGCCGATATCGCCGCCTCGAAATCGGCCGGCTCGACGATGATCTGCAGGTCGACCTTGCGGATGAGATCATGCACGCCGAGCGGACAGATGCCGGCCGACGCCAGAACGCCGATGGCGCTGGTCAGGATCGAGATGTCGCCGATGTTGCGGCCGATGGCCGACACGAGCGACACCTTGCGCAGGGTCATCTGGGCAGTCGGGAAGGCCCTGGCGAGGTCGGCCTTGACCGCCTCTATCGCCTTCGCCTTGCCCTTGAGGAAATGGGTGATGGTGTTGGCATTCGACGTCTTGGACAGAATGCCCACCTTGTGCCGCTTCAGCGCATCGAGGATCGCCGAGTCGTAACCCTTCACCCCCACCATGTCCTGGTCGTGGAACTCGAAGGCGAAGACGTTGCGGATGCCGGTGACGATCTCCACCTGCGGCGCTCCGGCCCCGAGGTCGGCGCGAAACACCGTTCCCTCGTGATCGGGCTCGAAGGCGTTCTTGACGCGAAGGGGAATGCCGGCCTGCCTCAGCCCCTTGGCGGCGCGCGGATGGATCGCCTCCATGCCCAGGTTGGAGAGCTGGTCGGCCACGTCGTAGTTGGTCTCGCCGATGACCCGCACGCTCTCCAGCCCAACCACGCAAGGGTCGGCCGAGGAGAGGTGGAACTCCTTGTGGATGATCGCCTCGCGCGCGCCGGTGACCACGGCCACCCGCGACAGGGTGACCTCGCTGTAGCCCCGGTCGTAGGTGCCCATCAGCACCTCGCGGCACTGCGCATAGCCGGTGACGATGGGGAGCTCGGAAGCAAGGTCGACATCGGTGAAGGCGTGCTCGATCACCTCGTCAAGCGGCAACTGGCGATCGTCGCGCCAGCCCGTGAGGTCGACGAGGCGCGACCGAATCCCGCGCCGATCGAGCAGCAGCGTGGTGTTGAAGGCCGAGTGCGCCTCTCCGAGCGAGGCCAGCATTTCGCGGACGGTCAGCAGGTGCTGGTCGAGCCGGAAGTGACCCGACGAGCAAAGACGCCTGAGGTCGACAAGGCACGAGCGGACGCCTTCGACCCGCTCGTGAACGAAACCGTCGGCGATCCGGCGGTCGTTGGGGTCGGTGAAGATTCGCTCGTTTTGCGAACGCATCTGGTCGGCGACGCCGGTCAGGGCATCGGCCCAGGCGGCTCCCTTGTCTGCGTCGGCGAAAAGGGCGTAGACCCCCGGCTTGCCGGTCTTCTTGTGCTCCAGGAGCGCGTTGGTGATACCGGCATAGGCCGACACCACGAAAATTCGGTTGTAGAGCGCCGCGCCCGTGCGATCGCCGATCAGCACGGTATCCAGCAGCTCTCCGGTTCGGGACATCGAGGTGCCGCCGATCTTCTCAACGGTATGGCTCATGTTCGTCTCGGTCATGGGTTCTCAGTCGCTGCCCCGACAAGGGAAGCGCTGCCTTTATTGGTCATCACTCGAAATGGTCAGCCCAGCTCGCCGCTCTCAATGGCGAGCGGCGCCTGCGGATCACGCGAACTCAGAAACGCCGGCCGAGGCGCCTTGGCGGCAAACGGAGCGCCGAGACGGTTGGACCATGCGTTGTAGACGAAGAAGGCGTTCGAACGCGGGAACGGCGTGATGTTGCCGTTCGAGCCGTGCAGGGTGTTGCAGTCGAACAGGATCACCGTGCCGGCGCGGCCGGCGGCATAGTCGATGCCAAACTGCTCGGCCATCCGGGCCAGGCTCTCGTGGGACGGCACGCCGATTTCCTGCCGCTTCAGCGAAGTCTTGTGGTTGTCCTCCGGCGTCTCGCCGGCGCAAGCCACGAAGGTCCGGTGCGAGCCGGGGATGAGCATCAGCGGTCCATTCAGCGGGCCGTTGTCGGTCAGCAGGATCGAGGCCGAAATCGCTCGCATGCGCGGCATGCCGTCCTCGGCGTGCCAAGTCTCGAAGTCGGAGTGCCAGTAGAACTCCTTGCCGGTGAAGCCGGGCTTATAGTTGAGACGCGACTGGTGCAGATAGACGTCGTCGTCCAGCAGGAAGCTGACGCGGCCAGCGACGCGCCGATCGCGCGCGAGACGGGCGAACAGCGCGCTCTGCTCGTCGAGACGGAACACGGTGCGGACCTCGTCGGAATCCGGCTCGGTGATGACGTCCTCCGGCGCCAGGCCGGCGCCGCCCGAGCGAAGCCCCGCCGACTCCCCTTGCAGAGCGGCGATCTCCGTTTCGGAGAACACGTTTTCGAGGATGAGGAATCCGTTCTTGTCGAACGCCTGCATCTCCGCGCGGGTCAACGGCGCTTCCGGGCTCCATTGCCGCCAGACGGTGGGGTCCTTCCGCTCAAGCCAGCGTTCCTGCGGCAAGCGGGTCGGATAGTCGTCGTGATTGGCGTTGTTGATGGCTGGTAATGTCATGTCGACGCCTTTCGTTGTTCGATTGGAAAGCGGGACAGGCTCACGCGTCTTCAAGGGGAGCGTAGGAGCCATCGGCGCGATGGACTTCCTGGCCGCTCACCGGCGGGTTGAAGCAGCAGGCCATGACCATTTCGCTTTTGGCCGACAGGCGATGTCGATCGTGGAGATCGAGCGCGTACATGACGCCCGGCCGGATCTGGTGAACGACCCCGGTATCGAGCTCTTCGATGGTCCCTTCGCCCGAGACGCAGTAGACGCTCTCGAAGTGGTGCTTGTAGTGGAAGACGTGGCTGGTTCCCGCGTGGATGCGGGTGATGTGGAAGCTGAAGCCCATGGCATCGCCCGCCAGCAGCAGACGCGTGCTGTCCCAGCCATCGGCCTTGACCAGACGATCGGTGTTGCGCGCCTCGGTGAGATCTCTGACGATCATTTTTCTTTTTCTCCCTTACTCGGCCGCCGCCCGGTGCGATCCCGCGACCGAGCCGAAGGCCGCTTCCAGGACATCGAGGCCGGCGGCGAGTTCGGCCTTGGTAATGGTGAGCGGGGCGAGCACCTTGACGACTTCGTCGAAGCTGCCGGAAGTCTCGATGATCAGACCGTTCTCGAAGCATCGCTTGCAGATGGCGGAGGCCTGCTCGCCACTGCCGGTCTCGATGCCCAGCATCATGCCGCGCCCCTTGACGCGCAGACCGTAGTCATCGGCGATGGCTTCGAGGCGGCGGGCAAGATAATCCGCCTTCTCGGCGACCTTTCCGGCAAAGCCGTCGTCGGCCCAGAACTTCTCCAGCGCCGCCGCCGCCGTGACGAAGGCATGGTTGTTACCCCGGAAGGTGCCGTTGTGCTCGGCCGGCTTCCAGATGTCGTATTGCGGCTTGATCAGCGCCACCGCCAGCGGCAACCCCATGCCCGACAGGGACTTGGCCATGGTGATGATGTCGGGCGACAGGCCCATGCCGTCGAACGAGAAGAACCCGCCGGTACGGCCGCAGCCCGCCTGGATGTCGTCGATGATGAACAGCGCCCCATGACGACGGGCGATGTCCTGGATCTGGCGCAGCCATTCCGGGGACGCCGCGTTGAGCCCGCCCTCGCCCTGCACCGTTTCCACGATGATGGCCGCCGGCGCGTCGATGCCGCTGGAGGGATCGGACAACTGGCTGTCCAGAAGATCGGCGGTATTGATGTCGGGGCCGTAATAGCCGTCGAAGGCCGCCCGGGTGACGCCAGACAACGGCGTCGACGCTCCGCCCCGGTGCTTGCCGTTGCCGGTCGCAGCCAATGCGCCCAGAGTCACGCCATGAAAGCCGTTGGTGAAGGAAATGACGTTGTCTCGGCCGGTGACCTTGCGCGCCAGCTTGAGCGCGGCCTCCACCGCGTTGGCGCCGGTCGGCCCCGTGAACTGCACCCGATGGTCGAGCCCGCGCGGCTTGAGAATGAAACGCTCGAACCTGTCGAGAAACCGCTTCTTGGCGCTCGTGAACATGTCGAGCCCGTGCGCGATGCCGTCGCTGGCGACATAGTCGATCAGCGCCGCCTTGAGGTCGGGGTCGTTGTGCCCATAGTTCAGGCTTGAGCAACCGGCGAGGAAATCGGTGTAGGCGTTGCCCGCGATATCGTAGAGGGTCGCGCCCTGCGCTCGGTTGAACATCTCGGGAAAGCTGCGCGAGTAAGATCTTACCCGGCTCTCGACGCGGTCGAACGTGGCAAGGGGCGTCACGCTTGCAGATGCTGTCATTGGTCGGGGCCTCCTGTGGTCTTGATGGGCGGGAACGGCGGGTTGAGGGCGCGTTACGCCTTCAACCCTGCGATCTGTCCCCGCTCGAACGGTCCGATGGTCACGCCCATTTCGCTGTCGTGCGTGCCATCGAAGTGCGTATCCCGCGAAAAAAGCTCGGAACGCTGGATCTGAGCGCCCATGGCTCGGGCAACCGAACCGAACAGCGCCCATGAAGCGGCATTGTCCTCGGTGATCGTGCACTCGAGGTAGCGGATGCCCCTGGAGGCATCGCGGCCGAGAACCTCACCGATGAGCGCCTTGGCCACACCCTGCCCGCGCGCCTTCCGCCCAACGCAAACCTGCCAGACGAACAGCGTGTCGTCCCGCCCCGGCGGCACGTAGCCCGACAACCACCCCACGACCTCGCCATTCAGTTCGGCGATGGCGCAGGTCTGTGCGAAATGGCTGCACTGCAACAGGTTGCAGTAGAGCGAGTTCCTATCGAGCGACGGCGTCGAGTCGATCAGCCTCCAGACGGAAGGTCCGTCGTCGGCCCGTGGCGCCCTGACCAGAGGCGAGGCATTTTCGCGCGCCACCGCCAGAGCAATCAAACCAAAATCGCCATAAACCATGCAGACAATTTAGCTATATCAAACTAAGTGTCAACCCTTCGATCCGCCAAACCCCTTATGCGAAACCTCAAAATAGCGCCATATGCCAAGGGAAATAGCAACTTAAGGCGATATACAAATTTCATACACGCACCATTAATGCCCTGCGATAAGACCATATAATTAGCTGAATCTAACGATATAGACTTTTGGCTATCAGCTTGGGTTTGACAGGTTTGCGGGATATGATCGCCGCAACGATCGATACGGGTGCCAATTTGGAAGACCTGACCAAACGAGCCTTGACCGCGATGCGCAGGATCCTGCGAACGACAGAGCTCAACAGCAAGCAGGTGATGCGGGAAACCGGCCTCACTCCCTCTCAGCTCATTTTCATGCAGATCCTCGACGAGGGGCACGAGCAGACGGCCGGCCAGATCGCCGCGCGCATGGGCATCACCCAGGCGACGACCACCGTCCTGCTCCAGAAGCTCGAGGCGATGGGCATGATCCAGCGTCGCCGGGGCGAGCACGACCGGCGTCAGGTGTGGCTGTCGTTGACCGCGGCCGGCCAGAAGGCCCTCGCCATCTCCCCGGACGGAGCCCATGCCCAGTTCCACAAGCAGTTCATGGCGCTACGGGATTGGGAGCAGGCCATGCTGATCGCCTCGCTGGAGCGCGTCGCGGCCATGCTCGGCGATCACGAGCCGGACGTCGCAGCCGTGCTCGACTCCTCCGAGATGCTGGCCGGGCAGGAACACGCCCGTACCGAGACCACGAGCTAGCCACCAAGGCTCGGTCTCCGGCGACTGGAGGCGGCTCCCTGTCATAAAAACCGATCCTCGCCGTGCAAAACTGCCCGCCATGGCTTGAAGCCGACAGGCGGAACACGCCAAGATTGCCTGAGCGACCGCGCCACACGGCCGGCGCAGCATGAACGGGGAGACAGGAGCATGACGAAAAGACTGGCCATCGGCATTCTTTCGGCCGGCGCACTGGCGCTTTCGGCCGGCACGGCGCTGGCCGACTTCCAGCTCACCATCCTGCATATCAACGACTTTCACTCCCGCATCGAGCCCATCAACAAATACGACTCCACCTGCTCGGCCAAGGAGAGCGACGCGGGCGAATGCTTCGGCGGTATCGCCCGCGTGAAGAGCGCCATCGACGCCAAGCGCGCGGAGCTGGCGGACGCCAACCTCTTGGTGCTCGATGCCGGCGACGAGTTCCAGGGCTCGCTCTACTACAGCAAGTTCAAGAGCGGCCCGGTCGCCGAGTTCATGAACGGTATCGGCTTCGACGCCATGGCCATCGGCAACCATGAGTTCGACGACGGCCCGGAGGAGCTCGACAAGCTGATCGGCGCGGTGAAGTTCCCGATCATCTCCGGCAACACAATCTCGTCGAAGGGTTCGCTGCTCGACGGCAAGTACAAGGGCTACGTCATCAAGGAGATCGGCGGCGAGAAGGTCGCGGTCGTCTCGGTGCTGGCGACCGATACCGCCGAGACCTCCTCGCCCGGCAAGGACACCACCTTCGAGGACGAGATCGCCTATCTTCAGAAGGCGGTGAAGGAGATCCAGGCCGAAGGCGTCAACAAGATCGTCGCCCTCACCCACGTCGGCTACGTCAAGGACCAGGAAATCGCGGCCAAGGTCGACGGCATCGACGTGATCGTCGGCGGCCACAGCCATACCTACCTGTCGTCCACCGACGAGAAGGCGTCCGGCCCCTATCCGACGCTGGTGAAGGGCCCGTCGGGCGTACAGGTGCCTATCGTCACCGCCTACGCCTATTCCAAGTATCTCGGCGACCTCACCGTCAACTTCAACGACCGGGGCGTCGTCACCGCCACCAAGGGCGCGCCGATCCTGCTCGACGCCTCGGTGACGCCGGACGAGGGCTACGCCGCGCGGGTCAAGGAACTGGGCAAGCCGCTCGAGGAACTGAAGGCCAAGGTGGTCGGCTCGGCCGCCGACACCATCGACGGCGACCGCAAGTCCTGCCGCGCCGTCGAATGCTCCATGGGCAACCTCGTCGCCGACGCCGCGCTCGACCGCGTCGCCAGCCAGGGCATCACCATCTCCATCGCCAACGGCGGCGGCCTCCGGGCGTCGATCGACGCCGGCGACGTCACCATGGGCGAGGTGCTGACCGTGCTGCCGTTCCAGAACACCGTCGCCACCTTCCAGATCGACGGCGCCGGCATCAAGGAAGCGCTGGAGAATGGCGTCAGCCAGGTCGACGAAGGCGCCGGCCGCTTCCCGCAAGTGTCCGGCCTGAAGTATACGTTCGACCGCTCGAAGCCGGTCGGCAGCCGCGTCACCTCCGTCGAGGTGAAGGAAGGCGATGCATTCGTGCCGCTCGACCCGGCCAAGACCTACGGCGTCGTCACCAACAACTACGTGCGCGGCGGCGGCGACGGCTTCAAGACCTTCGCCACCAAGGCGGTCAACGCCTACGATTACGGTCCGAACCTCGAGGACGTGGTGGCCGAGTACCTGACCACCCACAACCCCTACAAGCCCTACACCGACGGTCGCATCACCGACGCGACCCCGGCCGACTACGTGCCGCCGAAGAAGTAACGGCGCAAAGATCCGTCCCAAAACGCGTCAAGCCGGGGCACGCTTATGCCCCGGCTTTTCTGCCCTGACACTCGGAGGAAGTGTCAGCCCGCCTTAACGAACGCGGCCATGGTGTCGACGATGAACATGGCGACCGTCGCACCCGCATCCTGCAAGCCACGCGATTTTTCCTGGAACGCCGCCGCCTTGCCGTGCTGGGCGACGAGGAGCTTGGTGGCTTCGAGCGACTTGGCGGCGACCTCCGAGGCCTCCGCGAGGGCCGCCTCGAGCGACTTGCCGCTTGCGGCGGCCGCCTCAAGGCTGACGGCGACCGGGTCGAGCACGTCGAGCACCGTCTTGTCGCCGACCTTGGCCTTGCCGCGCTCCTGGACGCCATCGCGATAGGCGCGCCAGAAGGCGGCCATCTCGGCGGTCCCGATCGTCTCTGCCGCGTCCACCGCCTTGCCACCCCGCATGAAGCCGGTGGCCGTCAGCGTGCCCATGGTCGAGGGAGCCGCCTTGGCGATCGACAATCCGGCCTTGCTGAACAGTTTGCCGACCGAGCCGTCCGTCGCAGCGGCGACCGCTGCGTGGGCGGCGGCGAACGACTTGCTCATGGTGATGCCGAGATCGCTGTCGCCGACCTTGCCGTCCAGCGCGATCAGAAACTCGCGCTGATCGGCGAACGTCTTCTCCAGAGCCGCGAACAGCCCCACCACGTCATTGGCTGTCAAAGCCTGCATCGCCCTCTCCTCACCGACCGACGTGCGTGAAGAACGGCGTGCGCGCCGGCGCCGCCATCAGACGATCGAGCTCGGGATCCAGCTTGAGGACGGAGATCGAGGCGCCCGCCATTTCCATGGCGGTGGCGAACTCGCCGATCCACACATGCTTGACCTTGACGTTGCGGGCGGCAAACAGCTGCGAGACGCGGCGGTAGAAAATGTAGAGCTCTTCGCGCGGCGTGCCGCCAAGACCGTTGACCAGCACGGCCACTTCGCCGGCCTTGCCATAGTCCTGTTCCTTGAAGATGCGGTCCATCATCTCGTCGACCACCGCGTCGGCCGGCTCCAGCTTCCGGCGGCTGATGCCCGGCTCGCCATGGATCCCCATGCCGATCTCCATATCGTCCTCGCCGAGCGAGAAAGTCGCATGGCCCACTTCCGGCACGACGCAGCTGGACAGGGCGACGCCGATGGTGCGGGTGTTGAGGCGCGCCTTGTCGGCAAGGCGAGTGACCTCGTCGAGGTCGAGCCCCTCGGCCGCCGCGGCACCGGCCGCCTTGTAGACGAAGAAGATGCCGGCGACGCCGCGCCGCTTGTGCTCCTCGCCGACGACCGACGAAGCGGCATCGTCGTTGCCCACCACCGACGTCACGCGGATGCCGTCGACATCCGCCATCTCGGCGGCCATGTCGAAGTTGATGATGTCGCCTGTGTAGTTGCCGTAAATGTAGAGAACGCCGGCGCCCTGGTCGATGTACTTGGTCACTTCGTACATCTGATCGGAGCTCGGCGACTGGAACACGCCGCCGACCGCGCAACCGTCGAGCATGCCGTCGCCGACATAGCCCAGGAACAACGGCAGATGGCCGGAGCCGCCGCCGGTGGCGATACCCACCTTGCCCTTCTTGGGATGAGCCGTGACGTAGCAGCGCTTGTCATCGTTGGTGTAGGTCACGTCAGGATGGGCGGCGTAGATGCCCTCGAGCATCTCGTCGACGAAATCCTTGGGATCGTTGAGAAACTTCTTCATGGCCTTTCCTTCCTAAGGTCTAGTTCCGACGCTGGCGCACGACGAAGAAGGCCGCGGCGAGCAAAATGAATGTTCCGACGACGAAGCGCTGCCAGGTGCTGGGAATTCCCACCATCACCAGCACGTTGTTGATGACGGTGACCAGCAGCACGCCGAGCAGCGTACCGATCACCGTGCCGGTGCCACCGGTAATGCGGGCGCCACCGAGCACAACGGCCGCGATGACGTTGATTTCCGTGCCGACAAGATCGAAGGGATTGGCGAGGCGATTGCTGCTGACGTGAATGATGCCAGCAAGACCGGCTAATGCCCCGGCGAAACCGAAGAGGAACAGGTGGACGGTCCTGAGGTTGTAACCAAGCCTCTCCGCCACCCGGGCGCTACCTCCCATGGCGAAGATCGCCCGCCCCATCAGCGTGCGGTTCAGGATCCACCAGGTCAACACGGCGGCGGCAGGCAGCACCAGCACATAAAGGGGAAGCGTGACGACGGCGCCATTGGAGTTGGTGAACTGCACCATCGGCGCCCGGCCGAAGGTCAGCATCTGCTCGGGCAACGCCATGATCCACACGGTGCCGACGAAGGCCAGGAGGATGCCGCGAAACAGATACTGGGTCCCGATGGTGACGATCATCGCCGGAACGCCGAAGTTGTAGACCAGGAAGCCGTTGAACATGCCGAGCAGAACTCCGCCGCCCACCGCCATGGCCAGCACGAGAACCATCGGCAACCCCGGTGCGTAGCTCGTGGTCAGAAGAGTGATCGAATACATCGTCAGCGCGGCAATGGCCGTGAACGACACGTCGATGCCGCCGGCGGCGAGGATGACGAACACGCCGAGAGCGAACAGGCCGGTGACGACGCTGGCGCGCCCGATGTCGATCAGCGACGACGGCTGCAGGAAGTCCGGATTGAGGATGGCGACAACGACGCAGATCACCACCAGCAGTGCCGCCGTCACCGTCTCGGGATACTTGTGGACAAAGCCGGCAAAGCCGAGGCGGTCTCCGTCTCGTTCGGCCGTCCGCGCCTTTCCGGTCGAGAACAGGGTCATTGGACGGTCTCCGAATTTGACGCCAGCATGGCGTGATAGATGTCCTCCTCGGTCGCCTCGGAGGCATCGAGGTCGGCAACGAAGCGCCCACCGTTCATCACCAGGATGCGGTCGCAGTTCTGCAGCAGCTCCGGCAGGTCGTCGCTGATCACGATGAGCCCGATCCCCCGTTCCGCCAGAACCTGGATGGCGCGATAGATGGTGTCCTTGGACCCGACGTCGACGCCGACGGTCGGGCCGTGCAGGAGCAGGATCTTCGGTTCGATGGTGAGCCAACGCCCAATCAGCACGCGCTGCTGATTGCCGCCGGACAGCGAACCGACGGGCATGTCGATGTCGGTGGTGTTGAGCCGCATGTCCTTGGCGACTTCGGCGGCGATCTCGCGTCCCCTGCCGTCATCGATGACGCCCCAGGAGTTGGCAAGCTTGGCCACCACCAGCGCTATTTCGTTGTCGAGGATGGACTTTTCCAGAAACAGCCCTTCGTCGAGCCGGTTTTCCGGCACATAGCCGATGCCGTGCCGAATGGAATCGGAGGGATGACGAATGCGCGCCTTGGCTCCCCCGACGGCTATCGCCCCGGAGGCGGCCGGGCGAACCCCGGAAATGGCCAGCGCCAACTCGTTGCGACCGGAGTCGGCAAGGCCGGTGATTCCGAGGATCTCGCCCCGTCGGAGGCTGAAATTGACGTCGAAGAAGCTTGGCGAGGCGGTCAGCCCCTGCACGAGCAACAGCTCCTCGTCCGCCGGCTTGCCGACGCGATAGCGGTGCGCGTCGATCTTGCGACCGGTCATCAGCTCGGCGATATCGGCCTTGCTGTAGCTCGCGAGCGGCCCCTGCGCCACGCACTCGCCATCGCGGAAGACAATGGCATGCCCGCCGATGCGGTAGCACTCGTCGAGCTTGTGGGTAACGAACAGCACCGCGATGTTGTCGGCCCGAAGACGCGACACGACCTCGATCAGGTTTTCGACCTCGCGTCGGGTGAGCGATGTTGTCGGCTCGTCCATGATGACGAGCTTGGCCTTGGTGGCAATCGCCCTGGCGATCGCCACGAGCTGACGCTGAGCGAGCGGCAACTCGGATACCACGGACGTCAGAAAGGATCGCGTTGTCGGCAGCCCGACCGAGGCGAGCGCCGCGCTGGCGGTCACCCGCAACTGGTTCCGGTCCAGACGTCGGACAAGACGCCCCTCGCCATGCACAAGCTGCTCGCTGAGCGCCACGTTCTCGGCGACCGTCAGGTTGGGAATGAGAGACAGATCCTGGTAGACCGTCTCGATGCCGGCGGCGAGCGACTGAATGGGCGTCAGAGCCGAGAAGCTCTCTCCGTTCAGGATGATTTCGCCCTCGGTTGGCGATATGGCGCCCGACATCACCTTGATGACGGTGCTTTTGCCGCAACCATTCTCACCGAGCAGGTGGTAGGCTTGGCCGAGTTCCAGAGTCAGGTCGACACCGCGCAACGCATGAACGCCGCCAAAGCGCTTATGAATCTGCCTGAGCTGCAGGAAACACTGGTCGGTCTGCGAGTCTTCCGCCACTCCCAGAATCCTTTCATGACTTCACCCGGGCCGGCGCTACGGACAGCCGCGGGAGTTCCCGAAGGACCGAAGTCCTCCGGGGTTTCGTTGCAATGGCTGGACGATCAGAAGAGATGAGCCTTGTAGCTGTCCTTGTCGTCTAGCATCATGCCGTTGCCGATCACCAGCAGGCCCTCGCCGGCGCCCTTGGTGACGGTGACGCTGTTGTAGCCCTCGACGCCGAGGTCCATGCCGGTCTTGAGCTCCTTCTTCTCGAGAAGCAGCTTGGCGACAGCGTTCATCGCCATTCCGGCCTTTTGGGGATCCCAATAGCCGATGGCCGTGATGGCGCCGGAATCGAGATAGGGCGCCGACGGGTTCGGCAGACCGGTGCCCACCAGACAGACCTTGCCGGCGAGACCGGCTTCCTCGATGGCGCGACCGACGCCGAGCACATCGTTGCCGGCAGAGGTTTGGAAGCCCGCGAGATCCGGGTGCTTGCGCAGCAGCTCCTTGGCCTTCTCATAGGTGCCGTTGGCGTCATCGAACGACTCGTTGTTCGGATCGACCAGCTCCATGTCCGGATACTTCTTGGCGTTCTCCTCGCCAGCGCCAACCCACTGCATGTGCGTGCGGCTGCCGAGCGAACCGACAAAGGTCGTCCACTTGCCCTTCTTGCCCATGCACGAGGCGAGACGCTCATTGAGGGCGGCGCCATAGAACGAGTTATCGAAGGCTTCGACGTCGGCCATGGTGTTGACCTGGTTGTCGGCCTCATGGGTGACGACGATGGTGCCGCGCTCCATGGCCCGCTTCAACGTGCCTTCAAGAACCGCCGGATCCATGGGAACCACCGCCAGCGCGTTGACGCCCTTTGCGACGAGATCCTGAACGATCTGCAACTGCTGGGCCGAGTCCGACGTCGCCGGACCATACTGGGTGGCGACCACATCCGGGTTGGCGGCCTGGAAGGCCTTGACGCCCGTCTCGAGGCGATCGAACCAGGGAATACCGGCGATCTTGACCACGGTGGCGATCACCGGCTTGTCGTCGGCGGTCGCGAAACCCGTCGTCGCAGCGACGACCGTGGTGGCCATCAGCGCGGCCATGACCGTGCGAATGCTTTTCTTCATTTTCTTCTCCTCCACTAATTCCCCCAATTTCTCCCGTCCGACGCGTGGGGGAAGCGCGGTCGGCTGACCTAGCGACGCTTGTCGGGGAACACGAAGCTGACGAGGTCGTACCGGGCGATCGCAAGGAAGGTGAGCAACAGCGCACCCCAGGCGAAATCGCGAACGAAGTTGGACAGACCGCCAAAGTTGAGCAGGCTGGACATCAGCTGCAGCGCGACCGCCGAAAAAACGACGCAGACGATTCGTCCGTAGCCTCCCTCCGGACGAACGCCGGCCATCACCGCGATCAGAATGGCGATCAACAGATAGGACGCACCGTAATCCCACTTAACGTTTACGTTACGCGCGGCGATGATTACGCCCGACAATCCGGAAAGCGTGCCGCTCAACGCGTAGGTGGCCATCACCACCGCCGATCTGGGGAAGCCGGCATAAAGAGCCGCCTTGGGATTGGACCCCGACAGCATCAGCCACCGGCCGAACGGCGAAAACTTGAGCGCGGCGCCAACCAGCGTTGCGACGACGATGAACACGATGAAGCTGATCGGCGCACCAAACCAGAACTCGTTCCCGATCGACGACAGCGGCTCAGGGCTCCCAACGACCACGGCCTTGCCGCCGGAAACGATGACTGACAGGCCGGTGAACGCCATCTGCGTGCCCAGCGTGCAGAGGATCGGCGTAATTCCGAAGCGGGTAATCAGGGTGCCGTTGACCAGACCACCCAGGAAGCCAATGACCAGGGCGCCGAAAATGAACAGGGCCGAATAGAGCCCCTCCTGCTCGACGTTCGAGACGAAGTGGGCGACGATCACCGCCGACAGCACACCCGACAGATTGGCAAGCGCGATGCCCGAGAGATCGATGCCGCCATCGCCGGCGCACATCGCCAGCATGACGCCGATCGCCAGCAGCCCGATCTCCGGCACCTGTCCGGCCATCGATTGCAGATTGAAGATGGACAGGAAAGCCCCGTCCGAGATGGCCGCCCCGAGCCCCAAGAGGATCACATTGATGGCAGCGAGGACCAGAAACTGGCCGTCCACTCTCCTCACCGTCCCCTCCATTTGTTTATTGAAAAATACGTTAGTTTAGTAAATCATAGGCGGCGTTTATTGGCAACGCAAGACCATCTCCGCGCATTAGCCAAAAGTCGAGTCCGCCCCAGCCGGTGTTGGCTGGCCAAACTGGCCTTTGTTTAGTAAACGGGATAAAGTGGTGACGACGCGTGGGAAATCGAAGAAGCAAGCGTGGAATGAGTGACAAGAAGCCCCTGACAATGAGGGACATCGCCAAGGCGGCTGGCGTCTCTGCGGCAACCGTCTCGCTGGTCCTAAACGGAAAGGGCGAGATATCGGGAGCGACACGCGCCAAGGTGCTCGACGTCGTCGCCGACCTGAACTACGTGCCGCGACCGGCGCGCGTCCGGGCGCCCGACGGGGCCAATGACACCCTGCGTTTCCTGAAGATCGCCAAGCACGGACACACCGTGAATCGCGACCATAGCCATTTCATTTCCGACTACATCGACGGCATGTCGCAGGAAGCGACACGGCGAGGTTATTCCCTGGAAGTGGTCAGCCACGAGCGGGAGACCATTCAGGGCATTGTCCAGTCGCTGGCCGCGACCGGCGTCAAGGGGGTGGTGGCTCTTGGCACCGAGCTCAGCGAAGCCGACATCCGCCTGCTGCTCACGACCGGGATCCCCACGGTGTTCATCGACACCTTTCACGAGCTGATCGACGCCAATTTCGTCAACATGAACAACGAGGATGCGGTCTACAAGGTCTTGTCGCGCTTCAAGTCGCAAGGCTTTCAGGACATAGGCTTTGTCGCAAGTCCCGTCGAAACGACCAACTTCGGTTTGCGCCGCCAGGCATTTACCAAGAACATGCTGCGGCTTGACCTGCCGATACGCGAGGAGAACACGCTCTGGGTCGAGTCGACCTTCGATGGCGCCTACGAGGCGACGGCGCAGCACCTCGCCTCCGGCGGCAAACTGGCGGAGTGCTATTTCTGCACCAACGACGTGATCGCCTATGGCTTCATCAAGGCGCTAAGGGAACACAACATTCGCATTCCCGCCGACGTGTCGATCATCGGCTTCGACAATTTGCCGATGAGCGTCACCATGGACCCGCCACTGACCACCATCGACGTATCGAAGCGCAAGATCGGCTATCTGGCCATCACCATACTCGATGACCTGATCAACGCATCCGAGCTCCAGCCGCCAGTGAAGATCCTGGTAGGGGCCGATCTGGTCGTTCGGTCGAGCGACAAGCAGGCGAAGCGAAGGAAGCCCCTGCTGCCTTCGACAGGGAAAGACCCCTCCGACAAGGGGGAAGCGGCCTGATCGCTCACCGACGGCCTGGAGTGACGCCCCACCCCTTGCCCGGACGCGCATCTCGAATACCCGTGCATGTCGATGAGGTCTCGCTTTGACAAGCTGTCGGGCTGCGACTAAACCGCCGCCAGCCCGGATTTCACCTCAGGAACCGCCATGCGCCAGTACCAGCTCCATGTTCCCGCCGCCGATGCGGCGGCCGCCGAGACGATTGCCGATGCGGTCGAGGCCGCCTTCGTCGAAGCCGGTCCAGTGAGCTGGTATGAGACCGACGATGGCTGGGCGGTGGATGGCTTCTTCTTTGCCGAGGATGGCGACGAGATTCTGGCTCCCGCCCGCGCCGCCCTCGGCGGCATCGTCGATGCCGCGCTGGTAACGGTCGAGCCGGTTCCCGAGGATGTCGACTGGGTGGCGCAGAGCCTCGAAGGCCTGAGCCCGGTGGTCGCCGGCCGCTTCGTGGTGCATGGCGCCCATGATCGCGACCGCATTCCCAAGGGGCTGATCGGCCTCCAGATCGAGGCGAACCAGGCCTTCGGCACCGGTCACCACCCGACCACCTGGGGCTGCCTGACGGCGCTGACCCGCCTGCTCGCCGTCTATCGCTTCGACAACGTGTTCGACCTTGGCACCGGATCGGGCGTCCTCGCTATCGGTATCGCGCTCGCCACCAAGCGGCCGGTGCTCGCCTCCGACATCGACCCGCTGGCGGTTGAAATCGCTTTGGAAAATGCCGAGATCAACGGCGCCGCCAACCTCGTCACGGCGGTAACCGCCGCCGGCTTCGCTCACCCGGCCATCGTCGGCCGCAAGTTCGACCTGATCGTCGCCAACATCCTGGCCGACCCGCTGAAGATGCTGTCGCCGCAGTTCCGCACCCACGCCCAGCCGGGCGCGGCCGTGGTTCTCTCGGGTATCCTCAGAACCCAGGCCGAGAGCGTGCTCGCCGCCTTCCGCGCACAAGGCTTCGTGCGCGAGCGACACCTCGTCAAGGATGTCTGGAGCACGCTGGTGCTGCGTTACGCCGGCTGAAAACAGACCTCATACCGTTTCCGTCGGGTTTCGACCTTTCGGGCGGAACCCGACGGGAGCAGAAGCGCCCGACCGGGCGCCGGCCGGTCCGGCCGAAACCCGCTTGAGCCACCCGCTTGAGCCGGATGCGTCCGGATCAAGCGGAACGCGTATCACAGAGCGGCGTCGATGGCGCGCGACCGCATGATTCCGGTCGAGCTGCGACCGGATCCCTGCTCGCGCCCGGCCTGGTCGTCCATGGACGCGAGATAAGGCGCGACATAACGCTGTGCCTGCCGCTCGCGCGTGCCGAGCGTGGTCTCGTAGGTCCTGCGGAAAACGCCACTTCGGTAGGATGTGGCGGTAGTTGGGGCAAATCGGCTCATTTTAGCACCTCTTGAATGTTATCGGCGTCCGCCGACCGTTCTCAAAAGCGCCGTTATCCTCATGGGACGCGAAACCAGCCCTCCGAACTGCTCTTATAGTAGCAGACTACGACTTTAGTATGAACGAATGACATTGCAGGCCACCCTTGCAGGTGACTCATGGCTGCCGCCTCCCTTTCGCCGCAACCCTCACTTGCCGCCGGATTCGCGCCAAAAGGGTGAATGAAGGATAACCGCCTCGACTGGCCCGAAGCCGGGCCAAGGCTCTCCGACGGTATCCGGCGACGTATGGCGCCGGATGGAGCAGTGCTCCCGGAAAGGCCATCCTTGACGACTCCCGAAGCCAGGGGCCACAACTCTCGCTCTTTCGAGCATGGCGGAGTGACAGAGGTGTTCCAGACATTCGATAACGTCAGCGATCCCAGCCACGGCAAGGCGCGGATCGCCGCCCTGAGGGCCGAGCTGAAACGGCGTGGCCTCAAGGGTTTCCTGGTGCCGCTCGCCGACGAGCATCAGGGCGAGTACATTCCCGCCGCCGCCGCACGCCTGCTCTGGCTGACCGGATTTGCCGGCTCGGCCGGCCTCGCCATCGTTCTTGAGGATCGCGCCGCCATCTTCGTCGATGGCCGCTACACGCTTCAGGTGCGCGAGCAGGTCGACCTCGCGGTCATCGAGCCGCATCACCTCATCGAGGAACCGCCGCACGACTGGTTGAAGACCATCGTCGCCAAGGGCGACCGCATCGGCTTCGATCCCTGGCTGATGACCGCCGCCGAAGTCGGCCGCTTCGAGACGGCGCTCGCCGCCAGCGGCGCCGAGTTCGTCGCCGTTGACGGCAACCCGGTCGATGCGGTCTGGACGGATCGTCCCGAACCACCCAAGGGCCGGGTGTCGCTGTTCCCCGAAAGCCTTGCCGGCGAGAGCGCCGAGTCCAAGCTCGCCCGCCTCGGCGAAGCGATCGGCAAGGCCGGCGCCGACGCCGCCGTGCTGACGCGCCCCGATTCCATCGCCTGGGCCTTCAACATCCGTGGCGAGGACGTTCCGCACACGCCGGAGGCGCTATCCTTCGCCATCCTGCGCAAGGAAGGCCGCCCCTCCCTGTTCATCGACGGCGCCAAGCTTGACAACATCGTCCGCGACCGGCTGGAGCAGATCGCCGCCGTCGAAACGCCCACCGCCTTCTCCCCGGCGCTGACGGCGCTCGGCGGCTCGGTGCTGGTCGACAAGGCTTCGGCGGCCTTCGAAGTGGTGCGCCGCGTCGAAGCCGGCGGCGGCAAGGTAGTGGCCGGGGCCGACCCGGTGCTGCTGCCCAAGGCGTTGAAGAACGCCACCGAGCTTGCCGGCATCCGCGCCGCCCACGTCCGTGACGGCGTCGCCATGGTGCGCTTCCTCGCCTTCATCGACCGCGAGGCGCCGAAGGGCGGGCTCGACGAGATCGCCGTCACCAAGCAGCTCGAGGCGTTCCGCGCCGAAACCGGCGCGCTGCGCGACATCTCCTTCGACACCATCGCCGGCGCCGGCCCCAACGCCGCCATCCCGCACTATCACGTCAGCACCGCCTCCAACCGCAAGGTGGAGATGAACGGCATTCTCCTTGTCGATTCCGGCGCCCAGTACGAGGACGGCACCACCGACATCACCCGCACCATGATCGTCGGAACCCCGACCGAGGAGATGATCGACCGCTTCACCCGGGTGCTGATCGGCCATATCCGCCTGACGCTCGCCCGCTTCCCCAAGGGCACCTCCGGCGCCCATCTCGACGTGCTCGCGCGCGAAAAGCTGTGGGAAGCCGGCCTCGACTTCGATCACGGCACCGGCCACGGCGTCGGTCACTATCTCTCGGTCCACGAGGGACCGGGCCGCATCGCCAAGACCGGCCACGTGCCGCTGGAGCCGGGCATGCTGATGTCCAACGAGCCGGGCTTCTACAAGGCCGGCGCCTGGGGCATCCGCATCGAGAACCTCGTCATCGTCACCGCGCCCGAGCCGATCGACGGTGGCGAGCGGCCGATGATGGGTTTCGAGACGGTGACGATGTGCCCGATCGATCGTCGCCTGATCCGGCCGGCGATGCTGGCGGAGCGCGAACGCGCCTGGCTCGACGCCTATCACGCCGAGGTCCGCGAGAAGCTGCTGCCGCTCCTGGAGAACGAAGCCGACCGGGCCTGGCTTGTCGCCGCCACGGCGCCGCTCGCCGCCTGACGCGATTCGATTTTTCACGCCTTTCGCGCGACCTTGCGGCCGCGCGCGCTACCCTTCCGGCAATCATTTGAAACTCAAGGAGAAAACACGTCGCCGACAGCGTAACACTCGGTAAGAAAGAGTGACTTTCCTGGGGCGCTTCCGTGTGTTTTATGAAAAATGTGCCGGCTCGGCTCGTACTGCGCTTACCGGTCTTTTTTTGGAAAATACTCGATGCGAATGTCCTACGGCAAGCAGACCACCCTCGGCGAAAGTGTCCGGTTCTCGGGCATCGGCGTGCATTCCGGCAAGCCGGCGACCATCGTCCTGCACCCCGCCGACGCCGACCGGGGCATCGTCTTCGTTCGCACCGACGGCGAGGAGGTGGAGATCGCCGCTCGCCACGAGAATGTGGTTGCTACCGAACTCTGCACGATGATCGGCATTGGCGGCCGCACGGTCGCCACCATCGAGCATCTGATGGCCGCGCTGGCCGCCTCCGGCGTCGACAATGTCGTCGTCGAGATCGACGGCCCGGAAATGCCCATCGCCGACGGCTGCTCGGCCATGTTCATCGACCTGATCGCCGAGGCCGGCCTGCGCCGCCTCACCGCGCCGCGCAAGCTGTTGCGCGTCCTCAAGCCGGTGCGCCTCGAAGTTGGCGGCGCCGTGCTGGAGTTCCTGCCCTACGACGGCACGCGCTACGACGTCACCATCGACTTCGCCAATCCGCTGATCGGCCATCAGTCCTACGTGCTCGACCTCAACACGCGGACTTTTGCCAACGACATCGCCCGCGCCCGCACCTTCGGCTTCATGTCCGACGTCGAGAAGCTCTGGAAGATGGGCTTCGCGCTCGGCTCGTCGCTTGAAAACTCGGTCGCCATCGGCGAGGACCGCATCCTCAATCCCGAGGGCCTGCGCTGGCCGGACGAGTTTGCCCGCCACAAGACGCTCGACGCGGTGGGCGACCTGTCGCTGATCGGCATGCCCTTCATCGGCCATTTCCGGTCCTACAAGGGTGGCCACAAGCTCAACTGGATGGCCGTCAAGGCTCTCGTCGCCGACACCGGCGCCTATGAGATCGTCCACGATGCCGTGACGGCCCGCGAGACGGCTGGCGGCATCCTTCAGACCGCCGCGCTCGCACCCTCGCGCGACTGACGTCACCCCGCTGCTTTGCCGGGGTCTTGCGGCCTTCTCGCCATAATGTGGCCGAACATCACGGGCACGTAGCATCCGCGACGGCTTTGCGATAAAAGAGCTTCCTGTTATCCGGAGTGCGTCCGACTCGCGCCGGAGGCGTGGGCGGCTTGGCATCGGACGGTGACCGGCGAGCAGTACGCGTGGGATGGATGGCGGCCGCGAGCGGTTGCGTACGGTGATGGGGTTTTCATGAGGCAGAGTTTCGTTCGTGTGGCCGCCGTGCTCGTTCTCCTCGGAGGCGCCACCGCCCTCGTCGGGTGTTCGTCCGACGAGCCGCTGGAACCCTTCGTGGAAATCCCGGCGGAGCAGTCCTACAACGCCGGTATCGCCTACCTGCAGCAGGGCGATTACAAGAAGGCCACCGAGAAATTCGAAGAGGTCGACCAGCAGCACCCCTATTCGGAGTGGGCGCGCAAGTCCCTCATCATGACCACCTACACCAACTACACGCGCGGCAACTTCACCGAGGCCATCACCCAGGGCAAGCGCTACCTGACGCTCTACCCCGGCTCGGAAGACGCCGCCTATGCGCAGTGGATGATCGCGCAGTCCTATTTCAACCAGATGCCGGACATCACGCGTGACCAGAAGATGACCCAGCAGGCCATGCAGGCCATGCAGGAGCTGGTCGACCGCTACCCCGACAGCCCCTATGCCGCCGAAGGCCGCAAGCGCCTCGATATCGCCAGGGATCAGCTCGCCGGCAAGGAAATGGAAGTCGGGCGTTATTACCTCGACCGCCACCAGTACATTGGCGCCATCAACCGCTTCAAGACCGTGGTGCAGGAGTACCAGACGACCCGCCACATCGAGGAAGCGCTCGAGCGCCTCACCGAGGCCTACTTCGCCATGGGCATCGTCGACGAGGCGCAGACGGCCGCCGCCGTGCTCGGCCACAACTATCCTGACAGCCGCTGGTACAAGGATGCCTATAAGCTCCTCAACACCAATGGCCTGGAGCCGCGCGAGAACTCCCAATCCTGGATCTCCAAGGCATTCAAGGCCGCGTTGCTCTGACGGGACGCCATGCTGCAGACGCTCGCAATCCGCGACATCGTTCTGATCGAGCGGCTTGAGATCGCCTTCTCCGACGGTCTGACGGTGTTGACCGGTGAGACCGGCGCCGGCAAATCCATCCTGCTCGACGCGCTGTCGCTCGCCTTGGGCGGGCGCGGCGACGCCGGTCTGGTTCGTCATGGCGCCGACCAGGGGCAGGTGACCGCCGTCTTCGACCTGCCGGCCGCCCACCCGGCCCGCGCCCTTCTGGTCGAGAACGACCTCGACGATGAGGGCGACGTCATCGTTCGCCGTGTCCAGACGGCAGACGGCCGCACCCGCGCCTTCGTCAACGACCGTGCCGTCTCCGCCAACCTGCTGCGACAGCTCGGCGCCGCCCTGGTCGAGATCCACGGCCAGCACGACGACCGCGCCCTGGTCGACCCCGCCATCCATCGCGGCCTGATCGATGCTTTCGGCGGTCTCGAAGCCGAAGCAAAGACGGTTGCCGTAGCCCATCGCGCCTGGCGCGACGCCGAAAAGGCGCTCGCCGACCTCGAACGCCGCATCGCCGACGCCCGGCGCGAAGGCGATTATCTCCGCGCCTCCGTCGAGGAGCTGCAAAAGCTCGCCCCCGAGCCCGGTGAGGAAACGGCCCTTGCCGAGCGCCGGCAGGAAATGATGCGGGCCGAAAAGGTCGCCGTCGACCTGCGCGAGGCCTACGACCATCTCAACGGCTCCGGCTCGCCGGTACCCGAACTGTCCGGCCTGCTGCGCCGCCTGGAGCGCAAGGGCGAGGTGGCGGCCTTGGCCGGCCCGGCCCTGCAATCGATCTCCACCGCGCTCGACGCGCTGGAGGACGCCCGTTCCGTGTTCGAGGCCGCCCTGCGCGCCGCCGATTTCGACCCGGCCGAGCTGGAACGGGTCGAGGAGCGCCTGTTCGCCATCCGCGCCGCCGCCCGCAAGTACTCCGTGCCGGCTGACGAGCTGGGTGCGCTGGCCGCCCGCATGGCCTCGGACCTTGCCGACCTCGACGCCGGCGAGGACCGCCTCAACGCCTTGGCACAGTCGGCCACCACCGCCCGCGCCGACTATGACAAGTTGGCCGCCAAGCTTTCCGTCGCCCGCGAGAAGTCGGCCCGCCTGCTCGAAGACGCCGTCGGCGCCGAGTTGCCGGCCTTGAAGCTCGAACGCGCCCGTTTCATCGTCAACCAGCTCGCCGACCCCGAGACGCGCACTGCCGACGGCATCGACACGCTGGAATTCTGGGTGCAGACCAACCCCGGCACCCGGCCGGGACCGATGATGAAGGTGGCCTCGGGCGGCGAACTTTCGCGCTTCCTGCTCGCCCTCAAGGTGTCGCTGGCCGACAAGGGATCGGCCTCGACGTTGGTCTTCGACGAGATCGATACCGGCGTCGGTGGCGCGGTGGCGGAGGCCATCGGCACCCGTCTCGCCCGCCTCGCCCGCAAGGTCCAGGTGCTCTCCGTCACCCACGCGCCGCAGGTCGCCGCCCGCGCCGACCATCACTTCCTGATCGCGAAAGACAGCGTCGATGACGGCGCCCGCGTCGCCACCTCGGTATCGCGCCTACCCGACGGTCATCGCCGCGAGGAGATCGCCCGCATGCTGGCCGGCAGCCGCATCACCGAGGAAGCCCGGGCGGCGGCGGAGCGGTTGCTCAAGGGGCACTGACACCGGCGTTCGCCGACTGGATCAGCCGCCGTACCTCCGCCGCGACTTCGGGCGTCGCCGGGTTGTAGACCACCATGGACAGATCCGGTCGCCCGTCGACCGAGAAGGACGAATACTCGAGCGACAGGACGCCGAGCGTCGGATGGCGTAGCGTCTTGGTGCCCTCGCCGTGGTGTCCGACTTCCTTCTCACGCCACATCGCCAGGAACTCGGGACTTGTCCGGCTCAGTTCGTCGACCAGCGCTTCGACGTTGCCGGCCGCGCCGGCCCGGGCCGCGTCGGCGCGAAAGGTGGCGACGACGAAGCGGGCAACGCTTTCCCAGTCGAGCTGGCGTGCACGGACTGCCGGGTCCGAGAACATCATGCGCAGCACGTTGCGCTCGCGCGGCGCCATGGCGCCGTAGTCGGCGAGCAGCACCGTGGCTGCCCGATTCCAGGCGATGACGTCCCAGGTGGCGGTCTTGATGAGGGCCGGGCTGTGTTCCAGCGTGTCGAGCACCCGCTGCAGGCGCGGCGACACCCCGTCGCTCTCTCGATAACGCACCTCCGGCGGGCGCCCCAGACCGATGATGAACAGATGCTCCCGCTCGACATCGGTCAGCATCAGCGCCCGCGCGATCCGGTCGAGCACGTCCGCCGACGGCGCGCCGCCCCTGCCCTGCTCCAGCCAGGTGTACCAGGTGACCGACACGTTGGCCCGCTGGGCCACTTCCTCGCGCCTCAGGCCCGGCGTCCGCCGACGCGACATCGGCAGCCCCAGGGTGGCGGCGTCCATCCGGCATCGGCGGTCGCGCAGGAAGGCGCCGAGCGCGTTGTCGTTGCGAACGTGAGCATCCATGCGATCGCCCCTATACCGGGATAAGAGCGTCATCTTACCCGGATGAGAGATGGAACGGAACGCTTTTGCCGAGACGCTGCCGACGACGTGAGGATACCCTTTGTCCTCCAGGCAGCTTATGGTTCCCAAAACTCTGAAGGAAGTACGAGATGTTGATCCGTCCCGCCATGGCCGCCGACGCCGAGGAGGCCGCCTCGGTTCTTCGCCAGTCCATCTGCGATCTTTGCCTGTCCGATCACAGCGGAGATGCCGAAACACTGGCGCAGTGGCTCGCCAACAAGACGCCGGAGAACGTTCTTGCCTGGATCGAAGCGCCCGACCGCTTCATCGTGGTGGTCGAGGAGAATGGGGCCATTATCGGCGTCGGCGGCGCCTCGCATTCGGGGGAGATCAATCTGAACTACGTGGCGCCGGAGGCGCGCTTCAGGGGCGTGAGCAAGGCGATCCTCAAGTCGCTCGAGGCCTATCTCAGCCTTCTGGGATGCCCTGAGATCACGCTGACCAGCACCAAGGCCGCCCGCACCTTCTACATAGCCATGGGCTACGAGGATGCCGAGGCGCGGGAAGGCTCGAGCGGACAGTCCGGCCTGCCGATGCGGAAATCGCTTGGGTCCAAGGAGCCGGCCTGACGCCCGCCAGCTCGCTTGCCGCCTCCCCTTGCCAGTGCAATAAATCGTGTCCGACCAGCCAACCCGGAGTCGCGCCATGCCCTCGCCCACCACCGCCCTCATCGTCGTCGATGTTCAGAACGATTTCTGCCCCGGCGGCGCGCTGGCAGTCGGCGGAGGACACGCCATCGTGCCGGTGATCAACGCGCTGGTACCCCGTTACGAGCAGGTGGTGGTCACCCAGGACTGGCACCCCAAGGGGCATACCTCCTTCGCCTCCGCCCACCACGGCAGCGAGCCCTTCGACACCATCGAAATGCCCTATGGCACCCAGGTGCTGTGGCCCGATCACTGCGTGCAGGGGACGCCCGGCGCGGAGCTGCACCCCGACCTTGAGGTCACCTCCGCCCAACTCGTCATCCGCAAGGGCTGGCATCAGGGCGTCGACAGTTACTCCGCCTTCCGCGAAGCCGATCGCGAAACGCTGACCGGTCTCGCCGGCTATCTCCGGGAGCGGGGCGTCGATGAGGTTCATGTCGTCGGTCTCGCCACGGATTACTGCGTCGGCTGGACGGCCCTAGACGCCGCCGCCGGCTTCAAGGTCACGGTGATCGAAGATGCCTGCCGCGCCATCGACCTCTCCGGTTCGCTGAAGCGGGCCTGGGCCGACATGGCCGCCGCCGGTGTCGCGCGCACCATGAGCGACCAGATTCTTTAGGATTATTGCGGCGCCGAAGCATCAATATGTCGGATGTTGCGGTTTTCGGGTGGACAGCGCCCATGAGATAGGTCATATACACTGACCTATAAAGGTCAGTCATATTGACCTAAAGAAAGCTGGACATGACAACACCTCTTGCCGACTTCCGGGCCGGACTGTTGGCGGTTTTTCCAACCGTCGCCGCCGCCGTGCCCTTCGCCCTCATCCTTGGCCAGCAGGCGACGGCCAAGGGCCTGACGCCGGCCGAGATGCTCGCCATGTCGTCCATCGTCTTCGCCGGGTCCTCGCAGCTCATCGCCGTGGGCCTGTGGAGCACGCCGGCTCCGATCGCCGCCCTGGCGCTGATGGCTTTCCTGGTCAACCTCCGCCACACGCTGATGGGCGCCTCGCTGTCGGGCAAGATCGCCCATTTCGGCAGCCTGCGCTGGCTGGCCGCCTTCCTGCTCACCGACGAGGCCTGGGCGCTCAGCGAGCGTCGCGCCCTAGACCGGCCGATCAGCCGCACCTTCTATTTCACCGTGGCGCTGACGATGTTCGTCTGCTGGCAGGTCGCCTCTGTGCTCGGCACCGTGTTCGGCGCCTATCTCGAACACCCCGAAGCCTGGGGACTCGACTTCGCTTTCCCCGCCATCTTCATCGCGCTGGCCCTCGGCTTCTGGAGGGGCGCCCGCCGCACCGGGCCGGTGCTGGTGGCGAGCGCCGTCGTTGCCGTCGCCGTCCATGCCACGGTGCCCGGCGCCTGGTACGTGATCGCCGGTGCGATCGCTGGCATTCTCGCCGCCGTGATCACCGCCCCCCGCGAGCAAGCCACCGAGGCCCTGGCCGGGGAGGCGACGCGATGACCATCGATCCCGTCAACTTCGCCGCCATCCTTGCCATGGGCGCCCTCACCTATTTCACGCGCATCCTTGGCTTCCTGGTCGCCGACCGGTTGCCGAAGTCCGGCCCGGTCCGCGTCGCCCTCGATGCGCTGCCGCCCGCCGTTCTGGTAGCCGTCATCGCCCCAATCGTCATGGCCGGCCCGATCGAAGCGGCCGCCGGTGTGGTGGTGCTCGTCCTGGCATTGCGGCTGCCGCTGATCGCCACGGTCGCCGTGGGCGTCGCCGTCGCCGCGCTGCTGCGGTTCGCCTTTCTCTGACGCGGCCCACAGAAAAGAAGAGGCCCGCGAAGTCACCTTCGCGGGCCTTTGTCTTTTACGCTCGTGACCGGATCACTTGCGGCGGAGGAACGCCGGGATCTCCATGTCATCGTCGGTAGCACGCGGCGCCGGCTGCGGCGCCATGCGGCCCTGCTGGTCGAGGCGGCCGGTAGCCCCCTGAGCCGGCGCGGCCGGACGCTTCACGAACTCGCTCGCCGCCGAGGGACGCACGGCCGGCTGGGGAGCTGCGGCGCGCGGCGCTTCGGGCTGAGCCTCTTCCTCGCGACGGCCGAGGCCGACGGTGGCGAGGCGACGGAGCAAGCCGAGCGGACGACGCTCTTCGTCATGGTCTTCCGGATGCACCTGCACCGAGGCGGCCTGACGCTGGGCGATCGGCGGGAACTCCTCGATCGACGGCACGCGGCTGCGCTGGGCGACGGCCGACGGACGCTCGGCGACCGGCGGCACGTAGGGCTGCTGGGCGGGCGCCGGCTCAGCGGCGCGGGCCGGCTGCGGCTGGGCAGCCGGCGCGGGCGCGTCGTAGTGGTTCATCGACGGCTCGTAGGGCTCGATCGACACGCGCGGATCATGCGGCGTCGTGACGGAGCGAACCGGTTCGGGCTCGATGGACGCTTCCGGCAGCGCCAGCGCCGCTTCGAGGGCCTCGACGGAGACCTGCGCGGCGGCGGCAGCAGCCTGGGTGTAGTTCGGAACCGGCGCGGGCGCAGGGGCGATCGACGCGACCGAGGCGGCCTCGCGGATCACCGCCGGGCGCACGGCCGGCTGGTTAAAAGGCTGCCGCACCTCCTGAGCCGCGACGGCGGCGGCAGCAGACGTGGTCACCTGAACGGGGCGGGTCGGCGAGGTGCGGCCCACGGCATCGGCGCTGTTGTTGCGGACGACCGATTCCTGACGGACCAGCTCCGGCTCGATGCCGGTGGCGACGACCGACACGCGGATCATGCCTTCCATGGTGTCGTCGAAGGTGGCGCCGAGGATGATGTTCGCCTCGGAGTCCACTTCCTCGCGGATGCGGGTTGCAGCCTCGTCGACCTCGAACAGCGTCAGGTCCTTGCCGCCGGTGATCGAGATCAGGAGGCCCTGCGCCCCCTGCATCGACACTTCGTCGAGCAGCGGATTGGCAATCGCCGCCTCGGCGGCCTGGATGGCGCGCTTCTCGCCAGAGGCTTCGCCGGTGCCCATCATCGCCTTGCCCATGCCGCGCATGATCGAGCGGACGTCGGCGAAGTCGAGGTTGATCAGGCCTTCCTTGACCATCAGGTCGGTGATGCAGGCGACGCCCGAGTAGAGCACCTGGTCGGCCATCGCGAAGGCGTCGGCGAAGGTCGTCCGCTCGTTGGCGATGCGGAACAGGTTCTGGTTGGGGATGCAGATCAGCGTGTCGACCGAGTTCTGCAGCTCCTGGATGCCGGCGTCGGCGATCTTCATGCGGCGGGCGCCTTCGAACTGGAAGGGCTTGGTGGTGACGCCGACGGTGAGGATGCCGTGCTCACGGGCCGCGCGGGCGATCACCGGCGCCGCGCCGGTACCCGTGCCGCCGCCCATGCCGCAGGTGATGAACACCATGTGGCTGCCGGCGAGATGGTCGTTGATCTCGTCGATCACTTCCTCGGCGGCCGCGCGGCCGACTTCCGGCTGCGAGCCGGCGCCAAGGCCCTCGGTGACCGCCACACCCATCTGGATGATGCGTTCGGCCCGAGAGGACGCCAGGGCCTGCGCATCGGTGTTCGCCACGACGAACTCGACGCCCTGAAGGCCGGACTGGATCATGTTGTTGACGGCGTTGCCGCCGGCACCGCCGACGCCGAAGACGGTAATTCTCGGCTTGAGCTCCGTGAGGTCGGGCATCTTTAGATTAATAGTCATGGTTGCCTCGTTATTCTGCAAGCGGCTCTCGCCGATACGTCCTCTGTCCTCAAATCAGCGGCCGCCGCTGCAACCGCACGCTACTTTCCTACGCCTGTTACGCACCGACCCGCTCCGTTGCCGGCGCGGATCAGAAACTCTCGCGGAACCACGCCCCCATGCGGGAAACGAAGCCACCGTTGGCGGCCAGCGCCATCGACTTTCGCCGGCCTGAAAACTGCTCGATCTGCGCCACCTGCGGGTAGATCATCAGACCCACCGCCGTGGCGAAGGCTGCCCCGCGCGCCGCTTCCGGCAGACCGGCGACGCCGACCGGCCGACCGAGCCGGACGTTGCGGCCGAGCACCTTGCGGGCGAGTTCCGGCAGGCCGGTGAGCTGGCTGGCGCCACCGGTCAGCACGACGCGGCGACCGACCCGACCGGCAAAGCCCGAGGCATGCAACCGGTCGCGCACAACTTCCAGCGTCTCCTCGACGCGCGGACGAATGATCTCGACCAGTTGGGCGCGCGTCACCTGATGGGCCACGTCGTCGTCGCCCACCGGTTCGACGGTGACCATGTCGCGTTCGTCGCTGTCGGTGGCGATCACCGAGCCATAGAGCGCCTTGATGCGCTCGGCGTCGACGAGGCGGGCCGACAGCGCCCGCGCCAGATCCATGGTCACGTGATGGCCGCCGAGGCCGAAGGCGTCGACATGGACGCACTGACCGTCGGCGAAGACGGAAATCTTGGTGGTGCCGCCGCCGATGTCGACGCAGGCGACGCCCATCTGCGTCTCGTCGTCGACCAGCGTCGACAAGCCGGAGGCGTAGGGGGTGGCGACCATGGTCTCGACTTCGAGATGCGCCCGGTTGACGGAGATCTCGAGGTTGCGCAGCGTCACGGCGTCGGCCGAAACCAGATGCGTGTCGACCGACAGCGACGAGCCGATCATGCCGCGCGGGTCGCGGATGCCACGGTTGTTGTCGAGCGCGTAACCGATCGGCAGCGCATGAACGATGGTGCGGCCGTCCTTGACCTTGTAGGAGGCGCCGATCTCCAGCACGCGCTGGATGTCGCTCTCGGAGACTTCCGATCCGGACAGGTCGTACTTGACCGAGAAGGTCTCCGAACCGAGCCGACCGCAGGACAGCGAGACGATCAGGGACTCGACGGTCAGGCCGGCCATGCGCTCGGCCGCGTCGACGGCGAGGCGGATCGCCTTCTCGGCCTGGTCGAGGTCGACCACCGCGCCGGCCTTGATGCCGCGCGAGCGCTGGTAGCCGAAGCCGAGCACCTCGATGAGATGGGTGCGGCCGGGCAGAATGTCGCCGATCGGCCGCGGCGTCAGGCGGGCGATGACGCAGCAGATCTTGGAGGTGCCCACATCGAGCACCGAAACGATGACCGGCCGCTTGGGCGGCAGCGGCCGCATGCGCTGAACGCGGGCGTCGGATGCGTGCGTCATGCGCCCTGCTCCCGCTTCTTGAGGGCCTTGTTGCGCGCCGACACCAGTTCGTCGCGGGCCTTGCGCGCGTCGTCGGTCAGGCGAACCACCAGCCGGTCGGGCAGGCGCAGGTCGACGACGGTGATGTCGCGATCGAGAAGGCCGGATTCCTTGTCGGTCTCCTGAAGCTCGGTCACCGCCTTCTGCGCGTTCTTCTCCGGCAGCATCACCTGTACGCCGTTATCCAGGAACAGGTCCCAGCGCCGGTTGGAGACCAGCATCGAGGCGCGCACCTTCTTCTGCAGGTCCGGCACGTCGTCGAGCAGCGACGTGATCTCGGCGACCTTGAGCTGGGCGCCCTCGCCGACCACGCGCGGCAGGCGGGAATAGCGTGTCTCCAACCGGTCGGTGATGACCTTGCCGGCGCTGTCGATCACCACCACGGGCGCATCGATCGTCGGCTGCCACAGGGCGGCCGGGACACGCTCCTCGATGATCACCCGGAGCGTGCCGGGATAAAGCTTCATGACCGATACGTCCTGCACCCATGGGATGGATTGCAGGCGCTCGCGGGCGGCAGCGGCGTCATAGAAGAACAGCGACTGGCCCGAATGGATCGACAGCGTGTCGAGCACATCGGCCTCGTCGATCTCGCGCTGACCGGTGATGCGGACGGCGGAGATGCGGAAGCCGAGCTCGGCGGACGTGTCGTTCAGAACTTCGCCTGTGCGGCCGGACAGCACCATGCCGTAGGCGCCCCAGGCGAGAAGATAGGCAACGGACATGGCGAGACCGGCGCCGCGCGGCAGCGCCGCGAGCAGACCGGCCGGACGCCAGATGGGCTTGCGACGCAGGCGCGAAACACCGCGACGACCGAAGAGGAAGAACCTCTTTCGCCCCGCCGGCTTCGCCATGCCTGTCGTCATCGCCTGCAACTTGCGTCCTCCACCATCCAACTGACCAGCTCGCCGAAGCCGATGCCCGCATAGGCGGCCATCTCCGGCACAAGCGAGGTCGCCGTCATTCCCGGTTGCGTGTTCACTTCGAGGCAGATGACCTGCCCCGTACCGTCGCCCTTGTCATCGAAGCGGAAATCGGCCCGGCTGACGCCGCGGCAGCCGAGCGAACGGTGCGCTTCGAGGGCTAATGTTTGAATATTTTGGTAAATAAAGGGTGAAAGGTTGGCGGGCAGAACGTGTTTGGAGCCGCCGGGCCGATACTTGGCGTCATAATCATAGAAAGCATCGCCTTGCGGCAACACTTCGATGACGTCAAGGGCGCGGTCGCCCATCACGCCGCAGGTAAGTTCCCGCCCCGGAATGTATTTTTCCACCATCACCATGTCGCCGAACCGCCAGTCGGGACGGGCGAGTTCCTGCGGCGGATGGGCCGCGTCGGCCGGAACGATGAGCACGCCGAAGCTCGATCCCTCGGCCGGCGGCTTGATCACATAGGGCGGTTCCAGCACGTGGGCGTTAACCACTTCAAGCCTGTGGACAAGTTTGTGCTCGGCCACGGGAATGCCGGCCGCCTTCATCACGTGCTTGGCCTTGGGCTTGTTCATGGCCAGCGCCGAAGCCAGCACGCCCGAGTGCGTATAGGGAATATCCATCACTTCGAGGATGCCCTGCACGGTGCCATCCTCGCCGTAGATGCCATGCAGCGCGTTGAAGCAGACGTCGGGACGGAGCTCCTCCAGCACGGCGGCGACGGTGCGATCGACGTCGACGCGGGTGACGCGGTAGCCGCGCGCCTCCAGCGCGTCGGCGCAGGCCTTGCCCGAGTTGAGGCTGACCGGCCGCTCCGACGACCACCCGCCCATCAGTACCGCCACATGCTTGGCCATCGCTCTGTCCCCCTTGCTGGCGGCCCGACGCGATACAGCCGCTCAAATCCCGCCGTGCGGATCACTTGCCGAGAAACGGCTCGACCTCGGCGCCGGGCGCGAAGGCGCCCAGTCGCTTGATTTCCCAGTCGAGGCGGATGCCGGAAGTCTCCAGCACGCGCGAGCGAACCGTCTCGCCGAGCAGCTCGACGTCGTGCGCGGTCGCCTCGCCGGCGTTGATCAGGAAGTTGCAATGCATCTCGCTGACTTGCGCATCCCCGACCCTGAAGCCGCGGCAACCGGCTGCGTCGATCAGCTTCCAGGCCGAATGCCCCGGCGGATTCTTGAAGGTGGAGCCGCCGGTGCGCGCCTTGATCGGCTGCGACGCCTCGCGGTGCTCGGTGACCGCCTTCATGGCCTGGGAGATGCTATCCTTGTCGGCGGGGATGCCTTTCAGGACCGCAGAAGTGAAAATGAAGCCCGCCGGCGGCGCCGAATGGCGATAGGAGTAGCCGAGCTCGCCGACCGGCAGCGTGAGCAACTCGCCCTCACGGGTGACGCCACGCACCTCGACCACCCGTTCGGCGGTCTCCGAGCCATGGGCACCGGCATTCATGGTCAGCGCGCCGCCGAGGCCGCCGGGAATGCCGTGGTAGAAGGCAAAGCCGGAGAGCCCGAGCTCCAGCGCCTTGGCGGCCAGAAACTTGTCGGGAATGGCGGCGCCCGCCCGAATGCGGGTGGGCGACAGCGCCTCGGTGCCGCCGAAGCCGCGGACCGACAACCGGATCACCACCCCTCCGATGCCGCCGTCGCGGATCAGGAGGTTGGAACCGAGCCCGATGACGGTGACCGGCACGTCCTCCGGCACGAGTTTCAGGAAGGCCTGAAGATCGGCCTCGTCGGCCGGCTGGAACAGGATCTCCGCCGGTCCGCCGACCCGGAACCACACGAGGTCCTTCAGCGACCGGTTGTCCTCGATCGGGCCACGGATATGCGAGGTGTCCCCAAGACGGGCGCGCAGTGCCATCACGCTCCCTCCGCCTGCGCCTTGAGCTGACCGGGCAGCGCGTAGGCCCACTGGGTGATGTTGCCGGCGCCGAGGCAGACCACCATGTCGCCCGGTCGCGCGACCGAGGCGATGGTGGCCGCCAGCTTGTCCGGTCCTTCGAGGGCGCGGGCGTCGCGATGGCCGGCTGCCTTGATGCCGGAGACGAGATGGTCCTTGTCGGCGCCCTCGATCGGCTGCTCGCCGGCCGGATAGACGTCGGCGATGATCACCGTGTCGGCGTCGTTGAACGCCTTGCAGAAGTCGGGGAACAGCGACTGCAGGCGGCTGTAGCGATGCGGCTGCATCACCGCCACCACCTTGCCGGTCGCGCCTTCGCGCGCCGCCCTGAGCACCGCCATGATCTCCACCGGATGGTGGCCGTAGTCGTCATAGATGGTGACGCCGTTGAAGTCGCCCGTGCGGGTAAAGCGGCGCTTGACGCCGCCGAAGGCGCCGAGCCCCTTGCGGATCGCCTCGGCCGAGATGCCGAGCCGGTGGGCGACGGCGATCGCCGCCGTGGCGTTGGAGACGTTGTGCCGGCCGGGCATCGGCAGCTCCAGCGCCGGAATGACGGTCTCGGCGCCGGTGACGCGGTCGCGGATCTCGACCGAGAAGCGCGAATGGCCGCCCTCGATGCGGAGGTCGGCGAAGCGGACGTCGGCCTGCGGGTTCTGCCCGTAGGTGATGATGCGCCGGTCCTCGATCTTGGACACCAGCGCCTGCACCTCCGGATGGTCGAGGCACATCACCGCGAAGCCGTAGAAGGGGACGTTCTCGATGAACTGCCGGAAGGCGGCGCGGGCGGCGTCGAAGGTGCCGTAGTGGTCGAGGTGCTCGGGGTCGATGTTGGTGACGATGGCGATGTCGGCCGGAAGTTTGACGAAGGTGCCGTCGCTCTCGTCGGCTTCCACCACCATCCAGTCGCCGGCGCCCATGCGGGCATTGGTGCCGTAGGCGTTGATGATGCCGCCGTTGATGACGGTGGGATCGAGGCCACCGGCGTCGAGCAGCGCCGCCACCAGCGAGGTGGTCGTCGTCTTGCCATGGGTGCCGCCGATGGCGATCGCCTGCTTGAAGCGCATCAGCTCGGCCAGCATCTCGGCGCGGCGGACGATGGGAAGGTGCCGCTCGCGGGCGGCCACCAGCTCGGGATTGTCGCGCTTGATAGCCGAGGAGACCACCAGCACCTCGGCAGCGCCAAGGTTCTCGGCCTTGTGGCCGACCGTCACCGGAATGCCCGAGGCCCTGAGACGCTCGACGTTGGCGTTCTCGGCCTGATCGGAGCCCTGCACGCGGTAGCCGAGATCGGCCAGCACCTCGGCGATGCCGCTCATGCCGATGCCGCCGATGCCGACGAAATGAACCGGCCCAATGTCGCGGGGCATTTTCATGGACGTGTTCCCTTGGAAGCGAAATCGGCGGGTTTGCCGCCGGAAGCAATGAGTTCGACGAGATCGGCCAGTCGCTCCACCGCGTCCGGACGGCCCTCGCCCCTGGCAGCGGCGGCCATGGCGGAAAGGCGGTCAGGCCCGCGCACGAGGCCGGCGATGAGTTCGGCCAGCTTGTCCGGCGTCAGCGACGCCTGCTCGGCCATGATGGCGCCCCCCGCTCGTTCGAGGCCGAGGGCGTTGGTCTTCTGGTCGTTGTCGAGCGCATGCGGCAGCGGCACCAGGATCGACGGCCGGCCGATGACGGTCAGTTCGGCCACCGAGGAGGCGCCCGACCGGCAGACGACGAGATGGGCGTTGGCGATGCGATCCGGCAAGTCGACGAAGAAAGGCGCGATTGCGTGCTCGATGCCGAGCCGGGCGTAGACCGCGCCGACGCGCTCCATGTCCTCCGGCCTCACCTGCTGCACGAGGCGGAGCCGCGCCGCCACATCAGACGGCAGCTTCTCGAGAGCCGGCGGCATCAGATCGCCGAACACCCGGGCGCCCTGGCTGCCGCCGAACACCAGAAGGTCGATCTTGCCGTCCTCGGTGGGCTCGCGGTAGGGGGCGACGGCGGCCAGCACCTTCGGCCGCACCGGGTTGCCGGTGACCACGGCGCGGGCGGCGCCCGCTCCCATAAGGCCCGTGTCCTTGAAGGTGGTGGCGATGGCGGTGACGCGCGGCGCAAGAAACCGGTTGGCCCGGCCCATCACCGCGTTGGCCTCATGGACGATGGTCGGACGCCTCGTCAGCCAGGCGGCGACGAGCGGAGGCAACGTCGGGTAACCGCCGAAGCCGATGGTCACGGCCGGGTCGAGCTTGCGCACCAGAGACAGCGACTGCAACTCGCCGCGCGCCAGGTTGGCGGCCGACTTCAGAAGGCCGAGCGGCGAGCGGTCGCCAAAGGTTGCCGAGGCGATGATGTGGATCTCGCGGGCGGGAAACTCCGAGCCGTAGTTGTTGGCCCTGTGGTCGGTGGCGAGATGAATGTCGAAACCGCGCGGAGCCAACGCAAAGGCGAGGGATTCGGCGGGAAAGAGATGACCGCCGGTTCCACCGGCGGCGATCAGGATCGTACGGGTCATGGATCAGCCTCGGCCGGGCAACGGCGAAAATTCGATCGGCGCCACGAACCGGGTCTGGTCGGGCCGCTTGCGGGTGAGCGCCAGCAGCATGCCCATCGAAAGGGCCACCGCCACCAGCGACGAACCGCCGTATGAAATGAAAGGAAGCGTCATGCCCTTGGCGGGCATCAGATGCAGGTTCACGGCCATGTTGATGCAGGACTGCAAGCCGAACAGCATGATGAGGCCGGTGGTGGCGAGGCGGACGTAGCCGTCGTTCTCCCTCATCGCGTGGCTCATGCCGCGCAACACCACGAAGGCGAACACCAGCGCCAGGCACATGCAAAGCACGAGGCCGAATTCCTCGCCCAGCACGGCGAACACGAAGTCGGTGTGGCTGTCGGGCAGGATGCGTTTGAAGGTGCCCTCACCCGGCCCCTGGCCCCACCAGCCACCATTGATGAAGGCCTCCTGCGCCGTCTGCACCTGGAAGGTGTCGCCAGCCTCGGGGTTCATGAAGCGCTCGATGCGCGAGCGGACGTGCGGCACCAGCGTATAGGCGGAAAGGATGCCGGTGGCGCCGGCGCCGGCAAAGGCCACGATCCACATCCAGCTCATGCCGGAGATGAAGAACAGGCCGCCCCAGGTGAGACAGATCAGCATCGTCTGTCCGAAGTCGGGCTGGGCCACGAACAGCGCCGCCACGATGCCGAGCAGCAGCATCGAGAAGCTGCGCCCCGGCAGGTCGGGCCGCTTCTGCCCCTCGGCGAGCAGGAAACCGACGAGGACGGCGAACATCGGCTTCATGAACTCGGACGGCTGCACCGACATGCCCAGGATGGTGATCCAGCGGCGCGACCCTTTCACTTCCGGGCCGATCAGCAGCGTCAGGACCAGCAGCATGACGCAGACGACGAAGCCTGCCAGCGCCGCCCGCCGGATCTGCTTGGGGTTCAGGAAGGAAACGCCGATCAGCGTGACGATGGCGGGGAAGGCGAACATCGCCTGCCGCTTGACGAAATAGTAGCTGTCGGCGATGCCGATGCGCTCGGCGACGGCGGGGCTCGCCGCCAGCGACAGCACGATGCCGCCGAAGATCAGCGCCAGAAAGGCGATGAGCAGGAGCTTGTCGACGGTGAACCACCAATCGGCCACCGGATTGCGTTCGGCACGCGAAACCATCAGGCTTTCTCCTGGAACGGCGTGACGCGGGGGTCGGTCAGCACGAGCTCGCGGAAGTGGTCGCCGCGCACCTCGAAGTTCTTGAACTGATCGTAGGAAGCGCAGGCCGGCGACAACAGCACCACCGCCTCGCCGCCGGACGCCTCGGTGGCGGCCAGCGCGTCGGTCAGCGCCTCGGACACCGCGCGGTCGAGCGTCTCGACGATGGCGTGCGGCGCCTCGCCGTCGATGGTGGCGGCGAACTCCTCGGCCGCGACGCCGATCAGATAGGCCTTGGCGATCTTCGGGAAGAAACCGCTGAGCGGAGCGATGCCGCCGGTCTTCGGCTTGCCGCCGGCGATCCAGTAGATGTTGTCGTAGCTGGCAAGCGCCTTGGCCGCCGCGTCGGCATTGGTCGCCTTGCTGTCGTTGACGAGGATGACCGAGCCGCACCGGCCGATCGGCTCCATGCGGTGGGCAAGACCCGGGAAGGTCTCGATGCCCTTGCGCACCTGGTCGAGCCCGAGGCCGAGCCGGCGCGTCGCCGCCACCGCCGCCGCCACGTTCTGGGCGTTGTGGACGCCCTTCAGGATCGGGTGGCCGTGCAGGTCGTAGACCACCGTCTGGGCAAGACCCATCGGTTCGATGATCCGGCCCGACACCGCCCAGACGCCCTGCGCCACCGCGCCACGCGTCGAGATGCGGATCGTCTCGAGCCCCTTGGACTCGCGCCGCGTCGCCATGGCGGCGCTATAGGCATCGTCGACGCCGACGACCGCCACCATGGCGCCATCCACCAGCTTCTCCTTGACCGCCGCGTAGCCCTCGATCGAGCCATGGCGGTCGAGGTGGTCCTCGGTGAGGTTGAGCTGGATGCCGATGCTGGCGTCGATGCCCGGCGCGAGGTCGATCTGGAACGACGAGCACTCGATGACATAGAAGCGGTCGGGCGCGAAATCGCTGAGACCGAGCACGGCCGGACCGAAGTTGCCGCCGATCTCGACGTCCTTGCCGGCCGACTTCAGGATATGATGGACCAGAGCCGTCGTCGTCGACTTGCCGTTGGTGCCGGTGATGGCGATGAAGGGCGTCGTCGGCGCGCGGAAGGTCCGCTCGCGGGCGAACAGGCAGATGTCGCCGATGATCTCCACGCCGGCCTCGCGGGCGATCTTCACCGTCCAGTGCGGCTCGGGATGGGTGAGCGGAACGCCCGGCGCCAGCACCAGCGCCGAATAGGCGCCGAACTCGCTGCCCCGCCAGTCGGTGACGGGGATGTCGCGCTCCTGGGCAGCGGCGCGGGCCGCCTCGTTGTCGTCCCAGGCGATGACCTCCGCCCCGCCGGCCATCAGCGCCTCGGCGGTGATCAGCCCGGACCCGCCGAGGCCGAAAACCGCGACGTGCTTGCCTTTCATCGAGGTGATGGGGATCATCGCCGGGGCCTCCGTCAGCGCAGCTTGAGGGATGACAGACCGATCAGCGCCAGGACGACGGCGATGATCCAGAAGCGGATCACCACCTGCGATTCGGTCCAGCCGAGCTGTTCGAAATGATGGTGGATGGGCGCCATCTTGAAGACGCGCTTGCCGGTCAGCTTGTAGGAGGCGACCTGAATGATCACCGACACCGCCTCCAGCACGAACAGGCCACCGACGATGGCCAGCACGATCTCGTGCTTCACCGCCACCGCCACCGTGCCGATCAGGCCGCCGAGGGCCAGCGAACCGGTGTCGCCCATGAAGATGGCGGCGGGCGGCGCGTTGAACCACAGGAAGCCGATGCCGGCGCCGATCACCGCGCCACAGATGACGGCGAGCTCGCCGGTGCCGACCACGTAGTGGATCTGCAGGTAGTTGGCGAAGACGTAGTTGCCGGCGAGGTAGGAGATCAGCGCGAAGCTCGCCGCCGCGATCATCACCGGCACGATGGCGAGGCCGTCGAGGCCGTCGGTGAGGTTCACCGCGTTGCCGGCCGACACGATCACGAAGGCGCCGAACGGCACATAGAAGTACCAGAGATTGATCATCAGCGTCTTGACGAAGGGGAAGGTCAGCGACGTGGCGAGATGTTCCTCGCTGGGCACGGCGGCGGCCTGCCCGGCCGACATGATGACGAGGCAGGCCAGCATGGCGATCACCGCTTCGAGCATCAGGCGGGCGCGGCCCGACAGCCCCTTGTGCGACTGCTTGGTCACCTTGAGGTAGTCGTCATAGAAGCCGATGGTGCCGAAGGCGACGGTGACGAGCAGCACCGTCCAGACATAGGGGCTGGCGAGATCGGCCCAGAGCAGCGTCGCCACCAGAATGCCCGACAGAATCATCAGGCCGCCCATGGTCGGCGTGCCCTTCTTGGCGAGGTGCGTTTGCGGGCCGTCCTCGCGGATCGGCTGGCCCTTGCCCTGGCGGAGACGCAGCGACGAAATGATGGCCGGGCCGAACAGGAACACGAACAGAAGCGCCGTGATCACCGCCGCGCCAGTGCGGAAGGTGATGTAGCGAAACACGTTCAGGACCGACAACTGCCCCGCCCAATCGGCCAAGTAGACCAGCATTTTTTACAGCTCTCCATTCCATCGCCGCATCCGGGGCATCCTTGCCCTGGTGGTTCGCGGCGCGGCCCCGTATTAGTCCCTCTTCCCCGCGTTGCCTACCCGCATCGGGGCGTGACAACTCAGCCCGACGCCTCGCTGCCGAAGCGGCCGATCAGGGCCTCCACCAGCGGCCCCATGGCGCTGCCGAGAGAGCCCTTGATCATCAGCACGTCGCCGGCCCTGACGTCGTCGAGAAGCGTGTCGGTCAGCGCCTTCGACGTCTCGGCATAAGCGCCGCGCATGCCGCGCGGCAGCTCCTGCCAGAGGTTGTGCATCAGCGGCCCGGCGCAGAACACCGTGTCCACCTTGGCGGCCTTGAGCGGCTCGGCAAGCCCCGCATGCAGATCCGCCGCGCCCGGTCCGAGTTCCAGCATGTCGCCGAGCACGGCGACGCGGCGCCCCTGCCCTTCCACCGTGGCCGAGCCGAGCACCTCGATCGCCGCCCGCATGGAGGTGGGGTTGGCGTTGTAGCTTTCGTCGATCAGTCGCGCCGTGCCACCGAACACCTGGAGCTCGTGGCGCTTGCCGCGTCCCTTTGGCTGCTGGTGCGCCTGCAGCGCCAGCATCGCCCGGGTGAGGTCGCCACCGACGATCTTCACCGCCGCCAGCACGGCAAGCGAATTCTGGGCGATGTGCCGCCCCGGCGCGCCGAGCTTGTAAGTCACGGTCTCGCCGAGGATGTCGGCGGTGACGGCGGTGCAGCTCTCGTTCAGCGAACACTTGATGAGCCGCGCGTCGGCATCGGCGTGCTCTCCGAAGAACACCACCTTGGCGCCATGAGCGCGGGCGCGCTCGGCCAGGAGCGAGGAGAACTCTCCATCGCGGTTGAGAATGGCGGTACCGCCCGGCTCAAGGCCGGAGAAGATCTCGGCCTTGGCCTCGGCGATCGCCTTGACGGAGCTGAAATGCTCGAGATGAACCGGCGCCACCGTGGTGACGATGGTGACATGCGGACGCACCATGCCGACCAGCGGCGTGATCTCGCCGGGGTGGTTCATGCCGATCTCGAACACGCCGTAACGACAACCGGATGGCATGCGGGCGAGCGTCAGCGGCACGCCCCAGTGATTGTTGAAGGACTTGGCCGAGGCATGCACCGAGCCGGACGGCGTCAGCGCCTCGCGAAGCGCTTCCTTGGTCGAGGTCTTGCCGACGGAGCCCGTCACCGCGATCACCTTGGCAGCGGTGCGCTCGCGCGCCCGGACGCCCAGCCGGCCGAGACCGGCGAGCACGTCATCCACCACCACCAGCGGGCCGATGTCGGCCGGCAGCGCGCCGCGCTTTTCGCTCGACACCACGGCCACCGCCGCGCCCTTGCGAAGCGCACCCTCGACGAAATCGTGGCCATCGAAGCGGTCGCCGGCGATGGCGAAGAAGGCCCCACCCCGCTCGACGGTGCGGCTGTCGATGGAAATGCTGTCGATCGGCGGCACCTCGCCTTCGGCCTCTCCGCAGAGCGCCTTGACGAACTCGTCCGGCGACCACAGCGACCGGTCGGCCGGCGTCACGCCGGGCGTGGCCAGCACCGCCTCGTGGTCGGAGTAATGCACCGTCTCGCGGCCAATGATCTGGCCGGTCTCGTGACCCTTGCCGGCAATCAGGAACACGTCGTCCGGGCCGAGCATGGCAATGCCCTCTCGCACCGCCGTCGCCCGGTCGCCGATCTCCACGCCACCGGGGCAACCGGCCATGACTTCGGCGCGGATGGTCGCCGCGTCCTCGGTGCGCGGGTTGTCGTCCGTGACGATGGCAACGTCGGCAAGGCGGGAACAGACCTCGCCCATCTGCGGCCGCTTGCCCTTGTCGCGGTCGCCGCCGGCGCCGAAGGCGACGATCAGGCGGCCGGAGGTGAAGGGACGCAACGTCTGCAACGCCACTTCGAGGGCAGCCGGCGTGTGGGCGAAGTCGACGAAGACCGGCGCGTCGGACGGCGCGTAACCGACCAGCTCAAGCCGCCCCTTGGCGCCTTTGATGCCGTCGAGCGCGTCGAGCGCATCGGAGAGCGACACCGAGCCGTCGGCGGCGGCGAGCGCCGCGGCGACCAGCGCGTTCGACACCTGGAAGGCGCCGACCAGCGGAATGCGAACCGGGCGCGGTCCGTCGCCGATGTCGACGGTGGCGATCTGCGCCCAACCGTCGCGGGCAACGTCGAGAATGCGAATACGGCTTCCGGCAGCGCCAACCGTCTGGAGATCGAGGCCGGAGATGCGCGCCGCCGAGGCAAAGGCCTCGCCGTAGACGTCGTCGAGGTTGACCACCGCGCCGGAGCCGGGATGCAGGATGGTGTCGAACAGTCGCATCTTGGCGGCCATGTAGGCCTCCATGGAGCCATGGTAGTCGAGATGGTCGCGCGACAGGTTGGTAAAGGCGCCGGCCGCCACCTCGACACCGTCGAGCCGACGCTGGATGAGGCCGTGCGAGGAGGCTTCCATCGCCACATGGTCGACGCCGTCGGCGGCAAGGTCGTGCAGCGTCCGGTGCAGCGTCGCCGCGTCGGGCGTCGTCATGTTACCGTAGGCGTTGCCCGCCTTGGTGGTCACGCCGACCGTGCCGATCGACGCCGCCTCATAGCCGGCGGCGAGCCAGATCTGACGGACGAAGGCGGCCACCGAGGTCTTGCCGTTGGTGCCGGTCACGGCCACCACGGTCTTGGGCTGCGGTCCATAGAAGCGCGCGAGCATGCGGGCGAAGCGCCGTGCGGGATCGTTGTCGCGCAGGACCGGCACCGTGAGGCCGGCCGGCAACTCGTCCTCGGTGTCGGCGAGCACCACCGCCGCCCCCTTTTCGATGGCCTGGGGAATGAAATCGGTGCCCTTGGCACGAGTGCCGGGCAGCGCCACGAACAGCGAACCGGGCACCACCTCGCGGCTGTCGGCGGTAACGCCGGTGATCGATACGCGGCGAAGGGCCGGATCGAGCGTGAGGATATCGGGCGCAAGTTCGGCGAGTTTCATATGATCGTCCATTATTTGATCGCGGGACGCCGCACACTGTCCTCGATTTGCGATCTAAATGAGGACAACTCACTCTTTTCACACCGTCCTTCGCCTCGCCGCCCGCGAGGGACAGTTTTCTCAGTAAGCTGCCATCAACGGCACGTCGACATCGTCGAAGCGCGGCTCGACATTCAGCATCGGGGCGATACGGCCGATGATGTTGCCGGCCGTCGGGCCAGCGTTCATGCCTGCGGTGGCCGGCAAGCCGGGCCGCTCCGCATTCGGTTCGTCGAGAACCACCAGCACGAGATACTGCGGGTCGTCGATCGGGAAGGTGGCGACAAAGGCGTTGAAGCGCTTGTTGCTGGAATAACGGCCGTTCTCGACCTTTTCGGCGGTGCCGGTTTTGCCGCCGATGCGATAGCCGGGGATGTTGGCCGATTTTCCAGAACCACCCGGCGCCAGCACGTTGAGGCGCATCAGGTAGCGCATCTGGTCCGAGGTCGACTGCTTCAGCACGCGCTTGCCGATCAGGCGGGCCTGCTCCTGGCTGCGCGGAAAGAAGGTTGGCGGAATAAGTATGCCGCCGTTCATCACCGCGCTCGCCGCCATGGCCGTGGCGAGTGGCGACACGGAAATACCGTGACCGAAGGAGACGGTAACGGTGACGAGGTCCGACCAACGCCGGGGCAGGATCGGCCGGGCGACCTCGGGCAGCTCCGTCGGCACCTTGTCCATCAGGCCGATTCGCCTGAGAAACTCCTGCTGCCCCTGCGAGCCGACCTTCAGCGCCTCCCGGCCGGTGCCGACGTTGGACGAGTAGATGAAGATCTCCGGCACGGTCAGCACGCGGTGCTTGCCGTGAAAGTCGTGGATGGTGAAGCCGCCGATGGTCAGGCCCTTCGTGGCGTCGAAGGTGTCGTTCAGCGTCACCTTGCCCGAATCGAGCGCCATCGCCGTGGCGAACACCTTGAAGGTCGAGCCCATCTCGTAGACCGCCGCCGAGGCGCGGTTCATGTTGTTGGGGTCGAGCGCCTCGGCCGGATTCATCGGGTCGTAGTCGGGCGCCGAGGTCATGCCGAGCACTTCGCCGGTCTTGACGTTGAGCACCACCGCCGCCGAGGACTTGGCCGTGTAGCGCTGCATCGCCGCCGTGATCTCGTCATGCAGCACCTGCTGCACGCGCAGGTCGATCGACAGCTTGATCGGCTCGAGGTTGGTGGCCATGCCGGCCTTCTGCAGGTCGCCGAGCCACTGATCGTCGATATACTTCTCGATGCCGGCGATGCCCTGGTTGTCGATGTTGACGTGACCGGTCACGAAGGCGACCGTCCGGCCCGACGGGTAGAAGCGCTTGTTCTCGGTGAGGAAACCGATGCCGGGAAGCCCCAGGGCATGAACGGCCGCCTGCTGGGCCGGCGTGATCTCTCGCTTCAGCCAGATGAAGCCCTGCTTGGAGGCGAGGCGCTGGCGCACCGCGTCGGTGCCGAGATCGGGGAAGACGGTGGCAAGCTGCTCGGTCGCCTCGTCGGGATCGACAATGCGGCGGGGCTCGGCATAGAGCGAGGCAAACTTGATGTCGGTGGCGAGGATCTCGCCGTTGCGGTCGAGAATGTCTGGACGGGCGGCCGACACCGACGCCTGGGCATTGCCCAGCGTCACCGACTCCTGCGGCAGGCTGACGCCCATCTGGACGAGGCGACCGACGATGGCGCCGTAGACGAGAATGAAGCACGCCGAGGCGAGGATGATCCGGCCACGCATGGTGTCGCCCGCGCCGCGGGGTGCGGATGCGCGAAACTCCTGGCCGGGGGCGGCGGCCATCGGCTCGGCGGACTTTCTGAACGGACCAAACCGCAGCTTCATTGTACCCGTCTCGTATCGTCTTGAATATGGGGCAGAACCGCCGAACCGTCGGCCGAACGCTCGATCGGCGCCTCGATCGGCGGCGCCACTGGCTTGGCGGGAATGTCGGCGAGCGTGCCGATATGGTTGGCGGAGAGCGGCGTGAGGTTCAGGATGTCCTGATGCCGCTCCACAAGGTCGCGCATGCGGGCCGGGCGGGTGAGCAGCGCCCATTCAGCCTTGAGCAGCGAGATGTCCTCGCGCGCCTGGGTGATCTCCGCCTGCTTTTGCTTGATGTTCTCGGCGGCGATTTCCGCCTCGTATTTCATGTCGTAGACGGCGGCCGCCGACAGCACCATCAGGAACACCAGAAGCGCGTTGATATAGCGAGTCATGGCCGTTCTCTCACAAGACTGGGCACGCCGAGCGCGGCGCGATCGATCGGACGGGGCGGCGCCTCGGTGCGAATGCCGAACCGGAGCTTGGCCGAGCGGGCGCGTGGGTTCGACGAAAGCTCCGCCTCGCCGGCATCGACCGGCTGACGCCCCTCAAGGCGAAAGGTGGCGGGCGGCACGGTCGCTTCCGGCTGATGGCGCGACCCTCCGGCCCGCTCGCGCGAGCGATCGGCGAAGAAGCGCTTGACGATGCGATCCTCAAGGGAATGGAAGGTGACGACGACAAGCCGACCACCCGGCTTCAACACGCGCTCGGCGGCGGCCAGGGCGTCGGACAGCTGATCGAGTTCGCCATTGACGTGGATGCGGAGCGCCTGAAAGGCGCGTGTCGCCGGGTGCATCTCGCCGAAGCGCTTGCCGCCCAGAACGCTTTCGATGGCCGACACCAGCTCGGACGTGCGGCTGAACGGCTGGCTCTCGCGACGCGCCACCACCGCCCTGGCAATGCGCATCGACTGCTTTTCCTCGCCGTAGATCCAGAACAGGCGCGCCAGTTCCTTGACGTCGAGCGTGTTGACCACGTCGGCCGCCGAAGGACCGGAAAGGCTCATGCGCATGTCGAGCGGGCCGTCGGCACGGAAGGAAAAGCCGCGCTCGGCACGATCGAGCTGCATGGAGGACACGCCGATGTCGAGCACCACAGCGTCGACCGACGCTTCGCCCGCCTCGTTGGCGAGCCTGTCGAGCTCGGAGAAGGTGCCGGGCACCAGCGAAAGGCGGCCAGAGCTGGCCGCGACGACGGCGGCTCCCGCCTCGATGGCTGTAGGATCCCGATCGATGGCGATGACGCGACCGGCGCCAGCCGCCAGGATGGCGCGACTGTAGCCACCGGCGCCGAAGGTGCCGTCGACCACGACGGCGCCATCGAGCGGCGACAGCGCCTTGAGCACTTCGGCAAGAAGAACGGGAACGTGCGGCGCGGCGCCGGCCTCGACGAGCTCGCTCATGCGCCGCCCTCCGGCTGCGGGACAGGCCTCGACGAACGCCGAAGCGCCCTCGCCCGTTCGCGCGCGGTCAGCTCGTAGGCGGCAAAACGCGTGGGTTCCCAGATCTGAAACTTGTACCCCTGGCCAACGAAGGTGACCTCGGTGGTGATGCCGGTGATTTCCAGAAGGGCCGGCGTCAAGCCGACGCGTCCCTCGCTGTCGATGGTCAGCCGATCCGACGAACCGTAAAAGGCCGTCGACAGGAGGTCGTGGTCCTCGGAAAACGGGGCATAGCGGGCAAGGTTGCGCTCGATCTCCGCCAGGAGTTGGTTGCCGCCGCAATCCACCGCTTCCATGTCGATGGACGGATAGCAGTAGAGCCCTTCGAAGCCATCGCGCGCCAGAACCTGACGGAACGGCGCGGGAATGGAGACCCGCCCTTTCCGATCGATCCTGTTGGTGACGCGCGATACGAAGCCGTTCATCGATCCCCGCAGCCCGCCGCGAGCGGTGCCTGACATCCTGTTTTTGGCGCCGGACCACTGCCTCTTGCGAAGCAATCCGACCTGGCGGCTCGCGTGACGCGGACACGACCGGCGGCCATGACGGTCGTTGCATTTTGCAAGCCTCCGTCTCGGCCGATCCCCGCCTCGATTGACCGCCCGACTCTCGAATGGAGAGAGACATCGGGCTCGGATCACCTGCTTGCCGGGATGATTTGGGATAGCATGGGATCATATGGGGCGTCAACGAAAGCCGAGCGAAACGCACTGCCTGAAGGCAGCTCTCCACATTTATGAAGCGTTAGGCTTAACAAGTCGTTCTACCGCCATGCAGCGGATCGGATCCTACCGCTCGACGGCGGATATCCGGGCATTCTGAGTGCCCTTCGCCCATCGCCGGGGCGCTCGCATGGGCCACCGGCGCGAGGCTCGGCCATGACCGCACTCCCTGGTCGGATCGGGTCTTTGGTTGATAAGCAAAAGGCCTCGCCACCCCTTTCGGGCAGACGAGGCCTCTGAAAAGCATCTTCGCGGACGGGAGGAGGCCAAACGGCCCATGTCATCCCATGCCAGACCGCTTCGAGGGCGATCAGCGGGCGGCGGCGTTTCCGACGCGGTTGCCGGCATCCTGCGTCGCATTGACGGCGCTGGCCGCGTCCTTGCCAACCCCGCGGATGGTGTTGGCGCAGCCGCCGAAGGCGACGACCGAAAGAATGACGACGCCGATGCTGAGAACGGATTTTGCGGACATGGAAAGCCCCTTTGTTGGATCGCGGCCGAATGGCCTGCTTCAAAGACGTATGAAAGGTGGCTTCGGTTCCCTCGCAGAAACAAAAAAACGCCCGGAAGACGAACTTCCGGGCGTCGCAATCCTCATGGAGCCTGCCTTGCGGCAGGATCAGTCCTTGGCGCGCTCGACGTAGGAGGCATCCTCGGTCATCACCACGATGCGGGTGCCAACGGCGACGAAGGGCGGCACCATGGTGCGCACGCCGTTCGACAGGATCGCCGGCTTGTAGGACGAGGCGGCCGTCTGGCCCTTGACCGCCGGCTCGGTCTCGGTGACTTCCAGCGTCATGCGCGCCGGCAGCTCGATCGACACGGGCACGTCGTTGTAGACGCCGATATGGCATTCCATGTTCTCGGCCAGGAAGGCGGCGCGGTCGCCGACCACGTCCTTGGGCACGGAGATCTGCTCGTAGGTCTCCATCTGCATGAAGGCGAAGCCATGCTCTTCCTCATAGAGGAAGGTGTAGGGACGCTCGTCGATCTGGGCGCGCTCGACCATTTCGGTGGTCTTGTAGCGCACCGACACCTTCACGCCGTCGTTGATGCGGCGCATGTCGATCTGCGTGGTGGGCGTACCCTTGCCCGGATGGAAGCTTTCGGCCAGCAGGACGACGTGGAGCTTGTCATCCAGCTCGACGACGTTGCCCTTGCGGATTTGGCTAGCGATGACCTTGACCATGACGTATCGGATATCCTGACAAAAGGGTGGCGTGGCCTCGGAACGGCGGCTCCGGGCGTGCTTCGCGTCTCTCCTGACATTTTTGAAGCGGAAAAGGAAGAGGCGGAATGTACGAAACGGCCGGAGAATCGCCCTGGTGGTCGGTCGAACGGCATCTTGCCCGTCGTCCGTTCCTTGCCGCGCGCGGCAAGATCAAGCGCGCCATCCGCTCCTGGTTCGAGGACGCCGGCTTCACCGAGGTCGAATGTCCGGCCCTGCAGGTCTCGCCCGGCAACGAAGCGCACCTGCACGCCTTCGCCACCGAAAAGGTCGGTCTCGACGGCGGCCGGGCGCCCCGCTACCTCCACACCTCGCCCGAGTTCACCGCCAAGAAGCTGCTGGCGGCCGGCGAGACGCGCATCTTCGATTTCGCCCGCGTCTTCCGCAACCGCGAGAAAGGCGCGCTGCATTCGTCCGAGTTCACGCTGCTCGAATGGTACCGGGCGAACGAGCCCTACGAACAGCTGATGGACGACGCCGTGACGCTGATGCGGCTTTCCGCCGAAACGCTCGGCCGCGACCGGTTCGTCTGGCGCGGACGCACGGCCGATCCCTTCGCCGAGCCCGAAAGGCTCACCGTCGCCGAGGCCTTCGAGCGCCATGCCGGCATCGATCTTCTCGCAACGCTCACCGACGATCCTGGCGCGCCCGACCGCGACGGCCTCGCGCGACAGGCGGAAGCGCGCGGCTATCGCGTGGTCGCCGACGACAGCTGGACCGACATCTACTCGCGCATCCTCGTCGAGAGCATCGAGCCGAACCTCGGCTTCGAGCGGCCGACCATCTTCTACGAGTATCCCGCCTGCGAGGCCGCCCTCTCCCGCCCCGTTGCCCGCGACCCGCGCCTTGCCGAGCGCTTCGAGCTCTATGCCTGCGGCGTCGAGCTCGCCAACGCCTTCGGCGAGCTGACCGACCCGACCGAGCAGCGCCGGCGCTTCGAGGAGGAGATGGACATCAAGGCGCGCATCTACGGCGAGCGCTATCCGATCGACGAGGAGTTCCTCGCCGCCCTCGCCCACATGCCCGAGGCCTCCGGCATCGCGTTGGGCTTCGAGCGCCTCGTCGTGCTGGCGAGCGGCGCCCGCTCCATCGAGGACGTCGTCTGGGCGCCGGTCTAGCCTATCAGGCGGTAATTTCCACGCGCGTGCCGTCGGGCGCGGCGATCACCGCCTCGTAGAAGCCGTCTCCGGTCCAACGCGGCCCGGAGACGAGGCATCCATCCGCATTGCAGCGGGCGGCCAGCGCATCGACGGTGGCCGCGCTGCCCAACGTGACGGCGACGTGGTCCCATCCGGTGCGCTCGACCTCCGCGGTCGGCTCGACCCATGGCCCGGCCATCAGTTCGACGGCGCCGCCATCAGGCAGCCGCGCGAAGCGAGACCGGAAGCCCGGCCGGTTGCGGCTCTCGTAAACTTCGCCGACTTCGGCATCGAAGTAGCGCTTCCAGAAGGCGGCGGCGGCATCGAGGTCGAGAGTCCACAGGGCGACATGGGCAAGGCGCATGGGCGTTTCCTTCAGTGCTTCGATCCGGCCACGCGACCGGCGGTCAGCGTGACCAGCAACATCAACCCCGTCAGCATCCATAGCGAAGCAGGAAGACTCGTCAGCTTGGCGACGAAGCCGATGCCCGCCGGTCCCAGCAGCACGCCGGCGTAACCGGCCGTGGTGACGGCGGCGACGGCGAGCCCGGCCGGCATCACCGACTGGTTGCCGGCCCGGCGGAACAGGATCGGCACGATGTTGGCGAGCCCGATGCCCACCAGCAGGAAGCCGACCATGGCGAGCGCGGCGAACGGCGCCAGCAGCACCACCGCGAAACCGGTAATGCCGATCACGCTGCCCCAAAGCAACGTCGCCCGGTCTCCGACCCGGCCGACCACCGCGTCGCCGGCAAGCCGCATCACCGTCATGGCGATGGAAAACACCATGTAGCCCATGCCGCCCTGCTCCGCCTCCACCAGCCCGGCGCCGGTCAGGTAGAGCGCGCCCCAGTCGAGCACCGCCCCTTCCACCAGGAAGACGATGGCGGTGAGTATGGCGAGCAGCAGCACGAAGCCGCGCGGCACCGCGAACAGCGGACCACCGTCGGCCCTCGCGGCCGTCAGGAGGCGCGGCGCGATGACCAGCGTCGCCACCAGCATCAGGGCGGCGGCGACCAGCATGGTCGGCAACGGCCCGAGCTGCACCGACAACAGGAAGATGGCGAACATCGAGCCGATGAAGCCGCCGACGCTGTAGAGACCGTGGAAGCCCGACATCAGCGGCCTTTTGGCCGCCTTCTCCACCTCGACGGCGTGGATGTTCATGGCCACGTCGAGCGAGCCGAGCGAGCCGCCGAACAGGAATAGCGTCAGGCCGAGCGTCAGCGGCGTCGGCACCACCGCCAGAAGCGGCAGGAACACCGCCATGCCCACGGCGCCGCCGAGGATGATCGGCTTGCTGCCATAGCGGGCGCTGAGCATGCCCGTCATCAGCATGGCAACCACCGAGCCTATGCCGAGACAGAGCAGAAGAAGCCCCAGCACGCCGTCATCGACGGCGAGCCGGGCCTTGGCATAGGGAATGAGCGGCGCCCAGCAGGCCACGCCGAAGCCGGCCACCAGAAAGGCGATACGCGTTGCAAGCCGGGTCGCCGGCCGATCTGCGGATATCATGTTGGCTCCCTAGGCATTCGCCCGATGATCCGTGAGATGTCCCGGATCAGGCGGATGCACGAAAAACTGGACTCATGAAGGATCGCCGGCCGAGACAACCTCGACCCCGGCTTTCCTGAGGTCGGCGACAAGCGCCTCGGGGGCGTCCTGTTCGACGACAAGCTGCGAAAAGGCACGCACCGGCCCGATCCGGTAAGGCGCGCGCGCCTCGAACTTGTCCGAGGTGACCAGCGCGACCCTCCGCCGGCTCGTCGCCATCACCGCGCGCTTGAAGATGGCGTCGGCGTGATTGAGGGCGACGACGCCCTGCTCCGCCGAGACGCCGCAGACGCCGACAAAGGACAGGTCGATGGCAAGGCGCGTCACCGCCTCGACGGCGACGGCATCGACCGCCCCACCGATGGTGGCATCCACCGCCCCACCGATCATCAGGAGATCGAGGTCCTGCCGCCCCATCACGGCGGCGGCGACATCCACCGAGTTGGTAGCCACCGTCAACCCGAAGTCCTCCGGCAGGGCATCGACCAGGGCGACATGGGTGCTGCCGGCATCAAGAAAGACAAGATCGCCCCGTCCGACCAGGGCGGCCGCGCGCGCCGCCAGCGCCCGCTTGGCCTCGACCCCTTCGCCAAGCCGCGCCGACAGTGGCCTGACGGCCAGCGGCAACGCGCCACCATAGACGCGCCGGCACAGCCCTTCGGCGGCCAGCGCCCTCAGATCGCGCCGGATGGCATCCTCGGACACGCCGAACTCGGCGGCCAATTGCACGGACGCCACCGACTGCCCCTCGGCGAGGCGGGCAGCGATCAGATCGCGACGTGCAAGCGGAAACTCATCAGTCATGCTGGCCTTGTATCGTGCACAAACAAGAACAACAACACGCATAAACAAGTATGAACCGATTTTATGAATCGGTACATACGCAAACGAGGGTCCCATCCGCCTAGAATCAGGCGACATCGCGCGCGGAAAGATGAGCTTGCCGGCGCACCTATGCCGTCACACACTCGGCTGGCAGCTTGACCGTCCGGATATAGGCGTTGCACATCAGAACGAGGTGCCGCAGCACGGCATCGGCTTCCTCAATAGGAAGATTGCGCTCGAACACGCTGCGAACCGTACCGAAGATGCTGGTAAGCAGCGTCAGCACCACGGTTGGCAGATCGGCGAAATCGGCGTCGGACGCGCTGGCGAGCATGGTGCTAGTCGCGGCATCGACGCGGCGGGCGAAGGCCTCGATCAGCGGCTCGTTGTCGAGTTCGACCACCGACTTGTAGAGCGCCCGAGTCACCTCGGCCCGCTCCGTCTTGACCTGCCAATAGGCCGTCACCAGCGCCTCGACCATCGCCGCGACCTCGGCGCCCTGCTGCGCTCGGCAGGCGTCCTCCACCCTCTCGGCAACGATGTCGAGGTAGCGCTCGTTGAGCGCATAGAACAGCGCCTGCTTGTGCGGGAAGTACTGGTACATGGTGCCGACGGAGACGCCGGTGCGCTCGGCCACCCGTGTCGTCGTCAGGCGTCGGGGCCCGTCACTGACCAAAACCTGAATGGTCGCCTCGAAGATGGCGTCGAGCGTCACCGCCGCGCGGGCCTGACGCGGCCTTTTCCGGGGCGACAGATGGGGCGGCGGATTGGTCGGCAAAAGCGAATCCCCAAACTGAACGATCCTTCATATTCTCAAGATAGCAAACCTGAGACCAGAAGGATGCAGTCATGACCGATATGCGCATTGCCCTCGTCACCGGCGCCAACAAGGGCATCGGGTTGGAGATCGCCCGCCAACTCGCCGAGGCCGGCGTCTCCGTCATCATCGGCACCCGCGATCCGCAGCGGGGACGGGCGGCGACCGACGACCTTGCCGCTCGGGGATGTGAGGTCGAGGCGATCAGGATCGACCTCGACGACGGCGACAGCATCCTGGCGGCAGCCGAAACCATCCGGGCCCGTCATGGCCGCCTCGACATTCTCGTCAACAATGCCGGCATCGTCGGTTCCGAAGACGGCCCACCGAGCTCGGCCTCGCCCGAGGCGGTGCGGCGGATCATGGCGACCAACTTCATCGGCACCCTGGCGGTGACGCAGGCCATGCTGCCTTTATTGCGCCGGTCGTCGGCGGGACGGATCGTCAACCTGTCGAGTTCGCTCGGCTCGCTGGCCGTCAACGGCGACCCGACCTCGCCCTATTACTCCGCGCGCCTCATCGGCTACAACGCTTCGAAAGCGGCTCTCAACATGCTCACAGTCCAGCTCGCCGAGGAACTGCGCGACACGGCCATCGTCGTCAACTCGGTTAGCCCCGGTTACGTCAGGACCGACCTCACCGGCCAAACCGGCTTCATGACGCCCGAGGAAGGCGCGAGATTGCCGGTCAGATATGCATTGCTCGGCAAGGACGCCGTGTCCGGCCGCTTCTTGGAGCCCGACGGAGAAACGCCTTGGTAGGCGCCAACCTCAGACATCAGGGCCACTTGGCGAGCGGCGGCATGGACGACAGGATGCTGGCGACGTTGCCGCCGGTCTTCAGGCCGAACACGGTGCCGCGATCGTAGAGAAGGTTGAACTCGACGTAGCGGCCGCGCCGGACCAGCTGTTCCTCGCGCTCCGCCGCGGTCCAGGGCGTGCGCATGTTGGAGCGGACGAGGCGGGGGAAGATGTCGAGGAAGGCAAGGCCCAGGTCGCGGGTGAAGGCGAAATCGGCCGCCCAGCCGGCGTCCGAATGCAGGTAGTCGTAGAAGATGCCGCCAACGCCGCGCGCCTCGCCGCGATGCTTGAGGTAGAAATACTCGTCGCACCATGCCTTGTAGTCGGCATAGTCGATATGCTGGTGCGCGGCGCAAGCCGACCGCATCGCCGAGTGAAAGGCGATGGTATCGGGGTCCTCCTGGGCGCGGCGGGCGTCAAGGGTCGGCGTCAGGTCGGCGCCGCCGCCGAACCACTGGCGGGTCGTCACCACCATGCGCGTGTTCATGTGAACGGCCGGCACGTGCGGGTTCTGCATGTGGGCGATCAGCGAAATGCCGCTGGCCCAGAAGCGCGGATCTTCCTCGGCGCCCGGCATCTGCGCCCGGAACTCGGGCGCGAACTCGCCATGCACGGTCGAGACGTGCACGCCCACCTTCTCGAACACGGCGCCGCGCATCATGCTCATGGCGCCACCGCCACCGGGGGCGCCACTGTGGTCGGTGCGCTGCCAGGGCGTCCGCACGAAGCGGCCGGGCTCCATGCCCGCAGCCGGAGCGCCCTCGTCCTCGATCTCCTCGAAGACCGCGCAGATGCGGTCGCGAAGATCGGCGAACCAGTCGGTGGCAAGCGCCTTCTTGCCCTCGATGTCGGGCGGCAGCTCGGTCGAAGCGAGAGAGGCGGCGCTGGTCGGCATGAACGAACTCCGGATTTTGACGGAGCGTGATTTAGGCGCTTTCACCCGTTCTTGCCAAGCGCAGATGCGAAACGACGGCTTCGCCGCCGCCTCCCGCCGTTCACTTATCAGCGATAATAGGGCGACACGCAGATCCGACGCGGGCCGTGATAGGGCTGGAAGGTGTTGGTCCGGGGATCGTAGGAGCGATAGCGCCCCTGGCACCAGCGCACGTGGTTCACCGGCATCGACGGGCCGAGCCTCGGCCGGGCGATGCCGCCGATGATCGCCGAGCCCAGGCCAAAAGCGGCCAGCGGATACCACCAGCCATCGCTATGGCGGCGATAGCCCGGGCGGTGGTGACGATAGCCGCGATGACCATGCCAATAGCCCGGGCGATCCCAGTGCCGCCGGTCGCGATACTGGACCGTCTCGATGGGGGCCGAATAGCCACCGATGAAGATCGACGTCGCCCCGGCGGGGACGACGGACGTGACCGCAATGACGGCGGAAAGAATGGTCGCGGTAACGGCCTTGATCATGATGGAAGCCTCCTGACTGAATATACCGCATAAACGCGGCACGCCCGAAGGGGTTCCGGCCCGTCAGCCTCGGCTATTCGTCGTACTCGTATTGGGCGATGGTCCAGGGCTCGGCCCGACCGGCCTCGGCCCACTCGGCATAGGCCGGCAACGTCCGGATCGCCTCAATGTAGGCCGCGATTTCCGCATCGACCGGCCAGGAGTAGGTGATGAAGCGGCTGACCACTGGCGCGTACATGGCGTCCGCCGCCGAGAACGCGCCGTAAAGGAACGGTCCGCTCCGGCCGAAGCGCTGCCGCGCCTCCTTCCAGAGGGCAAAGATGCGCTTGGCATCCTCCAGCGCCGATCCGTCGCCGCGCACCTTCCAGGGATAGGTCCGCCGCCAGTTGGAGCAATAATCGCGCCTGAGGTTCTGGAAGCCGGCATGCATCTCGGCCGCCGCCGACCGAGCATGGGCCCGCGCCGCCGCGTCGGCCGGCCAGATGCCGCGATCGGGAAACTTTTCGGCCACATACTCGATGATGGCGAGGCTTTCCCAGACGGTGACGTCGCCATCCATGAGGCAGGGAACCTTGCCGGACGGCGACAGCTTCAGGATCGCCTCCTTCCAGCCGTCGACATAAAGCGGCTGCACGATCTCCTCGAAGGGAATGCCGAAATGCCTGAGAACCAGCCAGGCCCGGTGCGACCAGGACGAATACCCCTTGTTGGCGATGAGCAGCTTCATGTCGTCTCTCCGAAATCCGATAGGCGGAAGTTCCGACAAAGCCGCGCCACCGTCCAACGCATTTCGATGATGCCGACGATCACTCTCACTGAAGCATCGGGAAACCGGCGGTCTGCCGCAGCGCTTCACCCATGATCATGGCGGCCGACAGCGCCATGTTGATCGACCGGGCGTCCGGTCGCATGGGAATGACCACCCGTCCGTCGGCCCGCTCGTGCACCGACTCGGGAACGCCCGCCGACTCCCGCCCCATCAGCACGATGTCGCCATCGCGAAAGGCGAAGTCGGCATAGGGAACCGATCCCTTGGTGGTCGCCAGCACCAGGCGCCGCCCCTCCGCCGTTGCGAAGGCCTCGAAGTCCGTCCAGCCGACGTGCCGGACCACCGTCGCCAGCTCGATGTAGTCCATGCCGGCCCGCTTGAGGTGGCGGTCCGACATGTCGAAGCCCGCCGGGCCGATGACGTGCAGCGTCGTGCCGAGGCAGGCGGCGAGCCGGATCAGGGTTCCCGTGTTCTGGGCGATGTCCGGCTGATAGAGAGCGAGGTCAATCATCAACGTTTCCGATGGATTTCGATCGATGGACATGATGGAGAGTGGCATTTCCGCCACCCTTGTTGAATCGTCTTAGCGCGCCTGCGTGTGAACGGTTGCACTGAAAACGCCTTCTGCTACCGTTCGCCGGCTCCAGTCACAAGGAGAGCGTCGAATGGTGGCTCCTAACTCGTAATCTGACCCGGTCGCGCCGACTTTTTTTCCGGCCCGAACCCTTTTGGTCAGTTTTAGACCGCGCTCGCGTGGCGTGCGCCGTCTCGAACCCATTCGCTCCTATTTCAACCTCCAGCTTTCAGCCGCGGCCATCCGGTCGCCGGCTCACCGCCTTCATTCGGTGCTGTCATGTTTGCCTTTTTTGAACGTCTGATCGACCCCTATGCCAAGGGGCCGGGCGGCCAGCCGCCCGACCGCCTCGTTCCCTTCTATTGGCACTATCTCCGCCAGGTCTGGCCGAGCTTCGCCGCCGTCATGGTGGTGGGCTTCTTCGTCGCGCTGATCGAGGTCTCGATCTTCCGCTACATCGGCGCCATCGTCGACTATCTCTCCAACACCCCGCCGTCGGAGGTGCTGTCGCGCCACGGCTGGACATTCCTCGGCATGGGCGCGGTGATCCTGATCGCTCGGCCGGTGTTCCAGACCCTGCACGATCTTCTGATCCACCAGACCATCGCGCCCGGCGTCACCAACCTGATCCGCTGGCAGAACCACCGCTACGTGCTCCGCCAGTCGATCGCCTTCTTCAACAACGACTTCGCCGGCCGCGTCGCCAACAAGATCATCCAGACCGGACCGTCCTTGCGCGAATCCACCACGCAGGCGGCGGACGCCATCTGGTTCGTGCTGATCTACACGGTGTCGGCGCTGGTGCTGTTCATCGAGGCCGACATTCGCCTCGCGATCCCGCTCGTCATCTGGATCGTCGCCTACCTGATGGTGCTCCGGCGCTTCATCCCGCGCATCGCCAGGAAGTCGGAGGAAATGTCGGAGGCGCGCTCGCTGCTCACCGGCCGCGTGGTCGACAGCTACACCAACGTTCACACGGTGAAGCTGTTCGCCCACGCCGAGCGTGAGGACGACTTCGCCCGCGAGGCGCTGGAAGACCACACGTCGGTGTTCTACGCCCAGCAGCGTCTGATCACCGGCATGACCATGTCGCTGACCACCATCAACAGCCTGCTGATGACCATCACCGGCGTGCTGGCGGTGTGGCTGTTCACGCAAGGGGCCGTCACCACCGGCGCCATCGCGCTGATCGGCGGTCTGGTGGTGCGCATCATCAACATGTCCGGCTGGATCATGTGGGAGCTGACCGGCATCTTCGAGAACATCGGAACGGTGCAGGATGGCATCACCACCATCTCCAAGCCGCAGACGGTGATCGACCGCAAGGACGCCAAGCCGCTCGTCGTCACCGGCGGCGGCATCGAGTTCGACCGCGTCGCCTTCCACTATGGCAAGGCGAAGGGCGCGCTCGACGGCGTCAGCCTGACCATCGCGCCGGGCGAGAAGATCGGCCTTGTCGGCCCGTCGGGCGCCGGCAAGTCGACGCTGGTCAACGTGCTGCTGCGGCTCTACGACATCGAAAGCGGCACCATCCGCATCGATGGGCAGGACATCGCCGGTGTCACGCAGAACTCGCTGCGCGCGGCCATCGGCGTGGTGACGCAGGACACGTCCCTGCTGCACCGGTCGATCCGCGACAACATCAAGTACGGCCGGCCCGAGGCGACGGACGAGGAAATGGCGGCGGCGGCGCGCATGGCGCATGCCGACGGCTTCATTCCCGACCTCGTCGACAACCGGGGCCGCGCCGGCTTCGATGCCCATGTGGGCGAGCGCGGCGTCAAGCTCTCCGGTGGCCAGCGCCAGCGCGTCGCCATCGCCCGCGTGCTTCTGAAGAACGCGCCGATCCTCGTCCTCGACGAGGCGACCTCGGCGCTGGATTCGGACGTCGAGGCGGCGATCCAGGAGAGCCTGGGGGCGCTGATGGAAGGCAAGACGGTGATCGCCATCGCCCACCGCCTCTCCACCATCGCCCGCATGGATCGCCTGGTGGTGATGGACGGCGGCCGCATCGTCGAGATGGGCAGCCACGCCGAACTGGTGGCCAAGGGCGGCCTCTACGCCGGCCTGTGGAACCGCCAGACCGGTGGCTTCCTGGTCGACGAAAGCGGCATCCCCGCCCGAAAAGTCGCAGACTTTTCGGAACCTGTAGAGGCGTGAAAAAAGCCATCCGCCCGGAAGTCGCGAGGCTTCCGGGCGGATGAGCAACTTAAGCCGGCGCCAGCGCCGTGGGGCGGGTTGGGAACGGCCGGAAGGTCATCAGAATCAAGGTGGCGACCAGCCCCATGCCGAACGATCCGATGTACATCAGCGCATAGCCGTCGAACCGGTCGTAGATCATGCCTCCGACCAGCGGGCCGGTGGACATGCCGAGGCTGCCGGCCATGGCCGTTGCGCCCATGATGGTGCCCATCATCCGAAGCGGAAAGTTCTCGCGGATGATCACCGCGTAGAGCGGCATGGTGCCGGCGTAGATGAAGCCGACGATCATCGCCACGGCGTAGAAGCCGCCGAGCTGGCCGACGAAGGCGTAGGAGAGAACGCCGAAGGCCTGCGCCAGCAAGCCGAGCACGAGCACGCGCTTGGCGCCGAACCGGTCGCCGGCAACGCCGAAGCCGATACGACCGAACATGCCCGCGAAACCCTCGACACTGTAGATCGACACGGCGGCGATCATGGGGATACCGCAGGTCACCGCATAGCTCACCGTGTGGAAGATCGGCCCGGAGTGCGTGGCGCAGCAGAAGAAGTTGGCCAGCATCAGCGTAATGAACTGAGGCGACAACACCGCCTGTCGCACCGTCATACCCGCTTGCGGCTCGTTCGCCATCATCTCGGAGTGAGCGCCGTCCAGCGCCGGTGGCCGGCGCACCAAGAGCGAGACGGGGATCATCAACGCCGCGGCAATGCCGGCAATGATCAGCATGGCCTCGCGCCAGTCATGACCGGTGACGAGCCATGCCGCAAACGGCGCCATGGTGAGCGGCGCCATGCCCATGCCGGCCGAGACGAGCGACACGGCAAGGCCGCGCTGCGTGTCGAACCAGCCGGTCACGCAGGCCATCATCGGGGCGAACACGGCGGCGGTCGCCGCGCCGACCAGCAGCCCGAAGGTGAACTGAAACTCGATGAGCGACCCTGCCCGGCTGGCGAGCGCCAGGCTCGCCGCCAGCCCCAGAGATCCCGTCAGCACCACCGGTCGCGGCCCGAAGCGGTCGGACAAGCCGCCCCACATCATGCTGGCCACCGCCATGGCGAGGAAACCGATGGTCATGGCCGTCGATATGCCTGTGACGGACCAGCCGGTCTCCTTCGCCATCGGCTGCAAGAAGACGGGTAGCGAAAACATCGCGCCGATGGCGACGCAGCCCAAAAGGCCACCCGCCGCGACAATCACCCAGCGATAATGTTGGTTCATGGCCTTCGCCCCGGACTTGCGTGGTTTGGCTGGGATCAGCCCTGCCGTTTGTCGTCGGACGACGGAATGACGTTGACCATCCAGGGTATGCCGAACTTGTCGACCAGCGCCCCGAAACCGGGCGACCAGAAGGTCTCCGCGAACGGCATCACCACCGCGCCGCCCTCGGAAAACGCGTCGAACCAGCGCCGCCCCTCGGCCTTGTCATCGGTGTGCAGGGTCACGTCGAAGCCGTTCTTGGGCTTGTCGATGTTCTTGGCCCACTGCACGTCCATGTCGGCGCCCATCAGCGCCTGATCGCCAACCTCGAGCCAGCAGTGCATAAGCCAGGTCTTGTACTTCTCGTCGGTGATCGGCATGTCGGTGGGGCCGTCGCCATAGGGAAAGGCAGCGGTGATCTTGCCGCCGAGTACCTTGGCATAGAACTCGAAGGCTTCGCGGCATTGCCCCTGGAAACTCAGGCTGGTCACGATCTTCATGGGTCTCCTCCTCTATCGCTCAAAGACGGAAAGCTGCACGCAGATTTGCTGGATCTGTGCTGGCGAGCGCGAAGTATGCCAAGCGAACCTATGCTCCCGCCCGTCCACCAACGCCTGACGGAGGCCGATATCGATTGACGCCTCCTCATATACGTTGATATCAACGTAAAAGAATGACCGAGTCAACCATCCAAATGCAAACGCCTGTCAATCCCAGCTTCCATACGACGATTCTGGTGCGCGACACCTGCCTGTGCCTGCATGCGCAGCGGGCGGCGCGGGCGCTGGCACGCCGCTTCGACGTGGCGCTGAAGCCTGCCGGCATCACCAGCGGCCAGTTCTCTTTGCTGATGTCGCTCAACCGGCCGCAGCCGCCGAAGGTCGGCAGCGTGGCGGAGTTGCTCGCCATGGACCGGACGACGCTCACCGCCAACCTGAAGCCGCTGGAACGACGCGGCTTCATCGAGACGGAAGCCGATCCTACGGACAAGCGCGCCCGCCTGCTGCGCCTGACCCCGGCCGGGCGCGCGGTTCTCATCGAAGCCGTGCCGATCTGGAAGACCGTCCACGCCGAGATCGAAACGGGGTTGTCGAACCCCGATCAACTTCGCGCCGACCTGATGGTGCTTTCGCGGTCCGACGCTCAGGATGGCAGTGACAGGTGAGGATATCGGTCGGCCTCCCCGACCGCCAAGCAGGCCCTCTCCCATCACGAGAAATATATCGGGATGGCGACGTTTCTCCCTTGCGCCGTCTCGCGATACGGCCACACTCGGGGCATGTCGCCCGACCGATCGCCCGCCGCCCGCCTGTTCGCCTGGTTCGAGAACCGGATCGACCCCTTCAAGCCGACGTCGGGCCGGCACCCGCTGACGCCACCCACCACGAAATGGCGCATCCTGCGCTTCTTCCTCGGAGAAACCGGCTGGCCGCTGGCGGCAATGGCCGGACTGACGCTGCTCCTGTCGCTGATCGAGGTGACGCTCCCCGTCAGCGTCGGCTGGCTGATCGACGCGGTCACGGAGGCCGACAGGAACGGCGCCCGCGTCATCGACTGGCGCATCGTGCTGTTCTTCATGCTGCTGCTGCTCGCCGCCCGGCCGGTGGTCGCCTTCCTGGCCCAGCTCGTCCGCAATCAGGTGCTGTCACGCAATGTCGGAACGCTGGTCCGCTGGCGGACGCACGAGTTCGTCGCCCGCGCCGACATCTCCTTCTTCCAGAACGACTTCGTCGGCCGCATCGCCACCAAGGTGACGCAGACCGGACAGGCGATCCGCTCGCTGCTGCGCCTGTTCGCCGACCAGCTGCTGTTCGTGGTCCTCTACATGGTCGGCGTCATCGGCTACCTGCTGGTCAAGCATCCGCTGTTCGCCGCCCCGCTCATCGTCTGGACGATCGCCTACGCCATTCTGGTCTATAACTATGTGCCAAGGAGCCGCGCCGCCGCCCGCGAGGTGGCCGACACCGCGTCCATCTTCTCCGGCCGCCTCGTCGATGGCTACTCCAACTACATGACGGTGCGCCTGTTCACTGCCTCGACGCGCGAGGACGCCTATGTGCGCGAGGCGCTGGAAAGCGGCATCACCGCCACCGGCAAGCAGATGCGGCTCTTGACCGGCCTTTCCACCCTGCTCACCCTCCTGAACGGCCTGCTGCTCGCGTCGAGCGGCCTCATCGGCATCCGGCTCTGGAGCCACGGCCTCGCCACGCCGGGCGACATCGCCTCGGTGATCGCCATGACCATGCAGATCCAGCAGCTGTCGCGCATGGCCACCATGAGCCTGTCCGACCTGTTCGAAAGCGTCGGCACGCTCGACGACACGGTCCGCTCGCTGTCGCGGCCGCAGCTCATCACCGACCGCCCCGACGCCCGCCCGCTCGCCGTCAGCGGCGGCGGCATCGAGATCGATCGCGTCAGCTTCGGCTACGGCTCCGGCCGGCTGGCCATCGACGACCTGACGCTCTCCATCGCGCCGGGCGAACGCATCGGCCTCGTCGGCCGTTCCGGCGCCGGCAAGTCGACGCTGGTCAGCCTGCTGCTGCGCCTCTACGACCTCGAGAATGGCACCATACGCATCGACGGGCAGGACATCGCGTCCGTCACGCAGAACTCGTTGCGCGCGGCCATCGGCGTCGTGACGCAGGATACCTCGCTCCTCCACCGCTCGATCCGCGACAACATCAGATACGGCCGCCCCGACGCCAGCGAAGACGAGATGCTGGCCGCCGCCCGCATGGCCCACGCCGACGCCTTCATTCCCGACCTCGTCGACAACAAGGGGCGCACCGGCTACGACGCCTTCGTCGGCGAGCGGGGCGTCAAGCTCAGCGGCGGCCAGCGCCAGCGCATCGCCATCGCCCGCGTGCTCCTGAAGAACGCGCCGATCCTCGTCCTCGACGAGGCGACGTCGGCGCTCGATTCCGACGTCGAGGCGGCCATCCAGGAAAACCTCGGCGTATTGATGGAGGGCAAGACGGTGATCGCCATCGCCCACCGCCTCTCCACCATCGCCCGCATGGACCGGCTGGTGGTGATGGAGCGCGGCCGCATCGTCGAAATGGGCAGCCACGCCGACCTCGTCGCCCAGGGCGGTCTCTACGCCGGCCTCTGGAGCCGCCAGACCGGCGGCTTCCTCAACCTCGACGACGACGAGGCAGGTTGAGCGGTGACCGACCACACCGTGCCGGCCGGATCGACAGCCGGCCGCGAGGCCTGTCGCAAAGGCGTGCTTACTTTTTGGAATAAATCCAAAAATCAGACCAAATTCTCAAGCGCACCAACTGGACAACGCTCGGCGTTGATGCATAAAGGGGGCCGGAAAGGCATCCGTAGCAAGGCGTAGTCGCGTCCGCGCCGGAAGCCGTGCAAGTTGTTGAACCTCTTTTCTTCAACCTCGCATCGATGCCGCGGACGGGGTGGCGACGACGAGGTTGATGAAGCGGCCGCCAGCCGACCCTTGGCGACCGCTCCCCGCGCGAAAGGAAGCGATCTTGGCTGAGAGCGATACACCGGCAGAACCAACCCGCCGCGATTTCCTCCTGCACGCCGCCGGTGCTTTCGGCGTGGTCGGCGTTGCCGCCGCGGCCTGGCCGTTCGTCGACCAGATGAACCCCGACGCCTCCACCCGTGCGATGGCGTCGGTCGAGGTCGACATTTCCGGCGTCCAGCCGGGCCAGGCGATCACGGTCATGTGGCGCGGCAAGCCGGTGGTGATCCGCAACCGCACCGAGAAGGAAATCGAGGAAGGCAAGGCGGTCAAGCTCGACGAGCTCAAGGACCCGCTGGCCCGCAATGCCAACGCCGATGCCTCCGCCGACGCCACCGACGCCAACCGCGCCGCGACCGGCAAGGAGAACATCCTCGTCATGACCAAGGTCTGCACCCATCTCGGCTGCATTCCGCTCGACGAGTCCGGCGAGTTCGGCGGCTGGTTTTGCCCCTGCCACGGCTCGGTCTACGACACCGCAGGCCGCATCCGTAAGGGCCCGGCGCCGGAAAATCTGCCCATCCCGCCCTACGCCTTCCTTACCGACACCAAGATCCGCATCGGCTGATCGCCCTTCCCGACGAGGTATTCCATGTCCGGTCATTCGACCTATGTTCCGAGAACGGCCATCGGGAAGTGGTTCGAGGCGCGTCTTCCGATCGTCCGCCTCCTGCACGACACCGCCGTCTCCTATCCGACGCCGCGCAACCTGAACGCTCTCTGGACCTTCGGCGGCATCCTCGCCATGATGCTGGTGGTGCAGATCGTCACCGGCATCGTGCTGGCCATGCACTACGCCGCCGAGAGCCACGTCGCCTTCCGCTCCGTCGAGAGCATCATGCGCGACGTCAACTGGGGCTGGCTGATCCGCTATCTCCACGCCAACGGCGCGTCGATGTTCTTCATCGCCGTCTACATCCACATCTTCCGCGGCCTCTACTACGGCTCCTACAAGGCCCCGCGCGAGATCCTGTGGATCCTCGGCGTCATCATCTACCTTCTCATGATGGCCGCCGCCTTCATGGGTTACGTGCTGCCCTGGGGCCAGATGTCCTTCTGGGGCGCCACCGTCATCACCAACTTCTTCACCGCGCTTCCCATCGTCGGTCAGCCGATCCAGACGCTCTTGATCGGCGGCTTCTCGGTGGACAACGCCACGCTCAACCGCTTCTTCTCGCTGCACTACCTCCTGCCGTTCCTGATCGCCGGCGTCGTGGTGCTGCACGTCTGGGCGCTGCACGTGGTCGGCCAGAACAACCCGCTCGGCATCGACGTCAAGAGCGAGAAGGACACCGTGCCCTTCACGCCCTTCGCGACCTCCAAGGACGTGATGTGGATCGTGCTGTTCATGATCTTCTACGGCTGGTTCGTCTTCTATCAGCCGAACTTCCTGGGCCACCCGGACAACTACATCGAGGCCAACCCGCTGGCGACGCCGGCCCACATCGTGCCCGAATGGTACTTCCTGCCGTTCTACGCGATCCTCCGCGCCATCGACTTCAACATCGGCCCGATCGATAGCAAGCTCGGCGGCGTGCTCGCCATGTTCGGCGCCATCGCCGTCCTGGCCTTCCTGCCCTGGCTCGACACCTCCAAAGTGCGCTCGGGCCGCTTCCGGCCGATCTTCAAGGTCGCCTTCTGGGTGTTCGGCGTCAACGCGCTGTTCCTCGGCTACCTCGGCTCGGTGAAGACCGACGACATCATCGGCGGCATGCAGGCGGTCAGCTGGGCCAAGCTCAGCACCCTCTACTACTTCGCCTACTTCCTGGTGATCCTGCCTGTGCTCGGCTACATCGAGAAGCCGAAGCCTTTGCCAGTGTCGATCAACGACGCCATCCTGGCGAAATCGGCTGCCAGTTCCGCCCATTGAGCGCCCGACGGAGAGAAATCATGACTGCCAAGATGATCCGTTGGGCCGCCGCAGCTCTCGCCGCCGGCATTGCCCTCACCACCACCGTTGCGTCTGCCGAGGAAAAGGCACAGGAGTTCCCGCTCTTGAAGCCGACCCGTCAGGAATGGTCGTTCGCCGGCATCTTCGGCCGCTACGACCAAGCCCAGCTACAGCGCGGCTATCAGGTGTACAAGGACGTCTGCTCGTCCTGCCACTCGATGAAGCTCGTCAAGTTCCGCAACCTCGCCGACGAGGGCGGACCGGGCTTCTCAGAGGACGCGGTGAAGGTGCTCGCGGCCACCTACGCCATCGAGGACGGCCCCAACGACGTCGGCGAGATGTTCGAGCGGCCGCGCCTGCCGTCCGATCCGTTCCCCTCGCCCTTTGCCAACGACAACGCGGCCCGCGCCGCCAACGGTGGCGCCCTGCCGCCCGACATGTCGCTGCTGGCCAAGGCGCGCGCCGTCCATCGCGGCTTCCCCTGGTTCGTCTTCGACATGTTCTGGCCTTACCAGGAGCAGGGCCCGGACTACATCGCCTCGCTGCTCACCGGCTACCAGGACCCGCCGGAAGGCGTGGAGGTGCCCGAAGGCACCTACTACAACCCGCACTTCATCAACGGCATCTCCCTGCGCATGCCGCCGCCCCTCGACGACGACCTCGTCGAATATTCCGACGGTACGCCGCAGACCAAGGAGCAGTATGCTCAGGACGTCTCGGCCTTCCTGATGTGGGCGGCCGAGCCGCACCTCGACGCCCGCAAGGAGCTGGGCCTCAAGGTGATGCTTTACCTGATCATCTTCGCCGGCATCCTCTACTTCGTGAAGCGGCAGGTCTGGCGCGGCGTTCCGCACTGATCGCTTGCGACACAATAGCAACTTAAGGGCCCGTCAGCGGGCCCTTTTTTTTTGTGTCAGCTCCCGAGGGAAGGACACGAAACCGGCGTTATCCACTCCGGATTTCTGCGATCTCGAGCCGACTTCACATAATCAACGCAAAGTCCGCATCGAATGTCTCCGGGCGCGCTGCCCGAAAAGATTCGCCATGCGCGGGAACCAATGAGGGTGCGCTCCATTATCTCTTCCGGAGGACTAAGTCCGCCGAACATCACATGTCGATAAAGAGAGAAAACGTGCGTTTGAACATTCTTTCCGCTGGCATTCTTTTGACCAGCATCGTGGTACTTTCCGCCTGCAACGATCAGAAATCCTCGTCGGAACAGCAAACCCAATCCTCTGCCGACCAGCAGGAAATCGCCAAATTCAACGCGTATGTCGAGGTAGCGAATAGCCTGAACACCCCCTTCGCCAAAACGCTTTCCGACCATCAGCAATATATCGAGCCCAAACTGAAGTCTGGCGAGAAACTGGACAGTTACTCCGTCGCCTACCCGTTTACCCTCAACCAGACGAAGCAGAAGCTGACCAAAGCGATCGCGTTGCCCCATGCGATGCCGGAAATCGACGGGCCGGCAAAGAGCTTCGAGGACGCGTTGAGCAAGTTTCAGCCGATCAATACCGAGTTGAGCAATTACGCCGACTCGAAAGGCTATCTTGCCGACGGCGGCAAGAAAGCGCGCGAGCAAGACGACGCCTATGTCTCCACCCTGACCGAGGTGGTGAAGGCCGAGGAAGCCTTCCTGACCGGCATCGAAAAGCAGGACGAGATCAACACGCGGGAGGCTTTCGACAAGGCGCAGAAGGACACGCAGGACTATTTCCGCGCAGGACTGATCCTTTACGCCAAACAGGCTCTCCGGCTGTCGTACGCGGTCTTTCAGACAGCAGGGTCCAAGGAGACCGTCGCCCCATTTCGCGCTCGCCTCGATCAGGCCGCCGCCATGGCCGACGGCTGGGGCAAGAAGATCGTTGAAGCCGACCCGAACGGCTGCCCCTACATAATGAACGCGGTCAACGACTTTGTCGCCGAGGGTCGGCAGGTCGTCAGTGATGCCGAGGCTGGCAAATATGTCAAAAAGGCCGATGACATCAACTTCAACATCCTCGATCCAATCGGGCGCGGCCAAGCGGCCCTTAGCACCCGCTACAACAACATGATCAACGTCTTCAATAACCCGCACTGCTAAAGAGGAACTCGACCGGAACGGAGAGGCGATCGGCAAGACGCTCCCTCCGAACGGAGGGGCGTCCTCCCTTCCGCCAAAGACGGCCAGAGGCCACCTCCGAAATCGGATCGGATGAACGCGCCATGTGAATGGCCGAGTGCGCGTTCGATGCTTGGGAAAGTTGCCTTGCTATCCTCGCTTTGCCGACAAAGCAGGGATAGCCGGCCGAAGTGGTTGCGGCCAGGGCCCTCGTTGTCTAGAACGGGCCGTAACTTCTTCGGGAAGCCCTTCCATGAATCTGGCCGACACCATTCGCGCGATCCCCGACTATCCCAAGCCGGGCATCATCTTCCGCGACATCACCACCCTCCTCGGCAATGCCCGGGCCTTCCGTCGCACCGTCGACGAACTGGTTCAGCCCTGGGCGGGCGGCAAGATCGACAAGGTGGCCGGCATCGAGGCGCGCGGCTTCATCCTGGGCGGCGCCGTCGCCCACCAGCTCAGCGCCGGCTTCGTGCCGATCCGCAAGAAGGGCAAGCTGCCGCACGAGACGGTGTCGATGGTCTACAGCCTGGAATACGGCGTCGACGAGATCGAGATGCACAAGGATGCCATCCTGCCCGGCGAGCGCGTCCTGCTGGTCGACGACCTGATCGCCACCGGCGGCACGGCCAGCGCCGCCGCCAAGCTGATCCGCCAGATGGGTGGCGAGATCGAGGCGGCCTGCTTCATCGTCGACCTGCCGGCCCTTGGCGGCGCCGACAAGCTTCGCGCTCTCAACGTCAACGTTCGCACGCTGATCGCCTTCGACGGCGAATGACCGATCCGGCCTTGCGTGGCCGCCTCACCGGTCGCGACGCAGGGCAGTCCATCTCATGACCGACATTCCGACCATCGATCTTACCGGCCAATCCGTCGATCAGGCGGGGCTCAACCGCCTGCTTGCCGGCGACGGGCCGCGCCGCCTTGTCGGCGCCGATCTCGACGGCCTCGTCTTCGGAGAGGTCGAGCTTGGGGGATGGCAGTTCGACGGGTGCAACCTCGCTCACTGCAAGCTCGTCCGCACCCGGCTCGCCGATAGCCGGTGGGCGGCCTGCAAGGCCGCCTTCGCCGATTTCAGCCGCGCCGATCTCGTCGACGCCGAGATCGTCTCGTCGGACTTCAACAATGCCCGCTTCCGGCAGACGGTGCTGACCTCCGCCGCCTTTCGCCGCAGCAAGCTGACCGGCGCCGATTTCACCGATGCCCGCACCGTCGATCTTCAGCTCGAGGAAGTTCTGGCCGTCGATGCGCGGCTGCCGAAAGTCTCCTTCCGCGACCAGACGCTCAAGCAGGTAGATCTCTCCGGCGCCCTGCTCGAAGGGGCCGATTTCCGTGGCGTGGTGTTTGAAGACAGCAGCCTGCGCGACGCCCAGCTCATCCGCGCCCGCTTCGAGGGGGCCGACCTGCGCGGAGCGGATCTCGGCGGCATCCGCCTCGGCGACGCGGCGCATTTCCGGGGCGCCATCATCTCCCGCGCCCAGGCGACCGAGCTCCTGAAGGAACTCGGCCTCAGGGTGCTGTAGTCGCCCTCACACCTCGGGGTAAACGCCCGTCAGTACCGTGTCGAAATGGCTCCGGACGACGTCGTTGCAGGCGCAGGCCATCGACGCGAGATTGTCGTGATCGAGAACCGTCAGGCGGCCCCTCTGGGTATCGACCACCCCTTCCGCCTTGAAGCGGCCGATGACGCGCGTGGTGTAGCTGCGACCGACGCCGAGCAACCCGGCCAGCTGGTCCTGGGTCAGCGTCAACTCGTCGGAGCCGGTGCGCTCGCTGGCGGCGACCAGCCAGCGCGCCGCCCGCTGCTGAATGCTGTGGGCTGCGTTGCAGGCGCTGGCCTGGAACACCTGGGCGAGAAGACAATCGGCATAGCGATTGAACAGGGAGTCGATGGTCGGCTCCTCGGCCTTGAGGGCCTCGAGCTCGCTGAGCGATATCCGGACGAACGTCCCTCCGAACAGCACCACGGCCAGCGCGAAGGCCGGCAGGTGACCTCGACTGACGATGCCGCCGACGGCCCCCTCGCGACCGATCAGGGCGGTCTCCACCTCGCGCCCATCGCCGAAGGTGACGCGATAGGACGCCATCGCCTTGCCGATCGGGAAATAGGCCCACTCCACCCGGTTGCCGGGCGTCTGTAGCATGCGCCCGACCTCGCCGGTCCATGGCTGAAGACGCGAAACCAGTCGTTCCCACTCCCGGGGGCGCAGTGCATCTATGAGATTGTTGCCTGTCTTGCCCTCGAACGTCGAAATCGCCGCCATACGTTTTCCTACCGACGTAAAAAAAACGAAAGACCTTCGCCCTGTGTTCAGTATTGGACATACAGAGCGGTCCCTCGCCAGTAGAATCCATAGGCTCAAAGCCGGAATAATTTCAAGCGGCTATGGAAATGCGAGGTGGATACATGATCGGCGGCAAGCGAATTCTCGTCCTGGAGGATGAGCCGCTGATTGCCATGGACCTCGAAGATCTCCTGATCTCCAAGGGGTTCACGGTCGTCGGCCCCTTCTCGACCTCCGCAGCCGCCCTGGAATGCCTCGACGAGGGAAAACCCCAGGCGGCGCTGCTGGACATTTACCTCTTCAACAGCACCTCCTTCGACGTCGCCCGCGAGCTGCGGCGCCGAGGCATACGCTACGCCTTCATGACGGGGCTGATGGCGTCGGATGTGGTGCCCGCCGATCTCGCGGGATCGCCGATCATCCTGAAGCCCTATAACGAGAGAGAGCTGATGGCCTTCCTGACGGCCGAGCTGTCCGACGAAGCGCCTCACGTGACGGGGTGAGGCTTCCCACCCCAGCACGGCGAGCCGGTCGCCGCTCCCCTTCACTGCCCGATATAAGGAGCGCTTGCGGCTCTACGCGATCAATTCGGTTTTGCTTAGTCTAAGTTGATTGAACGCAAACAGCCCTCCGGAGATTTCTCTCTCGGAGGGCTGTTTTGTGTTGTTTGTTTGTGTTTGTGAAGAGTTTATGTCGTGTGGATTTGTCTCTTATAGTCTTGCACTTTGCAGGCCTGGCAGCGACCTACTCTCCCGCGTCTTAAGACGGAGTACCATTGGCGCTGGGGAGTTTCACGGCCGAGTTCGGGATGGGATCGGGTGCATTTCTCCCCGCCATGACCACCAGGCCGGCGAAGGGCAAGAGCTCGGCTTTCCCTTGCGGGGAGAGCTGAGCGAAGAGATTGGTCTTTGGCGGCTTTATGGGCTGGATCGTGATGTTGTGTCTTGTTCATCCTTTTGGATGGACAGGGATAATGAGAGCGATGAAGCCGATCGAGCTATTAGTACCGGTAAGCTTCACGCATTGCTGCGCTTCCACACCCGGCCTATCAACGTGGTGGTCTTCCACGGCTCTGATAGGGAGCACTGGTTTTGAGGTTCGTTTCCCGCTTAGATGCCTTCAGCGGTTATCGAGTCCATACGTAGCTACCCTGCAATGCCATTGGCGCTGGGGAGTTTCACGGCCGAGTTCGGGATGGGATCGGGTGCATTTCTCCCCGCCATGACCACCAGGCCGGCGAAGGGCAAGAGCTCGACTTTCCCTTGTGGGGAGAGCTGAGCGAAGAGATTGGTCTTTGGCGGCTTTATGGGCCGGATCGTGATGTTGTGTCTTGTTCATCCTGTTGGATGGACAGGGATAATGAGAGCGATGAAGCCGATCGAGCTATTAGTACCGGTAAGCTTCACGCATTGCTGCGCTTCCACACCCGGCCTATCGACGTGGTGGTCTACCACGGCTCTGATAGGGAGCACTGGTTTTGAGGTTCGTTTCCCGCTTAGATGCCTTCAGCGGTTATCGAGTCCATACGTAGCTACCCTGCAATGCAAGGCTCCGCGCCGACGCCCGACACCGCCGTCCGTAAGGAAAAGACCAACGCCAGAAACGAACTCAGAACTGGATAATTCCTGGGGGCAACGTCAGGCTCTACGCGATCAATTCGGCTTTGCTTAGTGTAGGTTGCTTGACGCAAACAGCCCTCCGGAGATTTCTCTCTCGGAGGGCTGTTTTGTGTTGTTTGTTCGTTTGTGTTTGTGAAGAGTTTGTCGTGTGGATTTGTCTCTAATGGTCTTGCACTTTGCAGGCCTGGCAGCGACCTACTCTCCCGCGTCTTAAGACGGAGTACCATTGGCGCTGGGGAGTTTCACGGCCGAGTTCGGGAT
>NZ_JAMDLI010000005.1 GCF_023721815.1 Pleomorphomonas sp. JP5
CTCCTGCTCGTGTCCAGAACGCGGCTAAACGTCTGAAGACGAGTAGAATCAATGCCATGCACCCTGTCCAGTGATTTAAACCGGACAGCAGTGGCCTGAAGCGCAGGATGACGATTTATATAAATGGGGCAATGGGACAGGCGTAGCACCTCGCCTCTGAGGTTTCTCCCTCCGTATAAGGCAGCTCGATGCGTTCCCCATTGTGGCGCGCGGGTTATCCAACTGATTCCTCTATATAAATTGTCATCTTTGCGCAGGCCTCTTGAATTCGCGCGCGAATTCAAGGTGGACCTCGGGCAGAAAGGGGCTCTGGGCTTCTATAGGGCTCCCCATGTTGAAGGGCGCCCGATATTGGCGGCTCGCTCTACCTTCCTGAGGTCCTCGCCTGCGCAAGGATGACAAATTATATAAATGGAATAATGGGATAGAGCGCATCGCCTAGCCTCTGAGGTTTCTCCCTCCGTATAAGGCAGCTCGATGCGCTCCCAATGGTGGCGCACCGGTTATCCAACTGATTCCTCTATATAAATTGTCATCCTTGCGCAGGCGAGGACCTCAGGCAGAAAGGGGCTCTGGGCTTCTATAGGGCTCCTCATGGTGAGGGGCGCCCGATATCGGCCGCTCGCTCTACCGTCCCGAGGTCCACCGTGCATTCGCGCGCGAATGCACGCGGCCTAAAGCGCAGGATAACATTAAGTGATATAAAACAATTTGTTAGCTCGCCGCTTGATCTTGGCTTCCCCCCCCCCTCTCGCCCCTACTCGATGATCTCCGGTTCCACCAGCTTGGCGAGTTTGCGGAGGGATTCCTGCCAGCCGAGATAGCAGGCTTCGCGGGGGATGGCGTCGGGGATGCCTTGCTGCACGATGGTGACGTCGGTGCCGACCGACACGGCGGTGAGGCTCACCGTCACCGTCATCTCACCCGGCAGGCCGGGGGCGTCGAAGGTGTCGGTGTAGACCAGCCGCTCGCCGGGCACGAGCTCCTGGTAGGTGCCGCCGAAGGCGTGGCTGGCGCCGGTGGTGAAGTTGCGGAAGCTCATGCGGTAGGTGCCGCCGACCGCCGGGGTGTGCTCGTGCACGGTGCAGGTGAAGCCGTTGGGCGGCAGCCAGGTGGCCAGGGCGTCGGGCTCGACGAAGGCCCGGTAGATCTTCTCGGGCCGGGTGGTGAAGACGCGGTGGAGTTTCACGGTGCTGGTCATGGTCGTCCCTCCTCCGAGGCGAAACGCATGTGAGGCGCCGGGCCTATGTGTTTTCCCTCATATGGACCATAGCACGGTCGGGGGGAACCGGGGATTCGCCGATGGGAGGCGGGCGGCGCATATGGATCGCACCGGACGGCGACGCCCGCTCCATGGTGTAGAAGGGGGCGGGAGGACCGACATGACCGCCTATTTCGTCGCCCAGATCCGCATCGACGACCCGGCCGAATACCAGCGCTATCTCGACGCCTGCGACGCCGTGTTCGCCCGCTTCAACGGCGAGTATCTCGCGGTCGATGCCGCGCCGACCGTGCTGGAAGGCGCGTGGCCCTACACCCGCTCGGTGCTGATCCGCTTCCCCTCCGAGGCCGATCTCCTCGCCTGGTACAATTCGCCAGACTACCAGGAGATCGTCGTCCACCGCCTTGCCGGCGCCCGGTGCGACAGCATCCTGCTGCACGGGAAAGACGAGGGGTAGGAGCGCACCGCTCCCGGATCAGCGGGCGGCGAAGCGCTGCCGGGCGGCGTCGGTGGCGGGCATGTAGAGCGACACCGCCGTGCCCTCGGGGTCGCGGAACTGGAAGGTCTTGTTGCCCCAGGGCATCACCTTCATGTCGTGCACCAGCGTGACCTTGTCTTTCAGGCGCGCATAGGCGGCGTCGACGTCGTCCACCTGGAATTCCAGGATGGCGGTACGGTTGTGGCCCGGTTCGGCAGCGCCCGGCTGCCAGAGGGGCACGGTGTCCTCGGCGCCGATGGCCAGCGTGCCCGACGGCGTGACGATCTCGGCGAACACCGGCGCCAGCCAGTCGGCGGCAAGGCCGGTCACCATCTCGTAGAAGGCCACCATGGACTTGATGTCATGGGCGATGAGGCGCGTGGAGGCGAACTTCATGACTGTCTCCCTTGGGGCGGCTTAACTGTGGCCGATGGATATGCTACGATACGGTATCGTAGCGAAAGAGTCGAGAGGGGTGCGATGGGGGCCGCGCGTGGGGACGCTTCCGAAGGGGCGGAGGTCATGGACGAACGGGTGCGGCGGTCGCGGGCGGCGGTGTTGGCCGCCACGTCGGATCTGCTGTTCGAACGCGGCTACTCCGGCGTCAGCGTCGACGAGGTGGCGCGGCGCTCGGGCGTGGCGAAGACCACCATCTACCGCCACTGGCCGTCCCGGACCGATCTGTTGCGCGACGCCTGCGCCAACATCGGCACGCCGCAGACGACGCCGGATCTCGGCAGCCTCAGGGCGGATATCGCGGCGCTGATGGGCGCCCTGGCCGAGGCGCTCACCACGGCGCGCTGGACCGCCGTGCTGCCGTCGATCGTCGATGCCGGCGAGCGCGATCCCGACATGGCCGAGATGTATCGCCGCCTGCAACAGGGCTATTCGGCGCCGTTCGAGGCGGCGATCCGGCGCGGCATCGCCCGGGGCGAACTCCCCGCCGACACCGACGTCGCCGCCCTCGCAGCCGCCCTGATCGGCCCGCTGTTCTTCCGCCGCTGGTTCGCCCGCGAGCCGCTGACCGACGGCTTCGTGAGGGAGATCGTGCGGATCGTGGTGGGGTAGCAACCTGAAGCGCTTGGGCGGTTGGTCGGGGGGCGAAGGCATTGCGGGTAAGGTGTCCTGAACTTCGCGCCCGGAGCCAGGCCCAGTTTGAGCAACGAGCGGAATACTCAGTCAGATTGAGCGGTCAGATAAAGCTGTAGACCGTGGCGCGAGCGCCCCTTGGCCGGCGTCGCGAAAAGCAGCTATGGAGGGGTGGGGCGCCATCGCCTTGCCGAATGAACGCGGAGAGTTTCGGATTGAGAAAGCTTCTGTCCATTGTGCTTGTCATCGTCATCGCCTCGGCGGTCACCCTCGGCTGGCGCTGGTATAGCTACGTGAGCAACACGGACGGCCCCTATGACGAAGTGGGAATCGAGCTGAACAGCCGCATGCCCCTGCCGCTGCGCAAGTGGGGCTGCGACAGGCTGAAGGCGACCTTCGGCGCCGTGCTGCCGCCCTATGGATGCAGCGCCGAAGACGGCAAGAGCTGGATCGAGTGAGGTTGGGGAATCGAGCGAGAGCGGGGGGCTTGCCTGCCGCTGGCGCGCCAGCGGCGGCGATGGCCTCTCACAGCAACCGGTAGCTCCGCTCCACCCTGACGGGCAGGAACTCGACAAGGTCCGCCGTGTCGAAGTCGACCTCGAAGTCCAGCCGCTTCCGCCCGGCCCACGCCATCGCCGCGGTCGCCTCGGCGCGCGGCACCCTGGTGGCGAGGCTGCAGTGTGGGACCCAGTTGCCTTCGCGGTAATGCGGGTCGCAGAGGGCGGGGTCGATGTGGCGATGCAGCCTGTGGTGAAGCGCCATCAGGGATGCATCGGGGCGCGGTCTGGCCCAGAGCACCAGAGGATCGTTGTCGAAGTAGCCGACGCCGTCGAAGACGATGGTCAGCTTGGGCTGGGCGGCGAACACCTCGTCCAGCGCGTCGACGACGCGGCCCGGATGCTCGGGAAAGACGGCCAGCGTGAGGTGGGGCGGGTAGTCGAGGGCGGCCATCGAACCGCTGACCTCGAAGGCGCTCGCCTCGTCCCAGAGCTTCAGGATCGGAGCGGCCGTGGCGTTCTGGCACTTGATGCTGATGGCATGGGGCATTGGCTCACGCTCCGTCCTCTCCTCGCAGGCTGAGCAAGCTTATGCCCGGAGCGGGCGGGCGGTCGAGTTCCTTCGGCAGGTTGATATCGGGCGCCCTTGTTGCAGGGAGCGTGATATGGGCCGGTGCGACGTCTCGTCCCGAGGTCCTGCGCCTTCGCGCAGGATGACGACCTGATGGATAGGGCGGCTTCGGCAACCGATTGTTCAAATTATATAATTTCGTCATCCTGCGCGAAGGCGCAGGACCTCGGGAAGGTGGAGCAAGCGGCCGATATCACGCGACGCCAGCCCTCGATGACTGTCGCCCCCTTGCCGATCGCCGCCTCTCCGGTTACCCTTCCTCCGTGCTTGGCGATGCCCCCGGATGATGACGGGCGGCGGCCGGCGCAAACCTCCCCAGATCCTGCCCCGAAACTCTACTGGCATGGGCATTTGGCCTAGAGTTCTGCGCTTCCGGTGCTCACGAACCTCAAGTTCGCTCCGCTCCGGTACTCAAACTCGTCGCCATCTGCCTCACGCCAGCGAGTTTCGAGACAGGCTCTTACAGATCCAATTTCGAGGATGGCACATGTGTGACCATTTGTTTGTCGTGACCGGCGGCCCCGGTTCGGGCAAGAGCACGTTGATCGAGGCGTTGTCGCGGCGCGGCGTCGCCAGCATGCCGGAGGCCGGGCGGGCGATCATTCGCGATCAGGTGGCGATCGGCGGCACGGCGCTGCCCTGGGCCGACCGCGCCCTCTACGCCGAGCTGATGCTGGGCTGGGAGCTGCGCTCCTTCCACGAGGCCGAGGCGATGGCCGGGCCGGTGGTGATGGATCGCGGCATCCCCGACATCGCCGGCTACCTCACGCTGATCGGCCTTGACGTGCCGGCCCACGTCGAGGTGGCGGCGCGGCGGTTCCGCTACAACCGCACTGTCTTCCTCGCCCCCTATTGGGAGGCGATCTTCGCCCAGGACGCCGAGCGCAAGCAGGACAAGGCCGAGGCCGAGGCGACCGCCAGGATGATGGAGGAGACCTACAAGGCGCTGGGCTACGAGGTGGTCGCGCTGCCGCTGGCCAGCGTGGAGGCGCGGGCCGATTTCGTGATGGAGCGGGTGGGGCGGTAGATGGGCGTCATCGGGCTGTGACTAAGCATTCGTAACAAGGGTACCCGCCAGGGTTTAAGGGTGCTAATCCTGGATTGTGGCGGCCTGAGTTGGACGTTGGGGAGTGGGGATCGATGGGTGTTCGTTTTCTGAAGGGGCTGGCGATCGTGGCGGTGCTCGGCGTGTTTGTCGCGCCGTCCGTTTCGAGCGCCGAGACCATGGACAATCTGGTGCGGCAGGGCTTCAAGGTCAGCAAGCTGACCAACAGCAAGTCCGGGCGGTTGGGCTGGAACGTCACCAAGGGGGACAAGACGTATTTCTGCCCGATCGGCTTTGCCTCCGCCTATATCGACGACAAGAAGATGTATGGGTTTTCCAGCTCGGGCCGGCCGATTTCGATGGATCGCAAGGTCTACGATTCCCATATCGGCGGGCCGGACCCCAACATTCCCTACTGGAAGGACATCAAGGCCGGGCGTCTCAGGCCTCAGGACGTCGACCCCTGCCGGCGGACGCCGTAGGCATGTAGCCATGGGCGGGAAGGGGCGGATGGCGTAGACTGGCCCTCTGAACGAGGAGGACGGCATGCAGACCATCGTCATCACGGGCGCCAGCGACGGCATCGGCGCCGCGGCGGCGCGTCAGCTCAAGACCGGCGGGCACCGCGTGGTGCTGGTCGGGCGCTCGCCGGCCAAGACCGAGGCGCTGGCGCGGGAGATCGACGCGCCGTTCCATGTCGCCGACTATGCCCGCCTTTCGGAGGTGAAGCGGCTGGCCGGCGAGCTTGCCGCCTACGAGCGGATCGACGTGCTCGCCAACAATGCCGGCGGCATCATGGGGCCGCGCACCGTCACCGAGGACGGTTTCGAGAAGACCTTTCAGGTCAACCACCTCGCCGGCTTCCTTCTGACCCGCCTTTTGATGGACAGGCTGGCCGCAAGCGACGCCAGGGTGATCCAGACCTCGAGCTTTGCCGCCAACGTCTGGGGGCGGGGGCTCGACGTCGACGATCTCAACCAGACGCGCGGCTACTCGCCGACCAGCGCCTATGGCCGCAGCAAGCTCGCCAACATCCTGTTCACCCGCGAGCTGGACCGGCGGCACCGCGCCGACGGCATCGCCGCCGTGGCCTTCCATCCGGGCTTCGTGCGGTCGAACTTCGCCGAGGACACCACCTTCTTCATGCGCTGGTTCTACCACACGCCGCTGCGCTACCTCGCCACCATCAGCCCGGAGACCAGCGCCCGCCGGCTGGTGGCGCTTTGCGAGGGCGCGCCGGGGCGCGACTGGCAGCCGGGCGAGGTCTATCTCAAGCGGGCGCGCATGCCCGTCGCCTTCCGCGACGACGGAAGCGTGGCGCGGGCGCTGTGGGAGCGCAGCGAGGATATGGTGGCGCCGTTCCTGGGGTGATCCGGGCGGCCTCCCCATCGACAAATGGCGGATGGTGCGGCGGGCGGTGTTGATCGTTATGCTGCGCCTAGAGCACGTCCGGCGAACCCTGTTCGCCAACATGCTCTATCTCTTTGTTTTTACGCAACTCCGGGCGCAAAACCGGTTCCCACTTTTGCTGGAGTTGCTCGCTAGCGACTGTGACACGGAGCGTGACCATGACGATGATGCAGGTTGACGAAGATTTCCCCCTCACTGTCGCGCGCGCATCCATCGTGACCGGTAGCCCGACGACCCTCAGGATCGCCGACTCGGTATTGCGCATGGTGGCCAAGCCCGTGCCCGAGGAGATGATCGGCACGGAGACGCTGAAGCATCTCGTCGAGGAAATGTGGATGTGCATGCTCGATGCCGGCGGCGTCGGCATCGCGGCGCCGCAGGTGGGCATTTCCTGGCGCCTGTTCATCGCCACGGCCATGAAGATCCTGCCCTCCACCGTGTTCGTCAATCCGGAGGTCGAGTATTTCGGCGAGGCCTCGGTGCTGGGCGAGGAAGGCTGCCTCAGCGTGCCCGGCTGGCGCTCGGCCAAGGTGCTGCGCCACCCCAAGGTCACCGTGCGCTACCGCGACATGGCCGGCGCCGCCCACGTCGCCACCTACGAGGGGCTGGCCGCCCGCATCGTCCAGCACGAGTTCGACCACCTCAACGGCAAGCTGTTCATCGACCTCGACGACAGCCCGGAGGTCGATCATCCCCTGCGGCGGCGCGCTCTGAGGGCGATGGCCGAGATGGACCAACGGCTGAAGGCGGTGGCGGAGGAGGCTTGAGGGGGGGGGCGGGGAGCCTGATATGGGCCGATGCGATTTCTCGTCCTGAGGTCCTGCGCCTGCGCGCAGGATGACAATTAATTGATATGAAACAGATGGTTAGCGGCTCGCGTAATGGCAGTCGTAAGGGGGCATCGCTGTGCCGTGATATCGGGTGCCCTTCCCATCACACTGTCATTCTGCGCGTAGGCGCAGAACCTCAGGCAGGATGGGGCGCTGCGGTTGATATCGGGCTCCCCGTGGTTCTTGGCGCTTGATATGGGCCGAGGAGATTTCTTGTCCTGAGGTCCTGCGCCTGAAGCGCAGGATGGCAATTAATTGATATGAAACAGATGGTTAGCGGCTCGCGTAATGGCGGTCGTAAGGGGGGGCATCGCTGTGCCGTGATATCGGGCGCCCTTCCCATCCTGTCATTCTGCGCGTAGGCGCAGGACCTCAGGCAGGATGGGGCGCTGTGGTTGATATCTGGCTCCCCGTGGTTCTTGGCGCTTGATAGGGGCCGAGGAGATTTCTTGTCCTGAGGTCCTGCGCCTGAAGCGCAGGATGACGGATTTATATAGACGGGGCAGTGGGGTAGGCGGCCCGCGAGGGCGCAAACCGTCGCCACCGCCGTGATGCGGAGTACAGCGTTTGCAGCTGCATGCGCTCCGCTATCCATTTGTTACATATATAGATTTGTCATCCTGCGCTTTAGGCGCAGGACCTCGGGCAGGATGGGGCTCGAGGGTGATATCGGGCTCCCCTTGGGTGCGGGCGCGCGATATGGGCCGAGGGGATTTCTTGTCCTGAGGTCCTGCGCCTGAAGCGCAGGATGACGGATTTATATAGACGGGGCGGTGGGATAGGCGGCCCGCGAGGCCATAAACCGCCGTCACTGCCGTGATGCGGAGTACAGCGTTCTCAGCTGCATGCGCTCCGCTATCCAACTGTTACATATATAGATTTGTCATCCTGCGCTTCAGGCGCAGGACCTCGGGCAGGATGGGGTGCTGTGGTTGATATCTGGCTCCCCGTGGTTCTTGGCGCTTGATATGGGCCGAGGAGATTTCTTGTCCTGAGGTCCTGCGCCTGAAGCGCAGGATGGCGGATTTATTGATATAAAACAAATAGATAGAGTTGCGCGCCGGTCAGGCCGAGTGTTCCAGCCGGGTGGCGGGCCAGCCGAGGTCCTGGCCGATGGCGAGGAGGGCGTCGACGAGGGTGCGCATGTGGGCTTCGGTGTGGAAGGGTGTTGGCGTGATGCGCAGGCGTTCCTGGCCGCGCGCCACCGTCGGGTAGTTGATCGGTTGGACGTAGATGTCGTGGTCGGCGATCAGGCGTTCGCTGATGCGGCGGCAGAGGTGGGCGTCGCCGACGATGACGGGCAGGATGTGGCTGGGCGTGTCGAGCACCGGCAGGCCGGCTTCCATCAGCATGGCTTTGAGGCGGGCGGCGTTGGCGGCTTGCCGCGCGCGGCCTTCGGGGTGGGTGCGCACGTGGCGGATGGCGGCGCGCGCGCCGGCTGCGAGATGCGGAGGGAGCGAGGTGCTGAAGATGAAGCTCTCGGCCAGACTGCGGACGACGTCGATCAGCGCGGCGGGGCCGCTGATGTAGCCGCCCATGATGCCGAAGGCCTTGGCCAGCGTGCCCTCGATGACCGTCAGCCGGTGGGCGAGGCCGTCGCGGTCGGCGATGCCGCCGCCTTGCGGGCCGTAGAGGCCGACGGCGTGGACCTCGTCGAGATAGGTGAGGGCGCCGTATTTGTCGGCCACGTCGCAGAGGGCGGCGATGGGCGCGATGTCGCCATCCATCGAGTAGACGCTCTCGAAGGCGACGATCTTGGGCCGGTCGGCGTCGACGGCGGCCATCAGCTCGTCGAGATGGGCGACGTCGTTGTGGCGGAAGATGCGCTTTTCGGCGCCCGAACGGCGGATGCCCTCGATCATCGAATTGTGGTTCTGCGCGTCGGAGAAGATGACGCAGTTCGGCAGCACGCGCCCGAGCGTGCCGAGCGCCGCCAGATTGGAGATCCAGCCGGAGGTGAAGATCAGCGCCGCTTCCTTGCCGTGCAGGTCGGCCAGCTCGCCTTCAAGCGCCACATGCTGGCGGTTGGTGCCGGAAATGTTGCGGGTGCCGCCGGCGCCGGCGCCCGACAGGTCGAGCTCGGCGTGCATGGCGTCGAGCACCTCGGGGTGCTGGCCCATGCCGAGATAGTCGTTGGAACACCAGACGGTAACCCGCCGCGTCTTGCCGTCGGGGCCGCGCCAGAGGGCGGTGGGGAACGCGCCGTTGATACGCTCCAGCTCGGCGAAGGTGCGATAGCGACCGTCGCGCTTCATGTCGGCGAGCAGGGTGTTGAAATGCTGGTTGGTGTCCATGTCGAATGCCTTGTCGGGTGGGGCTGGCGATGGGAGCGCCCGTGGGTGCGGCCATACATTCTGCGGTAATGTGTATGGATTGATTCCATACAGCGCAAGCCGGATGCCGGCGATGGTGCTATGCGCTCCGAATATTCATGGCTGCTATGCTCAAGTTTCCTGGGGCAATGGAAGGGCGTGAAATGGCGGAAAATCGGTGATTTCTTCGCTATCGTCTGGGGCTGTCAGACAGTGGGCGGCGGTGTAAGGGGTTTCCTTTATCGGCCATACATGGTAGCGTTTTTGTATGTGAACGTGCCATACAAAGAGGGCGCCATGTGGAAGCCACGACTGATCGAGGGCGCGCGGGCGAAGTATCTCGGCATCGTCGAGGCGCTTGAGGCCGACGTGCGGTCGGGGCGCGCGGCGCGCGGCGATCGTCTGCCGGCGCAGCGGGCCATTGCCGAAGCGCTGGGCGTCGACCTGACGACGGTGACGCGGGCCTTCAACGAGGCGCGGCGGCGCGGGCTGGTGGCGGCGCAGGCCGGGCGCGGCACCTTCATCAGCGACACGGCGGACGGCGAGGGCGGCGTGGCCGCTTCCTCGCCGATCGACCTCAGCATGAACATTCCGCCGCAGCCGGCCAGCTTCGATTTCCGCAAGCTGATGCCGCAGGGCATCGCCGGCGTTCTCGGCAGCCCCAACGGCCTCCTCCGCCTGCACTATCAGGACAGCACCGGGGCGGAAGCCGACCGGCAGGCCGGCGCCAGCTGGCTCACGCGGCGCGTTGCCGGCGCGGCGGCCGAGCGCGTGGTGGTGGCCGCCGGGGCGCAAAGCGCGCTGTTCGCCCTCTGCGAACTGTTGCTCGACCGGGGCGATGTGGTGGCCGCCGGGGCGATGACCTATCCGGGGCTGAAGGCGGTGGCCCTCGAAAGGGGGCTGACCCTCGCGCCGCTCGCCATGGACGAGGACGGCATTCTGCCCGAGGCCTTCGAGGCGGCCTGCCGCGAGCGGGCGCCCCGGCTTCTCTACGTCATTCCCAGCATCGACAATCCGACGACGGCGACGCTGCCCGAGGCGCGCCGCCGCGCCATCGTCGACATCGCCCGCCGGCATGGCGTGACGATCGTCGAGGACGACCCTTACGCGCCGCTTCGGCCCGACCGGCTGGTGACCATGGCGGAACTGGCGCCCGACATCACCTGGCACATCGCCACCCTGTCGAAATGCGCCACACCGGCGCTGCGCGTCGCCTATGTGCTGGCGCCAAGCGCCGCCGCCGCCTTGCGGCTGGCCGGCGTGCTGCGCGCCACCAGCCTGATGGCGCCGCCGCTGATGTCGGCGCTGGTCAGCCGCTGGATCGTCGACGGCGCGCTCGACGAACTGGCCGGCGCGATCGGCGCGGAGAACGAGGCGCGGCAGGCGCTGGCGGCGTCGATCCTCGGCACCGGCTACGCCGCCGACCCGCGCGGCCATCACCTGTGGCTGCGCCTGCCGGCGCACTGGCGGGCCGCCGACTTCGCCGAGCATGCAGACCGCGCCGGCGTCTCCATCGTGCCTGCCTCGGCCTTCGCCACCGTCGCCCATCCTGTCGAGGCGGTGCGCATCTCGCTCGGCGTCGCGCCCGACCGGGGCGACCTCGAGGACGGGCTGACCCAGCTTTCAAGCCTCATCGCCCAGCCGGCCTTTGCCACCCGCGCGGTCGTTTGAGGTTCAGGACACAGCCATGACCTTGTTCACATCCACCCCCACGACGATCGCCAAACCCACGGAGGGCGCGCCATGTTCGGCCTGACCGCGCTGGAACTGGCCCGCATCCAGTTCGGCTTCACCATTTCCTTCCACATCGTCTTTCCGGCCATCACCATCGGCCTCGCCAGCTATCTGGTGGTGCTGGAAGCGATGTGGCTGTGGAAGAAGGATCTCGTCTATCGCGACCTCTATCATTTCTGGTCGAAGATCTTCGCCGTCAACTTCGCCATGGGCGTCGTCTCGGGGCTGGTCATGGCCTATCAGTTCGGCACCAACTGGAGCTATTTCTCCTCCTTCGCCGGCTCGATCACCGGCCCGCTGCTCGCCTACGAGGTGCTGACCGCCTTCTTCCTGGAAGCGGGCTTCCTGGGGGTGATGCTGTTCGGCTGGAACAAGGTGGGGCCGGGGCTGCACCTCTTCTCCACCTTCATGGTGGCGCTCGGCACGCTGATTTCCGCCACCTGGATCCTCGCCTCCAACAGCTGGATGCAGACGCCGCAGGGCCATGAGATCATCAACGGCGTGGTGGTGCCGGTGGACTGGCTGAAGGTGATCTTCAACCCGTCCTTCCCCTACCGCCTCGCGCACATGGTGGTGGCCGCCTTCCTGGCCACGGCGCTGTTCGTCGGCGCGTCCGGGGCGTGGCATCTCATGCGGGGCAACAACACGCCGCGCATCCGCACCATGTTCTCCATGGCCATGTGGATGGTGCTGATCGTCACGCCGTTGCAGATCCTGGTCGGCGACCAGCACGGCCTCAACACGCTGGAGCACCAGCCGGCCAAGGTGGCGGCCATGGAAGGCCACTGGCGCAACGAGCCGGGCGCCGGCGCGCCGCTGATCCTGTTCGGCTGGCCCGACATGGAGGCCGAGGTGACGCGCTACAAGCTGGAAATCCCCCGGCTGGGCGGCCTGATCCTGACGCACAGCCTCGACGGCCAGTACAAGGCCCTCAGCGAGTTCCCGAAAGAGGACCGGCCGAATTCCACGGTGGTGTTCTGGTCGTTCCGCGTCATGGTGGGTCTGGGCATGCTGATGCTGGTGCTGGGCCTCTGGAGCGCCTGGCTGCGCTGGCGCGGCAGCTTCTACGAGCAGCGCTGGTTCCTGCGCCTTGCCACCTGGATGGGGCCATCCGGCCTGATCGCCATCCTGGCTGGCTGGTACACCACCGAGATCGGCCGCCAGCCGTGGATCGTCTATGGCGTCATGCGCACCAAGGATGCCGTGTCCAACCACTCGGCGCCGGTGCTGTCGGCGACGCTGATCGCCTTCCTCGTCATGTATTTCGCCGTGTTCGGCACCGGCGTCCGCTACATGCTGAAGCTGGTGGCCAAGGGGCCGGAGACCAGCGACGACGGCGACCATCCGCTGGGAAAGGGGCAAGCGCAAGGGGGACAGGCGCAACGGCCGGCCCGACCGCTTTCCGCCGCCCCCGACGACGTCGACCCGTCGCTCAACTGAGGAGGACACACCATGGGCATCGATCTTCCTCTCCTGTGGGCCATCATCATCGCCTTCGGCCTGATGATGTACGTCATCATGGACGGCTTCGACCTCGGCATCGGCATACTCTTCCCCTTCGTGCGCGACCGCGAGGACCGCGACACCATGGTCAACAGCGTGGCGCCGGTGTGGGACGGCAACGAGACCTGGCTGGTGCTGGGCGGGGCGGCGCTGATGGCCGCCTTCCCCATCGCCTACGCGGTGGTGCTCAGCGCGCTCTACCTGCCGCTGATGCTGATGCTGGCCGGCCTCATCTGGCGCGGCGTCGCCTTCGAGTTCCGCTTCAAGGCCGACGAAAGCCACAAGCCCTTCTGGGACAAGGCCTTCATCTGGGGCTCCTACATGGCCACCGTCTCGCAAGGGGTGGCTCTCGGCGCCTTCATCAACGGCTTTGCCGTGGAGGGCGGCGCCTATGCCGGCGGCGTGTTCGACTGGCTGACGCCGTTCAGCCTGTTCACCGGTGTCGGCCTCGTCGTCGCCTATGCGCTCCTGGGCGCCACCTGGCTGGTGATGAAGACCGAGGGCGGCTTGCAGCGGCGCATGCGTCAGCTCGGCAAGCCGGTGACGCTCGTCGTGCTGGCGACCATCGTCGCCGTCAGCATCTGGACGCCGCTCGCCCACCCGGACATCGCCGGGCGCTGGTTCGCGCTGCCCAACCTCTACTATCTCGCACCGGTGCCGGTGTGCGTGGCGCTGGTGGGCTGGCTGTTGATCCGCACGCTCTCCGCCGACACCCACGCCGCGCCCTTCGCGCTGTCGCTGGCGCTGCTGTTCCTGGGCTATTCCGGGCTGGCGATCAGCCTGTGGCCGAACATCATCCCGCCGTCGATGTCCATCTGGCAGGCGGCAGCCCCGCCGCAGAGCATGGGCTTCGCCCTGGTCGGCGCCCTGTTCATCATCCCCTTCATCCTCGCCTATACCGCGTGGTCCTACTACGTGTTCCGGGGCAAGGTGAAAGCCGGGGAGGGCTACCACTGATGGCCGGCGAGAAAGCACCCAAGGGCCTGTGGCTGCGCCGCGTCGGCTGGCTGGTGGCCATCTGGGCCGGCAGCATCGCCGCGCTCGGCGTGGTGGCGATGGCCTTCCGCCTGCTGATGAATCTTGCGGGGATGAAGAGCTGAGGGGAGAGAGGGTGCCCTATATCGGCGTTGCACCCTTTTCTGCCTGAGGTCCTCGCCTGCGCAAGGATGACAGAACTATATAGAGGGACAGTGGGAGAAGCCGCTCGCAAGCCTCCCACACGGCTTCACCGCCATTACGCGGAACGCAACGTTCGCAAGTGCGCGCAACCGCTATCCGATTGATACATATATATAAATTGTCATCCTTGCGCAGGCGAGGACCTCAGGCAGGAAGGGGCGAGGGGTTGATATCGGTCTCCCTGCTTCAGGGAGTGCGATATCGGGCTCCCGCTCCCATCATGATGTCCCCCGCTGCCTGGGCCGTTCCCTCCGGGGTGTCAGCGCAGCAGGGCGAGCCTTGAGAGCGTGAGGCGGCATTGCCGGCAGAGCGGTTCGTTCCTGCCGCCGCGATAGTAGCTCAGCGCGATCACCGCGCCGTAGAGCGCCCAGGCCTTGCCGCGCAGCCAGTCGCCATCACCAAGCGCGAGGGCTTGCCGGAAGGTGTCGCGCGCGGTGGGGTCGATCCAGGACCAGGCCACGGCGTAGTCGGCGGCCGGGTCGCCGGTGGCGGCGAGGCCCCAGTCGATGACGCCGGCGAGCTTGCCGCCCCGGGCGATCAGATTGTCGGCCTTGAGGTCGCCGTGCAGCCAGACCGGCGGGCCGGCGTGCCGCGCCGAAACGGCGGACGTCCAGAGCGCCACGGCGGCGGCGGCGTCGATCTCGTCGGCGACGGCGTCGATGGATGCGAGCGTCGCCTCGGACATGTCCTCAAGGGCAACGCCGCGTCGGTGGTTGTCCGGGCCGGCGACGGGGGCGCCGTCGGTGGGGCAGGCCCGCAGGGCTTTCAGGAACGCGGCCAGCGACAGGGCGGCGGCGGTGACGTCGCCGATGGCGTCGGGGCTGGCGATGTCGCCCTCCATCCAGTCGAAGATGCCGAACGGGCAGTCGATGCCGAGGTTCACGCGGCCCTGATGGCGCGGGACGGGGATGTCGAGCGGCAGGCCGGCAAGGCGCGGCAGCCAGTCGAGCTCCTTGCGCAGCGCCGGGACGGCCGAGGGCCGGCGGGGAATGCGCAGCACGAGCTTGTCGCCGATGCGGAACAGGGCGTTGTCGGTGCCGGTGGAGTTGACCCGATGCAGCGGAAGATGCGCCCACTGCGGCGTCTCGTGCGCGATCAGGCGGCGGGCGAGGGTTATGGTGACCGGAAGATCGTCGCTGTGCATGGTGACAGCTATAGGGCGATTTTGATGACGGGACCAAGAAGGGGCGAGGGGATATCGGGCGCGTTGGGGCTCGGGGGAGCGCGATATGGGCCAATGCGATTTCTCGTCCTGAGGTCCTGCGCATGAAGCGCAGGATGACAATTAATTGATATGAAACAAGGAGATGCGTTGCGTTTTCGCTGCGCTCTCGGTCACCAAAGGAGGCTCCGGCTCCCATCATGCTGTCATCCTGCGCTTTAGGCGCAGGACCTCAGGCCGGAAGGGGCGAGGGAGTGATATCGGGCGCGTTGGAGCTCGGGGGAGCGCGATATGGGCCAATGCGATTTCTCGTCCTGAGGTCCTGCGCATGAAGCGCAGGATGACAATTAATTGATATGAAACAAGGAGATGCGTTGCGTTTCCGCTGCGCTCTCGGTCACCAAAGGAGGCTCCGGCTCCCATCATGCTGTCATCCTGCGCTTCATGCGCAGGACCTCGGGCCGGAAGGGGCGAGGGAGTGATATCGGTCTCCCTTGCGTGAGGGAGCATGATATCTGCCGTTGCTGTTTCTCGTCCTGAGGCCCTCTGCTTTCGAGAGAGGGGCGCAGGAAAGGGATATGGGGGGCGGCTTGCCGCTGGCCTTTTCTCGCTAGTTCGCCGCCTATTTCCCGTTCTCCGGCCGGAACTCGATCTCTATCGCCACGTCGACCTCGTCGCCGAGCGCCGGGAGAGCGAAGGCGAGGCCCCAGGTGGAGCGTTTGAGGCGCATGTGGCCGGAGAAGCCGAGTTTGGCGATCTTTTCGATCGGGTGCTCGGCCATGGAACCGTTGAAGGTGACGTCCATCACCGCCGGGTGGGTTTGGCCACGCATGGTCAGCTGGCCGAACACCTGGCCGGTGTTTTCGCCGTCAACGACGATCCGGTCCGAGACGAAGCCGATGGGGCTGCCGGCCAGGAAATCTGCGCCGGCGCCGATCTTGGCGTCGAAGTCCTCCTTCTGAGGGAAGGGGAAGTCGGTGCGGACCTCAAGCGGGTCGATCTCGACGGTCAGCGTCGATTGCGCGGGAGCCTCGCGGTTCCAGTCGAGCTTGGCCCTGGCGCCGACGAAGCGGGCCGTGTAGCGCGAGAGACCGAAGTGATCGATGCGCCAGGTGACGCTGGTGTGAGGGCCGTCCTGCTCATAGCGGCCGCTCGGGGCGGGGGAGTCTGGCGCGGCGAGCGCCAGGGTGGGGCAGGCGAAGAGAAGCGCTGTCAGCGTCAGTTTGGCAAACATGGTCTGTCTCGTGAAAATGGGTGGGGAAGAAGCCGGGGCAACCGTCGCCGCGCCGGCTGCACGCAACGCAGCGGGCCGAGCCGGGGCCGGCGGCGACGAGGGTCTTCGGAAGGCTCATGCCGCGAGGCCGACGCTGAGGCGGAGGGCCTGGAAATCCGCCTCGGTCAGCGACGGGCGGATGGCGAACTCGACCACGGCGGCGAAGACCTCGCCCGGCATGGCCTGGAGCATGCCACCCACCAGCGCGGCGCGCTGATCGGGGTTCATGGCCGGCAGCATCATGCGGGTGAAGGCCATGTTCTCTTCCGGCGGCAGCGAGCCGACGATGCGCATCTCGATCGCCAAGAGTTCCTCGTCGGAGAAATGCCGCCAGAGAAGCGGGGCGGTGACGGTCTCCTCCTCGTGCATGTGGGCGAAATCGTCGGCGATGTAGGCGGCGAAGGCGAGGTAGAGCGCGCGGCCGGCCTCGGCGCGGTGGGCGGCGGGGGCAGTCTCGACGGAAGCGATCTTGCCCTCGAGGACGGCGAAGGCGGCGCGGTGCTCCTCGTGCTGTTCGTCGACCAGTTCGGTGGCGATGCCGCGCCCGTTCAGGGCGGCGTGGATCTCGCCGTCCTCGTGGCGGACATGGGCGGCGGCCATGGCGAGAAGACGCCGGAGATCGGCGAGCAACTTGTCGGTGGCGGCGGCGTCGCCAAAGTCGTTTGAGCCAAGACGGGCAAGAAGAAGGCACTGGGTGCGGCGCAGGCCCTTGTGAATATTGCCGTAGATGTCGTAGCGGCCATCCAGCGCGGGAATGCGGCTCAGGAAATCTGGGTGGGTCATGGTGGTCTCCGTGGGAAATCTTCATCGCCGCGCCATTTTTCGGGCGGCGAGGCGATCCAATACAGTCGGCCCACGGACCGGGCTTCCTAAAAGCTTGCTAACGGGGCCGCCGGCTTCCTAAGATTTTCCTATCGCCCGTCGCCCACGTGTACCGGCGCGGGGGCGCGTGCTAAAAAGCCGGCGGTTCCCCCGACCTGACCGGAGGTGTCCGATGCTCGAGGACGATGTCGCCGCCTTCCTCTCCGGCAACGTGATGATCATCGCCGCCACGCGCGACGCGGCGATGCGGGCGCATGTCGGCCGGGGCTGCGGCGCCGATTTCGATCCGGATGTCGGCGACCTCACGCTGCTGGCCTCGTCGACGCAGTGGCCCGCGTTCCACGCCAACGCGCGAAGCGGCGCGCCAATCGCCATGACCGTCTGCCAGCCGGACACCTACAAGTGCCTTCAGCTGAAGGGCCAGATCATCGACGTTCACGAGGCGACCGAGGCGCAGAAGGCGCGCGGCCAGCGCTATCTCGACGCCATGCTGGCGATCATGGCCGATCTCGGCGTCAGCCGGTTGCAGCTCTCCACGGTGTTCTCCAACGCCGACCTCGTCGCCATCCGCTTCTGGCCGGTGGACCTGTTCATCCAGACGCCGGGGCCGGAGGCCGGCGAGCGGGTGCGGAGGGAGCCATGACGCGCGTGCCGCTGGAGGCCATCCGCGACAGCTTCGAGGGCATCATGCCCTCGGTCATCGCCACCACCGACGCCTCGGGCATTCCCAACCTGTCGTATCTGTCGCACGTCCACTACATCGACGGCGACCACGTGGCGCTGTCCAACCAGTTCTTTTCCAAGACGGCGGCCAACGTGCAGGCCACCGGGCAGGCGACCGTGGTGGTGCTGGACGGACGCACCGGCCTTCAGCACGTGCTCGACCTGACGTTCGAGAGTTCGGCCCAGTCCGGCCCGATCTTCGAGCGCATTTCGGCCCAGCTCGACGTGATGGCGAGCCTGCAGGGCAAGTCGCACATGCTGAAGCTCAGGGCCGTCGACCTCTACCGGGTGGAGGATTGCCGGCGCATCGATCCCATCGCCCCGCTGGAGGAGCCGCCGCCGAAGGCGGTGGCCAACCGCGACCTGCTGGTCGAGGCCGCCGCCGTGACCGGGGAGCTGACGCGCATCACCGACGCCGAGGTGCTGCTGGACCGCAGCCTGGAGCTTCTGGACGAGCGTTTCGGCTTGCGCCACGCCATGATCCTTCTCGCCGACGGCGAGGGACGGAAGCTGACGACGGTGGCGAGCCGGGGCTATCCGCACTACGGCTTCGGCGCGGAGATCGCCTTCGGCGACGGCATCGTCGGCATCGCCGCCGAACGCTGCCTGACGCTGCGCATCGCCGACATGCGGCGCGGCCAGCGCTACGTGTCGGCCGTGGCGATGGCGAGCGGCCTGGCGCGCGAGGCCATTCCCCTGCCGGCCATCGCCGAGCCGCAGTGCCAGATGGCCGTGCCTCTGGTGGCGGGCGGCCGGCTCTCCGGCGTGATCTTCGCCGAGTCCGAGGAGAGTTTCGCCTTCTCGCATGCCGACGAGGCGGCGCTGGAAATCGTCGCCCGGCAGCTGGCGGCGAGCCTCGCCCTGTTCGAACTGACCGATGCCGTGGGGGAAACAGGCGCGCGCGGCGCGGCGGCGAGCGGCGCTGCGGTGGACGCCGAACCGGCCTTCAGCTTCCAGTTCTTCCCGCGCGACGGCGGCGTGTTCATCGACAACGACTATGTCATCCGGGGCGTGCCGGGGCGGCTGCTGCATCACTTCGTGCGCTGCTATGTCGAGACCGGGCGCTGCGACTTCTCCAACCGGGAGATCCGCCGCGACCGTGCGTTCAACCTGCCCGATTTCAAGGACAACTTGGAAACCCGCCTGATCCTGTTGCGCCGCAGACTGGAAGAACGCGGCGGCCCCGTGCGCCTTCTCCGCCCCGAGCGGGGACAGATCCGGCTGGTGATCGAGGGCGTGCCCGAGATCAAGGTGGTGGAGGCGTAGCGGCCTGGCTTGCCGCCAAAGGCGAAGGGCCGCCTTCGGGGCGGCCCTTGCAGGGTTGGTGTCGACTTGAAGGGCTCTCTCAGCGGACCGAGCGGATCATGGCGATCATGATGACGCCGATGACGGCGACGACGGCGACCGTGGGGAAGATCATCTGGTAGCCGATGGCCGAGATGGCGATGGCGGCGATGGCCGGGCCGAGGATCTGGCCGCCGGTGTTGGCGAGGTTGAGCACGCCGAGGTCCTTGGCGGCGGTGGCCGGGTTGGGCAGCACCTCGACGTTGAGCGCCTGATCCACCGAGTTGAAGATGCCGGTGCCGATGCCGGCGATCAGCGCGTAGACCAGCATGGTCCAGGGCGCGGTGGAGAAGAAGGGCACCAGCGCGCCGACGGCCACCATCAGCCCGGCGAGCGCCACCGGCCCCTTGCGGCGGCCGATCTTGTCGGAGATCGGGCCGGCCACCAGCGCCATGCCCAGCGCCGTGACCATCAAGATGATGGAGATCAGCTCGATCTGCCGGCCGACGTCGCCCTCGGCCACCTTCAGGTAGTCGGTGAGGATGAACAGCTGGTAGCCCTGGATGGCGAAGGTGGCGGTTGTGATCATCAGCTTGCCGAACAGGGCGAGGTAGTAGTCGCGGGCGTTGCGGCGGGGGATGGAGAAGTTGTCGAGGATCATGTCGCGGCTGAAGGCGCGCTTGGGCATCGGCCGGCTGGAGGCCTCGCGCATGATCAGCGCCGAAAGCGGCCCCGACAAAAGGATCAGCACCGCCATGGAGACGAAGCCGGTCATCAGGTCGTCGAGGAAGCGGGCGTTGAAATACTGCCCGCCGTAGAGGCCGAGGGTGAAGCCGAAGGCGTAGATCGACGAGATGGTGCCGCGGTGGGCCGGGGCGATCCGGTCGGAGATCACCGCCAGGAGCGGCGCGACGATGGCGTTGAGGAACACCTGGAAGATGCACCACTCGACGAGCAGCAGGCCGACGCTGTCGGCCTTGCCCATCAGGATCAGCATGGCGGCCGAGCCGACGGAGCCGGCGATCAGCCAGGGCGTGCGGCGGCCGAGGCGCGAGCGCGTCAGGTCGGACAGCGCGCCGATCAGGATGTTGGCGACGGTGGCGACCACCATGGCCGCGATCGACAGCATGGCGATGATGTTGGCCTTGTTGCCGGGATCGATGATGGCGACGCGGGCCGGCAGCAGCACGGTGGCGGTGCCGAAATAGGGCCCGAGCCAGAGCAGCACGCCGGCGCAGAGCGCGATGCCCAGGCGATAGGGAACGCGCGGCTGCTCGGCATCGCCGATGGACGCGGACCAGGAGAGGGCGGCTTCGCCCTCGGACGAAGGGACAGAGGTCATGGGAAATCTCCGAAGGGATCGACCACGCCGCCGGGGATCAGACGCTGATGCCCGGCGGCGGGCCGGCTCGGCAAAAGGGGGGGGTCAGTTGCCGGCGATCTTGCCAGTGACGTTGCCAGAGACGTTGATGGTGGCGGTGAGACGATCGGGATCGCCCCAGAAGCCGGCGGCTTCGACGCGGACGAGACCGGATGCGACGCGGATGCGGCGGGTGGCGGCATCCCAGCGGCCGAGCGGCAGCAGCGAGGCGGCCACCTCGACCGTCTTCCGCTCGCCGGCGGCCAGCTCCACCACGGCAAAGCCGAGCAGCTCGCGCTCGTCGGCCCGGTCGCCGTCGGTGCGTGCGCCATAGACCTGCACCACGTGATGGCCGGCCATGGCGCCGGTGTTGGCCACCGAGACGCGGAGCTTGAGGCTGTCGGCGCCGGCCGGGTCGACCTGCATGTCGGAGAGGCGGAAGGCCGAGTAGGACAGGCCGAAGCCGAGGGGGAAGTCGGCCGTGACGCCGTTCTTCTGCATCAGGCGATGGCTGTACCAGTGGTCGTAGGTGATGGCCTTGGCGTCGCGGTCGAAGAAGGGCGTGTCCTTGGCGTCGGCCGGGATCGGGTAGGGCAGGCGGCCGCTGGGGTTGCGCTTGCCGAGCAGCACGTCGGCCAGCGCGTGGCCGCCCTCCATGCCGGCGTACCAGCCGATGAGGATGGCGGGCACCAGGTCCTTCCAGTCGTGGACGATGACGGCGCCGGCCGTCTCGATCACCACGACGGTGCGGGGATTGACGGCGGCCACGGCCTTGATCAAGGCCACGTCCTCCGGCAGCAGGCCCAGCGACAGGCGGTCACCGCCGGCCTTGCCGCCGCCGACCACGCTGGTGCCGCCGCCGAGGGCTGCGAGCACCTTGTCGCGCTGGGTCCGCTCCGCGTCGTTCCGGGCCTCGGGGTAGAGGGCGAGGAGGTCGGCGCGGGTTGCCACCGAGCCGTCGACGAACTCGCCTTCGTCGGCCGAGGTATAGCCGACGACGACGACGGCGGCGTCCGCCTTGGCGGCCAGCGCGGCGGCCTTGGCCGGATCGCCCGAGGCGTCGGATTTGAGCGCCACCGAGGTGCCCTCGAGCGCCTTGCCGAGGCCGGCGAGCGGGGTGACGACATAGGGCGCGCGCACCGACGACGAGCCGAGGTCGCCGGTGTTGGGCGTGTCGCAAAGACGGCCGACGACGGCAAGCGAGGCGAGCTTGTTCGGGTCGAGTGGCAGCACCGGGGCGGCGCCGGCCTTTTCGTTGCGCAGCAGCACCATGGCGCGGCCGGCCGCCTCGCGGGCGAGGGCGACGTGATCGGTGGAGGCGACCACCGACGGCGCGGGGTCGGCGGCGTCGCGCTCGGCGTAATAGCGCAGCTGCGTCTTCAGGATGCGCAGGCCGGCGCGTTCGACGTCGGCCCAGGAGCACTTGCCGCTGTCGAGGTCGGCCGGCAGGCGTTCGCCGCGCTGCTGGCGCATCGGCGCCTCGACGTCGAGGCCGGCGACGAGGGCCTTGCCGCCGTCGCGCATGCCCCAGATGAAGTCGGTGATGACGAAACCGTCGAAGTGCCAGGTGTCGCGCAGCGTCTTGGTCAGCAGGTCGGCGTTCTGGCCGGCCCAGGTGCCGTTGACGGAGTTGTAGGAGCTCATCACCGCGAAGGCGCCTTCATCGATGACGCGCTTGAAATGCGGCAGGAAGGTCTCCTGAAGGTCGGCCTCGGCAATGGTGACGTCGACCGAGAAGCGGGCATTCTCCATGCTGTTGAGCGCGTAGTGCTTGGCGCAGGCCATGGCGTGGTGCTGGATGCCGCGCGTCAGCGCCGCGCCCATTTCGCCCAGGATCACCGGCTGGTCGGAATAGGTTTCCTGCACCCGGCCCCAGGCCGGATGGCGCGGCAGGTTGATGCAGACGCCGCCGAAGAAGTTGGCGCCGAGGGCGCGGATTTCCCGGCCGATCACCTCGCCGACCTTCTCTTCCAGCGCCACGTCCCAGGTGGCGCCGCGCGCCATGGAGACGGGGAAGCAGGTGGAGCGGCCGAGAACCGAGCCGCGCGGGCCGTCGGCGAAGCGCACGCCGGGAACGCCCAGCCGGTCCACCGCGCCCATGACGTAGGGATAGACGTTGTAGCCGTCCTCGACCAGGCTGAGCATGCCTTCCCAGAAGGGCTGGTCGCCGCCGAGCAGCGACAGGCGCTCGTCGGCGGTCATGCGGGCATAGAGCGCGCGGGCTTCGTCGGCGGGGTTGGCGCCTTTGCGCACCCGGTCGACGGCCTGGCTGAAGGTTTGGTTGAGAGCTTCGGGCGCCGAAGACGCAGCATCGGGCGCCGCCTCCGTGTGGTGGCGGTTCAGGGGCATTCTGGTCCTCCCTCGAGTAACGCGATGCGCCTTACTTAATACATACTAGGTATTCTGTAAAGCCGGGGCGTGACGCTGACGGAGGCGAAAAAGATGTGCTATAAGAAGGCCATCCGTGAATTTACGAAGAGAGTTGATTCCCTTGGCCCGCGCCCTTTCCCCCCCGCCCCGCCTGACACGCGAGCGCAAGTCGGCCGATGCGCGCCGCTCGCAGATCATCGAGGCGGCGACCCAGCTGATCGCCGAGCGGGGCTTCTGGGGGGTGACGCTGAGGGATGCCGCCGTGCTCTGCGGCATCACCGAAGCCGGCGTGCTGCATCATTTCCAGAACAAGGCGCGGCTGTTGATCGCCGTGCTGGAATATCGCGACGAGGCCGACTTCCAGGCGCTGGCCGGGCTGCTCGGGGTGAGCCGGGAAGACATCGACCTCGATCCGCTGCCGGTGACGCTGCGCCAGCTCTGCACCGCGCTGATCCGCCGCAACGCCGGCCAGCCGGAAATCGTCCGCCTCTACAGCGTGCTCAACGCCGAATCGCTGGAGCCGACGCACCCCGCCCACGGCTATTTCCAGGACCGGGAAGACATGGCGCTGGGCCTGTTCGCCCGCTCGATCCGGGGCGTGCCCAACGCCGAGCATGTCGCCCGCCACGTGCTGGCCCTGATGGACGGCCTGCAACTGCGCTGGCTGCGCAAACCCGACGAGATCGACCTGCTGGACGAATGGAACAGCCTCTTCGACCACGCCTTCGCCGATGTGGTGGCAAGGTAGGGGGAGAGGGGGGAGGTGAGGGAGCTTGTGAGCGCTTTATCCCGCTGTATCCTTTACATAAATTGTCATCCTGCGCTTTAGGCGCAGGACCTCGGGCAGGATGGGGCAAGGGGCTGATATCGGTCTCCCCTTGGGTGCGGGAGCTTGATATGGGCCGAGGACATTTCTCGTCCCGAGGTCCTCGCCTGCGCAAGGATGACAATTTATATAAATGATACAAGCGGATAGCGGTGCGCCTCCTTTTCGATGTGCCATGTTCGCGTGTGGCTGGCGAGAGCGCGACGGGAGCTTGCGAGCGGCTTATCCCACTGTTTCCTCTATATAAAGCTGTCATCCTTGCGAAGGCGAGGACCTCGGGCAGGATGGGGCGCGAGGCTGATATCGGGCGCCCTTGGGTGAAGGAGCTTGATATGGGCCGAGGAGATTTCTCGTCCCGAGGTCCTGCGCCTCACGCGCAGGATGACAGGAGAATGATATATAATTCAGTGAGATAGGCGTTGTGTTGGGGGGTGTTTCGCCCTCTATTCACGGTGCTTCGTGCGTGGGGAGAGTTCGTGAGCGGCTTATCCCACTGTATCCTCTACATAAATTGTCATCCTGCGCTTTAGGCGCAGGACCTCGGGCAGGATGGGGCAAGGGGCTGATATCGGTCTCCCCTTGGGTGCGGGAGCTTAATATGGGCCGAGGAGATTTCTCGTCCTGAGGTCCTGCGCCTCACGCGCAGGATGACAGGAGAATGATATATAATTCAGTGAGATAGGCGTTGTGTTGGGGGCGCCCTCTATTCACGGCGCTTCGTGCGTGGGGAGAGTTCGTGAGCGGCTTATCCCGCTGTATCCTCTACATAAATTGTCATCCTGCGCTTTAGGCGCAGGACCTCGGGCAGGATGGGGCGCGAGGGTGATATCGGTCTCCCCTTGGGTGCGGGAGCTTGATATGGGCCGAGGAGATTTCTCGTCCTGAGGTCCTGCGCCTTACGCGCAGGATGACGGTCGTCTTATATATAACAATAGGATAGCCGCGCTCTCGCGCCCGCTCGGTTTAGCCGTGGACGAGGTTTTTGGAGATGTCGGCGGCGACGGCGCAGATGCGTTTGGCGAGGTCGGGGAAGTCGTCCGGCGAGACTTGCAGCACGGTGCCGACGGCGCTGATGGCGGCCACCACGTTGCCCTGCCGGTCGAACACCGGGGCCGAGACGCAGCGGACGTTGAGCATGTCTTCCTCGTCGTCGGTGGCCCAGCCGCGGGCGCGTACGCCCTGGAGATGCTGGCGCAGGGCGTCGGCGTCGGGCAGGGATTTCGGCGTCCGGGCCACCCATTCGATCTGCGAGATCAGCCGCTCGCGCGCCTCGTCGGGCTGCCAGGCCAAGAGCACCTTGCCGAGCGACGAGCGGTAGAGCGACAGGCGCTTGCCGACCCAGGTGTTGATCTTGATGTCCTGATCGGCCTCGACCTTGGCGAGGTAGATGGGGGACTCGCCTTCGAGCACGCCGAGGTGGCACGTCATGGCCACATCCAGCGACAGCGCCTTGAGATAGGGCAAGGCGACGCGTTCGATGGTGCGCTGATCGGCGGCGATCGCCCCGAGTTCGGCGAGCTTGAGGCCGAGCAGGTAGCCGCCGTCGGGCGTCGGTTGCAGGGCGCCGACCTCGCGCAGGGTCGAAATCAGCTGATGGACGGTGCTCTTCGGCAACCCCAGCGTCTTCTGGATGGCGGTGAAGCCGATGCCGGCCTCGCGACTCACCAAGTCGAGGATGGCGAAGGCCTTGGGAAGCGCCGGCACCATGGGGCGCCCGCCCGGTTCGCTGTCGCTTTTCGTGTTCACCATCGTTGACCTTCGTTGCCGATTTTCAACCGGTTGGCGATGGTCTAGCCGGAAACCAACCGCCTTGCCAAGGGCGGGCCGGACCGCCATCGCGCTCCTCAGTCGAAGACCCTACGCGTTCATGCTGACCGCTCGTGAGGCGGTTCCGCCTTGCCCAATCCCCGACAGGAATGCTAGCTGTTCTGTATAGAGATCATGGTTCTAAGTACAGAACAATTAGCACGGCAGGAGATCATGCAGTCTTTCACGCTCAGAGGCGTCATTCCCCCCGTTCCCACCATCGTCGACCAGGCCGGCGCATTCGACCCCAAGGGCATGGCCGCGCTGCTGGAGCGTGAAATCGCCGCTGGCATCCACGGCATGCTGATCCTCGGCAGCGGTGGCGAGTTCTGCCACATGAGCCTTGCCATGCGCAAAGAGGTGGCCGAGTTCTGCGTGCGCCACGTCGCCGGCCGCGTGCCGGTGCTGATCGGCATCGGCGCTTCGGCCACCGCCGAGGTGATCGAGCTGGGCCAGCACGCCAAGGCCTGCGGCGCCGACGCGGTCCTGGTGGTCAACCCCTATTACGCCACGCTGAGCCGGCCGGCCCTGATCGCGCACTACAAGGCGGTGGCCGCCGCCGTCGACCTGCCGATCATGCTCTACAACTTCCCCGGCCTCACCGGGCAGGAGCTGACGGTCGACCTGGTGCTGGAGCTGGCGCTCGCCTGCCCGAACATCGTCGGCATCAAGGACACGGTCGACACCATGAGCCACACCCGGGCGCTGGTGACCACGGTGAAGGGCGCGCGGCCGGACTTCCTGGTGTTCTCGGGCTTTGACGAATACATGCTCGACACGCTGTTGATCGGCGGCGACGGCGGCATTCCGGCCACGGCCAACTTCATGCCGACGATCACGCTCGGCATCTACAACGCCGTCGAGGCCGGCGACTTCGCCGCAATGCGCGCCGGCGCCCGCCAGTTGGCCAAGCTGATGCCGATCTATGGCCTCGACCAGCCGTTCTTCGGCCTCGTCAAGGAAGCCATCCGCCTGACCGGCACCGACATTTCCACCGCCGTGCTGGCGCCGTCGCTCGTGCCGTCGGACAAGATCAAGGCCCAGCTTCTGGCCGTGCTGCGTGCCGCCGGCGTGCTGCCCGCTGCTTGAGTTTCGCGTCGCCGGTCGTCCAGAGCACCCGCTGATCAGGTTGAATCAACCTGATCGAAAAGCGGCTCCCCAGCAAATGCTCTAGGCGACCGGCCTGCCCCAATAATGTCAAAGGAGAGGAAAATGGTGTCGCTTCCAAATATCAAGACTGTCCGCGCTTTCTTCATGGGCGGTGCGACGGCCGAAAAGGGCAAGGGTGGAGCCGATTATCACGACCAGGGCGGCAAGCACTGGATCGATGACCACATTGCCACGCCGATGAGCAAGTACAAGGACTACGAGCAGTCTCGCCAGTCGTTCGGCATCAACGTGCTCGGCACGCTGATCGTCGAGGTCGAGGCTGACAACGGCGTCAAGGGCTTTGCCGTGTCGACCGGCGGCGAGATGGGCTGCTTCATCGTCGAGAAGCACCTCAACCGCTTCATCGAGGGCAAGTCGGTTTCCGACATCAAGCTGATCCACGACCAGATGATCGGCGGCACCATGTATTACGCCGGCTCCGGCGGCCTCGTGATGAACACCATCTCCTGCGTCGACCTGGCGCTGTGGGACCTGTTCGGCAAGGTGGTCGGCCTGCCGGTCTATCGCCTGCTGGGCGGCGCGGTGCGCGACGAGCTGCAGTTCTACGCCACCGGCGCCCGGCCGGATCTGGCCAAGGGCTTCGGCTTCATCGGCGGCAAGATGCCGACCCACTTTGGCCCGCACGACGGCGACGCCGGCATCCGCAAGGACGCGGCCATGGTGGCCGACATGCGCGAGAAGTGCGGCCCGGACTTCTGGCTGATGCTCGACTGCTGGATGAGCCAGGACGTCAACTACGCCACCAAGCTGGCCCATGCCTGCGCGCCCTATAACCTCAAGTGGATCGAGGAGTGCCTGCCGCCGCAGCAGTATGCCGGTTACGCCGAGCTGAAGCGCAACGTGCCGCCGGGCATGATGGTCACCACCGGCGAGCATCACGGCACGCTGCAGTCGTTCCAGACGCTGTCGGAGACGGGCGTCGACATCATGCAGCCGGACGTCGGCTGGTGCGGCGGCCTGACCACGCTGGTCGAGATCGCCGCCATCGCCAAGGCCAGGGGGCAGCTGGTGGTGCCGCACGGTTCGTCGGTCTACTCGCACCACGCGGTGATCACCTTCACCAACACGCCGTTCAGCGAGTTCCTGATGACCAGCCCGGATTGCGCGACGCTGCGCCCGCAGTTCGACCCGATCCTGCTGGGCGAGCCGGTGCCCGAGGGCGGCCGCATCCACAAGTCGGTGCTCGACAAGCCCGGCTTCGGCGTCGAGCTGAACCCGGCCTGCGAGATGAAGCGCCCCTACACGCACTGACCGCGACCAACCACTGGCGCGGTCGTCGATGAGAGAGATCGGCGGCCGCTCCCCCTTGAGTATTTCCGGCGAACTCCGGTTCGCCAAAGATACTCTAACGCCTTGTTCTACCACAGTTTCAGCAGAACCGGCCCCCGCTTTTGCTGAAACTGCTCCAGCCCACAAATCCGAACTTCAGTTTCGGGAGGACTACCTTGACAATCGCATCCGAACGCCTTGACGGCGTCGTGGCCAAGACGCGCTGGCGGCTGATCCCGTTCATGCTGGCCCTTTACATCCTCGCCTTCCTCGACCGCTCGAACATCGGCTTCGCCAAGCAGGCCTACCAGCTCGACACCGGCCTTTCCAACGAGGCCTTCGCGCTGGGCGCCGGCATCTTCTTCGCCGCCTACGCCTTCCTCGGCGCCCCCGCCAACCTGATGATGAAGAAGGTGGGCGCGCGCAAATGGATCGGCTTCACCACGCTGGTCTGGGGCGTCCTGTCGGCCGCCATGGCCTTCGCCGACACCGAGTGGAAGTTCCTGGTCGTCCGCACGCTTCTGGGCGCGGCCGAGGCCGGCTTCTTCCCCGGCATGATCTACCTCACCTCGCAGTGGTTCCCCTCGAAGGTGCGGGCGTCGATCATGGGCCTGTTCTACATGGGCGCGCCGCTGGCCCTGACGCTGGGCTCGCCGCTCTCCGGCGCCCTGCTCGAGATGCACGGCTTCGCCGGCTTCCCCGGTTGGTTCTGGATGTTCCTGATCGAGGGCGCGCTGGCCATCCTCGCCGGCTTCTACACCTTCGCCTATCTCGACAACCGTCCGGAAGAGGCGCGCTTCCTCACCGCCGAGGAGCGGGCGATCCTGGTGGCCGAGCTTGCCAAGGAAGACACGCGCAAGACCGCCTCGCGGCTGATCGACGGCCTCAAGGACCCGCGCGTCTGGCACCTCTCGATCATCTACATGATCATCCAGATCGCCGTGTACGGCCTGATCTTCTTCCTGCCGACGCAGGTGGCGGCGCTGATCGGCACCACGGTGGGCTTCAAGGCGTCGCTCGTGGCCGCCGTTCCCTGGGTGGTCGCCCTGTTCGGCACCTATTACATCCCCCGCTACTCCGACAAGACGGGTGAGCGCCGGCTGATCGCCGCCGCCACGCTGGCCGCCGCCGGCCTTGGCATCGGCATCTCGGCCCTCTCCGGACCCACCGTGGCGATCATCGCCCTCTGCGTGGCCGCCGCCGGCTTCATCGCCGTGCAGCCGGTGTTCTGGACCATGCCTACGGGCATCCTGTCGGGCACGGCGCTGGCCGCCGGCATCGGCTTCGTCAACATGTTCGGTGCCTTCGGTGGCTTCTTCGCCCCGATCATCCGCGTGAAGGCCGAGACGATGTTCGCCAACCAGTCGGCCGGCCTCCTGACGCTGGCGGCTATCGCCCTCGTCGGCGCCGTCGCCATCCTGATGCTCAACCACCGCCGCGCCGCCCAGCCGGCCGCGACCTCCGAGCTCGCGCACTGAGGGGGAGAGCCCTTCCGAAAACAGCCGGCCGCGCCCCGCTTGATTGCGAGGCGCGGCCGGTGTCGCATAAGTGAAATGATATAACGTTACATGTGTGCGGTCACCGATCGCGCCCCTTTCGGCGACCACGGGAAGACCGGTCCCCCGGTTCCCCGGCGCCCCCACTGAAGAAGAGCGGTGGGGGCGCGCTTTTGCTTTTGGGGGGAGCGCTTGGGTGGGGAGAGGGAGACCTATATAGGCCTCTCGCTCCGTTCTGCCCGAGGTCCTCGCCTTCGCAAGGATGACAATTTATATAGAGGGGCAGTGGGAGGAGCCGCGTGCGAAGCCCTGAAACGTCATCAGCGCCATGATGCGGGGCAGGACGCTTGCAGGTGCAGGCACACCGCTATCCGACTGTATCATTTATATAAATTGTCATCCTTGCGAAGGCGAGGACCTCGTGCAGGAAAAAGTGAGCCGCTTATATAGATCTCCTCCTGAACCCCAACCGTTGCAGCTCCCCCGCATTTCCGCGAAGCTTGTCCCATGAATCCGGGCTGGGTCTACATCGTCACCAACAAACCGCAGGGTGTTCTCTACGTTGGCGTCACCTCCGATCTGGAGGGGCGCATCTGGGAGCATCGCAACCACATCTATCGCGGCTTCACCGACAGCTACAACTGCACGCGGCTGGTCTGGTACGAGGACTATGACGAGATCGTCGACGCCATCGCGCGCGAAAAGCAGGTGAAGCACTGGAAGCGCGAGTGGAAGATCAAGGCGATCGAGGAGATGAACCCGGAGTGGGAGGATCTGTTCGAGACGATCATGTGGTGATGGAGGGGGACCTATATCGGGTGTTGATGGGGGTAGTGGGGGACCTATATCGGCCTCGCGCCCCTTTCTGCCCGAGGTCCTCGCCTGCGCAAGGATGACAGATTTATATAGAGGAAACAGTTGGATAAGCCGCCAGCGAAGCTCTATACGGCATCACTGCCATGATGCGGAACATGGCGCTTGCAGATGCAGGCACGTCGCTATCCGCTTGTATCATTTATATAAATTGTCATCCTTGCGCAGGCGAGGACCTCAGGCCGGAAAGGGCAGTGAGGTTGATATAGGTCTCCTTTCCATCGGAAGGCCCCAGCCCATCCCGCCTCCCGAGAATGCATAGTTTTCCGGATCTCTCGTATGATCTTTTGATCTAGACATCATACTCGACTCGGTTATAAGCTCGCCTCGCATTCCGGTTTGTTCGATGTGCAACGAGCGCGCCTTTGGCGCGAGCGAGGAGTATTGCCGTGTCTTTTCGTGCCTGCCTCACCGCCGTTCTGGCGACGTCCGCCCTTGCGGCGTTTCTGCCCTCCGCCAGCCTTGCCGCGCCGCGGACGGAGCTGGTGCTGGCCATCGGCGGCGAGCCGGACGACGGGTACGATCCGGTGCTGGGCTGGGGGCGCTATGGGCATCCGCTGTTCCAGTCGACGCTTCTGACCCGCGAGGCGGATCTTTCCACGTCGCCCGATCTTGCCACCGCCTGGAGCCTGAGCGACGACCGGCTGACCTGGACGATCACCATCCGCGACGGGGTGAAATTCTCCGACGGCACGCCGCTGACGGCCAAGGACGTCGCCTTCACCTTCACCGAAACCGCCAAGTCGGGCGGCACGGTGGACCTCTCCGTCATGGAGAGCGCCGTCGCCACCGACGAGCACACGGTGGTGATCAAGCTCAAGCGGCCGTGGATCACCTTCGTCGAGAATTTCTATGCGCTGGGCATCGTGCCGGCGGCCGAATATGGCCCCGGCTATGCCCGCAAGCCGGTGGGCTCCGGCCCCTACCGCATGGTGTCGTGGACCGAGGGCGAGCAGCTGATCGTCGAGGCCAACCCGTTCTATTACGGCAAGATGTCGCCGTTTAAGCGCCTCACCTTCCTGTTCACCGGCGAGGATACGTCGCTGGCCGCCGCCAGCGCCGGCAAGGCCGACGTGGTGTCGGTGCCGGCGACGCTGGCCGACGCGATGCCCCATGGCTTTACCACCGTGGTGGCCGACACCGTCGACAACCGGGGCATCGTGTTCCCCATGCGGCGCAACGAGGGCGAAAAGGACGCCGGAGGCTACCCGATCGGCAACGACGTGACGGCCGACATCGCCATCCGCAAGGCGATCAATCTCGGGCTCGACCGCAAGGCGCTGGTGGACGCGGTGCTGCTCGGCCACGGCACGCCGGCCTATGGTCCGGCCGACGACCTGCCGTGGTCGAACCCGGAGGGCCGGGTGAGCGAGGATGAGGGCGCGGCCAAGGCGCTGCTCGATGCGGCCGGTTGGGCGCCGGGGGCGGATGGCGTCCGCGTCAAGGACGGCCTCCGCGCCGCCTTCGACGTGATCTATCCCTCCAGCGACAGCGTGCGGCAGGGGCTTGCCGTGATGCTGAGCGAACAGATGAAGCCGCTCGGCATCGCCATCACCCCCAAGGGCGACACCTGGGAGGGCATCGACCGCGTGAAGCACTCGACGCCGGTGCTGTTCGGCTGGGGCAGCCACAGCCCGCAGGAGGTCTACAGCCTCTACCAGAGCGGCTGGGCCGGCATCGAATCCTACAACGCCGGCTATTTCGAGAATGCGGCCGTCGACGGCCATTTCGAAAAGGCGCAGGCGGCGGAGAGCCTCGAAGCGTCCTACCCGTTCTGGCGGCAGGCCGAATGGGACGGAAAGACCGGTTTCTCGGCGCGGGGAGACGCCGGCTGGGCCTGGATGGTCAACCTCGACCACGTCTATTTCGTCCGCGCCTGCATCGACGTGGGCCAGACGCAGATCGAGCCGCACGGCCACGGCTGGCCGATTACCGCCACCATTCAGAACTGGCGCTGGATCTGTGAGTAACATGCCCGTCTGGTTCCGATTTGTCGCGATGCGCCTTTTCCGGCTGGCCCTGCTGCTCATCGGAGTGGCGGTGGTGGCCTTTGCGCTGGCGAAAATGTCGCCGGTCGATCCGGTCACCGCCTATCTCGGCCCCAACATCGCCAAGGTGGGGCCGGAGCAGCGGGCGCTGATCGCCGCGCGCTGGGGGCTCGACCAGCCGGTGGCGACGCAGTTCCTCGCCTGGCTTTCCAACCTCGCATCGGGCGATTTCGGCTGGAGCGCCACCTATAACGCGCCGGTCGTCGATGTGATCGGCAGCCGCGTTGCCGCCTCGGCGGCGCTGATGGGCCTTGCCTGGATGTTCTCCGGCGTCATCGGTTTTTCGCTCGGGGTGATCGCCGCCACCTTTCAGGGCGGCTGGTGCGACCGGGTGATCCGCGTCTACGCCTATGTGCTGGCGTCGACGCCGACCTTCTGGATCGCCATCCTGCTGTTGATGGGCTTTTCGGTGGCGCTGGGCTGGACGCCGGTGTGTTGCGCCGCGCCCATCGGCCTGCTGCCGGAGGAGGTGACGCTGATCCAGCGGCTGCATCACCTGATCCTGCCGCTCGTCGCCTTGTCCATCCTCGGCATCTCGCAAATCGCGCTGCACACCCGCGCCAAGATGATCGACATCCTGGAATCCGACTTCGCCACCTACGCAAGGGCGCAGGGGGCGAGCCGCCTCGACGTGGCGCTGCGCCACGGGGCGCGCAACGCGGCGCTGCCGGCGATCACCGTGCTGTTCGCCTCGCTGGGCGAGTTGTTCGGCGGCTCCATCCTGGCCGAGCAGGTGTTTTCCTACCCCGGCCTCGGCAGCGCCACCATCGCCGCCGGCGTGCGCGGCGACGTGCCGCTCTTGCTCGCCATCGCCATGGGCACGACGCTGGTCGTCTCGCTCGGCAATACCATCGCCGACAGTCTCTACGCGGTGGCCGACCCGCGCATCGATATCGCCGCCGGCGCGCCGCTCCGGGAGATCGGACCATGACCGCCGTCGCCGACGATTGCCCCGTTGCCGCCGCGCCGCGCTTCGGCACCCGCAAGGCGGTGCTGGTCGTCGCCGCGCTGGCCGCCGCCGGGCTGGCCGCCGTCATCGCCTTCGCCCTTCTGTCGGGCGAGGCCGGCGTCGCCACCGCCTTTCGGGCGCGCCTCGTCGCTCCGTCGTTCGCCCACCCCTTCGGCACCGACGCGCTCGGCCGCGACATGCTGGCCCGCACGCTGAAGGGGCTGGCGCTTTCCTTCCGCGTCGGTCTGTTCGCGGCGACGGCGTCGACGATCATCGCCCTGGTGCTGGCGCTGGTGGCGGCCAGCGGGCCGCGCTGGGCCGACGCCATCGTCGCCTATCTCGTCGACATGACCATGGGCCTGCCGCATCTGGTGCTGCTGATCCTGATTTCCTTCGCCTTCGGCGGCGGCGCCAACGCGGTGATCATCGCGGTGGGGCTCACCCACTGGCCGCGCCTCACCCGCATTCTGAGGGCCGAGATATTGCAGCTGAGGGGCGCCGAATACGTCACGGTGTCGCGCAACTTCGGCAAGTCGCCGCTTTACATCGCCCGCCAGCATTTCGCGCCGCATCTCGTGCCGCAGCTGTTGGTGGGGCTGGTGCTGATGTTCCCGCACGCCATCCTGCACGAGGCGGGGCTGACTTTCCTCGGCTTCGGCATCGAGCCGACGACGCCGGCCATCGGCGTGCTGCTGTCGGAAAGTCTGCGCTACCTCACCGCCGGCAAGTGGTGGCTGGGCCTGTTCCCCGGCCTGGCGCTGCTCATGGCCGTGCTGGCCTTCGACGCCATCGGCAATGGCCTGCGCACCATGACCGACCCGCGCGGGAGCCAGTCATGACGCTGTTTTCCGTCGATCGCCTCACGGTCGCCTTCCGCCGCTATCAGGGGCTGGTGGGCGAGGTGGATATCGGCTGCCTCTCCGACCTGACGCTCGACGTGGTGCGCGGCGAGGTGGTGGCGGTGTTCGGCGCCTCGGGGGCGGGCAAGAGCCTGTTCGCCCACGCCGCCCTCGGCCTGCTGCCGGGGAACGCCGTGGTCACCGGCTCGATCCGCTTTGAGGGCGAGCGGCTGGATGCGGCGCGCATCGCCGCCCTCAGGGGGCGGCGCATCGCCCTGGTGCCGCAATCGATCAGCCATCTCGATCCGCTGGCCACCGTGGGCCGGCAGCTCGGCTGGGCGGCGAGGCGGGCCGGGCGCAAGGGCTTCACGGCTGGCGACGCGGTGGCGGCGCTCGACCGGTTCGGGCTGGATGGGGCGGTGCTGGCACGCTATCCGCACACGCTCTCCGGCGGCATGGCGCGGCGGGTGCTGCTGGCCATCGCCACGCTGGGCGAGCCCGATCTCGTCATCGCCGACGAGCCGACCAACGGGCTCGACCCCGACAACGCCGACAGGGTGTTCGGTTACCTGCGCGGCTTCGCCGATGCCGGCAAGGGCGTGATCGTCATCAGCCACGATCTCTCGGCGGCGGTGGCCTCGGCCGATCGCGTGGCGGTGCTGAGGGATGGCGCACTGGTGGCGACCGAGCAGGCCGCGACCTTCCGCGAGGATGGCGGCGCGGGGCTGACGCCTTACGCCCGGGCGCTGTGGCGGGCGCTGCCGCAACACGCGTTTTCGGGGGTGGCGCATGCTTGAGGCGCGCGGCATCTCCTTCCGCTACGGCCCGCGTGAGCCGCTGATCGTGCGGGGCTTCGACCTTGCCGTCGCCCCCGGCGAGGTGGTGGGGCTGGCGGGACCGTCGGGGCGCGGCAAATCGACCATCGCCCGGCTGCTGGCGCGGCACCTCCGCCCGACCGACGGCGTGGTGACGGTGGATGGCGCCGTGGTGCCGGCGCGCGGGTTCAACCCGGTGCAGCTCCTGTCGCAGAGCCCGGTGTTCGCGGTCAATCCGCGCTGGACGGTGCGGCGGATCGTCAATGAGGCGTGGACGCCCGACGCCGACGCCATGCGCGCCCTCGGCGTGCGCCAGGCCTGGCTCGACCGCTACCCGCACGAACTCTCCGGCGGCGAATTGCAGCGCCTCACCATCCTGCGCGCCCTGGCGCCGGGGATGCGCTACCTCGTCGCCGACGAAATCACCTCCATGCTCGACCCGCTGGCCCAGGCGGAGATCTGGGCGGCGCTGCTGGCGGTGGTGAAGGAACGCGCCCTCGGCCTCCTCGCCATCAGCCACGACGCGCATTTGCTGGGGCGGGTGGCGGATAGGGTGGTGACGGTTTGAGGGGAGGGAGATATCGGGCTCCCCTGTTTCAGGGAGCTTGATAGGAGCTGAGGAGATATCTCGTCCTGAGGTCCCCGCCTTCGCGGGGATGACAGTTTATTGATATAAAACAAATAGTTGCGTTGCGCTTCTGGTGCGTTTCCGCTTCGCTTTCGGCGACCAGATGAGGCTCCCGCTCCTATCACGCTGTCATTCTGCGCGTGAGGCGCAGAACCTCAGGCAGGAAGAGGTGCTGAGGGAGATATCGGGCTCCCCTGTTTCAGGGAGCTTGATGTGGGCCGAGGAGATATCTCGTCCTGAGGTACACCGTGCATTCGCGAGCGAATGCACGCGGCCTTCGCGGGGATGACAGTTTATTGATATAAAGCAAAGGGTTGCGTCGCGTTTCCGTTTCGCTTTCGGCGACCAGATGAGGCTCCCGCTCCTATCATGCTGTCATCCTTGCGCAGGCGAGGACCTCAGGCAGGAAGGGGCGCAACGCCGATATCGGGCTCCCCTGTTTCAGGGAGCTTGATAGGGGCCGCAGTGTCATCTCGTCCCGAGGTCCCCGCCTTCGCGGGGATGACGGTTAAGTGATATAAAACAAATAGATAGGTCATCTCGCTCGGCCGGCCTATCCGCAAACGAAAAGGGCGCAGCCTTTCGGTCGCGCCCTTTCCCGTGTCTGCTCTGCGCCTCTTACGCCGCCCGGATCGTCGCGAGGAACCTCTTCATTTCCTCGGCAAGCGCCTGGGACTGGGCGGAGAGGTCGCCGGCGAGCGCGTTGACGCGGCCGGCGGCGTCGCCGACGTTCTGGGTGGTGGCGGCGACGGTGGAGATGTTGGCGGTGACCTCGGCGGTTCCGGCCGACGCCTGGTTGACGTTGCGGACGATCTCGTGGGTGGCCGAGCCCTGCTGTTCGACGGCCGAGGCGATGGCGGTGGAATAGTCGCTCATCGACTGGATGGTGCCGGCGATGGAGCCGATGGCGGTCACGGCGCGATCGGTCGACGACTGGATGGCGCCGATCTGGTCGGAGATGTCGGCGGTGGCCTTGGCGGTCTGGGTGGCCAGCTCCTTCACTTCCGCTGCGACCACGGCGAAGCCGCGCCCCGCTTCGCCCGCCCGCGCCGCCTCGATGGTGGCGTTGAGCGCCAGGAGGTTGGTCTGGCCGGCGATGTTGGAGATGAAGGCGATGATGTCGTTGATCTTGCTGGCGGCGTGCGACAGTTCCTGCACGATGGACGCGGTGCTGTTGGCCTCGCCGACGGCGGTCTGCGAGATCTGCACCGACTGGGCCACCTGACGGCCGATCTCGCCGACCGAGCTCGACAGCTCCTCGGCGGCGGCCGAGACCACGGCGACGTTGGCCGAGGCCTGTTCGGCGGCGGCGGCCACGGTGTTCGACCGGCCGGCGGTGTCCTCGACGTTGGCGGCGAGGTCGCGGGCCGACAGGCTGAGCGTTTCCGACGCCTGGCCGACGGCGGCGACGATGCCGCCGACGGTCGCCTCGAACAAGTCGGCGAGGCGGGCCATCTCCTGCCGGCGCAGCTCCTGGCGGGTGGCCTCGTCGCGGGCGGCTTCCTCTTCCAGCGCGCGGTTGCGCGAGAGCGAGGTCTTGAACACCTCGACCGAGGCGGCCATGGCGCCCATCTCGTCGCGCTTGCCGACGCCGGGGATGGCGGTGTCGAGGTCGCCGTCGGCGATGCGGCCGATGGCGCCGGTCATGTCGGTGAGCGGGCGGATGACGCGGCGGCGCACCACCCAGAGCACGGCGGCCGAGCCGACGACGGCGGCGATCAGCGAGCCGAGCGACACCCACAGGCTGGAGCGGCTCTGGGCGATGGCGGCGGCGAGCGCGTCGGCGGCAACGTCGAAGGCGGCGTCGCGCAGGGCGATCACCTTCTCCCACATGGCGACGGTGCGGCTGCGATAGCCGGCGCCGTCATAGGGGAACTTGCCGTCGGCGAAGCCCGGCTCCACCTCGGCGCGGATGCCGGCGAAATAGTCGACATAGCCGCTCTTGGTGTTGGCGAGGGCGGTCTTGAAGGCGGCCGGCGTGTCCTCGAGGCTGCCGAGCGCGGCGAGCGATCCCCAGATCTGGTCGGTGGGGCCGCGCAGCAGCGCCAGCTCGACCTGCCGCTCGGGGCCGACCGGCTGGGCGGCGGCGACCACGGTCTGGAACATGCCGGCGTAGCGGCCGCCATAGTTGCGCAGGTCCCAGGCGGTGGAGGCGACGTCGGCCCAGCGGAAGGCGATGCCGCTCGAGCGCGACAACAGCCGCGTTTCCGTGGCCATGACGGCGCCGGCGGCGGTGTTGATGGCGGTGAACTTCTCGGTGATCGCCTTCACCGCGTCGCCGCGCTGGTCGACGGGAAGGGCGAGCTTCTCGCCGGCGAAGGCGCGGGCGTCCTTGAACTGGGCCTCGATGCCGGTCATGGCGGCGTTCAGCGCCTCGGCGCCGTCGAGCCCGTCGGCGGTGGCCGCGTCGACGGCGGCGCGGGCCTTGGCCATCACCGCGTCGGTCTTGCCGCGCAGGGCGGCGAAGTCGGCATCGGCCTTGATCTCGTCGGGCGACTTGCTCTGCGACAAGAGCGTGGTCAGGCCGCGCTCGCCATTCATCTGGTTGGGAATGTCCGACACCGCGCGCAGCGTGGCGAGGCGAACGGCGCCCTGCTCGGCCTCGGCCAGGGCGCGGTACTGCCGCAGGGCCGCCGAGGTGGCGATGGCGCAGGCGATGAGGGCGATGAACAGGATCGAAATGGACAGAAGGCGGCTCAAGGACATGCACACAACTCCGCTGAATTGTACGACCTTTGAGTGCAACCGACTGAATGAAACGTTAAAATCGGCGGTAAAGTTGCCGAGGGCGTTCAGATTTTTATCCGGATGAGACAATTACCGATGGTGGCGGGGGATGAACAGCACCGCCAGGATGGCGGCGGCGACGGCGGACAGCACGAGATAGCCGGTGGCGATCGAGGTCGCCTCCATCAGCGGGCCGAGCAGAAGCGGCGAGACGAACTGGCCGGAAAACATGCAGGTGCTGAAGACGGCCATGGCGCGGCCGAGAAGCGGCCCCTTCACATGCTCGTCGATCAGCACCGAGGTGGTCGAGAAGGCGAGGGCGTTGCCGATGCCGAGCATGGCGCAGCCGGCGGCGAGAACGGGCAGGCTTTCCGACAGGCCGAGGATCAGGAACGACAGGCCCCAGGCGACGGCGCTCAGCCGCAGCAGGGCAAGGTACGAGAAGCGCCTGCCGAGCCAGCCGAACCCGCCGCCGACGATGCTGGAGGTCGCCGCCATCAGGGCCATGTAGACCGAGACCAGCACGGGGGTGGTGAGGTTGAGCTGGCCGAGGCGCAGCGGCAGGAAGACCGCCAGCGCGTAAAGCATGATGGCCTGGATCAGCACCAGCAGGTAGACGCCGACAAGGGCCGGCCGCAGCAGCGAGGCGAGGCCGTCGTCCGCCTGCCGCCCGCGCGCCTCGTCGACGGCGTCGGGAATGGCGACCAGCGCGGCCAGCCCCAGCGGCAGGCCCACGACGTAGAGCCCGAAGGTGGCGTGCCAGGAGAAAGCGGTGGCCAGGGCGCCGCCGACGACGGGAAAGAGCACGCCGCCGAAGCTGGTCGCCGTGGTGCGCCAGCCCAGGACGCGGTCGCGGATCGCCCCCCGATAGAGCGACAGCAGGGCCACCGTGGTGCCGGTGAAGACGAAGGCCGCCCCGACGCCGAACGCCAGCCGGCTGGCGATGAGCGGCGCGTAGCTGTCGGTGATGATGCCGGCGCTGCCGGCGATGCCGTAGAGCAGCAATCCGCCGGCCAGCGGCAGGCGGATGCCCCAGCGGTCGATCATCCAGCCGGCCAGCGGGCTGACGAGGGCAATGACCAGCCCGTGGGCGGTGAGGATGAGGCCGGCCGCCGTGCCGTCGACCCCAAGGTCGCCGCGCATGACGTCCATGACCGGCGTGATGGCCGACCCCGCCATCACGGCCAGCGTCGAGGCGAGCAGCAGCAGCGCCAGGGCTGCGCGATGGGGCAGGCCGGTGGATGGGGCGGTCTGCTCCGGGGCGGGGCGGTCGGGCATGGCTCTCTCCTTCGAAATGGCGTTGGGGAGAGAAATCAGACAATAAATGTAATTTGTCAATCAGTGACATTTTCTAGCGAGGCGCGTTTGCGCTTCGGCTGCGATATGCTAACCATGGGGCATGGAACCTGGCGCAAATGCTCCGGCCGGTGGGCGTCCACCGCTCCGCGAGCGCAAGAAACGTCTCACCCGGCGGGCGCTCGTCGACGCGGCCCTGGCGCTGTTCGCGGAGAAGGGCTTCGCCGCGACGACGCTCGACGAGCTGGTCGACCGCGTCGACGTGTCGAAGAAGACCTTCTTCCGCTACTTCCCTTCCAAGGAGGATGTCGCCATCGCCTCCGAGGGCGAGTTCTGGGAGGCTTTTCTCGAAAGGGTTCGCGGCAGCGACGTGGAGGGGAACCTGCTCGCCTTCCTGAGGCAGGCGCTTCTGGCGACGCTCCGGGCGATGGAGCCGGACTGGGACAGCCGCTTTCTTGAGACGCGGCGGATCGTCGCCCATGCCGGCGGCTCCCTCCTCTACGACCACTCGGACCTTGCCTCGCTCCGGGCGCAGCGGCAGCTGATCGACATGCTCGGCGACAAGATCGGCATCGACGGCCGCGACGACGTCCGGCTGCGCCTGCTCGGGGAGCTCGTGCTCGGCGCCTGGCGCTGCGGCGCCAGCAACTGGGTGGCCGGCCGTGGCGCCGGCGCGGAGGGCATCCGCGGCCACGGCGGCCGGGCGCTGCTGGCGCGCCGCGTCGAGGAAGCATTCGACGCCATTCCCGCGAGCCTCGCCCTTGCCGCCGATTGATATGAAACGGGGAGATGGGTTGCGTTTCCGGCGTGGTTCCGGCGTTCGGGAGGGGGGAGCTATCATGCGCCCTCGTTCATGGAGCGTGATATCGGCCGATCAGCTCCACCTTCCTGAGGTCCTGCGCCTTCGCGCAGGATGACAAATTTATATATATGACAAACAGTTAGATGATTGCGTGTCGGTTGTCCGCTGTCGCCGTGCTGCGGGATTAGGCTCCCCTTCCCATCACGCTGTCCTCCTCTGCGAAGGCAGAGGATCTCAGGCAAAAAGAGGCGAGGGGGGAGCTATCATGCGCCCTTCGTTCATGGAGCGTGATATCGGCCGATCAGCTCCACCTTCCTGAGGTCCTGCGCCTAAAGCGCAGGATGACGGTTAATATATATAAAACAATGAGATAGGTGTTCCGCTAGCGCTTGGCGCGTTTCGCCCTCCATCCATGGCATGTGGTGTGGTGGATGAGCTGCGTAACCGGGTTATCCCGCTGTATTCTCTATATAAAACGTCATCCTGCGCTTTAGGCGCAGGACCTCGGGCAGGATGAGGCGAGGGGTTGATATCGGGCGCCTTGTTCATGGAGCGTGATATGGGCGGAGGAAATTTCTCGTCCTGAGGTCCTGCGCCTCACGCGCAGGATGACAAATTTATATATATGACAAACGGTTAGCTGATCGCGTGTCGGTTGTCCGCTGTCGCCGTACTGCGGGATTAGGCTCCCCTTCCCATCACGCTGTCCTCCTCTGCGAAGGCAGAGGATCTCAGGCAAAAAGAGGCGAGGGGGGCTATCATGCGCCCTTCGTTCATGGAGCGTGATATGGGCCGTTCAGCTCCACCTTCCTGAGGTCCTGCGCCTAAAGCGCAGGATGACGGTTAATATATATAAAACAATGAGATAGGTGTTCCGCTAGCGCTTGGCGCGTTTCGCCCTCCATCCATGGCATGTGGTGTGGTGGATGAGCTGCGTAACCGGGTTATCCCGCTGTATTCTCTATATAAAACGTCATCCTGCGCTTTAGGCGCAGGACCTCGGGCAGGATGAGGCGAGGGGTTGATATCGGGCGCCTTGTTCATGGAGCGTGATATGGGCGGAGGAAATTTCTCGTCCTGAGGTCCTGCGCCTCACGCGCAGGATGACAAATTTATATATATGACAAACGGTTAGCTGATCGCGTGTCGGTTGTCCGCTGTCGCCGTGCTGCGGGATTAGGCTCCCCTTCCCATCACGCTGTCCTCCTCTGCGAAGGCCTCTTGCATTCGCACACGGATGCAAGGTGGATCTCGGGCCGGAAGGGGTGCGAGGGATATATCGGGCGGCGGTTTCCATTGCGCTCTTCCCCTTTCTCGATCGTGGGTTGCCGGCTCCTTAGCCTTTGGTTTGCTGGGAAAATGCCGGTTTGGCGGGCGATTTGATTGTTTTTGTTAACTGGGGGGCAAGGCAAAGGGGGGATGGTGCTACGCAAAGAGAAACAGTGAGGTAACCATGCGTTGGGGCGGGGCGATCGGCGCTATGGCGCTTCTGGGTGGCGTGGCGCTGGCTTTGCCGGCCCTGGCCGAGGACTGGCAGGTTGCCAGCGCGGCCGGCAAGGCCTTCCGGCTTGAGGGCACCTCGTGGGTGCAGGTCAAGCCGGCCGAGACCATTGCCGTGGGCGGCACGGTGAAGACGCTCGGCTCGGGTACGCTGACGCTGACGCGCAAGGGCGTGACGGTGACCATTTCGCCCAACAGCCGGGTGCAGGTTGCCGAGCGCATGAACGGCACGTTCACCGACGTGATCCAGACCGCCGGCAGCACGGCGGTGGAGGTCGACCCCAAGCGGCGCATCCGCCTGGCCGTGGCGACGCCCTACATGGCGGCGGTGGTGAAGGGCACGGTGTTCACCGTGTCCACCTTCCAGGGATACTCGGAAACCACCGTGCAGCGCGGCCGCGTGGCGGTGATCGACACCCGCAACCGGCTGGAAGCCGAGGTGACGGCCGGGCAGGTGGCCACGGCCGGCCCGGAGACGCCGCTGCAGCTCTCCGGCGCGGGCACGCTGGACACGCCGGAGCCCTTCAAGGGCAAGGTGGTGACGCGGGCGGCCGACGGCACGCTGACCGAATCCGTCAACGGGGCCGGCAAGACGGTGACCAGCCGGGCCGGCGGCAACGCCAATGGCGCCGGCAAATCGGAGAACAGCAAGGCCGGCGGCAACGCGGGCGGCAACGGCAACGGCAACTCGGGCAACAGCAACTCGAGCAACAGCAACTCGGGCGGCAACGGCAACTCCAGCAGCCATTCCAGCGGCAACTCCGGCAGCAACAATGCCGGCGGCAATTCGAACGGCGCGGGCAACTCCGGCAACAGCAACGCGGGTGGTAAATCGAAGTGACGGTGAGCCGGATCGACACGGCGATTGCCTGGGGGGCGGCGCGGCTCGGCGCCGTTCCGCTGGCGCGCATCGCCGAGGTGACGATCCGGGCGGCGCTGGTGGCGGCGGTGCTGGCCGTGGCCGGCCTGATGGGCTGGCTTGGCCGGCTCGACGACCGGTTGACCGACCTGCGCTTCGGCTTCGGCACGCGCGCGCCCAGCCAGTCGCTGGTGATGGTGGACATCGACGCCAAGAGCCTCGACGCCATCGGCGTGTGGCCGTGGGACCGGACGATCCACGCCCGCCTCGTCGAGCGGCTGCAAGACCTGGGCGCCCGGCAGATCGCCTTCGACATCGACTTCAGCGCCCGCTCCAACCCCGCCTCCGACGCCGCCTTCGCCAAGGCGATCGGCGGGGCGGAGGTGCCGGTGTTCCTGGCCGCCTTCCGCCAGAACAAGGCGTCGGGCGATCCCGAAACCGTGCTGAACCGGCCGATCGACCTGTTGGCCGCCGAAGGCTGGCCGGCGCTGGTCAACGTGCCGGTGGACGCGGACGGCCGGGTTCGGCGCTTTCCGGCGGACATGACGATTGACGGCGAGCGGCTCGACGCCCTGCCGGCGCTGATCGCCGGGGCGCCGCAGGGGACGGGCCCGATCGCCATCGACTATTCCATCGATCTTCACGCTCTGCCGCACGTGTCGGCGTCCGACGTGCTCGACGGCAGCGTGACGGCCGGGGCGATCGCCGGCAAGACGGCGCTGGTGGGCGCGCGGGCGCTGGAGCTGCACGACTTCCTGCTGGTGCCGCGCTGGGGCATGGTGGCCGGCGCCGACGTGGTGGCCATGGCCTCGGAAACGCTGATCCAGGGGCGCAACCTCAGCCGCCTGCCGGCGCTGCCCTTCGCCCTGCCGCTGATGGCGCTGGCCCTCGGCCTGTCGCTGCTGCCGGCTCGGCGGGCGCTGGCGGCGCTGTTCGCCCTTGCCATTCTGACCGAGGCGGCGGCCGTGGCGCTGCAGGTGCTGGACGCGACGGTGCTGGAAACGGCGATGCCGCTCATGGCGGCGGGCGGGCTGATGGCGCTGGTTCTCTTCCGCGAGTATGGCCTGCGCTGCGCCATGCTGACCGTGGCGCGGCGCGAGACCGTCAACACCCGCCGCTTCCTGGAGCGGGTGATCGACGACGGCTTCGACGGCATCATCCTGATCGACGAGCGCGACGGTCTCACGCGCATCAACGGCGAGGCGGTGCGCCTTCTGGGCCTGGGCGAAGCGAGCCCCAGGACGGTGGCGGACCTGCCGGCGCCGCTGCCGGCCGTGGTGGCGGCGGTGCGCCGGGCCGACGGCAGCCGGGCCAGCGCGACCGACATCGTGGAGGTCGAGCGGCGGGTGCTGGAGTATTCCGTCGTGGCCTTTCCGCTGGAGGGTGGCGCCTTCCGGCAGGGCGTCAACCGCATGTGCGTGTCGGTGGCGCTGCGCGACGTGACGGCGCGCCAGCGGGCGGCCGACCGGCTGCGGCACATGGCCCTGCACGACGAGCTGACCGGCCTTGCCAACCGCGCCGGCCTCGCCGAAGCCGCCTCCGGGGCGGGCGGGGCGCTGATCTATTTCGACCTCGACCAGTTCAAGATCGTCAACGACAGCCTGGGCCACAAGACCGGCGACCAGCTGCTGGTGGAGGTGGCGCGGCGGGCGGCGGCGCGGGTGGGTGGCTCTGGCACGCTGGCGCGCATGGGCGGCGACGAGTTCGCCGTCTACTGCCCCGAGGGGCTGGACGCGGCCGGCGAACTGGCCGCCGCGTTGCTGGCCGATTTTGCGACGCCGTTCACCGTCGGCGGCCACCGGGTGACCGTGGGCGCCAGCTTCGGCGTGGCCGGCGCCGAGTGGGACTGCCACGACCTCAACGTGCTGATGCGCCGGGCCGACCTGGCGCTCAACGTCGCGCAGAAGCAGGGCCGCCGCCGCATCGCCCATTTCGAGGCGGCGATGGAGGCGAAGCTGATGCGCCGGCTGATGCTGGAGAGCGAGCTGGCCGCCGCGCTCGACCGGGGCGAGATCCACGTGGCCTACCAGCCGCAATTCGACCTTGCCACCGGCGAGGTGGTGAGCGCCGAGGCCCTGATGCGCTGGCGCCACCCGAGTCTGGGCAACGTGCCGCCCAACGTGTTCATTCCCATCGCCGAGGAAACCGGCCTCATCCACCAGCTGACCGGCTGGATGATGAAGCGCGCGGCTCTCGACGCCGTGGCCTGGGCGCGGCCCATTCCGGTGGCGGTGAACGTGTCGGTGCTCGACCTCAAGTCGGGCGACGTGCCGGCCATGGCGGTGGCCGCGCTGGAGTATTCCGGCCTGCCGGCCAGCCGCTTCGAGCTGGAGGTGACCGAATCCGCCTTCGTCGGCGCCGACCCCACGGTGAGCGACGCCTTCGACCGGCTGCGCGCCCGCGGCATCGCGCTGGCGCTCGACGACTACGGCACCGGCTACGCGTCGCTGGGCTACCTGCACCGCTTCCCCTTCACCGTGCTGAAGATCGACAAGAGCTTCGTCGACGGCGTGCCCGCCGACCCCGACGCCATGGTCATCCTGCAATCGGTCGTGGTGCTGGCCCGCGGCCTCGGCCTGAAAACGGTGGCCGAGGGCGTGGAACTGCCCGAACAGCGCGACGCCCTGGAGGCGCTGGGCTGCGACATCGGCCAGGGCTACCTGTTCTCCGCCCCCGTGAGCAACTCGGTGCTGGCGAAGATGCTGGCGAAAGAGCGCGCGGCGGTGGGGTAGGGGATGGGTGAGACCGGCATGGTTCGCAAGGTCCGATGGATGACCAGCCGTCATTTCAGGTCGCTTGCGGATCCGATCGCGCCATGCAAGCCTTCCGACCCCGAATGAATCGAGCTTAGGCGCGATGATGTATAGAGCAATGATCTATGCGGTTATGGTGGCCGCTTCGATAGCCATCGTTTGCGCCTCCTTCCCATACCTCTATATATCATGGATCGTTCTGTCTGTTTTGGGGTATGCCTTTATTCGCGATGGCGAGAATGGTGCGCTTGTATTTCTGGGTGTCATCCATGCCGTCATTTATGGCGCGCTCTATCTCGTCTTGTTGGCGTTCCTTCCATACTCCGAATACATGGTCTCCGTGTCATCGCTGCTGTGTGATGTCTCTCTCTTGAAGCCGAGTGCATGCGAGGTTCCCACGTCACTCACGCTATACGCCTTCACATGGTCGGCCTTGTTCCTGTGCGCACTTCCCATGGCTCCCATTTCGATCTCGACAATGATTGTCGGTGCCTGTGAGGGAAAGAATGCCAAGGCGGCATCCATAGCAATGGCGTTGATTGGCTTCTCCATCTGTTGCTTGTTTGAACTATATGTCATGAGACATGGCGGGGATGGCAGTGATCGGTACAAGTCTTTGTATGCCAACTCCCGGATTTTGGCCCGCGACTACGGTATCGTTCCATTCATATCCGTCGTTATCGGTGCAGGTTATTGGGCGATGGCAAAGCTGAGGATCTTTTTGCCTCGCGCTTGAGTGGGTGCCGAGCGCATTCATGGAGCCCGATATCGGCCGATGCACCTTCTCGTCCTGAGGTCCACCTTGCATTCGCCCGCGAGTGCTAGCGCCTTCGCCAGGATGACGGGAGATTGATATATAAAACAAATGGATACGGCGTTTCGCGCGGGTGCGGGGGGCGCCTTCCATCGGGGAATACGGTGCGGTTGGGGAGCTCGCAGGCGGCTTATCCCACTGTTCCCTCTATATAAATTGTCATCCTTGCGCAGGCCGCTTGCATTCGCACGCGAATGCAAGGTGGACCTCGGGCAGGAAAGGGCGAGGGGGAACTATAGGGCACCCTTGCTTCACGGAGCCCGATATCGGCCGGGGAGCTCTACCTTCCTGAGGTCCTCGCTTTCGCAAGGATGACAGTTGATTGATATAAAAGGGATTTCTGCGCCTCGCCTTCCATCTCGCGCTGCGAAGCGAAGCTCCCGCCCCATCAGACCGTCATCCTGGCGAAAGCGAGGATCTCAGGCAGAAAGAGGCGAAAGGGAACTATAGGGCTCCCCTTGCTTCATGGAGCTTGATATCGGCCGATTCACCTTCTCGTCCTGAGGTCCCCGCCTTCGCGGGGATGACAGGAAATTGATATATGAAACAATTGGATACGGCGTTTCGCGCGGGTGCGGGAGGTTGCGCTCTCCATCAAGGAATGCTCTGCTCTCGGAGAGCCCGCAAGCGGCTTATCCCACTGTTCCTACTATATAAATTGTCATCCTTGCGCAGGCGAGGACCTCAGGCCGAAAGAGGCGAGAGGGAACTATAGGGCGCCCCTATCGGTCTCCCCTGTCCCACAGCCCCCTGTATCAGTGTCTCACCCCCATCTTGCCTCCGCTCGCGCCTTGGCGTATTTCCTTCCCATCGCGAAAAGCGATCGCTTCCCTTGATCCGCCCGTTGGCGGAGTAAACAGGTGGACGACTTCCCGTCCAGGCGATCAGGCACAAGCGCTCCGTTTCTTCCGAAGCGGATCGACCAGCGATTTTCCAACATAACCGCCTGACCCGATCAGGCTTCATCCGTTCGCCATGCGCATCCTTGCGTCTGGCGCCTTGTGCTTGGGCTGCCGCCACCAGCGGCATCGCCATGGATCATCCGCCATGAACAAACCTCTCATCGTCATCTACGCGGCCATCGTGCTCGACGCCGTCGGCATCGGCCTCATCTTCCCCATCTTGCCGGCCCTCCTCACTGAGGTGACCCACGCCGGCAACGTCGCCCCTTACATCGGCATCATGACCGCGCTCTACGCGGCGGTGCAGTTCGTCTTCGCGCCGGTGCTGGGCGCGCTTTCCGACCGGATCGGCCGGCGGCCGGTGCTGCTGATCTCGCTTCTGGGCGCTGCCATCAACTACCTGCTGCTCGCCGTCGCGGGCAGCCTTTGGCTGCTGCTCATCGGACGGGCGATCGCCGGGCTGACCTCGGCCAACGTGTCGGTGGCCACCGCCTACATCACCGACATCACCGAGGAGGACCAGCGCGCCCGCCGCTTCGGCCTGATGAACGCCATGTTCGGCATCGGCTTCATCGTCGGGCCGGTGCTGGGCGGCACGCTGGGCGACCACTGGCTCCGCCTGCCGTTCATCGCCGCCGCCGTGCTGAACGGGATCAACCTCATGATTGCGCTGTTCATCCTGCCGGAATCCCGCGAACCCTCGCACCAGAGGCTCGACCTCGCCGCGCTCAACCCGCTGAAGCCGCTGGCCTGGGTGTTCCAGGTGAAATCCCTGTGGCCGCTGATCGTCATCTTCTTCCTGCTGTCGGCCACCGGCGAGGCCTATGGCACATCCTGGGCGCTGTGGGGGCGCGACGCCTTCGGCTGGAGCGGCATGATGATCGGCCTGTCGCTTGGCGCCTTCGGCGTCTGCCAGACGCTGGCGCAAGCCGTCCTGCCTGGGCCAGCGGCAAAGCTGCTCGGCGAGCGCGCCGCCATCCTCACCGGCCTCACGGGCACGTGCCTCGCGCTGATCGCCATGGCCTTCGCCACCCAAGGCTGGATCGTCTTCGTCCTCATGCCGCTGTTCGCCCTCGGCGGCATCGGCGTGCCCACCCTGCAAGCCATGGCAACGCGCGAAGTGAGCGAAAGCCAGCAAGGCCAGTTCCAGGGGGTATTGGCGTCCGCGCTGAGCCTGGCATCCATCGCCGCCCCGCTGGGGTTTTCGAGCTTCTACGCCGTGGTGCGGGGGACGTGGCCGGGCGCTGTGTGGCTGAGCGTGGTGGCGGTGTATGCGGTGGCGGCGGTGATGGTGGGGCGGAGGTGATTGAATACGCGTTAATACCCAGGAACATTGTGCGAACTATCGGCCCGGGTTATGATCATTACGATGACGATTTGATTCTGAGTGGTAATCCACAGATCAAACCGTCGCCGCGGTTGCCAGGACCGGAGTTTGCGTGAATTCGTGTCGTTGGCGGGAGAGAACGATGCGCTGTGTAGAGCTTTTCACCGGATGCGGTGGTCTGGCGATGGGCCTGTCCAGGGCTGGGTTCCAGCCTCAGCGAATGATCGAGTGGGATCGTCATGCCGTTGGCAACGTGGCTCATAACAAGGGGCGCGGCGTCGATTTCGTCGAGCATTGGCCAATCGAGCAGCGTGACGTTAGGGAAATCGACTGGACCCAGTACAATGGTCTCGCTCTTGTGGCGGGCGGTCCGCCGTGTCAGCCGTTTTCCATCGGTGGGAAACATCGCGGCCACGACGATCACCGCGACATGTGGCCCGAGGCAGTGCGCGCGGTTCGCGAGGCGAAGCCGCGGGGCTTTGTGTTCGAGAATGTTCGTGGGCTAGCCCGAGCGGCGTTCTCCGATTATCTCGAATGGATTCTTCTATCGCTGTCGATGCCCCACGTCGTGCGTCTCGATGGAGAGGGCAGCCAAGAACACTTGGAACGGCTCAGGGCTCTGAAGCGGACTGCGACCTATCGGGTTCGTTTTCAGCAGGTCAACGCCGCCGATTTTGGCGCGGCCCAGAAGAGGTTCCGTGTCCTGGTGCTTGGTGTTCACAAGAATATCGAGCTTGAACCGCCGGTTCTCATTCCCACCCACTCTCGCGAAGCTTTGCTTTGGGATCAGTGGGTGAGTGGCGACTATTGGCGCCGTCATGGCGTCAGGCGTCCTGCCTCCGGACCAATGACGACCGACGTTGGAACACTGCATCGTCTTGAGCGAGCTGGCGTCAAGCCGGGCGAGTTGCCATGGAGAACGATACGCGACGCCATCGCCGGACTTGGAGAGCCTGGGACGCCCGGTATTTTGAACCACGATCCGCAGCCCGGCGCGCGTTCCTATCCTGGGCATACCGGTAGCCCGCTCGACTATCCAAGCAAGGCTTTGAAGGCCGGTGTTCACGGTGTACCGGGTGGCGAAAACACCCTCTCGTTGCCCGACGGTAGAATCAGATACTATACGGTGAGAGAAGCAGCGCGCTTGCAAGGCCTGCCCGACGATTACGAGTTCGTCGGGTCTTGGTCGGAGAACATGCGCCAGTTGGGCAATGCCGTCCCCGTGCAGTTGGCCGAGGCCGTTGCGAAAGCGATGAGGGCGGTCGTCGGGGTTATTTAGGATGGTAAAGCGGCCGCATCGATACCAAGAACTGATCGGTCTGATGCGTGACGCCGCCAACGAACTCGGCTCCCTCGGACCGTCTCTCACGACAGTCATGAGCACCAGGGTCCGCCGAGAGTTTTTCGCTCTTCTCGAAGACATGGAGAAGTTCGCTGCGACCCTTGACCCTATTCTTGAGCCAAAGGTTTGGTTTGATCCCGCGGATCAGCGCACCGCCGGAAATTTGGTCGCAGCGGCCCTGATCTCGCAGCAGCGGGTCCCCCTGGATCTTGTTCAGAGAAGCTATGGCGCCGGTGTGTACGCGATTTATTACGTGGGGACTCATCCACTCTACGCGCCCATCTCCGGAAGCGAAACGCCAATCTATGTTGGAAAGGCCGATCCCCAAACTACGATGGCCAAGCGCCCGAGGGATCAGGGTGAAAAGCTCTACGGACGGTTGTCAGATCATCGGAAGATGATCAGGACTGTTTCCGCCTACGCCCTCGATCATAATCTCCCCAATCCGCTCAGAATCGAAGATTTTGAGTGCCGCCGATTGGTGACCGCGTCGAACGCCCAGATGTTCGCCGAAGCGCATTTGATCACGATGTTCAAGCCGGTTTGGAACGCGGAAACCAAGATATGCTGGGGCATATCCAAGCACGGCGATACAGACGGCCGAAACAATGCCCGCAGTCCGTGGGACGTGATTCATCCTGGCCGGAAGTGGGCTATGCTTGACAAGCTTGAGGACTCACGACCGGCCGAGAAAATCCTTAGAGACGTCGCCACGCATTTCCAGGAAAATCCGCCTTTCGACAACCGTGATACGCTCATCAAGGCTTTCATGGATTCGTTTTCGCAGGATCCGATGATCGCTGCGAACGCGGTAGAGGACGACGAGAAAGGCGAGGAAGGAACGCCTTCGTCGCCGTGACCGACCCCGACCGAAGCCGGCAAATGTCTCTTGTCCGCTCGAAGGGCACCAAGCCAGAAATGGCCGTCAGGCGACTTTTGCATGCTATGGGGTTTCGTTTCCGGTTGCACCGCCGCGATCTGCCGGGCTGTCCGGACATCGTTCTTCCCAGACACAACACGGTCGTCTTCGTGCACGGCTGTTTCTGGCACCAACATGGCGATCCAGCCTGCTGGCGATCTCGCATGCCGAAAACACGCCAAGATTTTTGGGTTCCGAAATTGGAGCGAAATGTCGCGCGGGATCAGGAGGTGGGCGCCGCGCTAGCGGCCTTGGGCTGGAGCATTGTCGTGGTGTGGGAGTGCGAGACGACGCCAGGCAAAAAAGTCGACCTTGAAGCGAGGCTGCGGGCTGCCATCGGCGGTTCTGGGTAAGGGTGGCGTAGCCGCTCCGCCGAGACTTTAGGAAGGTCCAGCAGGTTTGCCCCGAAGCAAAAAAGCCCGCCGAGGCGAGCTTTCCTTTGACGATGAGGGTGGTGCTACCCCGCGACCTCACACGCCTTTAGATCATCATTAGCGCACTCCCACGTATATCTCAACGGGCCGGCTTTGTTGCTGAACGGTGTTCCCTGGCACCCTCCCGCTTTTCCGTTCGTTGCGTCCACCGCCTTTCCTCAAAGCGATAGATATGGTGTCGCGGCGAGGGCGGTCTCTCGCTTCTTTCTTCTCGTTGAGACTCCACGTGTTTTGATGTGTGTCCGCGTTGTTGCCCGTTCCGTCCCGTCTCAATCCCTCTCTCTTCTTGATTATGGAATCTGAGTCATTTTATTGCGCTCTCTCGCAATGAATCTCCGTCCCAACAGCCCCTTTCTTATATTCGCGTGAAGGGGGAGACGGCGGAGACGGGATGCGGGGGAGCGTGATGACGGCTTGATGGTCGGTCTTTGCTGCCACAACTCCGCCACGGCGATTAACGCCTTGGCTGGCCGGCGTCTGCGGAGCGGTGGAGAGCCCGGAAAACCCGCCCCTTCCCCCTCCCTTCCGGCGTTAACATTTCGCCGGCATCCTTTCCCTTGCCCCACGACGCGCCTGTCGGCTCCACATAGGGAGAGCCGGCATGGCAGATGACATGATGAACAGGCGCGCCTCCGGGCGGGCGGATGAGCGCGAGCGGGACGGCGGTCGGCCGTATTGCAGCGGGCGGGGGATGGAGCATGTGAGCCAGCCCTTGAACCGGGCGCTGGGGCGGATTGCCGCTGCCGGCGGCGTCGACCTCACGCAGGTTCTGCAGGCGCGGGGCGCGGCGCGTCCGGGTTCGGGCGAAGGCGCAAGGCTGGGGGCAGATGGCGAAGCGGCGGATGGCGATCCGGCGCCAGCGGGCACCGGCACTGGGCGCCGGCCGGCGCATCGCTTGCCGGGGTTGGCCTCGGCCGAGGTGCCGCCGCGCTGGAAGGGGCGGCCCGAGACGGTGGCCGACCGCGCCCTCGAGGGCCAGCCCGACACCTGGTTCTCGGCGGCGCAGATGAGCCGCGGCGAGGTGCGGGCGCTGTTCGATTATCGCGACGACGGCCGGCTCTACTGGCGTGAGCTGACCGGGCGGCGGCGGCCGGAGGCGGGCGGCGAGTTCTATCGCAAGAAGCTGGACGCCGGCCCGATCTGGACCATCCAGCTCGGCAGCCGGGCGACTGTCACGCGCTACATGCGCCGCTACCTCGTGTGGAACTGGCACTTCGGCGGCACCGACCGGGTGCTGTTGCCGATCAACGGCGACACGCTGGACGACCGCATCGAGAACATCCGCCTGGGGGCGCCGATTGGTGGGTTCGTTGCGGCTGAAGCTGTGGCCGAGGCGGTTGCGGTGCCGCAGGCGGAAACGGGCGTTGCCTGCCCGTGCTGCGGCGGGCTGGCGCCGGTGCTGTCGCCCAACCTGATCGCCCGCGCCTACGAGCTGCCGCCGCAGCAGGAGGCGATCCTCTCCCGCGTCTGGGCCGGTAAGGGCAAGCCGGTGACCGGCGAGGCGATCATCGGCGAGATGTATGCCGACGATTTCGACGGCGGGCCGGAATACGAGACGGCGCGCAAGTATTTCAAGACGCAGCTGTGTTTGCTCCGAAAGCGCATCGAGGGCTCGGGCGTGCGCATCGAGGCGGCCGGCTATCAGCGCGGCTACAAGCTGGTGCTGGGTGTGGAGGGAGGCAAACCGGAGGCGGGTAGGGTGGCCGGCGACAGAGACGAGGAGTGATCCGTGCCGCGCAAGGGGAAAGTGGATGCCGGCTGGCTGCTGGCGCGCCTGGTGGACGAGGCGACGGCGGATATCGCCGACCTCTACGACGCCGAGGGCCGGCTGAAGCCAGTGGCCGAGTGGCCGGAGGTATGGCGGCAGGGGCTGGTGCAGGGCGTGGAGATCGAAGAGCGCTTCGAGGGGCGCGGCAACGCCAGGGAGCAGGTGGGGTTCGTGAAGAAGATAAGGCTGAGCGATCGGCTGAAACGGCTGGAGCTGATCGGCAAGCACATCGGGGTGAAGGCGTTCGAGGAGACGGTGCGGGTGAAGGGGCTGGAGGGTTTGGGGGAGAGGTTGATGCGGGCGCGGAAGCGGTTGGCGGAGGAGGGAGATGGGTAGGTTCGTGGAGCGTGATATTGGCCGGGAGCTTTGTCCTGCCCGAGGTACACCCTTGAATTCGCGCGCGAATTCAAGGAGGCTGCGCAAGGATGACAGCATTATATATAGGTTTTACAGTCGGTTAGGTGGGCGCACTACGCCGTCGGGCTGTGATGCTGCGGCGCTGCTGCACCGTTCCGCTTCGAGTTTGCACTCCGCGCATTCCAGCTATCTCCCGCTCCTATCAATCTGTCATCCTTGCGAAGGCGAGGACCTCAGGAAGGTAGAGCGAGAGGCGGATATCAGTCTCCCCCGGTTCATGGAGCGTGATATCGGCCGCTTGGTTCCTTCTGCCCGAGGTCCTCGCTTTCGCAAGGATGACAGTGTTATATTTAGGTTTTACAATCGGTTAGGTGGGTTCCCTTCGCTATCGCGCCGTGATTTGGCGACGCTTATTGCGCATGCCATCTCAAACCGGCACTCCGAGCATTCCAGCTATCTCCCGCTCCTATCACGCTGTCATCCTTGCGAAGGCGGTCTTGCATTCGCGAGCGAATGCAAGGTGGATCTCAGGACGGTAGAGCGAGGGGGTGATATCGGGCTGCGTCGGTTCTTGGAGCCCTATATCGGCGGCGCGTTTCATTCTGCCCGAGGTCCTCGCCTGCGCAAGGATGACAGTTTTGATATATGCGGCAATCGGTTAGGTGGTCGTGTCACAACTGCGCGCGGGCTTCGGAGGGCTTCTCGATGACCGCCCGTCCCGATCCCAACGAGGACCTCATTCGGCTTGCCGCCGAGTGTCGGCATGACCCTGATCGCTGGTCGATTGCCGCCTACGACTGGGGCGAGGGCGATCTGGCCGCGCACACCGGCCCGCGCGCGTGGCAGCGGCAGATCAACCGGGAGATACGCGATCATCTCGCCGATCCCGCCAAGCGCTTCACGCCGCTCAGGATCGCCGTCGCCTCGGGGCACGGCATCGGCAAGTCGGCCGAGATGGGGATGCTCAGCAACTGGGCGATGTCCTGCTGGGCAGATTGCAAGATCGTGGTCACCGCCAACACCCGCTCGCAGATGCAGACCAAGACGGCGCCGGAGGTGGGCCTGTGGTTCCGCCGCTCGGTGACGGCGCACTGGTTCGACACGCAGGCGCAGTCGATCCGCAGCCGCGACAGCAAGCGGGCCGACAGCTGGCGGCTCGATTTCGTCACCTGGTCGGCCGAGAACACCGAGGCCTTCGCCGGGCTGCACAACCAGGGCCGCATCATCCTGCTGCTGTTCGACGAAGCGTCGGCCATCGCCGACAAGGTGTGGGAGGTGGCCGAGGGCGCGCTGACCGACGAGGGGACGGTGATCATCTGGGTGGCCTTCGGCAACCCGACGCGCAACGGCGGCCGCTTCCGCGAATGCTTCCGCCGCTATCGCCACCGCTGGATCACCCGCCACATCGACAGCCGCTCCGTCGAGGGCACCAACAAGGCCTATCTGCAATCGATCGTCGACGATGCCGGCGGCGAGGACAGCGACGTGGCGAAATACCGCGTGCGCGGCCAGTTCCCCAGCCAATCGCCGATGCAGTTCATTGGCGAGGCGGATGTGGAGGCGGCGCGGGCGCGGCACCTTCGCCCCGAGCAATATGGTTTCGCGCCCAAGATCATCGGCGTCGACCCGGCCTGGACCGGCGTCGACAAGGTGGAGATCGTGCTGCGGCAGGGGCTGACGGTGAAGAGCCTCTTGAGCCTGCCGAGGAACGACAACGACGTGGAGGTGGCCAACCTGATCGCCCGCTTCGAGGACGAGGAGGGCGCGGACGCCGTGTTCGTCGACGCCGGCTATGGCACCGGCATCGTCAGCGCCGGGCGGACGATGGGGCGGAACTGGCGGCTGGTCTGGTTCGCCGGCAAGCCGATCGACCCCGGCTACCTCAACAAACGGGCGGAGATGTGGGGCCTCGTCAAGCGCTGGCTGAAGGACGGCGGCGCCATCGACCCCGACGATCAGGGCCTCTTCGACGACCTGATCGGCCCGGAAACCGTGCCCCGGCTCGACGGCAAGATCCAGCTGGAAAGCAAGGCCGACATGAAGGCGCGGGGGATTCCGTCACCGAACCGGGCCGACGCGCTGGCGCTGACGTTTGCCGAGCCGGTGGTCAAGCGGGTGGCGGGACAGGGCGGGAGTGTGAGGCGGGGCGTGGAGGAGAGATACGATCCGCACGCGGGGTTGTGACGGCCTCAGGAGGCGCGGCTTTTCCTTTCCAGCGCCTCGCTCATGCGGGCGCGCCAGTTGGCGCCGCCGATGGCCTTGAAATGGGCAACCGTCTCCGGCGACAGGCGCAGGGTGACGGCCTCCTTGGCCTTGTCGGTCTTCGGCCGGCCGCGTCCGCGTTTGATGGCTTCGGCCAGATCGGGCAGCGCCACAGCGAGAGGAACGGCCTTCGCCAGTTCCTCGGATGTCAGTGGCCGCTCGATCTCAGGATCCGGGCCGATCAGCTCGCCGGTCGCCGTTTCCACCCACCAACCGTCATCGTCCTGATGGGCGCCGCCGGCGGCGATCAGCGCTTTCATCTCGCGGTCGTAGACCTGCCAGCGACGCGTCATCTCCGCGTCGTCCTCAGGGCTGTCGCCGAGATCCCTGGTGATGAAGCTCGGCCATTTCTTGTCAGTCATGGATCAGGCTGCCCTGGTTCTTGGAGCGTGATATCGGCCGGGAGTTCATTCTGCCCGAGATCCTCGCCTGCGCAAGGATGACAGATTTATATAAATGAAAACAGCTGGATAGCGCAACGCATCTCGCTCTGGCTCCCGCTTATATCACGCCGTCATCCTTGCGCAGGCGAGGACCTCAGGAAGGTGGAGCGAGGGGGACATATCAGGCTGCCTTTGTTCGGTAAGCCCGATATTGGCAATTCGCCGGTCACGCCGCCCCTGTTCCCTCCGGCGGCCTGTCGAGATCGATGTTCTCTGCCCGGGCGTAACAGACGCAGACCACCACGTTGACGTAGGTGAGCAGGGCGAGGCCGACGAGGGCGATCAGGTAGCCGGCGGCGAGGCCGATGGGGGCGAGGGCGCCGCCCTGCGTCATCAGCATCGGCGGCCACCCGAAGGCGGCGAGGTGGGCGAGGACGATGAGACACCAGACGACAAAGGCGGCGGCCAGCGCCAGCACCAGACGCCAGTAGACGGTGTGCAGCGACATGACGCCGCGCAGCAGCGCCCGGTGCAGGCCGGCGCCCTTGCCGGCGATGCCTGCGGGAATCCAGCTGCCCAGGAGGGTGACGATCAGCGGCAGGGTGAGCACCAGCAGGCCGGCGACGATCAGCAGTTCGGCCAGCGACGGATACATGCCGAAGACCATCAGCGCCGTGGTGCGGTAGGTGGCGTAGAGCATGACCGAAGTGAGGAGAACGGCGATCAGCACCACCTTGAAGCCGGCGGCCATCGAGCCGGGCGCGGTGAAGCCGGCGGCGCTGCTGAGCGGCATGCCGCGCAGCACCAGAAACGGCAGGCCGGTGGAAAGATAGAGGCAGGCGACGATCTCGCCGACGTGCCCCGGCTCGGCGAACAGCTCGAGGCCGATCAGCGCCTCCCAGCCGACGATCAGCAGCGCCAGCAGCAGATAGAGAACATAGTGGTCGCGCATGATGCGCGCCGATCTGACCAGCATGGTTCGCTCCTCGATGATTGGCGCCCTGCCTATCGCAAATGCCTCCGAGGCGCCACCGCCGACCCGCCAACCGCAGCCCGGAAACCCCACCCGCCGTATGGACGAAGGATACGATCCACATGCGGGGCTATGATCCATGTGCCTTTCCTCGTCCACTCCCAAGGTGGAGCAATACAAGACCTCGGCGCAGGCCCAGGAGCCGGATAACGGCGCCATTCAGACGGCGGCGGCGCGGCGGGCGACCGACCGGCTGAGGGCCGGGGGCTCCACCATTCTCACCAGTGCCAACGGCGTGTTGCAGGATGCGACCACGCAAAAGTCAGTCCTTCTGGGGGTGTGATGGAAGCGCGCGCCAATGAAACGCAGGTCCAGTATCACCGCCGCCGGGCCGAGGAGCTGAAGCGGGTTCGCCAGCCGTGGGAGGCCACCTGGAACGGCCTTGCCGATTTCGTGGCGCCGCATCGACTGCGCCTCGAAGCCACCGACGAGCGGGCGATTTCGCGCAAGCGCATTCTCGACCCCTCCGGCACCTTCGCCTGGCGGACGCTGGCCTCCGGCATGCACTCGGGGCTGACGTCGCCGGCGCGCCCCTGGTTCCGCTTTGCCACCGTCGATCCGGAGCTGCGAGAGTGGGGCCCGGTGAAGCTGTGGGTGGACGAGGTGGAGGCGATCGAGCGGCGGATGTTCCAGCGCTCCAACGTCTATCCCGCCTTCCACGAGGGCTATGGCGACATCGGCCTGTTCGGCCAGTCCTGCGGCATATTGATCGAGGGCGGCGACGACCCGCTGCACATGATCCAGCTGCTGCACGGCCGCTTCTGGATCGCGCGGGACGCCGAGGGCCGGGCGACGACGCTCTACCGCATGCTGCGCTGGTCGGTGGAGAAGATCGTGCGGCGGTTCGGGCTCGACACCATCTCGTCATCCATCCGCTCGGCCTATGACGCTGGCCGCTACGACCAGACCTTCGACATCTGGCACGCCATCGAGCCGCGCCAGAATCGCGACAGCGGCAAGATCGACAAGCGCAACAAGCCGTTCCTCTCCAATTACTGGGAGGCCAATGGCAACTCCGGTGATGGCCTCTTGGAGGAAAGCGGTTTCGACAGCAACCCGATCATCTGCCCGCCGTGGCTGATCTGCGGCGACGACGCTTACGCGCAGTCGCCCGGCATGGACACCATCGGCGACGTGAAGTCGTTGCAGGCCATGGTGCGCGACAAGCTGGAGGTGATCGCAAAATTGGCGCGGCCGCCGCTGCAGGGGCCGACGAGTTTGAACGGCAACCCGATGTCGCTGCTGCCCGGCGCCATCACCTTCGTCGACGACCCGACGGGGAAGGGGCTCAGGCCGGTGATGGAGGCGTCGCCGCAGATCGGGCCGCTGTTGCAGGACATCGCCGAGACGCGGCAGCGCATCTCCACCGGCTTCTATGCCGACCTGTTCCTGATGCTGTCCAACATGGAGGGCATCCAGCCGCGCAACCAGATGGAAATCGCCGAGCGCAAGGAAGAGAAGCTGTTGGCGCTCGGGCCGGTGCTGGAGAACATCTACAACAACCAGCTGGAGCCCTGCGTCGACCGGGCGTTCGAGATCGGCCTCAAGCGCAACCTGTTCCCCCCGCCGCCGCGCGAGATCCAGAACCAGCGCCTAGCGGTGGAATATATCTCGACGTTGGCCCAGGCGCAGAAGGCGGTGGCCACCGGCGCCGTGGAGCGGCTCGTCGGCTTCGCCAGCCAGTGGGCGGCGATGAAGCCGGAGGTGCTGGACAAGCTCGATGCCGACCAGTCGATCGACGTCTACGCCGACATGATCGGCGCGCCGGCAGCCATCGTGGTGCCCGACGACAAGGTGCAGGAAGCGCGGCAGGCGCGGGCGCAACAGCAGCAGCAGGCGCAGATGGCGCAAATGGCGAAGACGGTCGCGCCGGCGATCTCCGCCGGGGCGGATGCGGTGCGGGCGGGGAAGGATGCGGGGATCGATCCGGCAGCGGCGCAGCAGCTGATGGCGCAGCTGGGGATTGGGGGTGGGTAGGGGTAGGGAGGCCGATATGGGCCGGAGAGCTCTACCTTCCTGAGGTCCTGCGCCTGCGCGCAGGATGACAGCTTATGTGATTGTTTTCATTTATATAAAGCCGTCATCCTGCGCGCAGGCGCAGGACCTCAGGCAGAACTGGGTGAGTGGCTACTATAGGGCGCGTCCGAATGGCGCCCATGCCGGATTGCGCGATTTAATCTCCTAAAATCAACAGGATACCTTTGTGATGCTCGATGAGTTCGAAGCGCGTGAGGCGCGGGATGCCGAGGCGCGCAAACACGCCGCGCAGGAGGAGGCGGATCTTGTCGATGCTTTCCGCCTGATGATGGAAACGGCCGAGGGCAAGCGGGTGGTGTTCTGGCTGCTGGGCCGGGCGGGGCTCTACGCCAATGCCTTCGATGCCGGCAGCGAGGCGGCCGAGCGCTATCGCCTGGGGCGGCAGTCCCTGGGGCTCGAAATCCTGCAGAAACTCGATCTCGTCGACCTCAGGCTCTACCCGCGCCTGCTGCTCGAACGCGGCGAGGCGAAGGAGCTGGAACGGGCCGCCCGCATGGCCGCCGGCAAACCAGAAGATGGGGACGACCAATATGCTTGAGCGATGGATGAGCGGTGCGGCGGTGTTTGCGCCTGAGGGTGACGGCATGGGCGAGGGCGCGGAAGCGGCTGCGCCTGAGAGCCTGATGTTCCCGAGCGAGGCTGGGCCGACTGATACCGGGGCCGAAAGCGAGGCCTCACCGCCGGACCAGGACACTCCCGAGACGGAGGCCCCCAACCCCGACGACGAAATCCCCGATGATGGCCGCTACGACTTCGACCTGCCCGAGGGCATGGCGATGGACGAGAAGCTGGCCGAGGCGATGCAGCCGGTGCTGAAAGACATCGGCCTGACGCGCGGCCAGGCGCAGGCGCTGGCCGGCGCGCTCGCCAGTCATCGCCAGGCGGAAGCTGCGGCCGGCGCCCATGAGTGGGCCGACATCCAGACGGGATGGATCGCCTCGGCCAAGAAGGACCAGGAGATCGGCGGCGCCCGCTGGGACGCCTCGGTTTCCACCGCGCAGGGCGCGCTCGCCCGCTTCGGCACGCCGGGGCTTCGCACCTTCCTCACCGAAAGTGGCGGCGGAAACCACCCGGAAGTTATCCGGTTCATGGCGCGCGTCGGAAGCGCGATCGCCGAAGACCGGCCGGAGAGCGGCGGGGCCGGGGCAGGTCGCCCCATCGATGCCGCCCACCTGCTGTTTCCGAGCGACAAGCCCAAGGGGTAAATGACACATGGCCACCGTTGGCACCTACTACCCGAACCTGATCGACGCGCAGAAGCAGAGCGCCGAGGGTACGGTTCTCGAAATCCTGTCGCAGCAGAATCCGGTGCTGGACGACGCGATGGTCACCGTCTGCAACCAGCAGGCCATCCATCGCCACATGATCCGCACCGGCCTGCCGTCCGTCGCCTGGGGGCGTCTCTACAAGGGCGTGCCGCAGTCGAAGGCCACCGTGCAGCAGGTGGACGACACCACCGGCTTCCTCGAGGCGCGCTCGGAGATCGACGTGCGCCTGCTCGCTCTTGCCAAGGACGCCGCCAAGCAGCGCCTCGTCGACAGCGCGCCGTTCCTCGAGGCGATGAACCAGGAGATGGCGACCGGCATCTTCTACCACGACGTCGCCACCACGCCGGAGAAGTTCAAGGGCCTCGCCGCCCGCTACAATGCCTATTACGACGGCCCCAACGCCACCAAGCCCAACGTCGCCGCCGGACAGGTGATCGACGGCGGCGGCCGAGGTGCCGACAACACCTCCATCTGGTTCGTCACCTGGGGCGACCACGCCACGTCGCTCCTGACGCCCGAGGGCATCCCGACGGGCGTTCAGGTTGCCGACAAGGGCGAGGAAGTGACGCTGGATGCGGCCGGCAACAAGTTCTACGTCAAGTCGACGCTGTTCTCCTGGCACGTCGGCATGTTCGTCAAGGACTGGCGCTACAACGCCCGCATCGCCAACATCGACGTTTCCGACATGATGGCGGGGTCGGTGGACATCTGGAAGCTCTTGCGTGAGGCCTACTATCGCCTGCAGTCGCGCCGGCTGAACGCCACGTCGAGCCGCATCGCCATCTACATGAACCGCGACGTCCTCGAAGTGCTCGACGCCCAGTCGTCCGACCGGTCGCTGATCACCAACGCCGGCACCGCCAACTACAGCGCGCCGGGCCTCAAGCGCGACAGCATCGAGGGCAAGGAAGTGCTGACCTATCGCGGCATTCCGATCCGCGAGACGGATGCGCTGCTGAACACGGAAGCGGCCCTTCCGGCTTATGCGGGCTGATCGCTGAGTTCTGAAGTGCCCGCCTCGGCGGGCGCCTTTCTCCCCGTTTTCTCAAGGACAAACCCATGATCCTGGACACTCAGGCGCTGTTCTCGGACGCTCAGGCGGTGACCGCGACGGCCGCCTCCACCAACACCATCGACTTCGGCCCGATCTCGCCGGCCGCGCGCAACTTCGACGTCGGCAAGGGCGACGACGTGGCGCTGCTGGTGCAGGTGGTGGAGGACTTCAACAACCTTACCTCGCTCTCGATCGACCTGGAACTCGACAGCACCACGACGTTCACGCCCGACCGCGTCATCCCGCTGGCCACCGTGCCGCTCGCCAAGCTGAAGGCCGGTTCGCAGATCGCCTGCGACGGCCTGCCGCGCGGCCTGACCCTGCAGTACGGCCGCCTCAAGTACACGGTCACCGGCACGGCGCCGACCACGGGCAAGATCACCGCCGGCGTGGTGGCCGGAGTACAGTCCAACGGGGTGGCCATCTGATGCGCGTCACCGCCGTCCGCAAGGGCTACTTCGGCGGCAAGATCCGCGACGCCGGGGAGGTCTTCGACCTTCCCGACGCGCTGATGAAGGGTGGCGTGAAACCGTCGTGGGTGGAGGCGGAAGGAGAATCCGCCGCCCCACCTCACCCCGCCGACGACCCCGCCCCCCGCAAGCGCGGAAGGAAGCCGAAGGCCGCGAGCACGCCGGAGGCTCCCGCCGGCAACGGCCTGACGGAAGCCCTCGGCGGCCCCCCGCCGGACTGGCTGCCGGGGGATCTGGGCGAGTGAGGCAAGGATGAGTGAGACAGGCGGGCTTCGGCCCGCCTGAGCTTTTTGGGGGGAGACCTATATCGGCCCCGTGCCCCTTCCGGCCTGAGGTCCTGCGCCTGAAGCGCAGGATGACAATTTATATAAATGGAACAAATAGATATAGGTTTTCGCCTGCTCTCTTAGGTCGGCGTGTTCCGCATGGGGCGGTGATGCCGTGAGGAACCCTTGCGGCCACCTAACCGATTGCATCCTTTATATAAATCGTCATCCTGCGCTTCAGGCGCAGGACCTCGGGCCGGAAGGGGCGGTACTCCGATATAGGTCTCCCTTGGACGCACGTTCAGCGAGGGTGCGCGCAATCCACCTCCGCTCGTCGCCCCACCTGTACTTTCCTCACTCGCCCCCGCTCAAGTATATCCGCCGCTTTCCGTGCGCCGCTGCCACACCTTCCGGCAAATTCGAGACATATAGCCGTCTCGGCGGCCCAAGCTTCCCCGTTTAACGAAGCGCTAACCAATCTAGACCTCTAACTGGAGCAACGACGCCTGAGCGCGCTCGCGGGATGACATGCCCGGAGAAGGTCTCGGCCCATCCAGTCTTCGGTCCACGTAGTGCGCCGGACTCGGTTTCTTCCCGATGGTTGGGATGGCGGCGATGCGTCAAGTTTACTCGCCGAATCCACTTTTCGCTGGCTTGTTCGCGGGGGTGCCCCTTGACCTCTGTTCTCGCTCTTCTTGCCGGGCTCTCGGTGGCCCAGGCGGCCGGTCCGAACGGCTTTTACGACATGTGCGCCGTCACGGCGGCCGAGTGCCAGCCGGTGGCGCAGACGCGCAGCCTGGGCTTTGACGAGGTCGACAGGATCAACCGCGCCGTCAATGGCGAGATCCGGCCTGAGGTGGAGCCGGAGGGCAAGGACGTCTGGCTGTTGGCGCCGAGCGAGGGCGACTGCGACGACTATGTGATGACCAAGCGGCACCGGCTGATCGCCGCCGGGCTCGGCAGCGCCGAGGCGCGCGTTGCCGTGGGGGTGGCCAAGGGGCAGCTCCACGCCGTGCTGGTGGTCCATCTCGGGCCCGAGTTCTACGTGCTCGACAACCTGACCGACGAGATGCTGCCGGTGCAGCGCTCGGCCGTGCGCATCCTCACCGTGCAGTCGCCGGCCGACCCGCGCGACTGGCTGAAGGCGCCGGGCAGCGTGGCGGGCGCCGGGCAGGTGGTGGCGGCGGGGCGCAATCTGCCGTAGCATCCCCGGCGATCCGGCCCGAAGCCGCCCGCCAGGAGAGCCGCATGCAGCCGCAAGAGCACATGAAACTCTACGAAGCCAGTCTTGCGCGGCAATGCTTCGACGAGGTCGCCCCGCTGCTGTCGGCGGAGGCGGTGTTCTGGTTCACCGACGGCACCCATCGCGGCATTGACGCCATTCGGGCCGCGTTCGAGGAGACCTGGCGGACGCTTCGGAACGAGACGTACTGGCTGGAGGATGTCGACTGGATCGCGGTGGGCGACACGGCGGCGAGCTGCACCTACCGCTTCCGCTGGACGGCCGACATCGACGGCAAGGCCTGCGAAGGCGAGGGGCGCGGCACCACCGTGTTGCGCAAGGAGGGCGGCGTGTGGAAGATCGTCCACGAGCACCTCAGCCGCTTTCCGAAGTGAGCGGCGTTTGATGGGCTCGGAAACGCTGCCAAGGTAGGCCCCCCGCATGGAAATCCGCTACGGCCTCGCCGGCCCCACCGACGCCGCCAACCTCGCCGCTCTCTCGATCGAGGTCTGGCTCCACACCTATGCGCGCGACGGCATCCGCCAGGCCTTCTCGGACTACGTGCTGCGCGAGTTCACGGCGGAGCGGTTCGTGGGCCATGTCGCCGACCCGCGCGGGGCCGTGCTGAAATGCGAGCGCGGCCCGTATCTCCTCGGCTATCTCCTGCTGGATTTCGACGCCGCCTGCCCGACGGTGCCGGGGCTCAAGGGCGAGATCGCCACGCTCTACGTCCGGTCGCGGCATGCCCGCGAGGGCATCGGCACGGGCCTTCTCGCAGAGGCGGCCGACCTCGGCCGGGCGCGCGGGCTCGAGAGGTTCTGGCTCGCCGTCAACCACGAGAACGCGCCGGCCCTCCGCTTCTACGAGGCGCAAGGTTTCAGCCGCCATGGCTCGCGCGATTTCGAGCTGGACGGGGAGCGGCACGAGAACTTCATTCTGGTGAGGGGAGTGGGGTGAGGGTGGCTCTGCCTTTGTCCCGTTCAGGCGTCGTTCCCCATGTCGTCCTCGGCGATGTCCCGGTATCGGCTCAACACCCTGACGACGTCGATGGCGTTGGGTTGAGCGATGTAGAAGATGACGTAGTTGCCGATCGGGAAGCTGCGGATGTCGGGGCTGAGTTCAGGTCGCGCCCGGCCGGCGAGCGGGGTGTCGGCCAGCATGGCGAGCACGCTCTCGATCCGTCGCAAAAGGCGGTCGGCGGCCGCTTCGTTGTCGTCGGCGACATAGGTCCAGATCTCGATGAGATCGAGGCGCGCCCGTGGGCGGCGGACGATCTCCAGGCTCATGATGGCAGCTTCTGCCCCGCGTTCCTGAGCCGACGCGCTTCCTCGAGGATCGCGTCCATGTCCATGGGCGCCGGCGGGCCGCTGTCGATCCCCTCGGCGATGTCGCGCCGGAGAGCGTCGAGCTTGGCTTGCCTGAGGTTCTCCTGCTCTTCGAGAAGGCGCAGGCCGTCGCGCAGCACCTCGCTGGCCGAGGCATAGCGGCCGCTGGCAACCAGTTGCTTGACGAAGCCCTCGAAGCGGTCGCCGAGTGTGTAGCTGGACGGCATGGGCAGTCTCCTTTGTCGTCACTATATCATTTTATGATAGTTGGCCCAAGAGAATGTCTCTCGCCACCGCCATCCTTCCAAGCAAGGGAAACACGAGCTGGTGCGGCGCGAGCGGGGGAGTGCCATATCGGCCGCTGCTCAGCACTTCAGCGCCGCCTTGCCCGCTGCCTCGATAGCCTTGTGGATGAGGGTCAGCGCGGCGATGGCGGGTTCGGGGCCGAAGGCCAGATCGGCTTTGCCGGCGATGGCGTCGACGACGTTGGCGTAGAAGGCTTGGTGGCGGGAAGGTTCCAGCGGCACGCGCTCGCGGATCGTCCGGCCGTCGCGCTCGGTGTGGAGGAGGGCGGTCGGCGGCGCGTCGTGCGGCTGGGCGCTCTCGTGCGGGATGACGAGCGAGCCCTTCTTGCCGTGGGCGACGATCACCGGCCCCTGCTCGCGCACGAAGGTGCTGGCGCGCAGCAGCACGCGGTGGCCGGGGTAGCGGAAGCGGACGTCGAAGAAATCGGTGGCGGCGTTGGGCCGGCGGAGCGAATCCATGTCGGCGGCCACCGTATCAGGCGCGCCGAACAGGGTCAGCATGCCGTCGACGAGGTGGATGCCGAGGTCGAACCAGGTGCCGGCGCCGGGCAGGTCGTCCTCCTTCCAGCGCTTGTGGGTGATGGCGGCGCGGTAGCGGTCGTAGTGCCATTCCAGCTCGACGAGGTCGCCGAGATCGCCGGCGTCGAGGTGGCGCTTCAGGGTGAGAAAGTCGCCGTCGAGCCGGCGATTGTGGAACACGGCGAGGAGGCGGCCGGCCGCCTTGGCCTCGGCGGCGAGCGCGCGGGCGTCGTCCATGGTCACGGTGATGGGCTTTTCCAGCACCACGTGCTTGCCGGCGGCGAGCGCCGCGCTGGCCATGGGGTAGTGCGTTTCGTTGGGCGTGTTGACGACGACGAGGTCGATGGCGGGATCGTCGAGGATGGCCTGAAAATCCGCAACGCAGCGGACGCCCCCGGGCTCGCTGCCGTCGGGGCCGGAACGGCGCAGGATGGCGGCGAGCGACAGGCGCGGCTCGGCGGCGATCAGCGGCGCGTGGAACTCCCGGCCCGACATGCCCCAGGCGGCAAGGGCGACGTTGAGGATCATGTGATGTCCGCTCCCGGTGTGTGGGCGGGCAGTATGGGGCGATTGCGGGGGAGAGGCCAGAGAGGGAGCGTGATATGGGACGCGGCGATTTCTCGTCCTGAGGTCCTGCGCCTAAAGCGCAGGATGACAGATTGATATAGAGGTATCAGTGGGATGAGCGGCCCGCAAAGCCGCAAAGTGTCATCATTGCCATGATGCGGAGCATGGCGCTTGCATGTACATGCGCGCCGCTATCCGATTGGTCCATTTATATAGATTTGTCATCCTTGCGAAAGCGAGGACCTCGGGCAGGAAGGGGCGCAGTGGCTGATATCGGTCTCCCCTTGGGGAAGGGAGCTTGATAGGGGCGTTGAGATTTCTTGTCCTGAGGTCCTCGCTTTCGCAAGGATGACAAATCTATATAGAGGTGTCAGTGGGATAAGCGATCCGCGCAGCCGCAAAACGTCATCACTGCCATGATGCGGAGCGTAGCGCTCGCTTGTACATGCGCTCCGCTATCCGATTGGTCCATTTATATGAATCCGTCATCCGCTCGTGTGGCGGCCCCCAGGCAGCAGGGACGAGGGGTGACATCACCCGCCCCCCTCACAGCCCCTCCACCGCGCCGATCCTCAGCGTGGCCACAAGGATCACGCCGAGCATGGCGGAGACGAGGGCGACGATGGCGGGCCAGCCGCCGAGGCTCCACAGCCAGCCTCCGCCCGAGCCCATGCTGGACGATCCCGCGTAATAGGCGAGGAGGTAGAGCGAGGAGGCGTGGCCCTTGGAGCCCTTGGCCAGCCGGCCGACCCAGCCGCTTGCCACCGAGTGGATGATGAAGAAGCCGCCGGTGATGCCGGTGAGGCCGAGCACGATCATGACGATGGACGACGACAGCGTCATCAGCGTGCCCGCGGCCATGAGGGCGACGCCGATGAGCTGCGCCGGCAAGCGGCCGTGGCGGTCGGCGAGGATGCCGGCCCAGGGGGAGGCGACGACGCCGGCGACGTAGACCAGGAACATGGCGCTGATGAAGCCGGGCGACAGGCCGAAGGGGGCGTCGGTCAGGCGGAAGGTCAGGTAGTTGAACAGGGCGACGAAGCTGCCCAGCGCCAGGAAGCCGCAGAGGAACACCAGCGCCATGCCCGGCGTTCTGAGGTGGGCGAGCCAGGCGCGGCCATGGGCGGCAAGGCTCATGCCCTTGCGGCGGACGAAGTTGCGCGAGGGCGGCAGCAGCAGGGCGAAGCCGGCGGCGGCGATCAGGTCGAGAACGCCGATGATGGTCAGCGCGTCGCGCCAGGAGCAGAGCTCCATCAACAGGCCGACGCCAACGCGGCCGGCCATGCCGCCGAAGGCGACGCCGCCGACATAGAGCCCCATGGCGGTGCCGAGCGAGCGCGGCTCGATTTCCTCGGAAATGTAGGCCATGGCAACCGCCGGCACGCCGCCCAGCACGAAGCCCTCGGCGGCGCGGAGCAGCAACAGCATGTGCCAGCTGGGCGACATCGCCGCGCCGATGTGGCAGAGCGCGGCGGCCAGCATGGACCAGAACATCATGCCGCGCCGGCCGAAGCCTTCGGAAAAGGCGCCGGCCAGGAAGATGGCGATGGCGAGGCTGCCGGTGGTCAGCGACAGCGCCAGCGAGCTTTCCGCCGGGCTGACGCCATAGTGCGTCGCAAGGTTCGGCAACAGCGGCTGGATGGCATAGAGCAGCGAAAAGGTGGCGAAACCGGCGAGAAACAGCGCCAGACTGATGCGCCGATAGGCGGCGCTGCCCCGGGTGACATAGGCCGGCGCGGCTGGTTTTGCGGCGGGTGCATCAGCGGGGAAGGCTTCAAGCGGGGAGGCGAGTGACATGATCCATTCCTGTTGGAGGCGCAACCTACTCCCTCGCCAGCTATAGATCGTCGGCAATTTACTTCATTCAGCTATGCCGATAATTTATAGGTATGGACATCACCCAGCTGCGCACCTTCGCCCTCGTCGCCGACCTCGGCAGCCTCAGCAAGGCGTCGGGCCAGCTCAGGATCGCCCAGCCGGCGCTCAGCCGGCAGATCCGCATGCTGGAGGACGATCTCGGCGTGCAGCTGTTCGAGCGGCACGGGCGCGGCATGCGGCTGACCGAGCACGGCGCGGCGGCGCTGGAGCACGCGCGGCACATCCTGGGCGAGCTGGACGACATGCGCGTGGCGGTGGGCGGGCCGGAGGCGGGCATCGTCGGCAGCGTGTCGGTGGGCCTGTCGCCGACCATTTCCAACGCGCTCTCGGTGCCGCTGGTGGCCGCCTTTCGCGCGGCGCATCCGGCGGTGCGGGTGCGCATCGTCACCTCCTACACCGGCTATCTGCTGGACGGGCTGTTCCGGGGCGACATCGACGTCGCCATCTTCTACAGCGCCCGGGCGACGACGGTGCTGCGCACCGAGCCGATCCTCTCCGAACGGCTGTTCCTGATCGGCCCGGTCGATGCCGACCTCAGCCCGCACCGCCCGGTGGCCTTCAAGGATATCGCCGGGCTGCCGCTGTTGCTGCCCAGCCGCAGCCACGACCTCCGGGCGGTGGTCGACGACTGCGCGCGTCAGGCCGGCATCGAGCTCGACGTGGTGGTGGAGGTGGACGGCTACGGCTCGCTGAAGGAGCTGGTGGGCGCCGGCTACGGCTATACGATCATGCCCGCCACCGCCTTCGAGCGCGAACAGACCGCCGGCGACTTCCGCCTCGCCCCCCTCACCGAACCGACGCCGGTGCGCCAGCTGTCGCTGTGCTACCCCAGGGATCGAAGGGTGTCGCGGGCGGCGCTGTTCGCCGGCGAGGTGATGAAGGAGAAGATGATCGGGCTGGTAAGAGAGGGGACGTGGAACGGGACGCTGCTGGCGGGATGAGGCGAAGGCTTGATATAGGGTCCACCTTTCCCACGTCGCCATCGGTGCGCACGGCATCCATGGGCGCTCTATATCGGCGTCGCGCCCCTTCCGGCCTGAGGTACACCTTGAATTCGCGCGCGAATTCAAGCGGCCTGCGCAAGGATGACAATTTATATAAAGAAATCAGTTGGATAATCCGCGATCCACCATGAGGAGCGCATCGTGCTGCCTTATACGGAGGGGAAAACCTCAGAGGCGAGGCGGCGCGCTCTATCCCATTGTTCCATATGTATAAATTGTCATCCTTGCGCAGGCGAGGACCTCAGGCAGGATAGGACGAGGGGGTGATATCAGGCACCCTCTTTCATACGCTCCCATCATTGCGCGCTGTATCCATGGGTACGCTCTTGGAGATGTGTGCATGCCATAGCGCCTTCGCGGGGATGACAATTTATTGATATAAAGCAAATGGTTGCGTCGCGTTTCCTTTGCTTTTGGCGAGCAAATGAGGCTCCCGTTCCCATCACGCGGGACGAGGTGAGGGGCTGATATCGTCGCGTGAGAGCGGCGGCCGATGCCTGTCCGCACCCACGATGCGGTCGAGCCATTCGGCCATCAGCTGGCGCTCGCCGGGGCTGAGGGCGGCGAGGGTGTCGAGGTTGGCGCGGAGGGTGATGGCGGCGACTTCGGGGGCGCCGGCTGGCGTCGGGCTTGTTGCGGTGATGGCGGCGATCAGGGTTTCGCGGGCGGTGGTGGCGAGGCCCATGTCGCGCGCCTCGGGTGGCATGGCGTTGAGCGTCATGACGGTGCCGGTGGCGACGGCCTGAATGAGCGCCGCCGCGCGGGACTCCTCCATCCTGAGACGACCGGCGGCGGCCAGCGCCCGCACGAAATGACGGAGCACGCCGAGGCCCGTTTCGTTGGCCGGCGCCGCGCGCGGGGCGGTGAGGATGGCGTAGAGGGCGGGGTTGTCGACGCCGAAGGCGACGTGAAGGTCGAAGGCGCGGCGGAAGTTCTCCAGCGGATCTGCCGATTGCTGGCGCGTCGATTGGGCCGCCACGTATTTCCACAGGCCGTGTTCGGCGGTGGCGTCCAGGAGGCCCTGCTTGTCCTGAAACAGGCGGTAGAGCGTCGGCGCCTGAACGCCGGCCGCCGCCGCCACGGCGCGGGTGGTCAACGCCGCCGGTCCGCCCGCGCGGAGCAGCGCTTCGGCCGCCTCGAGAATGCGGGTGTGGGCGGACGTGTCGTCGGATTCGAGGTTCATGGCGGCAGATTATCATTGGCAGCGGAAGGTGGGTAGCGTTGATAGCGATGGCATGATATCGTTGATATCAGATTCTTGTTATCATCGATAAGGAGCGGAGCCATGACCATCGCAGACAAGGTCGTCGTCATCACCGGCGCGGGCAGCGGCATCGGCCGGGCCGCGGCGCTTCATCTGGGGGCGCTCGGGGCCAAGGTGGTGCTGGGCGGGCGGCGGGACGGGCCGATCGCCGAGGTGGCCGGGCGTATCCGGGCCGAGGGTGGCGCGGCCACGCATCTCGCAACCGACGTGACGCAAGCCGAGGCGGTGACGGCGCTGGTGGCGCACGCCGTCGCCAGCTTCGGCCGGCTCGACGTGATGATCAACAACGCCGGCATCGCGCCGCTGTCGCGCCTCGACGCGGGGAAGGTGGGCGATTGGGAGGCGATGATCGATGTGAACCTTCGGGGCGTGCTCCATGGCATCGCCGCTGCGCTGCCGGCCTTCGAGACCGGGGGCGGCCACATCGTCAACGTGGTGTCGACGGCCGGGCTCAAGATCGGGCCGGCCATGGGCCTTTACGCCGCTACCAAGAACGCCGTCAGGACGCTGACCGAGGCACTGCGGCAGGAGTCGACGACCGGCCTCAGGGTGACGGAGATTTCGCCCGGTTTCATCGCCACCGACCTCGGCGACTCCATGCCGGAAGGGCCGATCAAGGAGGCGATGGCGGCACGGATGGGCGAGATCGCGTTGCCACCGGAGGCGGTGGCGAAAGCGATCGCCTACGCTATCGATCAGCCGCCGGAGGTGGAGATCGGCAGCATCGTGATAAGGCCGACCATGCAGGATTGAGGGAGCGCGATATCGGCCCCTGCGTCTTCTCGTCCTGAGGTCCTCGCTTTCGCAAGGATGACAGCTTGATAGGAGCGGGAGATAGCTGGAATGCGCGGGGTGGCCTCTCGATGTGGAGCGATCGAACGGCCTTGCGGGATGACAGCGCGATGGCGAAGAGCGCCACCTAACCGATTGTCATCCCTACAAATAATGCTGTCATCCTTGCGAAAGCGAGGACCTCGGGACGGTGGTGCGAGGGGGACGTATCAATCTCCCTCGGTCATGGAGAGCGATATCGGCTGCTCGTTTCGTTCTACCTGAGGTCCATCTTGAACTCGCGCCGGAGTTCAGGGTGGACCTCAGGCCGAAAAGGGCGAGGGACCCATGGGGTTGCCTACTTGTCCATGGCTCCGGTGAGCACGCTGTCGGTGGTTTCGTCGGGGCCGCAGCAGCAGCTGCAACCGTTCTGCTCCGGGTGGGACTCGTGGGTGCCTTCCAGCTCGCCGCCGTTGCCGCAGCTGCACTTTTCCGGCGGCCGTCTCTTGGGCTCCCCGCTTGCGGATTTTAGCTCTTTCATAGTGGTTTCTCCTCTTCCTGCCCCGTCTCCGCCGGCCGTGTCGCCGGGCGGAGGCGTCAGTTGGTGAAGGTGTACTCGTCCCATCGGGCCGCGAACTCCGGCCGTTGGACCAGGTCGGCGTAGCCTTGCAGGCGCCGCTTCATCGCCGGTCTGGCCGTCGCGCACCACTTGCGCTTGGCGGCAATGTCGAAGCGGCCGTTGACGAAGGCGTTGGCAAAGCAGGCGTTGCACAGCGAGACGACCTCGCAAGTGGCGCAGTCGGCGATGGAGCCGTCGCCATAGGCCTCGATCACCTGTTTCACCCGATCGAGGCGCACGCCGTCGTCCACCGAGCCGATGTCGGGCGTGCCGTGCGAGCGTTCGCAGATCTTGTAGGCGCCATCGACGTCGACATAGACCTTCGTCACGCCGGGAATGCAGCAGCCGTTGGGGTAGAAGGACGCGGCGTCCGGCTTCTCCGTGGGGCGGTGATGCAGCCGGGCGTAGGCGCGGTCGAACACCGAGGTCTCGATCTGGGTCCGGCCCGGGCGGGCGGCGGCCCGATCGGCGATCCAGCCCTGGCGGAACGCCTCGTAGTCCGCGCCCGGCGCCGGCTCCGCGGGCACGAACCCCTCGGGGGCGTTGACGTCGCTCACCATCACCCGCAGCGATCGCGGCAGCCAGGGCTCGTCGTCCCAAAGCCGCTCCAGAACGGGCAGCCAGTTGCTCGAGGGGATCACCATGCTGAGGCCGATTTTGCCATGGGCATCGGGCGGATAGGCCTGGAGCAGCGCCTTCAGGCCACGGATGCCGTCGTCGTAGCTGCCACGGCCGTCGCGGAAGATCCGGTTGGTGTCGTGAACGCCCTTCGGCCCGTCGATGCTCACCAGAACGGAAAAGCCGTGCTCGGCCAGGAAGCCGGCCTTGTCGGCGTCGAGCAGGGTGCCGTTGGTGGTGGTGGAAAAGCGCAGCCGCTTGCCCCCGGCCTCGGCCCTGGCGAAGGCGACGCCGCGCTCGATCAGGTCGAAGGCCAGCATTGGCTCGCCGCCGTAAAAGGCGATGCAGACTTCCTCGAGCGCCGATCCGTCCCGGAGCGCGGCCGCGATCGCCTTTTCGAGCACCGTGGGATCCATGCGCTTGAGGCTGTGGGTTCGGTGGTCGGGGAAGCCGCCGCCGAAGGTGCAGTAGCGGCAACGGAGGTTGCAGGCCTGCGTCACCTCCAGAACGGTGCGGCTGCGCTGGCTGGCGATCAGGCGCGAGATGGTCTCGAAATCGCAGCCATAGGCGAGCCGTTCGGCGCGGCCGACGTCGAACGCTCCCTCGGCGCGCAAGGCGTCGATGGCCTCGTTGGCGGCGGGATATCTGGCGGCCAGCGCCGGGTAGGACGCCCCCGCCTGCCACTCGCGCAGCAGCGCGGCCTCGTCTTCCTCGAGCGAAAACAGGCGGTTGGTGTTGATGTCGAGCACGAAGTCGCGGTCGGAGACGCCGAACAGGTAGATGAAGGGCGTGTCAGTGATCCGCGCGCGATCCGGCCGGTCCGAGTTGACATCAGCCATACCAGCTCCTCCGATCCGCCCTTGCCGCCGCTGGAGTTGCTCTAGATGCGCCGGAAGCGGGTGGCCGCTTCCGCTGGCTTTTCCGGCCTCTCGGCTGCCTTGTGCAAGCTTCAAGGATGTCGATCGGCGGTCGGACGAAGCAACCGCCAAAGTATTCGTGCCGTTCTCATGTTTTTCGCCGCGTCGTGAGGCGGGACGTCAAATCATGCCGCGCTTTGTTTGTTCGTTTGGTCGGCCTAATATTTTTCAAGGAGTAGTATCCGCCATTTTTTCTCGAAAAAGGATAAGTCTTTAGGAGAATTAGCGGAAAGGTTGAAGTGCGAGCCGGATGGGGCCGATATCGGGCTCTCCCAATCGGCGACTATCTTGTCCCCGCGAGGCGACCGGCGTATCCCGTGCCGGCAACTCGAGGTGGCGGGCGTGGGGGGCGCTTGGCGCCGTTTTGGTGGGATTGGGGCAGTATCATGATCCTTCGCGGCGAGTATTTTTCACCCGTGCTCCAGATGGAGACGCGGCTGTCGGTGTTCGTGCCCAATGGGGCGGGCGGCAAGCGGGCGGCGGTGTATCTCTTGCACGGCCTCTGCGGCCGGTCGGGCGACTATCTCGACTACACCACGCTGGCGACCTTCGCCGCCGAGGGCGACGCCATTCTGATCATGCCGGAGGTGGCGCGCAGCTTTTACGCCGACATGCGCCATGGCCTCGACTACTTCACCCACGTGGCCGACGAGCTGCCGCGCGTCTGCGTCGACCTTTTCAACATCGACACGGCGCGCGAGCGCACGGGCGTGGTCGGCGCGTCGATGGGCGGCTTCGGCGCGCTGCGCGTCGCGCTGTCCCGGCCCGAGCGGTTCGGCTGGTGCGCCGCCTTCTCCTCACCCTGCCTCAACCTCCGCGAGGACTTCGACCTTGCGGCGCGCGGCCTGACGGTGGAGGCGCTGAAGGGCATGTGGGGCGAGCGGCTGATCAGGGATTTTCAGGCGGTTCTCGGCGAGGACCTCGCCTACGATCCCCGGCTCGACGTGCCCGCCCTGGCGCGAGCGCTTGCCGGGGCGGCCGTCAAGCCGCGCATCCGCACGGCCTGCGGCCTGTCGGACCCGTTCTTTCTCGCCGACAACCGCCGCTTCGCCGCCGAGATGGAAACGCTGGGCTTCGACTACGGCTACGAGGAATGGGACGGCGGCCACGACTGGGCCTTCTTCGGCCCGGCGCTGGAAAAGGCGCTGACGTGGGGCGCGGCCGGTTGAGGCTCAGGCTTCCCCCCTGAGTTCCCGGACGCCACGGCCGAGCCGGCGGCGGAGGAGGTGGCGGAGCGTGGCGGCGTCGGCGTAGCCCACTTCGGCGGCGACGTGGGCGAGGTCGTGGCCGAGAGCGATCAGGTGTTCGGCCCGTTGCACCCTCAGATCCTGAAAGAAGGCGAGCGGCGACTTGCCGAGCACCGCCTCGGTGCGCCGCTGCAAGGTGCGCGGCGTGACGGCCAGCGTGCGGGTTGCCGCTTCCAGCGAGAAGCCTTCGGAGAGGTGGTCGCGCGCCCAGCGCTCGAAGCGCTCCACCAGGGGATCGGCGTGGGCGAGGAAGTCGGGGATGACGTATTTGGCCTGCGAGGGCCGCCGGTCGATCAGCATGAAGCGGGCGACCAGCGCGGCCAGCGCCGGGCTCTGCCGGCGCATCAGCCACAGCGCCAGATCGAGGTGGCCCATGGCGGCGCCGGCGGTGACGAGGCGGCCGGAGGCGGCGATCATCTTGCTGTCGTCGAGCCGCACACGGGGGTAGCGCTGGCGGAACAACGGCGCCAGCGCCCAGGTGGTGGTGGCGTCGTGGCCGTCGAGCAGGCCGGATTCGGCCACCAGGAAGGTGCCGATGCAGGCGCCGGCCACGTTGATGCCTTCGGCGTACCACTGACGCAGCCGATCGGCCGCCTGTCGCGCGTCGTCGCGGCCGAGCAAGGCGACGAGCCCGGCCGGATCGCGGACGCCGGGCGCCGGCACCACCACCCAGTCCGGCACCCAGCCGTCGCCGCCGACGGTGCTCGCCGGCTCGACCGCCAGCGTCAGGCCGAGGCCGGTGCGGATGCCGGGCTGGACGCCGAGGGCGCGGACCGCGAAGGGCGTTCCGGCGTCGCCTTGCGCCGCCGAGAGCTCGTTGGCCATGGCGAAGGTGTCCATCAGCACGGTCAGGCCGGTGTCGAAGACGCCGTCAAGGGCGAGGAGGGCGATGCGCATGTCGTAAACGGTCCGATTATTGTCTGTTGCGACCATAGCGAGATGGGCGATTGAACTCTAGCTTGCGGCGCGTTCAGGCCAAGGAGGTAGGATATGTCGCCGTTGGATTGTCCGGTTTGGACTGCGCTGACATCAGACCATCGGGCGCTGGCCGTGGGCGGGCCGCTGGCCATCCGCTACACGCCGGAGGTGGCGCCCTTCGCGGCGCTGGCCGAGCGGACGCCGACGGCTTTCGCGGCGCTCGCCGCGCTCATTCCGGCGGACGGCTGGGTGATGCTGCACACGCCCGATGTGCCGGCGTTGCCGGAGGGCTTCGTCGTCCATCGGCAGGCGCCGCTCTTGCAGATGGTGCTGGAGCGCCCCGTGGTGGCGGACGGGGGCGAGCCCCTGACGCTGGGGGAGGCCGACGTGCCGGAGATGATGGACCTCGCCGGGCGGACGCAGCCGGGGCCGTTCGGCCGCCGCACCATCGAGCTTGGCCACTATGTCGGCCTGCGCGACGAGGGCAGGCTGGCGGCCATGGCCGGAGAGCGCATGCGCTGCGGCGGCTTCGTGGAGATCAGCGCGGTATGCGTCGACCCCGACCATCGCGGCCGGGGCCACGCGGCACGGCTGACGGCGCATCTCGCCCAGCGTATTCAGGCCGCTGGCCGGACGCCCTTCCTGCACGTGCTCGCCGAGAATGCGCCGGCCATCGCCCTCTATGAAAAGCTCGGCTTCAGGCGACGCGCCGGCTTCGTCATCACCGCGCTGGGCAAGGCGGCCGGGTAGAGCAAACGCGGGCCGTGGCGGCGTTTCGGGGCGGCCCGTTCATCGCCCGCCTGCGAATATTTGCGCCACGGCGGAACGAAGACGCCGGGTGGGCGTTACCCCCTCGGTCTCCGTGATCGCGGCCTGTCTCGCCGGAGCGATTTTCATCGATCCGGCTGAGAGAAGGGGGTGTCCGTCACCTCTTTGGTCGCGCCACCGCAGCGCCAAGCGCGCTGGTGCCGGAGAACCGCGCGTCCCGCCCGCGACAGGGTGGGGTGATCGAATTTCGCGCCGCTGCCCGGACGGACCGCACGGGAGGGCAGCAGACGGCCGGCGCCGCCGCCCTGAACGCGGGCGACATGGACGGACGGCCGCCGTCACACTCAAGGGAGCGCTCACATGCTGTGGAATGCATCGAAGATCAAGGGCTATACCGTCGTCGCCACCGATGGCGAGATCGGCACCGTCAGCGACCTGCTGTTCGACGACCAGAGCTGGCATATCCGCTGGCTCGTGGTCGATGCCGGCACCTGGTTCACCGACCGCAGGGTGCTGCTGCCGACCTCGACGCTGGGCCACGCCGACGAGACGGCCAAGACCTTCACGGTGAAGCTGACGCGCCAGCAGGTGAAGGACAGCCCCGACATCGACACCGAGCGGCCGGTGTCGCGGCAGGCGGAAAGCGACATCTACGGCTACTACGGCTGGAGCCCCTACTGGGGCGGCGGGCTCTATGTCGGCGGCTACGGCACCGGCATGACCGCGCCGCTGATGGCGCCGACGCCCGACATGCTGCGTGTCGAGAGAGAGGCGACGGAGGCGCAGAACAGGCGCGACGACCCGAACCTGCGCAGCATCGACGCGGTGGTGGGCTACTACATCAAGGCCACCGACGGCGACATCGGCCATGTCGAGGACATGCTGGTGGAAGAGGCCGACTGGAGCATCCACTACCTGGTGATCGACACCAAGAACTGGTGGCCGGGCAAGAAGGTGCTGCTGTCGCCGCGCTCGGCGCGCGACATCGACTGGGCCGACAAGACGGTGGCCCTCAACGTCGACCGCGACATGGTCAAGAACAGCCCCGAGTACAACGAGGCGACCATCGTCGACCGCGCCTTCGAGGACCGGTTCAACGCCCACTACAACGACTTCGACGTTCCCTCGGAGAGGGCGCTGCGCCGGCATGGCTGACCGCTGGCCCGAGGCGACCTGAGACGAGACGACCAGAGACGGGCCGACCCCGGTGCGCCGCCGCCGGGGCCGGCTTTCCCGCGCGTGAGCGGAGCTTGGCGAGGACATCATGAAGATCGATATCAAGGACTATCGCGTTCCCGAGGGGCACAAGGTCGACCTCGCCAGGTGGCCGACGCGCGTCGAGCCGGTCTACGACTCCAAGCACGACTACAAGAGGCGGCTGAAGCGCACCGTGGCCGAGATGAGCGCCCAGCAGCGCATGCTCTACGCCACCAACCGCCACGCCATCCTGTTGATTTTCCAGGCGATGGACGCCGCCGGCAAGGACGGGGCGATCCGGCACGTGATGTCGGGCATCAACCCGCAGGGCTGCCAGGTGTTCAGCTTCAAGCACCCGAGCGCCGAGGAGCTGGACCACGACTTCCTGTGGCGGACGACGCGGGACCTGCCCGAGCGCGGGCGCATCGGCATCTTCAACCGCTCCTATTACGAGGAGGTCCTGATCGTGCGCGTGCATCCGGAGATCCTGATCAGCGAGGGGCTGCCGGACGCCCTGAAGACGGAAAACCACGTCTGGCGCGACCGCTACCGCTCCATCACCGATCTCGAGCGCCATCTCCACGAGAACGGCACCCGCATCGTCAAGTTCTTCCTGCACCTCTCCAAGGACGAGCAGAAGAAGCGCTTCCTCGCCCGCATCGACAACCCCGAGAAGAACTGGAAGTTCAGCGTCGACGACATCAAGGAGCGGCAGTACTGGGACGCCTACATGAAGGCCTACGAGGCCTGCCTTTCCGCCACCAGCACCGACGCCTCGCCCTGGTTCGTCGTGCCGGCCGACGACAAGAAGAACGCCCGGCTGATCGTGTCGCAAATCATCCTCGACACCTTCACCGACCTCAAGATGAGCTACCCGACGGTGGACGAGGCAAGGCTGAAGGAGCTGCAGTCGATCCGGGCGCAACTGGTGGAGTGAGGGTGTTGCCAGCCGCTTCCGGTTGCTCTACTCGGTCGGTGACAACTTGAGCAGCGATTGACCGGCGTTGAGTATCAGGCACTTCTTCCCCAAGCTCGCGGATGGCGACCGGGAGATTGACTTCAAGCATCTCGCTCCTTTCACCCATTCCCTGCAAGGGCATGGGCGGAACGGAGCCTCCATCGTCCTTCGCGTCTCGTTTCGCTCCCACGTTTTCTCACGTGCCCACAAGGGCGAGACGCAAGGGCTGTTCTTTCTCGATGAGAACGGCAACAGGCGGATCTTCTGCGAGGATAGATACGCCGCGTCGCTGCAACTTCCTGCCCTGTGCCTGGGATTGCTTTCATCCAACGCGCTGACATGGGAATCGCGCGACGGAAATGAAAAGTATAATCTGGCTTCCATTGGTGGCGCGCTGGTGAGCGGTGCTCATGATACTGTCATATTCTATCTGTTTCCCAGCGGCGCCAATGGTATTGATGTAGAGTTTGTCGTCGTCAGCTTCTATCTCAAGACTTGGAACTTCGCTCACGTGAAGCGCCGCGACAAGATCATCCAGCCAATCAAGAAATGCTATTACAACGGCCACAGGGTGCCGAAATAGAAAAGGCCCCCGAAGGGGCCTTATGCGAGTGTGCCTTACCGTGGTATGCCGACCTCTAGGAGGTGCACCTGCAACAGCGACCTTGCGGAAGCCTCGCTCTCTGCTGCTGGTCTGTATATAGGGCATTTTACCCCGTTTTGTCAATGTGAGGTTGAGATCGCCGGCCTCAATCGCAGCCGATCTCGGCCTGGATTTCCCGCACCTGCCGGCGGCTGCGGCAGACGTTTTCGCAAGGGATGCCGTCGCCATCGCCGTCGGCCCGGCGATAGCCGCCGCACCAGAGGGCCACCGCCTCGCGGCAGCTGCCGACGGTCTTGCAGGTGGCGCCCCGGGCCAGCACGATCGCACTGGCGATGGTAACCGGAGGACGCGGAAAGGCCTCGGCCGTCGACGGGGCGGCCAGAAAGAGCGCGACCAGAGCGAGGGTCCACCGGAAGGGCATGGCGTCCGACCAGAGAGGGATTTCCGCAGAGATACGCCGACGTGGGGCGTGCGTCCATGCCGCCATCAGGAGCGTTCCAGACCTCCCGCATCCATCACGCTGTCCTCCTCTGCGAAAGCAGAGGGTCGCGGGCAGGATGGAGGGGGCGACATCGGCCGGGCCCTGTCCGGATTTTCCCTGTCCGGACCGATAGGCGAGTTGACCGCCGGGCCAAAAGGCATTGATGTGCCCGGCGGCAGGGATTTCCGGGGCGGGTGCGGTTCATGGTGGGGTTGGTCGACATCAAGGAGGCGGTGCAGAACGTGTCGGAGGCGATCTCCAGCGTTCTCGACGTCGACGTCATCATCTCCGACGCCGAATTCCGCAAGGTGGGCGACACCAAGCGGCACTTCAACCGGGAAGTGACGGAGATCCGCGACACCTACGTCATCGGCCACGTGCTGCAAACCGGCGAGACGGCGACCATCGCCAGCAAGGCCGACAGCCCGCAGTGCATGGCCTGCGTGGAGCAGGCCGAGTGCAATCTCGAGGCGATGATCTGCGTGCCGATCGAGCGCGAGGACGCGCGCGTCGGGGCGATCGGCCTCATCGCCATCACCGAGGCGGCGCGGGCCAAACTGCTGGACAACCGCGACAATCTCGTGGTGTTCACCCGCCGCATGGCCGACCTCATCGTCAGCAAGCTGATCGAGCAGGAGGCCGCCGAGGCGCTGACCATCGCCAAGAACCGGCTGACCGGCATCATCGACTCCATCGAGGAGGGCATCGTCGCCGTCGACGCGGCGGGGCGGATCGTCCACACCAACGCCGTGGTCGAGGAGGTGCTGGGCGCCGACGGCGCGGCGCTGATCGGCCAGCCGGTCGAGGCCTTCTTCAGCGGCGGCTACGTGGGTGCGCTGCTCTCCGAGGGCACGGCCTTCACCAACATCGAGCTGCGCGTCGGCGAGCAGGGGCGCGGCACCCACGTGCTGATCTCCGGCAAGCCGGTGGCCGAGGGCGAGAAGAGCGCCGGCTCCATCCTGACGCTGAAGAAGATGGACGACGTCTACAAGGTGATCAACAACCTGACGTCGTCGCCGCTGGCCACCTCGTTCGACGAGATCGTCGGCGCCAGCCCGCAGATCGCCCGGCTGAAGCGCGAGGCGCTGAGCGTGGCCGCCGCGGGCTCCAACATCATGATCACCGGCGAGAGCGGCACCGGCAAGGAGCTGTTGGCGCGCGCCATCCACCACGCCAGCCCGCGCGCGGCCAAGCCCTTCGTGGCGCTGAACTGCGCCGCCATGCCGGAGACGCTGATCGAAAGCGAGCTGTTCGGCTTCGAGGACGGCGCCTTCACCGGCGCGGCGCGCGGCGGCCGCCCCGGCAAATTCCAGCTGGCCCACGGCGGCACCATCTTCCTCGACGAGATCGGCGACATGCCGCTGCACCTTCAGCCCAAGCTGTTGCGCGTGTTGCAGGAAAAGACGGTGGAGCGCCTCGGCGGGCACAAGTCCGTTTCCGTCGACGTGCGGGTGATCGCCGCCACCAACCGCGTGCTGGAGGAGCTGGTGGCGCGCGGCGAGTTCCGCGAGGACCTCTACTACCGCCTCTCCGTCATTCCGCTGCACATTCCGCCGCTGCGCGCCCGCGTCGGCGACGTGAAGCAGCTGCTCGCCCACATGCTCCGCCTCTACGGCCAGAAGCTCGGCAAACCCATCAAGGGCTTCTCGGCCAACGCCGAGCAGGCGCTCACCGCCTGGCCGTGGAAGGGCAACGTGCGGGAACTGGCCAACGCCGTGGAATACGCCGTCAACATGGAACAGACGCCCTACGTCACCTTCGAAAGCCTGCCCCAGAGGATCCGGGAAGGGGCGAAGGTGGCGGCGGTGGCGGGGGCGGTGGCGCCGGCGGCGGGGGTGCTGCGGAGCGCGGAGACCGAGGCGATCCGCAAGGCGCTGGCCGAGTGCGGGGAGAGCCTGGAGGGGAAGAAGAAGGCGGCGGCGATGCTGGGGATCAGCCTGGCGACGCTGTACAGGAAGAGGAAGGGGATGGGGTAGGGGGGGAGAGGTAGAGGGTGAATCTCGATCGGTTAGCCAACTTCTGCTGTTCGCCTTCTATGGTCTGACGGTTCTATGGCTGAAGCCGGCCGGAAACGGGCAGGTGGTTCGCTACAGGTGGCATTCCCTTAGTGGCGAGATGGTCTGGGACTGGCTCAGAGTGGCCACTGCCTTCGCCAGCCAAGTGAGATATCCCGGCTTCCGGCCTATAGGCTGAGGGGGGAGCTTAACGCTAGATGTAGAAGCGAAACGGCAGGGGAGCCGCAACATTAGTTGGCCCCGCAGTCAGAATTTCGCCCGTAAGGTCTGCAAATCGCAAAGTCACTGGGAGGCCATCAGAGAATCCGGCATTGTTGAAGTTCAGCTTGGTCAGTGCCATGAGATCCTGCAGTACCTGCCGAATGTCGGCCTCGCCGTTGACGATATCTACCGTGATAGGATTCGGCAGCTCGCGGCCAGGATAGGTGTTGAGGCGCGGTGTAAAGCCAGTCGTCCACAGGTAGGCTCGGCGTTCCGACGCTAGGATCGCTGTGCCACGCAGCACTGGACGGCTGCCATAGCGAAACAGCTTTACCTCGTTCTGGCGTCGAATGCGGATGCCAACGAGTCTGGTCTGAGGCGGCACAGTCGATTGAAAGCCCTCCCATTCCTCTTTCTCGAACCAAGTCTTTCCGTGGATGAAGAGTTCAGCTGGCGGTTGGCCGTGCATTTCTTCATACGACGATATCACCATGCCCATCAGTTCTCTGGCTTTCACTCGGCTCAAATGGAAGCTGTTATCCGCCTCGGAAAACCAAGGGCCGACAGCGCCCTTGAACACAACGCCTTCACCAGAATTAAGGAACATCTGAGCGCCACAGCAGGCGTTGTCGCGCCCCTTGGCGTTCTCAATATGCTTGAACACTAGTCCGACGTAGCAGACACCTTCTCGAACATCAGCCACACGCCACGGTCGCCCACCGGCTTTGTAAAAGCTGGTGGTGGCGAGATTCCAAGCGATGGACGCGGGATCCTGCAAAGAACGCCGCGTGCCTTCTTCGAACTCATCTGGCGTTAAGGTCGTCTCGCGAACCACCTGTAACACCTGACCCGTGTCCAGCAGCCGCGCCTTGAGCTGATTATGGAAATTAAGTTCATATTCGTAGAGCGCTGCAGCCTCCATTTCCTCCACAAACATTGAACCTTTCGAGAGGATGGATTTGGCAGCCTTACGACCAATGGGGCCGGTAGCTGGCTCGCGTTGTTCACGGGGAATTACAGACTTCGGTCGACCGTAGCGGAAAACTTCTTCCGGTAGGACGGCAAACCAAAACTGAGGCCGCGCCTCTTGCTCGCGAAGATATTTACGGAGCGCGTCACCGTAGACGTCAACGGCTCTGAATATCCCTTGGTGGCGGTCTTCGATTCGAATGCGACGGCTAAGCAGATCGCCGTCGATCGTGATAGTGGTGAACGGCTTTGTGGGCCAGGGCACGCCGAAGGTCGCTTCGAATCCCGGCCACATGGTCTTGTTTTCCTCGCGACCCGTCGCCGGTGCAGCGATAGTCGACGACAAGGTTTTGATCCAAGCCTCATATCGCCGGATTCCGTTCGGCGTGCCAATTACTCCCACATCCATGCGGGCGGGGTTCTGGTTGGATGCAGGTGGGCCATAAAGAAACAGTCCGTCCTTCGGATGTTCGGTCTGCTGGTTGAAGCCAAAACTCAGCATCGGCTCATCAATGTGGATAACAGTCCATTCAGTCATCTTCGCCCCCGTCAACGGCGTCGATAACGAAGTCATCATCGTCTTCATCTGGTTCGTCCGGCTCTTCGGCCTCGTCCTGAAACTGGAGGTCGCCCACGATGTGACGCTCGGCGGTAAGCTGGAGGAGCCGGCCAGAGAGCACGAGACGCTGAGAGCCATCAAGGACGATGTTGTGCTCTGTCTGACCCTCCGCCAGCCAGACCGCAAAAGCCTCCTGAAGCTGACGCCAGTGTTGGTTCCACCAGTTTTTGCAAAACCGGCGACGGATCGGCGAGGTGCGCTTGGGGTCGGTGATGGCCGTCTGACCATCATCTGAGAAGGCCACGTAAGGCTTGAAGCGAACGAAGGCTGGCGGCCCGAGGACAACGCTAACCTTCATAGCGAGATGCCAATAGACCTTATTGCGTCGGCTACGGCCGACTACGTTTTTATTGGTCCGCCGTCCAGAGGCCGCCATATATGGCACTTTGTTGTTCGGCACCAAGCCGTCGGGGAAATAGAAAGCATTGGCCCCGCGCTGCTGGAGCACCTTCAAGCCGCGTTGCGCCAAATGCCGTTCGATATGCTGCCGCAGAAGTGCAGTGGCGATGTTCGAAGCATCCGCGCGACCAGGCGTCGTCACGTCAGCGACTTGTCCCGACAAGAATGATTCCAATGACGTCTGTACGCGAAGTTCGGCTACCATCGGCGGCGGCAACGCGGCATTGATTTCGTCTAGTCCCGCAAACGTGATAAGTAGCTGGTAGAACGGTGCGAATGGGATGCCGCTCTCGCGTAGCGCCAGATCTATCGCCGCTGCGTTAGCGTTGTGTCTCAGATAACGAACTTGAGCCGGCAAGGCGTTGATAGGCGACAGGCTGGCAAGAACAGGCTCGGCTTCGTTAGTGACCAAGGCCGCTGTCTTCACAGCATCCTGACGCCAACGTTCAAACTCGGCAGTCTGATCATGATCCGTTCTGGGTACGTTGGCGGTTTCCAACGTGTCCAGCAACTCGATCAAGCGCCTTCCCCACCCGTTGCTGAAGTCCAGCGCATTGAGCTGATGGACTAGAATTGGAAAGTCGCTAAAGGCGACATCATCGAGGCGTACCGGAATAATAAACGCAGGATCTTTGAGCGCCTTCTTCACCGCGTCGGCCACCGAAAGCTCATTACGCACCCCCTGGCGTTTGGGGTCGACGCTGACCTTCGAAGCCACATAGATTACCTTGCAGGCGTGCTCGCGTAGCGCATCCTCGATAGTATTCCAGAAGGGAGTTCCGCCCTTCAGACCGAACATATCGGCCCAAATCTTATAGCCGTGGCCCGTTAAGCGCGCGCCCAGCCAACGGACAAAGTCGTTATCTTCCGGTGTTGCATGGCAGATGAAGATAGTGTCGCGGACCATCTAGCGAATCACTTTGCACAGGGACTAGACGAACTTTAGCCTAACCGCGCCTGTCTGGGGCACGCAAAAGTCGTGAAGAATGCCGAGTGTTTGCTGCTCGATTGTGTTTCCAACTGGATTGGCTGATCGTTACTTCCATTCGCGAGATCGATGCCGAGGATTTTGAGGTCACGATCGAGGCTCTGGATCGGGGGCAGCGCGCCCGGCTGATCCGCAAGACGCGGACAGGGCTTGGTCTCACGCAGGCGGAGTTTGCCAGCCGGTTCCGGGTTCCTGTCGGTACCTTGCGCGACTGGGAGCAGGCGCGGGCGACCGCGCCGGATTTCGCCGTCGCCTATGTGCGGGTGATTGGCCTGCATCCGGATATGGTGGCGAAGGCGGTGGCGTAGGGTTGTGAAAGTTGGCGCGCTCTATATCGGCCGATTGCCCCATTCTGCCTGATGTCCGCCTTGAACTCACCAGATGAACGGGATCAGCATTTTGGTTCGGGCCGCATAGGCTTCGTACTGCTGGCCGTAGCGGCTGGCGAGATGGCGGTCGAGGGCCGGGGCGTTGAAGAGGCCGAAGAAGAGGAGGACGCAGATCGGGATGATGGCCGCCCAGATCGTGTGAGCGAGGATGGCGTAGGCGCCGACCCACAGGATGTCGCCAAAGAAGTTGATATGCCGCGACAGGGAGAACAGGCCTTGCGTGTAGAGCCTGCCCTTGTTGTTCGGATCTCGCTTGAACCGGTGGCGCGCCAGTTCCGATCCGGTGTTGAGATAGCAACCCAGGAGGAACAGGGCGATTGCCAGATCGTCCCAAGCACTCATCGGGGCGCTCTCGGGCAAGGCGAGGACCGCGAAGCCGACGTAGTAGAGCGCGAAGGCGATCGGGATCGTGAAGGCCTCGGACCAGGCCATGTCGCGCTTCATCAGATAGAACAGCGTGACCATCATGCGCATCATGGTCACGACCGAAAAGGCAAAGATGCAGTAGGCGCGCACCGGTACCGTTGGCGGAAGTGTCCAGCCAAACAGGCTTGCCGTGGCCGTCCTGCCCGCCCCAAACAGGATCCAGGCGGACAAGGCGAGGATCAGCAGCTCGATCGTCAGCAGGACGAGTTTCTGGGCAAGCGCCGGGGCCTTGCGCGCATACATATCCATTGTCAGCCGAACTTCTCTGTTTGCCGCACCGTCTGATCCTGTCCGAGAAGGTTTCGGAACAGGCCGACATGCACCTCGGGCAGCGCCTGGCGTTCGGCCTCCGACAGGTCCGCCCAGTTTGCCACGACCCAGCGATCGAGGGTTTCGAACAGTCCTACGGCGATTTCGATCAGCATGGAGATCGGCAAGTCGTCGCGCACCACGCCGACGGCCTGACCGCGCTCTATGAGGGCCTTGGTCCATCGCCGGATGACTTCGAAAAGCCTGCCCGTTGGCCCGCCGCGTTTCGGATCGCCGCGCAACTGATAGAACAGCCCGCCAAAACGGACGAGCCAGTCATTGTCGCCAACCACGGCGACCGCCTTCTTGTAGTGCAGGGTGATGTCGCTCCAGTAGGTTTCCGCCGTCAGTCGTTCGGTTTCGAAGGCGCCGATCTGCCCGAAAAGCACCGATAGCGCCCGTTCGATCAGCGTTACGAACAGATCGGCCTTGTCGTCGAAGTAATAGTAGAGAGAGCTCTTGCTCATTCCCGACTTCTCAAGGATGCGGTTGAGCGAAGCCGCGTCGAAGCCCTTGGCCGCGAACTCTTCCGCCGCCGCCTCGAACAGTGCTTTCTGGCGTTCCGCGCTGAGATTATCGAAGCGATTTCTGCTCATGATCCGGTTTCACACCTGAGTTGCCCAACGCCTAACATATTGTGTACCGGTAGTACAGACCTTGGGTACAGACTCATGGTTCAGAAGTTTGGTCCCTTGCGGAAGGGGCGTCGTCGTGTCCGATGTGAATGCCGTTGCCTATGTGCGGGGGATTGGCCTGCATCCGGAGAAAGTGGCGAAGGCGGTGGCCTAGGGGCGCTCTATATCGGCCGATCGCCTCTTTCTGCCTGAGGTCCTCGCCTGCGCAAGGATGACAATTTATATATAGGAAACAATCGGATAGAGGTTCGATCGCCCTTGAAAGGGCGTTGTGGTCCGCATGAGGCAGGGAAGCCGCAAGAGAGCTTTGTAAGCGGCTTATCCCACTGTTCTCTCTATATAAATTGTCATCCTCGCTTTCGCGAGGATGACAGGAGTTGGATATATAACAATAACTTAGCCGCTCATTGGGGCAGGAATAGTTTGCGTCCGCTTCCGCTCACTGAAGCTGTGCCGCGTCTGCCGCCGCTTCCAGCAGCAAGGCGGCTGTCTCGTTTGGGGCGGCCAGCATGAGGGCGTGGCCGGCTGGGATTTCGCGGTAGGTCCATTCGCCGCCCTCTTTGGCGGGAACTCGCCGAACGTTGTGACTAGAACGCTTTTATGGCTGCAACGGGATGTCTCGAAGGGCCGCTTCTCGTTTGATTTCTCTGAGATCCTGCCAATAATCAGAATGTGTGAGATCGACCAAGTCTGCGTGTTTGGCTCCTCTTTCTCTTCCTTTTAGCCGCAATGTCCTGGAAAATCCGAAGTTTCTGTCGGCTATTTATCCGCTTTAGAGACCATCTGAGAATGATCGTAGTTAGCAAAATATCGTTGTAGTCGACATGCGTTTAGAATATTTATGCAATTTAAGACAATAATTCCATTTATATTGCTAAGCTATATAAATTAGAATCTATATAACTAACTATTTTCTTGATATTATTGTTTATTTATCTCAGGATAGATTGGTAGTCATCGACTGTTACTTGAATTGGGGCGCCTGCAAGTCCTGTTTTTACTAAGCTTGATGTTTGAGACTCGATTAGCCAGTCGTTGCCATAGCGGAGTAGCGTGAATCCTATTGCATATCTTAGTCCATCGAATGAAAATAAAGCTACTCGTTCTGTTCTCTCAGATGCTCCATAAATTAGGGCAACTTTCGAGAAATTACTCTCTTTATTTTTGCTTTCTAGCTGCGATGGGTGAGGGATTCCAATTTCTATAAGGGAAATTTCTGAAAGTCGTTTCGTCTGTATATCTTTAAAAAATCGCTCAATATCTTTTTTGTCTTGAGTTACGAATGTGATTCCATCCTTAACTTCGTTATTTGACATTAGTCCGTATATTAAAAACTTAATGTGCGCAGCAAACCTAGATGTGAAATCTATTTTGTTTAGATCGACAAGTAGGGGAGTGCTTGACGGCATCGGTAGCATTGGCTGTATCGATTGCAGACGCTCCGCCTGGGAGATAAAGTCATAATTCTCGCTCATCTTGTCGACGGCAGTTGTTGAAATAACTGCTTGGAAATCTTGCTTGGCCACCGCTTCCATATAGGCGCTAATTGCGTCTTCCGGTGTTTTGTAGTGCGGTTCCTGAGCAAATGCGCGACCCGACATGAACAAAATAGCCACTATTAAAACTTGAAAACCTACCCCATGTAATCTCATGATGATCTCCATAATCAAATTTAATGACCATTAACACCGTGTATGTGTTGGCGTCTACCTACGTTCTATGAAGAGTTTACTATCGCCTCCCTCCGCCGGACCTCTATGGCGCGTTTGCGGCGGCCTCCATCAGCAAGGCGGCTGTCTCGTTTGGGGCGGCCAGCATGAGGGCGTGGCCGGCCTGGATTTCGCGGTAGGTCCATTCGCCGCCCTCTTTGGCGGCTTCGCCGTGGCGGGGGTAGCCCATCACGTCGGTGGGTGGGTTGGTGGCGAGGATGTAAGTTTTGGGGAGGCCGGCCGTGCCGCCGTTTTGAAGGCGGACCGGTTGGAGCCAGGTCGCCAGCGGGTGCGGAACGAGGCGTGGGGTGATGCTGGCGATCGCGTCGGCGTCGGTGATGCCCACCAGTTGCAGCGGGGGCGGGGCAAGCCATAGGCCGTCGGCGGAGAGGCTGCGGTAGAAGGCGCGGCGGGCTTCTGCCTCGGCTGCGGAAAGGTCGGGTATGTGAGACGCGAAGTCGTCGCCGTCCCCCGGCACGGCTGCATCGAGATAGACCAGCCGCGCGATGCGGCTCCGCACCCTGTCCGCGACGCCGGTGATCACCATGCCGCCGTAGGAATGGCCGACGAGAACAATTCCGTGGAGGTCGCGCGAGACGATCAGCTCGGTGACCTCGGCGATGTGCTGGTCCAGCGAAGCCGTGAGGGAAAGGTTCAGCGAGGGGGACAGGACGTCATGCCCGTGCGCCTCGAGAATGGCCCGCACATCCTGCCAGCACCATCCTCCGAGGTTGGCGCCATGAACGAGTATGAAGGTCGATGTCTGGGTCATGGGGAACAGAAGCATCGGAGAGGCGGAGGGTCAATGGTGGGCGGTGCGCGCGGCTTGAGAGGGAGCGGGTGTCCTATATCGGCCGATTGCTCCATCCTGCCTGAGGTCCTGGCCTTCGCCAGGATGACAGTATTATATATATCAATAAGTTACCGGCGCGCAGTGTTGCTGGCGAACCGCTTTCGGCAGGGCTGTCGGATATTGGAGGCTGGTGGTCGGCGCGAGGATGGCGGGAGTGCGATGTATAACGGTGACATGGCCGCTCGCGAGGGCCTGCGTCTCGCGTTGGCGGCGATGACAGGCGAGGACGTATCCGGATGGACGAGGCATTTCATGGGGTCGTGACCGACGGCGACGAAGCCTTCTGGGCGGCGCTGGAGCGGTTGGTGGGGGAGAGCGAGGTGGTGATCGATCGTCCCCGGGGATCGGCCCATCCGCGATATCCCAACATCATCTATGGGGCGGACTACGGCTATCTCAGGAACACGGCGTCGATGGATGGCGGTGGCATCGACGTCTGGCGGGGCAGTGGAGAGGGCAAGCGCATATCCGGCGTGATCGTGACGGTGGATCTTGTGAAGCGGGATTCGGAGATCAAGATCCTGATCGATTGCACCGAGGAGGAGATCGCGGAGATCGTGCGCTTTCACAACGGCAGCGAGTATATGAAGGGGCTGCTGGTTCGGAGGCGTTGAGGGGAGCGCGATATTGGCCGATTGCTCCATTCTGCCTGAGGTCCTCGCCTGCGCAAGGATGACAATTTATATAGAGGGAACAGTGGGATAAGCCGCCCGCGAAGTCCCACTGCGTCCTCACAGCCACCCGCGCGTAACACAACGCCCGCAAGTACGCGCAACCGCTATCCGATTGTATCATTTATATAAATTGTCATCCTTGCGCAGGCCTCTTGAATTCGCGCGCGAATTCAAGGTGGACCTCAGGCAGGATGAGGCTCGACGCGGATATAGGTCTCCGGCGACGTGGGCTGATGCGGCCCTCGGGGCTTTCTCGTCCCTGTCTGTGCCTCCTCGCTAACCTCTCCTTAACGCATTCTCATTTTGCGAAATCGCGAACCGCTGAAAAACCGTTTTTGATCAGTCGGTTGCTTGTTCTCGCTTCTCAATTTGCGAAATCGGGCGGGTGATGAGCCGGCTTGGGTGGGCGGAGCGAGGCGGGTGGGGGTGGTTGAAGAGGGCGGATCGGGCGCGCTTGGCGTAGCGGGAGACTACTTATCGGGCGGGGCGCTGTGATGGGCAGGGCGCGGCTCTTGCCGGGCGGTCGATGCTTTCGGCTGTCGGCAGGCGAGAGGGTGGTTCCATAAAAGATATCAGGGATTTAGGCGGTTCGGACGGGCGGTTTGGTGCGGGGCTGGCTGGGATTTGGCGCGCCGATTGGGCGGCATTCCGCCGTTCGGGACGCCTCCGGCGCGGCATAGCCATTTGGCGTGAGAGCGCCGCGCCGGCCAATTCTGGCACAGGCCGTGCAATTCAGTGTTTGCCGGCAAAGACGCCGGTCCGACGAGTAGACGTCGAGGAACGGTAGGGGCTGGAGTTCAAGGGGCAAGTCATCTGGTCGGTCAGGCCAGATGATCTAGAGGGCGGTTCGGGGGAATACGCCAATCATAGGCCTTGTGCCGATGAATTTTCTTGCGTGGCCGGTGTCGATCGGCTGCGAGGCCGGAGGTTTGCGCTTTTTCGGCCGGGTTCAAGTGGAGAGAAGAGCATGTGTGCGTTCAATCAACCGAAGAATACTGACGATGCCACCATCAACAAGGTGCGCGGGGCCATTCTGCATCGCGGCTTGTGGATGGGGCTGATCCTGATGGAGGCCAAGAAGCGCGGCCTCGACTGGGAGAGCATCGGCCATCAGGCGATCTTCGACACCGGCTGCCTGCACGGCGACGGCATCAAGGAGCGGATGGACACCGAGGGCAGCATGGTTTCCTTCGGCGAGACCTTCTTCACCGAGGACGTGCGCAAGATCTTCGAGATCGAGGTGAAGAAGCTCGACGAGAGCGAGCTGGTGCTCGAATACGGCTACTGCCCGCTGGTGGCCGCCTGGAAGCAGATCGGCGTCGACAGCGAGGTGATGGCCAAGCTCTGCGACATCGCCATGTCCGGCGACCGGGGCATCGCTAGCCGCTTCGGCGAGTTCGAGTTCGAACTGGGCAAGACCATCGCCGAGGGGCACCCGGTGTGCGAAGTCAAGTTCTCGCGGCGGGCATGACCGACATGACCACCGCCCGGCTCGATGCCCAGACTTACAAGACCTATGTCGACATCCTCAAGAAGGAGCTGATTCCGGCGCTCGGCTGCACCGAGCCGATCGCCGTCGCCTATGCCGCTGCCTATGCCACCGCCGTGCTGAAGACCCGCCCGGAGCGGGCGGAGGCCTGGTGCAGCGGCAACATCGTCAAGAACGTCAAGGGCGTGGTGGTGCCCAAGACCGGCGGGCTCAAGGGCATCGACGCGGCGGCCATCGCCGGCATCGTCGGCGGCGACGCCAAGGCCGGCATGCAGGTGCTGGAGGCCGTGAAGCCGGTCCAGCGGCTGGAAATCCGCCAGCTGCTGGAGGCCGGTTACTGCCGCACGCATCTGATCGAGGGCGACGAGAACCTGCATATCATCGTCAAGGTGTTTGCCGGCGATGCCTCGGCCGAGGTGTCGATCAAGGGCTCGCACACCAACATCTGCCGCGTCGTCCGCGACGGCGAGGTGCTGGTCGACCGCGAGGTGGCCGTCGGCGAGGCGGCCGACGACGGGGCGTCGGCGCTCAACGTGCGCGACATCATCGCCTTCGCCGACACGGTGGACCTTGAGGACATCGCGCCGATCATCGCCGACCAGATCGAGAAGAACACCCGCATTTCCGAGGAGGGGCTGAGCGGCCACTATGGCGTCAGCGTCGGTCGCACGCTCTTGAAATACGCCGGCTCCGACATCCGGACGCGGGCGAAGGCGCGGGCGGCGGCCGGCAGCGATGCCCGGATGAGCGGCTGCGCCTTGCCGGTGATCATCAACTCGGGCAGCGGCAACCAGGGCATGACCGCCTCCCTGCCGGTGATCGCCTACGCCGAGGAGCTCGCGGTCGGCCGCGACAAGCTCTATCGGGCGCTGGTTCTCTCCAATCTGATCGCCATCCACCAGAAGACGTTGATCGGCAAGCTTTCGGCCTTCTGCGGCGCCGTCAGCGCCGCCTGCGGGGCGGGGGCGGCCATCACCTACATGCAGGGCGGCGACTTCGCGGCGATCTCGCGGACGATCACCAACGCCATCGGCAACGTCGGCGGCATCGTCTGCGACGGGGCCAAGCCCTCCTGCGCCGCCAAGATCGCCTCGGCGGTCGACGCGGCGATCATGGCCCATCACCTCGCCGTGGAAGGGCAGGCTTTCTCGGACGGCGAGGGCCTGGTGACCGCCGACGTGGAGGGCACCATCGCCAACATCGGCCAGGTCGCCAGCGTCGGCATGAAGGGCACTGACCTCGAAATCCTGAAACTGATGATCGGGGGATAAATTCTACTCCGGCGGCCATCTGAGCCGACTTTCTGCGCTTCCGGTGCTCACGGACCTCAAGTCCGTTGCGCTCCGGTTCTCGACAGCCGCCCCAGCTGACTCACCGGAGCGAATTTCTAGGCGAAGCCGCGAATAACTCGGGCTCACTACGTAGAACCCGAGAGAACAATTTTCCCATCGAAGAAGAAACCTTAAACGTGGAGTGACATGATGGAAAAAGCACTGAACCTGAAGAAGGTCGTCCTGTTGGCCGGCGCGTTGTCGGCCTACTGGATCGGCTCGGGCTTCTCGACCGGGCAGGAAATCCTGCAGTTCTTCGCCAGCAGCGGAACAAACGGGCTGATCGCCGCGCTCATCTTCATGGTGATCATGAGCGTGTTGACGTTCCTGCTGTTCAGCGTCGGCCAGCGGAAGCAGTTCAAGAACCCCTATGACGTGTTCGAACACTACTGCGGCAAGTATGTGGGACAGGTCTACATCTGGTACAGCGTCGCTCTGATCTACGGCATCATGGTGGTGATGCTGGCCGGCGCCGGCGCTACCATCCACCAGTATTTCCAGGTGCCGACCTACGCGGGCATCTGGATCATCGGCCTGTTGGCGCTCGGCACCACGCTGCTCGGCGTCGAGAAGCTGATCAACATCATCGGCACCATCGGGCCGGTGAAGATCGTGTTCATGGTCATCGTCGGATGCGCCGGCCTCTACACGCTGTCGCAGCAGCCGGGCCTGCTCAGCCAGGCCAACGAGGTGATGCCGACCCTGGGCTTTGCCAAGGCCTCGTCCAACTGGGCCTGGTCGGGCGCGCTCTACGCCTTCCTGGCGCTGATCGTCAGCATTCCGTTCCAGGTGGCTTGCGGCGCCTCGGCCGGCAGCCTCAGGGAAGCGCGCGTCGCCGCCATCGTCGGCGTCGCCGGCTTCACGCTGGCCATCGTCATGCTGGTGCTGGCCGAACTGGTCTACCACGACCTGATCGTCGGCGAGCAGGTTCCGACGCTGGCGATCACCAACGCCATCTCGCCGGTGCTGGGCTTCATCTTCACCGCGCTGATCGTCCTGTGCATCTACTCGGCGGTGGCCTCGTTCCTCCTGATGACCGTGCGCAAGTTCGCCGCCGACAAGACGATGAAGTTCAACCTGATCGCCACCGGCCTTGCCGCCGTCGGCATCGTGTTCGGCGGCATCCTGCCGTTCGACCAGCTGGTCAACCTGTTGTTCCCCTTCGCGGGCTACTCGGCCATCGTCTTCGCCGGCTTCATGATCTTCAAGGAGTTCATCGCCCGCAAGTCCGATGACGCCGTCGTCAGCCCGGCCGCGATCGAAAAGGCGAACTGACAGCCCTTTCGCCGACCGTCTCTTCGGGTTCCCCCTGTCGAAAGGCACGGGGAGCCCGTTGGCGTTTCATGACCGTAGCCGAAAGAGGGGGCGCGAACCGATGGACCCGGCGCGGATAGGGCGCTAGAGCATTCGCCGACCGGAGTGAAACGAGGGTCGAAAAGATGATGCTTCACAAACAAGAGTTTGGAGCGCCGATCTGATTCAGTCAGATCGAATGGCGCTCTATGTCCGCTACGCCGCGTTTTCCGGAGTCGACCCCCATGACCACCACAACCACGCATCTCGCCGTCGGCAGCCTTGTCGTGGGCGTCGCCGTGCTGGCGCTGAAGGCCTTCGCCTACTGGCTGACCGGCTCGGTGGCGCTGATGTCGGATGCGCTCGAGAGCATCGTCAACGTGGTGACGGCGCTGGTGGCGCTGGTGGCCATCCGCGTCGCCGCCGCGCCGGCCGACGCCGCCCACCCCTACGGCCACTACAAGGCGGAGTTCTTCAGCGCCGTGATCGAGGGGGCGATGATCATCGTCGCCGCTGTGCTGATCATGAACGAGGCCTGGAAGGGCCTGTTGTCGCCGCGCGCGCTGGATGCGCCCTTCGAGGGCCTGCTGGTCAACGGCTTGGCGACGGCGATCAACGGGGTGTGGTGCTGGGTGCTGATCGTCTGGGGGCGGCGGCACAAGTCGCCGGCGCTGGTGGCCGACGGCCATCACCTTCTCTCCGACGTGCTGTCGTCGGGCGCGGTGGTGGTCGGCGTTCTCCTGGCGGTGCTGACCGGCTGGTACGTGCTCGACCCCATCCTGGCCGGGCTGGTGGCGATCAACATTCTCCGCTCGGGCTGGAAGGTGGTGATGTCGTCGCTGAGCGGGCTGCTGGACGAGGCGGTGCCGGAAGAGCAGCTGTCGCGGATGCGCACGGTGATCGCCACCGCCACGGACGGCGTCATCGAGGTGCACGACCTCCGCACCCGCCACGCCGGCCGGATGACGTTCGTCGACTGCCATCTGGTGGTGCCCGGCAAGACCACCGTCGACGAAGCGCATGAGAAATGCGACGCCATCGAGGAGGCCGTGCGCGACGAGTTCGGCGACGTCACCATCACCATCCACGTGGAGCCCGACAGCCACGCCGAAGAAGGACGGACGATGGTGCTGTAGGCTGTCCGGGTTGATCGATCCTTCAGGCAGGAGGAGGCGGGTATGGCGGAGTTCGAAGGCGGGTGCCTGTGCGGCGCCGTGCGTTTCAAGGCGACGGGGCGGCCCTATCGGGTGGGGCTTTGCCACTGCCTGGATTGCCGCAAGCTGAGCGGCGCGCCGTTCCACGCCTCGGCGATCTTTGCCGCGGAGGCCGTGGAGATCGCGGGCGAGACCTCAGAGTACAAGGGCCGGCGCTTCTGCCCGCGCTGCGGCGCACTGGTGTACGGGATGAGCGGCGACGAGGTGGAGGTGAGCCTCGGTGCCCTCGACGCCCCCAACCAGCTGACGCCCACCTACGAGCTATGGACCATCCGCCGCGAAAGCTGGCTGCCGCCGTTCCCGCTGAAGCACAGCTACGAACGCAACCGCGAGGGGGTGGGGAGGAGTGAGGATTAGGAGGGAGCTCTATATCGGCGTTGCGCTTCGTTCTGCCCGAGGTCCTGCGCCTAAAGCGCAGGATGACGATTAATTGATATAAAACAGGTAGATGGCGTAGAGCTCTTCGTGCGCCGAACGATCTCCCCCCACCATAAGGCCGTCATCCTGCGCTTCAGGCGCAGGACCTCGGGCCGGAAGGGGCGCGTGGTTGATATCGGGCGTCATAGACCCTAGGGTTGCGCAACCTTCTCATGTCGATGATGCTCGCAGCATGAAGTCCGGTTGCGTTTACATCGTCACCAACAAGCCGCGGGGTGTGCTCTACGTTGGCGTTACCTCCGATCTGGAGGGGCGGATCTGGGAGCATCGCAACCATATCTATCGCGGGTTCACCGACAGCTACAACTGTACGCGGCTGGTCTGGTACGAGGATTGCGGCGACATCGCCGAGGCCATTCATCGAGAGAAGCGGCTGAAGTTCTGGAAGCGTGCCTGGAAGATCAGGCTGATCGAAGAGATGAACCCCGAGTGGGAGGATCTGTTCGAGACGATCATGTGGTGAGGGGAGCCTGATATCGGCGTGGCACCCTTTTCTGCCCGAGGTCCTGCGCCTTCGCCACTGCTGTCCGGTTTAAATCGCCAACCCAGGGAGAAGCATCTGCCTTGGATCGCTTACGGGCGGTTTGGGTGGTGTCCTGCTCGTGTCCAGAACGCGGCTAAACGTCTGAAGACGAGTAGAATCAATGCCATGCACCCTGTCCAGTGATTTAAACCGGACAGCAGTGGCCTTCGCGCAGGATGACAATTTATGTATATGTTTTCATTATATAATTCTGTCATCCTGCGCGAAGGCGCAGGACCTCGGGACCAGTGGAGCGAGCGGTCGATATAGGTCTCCCCCTACGCGCCGCCTTCCAGCTTTTCCGACGAGAACCACACATCGCGGTAGACGGCGAGGGCGGATTGGTCGGGGGTGCGGTCGGTGGTGCGCCAGATGGAGCGGAGGGTGCGGGCCGCGTCGACGCTCGCTGGCAGCTTTTGCGGCTGCAGTTCGGACGACGCGCCGACGCAGGGGATGAACCAGGCGCGCATCAAGGGGGTGGCGGAAAAGCCGCCATTGCAGGCCTTGACGAGCAGCGTCAGCGCGATGTCCTCGCTTGGCCGCCAGGGGAAGATCAGCCGGCCCCCGGGGTTGAGGGCGTCGAGCCAGTCGACCGGCGGCGCGGCGACGCCGGCGTTCACGTAGATCACGTCGGATTTCGGCAGCGGCTGGGCGGTGGCGTCGCCGGTCACCACGGTCACGCCCTCCATGGGCGCGAGGTTGCGGCGGGCGAGCTCGGCGAGGCGCTCGTCGATCTCGAAGGCGGTGACCGAGCCGGTGGGCAGCACCAGCATTTGCAGGATGGCGGTGTAGTAGCCGGCGCCTGCCCCGACGTGGGTCACCGCCTCGCCGGCCTGAGGGGCGACGGCGCCCATCCAGGCGGCGTGCAGCGAAGGCTCGCCGTTGTTGATGCCCTTGGCCGCGTCGAGCGTGACCAGCACATCCTGGTAGAGATAGGCGGGGTCGGCGCTGGGCGTGTCGACGGGGCGGCCATGGAAGACGATCCGCCAGGGACCGGGCGGCGAGAAGGCCTCGCGCGGGATGGCCTCGAAGGCCCGGCCGAGCCGGGGGTCGGGCCACTTGCTGGCGGCGCCCATCAACCGGGCATAAAAAGTCCTGATCTCCTCGATGCCGGCGCGTTTGGGCATGGCGGGGCCTCGTGTTCCGATAAGGGTATCCGGGACATATGGGGTCGATCGCCGAGATGGGTAGATGGAGAGGGCGATCCGTTTGCTTTACATCGGGATGCTAACTGGTACCGTGAGATCAAGATAGCGACGGCTTCGGAGGCAGGCAATGAAGGCAAACAACCGACTGGCATTTTCGCGCGCGCCTTCCTGCGTCACCTGCGGCACGCAGTATCCGGAAGCGGAGCGGATGGACGTTTGTCCGGTGTGCAGCGACGAACGGCAGTATGTCGGCTGGGAAGGTCAGCGCTGGACCACCTCGGCCGAGGTGGCCGCGCAGCATGAGATCCGCTTCGAGGATTGCGCCGGGGTGACGACGCTGTCGGTGACGCCGTCGTTTGCCATCGGCCAGCGCGCCTTCCTGATCCCGCAGGCGGGCGGCATGGTGATGTGGGAGTGCCTGCCCATCGTGACCGACGCCGCCCTGGAGCGGATCGCCGAGCTGAGTGCGGACGGGGGCGGCGTGCAGGCCATCGCCATCTCGCACCCGCATTTCTATTCGGCCGTGCTGGAGTGGAGCGCCGCGCTGGGCGGCGTGCCGATCTACCTCAACGAGGCGGACGAGGACTGGGTGCGCTTCGACAGCCCCTTCCTGCGCTTCTGGGACGGCGACCGCTTCACCCTGACCGACGCCATCGATCTCGTGCATCTGCCCGGCCATTTCGACGGCAGCTCCGGGCTGTTGTGGAAGACCGGGCCGCGCCCCGGCGGCAGCCTGTTCACCGGCGACGCGCTGATGGTGGCCATGGACCGGCGCTTCGTCAGCTTCATGTGGAGCTACCCCAACATGGTGCCGCTGGGCCCCAAGGCGCTGGCGCGGCTGGAGCGGATGGTGGCGCCGCTGGCGTTTTCCGACATCTACAGCTCGTTTGCGGGGCGGGAGATCATCGGCGACGCCAAGGCGCGGGTGGAGGCGTCATTTGTTCGATACAAGGCGGCGCTAGAGGGGTAGAGCAACTCCAGCAAAAGTGGGAACCGGTTTTGCGTCCGGAGTTGCGTGAGAGAAAAGAGATAGAGCACGTTGGCGAACCAGAGTTCGCCGGACGGGCTCTATGGCGCGGAAACTCGGGAAGCCGGTTGCCGCCTTGCCGAACTGCCCCAGGGGAAGACCATGAGCCCGACGAAGCTCGGATTGCTTGTTTGCCTCTTGATTCTCAATGGGGCCACGCTTGCTCACGCCGCCTGCCTCACATCGGTCACCGAGCTCAAGGCCGAGGGGGTGAAGGCGCGCTGGCAGGAGACGACCGCCGACGATGGCAAGCCGCTGACAATCGTCATCGCGGATGGAGCCGGCGGTCTTGTCTACTCGGCCAGCAAGGCCGGTGAGCCGTGGCTGACCGGGAAGGCAACCGTCTGTCGGTCCGGAGACACGACGACGGTGACCTTGAACAACACCAAGGCCACCAGCCATGTTCCGCTGGTCACAAGGATGGTGCTGCCCTCCACACTGTCGGCCCCCATCGTCAACGACGAGATCCGGCTGGCCGGCGGCGCCTGGCGCGGGACCTTCGTCGGAAGGTGAGGGGGAGGGGGCGTGATAATGGCCGGTGAGATTTCTCGTCCTGAGGTCCTGCGCCTTCGCGCAGGATGACAAATTTATATAATTAAAACAAATATTTATACGTCATCCTGAGCGAAGGCGCAGGACCTCAGTACGAGAAGGTGCCGACGGACGTATCACTCTGCCGGCGCGGCTGGAACTCGATCTCGTCGCTCGTTTTCACTGCAACCTGACGTCGGATCGGCCGCCGCGCCGAGTCTTTTGGGCGAATTGTCTACCTCCAAAAACAAGATTATGAAGAAGCCCCCATCGGGGTTTACCCGTAGGGCGCGGCTCGATCCGGCGGAGGAGGGATCGGCGTCTCGCTCTTTGGTTGGGATGGTTCGCGCGGAGGGCGGATCAGGGCTGGAGGACCTTCAGGACGTCGTGGCCAACGCTTCTCGAGGAGGAAAAGCGTGGACAGGTCAGATGAACTTCACGCACGCCACATCAGGGACACGCTGGCCGCGGACGGGGCGGCCCGCTCGGTCATCGCCGCGTCGTGGCATCGCTCGCAGGTGTTGCACAAGCTCGACCCGGCATCGCCGCGCCCGCCCGACTGGCGGCTGACCGCTGAGGAGATCGCGCTGGCCCGTGAGCCGCTGGAGCCGCTGATCGCCTGCGCGACCGGCGCCATGGATCGCCTGCACGCCGCCGTCGGCGGTGTCGGCTGCTGCGTGCTGCTGGCCGATCGCAATGGCGTTCCGCTCGAACGGCGGGGCGCGGCCGGCGACGACGCCACCTTCAGCGCCTGGGGCCTGTGGGTCGGCACGCCGTGGAGCGAGGAGAGCCAGGGCACCAACGGCATCGGCACCGCCATCGCCGAACAGCGGCCGGTGACCATCCATCGCGACCAGCATTTCTTCAGCCGCAACGCGCTTCTGAGCTGCACCTCCTCGCCGATCCACGACGCCGACGGGCAGCTCGCCGCAGTGATCGACGTCTCCTCCTGCCGGGCCGACCTGACCGAGGGCTTCCTGACGCTGATCGGCCAGTCGGTGGTCGACGCGGCGCGGCGCATCGAGTGCGACCTGTTCCGCCGCGCCTTCCCCAAGAGCCGCATCATCCTCGCCCCCTCGCCGGAAGGGCGGGCCGACGCGCTGGTCGCCGTCGACGGCCACGAGCTGATCGTCGGCGCCACCCGCGCCGCCCGGCAGCTGCTCGGCCTCAGCGCGGCGGATCTCGACGGCCGAACGCCGCTCGGCGACCTGATCGCCCGCGAGCGCGAAGCCGACGACCTCGCCGCCGGCGAACGCTCGGTGGTGCAGCGGGCGCTGGCGCGGGCGCGCGGCAACGTGTCGCAGGCCGCCGAACTCCTCGGCATCAGCCGAGCCACGCTGCACCGCAAGCTCAACAAACTCGGCCTGCATGAGCGGGTTGCCCACGCTTCGGTGGCCTGATCCACATCCCGTCATCGGACTGTCGCAGAACTGCGACACTTGCGGTCAGCCGCCGTGGCGGGGCGGCTGGATATTGGATTTCCCTTACGCAATTCTCCCGGCAGCGCGGTCAACGCGCGACACTTTCGGGAGGACGAAATGACCTATCAGAGCACCGTCAAGGCCGTCGATCTGCCGTTCCGCACCAAGTATGGCAACTACATCGGCGGCGAGTTCAAGGATGCGCTGAGCGGGCGCACCTTCGACAACCTGTCGCCGATCACCGGCCAGAAGCTCTGCGAAGTGGCGCGGTCGGAAGCGGCCGACGTCGAGCTGGCGCTGGACGCGGCCCACGCCGCCCGCGAGGCCTGGGGCAAGACCAACGTCGCCCAGCGCGCCTACATTCTCAACCGCATCGCCGACCGCATGGAGGAGAACCTCGGTCGTCTGGCGCTGGCCGAGACATGGGACAACGGCAAGCCGATCCGCGAGACGACGGCCGCCGACATTCCGCTCGCCATCGACCATTTCCGCTATTTCGCCGGCTGCCTGCGCGCCCAGGAAGGCACGCTCTCCGAGATCGACCACGACACCATCGCCTATCACTTCCACGAGCCGCTGGGCGTGGTCGGACAGATCATTCCCTGGAACTTCCCGATCCTGATGGCCGCCTGGAAGCTGGCACCGGCGCTCGCCGCCGGCAACTGCGTGGTGCTGAAGCCGGCCGAGCAGACGCCGGCCTCGATCCTGGTATTGATGGAGCTGATCGGCGATCTGTTGCCGCCGGGCGTGCTCAACGTCGTCAACGGCTTCGGCCTCGAGGCGGGCAAGCCGCTGGCCTCCTCCAAACGCGTCGCCAAGATCGCCTTCACCGGCGAGACGTCGACCGGCCGGCTGATCATGCAGTATGCCGGGCAGAACCTGATACCGGTGACGCTGGAGCTGGGCGGCAAGTCGCCCAACATCTTCTTCTCCGATGTGCTGGCGGAAGATGACGAGTTCTTCGACAAGGCCATCGAGGGCTTCGTGATGTTCGCCCTCAACCAGGGCGAGGTCTGCACCTGCCCGAGCCGCGCCCTGATCCAGGAAAGCATCTACGACAAGTTCATCGAGCGGGCGCTGACCCGCGTGCACGCCATCAAGCAGGGCAGCCCGCTCGACCCCGACACGATGATCGGCGCCCAGGCCTCCGAGGAGCAGCTCAACAAGATCCTCGGCTACTTCGACATCGGCCGCCAGGAAGGCGCCAAGGTGCTGACCGGCGGCACCCGCGCCCACCTCGGCGGCGAGCTGGAAGGCGGCTATTACGTGACGCCGACCGTCTTCCAGGGCAACAACAAGATGCGCGTGTTCCAGGAAGAGATCTTCGGCCCGGTAGTCTCCGTCACCACCTTCAAGGACGAGGACGAAGCGCTGGAGATCGCCAACGACACGCTCTACGGCCTCGGGGCCGGCGTCTGGAGCCGCGATGCCAACCGCCTCTATCGCTTCGGCCGCAACATCCAGGCCGGCCGCGTCTGGACCAACTGCTACCACGCCTACCCGGCCCACGCCGCCTTCGGCGGCTACAAGCAGTCCGGCATCGGCCGCGAAACCCACTCCATGATGCTCGACCACTACCAGCAGACCAAGAACCTCCTGGTCAGTTACAACCCCAAGAAACTGGGCTTCTTCTAGAGCCTGGCCGAAATTCTACTGGGGCGGGCAGCTAGCTTAGAGCGCTGCGCTTCCGGTGCTCACGGGCTGTTTTCTTAAGACGCAACGCCGGACGCAAAACCGGTTCCCACTTTTGCTGGCGTTGCTCGAAGTCCGCTCCGCTCCGGTTCTCGCGCTCGTTGCTATCTGCCTCACCCCAGCGAATTTCGATCCAGGCTCTGGCGGCGAGCCTATGAGCAGATATTGGAGCGTCGATCTGGGGAGCCGGGTCGGCGCTTCAAGTTTTTGCGGAGTGGGAGTCCTATACCGGCCGCTCGCTCTACCTTCCTGAGGTCCCCGCCTGCGCGGGGATGACAGGTGAATTATATAGATGACGCAATCGGATAGCGGCGCGCCTCTATCAAGCTGTCATCCCCGCGAAGGCGGGGACCTCAGGACGAGATGGCGCTGAGGGTCGTATCAGGCACCCCTGCGATCCGGAACGTTCACCGGATGGCCAAGTCTTGCAAGTTCTTCGGCGGGTGCCCTAGCGGATCAGCGCTTCGAACTCGTCCGGCGTGGTCCGCTTGGCGCCCCCCATGCGATTGGTCTTCGCTACCCACGGCCTCGTCCCCTCGACAAGCCAGTCGTCGCCGAAGCGGATCAGACTGAAGCCGACCAGGAAATCGCGGCTGTCGAACGAAAGAAGGGCGACGCGTTCGGTTTCGGCGTCACCCTGAAACAACTTGGCGTGTCCGGAGAAAAGGCGCTGTTGCCGTTCGCTGTTCACTTCTTCCGGCAACGGGGTACCGATTTTCGAAATTGAGAGTTCTGACAGGCGCTCTGCCTGTACAGCGTCGAACATATCCCACGCAGCTGTCGGGTAGTCTGGATTGGCGTAGGAATGGCCCTCCAGAAGCGTGTCTATGATCACTGGATTGTTCGCCAGCATCAGACTGTAAGTGAGAAACTGGACATCTTTTGCCATCATACCCGCGTAGAACGCTTTGTTGACCGAGATGAAAAAGGGATCGCTGGCCGGCATCGCGAAAGAGGGCATGATCACCTTGAGCTGCCCGGCTTGCGCCACGAAGTCGTAGCCCTTGCTCATGCGATCGACGGCGGTCGTCGCCAGAATGGCCTCGAAATCCTGTTTCTTCACCGCTTCCATGAAGGCGGTGATGGCCTCTTCCGGCGTTTTGAAATGGGCCTCATCGGCAGCATAAGCCTCGGTCAACGAGAGACTGGCGACGACAGCGACGACGGCAACGATTCCAAACTTCAACAAACGCATGATGCTCTCTGCCAATGACTGTGCTTCGGTTCCGTTTTTCGGGACCGAAAGCCGAGTGTCCTGCCCATGTCACGGCGACGCACCGACGCCACCGGTGGCGTTGAGGAGGCGGATTCTCGCCAGGGCATGGTGGCCAGTCTTGCTGTTTTCCCGTGTGCCGGCAAGGGCGCGTAACCACGACGTGTTCCCAGGGCGAACTCGGAACCTGCCGCACCGTCGCCGCCGGGCGGGCGTCCGTCTCTGCCATCTGATCGGATTATCACGGAAAGAGCCCTGTCTTGCACCAATATGGCTCTCCATGACGTTGGGTCTGTATCATCGTCATATCAATGGGATGAAAGCCATGATCCGGCTCGTCATGGTCGGCGCGAGCGATGTCGGGCGCTCCAGGCGCTTCCATGGCGCGGTGCTCGCACGCTGGCGCGGGTGTATTGGAGAACGACCTCGGCGGGGAACGTCATCCGGCCTGCTTTCTGTCCGCTTGCAGGGTGGCGACAAGCCTCAATGAAGTCCCATGATTTCAGGTATTTGCAGATTTCGGCGAGAGACTTCTCCCGCGAGAATGGCCGGCTCGATGGCCGCTATTGCCCGAGCCGTCCGAGTGCGGATGGATAGCCCGTTCGTCACCATCCCATGCCAGATTGACATCCATCCGGGAAAACACTCAGGCGACGGATAGCGATAGATCGATATATTTTTCAATGTTACATCTTAACACGCGGGTGCAAAGCGGACGGTTTGTAGTGTTCTGACATTGCTGACTTTTGTTCGAAAAGCATTCCGCGTGAAGAGCGTAAACATCAACCGCCGGATGAGGAGAGGCGCCCGGTCTTTGCAGGAGGAGTTACTATGTTCCGTAAAGCCGTAATTACATTCGCGCTTGGCACTCTGATGGCTGGCGCGTCTCTCGCCGCCGATGCTTCCAAGCTGATCTTGCCGGGCGACATCACGCTTGAGCAAGCCGACAAGGCCATCGATGCCGCCAAGGCCAAGGCCAAGGAGCAGGGCACGCTGATGAACATTGCCATCGTCGATGCCGGTGGCAACCTGAAGGCGTTCGCCCGCATGGAAGGGGCCTTCCTCGGCAGTGTCGACATTTCGATCAAGAAGGCCAAGACCGCCCGCCTGTTCAACATGCCGACCAAGGATCTCGGCGCGCTGGCACAGGTTGGCCAACCGCTCTACGGCATCGAAGTCACCAACGACGGTCTGGTGGTCTTCGGCGGCGGCGAGCTGATCAAGGACAAGGATGGCGTCATCATCGGCGCGATCGGCGTGTCCGGTTCGTCCGTCGAGGATGACATGGCCGTCGCTCAAGCCGGCGCAGCTGCCGCCAACTAATCGTCACATAACCTGGTGCGGGGCCGGTCCGACACGTTCGGGCCGGTTTTTTTTGTGGGGCGACGACGCGGGCGAACCGACGTCTTGGGGCGGCGTCTGAACGGATCGGCACCGAAAGAGAGCGAGATCGCACCGAATGTGGCCGTAAACGGTGCTAGATTTCCGTCATCGGCAGTTCGGAGCGGGAACATGATCAATCACGTGGTGGTCGGGACGAACGACATCGAGCGGTCCAGGCGTTTCTACGACGCGGTGCTCGGCACGCTGGGGGCGGGTGAGGCGGTTCGCAACGTGGCGGCGAGTGGTCACGTCAGGCTGTTCTACCGGCACGACGGCGGATCGTTCTGCGTCAGTCAGCCGATCGACGATCGTCCGGCGAGCCCGGCCAACGGCGGCACCATCGCCTTCCGCTGCGGCTCGCCCGACGTGGTGCGGGCCTTTCACGACGCGGCGGTGGCCCACGGCGGCGTCTCCATCGAGGACCCGCCGGGCCTTCGCCACAACCCGATGGTCGGGCCGGTGCATCTCGCCTATGTGCGCGACCCCGATGGCAACAAACTCTGCGCCGTTTGCCGGGGGGCGACATGAGCGACCATGCCAAGGCGCTGCTCAACCGCCCCGGCGTCGGCTTCACGGCCAGCGTCGCCCAGGGCTGCGACCTCCGGTTCAGCCGCGTCGTCGTCGACCGTCCCACGCTGATCGTGGTCGATCACGGCTCGAAGATCCTGGAGGCGCCCGGCGGGTCGTGGAGGGTGGCGGGCGGCGAGGGCGTGGCGCTGGCCGGCGGGCAGACCTTCGACGTGACCAATCGCCTGTCGGAGCGCGGCCGCTACGGCGCGCGCTGGCTGGTGTGGGACCCCTCGATCATCGCCGCCTTCGAGCGGAGCGGCGAGGGGGCGACGGTGAGGGGCGTGGCGGCGTTCGGCCGGCTGGACGCGTCGTTCGCCCAGGCCTTCGACCGGGCCATCGAGGCAATCGGCGACGCCGATGGGGTGCCCGAGGCGGTGGCCCGGCACCGGCTCACCGAGGTTCTGGTCTGGCTGTCGCTTCAGGGCATCCGCTTCTCGTCGGCGGAAAGCCCGAGCTTTGCCGTGCGGGTGCGGCGGCTGATCGAGGGCTCGGCCGATGCGCGCTGGCCGGCGGCGGAGGTGGCCGACCGTCTCGCCGTCAGCGAGGCGACGCTGCGCCGCCGTCTCGCCGCCGAGGGAACGACTCTGGGCGACCTCATCGCCGACGTGCGCATGGCCCAGGGCATGCTGCTGCTGCAATCGACCGATCTCTCCGTCAACCGCGTGGCGCTGGAAGTCGGCTACGAATCCGCCTCCCGCTTCGCCATCCGCTTCCGCCGCCGCTTCGGCTTTCCGCCCACGGCCATCCGGGGGCACGCGCGAGGGGCGGTGGTGGGTGTGGGGTGAGCGGGGGAAGGGGAGCGGCCCATATCAGGCTCCATGAAACAGGGAGCCCGATATCGGCGTTGCGCCCCTTCCGGCCCGAGGTCCTCGCTTTTGCAAGGATGACAATTTATATATAGGTTTCAGGTGGATAGGTCGTAATCTACCCTTTGCCGCATTGCTTCCCTCTCCCCGCCCTCAGCCCGCCTCGACGCGCCTTTCGGTGGCGAGGGCGAGGGTTTGGGCTTGTTCGGGCGTCACGGGGCGGCCGAGGAGGTAGCCCTGGAGGTGGCTGCAGCCGCCGTTGCCGAGGATTTCGGCCTGCTCCTCGGTTTCGATGCCCTCGGCGGTGCATTGCAGGCCGAGGGTGGAAGCGAGCGCCAGGATGGCCTGGATGATCGCCTGGCTGGACGACTTGTCGGCGACGCCTTCGACGAAATAGCGGTCGACCTTGATGCGGTCGATCTGGAAGTCGATCAGGTAGCGCAGGGACGAGTAGCCGGTGCCGAAATCGTCGAGCGCGATGTTGATGCGCGAAGCGCGCAGATTGCCGAGGGCCGCCTGGACGCCGCCCTCCTTCTGGAGCAGCGTCGACTCGGTGATTTCCAGCTCCAGCCGCTCGTTGGGCAGGCCGGAGAGCCTGAGCGCCCGGTGAACCTGCGCCTCGATGGCGCCGGCGCGGAACTGCACCGGCGACAGGTTGATCGACACGAACAGCGGCGCGGGCCAGGTCATGGCCTCGGCGCAGGCCCGTTCCAGCACCCAGGCGCCCAGGCGGTTGATCAGCCCGGTCTCCTCGGCGACGGGAATGAACACGTCGGGCGGCACCATGCCGCGCGTCGGATGCTTCCAGCGCAACAGGGCCTCGAAGCCGGCGAGGCGGCGGCCGGCCGCCTCGTAGATCGGCTGGTAGGCGAGGTAGAACTGGCCGAGCTTCCAGGCCTCCTCGAGATCGGCCTGCAGCTCGCGCCGGGTTTCCATGGCGCTCGCCAGCTCCTCGGAGAAGACGCGGGTGAGGCCGCGCCCGTCCGCCTTGGCCTTGAACAGGGCGAGGTCGGCGCACTTCAGCAGGGTGACGAGGTCGTGCCCGTCGCGCGGGCAGAGCGAGATGCCGATGGAGGTGCTGATGTTGAGCTGGTGGCCCTCGATCTGGAACGGTTTCCGGATGGCGGAGACGATGATCTCGGCGATCCTGAGGGCATTGATCTCGTCCATCACGCCCATGCAGATGATGGCGAACTCGTCGCCGCCGAGGCGGGCGATGCGGTCGGTGGGGCCCAGATGCTCGACGAGACGCTCTGCGACGGCCGCCAGCAGCTTGTCGCCGACGTCGTGGCCGAGGGTGTCGTTGATGGTCTTGAAATAGTCGAGGTCGGCGAAATAGAGCGCGTAGGGCGAGACGCTGCCGGTCCTGTCGAGCGCTTCCAGCCACTCGACGAAATACAGACGGTTGGCAAGGCCGGTCAACACGTCGGTGCGCGCCTGGCGATACTGGAGGGCCGATTGCTTGCGATCGCGCCGCAGCTGGCGGATCCACAACCCGGTGACGAGCAGGATGCCGGCGCAGACCAGCAGGGAGGCGATCGCCAGCGGAAAGATCGTGCGGCGGATCTCCTCGTTGACCGTCCGGGCGGCGACGCTGATGACGATGGCCGCCGGATAGCTGGGGAGGCGGCGGATGGCGGCGTAGCGCTCGGTATCGCCGAGGATGTCCGCCGGAACGAGCCCGCCGGCGGCCGGCAGGGCGAGCAGCGCGCCGGCGTCGTGCCTGGGCGGGTTGGCCTCCGAGGCCTTGTCCAGCACGAGCGCCGGCGACTGGGCCAGGACGGTGCCGTCTTCGAGGATGAAGGCGATGAGACTGCCCTTGCCGACGTCGACGCGCGCCAGCCGGTTGGCGAAGTAGCCCTGGTCGGACGCCGCGTTGACGACGCCGAGGAAGTGGCCGTCGTCGGAGGTCATGCGGTGCGACAGCACCAGGTTGGGCCGGCCGGCGATGCGACCGATGATCGGCTGGCTGAGATAGGTCGGTGGGCCGATCATGCTCTGCATCGCCTTGAAATAGGGGCGGTCGCCGAAATAGGCCTCGGGCGCCGGCCATCTGCGCGTCGACGCCAGCACGCGACCGGTCTCGTCGGTTATGGTCAGCGCGTCCAGGAAGGCGAGGCCGGACATGCGCGCGCGCAGCGTTTCGAAGGCGGACTGGCTGGTGGTTTCGGCGATCAGCGAGACCTGGTCGTTGACCTCCCTGGCTTTCAGGTGGTCCGTGATGCCGATGAGCACCAGGTCCATGGCCTGGAAGGCGTGGTTGATCTCGTCCGACATCACGTCGGCGATGTTGGTCTGGATCTTGAGCTGCCGCTCGATCGCCGCGTCGCTCAATCGCGAAGCCGCCGACAGCGTGGCGACGGCGATGAACAGGACTAAAAATCCATCAATAATCAATATGATGAATTCAAGGGGTGAAACCGACGAGCGGGACGCCTCTTTCATCTGTTCGATTTCGCGAAGCAATTTCGACCTGCCGTTTCCGCGTGACGAGCGTCTATTCTACTCCTGATACATTACCAATAATGGCAACTTTGCCAAGAAAGCAGGTCTACTCCGATGAAGCAGATTCAATATTGGATGCGTTGAAATATACGCGATTCCACCATGAATGATAGTCTGTGTCGGCCTTGGCGAGATTGACATTTGTGCTGAGTGCGTGAGGCGGCAAGCCCGCTCTCCAGCAGGCTCCAATCCACTGTCTTCATGAGGCTCCGGGCGCGCGGGACGAGGGCGGCGCTCCGCCCCGCGTGCCGGTTACTGCACGACGTTGCCGGCGCGGACGCCCTGGTTGGCCGCGATGGGGAAGCCGGCCCTCTTCAGCTCGTCGCGCGCTTCCTGGCTCGCCATGGACAGGAGATAGGCGACGAAGGACAGATCGCAGCGCCGGGCCTGCTGCGACATCTGTTCGGACAAGGTGGCGATGTGGTGGAGCGTTTCCACGGGGATCCGGGGATGATCTGACATGGCCGAACTCCTCTCAGCCCGGAAGCGGCGACGCGCCGGCTTCCAACGGGGAACGAAACCTTCGGTCGTGACCGAGGGTTCCTCTGGCCCTGCAAAACGTGATCGGCGGTGCAGGTGCTGTCGGCGGCGGAGTTCCTGTGAGGGAGGAGGGAGCGCGATATGGGCCGGGAGCTCTGTTCTGCCCGAGGTCCTGCGCCTAAAGCGCAGGATGACTGAATTATATAATTAAAACATGTACATAGATTGTCGTCCTGCGCGAAGGCCGCTTGCATTCGCGTGCGAATGCAAGGTGGACCTTGGGAAGGTAGAGCGAGACACCGATATCGGCCGCCCCGCCACCCTCACACGCCCTGTTCCACTGTCTTCTCCGGGCAGGCGGCGTCGGGGAGGGCGAGCGACAGCAGCGACAGCACGATGATGACGGCGCCGAAGCCGGTGGCCGTCTCGACGAGGCCGAGGTGGCGGGCGGCGTAGCCGGCGATCATGGCCGGGGCGGCGTTGGCGAGGTAGCTTTCGAAGTAGAAGGCCGACATCAGCCCGGCGCGCTCCTCCGGCCTGACCTTGGCGACGATGCTGCGCGTGGCGCCCAGGAAGCCGGCCCCGAAGCCGATGCCGGAGATCAGGGCGCCGACCATCAGCACGGCGGGGCTTGAAAGATAGGCGCCGCCGAGGATGACCGTCGTGCCGAGCGAGATGGCAAGGCTGCCGATGGCGAGGCCTGCGCCGGCGGTCCTGTTGCGGGTGGTGACGATGGCGGCGGTGCCGGCGAAGGTGAGGGCGGCCACCGCGCCGCCGCCCAGCCAGGTGGCGCCGCCGCTCTCGCGGATCAGCGACGGCATCAACGACAGGAAGAAGCCGCCGAGCGCCCAGGTGGCGATGTTGAGCGGGGCGACGCGCAGGAAGGCCCGGCGGGCGGCCGGCGGCACCTCGATGCGCGGGCGCGGCGTCCACTTGGCGGCGCTGAGCGAGGCCGCCGTCTCGGGCGCGCGGGCGCTGCGCAGGACCTGGATGAGGAAGACGGCGATCAGCAGCCCGTAGACGACGCGGAGCGGCGCGGGCGCCACTTGCGCCAGCAGGCCGGAGCCCAGCGCGCCGACGCCCATGCCGATCATCGGCGCGACGGAGTTGATGGTGGCGCCGACCCTGTGGTCGACGTCGAGCAGGGCGGCGGCGAGCGACGTGGTGGCGAGCGCGGTGGCAAAGCCCTGGACGAGGCGGGCGGCGAGCAGCCAGCCGCCATCTTGCGCGCCGAGGAAGAGGGCCATGGCCAGGAGTTCGGCGGCGAGCGCCAGCAGGATCACCGGCCGCCGGCCCCAGTGGTTGGAGAGCGCGCCGAAGAACAGGAGGGTGGTGAGCAGCGCCGCCGCGTAGACGGCGAACACCACCGTGATCATGAAGGGCGAGAAGCCCCAGGCCGCCCGGTAGAGCGGGTAGAGCGGCGTCGGCGCGCTGGAGGCGGCGAGGAAGGCGACGAGCGTGGTGGCGTGGAGGATCAGGCCGGCGCGTTTGCCGGCCCCGGCCATATCGATGCGGATGGTCATGGTCTGGCCTCTGTGGTAAAAGCAAAGAGTTTGCGTTTATACGGCGATGTGACTCTAAAAGCAAATTATTTGCTTTAGTGGAGACGTGTTGCCCGTCGCGGGGTGGGACATGGAACAGAAACAAAGGGTTGCAGAGAAGTCTCCGCAGGCGATGCCGCGCCCCGGCGGTCGCGCCGCCCGTATTCAGGCGGCGGTGTTCAAGGCGGTGGACGAGCTGAAGCAGGCGGGCGAGGAGCTGACGGTGCCGGCAATCGCCACGCGCGCCGGGGTGACGCCGTCGACCATCTATCGCCGCTGGGGCACGCTGGCCGAGCTTCTGTCCGACGTGGCGGTGCGCCAGCTGAGGCCCGACGCCGCCCCGCCAGACAGCGGCGACTGGCGCGCCGACCTCAAGGGCTGGCTGGAGCAATATGCCGAGGAGATGGCCTCCGAGCCCGGCCGCGCCATGATCCGCGACGTGCTCGCCGCCGACCGGGTGGACAACGCCTGCGCCTGCTCGGCCTACACCGGCCAGCAGCTCGACGTCATCCGGCAAAGGGCGCTCGATCGCGGCGACAGCCCGCCCGACACGGCGGTGCTGATGGACCGGGTGGTCGCCCCGGTGATCTACCGCATCCTGTTCGGCCGCGAGACGCCGGGCGGGGAGTATGTGGCCGGATTGGTCGCGGAGGTGCTGCGGGACGGCGAGGGGTGAGCTGGGGATGGGAGCGGGGGGAAGGGGAGCGCGATATCGGCGTTGCGCCCCGTTCTGCCCGAGGTTCTGCGCCTAAAGCGCAGGATGACAGTTAATTGATATAAAACAAATAGATAGAGCGTTTTGTATGGATCTGAGCGGGGGTGCCCTCTATTAGGGGCGCAATGCGCCAAGTGGGTCGGCGCGCGGCCTATCCAACTGGTCCCTCTATATAAATCGTCATCCTGCGCTTTAGGCCACTGCTGTCCGGTTTAAATCGCCAACCCAGGGAGAAGCATCTGCCTTGGATCGCTTACGGGCGGTTTGGGTGGTGTTTTGAGATGGCAAA
>NZ_JAMDLI010000006.1:0-332772 GCF_023721815.1 Pleomorphomonas sp. JP5
CCCGACCAACCCTCTCAGGTCAGTCACGTGCCGAATGCCCTAAGCGCCGGCCACGTTTCTCTTTCTTCCTATTCACTTGTCAAAGAACCGAAGGGAACCAGCCCTTCAAAAACACAGACCCCAAAAGCGCGTCAGAGCTAGATCTGCCAAACCCGTCAACATGACGACCTCGACCGACCAAAACGCCCCGGACATGTTTTTAACGTCCGTTCGGGAAGATCACTGATGACCCAGCGAAACCGCCGCTCCATCTCCCTTCCGAGACCGTCGCACTAGGCGACGAACCATCCGCCGGCACCACGTCGCCGCAGCGCCGCCGTCGTTGGAGCGGTTTATAGGGGCCCTCCCCGGACCTGTCAACGGCTTTTCTTCAAAAAACCGTCACACAGGCAAATCGCTCGAAATCAGGCGGATTTCTGGGCTTTTCTCGATCACCAAATATCCACATCCCGGGGCGTCCACAGACCGGCTCCCGACTTTTCCGGGCTTTTCCCGCCAGCGCCAGGAAAGGCTTCGCCGATAGCCTGCGGTTTCCTCAGCGACACGATGTGGATATGGTAAACAAAACGGAAACGACAAGGAGTCGCCGTGCCGGACTATTTCACGACCACCACCCTCGCCGAGGCGATGCCCGTCATCATCCTCGCCGCGATCCTGGTGGCGGGCCTCATCGTTCTTGCCTTGACGAATGCCTCCGCCCGCCGCCGCCTCGCCGACAGCGAAGCGGCCGGGCGCCTGGAGCTGGCCCGTCTCGAGGAACGGGCCTTGCGCCTTGCCGATGCCGACAGCCAGCTTGCTCGGCTCAAGGAGCAGCATGCCGCTCTCAACACCGAACTCGCCCGCACCCGCGCCACGCTGGAAGAGCGCGACAACGAGACGCGCCGCCTCGTACGCGAGCTTGAAGGGGCGCGCACAGCGCTTGCCGACATCAAGAGCAGGAACGAGGAAGACGAGGCGGACCTGCGCGAGGCGCTCGGCACCGTCCAGTCCAAGCTCAGCGCCACCAACGCCGACCTCCGCGCCAAGACGGAAGAGGCCGAGACGCTGAAGGCGGAGCTTCTGCGCGCCCGCGAGCAACGCGAGGAAGCCCAGCGACTTCTCGGCGAGGCGCGCGTCGCCCTCACCGACATGCGCTCGCGCGCCGAGGAAGAGCGCAAGGCGTCGAACGAGAAGCTGGCGTTGCTGCAGGAGGCGCGGACACAGCTCTCCGACCAGTTCAAGGCACTGGCCGCCGACATCCTGGAGGAGAAGTCCAAGTCCTTCTCGGAAGCCAACCGCGCCTCGCTCGGCACGCTGATCGATCCGCTCAAGGTGCAGCTTGCCGACTTCAAGGGCAAGGTCGAGGAGGTCTACATCAACGAGGCCAAGGAGCGTTCGGCGCTCGGCGAGCAGGTACGGCAGCTGTTCAGCCTCAACCAGCAGCTCTCGCGCGACGCCAACAACCTCACCTCGGCGCTGCGCGGCCAGAACAAGAGCCAGGGCAACTGGGGCGAAATGATCCTCGAGCGGGTGCTCGAGGCGGCCGGTCTCGTCAAGGGCGTGCACTTCGTACCGCAGGAGAGCCACTCGCGCGAGGACGGCAGCCGCATCCAGCCCGACGTGGTGCTGAACCTGCCGGGGCAGCGCTTCATGGTGATCGACAGCAAGGTGTCGCTCAACGCCTACGAGCTGTTCTCCACCGCCGAGGACGATGCCGCCCGCGAGGCGGCGCTGCGCCGCCATCTCGACAGCATCCGCGGCCACATCAAGGACCTGTCGGCCAAGAACTACCAGGAGATCCACGGCATCGCCGCGCTCGACTTCGTCATCCTGTTCGTGCCAATCGAGCCGGCTTTCCTGGTCGCCATCACCCGCGACGCCGAACTGTGGCATCAGGCCTGGGAGAAGAACATCCTGCTGGTCAGCCCGTCGTCGCTCCTGTTCGTCGTGCGCATCGTCGCCCAGCTCTGGCAGCGGGAACAGCAGACCAAGAATGCCCAGGACATCGCCAAGCGCGGCGCCGAGCTCTACGACAAGTTCGTCGGCTTCGTCGAAGACCTCGAAAAGGTCGGCAAGGGACTGAAGGACGCCCAGGGGGCCTACGACCGCGCCTACGGCAAGTTCGCCACCGGTCGCGGCAACGTCATCCGGCAGGCCGAGATGCTGCGCTCTCTCGGGCTCAAGACCAACAAGAAGCTCGACACGAACCTGCTGGACGCCGCCGAGACCGACGAGGACACCGGCGCCCTGCCCGCGCCGGAAGATCAGCTGTCGTAATCGGGATCGCCGACAAAGCGCGGCAGATCGTCGGCAAGGCAAAGCCAGCTCGGCCGGTCGCCATCCCAGCCATGGGCGGCCGGCGCCACCGCCTCCTTGTCGTCGAGCGTGCCCAGCGTGACGCCGACCGAGCGCCCCGCGTCATCGGTCATGTAGAGCTGGCTGCCGCAGGCCGGGCAGAAATGCCGGATGGAGCGGGGCGACGAACGATAGGCCGCCGCCGCGCCAACCGTGATGCGGAAGTGTGCCGGCGACACCTGCATCCAGGCCACCGTGGCGCCGCCAGTGGAGCGCCGGCAGCTGTCGCAATGACAGTAATCGACGATGGCGCCGTCGCGCTCCACCTCGTAGCGGACCCTGCCGCACAGGCAACCGCCAGTGAGGAGCGCCATGGTCAGTCCTCGCCGACCGGCGCGCGCCGGTCGCGCTTGATCGCCCCACGCTTGGTCTTGGCGTCGACGCGGCGCACCTGGCTCGCTCGCGTCGGACGGGTGGCGACGCGCGGTTTGGGCGGGATGGCCGCTTCGGCGAGAATGGCCTTGAGGCGATCGAGAGCGTCCTCGCGGTTGCGCTCCTGCGAGCGGAAGCGCTGGGCCTGGATGACGATCTCGCCGGCCTGCGTCAGCCGCGAGGGGCCGGCGATGCGCGAGGCGCGCACCTTGGTTTCCCAGGGAATGCCCGAGGCGTTGTAAAGGTCGTAGCGCAGTGCAACCGCCGTCGCAACCTTGTTGACGTTCTGCCCGCCCGGCCCTGACGCCTGGACGTAGGAGAAGGAAAGGTCCTTCTCGTCGATATAGAGGCGGTCGGCGACGTAGATCATGGCGCAAGAATAGTGGGCGGCGTCCGCCGCCGCAAACCCCTCGTTACACTTTCAGGAAGCGTCCGCTCGCCGCCACGCCGATGAGGAACACCGAGACGATCAGGAAAGCGGTCGGCAGCGAGGCGACATGGGCGACGAAGCCGATGGCGGCCGGCCCCATCAGGATGCCGGCGTAGCCCAGCGTCGTCACTGCCGGCACGGCCACGCTTTCAGGCATCAGCGTCTGCTTGCCGATGGCGCTGTAGAGCACCGGCACGATGTTCGAGCAGCCCGCACCGATCATCGCAAAGCCGATCATCGCCGCCGGCACCGATGGCACCAGCGTTGCGACCAGCAGGCCCGACGCGGCCAGAAGCCCGCCGACCAGAATGATCGTCGTCCGGCTGATCCGGCGCACGATGGCGTCGCCCGACAGGCGACCGATGGTCATGGTGGTGGCGAAGGCCGCGTAGCCGAAACCGGCGTGGTTCGGATCGCCGCCACGCACGGAGGTGATGAACACCGCGCTCCAGTCGAGAACGGATCCCTCGGTCAGGAAGACGATGAAGCAGAGAATGCCGATGAACAGCACCACGCCGCGCGGCAGCGCGAAGGCCGGGCCGGAGGTGCCGCCACCGAAGCCGAGGAAATGCGGCGCCGCCCAGACCAGAAGGCCGGCCGTGAAGACGATGGCTATCAACGACACGGTGAGCGGCGAGGCATCGAGGCTGAGAATGAGGGCGCAACCGCCAGCCCCGACGATGCCGCCGACGCTGAAGAGACCATGAAAGCCGCTCATCAGCGCCTTGCCGGCCGCCCGTTCGACGATCACCGCCTGGATGTTGACCACGCAATCGACCGAGCCGACGCCGGCGCCCAGAATGAACAGCGCGACGGCGAGCAGCGGCGCGCTCGACACGATGGCCAGCGCCGGCAGGGCGAGACAGACCATCAGCGACGAGGCGATCAGCACGCGGCGGCAGCCATATTTGCCGGCCAAGGCGCCTGCGAGCGGCATGGCGACGATGGAGCCGATGCCGAAGGCGAGCAGCAGCAGGCCGAGACCGCCAGCCTCAAGCCCCGTCCTCGTCTTGGCGAAAGGCACCAGCCCGGCCCAGACGGCGCCGCCGAAACCGGCGATGAAGAAGGCGACGCGGGTCGAGAACTGCTCGGCGCGCCCGATGGTCCCGGACGTCAGAATGGCGGTGGACATGGAAAACGACGGCCCCTCAAGAAAACTGCCGTCCTCCCCCCGAGGCGGTCCAGCTATTGATTCGATTCATACGACCGGCGTCAAGGGGGGCGGCGTCGCCTCGCGCGTTTTGCGCAGGCCCTGTGGCTTCGGCGCGGTTGCGGGCCTCGTCCGGGGTTGATGAAGACCACGTCCATCCGGCCCGCCCGGTCGGGCGCTTCCGTGAGGTTTCGCCCTTTCGGGCGGAACCGAGGGAATCGGCATTCATCACAATGTTGGAACCATCGGTCCTTCCCGACGTTTCCGCCAAGCTTACGGAGTTTACTGGGATTTCCTCTGAAATCTCGAAGTCGGAAATATGCTCTCCGTTCCGTTCTCGCCGTCCCGCACCACGCGAGGCACGTTTGAAAGCCACCAGACGGAGGTGCCTCATGAGTATCATGCCCGCAAAATACCGGTCTCCCTGGCCAGTTCTTCTTCTCGCGCTCGTAATCGGCCTCATCGGCCTCGTCCTGCTCTTTGGGGGCGGGTATCTCATCTATGTCGGCGGCTCGCCTTACTATGCGCTCGCCGGTCTCGGTCTTCTGGCGACCGCCAGCCTCCTGTGGCGCGGCAGCATTATCGCTCTGTGGGTCTATGCGGTCGTCTATGCCGCCACGCTGGTCTGGGCGCTTTGGGAGACCGGTTTCGACGGCTGGGCCCTTGTACCGCGCGTCATCGCACCGACGGTGCTGCTGCTGTTCATCATCGCCGCCATTCCGGTGTTGATGCCGAGGATCGGCAACTGGCGCTCGGCGCTTGTCGCCAACACGGTCATCGTCGTTCTTCTTGCCGCCTTCTCCCTGATCCTGCCCAACCCGCACGTCGTCACCTACTCCGGCGCCCTGCCGCCAGCCGGCCAGGCCAACGCCATGTCCGATCCGTCGCTATGGAAAGCTGGCGCCGACTGGCCCGCCTATGGCGGCAGCAACAGCGCCCGCCGCTACTCGCCGCTCGACCAGATCACCCCGGACAACGCCGGCAAGCTCAAGCGGGTCTGGAGCATCCACACCGGCGACCTGCCCCAATCGAAGTTCGCCGAGGGCAAGTACGGCGCCGAGACGACGCCGCTCAAGGTGGGCAGCGCGCTCTACCTCTGCACGCCGAAGAACATCCTGATCTCGCTCGACGCGGCGACCGGCAAGGAGCGCTGGCGCTATGATCCCAGGGTCAGCGACGACTGGATTCCCTATACAGCCGCCTGTCGCGGCGTGACCTACTACGACCTGCCCGGCGTCGCCCCAACCGAGCTGTGCGCCAGCCGCATCATCGAGGGCACGCTCGACGCCCGGCTGATCGCCGTCGACGCCAACAGCGGCGCCCCTTGCGAGAATTTCGGCGACAACGGCATTGTCGATACCAAGGTCGGCATGGGCGAGGTCGAGCCCGGCATGCTGTCGATCACCGCCGCGCCAACCATCGTCCGCGGCATCATCGTCGTTGGCCATCAGGTGCTCGATGGTCAGAAGCGCAGCGCGCCCTCAGGCGCCATCCAGGGCTTCGACGCCGTCACCGGCGCCCTGCGCTGGGTCTGGGACATGAAACAGCCGGACCTGACCGGCCCGCCGCCGGACGGCGGCAGCTACGCGCGCGGCACGCCCAACATGTGGACGGCGGCAAGCGGCGACGAGAAACTCGGCCTCGTCTATCTCCCGCTCGGCAACTCGGCGGTCGATTACTGGAGCAGCCAGCGCAGCGATGTGGAAAACGAATATGCCACCTCGCTCGTGGCGCTCGACGTCGGCACCGGCCGTCCCGTCTGGCACTTCCAGACCGTTCACAAGGACGTCTGGGACTACGACCTCGGCTCGCAGGCGAGCCTCATCGACTTCCCGACCGAGGGCGGCAGCGTGCCGGCGCTTCTTCTTCCCTCCAAGCAGGGCGACATCTACGTCCTCGACCGCCGCACCGGCGAGCCGCTGACCAAGGTGGAAGAGCGTCCGGCGCCGGGCGGCGGCGTCGAACCCGAACAGCGCTCGCCCGCCCAACCGCACTCGCTCTACCACACGCTGCGCAAGCCCGACCTGACGGAAAAGGACATGTGGGGCATGTCGCCCATCGATCAGATGGTCTGCCGCATCCAGTTCCGCACCGCCAGCTACCAGGGCTTCTACACGCCGCCGACCACCTCGACGCCCAGCATCGAGTATCCCGGCTACAACGGCGGGTCGGACTGGGGCGGCATCGCCGTCGACCCAGGGCGCGGCATCATCGTGGCCAACTACAACGACATGCCCAACTACCTGCGCCTCGTTCCGCGCGACAAGGCGGACAAGCTGGGCTGGGCGCCACGCAGTCAGGCGCGCGGCGAGATGGGCGGCGCCGAGGGCGCCGGCGATCCGCAGGCAGGAACGCCCTTCGCCATCAACGTCAACGCCGGCTGGCGCCTGCCGTTCACCGGGCTCCTCTGCAAGGAGCCGCCCTATGGCGGCATTCGGGCGATCGACCTCAAGAGCGGCATGACCCTGTGGGATCGGCCCTTCGGCACCGCCCGGACCAACGGACCGTTCGGCATTCCCTCCATGCTGCCCATCGACATCGGCACGCCCAACAACGGCGGCGCGGTGGTGACGGCCGGCGGCGTGGTGTTCATCGCCGCCGCCACGGACAACCTCATCCGGGCCATCGACCTTCGCACCGGCAAGATGCTGTGGAGCGATACGCTGCCCGGCGGCGGTCAGGCGACGCCGATGACCTACGAAGTCGACCGCAAACAGTACGTGGTGATCATGGCCGGCGGCCATCACTTCATGGAAACGCCGATCAGCGACGAGCTGATCGCCTATGCCCTGCCCTGATCCGGCACGAACCCCGGCCGGCCGCATGATCGGCCGGGGGCTTCCCTTCCCGACGACAAGCGCGCGGAGGCCAAACTGACCATTTTCCAAGTCTTCGCGCTGCTGGTCTTCGTGACCGCCGGCTTCAGTTGGCTCAACCGGCGCTTCATTCGATTGCCGGAGCACATCGCGTTGCTGCTGATGGGCCTTGGGGCAGCGATCGTGCTGTTGGTGGCGGAACGGTTGATTCCGTCGCTGTGGCCAGTCAGCGCGGTCGAGTCGATGCTGCGACGCATCGATCTCGAGTCGACGCTGATGGACGGCATTCTCGCCTTCCTGCTGTTCGCGGCCGCCATCACCGTCGACTGGCAGGAACTCAAGCGACGCAGTCTTGCCATCGCGCTGCTCGCCACCGTCGGGGTCGTCTTCTCGGCCCTTCTGGTCGCGGCCATGCTGTTCGTGGCCGCCCAGATCTTCGGGCTGTCGCTCTCCTTCGCCTGGTGTTTCGTGTTCGGCGCCCTCATCGCCCCCACCGATCCGATCGCCGTGTCGGCGGTGCTCCAGCACGTTACGCTGCCCGACCAGTTGCGCGTGGACGTCAAGGGCGAGTCGCTGTTCAACGACGGTGTCGGCGTGGTGTTGTTCTCCCTGGCGCTGTCGATGGCCACCGGCAGCGGCGACACCGGCGTCGGCCTCGCCACGCTGGAAATGCTGGCCGAAATCGCCGGCGCCCTGCTGCTCGGCGCCGCCATCGGCTTCGCCGCCCTGCACGCCTTCCGGCAGATCGACGACTATTCGGTCGAGGTGCTCATCTCGCTGGCCGTCGCCATGGGCGGCTATGCGCTGGCCGAGGCCGTGGCCGTCAGCGGGCCGATCACCGTGGTCGCTTCGGGCGTCCTGGTCGGCAACGTCGGCGCCACCCGCGCCATGAGCGAGCGCACTCGCGCCTATTTCTACGGCTTCTGGCGTCTCATCGACGATCTCCTCAACGCCGGCCTGTTCGTGCTGCTGGGGCTCGAGGTGCTGGTGCTCCACTTCCAGGCGACACCCTTCCTGTTCGGTTTGGTCGCGGTCCCGGTGGTACTGATCGCCCGCACCGTCACCGTCACCGCCGCGCTCGCCATGCTGGGCCGGTGGCTGAACTTCGAGCGAGGCGCCGGCGCCATCCTCGTCTGGGCGGCCGTCCGGGGCGCCATCTCGGCCGCCCTCGCCCTGTCCCTGCCCTCCGGCACCGAGCGCGAGCTGATCCTGGCGGCGACTTACGCGGTCATCCTGTTCTCGGCAATCGTCCAGGGCCTGACGCTGGAACGGGTCATTCGTCGCGTCACCGACACGCCGGCAAAGGACGAGAGTAGCTAACCAATTGAAACAAAAAAGGAACAATGGCTCTGCGCGCCCAAACGCCGACAAAAGACGGATCGCGGGGAACCCATGGCGCAGTCAAGCGTTTGGCCAAGGGGCCTTTCTCCGGCAAGGGCTCCGCGAGTCGAGGGAGTGGCCGCGGCCGCTCCGGGTGATCGCATCGGAGATGTTGCCTTGTCCGTCATCGAAAGCCTGAGGCGCGCTCGCAGCCTTCTGACCCGCGTGGGCTCGGCATCGATGGTCCTTTGCCTCGCCCTTCTCGCCGCCGGATGCCGCTTCCCCGTTCTGGATCCGAGCGGCCCGGTCGCCGCGCGCGAGAAGCAGCTCATCCTGATCTCCACCGCGCTGATGCTTCTGGTGGTTGTGCCGGTCATCGTGATGGCGCTGCTCTTCGCCTACCTTTATCGCGCCTCGAACAAGCATCCCCGCTCGATGCCCAACTGGGCGCACTCCAACGCCATCGAAGCCGTCGTCTGGATCGTGCCGCTGCTCATCGTCATCGCGCTGGGGTCGCTGGCGTGGACGAGCACCCACGCGCTCGATCCTTATCGCGCGCTGGAACATGACGGCGAGACGCTGGAGGTCGACGTCGTCGCGCTCGACTGGAAATGGCTGTTCATCTACCCCAAGCAGAACATCGCCAGCGTTAACGAGGTGGTCTTTCCCGTCGACACGCCCGTGCACTTCAACATCACCTCCGACACGGTGATGAACTCCTTCTTCATCCCCGGCCTCGCCGGCCAGATCTACGCCATGGCCGGCATGCGCACCGAGCTGAGTCTGATCGCCAGCAAGCCCGGAACCTTCGGTGGCATGTCGGCCAACTACAGCGGCGCCGGCTTCTCCGGCATGCGCTTCAAGGCGGTCGCCACCTCGCCGGACGAGTTCGAGGCCTGGACGCGCGAAGTCGCATCAAGCGGACGCCCGCTCGACGCGGCCGCCTTCGACAAGCTCGCCGACGAAAAGGCCAACGCGCCGGTCATCCATTACGCGCCGGGCAACCCGAACCTGCTGCAGAGCCTCATCGACAAATATCGCCACACGCCGCCGCCGAAGGAGACGGGACCAGCGGAGCATTGAACGTGTCCGTCCGTGTCATGGCGGCAGCCCAGGAGAGCGAGACGTGAACCCCATTTTCGGAAAGCTCACCCTAGAGGACATCCCCTACGACCAGATCGTCACCATGGGCGCCGTGGGGGTCGCACTGCTGGGCGCCCTGGGGGTGGCGGCAGCGATCACCTACTACGGTCGCTGGCGCTGGCTGTGGTCGGAGTATCTCACCTCCGTCGACCACAAGAAGATCGGCATCATGTACATCGTGCTCGGCCTCGTCATGCTGCTGCGCGGCTTTGCCGACGCCGCCATGATGCGCCTTCAGCAGTCGATGAGCCTCGCCCCAAACCCCGGGTATCTGCCGCCACACCACTACGACCAGATCTTCTCGGCCCACGGCGTCATCATGATCTTCTTCGCGACGATGCCGCTGGTGGTGGGCTTGATGAACATCGTCGTGCCCTTGCAGATCGGCGCGCGCGACGTCGCCTTTCCCTTCCTGAACTCCCTCAGCTTCTGGCTCACCTTCTCCGGAGCCATGCTGGTCAATGCCTCGCTGGTGTTCGGCGAGTTCGCCAAGACGGGCTGGGCCGCCTATCCGCCCCTGTCGGAACTGGCGTTCAGTCCCGATGTCGGCGTCGACTACTACATCTGGAGCCTGCAGATCGCCGGCGTCGGCACCTTGCTCACCGGCGTCAACTTTCTCACGACCATCCTGCGCATGCGGGCGCCCGGCATGAAGATGATGCGCATGCCCATCTTCACCTGGACGACCTTCTGCACCAACGTACTGATCGTCGCCGCCTTCCCGATCCTCACCGCCACGCTGGCCTTGCTCGGCCTCGACCGCTACGTCGGCACGCATTTCTTCACCAACGACGGTGGCGGCGAGCAGATGATGTACGTCAATCTGTTCTGGGCCTGGGGCCATCCTGAAGTCTACATCCTGGTTCTGCCCGCCTTCGGCGTGTTCTCCGAAGTCGTCGCCACCTTCTCCGGCAAGCCGCTGTTCGGTTACAAGTCGCTGGTCTGGGCGACCATTGCCATCACCTTCTTTTCCTTCGTCGTCTGGCTGCACCATTTCTTCACGATGGGCGCAGGCGCCAGCGTCAACGCCTTCTTCGGCATCGCCACCATGATCATCGCCGTGCCCACCGGCGTGAAGATGTTCAACTGGCTGTTCACGATGCTCGGCGGTCGCGTGCGCTTCTCGGTGCCGATGCTGTGGACCATCGGCTTCCTCGTCACCTTCACCATCGGCGGCATGACGGGCGTGCTCCTGGCCATGCCCGGCGCCGACTTCGTGCTGCACAACAGCCTGTTCCTGGTCGCCCACTTCCACAACACCATCATCGGCGGCGTGGTGTTTGGCATGTTCGCCGGCCTCAACTACTGGTTCCCCAAGGCCATGGGCTTCCGCCTGTCCGAACCGCTCGGCAAGGCCTCCTTCTGGTGCTGGCTGATCGGCTTTTACATCGCCTTCATGCCGCTCTACGTGCTGGGCTTCATGGGTATGACGCGCCGGCTCAACAGCTACGACAACCCAGATTGGCAGCCCTGGCTGGTGCTGGCCGCCTTCGGCGCGGCGATCATCGCGGTGGGCATTGCCTGCTCGATCCTGCAGATCGTCTACAGCTTCTGGAAACGCGACGAGTTGCGCGATCTCACCGGGGATCCGTGGGACGGCCGCACCCTCGAATGGGCCACCTCGTCACCGCCGCCGGTCTACAACTTCGCCGAAACGCCGCGCGTCACCGAGATCGACGCCTGGGCCAGCATGAAGGCCGAAGGCGGTGGCATGTTCGTGCGGTCGACGCCCTATTACGACATCCACATGCCCCGGAACACGGCAGCCGGCTTCCTGATCGGCATCTTCAGCATCGGCCTTGGCTTCGGTCTCGTCTGGTACATCTGGTGGATGGTCGCCGTCAGCGCCGTCGCTATGCTCGCCGCCCTCCTCTACCGCCTGTTCCAGGAGGATATCGCCTACGTCATCCCGGCCGCCGAGGTGAAGGACATCGAGATGCGGCGTCTTGAGGAGAGCGGCCAGTCATGACCATGCCGTTCGACCTTCCCGAAGCCCATTCGGTTCACGCCCCGCAGCATCCGCCCGCCGCCGTCGACGACGCCGAACTCACCGAGAAGACCGTCTTCGGCTTCTGGCTCTACCTGATGAGCGACGTGGTGCTGTTCGCCGCGCTGTTCGCCGTCTACGCCGTGGTCGGCCGCAGCTATGCCGGCGGGCCAACCGGACGGGAGCTGTTCGACCTCTGGTTCGTGCTGGCCGAAACCGCCGTGCTGCTCCTGAGCTCCGTCGCCTTCGGCTTCGTCACCATCGCCGCCCACGAGGATCGCCGGCAGGCAACCTTGCGCTGGCTCGGCGCGACCTTCGCGCTCGGCGCCCTCTTCATCGCGATGGAGGCCTACGAGTTCCATCACCTCGTGGCGGAGGGCGCCGGCCCGAGCCGCAGCGCCTTCCTGTCCTCCTACTTCGCCCTGGTCGGCACGCACGGTCTGCACGTCCTGACCGGCCTTGTGTGGATGGCGGTCACGGCCTTCCACCTCGCTCGCGACGGTCTCACCGCCACGGTCCATCGGCGCCTCGGCCTGCTCGGCCTGTTCTGGCACTTCCTCGACGTCATCTGGATCGTCGTCTTCACCCATGTCTACCTGACCGGAGTCCTCTGACATGGCCGATCGCCGAACACAGCACCTGCCCGGCGCCGCCGCCTCGCTAAGGCATTACGCACGCGGCTTCCTCCTGTCGGTGATCCTGACCGGCGCCGCCTTCGCCCTGGTGATGACCCACGCATTGCCGCGCGAGGCCACGATCTTCGTGATCTTCGTCCTGGCGGCGGTGCAGGTGGTGGTTCACATCGCCGATTTCCTGCATGTCGACACGTCGCTCGAGCAGCGCTGGAACCTCTTCGCCACGCTGTTCGCGCTGCTGGTGGTCGGCATCCTCGTCGGCGGCAGCATCTGGATCATGTTCAGCGCCCACGAGCGGATGAGACCGGACATGCCGGCCATGACCATGCCGCCAGAGAGCTTCTGAAATGACGACGCTCAGCCGCAACCCCTATGTGCGCCTCGTGAAGCCCGGCATCGTCGGGGGCAATCTGATCTCGACCGCCGGCGGCTTCCTTCTGGCGGCGCGTGGCGCGGTGGACGCTCGGCTGTTGATCGCCACGCTTGTCGGCGTCGCGCTGGTGGTGGCCGGTGGCTGCGTCATCAACAACGTCATCGACCGAGACATCGACGGCCGGATGGCCCGCACAGCCGGCCGCCCAATGGTCACCGGCGCGGTCGGCGTTCCCACGGCCTCTGCCTATGGCGGCGTGCTGGCCGCCGGCGGGTTGCTGTTGCTGGCGCTGATCGCCGGCCCGCTGGCGGCAACCGTCGCCGCCTTCGGCCTCGTCGTCTACGTCGGCCCCTACAGCCTGTGGTTCAAGCGGCGCTCGCCGGTCAGTGTGCTGGTGGGCAGCCTTGCCGGCGCCACGCCGCCGGTGATCGGCTATTGCGCCGTGACCGGTCGCCTCGACGCGGCCGCCGTCATCCTGTTCGTGATGTTCGCGCTCTGGCAGGTCCCGCATTCCGACGCCATCGCCGTTCTGCGCCGCCACGACTATGCCGCCGCCGGCGTGCCGACCTATCCGTTCCGTCACGGTATCGCCGCCACGAGACAGCGGATCCTCGTCTCGATCGGCGCCTTCACCGCCACCTCGGTGGCTCTCCCCTTCGCCGGCTTCACCGGCATTGCCTATCTCTGCACGACGGTGGCCTGCGGCGGCTATTGGCTGCATCTCGCCGCCACCAGCCCGACCGCCACCACCGAACGCAGCTGGGCGAAGCGCATCTTCCTGGGCTCCCTCGGCTGCCTTCTGGCGCTCTGCCTGCTGATGGCGGTCGATTTCCGATGAGCCTTATTGCTGTTCCGTCAGCGCCAGTCGGACTCCCAGCAGCACGAAGGCGCCGGCGAACAGGCGGCGCATCATGGCGAGCACCACTGGCCGCGACAGCACCTGATCGCGCACAGTGGAGGCGGCAACGCCGTAGACGACGAACACGACGAAGGTCATCGCCATGAACACGCCGCCGAGCTCCACGAAGCGCAGCGTCGGTTGCGCCTCGCCATGGCCGATGAACTGCGGCAGGAAGGCGAGGAAGAACACCGTGAGCTTGGGATTGAGGAGGTTGAGAAGGATCGCGCGGAAGGTGATCTCGAGCGGCGATGCGTCCCGACCGTCCGGCGCCACGGCCAGCGCCCCGGTCTCCTTCAGCGTCATCCAGGCCATGTAGAGGAGGTAGGCGACACCGGCCACCCGCAGGATCTCGAAGGCGAGAACGCTCGTCTGCATCATGGCGGAGAGGCCGAGCACGGCGGCGGCGAGATGCGGCAGGATGCCCAGCGTGCAGCCGAAAGCGGCGATCGTCGCGGCGCGGGCGCCCCGGCCGAGGCCGGCGCCGAGGGTGTAGATGACGCCGGTGCCGGGCGAGGCGACGACGATCAGCGAAGTGAGCAGGAATTCGGGCGACATGAGAGCGGACATTTGGGGCTCCAGTAGGTTCGCCCTACCCTGCTGCCACCCAACGACCGAAGCCACCCGATTTCGGAAACGAGCCCTATATGAACCGCTCGCCCCTTTCGGCCTGAGGTCCCCGCCTAGGCGGGAATGACAGAATTATATAATGAGAACAAATATATAGATTGTCACCCTTGCGCAGGCGAGGACCTCAGGCCGCAAGGGGTGCAACGCCGATATGGAGCTCGTCTCTTCCAACTCGATCCCCAAAACGAAACCGGGCGACCTCACGGCCGCCCGGTTCATTCATTCAGTCAATGTCGCGGTTCACACCAGCGACTTGTAGACCGGCTCCCAGGTCTTGGCCTTGATGGCGGCCTTGATGGCGGCGTCGTCCATCTTCGGGGCCAGGCCCTCGGACATTGCCTGCTTGGCGACGGCGACGGCGATGTGCGAGGAAACCTCACGCATGCGGTCCAGCGTCGGCAGCAGACGGTCGCCCGGGTTGGTCTTGGCAGGCGACAGCTCGGCGAGAGCGCGGGCAGCGGCCAAGAACATGGCGTCCGTCACGCGCGTGGCGCCGACCGCCAGCGTGCCCAGGCCGACGCCCGGGAAGATGTAGGAGTTGTTGGTCTGGGCGAAGTGGTAGGTCTTGCCCTCGTAGTCGAAGGGCAGGAACGGCGAGCCCGTGCCGATGATGGCGCGTCCCTCGGTCCACTTGATGATGTCCGACGGCTGAGCCTCGACGCAGGACGTCGGGTTCGACAGCGGGAAGACGATCGGACGCTCGGTGTGCTTGCCCATCTCACGGATGATTTCTTCCGTGAACATGCCCGGCTGGCCGGCGACGCCGACGAGAACGGTCGGCTGGGCGTTCTTGATCACTTCATAGAGCGAAGCCTTGCCGGCCTCGGCGACGTCCCAGCCGTCGATGATCTTGCTGTCCTGACGGAAGCCGAGCTGGAAGGTGTCGAGGTTCGGGGTCTTCTCGGTGACCAGGCCGTAGCGGCCGACGATGAAGAAGCGCTTGCGGGCTTCCTCGTCCGAGAGGCCTTCGGACACCATGGCCATGCGGATCAGGTCGGCGATGCCGACGCCGGCCGAACCACCGCCGAGGATGGCGACGCGCTGGTCCTTGAGGGACTTGCCGGTGATCTGGATGGCCGACAGCAGCGTGCCCGTGGCAACCGAAGCGGTGCCCTGGATGTCGTCGTTGAACGTGCAGAGCGCGTCACGATACTTGTCCAGCAGGCGGTTGGCGTTGTTCTTGTGGAAGTCTTCCCACTGCAGCAGGACGTTCGGCCAACGCTTCTTCACGGCTTCGACGAACTGGTCGATGAAGCTGTCGTATTCTTCGCCCCGGACGCGCTCGTGCTTCCAGCCGAAGTAGAGCGGATCGGCGATGCGCTCGGCGTTGTTGGTGCCGGTGTCGAGGGTGATCGGCAGGACGGTGTCGGGAGCGATGCCGCCGCAACCGGTGTAGATGGCCAGCTTGCCGACCGGGATGCCCATGCCGCCGACGCCCTGGTCGCCCAGGCCGAGGATGCGCTCGCCGTCGGTGACGACGATGCACTCGACATTGTCATAGCGCGGGTTGGCGAGGATCTCGTCCATCTTGGCGCGGTTCGGATAGGAGATGAACAGGCCACGCGGACGACGGATGATGTGGTGATACTGCTGGCAGCCGGCGCCGACGGTCGGCGTGTAGATCATCGGCAGCAGTTCGTCGAGGTTGCGGGTGATCACCGCGAAGTAAAGCGTCTCGTTGGCGTCCTGCAGGTCGCGCAGGTAAACGTAACGGTCGAGGTTGGTCGGCAGCGCGCGGATGGTCTCGAGGCTGCGGGCAACCTGCGTGTCGAGCGTCTCGACGGCGTCGCCGAAATAGCCGTTGAGCTTGAACGCGTCGCGCTCGGCCTGGGTGAAGGCCGTGCCCTTGTTCAGCAACGGATCTTCGATGAGGGCCTGGCTCGTGGGGATCGCCTTGACAGGGGCGTCCTTGAGGGTCACGTCAGTCATATGATGCTCCATCCTTCTCTATCGAACCGGGCCCGCCATCTGGCGGAACACCCTGGGGTCGGCGCGGTCGCCTCCCCCCGCTTTTCGGGCCACTTACTGCCTCTTTTGCGTCAGGAAATCTTCCGTAGAAACACGACGTCGTCTTTGCCCTCAGGAGCTTAAACGCGTAAATCGAGGGGTGAACGACTACTATATCGATGTAGTTGGCAATCATTGTCACAAATGCGACATCGATCTGGCCGGATTTCTCCAGCCATTGGAGCTTGTTTCTTCAGGAAAACCCCGGATATCCAGCTCTCTTCACGACTTGGCAAGGTGATTGCAACTGCCGACGGCAACTCGACACGCAACGGGAGTACGATCTTGCCGACCGCCGGCCACCCCCAGAACGACAGATACGTCACCTTCGAGGGCATCGATTTCGAGGGGAACATGGAGGCTGTGCTCGTCCACCTCCGCCGCTACATCGACGACCCCACTTTCGCCAACCCGTTCTGGGATCGCTTCCGAGAGCGCCTTGCCACGGCCGCCGAGGCGGAGCGCCCGGTGGCCGATCGTCTTCTGTTGATGCACGCCCACGTCTACTACATGGCCGAACTGTTCGAGGACAACGACGACACGGACGCCATTACCGCGCTTCGCCGACTCGAAGAAGAGTGCTTCTGATAATTATTTGCAAGTCAACTTGTCGTAACAAACACCTTGCATAGCAAATGCTGACAAGAACGATTCTCTTTGTCTGTCATATAAAATTCATATGATTACTTGATCGAATTTAGAGCTCATTAAGCGACGCTCGGCTTATTCATCGTGAAAACCGCATGAACCGGGAAATATACGATGCGAACAGGCCAGAGCATTACCGCGCAACTTTTCCTCTTCACGCTCCTCCTGGTCCTGCTCGCGGGCGCGGCGGGAGGCGCCGGCTTCTTCGGCCTGATGCGCACGGGCAGCGCCATCGACACGGTGACCGGCGTATCGACCGCGCTCACCAACATCAACACCGCCGCGGCCGCCATCCAGTCGCTTTATGCCTCCGGCCGAAGCGAGGACGCAGAGGCGGCGCTCGCCGGCATCGCCGCCGTCGATGACGGAGTTGCCTCGATGCCCGCCCTGAGCGGCGTCACGGCCGGCCTCGCCGACGCGGTGAACGCTCTTTCCGACGGCTGGCGGGACATCGATACGGCGACCCGCGACATCGACCGCGCCTTCTCGGCCCTCGCAGCGGTCGCCGCCAAGCTCGAGGCGAACGCCGTCGCGGACCTCGACAAATCTGAAACCGACCTTGAGGCGGTCAGCGCCGCGCTGGATGGCACGCGGGCGACCGTCTCGGGCCTGACCGACACCGAGTTGCGCCTCGTCCGAGGCCGAGCCGCCTTCGAAGCCTTTCTTCGCACCGGCGAGTTCAGCCAACTGACGGCCGGCCAGAACGCGCTGTCCATCGCCGCACGTCTTGCTGAGGACACCCGCGTCACGAACGAGGACGACGCCTTCGCCGAGGACCTCGGCGCCATCTCCACCCTCACCGCCGGCCTCTACCAGACGGTCGCCCGCAAGAGCGACAACAGCCAGTTCATCGACCTCGCCAGCGAGTGGCCGCGCCTGTCGCCGCGCCTTGCCACCGTCGACCAGCGCATCGACGCGGTGAACGCCAAGGCGCGCGAAAGCGCCGACAAGGCCTTCAACCGGACGGCCGGCCTGTCGATCCGCCGCGATCGGGCCGCCGCCTTCGGCACCGCGGTCCGGGACTTCCGTACCGCCGCCTACGAGTTGCTGCTTGCCACCGAGGGCTACCGGCTGCACCCCGACCTCGCCCACGGCAAGGCCATCGACGCCGCCCTCGACCGGGCCGGCGCCGCCATCACCGCGCTCGGACCGGACGCGGCCAAGGAAGTGGCGCTTCCCTTTGCCGACTATCGCAAGGCGACGAGCGGCCTGCGCCGGGCCACCGAAGCGCTGCAGTCGGCCCGCGCCGACACGATGCGCCTGTCGGCCGCCGCTGCCGACGCCCTGCACGAAACCGCCGACGCCGTCGCCGACGACGCGCGGGCCGACCGAGACGGCGTCAGCTTCGCGGTGCTCGCGGTGATCGCCGGAATCGTCGGCGTCGCCATCCTGGTTACCGCTCTCCTCAACCGCCGCATCGCCCGGCCACTGCGCGCCCTGACGCAGGTGATGCACGCGCTCGCCCACGGCAACCTCGACGTCACCGTCCCCGTCCGCAAGGGAGGCGACGAGATCGCCGCCATGGGCGAGGCGCTCCTGGTGTTCCAAGCCAGCGGTCGCGAGCGAGAAGAGTTGCGCCAGGCGGCCGAGCGCGACCACGCCCAGCGCGAGGCGCGCCGGGCGGCGCTCGAGGGAGCCATTACCGCCTTCGACGGCGCTGCCGCCGAGGTGATCGCAACCGTCGAGGACCTTGCCGGCCAGCTCGGGCGCGGCACCGCCGACCTCTCCGACGCCGCCACCCATGCCTCCGAACTCGCAGGGCGCACTTCGCTCGCCGCCGGCAGTGCTGCCGAGAGCGTCCGCACCATGGCCTCGGCGGCCAGCGAGCTCGCCCGCTCGCAAACCGTGGCCAAAGACCAGGCCAACGCCGCCGTCACCGTCGCCGGCACCGGCGCCGCCCATGCCCGCACGGCGAGCGGCGTCATCGCCGGCCTGTCGGACTCGACCGCGCGTGTCGGCGAGGTGGTGGACCTGATCGGTTCCATCGCCGCCCAGACCAACCTGCTGGCGCTCAACGCCACCATCGAAGCGGCGCGAGCCGGCGAAATGGGCAAGGGCTTCGCGGTGGTGGCCGGCGAGGTGAAGAGCCTTGCCAACCAGACCACGCGCGCCACCGACGACATCCGCAAGCTGATCGACGGCATCGGCAACGCCACCCGCTCGGCCGTGGAGTTGATCCGCGACATCGCCGCCTCGATGGCCGACATCGACGCCGCCGCCGGCGCCCTGTCGGAATCGGTGATCGGCCAGGGCGACGCGACGTCGGAGATCTCCGGCAGCGCCGCCATGGCCGCCGCCTCCACCGACGACATGGCCGTGGGAACTCAGGAGCTTGCCGGCGCTGCCGACCACACCCGCTCGGTGGCCGGCGACGTCACGGCCACCGCCGGCACCATCCAGGCCGAAATCGTCCGCATGCGCGGGCTGATCGAGTCCTTCTCAAGGGATGCCCGGGCGGCGTGAGGGGATAGAGGGAAACGCATCGGCTACGGCCGGAGATCTATATCGGCCGCTCGCCGTTTCCTGCCTGAGGTCCTGCGCCTGCGCCACTGCTGTCCGGTTTAAATCACTGGACAGGGTGCATGGCATTGATTCTACTCGTCTTCAGACGTTTAGCCGCGTTCTGGACACGAGCAGGAGCATTTGCCATCTCAAAACACCACCCAAACCGCCCGTAAGCGATCCAAGGCAGATGCTTCTCCCTGGGTTGGCGATTTAAACCGGACAGCAGTGGCCTGCGCGCAGGATGACAATCTATGTATATGATATTTATATAAATTTGTCATCCTGCGCGCAGACGCAGGACCTCAGGCAGAATGGAACACCCGGCACATATCAGGCTCCAGCCACCCTACCGACCCCTCGGCTTCCTCGCCGGTCCGCCGCCCACCGGCTTGCCAAACGTCCCCTTGGTGAGGAACTTCTGCGAGCCGTGCTTGGCGCCGGTGCGCCGCCCCTCGCCACCGCCAAGGCCCGTGCCGGCCGGCTGGAAGTTGGGGATCAGGTGGTGCTTCCCGTTGCCGATCAGGTCGGCGCGGCCCATCGACTTCAGCGCGTCGCGCAACAGCGGCCAGTTCTCCGGATCGTGGTAGCGCAGGAAGGCCTTGTGCAGGCGGCGCTGCTTCAGGCCCTTCACCGTCTCCACCCGTTCCGACCCGCCGCGCCTGACCGCCTTCAGCGGGTTGACGCCGGAATGGTACATGGCGGTGGACAGCGCCATCGGCGAGGGAAGGAAGGTCTGCACCTGATCGGCGCGATAACCGTTCTTCTTCAGCCAGATGGCGAGGTTCATCATGTCCTCGTCCGACGTGCCGGGATGGGCGGCGATGAAGTAGGGGATCAGGAAATACTTCTTGCCCGCCTCGGCCGCCGCCGCGTCGAACAACTGCTTGAAGCGGTCGTAGGCGCCGATGCCCGGCTTCATCATCTTCGAAAGCGGGCCCTCTTCGGTATGCTCGGGCGCGATCTTCAGGTAGCCGCCAACGTGGTGGCGCACCAGTTCCTTGATGTAGGTCGGGCTCTTGACCGCGAGATCGTAGCGCACGCCCGAGGCCACCATCACCTTCTTGACGCCCGGCACCGCCCTGACCTTGCGGTAGAGCTGGATCAGCGCCTCGTGGCTGGTGTTGAGGTTGGGACAGATGTCGGGATAGACGCAGGACGGCTTGCGGCAGGCGCTCTCGATCTTCGGGTCCTTGCAGGCAATCCGGTACATGTTGGCGGTGGGGCCGCCGATGTCGGAGATGATGCCGGTGAAGCCCTCGGTGCGATCGCGGATATGCTCGATTTCCTTGAGGATCGAGCCCTCCGACCGGTTCTGGATCACCCTGCCCTCGTGCTCGGTGATCGAGCAGAAGGAGCATCCGCCAAAACAGCCGCGCATGATGGTGACCGAGAAACGGATCATCTCCCAGGCGGGAATCTTGGCCTCGCCATAGGACGGGTGCGGACCACGCGCATAGGGCAGCTCGTAGACGCTGTCCATCTCCTCGGTGGTCAGCGGGATCGGCGGCGGCGTCACCCACAACTCGCGATCTCCGTGGCGCTGAACCAGTGGCCGGGCATTGCCGGGGTTGCTCTCGCGATGCAGCACGCGGCTGGCGCGGGCGTAGGTCTCCGCGTCCGCCTCCACCTGCTCGAAGGCCGGCAGGCGCAGCACCGTGCCGGCGCCGAGCTGGCGAGCGCCCTCGTCGGCGCTCTCGATGTCGTCGGCATGCGCCTCCGTCCACCCCTCGGGCACGGCGGATTTCATCAACGCCACGCCGCGCACGTCATCGAAGGTAGTGGGGTCGCCTCCCTTGGCGATGCGGTGCGCCACCTCGACGATGGCGCGCTCGGCATTGCCGTAGAGCAGGATGTCGGCCTTGGAATCCACCAGGATCGACCGGCGCACCTTGTCCGACCAGTAGTCGTAATGGGCGATGCGGCGGAGCGAGGATTCGATGCCGCCGAGCACGATCGGCACGTCCTTGTAGGCCTCGCGGCAGCGCTGCGAGTAGACGATCACGGCACGGTCCGGGCGCTTGTCGCCCTCCCCGCCCGGCGTGTAGCTGTCGTTGTGGCGGATGCGGCGGTCGGAGGTGTAGCGGTTGACCATCGAATCCATGTTGCCGGAGGTCACCCCCCAGAACAGGTTCGGCTTGCCGAGCACCTTGAACGCCTCGGCGCTCCTCCAGTCGGGCTGGTCGATGATGCCGACCCGGAACCCCTGCGCCTCAAGAAGGCGGCCGATGACCGCCATTCCGAACGAGGGATGATCGACATAGGCGTCGCCCGTGACGACGATCACGTCGCAGCTGTCCCAGCCCAGCACATCCATCTCGGCGCGGCTGCGCGGCAGGAACGGCGCGGTGCCAAAACGGGCGGCCCAGTGCTTGCGGTAGGAAAAGATCGACTTCGCGGCTTCCATCATGGCCCTGCCGTTAACAGATTTGCCCCGGAGAGGAAACGCTTGAAGCGAGCGCCCGGAGACGACGTCGCGCAATCGGACAAGCCGACGGGAGCGCCAGACATCCGCCATTTCATCGGCCAAGGCGGCTTATACGTGCAATCACCAATAGTGAAAACATCCAAAAAATAACAGCCGAGGTCGCGATTCCTTTTGTGTCCGGCGGCATTTTTTGCTAAGTTTAAGGCATGATGAATTTCTGAGCGCAGAATGCTCTGGCTCTATAAATAGAAACTGCCCTGGAAGCGTCCTAGGCCGAGCGAAACAGAAAAAGAACGATACGTAAGTTCGATTTTTATAACGTAAGGCTAAACGCCCCGAGCGAGCAGTTATATTAAAGGCTATACTTTAAGAAAAGCCGGAACAATTGCGTTCCGGCTTTTACTTTTTCTATATAGAACACAAAACGGACCAGACGCTCGAGCGGCAGAAGAATGCTTGGGCTAATTCAACCGGTGATCGATCCAGAAAAGGCGCGCCCGCGTGGCGGCAGCGGCAAACTCCATCGTCACCTCGGTAAACCAGGCATCGAAGTCGGCGAGCAGTCGGCTGGACAAACTGACCCGCCGCCAGGCTTGCGCCTCGGCTGCCAGCAAACCTTGCGCCTCCGCCGCGTGCAGCAAGTTCCAGATCTGGCTTTTCGACACACAGAAGGCCGATGCGGTCTCCTTGACGTCGAAGGCAACCTGCATCGACCCGGTTGCCCACCACTGGAGCAAGAGCTCCAGCAACATCGAAAACCCGCCGTCGCGCATGACGAAGAAGGCGACGGTCGGATGGCGCGCCAGGAAATCCAGTTCTTCGGTCGGCGCCAGCGCCCAATGGTAACGAAAGGCCAGCACGAACTCGGGCGTCTCCCGCTCCTCCCCGGTGAGGTGGAACAGCCCGAGCGGCCCCAGTGGCTCGAGTTGCGCCATCAGCCAGCGGTGATCCTCGCGCACCATCTTCTCGGTCGGCTGGAGGAGACGCTGGCGGCGGTCGCTGCCAGGCAGCGCCTCAAGGAAGCCGAGCTTGCGCAGAAGCAGCGCCTGCGCCGCGACCCGGCCGGGACTGAGGTTGCGATAGTCCGCCGACAGCTTCTGCAGGCACGTGAGCGTTGGCGTTGGCGCGGCGGGATCGAAGACGCGGCAGGCGTGAATGTGCAACGCGCAGCCGAAAATGGCGTGACGCGGCAAGGTGTTCACTGCCTTGTTGAGGAGGCCGGTGTTTCGATAGAGCGCGCTCGCCCCTTCGATATAGACGCCTCGTGCCTCTGGAAATCCCATCGCTCCCCCGTCAGACGACATGGCGATGATACTTTTGTATTATATTCGATCAGTCACATTTTTCAAAGCGTCCATCTCGTCTTGCGAAGTATGTCTGTTGCACGGTTGATCATACTTGCGCCAAGTCTCCTGACGCTCACTTGCTCCGAGGCGCCCCACGTCGTGCGAAAACAAGCGCGGCACCGGATTTGACTTTTGAAACCGGGCTGACATAAGGCGCCAGACCGACTGACAGGAAGATAAGCTCCCGGATGGATGAGAAAATGGCGGACGTGGCGATCGTCGGTGGTGGACCGGCCGGGCTGATGGCGGCGGAGGTGCTGGCAAGCAAGGGCTGCCGCGTCACCATCTACGACGGCATGCCGAGCCTGGCGCGCAAGCTGCTGCTGGCCGGCAAGAGCGGCCTCAACCTCACCCATGCCGAGCCCTGGGACCGCTTCATCACCCGCTACAGTCCAGCCGCGCCGGCGCTCCTCGCCGCGCTCGATGCCTTTCGCCCCGACACCCTCGTCGCCTGGGCCAACGCCCTTGGCGCCGATTGCTTCGTCGGCTCGTCCGGCCGGGTGTTCCCCAAGGCGATGAAAGCATCGCCACTCCTGCGCGCCTGGCTCAGGCGGCTCGCCGACCAGGGCGCCATGGTGAAGACGCGTCATCGCTGGACCGGCTTTGCCAACGGCGGACTGACCTTCGACACGCCGGATGGGCCGGCCGAGATCCAGGCCAATGCAGTGTTGTTCGCGCTCGGCGGCGCATCCTGGCCGCGCCTCGGCTCGGATGCCGCCTGGGTCGCCCCCTTCCGGAGCATCGGCATCGAGGTCGCCGACCTCAGACCGGCCAACGCCGGCTTCGATGTCGCGTGGGACGCACTGTTCGTCGAGCGCTTTGCAGGCAGCCCGGTCAAGTCGGTGACGGTCACCTCGGACGCCGGCACGACGCCGGGCGAGTTCGTCATCTCACGCCATGGCGTCGAGGGCAGCCTCGTCTACGCTCATTCCGCCGCCCTGCGCGACCGCCTCGCCCGCGACGGCAAGGCCGATCTGGTGGTCGATCTGGCGCCGGGCCGCGCCGCCGAGCGCCTCGCCCGCGACCTTGCCCGGCAGGACGCCAAGGCATCGTTCAGCAATCGTCTGAGGAAGGGCGCCGGGCTCGACGGCGTCAAGGCGGCGCTGGCCCGGCTGTTCTCGTCGGAGGAGGAACGCCGCGATCCGGACCGGCTGGCCGCGCGCCTCAAGGCGTTGCCCATCCCGCTCGTCCGCATCCGGCCGATCGAAGAGGCGATCTCCTCGGCCGGCGGCATCCGCTTTTCCGACATCGACGACCGCTTCATGCTGAAGGCGCGGCCGGGCATCTTCGTCGCCGGCGAAATGCTCGACTGGGAAGCGCCGACCGGTGGCTACCTCCTCACCGGCTGTTTCGCCACCGGCCGCGCGGCGGCCAGCGGCGTTCTCAACTGGCTCGAAAGCGCTTAGCCGGCGATCCGCCGCGCCGCCGAATCCAGCGTGTTCAGCATCAGGCAGGCGATGGTCATCGGGCCGACGCCCTTGGGCACCGGCGTGATGTGGCCGGCAACCTCGGCGGCCGAGGCAAAATCGACGTCGCCGACCAGCTTGCCCTTGCCGTCCACCTCGATGCGGTTGATGCCGACGTCGATCACCACCGCGCCCGGCTTCACCCAGTCGCCCTTCACCATCAGCGGGCGACCGACGGCGGCCACCAGCACGTCGGCGGTGCGGCAGAGAGCCGGCAGGTCGGCGGTCTTGGAGTGGGCGATGGTCACCGTGGCGTTCTTCTGAAGGAGCAGTTGAGCCATCGGCTTGCCGACGATGTTGGAGCGGCCGATCACCACGGCATGCTTGCCGGCGAGGTTGGGCAGAATGCGGTCGATCAGGATCTGCGAGCCACGCGGCGTGCAGGGCACGAAGCCCGGCAGGCCGATGGAGAGACGGCCGGCATTGACCGGGTGGAAGCCGTCGACATCCTTGTCGGGGTCGATCAGACCGAGCACCTTGTCGGCGTCGATCTGCTTGGGCAGCGGCAGCTGCACCAGGATGCCATGCACCGCCGGATCGGCGTTGAGCTTGCCGACGAGGTCGAGCAGGTCGGCCTCCGAGGTGTCGGCCGGCAGGATGTGTTCGAAGCTCTTGAGGCCGCACTCGGCGGTCGCCTTCAACTTGTTGCGCACGTAGACGCCGCTCGCCGGATCGTCGCCGACCAGCACCACCGCGAGACCGGGAACGACGCCATGCTTGGCTTTCATCTCGGCGGCGCGAACGGCGATGTCCTGACGGAGCTCGGCGGCGATGGCAAAGCCATCGATAATCTGTGCGACCATGGCGGTGTCCCCTCGTGGCTGAAGACCGGGCCTAACCAGATAAGCCCGGCGATTGCAAGCGGCACGAAGGGATCAATCGAGTAAGGTGGCGGAATGAGGGTCGCCCAAGGGATCTGCCTGCAAGGGGCATCGCGGCATCGAGCACCCTATATCCGCCCCTTGCGTTCTTGTCCTGAGGTCCTGCGCCTTCGCGCAGGATGACGGAATTATATATTTAAAACATATACATAGATCGTCATCCTGCGCGAAGACGCAGGACCTCAGGCAGAAAGAGGCGTGCGGCCGATATCAGGCCCCCTCAGCTCTCCAGCGCCCCGCCATCCTTGGCCGTCACCGACCGCGTGTCGCCGACGATCTTCACGAGATCGTCGCCTATGCGTATGGCGCGGGCGAGCACCCGCGTCAGCACGAGGCCCGCCGCCATGGCGTGCACCGGCACGGACGGCTCGCCCGGAACCGGGATCATCTCGGCGACGAGCTGGCCGGCGTTGACGACATCGCCCGGCTTGACGTGGAAGAAGGCCATGCCGCCGACCGGCGCGCGCACCATCTCGACATAGGACTGCGGCACGCCTTTACCCTTGAACGGCCCCACCGGCGCCGCCGACGCGTCGGCGATCACCCCACGCCCGACCAGGAAGCGATAGAGCCCATCGCCGTCTCTCTCGGCCGTTTCCGGCCCGACGTCGTGAATGCCCTTCAGCTCCACCGTCGCCACGACACGCCGCTCGAAGTTGCCGGCGGCGAGATGCGGCCGGAAGGCCGCCTCGTCGAAGGACGCGTCGGTGCCGCCCTCGAAGGTCAGCACGGCGCCGCAGTCGAGCGCGGCGGCAAGGTCGGCGCTGTGCGGCCAGAGCTCGGCCGGCATGTAGAGGTAGTTCGGCCCCTCGTTGTCGCAGTGGAGGTCGAGCACCAGATCGGCGTCGAGGGCCAGCGCCTGCAACGCCGCCTTCAGTCGGCGATCGCAGGACACCGTGTCCGGCAGCGAGAGAAGCGCCGGGTCGGGCCGGTCGATCAGCGCGAAGGCGCGGTTGAAGTTGGTGCGGCTGCCGTAGAAAAAGCGGCCCTGATGGTCGTCCCACTGGAACTGGTTGAGACCGATCGGATTGGCGAACGGGACGACAGTGATCGAGCCCTTCAGCCGCCCCTCGGCCTCCGCCGCCTTGAGCTTCGGAATGAGGACGTGCAGCGCCGCGACGCCCGGCAGTTCGTTGCCGTGCAGCGCCGCCTGCAGATAGGCCTTGGGCGCCTTGGGGTCTGTGCCGGCAAAGCGCAGCGCCGTCAGGGAGTAGCTGAGACCCGGCATGTCGCCGGGAATGGTCAGAAGCGTCTTGTCCATACCGTCCGTCCGTAGAAAATGCGAATGCTTCCTAGCACTCCGGACGGTGGCAAGGCCATGAAAAACAACGGCTCAAAGCGCCACAGCGGTCAGGGCCGAGACCGTGGCCGGCGTTCCCGCCTCGAACACCTTGCCGATGCCGATCACCAGTGGCTGGTCGGTGGGCACCGAGCCGAGCGTGAGGAGATCGGCGAGGCGGTGACGCTCAAGCTTCTGCCCGCGCTGGCCGACGCCGAAGCCGAACACCACCGGCGTCTCGCCGGGGAGGCCCTCGGCGACCAGCCGCTCGGCCACCCGGCCGGCGGTGCGGCCGCCCATGTAGACGATCAGCGTCGTGTCGGGATCGGCGAGGCCTCGCCAGTCCAGCCCCTCGTCGAGCTCGCCGCTCTTGGCGTGGCCGGTGACGAAGCGCAGCGAATGGGCGGCGTCGCGGTGGGTCAACGTGGCGCCGAGCGCGGCGGCCAGCGCGATGCCAGCCGAAATGCCTGGCACCACGTCCACGGGGACGCCCTCGGCCCTGAGCCGGTCGATCTCCTCGCCGGCCCGGCCGAACACCATAGGGTCGCCCGCCTTCAGGCGCACGACCCGCTCGCCGGCCCGCGCCAGCTCGACCATCAGGTCATTGATGTCTTCCTGCTTGCAGGAGGCCTTGCCGCCGCGCTTGCCAACAACGACGCGCCGCGCCTCGCGGCGGGCCAGCTCCAGCACGTCCGCGGAGACGAGATCGTCGTAGAGCACCACGTCGGCCGACTGCAGCGCCCGCACCGCCTTCAGCGTCAGGAGCTCTGGCTCGCCGGGACCGGCGCCAACCAGAATGACCCGACCGGGCGGTTCATCCGCATGGGCGGCGCCCTCGGCTTCGGCGACGAGGCGCGCCGCCTCCCCCTCTTCGGGGGCGGCGCCAAAGGCGCGTTCGGCGAAGCGCTCCCAGAAGCCACGGCGCGGCGCGCCGGGCGCAAGCGCCGATGTGACGGCGTCGCGGATGCGTCCGGCCAGCGCGCCCCAGGCGGACAGAGCCGGCGGCAACAGCGCTTCGATGCGGCGACGGATCGCCTGCCCCAGCACCGGCGCCGCGCCGTCGGTTGAGATGCCGATCACCACCGGCGAACGATTGACGATGGAGCCGAACAGCACGTCGCAGGCATCGGGCTTGTCGATGACGTTGACCAGCGCCCTCGCGGCATGACCGGCCGCCTGGAATGCCGCGATCTCCTCGGGCGCGTCGCTGTCGAGCACGGCCAGCGCCGCGCCGACGAGATCGGCCTCGGTCCAGGTGCGGCGATGGAGGGTAAGGTTGCCCGGCGGCGTACCACGTTCGATCACCGCCACGAGTTCCACATCCGGCGTCTCGGCGAACACGTGAACGTCGCCTCCGGCCGCCGAGAACAGTTCCGCCTTCCAGGCCGCCGCCTCCGATGCGCCCGCCACCACCACCCGACGCCCCGTGAGGTCGACGAACAATGGCAGCCGGGCAAGCGGCTGCATGCGGGCGGGAAAGGTGCGAAGCGGGGCGCGCGCGTCGCGCTCGGTCATCTCGGGCATCCTGTTCAAGGGTCAGGGTCTGGGTTCGGCGCCAGTATCTCAAAGGCGGCGCCCCGGCAGAAGAACCGGCGTGCCAAACTCCGTCCATAGCCGGATTTTCATTATCCGAATACTGGCAAGGACAGTCAGCTTTTTCTCTGACAAGCGATCGCGTCCGGCCCGAAACACTTCGTCGCCGGCACCGACGCCCGGAAGGAAAGGCGGCGATACCGACGACGATGCTGCGCTTGGCCCTGTTGCGGACCGGTTCCCTTGGAAGGTGCGCCGTTCTCGGCCCACTCGCGTTTCTACAAAGCAGGATGCGTGCCAGCCCCAAGCCAGCCAACACCCCACCGGAGAGCGGTCGCCCCGGTCGGTAAGCGCCTATTTCATGGGCATCTGCCTATCGGTCAGCCAGCGCCGACGCCGAGATCGGCCACAAGGTTCATGTCGATCAATGCGCCGCGCGCCTGGATCACCCGCGCCGCCACCGCGTGGCCATGCCGCACCGCTTCCGCCGGCGAACGACCACCAGCAAGGCGGGCGGCGAGATAGCCGGCGTTGAAGCTGTCACCGGCGCCGGTGGTATCCACCGGACGATCGACGCGTTCGGCCGCCACCCAGGCGTCGAGCCCGCCGGCCCGAACCAGCGTCGGCTCTGCGCCAGCCTTGACGACGACCTCCCGCACGCCCAGCGCAGCGATGCGGTCGGCCGTGCCAATGGCGTCGGCGTCGCCGTAAAGCTCGGCATCATCGGGCGAGGTCGGCAGCGCGATGGTTGCGGCTCGGTAGCCCTCGATGATCGCAGCCGCCATGGTCGATGGGTCGGGCCAGAGACGCGGGCGAAGATTGGGATCGAACACCACCTCGCCGCCGCGCGCACGCACCTTGGCGAGCGCGGCGAAAAGCGCGCGTCGATGCTCTGATGACAGGATGGCCAGCGTGATGCCGGAGAAGTAGGCGACGTCGACATCGGCCAGCGCCGCGTCGAGACGCGTGCTCACCGAAGCGAGCAGCTTGGCGGCGGACTCGTTGCGCCAGTAGGTGAACGAGCGTTCCGCGCCATTCAGCGTGATGAGGTAGAGGCCGACGGTGCGGCCGGCGACCCGGTCGATGGCCGAGGTGTCGATGCCGGCGCTGGCGATGAAGTCGACCATCTCGTCCGAGAGGGCGTCGGACCCGACGCCGGTCACGTATTTGACCAGAGACTTCCCGCGATCCAGCAGCGCCCTCAGATACCAGGCGGTGTTGAGCGTATCGCCTGCGAAACCGCGCTGATAAAGGCCGCCCGCCTGCGGCGCCAGTTCGACCATGCACTCGCCTATGCTGGCAAAGCGTGCCGCCATCATCTTCTCCCCCCCCCCAAAGAACGGTCGAACCTATTCTGAGCCCCGGCAGCGATCAAGCTCGCAACCTGACGGATCGAAACTGCTGAACAATCGCGAAAAACGGCGACGCGCCGGGTGGGGGGAGCCCGGCGCGTCGATGGTCGGCTAGAGCGGGACGGGGGAGGGGCAACCCGCCTTAGAGCACGACCAGCGTTTTCTCGATGTTGCCGCGCGTCGCGTGGCTGTAGGGGCAGACGATGTCGGCCTTGGCGACCAGATCCTCGACCACGGCGCGATCGACGCCGGGCACCTTGATCTCAAGCTTGGCGGTGATGCCGAAGCCGCCGCCATCCTCACGCGGACCGATGCCGATGTGGGCGTCGATCGACGCGTCGGCGGGAATGGAGACCTTTTCCTTGGAAGCCACGAACTTCAGCGCGCCCATGAAGCAGGCCGAATAGCCGGCCGCGAACAACTGCTCGGGATTGGTGCCCTGACCGCTGTCGCCACCCAGCTCCTTCGGGGTCGACAGGTCGATCTTCAGGCGACCGTCGTCGGTCTCCGAATGGCCGGTGCGGCCGCCGGTCGTGTGGGCATGGGCGGTGTAGAGAACGTTCATGGCTTCCTCGCCTGTTTGTGTTCCGATGCCCATATCAATTGCGCGCAATTTGATTTTGAGCAATTCACATTCTCGTGATCACAACCGATTTCCACTGGGGAAATGCGACTTGCAACGTATATTGGTCCTCGCTTTCGCAAGAGAACGCCGACGACCGAAAAAGGTTCCAACTCCGGATCGCCATGACCAGCGCCCCAAAGCTCTCCGATCAGCTCTGCTTTGCCGCCTATTCCTTCACGCACGCCCTCAACAGGGCCTACCGGCCGCTCCTGGAGCCGCTCGGCCTCACCTACCCGCAGTATCTTGTCATGCTGGTCTTGTGGGAAGCTGACGGCCAGACGGTGAAGGAAATCGGCGAGCGACTGAAGCTCGATTCCGGCACGCTGACGCCGCTTCTGAAGCGCCTCGAAACGATCGGCTACGTGACGCGCCGTCGCGGCAAGGCGGACGAGCGGCAGGTGATCGTCCACCTCACGGAGGAAGGACGGGCACTATCGGACAAGGCGGCCGGCATACCCGTCGAACTCGGGTGCGCCATGGGCGCGGAGTTGGGCGAAATCGCCAACCTGCGCGAACGCCTGCTGGCGCTCCGCGACCGCCTGGGCGAGACCGGCTGCGCCGTCGGCGAGCCGGAGACATAAGGCGCGCCGATCGCGAGGGAGGCTCCCCTCCCCCGCCCACATCACATCATCGCGAAAACGAACCGGCGTTCGCTTGCCGCCGGCGCGCATCGGCAACCGTCGCCGTCAGAACTTCAGCTTGAAGCCGGCGTTGGCCGCATAGGCCCAACTGTCGTCGGTATAGCGGCTGGCGTTGAAACCGACCATCATCGACGTCTGCTCGTCGAGATGGAACTCGGCATCCAGGCCGAGCCGGCCGCCGACCTGATTGCGATCGCCCATCGTCGAGACAGAGAAGTCGGTTCCCGACATAGACGCGTTGAGGTTGGCGTCCCCGAGGTTGTAGGTGTCGAGCGCAGCAGCCGAGAAGGATACCGTGGCGCTCTTGCCGTTATCGAACCGGTGCTCCTTGCTGAGCTTGAGCTCGAACACGCCCTGGAGGGCCTGCGCCGACCGATCGTCGTAGGTAAGGTTCATCGTCGAGCCGGTTTCGCTGTAGCCCTCGAAAGAGCCATAGGTGTAGCGGACCGATCCGCGTGGCGTCAGCGTCCAGCCTTCCGACAGAACATAGGCGCGCGACAGGGCTATCTCCGGCGAGACGAACCAGCCATCATAACTGCCACGGGCAGTCTCGGTACCCGAGTTCACCTCGCGCGTCGTGTCGGAAAAGATGCCGCCGGCGATCACAGAGGCATCGAGCATGTAGCCCGACAGAGGCTGACGCAGATAGAAACCGGCGAAGGCCGTGTTGCCATCGACCTCGGAGGTACCGCTATCGGTCCAGCTCTTCAGCTGCCCGATGCCAGCCATGAAGCCGATACGCGTCCGATCGAAGACATGATCGACGCCGAGCGCCAGCCCATAGTGTTTCGCCGACGTATCGGAGTAGTCGTCGAAGCTGGCCCCGCCGAAAGCGCGCATCCAGAACAGGTTACCATACGGGTCCACCGCCAGCCCGTCGCCGACCATGGTCGAAATGGCTTTTTGGCTCTCGCTCTTCTGCTCGGCGTCGTCATAGGCCAGGGCCACGCGCGAGGAAACGCTGCGATCGACGTCGATCGACAAGACGTCGGTCGCCGTCGCGCCGATCGTGGAGCTAACCGTCTGCATGGTGTTGAAAACCGATGCGGAGGCACCGGTATCGACCACAGTCATGGTGCCCGACGCGGTGTTGGGAGTGGAGTAGAGGATCGTCTGGCGATTGTTGTCGAGCGCGACGGTGTTGCTGCCAACCAGATAGTTGGCGATCGGCACGACGAAGCTGCCTTCGGAGAAGCCCGTCGTGTTGTCGCTCGTTCCGGCATAGTCGACGACGGTGGTGAAGCTGGCGCCGGCCAGGATGTTCAGGCGGTTGCCATCACCGGCGTAATGGATCGACGCCACGTCGCCGTCGATCGTGCCGGAGGTCGTGACGGAGCTTGTGTAGCCATTGGCGAACACGACGCCATACTGGGTACCGTCGATCGAGCCGGTATTGAACAGCGATCCGCCTTTCATGGTCACCGTATCGGCGGTGCTCGTCACCGAACTCGTCACCCTGAGCGTGCCGTTGTTGACCGTGAAGGCGTTCTTCGTGAAGCTCGACGTATCCACCGACAAAAGGCCACCATCGACGGTCACCCCGCCGGTGAAGCCGCTGTAGTCGCCCGTCAGCCCGGTCACGCCCGCCAGCGATCGGATCGTACCGGAACCGGTCACGTCGACGCCGAAGCTGTAGTTGCTGTCGGTATGATTGAACAACAGCGTACCGTCGCCGGCGCCAAAGGAAATGCTCCCGACGTTCAGCGTACCCGCCGACGCCGCCGCCTCTCCGGCCGCCGCGCCAATATTGACCGCGCCGGTAGACCCGGCCAACTGGGCGATCTGAATGACGCCCGCACCGCCGCCCACCGTCACGGTGCCGCCGCTGGCCGCCGTCAACGAGCCCTTGCCGCCGGAGTTGTAGCCCACCGAGATTGCCGCGTTCGAGCTGACCGCACCACCATCCGAGACGGTCAGGGTGCCGACGTCGTTCCAGCCGATGTTGATCTCGCCGGCCGACAGCGTCGACCCGGTGCCGCTGACGGTGCCGTGCCCATCACCCGCCGAAGTGTTGCCGAAATAAATCTTGCTGGTGCCCGTGGTGGCGACGATGCCACCGTTCAGAACGTTGAGATAGCCGGTGCCGATGTCGCCGACGTAGATGCGATCTGCAGTCAGTTTGGAACCGCTGCCGGTCACATTCAGCGTACCGGTGCTCGGCGCATACTCACCGATGAAGACGTCGCCCGTGATCGTCGTGGTGGCGGCGTTCGACAGGGTCATCGTCGCCGCACCATTCCAGCCGACAGCCAGTTGGATAGCGGAGATTGACGAACCCGGGCCGTCGACCTTGACGGTTCCGGTGCCCCCATCGACATAACCGACATACATCTTGCCGGTGCCAGTCACGGTGTAGCTCCCGCCATCCAGAACGTTCAGGGTGCCCTCGCCGGTCCCGCCGACATAGAGACGGTCGGACGTGACGGACGACCCGGTGCCGCTGATCGTCATGGTGCCGGTGCCTCTATAGAGCTCGGCAATCGAGACATCCGTCGTCACCGTGACCTTGGCACCATCGCTGACGTTGACGGTGCCGTCACCTTCGTTTCCAATGTTAAATTTCTTGGCGTTCACTTCCGACCCAGTTCCAGTAACCGTCAGGACACCAGAGCTATAGGGGTTGAACGCGACATAGACGGTATCCTCGGTCGTCACCTTTGCGCCGTCCGAGACGGTCATCTTGACTTTTCCGCTGTTGGAAACAACGAGGTCGTAGGCCGTCAGGGTTGTCGAAGCGCCGGAAAGATTGACTGTTGCCTTGGAGCCCACGTGCCAGCCGAGAATAACCCTTCGGTTCGCGCCGCTGGCCGTAATGGTGCCCCCGTCGGTCACCGTGAGAGTGCCCTCGCCGCCAAGACCGATGTAGATCCGGTTGGCGGTCAGGTTGACGACGCCGCTGGTGGTCAATGTCCCGACACCGGTGGCTTGATTACCCAGAATGAGATCATAATCGGAGGACAAAGATCCTGGGTTGACGACGGAAACCGTCGCCGTCCCCGTATCGCCGATAACGTAACTGTCGGTGCCGGTAATTGCGTCGGGGCTGGTAATCGTCGTCGAACCACTATCGAAAACAGTATTTGCAGCCTGCGCGGCCTGCACGGCCGCCAGCGTCAGCGACGACGACGCGAGAAGCGCCCGGCCCGTCGTGACCCAGGGGCGAACCTTGCCGACAGTTCGGCTCGTCGTGAGCCCGCGTTCCGAGGTGGGAACGCTGCGAAACAGCCTCTGCTTCTCGTTCACGACAATTTCCATTTTTCTTCCCCAGCGGAATGGCGACACAAAAACACCGAAATTCCGTCGGCTGATTCGCATCACAGACAATTGTATTGTTTTTAAGTAGCAATTGCAGTTAAGCAATCGGCTATGACCAAGTTCGGTCACAAATCCCGCTACCAACACCCCAATGCGCCCTCCTGAGCAGCAAGCAAGACCTCCTGCGAGCGATACGTGCATGGCTCGCATGTTCCGCCTCGCCTTGACTTCTCTGCCCTCAGGCCTCATGTGGAAGGCAACGGGTGGCAAGCTGCCCCTTATCTCGGCCGCGTGAGCGGATCGGTTTCGATCCTTGGCCGTTCCTCCTACCGATAATTGGCCCGATCACGCGGGGCCGGTTGCTCCCCGCGAACGCCACCGGCTCCTCCCGCCGGCGGCCACGCATGGTTTTGAAAGCAGATTTCCCTTTGACGTCCTTTTCCGACTTCGGCCTTGCCGACACGCTGAACCGCGCCCTCGTCGACGCAGGTTATGAGACCCCGACCCCCATCCAGACCCAGGCGATCCCCGACCTTCTGAAGGGTCGCGATCTTCTCGGCATCGCCCAGACCGGCACCGGCAAGACCGCTGCCTTCGCCCTGCCGATCCTGCAGCGCCTTGCGCCGGGCAAGCCGGCCGCCCCGCGCCGCGTCCGCGCCCTGATCCTGTCGCCGACCCGCGAACTGGCGACCCAGATCGCCGAGAGCTTCAAGCTCTATTCGCGCTACATGAACCACATGTCGATCGCCGTGGTGTTCGGCGGCGTCGGCCATCGCCCGCAGGAAGATCGCCTGAAGCGCGGCGTCGACATTCTCGTCGCCACCCCCGGCCGCCTGATGGACCACATGGCCGCCGGCATGGTCTCGCTTGAGACGACCGAGATCTTCGTGCTCGACGAGGCCGACCAGATGCTGGACATGGGCTTCGTCCAGCCGGTGCGTCGCATCGTCAAGCACCTGCCCAAGGCGCGGCAGAGCCTGTTCTTCTCGGCCACCATGCCGAAGGAAATCGGCCAGCTGGCCGGCGAGTTGCTGTTCAACCCGATCACCGTTTCCGTCGCCCCGGCCGCCACCACCGTCGAGCGCGTCGAGCAGCGGGTGATTCACGTCGAGACCGCCGCCAAACGCCGGCTGCTGCTTGACGTGATCGTGGCCGAAAAGCCCGAGCGCGCCCTGATCTTCACCCGCACCAAGCACGGCGCCGACCGCGTGGTCCGCCAGCTCGGCCAGGACGGCGTCGACGCCGCCGCGATCCATGGCAACAAGAGCCAGGCCCAGCGCGAAAAGGCGCTCGCCGCCTTCAAGGCCGGTTCGACGCAGATCCTCGTCGCCACCGACATCGCAGCTCGCGGCATCGACGTCTCCGGCGTCAGCCACGTCATCAACTTCGACCTGCCGAACATCCCGGAAAGCTACGTCCACCGCATCGGCCGCACCGCGCGCGCCGGCGCCTCCGGCGTCGCCATCTCCTTCTGTTCGGATGACGAGCGGCCCTATCTCAAGGACATCGAGAAGGTCACCCGCCAGAAGATCCCGGCCGAGGATCGTCGCGGCACCATCGCGATGCCCGAGCGCGACAGTTCCGAGCGTGCCGAGCGTCCGTCGGGCAAGCGTCCGCAACCGGGCGGTCGCTCCGGCAACCGCAACAACCGCCGCCCCGCCCCGCCCTCCGTTTCGGCCGAGCAGCAGCGGCGCGACGCCATGCCCGCCGCCAAGGCCCGTCAGCCCGGCGCCGCCAAGCCCTCGCACGCCGCCCATGGCAAACCTGGCCAGTCGAAGCCCTCGCAGCGTCCCATCCACCGGGATACCGGAGCGGCCGAGGAAACCCTTGGCCGCGTCGGCTTCCTCGCCGGCGGCCGCGAAGGCCTGAAGCGCCGTCCCGAGGGTCGCGGCCAGCGCGACGGCCGCTAAGCCTTCTGTTGCCCCTCGCTTGCTCGCGGTTCTATAACCGCGTAGCAAGCGAGGGAGCGACACGATGGCCTATGAAGCAGCGGCAACCCGTTACGACGACATGATCTATCGCCGCGTCGGGCGGTCCGGCCTTAAGCTGCCAGCCATTTCGCTCGGTCTCTGGCAGAATTTCGGCGAGAATGCCCCCATCGAGCGGGGCCGCGCCATTTGCCGCACGGCCTTCGACCTCGGCATCACCCACTTCGACCTTGCCAACAACTACGGCCCGCCGCCCGGCACCGCCGAGGAGGCTTTCGGCAAACTCATCGCCAGCGACTTCCGGCCCTATCGCGACCAGATGATCGTCTCCACCAAGGCCGGCTACGGCATGTGGCCCGGCCCCTATGGCGAGTGGGGCAGCCGCAAGTACCTGATCGCCTCGCTCGACCAGAGCCTGAAGCGGATGGGTCTCGACTATGTCGACATCTTCTATTCGCACCGCTTCGACCCCGAGACGCCGCTCGAGGAAACCATGGGCGCGCTCGACCATATCGTCCGCTCCGGACGCGCACTCTACGTCGGCATCTCCTCCTACAATTCCAAGCGCACGCGCGAAGCCGTCGCCATCCTCAAGTCGCTCGGCACGCCCTGCCTCATCCACCAGCCCAGCTACTCGATGATCAATCGCTGGGTGGAGGAGGACGGCTTGCTCGACACCCTCGACGAGCTCGGCGTCGGCTCCATCGCCTTCTCGCCGCTCGCCCAGGGCATGCTCACCGATAAGTATTTGAAGGGCGAAGTGCCCGAAGGCAGCCGGGGCGCCCGCAAGGGGCCGTTGAAGCCGGCCTTCCTCAATGAAGACAACCTTGCCCGTATCCGCGCCCTCAACGATATCGCCGCGGCGCGTGGCCAGACGCTGGCACAGATGGCAATCGCCTGGGTGCTGCGCGGTGGCCGCGTCACGTCGGCACTGATCGGCGCCAGCCGGCCCGAGCAGGTCGTCGATTGCGTCGGCGCCTTGAAAAACCTCGAGTTTTCAGACGCGGAGCTTAGGGAGATCGACGCCAGAGCTCCCGACCTCAACGTCAACATCTGGGCCGCCTCGGCCGAACGGCAGGGGCCCTCGCGCTGAACGCAGGCAGTCCGAGCGTTGTTTGCGACCGTAAAAGCCCCCTCCGGCCTTTACGGTCGACCTTGCTTTATTGACAAGGCAGGCCGCCGACGGAAAATCCGGAAGACTAGATTCATCTAAAATATAGGTTTCAGGAATAGTTCGCTCACCACCTACACGCGTGTCATCCAATATTCATAGTTTTCTTTGTTTACGAATACTCAACCTAGAAAAACCTAAAATCGCATCACTTCCAATTGGAGATCCGCGATGCGAACCCAGGGCAGTCTTTCCACCCGCCTCCTCTTGACCACGGGAGCCACGGTCGGCCTTAGCATCGTGCTATCCGTCGCAGTGACGGCCTGGAACGCGGCGCACCGGACCGAGGCCGACATCATGATGCTGGCCACGGAGAAGGCGGCCAGCATCGCCCGCAGCGCGGAAAACCAGATCACCGAGGCCGTTTCGGCGGGTGCGACCCTGACGGCTTCGCTGTCCGGCCTCGCCGTCAAGCGCAATACCCAGAGCGCCGACGTCATCGAAATGATCAAGGCGGTGCCGGCGGCCTTCCCCAACGTCTTCGGCGCCTGGATGTGCGATCTCGCCGACCGTCCGGCGGGCGAGCTCTTCAAGGGAACCGATGGCGCCAACGACGCCGGCCTCTTCACGCCCTACTGGACCAAGTCGGCCTCTGGCGAGCTGTCGTTCACGACCTTCACGGTCGATCCGAAGGCCGGCTGGTACGCCGCCCCGCTCGCCGCCGGCAAGAGTCTGATCTCCGAGCCCTATCAGTCCGAGCAGAAGGACCTGATCACCTCGATCACCGTTCCGATGCGTCTCGACGGCAAGATCGTTGCGCTGGCCGGCGTCGACATCAAGCTCGACAATCTCGCCTCGAGCCTCAGCGCCATGCGTCCCTTCGAAGGGGGGCGGGTGATGCTCATCTCCAACGCCGGCAACTGGCTGGTTCCGCCGGACGCCGATTCCCTGATGAAGCCTTACGCCGGAATCGGCGAGGCCGACATCAAGGCCGCGCTAGCCGACGGCAAGATGCACACCATATCCGGCTTCGACGACGGGTCCACACGCATCGTCTATCCCTTCTCCGCGCCGGGCATGAACACCACCTGGGCCGCCGTTGTCGAGGTGCCGCGCGCCGTGTTCGTCGATCCGGTCTACGCCAGCGTGTTCGAAACCATGCTCAGCGGCGTGCTGGTGCTGGCCGCGGCGATGGCGGCGATCCTGTTCTCGACACGCTATGTGGTGAGGCGTCCGCTCGTCCAGACGCTGGGCAGCGTCAACGCGCTGATCGAGCGTCGCTATGACGTCGCCATCCCCGACACCAACCGCAACGACGAGATCGGCGCCATCAACAAGGCCCTCGAAGTGTTCCGGGACAAGGCGCAGCAAGCCGAGACGCTGGCCGAACAGCAGGCCGTCCTGCAACGCGAACAGATCGAACGCGCAGAAACCATTCGCAGCGCCTCCCAGCGCTTCGATCTCGACGTGACCAGCCTGACCGACCGCGTCCTCGGCCTCGTGGAAGAGCTGAACAAGGCCTCCGACGTGCTGACCCAGGGCGCCGACGACACCAGCATGAAGAGCGCGGCGGTGGCTTCCGCCTCAGAGCAGGCCTCGGCCAATGTCGGCGCCGTCGCCTCGGCCGCCGAAGAGCTGAACACCTCGGTCGACGAGATCGGCCGCCAGATCATGCAGTCGGCCGAGATCGCCTCGCAGGCCGTTGGTCAGGCAACCGACGCCAACAGCCGCGTCGACGCCCTCGCGGGCGCCGCCCAGCGCATCAGCGAGGTGGTCCAGCTGATCAATGCCATCGCCGAGCAGACCAATCTCCTGGCCCTCAACGCCACCATCGAGGCTGCGCGCGCCGGCGAGGCGGGCAAGGGCTTCGCGGTCGTCGCCGCCGAGGTGAAGCAGCTCGCCGACCAGACCGCCCGGGCCACCGGCGAGATCGCCGTCCAGATCCAGTCGGTGCAGTCGGTGACCGCCTCCACGGTCGAAGCGATCCAGGCGATCTCCACCACCATTCAGGAAATGAACCGCATCTCGCGCAGCATCCAGACCTCGGTCGAGCAGCAAGGCAGCGCGACGCGCGAGATCGCCACCAACATCCACGAGGCGTCGGCCGGTACGCGCGAAGTGTCGCAGAACGTCTCGGGAGTCGCCAGCTCGGCGACGGCGACCGGCGGAACCGCCCGCAAGGTGCAGCAGGTGGCCGTCAGCCTGTCCGATCACACCCAGGATCTCAGGGCAACCGTGGCCGGCTTCATCGACAGCGTTCGCAAGACCGCCTGACAAGGGGATGGGGCTGCAGAGCCCCTCCCCTACTCCGCCGCGAGCGACCTGTGCAGCGACGCGGTGGCCTCGATGAAGCCGCCGCCAAGAACACGCGCTTCGTCGCCAGGGGCATCGTAGAGGACGCAGGCCTGGCCAGGGGCTATGCCCTGCTCGCCATCCAGCAGTTCCACGCCGACCCGGCCATCCTGGCGGACCAGCATCGCCGCCTGCGGCGGCCGCGACGAGCGAACCTTGGCGAACACCGTGCGGCCGCTGTCGGCCTCGGCATCGAGCGATGTGCCGCCGATCCAGTTGAGATCGCGCAGCGTCAGGCGATGGGTGATCAGCGCCTCGCGCGGGCCCACCACAACCCGCCGACTGGCGGCATCGAGGCGGATGACGAACAGCGGCTCGCCGGTGGCGACGCCCAGGCCCTTCCTCTGGCCGACGGTGAAATGAATGATGCCGGCGTGCTGGCCGAGCACCCGACCGTCCACATGCACGATATCGCCGGCCGCCGCCGCTTCCGGCTTCAGCTTCTCGATCACGTCGGCGTACCGCCCCTGCGGCACGAAGCAGATGTCCTGGCTGTCGTGCTTGTCGGCGATCTCCAGGCCGAGCTCGCGCGCGATCGCCCGCGTCTCGGGCTTGGTCAGGCCGCCGAGCGGGAAGCGCAGGAAGTCGAGCTGCTCCTGCGTGGTGGCGAACAGGAAGTAGCTCTGGTCGCGATCGAGGTCGACCGGCCGATACATGGCGCGATGCCCGTCCACGAGGCGCGAGCGCACGTAGTGGCCGGTGGCCAGCGCCTGGGCGCCGAGATTGCGCGCCGTATCCAGGAGGTCGGAGAACTTGACCGTCTGGTTGCAGGCGACGCAGGGCACCGGCGTCTCGCCGGCGATATAGCTCTCGGCGAAGCGATCGATCACCGCCTCGCGGAACCGGCTCTCGTAGTCGAGCACATAATGAGGAATGCCGAGCCGCGCCGCCACGTCGCGGGCGTCGTGAATGTCCTGGCCGGCGCAGCAGGCGCCCTTGCGGTGGATCGCCTCGCCATGATCGTAGAGTTGCAGCGTCACGCCGACGACGTCGTAGCCCTCGCGTTTCAGAACACCGGCAACGACGGATGAATCGACGCCGCCGGACATGGCGACGACGACACGGGTGTCCTCAGGGCGGCCTTCGAGATCGAGAGAGTTCAGCATGGCGTCTTTCCGGCGGAATGGCTGGGTCCGGCGCTTCCGGCCCGCTCCGCTCACAACTCGTTCCTAATAGCCGCTTTGCTCGTGAAGCTCCAGAGGTGCGCCGGCATGGCTGGGTCAATTCTGCCGAGTAGCGGCAAAGCTTGCCGACCAAACGGACTCCACCCCCAGCGAGCCCATATGCGGATAGCGAAGAAATATGCTTTATTACAACAGGTTACGGCTCGCCTCGCCGTCAGGCTACTTGGCCCTCCGCTTGCACACATAACGGCAGATCGAGTTGTCTTGCGTGTAACGGATCCATCCATGGCCACTGTCGCTCCCGTCCAGACGCTTCCCCAGCCCGCCCCGCCGGCGCCGTCGACCACGGCGGCCACAGCCGTCACGCGGGGCGTCGACAACGACTTCCGCGACATGGTGGCCGAGGCGACCGACCGCGAACCCTCGACCCCGCCCGCCCGCGACACCAGCGCGTCGCAACGGCCCGAGCGGATCGAGCGCACGGACCGGGCAGAGCGTACCGATCGCACCGAAGGGAGCCGTCGCGCCGACACGACGCCCAGTCGCCGAAGCGATCGCGACGACCGTGCGGATCGCAAGAACAATTCCTCAGAGCAGCGAACCGACGCCGCGCCCGGTCGGCGCGCCAATCGTGGTGAAGCCGCCGCGCCCGTCCGCAAGACAACCAATACCGCCAGCAAGGATGTCGACACCGACCAGAGCAAGGACACCGCGACCGATACGACTGCCGCTGTCGCGCAGGCCGTGCCGACCGCCGTGCCGGTCGAAGCGCCCACCTTCTTCTCGGACGACGCCGCTCCGCAGGCCGAAGGCGAAGCCGCTGCCGCCATCGCCTCGGCGACCGCCGCCGCCAAGCCGGCCAGTGAAGCGCCCGCCGCCTCAACCGCCGGCGAAGAGTTCAAGCAGGCCCTCGCCGACGCCATCAAGGACGCCACGAGCGAGACGGAAACGGTGGAACTGCCGAACACGGCGCCCAAGGAAGACGGTGACAAGACGGACGCGAAAGCGGCCGCTTCCGACGCCGTTCCCTCCGCCACCAAGGCCGACACGCCCGCCAAGCCGATGAGCGAAGCCGCCAAGGCCATGGCCGCCGCCATGGACAAGGCAACGGCCGCCGCCACGGCGCCGCAGACCGCCACGGCCCCAGCCGTTACGGCACCCGCCCCTGTCGCACCGGCCGCAACCGGTCCGGCCGTCATCGCCGCCGACGACGCGATCACGACCGTCGCCGACGCACCCGTGGTGACGACCACGGCCAAGATGCCCGAACAGTCGGCGCCGGTACCGCCCCAGGCCGCCGATGCCGACGCGGCAAAGCCGGCGACCGACCAGCCCAAGCCGACCGTCGACATGACATCGACGCAGAAGCCGGCGACCGAGACCGCCAAGGCGTCGCCCGCCGTCGACACCGCCCCGCAGCCGTCCGCGACCAAGACCGCCGCTCCGGTCGTCGAGGCGCCGAAGGCTGCTCCCGCACCGCAGCCGGTCGATGGCGACGTCGCCGACACCTCCAAGCCGTCGGTCGTCGATGCCGCGCCGCGCACCGACGCGCCCGCCGCCGCCAAGCCGACCGCAGTCGCCGACAAGCCCGCGGCGCCCCAGGCCGCCAGCGCCGATGTCGATGCCGCTCCCGCCGATGATGGCGTCCAGCAGACCCCGACGACGCGCGCCCCGACGACGCTGCCGTCAAATGCCCCGACCGTCGCGGCCAGCGCCGCCACCGGCGCTGCGACTGCCGATGTCGCCATTGATGAAGTCGCCGCCACGGCCAATGTCGTCGCAGCCGCCGGGGTCAAGCCCACGGCCGCCAGCACCGGTGCCGACAAGCAGACCGAGCCGACGGAAACCTCCGGCGAGCGCACCACGGCCAGCGACAAGGGAGCAGCCCCCAATCAGGCTGCCGACAACGGGTTGGCCAAGGCCAAGACGGTGGGCGGCGTCTCCAACGCGGCCCGCGCCTTTGCCGATCGCATGCGCGACGTCAGCTCCGGCGCCACCCAATCCGACAGCACCACCCAGACCGCCACGCTGCCGGCCGCCCAGACGAGCACCGTCGCCGCCACGACCCACACCGCCGCCGCGACGGCCACGGCAGCCGCGGTCAAGCTCCACGACGTCGGAACGACCATCGTTCGCCACGTCAAGGCCGGCGAGACCAGCTTCTCCGTCCGCCTCGACCCGGCCGAGCTGGGCAAGGTCGACGTGAAGGTCGACTTCTCCGCCGATGGCAGCGCCAAGGCCCATCTCGTCGTCGAGCGCCGCGACACCTTCGAGGCGCTGCATCGCGACACGCGCCACATCGAGCAGACGCTGCGCGATGCCGGCTTCGAGGTAAAGGACGGTTCGGTGTCCCTGTCGATGCGCCAGGACGGCAACCAGCAGGACCGCGCCGCCTTCGCGCGCCAGGACCAGCAACAGCAGCAGCAACAACAGCAGCAGGCCCGTCAGGCCCAGGCGGACAACCAGGCCCGGACCAGGGCCGAGGACGACGCCAGGGCGACGATCGTTCCCGGCGCCTACCGCCCGCAGGGCGACGGCCGCATTGATATCCGCGTCTGAGTATCGAGTATCAGGAGACCATCATGAGCGTTTCTGGTGTCAGTTCCTCCTCTGGTAGCGGCAGTAGCGCCTCGGCGGCGACCAACTCGCTGACGTCCAACTACACCACGTTCCTGACGCTGCTCACCACGCAGCTCAAGACGCAGAGCCCGCTGTCCCCGATGGACGTCAACAACTTCACCCAGCAGCTCGTCCAGTATTCGGCGGTCGAGCAGCAGATGCAGACCAACGCCAACCTTCAGGCGATGATGGACACGCTGACCTCCAGCGCCGCGCTCCAGCTCGTCAACTACGTCGGCAAGTCGGTGACCGCCTATTCCGACACGACCAAGATGAACGGTGGCGAGGCCAACTGGACCATCAACTCCTCGGCCGCCGCCAAGGAAGCCAACGTCACCATCACCGACGAGAACGGCGCCGTCGTCTACCAGGGCACCACCGATCTTGAGATTGGCCAGAACACTTTTACCTGGGATGGCAAGGGCACGCCCTCCGGCGACTACAGCGCCTCGACCAGCCCCTTCTCGATTTCCGTCTCCGGCGTCGACGACAGTGGCAAGAAGATCAGCATCACCACCGAGGTCACCGGCAAGGTGCAGGCGGTCGACACCTCCTCGGCCCAGCCCTACATCAAGGTCAACGGTCGCCTGCTCCCGCTGTCGGCTCTGACCGAAGTGAGCGAGTGATCCAGGACGCACTCCGATCCCTTAGAAGCCGCCGTGGGCGATCGACGTCGACGGCGGCTTCGTTGTCTCTCGCCGCGACGCAACTCATGAGACCAGACCGCTTCGTCGAGCCGCCTCGATGACGGTGGAGGCAGGAACGTCGATCCATGTCGCGGCATCGGCGTCGCCGACCTCGGCCAGCCATGCGCCGACCATGTCGTAGCCCAGGCTGTAGCCGAGCCAGCGCGGGTAAGGTCCCCGTCCATGGAACCAGGCGGCGTGGTCGTAGTCGTCCTCCTCCAGCCGGCTCGATGCGACGGGAGCGCTGCGCAAGTCGTCTCCCGACACCGCCCGTTCCCAGGGCTCCGGATCGCTACCGAGCAGCCTGACGACAAACCGTCCAGCCAGCCCTTCGCTGACCAGGGCTTCACCCAGCGTCCAGCCGTACCCTGGCCCCGCCATGCGCATGCAGTGTTGGACCTCGTGAAGGATCTGGCGCCGAAGCGCTCCATCACGAAGGCTGCGCTCGAAGTTGGGATTGTCGGGATCGAGGGTCATCGCGAACAGGGTGTCGCGATAGGCATGGCCCACCATGCCCAATTCGGGGATCGTCCCACCCGCCAGCCGCTCAACGAGAATGTCGAGGCGTGGAGGGGCGACGAAGCCGGCGAGGGACCGGTAGGCCGCCTCGAAGCCATCCAGGATGGCCGCGCGATGGCGCTCCAGATCGCCCGACGCTTCGAGCCAGTGCACCGACCAGTTGTCCATGGGTCCCCCGCGACTGAAACACTCCACCCACGATCCAGGTCCGCCGCCATGCCGAGTAAGTGGTTTTCCCAGTCAGCAGACTTCGTTGCATGATGCCACCGCCCCTCGGGCGGAAATACGGCGAACATGGCAAAGAAGATGCGTCCGTTAATCATTCGACGGGCAACGCAGGTCTTTTCCGCCACCGAACGGCCCAATTCCTAAAGCGCAGGAAACATCGGGCTTTCTCCAAGTCGTTCAAAATCTTACTGAATTCTTGCGATTGAATTAGGCGTTTTTTAAACGGCTTGATTTAGGATGCTCTCCTGAAGGTCAGATTTGTGTGAGAGTAGAATGACCGAGCAGATGCGTCCGCGCGTAAAATACGTCATAGGCCCCGATGGGAGTCCGTTGACGATTGCCGATTTGCCGCCTGAGGGTACTCAGCGTTGGGTGATCCGCCGAAAGGCAGAGGTCGTCGCCGCCGTTCGCGGTGGACTCCTATCGCTGGAAGAAGCCTGCAAGCGCTATACCCTAACCGTCGAGGAATTCCTGTCCTGGCAGCAGTCCATCGACAAGCATGGGCTCGCCGGCCTCAGGGCCACGCGCGTTCAGCAATATCGTCCCTGAGCGGGACTTCAGAACGTCACTTTCGAGGGGCGGCCGGTCCGGACGGATCGGCCGCCCTTGCCTTTTGCGACACTTTTTGACCACACCCGGCAAAAAATGCCGTGAATAATGCAAATCTTCATAAACCGGTTCCGGCGGATTTCCGCCAATCCCGCCAGATCGCCCGCCGAGCGTTAATAACTTGTTTACCATAAGCGTGTGGAAATAATTGCCGCGTTGGTCCACGGCGGCGATGACGATTCATGCCGTGTCGAACAATGGGGAATCGGTGTGGGTGGATTTGGAGAATTCTTGAAGACCTTGGGGCCAAGCCGGCTGGCGGCGATGGGTGCCGTCGCGCTCGGCCTCATCGGCTTCTTCGTCTTCATCGTGCTCCGCTTCTCGGCCATCCAGCAGGTGCCGCTCTACACCGGCCTCAGCATGGGCGACTCGGCGGCCATCGCCCAGCAGCTCACCTCGGCCGGCACCGCCTTCACGATGAAGGACAACGGCACCACCATCCTGGTCGACGAAACCAAGCTCGACGAGACGCGCATGACGCTCGCCCAGCAGGGCCTGCCGGCCGGCGACAGCGTGGGCTACGAGATCTTCGACAAGACCGATGCGCTCGGCACCACCTCCTTCGTGCAGTCGGTCAACGCGCTGCGCGCTCTCGAGGGCGAGCTGTCGCGCACCATCCGCACCATCCGGCAGGTCGATCAGGCCCGCGTCCATCTCGTGCTGCCGGAAAAGCAGCTGTTCAAGAAGGACGAGCAGAAGCCCACGGCCTCCATCGTCCTAAAGACGCGCGGCACACTCGACCCCGGCCAGATCCGCGCCATCCAGCACCTCGTCGGTTCCGCCGTTCCCGGCCTCGACCCCTCGCGCATTTCGGTGGTCGACGAGACCGGTCGCCTGCTGGCCCAGGGCAGCGGCGACGAGGGCAGTGCCGCCTTCCTTGCCACCAGCGCCGACGAGCGCACCGCCGCCTACCAGACCCAGGTGGAAAATCGCGTCCGCGACATCGTCGAGAGCGTGGTCGGCGCCGGCCGCGCCCGCGTCCGCGTCGCCGCCGAGCTCGACTTCAACCGCATCCAGGAAACGCAGGACACCTACGACCCCAACGGTCAGGTCGTCCGCTCCACCCAGACGCGCGAGGAAAAGTCGCTGAGCCAGGACAATCAGGGCAACCCGCCCGTCACGGCCGGCAACCAGATTCCCAATGCCAACCAGGGCCAGAACGCCCAGGGCACCTCGCAGACCTCCGACAATGCCCAGACCACCGAAGAGACGGTCAACTACGAGATTTCCAAGGTCACGCGGACCCAGGTGACCGAAGTCGGCGGCGTCAAACGCCTGTCCGTCGCCGTGCTGGTGGACGGTCGCTACACGCCCGACGCCAACGGCGTCATGGTCTACGCGCCGCGTGCGCAGCCCGAGCTCGACCAGATCACCGCGCTGGTGCGCACCGCCATGGGCTTCGACGACAAGCGCGGCGACCAGTTGCAGGTGGTCAACTTGCAGTTCGCCGACAGCCCGCCCACCCCGGCCGACTTCGCCACGACGCCCGCCTCGATGTTCGACTTCTCGCGCGAAGACATCATGCGCTTCGCCGAGATGGGCGTGCTGATCCTGGTGACGCTCCTGGTGCTTCTCTTCGCCGTCCGTCCGCTGATCCGCCGCATCCTCGGCTCGGACATCGACGCCGAAACGCTGCCGGCCATCACCTCGGCCCTGAGCGAAGCCGCCGCCGCCGGCCGCGGCGCGGTGACGGTGGTGCTCAACCCGGACGGCAAGCCGGTGGTTCTCGGCCCCGATGGGCTCGAGACCCCCGCCGAAACGGCCGAGCTACCCGCCCCGCCCTCCGACACCCGCATCGAGGATGCCAAGGCGCAGGGCGCCCAGCAGCTCGATCAGGTGCGCAAGGTGGGCGATCTCGTCGCCGACAATCCCAACGAGGCGGCGATCATCATTCGCAACTGGCTGTCGGAGGTTCCCGCGTAAATGGCTCTGTCCCCGACCGCGCTCGTTGCCAAAGGCAACACGCTCACCATCTCTTCCGAGGGCGAACACCGCGCGATGAACGGCGCCGAAAAGGCCGCCGTCATGATGCTGGCCCTCGGCGATCGCTACGGCGGCCCCATCTGGAAGCTACTCGACGAGATCGAGATCAAGCAGCTGTCCGTCGCCATGTCCAAGCTCGGGCCGATCACCCCAAGCATGCTCGACGACCTGATGATCGAGTTCGTCACCCGCGTCTCGTCCTCCGGCGCCCTTCTCGGCAACTACGACACCACCGAGCGCCTGCTGCTCGCGGTGCTGCCGCAGGACAAGGTCAACGCCATCATGGACGAGATCCGCGGCCCTGCCGGCCGCAACATGTGGGAGAAGCTCTCCAACGTTCAGGAGAACGTGCTCGCCAACTATCTGAAGAACGAGTATCCGCAGACCGTCGCCGTCGTCCTCTCCAAGATCAACTCCGATCACGCGGCGCGCGTCTTGGCCAAGCTGCCCGACGAGTTCGCCCTCGAAGTCGTCGACCGCATGCTGAAGATGGAGTCGGTGCAGAAGGACATCCTCGAAAAGGTCGAGCAGACGCTGCGCGTCGAGTTCATGTCCAACCTGACCAACACCCAGCGCCGCGACGCCCACGAGCTGATGGCCGAGATCTTCAACTCCTTCGACCGCAACACCGAGGCGAAGTTCATCGCCGCCCTCGAGGAGCACAACCGCGACGCCGCCGACCGCATCAAGGCGCTGATGTTCACCTTCGACGACCTCGGCAAGCTCGACGCCGGCGCCATCCAGACGCTGCTCCGCCAGGTGGAGAAGGACAAGCTCGCCATGGCGCTGAAGGGCGCCAAGGAGGGCGTGCGCGACTTCTTCTTCGCCAACATGTCGGCCCGCGCCTCCGCCATGCTGAAGGAAGACATGGATGCCATGGGCGCCGTGCGTCTGCGCGACGTCGACGACGCCCAGGCAGCCCTCATCAATCTCGCCAAGGATCTCGCCGCCAAGGGCGAGATCATGATTTCCAAGAACAAGGGCGAAGACGAACTGGTCATGTGACCCTCGTCTCGCGCTCAGGAGTTTACGCCTATGGCGGCACCGGCCCGCTTCCTGTTCGACAACGACTTCTCGGCCCCCTCCGGGCGCGCCGAGGCCGTGCCGGCGACCGTGATGATTCCCGAGCCGGAGCATCTTCAGCGGCTCGCCGAGGCGGAGGCCGCCGCCTACGAACGCGGTCTTTCCGCCGGCCGGGAGACCGCCGAGGCGCAGGCGGCCGATCGCACCGCCCGCGAGGCCACGCGCCTGTCCGACGAGGCGCAGCGCCTCGCCAGCGCCGCCCAGTCCATCCTCGCCGTGCTCGACACCGAGCGGGTGCGCATCGAAGCCGACGCCATGCGCCTCGCCGAGACCGTGGCGATCAAGATCGCCGGATCGCTCGTCGAGCGGCAGCCGCGCGAGCGCATCCTCGCCCTGCTCGAAGAGTGCTTCGCCCCGCTGCGGGCCGCGCCGCACCTGGTCATCCGCCTGTCCGACGTCGACGCCGAACCGATCCAGAACGAGCTGAAGCGCCTCGTCTCCGATCGCGGCTTCGAAGGCCGCCTCGTGGTGATGGGCGAGCCCGGCATGGCGCGCGGCGACTGCCGTATCGAATGGGCTGACGGCGGCATCGTGCTCGACCACGCCGCCATCGTCGCCGACATCGAGGCGGCGATCGCCCGCCACCTGCCGGTCGAGGGGCCGGCCGACCACACTTCCACGAGCGGAGACGCCACATGACCCCCGCCGACGAACCTTCGGGCATCGACCTCGAATCTCACGTCGCCGAGCGCCGACAGGGTGACGACGCCGACGATCAGGCGATCACCCGCTCCGCCGCCGAGCTGGAGGCGGTGTTCGACGTCCCCGTGCGCGTTTCGGCCATTCTCGGTCGCGCCCGCCTCGGCATCAGCGACCTTTTGCAACTCGCCCCCGGCTCCGTGCTGGAACTCGACCGCAAGGTGGGCGAAGCTATCGATATTTACGTCAACGACCGCCTTGTCGCCCGTGGCGAAGTGGTGCTGGTCGAAGACAAGCTCGGCGTGACGATGACCGAAATCGTCAAGTCCGACCGCTGATCGGAGACAGTCTCATGCGCCTTCTTATCGTCGGCTCACTCAACGGGCAGCTCACCGCCGCCACCCGCATCGCCATGGACAAGGGTGCCTCGGTGCTGCAGGCCGACACCATCGACACCGCGCTTCGGACGCTGCGCTCGGGGCGCGGCGCCGATCTGGTGATGATCGACGTGTCCCTGCCCATCCAGCGGCTGATCACCTCGCTGGAAGAAGAACGCATCCACGTTCCCGTGGTCGCCTGCGGCATCGCCACCGACGCCAAGGCGGCCGTCGCCGCCATCCGGGCCGGCGCCAAGGAATACATCCCCCTGCCGCCCGACGCCGAGCTGATCGCCGCCGTGCTGTCCGCCGTCACCGCCGACAGCCGCGACCTCGTGGTGCGCGACGAGGCGATGCAGGCGGTGCTGAAGCTCGCCGATCAGGTGGCCGGCAGCGAGGCGTCGATCCTGATCACCGGCGAAAGCGGCACCGGCAAGGAAGTGCTGGCCCGTTACGTCCACCGCAAGTCGACCCGCGTCGACAAGCCATTCGTGTCCGTCAACTGCGCCGCCATTCCCGAGAACCTGCTGGAATCGGAACTCTTCGGCCACGAGAAGGGCGCGTTTACCGGCGCCGTCGCCCGGCGCGTCGGCAAGTTCGAGGAAGCCTCCGGCGGCACGCTGCTGCTTGACGAAATCTCCGAGATGGACGTCCGCTTGCAGGCCAAGCTCCTGCGCGCCATCCAGGAGCGTGTCATCGACCGCGTCGGCGGCGGCAAGCCTGTGCCGGTGGACATCCGCATCATCGCCACGAGCAACCGAAACCTTTCCGACGCCGTCAAGGAAGGCCGCTTCCGCGAGGACCTTCTCTACCGCCTCAACGTCGTCAACCTGAAGATCCCCGCGCTGCGCGACCGCCCCGCCGACATCCTGGCGCTGGCCGAGCACTTCGGCCGCAAGTATGCCGAGATCAACGGCATGCCGGAGCGGCCTCTGGCCGCCGACGCCAAGCGCGAGCTGATCGCCGCCCGCTGGCCGGGCAACGTCCGCGAGCTCGAGAACACCATCCACCGGGCCGTGCTGCTCGCCAGCGGCGTCGAGATCGGCGTCGAGGCCATCCGCTCGCCCGACGGCGCCCGCATGGAAGGCGCGGTGAGCGTGCCGCGTTCGGCCGACCCGGCGGCTCGCGCCGCCCAGACGGCGGAAGCGGTGACGCGGGCGCTGGTCGGCCGCACCGTCGCCGAAGTGGAGCGCGACCTCATCCTCGACACGCTCGACCACTGCCTCGGCAACCGCACCCACGCCGCCAAGATCCTCGGCATCTCCATCCGCACGCTCAGGAACAAGCTCAACGAATACGAGGCCGAGGGCATCGACGTGCCCGATCCGGGGACGAGCCGCATCGCGACGGCCTGAGGAAGGGCCAGCCGATAGGCTCGTTGGAAGTGAATGCAGGCCGGCGGCGCCGTGTTTGAATCTGGTGGCCGCCGGGCATCAGCGCATCAAGGCAGATCGGCCGGGCAGGACTTGGCATCCACCACGATCTCACCAATCGGGACGCTGCCATTCGCCTTGGCTTCCGCGAACTGGGATCTGATCGTCATGCCCAGCTGCACCATGACCCCGAAGTTGTCCTCGGTGCACATGTTGTCCTTGATCTTCGCCATCCAGGCGTCACCTGGAGGAACCTCAGTCAGCTCGTAACGAAGGGTCATCGTCCTGTCCTCGTAGGTCGCGCCGACGATGGCCACCGTCTCGCTGACCTTCTTGGGCAGTTTCATCGACAGAATGTCGTCAACGAACGCCTTTTCCCTCCTTGCGCGCCAGGCGTCGCAGGTCTCGGTGTTGATGATCAGTTCCGACAGCGTCTCTCCGCTCGAAGACTGGTAGACGTTTCGCAACGTGGCCCCCATCTTCAAGAGCATCGCCTGATTTTTGGAAAGACACAGCCTCTCGGTACTCTGGTCTCGCCACACGTCGTCGAAATCGAAGGTCTCGTCCTTGACTTCGCTCGTGGCAACGATGACGTCGCCATGAACTTCGATGCTGAGCATTCTGGAAAGCTCGTTGTCGAACAATGGCACGCCTTCCATCATGCGCTTCAGCGTCGCTTCCAGACCGTCGTGCTCGACGGCATAGACCATGGCGTTGTCGCGAAGATCGGTGTCCGTCTCAACCCTGGCGCTGACGCTATCGATGTAGTCCTGACCGGGCGCGGGGAGGCTCGCGGTCAGCCCCACCAGAGCAAGTCCGCAGACCACCAGCACGATGTTGGCGATCCGCCGGCCCGTCCCTTTGGATCGAGCCTGCCGTGACGGATAGAATATCAAGGTCAGGTTGGCGAACGGCACGAAGGCCAACGGCCACCACCACATCGTCCCGAACGCGTCCCGCGACCGGCCGGCAGAAATGACGCCGGTTATGGCGCCGATGCCAAGCCAGATGAGAACATAGGCAAAGGCAAGTTGCCCGACCTGCTGCTGCTTCAAGGCGTCGAGAAACAGATACTGAAGCAGATAGCTCAGTTGGCCGGCGGCCACGCAAACGCACAAGGCCGAGAAATAGGCCGAGCGGGGCATGGTCCACGCCGGCCTGTAGAGCCCCACGGCAACGCCCGCGAACACGACCATGGCCACGATGGAAATCGCGGCGAACTCGAACGCATCGGCCGTCAGAAGCCTGTAAGCTAAACCATCCATCGCGCACCTCTACCCAGAATTGTCAAACTACCGCTTTGGGTCGACAACACAACCCAAGTGATCTACCGATGGCCGATGGCCGCCGGGGAAGGCGCAGTCACCCGGGCTGCGAGCTGGCATCCGCAAGAACGACGTTGAAATCAACCACGGTCCGGTTATGCATAGGCGGCGAAACCGAACCCCGAGACCGATGTGAAACCGCGCACGACCATCCGTGACGTTGCCAGGAAGGCCGGCGTGTCCGTCGGCACGGTGTCACGGGTCGTCAACGGCCATCCGTCGGTCACCGAGGCCAAGAAGCGCATCGTCAACGAGGTCATCGCCGAGCTGGGCTTCCAGCCGGATGCTGCCGCGCAGAGTCTGAGGCGCGGCACCAACCGCACGCTCGGCGTCGTCATTCCCGACCTGCGCAACCCCTTCTTCGCCGATCTGATGCAGCACATCGAGCTGCGCGCCAAGGAGCGCGGTTACAGCGTGCTCTTCGCCAGCTCCGACGAGCAGGTGGACAGCGAGGCCGACCTGATCGCCAGCCTCGCCCGCAGCAAGGTCGAGGGCGTGGTTGTGGTGCCCAGCAACCGCGCCAGATCGATCGCCAATCCCGATGGCGTGCGCCTTGTCGTCGTCGACCGCCATATTGCCGGCCATCCTTTCGTCGCCGCCGATCATCGCGCCGGAGCGCGCATGGCGGCCGAATACCTGGTGTCGCTCGGCCACCGACGCATCGCCTGCATCTCCGGCCCCGAGAACTCCTTCGTCGCCCGCGAGCGGCTCGCCGGCTTCATGGATGTGATGGCGCCCCGCCTTGCCGAAGACGGCCTCGACCCCACCGCCTGGATCGTCTCGGCGCCGTTCAACTACGAGGGTGGGCGCGAGGCGGCCAAGGCGCTGCTCGCCGAGGACGGCGTGACGCCGACGGCGGTGTTCGCCTGCTCGGACCAGCAGGCGATCGGCGTATTGCGCGCCGCCTTCGACCGCCGCATCGCCATTCCCGACGATCTCTCGGTCGTCGGCTTCGACGGCATCCTGGTGTCCGATCTGGTGGTTCCGCGCGTGACGACGGCCGTCCAGCCGGTCTCCTCGATCGCCAACTGCGCCATCGACCTCCTGATCGGTGGCGAGCCGCTCGACGCCGCCACGACTCACATCTTCCCTTGCGAGATGGCCCTGCGCGAAACCTGTGCTCCGCCGCGCTAAAACCGGCCGTCACTTCACCTCACTGCGCACCCCAGCGTATTTCATTGTAAATACGAAGCTTTCTTCCAGCACTCAACTTTGGTCGGAGTGCCCTGTCTCGTCTTGATGCGGTTGCCCTATACTGGTAGCGTCATTTGGAAACGTTTCATCGGGCCGGTACATTGGGTCCGGCTCAAAGAAAACGTTCGCTTGGGAGGGTAAAATGACTTCATTTTCTTCGGACGGGCGGAGTCTGTCTGGCGTAAGCCGTCGTCGGTTGCTGCTCGCCGGCGCTGCTGGCTCGCTGGTTCTGGTGTCCGGCATCGCCCCGGTGTTCGCCGCCGGCAAGAAGCCCAAGGTCGGGCTGGTCATGAAGTCGCTCGCCAACGAGTTCTTCAAGCAGATGCAGGCTGGCGCCGAGAAATACGCGGAAGAGAACAAGGACAAGTTCGACTTCAAGGCCGTCGGCATGAAGGACGAGCGCGACTTCGCCGCCCAGGTTGACGCCGTCGAGAACTTCGTCACCCAGAAATACGACATCATCGTCGTCGCCCCGGCCGACTCCAAGGCCATGGTCACCCCGCTCGCCAAGGCCGTAAAGGCTGGCGTCGCCGTCATCAACATCGACGTCGAGCTCGATCAGGAAGCCAAGAAGAAGGCCGGCATCGACCTCGCCTTCTTCGGCCCGGACAACCGCGAAGGCGCTCTTCTCGCCGGCAATGCGCTGGCCAAGGAGCTCGGCGAAGGCGGCAAGGTGGTCATCCTGGAAGGCAATCCGGAGGCCGACAACGCCCAGCAGCGCAAGAAGGGCTTCGACGACGCCGTCGCCGCCGGCAAGCTGCAGTTGCTCGACAGCAAGACGGCCCACTGGGAGACCGAGGAAGCCAACACGCTGATGACCAACTTCCTCACCAAGTACAACGACATCCAGGGCGTCATGGCCGCCAACGACTCCATGGCCCTCGGCGTCGTCAAGGCGCTCGACAGCGCTGGTCTCTCGGGCAAGATCAAGGTGGTCGGCTTCGACAACATCCCGGCCGTGCAACCGCTGATCAAGGACGGCAAGATGCTGGCGACCGTCGAGCAGTACGGCGCCCAGATGGCCGCCATGGGCATCGAGTACGGCCTGCGCCAGATGGCCGGCGAGACCTTCACCGGCTGGGTCAAGACCGACATCAAGCTGATCACCGCCGCCGATCTCTGATCGGTCGAGCCAAGACACGATCCGGCACGGGGCAACCCGCGCCGGATCCCTTCCCTGCCGCGCCGAAGCATTCAGGGTAGTTCCCGTCATGACCACAGACATCAAGGACGCGGCACCGGTCCTCGAAGCCGATGCCGCCGCGCGGCTCGACAGTTCCGCCGACCCGATCCTGAAGCTTCAGGGCGTCGGCAAGCGCTTCCCGGGCGTCATCGCCCTGCGCAACGTCAGTTTCGACATCATGCGCGGCGAGGGACACGTGCTGCTCGGCGAGAACGGCGCCGGCAAGTCGACGCTGATCAACCTGCTCGGCGGTCTGTTTTCGCCCGACGAGGGAAGCATCTGGTTCAACGGCGCCCCTTACAGGCCGGCGTCGCCGCTGGAAGCCTTTTCCAAGGGTATCCGCGTCGTCCACCAGGAGCTCAACCTCCTCTCCAACCTGACGGTGGCCGAGAACCTGCTGTTCGAGCATCTGCCGAGCCGGCGCGGCCTCGTGAACTACCGCGAGATGAACCGTCGCGCCGCCGAACTCCTCGCCGAAGTCGGCCTGGACATTTCACCCTCGACCGTGGTGAGCCGGCTCGGCGTCGCGCAGATGCAGCTGATCGAGATCGCCAAGGCGCTCGCCCACGAAAGCAAGCTGCTGGTGCTCGACGAGCCGACGGCGACGCTGACCTCCAAGGAGGTCGACCGCCTGTTCGAGATCCTGCATCGCCTCAAGGAGCGCAAGGTCACCACGCTCTACATCTCGCACCGCCTGCAGGAGATCTACGAGGTTGGCGACCGCGTCACCGTGCTGCGCGACGGCCAGCATGTGACGACGCGCCCCCTGCAGGGTCTCGGCATTCCCGACATCGTGCGCCTGATGGTTGGCCGCACCGTTGCCGATCAGGGCGTGTTCCGCGAGGATGTCCAGCCCACCGGCGAAGCGCTCGCCGTCGAGGACCTGCGCCTGACCGCGACGAGCCCGCCGATCAGCTTCTCTGTGCAAAACGGCGAGATCGTCGGCATCGCCGGCCTGGTCGGCAGCGGGCGCACCGAGGCGGTGCGCGCCATCTTCGGCGCCGATCCCAAGGCCGCCGGCACCATCCGTGTGAACGGCAAGCCCGTCAGCATCACCTCGCCAAAGGAGGCCGTGGCCGCCGGCATCTGCCTGATGACCGAGGACCGCAAGCAGCAAGGCCTGCTGCTCGAAATGAGCTGCGCGGAGAACATCACCATCACCGACCTGAAGCGGCTGTCGCGCAAGGGATTGCTCAACCGCGCCCTGGAGAACGCCGCGTCGGAGCGGCTGGTCGCCGGTCTGCGCGTCAAGACGCCGAGCATCTTCCAGAAGGTCGGCACCTTCTCCGGCGGCAACCAGCAGAAGGTGGTGATCGCCAAATGGCTTTACCGCGGTTCGAGCGTGCTGATCTGCGACGAGCCGACGCGCGGCATCGACGTCGGCGCCAAGGTGGAGATCTACGAACTGATGGGCCAGCTCGCGGCCGAGGGAAAGGGCATCCTCGTGGTGTCCTCCGATCTGCCCGAACTGATGTCCATCTGCCACCGCATCCTGGTCTTCTCCAACGGGCGCCTTGCCGGCGAAGTGCCGCGCGCCGAGTTCGACCAGAACCGCATTCTCTCGCTTGCCTATGAGGAGTATGGACGTGCCCGAGGGAACTGAAAGCGCCGGCGAGCGCAAGACGGCAACCGTGTGGGACAACTTCCTGCGCATCTCGATGCGCGAGGCAGGCGTCGCCATCGCGCTGGTGATCATCGTGCTGTTCTTCTCGGCGACGGCGCCCTATTTCGCGACGCCCGAGAACTTCCTGAAGATCTTCGTGCAGATCGCCATCAACACGGTGCTGGCCGCCGGCATGACCTTCGTCATCCTGACCGGCGGCATCGACCTGTCGGTCGGCTCGGTCCTGGCTCTCTGCACCGTGGTCGGCGCCACCATCATGGTGCGCGAGGACCTGTCGCCGTGGATGTCGATCCCGCTGGCGCTTCTGGCCTGCATGGCCACCGGCGCCGCCTGCGGGGCCATCAACGGCTGGGTTTGCGAGAAGTGGAAGCTGCCCTCGTTCATCGTGACGCTCGGCATGCTGAACGTCGCCAGCGGTCTCGCCCGCGTGGTGTCCGACAACTCCACCATCACCGGCCTGCCCCAGCCCTTCGTCGATTTCGGCAACCAGATCTACTTCGGCGTCCTGCCGTCGATCTTCCTGATCGCCATCATCGTCATCCTGATCGGCTGGTTCATCCTTCGCTTCACGGTGTTCGGCCGCTTCGTCTTCGCCATCGGCACCAACGAGGAAGCGGTGCGCCTGTCGGGCCACAATCCGCGCATCTTCAAGATCGCCGTGTTCACCATCAGTGGGCTGACCGCCGGCATCGCCGCCATGGTGTTCCTCCTGCGCCTCAACGTCGGCAGCCCGATCGCCGGCATCGGCTACGAGCTCAACGCCATCGCGGCGGTGATCATCGGCGGCACCTCCCTGTCGGGCGGCAAGGGCTCGATCATCGGCACGCTGGTCGGCGCCTGCATCCTTCAGGTGCTGGCCACCGGCCTGCAGTTGCTCGGCGCCGAGGACAACGTCAAGCCGATCGTCATCGGCACGGTCATCGTGCTGGCCGTGGTGCTCGACACCTACCGCAACCGCTATCTGCGCAAGCTCGAGGCGCGTTGATCCGCGCCTCGCCCGGCGCACGCCCCAGGTTTTCCCCAAGCAAGGCCCCGGCCCAACGGACGGGTTGCCATGCACACCGGTTTTTTAGGACAATGATCGATGGGGCAATCATCATGTCCGTGATGACAAAACAAAAAAACCGGGGCCGGAAATGTTCAAGCGCTTCATCATCAATCCACCGGTCTTCTTTGGCTCGGTCATCATCATCGCCATATTTCTGGGGATCGGCGTCATCTTTCCCAACCGCTCGGGAGCGATCTTCAGCAGCCTGCAAGCGAGCATTCTCGGCGCCTTCGGCTGGCTCTACCTGCTGTCGGTCGGCATCTTCCTGATCGCCGTCCTGCTGCTCTGCCTGGGGCGCTACGGGCGACTGAAGCTCGGGCCCGACAACTCGACGCCCGACTTCCGCTTCGTCTCCTGGATCGCCATGCTGTTCGCCGCCGGCATGGGCATCGGCCTGATGTTCTATGCCGTCGGCGAGCCGATGACGCATTTCATGGCGCCGCCGACGGCCGAACCGCGCTCCATCGCCGCCATGCGCGAGGCGATGAGCGTCACCTTCTTTCACTGGGGCATCCATGCCTGGGCGATCTACGCCGTGGTCGGGCTGTCGCTGGCCTACTTCGGCTACCGCTACAATCTGCCGCTGACCATCCGCTCCGGCCTCTATCCGCTCTTGAAGGAGCGCATCAACGGGCCGATCGGCCACGCCGTCGACATCTTCGCCATCGTCGGCACCGTCTTCGGCATCGCCACCTCGCTCGGCCTCGGCGTGTCGCAGATCAACGCCGGCCTCAACTATCTGCTCGGCATCGAGGTGGGCCTCGCCGTCCAGCTGCCGCTGATCGTCGTCATCACCGGTCTGGCGACGCTGTCGGTCGTCAGCGGCCTCGACAGGGGCGTGCGCATCCTGTCCGAGACCAACCTCGTCCTCGCCCTGCTCTTGATGGTCTTCGTGCTGGCGGTCGGGCCGACCAACCTGATCTTCCGCGACTTCGTGCAGAATCTCGGGCTCTACCTCGACACGCTGGTCCTGCGCACCTTCAACATCTACGCCTACGAGCCGACACCCTGGATCGATGCCTGGACGCTGTTCTACTGGGCATGGTGGATTTCCTGGTCGCCCTTCGTCGGCATGTTCATCGCCCGCATCTCGCGCGGCCGCACCGTGCGCGAGTTCGTTACCGCCGTGCTGTTCATCCCCGCCGGCTTCACCTTCTTCTGGATGACGGTGTTCGGCAACACCGGCATCTTCATCGACACCGGCGTCGCCGCCGGCGATCTCGGCCGGGCGATCGCCGCCGACGTTTCGGTCGGCCTCTTCCACTTCTTCGAGTATCTGCCGTTCTCGGGCCTGACCTCGACGCTCGCCATCCTCCTCGTCGCGGTGTTCTTCGTCACCTCCTCCGACTCCGGTTCGCTGGTCGTGGATTCGATCGCCGCCGGCGGCGAGACGCAGACCACCATCGGCCAGCGCATCTTCTGGTGCGCCATGGAAGGCATCGTCGCCGCCAGTCTGCTCATGGCGGGCGGACTCGGCGCGCTGCAATCGGCCACCGTGGCCAGCGCCCTGCCGTTCACCTTCGTCATGCTGGCGCTGGTCTGGTCGCTGTTCGTCGGCATGCGCGCCGATCTCGCCCAGCAGGCGCACCGCGTGTCCTTCCCCACCGCCCAGCCAGCTGCGGGCGTCACCTGGCAACGTCGCCTCGGCCTCATCCTGCACGCGCCGACCGAAACGGAGGTCCGCCGCTTCATGGCCAGCGACGTCAGGCAGGCGCTGACCCAGGTGGCCCATGAGCTGTCGGAGCGAGGGCGCGAAACGGTGGTGGTCGACGAGGAGAACGGCGCCATCGCCTTGCGCTCGCCGGCCGATGGCGTTCGCGACTTCGTCTATGGCGTCAGCCTCCACGCCAAGCGCCTGGCCAGCTTCTCGCCGCTCGACACCGGCAAGCCGGAGTATCGATACGAGGCGCGCACCTACTTCTCCAGCGGCGGCAGCGGCTACAACGTCACCAACATGTCGCGCGATCAGCTGATCGCCGACATCCTGGTGCAGTTCGAGCGCTACCTTCATCTGGTGAGGTCACCGGAGGTGCAGCTCGTGCAGGGCGCGCCCGAACACGAGACCGGGCACTGACGGCGGCTATCCGCCCATGAAATCCTCGATGGCCCTCAGATACTGCTGGGGGTCCTGCGAGTGGGCGGGATGGCCGACGTCCTTCAGCACCACCAGCCTGGCGCCGGGAATGACGGCGGCGATATGGGCGGCATGCTCGGGCCGGATCACCGGGTCGTGGTCGCCGATGACGATCTCGGTCGGCACGCGGATCCTGGCGAGATCGGCATCGGAGAAGTTGGGCTCCGTTGCCCAGAGGCGCCGGAAAACCCGCTCGCGCGCCCGCTCCTTGAGCTTCGCCTTCTCCTCCGGGTCCGGCGCGTCGCCGTCAGGCGACAGGCTGTCGGACAGCGGCGGCGGATCGATCTCCGGGATCGACGTCAGGCCGTCGGGCGTGGCGTTGGGCGCCTGGGCGAACAGGCGGGCGAGCAACCCGGGATGATGGATGGCGATGTCGAGGCCGATGATGGCGCCATCGCTCCAGCCGACCAGCGTCACCTTGTCGACCTGCAGCCGGGCGAGCAGCGCCACATAGTCCTCGGCCATCCGGTGATAGGTGAGGCGCGCGAGACCATGCGTCGAGCGCCCCTGCCCCCGGCTGTCGGCAACGATCACCTCGTGATCCCAGGAAAGAGCCGGCACCTCGAAGCTCCAGACCTCGCCGCTCGACAGGCCGCCATGGATCAACAGGATCGGCGATCCATTGCCCTTGCCGTAGAGCGAATAGAACATGCTGATGCCATTGACCTCGGCAAAGCCGCTTTCGTCGGCCGGCGGCATGGGCGGCGGCGCCGGTGCGCGCTGCCACTTCGGCACCGCCAGCGCCGGCCCGGCCGACAGCAGCAGGCAGATCACGACAAGGGCGCGGCGAAACATCTGCAAATCGGGCCTCGTTCACTTTCCAGCGCCCCGGCGGCAACCTTATCCGCGGCTCTCCCCCAATGCCGTTCAAAGAAACGTCATCCGCCCATGCCGCTCCGCGCGGTCTTGGGGCCATACCTTTGGAACTCCAAGCAAAAGAGCGTTGGTCGGACGTCATATGCATGTTAGCGTGCAGCAAGATCGCTCCGGTTGTGGAGGCTGCCCGGAACGCCATGGACATACCCCGGTTGGAGACACTCATCGGCGCCATCGTGTTGGCCGGAGCCTTCTGCGGACCGGCCGCCGCGAACCGTGCCTACTTCACCCAGCCCGAGCCCATCTCCGCCGAGGGATATCCCGACGCCCAACTCAAGCTCCTTCATGGCGACGGCGTGCTGTTCGCCGACCCCATCCGGGCGGTCGTCGTCGGGCAGGATGGCGAGTTGCTGGCGGCCTCGCCGCAGTCCCCCGCCTTGCAGCTCTCATGCGACCACCAGCGGCATCGCTGCCTCGTCTATGACGAACTCGCATTCAGGATCTACGAGCCGGCAGCGGACAAGTGGCATGCCGAAGGCCTCGTCGAACAGGACGGCGAACCCCAGCGCTCCCCCGAGGATATCGTCTCGGACTACGGCTTTGACGCAAGGCAGGCAACCCTCTCCGAAATCGTCAAGTTCGAAGCCGCCGGCCTTGCATCGTCCTGGATGACCACCGCCTTCGCGCTGGTGTGGTGGACGGCCTTCTGCCTTCTCCTGCTGACAGTCATCCGGGATGCCTTCGGAAGGGCGCGCCGCCTGACGATCCGCGCCATCGTCAGTCTCCTGGCGCGAACCGCCATAGCCCTCGTGATGATACCGTTCGCCACCTACGCCTGGCTGCTGGCGCCCTACTCCATCGTCTATCTGGGCATCGTCTTGACGGCAGGGGCCATCGTGGCCCTGCCGATCGCCTTCCGGCGACGAAGAGCGGCAGCCCAATAGTCCGCCCCGGCCTTGCGGCCGAGGCGAACGGTCTCCGTCATCGCTTGGACGGCTTCTCCTTCACGATCGAACGAACCATCCTTCCGAAGGCGCGGTCGCGTTCGCGCCGTTCGGCGAGACTGGCCGAGTTGAAGGCTTCCTCGCGCTGGAGCTTCAGCCAACGCCTGAGCCGCGCCTCGTCGATCTCGCCCGAGGCGATCGCCGCCTGCACGGCGCAGCCGGGCTCGTCCTCGTGGCGGCAGTCGCTGAAGCGGCAGCGCGCCGAGAGGTCGGCGAGGTCGGCGAACACCTCGGCGATGCCCTCGGAGGCGTCGGTCAGCTGCAACTCGCGCATGCCCGGCGTGTCGAGCACGGCATAGCCTTCCGGCAGCACGTAGAGATGCCGGCCGGTGGTGGTATGCCGCCCCCGGTCGTCGTCCTCGCGGATACCACCGGTCGCCACCATCGCCTGCCCCGACAGGGCGTTGACCAGCGTCGACTTGCCGACGCCGGACGAACCGAGGAAGGCGACGGTGCGCCCCGCCTTGCACCACGGGGCGAGCTTCTCCTTCGGCTCGGAACCGAGCGCGTCGAGCACCACCACGGCTACGGGCACCGGCGTCGCCGCCGATACCTCGGCCGCCGCCGCCGCGAAGCCCTGGGGATCGTCGGTGAGGTCAGCCTTGGTCGCCACGATCACCGGTTCGACACCCGCCTCGAAGGCCAGGGCGACATAGCGCTCGAGGCGCGCGACGTTGAAGTCGCGGTTGCAGGAGGTGACGACGAACACCGTGTCGACATTGGCGGCGATCAGTTGCACCTCGCGACCGGTGCCGGCCGCCCGCCGCCGAAACAGGCTCTTGCGGGCGAGAAGCCGGCTGGCGCCGGGGCGAGCGGCGTCGTGCAGCAGCCAGTCGCCGACGGTGGCGTCGGCACGCGGCGGCAACGCCGTCCTGACGCCATCGCCCTCGACGCCGAGGCCGCTCCGCTCCACCGAGGTGACGCGGACGGGCGGCGTCCGCGCGAGGTCCTCGATGCTCACCTGCTGGGCGAAGAAAGTGCTCCAGCCGAGCCGACCCAGAGCATTCGCCGACCAAGCGAATGCTCCAGATTCTTTTGCCGGAGCAGCCGCTTTTCGATCAGGTTGATTCAACCCGATCGACGGGTGCTCTTGGCCGGTTGGCGCATGTATGCGGGAACCGCCCGTGAGGGACGGCATGAAGCGGGAATAGTCCCGTGCCATTGCGGTAGGCTTTCCAAGTTGATCGGCCGTGGGCAAGCCGCCCCGGCGCAACACTGTCCAAATGGGAAAAGCGCAAGTCTCCACGCGCCCGCAGCATCCGCCGGGCGGCATCAGGTGGACAGGACTTGCGAGGGGAGGACCATCGGCCTCCCCGCCTTACCGGGGCATACAGCCTCCTTGAGGCAACTCGGACGAAGGCGCGTCGCGGCTTCGGTCCGGCGGTTGCGTCAAAGCGAAAGAATGAAACACACCCGGCGAACCCGTGGCGCGGAGCGTGTCCCGTGAAACGGCCGGAAAATACGCCTGCCGGCCGCCTCTGTCAAAACGAGAGCCTTCAGCCGGCCAATCTGGCGGGCAGTTCCTCGCTCGCCATGCCTTCGAGAGCGGCCGTTTCGCCGGCCGAACGGGCCAGCGTTCTCACCACGTCTTCGAGGCCGACCCGCCCAACGACGGCGCCGTTGGAGTCGGTAACGTCGGCAAACGACAGCCTTGCCTCGACGAGGCGCAGCGCCGCGTCGGCGAGCGACAGCGATCCCGAGACCCGAAGGGCGGCCGGTGGCCCCGATACGGATTTTGCCAGCGCACCAACCTTGACGACCCGGCCGCGATTGACCTGCCGCACGAAATCCTCGACGTAAGGCGTGGCCGGCGACAGCACGATGTCCTCGGGCCTGCCCTGCTGCACCAGCTCGCCGTCCTGCATGATGGCGACGCGGTCGCCGATCCGGAGCGCTTCGTCGAGATCGTGGGTGATGAAGACGATGGTCTTCCTCACCTCGTCCTGCAGGTCGAGCAGGATGGTCTGCATGTCGACGCGGATCAGCGGATCGAGCGCCGAGAAGGCCTCGTCCATCAGGAGGATCGGCGCGTCGTTCGAGAGCGCCCGGGCGAGCCCGACCCGCTGCTGCATGCCGCCAGAGAGCTGGCTCGGATATTTGTCCTCGAAGCCGCAAAGACCGACGCGACTGATCCAGTGATGGGCCTCTTCCAGTTGCTCGGCGCGGGAAACGCCACGGATCTCCAGGCCGAACACCACGTTTCCGAGCACCGTGCGGTGGGGCAGCAGGGCGAACTTCTGGAACACCATGGCCGTGGAGGCGCGGCGGAAGTTGCGCAGCGCCTTGGGCTTCAGCGCCCGCACGTCGGTGCCCTCGACGATCACCTCGCCGGCGGTGGGCTCGATCAGCCGGTTGATGTGGCGGATCAGCGTGGACTTGCCCGAACCGGACAGGCCCATGATCACCTGTATGTACCCGGCCTCGATGTCGAGCGACACGTTGCTGAGCCCCAGCACGTGATTGTGCTTTTCGAGAAGGTCGGCCTTGCACATGCCGCCGTCGCGGACCGCCTCGATGTATCGCTCGGGATGCGGGCCGAAGATCTTGTAGACGTTGCGGATCTCGATCGAGGTGCTTGACTCAAGCATGTTCGGCCTCGCGATGCTTCTGGAGCCGGCGGCCGAACGCCTGGCTGGTGCGGTCGAAGATGATGGCGATGCCGACGATGGCGAAGCCGTTGAACACGCCGAGCGTGAAATACTGGTTGGCGATGGCCTTCAGCACCGGCTGACCGAGCCCCTGCACGCCGATCATCGAGGCAACCACCACCATGGACAAGGCGGCCATGATCGTCTGGTTGATGCCGGCCATGATGTTGGGAAGGGCCAGCGGCAGCTGCACCTTGCGCAGCTTCTGCCAGGTGGAAGCGCCGAAGGCGTCGGCCGCTTCCAGCACGTCGGCGTCGACGAGGCGGATGCCGAGGTTGGTCAGGCGAATGATCGGCGGCGCGGCATAGATCACCACGGCGATCAGGCCGGGCACCTTGCCGATGCCCAGCAGCATCACCACGGGAATGAGATAGACGAAGCTCGGCATGGTCTGCATCACGTCGAGCACCGGCAGCATCACGGCGCGCGCCCGTCCGGACCAGGCCATCAGGATGCCGAGCGGAATGCCCACCGCCACCGACAGCAGCGTCGCCACCACGATCATGGCGAGCGTGCGCATGGTGTCTTCCCACATGCCGAAGTAGCCGATGATCAGAAGGGCTGCGACAGCGCCCGCAACGAGGCGCCAACTGCGGCTGGCAAGATAGACGAGACCGCCGATCACCAGGAGCACCAGTGGCCAGGGCGTGGTGACCAACAGGCGCTCGACGAAGATCAGAAACGTCCGCAGCGGCAGGAAAAAGTCCTCGACGGTGGCGCCAAACTCGCGCGTGAAAGCGCGGAAGCCACCGTCGATGGCTTTCTTGAGGGCTGTGAGCGTGTCGGCATCCATCACCGGAAAACCGTCAAGTGAGATCATGCGTCAAAGGTCTCCATGTTCGGCGAGGTGGCGCCGCCCCGGAGACGGACGGGGCGGCGCGCATGGGCGCTGTCGCCACGGAGGCGACAGCCACGCCAATACCCTCACCGGGATTCGCACTATCCTGAGGGGGGAAACGGGGCCGGACCGCCGGCCACCGCCTGCTCGTGCCGGCGCGCCCAGGGCACGCCGACAGTCAACTCGCAAGGGTCAGAGCGCCGCCTTGACCTTCTCGGCGACCTCGGCCGGAACCCACTTGGTCCAGATGTCGGCCTTTTCCTTGAGGAAGTAGCGCGCAGCCTCCTCGCCGGTAGCCTGGTTGTCGCTCATCCACGCCAGCATCTCGTTCACCGGACCATTGGTGGGGAACGAGCGGGTCTTGATGTAGTCGTAGGCAGGGCCGGCGTTGTCGGCGAAGGACTTGGTCACCACGGTGAACACTTCCGACTTGGACCAGGCGTTCTTCTTGGGCTTGTCGCAGTCGGGCACGGTGGTGCAGGACTTCCATTCGGCCTCGTCATAGGGGACGTCGAAGCCGAGCTGAACCAGATGATACTTGCCGAGAATGGAGGTCGGCGCCCAGTAGTAGCCGAGCCAGGGCTGCTTGCGCTCGAAGGCCTTGGCGATCGATCCGTCGAGGCCGGCTGCCGAACCGGGGTCGATCAGGTTGAAGCCGCGCTTTTCCGCATCATAGGCCTTGAAGAAGTTGCCGGTGGTTACCTGGCAGTTCCAGCCCGACGGGCAGCTATAAACGGCGCCCCGTGAGGGATCCTCCGGGTCGGGGAACAGATCGGGATGGTTGAGCGCATCGTCGATCGTCTTGATGTCGGGATGGGCCTCGGCGATGTAGTCGGGGATCCACCATCCCTCGACGCCGCCCTCGCCCAGGGCCTCGACCGCGTAGACCAGCTTGCCCTCGGCAACCGCCTTGTCGAGCGGTTCGCGCATGGCGTTGATCCAGCCCTCGGGCGCGATGTCAGGCTCGCCCTTCTCGGTCATGGAGGCAAAGGTCGGTTGGGTGTCGCCGGGTACGAGATCGACCTCGCAGCCATAGCCGTTTTCGAGGATGGCCTTGTCGACCCAGGCGATGAGTTCGGCGGACTGCCAGTTCATGTTCGCAATCGTGACGCGTCCGCAGGTACTGTCCGCCGCGAGCGCCGGAACGAGGGAAGCCGACGCCGCTACGAAAAACGTGGTCGCGAGAAGCTGTTTCATCTTGGTCTCCGGGCTTCGCGTTTCGGTCGTTGCGAATGGTGAGACAGCCCACGACCCCGGACCTCCAAATAGCGGGGCGCCATGCCTTCGGAACTGGGCGTTCAGTCATCCGTCGACGTGCTCGCCACTACCGAGCACGCGCCGGCAGTATATAGTCAAGTACACCCAAGGCAACCGCAAATTTACTTCCAAAAATACGTATATCCATCAAAGTAAAATTGATTTGTTCGGCACTTTGATACGATTTAAACACACATAAATGGCCTTCATGAAAATAATAGACTGATTCAGGCGATATTTTAATCGCAACGGGTCACTGTTAGTCCTTTTTATCTTGCGCCACGAACTCCGGTTTAGTCAGGCCTCCAACCCATTCGGAAATAGACCGCTTTTCTGGATGAACAATCAAAAATTGTTGAGTCTGAGTTCAAAATCATTGATTGATTCAAATATTAATCGCTCGCTCTTCTTCAAAATTTCGCCAACCATTCGCCACTTCGCCGACACATTCGAGATGCCTCGACTCCCCTCCACGACAAACAGTCGGGGATGCAGCCGTCGCCGTTAACCACCCGTTAACCATGCACTCGGCAAATTCTGCCGGGTGGCGCGGTGTGCGTCGCAGCCGGCAATTCGGAAACGATCGACTTGAGCGACCTCACCACAGCCCCAGAGACGGCACCTTCCAGGATTCCCTTCGGTCTCAGCGTGCCCACGGGCTCGGATCTGCGCTCGACGATCCTGCGCGGCGACATCGGCCTTGCCGTCGGCATCATGCTGATCATGGTCATCCTGATCCTGCCGATGCCGGCGGTGCTGCTCGACCTGATGCTGGCGGTGTCGATCATCTTCGCCGTTCTGATCATGATGACGGCGTTGTTCATCCAGACGCCGCTGGAATTCACGTCCTTTCCGACGATTCTGCTGATTTCCACGATGCTGCGCCTGTCGCTCAACCTTGCGTCGACGCGCCTCATCCTCAGCCACGGTCACGAGGGAACCGACGCCGCCGGCCACGTCATCCAGGCCTTCGGCGGCTTCGTGATGGGTGGCAACTTCGTCATCGGCATCATCGTCTTCGCCATCCTGATCATCGTCAACTTCGTGGTCATCACCAAGGGTTCGGGCCGCATCGCGGAAGTGGCCGCCCGCTTCACCCTCGACGCCATGCCCGGCAAGCAGATGGCCATCGACGCCGACCTGTCGTCGGGCCTGATCAAGGAAGACGAGGCGCGCAAGCGCCGCAAGGATCTGGAAGCGGAAAGCTCCTTCTTCGGCGCCATGGACGGTGCCTCGAAGTTCGTGCGCGGCGACGCCATCGCCGGCCTTCTGATCACCTTCATCAACGTCATCGGCGGCATCATCATCGGCACGATGCAGATGGGCATCACGCTGTCGGAAGCCGGCCACTCCTACACCATCCTCACCGTCGGCGACGGCCTCGTCAGCCAGATCCCGGCGCTGATCGTCTCCACCGCCGCCGGCCTGCTGGTGTCGAAGGCGGGCGTGTCCGGCTCGGCCGACAAGGCGCTCTCCGGCCAGCTCACCGGCTATCCGGCCGCCCTTGGCATCTCCGGCGTCGTCATGGGCCTGCTGGCGCTCTTGCCCGGCCTGCCGTTCCTGCCGTTTGCCACCCTCGGCGCCGGCGCTGGCGGTCTCGCCCTCTGGGCCAAACGCCAGAACGCCAGACGCGACCTCGAAGCCATCGTTGCCCAGGCGCAGGCCGAGGCGCCCCCGCCGCCGCCGGCCGAGGAACCGATCTCCACCGCGCTCAAGATGGACGATCTGCGCGTCGAGCTCGGCTACGGCCTCCTGCCACTGATCAACGACAACGGAAAGGGCGGCGAGAAGCTGTCCGACCAGATCAAGGCGCTGCGCCGGCAGATCGCATCCGACCTCGGCTACATCATGCCGCCGGTGCGCCTCCTGGACAACGTGCAGCTCGGCGCCAACGAATATGTCATCAAGATCAAGGAAGTGGACGCCGGCAAGGGCACGCTGTTCCCCGGCCAGTACATGGTCATGGACCCGATGGGCGGCAAGGTGACCATTCCCGGCACCCAGACCACCGAACCCACCTTCGGCCTGCCGGCCACCTGGGTGGACGGACGCCTGCGCGAAGAGGCGGCGATCCGCGGTTACACCGTGGTCGACCCGGCCACCGTGCTCTCCACCCATCTCTCCGAGACGCTGAAGACCAACGTCTCGGAACTGCTCTCCTACGCCGACGTCAAGAAGCTCCTGTCCGAGGTGTCGTCCGACCAGGCCAAGCTGATCGACGAGATCGTGCCGAGCCAGATCACCGTCTCCGGCATTCAGCGCATTCTGCAACTGTTGCTCGCCGAGCGCGTTTCGATCCGCGACCTCGGCACCATCCTGGAAGGCATCGCCGAGGGCCTGTCCATCTCGCACGCCACGCAGACCATCACCGAGCACGTGCGCGCCCGCCTCGCCCGCCAGATCTGCGCCTCCAACATGGCGCCGGGCGGCTACCTGCCGCTGATCAGCCTGTCGCCCGCCTGGGAGCAGGCCTTCATCGAGAGCATCGTCGGCGAAGGCGACGACCGGCGCCTCGCCATGGCGCCGAGCAAGCTGCAGGAGTTCGTCGGCGCCGTTCGCGACCAGTTCGAGGAAGCCGCCAAGAAGGGCGAACTGCCGGTGTTGATGACCAGCCCGATGAACCGCCCCTTCGTCCGCTCCATCGTCGAACGCTTCCGCGCCCACACCACGGTCATGAGCCAGGCCGAGGTTCACCCCAAGGTCCGCCTGAAGACGGTAAGTCAGCTCTAGCTCCAACTCACCCGCACGGCGGCCTCATCCCTCCTCGGCGTAGCGCGCCAGACGCTCGCCCAGCGTGCCGGTGTGCAGCTCGAACAGGTGGTTGTCGTGGTCGTGGAAGTAGATCGACCGACCCTCGCCGGAGACGCGTGAGCGCCCCTCGCGCACGTCGAGCCCCATGTCCCGGATGCGTCCGAGGCAAGCCTCGTAATCGGCGTCGTCGATCTTGAACGCCACGTGGTTGTAGGTCCGCGTTGGCAGAGCGTCCCCTTCCATGGTGGCGATCCAGATGGCGTTCGGCTCGTCGCCGATCAGGAAGAACCGCTCCTTGGAGAGCGAGAACGTGCGGTCGCCGCTGTCGTAGACCTTGCGGGCGCCCAGGATGCCGACGAGCACCGCCTCCATCCGATCGAGATCGGCGACGATGAAGGTGATGTGACTGATCCCCTGAACCACGCTTTCCTCCTTGCCGCGGGGGCCGCTCGGGCCGATGCCGGCCGGTTTTCCCCCGATTAACGTAAACCGCCCCTTAAGGCATCGGTTCTAAACTGTGCGCATGAGACCCTCTCGTATTGCGTCCGGTCTGCTCTCGCTGTTCGTGTCCGCCGCCCTGGCGGGCTGCGGCTTCTTCGAATCCGAGGAGCGCGCGCCATGGCGCGCCCAGGCGGAAGCGGCGTGCTACGCCCGCAACATGGTCAAGCTTTCGCCGCTGATCCAGCGGGCCAGCGCGATCCAGGGCAGAGGCATTTGCGGCATTGACCGCCCCCTGAAGGTCAAGGCGCTGGAAGACGGCACCGTCAGCCTCGGTTCCCGCTCGCTGGTGCTCTCCTGCCCGATGACGGCGGCGCTCGAACGCTGGGTCGCCGAGGTCGTCATGCCGGCCGCGCTCGCCCGCTACGGCCTGCCGGTGGTCGAGATCAAGAACTTCGGCACCTACAACTGCCGCTCGCGCAACAACATCGCCGGCGCCCGCCTCTCCGAGCACGCCTTCGCCAACGCCTTCGATTTTGCCGGCGTCGTGCTGTCCAACGGCTACTCCGTCACCGTCAAGAAGGGCTGGTACGGCAACGCCACCGACCGCGCCTTCCTGCGCGAGGTGACGCGCGGCGCCTGCGGCGCCTTCACCACCGTGCTCGGCCCGGGCGCCGACCGGTCGCACGACGACCACCTGCACCTCGACCTCGCCCACCACAACAACGCCGGCACCTATCGCTACTGCAAGCCGCAGCCGAAAGTGCCGCCGCGCGGCGCGCCGATGTTCACACCCGACCCGAACATGCCGATGGCGAGCAACCTGCCGGCCGATCCGGTCTGGCCCGCCGCGCCGCAGCCGACGCCCGCCAACCCGACCTATACGGCCGGCAACTCCGCCTTCGACGCGCCACTGCCGCCGGCCCCGATCGGCAACGGCGCCTATCCGGTGGCCCAGCAACCCACCTATCAGCAGCCCTCCTATCAACAGCCGCAACCGGCCTATCAGCAGCCGCAGCCCGTCTATGCGGACGTGCCCGCCGCCCAGCCGCCCGGCTGCCCGCCCGGCTACATCTGCACGCCGGTGGGCCAGGGCACCTACGTGCCGCCACCGGCAGGCGCGGGCAACATCGGCTGGAACGTCGGCGCCCAGCCCCTCCAGGGCTACTCGTCGACCGACATCACCGGCTCAATCCCGGGCCCCTACTCGGACGACTGAGCGAGATTCATTCGTGGCGATGTGCGGCGGGTATCTCGGCCGTGTCGATTAAAAATAGTTCGTCGTCAGTCAGATCGGCCGATGCCAGAGAGTCGCGTTGCGCACATTTCATTTCGCGGTAGACCCTCGCCGAGATGATGTAGACCGTCTCCCTGCCGTCCTTCGTTACCCGAATGGGTTCGGACAGGGCGCGATCATGATAGCGCTCGAAGTTTCTCTCCACCTCTGACGCCGAAACCGTGACAGACACCGCGAACCTCCCGATCCTTGAAACATCGTCCTGCGTCACGCTACAGTTCTACGACGAATGGAGACGCATCGTGGCCTCCCCTGAGAAGCTGACTGTTCAGATCGATGCCACGACCTTGCAGTCTCTCCGCGAGATTGCAAGTCGCGAAGGTCGCGGGCTTGGGGCACTCGTCCGCGAGGCGCTGGAAGATCTGGTGGCGAAACCTCAGGGCGGCAAGCCGCGAACAAGCGTGATGGCCGCCTATCATGCCAGCCATGAGACGTTCGCTCCACTCTACCCAAAGCTGGCCGACTGATCGGTGCGGCGGCTTCGCTTCGGTCGCAACCGCCGGGGACCCGTCGCGCATCCCCTCGCCCTAAGCACTTCCCCGATCACATTTTACTGACTCGCGCCGTCCGGGCTGGAAAAATCGTCTCTGAAACGCTACAAGACACACCCAGGCAGGCCGCAACGGTTTTTTGTTTGCGCGTCCCGGCATTCTCCGGGCCCTGCTTCCAGCATTTTAGGTTTCGTCATGACCACCACGACCGGCTTGCCGGCTCGCCAGGGTCCCGGCTTTGCCGAGACCGTCGCCCTCATCGCCGCCCTGATGGGCCTCACGGCCCTTGCCATCGACACCATGCTGCCGGCGTTGCCGGCGATCGGCGACAGCTTCGGCCTTGTCGAGGCCAACGAGCTGCAGCTCGTCGTCTTCTCCTACATGGTCGGTTTCGGCATCGCCCAGATCGTCTACGGGCCGTTGTCCGACGTCTGGGGACGTCGTCCGCTGGTCATCGCCGGCCTCGTCATCCTGATCGTCGGCGCCATCATATCGGCGCTGGCCACGGGCTTCGCCGGCCTGTTGGTCGCCCGCGTGCTGCAAGGCATCGGCGCAGCCTCCGCCCGCGTCATCGCCGTGTCCATCGTCCGCGACCGCTACGAGGGCCGCGAAATGGCCCGCGTCATGAGCTTCACCATGATGGTGTTCATGATCATCCCGGTGCTGGCGCCCACCTTCGGCGGCCTGCTGCTGGCGCTGGCCGGCTGGCGCTCCATCTTCGCCACCATGGCCGCCCTGTCGGTCGCCGTCGGCCTGTGGTTCTACATCCGCATGCCCGAGACGCTGCATCCCGAGTTCCGTCGCGCTCTGTCGGTGCGGTCGATCGTCGAGGCCGCGCGCATCTGCGTCACCAATCGCGAGGCGGTCGGCTACTCGCTGGCCATCGGCCTGCTCTTTGCCACGCTGATGGGCTTCATCGGCTCCGCCGAGCAGATCCTCGGTTCCGACGGCTATCGTCTCGGTGCGCTGTTCCCGGCGGCCTTCGCGTCTGTGGCGGTCACCGGCGGCATCGCCGCCTTCGTCAACAGCCGCCTTGTGCGCAGCTGGGGCATGCGCCGCCTGTCGCACGGCGGCCACGTCATCCACCTCGCACTGGCGGCCATCTTCCTTGCCACCGCCTACGCGTGGGACGGACTGCCGCCGCTCTGGGTGTTCATCGCCATGATGGTGGCGATGCAGTTCTTCTTCTCGATCGCCATGTCCAACTACAACGCGCTCGCCCTCGACCCCCTGGGCGAAGTGGCCGGCACCGCCTCCTCGCTGATCGGCGCCTTCACCACGCTAATCGGCGCGGTCGGCGGCGCGCTGATCGGACAGGCCTTCGACGGCACCATCATGCCGCTGACGGCCGGCTACTTCGGCCTGTCGGCCCTGACGCTGCTCATCGTCTTCTGGACCGAGCGCGGCCGCCTGTTCCAGCCGCACTATCACCCGGCCGTGGCGGCAAGCGCGGAGTAACATCCATCGGCCGGCAACATCAGGCCGAATAGCGGCATCGTCCGGACATAACAGTTGGGGCGCCGATCCGGACCAAACCGGATCGGCGCCCCAAGCTTTTTCAACGGCCTCGCCTGGGTCCAACTCCCCAGGGCGAGGCGGTGGCGAACCGGGCTTTACTTGGCCGCGGCGCGCGCGGCGGCCAGCCAGCCGTCAACAGCTGCCTGGTTCTTCTTGACCCATTCGGCAGCCTGCGCGTCGACCTTGTCGTCACCGGCGTTCATGGCCGCGTTCTGAGCGAAGATGTCGGCGAGCGGGATCTTCACGTCCTTGAGCAGGGTCGCCACGGCGGGATTCTTTTCGAGGAAGGCGTTGTTGACGACGGGCACGATGTCGTTGGCGACAAAGCCCATGCGGCAGGGATCCTCGACGCAGGCCTTGATGCCCTCGGCGGCGGCGGGCGTCTCGACGCCGTCCTTCTCGGGAACCTCGATCCACATCACGTCTTCGCCGAGCTTCAGCTCGTTGACGGTCCAGTTCGGCGTCCAGGTGTAGAACAGGATGTGCTCGCCACCCTTGTAGGCGGCGATCGCATCGGCCATGGAGGCGGAGTAGCCGGCCTTGATCGGGTTGATGGCGTCGCCGAGATCATAGTTCTTCATGTGCTCGGTGATGGTGACCTCGCAGCCCCAGCCCGGCGGACAGGCGACCAGATCGGCCTTGCCGTCGCCATTGCGATCGAAGGCCTTCATGACCTCCGGACGCTTGAAGTCGTCCAGCGTCTTGATGCCGAACTCCTCGACGGCGGCCTTGTCCACCAGGTAGCCCTGAAGGGCGCCACCCTTGGCGACGGCTCCGACGATCGAGGCCGAGCCATCGAACGTCTCCTTGTAGGTATCGTGCAGCGGGAACCAGCCGTTGACCCAGAGATCGACGTCGCCCTGCGCCACGGACTGATAGAAGATCGGCGCGTCGAGCGTGGTCGGGCCTTCGACCGCGTAGCCCAGCGCTTCGAACATCTGCTTGTAGATGGCGGCCTGGAACCAGCCGGTATCCCATGTGGCCTGGGCCATCTTGATGGTGGTGCCCTTGCCCGGCATGTCCTCGGCATTGACAGAACCTGCCGAAAGGCCGACGGCGCCGGCGATGAGCGCCACTGCGGTCATCGTACTGCGGAATGCATTCGTCATTTCTGATCTCCAGATTAAAGGTGGGTCTCTCGGGGCCGCGCAATCAAGCGCGACCACCCCGTTCAAACCGGCGCATGAGCGCGCGGCAACCAAAGCAACTCCAGCAGAAGTGGGCGCCGGTTTCGCGCCCGGAGTTGCGTAAAAACAATGGGATAGAACATGCTGGCGAAGCAGGCTTCGCCCGGCATGCCCTAGATGTCCTCAGACCGTCTTGTCCGATGCCGCGGCATCGATGTCCTGGCTGCGGAACAGCGACTTGAACGAGCCAAGCAGCGACGTCTTGCTGCCCGATCCGGGCTCGGCGAGACCTTGCGTGATCCGGTCGAGCACGATCGCCAGGATGACGATGCCGACACCGCCGGCCGTCGCCTGTCCGACGTTGAGGCGGCCAAGGCCGGTGTTGACGATCAGCCCCAGTCCACCGGCCCCGATCAGGGCGGCGATGACCACCATGGACATGGCCAGCATCAGCGTCTGGTTCAGGCCGGCCATGATGGTGCGCATGGCCAGCGGCAACTGCACCTCGATCAACGTCTGGGACCAGGTGGCGCCGAAGGCTTCCGACGCTTCGATCAGATCCTCTCGGACATTGCGAATGCCGAGATTGGTCATGCGGATGATCGGCGGCAGCGCGAAGATGATCGTCGCGATGATGCCTGGCGCCATGCCGACGCCGAACAGCATGACGATCGGCACCAGATACACGAAGCTCGGAACCGTCTGCATGATGTCGAGGATCGGCCGGACGATCTTCCAGGCCCAGTTGGAACTGGCCACCAGAATGCCGGCGGGAATGCCGATGATGGTGCAGAACAGCACCGATGTCAGGATCATCGCCAGCGTCGTCATGGTCTCGGGCCAAAGCTGGATCATGTCGATGAAGACGAAGCCGACGACCGTGATGATCGCCATGGTCCGCCCGACGACCCGCCACGCGACGAGCGCGAAGACGAGGGTGATCACGAGCATCGGCACCCAGGCGAGGAACCCGTCAAACGTCTGCAGGACATGATTGACCGGCACCTGAACGGCGCGAAAGAAAGGGCGGAAGTTCGGAACCAGGAATCCGCGAACGAACGCGTTGACCCAGCCTTCGAAGGGAATGACGAGAAGATCGGACGGGCTCACAGGTTGTTCCCCTTCTGAGCATCGGCAATGTCGGCGGGCTTGGTCTCCGTTTCATCGGATGGCGGGCCTGCGCCTTCCCTGCCGTCGTCCTCGACGTCGGTCGCATTTTCGGTGTCGGTGTCTGGGGTCAAATGCCCGAAGATCGCCGTCGGCTCCACGGCGCCAACAAGCTTGCCGTCGCTGTCGGTGACGGCCATGAGAACGCCGTTCTGGGCCGTGGCGTACATTTCGTTGATGTAGGATTCGCTCGCCACGCTGGGCGCGTCGGGCTCCATGACCTGCGCCACCGGCGTGTTCGGCTTCACGGCCGTCAGGGCTTCGCGTGTCACCATGCCCGCCAATACGCCATCCTGATCGACCACGTGCGCCACGTCGACGCCGGCCTTGTCCATGACGACGAGCGCGCCGAGAACGCTTTCCTTGAGCGGAATGTGATCGGCATCCTGCGCGATGTCGGAAGCGGTGAAGACGCGCGACCGGTCGATGTCGGCCACGAAGGCGCGCACATAGTCGTCGGCCGGGTTGGAGACGATGTCCTGCGCCGTACCGACCTGCACGAAGGCGCCATCCTTCATGATGGCGATGCGGTTGCCAAGAAGCAGCGCCTCGTTGAGATCGTGAGTGATGAAGATGATGGTCTTCTTCAGTTCCTTCTGCAGCGCGATCAGCTCGTCCTGCATCTCGCGGCGGATCAGCGGATCGAGAGCGCCGAACGGCTCGTCCATCAACAGGATCGCCGGATCCGTGGCAAGGCCGCGGGCAAGACCCACGCGTTGCTGCATGCCGCCGGAAAGCTGCCCCGGGAAGCTGTCGGCATAGGCCTCGAGACCAACCTTCGCCAAAGCCTCGATCGCCACCTTGCGTCGTTCGGCCGGGCCGACCCCCTTCACCTTCAGGCCATAGGCGACGTTCTCGCCCACCGTCTTGTGCGGGAACAGTGCGAAATGCTGGAAGACCATGGTGATCTCCCGGCGGCGTATGGCGCGCAGACGCTTCATGTCGCAACTGGCGACGTCTTCCCCTGCGATGAAGATCTTGCCCGACGATGGCCGGATGAGCCCATTCAGCGTTCTGACAAGGGTCGACTTGCCCGAACCCGAGAGCCCCATGATGACGAAGATCTCGCCTTCGTTGACCTCGAAGCTGACGTCGTTGATGCCGACGGTCACGCCCGTGGTGCGAAATATCTCATCCTTGGTGGCGCCTTTTCTCAGCAGCGCCATCCCCTCTTTTCGCGCATCATTGAATAGTTTGAATACGCTTTCAACTTTAAGTTTAGCTGTCATATTGCTCCAAGTAGCACATTGTGGCGAAAATTGGAACCCTGCAAGCGCCAGTATTGGATAATAACCCCGGAAGACCGGATAATCCTGCAGCGAGAGGCAGGCACATCAACGCTCGATCAGGCCAATATCCCCCGTGTTATGGGGATTTTTTGGATAGATATGCCGACGAAATGATCATCGCGATTGACCACGACATACAGCGCGACAATCTGCGGAAAGAGCCAATATGATCGGCGACTCGAAGCGGTTGATCGGGAGACTGTCCGAGATCAATGGGACTACATTCGAACCGCATCGGGGCTTCAACTGGCGCCCCTGACTCCCCATATAAAAAGGGCCACGTTAAGGGGTCCTCTGGCGGACACCGAAGAGGCGTTCGTCCGGCAGGACTCCGCGAGACACGAGGAGTTAGCCATGGACAAGAAATCCCTGATGCCCTTCGGGCGCGGTTCGGCTCCCTCTCGCTCACACGAGGATCCGTTCCTGTCGCTGCGCCACGAGATGGACCAGTTGTTCGACAGCTTCACCCGCGGCTGGGGCCTACCAACGCTCGCCAGTGATGGCGAGAGCTTCCTGAGCCCGCGCGTCGATATCGCCGAAACGGAAACCGGCCTTGAGATGACCGCCGAACTTCCCGGCATCGATCCCAAAGACATCGACCTGGAAGTCGATGACGACGTGCTCACCCTCAAGGCCGAGCGCAAGGTCGACCGCGAGGAGAAGGACGACAAGCGCCACTATCGCCTGACGGAGCGGTCGAGCGGCACCTACATGCGCTCCTTCGCCCTGCCCTTCACCCCTGACCGCGACAAGATCACGGCCGAGTTCGACAAGGGCGTGCTGAAGGTGACGGTGCCGCGCTCGCCGGACCAGCCCAAGACGACCAAGCGGATCGACATCCGCCCGGCCGCCCTGCACTGAACGGCGGGTGCTCCGGGCACCAGTGTTGGGGGGCGCTTCGGCGCCCCCTGTCATTTCAAGGCGGAGATGACCGCCCTGTCCGGATAGCAGGTCACGGGGAGCCCATTCTTGGCCTGCCAGCGGCCGATGGCGACGCGGGTCCGGAAGCCGACGAGCCCGTCGGCCGTCCCCACGTCGTGCCCCATGCTCTCAAGCCGCTTCTGAACGGCCCTGACGTCGCCCCGGCTGAAGCCGGCCACGCTTCCCCAGTCGCCCCGGATCGATTGTCGCCCGCTCAGCCGGTCGCCCACCATGCCGATGGTCAGGGCGTAGACGTCGGATTCGTTATAGGCCTTAAGCACATAGAAGTTGTCCGACACCAGGAAGGAAGGCCCCATCCGCCCGGCCGGCATCAGAAGGTGTCCGTCCGGCCCGACGTCGTCCAGGGCGAGCGGACGCCCGTCGACGCGCGTCACGCCGGCCCGCATCCAGTTGGCGAGCGGCTGCCCCTGATCCGGCCCCTCCAGGCTGCACGGCACGGAGGCCGGCAGTCGTACCTCCACGCCCCAGGGGCGCCCCGCCTTCCAGCCGCGCGACTTCAGGTAATGACCGATGGAGGCGAGAACGTCGGGCGTCGAGTTCCAGATGTCGCGGCGACCATCGCCGTTGCCGTCGACGGCGTCGGACAGGAACTTCGACGGCATGAACTGCGGCTGGCCCAGCGCGCCGGCCCACGAGCTTTTCATCGCCGCGCGCGAAATATGCTCCTGCTCGAGAATGACCAGCGCGGCCACCAGTTCGGGGAAGAACTGGGCGCGGCGCGAGCCCATGTAGGCCTGCGTCGCCAGCGTGCGCACGGCATCCTTCTCGATCCTGGCAGAGCCGAAGGCCGATTCCTTGCCCCAGACGGCGAGCACGATTCCCGCCGGCACGCCGGTCGCCCGCGCCACCTTGTCGAGAACCGCTCGGTTGGCGGCATATCGCTTGCGCGCCCCGGCGGCCAGCGCGTCCAGCTTGCTGTCGGCGAGGTAGGTCGCCGGACTGCGGAACTCGGCCTGAAAGGCGTCGTCGCCGCCGGTCGGCTTGAGATCGGGCAGACTGAGATCGGGTTCGAGGCCGGCCACCGCCGCCTGGAAGGTGGCGCGACTGACGCCGGAGGCCTTGGCCGCCGGCCATACCTTTCCGTCCAGCCAGTGGGAAAAGGCGGCGTCGGCCGCCATGACGCTGCTCGGGGCAAAAGCCAGCGTACCGGCGAGAAGGAGTGCGATTCGTTTCATCCCCGGATGGAATCGTGCCGGCGACCCGGGGTCAAGCCTGACGAACGCCACCCGGCGAGCCCGGCTTTTCGGGGCCTGCCGAACCCTGCCGGCAAAGGGTCACTACGGGGGCCAATGGCGCTTGACAGCCCCCCTCCCCCGCCCTTATATCGGCGCACTTTCCGCCGGCCAGCCGGTGGGTCGTGGCAGTGTAGCTCAGTTGGTTAGAGCGACGGACTCATAACCCGTAGGTCGGCGGTTCGATTCCGCCCGCTGCTACCACTTCTCTCTTCGATTGCATTTTTCCTGAACGTTGACCTCAGCTTGTCGTAGAGTGGTTCTCGACACGACAAGGAGGGAAAGCCATGCGCCACGAAGACGGTAGTGCCGGCGATGCCGATTACGGCCGGATCGGACAATCCTACAGCAGCTATCGCCAGCCCGATCCCCGCATTGCCGCCATGATCGTCGAGGCGCTCGGAACGGCCGAAACGGTGCTCAACGTCGGCGCGGGCGCCGGCTCCTACGAGCCTCTCGACCGCAAGGTCACCGCCGTCGAGCCGTCGGCCTCGATGCGGGCGCAGCGTCCCTCGCATCTGGCCCCAGCCATCGACGCCACCGCCGAACACCTGCCCTTTGCCGACGACAGCTTCGACGCGGCCATGGCGAGCTTCACCATCCACCAGTGGGGCGATCTCGAAGCCGGCCTCCGGGAGGTGCGCCGCGTCACGCGCGGGCCGGTGGTCATCCTCACCTGCGATCCCCGGGAGGTCGAGGCCTTCTGGCTCGGCGACTACGCGCCGAAGGTGCTGTCCACCGAGGCCAAGCGCTACCCGTCGTTCGAGCGGGTGGCCGAAGGCCTCGGCACGCCCATCGACCGCATCGCCGTCCCCATCCCCTTCGACTGCCGCGACGGCTTCAACGAGGCCTATTTCGGCCGGCCGGAAATGCTGCTGGAACCGGCGGCCCGTCTCTCCTGCTCGGCCTGGAGCTTCATCACGCCCGACGAAGCCAATGCCGCCGTGGCCCGCCTCGCCGCCGACCTAAAGTCCGGCGCCTGGGACGAGAAATACGGCGCTCTCCGCCAACAGCCGGCCTACGTTGGCTCGCTCTATCTGTTGGTGTCTACTGGGAAAGTTGGCTGACGGCCTTGTCTCTCCGGCAAGAGCATGTCGTCGATCTCCGGGAACTGGTCTTCCTCGGCGAGCGGTTGAAGCTCGGCGAGAACCTCCAGAAGATCCTTGCGCTTGACCGGCTTGAGGATTGACTGGTCGTCGTCGCGATGGATCGGCACTGGTCCGCCCTCCTCTACATGGGCGTCCACTATACGGCCATCGGTACAACAAGTTTAGGAGCTCCTCACCGGGGCTCCAGCGCGTAGAGGCTGACGTCGATACGCCCGGCGCGGAAGCCGGCCTCGCAATAGGCGAGGTAGTAGGTCCACAGGCGCTTGAAGGCGGCGGAGTAGCCGAGGTCGGAGATTCTGGGCCAGGCCGCTTCGAAGCGCTGCCGCCAGTCTTCCAGGGTCTTGGCGTAGGAGAGGCCGAAGTCGAGGCTTTCGGTCAGCGCGAAGCCCGCCTCTTTGGCCACCTTGGCGAAGACGGCCTTGCTCGGCAGCATGCCGCCGGGGAACACCAGCGTCTGGATCATGTCGGGGTGGGCGCGGTAGTGCTCGAAACGGTCGTCGGCGATGGTGATCACCTGCAGCACCGCCCGTCCCCCGGGCTTCAGCGCCTGCCGCACCTTGTCGAAATAGCCGCGCCAGTAGGCCTCGCCCACCGCTTCGAACATCTCGATCGACACGACGCGATCATATTGCCCCTCGACGTCGCGATAGTCGCGGAGCTCCAGCGACACCTGCCCGTCGAGCCCCCTCGCCTGTATCTTCTTCTGGCCCACGGCAAGCTGGGCCGGCGACAGGGTGATGCCCCGCACCGACCGCGCCCCGGCATCGGCAAGATAGGCGGCGAGCCCGCCCCAGCCGCAGCCGATCTCCAGCACCGATTGGTCGCCGTCGAGGCCGAGCATGTCGGCGATGCGCTGGACCTTGCGCCGCTGGGCGGCCTCAAGGTCGTCGCCCTCCTCGTAGAGCGCCGAGGAGTAGATCATCTCGCGGTCCAGCCACTCGGCGAAGAAGGCGTTGCCGAGGTCGTAGTGGGCCATGATGTTGCGCCGGCTGCCGGCCCTGGAGTTGCGGCGAAGCAGCATCAGCAGGCGCTGCATGAGCCGCACCGGCACCGACGCCTTGGCCACCTCGGTCAGGCTGTCGAGGTTGTCGGCGCAGAAGGTCAGGAAGGCCACGAGATCGGGCGTGTCCCAGTCGCCGTCGACATAGGCCTCGGCAAAACCGACATCGCCGCCGCTCAGCAGCCGGTTGACCGCCCGCCAGCGCTGGATCCGGAGTTCGGCCACCGCGCCGGGCTCGTGCCCCATGGCGGACAACTGCGTGCCGTCGGGCAGCGTCACGGAAAGCCGCCCCCGCTCGACATGGTTCAGCAACCGGCGGACCAGATCGACGCGCAGCCGGATCGGCAAGGCCCAACCGACGATCGAGGGGATGATCATGGAGCTCGACAATGACGTCATCCGGAAGACCTTTCCGTTGGATTGAAACCCTTGGCCCCACCGCCGGGGCGGGCATGGAAGGGAACGCGCTTCAGCCACAGCTTCAGCGCCTCCCAGTGGATGGCCGCGATGACCTTCAGCGTCATCAGCGGGAATCGGCCGAGAAGGCGGAGAACGGCGCGGTCGCCGAGCGCCTCGCGCGCCAGCGACATCGACGCCGTCAGCATCAGCCCCTCGCTGTCGTGGTCTTCGATGGCGATGGTGAAGCGCTCGGCCGGCGGCTTGACGTGGAAGCGGTAGCGCATCTCCATCGGCAGGAAGGGCGAGACGTAGAAGCCTTTCTCCGCCGCCTGATGGATGGTGCCGGAGGTCTCCGGTGCGACGTCGGCGGCATAGTGGTGCATGCCGCCGAAGGTGTTGCGCACTTCGTACACGATGGCGGAAAGACGCCCGTCGGCGTCATGGCAGAAGTAGACGCTGAGCGGGTTGAAGACGAAACCGAAGAGGCGCGGCATGGCGATCAGCGTCACCCGCGCGCCATCCCAGCCAAGGCCGCGTTCCGCCGCCAGCCGCCGGAGGCGCGAAGCCAGCGTCCCGTCTCCCGCCGGCCCATGGTCGGTCTCGCGGAACGACAGGATGTTCCAGCGGTTCACCGACAGGAATCGGCTTGTCCGGTCGAGTTCGTCGAGCCGGTCGAGATCGGCATGCAGCATGTAGACGCCGTATTTCAGGCTGTGCGACGCGGGCCGGAGGCGACGGTGCATCACCTCGCCGACATAGAGCGAAGGGGTCATGCCGCCGCCTCGCCCCAGACGTCGGGCCCGAGATGAATGCGGCCGGACTCGTTCTCGACCAGCCACGGCCGCCGCAGTCCGCCCATCGCCTCGGCGGCGGCGAGCCCGGCCTGCAGGCCATCCTCGTGGAATCCCGCGCCGAAATAGGCGCCGGCGAACCAGACGTTTCCGGCGCCCTGAAGGCTCCACAACTGCCGTTGGGCCTCGATGGCCGCCTGATCGAACAGCGGATGCTCGTAGGTGAACTGGTTGTAAACGCGGTCGAGACGCGGTTCGACGAGCGGGTTGAGCGTCACGAACAGCGGCACCGACGGATCGATATGCTGAAGGCGGTTCATCCAGTAGGTGACCGACGGACCGGCGGAGCGGTCGCTCGTCGCCAGATAGTTCCAGGCCGCCCAGGCCGCCCGCCGGCGCGGCATCAGCCGCTCGTCGCCATGCAGCACCGCGGAGTTCTGGCTGTAGCGGAAGGCGCCGAGGATCTGCCGCTCGGCATCGCTCGGCGTCTTGATGACGCCGAGCGCCTGATCGGCGTGGCAGGCGACCAGCACCTTGTCGAAGCGGCGCTGGCGCGCGCCATCCTCGATCACCACGCCGGCCGCCGACCGCTCGACGATCTTCACGTCGCGACCGATCATCGTCCGCCCGTTGAGCGGCTCGGCCAGCTTGGCGACATAGGCGCGGCTACCACCCGTCACGGTGCGCCATTGCGGCCGGCCGCTGAGCTTCAGAAGGCCGTGGTTGTCGCAGAAGCGGATGAAGGCCTCGGCCGGATAGGCGCCGACCTCGGTGGCCGGGGTCGACCAGATCGCCGCCGCCATCGGGTAGAGATGATCCTCGCGGAAGGCGCGGCCGTAGCCGTTGGTGTCGAGATAGTCGGCGAGCGTCACCCCGTCGAGCCGGCCAAGATCGGCCGGCGCCCGCCGATAGAAGCGCAGGAGGTCGGCCATCATGGCGTAGAAGCGCGGGCGGACGAGATTGAGCGGCTGGGCGAGCAGACCGGCGAGGTTGGAGCCGGCGTATTCGAGGCGGCCACCGTCCATCGACACGGCGAACGACATCTCCGTCGCCTCTGTCTCAACGCCGAGGTGGGCGAACAGGGCCGTGAGGTTCGGATAGGTGACCTCGTTATAGACGATGAAGCCGGTATCGACCGGGATCGACGCGCCGTCAGTCGGCGCCAGCACCGTGTTGCTGTGGCCGCCGAGCCGCCGGTCGATCTCGTAGAGCGTCACGTCATGGCGGCTCGAAAGCAACCATGCCGCCGACAGGCCGGAGATGCCCGACCCGATCACCGCGATCTCCTGCCGCCTGTCGGTATCCTTTCGCGCCTCGCTCATGTGACCTCCGCTTGCCGGCCAAACTGCTGTACGTTCCATTCTACGATGGTCCCGGCGCGAAGGATCACTGTGCGGGAATGCAAATTTGGTCGTAGCACTCCGCCGGTGATCCGCCGTTCCGTGACAAACGTAGAAGAGGCATGAGACGTGAACGGGCCAACCCTTTCCCATTGGCGGCAACGTCCGAGCCGGCGGTCAGTTCCATGAGACCGGCCGACGCGGCGGTGCAGCCGTTCGACGGCGCCGAGGCGGCGCGCCTTGTCGCGGCCATCGCCCGCGAGGGCGACCGACAGGCTTTCGCGCGCCTGTTCGCCTTCTATGCCCCCCGCCTCAGAACCTTCCTGATCCGGCAGGGCTTCAGCGCCAGCGACTGCGACGACCTGATCCAGGACACCATGCTCGCCGTTTGGCGCAAGGCCGAACGGTTCGACGCGGAGGCCGGCGCCGTCTCCACCTGGATCTTCACCATCTGCCGCAATCTCGGCATCGACCGCCGCCGCCGGCTGGCCCGGCGCCTCGTCGAGGCCGAACCGGTCAGCGACATCGACCCCAGCCCGTCGGCCGAGGGCGAGATCATCACCCGCGAGGAGGAGACGCGGGTGCGCCGCGCCCTCGATCACCTGCCGGCCGAACAGGCCGAGGTCATCACCCTGTCGTTTTTCTCCCAATCGCCGCAGACCGAAATCGCGAGAGCGCTCGGCATACCGCTTGGCACCGTCAAGTCGCGCGTCCGCCTCGCCATGAACCGTCTGCGCCATCTCCTCGACGAGCCGTCATGACCGTGAACCGCCACCCAAGCTCCGAACTTCTGGCCCGCTATGCCGCCGGCTCGCTGTCGCCGGCCGCCGCGCTGGTGGTGGAAAGCCACCTCGCGCTCTGCGACGCCTGCTCGGCCGCCCATCGCGAAACGCTGGCGCTGGCCGGCGCGCTCCTCGAACGCCTGTCGCCGTCCGAACTCGACGCCGGCCTGTTCGAGCGGACGCTGGCCCGCCTCGACGAGAAGCGCCCCGCCGCCGCCAAACCGACGCCGGCCCGCCGGCGACCGCGCGACCTCGGCATCCGCCTGCCCGCTCCGATTGCCGAACGGGCGACATCCGGCTGGCGCTGGATGGGACCGGGCATGGCCTTCGCCCGCCTCGACGTTCCGGAAGATCCCAAGACCAACCTCGTCCTTCTGAAGATCGGCGCGGGCAAGCGCATGCCCACCCACGGCCATTCCGGCGAGGAACTGACGCTGGTGCTCCAGGGCGCCTTCGAGGACGAGCACGGGCGCTGCGGCGCCGGCGATCTCGCCGAGGAGGACGACGACACGCATCACACGCCCATCGTCACGGGCGAGGAAACCTGCATCTGCCTCGCCTCCATCGAGGGTCGGCTCCGGCCGCACGGCCTGATCGGCCGCCTCGTCAGCCCGCTGATAGGACTGTAGCCATGTTGACCGGCGCGCTTCTCTCCCTGGCGATCCTGGTGGTGGCGATGGGCGCGGCGGCGGTGATCGCCGAGCGGACACGCCGCTCGGGCCTCATCGACGGCATCTGGGCGCTGTCGACCGGCGCTGCCGCGCTGGCCCTCATCCTCACCCTCTCCGCCCCCGTCGAGCGGCCGCTGATGGTCGCCGTTCTGGTCGCGGTCTGGGCGGTCCGGCTCGGCCGTCATCTCGTCGGTCGCACACTCAAGGGTGGCGGCGCCGACGACCCGCGCTACGCCGCCCTTCGCCGCGAGTGGGGCGAGGCCGCGCCGCGCCAGCTTTTCGTGTTCCTGCAAATGCAGGCGATCGCCGGCTGGCTGCTGGCCTTGTCGGCTGGAGCTGCCGCCTCGCGCCCCGGCCCATTCGACTGGCAGGATGGGCTTGCCCTTGCCATTGTCGTCGCAGCGCTGGTCGGCGAATGGTGGTCCGACCGTCAGCTCGCCGCCTTCCGGCGCGACAGCGCGGGAAAGGTCTGCGATCGCAGCCTCTGGGGGTGGTCGCGCCACCCCAACTATTTCTTCGAGTGGCTGTTCTGGGTGGGCATCGCCGTGCTCGGCCTCTCCGGCTTCAACGGGCAAACCGCACTGACGCTCGTCGCACCATTGGCCATGTACTGGCTGCTCGTCCACGTCTCCGGCATCCCGCCGCTGGAGAAGCACATGCTGGAAAGCCGGGGCGAGGCGTTTCGCGCCTATCAGAGACGCGTCTCCGCCTTCTTTCCCCGGCCGCCGAAGTCCGATCAGGACGTCAGCCAGCGCGACAGCGCCAGGTAGCTGATGGTGGCGGCAAGACCGCTGGCGATGGTGCCCCAGGCGATGTCGACGACGGTGACAGCCATCGGCCAGCCCCGCAGCGTCGCCTGATTGGTCAGGTCATAGGTGGAATAGGCGATGAAGCCGAGCGCCGCCCCGGCGACCAGCGCCGCCTGCCACTTGCCCGACGCCAACGCCGGCTGGATGGCGAAATAGGCGAGGCCACCGGCATAGATCAGGTAGAAGATCGCCGCCGGCAGCGGCTGGAAGGGATCGGCGACAAGATCGCCCATCGCCGGCTTGTAGAGGCGCGGCACCATGGTGCCGAGCCAGATGGCGTCGAGAACGAGAAAGCTGATCAGTCCGGCTGCGTAAATGGCAATGGCTTGCATGACGACCTCCGTTGTCCACCTCTGCTTACGCACGAGCCGGACAATCGGATCATCTCACCGCCAAGACACGGCGAAAGGCTCAGGCCAGCACCTTCTGGTCGATCCTGTCGAGACAAGCCCTGAGTTCGTCGAATCTCGGCGACACGTTGGAGGCCCCACCGAGAAGCTGGCGCGCCGTTACCAGGGCAAAGGCAAGGACGTAGCGATCCTTCTCGCTCAATTGCGCATGATCGCGGGAGAAATCGGCGAGCGCGGCGATCTCCGGCGAGGTGGCCGAGTCGGCCTCCAGGAGTTTCAGACGATTGATGAGAATGCTCGGTCGCGCGACGTCGGTCTGCTCGGCGGTAAGATGCAGCTTGTAGCGGTATTTTCGCTCGTTGGTGAGCCGTCCCATCAATGCGCTCCACTGGTGTCGATCGGACCCTTCGGCTTGGGCGCCAGCCAGGGCAGCATGGCGGCGAAGACGAAGACCACGGTGATGACCGCGAACATGTCCAGCGTGGCAAGTAACACGCTCTGCTGCTCGACGATACGGCTGAGGTTGGCGACCGCGACCTCGTGCGAGGCGCCACCCTCCACCATGCCGGCGACCACCCGCTCGCCATTCTGCATGGCGCTGACCAGCTCGGTCTGGTTGACGCGCGCCGAGTTCGCCCAACCGGTCTGCACCAGCGATGTGGCGAAGGCGCCGGCCAGCGTGCGCATGAAGTTGGAGAGGCCGGCGGCGTTGGCCTGCTCCTCCGGCGTGACGCTGGCGATGGCAAGGCCTGTGACGGGCACGAAGAACATCACCATGAACGGCCCGGTGAGCAGCGTCGGCCAGGCCATCTGCAGGAAGGTCACGTCCGAGTTGAAGGTCATGCGCCAGGCCGTCATGGCCCCGAGCCCCAGGATGCCGATCGACAGGATGGCGCGGGGATCGAACCTCTCCGTCGCCTTGCCGACGATCGGCGCCGACACGAAGGCCAGAAGGCCCATGATGCCGGTGGCATAGCCCGCCCAGGTGGCCGTGTAGCCCATGTTCTGCTGCAGCCACAGCGGCAGGATGACGACCGAAGCGAAGAAGGCCGCGAATCCCCCGGCGAAGGTGACCGCCGCCGCCGTGAAGCCGCGATGGCGGAAGATCCTGAGATCGACGATCGGATGCGCCTCGGTAAGCTCGTAGATGACGAAGGCGAGAAAGCCGACCACAGCGACCGCGGCAAGCACCCGGATTTCGGTTGAGGCGAACCAGTCGTGATTGCGCCCCTCGTCGAGCACGACCTGAAGCGCGGCGACCCAAAGCACGAGAAGCGCGAGGCCGATGGCGTCGATGCGCGCCTTGCCGGTCGGATCGGGCTGCCCCATGGTGGCGAAGAACACGACGATGCCGCCGACGATGGCGATCGGCACCTTCATGAAGAAGATCCATTGCCAGCCGATGCCGTCGCAGATGATGCCGCCGAGGACGGGGCCGGCGATCGGGCCGATCAGCGTGGTCATCGCCCAGATCACCGAGGCGATGGTGGCCTGCTTTGGCGGGAAGATCCGCATCAGCAGCATCTGCGACAGCGGCATGATCGGCCCGCCGAACAGGCCGAGCAGCACGCGCCCGCCGATCAGCATGCCGAGCGACTGCGACAGGCCGCACAGAAGCGATATCGCGGCGAAGGCGAAGTAGCAGGTCAGGAAGACGCGCATCGCCCCGAAGCGCCGGCTGAGCCAGCCGGTGAGCGGCACGGTGATCGCCTCGGCCACCGCGTAGGAGGTGATCACCCACGAGCCCTGCGACACGGAGACGCCGACCGAGCCGGCGATCGTCGGCACCGACACGTTGGCGATGGTGCTGTCGAGCACCACCAGGAAGTTGCCGGTGCCGATGGCCAGGGCAGCGACCATCAGCCGGACGCCCGTCAACGGGGCGGCGGTTTGCAGGGCGGGCGCGGTCATGGCGTCACTCGGCGATCGCGATGTCGGCGGTCATCGACAGGCCAACCTGCAACGGATGAGCGGCGAGTTCCGCCGGATCGAGCGCGATGCGCACCGGCAGGCGCTGCACCACCTTGATCCAGTTGCCGGTGGCGTTCTGGGCCGGCACCACCGAGAAGGCGGCGCCGGTGCCGCCGGAGAAGCCGACCACCGTGCCGGTGAACTCCACGTCGCTGCCGTAGAGGTCGGAGACCAGCGTCACCTTCTGGCCGGCCTTGACGTGGGCGAGCTGCACTTCCTTGTAATTGGCGTCGACGTAGGCGGCCTGAAGCGGCACCACCACCATCAGCGTCATGCCCGGCTGGACGCGCTGGCCCACCTGAACCTGGCGGCGGGAGATGACGCCGTCGACCGGCGCCCGCATCACGGTGCGTTCGAGGTTGACCTGGGCCTGATCGCGCGCCGAGCGGGCGGCCAGCACCTCGGGATTGTCGTCGATGCCGACGCCGGAGATCATGGCGGCGTTGGCCTCCTTGGCGGCCACGGCGGCGTCATGGGCGGCAGCGGCGCCAGCCGCGCCCGCCCGGGCGGACGAGAGATTGGCCTCGGCGGTTTTCAGCAAGGTCTCGACGGCGGTGATCTCGTCCCCCGACACCGAGCCATTGTCGGCCAGCGTCTTGCGACGGTCGAGATCGATCTTCGCCTTGGCGTATCCCGCCTCGGCGGAGGCAAGCTGGGCGGCGGCCTGCGCCTGATCGGCTTCGCGCCCGACGATCTGGGCCGCCAGCGCCTTGTCGTTGGCGACCAGCGCCGTCACCCGGCGGATGGCGTTCTGATAGGTCGCCTCGGCCATGGCGAGCGCCAGCTTGGCATCGGTGTCGTCGAGGCGAACGAGCACGTCGCCCTTCTTCACCGCCTGCGTGTCGCTGACCAGTACTTCGGTCACCGGCGCCGCCACCAGCGGCGTGATCTGGGCCACGTCGGCGCCGACATAGGCGTTGTCGGTGATGGCGTGTTTCGACGCATAGAGCGTGTCATAGGCATAGTAGCCGCCACCGCAGGCTGCCACGGCCAGGAGGAGGCCGAGAAACAGCGGGCCGCGCTTGGCGGGGTTGACGGCGGCCTTGGCGGCGCGGGCGGTGTCTTCGACGTCGGCGTCGATCTTGCTCATGTCGTTCACGACTGCTTCTCCGTGCTGCGGAACCCGCCGCCGAGGGCGCGGACCATCGCGATATCCAGGGTAAAGGCGCGGGCCTGCAGGGCGGCCGTGGCGCGGCGGGCGCTGATCAGCGCGTCTTCGGCCGTCAGCACTTCGAGATAGGTGGCGAGGCCGCCGTTGTAGCGGTCGCTGACCACGCGCCACGCCTTCTCGGCGGCGGCAGCGGAGCGCCGGGTGTTGGAGAGCTGGCTGGCAAGCTGGCGCTTGCTCACCACGGCGTCCGCCACCTGGCGCAAGGCCTCCGTCAGCGTCCTGTCGTAGCTGGCGACGGCGATTTCATATTGCGACACGGCGCTGCGTTCGCCGGCGCGAAGGCGACCACCGTCGAAGATCGGCAACGAAATGGCCGGACCGATCGAACCGAGCGTCGAGCCGGGGTCGGTGAGCATGTTGAGGCCGAGCGCCTGCTTGCCGATCATCGCGGCGAGGTTGACGTTGGGATAGTAGGCGGCCTTGGCGGCGTCGATGTCCTTGAGCCCGGCTTCGGCGGTGGCGCGGGCGGCCACGATGTCCGGGCGCCGACCGAGAAGGTCAGCCGGCAGGCTCTTGGGAACGCCGGTGAAGCGGCCGCCCTTCACCTTGGGGCGGGTGATGGCAAGGCCGCGATCCGGTCCGGCGCCGACGAGGGCGGCGAGCTGGTTCTTGATGAGTCCGATCTGCTCGTCGACCTGGGCCAGTTCGGCCTCGGCCGCCGCCTCCGCCGCGCGGGACCGCTCAAGCGCCCCTTCGTTTTCGAGGCCCTTGCCGTAGCGGTCGCTCATCAGCGACAGCGTTTGCTTGCGCACGCCGATGGCGCTGACCACGCTGTTTCGGTCCGCGTGCAACGCGGCGAGGCGGCCGTAGGCCTCGGCAATGCCGGTGGACAAGGCGAGGCGCGTGGCGGCAGCCTCCGCCTCGGCGGCGACGACCTTGCCCTTGGCGGCGGCCAGTTTCGCCCGGTTCTTGCCCCAGAAGTCGATCTCCCAGTCGAGCGACAGCGTGCCCATGCCGGCGTCGTTCCAGCTCTTGGGTACGAAGTCCTTGCCGATCAGGTAGTTGTAGGACTGCTTCTCGCTGTCGGCCTTGGCCGAGGCGCCGACGCTCGGCAGCAGCGAGGCCTGCGACGCGCCGACGCCGGCCCGGGCCAGCGCAACCCGCGCCTCGGCGATCCTCATGTCGGAGGCGCCGGTCAGTCCCTCGCCGATCAGGGCTGCCAACTGCGGATCGCCATAGGCCGTCCACCAGTCGTCCGCCGGCCAGGCCGCGTCCTTGGCAGGCGCGAGGCTCCTGTCGGACGCATAGGCGTCCATCGGCTTGACCGACGACAGGGGGGCATTCTCGGGCAGCATGGCGCATCCGCCATAAAGCGCTGATATGAATAGAAGAAAGCTGGCGGAATAGCCTGTTTTGACGAGCCTGGAACGCATGCGGCACCTTTATAACCGTACGGTACGGTTTAGTTATAAAAGCTACTTGCGGCGGTCAAGCCGGAAACCTACCCTGCCGATCACAAATAGGAGACCTTGATGCGCGCGAAGACCGACGAGAAGCGCAACGCCATCATCGCCGCCGCAACGGCCGTGTTCGAGGAGGTGGGCTACAGGGGCGCCAGCATGGCGATGATCTCGTCGCGGCTCGGCGGCTCCAAGGCGACGCTCTACGGCTACTTCCACTCCAAGGAGCAACTGTTCGCCACCGTCGTGACATCGGCGCTGGATGAGACTGGCGAGGAAATGCTGGCCTCGCTCGCCTCGGACGACGATATCGCCACGGCCCTCACCCGCTTCGGCCGCCTCTACCTCGATCTCGTCACCCGACAGGAAATTCTGGCGATCCAGCGCACCGTGCTCAGCGAGAGCCAGAACACCGCCCTTGGCCGCGAAGTCTACAAGCTCGGCCCGCAGCGCGGCATCGACGCCATTACCCACTTTCTCGCCGAGCGGGCGGCAAAGGGAGAGATCGACCTCCCCTCGCCCGAGCTTGGCGCCCTCTACCTCAAGAGCCTCCTCGAAGCCGGCATCGCCGAGCCGCTCCTCTACGGTCTCGACGGTGTCAGGGACAAGGCCGAAGCGGTCGAAACCGCCGTCGCCGCCTTCATGAAGATCTACGGGAGACCGTGACGAGGCGGCGTCCGTTGTCTGACCGTCTGCAAAGGACTACATCTGCGGCGCCTTCACAGACCTTTCACCGCCTTCGGCAGCCGGAGAGACCATGACCGCAACCGACGCGCCGCGACGCGGCATTCCCATGGGATCGATCGACGAGGACAGCATCCACGCGCTGGTCCACGGCTTTTACGGCAAGGTGATGGACGACCCGGACCTCGCCGCCATCTTCGGCCGCGAGATCGAGAAGCACCAGTGGCCCGCCCACCTCGACAAGATGTGCGCCTTCTGGTCGTCGGTGCTCTTGCGCTCGGGCCGCTACGAGGGCCGGCCGATGCGGCCGCACATGATGATCGCCGACATCGAGGACAGGCATTTCGAGCGTTGGCTGGCGCTGTTCGCCGAGACGGCGCGGCAGGTGTTCGACGAGAAGGACGCCAACGGCGTCATCGCCACCGCCGAGCGCATCGGCCACAACTTCCGCCTCGCCCGCGCCCAGAATCGCGGCCTCGACAGCACGCGCATGGAGATGATCCGCGCCGAGCCGGACGGCCCGCGCCAACCGGCCGTGTGGACCCCGCCGCAATAGGGGCCGCTCTATCCCCGCCCACGATAGCTTGCCACGCCCTGGTCGGGCAGCCAGAGGTCCTTGGGCGGCGCGCCAGTCTGCCAGAAGACGTCGATGGGAATGCCCCCGCGCGGATACCAGTAGCCACCGATCCTGAGCCAACGCGGCGCGAGGCGATCCACCAGCCGGCGGGCGATCGTGATGGTGCAGTCCTCGTGAAACGAGCCGTGATTGCGGAAGGACGTCAGGAACAGCTTCAGCGACTTGGATTCGACCAGCCACTCAGCGGGCACATAGTCGATGACGAGGTGCGCGAAGTCCGGCTGGCCGGTGACCGGGCAGAGCGAGGTGAACTCGGGCGCGGTGAAGCGGGCGAGGTAGTCGATGTCCGGGTGCGGGTTGGGCACACGGTCGAGCACCGCCTCGTCCGGCGAGGCGGGCGTCACGCTGGCCTTGCCGAGCTGATGGGCGCCGGTGGCGTCACTTGTCATGTCGATTGTCCGGAACAGAGGGCACGGGCGGCGTGCGCCCGAGGATGCGCCGATCATTAGTCCAACCGGGGCCGAAGTTCAAAACCCGGCTCACGCCACTTCGGTCATGAAGCGGGAGAACAGCTCCCGATCCTGGCGCCCTTCGGGCAGGCCTTCGACCCGGTTGCGTCCCTTGTTCTTGGCCAGATACATGCAGCCGTCGGCGCGCGAGATCGCCGCGAGCGGGCTGTCGTCGGGCTCCGCGGCGGCATAGCCGATGCTGACGGTGCAGACGGCGTGCGGCGAATGGTAATGCGGAATGGCGACCGCCTCGACGGCCCTCCGCAGCGCCTCCAGGTGCTGCCTCAGTTTCTCCGGATCGGTTTCGGTCAGGATCAGGGTGAACTCCTCGCCGCCATAGCGCGCAGCGATTTCATCGGTCCGTCGGGCAAAGCGCTGGATGGTCGCCCCGACGACCTGCAACACGTCGTCACCCGTGCCGTGTCCATACTGATCGTTGAATGCCTTGAAGGCATCGATGTCGATCATGACGACGGTGAAGCCGATATTGTGGCGTTTCAGCCTGTTGAGGCTCGCCAGCAGAAACCGGTCGAGGGCCCGCCGGTTGGCAAGCCCCGTCAGCGCATCGGTGTTGACGGAGGCCTCCAGGCTGTCGAGCATCATGTTGACGGAGCGGCCCACCAGGGCGAGGTCGGGCAACAGCGGCGTCTGGGTGATGCGCGACGTCCAGTCGCCGGCCGCGACCCGCTCGGCCACATGCACCACCTGCCTGAGCCCACGCAGAACCAGCCACTCCAGGAGGCCGAGAACCACGGCCACCAGACCCAGCGCAACCAGGCCGACCAGGGCCAGCCGCTCGATCATCGCGTGGGTCGCGGCGGACCGCACCGCCTCGGTCGTCACGCCGTAGCCGATCAGGTTGGCCGAGCCCGGCAGCCTCGCCACGCCGAACACCTCGTCGCCGGCCCCATAAGTGCCCGGCAGGATCAGCCCTGTGCCGATCTCGGCCATCCGCTTTGTCGTCTCTTCCGACAGGCGGTCTTCCACACCCGGCATCGCACCGCCATCGAGCACGTTGCCGTCGATGTCGAGAAGCATGCCGTAGGTGAGCGGCAGCGTGAACTGCTCGATCGACAGCTGCCGCAGATAGGTCGAGTTGAGAGCGATCGTCAGCACGAAGTCGACCCGGTCGCCGCTGCGGATCGCCTTGGCCGATTGCAGGATTCTCTTGCCGGTGATCCGGCTCAGGATGAAATCGCTCCACACGACCTGCGTCGATGCGAGGGCGGCGGAGAAGTAGCCCCTGTCGCCGAAGTAGACGCCGATGGCCCTGGGGTCGGTCGAGCAGAAGGCCACACCATCCGGTCTCAACAGGGAGATGCGCTCGACCTTTTGCTGGATTGCAAGAAGGTGCGCCACGCTCTCGTTGCACTCCTCCGGCGAAATGCTTCGGAGATTCCTGGACAGGGCGATGGTCTCGGACAGCCTCTCGACCTCGAGCCGCACCTCGATGAATGCCTTCTGATTGCGCCTCAGCGAGGTCAAAATGCTCTGGTTGATCTCCCCGAGCTGCTGCGCCATGTCGGCGCGCGTCCGCACGATCTCGCTCGCCACGAAGGGAACGAGACCGACGAAAACCGCGGCCAGGATGACGATGCGGATCTTAAGCAGCCCGAACATGGGAGTCCGACCCAGTTTGTTACCGGGCCAACTTAGTTCGCAATGTATATATAAAGCTCTAAAACCTTGTGTAGGAAACGTGCCTCTAGACTATATTCATCTAGCTAGAAAGACGTATATTTGACGGTATTCAGAAGATAACTCCAGCACTCGGCAACTCGTCACTCCACTCGTCGGCGATGTTCACCGGCGTTGGCCACCTTGGTCCGCCCCCATTCACGCGGCAAGAGTCGAGATCACCCGGTCCTGACCGTCGACGAACAGCGCCGACATGCCCAACCGCCGGGCCAGCGCCACACCTTCGTCGAGACCGCGCACCAACAGCGCCGTCGCCCAGGCGTCGGCCGCCATGCAGCTTTCCGCCAGCACGGTGACGGCGGCAAGACCGTTGTCGAGCGGCGCGCCGGTGCGCGGGTCCATGGTGTGCGATACCAGGCGGCCGGCCACCTCGTGGCAGTGCCGGTAGCCGCCGGAGGTCGCCACCGCAACGTCTTCCAGTTCCAGGACGCCCATCAGGTCGCGCCGGCCGACGACGGGCCGCTCGTGACCGACGGCCCAGGCGGTTCCGTCCGGCTTGCGGCCGCGCGCGCGCATCTCGCCGTCGATGCCGACCAGCCAGGAGGCGATGCCGAACCGGTCCATGGTCTCGCCGAGGCGATCGACGCCGTAGCCCTTGGCGATGCCGGATAGGTCGAGCCGAAGCGGCGTCCGCTTGCGGGCGCGCCGACCGGCGACGTCGAGATCGAGGGTTTTGAGAGCGACGCTGTGCGCCGTCGCGCGGCCATCGGCGCCATCGCGCGCATCGGCGCCGAACCCCCAGGCGGCCACCAGTTCGCCGACGCCGACGTCGAAGGCGCCGTCCGACGCCTCGCCGATGGCCAGGGCCGCCTCGATCACCGCCACGGTCTCGGCCGGCAGGTCGACCCAGGTGTCGACAGGCGCCGCGTTGAGGCGGCTGAGGTCGGAGTCTCGCCGGTAGGTCGACATCTGCCGGTCGACCTCGTCGACCGCCGTTTGCAGGGCGAGCCTGAGATCATCGTGCCAGCCGAGCGGATCGCCGTGGAACACCGCCGACCAGCGCGCGCCCATGGTCGGGCCGCTGAGGGCGACTTTCACCGGAGCTTCAGTAGACATCTTCGACATAGCGTCCGTCCGACTTGAGAGTGGCGAGATCGAGCCCGAGCGGTCGCACGACGCCGCCGAGCGCCGAGGTGACGGCCTCGGCCATGTCGCGGCCGCCGCACACCAGCACCTGCGCGCCGTGGCGGATCAGCTCGCGCAGCTTGGGCGCGTCGGCGGCGAGGCGGTCCTGGATGTAGCCGCCGTCGGGACTGCGCGAGAAGGCCGTGGTCAGCGAGGTCAGGCGCTTTTCGGCCAGATGCTCGGCCAACTCGTGCTCGTAGAGGAAGTCCGACGACGGGCTGCGGCCGCCCCAGTAGAGATGCACCGGACGAAGCCCGTCGTTGGCGCGCACGAAGCCGGTCAGCGGCCCGATGCCGGCGCCCGCGCCGATCAGGATCAGCGGCGCCTTCCCTTCGACCGGACGGAAGCGCGGATTGGTGCGGACGAAGGCGGCGATGGTGTCGCCCGGCGTCAGCCCGTGCAGGTAGGACGAACAGACGCCGCCCTCCCTGAGCCGCACACAGATTTCCAGGAAGCCGTCACGCGCCGAGGAGGCCAGCGAATAAAAGCGCGGCATGGTCTCGCCCGGCGGCAGTACGCCGAGAATGTCACCGGCCTCGAACTCGGTCGGCTTCCCTTGCGGGGCAAAGCGCATGATCGCCACCGGCGCGCCGACCGCCTCGCCGTAGAGCTCGCTCGCGACCAGCGCCAGCGGCTCGGTCTTGGGCAGGCGGGCGCGGTGGGCGAGCGTCAGCTCGTGGCCCAGCACATCGCCGAGATCGCGGCCCCAGGCGGCGAACTCCTGCGCCGACTGGCGGTCGACGCGCTTGAGGCCCATCATGACGGGCCAGCCCTTGGCCTCGACCGCCTCCGACACATCCTGCGCGAAGCGGCAGAACTGCGGGAAGCTGCGGTCGCCGAAGCCGAGCACGGCCACCGGCATCGAGCCGTCGAGGGCGTCAAGCTTCGACAGGAAGGCGTTGGCCGAGGCCGGCGCTCCGCCGTCGCCGTAGGTCGCCGTCAGGATCAGCATCCGTTCGGTGGAAAGATGGGCGGCCGAGAGCGCGTTCATCGGCGCCGTGTGGACGCGATGGCCCGAGGCGGTCAGCGCCTCGTGCAGCGTGCCGGCAAAGCCCCAGGTGGTGTTGCCCTCGCTGCCGACCAGGATCACGGTGTCGGCCAGGCGAGCGGCGACGTTGGCGGCGATCGCCGGGCGGCTGGAGCGCCGACGCCACCACATCAGGACGCCCGTGACGCCGAGAAGCGGCACCGAACCGGACGCCGCGCCGAGCAGCAGGCCAAGCGCCCAGGCGCCGCGCCCGGTGTGCAGCATGATGACGGTTTCGCGCAGGCGGTCCCATGTGCTGGCTGGTGTGAAGGCCAGTTCGGCGCCCGACGACGCGTCGACGCTGGATTCGCCCTGCGTCGTGACCACCGTGTAGACGTCCGTCGGATCGTCCTTGGCCGGGAAGGTCAACTCGCGCAGATCGGCGACCGGGACCGACTGAAGTCCGAACAGGCTGCCGACCGGCGCAACCGGACCACCGCTGCCCGACACCATGGCCGGCATCGCATCGGCGGACGGATCGGGCAACAGGCCGAAGGTGTCGGCCGACATGTAAAGCCCGGTGAGCGACGACAGCATCAGGCCGACGACGGCGAAACGGCTGACCTCGCCATGCAGGCGTGTCAGCAGGTCGCCGCGCACCGGCGCGAAACAGCCGCGCCAGCCGCCCAGCGAGCGCATCAGCAGGACGATGCCGGACAGGCTGAGCGCCAGCATGGCCAAGGCGGCAACGCCCGTTCCGATCTTGCCGGCATCGCCCAGGAACAGCGAGCGGTGCAGTTCGGTCATCCAGCGCACCAGGGCCGACGGCCCTTGCTGCGTGCCAAGCGAAGCTCCGGTTGCCGGATCGACCTGCTCGGTGCCACTCGCGCCATTGTCCACGTAGGACACGGTCACCGCGCCGCTCGGCCGCACGGCGATCTTGTCGATCTCCTGATGGCGGGCGCCGACCGCCTCGGCCAGGGCGGCGACGCTGACGCCGGAGGTGACGGCCGGATTGGCCAGCCGATCGAGCGCCGGATTGACCGACAGGACGGCGCCGGTCACGGCGATCACCATCAGGAAAAGGGCAAGGACGACACCGGGCAGCGAGTGGAAGCGGCGCAACATGATGAAGGCCCCGATTTTAGTAGGAAACGGTGAGCGACTGGAGATAGCCGTTGCCGGGCGCCGGCTTGCCGACCGACCCGGCGGCCAGCGGAACGGCGCCATCGGCCACATAGTCGTTGCCGTCCTCGACGGCGGTGTCGACGCGCACCTGATAGCCGGCGTCGAGCATGGCGTCGGCGATATCGGCGGTCACCGTCAGCGTGCCGCCCGAACCGATGCTGGCGCCGGTCAGGCCGTCGACCGAGCCGCTGGCGCCGCGCGCCCAGCCCGAGAGGTGGCGGTAGTATTTCGCCTTCTTGCCCGCCACATGCAGCGTCTGCACCACCTTGCCCTGGGCATCGGTGACGTAGACCGCCGCATAGGCGCCGTAGCCGCCGTAGTCGGCGAACTGCGCCGTGACGGTGACGGGCTTGGCGATGGCCAGCGCCGGCAGCGCGACGGCGGCGGCGAGCCCGAGCGGCAGGGCGTAATAGGGTTTCATGGCGAGCTCCTGTACTGTTGCGACAGGAGATCAATGGCTGGGCCACCTGACAGCCACCTGACAACCATGCGGAAAGCTGTTCAGCTTGCCGTCAGCTTCGTTAAGTGGCCTTCGCCCCGGCAAGACCGGTGATGCGCTTTCTCGATCAGATTGCGGGCAAGCGCGGCGAAGGCGGTGGGATCGACCTTGGGACAGCGCCTACTCTATGAACGTCGGCGCGATTGTGTCGGCCAGCCATACCATGTCATTGCCGCGATAAAATACCACGCCGCCAGCATGAGCCTCGCCGGCTTTGATCCGCAAGATCACCGGCGCCCTGGTCTTCCGCCGGCCAACCTGATCCGCCATCCTCGTGTCGACCGACAGATGGACATACTGCCGACCCATGGGCATCAGGCCGTGCTCTCGAATGAGAGCGGCCGCCTCAGGCGAAGTGCCATGATAAAGCACGGCGGGTGGCGGCGCTGACTCCTTGAGAAGTCTGTGCGGAGTGGAATGGCCATACAGCGCCCGGATGCGATCACCGTCCAACTCGTGACGCTTCTTTTCCGACCGGTCGATCATCTCGGCGAGGTCGGCGCGCTCCACGGATGACCACGCGTCGGATTCTGTCCGTAAAGCGGCAATCAGCGCCTCGACGGGGACCCAGCCGGCCTCGTCCAGCTCCAGCTCGTATAGCCAGGGTTCATGGCGAAGCGCGTGCGAGACAACTCGGCTCAGGCTGGTCAGATCCAACACCCAGACTCCTCGATCACCATCCAGGAAGCGGCCATGATTTCGATGCCGCCAGTTCCGTCAAGACATATCAGAGAACGCTCAAACGCCCACGCCTCGCAGGCCCGGACGCCCCTCCGAAACACACGTTTTCATCTGCGTTGTTGCAATGGCTTTCAGTTGCTCCCCGCCAGCCCGGTGACGCGCGCCGACACCCCATCAGCCCAACCCGCCACCGGCGAGGCGATGCCGAACTCCAGCCCCGCGCCCCGGCAGACGGCGGCGACGATCGCCAAGCCGAGGCCGGATCCGTCCGACCGGCTGGCGCCGCGCTCGAAGGGCCGCATCAGCCGGTCCACCTCGCTCGCCGCAACCACCGGCCCGTGATTGCGGACGGTAAGGCTGTCGGCATCCAGAAGCACCTCCACCGCGTCGCTCGGCGCGCCATGCTTGAGGGCGTTCTCGATCAGGTTGCGGGCGAGCACGGCGAAAGCGTCGGGATCGACGTCGGACGACACGCCGTCGTCGGGAACCGTCAGGTCGATGCGGTCGTCCGCCTCGCTCGACCGGGCGATCTCGTCCACCACCAGCGCCAGCACGGCCGAGAGGTCGGACGGCCGCTCGGCCAGAAGGCCGCCGCCCTCCGCCTTGGCGAGTTGCAGCAGCTTTTCCGAAAGGCGCGTCAGCCGGCGCAGCGCGCTTTCGATGGAGCGGGCGCGCTCACGGTTCGCATCCGGCATCTCGGCGATAAGGCGTTGCGTCTGGGCCAGGGCGGCGGCGATCGGCGTCCGCAGCTCATGGGCACTGTTGGCGGTGAAGCTGCGCTCGGCTTCCAGCGCATTGCGCAGACGGGCGAGCAGCGCGTTGACCGAGGCAGCCACCGGCGACAGCTCGCTCGGCAGCCCGCCCCCGTCCACCGGCGTCAGATTGCCGCGCCCGCGCTGCTCGATGGCGTCGCGAAAGGCGATGACCGGCCGGAAGGACAGGAGAATGGCCAGCCACACCACCAGCGCGGTGAGCAGCGGCAGAGCGGCAATCGGCCAGATGAACGCCCACAGGGCGCCCCGGAACACGTGACGGCGGTGATCGAGATACTCGGCGGTAGTGACCACGATGGTGCCCTGCACCGCCGTCTCGGTGTAGGTGCGCAGCGTCTCCGTGGTGTGGAAGCCGGGCGCGAGTCCCGAGGGAATGTGCATGCCGTCGGCGGCACTCGAGCGCAGCAGCTCGCGGCCCTCGCCGTCGCGCACCACATAGGAGATGAACTCGTGCCCGCCGACCGGCGGCAGCCGCAGCCCGCCGTCGCCGCCATCCTCGTCGGCCAGCATCTGCTCGTAGGCGAGCGGAAGGACCCGTTCGGCCACCTCGCGCAAGGTGCTGTCGAACACCTCGTCGGTCTCGTGGCGGAACACGTGGCCGGCAAAGAAGGACGCGCCGATCCACAGAAGCGTCAGGCTGACGGACAGGACGATGGCAAGCCGCGCCCTTAGGCTCTTCGGCAGAATGCGCTTGCCCATCAGTTCGCCCCCGCCGGCACGCCCAGCCGATAGCCGAGGCCGCGCACCGTTTCGATGACGTCGGGCCCCAGCTTCTTGCGCAGCCGGCCGACATAGACCTCGATGGTGTTGCTCTCGATCTCGTCCGAGAAGGAGTAGAGATGCTCCTCGATCTGCGCCTTGGAGAGCAGCATGTTCGGCCGCTGCACGAAGGCCTCGAACAGCGCCCATTCGCGGGCGGTAAGCCGCACCGGCTTGCCGGCGCGACGCAGCGTGCGGGCGGCAAGGTCGACGTCGAGATCGCCGATCCGGACCAGCGGGTTGGGGTTGCCGCCGTAGCGCCGGCCGACGGCGCGAATGCGGGCGGACAGCTCGAACAGGTCGAACGGCTTGACGAGGTAATCGTCGGCGCCGGCGTTGAGCCCGGCAATGCGGTCGGAAATCTGGTCGCGCGCCGTCAGGATGATCACCGGCGTCACGTCGCCGGCCACCCGGCGCGCCTTCAGGAAATCGAGGCCGCGCCCATCCGGCAGCATCAGGTCGAGCAGGATCAGCTCGTAGGCGGCAGCCAGCACCGCGTCCCCCGCCTCGGCGATGCGCTGCGCCCAGTCGACCGAGTGTCCGTCGGCGATGATCTGGTCGCGCACCGCCATGCCAAGCACGGCGTCATCCTCAACGAGCAAAATCCGCATCGCCACCTTTCCTGTCGCACGGGCGCCAAACGAATGGGGCGCCGTCGCGCCGTTCAGGTTGCCGTCAGATGAACATGGGATAGTCTAGAGCAACTCCAGCAAAAGTGGGAACCGGTTTTGCGTCCGGAGTTGCGCAAGAATAAAGAGATAGAGCACGTTGGCGAACCAAAGTTCGCCAGACTCGCTCTAGGACGGAAAAAGTAAATCCTGCCATTGAACGAGGAAACTGGTCGATGCTCCACCGCCTTGGTCTCGCCGCGACACTTGCGGGCAGCCTGCTCATCGCCCTTGCCGGCGGCATAGCGCGGGCCGACGACGACCATCCCGCGCGCTGCGACGTGCCGCTCGGCGACTGGCAGCCGCGCGCCGCCGTCGAGGCCGCGCTTCAGGAGAGGGGCTGGACCGTCCTGTCGGTCCGCTCCGACGACGGCTGCTACAAGGTGAAGGTCCGGACCGAGACGGGCGAGAAGCGCCGCGTCAAGCTCGACCCAAAGACGCTCGAGCCAGTGGACGGGGAAGACTGAGCGGCAGCCCATCGCCACCCCCGAGGGATTTGCGGGACGTTTTCGACAGTCCGCGTCACCCCAGCGCGCGAAGGATCTCGGCCGCCCTCGGCATGCGAGCAAGGCTTGCCTCCAGCCGTTCCCGCCAACGGGCCCCACGCGAAAGCGCATCTTCATAGGCTTCGCGCAGGTCGTCGGGCCTGTCTTCAGCCAGCACGTCGATCAGGAACGCCGCCTGACCACGGTCCTTGCGGGACTTGGCTTGATCGGGGCTGCCCTGGCGTCGGTCGGCGACGATCAGTTTGTGGATCGCAAAGCGCTCGGGCCGCGGGATCTGCACCAGCACACCCGATCGATAGAGCGCGACCGCGGGGATGGGCTTGGCGATCAGAAAGTTCAGATAGTTGAGCGCCTGGGCGCTCACGCCCAGAGCCGGCAGCGGCTTGACCCTCTCGTCACCAAAGGCCGGCGTCAGAAACTCGACCATCGCCGCGCCGCGACTTTGTCGCCATTTCCACACCTGCCGATCCACCACCCCCGGCACCGGATCGAACTTCAACGCCTGCAAGATGTCGCCCGGGTTCTCTTCGACCTGATCGCCCAGCGCCACCGATAGCCGCTCGAAACTTGCAAAGTCGATATCGCCGGTCTGTGCCAGCTCTTCGGAATCGAAGCGAACCCCCAGGTCACCTTGCAGGAGGGCATAGGCGGCGGTGCCCACGAGCGTACCGCCCAGCCGGAAGACCCCGGCACGGGCAAAAGCCAGAAGCAGGGAACCGGTGTCACGGTCGGTGGCCATGAACCCTTCGGCGCGCAACACGCGGGCCAGCCGCGCCATTGTCTTGCGGCGCTCCTCACGCTCACTCTTCAGCTCGACGGCACGGCTCAGGCGCGCACGCAGCTCGGGCGTCCCCTCCCCGAGATAGCGGCTCTTGATCTCTGTGCCGATCCGGAACTTGTCGTAAAGATAGACCCGCCCGTTGCGCGATCGCTCTTCGATGCTACCGATCAACTCCGAAGCGAACTCGTCGAGATGAAGCCTGAGCAAGTCCTGGTAAGCGACTTGGGCGGTTCGGGAATGAGAGATGATGGCCATTGGCGCCCCTGTGTGCATCAATTATAATTTTGTTGCACACAAGCGCAAGTGTGCAACATTAAAAATTTTGATGCACACAAACCGGCCGTGCAGGAGAGATCACCGTAGCCCAGCCTAGATAGCCTCCCGATGCTTGGTTCATGCCCAGACGATTAGGCCTGTTCCCCAGTGGGATGGCTCCCTACATGCCATGAGAGATCATTCGGCATGGGTGTCCCATGAAAGTCCCTGACTTGCCTGAACTGTTTTGGAATCTGCCTGGCTATTTCATCGAGCCGTCGAACCTGCCGTTGAAAATACTGTTCTTCGTCTGGCGAACCATGGTTCTCCTATTCGGCGCTCTGATAACCGTGGCTTCGTTCTGGTATGAATGGACCCAAATGTGGGGAACTGGTTCCTAGAGGATCCAAATCCTTCGTCATGGCCATGCGCCTTTGGCGCCCTCTCCGCTTTCGTGTGATTGCCGATCAGCTCGGCGTTGCCTGTGACGCCGGGACGTGGTTTGTTCCACGCCGCATAAAACAGATGAAAATGTGTTGGCGACTCTCCGGCGGACTTCCGGATGTTTTTCGCTGCCGTGAGAAGTTGGATCGTGATGTTGCGTCGTTTTGGTAATGCCTTCCGCCCGGCTCTGGCGCCGATCTCCCTCGCCCTTGCCTCTCTCGCCCTCGCCTCCCCCGCTTTCGCCTCCACCGGCGGCCACGGCCTTGACGGCGCAGCGCTCGGCGTGATCTGGGCGGTGCCCTTCATCGGCATCCTGCTGTCGATCGCCCTGTTCCCGCTGCTCGCGCCGCATGTCTGGCACCACCATTTCGGCAAGATCGCCGCCGCCTGGGCGCTGGCCTTCATCGCCCCCTTCACGCTTCTCCACGGCGAAGCCGTCATCGAGCCGCTGGCCGAGACGGTGCTGCTCGACTATTTGCCCTTCGTCATCCTGCTCGGGGCGCTGTTCACCATCGCCGGCGGCATCTTGGTCACCGGCAACCTGCACGGCTCGCCGAAGACCAACCTGTCGCTGCTCGCCATCGGCACGCTGCTCGCCTCGGTGGTCGGCACCACCGGCGCTTCCATGGTGATGATCCGGCCGCTCTTGCGCGCCAACGACGGCCGCCGGCACAACGTCCACGTCGTCATCTTCTTCATTTTCCTGGTGTCCAACATCGGCGGCTCGCTCACCCCGCTGGGCGATCCGCCGCTGTTCCTCGGCTACCTCAGGGGCGTCGGCTTCTTCTGGACGACGCTGCACATGCTGAAGGAGACCATCTTCGCCGCCGTCATCCTGCTCGGGCTGTTCTTCGCCATCGACTACCGCCTCTACCACAACGACGACGACTTCCGCGGCAAGTTCGACCCGACGCCCGACACCGGCCGCGTCGGCGTCCAAGGCCGGCTCAACATCGCGCTTCTCGCGGTGGTGGTCGGGGCGGTGCTCCTGTCGGGCTCGTGGAAGCCGGGCGTCGGCTTCCACGTGTTCGGCGTCGAGGTCGAGCTGCAGAACCTCTCCCGCGACCTGATCCTGATCGCCGCCGCCGTCGCCTCGCTCTGGCTGACGCCGAAGGCGCTGCGCGTCCGCAACGGCTTCGAGTGGGGGCCGATCCTGGAGGTCGCCAAGCTGTTCGCCGGTATCTTCGTGACGATCATTCCGGTGCTGGCCATGCTGCGCGCCGCCCGCGACGGCGCCTTTGCGCCGCTGGTCAACCTCGTCACCGCCGCCGACGGCTCACCGGTCAACGCCATGTATTTCTGGGCGACGGGCCTGCTGTCGTCCTTCCTCGACAACGCGCCGACCTATCTCGTCTTCTTCAACCTGGCCGGCGGCGACCCGCAGCACCTGATGGGCGAGATGTCGACGACGCTGGTGGCGATCTCGGCCGGCGCCGTGTTCATGGGCGCCAACAGCTACATCGGCAACGCGCCCAACTTCATGGTCAAGTCGATCGCCGAGGGCGCGGGCGTCCGCATGCCCTCCTTCTTCGGCTATCTCGCCTGGTCCTTCGGCATCCTGGCGCCGCTGTTCCTGCTGATGACCTGGCTGTTCTTCGCCTGATCATACGCAAAGCCGGCTGGCGGTGACGCCAACCGGCTTGCGCGCTGCTAATTTAGACGAATTACATCAATAAGTTAGGAAGAAACAACGAGATCTGCGGGAACAGGATCAACAGCGCGACGAGGAACAGGATCGTCGCGATGTGCGGCAGCGCCTCGACGAGATACTCGTCGATCGAGCAATCGAGCAGGCCGCAGACGGTGAACATGGCGACGCCGACCGGCGGCGTCATGCCGCCGAAGGTGACCATGGTCATCATGACGATGCCGAAATGCACCGGGTCGACGCCGAGCTGCAGCACGATCGGCAGGAAGATCGGCGTGAGCAGCAGCACCAGCACCGTCGCTTCGATGAAGCAGCCGGCGATCAGCAGGAACATGACGATCAGCAGCAGGATCACCGTCGGGTTCTGCGTCAGGCTCAGCATGCCCTGGGCGATGGCCTGCGGCGCCTGGTCGAAGATGATCGCGTAGCCCACCATGCCCGAGAACATGATGATCAGCACGATGAGGCCGTTGTCGATCACCCCGTGCAGCAGCGCCTCCATGGCGCCCTGCCAGGTGAGCTCGCGGTGGAGGAGCACGCCGACCACCACCGCGTAGACCACGGCGAAGGCGCCGACCTCGGACGGGGTGAACACGCCGCTGCGGATGGAGACGAGTAGCGCCACCGGGAACAAGAGCGCCCACTTGGCATGCCAAACCGCGCTGCCGACGGCCTTCCAGCTCGGGCGATTGACGGTCGCCGACCTATAGCCCCGGCGGCGCGAGACGAACCACACCGTCAGCATCAGGCCGGTCATCATCATCAGGCCGGGAATGATACCGGCGAGGAACAGCCGGCCGATGGAGACGTTGCCGACGAAGCCGTAGAGGATCAGCCCGAGGCTCGGCGGGATGGTGGCGGTGATCAGCGAGCCAACGGCGATGGTGGCGGCGGTGAAGCCCTTGGAGTAACCGTTGCGCACCAGATCCGGCCCGAGGATGCGCGCCTCCATGGCGGCATCGGCGACGGCCGAGCCGGAGACGCCGCCCATCAGCGTCGACAGCACGATGCACACCTGCGCCATGCCGCCCGACATCCAGGACACCAGCACCTCCGAACATCGGATCAGCCGCGAGGTGATGCCGGTCTTGTTCATCATGTGGCCGGCCAGCACGAAGAAGGGCACGGCCAAGAGCGGAAAGCTCTGCGAGGCGGAGGCCACCTGCTGGACGCCGATCGACGCCGGCATCACCTGGGAGATGGCGAAGAAGGAGAAGCCGGAGATGCCGATGGCGAAGGCCACGGGCGCGCCGACGATCAGAAGCCCGAAGAACAGGCCGACCAGAAGCAGCATTTCGCCGGTCATAGTTCGCTCTCCCCGGCGGCGGCCAGCGCCTCTTCCTTGGTTCGGGTGGGCGTGAACACGAGAATGGGTCGACCGGTGGCGGTCCGAATCGCCTCGACAAGCTGGCCGGCAAGCGTGATGGCGAGCAGCAGGCAGCCGATGGGAACGGCGGCGGTGACATAGGCATAGCTGATGCCGCTGTCGCCGAACTGCCGCTCCAGGTTCAGCATCACCAGCTTGTAGCCGAGGTAGCTGAGCGACAGCAGGAAGACGAGAATCACCACCCCCGTGACGATGTCGAGATAGACCCGGTAGCGGGGCGGCATCCAGCGCACGAACAGGTCGACGGCGATCAGGCCGCGCTTTCGCATCGCCATGTCGGCGCCGATGAAGGACGCCCAGACGAAGAGCAGCTGCGCCACGTCCATCGACCATACGAGCGGATATCCGAACCAGCGCATGACGCCGGCCATGAAGACGAGTCCGACCATGACGGCGAGCAGAACTCGCGCCACGACGGACTCCACGCGCATGATCTGAGAGGACATGACGCAGGCTCCGGAAAGGTCAGGCATCGGACCTGAAACGAGCTTTGGGAAGTCCGATGCGGCAACAAGACAAGGGATCGCCGCGCTCCGTCGGGACACGCGGCGATCCTGGCATTACTCGGCGAGAATGGCGTCGACCTTCTTCTTCAGGTCGGTGTAGCCGAGCTTCTCGTAGACGCCCGCCGTCGCTTCCTTGAACGGCGTCACGTCGATCTCGTTGATGGTCATGCCGGCGGCGGCCATCTTGGCCTCCAGGTCGACCAGCGCCGCCTCGGTGCCGTGCGAGGCCACGTCGCCGGCCTTCAGCGACTCTTCCTTGAGGATGGTCTGCAGATCGGCCGGCAGCGCATCGAACCAGGCGGCCGACGTGACGAGACCGGTGATCAGATTGAAGTGGCCGGTCTTGGTCAGATACTTGGTCACCTCGTAGAGGCGCGAGCCGTAGGCGGCGGGATCCTGCGCCTCGACGGCGTCGATCACCTGCGTCTGCAGAGCCGAGTAGACGTCGGCCCAGGCCATCGGCGCCGGGGTGGCGCCCATCGCCTTGACGGTCTCGGTCCAGACGGGCGCGCCGGGCGTGCGCATGCGGATGCCCTGAAGATCAGCCGGCACCTTGATCGGCTTGTTGGTGAGCAGATGCCGTTCCCCCTGCCACCAGTTGAACGACAACACCTGCAACTGGGCGCTGTCGTGCAGCTCCTTGGCCATGCCGTCGAGCAGCGGCGAGGTCACCACCTTGCGGATGCCGTCGTAGCCGGAGGCGAGATAGGGGCCGGAGAGAACGCCGAAGTCCTTGACGAACACCGCAAGACGGCCACCGTCGACCACCACCGCGTTGCCGGCGCCGGCGCGCGCCTGTTCCAGCACGTCCTCGTCCTTGCCGAGCTGCGAACCGGGGAACAGGCGGACGGCGAGCTTGCCTTCCGAACGGGCCTCGACGTTTTTCTTGAGGTCCTCAAGGCCCTTGTAGAGCGGATCGGTCGTGGTGAGCGCCGTGTTGATGTTGAGCGTATAGTCGGCGGCCGAAGCAACGCCGAGCGACGAGATGGCCAGCGCCACCCCGCAGGCAGCCGTCAGTGCGGCCCGAGACAGAAATCCCATGTCTTCCTCCCAAGAAGACGAGCGCGTCACTCCTCCACGCGGCTCGTTGACGAGTAGTATGGTAGACGTCTAGAATGGCATCGGCAATCAAAAACTGCTGGTGCGTCGTTCGAACGATCGCCCCGGCAGACAGCCGGCCCCTGACGACACGGTGAGGAAAAGGCTGGCGAGGGAGGGACAATGGCTGCGAGGGAGACTATCCCGAAGCGCTGTCCGGCGCAGGGAGCGCGCGACCGGTCCATTTGTTAATGGGCGGCGCGGGCAAAACCGTATTTGTTGCCGGAGAGGAAAGCGCCTGCCTCGCCTGAATCGGGCGGCGGCGGAACGGGAGACGACACATGTTCAGGGCATCAGGCCATTTCACCCTTCACCCCGACCGACTGTTTCCGGCCGATGCGACGACGCGCGCCATCGCCCGCGATCTCTACGCCGGCATCGCCAAGCTGCCGATCATCAGCCCGCACGGCCACACCGACCCCACCTGGTTCGCCGACGACCAACCCTTCGCCGATCCGGCCAGCCTGTTCGTCATCCCCGATCACTACGTCCACCGCATGCTCTATTCGCAGGGTATCCGACCCGAGCAAGTGGGCGTGCCCCGCCTCGACGGCGGCCCGGTTGAGACCGACAAGCGCAAGATCTGGCGCGTCCTCGCCGAGAACTTCCACCTCTATCGCGGCACGCCCTCCTTCATCTGGCTGACCCACGCCTTCGAGACCGTGTTCGGCATCACAGAAGTGCCGTCGAAGGACAACGCCGACCGGCTCTACGACACCATCGACGCCGCGCTGAAAAAGCCGGAGTTCCGGCCGCGCGCCCTCTTCGAGCGCTTCAACATCGAGGTGATCGCCACCACAGAGAGCCCGCTCGACGACCTGCGCCACCATCGCAAGATCCGCGAAAGCGGCTGGAAAGGGCGCGTCGTCACCGCCTTCCGGCCCGACGCCGTCGTCGACCCCGCCTTCCCCGGCTTTGCCGACAACCTCGAGGTGCTCGGTCGACTCACCGGCCACGACACCGCGACCTACCAGGGCTATCTCGCCGCCCTCGCCGACCGCCGTCGCTACTTCATCGAAGTGGGCGGCGCCACCTCGACCGACCACGGCCACCCGACCGCCCGCACCGCCGACCTCAGGGCCGAGGATGCCGCCGCCCTCTATGCCCGCGTTCGCACCGGCGGCGCGTCGGCCGAGGACGCCGAGCTGTTCCGGGCGCAGATGCTGACCGAGATGGCCCAGATGTCCACCGTCGACGGCCTCGTCATGCAGATCCACCCCGGCGCCCGTCGCGACCACAACCCCGAGGTCTTCCGCACCTTCGGCAAGGACAAGGGCGCAGACATCCCCGGCCCCACCGGCTATGTCGAGGAGCTGAGGCCGCTGCTCGCCCGCTTCGGCAACCGGGCCGACCTCACCATCATCCTGTTCACGCTCGACGAGACGGTCTATTCGCGCGAACTGGCGCCGCTCGCCGGCCACTACCCCGCGCTGAAGCTCGGCCCGGCCTGGTGGTTCCACGACAGCCCCGAGGGCATGCGCCGCTACCGCGAGCAGATGACGGAGACGGCCGGCTTCTACAACACCGTCGGCTTCAACGACGACACCCGCGCCTTCCTGTCGATCCCGGCCCGCCACGATGTCGCCCGCCGCGTCGACTGCGGCTTCCTCGCCCGTCTCGTCGCCGAGCATCGGCTCGGCCTCGACGATGCCCATGAGGTGGCGCACGACCTCGCCTATCGCCTCGCCAAAAAGGCCTATCGGCTCTAGCCGGGGAGATGAGCGACATGTCCGACCCGACACCCGCCAAGCGCCTCGGCCCCGCACGCCTCTCCAGGCTGCCCGCCGCCGTCGCCCGCCCCGACTACGACCGCGCCAAGGTGACGCCCGGCATCGTCCACCTGGGGCTCGGCGCCTTCAGCCGGTCCCATCTCGGCGTCTACACCGACGACGTGCTGGCCGCCGGCAGCCATGACTGGGGCATCATCGGCGTCAACGTCCGCTCGCCCGACGTCGTCGACGCCCTCAAGCCGCAGGACGGGCTCTACACCCTGCTCTGCCGCGAGAACGGCGACGACAGGCTCCGGGTGGTCGGCTCCTTCCTCGACGTGCTGAACGCCGCCACCGAGCTCGACGCCGTGCTCGAGGCGATGGCGAGGCCCGAGATCCGCGTCGTCACCATCACCGTCACCGAAAAGGGCTACTGCCACGATCCCGCCACCGGCCGCCTCAACGAGGCGCACCCGATGGTGACGGCCGACCTTGCCGACCCCATGCATCCCCGCAGCCTGCCGGGCCTGATCGTCGAGGCGCTGCGCCTGCGACGGGATGCCGGCGTGCCGCCCTTCGCCGTTCTTTCCTGCGACAACCTGCCACAGAATGGCAGGATCACGCGGGCCGTGGTCACGCGCTTCGCCCAGCTTCGCGATGCCGACCTCGGCCACTACGTCGCCGACGGCGTCGCCTTCCCCTCGTCCATGGTCGACCGCATCACGCCGGCCACCAAGGATGCCGACCGGGCCACCGTCAATGCCGGCCTCGGCCTCGAAGACGCCTGGCCGGTGGTGGCCGAACCGTTCCGCCAATGGGTGATCGAGGATCGCTTTCCGACCGGCCGACCGGCCTGGGAGGCGGCCGGCGCCATCCTGACCGATGACGTCCACCCCTTCGAGACGATGAAGCTCCGCTGCCTCAACGGCGCCCATTCGACGCTCGCCTATCTCTCGGTGCTCGCCGGCATCGAGACGGTGGCCGACGCCATGGCCGATCCGCTGCTGCCCAAGGTGATCCGCCAGCTCTGGGACGACGACATCATTCCCACCATACCGCCGGTACCGGGCACCGACGTCGCCGCCTACACCCGCGACCTCGAAGAGCGCTTCCGCAATCCGGGCATTCGCCATCTCACCCTGCAAATCTCCTCCGACGGTTCGCAGAAGCTCGGCCCGCGCCTGCTTGCGCCCGCCGCCGAGCGCATCGCCGTGAAGAACGCGCCGAGGGTGGTGCCGCTGACGGTGGCCGCCTGGATGGCCTTCCTGCGTCAGGGCGACGACCAAGGCCGCGCCTGGCTCGTGGCCGACCCGATGGCCGCCCGCCTGACGGCCATCGCCAGGGAGCACAAGAACAACCCGGAGGCGCTGGCCGATGCGCTGTTCGCCATCGGCGAGATCTTCCCGCCCGCCATTTCCGGCGACGCGCCGTTCCGCAAGGCGACGATCCAGCACCTCAGGAGCCTCTTCGACCGCGGCCTTGCCGTCACGCTCACCGCCTTCCTGTTCCGATGATTTCGGCTCACCGATTCCCTGGAGTATCCCACCATGCAAGAGACCTGGCGCTGGTTTGGCCCCGATGACCCCGTCAGCCTTCAGAAGGCCCGGCAGGCCGGCGCCACCGGCATCGTCACCGCCCTCCACCACATGAATCAGGGCCAGGTCTGGACGGTGGACGAGGTCGAGAAGCGCAAGGCGGAGATCGAATCCGCCGGCCTCACCTGGTCGGTGGTCGAGAGCATCGGCGTCGGCGAGGAGATCAAGACCCGCACCGGCAACTTTCGGGAAAAGATCGACAACTACAAGCAGTCGATCCGCAACGTCGCCCGCTCCGGCGTCAAGACCATCTGCTACAACTTCATGGTCATCACCGACTGGAGCCGTACCAACCTGATGTTCCGCCTGCCCAACGGCGGATACGCGCTGCGCTACGACAAGGTTGATTTCGCCGCCTACGACCTGTTCGTCCTGAAGCGCAAGGGGGCGGATGCCGACTACACCGAGGCCGAGATCGCCGCCGCCAAGGCGCGCCTTGCCGCCAAGAGCGCCGAAGACCTTGCCGAGCTCGAGCGCAACCTGATCGACTGGCTGCCGGCCCGCGACTTCGCCTACACCCGCGACAGCTTCCGCGACATGCTGCAGCTCTATTCGGAGATCAGCCCCGACGACCTGCGCGCCAACCTCGTCGAGTTCCTCAATGAGATCACGCCGGTGGCCGAGGAGGAAGGCGCGCGCCTCTGCATCCACGCCGACGACCCCTCCTTCCCGATCTTCGGCCTGCCGCGCGTCATGTCGACGGCCGACGACGTCCGCAAGATGTTCGCGGCGGTGCCTCAGGAAGCTTGCGGCCTGACGCTTTGCACCGGCTCCTTCGGCTCGAACACGAAGAACGATCTCGTGGCCATGGCCAGGGAGTTCGGCCCACGCATCCACTTCGTCCACCTCCGCAACGTCGCTCACGAAGCGGACGGCTCGTTCTACGAGGCCGACCATCTCGGCGGCGATACCGACCTGATCGGCGTGGCCGCCGCCATCCTGACCGAGGAGGAGCGCCGCCGGTCCATCGGCCGGGCGGATGCCGAAATCCCCTTCCGGCCCGACCATGGCCACCTGATGGGCGACGACATCGGCCAGAAATCCAACCCCGGCTATTCCTTCGTCGGTCGCCTGAAAGGCCTCGCCGAGCTGCGCGGCGCCATCAAGACCATCGAAGCCTTCCGGAGCGGCCGCGTCTCCTGACGCGGCCCTCTTCCGTCAAGCCTTGCCGATCATGGGGCGGATGCCCGGCGACGTCGCCGGCATCCGCCCCTTTCTCGTCGGCGATAAAAACTTAGCATATCGACTAAGTTTCCCCTTGCCCGAGCATCGACACTCGGCAATACTTAGCAACATGACTAAGCATGATCCCGATCTCTCGCTGCTCTTCCATGCGCTGGCCGACGCCACCCGCCGGTCGATCCTGACCCGCCTCGCCGAAACGCCGGCGCGCGTCACCGATCTCGCCGAGCCCACCGGCCTCCGACTGCCGACGGTGATGCGCCACCTCGCCGTGCTGGAGGAAGCCGGGCTGATCACCACGTCCAAGGACGGGCGCATCCGCACCTGCGCCATCGTGCCCGAGGCCATGGAGCCGGCGCGAACCTGGATGGACGAGCAGCGTGCCATCTGGGAAGGCCGCCTCGACCGGCTCAACGCCTATGTGATGACCGTGATGAAGGAGCGCGGAGAATGACGAAGAGCATCGATCCCAACGGCGCGGACCGCTTTGCCACGCTGACCTTCGAGCGGGAGGTGGCGGCCCCACCATCCACCCTCTGGCAGGCCTGGACGGCCCCGGCGGCGCGGGCCGTCTGGGCCGCCCCGACGCCAACCGTGACGGTGGAGTTCCTGGAGGCCGATACACGGGTGGGCGGCCGCGAGATATCGCTCTGCAAGGTGGCGGACCAGCCGGACATTCGCTGCGAGGCGGGCTGGCTGGAGCTGAAACCGGCGGAGCGGAGCGTCAACTACGAGGTGATCTCGTCCGAGGGCGTGACGCAGTCGGCGGCGCTGGTGACGGCCAACATCTCCGGCACCAGCGAAAGCAGCCGTCTGCGGGTCACCGTGCAGCTCTCCTCGCTGGCCGAGGACATGGAGGCGGGCTACCGGCAGGGCTTCGGCGCCGGTCTCGACAATCTGACCGGCGTCGCCCAGCGCACCATGGTGCTTCAGCGCAAGATCATGGCGCCGCGCAGCGTCGTCTGGGGCGCCTGGATGAACGTGGAGGCGCTGCCGCAGTGGTGGGGGCCGGACGGCTTCTCCTGCCGGACCAAGCGGATCGACCTCCGCTCGGGCGGCGAGTGGGTGTTCGACATGATCGGGCCGGACGGCACGGTCTATCCCAACCACCACCTCTATCACGACGTCCGCCCCGAGGAGCGCTTCGGCTACACGCTGCTCTGGGGCGAGAACGGCCCCAAGCATGCCGACGCCTGGGCCGCCTTCGAGGACATGAACGGTGGAACGCAGGTGACGCTCGGCATGGTCTTCAGCACCCCCGCCGAGTTCCAGGAGGCCAAGGGCTTCGGCGCCGTCGAGCTCGGATTGCAGACGCTGGGCAAGCTGGACCGCTTCATCGCCTCCCGCTGACCGACCGCCGTCGGTCACCGCGCGACCGGGCCGCTCGCGGGCATCCGGTGCCCCGCGAGCGTCGCCTGCAACCGACAATCGCCACCGGCGGCGGGCTATGGCAACGTTGCAAAAAGACTTTCGCGAAAACAAGGAGATAGAACGACCCAGGCCAGCCGGTGTTCACCGGAAAATCGCTAGACAGCCGGCGCGGGGATATGCCATGGTAGTATCTCACCTGGAGAAACGAACGTGCCGCCAACTGCCGCCGCCGGTTATGAGCTGGACCCCAAGCTGCCCATCGGCGCTCAGGTCTACGGCCTTCTGAAGCGGATGATCATCGGCCTCGTCTTCAAGCCCAACGAGGCCTTGAGCGAGAAGGAACTGGCCCTGCGCCTCGGCGTCAGCCGCACGCCGGTGCGCGAGGCCTTGATCCGCCTTGCCGACGAAACGCTGGTCGACGTCTTCCCCCAGCGCGGCACCGTCGTCTCTCCCATTCGCGTCGCCGAAGTGATGGAGGCGCAGTTCCTGCGCGAGGCGCTGGAAGCGGCCGTCACCCGCCGCGCCGCCGAACAGCCCCCGGCCGCCCTGATCCGCGACCTCTCCCGCCTGATCGACGACCAGCACCACGCCGCCAACGCCGGCCGGCCGGAAGACTACATGCCGCTCGACGAGGCCTTCCATCGGGCGATCAGCGAGGGCACCGGCATGCCCCGCTCCTGGCGTCTCATCCAGAGCGTCAAGGGCCAGATGGACCGCGTCCGCTTCCTGAGCCTGCCCAACAAGGCGCACATGCTGCTGCTCACCGAACAGCACGCCGAAATCTTCAAGGCCATCGAAACCCAGGACCCCGACCGCGCCGAAGCCGCCATGCGCCACCACCTCAAGGAAGTCCTGAAGACCATCCACGAACTCGCCGCGGAAATGCCGGCGATCTTCGCGTGAGGGTTGGAGCGCCGCCGGTTACGCGGCGACGGCTTTCCTGAGGTCCAGGCGGAAATGCCCCGGACCGACCTCGTCGAACAGAACCGTGTCGCCGACGGCAGCGGCGGTGCTCTCGAAGAAGGCTTTCACGAAATCCCGTTCGCGAATGAACTTGCGCGGGCGGCCGTGCTGCGATTTCGGGATCTCGGCTGTGACCTTCAGGCCCTTGTAGTCAAGGCGGATCGCCCGCGGCGGCTTGGCCGGCACGCCTTCCACCGGCTCGGTCAGGCGCCCGAGAACGGCCGTGATGTAGATGTGGGAGTTCTTGAGATTTCCCTCGGTCAGCTGGCTCTCGTAGACGGGCATGTTTGTCTTCCTGGCTGTCGCCGTTTCCATCCTTCGGCCGCCAGAACCTGGACAAGCGCGATTACGCTCGAAGCGGCCGAAGCCGCGTAGTATCACATCGCAGCCGGATAACGGGATCGCATCGAAAAATCTCGCCGCCGATCTGGACAGGGCGGGTCACCCCGCCGCGCGCTTCGGCTCGTAGTTGAGGATCGGCGCCAGCCACTTCTCGGCGGTTTTGATGTCCCAGCCCTTGCGGGTGGCGTAGTCGGCGACCTGGTCGGCGTCGATCTTGCCGACGCCGAAATACTGGCTGTCGGGGTGGCTGAAGTAGAGGCCGGAGACGGCGGCGCCGGGCCACATGGCGTAGCTCTCGGTGAGCTGTATCCCCGCCTTCTCGGTGGCGTCGAGCAGCCGGAACAGCGTGCCCTTTTCGGTGTGGTCGGGCTGGGCGGGATAGCCGGGGGCCGGGCGGATGCCGCGGTATTTCTCGGCGATGATTTCGTCCGGCGTCAGCGCCTCGTCGGGCGCGTAGCCCCAGAAATCGCGGCGCACCAGGGCGTGCATGCGCTCGGCGAAGGCCTCGGCGAGGCGGTCGGCCAGCGACTGCGACAGGATCTTGGAATAGTCGTCGTTGGCGCGGGCGAAGCGCTCGGCCACCGCCTCCTCGCCGAAGCCGGTGCTGACGGCGAAGCCGCCGACATAGTCGGCAAGGCCGGTCTCTTTCGGCGCCACGAAATCGGTGATCGAGAAGTTGGCCCGCGCGGTGCCGCGCGCCATCTGCTGGCGGAGACCGTGGAAGACGGCAAGGCGCTCGCTGCGGCTGTCGTCAGTATAGAGCTCGATGTCGTCGCCGACGGAATTGGCCGGCCAGAAGCCGATGACGGCGCGGGCCGTCAGCCACTTCTCCTCGACCATCTGCTTCAGCATGGCCTGGGCGTCTTCGAAGAGCGGCCGCGCCGCCTTGCCATAGGTGGCGTCGTCGAGGATCTGCGGGTAGCGACCGCGCATCTCCCAGGTAGAGAAGAACGGCGTCCAGTCGATATAGGGCACGAGATCGGCGAGATCGTAGCTCTCGAACACCTTGGTGCCGAGGAAGCTCGGCTTGGGCGGCGTATAACCCTCCCACGCCGGCGCGAAGCGGTTGGCGCGGGCATCAGCGATGGAGAGCCGCCGCTTCTCCTCGCGGCCGCGCGCATGCTCCTCGGCGATGCGGGCGTATTCGGCCTTGATATCGTCGATGTAGACCACCTTGCGGTCCGACAAGAGCGACGACGCCACGCCGACGGCACGGCTGGCGTCGGTGACGTAGACCGCCTGCCCGCGCGCATAGTTGGGATGGATCTTGACGGCGGTGTGGACGCGGCTCGTCGTTGCGCCACCGATCATCAGCGGCACCTCGAAGCCCTGCCGCTCCATCTCGGCGGCCACGTGGCACATCTCGTCGAGCGACGGGGTGATCAGGCCGGAGAGGCCGATGATGTCGGCTTTCACTTCGCGCGCCGCGTCGAGGATTTTCTGCGCCGGCACCATCACGCCGAGATCGACGACCTTGAAGTTGTTGCAGGCGAGCACGACGCCGACGATGTTCTTGCCGATGTCGTGCACGTCGCCCTTCACCGTCGCCATCAGCACGGTGCCGGCCGAGGAATCCTCGGTGATCCCCAGCTCTTCCTTTTCCTTCTCCATGAAGGGCATCAGCCAGGCCACCGCCTGCTTCATGACGCGGGCCGACTTCACCACCTGCGGAAGGAACATCTTGCCGGCGCCGAACAGGTCGCCGACCACGTTCATGCCGGCCATCAGCGGCCCTTCGATGACGTGCAGCGGCCGGGCGACGGACAGTCGCGCCTCCTCGGTATCCACTTCGATGAACTCGGTGATGCCATGGACCAGCGCATGCTCCAGCCGCTTCTCGACCGGCAGCTCGCGCCAGGCGAGATCGACCACCCGCTCCTTGGCGCCGGTGCCGGCATAGCGCGGCGCTGCGTCGACCAGCCGCTCGGTGGCGTCCGGCCGGCGGTTGAGCACCACGTCCTCGCAAAGGTCGCGCAGCTCCGGATCGAGCTGGTCGTAGACGCCGAGCTGGCCGGCGTTGACGATGCCGAAGTCCATGCCGGCGGCGATCGCGTGATAGAGGAACACGGTGTGCATCGCCTCGCGCACCGGCTCGTTGCCCCGGAACGAGAAGCTGAGGTTGGAAACGCCGCCCGACACGTGGGCGCCCTTCAGATTCTGGCGAATCCAGCGCGTCGCCTCGATGAAGTCGACGCCGTAGTTGTTGTGCTCGTCGATGCCCGTCGCCACCGCGAAGATGTTGGGATCGAAGATGATGTCCTCGGGCAGCACGCCGACCTTCTCGGTCAGGATCTTGTAGCTGCGGGCGCAGATGTCGATCTTGCGCTGATAGGTGTCGGCCTGCCCCGTCTCGTCGAAGGCCATCACCACCATGGCCGCGCCATAGCGGCGCACCAGCTTGGCGTGGTGGATGAAGGCGTCCTCGCCTTCCTTCAGCGAAATCGAGTTGACGATGCCCTTGCCCTGCAAGCACTTGAGGCCGGCCTCGATCACCGTCCACTTCGACGAGTCCACCATCACCGGCACGCGGGCGATGTCCGGCTCGGCCGCCATCAGGTTCAGGAAGTTGACCATGGCCGCTTCGCTGTCCAAGAGGCCCTCGTCCATGTTGACGTCGATGACCGTCGCCCCGCCTTCCACCTGGTCGCGCGCCACGGCCAGCGCCGCCGCGTAATCGCCCTCGCGGATCAGCTTGCGAAAGCGCGCCGACCCCGTGACGTTGGTCCGTTCGCCAACCATGACGAAGCTGGCGGATGAGGCTGTGGCTGACATCGAATGACCTTTTCAGAGATCGAGAAGGGCGCAGGCACGAGGGCTGATATCCTCGCCGGAAAAAGGATTGACGACTTCGAGACGACCGAGGCGGAAACCGTCTCCCATGTCTTCGGATAGAATATGTGTGCAACCAACAGCTTCTGCGGCAGCGAGCAAATTTGCATCCCAGAAGGACAAACGTCCGGCAGCAGCTTCGGCCAGCGCTCGCAAGGTCGTCGCGGGTGTCGCCGCAAAGATCGGGAAAGAAGATATCAGGTTTCTCGATTGCTGTGCGGCATCCCAAGAAGACACTTTCAGCTTGTGGGTAGCGACGCGATAGAACTCTCCACAGACCTGCAAACCAACGGGCGCCTGCATCGACGCAAGACGATCGAATATACGAGAAGCGCTTTCTCTCTTTTCCTTATATCGAAAATCGAAAGCGTAGATCAGCGTGGTCGTATCAAGCGTGACGCTCATCTGCCGTCCTCTGTGTACCAGTCATCACGCTTGCCATACGACGCTCCGTCCGACTTGTACCCTGCGTTCCTGAAGTCTCTCAGCGCGGCAAGTGCCGCTATGCGGTTAGCTTCGTCCGGCCACTCAATGGCAGGCACGGCATCGATACCGGCAACAGCCACCGCTTCGTCGGCAACAAGCTCAACCGTGGCAACAGCATCGCCTTTGGATTGCTTGAAGAGCTCCTTCCAATAGGCGCGCATCTCCCCAAGAGGCGCCAGACCGGGCGTGGGCCGACCGGACGATTTATAGGCACTCATCTTGCGCCATGTACCAATCCGCCCATCCACCTTGAGACGCACGACTTCATCGGGGCGAAGCCGATCCAGCTTGGCAGCCAAGACTTCATCACCATGGATATGCTTGATCCAAAGAGCGAAATCGCGAACTTGAACCTGGGCCATGGCACAACCCTCCGCCTTAGGAAACGATACCCACTATATACCCCTTAAATAACCCCACACAACCCCATCAAGCCCCGATCACAGTGGGCTCCAGGCCGGAGAGGCGCATGCGCGGGTCGATCGTCGGCGGCACGCGCGGCGACACGCCCTCAACCGCCTCGGCGATCGCCTTGATGTGCGGCGGCGTGGTGCCGCAGCAACCGCCGACGATGTTGACGAGGCCGGAGGTGGCGAACTCGCCGACCAGACGCGCCATCGCCTCGGGGCTCTCGTCATACTCGCCGAACTCGTTGGGCAGGCCGGCGTTGGGATAGGCGCAGATCAGCGTGTCGGACACGCGCGACAGGTCGGCGATGTGGGCGCGCATCTCGCGGGCGCCGAGCGCACAGTTGAGGCCGATGGAGAGGAGGCCGGCGTGGCGCACCGAATACCAGAAGGCCTCTGCCGTCTGGCCGGACAGCGTGCGCCCCGAGAGGTCGGTGATGGTGCCGGAGACCGAGATCGGCAGCCGGATGCCGCGCTCCTCGAACACCTCCTCGGTGGCGAACAGCGCCGCCTTGGCGTTCAGCGTGTCGAACACCGTCTCGATCATGATGATGTCGGCGCCGCCGTCGATCTGGCCGCGCACAGCCTCGGCATAGGCGCGGCGCAGTTCGTCGAAGGTGATGGCCCGGAAGCCGGGATTGTTGACGTCGGGCGAGATCGACGCCGTGCGGTTGGTCGGCCCCAGCGCCCCGGCCACAAAGCGCGGCTTGTCCGGCGTCTTCTCGGTGTAGACGTCAGCGGCCCGGCGGGCGATGCGGGCGGATTCGAGGTTCAGCTCGTAGGCCAGTTCCTCCATGCCGTAGTCGGCCTGGGCGACGAAGGTCGAGGAGAAGGTGTTGGTCTCCAGGATGTCGGCGCCGGCTTCGAGATACTGGCTATGAATGTCGAAGATCACGTCGGGTCGAGTGATCGACAACAGGTCGTTGTTGCCCTTCAGGTCCTTCGGCCAGTCCTTGAAGCGCTCGCCGCGAAAGTCGGCCTCGGTCAGCTTGAAGCGCTGGATCATGGTGCCCATGGCGCCGTCGATCACCAGAATGCGTTTGGCGGCCAGCTCGCGCAGGCGGCGTTCGGTCGGAGATATCTCGGTCATCGGTTTTCTCCTTGGTGATCGGTCAGGCGGGAACGGCGACGGCGGGCTCGGTCTTGGCGCGCAATCCCATCATGTGACAGATCGCGTAAACGAGGTCGGCGCGGTTCATGGTGTAGAAGTGGAAGTTGCGGAAGCCGCGATCGATCAGGTCCATCACCTGCTCGGCGCAGACCGCAGCGGCCACCAGTTGGCGTGTCGCGGGGTCATTTTCCAGCCCCTCGAAGCGATGGGCGAGCCAGGCAGGCACCGACGCCCCGGCCTTCTTGGCGAAGGCGGCCGACTGCTCGAAGTTCACCACCGGCACGATGCCCGGCACGATCGGCACGTCGATGCCGGCGGCGCGCACCCGGTCGACGTAGCGCTCGAACTTGTCGTTGTCGAAGAAGAACTGGCTGATGGCGCGGGTCGCCCCGGCCTCCACCTTGCGCTTGAGGATGGCGATGTCGGTGGCGATGTCGGGGCTCTCGGGATGCTGCTCGGGATAGGCCGATACGGAGATCTCGAAATCGCCGATCGCCCGGATGCCGGCGATGAGATCGGTGGTCGAGGCGTAGCCCTCGGGGTGAGGCTGGTAGCGCGTGCCGACGCCGCCGACGGGATCGCCCCGGAGCGCCACGATGTGGCGGACGCCGACGTCGCGATAGCCGCGCACCACGTCGTCGATCTCGGCGCGGCTGGCGCCGACGCAGGTGAGATGGGCGGCCGGCTTCAGGTTGGTCTCGCGGACGATGCGGGCAACGGTGGCGTGCGTCCGCTCGCGCGTCGAGCCGCCGGCGCCATAGGTCACCGACACGAAGCGCGGCCCGAGCGGTGCCAGACGGGTGATCGACGCCCACAGCGTCTCTTCCATCTTCTCCGTCTTGGGCGGGAAGAACTCGAAGGAGACGCCGAGGTCGAGGGCGCCGAGATTGTGACTGAACCGCATGGTGATATTCCCGAAAAGTCGTGTCGTATCAGGCGAAGCGCTGCAAATGGTCGGCCATCTCGATCCGCCGGTCGGCGGCGAGGAACAATGACACCGTGAGGCCGTCCGCCGTCTCCGGCGGCAGGTCGTGGACTCGGTCGAAGGCAAGGCCGGCCGCCTCGATCCAGCCGCGCATCTGCTCGTGGCTGAAGCCGAGCCGGCGGTGGGCGTGACCCGAGCGCAGGAACTCGTGGTCATGCGGCGCGAAGTCGACGATCAACAGCCGCCCGCCGGGGGCCAGCGCCGCCGCCGCCTCGCGCAACGCCCGCGCGGGATCGTCGAGATAGTGCAGCACCTGGTGGATGACCACCAGGTCGAAACCCGCCCCGACCGACAGCGCCGTCACGTCGCCCTGGCGGACATGGGCGTTGTCGATGCCGGCAGCGGCCAGATTGGCGCGGGCGACGGAGAGCATGTCGTGGCTCATGTCGATGCCGATGGCGCGGCCGTAGCGGTCGGCGAGCAGCGTCAGCATGCGGCCGGTACCGGTGCCGATATCGAGCATGTTCTGCACCGGCCGGTCGCCGACGGCGGCGCGGATCGCCGCCTCCACGTCGTGCTCGGCGACATGCAGCGTCCTGAGGCGATCCCAGCTCGCGGCATTCTTGGCGAAATAGCGCTGGGCCTCGTCGGCATGGGCCGCCTTGATGGCGTCGAGACGGCGACGGTCGGATTCGACGGCCTGATCCGCCGGATCGATGGCGGCGACGAGCGTGCGCGTCAGTTCGGCGGCCGGTCCCTCATCGACGAGACGGTAGTAGGCCCAGGCGCCTTCCGGCAGCCGCTCGACCAGCCCGGCCTCGGTGAGGAGCTTGAGGTGGCGCGACACGCGCGGCTGGCTCTGCGCCAGCACCTCGGTGAGGTCCTTCACCGTCGCCTCGCCAAGCGACAACAGCGCCAGAAGGCGCAGCCGCGTCGGCTCGCCGGCGCTCCTGAGCACCGACACCACATCATCGAAGGAAGCCGCCGGCATTTCGGTCAGACGAACGATAGACATAAAGATATCTTTATGTCGAGCGGCCAGACGATGCAAGAGGCATGGTGGGCGGCAACGCTGGAAGATGGCTTTCCGTTCGCCCTCCCCCAGCATGGTCCGGCCTTACAACGCCCCCCCGCGCCCAGCGGCTTTCATCCGCCAAAGGCCAGCCCCCCACGCCGCCACGCGCCGCGCCACCGGCCAGACGGAATGAACCCTGCATTGCATGCGGGCTAATGTGAACAACCGTCGATAACCAAGGTAATTCTGTAAAATTTTTGCGCTAAGATTCGATACTTAAGATTGACAACACACATATAGTGCGGCAATTTTGTAGCAGATAAGGCTTTTGCTCGGGGTTTAGAGGAATCGTGAGCAAGCGTGCCGGATCAGGAGGAAAGGGCGGCGGTTCTATCGCCTTGGCCGGATCGACAGGTCCGCGCCCCGTGGCGCGTGGCGGACGCGTCCATGGCGAACCGGAACACACGCTCGCCTCAAGAGTGGAAGAGAGGGAGGAAGCGATGAATGCGACTGCGTCGCCACAGGCGGGCGCCGAGACCGGGCTGCCCCTTCTGGAAATGGCAGGCATTTCCAAGACCTTCCCCGGCGTCAAGGCACTGTCGGGCGTCAATCTCGCCGTCTACCCCGGCGAAGTGCATGCGCTGATGGGTGAGAACGGCGCCGGCAAGTCGACGCTGATGAAGATCCTCTCCGGCGCCTATCGTGCCGATCCCGGCGGCGAGATCCGCATCGAAGGCCAGCCCGTGCATATCGACGGTCCGCTCAGCGCCAAGACGCTCGGCATCGCCGTCATCTACCAGGAGCTCAGCCTGTCGCCGAACCTGACGGTGGCCGAGAATATCTACCTCGGTCGCGAGCTGTCATCGGGCGGCCAGGTCGATCGGGCCCGCATGCTGGCCGACTGCCAGGGCGTGCTCGACCGCCTCGGCGCCACCTTCGGTCCGTCAACCATCGTCTCGACGCTGTCGATCGCCGAGCGGCAGATGGTGGAGATCGCCCGCGCCATCCACGCCAATGCCCGCATCCTCGTCATGGACGAGCCGACCACCGCCCTGTCGTCGCGCGAGACGGACAAGCTGTTCGACCTCATCCGTACGCTGCGCGCCGACGGGCTCGCCATCATCTACATCTCGCACCGCATGGCCGAAGTCTACGAGCTGGCCGACCGCTGCTCGGTGCTGCGCGACGGCAGCTACGTCGGCACGCTGATGCGCGACGAACTCAAGGCCGAAGCGCTGGTCAAGATGATGGTCGGTCGCGACCTCTCCAAGTTCTACAAGAAGGATCACGACGCCAAGGGCAGCCGCGGCGAGGTCATCCTCAAGGTTCGCGGCATGAGCGACGGCGGCCGGCGCGTCAACGATTGTTCCTTCGATCTGCATCAGGGGGAAGTGCTGGCGCTGGCCGGCCTTGTCGGTTCGGGCCGCACCGAGCTTGCCCGCCTGATCTACGGCGCCGACGCGCGGATCGCCGGCAGCGTCGAGCTTGACGGCAAGCCGCTCGACATCGTCAGGCCGATCCAGGCCGTCAATGCCGGCATCGTCTACCTCACCGAGGATCGCAAGGGACAGGGCCTGTTCCTCGACATGACGGTGCAGGAGAACATCAACCTGCAGGTCGTCGGGCGCGACGCCGGCAAGGGCGGCCTTCTCGATCTCGGCAAGGCAAAGCAGAGGGCCGTCAACGCCATCAAGGCGCTGTCGATCCGCGTCGCCGGCCCGATCGTCGAGGTGGGATCGCTGTCGGGCGGCAACCAGCAGAAGGTTCTGCTCTCCCGCCTCCTGGAGACGCGGCCCCGCGTGCTCATTCTCGACGAGCCGACACGCGGCGTCGACATCGGCGCCAAGTCCGAGATCTACCGCATCATCGACGACCTCGTGCAGGCAGGCGTCGGCGTGCTGGTCATCTCCTCGGAGATGCCGGAAGTGGTCGGCATCGCCGATCGCGTGCTGGTGATGCGCGAGGGTCACATCGTCGGCGAGGTCGGCGGCACCACCGGTGTCGAGGTCACGCAGGAAAACATCATCGCCCTGGCCGCCGGCCTCGCTCAACCGAGCGCCGCCGCCTGACGCCCTGTCCAGGGCAGTTCCGGCAGGGGCAGAGCCCGCCTTTGCATCCGGAAAGGCATCTTAAACAAGAAGATGGAGCGTGTTCGGCGAGCCCGGTTGTCGCCCGACAGGTTCCAGCAAGACAAGAGAACCGCCATGTCCCAGGAAACGTCGGCTGCAACGTTCACCAGCGATAAGGCTGCCGCCAATCGGCAGTTCCTCATCCAGCAGATCATCCGCACGGTCGGCATGCTGCCGATCCTGATCCTGCTCGGCATCGCCTTCCAGCTGATGTCCGGCCGGTTCATCTCACCGCAGAACCTCTCCATCGTCATGCAGCAGGCGTCGATCAACACCGTGCTCGCCTGCGGCATGACGGCGGTGATCCTGACTGGCGGCATCGACCTCTCGGTCGGCTCCATCCTCGCCGCGTCGGCCATGGTGGCGGTGATTGGCTCGCTCATTCCCGACATGGGCATGATCGGCATTCCGCTGGCGCTGTTCGCCGGCCTGGTGTTCGGCCTCATCAACGGCTCGCTGGTCGCCTTCATCGGTCTGCCGCCGTTCATCTCGACCCTCGGCTCTCTCACCGCCGTGCGCGGCGTCGCCCGACTGCTCGGCAACGACACCACCGTCTTCAACTCGCACCTGCCCTTCGCCTTCATCGGCAACGGCTATCTGTTCGGCATCCCCTGGCTGGTGATCATCGCCTTCCTGTCGGTGGTCGTCACCTGGGCCATCCTGCGGCGCACGGTGCTCGGCGTGCATATCTACGCCACCGGCGGCAACGAGAGCGCCGCCCGCCTCTCGGGCATCAAGGTCTGGGCCGTCCTGCTGTTCGTCTACGGCTTCTCGGGCCTGATGGCCGGCCTCGGCGGCGTGATGAGCGCGGCCCGCCTGTTCGCCGCCAACGGCACCCAGCTCGGCCAGTCCTACGAACTCGACGCCATCGCGGCGGTCATCCTCGGCGGCACGTCGTTCACCGGCGGCGTCGGCTCCATCTGGGGCACGCTGATCGGCGCGCTGATCATCGCCGTGCTGTCCAACGGCCTCGTGCTGATCGGCGTCTCCGACATCTGGCAGTACATCATCAAGGGCCTCGTCATCATCATCGCCGTGGCGCTCGACCGCCTGCGCAGCAAGGGTGGCGCCAGGACCTGACAACCGGCGGAACCGTCGTGGACGACACAGCCGCCCACGACACTCCCGGCACGTTCGCCTTCACCAAGTTCCCGAGCGCCACGCAGCCGCCATTCCGGCGGCGAACGGAGAAACGCGCTCTCGGAAAAGCCGTCGCGAGGAGGTTTCGCGCCGGATTGCCGCCGCCGCCCCGGCAAAACAAGGGGAGCGGCATCCTCTGGAGGAGTAAGACCATGTTGCTTCGTTCCGTGCTTTTCGCATCCGTCGCCCTCGCCCTCGTCGGCACGGCCACCGCCAAGGATCTCAACAGGATCGGCATCTCCATCGGTTCGATGGGCAATCCGTTCTACGTGGCGCTCGCAAACGGCGCGGCCGCGAAGGCCAAGGAGATCAACCCCGATGTCGACGTGATCGCCCTCGGCTACGACTACGACCTCAACAAGCAGTTCACCCAGATCGACAACTTCATCGCCGCCGGCGTCGACCTGATCCTGTTCACGCCCGCCGACTCCGAGGCCGTTGCGCCCGCCATCGCCCGCGCCCAGGCCGCCGGCATCCCGATGGTCGCCGTCGACACCGCCGCCGTCGGCGCCGATGCCACCGTGACCACCGACAACGTCCAGGCCGGCGAGATCGCCTGCCAGTACATCGTCGACAAGCTGAACGGAAAGGGTGACGTCATCATCCAGAACAGCAACCAGGTGTCGGCCGTCATCGACCGCGTCGTCGGCTGCAAGAAGGTGTTCGACGCCAACCCCGGCATCAACGTGCTCTCGGACGACCAGAACGCCCTCGGCTCGCGCGACGGCGGCCTCAACGTCATGCAGGCCATGCTGACCCGCTTCGAGAAGATCGACGCGGTCTTCGCCATCAACGACCCGCAGGTGATCGGCTCGAACCTCGCCGCCAAGCAGGCCGGCCGCGACAACATCATCTTCACCTCGGTCGACGGCGCCCCTGACATCGAAGCTGTCCTCAAGGACCCGGACAGCCCGATGGTTCAGGCCTCCGCCAGCCAGGACCCCTACGCCATGGCCCAGCTCGCCATGGAAATCGGCGTCGATCTGCTCAACGGCAAGAAGCCCGCGCAGCAGGTGACCCTGCTTCCCTCCAAGCTGGTGACCCGCGACAACGTCAACGAGTACAAGGGCTGGAACGCGGCCCGCTGAGCCCCCTCGGCAAGTCGCAATCCTGACCGGCGCCCGGGACTTCACGTCCCGGGCTTTTTTCGTTGGAGGACAGATAACCACGAGAGGATGCGTTCTTCGCACGGTTGATCCGGCCGCGCCCTCTGTCCCGGAACAGAGGATAGCTGGCATGAGCAGCCGCCATCCGTCAGCGAGAGACCGATTCCATCGATCGCCCCGCGCCGCTCACCGCGCCATGTGGCCCCTCTCGCGGGAGTGGCTTCCGACGCCGACCAGTTGCTCCTCGAACACCAGATGGGCGGCGCCCAGGATGCCGGCGCGGTCGCCGCTCTTCGCCTTGACGATTTGCAGGCTCTGCGTCGCCAGCGGCAGGCAGCGCTGGTTGACCAGTTCGCGGATGCCGGCCATCAGGTGCTCGCCGGCTTCCGCGAGGGTGCCGCCGACCACCACCAGGTTCGGGTTGAGGACGCTGACGACATTGGCCGTCACCTCGCCGAAGCCCTTGCCGGCGGCGCGGATCAGCTGGATCGCCTCGGGCACGCTGCGCTTGACGATGGTGATGACGTCGCGCGCATCCCGGGCCTCGATCCCCATGGCGCGCAGGTCGCGCGCGATCGCCCAGCCGCCGGAATAGGCTTCGAGGCAGCCGAGCTTGCCGCAGCGGCAGAGCGGCGGGTTGGGCAGGTCGAGCTGAATGTGGCCGATGTCGGCCGCCGCCCCGCGCCCGCCGCGATAGACTTCGCCGCAGCTGATGAAGCCGCCGCCGATGCCGGTGCCGGCCTTGATGAAGAAGAAGCAGTCTTCGTCGGGCCAGTAGGTCTTGTACTCGGCCAGCGCCATCAGGTTGACGTCGTTGTCGGCGAAAACCTGGATCTCGTAACGATCCCGGAACCAGCCGCGAATATCGAAGTCGTACCAGCCGTGCATGACCGACGGGCCGAACACCCGCGCGTTCTTGTAGTCGATGCGCGAGGGAAGGCAGAGCCCGACGCCAATCACATCGTCGATCGGACGGCCGACGCGTGGCAGCAGGCGTTCGAGGCAGGCGGCGATCTGCTCCAGAATCGCCGTCGGTTCGTCATCGAGGTCGGTCGCGAAAACCTCCTCGACCAGGATCTTCGGCGTCAGGTCGGTCAGCGCCACCCGCGTCTGGCTCTCGCCGACGTCGACGGCGGCGATCAGCGCGAACTCCTCGTTGAGGCTGAGCAGCTTGGAGGGGCGCCCACCGGTCGGCAGCACCTTCTCTGTCTCGCGGACCAGGTTGGCGTTGAACAGCACGCCCAGCCGCTGGACGACGGTGGTGCGCGAGCTTCCGGACAGCTTTTCCAGTTCGGACCGCGAAACGGCGCCGTTCCTGGCGATCAGCGAGAAAAGATCCCGGCTTTCCAAGGAAAGATGGGTACCACTCGTATCAGTGATAACGTCCCTCGCACTCACCACGGCGTATCCCTTTTTCAATGCTCTCGAGCAAGTCCGGCAAAAGTCGGAACCGCTTTTGCGTCCGGAATCACGTGCGTGCAAACTGATGGAGCGTCTCGACGAACCAAGGTCCGCCGGGCGTGCTTTTGGCGCTTCTCGTCCCGACCAGGAAACCGGCGGACCGGTCGATGATACCGGTCGGTTGCAGATGATATCCGATCGCCGTCACGCGGTAAACGAACGAACGCGCAGCCCCTTCGGAACCGAGTGAATTTCAACGAAAATCACGCTATTTTCGCCAACATATGCTCAATAGACGGCCATAAGCGTATTTTTACGACCGATCAGTTATTTATTTTGACTTTTTTTATACCGAACTATAGCATGTTAGGGCAATTTTCGGTCATTACGCCAAGAGCGAGGGGAATGGCCGGGGGAACGCGAGGAGAGACCACATGCTGTCACCATTTCCATCAACAACCGCGCTGGCCAATGCGATTCGCATCCTGACCATCGACGCGGTCAATGCCGCCGGCTGCGGCCATCCGGGCGCCCCCATGGGCATGGCGGAAATGGGCACCGCCCTTTGGACCCGCCACCTCAGCCACAACCCGGCCGACCCCAAGTGGGTCAACCGCGACCGCTTCGTCCTGTCCAACGGCCATGCGTCGATGCTGATCTATTCGATGCTGCATCTGACCGGCTACGACGTGTCGCTCGACGACATCAAGAACTTCCGCAAGCTTGGCGGTCGCCTGCCCGGCCACCCCGAATACGGTCACACGCCCGGCGTCGAGACCACCACCGGCCCGATCGGCCAGGGCATTGCCAACGCCGTCGGCTTCGCGCTGGCCGAAAAGCTCCTGGGCATCGAGTTCAACCGTCCCGGCTTCCCCATCGTCGACCACTACACCTACGCCTTCATGGGTGACGGCTGCCTCATGGAAGGCATCTCGCACGAGGCCTGCTCGCTGGCCGGCACCTGGAAGCTGAACAAGCTGATCGCCTTCTGGGACGACAACGGCATTTCCATCGACGGCCGCGTCTCCGACTGGTTCAGCGACAACACGCCCAAGCGCTTCGAGGCCTATGGCTGGCACGTGATCACCGGCGTCGACGGCCATGACGTCGAGGCGGTGGACAAGGCGATCCAAGAGGCCAAGGCCCAGACCGACAAGCCGACCCTGATCTGCTGCCGCACCATCATCGGCAAGGGCTCGCCCAACTGTCAGGACACCCCAGGCGTCCACGGCAACCCGCTGAGCGTGGCCGAGATCGCCGCCACCCGCGCCGCGCTGGGCATCACCTCCGGCCCCTTCGAGATCGCCGACGACGTCCGCGCCGCCTGGAACGGCCGCGACGCCGGCATCCAGCGGCAGCAGAAGTGGCAGGCCCTGTTCGACGCCTACCGCGCCGCCTTCCCCAAGGAGGCCGCCGAGTTCGAGCGCCGCATCAACGGCCGCCTACCGGAGAACTTCGCCGCTGAAGCCGCCAAGCTCCTGGCGACCATCGACGCCGAGGCGAAGAGCGTCGCCACCCGCCACGGCTCGCAGCGGGCTCTCAACGCCCTGGCGCCGCTGCTGCCGGAGGTCCTGTCCGGTTCGGCCGACCTGCACGCCTGCACCATGACCGAGTGGAACGGCTGCAAGCATCTGCGCGCCAACGCCCTTGAGGAAGGCGGCAACGTCCTCGACTACGGTATCCGCGAGTTCGGCATGATGGCGATCGTCAACGGGCTGGCGCTGCACGGCGGCTTCCTGCCCATCGGCGCCACCTTCCTGGTGTTCTCCGAATATGCCCGCAACGCCATCCGCATGGCGGCGCTGATGAAGGTGCGCTCGCTGTTCGTGCTCACCCACGACTCCATCGGCATGGGCGAGGACGGCCCGACCCATCAGGCGGTCGAGCAGACGGCCACCCTGCGCCTCGTGCCCAACCTCGACGTCTGGCGCCCTTGCGACAGCGTGGAAACCTTCGTCGCCTGGCAGACGGCCATCGAACACAGCGATTGTCCGACCGCCCTCGTCCTGACGCGCCAGCGCGTGCCGCACCAGAGCCGCGACGCAGCCCGGATCGAGGCCATCAAGCGCGGCGGCTACGTGCTCAGCGACTGCGCCGGCAAGCCCGACGCGGTGATCATCGCCACCGGCTCGGAAGTCGGCCTCGCCATGGACGCGCAGCAGAAGCTCGCCACCGAGGGCGTGGCAACCCGCGTCGTCTCGCTGCCCTCGCACTTCGTGTTCGAGCAGCAGGACGCCGCCTACAAGAACGACGTTCTGCCGCGCGGCATCCCCCGCGTTGCTGTCGAGGCCGGCGTCACCGACTACTGGCGCAAGTATGTCGGCCTCGAAGGCGCGGTGGTCGGTATCGACCGCTTCGGCGAGTGCGGTCCGGCGCCCGAGGTCTACGAGTTCTTCGGCATCACCACCGACGGCGTCGTCAAGGCGGTGCGTAGCGTCCTGGCGTAATCGCCCCCACGACTTGCCCGGCGCCCTCACACCGCCGGGCGAGCCACTCGCGTCACGATGCGATTGGTCCTCCAAGAGCGCCGTTCGATCTGAATGAATCAGATCGGCGCTCTCGGTTCTTCCTGACACATCATCTTGTCGACCCTCGTTTCACTCCGGTCGGATGATGCTCCAAGCCGCCTCCCCGACCTCGTCCCCCCGAGGCCCGCGGCTTGATCGCGCCCCCGGTTCCCGCCCACACTCCCGGCGGGAACCGGGGGCCGACACGTTCTTCGCTCGCCATCGGCCACGTCCTTCCGCCGCGCGAGACCCGATGCATCAGGCCGGCGGCGTGTGCCCGGAGAGGACCGTGGCCATAAGCTCGCGGTCGATGTTGCCGCCGGTCAGGATCACGGCGACCTTCTTGTTCCGGAACCTGTGGCCGTGCCGCATCAGGGCGGCATAGCCCGCCGCGCCGGCGCCTTCCGCGACATTGTGGGTGGCGCTGTAGAGCGAGCGGATCGCCTCGGCGATCTCGTCCTCGCTGACGGTCACCACGTCGGCCGCCCCGGAGAGCACGATGTCCACCGCCTCTTCCGGCGGCTCCCTGCAGGCCATGCCGTCGGCGAAGGTCGCAGCCTCCGTACCGATCACGCGGCGCTTGCCTTGGAACGTTTGCGCATAGGCCGGCGCCCGCTCGGCGCAAACGCCGATGATGGCGGTTTTCCTGTTCAAGAGATTGCGCATGGCGATCAGCGAACAGATGCCCGAGCCCATGCCGATCGGCACGAACACCGCGTCGAGATCGGGGTGCTGCGAGAACAGCTCCCAGCCGTAGGTCGCCACGCCGCGAACGATGTGGCGACTGAACGACGAAACGCTGAGGAACCCTCGCTTGGTCGCTTCGCTGGCCGCGACCCGACGCGCCTCGTCGAAATCCTGGCCGGCGATCAACAGCTCGCCGCCGAACGCTTCCATGGCCGCGTTCTTCTCGCGCGAGTTTCCCTCGGGCACCACGATCACCGAGGGTATGCCTGCCTGCCGGGCGCCGATGGCGATGGACTGGCCGTGGTTGCCCCGCGTGGCGGTGATGATGCCCTTGGGCAGCCCTTCGCGCTTGAGCGCATCGACGAACACCAGCCCACCGCGCGCCTTGAACGAGCCGGTCGGCGTGTGGTTCTCGTGCTTGACCACCACCTCGACCCCGCTCTCCCTTGCCAGCAGCGGCCAGGCATAGGCGGGCGTCGGCGGAACGACCTTGCGCACGATTTTCAGTGCGTCTTCAATGTCATCTTCGGTGAACTGCATGTGAGGCTCCTTCGCCGCGAAGCTAGCGAAGGCCTCCACCACCGGCTTTCAAAAAGCGAACATGAACCGACGAGCGGTTGCTACGCCGACCTCAAGGCGCTCGGTGCGACACCAACCCTCCTCACAAACTGCGATGTCATGTGCGCGTGCGAGGAAAAGCCGCAGTCCAGCGCAATGTCCGCCAGCGAACGGTCGGTCGTCTCGATCAGCGCACGGGCCCGGCGCAGCCGGCATTCGATGATGTACTCGCGCGGCGATCGCCCCGTCGCCCTGTGAAAGGCGCGGGCGAAATAGCGCGTCGACAAGCCGAGCGCCGCCGACAGGTCGGTGACCAGAAGGGTCTCCGAAAGCCTGGCGTCGATCAGGTCGTCGACAAGGCGCAGCCGCCGGGGCGTGATCCAGTCCGCACTCGGCTCCGCGCCGGTCTCCGGGAGACCATCGACACGGTCCCGGAGCGCCAGCACCAGGGTTTCGCAATCGAGCATGTCGGCATGGGTGATCAGCAGGCTCCTGAGACGACGGGCAATGCCAGCCGCCATCTCGTCCACGACGTCGTGGCATCCGCGACGGACCTCGAAGTCCGTGCAGATGAGTCTGAGATACTCGCCGCCCCGGCGGGAGCTGGAATAGACATCCCAGCCCTTGGCCCGCACCGCCAGACTGTTGGCGCGCACCTTGAACGACGATCGCCGGTCGGTGCCGATCGAATGCTCGCCGGTCTGGCAATCATAGGCAAAGCCGATCTCGTTCTCGGCCACCACGTAGCTCACGCAGTAGGGCGAGGCGGGCAACAGCTCCAGGCGCCAGTGCGGCGTGGCGATGGCTTTCAAGGGCGACTCCGGGCGGCAATCCCAGGCCATGATGCCTTGTTCCATCTTGCCAAGACAATCGCGTGGGAACAACGGCCTTCAGCGCATCATGTGCAGGACCGGCGGCCACCTCGCGGTCGATGGCCCTGCTTGAGGCGACATCCATCACCCTCCCCGATCTTCCCGCCGTCGCCCCCCACGCGAACGTGATCGCTCCATTCTTGACCGATCAGTCCAGAACCGTTACCCCTTCCCCATGGCAAGACCACGGGAGTTCGACAGGGATGCCGCGCTGAAGGCGGCCACCGACGTGTTCTGGTCCAAGGGCTTCGCGGCGACGTCGACGGAAGACCTTGTCCAGGCGATGGGTATTGGCCGCCAGAGTTTCTACAACGCCTTCGGCGACAAGCGCCGGCTCTATCTCGAAGCGCTGGAAGCCTACCAGCGCAACGCGACGAGCTGTCACATCGGCCGCCTGACCACGCCGACCTCGCCGCTCGACGGCCTGCGCGACCTGCTGGTCGGGCTCATTCCCGACGACGACGCGTTGCGCTGCCGGGGCTGCCTGGGCAACGGCTCGGTCGGCGAGTTCGGTATCACCGACCCCGAACTCATGGAGATGCGGGAGAGGATGATCGCCGGCTTCCGGGCGAAGGTCATCGAACGGTTGAGGGAAGGACAGCGGCTGGGCCAGATCGATCCGGAGATCGACATCGAACAGGCGGCGTCCTTCATCGAAATCACCATGAGCGGCCTCCAGCTTGCCGCCAGAGGTGGCGCCGGAGCCCAGGAACTTCACGCCCTCGCCGCCTTCGCGGTGGAGCGTTTCAGAGCCAGATAACAACAAGACGCCGGGAGAGCGCCCTTCGCTTGTCCAATTATGGACTGATCAGTCAAAAACGGAGAATGACGATGAGTGACGACAACAGGAAAGTTGCCCTGGTCTTCGGCGGATCGCGCGGCATCGGCGCCGCCATCGTGTCGCGGCTGGCGGACGATGGCTACACCGTGCCCTTCACCTATGTTTCGAACGAGACCGCGGCCAACGATCTGGTCGGCAAGGTCGGGGCGGCCGGCGGCACGGCGCTGGCGATCAAGGCCGACAGCGCCAAGAAGAACGATCTCGTCGCCGCCGTCGGCGCCACCATCGACCGCTTCGGGCGGCTGGACGTGGTGGTGGTCAATGCCGGCGTCGCCCGCATGGGCCTCGTCGACACGGTGCCGGTCGAGGATCTCGACCTGCAGCTCGACGTCAACGTGCGTGGCGTGTTCCTCGCCATCCAGGCGGCCCTGCCGCACATGAAGGACGGCGGACGCATCGTCACCATCGGCAGCAACATCGCCCAGCGCAGCGGCTTCCCCGGCGCCAGCGTCTACCAGACGACCAAGGCGGCGGTGGCCGGCATGGTCAAGGGTCTCGCCCTCGATCTGGCGCCGCGCGGCATCACCATCAACAACGTCCAGCCCGGCCCGACCAAGACCGACATGATCGGCGCGCTCGGCAACGAGGGGATCGACATGGTGATGGGCATGGTGCCGCTGAAGCGCATGGCCGAGCCGGAGGAAATCGCCGGCCTCGTCTCCTACATCGCCCGCGACGAAGCCGGCTACGTCACCGGCGCCAGCCTGACCATCGACGGCGGCTTCGCGCTCTGACGAAACGGCGCTCGGCCGGGGGCATTCCCCGGCCCTCGCCTATTTGGGCAGCGGCGCGCAGGAATGGCCGATGACCAGCCTGGGCTCGGCGACGTGACAACGCCGCTCGCCACCCCTTCCGGCCTCGCCGCGCACGTGCTCCATCATCCACAGCGAGGCGACGCGGGCGAGTTCGTCGATCGGCTGCTCCACCGTGGTGATGCGGGGCATGACGATGCTGCTCCAGGCCACCACGTCGATGCCGGCGATCGACACGTCGTCGGGGCAGCGGAAGCCGAGGTCGGTGACAGCCTGCAAGGCGCCGATGGCCATGTAGTTGTTGGCGGCCAGGATGGCGGTCGGTCGCGACGGCGACGACATCAGGCGGATGACGTTGTCGTAGGCGAGGTCGGCGCTGTAGTCGGCGACGATCTCGAACTCCGGCTCCACCGCCAGTCCGCCCTCGGCCATGGCCGAGCGAAACCCCTCCAGGCGGCGCTCCGCCGCCCACATGTTCCGCTGGCCGCCGACATAGGCGATGCGGCGATGGCCGAGCCGCGCCAGATACGCGGTCAGCATCTCGGCGCCGCGCCGGTGGTCGGAGGTGACGAAGTCGAGCGCGGTGCCATCGACGTCCTGGTCGACCAGCACCACGGGCACGTCGAGCTCGTTGAGATGGGCGGCGAACTCGGGATCGTTCCTCAGCGGCGTCATGATGATGCCCGCCACCCGGTGCCGCTTGAGAAGGGTCAGCGTGCGCAGCTCGCGGCCCGGATCGGAGGCGAGGTTGGCGACGATCAGCATGTGCTCGTGGCCGGAGATGTGCTTGTCGATGGTGCCGAACAGCCGGCCGAAGAACGGGTTGGCGGCGTCGCCCAGCACCATGCCGATCAGCTTGGACTGGCCGCGCTTGAGGTTCTGCGCCATCAGGTTCGGCGTGTAGCGCACGGCGGCCACCGCCGCGTCGATGCGCGCCCGCGTCTCCTCGCTCACCGGCCCCGTGCCGTTGAGGGCCAGCGACACCGTGGAAATCGAGACGCCCGCGTGACGGGCCACATCCCTGATCGTCGCCATCGCCTCGCCCTTTTCCGCCTGTTTCGGCCTATCGAACCGTTTTCATGATCACCTCGTCGGCTTGCGCGCACCGACACCGGATCGGGTGAGAAACCACACCCGCATCGCGGGGAGGCAGGTTCAACTCGTCCACATATCGCTGTTCGATGATAGTTCGATACTTGTCAAGCCAAAAAACCGACTATACGATCCTATCGAAACGGTTCGATATCAATGCCGCTATGAGCATCCGCACCAAGACGGAGTTCGTTCGCCGTTTCATCCTAGAGGGTCAGGGAGTTTACCATGCGATTCCGGTTGAATGGAGAGGTTCGTTTCATTGCCAGCGCGCTTCTGGGCGCCACAATTCTCACCACCCCGGCGTTGGCCGAAGACATCGTCATCAAGATGTGGACGCTCGACAATAACGGCTACAAGGAATTCATTTCAGAGGCCGCCGAGAGCTTCAAGGCGACACACCCGAACGTCAGCATCGAGCATCAGATCTTTCCGGGCGACCCATACAAGACGGCGCTGAAGGTGGCGCTGGTCGGCTCCGACGGGCCGGACGTGTTCTTCAACTGGGCCGGCGATCGCGCCACGCAGCTCGTCAAGGACAAGCTGGCGCTCGACATCACCGATTACGGCGACGTGCCCGGCGGTTTTGCCAAGGTGCTGCCGCAGGGCCTTCTGGATTCCTTCCGCTACGACGGCCGCCTCTACGGCGTCGCCACCGACGCGGTGACCAAATACGTCTTCTACGACAAGGCCTATTTCGCCGAACACAAGCTCGAAATCCCCAAGACGCTCGGCGAACTCGGCGGCCTCTGCAAGGCGATCCGCCAGATCGACCCCGACACCATTCCGATGCCGCTCGGCAACAAGACGCGCTGGAAGGCCATCCACTGGATGACCATGCTCAACGAGCGCGCCATGGGCGTCGCGGCCACCGCCGCCGACTACGACCTGTCGCGGCCGGCCGACCAGCTCTACACCGACCCCGGCTATGCCAAGGCCTTCCAGGCGCTCGTGGACCTGCAGGACGCAGGCTGCTTCGAGGACGCGCCGAACGCCACCGAGTACGCCATCGCCGACTCGATGTTCATCACCCGCGCCTCGCCGATGGAGTACTGCGGCAGCTGGTGCACCTCGGCGCTCGATCAGGCCGGCTTCACCGACTACGGCTTCTTCCGCCTGCCGGTGATGGAAGGCGGCAAGGGCAACCCCGACGCCAACTTCCTGGTCCCCGAGGGCTATCAGGTCTCCGCCAAGACCGCCCATCCCCAGGAGGCTGTTGAGTGGCTGAGCTTCCTCGTCTCCGACGAGCAGGCCCTGAAGTTCGCCGAGAAGGTGCAGTTCCTGCCCTCCAACACCCGGCTCATCGACAAGGCCGAGGGCGTGCCCCAGAGCTTCAAGGACATCGCGAGCGAAGTCGCCACCGTCAAGGAGGGCGTCAACGTGCTCGACGCGCTGCTCGAGGCCACCGTGGCCGACGCCTACATGAACGCCACCGTCGAGGTGCTGAACCGCACGCTGACGCCGGAAGCGGCCGTCGGCAAGGTGCGCGAGGCGGCGCTGGCCGTGCAGGCCAAGAAGTAAGCGGCCAAGGCCGTTCCGGCGCCTGTCCCTCCCCCCGGGACCGGCGCCACCCGACCGGGGCGGACGCGATGCGTCTCCCCGGTCCTTCTCCCTCCTTGCCCTCCTCCCGCCGCCCTCCGGCGGCGACGGCCGCCAGGTAGCAGCATGCCCTTTCCACCGACATCCAAGCCCGCCGGCAGACGGCCGGCAATGAAGGCCGGCGCCGTCTCCGCCACGGCCATGATGGCCCCGGCGCTGATCCTCGTCGGCGTCTTCATCCTGATCCCGGCCATCGTCGCCGTGATCGGCTCCTTCTTCGACTTCTCGATGACGTCCGCCAACTGGACCTATGTCGGCGGCGCCAACTACCGCCGGGCGGCCACCGATCCGCTGTTCTGGCTGGCGATCTCCAACAACATCTTCATCGTCGTGGGATCGGTGATCTCGCAGGTCGGCGGCGGCGCCATCCTCGCCGCCATCCTCGACCGGGGCATCCGGCGCGGCGGCGTCTTCTACCGCACCATCATCTTCATGCCGGTGGTGATCTCCTCGATCGCCGTCGCCTTCGTCTGGATGCTGATCCTTGATCCCAACGTCGGGCCGCTCAACGCGGTGGTCAAGGCGCTGGGCCTGCCGACGCCCAAGCTCGGCTGGCTGGGCGATCCGTCGATCTCGCTGTGGATGCTGCTGCTCATCGCCGCCTGGCAGAACGTCGGCTTCCAGATGATGCTGATCCTCGCCGGCCTGCAGGCCATCCCCAAGGAGCACTACGAGGCGGCCTCGCTCGACGGCGCGCGCGGCCTCAAGGCCTTCTGGTACATCACGCTTCCCGGCATCCGCAACGTCCTGGTGCTGGCGACGCTGATCACCGTCATCGGCGGTTTCAAGGTGTTCGACCTCGTCTTCGTCACCACCGGCGGCGGGCCGGCCAACGCCACGCAGGTTCTGGGCACCTACACCTACACCCAGGCCTTCTCCTTCGGAAACATGGGCTACGCCAACGCCATGGCCGTCGTGCTGCTGGTCACGGCGGCGCTGCTCGGCTGGCTGCAGGTCCGCCTGTCGCGGCGCGGTTAGGGAGCCAAGGAACATGACGCTTCGATCCCGCACCGTCGCCATCGGCCTGCACGCCGTCGTCTCGCTGTGGACGCTGTTCGTGCTGCTGCCCGTGTTCGTGATGGTCATCTCGGCCTTCAAGAGCCAGGCCGAGCTGTTCACCCGGCCGCTCGCCCTGCCCAAGCACTTCAGCTTCGCCGCCTTCGAGCGGGCCTGGGGCATCGGCATCAGCGGCTTTCTCGTCAACTCGATCCTGGTCACCGCGCTGTCGGTCTTCATCATCATCTTCGCGTCGAGCCTTGCCGCCTACATCCTCGCCCGCTCCGAGCGGCCGGTGATGCGCTGGGTCTACGTCGCCATCGTCGCCGGCTTCGCGGTGCCGCTGCAAAGCGTCATGGTGCCGCTCTACCAACTGGTCTCCAGCGCCGGCCTCCTCAACTCGCGCCTTGCCATCGCCCTGCCCTACGCCGCCTACGGCATCCCCTTCACGACGATGCTGTTCTACACCTTCTTCCTGGAGTTCCCGCGCGAGCTGGAGGAGGCCGCAAGGCTCGACGGCTGCGGTCGCCTGGAGGTGTTCTTCCGCATCGTGCTGCCGCTTTCCGGACCGGCGATCGCCAGCGGCGCCATCTTCCAGGCGGTGTTCAACTGGAACGAGTTCATCCTCGCCCTCCTGATGCTCACCAAATCGGACGTGCGCACCCTGCCCGTCGGCATCTACGGGCTGACCGGCCAATACAGCGCCGACTGGCCCGCCCTGATGGCCGGCCTCGCCATCGCCACCGTTCCGCTCATCGTCATCTTCCTGCTGGCCCAGCGCCATTTCGTGCGCAGCCTCGCCGGCCTCGGCAAATAGAGATACCGCCATGCCTCATCTCGAAGTTCGCGACGTCGTCAAACGCTACGGCAAGGTGACCGTGCTGTCGGGCGTGTCATTCTCCGCCGAGAAGGGCGAGTTCGTCGTCATGGTCGGCCCGTCGGGCTGCGGCAAGTCGACGCTGCTGCGCTCCATCGCCGGGCTGGAGGAGATCTCCTCGGGCTCGGTCTCCATCGCCGGCCGCGACATCACCACCGCCGAGCCGTCCGATCGCGGCGTCGCCATGGTGTTCCAGAACTACGCGCTCTATCCGCACATGACGGTGGCCCAGAACATGGGCTTCGCCCTCAAGGTGGCGCGCCGCCCGAAAGCCGAGATCGAAACCGCCGTCACCCGCGCCGCCGAGATCCTGCGCATCACCGACCACCTCGGCAAGTATCCGAAGGCGCTGTCGGGCGGCCAGAAGCAGCGCGTCGCCATCGGCCGGGCCATCACCCGCGCGCCGGAAGTGTTCCTGTTCGACGAGCCGCTTTCCAACCTCGACGCCGCCCTGCGCTCGCAGATGCGCATCGAGCTTTCCCGCCTGCACCGCGAGCTCGGCGCCACCATGCTCTACGTCACCCACGACCAGACCGAGGCCATGACCATGGCCGACCGGATCATCGTCATGAACGGCGGCAACATCGAGCAGATCGGCTCGCCGCTCGACCTCTACAACCGGCCGGCGACGCGCTTCGTGGCCGGCTTCATCGGCTCGCCGCGCATGAACTTCATCACCGCCCATGTCGCCCGGCTGGCCGGTCGCTCGGTGGGCTTCACGCTGGGCGAGGGAAGGCCGCCGCTCGACCTGGAATTCGCGCCCGGCGAGACGCTGCCGCGCCTCGGCGACGCGGTGACCCTGGGCATCCGACCGGAAGCGCTCGGCGACGAGGGCGAAGTTCACATCGCCGACGCCGACGTCACCGTGGTCGAGGCGCTGGGCCGCGAGACCCTGGTCTATTCCGACGCCCACACCCTGCGCACCACCGACTCCGAGTCCCTCGACGGCTACTTCGCCCAGCTCGTTCCGAGCCAGTCCGACAAGCGGCTCGGCCAGCACATCGAACTGAGGGCCAACCGTTCGGCCTTCGTGGTCTTCGCCGCCGACGGCGCCACGCTGCACGACGCCTCCCCCATCCATCACAAGTGACTGCCCCCATCATGCGCTTTCGCCAAGTTCATCTCGACTTCCACACCTCCGGCCTGATCGAGGGCATCGGCTCCCGCTTCGACGCGCGCGACTTCGCCCGCGCCTTCAAGGCGGCCCACGTCGATTCCGTGACGATCTTCTCCAAGTGCCATCACGGCCTGTCCTACCACCCGACCAAGGTGGGCCGGATGCACCCCGGCCTCGGCTTCGACCTGTTGCGCGCTGAGCTCGACGCACTGCACGGCGAGGGCATCGCAGCCCCGATCTATCTCTCGGCCGCCTGGGACGAGCACGCCGCCTTCACCCACGCCGACTGGCGCATCGTCACGCCCGACGGCCACCTGCCGCAATCGCGCAACGATCCCACCGGCTGGGCCTACCTCGACTTCGCCTCGCCCTATCTCGACTATCTCGCCGCGCAGATCGACGAGGTGCTGGAGCACTATCCCGACGGCGACGGCATCTTCATCGACATCTGCAGCCAGCTGCCGTCGATCTCGCCCTACGCCAAGGCGGCGATGGAGGCGCGCGGCCTCGACTGGACGTCGGTCGGCGACCGCACCATCTTCGGCGCCGAGGCGCTCGACGGCTTCTATCGCAAGGTCAAGGACACCGTGCGCGCCCGCGCGCCGGGCATGCCGCTGTTCTTCAACTCCGGCCACATCCGGCGCGGCAACCGCGAGCACATCGCCAAGTATTACAGCCACCTCGAACTGGAATCGCTGCCGACGGCCGGTTGGGGCTACGACCACTTCCCCGTCAGCGCCCGCTATGTCGACCCGCTCGGCATCCCCTTCCTGGGCATGACCGGCAAGTTCCATTTCACCTGGGGCGAGATCGGCGGCTACAAGCGGCCGGAGGCGCTGGTCTACGAATGCGGGGCCATGCTGGCCCATGGCGCCCGCTGCTCGATCGGCGACCACCTGCACCCGACTGGCCTCGTCGATCCCTCGACCATGTCGATCATCGGCGCCGCCTACGACTGGGTGGAGAAGCGGGAAGCGTGGGCCGAGGGCAGCGTCAACCGCGCCGAGATCGGCCTCATATCGCTGGAAGCGGCGACGCTCGACGCCACCAGCATCGAGGCGCCGGCCCAGAAGCACGCCAGCGACGACGGCGCGACGCGCATCCTCTTGGAAGCGGGCCTCACCTTCGACGTGCTCGATCTCGAAAGCGATCTCGCGCCCTATCGCCTGATCATCCTGCCGGACGCCGTGCCGGTCGGCCCCACCCTCAAGGCGAAGCTGGAGCGTTATGTCGCCGGCGGCGGCCGCCTGCTGCTCACCGGGCGAAGCGGTCTCGGCGCGACAGGCTTCGTGCTCGACGTCGGCGCCAGCTGGGAGGGCACCTCGCCCATGGCCGGCGGCGACTACCTGCTGCCGAGTCCCGAATGGCGGCCCGACGGCATCGACGAGCCGAACTTCATGTACGCCCCGTCCGAGCGCATCAAGGTCACCGATGGGGAATCGCTCGGCGCTGTCTACGAGCCCTATTTCGACAGGACGCCGAAGCACTTCTCCGGCCACATCAACGTGCCGCGCCGGCCCGACCCCAGCGGCTACGATGGCGGCAGCCGCAAGGGCGCCGTCACCTACCTCGCCCACCCGGTGTTCCGCGTCTACACCGAGGTCGGCGCCGTGCGCCTGCTGGAAATGGTCGAGCGCGCCATCGTCGACGCCCTCGGCGGCGAGCGGATGATCACCACCGGTCTGCCAAGGGCCGGCCGGGCGACCGTGCGCCGGCAACCCAAACGCCACCGCGACGTCATCTATCTCATGCACGCGACGCCGGCCCTGCGCGGCTATCTCTGGGACAGCAACATCCAGCCGATCCAGGATCTCGTGACGCTAAAGGACATCGCCGTGTCGCTGAAGGTCGACGCCCCCGTCGAAGCGGTGCGCCTCGTCCCCGACGGCGCGCCCCTCCCCTTCACGGAGGCCTATGGACGCGTCTGCTTCACCGTGCCGGAGGTGACCGGCGTCGCCATGGTCGAGGTTATCTACCGGTCGTAACCGAGCGGGAGCCGGCGCACGAAGGCCTGCCTTGGCGGGTTTTCACGCCGGCTCTTGCGTGTAAGCTGGCCGGAGCGCATTGAGCGAACTCGCACCCGGCCAGGATCGGAACGCCCCAGATGGAAACCTTTGCCGAAAGCCTCGACACGCCCAGCGTCGTGATCGACATGGATCTCGTCCGCGCCAACATCCGGCGCTTCCAGGCCTATGCCGACGCGAGCGGCTTCAAGGTCCGGCCGCATATCAAGACCCACAAGCTGCCGCTCGTCACCGACATGCAGCTCGCGGCCGGCGCCATCGGCATCACCTGCCAGAAGGTGTCCGAGGCCGAAGCGATGGTGGCCGGAAGCCCCGCCGTCACCGACGTGCTGATCACCTACAACATCGTCGGTGCGAAGAAGCTCGCCCGCCTCGTGGCGCTGGCCCGGAAGGTTCGGCTGTCGGTCGTCGCCGACAGCGCCGATGTGGTGGATGGCCTGTCGGCCGCCTTCGCGGGCGAGGCATCGCCGCTCGCGACGCTCGTCGAATGCGACACCGGCGCCAACCGCTGCGGCGTCGGCGCGCCAGAGGACGCGGCGGCGCTGGCAAGGAAGATCGCGGCGGCGCCCGGCCTCGTCTTCGGTGGCCTGATGACCTACCCGCCAGCCGGCGGCGAAGCCGCCGTGCAAGCTTTCATGAGCGAAGCCAAGGCGCTGATCGAGGCTGACGGCCTCACCGTGCCGGTGATCACCTCCGGCGGCACGCCGACCATGATGCGCGCGGCCGAGGCGCCCGTCGTCACCGAGTATCGCCCCGGCACCTATGTCTATAACGATCGCTCGCTGGTCATGCGCGGCGCCTGCGGCTGGGACGACTGCGCCCTCACCGTGCTCGCCACGGTGGTCTCGGTGCCCGCCGACGACCGCGCCATCATCGACGCCGGCTCGAAGACGCTCACCTCGGATCTGTTCGGCCTCACCGGCTACGGTCACGTGCTCGGCCGCGACGACCTCGCCATCGACCAACTGTCGGAGGAGCACGGCCGCATGGTCAGCACCGGTCCGACCGGCCTCAAGGTCGGCGACCGCCTGCGCATCGTCCCCAACCACGCCTGCGTGGTGACCAACATGGTCGACGAGGTCTACCTCTATTCGGCCGAGGAGCCGACGCCCCGCGCGGCGCAAGTCGTCGCGCGCGGCCGGATCTGGTGATGAGAGAGAACTACGGCGCGCGTTCTTCCAGGCGAGCGCCGGCCGAGCTCCCGCCCGTGTGCCCCTTGAGGCTTCGCGACCGGGACGCCCGGCGATAGCGCGACGGCGTCATGCCGATCCGCTGGAGAAACGCCCTGTTGAAGTTGGATATGTTGCTGAACCCAGTCTCGTAGCAGATATCGGTGATAGGTCGCTCCGTTTCCGTCAGAAGCTTGCGCGCCATAAGAAGGCGCAGGGAAATGACGTGGTTGGAATAGGTGTTGCCGGTGTGCTTCTTGAAGAAGCGGGAGAACGCGCTGTCGGACATTCCGACCAGCGCGGCGACATCCGACAGAGACGACCGCTCGAGATAGGTCTCGTGAATGAAAGCGAGCGCCTTCTCCAGCGTCTCGATTTCGACGATAGAGCCCGGGCGGAACAGGCCGAGGAACTCCGGCGTCGCCAGGGTGCGATACTCGGTCGACTCGGCCATCAGCGACAGAAGCTCGATGAAGATGCCGAGTCGCCCGACGGCCGACAGATCCGCCATGTCCTCGATTAGCGCCTCGCCGCGCCTTGCGGTTTCGCCGAAAAACTCCACGCCGTAGGCGGCGCGCTTGAACAACCCGCTCACCTCTTTCAGCTCCGGCAGCACCGCCGCCGCCCCTTCGAACCGCGCGTGATCGAACTGGATGACGATGTCGCGGCCGACCAGCTTGCGGTCGCCGATCGCCGGCGACACCCAGTTGTGCGGCAAGTTTCCGCCGACCAGCACCAGTTGTCCGGCATTGAAGTCGCCAATATGGTCACCGACGAAGCACAGGCCGGATGAGTAGCGGATCAGGTGGATTTCCGCCTGCGGGTGATAGTTCCACACGCAGCGTTGCCATGGATAATCGTCCAGCCGCCACAGGAAGCTTTGTTCCTCCGAAATCTGAATATGCTCGAAGTATGCACTATCTTGCGGCGTCGTCATTGCGCCTCCGATTCGGCAATCCGACTAATGGCGGATTTCCGCCCACCTACACTCGGGCCCATCGCAAAATAGTATAGATCACGCGCATGCCGGCGCCTAGTTGCCACATTGGAAAGGTGGCAGATTTCACCATGCCCCGGGGGAAAGAGGTCCCGGTGCAGTGGTTAGGGAGGAGCTTGGTATGAGCTACAACTGTATCAGGACGATCGCGCTGGCGACCGTCTTCGGCGCACTGTCGGCGAGCGTCGCGACCGCCGGCCCGGTCTGCAAGTCCGACGTTCGAATTCTGGCCCAGCCGCGCGACGCGCTAACGATGCTCGAAGAGCAGAAGGCCGACTTCAAGACCCTGTCCGGCGTCGATTTCGAGATCGACTATCTCAACGAAGGCGACCGTCGCGCCAAGTCGCAAGCCGACGCGTCGACCACCGGCCGCTACAACGTATACTATGTCGACGAAGCCAATCTGGCGCTGTTCGCCTCGTCGGGCTGGCTCGTTCCCCTGCTCGACCACTATCCGGCCGAATTCGACTTCGACGACTTCGACGACGGCCGCAAGACCACGGCGACCTACGACGGGAAGATCTGGTTCGCGCCGATCCAGGGCGGTGGCGACATCATGGTCTACCGCAAGGATCTGCTCGAAGCGGCCGGCATCAAGCCGCCGACGACGCTCGACGAACTGCGCGCCGCCGTGCCCAAGCTCACCGACCCGGCCAAGGGCGTCTACGGCATCGCGCTGCGCGGCAAGCGCGGTTCCGGCGACAACGTCTGGCGCTGGATGCCCTATTTCAAGGCCGAAGGCGGCCAGTGGTTCGACAACGGCAAGCCCGCCTTCGACAGCCAGGCCGCCGTCGACGCCACCAACATCTACCTCGACCTGTTCAAGTATTCCTCGCCCGGTACGCAGACCGGCAGCTGGGACGAAGCCACTGGCGCCTTCCTGTCCGGGCAGGTCGCCATCATCATCGAGTCGGCGCCCCTCGCGGCGATAACCATCGACCCCGCCAAGTCGAGCGTGACCGACAAGGTGGCCTTCCTGCCGCCTCCGTCCCCGATGCCCGGCGGCGGCTTCGCCCACGGCTTCGCCATCGGCGCCAAGGGCAACCCCGACAAGGAAGCGCGGGACTGCGCCGGCCTGTTCGTGGCCTGGGCGACCTCCAAGGAGGTCGAGATGAAGCGCCTCGAGGCGGGCGACGTCGGCGAGGTCAACCGCAAGAGCATCGTCGAGAGCGCGCTGTTCTCCGAGAAGTACGGCACGGCGCTGCCGGAGGCCCTGGCCGCCACCGCCCCCAAGACGGCGGTCAACTTCTGGCAGAACGCGCACTGGCCCGAGCTCGGAAACAAGTGGGGCATCCTTCTGGAGGAGCTGATCACCGGTCAGCGCACCGACGTCAAGGGCGCCCTCGACGAGCTCGACGAGTTCGCCAAGCAGTTCGCCAGCGACTGACGTCTCTCGAAGCCATCCGCCTGAACGGTCGCAGCCCCGCCCTCGGGGTTGCGATCACCCTTCCGACAACCTTTCGGAGACCAAGATGCAACAAAGGCAGTCGTTGCCCTACGTCTTCCTGGTACCGACGATGGCGATCCTCGTCGTGCTCGCCTTCGTTCCGATGTTCTATGCCATTGGCGTCTCACTGGAAAACCGGACGCTGAGTTCGCCCGACAGTCACTTCGTCGGCCTGAAGAACTACCTGTTGCTGTTTGGCGACTCGCGCTTCGTCAACGCGCTGTGGGTCTCGGTGAAGTGGGAGCTGATCACCGTCAGCGCCACGATGATCGCGGCGATCGGCCTCGGCGTCCTGATGTTCGAAGCGGCCGGCCCCAAGCTCAGGAACGCGCTGTCGCTGATTTTCCTGATCCCCGTGCTGCTGCCGCGCGTCTGTGCCGCCTTCGTCTGGAAGTTCGCCTTCCACCCGCTCTACGGCATCATCACCTACCCCTACCGGCTGATCACCGGCCAGCCGCTCGACATGCTGTCGAGCCCAACCCAGGCGCTGTTCGCGGTCGCCTTCGTCGACCTGTGGCAGTGGGGCTTCTTCTTCGCCGTCATCGTGCTGAAACTGATCGAGATCCTGCCGCAGCAGCCGCTCGAGGCCGCCCGCCTAGACTACGCCAAGCCCTGGCAGATCCACGTCTACATCACGCTGCCGATGCTGCGCGTGCCGCTCGTCAGCCTGATGTTCGTCAAGATGATCGAGTCTCTACGCTCGTTCGATCTCATCTACGTCATGACCCGTGGCGGTCCGGGGACCAGCACCGAGACGCTCGACATGTACGCCTTCTCGCAAGGCTTCATTGAAGCTGGCAAGATTTCCTACGCATCGAGCATGGCCGTCATCATGATGGTGGCGACCGTCGTGATCTTCACAGTCGTCTGGAAGAGGCTCAAGTCATGACGCTCTCCCGCATCCTCGCCAAGACAGTCCTCTGGCTGATGGCCGCGCTCGTTCTCTTTCCGCTGTTGTGGACGGTACTTGGCGCCTTCAAGCAGACGGTCGATCTGCTGACCCCCGTGCCGCGGCTGTTCTTCGCCCCAACGCTCGACAACATCATCTACGTCCTGAGCCGCCAGAGCGTGCTGCAGGCGCTGATCAACTCGGTGGTGGTAAGCTGCGCCTCCGTCGTGATCGGACTGGTGCTCGGCCTGCCGGCGGCCTATGCCGTCGCCCGCTATCCGAGCCGCTGGACCGAGGAGATTCAGTTCTTCGTCCTGTCCCTCCGCTTCCTGCCGCCGGTGGCGACCGCCATTCCGCTGATGGTGATCTGGCTCAACCTCGGCCTCTATGACAGCCGGCTGTCGCTCATCATCACCTACTCGCTGATGACGATCTCCATCACCATCTGGCTCGCCATTCCTGGGTTCCAGCGCGTGCCCAAGGAGATCGAGGAAGCGGCTCGGGTGGATGGCTACGGCGCCTACGCGGTGTTCTTCCGCGTCGCGTTGCCGGTGGCCTCACGAGCCCTCATCGGCGCGCTTGCCTTCAGCTTCGTGCTGATCTGGAACGAGTTCCTGATCGCTCTGATGCTGACCACGAGCGAGGCAAAGACGATGCCTATCGTCGCCTCGGAGATGTCGCAGCTCGGCATGAACGTGCCCTGGGGCATCCTGAACGCCGCGGTGATCCTGCTGTCGCTGCCGCCGGTCCTGCTTCTGGGACTTCTGAGCAGCTTCCTGAACGCACTGTTCTCGAAAAACCCAAATCGCTAGGAGAAGAAAATGCAGGCTCTCGTTCTGGAGCACACAAGGAAGCTGGCCCTTCGCGACATCGACCTGCCTCTCACCGTCGGCCCCGACGACGTCAAGATCGCCGTCCACACCGTCGGCGTTTGCGGCAGCGACGTTCACTACTACGTCCACGGCGGCATCGGCGACTACGTCGTCCGTGAGCCGATGGTGCTCGGCCACGAAGGATCCGGCACCGTCGTCGAGGTCGGCAGCGCCGTGACCAACCTCAAGGTTGGCGACCGCGTCTGCATGGAGCCCGGCGTACCCGACCTGACCTCGCGCGCCTCCAAGCTCGGCATCTACAACGTCGATCCCGCCGTGGTGTTCTGGGCGACGCCGCCGGTGCACGGCATCCTGACGCCGCTCATCGTCCACCCCGCCGCCTTCACCTACCGCATGCCCGACAACGTCAGCTTCGCCGAAGGGGCGCTGGTGGAACCCTTCGCCATCGGCATGCAGGCGGCCAAACGCGCCGGCATCGTGCCGGGCGACGTCGCCGTCGTTACCGGCTGCGGCACCATCGGCATCATGATCGCGCTGGCCGCCCTGGCCGGCGGCTGCAGCAAGGTCCTGGTGTCCGACATCAGCAGCGAGAAGTTGAAGATCGCCGCGCAATATCCCGGCATCGTCCCAGTGGATGTCAGCAAGACGCCGCTCGCCGACGCCGTCAACGAGGCCACCGGCAACTGGGGCGCCGACGTCGTCTTCGAGGCGAGCGGCAATGCCCGCGTCTACGACGACATCCTGCGCGTGGTCCGCCCCGGCGGCGCCATCGTGCTGGTCGGCCTGCCCGCCGACGTCGTACCCTTCAACGTCAACAACGCCATCGCCCGCGAAGTCCGGATCGAGACGGTGTTTCGCTACGCCAACGTCTACGATCGCGCCCTGGCGCAAATCGCATCCGGCAAGGTAGACCTCAAGCCGCTCATCTCCGCCACCTTCCCCTTCAGCGAAGGCGTCGCCGCCTTCGAGCGGGCCGCCAAGGCGCTGCCAGCCGACATCAAGCTGCAGATCGTCGTCGCCCAGGGAGACAGCAATGGCTGAAATCGTCTGTCACGGCGTCAACAAGAAGTATGGCGCGCACGAAGTCATACCGAACTTCGACCTTCGCGTCGCCGAACACGAGTTCATCGTCTTCCTCGGCCCGTCGGGCTGCGGAAAGTCGACGATCCTCAGGATGATTGCCGGTCTCGAGGCGATCACCGGCGGGGAGGTCTCGATCAATGGCAAGATCGTCAACGACCTTGAACCGCGCGATCGCGGCATCGCCATGGTCTTCCAGAACTATGCGCTTTACCCGCACATGACCATCTACGACAACATCGCCTTCGGCCTCAGGCGGCTCGGCGTCTCCGCCGTGGAGATTGACCGCCGCGTCGGCGAAGTGGTGGACATGCTCGGCCTGAAGCCGGTGATCGGCAACAAGCCGTCGGAGCTTTCCGGTGGTCAGCAGCAGCGCGTGGCCATCGCCCGCGCGATGATCAAGACACCGGAAGTCTTCCTGTTCGACGAGCCGCTCAGCAACCTAGATGCGAAGCTCAGGGCGCAGATGCGCCTGGAGATCGCCCGGCTGCACAAGAATCTCAAGACCACCACCGTCTACGTGACGCATGATCAGATGGAAGCGATGACGCTCGCCGACCGGATCGTCCTTCTCAACGCGGGACGGATCGAGCAAGTCGGTACGCCGGAAGAGATCTACGCCCGTCCCGCCAGTCTGTTCGTCGCCGGCTTCATCGGCACGCCGGCCATGAACCTCCTGCCCGCCACCGTTGGGGAGAACGGCACCCGGCTCGATGGACAGGGCTTCAGCCTGCCCGTCACGCCCGGCCGCTATCGGCTCGCCGAGGGGCAGAAGGTCGTCTTCGGCCTGCGACCGGCCGACCTCAGCCGGACAAGCGACGCCGCGACGGCGCATGCACTCTCGGGCACGGTCGATATGGTCGAGTTCCATGGCGACCAGGTGCTGGTCAGCTTTCCACTTGGAGCCGAGCGGATCAGCGCCTTTCTGCCGGCGCGCCACCGCCCGAAAGAAGGCGACAAGGTGTCGTTCGCCTATGAGGCCGAGGCCATGCACATCTTCGACGCCGCGGCGGGACACAGCCTCCTGCATGCCGACAATTGATCCGCGAGATGTCCATGACCTCAAGTCAATCGTGGGTCGCCGACATGGTGGCTCGTGCCAATGCGCTTCCAGGCAAGCGTGTCATCATCGCCCTCGCCGGTCCTCCCGGCGTGGGCAAGTCGACCCTGGCCACGCGCCTCGCCGATGCCCTCGAAGGGCATGGCGGCGCGGCGGTGGTGCCCATGGATGGCTTTCACTTCGACAACGAGGTGCTGGCAGCTCGCGGCCTGCTGCCACGTAAGGGCTCGCCGGCCACCTTCGACGTGGGCGGCCTGGCCAACCTCATGGAGCGGTTGCAATCGAACACTGAGGATGCCATCGCGATCCCGGTTTTCGACCGCGCACTTGAACTCTCACGAGCGTCGGCGCGGCTGATCGTCTCGAATACGCGGTTCCTGATCGTCGAGGGCAACTATCTCCTGCTCGACGCTCCGCCCTGGTCGCGGCTCCGCCCCTTCTTCGACCTCACCATCATGCTCGTCGCGAACAAGGAAACACTGCGCGAGCGCCTGATCGCGCGGTGGCTCGATCACGGTTTCCAGCCGAAAGACGCCATTGCAAGGACGGAGACCAACGACCTTCCCAACGCCGACACGGTTCTGAGCGGCAGCGTGCCGGCCGACGTCCTGATCTCACAGGACGGATAGATACCCCCTCGTCAGGCGATGGCCAGGGCCGCCCGCTGGAGGTTTTCGGTGGCGGTGTTGATCGTCCGCACCGAGCCGGAGATCTCGCCGAGCGAAGAGGCGATGCTTTCGACGCCGCGCGCCGCCGTCTGCATGTTGCCCGACATGTCCTGCGTGACGGCGGCCTGCTGCTCGACGGCCGTGGCGATCGACGAGGACACGCCGTTGATGCGGGTGATGGTCGCGGATATCCCGGCGATGGTCGACACCGCTTCCGAGGTGATCGACTGAACGCCGGCGATCTCCGCCGCGATCTCGTCGGTGGCCTTCGACGTCTGGGCGGCGAGCTGCTTCACCTCGGAGGCGACGACGGCGAACCCCTTGCCCATTTCGCCGGCCCGCGCCGCCTCGATGGTGGCGTTCAGCGCCAGGAGGTTGGTCTGCCCGGCGATGGTGTTGATCAGCTCCACCACCTGGTCGATCTTCTGGGCGGCCGACGCTAGGCCGGACACCACCTTGGTGGCGGTTTCCGCCTGCTTCACCGCTTCTTCCGACACCGACAGGGCGACGCCCAGCTGCCGGCTGATCTCGGAGACGGACGCCGCCAGTTCCTCGGCGCCGGCGGCGACCGCCTGCACGTTGGAGGCGGTGGTTTCGGCGATGCCGTTGGCGGTTTCGGCCGCGACGTTGGAGCGCGCAACCATGCCGGCCACTTCGTCGAGATCGCGGGTGATGTCGACCTGCGCCGCCTGGCGGGCCTTTCGGCGCTTGACCGCCTCGGTGATGTCGGTGGCGAACTTGGTCACCTTGATGAGGCGACCGGCCTGATCGAAGATCGGATTGTAGGTCGCCTGGATGTAGACGTCCTCGCCGTTCTTGCCGATGCGGCGGAACTCGTCGGACTTGAACTTTCCGGCCCGGAGATCGTCCCAGAAGGCCCGATAGGCGGGAGTGTCGCGCTCCTCGGCCGGTACGAACATGGAGTGGTGCCGACCGACGATCTCTTCCCGCCGATAGCCGAGGGTGTTCAGGAAGTTGTCGTTGGCATCGATCACCGCTCCATCCGGCTCGAAGGAGATGACCGCCTGGGCGCGGTTGATGGCGGCGATCTGGCCGTGCACGTCGGCGTCGGCGAGCTTGCGCTCGGTCACGTCGGTGGCGAACTTGACGACGCGCACGACCTTGCCCGACCGGTCGAGCACCGGGTTGTAGGTCGCCTGGATCCAGATTTCACGCCCGCCCTTGGCGATCCGCTTGAACTCGGCCGATCGATACTGGCCCTCTGCGAGGCTCTTCCAGAAGGCCGCGTAGGCATCCGTCCTCGCCTCGGCGGGATCGACGAACATCGAATGATGCCGGCCGACGATCTCGGCGAGATCGTAACCCAGCGCCTTCAGGAAGTGAGCGTTGGCGGTGATGATCTTGCCGCTCGGCTCAAACTCGATGACCGCCTGGGACCGCCCAAGCGAATCGAGAACCGCAGAAGAACGATCGGAAAACGGCCACATGCGAAAACACCTTCCCGTTTAGTAGACAGCATGTGTAAAACCAGCACACGCAGTCGCAGTTCAACTTATCTTGGTAAAGACACTACAGAACAAAAGTTAACGTGCATTTCATGCATTGACCACGTTGGCAGTAATGTATACGAAGTTACTTCAGTACAACTTCGACGGCACTTCCTACAACCATCGAAATAAAGCGGAAAGGATACTGCCCCGCGAAGACGCCGCGCAAGGCCGGAGCATCATCCGAGCGGAAGCGCCCGACCGGACGTCGTCCGGTCAGGTCGAAACCCGCCTGAGCTGGAAAAGCCAGATCGAACAGAGCCCTAAAACAGAGCGGCGGCCCAACCGGTTTTCCGGTGGACCGCCGCGATGGCTAACTGCTGGGGTGTCGGTGTCGGGCTCAGCCGATGCTGCGGATACCGCGCGAGGCGGTGATGCGCGCGCGGGCGACGCGTGGGTCGATCTGCTGGAACTGGGTGAGCGCGTCGTTGCGCTGCCAGTTGTCGAGCCGGTGCTTCCACGGGCCGCACTTCAGCATTTCCTGCACGGTGCCGAAGCGCAGGCCGAGGGCGCGCGCCATGACCACGAAGGGTTCGGTGTCGACGCGCACCAGCCAGTGCTTGGCTTCCTCGATGTCGAGATCGGTGAGCAGCGCGAAGGTGGCGACCACGTCGGCGAAGCGGTCTTCGACGGCATACTGGCAGAGCAGCTCCTCGGAGACGATGCGCTCGCCGCCCTGCTGGCGGATGCGCTCCCAGGCCGATTCGAAATCGTAAAGGCCGAGCCAGTAGGAGTTGGACAGCCGCGCCTCGGCAAGACGCGCGGCTTCGGCAAGGTTGGCTTCGAGGTCGTCGTTGCGCTCGCCCATCACCGTCGAGCGCACCTGATCGACCGCCTTGCCGATCACCTGCGAGATGATGGCGTCCGGCGTGTCGGGGCGACGCCCGAGGATTTCGGCGGTGCGGGGGTCGGAGAGCGCCTGCTGCACGATGCAGGCAAGGGCGATTTCGCTGAGGCGGGCGCCATAGTTGCCGGCAACGAGGCGGCGGACTTCGACGTCGCCACGGCTGACGACGATGTCGGCCACCCGCTCGCTAAGGACCGAGCGCTGGGCGATCGCCTTCAGGTGATCGGGGCCCTTCTCCTCGGCGATGGCGACGAGATCGTGATCGTTGAGCACCGGCGACTGCTTCAGAACCGGCGAGGCCACGGCGGCCTCGTCGTCCCTGGCAAAGGTGCGGACGGCTCGTTCCGGCGCCCGGCGCAACGGGGCGATCTTCTCGGCGGCGAAGATGCGCGCCTCGATCTCCACCATTTCCGACAGGCGGGTAATGACGTCGTCGTAGATTTCGATCTGCTCGAGCGTGCAGCGTTCGGACGTAAAGGCGAACAGCGACGAGACACCCTTGAGCAATTCGTTCTTGCGATCCGGAGATGGATCGAGCGCGAGACTCTTGAAGTCGACCAAATTCGTTTCGAGCATTCCGGCACCACCAACAGAAAGCATGTGGTGCAAGCTACCGCCTACAAATGGATATCGCTTTCACGAAATGTCTAGAATTTTACGGAAATGCGATGGGCCGAAAAACCGCTCAGTCCTCGGCCGAACCGCCGTCGAAACCGAAGAACTGGCCGGTCGTTTCCAGCGTCAACGCGTCGATCACGCCGACGATGCCGCGCGCGCTTTCGGCAAGGCTGACCTGGGCCTCCTCGCCGTCCGGCCCCGTGCCGACCGCGCCGGGATGGATCAGCGCCACCGAGACGCCGGCCGGCTTGAGGTCGTGGGCGAGCGACTGCATCACCTTGACCACCGCCGCCTTGGCCGCCTGCCGGGCATCCGCGTCGAGCAGGTCGAGACTGCGAACGTCGCCGATCGGCAGGATGGTGGCGATCTTGCCACCGCGCGTCATGTTGGACAGCGCCGCCTGCGCCACGAACAGAGGCCCGGTGGCGTTGACCTGCAAGGAGGCGCGAAATGTACCGCCGACGAGGTTGCCGGAGGGCGAGACACCCGTTCCCAGCAGCATGCCGGTGTTGTTGATGAGGATGTCGATCCGCTCCGACAGCCGCGCCGCCAGATTGACCACGGCGCTGGCCGCGCGAACGTCGAGGGAGATCAGCCGCATGTGGTCGGCATGGTCGGCGTAGAGCGACGCCAGCGCCTCCGGAACCGGGCCGGGCCGGTGGATGGCGAGCACGCGCGCCCCGCGCTGGAGATACTGGCGGACGAGCTCCAGGCCGACGCCTCGGCTTGCCCCCGTAATCAGGACCGTCGGTGTCATGGTGCCCTCCACGCAACAAGCCAGACCCAGCCGACGAAAGGTCCTAGCCCCCCAAGGCCGGGTTTCCGCCGCGCGGCCACGACCGGAACGCAGCCGGATCGGGGCGGCGGCACTATGGCTAGCCGTCAAAGCGCGCACATGAGTGGAAAGACTTATCGGGGCTTTACGATAGTGGAGAAACGGAGGCTGAGGATTCCCGGCAACGCTCCTTCGCCACCTGCGGTTTAGAAACTCGCCCGAGAACGCGCTGGAGTGAGGCGAACGAGAACCGGAGCCGCGCGGCTAAACATCGATGCCGGGCCGCCGCATGCGCTCGGGAGCAAGGCGCATCGCGGTCTGCGACGGCAACTCGCCGAACAGGTCGTTGTAGTAGTGCGAGAAGCGACCGAGGTGCCAGAACCCCCAGCGCACGGCGACTTCGGACACCGAGGCCCGGTTGTCGCGATCGAGGAGGTCGCGTCGTGCTCCGTTGAGCCGCTGGTCGCGCATCCAGCTGCCGGGCCCACGCCCCACCGTGTTGATGAAGGCCTGGCGAACCACCTGCTCGGGCAGGTCGATCCGGCGGCAGACCTCGGCCACCGACAACGGATCGCGCCCCGCGGCGTCGAAATGATCCCTGACCAGACGAAACACCGCCCAGTCGGTCTGCGAGGGAGAGGCGCCCTGCCGCCGTCCCGGCCGGAGACCGCGCAGGTAGGAAAGCCGATCGGTGATCATGGCCGGCAGGAAGGACGCCATCTCGCTCATGCCGGCGCCGGCCTCGGGAAACGTCATCAGAAGCGACAGAAGCCAGCTGGCGATGGCATAGGTCTCAAGGCCCGTCGAGATCTGGCTGGCTGGCCGGACGCCCGAACCCTCAGCCTCGCCCAGCGGCTCGTCGTACTCGACGAAGATGATGTCGCAGCCGGCCGGCATGGCGGCGTGAAACTCCTCGCCGCCGGCGAGGAAGCAGGAGCTTTCCGGCGTGATCGCCTCGGCGTTCATTCGCCACGCGTCCGACTGCCTCAGCGACTGGACGAACACGGAGCGCCCGGCCGGGGGCGTGGTGCGCTGCTCCACCGCCACGCTGATGGTCTCGCGTGTCACCTTGACGTTGCCGATGCTCAGCCGGCGGACCTCGCCGTGATAGCGGCCGGGTCCCATCTGCGCATAGCGCTGCGTCCAGCCGTCGAGGGCGCCCTCCTGTTCGGAGCCATCGGAAAACTGTCGTTGGATGAGTTCGTGGCGCCCGCCTGCCATGTTGCCCCCCGCGAAAGGACACGGCCAAAGCTGCCATGTGAACGATCGGAAGGCATGTTCATTTTCTGGGCAGTTGCTGTTTCGAAACTGGATAGCTTGCGCGGCCTAGTCAGTTTTACGGTCAGGTAAACCCACTATGGAGACCTGCCGTGTTGAAACTGACGCATGTCACTCTTGGCGCACTCCTCGCCGCCACGCCAGCCGCCTTCGCGGAAGACGCCTTCAAGCCGGAACAGGTGACCGTGAAGGAGGCGATCGACCCCGGCCCGAATGTCTTCGTCTACCAGGGGGAATGGAAGGGGGCCGGGTCGATCGCCGTCTTCGCCCAGGACAGCCTCAAGCTGAAGGGCCTGATGCCGACCGGCTCCATGGGGCAGATGCTGCTCGCCCCCGACGGCAAGACGGCCTGGGCGCAATCATCCTATCTCAAGCGCATCGTCTACGGCCCGAACGAGCAGGCGCTGCAAACCTTCGACGTCGACACGCTGACCATCAAGGGCGAGGCCATCCTGCCGCCCAAGGCGGCCATGGCCCTCGGCTACTCGGTCCTGCTGCGCCTTTCGAGCGACGGCAAACTGGTCTTCGTCCAGAACGCCACGCCGGCCTCCTCCGTCACGGTCGCCGACGCGGCCACCGGCGCCACCTTGCAGGAGGTTCCGACGCCGGGCTGCTGGGGGATCTATCCGCTGCCGGCCAAAAGCGGCTTCGCCACCATCTGCGGCGACGGCACCTTCTCCACCGTGACGATCTCCGATGACGGCAAGAACGCCTCGGCCGCAGCCTCGGAGCCGATCTTCGACCCCGACGCCGACCCCATCTTCGTCGAGGACGAAACCTACGACGGCGCCCTCTACTTCGTCTCCTACAAAGGCATGCTCTACAAGCTCGACCCGAGCGGAGACACGGTCGCCAAGCTCGACACGACGGACCTGACCGCCGGTGTGGAAGGCGGCTGGGCGCCGGGCGGCTATCAGCTGATGAGCGTCGCCCCCAAGGCCGGCGTGCTGTTCATCCAGATGCATCCGGACGCCAAGGACGGCAGCCACAAGTCCGTGGCCAAGGAGATCTGGGCCTACGACCTCAAGGCCAAGAAGGTGCTGTCCCGCACCGAGGTCGAGGACGTCGCCTCGCTGGTCGCCTCGAAATCCGACAAACCGGTGGTCTTCGGCTCCACCGAAGTGGGCAAGCTTCTCCGCTTCGAGACCGATCCGGCCGCGGGCTACGCCCTGAAGCCCGCCGGCGAAGCCGCCCTGACCGGGTTCCCCCTCACCCTCGATCTGGTGGAATGATGGAAAGCTCCTGGCCCTCCCTCGTGGCTGGCATGGCCACGGCCTTCACGGCGATCCTCTACGCCCGCGCCAGCGTACACAAGCTGTTCGATCTCACGGCCTTCTCGGGCTTCGTCGAGGACTACCAGCTTGCCCCTCGCGCCTGGTCCAAGGCGATCGCCCTGGCGCTGGCACTCGTCGAAACCGCCATTGCCGCCTCGCTGGTCGCACCGATCACCCGCCCCTTCGGGCTTCTGGCCGGCGCCGCGCTCTTGGCGCTCTATGCCGGCGCCATGGCGATCAACATCCGTCGTGGCCGCACCTACGTGGAATGCGGCTGCGGCGGCCCGGTTCAGCCCATCAACGGGGCAACCCTGATGCGCAACGGGGCGCTCGCGGCGATGGCGCTTCTCGGCCTCGTCGGCCCCGGCGAGGGACTGGGCGTGGCGGAAGCCTTCACGGCGATTGCCGGCGGCGCCACGCTGTTCATCGGCTTCCTGCTGGCCGAGCAGATGATCGCCAACGCTTCCTACCTCAAGGCCCGGCACTGATCCCGATAGTGGCCCCAGTACTGACAAGGACACGAAGCAGCATGAACGCTCTCATTTTCGCCGTCGCGCTTCTCTGGGTGGTTGTCGTCGCCCTGATCGTCGCGCTCTTCGCCCTCGCCCGTCAGGTCGGCGTCCTGTTCGAACGCATCGCCCCGATGGGCGCGCTCGTCAACGACTCCGGCCCGCAGGTCGGCCAGGCCTCGCCGCTGTTCCAGCTACCCAGCCTCAACGGCGGTCAGGTGTCCATCGGCCCGCGCCAGGGCAAGGCCACGCTGGTCTTCTTCCTGTCGTCGACCTGCCCGATCTGCAAGAAGCTGCTGCCGATGCTCAAGTCGGTGCGCCAGTCGGAAACCACCATCGACGTGGTGCTGGCCTCCGACAGCGAGGAAGCCAAGCTGCGCCGCTTCATCTACAGCGCCGACCTCAAGGACTTCGCCTTCGTCAACTCCACCGAACTCGGTCTCGCCTATCGCGTATCCCGCCTGCCGTTCGCCGTCCTGATCGGCCCCGACGGCGTGATCCGCTCCAAGGGCCTGATCAACAGCCGCGAACAGCTGGAAAGCCTGTTCAACGCACATGAGCTCGGCGTGTCCTCGATCCAGTCCTACCTCGACCAGCCCGCCGCCGCTCGCGGATGACCCCGAAAGGAGCCTCGAAGTGTTCAACCTTATCGACAAACTGACCGGCTGGATGGACAAGATGACCGAGGGCAGCGCCCGCCGAATGGCGCTCAGCACCGGTCGCCGCTCCTTTCTGGCCCGAACGGGCGCCGTGATCGTCGGCGGCGCCATGCTACCCGTACTGCCCTTCGACCGCACCTTCGGCATAGTGCCGGCCAACGCCGCCGAAGCGGACGAGTTCTCCTGCGAATACTGGCGCTACTGCGCCCTCGACGGCAACCTGTGCAACTCTTGCGGCGGCACGCTGACGCAGTGTCCGCCGGGGTCTGAGGCCTCCAAGGTGTCCTGGGTCGGCACCTGCAAGAACCCGGCCGACGGCAAGGATTATCTCGTCTCCTACAACGACTGCTGCGGCCGCACCGAATGCGACAATGCGCCCTTCTGCAACACCAACCAGGGTGAGCGCCCGGGCTACCGCATGGGCCTGCACAACGACATCAACTGGTGCATGGCCAATGCGTCGGTGGGCTATCACTGCACCGTCGCCGTGCTGGTGGGGCTGGCCGAATGAGGACAAGGATGCGCCTCGCTTCCGCGTTGATCGCCACCGCGTTTGTCGCGGTGGCAGCTCCTGCCCTGGCCGCCGACGGGACGGAGGTGTTCGAAAGCGTCTGCGCGGCCTGCCACCAGTCCGGCGGCACGGGAACGCCCGGCCTGGCGCCGCCGCTGGTCGACCCGGCGCTGTGGCAACGGCTCGGCGACAAGGCTCCGGATTACGTTGCGAACGTCATGATCGGCGGCCTCAGCGGCACCATCACCGCCGGCGGGCAGGGCTACTATGGCCTCGCCATGCCGAGCCAGGAGTACCTGTCCGACGAGGAACTGCTGGCAGCCGCCAACCACGTGCTCCAGGATCTCGCCGGCTCCAAGCTCGTCGTCACGCCCGACATGATCGCCGCCGCCCGCGCCGCGCCGCTCGGACACAAGGCGCTGATCGCCCTGCGCAAGGGAGCAACGCCATGACCGCCCGCGCCGCTTTGCCCCTTCTCGGCGTCGCGCTGGTGGCCGGCCTCGTCGCCGCCACCGTCGCCATCGCCGAGACGCCGCACCGCAAGCCGCGAACCAACTTCATCCTGCGCTGCGTCGGCTGTCACGGCATGGACGGGGCCGGCAGCGAGAAGGGCGGCATCCCGGACTTCCGCAACTACGTGGGGGCGTTCAGTCGCGACGAAGCGGGCCGGACCTATGTGATGCACGTGCCCGGCGTGGTGAACGCCAGCCTGACCAACGCCGAGATCGCCGAGGTCATGAACTACGTGATGACGACCTTCGGCGGGCCGTCGCTGCCCGACGACTACCGCCCCCTCGACGAAGCGGAGGTCGACCGGCTGCGCGCCGTTCCGGTGGAGGACATCGTCGCCCTGCGCCGCGACCTCTCCGCCTCGCTCGCCAAGCAGGGGATCGCCACCGCCGGCTACCCCTGGCCCTGAGCATCGGCTCCTTACGGCGCCTGTTCTTCGCCGCCCGCATCCCACGGCCACGGCCCGTTGGCGTCCTTCAGGCGCTTGCGGGCGCCCTTCAGGATTTTCTCGAAGTTCTCGCTGAGCGGCTCGTCGAGCGCCTGCTCCAGGAGGATCAGCACGGCGTCGAGCGACCACACCTCGGCGTCGTCCTCCAGCGTCTCCTGGATGCCCTCGGCATTCTCGTCGTCGACGACGCGGGCCAGCCACTCGTGCAGCACGATGGCCTCGTCCCGGCTGATGGTGAGGGTAACGGTGTCGGCCATGGTCTACCTCGTCGCAACGATGAACAGTCTTGGAAATCTCAGAAGCACGCCGCCATCCTTCAGCGGCGGATAGGCCTCGGCCACCTTCTCGGTGTAGGCGGCGAGGAAATCGGCCCGCTCGCCCTCGTCGAGCGGATCGAGGAAGGGCTTGAGGCCGGTCGAGCGCACCCACTCCACCACCGCCGCCGCGTCGGCCAGCGGGTGGTTGTAGATGCTGTGCCAGATGTCGAGCCGGCGGCAGTGCGGCCTCAAGGCCTCGTAATAGGCCCGGACCGGCGGCAGCGGCGCGCGGGCCGCGTCCCTGAGCTTGTCGGCCCAGCGACCGGAAGCGGCCACCTCGCGCATCAGCGCATGCGAGGGCTCGGCGATGTTGTCGGGCATCTGCACCGCGAGCACGCCGCCGGGCGCCAGCTCGTCCATCAGATGGACGAACAGGCCGAGATGGCCGGGCAGCCACTGGAACACGGCATTGGCAAAGATGAGATCGGGCGGCGCATCCGGCTTGAAGGTGGCGGCGTCGGCCAGCCTGAACTCGACGTTCGGCAGGCGCGCCCGCGCCTTGTCGAGCATGGCCGGCGAGGTGTCGATGCCAAGATGCCGCGCCGCCGGAAAGCATTCGACCAGGAGTTCGGTGGAGTTGCCCGGCCCGCAGCCGATGTCGACCACGAAGGACGGATTGGCGAGTGGAACGGCGTTGACGAGATCGCGCGCCGGCCGCGTCCTCTCGTCCTCGAACTTCAGGTAGGTTTCAGGCGACCAGTCGGCCATGGGAGCAACTTCCTTGCTCGGATCGAGCGCAAGCACGAACGCAGTCAAGCCGCTTCATACCTGCGGATAGCGGCAAGATCTGTCACGAGTGAGGCGGCGTGAACCTTGAGGTCATAGCTCGCCTGCAAGGTCATCCAGAACTCAGGCGTCGTGTCGAAGAACTTCCCGAGGCGCAGCGCCGTGTCGGGGGTAACGCCGGTCTGCTCGCAGGCCAGCCGCTCGATGCGGGTGCGGGGAACACCAAGCCTCTTTGCCAGGGCACCCGCGCTCATCTTGAGTGGCACGAGGAACTCCTCGCGAAGGATCTCGCCGAGATGCACCGGGGGCAGAATGTCGGTCATGGCTAACCGTCCCTAGAAAAACAGGCCGCCGACATCGCCGGCGGCCCGTGATCGCATCACCGCGTCAGCGGCTTGTACTTGACACGGTGAGGGTTGACCGCGTCGGCGCCGAGGCGGCGCTTCTTGTCTTCCTCGTAGGACTCGAAGTTGCCCTCGAACCATTCCACGTGGCTGTCGCCCTCGAAGGCCAGGATGTGCGTGGCGAGGCGGTCGAGGAACATGCGATCATGCGAGATGATGACGGCGCAACCGGCGAAATCCTCCAGCGCATCCTCAAGGGCGGCCAGGGTTTCGGTGTCGAGATCGTTGGTCGGTTCGTCGAGCAGCAGCACGTTGGAGCCCGACTTGATCATCTTGGCCATGTGCACGCGGTTGCGCTGACCGCCGGAGAGCGAGCCCACCTTCTGCTGCTGGTCGCCGCCCTTGAAGTTGAACGACGAGCAGTAGGCGCGCGAGTTCACTTCCTTCTTGCCGAGGTAGATCACGTCGGCGCCGCCGGAGATTTCCTCCCAGACGGTCTTGTTGGGGTCGAGCGCGTCGCGGCTCTGGTCGACATAGCCGAGCTTCACCGTCTCGCCGACGGTGATCGAACCGGTATCGGGAGTCTCCTGGCCGGTGATCATGCGGAACAGCGTCGTCTTGCCGGCGCCGTTGGGACCGATGATGCCGACGATGCCGCCCGGCGGCAGCGAGAACGACAGGTCCTCGATCAGGAGGCGATCGCCATAGCCCTTGGAAAGGCCTTCGACCTTGATGACGTTGTCGCCGAGGCGCGGGCCGGGCGGAATGACGATCTGGGCGTTGGTGACCGTCTGCCGCTCCTCGTTGCGGCGCAGCAGCTCGTCATAGGACTTGATACGCGCCTTCGACTTGGCCTGGCGGGCCTTGGGGCTGGCGCCGATCCACTCGCGCTCGCGCTCCAGCGCGCGCTGCTGGGCGGCGGCCTCGCGGCCCTCCTGCTCCAGGCGCTTGGCCTTGGCGGTGAGATAGGCCGAATAGTTGCCCTCGTAGGGGATGCCGCGACCGCGATCGAGCTCGAGAATCCAGCCGGTGACGTTGTCGAGGAAGTAGCGATCGTGGGTGACGATCAGGACGGCGCCGGGGAACTCGCGCAGATGCTTTTCCAGCCAGGCGACCGACTCGGCGTCGAGATGGTTGGTCGGCTCATCAAGGAGCAGCAGGTCGTGGTTCTCAAGCAGGAGCTTGGCGAGAGCCACGCGGCGCCGCTCGCCGCCCGACAGCGTGGTGACGTCGGCATCGCCCGGCGGGCAGCGCAGCGCGTCCATGGCCATCTCGACCTTGCTGTCGAGATCCCACAGGTTCTTGGCGTCGATGATGTCCTGGATCTTGGTGGCCTTCTCGGCATTCTCGTCCGAGTAGTCCATCATCAGCGCATTGTATTCGTCGATCAGCGCCTTGTCCTTGGCGACGCCCAGCATGACGTTGCCGAACACGTCGAGGCTCGGGTCGAGCTGCGGCTCCTGCGACAGGTAACCGACGGTGGCGCCCTTGGCGAGCCAGGCTTCGCCGGTGAATTCCTTGTCGAGCCCGGCCATGATCTTCAGAAGCGTCGACTTGCCCGAGCCGTTGGGACCGAGAACGCCGATCTTGGCATCCGGGTAGAACTGCAAGTGAATGTTATCGAGAACCTTCTTGCCACCACCGTAAGACTTGGTGGTGCCGTGCATGTAATAGATGAACTCGCGCGCCATGGCGTATCGACCTTCCGGTGGGCGGGTTTGCGTTTGGCCGGTGTTCTAGAGCATCCGCCCACCGAAGGGAAAGCAAAAATGCGGACGGCGGCGGCATAGTCCAGCCAACGTGAATTCGCGTGAAAAGAGGACGATCATCCCGAAAAGAAGCAAGTTTTGGCCATCGTAAAAAGGCCGTTATCACGAGAAAAACATCGACCACAAAAATAAAGGTTGACTATCTCAGCGGAAATCCTTATCCGATGGCCCATCGATCTTTTCTTGCCGAGCTTTGGTTACGACGTACTTTGCAGTGCGTTTTGAACGAACCCTCCCTTTAAAGCATCGTTATCACCTTCCGCGACGCTTTTGCGCCGCGATTTTCAATCATGCTGCGAAAGGGTTCATCATGAACACTGGCACTGTAAAATGGTTCAACTCCACCAAGGGTTTCGGTTTCATTCAGCCTGACAACGGCGGTCCGGACGCCTTCGTCCACATCTCCGCCGTCGAGCGCGCCGGCATGCGCGATCTCGCCGAGGGCCAGAAGCTCAGCTACGACCTGGAAACCGACAAGCGCACCGGCAAGCAGTCGGCCGGCAACCTCCAGGCTGCCTGATCGGACATCTGCTCTCCCTTGACCACGGATGTACCGGCATTGCGAGAGTAGACACCAAACGAGGTCAGGCATGTTGCCTGGCCTTTTTTATTGCGGCCACGAGGTTTCCCATGTCCGAGCAACATAGCAAGTCGCGCCAACAGGCCGAAATCGCCTTCGGCAAGACCCAATCGCAGTTCTTCGCGCGCGGACAGGCCCTAGAGGAACTCGACGCGATCACCACCGCCCGCAACGAGAAGACCGCGCGACTGCGCGAGGCCCGCCTTGCCAAGGAGGCCGAGGATAGCCTCGCCTTGGCCGCAAAGCCGGTGCATAAGCGGCCCGGCAGATAACAGCCCCACAGGAACAGACATTTGAAAACTATCAAGAACAAAGACCTGAACGACCGCCGTGGCAACGCCAACGAGGCCAAGGCAGCCCAGCTTCAAGCCTATCGCGCCGCCCTCGCGGCTGCGGCTCCCGACCGCGAGGCCCGGCAGGCCGAACGCATCGCCATCGCCGAGGCCCGCGAAGCACGTCGCGCCGAACGCGAGCGGGTGAAGCTGGAAGAACAGAATCGCATCGCCGCCGAAGCCGCCGAGCGTGAAGCCGCCATCGAGGCAGCCGCCCGCGCCGAAGTCGAAGAGCGCGAAGCCGCCAACAAGGCCCGCATCGCCCGCGTCTTTGAAGACGAAGCGGCCCGCAAGGCCGAACGCGACCGGCGCTACGCCGCCCGCAAGGCCCGCAAGGCCGGGTAACCGGCCCAAGGCAAGAGACTTTCCGGGGAGGCCGAGCGCAAACCGCCATCCTCCCGGAAAGCCCCAGCGCTGGCGAGCAGACAGTCGGTGCACCTTCCTTCTTGCCAGGATACTCGCCAGCATGGCGCTGCCTCCCCCCCCCGAAAATCGCGCTCAGCCGCTGTTGCCGTGAGGTGATCTGCTGTGAGCGCCTTGGCGCATGGCATCGACACAGGTGCAAGCGCGGTTGATCTGCCACGCCCAGCCCGCCCGTTCAGACGCCGGCGTTGGGGCGCCTTGGTCACGAGCCACCGTCGGGAGCCCCAGGCGGGAGGAGACGTGGATATGCAACCAAAACGTTTGCCGCACTCTTGTGACACCCCTTTGAAGATGTTAACGAGCTAAAAGATCAAGTCTTCGGGGTGGGGAAAACGGCAGATGTGGCGCTGCATTTTGGGCCTGACGGCGTGTCTGGCCAGCATTGGAACCGCACAGGCGCAATCAGCACCTGCCATCGACTGGTCGGGTTTTCATATCGGCGGATCGATCGGTGCTGCGCTCGGAACGTCGAATGCTCCCGTCAGCTCGGTGACCCCCAACTATTTCGGCAGCACTGATTTCGCGCAGTTTCCCCGGGATGGTTCGGTTGATATTTCCGATTGGGGCAGCGCGATCCGTCTGCAAGGCGGATTCAGTCAACAGTTCGGCAACATCGTGCTTGGCCTCGATGCAAACGCCGATGCGCTATTCCTGAACCCCGACAAAACCGCCAGCTTCGCGGTCCAAAGCAACGCGGCGGTCACATCCTCGATTCGGCATGAAGTCGACGCGGACTGGATGGCAAGCCTGCGGCCCCGGTTGGGCTGGGCCCAGGACAGATGGCAGGTCTACGCGACCATCGGGCCGGCGTTGACCGAGATGAATGTCACGACCACCTACGACGACGACTACGACACCTTAGGGGGACATGGCCGAAGCACGACCAGCAAGACCAAACTCGGGATAGCGGCCGGCGTGGGCGTCGAGTACGCACTCGATCAGAACTGGTCGTTCGACATGCAGTTTCTGTACAGCGATTTCGGCAGCGTCGGCACAAAAACGCATGTGACGCACGCGTCACATCCAACAACCGTCAGCGACATGTACAGCAAGGCCGATTTGAGCACCTTTTCGCTGATGCTCGGCCTCACCTATCGCTTCAACGGCAACTAGCGCATCATCCGACCGGAGCGAAACGAGGATCGAAAGGATGATGCTTCGCAAACAAGAGCATAGAGCGCCGATCTGATTCAATCAGATCGAATAGCGCTCTACGCCTCGGTCGCCCTCGCAAGGCTGGATTGCCCCAGAGCATCCGCACTCGCGGGTGGGTTTGACATTGCGCCCAAACCCTCCCGCTTGCCGCGTGAAGATTACTGCCGCTGCCCCCTGGTCAGCCCATCACCCCGACAGCACGGCCCAGCCGTGCCCCGGCAAGGCGATCACGCCGGCCTCCGGGCTCCTCTCCAGCACGCCATTGCCCAGAAGCAGGCTGTCGGCGCCACCGGCGGGCAGGCGAACGGCTTCGTCGGACACGTTCAGCGCCAGGATCAGGCGATTGCCGTCGGCATGCACCTTGATCACGATGTGCTTGTTGTCGAGATGCAAGGTTTCGCTTCTGGCCCGGACCAGCCAGGGATTGCGGCGGCGCAATCCGATCAGGTCCTGATGGAGCCGGTAGACCGGCAATCCCTCGGACGAAAGCATGGCCGGCGCCTCCGGGAAGGCCGGACGAAGAGCATCGTCACCGCCCGCCCCGCTGCCCTTGACCGCCCGGAAGGCCTGCTCGTCGCCGTAGTAGACGCAAGGCACGCCGCCGCCCATGAACAGCAGCACCAGCGCGTGAGGCAGATGGCGCGCATCGGCCAGCTGGCTGGCGATCCGCGTCACGTCATGATTACCGACGAAGGTCAGCGGCACGAAGGCGTCCATGAAGCCGTTGTTGCGGTCGAGCGCCCAGGTGAGCTCGAAGAAGTTGGCGTCGTTGAGGGCGCTCCACACGGCCTTCCACAGTTCGTATTGCGTCACCGAGTCCATGCCGGTTTCCCGCACGAAGCCCGCGTAGTCGCCGTGGATCACCTCGCCGAAGACATAGGCGTCGGGATGGGCGTGGCGCACGCGCGGCAGCACCTTCGTCCAGAAGGCGCGCGGGGTGGCGTAGGCCGCGTCGAGCCGCCAGCCCGCCACGCCGCGATCCATCCAGTGCCCCATCACGTCGACAACGTAATCGGCGACGGCGTCGTTGTCGTGGTTGAGCGTGACCAGCCTCCGGTGCCCCTCGAACGTGGCGTAGTCGCCGCCATCGCCGAGCGGACGGAACCAGCGCGCCGCCTCGGAGCCGGGGCCGTTCGCCTCGGCCTCGACAAACCGGGAGAAGGCGCGCCCCACATGATTGAACACGCCGTCGAGCACGACGCGCAGGCCGCGCCTGCTGGCGGCGGCGATCAGGCGGTCGAAATCGGCCTCGTCGCCAAGACGCGGATCGATGCGGAAATGGTCGACCGTGTCATAGCCATGCGTCGACGAGGCGAAGATCGGTCCCAACAAAATCGCCGAGACGCCAAGCTCCACGGCGTAGTCGAGCCAATCCGTGATCTTGCCCAGCCGGTGCTCCACCGGCCCCGAGGGATCGGCGGCTTTCGGAGCGCCGACAAACCCCAGCGGATAGATGTGCCAGAAGATGGCGTATTGAACCCAATCCGGCATGTGCGCTCCCTGCGTGAGTGACTCCACATTGTGAAAGGCGAGCTTGAGCAGTATGCGCGACACGTCGGCCAGCAGGGCCCGGTCCTGGTCGCCCAGGGCCTCCGAGACCACCTGCACCAGCCACTGCCCGCGCTCCAGCAAATCGGCATCCAGCGCGCCGACGCCTTGCGATGTCAGCGCGATGATCAGTTCGCGCTGATCCTCGTCGCTTCGTGTCCGGGCGATCAGCCCATCCTCCTCCAGCCGCTTGACGATCCTGGTCAGCGACTGGGGCTGAAGCCGTTCTTCCCGCGCCAGCTGTTTCGCCGACATCGGTCCATGCACGTGCAGCGTGTTCAGCATGCTCGACGCCGATGACGTCACGCGCCCGGACGCGCGCTCCGCCCGCAGCCTGCGCCCGAAGGCCAGCACCGCTTTGATCAGCGCGGCCGCTTCTCTTTTCGCGCGATCCGTCATGACGATACGCATAGCGTACTATATGGGTGCGATCAAGCTCTCCTGATGACCCTCACGCCAGACCACGCCCTCCCTGAGCAGCCGCCTCAAGCGCAGCTGGCACAATTGTTGCGGGAACCGTCCCACAACTCCAACCGGAAAGGCGAACAGTTCGATGCAACTCCCCGTTCTGGGTACCATCCCGACCGTAACCTCCATCCCGGCAACCGGCAGCGCGGCGTCGCAGGCCGATGACACCTCCACCCGCTTTGCCGCAAAGACCGCGCCAAGCACGGAAAGCGCAAACGACAACATAGTCTCGAGCCCGACGTCGCTGATCGCAGATGAAATGCAGGCATCCATGGTCGAGATGCAGGAAAAGGAAAGTCAAAAGGACAACGAAAAGGAAACGGTTGTCATCAATGGACTTTCGGTCATCACATCCGGCCACAGCATAGATCAGCGGCAAGGCGTATCGTTGCTGCGAACGGTCTCCAGCTCGGATATGGATCAGCTTCGCAACAACCTCACCTCCTTCGTGCCCAAGGAGACCGACGCCGACAACGACCAGACGCTGGCCAAGGCGGGTGACGGCATCGAGGTGATCGAAATCCAGATCGAGGGAGGCATGAAGGAGACGTCGGCCAAGGCGAACAGCGCACTGGGGTTCGGGGCAACTTCTGCCTACACGACCGACGACTGGTTCCGCATCGAGGGCGACTGGAGCACCGGAGACCCGATGAAGAAAAGCAACTCGGACGACGCGATCGAGGCCGACCAGCGTTTACGCCTTGAAAGACTGATGAATTCGGTCAGCGCCGAGAAGGAACTCCAGTCGAAATATGGTGACGACGTCAAGCTCGTCTACAGCCAAGTCGATAATTCCTACATCATGCTGACGCCAGACGATGCAAAATACAATGAGATGCAGAGTGTCGAAAGCGGAATACAGGACGTGATCAGCGATGTCCGCAAGGGCTACATGGACAGGGACGTGGCCAACGAAGTCATGAACAAGTACGGCTACTCGGTCTAGGCGGACACGGACACGCCTCCGGAGCGACGGGATATGTCAAACAGATCAGCAGGTTAAGTCGAAGTGGCCGCCTGGGGCCCACCCATAGACCCCAGGCCCGCCCCGTCCGACACGGCAATCTTTGCCCCTCACCAGGCAGATTCTACCCCCCCACCAAGAGGCGACACCGCCGTCCTGCCCGCCAGCCAACGGCGCAAGCCCCGGACAAGTCACTGGCACACTTACTGCTTGAACGAACGCAGACCCCTATCAGGAAAGGCGAACCGGACGATGCAAATCTCCTCCTTGGCAGCCAAGCCGCTCCTGACCTCCCTGTTTGCCACCGGCGCGTCCTCATCACGCGCCCATGGAATCGCCGAGGAGATCACCAAGGCGAATGCAATCGGCGACCTGAAAGGCGCGAACAACAACGTTTCCCGCCCCAGTTCTCTTCTTTCGGACCTGATGCAGGCTTCCCTGGCGGGACTGCAAGAACAGTCCAGCTCGACGACAGCAGGGAGCGGAAGAACGTCCATCAACGGCCTCTCGGTCATCACATCCGGCCATAGCCTCGACGAACAGGAAGGCCAGTCTCTGCTCAGAACGGCCTACAACACCGAATCTACAGACACGATAAACAGCCTTTCCGATCAGATCGCGAGCCTCAAGGACATGTCAGGCGACAAGGCCTCCGTCATTCCCGGATCGGGATATGAGGCGCAGTTGCAAGACACAGATGTCGGCATGACCGAAACGTCGGTGACCGCCTTGGGGCCACGAAAGGACGGGGCATATTCCGCCTACATGAGCGACGACTTCTTCTACATCGCAGGCGGCTGGAGCAACGGCGACCCGATCAAGGACATCAAGACGCCCGGCACCGACGAAGCGGACGCCGACGCCCGTCTTCGCCTTGAAAGGCTGATGAACACGGTCGATGCCGAGCGCAAGCTCAAGGCGCAATATGGCGACGACATCAAGCTCGTCTACAGCCACACCGACAACGCCTACATCATGCTGACGCCGGACGACGCGCGTTACAGCGAGATGAAGAGCACGGAAAGCGGTGTGAAGGACGTCTTTGAAGAAATCCGCAGAGGCTTCGTGAACAAGGACGCGGTCGCCGACATCCTCAAGAAGTACGGCTACGAGATCTAGAGCATTCGCCGACCAAATTGAAACATTTGGTCGTCCAGCGAGTGCTCCAGATTCATTTGCTGGAGCAGCCGCTTTTCGATCAGGTTGATTCAACCTGATCGGCGGGTGCTCTGGAGCATCATCCGACCGGAGTGAAACGAGGACCGACAAGATGATGCTTTGCAAACAAGAGTTTAGGGCGCCGATCTGATTCAATCAGATCGAACAGCGCTCTATAGTAGCTCCTGCAAAAGTGGGAACCGGTCTGGCGTCCGGAGTTGCGTGAACACAATGCGCTCAAGACCGGCCGCCAGCCAACTCACCCCACCTTGCGGGGTGCGACGCCGGACGACAGCGTCTACTCGCAGCGCCCGTAGAGTTCGGGAAAGCCGTCTTGCCCGCGAAACTCCAGCAGGACATCCGGCCCGAGAGGCAGAAGGATGGCGTCCTGATTGGCGTACATCGCCGCCGACGCTTCCATGATTTCCTTCTGAGCCGCGGGCGCATCGGGGCCCAGCATCTTGGATCTGGCGCGGAAGTCGTTTCGGATGGCGTATGAGGCACCCCGACGATTGATGTACTCGGCGCGGTAATCCATTTTCCCTTTGGGCGACTGGTAGTCGATCACCATGGAGAAGGAGTAGTCGTCGATCTTCCGCATGCGGATGGGCTTTTCCTGACAAGCCTTGGCAAGGTCGACGTCACCGTCGAGGTCGAGATCCCGCAGCTCGATCCAGGTTCCGTCAATGGACGAGATCAGACGCTCCCTGGCGAAGCTGGTCCATCCCTCCGGGTTGAGATAGTTGCTGGGCGTCTGCAAGACCAGAGTCTTGGCGTCGCGAAACGCGTTGAGGCGCGCGCCGGCCAGCGAGGGAGCCGCGCCGAGAAGAAACGTCGCGATCGCCGCGACGACAAAACCAAAAAGCTTCATTTGTTTCCCACACATAAGTCTGGCAGGCCAGTCCGAGTGACGATCCCCGAAAGCACCGACGAATGCGTGGTTGCCGCCAGACATCAGGGCGGCAGAAAACAAACCGACAGTCGAGAAAGCGATCAGACGCCTGGGGCAGGCGGACGGCAACCGACACTCGCCGCCGCCCGCAACCGCTGATACGCCATCCTCCGGCAGCACGTAAATATGCGAGCGCCCGGTAACGTCAACGAACGGTATCCAATGGTCGCCTCACTGCCTGAGAGCCGACCACCTTACGACATGGGCGCTACTTCTGCGCCACCTTCGCCGTGAACGTGGCGACGGACTGCTTGAGGACGCCGGCCTGCTCGACCAGCTCGCCGGAGATCGACGAGACGCGTCCGGCCGAGCCGGAGGTCTTCCGCCCCTCCTCCACAACGTCGCCGATGGCGATGGCGATTTCCTCGGACGAGTGCGACACGCCCATGGCCGAGCTGGCGATGTCGGCGGTCGCCGCCGATTGTTCCTCGACGGCGGCGGCGATGGCCGTGCCGATGCGCGCCACCTCCTCGATGGTCTCGGTGATGCCGGCGATATCGGTCACCGACTGCTGCGTCGCCTGCTGGATGGCGGAGATCTGGCCGGTGATCTCCTCGGTGGCCTTCGCGGTCTGCGAAGCGAGCGACTTCACTTCCTGCGCCACGACGGCGAAGCCCTTGCCGGCCTCGCCCGCCCGCGCCGCCTCGATGGTGGCGTTCAGGGCCAGGAGGTTGGTCTGGGCGGCGATGGAGGAAATCAGCTCCACCACCGAGCCGATCTTGTCGACGGCGTCCGACAACCCCTTGACCGAGGCGGCGGTCTGGCGCGCCCCATCCACCGCCTTCGACGAAACGGTAAGCGAGGCTTCTGCCTGCCGGCCGATCTCGCCGATCGAAGCATGGAGCTCCTCGGTCGCGGCGGCCGTGGTGGCAACCCCGGCGCCAGCCTTTTCCTGAGAGCTGCGAATGCGGTCGCAACGCGCGGTCACCGAAGCCGCCTGCGTTTCGAGCTCACCCGAACTGACGCCGAGGTCGGCGGTCATCCGGTCGAGCTTGCCGAGCATGCAGTTGATCGTATCGTCGAACTCGCCGATGGCCACGCGCACGCGCTCTTCCCGCTCGGAAATCTGGTGGATCAGCGTCTCGCCATAGACGGAGACGGCGATGTCCATGTCGAGCAGAGCGGCCTTGGTCACGGCGGCGATCATGCGCGCCGCCCTGGCGCCGGAGAAGCGGGCCTGACGGCCCATGATCATCGACACCTGCTGCAGCACGTTGTTGTAGCCGGCGATGTACCAGTGAGGCTCCAGCCCGATGCGCACGTGGGCGAGGCCGACGCGCCGTACGCTGTCGAAATACTCCTGATCGAAGCGCGCCGAGAACAGCCGCTTCCAATGGTCGTACTGCGCCGACTTGAGATGGTCGATCCGCCCGCGCACCAGGGCGGCCAGCTTCGGCTCCTGCCCCCAGCGGCTGTAAAAGGCGGCGAAGATGTCCTCCATGTGCGGATCGAGGATCTTCCATGAGGCGCGAATGTCGCCGCAGGCCGTTTCATCGATGGCGTAGGCTTTCGTATGCCCGCTGAAATCGTCCCAAGCCGTCATTCCGTCCTCCGGAGCAAAGAAGCGCCACAGCCAAGAATCCATAACTCCGGACACTATCTATACGAGTGGTTTATAATCCCTGAACTTGCCACCGCCCACGCTTAACCTTTTGACCCAATCCAGCAAGCCTCTCTCCGGAAGACACGCGCCGTGCGTCACCGGGAACGGGTTTTGACAGGGCGGGAGGGGACGATCTACGCTGCCGCAAAAGGCGCTTCCACACCGAGAAAGACACCGACATGGCCATCCTCGCCGCCATCCTCTACCCGCCGGAAACCGATATCGACGGACTGCTCGCCAGCATCGCCCGCAAGGTGGCGGCCGCGGGCGGCAAGGTCGGCGGGGTGGTTCAGGGAAAGGCGGAGGGTGGCAGGGGCCTGGCGCTGACCGACCTCGCCAGCGGCGCCATCCGGCCGATCTCGCAGAACCTCGGCCCGCTCTCCACCTCGTGCAAGCTCGACACCTCGGTCATGGCGGAGATCACCGGCAGCCTCGAACGCCAGATCGACGCCGGCCTCGACCTCGTCATTCTCAGCCGCTTCGGCATCCGCGAGCTCGAGGGCGGCGGCTTCCGATCGCTGTTCGGCCGGGCGATGCTGGCCGATACGCCGCTTCTTGCCGGCGTGCGTGTCGAACACGCCGCCGCATGGGCGGCCTTCCACGGTGGCCTCGGGGCCGACCTGCCGCCGGACGAGGCCCAGGTTTTCGCCTGGGCCGAGGCGGTGGTGCGCAAGGCGCCCCAAACCGCCAGCTAGAGTGATCAGGCGGCGGCGGAGTTGGCCAGATACTCCTCGACGATGTCGCCGAAGTCCCGGATGCCCCGTTCCACCGTCTGGGCCGTGGCGTTGACCTCGTTGGCGACGGTCACGGTTTCCGCCGAAGCCGCTTCCACGGTCTCGACCTCGCCCGCCACCATCGTCGTACCCTCGGCCGCCGTCGCAATGCTCCGGCTGATCTCGTCGGTGGCTTGCGACTGCTGCGTCACCGCAGCGTCGATGGCGTCCGAAAGCGCCCTCACCGAGGCGATCTTGTGGGTGATGCCCTGGATCGCATCGACAGCCGTTCGCGTGCTGGCCTGGATCTGCTCCACCTGCGAGGCGATGTCGTCGGTCGCCTTGGCGGTCTGCCCGGCGAGATCCTTCACCTCCGACGCCACGACCGCGAAGCCCTTGCCCGCCTCGCCGGCCCGCGCCGCCTCGATGGTGGCGTTCAGCGCCAGAAGGTTGGTCTGAGCGGCGATGCCCCTGATGAGGTCGACCACTGCGCCGATACGGTCGGCGGCATCGCTCAGCGCACCGATCTGCCCCGACGAGGACGCCGCATCGGCATCCACTTCGGCGATGGCCTCGGTCGACTTGCGGATCTGCTCGCCGATCTCCTGGATCGAGCTGGACAGCTCCTCCGCCGCCGCGGCGACCGACCGCACGTTCGACGACGCCGAGTTCGACTTGTCGCGCATGGCCTCGGCCCGGCGCCGGGTATCGCTGGAGGTCGTCGACAAGCCCTCCGCCGTCGCCTTGAGGGCGGTCATCTGCTCGTCGACGGTTCCCTGCATGCGCGTGGCGGCATCTCGGAAGGCATCGGACAGGTCGCGGAGGCGCTGTTCGCGGCTGCGTTGCTGCTCGTAGCTCTGGCGTTGCTCGTCTTCCAGGCGAAGCCGTTCCTCGACGCCGACGCGCAGCACCTCCACCGCCGAGGCGATCTGGCCGATCTCGTCGGCGCGGCCGCGATAGGGAACGTCGATATCGGTGCGGCCATCCGCAAGCTCGGCGATGGACTGCTTGAGCAAGCCCAGGGGCCGCGTGACGATCCGCCCGATGAAGATCAGGACGATGACGATCATGGCGACGGCGCCGCCTAGGAGGGACGCCAAAATCTGGCCGGTCAGCGCATTGATGTAGTGCGACAGGGTGTCGGTCCGCCAGGCGACGGCGAGATGTCCAAGGGGCTTGCCCGCCTTGTCCGCGCCAACCGGCGTCGCGATCAGCACCGCGCCGTCGACCGAGCGCGACACTCCGGCGGCGGGGCTGGCCGCCAGCATCTCGTCCGCCTGGGCGTCGAAATAGGCGATATCGGCGTTATCCGCCGCGAAGTCGGAAATCAGCGTGCCGTCGGCGGCGAACACGCGCATCCTGAGAATGGGTGGCGTCGGCTCGTTGACGAACTCGGCATAGGCCTCGGCGACCACGTCCTTCTTCTTCCACTTGACGCCGCCTTCAGCCGCCGCCGCGATCAGGCGCGTCATCTGCACGCGGGCATCGGAGTATTCCTCGCCGACGATCGTCGACGTGCTGCGTAGCGAAACCATTGCAGTGACGGCGACCACCAAAAGGATCACGGCGGTGAGAATGGCGGCGATCTTGGCCTTGAGAGAAAGGTTGAGAAGCGCTTGCGTCATGGTCATCTCCGCGGCAGGGAACGGGGGCTTGGGCATCTGAAACGAGGCACGCCATCGGGCACGGCCACTCTCGCAGTCGAGCCTCGGCTGGGCGGACACTGAAAGGGAGCCGCCCGTCGGTGCTTGATGGGAAACCCGCCAGAGCACCCGCCGATCAGGTTGAATCAACCTGATCGAAAAGCGGCTGCTCCAGCGAATGCTCTGGGGCGGGACGCAAGTCGCAACCGGTCTTGCGCCCCAGCGGAATCCAGTGGGACCTCTCAGAGGCCGTCGACGTTGATGCCGACCGTGACGGCGCCGATGGCCGCGCCGGTCTTCGGATCGACGATGGTGGCGCTCACCTGCGTCTGCAGCTGCTGCGTCGACTCGTCCTTCTCGATCTCGTCCACGAAGACCGCGCCCGGACCGGCCTGGAACGACTTCTGCCACTTGGCTTCGTCGCCCTGCCAGTAATCGGACGTCGGGTCGCTCTGGCCGACGTTGAGCCCCTTGTCGTCGGTGACGAACAGCTCGGTGATCACGCCTTCCGACGCTTCCCGCTGTTCCACCAGGAACTTCGAGAGCGGCGACGACAGCGCCTCGTCGATCATCGGCTTGTCGCTGGCTTCGACCTCGGCCCGCCACTTCTGATCGAGCGCGTCGATATCAGCCTGCTGCAATCCGGCAAACTTGGCGTTCTGGGCGTTGACCGCGTCAACCACCACCGCCTCGGACAGGAACGGCATGACATGCTGCTCCACATAGGCGCGGGCAGCCATCATGTATTCGTCCTCCGCCAGGGCCTGGTTTACCCCCAGCGTGGAGCACATCAGAAGACCAAGCGCAACATATCGGCCAATCGTCATGGGACCCTCCAAAAATTACTAGTTATCATTCCCATGACTCCGGTTACCGACAACCTAAATTTCCCCCGGAAAATAGCAAAACACGAAGACTTCAACCAAATGATCTTTGATACTTAAACAGATATATGTGGCATTGATAATTTTCACTAGTGAAGCGGTCGAAATATACAAAATGCCTAAGCACTTTCGACAGAGCGTGTCTCGCAGTACATCCGACCGCCGGATGAACCGCCCCGGCTTCGTACCGGAGCGGCAGTTATCGTGCGGGGCGGATCAGGCCTTCGCCGAATAGTCCATCCGCTTCAGATCTTCGATCAGGCCGGGGCCGACCGGCGTCCAGCCGAGGCGCTGGCGCGTCAGTTGACTGGAGGCGCTGAGATCGAAGCTTGCGAACAGGGCGAACCAGCCGAAATGCGCCTCGGCCTCCTCGGCGGCGATCGAGCGGGCCGGCAGGCCGAGACCGGCGGCGACCGTCTCGGCGATCTCGCGGGCGCTGACGCCCTCCTCCGCCACCGCGTGGTAGCGTTCGCCGCTCCGTCCCTTGTCGAGCGCCAGCCCGTAAAGCCGGGCGACGTCGCCGACATGGCAGGCCGACCAGCGGTTGGCGCCCTCCCCGACATAGCCGGCGACGCCCTTCTCTCGGCACTGGACGATATAGGGACTGACGAGCCCCTGCTTCACCGCATCGTGCACCTGCGGCAACCGCACGACGCGCACGTCGACGCCGGCCTGAAGCGCCGCGTTGCCGGCCTCCTCGGAGGCGATACGCGGGTTGGCATGCGCGGGGTTGAACACCGTCTCGATGGCCGGCTTGCCGCCGCCCGGTTCGCCCATGCCGACGCCGGAGGTGATGATCAGGGGCCGATCGGAGCCCTTGAGCACCTCGCCGAGCGCCCCGATCACCCGCCGATCCTTCTCGCAGTTCTCGACGAACCGGCTGAAGTCGTGGTCGAAGGCGGTGTGGATCACCGCGTCGGCCCCGGCCGCGCCGGCCCGAATGCTGGCAAGGTCCTCGAGCTCGCCATGGTGGACGGCGGCGCCCGCCGCCCTCAGCGCCTCGGCACCCCGGTCGGACCGCGTCATGCCCAGAACCTCGTGCCCGGCCGCCAGAAGCTCCGGCACGACATGCGAGCCGATGAAGCCGGTCGCACCCGTCAGAAATACGCGCATCGCAAAGTCTCCGCTGTTGTGATGCGGAGACCTTAGCGCCCGGTTCTCAGGGTAAAAGACGTGACCTTATAGGGGTATACGGCCTAACAGGATGCGCGGCGCACCGTCCGGTCAGTTCATCCGGCGCACCTTGGGACGAGGCGCCTCGCCTCTCACCTCTTTCAGGCAGTCGGAAAATCGCTCGAACGCATGGCCGAAGCCACTCAGATCATAGCGCTCGGGCGGGATGCCTTTTGCCTTTGTCCGCAGCATCTTGCTGTGCGTGAGGAAGTCAACGAAGTCCTGGTTCAACTGATGAAGAACGGCATATCCGGATTTGCTGTCCTTGAAGGTCTTGGCCGTCACCCGAAAGGTGGTCTGCGTCTCGTTTACGACTTCGAGCTCATACTCATCTTTCGCCGGACTCCAGTGTTCCCGAACAAACGCCATGTAATAGGTCGCTTTGGTGCTGGGTGGCCTTGAAAGCAGAATTATCCCTTTTGAACCGTAATCGAGGGCGACGGAGCACGTTCTTTTTGCTCTGTCGGCAGCTACCGTCCAATCGTCCCCGCCATCATAGAAGCTGTCGGGCTCCTCACGGACCTCCGCAGAGGCGACGCCTAATTCTCGCACGCAGTCGCTGAACCGGCCTAGTCCCCGGCGAAAGCCCTTAACCTCGAACTCACCATACCTTGTAGCGTCAAATCTGACCAACAGGTCGTCGGTCTGAGCGACGTCCTTTACAAAGCTGGCAGCCAGACCATCGATTCTATAGTAACCCTTCCCCTTGTAGTTGAACGCCGTCGCCTCACCCGAGGAAAAAACCCAACGTCCACCTATTTCATAGAAATACTTTTCTTTCTCAGACGGAAACTTGTCCACAAAAGTCGCACTATATGTCGGACCGCCGGGTAATGACGCGAAGAAGTGAATAAGCAGACTTTGCTCTCCGAGAGAAACATCAATCACGCAAACGCGGTCGCCCTTGTTGATATCCACAGTCCAGCTGTCGCCCTCATCGTAACGTGCCGCCTGAGACGACGCGTCGCGCCCTTCCTCGGGCCTTTGCGGCGCCGGCTCGCGCTTCGGCTCCGGCCTGGTGGGCGCGGCGTCCGGCTTTGGCGGCTTGCTCGCCTGCGCGACGGCGGTTTCCGGATGGTTCCGCGCATCCAGCGAGGGAATGATGGACGGGGTCGGATCAAGCGGCACTCGTCCCGCCTCGACCTCCAAGGCGCAGGCGAGCATGCGATGAACGGCGTCTTGCGAGCCATCCAGGGAAAAGCGCGCCTGCGTCTTTCCATTGACGACAAGCGACAGACCGTTCCCGCGGGCGAAACGTCCGACATCGGCCGCCGTCAGATTCTCGATCGTTACGCCCTTGTAGCTTGAAACCTCGACGCCGAACCCTTTCCCCTCCCACGACAGATCGCCGTCATAGTAGACTTCGACGGCGTACTTCTTGTCGCCGACATACTTCCAGGTCTTGCCCGACATCATCGCGAAGAAGTTCAGGTCGCCCCGGCTGTGATCGCCACCCAACATGAGCATCGCGTCACCCTCGAAGAACGTGAAGGTCAAACACGATTTTCTCGGCATGTTCACACCGACGGACCAACCGGGCTTGTCGTCGTAATCCTTGTCGGGAACGTAATAGTCTCCGTTCAACGCACTGTAGCCATACGACAGGCCGTGGAACGGCAGATACAACAAAACAAAAACGACAAGTCGCAGACGAAGAAGCACCGCTGGCATGATCAGAACGCCCCATCCCGAAGCCAAGTGTGAGTTGAATGCGATCCAACCCTTGGGCGCAACCGTAGCCCTGCGGATGCGAACAAGAAGAAAACATCATCACCGGAAGAACGCCGCCCGGCCGCTCAGTTCATCCGGCGTGCCTCGGGCGCGGAGGGCTTCCCGCCTTTCAAATCCTTCAGGCAATCGTAGAGCAGAGCAAAACCCTTGCGGAACCTACCCAACCGGTAATCGCCGCCGCCGATACCGTCGGTCTTCACATGGAGAGTCTTGCTGTTGGCAAACGCCCCGAGCACATCCGCATCAAACGGTCCGACCATGACGTACCCAATGCCCGCAGGAGCCCTGAACCCGCGCCCCTGCATGGACATTAAAGTCGAATTCTCGTTCTTGATCTCATATCTATAGAGCACATCCTCGGGACTAAAATCATTACTTCCAAAGGAAACGTGATATTTCGTTATCCCACCAACAGTAACGGAATTGAAAAGGAAGTAGACCGCCTCAAACCTCAGAGCAAGTGAACAAGACGCTCGCTCCTCGTCCAGGTACACGCGCCAATCACTACTCTCACCGTAGAGTTTTGGCCCCGACTTGCCGTCACGGGCTTCCGCAAGAGAGCCAAAGCCGAGAAGCCCCAGAAGCACAACCGGGAGCAGGAGCCAGTTCCAGACAGACCGCAGCGTCATGACAAAACCACCCGCACGAGAAACCAAGTGTGGATTGAATGCGATCCAACCCTTGGGCGCAACCGTAGCCTTGCGGATGTGAACAAAAAGAAAACAACGCATGGCTCATCGGCGCCGCGATCGTTTCATCGGCGCGTCCGGTGTGGTATCGGCCTCATGGCAACGGCAACCCAGGAACTCCTCGCGATGACGCTTCTTCCTCCGACCTACGACATCGGCAAATCCTACGAGGAGAACCTCAGCGCCGGCCCGGTCTACGCCGGCGTCATCCCCGCCATGCCGACCACCGGGAAGACCTGGCCCTTCCTGGGCTTCAAGCTCTCCTCCCCGATCGGCGTGCCGGCCGGCCCGCTGCTCAACGCCGCCTATGTGGAGCTTTACGCCCGGCTCGGCTGGGACGTGCCCGTCTACAAGACGGTGCGCAGCATCGCCCGCGCCTCGCACCCCGTGCCCAACTGCCTGTTCATCGCCACCGACATGCTGGCGGAAGCCGACGCCCACACCACCCGCACCGTCGCCCCCGCGCCGCAGTCGGTCGACGGCCTGACAATCACCAACTCCTTCGGCATGCCCAGCATGGCGCCAGCCGATTGGCAGGCCGACGTTGGCCGCGCCGCCGAGGCGATGCGGCCCGGCCAGCTCATGATCGTCAGCATCGTCGGCACGCCCGGCGCCGACGGGCGCGGCCTTGAGGACGACTTCGCCCACACGGCGGCGCTGGCCAAGGCGGCGGGCGCCCGCGTCATCGAGGCCAACTTCTCCTGCCCCAACGTCGCCAGCGCCGAGGGCGAGCTGTTCCGCGACGCGCGCACCTCCGCGTCAATCGTCCGGAAGATCAAGGAGCGGATCGGCGACACGCCGCTGATCATCAAGATCGGCGCGCTGCCGGAAGACCACCTCGCCGCCGTGATCGAGGCCTGCCTGCCCTTCATCGACGGCGTCGCGGCCATCAACACCGTGCCGCTGTCCATCGTCGATGCCGCCGGCCATCAGGCCCTTCCCGGCAACGGCCGCCTGAAGAGCGGCGTCTGCGGCGCCGCCATCGCCGGCGTCGCCAGCGAGATGACCGCCCGCCTCATCGCCATCCGCGATCGCCTGAAGGCGACCTTCGCCGTCGTCAGCGTCGGCGGCGTGATGACGGAAGGCGACATCGACCACCGCCTCGCCATGGGCGCCGATCTCGTCATGTCGGCCACCGCGGCCATGTGGGACCCGCTGCTCGCCGCGCGCTGGAAGGCCCGCCAGGGTTAAGGCGCTCCCCCGGCAAAAGACGGAATCCTGTCGGCTGCGAATGCTGAGCGGAGCGCCCCTCGACTGACCTCCCCCGGCCAGAGGACCTGACCGGCGGAGAAGAGGGCCGTCACGCCGGCCGCAGCCGGCGCGAACCCGTCAGGCGTAGCGCGGCGCTGACGGGCCGAGGCCGATCGAGCAGAGCCAGTTCAGCACCACCTCGCGCGTCACGTGCTTGTTGTCGACCTGGCAGTGCTCCAGCCCGCCGAGGCGGCGTTCCTCGAGCGGCAGGAACGTCTTGGATTTGGATCCGGCCTGCTCGTAGTTGGTCAGCGCCTGCCAGAGCGGATTGGGCTGGACCAGCGCCTCTTCGGCGCCATGGACGATCAGCAGCGGGCACTCGATCTGATGCAGGATGCCTTCGAGATCGTAGGCGAACTTCGGGTCGTTGGCGAACTCGTCGAGGGTCTTGGCGCCGAGGATGCGCAGGCCGTGCGCGGCGAGGCTGGGGGGCATCCACTTGAGCATGGCCGCCCAGTCGAACTTGTGCGTGCCGCCGTCGGAGATCACCGCGGCGATGCGCTGGTCGAAGGCGGCAAAGCGCAGGGAGTCGTAACCGGCAAAGCTCTCGCCGAACACGATGATCTTGTTCGGATCGACTTCCGGCCGCGTGAGGAGGAAGTCGATCGCCCGGGAGTGGAACGCCTCGCTGTCGGCGCGGCGCGTCTTGCCCTTTTCGTAGAGCGACAGGCTGGTGCCCGGTTGATCGTAGACGAAGAAGTTGTAGCCACTCTCGATGAAGGCCGGGCCGAGGTTGAAATAGTTCTCGGTCGAGTGCTCCTCGCCGCCGTTGAGTGCGAAGAGGGTCGGTCTCGGGCCGTCGACCCAGCGCGGCGAAAAGAAGTAACCGTCCAGCAGGACGTCCTCATAGGGCACCTGCACCTTCTCGGGGCGGACGTCGAAATATTGCCCGGCCCGCTCGAACAGCTCGATCGACTTGTGGATGAGCCGAACCTTCTCGGCCTCGTCGTCCTTCACCATGAACTCGGCGGTCCGGGTGTAGTTGCAGGCACGCGAATAGGCGTCTCGCGCCGCGTACCAGTTGCCCAGCGCCTCGGCCTGCCGGCCGTGCCGCTCCACGGCCTCGGCCGTCGCCAGCCATTCCCTCACCCACGTCTCGTCGACGTTGGGGTCGATCCGCTTGCAAGCCTCGAAGATCTCGGTGACGTCGGCGAAGCCGAGGGAGGCGACCCCCAGGATCTTGGTCACCTGGAAGGACTTTCCGTAGTTCTCGGGCCAGTGGCTGAACTCGATGGTCATCGTCTCTGCTCCTTTTGGCAGGTGGGCATCCATTCGTAGAGACCCGGGTGTGCCCGGTCGCGCCACCGTGTCGCCGGGCCTCGGCGCTTGACGTCTCCACCAGCCGACCGTCGCATAAATTTGCGTATCACGCAATATTTCTGTATAAGCATTTTTGCACGACAGGCATTATTAAGAGGGCAGTACCCCATGCCGCTCGCCGCCATCCCGTCGCCCATCAAATTCAACCCGCGCCCAAACCCCTGACCGAGTGTTCTTTTTCGCCAATGAAGGTAAGATCGGCCGCATGACCATGGATAGCTCCCCCCTCGGACTGCGCGAACGGAAGAAGCGCGCCGTGCGCGCCAACCTCAGCGCCATCGCCCTTCGCCATGCGCAGGAGCGTGGCGTCTCGCAGGTGCGCATCGAAGAGATCGCGGCCGAGGCCGACGTCTCCCCGCGCACCTTCAACAACTACTTTCCGAGCAAGGAAGCGGCCATCATCGACAGCGCCACCATGCGGGCCGAACGACTGTGCGAACTCCTTGCCGCCCAACCCGCCGGGACATCGCTGCACGACGCGCTCACCGCCGCCCTGATGACGCTGTTCGAGGACGAACCCGACCGCGACTGGATCAGCCGTGCAAGGCTGATCCGCGCCGAGCCGTCACTGTTCGCCGAAGCCGCCAAGGCGGATGTCGCCATCGAACAGGCCGTCGCCCTGGAAATCGGCCGGCGAACCGGCGTCGACGGCACGACGTGCCTTGCACCCCGCCTCGCGGCGGCAACGGTGGTCGCCGCCATCCACGCCGCCGTCGCCTTCTGGCTGGATGCCGACAACGGCACACTCAGAGAAGTGATCGGGCAGGCCATGTCGCAGGTCCGCATCGCCGACATCGCCCCCGACGCGGCGTGACCCCAACCCGAGCCTGACCGCCCAAACGAAAGCCGCGCCCCTCGCATGGCGAAGAGCGCGGCTTTGTCATCTCTTGTCCGCCTTCACTCGGCGGCGAGCGGTGCGCCGTCCGGCCCCAGGAGCGTTGGCCTCGGCCCGGCCGGCGTGGTCGAGACCAGATGCGGGCGGGCCGGTACCTGTGAATGAGCCGCCGGCGGGGGGGCTCCGGTCTCGGCCTCGTTCTCCGTCTCGTCGGACTCGTTGGGATCGGCGAGCTTGCCGAACACCCAGCCGATGGCCCGGTTGAGCCGGTTGATCATCAGGTAGAACGAGGGGATGAACACCAGCGACAGCACCGTGGAGACCAGAAGGCCGCCGATCACCGCGATGGCCATCGGCGCCATGAACTCGGCGCCCTGGCCGCCGCCATGCGCCGCCGGGTACATGCCGGCCACCATGGCGATGGTCGTCATGACGATCGGGCGGGCGCGCTTGCGGCCGGCGTCGATGATCGCCTCGGCCTCGCTGAGCCCGTGCTTCTGCCGCTCCACCGCGAAGTCCACCAGCATGATGGCGTTCTTGGTGACGATGCCCATCAGCATGAGGATGCCGATGATCACCGGCATCGACACCGCGTAGCCGGTGACGAGCAGCGCCACCACCACGCCGCCGATGGACAGCGGAATGGAGCCCAGGATGGTGATCGGCTGGAACACGCTGTTGAACAGCAGGATCAGCACGATGAACACGATGGTCAGGCCGGCGATCATCGCCACCGCGAAGGCCTCGAAGATCTCGGCCTGGATCTCGGCGTCACCGGTGTTCTGGATGGTGACGCCGGCCGGGAAGGCCTTCACCGCCGGCAGGGCGTTGATCTCGTCGAGCCCCTGGCCCGAGGTGAAGCCCGGCATCATGTCGGTCCCCACCTTGACCAGGCGCGCCCGGTCATAGCGGTCGATGGTCGACGGCCCCTGCCCGAAGCCGATGTCGGCGACGACCGACAGCGGCACCGCCGTGCCCGAGGCGGTGGGGATCCTCAGCGCGGCGAGCGTCTCGATGTTGCCGCGGGCGGCGGTGTCGAGCTGCACGCGCACCGGGATCTGCCGGTCGCCGTCGTTGAACTTGGCAAGGTTGGCGTCGACGTCGCCGACGGTGGCGACGCGCAGCGTCTGCGACAGCGCATCCGTCGACACGCCGAGGTCGGAGGCGATGTCGCGGCGCGGCGTCACGCGGATCTCCGGCCGGGCGAAGGACGACAGCGCCGACGGGTTGGAGAACATCGGGTTGCCGCGCATGTCCTCTTCAAGCGCCGCCGCCGCCTTGGCCACGGCCTCGCCGTCCTTGCCGAGCACGCCGACGGTCGCTTCGCGGTCGCCACGCTCGTTGACGAAGAAGAAGCGGATGTCGGGCACCGAGCGCATCACGTCCTGAACCAGATACTCCATCTGTTTTTGCGTCCGCACGCGCTCGGTGCGCGGCACCAGATTGACGATCAGGGCGGCGCGGCGCGTCTCCAGCGTGCCGGTCGGCGAGGTGCCGCCCATCACGAACACGCTCTTCACCTCCTTGTAGGCATGCAGACGGTCGGAGATGGTGTCGGTCACATCTCGCGTGTCGTCGAGCGTCGAGCCCGGCGGCAGTTCGATGGAGGTGACGATGCGCGCCTGATCGCCCGGGGCGAACAGCTCGGTCGGCAGCTTGGCGGCCTCACTCATGGCGAACAGGAAGGTGGAAAGGCAGGCGATGATGGTCACCACCGGCATCACCGGCACGCTCAGCACATGGCCGCGCACCCGAACCTTCGGCGACCACAGCGTCACCTTCAGGAAGGCGGCGTAGGCGCGCACGAAGGGCCCGCCCTCGTGCTCTTCGGGGTGCGGCCGGGTGAGCCAGGCCGTGAACAGCGCAAGGAACACCACGCCCACCGCCATCCACAGCGCCGTCATCTCGCCGCCGGAGCGGGTGAGGAAGTTCACCGCGACATCGACGCCATCGAAGATGCCGGACCTGTCGCCCAGCGGCCCGACGTCCTTCAGCCAGTTGACGCCGAAGTAGGCCAGCACGCCCAGCGGAACGAACCAGACGATGCGGCGCAGCGCCGTGCGCACGAAGCCGCGATAGATGGGCCGGCCGTCCTCGCCGTCGCCGGTGTACGGCGTCTTCATGAAATAGGCGGCCAGCATCGGCGTGATCAGGCGGGCGGTGAGCAGCGAGAAGAACACCGCGAGAGCCACCGTCAGGCCGAACTGCCGGAAATACTGGCCGGAAATGCCGCTCATGAAGCTGACCGGCGAGAAGATGGCGATGATGGTCGTCGAGATGGCGATCACCGCGAGGCCGATCTCGTCGGCCGCCTCCACCGCCGCGCGATAGGGTTTCTTGCCGGTGCGGATGTGGCGGACGATGTTCTCGATCTCGACGATGGCGTCGTCGACCAGGATGCCGGTGACCAGCGTGATGCCCAGGAGGCTGACCATGTTGAGCGAGAAGCCCAGCATGTCCAACGCGAAGAAGGTGGGAATGGCCGACAGCGGCAGCGCGATGGCCGAGATGATCGTCGCCCGGAAGTCGCGCAGGAACAGGAGGACGACGACGACGGCGAGCAGCGCGCCCTCGATCAGCGTCTTCATCGAGTTTTCGAAGCTGTTGTAGGTCTGCACCGTGGAATCGTCGATGCGCTTCATCGACACGCCCGGATATTCCTTGGCGAGGCGATCCACCACCTTGCCGACGCCCTCCGACACCGAGGCGTCGCTGGCGCCCTTGGCGCGATAGATGGCGAAGGCCACGGCCGGGCGGCCATCGAGCCGGGCGAAGGACTTCGGTTCGGCCCAGTGGTCCACCACCTTGCCGACGTCCGACAGGCGGATGTTGCGACCGTCGCCGAGCGGCAACCGCGTCGCCGCGAGATCTTCGATGGAGTGGGCGCTGGCCAGCGTGCGCACGGCCTGCGTCTGGCCGCCCACCTCGCCCTTGCCGCCCGAAAGGTCGGCGTTGACCGACCGCAGGGCCGCGTTGACCTGGGCGGCGGTGATGCCGAGCGCCATCAGGCGGTCGGGGTCGATCTGCACCTGGATCTCGCGCTTGACGCCGCCCATGCGCTCAACGCGGCCGACGCCGCTCACCGTCTGCAGGTCGCGGATCACCTTGTCGTCGACGAACCAGCTGAGCTCTTCCGGCGTCATGGCCGGCGAGGCCGCCGCGTAGGTGATGATCGCCTGCCCCTCGATATCGATACGCCGGGCCACCGGCTCGTCGATGGTGCCGGGCAGGTCGCCACGGATCTCGGCCACGGCGTCCTTGACGTCGTTGAGCGCCCGGTCGGTGGCGACGTCGAGGTTGAACTCGACCACGGTGGAGGACACGCCGTCGGTCACCGTCGAATAGATGTGGCGCACGCCGGAAATGCCGGCCACCGCATCCTCGACCGGCTTGGTCACCTGCGTTTCCAGCTCCGAGGGCGCCGAGCCGCCATCGGTGATGGTCACCGAGATCAGCGGCAGGTCGATGTTCGGCATCATGGTGATCGGCAGCCGGGAGAACGAGTAGAGCCCCAGCGCGATCAGGCAGACGAACAGCAGGATGGGGGGAACCGGATTGCGGATCGCCCAGGCTGAGAAGTTCCAGTTCATCCCTTGACCCCCGCGCTTTCCGCCACTTGCGGCTTGACCTTGTCGCCATCCCTCAGAAACGTCCCGGCCTTCGAGACCACGAGTTCGCCGCCCGCAAGGCCCTCCGTCACTTCGACGAAGCCGGCATCGGTGAGGCCGGTCTTGACCGTGCGCGTGTCGACCACGCCATCCTTCACCACCTGCACGATGGAGCCGTCGCTGCCGTCGGCGATCGCCGTCACCGGCAGCACCAGCCCCTCGCTGCGGGCCACCTCGACGGTGCCGCGCGCAAAGGCGCCGACGCGCAGATCCTTTCCGTCCGGCAGGGCGATGCGCGCCTTGCCGAGCCGGGTGGTGGCGTTGATCTCCGGCAGCACCAGGCGCACCACGCCGGCCACCGCCTCGCCGACGCCGGACGGCCGAACGGCCACCTTCTGGCCGACCTTCAGCTCCGGCAGCAGCGTCTCGGTCACGTCGGCATCGAGCTCGATGTCGCCGTCCTCGGCAATGACGAACAGCGGATTGCCGCTGGCCGAGGCCACCTGCCCCACCACCGCGTTGCGGCTGAGGATGAGGCCGGCGCGCGGCGCGCGGATCTCGGTCTTGGAGCGGCGCAGTTCGGTTTCCGCCCGTTGCGCCTCGACCAGCTTGCGTTGCGCCTCGGCGGCGCTGAGCGCTTCCTTGGCAACCTGAAGCTGGGCCTTGGCCTGATCGGCGGCCAGCTGCCGCTGGTCGAAAGCGTCTTTCGACATCGAACTGTTGCCCACCAGCGCCCGCCCGCGTTCCAGCGCCTGGGCCGTCTGGGTCGCCAGCGCCTCGGCCGAGGAGACCTGGGCCCGAGCCTGGGCGATCTGCGCGTCGGTGGAGGCGAGCTGCGAGGTGTTCTGGGCGAGCAGAACGTCGATGGTGTCGACGGCGAGACGGGCCAGCACGGCGCCTTCCTCGACCCGGTCGCCGGCGTCGTAGGAAATGCTCTCGATCTTCAGGCCTTCGACGCCCGGCGTCACCAGCACCTGTTCGCGCGCCACCAGCGTGCCGGTCACGATCACCTTCTGGCTGAGCGTTTGCCGCCCGACCTTGACGACGCTGACCGTCGGCACGACGTCCTGCGTCGCGGCGGCGGGCGCCGCCGCATTGTCCTGCGCCAGCGCCGGCAACGTTACGACTGTGTTGGCCAGCAGCGCGCCCACCAGTGGCATGACCCAGAACTTCATTGCGAAATTTCCCCACCGCCGGTTCTTGCCGGCCTTGAAACATGAACAAAAGTTAATCTGCGAACACATGGAGCCTCACCCCGCGCTTTCCAAGGGGGGAGCCGCCTTGGGCGCCTCACTTTCCAGGACGGCCGTGACAACCCGCGACAGGATCTCTTCGGCCCGTTCGACGTCGTAGTCGGGGTTGAGCCCCATGCGCAGGATCACGCCGTCGGCGAAGGCGACCAGCGTCATCATGATCGTCTCGACGTCGGCGTCGGCGGCGATCTCGCCGGCCGCCTTGGCGCTGTCGAATACCTCGAACATCAGCGCACGGTTCGCCGCCTCGCACTTGGCGAAGAACTCGGCCACCGCCGAGTTGCGCATGCTCTCGACATAGACCTCCAGCATCATCTGCACCGAGCGCCGGTCGCGCATGGTGTCGATGTAGGCGAGGCCGCAGCGCAGCAACCGGTCGTGCAGCGAGCCCGGCTGAAGCATCAGCTCCAGAATGCGCCGGCCGGCGCACTGCTCCTCCTGGGCGATCGCCTCGATGATGGCGTCCTTGGAGGCAAAATAGCGGTAGAGCCCGCCGGGGCTCATCTTCGCCTCGGCGCAGATCTCCTGCATCGAGGTGCGATGGAAGCCGGCGCGCGAGAAGCAGGTGCGCGCCGCATCGAGAATGTGCGACCGCCGCTCGTCCTGCTGCGCGGATAGGGTCTGCGGCGCGTTGAAGTTCATGAAGGCTCCCCTGCCCCTGCGCGACACCCGCCGCGCCTTCATCCAAAAGTCGCCCCTCTTGATCGCAAAAGGGTGCGAACGAACGTTCGCTCCCATAGAATTGTGTCCGATCCGCGTCAATGCAAGCCGGTCCGTATCGTTCACCAGTCGTTACCGGCGGCATGTCTCGCCACCTGATTGGTATGACTTTTTGGCTAAAACCTTGCGAAACCGTCAGTTTATCCGCCGTTCGCCGCCGCCGGCCTGCAAAGCGAAACTGACCGGTCGGTTCTCCGGCGTGATCTGCCAACAACGACCAACTACCTCTGATCAAATACGGATATCGGTAGTCAGCTTTGTTTTTTGACTTGCGGCCTTAGGAAATCGGGTTCATGCTCCACCTTGTCCGCAACAAACGAAAGGAGGTGACCGGTGAACTTAAGCAATCGATCCTCGATCGAGGCAAGACTTCGCTGGACAATAGCTTCCTTGAGCGACCTCCAGTTCTGAACAATTGCCTAACAGTTCGTTGCGACGGCACCTTGTTTGTCGCACGAAAACTGGCAATCTCACCCACTTGCTAAGAAGTGGGGCGCGATTGTCGGATCGAGGAAATACGCGTGCCCCGTTTCATCCCAGCCGGATGGAGCGGGGCATGTCGTTTTCCAAGGCTACTCTCAAACATTTCTCACGCGTCATTCACATCGGCGTGATTGACGGGCTTTGGCCCGAGTGAGACCTGCCGCCGTCGCTTCAGAGCTCTGCTCCGCCGGCAACCTGCCCCGAAAAGAAGTCGCTCAGCCCGCTCCCGTTCGGGAACAGGTGCCAGCCGCCAAGGCAGATGGACGAAGAATGCTCCCGTACGGGAACAGGTGTCGTTGAACCATCCCGAGGAACGGCGTATGCTCCCGTACGGGAACAGCATCGAGGCAGAGATGGCAAAGCTGGCGACGAACGGCCCCCAGACCAATGATGGAGAGAGAACGCTTCCGTCCTCCCCCCAGGCCAACACGCCGCATTCACCTTCCAGAGAAAGCACGGTGATCGGACGGGCCGCGGAACTCGGCGCGCTGGTCCGCGAGGCCCGAAAATCCAAAGGGCTGTCCCAACAGGAGTTTGCCGACCTCGCAGGTGTTGGCCGCCGTTTCGTCTCCAACCTCGAAACCGGCAAAGCAACCATAGAGATGGACAAGGCCCTGGAGGTCGCCCGGTCCATCGGTCTGATCCTCACGGCAAGGAAGGCCTGAGATCATGACTATCCTTGACGTACGGCTCGATGGTTTCACTGACCCCATCGGCAAGCTCTCACGCCGGTCATCCGGCGCCATCAACTTCGCCTACGCGCCCGACTATCTGCGCAATCCCGACGCCATCCCCCTGTCTCTCGCCTTGCCTTTGACGGATGAGCCTTACGGGGACGTTCAGGCGAGGGCGTTTTTCGACAACCTGCTTCAGGAAAGAGACCAGGCGCTCACCTCGATCATGGGGCGCTACGAGATCTCCCGCGACGACATCGTCGGGCTCCTCTTCCACATGGGCAAGGATTGCGCCGGCGCACTCTCGGTGCTGCCCGAGGGCGCGCCTCCCGTGAAGGTGCCGGGCAACTACGACACCGACTACACGCCCCTCTCCGAGGCCCGCATGGAGGAAATCGTCGAGTCCCTGCATCGCCGTCGGACGCTGCCCAGCGACATGGAGGACCCTTCCCCACTGGCCGGAATGCAGTCGAAGATCGCCCTGACCATGCTCCCCGATGGGCGCTTTGCCGAACCCATGCAAGGCTCAGGCGCCCCGACGACGCACATCCTCAAGGTGCCCGACCCGGACCACCCCAACGACGCCCTCCACGAAGCCACGACCATGCGCCTGTCGCGGGCGATGAGGTTTCCAACAGCCGATATCGAGGTCGTCCCCTTCTCCAGCATCGAGGCCTTGCTGGTGACGCGTTACGACCGCTCCCTGGACGAAGACGGCCGTGTCCTTCGCGTCCATCAGGAAGACTTCGCCCAGGCGCTCGGGCTGCCCTCCTCGCTGAAATACGAACGCCGAGGAGCACCGGAGCGCCGCTTCGATGTCGAGGGCATCGCGCGCGTTCTGAACTCGACGTCCAGCCCGGCCGAGGAGCGGCTGTTCTTCATCAGGGCCACCATCTTCGACCTTCTGGTCGGCAACGTGGACGGCCACGCCAAGAACTTCGCCATCCTTTACGGGCAGAGAGGCGCGAGCCGCCTGTCCCCACGCTACGATGTCATGCCGACCCGCCTCGACGCCAACCTGACCGACGAACTGGCCTACAGGATCGGGAACGCGAGCAGGATCGGGGACATCGGCCCCGGTGAGTTCGACGACTTCCTGAAACAACTCGGCATCGCAACGGGAGCCGCCCGTAGGCGACTGCGCGACACGCATGTCCCGGACATCGCAAGGCAACTCGCCAGCCACCTCGGGGCGCTCGACAAGGCAAACCTGAAGAAACTGGCCGACCTCATCGCCGCCAACACGAAAACCCTGCTGGGAGCCCTGAGCCTCGAAGTCCCTCCCGAGGCGGCCAATCGCGACGCCTATGTCGTCAAGGGTGGCGGCTGGGGCCTGGGCTCGTAGGGCAAAGGCGAAGAAGGTCGTCGTCCGAAACCAGAAACGCCGCCCCCTCCATTGCCAACACGAACAGTCATCCGCAATCACACCGTCCCCGCCCGGCTTGAACTGCCACCTCCGGTAGGTATGTTGACATGGCCAACTCTTTGACTTCAGCTACCATTTACTAATACCACCTAAGTCTTTGATCAGATGTGAAAATACCAATCTCGCGTTTCACAACTCATACCACCTCTACCGACAAAGCCTCCTCTATCGCATTTACGGTTTGCCTCTGTTAGGCTTGCGTTGAGCGAAGTCGTCTCGTTTCGCTCCGTGTCGTTTCGGTTGCGACCTCCGGAGGAGGGGAGCAATGGTGGAAACACTGGGACTGTATGGGATGGTGATGCATTTGCGGATTAAACGATGCAGCTAGAGCGCCTAGAACTCTCCAATTTCAGAGGCATTAGCCACCTATCGCTCGACCTTCACCCCCGCCTCACCATACTTGTGGGCGAAAATGGAGCAGGCAAGACGTCGCTGCTAGATGCCCTAGCGATTGGCCTCTCCCACTACGTCGCCCGCCTCACGAAATCAGCCGGAAGCGCGCGTCGCATATCCCAAGACGACGTAAAAATTGGCGCTCCCGAAGCAAGAATTCAGGTCGCAGCGACGGATGGCGACACGAAAATCAGTTGGTCTGTCGTGAAGCAGGGCCAACGAGAACGAGTGCTAAGACCAAGAGCAGGCGACTATCGGGCACTAGCTGACTTTGTTAGGAGCATAGCCGAGCGGCAGTTGGATGATACCCGTTATCTCCTTGGAGAGACGCCAATCATATACTACGATCAGCGCAGATCTATAATTGATATTCCACAAAGAAAGCGAGGAAACGTAAGTCATAGCGTATCCGACGCATTCGCAGAAAGCCTAATCCAAGGTAAAATTGATTTCAGAAAGCTGACTTATTGGTTTCAGGAACGAGAAACAGAAGAGTTGCGTTTACAGCGCAGAGATGCATCCTACAAGGACATGCAACTAAACGCGGTTAGAGCCGCTATAACAAGCTCAACAGGCTTGCGAGACCCATTCTATCGAATCGAAAGCCCTAGAGGGCTCACATTTCACAAGGGGAAAACTGAACTTCACGCAAGTCAATTATCAACGGGCGAGAAGATATACATGGCCCTTGCCGCAGACCTTTCTAGGCGCCTAGCAATAATAAATCAGAACCTCAAAAACCCATTGCAAGGGGGCGCGATAGTCTTAATCGATGAAATCGAACTTCATCTTCACCCTGAGTGGCAGAGGAAAATTGTCACGTGGCTATCTTCTACTTTTGAGAACTGTCAGTTTATTTTAACAACACACTCTCCACAGGTCCTGGGAGATGTCAGAGCCGACAGCATTAGAGTTTTAACCTCTCATAAAGGCAATATTGGGCTTACTCGGATAAAAGCCTCCTATGGACGTGATAGCAATTACTTGCTCACAGCGGCATTTGGAGCCGATGAGCGCGCTTCAATGGTTAAGAGGCGCATAGAAAGCATTGACTCAGCAATAAGTGAAGATCGTCTGGAAGACGCAAAGCGTGAAATATACAAACTCCGCTCTGAGGTAGAAGGTAGCGACCCACAAGTCGATATTGCCGAGGCCAGATTAGCCCGCCGGATAAAGACGTCTGAGAGATGAAATTTAGCGCAAAAAGACCTGCTCCCAAAGCTTTTGTTGATTGGCTCGAGCAAGAAAATAACGACTGGAAGCCGACCTATAGTCAGCTTTCTGGTCCTCCCATGCAGGCGGTCCAGCAGAGTCTATTGGAAGAGCAGGGTTACGTATGCTGCTATTGCGGCCGCCGACTGCCACTGGACGGCAGTGAAGGTCACATCGATCACTTTTGGCCTCAATCTCGCTTCAACGGGACTACTGCCGACGACCGAAGGCTTGACTATAATAACTTCTTTCGTAGCTGCGGACCAAGAGGGCAACGGGGCGTCCCGACAGGAAGACCGTCGACCTGCGGTGAAGCAAAAGGCGATTGGTATGACATACATAACAGCATTCTTCCCTCAGATCCTGGATGTGAAAGAAGGTTTGTCTATGGCCAGACAGGAGCAGTTAAACCCAGCAACCCAGACGACAAAGCCGCTCTAAATATGATTAAACAATTAAACCTTAACGACAGGGCACTAGATTATGAAAGATCAGTAATTATTGAAGAAATAGAAGCAGCACTAGCCAAGGGCATTTCAGCATCAAGCGAACACGCGAGAACTCGAACGCCCATTAACGGTCAGCTCCCAGGGTTCGGTCACGTGGCTGCAAGATACTTAGAGGAGGAGTTCAAACTCTAGAAACAAACTGTGGATGTTTGAGTTCTTACTGACATCTATTTAATCGCCGCTCTCACCGCCACGCGCCGCATCCCGGCCCTAACCGCCCTGCGCCAACGAATGAAAGCCGCAGGTAAAGCACCAAAGACAATCCTCATCGCAGCGGGACGCCAACTGCTCGTCATCCTCAACGCGATGATCCGGCACAATCAGCCTATCCGGCTATGACAACAACACAGTTGCCCCCTCGACTTTCGGCTTTGAATCGCCTCATCCGGCGTTTACCATGGCTTGGCCCCGTTCGGGCCGACCGACGGGGCTTTGTTGAATCGAGCCCGAGGTCCGGATGTCCAGTACCCCCAAGCCGACGCGTTTTTCCGTCAAGCCCCTGCACCTTCTGACCCGCCACCTTGCCGACGTCGCATCCGGCCGCGCCGATCCCGACCTGGTGATCACCGGCGCCCGCGCCCTCTCCACCTATTCCGAGCGCATCCTCAACGACCGCGAGATCTGGATTTCCGGCGGGCGCATCGCCGCCGTCAAGGAAGCGGGCAGCTATCGCGGCGGCTCGGCCGCCCTCTATGACGCCCAGGGCGGCATCATCGGGCCCGGCCTCGTCGACCCGCACATCCACATCGAAAGCTCGATGGTGACGGCCTGCGCCTATGCCGAGGCCGCGCTGCTCAACGGCACCACCACCATCTTCTGCGACAGCCACGAGATCGGCAACGTGATGGACGTCGCCGGCATCGAGGCGATGATGGAGGACGCTCGCGAGGCGCCGCTCTCCATCTTCCACACGCTGGCCTCCACCGTGCCCGCCACCTCGCCCGAGCTGGAAACGGCCGGCGGCGACCTGACGCCGGAGAAGATCGGCGCGCTGTTCGACAAGTGGCCCGAGGCCGTGGCGCTGGGCGAAAAGATGGACTTCGTGCCGGTGACCATGGGCGACGAGCGCAGCCACGCCATCATCGCCGAAGCCCTGTCGCGCGGCCGCCCCGTCTCCGGCCACGTCTACGGCCGCGAGTTCGTCGCCGCCTATGCCGCCGCCGGCGTCACCGACACCCACGAGGCCACCGACCGCGACATCGCCGACGACCTTCTCGAAGCCGGCGTCTGGATCTTCCTGCGCGGCGGCCCGCCGACCACGCCCTGGCACTCGCTGCCCGAAGCGATCAAGACGATCACCGAGCTCGGCGCCTCGCCGCGCCGCGTCGCCGTCTGCACCGATGACCGCGACGCCGAGGACCTCCTGGCCTTCGGCCTCGACTGGGTGGTGCGGCAGGCCTACCGCATCGGCATTCCGCGCACCACCGCCTGGGCGATGGGCTCGATTTCCGGCGCCACCCGCTATGCCATGGACGGCGAGATCGGCGGCCTCGGCGGCGGCCGGCGCGCCGACCTGGTGCTGCTCGACGACGATCTGGTGCCGCAGTCGACCTGGTACGGCGGCGAGCTGATGGTCGACCGCCGCGCCATCACTCCGACGCTGGAATCGACGCTGGAAACGCGCTACCGCTACCCGGACGCTGCCTACGCCACCATCCACCTGCCCAAGGAGCTGAAGCTGACGCCGGAGCTGCCGACCGCGCCGGTGACGGCCAACGTCATCCGCGCCGAGCTGCCGGGCATCGTGCTGAAGCACGTCAAGATCGCGCTCGAGCCGGCCAACGACTGGCAGACGCTGTTCGACCGCCACGACCTCGCCTTCGTCACCGTCGTCGAGCGGCACGGCAAGTCGGACGGCAACGTGGCGCGCGGCCTTCTGCAGAACTTCGGCCTGAAACAGGGCGCCGTCGCCTCCTCGGTCGGCCACGACAGCCACAACATCATCATCGCCGGCACCAACGAGGCCGACATGGCCGTGGCGCTCAAGGCCATCGAGGCCGAGCGCGGCGGCATCTGCGTGGTGCGCGACGGCGTGGTGACGGCCATGGTGCCGCTGCCGGTCGCCGGCTTGATGTCCGACAAGCGCGTCCATCTCGTCGCCGGCGAGGTCGAGGCGCTGAAGGTGGAGTGGGAGAAGGCCGGCTGCACCCTGCCCTACATGGGCTTCAACCTGATCCCGCTGTCGGTCATCCCGGAGATCCGCATCACCGACAAAGGCATGGTGCTGGTGCCGGAAATGACCCAGGTGCCGCTGTTCGACGCGGCCGAGTAATCAAGGCCGAATAACCAGAAAAGGGCGGCCGACCCTGCCGGGCCGGCGCCCCCACATCGACACGGAAAGATTCTTTTCGCGGCCGCGATCCGTTTGGCTCGGGCCGAACGTCTGGATTGGGCAGGACGCCGATCCCCGGCGTCGAAGAGAGTGTCCGAGATGAACGACATCGCCCTGAAGCCCGACGCCACCACGCTGGTCAACGTCCTGACCTGCGAGCCGACCGACCAGGAGGCGCTGCTGGCCCTCCTGCGCGATAACATCGAGACGGTGATCTCGACGCTGGACGGCTGGATCGCCACCAACCTTGTGTCCGCCACAGACGGATCGCGGGTGGTCATCGTCTCGCAATGGCGCGATGCCGCCGCCGTCAAGGCGATGCAGACCAACGAGCGCATGGTCGCCTACTTCCCCAAGCTGGCAGCGCTGGCTCGCTTCGACGCGACCGTGGGCGCCATCGCCTACCAGCGCGCCGCCTGACATGCTCTAGCGAGGACGCCGAATGATCCCGCAGGACCTCGAGACACGACTGGCGGTCCTGCGGCCCCAGCTTCACCGCTATTGCGCGCGCATGGTGGGCTCGACCGTCGACGCCGAGGACATCGTGCAGGACGCCTGCCTGAAGGCGGTGGCGGCATGGGACGGCGCGGACCTCGCCAACCCCGACGGCTGGCTGTTCCGCATCGCCCACAACACCGCCCTCGATTTCCTGCGCCGCCGCAGGCGCCTGCCGATGGCGGAGGATCCGGAGGTTCTGGAAACGAGCGCCGTCGCGCCGACGCCCGATCCCGGCGCCGCCATCGCATCGATACGAACCTTTCTGCGCCTGCCGCCGCTCCAGCGCAGCGCGGTCGTCATGAAGGACGTGATCGGCCACTCGCTCGAAGAGATCGCCGAGATCAACGGCATCAGCCCGCCGGCCGCGAAATCGGCCCTGCAACGCGGACGCGCCAGTCTGCGCGCCTTTCTCGACGAGCCCGAGGATGCCGAGGCGCCCGCGCTGACGGCCGAGACCCGGCGGCGCCTCGTCGCCTATGTCGATGGCTTCCGAGCCGGCGACTTCGATGCGGTGCGCGCCATGCTGGCCGAGGACGTGCGGCTCGACCTCGTGTCGAGGCTGAGCCGGACCGGCAAGTCCCAGGTCGGGGACTACTACGGCCGATACGCCGAGAGCCGGCAGTGGGCCTTCGCCCCCGGCCTCGTCGAGGGACGCCCGGCCATGCTGGTCTACGACCGCGACGTCTCCCTCGACCAACCCGCCTATTTCGTCGCCCTCACCTTCCGAGACGGGCAGGTCGCGGACATCCGCGACTTCCTGCTCGCCCGCTACGCGACCGAGGGCGTCCGCATGGAGGAACTGGCGCCCTGATGACGGAGCCCGCCCTCCGCCATGGCGGGGGCCTTTTCCTGCCAGGGACTACCCCGCCACCGCCCCTCTGCGCGGCTGGATCGACAGGTCCTCGTCGGCGCTGTCGGCGCTCAACCCATCGAGGATCGGGCAGTTGGGCCGGTCGTCGCCGTGGCAGGCGCAGACCAGCTTGGACAGCGTTTGGGTCATGTCCTGCAAGGCGGCGATCCGCTTTTTGAGATCGTCGATGTGGTTCTGGGCCAGCCGCTTCACCTCGGCGCTGGCCCGCCCCTCGTCGCGCCAGAGGTCGAGCAGCTCGGCAATCTCGGCGACGGAGAAGCCCAGGTCGCGCGACCGGCGGATAAAGCGCAGCATGTGTACGTCGGTGTCCGAATAGTCGCGGTAGCCCGACTCCCGCCGGTCGGCCTTGGGGATCAGCCCGGTCTGCTCGTAGTAGCGGATCATCTTGGCCGACACGCCGGAGGCCTTGGCCGCCTGTCCGATATTCATCTGCCCTCTCCTGTCAGCTCTCAAACGGCGAAGCGGCGAAGCCTCAAGGCGTTGCCCAGCACGAACACGCTGGAGAGCGCCATGGCGCCGGCCGCGAACACCGGCGACAACAGGATGCCGAAGGCGGGATAGAGCGCGCCGGCCGCCAGCGGGATCAGCGCCGTGTTGTAGGCGAAGGCCCAGAACAGGTTCTGGCGGATGTTGCCGATGGTCGCCTTGGAGAGCGCGATGGCGTTGGGCACGCCTTGCAGGCTGCCCGACATCAGCACCACGTCGGCCGCCTCGATGGCGACATCGGTGCCCGTGCCGATGGCAAGGCCGACATCGGCCTCGGCCAGCGCCGGCGCGTCGTTGATGCCGTCGCCGACGAAGGCCAGCGTGCCGTGCGCGGCCTTGAGCCGGCGCACCGCCTCCACCTTGCCGTCCGGCAGCACCTCGGCCACCACCTCGTCGATGCCGAGGTGGGCGGCGATGGCCTTGGCCGTCAGCGCGTTGTCGCCGGTGATCATCGCCACCTTGAGGCCAAGCTCGTGCAGCGCGGCGATGGCGGCCGGGGTCGACGCCTTGACCGGGTCGGCCACGGCGACGATGGCCGCCAGCTTGCCGTCGACGGCGGCATAAAGCGGCGACTTGCCCTCGCCGGCCAGCCGCTTGGCCACGCCGGCAAAGCCCGACACGTCCAAGCCCAACTGAACCATGTAGCGGTCGGCGCCCAGTTCGACCCGCTGGCCGCCGGCCACCGCCGTCACGCCCAGCCCGGTCACCGAGCCGAACTCGCTCACCGCCGGCAGCTCCAGCCCCTCGGCCTCGGCCGCCGCGACGATGGCGCGGGCGATCGGGTGCTCGGACTTGCTCTCGGCCGCCGCCACCAGCGCCAGCACCGCCGGGCGATCGAAGCCCTCGGCCAGTTCCAGGTCGGTCAGCGCCGGCTTGCCCTCGGTCAGCGTGCCGGTCTTGTCGACGGCCACCACCTTGGCGTCCCTCAGAAGCTGCAAGGCCTCACCCCGGCGGAACAGCACGCCGAGTTCGGCGCCCCGGCCGGTACCGACCATGATCGACGTCGGCGTCGCCAGCCCCATGGCGCAGGGGCAGGCGATGATCAGCACCGCCACCGCGTTGATCAGCGCGAAGGTCAAGGGCGACGACGGCGCCAGCATCAGCCAGACCGCGAAGGTCAGCGCCGCCACGGCGAACACCGCCGGCACGAACCACATGGTGATGCGGTCGACCATGGCCTGGATCGGCAGCTTGGAGCCCTGCGCTTCCTCGACCATGCGGATGATCTGCGACAGCACGGTGTCGCCGCCCACCGCCGTGGCGCGGAAGGCGAAGGCGCCCGTCTGGTTGACGGTGCCGCCCACCACCTTGCCGCCGGCCGTCTTGGCCACCGGGATCGGCTCGCCGGTGATCATCGACTCGTCGACGAAGCTGTCGCCTTCGATCACCTCGCCGTCCACCGGCACCCTTTCGCCCGGCCGCACCTCGACGACGTCACCGGCCGCCACCGAAGCGATGGGGAGATCGGTCACCTTGCCGTCGCGGCGCACGTGCGCCGTCTTCACCTGAAGGCCGACGAGGCGGCGGATCGCCTCGGAGGTGCGGCCCTTGGCGCGTGCCTCCAGCAGGCGGCCGAGCAGGATCAGCGTGACGATGACCGCCGCCGCCTCATAGTAGACGTTGAGCGTGCCGGCCGGCAGCAGGCCGGGGGCGAAGGTCGCCACCAGCGAATAGCCGTAGGCGGCGAGCGAACCCACCGCCACCAGCGAGTTCATGTCGGGCGCCAGACGCCAGAGCGCCGGCAGCCCCTTGGCGTAGAAGCGCCGGCCGGGGCCGAACATCACCAGCGTCGTCAGCACGAACTGCAGATACCAGCTGCCCTGCATGCCCAGGGTGTCGGCGATCAGCATGTGCATGCCCGAGAATAGGTGCGAGCCCATTTCCATGACGAACACCGGCGCCGTCAGCACCGCCGCGACGATCAGGTCGCGCGCCAGCTCCCGCCGCTCGGCGTCCTTCCGGTCGGCCCGCTCGGCATCCTCGGCAAGGCTGTCGGCGCCGCTCGCCGCCGCGATCAGCCGGGCGTCGTAGCCGGCCGTCTCCACGGCGTCGATCAGCGCCGCCGCCTCGGCGGAACCGCGAATGGTGGCGCGCTCGGTCGCCAGGTTGACGACGGCCTCGTCGACCCCCGGCACGGCCTTGAGCGCCCGCTCGACCCGGCCGACGCAAGAGGCGCACGTCATGCCCTCGACGGCCAGTTCGACGCGCCCCTCCCCCACGGGCGCCGCCGGCACGCCGTAGCCGGCCATCTCCACGGCATCGACCAGCTTGGCGCGTTCGACCGCGCCGTTGGTGGTTATGCTCGCCCGTTCCGTCGCAAGGTTGACCGCCACCGTCTCGACGCCCGGCACCGCCTTGAGCACGCGCTCGACGCGGCCGACGCAGGAGGCGCAGGTCATGCCCTCGATGGGCAGCGATATCTGGTTGGACGACGGCGAGGCGGTGCGAGCGGGGGCATTCATGGCCGCTTCCTTCTGTTCCTGACTGTTCATCCCCGGAAGATGGGGCTTCCAACCATGGGAAGGTCAAGCCCCTTTTCACATGGGGCCGATAAAAGCCAACGGCAAGCCGCGCCCCTTGACCTTCCAACGCTTGGAAGCCCTATCTCACGATCATTCAACCCCAAGGAGGCCCCACGATGTACCAGTTCACCATTCCCAACATGGCCTGCGGCGGCTGCGCCCGCTCGGTCACCAAGGCGCTTCAGGGCGTCGATGCCGACGCGAAGATCGAGACCGATCCCGCCGTCCACCGGGTCAGCGTCGAAAGCCCGGCCAGCGAGGCCGCCCTGCGCGCCGCCCTCACCGCCGCCGGCTATCCGGCCAGCTAAGCGAGTCAACGAGGAGGGAAAGCCCGAAAGGCGGCGCTCACCGCCGCCTTCCGCGGCGAAAGGCAAATCCATCGTTGCACTCGGGCGCGCAAACGGGTCTGATCGGCGGACATCGATCCCCCTGCGCTGAGCGACGGCGCCGCCACCGGCCCGTCGCGCAACAAGGAAGCCGCATGCCGCCTGCCCGCCAGATGATGCTCACGGAGGACCTGGTCGCCAAAACCCTGAGACCCGAGGTCGACCCTGGACCGGACGCCGACGAGGTGCTTCTCGGCGACGATGAGTTCGTCACCGAAGCCGAGCGGTTCAACGCCGAAGCCGGCGACGAACTCTGGATCTTCGCCTACGGCTCGCTGATCTGGAAGCCGGTTTTCGAGCCCGAGGAGACCCGGCTCGCCGTAGCCCATGGCTGGCATCGCTCCTTCTGCATGCCGCTGCGGCGATGGCGCGGAACCCCGTCGCAACCGGGCCTGATGATGGCCGTGCAGCGCGGCGGCAACTGCAAGGGCGTCGCCTTCCGCATCCGGCAGGAGGAACGGCTGAGCGCACTGACCGAACTGCTGCGGCGCGAGGTCAACACCCCTGAAAACCTGCGTTTCGCCCGCTGGATCACCTGCGTGATCCACGGCCGGAAGGTCCGGACGCTGTGCTTCTGGGTCGGCCCGACCGGGCGCTATGTCGGCGAGAAGCAATCGCTGGAACAGGTGGCCGACACGCTGTCGCGCGCCTGCGGCCACGTGGGCTCCGGCGCCGAGTATCTCTACAACACCGTCGCCCACCTCGAACAACTCGGCATCCACGACCGCAACCTCTGGCGCCTTCAGGAACTGGTGGCGCTGCGCCTCGGCGCGGAAGTTCCGGGCGCCGCGCCGGTGACATCGGAAGCCGAACCCCCGCCAAGTCTCGGCCAGGCGGCGCGCCTGAGACTAGGCTAGACGAGCCGTTCCACCCGCACGAACCGCGAGCGGTACTCGGTGGGCGTAAGGCCGATCTTGGTGCGGAAGTGATGGCGGAGCGCGTGGGCGCTGCCGAAGCCGACGGCGGCGGCCACCGCCTCGATGGCGAGATCGCCCGACGACAGCAGGTTTTTCGCCGCCTCGACGCGCTCGGAGACCAGCCAGTCGCCGGGGCTCATGCCGGTGGCGTCCTGGAAGCGGCGCAGGAAGGTGCGGAGACTCATGCGGCAGTGGCGCGCCATCGCCTCCGTCGTCCAGTCGCCAGCGATGGTCTCGCGCATGCGGTCGAGCAGCGGCGCGACGTCACCGGTGGGGCGCTGGGGCACCGGCCGTTCCAGAAACTGCGCCTGCCCGCCGGAGCGATGGGCCGGCACCACCAGCCGCCGCGCCACCGAGTTGGCGGCCTCCGCCCCGAAATCCCGCCGCACGATCTCGATCAGGAGATCGATGCCCGCCGCGCTGCCGGCCGAGGTGAACACGCCGTCATGCTCGCGATAGAGCGAGGCGGCATCCACGGTCACGGCCGGAAAGCGCCGCCGCAGCGCCTCGGCATAGCGCCAGTGGGTGGATAGGGTGGCGCCGTCGAGAAGCCCCGTCGCCGCCAGCACGAAGGCGCCCGAGCAGATGGAGACGAGCCGCGCGCCGCGCCCATGCGCCGCCCTGAGCCGGGCGCACAGCGCCTCCGGCACCGGCACGTCCGCGCCCTTCCAGCCGGGCACGACGATGATGTCGGCCGCATCGATCGCCTCCGGCCCCTCGTCGGGCGCGATGGTGAAGCCGCCGTGCGCCCTGAGCGGGCCGGGTTCGATGGCCGCGCTCCGGAAGCGATACCAGCCCGGCCCCATCTCGGGCCGATAGAGGCCGAACACCTCGGCGACGATGCCGAACTCGAAGGTGCAGAGCCCGTCGTAGAGCAAGGCGACGGCGAGCGGTCCTTGAGTTGCCGGGCGGGACATGTCGTTTGGCATGATCTTTACGTACAATGTCATCCGCGCCAATTGCAAGCCCGGTGCTTCGGCGGCACGTTCTCCCTGCCAACCCCATGGAGAGACCATGCCTTCAGCCGTCACCGCCATTCCCGCCGCGCCCAGCGACCTCGCCCGCGAGCATTTCGCCGCCGAATTCACCTTCGAGACGGACTGCTATGACGTGCATGAGGCGCTGTCGAAGGGCGCCGACTTCGTGCTCTTGGACGTGCGCGGCCCCGCCCTTTACGCCAAGGGGCACGTGCCCGGCGCCATCAACCTGCCGCACGGCAAGATCATCCGCTCCAAGCTCACCGAGTGGCCGGAGGAGACGCTGTTCGTCACCTATTGCGCCGGCCCGCATTGCAACGGCGCCGCCCGCGGCGCCCTCCGCCTCGCCGACCTCGGCCGCCCCGTCAAGATCATGGCCGGCGGCCTCACCGGCTGGATCGACGAAGGCTTCGAGCTGGCCGTCGGCGACGCTTAGAGCACGTCCGGCGAACTCTGGTTCGCCAACATGCTCCATCTTTTTGCTTTCACGCAGATCCGGACGCAAAACCGGTATCCACTTTTGCTGGAGTTGCTCTACGCCCTGACATCTTCGAACGTCAGCTCGAAGCGGGCGAGGTATTTCCTGAGACGGTCGGCATCGTTGCTGCTGGCCTTCTTCTCGCGGGAGATGGCAAACAGCGCACGACCGGCGGCGCTCAGCGATGCGCTGCGGCGACAAACCTCGATGACAATGGCGAGCTGCTCGCGATCGAACAGATCGTAATCCCCGGCCCGATCGCCCAACACCGCGTCGGACAGCGATCGCCGGTCCACCGGCTCGGCCTCGGTCTGCCATCGCTGCCGCAGCCTGCCCACCTCGGTGGCAACGGTCTCCTGGGTGATGCGGGCCTTGGGCGCCAGCGTCGCCATGCGCGTGACCGATGCCGAGAGGTCGCGGAAGTTGGCCGCCCAGGTCGCCTCCTCCGACAGCGCAAAGGCGAGAAACGACGCCCTCGCCTCGGCGTTGAAGGTGGCCTTGTTGCCCTCGCGCTCGCCGAACCGGGCGAGTTCGTAGTCGACGTTGGGTTCGATGTCCTCGCGCCGGGCACTGAGCGGCGGCAGCTCGAAGGTCCACAGGTTGAGGCGGGCCAGAAGGTCCTCGCGGAACCGGCCCTTGCGCGCCTCGCGCTGAAGATCGCGATTGGTGCCGGCGATCAACTGGAAGTCGGACGTGGCGTCGCGATCCGAGCCGACGGGCAGGAAGCGCTTTTCCTCGATGGCCCGCAGGCACATCGCCTGCTCGTCAAGCCCGAGTTCGCCGATCTCGTCGAGAAACAGCACGCCCTTGTCGGCCGCCTTCATCAGCCCGGCCCGGTCGGACTGGGCGCCGGTGAACGCGCCGCGCACGTGGCCGAACAGGGTCGACATGGCCTGATCGCCGCGCAGCGTGGCGCAGTTGACCTCGACGAAGCTGCCTGACACCTGCCGCTGCGCCTTCTTCAACTCGAAGATGCGGCGCGCCAGCTGCGACTTGCCGGCGCCGGTCGGCCCGGTGAGCAGAACCGGCGCCGTGGAGCGGATCGCCACCTGCTCGATCTCGTCGATCATGCGGTTGAAGGCAGCGTTGCGCGTGGCGATGCCCGACTTCAGGAACGACGTCGCCGACACCTTCTCGGCGGCGAAGCGGGTGGCAATGGCGTCATAGCGCGACAGATCGAGATCGATGATCGAGTGCGAGCCGATATGGCCCTCATCCCCGCCCCCTCGCTTGGGCGGCGACAGTTGCAGCAGGCGGCCCGGCACGTAATGCGCCTCGGCCAGCAGGAACCAGCAGATCTGGGCAACGTGCGTGCCGGTGGTGATGTTGACCAGATAGTCCTCGTGGTCGGGGTCGAAGGCGTAGCCGTCGGCAAAGTCGCGCAACGCCGAATAGACCTCGGCGAAGTCCCAGGGGTCGCGCAGCTCGATCAGGTTGTGCCGTACCTCGGTGGCCGGCGAGACCTGACCGATGTCGCCGGCAATCCGCTCGGCGAGCGATCGCGATCTCTGGTCGTGAATGAGCTCCAGCCGGTCGATGAACAGATCCGGCTGCTGGCAGAGCGCCACGGTCGGCCGCCACCGCCGCCAACGATCTTCCCTCTTGCCGATATCGAGCGTCGTTCCCAGAAAGCCGATGGCAATACGCCGACGCATGACTTATCCTATCATATAAGATCTTATACATGTCTATCACGAGGCGGCATTCCGCGTCGAGCCTCATTGAGAGGCCCGACCGAGAACCCGCCGCCAGTTCAATTATTTTACCAAACAAAATCAAATGATTATAAGAAATATGAGCATCCCTTGCCCGCGTTTCGACAACTTGGCACGCCGATTGAAATAGGAGAGACGTAACGCAGAAGAAGGATCACCCCCATGGCAAACAAGTCGCTGTTTGCAAGCATCGTCGGCAAGCTGGTCCCGGCGACCAACGCCCGGAACCACGAGGGAGCGCCGGCCTATGAGCTGACGCCCAAGGCGGCGCTGGCCCAGTTGGCGGTGACGGGAACCTTCAACGGCACCTTCTATGCCGATGCCCGGACCCAGCTCACCGACGTGTTGGCGCTCGCCGCCGAGGTCGAGCCGGAGTATCTGGCCAAGGTTGCGGTTTACGCCGCCGAGTCCGGCTACATGAAGGACATGCCGGCCACCTTGCTGGCCTTGCTCTCCACGCTTCCGGGCGACGCGTTTTCCCGCGCCTTCCCGGCCATCGTGAAGAACGGCAAGATGCTGCGCACCTTCGTGCAGGTGATGCGCTCCGGCGCCATCGGCCGCAAGTCGCTGGGCTCGCGCCCGAAGCGCCTGGTGGAAGCCTGGCTGGAGACGGCTTCGGACGTCTCGATCATGCGGTCGAGCGTCGGCAACGATCCCTCGCTCGCCGACGTGATCCGGATGGTCCATCCGAAGCCGGCGACCGAGAGCCGCCGCGCGCTCTACGCCTACCTCATCGGCAAGCCCTACGACGTAGCGGCCTTGCCGGCGGTGGCGGCCGAGTTCGAGGCGTTCAAGCGGGATCCGTCCGGATCGGTGCCCAACGTGCCGTTCCAGATGCTGACCTCGCTGGATCTGTCGCCGCGCCAGCAGATGGAGATCGCGCGGCAGTCCGGTTGGCAGATGCTGCGGCAGAACCTCAACACCTTCGAGAGGCAGCGCCTCTTCGCGGACGAGGGGTTCACCACGTGGCTGGCGTCCAGGCTCAGGGATGAAGAGGCTGTCCGCAAGGCGCGTGTCTTCCCCTACCAGATCATGGCGACCTACTCGGCGCTCGCCAAGGGAGTGCCCGCCGAGATCCGCGAGGCGTTGCAGGACGCGATGGAGATCGCGCTTCGCAACGTGCCGGATTTCGCCGGGAGGGTCGTGGTCTGCCCGGACGTCTCGGGATCGATGGCCTCGCCCGTGACGGGCTACCGTCAGGGCGCCACCACCAAGGTGCGCTGCATCGACGTGGCGGCGCTGGTGGCGGCGGCGGTTCTGAGGAAGAACCAGCGTGCCCGGGTGCTGCCCTTCGAGCAGACTGTCGTCAACGTGGCGCTCAACCCGCGCGACACGGTGCTGACCAACGCGGCGAAGCTGGCGGCGATCGGCGGCGGCGGAACCAACTGCTCGGCGCCGCTCGCCCGGCTCAACGGCGAGAAGGCGGCGGTCGATCTGGTCATCTTCGTCTCGGACAACGAGTCGTGGGTGGATCAGAGCGCCACGCGGGGAACGGCGATGATGGCGGAATGGCAGATGCTGAAGCGACGCAACCCGTCGGCCAAGCTCGTTGCCATCGACATCCAGCCCTACCGCACCAGCCAGGTGACGGACGGGGCGGACATCCTGAACATCGGTGGGTTCTCCGACCGGGTGTTCGAGGTGATCGCCGAGTTCGTCAGCGGCGCGGGACCGGATCGGTTCGTCAAGCGGATCGAGGCGGTCGACCTCTGAGAAAATGTCCGGCGGGCAACTGCCGGACGTTCCGGCCGGGCGCGGCCACAAGGCGAATGCAGACGAAACTACAGACTTGTAATCTCCGGGTCGCGGGTTCGAGCCCCGCCGGGTCCTCCATGTGCCCGTAGCTCAGCTGGTAGAGCAGGCGTTTCGTCGAACTTCGTCGCCTTGTGACCCCGCCCGGCGGGCCCAAGACACACCAACCAACGCGGCGAATGCCGGGTGAAACTACATGTTCCAACCTACTTCATGACCGTTTCACTCTACCCTCGTCGCCGCGACCGAAAGCGACACCCCCGGCGAATGCCGGATGGAACTACAGTCTCCACCGACGGAAAATCCTGCAGGGTTCGACTCCCTGCCTTGACGGCGCTCTCTGGCACGAGCGGGGATCCCGGGTTTCATCCACCCTCGTCGCCGGGGGCCATATCTGACGACAACTCCGGCGAATGCCGGATGGAACTACAGCTGCCATCCCAAGGGCATCCCTGCATGGGTTCGACTCCCTGCCTTAGCGGCGCTCTCTGGCACGAGCGGGGGATCCCGAGTTTCATCCACCTTCGTCGCCGGAGCCCTTTTTTGAAATGCCTGGCGAATGCCGGCGGGACTACAGGTAGAGCGTCCGGCAGCGATGCCGGAAGGCCGGATGTTCAAGTCATCCCCGAAGCCTGTCGAGGGCTTTGGTAGCTCAGCAACACCGTCTCGCCACTCTCGTCGCCGGGACCAAGACGAGAAACGGGCGATGACCCGAAACGAGGACACCATGACGCGCGTAATGAGTGGCCAGGACCTGATCGACGCCGGCCTGCCGCAGGGGCGCTGGTTCCGCCCGGCGCTGGACGATGCCAACCGGGTGCTGGACGCCGGCGGAACGGAAGCCGAAGCGCTGGCCGCCGCGCTTGTTCACCGGCCACCGCCGATCTTGCCGTTGCGTCCGGCGGGAGAACTGCCCTTTTTCACGAACATCGAGGCGGACGGCGCCGATGAGGAAATCAACGTCGCCGCCGTCGAACACAGCATGGCCCTGTTGATGCGCACCCCCGTGGTCAAGGCCGGCGCGGTGATGCCCGACGCCTGCCCCGCCGGACCGCCGGGGACCATCCCGGTCGGTGGCGTGGTAGCGTCGGAGGCCATTCATCCGGGCATGCACTCGGCCGATATCTGCTGCTCCATGGCGATCTCGGTGTTTGCCGACGTCGCGCCGAAGGATCTGCTCGATGCCGTCTATGCCGTGACCCATTTCGGCCCCGGCGGCCGGGCGCGCGGAGCGCAAGTTCGCCCGCCGGCCGACCTGATGGCCGCCATCGACGCCCATCCGCTGCTGACCGACCTGAAGAGCATGGCGATCGAGCATTTCGCCACCCAGGGCGACGGCAACCACTTCGCCTTCGTCGGCCAGATGAAGTCGACTGGCGAGACGGCGCTCGTCACCCATCACGGGTCGCGCGCGCCGGGGGCCAAGCTCTACGGAAAGGGCATGAAGATCGCCGAGAGGACGCGCGAGGCCCTGTCGCCGGAAACCCAGCCGCAGAGCGCCTGGATTCCGGCCGATACGGCGGAGGGCGACGCCTACTGGGATGCGTTGCAGCTGATCCGCGCCTGGACGAAGGCCAACCACTTCGCCATCCACGATCTGGCGGCGCAGCGCCTGGCGGCCAAGGTCGCCGACCGTTTCTGGAACGAACACAACTTCGTCTTCCGCAAGTCCGACGGCCTGTTCTACCACGCCAAGGGCGCGACGCCCGCCTTCTCGGGCTTTGCCGGCGATGCCACCGACCTGACGCTGATCCCGCTCAACATGGCGGAACCGGTGCTGATCGTGCGCGGCAACAATGCCGCCCATGGCCTCGGCTTCTCGCCGCATGGGGCCGGGCGCAACTTCTCGCGCACCCAGCACAAGCGCATGCAGGGCGCGCGGACCACCGCCGAGATCATGGCCGAGGAGACCGCCGGGCTCGACATCCGCTTCTTCAGCGGCACCCCGGACATTTCCGAGTTGCCGAGCGCCTACAAGAACGCCGACGCCGTCCGCGCCCAGATCGAGCGCTTTGGTCTGGCCGAGGTGGTCGACGAGGTGATCCCCTACGGCTCCATCATGGCCGGGGACTACAGCGCCGACGCCCCCTGGCGTCGCAAGAAGGCGGCGCGCTGACGGGCTTTCGGCCGGCCGCCGCAGCGACCGGCCAGTCAGCCTTCACCCCTTGCTCGGCGCGAGCAGCCTCAGCGCGTTCATGGTCACCAGAACCGTCGCGCCGGTGTCGGCCAGGATGGCGGGCCAGAGGCCGGTGATGCCGACGATGGTGGTGACAAGGAACACCGCCTTGAGGCCGATGGCGATGGTGATGTTCTGGCCGATGTTGGCCATGGTGCGCTTCGAAAGGGCGATCATGGCGGCGATGTCGGCGACGCGGCCGTGCAGGCTGGCGGCGTCGGCGGTTTCCAGCGCCACGTCGGTGCCGCCGCCCATGGCGATGCCGACGTCGGCGGCGGCCAGCGCCGGGGCGTCGTTGATGCCGTCGCCCACCTTGGCCACCTTGAGGCCCTGCGCCTTCAGTTCGCCGACGATACGCTGCTTGTCCTCGGGCATCAGTTCGGCCCGAACCTCGATGCCCAGCTGCCGGCCGATGGCCTCGGCGGTGCGGCGGTTGTCGCCGGTCAGCATCACCGTGCGGATGCCGTTGTCGGTCAGCGCCTTCAGGCCGGCCGCCGCGTCGGCGCGCGGCTCGTCGCGCATGGCGAGGATGCCGGCCACCGCGCCGCCCGCCACCAGCACCGACACGGTCTTGCCGTCGTCGTTGAAGGCGGCGATGCGCTGCGACTGTTCGTCGTCGAGTGCAACCCGCTCGCCGGCCGCCTTGGCCGAGGCCAGCAGGATCTCCGCGCCGTCGACAATGCCGGTCACGCCCTTGCCGCCCAGCGCCTTGGCGCCGTCGGCCGGCGGCACATCCGTGCCATCCTTGGCGGCGCGGTCGAGGATCGCCTTGGCGAGCGGATGGCTGGAGCCGGTCTCCAGCGCGGCGGCAAGACGGATCACCTCGGCCTCCGGCCGGCCATAGGCGACGACGTCGGTCACCACCGGCTTGCCTTCGGTCAGCGTGCCCGTCTTGTCGAGCGCGACGGCGGTCACCTTGCCGAAGCCTTCCAGCACGGCGCCGCCCTTCAAGAGCAGGCCGCGACGGGCGCCCGACGACAGCGAGGCGGCGATGGCGGCCGGCGTCGAGATGACCAGCGCGCAGGGGCAGCCGATCAGCAGGATGGCGAGGCCCTTGTAGATCCATTCGCCCCAGGCGCCGCCCATGAGCAGCGGCGGCACGATGGCCACCAGCGCGCCGACGGCGACGACGCCGGGCGTGTAGTAGCGCGAGAAGCGATCGATGAAGCGTTCGGTCGGCGCCTTGGATTCCTGCGCTTCTTCCACCAGCTTGATCACCCGGGCGATGGTGTTGTCGGCCGCCGCCGCCGTCACCTTGACGCGCAGCGCCGCCTCGCCGTTGACCGTGCCGGCGTAGACGCTGGCGCCCATGCCCTTCACCACAGGCGTGCTTTCGCCGGTCACCGGCGCCTCGTCGATCGAGCTCTCGCCCGAGACGATCTCGCCGTCGGCGGGAACGCGGTCGCCGGGGCGAACCAGGATGACGGCGCCGACGGCAAGGCTCTCGGCCGGCACCTCGGTGGTCTTGCCGCCCTCTTCGATGAGCGCCGTCTTCGGCACCAGACTGGAAAGCGACTGGATGCTGGCCCTGGCTCTGCCGGCCGCGACGCCTTCCAGGAGTTCGCCGATCAGGAACAGGAAGACGACCGTCGCCGCCTCCTCGCCGGCGCCGATGATCACCGCGCCGACGGCGGCGATGGTCATCAGCATCTCGATGGAAAAGGGCGTGCCGACCAGCGCCGCCATGATGGCGCGGCGGGCGATCGGCACCAGCCCCACCAGCATCGCCACCGCGAAGATCCATTCCTCATAGACCGGGAACAGGTGCCCGAGCCCCCAGGCGACGGCCAGCGCGAGGCCTGCCATGATGGTGAGCCGCCCCTTGGCCGATTTCCACCACGGCCCGGTCATCGGGCCATGGTCGTGACCGTGCAGGCCGGGAACCGCATCGGCGGCGTCGTGGGCATGGCTCCCGTGGTCGTGCGCCCCGTGGTCATGGTGGGCGTGGTCATGGTGGGCATGATCATGGCCGTGATGATTGTGGTGCTCGTGCCCCCCGTGATCGTGGGCATGATCGTGATCATCATCGTGGTGGCAGCAGCCGCAGGCCTTCTCTTCCGGCTCGGGCTTGGCGGCAGCCGTCAGTGGCGCGATCTGGTAGCCGAGGCTGGTGACGCGCTTGGCGATGGCCGGCGCCAGCGCTTCGTCGCCGTTGTGGTGCACGGTCATCGTGCCGGCGGTGACGGACACCGAAACGTCGGCGACGCCCGGCAGGCGGCGCACCGCCGTGTCGATCTTCTGCGCGCAGGAGGCGCAATCCATGCCGCCAACGCGGTACCGGTCCTGCTGGGTTGCCTCGGTCATGACTTCACTCCGACTCTCATGATCGAAGTGCTACAACCTCTAGCGACTATAGGAGCAAGACCCTTTTTTCATGAGGATCAGGACGACGGTCCGCTGGCGCCAACGACCGTCAGTCGCGCCGGCAGGTCCGGCGTGTAGGGGTCGGCGAGCGCCGCGTCGGGCTGGCTGACCGGCGTCTTTTCCGAGGTCATCTTGGAGAGCTTCTTGGCGCCCTTGTCCTGCAGGATGGCGCGGAAGGCCGGGTGCATGCCGCCGTCGACATAGCTCATGGCCGGCATGGCCGGGTTGGCGGCGGCGATGGCCGCGGCGGCGGCATCGTCCTTGGCGGCCTTGGCGGCGACGGCGGCCGCAAGCTCCGCGTCCACCTGAAGCGGCGGACAGGGCAGGAGCGGATCGGTCGAGGCGTCGACGTTGTCCGCGTTGAACACGTAGCGACCGCCGCAATAGCCGACGCGCGGCGCCTTGCGCGTCAGTTCGAAGACGTCGCTGCCTTCCTTGAGGTTGCGCCAGAAGGGCATGTTGGGGTTGTCGCGGTGCAGCGCCAGATTGGCCGGCGTCATGCGGAAAGGCAGAGCCTCCACCTGGAAGGCCGGCTGGCCGCCCCGGAAGGCCTCGCGCGCCACGGCGTAGATCTCGAAGGCCGCCTCGTCGGTCATCGCGTAGCAGCCGCGCGACGAACAGGCGCCGTGGATCATCAGATAGTTCCCCTCATAGCCGAGCGCCGCCTCGAGGCGGTTGGGGAAGCCGAGGTTGAAGGAGAGGTAATAGCGGCTGTCCGGGTTCATCTGGCGCCGGGCGATGGTGTAGAAGCCTTCCGGCGTCTGGCGATCGCCTTCCACCTTCTTCGGCCCCAGCTTTCCCGACCAGCGACAGATGGGATAGGTCTTCAGGAGCGCATAGCGGCCGGTGCGATCCATCTTCCACAGTTCGAGCTCGCTCTCCTGCTTGAACACGCGGATCAGGATGGGCGAGGCGGCGCCCAGCCCCTTGGCGTTCATCTCCGACACCAGCTTGCCAGGGATCGGCCGCTCCGACCGCTTGAGGTCGTCGCCGAACAGCGCGCAGCCCGAAAGGGCCGCCGTGGTGAGAAGAACAAACGCGACCGAACGCAAATTCACCGAACAAGCCTTTCCTGAGGGCGGGCTTTTCCCCGCGCCCGTCGCGGATGCGCTAACGCATCCGCCCATGATTTGGCAACCGTCCCTGCCCCGGCGCGGGGCGGGCCGGCGACCGGTTGATCAGGCCGCCTCGCACGGCCGGATGCGGTCGAGCGCCTCGGCCATGTCCTCGGCGGCGGCCGAAAGATCGTATTTCGACTGCATGGTCATGAACCACTGCGGATCGAAGGCAAGGTAGCGGCCGAGCCTCAGCGCGATGCTGGCCGACATGGCCTGCCGACCATTGCAGATCTTGGCCATCAGACTGCTGGAAACGCCGATCGCCTCGGCCAGCGCGGGGATGGAGAGCCCCATCGGCTTGAGAAACTCGTCCCGGAGGGCGATCCCGGGATGCAGCGACATGTCGCGTGGCATGGTCGTGGCCTCCTCAATGGTCGTCGATGACGGGAAAGGCGCTCAGACCTTCAAGCTGGCGCGGATAGCCTCGGCGATCTTCTCGGAACGGGTGACGCCGGCCGCCCTTGCGGCGCGGTCGAGCGCGGCGAGCAGATGCTCGTTGAGCGTGATCTGCACCGGCACCGGCTTGCCGGGCATCTCCACCGGCACGGCGGCGATGATCGCCTCGTGAAGCTCCTGCGTGCGGCGGATGTCGTCCAGCGTGCGCAGGATCGGCATCTTGTGCTCGTCGAGGTTCTTCACATGGGCGGCCAGCGCCACGGCAGCCCGGGCGATCGCATCGTTGAGGTTGGTGGCCGCCGAATGGCAATCGGGAAAGTCCGGGAAGGACACGCCAAAACTGCGGTTGTCTTCTTCGTGAATGAGCGCGACGGCGTAGGCCATATGAGCCTCCTGGCTCGGATGCTGCGACGAAAGGGAGTGTCCCCCGAGGGGAAGGCGTCCGGCACGAGGAACCATTCGATGAAGGCTCCCTCGCGAGCCGAGGGCCACGGGCCGATCACGGTGCGCCAAGCATCGGCCCGAGACGGCTGACGGTCGCAAAAGATGGTAAACGAAATCTTAACATGAGACGCGTTATCACTTATTACTGCGAAGCATCCCCTGCTGTCTTCTCGGTTGCCGTCTCCCTTCCCCAACGCCCCGCCGCCCTCAGCACCAGCGCCACATGCGCGCGGGCGATGGCCTGGAGCTCCGGCCGGGGCGTGCCGGCCCGCGCCCTCAGCGCAAGGCTGTGCTGGAGCGCCGCCAGCATGGCCGCGAGGCCCCGGACGTCGGCGCCGGGGGCGATCTCGCCGGCCTCGGCCGCCATGGTCATCCGCTTGAGGAACTGGGCGTCGGTCCGGCCCACGGCGGCCGAAAGCTCCGCCCCGATTTCCGGATCGGCGGCCGCCTCGCCGGAAATGACGCTCAGCACCGGGCAACCGAGCGGTTCGCCCTCCTTCGACACATAGGCGGCGACGATCTCCTCGAAATAGGCTTCGAGACCCTTGTCGAGCGACGGCTCCTCGAACAGGGCGCGCCGCCGCCGCTCGGCCGACTCGTCGGCATACTGGCGAACCGCCTTGCGATAGATCTCCAGCTTGTTGCCGAAGGCGGCGTAGAGGCTCGGCCGCGCCATCTTCGTGGCGTCCGACAGATGGTCCAGCGAGGTGGCGGTGTAGCCGCGCCGCTGGAACTCGCCGAGCGCCGCCGTCAGCGCTTCCTCGGGATCATAGGCGCGGGGACGCCCACGGGCGGGTTTGGCTGTCATTTTGTACCACTTCGCAAAAAATTAATCGACGCTCCATTTTATGCGACCTAGTATGAAAATGTGAGAGGAAAAATGGAGAGCAACAATGGCTGACAAAATCAGAATTGGCATCAATGGTTTCGGCCGTATCGGCCGCATGGTTTTCCGCGCTGCCAGGGAGCGGAGCGATCTGGAAGTGGTCGCCGTCAACGACCTCTTGCCCATCGACCACCTCGCCTATCTCCTGAAATACGACAGCGTGCACGGCGCCTTCCCCGGCAAGGTGGAGACGGCGGCCGGCGCCCTCGTGGTTGACGGCCGAGAGATCACCGCCTTCGAGGAGAAGGACCCCGCCGCCATCGCCTGGGCCGATGCCGGCGTCGATCTGGTGATCGAGTCGACCGGGCGCTTTCTCACCCTCGACAGCACCGAGGGGCACCTCAAGGCGGGCGCGAAGAAGGTGGTGATATCGGGCCCGCCCACCGACAACACGCCGGTGTTCGTCCTGGGCGTCAACGCCGACGCCTATGCCGGCGAGACCATCGTCTCCAACGCCTCCTGCACCACCAACTGCGTGGCGCCGCTGGCCAAGCTGATGGACGACCTCTACGGCCTCGAAGAAGCGCTGATGCTGACTGTCCACGCGGTCACCGCCAGTCAGAACCCCGTCGACGGCGTGGCCCGCAAGGACTGGCGCTTCGGGCGCGGCATCCTCAACAACATCATCCCCGCCACCACCGGCGCGGCGCGCATGGTCGGCAAGGTCATTCCCAAGCTGAACGGCCGGATCAACGGCATGGCCGTGCGCGTGCCGGTGGCCGACGTGTCGATGGTCGACCTCACCTGCCGCCTCGGCACCAAGGTCTCCTACGCCGAGATCTGCGAAGCGATCCGCAGCGCCTCGGCCGGCGCCTATCGCGGCATCCTCGAGTATTGCGACGAACCGGTCGTCTCCACCGACCTCAGGGGCAACGCCCACTCGTCCATCTTCGACGCCAAGGCCGGCATGCAGACCTCCGAGGGCCTGACCAAGCTGATCGCCTGGTACGACAACGAGTGGGGCTACTCCTGCCGCTGCCTCGATCTGGCCGCGCACATGATGCGGTAGGACACGGCGAGCATGGGGGCACACCCCCATGCTCCCATCAGGGGGGCTTTCAGCGCCGCCCCCTGGGCCGATCGAGAACCATGTTGAGCGTCCGGTCGGCGATCCGCACGTCCACCCGCACGCCCCAGTCGAAGGCCAGAAAGTCCTGCTCGATGCCATCGGCGAAGATCACCCCGCCCGTGTCGATGCGCGAGACGATCCTCAGCTCGGCGCCACTGGCAATCTCGCCCTGGCGCAGCTTGCAGCCGGATGTGCGGCTCGGCCACGGCTCGCGCGACAGGAAGACGGCGCGCGGATCCGTGGCGCCGATGGTGGCCGCGCTGCCGGTGGCCGTCAGGATCGAGCGCGCCCAGCCCGACAGCCCGGTGCCGGTGGAGACGATGACCCCCGACGACGACTGGAACTCCTCCTCGCCGCCATGCTCGAGAACGTAGCGGGCCGATTGGTGCGAGCGATGGCCGAGAAACAACTCGTTCAGCGCCGTGAGGCGGGTGCCCTCCGAGCTTTTCGCCTCGACCATGGTGCGCGCCTCGGTGGGGGCATCGTTGCCCTCGACCGACGCCAGCAGCCGGTCGAGCCCGTCGAGGGTGTGGCGGGTCAGGATGCCCTCGCTGCGGGCCGGATCGAGCGCGACGCCGATCACCGGCTGCCCGGCGAGATACTTGGCGAGGTTGGCCACCAGCCCGTCCTGGCCCAGCGCCACGACGATGTCGTTGGCGGTGAACAGGAACCGGTCGAGATCCTCGCGCTGGACCTCGGCAAGCGACCAGTCGGCCGGCACCTTGCGCTTGGCCTCGGCGATGGCGCGCACCTGCTGGACGTGCCGCGCCTCCACCTCCACGATCCGCTGGCCACGGGTGGAGAGGAAGAACTCCGCCTGCCCGCGCGTCGCGTGGGCGGCCAGCAACGCCTCATACTCGCTTTGCCGGGTGACCAGCACGACGCGGGGCGCCAGGGTGGTCATGACCGGACCTCGCGCGGCCCCATCAAGCCACGCAGTTGCTGGGTGAGGCTGGCCAGCATGTCCGGCGTCACGTTCAGCGTGTCGATGTGGTCGAGCTTGCCGGCGAACTCCTGCGCGGCCAGCGCCAGCAGCACCTCGGGGGACAGCCCGGCGTAGGCGCCCATGCGCATCCGCTCCATTTCCGCCGCCGCCTGTTCGACAAGGCGGATGCGGCCGGCCTCGGCCTCGGCGGCCAGACGGACCGCTTCGGCGGCGCTGGTGGCGGCGATGCGCTCGGCCGCCGCCCTCGCCTCGGCTTCGGCGCGGGCGTTGGCATCCTCGCGGGCGATCAGCTCCTGACGGCGGGCCGCCAGCTCCACCTTGTTGGCCAGCTCGTTCTCGGCGATGGCGCGTTCCTTCTCCACCGCCAGGGCGCGGCGGGCGAAGGTGGCCTCGTCGGCCTTCTGCTGCAGGCTTTCGAAGGTGGGAACCTGCAGCGCCCGGGCCAGCTCGGACGACGGCGTCAGGGCCGCCACGCGAACCGAGACGATGGACAGCCCCATCTCCGGCAGGGTCTGGTCGGCGGCAAAGCCGGCGGTGATCGCCGCCTGCAGCGGCGCCAGGCCCTTTTCCAGCAGCTCCCGCACGCCGGACGCCTTCAGGTAGCCGTCGGCATATTCGCGCGCCAGCCCGGTGATGAAGCCGACGATGGAGTCCACCGGCTTGGCCAGCAGTGCCCCGGTCTTCAGGTCGATGGTGAAATCGACGCGTTCGCCCAGCTTTTCCGGCTCCTTGACGCGCCAGCTGATGGTGCCCTGCACCGCAAGGTCCTGATAGTCGGAGGACTGGCCCTTCACCATGAAGTTCATGGTGCGGTCGTCCATGGGGATCTCGGTGATCGAAGCGCCATCGGGGGCGAACCAGAAGGCAAGACCGCGCCCGGAAAGGTGGCGCTGGCCGCGCTTGAAATACTGGATATGCGCCGAAGCGTCGGCCCTGAGGTGACGGACCATCGGGTAGCTCTTGATCTGCGCCATGACGATTACTCCTGTTCGGCAATGCGTTCGTAAAGTTCGGCCGGGCGAAAGGCGCCGCCCGTTTCGTGAAGGCCGGTGGGCCGGATCAGCCCCCGGTCGAGAATCTTGCGGCGGAAAGCCGGCTTGGCGAGGTGGCATCCGAGGATGGCCTCGTGCACTTCCTGCACCTCGCGCAGGGTGAAACGCTCCGGCAGCAGCGCGTAGCCGATGGCGGTGTAATCGAGCTTGCCGCGCAGCCGCTTGATCACCTCGCCAAGGATGATGGCGTGATCGAACGCGAGCGACAGGGCGCCGTCCGGCCCCGACACGGTGAGCGGACCGCCGGCGGACGGCATCTCCACCCGCGCCAGCAGCCGTTCGGGGGCAGGCGCCAGGGCGGCGAGGGCTTTTGCCGGCACCAGCGCCAGATAGGTGACGCTGACCACCCGGCCGCGCGGATCGCGATCGAGGGCGCCGAAGGTGGCGAGCTGTTCGAAATGGGCCTTCTCGACGCTGGCCTTGTCGCGCAGCACGCGGGCGACGGTGGCCTCAAGCGTCTGGTCGATATGGACGAAGCCGCCCGGCAGCGCCCACTCGCCGCCCACCTCGGCCGCGTCGGGCCGCCGCACCAGAAGCACCTTCACCACGCCCTCGTCCACGGTAAGGATCGCAAGATCCACCGCCAGGGCGGGCTGGGGATAGTCGGTGAGCGGGCGGGCGGTCATGGCGAACTCCTGTAATATTCATTGTAGTTATATCTTCAATGGATATATGTCAAGCCCTGCCAATACTGGGCAAGCCGCCCTTAGGAACAAGACAGCGCCGAGAGCCCGCTCAGATCTGGATAAGCCTCTTGAGACGCCTCTGGCGCACAAGATGATGGTTCGCGATCGGCAACATCAGCCTTGGCGGACGGTCGAAACCTGGACTTCGTTCACTCTGGCAAGCCCGGGATGGGCCGCCAGATACTCATCAAGTCGAACATCTTCCCCATAGCGAACTTGCTCGTCCAGGATGTCGTAATCCGCGCCAATCTCCCGGCGCAAAAGCGCTAGCAACCTGTCGATACTCGCATTGAACCGATCGCAGAGGGCCTGTGTCCAAAGGCTTGGATCGAGCGGATACAGGGGGTTGAGATAGCCAGAGTGCTCGAAATCCAGTTGATCGCGCAAATCCTGCGCCCTCTCGGACAGCACGACGCCGCCAGGCCTGCTCACTCGCCCTTCAAGATCAAGACACACTGCATCGACAGGCCCTACGCCGAGCCGATCACGCGTGGCAGCGTCACCTGCCCAAAGCCCCCCCCCCCCCCGCGCCGTAATCGAAGAAAAACCTGAGAACGCCTTTCGCCATGTCAAAATCGTAGCAGCTTTGCGACAGGCAGGGAACGAGTACAAACGGGAAGTGCCGCGCGAGACTGTGCGAACGGCCCGCCAAGCTGATGCCTCCATATGACAGCACATATGACAATAAAGACCCCAGGGCCGTCTGCCTGACCGAGAACCTTTCTCAGGTAAAGTGGCCATAAAATGGGAGAACTGGTCACAGTCACCGCATGCTCGGAACAGACACCAATGAAATAATACTGCCAAATTTCGGCAGCATGTAGGTTTATCGCCTCTCCTGCAATTTCAGGAGACAGGCAAATGTATATCGTCATGGGCGCAACCGGGAATGTTGGCGGCGCGGTCGCCGACGCGCTGCTGGCCAGGGGAGAGGCGGTGACCGTGTTGGTCCGCGCGCCCGAGCGGGCAGCCATCTGGCGCGACAGGGGCGCCCGGATCGTCAAGGCGGACGCCGAGGACCCCGCCTCGCTGAAGGCAGCCTTTGCCAGCGGCAAGCGGGCCTTTCTGCTCAATCCGCCGGCCGCGCCCTCCGGAGACACCGACCGCATGGAACGCCGGACGATCGCCAACGTTTTGGCGGCGCTCGAAGGTTCGGGGCTGGAAAAGGTCGTCGCTGCCTCGACCTATGGCGCCCAGTCCGGCGAGGGCATCGGCGACCTGTCGACGCTGTGGGAGCTGGAGGAAGGCTTGCGCCGACAGTCCATTCCAGCGGCGATCAACCGGGGCGGCTACTACATGACCAACTGGACCGGCCTCGCCGAAATCGTCCGCCAATCCGGCCGGCTGCCGAGCATGTATCCGGCCGACACGCCCATCCCCACGGTGTCGCCGCGCGACCTTGGCGAGGCGGCCGCCGACCGGCTGGTCAGCCCTCTCGATGACGTTGGCGTCGTCTATGTCGAAGGGCCGCAGCTCTACACGCCGCAGGACGTGGCCGATGCCTTCAGCGCCGCTCTCGGCCGGGAGATCGGGCTCGACGTGACGGAAAACGGCCAATGGGAAGCGGCCTTCAAGGGCTTCGGCTTCTCCGACGAGGCAGCTCGCAGCTACGCCAGAATGACGGCAGCGATCCTGGACGGCAACTTCGACCGACAAGCAGCGCCCCGCCGTGGCAAGGTGACGCTTGCCGATTTCATCTCGTCAGCCCTTGCGCGATGAGCATGGGAGATAGGTGGGATGCCAATCCCGTAGATCGTCAACTCAGGCCCTGAGGCTGGCGCGCACCGCCTCGGCGATCTTGCCCGACCGGGTAGCGCCGCTTGCCCTCACCGAGCGATCGAGGGCGGCCAGCAGGTGCTCGTCCATGGTGATTTGCACCCTGACCGATCGTCCGGGCAGGTCGACCGGCACAGCCGCGAGGAGCGCGCCGTCGACATCCTCCGTCCGGCGGATGGCTTCGGCCGAACGAAGCACGGGAAGCGCCTCGCCATCCTCGACCATGCCTTCGACATGGAAGGCCAGCGCCATGGCGCCGCGCGCAATCGCGTCGTCAAGGCTGTCCGCCGTGGAAACGCAGCCAGGGAAATCGGGAAAGGAAATGCCGAAAACGCCGTCTTCCTCATGAATGAGCGCAACGACATGGGTCATATCAGGCTCCTTGCCTCACGGGTGAGCTCACCATTCCCAGCCGGCTTGCGAGTAGATCGACTTCAGCGTGCCGGTCGGTATGTCCCGCGTGCCGGTGTCGATCGTCACTCGTCCAGGTCGAGCCGGATGCTTGTACTGGACATGATCGCCAGGGCCTTTGCGAACAACGACCCAGCCATCCTGAGCGAGGCGCCTTTCGACATCTCTGCGCCGATTGCTGTGCTCGCTACGGCCCATTATGCGCCCCTGTCTCGCGCTGTATTTATACACACACCGCGTTGGAATCAAGCGGACGGTGTAGTTATGTGTATAGACCGCTTTTCGAACGGGACGGCAAGCCCCATCCTCTCCCGTCGCCCCGTGGCGGGCCGGACGCACGCCCGGCCCGCCTGCGCTTTCACTTGACGCCCGCGATCAGGGCCGCAGCTCCTTGCCGCCGTGGGAGATCAGCAGCTTGGCGATGTCTTCGTTGCGGTTTGCCTTGGCGCGCACCAGCGGCGAGTAGCCCTCGAAGTCCAGGGCGTTGACGTCGGCGCCGTTGTCGACAAGGAACTTGGCGAGTTCGAGATTGCCGACCATCGAGACCAGATGCAGCGGCGTGAAGCCTTCGAGAACGGCGTTGATCGAGGCAGGGTCCTGCTTCATCTCCGCGATGGCCTTGTCGTTTTCGCCCGACCAGATCAGGTCCTTGAGCTCGGCGCTGGCGGCGAAGGCGGGGCCAGACAGGCTGACGGCGATCAGAAAGGCGGAAATCAGTCTCATTGCTTTCTCCAATGGGCGCCCCGCCGAACCTCTGGCCGGGCACATGCCGCACGGTTTGGTCTTGGCCCCGTGAACGCCCCTGCGCGGGAACCGTCGGCTTCGCTTCGTCAATGGGGCGACAGCACGGCCTGCCCTGGAGCACCCGCCCTGCCTTGCATCGGCCCGCTCGGAGAGCCCGTCTCCGCGTCGCGGACCGATGGCTCCCGATCTCTCAGAACGACCTTTTCCGAAGCTGTCGCTCGGGAATCGCCCCGCACGGGCCGGACAACGCCAAGGAGAGGTTGCGATTCTCCCCCGGCGGTTGTCTTCTGCATCATCGGCAGGGCATCTTGCAAGGCATCCGGCCGGCCGATCCCCATCAGTCGGACCGAGCGGCGATCCGGCGCCGATCGCGGCTGTCGGTCTCTGCGGACGTCCCTTCCCGGTCGCACAGCTTCGACCAGCCCCGCGCCACCAGCATCAGCCCCTGCCCGAGGAAGATGCCCGAGAACAGGCCGCGCAGAAGGGCGAAGACCACTTTCGTTCCGATGGCCGCCGCCGTCGCCGGATCGATCGCCGTCATCACGCCCTCGACATAGCGGACGCTGAAGATCGCCAGGATCAGGCCGAGCGAGGACCAGCCGCCCAGCAGCAGGATAGTGGCCGGCGGGCCGGCTTCGACGGAAATGGGCCGGCGCGCGGCAATGAGGGCGCCAACGCCGAGTCCGACCGCCAGCGCCGGCAGCCAGGCCGCCTCAACGATCGGCGAGGTTTCGACCGATCCGCTGCCGACCGACAGCACCATCAGGATGGCCGGCAGCAACGCCGGCTTCCACAAGCCGACGCGGCGAGGCCGCGACGCGAGAACACCCCGGTAAACGAGAAAGGCCAGCAGCAGCCAAACCCATGCCGGCGTTCCAATCACCACCGACGCCATGCTAGAAATCGTCATCTGAGGACCTTCGCATCTTGAGGAAGACGCCGTCGGCCAACCCGATCGGCACAAGCGTCTTCCGCCGTCCCGGGCAGGGATGCCAGCGGTCCTGCGCAAACGGAGACGGGGGCTTCGTGGACGGCAGCAACGTGCAACTCGCGCTTCGCCGATGGCGCGCCATCGTCGGATCCGCCATGTTTCGGGCCATCGTGCTCGCGGCCACGGCGATCACCACGGCGAGCGGCATCTCCAGCGGCGACAGCTGGCGCGACACGCTCGGCGCGCTGGCGATCAACGGCGTCGAAGCCTTCTCCAGCGCGGCGCTGGCGACCCTTCTCATCCTGCTGGTCGAGCCGCGCCTCAGCTTCATCGCCCACACCGGTCCACGCTACGCGCTCGCCGGCATCGCCGCCTCGCCGGCGGTGCTGATCGTGGTTCTCGCAATCGAGGTGTTACTGCGTCAGGCCGACCCGACCGCGACCTATGTCGGCCGCGTCGCGATAACCGTGCTGGTCAGCGTCGCGGCGATCGCCACCGTGGCCGGCCTCGCGGCGCGTGGCGACAGACGCCAACCAACGGAGACGCCCGCCGCCGAACCGGCGAAGACCTGCGCCTTCCTGCGCCGTCTGCCGCCCCGGCTGGGAACCGATCTGACCCGCGTTTCCGTCTACGATCACTATGTCGAGGCGCACACCCGGCGCGGCCACGAGTTGATCCTGATCCGCTTTTCCGACGCCCTCGCCGAGCTCGAAGGCGGCGATGGCCTTCAGATCCACCGCTCGCACTGGGTGGCGAACGGCGCCGTCAGGTGCCTCATGCGCAGCGAAAGCCGGTCATTGCTGGTGGAGCTCGACGACGGCACCCGCCTGCCCGTCAGCCGCTCGCGAGAAGCGGCGGTGCGGGCCGCCGGCTTTCCGCTGGAAAAGGCCGACGAAAGCGCCTGATCCGGAACGGACAGGAACGAGAACCGCGCGCTCAGTCCTTGGCCAGGTAGTAGCTCAGGAACACCTCGAGCCCGTTGTCGACGATGCGGATGGCCTCCTCGGGCGACGGCCTGAGCTCCGCGCCGAACAGCGACTTCTTCATGACCTCCGCGGTGCAGAGGGCGATGAAGTGATGGGCGGCGACGGTGGGGTCGCAGGGCCTCAGGCGACCATCGGCCACGGCTTCGCCGAACACCTCGGTCAGCCGCGTCGTGCCGCGCTCGGCGCCGGCCCGGAAGAACAGGGCGCCGACGGCGGGGAACTTCTCCACCGCGCCCACCACCATGCGGATGGTCGACATGTGGGTCTCGCCGGTGAGCAGCTCGTTGAAGCTGATGGCGAAGGCCCGGAGGTTGTCGCGGAAGCTTTCGGCCGTCGGCTGGAAGGCGTCGAGCGCGGCGGCCAGTTCCTGCTTCTCGTCGGCGATCAGCTGCTCGAACAGCTCGTCCTTGTTGGTGAAGTAGACGTAGAGCGTGCCCTTGGACACGCCGGCCGCCTTGGCGATGGCGTCCATCGAGGCGCCCTCGTAACCCTTGGCGCGGAACACCTCGCGGGCCCCGTCGAGGATCTGCCGCCGCTTCTCGCTGTCGTGCCCTTCCGCGCCGGCTACCGAGCCGCCGGGTTGCGCCGCTACCTTGCTCATCCACCCCTGCCCTCGCGGCGCTGATTCCGCCCGCGCTGTTCATTGTCGGCATTTGCCGCCCGAGGGCCAGCCTGCCTTTTGGCGATCGCCGTTCACGGAAATCCGGCGCCACGATCACATTTTGCTGAGACTGCCCATGAAAGGGACAAATCGTCAACCAAGCGCCAATACTGCGATTGACCGAACGGTTCGGTCATGAGATAACACTTTCGACGTATAGGAACAACACCTAAGACTTTAGTCGCAGGATACTTTGATCCTGCGCCGTCCGCACAACGGACAGATGGAGATTTCAATGGCCAAGCGCGAAGCGAACGCCGCTCACGAGAGCGACGGCTCGGAAGCCACTGTCACTCAGATCCGCCCGGCCGCGGAGGCTGCGCACAAGCCCGTTGGCGAGGCGCCTCACCACGCCGCCGCGACGCAGCCCCCGAAGACCGCGGAGCCGAAGAAGAAGAGCAACGTGACGGGCCGACTCGTCCTCGTCGCCCTCCTCGGCGCCGCCGCCTGGTTCGGCGGCAAGGCCGGCTATGCCTGGTGGATCGATGGCCGCTTCCTGGTTTCCACCGACGACGCCTATGTCGCCGCCGACATCACCACCCTGGCCGCCAAGGCCTCCGGCTACGTGACCGAGGTGATGGTGGCCGACAATCAGCTGGTGAAGAAGGGCGACGTTCTCGCCCGCGTCGACAGCGGCGACTACGCGCTGGCCGTCGCCCAGGCCCAGAACGCGCTCGTCGGCAACCGCGCCACCATAGCCCGCATCGACAAGCAGATCGCCGCCGGCGAGGCCCAGGTCGCTCAGGCCAAGGCGGGCGTCGCCTCCGCCGAAGCCACGCTGGAATCCAAGGACATCGACTTCACCCGCCAGTCGACGCTGGTGAACAACAAGGTGTCGGCCCAGTCGCAGCTCGACGACGCCCGCACCGCCCGCGATGCCGCCCGCGCCTCGCTGGCCTCGGCCGAGGCAGCCGTCGCCGTCGCTGAGGCCAACATCGAAGTGCTGAAGGCCCAGAAGGTCGAGGCGGAAGCCACCGGCAAGAGCCTTCAGACCGCCCTCGACAAGGCCAACCGCGACCTGTCCTTCACCGAGATCCGCGCGCCCGTCGACGGCGTCATCGGCAACAAGGCCTTCGAGGTCGGCACCTACGTGACGCCCGGCCAGCAGCTGGCCTCGCTGGTCGCCACCGGCAGCGCCCACATCGAAGCCAACTACAAGGAAACCCAGCTGGCCGAGCTGGTTCCCGGCGAGACCGTGCGCATCACCGTCGACGCCCTCGGCGAGGAGGAGACCATCCTCGGCAAGGTCGAGAGCCTGTCGCCGGCCACCGGCTCGGTGTTCAGCCTGCTGCCGGCCAACAACGCCACCGGCAACTTCACCAAGGTGGTGCAGCGCCTGCCGGTGCGCATCTCGGTGCCCGACGACGTGGCGCTGAGCGGCAAGCTCCGCCCCGGCCTCTCCGTGGTGGTCGCCGCCGATCCGCGCACCGCGCCGACGGACACCCAGACGGCCGCCGTCGCTCCGGCCAACTAATATCCCGCGCGACCGGTCCTCCGGGGATCGGTCGCGCTCTCGCCCTGATCCGACCGACTTGCGCGCGGGTGCTTCCCGCCGCGCCCTCGGCCGATAGAGCTTTCGGTCTCACGCAACTCCGGACGCAAAACCGGTATCCACTTTTGCTGGAGTTGCTCTCGTTTCTGCTCTCACGCAACTCCAGACGCAAAACCGGTATCCACTTTTGCTGGAGTTGCTCTCGTTTCTGCTCTCACGCAACTCCGGACGCAAAACCGGTATCCACTTTTGCTGGAGTTGCTCCTAACCGGTCACGTCCATGTCCGCCATTGCCACGGCCGATGCCGGCCCCACCTTCACGACGCGCCGCCTGTTCACCTTCATCTGCATGGTGTTCGGCATGTTCATGGCGATCCTGGACATCCAGATCGTCTCGGCGTCGCTATCGGAGATCCAGGCCGGCCTTGGCGCCGCCAATGACGAGATCTCCTGGGTCCAGACCTCCTATCTGATCGCCGAAGTGATCATGATCCCGCTGTCGGGCTACCTGTCGCGCATGATCTCGACGCGCTGGATGTTCGTCATCGCCGCCGGCGGCTTCACCTTCGCCTCGATGATGTGCGCCTTCGCCTCCTCGATCAACGAGATGATCCTGTGGCGCGCCGTGCAGGGCTTCATCGGCGGCGGCATGATCCCCACCGTGTTCGCCTCGGCCTACACCATCTTCCCGCGCAGCAAGATGGGGCTGGTGACGCCGATCATCGGTCTCGTCGCCACGCTGGCGCCGACCATCGGGCCCACGGCCGGCGGCTACCTTACCGAGATCTTCTCCTGGCACTGGCTGTTCCTGGTCAACATCATCCCCGGCGTCTTCGTCACCGTGACCAGCTACTTCCTGATCGACTTCGACGAGCCGGACTTCAGCCTGTTCAAGGTGTTCGACTGGTGGGGCCTTGCCGCCATGGCGGCCTTCCTCGGCTCGATGGAATACGTGCTGGAGGAAGGCCCCAGCAAGGACTGGCTGGCCGACGAGCGCATCGCCATCCTCACCGGCGTCATGGTGATCGGCGGCATCGTGTTCTTCTTCCGCGCACTGACGCGCGCCAACCCGATCGTCGACCTCAAGGCCTTCGCCAACCGCAACTTCGCCTTCGGCAGCGCCTTCTCCTTCTGCCTCGGCATCGGCCTTTATGGCCTCACCTACCTCTATCCGGTGTACCTCGCGCGCATTCGCGGCTTCTCGGCCTTGCAGATCGGCGAGACCATGTTCGTCTCCGGCGTCGCCATGCTCTTGACCGCCCCCTTCGCCGGCCGTCTCTCCACCAAGCTCGACCCGCGCGTCATGATGGGCATCGGCTTTGCCGGCATCGCCGTCGCCACCTGGCTCTCGACCGGCTTCACCGCCGACTGGGACTTCTGGGAGCTGTTCTGGCCGCAGGTGTTCCGCGGCGTGTTCATGATGATCTGCATGATCCCCATCAACAACATCGCGCTCGGCACCCTGCCGCCGGCCGAGATGAAGAACGCCTCGGGCCTGTTCAACCTCACCCGCAACCTTGGCGGCGCCGTCGGCCTGGCCCTGATCAACCAGATCATGACCAACCGCACCGACCTGCACTTCGACCGGCTGCGCGAGGCGGTGAACATCACCAGCTCCACCGCCATGGCGACGATTGCCGGCATGGAACGCAGCCTGTCGGAACTGGGCAGCAACGCCCACACCGCCGCCATCTCCCGCCTCACCGGCCTCGCTCAACAGCAGTCCACGGTGATGGCCTTCAACGACATCTTCCTGATCCTGACGGTGCTGTTCGTCGTGCTGCTGATCGCCCTGCCCATGGTCAAGAAGCCCGCCGCGCAAGGCGGTGGCGGCGGCGGGCATTGAGGGGGCGGAGGCAGGCTTTCCTCAGGCCTTCTTGGCGTGCTTCTTCAAGAGGGCAAGACGCCTTTGCTCGGCTGTCAGCCCCTGTTGATCGAAGTCGGCGAACATGCGTTCGGAACTGGGGCTAAGTTTGATCCCCTCGACCGCGCTGATCTTGTTGAACGCCGACCGACCCAGCACGATTGTGCTGCTGGCGATGCGGGAGGATGGTTTGGCGGCGGACCGTTTCATGAACACATCCTACCATGGAACGGATGCCTTCCAGCTCCCTCATGTCCTCAGCCAGCTGCGTCGTAGAAGGCGGGGCGGTCGCCGGGGGTGACGGGCACCGTGTCGCCGCTCTTCAGCGCCTTCAGCGCCGCTTCGGCGGTCAGCGAGGCGACATAGCCGTCCCAGGCCGAGGAGCCCTGGAAGCGCCCGCCGTTCAACGCCACCACGAAGTCGCGCAGCTGGCAGCGATAGGCCTCGGCGAAGCGGCCGACCCAGTCGCCCTCCACCGCATGGCCATCAAGGCCGGTCAGCCGTCGCCGTGTCGGCGGGTGAGGATCGAGGCTGAGCGTGCCCTCCTCGCACACCAGCTCGCCCTGCACGTCGTAGCCATACTGGGCGTCGAGGAAGGCCTCCACCGATACCACCACCCCGCTTGCCGTCTCCAGGATCATCATCAGCGGCTGGCGGTTCGGCGCCTTGCGCGACGGGCGCGCCCGCACCACCCGGACGCGCGCATGGTCCTCGCCGAGCACGAAGCGGGAAATGTCGATCTCGTGGACGCAGGAGTTGGCCAGCACCAGATCGGACGTCACATAGTCCGGCCCGACGGCGTTGCGGTGGATGCAATGGAGAAACAGCGGGTTGCCGAGCGTGCCGGCCGTCACGGCGGCGCGCATCGCCCGATAGCCGGGGTCGAAGCGGCGCATGAAACCGACCTGCACCAGTTGCCGTCCGCCGGCCACCTCGGCATCGACGATGCCCCTGGCCTCGTCGAGGCTGGTCGCCATCGGCTTTTCGCACAGGACCGGCTTGCCAAGCGCGATGGCGGCCCGCGTCAACGGCGCATGCGTCGCATCGGGCGAAGCGATGATGACGGCGTCGACGGCCGGATCGGCAATCAGCTGGCCGGGGTCGGCGTGGATCTTGCAGCCATCGGCCGCCACCCGTTCCGCCCTGCCCCGATCCTTGTCGTGAACCGCCACCAGCTCCGCGCCGGCAATATCGCTCCGCAGGATGCGGGCGTGATCGGCCCCCATGATACCACAGCCGACGAGGCCGAAACGAACCGCCATGTCAAATCCTCCCAACGCTTCTTTTGTCGCGACGAGACCGGCTTCCTCCAAGCCCGCCCAGCGCCGGTTGAACGGCCGCACCACCGCCCCTAAGTAGCAAACACGTCGTACCGACCATGGCGCATTCTGCAAAGGAAACAAGATGAAGGTAGCACTGGTGACCGGCGCCTCGCGCGGTCTTGGCGCCGTGATGGCCAGGGAACTGGCGCGCGCCGGTTGGGCCGTCGCCGTCAACTACGCCAACGACACGCACGGGGCCGAAGCCGTGGCCGCCGACATTCGGGCAGCCGGCGGCAAGGCCGCCGCCGTCAGGTTCAGCGTCATCGATCAAGCCCAGATCCGGGCCGGCCTTGACGAGATCGCCGAGGCCCTCGGCCCCGTCGACCTCATCGTCAACAACGCCACCGGCCCGCAGCCTGAAATGCCGCTGATGGAGCAATCCTGGCGGACCTATCTCGACCAGTTGGAGTTTTTCGTGAAGGCGCCGCTCGAACTGCTTCAGGCGGTGCTGCCCGACTGGCGCGCCCGGAAATCCGGCCGCGTCATCAACATCGGTTCGGAAATCGCCGAACTCGGCAATCCCCTGTTCGGCAACTATGCCGCCGCCAAGGGGGCGATGCTGTCGATGACCCGTTCCTGGGCCAACGAACTGGGCCCGGAGGGCATCACCGTCAACCTCGTGGCGCCGGGCTGGATCCCCGTCGAACGCCACGCCGGCGTGCAACAGGAGGCGATCGACGGTTACGCCGATCGCACGCCGCTCGGCCACCTGGGCAAGCCGGAAGACGTCGCCCACATGGTCGTGTTCCTGGCCTCGGACAAAGCCGACTTCATCACCGGCCAGAAATTCGCGGTCAACGGCGGCCGGACGCTGGTTTAGGGACGGTTAGCCATTCGCTGAATAGCAGAGCCGAACAGGCGGGCTCCCGCTCAATTTATGGTCGCAACCACTTGATTTGCACCCCCACCTGTCTCACAGATCGGGCAGGTCTTGATCCAGTCAAGTATTCGGATTTCTTCTTGGGGGGACGGCATGCGCATCATCGATCTCAATCGAAGCGGGGCGGAGCGCTTCGAGGATGCGAACAAAGTGCTTCAGAACGAGGCTTTCACCCAATTGGGGAAAGCTATTAAAGAACAAAAGCCTTATCGCGACGACTACCTGAAACACTTCCCCAAAGAGGATAATTTAAGCTACCCCCGCAGACACAACGGCATATTGATAGAAGGAGGTCGAGGGAGCGGAAAAACGACGTTCTTGCTGAATGCCTTGGGTGAGATCCAAGAGCCAAAGCAGGACTGGGCGAAAGATATTTCCGGGACATTTCATGTGCTTCCCCTGATCGATCCAACACTGATCGAGACCAAGGAGCACATCATAATTGTCATCATTTCGTTGATCGACAAGGCCCTGGATAACCACCAAGCAAATCCAGACCCGGACATGAGAGAGGTGGACAAGGCTCGCGAGGAGATGGCGGAGGGGCTAGGGCTCCTTGATCGCATTGGCAAATCATCTGCCCACGGAGAGGAGTGGGAAGATCCAGAATGGATCATGAGCCGAGGATTGCGCAAAGCCCGCAAGGGGAGATCGTTCGAGATCAAGTTGAGCAAATTCATCAACGAAGCACTGACAATCCTGAAGAAGGACGCTTTTGTTCTCGCCTTTGATGATGTCGATACCAACTTCCAGCATGGCTACACTATTCTCGAAACCATCCGAAAATACCTTACATCGCCACAGATCATCCTATTGATATCCGGCGACTTGGAGCTTTACGGCCGACTGGTTCGCCGAAACATCTATGATACGTTCGGCGAAGCCGTTTTGAAGCACGACCCCAGCGTGATCGGAAAGACAACGACCGGGCTATCCGAGGCGGTTCTGGAGCTTGAAGAGCAATACCTGCTCAAGATCGTGCCGCCGCAAAACCGCATCCCCATGCTCTCCCTCAGTGAGATCCTTCAGATCGAGGATCCCGATAACGTGAAGGTCATACCCTTGAGCGAGAGCCAGCCCCGGTTAGGCGAGCGCCAGCCCCAGCTGGGCGATAACAAAGGCGAGCCACTTTTGCCTTGGGCCAGCAATAAAATCCGCGAGCAGCTGCTGGAGAGCGAAAGCAAATCAGAGCACCCCTTCTTCAAACTCATGTCTAGCGAACACTTGCGCCTGCTCGTTGGCTACCTACGCGCCCTTGGAAGCTCCGCCTCGAACACCGGCTATCGTGGCATCTTCTCGGTCTTCGAGGCACGTCTCCGTACCGCAGGCATCCAGCCTGAACGGCTTGCACAGGCCAAGTTGGACGATACCCTTCGCATGACGTTCAGGTGGCTGGTGGAGCAAGACAACCCCACATCGCTTGTCCGCTTCGGCGTTTCCAGCGATGCGGCCAAGGCCATCATTCTTCACTGCTTTGCCTTGTCCCTGGCTCGGTATCTGAAAGAGACCCCTGACGCCTGCTTGAGATCCTTGTTCACGCTCAACCTTCCCATCTCCATGATGCAACGGGAGCATTACGCACTACAGGACGTGCGCAAGGCCATGTTCCATTTCATCTGGGAAGAGACGAGCCCCAACTTGCTGGAAGTCGCCGGCAAGCTCGGCTCCATCGCCCGATCCGGCATCAACGTAGACGGCCAAACGATCGGAAACCTTCGGGCGAGTTCCTTCGGCTCCGTTGGAACACTACGAAAGATAACCTTTGAAACGTCACTCTCTAGACTGTACGGCTTATCGAATGAGGACCCTAGGAATCCTGAGAACATAGAGCACCTTAGAAACCTAGTAGAAGAAAAAAACAAGGCATACTCCAACATATCTTGGGTTGGAGCACTAGCTGCACATGCAAGCGATCTGAAACCGAGGAAGGGACTGACGTGGTTTTCCCTTGAAGATCTGCACGACCGCTGCGCGACATTTAAGTATTTGCTTAACCTTGCGACCTACGACCACCTGACTAGCCGTGGCGAAACGCTTCGATCCATCTCCGCGCTCTCGCTTTTTGCCGCCGTTGGACAAATTCTAGCGCAGCAGGAGATTGGCGACCTCGACAGGATGGCGCTGTCGTCCATCATCCCAATCTTCATTCCCAACGCAAAGCTGGCCCAGCCCGACAAGAGCGCCGAAACCTATACAGACCAAGAGGAGAGTGGCGACAGCGATGACAAGACAGGGGGCAATGACGACTCTACGAATAAGGCCTTCTCTGTCTTTCAGGAGCGGCTTCAGGCTTGGCACTCGTTTGCGAAGAAGAACGCCCCAAATGCAGCGGTTTCCCCCAGCATGCTGACGCGGATTGCCGAGCGGATTCATGATCAACTGTATGCCCTGGATGAGGAAGTGACCCTGGAGTGGAAGACCGGGCATATCCTTCACCGCCAGATCACGAATATCCTGCATGCTCTTCTCGTCGTGACCTCGAACAGCTTCGGTCGCCTCGATTCACCCAAGGGATCCGATCGCCCGCTTGTCCAGGCACTCCAACGCGTAGGCAAAGATATCCACCCCTTGGCCGCCATCGTTATTTCCTGTCCGCTTGTCTGGGCCTTCCTCAATCCGAACGAGACCATCCAGAATAGCGCAACGGCCACTGACAGCCTGCGAGAAGAGGTCGAAAAAGCCCTGACGGAATGGCAGAAGGCGAGGCCCGAAGTGCAGTCGGACGCAGCCTCTCCCAAGGAGCAGTTCAAAAAGGAATGGCTTGAGCCACCGGAGATCCGGATCGCCGTGGGGCGTATCACCACGAAAAGCAAGCAGAACACGGTTACCGTGGACGGCTTCTTCGATGTCCTGAATGTCGTGCCTCGCTACTATCCGCAAGCCAGTGGTACAAAATGATAGGCGACTGTGCGGAAGCGCTGTTCGACAGCCGCGAACTCGTGAGCATGGCCAAGGCCGTGCTCTCGAACCTCGATCTCGTCCGTTGCTTGGAGTCCGAGAGGTCGTCGAAACAACCAGCCGATCAACACCTGAAAACTCTTTGGCGGAACTACGAAAGACGCGACGCCATCAGGTCGGTCCACGCCAGTGGGAGATTTCTCCGTTACCGCAACCTCAACCCGACACTGACCGACGAGGCCCTGGAAACCCGTATCACCTGGACTGTTCGACGGCTGCACGATGACCCGCCCAGGGACCGGAAATGGCTTCTTGACGATCCGAGCCGCTGTTTGCTGCCGCTCCTGACCAGGATTGGCGAGACGTTCCTCTGCGAAGGTCGCGACGGTTCTCTTCGGGTCCGCTCGGCATTGCTGGCCGAATGGCAGGATCTGATCCTCGTTGTGCCGCCGATGCTGGTTACCGCCGCATGGATGGCGGCGCGCCGGACCGAATCTGACAAAGATCGCCAGTCTCGATCGTCAATCAAGAAACTCCAGGAGAAGGTTCAGAGCTGGCTGTGCGACAGTACCCTCCCGGTTGATGACGACCCCTTCCTGGACCAACTCTGCAAGTCAGAGGGGCTTGATGAAACCCACATGCATCTCAACGGCACAACGGAGGCCGACAAAATATGGATCGACGCCCTTCAGCGCCCTGACAAGGTTGTCGGGGAACTCGTGAGAAAGTCGAGCAGAAAAGAAGGGGGACTGCATACAGCCATAGGCAACGGGGTAGACAGGCTGCTGCGGCAGGAAGATCAACACCTTACTTCCAGGCTCCTCCGTATCAGGGTCGACCAGGCCATCACTCTCAAGAGTTTTCTGCTTGAACGGATATGGCAAGAGAGAGAGGAGAAGGCGGAGAAAGACACGACCAGCTTGTCGACCGATATGCGCTACAGCCGCGTCATCACTCAACGCTACAGGCGGAGCGGGATGACGAGAACGACATCTGAATCACTCCAGCTCATAGACATCATAGATCTAGTCAGTCGGGAGGATGGCCAAGAGATCAATGGGTTGGCTTTCTTCTGGTATGCGCTGATAAGAGCGCAGTTCTATCGTCTACTCGTTCAGCAAACCAACCAGGTCGGCTTCGATCAGTTCCAATATATAACGCTGAACGAGTTGCGCGAAGAGACCGAGAAGGACTACGCAGATCGCTTCCGTCAGATCGAACGCGGCGTTCAGGCTCCTGTCGACTTTCTAGAAGGACGGTTTGCGCCAAAGAATACGCCCGCAGGAACCGCCAATCGTCTTCTGCAGGTGCTTCGCGGCTATCTTGTATTCTTGGACGAAGACGCCGAAAGCTCTCGACGCCCGCATTTGCACAAGCTGCAGACGAATCCCGAGAGTACCAAGTGCTCCTTGGCCGATACGATCAGGCAAGTTCGGCTGCTGGAGCAGGGCTCGGACGAGATCCCTGCCAGCAAACGCCGACTGCGGCTGGGCCTTGTTGCCCATTTCATCAAGCAAACCAACCTGAAAGAGCGAGAGTGGTTCTACAGTGGCAACAAGCCGCCGCTGGTTTGCAGGGATGCAACAGTAAGACGAGAGGTCGACAAGGCGGCCCGCGCTCTGGTAGCGCTGATGAGACGCACGGTCGGACTTTCCGAACTGATACGAGGCGTCGATGCCGCCAGCAACGAGCGACACGCCGGCCCCGAAGTCTTCGCGCAAATATTCCGGAGAATGCGGCGTGCAGGCGTGCAATGCTTCACGTATCACGCCGGGGAAGATTTCATTCACCTTGCATCAGGTCTACGGGCCATCTCGGAAGCCGTTCATTTCCTGGGCTTATCCGCTGGCTGCCGCATAGGCCACGGAACGGCCGCAGGGCTTTTGCCGGAACGTTGGTGGGCCGCGCAAGGCGGTGCTGTCGTCCAGCCACTCGAAGATCGTCTTGATGATCTTGTCTTCGTTTGGGGTGTGTTGGTGCAGAGGTCCATTCTCACCGATCGTATCCCCCTTCTGGAGGCCGAGATCCGACGGTTGGCGATGCAAATCTGGAAAGATCCGGCCATCACGCCCGAAATCCTGCACCGCGCATGGCAGCTCCGGCATCTCGACCCGATCACACGAACATACGGGAAGTATGACGTTGACCCCGACAGAAACGAAGAAATCAAGTTGTTCCGCGCCAGTGAAAAGAGGAATCCGGATGCGCATGCCCAGTTTCTTCGGCGCCATGGTGTCGGCGTCGACGGCGACACTTTAAGACGTGCGGACCAACCAATACTGATAGAGCAGAAATCGGACGTATTGACGCCCAACATACTTGAGGCTGTCCAATCATATGTCCTGGAACTGCTTCAAAAGCGGAATATTGGTATTGAAACGCTGCCCAGCAGCAATGTCCGGATCAGCATTCATCAGTGCTATGAAGATCATCACGCCATCCGCTGGTTAGCGCATGACAAGACCCCTTGCCCGCCCTCGGTGCTCATCGGGTCGGATGATCCGGGCATCTTTGCGACCAACCTGCGCATGGAATACGCCCACATGAAGCGGGCCTTGCGGGCGGCAGGCGCAAACGCCGACGCGGAGCTACGTGAACTGTCCAGCGCAGCCAAAAGATATCGATTCTGACGACAGTGAGGACGCTGCTCCGGGGAGTGCCGCCTCGCATTTGACTCCTCCGGGGAGGCATAAAGCGGTAGGCTCTTGCCTCCCCCCGAGGATCAACTGACGTTCGTAGTGTCGGTGGCGCAGACGCGCAGGCGGTGCCCATCGGGATCGGCGGCCACGAAGGTGTAGCCGAAATCGAGCGTCGTCGGTTTCAGCACCATCTCGACACCCTTGGCCGTCCAGTCGGCATGGAGCCGGTCGACGTCTTCCTTGGTGGCGTTGCTGAACGACAGCTCGAAGCCGCCGACGGATGGCTGCGGCTTGGGGTCGATCGCGTGCCTGGACTGCAGGCCGACGACGAAGTTGTCGGAAAGGGCGAACACCGAAAAGTCCTGGTACGTCGCGACCGGATCGGCCTTCAGTATGTCGCGGTAGAAGGCGGTGCTGCGATCGACATCGTCGACATAGAGTATAAGGCTGTTGGCGCGAAACATCGGTTGTCCTCGTCTTGAAAAGACAGGCGGAATGCCTGTGGAACCGAGGCGCAATATCCTCTAGCCTTACTGACAAAAGCCGGCAGTAAGTGGCCTGTAGGAATTCCAAGATGGCACGAAGCGACCGACTCCTGCGCCTGTTGCAGGCACTGCGCACCCTGCCCAGTCCGGTGACCGCCACTCGCCTCGCGGAAGAGACGGAGGTATCGGTCAGGACCATCTATCGCGACATCGACAGCCTGAGGGCGGCCGGCGCCACCATCGATGGCGCCACCGGCTTCGGTTACCATCTGGTGGAAGACATGGCCCTGCCGCCCCAGATGTTCAGCCGGATCGAGATCGAGGCGCTGGTGCTCGGGCTCGAAGAGGTCAAGCACGTCGGCGACCCCGAGCTGGCGCGGGCCGCCGAGGCGGTGTTCTCCAAGATCACGGCGATGCTGCCCGAGCGGCTGCAACTGCAGGCCGCCCACGCCGTCAATGGCATCTACCGGCCCACCGCCCCCGCCGCGCCTTCCATCGACATGGCCGCCCTTCGTTCGGCCTGCTGGCAGGAAGAGGCCGTGACCATTCGCTATACCGACGAAAAAGGGCGGACGAGCGAGCGCGAGATCTGGCCGCTGTCGATCACCTATCTGGACAAGGCGCTGATACTGATAGCGAAATGTTGCAGCCGCAACGCCTTCCGCCGCTTCCGGGTGGACCGCATCGGCGAGCTTCGCCCCACCGGCCGCAGCTTTCGCCCGCACCGGGTGGCGCTGCTCAGGGCGTTCGTCGCCGAGGCAAAGGCCGAACAACCCCGCCAGCCGTCCACCCTCGAGGGCAACTGACTTCCCCCAAGACGCCAGCGAGGCGGACTCCGGGGGGAGATCCGCCTCGCATCCGACGCCGGGGGGCGTGATGCGCGGTTGGGAAGCGACCGCGCGTTCTCCGGCAACGCGGGAGTTATCATCGCCGGAAAAGACAAGAGGCGGAGCGCATCCAGCCTCTGAAACCCTGATAATGTCTCGCCAACTATCCTCTCGAAACGATTCATTTTCAAGGCGGAACTCAAGCCGGGGAGATGGTTCCCCCCGGCGAGTGGCTTTTTTGTCAGACTAATCAGGCGACGGAGACGGAGCTCTCCATCTTCCAGTTCTTCGGCAGCTTGCGCGTCGCCCCGGTCACCACGACCTTGGCGCGCTGGCGGATGTCGGCGCTGGAGGCGCCGAGCTGCAGCTCGTGCTCGCCCGGCTCAACGACGCGGTAGCCCTCGGGGCCGGTGAAGCAGAGCATGTCGACCGGCACGGTGAAGGTCACCGTCTTGGTCTCACCCGCCTCAAGCTCGACGCGGCCGAAGGCCTTCAGCTCCTTGACCGGCCGCACCACCGAGGCGAGGCAGTCGCGGATGTAGAGCTGCGGCACGGCGACGCCCTTGCGGCTGCCGGTGTTCTTCACCTTGAAGCTGACGACGATCTCGCCCGTCTCAACGTCAACCGTATCCGACTTCAGCTTCAGGTCCTCGAACTCGAAGCTGGTGTAGGAAAGACCGTGGCCGAAGGGATACTGGCTACCGAAGTGGCGGGCGATCGGCGTGCCCGAGCTCTTGAGCTTGTGGTTGTAGAAGTAGGGCGCGGCGCCGACGCTCTTCGGCACCGACAGCGTCAGGCGACCCGACGGCTCCACCTTGCCGGTGAGCACGTCATGGAGTGCGTTGCCGCCTTCCTGGCCGGCGAAGAAGGTCCACACCTGGGCGGCCACCTTGTCTTCGAGACCGCCGAGATTGTACTGGCGACCGGCCGACACCACGACCACGACAGGCGTGCCGGTGGCGACGACGGCTTCGAGCAGCTTCTGCTGCACGCCCGGCAGTTCCAGCGTGTCGGCATCCGAGCCCTCGCCCACCGTGCCGGTCTGGAAGATGCCCGAGAGGTCGCCGACGCAGACGATGGCGACGTCGGCCGCCTTGGCCGCCTCGACGGCGTCCGCGATCATGTCGGTGCGCGTCGACACCGACGAGACCTGCGTGACCACCGACGAGTCGTCGACATCGCCGGGGAACACCGGCGCGCCGGACTTGCGCTCGTCGAGGATGTTGCAGCCGCGAGCGTAGATCACGTTGGCGTTGCCGGCGGCGGCCTGGAAGGCGGCGCGCGGCGTCACCACCGTGGCGGCGCTCTCGTTGGCGTCCGACAGGATCAGGTGGACCGGGAAGGAATAGTCGCCGAGAAGGGCCAGCGGATCGTCGGCCGCCGGACCGATCATCGCCACCTTCTTCTCGGGGGCGAGCGGCAGGATGCCGTTGTTGGACAGGATGGTCACCGACTGCTCGGCCACCTTGCGGGCGACGGAGATCGCCTCGGGGCTCTGGAGCCGGATGGCCGTATCGTCGGCATAGGGCTTCTCGAAGATGCCCAAGCGGAACTTCTCGGTCAGCACGCGGGAAACGATCTCGTCGATCTTCTCGACGGTGATCAGGCCGCGCTCAAGGGCCTCGCTGAGATGCGTGGCGCAGTCCTCGCCCGGCAGCTCCTGGTCGAGGCCGGCGTTGAAGCTGAGAGCCGCCGCCTCGGCCTGGTTGGAGGCAATGCCGTGGTGCTGGTAGAGCAGGCTGACGCCGATGTAGTCGGCGACGACGAGGCCGTCGAAGCCCCAATCCTCGCGCAGCACCTTGGTCAGAAGGTGCTTGGAGGCATGGCTCGGCTCGTTGTCGATGTCATGGTAGGCCGGCATCACCGAGCCGGCGTTGGCCTGCTTGACGGCCATTTCGAACGGCAGCAGGAAGATGTCGTTCAGCTCGCGCCAGCCGAGATGGATCGGCGCGTGGTTGCGGCCGCCCTCGGAGAAGGAGTGGCCGACGTAGTGCTTCAGCGTGGCGAGGAAGTCGCGCTTGGGGCCCTGCATGCCGCGCACGTAGCGGGTGGCCATGACGCCGACGAGATAGGGATCCTCGCCGAAGGTCTCCTCGGTGCGGCCCCAGCGGGCGTCGCGGGCGACGTCGAGCACCGGCGCGAGGCCCTGGTGGCCGCCGAGAGCACGCACTTCCCCACCGATGATCTTGCCGACCTCTTCGATCAGCTCGGGATTGAAGGTGGCGCCATAAGCGAGCGACGACGGGAACAGCGTGGCGCCGCGCGCCATCATGCCGGAGAGGCATTCCTCGTGGCTGATGGCGGGAATGCCGAGGCGGGTTTCCTCGACCAGGAACTTCTGCAGGCTGTTGAGGGCGCGGACGCCCTCGGCCGGGTCGACCGAACGGGTACCGAGCGGACGGGTGATCTGCCCCAGGCCCTTCTTCAGCATGTCGGTCAGCGTCGTCTCGTCGGACTGGCCGATGAAGGCGTCCTCGGTGCGGGGGCGATGCTTGCCGTGCTCGTCCAGCACCAGCCACATGGCGTGCATCTGGGCGATCTTCTCGTCGATGGTCATGCGGCCAAGGAGGTCGGCGACACGATCGGCGATCGGCTTGCTGGGGTCTTTGTAAACGAGGGTCATGATGAACACTTCGCGGCCCAAAGGCCGTCCTGCTGGAAATCCGGAAAAGCAATTTCAGCAAAAGTGGGAACCGGTTTTGCGTCCGAAATTGCGGGGGAATGCTCTACGGGATCAGGTATTGGTCAGGTGGGTGAGCGCGATGCCGTCGGCATCGAACAGATGGCAGCAGTCGGCGGGGGCCGAATAGGTGGCGCTGTCGCTGGCCTTCACCCCGCCATCGCCCGGCACCTTGGCGATCAACGGCGCAGGCGTGCCGCCCTCCAGGTAGACGAAGCTGTACTCGCCGAAATGCTCCACCGCCGCCACCTTGCGCGTCAGCGTCTGCGGGGCGGGGCCGACGACCGGCGCCAGATGCTCCGGCCGGACGCCGAGGGTGACAGGCGCACCGGCGGCGAGCGCCGAACCGTCGACCGGCACCACGAGCTCCTCGCCGCTCTTCAGAACGACGCGGGCGCCGGCAGGCTCCTGGGCGACGAAGGTCGCCTCCAGGAAGTTCATGGTCGGCGACCCCAGGAAGCCGGCGACGAACAGGTTGCGCGGCCGGTGGTAGAGGTCGAGCGGCTTGCCGACCTGAGCGATCGAGCCGTGCTTGAGCATGTCCTTGCCGGCGTGCAGCAGCACGATCTTGTCGGCGAGCGCCATGGCTTCCGTCTGGTCGTGCGTCACGTAGATCATCGACGCCGCCGGGAAGTTCCTGTGCAGCGTGGCGATCTCCGAACGCATGTGGACGCGCAGGGCGGCGTCGAGGTTGGACAGCGGCTCGTCGAACAGGAACACCTTGGGCTGGCGCACGATGGCGCGGCCGATGGCGACGCGCTGGCGCTGGCCGCCGGAGAGCGCCTTGGGCATGCGCTCGAGCAGAGCCTCGATCTGCAGGATGCGGGCGGCCTCCTGAACGCGGCGGTCGATCTCGTCCTTGGGCGTCTTCGCCTGACGCAGGCCGAAGGCCATGTTGTCGTAGACGGTCATGTGCGGATAGAGCGCGTAGTTCTGGAACACCATGGCGACCTGGCGGTCGGCCGGCTCCACCTTGTCGACCACGCGGTCGCCGATGCTGATCTGGCCCGAGTAGCCGCTTTCAAGGCCGGCGACCATGCGCAGGAGCGTCGACTTGCCGCAGCCCGACGGGCCGAGGAACACGCAGAACTCGCCTTCCTCGATCGTGAGGTCGACATTGCGGATGACGGGGAAGTTGGCGCCGAAGGACTTGTTGACGCCGGAGAGGGTGATCTTGGTCATGGTATGCGTCTCCGAAGCCTCAGCCCTTGAGCGAGCCGGCCATCATGCCCTTGACGATCTTCTCCTGCCCGAAGGCATAGGCGACGACGAGGGGTAGCGACGTGAGGGTGACGACGGCGAGGATTGCCGGGATGTTGGAGGTGTACTGCCCCTGGTAGTCCCAGATGGCGAGCGGCAGCGTGCGGGTGCTGGTCGAGGAGGTCAGCACGTAGGCGAAGATGAACTCGTTCCACAGCATGATGCCGTTGTAGATGGCGATGGTGGAGAGCCCCGGCCCCGACAGCGGCAGGAACACCTTGAAGAAGATGGCGAAGGGACCGCACCCGTCGAGCCGCGCCGCCTCCTCAAGCTCCTTGGGGATCTGCCGCATGAACTCGGTGAGGATGAACACCGAGATCGGCAGCGAGGTCGCCACATAGGGGCCGATCAGCGCGAACTGGCTGTCGTAGAGGCCGAGCTGGCGCGTCAACAGGTAGATCGGCACCAGCGTGATGTGGATGGGCACGATCATGCCGGCGACGATCAGGCCGAACAGCGCGTCGTTGAGGCGGAAGCGCATGCGGGCGAAGGCGAAGGCGGCCATGGCCGAGATCAGCATGATCAGGATGACCGAGATCACCACCACCATCACCGAGTTCTTGAAGTAGGTGAGGAAGGGGCCTTCGAGCACGCTTTCGTAGTTGACGAGGTCGAGCGCCTTGGGCAGCGCCCAGACGGAGCTGGAGAAGGACTCCTGCTGCGACTTGAAGCTGGTCATCACCATGAACAGGAAGGGCACGGTGGTGACGGCGAGCCAGAACAGTCCGAGGACGGGAACGGCGATGCGGCCGGTGACGCGGGCGGCGGGGGAGCTGGCCATGGTCAGACCTCCGTCTCGTAGCGCTTGGACAGGCGCATCAGCACCGAGGCGATCAGGATGACGACGATGAACATGCCCGAGGCCACCGTGCTGCCATAGCCCAGCTGGAACGAGGAAAAGACGTTGCGATACATGTAGGTGGCCATCAGCTCGGAAGCGCCCTCCGGTCCGCCGCCGGTCATCACGTAGATGAGGTCGAAGTAGCGCAAGGCGCCGATGACGGAGAGGACGATGGCGGTGCGAAGCGTACCCTTGAGGTGCGGCAGCTTCATCTTCCAGAAGATGGTGGCCTCAGAGGCGCCGTCGAGCTTGGCGGCCTCCGAGATGTCGGCCGGGAAGGACGCGAGGCCGGCCATGAACAGCACCATGTAGAAGGGGATGTACTGCCAGCAGACGACGGCGATCACCGCGCCGAGCGCGAAGCGCGTGTCGCCGAGCCAGTCCTGGGCGAGATAGCCGAGGCCGACGAAGTCGAGCAGCGCGTTGAGGGGGCCGAAGGTGACGTCGTAGAAGTATTTGAACAGGACGCCGAGGGCGACCGACGACATCAGGAGCGGCAGGAAGTAGAGGATCTTGAGGATGCGCGAGCCCTTGCCCGCGTTGTCGAGAACCACCGCCAGCACGAGGGCGATCGGCATCTGCACCAGAACCGAGAAGAAGGCGAGCAGGATGTTGTTCCAGGCCGCTTCCCAGAACAGCGCGTCGGTCGCAAGCTTCTTCCAGTTGTCGAGCCCGACGAAGCGGGCATCGGAGCCGAGGCCGTTCCAGTCGAACAGCGACAGGCGGAAGCTGTCGACGAGCGGATAGAGAAGGTAGACGGCGAGCAGCAGGACGGCCGGTGCCAGAAAGATGGCCGGCGCGAAGGTCTTGAGAGACAAAGCCGTCCCTCCCGCACCGCCATCGGCGGGGCGCGTCGAAATGTCGGTCACGGTGGAGATCCTCCGTCCACGGTCCTTGGGGCCCGGTTCCCATCGGCTGTCGGGTCGGGCTCTTAGGGGCCGGCTCGAAATTCGCTGGGGCGAGGCAGATGGCGATGATTTCGAGAACCGGAGCGGAGCGGACTTAAGGTCCGTGAGCACCGGAAGCACAGAAATCGAAGCTAGATGTCCGCTCCAGTAGAGTTTCGAGTTGGGCCCTCACGTTTGCGCCCCGCCGGCGGCGAACCGTCGACGGGGCTGTTCTCAGGAGGAGTTTACTTCAGTTCCGCCTTGGCAGCGGCCTCGAATTCCTCGGCCACCTGCTCGGGCGTCTTGGACAGGCCGAACAGCGCCTGCGAGGTGTCCTTGTGCAGCTCGCCGAGCTTCGGCGGCAGCTCCTGGTCCCACCAGAGCTGCACGCTCTTGGCATTGGTGACCAGCTTGGAGACTTCCTGCAGGAAGGGGTTGTCGATCTTGAGGTTCTTGATCGGCGGCATGCGCGAGTCGGCCACGCGGCCGGCAGCGGCGGTGTCGTCGGTCAGGAACTTGATCAGCTCCACGGCCTTGTCCTTCTCGGGGCAGGCCTTGGTGACGGAGATGAAGTTGTCACCGAGCGTGCCCAGGAGGTCGGACGGATCGCCCTTGCCACCGGGAACCGACGGGAACGGGAAGAAGCCGAGCTTCTTGGCGAACTCGGGGTTCTCGTTGCCGATGGTCGAGGCTTCCCAGGTGCCCATCAGCTCCATGGCGGCCTTGCCGGTGTAGAGCAGGCGACGCGAACCGCCGACGTCATAGTCGAGGCCGTTGTAGCCCTTCTGGAAGGCGCCGAGATTGACCAGCTCCTGCAGGCGCTTGCCGGCTTCCACGAACACCGGATCGGCGAACGAGCCGCCATCCTTGCGCTGCGCGGCGTTGGCGAAGGCCTCGGGGCCGCCGATGCGGTCGACGAGGTAGCCGTAGTACATCGAGCCCGTCCACTTGTTCTTGTTGGCGAGCGCGAAGGGGGCGATGTCGTTCTTCTTGAGGACGTCGATCACCTGGAGCAGTTCGTCCCAGGTCTTCGGCGGCGTCAGGTTGAGCTTCTCGAACATCTCCTTGTTGTAGAAGACGACGGCGATGGCGGTGTTCTCGGCCGGCAGGCCATAGATCTTGCCGTCGACGGTGACGGCGCCGAAGCTGGCCGGCGCGAAGCGGTCCTTGAAGGCCGGATCCTTGTCGAGATACGGCGTCAGGTCGACCACCTGGTCGGCGGCGACATACTCACGGAACGGACCGCCGCCCCAGGAGCTGAACACGCACGGCGGCTCATTGGCGCCGAAGGCGATCTTGATCTTGGTCTTGTAGGCATCGTTGAGGATATGGGTATCCTCGACCTTGTAGCCCGGATTGGCCTTCTCGAAGCGGTCGGCGGCGTCACGGATGACCTTGACCGCGCCTTCGGTGGTCTGAAGATCCCACACCGAGATGACCTTGTCGGCCGAATGCGCCGCGAACGGAACGACGGCCATCATGGCGGCGCCGCAAGCGAGCGCCGATAGTTTGGAAACGAGTTTAGAAGACACCTTCTCCTCCCAGGATCACGTTGAGCCAGATACCCGCATCAGGTCCCCCGAAAACCGAAATCCACTTTTCGGCCGATGCTCTGGCAACGGGTGACAGCCGAACGTTAGCGCTAACGTTCTGTCGCGTCAACTCTACCAGTTGCGCGTTGACGCCGCGCCCTCGAAGGCTCTTGCTGGAGGGGTGTATCTCGTTGCCCACCACCCACGGTCGGCGGATTTCCGCGCCTTTTCAAGGCCGGAGGGCCATCGGCGCAGTTGACAGCCCGCAGGGCTTCGGACAAAGAGTTTCGAGGCCCGGAAACCATTCGACCAAATGATGAAGCGACACTATCCAACGTTAGCCGAGGTCGCCAAGGTCGCCGGGGTCTCCCTGATGACGGCTTCGCGGGCGATCAACAACCGCCCCGGCGTCTCGCCCGAAAAGCGCGAAGACATCCTGCGCATCGCCGATGAGATGGGCTACGTCGCCAACCGCGCCGCCCAGAAGCTGACCGGCGCCCGCACGCGCATCATTGGCGTGGTGGCCGAGCTGCACACGCCCTTCACCTCCGATCTCCTGCTCGGCATGGGGGCCGTGGCGCGCGCCGCCGACTACGAGATGCTGGTCTATTCGCTGCCGGTCTGCGACCGCCGGCCGCCGCACTCGATCATCGAGATGCTCCGGCAGATCGCCGACGGCGTCATCGTCATCCTGCCCTACGAGTCGGACTATCTCGAATCGATGGCCACCGCCCACATTCCCGTGGTCACCATCGAGCAGGGCATCGAATCGGCCTTCCCCTCGGTCACCGCCGACAACTACCAGGGCGGCTGCGCGGCGCTGCGCCACCTCATCGAGCTCGGCCACCGCCGCATCGCCTTCATCTCCGGCAACGACCGCCTGACCTCGGCGCGCGATCGCCGCCGCGCCTATCGCGACGTGCTGGCCCAGGCCCGCCTGCCCCACGACCCGGCCCTCGAGGTGGACGGCGACTTCCTGCGCAAGAGCGGCTTCGAGGCGGCCCAGAAGCTCCTGGCCCTCGACGACCGGCCCACCGCCATCTTCGCCGCCAACGACACCTCCGCCTACGGCGCCATCGCCGCCATCCGCGAGGCCGGCCTCTCCGTGCCCGGCGACATCTCCGTCGTCGGCTTCGACGACATCCCCATCGCCTCGCAGCTCCACCCGCAGCTCACCACCGTGCGCCAGCCGCTGCAACAGATGGCCCGCGCCTCCGTCAACCTCCTCCTCGCCCTCATCGCCGGCCTCGACGCCCCCTCGGAACAGATCGTGCTGCCCACCCAGCTGATCGTCCGCGAGTCGACCACGCCGCTGAAGGTGAAGCGAAAGAAGGAAGAGGCGGTGAAGGTGGAGCGGGCGAGCGCGGGAGCGGCGAACCTCGCGAGGTAGGCGGCGCCCAGGGGCATTGTGACAGAGCCCGCATTCTGATATACAAAATTATGTATGAGAGCGGACATGAAGCCTTTGGCGTTCATTGGGTCAGCGCATGACGACCTACGAGCATTCCCAAACGCGGCACGTGAAGAAGCCGGCCATCAGCTATACCTCGTTCAAACTGAAGAAGAGCCGGACGATTGGAAGCCATTCCCGGAGGTTGGCAGCGGCGTGAACGAGATCCGCGTCAGAGACCCGAGCGGGATCTATAGAGTCATGTATGTCGCGAAGTTTGCAGATGCCGTCTACGTTCTGCATTGCTTCCAAAAGAAGACGCAGAAGACGTCGGGTTCCGACGTTGATCTGGCCAAGAAGCGGTACAACGCGCTGGTTAGGAGCTTGAAATCATGAATGATGATGAAGTGATCAGCCAGCGCTACGCCTCCGTTTGGGACGCCATCAGCGATACGCCTGCCGAAGCTCTCAACATGCAGATGCGTTCCGAGCTGATGGTTGCCTTGAAGAAGATCATCAAGGCGAAGGGCTGGACGCAGGCCGAGGCGGCCAAGCATCTGGGCGTCACCCAGCCTCGCGTTTCCGACCTCCTGCGCGGCAAGATCAGCCTGTTCGGGCTCGACAGCCTCGTCAACATGGTGGCCGCCGTGGGCCATACCGTGGATGTAAAGGTACGAGACGCGGCTTGAAAACAGACTCAAGCGCATGTCGCCCTTGGACATTGACCAGCTGACGCGCGCGGACGACGATGAGCCGGATCGCTCCGGCTGACCGTCGCCCAATCGCGCGCACCGAGCGGCCTACGCCGGAGCCAGACGATGTCCGACAACGACTATGACGCCTTCGCGGCGGCCTATGATGCCGACAACGAGACCAACGCCTGGAACGCCCATTACGAGCGGCCGGCCATCCTGTCGCTGGCCGGAGACGTCCACGGGCTCAGGGTGCTCGACGCGGGATGCGGCGGCGGAGCCCACGCCGCGATATTGGTCGAGCGCGGCGCGCACCTGACCGGCATCGACGCCAGCGCCGGCCTGCTGGAGATCGCCGAACGCCGCCTCGACGGCCGCGCGCACCTGCTGGTGGGCGACCTGAACGAACCGCTGCCCTTCGCCGATGGATCCTTCGATCTGGTCGTCGCCTCGCTGGTCATGCACTACCTGCCCGACTGGTCGTGCCCCCTGTCGGAGTTCCACCGCCTGCTGTCCCCGAACGGCCGCTTCGTCTTCTCCACCCACCATCCGTTCATGGACCATCAGTTGGCAGGCCACGAGAACTACTTCGAGACCTACAGCTTCAGCGACACGTGGCAGCGCGGCGGCAAGACCATGACCATGCGCTTCTGGCACCGCCCGCTGCACGCCATGTTCGACGCCCTGAAGACGGCCGGCTTCCGCGTCGAAACGGTTCGCGAACCGCAACCCGACCCACGCGCCCGCGACCTGTCGCCGGACGCCTACAAGTCCCTGACAACCGAACCCCGCTTCATCTTCTTCTCGACGGTGAAGGTGTGAGAGCACACCAACGGAGAGAGCAGTTCAAAGGCAAAGGGCTGGACGCATGTCGAAATTGCCAAGCAGCTAGGCGCGACACAGTCACACATGTCCGATCTTCTTTGTAACAAGATCGGTCCAATCGAGTTCGACGGTCTCGTCCAGACGGTGATCGCAACGAGATTCAACCACGGCAAGTAGCAATCACTTCCAGTGGAAAACGAGATTTCCCTTATACATCGTGTAGAATCCAGCGGTACGATGGGTGTTGTAGGATTATCCATAAACCGTCATTCGAGTTGAGAGATGGGCCTCGAAATCAAGGGTAAGGAAAAAGCAATCTCGTGGGGCGAGTTCGAGAGTGAAGTTGATTTACTTAAGAAAATCGTCACGAAGACAGTCAAAGAAGAACCTGACCAATACGTACAGGAATGGCTCTTTAGAGGCCAAAGCGACTCGCAATGGGGACTAAAAACCTCACTTGAGAGATACCTATTCCCCCAAAAGCAACCAGAAAACATCGAAATAGATGTCGGCGTATATTTCCAGCAGGTTAGGTCCATAATTCCGGCTCTAAACTCGCTTACTGGAAGAAAATACGAACGGACAATTCTAGCACCAGATAGCCGAAACACAGGCTGGTCTCTTTCAACGCTAGAATTACTATACTATCTACGGCATCACGGCTTTCCAACCCCTTTACTCGACTGGTCGAGATCATATCTAGTTGCAGCGTTCTTTGCCTTCCAGAGCGCGCGAGACGACTGCGACGTGGCGATTTACGCCTATAACGAAACCCTGATTAAGTCTCGTGGCGGTTGGGTTGGAGAGGCACAAATCAATACATTAGGGCCTTATGTTGAAACACATCGCCGACATTATTTACAGCAAAGTGAGTATACAGTATGCATGTCCGAGAAAGGACGAAATAGTGAGAAGACAATTTCCTTCAGAAATCACGAGGATGCAGTAAAGGAAAACCCCGCGGACCACCCCATGGTGAAATACATCATCGATGGAAAAGAAAAGAATAGCGTACTCAAAAAGCTAGATGAAGCAAACATTAACGCCTACACATTGTTCGGAAGCGAAGAATCCTTGATGAACATGTTGGCATTTAGAGAAATCGCGAGCAGACGGGATTACTTTAGCCTCGAGATCGAATAGTTACCCCTCGACGAAAAGGGGAAGAACGGAGATCGCTGCCATAATCGACAAGAGCAAGAAGGCGGTTTTCCAGCTCGGACGCGGCTACAGCAAGGCGGACTGGGACGCAGTCTCCGACTGCCCCGAGGCGACGAACGAACAACTGGCTGAGGCCAAGCCCTTCGCGGAGGTCTTCCCGGAGCTTGCAGAGGCAATGGCCGCAGCCTCCATCAGCCAACGCGCGCCTGACGCCCTCCCCTACCCCGGTAACTCCTCAAACGGATCCACCACCCTCACCGGAAACACCGCGAAGTGCTTGGTGTTCCGCGTGAGCACGGTGAGTCCGTTCGCCGCTGCCGTGGCGGCGATGGCCGTGTCGGCGAAGCCTGGAGCTTGGCCGGCGGCGCGGGCGAGATCGGTGAACGCGCCGGCCTTTCGGGCCTCGGAGAGGCCGAAGGGGAGGATGCGGGCGCCGTAGAGGTGTTCCACCGCGCCCCACCAGTCTGTGAGACGGTCGGCCTTGGCGGTCGAGCCCTGCCGCCGCAGCTTGGCGATGCCCGCCACCACCTCGGCCGCCGTGATGGCCGAGAGGTAGAGATCGGCGGAATGGCGGTCGAGCCAGTCGACAAGGTCGGGCCGGGGGACGGGCGCCGCCAAGTCCGACAGGACATTGGTGTCGACGAGATACATCAGCCGCCGAAGTCCCTGAGCGGCGTTTCGTCGCGGTCGAGATCGCCCGGCTCAAGGCCGGAGGCAGCCAGCAGGCGGCCGAAGGACGGCACGGTCGCAAGCCGCTGATAATCCTCGAATGACAGGACGACCGCCTCTTTCCGGCCGTGCCGGGTGATGACCGACGGCTCGCCCGCCACCGCCTGATCGACGACGGACGACAGGCTGGCCTTGGCGTCTCGCAACTGGATCTCGCGCATCTCAAGCTCCCCGTTCTCAAGCCTCTTATGACTACAGTAGTCATTATAGGATGAAGGGGGACGACGATCAAGGATGGGCCAAGGCACCGTCTCCCCCTTCCCCCTCCACCCCATCACTCCTCCCGCTACGCGCACTTGCTGCCGAAACATACGTAAAATGGTGTATGCTGCCGCTGGTGGGGATCGCGCGTGCTGGCGAAGATGAGGGTTGCGGGGGGCTCGTCATGACGGTTCTGTCCATTCGATCGCAGGATTTCGACCGGGCGCAGCGGGTCGATGCGTTTCGCAGCGTTGTCGCCAGCATCACCAAGGTCGACTTCATTCCCGATGACCGCGAGGCCTTCAGGTCCGAGACTTCGATCGCGGTCATGCCGGGCGCGATCATCGGCCACGGGCGGCACTCGGCTTCGACGGCCATCCGGACACAGAGCCACGCGGCCGATTGCAGCGACGACGTCATGTTTCACATCCCGCTTTCCGGCGGCGGCACGATCGCGCAGGTCGGCGGCAGGGAGGAGATGCTGGCGCCGGGGTCGATCTATGCCGATCCGGGGGACGTGCCGGGAACCGTGCGGTTTGGCGGCGAGCATATGGAGGGCATCTACGTCTCCATCCCGCGCGCCCATCTCAATGCCGCCGCGTCAGGGCTTGATGCCATGCTGCGCCGCGCCGCCGCGCTGACGCCGCAGTGGCGGCTGCTGCTGAGCTATGCCCGCAGCCTTCACGCCGAACTGCCGGCGCTTGCCCCGGAAGAGGCGCTGCAAGCCGTGGCGCATGTGCAGGATCTCGCCTTGATGGCCCTCGGCGCCACGCGCGAGGCGACCGAGATCGCCGCCGGGCGCGGCGTGCGGGCGGCGCGACTGCGGGAGGTCAAGAAGGAGATCGAGCGGAGCCTCGTCACGCCCGGACTGACCGCCGAAAGCGTCGCCAGCCGGCTGGGCCTCTCCCCCCGCTATGTTCGCGCCCTCTTCGAACGGGAGGGAACCTCCTTCCGGGACTATGTGGCCAACCGCCGTCTGGCGCAGGCCCATCGCATGCTGACCGATCCGGCGTCGCAGCACCTCAACATCGCGCAAATCGCCATGGACGCCGGCTTCGGCGACCTGTCCTGGTTCAACAGCCGCTTCAAGCAAACCTATGGCGTGACGCCCAGGGACGTGCGGGCCGGCTCCACATAATACGCGTTCCGCTTGATCCGGACTCATCCGGCTCAAGCGGGTTTCGGCCTGACCGGCCGGCGCCCGGTCGGGCGCTTCCGCCTCCGTCAGCTTCCGACCCGAAAGGTCAAAACCCGACGGAAGCGGTATAGCACCCCAACCTGTGCCGCCGCACCCGCAACTCGGTGCCGCCAGACCCAAGACCCAGGCATCCTCGAAATCTACCTTCTCTCCGGGCAGGCATTTCCTTGCCCGGACATGCTTCTTCATGCCCTTTTGAGGATCAAGCCATATGTGGGACTTCAGTTTATCGGGTGCTCTGGCGCTCATGGCGCGCACGGCGCCCTTTCTTCTTTTCCGCATGGCCGTCTACTTCGCCATGGCTTGCGCCTATGTGATCGCGACCGGAACGGGCGCGGCCGTCGGCTATGGCGTCGGCCAGTTCGGAGACGCGGACTTCCTGGCCTCCAGCACGCTTTTTGGCGGACTGGCCGGCTTCGGCATCGTGGCGGTCGCCCTCTATCTTCTCAGGGAATACCTGCTCTACCTCGTCAAGGCCGGGCACATCGCCGTGCTCGTGGAGCTGATGGACGGCCGGGCGCTGCCGGACGGCGAAGGACAGGTGGCCTATGGCAGCCGCATGGTGCGCGAGCGCTTCACCGAGGCCAGCGTGCTGTTCGGCATCGACCAGCTCGTCAAGGGCGTCATCGCCGCCATCGCCGGGCTGGTCGAGGGGATCGCGTCGATCCTGCCCATTCCGGGCCTCGATGCGGCGGCCCGCGCCTTCCGTGGCTTCCTGAAGGTCGCCGTGGGCTTCACCGACGAGGTGATCCTTGCCCACGCCTTGCGCACCCGCGCGGCCAACCCCTGGGCCTCGGCGGAAGAGGCCCTGGTGCTCTATGGCCAGAACTACAAGACCATGTTCCGCAATGCGGCCTGGCTGGCGGTGATGATCTACGGGCTGTCCTTCGTCGTCTTCCTGCTGGCGCTCGCGCCCGCCGCCGCGCTTGTCTACCTCCTGCCCGGCGCGCTCAGCGCGGGCGGTTTCGTGTTCGCACTTCTTTTCGCTTGGGCGGTCAAGGCGGCCGTGCTCGAACCCCTCGCCATCACCTGCATGCTGCAGGTCTTCTTCAAGACCACCGAAGCGCAGGTGCCCGACCCCGACTGGCGCGCCCGCCTGCGGGAGCTGTCGGGAAAGTTCAGGGACATCGGCGGCAAGGCGGCGGCCTGGGCATCGGGCCGGCGCGCCCCTGCCCAGCCCGTCGCGGAACCGGCTTGAAGGGAGGCGGTCATGAAGCGCGCTTTGCGGACACTCGGCGGCCTTCTGGCCGGGCTGCTGCTGGTTCATATGCCGGCGGGTCAGGCCCAGGAAGCCCCCCGCACGATCATCGTCATGGATGGCTCCGGCTCCATGTGGGGGCAGATCGACGGTCGGCCGAAACTGGAAATCGCCCGCGAGGCGGTCGCCGACGTGGTGACGCGCCTGCCGGCCGGTCAGGAACTCGGGCTGATCGCCTACGGCCACCGCTCCAAAGGCAACTGCGGCGACATCGAGCTGCTGGTGCCGCCGGGCAGGGACACCGGCGCCACCATCGTCGACGCGGTCAACGCCATGCGCTTTCTCGGCAAAACCCCTCTTTCCGCCGCCGTTCGGCAGGCTGCCGAGGCGCTGCGCTATGGCGAGGAAAGCGCCACCGTCGTGCTGGTCACCGACGGGCTTGAGACATGCGAGGCGGACCCCTGCGCACTGGCCTCGGAACTGGAGGCGTCCGGCGTCAACTTCACGGCCCATGTCGTCGGCTTCGGGCTGTCGAAGGAAGAAGGCGCGGAGGTCGCCTGCCTCGCCGAAAACACCGGCGGCCGCTACATCGAGGCGGCCAATGCCGGCGAGCTGTCCGACGCGCTGAGCGAGGCCATCGCCATGGCGCCGCCGCGCGAGACAACGCATTTCCCCGGCCGCCCGCTGATGCGCGCCATTCAGCTCCAGCCAACCGGGCAGTCGATCGGAGCCGAGGCCGCAACGCCAGCGCAGCCGCCTTTCCCTCGCGATGGCACGGCCGAGCAGTGCCGCGCCCTGGCGGACGCCGATGCGACGACTGGAGCCTGGATGTTCGAGCCGCCCGGCAGTTACTTCATCGAGGAGCCGCGCTGCCGCCTTTTCAGCTACGCAACGGAAATGGACTGGGCCGAGATGCCGCCCGAGGACGGCTGGGTTTCCGGGTTCAAGCCGGACGCCATCCTCTTCGTCCGCCCGCTTGAGCAAGCCGCCTTCGAGCCCGGCAAGGCGGGCATGGTCAACCGGGGTCCCTATGCCCCGGGCGTTGCGCGGATCGAACTCGGCGTCTTGGCCGAGGGCAGCGAGACCGGCGGCGCGGCACTGGCGCTGAGGCTTTACCCGGCCGGAAACGCCACCCCGGACGCCGCCATCACCTACAGCACCGTGGAGGGGACCGAAGGCGCCAAGGATGCCGCCATCGAGCTTGCGGCGCCTGGCACCTATCTCCTGCGGCTGGAAACCTGGGGCGGCGATACGCTCGACGAAATGGACATCGTCGTCGAGGCCGACCCTGCCGTCACCCTCAAGGCGCCGCCTCAGGTGGCGCCGGGCGCGCCCATTCCCGTCGAGACCACCGGCCGCCAGCTGCGCAATGACGGCATCGAGATCTGGCAGGGCGAAACCCAGATCGACTGGGGGCGGACGCTGGGCGAACTCGTGGCCGGCCAGGCGCTGAACGCGCCATCGGAGCCGGGCACCTATGATCTTGTCTACAAGGGCGAAGATGCCTCCGGCGAGCGCAAGGAGAAGGCGCGCCTTTCCCTGGAGGTCGGGACGCCGCAAAAGAAGGCCGACGCCCATTCCGGGGCTGCGCCCGATCTAGGCGAGGACGTCGCCTATTCGTGCGAGGGCCCGGCGCCCTGCCCGGTGTCCGACAGCGCTACCGGCCTCTCCTTCCTGCTGCCGGCCGGCTGGTGGACCGACCATCCGACGACGGAGGGTTACACGGCGGGGTCTCAGTCCGCCGGCGAGGCGTTTCCGCCGCGCGTCAACCTCTTCCGAACCGGCGGCGACGACACGCTGGTCCTCGGTCCGCGCCAGTGGGTCGCCATGAACGGCCCCTGTGAGGAGGTGGGCGCGCTCGGCCAGTTCTGCATGTTCCAGAGCGCCGAGCCGCAGGTGCTGGCCGCCTACCAGCTCGTCAAGGCGACGTTGAAATGGGACCCGCCGCGGCGCCAGTCGTCCCGGAGCGGCGACTGCGCCGATGGCGACGGCCATGGCCCCGACGCCTGCGACAACGGCAAGGAAGCCGGCGCCAAGGCCTTTTCGGACTACCCGCACCGATGCCTGCCGGGCGACCGCACGGTTGCCAACTGCGACATGCGCGATGCGGCCACCAACCTGTTCTTCCACCTGCCCGAGACCTGGGTGGCGGAAGTCGAGCCCGCCAAGCCCTTTCCGCGCGCCGCGTTCGCCGAGCAGGCAAGTTCGGCCCATTCGATCTTTCTCAACCCGAAAGACTGGCCTCTCGGCGAACGCGGCTGCGTTCCGACGCGTGTCGGCCAACTGTGCGCGGACCCCGATCGGGGAGACGAGAGGCTTGCCCGCGTTCTGCAAACCCTGCAGTTCACGCTGACCACGGGGCAGGTGCTGCGCCGCTGCGGCGACGAGGACTGCGACTTCGCCCACCCCAACCCCCGGCTTTCGGGCCGGCTGCCGGCCCTCTGGTCGGTCGAGGTCGGCCGTCCGCTTCCCGACGGCCGGATCGCCACCTGGTTCTGGGATCGCGACCCCGCCGGCAACTTCAAGCTCATCGGCCTCAACCAGCCCGGCGGCGACAACTGCCTCGAGGCCGGACAGGGGCAGATGCTGTGCGAATTCTCGCCCTACATCTCGACGGACGAGTTCGACCTCATTCGCAAAAGCCTGAAGGTCGGCGCTGCCGCGTCAACCGGCTCCAGAACCGTAACGCCGGCCGAGTTCGACCGCGCCCTTGCCATCATCCGAGGGAACTGACCCATGCGCCGACACCTCGCAGCGACCTGCCTTGCCCTTCTGGCGACCGCTTCTTCCTCGTCCGCCGCGCTGGCCTGCAACAGCCCCGTCATCTCCATCGACGCAAGCGGACAGGCCGAGTTCATTTCCCCCGGCCGGGACGTGAAGCCGGACATGGAACGCATCTACGGTGCGTCCCCGAACCCGGACGCGATTCTCGTCGTCGATGCCCGGACCCATCGGGGCACATGGATCGGGCGAACCGAATTGCCGGGGGTTCTGGCCGGCTTCGGCGCCCAGAGCGACGGCTACCTCTACTCCGGCCCCGATCATTGCCTGCCGCCCGGATTGCCGGTCGATCTGCCGGAGACCAGGCGACAGCCGGACGAGCTTCCGCCCGGAAAGCCGCCGATCGACCTGTTCCCCGGCATCGCGCCCCGATCCGGCCTGTGGCAGGCCCGTCTTGGCAAGACGCGGCTCGAAGGCTGCCCGGCGCTGATGCAGCAGGCCTTTCCGAAATCGCCCGCCGATTTGCCGGCGGAGTGGCTGACGCCGCGAAAACTGACCTTCCAAAGGCCGTTCCATCCCGACCAGCTTGAAATGTCGCGCCGGCTTTCGGCGGAAGGCCTGAGCCGGATCACCTGGCGCAATGCCGGAGAGAACGCCTGGACGACCGAGGTCTTTCCCGAACTCTTCGGCCAGATCCCGGCGGGACAGGGCGCAGGCAGCAAGATGACCTGGCGGCTGACGCTGAAGAGCGAGACGGAAATCGAGCACCTCTCGACGGTCAGCATCGTTCTGCCCAAGGAAGCCGCCGCCGTGCTGGGCGGAAGCAACACCTGCCGTCTGGTGAGCCGAAACAGCTGGGTCAGGGTTTCCGACTGAGCACGGACACCTCAGCGCCCTATCCGACTGTCTCATTTATGGGTCCGCCATTCTCTGCGAAAGCAGAGAAGCTCGGGCAGGATGAGGCAGCCGGAGGGCCGGCCTGCCCCTCTCCAGGGACAGGACCATGGCGCAGAACATCTACGACGACCCCGCGTTCTTCTCCGGCTACACGCAATATCCCCGGCAGGTGATCGGCCTCGACGGCGCCACCGAGTGGCCGCTTGTCAGGGCCATGCTGCCGTCCCTTGCCGGCAAGCGGGTGGCCGATCTCGGCTGCGGCTTCGGCTGGGCGGCGCGCTGGATGCGCGCGCAAGGCGCGGCGTCGGTCCATGGCTTCGACATCTCCGAGAAGATGATCGCCCGCGCCCATGAGGACACGCGCGATCCCGCCATCGCCTACCGCATCGCCGATCTCGAGACGCTGGAACTGCCCGAAGCGGCCTTCGACCTCGTCTACAGCTCGCTGGCCTTCCACTATGTCAGGGACTTCCGCCGTCTGGTGCGCACCATCGCCGCCGCGCTGACGGCGGGCGGCGACCTCGTCTTCTCCATCGAGCACCCGATCCACATGGCGCCGGCCCATCCGCGCTGGATGGCCGACGAAGACGGACGCCCGACATGGCCGGTCAACGGCTATAAGGCCGAGGGCGAGCGCCGCGTCGAGTGGTTCGTGAAAGATGTGCTGAAACACCACCGCACCATGGCCACCACGCTCAACACCCTGATCGAGGAAGGTTTTGCCCTCCGCCGCATCGAGGAGTTCGCCCCGACGGCCGACGAGGTGCGCGCCGCCCCCGACCTCACCGAGGCCGACACCGAGAAGCCGCTGATGCTGCTGGTCGCGGCCCGGCGGATCTGACCCGCGTCGAAAGACGAGCGGCGCACCGATTGCCCTCCCCGGCCACCATCCCCATTTACCATGCCGGCGGACCATCCCGCCTTCCCTGAGGGATCCATCATGCGCTTTGCCGGCAATGTCATCTGGTTCCTGTTCGGAGGCGCCTTCACGGCGCTTCTCTGGCTGCTCGGCGCGGCGGTGTTCGCGCTGTCCATCGTCGGGCTGCCGCTGACGCGGGCGGCCATCGAGATGGCCAAGCTCAGCGCCTTCCCCTTCGGCAAGGACGTGGTCCACGTGCGCGAGCTCGACGGCAAGGGCGTGACGCCGGTCACCGCCGTCACCGGCACCGTCGGCTTCGTGTTCAACCTTCTCTGGCTTCTGACCTTCGGTCTGGCGCTCTGCCTGTCCTACCTCATGCTCGGCATCGTCTACTGCGTGACGATCATCGGCATCCCCTTCGGCCTGCAATGCTTCAAGCTGGCCGGCATCTCGCTATGGCCGATCGGCCGCCGCGTCGTCAGCATCGAACTGGCCGACGTCGCCCGCCGCCATGCCGCCGAGACGACCTTCGCCCGACGACACGCCGGCTGACGACCTCACACGGGCTTCGAGGGGAGCCAGCGAGTCCTGATCTCCAGCGGGTGGTCCGGCGACACCAGATGTGGTGCGCTGTTGACGCTGTTGGGCGGGCCGCTCAGAGGTTCGACGCAGGTGGCGTCGTCCGGCTTGTCGAAGACCACCATCGACGCATGGGTCGAGGTCATCTCCATCGCCAGAAGGTCAGGCCAGATCAGACGCGCGCGCATCGTGCCATCGAAGCCGAAGCAATCGTCCCACGGGCCCGGGCTCACGGCGACGCGGCGGCCGGTGGGAACGTCATCCGCGCCCGGCTCTTCCTGCCAGTCGGCGGCGAACTCGATCTTCAGGCGATCGCTCGCCCCCTCGACATCCTTGCGGAACCAAGGATGCCAGCCGGCCGCCGCCGGGAAGGGCGTGTCGGCGCCGGCGACCTTGAGAGCAATGTCGAGCCCGCCATCGACAATGGCGAAGGTTTGCAGCACCTCGCCCCGCCAGGGCCAGGGATCGGCGAGAGCAAAGCGGAAGGACGCCCGGTCGGCGGTTGCCTCCACCACCTCCCAAGGCGCGAAGCAGGCCATGCCATGCAGGGCATGCGGCGGCTTGTTCACCGGCAGCTCATGAACCTTGCCGAGATGGGACAGGCGACCATCGCGCATGCGGCCGACCCAGGGGATCATCGGGAAGGAGCCATACTGGAACGCCCGGCGCTCGGGCGTCCACTGACGCAGCACTTCATGGCCGAAGAAGGTCAGCGACGTCATCCGGCAACCATCGGATGGCCGGATGACCAGGGAGATATCGCCTTTGCCAAGGCGAACGGTCTCGCCGCGCGGGCCGGGCCAGGGCGCATCGAAGGCGCGACGGACGGCGAGATGACCTTCGTCGGGCGCCAGGGCGTTGGGTGACGTCACCATCATGATTTCCTCTGAAGTGAGAGCTGCTCGGACGGCTCCTGGATGGCGAAGACCGAAACGAGCGAAATGCCCGAGATGATCGCGATATATCCGGCCACCAACCACGGCGCCCCATGCCCCCAATGCAGCAGACCGGCGGCGATGAGCGGCGTCAGGCCGCCGAGAATGGCCGAAAACTGGTAGGCGAAGGACAGGCCGGTGTAGCGCACGTCGGTTCCGAACATGCGGGCGAACATCGTCGGCTGAACCGCGAACATCGTTGTCGGGCCGAGATTGTAGGCGAGGATGAAGGCAATCCAGATCAGCGGTTGCCGTCCGCTGTCCAGCAGCATGAAGAAGGGGAAGGCCAGCACAAGGCAGAAGGTCGCCCCGGCGATGTAGATCCGGCGCAGCCCCACCCGATCCGAAATCGCGCCGATCAACGGGCACACGACGATGCCGATCGCCGAGGCGATCAACATGCCGGTCAACGGCATTTCACGGCCGAGGCCGACCTGCGTCGCCACGTAGGCGATACCAAAGGCGTTGATCGCATTGGACGAAACGGTCTCGGCCAGTCGCGCGCCGAGTGCGAGCATGATTTCGCGGGGGTGCTGACGCAGCAAGGTGACGATCGGCAGCGGCTGGCGTTTGCCCTTGGCCTCGCGCTCCCGCCGCAGGCGCGCCGCCTTGAACTCGGGCGTTTCCTCGGTGTGCAGGCGGATCATCAGGCCGACGACCAGCATGACGGAGGCCAGAAGGAAGGGAATGCGCCATCCCCAGCTGAGGAAGGCTTCATCGCCGAGCAGTCCGGTACAGAGCGCAAAGACGCCAGTGGCGAGCATGATGCCGACGGAAGCGGCGGTCTGCGGCAGCGAGCCATAGAATCCCCGCCGATGCTTCGGCGCCGACTCGATGGTCATGAGGGCTGCCCCACCATACTCGCCGCCAAGCCCGAAGCCCTGGATGAGGCGCAGAACGACAAGCAAGACGGGCGCGGCCACGCCGATCTGCTCGTATGTCGGCAGCAGTCCGACAAGGAATGTCGAAGTGCCCGTGATGAGCAACGTGGCGATCAGCGTCGCCTTGCGCCCGACGCGGTCCCCGTAGTGCCCGAACACCAGGCCGCCCAGCGGCCTTGCGAAGAAACCGACGCCAAAGGTGGCGAAGGCGGCGATGAGGGCCAGCCCCGGATCGGCGCCGGGAAAGAACAGCTTGCCGAGCACCAGCCCGGACGCGGTTCCGAAGACGAAAAAATCATACCACTCCAGAAGCGCACCGGCGAAACTGGCAGCAACGACGCGGTTGAGCTCTCTCTTTCCGAGATGCGGCTCTGGCTCGGGGGTAACTTTGCCCACGACCTCTCCTCCTCTTCTCCCAGGGATCGCCCGAGCGCGCGGTGCGCGACCGGGCCTTTCGGCCGATCCAGTCGCGGCCCGTCGGACGATGACGGACCGCGACGGACCATGATGAGGTCAGGGCTTCGGCGTCAGCGGCGCGACGACCGCCGCAGCATCCTCGCGGCCGTGGCCGGCCGCCCTCGCCAGCGCGAATGCCGCCGAGGCCGCTGCGGAAACCGGCGTGGGCACGCCACGGCGGGCGGCGGTATCGACCGAAAGACGCAGGTCCTTGGCGGCCAGATCCACCGAGAAGCGGGCGCCGAAATCTCCAGACATGACGTTGTCGAGCCTGAGTTCGGCCTGCGTCGACCACCCTCCAGTGGTCGCCAGCGCCGCGGCGAAGGTCGAAGCGTCGATGCCCGTGGCCCTGGCCAGCAGCCAACCCTCGGCCAGGATGGCCAGATTGCTCATGCCGATCAGGTTGGAGATCAGCTTGAACATGGTCGCCCCCTCGATCGACCCCATGTCGAACACCGTGCTCGACATGTGGGAGAGCAAGGGTTCGATCCGCTGGACGGCCGGCGCCGATCCACCGACGAACACCGGTATCTCGCCTTTCTCGGCGAGGGCCGGCGTCTTGCCGAGGGTACAGGCGACGAACTCCACCCCGCAGTCCCTTTTCAGGCGATCGGCGATGCGCCGGGACGTTCCCGGATCGATCGTCGAAAGGTCGACGGCGACGGTCTCGGGCGAGAGCTGGCCGGCCTGCTCCTGCCAGAAGGCCTCGACCAGCTCGGGCGTCGGCAGGCAGGAGAACACTACGTCCTGCCCCCCGACCGCCTCGCCGGCCGTTGACGCGGCCTCCGCGCCGGCGGCCACGGTGGCGGCCACCGCCTGCGCCGACAGATCGTAGACGGCAAGGCGCCATGGACCGCTGGCCAGACACCGGGCAACCGCCCCTCCCATGGCCCCAAGGCCGATGAACCCAATCTTGCCGAGCGCCTTCACAGGGACGCCTCCTTCTTGGACATGAGGGCGAGCGCCGCCGCGTCCTCGGCATCGACGTTGACGCCGATCGGCTCCCAGCGAATGAACAGGCAGGTCAGGAAGCCCACCAGCGGCACGGCGGCCAGCCAGTAGAAGGCGTCGGTGTTCAGGGACGACCACAGGATCGGCCAGAAGATCAGGCCGGCGATGGCTCCGGTGCGCATGATCGCCCGGGCGAAGCCGACGCCCGCCGGCCGCAGGCTGGGCGGGTAGGACAGCGTCGCGATGGTCATGCCGAGGCCGCCGGGACCGGAGGAGTGGAAGAAGATGATCGATCCGAGCAGGGAGAGCGAGAACCAGGGATTGGCCTTGCCCCAGGTGCCGAGAATGATCAGGGCGATGAACACCATGGCGAAGCCGAACATGGACTGCCGGCGGGCGCCGAACTTGTGCACGACCACCGACCCGATGGCGCCACCGGTGACGCCGCACAGGAAGTTGACGGCAGCCGAACCCCAAAGGGCGTTGGAGAGGCCACCGGCGAGGATGCCGGCCAGGGTCATCGGCAGATAGACGCCGACGGCGTTGTACTGCCAGGCCTGCATGGTGGCGACCACGCAGCCGAGCACCGTCCTACGGCCATATGGCCCCTTGAACAGGACGCCATAGGCGCCGTCCGACTTCTTGATCGCCGCCTCGCCGGCTGAGGCATCGGCCGCCACGTCGGCCGAAACGCCATAACGCGTCTGCAGAATTTCGCGCGACAGGTCGAAGCGGTTGGCACGGGCCGCCCACATGGCCGACTCGCCGATGAACACCCAGCGCAGCACCATCACCAGCACGCCGAAGCCGGCGCCGAGCAGGATGCCCCAGCGCCACAGCTCTGGTTCGGACACCGACCAGGCGACGAGCGGAATCAGCACCAGATAAACGACCGTGGTCGAGATGTACCAGCCCATCTGCCAAAGGTTGACCGAGGTGCCCGACTTCTTCGAGGAAGCGCCGCGCAGTTCGGCAACAGCCGATGTCGCCAGCGGGAAGTCGATGCCGAGGCCGACGCCCATGATGATGCGGCAGATCAGCACCTGCCAGATCGACGAGGCAAAGGCGACGGCGGCGGCGCCGATGACGCAAAGCCCCATGCCGACCACGAAGGCCTTGCGCTGGCCGAGGCTGTTGATGATCCGGTTCGACAGAAGACCGCCGATCAGCGCGGAGACCAGCACCGACGCATTCACGGTGGCCGCCAGACCGGGCGAGATGCCGAACTGGGCGGCGATGTACTTGTTGCCGAAGCCGATCATTGCCGCCTGATAGGCGTCGATGAGGATGCCGCCCAAGGCCACGAGCGTGATGAACAAGCCCGAGTATTTGGCGGGATGGCTGTTGACGAGGTCAACCACGTCCTGCGGCCGCCGGATCACGTGCGGCGCGTTTTGGGAGATCGCTGTCATATACGTAGCCCCAAACTGGGTGTTGATGACGACTGGACCGAAGCCGAAGACCGGGGCGCCCTGCGAGGCCGCCGGGCCGAACGGCCACCTCCAGTTATTTATCAAATGAAATCATGACCTTGATCGACGACGGCTCTTTGGCGCGCACATAGGCCTCTGCCGCTTTTTCGACCGGGAACACATCGGTGATGAGGCCGTCCGTCATGAACGAGCCGGCTTCCAGCCAACCGATCGCCGCGTCGAAATCCGCCGGCACATACATGCCCGAGCTGAGAAGATCGCGCTCGAACCGCTGCATCATCGGCAGCGGAATCTCGCGCGGCCCGGTGGGAACGCCCATGCAGACCACCGGACCACCGGCCATCACCCGCTTGCAGGCATCCATCAGCGTTGCCGCCGAGGCGACGACATCGATCACCGCGGTGAACATCTCGTCGGCCGGCAACTCGCCGGGAGCGAAGACCCGGGCCGCCCCGAAGGTCAAGGCGAGCTTCCTCTTGCTCTCGTCGGGCTCGATCGCCGTGATCCGGGACGCTCCCATCAGGCGCAGGGCCTGCACCACCGACAGGCCGATCGTGCCGCAACCGATCACCAGAACGTCTTCGCGCGCTTCGCTCGGAACGCGGCTGACGCAATGGTGGGCACAGGCGGCCGGCTCGGCGAAGGCCAGCTTGTCGAGCGGCAGATCGGCCGACGCCCGATGCAGGTTGCGCGCCTTGACCACCAGCGACGAACGCCCGTAGCCGGGGGCGCGAAAGCCGGCGACCATCGGCGGTTCGCAGAGGTTGTAGCGGCCGGAAAGACAGGCCCGGCATTTCATGCAAGGCTGGATGGGGTCGGCAACGACATGATCGCCGACCTGGACGCAGGTGACCCCTGCACCGACTTCGTCGACCACGGCCGAAATCTCGTGCCCGGTCACCATCGGCGGCTTGGCGAACGGATGCCCACCGGCAAGAACGTGAAGCTCCGAACCGCAAATACCGAGATGGGACAGCCGCAACCGAACCTCGCCTTCGCCGAGGGGCGGAAGCTCGATCTCCTCCTTGCGGCAGCTCACCTTGCCTATTTCGGGAAAAAACACTTCCGAAACAACAGTCATCTTCTCCTCCACTGACAATTCAATCTCAAGAGAGTCGGGCGTCCCTCATCTGGCCGCCATTGCCTCGTCGACGATCTCGCCAAGGCGGCGAAGCCTGGGCACCGAAACGTCGCGCAGCATCGTCGGCACGTCGTCGGCGCCGACCACCGAGGCCCAAACCGCCCGTCCGGCGAGGAAGCCCGAGGCGCCGGCGGCCATGGCGATGCGAACGGACCGGCCGAAAATGTCGGCGGGGACGCCGGACGACAGGATGACCCACGGCATTTCCATGTGTCCGTTCAGACGCTTGCAGGCATCCGACAGCTTGGCTTCCGCCCCCTTGCCGCCGTAGGGCATTTCCACCTTGTAGATGTCGGCGCCGCAGTGCCCCAGTTCGGCCGCCGCAGCGACGATGGCTGCCTCGCGATCGAACTCGGCCCCGCGACGGGGCGGACGAACGACCGGCTCGATGATGGAAAGCAGCCCGGCGGAGCGGCAGCTCGCCACGAACTCCGCCACCATGGACAGACGCGCCTGCGGATCTTCGTCCGAGCGCCACAGAACCAACAGCTTCAGGGCCTTGGCACCGCGCCGGCGCACATCGGCCGGAACGATGGCCCGGTCGATGCGGACATCGTCGACGGGAATGCCATTGCCGGGAAGAAACTCGTCCGCCGCGACGATCATGCCGCAGCCTTCGTCCAGCGCTTTTGTCTCGATCACCCTGTCGAGGCAGAACTGGCGATCGACCAGAGCGGCCGATGCCCAGGGAGAGAGAATGCGGGCTGCCGTTGTCTTGAACTCGGTCAGAACTTCGTCGGCGATCGGCGTGGGGTGGCCGGCGGCGGCAAACATCAGGCGCATCGCTTCGCGCTGATCGACGGCCAGCATGGCAAACCCACCGGACGGCCTGGCGATATCTGAAAGCGAGCAGGGTGCAGGGAGATCGTTCACAGGTGACTCCTGGTATTGAGGGGAAACGGCTCGGGCCGCTTACGACCCGAGAAAGGTGTTGAGTTCGGCGAGGGTCGGAACGGCTTCGCGACCATCGAGCGCCCGGCAGGACAGGGCCGCCGTGGCGTTGGCTTCGCGCAGGGCTTGCGGCCAATCGCCGCCCCGGACGAGCGCGGACAACAGGCCGCCGTGGAAGACATCGCCCGCGCCGAGCGTCGAGCGAATGTCGATGCCCTTGACGGCCGGCACATGCACCGTCCCGGCCGGACGACCGTCATAGCGTTCGGACCACCAGGCCCATGAGCCAGCCGAGCCGCGCGTGGCGACCACCGCCTTGGCCCCTTCGTCCAGCGCGCGGCGGGCCGCTTCGGCAATGCCGGCCTCGTCGTGGGGAAGGCTCCAGGTGGCGACCAGCGCCTCGGTCGTCGGGGCGTAGAGATCCACCGCGGACAGATCGAGCCCCGGTATGGGATTGCCCGCATCGACGGCCAGACGCGGTCTTTCGCTCGCCGGCAAGGACTTCAGATAGGCCGTAACGGGACCAAGCCCGAGATGGTCGGTGTGAAGCCACTCGGCACTGTCGATCAGCTCGAGCGCCCGCGCTCCGAACGTCGCGAGCGGCGGCAACGGCGGCACCGACAAGGTGGAGATGGCGCGCGTCTGCCGCTGCTGGGACACCACGATGCACGAGGCCTGCGTCGGATGGTTGGCGTCCGTCAGGACACCGGTGACGTCGACCCCCTCCGCCGAAAGCATTGCCTTTGCCGTCTCACCGGCCCTGTCCGCACCGACGCGACCGACAAAGGCGACCGACTGCCCCTGACGGGCCAGAACGACCGCGGCATTCGCCGCCGGCCCGCCACCGGAAATGCTGACCTCCTCGCCAACAACTCTCTCGTCCTCTCCGGGGTAGCGAGGGACCAGGGCCAAGGCATCCAACGTGACCACGCCGACACAAACGACGCGAGGCGAACCCGACATCCACACCTCCATGAGCTTCAGTGGGGATGTTTGTACGATATCGATCGTAATTAGCGCAATATGTAAGTTTACAGTTCAAATATTTGTTCGATATCTAACAAATTTGGCGGCGCCGCATCGACGAGATAATGCAAGATTGAGCGCAAGCCATTGAAAGCGGTGGCATGTCGCCGCCGCCGTGTGGAGCGCTAGCCCAACGCGAATGGATCGGGTATAGGCAAGATTGTGGGATTCGTTACATTCTCGCCGAAAGGGCGAAATGTGCTCGCGTCAGGGAACCAGAGACGTAATGACCGACGAAAGCCTCCGATACCGTTCGGCACCGCAGAGGCGGGCGGAAATTCTGGACTGTTTGCAGCATGTCGGCTTCATGACGACCGCGGAGCTGGCATCGAGACTCGGCGTGTCGGAAATGACCATCCGCCGCGACGCGCATCTGCTCCACAAGCGTGGAGAAGTGATCTCGTCGCGCGGCGCTCTCCGGCTGCCGAACTGGGCCGACGTTCCCGGAGGGGGCGATCTCGGCGACGATTACGCCAACCGCGCCAGAACCGCGACCAGCGGCAAGATGGTCATTGGCAAGCTGGCCGCGGCGGATGTTCGCAACGACGACATCATCGCTGTCGATGCCGGTACCACCGCCTGTCAGGTCGTTCGCGCGCTCCCCCCCGAGTTCGTCGGAACGGTCGTCACTCACTCCATCCCGGCCATCAACCTGCTGCTCGATCGCCCGCACATCAAGTCGATCGCTCTCGGCGGCGACATCCACGCCCCCTCTCGCGCGCTGGTCGGGTCCACCACGGTCGAGAACGTCCGCCGCCTCAAGGTGAGAAGTTTCTACCTCGGCGCCGCCGCCGTCGATGAACGTGGCGTCTATGCGTCGGCAGACGTCGAGAAGCAGGTGAAGAACACCCTGATGAGCATTTCAGACAGGATCGTACTGCTGATCGATCATAGAAAGTTCGACCTGACGGCCCCCGTGCTTCTATGCGGCTGGGACAGCATCAACTCCATCGTCACCGACAAGAAAGTCTCGCACGACTTCTCGGATCTATTCGCCAGGACCGGAATCAACGTCGTGACACCGTAATCGAAATCGCTCCGTGCTCCACCCGAGGCTTCCATGGCGGCTGAGGCAGACACGGAGACGATTGCGCCCGCGTTCCATGGCCTTGTCGAGCCGGATTCATTCTGTTCGAGCCTCAACTGACTCCGACCGGATGCCTATCGGACCCGTAGCGCATCGAACTGGCCGACGTCGCCTACCACCGCGCCGGCTGAGCGCACCCATCAGTTGCGCATTGGAGGCGGTCCAATCTTAATCGTGCGGAGCTAAAGCCACTACCCTGGCGTTTCCGCGCTATTGCCAGACAACTACGGAAATGTATCCTGCGCGCGACGATCGACAACGATGTCGGAAGGAACAGGGCGTGCGATTCGCGGGCAGGTTCATGTGGTTCGCGCTTGGCGGGGTCTGGACGGCGGGCGTCTGGCTCGTGGGCGCGGCGATTTTCGGCCGAATCCCCGGCGGGGAGCCGCTGTCGCGCGCCGCCGTCGAAATGGCCGGCCTCGGCATTTCACCCTTCGGCAGGGACGCCGTGCACATTCGCGAGCTCGGCGGCCAGGATCCGGCGCCGACGACGACCGCCGCCCGCGTCCTCGGCCCCATCCTCAATGTCATGTGGATGCTGACCTTCGGCCTCATCCTTTGCGCCGCCTATCTGATCCTCGGCGCGCTCTGCTGTCTGACGGTGCGCGGGCTCTCCCTCGGCCGCCAGTGCTTCAAGCTGGCCGGCATCTCGCTGTGGCCGGCGGGACAGCGCGTCATCAGCACCGATCTCGCCACCGTTCCCCGCCAGCAGGCGGCGGTGGAGCGCTTCGCTCGCGCCCGTCTGCGCCAGTCGAGCCGCGACGACGGCATCGACCACCCCGGCGACGTGCCGCCGGCAGCGGCGCGATAGGCAGCCTGCCCCGCCCAGAACATCATCCGACCGGAGTGAAACCGGTTCCCACTTTTGCTGGAATTGCTCTAGGCGGGACAGGCGACAGCATCAGGACGCGAGGCCGAGCCAGTAGCGGTGCAGCCCGTCGACGTCGCCACTGGTCAGAAGCGGCATGGCGCCGTGAAGGGCGCCGTCCTCCCACTCCCACCACTTCATCTCGAGCAACAGGCCGATCTGCCGCTCGTCGAAGCGCTTGCGGATCGGCTTGGCCGGGTTGCCGCCGACGATGGTGTATGGCTCGACATCGCGGGTGACGAGGGCGCGCGTGCCGATCACCGCGCCGTCGCCCACCGTGATGCCGGGCATGATCACCGCCTCCGAGCCGATCCACACGTCGTTGCCGATCACCGTGTCGCCGGCCGGGAGATAGCCGTTCTCGGCCCCGGCGAAGGCCGGCACCTCGGACATCCAGTAGAAGGGAAAGGCGCTGATCCAGTCATGCCGGTGGCCCTGGTTGCCGGCCATGATGAAGGCGGCGCCCGAACCGATGGAGCAGAAGCTGCCGATGATCAGCCGGTCGACACCCTCGTCGGGCATCAGGTAGCGGGCGCAATCGTCGAAGCCGTGGCCGTGGTAATAGCCGGAATAGTAGCTGTAGCGGCCGACGACGATGTTGGGATTGGTAACCTGCTTGTCGAGGGTCACGCCCCGGAAGGGGCTTTCGAAATAGTTGTCCATTTGACGATCTCTGAATGTGTCAGGGCAAGTGACATCGGCGCGAGAATCTCACGACCTCGCGCACCAACCCCGATGCCGCAACGCGGCTCGGGGGCATTCAGAGGGTTCGTCGCGTGGCTTTCACATCTTCCTCGTTGGGCTACGACGAGAATGGTAAGCCAACGAACGCGCCGACGCAATCTCCGGCTTTTTGCGGGCCGATTTCAGAAAAAACGCGACCACCCCTTGAACATCCGGATTTGTCACCTATCTGTCATGCTGTGAGTGTACACACACCAGTGACGCTTCTGATCTTTGACCACGGATGTACTGGCACTGATCATGGAGGCGTTGGAGAGAAGGTCGGGTTCGTCCCGGCCTTTTTGCTGTCCAAGCCCCTTTTTCTATCTCTTCCCCTTTTCTATCCAGAGCAACACCAGCAAAAGTGGGGACCGGTTTCGCGTCCGGGGTTGCGTGAAGACAAATAGATAGAGCCTTCGCCGAACAAACTGAAACAGTCGGTCGACCAGCGAAGGCGCAGGAAACTGTCAGCTGAGAGGCTTCCTGGCGAGGGCACCCTGCCTTTCGCCAGCAACCGCCTCCAGCCGGTCCTGCGACACGACGCGCTCGTAGCGCTCCGCTTCGCTGCGCACGCGATACTGGAACTGGCCTTCGGAGGGCGGCAAGGTCGCGACCACGTGGTAGACGCCGGTGGCGGCGGCATGCAGATAGCTGCGCCGCACATTCACGGCATCGCCGACGTGGAACAGATGGCTGGGGGCGGTGTAGGCCCCCGAGGGGCCCGAACGGCGTCGTGCGTCCATTGTCGCCATGATGATAGCCTTCCCTTGAGCTTTCGCGGCGACGAACGATGACCGGCCGGACTGGATCAATCCGACCTTCGTTGCCCGGAGCATGCGGCCACCGCAAGTCGATCGACCCAACGGGTCACCGACCTATACGCGCCGTCATGATTTTATACCGCGAAGAAAGATGATATACTTGGACATCTCGCGCGCCACGAAAATCTTAAGCTTGCCATCGCGAGAAAATGGCAAGATTCAGGCGCCGAAAAACCGAATTTTCGGACTATGAATATGCGCCCGCAACCAAATCGACACAAGGCCGAAAACGGATTTATTTTCAAAGGGTGGCCTTTTGGCGCAAAATATCATAGAAGGAGCGCGTGACGCTGATCGAAGGGTGCATATTGGGACCCCTTCGTCTCTCCGGAACCGCTCCGCCCGCGCCGGGAACCTCCGTCGCCACAAGGCGGAAAGTCGGACGGAGCCAGTCGATCGCCGCCCTCCGGGGTGGCGGCTTGCTCTCCCAAAGGATCGGAAACTCAGTGCAGGTTCTCGTTCGAGACAACAATGTCGACCAGGCTCTTCGTGTCCTCAAGAAAAAGCTGCAGCGGGAAGGCGTCTTCCGCGAGATGAAGGCGCACCGCGCCTATGAAAAGCCCTCGGAAAAGCGCAAGCGCGAACAGGCCGACGCCATCCGTCGCTCGCGCAAGCTTGCCCGCAAGAAGGCCCAGCGCGACGGCCTGCTGCCGATGCCCAAGCCCAAGGTTCGCCCTGCCCGTCCGCGTCCGGCCGCGGCCCCGGTCGCCGCTTCCGCCAGCCCGACCACGACGGCGTGAGCGCGGCCTGACCGAGACGGCATTCTGAGCGGCCCTGAAATTCCCTCGACGACCCCAGAGAATTGAAGGGCCAAGCTCAGATTCCGGACAATAGTCCAAGCGACGCTCGTGAAGATATCCGATTAGGTATATGCATCCAGCGTCGATCTTGTTGACGAACGTTGTCAAAGCGCACCAGCGTCCTACGATCTTCCTTTTCAATGTCGCGAATAATCACGCACGGCGGCCTCGCCGGGCGCTGAAAAACCATGCTATTGAAAGGAATAACTCCATGAGCGATGGTACCGTCAAGTTTTTCAATTCCGTCAAGGGTTTCGGCTTCATCGAGATCGGCAACGGCCAGCCGGACGTGTTCGTCCACATCTCCGCCGTCGAGCAGTCCGGCATGAGCTCGCTCAGCGACGGCCAGAAGGTGAGCTTCGATATCGTTCAGGATAGCCGGACCGGCCGCAACGCCGCGCAGAACATCCGCGCCGCCTGATTGTCGGAGTTGCCACGGCCAGCCCGGCGCAAGCTCGATCGGCCAACTTCAGGGACGAGAACGCTGGCCCCTTGAATGACGATCGACAACGCTCATATGACTGACTGTGAGTTTCGAAACTCCACTTGTGCTTCTGGTCTTTGACCACGGATGTACTGGCACTGATCATCGAGGCACTAGAGAGAAGACCGGGTTCGCCCGGTCTTTTTGCTATCTGGACCATCCCGAGACCCTATTTCCAGCCTCTAACGCGGAATCGGGTGCCGCTTTTGCTGGAACCGCCCTAGAATGGCGACCATGAGTCAGGACAAGAGCTTCCGCGCCGCCGAGACCATGATGGGCATGAGCGATGCCGCGTGGTCGCGACACACCAACCCCTGGAGCGGCTGGTCGCGCCTCTCCGTCCTGCCGCTTCTGGCGCTTGCCGCCTGGAGCCGGGTGTGGATCGACTGGTGGGCGCTGGCGCCCATTGCCCTCGTCATCGCCTGGACATGGCTCAACCCGCGCCTCTTCCCGCCGCCGGCCTCGACCGACAACTGGATGTCGAACGGCGTCATCGGCGAGCGCGTCTGGCTAGCGCGGAGCCAGGACCCCGCCCTTGCCCATCACCGGCCGGTCGTCCGCGCGCTGACGGCGCTCGGCGCCATCGGCGCTCTGCTTCTCCTCGCCGGCCTCGTCCTCCTCGACCTGGCGCTGACCGGAACCGGCCTCGCGGTCGCCATGCTCTCCAAGCTGTGGCTGCTCGACCGCATGGTCTGGGTGCGGCGAGACAGCCTGAAGGACGAAGCGTCCTGACCGGGGCTGCGACACAACGACATACATTGCCCCGGTTTCGCCCATCTCGCCCAAAGAAAAAGCCATGAATCCGTGCGACGTCTCGGATCTCCGACGTTTTCCGAGGACACCGAGATGGTCAGCAACGGTCGATTGGGGCGGTCCGCCTCCACGGTGATTTTCTGGCAGTGGGCGCTCGGCATCGGCGTCGGCGCCGCCTGCGCCGGCGCGGTTCTGGTCGTCGGCGGCCAGCAGGCAGCATCCCGGCTCGCCGCGTCGACCCCGCCCGTCGCCACCCAGCCCCAGCCGATCGAGGCGTCCGGCGTCGCCAGCCTGGGCGGAACGCCGCTGGCCACCGCCGCGCTCGACGTGCCGATCTCCGCCGACCCGCCGGTCGTGCCGCTGCCGCTCGACAAGCCCATCCTGAAACCGAAGAGCGCCGTCAGCACGGTATTCCGGGCGCGCGAGACGACGCCGTCCGGCGTCGCCCATTTCGACAGCTGCCTGCCCAGTTGCGAAACGCGCGATCCGCTGGTGGCCGGCGTGGCGCCCCCCGCCCCGGCGCCCGAGCCGGCGCCGCCGGTCGCCTCCTCCATCCCCTCCGGCCCGCTCCCACCGTTGCCGCTTCTCGAAGCCACCGGCGGAGAGCCCATTCCGGCGCCGCCGCCACGCGGGCCTCTCGGCGTCGCCGTCGAAGGCGGAAAGGCGCTGGTCAAGGGGGTGGAGACCGCCTCCGGCGTCGTCGTCAGGGGCACGCGGCGAGCGGTCGATACGGCCGTCGATCTGGTCTGGTAACCGTCATCGGCATCCACGGAGCCGGAGAACCGGCTCATCCCGTCATACGCGTTCCGCCTCCGTCAACTTCCGACCCGAAAGGTCAAAACCCGACGGAAGCGGTATTACTCGGCCGAGGCTGAGCGGCGGTCGGCGTCGGGCTCGCCCGGCCCCGCCTGCTCGGCCATCATCGCCTCGAAGGCGGCGGCCGGCAGCGCCGGAGCATACAGGAAGCCCTGAGCGTAATCGCAGCCGATCGACTTCAGGATATCGCGCTGCCGCTCGGTTTCCACACCCTCGGCCACCACCTGAAGCCCCAGGCGATGGGCCATGACGATGATCGCCTCGCAGATGTCGAGGCCGGCGCCGTCGAGCTCGGCCACGAAGGAGCGGTCGACCTTCAGCGTGTCGATGTCGAAGCGCCGGAGATAGGCCAGCGACGAGTAGCCCGTGCCGAAGTCGTCGATGGCGATCTCGATGCCGGCGTCGCGGCAGGCGATCAGGTTGGACATCACCTGCGGCTCGGCGTTGAGCAGCAGGCCCTCGGTGATCTCCAGGCAGATGGCCCCGCCCGTCAGCCCGTGCCGGGCCAGTTCCCCCACCCAGCCGAGGCCCGAGAAGGCGGCGTTGCGAAACTGCGTCGGCGACTGGTTGATGGCCATCTGGAAGTCGGGATCGTAGGCGGCGCGACAGCGGGCCGTCTCGGCGATGGCCTGCCGCGCCACCCAGTCGCCCAACGGCACGATCAGCCCGGTCTCCTCGGCGAGCGGAATGAAGGTGCCCGGGCTGACGAGGCCGCGCGTCGGGTGCTGCCAGCGCACCAGCGCCTCCGCCTTGACGATCCGCCCGGTCTCGAGGTCCACCACCGGCTGGTAGTGGACGATGAACTGCCGCTCGGCGAGCGCCTGCCGGAGGTCGTTGGCCAGACGCATGCGAACGTTGGCTGCGCGCTGCAGCGCCGGCGTGAAGAAATGCAGGCAGTTGCGCCCATATCCCTTGGCGGCATAGAGCGCCTGGTCGGCATTGCGGAACAGCTCCTCCAGCGACTGGGCGTCGCGGGGATAGAGCGAGATGCCGACGCTGGCGGTCACGAACAACTGCTCGTAGTCGATGGCCACCGGCGCCTCGAAGCGCTTCAGAACCTCTCGAGCCGACGCCTCGATTTCCTCTATGTCGGAAACACCGTTGAGGATGAGCGCGAACTCGTCGCCACCGATGCGGGCGATGGTGTCGCCAGGCCGCTCGCACTCCTTCAGGCGAGCCGACACCTTGGCCAGGAGACGGTCGCCCGTCGAGTGGCCCAGCGTGTCGTTGATCTCCTTGAACCGGTCGAGATCGATCATCAGCAGGGCCATGGTCTGGCCGGTCTCGGTCGCCTGCCGCGCGCCCTCGGCCAGTCGTTCGGTGAACATGTGCCGGTTGGGCAGGCCGGTGACGGAATCGTAGTTGGCCTGCCAGCGGATGATGTCCTCGGCAGATTTGCGTGTCGTGATGTCGGAGAACACCACGACGTAGTTCTTGACCTTGCCGTACGCGTCCTTGACAACCGTGACCGTCGTTTCCCTGAGATAATGCTCGCCCGACTTGCGCTGGTCCCAAACCTCGCCGTTCCAGACCCCGTCCGCTAGCACCGCCCGCCTCATCTCGGCGTAGAAGGCTTCGTCGTGCCGGTCGGAGCGGAACATGCGGGCACTGCGCCCCATGACCTCGTCCTGCGACCAGCCGGTCAACCGGATGAAGGCAGGGTTGACGGCGATGACGCGGAAATCCGCGTCGATCACCATGATGGCCTCGGACGTGGTCTGGTAGACCGTGGCGGCGATGCGCTCCTGTTCCTGCGCCTTCTTCTGCTCGGTGATGTCGAGCACATAGACCAGCCGGTCGGGTTTGCCGTGATCGGAGGGGAAGGACACCGAGTTCGACCAGACGGTAAGCTGGGCACCGTCGCGCCGAAGAACCGCCCACTCGCCGCCGAGATGGCCGCCGTTGTCCAGAAAGTCCTGGTGGCGCGCCAGAACCGAGACGCGCGCCTCCTCGGGGAACACCATCAGGAAGTTCTCGCCGAGCATGTCGTCGACGGAATAGCCGTAGATCTCGGAATAGGTCGGATTGACCGAGACATAGGTTCCGTCGTGGTCGATCACGGCAATACCGACTGGCGCGCGGCTGAGGATCGCGCGCATCAGCCGATCCGGGTCACGATCTGCCGTCTGCCTCATGCTTCAGATCGCCCCCCGGTATCTGAACTCTGGTCAAAAAGCGGCACGAATTCTGGCAAAGCCAGCGTATGGCTTTGATTTGCCTCCTGAAAGAAAGGCAATTTCTCTGATTCTACAAGTGCCTCGCCTGTCGACCATGCATCACGCGAAGGCCTCGGTCGATCGTCGAGCATCATGACGTTCGCCGCTCGCGCCCCCTCTCCGACATTTCCTCCGCACCTGGCGGCAGTGCCCCGAAAAGGCCGGGAAAGCGCGGAATTCCGAGCAAGAACAGCGCCTTGTCCGCCTTGCCGCAAACGGAGCCGCCCCGAACGAGCAATACTTTGCGGAGATCATCTCCAATCGGAGAATTTACAATGACATTCTAGTCTAAATTCTTGTCATTCGCAGAAATGATAATAAAATAGACGTCATTCTTAGACCTTTATTAACCACAATTTCCCAGAATTTGTTACCTGCGACGGTCTGCTACCAGAGAGTGCGGGCTGAACTGTGGAGGGCGATATTTTGTCTTACGCAAATTTGTCAATCTTGGCAAAAGTGTCTACGTTACTCGTACTTCTGGGGATAGGCGCCTTGGTTGGCGGCGGCTACGCCGTCTACCAGATGATCGCCATCGACAACAGTTATGGGCATTTGCTCACCGGCCGCTCGGCGGCCAGTCTCAGCTTCGCCCGTTCCAACCGAGCCGTATCGGACCTTGCCACCAGCCTTTACTGGAACGCCGCCGCGACGAGCGAGGAAGACAACCGGGCCGCGACGGCCGCCCGCGAAGCCGCCTTGGCCGATATCGACAAGAACATGGCCCTCTCCATCGAGGCCGCCCCGGACAAGAAGACCGAACTCGAAGGCATTCAGGCGGATGTTCGTCAACTGATGGCCGGCAGTTGCGGCGAGGTCGTCAGGCTGTCGCAGTCGACGGATGTCACCGACAACGCCAAGGCACTGGAGCTGCTGACCACGAAGTGCCATCCCGAGATCGCCGCCCTTCAGAAGAAGTCGGTCGTGATCAACACCGTCCTGCTCAACGAAACGCAGGAGGTGAACGACGCCAACAGCGCCGCGGCCTCCAACGCGGTATGGATGACGCTCGGCTTCATAGGCGTCACGGTGGTGGTGGTGATCGGCATTGCCGTCCTCCTGCTCACCTCCGGCGTGACGCGGCCGATCGGCAAGCTGGTCGAGGCCATGAAGACGATGCAGTCGGGCCATTTCGACATCTCCATCCTCGGCATCGGCCGCAAGGACGAGGTGGGCGAGCTGGCCGGCGGCCTCGAGTCCTTCCGCCTCAGCCTGATCGATGCCGAGAAGGCCCGCGCGGCGCAGGAGGCGGCCAAGGCCGCCGAGGACGCCGCCATGCGCAAGCGGTCCGAGAGGGCCGAGCGCTTCGTCAGCCGCATGCAGGAACTCGCCAACGGCTTCGGCTCCTCGTCGATGGAAGTGGCCGACGCCGCCCGCAGCCTGTCGGCCACCGCCGAGGAGACCGCCCGCCAGGCCCAGACCGTCACCGGCGCCGCCGAGGAAGCGGCCACCAACGTGCAGACGGTCGCCGCCGGCGCCGAGGAGCTGTCGGCCTCGATCCAGGAGATCTCCGAGCAGATCACCCACTCCTCCAACATCGCCCGCGAGGCGGCGAAGGAGGCGGAGACCAGCTCCCACAACGTCCAGACGCTGTCGCAGGCCGCCCAGCAGATCGGCGAGGTGGTGACGCTGATCTCCAACATCGCCGCCCAGACCAACCTCCTGGCGCTCAACGCCACCATCGAGGCGGCGCGGGCCGGCGAGGCCGGCAAGGGATTTGCCGTCGTCGCCTCGGAGGTGAAGCAGCTCGCCGACCAGACCGCCAAGGCCACCGACGAGATCGGCCGCAAGATCACCGAGATCCAGTCGGCCACCGGCGGCACGGTCGATGCCATCTCCCGCATCGTCAAGACGGTGGGCAACATCCAGGACTCGTCGGCCGCCATCGCCAGCGCCGTCGAGGAACAGGGCGCCGCCTCGGCCGAGATCGCCCGCAACACCCAGCGGGCGGCGGCCGGCACCACCGACGTCACCTCCAACATCACCGGCGTCAGCACCGCCGCCGAGATGACGGGCACCGCCTCGACCCAGTTGATGACCCTGTCCGACCGCCTGAACGAGCAGTCCGCCGCGCTTCAGCAGGAAGTCGGCGACTTCGTGAAGAGCCTCGACGCGGCGTAAGCTGCGACAGCACCGGAAAGCATGCGGGCGCCGGTCATCCGGCGCGCGCCTAGAGCGCTATTCGATCTGATTGAATCAGAGCGGCGCTCTAAGCTCTTGTTTGCGAAGCATCATCTTTTCGATCCTCGTTTCACTCCGGTCGGATGATGCTCTAAATGGCCTCGATCGGCGCCAGGAACGAGAAGCCGAGGTTGTGGTTGGTCGCCAGCGGCAGCTCAAGGCCGGTCCTGTCGCGTACCTTGGCCCTCAGGCGGCTGAGGAAGGTGTCGAGGCTGCTGCGGCTGACCTGCCCCTCCTCGCCGATGATGTCCTCGACCTCGCGCCGGTTGAGAATGGCGCGGTCCATTTCGGCCAGCGCCCGCAACAGGCGCACCTCGCGCCCCGTCAGCGGCGCCAGCTCGCCGTTGGGCGCGCACAGGCAGCGCCTGTCGTTGTCGACGCGCCAGCCCTCGCCCGTCTCCGGCGGCGGCGTCTCCTCGCCCTTGCGCTCGGCGTTGAACCGGCGGCCGATCATCTCGATCGCCGCCACCAGTTCCTCGGGGTCGACGGGCTTGGTCATGTAGATGTCGGCGCCCGCCTCGTAACCCTTGACCCGGTCCTCCAGCGCTTCGCGCACCGAGGTGATGATGACGGCGCAATGTTGTTTCGACGTGAGATAGCGCGTAATCGAGAAACCGTCGTAGTCGGGCAGGTTGATATCCACGACGGCCACGTCGAACTTCTGACTGCGCAGAAGCTGGTAGAACTCGATCGCTTCTCCAACCTCGTGGACCTGATGCCCCTTCACGCTCAGAAAATCTGCCAGACTGCTTCTCAGCGCGAGATTGTCCTCGATCAACGCGACCCGCATCAGGCCCTACCTCGTTTCTGCTCTGGGTCTGTCGGCGAGAAAACCGGACTGCGAAGCAATCGGCGCCGGTGGCTTTCCTTCGGACGGCTTCAGGCCTGTCGCGTTCCGCTCCTTGGCCTGTTCGTCATGTTTTTAGCGTTGAACGCGTCATTCGCAAGCCCCATGGCCTCACCGCCATTGAATTTATCTTTACTAACCAAAGACAAGGAACAGATTTCACTGGCCGGCCATTTCGCCATGCTGCGGGACAAAACAGGAAGTCTGACCATATCCGACATGGTCAACGGCACCGTCCCGCCATCCGACTTTCTCCTCGCGAAGGACATCCCCACTGCGGGCTACACCTCGGACACCGTCTGGCTGAAAGTCACGCTGACCACGGATTCCACCTGGCAGCCGAACCTGACGCTGATCGCGCAGCCGCCCTTCCTGCACACCCTGGACATCTACGTCCCCAAGACCTCAAGCCCAGGAAGCGGCGAGGACTTCACGGTCTTTCATCGCGGCACCTTTTACGAGGACCAGCAACCGGGCAACTGGAAGCTGTTCTACACGGTCCCGCTGATGCTGCCGGACACCAACGAGGCAACGCTCTATTTCAGGATCTCGACCGGCAGCACCGTGACGCTGAAGGCCAGCATCGCCACCACCGCCGGGCTTCTCGACTATTCCCTGCGCTGGATGTCGTTTTCGGCCAGCCTGATCGCACTGTCCGTCATCGCCCTGCTGATCAGCCTTTTCTTCTGGCTGCAATCCAGACGCCGCTTCTTTCTCAGCTTCGCCGGACTGATGTTCAGCAACGCCTTTCTGGTGGCCTGCCACTCCAACCTTCTTCCCGGCTTCGTCGGGGCGACCGGCGACATCCTCTTCTCGATAGCCAGCCTTTTGATCTTCCTGGGCAATCTTGTCTTCATCCACGACCAGATATTTCCCGGCCGCGCGCCCAGATGGATGCGACATTTCATCGTCGGCGCCATGGTCTACAACCTGTTCGGCTTCGCCAATCTCTACCTCGATCTCGTTCCCTACACGGCCGTCATAACGCCGCTGATGCTCGCGGCCATCCTGTCGGTCCTCGTCCTGGTAGCCTATTATCTTCGCATCTACCTCCGGACCCGGCGCCCCGGCAGCCTTACCGCCCTTCTGGCCCAGACCACCCAGACCGGGTTCGCGGTGTCGTCGGTGGTCAGCCTTTTGGGCGGGCCGGATATCCTACGACTTGGCGAGCGCGACTACTGGGTGACGATGGGGCCCTTCACCATTCTCATGGGGCTTTCGATGGTGATCCGCGGCAACCACCTCTACCAACGCCGGAAGATCACCAGCAGTCAGCGTCTGGCCCAACGGGCGGAGCGACGGGCCAACGTCCTTGCCGAGGAGCGCACCGCCGCCCTGCGCCAGGCCAAGACCGTCGCCGAGGAGGCCCTGGTCAGGGAAAAGCTCGGACGGGCCGAGCAGGCCCGTTTCGTCGACATCATCCGCCACCAGTACCAGACGCCGCTGGCGGTCATCCGCAACAGCGCCAGCACCCTTCTCAGCACCCTGCCGCCCGACGATCACGCCAATCGCGACCGCCTCGGTCGCATCGAGGTGGCGACCCGCGACCTGCGCGAGGTGCTGCAGGTGTCCCTGAGCCGCGCCCGGCTGGAAGAAACCGGCGCCGCCGTCCGCTTCGAGCCCGTCGCCCTGGGCGAGTTGCTCGCCGCCACGGTGGAGCGATGCCGCGCCCTGCACCAGCACCATGCCATCCGCCTGGACCTGCCCGACCGGCTCGCCGAGGCTGAACTGAAGCTGGACCGGCGCATGGTGGCCGTCGCGCTGGACAATCTGATCGGCAACGCCAGCAAGTTCTCCCCAGATGACAGCGAGATCCTCATCTCGGCCGCCAGCCTCGGCACAGGTATCGCCATATCCGTCAAGGATCAGGGGATCGGCATCCCCGAGGACGAGCTGGCCAGCGTCACCGACCGCTACTATCGCGCCTCGAACACCGGCAACGTGAGCGGAACGGGGCTGGGCCTGCATATCGTCGGCGAAGTGGCTCGGACCCATGGCGCGTCTCTGGAGATCGCCAATGCCGACCCACGAGGCGTCGTCGCCACGCTGACCTTCCCGGCCCACCGCCCGCCGGGCTGAGCGGGTCACCGCAACGCCAGCAAAAGTGGGAACCGGTTTTGCGTCCGGCGTTGCGGCAGCCCGCAAAGCAACGCCAGCAAAAGTGGGAACCGGTCTTGCGTCCGGCGTTGCGGCAGCCCCCCCAAACCAGCACCGGTCGACGAATCACCCCTGCCCCAAACGGTCGCCCAGAGGTCGCCGCCGGCTTGTTCCAGCGGCCCGCGCCTCGTCAAAACTCACAAATGCTGGCGACGTGGTTCTTTTGCCACAGCCAGCTAACCCCATGGAAACAAGGCCACGCAAAGCGAGGACGAGCCCAGCCTGCAAGATACCTTACACGACTGCAAGATACCTTACAAGTATTTGATAATAAAAGATATTCCGCCGGATTGTCATTTCCTGGATCGCCCCTTACCGATCGAACAAGTGTCGTTTGCCGCCCGCGAACGACAGATGTTTCAAAAAGGCTGGGGCTGAGAATGGACTTCACGTCGCGCACTATTTTCGACCGGAACACGTTTCTGACGGGCGTTTCCGTCTGCGTCCTGTCCGCCGCGCTGTTTTCGCCCGCCACGATAACGCCGGCGTCCGCGGGCAGTCCTTCGGACGAGACCACCGTGATCACGGCAGCAGGCTCCAGCGATACAAACCTCGCCACCAGCGGAAGCGAAGTCTTCAGGTTCGACAACTCGGGCACTTCGGCCAGCTACCTCGAATATGTCTACTCAGGTATAGCCCAAAACAACACGAGTTCCGGAGAGGATTACCAAAAATCTGTTTTCTACATCCCTTCAGTACAATCGTACATCAGAATAATAAATGATGGAACTCTATTTTCCAAAACGGGAAAATCAATACTTGGGGATGGAAATTATGTATCAATCGCTAACAACGGAACAATTTTTGGGAAAACATACAGCATTTACGCCAACGGCGACGCATACAGAATAGCGAATAATCTATCTGGAGTCATAGGATATTATTCAGATGGACTTGTTTATTACAAAAGCGCAATTGGCGTTTACCTAGATGGGAGTGAATCTTTAATTTACAACCAAGGCGAGATAACGGGAGCATTGTACGGCGTAACCATCTCGGGCGGATATTCGACAATCTTGAATTACGGCACAATATCTGGTGATGACGCCGCGATAAGATTTGAAATGGGGAATAATAAACTATACATATACGACGGTTCGTCTTTTGTCGGCGGCGTGGATTTCTATGGAACGTCAGACAACAGTGTATATTTTGAAACAACCGGAAGCTACACGCTGGATGTCTCGGAATACGTCTCAAGCAGCAACACCGTCACCGCAACCAACAGCAATGTCACCATCGTCAAATCCCTCAATGACGCTAATAACGGCACGCTGAACGCCGTCGAGGCGGGCAACGTCGCTTCGGTGCCGGACGTCCAGCGCTCCTACGGCCAGTCCGTGCTCACCGTCATGAACGGCATTCTCAATCTCGACATCGACCGCTCGGCGCCGCCCGCCCCGGAGACGGCCTCGCCGATGCTCGGATATGACGAGATCAACCCCAGGATCCAGGACCCGCTGAAGATCATGGGCGACGGCGTCGCCGTCAGCGGCTCCAACCTGTTGTGGGCGCGCGGCTTCGGCGGCCAGCAGTTCTACAACGCCACCGACACCACCTCCTCCCACTACGGCCTGGCCGTCGGCATCGACCATCAGTTCGACCAGGAGCGCATCGGCCTGCTTGCCGGCGCCAGCCGTCTCGTCAACAAGGCCGACGACGGCTCGGGCAAGGTGACCGGCACCTTCGGCTTCGGCGGCGCCTACTGGCGCCATCCGCTCGGCGCCTTCACCCTGGACGCCCAGATGGTCGGCGGCGGCCTCTCCGCCACATCCGAACGCACCGTCAACACCACCGAAACCGCCGAGGGCGACCTCAACGGCTGGTTCTTCTCGCCCGAACTGCGGCTGTCGCGCGATTATGCCCTGTCCGGCGACTGGTCGCTGACGCCTTCGGCCGCCCTGCGCTACACCGCCGCCGGCTTCGGCGCCTACAGCGAGCACGGCTCGTCGCAGAACATCTCCTACGACGACCAGACCACCCACACGCTGGAAGGCATCGTCGGCATCAAGCTGTCCAAGGCCGCCCGCCTTCAGGACGGCAAGCTCGGCAAGGTCTCCTTCACCGGCGAACTGGTCAATTCCACCCGCCTCGGCTCCGGCGACATGAGCGCCAGCCTGTCGGGCACCGACTTCACCGTCAGCACCATGGACGACCGCAACGTCCTCGGCGCCCGCATCGGCATCGGCGGCGAACTGATGATCAGCGACAACCTCTCCCTGTTCACCAACGCCAAGGTCGGACGCTACTCCGACAACTCAAGCTCATGGTCGGCCGACGCCGGACTGAAGATCAGCTTCTGAAGCGAGACGACGGGCAGCACGGGCCGGCGGCGACATCGCCTGCCCGCGCAACCGGCGCGAGACAGCGCCCGGCGCGGACAAGCCGTCGGTCGCCATCGCCCCTCCCGGGAAATCCCGAGGATGGGCCGCCCCGCTTTTGTCATTGAAAGGTAAGATTATTTTTGTCATTCTCCGGTCGCTCCGACGCGGCGGGATGACGATGTTCAGCAAACTGGCGGCCGACGACCTGGATCTTCGAGACCTATTCAATGCCTCGGCGAACGCCTATGTCATTTTTACTCGGGAGCTGATGATCGCCGGTTGCAACGACGCCTACCTCAAGGCAGTCGGCCGGGATAGTCGTGACGAAATCATCGGCCAACACCTGTTCGAGGCCTTTCCCGCCGATCCCGCCTCGGACGGATACCGCATCCTGACGGCTTCGTTCGACCGGGTGCTGAAGACCGACCAGCCCGATCACGTGGCGCTGGTGCCCTACGACACCTCCCGCCCCGGCGAACCGCCGGCCCTCCGCTTCTGGAGCGCCACCCACACGCCGCTCAGGAACAAGGACGGCGAACTCGCCTACATTCTCCAGCACACGCAGGACGTTACCGAACTGCAGCTGCTGCGCGAGCGCGACGCACGCGCCAACATGGCCGAGTCAGGCGTTCTGGCGCGGGCTCAGGCGGTGCAGACGGTCAGCGACAAGCTGTCCGGCGAGATCGCCCTGTTGCGCGAGCTGTTCGAGCAGGCGCCCGGCTTCATCGCCGTGCTGACCGGGCCGACCCACGTCTTCCAGCTGGCCAACGACGCCTACCGCCGGCTGGTCGGGCGCAGCAACCTCGTCGGCCTCAGCCTCGCCGAAGCGTTGCCGGAGGTGGTCGGCCAGGGCTTCACGGATATCCTCGACGAGGTCTGGCGCACGGGAGAGCCCTTCTCTGGCCAGGACATGCCGGTGTTCCTGCGCTGGGGCGGCATGCCGGATCCCGAGCTTCGCCACGTCGACTTCGTCTACCAGCCGATCCGCGACGCCCAGGGCGAGATGACCGGCATCTTCGTCCAGGGCCATGACGTGACCGAGCGCTGGCGCGCCCAGCGCGACCTCGAACGGCAGACCGAGCTGTTGCGCCTCGCCCAGGAAGGCGGCGGCTTCGGCACCTACGACTGGGACTTCCAGCGCCGCACGGTGCGTGGCTCGCGCCTGTTCCACGACCTGTTGCGCCTGCCGGAGACGATGGAGGACGTGCCCATCGTCGAGGTGCTGAACCGCATCCACCCCGACGACGCCACGCGCCTGATCGGCCTCGCCGCCGACAGCGCGGTTGGCGCCGACGTCGAGATGCCTGGCGAGCTGCGCCTGCTGATCGACGACCGGATCACCTGGATCGGCGCGCGCGGCACCGTCGTCCGCGACGACCAGGGCCGGCCCGAACGCGTGCTCGGCGCCGTGCAGGACCTGACGCAGAGAAAGCAGATCGAGGAGCGGCTCGACATGGTGGCGCGCGAGAGCGCCCACCGGGTCAAGAACATCCTGACCATCATCCAGATCATCACCGAGAACACGCTGCGTCGCGCCCCGTCCATCGAGGCCGCCCGCCAGAGCCTCGGCGACCGCATCGCCGCCCTCAACAAGGCGCAGATCCGCATCCTGGCCGGCCCCGGCGACAGCCGCCTCGACGGCATCGTCCGCGACGCCTTCGCCGTCACCTACCAGCTCGACGACCGCATCGTCATCGAGGCCGACCGCGACGCGGAGCTGGCGCCGCGCACCGGCCTCGGCCTGGCGCTGGCCCTGCACGAGCTGATCACCAACGCCATGAAATACGGCGCGTTGTCGACGCCCGACGGCAAGGTCCGCATCGGCTGGACGCTGACGCCCTGCCCCGAGGGCGAAGGCGCGCGGGTCAACCTCGACTGGCGCGAGACCGGCGGCCCGCCCGTGGTGGCCGGAGGTGACAAGGGCTTCGGCTCGAAGCTGATCCGCAACAGCCTCGCCCACGATTCCATGGGCCGCGCCGACTGGACCGCCGACCCCGACGGCGTGCGCTGCCAGTTCGTGTTCTCCGCCAAGGCCATCGTCGCCGACCATGAGACCGGGGACGGGGATCGCCAAGACCAGCAGCCATGAGGCAAAGATGATCGTCGAAGCCACCGAACAGGATTTCGCAGCGCTCATCGAGGGGCGCGCGCCCAGAGACCTTCGACTGGCCGACACGCCGATCGCCACGCCCGAAATCCTCGGGATGCTGGCCGAGGTGGCCGCCCTGGTGCGCGAGACCTTCTCGCCCGTCGCCTGGCTGATCGTCAGCGACCGCGAACTGGTCGGCCTCTGCTCGGTCACGCACCCGCCCGAGGGCGGCGTGATCGACATCGGCTACGGCATCGCGCCAAGCCGGCAGGGACAAGGCCATGCCGGCGCGGCCGTCCGCGACATCTTGCGCTGGGCCGATGCCAACCCCGCCATCTGCGCCGTCACCGCCGACACCAGCCCCGCCAACACCGCCTCCATGCGCGTCCTCGAACGCGCCGGCTTCACCCGCACCGGCGAGCGCTGGGACGAGGAAGACGGCCGGCTCATCGAGTGGCGCTGCGAGACGGCGTGAGCCGTCAGGCTCTTGGAGCCTGGCTCCAAACTCGCTGGGACGCGGCAGATGGCGACGGTTTCGAGAACCGGAGCGGAGCGGACTTAAGGTCCGTGAGCACCGGAAGCGCAGAAAGCTAAGCCAAATGCCCGTTCCAGTAGAGTTTGGGCTAGGCTCTGATCCAGAGGGCGGGGCGGACGCCGCCTGTACACCAGCCGTCGGCGATGTTGCCCTTCAGGACGTTGTTGCCCTGGATGCCGATGTTGCCGTCGCCGTGGATGTAGACGGCCTTGACGCCGAGGCGGCCGGGCGAGCGCAGCCACCACCACCATGTGCCGCCGTCGCCGCGCCAGAGATTGGCCGAGCGCCTGGCGTTGTTCTCGTCCTTGCGCTCGAACCAGTAGCGCCGCTTGCGCCCCTCGTCGTAGAGCTTGGCGCTGCTGTCGCCGAAATAGCGGCAGACCGCCTCCTCGATGCTGAGGAGGAACACGCGGTCCTCGGTGTCGTCTCCGCCCGGCGTGCCATACCACTGATTGTCGAGGTTCTTGTTGACGATCGGAACGATCCGCGCCCTGTCGGCCGCACCGAAACCGTCGAGAAACGCGCCGTTGAGATGGCGTCGCAAGGCGCAGTCGGCCCAGGTGATGTCGGTGTAGGCGTCGTGATAGGGGCGCTGATCGATGATCCGCTCGGTGATGACGAGCGCCGCGCCATCGCGGACATCCAGCACGCGCCAGTCAAGACCGCCGAAGGACTGCGACGCGCCAATCTCCATATCGCCCATTTGGGTGCATCATCCCTAGAGCAACTCCAGCAAAAGTGGATACCGGTTTTGCGCCCGGAGTTGCGTGAAAACAAAGAGAGAGAGCATGTTGGCGAACCAGGGTTCGCCGGACGTGCTCTAGCGACAGGCCATGTCGCTGTTTTTAAACTTGCCCGACTCTTTTCCCAAGTCGGCAAGACCAAATCAAGCTGCGAGGCGCATTTCTTCAGGGAGCGCGGACTTTCGCCCCCTTGAAGCCAGTAGCACTGAGTGCTACCTATAGACATGCGAGAGCGTACATTCAAGACAGCTTGGTTTGCCAAGGCTGCCCGCAAGGCGAGGATCTCCGATCAGGAGCCGTCCGAGGCAATCCGGCAAGTGGCGCTTGGTCAAGCCGACGATCTCGGCGGCGGCGTGTTCAAGAAGCGGCTCAACGAGAACCGTCATCGCTCGATTGTGCTCGCAAAGGCTGGTGAGTTCTGGGTGTTCACCTACCTGTTCGCCAAGCAGGATCGAGCAAACATTGACGACGATGAGCTGGAAGCGTTCCGCAAGCTCGCGGAGCTATACCGCCGGAAGACGGCGAGCGATCTGGAAGCCGAGCTGAAGGTCGGCGCATTGGTGGAGATTTGCCATGACAGCGAAGCGTAAGTTCAAGAGCGACGCCTTCGAGGCCATCCACAGCGCCGTCCTTGGCATGTACGAGGCGGGGACCGTCGACAAGGAAACGATGAAGACCTTCGACGAGACGTGTCTGTCGGTGCCGGTGGTCCTCTCGCCCGAGGAGATCAAGGCGCTGCGGGAAAGAAACCGCGTCAGCCAGCCGGTGTTCGCCCGCTATCTCAACACCAGCGAGTCCACCGTGCAGAAGTGGGAGACCGGCGCCAAGCGGCCGAGCGGCCCGGCGCTGAAGCTGCTCGATATCGTCCAGAAGCACGGGCTCGCGATGCTCGCCTGAGCCATTCCGGAACGAAGCCTCAATTCGTCGTGGTAGCGCCCGCCGCCAGCGCCAGCGTCACCTCCTGCGCCAGCAGGTCGCAGATGAACAGCTTGGCGGCCACCGGGCTCATTTCGCCGCGCTGGGGCAGCGGGGAGACCGGCGTCGTCACGAAGACGACGTCGCAGAGGTCTTCGAGGCCGCCGAACTGGCGGCCGGAGATCGCCACCGTGAAGGCGCCCGCCGCGCGGGATTGCGTCAGGAAGCGCTCGGCCGGCACGGTCAGACCGGTTTCGGAAATGGCGATCACCACGCTGTCCTCACCGCGCGCGCCGGCCACCTCGTCGGCGAGGATCGGGTCCTGGAAGGCGCGGGCGACGAGGCCGAGGCGCGAGAAGCGGTAGGCGAACAGTTCGGCGACGATGCCCGACACGCCCGAGCCGAACACGTCGACATGGCGGGCCGCCATGAGCCGCGCCGCCACCGTCTTGAGGTCGGCCTCGGAAATGGTGTCCGAGGTCGACCTGAGGGCGGCGATCATGCGGTCGGCAAGCTCGGACGAGCCGCGCGTCTCGTCGGAGCGACGGTAGGCGATGTCGGAGGCCAGCGCGATCTTCAGCTCGCGAAAGCCGGCAAAGCCCATCTGCCGGCAGAAGCGGACGATGGTCGCCTCGCCCGCCCCGCATTGCAGCGCCAGTTCGGCCGTCGAGGCGCGGATGGCGGCTTCGGGCTGCCCGAGAATGTAGCCGCCGACCCGCGACAGCGCCTCGGGCATCTCGTCCATCGCCCCCTGGATCTCGGCCAGAAGTCCCCGTCCGAACAGCGTATCGACCACCGTGTATCAGTCTCCCGAGAGCATGCGAGTCCGCCGATCTATAGCAGATCAACGCCAGACCGGGTTGCTCCAGGCGCGGCGGCCGACGGCGTCGGTGACGATGACGCGCAGCCAGGGGCTGCCCTCGAGCCCGTCGAGCGGCAGCGACACGCGGCTCATGCCGGTGCCGAAGCTGTGCTCGTACTGGTAGCCCCGGCCGATGGCGAGAACGCCGGAGGCCGGCGAGCATTCGACGATCAGCCGGTCGCCCTCGAAGGCGAGGTTGTGGATCTCGGGACCCTGGCTCGAATAGAAGGCGCCGGCCTTGAGCGCGGCGAGGATGGCCTCGGCGCTGTTGTCGGCCGCCTTCACCATCACCCAGGCGGCGCCGAAATCCGGCGCCTTGAAATGCGCGTCGTCGGACGCATAGGCGAGGAGCCGCCGGCCCTTGTCGGCGAGGCCGTCGAGCATGTAGGCGCCGTCGCCCTTGTCGTGAACGATCTGGCAGCCGTGGTTGTAGATCTCCACCGCGTGGCAGGCGTCGGCCACGGTCTCGGCGTCGGCCAGCGACAGCTGGTACCAGGCCGGATGGGCCATGCCGACGAAGGCGCCGGCCGCCCGGGCGCGGCGGGCCAGCGCCGGGCCGTCCTCGGTCTCGGCGGTGGGCGCGAAATCGGCCGGCAGGCCGACGGCCACCAGATGCCAGAGGTCGCTCATCTCGGTGCGCGGGGCGTGCAGCTCGGCGCCGAGGATCAGCGTCAGGCTATCGACCGGGCCGGCATCGGTGATCGGGAAGCCGTAGGACGGCAGGAAATGGTCGGTGATCGACAGGAAATCGTAGCCGGCGGCGCGATAGCGGCTCACCACCTCGTCCGGCGGCAGGCGGCCATCGGAGCGGTTGGTGTGGGTGTGGATGTTGCCCTTGAGGAAGCGGCCGGGGGCGGTAAAGGCGTTGAAGGCGGCGAAGTCGGTCATGTCGATCATCCGGAAAGGAAGGGGCGCGGGGGCGACCGGAGCGGAGGCATGTCCCCCGCTCCGGCGCTTCATGTCACTTGGCGATCAGGTCGTCGGTGGCGTTGACCATTTCGGCAAGGCCGTCGTCGACCGAGAGGTCGCCGCTCATCACCTCGGCGATCAGGTCGCGCTGGGTGCGCCAGATCTCCACGGCGTTGGTGCCGGGGTAGCCGGCCCAGGGGGCGGCGCGGTCGATCTGGTCGAGCGATGTGCGCCAGTTGGGATGGCTGGCGTAGAAGTCGCCCAAGAGCTCCGGCGCCATGGCCTTCTGGTTGGTGGGCATGTAGCCCGAGCCGAGCACGGCGATCTTCTGGCCTTCCGGCGAGGAGATGAACTTGACGTACTCCCAGGCGGCGGCCTGCTTCTCGGCGTCCTTGGCGAGGATCAGCGCGCCATTGCCGCCGGTCGGCACCTTGCCGGCTTCCTTGTTCGTGACCGGGAACACGGCGGTGCCCACGGTGAACTTGCCGGCCGTCATCTCCTCGAAGGAGCGGGCCGAGTTGACCGACTGCACGGTGAAGCCGGTGAGGCCGGCGACGAACTGCTGGCGGGCCTGGTCGAACTCCATCTGCTTCATGCCGCCTTCGGCAACGAAGCGACGGGCAAGCTCCAGCGCCGCGCGGCCGCTGTCGCCGTTCCAGGCCACGGTCTTGCCGTCTTCGTTCATGAAGGGCTGGCCCTGCTGCGAGATCAGGGCGCGCCACAGCCAGTCGTCCGGCCAGACGTCGATGGTGTAGGACGCGCCGGTAACGCCGCCGCCGAGGGCCGCCACCTTGGCGCCGAGGGCGAGCCAGCCGTCCCAGTCGGTCGGCAGGTGGGCGGTGTCGCCGCCGGCCTTCTCGATCAGCTCCTTGTTGTAGAAGACGATCGGCGTCGAGGCGTTGAAGGGCATGCCCCAGATCTTGCCGTCGACGGTGGTCAGGTTGATCATCGCCGGGTTGAAGTTGTCGTCGAGCCAGCCCTGGCCGCCTTCCTTGTCGATGAACGGCTTGAGGTCGACGATCTGGCCCTTGGGCTCCAGAACGCGCACCATCGCCGGCAACAGGTGATAGCCGGAGTGGTAGACGTCGGGCAGGTTGCCGGTCATGGAGTCGCGGATGATCGCCTGATGGCCGGCGTCGTAGCTCTCCGGCGAGGCGCGGAAGACGACCTTGATGTCCGGGTGCTTTTCCATGAAGGCCTTGGCTTCGGCCTCGTGGAAGTGGTTGTGGCCCGGCCAGGGATGCATCACCTCGATGGTGACTTCCGCTTGCGCGGAGGCGGCGGCGAAGGCTAGGCTTGCCGTTACGGCTGCGACGCCGAGGAGCCTGTTCATTGGTGTTCTCCGTTGCTTCGGTGGACGACAGGAACGGCGCGCGGAACCGCCGCGGCCGGGGCGGGATGGGGCGCAATCCCATCCTGCCCGCCGGGCCCCGGCCACCGGCCGGAACCCGGAACGCGCTGGGGCCCGACTACTTCAGGCCCATGGTGGTGATGCCGCGGATGAAGTGCCGCTGCGCCAGAAGGAAGCCCAGCATCAGCGGCGCGGTGAGGATGGCGGCCGTCGCCATCAGCGCACCGTAGTTCTCCCCGCTCTCGACGTCGGTGAAATAGGCAAGGCCGAGCGGCGGCGTCATCAGCTCGTTGGAGCGGACGACGATCAGCGGCCAGTAGAGGTCGTTCCAGTGGGCGGTGACCGAGAACACCGCGAAGGCGGCGATGGCCGGCAGCGAGGCGGGCACCACGATGGTCCAGAGGATCGCGCCTTCCGACATGCCGTCGAGCCGGGCGGCCTGGATGATCTCGTCCGGATAGGACTTGAAGGTCTGCCGGAACAGGAAGATCGCGAACACCGACAGGAAGAACGGCGCCATCATGGCGAAATAGCTGTCGAGCGCGCCCATGGCGTTGAGCCCGAGATAGAGCGGCAATGCCGGCGCCTGGATCGGCACGGTAAGGCAGAACAGCACCGTGGCGAACAGCAGGTCGCGGCCGCGAAACTCGTATTTCGCCAGCGCGTAGGCGCAGGGAATGGCGGTGAGCAGCTGAACGATCAGGATGCCGGCGCAGACCACCACGCCGTTCTTCATGAAGGTCAGCACCGGCGAGTGGGTGACCGACTGGATGTAGTAGCGGAGGCCGGTGAACTCGACCGGCAGCCAATGGAAGTCCGGCGTGAACAGTTCCTGCGGCGTGCGCACCGAGGTGACCAACAGCACGTAGAAGGGAAACAGGAACAGGAAGGCCAGGAACAGCAGCACCAGATGGGCGAGCAGCTGGCCGGGGCGGAAGCGGTAGGGCGAACGGACGGACATCAGTAGTGCACCCTGCGATCGAGAACGCGGGCCTGCACCCAGGCGAACACCAGCATGATCACCAGGAACACCGTGGTCATCGCCGCCGCCGAACCCATGCGGAAGTAGCTGAAGCCTTCGAGATAGGTGGTGTAGAGCAGCACGTCGGAGGCGCCGCGCGGCCCGCCGCGCGTGATGACGGCCACGGTGTCGAACACCTTGAAGGCGGTGATGGTGGAGGTCACCAGCACGAACATCATGGTCGGCCCGAGGAGCGGCAGCGTCACCGAGAAGAAGCGGTCGAGCTTGTCGTCCATGCCGTCGATGGCGGCGGCGTCGTAGAGGTCCTGCGGCACCGCCGTCAGTCCGGCGGAAAACAGCACCATGTTGAAGCCGGCAAGGCTCCAGATGTTGATGACGGCAAGGCCGGCCAGCGCGAGGCTGCGGTCGCCGAACACGTCGATGCCCGGCAGCCCCAGCGCGACGAGCAGCAGGTTGAACGGGCCGATGGTGCCGTGCAGCAGATATTTCCACACCATGGCCAGGGCGACGACGGTGGCCGTGACCGGCAGGAAGAACACCAGCCGGTAGAGCCGGCCGCCATGGTCGAGCCCGTCGATCAGCACGGCGAGCAGCAGGCCCAGGATCACCGAGCCCGGCACCACCATGGCGACATAGGCGAAGGTGTTGAACAGCGCCCGCCGAAAGGTGCGGTCGTTCAGAAGCTGCAGGTAGTTGTCGAGCCCGACGAAGGGGATCGCGTCCTCGCCGAAGCGATAGTCGGTGAAGCTCATCGCCAGCATGACGACGATCGGGGCGAGCACGGTGAGCACCATCAGCGCCACCGCCGGGATCGCCATGGCATAGGCGACGCGGGCCGGCAGCACGGCGCCGAGCCGGCGCGGCCGGGCGGCGGCCGGCGCTTCGGTGAGCACGATGTCAGCCATGGGCGTAGCCTCCCGTCGGGGTGACGTGGCGACGGTCGAGCCGCTGGCCGGCGCCGTCGAACAGCAGCACATCGTCGGGCGTGAGATGCGCCAGAGCGCTGTCGCCGGAGAACAGGGCAAAGGCGCCCGCCGGCAGGCGCGCCGTCAGCGGATGACCGCCCGCCTCCGTCCTGAGGAACACCAGCGTCTCGTGGCCGAGGCCCTCGACGCGCTCGACGCGGCAGGCGACGGCAAGGCCGGGGGCGTCGGCGACAAGGCTCAGCGCTTCGGGCCGGAAGGCGGCGTGGGCGGCGCCCTTCCATTCGGCGGCGAACGGGGCAAAGCCGGCGTTGGCGGTGACGAGGGCGTCGAGGGGCAGCACGTTGATCTCGGGCGAGCCGATGAAGCGGGCGACCCGGAGGTCGCGCGGGTCGGCGTAGAGTTCGGCCGGGCTGGCGCACTGGACGATGCCGCCGTCCATCATCACCGCCACCCGGCTCGACATGGTCATCGCCTCGACCTGATCGTGGGTGACATAGATGAAGGTGGCGCCGAGCTTCTTGTGCAGCGCCGTGATCTCGCCGCGCATGGCGACACGCAGGCGGGCGTCGAGGTTGCTGAGCGGCTCGTCCATCAGGAAGACGCGCGGATGGCGGACGATGGCGCGGGCGAGCGCCACGCGCTGGCGCTGGCCGCCGGAGAGCGTCGCCGGCCGCCGGGCGAGAAGGCCGTCGATCTCCACCATCGCGGCCGCCCGGCCAACAGCCTCGCGGATGCGGGCGCGCCGTTCGCCGACGCCCGGCCACAGCCGGCCAACGAGCGGCAAGCGGGCGCCGCGCGGCAGCTCGCGCATCCTGAGCGGCGTCGCGATGTTCTCGGCCACTGTCATGTGCGGATAGAGGGCGTAGGACTGGAACACCATGGCGACGTCGCGCGCCTTGGGCGGCAGGTGATCGACCGGCTCGCCGCCGATGGCGATCTCGCCCGATGTCTGCGGCGCCAGGCCGGCGATGATCCGGAGCAGCGTCGACTTGCCGCAGCCCGACGGCCCCACCAGCGTCATGAACTCGCCCGGCCGCACCGACAGCGAGGCCGAACGGAGGGAGACGGTGTCCCCATAGCGCTTTTCGATCGCCGTGATCTCGACTGCGGCCGACATGGCACCCCTCGCTGTTTTCGCAATGGATGCCTCGTAATGGAGTTTTGCTTCACTCAAATGACGCTTCGAAGAATTTTCCTTCACATCCGCCGCAAACCGCTCACGACATCGCGCCCTGGCCTCGGCGATTCCGACGATAGCAAGGGTTCTTGAAGGCGATGCGTCGGCCTTCTCGAAACCGCAACCAGCCTGCGGCCGTTCACAGCTACGCTGTAGCCCCCATGCGAAAAGGCCCGGCGCGGGCCGGGCCTGATCCTTCCTTGTCGTTGCGGAACCGTCAGGCGGCGCGCAGCGACGTCACGAACTGGCGGACCTCTTCCTGCAGGCTGGTCACCTGGGTCGAGAGGTCGTCGGACAGGCGCATCAGGTCCACCGACGAGGCGCCGGTCACCTCGGCGGCGCCGCTGACGCCCGAGATGTTGGCGGTGACGTCGGTCGTGCCGGCGGCGGCGCGATGGGTGTTCTGGGCGATCTCCGAGGTGGCGACGCCCTGCTGGTCCACCGCCGAGGCGATGGCCTGCGAGGCTTCCTGGATCTGCACGATGGTCTTGGTGATCTGCGACATCGAACCGACGGTGGTGTCGGTCGCCACCTGGATTTCGCCGACCTTGCGGCTGATCTCCTCGGTGGCCTTGGCCGTCTGGTCGGCGAGCTGCTTCACCTCGGCGGCCACCACCGCGAAGCCCTTGCCCGCCTCGCCGGCCCGCGCCGCCTCGATCGTCGCGTTGAGCGCGAGAAGGTTGGTCTGGGCGGCGATGTTGGAGATCAGGTCCACCACCTCGCCGATCTGGTTGGCGGCGGTGGCAAGGCTCTGGATGTTGTGGGCGCTCTGGTCGGCCGCCTGGGCGGCTTCCTGGGCGATGCGGTTGGAGTTGCCGACCTGCCCGGAGATCTCCCGGATCGAGGCCGACAGCTCCTCGGTGCCGGCCGCCACCGTCTGCACGTTGGAGGCGGCTTCCTCGGCGGCGCCGGCCACGGCCTGCGCCTGGCGCGAGGTTTCCTCGGCGGTGGCCGACAGGTTGCGCGCCGCGTCGGCGATGGTGTTCGACGAACGGCCGAAGGTGTCGGCGAGCGCTTCCATGCGGCCGACGAACCGCTCGGCGAGGCTGGCCCTGGCGCGGGTCGAGGCCTCGGCCGTTTCCCGCTCGGCCTCCTGCTCGCGGCGCATCCGGGCGGCGCGGGCGAGTTCGTCGCGGAAGGCGGAGAGCGCCGCGCTCATGGCGCCGATTTCATCGGTGCGCTCGGCGTGACCAATCTTCACATCGTAGTTGCCCGCCTGCATGTCGGCCATGACGCCGATGCTGTCGCGGATCGGCGCGGCGACCCGGCGGTTGATCAGGAAGGCCGACCCGAGGCCGATCAGGATGCTGAGGGCGATCGAGGTGAAGGTGGCGAAGGTGATGGTGCTCTGCGCGGCCTCCATGGCCGCGGCGCGCGAGGACAGCAGCGAGGCTTCGGTGTCCTTGAACGCGGCGAGGATGTCGCGCAGCTTGCCGAAATACGCCTTGCCGACGCCCTGGCGCTCGATGTCGCGCGCCGCCTCCTGCGTCTCCGGCTTGGCCATCAGGTCGATGGCCTTGTGCGACACGTTGTCCTGCCACGCCTGAACCTCTTTCGCGAGATCGGCGAGACGCGCCTGCTGGGTCGGGTTGTCGCTGGTCAGGCTCCGCGCCTTGTCGAACGCCGCCTTGAAATCGGCCTCGCCGGCCTTCAGCGGCTCGAGGTTGGCCGTGTTGCCCGTCACCAGGTAGCCGCGCAGGCCGGTCTCCTGGTTGACCATGGCGGCCAGCGTCTGGTCGGCCGCCTGAAGAACCTCGTAGGTGTGGATCGTCCAGCCGACGTTCTGCGCGACCGACTGGTTGGCCATCTGCACGAACAGGCCGCTGCCCAGACCACCGGCGATGACGACGCCGAAGGCGAGCAGCAACTGGCCACGAAGCTGAAGCCGAAATGCCATGAAAATCCCTCCGTGACCTGCGCGACGCAGGCCCGTTGTTGCATTGCGTTTCCAAAGTTGGAGACGAAGCCCCGCCGCCAGAGCGATTTGTCACCCCTGGTGGACAATTCGCGCCCACTCGCTTCTGCCGACGCCTTATGGTTAACAGACAATAATTTATGACACATTAACGATAGTTATTTCTGCCATTGGGTGTTCTTGGTAGTACTAATAACCAGACTGCAACTTTTTCGACATGCGGCCAGCAGGACAGCGCAGCGCCAAAAGGCCAGAACCGCCCGGTATTGCGATCGGACATGCCCCGCTTCAGCCGGACGTAACAGAAAATTATCCGTAGCTCGGCGACAGTATGCACGGAAGAACCGCCTCGTGGCGGAGCGACGAAGAGCGTCTAGGGCGATTGCGGGAGTGGAACATGCTGTCGATCAGGTTTCAGCTGAGGTCGTTGCTCGTGGTCTTCACGGCGCTCCTCGTCTTTCTCTCGCTTGGCACCTGGTACGGCCTCAACTGGATCCGCGTGACGCAGGACGACGGCGCCACCATTGCCGCCGAGGCCAACGACGCCGCCAACGCCAGCGCGCTAGGCGCCCGCCTCTACCGCATCATCGCCGACACGGAGATCAACCGCGACCTCGACGCCAGCCGGCGCGACTGGGCGGCGGCCCTCGCCGACGAGCGCCGCGCCATCGACGGCCTGAGAACCTGGATCGTCGAACCCGATCAGGCGGCGGCCCTCAAGGCCGGCGAGGAGGCGCTCGACCGCCTCGTCGCGCTCTACGAAACCGACATGGTGCCGAGGCTTGAGAAGTCCTCGGAGATGACGCAGGACATCCGCGACCTCGACGGCAAGATCGACGAAGTCGTCACCGAGATCGCCGACAACTTCGGCGCCCTGCGCGGGTTGGCCGAAGCGCAGGCCCATGCCGTGGACGCCACCTTCGATCGGCTCGTCGCCAGCTTCCAGACCACGGCGATCGCCATCCTGCTGGTGGCGCTGATCGCCATCGCCGCCCTCAGCCTGAAGATCGACCGCGGCGTGTCCACCGGTGTGGTCGGTATTTCCCGCTCGCTCCAGGCCATAGCACGCGGCGAGCTTGCCGCCTCCACCGCCACCGCCCGGCGCGACGAGTTCGGCCACATGGCCGAGGAACTCGACCAGGTGCGGCGCAACCTCCTGGAAGCCGAGGCCATGCGCAACGACATGTCCAGCCGGCAGACGGTGGAACGCGAACGCCTGGAACGGACCGCCGCGCTGACCCGCGACTTCGCCGAACGCATGCAGGCGCTGTCGCAGGATTTCGCCAAGTCGTCGGGCGATGTGGCCGACAGCGCGCGCAACCTCTCCGCCACGGCCGAGGAGACGGCGCTGCAGGCCCAGCAGGTGGCCGGCGCCGCCGAGGAAGCCTCGACCAACGTGCAGACAGTGGCGGCCGGCGCCGAGGAGCTCTCCGCCTCCATCGACGAAATCTCCCAGCAGGTCTCCCATTCGTCCGAGATCGCCCGCGCCGCCGCCGAAGAGGCGCAGGCCTCGGCGAGGAACGTCGAGGTGCTCTCCGTCTCGGCCCAGGAGATCGGCGAGGTGGTGACGCTGATCAACACCATCGCCGCCCAGACCAACCTCCTGGCGCTCAACGCCACCATCGAGGCGGCGCGGGCCGGCGACGCCGGCAAGGGCTTCGCGGTGGTCGCCTCCGAGGTGAAGCTGCTCGCCGAGCAGACCGCCAAGGCCACCGACGAGATCGGCCGCAAGATCGCCGAGGTGCAGTCGGCCACCACGCTGGCCGTGGAATCCATCTCGCACATCGTCGAGACCATCGACCGCATCCAGCGCACCTCCGAGGCGATCGCCGGCGCCGTCGAGGAACAGGGCGCGGCCACCGGCGAGATCGCCCAGAACACCCAGCGCGCCGCCGCCGGCACCGCCGACGTGACGCAGACCATCACCGGCGTCGGCGCGGCGGCCGAGATGACGGGCACCGCCGCCACCCAGCTGATGACCCTCTCCAGTCACCTCGACACCCAGTCGCGCGACCTCGGCAACCAGGTCCAGGCCTTCGTCAGGGAACTCGGGGCGGCGTGAGCCCCCCGAGGCGCACCTTCGCCATCAGGGCGAGCATTTTGGATATTGGATCAATCTTTGGTTAGCGTTTGACGCCTACCCTGTCGGGACGAGTGTGAGGCAACCACCCCGGCCGATCCGCCTCCGCGGCGCCGCCGGGGCACGCGGAAGACAGGGAGAGAGGGCTCCGGCAGGCCCGCCTTCACCGGACCCTCTGAGGCGGCATGAGCAAGCTCCTTCAGTTTCGCCGGCTCAAGCACGGCGACCCCGAAAAGTTCAGCGTTCTGGCGGAGGACATCCGGCGCGACCGCCGGACCGGCATAAGCTGGCCCGCCTTCGCCATCCTCGCAACCGTCGCCGCGATCCTGATTTTCGTCGCCATCGTCATGGCCGGCGAGTATCCGTTTGGCGGGATCTAGCATCCGCCCGAAAAGTTGCAGACTTTTCGGATAAGCGGATGCGCAAGGCAAACCATCCGCCCGAAAAAGGCGAGGCTTGCGATCAGCCGGCCGCCGCATCCCTCGGCGCCTTGCAATACCAGACGATCAACGCGATCACCCCGATCGGGAACAGGAACGACAAGAGCTGGAACCAGCCATTGCGATTGATGTCGTGCAGCCGCCGCGCCGCCAGCGAGATCGACGGAAAGAAGGTGCCGAGCGACCACGCCAGATTGAGAACCGGAATGAACGAGGCGATGGTGCCGCAAATGAAAACGAACAGGATCGCCCACCAGAACTCCGACCGGCTGGCGCGCCCGGAGAAGTTGAAATAGTTGGAGAAAAAGGCGGTGACCGCCTGCCTGAAGTCCATCGGTCGGCCAACCTCGCCAAACCTGTTGGCCCCGGCGGGCGCGCGCATAAGGATGAACGGAATGGGCAGGACAACCCAGATCAGGATCAGCAGCAGCGTCGCGGTTCCAGACTCCATCCTCGTCCCCCCTCGTCCCCGGCCAAGTCACCCCATGGTCCTGCCGCGCCCCTCCCGGGAATCACGCGACAACCAAGACTAGCCGCACTCAACGCACCGCTGCAATCGAGGACGGCAACACCTCCACTGAAGCCCTGAGACGACCACAGGCGGACGCCGACCTCCGGCGATGAAGGGGAAAAAGGTGGTGGGCCCGGCAGGACTCGAACCTGCAACCAGACCGTTATGAGCGGCCGGCTCTAACCATTGAGCTACAGGCCCATCAGGAACCGGGCGCGGCGGCGCATGCCACACGCGCCCGTTCCAGGGCGCCTGTTTCTGCCATCCCCCATGGCAGGAATCAAGGCGCTTCATCGGCTTGACGTTGTCGAAGACGACGGCGTGGAAAAGCCGATCCTCACATCGTCGTAGAAGGCAGCGCAATCGGCGGTGCGGCGGTCGACGCCATCGGCGACGATCTGCCAGCGCCCCTGCACGGCGCGCCACTTCTCGCCCACCCTGGGCACAACGCGCGGCATATCCTCGCGGCAGCGGGCCGGCAGCGCCGGCAGGCTAACCCCGGCACTCTGCCGGCCGATCTCACTTGATGCCGCCGTGAGGCGCTGGTCGAGCGTTCCGCAGCCAGCCAAGATCATCGTCAGTGACGCGGCAGCCATCATCGCCGCCATCGGCGGCAACCGCCGCCTCGTACCGCTTCCACGCATCGTCCGCATCCCTGCTTGCCGCCTCGGCCCGCGCCCGATCGCCGGCCGCCGCCGTTTCCGCCAGCTTGAACTGGCGCCGCATTTCCTGGATCTGGCCTTCGAGCGCCAGTTTCTCCGACGCCGCCACGAAGCCCTCGCGCGCCGCCCGGGCGACGGCCGGGTCGTCGACCCACGTGTCATAGAGGCTGAGAACGGCGAAGGTGATGGCCGCGCCGACGACGAGGCCGGCGAAGGCAGCGACCGTGGCCCCGAGCTTGTCGAGAAGGCCGAACATCACAGCGCCCCCGAGACGCAGAGCTCGCCTTCGCCGACGCGCGAGGCGTCGCCCATGCCGCGCCGGTTGGCAAGGCCCACCACCATGCGCCCACCGGCCCGGTTGAAGGCCGTGGCGGCGGTGCAGCTCTCCAGCCAACGGCCGGCCCGCCCGAGCCGCGCCGCCGTAGACCGGCACGCCGCGCCGGCCCCGATGTTCCAGGCGAGCGAGTTCATCATCGCCCGCCATGACAGCGGGGCGCTCGACCAGTTGGGAACGCAGGCGACGAGCCTTGAGCGGTAGTCGCGCACCAGCTTGATCGACAACCGCCTGTCACAGCCGGCCGGCGTTTCGACCATGCCGCGTTTCACGTCGGTCGTATCGCCATCGCAGATGGTCCAAACAGGCGGCTTGGCGATGGTGTCGAGGTAGGCGGTGAGCGAGCGTCCCTCCCACGGTTTGACGAGCACGGTGACCGCCAACGCCACGTCGTCCGGCACCGGCACGGCGCCCGGCATCAGCGCCAGTGTACCGCCAGCCCCGGCCGACAGAAGCACGGCGGCGATGGCCGCGCGGGCACGCCTGGTCGGCGCGAGCTTAATCGTCGGCATCGTGCAAGGCCTCCTGAAGGACGTGGCGGGCGACGAAGGCGGCAAACACCACGCCGAAGGCCACGAAGGGAAAGACGGCCGGCGGAATCAGCTCGCCTCCGGACAGATAGGGCAGCACAGCTTCGGCGGCAGTGAGAAGGCCGCCGGCGATCAGAATGCGGGAAGTCCAGGATCGCCGGAACACCTTCCCGGCATTGGGCACGAGCCTCGGTCGCTTCATGGCGCAAACTCCAGCGAGAATGGCCAGAGATTAGGCGACAAGGGTTTGCGGGCTGGCGCTCAGCCGATCCTGAGCCAGTGGCGCAAGAGCGACACGGCCTGATCGGAGAACCAGGCCAGCGTAGCGCCGACACTGACGCCACCGATGGCCAGTACGCCGACAATGCGCAGGCCGGTGGTCTTCATGTCGCGCCATTCGCCGACGGCCGGCAGCACGGTGTCGCTTTGCGTCCGCGCCATGTCCTCGACCGCCCGCCGGCTCAGCGTCAGTTCGGCCTTCAGCTCCGACAGCTCGCGCGCCTGTTCGTCGAGACGGCGATGCATGGCGGCGCGATTGTCGCGAGCGGCGATCTTCTCGTCACCGAAGTCGCGCAACAGATGCTGGACGCTGGCGCTGACCTCGCCCAGGCGAACCAGCACCTCGTTGGCGGGATCGGCCTCGGAAAAGAGCGGCTTCACCCTGCCCCCCGCCTATGCCGCCGGCCAACCGGACGAAGGATCGATGGCATCGAGCGCGGCGGCATCCACGGCCGCCAGCGCCGCATCCTTCAGGTCGCGCCTGTGCTGGACGACGGCCGCATAGTATTCACCGACCGACGCGGCAAGCGTCAACCCGGCGGCCGGCGTGGCGAGCGGGATGCGGATGTTCTCGATGGTGATCCAGCCGCGTGAGTAGCTGTCCGGCCAGGAGACAGCGCCGGCCGAGGCGGCCGTCGCAGTCGCAGCCATGGCGGTAAGGTCGGACCGGCTCCCGTCGTCAAGGGCGATGTGCAGGCCGCCGGAGACTGGTGCGCCGGACGCGAGCAGAGCGTCAGCCGCCGAGGAGATCGCGGCGAGCTTGACGGCGCGAAGGTCTTCAAGGGACGCCGGCCGGTCGGTCCATGCAGTCCCGTCCCAAATCTTGTCGGCGCGCTCGGGCGGGATGGGGACCGCCGTGCAGCCACCGGGGGCGACATCATGTTGCCCGGCGTAAACTCCATCAGCGGTGGCGTAGAACTCCATCATGCGAAAGCCCTCAGAACGATACGCCAACTTGCAGGAGTTATTGACGACTTGGAGCCACCCGCCAGATTGAGCAGCGGAATAGAGGCCCCAATTACGCCAACGATAGTCGACGATCTCGCTGCAAGACCAAGGCCTTGATAACTTCCGTCGTAGAAGTATGACGGGTTGTACTGAACCATGTCGCCGACAGCGTAATTGAGCTCCGCTGTCTTGCAGCGCAGCCAGACCTGCACGAGCTTGGGGGCTACCCCCAACCCGTGCGCGACTGAAAATGCGCCTGCCGCGACAATGGAAATCTCCGGAAGCCAACCACTGTCCTTGGTAAACACTAGCCCGGTCAACTGATCACCCGGCACAGCAGGGAGCTTGCCTGCCTCATCGAGCGCAACAAGGTTGTCAGCGGAGAGCCCGACGACACGGCGGGCGAGCGCGGCGAGGTTGGCAGGGAGTGTCATTGCGCGATCTCCTCGGCGACTATCGTGCTACGAAATGGTCCGCCGGCCGATGTAGTACCAGCCGCATTGGCAAATCCTCCGGTCGCTTGCATCCCAGCTCGTACGATAAGTGTCTGTGCGCTTACTGACCCAGCAGGGAACTCGTATTCTCCAACGAGCATGCCGCCGAAGTTGCCGTCGATATAGATCGACGTCGCTACCACTGCGGATGCTGCACCATTGAGAAAGAGGGCGGCGCAATGGGCACTGGTTGAGGTATGGTTTGTTGGCACCGCGTATCTGACGCGGATATTGCTGGTAGCTCTCTTTGGTGTGATAGAGAGAGCTAGGATCTGCGTGCCCTCGTTAATTTGAGGCATCGATGCATCCGCAGGAATGACCGCCAAGGCTATTTTTTGAGTCGTGTTTACTGCCGACAGCGACTGGAGGATCGGCGTCACCAAAGCCACATCCGACGGCGTCATAAACGTAGTATCATCAATCCCTGCCACGGCTTGAGCTACAGTCGCTTTCGCCGCTGTAGCGCCTGCCGCAAGTCCTAGATTCGCCCGCGCAACAGCCTTGTCCCCTAGGTCGGCGAGGTTGGCGGCTGGAAGCATTGCGCTCGCCACCTCAAACGAGGAAATCGCCACGCCCGAGATGCGGTCGCCGGCTTCCGCCGCCGTCGCCAGCATCAGCGTCTCCCCGGCGATGACGTAGTCGACGCCGCCTGTCAGCCAGGCGCCGTTCTGCGACACGATGCAGGCGTTGGGCGTCGGCGACATGCCGAGGTCGAACGCGCTCTGTCCCTCGGCCGCCGTGAAGCCGAAGGGCGTCATTGCCTTGTCGAGCCCCAGGTTCTCCAGCGCCCGCGCCTTCTCGCCGTCGGTCAACTGCTGCTCGACGGCGTAGGACACGACGCCGTCCACCGAGGCAGCCGCCGTCTCCGCCCGGTTTGCCGCAGCCACCGCGGCTTCGGCCTTCTCGCCGGCCGTCGCGGCGGCCCGCACTGCTGTGCCCTCGGAGGCGACCGCCACATCCCGGGCGGCCTCTATGTCGGCGGCCGACGGCCCGCCGGTGGCGCCGCCGACACCGTCGGAGACAAACACCGCCCCGGCCGCCACCAGATCGGCGGAAGCGCGCAGTTTGAAGGCGCGCGCCACCTCCTCTGCCAGTTGCAGGTCGCGCTGTACGCCCTCGTCCAGCGCCCGCTCGATGGTCTCGGCGAAATAGGCGCCCTGGTTTTCGAGGTCGGTGCCTTGGGTGAACGGCACGTTGAGCACCAGCGTCACCTGGCGGCCGGCGGGATGGGCGAGCGCCGTTTCCACCGCCCCGCCGCCATCGTCGCCGACACCGGACACGACATAGTCGGTGCCAAGCGCCAGCGTGGCGTCCGCGCCGGTCTCGTCGGTCAGGATGACGCGGATATGCGCCTCGTCATAGATCTTGAAGGCATAGGGAAAGCGGGTGGTTGCGCCGTTGCAGGCATAGGGGCCCGAGCGGTTGGCTTCGCTCGCAATGGTCATGGGCGAACCTTCTGAGGAGCACCGACACGGCAACGGCTTGCGCCTTCGTCCGTGACGGTGCGACACGGGGAATCGACGTGTGAGACCCTAGAGCCGCCGGGTTTGTTTCATCGCGCGTTGGTTTGCCAACCAGCCGACATCCGTTCAATTCCTCTTGGATTGCCACCTCAGGCAGCACAAACTGCCGGCCACGACTCGCCAACCCACCGAAAGACGCGACAACGCCTCGGGAGCTTCAGAAGATGACCTTGTTTTTCATGATGCTTGTGATGAAGCTCCTTGACGTCGCGGCGATCGCATCGCTGATCGTCGGCCTGTTCAAGGTCCGGAACGCCGTCGGCTACCCCGTGGCGATCGGCCTCGCCATCCTCGCGCATGTCGTCATGCGCAGCATGCAGATCCTCGGCTTCAGGTGGGACGCGATGGAGTTCATCAGCATCGCCGCCGGCGTGATCGCCGCATGCCTCGCCTTCTTCATCGGCAAGGCTATCCGCAGGGATATAAAGAACTAGCCTTCGCCGATCAGGTTGAATCGACCCGATCGACGGCCCCAGATGTCACGCCATAGGCCTGCGCGCTGTCACTTGCCTAGCGCCTTCTCCTTGGCGATAGCCAGAATGTCCTCGGCGATGGGCCGGGCATGCGCGTCGATCCAGTCCTGCGTCAGGCTCGAATGCGTCTTGTTTGCGTTCCGAGCGATCACCTCGTCGAAATACTGCTGCTTTTTCTCCTCGGTCTTTTGATCATAGTGCTGCGTCTTCTTGAGGTCGGTCTCCCCACGGATATACTCCGTCAGGATCTGCGCCTTGAACATATTCGCCTGGGCAAGCGGCGCAAGACCTGCGCGGTGGGCCTCGGCACCGAGCAGCACATAGGAAAATGCAAACAACTTCTTGTATTTGAGCGAGCCATCTTTTCCCGCGAGAACCTCATCGCGAAGACCTTCTATGCTTTCGACGACCATGTTTTCGGCGGTCTTGACGATAACGGCCTTTTCCAACTCGTCGAACTTGCTCAGATCGACCAACCCATCCGCTGTCATGGCAACGCTGCCGGCCTCGGCCTGAAAACCGCCAAGCAACACGGCGAGCGCCATCAGCACCCCCTGAACGAACTTACGCACCGCAAACTCCTCCCTCGTCCATTCCGGCAGAACCCCTCGATGGTCCCGGCCATATATCGCGTAAAACCAAACCAGAGCATTCTCGAGCGAAGTGGATACCGGTTCGCGCGAAGAAAATGCCTCAACTCAAAAAGATCGTGCCCGAGCGCCGCATCCGGGCACGGCTTCTACCCGGCGGACTCGAGCGCCCGCCGATCCGCCACTTCCATGTCGACCTGCGCCTTCCAGGCAAGAAGCTGCTTGCGGTTGAAGACGTTCGTCACGCTATCGGCATAGGCCCAGTAGTCGGTTCCCCAGATATCCCCAACCGGATCGAGGTCAGGGTCGACCGTTCCGTCGTCGGCACCGAACATCTGGTTGGACGAAAGCGCCCCCAGCACCGTTTCGTGCCGCCATGCCGCCTGCCAGAGCCCCGAAGAGGCTCCAAGCTCCGCCGATTGCGCCGATGCGGCCGATGGCAAGACACAGGCGGCGACAGCCACCCACCAAACACGCGGGAAGAGATTCACAAACATGGCACAACCATAGCGACCGCCACACGGTTCGTCACCGCGTGTTTATGCGGTCGGGGCGTTTTCCCTATGGGTAGTGCGTGGGGGCTGCCGGCACCTTCTCATCCGTCGGAACCGAGCGTCCGCCGGTCACGCAACTCCCTGTCGAGCTGGGATGTCCAGGCATCATAGGCCGGCCTGTTCCGCAGGCGCCCGAGCTCCGCCGGATAATCCCGATAGTCGGTGCCCTCCGACGCCCGCCAGGCATCGAAGGCCGGATCGAGCGTATCGAGATCGGCATGCCGCATCCCGTTGGCTTGCCACGACCCGACAACCGTCTCCAACCGCCACGCCGCCTGCCAGATCTCGGAAAGGCCCAGCCGCCCGTCTGGTTGAGCCATGGCCGATGACGGCAGAAGAAGGGAGAGGAAGACGATCAGAGCAGACAAACACGCATCGGGCTGCTCCATTGGTGTGAGCAACCATAGAGCAGCCCGCTCAAACGGTCATCAGGTTTGCAGGCCACGCTCACCCAGTGAGATAACACATCTCGGCAGTTTTCCTATTTGACGGCTTCCTTTGCAGCGGGAACGACATGCCTGTCGATTATCCAGCGAATCCAAGGCAATGAGGCATATGGAGCGAGCCGCCGCATTGCATCAATGTCTCCGGGGGTGAGATCACTCCGAGCAGCGGCGCCGGCCAGTTCGGCAAGGTCAACCACCAGCCCACCCGACGGACCAAAGAGACCATCTGCCACAGATCGAACTGTTCCCGCAGGTGCCGACCGACCCTGTCTTCCATTGGAAGACAGCGCCTGCAGTCCGGCATAGATTCCAGGCACTCCAACCTTTTCGGCAACAGCATTAACTTGGAACAACAGCGGTATCAGATTGCCGCGCTCAACACCTTGGACGAGCAAACGCTCCGGATGGGCAAAGAACTCTTCCTCCTGTCCACTTTCCAACGCCTCAAGGTAAGAGCTGAGCGCCCCTATGGCCGTCGTACAAATCATTCCGGATACGACCGCCGCCTGATCCTCTTGCATAGCCCGAAGAAAAACACGCTGATGCGCCGAGAGGGCACCGGCTCGAAACTGCAAAAGGGCCTTGCCAAGCGGCGTTCGAGCAAACAGCGGCAAATCACCGACTCCTTCGGTGGAAAAGAGACTGTCCACATCCTTTGCAATGGCAGCATGATAGGCTTCACGAGCAAGATCGTCGCCCCAATCCTCCGTGTTTGCCGCTCGAATCTCACGGATTAGTTCGCCATGTGCCTTGAACTGACCATCAATGCGTTGTGCAGTGGACTGGTCAATGCCGAGATAATGCATGTAGGCACGCTCCCTCTTGGAAAGCCCGGCCCAATCAGCTGCGTTCTCTAGAATGCGGTTCTGCGTGATAACGCTGGCAAACGACTTCTCAAAGTCGCTCCAAATTGGCATCAGGGTCGCTCGGGAGAAAGCCCGCGCCGAGTTTTCCACGAACAGCCGAAGCGGTGAGTAGCTGGCATTGGGGTTGGTCAGCTCTGCATAAGCGGCGAGTGTGGAGTGCTTGACGCGACTTACGGCAACGCCGGCCAGCCGAGCCTCACGAGCCGCCAGGCGGAATCCTTTGAGGTTGGTCATGAGGGGAAGAACGCCGTCCCCCATCCAGCGCGCGATCCCATGCATCATGACCGGCAGAACCACGCCCTTCAGGCTCGTCAGCATTGCGCCGCCCATGGTTCGCATGTAATTGAAAAGCATAGCGGCTTTTACTACCTTGGCCCAACCAGAAACGTTTTGGCCAGGAAGATACTTGCCACGCAACATATCTCGCACGGCTTCCAGGTCGCGGATATCCGAACGCTCGCGGGCATTTAGCGCGGCCAGTTTGGCTTCATCCGCAACACCTTTCCGCAGTTTCTCATAATCGGCTCGAATGAGGCCGGTCAGCGAACCGAGATTCGGATTTCCATCCCCGCCCAGACGGAGAGAGACGTTCGACAGTTCGATGTTAGCGCCCAGAACATTGGTATAGCGTCGGCCAATCTGCTCTATGTCGTCCACCAGGAAGGGTGCGGCCTTTGCGTCGTCAAGAACGAAGGTGCGCCCCTTCAGCGGCCCCTGCGAGCTGGCGACGATCCGAAACGGCCCTTCGCCTTGAGTGTCAATCGTGCGTCCCGTGATCTTGTTGTAGATGTTGTCGACTACCCCCTCGATGTAGGCGTTGAGTTCGTGTGTGGAGAGCGCTGAGAGAGCATTGGGCTGGCGCTGAAGCTCGCCGACGGCCCATTCTCTCACAACCTGCTTGAACTCGCCCGACCTCGCTTCTATCTCGGGAGCATTGTAAGCGTGGCTAAAGAAGCTGCCGGCCTTGTCCAGCTCCACATCCTCGGCCAGCAAATGGGCATCAATCGCCTTCTGGATTGGTGGTTCGATCACCTTGCTTCGCCAAGTTTGGGCGGTTTTTGCAACGGATGCACTGCCACCAGCATCCTGATAGCCATTGTAAATGGCTCGCCCGACGCGGATCCGGTACTCGTCCCATGTCAGCTTCTCTCCGGCCTTCCTTGCAGCAATCCAGTCGACACGGGTTGCCTCCATCGCGTCAGCGTAGGTGCCCTTATGGCCCTTGAGAACCGTTTCCACCGCGCGAGCCGAAGCGTGCCCTTCATAGTAACCCTTGAGATAGACCGGGTTCTCAACAAGATTGAACAAAATGTTTCGCGCTGCCACCGACGGCGATGTAAGGCCCCGGAGGGTCGGAGAGAGTTGGGCCGTCGAATTTGCCGCTGCCTCAGGCACGCGGCCATAGATAGTCAGGTCGTCAAGTGAAAGCGCATTTGTGTCCACCTTTGCCGCACCATCAGCCAAGTAAGGCGAGGGGGATGCTGCTCCGGCTCTTTTGGATTCGTCGACTAAACCTTTCATCTCTGCTTCCGCCGCATCGGACAGAACTGGCCCTGGTGCGTAAACGTCTCTCTCCAATCCTTGCGCTGCGCGAGTCCATTCGGCATTACTAAGAAACTTGGCCCCGCCCGCGCCAAGCATGGCACCAAGGATCAAGCCACCACCAACAGCGATAGCGCTCTGCGGGACCGAACGCGTCTCCTGTGTAGAGTGCAGCCCGATTTCCTGGACAAGAGCGGCCCCAGCGCCCGCCCCCCCCATGGACAGCGCCGACGCCCCGACCCTGTAGCCGAAACGACCAACCTGCATCAGTCGTCCAGCGGGAATGATGCTTGGAAGATCAACCGCTCCTACAGCGATCTCTGCGAAAGTCCCCATGAGTCCGGCATCTCTTAGAGTCCTGACATCTCTCTGCTCCATGTCGATCTGAGCTTCCAGTGCTTTCAGGCTTGCCCGATTCTGAACGTGAAGTGCGCGATCCGTAAATGGCTCATACCAAGTGCCCTGCCACTCGGTCACAGGATTGAGATCAGGATCAATCGAACCGTCATTAACACCTCGCAGTTGGTTCGACATATAGGAACCGACCATGTTCCCTTGCCGAACAGCCGCACCCATTGTGTTCAAAACGCCTGGAAATGGGGCCGCGAGGTCAGCCGGCGGCTCCAAGATGGGAACCACTGTTCCGATCCCTTCGGACTGTTCGTCGAGCTTGACCCAAGGCATCAGCGCTGTCCCTCCGGCTTATGTCGAGACTGCATAAATGTCTGTTCTTTTGGAGGGGCTAGCTTCGCAGGAGGGGGCGCGGGCAGCTTGGACAGCTTCTCCTTGGCGCCTTCGATCCTCTTGTCGACATTTTCGATGGCACCCCGCCAACCATGATGCTTCTCATACTCAGCATTCAATCCTTCCGCGATTTTGCTCCGCTCCTCCGGGCTACGGACAATCCGTTTGAACCTTGGTGAGCCAAGACCAGGGCCAGGGCCACCTGTGACATAGGCTTCCGGGACATCCTCTTCGGAGTAGTGCCTTGGATAACCTTCCGAAGGCACTCCAACTGAGAGAAGATAAGCCCCACTCTCCTGGGCACGAATTTCGAGTATCTTTTTTTGCTGCTGCGCCTTTGCAAGTTCTTCTTCCGTGTTCTTCCTATATTCTTCAGTCCTCTTCGTTTCCATTTCTTTTCTCGCCCGTTCCGAATCGAAGAAATACCCAAACGAGAAGATCGCGCCGTCTGGATATTTATATCCGTTGGCGTCTCTTCTAAATATTAGAACATTATAGATCGGAGGCTTCCCTTCATGAACAAGGCGAGCAGTCTCAGCTGTAGGCATAAGCACGACATCATCGGGATCTATATTTTTATCACCCGTATTTTTTGCAATGTCTTCAAATAGATATTTTGACAATAAATCGATCGACTCAGCCGAACCGCCAGCAAACATTTCTGGAGGATAAGGCATAATCGTCTTACTGCCAGTCACATTGGTCACTCCATAGACCCTCTTGAACTTTATTTTTGCACGATTACTTGCCATTTCCGGGTCACCAGTATCCCTGAGCTCCCTCTCAAACAAATCTCTGTAGTCACTCAACATTTGGTTCTGGAGTCCAATAGTGAAACCAGCCGACTGATCCCACAGAGAAAAGTCGAAATCAAAAATATCGACGACTGTTTCGATATCGACCGCATCTAGAGCCTCTTTGACTTCCTTATCATCTATAAAAACACGCCTTTCGGGGTCTGTCGTACGGAGATAGTAACTCGTCGCCTCTTCGGGCAGATACCCCAAGTCATTGACCATGTGCCTGAAATCAATCGCAGCGTTTTCTATTGTCTTGCCCTCTCCATACCTAAACGCTGACTTCGACGCTGCTATGAGCGCTTGGGAGAGTTGAAGCGCGTCCTGAACCATTTTGGGTTCACGAGAATCGAGCCCACGCTGAATGTCTCTAAGAACCGGAGAGGGCACCATACCGGTCTTGCTAACCAGATTTTTCAGCAATAACGTTAGTTCTTCCGCTTTTTTTCCAATTGATATTCCGGCCCACAACGCATCGTTCTCGATTCTATCTTCATCATTGGCGGGATTTAGTTTCAGATCTCCAGCATAAAACTTCTCTATATTCTTATCAATATTTAGAAGTTCTGGCATCTTAGCCTCGAAAACAGCACCCAGTTCGGCCTTCTGGTCAGACTTCAGCAGCACGTCTTCATTGATCTCGCGCAGCGTCAGGGTCTTGTCGCCACTGTCGATCCGCTGTCGATAGGCCTCCGCTCTGTTCAGCCCCAGCACGGCGTCGCCCCTGACCCTCTCCCGTGCGTCTTCCAGCACGCCGGCCAATCCCGCGTCCCGCAACTCTTCGGCCCGCGCGGGCGACAGTTTGGCGAGGAGCGCCTCCGTCTCCGGCGAGAGTCTCGCGGTCGGAGCCTTTGGAGAAGGCGCCAAGGGAGGAAGTGGAGTGGCATGGGCAGAGGCCGCCGAATCGGAACCGATGCCGCTCGCCGAGGCGCCTTGCGAGACGTCAGCCGCCGGCCAGCCGGCCAGCTTCATGAAATCCTCATCGGTGAGCTTGGCCAGCCCCGGCCACGTCGGCGCAAGAGTTTCGCGAATGGCGGCCCAACGACCAGCCTTGATGTCTTCCTCAAGGCCGCGGCCGGTCTCAGTGCGGTAGTTCGTCTGGGCCAGCGCCCAGGCGCCCCGGTCTTGCGAGGCCGGGCTGAAATCGCCAAGTCCTGTTAGGCCGACGATCCGTTCCCATGTCGAGCCATCCAGTCCGTATCGCCCGGCCTTCGTCGATGTGCCGCCAAAGCCGACCATGCCCGGATGCTTTGAGAAGTCGCCGAAACGCCCCCCACCGTTCTGGGCGTCATATGCGGGTGCCCCCGCTCCTCCGATGGCGGCGAGGATAACATAGGCTGCCGGTGAAAGATTCGATGCCGCGAACTGGTCCGGGGCCGGATTCGCCTGGCTGTAGTGAGCGCTCTCGCGCTTCATCGCCGCCTTCAGGCCCGGCTCCATGGCGTCGTGAAGCGCCATCTTGTCGGCATCCGTCAGTTCGGCGGCATAGTCGAGGCTGTATTTCAGCGCCTCGAGCGGGTCGGCCTCGGCGATCTTCAGTGTCTTGCGCTTGCGAGTGTCGGAGATGTAGCCCTTCTTCGCCTTCTCGAAATCGTCCGAACTCCAGCCCTGAAGACTGCCGAACTGCTTGAGCTGCTCGACCCCCAATGCGAGGTAGCCCTCGTACACGGCCTCGTCGGTCGACACATCAACTGCAAGCCCCTTGTAGCTATCGATCCCCGCCATGTATCCGCCAAGAATGGCGTCTTTGACCGCTTTGGCTTGGACCTCCACCCCTTGCTTCTTCAGATCCAAGACGATCGGGGCGATCTTTCCGTCGAACAGCTCATGCGAAGGCGAAGAAAGGCCATGGCGCGTCGCTTTCACCACCCCGTCGATGTCCGCTTGGTACTTCAGGAATGTGTCGACCGGCCCCGTCGGCGCACCATTGTCGCCCAGCGTCTCGCTGTTCCCATTTCCTCGTTGACCGAGCTCGGCCACAACGCGCTGCAAACCCATGTTCGCCGCCGCTTCGTTTTCCACGCTGGCAAGATCGGACGGCGCCTTGGCACCATTGGCCGCTTCCGCCCTGGCCTTTTCCCTGGCGATGGCAGCCTCCGACACCGCCTGCCCGATGTCGGTCAGCCCCTTGCCGACGCTGCCGAGCGCCGTGCCGATGCCGGAGCCGAACATCTCCGGCGTCGCTTTGGTGTTGTCGCGGAAGTTGAGGCCGGGGTCGAGGCGGATGCCCCGGTCTTCGTAGGTCGGAACAACGGGCATCTGGTCCTCGCATCGCTCGCGCGTCTTTCCGACGCTGTCGGTGCGACGCTACGGATGTGAGGTTTCCGTGGTGGAGCCGGGGTTCTCAGGAGGTGCTGTCGGAAGCGAGCCCCGGCCCGGCCAGCTCCGTGGCGTAAAGACGCGCCGTCTCGGCTGCCCGCCCACCGGCGAACAGCGCCGCGCCCAGCACCGCGAGATCGACGCCGAGGTCTGAAAGACGCCGGAAATGGCTGGCCTCGATGCGGCCGTCGACCGTCGTCGGCAGATGCCGGGGGCGGCCGGCAAGACGGAGAAACGCGTTGTCGTCAAACGCCCCGCCGCCGAGCGGCGCCGTCATGAACATGATGCCGTCGACGATCTCCGCCACGTCCTGAAGGCGGGCGACGGGCGTCGTGTGCCGAATGGCGGCCAGAAGCTGAACGCCGTTCGCCCGCACGATGGCCGCCGCCTCGGAAAAGTCGGTCTCGCCTTCGACATGAACGGCGATCGACCGGACGCCCGCCTCGGCATAGCGCAAGATGGCGCCGCGCGGCTCGCCCACCATCAGGTGCACGTCGAGCGGCCTGTCCGTCACCCGCCGGACGTCGCCGACCAGCCGGCCGCTAAGGCCGTATTCCGGCGCGAACACGCCATCCATGATGTCGAGATGGAAGGACTCGACGTAAGGCGCCACCGCCCCGATCTCCTCTTCGAGGCGCAAGGGATCGGCGGCGTAAAGGGAAGCGGAAAGGCCGGTCATGCAGGCGCCCAGGCCGCTTCGCGCAGCTTGCCGAGCGACCACTCGCCGATCGGCCGGGTCGTTCCGTCGCACCGGCCGTGACGGAAGATGGCGACGCGGTCGCACACCTCCATCAGCTCTTCCTCCTCGCTGGAGACCACGATGATGCAGCGCCCCTCGTCGGCGAGCCGGCGAATGATGTCGTAGATGTCGCCCTTGGCGCCGATGTCGACGCCCTTGGTCGGCTCATCGAGCAGCACCACGTCGGCGTTCTGCTCGATGATGCGGCCGAGCAGCACCTTCTGCTGGTTGCCGCCCGACAGCGACCGCGCCGGCGCGTCGAACCGGCCGAGCGTGCCGATCCTGTCCAGCGTCGCCACGGCCGAGGCGCGCGAGCCCGCGACGTTGACGAGGCCGCCCGAGCGGTAGCGATCGAGCGTCGACAGCACGACGTTCTTCCAGGCCGACATCATCGGCACGAAACCGTCGATCTTGCGTTCCTCGGTCAGGAAGGCGATGCCGCGCGCGATGGCGCCTGCGGGATTGGTCGGCTTGTAGGGCTTGCCGCCCAGCTCGATGCTGCCGGCGAGAACCGGCTCCATGCCGTAGAGCGTGCGTAGGAAGCGGGTGCGGCCGGCGCCGACGAGACCGTAGAGGCCGAGCACCTCGCCCCGACGCGCTTCGAGGTCGGCCCCCTTCAGCCGCTTGCCGGCGAGGCCGCGCACGGACACCATCACCTCGCCCTCACCCTCGGCAGCGCGGCGTTCCACCTTGGGGCCGGAGCGGACGTGGGCGTCGCCGACGATGGCGTCGACGATCGCCTGCTTGTTGGCCGCTCCCCCCTCATCGCGATAGACCACCTTACCGCCGGAGAGCACGGTGACCTCGTCGGAAACCGGCAGCACCTCGTCGAGCTTGTGCGAGACAAGGACGATGCCGATGTGGCGCTCGACCGCGATGCGGCGGACGCTGTCGAGCAGCTCCTTCGACTGGCGGCCGTCGAGCGCCGTGGTCGGCTCGTCGAGGAACAGGAAGCGCGCCTTGCCGTCGAGGTTGGCGATCACCTCGATCAGCTGCTTCTCGGGGTGGGAGAGTTCCTTGACCGGCCGGGCCACGTCGATCTTCAACCCGTAGGATGCGAGGAGATCGCGCGTGTAGTCGTTCATGGCGGGGGTGTCCCGAAGCCCGCGCCGCATCATCTCGCGGCCGAGAAACAGGTTTTCCGCCACCGTCAGGTTGGGGATGAGGCGAAGCTCCTGGTAGACGCAGCCGATCCCCTTGGCGAGCGCCTCGCGGGGAGAGCCGAAGGACAATGCCTCGCCACCGAGCGACAGCGTGCCGCGATCATGCGGCTGGGCGCCGGCCAGGATCTTCAACAGCGTCGACTTGCCGGCGCCGTTGTGGCCGAGAAGACCGTGGATCGTGCCGGGCCGAACCTCGAAATCGACGCCGTGCAACACCACGACACCGGCGAAGGCCTTCACGATGCCCTTCGCCTGGTAGCTGATCGCTGTGGTCATCCCCGCCCTCCTCTATCGCGATGATGGGCGCGCGGGCCCTCGGGTCCGCGCGACGCTGTTGCTGGCTCAGTTGGTCGTTTGTTGTCGCTACAAGTCTGGCCTGAAATCCGCTGGGGTGCGCCATCCCTGGGCATCCGCTTGGCCCGAAAAGTCTGCAACTTTTCGGGCGGATGCCCGCCCCAGCAGGATTTCTGGACAGGCGGCTCAGTAGGCCTTGTCGACAGTTTCGGCCGCATTGTCCTTGTTGACGAGCAGCGGCGGGCTGTCGATCACCGGCGCCAGGGTCTCGCCGTCGAGATACTTCTTGATGTTCTCGACCTGGATCTGGGCGAGCTTGGCGGGCTCCTGGATGGCGCCGGCCTTGAGGATCGAGTTGTCCTCGATGTGCTTGACGCCCAGCTTGTCGACGAAGGCGTAGAGCTTCACGTCCTCGCGGCCGATCTGCTGGATGGCGGCGATGGCGCCGAGGGCGGCCGGCTCGGTGTCCGAATAGACCACGGTGATGTCGGGGTTGCCCTGCAGCATCTCGGTGGTCACCTTGAGCGAGGTGGTCTCCTCGACCTTGCCGTTGACCAGCGCCACGAACTTGACGTTCGGGTTGGACGCCAGCGCCTCCTTGAAGCCGTCGTCGCGGGTGTTGGCCGACACCGAGGTCGGCTCGCCGACGATGCCGATGACGGCCGAGCCGGTCGGCCCGATGTCCTTGAGAAGCTGCTGGCCGATGTAGACGCCGCCGGCCTTCTGGTCGGTCTGCACGGCCTGGACGACGGTGAGATTCTCCGCCTTGAGGCCTTCGGGGTCGGGCAGCAGGTTGATGGTGAACACAGGGATCTTGGCCTGGTTCAGCTCGGCCACCGAGGCGACGCACGGCCCCGACGAGACGCAGTTGAGGGCCACGGCGCTGACGCCCTGCTGGGCGAAGGTCTGCACCTGCGACAGCTGCTTGGCTTCGTCGTTGTCGGCGATGAGCACGCGCACCTCGAAGCCCTGGTCGGCGCCGTTCTGCTCGAAGCTCTTCTTCATCGCGACATAGTAGGGGTTGGTCAGGTTGGGCAGGGCGACGCCCAGCACCGGCTTGTCGGCCGCATGGGCAGAGGCTGCGAACAGCAGCGATGCGCCGATGGCGGTCAGGGCGGTATTCCTCCAGAGGTCCTTCATCTTACTCCTCCAAGCTTGATGCTTTGGTTGTCCGGCCCGCATGGACGATGCCGCGGCGCCGCTTTCGGGCGGAATTCACTTCCCGCCGGAAATCTTCTCCTTGAGCAGCCTCACCCACGGGAGGGACAGGCGGCTCGAAGTCCGCATGGTGTCGAAGGTCACGCCCACCAGGATGATCACGCCGATCACCAGGGGCTGCCAGTAGGCGTTGACGTTCAGCACGTTCATGAGGTTGGAAATGGTGGCGATCAGCGTCGCGCCGATCATGGCGCCATAGATGGTGCCGATGCCGCCGAACAGGCTGACGCCGCCGACCACCGCGCCGGCGATCGAGAAGAACAGCTCGTCACCGCGCCCGGCCGTCGGGTAGCCGGTCATCAGGCGCGACCCGTAGATCAGGCCGCCGCAAGCGCCGCAGAAGCCGGCAATGGCGTAGACGAGAATGGTAATGCGCGAGGTGTTGACGCCGGCGAGCCGCGCCGCCTCGGCATTGCCGCCAACGGCCAGGATATGGGTGCCCGTCACGCTCCGCTTGATGAACACGGCGGCGACCGCGATGGCGATGGCGAGCGCGATCACCGGGAAGGGTATGCCGAAGAACCGCGCCTGACCGATCATGCGATAGCCGAACTGCATCACGCGGATCGACTCGGCGCCGGTGATGATCTGCGGGATCGAGGCTGCGACGCCCATCATGGCGAAGGTGACAATGAACGGCGGCACGCCGGTCTTGTCGATGATCAGGCCGTTGACCGCGCCGGCCATCGCCCCCACCGCCAGCACCAGGAGCGAGGCCACCGGCCAGGGCAGCCCCAGCGTTTCCATGAACACGGCGGCCAACACGCAGGTCATCGCCACCACCGAACCGCAGGACAGGTCGATGCCGCCGGTGAACAGCACGAAGCTCTGCCCCAGGCAGAGGAAGCCGATCACCGCGCCGTTGAGCAGCAGCACGAAGATGTTGGACAGCGTCAGGAAATTCGGCGACGCGAGAGCTCCGCCGGCCAGCACGACCAGCAGCACGAAGGCGATGCCGGCCTCGGCGGGAATCCGGATGGTGTTTGCCGCCTTGGCTGGCAGCTGAGTGGCGTTGGTCATGATTCCTCCCTAAAGGCTCAAGCCGTCTCGGCTAACCGCCGTGCCCGGCGATAGGCCTCCCTCACGCCGTCCGCCTCCGCGGCGACGTCGGCCCTCGGCTCGGCGACGATCTGGTAATGCGGCATCCACGCCTCGGCGACGTCCGAGGCCGTGCGACCGGTCACCGCCGCCGCGGCCTGCACGGCAGCGCCGGCCGCCGCCGCCTCGGGCAGGTCGCACGTCCAGACCGGCCGTCCGGTCAGGTCGGCGAGGATCTGCCGGTAGGCCCGCGATCGCGAGGCGCCGCCGGTGACGATCAGGCGGCCGTCGGTCCTGAGGCCGTGCGACACCAGCAGGTCCCCTCCTTCCAGTAGACCTGAGATGACGCCCTCGACCGCCGCGCGGGCCATCTGCCCGGGGGTGACGTCGCTGCGCAATCCGCTCAGGAAACCGGTGGCGTTGGGCAGGTCCGGTGTCCGCTCGCCGTCGAGATAGGGCACCAGCACCAGCCCGCGCGCGCCGGGCGGCGTTTCCAGCGCCATGTCGTCGAAGGCTTCGACGCCGACGCCGAGAATGCGGCGGAAGGCATCGGTCACCTTGGCCGAGTTGAGCGTCGTCACCATCGGCAGGAACGCCTCGGTGGCGTCGGCATAGCCGTTGATGGCGCCGCTCTCGTCCTTGATGGCCACCGGCGTGCGGCCGTAGATGGTGCCGCTGGTGCCAAAGGAGATGACGAGGTCGCCCTCCTTTATGCCCATGCCCAGGGCGGCGGTCTGGTTGTCGCCCGATCCGGCGGCGACGGCGGCGCCGAGCAGGCCGTCGATGCCCGAAGCGGCCCGCACCTCGCCGGAGATCTCGCTGGAGCCGACGATGTCGGGCAGCACGCGCTCCCAGTCGATGCCCGGCACGGCCTGTTCGGCCAATTCAAAGTCCCAGGCGTTGCGGAAGGGATCGAAATAGCCGGTGCCCGAGGAAACGCCCCGCTCGGTGGCGGCACGGCCGGAAAGGCGGAACAGAATATAGTCGGACGGCAGCATGATGTGCCGCGCCCGGGCAACGAGGCCGGGGTGGACGCGCTCGGTCCAGGCCAGCTTGCTGACGGTCAGCGCCGGCGCCGGGATCGAGCCGGTGCGCTCGGCCCAGGCCTTCGGCGGCAGCCTGTCGCGCAGCCGGGCGGCGTCGGGCGCCGCCTCGGTGTCGTTCCAGAGCTTGGCGTCGCGCAGGGCGACGCCGTTCTCGTCCAGCATGACGAGGCCATGCCCCTGCCCGCCCACCGACACGGCCGCGATGCGCGGCACGAGGTCGGCGAGATCGGCGAAGGCGGCGCAAAGCGCCTGCCACCAGGCTTCCGGCGGCTGCTCGCTCACCGGCGGCGTCGTCGGCGGGTGCGGCTTGCGGGCCTCGCCAACCACGGCGCCGTCCTCGATCCGCCTCAGAACGACGGTGCTGGACTGGGTGGAAGAGTCGATACCGGCCACGAGATCGCGGGGCATGGCGTCACCCTCAGTTGCTGCCGAGACGCTTCAGGCTCTTCTCCGCATCGCGTCCGACGGCGCCGGAGGGATGGGTGAACAGCAGGCTCTCCCAGGAATAGTCCCGGGCGATGCGCAGCATCTCGGCCAACACGTCGGTCACCGCCGCGGCGGCCAGCGAACTGCCGGTGGCGACGACGCCGCCGAGGTCGCCGTCGGCCGGCAGCTTCAGCGTGATGACATGGTCCGACAGCGCCGCCAGTTTCGACGCCGGATCGGCGGTGATGGCGATGACGCCGGAGCACAGCGTCTTGGCGCGGGCGCAGAAATCGTTGAGTTCGGCCGAGCTGCCGCCCTTGGAGAGGGCCAGCACCACGTCGTCGGCCTGCAGCACGCCGAGGCCACCATGCAGGCCGTCGCCGGGCGACAGGTAGAAGGCGGCGGCGCCGCAGACCGACAGGATGTGGGCGCCACGCGCCGCCACGTTGCCGGACGTGCCGCTGCCGGTCACCAGGATCTTGCCGCGGCAGGCGGCGAGATACCGGGCGACGGCGAGAAAATTGTCGTCGACGCTGTCGAGGATGGCTTCGATGGAAGCGGCGTCCGCGCGCACGACGGTCTTGGCCCGTTCGAGCCAATCTTGATCTGACTGCATGTATGCCTCCCTTGGCGAAAGGAGTCATACGACAGCCCAATCAGCATCGTCAAGTGAGTATGTGCATGCTCATTTGAGCGGTTAGTAGCGGACAACCTCCCCCACCAGCCGGCGCGCGACGCTGGCATCGGTGATCAGCGTGGTGACCCAGCCGCCCTTCAGCACCGCCCGGATGGCATCGACCTTTTCGAGGCCGCCGCCGGCCACGATCCGCTCGGGAATGCGGCGAAGCTGCTCGGTGCTGAGGCAGAGGCCGACGCTGTCGAGCGGGCTGCCCACCGCCTGCCCGTCGGGGTCGATCAGCGTGGCGCAGATGTCGGCCTGCACGTTGTGCTTCAGCGCCTCGCGCCGCCAATCCTCCGGAAAGCCCGAGCAAAGACAGGATTCCTGCGGCCGCCACGAGCCGACGCCCACCACCAGCGCGTCGATCTTGTCGTAGCGCGACATGGCGTCGGCGATCGACGGTTCGGCCCTCAGCTTGCCCACCAGCTCGGGGTCTTCCACCCACATCGGCCCGAACAGCGGATAGGCGAGGCCGCCGGCGGCGCGGGCGAAGCGATGCACCAGTTCGGTGGGATTCTGCGACAAATCGAGCCGCGCCGGACTGCCGGCCGCCTGGACGACATCCACCTTGGCCAGCTTGGAGATGGCCTTGGCGGCCGCCGCCAGCGTCCGCCCCCAGGAGAGGCCCAGAAGCTGCCCGTCGGTCAGCGTTTCCTCGAGGAAATCGGCGACCAGCAGCCCGAGCGGCTCGATCAGCGCGTTCGACGGCAGATCGGGGCCGTCCAGCACCAGCGCGACATTGAGGCCATAGGCCTCGCGCAGCCGCTCGGCCAGTTCGGTGTTGAGATCGCTCTGGTCGCGAATCTCGATGTGAACGATGCCCTCCTTGAGCGCCGTCTCGATCAGTCGCGCCACCTTGAACCGGGAAATGCCCAGCTTGTCGGCGATTTCCGACTTGGTCTGGTTCTCGAGGTAGTAGCGGCGCGCCACAAGGGAGGCCTGGAGTTTCTGGAGAGGGCGTTTTGGCATGTGGAAGTGTCTCCGCTCATTTGATCGGAACTGCTATCACATTTGCAGAGCCGCGTGAGCCCGTATGACGAAAGAAAATGGTCGGATGCAACCGACAAGTGCTTGGCGCGTCCGGGCCTTGAGGGGCGGCCGATCCCCACCGTCCCGAGGTCTTGCGCCTGCACAGAGAGGACAGCTCGATGGTGAGGGAGCGTCATCTCGCAGCAGGCGCAATGGGCATCACGGGAGAGCCGAGAACAGGCTAAGCACCTGTTTCATATCAATTAACTGTCATCCTGCGCTTCATGCGCAGGACCTCAGGACGAGATCGCTCCTCGGCCCCTATCACGCTCCATGACGCAAGGGCGCCCGATATGCCTCCCTTGCCCCTTTCTGCTCGAGGTCCTGCGCCTCACGCGCAGGATGACAGCATGATACGTGCGGGAGCCTCTCTTGCTCACCGAAAGCGCAGCGGGAACACCACACATCTCCTTGTTTCATGTCCCTCTCCTGTCATCCTGCGCTTCATGCGCAGGACCTCAGGACGAGTGGGGCTCCGAGGGCCCTATCACGCTCCCCCGAAGCCCAACCCATCAACCAGCCGGCAACGTCACACCCCGCCGGCCACCTTCTCCCTCACCAATCTCCCCAGCCCCGCGAAATCCGTCTTGCCGGAGCCGAGCAGCGGCAACGCCGGCACCACCAGCACCTCGCTCGGCATCATCAGCTCCGTCGCCCCGCGCTCGCGGGCAAATGCCATGAAACCGTCCCGCGTGGCGTCCTTCCGGTCGGTCACGAGAACAATCCGCTCGCCCTTCTTGGCATCCGGCACACTGGCGGCGGCCGACATCGCGTCCGGCCAGCACTGGGTGGCGAGCGCGTCGATGGCCGCCAGCGACACCATCTCTCCGCCGATCTTGGCGAAGCGCTTGGCGCGGCCCTTGATGGCGACGAAGCCGTCGTCGTCGAGCGCCACGATGTCGCCGGTGTCGTGCCAGCCGTCCTCGGGCGCTTCCAGCACGCCGGGGTTTTCCGCACGGAGGTAGCCGAGCATGACGTTCGGCCCGCGCACGTGCATGCGCCCGCCCGCCTCGACGCCCTCCACCGGCTCAAGCCGATGCTCGACGCCCGGCAGCAGCCGCCCGACCGTGCCCGCCCGGTTGTGCATCGGCGTGTTGAGCGCCAGCACCGGCGCCGTCTCGGTCACGCCATAGCCCTCGAAGATGCGCAGGCCGAACTTCTCGGCGTAGAGCTTGCGCGTCGTCTCCTTCACCGCCTCGGCGCCGGCCACCAAAAGCCGCAGCGAGCGGAAGTCGTAGGGGTGGGCCATGCGGCCATAGCCGGAGAGAAACGTGTCGGTGCCGAACAGCACGGTGGCGTTGGTCTGGTAGACCAGCTCCGGGATGATCCGGTAGTGCAGCGGCGTCGGGTAGAGGAACACCGGCACGCCCGAGACCAGCGGCAGGATCAGCCCGGCCGAAAGCCCGAAGGAATGGAAGATCGGCAGCGCGTTGAAGGCCGTGTCGGTGCGCGAGAAATCGATGCGCGCCGCCACCTGCGCCACGTTGGCGAGAATGTTGCGGTGGCTGAGCACCACGCCCTTCGGCGTTCCTTCCGACCCCGAGGTGAACAGGATGGCCGCCGCATCGTCCGGCCCGGCCTTCCTCAGCCGCTTTCCCCAGTTGACCATGGCGTCCAGCTTGTCGGCCGTCGTCACCGTGGCGCGGATATCCTCCAGCCAGACGACCTTGACCGTGCCCTCGATGGCGGCGATCAGCGGCTCCAGCCGGCCCTTTTCCACGAACAGCCGCGAGGTCACGAACACCTTGGCCTTCGACGCCGCACAGGCCGAGAGAATGTTCGCCGCGCCGGCCGTGAAGTTGATCATCGCCGGCACGCGACCCGCCGATTGCAGGCCGAGGAAGGCGGCGACGACGCCGACGGCGTTGGGCACCATCAGCGCCACCGTCTCGCCGGGCGCCGCCAGCGGCATGAGCTTGCGGCCGAGAATGCGCGCGCCCATCAGCATGCGCCGATAGCTGAGCTTGCCGCCCACCGGGTCGCGCAGCGCCATGCGCCCGGCGCCGTGCTGGCGCGCCGCCGCCACCATCGCCTCGAAGATGGTGAGGTCGGTGTCGGTGGTGCGGAACATCATGTCCGACATGATGCCATAGAGCGCGTTGCCCGCCGCCTGCCGGCGCGCCTTGCCCTTCAAGTGCTCCGGCAAGGAAAGCCGCACCGGCTCGGTGATGGTCACCGTCACCTTGGGGAACCAGCGGCGCTTCACCTGCAGCGAGTTGAGGCGGCTGAACACGGTCGATTCCAGCCCGGAAAGCCGCACCGGCACGATGGGCGCCTCGGCCTTGTCGGCGATCAGGCCGACGCCGTCATAGACCTTCATCAAGGTGCCGGTGACGGTGATCCGCCCCTCCGGGAAGATCACCAGCGTCTCGCCCGCCTTGACGGCGGCGATCAGCGACCGCGTCGCCAGCGGCTTCGTCGGGTCCAGCGGCATGGCGCGGGTAAAGCGCAGGAAGGGCTTCACCCACCACGCCTCGGCGATGGTGTGGTCGATGGCGAACACCGGGTCGCGGTCGAGCAGGGACACAGCCACCACCGCGTCGAGGAAGCTCGTATGGTTGAGCGCCACGATCGCCCCCTCGCCGGCCGGCGGCAGGTTGGCGGTGCCGGTCACCTCCATGCGGAACACGGCGCGCAGCAGGATGGAGACGAAGTCGCTGAGCGGGTTGGTCGGCAGCACCTTGAAGATCCACACCGCCGCGCCGAAGGCGAAAAGGCCCAGCGCCACCAGCACCATGGGCACGCTGGCGCCGAGCGCCTGCCCCAGGGCCACGGTGCCGGCGCCGGCCACCATGAACAGCGCCGTCAACGCATTGATGGCGCCGACAACGCGGGCGCGGCGCGTGACCGGCGCCCAGTGCTGGGCGGCGGCGAAGGACGGCACGATGAACACGCCGCCGGCAATGGCCAGCGCCGAGAGATCGATGGCGGCATGGATGGCGCCGGGCCGGCCGAAGAACTCGGCGAGGCTGTCGGTAGCCGGGGCCGGCGTCAGGCCGGACAGCGTGAAGGCGAGATCCAGCGCCGCAAGGCCGATGGCGACGGAGGCCACCGGCACCGGCAACAGCACGATGCGGCCGGCCGACAGCCATGCGCCGAGCGCCGAACCGACAGCGATCGACACCGCGAACACCGTGAGGTAGGCCGACACCGCCACCTCGCGTCCGCCGAGAATGTCCTTCACGAAGGTCGGCATCAGCGCCATCGCCACCACGCCGAACATCCAGAACAGGCTGACCATCACGCCGGTGCGCCACAGCCGCGCGTCGCCCCAGAGTTCGCCGATCAGACGCACGGTGGACCGGGCAACGTTGGCATCGATCACCGTCTCCGGCGCCGCCGCCCCCACCTTGGGCACGTAGAGCGCGGCGATCCAGCTGCCGACGGCCAGCACCATCATGGCGACGCCGAACACCCATGGACCACCATAGGCGCCGGTGACGAAGCCGCCGGCATAGGTGCCGGTGAGGATGGCGATGAAGGTCGCCCCTTCGACAAGCGCGTTGCCGCGCGGCAGCTCGGAGGGGGCGAGAAGGTCCGGCAGGATGCCGTATTTGATCGGCCCGAACAGGGCGGAGATGACGCCGAACAGCACCAGCGCCACCATCAGCACCGCGATCGACTGGATGGCGAAACCGGTCACCGCCAGGCCGGCGATGGCGATCTCCGTCAGCTTCAGCCAGCCGGCGACGCGCGCCTTGTCGTAGCGGTCGGCCAGCTGACCGCCCAGGCCCGACAGGAAGATGAACGGCAGCATCAATATGCCGGTGGCGATCGTCACCAGCGAAGCGCCACCGTCGACGCCCATCTGGAACAGGATCATGAACACCAGGGCGTTCTTCAGGAAATTGTCGTTGAAGGCCGAAAAGAACTGCACCACGAACAGCGGCCCGAAACGGCGCTGGATGAGGAGCGGCTTGGTCATGAAACCTCCCGAGAGGGTCTTGGGGGCGAAACGGCCATGGGAGCAAGGAAGCGGATCGGCAGGTGAAACGCAAATGGCGATGAAAAAGCTCCACCGCCAAACCCTTCACCCCGCCCCGCCTCCGTGCTATGAACAACGTTCATGAGATGTATATAGCCAAGATTTGAACGCCGTTCAAGACATGAATGAACAACGTTCAAGCTAAGCAACTCCAGCAAGAGTGGGAACCGGTTTTGCGTCCGGAGTTGCGTCAAGCAAAGGAGGTGGATAGGTCCGCGAGCCTCGGCTCGAGGATGGGATCCACCCGATGAAGGTGAAGGTCGATGAACGCCCCTCTTTCCGAACGCCGGCAGGCCCAACTCGCCGCGCTGATCGACGCCGCCGAGCGCCGCATTGCCGAGGGTGGCATGGCCAGCCTCAAGGCTCGCGACCTAGCCGCCGACATCGGCATAGCCTTGGGCGGCCTCTACAACATCGTCGCCGACCTCGACGAGTTGGCGCTGCGCGTCTCCTCGCGCACCCTCGGCCGCCTCGGCGAAGCGCTGACCGCCGCCTCCGACGCGCTGCCGCTTGAGAGCCGCGACGACGCCGTCAACCGCCTCGTCGCCATCGCCCACGCCTACCTGCATTTCGCGCGCGACAACCTGAAGCTCTGGCGCACCCTGTTCGAACTCCACCTCGCCGAGGGCACCGCCCTCCCTACCTGGGCCGCCGACGACCAGCTCCGCCTGTTCCGCCACGTCGCCGAACCCCTCGCCCTCCTCGTCCCCACCATGGACGAAGCCCAGCAAGCCCTAGCCGCCCGCACCCTCTTCGCCGCCGTCCACGGCATCGTCACGCTGGGGTTGGAAGAGCGTCTGGTGGCCGTGCCGCTGACGGCGCTGGAGGCGCAGATCGAATGGATGGTACGGGCGACGTGCCGGGGGCTGGGGGAATAGAGGAGCCTGATATCGGCGGCCCGCCTCTTTCGGGCCGAGGTCCTCGCCTGCGCAAGGATGACAGAACTATATATACGAAACAGTTATTTACTGTATCAGCCTGACAGGAAGGGGCGCGAGCTATCCGACTGTTCCCAATATATAATTCTCCTGTCATCCTTGCGCAGGCGAGGACCTCGGGCAGAATGGGGCAAGCCGTCGATATAGCGCTCCGGATCGGCTCGCGTCTTATCGGATCTACCGCATAACTCCGATTTAAGCGCCAACGGCGACAGCCCCTCACTCTTCCCCGAAGAAATCCTCGTCGAGCCGCTTGAACGCCACCTTGCGATACTCGCGCACACCCACCCCATGCTCGATCATCAGGTCGGCCAACTCCCGGCCGTCGATCAGGATCACCCGCTGCGTCAGGTGCTTGACGAAATCGCGGGCCGGTTGGCTGAAGGTGGAGGTGGTGACGAACACGCCCTTGCTGGCGCCGAGGCCGACGAGGCTGCCGACGAAGCCGTTGACGTCGGGCCGCCCCACCGGGCTTCCCGGCGCATAGCGCTTGGCCTGCACGTAGATGCGGTCGAGCCCCAGCCGGTCCTCGTTGACCACGCCGTCGACGCCGCCATCGCCCGAGCGGCCGAGCTGGGCGGCGGCGTCCTTGTGGCTACCGCCATAACCCATAGCCAACAGGAGATCGACGATCACCTGCTCGAAGAAGGCCGGGCTGTTGGCGAGGATGCGTTGCAACAGCTCGTCGCGCAGCGCCGCCGTCAGCGTGGCGTGGGCCGCGTCGATCTGCTCTTCCGGCGTCGTCGTCACCGGCGCGGCCTGTCTCACAGCCGTGTTCTCAACCACCTCTTCGCCAGCGGCTCCCTCACCCGTGTAAAACGCACGGAACTCGGGCTCCCGGAGCAGTAAGGCCACATCGATCTTTTCCGGCCCGGTGGCCAGCAGAGCCCGCCCCTTTTCGGTCGCCACGAAGCGCCCTCGAGCAGGCGTGACGACCAGCCCAGCCTTGCCCATGTAGGACTTCGCCCAATGGATGCGATTATGCAGCACCCGCTGCCGCCCACTGGGTAAAAGCTCTTCGCGCTCCTCGGCAGAAAGCCCGAACGCCTCCGCCACCCGCTCGGCCACATCGGCCACCCGCGTTTCGCCCTCGGCAGCGAGGCGGAGTACGGGCAGCATGAGGGTTTGGTAATCAGGGATGGGCATTACGTTTCCTCGGAACCAGCGGCCCAGTCGAAGACGCGCTCCTGCTGCTCCCGGAGGAAAACCGCTTCGTCAGTCACGGCATAGCCGAGTCGTCGGGCAGCATCACAGAAGCCTTTCAACGAGCTCGCCTCCAAGGAGCCATCGGCCAGATTCTGCTGATTGACAACAATCGCACTGGCTAGAGGCCACCCCTTCCCATGAGCAAACTCGAGGAGATCATCAAGATGCTTGTTCATCGCATATCGAACCTTGACCCACTCGACACCACTTTCGTCCGCCAACTGCTTGTAGGACAAAAAACGCCGATCCCTCGCTGCCTTCAAGACAGCCCGAAAAGTCTTGTCGAAATTCAGCCCCGCACCCTTGCGGCGAGCCTGCTCCGACAGCAGTTCGAGGTAGTACGCATCGTTGACTTTCCCTTGCCTCTGGTAGTTGGCCACCAGATTGGCGAGTTCGCTGTCGTCCCATTCTGCTACCGATTTCATGGCAAGCCCCCCGTTACGCGGTGATCACCCTGCCAGCAGTAGTTTTAAGTGACAACCGGAAAGACGAGGCCGCGAAAGACACGTTTTCACGTGGCATGAGCGAGGAGAGGCGCAAGTGGTTCAGGCTCAACTCCACCGCTTCGTACAAGATTGCGACAGATATCGTTCTTCGATACCGCAAGTATCGCGCAAGACGCTGACCGCCTACTTGATCTTGCCAATGCCGGTGCCAACGCCGCTCAGCGTCGTGCCAAATGCGCTCAAGACGCCGGCCGTGCGGCTGTTCTTCGCTTCCATGTCGTAGAGCGCCGCCTGATTGCGGGCGCTGACGGCCTGATTGCGCACGTCGTCGTAGTTCCGGTAGGCGTTGGTGCGGATGGTCAGCGCGTCGATGGCGCCCTGCTTGGCGGTGTCCACCATCAGGTCGAGCGGCGTTCCGAAGGTCGTATCGACGCCGTTGGCGGCCATCGCCGCCTGCTGCTTGGCCATCAGCTGCTGCGTCATGGCCTTCTGCTTCTGCTCTTCGCGCGTACCGGAATCCAGCACGTTCTTGGCCTGCCGCTCGGCCAGCATGGCGTTGTTGCGCTGCACCTCTGCGTTATACCGGGCGGCCTTCGACTGGGCGTTGGCGCTGGAAATCTGGCCGGCGCCGCTCAAGAGCCCGCCGCCGATCATCAATGCGGTTCCAAGTTCACACATCGCCGCGCTTCCTCATTTCGAACAGAACGAAGGGGTGACCGTGGATGTCGATGTCCCCCAGGAACTCGGCGCCCAGCCATTTCAGCCAGCGCAGCGAGGCCGTGTTGTCCCGGTCCACCACGTTGCGCAGCACCCGGTGGCGGGTGAACAGACCGGGCAGGCCTTCGGCCGTCGCCCTCAGGAACCAGCGCCAGTTTTCGGTGATGGCGTCGGTGCCGAGCAGCCAGGCGCCGCCGACGCCGGCCAGCACGTCGAGATCGCCGACGCCGTACATGATCTCCGGCCGGCCATCGATCAGCACCGTGAAGGCGTCGGAGTTGCGCATCGACTGGCGCAGCGCCTCCACTGGCCCAAGCCGCCCCGAGCGCTGGACTTCCAGCCGGTCGCTTTCCCGCATCCGCCGGCCGATCGACCGGCAGTGCTTGCCGCGCGCCGGAACAATTCTCACGTCAACGCCCAAGCGTCACCTCCGGCATGATGGCGAGGATGGACATCGGCAGCGGGTCGAACTGCTTGACGTAGAGGCCGCCGGCGCGGTTCCAGTCGGCCGGCGGCACCATGTCGATGTCGCCGGTGTAAAGGCCGATCGCCTGGTTCCACGCCTCGGTGGAGCGCTGCTTGAACTCGACGATGCGCTCGCCCTCGCGTCCCTCGTCGCGCGGGCCGACGAAGATGCCGCGCGTCTTTTCAACGCGCAGCACCACGCGCGACACCGACTTGAAGCGCCCCTGCACGGAGCCGATCTCATTGACCATGCCGAGGTCGAGATCCAGCGTCCTGAGCACCGCCGCGTACGGCAGGCCGACATGCACCTTGGCGGCCGCCACCGGCAGGCTCACCGCGCCGTTTTCCACCGTCAGGCCGCGCACCACGTTGCCGTCGGCGAGCGCCACCACCTCGCAACCCTCGAGGTGCGTCAGGCCAACGAGCCGCGTCACCGGCGCCCCCGAATAGGTGAGGCCGCAGTCGACGAAGAAGGCGTCCTCCACCCGGTCGAAGGCCCGGCTGTGCAGGCGCTCGATGTAGCGCCTGGTCGCGCCGTCGATGGTGCGCCTCACCACGAAATAGGGCACGTCCTCGCCGTTCTCGGCGATGGTGGTCACGTCCTCGAACACCGCGCCCGCGCCGCTCTCGTGCCGCGTCCAGGCCCACACCTCGTGTTCCTTCATGTAGGTGAGCGACACCAGAGAGCCGTCGTCCAGCACCACCCAGACGATGGAGCTCGGCGCCTGCGCATAGGCCCAGGCCTTGATCGAGCGGTTCTCGAACAGGTGGCGGCTCATGATGGTCAGGTCTTTGCCCACCCAGGCGTCGTCGCCGTAGCTGTAGGAAAAGTCGCGGATCACCCCGCCCGAGCGCTGGGCGAACAGCACCGTCTCGCCGACGTTGATCGGCTGCACCGGCGCCGCGCCGCGATAGCCCTGGTTGGCGATGACGATGGCGCTGGGCGTGATGGCGTCCGACGCCGAACCGCCCGTCACCACCCATTCGGCCGACGATGTCAGCAGCAACAGGCCATAGCGCGCCGCCAGCATGGACCGGACGATGTTCACCTGCCGCGCCCGCATGCGGAAGGTGATGGCGTCGCTGTCTTTCGCCGGCGAGGCATAGCCGAAATTCTCGTAGTTGGCGGTCTGGCTGAGATAGACCGCCTGCGGCTCGTTGTCGGTGGAGGCCAGCGCCAACCGCTGCTGGATGAAGGTGACGGCGCGCGGGTAGTTGCCGGGGCCATCGAACGGGTTGCGGCCGATCTGCGGCCCGTCGGCCGTGTCGGCGGTGATGTTCTCGTCGTCGAGCTGCAACTCGGTGGTCGAGCCGATGTAGCCGAACGAGCCGTTGGAAAACTTGTAGACCACGTATTTGCTGGCGCCGGTCACCGCGCTCCACGTCACGCGGTTGATGCCGCCGTCGACCGTGAGGTCGTTGACGCAGGAGGCCTCGTCCGACGGCAGGCTCTCCTCGCCCGACGCTTCGCTCACCGCCGCCACCTTGTAGCGATAGGTATGCGCCTTGTAGCCCGTCTGTCCGGAGGTGCTCGATTGCGCTGCGGCGGCGATCGTCGTCGGCGCCGTCATGGCCGGCGCGAAACTCGGCTCGGTCAGCGTCCAGTTGTCGTCGGCATAGCGGGAGAGCTTCTTCACCGGGTGGCGCGGGTGGACGATGTACATCACGTCCGCTTCCTGGGCGAACACGAGGTCGTCGAGATCGGCCGAGGCATAGGGCGAAGCCAGCTCGTAGGCGCCACCGCCAGTGGCGACGATCAGGCCGCCGTTGCGCCAGAAGCGCAGCGAACCGTCGCCGAACTCGATCACGTAGGACTGGCTCTCGTTGAACTGGAAGGGGATCAGCCGCGTCAGCCGGTCGCTCGCCTTCACCTCGCCCACGAACTCCAGCCCGGCGCGGTTCTGCGCCCCGCCATGGGCCTGAATGGTGAGGTTCAGCGCCGTCTTCAGGCCGAGCGCGTAGGTCTTGGTGTCGACGCGCGCCCACAGGGCCGGCGACAGCTCGCCGCCCACGAAGGCCGGCTGATAGGCCCGGAGCGTCATTGGCGCACCCGCTCGTAGTCGGAAACGAAGCTGCCGCTCTGCGGCTCGTCGTTGGCGTCGGCGGCGCTGGCGGCCGCCTGCGTCTGCAGCGCCATCTGGAAGGCCGCCTGCCGCTGGCCGGGGTCGCGCGTGAGCGGCATGGCCAGCCGCGCCGCGAGGTGCCACGACAGCGCCTCGACGAACAGCGGCGTGAACTTGCTGGGGTCGTCGATCCGGCGGATGTAGTGCAGCACGGCCGGCGAGATGTCGGCATGAAGCCGGTCGCCGGAGAGTTCGTAAGGGCAAGGGCCGTCGGCCACCGCGCCATCGGCCGGCCGCACCTCGCGCACCCGGATCAGGTCGCCCGGCAGCGCGTAGGCATGCGCCCAGCGCCCGAGGCTGGCCGGCTGTTCCGCCGTGCGCGTCACCTCGGCCAGCACCACCGCGTGACGGGCAAAGCGCCAGGGCGGACCGGCGGCGAGCAACGCATCCAGCGTCTGCCCATAAAACCGATTGCACGCCCGCGCCTCGCTGCTCGCCTCGCTGAGAGCGTCGATCTTGTCGGCCCCGAGGTGGCCGAGAGCCAGATTGCAGATAGAAACCGTCGATGCCATGAACCACCTCGAAAACCGTGCCGCACTCTAGGCAGGCGGTGGTTTGCGCGGTGGCGGGCGGGCAGAAACGAGAAGCCGCCGCGACGGTCCTCCATCGCGGCGGCGTATCAGGTTCAAGCTAGACTCGCTGGGGTGAGGCAGCTGGCGACGGCTTCGAGAACCGAAGCGGAGCGGGCTTGAGGCCCGTGAGCACCGGAAGCGCAGAAGACTAAGCCAAGGCATTCGCCCGAAAAGTTGCAGACTTTTCGGATCAGACGAATGCCAGTGATGTCCAGCCCAGCAGAGTCTAGATTCTGCCCATCAGCATCAGGATGACGAGGATCAGCAATATCAGGCCGAGGCCGCCCGACGGGCCATAGCCCCAGCGCGAGGAATAGGGCCAGGTCGGCAGCGCGCCGAGCAGGACAAGAATGAGGACGATGATCAGGATTGTGCCGAGCGTCATGTGTGGCTCCTAGGCTTGAGGGGCGCGGAGAGAAATCCCCCGCGAGAAATATCGATCCACCCTAAGCAAATTCCGGAGAGGCCCTGCCGGTTCCATCAAGCCGACCGTGGGGTGCGCTTCGTTGCGCTGCGGGGGTAGCGGGAACGAAGAGTCGGACACCACCCGGAGCGGTGACGCAGGCACAAAGAGCCGACGTCCGGCACCTGCCTGATTTCCCGATCGGGAAATTTTCACGATCGCCCAGTGCTCATTCAAGCAAATTTCCCGCTCGGGAATATTCACTGGACAGGCGCCAGGATTCTGGGCTATTTTCCCGCTCGGGAAAGAACATGTCCAAACGCGTCCTCAGCTCTGCCGAGATCGGCGACATCGTCCGCGCAACCCGCAAGGCGCAAGACTTGCGGCAGGACGAGCTTGCGGGCGCCTCCGGCGTCGGGCTGCGGTTCATCGTCGATCTTGAGGCCGGCAAGCCGACGGCGCAGATCGGCAAGGTGCTTCAGGTGTTGCAAGCGCTTGGCTGCGCGGTGGACATCCAGCCGCCTGGCGAGTGTGCACGATGACGGACAAGCGCCTCATTGTCTGGTGGGACGGGCAGGTCGTCGGCCAACTCACGCAGGATCGGCATGGCGACATCGCCTTTGCCTATGCCCCTTCGTGGCTGGAAGGCGTCGAGCCGCGCCCGCTGTCCGCGTCGCTGCCCTTGCGCGCAGATCCGTTCGGTCGGCGGGAATGCCGCCCCTTCTTCGGCGGTCTGCTGCCGGAAGAGGGGCAGCGCACCGCCGCCGCGCAAGCGCTGGGAGTTTCGCCCGCCAATGACTTCGCGTTGCTCGATCGCCTGGGCGGCGATGTTGCCGGCGCACTACAGCTTCTGCCGCCCGGCGAGGCGCCCTCCGAGCCGGACATTTCGGCCAGTCGGCAGCCCGAGCCACTCGACGAGGCGGGCATTCTCCGCGTTCTGGACGCCCTGCCGGTGCGCCCGCTCCTGGCCGGTCAGGAGGGGCTTCGCCTGTCTCTGGCCGGTGCGCAGTCCAAGGTGCCCGTCGTTCTGGTCAATGGGCAAGTCGCTCTGCCTTTGCCCGGCCAGCCCACCACGCACATTCTGAAGCCGCCGATCGCGCGCTTTCCGGGAACGGCCGAGAACGAAGCCTTCGTGATGCGACTGGCGGCCGCCGTGGGGCTGGATGTCGCGCCGGTCGAACTCAGATCCGCAGAGCGCCGCCCGTTCCTCCTGGTCGGGCGATATGACCGCCGTCGCGACACGAACGGCATCGTACGCCGCCTTCATCAGGAGGACTTCTGTCAAGCGCTCGGCGTGCCGCCGGAAACCAAATACGCCAGCGAAGGCGGCCCCACGTTCAAGGACTGTTTCGATCTCGTCCGGCGCGTCTCGTCAAGGCCCGCCGTCGACGTGCTCAAGCTGCTGGATGCCGCCATCTTCAACCTGATCGCCGGCAATGCCGACGCGCACGGAAAGAACGTCTCGATCCTCTATGGCGAGGAGGGGCCGAGGCTGGCCCCGCTCTACGATCTCCTGTCGACGATCGCCTATCCCGAGCTTGCCCCCAACATGGCCATGCGGTTCGGCAAGAGGGCGACGCTTCAGAACATGGATGCCGATGGCTGGAAGGCCTTTGCCAGAGAGGCCGGCGTGGGTTGGCCGCTGGTGCGGCGCCGGGTCGGCGAGCTCGGCGCGGAAATCATCGCTCGCGCCGAAAGCGTCGCTGAAGACCTGAACTGTCCCAACCCCGAAGACAATCGCCTCGATGCGCTCATCCGACTTGTCGCGGATCGAGGAGACACTGCGCAAAGAAGCCTTGGGTAGCGACCCCGCGAAACACCATGCCGCGTCGCCATCCACCCAAGCCACTCACCACCACCTGCGGATGCCGCAAGGCTCCAGCCATTCACGCGGAAACGCCCCGAGGTTGACCACGGTCGTCGGCGACAGTTCGTAGAAGGCCATCTCGCGGTAGCTCCACGCATAGGGCTTGCAGTCCTTCATGGCGGCGGCGTGGACGAAGAACTGGAAGTCGGCCGGGGCGTTTTGAAGGGAGCTGACGAACCAGCTGGCAACGTAGCTGTCCGGCTTGAACCGCGCCACCTCCACCGCCCGCAAGGCCGTCGCATAACCGCCGACCAGCCCCGCCGACAGCAGCATCCAGAAGGCGACGAACATCGGCAGCGCAAAGCGTTGCGTCGCGAGACGGCGCCCGGCGGCACGGCTGGCGACGACGGCGATAGCGGCAGCGGCGGCGACCAACAAAATCCAGCCCGGCGCTCCCAGATGGTCGCGATAGAGCGTCAGGAGCGCAATCGGCATCAACGGCCCGCCGCAGAGCAACACCGACAGGAAAAGGTAGGTCAGCACCGTCAGGCCGAAGCTCTTCATTTGCCGCCCTCTTGATGCCCGCCATCGGGATCGCGGTTCGGATTGTCAACCTCCAGTAGCACTCCCGGGCGCGGAATGCACCGACAAGCGTCCCCCCAAAACAGCAACATCGTCCAATCCGCCGCCGCCCGCCCCTGCCATCCTCCCCGCATCAACCGCGAGGCGCCCACGCCTCCGAACGCGAAAGGCCGGATCATGAAGACGCTTCTGGAAACAATGGCCGAGGGCAACCGCGCCGCGCCCGGCGCTGCCGGCGAGGGGTGGACGGCGCATCCGTCGTTTCCCGGCGTCGAGCTGAAGCCGCTTGTCCGGGGCGCGGCCACCGGCGGCGCCTTCTCGACGCTGATGGTGCGCATCGCCCCCGGTGGCGCCATGCTGCCGCACAAGCACGACAGCGAGGTCGAGCAGCATTTCGTCGTCGCCGGCCGGGGCGTCGCCGATCTCGCCGGGCGAGCCGTCGACTACGCCGAGGGGGCCTTGATGATCATCCCGCCCGCCACCCTACACTCGATCCGGGCCGGCGAGGCTGGTATGACGCTGATGGCGCTGTTCGCGCCGGCGATCAACTGACGACATCAACTGAGGACAGCCGTGGCGGGCGAGGTTCATCACGGGCGCGACGGCACCGGCGCGGTCGAGACGGTGCGGGTGGACGGCGCCGTCGCCGAAACGCCGATGCACGCCCACCTGTCGCTGATCCTCGGCCTCGTCGATGCCGGCACGCGCCACATCGTCCTCCCCGACGGTCCACATCGCCTCGAACCCGGCGATGGCTTCGTCATCCCGCCCGACACGGCGCACGCCTTCGCCGCCAGCGCCGAGGGCAGTCATCGCGTCGTCGCCCTTTCGCCGGGCAACCTGCCGCCCTGGCGGGCCGCCATCATCCGGGACTCCAGCTGGCGCACCGCCTTCGACGCCCTGTTCGATGCGGCGGAATCAGGCCGCCCCAACGCGACGGATCTCGTCCCCGCCCTCCTCATGGAAACCGATCGCCTCGCTCCACGCACAGCCCAGCCCGGCCCGATGCCCCGGCCGCTGCGCGCCGCCCGGCGTCTTGCCGGCGAACGGCTCGACGAGGATGTCGACCTCCGGGCGCTTGGCCGCCTTGCCGGCCTGTCGCCCTTCCACCTGCACCGGCTCTATCGCCGCGCCTACGGCCTGACGCCGGCCGAACACCGGCTGGAAGCCCGCCTGCGCCTCGCCCGGCGGCTGATCCTCTCCGGCGTCGCCATCGCCGAGGCAGCGGCCACCGCCGGCTTCGCCGACCAAAGCCACCTCACCCGCGCCTTCCGCAAACTGATGGGCACCTCGCCCGGCCGCTGGGCGCGTGAGATGCGGCGGTGAGGGGGGAGCGACGCCGATATCACGCGTCCCTGTTCATAGAGCCTGATAGAACCCGCCGAGATTTCTCGTCCTGAGGTCCTGGCCTTCGCCAGGATGACAGGAGAGGGATAGGGGCGGGAGCTTCGCTGGAGCTCGGGCAGCGGTGAGGGTGCCGCTTATCTCCCTGTTTCATATCAATTAACTGTCATCCTGGCGAAGGCCAGGACCTCAGGCAGAAAGAGGCATCGAAGCCGATATCAGGCTCCCTTGTTCAAGGAGACTGATAGAGTCCTCTGCGACGTCAGGCAGAATGGGGCAAATGGCAAGTATCGGTCGCCACCTCTCCCGCTCGGCGAAGGTGCTGCCCAAAGCGCCCGAGCGGCAGGCCGTTCTCTTCCACCCAGCGGTTTGAGCTGGCGATGGCATCGGCGTTATCGCGCCGCCATTGCTCGGCGGCGAGCGACAGACCGGTTGCCTTGCGATGGGGGTGTCGAGCGGACATCGAAGACCTTCAAAGGATCATCCGTAGCCAATATGCGCACAGGAGCGCCCCCCGCGCAAACCTACTTCCCCTGTTCGTCGATGATCCGGCCGACGACCGGCGCGGCGACCAGCGCCACGGCGGTCCAGAGGATGGCGATCTTCATGGCCCGGCAGAGGGGCCCGTTCCGGCGGGAGCAACACAGCATGTCGTCTCTGGCGGCAGCGCCGCCCTTCTGCAAGCCACGCCGGGCAGGACGTCCGGCGCTGACCGGACAACGGCCGGCGCGCCACCCGGTTCCGAGCGGCGCGCCGTCACTTTTCACTCCGGCAGCTTGAAGCCCGGCACCAGGATCACCTTCAGAAGCTCCGTCGGCGTCGCCTTGGCGTCCTCGGCGGCGGCCTTCAGCCGGTCGCCGGGCGCTGCGTCGATGCCGGCCGCCTTGAGGCGCGCCATCACCTCGTCGGTGGGAAGCGCCAGCTCGGTCGCCACCTGCTCGATCGTCTTGGCGCCGAAGCCCGCGCCCTCGAAGCGCTGGTCGACCAGCTCGGGCGTCCAGGCGGCGCTGGCGTCGATGGGCGCCGGCACCACCGACGGCACGCGCTTGATCACCTCAACCCAGATCTCGGCCGGGCTGACGCCATTGCGGTCGGCCACGCGCCGCAGCGTGTCGGCCGTCGTCTCCACCGTGTAGCCGGCCTCGCGGATAGCGCCGACGATGGCGCCCACCGGCGTCGCCGTGCGCAGCGCCATGGTGTCCAGCGTGACCTCCTCGGCGTGGCCGAACGGCGGCTCCATGCTGGCGTCCACCGACCAAGACGCCTTGATGGCAGTGCTCAGGTCGAGCACCCAGGTGAAGGGCGGCACGCCCCACAGCGTTCCCGCCACCAGCAGCGCCAGGAAGGCGGTCGCCACCGGCGCCTCGGGCCGGATCGACACCTTCTGCTGGAAGCGGTGGCGCAGGTAGGCCACGAACTGCCGCCAGTTGAACCACAGGTGGATGAAGCCGGCGATCAGGAACAACAGGCTGGAGGTGACGTGGATCGCCCCCCACTCTTCCTTGGTCAGCCCGCCCAGAGACCAGTCGACCCAGTAGGCGAGCCGCCCCTCGGGCGTTGCGAACAGCATCAAGCCGGTGACGCCCATGATCAGGAAGCCGCCGGTCGTCATCATCGAAGTCATGGCCCGCCAGCTGAACTGCCGGCCGTTCGTCATCTCGCTCATCATCGCCTCCAACCCCATGCCAAGCGCCGCGCAAGTCCGGAGGCGAAAACGCGTTCCACGCTCGCTGGAGTTGCCCTGGCAACGGCATGTTTACCCATACCATTATTTTGGCAATCGCGAATATACCGATGTTTTGTAACGGGCCGTCGCGCCAAACGGTCGGGCGATACGCCTCGTTACAAGTGTGACACTTCCGCGTCGGGGCTTCCGTTCGCCCGGTTTCCTCCGATAAAGTCGCCGCCCAGCCGACAGGAGCCCCAGCCATGCGCATTCACATCGTCGTCCACGAAGCCTTCGAGGCGCCCGGCGCCTATGAAACCTGGGCGGCGGGCCGCGGCCACAGCGTGGCCTACTCCCGCGTCTATCTCGGCGAGCCGCTACCAACCTCCGTCGACGGCTTCGACATGCTGGCGGTGATGGGCGGCCCGCAGTCGCCCGCCACCACGGTCGAGGAATGCCCCCATTTCGACAGCCCGGCCGAGCAGGCGCTGATCGCCCGGGCGATCGCCGCCGGCAAGGTCGTCGTCGGCGTCTGCCTCGGCTCGCAGCTGATGGGCGAGGCGCTTGGCGCGCCCTGCGAACGCAGCCCGGAAACGGAAATCGGCAAGTTCCCCATCACGCTGACGCCGGCCGGCCGCGCCCACGACCTCTTCGCCCACTTCGGCCCCACGCTTGAGGTCGGCCACTGGCACTCCGACATGCCCGGCCTGACGCCCGACGCCGTGGTGATCGCCACTAGCGAGGGTTGCCCTCGCCAGATCGTCGCCTACGGCCCGCTCGCCTACGGCTTCCAGTGCCACATGGAATTCACCCCCGAGGTGATCGACCTCCTCATCGCCGCCTCCGAAGCCGACCTCGCCGCCCGCAAGACCAACCGCTTCGTCCAGCAACCCGCCGCCCTGCGCGCCAACGACTACACCGCCATGAACGAGATGCTGTTCACCTTCCTCGACAAGCTGGTGGCGGCGTACCGGGCGCGGCAGTAGGGGACACCTCCATCGCGGCACCCGCTTCGCTCGGCGAGCTTGCAAGCGGCCCATCCAACTGAAACATAAATATAAATCGTCATCCTGCGCGTAGGCGCAGGACCTCAGGCAGGAAGGGGCGCAACGCCGATATCGCGCTCCCTGTTCATGGAGCCCGATACGAACCGCCGCGATTTCTCGTCCTGAGGTCCTGCGCCTACGCGCAGGATGACAATTCATTGATATAAAACAATGGGATGCGCCCTGCTTCCGCCGCATCTCCGCCATCCGGCAGAGGCTCCCGCCCCTATCCCCCTCCCGTCATCCTGGCGCAGGCCACTTGCATTCGCGGGCGAATGCAAGGTGGACCTCAGGCCGAAAGGGGCTCCGAAGCCCATATCACCCTCCCATCCAGCTCGCTCCCAAAGCCGGCCTCAAAATTCGCTGGGGTGAGGCATCCCTGGGCATCCGCTTGGCCCGAAAAGTCTGCAACTTTTTCGGGCGGATGCCCTTGGCGACGGGTTCGAGAACCGGAGCGGAGCGAACTTAAGGTTCGTGAGCACCGGAAGCGCAGAGCCCTAAGCCAGCTTCCCGCCCCAGTAGAATTTTCAGGCCGGCTTTCAGTGGTGGCAGTCTTCGCCCTCCGCATGATGCGCGCAGGTGTGGTCGTCGCTGAAGGCGGGGAGTTGCTGGCTGAGGAAGGCGTCGACCACCTCGCCCACCTTGCGGTGCTCGCCGGCGTAGAACGGCTGGATGCCCGAGGCGAGGAAACCCGACAGCGGCCGCGCGCCCATGCCATAGGCGACGATGGCCGTCACGCCGCGCTCGGCGAGCTGGCGCACCGGCGCCAGGCAGTTGTCGTGCGGCAGGGCCGGCAGCACGGCGGTTTCCACCACCGAGCCGTTGTCGATGCGGAACAGCGAGAAGGCGTCGCAGTGGCCGAAGTGGCCGGAAATGTCGGCGTCGAAGCCGCCGGGAGCGTCGGAGGGAACGGCAAGCAGGGTCATGATCGGTCTTCGTCCTTCAGGTTCAAAGGCGTATCTCCCGCAACGAAGCTGCCCTTCGGCCTGTGCCCGCAGCCGCCATCCTTGGACCGCGTCACGGCGCCGCCCTCGATGCGCAACGCCAGCCCACGCGTGATGGCGGTGGCCGTCACCCGCCGCGCCTCACCGAGGATGCGCGACAGCGTCGACCGCGACACGTTCATCCTGAGAGCCGCCTCCTGCTGGTCCAGCCCCTCGACATCGACGAGGCGCAGCGCCTCGTGTCCGTCCAGCGTCAGCACGATCTCGCTGAGCGAGACCATCGGAATGCCCTGTGGCTTGAAATAGCTGGCGGGCAAGTCGTCGCTGACGGTGCGGGGCTTCTGCGGTCTCGCCATCCGGACTCCGTTTTGGGAATACACCCATAATATGCGCCACCGATCCCCGGCGCGACAGTCGGTTATGCACGTATACTCACAAGATGGGAAACGGGAAAGCCGCCCGTCGGGGCCGATACGCGTTCCGCTTGATCCGGACTCATCCGGCTCAAGCGGGTCTCGGCCTGACCGGCCGGCGCCCGGTCGGGCGCTTCCGCCTCCGTCAGCTTCCGACCCGAAAGGTCAAAACCCGACGGAAGCGGTGTGAGGCTACGGCCCGTCGCTCGGCGCCAGCGTGAAGTAGTCGCCGGACCGCAGTTCGGCGGTGCCGTCCTCGTAGCGGAGATAGGCATAGCCGTGATCGTCGATCTGCCGCCCGGCGTAGAGCTGCATGAATGCCACCTTCTTGCCGGTCTGCCGGCAAACCATGCCGTTGGCCGTGATCTCCGCCATCATCGCCCTGGAGCGGTCGACCCGCTTTTCCAGCGCCTGCTTGCGCTTGGCCTGCATCGACGGCAGCTCCGCCTCGTTCTCGCCGGCCTGTTGCTCGATAAGCGCGGCATGCTGCGCCTTGAGCGCGTCGACCAGCGAGCGGAGATAGTCCTTCTTGTCCGTCGGCGTGAGGAACTGGTCGGCCAGCACGTCCTCATAGTCTTCCGACAGCTCTGCCACCTCGTCGGCCGCCTGCCTGACGTCGCCGTCGATCTCCTTGAGGTGGTTCCACCAGGTCCGCTCGGGGCGGACGGGGATGGGTGCCGGCGTTGCGTCGAGGTTGATCTCCCAGGCCGCGCGGGGGAGCGGCTTCGGCGCCGCCGCCTTGCCAAGGATCATCAGCAAGATGAGCCCCAGCCCCGCTGTGAAGAAGCAGACCACGCCCCATATCCAGGGATTGCGATTGGTCAGGGTCGCAATGTAACCGCCGACGAAGCCCGTCAGGCAGGCCGCGAAAAGCCACCGCCAGATCTCGTAATCGTACATGTCCCGAACGTCCTCCAGCCCCGCGCACCGGGCGCCCCCTCGAATCGCCGCCGACGAACCATCCCGCCCAGCGCCTTGACTTACGACAAGGGCGAGCCAAACCGAGTCAGCAGCCTGAGGTGGCAATCTAGGCAGCCCCCATGGGCCGGGCAATCGCAATCCTGCGAACTCACCTTGGAAATAAGGACAGGGTTACCCCCCTCGCGGGAGCCCTCGAACCGCACAACTGTTCCAGCCCGATCCACGACGGCCATATCGGACGCCAGTGACAGGGAGCGCGATACCGCCGGGGCTCTCATCCGCGCCCGTCATGTCACTTGAACCGCTCGCCGGGGTAGACGCCCCACAGCCGCTCCTGCTTGACGAAGCCCGACACCTTCGAGGTCGCCACCTCGCACCAGCGGCCGTCGCAGCCGCGCAGCCGGACGACGACGCGGGGCTCCAGCACCGCCGACACCGGTCCGTCGGGGCGCTTCCTCAGCCGCACCGAGACCCCGCCCGACCACGGCTCCACCAGCGCCGTCCGCCGGCCGGACAGCAGCGGCGCGAAAACCCAGCCGTCCTCGCCGGTCCAGTCGCGGATGCGCCGCCAGTTGCCATACTCCTGGTAGATCTCCACCGGCAGGTCGCGCCGGACAAAGGTCCACTTCACGGCATAGTCCGTGCCGGGGCCATGCCTGACGTGGGCCTTGATCGCCTTCACGCTGACAAACCGTGGCAGCGGCAGACCCGAAGGCCCGCGCAAACCGGCCGACGCGGTCCCTGACTGCAGCACGACGACCAGCGCCACGCAGGCCGCGACGCACACCGCGACAAAAGAAACTCGAAAGATCCGGCTCATGTCTCCTCGGGCAACTCCATGGTCAAGCGACAGGGCGCGCGGGGGCTCCAGCCAAAGACGCCGGAGCATGCGCTCGGCGACCATTCGAGTTGGCCGGCGGGCGCTTTTTCCAAGGCCGCTCAAACACATTGGCAACCGGCCTGTGTCTGGAGCGACCCGACGCATGCTCTACCACGCAAAGGCCCGATGCAACACCTCCACCCCATACATCCCCCCCCCCGCCCCTTCCTGCCCGAGATCCTCTGCCTTCGAGAGAGGAGGACAGGTTGATGGAAAGGAGAGTTTCACCTTGAAGCGTGGAAGGGCCGAAGGGCGAGGGCAAGCGGACACATGCCAGGCACCCGTTCCCTATCCCTTTCCTGTCCTCCTCTGCGAAGGCAGAGGACCTCAGGACGGTGGAGCGAGCCGCCGATATCAGCTCCCACTCTCGCCAGCCCGCCGATACACCCCCACCGCCCCTTCCTGCCCGAGATCCTCTGCCTTCGCAGAGGAGGACAGGTTGATGGGAACGGGCGCCCGATATCAACCTCGCGCCCTTTCCGGCCTGAGGTCCTGCGCCTAAAGCCACTGCTGTCCGGTTTAAATCACTGGACAGGGTGCATGGCATTGATTCTACTCGTCTTCAGACGTTTAGCCGCGTTCTGGACACGAGCAGGAG
>NZ_JAMDLI010000006.1:332872-347610 GCF_023721815.1 Pleomorphomonas sp. JP5
TTACCGCCACCAAAACCTCGCCCGAACCCGCAACAGGCTCTGCCACCTCGTGAAACGAACTCCGACCAGAACCGTCGATCTTCAAAGCACGCATGGAAGCTGTCCTCTTGTCCAAAATTCGGCCGACCGGGCGGAGCTGCCCGGTCCGGTCCATAACGCGGGTGGTTCGCCGGTTGTCAGCCTCGCTCGGCGAGCGCCAGGGCCAGCGCGATGATGGCTCCCTTGGCGATGAGCTGAATGTCGATCGACACGTTGAGGATGTTCATCCCGTTGTTCATGATGCCGAGGAACATCACGCCGATGATCGTCCTGGCAACCGAACCGTTGCCGCCCATCAGACTGGTGCCGCCGAGCACCACCGAGGCGATCACGTCGAGTTCGGTGCCGAATTCGCCATAGGTGGCCGACGCGGTATGGACCTGCGAGGACTGGATGATGCCGGCCAGCGCCGCTCCGAAGGCGGAGATGGCGTAGAGCCACATCTTGGTAGTGCGGGTGCGATGGCCACTCAGGAAGGCGGCGCGTTCGTTCTCGCCGATGGCGGCGACGCAAATGCCGATCGGCGTCATCTTCTGCAGGAAGATCATCAGGAGCGAGACGGCGATGAACAGATAGATCGAGAAGGGGATGCCGGCGATGGAGCCCGTGCCGATGAACGTAAAGCCAGGCTGGTCGCGGATGCTGTGCAGGTCGGGACCGCCGAGCAGCAGCGCCGAACCGCGTACGATCGACAACATGGCGAGCGTGACGATGATCGGCGGCAGACCGAAGAAGGCAATCAACGCGCCGCTGACCAAGCCGACCGCGACACCTGCCGCCAGCCCGGCAGCCAGCACGAGCGGCAACGGATAGCCGGCTTCCATGGCGAAAAAGGCGACCACGCCCGAGAGGGCCAGCACCGGACCGACCGACAGGTCGATGCCGCCGGTCATGATCACGAAGGTCATGCAGGTCGCCATGATGCCGACCATGGCGACCTGTCGCACGATGCCGACGAGATTGTCCGGCTTGAGGAAAGCCGGCTCGATGATCGAGAAAACCACGACGAAGGCCGCGATGGCGAGGGTAAGCGCATGCGGAGCCAGACGAGTGGCAATATTGGGAGAAAGGGCGCTCATCATTCGGCTCCGATTTCGGCCACCACCTGGGCCATGCTCATGTCGGCGGCATCATGGATCGACCTCAGTCGCCCGGACACCATGATGCCGATACGGTCGGCGACGGTCATCACCTCCTCGAGGTCTGACGAGACCACCAGAACGGCGGCGCCCCGATCGCGCTCGGCACGCAGGATGGCGTAGATTTCCGCCTTGGCGCCGACGTCGACACCAACGGTCGGCTCGTCGAGGATGATCACCTTCGGGCCAAGACGCAGCCATTTGCCGACGAGCACCTTCTGCTGATTGCCGCCCGACAGGTGACGGACCAGCTTGCGACCGTCGGCCGGCTTGATGCTGAGGTCGTCGATCGATCTGTTTGAAGCCGCCTCGATGCCCTTTCGGTCGAGCAGAAATAGCCGTCGGAACCGCCTGAGCGTGGTCATGACCAGATTTTCGGTCACCGTCATGCCGAGCATCAGACCGTCGCGATGACGGTCCTCGGGCACAAAGCCGACGCCGCCCGCCATGGCATCACCCGGCGAATGGAAGTTGACCGACTTTCCGTCGATCTCCACCGTGCCGGCATCGCATGGCTCCGAGCCGAAGATGGCATGCATGAGCTCGGTGCGCTTGGACCCGATGAGGCCGGTAATGCAAAGGATTTCGCCGCCGTAGAGATCGAAGCTGACGTCACGGAACATGCCGCGACGGGTCAGTCCCTTGACCGACAGCCGAACCTCTCCATTGCCACATGGGTGGCGAGCCTCGTGGGCGGCTGCCGAGCTCTCGCGGGCAAGGCGGTCCCCGACCATCAGCTCGATCACCTTGGCGCGCGTCATGTTGGCGACGTCGGCCTCGGCGATCACACAGCCATCGCGCATGATGGTCATGGTGTCACACACCGTGAAGATCTCGTCGAGCATGTGGCTGATGTAGACGATGCCGACGCCACGGCTCTTCAGAAGACGGATGGTGTCATGCAGGCGTCGGACGTCGGACGCCGCCAGCCAGCCGGTGGGCTCGTCCATCAACAGCACCTTGGCGTCGAGCGCCAGTGCCTTGACGATCTCGACTTCCTTCTGCTTCACAGTCGGCAGCTCGCCGACCACGGCGTCGAGATCGAGATCGATGCCATAGCGCTCCAGAAGTTCTTCCGCCTCGCGCCGCTGCGCCTTGACGTCGACGAGACCCAGGCGGCGGGTCGGCTGACGGCCAAGGAAGATGTTGTCGAGTACGCTCATCGCCGGCGCCATGTTCGAGTGCTGGTAGATGCACCCGATGCCGTTGCGGATCATCTCCTCCGGGCGGCCGAGCGGTAGCTCGACGCCGTCCAGCGTCACGCTGCCGGATGTGGGCATCACCGCACCGGTGAGGATCTTGATCAGCGTCGACTTGCCGGCACCGTTCGAGCCTATGAGCGCGCGCACTTCGCCGCGCATCACGCGAAAGTCGGCTTTATTGAGGGCGGTGAGGTTGCCGTAGACCTTGGTGAGGCCGCGCGCCTCAACGAGTGAAGCGGAGCCGGCATTCGGGTTGGCTGCTGCGGACATCTCAGGCCTCCTCGGCGAGGTTGGCGGCAAGACGCTTCTGCCGGCGAACGGCAAGGAAGCGATCGTGGCCGACGGCGATCAGCAGAATGACGCCGGTGAGGATCTGCTGGACGAACTGGGAGATGCCGAGCAGCGTCAGGCCGACCAACACCATGCCAAGCAGGAAGGTTCCGATCACCGGACCGGCGAGGCCGCCGATACCGCCCGACAGGCTGACGCCGCCGATCACCGCTGCGGCGATCGCGCTCATCTCCATGCCCAGCCCCAGCGATTCCGTCGTCGTCGACAAGCGCGCGATCATCAGTAGCGCGGCGAGACCGGCGCAGAAGCCGCAGATCGCATAGGCAATGATGATCGTGCGCCCGACGTTGATCCCGGCGAGGCGGGCCGCCTCGGCATTGCCCCCGACCGTGAAGATGTTGCGACCGAAACGGGTACGGCCCAATAGGACGCCGAACACCACCAGTGTCGCAATCATGATGAAGAAGGACAGCGGGAACCAGGGCAGTTCGATGAACGAGGACAGGCCGGTGGCCGAGCCGATGTCGAAATAGGTGTCGAGCCCCATGATCCAGGGATCGCTGAGCGGTGTCGTCGCCAGCCCTGGCACCAGTTGGCGCCCGGAAATGGCGTAGACGAGGCCTCGATAGGCGGCGAGCGTCGACAGCGTTGCAATGAACGGCTGCAAGCGCAACTTGACGATCAACACGCCATTGAGCGCGCCACACAACGTCGCCACGATCAGCGCCGCCGGAATGGCAATATAGCCCGGCAGATCGAACATCAGCGTCATGTCGAAGGCGACCATGCCGGCGAGCGCCAGCACGGCGCCGACGGACAGGTCGATGCCGCGCAGAAGAATGGGGAAGGATTCACCGATGGCGAGGATGGCAATGAACGAGAATCCCGCCATGAGATCCTCGAAGTTGCTCGCCGTCGCGAAGTTGGGCGCGAATGCGCAAAAGAACGCCAGCACTGCCAGGAAGAACAGGACTACGGCGATGAATGCGGACTGGACACGCATTGCTTACCTATGATCGGGTTGTAGCTTCAGCTTGGCTGACGGATGGTGCGTTCGGCTTTTGACTCGGCCGGCCGCCCGGCGGAGGCTCTCGGCCGCTGCGGGGCTCGTGATCGAAGCCGACGGGCGGCCGATCGCATTGCACTCAGTCTGGTCGGACCCGGGCAGCCTAGGCCACCCGGATCTGGCTTGAAAGTGCGGCTCGCCGCTTACCAGCGCTGAGACGGCTGGATCTGGCCCACCGTCTCCTTGGTGGCGATCACGAAGGGCATAAGGAGCTTGCCCTGCTGGCCGAAGGCGGAGGCATTGACGAGACCGGAGGTCAGCACCGTGGCGGCGGCGGCGGCGAAGCGCCCCTGCTGGAACACGTCGGTGTACTGCGTGCCGCTCAGCTCGCCTGCCTCGATCGAGGCCAGCGCATCCTTCTCGCCGTCGTTGCCGAAGATGACCATCTTGTCGAGAATGCCCTTCTCCTTGGCGACGTCGACCGCGCCGAGCGCCATCGAGTCGTTGACGCCGTAGACGCCGGCCAGGTTGGGATTGGCGGCGATGATGGTCGACAGCACGTCCTGCGCCTTCTTGCGCGACCAGTCGGCGACCTGATCGGCGACGACGCGGATCTCAGGATGATACTTCTTGAGACCATCGACGAAACCATTGGTCCGCTGATCGCGGATGACGATTCCCGGAGGCGCATTGAGAATGGCGACATCGCCCTTGCCGCCCATCTTGTCGCCCATCGTCTTGGCGATTTCCATGGCGCCATAATAGTGGTTCATCTCCACGTGGGCGGCATGGGCCTCGGTGGCGTCGATGTTCAGCGTGATGACGATGATGCCCTTGCGCTTGGCCTTCTTGATCGACGGGGCGAGCGCCACGCTGTCGCTCGGCTGCAGGAAGATCACCTTGGTGCCGTTGTTGATCAGCGTGTCCATCAGGCTGACCTGCACCTCGACCTTGTTCTGACCGTCGAGCTGGGTGTAGTCGACCGTTTGCTGGGTGCTCAGCACCTCCTCGATGCCCTTGGACCAACCGGCCGAAACGGTGTGCGGCTGGATCTGCAGGAAGGCCATCTTCACGCGCTCGTCGGCGCGCGCGGCGGAAACGCCGATGGCGCCGGTGATCGGATCGATGCCAGCCATCAGGCCGGTCGCGGCGCCCGTCAAGGCGGCCGAGCCGAGGGCCATGGACTTGAGGATGGACCGGCGATCCGCCAGCATTCCGCTATCGTCTTTCTGGGTCATGTCTCTCTCCCTAGATCTTTCGTTTTCGCCTTGAGGCTCCTCAACGCACGGGTCGCACGGCGCCGCGCACCGCCGTATAGACGGCGTAGACGGATGTCGACGCCGTGATGAACAGTCGGTTGTTCTTGGGGCCACCGAAGCAGACGTTGGCCACGGTCTCCGGCACATGGATGATGCCAAGCGGGCACCCGTCCGGAGCGAAGATCTCGACGCCGCGTGCCGTGGAAACCCAGAGATTGCCGTATTCGTCGAGGCGGAAGCCGTCTGGAACCCCTTCCTCCACGGTGATCAGCACCTTGCCCTCTCCGACAGTCCAGCCATCTCCGAGCGGGAACGCCATAACGTGGTGGAAGCCAGCCGCGTCATGGGAGGCGGAACTGTCGGCGACATAGAGCGTCCGCTCGTCGAGCGACAGGGCGAGGCCGTTCGGCTTCAACATCGAACGGATCTTCGCCTCAACCTTTTGGGTCACCGGATCAACGCGATAGACGAAGCAGCCATCCTGTTCGGAAGGCGAACGCTTGCCCTCGTAGTCGGTCATGATGCCGTAGGTCGGGTCGGTGAACCAGACGCCGCCATCGGACGCCACGATCACGTCGTTCGGCGAGTTGAGCCTTCGCCCCTCGAAGGCGTCGGCCACCACGGTGCGCCGGCCGTCCAGCTCGAAGCGGACGACCGAGCGCGTCAGGTGTTCACAGGCCAGAAGGCGGCCAGCGGGATCGATCGTGTGGCCATTGCAGTTGTTGGCCGCATGATCGAGGACGCGGACGCCCAGGTCGGCAACCCACTGATACATCCTGCCCCGTGGAATATCCGACCAGATGAGGAAATCGCCCGTTGGGAAATAGGCCGGACCCTCGGTCCAGAGGTGTCCCGTACTCAGTGTCTCGAGTGGGCTGCTTGGCAGCACGAGCTGCCAAAGACGCTCATCGAGCGCGGTTATGCGTTGCTGGCTCATTGGCACGTAGGCCCTTGTCTTTGCGATTTCCTCAGTGTCATTGAAGCAGAGACGAGAGGGGGGAGACAGCGCAGGTCCCACCTCGTTTTTGCGGGAACCCGCAAAACTTGACGCGCTTTCGCGCTAGCGCCCCCGCATGTCTGCGCCGACAATCGACGCGTTTTGACAAGAGGCCTCCATGCTGAGTCGTGCCCCGTTCGATCTGCAACGCATCATGGCGGTCCTCAAGTCGATCACCGGTCAGCTCGACCTCAAGTGCGTCGTCCAGGCGGTGTCGACGGCGGTGAGCGACATCCTGCCTCACGACCACATCGACGTCGCCCTGATGAATGCCGACCGCACCATCGTCTCCACTTACGAGGCGGGGCTGCACACCGAATGGGACATCGAGTCGCGCGGCACGCGGTCGGTCGCCGTCAGCCCCATCCGCACCCTTTTCATGGGCGAGATCGACCACATCATCACCGCAGACGCCCAGGCCGACCCCCGCTTCCATTTCGAGGGTGCCTGGTCAAAGCCGATCTTCGACGCCGGCCTCAGGGGACGCCTGCACGTGCCGGTGCTGGTGGAGGGAAGGATCATCGGCGCGCTGTCCTTCTCGACGCAAGTGCCCGACACCTATAGCGAAGCCGACCTGGACAATGCGCGGATCGTCGCCGACATCCTCGCCGCCTACATGTTCGCCCTTCAGCAGAGCGATCTGGCGGCCCGCCGCGAAATCAAGCGGGTGGAGGCCGAAGCGCGCGCCGAGGGCCTCCGCATCGGCGCCCGCCACCTCACCGAGGAACTGGAAAATGCCCGGCAGGCCATCGGCATGGACCTGCACGACCAGACGCTTGCCGACCTCTCGCGCATCTCGCGCAACCTGAAACGCCTCGAGGGCAAGGCCAACCTCAGGGGCAGCGAGCTGCAGCCTATCCAGGACGACATCTCGCACTGCCTCACCGAGCTCCGGGTGATCATCGACAATGCCCGCCCTTCGGTGCTGCAGTTCTTCGGCTTTTCCGAAGCCATCGAGGCAGTGCTCGACCGTTATGCCCGCGCCTCGGCCAAGCCGCTGGTCTGCCGGCTGAGGGACGAGGGCTGCGCGGCCATCGATGCCTTGCCCTCCAACACGCAGGTGGCGCTCTATCGCATCGTTCAGGAGGCCATCAACAACGCCGGCCGCCACTCCGGCGCCTCGACCATCGAGGTTCAGGTGTTCTCCGATGAGGCGGGCATCCGCATAACCATCGTCGACGATGGCTGCGGCCTGCCCCAGACGCCCGGCAAACGCACCGGCGGCCTTGCCAACATGCGCACCCGCGCCTCGCTGATCGAGGCGGACCTGACGGTAACTTCCGGCGCCGAGGGCGTCGGCACCCAACTGAGCATCACCATTCCGCTAGCCCGGCCCGCTGAGCCGGCGCGAGCCCGGGAGGCAGAATGAGCACCTATCTGATCGCCGAGGACGATGTTCTGCATCGCGGTTTTCTGCGCGAGGTCATCGCGCTCGGCGAAATCGACTGCGAGCAGGTCATCGAGGCAGAGAACGGCGAGGATGCCATCCGCCTCGCTCATGAGCATGAGCTCAAGGGCGCCATCCTCGACTTGCAGATGCCCAAGAAGACCGGCGTCCAGGCCGCCAAGGCAATCTGGGCAGAGAACCCGGCCATGCCAATCATCTTCTGGTCCAACTATGCCGACGAGGCCTACGTGCGCGGCGTCGCTCGCATCGTACCGGCCGGCGCCACCTATGGCTATCTTCTGAAGACGGCGTCCAAAGATCGGTTGCGGCGAGCGATCCAGTGCGTGTTCGTCGAGGGACAGAACATCATCGACCGCGAAGTGCGCGGCCTTCAGAAGCGCGGGCAGAAAGGTTCTGACGAACTGACGGAAGTCGAGTACGAGATCCTGCTCGACATCTCCATCGGCCTGACCGATCAGGCGATCGCCGCCCGCCGCAACATGTCGATGCGATCCGTCCAGGGACGGCTGCAGCAGCTCTATGCCAAGCTCGGCCTAACCTCGCTCCCGCTGATGCCCGATGGACGCGCCGTATTCAACAGCCGCTCGCGCGCCGTGGCGCTTGCCTTGTCGAGCCGCATCATCAATTCCAAGACGATCGAGATTGCCGAGTCCGAATATCAGCAGGACCCCGATCGTGGCCTTCGCAAATAAAAGAAGGCGGATCATCTCAAGACGCACAGGTACCCGGCGAAGGCAGACCCAAACTTCGCCGCGCCTCATCGGATAAATGAGTGTCCGACACTTGCTTCGTGCCGCTGTGTACGCCAAGCTAGCGACCAGCAGGCGATCGTAAGCATCTGATTTTCTTGATTCACCTAGTAATCATCCTCTTGGGGGATGATTTGGTGGAGCTGAGGGGAATCGAACCCCTGACCTCTGCAGTGCGATTGCAGCGCTCTCCCATCTGAGCTACAGCCCCATCCGGCACGGCTTTTCGGCCGCGAACCCGGCGTCGGGTGAGCCGCTTTTAGGGTGAGGGGCCGAGGCTGTCAAGCCTTTCCCAACACCCTTTCCGGTCGAGACAATGGGAGAAACTCGGGCCCGCAGGACTCGCCCGGAAAGCGACAGTCCACCACCCATGGGTCGCCCTCGGCGCCAGGGCGGCCACGATCCTTTACCAACTCGGACGATCATCGAACGTTGGTGCCGTAAAGCGGCCTTGCGGCTCCATCGCGTCATGGCTACATCTCGGAAAACCCGTGACGCGAAAGACCCTTTCATGCAGGCCGTTCTCTACGTTCTCCTCCAGGTACTCAGCCTATACATGTACATCCTGATCGCCTCGGCGATCATGTCCTGGCTCGTCGCCTTCAATGTCGTCAATCTGCGCAACCAGGTGGTGGCCGCGATCGCCGGCTTTCTCTACACGATGACCGAGCCCCTGCTGCGCCCGATCCGGCGCTTCATGCCGAACACGGGCGGGCTGGACCTGTCATTCCTCGTGCTCTGGTTCGGTATCATCCTTCTGCAGCAGATCATCATCCGCTACATCTATCCTTACGTCTTCTAGTTCGATGGCCGACGCCCCGATCCGGCGCGATGGCGCCAACCTCCTCATCGAGGTGCGCCTGACGCCGCGCGGCGGCGCCGATCGCATCGATGGCGTGAAGGCGTTGTCGGACGGACGGACTGTGGTGGCGGCAAGAGTCAAGGCGGTGCCGGAGGACGGCAAGGCCAACGCCGCCTTGGCGGCGCTCATGGCCACGACCGCCGGCCTACCCAAATCGGCCGCCGCGGTCGTGTCCGGCTCAACGGCTCGCCTCAAGACCATCCGTCTGTCGAATGCCGATGCTGAAGCGGAGTCCCGTCTGAGGACGATCTGCGGCCTGCCTGCCTGAAAACGAACTTCACTCGTCGGGGTCGAGCGCTCGCGCCTCGTCGGGGAGCATGATCGGCACGCCATCTCGCACGGGATAGGCAAGCCGGGCGGGTCGCGATACCAGCTCCCGGCGCTCAGGATACCACTCCAGCGTTGCCTTGGTGAGCGGGCAGACGAGGATCTCGAGGAGCTTGGGATCGACCTCGCCAGTCCGTCGGCCGTCGTTCTCCGGCATTTCGGCGTCCTCAGTTGAAAGTGGTCGGGGCGCCATCGGCAGCGCGCGCCAGCGCGATCTCCGTTATGGCGATCAACGTCTCAGCTCTCGTCTTCAAATCGGGCGCCTCAAGCAGCGCCTGCTTCTCGGCCGGGCCATAAGGACTCATCATCGACAGCGTGTTGATCAACGCCTCGGTCGATGCCTTCTCGACGGCATCCCAGTCCGCCTCCATCTCGTTGGCGTCGAGAAAGGCCTCGAAGACCTCAAGGAAGGCTGTGCGATTCACGTCATCCTCGCCGGTTCGCGGCTCGAAATCGACGGGGAAATCGCAGGCGACCTGGCCTACGCGATAGGGTAGATCGGCAGGAACCTCACCCATCAGGTGAAACCGACAGACGCCGGTCAGCGTCACCTGATAGCGGCCGTCACCGGTTTCGGCGATCGCCGTGATTCGACCAACGGTCCCGACCTCGCAGAGCGGCGCCGAGCCTTCCTCGATGCTCTCGTCGGCATCGAAGCGCGGCTGGATGATACCGATCAGTCGATCGCCGGCCAGCGCAGCGTCGACCATGGCGAGATAACGCGGTTCGAACACGATGAGCGGCAGCAGACCGCGCGGCAACAGAAGCACGCCCTTCAGAGGGAAGAGTGGCAGCTCGCCGGGGAGATCGGCGGGACCGACATAGCTTGCGTTGCCGACTTGCATCGAATGCCTTTCGTTGATCAGGAGAACAGAACCGAGGACAGCTTGCGCCGTCCGTAGAGCGTCATGGGGTCGGTCATGCCCCAGGCTTCGAAGAACTTGACCAGCTGCTTGCGCGCCGCTTCTTCGTTCCAGGCGCGCTCTCGCCGGACGATCTCGATCAACTGGTCGACTGCCGCCTGCCGGTCGCCCTTGGCAGCCAGCGCCTCGGCCAGCTCGAACCGAGCCTGATGGTCGGCGGGGTTGGCGGCCACGGCGGCCGAGAGAGCGTCTGTATCGCCCACGCTGGCGGCCCGCTCGGCCAGTTCCAGCTCGGCACGCGCGCCGGCGATGGCCGCATCGCCGGATTTCAGATCGGGTACGCGGGCAAGCACGGTGCGCGCGTCCTCGAGCTGCCCTGCCGCCGTCAGTGCCCGGACGAGGCCGGCGATGGCGACAAGCGACTCGGGATCCATGTCGAGCACGGCGAGGAAGGCATCGGCGGCAGCCTGGGAGTTGCCGTCAGCCAGAGCCTCCTGTCCGGCGGCAATGAGCTTTTCCTGCTCCGTCGGCCCCATCGGCCCGGCGACGCGTTCGATGAACTGCCGAACCTGACTCTCCGGCTGGGCGCCCATGAAACCGTCAACGGCGCGCCCCTTGACGAAGGCGATGACAGCCGGAATCGACTGAATCCCCAGCTGGCCCGCCACCTCGGGATGGTCGTCGATGTTCATCTTGACGAGGCGCACCTTGCCCTTGGCGTCGCGCACCACTTTCTCGATGACCGGCGTCAGCTGCTTGCAGGGACCGCACCACTCCGCCCAGAAGTCCACCAGCACCGGCTTGTCCTTCGAGGCATCGAGCACGTCGCGAGCGAAATCTCGGGTCGTCGTCTCGATCACGTCGTTGGCCGCCGGGGCCGGAGCGGCGTCAGAGGGGGCAAAGCCGTTGCCAAAGGTGAAGGTCGGGCTGCTCATCTTCTCACTCGACTGCTGGGCGCCGATCCCCCACAGGAGGAGGCGGCAAAGGGGAATTCGTCCGCCCTATATAGGGCGGCAAGACCAAGTTTAACAGTCGCCGCCGTTTCAAGCGACTAGCGGCAGGTCGACAATCAACGGCTCGTGGCCGGTCGCACGAAGAAAGGAGACCAGCCCTTCGGCCGACAGCGCCGTGGTCGCGGTATTCTCGAGCGGATGAACATGGACTGGATCGAGCTCCAGCAACGCCCTTTCAAGGACCACCGTTACTGCGCCGGCGGTGTCGTTGAGAACGCCGAGCGGCGTGACCGAACCGGGCAGAATGCCCAAATGCTCCATCAGTTGGTCGGCCGAGCAGAACGACACTCGCCCCGAAGCGCCGATCACGGCCTGGACATGCTTGAGATCGAGCGAGGCGTCCTTCCTGAGCGTGATCAGGAAGAGCCGGCTCTTCTTGTCCTTGACGAACAGGTTCTTGGCGAACCCGCCGCTCATGCCGCCCCAGATGGCCATCGCCGCCTCGACGGTCGGAAGCGGTGGGTGCTCGATCGTCTGATGGGAGATTCCCAGACGGTCGAGTAAGGCGAACAGATCTGCGCGCGTCGCAGCCATGGCAACCTCGTTACGGACGGGCAAGTGCCCCAGGACCTTTCGATATTTCAGGTAACCCATGGATCGCGCAAGCCAAAATCGTTGGAAAATCCGGGCCTTGGCGTGCGACAGGCTTCCTTTTCCCGGCAAAAAAGCGCGCCTGGCGAAAAAAGTCGAAAAAGGCTGTTGCATTCGCCGCCGACTTGGGCGATATACCGCCTCGCTCCGGCGACGGAGCAAGCTGAAAAGCGGAGCGCGGGTGTAGCTCAGGGGTAGAGCATAACCTTGCCAAGGTTAGGGTCGTGGGTTCGAATCCCATCGCCCGCTCCATTTTCAGAAGAGAAGTCATGGACTTGCAAAGCGGCCGCCTTTTGGGCGGCCTTTTTGTTTTGTCCGCTTCCGAGAACTGCAGGCCGATCCTCTCGGTCAGTTAAGCCACCAGATCGACACGTTGAGAACCGTCGCGAACGAGACCCATCCGAGATAAGGAACGAGGGCTCCGCCGGCGATCCGGTCGACGGCCAGAAAGGCGCGAATCGCCGCTACGATCGTCCCGACCAGCAGAAGAATCACCACGAGGCCCGCCGATGGAGAATGGAGGCCGAAGAAGGCGGCGGACCATGCTGCGTTGAGGGTGATTTGAACAAGAAATAGAGTGATCCCCCGTCGCCGCGGCGCGCCTGGATGGGCTCTCAAGATCCGATAGAACGCCCAGGCCATGAGGACATAGAGCAGGGTCCAAACCGGGCCGAAGACCCCGTTGGGCGGATTGAAGGGTGGCTTGACGAGCCCTTCGTACCATGGGGCTATGTTGGGCAAGGTTGCGAAGTTGCCAATGACGGCAGCTGCGGCGACCGGCGTCACAGCGGCAAAAGCCGCATACACTTTTCCCATCGACCGCGGCGCTGGCGTTTCGAGACTCATTTGATTGTCCTCCCTTGAGGATCGGATCCGACGCTGACTGCCGTTGGCTAGCCTAGCGCATCGCATCGTACCCAGACACTGACGCTGCGGTCATTCACCGGAAAGCTCGCACACCCGGCATCGTCGGTCGTCACCTCGTCGTCGCGATGTCCCAGGAAATCGCGAAAGGCGACACCCCCAGCCTCCTGGCCGAGGTCGATGGTCTTGGCGGTCTCGGTGGAGTTTGTCATCACGACGACGCAGCCAGGAGCCTCCGCTGTCCCGTGACGAACGAAGGCGACACAGTCCGGCTTGTCGAACATATCGGTCTGAGGGCCGTGAGCGAAGCGCTGGCGCGCTTTGGTCAGGAGCGGGAGGCAGGCGATGGCTGGCATCTCGATCTCGTGGTCCTCGCCGTCACTGCCTTTGTCGGTATAGGTCGCACCGTAAAGATCCGGGTGGAACACGCACGGTACACCCTGCTCCCGGAGCAGAATAAGGGCGTAAGCGAGCGGCTTGAACCAAGGCTCCACCGGAGCTTCCAGCGATTGCAACGGCTGGGTGTCGTGGTTGTCAACAAGCGTCACGGCATGCTCAGGCATTGAGCCAACCAACGTATTGTCGAACAAGGTGCGGAGATCGTAATCCGAGCCACCTTTCGACGCATTGTGGAAGTTGTAGTGCAGCGCCACGTCGAACAGCATCAACTGGCGATCGACGAGATCCAGATAGGCACGAAGCGCCTCCAGATCCGCGTGCCAGTACTCGGCAACAACGAACAGATCCTTACCGGCGCTTTCGCGCATGGACTCGATCCAGTCCCGGAAAAACCAGGCGGGGATATGCTTGACGGCATCAAGGCGAAAGCCGGCGCAGGGCAGCTCGCCCATCAGCCAGCGCCCCCAGTGCTTCAGCTCCTCGTAGACGGCCTTGTTGCGAAACTCTACGTCCGACCCCATCAGGTAGTCGAAATTGCCGAACTCCTCATCGACCTCGACGTTCCAGCCGTCGCCATGTTCATTGACGAGCTTGAAGACGCCGTCTTCTACAGGATCCTCGATGCGATCGACCCCACTGAAACACTTGGCATCCCAAATGAACTCCGAGTAGCGTCCCTGCCGTCCTGGAAAGGTGAAGCGCGTAAGAACGGTGGCCTCGAAAGTCGCGGGATCGATTTCTTCGCGGTCGTCAGGATTGACGCGATGCACCCGGACCCTCTCGGCTTCGTCGGCGCCCATCTTGTGATTGAACACCACGTCGTAGATGACGCCGATGCCCTTTGCCTCAAGGGCGTGAACGGCGCGCTCCAGAGAAGCCCGATCGCCATACTTTGTCGCCGTGCCACCCTTCTGGTCGAACTCGCCAAGATCGAAGAGATCGTAGACATCGTAACCGACGGACTGACTGCCCATGGCGCCCTTGTAGACGGGCGGCAGCCAGACATCGGTAATGCCCATTTCGGCGAGGGACGCCGCCTTCTCTTCGAGAAAAGGCCAGAGATGGCCTCCGCCGGGGTAGTACCAATGAAATGCCTGCAACAGCGTTCTCTGGACCATTTGCAGCCTCGAGGACAGGAGCGTCACCTTGCGCCCAGACGTTGACCCAAAAAGACGCTGCCGCTCCAATGGGACCGACAGCGTCTTGGAACCGCGAGACAAGGCCGGTCAGGCCTTGTCGATCAGATCCTTAAGGGCCTCCTTGCCCTTGCCTACGGCCTTCTGGGCTTCACCCTTGGCCTCCTGGACGTCGCCTTCGACCTTCAGCTCGGGATCGTCAAGTGCCTCGCCAGCGGCCCGCTTGGCCTTGCCGACGACTTCGTTGGTATGACCCTTGATCTTGTCGGTGGTGGAACTCATGACAGTCTCCCTTCGCGTCCCGTTGATGTTTCGGTTTTGGGAACCGTGAAGGAAACGTTGGGCAGGGCGGACGGTTCCGCCAAAACACGTAGCACCTTGCTTCATCTTGAGGTGATGACAAGGTTCGATGCGGTTGCTCTGCCAGATTTCCGTGCATTTTCGGACGTTTATCGGGTCCGCCCTTGCTTTTCGAGCGTTCCTGCAGCGCTTGCGGCTTGACGTTGCCCCTTGAGCCTAATCCGGTTTGAAGTTCGTTCTGGCCCATCGAGAGGACCAGGACATGAAGCGCAGTCGTTTCAGCGAAGAGCAGA
>NZ_JAMDLI010000007.1:0-425136 GCF_023721815.1 Pleomorphomonas sp. JP5
CATTTGCCATCTCAAAACACCACCCAAACCGCCCGTAAGCGATCCAAGGCAGATGCTTCTCCCTGGGTTGGCGATTTAAACCGGACAGCAGTGGCGAAGGCGCAGGACCTCAGGAAGGTAGAGCGAGCCGCCGATATCGGGCGCCCTTCATCATGGGACGCCCTATAGAAGCCCCACGCCCCTTTCTGCCTGAGGTCCTCGCCTGCGCAAGGATGACAATTTATATATAGGAATCAGCTGGATAAGCCGCGCGCCACCATGGAAAGCGCACCGAGCTGCCTTATACGGGGGAGAAAACCCGAGCGGTTAGGCGAAACGCTCTATCCCATTGCCCCATTTATATAATTTGTCATCCTTGCGCAGGCGAGGACCTCAGGAAGGTGGAGCAATCGGCCACTATCACGCTCCCCAACTCATAGGGCTCCTGCGGCCTGAGGCGAAATTCGCTGGGGCGCGGTAGAGGGCGACGGGTTCGAGAACCGGAGCGGAGCGGACTTCCTGTCCGTGAGCACCGGAAGCGCAGAACACTAAGCCCTATACCCGCCCCAGTAGAATTTCGGTCAGGCCGCCCGGACGGTGGTGAGGAACTTCCCCACTTCCTCGCCCAGCCGCGCCGACTGCCGGCTCAACTCGGAGGCCGAGGCCAGCACCTGGGTGGAGGCGGCGGCGCTTTCGGAGGCGGCCTGCGTCACGCCGACGATGTTGGCGGACACCTCGCTGGTGCCGGCCGAGGCCTGCTGGACGTTGCGGGCGATCTCGTTGGTGGAAACGCCCTGCTCCTCCACGGCCGAGGCGATGGCCATGGCGATGTCGTTCATCTCCCGGATGGTGGTGGTGATGGTGCCGATGGCCGAGGCCGATTCCATGGTCGAGCCCTGGATCTCCTCGATCTGCCGGGCGATCTCGCTGGTGGCCCGCGCCGTCTGGTCGGCGAGGTTCTTCACCTCGGCGGCCACCACGGCGAAGCCCTTGCCGGCCTCGCCCGCCCGCGCCGCCTCGATGGTGGCGTTCAGCGCCAGAAGGTTGGTCTGGCCGGCGATGTTGTTGATCAGCTCGACCACGGCGCCGATCTTCTGCGCCGCCTCGGCGAGCCGCGCCACCTTGGCGGCCACCGTGTCGGCGTCCTTGGCGGCCTCGCCGGCGATCTGCGCCGAGTGCTGCACGCGCTGGCCGATCTCGCCGACGGAAGCGGCCAGTTCCTCGGCCGCCGAAGCCACCGTCTGCACGTTGGACGAGGCCTGCTCGGCGGCGGCGGCCACCGCCGTCGACTGGTGCGTCGTCTCCTCGGCGCTGGCCGACATGGTCTCTGCGGCGCCCTGAAGCTGGTGGGAGGCGGTGGAGACGGCGCCCACCACGGAGCCGACGGCCGCCTCGAAGTCGTCGGCCATTTCCGACATGACGCGGCGGCGTTCGCCCTCCACCTTGGCCTTCTCGGCGGCGACCTCCTCTTCCAGCTGGCGGTTGTGGGCGAGCTTGTCCTTGAAGAAGCCCACCGCCGAGGACATGGCGCCGATCTCGTCGCCACGGCCGGCGCCGGGCACCTCGATGGAGAGGTCGTTGTCGGCGAGGCGCGACATCGCCCGCGTCATGGCGTCGAGCGGGCCGACGACGTGCCGGCGCACCACGAGGTAGCTCACCAGCGACAGCGCCATCGCCAGCGCCATCAGCGCGGCGTAGGCGATGAAGAGGCCCTGCTGGCGGCTCGCCACCGCCTCGGTGCGGGCAAGGGCCACGTCGAGCACGGCGCTCGACACGGCGGCGACGTTGGCCAGGGCGTCGGGAATCTCGCCCTTGAAGGCGTCGAAGGTCAGGTCGGTCTTGTCGCCCACGGAGAGATCGTCGAGCGCCTTCAGGTAGGCGTCGTTGAAGGCGCCGGAGAAATAGGTCGCGTCGGCTGTCTTCACGGCGGCCTCGAAGGCCGGGCCGAGATCCTGCGTCTTGGCCATTTCCTTCATGCTGGCCCAGGCGATGTCGGCCTGCGCCCGCCCGGCAACGATGGCGCGCGCCTCGGCCGGCGTCAGTTGCCGCCCGTCGGCCAGCGCGCCCTGCAACAGCACGGCCGGCGTGCCGGAGAGAGAGCGGGCGTTCCAGGCCATCTGCTTGGTCAGGAGCAGCTCGCCGCTCGCCGCGTCGCGGCGGCGGATCTCGCCGTCGAGCTGTTTGGAAGCGGTTTCAAACACGGTCAGGACGCCGGCCGTGTCCTTCATGTAGCTGCCCAGCAGCGCGGTGTCGCGCGCCTCCGGCGCCCTGCCGAGGTTGGCGTCGGCCGAAGCGCGCAGCGCCTGGATGGTCCGGTAGCCATTGTCGATCGCCTTGGCCGTCTCGGCCCAGGCCGGGAAATCGTCAAGCCGCGCGGCGGCCACCTTGGCCATGTTGGCGTCCACGGTGGCGCGATAGTCGGCCACGCTCTTGACCAGCGCCCCGGCCTTGTCGGCCGAAAGACGCAGCATGGTGTCGGTATCGACGCGCTCGTAGCGCAGCGCCTGCAGCACGTTGAACACGGCAACGTCCTGGTTGGTCAGCGCGGTGACGGAGCGCGCCGTCTGCCACGACGAATGGCTGGCGAGCATCTGCCTGGCGCTGAGGCCGATGACCGCGACGCAGATGAGGAGCGTGAAGAAGCCCAGCACAGTTCCCAGGCTGAAACGACTCAGAAACTTGCTCATTTTGCCCTCCCATAAGCAACTTATGGAATGCGTAGGGCAAACTTGCTGAACAGTTCCTTAAGTAAAAACTGGAGAAACTCGTAACGGAAATCGGTTTTCCAAATCTAGAACAGCGAGCCGACCATCAAAGCATAGAAACTATAATATCTGTGGCATGCATATGACGGGGCAACACAACCATGATCGCACATAGATAAACTATCGAAGCCGCCAGTTCTTCTTGCAACTCCTGCGGACATTCCTCAGGAAGGGCCACACGTTTCGCGGTAAAACGACGACTTTTCAAAACCACCCCGGAAGGAAAGACCGGATCGACGTCCACCGCCACCGGCCCGGCGCCCGTAACGTTGCCACTGCCCCGCAGGTCTACTCCCGCCTCGACTTGCGACGAAAAACATCGGCATCGAGACCATGAACACGTTACATTGTTGCCGGTCGCACGGCGTGCGCTCGGGCTCAGACCGTTCCGCCCCTCCGCCAACTACGACGAAAGTCGTGTCGGCAAAAAAGGCAGGCTACAGCCTGGCGAGCTTCAAAAGGTCCAGCGCCAGCGCCGGCGCGTCGACCGGCAGGCGCTTGAACCCGTGCCGCAAATAGAATGCTTCGGCGGCCGGCGATATGGCGTGGACCACCACCAGCCGGGCCGACACGTCCCCGGCCGCCCTGAGGGCGCGGAGCACGGCATCCTTCAGCAGTGCTGCGCCAAGCCCCTTGCCCTGCCATGCCGCGTCGACGGCGAGGCGCCCGAGCACGACGGCCGGAATGAAGCGGGGCATGTTGCGCCGAACCGAGCCGACGGCCTCCTGATTGAGGATTTGCCCCATGGCAAGGGCGTAGAACCCCACGACGCGCCGGCTTCCGCCCTGGCACGACACGAAAGTGCGGCTGGCGCCGAGCGCCATGTTGGCAAGGGCGCGGTCGCGCAGCCAGTCGTCGAGGCTGGACTCACCCGACTGGAAGGCGCCGATGTCGTGATCGTTAGAAAGCAGCGCCGGCGCCGTGAACGGAAAGCCCGCGTCAGTCACGGGACCAATTCGTCCGCGCGGCCATCAGACGCTTCATCCCCTCGGCCTCCTCGGGTGTGACGGGGGCATCCATCCAGTCGAGGGTTTTGCGGAACGTCGGAGCGTCCATGTAGACGGAGGTCTGGTCGAGCAGCACCGCCTTGGCCTCCTTGATGGCGGAAGCCAGCATGAACTGCGATCGATTGGCCCCCACCAGCTCGGCGGCCCGGTCGATCAGAACCCGGTCCTGCGGGCGGGCGCGCAAGTGAATGTTGACGTCGGCTGTGGCTTGCTGCTTGGACATGCCTCGTTATGATCCATTGTGTTGACAAGGTCAACACAAGTGCGGCCGTCCCCAAAGCGTCCGATGTGGAGCCCGATAAACTCCCCTTCCCATGAAGCTGTCCTCCTCTGCGAAAGCGGAGGATCTCGCGACGGTGGAGCGAGGGGTCGATATCGGGGTCCGTGAGCCAAGGGAGCCCTATATAAGCCCCGTGCCCCCTTCTGCCCGAGGTCCTCGCCTGCGCAAGGATGACAATTCATATAAGCGGGACAGTGGGATAGGCCGCTTGCATCCCAGGGATGCGCATCGTTCTGCCTTGGCGGATGGGGAGACCTCAGAGGCCAAGCGATACGCTATATCTCATTGTTCCATTTATATAAATTGTCATCCTTGCGCAGGCGAGGACCTCAGGAAGCCAGAGCAATCGGCCCATATCAGGCTCCCGGACATCGTAGGGCTCCGGCGGCCTGAGGCGAAATTCGCTGGGGAGCGGCAGAGGGCGACGGGTTCGAGAACCGGAGCGGAGCGAACTAAACGTTCGTGAGCACCGGAAGCGCAGAACACTAAGCCATATGCCCGCCCCAGTAGAGTTTCGAGCCAGGCTCAGCGGGAGAGGCCCATCTCGATCACCTCCAGCATCCGCGCCGCGTCGACCGGCGCGGCGATCAGCACCACCTTGAAGGCGCCGGTCGTGGGGTCGAAGGCGGTGTTGATGGTGAGCGGCGGCGTTTCGGCGTCGCCCGACAGCGCGGCGGCGCCAAGGAAGGTCGCCAGCCGCTCGGCCGCCTCGACCGTGATGTCCGGCACGTCGACGATGACGGTGGCGCGGGCGCCGGCGGCGGGGCGGACGTGCCCCTGGGCGAGGCCGGCGAAGGCGTCGAGTTTCACACGGTCGATCCGATAGGCCTTGCCGATCCGCGTCGCCTCGAGCCGCCCCTCGCGGATGTGGCGCAGCACCGTCTTCGGGTGCAACTTCAGCGCCTCGGCGGCCTCATCGACGGTGAGCAGCGCGTTCGCCATGGACTGTTGACTCCTTATTGTTCTTCATTTTCTATATATCAGGGAACGATAAGGAGCAATATGGATATGACGGACATCACCCCCACCACCCCGGCCGACACCATGAAGGCCGACCTGCGCCGCGACCTCGTCGTCGCCATGAAGCGGCGCGACAAGGCGGAAACGTCGCTGCTTCGGCTGCTGATCGGCGCGATCGACAATGCCGAGGCCGTGCCGGCGACCGGCTCCGACGCCACCCCCCTGCCCTTCGGCGCGGGAACCGCCGAGGCGCGTCGCCGCCACCTCACCGAGGACGACATCCGCGCCATCTTCAAGTGGGAGATGGACGACCGCACGGCAGCAGCCGCCGAGTTCGCCCGCCTCGGCGTCGCGGCCCGCTCCGCCGCGCTCACCGCCGAGGTGGAGACGATCCGCCGCTACGTCAGGGGGTGAGACCCCCGTTCGCCCGGAACCACGCCACCTCGTCGGCCAGCGTCTCGGCCAGCGGGCGGAAGGTGAGGCCGAGTTCGCGCTGGCTCTTGCCGGGGTCGAAGCGCGTGCGGTCGGCCTCCCGCGCCATGGAGCACGCCACGGCCCAGCTCAACAGCACCGGCTTGCCGGTCAGCCGGGCGTAGATCTCGTTGCCGGCGGCGATCAGGTAGAGCAGCGCCTGCGGGATGCGCCAGGATGGCGCCTTCACCCCCGCCGCCGCGGCGATCAGCGGAATGAGTTCGGCCATGGTCATGTGTCGCCCGGCGGCGAGGTAGCGCTCGCCGCGCCGCCCCTTGGCATTGGCGAGGATCAGCGCCCGCGCCACGTCGCGCGCATCGACCACCGAGAACGACCCCGGCGGCACGCCGGGCAGGCGCCCCGCCGCCACGTCCAGCACCGTCTGCCCGGCCGAGGTCGGCCCGATGTCGCCCGGCCCGTGCATCCAGCCCGGCAGCACCATGGCCGCCCAGAAATCGGGGTGCGCATCGAGAAAGGCCAGCACCTCGCGGTCGGACAGGATCTTGCTGCGATAGTAGTCGTCGGCGTCGCGCTCGTGGCGCTCCATGGTCTCGTCGATCGTCGCGCCCGGCGCGCCATGGAGCACGGCGATCGAGCTGACGTGGACGAAGCGCCGCACCCCGGCGGCATGGGCCTCGGCGAGCAGCGCCCGCGTGCCGTCCACGTTGGCCGCCTTCAGCGCCGGCCAGTGGCTGCCGCCCTTGTAGGAATCGCGGAAATAGGCGGCCGTGTGGAAGACGACGTCGACACCGGACAGCGCCTCGGCAAAGCCCGGCACGTCGAGCATATCGCCGGTGACGATCTCCACGTCGAGGCCGGCGAACTGCCGCATCGCCTTGACCGGCGAGCGGACCAGCACGCGCACGCGCCAGCCGTCGGTGAGCAGTTCGCGCACCAGGTTGTTGCCGAGAAGGCCGGTCGCCCCGGTGACGAAGGCCAGGGAACGCGGCGGAATGGTGAGGGGATCGCTCGACATGAAAGGGCTCCGAGGAGTAAGAGCCTGGCTTGAAAATCGCTGGGGCGAGGCAGCTGGCGACGGCTTCGAGAACCGGAGCCGAGCGAACTTGAGGTTCGTGAGCACCGGAAGCGCAGAAGACTAAGCTAGATGTCCGCTCCAGTAGAATTGCGAGTCTGGCTCGAAGGGAGCATCTTTCATAAGCCTGGACCAAGGTCCATGGTCAAGGGGGCGCGGTCATGCTGATCGGCGAATTCGCGGCGCGGACGGGGCTCAGCCCGGACACCATCCGCTTCTACGTCCGCAAGGGCCTTCTCGCGCCGGAAACCGGGGCCAAGGGCGGCCGCAACCCCTACCAGATCTTCTCCGAGCGCGACACCTCCACCGCCCGCATGATCCGCTTCGCCCAGTCGCTGGGAATGCCGCTCAAGGAAATCGCCAAGATCGCCGCCGAATTGCAGCGCCAGGGCCTGACGCCGGCCCGCGAGGTCGAGCTGATGGACGAGGCGCTGGCGCGGCTCCAGCGCAAGGCAGCGGAACTGGCCGAACTCACCGACTACCTGCGCGCCAAGCGCGACTGGGTGGCGCGCGGCAAACCGGGCGCCGAGCCGCGCTTTCTCGACCTCTCCCCCTGCCCCTCCTCGCCGGAGTGGGAAGCGGGAGAGAGTTCGTCAACGGCGAGCCGAGGAAAGGGTAAGTAATTGTTTGATATCAATTTCCTGTCCTTCTCTGCGAAGGCGGAGAACCTCAGGACGAGAGCGCGCATCGGCCCATATCACGCTCCATGAACCAAGAGAGATCTATATCAGCCGCTCGCCCCTTTCTGCCCGAGGTCCTGCGCCTTCGCGCAGGATGACGATTTATATAGAGGGAACAGTGGGATAAGCCGCGCGCGCGCTCATCCAGCGCATCGCCTGCCCCAATGGAGGGCGCAACCTGCCAAACCCAAGCACAACGCCTATCCTGTTGTTTCATATCAATTAATTGTCATCCTGCGCGAAGGCGCAGGACCTCAGGACGAGATATCGCCTCGGCCCATATCACGCTCCATGAACCAAGGGAGACCTATACATCCCCCTTGCCCCTTTCGGCCTGAGGTCCTGCGCCTTCGCGCAGGATGACGATTTATATAGAGGAAACAGTGGGATAATCCGCACGCGCGCTCATCCAGCGCATCGCCTGCCCCACATCGCATGCCTCCATGGAGGACGCAACCTCCCAAACTCAAGCGCAACGCCTATCCTATTGTTCTATATCAATTAATTGTCATCCTGCGCGAAGGCGCAGGACCTCAGGACGAGATCGCACTGAGGCCACTATCAAGCTCCCTTTCCCTGAGGCCCGATATCACCCTCGCCCCTCTTCCTAACCGCGGCTCTCCGCCTTCGAGAGAGAATGGAAGGAAAGGGACAGCCAGCGGAAACTCACCCCCCGCCACCGCTTTCCACCGCTCCCCTCCCTTCCCATCGCATCCGAAACTGCGATAAGGCGTTATCCCCTCGTGGGCTCCGGCCCGACGCCACTCTCCGCCCTGCCCTCCACCGCCAGCCGACGTCCGATGCCCAGCCTCTCCGCCCTCACAATCACCGCCTTTCGCCTGCTGATCCGGCTGCGTCGCTACCGGGAGCTCGGGCTCGTGGCGCTGGCGACGGTGGTGGGGTGCCTTGCCGGTGTCGTCGTCACCGCCATGAGCCGGATCACCAACCTCGCCCACCAGTGGCTCTACATGCTGCCCTCGGGCGAGCGGCTGAGCGAGCAGGCGAGCCTCGTCCACCCGGCGCTGGCGTTGATGCCGGTGGCCGGCGGCATCCTGCTCGCCCTGCTCGCCGTCGCCACGCGCCGCCGCCTGAAGCGCCAGCCGGTCGACCCCATCGAGGCCAACGCGCTGCACGGCGGCCGCATGTTCATCGGCGAAAGCCTGCTGGTGGCGCTGCAGACCATGATCTCCTCCGGCTTCGGCGCCTCGGTGGGGCTGGAGGCCGGCTACACCCAGGCGAGTTCCGGCTTCGCCTCGCGCCTTGCCGAGGCGCTGCGCCTGCGCCGGCGCGACATCCGCACCTTGGTGGGCTGCGCCGCCGCGGGGGCCATCTCCGCCGCCTTCGACGCGCCGATCACCGGCGCCTTCTACGGTTTCGAGCTGATCATCGGCACCTACTCGGTGGCGCTGGTGGCGCCGGTCTTGGCCGCCTCGCTCGCCGCCAGCCTGACGGCCGGCTGGCTGGGCGCCTTCCAGACCACGGTGGAAATCGGCCACGTGCCGGTGCTTACCGCCTCCGATCTCGCGCCCTTCCTGCTGCTGGGCCTCGTCGGCGGCCTGCTCGCCGTGGCCGTCATGCAGCTCACCACCGGCGTCGAGCGCGCCTTCCGCTTCGTGAAGATCCCCGCCTGGGCGCGGCCGGCCATCGGCGGCGCGCTGGTCGGCGGCCTGGCGCTCATCACCCCGCACGTGCTCGCCTCCGGCCACGGCGCGCTGCATGTGGCGCTGGAGTCCTCGGCCGGCTGGCAGATGCTGCTGGCCCTGTTCGTCCTGAAGGCGCTGGCCTCGGCGCTGTCGCTCGGCTCGGGCTTTCGCGGCGGCCTGTTCTTCGCCTCGCTCTACCTCGGCGCGCTGATGGGCAAGGCCTATGCGCTGATCCTGATCGCCACCGGCCTTGCGCCCAACCTGTCGCCACTTCTCGCCGCGGTCATCGGCATGGCGTCGATGGCGGTGGGCATCGTCGGCGGCCCCATGACCATGGCCTTCCTGGTGCTGGAAACCACCGGCGACCTCGCCATCGCCAGCGCCGTGCTCACGGCCTCCATCGTCTCGGCCGTGGTGGTGCGCGAAACCTTCGGCTACTCCTTCTCCACCTGGCGCCTGCACCTCCGGGGCGAAACCATCCGCAGCGCCAACGACGTCGGCCGCATGCGCTCGCTCACCGTGTCGAGGATGATGCGCTCCGACGTGCGCACCGTCTCCTCGGGCCTCAGCCTCGACGGCTTCCGCGCCATGTTCCCGCTGGGCTCGACCCAGCGCGCCATCGCCGTCGACGGCAACGGCGGCTATGCCGGCATCGTGGTGGTGGCCGACGCCTACGCCCCCAAAAGCGCCGAGGAGCACACCACCAAGGGCCGCGCCGACATCGCCCCCTTCCTCCGCCACCGCGAGGCCATGCTGGTGCCCTCGATGACGGTGGCCGAGGCCGCCAAGCTGTTCGAAATGGCCAACGCCGAAGAACTCGCCGTCGTCGAAAGCCTCCACACCCGCAAGGTCATCGGCCTCCTCACCGAACAATACCTCCTCCGCCGCTACGCCGAGGAGCTGGACAAGGCGCGGCGCGACATCACGGGAGAGGGCTGAGCGGAGGGAGGACGAGGGACGAGGGACGAGGCGAAGGGCTAAAATATTGTTTTATATCAATCTATTGTCATCCTGCGCTTCATGCGCAGGACCTCAGGACGAGAAATCTCCCCCGGCCGATATCACGCTCCCCTACCCCTACCCCACCCTTACCGAATAGACATTCCCCCGCCCCCGGTCGATCGGCAGCGGCAGCGTCAGATACCCATTCCGGGGATCGCCGACATAGTCGAGATAGTCTTCCGCGAAGGCGTTTTCGGCCAGCACCGGCGCGCCGGGGGCCAGGTGCGGCTCGATCAGCTTCAGCACCGGCAGGTAGAGCGACATCGCGCCGTCGAGCAGCAGCATGTCCACCGGCCCGCCCACGTCCTTCAGCGTCTCCAGAGCGTCGCCCTCGCGGATCTCGACGAGGTCGCCCAACTCGGCCGCCCCCAGGTGGAACTGCGCCCGCACCACCTTCGACGTCTCGATCTCGCTGCCGATCAGCTTGCCGCCGCCGTTGTCGCGCAGCGCCGACGCCAGGTAGATGCTGGAAATGCCCATGGCCGAGCCGAACTCCACGATCCGCCGCGCCCGGCAGGCCCGCGCCGTCATGTAGAGGAAGCGCCCGTAGGCCGGCGACACCGACAGGAAGTTGCCGGAAAGCCCCTGGCAGACACCCCGGTAATCCGCCCGCTCCTCGGCCAGAAAGTCGGCGATCGCCTGCCCGGAAGCCCCCGTTGCGAAGGCATGGGCCACCGCCTCCATCAGGTCGCGGTCCGAGTCTCGTGCGTCGCGGTGCAACCGGTGGAGCGCGCCGGTGACCGGGGTGTTGATCAGAACGTTCATGGCCAACCTTTCGTCTCTGGGCTCCGGAGCGAACCCGGCAAGAAAGAGCGCCTGCCCCGCCTCCGGACGGGCGCCTCAACAGGGGAATGGAAGGTGTTCCGGCGAGCCCGCCAGCATCGGCAAACCTTCAGGCAAGTCGATAAAAGTGGACTGTCGACGCCAAAATAACCGCCGCCCGCCGTGGCGTCATTACGAAGTCCGGACAGTTTATTATTCGATCTTGCCAAAGTTGCCGCGCCCGGCGATCCTGCGGCCATGCCCATCATCAACAAGCCACTCCAGGCGACCGAATGGATAGACCCCGACGCCGTGGCCCGGCCGGTGGTGATCTACGGCTTCGTCGCCGAGCGCTTCAACGACATCGAACTGCCGCCGCACAGCCATGCCAAGGGGCAGTTCATCCTGGTGCAGGGCGGCGCGCTCACCTGCGAGGTCGACGCGGGCCTGTGGATCGTGCCGCCGCGCAGCGCCATCTGGATTCCCGGCGGCCTGCGCCACGCCGTGCGGATGAGCGGCATGCTCGAAGGCTACAACGCCTTCGTCGACCCCGCCGTCTCCCTGGGCCTGCCGCCCGCCTGCTGCGCGGTGTCGGTCACCCCGCTCCTGCGCGAGCTGCTCACCCGCGGCGCCCGGCTGCCGCCGCTCTACGAGGAAGGCGGCGTCAACTCGCGCCTGCTCGCCGTGCTGATCGACGAAATGGCCGCCGCCAGGGTGGAAGACCTCAACCTGCCCATGCCGGCCGACCCCGCCCTGCGCCGGCTGGCCGACGCCATGCTGGCCACCCCGGCCGACCGCGCGCCGCTCGCCACCTGGGCCAGACGCGCCGGCCTCAGCGAACGCACGCTGGCCCGCCGCATCGCCGACGAAACCGGCATGAGCTTCGGCCGCTGGCGCCAGCGCCTCGCCATCATGCTGGCCGTCCAATGGCTCGCCGACGGCGCCTCCATCCAACAAGTCGCCGCCGACCTCGGCTACGAAAGCGTCCCGAGCTTCGTCACCATGTTCCGGAAAACGCTGGGGACGGCGCCGGGGCGGTATATGGCGGAGCGGTTTGGGTGAGGACTATTCGAGGATCGTCGCCAGCCGCGCCAGCACCTCGTCCATGATCGCCTCGGGCACGCTTTCCAGCTTGCGCCCGCGCAGCGCGCCAATGTCGAGGGCGCGGGGCTGGTCGCAACGCACGACGCCCGTCGTCTCAGTCCCCGCCCCCATCAGCGACACGGCAAACCCGGCCGTACGGGCAAAGTTGCCGCCACTGGTGATCGGCAGAACCACCGGCACCCGCGTCACCCGGTTGAACGCCCCCGGCGAAACGATCAGCACCGGCCGCGTCCCCTGCTGCTCATGGTCGGACGTCGGATCGAGCGAAACCAGAAAGATATCGCCCCGCTCCATCACAGAAGCTCGCCGCCAAGCGGCCCGTTATCAAGCCACTCGCGATCCTCGGGCGCAGCCTCGGCCGCCGGATCGCACTGAGCCAGCAACTCATCGAGCGCATAGCGCGGCCGGGCCTTCGGCTCGACCACCAACCGCCCATTGTCGACGGCGAGGCCAACCTTGGCGCCGGCTGAGAGTTGCAGGACGTCAAGCAGTGCCGGCGGTACCGCCAGCATGATCGAGCCGCCGACCTTGCGCAGATTGGTCGTGTGCATGGGAGTCTCCGTTAGTTATATGAATATATAACAATTGGAGGTGTACGACCAAGGGCGAGAAGGGGCAGAGGGGTAAACTTGCGAGCTTGGTACAGAGACGGCTGCGACCATCGTCAACGGCTGAAAGGTCACGACAAGCCGAGACAGTTAACGACTTTTGAGGTAGGATTCGGTCTAGATGGTATCGTCTATTTGAAAGTTACGTAGCAACTATGGCTCGCAGTGATCTCCTCATTTCCCTCGTGCGCGCCGGCGCAACCGGCGACCGGGATATGCTGAAGTCGACGGCCGAAGCCTTGGTCGCCGAGGAGCGCGCGCAGAATCATCATATCGTGGCGGACCGCCTGGAAAGGGCGTTGTCCGCCGTTCCAGTAACGCCACCGGCCCTTACTACTGCCGTCAACTTAGCTGGAGCAGGCAAAGACTCAATTCTTGAGATCGAACCACGGGCACAGATGGCGCAACTGTTCTTGCCGTTGCCTGTCCAGCAGGGCGGACGGCAACTTATCGAAGAGCATGTTCGTGCCGACGTCCTGCGCGCTCACGGCTACGAGCCTCGCCATCGAGTATTACTCTCCGGTCCGCCGGGTAACGGTAAGACCTCATTTGCAGAGGCAGTTGCCGAAGCCTTAGGGCTGCCCTTCTTTGTAGTTCGTTACGATGCGCTCATCGGTAGTTATTTGGGAGAAACTAACACCCGCCTGCGAAAACTATTCGACTACATTCGCACTCGACCGAGTGTACTTTTTTTCGACGAGTTCGACGCCATCGGGAAAGAGCGCGGCGACACACACGAGACCGGCGAGATCAAGCGCGTAGTGTCGTTCCTGCTGATGCAGCTCGACCAACTGCCGAGCTATGTGATCGTCATTGCCGCTACGAACCATGCCGAACTTCTTGACCGTGCCGTCTGGCGTCGGTTCCAACTTCGCCTGGGGTTCCCGGCGCCTGATAAGGTGCAGGTTGAGGTGTTTCTTGATCGGGTCATATCGCAGTGGTCCGAACGACCGCGGCTGTCGGCACAATCAATCGCCTCCAAGCTTGGTGAGGTGAGTTACGCTGAAGCGGTTGATTTCTGTCAGAATGTAAGACGGCGACAAATATTGGGCTTGGGGGAGCTCTCTGTCGATGACGCGTTGCGGACGGAGCTAGACCTCTGGGTGTCCCGAGTGCGGCCAGAGGTGATGAATGCCGAGCGATCCAACCAAACCGCTCCTAAGGATAAACCCCGGTCAGGTACGGGCAAGATCTCCCGGAAGACCCGCCCCGATTCCAGGACCTGATACTTTCTCTAGAGTGGATCAGGAACAACGCTTCGGTCAGCGATTCCGTCGTCTGTCCGAAGTGCTTGCTCGCGACAATGATGCTCTGGAGTTACGCGCCGATCCTGCCGCGTTAGCCCCCGAGCGTCTGCTCGTATTCGAAGTCAGGGGCAGCATAGCATCGTTTGCAAAGGCGGTCGCTAGGCTTTCCGGCCTCGAGTTGATTGATGAAGAGGAACTGCCGAGCGACGAGGATAAGGCGCCTGTAGCCTACCTCCTTGTTCCTGACATGCGTGCCCTTCGGCAAATTGAGAGTCTATGGCGGCACTGGATTGCCGGTCGTGAGCTTCCTACGGGGCACACTCCTTGGCGGGATGTCTTTGCCTGCCTTCGGGACCTACGGCCTTGGGGTCCAAATGACCGCGTGCACCCCTCCGACGTCACACTCCTCGAAGAGGAAATCCTGGGCAAAGCAGACGACGAACAGATTCTGCTTGAGGTGGAAGTTGTGTTTCGGCCGAGCGCTGAGGCTGCCACCACAAACGAAACAAACGTAGTCCGCGCGATCACTGCTTACGGCGGCGTCGTTGTCAGTCGGGCAAGGCTGGACGATATCGCTTATCACGCCATTCTTGCTCGACTACCCGTCGCTGCAATCCGGCCCATTATTGAGCGCTCTCCAGCCAGCTTGGCGGGGATCGAACAGATTATGTACATTCGACCACAAAGTGTCGCCACTGAAATTGACGTTGTCGATACGGTTGGGTTGGCGCCAATTGCTCCGTTGCCAGCTATTGTCAATGATCCGATTTTAGCTGTGCTTGACGGGGTGCCGGTGGCTGGCCATCCTCTTCTTCGGCAACACGTAAGTGTCGAAGACCTGTTCGGTCTGGAGTCGAACGCGCTGGTCGCCGAGCGCGTTCATGGCTCGGCTATGACTTCACTTATCGTGCATGGTGACCGCAATCGACCGGAGCCATCGCTACCCCGACAGATCCATTGTATTCCTGTGCTCGGGGCCGCTGATTGTTTTCCGGCAGATCGACTGATTGTCGATCTGATCTACCAGGCCGTGATACGTATGCGCGACACCCAAAATCCATCGGCGCCGCATGTAATCATCGTCAACATCTCATTGGGAAATGCTCGTCGGCAGTTTCACGGGCAGGTATCGCCATGGGCGAGATTATTGGATCGTCTGGCTTATCGCTTTGGCATTTTGTTCCTTGTCAGCGCAGGCAATGTAACTACTGAATTTCCGGTGCCGGCATTTGCGACCGCTCTGGATTTCGAGAATGCACCGGATGCTGATCGCGCTAGCGGTATCATAAGAGCGCTTGCCGATGTTCAGGCTGATCGGCGCCTACTCTCTCCGGCAGAGACCATTAATGGCCTCACCATCGGCGCACGTAACCTAGACTCGGTGCCTGTTGCCGACCGGGCTTTCGCGCGAACGAACATTAATCCCCTTCAAGCGCTCGACACGGCCAACCCGTCCAGTGCTCTTGGGCCTGGCTTTGCTAACGCCGTCAAGCCAGATATTCTAATGCCTGGTTCTCGTGAACATCTGCGCGTCGTTAGAAGCGGTGAACTGATTGTGGTCGCTCCGGCGAAGGCGAGCAGAGGAGCGGGCCTGAAAGTTGCTGCGCCTCCACGTTTGCCTGGCCTCGAAGGCACCGAGGGGTACACCAACGGAACAAGCGCTGCTGCCGCACTTGCGTCCAGAACGGCGCACCGAATTCACGACGCACTTGAGGCTGAGTATGGGCAGGAGTTTCTGCAACTGAGCAATGCTCAACGTGCAACCTTACTGAAAGCTCTCCTAGTGCATCCCGCGCGCTGGCCTGAAGAAACTGGAGCGTTGATAAAGCGTCTCTTGGGTCCGCTTGGCAAAGGACAGGCTTCCCGCCAGAAGGATAACATCCGCCGTTTCATTGGTTATGGAGTGCTCGATCCGGACGATGCGGTTGCTTGCGCGGCCGACAGAGCAACTTTCTGGGCCGTCGGTTCTCTGTCAAATGAGCAATGCGCCGACATATCGGTACCAATTCCGTCTGTGCTCGGCGGTAGAACGCAGCCACATTTCATCTCAGCTACTCTTGCATGGCTCACGCCCGTTCTGCCGGGGCGCAAGGCTTATCGCGCAGTAAGGATGAGGATACTGGACCCAGTCGACATCGTTAGCTTAGGTGTGGCTGCCCACGGTAACCAGCCGGACGGCAACCAAACCAATCGTGGTACTGTTTATACGCGGTGTTGGAGTGGCGAGAGCGCGGCGGTGGTCACGCCAGCAATGACGCTCCCCCTAAGGGTTCAACGAGAACCCGACGCGGGAGGCATTGAAGATAAGGCGGTACCCTTTGGATTAGCCGTAACTGTCGCCATGCCCGGGCAGGTTCAGCTCTATGAAGAAGTCAGAGCCCGTGTACGACCTCAGGCTGTTCGGCCATAATGACCTAGATCGCTGCGGCAGGCTTAAAGCAAGCAACAGGCTGATTACTTGCGTGGGCCAATCAATGGTCAACAATTGGTCCTTGGCGCAAGACCGGTATAGCGTTCTATACGAAACCCCTACGCCCCCTCCGTCTCCCCCACCCGCTCCGCCTTCCCCGCAGTGCTGAACGAGAAGATCACCGCTTCCGCCAGCGCAACAAACCTCGCCGACGGCCCGTCCGGCCCCACGCTTCTCCGGTTCACCCTCGCGCCTTCCAGCAACAGCCCCAGTGTGTCGGCCAGCTTTTCCGCCTCGCCAATCCCCGCCTTGCGGCAAAGGGCGATCAGTTTTTGGCGTTGGTCGTGTTTGAAGGCTTCCACCACCTGGCGGGCGGGGTGGTTGGGTTCGGGGAGTTCGAAGGCGGCGGTGACGAGGTCGCAGCCGCCGGCTTCCATGCTGGCGTAGGTGGCCACGGCGCGCACCCATTCGTGCAGCTGGGCCATGGGATCGCCGGGGAAGTTCTGTTCCAGCTCCTGCCAGAAGGGGTCGGCGGTGCGGGCCGTCTCGCGCAGGCATTCGGCGATCAGCTCGTCCTTGGAGCCGAAGTGGCGGTAGAGCGTCATCTTGTTGGTGCCCGCTTCCTCGGCGATGGCGTCCACGCCGACGCCGCGGATGCCGTGCTTGCGGAATAGCAGCTGCGCCATCTCGATAATCCGCTCTCGCGGCCTCTTCACGCAGCAGCTCACCAATTCGTCATTGCCCATGATGCCAAGGCGCCTTGACGCCCATGTTACCGATCTGTAACGTCCGGAGTGTTACTGACGGGTAACACCCCCTTTCCAACGCGTCAAGGCCAGCACCCACCGGGAGCGGCAACGACCCCCTGCACACTTAGTCTACCCCCTACTGACCGCCCGCCGCGCAGGAGACCTGCCATGAAGCCCGAACTCACCCTGGACGAACTCCTCCGCGATCCCCTGGTGCTCACCGTCATGCGGGCCGATCGGGTTCACCCCGAGCGCCTGCGCCGCGAGCTGCGTCAGGTGGGCGATCGCTTCTTCAACGGCGGCGAGGACGACACGGTTCCCTGCTGGATGGCGGCCTCCACCGGTCGCGGCGAGGGCTGCACATGGTAAACTTCTTCACCGAACGACCGATCTTCGCCTCGGCCATCGCCATCATCATGGTGCTGGCCGGCGCCATTTGCTACGTGCTGCTGCCGGTCGCCCAGTTTCCCGACATTTCGCCGCCGCAGGTGGTGGTCTCGGCCCACTACCCCGGCGCCAGCGCGCAAGTCGTGGCCGACACGGTGACCACGCCGCTGGAGCAGCAGATCAACGGCGTCGAGGGCATGACCTACATGTCCTCGTCGAGCTCCAACGACGGCTCGTCGACCATCACCGTCACCTTCGACGTCGGCTACCCCATCAACACCGCCGCCGTCGACGTGCAGAACCGCGTGTCGCAGGCCGCCTCCTCGCTGCCGGCCATCGTCAACCAGACCGGCGTGTCGGTCAGGAAGCAGAACCCCAACTTCGTCCTCATCGTCAACCTCATCTCGCCCGACGGCTCGGTCGATCCGGTGGCGCTCAGCAACTACGCCGCCTTGCAGATCCTCGATCCCTTGAAGCGCGTGCCCGGCGTCGGCGACGTGCAGGTGTTCGGCGAGCGGCGCTATTCCATGCGCGTCTGGCTCGACCCCGACAAGCTCGCCAACCTCGGGCTGACCGCCGTCGACGCGCAGCAGGCCATCGCCGAGCAGAACGTGCAGGTCGCCGCCGGCAAGATCGGCCAGGCCCCCGCCCCCGCCGGCACCGCCTTCGAAATGCAGGTCAACGCCGTCGGCCGCCTCAGTAGCCCCGAGGAGTTCGGCGACATCGTGCTGCGCGCCGACGCGGCGAGCGGCGCCGTCGTGCGCCTGAAAGACGTTGCCCGCATCGAGCTGGGCGCGCTGCAATATTCCTCCTCCGCCTTCTTCGGCAAGGACCCGACGGTGGTGCTCGGCGTGTTCCAGATGCCCGGCTCCAACGCGCTCGACCTTCAGGCAGGCGTCAAGGCCAAGATGGAGGAGCTTTCCAAGCGCTTCCCGCCCGGCATCTCCTACGCCATGCACTACGACACCACCCGCTTCGTGCAGGCGTCGATGGACGACGTGTTGAAGACGCTGGGCGAAGCGCTGGTGCTGGTCATCGCCGTGGTCTTCATCTTCCTGCAAAGCTGGCGCACCACCGTCATCCCGGCCATCGCCATTCCGGTGTCGCTGGTGGGCACGCTGGTGGTGATGGAGCTCCTGGGCTTCTCGCTCAACATGCTCTCCCTCCTCGGCATGGTGCTCGCCATCGGCCTCGTGGTCGACGACGCCATCGTGGTGGTGGAGAATGTCGAGCGGCAGATCGAGGCCGGCCTCAAGCCGCTGGCCGCCACGCGCAAGGCCATGGCCGAGGTCACCGGCCCCATCATCGCCACCACGGCGGTGCTGATGGCGGTGTTCATCCCCGTCGCCTTCATCCCCGGCGTCACCGGCCAGCTCTACAACCAGTTCGCGCTCACCGTGGCGATCTCCGTCGGCATATCCGCCTTCAACTCGCTGACGCTGAGCCCGGCCCTGTCGGCCGCCTTCCTGCGCCACCAGGGGGCGGTGCGCTTTGCCCCCTTCCGCTGGTTCAATTCGGCCTTCGGCGCCATGTCGCATGCCTATGCGGCCAGCGTCGGCGGGCTGGTGAAGCTGCGCTATCTGGTGCTCGCCCTGTTCGTCGTCACCATCGGCGCCACCTACTGGCTGTGGAGCCGCACGCCCTCCACCTTCCTGCCGGTGGAAGACCAGGGCTACTTCTTCGTCGTGGTCCAGTTGCCCGACGGCGCCTCGCTGGAGCGGACCAACGCGGTCGCCGAACAGGTGCGCGACATTCTGGAAGCGACGCCCGGCATCGAAACCGTCGGCGCCATCTCCGGCCTCAACTTCCTGACGTCGGCGGCGCAGTCCAACTCGGCGGTGGAGTTCGCCATCCTGAAGCCCTGGGAAGAGCGCGGGCCGGATCAGCATGCCTCGCGCATCGTCGAGGAGGTCCGTCCCAAGCTGATGGCCATCCCCGACGCCTTCGCGCTGTCGTTCGATCCGCCGTCCATCCCCGGCCTCGGCGCCACCGGCGGCTTCGAGTTCCAGGTGAAGGACCTCTCCGGCCAGGGCAGCCAGGCGCTGAACGACGCCACGCAGGGCCTGCTCGCCGCCGCCCGCCAGCAGCCCGAGCTCAACGCCCAGCAGCTGTTCTCAAGCTTCGGCACGTCGACGCCGCAGTTCGTCTACGACCTCGACCGCAACAAGGCCAAGCTCCTGGGGCTCAACCTGCCGGATATCTTCAACACCTTGCAGATCTATCTCGGCTCGCTCTACGTCAACGACTTCAACCTGTTCGGCCGCACCTTCCGCGTCACCTTGCAGGCCGACCAGGACGCCCGCTCCACGGCCACCGATCTCACCCGCCTCTATGTCAGGAACAACAGCGGCGGCATGGTGCCGCTCTCCACCCTCGGCGAGTTGAAGCCCACCGTGGGCCCGGAAACGGTGCCGCACTACAACTCCAACGCCTCGGCGCTGATCAACGGCGGCCCCGCCCCCGGCTTCTCCTCCGGCCAGGCCATCGCCGCCATGGAGCGGGTGGCGAACGAAACGCTGCCACGCGACTTCGGCTACGAGTGGACGGGCATCACCTTCCAGGAGCTGAAGGCCGGTTCGGCGGCCACCGCCGTGTTCGCGCTCGCCATCGTCTTCGTGTTCCTGATCCTCGCCGCCCAGTACGAGAGCTGGACCATGCCCTTCGTGGTGCTGCTCACCGTGCCCTTGGCGCTGTTCGGCGCGCTCGGGGCCATCCAGTGGCGCGGCATGCAGATCGACGTCTACTCGCAGATCGGCTTCGTCATGCTGATCGGCCTCGCCGCCAAGAACGCCATCCTGATCGTCGAGTTCGCCCGCAAGCGGCGCGACGACGGCCTCGGCATCGTCGAGGCGGCCACCGAGGCGGCCCGCCTGCGCCTGCGCCCCATCCTGATGACGGCGCTCGCCTTCATCCTCGGCGCGGTGCCGCTGATGCTCGCCACCGGGGCGGGGGCTGCCAGCCGGCAGTCGCTCGGCACCACGGTGGTGGGCGGCATGCTGGCGGCCACCGTGCTCACCATGGTCTTCACCCCCGTGTTCTACGTGGTGATCGAGCGCCTGCGCGAACGGTGGAACCCCGCCGCCGTCGAGCGCGACGCCGCCCTCTTCCATCACGCCCATCATCCCGTGGCCGCCAACGAGGTCGACGACGACCTCGCCAAGGCTGCTGAGTGACCGGAGTTTTCATCATGTCTTTCCTGACGAAACGCCCCATCACCTCCCTGTTCACGCTGGCCGTCGTGGCCGGCGGCGCCAGCCTCATCCACCCGGCGGTGCAAGGCTATGTCGGCGACCTCTTCGCCCCCCCGGCGGCGGCCACCCCCGCCGCGCAGGCGCCCCAGGCCATGCCGGTGCCCGTCGAGAAGGTGGCAAAGCGCACGCTGCCGGTCTATCTCGACTATCCCGCCCGCACCGAGGCGATCCAGTCCGTCTCGCTGCAAGCCAAGGTCACCGGCTATCTCCGCGAGCGCGTCGTGGCCGACGGCGCCGACGTCAAGGCCGGCGACGTGCTCTATGTGATCGACGACCGCGACGCCCAGACGGCGCTCGATCAGGCCAGGGCCCAGCTTCAGCGCGACACCGCCCAGGTCGACTATCTCCGCTCCAGCCTCCAGCGCGGCGAGGAGCTGTCGCAGAAGGGCTTCCTCGCCAAGGATGGCTTCGACCAGCGCACCAGCTCGCTGCGTCAGGCCGAGGCGGGCATCGCCATCGACAAGGCGGCGGTGGCGGCGGCCGAGCTCGACATCGAGCGTTCGACCATCCGCGCGCCCTTCGCCGGCCGGCTCAGTCGGGGCGCCGCGTCGGTGGGCACGCTGGTCACCTCCGGCCAGACGGTGCTCAACACGCTGGTGCAGCTCGACCCGATCTACGTCACCTTCAACCCGGCCGAAAAGGAACTTTCCGCCATCAAGGCCGCCCTTGAGAAGGGCGAGGTGACGGCCGAAATCACCCTACCCGGCCAGGAGGGAAGTCAGGAAGGCAGCAAGGCCTACGCCGGCAAGCTCACCTTCATCGACAACCGCCTCGACGCCTCCACCGGCACGGTCGCCGCCCGCGCCACCATCGCCAACGGCAAGTTCGACCTCCTGCCCGGCCAATACGTCCACCTGCGCCTCTCGGTCGGCGAACAGCCGGATGTGCTGATGGCCCCGCAGGTGGCGCTCGGCTCCAGCCAGCTCGGCAAATACGTCTACGTCATCGGCAAGGAGGGCACAGTGGAACAGCGCATGGTCGAAACAGGCCGCACCGACGGCCCCGACATCGCCATCCTCTCCGGCCTCAATGAGAACGACCTCGTCATCTCCGGCAACCTCCAGAAGATCTGGCCGGGCGTGCCGGTGCAGCCCCTGCCGGAGAAGGAAAACCTCGCCTCGCGGTAATCCCGCCGACACCCCGCGAGCGACATCCGCCGCCGGTTCGAAAGGGCCGGCGGCGGTGTTTTAGCACGAGCGCCGGTATATCGCACCCGCAAAGCCCAACACATCCTGCAAGCGGCAGTTTCCTGTGTCACAGCGCTCTATGAGTGAGCCACATCCCCCGAAGCTCCTCTTATCGTGCAAGTAGCATCCGCTCATATCAGATGCTAAACACACATCGTATATGCTGAGTCCAGCGAGTACGCGTCGGGAAGGAGTCAGCTATCTGTTTCGCAGCGTTGAAACACTAGCTCTTTGACGCATTGTTGAGGCGAAATGATCAACGAAATTAGGCTCAAAAATTTCAAGAGTTTCGCCGATGGGGCCCTCAGGGTTGGTCCCTTCACCGTGATGGTTGGAACGAACGCCAGCGGCAAAAGCAACATGAGGGACGCCTTCCGCTTTCTGCATGGAATAGGTCGTGGGTACACGCTAGCGGAAATAATAGGCGGGAAATATGGCTCCGGCGGACAAGTCGAATGGGGCGCGTTGAGAGGATCCGCCCGTGAAATTGTCCGATTTGGAAAAGAAAAATTCTCTCTCGAAGTCACTTTCTCATATACATCCACAAGTCGCTATACTTACCATATTACCGTTATGGAGGATCAAAACGTCCGATCTGGCTTTAGAGTAATCAAAGAATTATTAGCTCCAAGCTACAGCGACTGGCTGGGCGAATGCATTTACACTAGCCATCCTGGCGTTGGAGATCCGATCAACAATCAGGAAGACGAGAAAAAACTGCTTCTTCGCATGAGTAAAACAGGTGATCAGCGTAGGCTAGGCGCGAGGCTAGAAGCGAGATCAGATCAGCCTGCGTTGACGCAGATTGCCGACTCAAAGCGTATTTCAAGGTATCAGCGGGATAGAATTGAATTCGCCGTTCAGCTTTTCTCTAGTATGCGCTTCCTAGACCTCGTTCCTGATGCAATGCGGAAACCCGCGTTCCCGGGGCAAACTGTCCTTGGTGATAGTGGAGAGAACCTATCAACGGTTCTCCAGGATATCTGCAGCGATTCCACAAAAAAAGGCACAATAATTGAGTGGATACGTGAACTCACCCCAATGGATATAAAGGACCTAGCATTTGTCCCGGACGGGATAACGGGTCTCGTTCAGTTGGCAATCGTCGAATATAGCGGGCAAATAGTATCCTCATACAGCGTATCCGACGGAACTTTAAGGTTTTTGGCAATGTTGGCAGCTCTCTTCGGGAGCAAGCCCGCTATGGTCTACTTTTTTGAAGAAATAGATAATGGAATACATCCATCGAGATTAAGGGTTCTACTCGATATGATAGAAACACAAACAAAAAAGCGAGGAACGCAGGTCATAACGACGACGCATTCTCCGGATCTGCTATCGATGATCAGCGATGAGACGTTCGAGAACACTTCAGTAGTGGCGAGAGCTTCCGGCGGGGCATTTTCCATCATTAAACCCGTAAAAACACTACCAAAAGCAATAGAACTAAGGAAAGATCAGGGACTTGGGCGACTCCACGCGTCCGGATGGATGGAAGACATAGTTTCTTTTACTATCGAACATAATCAGGAAGAGAGATAGTAAATGAAGGTTCTTATCATCCCTGAGGATTTCAGGAACGACCAGTACATTTTAACCCCAATCTTCAAGAAGCTTCTCTCGATGATGGGCAAAAATAACGCGCAAATTCGCGTTTGCCTTGACCCACTATTGCGAGGAGTGAGCGAAGCGCTAAATACAGATAAGATTAAACAAATCGTCGACAGATACATTGGAACCGTGGATATATTTGTCCTTTGCGTAGACAGAGATGGGGTTCCAGGAAGAAGGGCGCGACTAGACGAGATTGAAGAAATATTTACTGAGTGCACTATAATTGGTGAGAACGCCTGGGAGGAGCTTGAGACCTGGGTCTTGGCGGGTGTCGCACTCCCCAAAGACTGGAGTTGGGCAGACGTGCGCGCAGATATTTCGGTGAAAGAACACTATTTTGATGAGTTATGCAGACGTAGAAAGATAACAGATGGCCCCGGAAGAGGGCGAAAGGTATTAGGAGAGGAAGCGTCAAGGCGGGTCGATTTGATCATCGCTAAATGTCAGGAAGATTTTGGGAACTTGGCAGCTCGAATTCGACTGGCATGCGAGTAATTGTTTGGGGAACTAGAAGCGATTTGGGATGTGGAACTGTCGACTAACGGGCAAGTGCGGCCTAATCCCGATTTGGCAAGGAGTGCGGCTTTCGTAGCTTTTCCGAGTTTTTCGGAAAAACTTCGGCACCAAACTTGGGTTAGTCTCGCGGAAGCGTTACTGGTTTTTTAACGACCTCTAACTGGGCCGTCTCTTCCTCCCTCAAGAACGCCACGAACCGCCCCCGAAACACCCCCACCGCCTCATCCCCACACCTCAACGCCGCCTCGACCTCCACCCGCGCCTTCTTCCGGCTCTCCAGCGTCTTCAGGAACCCCGGCCAATCAGCGTCGGCGTTGATCGCCCCCGTCGCCACGAACTCCCCTCGTATCGGCCGCTGATACTCCATGGTGTTGGAGTGGATGACGATCTCTGTGGGCAGGCCGGCGTCGGTCAGGCGGACGTGGAGGGTGGACCAGGCCGCGAGGATGCAGAGGGTCGAGGCGCTGCCGCCGAAGCCGGTGCCCTTGGGATTGATGTTGGGGGCGAGCGGGGCGGCGAGGGTGACGGTGTCTGAGGTGATCGAGCGCACCGACACGCCCATCGCCTTGGTAAGCGGGATCTGCTCGTGCAGATAGATTTCCAGATCGTCTCGTTCCATCGCGGTGGCCGGCTCCAGCATCGAGCCCTGTCGGGCAAGGCGGGGAGCAAGCTATCCCAACGCCACTCCCGGGCCAAATGCGACCGATATCTCCGGCGGCGCCTCTTCCTGCCTGAGATCCTCTGCCTTCGCAGAGGAGGACAGCTTTATACATAGGAAACAGCGGGATAGTGCGTCGTTCTCTGGATAGAGCATCGCGCATCGGATGGCGCAACGCTCTCCGGCTGGTCTCCTGTTCCCATCATACTGTCCTCCTCTGCCTTCGCAGAGGATCTCAGGCAGGAAGAGGCAATAGGCCGATATGGGGCTCCTCCACCACGCGAACCGGTTGACAACTCCCGCCCCCGCGCTAACGTCACCCCATGACCACGACGCTCTCCCTTTCGACGTCCTCGACCACCGCCGCGCGGCGGTTGGTTGCGTCATGAGCTAGAGCCGCTTCAGACGAAACCGATCGACCCGCCGGATGCGAGCGGGTTTTTTTGTGCCTGCCGCGTCCCGCCTGATGGAGGACGACAGCATGCAGCGCATCGAAGCCGCATTGGCGGCAGCCCGCAAATGCCTTGCCACCCGCTTCAAGGGCGCATCGCACCTGTTCGTCGCCGGCTCGATCCTGCGCGGCGAGGGCAACGCCTTCTCCGATATCGACATGGTCGTCCTCTACCCGAGGCTCGAGCGGGCGTGGCGGGAGTCTTTCGTGCTCGACGGCTTTCCCATCGAGGCCTTCGTGCAGGATCCCGAGACGCTCGCCTACTTCTTGCAGAACGACGCGGAGCGCGGCGTCCCCGTCATGGTCGACATGGTGGCGAACGGCGTCATCATCAGTGACGCGCCGGCCGAGGCCGCCGCCATCCAGCAACGCGCGCGGCAGGTGCTCGCCGCCGGGCCGAAGCCGCTCTCCGGCGCTCCGCTCGATGCCCTGCGCTACATCCTGACCGATCTTGCCGACGACCTGCGCGCCGAGCGACCGGCCGACGAGATCGCCGCCACCGCCGCGCAGCTCCATCCCCGCCTGATCGACCTGATGCTGCTCGGGCGCAACCGCTGGACCGGCAATGGAAAATGGGGGCCGCGCCTGCTGCGGCGGCTCGATCGGCGCCTTGCGGAGGAAGCCGCCGAGGCGTTCAAGGACGCCGTGCTCGGCAAGCCGGCCGCGCTCCTGTCGCTGACCGATCGCGAGCTGGCCCGCCACGGCGGCGGCTGTTTCGACGGCTACCGCTCCGACGCGGCCGAGAGCGCGCGGCTGCCCTCCGGCAACGTCCCCCATTGACGGCGCGGCCTTTCATCACGATAGCTCGCGCGAACAGGCGGGCACCGCCACACAAGCGACAGGAGCAAAATCGTGAGCCAACCGACCGTGGAAGAGGCGATGGAGCGGGTTTACGCATCGCTGCAGGCGGACAATACCGATCTCGACCTGCACATCGCCACGCTCAAGGCAGCGCTGGCCGAGGCCGGCGCCAAGGAAGCCGTCTTCGACCCGGCCCGGCTGGCGCAGAACAACCGCTCCGGCCGCAAGCTGATGCAGGCCTATTTCCGCCAGCGCGGCGTGACGGTGAAGTTCGCCGCCGCCTGAGGGCGTCGAGGAAAGACGCCTGCGGCACCGAACACATCCCATGCATGGCGGCGGCGGCCCCTCTCGGCCGCCGTCACTCCGGAAGCCGGGCGCGACACCTCGGATGGGCCAGCGGCGGATAGGCCGCACGCCCTCGCCACACGCAAAAGACCGCATTCGCCCGCCCTGCAACCCTGCTAATCTCAGGGCGGGAGGACCGGTCTCATGACACTGACGACAGGGCAACTGCGCGATACGCTCGCCACCGTGCTCGATCTGGTGGAGCGAGAGGGGAGCTTCGATTATCGCCTGGTCGGCACGGCCGCCGACCTGCTGCGCGGGGCGCCGATAGAGCCGGCCGACGTGGATTTCCTGGTCAAGACGCGCGCCGAGATCGACACCTTCGCCCGGGCGCTCGCCGCCTTCCGCTGCCTCACGCCGCCCACCTGGATGGACTGCTGCGGCCAGTATTACGCCGCCTACGAGGTGGACGGCGTTGAGGTCGACGCCAGCACCGTCGAAACGCCCACCGAGTCCGCCTTCATCGAGTCCAGGGGCAGCGGCCCGTGGACGCATTTTGCCGAGATCGAAGCGGGCGAGCGTAGCATCAAGGCGGTGGCGCCCGAACTCCGCCTCGCCACCGAGCTCGGCCGCGACCGCAAGGACCGGGCCGAGATCGTCGCCCGCTGGCTGCGCGACCACGGCTGCGACGCCGCGCTTCTCGAGAGTGCGCTCGACGCGCAAGGCATCGACGCCGACGCCCGCGCGCCCGTGCTGGCGATCATCGCCGGCTGAGAGGCGGGATCATGGTTGGGCAGGCCGGCAGTTGGCAGCGGTTTGAGCTGAGGCGCCAAAGCGACGATCTCGTCTATACCTTCGTGCGCGAGCGCCTTGCCGACGGGAGCGCGGCCTACAGGCGGCAGGATCAGGACCTGTGGATCGTCCATCGCCCGGACTGGGGCTGGGTCGCCTGGGACGACGCCAGCGGCACCTGCATGGGCCGGCCGTGGAACACGCTTCCCTCCCAACAGGCCGACCATCCCCCGGAAGGCGACTGGGTCAGCCGCAAGGGCCCGAAGTCCTACGTTTACACGCTGGTCTATGTGGATCAGGCCGCCGCGACCTCAAGATGACGGACGGGCGCTGCCCCGCCCCCGGCGCCACGCGCTCCGCATTCCTACCGATGTAGAAAACGGAAGGCGCGTGTCCGTTTCGCATGCAACCTTAACCATCCATCAACCTTAATTTGTAACCAATTGTTCGACGGGGTTCGCTGCCGAACTCGTCGACGCGAGCGCTTGGTCGATGACGGGAAAGGCGCGGACCCGACGGTTCCGGCAGTCATCAACCACCCAGGAAGGGGAAACCATGCGTCTCGCTTATGCTGCCGCTGTCGCAGCTCTCACGGTATCGACCGCCGCGGCCGCCGATATGGACGTGCTTCGGCCCAGCATTTCGGACCAGCCGGCAACCACGCGGACCATCGACTGGACCGGCATGCAGTTCGGCATCACCGGCGGCGGCGATCTGACGCGTGCGGACGGCAGCAAGTTCTTCAACGTCACGCAGGATTTCCCCGGCTCCCACGTCAGCCTGTTCGCCGGCTACCAGGAGCAGCTCAACAACAACGTTGTGCTGGGTCTCGAAGGGGACGTGACCTACACCGGCGGCAACGCAAGAACCTTCAACATCTTCGACGCGACCAACACCTATATTGGCCAAGAGAAGTTCAGCACCGACTGGTCCGGGTCCATTCGCGCCCGCGTCGGCTACTCCTTTGACAACCTGTTGCTTTATACAACGGGTGGCTATGTGGCGACGCGCGTCGTCGACAAGGCCAATACGACCCTTGCGACCGGAACCTTCAACGAATACTTCCACGGCGTGACGATCGGCGCCGGCGCCGACTATGCATTCACGCAAAACCTCTTCGGGCGCGCCGAGTATCGCTACAACAAGTTCTTCGAGCGGCAGTTCGGCAAGCTGGAGGAAGAACTTTCCCAGCATGTCGTCAGCGTCGGCGTCGGCATGAAGTTCTGAGCCGGGCCACTTTTCGAGACAGCATCGCAACCGGTCGGAGCCATCCGGCCGGTTTTGTCATTGGCGCCTCCGCCGGCGACCCGTTCGCCACTTTCCGCCCGCCCCCCCCTGCCTCCGCAGAGGAGGACAGTTTGATGGAGGCGGGAGAGAGTTCGGCTTGCGACGGCGCTCCCCGTAGCAGTCTCTGCCCTACCCCTGTCGCACCACCGCGCCGATGGCGTTCGTCACCAGCCGCGCGGCGGTCAGCGCGGAGACGTTGCCGACGTCCGCATCCGGAGCAAGCTCCACGATGTCGAAGCCGACGATCCAGGCGCGCCGGCCCACCCCGGCGATCAGGTCGATGGTTTCGGTGTAGGTGAGGCCGCCGGGGCTCGGGGCCGCCACGCCGGGCATGATGCCGGGGTCGAGCCCGTCGCAGTCGAGCGTGATCACCACCCGCGCATCCTCGGGAATAAGCCTCAGCGCCGCCTCCACCCCGGCGGCGTGGATTTCGCGCGCCGTCACCAGGTGGCTGCCGAAGCGCCGCGCCGCCTCGATCTCCTCGGCCCGCGCGCTGCCGACGCCGCGCATGCCCACCTGCACGATGCCCTCGACGTGGGCCATCTCGCTCGCCCGCCGCATCGGGCTGGAATAGCCGTGGCGCTCGCCCAGAATCTCGTCGCGCCAGTCGATGTGGGCATCGATCTGCAACACCCAGATCGGCCCCCGAACCTCGGCATACCCGGCAAAGCCGGCGAGGAAGGGGATCACCACGGAATCGTCACCGCCGAGCAGGATCGGTATGGCGGATTCGGCGAGCACCTCGGCCGTCTGCGCGGCGATGGCGGCGCGGTTGCCGGCGACATCCTCGGCGGCGGTCGCCACGTCGCCGATGTCGACGCAGGAGACCGGCTCGTCGCCGAACAGCGGGCCGCCGAGATCGAAGTCCCAATGGCCGATCAGCGGCGCCTCGTCGGCGCTCGCCGCGCGGATGGCCGCCGCCGCCGTGGCCGAGCGACTGGGCCGGCCGGGATAGGCGCTGCCGTGGCTGGCGCCGAAGATCATCGCGCGCGGCTTCCCCTCGGCTAGGTGGCTCGGCAGGCCGAGGAAGGATGTGGGATCGGTCATGGACGCCTCAATCGTTGGAACACACCGGGATAGTCGAGCACGAGGCCGGCCGCGTCCACCTCGATCTCGGCCGTAAATCCGCTGTCGAGCCCTTCATAGCGATAGCGGCCGAGCCCTTCGAGGCGGGTATAGCGCTGCGTGACGCGCCTCGGGCGAAGGTCGCACTTGCCGTCGGGCAGCGGCACATAGGCGACGGTGATCTCGCGGCTCTCGCCCACCTCGAGCATCAGCCGCCGGATCGGCAGCGTGTTGGTGGCCGGCGTGATGCCGATGTCGACGTCGATGGCGCCGTCGAGCCCGGGCAGCGGCTGCCCCACGGCCGCGTCGCGCCAGTTGCCCTCGCCATCGGCCACCAGATAGAGCGAGGCCCCGCCCACGAAGGCGACGCGCACCTCGCGCACGCGGAAGGCATCGTCGGTGCGCACCAGATAATGCGCGCCATGCGGACCGCCCTGCGTGCCGGCCACCACGCCTTCCAGCATCAGGCCGGTCTCGTCGAGGCGAAAGGCGCAGCACTCCAGCCCCTCGCCGTCCCATTCGCGCCAGCAAACGGTGGTTGTCATAGGCCTCTCCTGCGATTACGAGGTGAATCCTACGGGCAGGCGGGGCCGGCGTAAAGCGCTGGCGGCGTCGGCAGGGCCGGAGCCGCCGCCGGCCCGCCGTTCCCGGTTGCGCGCGCCCCGATAATCTCGCATGCTCGCAACGTGTTGGCGGCGGCGCGCGAAACGGAATGGTGGCCAGGCGTTCAGGTGGAAAACAACCTTGTTCTCATCGTCGAGGATGAGCCGGCCATCGCGCGCATTCTCGAAGCCTATCTTCTGCGCGACGGCTACCGCACGGTGCAGGCCGCCGACGGCGAAACCGCGATCGATCATCATGCGCTGCTGAAGCCGGACATCGTGCTGCTGGACGCTCGCATTCCCAAGCTGGACGGCTTCGGCGTGCTGGCCCGCCTGCGCCAGACCAGTTCGACGCCGGTGATCATGGTCACCGCGCTCGCCGACGATCTCGACCGGCTGAGCGGCCTCCACCTTGGCGCCGACGACTACATCGTCAAGCCGTTCAACCCGCAGGAGGTGGTGGCGCGGGTGAAGGCGGTCCTGCGCCGGACCATGGGCGAGCGAAACGACAGCGTGCGGCGGTTCCGCGACATCGAGGTGGATTTCGGCAGCTACACCGTCGTGGTCAACAAGGACGGCAAGCGCATACCCCTGTCACTGACGCTGAGCGAGTTCCGCATCCTCGCCCACATGATCCGCCACCCGACCCAGGCCTTCGGGCGAGCGGAAATCCTCGATGCCTGCCTGCCCGACAGCGACGCCCTGGTGCGCACCGTCGACACCCACATTTCCAACCTCAGGCGCAAGCTGGAGGAGCTGGGGCAGACCGGCTTCTTCACCGCCGTGCGCGGCATCGGCTACCGCTTCTCGGATCCGCAATGATCGCAAGGAAACCCTGGCGCCTGTCGCTCGCCACGCTCACCGCGGCCGTCATCGCCACCATGCTGCTGCTCAGCGTCGGCCTGACCTTCATCGGGGTGACCTGGTACTCGACGGTTCTCGACGAAAGCATCACCAGCGGCCTGCCGCCCGATGCCGCCGCCGCCTATCGCGACCTGAACGAGCACCGGGTTCCCGACGGTCAGGCGCTGCTCAACCTCATCGAGCGGCTGAACGCGCCGGAGATGGAGGCGGAAACCGACCTGAAGATCCAGCTGGCCGCCCTCGTCTGCGGCCTGATCTCGGCGGTGATCTGCGCCATCATCGGCATCTATCTGGCCCGCCGCATCGCCCGCCCGCTCGAGGATCTCACGGCCGCCGCCGACGCGCTGAAGTCCGGCGACTTCTCGGCCCGCGTCACCCCCAAGTCCGGCGGCACGCGGGAGGTGTCGAGCCTCGTCGACACCTTCAACGCCCTCGCCACCAGCCTCGACACCATGGAACAGCGCCTGCGCTTCAACAACATGGCCATCGCCCACGAACTGCGCACGCCGCTGACGGTGCTGCAAGGCGGCCTGCAGGGCATGGTGGACGGCGTGTTCCCGCTGGAGCGCGACAACATCGGCCACCTGCTGCAGCAGGTCGAGGGCCTGGGCCGCATCGTCGAGGACCTGCGCACCCTGTCGCTCGCCATCGGCCAGAAACTGGTGATGCAGCGCCAGCCCATCGACGCGGCCGAGGTCGTTCGGGCGGTCCTCGCCGTCGCCCGGCCGATGCTGGACGAGCACGGCATCGCGGTCGAAACCGACCTCCGCCCGGCGCCGATGGCCGCCGACCCCTCGCGGCTCCGTCAGGCCGTGCTGGCGCTATTGGACAACGCCTGCCGCTATGCCGGGGGCGGCCGCTGGCTGCGCTGCGAGACGGCGCCCTCGCCCGACGGCGGCGCGGTCATCCGCATTCTCGACCGTGGCCCCGGTTTCCCCGAGGACATGGACGCGGTGGCCGTCAATCCCTTCTGGCGCGGCGATCCGTCGCGGTCGCGCGCCACCGGCGGCACCGGGCTGGGCCTGTCGGTGGTTCAGGCCATCGCCATCGCCCACGGCGGTCGCCTGGAGTTCGCCAACCGGCCGGACGGCGGGGCGACGGTCGCCATCCATCTCCGTCCGCAATGAGGTCCGCCGCCAACGGTCAGCGAAACGCCTCGCCGAGCGCCATGAACCGCGCCTTGCTGGCATTGCGCTTGTCGCGCCCGCCGATCCGCGACCAGGGAACCACGAAGCCGTAGGCGTCGTCCGGCTCGCCGGAGCGCTCCAACCAGAAGCCGTCCACGTCGGTCAGCAGCATGAACTGCCGCTTGGGGCGGCGGTAGCGAATGGGGTGTCTGGCGCTCGAAACGGCGTAGAAGTGCCTTGCGCGCCCCTCGGCCGCCAGCCCCTGGAGCACCAGCAGAACGGCCTCCTTCGGTCGCAGCCCGTGGAGATCGCGGGTCGCATCGACGATCGTCTGCCGGGCGTTGCGAACGCCCTGCAGGCTGCCGACCACGAAGGTGAAAACCTGACCGGCGTCTTCGTGGACGAAGGTGAACCGGGCCTTGCACAGCGTCGCCCCGTCAAGGCTGCGAACGAGCCGGATGGCGAAGGCGCCCTCGTGGCGGCCACCGCATTGATCGGCCAGCATCAACTGGCACTCGTATGCCCCGCTGCGGCCCCGCACCTCGCCCATCGACAGCCGTTCGCCCTGCCAGAGCCGCACCATGGTGTCGCGCGACAGGATTGTCGCGGCGATCGAGAAATGGCCGGTCAGCAGGCCGAGCCGCTGCCAGCCCTTCAGCCGGTGGACGAGAAACTTGGTGAGCGGCTTCTGCATGAGGTCGTCATGCGGCAGCGGATAGCCGTGCGATGCGGCAAAGCGCGCCAGCCATCGCCACCACGCAAGGCTCAGCGGCGGATTGGCGACGAAGCGGATCCAGAGCAGAACGCTCCGCTTCCAGGTGAGCCGCGTGAAGGCAGTCAGAATGCGCCAGACCATGGCGCGCCGAAGATCGGTCGCCTCGCCGCCGGGCCGCGATGCCGGGGCGCAAGGCGCGCCACGGGGCAACGGGTCTTCGGTGGAAAGGGCGTTCATCTTCTCCAAATGCATGTGCAGACATCCCGTGCGAGCCCCCCCGGGGCGCTGCTCTGCATCGGCATTGTCAAGGTTCTGCGAAGATCCGGTCTCCCTTTCGTCGGCATGCGCCGGCTTTGCCCGAGGGCCGCTCCCCCTGCCCCACAACCGCCACATCCGGGGTCAGGATCGCCGTCCGGGGCTCCATGAATCGATAAAACAAGCAAGAGGCATTGATGCGCGATCTTCTTTTCCCAACCCGCCGAACGCTGCTCGGCACCGCCGCCACCGCCGGTCTCGGCCTGATGCTCGCCGGCAAGGCGCTGGCCGCCGAGGACGACTTCGCCGCGCTGGAAAAGCGGAGCGGCGGCCGGCTCGGCGTCTCCGCGCTCGACAAGGCCACCGGCGCCCGCATCGCCCACCGCGCGGGCGAGCGCTTCGCCATGTGCTCGACGTTCAAGGTGTTGGCCGCCGCCGCCGTGCTCGCCGCCGTCGACAAGGGCGAGACGACGCTGGACAAGTCGATCCCCTACGGCAAGGCCGACCTCCTCGACTACGCCCCCGTCGCCAAGGAGCATGTCGCCGAGGGCGCCATGACGCTGGAGGCGCTCTGCCGCGCCGCCATCACCGTCAGCGACAACACCGCCGCCAACCTGATCCTGAAAGAGATCGGCGGCCCGGCCGGCTGGACGGCCTATGCCCGCAAGCTGGGCGACGCCACCTCGCGCCTCGACCGCGACGAACCGACGCTCAACACCGCCGAAGAGGGCGACCCGCGCGACACCACCACGCCCGAGGCCATGCTGGGCAACCTCGACGCGCTGCTCATCGGCGACGCGCTCTCCAAGGCCTCGCGCCAGACGCTGGAAGACTGGATGCTGGCCGGCACCGTCACCGGCCCGCTGATCCGCGCCGGCGTGCCGAAAACCTGGCAGGTGGCCGACAAGTCGGGCGGCGGCGGCAACGCCACGCGCAATGACATCGGCCTCATCTACCGGCCAGACAAGGCGCCCATCCTGGCCTCGATCTACTTCACCGGCTCCACGCTCGACATGCCCGCCCGCAACAAGGTGATCGCCGACGCCGCCGCCCTCATCGCCACCCGCTTCGGCTGACGGGAGCTTTTTTCCGGCAAAACGGGAACAATTGGTAGAGATGGCGGTTGCTCTGTCTCGGGCCGCGCGACGGACCCGTCGCGCGGCCCGAGCCCCAGCACGACAAACAGGAGGCCGCCATGCAAGTGAGCGAAGCCATGACGCGCAACGTCCGCGTCGCCAACATCGACGAAACCATCGAGCAGGCCGCCCAGCTGATGGCGGGGCTCGACGCCGGCGCGTTGCCGGTGAGCGAGGAGAAACGCCTCGTCGGCATGATCACCGACCGTGACATCGCCATCCGCGCCATCGCCCTGGGCAAGGGGCCCGACACCAAGGTGCGCGACGTGATGACCGACGACGTCAAGTATTGCTTCGACGACCAGGAAATCGAGGACGTGACGCGCGACATGGGCAATGTCCAGCTGCGTCGCCTGCCCGTCATCGATCGCGACAAGCGCCTCGTCGGCATCCTGTCGCTCGGCGACGTGGCCGTGAACACCGGCAACGGCATCGCCGGCGAAGCGCTGACCAACATCTCCCGCCCGAGCGGCGAACCCAGCCGAAGCGCCTGACGGCCAAGGCACGGAGGGGGCGGGTTTGCCGCCCCCTCGCTCAACGGGGAAAGCTGGGTGAGGTAGGAAGAGAGCCTGATAGACGCCGTTCGCATCAAGCGAGCGCAAACATGGCGGACGCGTAACGGGAGTCCGATATCAACCCCACCGCCCCATCCTGCCTGAGGTCCTCGCCTGCGCAAGGATGACAATTTATATAGAGGAATCAGTTGGATAACCCGCGATCCGCCATAAGGCGTGCATCGTGCTGCCATATACGGAGGGGGAAACCTCAGAGGCGAGGAGATACGCTCTATCCAATTGTTCCATTTATATAAATTGTCATCCTTGCGCAGGCGAGGACCTCAGGCAGAACGGAGCGCGACGCCCCTATCGCGCTCCCTCCCCTTCCTCACGCCAGCACGCGCTCGGCCCCCTCCATCGCCGCCACCGCATCCACCCCGGCCGGCAGGCGCATGGGGCAGGTCGGGTCGGTGGCCGCCCGCCATACCGCTTCGGCCACGTCGCCGACGCGCGTCACCTGGTCGGCCGGGTAGGTGCGCCACTCGGCGAAGACGCCCTCGGCGATCTCCGAGTAGGCCTCGGGGATGCCGAAGGCCATGCGCTTGCGGTGGTTCTGGCCGAAGGCGGTTTCCGGCGCGCGGCCGGGCAGAACGATGCGCGCGCGAATGCCGAAGGGCTCCACCTCCAGCGCCAGGCACTCGGTGAAGGCGTTCACCGCCGCCTTGCTGGCGGTGTAGACCGAGAGAAGGTGCAGCGGCGCCACCGTCACCGTCGACGTCACGTTGATGATGACGCCCGCCTTCCGCTGACGGAACTGCGGCAATACCGCCTTGGCCATGGCGATGGTGCCGAGCGTGTTGGTCTCGAACGCCAGGCGCACCGCCTCCATCGGAATGCCCTCGAGGGCGTTGAGCAGGCCGACGCCGGCATTGTTGACCAGCACGTCGATCGGCCCGGCCGCCTCAAGGCAGGCGGCGATGCTCGCGGCGTCCGTCACGTCGAGCGGCAGAACGCGCAGCCGCTCCGATGCCGGCAGGATGTCCTCGCGCGGCTCGCGCATGGTGGCGATGACGTTCCAGCCGCGTTCGAGGAACAGGCGCGCCGTTTCGAGCCCGAAGCCCGAGGAGCAGCCGGTGATCAGAACCGTTGTCATGGGATGTCCTTTCATGTTGCGGTCGTTTGAGAATAGATCGCAGCATCAGGACGTGCTACGATGCTTCGTCCGCATTTCTTTTGCATAAGTCCCGATATGACCGACCCCCTCGCCGAAGTCGTCACCCTGTTGCAGCCCAGCGCCTCCTTCTCCAAGCTGGCCAGCACCGCCGGCCCCTGGCGCGTGACGCGCTCGGATGCCGGCCGCCCCTTCTACTGCGCCATACTGGAAGGCCGCTGCCGCCTCATCGTCGACGATCGGCCGCCGATCATTCTCGAACAGGGCGACTTCCTGCTGCTGCCCTCGGCCAACGACTTCAGCATGTCCAGCCTCGAACCGCCGCCGGAGGGCGAGCCGACCCCGCACCTGGAAGTGGGCCCGCGCCATTACCGGCACGGGCGACCGGACGGACCGGCCGACGCGCGCATGGCGGTCGGCTATTGCGCCTTCGGCTCGCCCGACGCCGCCCTCCTGCTGTCGCTGCTGCCAAGCCTCATCCATGTGCGCGGCCAACCCCGGCTCGCCACCCTGGTGGAGATGGTCGACGAGGAGGCCCGCGCCGACCGCCCGGCCCGCGACGTCATCCTCGCCCACCTTCTGCAGATCATGCTGATCGAAGCGCTGCGCGCCGACAGCGGCGCCTCCGCCAGCCCCGGCCTCGTCCGTGGCCTTGCCGACGAACGCCTCGCCACCGCGCTGCGCCGCCTGCACGAAAACCCGACGCGCCCCTGGACGGTGCCCGGCCTCGCCCGCGAAGCCGGCCTCTCCCGCACCGTCTTCTTCGAGCGCTTCCGCCGCGTCGTCGGCCTCACGCCCATGGACTACCTGCTCGCCTGGCGCATGGCGCTGGCGAAAGACATGCTGCGCCGGGCCGAGGGCGGCGTCGCCGAAGTCGCCGAACGCGTCGGCTACGCCTCCGCCAGCACCTTCACCATCGCCTTCTCAAGGCACGTAGGGGTGCCGCCGGCACGGTATGCGCGGGAGGCGTGACGCCCGCGCCAACACGAAGGACGCGCCCACCATGGTCGAGATCAGAGCCGCGACCGCCGACGACCTTCCCGCCATCATCGCCTTGCTGGCCGACGACGATCTCGGCCGGGGGCGGGAGGATGCGCGCCTGCCGCTCGACGCCGGCTACCTGACCGCCTTCGAGGCCATCTCCCGCGACGCCAACCAGAGGCTGCTGGTAGCCGACGACGGCGGGACGGTGGTGGGCTGCCTGCAACTCACCTTTCATCCCCGGCCTGACGCGCCGGGGCATGTGGCGCGGCCATATCGAGGGCGTGCGCGTCGCCCAGGCGCGGCGCAGCGCCGGCATCGGCCGGGCGATGGTCGAACGGGCGATCGCCGAGTGCCGCGCCCGTCACTGCGCGCTGGTCCAGCTCACCACCGACAAGGCCCGCTCCCGCGCCCACGCCTTCTACGCATCGCTGGGCTTCACGGCGAGCCACGAGGGCATGAAGCTGACGCTCTGACAGGAAATATCCCTCGGGCTTACCCGCCGGCATCCTCTGTACCGGCGAAGTCTACAAAACCACCGCCAAACTCACCTTCCCCCAAGGCGCCACCCTCCCCAACCCCATGGGCCTCTTCAACGCCGGGCTAGGCGGAGGCACACGCCGGGCGATTGATATCCGAATGTCCGCGATTGGGCCGGGAGCGGAAGGACTGTTTCTGTCACGCTTTCGGGCAACGCGGAAGCCGCCCAAATGCGTTTGGTGTCGAAGCTAACAAGGTGCTCGGCATGCCTCCGTCGATCGACTACAATAGGGTGAGAAAAGGCGGAGCAGTTAAGCGGTGACGTTCGACCAGAACATACAAGATCAGATGGAAGAAGCTCGCAAGTTGGGAAGCGTAAGCTCTTCTGATTGGAAGTCCTACACGTGGAAGAACGAACTCGCCGAGCAGCGCCGCAGAATTATTCTTCATCTCGATGAGGCGTTGGCGGAAGCGGATACGGAGCACAATCCCTATCACATGCTGGAGAGAGCGGTTGGAATCGCTGCCGTGTGCATGAGACGACTAATCGAGTGCCGTCTGGTGACGGATCGTTTTCGCGAGACGCCGCTTGAAGTTCATGAGATCGACGTTAATAAAGATGTGGAATGGCGAGAGCCATTCGTAAGCCGAACGTCGAGCGAAATCTTCAACAACTATGACATGACGGCCCGGCGGCAGGAAAAACGAACGCCAAAATTTATCTCGGACAAGATGCTACACGCCCGCGTCATCGGCGTTCTTTCAGGAAGTACTTATCTGCCGAACGGCTTGCTGATCGCATCGGACACGCAGAGCAAGACACAGCTATTTCACTTCTCACCGCTTGAGATCGCAGACCTGTTCGATGCCTTCTTACGGGATGAAGTTCGGCGAACTTACGATGGAGACAAGGATAAGGATGGCGAGTTTTCGGGGACCCGAAAGGTTTTCGCGATACGCGAGTAGTCTTTATTTGGGGAAGTCTCTCTGGTGGGGATCAATGAGGCTGACACCCTCCCCCTCAAACCCTCACCCGATAATACACCTTCATCTGCTCCGGCCGGTCCGACGGGTGCGGCCCCACCTGCTGCACCTCTCCACCCACCTTCTCGACGACCGCCCGCGAGGCGAGGTTCTCCACATTGCAGAGGATTTGCAGCTCGGTGAGGCCCTTGGTTTTGGCAAACGCCATCAGCGCCCGGAGCGCGGCGGTGGCGTAGCCCCGGCCCTGTTTCCAGGGGACGATGGAGTAGCCGACGTGGCCGGGCACGCCATAGGGCACGGCGCCGGTGGCCGGGACGAAGCGCAGGTCGGCCTTGCCGGCGAATTCGCCGTCGGAGATCCAGAGGGCGTGGTTGACCTCGGTCGTCGGCAGGGCGCTTTCCGCCGGGGCGGGAAAGGTGAGGAGCCGGTCGAGATAGCCGGCCCGGTCGGCCCTGAGGGCGTCGAGTTCGGCCGCGATGTAGGCGGCGTCGCCCGTGCGCCTCGGGTCGGGCGCCCAGCCCCTCGTCAGCGCGTCCTCATAGCCGCCGAGCGCATCGAGCGTCGGCCTCACCAGAACCGGGGGTGTCGAAAAGGCGGTCATTGCGGCGGGCCCTCCTTGCCACACCTGGAGACTCCCCGGTGAGTCTCCTTCACCGGACAATCGCCATCTCCGTTTCAAGACGCCTTTTGGGCTTGGAAAGCAACATCTTGCCACCTCGCCGCGCGCCGGCCGGATGATGCTTTCGTTGGAGGGCTCGCAACGGTCCGGTCGATGCCCCCTACCCCTCAACCTCCCTCAGGAAGGCGAGCAGCGCCTCGGTCACCGCCTCCGGCCGCTCCTGTTGCAGCCAGTGGCCGGCGCCGGGGATCACATGGGATCCGCGAAGGTCGGGCACCAGATCGGGCATGGCGGCGATGATCTCGGCCATGCCGGGGATGGAAAGGCCGGTGTCGCGTTCGCCGACCAGGAACAGCGCCGGCACCGCCACCTTGGCGCCGGCCATCGCCTGCTGAAGCTCGAAGTTGCGGTCGAGATTGCGATAGTAGTTGAGCGCGCCGGTGAAGCCGCTGGCCGCGAAGGCCGCCGCCATCCGGTCGAGCTCCGCCTCGGGCAGCCAGGCGGGCAGCGCCGCCGGCTCGGGCAGATCGGCGAGAAGCCCTCCGCCCCGCCGGACCATGCCGAAGGGGTTGGGCGTGTCGTCGCCGGGGTGGCGCGGCCCGGCCTCGCCGCTCGCCGCGGAGAGGATCTTGAGAAGCGTCCGGCGCGGGTCGCGGGCCAACTCGGCGTCGGCCAGCCCCGGCTCGTTGAAGTAGAGCGTGTAGAACAGCGCCTCCTCGCTCCGTGGGAAGATCCGCGACGGCGGCAGCGGCGGTAGGCCCATCATCGGCACGCCCAGCGCCACCACGGCGCGGAAGCGGTCGGGCCGCATCAGGGCCGCCTGCCAGGCGACGGTGGCGCCCCAGTCGTGGCCGACGATCGCCGCCTGCGCTTCGCCGAGCGCGTCGAGCAGCACCACCATGTCGCCGACGGCATGCACCACGGTGTACTGGTCCTCCCGGCCGGGCGCGTCGCTGCCGCCATAGCCGCGCATGTCCGGCGCCACCGCCCGGTAGCCGGCCGCCGCCAGCGCCGCCACCTGATGGCGCCAGGCGCGTTTTCCCTCGGGAAAGCCATGGCAGAACAGCACCAGCGGCCCCTCGCCGGCCTCGAGAAGACTCATGGAGATGGTCCGCGTGTCGATCCGCGTCTCGCGCATGGCATGGCTCCTTTTATTGCGTAACAAATGGTGTTACAGAATGACGAGCGAGTCAAGACAGCGTAACTTCAATTGTTGCGGAAAGGCGATGAGGATGCGAAGCGACGGCCGGCTGGCGCGCATGCTGCACGTGCTGGTTCACATGGCGCTGCTCGGCGGCCGGGAGACCTCAGAGCGCATCGCCGAGATGCTGAACACCAACCCGGTGGTGGTGCGCCGCACCCTCGGCGCCCTGCGCGCTCATGGCATCGTCGCCTCCGAAGGTGGGCGCGGCGGCGGCTGGAAGCTGGCGAAAAGCCTCGAGGAGATCACGGTTCTCGACGTGCAGCGGGCGCTCAGCGCCGGGCCGATCCTGCCGGCCGCCACCTCGAGCGATCATCCCTCCTGCCCGGTGGAGCGCGCCTCCAACGCCGTGCTCGTCGCCGCCCACGCCGCGGCCGAAGCGCGGCTGGCCGAGATCTACGGCGCCGCCCCGCTGTCCGAAATCGCCCGCGCCGCCATGGAAACGGCGAAGGGCGCCTGATCGGATGGCCCGGCGCGTCCGAAGGAGAAGTAGAAGAGCGGTATCACTGCCTCGCCCTTTCCTGCGCGAAGGCGCAGGACCTCAGGCAGAATGAGGCGCGACGCCGCTATCGCGCTCCCCTGTGTCCTAGCTTCTCCCCATGCCCCCTCCCTGCTACATCACCTGCGGCGTGCTGGCCGTGTCGAGGCGGCGGTGGATCAGCGAGACGAGGCAGAGCAGATCCTCGGCGTCTTCCCGCGTCATGTGCCAGTGCGGGCGCGCCTCGGCCTCGGACGGGGCCTGGACCAGGCCGAACACGCCCTTCAGGAGCGCGGCAAAGCCCTTCTGCTCGCCGATCAGCCCCTCGCAGGTCAGCGCATTGATCGCCAGGAGCGGTGGGGCGCCGGCAAAGGCCTCGTCGACGAGGTCGGCCCCGTCGCCATCGAGGCCGGTGCGGCGGCGGATCTTGTCGGCCAGCCCCATGATCGCCTCCTGCACGGCGAGGAAGTAGCCGTCGGCCAGCAGCTCCTGCTGGCAGAAGCGCATCACCTCCGGGTGGGCGTCGCGATAGGTCAGGTCGGCCCTCAGCTCGCGCGCCCGCCTGGTGGCCTCGCTGAGCTTCGAGGCCGTCCGCATCGCCTCCAGCTTGCCCTCGACGCTGACGGTGAGGCCGGCCAGCGCCAGCGCCCGGTTGACGCTGTCGCGCATCGCCTCGAAGCGCTCCGGATCCCTGGCGAAGCGCTCGGGCCGCATGGCGGTGCAGATGAAGGCCAGGATGTGGGTGCGGTCGTTGCGCGTCGTCTGCACGTCGGCGAAGGCGTTGAAAAGCCGCTGCCGCGTGTCGAGCCCGGCATCGGGATCGGGAATGCCGGCCATCTCGAACAGCGCAGGAATCTCGCCTTCGGTCAAACCGCCGGGCGTATCGCCGAGCGCGCCGGCTATGGCTTCCAATTGGGTCTGGGTAAATGTTGGCATGATGTCTCGCCCTGGCTGAACCGCCCGCGACTGAATACATTCCGGAGTCCAACTCGAACTCGCCGGCATCAAGCGAAAGGAACGAAGCCAGACGCCAGCGCCAGTAAAGATTCGGATCAGACTCACATCGGACAATGATTTAACCCGGCAAGTATGCTCCCCGTTCCATAAAGAACGAGTGCTTCAATAGTATATCATCCGAAGTGCGGCCGTCGTTTTCGCGAGGGGGTCGTTTTTTCTACAAGAGAGCGTGACGCCGGGGTTTGAGCGCATCGACGCCTCGCGGCGCCCGCCGATTTCGGCTACCGTCCCGCCACTTGCCGGATAGTCTCCAGAGGGGTTGAGGATGCGCGGAACGTCGATACTGTTTGCCATGGCCGCCGAGCAGGAATACGGCCCCGGCCTCCGGGCGCGCATCAGGCCGGTGATGATCGGCGTCGGCCCGGTGGAGGCCGCCGTCAACCTCACCGCCGAGCTCGCCGCCCGCGCCCATCGCGGCGACCTGCCCAAGCTGGTGGTCAGCCTCGGCTCGGCCGGCTCGCGCAGGCTCAGGCATTGCGAGGTCTATCAGGCGACGTCCATCTCCTATCGCGACATCGACGCCTCCCCCCTCGGCTTTGCCAAGGGCACCACGCCGCTGCTCGACCTGCCGGCCACCGTTCCGCTGCCGCTGCGCATCCCCGGCGTGCCGGAGGCCAGCCTTTCCACCGGCGGCAACGTCGTCTCCGGCGCCGCCTACGACCTGATCGACGCCGACATGGTCGACATGGAAACCTTCGCCCTCTGGCGCGCCGCCCAAAAATTCGCCGTCCCCCTCCTCGGCCTGCGCGGCATCTCCGACGGCCAGAGCGAACTCACCGGCTTTCACGACTGGACGGAATATCTCCACATCATCGACGAAAAGCTCGCGGCCATCGTCGACAGGATTCTGGCCGGCGAGGTGGTTGGCGGCGCTTGAGGGCAGAGGCCGTCAGCCCTCGAACCCCACTCTGATCCGCCGGTTCTGGCGGCCCTTGTTGTCCACCTTGAGAATGCGCACCGGCCTTGCCTCGCCGGTCGATTTGAGATGGGTGCCGCCGCAGCCCTGGCGGTCGATGTCGCCGATCTCCACGATGCGGACGTTGCCGTCGTCCTGGCGGGGCGGCGACACGGACCGGCTGCGGAAGAGGCCCGGCACGGCGTTGGCGTCGTCCCAGGGCATCTGAAAGGCGCGGATCGGCAGGTCGGCCCGGATCACCTCGTTGATCGGGCCGGAGAGGGCGCGCAGCCGCTCCACATCCGAGGCGGGCAGATCGAAATCCAGCCGGAAGGTGCCGTCGGCCGACAGCTGCGCGCCGGTCAGCAGCGCGCCGTCGAAGGCCTGGTAGACGATGCTGTTGGCGATGTGGGCCAGGGTGTGCAGCTCGGCCATCAGGCGCCGGAAACCGGCGTCGACAGTGACGCGCACCGGCCCGGCCACCTCGGCCTCGCCCTCGAAAGCATGCCACCAGCCGCCCGCCGCCGCCTCCACGCCGGTGATCGCCGCCGCGCCGCCGTCCCAGTGGAGCACGGCCCGGTCGGGCAACTGCCCGCCACCGCCGGGAAAGGCGATCACCTGATCGAGCAGCACCATGCCGGGCCGCGCGTCGACCACGTCGGCCTCCAGTTCAAGAAGATCGGAGCGGGTCTGATAGAGAGGCTGCGGGCGCAACGGCTGGCCCCCTTTCGTTTCAGGGCTTTGCGAACGTGATCCCGTTCCCTCGGGCCTCGACCTTTCGGGCGGCCCTGACGGAGGCGGACGCCCCGGCTGGGCGCTGCCCCTGAACCGCCGGATCAAGCGGAACGCTGACGTGACAATGTCGGCTCAGCGTGGCATGATTGGATCCAATATACAACTGGATATCCATCATGCCCAAGCGAGAGCAAGCCCAGCGGACGCGGGAGCATGTTGGCGAACCAGGGTCCGCCGGACGCGCGCTCGACCTGTCGGCCCTGATCGCCGAGGCCGGCGGCCGGCCCCGCACGGCCACCGCGTTCGTGGAGACCACCTTGCGCGCCGCCATCCTCACCGGTCGCCTTCCCGGCGGCACGCCCCTCCGGCAGGAAGACCTCGCGGCCGCCTTCGGCGTCAGCCGCATGCCGGTCCGCGAGGCGCTGCGGCAGCTCGAAGCGCAGGCGCTCATCGACTTCGTGCCGCACAAGGGCGCGGTGGTCACCGACATCTCCGCCAGCGGCGCCGCCGACATCTACGCCATCCGCCTGGCGCTGGAACCGGCCGTCCTCGAACGCTCGATCCCCCATCTGACGGAAGCCGACTTCGCCCGCGCCGCCGACCTCATCGCCGAGATGGACAGCGAGCCCGACCCCGCCCGCATGGGCGACCTCAACCGCCGCTTCCACATGACGCTCTACGGCGCCGCCGGCCGCCCCAAACTGATCGCCCTCACCGAAACCCACCTCACCGCCTTCGACCGCTACCTCCGCTTCCAACTCGCCGCCAAAGGCCGCTCCCACCTCTCCCAAGACGACCACCGCGACATGCTGGACGCGGCGAGACAGGGAGATACGGAAGGCGCCATCAGGACGCTGCGCCGGCACATCGACACGGCGGCGAGCAATATCGCGGCGTTCTTCGCGGAGAAGGGGTAAAGGGTGGCCGGTGGAAGGTGGGGGCGTGCGAGGCGGGGCGCAATCGGCTTCCGCATCGGCAAGGGCAGCGTCGGTAAGTGCAGCGTCAGCAAGAGCGGCACCAGAAGGGAGAGCGCCAGCAAGAGCAGCGCCACGGCAGAGCAGCCCCGCCTCACGGAAGGCACCAGCTCGCCGGACAGACGCCACCGCCTAACCCGCTATTTCCTTTATATAAATCGCCATCCTTGCGCAGGCGAGGACCTCAGGACGAGAAGCCTAAGAGGACATATCACGCTCCCGCATGATCCCTCCTATAATTTCATTCTGCTTTGTCGAAAAGTCATCCAGGTTGCCTCACGCTCGCAGACTTCAGAAACTCTACCAACTCGTTTCCGCAAGGCCCGTTTATCGCCTCCACCAAAAGCTCAAAAGCATGGCTCAGAGGGAATGAAAGGAAATCGAGCTCTCTGTTTTTCCTTAACATATCTACTGAGAATGGTCCCATAAACTCTTCGCAAACTCTCAGAATAGCGTGCCGTACTTCGTTGAGCGAGCCGGCGAAATCCACTCTCATAGCCTGAGACCGCCTTGTCCGTCGAGTATACGGTTCTTCCTCCTTGGCGAGGATCGCCCTTTCTACGTCAAATTGGTCAAAAGGAAGAACAGACACGCAGTAGAATTCTGGCTTACCTCCACGATGCAACATCCGAGAAAATCCGAAAACCTTTAGATAGTTCTTTGCAACCTCATCGATGCCGATGTAAGGATCTTCTTTGTTGTGTTGAACATGCAAACCACACTCCTCGACGAGTTCTCTTGCAGCGCCTATAGAGACAATTGAAAGAAGATCCTCTCTCCTGCCGCTCGCACACTCCACTCTACCTTCAAAGATATCTTCCCAGTCGAGAGAGCCAGAGCCGCTCGGCGCCAAAAGCCCCATACTCTGTGCATTTTGGCGTGTCTGTTCGACATGCAGTAATTTTCCGTCCCGGGAGAACGCAATCGTTGATGCGCCCAACTGATTTGACATTCCGTCCGCGTCATCAAGCGCAATTAGTCTTCCGTCTCGCATGAACTCGGTCAGCCCGTCTCGAAGAATCCTCGGACTTTTAGGATCATCAATATATATCTGCTGAAACGCCAGTTGGTCAGTCATAAGAGAACTACAATAATCCGTTTCCCTTAGGTGCACTACCCCTCCACCCTTACTTGGTATGTCGCTTGAAAGTCTAATCTTTCTGGAATTAAATAGTTTAGCGCCTTTGTTCGCCTTCTCACTCACAACATAAGACAAAAGTTGACAGTCATCAATATTATTTACGTTATAAGCTAAGTATTTTTCATCAATTTTTACGGGTAAGGCGCAACCAGATAGTCCGGACCTGAGCAGGAATGCATTTACAGATGGATCATAAACGCCAACTCCATGTGGATGTATGCGGATGCGCTCACTAGTGCGACTATAAGCCCTTTCAGCTTCCGACAAAGCGGTAAAGCCCTTAATTGTATACCGAAAATCTCTCACCACTAAATCAATCGGCACCTCTGTCGTCTTTAGTTCTGGCCAACCGATCAGTTTTTCTTCAGGCGATACAGCCTGTTGCCTAAGCTTGTTTAGTCGCTCAGAACTTATTCCAAGCACCTCACAATATGGCAAATAATTAGATGGTGTTGGATTAGGGATACCACCCCTCTTTAACTCAGAGAGCCTACGTGTTCCGTTACGAACTTTTTGGGACTGACTATCTGTCAGACTCGATTCTGAACTCTCTGGGTTAATGCCGAGACTTATTTTCACTACCTCAATTTGCTTCTTTCCAGTCGATTGGAGCTGCTTTTCAATTTCTTTTCCTAAAAGCATACCAAAGGTTTGAGGCATTCTTCCGTGTCCTTCCGTGAGAAATCCGCTTTCTCCGGCAGTGCTTCGTCCGCTCATCCTCTTCATATTGAGTTCAACGCGTTCCGAATTTCAACTGTACCCGGCCGGGCTTGACAAACACGAGGAACAAGAAAGTGAACAAGCTCCTGAACGTAGCCAAAATAGTAGCGAAAAGTGCATCCCGCAGCCTGGCATTGTGCACAGTGATTGCCTATTCTCACACCGGCTCCATGCTGCGGGCTTTGCCCAATTTGAGAAAACCACTAAACTGGATGAAGAAAACTGCAGAAGTCTTGACCTGCCATCATGCTCTCTATGCAGCGATGGCGGCTTTGAACGCTGGGCTTGTTCTTCACGCACTCGACAAATCGACATATACACTCATGGTTCTCTACATCTACTTTGTTCTCGCCGTTAGGCCGTGAACAAACCATCCGCCATAGGCGGAGGCTTGGGACGCTGCGCTTGGGCAACTAGAAGTAGATTTGTTACATCAGGATCGCAAAAGCCAGGCGGTATTTGCGCGCCCATCGAGTGGGATAGATGGTTATCGTCGACTATAACCTCCGTGCTTGCTCCACTGCGTGGCCCAAGCACGGAGGCTTCTGTTATACTGCATAGAACCGATCCAACCCTCCACCGTAGGTGGAGTTTTTCTTTTGGAAAAAAGAAAGGGTGAACGTCGCCTGCCCCTCACTATTGAACTTTAAGTACCTGCAACGTAAAATCAATAATTCATGTTCTAAAGGCACTGAACTCGGATAATAAAGCATGCACTTCGAATTATTACAGTCAGTTAGTCTAAACGGCAGCTTTGATCGAGCAAATGAAGACCGGATCGGAATCTCGCCACAAAGTGCATGGGTGATAGACGGCGCAACAGATCTTGCTGAACCTGGCTTGCTAAAAGATCAAGGAGGGGCAGCATGGATCGCTTTCACTGCAGACGCAGCACTCTCAAGCTGTAAGGAACCGGACGCTGCTTCAACTTGCCGCCGGCTGTTCGCTTGTCTCGCCGAGAAATTCGAAGCCGATAAGCAACGAGACATCCAAGGAGACTGGGAAATCCCAACCGCCGCCTTTGCCTTGGCACAAATAGTCAACGACAAACTTCAAGTTGCATGGGCGGCTGACTGTTATGTTCTGCATGTCTCCGGCTTAGTGTACTCATGGTGCACAGAGCCCCCCAAAACGAGTAGCGAATCCAACGAAGCACGTGCTTTGGGAGTTGGTATTGGAGCCCAAAGAGTTCGTTCAAAGGTCACCATCGAAAACCGTCGGGCAAAGCGATGCAGCCCAGACTATACTGCCCTCAGCCCAGATACAGAAGCATCAACTCGCTCCACAAACTGTACTTCCACTTCCATCCAAGACGGAGATAATCTATTAATTATGAGTGATGGGTTCGCAAATATCATTGATATTTATGGCGCTTATGACACAGATAGCTTGATCGAAGCCATCCGGGCCAAAGGCCTAGCATGTTTAGCCAGCGAACTCAGAACCATAGAACAAGAGGATGCCGCTTGTGTCAAATTTCCGCGTTTCAAGATAGGGGATGATGCAACCGCTTTGTGGATACGGATTATTGGATAGTAATTCATTCATTGCTAGGCCCTGCGATTGTGTAATTCTCAAGTTTGGCTTCAGCTCAAACGTTAGAAAACGCACCTATAAACGTTGGTGGTTCTAGTTTCAAATCCCAAACGTTTGTACATTTCATTCGCGACAACGCGAGAAGCATGCGAAGTGAGATCCACACCAGTCGCACCGTTTTCAAAAGCCACGCGCAGAGCATGATTAACCAATTGCTTGCCAGCCCCCTTACCTCTTGCCGCTTCTGCAACAACCAAGTCTTCAATTCTCGCCCTGATTCCGGTTGGAATTCTGAATATAACAAGAGTCAAAGTTCCAATAAAAAAACCGGATTCTTCAGCAAGAAATAGAATAGTCCCCTCATCTCTAATAATATCTTCCAAATCGTCGGCTGATATTAAGGACGAAGAAGGTGAAAGCTGAGGGACTAGATAGTTCATCGCCTCAAGAATATTGTCCGAGATTTGTTTAATCTCCACTATCTTCACGGGACAAGACCCCCCTCATTTATATCATTCGCGAGCACAAAACAAAGCTCATCTCATTTACCGTGACGAGGTTTGAGACAGGCATATGCAGCGCAAGATGTTAAAGTGGATAGAACATGGCTGTCTATCCCGTCCCCTCACCCTCTGTTACAGCCCCGCCATGATGGCTAATACCGTTCCGACCGTTGAACTTCTAGCCATCGCTCGAAAGAAAATTCCCTCCGCCTTCGATAGTGGCCGGATTTACACGGACGGCTGTCCCCCTGCTGAGGACTGAGGTCGAGCGCCGTCTTGGACACGTGGATCGCCTTTCCTCTTCCTCCAGGCCGGGCCCCGCGAGCCAGCGCGTCGTGAGATTGGGGACCGGCAGACGCAACGTCAAACCAAGAATTCTAGAGTCTCCAGCAAAAGTGGGAACCGGCTTTGCGCCTGGGGGGGCGTGAAAGCAAAGATGTAGAGCGCGTTGGCGAACCAGGGGGCCGCCGGACGCGCTCTGGGTCCATGCGGAGCCCCATATCTCCGCCGAGCCCTTTCCGGCCTAAGATCCTCTGCCTGCGCAGAGGAGGACAGCTTGATGGTGAGGGGAGACAGGTTGGCAAACGAGGGGGGCGCCGCTGACCATCTGTTCCACATCGCGTCCTGCCCTCGCGAAGGTCGCTTGAATTCGCGCGCGAACTCAAGGCGGACCTCAGCAGGACGGGGTGCAGCGCCGATATCGGCCTCCCGGCGCCGCCTTGCCTCAGAATGCCACTCTGAGGCCGAGGCGCCCCGACATGGCCATGGAGTCATCGGTGTAGACCGTGCCGTCGACCGAGCCATAGACCGATGTCCGTTCCGACAGCATGGCGTCGAAGCCGAGGCCGAGGCTGGCGCCGGCCACGTTCCGGTCGGCCGAACTCGACACGGAGAACTCGTTGTTGAGCAGGCTGGCGCGGGTGGTGCTCGAGCCGAGCGCCTGCGTGTCGCTCACCGACGCCGTGGCGATCACCGCCGCCGGCAGGCCGGAGGGCAGCCTCAGCTTGCGCTTCAGCTCCACCTGCAGCCGGCCATCGAGCGTGTGGCTCTGGCGCGCGTCGTAGGTGACGTTCTGCGACGAGCCGCTTTCGCTATAGCCGTCGTAGAAGGCGCCGGTGTAGCGGGCCTTGGCGCTGGGCGTCAGCTCCCAGCCGGGGGCGATCTGGTAGGTGCCGCTCACCGCGATCTCCGGCGAAACGTACCAGCCCATGAAATCGCCCGAGGCCGTTTGCGTGCCGCCGTTGAGCGAGCGGCTGGCGCGGTTTTCGATGGCGCCGCCGGTCAGAGAGGCGTTCCATTGCAGGTCGCCGGTCTTCATCGCGCCGTAGACGCCGAGGAAGCCGGTGGCGCCGTTCATGGTCGACACGCTCTGCCCGGCCACGCTGCGCACGCCGCCGCCACCGCCGAAGAAGCCCAGGCGATAGTTTTCGAACTGGTGGTCGACGCCCGAAATTATCCCGTAGTGCGCGGTGTGGCTGTAGTCGTCGCCGCCGCGGCTCGGCTGGTAGCGCAGGCCACCGAAGGCGCGCGCCCAGTAAAGATTGCCGTAGGCGTCCGTCGCCAGACCGCCGCCCAGATCGCGCAGCGCCTTGCTTTCCGCGCTCTCCCGTCTGTCCTCGCCATATTGCAGGGCGGAAATGGTGCTGCCGCCCACGCTCGCCTGGTCGGGCCGCGCCACGTCGAGCGCCAGAATGCTGCCCACCACGTCGGACACCGAGGAGGTATACTGGCTGGCCGCCTGGCTGGCGCCGGGAATGGCCACCACGTTGATGTATCCCGACGTGTCGGGATGTTCGAGAACGAGGGTCTGCTTGGCGTTGTTGAGCGTGATGGTGTTGCTGGCGGCAACGTAGTTGGCGGCGGGAATACTGTAACTGCCGGCGCCGAAGCCGGTGGTGTTGCCGGTGGTGCCGCGATAGTCCACCACCCCGCTGAGGGCGACGCCCGGCTCGAAGTTCAGCGTGTTGTTGCCGGCGTTGAAGTACACCGAAGCGGTGCCGCCCGACACGCTGCCGGAGGCGGTGAACACGTTGCCCGTGGTGTCGAACCAAACGCCGTAGTCGGTGCCGGCGATCGAGCCGGAGCCGTCCAGCGTGGCGCCCGACATCTTCACCCCGGTGGCCGACCCCGACAGCGATCCGGTGACCGACAGCTTGCCGCCGCTGAGCAGAGTGCCGCCGGTGTAGGTGTTCGTGCCCGACAGCGTGGTGGTGCCGGCCTTGACCAGAACCTCGCCGGCCCCGCTGATCGACGGAGCGAACACATAGTCCGCGCTGGTGTGGTTGAAGATGAGCTGGCCGGCGCCATCGCCGAACACGACGCCCTTGGCGGCGGTGACAGAGCCGGCCGCTTCCGCCGTGCTGTCGCCGCCCACGATCAGCTTGCCGGTGCTCGCCGCGCCCCAGGCGATGCGGATCTCGTGATCGGACGACAGCGCGGCGCCGTTCTGGACGATGATCGTGCCGTCGCCGTTAAAGCCGGCGTAGACCTTCCCGGGGAAGGTGGCGTTGTTGTAAAAGCTCGTCAGGCTGGAGCCGGCGCCGGTGACCACGATGGTGCCGGGGCTGCTGGTGTCGACGCCGGCAGCGATCACCGAGGCGCGCGCCGTGGCGCCATCGGCGATGGTCAGCAAGCCATTGCCGGCCGGGTTCGGGTTGCCATCGCCGCCGACCATGATCACCAGTTGCGCATCGATGGTGGTGCCCTTGCCGGTCGCGGTCATGGTTGCAAGGCTTGCGTCTTGGTCGCCGACATAAAGGCCGTCGACGCGCAGGGTCGCGCCGTCCGACACGTTGAGGGTGCTGCCGCCGTGGGTCAGGAGCCAGCCGGCACTGTCAGGATAGTCCGCCGGAATGCCGGTCGTCTTCGTGCCGATCTCGAACAGAGTACCTGTGCCCTGAACCCGCAGCGTTCCCGCGCCGCCCAGATAGAAGCTGCCGTCATTGGTCGAGAACGAGCCGCCGTTGGAAACGGTCATGTCGGCCGCGCCATCCACGCCTGCGTTGACGCCGAACGAGATCGCCAGCACCGCGCCGGCGCCGGTGATGCCAAGCGTACCGGAACCGGCCGCATAGCCAATGGCCATCCCGCTATAGGCCTGCGAGTCGACGATCGTGACGATCTCGTTCCCGCTCTCGCCAATCCTCAGGTCCGACAGGCCGTTCGACAGCGCGGGGCCAGACAGCGCCAGAAAAATCGGAACCATCGCGGTCGATGACTTCAATAAAGGCGAAAATCCCTTGTAAATCATAGCCATCCCCGCGCACTATGGAAGGTGCCGCGCCAACGAGTCAGAGCGAAGGGAACCGGTGCCGGGGACTGAAGCTTACCTCCCCAGCCAAAGGCTAGAGCACCCGCCGATCAGGTTTAATCAACCTGATCGAAAAGCGGCTGCTCCAGCAAATGAATCTGGAGCATTCGCTGGCCGACCAAATGTTTCAACTTGGTCGTCGAATGATCTGGGCGCCCACGGGCCTCTTTCCGATCTCACAACGATAGAGTGCAGTATGTTTGAATATTGCGCAGCCTGACAAGGGGAATTACCCCCAAAGCGCGCATTATGAGTCATATTTTTTTAACCATCCCCGCCCAACCCAGCGGCCCCGCCCTTTTCGGCCTCCCACCCCGCCCCCTCAGTACTGCACCACCTTCACGTAAACCACCGCCCGCCCCTCCCGAACGAGCGCGACGCCCTCGTGTCCGTGCGGTCCCCCGCCCACGCGGCTTCGGCAGAGCCAGAGGCTGTCGCCCGCCTGCATCTCGCCAAAGAGCGGCGCCAGCCCTTCCTTCAGGAGGGCGGGGTCGCGGATGTGTTGGAGGACGTGTTCGGGCGGGTCTTCGAAGCGGTTCAGCAGCCAGCTGGAGATTTGCGGCAGCGTCACCTCGACGACGAGGGCGATGTCGTCGGGGTCGTGCGTGACGTGGGACGGTGAGAACATGTCGGTCATCGGAGCCCGCCTTGCCGGTATCTGTTTCGATACTAAGGCCGTCGGCGATTTCCAGGCAATCGGCCACCCGTATCGCCCCCTTCCCATCCCCCCGCCCCGTGCCTAGAGTATTTGTTCTGCCGCAGTTTCGGACGCAAAACCGGTTCCCACTTTTGCTGAAACTACTCTAAACTCTCCCCCGCCCTTTCCCTCCTCTCCCCCGGCCCGTCCCATGCTCGACCCTCTCGACCACCTCTCGGCCCTGCGCGTTTTCGAGGCGGTGGCGCGGCTTGGCAGCGTGCGGCTGGCGGCCATGGAGCTGGGGGTCACCGATGGCGCGGTGTCCAAGCAGATCCGGGCGCTGGAGGCGGCGCTGAAGACCGAGCTGTTCATCCGCGCCCATCGCAAGCTAATCCTCACCGACACGGGCGAGCGGCTGTCGATTTCGCTGGCCGCCGCCTTCGAGAGCATCGTGCGCTCGGTCGAGCGGGCCGAGCGGTCGGGCCAGCGCGGCCGGCTGGTGATCGCCGCGCCGGCCACCTTCCTGGTCCGCTGGTTCCTGCCGCGCCTGCCCAGGCTGCTCAAGCGCCTCAAGGGCACCGAGATCGACGTCGTCGCCTGGAACAAGGACCCCATCGCCACCGACCGCTCCATCGACATGCACGTGGTCGTCGGCGGCGAGAACGCCATTCCCGGCATGACGCGCCACGTCTTCGGCCCGGAAACCTTCGGCCCGGTGGCGAGCCCGGAGATCCTGCCCGAGGGCGGCCCGCCCGAGGACATCCTCTCCGCCCAGCGGCTCACCACCGTCTGGCCCACGGCCATGTGGTCCAACTGGTCGATGGAAAGCGGCCACGCGCTGCCCGAAAGCCCCATGCTGCGCTTCGAGCGGCTGTTGTTCGCCATCAAGGCGGCGGAGGCCGGCGTCGGCGCGGTGCTGGCGCCCGGCCCGGCCGTGTGGGACGCCATCGCCGGCGGACGGCTGGTGGCGCCGCTCGGCCTCTACAAGCGCGACGGCACCTGGGCGCTGCTCTGGCGCAGCGACCAGACGTCGGCGCTGCACATGTCCACCCTGCGCTGGTTCCAGGCCGAGTTCGCCGCCTCCGAGGCCGCCGCCTTCGGCAAAACATCGCTTGAGCGGGAATAGGCCGGATCAAGCGGACGGACATGATTGAGCGCGCCTCAACTGAACTCCCCATAACTCGGTTGCCGGTCGGGCAACGCGCGGCGACAGTTCGTCGCAGGATGGAGACTGCCCCATGCTCGTCGATGTGACCGCCGCGCCCACCTTCACCTCGAGGCCCAAGGTCGAACTGCACGTTCACCTCGATTGTTCGCTGACGCGCCGCGCGCTCAATCGCCTGGGCAACCCCATCGGCGAGGCCGAGTTCCGCCGCCTCTACACCGCGCCCGAGCGCTGCGACAACCTGATGGACTACCTCCGCGCCATCGGCCCGTCGGCCGCCGCGCTGCAAACCGCGCCCGCGCTCGCCATCGCCACCGACGAGATGATGCGGGCTCTCGCCGCCGACGGCGTCATCCACGCCGAAATCCGCTTCGCGCCCCACACCCACCAGCGCGGCGGCCTCAGCCTCGATCAGGTGATGGCGGCGGTGACGGAGGGCCTCGCCGCCGGGGCGGAGGCCACCGGCATCACCGCCGGGCTGATCCTCTGCGCCCTGCGCGACTACCCGCCCGAGGCCAACCTCACGGTGATCGAGCTGGCCCACCGCTGGCGCGACCGGGGCGTCGTCGGCGTCGATCTGGCCGGCGACGAGGCGGGCCATCCGGCCGCCGCCAACCGCGCCGTGTTCGACCGCGCCCACGTGCTCGGCCTGCCGGTCACCGCCCATGCCGGCGAGGCGGCCGGGCCGGACAGCCTTGCCGAGGTGATGGCACTGCTCGCCCCCGCCCGCATCGGCCACGGCGTCCGCGCCATCGAAAGCGAGGACCTCCTGGCCGAGATCAAGGCGCGCAACCTCCACCTCGAAGTCTGCCCGTCGTCCAACATCCAGGTCGGCGTCTACAGCGACTATGCCGACCACCCCATCGACCGGATGTCTCGGCGCGGCCTGTCGCTCTCCATCAACACCGACGCCCGCACGGTGGCCCCGCTCAGCCTGTCGCTGGAATACCGCCGCCTCGCCGTCGCCTTCGGCTGGCAGACGGGCGAATTCCTCGCCCACAACCTCGAAGCCCTCCGCCACGCCTTCTGGCCGGAAGCGGCGAAGCCCGCCCTCGGGGGGCGGCTGGTCGAGGGATGGAGTGGCTGAGGCTACTGGAGCGAATTCGACATTTGCATCCGCGTAACAGGCGCCGCCGGGCAAATGTCTCCGCCGAGCCGTCGGCCCAGCAGGGATCGCCCGCCGCGCGCGACGAACTCTGCCCCGGCGCGCATGGTGCACGCCGGGTTGCCAGCCGTTACCTCTGGCCCAGCTTACCTCTGGCCCAGGATGTGTTTGTCCACGAACAGGGCGGCGAAGCCGTTGTCGCCCGACATCTTGAGCTGGGCGATCACGTCGGTGACGGTCTTCTCTTCCTCGACCTGCTCGGTGACGAACCATTGCAGGAAAATCTCGGCCGCCACGTCGGCGTCCTTGGCCGCCAGCGCATAGAGCGCGTTGATCGAGGCGGTAACCTTCTGCTCGTGCGCCAGCACCTGCTCGAACACCTCCAGCGGCTTGCCGAACGCCACCGGCGGCTGCTCGATCGCCGAAAGCTCCACCTTGCCGCCGCGATCGTACACATAGTCCCACAGCTTCATGCCGTGGCCGCGCTCCTCGTCCGACTGTTTCTTCATCCACGATGCGAAGCCCGGCAGGTTCGCGGCTTCGAAATGGGCGGCCATCGCCAGATACAGATACGAGGAATAGAACTCTTTCTGGATCTGCTCGTTGAAGCCGTTCTGAAGGGCATCACTCAACATCTTCACTTCTCCTCTTGTCGCCCGCGCCGACGATGCATCACCGCTTCCAGCCGTCTTGTTCTATCGCGCTTTTTTCCTGAAGAGCGTCTCCACTTTTCCCAATACGCGCTAGTGCTGAGGGAAACCTGGACCGGTCAGGCCGAGAGGCGCCGCTCCACACCAGGATTCCGGCGTAAAAGTCACGAATGACGCACCAGCGGGCACGCCGGACGCCAGCCGGTATCGACCCATCCGAAACGGACGCCCGCCCTCTCCGAGCCGCGGCTGATCCCTCGGTGCGGTAGAGCCGACCGGCAATGTGCTCCATTGATTTCAACCACCTCGCAAAAATACCTATATAAGTATATATTTCTTCATACTTTGCTCAAACACTAGAAAAACAACCGGGACAGCAAATAAAAATACGCATCGTTACTCGCCAGACGCTTCCGTAATTAAGCATTCATTCATGGGGATCTGGTGTTCTTTTCCAGCTTACGCCCCGTTTCTCCACCGAGGTTGGAATGAAGCTTACCATCAAGACGGCACTCACACTTCTCACGGTTCTCCTGACGGCGGTCATCGCCATTGAAGGCGGTCTGGCGCTGCGTTCGCTGGGCCAGGTCAACGACAACGTCATCGAGATCGCCACCAACTGGCTGCCGAGTGTCGAGATCACCAACACGCTCAACACCAATACCTCGGACTACCGCATCGCCGAGGGCTCGCACATCATGTCGACCACGCCCGACGAGATGGCCAAGGCGGAAGACGAGATCAAGGCGGTCTCGGCGACGATCGCCAAGAACCTCGACGTCTACAAGAGCCTGGTGTCCTCGCCGGACGAGCAGGCCAACCTCGACAAGTTCATCGCCCGCTGGGGCGACTACAACGCCCTTCATGACAAGCTCATCGAGCTGTCGCGCGCCAACCAGAACGAGCAGGCGGCGACGCTGTTCAAGGGCGAGATGCGCACGGTGTTCGACGATGCGTCGAGCGTGCTCCTCAAGGCCGTCAACATCAACCACGACAGCTCCGAAGTCGCCCGTGTCGACGCCGAGCAGACCTTTGGCGGCGCCCGCACCATGGTTTGGTCGACGATCATCGTCGGCGTGCTGCTCGGCCTGGCCGCCATCGTCTTCGTCCGGTCGCGCGTGACGGCACCTCTCGGCCGGCTGTCCGGCGCCATCGCAAACGTCGCAGCCGGCGACTACGCGTCATCGATCGCCGGCATCGCCCGGCATGACGAGCTCGGCATCATGGCCCGGGCCGTCGACGACTTCCGGCACAAGCTGGCGGACGCGGAACAGCAGCGCGCCGAACAGGCCGAGCGCGACGCCGCCGCCGCCCAACGCGCCAAGGACGAGCGCATCGCCATCGCCGACGACCTGATCGACAAGGTCGGCTCCCTGGCCGACGTTTTCCTGAGCACGTCGGGCGAGGTCAAGGACGCCGCCACCAACCTCGCCTCGACCGCCGAGGAGACCGCGCGGCAGGCCCAGACGGTGGCCGGCGCCGCGGAAGAGGCTTCGGTCAACGTGCAGACGGTGGCCGCCTCGGCCGAGGAACTGTCGGCCTCGGTCCACGAGATCAACAATCAGGTCAGCCAGTCGTCGAAGGTCGCCGACCGCGCCTATCACGAGGCGGAAGAGGTCAACGGGCGCATCGCCGTCCTGTCGTCGGCCGCCGCTGCCATCGGCGACGTGGTCAACCTGATCTCCGGCATCGCCGAGCAGACCAATCTCCTCGCCCTCAACGCCACCATCGAGGCGGCGCGGGCTGGCGAAGCCGGGCGCGGGTTCGCCGTCGTCGCCTCCGAGGTCAAGGCGCTGGCCGCCCAGACCGGACGCGCCACCGAGGACATCTCCGCCAAGATCACCGAGATGCAGCAGGCCACCGACACCGCCGTCGCGTCCATCGCCGAGATCGTGCGGACGATCGCCTCGGTGCGCGAGAGCTCGGCGGCGATCGCCGGCGCGGTCGAGCAGCAGGGATCGGCCACCGGCGAGATCGCCCAGAACACCCAGCTCGCCGCCTCGGGAACCGCATCGGTCACCAACAACATTTCCGGCGTCGGCACCGCCGCCGAAATGACCGGCTCGGCCTCGACCCAGCTGATGGGGCTGGCCGGCAGCCTGACCGACAAGGCCAAGGAACTCAAGATCGCGGTGGCCGGTTTCGCCGACACGCTGCGCGCCGCGTGACACCGCCCCTCCTCCACGACGACGACGTGGCGGAAACGGGCCCCGAACAGGAAGAAAGCGCGCGGAAACCTCCGCGCGCTGATCCACGAAGCTCGCCAGCCCTTGAACAGAGCATCATCCGACCGGAGTGATACGAGGATCGACAAGATGATGCGTTGCAAACAAGAGCTTAGGGCGCCGATCTGATTCAATCAGATCGAACAGCGTTCTAGAGCAACTACAGCAAAAGTGGATACCGGTTTTGCGCCCGGAGTTGCGTGAAAACAAAGAGATAGAGCATGTTGGCGAACCAAGGTTCGCCGGACGTGCTCTAGGAGCCGACCGAACGCACAAGGCGTCGGTTCTTCGAGCCTCCAGAACGCCACATCGTTAGGCCCGATCACGACATCCCCGCCCACAACCTCAAAGCCGTGAGACGACTTCCTGCCGGAAGAGGCGAAGGCCGGGCTCGGGGCGGCTGGTCGAGGGGTGGAGCGGCTAGCTCCGGCAACAGTGGGTGCCGGAGCTGCGCCTTTGCAAGTCTAGCGGGCCGCGCGGTGCGCCCTGACCGCGCCCTGGAAGCGTGGATCGGCGTTGAGCCTTTCAAGCGCCCAGTGCTGTTCCAGCCACTCCGTCTTGCCCCACCACCCGCGTTCCACCAGTCGCTCGACCGTGGTCACGGCCTTGTCGGGCTCGCCGGCCAGAACCCAGGCCACCGCCGCATGAAAGTAGAGCCAGACGATCTCGGAGGCGCCGGCCTCGAACGTCGCGGCCAGTTCTCGGCAATAGGCGACATCGAGGTCGCCGTCGTTTTCGGCCGGCACACGGGCGGCGAAGCCCAGGTAGCGATCGGTCACCTCAAAGCCCAGAGCCGAGGCGACCTTCTGGGACCGAGTGTTCGAAGCGTAACAGTGCCAGCCAAAGGCGGTGACGCCCTGCTCGCCGGCCCGGTGAAGACTGGCGGCGGCGGCAGCTTTCGCGAGGCCCCGCCCGCGATAGGCCGGGTGCGTCCAGACGCCGAACTCGGCATAGCCATCGACGACCATGTCAGCCGAACAACGCGAAACGACGTCGCCCGCATATGTGATCGATACGTCCACGGACTGGCTGTCCGCGACAAGCTCGAAGCCGTCGGGCACGGGAAAGGACCGCGCGCGGCCTGCGTCCAGGGCAAGCCGCACCCGGTCGTGCGCGATCATGAACCGATTGGGCAGAACCTCGCCGATGACCGGAAGCCAGGGTCCATCGGGATACACATACTCCCAATCTTCAATCTCGTCGGCAAGGCCGCCGAGGTCGCGACGGGGATCGCCGGCGAGATACACCCCCTCCGGCCCCCGCAGAATGGCCTGACGCGGCGACGCCGGATCGTCGACCCAGATATCGCCGAGAGACGGATCGCGGAGAACGGCCCTGACGCTGCCGTGGCGAAGGGAAAGGTTGTCAAAAAGCGGTGCGATGGCCGCAAAGCCATTCGGTTCGAGTTTGAACATGAAAGAACGTCCTGAGCTCGGCTCCCTAAGGAGCCGCAAGGAAAGGAAGCTGCGACGACACCGTCGCACGAGACACGCCGGACAAACGGCGGATTGCATTGCTCTTTTGCATGCGTGCCTCCTTTCCACTCGGAACTGCGGTAATCCTAGCCGCGCGCGGCGGCCATGGTCAACGAGGACGGAGAGAGGTGGGGTCTGTTCATGCGAAACGGGCGACAGCACTGTGGCTCTGTTAAGGCTGCCTACGTCACTAGGGGCGCTTGTCCCGCTGCGCTTGGAGGGGCGAATTTTGGCCGGGAGGGGACCGGCCGGTTTTGGATGGCTCACTGAGAGAGCTGACGTTTGGCTAACGGCCCATTACGGCCATTCACGGGTGGATAGCGAATCCTGCAAGCTGGCCCTTTGTCCAGCTCGGCAAACGCGGGTTGGAGCGTAATCTGGGCGGGACCGGTATATCGATCCAGAGCAAAGCAAGCGATACCGGAAGAAAACTCTCTCTCGGCGATGAATATCATCGTAGTCGCGTTTGCATTACATATATCTTTATATCCCCTCATGTCCGGAGATTTTCTCATGAGATTCATATGTAAAAATCTCCATAGAATACGTATAATAGCTGTTTTCCGCGTATTGGAACGTGATTATTTTCGAATTTCGTTTCGAAAATATTTGGAATTTGCGTGGTGACTACATACAAGCGAAACATCCACATAGGGATGATCAACTATGACCACGTGGATCTCGATGCTGGAGCGATGTTTTTCTCAAACGCGCTGCGGGAGCGGATCTGCCCCTGCTGCTCGATTGGCCTCCTCGCGTTCGAGCACGAGCTGCCTACGCAGCCACTCAAACCCGGACACGTACAACTTCGGTGGCTCACGGCAGAGATTTGCCCATCGTGTGGCTGGTGGCACTTTCGCCAAGATAGCGAAGTGTCACTCCCCAACTATCCGGGCAAGGTGTCCCGAGCCACGTGGTGGGAACTGACCCACGCTCTCCAATCAGAGATCGATCTCGGGGAGACGACGCTCCCCATTGAAACGCTTCAGCGACATCTGGTGAAGCGCTGGGAGGACAGGACCCTGTTATCGGCACAGCAGGCGGAAGACTTGGTCGCATCCCTTCTGCAGGAACATCACGGTGGCCAGGTCGTCAGGCTCTCGGCGAACGCCAACAGTGCGGACGGTGGGATCGACCTCTATCTTGTGGCGGAGGGCGGAGCGATCCGACGAGCCGTCCAAGTAAAGCGCCGTATCACGTCAAAAGCCGAATCTGTCAAGGAGGTCAGAAACTTCGTAGGTGCCATGGTCCTCGAACGGGTAGACCATGGTGTCTTCGTGACAACGGCGTCCAATTTCACACGAGTAGCGCAAGCGATGACCGCAAAAGCTGCTGGCGCAAAACACAAGCTTCAACTGGATTTGGTGGATGGTGATCGCCTCCTAGAGATGCTCCGGAAGAGTAATGGCGAGAAGCCGGCTCTGTTGCCGCCACAGGTAAAGCCCGACCAAGAATGGCGCGATGCAAGAGGCCAAATCATCTCGGGCCACGATTTGTTTAATGGCGACATCAGAGAATGGGCCGGGACCGCACTTCGGAGACCGTGAAGAACAATAGATCAATTGAGCGTACGATCGTCACTCTGGAATCGCGTCTTTGCCATCGCTTTGCTATCATAGAAAGAACCAGTAAAATCGGTGGCCAATGGACTCCTATCTCGACATCGCAGAACGAGTGCTAAAAGCTTCGAAGAGGCCGATGAGCGCGCGTGCCATTATAAGCGCGGCGTATCGGGCTGGGATCGTACCCGATCATTTGTACGGCAAGACTCAGTTCAAGACTTTGCAGGCAAGACTCAGCGAGGAGATCCTCTATAACCGTCGTAACACGCTGTTTTTTCGGACCGAGCCAGGCGTATTCTTTCTCACTGAGTTAATGTCCGATCCGTCGATCCCGCAGGAATTCAAGACCGCGTTCCCGGCGCGGCGCCGAACTCGCGACCTATTGAACGAGCCGAGTCTCGCGTTGGCGACGAAATACGTCATGTCGGACCGGTTCTCGGAATTTCACAGTTGGCATGACCTCGTCGTGGACGCCGAACGCCACGATGCAGTCAAGTATGTCGATCCGAAGCACACCTCATCCGACTTCATTATGATCTGGTCGTTCTCGCTCGTGCGGCGCGCCCAGTGCGTCCTCTCCTATCGCATAGGCCGATATCGGGATGACCGCGACCAGTTTGCCAACCGTCGCACGATCGGGTTTCCTGGGATCGTTGGCTTTACCGACAATACGTTGTTCTCGGAGGGCGACTACGGTGCTGCCGAAGGTGCGCTTGAAGCATTGCTGACCGACCTTGATCTCTCGTTGCGCTCCTTTACGAGCGAGGGAAAGGTCGAGCTCCCCACGTCGACAGACATCGTGAAGCTGGATTACTCGGGCGATAAGCCGACAATACTGCTGATAATGCAGTGGAAGTGCCCCGAATGGTTCGAGCCCACTACTCGGCGTCTATCCCTGAATGATTTATGTTGGTTCGATATGTCATCGCGGGTGAACAATATCGATGACTTCGAACCTTGGTCTCGCGCTGCGTTGGACTGTATCCGTTAACGGCAGTAATGAATGGCGCTCTCACCGGTCATATCCCCTCAACAGACGGCGTTCCTCAGGTTCGAATTGGACCATGGTGACACACGTCGCAAAAAGAAGGCGCTGCAAGACGTTTCCCGAATGTACCGTGATGGAGCGCGCTTCAACGCCGAGAACTTGGAGGCCGTTGAGACCACCATTGACGGTCTTTTGCTTCAAAGCAACCAAGACCGGAAGGTCGTGCGCTGGAGCCTCAACGCTTTAGGCCAATTGGGTCGAAGGACGAAGTCAGACAACCCAGTTAGGCTGGCCCTGAAGCACTATGATGGTGATCCAGAAATTACTGCGGCTGGTATTGCTGCTTTGTCGAGTATGCATGGCGGCCGGATAGAGGAGATTGATCTATTTCAAAACTGCGATCCGTGCTTGCGCACACTCGCGGCACTCCAAAACACCGACCCAAAGTTCCTCGATCTTTCCAAGGTGCGCATCGACATTGACAAAGCGGATAAGGAAATTTTGAAGCTGGCCCTCATAACCGTGGGGCTGAACCGGGATATCGATAACCTCTTCCACCCGAAGCACAGCAACGGACAGATTATTAAAGCGCTTGGAACCTACCCCGACGACGTCGTGGTGCAGTACTCGGTCTGGGCAATCATCGAGAATAAGAAGCTCGGGATGCACGATCTAGGAGTGAGCACACACCCGGTGGATGCACTGCCAACAAACGTTCAGGCTAAAGTCATGCAGCTTGTCGCGACGCGCGAGAGCGATCATGACAAACGACATGCTCTGATGCTTGACGGACCGTACCTACCCAACGCCGACGCGCGTGAAGGAATGGCGAAGGGCTTGCTCTCGGTCTACTACGAGGGGCTTGAAGGCATCATGCTTGACTGGTCCAAGCAGGAGTCTGTCGAATACGTTCGCAAGTTGATTGCGCAGCATTTCGCTCGGTTCTCCAACGTATGTGTGATGTACGAGGAAGAAGCCCTAAAGCTATTTGATGCGAATCCCGAACTACGCGACCATCTTCGGCTTGGAGCAGAAGGCCTTCCCCTCTACAACAAATTGCGTCTGCAGGATCTACGCATGGGCACGGCTGATCTCTTCGGCGAGGAGGACGATTTCATGCAGTCAATCAAGAAGACCAAGCCGGTTAGGCAGACCGTGAAAGCACTCATGCTGTTGGCAGCGCCGAAGGACGCTAATCGCCTGCGGCTCGACGAAGAAGTTCGCGATCTCAAGGACAAGTTGAGGATGGTTCAGAATGCAGTTGTCGATGTTGTAGTCGTTAACGAGTGGGCTGTTCGCGTGGACCAGATTCAGGATGCCCTTTTTAATGAGAAGCCGCAGGTGCTGCATTTCAGTGGACATGGTGATACTGGCGTGCTGTTCTTTGAAGATCGTAACGGTGACGCAGCGCCTGTCGATACGAAATCTTTTGGGGAGTTGATTGGCCTCCATGCGGATACGGTTAAGTGCGTGATCCTCAGCGCATGTTATTCCGAGAATGTTGCGAAGGCCGTTCGAGCGCATGTGCCGTGGGTGATCGGATGTGACCAATCGATCGCCGACGACGCAGCGATTGCGTTCTCTCGTGCATTTTATCGCGCTGTGGCTAATGGACAGGACTATCAGACGGCATTCCGTCACGCGCGCAACGAGGTATCACTAAACGGGATGAGCGCCGAGGCCGAGAAGTACAAGCTTCTCTAGTAGCTGCGTCTTTGTACACGGCAGGTCGAATGCCTTCGAGCCGGCTCGTTCCGCGAGGAAACGGCGCATCCTAGGCAAGTCGGCTTAGTTGCCAACGAAGGGGAACCTTCCGACGCAACATAGCGAACCTCGAACTTCACCGCTGATTGAGGGCACAATGTGCCCCAATGGAGGGACTGGACCGCCCGCTTTCAAGAAAGCGCAAATGCTACTTGGACGACCGCCATGGGGCGCAAAGCCGCCTTCTCCGCGCGTCCTCCTCCGGATCAAAGCGGTCCACCGTTCGTCCTGCCAACTCCCGGGAATCCGGCACGAGCCGCTCTTGTTCGTCGGCTGATCGATCGGGCTGGATCAGATCTGTGCCCAATCAGCGCACCTGCGCAGCCCACCAATGCGGCTAACGCCTCCGCGCCACCAAGCCCACTTCCTCGCCCCTCCCCCCCAACCCTTGAGCCAAACTCAACCGAACGCACAAACCATCGATTTTTCGGCCGGCGAAAACGCAGCATTGTCCCGGCCCATGACCGTACCCCCGACGACCCGCCGCCGCCTGATCATCGACTGCGACCCCGGCCACGACGATTTCGCGGCCATTGCGCTGGCGGTGACCTCCGGTGCGTTCGACATCGAGGCGATCACCGCCGTTTGCGGCAACGCGCCGCTCGATCGCACCTCGGCCAACGCGCTGGCCATCGCCGATGCGCTGGGCACCGCCATTCCCGTTTATGCCGGCGCGGTGGCGCCGCTTCTGCACCGCTACGATTTTCCCGCCGATTTCCACGGCGTCACCGGGCTCGACTCGGCCGGCGCCACGCTGCCGCCGCCGCGCCGGGCGCTGGCGCCGGGCCACGCGGCCGAGGAGATTGTTCGCCGCGTCAACGCCGCGCCGGGCGAGATCACGCTGGCCGTCCTCGGCCCGATGACCAACCTCGCGCTCGCCATCGCCCTCGACCCCGAGCTGCCCGGCAAGGTGCGCGAGCTGGTGTTCATGGGCGGCGGGCTCATCGGCGGCAACGTCACCCCGCGCGCCGAGTTCAACCTCTGGGCCGACCCGGAGGCCGCCGCCATCGTGCTGGCTTCTAGCATCAAGACCACCATGTTCGGGCTCGACGTCACCAACCGCGCCTTCATCGACGGTGACGACCTCGCCCGCATCCGCGCCGCCGTACCGGGCGCCAACCCCGTCGCCGACATCATCCAGTTCTACACCGACCGCTCCGGCGACGTGGCGGCCGGCCGCGCGCCCGGCCCGGCCCTGCACGACACCTGCCCGCTCGCCTTCCTCGTCGACCCCGCGCTGTTCACCATCGAGCAGCTGGCGGTGACGGTGGAAACCGCGCCCGGCCCGCACTATGGCGCGACGGATGCCGACCGCCGCGCCTGGGCGCCCCAGGGCGTCGCCCGCATCGGCGTGGCGCTCGATCTTGACCGCCCCGCCGTCGCAAGACACGTGACCGATGCGCTGGTGGAAGCCGCCCGCCGCATCGCCAAAAGATAACAAAAAGCAAAAACAAGACGTTTGGACCGCTAGATCCGCTAAAAAAAGAAAAGACCGTTGGACCGCTAGATCCGCCATAAAAAGAACTTTCCGAGGAGAAGACCATGACCCGGCTGCCACTGTTGACCACCGCCCTGGCGATTGGGCTCACCGCCACCGCCCACGCCGAGACCACGCTGACCGTGCTGATGATCGAGGGCCTCGACAAGGGCTCGATGGAGGCCGTCGCCGACGCCTACATGGCCAAGCATGCCGACGTGAAGGTGGAGATCCAGAGCCTGCCGTGGAACCAGTTCTTCCAGGTATCGGAGATGCGGCTGAAGTCGAAGGATGCCGCCGTCGACCTGATCTACACCGACGCCCCGGTGGTCGCTTCCTACGCCGCCAATGGCTACATCCTGCCCTTCGACGACGCCGTCGCCAGCGAGGCCAAGGGCAAGCTGGTTGCCTCCTCGGTCGCCACCGGCACCTATGACGGCAAGCTCTATTCGCTGCCGATGAACTCGTCGGCGCAGGTGCTGTTCTACAACATCGACCTCCTGAAGGCCGCCGGCGTCACCCCGCCGAACGGCCTTGCCAAGGACAGCGTCACCAAGCCGACCGACATCGTCAATCTGGCCGAGGACGACCGCTGGACCTTCGAACAGGTGGCGGAAGCGGCCAAGGCCGTCTCCGGCGACGAGGGCGGCAAGGGCAAGCCCTGGGGCTTTGCCTTCGAACAGTTCGGCGAGCTTTACCAGCTGCAGCCGCTGGGCGCCTCGCTCGGGGGCGAGCTGATCTCTTCCGACGCCATGACCGCCGAGAGCCACCTGAACGGCGACGCCTGGACCAAGGCCGCCACCTGGTGGTCGGACCTGTTCAACAAGGACAACGTCAGCCCCCGCTCGCTCGGCTTCGGCGAGGCGGCGCAGATGTTCAACAACGGCCAGCTGGCCATGTTCGTCGGCGGCACCTGGAATGTTGCCGGCGTCGCCGGCTCGTCGATCAACTTCGGCATCGCCCCGCACCCCAAGTTCGCCGAGGGCAAGGCGGCCACCCCCACCGGCAGCTGGTATCTGTCGGTCACCAAGGCCAGCCCCGATGCCGCCGCCGCCGCCGACTTCGCCAAGTTCGCCGCGCTGAGCGACAAGGGCACCGACGTCTGGTTCAAGACGCTCAATCAGCTGCCGGTCACCAACCGCCTGCTCGATGAGATCAACGCCGACCCGGCCTACGACGCCTTCCCCGCCTCGGTCATGCGCCTGTCGGCCTGGGAATCGCGCAACACCGCCGTGCCCCGGCCGGTGACCGTCGCCTTCAGCCAGCTGCAGGATGCCTTCCGCACCGCCTTCACCGACATTGCCAACGGCGTTCCGGTGGAGGAAGCTCTCGACACCGCCGTCGACGCCTACGATCAGGCCGCCAAGCGCCTGAACCGCAAGTAAGCCTTCTCAGGAATGGTTGGCCGCGCCTTCGGGCGCGGTCGCTTCAAGGTAAAAGAGCCTGCCTCAAACTCGCTGGGGCGAGGCAGATAGCAAGACGTTCGAGAACCGGAGCGGAGCGAACTTGAGGGTTCGAGAGCACCGGAAGCGCAGAACTCGCAGTTCAGGCATCCGCCCGAAAAGTTGCAGACTTTTCGGGCCAAGCGGATGCCCAGAGGTGCCCGCCCCAGTAGAGTTTGGGGTAGGCTCGGAGTCCCGATGAATCGCTCGCCTGTCGCCCTTCTGGTCCTGACGCTCGCGCCGGCCTTGCTGGGGCTGGCGATCTTCCGCGCCTACCCAATCGGCCTCGCCTTCTACGAAAGCCTCTACACCACCATCGGCGGCGAGCGGATCTTCGTCGGCCTCGGCAACTACGCCGACCTCTTCGCCGACAGCGGCTTCTGGAAGTCGATGCGCGTCACGCTGTGGTTCAACCTGATCATCAACCCGCTGCAGGTGGCGCTGGCGTTGGCGCTGGCGTTGATGTTCGTGCAGAAGCTGCCGGGCATGGCGCTGTTCCGCCTGTTGTTCCTCATCCCCATCGGCGTGTCGCTGCCGGTCGCCGTCATCATCTGGCGCATCGTGCTGCTGCCGGAAGGCTTTCTCAACGGCGCGCTCGGCGCCATCGGCCTCGGCCCCTACCGCTTCCTGACCAGCCCTGATTTCGCGCTCTATTCCATCATCGGCATCGCCACCTGGAAGGGCATCAGCTACTGGATGATCTTCCTGGTCGGCGGCTTGCAGAACATTCCGCCCGAGATCAACGAGGCAGCGCGGCTCGAGGGCGCCTCGCCCTGGCAGCGCCTGTGGCTGGTGACGCTGCCGCTGCTGAAGCCGACGCTGCTGTTCGTTCTGGTGGCCGACATCACCATCAACTTCCTTCTCTTCGCGCCGGTGTTCATGCTCACCGGCGGCGGCCCGCGCGGCTCCACTAACGTGTTGATGTACGAGGCCTACAAGTCCGGCTTCGTCTTCGGCGACATGGGCCGGGCCATGGCCATCGTCGTCTGCCTCGTCGTCATGTTGCTGATCATCGTCGCCATCCAGTTCCGCCTGTTGTCGTCCGCTCCGGCCAGGGAGGGCAAGTGATGTCGCCCACCGCGCGCAAGGCGCTGATCTATCTCGCCATCGCCGTCACCGCCTTCGTCTTCGTGCTGCCGCTCTGGTGGGCGATCGCCTCGTCCTTCCGGCCCAACGACGCCATGTTCGCCGACCTCTTCCCCTTCACGCCGCGGGCGCTGTTGCCCGAGCCGTTCACGGTCGAGGCCTATGTGGCGATCTTCGAGCGCGGCTTCGGCTCGATCATCGCCAACACGCTGCTCGTCGCCGGCCTCACCACGGCGCTCGGCCTCGTGGTCAACGCGCTGGCCGGCTACGCCTTCGCGCTGTTCGAGTTTCCCGGCAAGTCCGCCGTGCTCGGCGTCGTGGTGGTCAGCTTCATGCTGCCCTTCGAGGCCATCGCCATGCCGCTCTATTCGGTGGTCAGCCAGCTCGGCTGGATCGACCACGTGGCCGCCCTGGTGGTGCCCTCGGTTGCCAACGGCCTTGCCGTTTTCCTGTTCTACCAGTTCTTCCAGCAGGTGCCGAAAGACTATTACGAGGCGGCGCGCCTCGAAGGCGCCGGCTGGCTGCGCATCCTCTGGTCGGTCTACGTGCCGCTGTCGCTGCCCACCTGCATTTCCGCCGGCCTGATGCTGTTCATCTTCCAGTGGGAGGCCTTCCTGTGGCCGCTGCTCGCCATGCCGGCCCAGCAGTTCAAGGTGATCCAGGTGGGCATGGCCGCCTTCCAGGATCAATACACCACGGCGTGGAACCAGCTGTTCGGGGCGGCCGTCATCACGGCGCTGATCCCCATGCTGCTGCTCATTCCGCTGCAACGCTATTACGTGCAGGGCCTCGCCGGCTCTGGCATCAAGGGATGACGCCATGAGCGGTGTTGAACTCAAGGGCCTGCGCAAGGCCTTCGGCCCAACCGAGATCATTTCCGGCGTCGATCTGACGATCCCCGATGGCGAGCTGGTGGTCTTCGTCGGCCCGTCCGGCTGCGGCAAGTCGACGCTCTTGCGCCTCATCGCCGGGCTGGAAAAGGTCACGGCCGGCGAGATCGTCATCGGCGAGCGCGACGTCACCCGCGTCGATCCGGCCAAGCGCGGCGTCGCCATGGTGTTCCAGTCCTACGCGCTGTTCCCGCACATGACGGTGCGCCAGAACATGGGCTTCGGCATGCGCGTCAACCGGGTGCCCAAGGCGGACGCCGCCGCGCGGCTGGAAAAGGCCGCCGCCCTCCTCCAGCTCACCGAGCTGCTCGACCGCAAGCCGGCCCAGCTCTCCGGCGGCCAGCGCCAGCGCGTCGCCATCGGTCGCGCCATCGTCCGCGATCCGCAGGTGTTCCTGTTCGACGAGCCGCTCTCCAACCTCGACGCCGAACTGCGCGTGCAGATGCGCGCCGAGCTCTCCGCCCTGCACGAACGCCTCGGCGCCACCATGATCTACGTGACGCATGACCAGGTGGAGGCGATGACGCTGGCCGACCGCATCGTCGTGCTGCGCGCCGGCCGCATCGAGCAGGTGGGCGCGCCGCTTCACCTCTACGACGACCCCGACAACCTGTTCGTCGCCGGCTTCCTCGGCTCGCCGCGCATGAACTTCCTCACCGCCGAAGTGCAAATCACCGGCCGCCTCCGCCCCGTGGGAACCGAGGTCGACCTCCCCTCCCCCATCCCCGGCCTCCGCCCCGGCCGCCGCGTGGTGATCGGCTGCCGCCCCGAAAACGTCGAACTCGGCGACGGCCCGCTGGAAGCCAAGGTGAAAACCGTCGAACAACTCGGCAACGCCACCTTCGTCCACCTGGATTGCGCCGGCGCCACCATCGCCGCCGAACTCCACGACCGCTGGGGCATGCGCAGCGATGCCACTCTCCGCCTGACGCTGCCAACGACCAAGACGCAACTCTTCGACGCCGAAACGAGCCTGCGCATCAGGGGGTGAGGGGACGGGCACGCAAGGCACTATCTCCTTGTTTCATATCAATTAATTGTCATCCTGCGCTTTAGGCGCAGGACCTCGGGACGAGAAATCGTCGCGGCCCATATCACGCTCCCTGAACCAGGGCGCCCGATATCAACCTCGCGCCCCTTCCTGCCCGAGGTCCTGCGCCTAAAGCGCAGGATGACGATTTATATAGATAAAACAGCGGGATAAGCCGATCGCCAACCCAGTGGCCCGTTTGCCTGTCCTGATGGAAGGCACCCACTCCCCTCCCCCAAGCGAAACGCCTATCCTCCTGTTTCATATCAATTTCCTGTCATCCTGCGCTTTAGGCGCAGGACCTCGGGACGAGAAAGCGCCGCGGCCCATATCACGCTCCCCGAACCACGCGCGCCGATATCCCCACCCCCGCATTGCGCCCCGGCGCATCCGTATATATCCTTCCCACTCACGCGAGGGCGACCTCCCCCGTCAGCCGGCACCAGGAGGTTGCATGCGTTCTTTGCCCGACCGTATTCGTCATGTCGTCAGCTTCGAGATCATCGGGCTGGCGCTGGTGACGCCGCTTGGCGCGCTGGCCTTCCACCAGCCGATGCTGGACATCGGCGTGCTCAGCGCCATCATCGCCGTGGTCGCCACGCTGTGGAACCTCGTCTACAACTACCTGTTCGACCTTGGCCTCCGCGCCGCGCGCGGCAATACCGCCAAGGGCGCGGTGATGCGCGTGTTCCACGCCATCCTGTTCGAGGCGGGGCTTCTGGCGGTGCTGATGCCCTTCATCGCGCTCTACCTCGGCATCACAATCTGGCAGGCGCTGATGATGGACATCTCCTTCGCGGCCTTCTACATGGCCTACGCCTTCGTGTTCAATTGGGCCTACGATCGCCTCTTTCCGCTGGCCGAATGGCAGACCCAAAGCTGATCCACCTTTTCGAGGACAAACCCATGTTGAGCGCACTGCACCGCACCTTCGGCGACCCGGCCGAGGTTCTGACGCCGGCCGACAGCCCCATGCCGGAGCCCGGCGGCGGCGAGGTTCGGATCAGGATGATCCTGTCGCCCATCCATAACCACGACCTGTGGACCGTGCGCGGCCAGTATGGCTACAAGCCCGAACTGCCGGCCATCGGCGGCAGCGAGGCGGTGGGCATCGTCGACGCGCTCGGCGCCGGCGTCACCGGCATCGCGCCCGGCGCGCGCGTGGCGGCGGCCGGCGTTCACGAGAGCTGGGCCGAGTATTTCCTCGCCTCGGCCAAGTCGCTGGTGCCGCTGCCCGACGCCATCCCCGACGAGGCCGCCGCCCAGCTGATCGCCATGCCCTTCAGCGCCATCACGCTGCTCGACTTCCTCGGCGTCGATAAAGGCGATTGGGTGATCCAGAACACCGCCAACGGCGCCGTCGGCAAGACGCTGGCCATGCTGGCCAAGGCGCGCGGCATCAACGTCGTCAACCTCGTCCGCCGCGACGCCGGCGTCGGCGAACTTGAAACCCTCGGCATCGCCAACGCCGTCTCCACCGCCTCGGACGGCTGGAAGGAGCGCGTCACCGAGATCACCGGCGGCGCGCCGATCCGCGCGGCGGTCGACTCCATCGGCGGCGACGCCAGCGGCGACCTGATGCACCTGCTCGGCGACAACGGCCTTCTCGTCTCCTTCGGCAGCATGGCCGGCGAACCGATGCGCATCCCCTCGGGCGCCACCATCTTCAAGCAGGCCGTCGTCAAGGGCTTCTGGGGCGCCAAGGTCAGCGCCGACATGGCGCCGGAAAAGCGCGCCGCGCTGATCGGCGAGCTGATGCGGCTGGTGGCGGGCGGCGAGCTGAAGCTGCCGGTGGAAGGCGTCTTCGGGCTCGACCGGATCAAGGATGCCGTCGCCGCCTCGCTCACGCCGGGCAAGGTTGGCAAGGTTCTTCTGCGCCCGTGAACCTGGGCCAAGAACCAGGATGTGGGGCCGGCGGCCCCGCCTCTCGCCCAATGACCAGCCTTGCACAACCCTGACGACCTACCATCTAGCGCATAGAGCCTGACGCGAACTTCGCCGGGCCACACCAGCTGTCCGTCCCGGTGACGTTCCGGGCCGGACTCTGAGGAGATATCTTCGGATGATCCAACGCGTGCTTCTTGCCGGCGGCACCGGGCTGGTCGGCGGTCTCGTGCGCAGCCACCTCGCCTCGCGCCTCGACGTCAGCGCCACCTGCCTCGTCCGCCCCGGCGCGCCGTCCGGCGGCCACGAGGTGGAGTTCGAACGACTGACCGAGGCGCCGGCCGCCCTGCTCGGCCCGCTGGCGCCCGAGGGCATCGACGTCGGCATCTCCTGCCTCGGCACCACCATCCGCGCCGCCGGCTCGGAACAAGCCATGTTCCGCGTCGACCACGACTATGTGCTGGCGGTGGCGCAGGGCGCGCGGGCGCTCGGCGCGCGGCAGTTCATCCTGGTCACCTCGGCCGGCGCCGGCGGCCCCGGTTTCTACCTCAAGACCAAGGGCGCCATCGAGCAGGCGGTGACCGACCTCGGCTTCGAGCGGGTGGACATCATCCGGCCGGGCATGCTGATCGGCGAGCGCCGCGAGCGGCGGCCGATGGAGGCGTTCGGCCAGCGCCTGTTCGATACCTTGGCGCCGGTGATGATCGGCCCGCTCAGCCGCTATGCCGGCATCCACGCCGAAACGGTGGCCGACGCCATCGTCGCCCTCATCGGCCACGAGGAGGCGGGCCGCTTCGTCCACGAGAACGACGAACTGACGGCGCTCTCTCGCCCGTAAGGCGCGACCGGCCCGCCGCTCATCCCGCCGAAGGCGCCGGGCCCGTCGATGTGCCGACAACCAGGGCCGCCTCGAGAAGGATGTGCCGGTCCTTCATTCTGGGGTTCGCTATCTTTTCGATCAGCAGCTCGGCCAGAAGCCGGCCCGCCTCGCGCACCGACGACCTGGTGGAGGTGAAAATCGGCACGTCCCGGCCGTTTTCGAAATAGGACAGATCGTCGTCGTGGCAGACGACCGAGAAGTCCTTGCCGAGAACCAGTCCGCGCTGCTCGGCCGCCCGCCGCACGCCAAAGGCGGAAATGAGCGAGGACACGACGAAGGCGGTTGGCGGCGCGTCGGTTTGCAGCATCTGCTGCGCGCGCTGATAGCCGAAGGCCTCGGTCATCTCGTCGCAGCTCATCAGCGCGGGATCCACCTCGATGCCCGACCCCGTCAACGCTTCCGTGTAGCCCTCGCGGCGGCGGAAGGCGTAGTCCATGTGCTCGAGGCCGTTGATCAGGCCAATGCGGCGGTGGCCGAGATCGATCAGGAACTGGGTCGCCCGCTTGAAGGCCGCCCGGTTGTTGACGTCCACCCAGGAGTAGGACTCCGTCAGCTCGCTCGACCGGCCGTGGACCACGAAGGGGATCCCGATCTTCTTCAGGATGGGGATGTGGGCATCCTTGACGGTCGGTCCCTGAACGACCAGGCCGTCCAGAACCTGCCTTGCCTTGAGCTTCAGATACGACGCCTCCTCGTTGCCGTCCTCCACCCGGGTGAACATCATGTCGTAGCCATGCTCGGCATAGGTTTTCGACGCGCTGGCAACGAAATCGCCGAAGATCGGGTTGACCATCTCGTGGCGGGTCCTCGTCGCCAGAATGTGCCCGATCATCATCGACCGGCCGGTCGCCAGCCCGGTGGCGCGGCTGTTCGGGTGATAGTTGTACTGCTCCGCCGCCTCGCGAATTTTCCGCCGGGTCGCTTCGTTGACCTCGGGATAGCCGCCCAAGGCACGGCTGACGGTCGTCTGCGACATGCCGATTGTCTTGGAAAACTCCTTCAAGGTCATCGTCATTTTAAACCGCTTTCGAAATCCGAGCCTCACCCTGACATGGATTCCCTTGCCAGCGACGAACAAGTCGAAACAATCAAGAGCCTAATATCAAGCGTTTTCAATGAGATTGTAGCAAGATCCCCACAATATGGGAACGCCCTTCTTGACGATGCCCCACGGATGTCGCTATAGGTCAATTCGAAAGCGCTTTCAAATTTGGTCAGCGCTTCGTCTTATGGGAACCTGGGAGGAAGTCATGAAAAGCCATCTGATGGCCGGCATCGCTTGCCTTGCGATGTCCGCCGGCGCGGCGCATGCCGAACAGCTCACCGTCCTCGGCGGCTGGCTGGGCGAGGACCAGAAGTCAATGGAGGCCATGCTCGACGCCTATTCGAAGGCCACCGGGCACGCGTATTCCTATGTCGGCTCCGACAGCATGGAGCAGCAGATCATCATCGACGTCGAGGCGGGATCGGCGCCCAACATCACCTTCGTTCCGCAGCCCGGCCTCGCCGCCGACCTCGCCAAGCGGGGCGCGCTGACCCCCCTTCCCGAGGGAACGGCCGACTGGGTGAAGGACAACTACGCCGCCGGCCAGTCCTGGGCCGACCTCGGAAGCTTCCCCGACCAGAGCGGTCAGAAGCACCTTTACGGGCTGTTCTACCGCGTCGACCTCAAGTCGCTCGTCTGGTACTCGCCCGAGAACTTCGAAGACGCCGGATACGAGGTCCCCACCACGATGGAGGAACTCAAGGCGCTGAGCGACAAGATGGTCGCCGACGGCAAGACGCCCTGGTGCATCGGGCTCGGCTCCGGCGCGGCGACCGGCTGGCCGGCGACCGACTGGGTCGAGGATCTGCTGCTGCGCATGCAGCCGCCCGAGGTCTACGACGGCTGGGTGTCCAACAAGATCCCGTTCAACGATCCGAGGATCGTGGCCACCATCGAGGAATACGGCAGCTTCGCCCGCAACGACAAATACGTCTCCGGCGGCGTCGGCGCCGTCTCCTCAACGGACTTCCGCGACTCGCCGAAGGGCCTCTTCACCTCGCCCCCGCAGTGCTACATGCACCGCCAGGCGTCCTTCATTCCCACCTTCTTCCCCGAAGGGACGAAAGTGGGCGTCGACGCCGACTTCTTCTACTTCCCGTCCTACGCCAGCAAGGACCTCGGCTCGCCGGTTCTCGGCGCCGGCACCATGGCGGTGATCACCAAGGACAGCCCGGAAGCGCGCGACTTCATCAAGTTCCTGGAGACGCCGGAAGCCCACGAGATCTGGATGGCGCGGGGCGGTTTCCTGACGCCGCTGAAGAGCGTGGACAAGGCCAAGTTCCCCAATGACGAAGTCAGGAAGATGAACGACATCCTGCTCAACGCGACGACGTTCCGCTTCGATGGCTCGGATCAGATGCCGGGCGCTATCGGCGCCGGCACGTTCTGGACCGGGATGGTCGACTACACCTCCGGCGCCAAGACGGCCGAACAGGCCGCCGACGAGATCCAGTCCAGCTGGAAGAACCTCAAGTAAGAACCTCTCCCGAAACGCCCTCTCCCGGCCCCGACCGGGAGGGGTCTCGGCCTGAAGTTCAGTGATACCGGTGTTGGGAGGGCGCAATGCACCCGGCTCTACTTGGCATTGTCGCCATCGTGGTCGCGGTTGGGGCGTGTACCGCGTATTTCTACCTGTCCAACCTGTTGATCGACAAGGTCATTTTTCCAGCTCGCGGCATCCGCGCCGGCCGCAACATCAACCGCGCCAACATGATCCGGCCCTGGTTGTTCCTGTTTCCCGCGCTGTTCGTCCTGAGCGTCTATCTCGCCTATCCCGTCGTCGCGACGCTGTGGCTGTCGGTCACCCGGCGCGTCGGGGGCGGCGAGGAATGGGCAGGGCTGGCCAACTACGGCCAGATGCTGTCCGAGCCGAAGTTCTGGGAATCCATCCGCAACAACATGCTCTGGCTGGTGATCGTGCCGGCGGCGTCCACCGCCTTCGGCCTTCTGGCCGCCCAGCTGACCGATCGCATCCGCTGGGGCAACATTGCCAAGTCCTTGATCTTCATGCCGATGGCCATATCCTTCGTCGGCGCATCGGTCATCTGGAAGCTCGTTTACGACGCGCGACCGGAGGGAACCGAGCAGATCGGCATTCTCAACGCCGTCTACCTGTTCTTCGGCGGCGACACTCCGCAGCACTGGCTGACGCTGCCCTTCTGGAACAACTTCTTTCTCATGGCCGTCCTGATCTGGATCCAGACCGGCTTTGCCATGGTCATCCTGTCGGCCGCGCTCCGGGGCATTCCCGAGGAGACGATCGAGGCGGCGATCATCGACGGCGCCAACCCGCTGCAGGTCTTCTTCCGCATCAAGGCGCCGCAGATCATGGGCACCATCGTGGTGGTGTGGACCACGATCACGATCATCGTCCTGAAGATCTTCGACATCGTCTTCGCGATGACCAACGGCCAGTGGGAAACCCAGGTCCTTGCCAACTACATGTACGACAAGCTCTTTCGCGCCAACGACTGGGGCGTGGGCTCGGCAAGCGCCATGGTCATCATGCTGCTGGTGACGCCGATCCTCGTCTGGAACGTTCGCAACGCGCGCAAGGAGATGCGGTGATGGAACATATCGCGGGGCGCAAGAGCGCCCTGACCTGGGCGGTTCACATCTCGGCGGCGCTCCTGGTCATCCTGTGGTCCCTGCCGACGCTCGGCCTGCTGGTGTCGTCGTTCCGGACGGCGGACCAGATCGCGACGAGCGGCTGGTGGGATGCGCTGTTCCCGCAGGAGCAAACGCTGACGTTGAGAACGGCCGACGCGCAGGCCCAGCGCCAGATCGACGGCCAGTATGTGATCGAGGGCCAGCTGTTCGAACCGGGCCAGACGATGACGATCTCCGCCTGGGGCACCTCCTCGAACGACATTGGCGCCAACAAGCCGGGCGACAGCGTCAGCCTGCGCGATGGCGGAACCCTCAGCGTCGGCGCCGATGGCGCCTACCGCATGACCAGCGACACGGCGTTCACCGGCGCGCGCGGCCAGCGCGTCTTCGTCACCGCCAACGTGCCGCCGAGCTTCTCGTTCGAGAACTACCGCGGCATTCTCTTTGAAGAGGGCAATGTCGACGGCATCGCCAAGGCGTTCTACAACACGCTGACCGTCACCATTCCCGCCACCATCATTCCCATTCTCGTGGCGGCCTTCGCCGCCTACGCGCTGGCGTGGATGGAGTTTCCCGGCCGAAGCCTGATCATCGCCGCTGTCGTGGCGCTGCTGGTGGTGCCCCTGCAGCTGGCGCTCATCCCGCTCCTCAGGCTGCACAACGAGATCGGCATCGGCAAGGGCTACATCGGCGCCTGGCTCGCCCACACCGGCTTCGGCATGCCGATGGCCATCTATCTCCTGCGCAACTACATGGCCGGCCTGCCGCGCGACATCATCGAGAACGCCCGCGTCGACGGGGCGACGGAGTTCGAGATCTTCGCCAAGATCATTCTGCCGTTGTCCTATCCCGCGCTGGCGAGCTTCGCCATCTTCCAGTTCCTGTGGACCTGGAACGACCTTCTGGTCGCCATGGTCTTCCTGATCGACAGCTCCGGCGACACGACGGTGATGACGAAGCATATCGTCGAGCTGCTGGGCACGCGCGGCGGCAATTGGGAAATTCTCGCAAGCAGCGCCTTCGTGTCGATTGCCATCCCGCTGGCCGTATTCTTCTCGATGCAGAGATATCTGGTGCGCGGCATGCTGGCCGGATCTGTGAAATAGTGGACAAGGGACTGGTATGAACGTCGTGACACCCATCAATTCTGTTGCCCAGCCTGGAACCGACCGCGACTGGTGGCGCGGCGCCGTCATCTATCAGATCTATCCGCGCAGCTTCCAGGACAGCGACGGCGACGGCGTCGGCGACCTGAAGGGCATCACCGAGCGCCTGCCCTATGTCGCCTCGCTGGGCGTCGACGCCATCTGGATCTCCCCCTTCTTCACCTCCCCGATGAAGGATTTCGGCTACGACATCAGCGACTACTGCGATGTCGATCCGCTGTTCGGGCAACTGGCCGATTTCGACGCCCTGTTGAGCCGCGCCCATGCCCTCGGCATTCGGGTGATGATCGACCTGGTCCTCAGCCACACCAGCGATCAGCATGCCTGGTTCAAGGAAAGCCGGGCCAACCGCGACAACGCCAAGGCCAACTGGTACGTCTGGGCGGATGCCAAGGACGACGGAACGCCGCCCACCAACTGGCTGTCGATTTTCGGCGGGCCGGCCTGGCAGTGGGACACCCGGCGCGAGCAGTATTACCTGCACAACTTCCTGACCAGCCAGCCGGACCTCAACTACCACGAGCCGGCCGTTCAGGACGCCGTCCTCGACGTCGTGCGTTTCTGGCTCGAGCGCGGCGTCGACGGCTTTCGGCTGGACACGATCAACTATTACTTCCACGACGCCGAACTGAGGAACAATCCGCCGCTGGCCCCTGAGAGGCGGAACGCCTCCGTCGCCCCCAAGGTCAATCCCTACAATCACCAGGAACACATCTATTCCAAGAACCGCCCGGAGAACCTCGGCTTTCTCAAGCGCCTGCGCGCGCTGCTGGACGGCTACAACGGGCGGGCCTGCGTCGGCGAGATCAGCGACGCGCAAAGGGGGCTGGAGATCCTGGCCGAATACACGGCCGGAGGCGACCGCGCCCACATGTGCTACGCCTTCGAGTTTCTCGACGCCGGCCGCGTGACCGCCCAGCTGGTGAAAACCGTCTTCGACAAACTCGACGGTTACTCGCCCGACGCCTGGGCCTGCTGGGCCTACTCCAACCACGACGTCGTCCGTCATGGCACGCGCTGGGGCCTGTCGCCGGCCGCCCTGCGCACCTATGTCACGCTGCTCATGGCCCTCAAGGGCTCGGCCTGCCTCTATCAGGGCGAGGAGCTCGGACTGCCGGAAGCCGAGCTGACGCTCGATCAGGTGCGGGACCCGGCCGGCCTGGAGTTCTGGCCCGAATACAAGGGACGCGACGGCTGCCGCACGCCCATGGCCTGGACGACCGACGCCGGCGCCGGCTTCAGCGCGGCGACGCCCTGGCTCCCGGTTCCGAAGGCGCATCTTCCAAGCTCGGTCGCCGCGCAGGAAGCCGACGCCACCGCCCTTCTTCATCACTACCGCCGGGCGATCGCGCTGCGTCGCCAGTTCGGAGCGCTGCGGAACGGGGCGATGGACGATCTGGTCGCCGACGGCGACCTGCTGCGCTTCGTCCGTCGCGGGCCGGACGGCGACATCTTCTGCGCCTTCAACCTTGGCGAGACGCCGAGGGAGACCCCGTTGCCGGAGGGCGACTGGCGTCCGGTCGGCGGTGAATTCGGTGACGCCACCATGGTGTCCGGCAATCATGTCCGGCTCGAGCCCTGGCAGGCATTTCTGGCAACGCGAGCATAGTCGAGGGGACGATGACGAGCCTCAAGCTGACCGGGATCGAAAAGTCCTATGGTGGAACCGTTCAGATACTGAACGACATCAACCTCGAAATCGAACAGGGCGAGCTCATCGTCTTCGTCGGGCCGTCGGGGTGCGGCAAGTCGACCTTGCTGCGCATGATCGCCGGCCTGGAGAAAATCACTGGCGGCACGCTTGAGATCGACGGGCAGTGCGTCAACGACGTGCCGCCCGCCCAGCGCGGCATTGCCATGGTGTTCCAGTCCTATGCGCTCTATCCGCATATGACGGTGCGCGAGAACATGAGCTTTGCGCTCAAAATCGCCCGGAGGTCCAAGGCGGAGATCGCCCGCGCCGTCGAGCACGCCGCCAGGATCCTGCAGCTCGAGCCTTATCTCGACCGCCTGCCGAAGGCGCTGTCGGGCGGGCAGCGGCAGCGGGTGGCCATCGGCCGCGCCATCGTCCGCGACCCCAAGGTCTACCTGTTCGACGAACCGCTCTCCAACCTCGACGCCGCCTTGCGCGTGGCGACGCGCATCGAGATCGCCCAGCTCAAGGAATCGATGCCCAAGAGCACCATGATCTATGTGACGCACGATCAGGTGGAGGCCATGACGCTGGCCAGCCGCATCGTCGTTCTGGCCGACAAGGGCATTGCCCAGGTGGGCACGCCGCTTGAACTCTACGAGACGCCGAACAGCGAGTTCGTCGCCCAGTTCATCGGCTCGCCCTCCATGAACCTGCTCTCCGGCGAAATCACCGGCACGGGCAGCATGACCACGGTCAGGCTGGATGCCGGCGGCGCCATCCAGTCCGCCGTCGCCACGCGGGAGGGCGACCTCGGCAGGCGCGTCAATGTCGGCATCCGGCCGGAAGACTGCCGCGTGACCGACGGCGAAGCGGCCTTCCGGGGCAAGGTGAAGATCACGGAAGCGCTGGGTGAAGTGACCCTGCTCTACTTCGAGGCGCGGGACGGCGAGGCGCCGGTGATCGCCAAGCTCGGCGGTTCGCACAAGGAGCTGCGCGGCGCGTTGGTCGGCCTTTCGGCGGACCCGTCCAAGGTCCACCTGTTCGCGGACGGGCGGTCCCTTCTCTACCGGCCGGCCGATCTGGCGGCGTGATCGCCGCAAAAGCGGTGCCGTCCAATTGTTCGGTTTGGGGGCGGCGGCGAACGAGAACGCGCGTCCGCCCCGGCGTGCCGGGCCCTCCCAAGGCCACATGGCGACAGCCGGAGAGAACGGCTGGCAGCGGGCTCGCGGCAAAAAGAGCGGTGCGCGGCAAATTTACTTGGTTGCGCCACTCCTCCGCAAAAGTTGTAGGCAACCTTCGCTTGCGCGCATGCGCACTATTGGCGAGTTTGGGCTCTCCCCCAAAAATCTATTCCGTTTTTCAAAAAGATACCGACACGCCAGCTCCAAGGCGGATTCGCCACGGCCACCGACGGGAGGTTGAAATATATCCATCAATACCCGTAATAGGTGATTTTCGAGCCTTTTTATTAGCATTTCATTAACCATACCGGCGGCAATTTCATCCCTGAAGAGTAGGTTCGACATTTCGGTACACCGTTTGGTTGAGTCTCCCCGGTCTCCGCGCCAGGGACGCCCGAGCCTGTCGGTCGCCGTCCGGCGCCATGGCGGGCCGGGTTGGAATGCACTCCGAGATACCGGTCCACCCATGAACCGTGCGAGGCGGCACTCCGTCGCGCGCGCCCTTGCCTTTCGCACTCTGTTTTCCTTCGGAACCCAAGAAGGACGAAGATGAAAATGCTGAACAACATGTCGATCGCCTACAAGTTGCTGGCGGCTTTCGGGGCGATGATCGTGATCTCCGTCGCGCTCAACTCCTACATATTCTACAACAAGAACGTACTGGAACAGGCCGACGACTGGACCGTCCATACCTATGAGGTGCTGCAGCAGGCCGACGCCATGCAGGCGGCCATGGTGGATCAGGAAACCGGCTTTCGCGGTTTCCTGGTCACCGGCAACCCTGACAATCTCGGCCCCTACAAGTCCGGCAGCAGCAACTTCCAGGCCGCCCTTTCCAAGCTCCGCACGCTGACCGCCGACAACCCGGCGCAGCAGGGCCGGCTCGACCAGATCGCCACCGCCGCCGATGCCTGGCGCATGAACGTCGCCGAGAAGGGCATCGGCCTGCGCGGCAACGACCTCACCCGCGAGGCCGCCTACGACCTCGAACGCAATGGCGTCGGCAAGAAGTCGATGGATGGCATCCGCGTCATCGTCAAGGAGCTGAAGGGCGCCGAGGAAAGCCTGCTCGACGAGCGCGCCCGGGCCCGCGACAACGCCTTTCGTTCCATTACCTGGTCGATCATAGCCGGCGGCGCGCTGATGGTGCTGTTCGCCGGTCTCGGCATCCTGGTGCTCAACGGCGCCATTTCCACGCCGATCAAGACCATCACCACCCGCATGAAGGCGATCGCCGGCGGCGAGCTCGCCACCGAGGTGCCCTACCTCCAGCGCAAGGACGAGGTGGGCATGATCGCCGGCGCGCTGTCGAGCTTCCGCGACAGCCTTGCCGAAACCGAGCGGCTGCGCCAGCAGGCCATCGACAACGAGGCGAAGAACCGCGAGGCCATGAACCGCGCCCGGCGCGAGATCGCCGACACCTTCGAATCCAAGATGGGCGCGCTGGCGCAAGAGTTCGCCAAGTCGTCCGCCGAAGTGGCGGACGCGGCCAAGAACCTGTCGGCGACGGCCGAGGAAACCGCCCGTCAGGCGCAGGCCGTCACCGGCGCGGCCGAGGAAGCGGCCGGCAACGTGCAGACGGTGGCCGCCGGCACCGAGGAACTGTCGGCCTCCATCCAGGAGATCTCCAAGCAGGTGAGCCAGTCGTCCTCCATTGCCCGCGACGCGGCGACCGAGGCGGAAACCAGCGCCCAGAACGTGCAGACGCTGTCGCAGGCCGCCCAGCAGATCGACGAGGTGGTGACGCTGATCTCCAACATCGCGGCGCAAACCAACCTTCTGGCGCTGAACGCCACCATCGAGGCGGCGCGGGCCGGTGAGGCCGGCAAGGGCTTTGCCGTGGTGGCCGCCGAGGTCAAGCAACTGGCCGACCAGACCGCCAAGGCCACCGGCGAGATCGGCCGCAAGATCGCCGAGATCCAGGGCGCCACCGGCGCCACGGTGGAGGCAATCTCGCGCATCGTGCGCACGGTGAACAGCATCCAGAGCTCGTCGGCCGCCATTGCCAGCGCGGTGGAGGAACAGGGCGCGGCGACCAGCGAGATCGCCCGCAACACCCAGCTCGCCGCCACCGGCACCACCGACGTGACCAACAACATCACCGGCGTCAGCACGGCGGCCGAGATGACCGGCGCGGCCTCCACGCAGCTGATGACCCTGTCATCGACGCTGAGCGGCCAGTCGTCGACCCTTCAGGACGAAGTCGCCAACTTCGTCACCAGCCTCCGCGCCGGCTGATCGCGCGCGGCATCGACAGGACCGCCGGCCTGCGCAACTCCCGGGCCGGCGGCCGGTCGATCAAGCGAAACGCCTGTCATTCGAAATCGAGGCGCGTCCAGGCCATCTCCTTGCAGACGATGCCGGCGAGAACGCAGCCCTCGGTGACCATCTCTTTCTCGCCCACCTTCAGCGTCATGCGATAGGTGAGGTCGCGCTGGCGGTCGAAGGCGGTGCCGGACCAGCGGCCGCCGTCGTCGGGCACGACCGACATCACCAGGATGTCGCCGGCCTTCTCACCCTTGGTGCCCTTGCGCACCCAGGTGTTGACGGCGCAGATGTTCTCGCCGCAGCGCTCCACCCGCACCTTGGCCTTGCCGTCGCCGCGCGCCCACAGGCCGAACAGCGTGGCGTCGGAGGCGGCGAGCGCGGGCGCCGCCATGAGAGATGCAAGCATGGCGATCAGGACGCGTGAGGTCATGGGTCATCCTCCTCTCCTGCCGTTGGCCGGCGCCGGAGCGCCGGACGGTCTCTGAAGAGATACGCAGGGGACGGCCAAACGGTTCAATCCACCGCCGATCGCCACGCTTTTTGACAAGCGCACCTCGGGTAAACGCGGGCACCGGGCTTGCGTCGGCGGCTCCGCTCCCCCAGCCCTCGGCTTTACGCCGCCGTAACCCGCCCCGGCTAAGGATGGACGGGACGGAGCTGGGCGAAGGCTCGCCCATGGGGGCCATCATGCAGACAGGATGTCAGGGCTGCCAGCGCGACAACGGGTTCCCGCTTGCCTTTTCCATGGCCTTCCAGCCCATCGTCGACACGCGCACCGGCACGATCTTCGGCCACGAGGCGCTGGTGCGCGGCACGGCCGGCGAAGGCGCCGGCAGCATCCTCTCGAAGGTGGACGCCGACAACCGCTACTGGTTCGACCAGCAATGCCGCGTCAAGGCCATCGAGCTGGCCTCGCGCCTGTTCCCGGCCGGTGGCGACCAGAGCACCCGCCGATCAGGTTGTCCAACCTGATCGAAAAGCGGCTGCTCCACCAAAGAGTCTGGGCTCTCCATCAACTTCCTGCCCAACGCCGTCTACGAGCCGCGCGCCTGCATCCGCAAGACGCTGGAAACCGCCGAACGCGTCGGCTTCCCGCTCGAGAAGATCATCTTCGAGTTCACCGAGAACGAGCCGCTCGACACCGCCCACCTCCTGAGGATCCTCACCACCTACCACGAGATCGGCTTCAAGACCGCCATCGACGACTTCGGCGCCGGCTACGCCGGCCTCAGCCTGCTCGCCAGGTTCCAGCCCGACATCGTCAAGCTCGACATGGACCTCATCCGAGACATCGACACCAACCCCGCGCGCCGCGCCATCGTCGCCCACACGCTGGCCATGCTCGCCGACCTCGGCATCACCGCCCTCTGCGAAGGCGTGGAGACGGAGGCCGAGTTCGACACGCTGAGGGAAATGGGCGCGCTTCTCTTCCAGGGGTATTACTTCGGCAAGCCGGTGTTCGAGGGGGTGGGTGGGGGTGTGGGGGTGTGGGGGTGATGGTCAATCAGGCTCTGTGAACCGGCAAGTGATCGGCTAGCCGCCCAAACAAGCCAGCGTTCTGCCAGACCGAGTGAGAGCCGACCACGTAGATATTCTCCTTGGCGCGCGTGACGGCCACGTTCAAGAGATTGGGCGTCGCGCCAGCCCACCCTCTTGCGCCACCCTGCGCCGGCAAGGCGGCTCCCAGCACGAATATGACGCTGTCCGCCTCTCGGCCCTGGACAGTGTGAACCGTGCCGACGTGATCGCGCGCCCACTCCCACGGTTTGTCAGTCCAGCGATTGAGAACGCCGGGCATGGCCAGCCGCTCGCGCAGTTTCTGCGCTACGATGCGAAACGGCGTGATGACGTAGAGGTCGAGGGTTTCAACGTCGCCGGCCTCCAAGCGCTTGAGCAGGCCTCGCACCGCCAAGCCTTCCGCCTCGCTCCATTTGTCTTCAGTCCGCCCCGGCGCGACATCGATCCAGCGGGACTGACCGAGCACATCCCTGATCTTTGACTGTCGAGCTTGCGTGGCCTTCACCATCAGGTTGTTGTAAGCGATCTCGTTTGAAACAGTGAACATCGGCTCCGAGCATCGGCGATGCACGAGCAAAGGCACGCCAACGCGGATTTTCCCACTTGCAAGCTCGAACTCGCCGCCAAGACTGCTGGTCGCATCGGCCACTGTTTGCACGGATGCCTTGGGCGCGTTCCAACGATCGGGGTCGACGTTGAAATCGTCGCAGATGGCCTCTGCGAGCTCCGTCGGCAAGCTGGTCACAGGTTGGACCTGAAGCGGATCGCCAACCACGACGGCTCGCTTGACCCGGATCAGCGCGCCAACCGCCTCTTGCGGGCAGGCCTGCCCCGCCTCGTCAACCAGTAGCCAGCCGAGTTCTTCGGGAGGCAGGAAACCCAGCATCCGCTCGATAGAGGCAAAGGTTGTTGAGATAACCGGCACGCTGAGAAACAGCGTTTTCCAAAGCGAAGGCATCAGGGGTCGCATTTTCGGCGACCAAGCCGAACGGCCGAAAAATGTCTTGAAGAGAGCATCGAGGTTGTTTCGCATCGGCTTCGCCGCCGCGCCGATGAACGCCCGGTGGACGCGGACGGCTGCCTCGAAGACCTCATCCCGCAGTCGCTGAGCCTCGGCATCGAGCCATGGCGCAGCACAATGCCTTTCGGCGTGAGAGCGTCGGAAAAAGCCTTGGTCCACGGCTCTGGGTGCGCAACGATCCAGATAGAGACTGACCAGTTGCTCGACATCGCTAAGCTCCATCCGCAAGCGCTCTGCCTGTTGACCGGCGGCTGTTCGCTTGGCGCACAAGGCGGCAACTTCGTCTCGAGCTTGACGCTCGTTTGTCCGGGCATTTGAGACTGAAACCCTGGCTGATGCCAACGCAGCAGTCAGCCGATTGCGCCTAGCTTCCCAGTCCTTGGCGGCTGCCGAACCAAAGACCTTGGACAGGATGCCCGGAACGTCCCGATTGAGATCGGACATATGTCGTGTGAGTTCGTCGGCTTTCAGTGAGGCCGACTTCGTAGCGCTCTCGCAAGCTGACAAAGCGGCCTGCGCCCGCGTCTCCTGACTTTCGATGACTGCGATTAACTCTGTAGCGGCGCGAGCTTCGGACCGTAACCGATCGAGCCGGCCAAGCTCAGCCTGAGCCCTCTCCACAGCCTCGAGAAAGCCCGTCATTCGAGACAAGGCTTTCTGGAACTGCTTTCGGGCCGAGCGCCACTGTTTCAGGGCCGCATCGTGCGATGTCGGCGGATGTTCGCGGGCAACGACTTCCGGACGACGCTTGCGAAGGACCTTCTTAGTCTTCGGGTCGACCTCTTCGACAAGTTGGGGATGCCCTGCCGCCTCATAAAGATACGGCTTTAAGCCAAGGTCAGGGTCGCTCCAAAAAGCGTCCCTGAAGGTGTAGCGGTTCGAAGCATTCCCTAAGACCGCTGCGATCATTCCCCACGTTTCTTCCGCCTCGGATTGATCGTCTCGCCCTTTTGCTAGCCGATCCGAAACGGTCTTGAAGTAGCGAAGATCAGGGGCATCGTCCGCGATGTTCTTCAGGAGCGGCAGCTCCTTGCTGACGTTCTCGACTGCCTTGTTGTTGGACGAGGCAACGATCATCTCAAAACCACAAATGGACTCATGCGGCGTGTAAATGTGGGTGAATCCCGCCCCGGATCTATGCTTCTGGCCGGAATAGGTGAAGGCTTCCTCGGGGTCGTCGAATGCGGTCATTGCCGCAGCTCTCTTCACCAACAAGGCGGCAACGAGGTCGCGGAGCAGCGTCGTCTTACCTGTTCCCGGAGGCCCGTTCACGGGCAGGATGGACGTTGCCGAGTCACCCGACATGGCAAGGTTAACGGCGGCTTGCTGCAAGAGCACCAAAGGATACCGATTTTCGCCCGTCCAGCGTCCGGCCGGCATGTTGCGGGGCCTGACTACTTCCGTAAGCTTACGCGCATCCTCCAACAGATCGTGCCAACTGTTCGGCTTCTCCTTGCCAAGGTAGCGGGCAAGGTTGCGATGCTTGCCCTCGGCCATGACACTTTGAGCCAAAGCCAGATCGCCAAGATAGAAGCTGCCCAGCAGCGGCGGATCGGGCGGCTCTGTCGCCTTCCAATAGTGATAGTGCCTTGTGGCAAAGCCGGGTGCATCCACCAAGTCGCTCGCAATGCCCAACCGATCGACGAGCGCGGAATAAGCGCGATCGATGGTGGAGAGATCGAGAGGAAGCGGATTACCCTCATCGTCCTGCCGTCTGATTTTTTTGTCGAGAAAGTCTCGGAGCTGCCCCTCCACGTTCGGCCACTGACCAAGCCCGACAAGGTCCCGCTTTAGCGCCAATGGTAGCCCCCAGGCAAAGCTGGATATTGCCACTGCGTTGTCCGGGACGGGGAGGCCGTCACGCGTTACGGTAATGGTTGCGATCCCCGCAAAGCCGCGAGCGGGACTACGGTCCACGTCGCTGTCGGCAAAAACCTGAAGCAACGCACTCGTGGCCTCCGCCATGCGGATAGCCCCGAGGACAACGTGATAAAACAACTGAGTGTTGGGCTTGGCTTTGTCCTTACCGATGACCCAAGGCAGCGGTTCGCCTTCGCCAAATCTGGCTATCCGGCGTCCATCCCCGTCTGCCAAATCCTCCGGCTTGACGAACGTGAATGGGGACAAAACTTCGAGTGCCGTCCACACCGACAGAATGTCGGCCGGCTTATCGGTATACGGTCGATCACGCGGCACGCGTTCGATCTGGTGGGGAACAAACACAGGCCTGACATCGGGCTTTGGAGCCGAACGGGGCTCCGCATCGACTTTTGGCTGACTGCTCGGCAACGGGGAGTTGTCGAAAAGCGATGGCTGTGACAGCGGCTTAGCGGGCGTGGGAGGTTCAGCGATCGGCGGAGCGGCAGGCGGTGGCTTCGCCTTTGAGCCCGAAACGGTGGGCTTCGGTGCCTTTGGCTTATCGCCCTGCTTCAGCACACCAATCGCCTGAACGACGCGCTCCCGAAGGTGAACGGCTCGGGGCTTCGACCGGAATTCCAGTTCACGCAGCAGGGACTCAAGAACAGAACGATCGGAGCGATTGTTGCCAAACTTGGCTTCGAGCTCCCCGATGCTCGCGTTGAAAAAGGGGCGATCCATTTATCCGGAGTTGCCATGTTAATGAACGTATGCGTGTCTGAAGTGTGACCGACCGACGCACCGGTTGCAAGCTCAGGTACAACCCTCAGCCTACCCCATTCGTTGATTTCGGAGGTCCCCTCCCCCATCCTTCATCCCTGCACCTCGTCTTTCAAATCTGCACGCTTAAATCGCTTCACTCCTGCGTTTATGTCGGCAGGGCATAGAGGGAGATTTGCCATGCCGTCCTTGAAAGACACGCTCACCCCATCCGGCCCGGCCGAGACCATCACGCTCTGGAATGGCGCCACGGTGCCGCGCATGGGTCTCGGCACCTGGGCGGCCGGGGGGATGATGATCTGGCCGCATGGGCCGAGTAGCTACGGGTCGATCTCGCGCGACGACGCCATTGCTGGCATCCGCCTCGCCTACGACCTCGGACTGCGCATCTTCGACACCGCCGCCGCCTATGGCGCCGGCAACTCCGAGCTGATCGTCGGCGAGGCGCTGGCCGACAAGGACGACGTCGTCATCGTCACCAAGTGCGGCTACATCGGCGACCCCGTCACCCGCGTCATCGAGCAGCCCGACGACCTCAGCCCCGCCGGCATCCGCCGGGGTGTAGAGGGCTCGCTCAAGCGGCTCGGGCGGTCGTCGGTCGACGTGGTGCTCTTGCACCACAACGAGCTCGCCCTGGACCTGGCCCGCCCGGTATTCGATACGCTGGAGGCGATGCGGACCGAGGGGCTGATGACATGTTATGGCTGGAGCTGCGACTTCGTGCCGCTGGTCTCGGCCGTCGCCGACTACCCCGGCTTCAAGGTGGTGGAACACGACCTCAACGTGTTCGACACCGCACCGGAGATGCTGGCCCTGATCGAGGCGCGCAGCCTCTACTCGCTGGCGCGGCTGCCGCTGGCCATGGGCCTGCTCGGCGGCAAGTACAACCGCGCGAGCCGGTTGGGCGGCACCGACGTGCGCGCAAGCTCGGCCGCGTGGATGAAGTATTTCAAGGCCGGCGCCGCCAATGAGCACTATCTCGACGTCCTCGAGAACATCACGCCGCTGCTGACCGCCTATGGCAGGAGCATGCCGCAAGGTGCTCTGGCCTGGGTGCTCGGCGCCTCCGAGCGGACCATCCCCATCCCCGGCTTCACCTCGACGGCGCAGGTCATCGACAACGTCGAGGCGGTGCGGCAGGGCCGGCTGGCGGCCGACACGATGGCCCGCCTCAGGGAGATCGTCGCCGGCGCCTGAGCGCATATCGGCGGTGAGAGGCCCCAGAAACGGTGGAGCGCGGAGGATTAGGCCGCCGTGGCTTTTGGAGCATGATATCAACGGCGCGCTCCACCTTCCCGAGGCCCTGCGCCTTCGCGCAGGATGACGAAACTATATAATTGAAACAAATATTTAGCTGTCATCCTGCGCGAAGGCGCAGGACCTCGGGCAGAACCGGGTGCAACGCCATTACCAGGCTCCGTCCCGCCGCCCTCGGCCAGCCTGCCGGCCCGCGCAAGACCATGGACGCCCCGCCGGGCTGATCGGTTCGGCACCGAACTTGATCGGCTCCGGCGCGCGGCCCGCCAGGCCGCCGCCTATCCTCAAGCCGTTACAAAGCAAGAGGATAGTACCCATGAAGGCCCTTTATCAGCTCTCCGCCGCCGCCCTTGCCCTTTGGCTTACCGGTGCCGCCAGCGCCGCCGACCCGCTGACGGTGACCATCGGCGGGCTCGACGCCACCGGCCGCTTGCCTGACGAGGCCGCCTTCTGCGCCCCCGGCGAAGGCGGGCCGAAGAACGTCAACCCCGAGATCACCTGGTCGCCCGGCCCCGAAGGCACCCGCGCCTATGCGCTGGTGATGACCGACCCGGACGTGCCCAAGGACCTCAGCCTGATCAACAAGCCGGCCACGGTGATCGCCGACAGCGAGCCGCGCATGACCATCCACCACTGGGTGCTGGCCGACATTCCGGCCGACGTCACCACGATCCCCGAGGGCGCCGACAGCGACGGCGTCACCCCGCACGGCAAGCCGGTGGGGGAGACGCCGCACGGCCTTCGCGGCGCCAACGCCTTCAGCGGTTTCTTCACGGGCAACGCCGACATGGCCGGCACCTACGGCGGCTATGACGGCCCCTGCCCGCCGATGAACGACGCCCGGCCGCACCACTACACCGTCCGCGTCTACGCCCTCGACACGCCCTCGCTCGGCCTCACCGGCGCCTTCGACGGCCCGGCGCTGGAGGCGGCGCTCGCCGGCCACGTGCTGGCCGAGGGCGAGGCGATGGGCACCTACTCGCTCAACCCGGCGGCGCGATAATCATCAGGGGGGGGCGGCCGGCGCCGGCCGGTTGCCCCACCGCCCACAGTCCACTATCGTGGACGAATGAGCGACAATAACGACATCGACCGCCGTATCGGCGCCCGCATCCGCATCGAGCGCGAGAGCCGCGGCTGGTCGCTGACCGAGCTGGCGACACGGGCCGCGGTGTCGCGCGCCATGATCCACAAGGTAGAGCGCGGCGACAGCAGCCCCACCGCCAACCTCATGGCAAAGCTGTCGGGCGCGCTCGGCCTCAGCATGTCCACGCTGATGGCCCGCGCCGAAGCGCCGGAGGGCCGCCTGATCCGCAAGGCCGACCAGCCGCTGTGGACCGACCCCGGCACCGGCTACCTGCGCCGGCAGGTGTCGCCCCGCTCCGACCTGCCGATGGAGATCGTCGAGGTCACGCTGCCGGCCGGCGGACGCGTGCCGATCCCGGCCTCGGCCTACGCCTTCCTGCGCCAGCTGATCTGGGTGCTCGACGGCGAGCTCACCTTCATCGAGGGCGACACGCGCCACGACATGCGCGAGGGCGACTGCCTGGAACTCGGGCCGCCGACCGACTGCGTGTTCGCCAACGAGTCCGACCGCGACTGCACCTATGCGGTGACGCTGATGAAGCTGAGGTGAGCCGAGCGGCCTCGACCTTGACTTTGGGGCCTTATCTTTGAGGGCTTGTTTTCGTCCGTCCATCATATTAGACAATACGTCGTCATATAATGGACGACGGAGGCTCCCTTGCACATCCGCGACGCGGTGGCGACCGACATTGCCGGCATCACCGACATCTACAATCACGCGGTGGCCCACACCACCGCCATCTGGAACGAACAGGTGGTCGACGTCGCCAACCGCGCCGCCTGGCATGCCGACCGGGTGCGCCAGGGCTACCCCATGCTGGTGGCGGCGGACGAGAATAACGCCGTGCTCGGCTACGCCACCTTCGGCGACTGGCGCCCGCACGATGGCTATCGCCACACGGTGGAGCATTCGGTCTACGTGCGGCTCGATGCGCGCGGCAGGGGCATCGGCGAGGCGCTGATGGTGGCGCTGATCGGCCGCGCCCGCGCACTCGGCAAGCACGTGATGGTGGCCGGCATCGAGGCCGGCAACGCCACCTCCATCCGCCTGCACCGCAAGCTGGGCTTTGCCGAGGTCGGCCGGCTGCCCGAGGTCGGCATGAAATTCGGCAAGTGGCTGGACCTCGCCTTCCTGCAACTGACGCTGGACGATCGCGCCACCCCGGACGCGCCGCGCCCCTGACGGAGGTTCCATGACGATCATCGCCCTGCTGATCGCTGCCGGCGGCGCCATCGTGGTGCAGAACCTGATCATGGCCGAGATCTCCAGCGGCGCGTCGACGCCCATCGTCGCCATGGCCCTCAACGCGCTGGTCGGCGTCAGCCTGCTCCTGGCGCTGCTCGCCTTTCGCACCGGCGCGGCCGGCTTTGGCGAGCTCTCCGCCGCCGTCGGCTGGCGCAACCTCGTGCCCGGCCTGCTCGGCACCTTCTTCGTCTTCGCCAGCCTCGTCGGCTACCAGCGCCTCGGCGCCGGCACCACCATCTCCGTGCTGGTGGCGAGCCAGCTGATCGGCGGCCTGATCGCCGACGCCATCCGCACCGACGGCGCCAGGCTCAGCGCGCCAACGCTGATCGGCGCGGCGATGCTGGGCGTCGGCACGCTGCTGGTGGCAAGGGGATAGGCCATCCGCCCGACGGGCCTGCCAGCCGCAAGTTCGGCGAACTCCGGTTCGCCAACATGCTCTATCTCCTTGTTTTCACGCAACTCCGGACGCAAAACCGGTTCCCACTTTTGCTGGATTTGCTCCAGGTCACATCTCCATCGTCAGGATGGGGTAGAGCGAGGCCACCAGCAGCAGCGCCATGGCGATGTTGAAGGCGCGCAGCAGCACCGGACGGTCGAGAACGCGCTTCAGAAGCGTGCCGAAGCCCGCCCAGGCGGCGACGCAGGGGCCGTTGACCAGCGTGAAGATCGCCGTGACCACCAGCATGTTGAGGAAGTAGCCGTTCTCGGGCGTGTAGGCCGTGATCGCGCCGATGGCCATGATCCAGGTCTTGGGGTTGACCCACTGGAACGCCGCCGCCTGCGCAAAGGTCATCGGCTTGGCCCGGCCAGCGCCGCCGTTGACGCCGCCCGACTGGGCGATCCGCCAGGCGAGGTAGAGAAGATAGGCCGCCCCAATGTAGCGCAGCGCGTCGTGCAGCGGCGGAAAGGCGACGAAAGCCCCGCCGGCCCCAAGCCCCACCGCCAGCACCATCACCGAGAAGCCAAGGTTGACGCCGAGAATGTGCGGAAAGGTGGGGCCGAAACCAAAGTTCGCCCCCGATGCCAGGAGCATGGTGTTGTTCGGGCCGGGGGTGATCGAGGTCACGAAGGCATAGGCCGCGAAGGCGATGATGAGGTCGAGCGTCATGGAGGCCACCTGCTGGAAACCCGCTGTCCGGGGTGGCCGCCAAGCTAAACATGTGACACTATCGCCTCAAACGAAATAGCGTCATGTGACACTTTTAGAACTATGCATCTCGCCTCCCCCTGGACGCCGCGCCTTGCCGCCGAGGGCCGCCCTTCCGAGCGGCTGGTGGCGGCCATCGCCGAGGATATCGCCGACGGCGCCCTTGCCCGGGGCGACCGGCTGCCGCCGCACCGCGATCTGGCCTACCGGCTCGGCATCGGGCTCGGCACGGTCACCAAGGCCTATGGCGTGCTGGAACGGCGCGGTCTGGTGCAAAGCGTGCGCGGGCGCGGCATGTTCGTTTCCGGCCTCGCGCCCCGGTCGGACACCGTCATCGACCTCAGCGTCAACATGCCGCCGCGCGTGCTGGACGACCGCCTGCTCGCCGCCACGCTGGCGCGCCTTGCCAAGCGCCTCGACGCCGACACCTTCGGCGCCTTCATCCCCCCGGCCGGCCGGGCCGACCACCGGGCGCTGGCCGCCGGCTGGCTGGCCGGCCAGCGACTGGAAGCGCCGGCCGACTGCGTGCTGCTTTGCAACGGCGCTCAGCACGCCCTCTCCGTGGCGCTCGCCACCGCCTGCCCGTCGGGCGGCGTGGTGCTGACCGAGGCCACCACCTTTCCCGGCGCGCTGATGCTGGCCCGCAGCGCCGGCCACCGGCTGGTCGGCCTCGCCCTCGACGGCGAGGGCCTGATGCCCGAGGCGCTGGACGCGGCGCTCTGCTCGCCCGCCGTGGCCGGTTCCGCGCCGGTGCTCTACGTCACCCCAACGCTCAACAACCCCACCGCCGCCACCATGGGCGCCGCCCGCCGCCACGACATCGCCCGCCTCTGCCGACGCCACGACGTGACCATCATCGAGGACGACGTCTACTCCGTCTTCGCCGGGCCGGACCTGCCGCCGCTGGCCGCGCTGGCGCCGGAGCGCACGCTCTACGTCAGCGGCCTGTCGAAAAGCGTCAGTCCCGGCCTGCGCATGGGGCTTCTGGCCGTGCCGCCGCCCCTCGTCGATCGGGCGATCGCAGGCCTTCAGGCCACCTCCACCATGGCCTCGGCGCTGTCGTCGATGATCATGGCCGAGTGGCTGGCCGACGGCACCGCCCAATCGGTCGCCGCCACCATCCGCCTCGACACGGCGCGGCGGCACGAGCTTCTCGCCGCCATGCTGCCCGTCCCCCGGGCGGAGGGGCCGAAAGGCTTTCACGTCTGGCTGCCCATGCCCACCGATGCGGCGGAGCGTCTGGTGAACCACGCCGCCGCCATGGGCGTCGTCCTCATGTCGCCGCGCCTGCCGCTGGTCGACCCCACATCGCCCGAGAGCGGCATCCGCCTCAGCCTCGGCACCCCGCCGTTCGACACGCTGAAGCTGGCCCTCTCCGTTCTCGCCGGCCTCCTCACCGGACCGGCGACGCCTCTTGCGATCGCGGCGGCCGACCCCACATGAGCCCGGCGCCGAACAGGACGGACGCGAACAACGGCGGACGGGGAAAAATGGCAGCGGCGGGCAACGACCACGGTTTCTGGTACGACCCCCGCCTGCCCTTCATCGAGGCGCGCACCGTGCGCGACGGCCGGCGCTACTGCTTTGACCCGCACAGCCACGAAACCTTTTCCATCGGCGCCATTCTCGGCGGCGGTACGGCCTGACGCCCCACGCCTACCTGATCGACCGCCGGGTTCAGATCGCACGGGGGCTGATCCCTCGTGGCCGGAGCATCCTGGATGCCGCGCTGGAGACCTTCTTCTTCGATCAGGCCCATTTCCACCGGGCGTTCAAGCGCGCCACCGCCATCACCCCCGGCGAATACGCCCGCTGAATCACACCCGCTCCCAGGCGAGATAACCGGCGCTGAGCACCAGCCGGACCGCCAGCGTCCGGTTGAGCAGCCGGACATGGGCAGGGTTGCCGATCCGCTCGCGCAACAGCGCCCCATGGTGAAAGGACGGAGCGCGCTCCCTGCGACTGGCGTCGATGTCGCCCCGGTCGAAGGCCAGCTTGAACGCCATGTAGAACAGGAAGGCGATGCCCGCCCATTTCACCACCGGCATCAGCGTCGGCAGACGCCCGACCGCGTCGTTGAGGCCATAGCCGGTCAGCACCAACAGCGCTGTGAACCCCACCGTGGCGCCGCTCACATAGGCAAACGACCGGCGAAAGCCGTGCTGGATGCCGGAGGCCAGCGCGATGACGTTGACCGGCCCCGGAGAGATCGAGGCGGCCAGCGCGAATGATGCCATCGAAAGCAGGATCGTGGTGTCCATGAGCGCTCCCATTTCAGTCGAGCCCTCATAGCAACCGCCCCCGGCGGGGCTCTTGTAAGAAATTGCCTTGGCAAGCAGGTTCACGCGGCTGGCGTGGTCCGCGCGTCGAGCTGGCGCTTCAGCCGCCTGAGATAATGATCGACGATCAGCTTGTGCGCCGGCCCGACCGGCAGCATGTAGACGCGGCCGAACGCGTTGTGGGTGACGACCGAGGCGGTCACCGTCAGCAGCCGCTCGACCACCGAAACGCAGATCATCACGTCGAGATGCCGGTCGCGCTCGGTCAGCACCAGCGCGTCCGGCGCGGACGCCTCCACCAGAAAGAAATCCAGCCGGTCGCCGACCTTCGCATCGCTGCGCTGCCGCCCCGAAAAGCCGCCGATCCGCCGCACGCCGAACAACGCGGAAATCGCATCCCGCGCGCGGAACGCCAGCCGCATCAGCGGCCCCGGCTCGCCAGTCATCAGGTCCCAGGCCTGAAGCGGCGTGATGTCCACCGGCAGCGCCAGCGAGCGGGCATCGTAATAGTCGAGTTCGGCCGGCGGACACAGGGTGCGAACGGGCGAGGCGCTGTCCAAAACGAGGCTCCCGAGGTTGGCGACCGTGCAGAGGGCGCAACGCCAGCATACGAGCGATAGAGCCCGATATCACCCCCTCGCCCTTTCCGGCCCGAGGTCCACCTTGCATTCGCCCGCGAATGCAAGCGGCCTTCGCGCAGGATGACGAATTATGTTTATGTTTTTGTTATCTAATTCTACCATCCTGCGCGAAGGCGCAGGACCTCATGCAGAAAGAGGTGAACCGCCGATATCACGCTCCCGCTTCCCCTCCCCCTCACCGCTCCCAGGCGCGCCAGCTCGGGCGGAACGGCATCGAACCGAACGTCGTCCTCCCCTTGAACGGAACCTTTTCGCCCCTCGCGCATTGCCCCTACACGGGGCACGTCGCGAAAGGGGGCAGGTTTGGAGGTTTTCGGCTGGGAAATCGGCGCCTATCCGGCGACCATGGCTGGCGCCGGTCTGCTGATCGCCCTGGTCGCCTGGTTGCCGCTGTCACTCCGTCGCCTGCCGCTGTCGCTGCCCATCGTCTGCCTGATCATCGGCGCCCTGGTCTATGCCGGGCCGCTGCCGGTGCCGGACACCTCGCCGCTTGCCCATCCCTATCTCACCGAGCGCCTGACCGAGTTCGTGGTCATCGTGGCGCTGATGGGCGCCGGGCTGAAGATCGACCGCCGCTTTTCCTTCCGCGGCTGGGTCGCCACCTGGCGGCTGCTCCTCGTCACCATGCCGCTGTCCATCCTCGCCATCGCGCTCACCGGCGTCACGGTGCTGAGCCTCGGCGGCGCGGCCGCCTTGCTGCTGGCCGCCAGCCTCGCCCCCACCGACCCCGTGCTTGCCTCCGACGTGCAGGTGGGCCACCCGCTGGAAGGCAAGGAGGACGCCGCCCGCTTCGCGCTGACCTCCGAGGCCGGGCTGAACGACGGCTTCGCCTTCCCCTTCGTCCACCTCGCCATCGCGCTCAGCCTCACGGCCACCGGCGGCGAGCCATGGTTCGCCCGCTGGCTCGCCCTCAACGTCGTCTGGGAGATCGCCGCCGGCATCGCCTGCGGCTGGCTGGTGGGGCACCTCTTCGGTTGGGCGACGTTCAAGATGCCCGGCGACGCGCTGGCGAAAACCGGCGACGGCCTCGTCGCCATCGCCGCCACCTTCGTCTCCTACGGCGTCTCGGAAATGCTGCACTGCTACGGCTTCTTCGCCGTCTTCGTCACCGCCCTGACGCTGCGCAACTCGCACCGCGACCACGACTTCCAGCGCGACATGCACGACATCACCGAGCAGATCGAGCGCCTCACCATGATGGCCCTGCTGCTCGCCTTCGGCGCCGCCATCGCGGCCGGCCTGTTCGCGGCCGTCGGCTGGGTCGACATGCTGGCCGTGGCGCTGATCCTCCTCATCATCCGCCCCCTTGCCGGCCTGGTGGCGCTGATCGGCATCCCCGCCACCCTCTCGGAAAAGCTCACCATCGCCTTCTTCGGCATCCGGGGCGTCGGCTCCTTCTACTATCTCGCCTACGGCCTCAACCACGGCGCGTTCCGGGAGGGCGACCGCCTGTGGGTGATCCTGTCGCTGGTCGCCTTCGTCTCCATCCTCATGCACGGCCTCACCGTCACCCCCGCCATGCGCTGGCTCGACCGCCGCCACGGCCGCGAGGTGGATTGAGGGTGCAGCGAAGACGGTCGGGAGCCCGATATTAGCCGCGCGCCCTTTCCTGCCTGAGGTCCTGCGCCTAAAGCGCAGGATGACGTTCTATGGAAGGGATAGCGAGCGGCTACCTCTTTGTTTCATCTATATAAAGCCGTCATCCTGCGCTTTAGGCGCAGGACCTCGGGCAGAATGGAGCTCAACGCCGATATCGCGCTCCAAATGACCTGAACCCGATACCCGAAAGGGATGGCTGGACAGCGATCCCGCCTTGCTCCATGTCTGGACGATGCGCCCCATCGTCGGCATTCTCCCTGATGAGCCGACCGCCGACGAGCGAGACCAGCTCCTCAAGTTGCTGCTGGACTTCAACGCCCCGCATACCAGCCATATCGCGGAGCGGACCAACCTCGGCATCCTGCTGAGACGGCCCGACACGGCCGAAATCGTCGGCGGCCTCTACGCATCCGACGAATACAACTGGCTGTTCATCAGGTATCTCATCGTGCCGGAAGCGCTGAGAGGCCAGGGCCTTGGTGCGCGTCTGATGGCGGAGGCCGAGCGGGTGGCCCGCGAGCGCGGCTACCTCGGCATCTTCCTCGACACCTTCGATTTTCAGGCGCGACCGTTTTACCTCAAGCTCGGCTTCCAGCTGATCGGCGAACTCGACGGCGACGCCCAAACGCCCCGCCGGTTCTTCCTGAAGAAGGTGCTGACGAAGCAAGCGTGACGCCCGATATCAACCGCTCGCCTTTTCCTGCCTGAGGTCCTGCGCCTAAAGCGCAGGATGACGTTCCATGGGAACGGCAGAAGGACGAACGAGCGTCTAACACATTGTTTAAAATATATAAAACTGTCATCCTGCGCGAAGGCCGCTTGCATTCGCGGGCGAATGCAAGGTGGACCTTAGGACGGTAAAGCGAGGGGCCGATATCGCGCCCCCAAAACAAAAACATCCCCGGCAGCGCAGGCCACCGGGGATGTTCCATCTTCCACACAGCGCTCTCAGCTGATGGCTTCCGTGGCGGCCTTCTGGATCGCCAGCCCAGCCTCGTACTGCTTCAGCCAGGCGCCGTAGCCCTTCACGTCCTCGGCGTCGGGCTTGGCGACGTCCAGCTTGGCGCCAGCGAACACCCGCTCGCCCAAGTAATCGCCGAGCACCTTGCCCTTGCCGCTCCTGAGATACTCCGCCAGCACGGCGATGCCCCAGGCGCCGCCTTCGCTCGCCGTGTCGCCCACCGTCACCGGCGCGCCGATGGCCGCCGCCAAGAGCCGCTGCGCCACACCGGCCGTCTTGAACATGCCACCGTGGGCGAACATCGAATCGAGCTTCACGCCCTCGTCGGTGAGCACGTTCATGCCCAGGCTCAGCGTGCCGAAGGCGGCGTAAAGCTGGGTGCGCATGAAGTTGGCGAGGGTGAGGCGGCTGCCGGGGGTGCGCACCACCAGCGGGCGGCCCTCGGTGAGGCCGGTGATCGGCTCGCCGGCCAGATAGTTGTAGGCGAGGAGCCCGCCGCCATCGGCCTCGCCCTTCAGCGCCGCCTCGAACAGCGCGCCGAACACGGCGTTGGCGTCCGACTTGCCGCCGATCGCCTTGGCGAATTCGGTGAACACGCCGGCCCAGGTGCCGAGCTCGCTGGCGCCGTTGTTGCAGTGAACCATGGCGACGAGATCGCCACCCGGCGTCGTCACGATGTCGAGCTCCTCATGCACCGTGGTCAGCGGCTTTTCCAGGACGACCATGGCGAAGATCGAGGTGCCGGCGCTGATGTTGCCGGTGCGCGGCGCCACGGCATTGGTCGCCACCATGCCGGTGCCGGCGTCGCCTTCCGGCGGGCAAACCGGGATGCCGACGCTGAGCTTGCCGGTGGGGTCGAGCAGCTTGGCGCCCTCGGCGGTGAGCGAACCGGCGTCCTCGCCGGCGACCAGCACCTTCGGGAACAGCTTGGCCGCATCGAGGCCCGACTTGTGCGCCTTCACCATCTCGCCGAAGCGCTTCATCATCGGCGCGTCGTAGTCGTGGGTGGCGGCGTCGATCGGGAACATGCCCGAGGCATCGCCGACGCCGATCACCTTCTGGCCGGTCAGGCGCCAGTGGACGAAGCCGGCGAGCGTGGTGATGAAGGCCACCTTCTCCACATGCGGCTCGTTGTCGATCACCGCCTGATAGAGGTGGCTGGCCGACCAGCGGAGCGGGAAGTTGAAGCCCAGCGTCTTGGTCAGTTCGGCGGCGGCGCGCTCGGTGTTGGTGTTGCGCCAGGTGCGGAACGGCACCAAGAGCTTGCCGGCGGCGTCGAAGGCCAGATAGCCGTGCATCATCGCCGAGAAGCCGAGAGCGCCGACCTTCGCCAGCTCGACGCCATAGCGCGTCTTCACGTCGGCGCTGAGCGCGGCGAAGGAGGCCTGCAGGCCCGCCCAGATCGCCTCTTCCGAATAGGTCCACAGGCGATCGACGAACTGGTTCTCCCAGCCGTGGGTGCCGGTGGCCAGCACCTCGTGGTCCGGCCCGATCAGGCAGGCCTTGATGTTGGTGGACCCCAGTTCGATACCCAGCGATGTGCGCCCCTCGGCGATCGCCGCGGCCTTGGCCTGCTGCGTCATCGGCTCTCAACTCCCTTTTGACGGTGTCCGCTTTGCGCGGCGACCTCTATGATCGTTATCCTCACCATACCGCAAGACGCCTGTCGATGAGTAGTGACAGGTACCGCCAAGGATATGGAGGATGCTGCATTTTGGGGGAGAAGCGGCTGCGGCGACCGGAAAAGGCGCGGTTTGGCGGGCTTATGCCGCTTGAACCGGAGGATGCCGGATCAAACGGAGCAGGCGTTACGCCTCGCGTTCGCTCGCCACGGCCGAGGTGATGCAGGCGACCAGGCCGAACAGCAGCTGCCGCGCGCGGATCCCCTCCTCGGAGTTGATCGGGAAGCGTTCGGTCAGCGCCCGCGCCTGACGATAGACGTCGGCATAGCGGGCGAGCGCGGCCGAGTTGCACTCGGCCTCAGCCTTGGCGACCTTCTGGGTGAAATCGTCGATCGCGGCCTGGAACAGGTCCTCGGCGCGGCCGAACAGGCGGTCCCGGCTGGCGTCCGAGAGGGGGATCTGGGTCACGGCCATCACGGGCTCCTCCGGCGGATGGATGTGTCGTGCCCCGGGGCGCGGCGAGGCGCCCCGGGCGTGGAAGCGTCAGGCGATGGCCGCGAGATCCTTGACGAAGGTCTCCACCGACGTCTTGAGGTTGGCCGCCTTCTGCGACAGCCCGCCCGACATGGTCATCAGCTGGGTGGAGGCGGCGCCGGTCATCTCCGCCGCCTGGCCGACGCCGGAAATGTTCTGCGTCACCTGCGCGGTGCCGGTGGCCGCCTGCTGGCAGTTGCGGGCGATCTCGTCGGTGGTGGCGCCCTGCTGCTCCACGGCGCTGGCGATGGCCGCCGACACGTCCTTGATGCCGCCGATGGTCTTGATGATCTCCGACATGGAGCTGACGGTGCCGTTGGTGGCGGACTGGATCTCCGACACCTTCACCTCGATCTCCCCGGTCGCCTTGGAGGTCTGGTCGGCCAGCTGCTTCACCTCGGCGGCGACGACGGCGAAGCCCTTGCCCGCCTCGCCGGCCCGCGCCGCCTCGATGGTGGCGTTGAGCGCCAGGAGGTTGGTCTGGTCGGCGATGCCCCTGATCAGGTTGATGACGTCGCCGATGGCCGAGGCGGCCTCGGCCAGCGTGGCGATGCGCTCGTTGGAGGCCTGCGCCTCCTGGAAGGCGCTGTCGGCGATCTCGGCCGAATGGGTCACCTGGTTGGCGATCTCGCGGACGGACACGGCCATTTCCTCGGACGCGGCGGCCACCGTCTGCACGTTGGTGGCCGCTTCCTCGGCGGCGGCGGCCACGGCCTGCGCCTGGCGCGAGGTTTCCTCGGCGGTGGCCGACAGCCCACGGGCGCTGGCGGCGACCTCGTCGGACGTCTGGGCGAAGATGCCGGCCATGTCCTGCATCTCCGCCACGAAGCGCTCGCCCACCTCGTTGCGGTGGATCACCGAGCGGCTGGCGGCCTCCTCGGCCTCCTTCTGCTGCTGGCGGATCTCGTCGGCATGCACGAGATCGGCACGCAGCTTGAGAAGCGAGTTGGCGATGGCGCCCACCTCGTCCTTGCGGTCGGTGTGGGGCACGTCCACCTGCAACTCGCCGCGCCCGAGCGCCTCCATCACGGACAGCGACTGCCTGACCGGCCCGACGATGAAGCGCCGCGTCAGGACGATCGAGACGCCGATCATCAGCAGGCTGCTGATGACCATGACGAGGCCCGAGACGACCTCGGCCCGGACGGCGATGTCGTCGGCGGCAAGGTCGAGCCGGTCGCGTTCCTTGTCGATCGACCTGTTGAAGGCCACCGCCTCGTCCGTCTGCTTGTCGATGGCGGCGAGACAGCTGCTCTGCATGGTGCGGAAGGCGGGGCTGCCGGCCTTCACCATGCTCACCGCGCCCTTGCAGGGGCCGTTGATGACCTGCTTGGTCTTCTCGGCCAGCGAAGCGAGCTTCTCGGTCCCGTCCGGGTAGGCCTTGATGGCGAGGGACATCTGGTAGTCGTAGCTGGCCATCGCTAGGTCGACCATGCCTCCGGCCGCCGCGACCTCCTCCTTCGAGCCGGCAATCGCCATGGCCAGCAGGCCCGCCTCGATCTGGCGGATGTCGCGGTTGCCGCGCGACAGCGCGGTGGTGGCCGCCGCGGGGCCGTCGATGATCCTGCCGTTCACCTCATTGACGGCGTCGATTTGCGTCCCGGCATAGACGATGACGCCGCACGACACGACGGCCAGCAACGCAAGCAGACAAATGACCTTCCACTGCAGGGCCAGATTCTTGAACGACACGACACGTGCTCCTTGATGTCATAGGGTGCAACGGACCTCGGAGCGATCTCTCGAGGTCGTCCATTGGAGTTGGATCAGGACGGGCCCGCCGCGAGGCCGAGGCCGGCGCCCAGGGCGCTGACGACACCGCCGTCGAGCTTGCCCGCGGCGACGAGGTCGGAGAGGATGCCGAACGCCTTTTCGGCGCTCAGGGCGGCGCGATAGGGCCGATGTTCGGTCAGCGCGCCGAAGACGTCGCCGACGCTGACGCAGCGGGTTCTGAGCGAAATCTGGTTCGCGGCGAGCCCCAGCGGATAGCCGGAGCCGTCCAGGCGCTCGTGGTGGTGGCGGACGATGTCGAGCACCGCGTTCCAGCCGAAAACGCGCTTGTCGCAGATGCTCTCGTAGCCGGCCTCGGAATGCTGCCGGATCTTCTCGACTTCCGCCGGCTTGAGCTCGCGGCTGAGCCGCAGCAGGTCGATGGGCAACGAAAGCTTGCCGATGTCGTGCAGCAACGCCCCGACGCAGATCGAGGCATGTTCCTGGCGAGAGATCCCCAGGCGTCGGACGATGATCATGACGAACTTCATCGTACGCACGCAGTGGCGGAAGGTGCTGGGGCAATGATGCCGAAGCGCGGCGAGAAGCGGGATGACCTTGGCGTCGGCGAGGTCCTGATAGGCCTCATGGAGCGTGGAGACGTCGCACTCGCTGCGGACAAGGCCGGCCAGGACGAGCAGCGCCGTCCGCCTCTCCGGGAAGGCCATACCCGAGAAGGTGGAGGCGGTATCCAGCGCGGCGCGCCTTTTCGCAACAAGCGACTGGGGAACGCCGACTTCCGAGGTCTCCGCACCCGAAAAATCTCGTCCGAACACGCTATCACCAACCTTTCTGCGTACGGCACGGCGTTCACCATGCGTCCGACCGAACAGCGGGAGGCATGAAACGGCGGTGACGCATCGCGATGGCCATGCAACAACCCGTGGATCAAGGTCATTCCCATCCGACTTCCGCGACATCTGGACGAAAGCGCCCTGCGAGGCGTGGGAAACCTGACGAGCGAAGCAGCAAGTCCGCCGGATCTTGAGTCACCGGGCCTGCCTCGAAACTCGCCGGGATGGCGCCGGCGACTTCGAGACCCGGCGCGGGCGGACCCGAAGGCCCGCGAGCGCGGAAAGCACAGAAATCGAAGCGTCAGCCCCAGCCGAGGTTCAGGTCATGTTTCCCTTACCCGGTCGAACGATAGGGACGCCTTTACTGATTTCCGGCTAATGCGTATTTTGTGCAGCCCCGCGCAATTTGTACCAGAGCATTCGCCAACCACATTGAAACATTTGGTCGTCCTGCGAATGCTCCAGATTCATTTGCTGGAGCACCCGCGATGCGACCGCCTTCGCCGCGCGCGCCCTTTGGCAAGACCGCAAGCAAGAGCGGCCACACGCGCCCTCGCGGCACTGATCGTCCGAATGGATTTCCACGATCCAGAACCTAGATCGGATACATAATCGTCATTGTTCTCTGTCGTTTGACAGTGACAAAAGGCTCGCCAGTGTCTATCGAATAGATACCAGTACCGAGATCGAATCCTTTCAGCACGCAATCCGGCCGCCCTCCTCGTATTCGAAGGGCGTTGCCGAGTTGCGCAATCTATACACACTAAAAATAGAGATCGGCATGAAGGGCACAACCACTCGATCCGGCCGGACCAGCTTCAAAAGTGTCTACAGAAATGTAAACGATGTGAACGATCTTCTGTCACTCATCTACGACGCGCCCGTTCACCTCAAGGCACTGAATGACGACGACTTCCTGTTCCGAACATCCAACTACGGCGATCAGGCTTTCCTGCTCTGCGATTCCTACACCAGTGGCGTCAGATCTTCGTTCGATTCTGACAACGATGACATCGTTATTAAAATCCGCTCGCGCGGCGGCTACGAGATCAGGACCCGGAGCGACGAGTACCACCTCTCGCACGACATCGGCTTCGCCTACACCGCCAGCCACGCCATCGGCTACTCGACAGCGCAGGCGACGGCCATCTCCACCATCCAGATCAAGCGCTCGGTTTTCGATCAGACCCTTGAACAATACTCAGAAAACATACCCCATCGCTGGTCGGGCATTCGGGAGTTTCCCATCGGCGGCGGTTTCGGCAACCTGATACAGGCGCTGATGAACCGCTACCGCGAGAACTTCGACGGCCGGCCGCACTGCACCTTCTCCGAAACCAGCCTGCAGCTCATCCAGGATGCCGCAATCGTTGCGATCGCCGAGCTCGTCACCGGCGGCCTCGACGCAGCGAGGGGCGAGCGCGTCAGCGCCTCCCATCGCAACGTCATGCAGGCCGTCGACATGATCAACTGCCAGACCACGCCGCTGACCATCCACGACCTCGCCGCCGCGCTGGGCATCAGCGTCCGCGCCTTGCAGGACGGCTTCCGCCGCCATCTCAACCAGTCGCCGCACAACCTGCTGAAGGCCGGCCGGCTGGAGGGCGCCCGGCGCGACCTGATTTCCGGCAAGGTGACCTCCGTCCGGGAGGCGGCGACCAAATGGGGGTTCAGCAACCTCGCCCGCTTCAACCAGGAATATCGTGCGGTCATCGGCAAGTACCCGAAGGAGACGCTGGACATCTTGCACGACGGCGGGAAAACCTGACGGCCGGCGGACGCGGCTGCTTCCCAGGCCCGGCCGATTTACCCTATCCTGCCCCGAGTGGAGAGGGGAAGCCGATGGTGTCCTGGATCAAGCCGCCGCGTCTGAGGCCCGGCGACAGCGTCGCCGTGGTCTCGCCCTCCTGGGGCGGGCCGGGCAGCTTTCCCCACCGCTACGCGGCCGGCAAGCGCCAGCTGGAGGAGACATTCGGCCTCAAGGTCGTCGAGATGCCGCACACCCTCGCCCCGGCCGATCACCTCGCCAAGCACCCCGAGGCGCGCGCGGCCGACCTGATGGCCGCCTTCGCCGATCCCGGCATCGCCGGCATCATCGCTTCCATCGGCGGCGACGACTGCATCCGCCTGATGCCGCACCTCGACCTCGGGGTGGTCGCCGCCAACCCCAAGGTGTTCCTCGGCTTCTCCGACACCACCTCGCTGCATTTCGCCTGCGCCGCCGCCGGCCTGCGCTCGTTCTACGGCCCCAGCGTCATGGCGGGCTTTGCCGAGAACGGCGGCATGCACGGCTACGTCGTCGAGTCCCTGCGCAAGACGCTGTTCGACGCCGAGCCGATCGGCCTCATTCCCCTCAACGACGAGGGCTGGACGGCCGCCCGCGACGACTGGAGCCGGCCCGAGTTGCGGGACCAGGCGCGAAAGCTGCAACCCGCCGATCCGCCGCGCATCCTGCAGGGCGAAGGCACGGCGCGTGGCCACCTATTCGGCGGCTGCGCCGAGGTGATCGAAATGGTCAAGGCCACGGCGTGGTGGCCGCCGCTCGATCAGTGGCGCGGCGCCATCCTGTTCTACGAGACGTCGGAAGACGCGCCGCCGGCCCAGTTCATCCGCTACTGGCTGCGCAATCTCGCCGCGCAGGGCATCCTCGGCGTGATCGAGGGCATCCTGATCGCCCGCGCCGATCCCAAGGGCGACCCCACCTATCAGGCCGCCATCGAGGTCGCCTTCGTCGACGCCCTCGCCGAAGCCGGCCTTGCCACCCTGCCCGTGCTCACCGGCCTCGACTTCGGCCACACCCAGCCCATGCTCACCCTGCCCTATGGCGCCGAGGCCGAAATCGACTGCCGGAGCGGAAGGCTGACCATCCTGGAGAGCGGGGTGACGTAGAACCGCGCTCGCCATTTTCGGCTGTCATCATCCCGCGTGGCGAAAATCGGGTGTCTGGCGGCAGCCGCCATTTCCTATCTCGGTCTCCCCAAAACAAAGGAGAAAGAGATGGGAATCCTGGACAACAAGGTGGCGATCATCACCGGCGCATCGTCGGGCATCGGGCGGGCGGCGGCGCGGATGTTCGCGGCCGAGGGTGCGGCCGTCGTGCTCAACGCGCGCGGCCCGGCGGCGCTGGAGGCGGTGGCCGACGACATCAAGGCCCGGGGCGGCAAGGTGAGCCTCGTCGTCGGCGACGTCGGCGATGCCGCCTGCCACGACGCGCTGGTGGCCGAGGCCGTGAGCGCCTTCGGCGGCCTCGACATCGCCTTCAACAACGCCGGCACCGTCGGCGCCCTGAAGCCGCTGGCCGATCTGACGCCCGACGAATGGCAGTCAACGCTGACCACCAACCTCACCTCGGCCTTCCTGGCGAGCCGGGCACAGATCTCCGCCATGCTCGCGCGCGGCGGCGGCTCCATCGTCTTCACGTCGAGCTTCGTCGGCACCAGCGTCGGCCTGCCCGGCATGGGTGCCTACGCCGCCGCCAAGGCCGGGCTGATGGGCCTCGTCAAGACCATCGCCGCCGACTACGGCGCCCGGGGCATCCGAGCCAACGCCCTTCTGCCCGGCGGCACCGACACCGGCATGGCCGGCGATCAGGCCCAGAAAGACTGGGCCGCCGGCCTCCACGCCATGAAGCGCCTCGCCCAGCCGGAAGAAATCGCCAACGCCGCCCTCTTCCTCGCCGGCCCGCACTCGAGCTTCGTCACGGGCTCGGCGCTCTACGCCGATGGAGGGAACGCAGCGGTGAAGTGAGGCGGACAAGAGGGAGTGCCAGCCACGGCCGGCGCTCCGCCCGCTCAACGCACCGAACTTGCCTTGAGGCGCTCCACCTCCGCTTTCACCCGATCAAGCGACAGGCCGGCGACGCCGAAGCGCTCGTAGAGCGAGGCGGTGAGCGGCAACAGGTGTTCGGCGAGCCGCGTTCCGATGTCGGCGGCCGGGATTTCCGCTTGCAGCTCGGCCTCGTCGCTGCGGGCGGCGTGGCCCTGGATGACGAGGTCGCTCAGCGGGTTGGCCCAGGAGCGGAGCGCGCGGCCGCTCAGCCCGGTGTAGAGCGCGCGGAAATGCACGGTCACCGCGCTGTCCTCATTCTTGCCGAGGAGGGAGGCCAGCCGCTCGGCGTGCAGCAGCACCTCGCCCATCCGCCAGATCGGCAACGTCGTATCGAAGATGGCGCCGGCCGGGAAGGTATCGGCGCCGTCTTCCTGATAGCCGCGCATCAGCACCGCCCGACCGCTCGGTGCAACGCGCCAGAAATCGCAATGAGCGGCATCGGCCAGCAGCCGGTCCACCGCCTCGCCCGGCGGCGCCAGCCAGCATTCGATCAGCCCATCCACCCCGTGCGGGCGAATGTCGTCGCGGCTCGGCATCCAGAACGGCGGCCAGCCGGTCTTTGCCACCACCGCCTGTTCCAGAAGCCGCTCGAAGGCGGCAAGGTCGGGCGTCTTGAGATCGCCTTCCAGCCAATAGTCGATGCGACACCAGCCATGCGGGAAGCGGGCTGGCGCATCCTGCGCCAGCGGCGCCACCAACGCCTGCCAGCGCTCGAAGGCCTCGCGCACGAAGCGCGACTGCGCGTCTTCCGGCGACGGCTCGTCCACGAGGCCGACCACGCGCAGGATGTCCATCGCCTTTGCCAGCGTCAGCGTCGTCTCGCCGCGTTCGAAGGCCGCCATCGTCGGATGGCTGACGCCGGCCAGCGCCGCATGGTCCTTCTGCGTCAGCCCCTCCGCCTTGCGACGACGCAAAGCCTCCTCGACGAGGCGCGGCCAGGACAGCGGCGCTATGGAAGAAGTCTGAGACATGAGCGGTCCACGATCTCCCTGAAGCGATGGGTGAAGCCATCCTCGGGCTCAGCCTCCGGCGGCCGGATGACGGATGCCGCCCGCTCGACGCCGCGCTTCACATCCCTGAAGGCCTGTTCGACCGCCCGGTCCGGCAGGCCGATGTCCTTGCCGAAGGCCCGGAACAGCGCCTGATCGGCCGCCTCCAGTTGCACGCGCCGGCCGCCGATCGACAGCGCCAGAAACTGGTCGTAATCTTTATAGAGTGCCGTGTTGACCACATCGTAGGCCGGCGACAGGCGCAGACCTTCGGGCGTTTCCAGAAGCGAGAAGTTCTTGAGGTGGGCGTCGCAGTTGCCGACCAGCGCAAAGACGATGAGACGACGGAAGAAGCGCGCAAGGTCGATCTGCGGCCGCGACGAGTACTGGCCGATGACAGCGGCCACCTCCTCATAGGCGGCATCGTATTTGCCGGCGTAATCCTGCCCCCTCGGCTTGCGCAGGATCTGGGCGAAATCTTCCAGCCGCAGCTTGCCGCCCTCTGCCGTCCGGTCGAAACGGGTGACGACCAGCGCGATCTCGCCGATATCTGCAATCAGCGCCGTGGTGAACTCGGTCACCTCCGCCTTGCCCAGCACTGCCGCCGTCCACCTGAGGCTGAGCGCCTCGTTGCGAACCAAGCTGTCGATCCGATCGGAATTGAACTTGGCGATATAGGGCGCCGGCCCCGTTGCCGCCGCCGGCACGAAGCCCCTGCCCGCTGCCCTTGAGACCAGCAGCTTTCGCTGAACGCCCGACACGGTGCGACCCGGGTTGACCGTTGCCTCGGTGATCGCGGGCAGCGGCTCGGCATCGCCGGACGGGAGAACGCTGACCGCGCCGATGCAATCGGCACCATATCGCAGCAGCAGCCCGAGATCATCGTCGCCAACCACGTGCGCCGCTCGGGCCTTTCGCTCCCGGAGCCAGCCTTCCGAGCCGATATGCTGGAAAAACGGATGCAGCCCGACCGACCATTCATGCTCGCGCCGGAGCGACAGCAGACAGCAGCCGATATCGCCGCCGCGCCAGTCGGTCCGATAGGTAAAGCGCGTGCCGCCACCGGCCGTCTCGACCAGCGTGCCGGCCGGCTCCCCCTTGAACAGAATGTCGGCGCTTCTAGCGATCATGCAGCTACACCTTCACCTCACACGACGAACCTACCATACGGCGATATAATGAAGTCATGACTTTATTCAATCCCACCTAAAGCGGATTGAAAGCCTTATGATTAGATAGTGAGGAAAGACGCGAGTCAATCTAAATCATAGTTTCATTTATTGACGAAAGACGGGCATCCTGACCGGCTAGTGAAGCTATAAATTCACCCCGCCACCGCCGTAACCGCCGTCCACTCCGTCAGCCGCCGGTCGTAGGCGCCGCCTTGCCAGCTTTCGAGGGCGAGCTGCGCCCAAGGGCCATTGTCGCGCCAGAGGCGGTCGAGTTCGTCGGCCGAGAGGTAGTTGTAATAGCGGCCGAGGCCGTCCTTGCCTTCGGCCGTCCCCGTCTTGAAGCTGGCCCAGACGATGCCGCCGGGCACCATGGCGCGGTGGATGCGGGCGATCACCGCGCCGAGGTCGTCCCTTGCGGCGTGGGTCAGCGATGCGCAGGCGTAGACGCCGTCATAGCGCCCGACCGCGTCGAGCTCGTTGAACAGCATCACCTTCACCGTCTGGCCGAGGCGCGACGAGGCGATCGCCGCCAGTTCGGCCGAGCCGTCGGTGGCATCCAGCGCGAAGCCGGCATCGAGGATGGCGCGGGCGTCGAAGCCGCCGCCGGTGCCCAGCTCCAGGATGCGACCACCCGGCCGGCAGCGGGCGAGAAAGCCCGGAAGGCGCGGGTTCGTCCCGCCATCGGCGGCGTAGTCGGCGGCATTCTCGTCATAAAAGTCGAGGGTCACCCGGCAGCTCCTCGTCCGTTCGAGTGGCGGCGGAGAGCCCGAAAGGCCCCGCCTCACGGCAGCAGCGGCTTGCTGGCCACGCTGCCATATCCTTCCTCGCCAAACACGACAGCCGGAAGACCGAGGCCGCCGAGCTGCCGCCACAGCCCTTCAAGCCAGGCCATGCAGCTGTCGACGATGGCATCGTTGACGGAAAAGTCGACCTCATCGGGGTCGAACATCGGCACATCCGGCTGCATCTTGCCGTCGACGATCTTCACCTCGAACAGGAAGCGATGCGGCGCTATCGCCTTGTTCAGCACGTAGAGGTCCGGCCCCTCAAGGTGGACCACCACATCGAAGAAGCCGTCTCCATCCTGCGCCGGATGCACCCCGACCGTGACCCGCCGGGCCTTCGGCGGCAGGGCTTGCCGGATGGCCGCGAGACGGTCGAGCGCTGGCTGGGCGTGCGCCGACAGGATGTCCTTCAGCGCCGCCGTGTAGTCGTCCACCGTCATCCCCGCGTCGCTCATCACCACCCTCCCGCGCCATGGCCGGCTCGCCATTGAGCCAAAGGCGAACCATGGTCAATCATGAAGCCAGCAATGAGGCCGCGAAAAGACCGGCAGCCCTCACCGCCAGTTGGTCTTGGCCAGTTCGATCAGCTCGTCGCCCCGGCCGCTCAGGATCGCCCGCATCATGTAGAGCGAGAAGCCCTTGGCCTGTTCGAGGGTGATCTGCGGCGGCATGGCCAGTTCTTGCTTGGCGGTCATCACGTCCACCAGCACCGGGCCGGGCGTGGCGAAGGCCTCGTCGAGGGCCGCCGGCAGCGCCTTGGCGTCGTCGACGCGGATGCCCTTGATGCCGATCGCCTCGGCCACCTTGACGAAGTCGGGACTGTTGAGGTCGGTGTCGTCGGAGATGTAGCCGCCGGCCTTCATCTCCATGGCGACGAAGCCGAGCGAGCGGTTGTGGAAGATGATGATCTTCAGCGGTAGGTCCAGCTGGCGCACGGAGAGGATGTCGCCCATCAGCATGGCGAAGCCGCCGTCACCGCACAGCGCCACCACCTGACGCTTCGGATCGATGCCCTGCGCGCCGATGCCCTGCGACAGGGCGTTGGCCATCGAGCCGTGGTTGAACGAGCCGACCAGCCGCCGCTTGCCGTTCATCGTCACGTAGCGCGCCGCCCACACGGTGGGCGTGCCGACGTCGCAGGTGAAGATGGCGTCGTCCGCCGCCTTCTCGCTGACGAGGCGGGCGAGATACTGCGGGTGAATCTGCCCCTTGGCGCCATCGTCGGTGGCGAGGTCGTCCAGCCCCTTGCGCGCCTTGGCATAATGGTCGAGCGCCGTCTTGAGGAAGGCGTCGTCACGCTTCTCGGGCAGCTTGTCCAGGAGCGCCGCCACCGTCGCCTTGACGTCGCCGACGATGCCGAGATCGATCTGGGTGTGGGCGCCAAGGCTTTCCGGCCGGCTGTCCACCTGGGCGATCTTGGCGCCGGCCGGATAGAAGGCGCGGTAGGGGAAGGACGAGCCGAGGATCAACAGCGTGTCGGCCGCGCCCATGGCGTGATAGCCGGAGGAAAAGCCGATCAGCCCGGTCATGCCGACGTCATAGGAGTTGTCGTATTCGACGAACTCCTTGCCGCGCAGGGCGTGGACGATGGGCGCCTTCAGCCGGGCGGCCAGCGCCACCACCTCGTCATGCGCCTCGGCGCAGCCGGCGCCGCAGAGCAGCGTCACCTTCGAGCTGGCGTTGAGCATGTCGGCCAGCGCATCCACCTGCGCGCCCGACGGCACCAGGCGACCAAGCTCCGGCGCGCGCCAGCGGATGTCGACGCCCTCGGGCATCGGCTTCAAGGCCACGTCGCCCGGCAGCACGATGACGGAGACGCCGCGCTTGGCGATGGCGGTGCGCACGGCAATCTCCAAAACGCGCGGCATCTGCTCGGGGTTGGTCACCAGCTCGCAATAGACCGAGCACTCGCGGAACAGCTCCTGCGGGTGCGTCTCCTGGAAATAGCCCGAGCCGATCTCCGACGAGGGAATGTGCGCGGCGATCGCCAGCACCGGCACATGGCTGCGCTGGCAGTCGAACAAACCGTTGATGAGGTGCAGGTTGCCCGGCCCGCACGACCCCGCGCACACCGCCAGCTCGCCGGTGATATGCGCCTCGGCCCCGGCCGCGAACGCCGCCGCCTCCTCATGCCGCGTCCCCATCCAGCGGATCTCGCCCAGCCGATGCAGGCTGTCGCTGAGGCCATTCAGGCTGTCGCCCGTCACCCCCCAGATGCGCTTGACCCCGGCCTCGCCAAGAAAGCGGGCGATGTAATGGGCAATGGATTCGGCCATGAGGTGAGGTCTCCTGAGGATGGATCGGCGGCGAGGCGGGGCCTGTGGGGTGCCGGCCCGACCACGCCGCGAAATGCTGAACACGTCAAGCAAGGAACTTGGGACGCGAAAGCGCGAGATTCAATCGGCAAGCCAGTGCGCTGACAGGGCGGCAGGTATGCCGGTGGCGGGATGGGGAACGGCAAACAGCGCGCATGATCGCCAAAGCCCCTGCCTACAACGCCCCGTCCAACAAGGCATCCTTCCGATCGGTCTTGATTGATCGTCCTCCTCGACCAGCAATTTGCCAAGCCCGATCTGATTGATACTCTGCAGCAAGGCGGGACGCCCAAGTAAAGCTCGCTGATACCTCAAAGTGGAGAGCGGATATCCCTGCGAGATAAGGGCACACCCGCGCTCGATCTTACGAGTTTGCATAGGACTGAACAAACCTGCCCCTCTTCGCCAGCCCCTTCTGACGTCCTCACAGCATCGACATTCTACCCAGAAAAGGCAGTAACGCAGTATTGAAGTGAGAAGGCGCACAAGCCACGGCCGGCACTCTCTTGGCGTGGCCAAATGCCTCCAGCTAGATCTCATCAAACAGATTCTCGCAAAACCAAGGATCCATCGCCAGAGCAGAGAACATAACTCTTCGCCAGTTATTTATAGGCAAAGCAGGCGTTTGACCCTTCTCAAAAAGATACATACTGAAATCGTAGGGGCTAATAGAAGACATAATTGTTCGCCTGACATGTATTGTCTCAGGAATATCCGCCGCAGCCTCTACTGAAAACTTGCTAGCAAGACGATAATATTTAAAATGACAGGACACACGACTCTTATCTCGCTCACTCCAGTTCTCTGGGGCAGATACATAGTATTCTATAACCGGAGGAAGCCCCGGCACAACCTTTGCTTCAATCCATTTCTCGGTAAAGAACTTAGAATCGTCAAAATATGGGTGTAATGCTTGCTTATCTGGAGATTCTGAAAATCCATCAAGCTTATCGGTATTGCAATCCCGACAGCAGGGGACTAGGTTAGCTGGCATAACTGAATACAATGGGAATGTTGATTTAGGCAAATAGTGATCGAGTGTACGAACACTACCGACCCCTCCACATAATGGACACTTACCACCCGCACTTACCTTAATAAGATCGTACAGCTCTCTCGCCGGCTTACCTTTTTGAACAAAGTATTGCGTATATAGCTTCATCAGTTCTGATTTATGAAGACTACCGTATACTATAGGGTCACCATTTCCGACAGTCCTTGGCATGCTGCACAGCACACCAGAATAAGCACTAGCCAAGTAAGCTTCTTCGATCGCCTTTGGATCGGGTATTGAAGCCACGTAAATCCTCTGGGTGTCTATGTCGGATATCCCCCGCACGCTCTCGGCCAAAGCAGTAGCAAAATCCACATTCGCAGGTGCAATCTTTCTCATCGTTATTGAGCCGTCGATTTTCGGTGCATAATGGCGCGCAGAATTGCCCTCCCCTCCGAACCTAACTGATGAGAAAAGGTCTGCAGGACCTCCTCATAGGTAGGCGTCCTTTCCGCCTCCCCCTCCAGCAACGAGTTAAAACCAGATTTTGCCACCTCAAGACCAAATACCTCTCGTGTCAGCAATCCAACATTCTCACCAAATGTCTCGATCTCCGGCCTCTGCGACAACGATGAGAGCCCCGAGCGAGTGATCTTCCAGACACAGGAACATGGTATTTCTTGCAGGACTACCGGCGAATGTGTTGCAATTATCGCAATTGCATTCCGACTAGAAAGCAAACCACTTAGGCTTCGGATCAAAGCAGATAACAAAGGCGGATGAAGATGGCTTTCTGGCTCATCAAAAAGAACCAAAGTCTTTTCGTCAACTCTCGCTACAAGCTTAGTTATAATTAACAAAACTATTGCATGCCCCGAACTCATTCGCTTCCACAGCGAGCAAACGTTTCTTCTAAGCTCTTCGTCACGTAGATTACTTAGCTGACCAAGATTCATTTCGGCAAAGTTGTCGTCGGACTCAAGGTTCCGAATTGCTTCCAGCCACCTCTGACTTCGAGAACGTTCACTCAGGCAAATCTCTAGGCTTTCTATAAGTTCACGCAATAGATCATGCTGAGATTTCAGACTAGCTCCAGCTTCGTCTGAGTAATCTTTTAGACCAACATAAAAATAACACGTCCCTTGAGAAGGGTCTGGCTGCTCCATTGGTGGTTTAAAGGGGTCAAAGGCGCTGAATGATATCGAAACTAAACCGCTGAAATAGTCCCGACCAATCCTAGCATACTCAAGCCATGCAATTTTCTCGAACCGGGAGTCTGTCAAACCCGCATCAATAATCGCTCTCGTCATATTATGGAGCAACGTCGTCTTTCCGACTCCATTTCGGCCGATTACTGCATGTACATTTGTAGCAGGTTTAGAGTTTGCACTAACATTGAAAGTGAGCTGAAAGCCAGCGACACTCTCGCTCGCCTCCTGCGTAAAACGGAAAGCGTAATCAGTCAGGGGCGCCTCGCCATGTAAAACACGACGAAATTGACCTGTGATTGTATTTATACTTAAGCTACGCAAATGAGATGTATGAAAAACATGCTGCTTATTAGCTATATCTAAGGCATCCTGCAAAAAAGCGACATCTCGGATCGCTTTTAAGTATTCATTTTTAAATGAATCAGAAAAACTATTTACTTTTACATAGTAATCCAAATCAGTTCCCAAAGAAAAAAATCTATCGTCAAGCCCGCCAAAACCAGATCCAAGCACAGAATATGTCGTAGTGTCCGACGTCTGGCCCACAAATCCTACCCTAACCCCACCCAAATCGTGCTTCAAACCGTTCTCGTCAAAAACGATCGCCTCAAATGACGTTATAAACGAGTAATCATTCCAATTATCTATGCGAAGAAATACAACATTCTTGTGAAATTGAGGGATAATACCATTAGACCTTATAAGAAAAAATCTTATCAAAGTTAGCGCCCTTCACGAAGGTCTGGCTCAATTACGAGCCAGAAACATGGCCTGAAGCGATATATTTGTGCAAGCACCTTCTTTGATTCTTTACGAGCAAGTTCGAAACTGTGTTTCCCCCGTAGGCTCAAAGCCAGAGAAGTCCATACAGTCACCAACTTGATGAGTCCTTCATATAAATCACAGCACCCGTGACCTCCAACTATGACGTGCAGAGCAGCCGTAAGCAACCGGAGACCGCCACTATCAAACGACATTCGTGAGCTAGCCCCCACCCTTGCCTCCTCCCCCGCCTTGATGTACGCTCATCAACACTCGCTTGAATCCCCTCAATTGACCCCAATTCCCTACCGAAAAACTCCCCTTTTCTCTTTCGGTAGCGTACCTCAAACATTTCAAGCGACTGCGGAGGAGAGACCTGATGGCCAAGCAAATGACATTCGGCGTGATCGTCGGAAACCGTGGATTCTTCCCCAGCCATCTGGCTGCCAGCGGCCGGGTGGAGATGATCGCCGCTCTGGAGAAGCAGGGCTATAAGGCGATCGTCGTAACGCCGGAGGAGACGGCGCACGGCGCAGTGGAGACCTACAAGGAAGCGGAGATCTGCGCCGCCCTGTTCAAGAAGCACGCCGACGAGATCGACGGCATCATCATCACCCTGCCGAACTTCGGCGAAGAGCGGGGCCTCGCCGACGCCGTGCGCCTTGCCGGGCTCAACGTGCCGGTGCTGATCCAGGCGACGCCCGACGAAGCCGGCAAGATGGCCATCACCCACCGCCGCGACAGCTTCTGCGGCAAGATGTCGATCTGCAACAACCTTCAGCAGTATGGCATCAAGTATTCGCTGACGACGCTGCACACCGAGGCGCCCGACTCGCCCGAGTTCGAGGCCGACCTCAAGTGGTTCGCCGGCGTCTGCCGCGTCGTCGGCGGCTTCAAGAACCTGCGCGTCGGCGCCGTCGGCGCCCGCCCGGCCGCCTTCAACACCGTGCGCTATTCGGAAAAGCTGCTCGAGCGTTCGGGCATCACCGTCGACACGCTCGACCTCTCCGAAGTGCTTGGCCGCATTGGCAAGCTGAAGGACAACGACGCCGCCGTCGAGAAGAAGATCGCCGAGATCCGCGCCTACGTGTCCACCGGCCACACGCCGGAAGCCGCCCTCATCAAGATGGCCAAGCTCGGCGCCGTGCTGGATAACTGGGTGGAGACCAACCGCCTCACCATCACCTCGGTGCAGTGCTGGACCAGCCTTGAAGAGTTCTTCGGCATCGTGCCCTGCACCGTCATGAGCATGATGAGCCAGAAGCTCCTGCCGTCGGCCTGCGAGGTCGACACGCTGGGCGCGCTTTCCATGTACGCCCTGGGGCTGGCCAGCGAGACGCCGTCGGCGCTGCTCGACTGGAACAACAACTACGGCGGCGACCCCAACAAGGCCGTCTGCTTCCACTGCTCGAACCTGCCCAAGCACTTCTTCAATGAAGGCGTGAAGATGGACTACCAGCAGATCATCGCTGGCACCGTTGGCGCCGAGAACACCTATGGCACGCTGGACGGCAAGGTGAAGGCCGGCGCCATGACCTATCTGCGCCTCTCCACCGACGACTTCACCGGCAAGATCAAGGGCTACACCGGCCAGGGCTCGTTCACCGACGATCCGCTGAACACCTTCGGCGGCGCCGGCGTGGTGGACATCCCCAACCTGCAGAAGCTCCTGCGCTACATCTGCGAGAACGCCTTCGAGCACCACGTGGCGACGAACTTCTCCTCGTCCGCCGCCGCCGTGACCGAAGCGGCGACCAAGTATCTCGGCTGGGACATGTACGTCCACGAATGAAATTCTACTGGGGTGGACATCTAGCTTCGAGTTCTCCGCTTCCGGTGCTCACGGGCCTCAAGCCCGCTCCGCTCCGGGTCTCGAACTCATCGCTATCTGACTCACCCCAGCGAATTTCAGCGTCTCGCCTTGAATAGGCGTTCCGGCGGCTCGCGTCGCCGGAACCCGTTTTCTCGACATGGCCGGTATGACTTCGCCCGGCGTTGACAGCGGGCGAACTTAATGTGGAATATTATATTCCAGTTTTGGTGGCAGCCGGGGAGACTTCTCGTCCTGAGGTCCTGCGCATGAAGCGCAGGATGACAATTAATTGATATGAAACAAGGGGATGCGTCGCGTTTCCGGTGCGCGGTCGGCGACCGGAAGAGGCTCCCGCTCCCGTCAGGCCGTCATCCTGCGCTTTATGCGCAGGACCTCAGGCAGGATGGAGCAAGGGGTTGCTATCGGACTCCGCTTCTATCCCTCTCCTGTCATCCTGCGCGAAGGCCGCTTGCATTCGCGAGCGAATGCAAGGTGGACCTCAGGCAGGAAGGGGCGGTGAGGGATGTATCGGGCTCTAGAAGCCTTTGAAAAGTATGGGATTCGTTCGGAACGGCCAACCGGCCGCCTGAGGTGAGTTTACGTTTCCAGGAGCACGCATGCGTCCCACAGTCCACGACGTCGCCAAAGCCGCGGGAGTTGGCCTTGCCACGGTGGACCGCGTGCTGAACGACCGGCCCGGCGTGCGCGCCGCCACGGCCGAGCGCGTGCGGGCCGCCGTCGACCGGCTGGGCTACGTGCGCGACGCCTCGGCGGCGGCATTGGCCCGCAAGCGCATCGACCGGCTGGTGTTCATCATCCCCGATGGCCCCAGCGACTTCATGCGCCACCTGGACGCCGAGGCGCGCGAGGCGCGCAAGCGGCTGGCCGGCAAGCGCGTCGACATCGAGGTGCGCAGCGTGCCCGCCTTCGACGGCGAGGCGCTGACCGACGCGCTCCGCCGCATCGACACCGCCGCCGTGGCCGGCGTGGCGCTGGTGGCCACGGAATCGGCGACCGTCCGGGCCGAGCTCTGCCGCCTCAACGCCGCCGGCGTGCCCGTGGTCACGCTGGTGTCCGACGCACCGCGCTTCCCCCGCCACCACTATGTCGGCATCGACAACGTCGCCGCCGGCCGCACCGCCGCCAGCCTGCTCGGCCAGTTTCTCAGCGGGCGCGAGGGCAAGATCGTCGTCATCGCCGGCTCCATGCTGGTGCGCGACCACGTCGAGCGCCGCATGGGCTTCGAGCAGGTGATCAACGCCGAGTTCCCGCGCCTTCAGGCCTCCGTCACGCTGGAAGGCCGCGACGAGCGCGAAGCGACGCGCCAGGCGCTCAGCGACTGCCTGAGGCGCGAGGGCGACATCGTCGGCCTCTACAACATCGGTGGCGGCCACCAGGGCATTCTCGACGTGCTGGCCGAGCTGCCGCCCGAGGCCCGCCCCGTGGTGGTGGCGCACGAACTCTACGACGTGACGCGCACCGCCCTGCGCGACGGCCTCATCCACGCCGTCATCAACCAGGACGCCGGCCACGAGATCCGCAGCGCCATCCGCGTGCTCCGCTCGCAGATCGACGGCACGCCGCTCAACGCCAACCAGGAAACGATCCGCATCGAGATCTACCTGCGCGACAACCTGCCCTGACGGCCGTTTTCCGCACCCTATTCATATTCATACCAAAGCATGAGTCCCGCCACTCGAGCGAGACCGGTCTACGCAAACCGGATTGCGAGCTGCCCCGCAAAGTGACTCCAAGTTGAAATGGACCAATGCCACGCCGATTAGGAAACCCCCGACTTTTCTCGGTAGCACCCACTCCGGCGTTCAAGACCTTCAAGAATAAAGAGTGAGATATAGAACATTGTGTGACACGGAAATCGCATCGCTCACGTTGATATGAAGCGATTTTAAGTTCTCTCCACCTTCGATGACATCGATTTTTTGCCTGGCACGCCAGTATTTCAGCGCGCCATACGTCGAAACACGGATATAGATCAAACTTTATCAAATTTCTTGAGAGCTATAAACATCGTTAACCACCGAAGCGCAACTCTCTACTGGATATCGGACAACCGCGACCGTCATAGCTGGGGTGCGGCAGATAGCGACGAATGCCCGGGCGTGGTCCGCTCGGGGTTCCAGGCTAGCTGCCCGCCCCGGTTGCTTTTTGGCGAGGGTCTCGGATCACCAGAAGGGTGCCACGATGGACCGCCTGAAGATCGCCCACCGGCTCTATGCCGGCTTTGCCTTTGTCACGCTGATGCTGATCGCCGTCAGCGTGGTGGGTTACGTTTACCTGACCGACGCCGCCACCTACACGCGGGAGTCGGTCCGCGTGCTGTCCCAGACCGGCGACATCGAGACCGCCCTCAAGTACATCGCCAAGGGCCGCGCCGGCTTCTACGAGGCGGCGGCCCAGCCCGCCCGGCAGGCCGAGCTGTTCGGCCAGATGGACCAGGCCTTCGCGGCCGCCGTGGCCAAGCTCGAAGAGGTGAGCAAGTCCACCCGCGATCCGGCCCGCAAGGCCAAGGCCGCTGAGCTGGAACAGACGCTGAAGACCTACCACACCGGCGTCATGACGCTGGCCGGCCAGATGCAGAGCGGCGACCAGTCCGCCGCCAACTCCGACCTGCGCGCGCAGCTGGCCGCCACCTACCCCATCATCGACCGGCTCGGCACCGAGCTGTCCGACGCCTACGGCAAGCGCGGCGTACAAATCGGCCAGGATAGCGCCGCCGCCGTTCAGCGGGGCATTACCATCGAGATCGCCATCAGCGCCGTCGCGGCCTTGCTCGCCGTGGCCATCGCCGCCGTCAGCGCCCTTTCAGTGACGCGGCCGCTGGGCGTCGCCATCAATTACGTGCTCGCCCTCGGGCGAGGCGAAAAGGACGTGGTGGTGACCATCGTCGGCCGTCGCGACGATTTCGGCGTCCTCGGCGGCGTTCTGGAGCAGTGCCGGCAGAGCATGATCGCCGACGAGCAGGCTCGCATCGAACGCGAAACCCGCGAGCATGCCGAGCGCGAACAGCTCAACCGCCGGCAGGTGCTGGCCGACCAGTTCGTCGCCGAAATGCGCGACCTCGCCGCCAACTTCGCCGAGTCCTCCGAGGAGATCGCCGACAGCGCCCGCAGCCTGTCCGCCACCGCCGAGGAAACCGCCCGTCAGGCCCAGGCCGTGGCCGCGGCGGCCGAACAGGCGGCCAGCAACGTGCAGACCGTCGCCGCCTCGTCCGAGGAGATGGCCGCCTCCGTCAACGAGATCAGCTCGCAGGTCGACCATTCGGCCGAGGTGGCCGAGCTGGCCTATGGCGAGGCGCAGGCCTCCAACGCCCGCATCTCCACCCTCGCCGCGTCGGCTGCCGCCATCGGCGACGTGGTCAACATCATCCGCGGCATCGCCGAGCAGACCAACCTCCTGGCGCTCAACGCCACCATCGAGGCGGCGCGGGCGGGCGAGGCCGGCAAGGGCTTCGCCGTCGTCGCGGCGGAAGTGAAGCAGCTGGCCGACCAGACGTCGAAGGCCACCGGCGACATCGAGGCCAAGGTGGCGGAAATCCAGGAGTCGACCGGCAACACGGTCCATTCCATCACCTCCATCGTCAAGACGATCACCAACATCAAGGAGGTGGCCTCCGCCATCGCCGGCGCGGTGGAGGAACAGGGCGCGGCAACCACGGAAATAGCCAGCAACTGCCAGCAAGCCGCCGTCGGCACCACGGAGGTCACGGAAAACATCACCGGCGTCGGCCAGGCGGCCGAAATGACCGGAGCCGCCTCCACCCAGCTGATGAACCTCTCCTCCGGCCTGTCGACCAAGGCAAAGGGTCTGCAAACGGTGGTGGAAACCTTCGTCACCAAGTTCGCGGCGGCGTGAGCGGCGGACCGCGTCGATAGGCCCGGAGCAACCGCCCCGGGCTTCCTGTGGAATGGGAATGCTCCTCAGGCGCGAGCGAGGGGCGGCGACACGCTGCCCCTTCAGGCCGCCAACGCCTGCTCGACCAGCGCCGTGGCCAACTGCCGTTGAACGGCGCGAGACTCGGCGATCTGCGCCTTCAGGCTGTCGCATAGAGCAAACAGCTCATCGACCTTGGCGACGATGCGATGCTGCTCCGCGAGAGGAGGGAGTGGGATGGGCAATGAACATATATGCGACTGATTTACGGTCTTCTGCCCAGCAGTCGTAATGAACAGTTTCCGAATCCGCTCTCGCATAATCTGCGACTGACTATATACTTCCAGATAAAAAGGATCGATAATTTCCGAAGAGAGACGCATCCTTATGAAATGATCGCAATATATCGAATCTCCCGGGTCATCGACTAGAACAAACTTACCTACAATATCGGAACTACCATTCACGCGTACAATTAATATATCCCCGAACTTCAGACCGTACTTAAGTATAGATTTGCGATCTATATTCAGTTCACGGCTGTCGGAAAGACTAATTCGAGTATCTTCAACGTCGGCAAGCCGAAGTACCGTAACCGGTCGCCCACCGATATCACCTCTACTACTCACGCCATTCTGAAACTCTGGCCCAAGCTGCCCCAACGAAACCCACTCCCAACCGCCGGGCAGGTGATATGGAGGATATGCCTCAGCCGAGCGCCCGCTGTTTCGAGAGGGATTGCCCATCGACAAAACCCGACTCATCAACTCTCCAGCAGGCGTGTCTGAGGAATACTGACTTGTCAGTTTCCCCAAAACGGCAAGTTGTACAATCGTCTGCCTCAGCGCATCGACGCTAGCCTCTGTGGTGAAGATGGTCGGGAAGTGTTGGCTGAGGCGTTGCCAGTTGGCGGCGAAGTCGTCGGCATCCTGGCTTTGGATCAGGGTGTCCAGCAGGGTCTTGACCAGGGCGGCGTGAACGGTTTCGGCATCCGCCTGCTGCGCCTCCAACCAGTCGCACAGCGCCATCAACTCATCGACTTTGGCGACGATGCGGCGCTGTTCGGCGAGGGGGGGGATGGCGAGAGGGGCAACTCGCAGCTTCTCCTGCGAGATGTTCATCTGGCTTTCCGCCATTCCAGACTTGGCCGCCTCAAGGAACTCTGCCGTGACACCAGCATTCATGGCCAAGCAAACAAACCCGGAATCGATGATGTCGCCCACAACGTGGATACGGATTATTTTATCGGAGATCATCAACTTCGGGCGCGTGTGTTGCACAAGACAAGACACCCCCACCCTATTCTTTGGACCGGCCCTTGTTATGAGGATGTCTCCCGACCTCACCTCAAGTTCAGGCCTCGCACGAAGACTAGAAGGAAGCTGTTTATTCTCCGCTTGAAGATAGTTGAGCGATTGAACGGCCGTGGTTTTGAGAACGCCCCAGGTTGCTTCAGAGGGTGAGGGTTCAGCCAAACAGGCAGGACTCCAACCTGCATCGATCGAACCAATGATGTCGCCGAGAGATGCAGATGACCATCCTTGTGGAGTTTCGATCTCTGCAACGGGCCGCGACGGACGGGACGGCCCTTTTCTGATGCTGCCGGCTTCAATCAGCCTCCGTCTCTCGTCCTCAATCCGCTTCAGCAACTCGCTCGCCGGCTCGTCCTTCGGGTCCTGCGGTACCAGCTTTCCCCGCACCGCCAGATCCAGGATCAAGCCGCGCAACGCCTTGATGCCATCCGGGGCGGCGGCGATCAGAGGGAGATTGTCGATCAGGGCCTGCGTCACGCCTTGCCCTCCAGCGCAGCGGCGAGCGCGGCCCTGATCCGGTCGCGGGTGGCGGCGACGGCGGCCTGGAGATCGGCGTATTGCTTCAGCAGCACCTCGGGGTCGCGCACCTCCTCGGCGGCCCGATGGGGGTTCTTGAAGTCCAGATTGTAGTTGCCCGCCTTGATCTCGGCGATGTCCACGCACCAGGCGTGTTCGGTGGTCTTGCGGGCGGCGAAGCCATCGGCCTCGCTGCCCCACCAGTCGCGCTCGGGGCCGAACTCCTCGACCCGCATGGGCTTGGTCTTGGAATAGTTCTTCACCCCCTGGGGATAGGGATGCTCGTAGAACCAGGTGCGCCGGGTCGGGCGGCCCTTGGTGAAGAACAGCAGGTTGGTCTTGATGCCGGTGTAGGGATTGAACACGCCGTTGGGCAGGCGCACCACGGTGTGCAAGTCGCAGGCGTCCAGCAGGTGTTCCTTGATGCGCGTCTTGATGCCCTCGCCGAACAGCGTGCCGTCGGGCAGCACCACGGCGGCGCGGCCGCCATCCTTCAGCAGGTGGGTGATCAGCACCAGGAACAGGTCGGCGGTTTCGCGCGTGCGGAAGGTGGCGGGGAAGCTGGCCTCGATGCCGTCTTCCTCGATGCCGCCGAACGGCGGGTTGGTGACGATCACGTCCATCCGATCCCTCGGGCCGTAGCTGATGAGGGATCGCGACAGCGTGTTGTCGTGCCGGATGTTGGTGGGCACCTCGATGCCGTGCAGGATCATGTTGGTGGTGGCGAGAAGATGCGGCAGCGGCTTCTTTTCCACACCGTGGATCGACGCCTGGAGCCGGGCCTCGTCCTCCACCGTCTTCACGTCGTTCTTGCGGATGTGCTCGATGGCCGAGGTGAGGAAGCCGCCGGTGCCGCAGGCCGGGTCCAATATCTGTTCGCCCAGGCGCGGGTTGACCCGCTCGACCATGAACTCGGTGACGGCGCGCGGCGTGTAATACTCGCCGGCATTGCCGGCGTTTTGCAGGTCCCTCAGGATCTGCTCGTAGATGTCGCCGAACAGGTGGCGCTCCTGCGCCTTGTTGAGGTCGATGCCCTCCTCGATCTTGTTGATCACCTGCCGGATCAACTGGCCCGACTTCATGTAGTTGTAGGCGTCCTCGAACACGCCTCGGATGACGAAGGCGCGCTTGTCGCCGCCCTTGCCCGTCAGCGTCTGAAGGCCGGGGAACAGCGTGTTGTCGATGAAGTCCTTCAGCTCCTCGCCGGTGATGCCCTCGGCATCGGCGGCCCAGTTGCGCCAGCGCAGCGGCTCGGGCAGCGGCGAGCGATAGGCATCGTCCAGCAGCTCCCATTCCTGCTCGCGATCGTCATAGATCTTCAGGAACAGCATCCACACCAGCTGGCCGATCCGCTGGGCGTCGCCGTCGACGCCCACGTCCTTGCGCATGATGTCCTGAATCGCCTTCACCGTCGCACTGATCGACATGCCCGCCCCAAATCACCCGTACAGTTGGTTCTCAAGGTCCTGGACCGCCTGCAGATAGCGGTCCTTGCCGCCGAACGCGTCGAGCAGTTCCCTGGCGCTGCCCATTCCGGTGAAGGGGTCCAGCTGCAAGACCTTGATGTCTTCCACGTTCTCTATGCCGGTATCGGCGTACTTGTCGAGCAGCGCTTCCAGAACCTCACGGGCGATGCCGCCATAGCGGGCGAAGTAGTCGCGCTTGCGAACGTTTTCCGCCCGCTCGCGCCGCGACAGCGGCGGCTGGTCGAACGCCACGTGGCAGACGAGATCGAAGGGGTCGAGGGAGCGGCCTTGCTTCTTCTCGACCTCCTCGGCCAGGGCCTCCCACAACACGCCCTGGGCGGCCATTTCGTCGAGGATGGCCTTCTTGCGCTCGGCGGCCGTCCAACGGCGCAGGAAATCATCCATCGAGGCATAGTGCTTGCGAACGCGCGTCCGGGTGTAGTCGCGCAGGGACTCGGTGATCAGCCCGCCATCCGGCCCGTAGTACTGCACCCGCTCGGCCATGACGGCCACCGGCACGTCATCGACGTAGTAGCGACGGCGCGGCTCGGCCATCCCGCCCGGCGACTGACCTTCGGGCTGGGTGAAATCGTCGGGACCGCCGGGCATCCCCGGCGCTTCGGGCCCGGCGGGCGCGTCGGGATCGTCGGGCGGCACCGGCGGGTCGCCCGGCCCCGGCTCGTAGATCTGGACGGGATCGCCGTCGAAGGCGGGGTCGGCGAACAGCTCGGTCGCCCGCTTGAAGTCCATGATCGTGAACCAGAACTTGTTGTAGTCCTCGTTGACGCGGGTGCCACGCCCGATGATCTGCTTGAACTCGGTCATCGACTGGATGCGTTGGTCCAGCACGATCAGCTTGCAGGTTTGGGCGTCCACCCCGGTGGTCATCAGCTTGCTGGTGGTGGCAATCACCGGATAGCGGCTTTCCGGGTCGATGAAATTGTCCAGCTCGGCCTTGCCCTCCATCTCGTCGCCGGTGATGCGCATGACATACTTGCGGTTCTCGGCCACCTTGAGGGGGTTGAGGTTGACCAGCGCCTGCCGCATCCGCTCGGCGTGCTCGATGTCCTCGCAGAACACGATGGTCTTCTGGTAGGGGTCGGTGGCCGTCAGGAACTCGGTGACCTTGCGGGCCACCAGCTCGGTGCGCTGGGTGAGGATCAGCTGGCGGTCGAAATCGCGCTGATTGTAGATGCGGTCCTCGATCAGATTGCCGTATTTGTCGGCCTTGCCATCCTCCGGCCGCCAGCCCTGAAGGTCCTTGTCGAAGTCGATGCGCACCACCTTGTAGGGTGCGAGGAAACCGTCCTCGATGCCCTGGCGCAGCGAGTAGGTGTAAACCGGCTGACCGAAGTAATCGATGTTCGATACATCGCGCGTTTCCTTGGGCGTCGCCGTCATGCCGATGTGGGTGGCCGAGGCGAAGTAATCGAGGATCTCGCGCCATGCCGAGTCGGCAGCGGCGCTGCCGCGATGGCATTCGTCCACCACCACAAGGTCGAAGAAGTCCGGCGAGAACTGCCGGTAGATGTTCTTCTCTTCCTCGGAGCCGGTCACCGCCTGATAGAGCGACAGGTAGACCTCGAACGACTTGTCGATCTGCCGCTTGCTGATCTTGGTCATGGCGGGACCGAACGGCTTGAAGTCGTTGTTGCGCGTCTGATCCACCAGGATGTTGCGGTCGGCGAGGAACAGGATGCGCTTCTTTCGCTTGGCCCGCCACAGGCGCCAGACGATCTGGAAGGCGGTGTAGGTCTTGCCGGTGCCGGTCGCCATGACCAGCAGCACGCGGTTCTGCCCTTGGGCGACCGCCTCGACCGCGCGATTGATGGCATTGGTCTGGTAGTAGCGGGGCGACCGTCCGGTCCCGTCGTCATGATAGGGGGCGACCACCGTCGCCGCCGCCGTTTCGGTCAGGCCTTTCCAGGCACGATAGCGATCCCACAGGACATCCGGCGACGGAAACAGATCGAGCGTCAGTTCCGTTTCCACCTTGTCGCCCAGGCCGGTGCGGTCGTGGAACAGAAAGCCGTCGCCGTTGCTGGCGAAGGCAAAGGGCACATCCAGCATCTCGGCATAGCGCAAGGCCTGCTGCATGCCGGCACCGACGGAATGGCTGTTGTCCTTGGCCTCGATCACCGCCAGCGGAAGGTTGGGCTGGTGGGAAAGCACGTAATCGGCGCGGCAGACTTCGCCCCGGCCGTGCATCCGCCCGCGCACGATGATGCGACCCTTGGTGAAGGTGACCTCTTCCCGGACTTGCTCCTGTACGTCCCAGCCGGCCCCGGTTATCGCGGGCGTGATGAACTTGGTGCAGATGTCCCGCTCGGAAAGCGCCTTCTTGTCCATCCTCGCCCCGCCTCTCCCAACAGTTGAGAACTCTAGCCGCGACATCCGACGGCGGCAAGGGAGGCGAATGCGCATGACGTCCAAGCGCTTATGCCACCAGCGCGGAGTGGCGGCCCGGTGCCGGTTGCCTCCGCCGCCCGGCGCGGCGTAACGTCGGGCCATGAACCCTTCCTTCGACATCCGCGACGCCGTGGCGGCCGACGCCGAGGGCATCGCCGCCATCTACAATCACGCCGTCCTCCACACCACCGCCATCTGGATCGACACGCCGGTCGACATCGCCAACCGCGCCGCCTGGCTCGCCGGCGTGCAACGCCAGGGCTATCCGGTGCTGGTCGCGGTGGATGCGGACGCAAGCGTGCTCGGCTACGCCGCCTTCGGCGACTGGCGCCCGTTCGACGGCGACAGCCACACGGTGGAGCACTCGATCTACATCCGCCACGACGCGCGCGGCCGGGGCGTCGGCAAGGCGCTGATGGAAGCGCTGATCGCCCGCGCCAAAGCGCTCGGCAAGCACGCGATGATCGCCGCCATCGACGCCGGCAACCCCGCCTCGCTGGCCCTGCACGTCAAGCTCGGCTTCCGCGAGGTCGGCCTTCTGCCGCAAGTCGGCATGAAGTTCGGCAAATGGCTCGACCTCGCCTTCCTGCAACTGATGCTGGATGACAGGGCGACGCCGGAGGGGTGATGGGGCTGAGGGGCCAGATCTTCCATCACGCCCCAGAAGGGCAAGGGAATACGACGCAAATCATTGGTTTATATCACTTAATTGTCATCCTGGCGCAGGCCAGGACCTCAGGACGAGATATCTCCCGGCCACTATCAGTCTCCATGAAACAAGCGAGCCCGATAACCCCCCCTCGTTCCATCCTGCCCGAGGTCCTGGCCTTCGCCAGGATGACGGGAGGGGGATGGGAACGGGCGCCTCACCCTGCAACCGCGAGACGGCCTGATAGGAGCGGTAACCTCCCCCCCTACTTCAGCGCCTCCATCAACAGGCGCGCGGTTTCCGCCGACGACTGCGGGTTCTGGCCGGTGACGAGCAGATCGTCCCGCACCGCGTAGGAGCCCCAATCGCCAGCCTTCGAGTAGAGCCCGCCCAGCGCCTTCAACTCATCCTCCACCAGGAAGGGCACGACGTCGGTGAGGCCGACCGCCGCCTCCTCGGTGTTGGAAAAGCCGGTCACCTTCCGGCCCTCGACCAGCGGGCGGCCGTCGGCGGCCTTGGCGCGGCGGAGGGCGCCCGGCGCGTGGCACACCAGCCCCACCGGCTTGCGGGCGGCAACGAAGCTCTCGATCAGCGCGATCGACGTCTTGTCCTCGGCAAGATCCCAGAGGGGACCATGCCCGCCCGGATAGAAGACGGTGTCGAAATCGGCCGCCTTCACGTCGCGCAGCGGCAGGGTGCTCGCCAGCGCGGCCGTCGCCTCGGCATCGGCCTCGAAGCGGCGCGTCGTGTCGGTCTGCGACGCCGGCTCGCTACTCCTGGGATCGAGCGGCGGCTGGCCGCCCTTGGGCGAGGCCAGCGTGATCTCGGCGCCGGCATCCTTGAAGGCGTAATAGGGGGCGGCCAGCTCTTCCAGCCAGAAGCCGGTCCTGTGACCGGTGTCGCCGAGCTTGTCGTGCGAGGTCAGAACCATCAGAACCTTCATCGTCGCCTCCTTGCGTGTCGGGCGCAGCCGGCGCCCACTGCCGGGCACAACGCCCATCCGGCCGCCGCGTTCCCTCACTCAGATGGTGTCGCCCACGCGATCCGCCCACCCCACGCAAAAACGGGGCGATCGCTCGCCCCGCCCTGCTTCAGCGTCGTGCCTCGATCACTGCCCGAGGCCGATCTGCTTCATGAAGTCCTGGTTGTCCCAGAACAGGTACTCCTCGTCCATCACGCCGGCCTTGGTCCAGTGGCCGATCGTCGCCATGGACAGCTTGAACGGCTTGCCGGTGGGCGGAATGGTCTTGCCGCCGCCGATGGGCATCGGCTCGGTGAACGTGCCTTCCAGCTGGCCGATGACGCCCGTCCACTCGCCCTTGCCGAACTTCACCGGGTGCTGCTCGATCCGCGTGTCGGGGGCGAAGACGAACATCGGCTTCAGCGCCTCGACGTGGTCGTGCAGGCCCTTGGTCGTCGAGCCGTCCGGGTAGTGCACCAGGATGTCCTTGGCGTGGCTCTCGCCGAGACGGTCCCACTTCTGGTGGGTGTAGACGTCGAAGTCCAGCGTGTCGAAGGTGTCGAGGTTCTTGGCGACGGCGGCCTCGTCCTGTTGGTACTTCGACAGCTCCTCAAGGAGCGCCGGCACCGGCTTGGCCGCTTCGGCGGCGACGGCGGCCGAGGCTCCGGCGGCGATGGCGAGGGCGGAAACGGCGATGGCGATCAGCTTGGTCATGATGGTGCGTCCTGAAAGAGTGCGTGAGAGGAGAAAAACAGGGGGACTGGAAACTCGCTGGGGCGCGGCAGATGGCGACGAGTTCGAGAACCGGAGCGGAGCGAACTTAAGGTTCGTGAGCACCGGAAGCGCAGGGCTCTAAGCCAAGGCATTCGCCCGAAAAGTTGCAGACTTTTCGGAGCAGACGAATGCCAGTGATGCCCGCCCCAGTAGAGTTTCAGCCGGCGACCGGCAGCCAGATCGGCGTCACGGCGGTGCCTAGCCCGGCGCCGTAGCCGAGGTAGATGTTGAGGCCGGCCAGCGCCTCGAGATAGCGGGCGTTCCTGAGGCCGCCGGCATCGACCACGCCGAAGCCGATCGACCGGGCCAGATCGGCGGCGACCGCCTTGGCCTCGGCGCTGTCGGAGGCGAGGTAGGCCGGCACGTCATGGCCGCCGGCCACCTTGCCGTCGCCCGCCAGCACCTGGGCGAACACGGTGTTGAAGCCCTTCACCAGCGCCACGCCCGGTACCGCCCTGGCGATTTCCTCGGCCGCCGAGGTGGTGTGGCCGATGGTCAGGCCCATGTAGTCGGCCGTCAGCGGGTTGGTCAGGTCGATCACCACGCGGCCCGCGATATCGCCCAGCGCCTTCAGCGCGTCGACGGCGGCATCGAAGGGCACGGCCAGCACGATGATGTCGGCCTTGCCGGCCTCGGCGGCGCTCACCGCCTTGGCGCCAACCGCCTGCGCCACGTCGGCGGCCTTGGCGGCGTCGCGCCCATGGACGCCGACGTTGTGGCCGGCCTTGACCAGACGAGCGGCGAAGCCGCGACCCATGTTGCCGGTGCCGATGACGGATACTTTCATGATGAACTCCTGTTGGGTTTGATGTCCGCGTCGCCGTGGCGGCGTTGATTGATACCTACGGCATCCGGTCCTCTTGAAAAATCGCCCTGGATGAAAGAGATTATTGCGATTGTCGCAACAATAGGTCGATCATGGACATCATCAGGGGCATGGAGGCCTTCACCGCGCTGGCTGGCGCCGGCAGCTTCGTGGCGGTCGCCGACAAGCTGGGCACCTCGACGGCGGCGGTGTCGCGGCAGATCGCAGCGCTGGAGGCGCACCTTGGCGCGCGTCTGGTGCACCGGACGACGCGGCGCCTGTCGCTCACCGAGGCCGGCGCGCAGTTCCTGGAGCGGGCCGAGCAGATCCTGGCCGATCTTGCCGAGGCGGAAGCGGCCGTCGGCCGCGAGGCGGTGACCCCGGCGGGCCTCCTGCGCGTCAGCGCCCCGCTCTCCTTCGGCATCTCGGTGCTCGCCGCGCTGCTGCCCGAGTTCCACCGCCGCTTCCCCGACCTACGGCTCGACATCGATCTCAGCGACCGTGTCGTCGACCTCGCCCATGACGGCATCGACGTGGCGATCCGCATCGCCCAGGCGCCGAGCCCCAACCTGATCGCCCGGCGCATCGCCCCCATTCCCATCGTCACCTGCGCCGCGCCCGACTATCTCGCCGCGCACGGCCACCCCAACCACCCGGCCGACCTCGCCGCGCACGAAACGCTGAGCTATTCCTACCTTTCCAGCGGCGACACCTGGACCTTCCGCACCGCAGCCGGCGACACCGCCGCCGTGCGCGTCCGCCCGAGCGTCCACGCCACCAATGGCGACCTGTTGCGCCGCCTCGCCGTCGAGGGCGGCGGCGTCATCGTCCAGCCGGGCTTCATCGTCGAGAACGACCTCGCCGCTGGCCGCCTCGTCCAGGTGCTGCCCGAGTGGTCGCTCGGCGCCTTCGCCCTCTACGCCGTCTATCTCAGCCGGCGGCAGCTGTCGGCCAAGGTGCGCGTGTTCATCGACTATCTGGTGGAGGCGCTGGGAAAGCACGACGCGAGCCCGATGGAGCGCAAAGGATGAAGGGCCCAGACCTTCCCCATGATAGCCCCTCCCCATGATAGCGTGTCAGCTCCCGACCACGCTCCCTTCCCAAGGCCAGCCATGACGCGCCTCGCCACCACTCGCCTGTCCCTCGCCGACGCCGTGACATGCTGGGCGCTGATCGATCCTGTGTTCGCCGCCGAGACGGCCACCAGCGTCATCTATCGCGCCACCGCAGCCGCCCACGGCCCGGTCGCGCTGAAGCTCTTGAAGCCCGGCGCGGGCGACGACGAAGCTCGGGGCGGCGCGATGCTGGCGTGGTTCGGCGGGAACGGCGCGGCGCGGGTGTTCGGCCTTGCGCCGGACGCCGTCCTCATGGAGTGGCTCGACGGGGAAACGCTGGGCGACGTTGCCCGCGCCGGCCGCGACGACGCCGCCACCCTCATCCTTGCCGACGTGGTCGAGCGCCTGCATGCCCGCCGCGACGCGCCGCCACCGGAGCTGACGCCGCTCCGCCGTCGCTTCGCCTCGCTGTTCCGCACCGATCCCCAGCGCTGGCCGGCGGACGCCCGACCGCTCGTCGCGCGGGCCACCGCCATCGCCGAGGCCCTTCTAGACGCGGATGCGCCGGCCACGCCGCTGCACGGCGACATCCACCACGACAACATCCTGCGGTCCGGCGACAATTGGCTGGCGATCGACCCCAAGGGCCTCCTAGGCGACCCCGCCTACGACTATGCCAACAGCTTCCAGAACCCCGAACGGGCCGACGCGCTGGTGCTCGACGCCGGCCGCATCGCCCGCCACGCCACGGCGCTGGCCGAGCGCACCGCCATCCCCCGCCGCCATCTCCTCGCCTGGGCCGTCGCCCACACCGCCCTAAGCGGCGCCTGGAACATCGAGGACGGCGCCCCCTTCGCCCATCAGGCCGCCATGCTGGCCCTGCTGCTGGCGGAACACGAGGCGGGGTGATCAGCCGCCCTCTTCCTGCGCGACGGCCACGCGGAACACGACGCTGACGATCACCACGACGGCGCCCGTCAGCACGAACGTCGCGGCGAGGCTGGCTTCCGCGACGGCGCCGGTCAACAGGCCCATCAGGCTGACGTAGACGCCGGAGAACATGCTGATCATCGACAGCACGGTGGTGCGGTTTCCGCTCTCGATGTGCCGGTTGATGTAGTCCGAGAAAATTGGCTTCTGGAGCGATGCCGTCCCGAACGTGGCGACGAACAGCGCCGCCGCCAGCCAGGGCGCAACGGGCAAGGCCATGAGGAGATAGAGCAGCCCCGGCAGCACCGTTGCGATCAGCAGCGCCCAGCGGACGCCGGACCACGCCTCCAGCCGGTATGCGAAGTGGCTGCACGCCGCCCCGAGCAGGAAGGCCGCCGCCAGACTCGGCCCCAGCCAGCTGGGCGGCGCGCCGACGCCAAGCAGGTAGGGCTGGTAGAAGGTGAGAAGATAGGCCGACAGCGGATTGCACAGGATGGACAGCACGACGAGGCGGCGAAGCTGCCGGTTCGCCCTTAGCAGCTGTACCCCGCTTCCCAGAAGCTCCAGCGCCGTCGGCGCGTCGCGATCCGTCGTTCGCCTGGGCTCCTTCAGAAACAGCGAGATCGCCAGGGCTATGGCGACCGAAGCGATGGTCATGGTGATGAGGTAGACGTAGCTGTTCATGGTGAGATCTTGCGACAGATAGCCGCCAACGAGGGCGCCGGTGATCCCGGCAAGCTGCGCCATGGCGCCGTTCAGGCCCATGGTGCGCTGCATGCGGTGGGCGGCATTCCCCAGCTTGAGGCTGTCGTACATCATGGATTCGAGGCAGCCGGACGAGAAGGCGAAGCCGATGCCGCCGAGCGCCGCGCTCAGCACGAACAGCGGATAGCTGTCGGCGACCACGAAGACGATCTCGCCGAGCAATTGCAGCGCCAGGGCGAGCACGATGGCCCATTTCCGGCCGATCCTGTCGGCGATCAACCCGGTGGGAACCTCGGAGACGGCCATAACGCCGACGACCACCGCCCACAGCGAATTGATCTCGACATAGTCCAGCCCACGCGCCTGGTAGTAGAGCGTTGCGATGGGATGATAGAAGTAAAGCGTGCCGAAAAACGTGATGGCGTAGATGAAGACGAGATTGCCGGCATGTCGCGGGCGGAGGGGCAATAGACGCATCGAGGCATTCTCCAAAGAGCTTCAAAAAGGTCTTTGGATCAAATGTCTCCCACGTCGCACTCCCTCATGAGGTCTATGCTTGTTGAATGACATGGTTCGCAGGATCGCGCAAGATGTGCGATGCAACACCTGCAGGTCGAGCATGCGGAGCTAGCAATGGGCGCGAGGAACTACTTGATCGAGGGCGTTTCCGGCACCGGCAAAACCTCGGTCGCCACCGAACTGGCGCAGCGTGGCTACCACGTCGTCCACGGCGACCGCGAGCTGGCCTATCGGGGCGACCCCGAAACCGGCGAACCGCTCGATGACGCCTCCCTTGACCCGGAGAACGCGGATGTGGCTTTCGGCCACGCGCATCACCTCTGGCGCGTCGACATGGTCAAGTCGCTGGTGGCCGACAAAAGTCAGCCGATGACCTTTTTCTGCGGCGGTTCACGGAACTTCCGGCGGTTCATCGACCTGTTCGACGAGGTCTTCGTCCTCGACGTCGATGCGGACACCCTGAAGGCGCGCCTTGCCAGCAGGCCCGAGGACGAGTTCGGCGGAAAGCCTGAAGAGCGAGACCTGATCCTGCGGCTGCGCGCCACCCGTGAGGATCTGCCGCCGGACGCGACGATCATCGACGCCACCGCGCCGCTCGGCTCCGTTGTCGACGACATTCTCCTGCGGTGCGGCAAGGCGGGATGAGACAGGCGGGCAGCGTCACCCGCCGGCGCCCTGATAGCGCCGCTGGCAGGCCTGCCAGACCAGCATGGCGATGACCACCATGACAGGACCGGCGAGAAGGGCGGCAAAGGGCGCGGCGGCGCCGATCAGCGGCACCGGCTTGCCCAGCAGCGCCGCCACCGGCACATAGGCCATGTAGCCGAGCGGCACGATGGACAGAAGCGTCACCTGCAGCGGCAGGGCGAAGATGGTGAGCGGATAGCGCGACAGCTCCCAGAAGTCGAAGTAAATGCCGAACAGGTAGCGCGAGCGGGTGAGCACCAGCGCCATGGCGGCGACGATGGTCAGCGTGGCGCCCGTCAGCAGCGCGGCGCTGATCAGGCTGGCCACGAGTTGCAGCACCGTCAGCACCGACCAGTCGATGCCGAGCTGCGGCAGCGCCCAGGCGATCATGCCGACGCCGAGCGCGATGTGGCCGCCATACTCGATGTTGATGCCGGAAAAGGCCAGGAAGGCCCACGGGCTGACCGGCCGCACCATGAGCGTGTCATAGGTGCCGAGCCGCACCAGCTCTTCCATGCCGCGCAGTTGCACGAAGGTGAAAAGCGCGCCGAGCGCATAGCCCAGAACGTGGAAGCCGAGCATCAGCGCAATTTCCGGCCACACCCAGCCGCCCAGCCGTTCGAACCGGCTGGCGATGATCCAGATGGTGCCGTAGACGCTGGCGTAACCGAAGGCCTGCGCCACCCAGCCGATGACAAGATTGCCGCGATACTGAAGGCGCGTCCTGAGCTGCAGGCGGACGAGATAGAGGTAGAGCGACAGGGTCTGCATCGCTCAACCTCCCTGCACGACCATGCGCCGGCAGGCGGCGCGCCACAACAGCGTCAGCAGCCCGGCCGAGGCCACCGCCCAGCCAAGGCCGTAGAGAAGGGTGACGAGGCTCTCAGTGAGATCGAGCTGGCCGAGATAGATCGCCAGCGGGTAGAAGGCGATCCAGGCAAACGGCAGATGATGGACGGCGTTCGCCACCGCGTCCGGGTAGAACCACAGGGGAACCAGCCCGCCCGAGAACAGCGCCAGCGTGCCGCGCAGGAACCAGTCCAGCGCCAGCGTGTCCATCACCCAGAAACCGATCGTCGCCACGGCGGTGGCGAGGGTGAACAGCAGGAACAGCGACAGCGCCACCGACAGGGCGAACAGCACCGCATGGCCGACGCTGGCCGGCGGCTGAAAGCCGTAGACGGCGCCCATGACGACGGCGACCGGCAGCCCGATCAACAGCGTTTCGTGGGCGCGCCCACCGAGCAGCCGGGCCATCAGCGACACCGGATAGCTCGCCGGCCGCATCAGGTGGCTGACGACGTTGCCGCTGCGGATGTCCGCCCCCATCTCGCGCACCAGCTGGCTCGCCTCCCAGGTAGAGAACACCGTGGCGCCGAGGATGGCATAGGTCACCATCTGCGGCAGGCTGACGTCGGCCGACCCCGTGCCGTGCAGGAACACCGACTGCCAGATCGAGACGCGGGCGACGACGTTCAGCACGCCGCTGAGCAGCAGGAACCAGAACTGGGCGCGAAAGCTGGCTTCGGTGCGAAAACCGGCGACGGCGAGCGCGAGATACATGGCCTACCCCGCCCGCTTCGATGGCGTGGCCGTCGCGGCCCGCCGCTCGCGCGACTGGTAATAGGTGCGGATCACCTCCTCGATGTCCGGCTCGTGCAGATGCACGTCGACCAGTTCGGCGTCGGACTTCAGCGCCGCGATGATGTCGACCAGCGAGCGCTTGTCGTCGCTCATCAGGAAGGTGCGGATCACGCCCTCGCCACCGGCAGGTTCGGCGCCGGCCAGCATCACCGTCGCCGGTTCGCTGGCGAACTCCAGCGTCAGCTTCCTGCGCGCGCCGAATGAGGCGTTGAGGTTGGCGAGCGGACCGTCGAACAGCAGCTTGCCGTCATCGACCATGACCAGCCGCGGGCAGATTTCCTCGATGTCCCGGAGGTCGTGGGTGGTGAGCATGATGGTGGTGCCGCGCTCGCGGTTGACCCTCGAAATGAGCTTGCGCACCACGTCCTTGGCGACCACGTCGAGGCCGATGGTCGGCTCGTCGAGGAACAGGATCTTCGGCTCGTGCAGCAGCGTCATGGCGATCTCGCCGCGCATCCGCTGGCCGAGGCTGAGCTGGCGCACCGGCCGTTCGAGAAACGGCGCGATCTGCAACATGTCCACGAGGTCCGCCCGCGCCCGCTCGAAACGGCCCCTCTCGATCCGGTAGATGCGCCGGTGCAGCTCGAAGCTCTCGAACAGCGGCAGGTCCCACCACAGCTGGCTGCGCTGGCCGAACACCACGCCGATGTCGCGCGCGTTGACGATGCGCTCCTGGTGCGGCACGCGGCCGAGCACGCGGACGGAGCCGGCCGTCGGCACCAGCACGCCGGTCAGCATCTTGATCATCGTCGACTTGCCGGCGCCGTTCGGCCCGAGATAGCCGACCGCCTCGCCCGCCTCGATGGCAAAGGAAATGCCGTCCACCGCCTTCACGTCGCGGGTGACCGGCTTCAGAAAGTTGCGAAGCCGGCCCGTGAAACCGGACTGCGGCACCTTCTGCGCGAACCACTTGGTCGCGCCCTCGGTCTCGATGATGGGGGGCATGTCGGCGAATCCGGAAAAGAGGACTTCAGCACATACACGTATCTGTATGCCAGTTTTGCGACAGCCGACAAATGATACGCCGGTCGCTAGGCCACCACCTTCTCCCGGATCGGGAACAGCAGGTCGAGCTGCAAGTCCTCCATCCGACCGCCCTTGCGGACGAAATTGGTGAAGTTCAGCGTCTCCTCGAAGCCCTGGCCGGCCGCCGTTTCCGGCGACACCCAGCGCGGGGCGTCCCAGTCGTTGGCGTATCTGTCGCTGGCATCGACCCAGTCCTTGAGTAACCGCCAGTCCTGGAAGTCCCACGACCGCAGCACATGCGCGGCATAGAGCCCGCCATGGAAGGTCCGCCGGACCAGCGGCGCCGGCACCGCCATGCCCTCGGGAATGGACACCCAAACCTCATAGACGCGCGACGGCTCGCCGACCTTGGCCTCGCCCTTGGAACAGTCGAAGCCGAAACTCCGCGCGTCGGGCTTGATCTCCAGCAGCCGACTGTCCGCGACGAACCGCGTGATCGCATCGAGCGCCCTGCCCTCGCAGCCCTCGCCCGACGCATAGGCGGCGGCCACCGTCATCGGCGGCAGATGGACGATCCGAACGTCCCGATCCTCAAGCTTGGGAAAAACCGCCTCCACGGCATTCAACTCCCCCATCGCAACCTCCCCTGATGTCATGACCGGATTAGCGCCTGCGTGAATTACCATTACCACGCGCTACCCACGGTTATGTCAGCAGTGAGTTGCCGGACCGATGGGATGCCAGGCAGTTCAGTGCGGCAGTGGAATTGGCGTTGCTCGCAGTTCGCACCATGTGGAGATGTCGACCGGATCAAACCGCTCGCAGTCGTTCTCCTTCTCAATATGGAAATATTCCCACGTCGTTTCGGAAAGCGCGTAGTAGCGGGTACGATCGCTCCCTCGGAGCCAGAAACTCCCCGAGCCTGCAGTGTCAGCGTCGACCTGAAAGGTCCAGATGCTGCTTTCTTCCGGGATGAAATAGCTCCCGTGTCCTTCAAGCAGGCCCCATGCGTTCTGCGGAAGCTTGGTCGTCAGCGTCAGAACGATCATCATCCCGAGAGCAAGCAGGATTACACGTTTCACTCAGGGCCATCCGCGCTTGGACGATTTTCTGAAGGACCTTAGCGTGTCCGGACGGATTTCATCAAGATGAAGGCGGCCGCGCAAAGGCAAGCGGCGCCCCACTCAAATGGCTATTGGCCACTACAAAAGCCTGTCGAATGACATATCTTGGCGGCACAATCTGGAGATGAAATCGATGGAAAGCGCCACCGCCATCATTGCCAATCTTGCCGCCATCGCGACGGCCATTGTCGCGGTGTGGGCATGGGCTTCATATCTCTTGAAACGCAGGCGACACCGCAAGGCCCTGGAAACATATCTGCAACAGGCTAAGGGAGACCAGGACAGTGGCAGACGAACAGCACTTCACTTGATGGCTCACCTTGGAATGACCGAGGCCCAAGTCTTGGAGGCCGCATTCGCGAGCAAGCACATCAGATCCACTCCAGGCAGCGATGAGCATGGGCGTGCTGACGTAATTTTCTTTGAGTACACGACCGGCGATGCCGAAGAGGACATGAGGCTTGAAGGACTGCTCAATCGGAAAGCAACGGGACGACGTCGCGGGAAATAAGCAGTGCAAAGCTTCGTTGTCTCATGTCGTTGTCCCACCCATCAGCGTGACGACTTTCTCCGCCACTCCCACGAATGCTCCGGAACAAAAGCCGGCCTTGGGGGTTGGTAGTGTTCGGTCTGGCGTTGGCGGCCCGCTTCGTCCGCCAGGCCCAACCCCGAACGCGAAGGAGGGCTCGATGGCCAGCGGCAAGGGCGACAACAAGCATTTCGGCAAGGGAACGCAGGGCAAGGGCGATGGCACCGGCGCCATGACCGAGCTCGACAAGGATCTGGTGGGCGACAACGACATCCTGTCCAACCGCGACAAGCAGTTGCACCCCAAGGCGCGCGGCCAGGACGGTAACGCCATCAAGACCGACCTGGAGCAGGACCACGCAGCCAATCGCCTGCCGCCTGAGGAGTGATCCCCCTACTTCACCGCCACCCAGATCATGTGCCGCGCGCCGCGCTTCTTGCCGGCGCGCGTCGGCACCTCGGTCACCGTGAAGCCTACCTTCTTGAGGCGGCGGGTGAAGGCGGGGTCGGGGGCCGACGACCACATGGTGAAGACGCCGCCGGGCTTCAGCGCCTGCAAGGTCGCGGTGAGGCCGGCGGTGGAATAGAGCGTGTCGTTGCCCTGCCGCGTCAGGCCCTCCGGGCCGTTGTCGACATCAAGCAGGATGGCGTCCCACGTGCGGGCGGCGGAGCGGATCACCACGCCCACGTCCTCCTGGCGGACGATGACGCGCGGGTCCTCGAGGCTGCCGGCGAACACCTCGGCCATCGGCCCCTTGGCCCATTCAACCACCGCAGGCATCAGCTCGGCCACGGTGACGCGGGCATCTTCGGGAAGCGTGCGGAGCGCGGCGCGCAGCGTGAAGCCCATGCCGAGGCCGCCGATCAGCACCCGCGGCTCGGGCCGCCCGACCAGCTCGGTCGTCGCCAGCGTCGCCAGCGCCTCCTCCGAACCGGAGAGGCGCGAGTTCATCAGCTCGTTGGTGCCGAGCATGATGGAAAATTCAGTGCCGCGCCGCATCAGCCGCAACTCGACGCCGTCTTCGGTGGCAACGGAGCCAAGCTTTACCCAGGGAAGCATGTAGAAACACCCGCTGTTGAAAGAAGCCGGCACCCTACACGAGGGAAGAGCGGACGGACAGGGTCGGAAATCCGAGTGCCGCCGATGAAAAGTGGCGACCTATATCGGCCGATCGCTCCATCCTGCCCGAGGTCCTCGCCTGCGCAAGGATGACAGCATTATATATAGGGATGACAATCGGTTAGGTGGAGCACTCTTTCATCGCGCCGTCATCCGCAACGCTTGCCGCTCATGCGGCATCACGCTGTATGGCGCGCACTCCAGCAGTCTCTCCTTTCTATCAAGTTGTCATCCTTGCGCAGGCGAGGACCTCGTGCCGGAAGGGGCGCAACGCCGATATCGGTCTCCCATTGGCCGCTCGCACGGCGACCCCTCCCCCCATGCCGACGCCCGCCCTCCATCTCAAGCGCCCCTAAAACAGCTCGTCCAGCATCAGGTGGAACCGCAGCTTGCGCTCGTCCGGCGTGGCGATGCCGTAGGCGCGGAACAGGCGGCGCTGCATGGCCGGGCCGAACTCGTCGAGGCAGTTCCAGAGGATGGCGAGGTCCTGGTAGCGGTCGGCGACGCCGGCGCGGCCGACGTCGATCGAGCCGACCACCGCGTGTCTCTCGACGATCAGATTGTCGAGCGAGCAATCGCCATGGGCCACCACCGGATCGGCGGCGAACGGCACGAGGCCTTGCAGCCCCTCCCACACCTGTTCGGCCGTCCAGCCGGCCCGCTCCTCGTCGAAGTCGCCGGCGTCGACGAGGCCGGCGTCGATGCGGGCGCGAGCGATGGCGAGCCGGTGGACGTGGTCGCCGATGAACGGGCAGGCCGCCACGGGAATGGCGTGCAGGCGGCGAAGAAAGACGGCGAGCGCGTCGACCACGGCCGGGCGGCCGGCGGGGTCGGAGGCGAGCACCTGATAGGCCGTGCGGCCGGTAATGGCCGTCGTCAGCAGCCACGCCTCGTCGGCCGTGCAGTCGAAGCGGACGAGGCGCGGCACCGGCAAGCGGCCGGCGAGCCAGCGCAGCCGCGCCATCTCCTCGGCGATGGCGTCGGCCACCGCGTCGCGGCCGTGCTTGAGGTAGAGGTCGGGCGCGCCGGGCTTGCCCGAGAGGCGATAGACGGCGGCGCCGGCCTCGCCGATGGTGTCACGCGCCCAGGCATAGCCCGCCACGTCAGGCGCCATGCCGGCGGGAACGGCCGGCGCGGCGCAAGGTTCTTCCCGATCGCTGTCGATCATCTCGATTCCAATGGAGGCCCCGAAAGCCGGCGAGATGGACGCACCATCTCCCGGCCCAGGCCCCGAGGTGGCCGATACCGGCCTCTCGCCTCGTCTTGCGGACGGGCGCGAGCGACCGTCGTCGGGCCCCTCTCAGTCCGGCTTGTAACCCGGTTTCTTGTAGAGCGTATCCATCTGCGGCTCGATCTCCGTCCGGTAGACCGTGCTCACCCAGTCGTCCGAGGGGATGTCCTCGATGGCGACGGAAACGGCGCTGTCCTTGCAGCCGGCGCCGTCCATGATCGCCTTGGTCACCAGCTCGGCCAGCCGCTGCTTCTGCTCTTCGCTGCGGCCTTCCTTCATTTTGACGACGACGTGCGGCATGACATTCTCCTTGGGGACTCGGCACAACGGCGCTATCTGTCGCCGCATATTGCCCCGATCGGCCGCGCCATTCCATATGAAAGACCGAGGCACAGAATAGCGGCGTACTCGTCGAGCTCGATCAGGCGCCCCAGGGACACTTGAACGGCGCGCTCCGTTCCGTCCGCCCTCAGGTGCCCCTCTTCGGCGGCACGGTGGATTTGCGCGGGATGAGCGTCGGCGTCACTCTGCGAATGCGATCGGCGGCCGACGGCGGGCTCGCCTCCAGAAGGTCGAGCGCCGCGATGGCCACTTGGTCGAAGGGCACGCGCACCGTGGTGAGCGGCGTCGGCAGCCGGCAGACGATGGGAATGTCGTTGTAGCCGACCAGCGACACGTCCTCGGGCACCGAAAGGCCCATCTGCGTCAGCTTCGACATGGCGCCGATGGCGGTGTTGTCGTTGATGGCGAAGATCGCGGTCGGCGGGTTGGCGCCGGTCATCAGCCGTTCGGCCGCCGCGCCTCCGGTGTCGATGTCGAAACTCGACGGCGCCACCCAGGCGGGGTCGACGGCTATGTTCGCCTCGGCCATGGCCCGGCGATAGCCCTCCAGGCGCCCGCGCGAACTCGACGCATAGTCGGGGCCGGCGATGATGCCGATCCGGCGGTGGCCGAGATCGAGGAGATGCCGCGTCGCGAGATAGCCGCCGAAGTCGTCGTCGCCCACCGACGACAGGCTCTTGCCGTCCGTCCTGAGCGTCAGCACGTAGCTGATGCCACGGTCGGCCAGTTCCTGCGCCATGTCGTCGTCGTCGCGGGTCGTCGACAGCACGAGTCCGTCGACGCCCTGCCTCATCAGGCGCTCCGCCGCCGCCCGGTCGGCCGCCGGGTCGTCGTTGGTGGTGGCGACGATGGCGAACAGCCCGCGCTTGGCGCAGGCCTGGGCGACGGCCTCGTAGAGCATGGCCATGACGGTGTCGGTGAGACGCGGCACGATGACGCCGATGGTGCCCGTCTTGCCGCGCCGGAGGCTGGCCGCCGACACGTCGCGGAAATAGCCGAGATCGGCGGCCACCTGCCGGACGCGCCGCGCCGTGTCGCTGTCCGAGCGCGGCAGCCGCTCGTCGAGAATGCGCGACACCGTGGACTTGGACACGCCGGCGACAGCGGCCACGTCGAGAATGGTGACGCGGCCCTGACGCTCCGTCGCCTGATCTTTCGCAACCACGTTCGCCTCGCTTCTCTGCAATCGTCCCTACACCGATAGCGCTTGACAGGGCAGGAGCACAAGTCCTAACTTGGGAACGTTCCCGGTAACGATCTTATAGATCGCCCCGCCGGTTCCAGTTCTCGAAATCGCCCGCTCAGGGAGGAAGATAATGGACGTCATGGACCTTCGCGGCCTCAACCCCGCGCCCGTAACCCTTTTCAAGGCCGACGGCTCCGTCGACTTCGATGCCAACGCCGACCTCGCCAAGTGGCTGGCCTCTGTCGAGGGCGTGAAGAGCCTCGTCATCCTCGGCCATGCCGGTGAAGGCACCTTCCTCACCGAGGACGAGCGGCTCGAGATGATCCGCCTCTACAAGGACACCGTTGGCGACAAGCTGCCGATCATCACCGGCATCGTCGGCGAGGGCACGCAGGTGGCCGCCAAGGAAGCCCGCAAGTGCAAGGACGCCGGCGCCACCGGCGCGCTGGTCTACCCGAACCACGGCTGGCTGCGTTTCGGCTTCCAGAAGGGCGCGCCCCAGACCCGCTACAAGGCCATCTGGGAAGAGTCCGGCCTGCAGGAGATCCTGTTCCAGTATCCGGACGCCACCAAGGCCTCCTATGACCTCGAGACGCAGCTCGAGATCGCCTGCCAGCCCGGCGTCGTCGCCACCAAGAACGGCGTGCGCAACATGAAGCGCTGGTACACCGAGATTCCCGAGATCAAGAAGGCCAACCCGAAGCTGCAGATCCTGTCCTGCCATGACGAGTGGCTGCTGCCGACGATGTTCGACATCGACGGCCTGCTGGTTGGTTACGGTGGTCTCGCCCCCGAGCCGCTGGTCGAGTACATCAAGGCCGGCAAGGCGCACGACTACGACGCCGCCAAGGCCATCCACGACAAGCTGCTGCCGATCACCAAGACGGTCTACCATCGCGGTTCGCACATGGAAGGCACCGTCGCCCTCAAGCTGGGCCTGCTCGCCCGCGGCAAGATCAAGGACGCCACCGTCCGCGAGCCGCTGAAGGCGCTCGCCCCGGGCGCCTACGAAGAGATCGCCGCCGCCCTGAAGGCGTCGGGCCTGATCTGATCGAACACGGGAGGACCGGCGCGGAGGCGCCGGTCCTTTCCATTCGGAACCCAATCGCACCGGAGAGAGGGATTGCGGCTGGCGGAGGAATGCCTGCACAAGGGCAGGAACGCGCTGGAGGCACTGTCGAGGCGCCCATGAGGTCGCCCTTCTGGTGAGCAAAGAGATCAAGGGAGGAACACGAGATGTCCACGCCGGCATCCACGCTTTCGCACGTCCCGTCGGACGCGCCGGGCAATGCCACCGTCCTCGACCGCGCCAACATCAGCGCCCGAATTGAGCGACTGCCGATCACCCCACGGGTCTTCTGGACCCGAAACATCATCGGCGCGGCAACCTTCTTCGACGGTTACACCGTCATCTGCATCGCCTACGCCATGCCCGTCCTCGTCAGGGAATGGGGCCTGTCGCCGTCCGAAACCGGCATGATCCTGTCGGCCGGCTACATCGGCCAGCTTATCGGCGCCATCTTCTTCGGCTGGCTGGCCGAGCGGATCGGCCGCCTCAAGGTGCTGCTGTTCACCATCCTGCTGTTCGTCAGCATGGATGTCGCCTGCCTGTTCGCGGCCGGCGCGCTGACCATGATGGTGCTGCGCTTCCTGCAAGGCATCGGCACTGGCGGCGAAGTGCCCGTCGCCTCGGCCTACATCAACGAGTACATCGGCTCGCGCGGCCGGGGGCGCTTCTTCCTGCTCTATGAGGTGATGTTCCTGTTCGGTCTGGTCGCCGCCGGCATGATCGCGCGCGGTCTGGTGCCGACCTACGGCTGGCGGGCGATGTTCATCGTCGGCCTGGTGCCCGCCTTCGTGCTGATCCCCTTCCGCTTCTTCATGAAGGAATCGCCGCGCTGGCTCGCCGCCAAGGGCCGCGTCGCCGAGGCCGACGCCATCGTCGCCGACCTGGAGCGGAGCGCCGTCTCCCGTGGTCACGCGCTCGAAGAGCCGAAGCCGGTGACCGACGCCTCCGAAAAGTGCCAGTCCAACTGGCGCGAGCTGTTCCAGGGCATCTACCGCCGTCGCACGCTGACCATCTGGGCCATGTGGTTCACCTCCTACATGGTGGCCAACGGCATGATCACCTGGCTGCCGACGCTCTACCGCCAGACCTACAAGCTGCCGCTCGAAACCAGCATCAGCTACGGCCTGACCACCTCGGTGATGGGCGTCGTCGCCTCGGTCGCCTGCGCCCTCCTGATCGACAAGGTCGGCCGCAAGCGCTGGTACACCGCCGCCTTCCTCGCCGCCCCGGTGCCGCTCCTGGTGCTGGCCTGGACCGGCGCCGCCACCGCCGAACAGGTGCTGGTCTGCGCCGGCCTGTCCTACGCCATCATCCAGACCATCACCTTCTCGCTCTACCTCTACTCGGCCGAACTCTACCCGACCCGCATGCGGGCGCTCGGCACCGGCCTCGGCAGCGCCTGGCTCCGGCTCGGCTCGTCGACGGGCCCGCTGGTGGTCGGCTGGATCATGGCCGCCTCCGGCATCGGCGTGGTGTTCGCCGCCTTCGCCGGCGTGCTGGTGGTGGGCGCCATGGTCACCCTGCTGTTCGCCATCGAGACCAAGGGCCGCGCGCTCGAGGAACTTTCCCCGTGACCTTCGTCCGGTCTCACGCCAACACGGAAGGCGCCTCGCGCCTTCCGTCCCTGCCGGCCCGCGTCCTCCGCGCCGCCGGCAACCTGTTCGTCTTTCTGTTTCTCTCCTCGCTCACCGCCGAGGAACGGGCCCGCCAGAAGGCCACCGGCGAGGCGCCGGTGTTCAACATGCCGCCCGGCGAAGACGATCCCTGGCCGTCCTGCATGTTCGACCAGTACTGGCCGCGCTGACGGTCCGGGCATAACCGCTCTGCCCTCCGCATCGGCGGGCAGCCGGCCGAGAGCCTGTCAGTGCGCCTTGACGTAGGCGTCGAGCGCGGTGATCGCCGAGGCGAAGCCGGCCCACGAGAGGGTGATGACGACGGTCTGTCCCTGCGCACTGACGAAGCGCAGAGCGCCGGTCTTTTCCTTCCTGGCCACGTCGATCACGCCGGCCTCGACGTTGGCTCGGGCGTAACACCCGCCGGGAAGACACGCGCTCCAGGCCAGGGCCTGCGCGCCCCTCTCCTCGTCGCCGGCCTTGCCATTGCCGGAAAGGCCGACGCGGCCGGGCAGCGCCACGTTCACCGGCAGGACGGCGGTGACCACCAGCTGCTCGGCCTCCATCGTCGGATAGCCGAAGGCCAGTTTGGCCACCGGCGCCGTCTGTCCGTCGGTCGTGATCGTCTGCACCACTTCGCAACTTGTCGTCGGCGCGGCGTCCGTCTTGGTGTTGGCGTCGGCGGTCGCCACGGGGCCGGAGCGGGCGCAGTGCAACACCCAGTCGCCGTAGGTCGCCGTCGTCTCCTGGGGCGCGTCCACCTGAGAGGCCGTCGGGGGCTTTGCCTTCGGCGTCTGAGCGAGGAGGGTGCCGGGCGCTCCCCCGACCGCCAGGGCCAGGACCAGCGTCAGCCCGGAACGGCGACAAAAGGCGCGAGACGTCGACAGAAGCATTCCAAACTCTCCCCCAAGCGAAACCGGTAAGGTCACACCCACCGAATAAGCCCTATCTCTGTGCGAGGAAATAGCTTCGGCCGGGGAATCGGCTCCCGCCCCCGCCGAGGCCGGACAGCAAGACGGGGGCGCCCGGAGGCGCCCCCGCATCGAAGGCGCGTCCGCGCCAGGATCAGAACTGGACCTTCAGCCCGGCATTGCCCGTGACGGACCAACTGTCGTCGGTGTAGCCGGTGGCCGCAACGCCGCCGAACAGCGTGGCGCTCGCATCCAGCTTCAGCTCGGCCCCGAGACCGAAACGACCGCCGAACTGGTTGCGGTCGCCCATGGTGGACACCGTGAGATCGGTCCCCGACAGCGAGGCGTTGAGGTCGGCGTCGCCGAGGTTGTAGGTGTCGAGCGCCGCGGCCGTCACGGACAGCGTCGCCACCTTGCCGCTTTCGAGCCGGTGCGCCTTGCTGAGCTTCAGCTCGAACGCGCCCTCGACGGCCTGGGTCTCGCGGTCGTCATAGGACAGGTTCATCGTCGAGCCGGTTTCGGTGTAGCCCTCGAACGAACCATAGGTGTAGCGCACCGAGCCGCGCGGCGTCAGCGTCCAGCCGCCCGACAGGGCATAGGCACGCGACAGGGCGATCTCCGGCGAGACGAACCAGCCGTTGTAGTCGCCACGGGCCGTTTCCGTGCCCGCGTTGACCTCGCGGGTGGTGTCGGCAAAGATGCCGCCGGCGACCACCGAGGCGTCGAGCGTGAAGTCCGACAGCGGCTGGCGCAGGTAGACGCCGCCGAACACCGTGTCGCCCGAGGCCGTGGCCGTATCGTCGCCGCTCTGGTTCCTGAGCTTGCCGACGCCGCCCATCACGCCGACTCGGGTCGTGTCGAAGATGTGGTCGGCGCCGAACGCCAAGCCGAAGTGGCGGGCCGACGTGTCGGAATAGTCGTCGTGGCTGACGCCGCCGAAAGCGCGCATCCAGAACAGGGTGCCATTGGGATCGACCGCCAGCCCTTCGCCGACCATGGTCGAAATGGCCTTCTGGCCCTCGCTCTTCTGCTCGACGTCGTCATAGGCCATGGCGACCCGCGACGAGATGCCGCCGCTGCGGTCGACATCGACCGACAGCACGTCGGCCGCCGTCGTGGCGATGGACGAGGTCACCGTCTGCACGCTGGAGAACTGCGACGCAGCGGTGCCCGCGTCGACCACGTTGATCTTGCCATTGCTGGAGGCGGCAGCCGAATAGAGCACCGTCTGGCGGGTGTTGCTCAGGGTGACCGTGTTGCTGGCCTCGAGGTAGTAGGCCACAGGCACCGAGAAGCTGCCGTCGCCGAAGCTGGTCGTGTTGCCGCTGGTGAGGCTGTAGTCGACCACATTGCCGAAGCTGGCGCCGGACAGAATGGTCAGGCTGTTGCCGCCAGCGGAGTAATGGATCGCCGCCAGGTCGCCGTCGATCGAGCCTGAGGTCGTGATCGCGCTGGCGTATCCGCTGGAGAGCTCGATGCCAAACCTGTTGCCGTCGATCGAGCCGGTGTTGATCAGCGAGCCGCCGTTCAGCGTCACCGTATCGGTTGCGTTCGACACCGCGCCCGTCACGCGCAGCGCGCCGCCGTCGTTGACGGTGAAGGCGTTCTGCGTGAAGCTCGACGTATCCACCGACAGAAGGCCGCCGGAGACCGTCACCGCGCCGGTGTAGGCGCTGTAGTCGCCGGTGAGGCTGGTGACGCCCGACAGCGACTTGATCTCTCCGGCGCCGGTCACGGCCGCGCTCAGCACATAGGCGCTGTCGGTGTGGTTGAACACCAGCTTGCCCGTTCCGGCCCCGAAGGCCAGGGTGTCGACGTTCAGCTTGCCGGCCGATGTCGCCGTCTGGCCCTCGGCGGCGCCGACGACGACCGTGCCGGTCGACCCCGAGACGGCGGCGACCTCGACCGTTCCGGCGTTCAAGGCGCCACCGTTGGACACCGTGAGGCTGCCGGGTCCCATGTTGCCGACGTAGACCGTGCCGTTGGCCTTGAGCGTCGAGCCCGCGCCGGTGACGATCAGCTCGCCGGCCGAGCCGGTATCATAGGCCACCACCAGTTCGCCCGAGACGGTGACGCTCGCACCCTCCGAGACCACGGTCTTTCCAAGGTTGCCGTAACCGACATAGAGGCCGTTCTTCAGCGTCGCCGTGGTGCCGCTGCCGGTCACGGTGAGGGTGCTGGAGGAACCTCCGGCATAGGCAAGCACCACGGCATCCTCGACGGTGAGAGACGAGCCACCGGAGACGGTGATATCGCCGGTGGCGGCGTAGGCGCCCGCGACGATCTGCCCGCCCACCGTCACGTTCGAGCCGGAGGTGATGTTGAGGTTGCCCGTGACGCCATCGGCGTTGCCGACGAAGACGTGGCCGGTGAGGTTCGCGGTCGAACCGTTGGCGATGTTGACGGTGCCGGTGCTGTTGTCGCCGTTTCCGATGATGAGCTCGCCGGAGTTCAGGACGTTGAGGGTGCCGTTGTCGACCTCAATCGTGCCGGTCGAGCCGGCGCCCTGCCCCACGGCGACATGGTAGTTGGTCTCGAAGGTGCCGCCGTTGGAGACGGTGAGGATGCCGGTCGCGCCGTCCTTGAAGCCGACGTTGGTCCAGGAGCCGTCGGTACCTTCGACCACCAGCTTGGAGCCCGCCCCCGTCACCGTCATGGTGGAGGTGACGCCCGACGACCAGCCGATGGCGATGGCCGCGTATCCCGTGATCGTGCTGGTCAGCGTGGCGCCCCCCGAGATCACCAGCGAGCGCGGTCCGTAGCCAGGGGCGTTGACCGAGTTGATATCGGTGGCGATCGTCGCCGACGACGTCGTCACGTTATGCGCCCCGTCGATCACGAGGTCGCCACCGTTGAAGTTGCTGTCCCAGTTCTCGTAGACGTTGAACTCGTTGTTGAGGTTGCCCGTCCAGTTGGTCTCGGCCAGGGCGGCCGGCGTCGTCACCAGCACCAGCGCCGTCGACGCCATCAGTGCGCGGGAAAGACCAAACCTGCCAGTCGCAGAACGAACTGAACGACCGCCGATAGCATAGCGCCCCATCACAACCCCCAAAAACAATCCAGCGCGGCGCCCACCCAAACGCAAAGCGCAGAATGTTGGGGAGACGAATCCGTTTATCGTTGATTAGGGCACGCTGCCGAGCCGGCGGTCTTTCGCCAAACGCACGAAAACCTTTGCCAATCGCAGAATGGCGCGGAAAACGCGATGGTCCTGTCGCATTGGCGAGCAAAACTTGAGTATGATAAAAGGGAAATAAGGGACTGTTTTCGTGGACAATATTTTCCAATGGCACAATTTTATTCAACTTATAAGCGCAAATATTGTCAACGAGTCCCAGATCACCCGAAAGCATAGCGGCCGATACGAGTTTGCGACCAAGACGTTATCCGAGAGCGAGGGCGAGGGCACGCTGAGCTTCGTGCGAACGCCCGATTGCGCCATCCTGATAGCCGACTGCGCCTTCCACGAGGATCGGCACTACGAAGTGAGCGACGACGGCCTCGTTCGCTTCCACTTCAACTTCGACGTCTCGATCGACAGCCGCGCCGACGACACGGCGGTGGCGGAGATCGTCAACCACAGTGCCGGCATCCTGATGATGCAGCCCGACCGGATGATGGTCGATCACATCCCCCGGGAGCGGCGCCAGAGCTTCGTCACCATCGCCTGCGACCCACGCTGGCTGTCGGACTTCTTCAACTTCCGCCTGGAAGACCATGTCGAACGCCGGGATCAGGACAGCGCCCCATTCCTGTACCAGGAACTGGCCTTCACCCAACCGATCCGGTCCCTGGTCAACACCATCGCCACCCAGCCGATAAGCGGATTGGGCGGCGCCCGCATCGCCACGCTGGCGCAGAAGACGCTGCTGCTGTCGCTCGAGAGCCTCGCCGACGATCACCGGCAGCGACCGGCGCGGTTGTCGCCGAATGACATCGCTGCCATAGAGCAGGCGCGCGACATCCTTCTCGGCAATCTCGCCGCTCCGCCCAACATCCAGGCGCTCAGCCGGCAGGTGGGCATCAACCGCACCAAGCTGCAATATGGCTTTCGCGACCTCTACGGCATGTCGGTCATGCAGTTTGCCGAAAAGCAGCGGATGGAACGCGCGCGCGTCCTGCTGCGGGACACCGACATGTCCGTGTCGGCGATTGCCCTCGAACTGGGTTACGAGCACGCATCGAGCTTCTCGACCCGCTTCCGCCACCACTTCGGCCGCCCTCCCCGCCTCATCCGCGTCCGGAGCTGAGCAGGGTCAGCCGCCCAACAGCAGGCTCCCCGCGATCGTCCACATGATCAAGGCGATGGCGCCTTCGAGGAGCCGCCAGGCCGTCGGCTGGGCGAAGATCGGGCGGAGCTTGGCCGCGCCATAGCCGAGCGAGAAGAAGAAGGCGAAGGACGAGGTCATGGCGCCAAGCGCAAAGGCCGCCTCGCCGCCGGGATACTGGGTGGAGATGGTGCCGAGCAGCACCACCGTGTCGAGGTAGACGTGCGGGTTGAGCCAGGTGATGGCAAGGCAGGCGAGAAGCGTCGGCATGAGCGGCGTCGCCCCGTTGCCGCCGCCGGCGTCCAGCGCGCCATGCGATTTCAGCGCCGACATCATGTTCCTTAGGCCATAAAAACCCAGGAAGGCCGCGCCGCCGAAGCGCATCACCGGATCGAGCCAGGGCAGCATCGTGACGATGCGCGAGAAGCTGCTGACGCCGAGCACGATCAGCGCCACGTCGGACAGCGCGCAGGTCAGGCAGACGGCGAAGACATGCCCACCCTTCAGCCCCTGCCGGAGCACGAAGGCGTTCTGCGCGCCGATGGCGACGATCAGGCTGAGGCCCATGCCGAGCCCGGCAAGATAAGGTGAAAGGTAAGCCGAGAAATCCACTGTCGCCCCCGTTCGATGCGTTCCCCTAGCCGCATCGAACGGTTTAGACAAATTAAAGATGCTTAGCTCGGATTAGCCAGACTGTTCCTGCACAACGTCGCTTTGACAGCCCGGCGGCCGGGGACTACCGTTTCGGCATCGGATCGGCGGGGTACGGCCTCGCCGGATGGAGGCGCCCATGAGCGTCCAGGATACAGCCCGCCCCAGGATCGTCGTCGCGCTGCTGCCGGAACCGGAGACGGTCGCCACCTGCCTCGACTGTGCGCTGGCCGCCGCGCAGGGCTTTGACGCCTCGATCTCGGCCGTCCACGTCGGCTTCAATCCCAGGTTCGCCTTCGTGCCGCCGGAGGAAATCGCCATCCAGCAATTGCGCGAGCTGCGCGAGGGCACCGTCGCCGACCGCCTCGCCCGCACCAGGGCCGCCTTCGACGCCTGGCGCGCCGACCGGCCGGACGCGCCGGTCGGCTGGCAGAGCGAGGAGGGCGACGTCGAGGAACTGGTCGCCCGCGAGACCGCCCGCGCCGACCTCGTCGTGATGGGCAACCCGGTGCGCCTCGACGGCCGCGACGCCTTCCACGCCACGCTGTTCTGGTCCAAGCGCCTGCTGCTGGTGGCGCCGCCCGACGCCAGGACGGAGCCGGGCTCGACGCTACGCCCCGCGCGCGCCATCGGCCGCCACATCGTCGTCGGCTGGAAACCGGGCGAACAGGTCGAGCGGGCGGTGCGCGCCGCGCTGCCCTGGCTACGGCGCGCCGACAAGGTGACGGTGGTCGCGGTCCAAAAGCCCGGCGCCGACTACCTCTCCTCCGCCCGCGCGCTCTTTTCCGAACTCGGCATCGCCGTGGACTGCATCGAGCTCCGGCGTGAGAGCGGCAGCGTCGGCCTGCAACTGCTCGCCTCCGCCGACCGGCTCGGCGCCGACAGCCTGCTCATCGGCGCCTACAAGCACGGCGCGCTGTGGGAGGCGATCCTCGGCGGCGTCACCCGCGACGTTCTGGCCGCCGCCCGCCTCCCCGTCTTCATGATGTGCTGACGAGCCCGGCTCATACGCGTTCCGCTTGATCCGGACCCATCCGGCTCAAGCGGGCGGCTCAAGCGGGTTTCGGCCTGACCGGCCGGCGCCCGGTCGGGCGCTTCCGCTCCGTCAGGTTCCGCCCGAAAGGTCGAAACCCGACGGAAACGGTATCACTCCGCCGCCAAGGCCTGTCGCTCCCGGCCGTAGACGGCGTCGCGGATCTCGGCCGGGAAGGCGCCCGCGCCGGCCATTCCCTCGAAGGCGGTGTTGGTCAGCGCCACCACGGTGAGCGCGTTGGCCCGGTCGACGAACCAGCTGTGGCCGTAGGCGCCGCCCCATTGCAGCGTGCCCGCCGCCTGTGGCGTACCGGTCGGCGCGGGATCGACCAGCACGGCCCAGCCATAGCCGAAGCCCCAGCCGGGCCCTTGCGTCTCCGCCGCCGTCCCGACCTGATCGGTCGCCATCCTCTCCACCGTCGCGGCATCGAGGATGGGCGCACCGCCCTTGCGGATCGCCTCCAGGAAGGCCAGCACGTCCCCGGCGGTACCCGCCATGCCGGCGCCGCCCGACGGGTAGGACGCGGCATCGAGAACACGCGACGGCGCGAAACGGGCCACCGTGCCGAAGATCGGCACCCGCATGCCGTCGGTCATCGCGACAGGCTCTGGGGTGCCATCCGCGTAGGGCTTGGCGAGCCGACCGGCGTCCCGGACGGTAAAGTCGGTGTCGACGAGCCCGAGCGGCGTCGTCACCCGGTCGCGGACGATATCGGCGAGACTTCGCCCCTCCAGGGCCTCCAGCACGCCGCCGAGCACGTCGAGCCCAAGCGAATAGCGCCAGCCCGAGCCGGGCGCGAAGGAGAGCGGCGCCGCCGCGAGGCGCGCAAGGTTGTCGCCGAGCGACAGGCCCGGCTGGTCGAGGCCGTCAGAGACGTTCAGCCGATGGTAGGCGCCGTCCACCGGCTCCAGGAAGCCATAGCTGAGGCCGGCGGTGTGCGTCAGAAGCTGGTGGATGGTGATCTCCGGCGCCGTTCCGTCCGGCAAGGCGGGGCGGAAGTCCGGCAGCCAGGTCGTCGCCGGCGCGCCGAGGTCGAGCCGCCCTTCCTCGACGAGCCGCATGGCCGCCGCCGTCACCAGCGGCTTGGTGATCGAGGCGAGGCGGAAGATCGCATCCTCGCGCATCGGCACCCCCGCTTCGCGGTCGAGATGGCCGGCGGCGCGGCGGTGGACGATCTCGCCGCCCTGGGCGACCAGCACGACGGCGCCGACGACGCGCCGTTCGGCGAGCGCCCTGTCGATGGCCGCATCGATGCGGGCCGGGGAAATATCGGAGAGACTCATGGCGGACAATCTCCTATAATCACAATGACCATTCCTGAATACCCCAGGCATGAAGGTAATTCCAGAGTGACCATTGTGAAAAATGAAGGACAAGCCACGCGGCGCGGCCGCCCCCGCTCCTTCGATCGCGACGCGGCACTGGAAAAGGCCGTGGAAACCTTCTGGCGGCACGGCTACGAAGGCACGTCCATCGCCGACCTCACCGGGGCCATGGGCATCACGGCGCAGAGCCTCTATGCCGCCTTCAGCTCGAAGGCCGACCTCTACCGCGAGGCGCTCGCCTGGTATCAGGCCCACATCGGCAGCCCCGGCGCCGACCTGGGCGAGGCGGGCGACGTGGTCTCGGAAATGGCCGCCCTGCTCGCCGGCTCGGCGCACACCTTCACCCGCCCCGGCCGGCCGCGCGGCTGCATGGTCTCCACCTCGGTGCTGACGTGCGCCGTCGAGAACGAGCCGGTGGCGCGCCATGTCCAGGGCCTCAGGGCCGCCTCGATCGACCGGCTCAGGGCGCGCATCGAGCGCGGCATCGCCGAGGGCCAGTTGAAGCCGGACACCGATCCCCAGGCCCTCGCCCGCTTCGTCGGCGCCATGATCCAGGGCATGTCGGTGCAGGCGCAGGATGGCGCGTCGGAGGCCGCCCTCAGCGCCATCGTCGACCACGCCGTCGCCGAGATCGGGCGCCACCGCGCCTGAGCCCGGCCTCTCCGTTGCGCTTGGCCACGGCTGGGGATTAGAAGATCTGATCTGCCGTTCCTCAGTTCAGCCGGGCTAATCATGATCGACTATTCCGCCGCGCAGGCCGTCGCCGCCATCGTCCGCACCGGCAGCTTCGAGAAGGCGGCGCGGCAGCTGTCGGTCACGCCGTCGGCCATCTCCCAGCGAGTGCGGCAGCTGGAGGAGCGGCTCGGCGCGGTGCTGATCGAGCGCGGCAATCCTTGCGTCGCCACCGAAAAGGGCGCCTGGCTCTGCCGCCACATAGAGCTGGTGGGCATGCTGGAAAGCGACCTTCTGGAGCGCCTGCCCGGCCTCGGCGACCCGCTGTCCGCCCCCTTGACGCTCGACATCGCCGTCAACGCCGACAGCCTGGGCACCTGGTTCATGCCGGCCGCCGCCGCCTTCGCCGAACGGTCCAATGCGCTGCTCAGGATCGCCGTCGACGATCAGGACCACACCGCCGACTGGCTCAGGCGCGGCCACGTGGTCGCCGCCGTCACCTCGCTGTCAAAGCCGGTGGCCGGCTGCAAGGTCAGCCCGCTCGGCCGCCTGCGCTATCACGCCACCGCCAGCCCCGCCTTCATGGCCCGCCATTTCCCGGATGGCGTCACGGCCGAGGCGCTGGCCCGCGCGCCGGCCCTCACCTTCAACCAGAAGGACGGGTTGCAGCGGGACTGGGCGCGACAGACGCTGGGCGCCACCGACGCCGGCCCCACCCACTGGCTGCCCTCGACGCAGGGCTTCGTCGACGCCGCCCTGCTCGGCATGGGCTGGGGCCTCAACCCGACCAAGCTCGTCGCCGGCCACCTCGCCACGGGCCGCCTCGTCGAGCTGGTGCCCGGCGCCAGCCTGGACGTCACGCTCTACTGGCAAGTCAGCCGCCTCGTCTCCGGCCAGTTCCCCGAACTCTCGCGCGCCGTGCTGGACGCGGCAAGGCAAGCGCTGGCGTGAGGATCCAACAAGAACAGCCGCCCCCGTGGTCCGGAAGCGGCCGTCTTGAGTATTTGCAGTGAAACTATGACCTGCGGCTCGCGCCCTAGTACTAAAATATCGCGTCAACGAGGTCCCTCCTCGCCTTGCGGGATCGACAATAGCGGCGGAATCGACCCTGAATACCACGGGAATCCGTGGTGCAACCAGGATGCGAGTCCTCGTTGATCGCTAGGAATCAGCCATTTAGCGAAAAGCTCGCGCCGGGGGCCACATCCGGATTGCCGACGATTTAAATCGAAATAGCGCCGATCTGCACCGCCCGCAGCACGGCAACCACCTTGTCGTTGCAGCGCAGCTTGCGGAAGACATGGCGCAGGTGGTCGTCGACGGTGTCCTCGGAGATGCCCATGATCTCGGCGATGTCGGCGCGCGTCTTTCCCGTCGCCGTCCAGCGCAGAACCTCCTTCTGCCGGGCCGACAGCTTGACCTCCGGGCGCTCCGGCTTGTGGACGAGCGAGGTGTAGACCAGCTGGAACTGGCCGGCCATGGCGTAGAGCGTGCTGAGATGGTCGCGGCCGAACGACTGCCGGCTCCGGCTGGCGAAACCGAAGCCGATGAGACTGCCAAAGCCGAGATGGATGGAGGCGGAGGCGCCGGATTTCAGACCGGCGTCGGCGGCCTCGTTCATCAGCCGCGCCTCGTCCCTGGAAAGCGGTTGCGTCTTGCCCATGGACGCCCAGTCGAACACGCAGCTCCTCTCCCAGGCCAGCCGGTAGACGGGATCGAAGGCCATGTAGTTGTGCCCGACATAATGGTCGAGCCAGTCCTCGGGATAGTTCGACAGCATGCCGTGGCCGGCGATGTCGTTCTGATGGTGCACGTAGCTGAAGACGAACTGGTCTATGCCGAGGCGCGCGAGATGGTCGCCGAACACGGCGCTGAGCTCACCCTCGTTCCGGCACTTGTTGGAGGTTTCGATGAACGCCTGAAGCGTCTGGTAGCGGGAGTGCGTCAGCATCGCGGCTATCCCGCCGCCAGCCGCGCACGCATCGGCCCCACGCCCCGAAAGGCACAGGTTGCAGACATCGCGACAAAAAACACGACATTCATGGCGGGAATGCTCGCTGACCGAACCCAAAGGTACAGTCCAATGCTAAAAATACAGCCGTAAATATACCTATCAATCACCTGAAAGGCGAGACTCGCCGACCTTGCACCTGTCCACGCTTGCCGTCTCAGAACGCCAGCTTGGCCTGGAAGCTGCCGGCCAGGCCCTCGCGCTGGCCGACGAAGCCCTGGAGGCCGAGGTCGATGGAGAGCGGCAGGTCGTCGGAGGGCTTCAGCGTTAGCCCTGCCTCGAAGATGCCGGTGTCGCCGGCCATTGACGGCGCGTCGATGGCGAACCCGCTGGTGCTGGCGCGGGCCTTGCCGTCGAACTCGTGCTCCCAGGCCGCGCCGGCATAGGGCGTGACCTTGTTGGAAAGGGCGTAGGAGACGCGGGCGCCGAGGCGGGTGCGCTCGGAGGTCACCGCCTCGAAGTCCACCGTCTCGCCGGTGGTGAGCTGCACGCTGTCGGAGCCGAGCCGCGACCAGATATACTTGCCGCTGACATCCACCGTCATCGCCTCGCCGACCGACCAGACGTAGCCGACGGCGGCGCTGACGCCATAATAGGACGAGGACGTGTCGTAGCCGGCCGCGACGCCGCCCGAGGTCAGGTCGGCGCTCGAATAGTTGTTGTTGGCGACGCCGACGCGGGCCGCACCCTCGGCATAGGCATGCCCCGGCCCCATGGGGCGGAAATCCTGGTGGCCCAGCAGGCCGCCGCCGACATAGTGGCTGTTGCCGTGGCCGCGAATGTCGCCCGAGGCGAAGCCGTTGAAGGTGTCGTAGTTGCCGCTGCCGAACTCGGCGAAGGCGCCGGCCGTCAGCCGGCCGATGGAGATGTCGACGCCGCGCGACAGGCCGGCCACCAGCGACACGCCGTCGACGTCCACATGCGAGCCGGTGTTGGTGCGGATCGATCCACCGGACACCGCCGCGAAGGGCGACCAGTCGGCCCCGGCGCCGCCGATGGCGTTGGCCATGCCCTTGCCGGCGGCGAGATCGGCCCCCTCGTTGACCAGCGACGCCCCGGAAACGAAGCCCTCCGACACCACCTTGCTCTGGTCGGCGACAGTGGGGGCCGACTGAACGGTGGCGATCAGGTCGGTCGACGTGGCTGTGATGTCGAACACATAGCTCAGCGTCACGCCCTGCATGCCCACCCCGGTCGCCGTGCCGTTGAGCCCGGCGTTATACGACAGGGTGCCGGCGTGGATCAGCGTAACGCTGTCGCCCACGTCAAGCGCCGACGAAGCGCCATTGATGCCGACGTTGATGACGGACGACACACTGTTGAAGTTGGTGAGATAAGCCCAGTTGGTCACCCTCAGCATGGTGTCGCCAGCGGAGAGTGCCGTCGGCAGATAGAAGTTGAGGTACTGGAAGCCCGCCAGAGTGCCGACGGTGAGGCCGGCGATCTTGAGGTTGAGCGTGTTGCCCGAGAACGCGCCGCCCGCGCACATCGTCTGACACAGGCCGCCATACAGGGACATGTTGCTGTTGCTGAATGTCGTCGTCGCCCCACTGATCGTCACCGTGTTACCGGTGACCGCTCCCATTTCGGAGATGCCACCGGCGATGATGCTCGAGGCGAAGGTTCCGCCGCTGATCGTCACCGTGTTGCCTGAGGCCGCCATATTCTCGGTGCGGCCTCCGACGATGGTGCCCGCACCGAAGGCCCCGCCGCTGATGTCGACAGTGTTGTTCTCGGCATTGCCTGTGTTGGTCCAACCGCCGATGACGTCTCCCGCAATGGCCGAGGTGCCGGAGATTGTGACCGTGTTGGAACTGGCGCTCCCCTGGTTGGAGTAGCCGCCATAAACATTCTGGTCGACGGTCCCGCCTGACATGGTCAACACGTTGGAGTTGGCGACATCCTCCAGCGTGGTGGCATCGGCGTATCCGCCATAGGCGTTCTGGGTGACATTGGCGCCGGTCAAAAGGCGCAATGTGTTGTTGCTGGAAGAGGCGGAAGTGTCGAGCGTCTGGGGATCGCTGGGGTCGCTGTTGCCGTAGACGACGGTCTTCGCCGTGTTCACGTCGACATCGCCCGCCCAGGCCTGACAGGCGGGAAATGACGCCGCCACAACGCCAACGGCCAGCGCCGACGACGCCACATCCAAGCTGCGAAGGAACCGCCGCGAATAAATCGCTTCCGCCATGCCCCGCCCTCCGACTGTCCGGCCGAAGGCTCGACCGAAGTCGGCAGCGGGCGCATGTCCAGTCACTTAACAGATACATTAAGCAACATTTACGCGCATTTCATCAGTATTTTTAACAATTGATAACAATCCGATCGCCGGTCGAAGCCGCCCTGCCGACGCCTGTCACGGCCGGTAGCGCAGGCGGTCGATCACCAGGCGCAGCGCCGAACTCACCTGCCGCCGTCCGGAGTAGAACAGGTGGAAGCCGTCGAAGGGCGGGCACCAGTCGTCGAGCACCCGACGCAGCGTGCCCGCTGCGATATCGGCGGTCACCTCGGTCTCCAGCACGAAGGCGATGCCGTGCCCGGCCCGCGCCGCGTCGAGGCAGAGGTCGCTGTCGTTGAAGATGAACGGCCCCGCCACCTTGCGGACGATCGCCTCGCCGTCCTTCTCGAACTCCCACTCATAGGGGGGCGCGTGCGGGTTGAAGCGAAGCGCCAGACAGTCGTGATCGTCGAGATCGCACGGATGGCCGGGCAGCGGCCGCCCCCGGAAATAGACCGGCGCGGCCACCGCCGCCATGCGCACCGGCGGCCCAATCCGCACCGACACCATGTCGGGCCCGACATATTCGCCGAGGCGCACACCGGCGTCGAAGCGATCCTCGGCGAGGTCGGTCAGACGGCTCTCGACGCTGAGCTCGATCCGCACTTCCGGGTAGTCGCGCGCGATCTGCGACAGGATTGGCCACAGGATGGCGCGCACCGCCGTGCGGCTCGCCGTCACCCGCACCAGACCGCGCGGCGTGTCGCCCAGCTGCCGCAGCTCCTCGATCCGCGCATCGATCTGCCCGAAGCCCGGCCGCACCGCCGCCAAGAGCTTCTCGCCGGCATCGGTGGTCGTCACGTGGCGGGAGGTGCGGTTGAGAAGCTTGAGGCCGATGGACGCCTCGAGGCGGCGGATGGTGTGGCTGACCGCCGATTGCGAGATGCCCAGCCGCGCCGCCGCCCGGGTGAAGTTGCGATCCTCCGCCACCACCTGGAACACGGCCAGATCGCTCAGTTCCTCTCGCTTCATTCATGGACCCCCGCGAAACCTCGACAGATTACGCGGAAAGCGCTGTTCAGTCACGCCATATCGATGAGTGGCATTCATGCTTGCAATGGCCTGCCGGCCGATTGTCGCACCATGGGGACGACCCTAGATTCCGCATCGACAAGCCACCCGGCAAGGCGAAGGCCGCCGCGCCGGAATGTGGCCGAAATCCCACCAGGAGATGCGAAATGACTAGCAACATCACGGACAAGGTCGTCATCATCACCGGCGCGTCGTCGGGCATCGGCGAGGCGACCGCCAAGCTTCTGGCCGCAAAGGGCGCCAAGGTGGTGCTCGGCGCCCGCCGCGCGGACAAGCTGAAGGCCATCGCCGACGCGATCGTCAAGGCCGGCGGCGAGGCGGCCTACCAGGTGCTGGACGTCACCAGCCAGGCCGACAACGACGCCATCGTCAAGCTGGCCAAGGACCGCTTCGGCAAACTCGACGCCATCTTCCTCAACGCCGGCGTCATGCCGGTGTCGCCGCTGTCGGCCATGAAGACCGACGAATGGCACCAGATGGTCGACGTCAACATCAAGGGCGTGCTCAACGGCGTCGCCGCCGTGCTGCCGACCTTCACGACGCAGAAGTCCGGGCACATCATCGCCAACTCGTCGGTCGCCGGCCTCAAGGCCTATCCGGGCGGCGCGGTCTACGGCGGCACCAAGTGGTTCGTGCGCGACTTCATGGAAGTGCTGCGCATGGAATCGGCCATGGAAGGCACCGGCATCCGCACCGCCGTCGTCTACCCGGCCGCCATCAACACCGAACTGCTGACGACGATCACCGACGAGGGCTCCGCAAAAGGCATGGAAGGCCTCTACGCCCAGTACGGCATCTCGCCCGACCGCATCGCAAGCGTGGTCGCCTTCGCGCTCGACCTGCCGGCCGACACCACCGTCAACGAGTTCACCGTCGGGCCGGCCAGCCAGCCCTGGTGAACAGCGGCGTGGGCGGGCGTGACCCCGCCCCGCCCGACCTGTCCGGCCGCCATCCTCCGGCGACCGCCACGAAAGGAACGATCATGAAAATCTCCCGCGTCGGCACGGCCCCGTCCGGAAAGGGCCCGTCCGACTGGTTCACCGGCACCGTCCGGATCGACCCGCTGTTCGCCGCCGAAGAGCCCGGCCGAGTCACCGGCGCCACCGTCACCTTCGAGCCCGGCGCCCGCACCGCCTGGCACACCCACCCCGCCGGACAGACGCTGGTCGTCACCTCCGGCCTCGGCCGCGTCCAGCGCGAGGGCGGCCCCATCGAGGAAATCCGCCCCGGCGACGTCGTCTGGTTCCCGGCCGGCGAAAAGCACTGGCATGGCGCCGCCCCGGAGGTCGCCATGAGCCACATCGCCATTCAGGAAGCCATCGACGGCTCGGCCGTGACCTGGATGGAGCAGGTCAGCGACACCCAGTACGCGCCGGCGTAAATGACGCCCCGCATCCTCCCGAAACTGGCGACCGCCGCCCTCACGGCGATCATCGCCCTCGCCCCGGCCCATGCCCGGCAACAGGCCCCCGCCATGAAGATCAGGATCGTCACAGCAAGCGAGGTCGCCCTCGGCGAACTCGACGACAGCGCCGCCGCTCGCGACTTCCTCGCCCTGCTGCCGCTGAAACTCACGCTCACCGACTACGCGGAGACCGAGAAGATCAGCGACCTGCCCGGCAAGCTCTCCACCGAGGGCAGTCCGCCCGGCATGACGCCCGTCGTCGGCGACATCGCCTACTACGCGCCCTGGGGCAACCTCGCGATCTTCATCCGGGATTTCAGCCATTCGCGGGGCCTCGTCAAACTCGGCCGGATCACCTCGGGTCTGAGGCACATCGGGCGCGCCGGTTCCGTGCCCGTCACCATCGAGCGCATGACCGACTGACGCCCCAACGTTTAACCTGACGCGAAGCGCAGAATATACTCATCGAACACAACACGATTCCAAGTTTAACATAGAATTCAGGTTTATAACTCGCGCCCAATACGGCGCGACACCCCATTACAGCTTTGTACACTTCGATACAGACGACACGGGAGATTGACACTACATCTTGTCCTGTCGCGACAACTGGCGTGTCGGCCTTGGGCTGGACGATCCGGTCGGCGGCCGTTCGTCTTCGGAGGCAGCGATGAGCAAGATTTCCGCCACCGTGGGGCTGTTCAACCTCGCGCTTCTCGGGCTGTTCGTCGTCAGCGTCGCCGGCGTGGCGAACGGGGTCGGCTCCGGCGGCGGCTTCACCCAGCTCACCGGTCTGCTGTCTCTCGGCATGATGGCCTTCGCCCTGATCCTGGCCACCCGCCCCCGCTGGATGGAGCCGAGCATGGGCGGGCTCGACAAGATGTACCGGCTGCACAAGTGGCTGGGCATCGGCGCGCTCTTCGCCGCCCTCGTCCACTGGCTGATCCGGGGCGGCCACCACCGCTATGGCGCGCTCGGCTGGACCGGCGGCGCCGACACGCTGTTCCCCGCCCTGGCCGGCCCGGCGCGCGGCCTCGCCGAACCGCTGCTGGTGGTGATGATCGTGATGGTCGCCGTGGCGCTCGCCCGGCTCGTTCCCTATTGCTTCTTCCGCCGCTGCCACCTGGCGATGGCCGGCCTGTTCGTCTTCTTCGCCTTTCACTCGCTGGTGCTGATGCGGCCGGAACTGTGGCCGACGCCCTTCGGCTGGGCCACCCTGGCGCTGTCGGCCGCCGGCACCGCCGCCGCCCTCGACCTGATCGTCCGCCATTTTCGTGGCGCCCCCGGCACCGAGGCGCGCGTCGTCGGCACGCGCTATTTCCCGGAGGTGAAGGCGCTGGAGGTCGAGCTTGAGGTCGGCGACGACTGGAAAGGCCACCGCGCCGGCCAGTTCGCCTTCGTCACCACCGACGCCAAGGAAGGCGCCCACCCCTTCACGCTGGCCACCGTCTGGAACCCGGCCACCCGCCGCATCGGCTTCATCGTCAAGGAGCTGGGCGACTTCACCGCCGACCTCCGCCGCACCTTCCGCGACGGCGCCTGCGCCCGCATCGAGGGCCCCTACGGCCGCTTCACCTTCGACGACGGCAAGCCGCGCCAGATCTGGGTCGGCGCCGGCATCGGCATCACGCCCTTCGTCGCCAAGCTGCGCGAACGCGCCGGCAATCCCTCAGGCCCCGCCGTCGACCTGTTCCACGCCACGCGCGACGTGTCCGACGACGCCCTCGCCCACCTCCGCGCCGACGCCGCGAACGCCGGCGTCCGGCTCCACGTCTGGATCAGCGCCCGCGACGGTCGCCTCGACGCCCGCAAGATCATGGATGCCGTGCCCGACTGGAACGCGGCCAGCGTCTGGTTCTGCGGCCCGGCCGATTTCGGCGACAGCCTGCGCAAGGACCTGGTGGCGACCGGCCTGTCGCCAAGCGACTTCCACCAGGAACTGTTCGAAATGCGCTGACGCGCCCCCGATCAGGCGGCGCGCACCGTGCCGAGGAACTTGTCGACCTCCAGCTGCAGCGTTTCCGCCTGCCGGCTGAGCTCGGAGGCTGCCGAGAGCACCTGCACCGAAGCGGTGCTGGACTCGCCGGCCGCCACCGTGACGCTGGTGATGCTTTCGGAAACGCTGGTGGTGCCGATCGACGCCTGCTGCACGTTGCGGGCGATTTCCGTCGTCGCCGCGCCCTGCCCGTCGACGGCTTCGGCGATCGAGGCGGCGATGTCGCTCATGGTTTCGATGGTGCCGCCGATCCCCTGGATGGCGGTGGCGGCTTCCGTGGTGGCCGCCTGGATGGCGGCGACCTGGGCGCCGATCTCGGCCGTCGCCTTGGCGGTCTGGTCGGCGAGCTGTTTCACCTCGGCCGCGACGACGGCAAAGCCCTTGCCGGCTTCGCCCGCCCGCGCCGCTTCGATGGTGGCATTCAGCGCCAGAAGATTGGTCTGCCCGGCGATGGTGTTGATGAGGTCGACCACGTTGCCGATCTTCTCGGCCGCCGCCGCCAGCCCCTGCACCTGCTGATTGGTGTGCTCGGCCTCCGAGACGGCGCGCGTGGCGATCTCGGACGACTTGCCGACCTGACGGGAAATCTCCACCACCGACGACGACAGCTCCTCGGTCGCCGAGGCGACCGACGCCACGTTGGCCGAGGCCTGTTCCGAGGCGGCGGCGACGGTGGCCGACTGGCCCTGCGTCGCCTCGGCCGACGCGGTCAGCGACCTTGCCGACGCCTGCAGCTCGGTGGCCGCCGAGGCGACCATCTCGACGATGCCGCCCACCGCGTGGTCGAACTGATCGGCCAGCGCGTGCATGTCGGCCCGCCGCTGTTCGGCCGCGAGACGTTCCTGGTCGGCCCGCTCGGCGCGCAGCCGCTCGGTCTCCAGCATGTTGTCGCGGAACACGGCCATGGTCTTGCCGAGGGCGCCGATTTCATCGTGACGATCGGTATAGGGCGCTTCGGTCTCGAAGCGGCCATTGGCGAGGGCCATCATCCGGTCACGGATCACCCCGAGCGGACGAACCACGCGGCCCTGCACGAGAGCGACGACGGCGGCGGCGAACAGCAACGCGCCTATGAGGAAGGCAACCTGCATCCAGAAGGTGGCGAAGGCCTGGATGCGTTCATCCGCGGCGTTGGCTTTCGCCGCTTCGATGGCCGCCGTGGCGATGCCGAGCAGCGCTTCGAGGCGCGGCTGGTTGCCCTTGCTCCAGTCGATCGGCTGCATCTCCACCTTGGCGCCGGCCATCACCTTGGCGAGAATGTCGGCCTGCTGTTCGATGACGCCGGACTTGAAATACTCGCTGTCGGCCTTGGCCAGCGCATCGGCGAGGCCGCGCGGCAGGTCCAGCCCGCCGACCTGGTCCCTGATGGTGGCCCAGGCCGCCCTGGCGGTGGCCATGTTGGAAAGATAGGCCTCGAACGCTTCCTGAGACGCCCCCTTCGGACCCAGCGCACCGCCGGTAATGACGGATGCATCGCCCGCCGCATCGCGCAGCGCCCAGGCCTGGCTCTTGACGTCAAGCAGCCGATCGGTCCAGCCGTTGAGGAAGCGCACGTCGTGGGAGATATCCGCCGACACTTCGCTCAGCCTGTCGATCATCGCCGAGGCGAGGTCGGAATAGGCGGCGCCGGCATCGGCCGGACGGCTGTCCTTCGGCAGACGGAAGGCTTCGGACGTCTTGGCCTGCGCCGCCTTCAGCGCGGCGGTCTCTGCCTCCAGCTTGTCGGCCAGCTTGTCGGCATCGGTGATCTTGGAGCCCCTCAGAAGCCCGATGGCCTCCTCGATGGCCGCCATCTCCAGCTTGCGCGCGTTTTCCGTACGCTCGATGTAGGCCGCCGCCTCGTCTCCGGACGCCGACAGGGCGCGCATGGTATTGCTGCGGTCGACCCGAAGGTTCGGCAAGGCATCGAACATGGCGGCGGTGGCCCGCGCCACCGACTCGATGCGCTCGCTATTGGTCACATGCTTCCAGGACTGCCACGCCCCCAAGGAAAACTGAACCAGAATGACCCCGAGCAGAAGCCCGACAACTGCCTTCAGAATGAGATTGACCGACAGTCGGCTCATGGATGCCCCCAAATTTCTTTGCATGAAGCACCATCGCGCGCGATTCCCTAATTCTCCGTGAAGACGAACTACACATAACTGTCACACGCCAAGACAAACCAATGGGTTGCCTTTCCAACGGACAAGAGATCGCCCCCCGAAAAACTATGGGTAAACCAGTACAGACTTGGAATTACTACACAAGCAAAAATCTACCGTGGATTGAGGCGACGGAGGTCGTACAGCCCAAGCGATGCTGAACACACCACCCAGCCAGCAACCGCGGAGAGCACCTTTCCCCAGCCATCAGGCGGGCCGTAAACTATACTTTCAAAGGTAACAAATGTTTTGCTTATGAAATTTGTTTACTCGGCTACGATCCCCTCCACGCTCCGTTAACCCTTTCGCCAGCAGAGTTTCCGGACCTATCTGGAGACTTTGCATGGCGACCCCGTCCGCTTCGGCCACCATGGCCCCTTCCCCCGCGCTTTCGTCCCCTGCCGGGCGAGCGACCTCGTCCGCGTCAACCGATCTCGCCGCCGCCGTGGTCGGACTGTTCGAGGCCAAGGAGCCCGACGGCCGCATCGCCAGCCTGATCGCCGGGGGCGCCGACCCCGTCGCCCTCGCCGCCGCCGTGGAAGCGCATATGGCCGCCGCCCTGCCCGCGCTGATGCGCCGCTCCGCCCTGTCCTTCGGCCGGGCGAGCGCCGCCTCCGAGCTTTGCCTCGCCTACGCCCGCGTGACCAAGGCGCTGGAGCGCGCCGAGGCCGAGCGCGCCCGCCGCGTCGAGACCGAGGCCCTGGAGGGTTGCTACACGCGCAACACCATCGGTCGCCTCGCCACCACCATTTCCGACGTCAACGCCATCGCCGTGGAGCTGTCGGGCCTTGCCTACAACATGGACGACCTGACCAAGTCCTCGCAGGCCATGGCCAGCTCCACCGCCGAGATGGTCGCCTCCATCGGCGAGATCTCCCGCGCCAGCCACGAGGCGCTGGGTGAATCGCGCAACGCCTCCGACGCCGCCGTCCAGTCCGCCAACGCGGTGGAGAAGCTGCGCGGCGCCATGGGCAACATCAGCGCCACCACGATGGACACCCGGACCAAGGTCACCGAGCTGGAAGCGGCCTTCGACCAGATCGCCGAGACGCTGAGCGTCATCGACACCATCGCCAGCCAGACCAACCTCCTGGCGCTCAACGCCACCATCGAGGCGGCGCGCGCCGGCGAGGCCGGCAAGGGCTTCGCCGTCGTCGCCTCCGAGGTGAAGGTGCTGGCCAACCAGACCGCCAGCGCCACCGAGAACATCAACGCCCGCATCGAAAGCATGCGCCACGTCATCGAGGGCATGACGGCGGCCATGGGCCACACCAACACCGCCGTCAGCTCCGGCGAGACGGTGATCGACGAGGTGTCGGCCTCCATGGGCGTCATCGGCGACCGCGTCGGCGCGGTGCTGACGCGCATCGATTCCATCGCCGCCGTGCTGGAGGAACAGCAGGCCGCCAGCGCCGAGATCGCCACCGCCGTCGACGCCGCCGCCTTCCTCGCCAAGCACAACCAGGATCTCCTGAAGCAGATGGCCGACAAGATCGAGGCCAGCAACAAGCGCAACACCGAGGAATCGACCCGCCTGTTCACCGACGCCACCAACTCGGCACTGCTCCTGGAAATCGCCAAGATCGACCACGTGCTGTTCAAGAAGAAGGTCATCGACACGCTCTTGGGCTACGACAGCCTGCAAAGCGCCAGGCTGCCCGACCACCATTGCTGCCGCCTCGGCCTCTGGTACGACAAGGTGACCGACCCCAAGATCAAGGGCACGGCCGAGTTCCGCGCCATCGAAGCCCCGCACGCCCGCGTTCACCAGGAGGCGGCCGAGACCCTGAAGCTGTTCGAAGCCGGCCGCGCCAAGGACGCCATCGCCCACCTCGTGACGCTGAACGCTGCCGGCGACGAGGTGTTCAAGCGCCTGACCGACCTGGGACAGACGGCCTTCGCCTGCGATTGAGGCGCGGCTGTCCGCCTCTGCTGACACCAATTGGCAACCCCTGGGGTGATACGGAGCCCATCATCATCCCAGGGAGATTGCGTTGAAACTCTTCATGTTCCAGCTGGGCGGAAACTTCCGCAACTCGAACGTCGAGCTGCACGACATCCGCTTTTCGGTCGGCGACACGCCGGAGGATTGCTACGCCGACCTCCGGGCGCAGTGGTGGGGCGACCAGGCCAAGCTGCACGTCGACTGCTGGGGCGCCGTCGAACAGGCCGACGGCCATGACGTAACGCTCACCACCGACGCGCCCGAGGCGACGACCGACCGCCTGTTCTTCGTCAACCTCGGCGGCTACGATCCGGCCGAGTTCACCGAACTGCACAAGAACGTGCTGATCGTCGCCGAAGACGCCAACGCCGCCAAGGCCCGCGCGCTGGCGCTGGTGCAGGACTGGGCCCGCCCGCACAAGGACAACCTGTTCGAAGTCGACCAGACCGTCGACCTCTCCAAAGTCCTCAGCCAATACGGCGTCCACATCCGCCTGACCAAGGCCAGCAAGGAAAAGCCGTTCCAGTTCGTGGCCGACTACATCCGCATCGACGGGGCGTGAGGGTGCTGGGCGGAGAGGCGGGCCGCATATCTTTCTCGGGCGACCAGTGATTGACGCCCGAGTTGACCAGCGGGATACTGCTGGCATGTCAAAGACACCGGCCTCATTTCCCGTTGATCGTGCCAACGCGCCATTCCCGGCAGACGACGCTCCATATAGCGAGCGGGCGTATGCATTGGAGCCGTCGCACTATGACGCTTTCCTCGCCGCCCTCGACACTCCCCCCGCTCCCGGCCCAAAATTGATTGCCTTGTTACGGCGCGTGCCCGTTTGGCAAAAATAGCGCGCCACGTCCCTCCGGAGTTGCGCCATGACTGGCCGATACAGGCGTCGTGCCCCTACCTGCCCGAGATCCTGCGCGAAGGCCGCTAGCATTCGTGTGCGAATGCAAGGTGGACCTCGGGCCGAAAAGGGCGAGCCGCCGATATCACGCTGACGGCCCGCCACCTTCGACCGCACCCAGCCTCCCCCTCGACACGTCCCCGCCCCTCAATTATCTATAATTCATGAGCACGGCGAAATCGGACACCATTTCCACGCGGATCAGCAAGACGCTGGCCGACCGGATCATTTCCGGGGCGATCGAGGCCGGGAGCCGCCTTCGACAGGACCATGTGGCCGAGGAGTTCGGGGCCAGCCACGTGCCGGTGCGCGAGGCGTTTCGCCTCTTGGAATCGCAGGGGCTGGTGGTGAGCGAGCCGCGCCGGGGCGTACGGGTGGCCGGCTTCACGCTGGAAGAGGTGCGCGAGGTGGCCGAAATCCGGGCGGCGCTGGAGGCGCTGGCGCTGCGCAAGGCCTTCCCGCATATGACGAAAGCCATTCTCGACAAGGCGGAAGAGGCCAACCGGGCCGGCGACCGGGCGCCCGACGTCTACGCCTGGGAAGAGGCCAACCGCACCTTTCACCGCATCATCCTGACGCCCTGCGGCATGCCGCGCCTTCTCAAGGCCATCGACGACCTGCAGGTCGCCAGCGCCCGCTTCCTGTTCTCCGGCTGGCGGGCCGAGTGGGAAGCCCCCACCGACCGCGACCACCGCGCCATTCTCGACGCCCTCAGGGCCGGACAGGCCGATCTGGCCGCCGCCGTGCTCACCCGGCACGTCCAGACGATCGGCCAGAAACGGCCGAAATAGCCGGCTTTTCGGCCGCCCTCACCACCATTCCACCGACGCTTCACGCTTGGCCCTTGCCAAGATCGTATATCTGTGGACTCATTTAGCGATAGATTCTCTGAATTATCTATAATTTTGCTGAAGGAGAAACAGAGTGAGCGATGCCCCTGTGAGCCGGCCTGAAAGCAGCATCGAAAGCCACGCTGTAAGTCGCCGCGCGCAAGTCGCCCGCGCGGCACTGGCCATCGTTGCCGGCGCGGCGCTGATGACGCTGGCCGCCAAGGTTCAGATCCCCTTCTGGCCGGTGCCGATGACGCTGCACACCATGGCCGTCATGGCCTTCGCCGTCGCCTTCGGCCCGCGCCGCGCCATGGCGATCTTCCTCGCCTATCTCGCCGCCGGCGCCGCCGGTCTGCCGGTCTTCTCCGGCTCGCCCGAGCGCGGGCTGGGCCTTGCCTACATGGCCGGACCGACCGGCGGTTATCTCCTCGGCTACCTCATCGCGTCCGGGCTGGTCGGCGCGCTGGCGGCCGGGCGCGGCCCGATGGGGCGGCTTTTCTCCATGCTGGCCGGACTGGCGCCGATCTACGGCTTCGGCCTCGTCTGGCTTGCCGCCTACGTGCCGGCCGAGCGGCTGATCGCCCTTGGCCTTGCGCCCTTCCTGCCGGGCGACCTGATCAAGATCGCCCTCGTCGCGACCGCCTCGGCGCTGGTGCCCGGCCTCATCGCCCGCTTCAGGGGGATCGGCCAGTGACCGCCGCCGACGGAACCCTCCGCCACGACTGGACGGTGGACGAAATCGCCGCCCTGCACGAGCTGCCGCTGTTGGAGCTGATCGGCCGGGCCAACGCCGTTCACCGGGCGCACCACGACCCCAACCGGGTGCAGAAGGCCAGCCTCCTCTCCATCAAGACTGGCGGCTGCCCGGAAAACTGCGGCTATTGCCCGCAGTCGGCCCACCACCGCGAGGTGGCGCTCACCAAGGATCGGCTGATGGACCCGGCCAAGGTGATCGCCATGGCCGAGACGGCGCAGGCGGCTGGCGCCGAGCGCTTCTGCATGGGCGCCGCCTGGCGAGAGGTGCGCGACGGCGCCGAGTTCGACGCCGTCATCGACATGGTCAAGGGCGTCCGCGCCCTGGGCATGGAGGCCTGCGTCACCCTGGGAATGCTGAAACCGCATCAGGCCGAGCGCCTCGCGGCGGCCGGCCTCACCGCCTACAACCACAACCTCGACACCAGCCCGGAGTTCTACGGCGAGATCGTCACCACCCGCACCTACGAGGACCGGCTGGCGACGCTGGCCACCGTGCGCGCCTATGGCGTCGATCTCTGCTGCGGCGGCATCATCGGCATGGGCGAAACGGTGCGCGACCGCGCCTCCATGCTGGCCGTGCTCTCGGCCATGGCCCCGCACCCCGAAAGCGTGCCGATCAACGCGCTGGTGCCGGTCAAGGGCACGCCACTCGCCGACCGGCCGCCCATCGACCCGCTGGAGCTGGTGCGCATGGTGGCCACCACCCGCCTGGTGCTGCCCGCTTCCACCGTGCGGCTGTCGGCCGGCCGCTCGGCATTGGGGCGCGAGGCGCAGATCCTTTGCCTGGTAGCCGGCGCCAACTCGCTGTTCTACGGCGACACGCTGCTGACCACGCCCAATGCCGACCTCGGCGAGGACGCCGCCCTGTTCGCCGCCATCGGCGAACAACCGCACGCCTGCCCGCTGAAGGGCCGACACGAAACCCACGCCTGCCGCCGCGCCGTGGGTTAAGCACGCCGGGCGCGCCGGCCCGATCGAGCCGGGCGCCTCTCATCAAAAAAGCGGACTCCTTTCCGCAAATTATCAGAATCGGGTTGCCAGCCGGCGCGGCGATGATAAACGGGAACTCCGGCTCCATTCCAAGAAGGAAGATCAATGCCGGACCTCTCGACACTCACGCTCTTTGCCGCCGCCTCGCTGGTGCTGACCGCGACGCCCGGCCCCGACATGCTGCTGATCGCCTCGCGCAGCGTCAGCCAGGGGCGATCCGCCGGCTTTCTCACCTATGCGGGCATAGCCGTCGGCACCTATTGCCATGCCATCGCGGCGGGGCTGGGGCTGTCGCAGCTGTTCGTCAACGTGCCCGCCGCCTACGAGGCGGTGCGCTGGGCCGGCTGCTGCTATCTGCTCTTCCTCGCCTACAAGACCCTCCGCTCGCAAGGCTCCGCCTTCTCCCCGTCGGCAGCGCTGAGGCGCCTCTCGAGCCGGCAGATCTTCGCCGAAGGGCTCGCCACCAACCTCCTCAACCCGAAGATGGCGCTGTTCGTTCTGGCCCTCTTCCCGCAGTTCGTCGACCCGGCCAGCGGCGCCGTTCTCCTGCAAATGGTCCTGCTGGCGACCGTGCTCAACGCCATCGGCTTCCTGGTGAACGGCACGGTCATCCTGCTCGGCGGCCACATCCGGGCGCGCCTGTCCGCCATGCGCCGCTTTCCGAGATTGCCGCAGTATCTGCTGGCAACGGTGTTCACCGGGCTGGCCTGCCGGCTGGCGCTCGGCGCGCGGGATTGAGCCGGGCGCCGGTCCGTGCTACCTATCCCCCCATGGACAACCGCCGCGCCCCCGCCCTGTCGATTATTCGCACCATCGAGTAACGGTGGGCGTAGCGACTTGTCCTTTGCAAGCAACCCGCCCGCGAGGCGGGTTTTTTCATGCCGTCTCCGGGCCTTAGAGCGCTGTTCGATCTGACTGAATCAGATCGCCGCTCTAAGCCTTTGTTTCTGAAGCATCATCTTGTCGACCCTCGTTTCACTCCGGTCGGATGATGCTCTAACTGGAAGACGACCATGTCCGACCACGACCTGAAACAGCTGATCGAAGCGGCCGACCGGGCGATCACCGCCGAGGATTTCGATGCCCTGATGGACTTCTACGCCGAAGACGCCGCGCTGGTGATCAAGCCCGGCATGGTCGCCACCGGCAAGCCCGCCATCCGCAAGGCCTTCGTGGCCATCGCCGCCCACTTCAAGAACACCATGAAGGTCCGCCAGGGCCGCATGGAGGTGATCGAGGGCGCCGACACCGCCCTGGTGCTGATGGAAACGCTGCTCGACGTCGACGGCCAGCCTGACCCCATCGTCCGCCGCGCCACCTACGTCTTCCGCAAGTCGGACACCGGCCGCTGGCTCTGCGCCGTCGACAACTCCTATGGCACGACGCTGCTGGATGGGTGACGGCCCGCTCGGCGGAGATCCCCTACTCCGCCGGGCTGCCGAACCGCGCCACGCAATGCCAGACGCGCTTCAGCGACTGCCAGTCGGCGCGGCCATCGCGGCGGGCGAGGCCGATGGCTCGTGGGGTCAGGATGCCGTCGGTCATCAGTGACGCCGCGAGGTCGGCGAACGCCTGGCCGCGATAGGCGGCGCAATCGGCCAATCGCGCCGCCGGCATGCGAAAGCCGGGGTGCCACTCCACCGGGCAGGCGAGCGTTCCGGCGACGGCCTCGATCTCCGTGCCGCGATAGCTGGCGTCGAGCACCAGCGCCTCGACGTCCTTGCCGAGGGTGAGCGGCCCGTGGACGTGCGCCTCGACATAGTCGTCGAGCACGTCCGTCGACGCCCGCCGCTCGTCGGCCAGCGCCACCAGCCCCATGCGGTCGGCAACGCCGAAATGGGCCGGGCTGTAGCAACTGTCGGGGTAGCAGAAGGTGGTCCGCTCCAGCACATGAGGCCGCAGCCTCAGATGGGCCGAGCCGAAGCGCGGCGAGCCGCCCACGGCCCGCTGAAGGTAGTTGAGCGCCCCATATTTCGGCCGCATCGCCGGGTCGGCCACATCATAGGCGCCGCCGAAAATATCCTGCTCCCACAGCCAGCGCTCGCCGCCCGGATGAGCCGTCAGCCCGCCGTTGCTGATGCCGGTCTCGAACTGCGAGCGATAGACGCCCTCCTCCGCCAGCGCCTCGATCACCCACCGCCCATCGTGGAGCGCATCCGGGTGGAAGTTGATGGTGACGGTCGCAGGCCCGGGCAGCGGTCCGCCCTGCGACCGGTCGCGGACATGGGCGAGAGCGGCGGCAACAGGAGACGGCGTCATGTTCTCACCCTCGGCGATGACGCCAACCCTGTAAGCACACGCAGCCGAGCCAACAGACCCGGCGACGCGGTCATTTCCTCACCTCGCACACCACCTGGGCGCTGAACTTGCGGGCGATCTCGGCCACGTCGGGGGTCTTCATCTCCTCGCCCGGCGGCTCCACGGTGTAGCGGACCTTGTGCGCGTCGAGGAAATCCCGCGCCTCGCCGGCCTTGATGGCGAAGTTGACGTTCTGGATCACCTCGATGTCGTCGTCGTCTTCATAGCTCTGGATGTTCGACTTGGCGACGACGATGCCGACGATGCGGCCCGACTGGTCGACCACCGCGCCGCCGCTGTTGCCGCTCTGCACCGGCGCCGAGATCTGCATCTGCGTTTCGTCGTCGCCGGCGCCGGCCAGCGAGGCGACGAGGCCGGTGGCGAGGTTGCCGGTCTTCGACAGGTAGTCGGTCAGGGGATAGCCGAACACCACGACGGTGTCGCCGAGGCGGATCGGAGGCGCTCCGCGGAAGGCGCCGAAGGGCAGATTGTCCTCCTCGATCCTCAGAAGGGCGAGATCGCCCGCCTCGTCCCGCGCCACGATGGTCGCCGGCTCCAGCACGCCGCCGTCGCGCCGGACCTCCGCCGCCCCGCAGCCTTCCACGACATGGGCGTTGGTGAGGAGATAGCCGTCGCCGTTGACGAAAAAGCCCGTGCCGGTGGAATAGGTGACGTCCTCGGCGCCGTCGTCAGGGCGGGCGGTCGGCCTGCTGTCGTCGCCCTCGAGCGCCCGGTTGAGCTCCTCCACCGATTTGCGGACGTCGTCGATGGACTGGAAGCACTCGCGCAACCTGGCGACGCCCGTCCGCCCATCGGTCAGCGCGAACGCGCCATAATCGAGCCCGTCGATCGTCAGATCGAGCGCCTCGGCGGCGGCGAAGTCGTCGAGGAAGGCAGCCTTGACGCGCTCGACGGCGACACCGCTCAGGCCCTCCCCCACCACGCCGACACCCTCGCCCGACCAGGCGCTGTCGCCGCCGTAGTCGACCACCACCTCGAAGTCCTCGCCCGCCTCGAAGGTCAGGTGGGGGTTGCCGTAGAGGAAGAAATAGCTCGGCCGGTCGCCCGTGTTGTCGCCGCCCACCTTGACCACCGAGTCATCCAGGTAGTCCATCGTCAACAGGCAGGACTTGCGGGCGAGGTTGACGGTGACCTTCCAGTGGTCGCCCTCGGCAAAGGCGGTGCTGCGGGTCTTGTAATAGTCGGCATCGAGAGCGAGAGCCGGCCCACACACCAGCGCCAGAAGAGCCGGGAGCCAGACGAAGCGCCGCGCCGCGCCGTATCCGCGCAGCGCCCGACGCCAGAGGCGCCCCAACCCTTGCTGGAGTTGCCCTGGGGAGGGAAGGAAACAGACGGCCATGACACACCCGCGATTTGACGAATGGCAAGTTCAACAGGAACTGCCCGCAAGGCACAAGAGGCGGAAGCCGGCCCTACTCGCTCAACTCGCAGATCACCTGGGCGCTGAAGGCGCGCGCGATATCCGCCACGTCCGGCGTCTTCAGCTCCTCGCCTGGCGCTTCGGTTTCGTAAGCGACGCCCCTGTCATCGAGGAAAGCCTTGGCCACGTCGGCCTTGATGGCGAAGTTGGCGTTCTGGATCACCTCGACATAGTCGTCGTCGACGGTCGTCGTGTTCGACTTGGCGACGACGACGCCGACGACATGGCCCGACTGGTCGACCACCGGACCGCCACTGTTGCCACTCTGAACGGGGGCCGAAATCTGCATCTCCGCCTCGTTGTCCTCGACACCTGCCAGCGAGGCCACGAGACCGGTCGAGAGGTTGCCGCTTTTCGACAGGTAGCCCGAAAGGGGATAGCCGAACACGACCACGGATTCGCCCAGGCGGATCGACGGCCCGCCACGGAACGTCGCGAAGGCGGGGCTTCGCCCGCGCATTTTCAGGAGAGCGAGGTCATGGTCTCTCTCCCGCGCGACGATAATGGCTGGCTCGGTGCGCCCTTCGAACCGCAGCCTGGCGGTGCCGCAGCCCTCGACCACATGGGCGTTGGTCAGCAGGTAGCCGGCCTTGTCGACGAAGAAGCCGGAACCGCTCACCACGACGGGCTCCTTGCCCTTGCCGGGCACCGGTCCGCCCTTGCCCCTGCCGCGTGGCGCATCATTGGGCCGGGCTTCGTCCTCTTTCGGGGTCGGAGCGGGCGTCGGCGGAGACAGGAAGTCCGGCCCACCGCCGAGGACGCCTGCCTCCAGTGAAATGCGCCCGTCATCCACCGCCGCCATGCACTCGCGCAACTTGGCAATGCCCGCCCGGCTGCCGCTGATGTCGAACACGCCGTGTTCGCGACTGCCGATCTTCAGGCCGAGAGTCCTCGCAGCGGCGAACTCATCGACGGCCTCCGCATGGACACCCTCGAGAGCAACACCATTCTGCCCTGTGTGCACCACGCCGACCCCATCGCCAGCCCACGTGCTGTGTCCATCGTATTCGACGGTCACCTCATAGTCTTTCCCCTGCTCGTAGTCCCATGACGCCTTGGAGAACAGAAAGAAGTAAGCCAGCTTGCCACCACGATGGTCGCCACCGACCGTGATTTCGGCGTCGCCCGCAAAGGTGGCAGCCATGGAACAGGATTTTCGGGCTCGCGTGACCCAAACCCACCAGTTGCCCTCCTTGGCGTATATCCTGTCACTGGCGTAATAGTCTTCGCCGAGCGCGGTGGATGCCGGGATGGATTCCTTGCCGTTTCCAAAGGACGAGCCATCCTCTGCGCCGCCGGTCAGAACATCACCGCGTTTGCCTTCGTCCTCCTTCGGTGTCGGATCGGGCGAGGAAACCACCGGTGGTGTCGGCGGCGACCGCCAGGGGACATCTGCCCCGTACCCCTTGGCAACCGACACCAGCGAAATGCGTCCGGTCTCAATGCCTTGGCTGCACTCGACCATCTTGGCGAATGCATTCCGGGCCTTACCCAAGCTGAAGCTGCCATAGTCGCGGTCAGCGATCTCCAAAGTGAAAGATGGCGCGGCAACAAACTCCTCCACCGCTTCCGCCTTGACATGCTCAACGGCTATCCCACCCGAATAATAGTCACTCAGGCCAATGCCGTCACTCGCCCAAGCAGGATGCTCGCCAAACTTGGTGATCACCTCATACGTCTTGCCCGCCTCATACGTCCATGACGTGTCGATGAACAGGAAATCGTAGGACGTCTCGCCGCCGCTGCGATCCGTTCCAAGCAGAACCCTAAACCTGTGCTCATAAAGATTGGACATGTAGCACGACTTGCGCGCCAGATTGACCGCGACAGTCCAGTTGTCGTTGCCATAATAGGTTATGTCGTTATCGTAGAACTCCGACGCCATGGCCGAGGCCGAGCCGGGCGACAGGACCAGAAACACGACGAGCCAGGCATTGCGGCTCAGAACAGACATCAAGGACACAGCCGCACCCCGTCGACACTCCGGATCTTCATGCCCACCAGCACGGGATCGGGCGACCGTCGCCCCCCAAGACTTCCTTCTGGCGAGAACCGCGATCATATAGCGAAAGTTGCGAAGAACGAGTTTAGAGCATCATCCGACCGGAGTGAAACGAGGATCGACAAGATGATGCTTCAGGAACAAAATCTTGGAGCGCCGATCTGATTCAGTCAGATCGAACAGCGCTCTAAACCACCTCGAACACCGCGTTCGCTCCGTCCGCCTCGTAGCGCTTGACGAAATCCACCCGTGCGCCGTTCCAGTGGTAGCAGTAGTGGGCGCCCTGCACCGGGATGGGGATCACATCCGGCCAGAAGATGCCGATGCACCAACCGCCGGCCCGCCGCACGCTCGGGTAGACCACGCCGTCGCTGCCGGCGGCGCGCAACGCGCGGCCCAGAGCCTGCGAGGCGGTGTAGTCGTCGGGGTCGAGCGCGCCCGGCACGGCGCCGACGTCGTCGAGGTCGGCATCGACCGCCCCCACCAGCACGCGGAAATCCGAGGTCCAGCCCGGCGCTTCGCGCGTCGCCGCCATGAAGCGCTGATGGTGGTGGATGGTCTCGGCGATCGCCACGTCTTCGCTGTCGCCGGCGTAATAGAGGCCATAGCTGCCGTCGGTGAAGCGGCCGGGGCGAAGCGGCGAGCAATGGACGAAAGGGGCCATCAGATAGCTGGCGCCGGCGCCGCCGACGCGCCGGTGTTTCGGCACCTTGGCAAGATCGCCGATCACACCGTGTACACGCGGATTGGTCTTCTCCTCGACGGCGGCGAGCGCCTCCCAGTCGCGCGGGTCGGCGATATCCTCGAACAGGTCGATCGGCGGATGGATCGAGCGGATGATGCGGTAGGTCCTCGGCCACGCCACCCGCCGCCGGACCACCCCCGTCACGCCGGTCATCACGCGCCCCGCTCGGCGTCGAGATAGGCGCGCATGTCCTGAAGATCCGACAGCTCGCCGCGCAGCATCAGGTCCAGCGCCGACCGACCATCGAAGGTATCGTTGGGCTTTCGCACCCATTCATAGCCGCGCGCCGGCTCCTTGAAGAGGTAGCGCAAGCCCTTGTGGATGCCCATCAGATGCGCCATCCGCATGCGGAGATCGCGGTCGATCCGCCCGATGCTGCCGTCCTTCCAGCGCGCCCATGTGCGCGCCGACATGCCACCTAGAAGCGTCGTCGCCTCGACGTCCGTCAGCTTCCAAGCCCTGAAAAGGTTGACCGTCGCCCGCGCCAACGCCGCCGCTTCCGCGTCGGTGATGGCGGTGCTTTCAGCCCGCTCGATCGGCGTGGCTTCGATGGGTTGCAGCATCACGGTCCGCCCTGTCATTTGACATGAATATAGGCGTATCACGCCAAATGGCAAGACGTTGTACCAAGCAGAAGGCACCTTGGCGTGACTTCATATGCGGTGACCGACTAATCGCCTCGCTCGAACTCCGCCTGAGACAGCCGGCGATGGGTGGGGATATCGGTCTCAAGGTCATAGCCGATGATTTCCCGGCCGGTGGAAAAGGACGAGATGACCCGCTTGTTGTAGGGGTTCAGCTCGAAAATCGCGCTGGCATCCAATAGGGCCTTGCAGGTCGGGTCGAGTGTGACACCCGTGGCAAACTGGATACGGTAGTTGCCGCCCGGCAAACCCGAGAGGTCGATGCTGTCCTCTCCCCTCAGGAAGAGCGTGGCGACAAGCGCCGAGTTCCGGTCTCTGACCTTGACGATGGCCTTGCGGCCGGTTGCGTTCCTGATCCGCAAGGTGAGGTCACCCTGCGCGCTCGCCCGGCGCGTCAGAATAGTGCTCGTCTCTGGCGGATACTCGCAGAACGTAGCCTCGCCCCTCGCTGCAAGGGCCTCACGCTCACGCGCGGCCCTTCGCACGTCGCTGGCATACATAAGGGCGACGATCAGCACCGGCACGGCGATTGCCATCAGCCGATAAAGCAGCTTCCTGCGGTCCGACCGCGCCCAATCATCCTTGAGCGCATAGCCCGGATAATAGCCGCCAGCGGTCGAGATGGCGCGAAGGATCTCGGCCGCCGCTCCGGCGATCTCCTTGTCCCGGGATTTCTGGACAAGTTTCGCCAGGCCATAGGCCGTCTTCTTGTCGCCTTGCGCCAGAAGGGCCCCGGCGTTGTGCAAGATCAGCTTTTCGTCGGTGAACCGGTCATGCTTTCTGCCGAGCACGACCTTGAAGAGCGCATAGAAAAAGTAACCAAACCGGCGGCGTGCACCTGCACTGTTTACCCCCAGAAAAGGCATGAGCAGAGCATCCGCCATCCAGGCAACCGCCTTGAGCCGCCCTCCGACCCCGGCGCAGGCCACGCAAAGCAGCTCGGTCTTATCGACGATCCTGTCCTCGTAATCGCCCCCCACGACATGAGAGAGCGTGACGTAACGCGGCTGAAGCGTGACCTTGCCGCACCGCAAGCAGTGGAGCGGCCCGTCGGGAATGAGGCTGAGATCGTAGCGGACCGAGCCGTCGGGCTCGATGGCTTCAGCGGGCGGGTTGCGGGCAAACCAGTCGTAATTGGCCCGGCGCACCGGATCGCTGAGAACCTCGTGGGCCTCGGTCGTTCGGCGAAACGCCTCGGCGAACGCCTTGTCGGATTCATCGCCCGAGGGAATGTAGTGGGGGCTATGACTGGCCTCCCTGATCCTCTTTATCGGAGCCCACGTAGGCAGGCCCAACAGGCGATAGTATCCAAAGGGGTCGTGCGTTTTCATCCAGGTCTCGGAAACTCGCCTGCAGGTGGATCGCCCTTTGGGAACTCCGGCCGTTGGGCTGCGATCTCGTTACTGCGCCGAAGTGTTGGCTGTGATTTCGGAAAGAGAACCCTTTACCGACCGAGACGACGGCAGACTGCCCACCGGCATCCGTCCCAGCCGCCTCAGGGCTTGTCGAACTCCGTGCTTGTTATTCTACGGCCAACACGGTGGCTGCCATATTCTATCTGATAAGCGTCAATATTCCTGTTTCCATATTCAATATAAAATGACTCCGCGTCCATCTTTCGAAACTCCGCTTCCCAATCCGGATCAATGATCTCCTTGCAAGAAGCGTCCAACCTGTCGCCAAGGGCATATTGCAGTCTATAGCCCCGCCCCGTGAAAGCCTCGAAATCATAGCTGTTCTGGTACGCAACAAAAACAGAGGCCAACACCGTCCCTGACTGACCGTCCCTGATCTTCAGGATGGCGTTCTGGTTGGTCTTGTTCCAGATCCTGAGGGTAATCTCCCCGCCGCCGGGCCTCTGGCGCGTCAGGATGTCGCCATTTCGCGGCAGTTCCCTGCACACCGGGATGGAGACGCCGTTTACCTCGACCGGACGAAAGGCACGCTCATTCTGCCGCGCAGCGTAGCCGTAGATGAAAGCGATAAAGGCCGTCACAATGGCGAACGGCAGGATGGCATAGACGGCCCTTTCGCCTGCCGGCACGACCCAGGGGTCCGGCAACTTGTAGTTCCAGTAATCGCCCCCTGCCGCCTCGATTTCCCGCATGATCGCCGCCGACTGACCGGCAACATCCTCATCCCTGGACTTCGCGGCAATCCTGGCCAGGGCGTAGGCCAGCTTGACGTCGCGCCGCTCCAGATAGGCACGGGCGTTGTGCAAGGCCAATCGCTCGTCGGTCGCCTTGAGATGATGCCCGCGCTGGCCGTTTTTCAACCAGCTCCAGGTGGCCTTGTAAGGTCCCCCCTTCGACAGGAAGCCGAAAAACAGCGTCGTGAGCGCGCTTTTCCGCGTAAAGGTCTTGGCGCAGTCGGCGCAAAGCAGCCCTTCTTCCTGTGTCGTGCGGGCGTAAGCGTTGAACGATCTCGTGACCTCGGAGATCTGGACATGGCGCGGCAAAGGCGTCACTCGTCCGCAACTGGAACAATGGGTCGGACCGTCGACGATGGACCTGAGATCGAACTTGTCAGCCCAGTCGGTTTCGCCGTCCGCCTCGGGCGGGTTGCGGGCGAACCAGTCGTAATTGGCCTTGCGGGCCGGATCGTTCAGGATGTCATAGGCCATGGGAACCAAGCGAAGAGCTTCCTCGAACGGCTTGTCGGACTCGTCCCCCGAACGCACGAAAAAGGGATATCTGACAGCCCGCTTGAGCTCTTCGGTCGTGGCTGCCGGCGTCAAATCGAGGGCGCGGTAAAGTCCGAAAGGGTCGCTATGGTCCATCTACGCCTCGGAAACGCCCAGCAGATTGTAACAGCCTTGTTATGCACGCTGCGCGAACAGCGCGCCATCACAGCCTGTTGCCGAGTCACTAATTGGGAAACAAGGCGTTCAGTATTCCGTAAATCAGCCCGAACCCAATGCCATCGATGATTTTTTCGCCAAGGGATCGCTTGGAGCCAGTTTCCTGCCCATCGGAAAACTCCGGAGCCTTGGTGAGTTGGCCGGCAGAGCCTTGCTCGGGCTCATCACCCGAAGGCGCATAGTCGAAGTTGCGATGAGGAGCCCGGATGTGTTCCAGTGCGGCGGACCGCGCTAAACCCAAGGCTTCATGGAAGCCGGACGGGTCCTTCTCATACATCGATACCTCTGGCGCATGCCTGACTGTCACCGCTCACCATATGGTGAGGCTCGAAACATGCGCCAGTGACGGCTACAACTTATTGATGAAGCGCTCCCCTCACGGGTGCATCTTCGCCCCCTTGGTGATCTTGTCGGCCAGCTTCTTCTCCGCCCGCAGCGCCAGCCCCACCAGCCTCGCGTCCTCCGGCGAGAACGTCGCGAACACCTCGCGGTTGGCGGCGTCGTGGCCGGTGGCGAACATTTCCTCGACATAGGTCGACGTCGTCACGCCGCGATCCAGCGACCGCTTGTGGATGGTGCGCAGCGTTTCCTGGTCGGCCACCAGCACCACCATCGGCTGGATGGACATCGGGTTGTAGACATGGCCCGCCGCGTCCCGGTAGGCTTCGCCGATAATCGTTGGCGTTTGCGCGACGATGCCGCTCGTCAGGAAGGCGGTGACGTTGAGCTTCTGCCAGGTGGCGAGGTCATCGCGGACGACGAGGACGATCTTGGTGTCGAACATGCCGGCAAACTCCGTGCGAGGGGTCGAAAGAGCCGACGCTTTAGCGCCCGGCACCGCCGCCGGTCTTGAACGTTCGTGCGGGCTGTTCAGCGATCGCCTGCGGGTTTCCATCGACGATGGCGGCGTCGAGCGGCTGGAGGCGCGCTTTCACGGCAACGGCTTCTCGCCGCACCGCCACGACACCTATGCGCTCGGGCTGACGCTGCACGGCGTGCAGACCTTCCGCTATCGCGGGATCGAACGGTTCAGCCGCCCCGGCAACGTCATCGTGCTGCACCCCGACGAGGTGCACGACGGCGCGGCCGGCGACGAGGCCGGCCTCATCTACCGCATGATCTACCTGCCGCCGGAGATGATCGCCGCCACCCAAGCCTCACCCGGCGCCCTGCCCTTCGTCGCCGATCCGGTGGTGCAGGATGCCGGCCTCTGGCAGGCGCTGGCCGACATCCTCGCCGACTTGAATGGCGAACCCGGCGACCTCCAGATGGACGACGTGTTGATGCGGGTCGCCGCTGGTCTCGCCCGGCAGGCGGGGACGATGCGGCGGCAATCGTCGGCCACCGCCGAGGCGGCCGTACGGCGCGCCCGCGACTATCTCGAAGCCCACGCCCTGGAGACCGTCCGCTCGGAGACGCTGGAGGCCGTGACCGGCCTCGACCGCTACGAGTTGGCCCGCCAGTTCCGCCGCCTCACCGGCACCAGCCCGCACCGCTTTCAGGTCATGCGCCGGCTCGACCGCGCCAAGCGGCTGATCGCTCTGGGAACCCGCCTCGCCGATGCCGCCCTCGATGCCGGCTTTGCCGACCAAGCCCACTTCACCCGCCACTTCCGCGCCGCCTTCGGCATGACGCCCGGCCGCTGGCTGGCCATGCAAACGGCGGCATGAGACGCCGACCTCCGAACTTTCACTTATAGAAAATCTGAAGGCGGCTTTCAGAACTTGCGATTAGGTCGCAGGCGGTTTTGCGCCTATATGGAGGGTGTCAGAGAGAAAAGAAAAAGAGACCGGAATATGCCGGTCTGGAAAGGAAGACAAAATGTTCAACGCTCTCAAGCGTACCGCCCAGCTCCTTCGCGCCCCCACCCAGGCCGAGCGCGACATGGACTACCTCAACCAAGCCACCGACCGCTACGACCTCGAGGCGCGCGAGCGTTACCTCGACAGTCGCGCCTTCCAGCGGACCATCGGCCTCTGAGGCAAAGCTGACTGACCACACGACGTTGAGCGCTCGAAACCTGACCGGTTCGGGCGCTTTGTCGTATCCGGCCCATCAGGCCGGGCAGAGTTGCTCTTCTCCGCTGACCCGGTTTCGCCCGCCGTCCTTGGAACGGTAGAGCGCCTCGTCGGCGCGTTCGATCGCCTGCTGCATGGAGGTTCCCGGCAAGGCCACGGCATAGCCGACGCTCACCGTGACCCGGCCATGCGGCGAGTCCCTGTGCGGGATGTTCAGCTCCTCGACCGCCCGCCGGAAGGCGTCGAGATGCGCCCGGAGCTGATCGGGATCGCTATCGCCGACCACCAGCGTGAACTCCTCGCCGCCATAGCGGGCGACCATCTCGCCCTGGCGCTTGCCGAACCGCTTCAGGGTCTGCCCGACGCTGCGCAGCGTCCTGTCGCCCGCCGCGTGGCCGTAGCGGTCGTTGAACAGCTTGAAATTGTCGATATCGACCATGGCCACCGCCATCGGCCCCTTGCCCTCGGCGAGCAGCCGGTCGCACTCGCCGAGATGACCGTCGAGCGCCCTGCGGTTGGCGATGCCGGTCAGCGCGTCATGCAGGCTGGTATCCTCGAGCGTGTCGACCATGAGGTTGAGCGCCGCCGTCAGCCGGTTGAAGTCGGCGATGGGCGAGCGGATGGAGATCCGCTGCCCCTGCTTGCCGGCGGTGATCTCGCCCGCCAGAGCGCCGATCCGGCGCAGATTCCGGATGAAGAAGAACTCGGCCAGCAGCATCATGATGGCGGCGAGCACCACCGTTTCGGCGACCGAGGTCAGGACCACCGTCCTCAGCCTTTGCCAGGCGCGATCGTTGGCTTCCTTGAGCGAGGAAAGCACCAGGAACCTGGCATTGTTCATCGGCAGCTTCAGCGTACCGACGTAGTAGGGCCTGTCGTCCCTCAGGTTTTCCTGCCGGACGTCGAGATAGCCGTTCAGGCTTTTCCGGACAAGCTCGCCACCGATGACCGGCTCTCCGGTCGACAGGAGCAACGAGATGAGGTTGCCGCCCTCGGTGCTGATGAGCGCCGCCTCGGCCAGAGTAACGTCGAAAAGGCTCAGGGCCTTGTTGAGAACGGTCTCCGCCTTCAGCGAGGCGACGACAAGATAGTCGACGTCGAGGTTGTTGCGAATGGCCGTGACGGACGGGATGACCAGATTTTGAGTGATATGGCTGACCTGTGGGTCCCCCCAATAGGTGCCGTTGTTGTGGACGCTCTTGAACAGCTTGCTCGAGCTTTTCACCTGGATGCCGGGCACATCGGCGGCGGACGAGCAATAGACGATCGCCTTCGGCGTCAAAATGGAAAGGTGGTCGATGCTCGTATAGAGGCTCTTCAGACTGGCAAGCCGCTTGGAGCATTGCTCCGGAGAGGTGTTCTGAAATGAGTTGCTGATGGAGATGCTGGACGCCACGTTCTCCGCATCGGCCTGGCTTTCGAGCAGCATGTCCTGGACGCGCTCCAGGGAGGTGCGCATGCTGTGCTCCATCTGCACCAGCGATTCCGCCCTCTCCCTGTGAGCCACAAAGATCTGCTCCACCAGGAATGGTGCGAGGCAGAGAGAGATAACGAGCACCACAACAAGCCGAATTCGCATCAGCCACCCTTGCAAGTTTTGGTTGAGGCTGATCAAGGCCACTCCAAGGATAGATTATCGGCCATTGCGATAAATATCGGTTAAGCCGGCCGGCAGACAAAAGTATTGTCGGCGACAAGCCGCCCTGTTCCTCTTCGCTGATTTCAAAAGGACTATTACCATCCGCAGATTTGACCGAAACCCGGTAGTAACATCACCATCGCAGTGACCCCGGGTTGCAGCCGGCGCCCCGGCGGATATCGAAGATTCTGACGAAAGTGCGGGGTAGAGTACTCGAGCAAAAGTGGGAACCGGTTTTGCGTCCCGAGCTGCGTGAAACAAGGGGATAGAGCGCGTCAACGAGACGCTCCCGACAGGAAAACTGAAAGCGCCCTTCAGAACTTGCGATTAGGTCGCAAGCCCTTCCGGGCCTATAGTGAGGGCGTCAAAGAGATCAGAGAAAAGAGGCCGGAAACCTCCGGTCTAGAGCACCCGCCGATCAGGTTGAATCAACCTGATCGAAGAGCGGCTGCTCCAGCAAATGAACCTGGAGCATTCGCTGGACGACCAAATGTTTCGATTTGGTCGGCGAATGCTCTAGGAAAGGAAAACCGAAATGTTCGCCACCCTCAAGCGCGCCGCCAAGGCCCTCCGCGTTCCCACCCAGGCCGAGCTCGACATGGCCTACCTCAACGAAGCCGGCGACCGCTTCGACCTCGAGGCACGCGAGCGGAACCTCAACAACCGCGCCCGCCGTGGGTTCGGCCTCTGAGGACAGGACGGCAACACGCCGACACTTCGATACGACGTCGAGCGCTCGAAACCTGACCGGTTCGGGCGCTTTGTCCTATGTGGTCAGGCCGGTTTGCTCGCAACGAGCCCATACATCATCGGCAGGCTCGGCATGTCCTCCGGCGGCGCCATGCGCCGGCCGCCGAGATCGCGCATCCGCTCGAAGCCGCGCCAGCCGTTGGCGTAGGGATACTCGATGAGCCGCTCGAGCCTGAGCCCGGCGGAAAGCAGCGCCGACACCACATCCGCCAGACCCCAGGCGAACTCGTAGGAGCGATGCGGGTTCCGGAAGTCATCGACGCCGGCCAGCGTTCCGTCCGGCATCAGGCCGTCGCCCGACTGCGCCACGTAGTCGCCGACGCCCGGCTCCTCAATCACCGCGCCGCCGAAATAGTCGTAGTGCGGCTGCCAGTGCTCGTTGAACACCATCACCATCGGGTGGAACTCCACCAGCACGAAGCGGCCGCCCGGCTTGAGCACGCCGGCGACGCCGCGCGCCCAGGCCATGAGGTCCGACAGCCAGATGATGGCGCCATAGGAGCTGAACGCCCGGTCGAACGACCGGCCGGCGCGGCTCGCCGCCTCAAGCCAGGCGAAGACGTCGGCGCGCTCGAAGGTCGCGGCGACGCCGCTTTCCACCGACAGGCGGCTGGCAAAGTCGATCGCCTCGTCGGAAATGTCGACGCCCGTCACCTCCGCGCCCAGCCGGGCGAGGCTGAGGCTGTCCTGCCCCGAATTGCATTGCAGGTGAACGAGGCTCAGCCCACCGACGTCGCCGAGAAGGTCGACTTCCTCGGGAAACAGCGTCGAGCCGCCATTTCGGAAAAACGCCGCCTGATCGCCCTTGTGGCTGTTGTGCGCCGCCGTCGCCGCGTTCCAGGACAGGCGGTTCGCCTCATGAAGATCCGTGCGCATGATGCCCCGCCTCCGACGTAAACGATGAGTTGCACGCGGGACCATGCCCGCCGCCTGCCTTGAACTCAAGGCCTCACCCATCGATCGACCGCCGAGGGAACTTTTCCGTGCATGGCGCGTTCCCCAAGGCTGCTGGGGCGGATCAGGAGGTCTCGATGGGATTGCTCGATGGCCGTGTCGCGCTCGTCACCGGTGGCGAGTCCGGCATCGGGGCTGCCACGGCGAAAGCACTGGGAGCCGAGGGCGCGGCCGTTGCGGTCCTGTTCCACACCGATGACAAGGCAGCAAGCGCCGTCCGTGACGCGATCGTCGACGAGGGCGGCAAGGCGATGATCGTGAAGGCCGACGTCGGCGACGAGGCCCTGGTGACGCGCGCCTTCGCGACGGTCACCGCCGAGCTGGGCCTGCCCGACCTCCTGATCAACAGCGCCGGGCTCAACATGAGCGGCGTCCCCGTCGCCGACATGGAGCTGTCCCAGTGGAACCGGCTGATCCGCACCGACCTGACCGGCGCCTTCCTCACCTCGCGCGCCTTCGTGCGCGGCCTGCGCGAGGCGAGACGGCCGGGGCGGATCGTCAACATCAGCTCGATCCACTCGACGGCGGTTCGCTATGGCGGCGCCGATTACTGCGCGGCCAAGGCGGGGCTCGACAGCCTGACCCGCACGATGGCCGTCGAGTGCGGCCCGATGCGGATCGGCGTCAACGCCATCGCCCCCGGCATGATCCTGACGCCGATGAACAGGGAGGCGCAATCGGACCCCCGCGTGCTGGCGGCGGCGCGCGATCACATTCCCTGGGGGCGCGCAGGAAAAGCCGAGGAGGTGGCCGCCCTCGCCGTCTACCTCTGCTCGGACAAGGCCAGCTACATGACCGGCGCCGTCGTGACCATCGACGGCGGATTGATGCTCGAACAAGCGCTGGGAGCCTGACATGGTCCAGATCGATTTCAACGTCGAGACGATAGAGCCCGTGGTGCTGCACGGCCCCGACGCCATCACCCAGCGCGACCTGATGAGCCCCTATGTCTGGCAGGACAGGCAGGGCGGCTACCGGATGATGGTGCGCGCCGTGCCGCGCATGGGCGAGGAGGGCGACACCGGCACCATCTGGTACGCCAAAAGCGACGACGGGCTGGTTTTCACCGCCACCGACAAGCCGGTGATCGCACCCGGACCGAGGCCGGAGGATGCCGGCGGCTGCGAGGACCCGACTGTCGTTCAACTGCCCGACGGCGGCTATGTCGTCTACTACACCGGCGTCGCCGCCGACCGCCGCCATGGCGAGATGCTCTATGCGGCCGGTCCCGGCATAGAGCACCTCAAGAAGAAGGGCGTAGCGATGGCCTCGACCCCGTCCGAGGGCAACGTCAAGGAAGCCACCGTCGACCGCACCAAGGCCGGCCGCTGGCGGATGTTCTATGAGTATGCCACGAACGGCGCCTCGCTGATCGGTCTGGCGACAGGGCCCGACGTCGACGGTCCCTGGCAGCACGAACGCCAGCCTTTCGCGCCGCGCGAGGGCATGTGGGACAACTTCCACCTCTCCACCGGCCCGCTGCTCACCACCGACAAGAACCAGCCGGTGATGTTCTACAACGGCGCGACGCAGGATGCGCGCTGGCGCATCGGCTGGATCGCCTTCGACGCCGAGTACCGCAAGGTGATCGACCGCTGCATCGAGCCGCTGATCGCCCCGCCGCCCTCGCCGAACCGCCTGGCCACCGACATCGCCTTCGCCGCGTCGGTCGTCCCCCGGCAAGGCAACGACGCCTGGCTCTACTACTCCCGCGCCGACCGGGCGCTGTTCCGCGCAGCGATCCGAAAGTATGGAGGATAACGGCCCCGGCGCGGCCGGTCAGGCGGCCTCGTCCGCCTTGGTCACCGTGAACCGCAGCCCGAGCGCTTTCATCACGCCGATCAGCGTCGACAGCTTGGGATCGCCCCGCTCACTCAGCGACTTGTAGAGCGCTTCCCGCGTCACGCCCGCCTCTCTCGCGATAGCCGACATGCCCTTGGCCTTGGCGATATCGCCCAAGGCGACGGCAATCATCTTCGGGTCGCCATCCTCGAAGGCGGCTTCGAGATAAGCGGCAATCGCCTCGTCGCTGGTCAGGAACTCGGCGGGGTCCCATTTGCTTGTTGAGTGCGCCATTCAGAGCCTCGCTGTGAACTACAGATTACAGAACGTTGGGGTGAGCGGCAACGCCCTCGTCGTGGTTAACAAATCCTTATCCATCTGCTGGGATGCTTGGGCGTCGCGACGGTTCCACCGTCGCGTTTCGTCTTTCAAGGGTTTGTCGATGGCCTTCTCCCGCTCGTTTCTCGTCCGCTCGGCCGCACTGGCGCTCACCGGGCTGATCGCCGGCTGTTCGGCCCTGAACATGGACGACGGCCCGGTGCGCGCCACGCCGCATTTCCGGGGCGACACCTTCGAGATCCGCCATCCCTCGAAGAGCACCATCGAGGGCATCGACGTCTCCTATTTCCAGGAGGCGGTGGACTGGCACGCGGTGGCCCGCGACGACATCCGCTTCGCCTACATCAAGGCCACCGAGGGCGGCGACCGGCTGGACGAGCGTTTCAACGAGAACTTTGCCGGCGCGGCGCGGGCCGGCGTGCTGCGCGGCGCCTACCATTTCTGGTATCACTGCCGCCCCGGCATAGAGCAGGCGGCCTGGTTCATCCAGAACGTGCCGCGCGACGACAGCGCCCTGCCGCCGGTGCTCGACATCGAGTGGACACCCACCTCGCCCACCTGCACCAAGCGCCCGCCGGCCGCCGAGATCCACCGGGACATGCAGGCCTTCCTCGATGCGCTGGAGGCCCATTACGGCAAGCGTCCGATGATCTACACCTCGGTCGACTTCTACCAGGACCGGCTTGTCGGCGCCTTCGAGCGCTATCCGCTGTGGGTGCGCTCCACCGCCGTCAAGCCGAGGGAGGCCTATGGCGACCGCCACTGGCACTTCTGGCAATACACCTCCACCGGCCGCGTCGCCGGCGTCAAGGGCGACGCCGACCGCAACGTCTTCTACGGCTCGGACGCCGACTTCCAGACGTTCCTCGCCGAAAGCGTCGTCCGGCCAGCCATGGTGGCGGAAAGGTGAGCGCGCCAGCCCCACGTTGACTTGGCGCGGGCCAGTTGCTATCGCACGGCCATGATGGTGACCCCGCCCCTTTCCGGCCAGTCTCTTTCCGGCCTGTACTATGCGCTGCTGACATAGCGGCGAGGGCATCATTTGCTTGTTCAACCGCGGCCTGACCAGCGGTTGACGTGACGGACACCCACCCTGGCGGCACGCCAGCGCGAGGATGTCATGTCAGACGCCCCCATGAGACGATCCGATAGCCCCCTGGGCATCATTGGCTTTGGCGCCTTCGGGCAGCTGATGGCCGAGCATCTCCGCGCCTGTTTCACCATCTACGCCCACGACATCGCGCCCGATCCGGCCCGCGCCGAGGCGCTGGGCGCCACGATCGTGCCGTTCGAGATCGCCGCCACCTGCCCGATGGTGGTCCTCGCCGTGCCGGTCGGCGAGATGCGTGGCGTGGCGGCGCGGCTGGCGCCGCACCTCAAGCCCGGCGCGCTGGTGCTCGACGTCGGAAGCGTCAAGGTCGAGCCCGCCGCCATCCTGCTCGATGCGCTGCCCGACCATGTGGAGATCGTCGCCACCCATCCGCTGTTCGGGCCGATGAGCGCCCGCGCCGGGCTCCGGGGCGCGCGCATCGCCATCTGCCCGCTGCGCGGCCGGCGCTTCCGCGTCGCCGCCTTCTGCCGGCGGCTCGGCCTCGACGTCATCCTGACCACACCGGAACAGCACGATCGCGACGCCGCCGAGGTACAAGGCCTGACGCATCTGGTGGCGAGCCTGCTCACCCGGATGGACCTCCACCCGACGCGTCTCACCACGCGGAGCTTCGAGCTGATGATGTCGGCCGTCGACATGGTCAGGAACGATGCGCCGGAAGTGCGCCGGGCCATCCTCGCGGCGAACCCCTATGCCGGCGAGGTGCTCAGGCGCTTCAAGTCGCTGACCTCGACGCTGGACGATCCGGGGGTGTAGGAGAATGGAGCTCCTTTTCCCCTTGAGCCCCTTCCTGAACCGCCGCTCGCCCCGGTTCAACGACCCAGCCGCGCCAGGAACGCCCGCACGCTCTCCCGCACCTCGTCGAGATGGGTGAAGAGGCACGTGTGCCCTCCCCCCGGCACCACATGGAGCGTGGCCCCGGCGATCTCGCGCGCCGATCTCTCGCCGTGGGAGAACGGCACCACCTTGTCGGCGTCGCCATGGATCGCCAGCGTCGGCGCCGTCACCCCGGCAAAGGGCAGCGGCGGCAGGCTGGCGAAGCCCATGGTGTCGGCCAGCGTGCCGGGCATCCGCGCGGCCAGCCGGTCGAAGGTGCTGTCGAGGAGCGCCGTGAGCAGCGGCCCGGCCTCCGGGTGAGCGAGCGTTTGCGCCGCCAGCGCCGGATCGCCGACGGCCCGCGCCGCCGCCGTCTCCGGCCGCCGCCCGCGCATCCGGGTGAGCAGCGGCAGAAGGCCGGGCACGCGGATCAGCCAGCCGAACCACCTGAGCCGCTTCAGCACATGATCCGGCACGTCGAGGCGGCCGCTCGCCGTGGAGACGAGGATCAGCCCGGCGCAGCGTCGGCGATAGCGAGCCGCGAAGGCAATGGCCGAGGGGCCGCCGGCCGACACCGCCGCCACGATCGCCCGCTCGATGCCAAGCGTATCCATCAGGGCGGCGAAGAGATCGGCCTGCTGCTCGGGGCTGCTGTCGCCAGGGCTGGGCAACGTGCCGAGATAGCCGGGGCGCGACAGGGCGATCACCCGGTAGCCGGGCGACTTGCCGAGCAGCGCCTCGGCCAGGATCAGGCTCTGGTCGTAACCGCCCATGCCGCCATGCAGCGCCAGGAAGGCCGGCCCATCGCCGTCGTCGCTGTGCTGCACCACCCCGAGCCGCGTCCTGGTGAAGAGCACGGCCGGCGTCTTGGCGGGCGAAACGAGACGGGGGGACAGGCGTGCGTCGGCCACACGGGAAAGGGTCTTGGACATGACTCATCCTCAGGGGTGCCGAAATCGAAAAACGATTGTCGTGGTCGCTGCCTTGCGACGAGGCACGGGAGAGTGTCCGTCAACGATCGAGATGGGCAGGTTTAGCTGTCCCTCAACGGGACCAGCGACGCCTCGGTGAACTGCCGACCGAGGGGAGAGATAGCGCGAGAGCGACGCGCGGGCAAGAGACGGATCGCCACAGGTCCCTCTTGGGAGTCCATGGGAGTCCAACCGCGCCTATGTGGAGTCAGCGGATCGCGAAAAGATAGCCGCCCAAGAGCCTGGCTCAAAACTCGCTGGGGCGAGGCAGATGGCGACGGCTTCGAGAACCGGAGCGGAGCGGACTTCCCGTCCGTGAGCACCGGAAGCGCAGAAGACTAAGCCAAGGGCATCCGCCCGAAAAGTTGCAGACTTTTCGGGCCAAGCGGATGCCCAGGGATGCCCGCCCCAGTAGAGTTTCGAGCCAGGCTCTCAGCGCGGCGGGGTCAGCGGGCCGGGTATCGGCGGCACCGTCGCCCGGCTCGCGAGCTCGTCGACGAGATCGGCCACCGCCTGCGCGTCCGACGCGTCGACCACCCGGAGCCCGACCTCCTGCGCCTCGGCGAGAAGGGCGGCGTTCTCGCGCAGGGAACGGTCGATGAAGGCATCGATCGGGACGCGCTCGGCGGCCCCACGCGTCTCATAGGCGGCGGCCGTCCGCATACGCTCGACAAGGAAGGCGTCGGGCGCGTGCAGCAGCACGCCGAACACCTGGGTGGTGAGAAGCGGGGCGACGAACGCCGGCCGAAGCGCCGCGCCCTCCAGCACGAACGGCCGCCCCGCCGCCCGCTCCGCCTCGATCATCGGCCGCAGCTGCCGCCACATGTTCTCGTGGTGTACCCCAAGGAACCAGTGGATCGTCTCGGGCGACAGCCGCTCGTAGAACTCCAGAACCGGCGCCGGCGCATCCTGCCACGGCCGCCCCGGATGCCGCCCCAGCCCATCGGTCGACAGCCGCGCCCATCCGAGCCGTTCGGCCAGCCGATCCGCCAGCGTCGACTTGCCGACATGCGAGGTGCCGCCGATCAGAATGGCCTGCAAGGAGAAGGGCATGGGAACCTCGCGCTTCTGCCGTGATCCATAAACGGACCGCGAGCCCCCTTTATGAACCATTTATAGCCCATCGGGAAACCGGCAGGGCCGCGCGATGGGCGTCAGTCCGGCATTAGGTAGCAAAAGCCACCAGATCCAATCCCAAGTTCCCGGTATGTATCCGAATGGCATACGGGAGCGCATGGCATGGGATTCGAGGACGAGCTGAGACAAGGTCGACATGCGATCGAGACGCAGATCAGGCTTACTTCAACCAGCCGCAGCCTTCGCAGCTTGCGGCATGAAAGGCGCCAAGAACCACTTATAAAGTTGCTGGAACCTGTTCAAACAAACCGAGCCACCTCACCCGTACCGGTCGGAGGGGTTCGACCCAGATGAGACGTTCATGCGTTTCCGCGTGAATGTCCGCTTCGAGCCACTAAGCTTCGTCCCGAAACGTATAGCTGATGTTTTCCAGCCGATCGGTCGCGAACGCATAGAAGAAGCGTAAGCGGCCGGGCGTCGGTGGCACCCCGTGAAACGAGCCGCCCGGGATGAAGAGCAGCGTTTCCGGCTTAAGCCGATAGAGCCGACCGTCCACTTCGACGTCGGCTTCGCCCTCCAGACCGAAATAGATCTCAGCTTCGGGATGACGGTGAACAGCCCATTGGTCGCCGGCAGAGAAGGTCATGATGCCCGCAGCGAAACTATCGCTGTCCGTGACGCTTGATGAGAGCATCTGGCGATACAGGTAGCTCCCCCTGTTTGGGTCGGACCATTCCTCGTCGGCGCAATCTTTGGGATCGAAAAGCAGGGGGCGGGGCATGACGAGGTCTCCAAGGTGACGAAAGGGAGATATGGCCGTGAGGTCCTTAAGACGACAGCATGACGGCAATGATGGCTTCGGGCGCGTCCTCTTGGACGAGATGACCGGCGTTCGGAATGATGACGAGAGGTCGATCCGAGATAAGTTCAACGAGCCGATGGCCCTGGGCGATCGGAATCCAGCCGTCTTCCCTGCCCCATAGAACCGTTACGGGACAGTCGAGGCGTTCGTAAGCCGTCTCGATCTCGTGGGTGTAGCGCTGATCCATCTGTGCGATCTGACGACAAAACGCCTTCTGACCGCACTCGCCGCGCCATGGCCGAGCGTAGATGTTGAAGGCCTCATCCGTTAGCGGATGATGGGTCGCGGTCTGAAGATAAGCCCGCAGAAGCGCCTCGTGAGCATAGGCCGGAAGCCCGGCGAAGGCGGCTTCATGGGTGCGGACGTGGGAGACGAAGGGCGATCCCCATGGTGCCAAAGCGACCGCATCGATCAGGGTTAGAGATCGGTAGCGCAGGCCATCTAGGACATAGGCCCGCAGAGCTGTCGCGCCGCCGAAATCATGGGCAAGAACGTCGGGACGTTCCAGACCCCACTCAGCGAAGAGGGTCGTCAAAAGTCTGTTCTGCACGCCGAGCGAGACGTCCTGACCGTCCCGCATTTCGGACTGCCCGTAGCCCAGCAGATCAAAGAGATACACGGTCCATCGTCTTGCGAGGTGAGGCGCGATCCGCCGCCACACCTGCGAAGAGAACGGCGTGCCGTGGATCAGGACGAGCGGCGGGCCCTCGCCGAATCTGGTCCAAGCGACGCGCTGGCCTTCGAAAAGAAATGTCCGATCCAGCTCCATAGCAGGGCTCCACCCATTTACAATTAGCGATATTGCGATATATGTATGGGTATGAATGATCGGTCAACTCAAATCCGCGCGATGGCCAGCGAGCAGCGCCTCGACATTCTCCGGCTTCTCAAGTCTCCTGGAGACCGGTTCAGGGTTCAGGAGTCGGCCGATCCGGTGGAGTTCGGCGTCTGCGTCACGCTCATCGCCGATGCCCTTGGTGTCAGTCAGCCGACGGCCAGCCGGCATATCGATCTCCTTCGCCAGGCTGGCTTCCTGACGATCAGACGCCATCAAAAATGGTCCTACTGCCGGCGCGACGAAGCCGCCCTTGGCGATTATTTCGACTGGTTGCGTGCCGAGATCTCGCCGGGTTCCGCGTTGGCCGAACCCTCAAAGGGAAAGGAGGAATGATGGCCGCGGTAGGAGGAAGCGGTAAGCGCCGCACGTTGATACCGTCATTGGCAGGATGAATGGCAATTTCGTCCCGCGTAGCTGCCGTTAGCCGGCGACCACGCGAATGGCAGGTTTCCACCCGTTGCAGTCGTTCCCACCGTCATCTTTCGTTCGATGAAACGCCATCATTACCAACGGTTTGAACCAACTCTGGTGGCTTTTGCTACCTAATGCCGCGTCAGTCGGCAAGGCCGAACACCCAAACGGCTCGCAAAGGTCGGCCATCAAGCGTGGTTAATAGAAAGCCATTTCGGAGGTTTTCGATGATCACAGGCAAGCTGACTGCCAAGGGACGGACGACGATACCGCTGCCAGTCAGACAGGCCCTGCGTCTTCGCGAAGGCGACGAGATTTCCTACAGCATCGAGGGCAACGGGGTGACCTTGCGCAAAGGTCCGGACACGGGCGCCAAAGCTCCGTTCGGGACATTCAACGAGTGGGATAGCGACGCAGACCGGACTGCCTATCGGGATCTTTGAGCTCAGTCGGCAAGGCCGATCATCACCAGCAGCATGTTGTTGAGCACCAGCATGTCCTGAGGCGAAAGCCGGCCGATCACCGGGCCGCATTTGGCGCGCGGATAGGCCAGCACCTTGTCCACCATCACCTGCGACACGGCCTTGAGGCCATTGCCGATGGTGGGTTCAAGGGTGAGCCGCCTCCCGTTGAACCCCTTCGCGGCGGCTGCCCAAAGTCACTGCTCCTAAGCAGACGGGGCCTGTTCCGAGACTTCTTACCTATAGATTGCAGAGCCAAACTCTGCTACCCGGCAAAGCATCCTAGTAGTCTAAATTTTGAATCCAGCAGCAATCTTCAAGCAAAAATATAGACCTTGAGTCCGCAAAATGTTCGAATTCGAGCCAAAGATACAAGTAGAATTCGAAAGAGCGATTGCTGCAGTAGAGAATTTTCCTGAGCCGTCGGGACCAAACACAATTTCGACAAGGGAGGTAATAACCGCACATTTCCAAATAGCGAATCACTTCTATCTAGAAGGAAATGGCTTAGGCGGTGTCGGACCTAAGGATCTAGGGTTACTCCATTCCGCCGTCTTCAGGCAAGTATTTGAATTTGATGGAAAAAAGAAATGGACAACACCGTTCGAGGTGTGTGCCACCTTACTGTACGGCCTGATTAAAAACCATCCGTTCCATGATGCAAATAAGCGCACGGCGTTTCTATGTGCGGTATTTCAATTGCAAAAATTTGGCTGGTGTCTTTCTGTTCCAGGCAAAACATTCGAGGATTTTACTGTCGAAATATCAGACAATAAACTTGATAGATATAGCAGATACTGCGACCTAAAAAAATCCGGGGACACAGATCCTGAAATAAACTTCATCTCGTGGTTCATAAAAAGCAGTACGCGAAAAATAGACAAAAGAGAATATACCGTAACTTATAAACAGCTACAGGCCATCCTGAAGAGATACGGGTTTGATATTGTAAACCCGAACAACAACTATATTAACATCGTCAGGATAGAAAAAAGAGGGAAATTCCTAGGTTTCTTCGGAACTGAACGCACCGTCGAATATAGGCTGGGCCAGATTGGCTTTCCAAGGTGGACTGCGCAAGTTCGACAAGGAGCGCTAAAAACGGTGCGAGAGGTCACGGGACTCACGGCAAAACAAGGCGTCGACAGTGCGGCCTTTTTCCATGGTGTGGACTCAATGCAATCTCTAGTTGGAGTATATCACCAGCCGCTAATGAACCTCGCAAACCGCTAGTAACTCTACCCCCTCAAGAAATACAGCGTCTTCCTTGGCCCTCCGCCCTCCGTCGCCACGCTCTCCCTTGTGATCGCGCCCGTATCCTCCAGCGTCTCGATCACTTCCCTCAGCTCCCGTGCCCTCAGCCGGTTCTTCATGCGCGCCCTCAAGGTCTCCTGACTGATCTCGCCACCTTCCTTGTCGATGATGCGCAGCACCCTGTTCGCCTCGGCCTGGAACTCTGTTTCGGAGATGTAGAGGCGGCCCATGCGGTAGAGGGTGCGGGCCGACCAGAGGGCGACGGCGCGGCCCCATTGCATGTCGTCTTCGCTGATGCGGGGCATCACCGGGTCGCGGCCGCCGGCGCGGATGGTGGCCATGCGGACGGCCATTTCGGCGGCGCGGCCGATGAAGTTCTCGGCGTCGGCATCCCGATCCTGCCAGGCGAGGATCTCGCGCTGGAAGCTCGTGTAGACCGCCTCGGCGCCCGGCCCCCAGGGGATGACGAAGGGCTCGATCTCCACATCGGTCTCGTGCAGCTTCGAGGCGACCACCAGCGGGTTGCCGCCGCCGAACAGGCGGCGCAGGCTTTCCGACAGCTTCTCGGGCACCACCAGCGGCGGCTCGGCCGGCTCGCGGTCCTCGGTGCGGCTTGCCACGGTCAAGAGCGTGAAGCGGTTGAGGAAGCCGTTGGAGACGTCGCCGCCATCCAGCGCCTCGAAGAAATCCTCCGGCGTCGAGGCGCCATAGATGGAGAGCGCCGGCGCGCGGATGGTGCGGGCCGGCGTCGCCGCCCATTCCGGCGTGGTCATCAGGCCGAAGTTGGTGCCCCACACCGAACGCATGATCTTGGAAATGCCGCGCTCGAAACCGGAGGCGCGCTTGGCGTTGATGCGTTTGAGGAAAGCGCCGAACTCGTCCATCGGGCAGAGCGACAAGGGCTCGCGCTCGATGAAATGGATGACGGCCGGCATGGAGATGAACTCGTCCGGCCCGATGGTGCGGGTCATCTTGGCGGCGGACAAGAGCCGCTTGATCTGTTGCAGCGCGTGGTCCTTGCCGACGCCGGAGGGCGCCAGCGCCAGCATGTAGAGCACGGTGGAACTGAGCGTCGGCCCGGACCAGAAGCGGCCCATGGCGGTGCCCACCAGCGTCAGCGCCGCCCCCAGCGCCAACACCCGGTTGGGCCGACGCGCCGTGGCGCATATCCAGTCGACGATGTCGCCGACGAGGCCGGGCACGTGGGTCAGCGCTTCGGGAAACTCCACGGCGGCGCGGGCGCGTTTCGCCTCATGCACCACCTCGCCGGTCTCCTGGTCGACCACCGCGCCGGAGCGCTCCTTGACGAGGCGGCGCGGACCTTTTCCAGTACGCGGCGGCTCGGGACGCGTGTCGCGCGGCGCCTCGCGCGGCAGGGCGCGGCCGTCCTTCAGGCCGCTGCGGATGGTGGCAAGGCAGGCCGGCAAGCCGTCGTCGGCGGCAAGGCCGCAATCGGCCGCCGCCGCCATCAGCAGCGAAGTCGCCGTCGCCTCGGAGAGCCAGCCGGCGCCCACCATTTGCCCCAGCGCGAAGGCGCTGCGGTTGAGCTGGTTGTTGCGGCCGCCCTTGCCGGCGTTCTTGAGGGCGGCGATCTCGGCGGCGATGGCCGCCTCGGCATAGCGACCGAGCCGGGCGTCGGCGAGCGGGCGGGTATCCGGCTTGGGGGCTTTCGGCTTGGCGCTCGCAGGCGGATCAATCAGCGCATAGAGCCAGTCCGGCACCAGCGGCGCGGCGACGATGGCTCCGGCAGCAACAGGCTGATAGGCGCCCTCGCCGTCGGCCCGGAGCGCGCCGGGCGCCACCACATAGCCGCCCTGGCCGCGAATGTTGATGCCGCGCCCCTTCAGCACCCCCTCGCGGTTGCCATGGGCGCGGCCCTCCGGCTGGCGGAAATAGATGTGGCGGCCGCCACTGGGCGTGTCGACGGCCGGCGCATCGACGCCCCGGCTCACCTCGCTCCAGGCGGCAAGCCCATCGGCGCCGCCCTCGTGACGGTCGAGATCGACGACGAGGAGATTGGACCGCCCCAGATGGATGGCCGGCATGGCGTCGGGCCAGCGCCGCCACCAGCGCTCGATGGCCTGGGCGTCGGCGGTGGCGTCGTCACCCCAGCGGATGGTCGGGCACGGCTTCTTGGCGTCCGGCCCCGCCCCGCGCACCGGAAAGATCGACAGCCCCGCCCGCGCCAGTTCCAGCGCCAGCGCCCTGTTGGGGGCGGGCGGCAGCGCGGCGATTGCAAAGGGCGTTGTCAGCGGGGCCATGGTCAGGCAGGCTCCACCAGCCGGCGGATTTCCTCGACGAAATGCGTCTGGAACGTCTTGAGGAAGGCCTCGTATTCCTCGGGCGAGAGGCAGGCGAGGTCGGTCTTGCCGATGGTGTCGAGAAACTGCCCGGCCCGCTGCGCGGCCAGCGCGAAAGCCTTTCGCTCATAAAGGTCGAAGTCGCGCATGCGCGCCGCCCGCCGGGCCCGGCCGGGACCGCAGTCGTTGCACACCCACACCGCCGGCATCCGCCCCTCGGGCGCGTAACCAATGCCGTCGGCCCGCCGGCCGCAGATGCCGCAGGTGGAGAAATGGCGCGACGCGGGCCCCCTCATGCCGCGCGCCTGAGGCAGGCTCGGCCGCGTGACAGCCCAAAATTGCGCCTCCATTTGTGGAGTGAGTAAGTCATTATTAACCGGTCGCAAGGAATCCGGCGCTTTGCCGGCATTCCGACCGTCGTTCCCGCCACCGCGTCCAGCGCTTTGCCGAAGGGAGAACGACCGCTGATTGCACCCTCCGCGCACAAGCCTACGGCTCGCCTCAAGCTCGATGGGCGCTCTCCCATACCGCTCGCCTTCCGGGCCAACGCCTGGTTCCGCAGCGACGGCAGCCTGATCGTCGAAGGCACGACCAGCACCGAAGAGGATCTGACGTTGATGATCGGCTCCCGCGGGCGCATCGACATCCACCACGCGGGCGTCCGGCTCGGCGTGAGGATCGCGGCAACGGACCCCGACCACGGCATCGTTCGTTTCCTCGTGCAGCCAAGGGACGTCCTGTGATGGGCAACCGTCACGATCGCTCGCCGATCAGCGCCAGCACCAGGCGCTTGCTCTCCTCGTCCATGGCGTAGCCCTGGCCCCAGATGGTGTCGATCCGGACCTGGTATTTCCTCAGTTTGCCCCGGATCTTGCAGACGAACACGTCGACGATCTTCGGCTCGGCCTCCGGCGCCACCACGGCGTGAAGGTGCGGCCGGGTGCAGGCGCGCGCCCGCAGAAGGCATTGCAGCAGCCGGCTTTCGGCGGGGGTGAGGCCGAAGGCCGCCTTGCAGGTGGCGAGGAAATCCGGCCGCGCGTCGAGGCGGATCGGCGCCGTCGTCGGCTTGCGCAACCGCGAGCCGGCCGGCCAGTCGGCCTGCGGCATGTCCACGATCACGCCATCCTCCAGCGCCTGCCGCACGATGCCGTGGGCGCTGTCGTAAGGGATCTTGAAGGTGCGGCTCAGCGCGCCGATCGGCACGCCCTCGTCGGCGAGGCGCACGATGGAGTTGCCCACGAAGGTGCCGCGCAAGGGGTGGTTCATGGCTTGGCTCCCTTCGCCAGCGCGGCATCGGCCAAATCCAGCGCGTCGTCCACCGTGAAGGCGCCGAGGCGATGGCCGTCGTGCGACACGGTGTAGCGGGTGGTGAGTTCGAGCAGGCAATAGGGCCGGATGGCTTCCAGCACGCCGGCCGTGGCTTTCAGTGCGAGCATGGTCTTGTCGTCGGGCATGGGTTCGGCGGTCATCGTCACGCCTCCGTGCGATGTGGGGTGGATCGGGGATGTTGAATGGAAGGGGTTAGGCCGCGGGATCCCACGGCCGGCGGGCGCTGACCGAGCTTTTCGGCGGCGGCTTTGCCACCACCAGCGGGCGATAGTCCTTGATGACGTTCTGGTCGCCGTAGCCCTCGCCGCCCGGCCGGATATCGACGCGGATGATGACGGGGATGCCGTGCAGTTCCTCGCTGTCGGCGATGCCGGCGAGGCCGGCGGCCGCGCAGAGGCGCGCCAGCATTTCCTGGGCGATGCGCTGCGCCGTGGCGTGGGGATTGACGATGTTGAACCGCTCGACGATCCGGCGACGGCGGAACGCGCCCGCGCCGATCTCGAAGACGAGCTTCAGGAGCTCGCCGCTGCCCGAGGCGGTGGGCAGCACGGCGCTGTCCACCACCATCGCCTGATAGTCCCCCTTGGGAATGAGCGCCGACGCGGTGTCGGCCTGGGCGAGCGTTGCCATTGCGGTTGTCCTTGCCGGCCAGTGCGGCGCGAGCCGCGGGAATATGGGGGAGGCATCGCCGGAAAGGTCAGCCTCCCCCGCCCCACGACGTGCCTGTCGGCCGTCGAATTCCTGTGTGTTGAAGCCGCCCGTTCAGCCGGGCCGGCGGGGTTGGTGCGAGAGCGCCGCCTCGACGCGCTCCAGGGTCTTGAGCGTCATCGACCGGCCGGCCCTGAGGCGCCCTACGAACTTGCCGTCGTTGACGACGTAGCGGCCAAAGGTGCTCTCCGTGATGCCTCGTTTCGCGCAGTGTGACTCAATGCGAAGGAGAAGATCGGTTATCGGGTTCATGCACAAATTGTAATGGTCAAAATCCCATCGTGTCAATGGGCAAATACCCGTTGACGGGGCGCTGAACAATGGGCATAATCCCACTATGGAACAGACATGGAAATCACGCCTCGATCTTCTGATGCGCCAGAAGGGCTTCAACATGAAGTCGCTGTCGCTGAGGGCCGAGCTCGGCGAAACCTACGTGCGCGATATCCTGAAGCGCGGGCGCGAGCCCGGCGTCGAGAAGATGCGCGCGCTGGCCGATGTGCTCGGCGTACGCCTCAACGAGATCATGAGCGAGCCCTACACCGTCACCCGCGACAGCGAGGACCGCGGCTTTCGCGAGGCGGATGCGCCCGAGCGCGTTCCCTTCGACGAGGCGAGCGACAATGGCTGGGCCGAAGGCTGGCAGGCCCGCCTGCCCGGCGGCTCGGCCGAGGTCGACGCGCGGGCCGGCGCCGGCGACGGCGCGATGGGCCAGGTGCTGACGCTGCGCTCCGGCGGCATCCAGTCGGGCCACCTCGTCACCGGCGAATGGGTGGTGCCGCGCGCCCATCTGGGCGCCAACCCGGCCCGCGTCATCTTCATTCCGGTCATCGGCACGTCGATGCAGCCCATTCTCAACCCGTCCGACGTGGTCGCCGTCGACACCACGGTGAGCGACATCAAGGACGCCGAGATCTACGTCATCGACGAGGGCGACGGCCCCTCGGTGAAGCGCCTGCGCCTCAACCACGACGACAACCCGCGCACCGTCGACATCATCTCCGAAAACCCCGCCGTGCCGCCCAAGCGCCGCCCGGCCGAACTGGTGCGCGTCATCGGGCTCGTCATCGGCAAGTGGTCGCGGATGTAGGGCGCTCCATCATGCCGCCCTCCTCTGCGTGCGGCAGAGGACCCCGGTCCGAAAGAGGCGCCGAGCCCGGCATGAAGCGCCGCTGCGGCCTGCGGCGATTCCCGACATTTTGAATCATCCCCGAAAGACTTTCGTAACGCTGAATTGCGGCATCTGTGGCATTCAACCGCACGTTAATCCTGTACATCCAACCTTCCCCCTATTGGTATTTGCGTAGTTGGCATTCGGCGGAGCGGAAACCTCGATCTTCCGGGGTGGAGACGCGCCGTTCGAATGCCGGAGCAGTCGCCTCCGACCACACCGGGTCCGGTGGCCGACGGATGCTCCCCCAAGGGCCGACAGACAGTGATGTTCGAAAGATTGATTGCTCTCAGCCAGGGAAAGTCCCGCGAAAAACGCCGGGATCTCCTTGTCCTGATCTCCGAGTTGTTCACCGACGGCGCGGAGAACCACACCGACGCCGAGACCCGGCTGTTCGGCGACATTCTCTGTCGCCTCGTCGATCAGGTGTCCGTCGATGTGCGGGCCCAGTTTTCCGAGCGGATGGCGCCGCTCAGCTGCACGCCGCATGCCGTGGCGCTGCGCCTTGCCCAGGATGAAGAGCTTGTCGTGTCCGGCGTCATGCTGGAACAATCGGACGTCCTCACCGACACCGACCTCTGCGAGATCGCCGGCGCGCTGTCGCAGGGCCATCTTCTGGCGATCACCCGCCGCAAGAACCTTAGCGAGACGGTGACCGAGGTGCTGGCCGACCGTGGCAACGCCGAGGTGCTCGAAGGCGTGACCAGGAACGAGACGGCCCGCTTTTCCGACTTCGGCCTGAAGCGGCTGACAACGCGCGGCCTCGATCACCCCACGGTGTTGCGGGCGCTGTGCAAGCGGGCCGACATGCCCGCCGAGCGGCTGGCCCGGGCCGTCGCCGCCTTCGACGCCGAGGCGCGCGGCAAGCTCGAAAACCTCGTGGCCCTGTCGCCCGATTTCGCGGCGCTTCTGGTGACCGAGGCGGCCGACATCGCCCGCCGGCAGAAGCAGGAGCTCGAAAAGGAAATCACCGCCCTCGTGCGCCGGATCGGCCAGCGCCTCAGCACGCTCGACGAGGCCATCGACGACTTCGCCAGGGACGATCGGCTGGATGCGGTGGCCGAGTTGCTCGTCCAGGTGAGCGGCCTCGAGGAATCGCACATCGCCAACGTGCTCAACCACGACAACGGCTATGGCATCGCCGTCGTCTGCCGCAGCCTCGGCATCGGTGACAAGGCCTACGTGAAGCTGTCGCAGCTGCGCGCCAGCCACCTGACGCCGGCGGCGGTGGATATCGACGCCTGGATCGCCAACTACGCCGAAATCGACCGGCAGGCGGCCGACCGCGCCCTCTACTTCCATCGCATGCGCATGGCCGTGCTGAAGGCCGAGAAGAAGTAGGCACGTCCGGAACTGCCGGATCCCCAAGGGGTTCGGCAGATGGCCGACCGCACCCAGCGCGGCGCCGGGCGGGGATCGCCCCCCAAGTTTCATATGAATGTCATTGTGCCTTCAATGCACCGTCACGGAGGCCGGATAGCGTTTCTCATGTTCATTTGAGCATGACGGGACGCACATGAACCTGAGCGAGCGGCAGAACGGCATCTTGGTGGAAGTCCGCCAGAGGGGCTTCGTGAGCATCGAAACGCTCGCGGCCAGCTATGGCGTGACGACGCAGACCATCCGCCGCGACGTCAATGCGCTCTGTGGCGAGAACCTGCTGCGCCGCCGCCATGGCGGGGTCGAGACGGTCAACGCCAGCGGCAACCTCGCCTATCAGGCGCGCCAGATCATCAATGTCCACGCCAAGCGCGCCATCGGCCGCGCCGTCGCGGCCCTCATTCCCGACCGCGCCTCGCTGCTGATCGGCATCGGCACCACGCCCGAGCAGGTGGCCGTGGCGCTGGCCGGCCATGAGGAGCTGACGGTCGTCACCAACAATCTCAACGTCGCCGACGCGCTGGCGATCACCGGATCGAGCCGCATCATCCTGCCGGGCGGCACGCTGCGCCATCCGGACCGCGACCTGCTCGGCCCCGACGGCGACCGCCTGTTCCGCGCCTACCGGGCCGACTTCGCCATCTTCGGCGTCGGCGGCATCGACCACGACGGCGCCCTGCTCGACTTCAGCCCCGAGGAAGTTTCGGCCCGCCGCGCCATGCGCGAGGGTTGCCGCCGCTCGATCCTGGTCGCCGACCTCTCCAAGATCGGCCGCGCCGCACCCTGCCGGGGCGGCGAGCTCGGCGAAATGGACACCGTGGTCTTCGACCGGCCGCCGCCGGAGCCGATCGCCCGCCTGATCGGCGAGGCCGGCGCCGAGCTGATCGTGGCCGAAGGAGTATCGCAATGAGCAAGCCCCCCTTCATCCGCCTCGACGGCGTGTCGAAAAGCTGGGGCGGCAACCGTGGCGTCGAGTGCGTCGACCTCGCCATAGACGAAGGCGAGTTCGTCGTGCTGCTGGGGCCGTCCGGCTGCGGCAAGTCCACCACCTTGCGCATGATCGCCGGCCTGGAGACGCCGGACACCGGCCGCGTCGTCATCGCCGGCCGGGATATAACGGCGGAACCACCCGCCGCGCGCGGCCTGTCCATGGTGTTCCAGTCCTACGCGCTGTTTCCGCATCTGACGGTGGCCGACAACATCACCTTCGGCCTGTCGGTCCGCCGCGTGCCGCGCCGCGAGCGCCAGGACGCGCTCGCCAAGGCGGTGTCGCTCACCGGCCTGGCCGGTCTCGAGGGGCGCAAGCCCGCCGCCCTGTCCGGCGGCCAGCGCCAGCGCGTCGCGCTGGCCCGCGCCATCGTCGCCGGCCACCCGATCTGCCTGATGGACGAGCCGCTCTCCAACCTCGACGCCAAGCTGCGCCACGCCGTGCGCCAGGACATCCGCGCCCTTCAGCGCGAGCTCGGCATGACCGTGGTCTACGTGACGCACGACCAGACCGAGGCCATGGGCATGGCCGACCGCATCGTGCTGATGAACGGCGGCCGCGTCGAGCAGGCGGACACGCCGGACGCGCTCTACCTTCACCCCGACACCGCCTTCGCCGCCACCTTTCTCGGCAGCCCGCCGATGGTGCTGATGCCGGCGGCCAGCGTGCCGGAACGCCTGCTGCCGCAGGGCGCCCCACGCGCCCTCTCCGGCCTCGACATCGGCATCCGCCCTGAGGCCATCTCGCTGGCCGAGCCGGCGCCCCACCGCCACCGGGCGACGGTGCGCGACGCCGAGTTCCTGGGCGCCGAAACCCTCGTCTATCTCACGACCGGAACGGGCGAGGCCATCGCCCGCCTGCCTGGCCGCCTGACGATCCGTGCCGGCGAGCCGGTCGGCATCGACTGGGCGCCCGGCGCCGCCACTCTGTTCGAACGAGCCACCGGCAAGCGCCTCGCGCCGCCGGCCCGCGAGTATCGCCATGCCGAGGCGGGGGCTTCGCATGGCGGGAGCGCCCCTCCACGACCGAGGGACGCGACAGGTCATCCTCCCCATTTCCAGACGGAGATACTTCCATGATTTCGCTCAACAGGCGCGCCCTGCTCGCCGCGATGCTGGCCACCGGCGTGGCTTTCCCCGCCGCCGCCAAGGACGTTTCGCTGACCATGTATTACCCCGTCTCGGTCGGCGGACCGCTAACCAAGGTCATCGACGGCATGATCGCCGGCTTTGAGACCGAGCACCCCGACGTCAAGGTCGAGGCCGTCTACGCCGGCAACTACGACGACACGCGCGTCCGCGCCCTGTCGGCCATCAAGAGCGGCCAGCCGGCGCAGCTGTCGGTGCTGTTCTCCATCGACGCCTACGACCTGATCGAGCAGGACCTGATCGTCCCCTTCGACGACGTGGTGAAGACCGACGCCGACAAGGCCTGGCTGCAGGGCTTCTACCCGGCGCTGATGGCCAACGGCCAGATCGAGGGCAAGACCTGGGGCATCCCGTTCCAGCGTTCGACCATCGTCATGTACTACAACAAGGACATGTTCCGCGCCGCCGGCCTCGACCCCGAAAAGCCGCCGAAGACCTGGGACGAGCTGGTGACCGACGCCAAGGCCCTGGCCAAGGACGGCCGCTACGGCATCATGGTGCCGTCGACCGGCTACCCCTACTGGATGCTCCAGTGCTTCGCCATTGAGAACGGCAAGGAGCTGATGAGCAAGGACGGCACGGAAGTCTACTTCGACGATCCGGCCGTGATCGACGGCCTGAGCTTCTGGCGCTCGCTGACCACTGACCACAAGGTTTCGCCCGACGGGCTGGTCGAGTGGGGTACGCTGCGCCAGGCCTTCGTGCAGGGCCAGACCGCCATGATGTGGCACACCACCGGCAACCTGACGGCCGTGAAGAACGAGGCCAAGTTCGACTTCGGCGTCGCCGAGCTTCCGGCCCACAAGCAGCCCGGCTCGCCCACCGGCGGCGGCAACTTCTACCTGTTCAAGAACGCCAGCGACGAGGAGCGCGCCGCGGCGCTCGACCTCATCAAGTACATGACGGCGCCCGAGCGCGCCGCCGAGTGGTCCGTCGCCACCGGCTATGTCGGCACCAGCCCGGCCGCCTACGAGACGCCGGCGCTGAAGACCTACGGCGAGAGCTTCCCGCAGGCGCTGGTCGCCCGCGACCAGCTGAAGGTGGCCGTCGCCGAGTTCTCCACCTGGCAGACCGCCCAGGTGCGCGAGGCGCTCAACAACGCGGTGCAGGCGGCGCTCACCGGCACCAAGACGCCGGAAGAAGCGCTGAAGGATGCCCAGGCGACCGCCGACCGGCTGCTGAAGCCCTACAAGAACTGATCGTCCAAAGCCGGCGGGGGTGCGCAATCCGCCCCCGCCGGAGCTTTTTGTCCCTCGCGAAGGCGCATCATGGAACAGCTCGCCTCCTACCACCGGCGCCGGCAGGCCCTCTACGGCTGGATGCTGGTGTCGCCCGCCCTCATCCTGCTCACGCTGTTCGCCTTCTCGCCGACCATCGCCACCTTGTGGGCCAGCCTGCATTCGCGCGGCACCATCCGCCACCCGTCGGCGTTCAGCGGCTGGGACAACTACGCCAATCTCATCGCCGATCCGAGCTTTGCGACGGTGGTCGGCAACAACCTTCTCTATGCCGGCGTCACCATTCCCGCCTCCATCACCATCGCCTTGGCCATGGCGCTGTGGGCCAACGCCAAGATCCCCCTGCGCGGCTTCGTGCGCGGCGCCTTCTTCACGCCGACCATGCTGCCTATGATCGCGGCGGCCAACATCTGGCTGTTCTTCTACACGCCCGGCCTCGGGGTGATCGACGCCATCACCGGCCTGTTCGGCCTGCCGCCGGTCAACTGGCTCGGCCAGCCGCAGACGGCGCTGTGGGCGGTGATCGTCGTGACGGTGTGGAAGGAGGCCGGCTTCTTCATGATCTTCTATCTCGCCGCGCTGCAAACCATTCCGCCCGACCTCCGGGAAGCGGCCGCCGTGGAGGGCGCCGGACGGATCACCTACACGCGCCGGATTCTGCTGCCGCTGTTGATGCCGACCACCGCCTTCATCTTCATCAACGCGCTGATCAACTCGGTGAAGCTGATCGACCACCTGTTCATCCTCACCAAGGGCGGGCCGAACAACGCCTCCAAGCTGGTGCTCTACTGGGTGTGGGAGATGGCCTTCGCCTATTTCGACGCCCCGCGCGCCGCTGCGATGACCGTCATGGTGCTACTGGTGCTCGGGCTGATCGCCGTGTTCCAGTTCCGCGTCCTCGACCGGCGGATCCACTATCGATGACCCTGTCTCTCTCCCCAAGCCGCCGCTGGCCGAGCGCCGGCCAGACCTTCGACACCATCGGCGCCTGGCTGCTGGCGCTCCTCTGGGTGGCGCCGCTCATGTTCGCCATCTGGGCCTCGCTGCGCCCCTCCGGCGCCGCGCTCGGATTCGGCGACGTCGGCTTCACGCTCGACAACTACCGCAACGCCTGGAACGCCGCCCCCTGGCTCACCTATTTCGCCAACACGCTGATGCTGGTCAGCTTCACGCTGGTCGGCCAGTTCGTCCTGTGCACGCTGGCCGGCTACGCCTTCGCCCGCTTCGCCTTCCCCGGCCGCGACGTGCTGTTCGTCGTCATCCTGATGCAGCTGTTCATCCTGCCGGAGGTGCTGATCGTCGAGAACTACGCGATGATCGCCCGCCTGTCGCTGTTCGACAGCATCGCCGGCATGGGCCTGCCCTACATCGCCAGCGCCTTCGGCATCTTCCTGCTGCGGCAGGCCTTCAAGTCGGTGCCGATCGAGCTGGAGGAAGCGGCGCGCATCGAGGGCTGCGGCTGGCTGGGCGTGTTGTGGCGGGTCTACGTGCCGGCGGCGCGGCCGGTCTATCTCGCCTATGCCCTGGTCTCGGTGGCGACCCACTGGAACAACTTCCTGTGGCCGCTGATCGTCACCAACTCGCCGGACCGGCGCCCGCTCACCGTCGGGCTGTCGCTGTTCGGCGCCCCCGAGAGCGGCGTCGATATCGCCATCGTCAGCGCCGCCACCGTGATGGTCATCGCCCCGCTGCTGATCGCCTTCCTGATCTTCCAGCGCCAGTTCATCCAGGGCTTCCTGCGGGCCGGCATCAAGTAGGCCTATGTTGAAAGGGGCGCGGCCAGCTGCCACGCCCCCCCATGTCTCTTCGGCCCCTTGCCTCGCAAGTGCCTTTTCTCGTCAGGCGCTCCGGCTCGGCATCATCGACCGCAGCGTCGAGTCTTTGTCGAGGAAGTGGTGCTTGAGCGCGAACAGGAAATGCCCGAGCACCGTGATCGCCAGCGCCCAGGACAGGAACCAGTGCGCCGACACCAGATAGGGCGTCAGTTCCGGGTTCTTCGGCCCGAGCCCGGGAATGGTGAACAGCCCGGCCACCGGGATGGAGTAGCCAGCCGACGAACTGTTGGCCCAGCCCGACAGCGGCACGGCGATCATCAGCAGATAGAGCGCGGCGTGGCCGAGGTGGGTGAGGTGCTTCATGATCGGGGGCATGTCGACCAGCGCCGGCGGGCGGCGATAGGCGCGCCAGATCAGACGGCCGACGATCAGGAACAGCGTCGTCGTGGCGATCGACTTGTGCAGCGTGATCGCCCAGATCTTCTCAGCCGTCTCCTGATCGCTCACCCCGTAGTGCAGCATGGCGCCGCCATAGTAGCCTACCAGCCAGGCGACCACGATGATCGCCGCCATCAGCCAGTGAAAAAGCTTGGCGAGCCCGCTGTAGTCTCTCGTCTCTGCTGTGCTCATTTGCCAATCCGTCCTTTGCAAGAGCCCCCCGTCGGAAACGCAAACGGCGCGGCGACAGTCCTGCTGCGCGGGCATCCGTCCCTCAACTGCGTCTCATTGTCAGGTTTATGGACAGCCCGGCGGGACGCATTGATCCTGGTCAATTGTATCTAGGTCGAAAGTCGCAACCGCATCCCCTCGCCGATGGTGCGCCAGCGGCGAAACGGTCTTTTGCCCATTATGGCGGTCAGCCCATCGCAAGATCGGCGACAGGAGACAAAGACCGATGCTCGACACCGAAGCCATCTGGGCGGGACGCCTCGCCACCTACCCCAATCGCCTCGACGGCCCCGATCTCGACGGCGCGTCGGTGGACGTCGACGCCCATGTCGAGCTGTTCGGACGGGCCGGCGTCCTGCTCGGCGGCATCGACTGCGTGGTCACCATGGAGCATGACGGCGACGATTGGGCGATCGCCGCCGTGGCCTATCGGTCCGAGTTCGGCGGCGCCAGCCATGATTTCGACGTGGCGCGGCTGCGCAATCGCAGCCCCGAGGGAACGCTGGCCGACCTCGCCGAGCGCGAGATCCTCCGCCTCGTCGACGCCCAGTATAACGCGCTGGCCGACGCGGCGACCCGGCAGGCCCGCAGCCCCTGAGCCGCGATCAGCCCTGCGGTGCGCCTTCGCCGAGATGCTGGCAGAGAAGGCGCAGCGCCGGCGACAGCAGCCGCCCCTTGGGATAGTAGATGTGCCAGCCCGGATAGGGCTGCGTCCACGCCTCCAGCAGCGTCACCAGTCGCCCCGACCGCAGATACGGCTCGACGGTGCCCTCCGTCACGCAGGCGATGCCGCAGCCGTCGAGCGCGGCGGCGATCAAGAGGTCGGCATCATTGGTGGCGAGCGGTCCGGCCTTGCTCATGTCCACGCTCCTGTCCACTCCGGCCTCGCCGCGTCGCAGTTCCCAGGGCAGCACCCGCCCCGCACCGAGGCGGAAGTTGAGCCAGCGGTGCCCTTGGAGATCCTCAGGCTCCGTCGGCCGGCCATGGCGCTCGAGATACTCGGGTGAGGCAATGAACAGCCCGCGCAAGGGCGGCGAGATCGCCACGCTCTCCATGTCGCTGCGCAGCGCCTCACCGAGGCGGATTCCGGCGTCGAAACCCTCCGCCACGCTGTCGATCAGCTGGTCGTTGATATCCACCTCGACGCAGATGTCCGGATAGCGCCGCAGGAAGGACGGCAGGCGCGGCGCCAGAACCATCTGCGAAGCAACGCGCGGTACCGTCAGCCGCACGGTCCCCGACAGCGTGCCGGCCTGCCGCGCCATCTCCGCCACGGAAAAGGCGATGGTGGCGAAGGCGGGCGCGATGCGCTCGGCCAGTCGGGCTCCCTCCTCGGTCAATGACAGGCTGCGCGTGGTGCGATGGAAAAGGCGGCTGCCCAGCCGCTCCTCCAGCGCCCTGATGGTGTGACTGACCGCCGACGGCGATACCAGAAGTTCCTCGGCCGCCCGCCGAAAACTGTGAAGGCGCGCCACGGCGAGAAAGGTCGCCAGCTCCGCATATTCAACGCCACGCATTGATGTTCTCTGCTCATCATAAAGCTGCGATTTCCGTTCATTGTATATCACGAGATCCCAATCATCTATCTGCTGACAACAGAAAGGATGAGACCATGACCAGAGATCACACCCCCAATGACCAGGGCATGCTGGCCGGCAAGGTAGCGCTGATCACCGGCGCCGGCAGCGGCATCGGTGCGGTGACCGCCGAGGCCTTCGCCCGCGAGGGCGCAAGGCTGGCGCTGATCGGCCGGACCGCCGACAAGCTCGAGGCCGTGGCCGAAAGGATTCGCCGGGCGGGCGGCGAGGCCCTCCCCATCGTCGCCGACGTCGCCGACGAGGCCGCAGTCGATGCGGCCGTCGGCAAGGTCGTCACCAGTCTCGGCGGGCTCGATATCGCCTTCAACAATGCCGGCGTGCTAGGCACCATGGCCCCCCTTGCGGACATGGCGGCATCCGATTTCGACGCCATCCTGGCCACCAACCTGCGCGGCGTCTGGCTGATGGCGCGCGCCGAGGTGCGGGCGATGCTGGCCGCCGGCACGCAGGGCGCCATCCTCAACACCTCGTCCTTCGTGGCCCGTGCCGCCAGCGCCGGAACCACCGCCTACGCCGCCAGCAAGGCCGGAGTCGACGCCCTGACGCGCGCGCTGGCGCTGGAGGTCGGCGGCAATGGCATCCGCGTCAACGCCATCGCGCCGGGCGTCATCGAAACCGAGATGTTCAATGGCTCCGGCGTGCCCGACGATTTCCGGCAGGCGCTGGCGGGCCACGCCGCCCTGAAGCGGCTGGGCCAGCCCGACGACATCGCCGCCGCCGCGCTGTGGCTCGTCTCCGATCAGGCCGCTTTCGTCACCGGGCAGAGCTTCCTGATCGACGGCGGCTTTGCCATTCCCGGGCTGCGCTAGGTCGCACTCTCGGCAAGGCGCTGGTCGGCTTTGCGCCGGGAAAGGCGGGTCGGCGGGCCGGCCCGCGCTGCTACCTTCCGCGATGGGCTCTCCCCACGAAAGCGCCTCAATGGCGGGTGATGGTCGGCAGCCGAGGGGCTTTGCCCCGACCGATTCTGCCCTCGGGGCCACGCCCCCAAAGAAGACGACGGAGAGACCGACGATGATCGCCTTTTCCCGCCCGCTCCTTGTTGCCACCGGCCTGGTGCTGCTGCCCGCCGCCGCGCTTGCCGCCGATCCGGCGACGGCGACGCTGACGCTCTCGGCCGACGGCGTGGTCAGCGCCGCGCCCGACATGGCGATCGTCTCGCTCGGCGTGGTCAAGCAGGCCGACACCGCCGACGAGGCGCTATCGGCCAACAACAAGGCGATGCAGGAAACGCTCGCCGCCCTCAAGGAAGCCGGCGTCGACGACAAGGACATCGCCACCTCCTCCTTCGCCATCGACCCGGTGATGGTCTACCCGCCGCAGAAGGACGACGGCTCGCAGGACGCGCCGAAGATCACCGGCTACCGTGTCTCCAACGCCGTCACCGTCAAGCTGCGCGACATCACCCAGGCCGGCGGCCTCCTCGACAAGGTGATCCGCGTCGGCGCCAACGACGTGCGCGGCGTCAGCTTCACCGTCGACAACCAGGACAGCCTGATGGACGAAGCGCGCGTCGAGGCGATGAAGACGCTGGAAACCCGCGCCGAGCTCTACGCCAAGACCGGCGGCTTCACGCTGAAGCGCATCCTCTCGATCTCCGAGGGCGGCGCCGACACCCCGCCGGTGCCGATGATGATGGCCAAGATGACGACGCAGGCCGAAGCCGTGCCCTTCATGGCCGGCCAGCAGGACATCCGCGCCACCGTTCACATGACGTGGGAAATCGAGCCGGCCACAAAATAAGCCCCCGCGCGGACAAGAAACTTCATTCGGCGAGCCTCGCGGGGCTCGCCGTTTTGCCGTCAGGCCACCGGATCGACCGGCCGGGAGCGGCCGTTCTCGTCGATCGCCACATAGGTGAACTCGCCCTCGGTCACCTTCTCGTGCTGGTCGGTGATGAAGCGGCGCACCCAGACCTCGATGCGGATGTGCATGGAGCTGCGGCCGACGCGGACGATGTCGGTGTAGACGCAGAGAATGTCGCCCACCTTCACCGGCCGGTGGAACACCATGGCGTTGACGGCCACCGTCACCACCCGGCCGCCGCAGCGCTGCACCGCCGCCATGCCGCCGGCCGAATCCATCTGGCTCATCAGCCAGCCGCCGAAGATGTCGCCATTGGCGTTGGTGTCCGCCGGCATGGCGATGGTGCGGATGGTGAGTTCGCCATGCGGCTCGTCCGACATGATTTTCCGACCCGGAATTGTTAGCGCGTGAAGCGGTTCTAAGCCAAACCACCTACTCCGCGCAACAACCGGCTCACAGCGGCTCGCCACTCCCCGACAGGATCCGGGCCGCGCCCTTGAGCGCCACGCGGAAGGCATCGTCGAAGCTGACGCCGCGCACCGACCAGCGATGAACCGCCCCACCCGTCTCAAGCGCCCAGTCGGCCACCCAGCCATGATCGGCATCGCTCCAGACGAGCCTGCCGGCGAGTGGCAGGTCGCCGCCCGCCGCCTCGGCCGCCTGCTTCAGCACCGGCGACGCCGGATCGAGATGGGCGGGATCGAGGTTGAGCGCCGCCGTCTCCGGCGGGAACACCACGTCGAGGGCGATCAGGTTGGAGGCGTTGCCGAACGACTGGCGCATGGCGAGGTCGCGCTCGTTGTTGGCGGCCACCGTGTAGCGGGCCGCCGGCTTTTCGACGTCGAGGAACACGGCGAGCACCGGCCGGCGCATCAGCCACGGCTTGCCGCCGAGATCGGCGATCAGCCCATCGAGCGGCCCAGCCTTGAAACGGCAGGTGAGGTTGTGCGGCCGGTCGTAGGTGCCCTGCTCGTCGTGGATGGGCCGGCCTTCGAGGCGGTCGCGATAGGAATAGGCGGCCACATAGTCGGCCGCCCGCGCCATCGCCGCCCGAGCCTCCGGCTTGCCCGCCAGCGCGGCGTCGCCGGTGACGCGCGTCAGCACCCGTTCGAGGCAGATGCCGAAGCCGGTCAGGCGGTTGGCCTCGCCCTGCCCGCTCACCACCACCTGGGACGTGTAGATATCGCTCGGCTCGAAGGCGGCGACCGGACCGGCCAGCGCCACAAGCAGCCCGATGACGGTCGAAAACAACGGTATGCGTCGCATGGTTCCCCTCGGCAAATTTGGGTGCAACACTGGCGAAGACGCGAAACGGGGATGAAGTAACCCCATAAAAGGTTACATGATGTCACAGAAGCGATCAATGGACGACGCGGCCTACTATTCGGAACTGGGGCGGCTCAGGATGCTGGGCGGCGACGCGGCGCTCGATTTCGCCAACACACGCCACTGGCGCGACGGCCGGGAGATCGACTTCCTGACCGGTTATCCGGCGCTGGTCGATTGGGCCGTCGTCGCCGGCCTGTTGTCGGAGGGGGAAGGCGCTCGTCTGAGGGAGGCCGAAGGGGTCATGCCCTTGCAGGCGGCCGACGTCTTCTCGGCCACCGTCCGCCTTCGGGACAGCTGGAAGATCCATCTCGGCGAGGCGACGCGCGCGTTGAACCCCACCCATCAGCCGTCCGAGGCCTTGCGCCGCATGGTGACGACCGCGCTGGGCCCGCCGGACCTCGCCGTCTCCGGATTGCCGGCCGAGGCGCTCGCCGGTGCGGACATGGCGCTGCCGCTGGCGCGTGCGGCGCTCGCCATCGGCGCCTTCCTGGCCCTGCCGCACGCCGGCACGCTGCGCATGTGCGAGGCCGATCCCTGCGGTGGCGTCTTCCTCGATACCAGCCGATCGCAGAAGCGGCGCTGGTGCGCCATGGATTCCTGCGGCAACCGCGTCAAGGCCCAGCGCCACCGGCTCCGCATGAAGGCGGAAGCGGTGGAGCCGCCCAAAGGCAACAACCAAGGATGATTGAGAAAATGCTCTGGGGGGCCAGCCGCCCGCCAGAGCCGAATGACCGAACCGTCTCCTACTCGAAGACGGACTTGCCGAGCTGATCCACGATCAGCCGGCCCTTCTCGAAGGCCATCTCCTTGGCCTGGTCGGCGTCGGAGAACTTGTCGGCGCGGATGAAGCGGTGCTCGCGGGTCACGCCATCCTCTTCCAGGCTGACGACGCCGCAGAGCTGCCACTGCCCGCCATCCTTGAACGGCGTCGCGGCGATCTTGAAGCCCTTGTAGTCCTGCGTTTCGGCCGGCTTATCCGCCGCCGGCGCACCGCCACCGAGGCCGAACAGTTTCTTCAGGAACGACATGAGCTTCCTCCGTTTCGCGTTCCCCCAGCAATAAGGCCGCGAAGGCGGAAGGGCAAGGCGGCGGGCGACCGTCCTGGGCAGCGCCCCTCGTCATGCCGCCGGTGATGAGGCCCTTGCGGAAGTCGACATAGGCGAGACCCCAGGCGAGACCCCGGTGTCGAGCGGGTCGGCATGTCGGTGATAGGCCGCCTCGGCAAACAGCGCCGAGTTGGTCTCCGACCAGTGGTCGGAGGCGGCGACGCCGAATAGCCCTTGTGCCGGATCACCGACAGCGCGGCATCCCGCAGCTTCGAGCGGGCACCCATCTTCGCGGCCAGCCTGAACTCGCCTCGTCTCCTTGCAAAACCGCATACCAACTCGTCGGTATCGAGACAGCGGGAACTTCCGGTGACGCCGGGCGATCACGACGACCGCTTGTTCCCCGCCAACGAAATTGCATCAATGTGTAACACCGACGGCGATTTCCATGATTTGCCACAGTTGTTTCGTCACTCATCGACCAAAGTCGACATAGGCTGGCGACACCCGCCACAACGGTGTGCGGCTCGTTCCAGACCGACAAGACGAAACGGACCATCGGCGATGAAAAGAACGCTTGGAATCATTCTGGCCGCCACTGCGGCGGCCGGCCTCTACTGGCGCGACGGCCTCGTCGCCGTCACCACGCCATACGTTTCCAGCGCGTTCGCAGCCGTGTCGCCCACCGCGACGCCCGTTGACCCGGGCGATGGACAGGCCGCGCCAGCCACCTCCGGCAAACGCCGTGGCGCCACCCCGACGCGCGTCGCCACCGTGGCGGCAACAGCGGAGGACATGCCGATCGAACGCCGCACCATCGGCGCCATCGCCTCGCCGGCCAACCTCACCGTGACGACCGAGACTTCGGGCCTCGTCACCGACATTCTGGTGGCCGACGGCGCCGACGTGAAGGCCGGCGACGTGCTGGTTCGCCTCGACAGCCGCATCGCCGAGGCAAACGTCGAGAAGGACCGGGCTGCGCTCGCCCGCGATCAGGCCACACTCGACCATGCCCGGGAAACCGCCGCCCGGCAGCAGAAGCTTCTCAGCAACGAAGCGGTGTCGCAGCAGTCGCTGGAAGACGCCGACGCCGCCGTCAAGACCGCCGAGGCGACGGTGGCCGTCGACCAGGCAACGCTGAAATCCGACCTCGTCACCCTCGACCAGAAGACCATCCGCGCCCCGTTCGACGGCCGCCTCGGTGCTGTCGGCGTCGTGGAAGGCAGCCTCGTGCAGCCGGGCACGGCCATCGTCCGCCTGACCCGGCTCGACCCGCTCTATGCGAGCTTCTCGCTTTCCGAAAGCGACGCCGCCCTGGTCCGATCGGCGCGCGCCGCAGGCCAGCCGATCGAGGTGTCCGTCACCCCGCTCGGCGCCACCGATGCCTTCACCGGCACCGTGGATTTCGTCGACGATGCCGTCGACGCCGCATCCGGCACCTTCCTCGCACGGGCGACGCTTCACGACGTCGCCGACAGGCTGGTGCCGGGCCAGTCGATCGCCGTCGAGGCGGCCATCGGCTCGATGCCGGTGGTGGCGGTGCCGACGGTGGCCTTGCAGGCGACGCAGCAGGGCAGCATCGTCTACGTCGTCGGCGCCGATGGAACGGTGGCCGCGAAACCGGTGACGGTCGCGCTTTCCGTCGGCGACCGCTCCGGCCTGTCCTCGGGCATAAACGCCGGAGACCGGGTGGTGGTGGAAGGACAGGTGCGCCTTGCCGATGGCATGAAGGTGATCGACACCTCGGCTGAGGCCGCCAACGGCAAGCCCGGCGCGGACAAGCCGACCAACACGGCGGGGGCGAAATGATGAGCCTCCCGGCCCTGTTCATCCGGCGGCCGGTAGCCGCCATCCTCCTGGCGCTCGGCCTGTCGCTCGCCGGCTTCTTCGCCTATCGGCTGTTGCCGGTGGCCGCCCTGCCGCGCGTCGATTTCCCCACCATCACCGTGTCGGCCCAGCTCTCCGGCGCCTCGCCGGAAACCATGGCGACGGCGGTGGCGACACCGCTGATCAAGCAGTTCCAGACGATTTCCGGCATCGATACCATCTCCGCCCGGTCGTCGCTCGGCTCCACCTCCATCACCTTGCAGTTCGAGCTCACGCGCGACATCGACAGCGCCGCCGCAGACGTGCAGTCGGCGATCGACTCGGCGCGCCGCCGCCTGCCCGACAACATGACCTCCGACCCGAGCTACCGGAAGGTCAACCCGGCCGACATGCCGATCCTGCTGTTGTCGATCACCTCGCCGACGGTGCCGCTCACCGAGCTCGACTCTCTGACCCAGAACGTGCTGTCGCCGGCCATCTCCACCATCAGCGGCGTCGCCCAGGCGCAGATCTTCGGCTCGCAGAAATACGCCGTCCGCGTCGAGGCCGATCCCGACCGCCTCGCCGCCCGCGGCATCGGCCTCGACCAGCTCGCCACCGCTATCGCCAACGCCAACAACCAGGCGCCGGTCGGCAGCATGGGCAACGCCGCGCAGACCATCACGCTCGACGCACCGACCCAGCTGACCTCGGCCGATGGCTTCCGCACACTGATCGTCGCATCCAACTCCGCCGGCCCGGTGCGCCTCGGCGACGTCTCCACCGTCACCGACAGCGTCGAGAACCGCAACTCCGCCAGTTGGTACGATGGCACGCGCGCCATCACCCTGGCCGTTCAGCGCCAGCCCGACGCCAACACGGTCGAGGTGGTCGACGCCATCAAGGCGGCCCTGCCGGCCATCACCGCCCAGTTGCCGGCCTCGGTCAGCGTGTCGCTGATGAACGACAACTCGGCGCCGATCCGCGCCGCCGTCGCCGACGTGCAGTTCACGCTGCTGCTCACCATCGGCCTCGTGATCCTGGTGATCTACCTGTTCCTCGGCAAGCTTCTGACCACCGCCATCCCGGCCATCGCCGTGCCGCTGTCCATCCTGATCGCCTTCGGGGCGATGTACGTGCTCGGCTATTCCATCGACAACATGTCGCTGCTCGCCCTGACGCTGTCGGTCGGCCTCGTCGTCGACGACGCCATCGTCATGCTGGAGAACATCGTCCACCACATCGAAAGGGGCGAGAAGCCGATGGCCGCCGCCTTCAAGGGCGCCGCCGAGGTCACCTCCACCATCATTTCCATGTCGCTGTCGCTGATCGCCGTCTTCCTGCCCATCCTCTTGATGGGCGGCGTCGTCGGTCGCCTGTTCACCGAATTCGGCATGGTGGTGTCGTTGGCCATCACCGCCTCGGCGCTGGTCTCCCTCACCGTGACGCCAACGCTGGCTGCCCGCCTGCCGGCCGGCATCGGCAAGCCGCCGGCCCGCTACAGCCTCGCCGGCCTGTTCGACGCCGGTTTCGCGCGGGTGCTCGCCGGCTACTCGAAGAGCGTCGGCTGGACGCTCGGCCACCCGCTGCCCGTGGCGGTGGTCTTCCTCGCCACCTTCGCCGGTTCCGCCTGGCTATTCTCCGACCTGCCCAAGAGCTTCCTGCCGCAGGAGGACATCGGCCAGCTCTCCATCTCCACCCAGGCCCGGCAGGACATTTCCTACGACGCCATGGCCATGCTGCAGAGGCAAGCGGCCGACGTCGTTGCCCGCGACCCGGCCATCGCCCACGTCAACGCCCGGGTCGGCACCTCGCAGCTCAACTCCGGCAACATGAACGTGCAGCTGAAGCCTCGTGACGAGCGCGACGCCATGGACGTGGTGGTCGGCCGGCTGCGCCAGTCGCTCGGCCGCATCGTCGGTCTCCAGAGCTTCGTCACCCCCTCGCAGAGCCTGCGCCTCGGCGGCCGCTCCAGCCAGAGCCAGTACCAGCTCGTCGTGCAGTCGCTCGACGCCACTGAACTCGGCGACTGGGCCGAACGACTGCGCGAGGCCATGGCCGGGGAGCCCGCCACCTTCACCGACGTCGCCACCGACTTGCAGAACAACGCGTTGCAGGCCCGCATCGTCATCGACCGCGACCGGGCGGAAAGCCTCGGCATCAACGCCGCGACGCTGCGCAAGACGCTGGGCGAGGGCTTCGGCGAGCAGTCGGTGGCCGACATCCAGTCGACCGGCGACAGCTACTCGGTGATCCTCGAGTACGATTCCGACCTTGCCTGGAGCAACGACCGCCTGTCGGAGCTGCGCGTCCGTTCCAGCACCACCGGCGCGCTGGTGCCGCTCACCGCCTTCGCCTCGGTGGAGCGGAAGGCCGGCCCCGTCACCGTCAACCAGACGGGCCAGCTCACCTCGATCACCGTGTCCTTCAACCTGCCGCAGGGCGTGTCGCTCGGCACCGCCACCACCCGCATCGAGACCCTCAAGCAGGAGATCGGCCTGCCGTCGACGGTGTTCACCTCGTTTGCCGGCACGGCGCAGGTGTTCGCCGACTCGACGGCCAACACGCCGCTTTTGATCCTCGCCGCCATCCTCACCATCTACGTGGTGCTCGGCGTACTCTACGAGAGCTTCATCCACCCGCTGACCATCCTGTCGGGCCTGCCGTCGGCCGCCCTCGGCGCCCTCCTTGCCCTCAAGCTCACCGGCATGGACCTCTCCATCATCGCGCTGATCGGCATCCTGATGCTGATCGGCATCGTCAAGAAGAACGCCATCATGATGGTCGACGTGGCGCTGCAGCTGATGCGAGAGGACGGCGCCAAGGCCAGGGACGCCATCCACGAGGCGGCGACGCGCCGCTTCCGCCCGATCATGATGACCACCTTCTGCGCCCTGCTCGGCACGCTGCCGATCGCCATCGGCCACGGCGCCAGCGCCGAACTGCGCCAACCCCTCGGCGTCGCCGTCGTCGGCGGCCTCGTGGTCAGCCAGTTCCTCACCCTCTACATCACGCCGGTCATTTTCATCGGCTGCGAGCGATTGCGCCGGCTCGCCGCGCGCGCCCCCGCCGCCGACCGGCTCGAGGACATTCGCCCCACAGCCCCGCAGGGAAACTGAGGCTCGGCGACAACGAGAAGGACTCCCCGAGGGGCGGGGGGATCCGCCGCCCCCTCAGCTCTTCTTGAAGAAGCCCAGCACCATTTTCACCTGCTCGGACCGCAGCACCATGACGGCGATCAGGAACAGGCCCCACACGGCCGTCGCCATGTGCTGGTTGGCGCCGATCAGGTTGAGACCCGACGACAGGATCTGCAGGATGACCAGCGAGACGACCACCGGAACGACCCGCCCGTAGCCGCCGAACGGATCGACGCCGCCGAGGAAGCAGGCGAGCACGGTGACCAAGAGCAGCGCCTCCCCGTGGCCGACGCGCACCGAGTTGAACCGCGCCAGCATCAGGATGCCGGCGATGGCGCAGAGCAGCCCCGACAGGGTGTAGAGCAGCACCAGCGTCCGCTTGGTGTGCAGGCCCGAATACTCCGCCGCCATCTGGTTCGACCCGGTCATGGTGACGGAGAAGCCGTGTTGCGTCCGCCTGAGCAGGATGTGCCAGACGATGGCCACCGCGCCGAACAGCAGCAGCGGAACCGGAATGCCGATCAGCGTCTCGTGTCCGAGCACGCGCATGTAGTCGGGCACGCCGGAGATGTCGCCACCCCTTGTCAGGAACTCGCCGAGCCCGCGCAGGAAGATCATCATCGCCAGCGACACCAGGATGGGGTGGGCGCCGACATAGGCGACGACGAAGCCGATGATCGCGCCGGCCAGCATGCCGACGGCGATGGCGGCGAGGCAGCCGAGAACCAGCGCGCCGACGCCCGCGTCCTTGCCGCCGAACTGCAACAGGACCCAGGCGAGCGTCAGCCCGGACATGTTGGCGGTGTAGGTGACCGCGAGGTTGAAGCCGCCGGAGATGATCGGCGCCAGCATGGCCAGCGTCAAGAGGCCGAGCAGCGGCATCTGGAAGCCCATGGAGCCGAGGTTGGCCGCCGTCATGAACTGCGGACTGGCGATGCTGAAGCCCAGAACGACGACGATCAGCAGGGCGATCAGGCTCGACGTGTCGGTGCCGAGCCCCGAGCGGATGGTGCCCAGGCTAGTCTTCACTTTGCAGCCTCCTGCCGACGACGGAAGAGATCGGCGAAATCGATGTTGGATGTCGAGATGGCCACCAGGATCGCGCCGCCGATGATCATCTTGAACGCGAAGGGCGAAACGCCGAGCAGGTTGAGACCATTCTGGGTGACGGCGACGAACATGACGCCCAGGACGCAACCGAGCACCGTGCCCTTGCCGCCGCCGAGGCGGGCGCCGCCGAGCACGATGGCCGCGAGCACGTCCATCTCGCGTCCGATGAGCGCGTTCGGAACCACCTCCTTGACGATGTTGGCCTGCATGAGCCCGGCGATGCCGGCCATCAGCCCCATCCAGCCGAAGGCCAGCGCCTGCATGGCCGCGACATTGACGCCGGCGCGACGGGCGCCCTCGGGATTGTCGCCGAAGGCATAGAGCTGGCGCCCGAGGTTGGTGCGCTGGATGAGAAGCCAGGTGGCGACCACGCAGACCACCATCGCCCCCACCGCGAGCGTGAGTTCCGACCACGTGCCATCGGCCGCCTCGTATTCGAACATCACGACGCGGTCGGTCAGCCAGTCCGGCAGATTGTAGATGTTCCGCCCCTTGGAGAAGAACATCAACAGGCCGAAGTAGGCGTTGTAGGTGGCGATGGTGACGACGATCGAGACGATGCGGAACCGGTAGATGAAGAACATGTTGACGAGGCCGAGCGCGATGCCGATCACGCCGCAGACCACAATGCCGGTCACCCAGTCGCCCCCGCCGATCTGACGGAGAACCTGCACGGCAAGATACTGAACCACCGACGAGGCGACGGCGAACGAGATGTCGATGCCGCCGGCGATCAGCACGACCAGCAAGCCGACCGCCCAGATCAGGTTGATGGCGTTGTTGTTGAGCAGGGACGTCAGGTTGTTGAGGGTGAAGAACGAGTCGGATCCCAGGGACAGGCCGACGATCATCGCCAGAAGCACGATGCCGAGGCGGATCTCGGTCTTCCTGTTGTTGAGAAGGTTATGCATAGACCCGCTCCTCGAGCTCCGGAACCGTCATCTTGCGCGGATCGTACTCGGCGACGATCTGGCCTTCGGCCATGTGGAGGATGCGGTCGGAGTTGAACATCACCTCGGTCGCCTCGTCGGAAATCAGCAGGATGGCCAGCCCGCTGTCGGCCAGGCTGCGCACGATGCGGAAGATGCCGGCGCGCGCCCCGATGTCGACGCCGACCGTCGGGCTGTCGAGGATCAGGAGCTTCGGTTCGGTCGCCAGCCACTTGGCCAGCACGATCTTCTGCTGGTTCCCGCCCGACAGGGTGGAGATCAGGTCGCTCGGGCGGCCGATCTTGACGCCCAACTTGTCGACCCAGCTCCGAACCAGGGCGTCGCGCTTGCGCATCGACAAGAGCGGCAACCGCGTCAGCAGCTTGTGAAGCACCGAGATGACGGTGTTGTCCTCGATGGGCTGCTTCTGCAGAAGCCCCAGCGACAGCCGGTCCTCGGACACGTAGGCGAGGCCCTGCCGGATGGCGTCGCGGATCGAGGAGGGACGGAACGGTCGCCCCTCGACGCGCATGTCGCCGGCCGTCGGGGCGCGCATGCCCATCAGCACGTGGGCCAGCTCGGTCCGCCCGGCGCCGATCAGGCCGATCAGGCCCAGCACCTCGCCGGCGTGCAGGTCGAAGGAGACGTTCTCGAACTCCCCGGCGCGGCTCAGTCCGCGCACCTCCATGACTTTCGGGGCGTCGACGCGGTCGCGCGCCACCACCTTGTTCTCGATCAGCTGGCCGGTCATCAGCTCGCCGAGCCGCACCTGCGTCATGTCGGCGCAATCGTAGACGCCGACCAGCCGGCCATCGCGCAGCACGGTCACCCGCGAAGCGATTTCCAGGACCTCGGCAAGGCGGTGGCTGACGAACACCACGGCGACGCCGTCGGCCGAGAGCTTGCGCACGATGTCGAGCAGATGGTCGGTCTCCGACCTCGACAGCGAGGCCGTCGGCTCGTCCATGAAAATGAGCCGGGCGTCGTTCATCAGCGCCCGGGCGATGGCGACGATCTGCCGCCGGGCGATCGACAGCGCCTCGAGCGGGATGTCGAGTTCGAGGGGAACGCCCAGCCGTTCGAGCACGGCGCGCGCCTTCCTGTCCATCTCGCCGTAATGGACGCCCTTCGGCGTCAGGCCGACCATGTCGTCGAAGCAGATGTTCTCCCTGACGCTCATGTGACTGAACAGCGCCAGATCCTGCCAGATCACCGAAACGCCGCGATTGCGCGCGCCGGTGGGCGAGATCGACCGGACCGCCTCGCCGAACAGCTCGAACAGCTCCGCCTTCTGCGGCTGGTAGACGCCGGTGATGATCTTGATCAGCGTCGACTTGCCCGAGCCGTTCTCCCCGGCGAGGCAATGGACCTCACCGGCGCGAACCTCGAAATCCACGTCGTCGAGCGCCTGCAAACCGCCAAAGGTCTTCGATATGCCCTTGAGGCGCAGCGCAAAGCGCTCCGTATTGGCATCCGTCATCGTGATGAGCCTCATGACCGGCGCGCGAGTGCCGTCGGGCCGCCCGCGCGCCTTGGCCTAAAACCTGAGTGGAAGCTCGCCGGGGCGAGGTCGAGGAAGGATCCGCGCCCCGGCGCCGTTTCGGTCAGGCACGTGCAGGGGAAATCAGAGACCCTGATCGGCCAGTGCGTCGATGGAGTCCTTGTTGATCTCCAGGATGTTGTCGGTGATGATGTCGCGCGTCTCGAAGTTGGGATGCACGACGCCGAGGCCCGGGATGTCCGCGCCGTCCTTCACCTCTTCACCCTCGGCCAGCATCTTGCCGAGCGTCACGAACACCTCGCCGGCCTGCGCCGGGCTCCACATGTAGCCACCGGTGAGGGCGCCCTCATGGACCAGCTTCTGCCCCTGGCCGGGCGAGAAGATGCCGACCACGGCGATGTCGCCGATCTTGCGGCGCTCCTCGACGGCGCGGGCGGCGCCGATCGGCCCCTGGCTGCCGAACGCCAGGAAGCCCGTCAGGTCCGGATTGGCAGCGATCAGGTCGAGCGCCGTCGACCGGGCGGCATCGACGTTCTCGCCGACGCCGTAGCGTTCGCCGATCATCTGGATTCCGGGCTTTTCCGCCTTCAGCCAGGCGATGGCGGCATCGGCCCAGGCGTTGTGCAGCGGCACCGTCAGCGAGCCGACGTAGACGGCATACTTGCCGGTGTCGCCGATCGTCTTGGCCAGGAGCTTGGCATGGGCCTCGCCCAGACCCTTGGTCGACGCGAGCTCGAAGTCCCAGTCGACGTTGTTGAGGTTCGGCCCTTCGTGGGCGATCACCTTGATGCCGGCGTCCCGCGCCTTCTTCAGCACGGGCTCGAGCGCGGATTCGTCATTCGGCACCACGCCGATGACCTTCACCCCCTTGGCGATGAGATCTTCGATGGCCTGCACCTGCAAGGCAGGATCGGCCGAGACCGGACCGATCATCTCGGCCTCGACGCCGAGCTCGGCCGCCCGCTTCTTGATGCCATCCTCCATGGCGTTGAACCAGGGAATGCCGCCGATCTTGACGACGACACCGATCGTCGCGCCCTCGGCACTGGCCGTGAACGTCATGCCAAGAGTAGCGATGGCGCTGGCGGCAAGAAGCAGAAAACTCTTTTTCATGTTTTCCTCCATCTTTTATGTTTATCAGCCTGTTCCAGACCCTCAGAAGCGAAACGCGACGCTTCTTTTTCCCCATCGGCCGGATAGATATGCGAACGAATACGAAAGCCTCCCGATAACGACCCGACCGACGGGCAAACACATCTTGAAACCACTGGCAGGTTGCTCCAATCCCTCCCCGCCACCGGCACCCTATGCAGGCGCGCCCGGCTGCGTGTAGCGGCAGTCGAGCCGGAACGCCTCGCGCGCCTCCTCCGCCGACGCGTAGATGCCGGCGCCCTTCAGGGCGAACATCGCGGCGCCGAGCACGGTGATCTCCGGCTCTTCCAGCGTGCGAACCGGAATGCCGAGCGTATCGGCCTTGATCTGCGTCCAGAGCTGGTTGCGCGTACCTCCGCCGACCAGCGTCAGCTCGTCCGCCTTGAAGCCGCCGACCGTCTCCAGCACCCCGAGCCCGTGCTTGAGCCGCCCCGCCAGGCCGACCAGCGTCGCCCGGAACAGGGTTCCCCGGTCGACATCCAGCGACAGGTTGGCGATGGCGCCCTTGCCGACCAGCATGTCCGGGTCGATGGTGACGCCGCGGCAGTCGGCCGGCGAGGCCTTGGCCTCGGCGATCATGGCCTCGTATTTGGCGCTGCCGGAAAGCTCCCCGTACATGTTGCGGCCGATCCACTCGATGACGGCCGAGGCGACATACTGGAAGCCCGGATTGTAGTGCCCCCTCAGCACGTCCCATTCGCAGGTGAAGGCGTCGTCGATGGCGCCCGTCGGCGGGATGGCGATGCTGGCGCACCGGGCCATCAGGATCTCCCAGGTGCCCGACGACAGGACCGGACGGTTGGGCGCCGCGCCGGCCCCGAAGATGGCGAACTGCGTGTCGTGCCCGGCCGAGACGACCGGAACGCCCGCCGGCAGGCCCAGCGCATCGGCGGCGTCCGCCAGGAGCGGCCCGATGACCTCGCCGGGAAAGACCAGCGCCGGGAACAACGACCGGTCCACGCCGACGGCGGAGAGAATGACGTCGCTGAAATCCTGCCTCTTCAGATCGGTCATCTGGGAGGTGCCGACCAGCGTGGCGTCGTTGGTAAGCCGTCCGGTCAGCCGATGGGTGAACAGCGAGCTCACGAAGACGAAGTGCTTCGCCGTGTCGAACAGGTCGGGCCGGTGCTCGCGGAACCAGATGAACTTGTTCAGCGTGTTGAAGGAGAAATGGCCGACACCGCTGATCTGCACGACGAGATCGGGATCGATGTAGCGGTTCATGTGCCGCTGCGATTCCAGCGTCCGCGTGCATTTCCAGCTGATGACCGGGAACAGCATGCGCCCGTCGGCATCGAGGAAGCTGCCGTCGCCGCCGAAGGTGGTGACGGTGAGGGCGCGCACCGAGGCGACATCGATCTGGGAGGCGACGTCGCGCGCGCAGCGGCACAATTTATCGTAGAGCCCCTCGAAGGGCCAGTAGTGCCAGTCCTTTTGCTCCGGATCGGGCTCGGTGCCGCTCTTCTCGCTGGACCGGGCGACGATGCGGCCTTGCCCGTCGACCGCCATGGCCCTCAGGTTGGTGCTTCCGCAATCCAGAACGATGACGACATCCTGTGACATGATCTCACCGGGTCTGACGCTGGCGGCACCTGCGGCAGCATGTGCCATCAGCGAGCCGGCGACCGGACCGCCACCGTGGCGCTCCGTCACCGACCTTGTTTCCACTCGATCGGCAGGGGCCTAGAGCCCGCGCCGCGGTTCCTTGCGCGGGGAGTCGGCGCCGCGGCGAACCTCGCCCGTCACCCCCTCCTCGGTAATCATGCAATCGATGCGGTCGACCGGGTTCACCAGGGCGAAGCCGGTGTGGTTGAACTTGCTCTTGTCGCAGAGCAGCACGTTGCTCTTGCTGCGGCGGAGCATCGCCTTCTTGACCGCGGCGTTGAGCTCGTTGTTGTCCCAGGCTCCCTCGCCCTCCTGGAAGGCGGCGCAGGAGTGGAAGCAGATGTCGGCGTGAAAGCCGAGAATGTTGCTGATGGTGATCGCGCCGAGGAAGGCGCCGTACCTTTCGAAATACTCGCCACCGACGGAGATGACCTTGATCTTCGGCCGCTGGACGAAGTCGAAGACGATCCGCACGGAGTTGGTGATGATGGTCAGGTTGATGTCCGGCAGGGACTGCGCCAGGTACCAGGCGCTCGAACTCTGATCCATCATCAGAACGTCGCCGTCGCGGATCAGCTTGACCGCCGACTGGGCGATGACCTTCTTGGCGCCAAGGTTTTCCTGCTTGCGCGACCCGAAAGCCAGCGCCTCGACCCCGGTCTCCAGCAGCGACACGGCGCCCCCGTGGGTGCGGCGCAGATAGCCGGACTCTTCGAGCGTCCGCAAATCGCGGCGGATGGTCTCCACCGACACGTCGAACTGCTCGGCAAGATCGGTGACGACCACCGACCCCAGATGGTCGACGCGATTGACGATTTCCCTCAGGCGGCCAAAGAGCACGATACGAACCCTTCAATCCAGCAAAACCAAACATAAACAGTCATATTCGGTCGTCTCCTTTTAGGCCAAGAGTCGTGGGAGCGCACTTGTTTTTTTCTCCCTTCGATGAGACTTTCGTCGCGACCAGATCGATCAACCGGCGCGATCGATATAGAAAATACCATAAAATCAGCAAATTACAAACACAGCTATAGGCTTTCCCTGACAGTTCCGCCTTGCTGCAATGCAGCCTCCATCGTGACCGCAGATGACCGGACTACCTATTGTAGACCGATATGTCGCGTGCTAAAGGGGGCATATACGGAACCAAACGGGCATAAACGGGCACTAGACCCGAACAGCTCGACCGCCCCCGTAAACGAGTGAGCCAGCAGACAACGAACTGGACTGGAGAAGACGAAAATGGACGCCAACGTCGCATTGCGAAAAAGCGTGATACGGGCCTGTCAGGAGATGAACGCCAAGGGGCTCAATCAGGGCACCTCCGGCAACATCAGCGTGCGCATCGATGGCGGCATGCTGATCACCCCGTCGGGCATCGACTACGACCAGATGCAACCCGACGAGCTGGTCTTCGTCAGCAACGACGGCAAGTATGACGACGACAAGGTGCCGTCGAGCGAGTGGCGCTTCCACCTGGCTTCCTACCGGGCCCGCCCGGACGCCAACGCGGTCGTCCACAATCACGCGCTCAACTCGGCCATCATCTCCATTCTCAACAAGCCGATTCCGGCCATCCACTACATGATCGCCACCGCCGGGGGCACCGACATCCCGGTGGTCGAATACGCGACTTACGGCACCCAGGAGCTTTCGGACTATGTCGAGGCGGGCCTCAGGACGCGCAAGGCGATCCTGCTGCGCCACCACGGCATGATCGCCACCGGCGCGAGTCTGGCCAAGGCCATGTGGCTGGCCGTGGAGGTCGAGACGCTTGCCAAGATGTATGTCGGCCTCCTCCAGGTGACGGACAATCCGCCCTGCCTCAGCGACGCGGAAATCCACAAGGTTCTCGAGAAGATCGAGCACTACGGCCTGCGGGAGAAGTAAACGGCCCGCACGCCCGGCCGCGCGGTGGGCAGATCTCCCCTCGGCCCGCTGGCGGACGTGACGGCACGGGGTCCTCTCCCCCCGCCCCGTGCCGCCCTCCCGCCTCGAAGTTCATCCGGCTCAGACCCGAGACAACCTTGGGCAACCCCAGCGGAAGCGGGAACAGGTTTTGCGACGAAGTTGCGGAGAAACAGATAGTTAGAGCCTTTCCGGCGAACCAGGACTTGCCAGAAAGGCTCTAGCCCGGCTGATGCCCGAAGGGGTCTCCTCGCTTCCGAGGCACCCCACCCCGATGAGTGTCGCTCGCACCGCCTCGTCAAGCGGCGTATGTGGCTCGCCCCCCAGAATGGCCATCAGCTTGGCGTTGTCGAGCCGCACCAGCACCGTCCAGAGATAGCGCATCTCCATCACCTCCCTGAGGAACGGCACGAAGGGCGCGGCGAGCCGCATCAGCCACCAGGGCATGCCCTTCACCGGCAGGAACGGATCGTCGAGGGCGTGGCGGATCGCCTCGGTCATCGCCGTGCCGTCGCCATCCCAATGGCCGCCGAAGTTGAAGCTCGCGAAGTCGTCGAGACCGGCATGCTCGACGAGCCGCGCCATGGCCTCCGCCATGTCGGGCAGGTAGGCCCACTGGTGGCCGACGCCACGCTTGCCGGGATAGGTGATCGCCTTGGGCCGGTTGCCGGCCTTCACCAGCCCTTGGCTGAACCAGTTGTTGGCCGCCCTCGGCCCGAAGAAGTCGCCAGCCCGTACGATCAGCACCGTCGCCTTGCCGCGCGAAGCCGCCGCCTTCAGCCGTCGCTCCATCTCCACGCGGATCCGGCCCTTGCGCGTCAGGGCGTTCTGCGGCGCGTCGTCGGTGACGACTGGAAAAGCGTCCGGGCCGTAGTTGTAGACGGTGCCGGGCAGGAGGATGCGGGCGCCGTTCGCCTCGGCGGCGGCGATGGTGTTGTCGAGCATCGGCAGCACCAGCTTGTCCCAGTCGCGATAACCGGGCGGGTTCACGGCGTGGACGATCAGTGCCGCGCCCTCGGCCGCTTTCATCACATCGGCGGCGACCATGGCGTCGCCCCTGATCCACTGGAAGGGGGCATCCTTGCCGGTCCTGTCAGGATTGCGGTTGAGCGCCCTGACCCGCCATCCACCGGCTGCCAGCCTAGAAGCCACCTCGCCGCCGATACCGCCGGTGGCGCCGAGAACGAGTGCTATCCTGGTGTTCATCTTCCATCTCCATCTGCTGATGAGATGAAGATGGCGCCTCGGGCATATAAACGAAATTGTCGAAACTCATGCATATGCTATACGGAAATATATGAGCCGTGAACCGAGCTGGGATCTCTACCGCACCTTCAACGCCGTACTCGCCGAGGGCTCGCTGTCCGGCGCGGCGCGGTCGCTCGGCCTGACGCAGCCGAGCATCGCCCGCCACATCGATGCCCTGGAAGAGGCGGTGGGCGCCCCGCTCTTCCTGCGCACCGCGCGTGGCCTGTCACCGACCGACGCGGCGCTGGAGCTGAGGCCCTTCGCCGAGCTGATGGCCTCCACCTCCGCCGCCTTCATGCGCACCGCCGAAGGTCGCAGCGGCGAGGTGGACGGCACGGTGCGGATCGCCGCCAGCGAGGTGGTCGGCATCGTCCACCTGCCGGCCATCCTGACGCGGCTGCGCCGGCGCTACCCGCGGCTCACCATCGAACTGTCGCTGTCGAACGCCGTCGACGATCTCCTCAAGCGGCAGGCCGACATCGCCATCCGGATGGTCCGACCCGAACAGCAGGCGCTGCTGGCACGGCGCGTCGGCGTCTTTCCGGTGGGGCTGCACGCCCACAAGGACTATCTGGCCCGGCGCGGCACACCGGCCACGACCGAGGATCTCGGGCACCACGACATCATCGGCTATGACATGGAGACGCCGGCCATCCGGGCCTTCGCCCAGCGCCATCCGGGGCTCACACGGGCGACCTTCGCCCTGCGGGTCGACAGCAACATCGCCCACCTCGCCGCCATCCGCGCCGGCTTCGGCATCGGCATCTGCCAGACCATCATCGCCGAGGCCGAGCCCGACCTCGTCCGCGTGCTGCCCGACGCCTTCCACGAGGATATGGAAACCTGGGTGGCAATGCACGAGGATCTCGGCGCCAACACCCGCTGCCGCGCCGTGTTCGACGCGCTGGTCGCCGGGCTGACCGCGCTGGTCAGGGGGGCGGCAGGGGCGAGAACCGCAAGATCGGTCGAGCGCATCGCGCCCGAGCAAGGCTAGCTGGCCTCGCCACGGAGGACAGGACGATGAAGGCGGCGCTTCAAGCCTACCATGCCCGGATGCAGCGGGTGCTGGACCACATAGACCGGCATCTCGACGACGATCTGGACCTCGACACGCTGAGCGCCGTCGCCGCCTACTCGAAATATCACTTCCACCGGCAGTTCACGGCCACATTCGGCCTCTCGGTTCATCGCTACGTCCAGCTGGCGCGCATGCGGCGCGCATCCGCCCGGCTGGCCCATGGCGACAACCTGAGCGTCACGGAAGTCGCCATGGACGCCGGCTACGAGGCGCCCGACGCCTTCGCCCGCGCCTTCCGGCAACGGCTGGGACAGTCGCCGTCGTCCTTCCAGAAATCCCCCGACTGGGAACCGTGGCTTGCGGCCTTCGGGCCACTCGACGACGCAAGGAGCAAGCTCATGACCACCTTTACGCCCGACGACGTGACCATCCGCGACGTGCCCACCACCAGGGTGGCGATCGTGGAACACCGGGGCGACCCGGCGATGCTCGGCGCCACCATCCAGCGCTTCATCGCCTGGCGCAAGGCCGCCGGCCTCAGCCCCGCCACCAACCCGACCTTCAACGTCTGGCGCTCCGAACGGCGCCCGGCCGACCCCGCCGACTACAGCATCGACCTCTGCGTCGGCACCGACCAGCCGATCGAGGCTCACGGCATGGACGTCAAGGCCGGCGAGATTCCGGGCGGCCGCTGCGCCGTGTTGCGCGTCGTCGGCGCCACCCACAACCTCGAACCCGCCGCGCTGTTCCTCTATCGCGACTGGTTGCCGCAGAGCGGCGAGGAAGCCCGCGACTTCCCGCTCTACTGCCGGCGGTTGGGCCTGTTCCCCGAGGTTCCGGAACACAAGATGGTGGCCGAACTGTTCCTGCCGTTGAAATGATTCAAGGTATGCAAAAAGGAACCATACCGTACGGTACGGTTTATTAATGGACCAAGTTTAGCTTCTCTCCAAAAGCACTGCCCGGAGGCGCCTCCGGGACGGCGCATCGGCTGAGGAGTAGGTGGCCAATGGCCCAGAAGAAGCGTGGCGGCGGCGGCGAAGGAGGCGGCCATGGCGGAGCGCCATGGGTCATCACCTTCGCCGACCTGATGAGCCTGCTCATGGCGCTGTTCGTGATGATCGTGTCCTTCTCCAGCCAGGACGAACAGAAGCTCAACGAGGCGGCAGGCTCGATGCGCGACGCCTTCGGCTATCAATCGGTGCAGCGCCCCGCCGGCATGATCGAGCAGAACGGCCTGCCGGAGCGCAAGTACCTGCGCAACGTTCAGCCCATGTCGCTGTCGGATGCGGTTGAGTTCGCCAACGACTTCAACGATCAGTATGAGAAGCAGGGACCGGAGGTGAACACCAACCGGTTCGAGAAGGCCGCCGAGAGCAAGCCGCGCGAATATCTCACCGCTTCGGAGTCGCTGCGGCAGGCGCTGCAGGACCTGCCCGACTACGCAGAGCTTTCCAAGCAGATCATCCTCAAGGTCGCCGACGATGGCCTGCATATCTCCATCATCGATCAGGACGGCCGGCCGATGTTCGCCTCGCAATCGCGCGAGCCGACCGAGCGGCTGAAGATCGTCCTGTCGCGCATCGCGCCGGTCATCCAGCAGATGCCGGGCCGGCTCAGGATCGTCGGGCACACCGAATCCGTCGGCCACATGGCGACCGCCGGCGGCGGCGCCTGGCAGCTCTCGGCCGACCGGGCGATCTCGGCCGCCGGCATCCTTGGCAGCTTCGGCCTCGGGCCGGGCAGCCTCGCCGAGGTCACCGGCGTCGCCGACAAGGACCCCATGTTCCCCGACGACCCCTTCCTCTCAGGCAATCGCCGCATCGAGCTGATCATGCTGAAGGAAGCCGCGCCCATGCCGAGCACCGACGCGTTCGAGGTCGGCAGACCCTGACCGGGGCCGACGATGGCGGAGAAGCACGGACGATGCTCGCTGCACCGGGGCCGGCTCCCACGCTTGCCGGGGTTGCCCTAGCCGAGGTCGTCCTCGCGCGTCAGGTTCAGCACCATCCAGCGCACCACCTCCCGCGACACGGTGTCGGGCTGGGCGGTGTTGTGGATGGTCGCGCCCTCGATGATGGTGTCGAGCGCATCGGCGGTGCGGCGGCTGAAATGGCGTTCGAGCGCTCGCCGACTGCGCGCCATCCAGTCGATGAACACCGCCCGTATCGCCTCGTTGCGCATCGAATAGGCGTAGAGCTCGTAGCTCAGCCGCATGGTTCGCTCCGTGGCCCAGACGTTGCCGCAGATCAGCTCGACCACCGCTTCCCTCGCCTCGTCCCTGGTCTTGGCGGCGTCGAGCAACTCGACGAACTTGGCCGACACGGTCTCGGCGAGCAGGCTGAAGGCGGCGACGAACACCTCGTCCAGCCCGTTGAAGTGATAGGACATCGAACCGAGCGGCACGTCCGCCGCCTCGGCGATCCGGCGGTGGGTGGCGCCGGCGATGCCGTGAACCTCGATCACGTCGAGCGCAGCCTCGACGATCCGGTTCCGGCGATCGGGATCATATCTCCGCCGTGACGGTTGTTTCATGGCCGTTCCCAGCTCGATGTTTACAGTCCCTAAGGCGATATGTAAGAATGTACACATCGTCTCCCCCCGATGGGGGCCCTCACCTCCCAGGACACTAAGATGGCTTCCCAGGTTGGGCAACGCCGGCTGGCTCTCTTCGTCTTTTTCTTCCTGACCGGCCTGGCGCTGTCTTCGTGGGTCACGCGAACCCCGGCCATCCGCGACGGCCTCGGCGCCTCGATAGCCGAGATGGGGCTGATCATCTTCGGCCTGTCGCTGGGCTCGATGGTCGGCATTCTCCTGGCCGGTAGCGCCGTCAGCCGTTTCGGCACCAGGACCATGGGCTTGATCGGCATGATGCTGATCTCGTCGTCGCTGTTTTTCGTCGCCATCGGCGTCCTGTCCTCGCTGGCCGCGCTCGTCTCCTTCGGCCTGTTCGTGTTCGGCATCGGCGGCGGCCTGTCGGAGATTGCCATCAACATGGAGGGCGCCGATGTCGAAGCCGTCATGCGGCAACCGGTCCTCCACGCCCTGCATGGCTGCTTCAGCCTCGGCACCGTCGTCGGCGCCTCCATCGGCATCGTCATGACGGCGATCGACTTTCCCGTTGCCTGGCACATGGCCCTGGTGTCGCTGATCTGCTTCCCGCCGGTGTTCTACTTCATCACCAAGCTGTCGCCCGATCTCGGCCGCCATGCCCCGTCGACCGGCGCGCAGGGCGAGGGAAAGACGGCCGGCGCCGCGCTCTACCGCGACAAGACGCTGCTGTTCATCGGCCTGATCGTGCTCGGCATGGCCTTCGCCGAAGGCGCCGCCAGCGACTGGTTGCCGCTCTTGATGGTCGACGAGCACGGCCTCGATCCGGCCCAGGGCACGCTGGTCTACCTCGGCTTCGCGCTGGCCATGACGGCCGGCCGGTTCGGCGGCGGCATGCCCCTGCGCAAGTGGGGCCGCAAGGCGGTGATGCGCGGCAGCGCCATCGCCGGCGCCATCGGCCTTGCCCTGGTGATCTTCGTCGACAACGCGTGGGTGGCCGGCCTTGCCGTGGTTCTCTGGGGCATCGGTGCCTCGCTCGGCTTCCCCGTCGCCCTGTCGGCGGCTGGCGATTCCGGCGAGAACTCCGACGCCCGCGTCAAGATCGTCGCCATCGTCGGCTACGTGGCCTTCCTCGTAGGCCCGCCGATGCTGGGCTTTCTGGGCGACACCCTCGGCCTGCGGAGCGCCATGCTGGTGGTGCTCGGCTTCGTCCTCCTCGCCGCCGTGCTGTCGTCGGCGCTCGACGGCCAGAAGCGCCCGGCCGTCACCACCACGCCCTGAATACGAAAACGGCGGGCCTTTCGACCCGCCGTCTCAATGTCTTTCGCCTGCCGGCTGCCTCAGTTGTCGAGGAAGCTTCTGAGCTTGCGGCTGCGGCTCGGGTGCTTGAGCTTGCGCAGCGCCTTGGCTTCGATCTGGCGGATACGTTCGCGCGTCACCGAGAACTGCTGGCCGACTTCTTCCAGCGTATGGTCGGTGTTCATGCCGATGCCGAAGCGCATGCGCAAGACGCGCTCTTCGCGCGGCGTCAGCGAGGCGAGCACGCGCGTGGTGGTCTCGCGCAGGTTCGACTGGATGGCCGCGTCGATCGGCAGGATGGCGTTCTTGTCCTCGATGAAGTCGCCGAGGTGGCTGTCTTCCTCGTCGCCGATCGGCGTTTCGAGCGAGATCGGCTCCTTGGCGATCTTCAGGACCTTGCGCACCTTTTCGAGCGGCATCGCCAGCTTCTCGGCCAGCTCTTCCGGCGTCGGCTCGCGGCCGATCTCGTGCAGCATCTGGCGCGAGGTGCGGACGATCTTGTTGATCGTCTCGATCATGTGCACCGGAATGCGGATGGTGCGGGCCTGGTCGGCGATCGAGCGGGTGATCGCCTGCCGGATCCACCATGTAGCGTACGTGGAAAACTTATAACCCCGCCGGTACTCGAACTTGTCGACCGCCTTCATCAGGCCGATGTTGCCTTCCTGGATCAGGTCGAGGAACTGCAGGCCACGGTTGGTGTATTTCTTGGCAATGGAAATGACGAGGCGCAGGTTGGCCTCCACCATTTCCTTCTTGGCGATGCGTGCTTCCTTCTCGCCCTTCTGGACGAGATGGACGATGCGGCGGAACTCGCCGGGCTCGAGGCCGGTCTCCGACGACAGCGTCTGGATGGTCTGGCGCAGCTCGCGGATGTCTTCCTTCTCGCGGGCGACGAATTCCTTCCAACCCTTGGAGGACAGCGAGGCGACGCGGCGGATCCAGTTGGGATCGAGCTCGGAGGCCTGGTACTGGCGCAGGAAGTCCTCGCGTCCAACGCCATAGCTTTCGGCGAGGCGGAGGAGCTTGCCCTCGTAGCCCATCAGCTTCTTGTTGATGTCGTAGAGCTGCTCGACCAGCGCCTCGATGCGGGCCGCGTTGAGGGAGAGCGACTTGACGTCTTCCTGGATCTCTTCCTCGAGCTTCTTGTAGCGGCGCTCCTGCGACGGGCTGAGCGTGGTGTTCTTGAGCCGGTTCTCGACGTGCTGCTCCTGCAGCCGGCGCAGCTTCTTGAAGTTCTCGGCGATGCGGTCGAAGGTTTCGAGCACCTTCGGCTTCAGCTCGGCTTCCATGGCCGACAGCGACACGTTGTTTTCCATGTCGTCTTCGTCGGACATCTCGCCTTCGGGCAGATCGCCCTCGGGCCGTTCCTCGCCATCCTCGCCACGCGGGCGGGCCGGTTGCTCGCCGCCCTCAGCGGCGCCCTCGGCGCCCTCTTCGCCACCTTCCTCGCCGCCCTCGAAGGGCAGCGCGCCGGCCTTGCCGTCCGGTCCGGCATAGGTGGCTTCAAGGTCGATGATGTCGCGCAGGAGGATCTTGCCCTCGTTGAGCTCGTCGCGCCAGAAGATGATGGCCTGGAAGGTCAGCGGGCTCTCGCAGAGACCGGCGATCATCGCCTCGCGGCCGGCCTCGATGCGCTTGGCGATGGCGATTTCGCCCTCGCGCGACAGAAGCTCCACCGAACCCATCTCGCGCAGATACATGCGCACCGGGTCGTCGGTGCGGTCGGTCGGCTCGCGCGTCGTCGTGGTCTTGGCGACGGCGGTGCCGGTGGCCTCGCCCACTTCGCCCTCTTCCTCGCTGGCGGCTTCCTCGGCCGGAGACTCCTCGGCCTCCTCGGAATCGACGACGTTGATGCCCATGTCCGAGAGCATCGCGTAGATGTCTTCGATCTGGTCGGACGAGTTCTGGTCCGACGGCAGCACTTCGTTCAGTTCGTCATAGGTCACATAGCCGCGCTTCTTGGCGAGCTTGATCATCCGCTTGACGGCGGCATCGCTGAGGTCGAGAAGCGGTCCGTCCGGACCTTCGTTTCCGGTTTCCTGGACTTCGTCGTTTTCGGTGGCCTTGGTTGCCATAGTCATCTCCGCCGTCCGCCGGGGCGCCGTCACGCCACGCGTCTGCTTCCCGCTCAACTCGCCACGAGGCCAAAAGGTCCCGTCGCATCGTGTGCGCTACCAATAGGGGCGAGGCCTTAAGCCCAACTTAACCCTGGCGTTCTGGGGGAACGCGCGGGTTCGGTGTGGCCATAGACGAACAGGCGGGCCGTTGCCGACCCGCCGAAAAACCCCGGAAAGGTGTATTTAGCGGCGCAAACGGATTCCGCAAGGGTGATTCGAAAGAGAATCTTTGATTCGGCGATGATTCGCGTGTCGCAGAGGTGATTCGGTGGCGGGGCGCCATGCCAAGTGGGCGAGTCATCACCCTTGAACGGCGGTACCGGCATGTCAGGATTTAGCTGCGTCGCATGGTAGAAGGATGAGCAGAAGAGGATCAATCCCATGCGCAGGACCAAATCCCTCAGTATCACCCTGCCGCACGACATGGCCGAGATGGTCCGCGCCAAGGTCAGCTCCGGCGAATACGCCACGGAAAGCGAAGTCATTCGCGATGGGCTGCGCTTCCTCGCCGCCAGGGATGCCGCCTTGGAAAGATGGCTGCGCGAGGAAGTGGTGGCAACGTATGATGTAATGAAGGCCGGCCCCGAGGGAACGACGGAAAGCGCCGCCGAGACGTGGCGCCAGCTTCAGGCGCACATGGACTCCAAGAGCACCAAAGCCACCGCTATGAAATAGTTGCGCTGACGCCCTATATCCGCCCCGTACCCTTTTCTGCCTGAGGTCCTCGCTTTCGCAAGGATGACAGCACTATATATATGGAGGACAATCGGTTAGGTGGAGGACACCTTTGATCGCGCTGTCATCCGCAACGCTTGCCTCTCTTGCGACATCAACCTGTATGGCGCGCACTCCAGCTATCTGCCCCTTTCTATCAAGTTGTCATCCTTGCGAAAGCGAGGACCTCAGGCAGGATAGAGCGATCGGCCGATATAGATCGCCAAAATCAAAGGGCGCCATCGCCGAAATTCGCTGGGGCGCGGCAGATGGCGACGAGTTCGAGAACCGGAGCGGAGCGAACTTAGAGCATCATCCGACCGGAGTGAAACGAGGATCGATAAGATGATGCTTCAGAAACAAAGGCTTAGAGCGCCGATCTGATTCAGTCAGATCGAACAGCGCTCTAAGGTTCGTGAGCACCGGAAGCGCAGAGCTCTAAGCCAGGGCATTCGCCCGAAAAGTTGCAGACTTTTCGGATCAGACGAAAGCCAGTGATGCCCGCCCCAGTACAGTTTCGGTCACTTCCAAAGGGCCGATTGCGACGAGCCGCCGCCGGTGGTGGCGTCGCGGATGGCCTTGGCTTCCTCGGCCAACTCCTGCTCGCGGCGGAACAGTTCCTCGCGGCGGCGGTTGAGGTCGCGCGTCAGCTCGTAGATGTAGGCGGCGAAACTCTCGTCGGTGTCGGCCGTCACCTGCTTCATGTCGCGTTCGATGTCGGCGGCCAGCGTCCGGAGCGACAGGCGCTCGACCAGAAGGTCCAGGCAGGTTTCGACGAAGCTCTCCGGCGGATGGAAGCGCAGGATCGGCAGGCGCTCGCGCAGCTTGTGGCCTCGGCCGATGCTGACGCCATCCTCGCGTTTCATCTCGTCGCCATGGACCTCGTTGAGCACGAAATAGAAGCGGGCATCGAGCCCCTCATAGAAGTCGCTGACGGAGTCGGCGTCGAAATCGACGGCGATGCGGTAGAGCGCCCGCTTGAAGTCCTCCAGCGCCGCGACGTGGAAGTCCAGCCGCGCCAGCCGCTCCATGTTGGCTTCATAAAGATCGGGATACTCGACGGCGAGGCCGAGCAGCACCCGCTCGATGTTGGCGAGATCCGGCTCGTTCGGTTGCTTGAGCTCGGCTTCGACGGCAAGACCCTGCTTTTCGCGCCGCTCGCCACCCCGGAACTCGCCCCTGCCCTCGCCGCGCCCTTCGCCCCTGTACTCTCCGCGTCCCTCGCCACGCCCCTTCCGGTCGTGGGTCCAGAACAGTTCGGACATGTTGACGCGCAGGGCCAGGCGATAGCGGCGCGCCACCCGCTCGTCCTTGATCTGCCGGACCAGTTCGTCGATGCGCGCTTCGAGGGCCGCCTTGCGCTCGGGCGTGTCGACACGGGCGTCGGCCGCCTCGCGGTCCCACAGCACTTCCGACAAGGGCCGCGCCTTGGCCACTTCGGCAAGGAAGGCGTCGGCGCCGCCGGAGCGCACGATGTCGTCGGGATCCTGGCCGCCGGGCAGGAAGCAGAAGTTGAAGGAGTAGCCGCTGCGGAGCGCCGGCAGGATGCGGTCGATGGCTCGGTGAGCGGCCGACACGCCGGCCTTGTCGCCATCAAAGCAGATCACCGGCTCGGCGGCGAACCGCCACAGACGGGCGATGTGGTCCTCGGTGAAGGCGGTGCCCAGGGCGGCGGTGACGTTGCGGATGCCGGCCTGATAGACCGAGATCGCGTCCATGTAGCCTTCGGTGACGATGATCGTCCCCGACTTGTGCGCCGCCTCGCGCGCCCGGTGGACGTTGAACAGCATCGTCCCCTTGTGGAAGAGCGGCGTCTCCGGCGAGTTGAGATACTTGGGCTGTCCCTCCGGATCGAGCGTGCGGCCGCCGAAGGCGACGACGCGGCCGCGTTCGTCATGGATGGGGATCATCAGCCGGCCACGGAAGCGGTCGTAGGAGGGTCGGCCGTCCTCGGGCTTGATGAGAAGGCCGGCGGTTACCCCCGTCTCCTCCTTGACGCCGTTCTGGATCAGGTGGCGCTTCAGGCCGTCGCGCTCGTCGGGCGCATAGCCGAAACGGAACTCGATGGAGGTCTTCTCCAGAATGCCGCGCCTCAGCATGTAGTCGCGGGCCGGCTTTCCCTCGGGCGAGCGCAGCTTCTGCTCGAAGAACTTGGCGGCGATCTCGCAGGCGCCGGCAAGGTCGACGCGCACCGCCTCGCGCTCGCGGTCGCGCGGATCGGCCTTCGGCAGCGGCACGCCGGCTTCCTCGGCCAGCCGTTCGACGGCTTCGGGGAAGGTCAGCCCCTCGGTCTCGGTCAGGAACTTGAAGTGATCGCCCGTCGCCCCGCAGCCAAAGCAGTGGTAGATGCCGCGCCGGTCGTCGCAGTGGAAGGACGACGTCTTTTCCTTGTGAAACGGGCAGCAGGCCCAGAAATCGCCGCGCGCCGGCTGGCTCTTGCGCTTGTCATAGGTGACGCGCCGCCCCACCACCTGGCTGATCGGCAGCCGGGCCCGGATCTGGTCGAGAAGGGAGGGTTCAAAGCGCATGGCCGACATATAGTCCGAGCAAGCGAGCAATGGAAAGCGCGACGAGGGCCGACGCACAGCCGCGACGGGGCGGGCCGCATTTTCAGCACAAACTTGCCTATGGTCCCCATCCCTCCGGGTCACAGTCGAAAAGAGTACCGACATGCGGGCAACACAAGCACTCCTCGCCCTCTGCGCCCTCCTGCCGCCACAGGCGCAAGCAGCCTGCGTCGAGGCAAGCCGCTCCGATCTCGTGCTCGACGGCGAGCTGGCGACCGATACCGGGCGCGGCCTCGTCTGGAAGCGATGCGCCGTGGGCATGCAATGGGATGCCGGCGCCAACCGCTGCGCCGGGGAGCCCTACGCCATGTCCCTCGGCGAAGCCCATGATCATGCCAAGCAACAGGGAAACGGCTGGCGCGTTCCGACCGGACCCGAACTGGAGACGCTGTTGCGGGACACCTGCGACGGCCCCAAGATCGACGGCGCCTTTCCCGATATCGCCGCATCCGACTTCGGCGAAGGGGCGACCGTCTGGACCTCGACGGAGGCCATTCCCGGCATGTTCTACTTCTTCGACTTCACCACCGGTTACGCGGACATGCACAGCCAGGGCTTCCAGCTGTCGGTCCTTCTGGTGCGGCAGAAGTAACCCCGCCGCCGAGCATATCCGATTCCAGCCTTTTCACGGCATCTTGCGCAGACGGCGTCATCCTGAACAGATAATACCACTATCGGAGCGCGGCGAATCCGAAGGGTTCGCTCGCAAGCATCGTTCGGGAGCACCGATGTACACTGCATTTTACGAAGCCCATCGCGGCTTTGCCATGCTCGGCTGCCTTGCCACCGTCATCTGGGCGCTTCTCGCCCTCATTCCGACGCTGCGCGGGCAGGCCGCGCCGCGCCTCTGGAAGCCGACCTATATTGCCGCCATGGCCACCACGGGCCTCTCCGGCGTCACCGGTCTCGTCATCGTCTGGATGGGCGGCTGGCTGACCTTCGTCTTTCCCTGGCTCGGCCTCGTCGCCGTCGCGCTGCACGGCGTTGCCGGTGTACAGGGCCGCAAGGCGCTGGCCGTCGCCGCCAGCGGCAAGCTCGCCACCGCGCTGATCGTCCAGATCGTCACGCTGATCGCCATCTACGGCCTGATGACCGTCAAACCCTTCTGAACCGCCAAGGCCCTTCTGAACCGCCAAGGATAGTGCAAATGACCACCACCCTGTTCGACACGCCGCTCGAAACGCTCAATGGCGAGCCCACCACGCTGAAGCCCTGGCTCGGCAAGGTGCTGCTCGTCGTCAACACCGCCTCCAAATGCGGTCTGACGCCGCAGTATGAAGTGCTGGTCAAGCTCTACCAGCGCTACAAGGATCGCGGCTTCGAGGTGCTGGGCTTCCCGGCCAACGACTTCAAGGAACAGGAGCCGGGAACCAACGAGGAAATCGCCACCTTTTGCTCGACCACCTTCGGCGTCGACTTCCCGATGTTTTCCAAGATCGCCGTCACCGGCCCGAACAAGCACCCGCTCTACAAGACGCTGATCGCCGAGAAGCCCGTGGCTCGCTCGCTTCCCGGCGCCGATTTCCGCAGCCAGCTCGTCGGCTACGGCATCACGCCCACCGAAGCGCCGGAAGTCCTCTGGAACTTCGAGAAGTTCCTGATCGGCCGCGACGGCAAGGTGATCGACCGTTTCTCGCCCGACACCAGCCCCGACGCCGACATCATCGTCGAGGCGATCGAAAAGGCGCTGTGACCGAAATGGGGCGGGGCCGGCGCTTCAACGCCGCCCTGCTCCCCCCCCGCCACGCCGTCCCCAACCAAGCCCTTCCGATTGACGGCTCGTTCCAAAATAGGTAGACCGTCCTACCTAGCAAAACTCGAAGCGGTCGGCTGTCGCCTTCCGTCCGGGTTGCGGGAAGCGCCAGCGAGGTTCGGGACATGGCTACTGCCGGGAAGCTGACCGCGAGGGATCGCCTGATGCAGGCGGCGGCCTCGCTCTTCTATCGCGATGGCGTATCGGCCACCGGCATCGACGCCATCACCGACCGGGCCGGCGTCGCCAAGCAGAGCCTCTACAACAACTTCGCCTCCAAGGCCGACCTGATCGCCGCCTACCTGTCGGCCCGCCACGACGAGTGGCTCGGCCTTTACGCCCGCCGGCTCACGGCGGCCGAAACGCCCGTCGCCAGGATCCTGGCGGTGTTCGAGGCCTACGAGGACCACGCCGAATTCGCCTACGAGAACGGCTTTCGCGGCTGCGGCCTTCTCAACGCCGCTTCCGAGCTGCCGGCCGGACACGCCGGGCGGGCCGCCGTGCGCCGCCACAAGGAAGAGGTGGAGGCGATCCTGGCCGGCCACCTCCGAGAGATCGTCACGGGCGACAACGACAGGATCGAGCGGACCGCCGCCCAGCTCTCCTACCTGCTGGAGGGCGCCATGGCCCGGGCCGGCCTTGAAGGCAACAGTCGCTGCCTGAAGGACGCGCGGATGATGGCCGAGAGCCTGGTGACCGCCCTGTGACCGCCGGCCGATCCCACCTTCTCGGCGCCCTCGCCATCGTCGTCTCGTCCATCCTGTGGGGCACAACCGGCACGGCCGCCACCTTCGCCCCCGAGGTCGGCGCCATGGCGATCGGCGCCGCCGCCATGGGCATCGGCGGCCTTCTGCAAGCATTGATCGCCGCGCCCAGCGTCTTCGGCAACCGGTCGCGCCTTCGGTCGCAGTGGCGGTTCCTCGCCCTCGGCGCGGCGACGGTGGCGGTCTACCCGCTGACCTTCTACGCCTCCATGCGCATGGCCGGCGTCACCATCGGCACCGTGATCTCGATCGGGTCGGCGCCGCTGTTCGCCGCGCTCATCGAGCGGCGGGTCGACGGATCGAGCCTGTCTCGCCGCTGGCTGGCCGGCGCCGGGCTGGGGCTCGTCGGCATGGCCCTGATCGGCGCCGCCAGAACCTCCGGCCACGCCATGCCCGGCGCCGCCGCGCCGACGCTCGGCGTCGCGCTCGGTCTTTTCGCCGGGCTGACCTACGCCACCTACTCCTGGTCGGCCCGCAAGCTGATGCAAAGGGGCGTGCCCTCGCTCGCCGCCATGGGCGCGATCTTCGGCGGCGGCGGCCTGCTGCTGATGCCGGTTCTCGCGGCCACCGGCGCGCCCTTCCTGTGGTCGTGGAACAACGCCCTGGTCGGCATCTACATGGCCGCGGTGCCGATGTTCCTCGGCTACGTCTGCTTTGGCTACGGCCTTGCGCGCGTTCAGGCCAGCATGGCGACGACCATCACCCTGCTCGAACCCGTCGTCGCCGCCGCACTGGCCGTGATCGTCGTCGGAGAACGACTTCCGGCCATGGGCTGGATTGGCGTGGCCCTGGTCGTCGCCTGCCTGATCTTCATCACCATTCCCGGCCCGGCAGCGAAGCCGGCCGCAATCGCCGCCGAGCCCTTTCCGGAAACGGCGGGAGAGTAGGCGGCGACATTTGGAGTCGGTTTTGACATCGGCCTCCGGTAAGAACGGTTCTCAACGCTTGCCGGAGACCACCATGCCGAAGCTCATTGCCGCCGCGCTGCTGCTGACCGCCCTTTCGCTCACCGGCGCAGAAGCCACTGAAACCGTCGGCTTCCGGGAAACGACCGTGCCCGACACAAGCGGCGCGCGGACGCTCCACGTCAGCCTCTGGTACCCGACCGACGACAGCGCCCCGACCGTCGAGGTGGGTGCGAACGTGGTCTTCCACGGCATCGCCGCCATCAAGGACGCCAAGCCCGACGGCGAGACGCTCCCGCTCGTCGTGCTGTCGCATGGCTACGGCGGCAGCTGGCGGAACCTCAACTGGCTGGCGGACAAACTTGCCCATGAAGGCTATGTCGTCGCGGCGCCCGATCATCCGGGCACGACCACCTTCGACAAGTCCCCGGCGGAGGCTGCCAAGCTTTGGGAACGCCCCCGCGACCTCAGCCGGGTGATCGACGCCGTGATCGGCGATCCCGAACTGGCCGGCGCCATCGCGCCCCACCGCATCGCCGCCATCGGCCATTCCCTTGGCGGATGGACGGTAGCCGCCCTCGCCGGCGGGCGCTTCAGCCCCAGCCGCTTCGCCGAGGACTGCAAGCTCCACCCCAACCCGCGCACCTGCGGCCTCGCCGCCGAGCTCGGCATAACCCCGGCCAACGCCGCCGCCTTCGAGACCGGCATGAGCGACCCCCGGATTGGCGCCATCGTCTCGCTCGATCTCGGGCTGGCCCGTGGCTTCACCCCGGACAGTCTCGCCGCCGTCCGCGTTCCGGCCCTGATCTATGGCGCCGGCATCGACATCGGCGACCTGCCGGCAAAGCTAGAGTCGGGCTATCTCGCCGAGAACCTGCCGAAGGCGACCACCACCGAGATCGAGATCCCCGACGCGCTGCATTTCAGCTTCATGCAGCTCTGCAAGCCGGGCGCCGTCGACCTGTTGGAAGCGGAAATGCCGGGGGAAGGCATCGTCTGCAAGGATGGCGACAGCCGAAGCCGCGAGGCCATTCACGACGAGGTGGCCGCCGGCATCATCGACTTCCTGGCCAAGGCCATTCCCGGCCAATAAGCGGCGAGCCATACACGCCGACGTCTTCCAGCACAAATTCGCCCGTGGTGGCAAAAGAAGGCAAAATATCGGCAACATCTTCGCAGCACATTATTCCCCATCAAGATAGACTCCCTGTTTACGGGCGGCATCTGACGCGCTAGGAGAAAGGTGACGCCGGCCCGGCGCCGCCGTTATGCCGAGTCGCCGTCCATGTCGCTTCCCGCCGATCTCACTCCCACCTCGCTGACACTGCTTATCGCCACCGTCTTCATCGCCGGCCTCGCCCGCGGTTTTTCCGGGTTTGGCGCCGCGCTGATCTTCATGCCGGTGGCCAGCGCCCTGATCGGGCCGCGCCTTGCCGCGCCGGTGATCCTGATCATCGACGCCATCACCACCCTCGGCCTGGTGCCCGGCGCCTTCCGCCGCGCCGACCGGCGCGAGGTGGCGACCATGGCGATCGGCGCGCTGGTCGGCGTGCCCACCGGCGTCTATCTCCTCACCCACCTCGAGCCGCTGACGATCCGCTGGGCGATCATCGCCGTCTGCGCCGCGCTTCTGGCGCTGTTGCTGTCGGGCTGGCGCTACCATGGCCGGCCGAAACCACCGCTCACCGTTGGCGTCGGCCTGCTGTCCGGCCTGTTTTCCGGCGCGAGCCAGGTGGGCGGACCGCCGGTGATCGCCTACTGGCTCGGCGGCGCCATTCCGCCCCACATGGTCCGAGCCAACATCGTCCTCTACTTCGAGGTATCGACGGCACTGACCATGATCAACTTCCTGATCGGCGGCCTGTTCGTCTCGGCGCTGGTACCGCTCTGCCTGATGACGGCGCCGGCCTACGCCATCGGCCTGTGGACCGGCACGCGCCTGTTCGGCGTCGCCTCCGAGATCGTCTTCCGCCGTATCTGCCTCAGCCTGATCGCGCTCGCCGTGGTCATCGGTCTGCCGCTGCTCGACGGCATCCTGCGCTGACAGCTCTTGACATGAGACCATATGGTCTCATATTGTCGGGCCATGGACGAGCTGTTCAGGGCACTCTCCGACCCCACGCGCCGCGCCTTGCTCGACGCCCTCAACGTCGAGGACGGGCAAAGCCTCAGTTCACTGGAGTCGAAATTCTGCATGTCGCGGTTCGGGGTGGCCAAACACCTCAAGCTGCTTGAAGACGCCGGCATCATCGTCGTTCGCAAAGTGGGGCGCGAGAAGCTCCACTTCCTCAACGCTGCGCCCGTTCGCGAGATGTATGCGCGATGGATGCAGAAATACATCGTCGAGCAAGCGGGCGAGACCCTTGGCCTTCGGGACTACACCGAGGGCAAGATGATGAGCGTCGTCTACGAAAGCTACATCCACGCGTCGCCCCAGGACCTTTGGCAAGCCCTGACCGACCCGGAAATGAGACGGAAATACCAGTTCGGCCTCAAGGTGGTTTCGGACTATCGCCCCGGCTCCCGGTATACCGCGACCGGACAGGGGCGGCTCGTCTTCTCCGGAACCATCGTCGAGGCCGATCCGCCCTGGCGCCTCGTGACGACCTACTCCGCCCACTGGAGCGAGGAGGTCGAGAAATACGGCCCTTCTCGCGTCGTCATCGACATCGAGAAGATCGAAGACACGTGCCGTCTGGTGTTGACGCACGACGACCTCCCGCATGGAGCAAGCCCCCAGCTCTACGGCGGATGGCCGATGGTTCTCTCCGGCCTCAAGACCCTGCTTGAGACCGGCGCCATCCTGACGACGCCCGGCTCGCTGAGATGGCTGGACGCCGACGATACCCCCTGAGCGCTGCGAACCCTCAAGTCCTGGAACGCTTGCAACCCCATCTTTTTCAAGATTGGAGATGACCTTGCAGTATCTTCTCATCATCAGCCACGACGCCGATTTCCAGCCCACCGAGCGCCTCGTCGGCGACATCTTCGGCTGGATCGAGGACACCACGGCGCGCGGCAAGCGCATCGCCGGCAAGCCCCTGCAACCGGCCGACACGGCGCAGACCATCCGGATCCGCGGCGGCAAGGAGCAAATCGTCAACGGCCCGTTTTCAGACGCGGTCGAGCAGATGTGCGCCTTCGAGCTGGTCGAATGCCACGACAGGGACGAAGCCCTGGAGCTTGCGCGCCGGCACCCGATGGCGAAGGCTGCGACCATCGAGATACGGCCGGTCTGGATAGAGCGGGAATCGGAGTAGAAAGCGCCATTCCTGCCCCTTTGCCGGCCGGATAACGCCGCATTTGGCCTCTATCCATCCGTCGGGGCAGGAAGGGAGAGCTACATGCGCGGAAAGAAAATCCTGGCTGGCGTCGTCCTCGTCGCCGGCGCCGTCTACCTCCTCAACGCCTCCTGGCTGGCCGCGCCGTCACGCTCCGACACGCCGCGCATCATCGCCCATCGTGGCGTCCACCAGACCTATTCGCGCGTCGGCCTCGACGCGGAAACCTGCACGGCGGCCCGCATCGACCCGCCCAGCCACGCGTTCATGGAGAACACCATCCCCTCCATGCGTGCTGCCTTCGCGGCCGGCGCCGACGTGGTGGAGCTCGACGTCCACCTGACGCCGGACAAGGTATTCGCCGTACTGCACGACTGGACGATCGACTGCCGCACCGAAGGCCACGGCGTCACGGAGGAAACGCCCTGGACGACGCTCAAGACGCTGGACGTCGGCTATGGCTATACCGCCGACGGCGGCAAGACCTTCCCCTTGCGCGGCAAGGGCGTCGGCCTGATGCCCCGCCTCGAGGACGTCTACAGCGCCTTCCCGGACGGGTCCTTCCTCGTCAACTTCAAGAGCCGGCGCGTCGAGGAAGGCGAAACGCTGGCCGCCCTGCTCAAGGCCGACCCGACGGCCCGCGCCGCCACCTTCGGCGTCTATGGCGGCACCGAGCCGACGCAGGCCGCGCTCAAGGCCATGCCCGGCCTCAAGGGCTTCGACCGGACGATGCTCAAGTCCTGTCTCCTGCCCTACGAGGCCTATGGCTGGACCGGCATCGTGCCGAAAGGCTGCCGCGACACCATGGTCGCCCTGCCGATCGACTACGCCCCGTACGTCTGGGGCTGGCCACACCGCTTCCTGAAGCGCATGCGCGACGCCGGCACCACGGTGATCCTGCTCGGCCCCTATGATGGCGGCGGTTTCTCGACCGGCATCGACACGCCGGAACTGGCCGCCGCCGTCCCCTGGGGCTTCGACGGCTACGTCTGGACCAACAAGGTCGAGACCGTCGGGCCGCTCCTGAAGGGCAACTGAGCTTTTAGGCGCCAAGGTGAAACCCGCCGGGGTCCTTCGGATCTCGGCGAACTACCCCGGAAGACCATCCAGCTTCGGGATGGTTTCCAGCCCCTCGTCCCATTCCGCCCGGCTTGAGCAGCAGATATGGGCATTGGGGCGGATGTCGATGGTGCTATCGAGACTCCCGGCAGGCACCACCAGCAAGCTCCCCTCCGCCGAAACGGTGGGAACGGCCGAACCGCAGGTCACGCAAAAGCTCTTCTCGTGGCGGCTCTCCGGAACCCGGTAGCTCCGGATGCTCTCGCGGCCGGAAACCCAGTTCAGCTTCGCCGTCGCCGAGAACAGGTTGGCCGCATGCGCGGACCCCGTGTCCTTCCGGCAGCGTTGGCAGTGGCAAAGAAAGAAGGCCTCGAACTCACCCGAGACCTGAAACTGGACGGCGCCACACTGACAGGAGCCGGAAGTGATTGCGGGCATCGCGATAAACTCCTGTTCGTCCGACGCGGAATCGCATCGGTCGCCGCAGTCTGCCAGCTTGTCGGCCGGAAAACGAGAGACCCGCCCCACCCCGCTGACCGGCGGCGCCGAGTTCGGCGCCGCGCGGCAAGAACGGTCCGGACGGAGAGCCTTTCACAGGGCGGTGTCGAGCATCGGCATATTGGCGCGCTTGCGGATATCCGTCTGGGCCTGAGCGGCTCTCTCGATGACCGCCGCCACGTCGAAGCCCGTCAGCTTGCCCGCACGCTTGCGGATGATGCCGTCGATGATGACGGTATCCACATTCGCCGGTTCGCCGTGCTGGACGAGCTGATAGGCCGGGTTGGTGTTGGCCGCCGGTAGCATGTTCGGCGCGTCGGTGCGGACGAGGATGACGTCGGCACGCTTGCCAGGCTTGAGAGATCCCACCTGATCGTCGAGGCCGAGCACATGCGCCCCGCTCAGGGTTCCGGCGCGGATCGCGTCCCGATAGCCGAAGATCCATTTGAGACCGGCGCCCACGATCCCCATCATGTTGCCGGTCAGCTTGTTCGCTTCGGCCTGCTGGATGCGGCCGGAGTTGACCAGCGTGCGCAGGCTGGCGAACGGATCGGCGGGCGCCTGGGAGGTCACGTCGACGCTGAAGCTGATGTTGTCGAGCGCGACACCGCCCGAGAGCAGGGCATGAACCGGCGGCAGGCCATTGCCGATCATCGGATCGGTGCTGGGGCACAGGGCGACGCCGATCTTCTTCTGGGCAATCAGCGCAACGGCCTCGGGCGCGATGCCGGCTCCGTGGGTGAAGATGAACTCCGGGCCGATGAGATCGGGGAAGGCCAGGAAGCTGCCGTGGTCGGTGATCGGCCGCAAGCCCAGCTCGCGCGCCACCTTCACCTGCGCGGCGAAATGCTCGCCGGCCCCTTCCAGCTCCATACCCAGACCGAGCCGTCCATGGCCGTTGGCGGCGATCCAGTCCTGCGTACGCCGGAGATCGGCGGCCGGGGTCGGAGCGCCTCCGATAACGCCCGCGTAGCTGAACTTGGCACGAATGCCCGTCTCGGCCAGCGCCTCCAGCTCAGCCTGCGCATCGTCGTAGTCCCGCAGCCCATGCGCCCAGTTGTGGCAGGTGGTGATGCCGGCGTTGATGCCTTCGAGCGCGGCATACTGGACCGCCGTGCGATGGTCGTCGACGCTGTAAAACGGCAACAGCTCGTGGCGATGGAAATAGTCGGTCGCGTCGTCCGCGATACCCCGCCAGAGGCTGTTCCACATGTGCCAGTGGGTATCGACGAAGCCCGGCATCACGATCATGTTCGAGGCATCGATGACCTCGGCGTTCGGGGCGTCGAGCCGCTCGGCAACATCCAAGATGACGCCGTTCCTGATGTGAACGTCGCCCTTGACCAGGTCCTTCATGCCCGGCTCGACCGGAAGCACATAGCCGCCACGGATGAGGATTTCGCCGCCCGGCTCTGCCGCCGAGCCGTTGTCGGCGGCAAAGGCCGATCCCGACAGGCTGCTGGCGATGAAGGGGGTGAACAGGGTGGCGCCCATCGCGGTCAGGGCGCGGCGGCGCGTCAGGTTCGGGGCGTGCAGCTTACACATGTCTCTTGGGGTTCCCGGCAGTTGCTCTCACATGTCGGCGAGAGCTAGCAGCCCGAGAGACAGCCGCTCAAATCGTTTCCAGCGCGAGCCGGTATAAGCGGGATTTATACTGCCGGTGCGACGCGCTCAGCCCCTGCTTGATGCTGTCGCGCAGCCAGGAAAGGCCGGGGTCGTTGTTCGCCCGCGAATGCCATTGCATCATCAGTTGCACCCTGGGGATTTCGAAGGGCGGATCGAACAGCTTAAGATCGGCGATGGATTGATAGAGCTCGGCGGTCATGCCGGGAAAGGTCGCCAGGCGTTTCGTTCCGGTCAGGAAGAACGGAACGAGGGAAAAGTTGTCCAGCCTGACCGTTATCCGGCGCTGGATGCCGTGGGCGGCAAACAGGTGGTCCGGCAGATAGGGCTTCTGGGCCGGCCCGACGAAGACTTCCACGTGGTCGGCCTGGGCGTATTGTTCCAGCGTCAGCGTATCCGCTTCGAAGCTCTTGCCGCAGGCGACGACGCAGTGGTCCTCCTCGGCGAGCAGCTCTTTCGGATGGTTCGGCGCGCAGTGGGCGTCGGGGGCGACGATCAGATCGACCTGTCCGGCGTCCAGCCGTTCCGAAATCTCGCCGCGCAGCGTGGTGATTTCCAGTCGGAGACGCGGGGCCAGTTGCGAAACATGCTGGAGCGGTTTGGCCAGAAGCCCCGCGACCACCGTATCGGCCGCCAGAAGAGTGAAGGCCCGGTCGGCCAAGGCAGGATCGAAGGCCGGCTGGGTGATGATGGTGCGATCGATGGTCCGGAGCATGTCCGAGACCGGCGCAGCCAGCGTCTGGGCGAGCGGCGACAGAACCGAACTGCCATTCCTGCTGATCAGCAGGGGATCGTCGAAATACTGCCTGAGCCGCGCAAGCGCCGAACTCATCGCCGGTTGGGTGATGTTGACGGCGCTGGCAGCGCGCGAGACGCTTTGCGTCCTCAGCATCGCGTCGAGCGCCACCAGAAGATTGAGGTCCAGCCCCCGATATCTCATTGTTCTAACGCCTCACATCGCTCCGGAGGCACAGCAACGGGGGCTGCGGCGCATGGCGGGCTGGAAGAGCTCGTGTCGACGAAACTAGTCCAACTGGGCGGCTGCCTCAACCAGCCGGCAGCGGACGCGATGGTTCGTCAACTCGGCTGCCGATGACAAAACGGCGGAAACGATCGGGGCCTCACAGGCGCCCGCGTCAGGCGTCGGCGCAGCTCATCCCCGGGATGATCCCCAGCGCGGCGGCGCGGGCGGCGAAATCGTCGCGCAGGTCGGACACGCGGATCTCGGCGAAGCGCCGGAGCAGCAGCGCCTTCGCCTCGTCCAGGCTCTGGCGCAGCGCCATGTTGACAGCCTGCTCGACGAGGCATTGCGGCTGGTCGTCGGCAAGGCCCAGCGCGAAGATTTCCGGCGCCCCCACCGCGTCGTAGACGTCGCGCAAGGTCATCTCTGAGAGCGGCTTGCCCAGCATCCAGCCGCCGCCATGCCCGCGTTCGGAGACGACATAGCCGCCCTCGCGCAGCCCGGCCAGCGTGCGCCGCACCAGCGCCGGGTTGGTGCCGAGCATGCCGGCGATCTCATCCGAGGTCATCGGACGCTTCTGCTCCTCCATGTGGAGCAGCACGTGCAGCATGCGCGACAGACGGCCGTCGTGTCTCATCCTCGTCTCCTGTCAGATCGGCGCCACGCTATCACGAAACGTCGGAAGTTACATGAGACATTGACTCGTCCCCGTTTCGTAACTTATCAAGTTTCAAATAACCGCTGCATGGAGGCCCACATGTCCATTGCCCCGTCGTCCAGGCTCCGCCACCCGCGTCTGGCGCTCGCCCTCGTGCTGTTTGCCGCCGCCACCACCATCATGGACATCTCGCTCCTGATCATCTCGCTGCCGGCCATCGGCCGAGATCTTCTGCCGGATGCCGCAACGCTGGCGCTGGTGCCGCTCGCCTTCTCGCTGGCCTTCGCCCTGGGGCTCTTGCCCTTCGGCCGGCTCGGCGACCTCGTGGGGCGCCGGAAAGTTTTGATCTCCGGCTCTGCGGCCTGGGTCGTCGCCAGCCTGACGATGGCGCTGGCGCCGTCGATAGCCGTCCTGCTGGCAAGCCGCCTCATGGCCGGGCTCGCCGCCGCCGCCCTGTTGCCGCAGGCCATGGCGCTGGCCGCCCGGCTCGGACCGTCCGAGGGGCGAGTGAGCGGCATCGGCCTGTTCATTGCCACCACCGCCTGCGGCTCCATCCTCAGTCCGCTTCTCGGCGGTGCGGTGCTGGCGCTCGATCCCGGCGGGTTCGGTTGGCGGCTGATCTTCCTCTACGAGGGCGTGGCCGGACTCCTGATTGTCGCAGGCGGCTTCCTCGCCCTGCCCAACACCGAAAGAAGCCGCGCCGGCTTCGACGGCCTGGGCACTTTCCTGTTCTCGCTCGCCATCTTGCTGGTGGTGGTGCCGCTCGCCGTCGGCCGCCTCGCCGGCTGGCCGGTCTGGATCGCCCTGCCGATCGCCGCCGCCCTACCGGTCGCCGTCACGCTCCGCCGCCATCTCGGCCGCGCCGCCACCCTTGGCAAGCCACAGATCCTGCCGGCCTCGCTGATCAGTCAGCCGCTGGTTGTCGGGGCGGTGGCGCTCACGGCCGTCGTCTTCACCACCAGCCCCGGCATCTTCGCGGCCATGTCCACCGCCCTGCAGGCCGGCGTCGGTCTTGCTCCCGACCGGACCGGCCTCGTCCTCGCCGCATTCCCGGCCGGGGTGCTCACCGCCTCGCTCGTCATCGGCCGCCTCAAGGGCCAGCCGATCGACCGCCAGCTTGCTCTGGGCGCCCTGCTGTTCGCCTCGGGCATGCTGGCGATCCGCGCCCTGTTCGCCGCCGCCGAGCCGACGCCGCTCCCCTTCGCGGCGGCGCATTACCTCAGTGGCCTCGGCATGGGCACTCTGGTCAACGCGCTGTTCCGGGCAGTGATGGCGGCCTCTCCGCCGGCCGACCACGGCGCCGCGGCCGGCGCGCAGCAGGCCTTCCAGCAGGTGGGCGCCGCCCTCGGCTTCGCTATGGTCGACCTTGTCTTCCAGAACGCCCGCCTCGTCGCCCTGGCCGACGGCGCCACGGCAGGCGAGGCCTTCACCTCTGCCGGACGAGCGGCCTGCCTCTACCCGATCGCCATCTTCGCCGTGATGATCGCCGGCCTCGTCCTACACCGCCTCATCCGAAAACCGGTGATCGCCACCGGCGAATGACAGTCGTCGTCATTGACGCCATCGGCGGGCTCGCCTATGTAGCCTCAGATCTGCCGGGCGGTCCGCCGCGCCGGCCTTTTGGTGCGCCATCGCGCCATTCGTGATGCCTTTTCAGCCCAAAGGAGCGTCCGCCATGACCACCGCCGCCTGGCAGGAACCCACGCCCACCGCCGTTCTGGTGCTCGCCGACGGCACCGTCATCGAGGGCTTCGGCATCGGCGCACGAGGCGAAGCGGTGGCCGAGGTCTGCTTCAACACGGCGATGACCGGCTACGAGGAGATCCTCACCGACCCCTCCTACGCCGGGCAGATCGTCACCTTCACTTTCCCGCACATCGGCAATGTCGGCGTCAACGACGAGGACATCGAGACCGTCAACATGGCCGCCGAAAGCGGCGTGCGCGGCGTCGTGCTGCGCGACGAGGTGACCGACCCCTCCAACTACCGCTCTCTCAAGGGCTTCGACGCTTGGCTGACGGCCCGCGGCATCATCGGCATCACCGGCGTCGACACCCGCGCCCTCACCGCCCTGATCCGCGACAAGGGCATGCCCAACGCCGTGATCGCCCACGCGCCCGACGGCAAGTTCGACCTCGACGCGCTGAAGGCCAAGGCCAAGGCCTGGACCGGCCTCGAAGGCCTCGACCTTGCCATCGAGGTGACCAACCCGCAGAGCTACGACTGGACCGAGGCGAGCTGGGCCTGGAACAAGGGCTACGGCAAGCAGACCGACAAGAAGTACAAGGTCGTCGCCCTCGACTTCGGCATCAAGCGCAACATCCTGCGCCTCCTCGTCGACGAGGGCTGCGAGGTCGTCGTGCTGCCGGCCACCGCCACGGCCGATGAAGTGTTCGCCCACCAGCCGGACGGCGTGTTCCTGTCGAACGGCCCCGGCGACCCGGCCGCCACCGGCGACTATGCGGTCCCCACCATCAAGGCGGTGATCGAGTCGGGCGTCCCCACCTTCGGCATCTGCCTCGGCCACCAGATGATGGGCCTCGCCCTCGGCGGCAAGACGATGAAGATGCACCAGGGCCACCACGGCGCCAACCATCCGGTGAAGGACTACACCACCGGCAAAGTCGAGATCACCTCGATGAACCATGGCTTCGCCGTCGATCCCGACAGCCTGCCGGACAATGTCGAGCAAACCCACGTGTCGCTGTTCGACGGCTCCAACTGCGGTCTGCGCGTGAAGGACAAGCCGGCCTTCTCGGTCCAGTACCACCCCGAAGCCTCGCCCGGCCCGCAGGACAGCCACTATCTCTTCAAGCGCTTCGTCAACCTGATCCGCGAGAAGAAGGGCGAGGCTCCGGTGCCCGAGCGGGCGTGAGGCGAGCGACAAGCTGACAACGAGCCGGCCCGAAAGGGCCGGTTTTTGTTTGGGCGCGTATCGACTGGCCAACACGGCCTATATCTTTGTTTCATCTAGGCCGTGAACTCATAAACGTGTTCAGCGGACGGTCTTGGGTCCATCCGGCAAAGATATAAGATAGTTGGCTATCGCTTGGGCCGTTGCCGTTGCCGCGTTGGCATCCACAACAGACAGCCCCATGTGCTCGGACGCTATGCCGGTGAGGTAGACGGCAGCTTCATCCTTTGAGCCGCCGCGGGAGATCATGCTGACAGCGTGGAGCAGGTAACGATCGTATTCGTCCGCGCACCCCTCATCGGGCGAACTCCCGTTATGCGCCAGTCCGATAGGATCCCAGAGCTTCCACCCGATTTCACGTAGGCGGGAGAGTTGTATCTTTGGGTAAAGGGTCATGCTCCAAGCATAGCAGAAAAGTGCAGTTCTCTGCCATCTGCACTTTCCATTTCGGCCGTTTGCTGATTCAGACTTTGCATGAGCCAATACGACCTGACCGACTTCGAGTGGCGCATGATCGAGCCGCTCCTACCCAACAAGCCGCGAGGCGTTCCGCTCGTCGATGATCGGCGCGTTCTCAATGGAATTTTCTGGGGGCTGCGTTCTGGTGCGCCGTGGCGTGATCTACCTGAACGCTACGGCCCGCACACTACCTGCGACTACCGCTTCGTCCGGCGGCGGAGAGCCGGTATCTGGGACCGGATGACGGATGCCATCACTGTCGCCTACGATGGCGACATCCAGATGATCGACAGCACCTCCGTTCGCGCTCACCAACAGGCCGCGACGACAAAAGGGGGATCGAGATCATTGTCTCGGTCGCTCCCGAGGCGGCCTTACGACCAAAATCCACGCGGTCGTCGCTGCGCAAGGACTCCCAATCCGGCTGAGCCTGACCGCAGGACAAACCCATGACGGCCAGACCGCTGACAAGTTGCTCGCTCATGTCGGCGCTGGAACGATCGCGCTGGCAGACAAGGCCTATGATGCTGATCGCATCCGAGCGGCTCTTCGTGAGAAGAGATCGTTCGCAATATCCCGCCCAAGGCCAACCGGAGGTCGAAACCGTACTTCAGCACCTGGCTCTATCGTGAGCGGAACCTGATCGAGCGCTTCTTCTCCAAGCTGAAGCACTTCCGCCGCGTCGCCACCCGTTATGACAAGCTGGCTGAAAACTTCCTCGCCATGGTCCAACTGGCTTCAATGCGACTGTGGCTGCGCGTTTGTGAGTCTACGGCCTAATGTAGTTCTGTCATCCCAGCGAAGGCGGAGACCTCAGGCCGAAAGGGTGAGAGGTTGGTATAGAGCACCTTTCGGTTCCGGGAGCGCTATGTTGACCAAGAGCCTTATCCTGCCTGAGGTCCCCGCCTTCGCGGGGATGACAGATTTATGTATTTGTTTTTATGATATAATCACCGCTGCACCGCACCTCGATCCATCCCGACCACCACCAGCGCGATCCCCATCAGTACCGCCGACAGCAGGAACGGCGCACCGGCGAAGCGGACGGGCGCAGCGTCGGAGGTGAAGTAGCCGAACAGCTCGGTCATCGGGATCGGCGCCAGCGCCATGGTGATGCCCTTGATCGCTCCGATCGCCCCTTGCAGCTCGCCCTGTCGGTCGGCGGAAACGCGCCGGCTCATCATCGCCGTGAGCGACGGGCCGACGAGGCCGATGAAGGCGAAGCCGGCGATGAACGGCGTGATCGTCGCACCCGAGGTCGCGAAGGCGAAACCCAGGAAGCCGACGCCGGCCACGGCCAGCCCGACCATCGCCGCGCCATGCTCGCCGAAGCGCTTCACCGTGGGGCCGACGACGAAGCCGGTCACCGCCGTCATCACCACGCCGACCAGCGTCAGCGTCAAGCCGATCTCCCGCTCGCCCCAACCGAAGCGTTCCTTCAGCGAGAAGGTCCAGACGGCCGGCAGCGAGTCGTGGGCCACCTGCATCAGCACCAGCACGACGATCAACAGGCCGATACCGGTGGCGCCGGTAACGAACCGCAGCGCACCGAACGGGTTGGCCTTGGCGAAATCCAGCGGACGCCGCCGTTCGACCGGCAGGCTTTCTTTCAGGAAGACCCAGCCGAGACCCGCATTGACGAGCGCCAGCAGCGCGGCGACCAGGAAGGGCGCGCGCGGCGACCATTCGCCGACAAGGCCGCCCAGCGCCGGCCCCAGCATGAAGCCGGCGCCGAAGGCCATGCCGACCCGGCCAAATCGGGCGGCGCGATCGTCGGGCGCGGTGGTGTCGGCGACATAGGCGCCGATCACCGGCCCGGTGCTACCGGAGATGCCCGACATGACGCGGCCGAGATAGAGCCAGGCGAGCGACGGCGCCAGCGCGCAGATCAGGTTGTCGAGCGCGAAGCTGGCGACGGCGAGGATCAGCAGCGGCCGCCGGCCGAAGCGGTCGGAGAGGCCGCCGATCAGCGGCGAGACCAGGAACAGCATGGCGGCGTAGACGAAGGTCAGCCGGCCACCCTCGACAGCCGCCGCGCCCATGCCGTCGCCGGTGAGCGAGGCGATCAGCGCCGGCAGGACCGGCAGCACCATACCGAAGCCGGCCGCGTCGAGAAAGGCGGTGGCGAGCACGAAGGGAAAGCCGCCCCGCCGAAGATGGAGCGTTGCGTCAGTCACGGCCGCCCTCCCCCTCGCCGCGCTCAGTCAGCTTGTGGCTGGCGCCTGCGTCGAGATCGAGGCCGTAGATGGCCTTGAGCTGGGCGATCACCTCCAGCGTCGCCGGAGAAAACGGCGTCTTCCCCTCGAAGGCATGCAGCACGATGCCCTCGACGAGATCGCCCAGCGTGATGTCGCCATGCTCGGCCAGCGCCTTCAGCACCTTCAGAATGCGCTTCTCGATCCGAATGCCCGTCTGCACCCGTTCCACGACCATGCCAGCCATCGCCACCTCCATTTGGTACACATGTACTCATGTACCAACCTTGACGGCGAAAATCAATCGAGATTGCGCGCCTCGTTGGCTCGCATGAAGTCCCGTCTTGGCGGACCTGTCGCCGAGGTCGGACCGGAGCGCTACAGCCGCGCCGACGAGAACGTGTCGCAGGATTCCGTGTCGCCGGTGTCGAAGCCGATCTTGAACCAGCGCTTTCTGGCGGCCGACGAGCCGTGGTTGAAGCTCTCCGGCACCACGTAGCCCTGCGTCCGCTTCTGGATGGCGTCGTCGCCGATCTGGGTGGCGGCGTTGAGCGCCTCTTCAAGGTCGCCGCGTTCGAGCAGCCCCTTCTGCTCGGCGTAGTGGCCCCAGACGCCGGCGTAGCAGTCGGCCTGAAGTTCCACCCGCACCGACAGCGCGTTGGCCTGGGCCTTGCCCAGGCTCTGGCGCCGCTCGTTGAAGGCGGGCAGCACACCGAGGAGGTCCTGCACGTGGTGACCGACCTCGTGGGCGATCACATAGGCCTGGGCGAAGTCGCCGGGGGCGCCGAAGGTCTGGCGCAGTTCGTCGTAGAAGGCGAGGTCGATGTAGATCTTGCCGTCGCCGGGGCAGTAGAACGGCCCGCTGGCCGCGCTGGCGAAACCGCAGGCCGAACGGATCTGGCCGGAAAACAGCACCAGCGGCGTCGCCTTGTAGCGCTTGCCATCCGCCTTGAAGATCTCCGCCCAGGTGTCCTCGGTGTCGCCGAGCACCGTGGCGACGAAGTCGCGCATCTCGTCGGGCTCACCGCCACGCGGCCGCTCGATGGCCGTCGAGCCGCCACCATAGGACGCCTCGCCCATGTTGCCGTCGAGCAGCACCAGCGGGTTGATGCCGAGGAACCACAGGACGAGGCCGACGACGATCAGCCCGCCGAGGGAAAGTCCGCCGCCGCGCCGTCCGCCGCCGGGGAAACCGCCGCCCGGAAAGCGCATGCCGCCACCGGAAAAGCCGCCGCCGCTGCCGCGCATGTCCTCGATGTTGCCGCTCTGGCGGCGCCCTTTCCACAGCATGCTCGGCCCTCCGTTGGTCAGGCAGTATAACAGCAGAGCGGGCCGTCAGTTCCAGTCCCCGGCCGACATGGAACTGTCGTCTCTTCGGCGCATGTAGGGCGTTCTTTTCCCAGTCCGAGTCGAGTTCCGACCATGCCCCAAACCGTCGCCCCCTCCCCGCTCATCGCCACCATGGTCGCCGCCGCTCGCCTGGGCGGCGACATCGCCCGCCGGCATTTCTCCGCCTGCGGTCAGGCGAAGGTCGACGAGAAGGCGGCGCGCGACTATGTGACGGCCGCCGACGTGGCGGTGGAAGCCGCCATCGCCGCCGCTCTCGCCGAGGCCTATCCGGACTGGTCGATCAACGGCGAGGAGAAGGCCGGCGACCGCGACCACGGCCCCGATGCGCCGCGCTTCCTGATCGACCCGATCGACGGCACCACCAACTTCGCCTGGGGCATCCCCTTCTTCGGCGTGGTCATCGCGCTCCTGCGCGGCGACCGCATCGACGCCGGCGTGGTCTACGACCCGATGCGCGACGAACTGTTCCACGCCGAGCGCGGCCACGGCGCCTTCCTCGACGGCGTGCGCCTCAGGGTTCGCGACGACCGCGACATCGACCACGCGGTGATCGGCGCCAGCCTGCCCATTCCCGGCCAGGTCAAGTCGATGAACGTCGCCCGCTACCGCGAGATCCTGATGGAGGTGATGGACCACGCCGCCACCATGCGGCGGATGGGCTCGGCGGCGCTGTCCATCGCCTATGTGGCGGCCAGTCGCCACGACGCCTTCTTCGAGGACGGCCTGTCGCCGCACGACTATGCGGCATCGGTGCTGATCGTCGAGGAAGCCGGTGGATTGGTCGGTGGCTTCGACGGCGGCGCGATCCCGAAAACCGGCGCCGTGCTTGCCGCGACGCCGGCGGTTCATCCGTGGCTGGTTGAGCGATTCAGGGGGTGACGGAGACCTCTGTCGGCGCTGTGCACCGTTCTGCCTGAGGCCCTGCGCGAAGGCGCAAGACCTCAGAAAGGTAGAGCGATCGGCCTACATAGGTGATCGCCGGTTCAAAGCGCTCTTTCACTTTGACACCGGGTCCAACGCCGCCACCCCCAGCTCCACCGCCCGCCGCGCCACGGCGTCGGGCTCGTTGGTGGTGATCTGGTCGGCCTTGAGCTCGATCAGCCGCTTCAGGCTGTCGTCGGCGCCGGGGTGGTGGAGGTCGAGCGTGTAGGCGTCGACGCGCTTGCCCGCTGCGTGGAAGGCGGCGATCAGGTCGACGCCGCGCCGGTCGGCAAGAAACACGGCGCGATAGTCGAGATAGATGAGGCTCGCCTCCGGCAAGGCGTCGAGCGCATCGGCCACGAAAGCCTGGAGATCGGCGCCAGCCTCGATCTCGCCCACCGTTCCCTGATTGCAGGGATCGAAGCCGAGGTTGAGGCCGGCCGTCGCCCGACCGAGCCGGCCCACCGCCACGCGGTCGCCGCCAGAGAGGATGAAGCGCGGCGCGATGCCTGAGAGCGTGGCCGCGAAGGCTGCGACGCATGCGTCGTCGATCGCCTCGGCGCCCACCTTGAGATCGAGCTGGATCAGCGTTTCCGGGTGGGCCGAGCCGGCCCGCACCAGCGCGGCGAGATCGTCGAGCAACTGCACCTTCTCGTCGGTGATTTCGCCGGAAGGACGACGCAGCTTCAGCCGCCGCAGCGCGTCCGGCTCCGCCGCGATCACCGGCCCATGGCCGTCGGTCTCCCGGTCGAGCGTCTCGTCGTGCAGCACCGCGAAACCGGCGCCGGCGTGCCGGTTGAGATCGACCTCGAAACTGGCGCCGAGCGCCATCGCCTCGGCCGTCCGGCTGGGCGTGAACGGCACGTCGGAACGGACGCGCCGCCCCATGTGCCACTTGAGGCGGGTGCGATGGCCGACGCGATAAAGGTCGAGGCCCGGCGGATCGAGGTCAAGCATAGCGCCGCACCTCGCGAAAGGGCCGCACCGTGTCGGAACGATAGCGGCTCGGCGCCTCGCCGTCCCTGAACACCGTCCACTGTTCGACGTGGATGCCGACGCGCTCGCCAGCCTCGACGCGGATGGTCTTGTCGGTCTGGATGCGCAGGTGCGTACCGTCGGCCAGCGCGCTGTCGATCACCACATGGGAGCCGAAGTCGATCATCCGGCGCACCGTCACCGTACGGCCGTCCTCGGGCTCGGTCAGCGCGATGTCCTCGGGGCGGATGGCAAGGCGGGCCGGGCCGGCGCCCTCGGCGGCAAGACGCAGGCCGCCGGCCACGACTTCGCCCTCGGCAAGCGTGCCGTCCAGCATGTTCATGGCGCCGATGAAACCGGCGACGAAGGCGGTCTTCGGCTCGGCGTAGATCTCGCCGGGCCGGCCGACCTGCTGCATGCGGCCGTCGGCCAGCACCACGATCCGGTCGGAAATGGCCAGCGCCTCGTCCTGGCCGTGGGTGACGAACACGGCGGTGATGCCGAGCCGCTGCTGAATGTCGCGCACCTCGTCGCGCAGGCGCTCGCGCAGGTGCTGGTCGAGGCTGGCGAAAGGTTCGTCCAGCAACAGGATCTTCGGCTCGATCACCAACGAGCGGGCGAGCGCCACGCGCTGCTGCTGGCCACCGGACAGCTGGCTCGGCAGGCGCGCGCCGTAGCCGGCGAGGCCGACCAGATCGAGCACCTTCTCGACGCGCTCGCGGATCTCGGTCCTGGGCAGGCGGCGCAGCTTCAGCCCGAAGGCGATGTTGCCGTGGACCGTCATGTGGCTCCAGAGCGCGTGGCTCTGGAACACCATGGCGGTCGGTCGCCGCTCCGGCGGCAAATGGGTGACGTCGACGCCGTCGATGGCGATGGTGCCTTCGCTTGGCGTCTCGAAACCGCCGATGACGCGCAACAGCGTCGATTTGCCCGACCCCGAGGGGCCGAGCAGACAGACGAGTTCGCCGTCGTCGATCACGAGGTCCATGGCGTCGAGCGCCGTGACCTTGCCGAATGCCTTGGCGATGCCGGTCAAACGAACCTGTGCCATGGGGCTTGTCCTTAAAATATGAGAGCCTGATCCGAAACTCGCTGGGGCGAGGCAGATGGCGATGGTTTCGAGAACCGGAGCGGAGCGAACTTGAGGTTCGTGAGCACCGGAAGCGCAGAAGATGAAGCTCAGGCATCCGCCCGAAAAGTTGCAGACTCTTCGGGCTAAGCGGATGCCCGTAGATGCCCGCCCCAGTAGAGCTTCGGGTCAGGCTCAGCCTCCGAAGCCCTTGGCGAATGCATCGGCTCCCATCACCCGGCGGGCCGCCAGCATCAACAGGAAGGACGGCACCCAGAGGAAGACGAACAACACCGCGCCATACTGGACTTCGAGGGCGTTGTTGATGAAGGAGATCATCACCATCGGCATGGTGCGCACGTTGGGCAGGCCGATCAGCCAGGCGGCGTCGGTCTCGTAGAACGTGTTGACGAAGGTGATCAGGATGGCGGCGAACAGCGTCGGCAGGGCTTGCGGCAACGTGATGGACCAGAACACCCGCATAGGCGAGGCGCCGACGTCGCGCGCCGCCTCCTCCAGCCGCCGGTCGACGCCCTGGAAGGCGGAGACGGGGATCCAGATCATGTAGAGCAGCGTGCCGACAAGCTGGATCAGCACCACGCCCCAGAAGGTACCGATGAGGTGGAGCGTCAGGAAGATCGTCGCCGTGGCGATGATCAGGCCGAACTTGGGGAAGGCCTGCACCGAGAGGAAGGCCAGGAACAACATGTTGCGGCCGGGAAAATCCAGCCGGGCGAAGGCATAGGCTGCCGGAAAGCAGATGGCCGCCGAAATCACCGTCACCGTCGTGGTGATGCTGAGCGACAGCCACAGCGCCTGCCAGACGTCGTGGCGCGACAGCGTCTCCTGCCAGTAGCCGAGGCCCATGCGCTGCGGCACGATGGCCGGGAAGCGCCAGACTTCGGCGAAGGCCCAGACGGCGGTGACGACGAGCGGCAGCAGGATGACCACCGCGAGGCCGGTGAGGAAGGCGATGCCGGTCCAGTCGACCGGCGCGCGCCGGGCGATCCGCGCGACCGCCGACGGCGAGGCATCGAAGGGAGAGATGGGAGCGAGATCGGTCATGCCGTCCCCTTTCTGCCCTTGGCGATGGCGCGCACGTAGATGAGGCCGAAGGCGGCGCAGAAGGCGAAGGTGATCACCGCCTGCGTGGTGGCGTTGAGCGGATCGGCGTTGTCGGAGAAGGTACGCTGCATGTAGGGACCCATCATTTCCGGCGAAGCGGGGCCGAGCAGGAAGGGCAGCGTGAAGGCCGAGAACAGGCCCAGCACGTTGAAGGCCAGCGTCACGATGATCGAGCTCTGGATGCGCGGCAGGATGATGCGGGTGAACAGCGTCCAGCTGCCGGCGCCGAGGTCGCGGGCGGCGTCCACCGAGGCGATGGAGACGCGGCCGAGGCCTGAGAGAAGCAACAGGAGCGTCAGCGGCAGCCCGTCCCAGACGAGGCCGATGATCGGGCCGGCCGGCGTGAGATAGGGGCTCATGAGCTTGGGCAGATGCAGCGCCACGAGGACGGTGTCGACGATGCCGTTGGGCCCGAGCACGCGGATGAAGGCATAGGCCACCAGCACCGACGGCACGAACATCGGAAACAGCGCCAGCGCCTGCACCAGCGCGGCGATGGAGCCGGTGCGGAAACGCAGATAGAGCGCGATCGGCATGGCCACGACCACCCTGAGCACCGAGGTAAGCGCGGTGACCCAGAGGGTCAGCCAGAGATTGCGCAGGCTGTAGGCGTCGGTGAAGAAATAGGTGTAGGAGGCGATGCTGAAGCCGGTGCCGGGGAAATAGACGGTGCCGACCATGGCCTGCAGCACCGGCCACAGCACCAGCCAGATCAGCAAGGCGACCGGAAGGGCGACGAGGAGGAGGCCCGAAAGCCTCCCCCCCATTGCGCCGGAGCGAAGCGCGGCGATCATCGCGAACCGATCAGGTGCGCGAGATGTTCGGGGCGACGTTGCGGTACCAGCCGTCCTGCACCGCCTTGGTCCACTCGCCCGACGGGAAGGTCGGGATGGAGGACGGGATGACGTCGGCATACTTGTCGTGCAGCGCCTTCGGCAGGTTCGACCAGTCGACGCCGGGGAAGCCGCCGAGCTTCTCGATGACGGCGGTCTGCATTTCCTGGGTCAGCATGAAGTCGGCAAGCTTCAGCGCCGCGTCGCGATGGGCGGCGTTGGTGGGGACGACCGCCTGCGAGAAGCCGCCGCACAGCGCGAGATCGCCGAGCTGCACGAGGCCGGTGTTCTCCGGCAGCACGCCCTTGGCGATCGCCTGCAGCACCTGGTCGGACCAGGCCGGGATCATGGTCACGGCGCCCTGCGCGAGCAGCTGCAGCGACGCGGTGTTGCCGGCGGTGTAGGCGCCCTTTTCGTAAAGCGACGGGGCGAGATCGTTGAGTACCGCCCAGGCCTTGCCGAGAACGTCGTCGGCGGTCGCCTGGTCGAAGTTGTCGACCTTGAACTTCAGCGGATCGCGCCCGGACACTTCATGCACCACGCGGTTGACGAAGTTGAAGCCCGAACCGCCCTTGTCGGGACGATTGTAGATGAACTGACCGGGGTTGGCCTTGATCCAGGCGGCGAGGTCCGCGAAGGTCTTCGGCGCCTTTTCCCTTGGCAGCTTGGTGGCGTCGTAGGCGAGCAGCACCTGCGAGCCGCGATAGGGCAGGCCGTAGGCGGTCTGGATCGCCAGCTTGTTGACCGCGCCGTAGTTGGCAAGGTCGGCCTTCTGGAAGTCGGTCCACAGGCCCGCCTCGATGCCGCCGGCCGGCAGCATCGGCTCGTACTGCTCGATGAAGTCCAGCTGCGGATCGGCCTTGGCCGACAGCGCGGCTAGCGCGCGCTGCGCCACCGCATCGAGCGCCGCCGACGGGCGGGCGATGACGACGTTCAGCTCGGTGCCGGGGTTCGCCGCCTCGAAGGCCGGCTTGACCACGTTGTTGAAGAAGTCCGAGATGTTGGCGTCGGACGCCGTATACATGTCGAGACGCGTCGCAGCGGCGGCAAAGCGCGTGGACGCAACGAGGCCGGCGGCCGCGCCGGCCATAAGGAATTCACGACGGTTCATGACAGTCTCCCGATGAGCAGGTGTGCAAGCGGTCCGTTCTTGCTGGGATGAACGGTTCGGGAGTGGACGCTAGCGAGCGCGGCTGTCGTTTCGATGACGGTTGAACGGCGGTTCCATGAAGTCTGACCGTCCTCCCGCGACAAAGTGAAAGCGCTCTCAATCTCCGATCGACCCGCTGGAGCGACACAAGCACCGGACGCAAGCATCGCCGGCAAAGGTGTTGGCGCGGCCGTGGCTACCGCCCGGCTCACATGCCGAAACTCCCCGAAATGCCCCATTTTCCAGCCCGAACGCCTGCGGAACCTCGACTTAAGTCGCGATCGGAGTCTACCGGATGTGAAGGCAAGCATATCTGATATATTAGATATGCAAGAACGACGAGGCAGGCGATCGAAGGCGGAGAGGTGAGGCGGGATGTCGGAAGAGCTGATCACAAGCGTGTGGGGCGTTGGCAGGCCGGCCAGCCCGACCCGTGTGATGAACTCCGCGCAGCTCATTCACTTCCATCTGCGCGACGACATCATCTCGATGCGTCGGCGCCCCGGCGAACCGATCAACGAGAAGGACATCACCCAGGCCTATGGCGTCAGCCGCACCCCCGTTCGGGAGGCGCTGCTGCGTCTCTCCGAGGAGGGTCTGATCGACATCATCGCCAAGTCGGGCACCATCGTCTCGCGCATCCCGGCCGACGAACTGCCCGAGGCGATCCTGGCCCGCAAGGCCATCGAGCAGATGACGGCGCGCATGGCCGCCGAGCTGGCCGCCAAGAGCGACGTCCTCAAGCTGCGCGCCATCGTCGAGCGGCAGAAGGAAGCGCTGCGGTCGAACGACATCGACGGCTTTCACGACGAGGACGAGGCGCTGCACCGGTCCATCATGGCCGCCGCCGGCCTGCCGGGCATCTGGCGCTTCGTCGAGGGCATCAAGGTGCAGCTCGACCGGTTCCGCCGGCTGACGCTGCCGCAGGCGCACCGCATGGAGCGGGCGCTGGCCGAACATGTCGAACTGGTCGACGCCATCGGCGCCGGTCTGTCGGAGAAAGCGGCGACGGTCATCGGCGATCACCTCGACTGGCTCGGCGCCAGCCTGCCCAAGATCCGCGAGATCGGCCCGGACTACTTCTCGGGAAACCTGGAAGACGCTCACGTTCGCTGGGCGAGACGGTCGCCCGCGCCATCAGTCGCTCCGGCGAGCCCCGTGGGCAACCGCGCCGGCGCATCGGATATCGCCCCACGCGCGGGGCACATGGAAATCAAGAGCCGAGAGGGCGCTTGAACGACGTCAAGCCGGCTCGCCGAGCCGGCGGACGATCTTGAAAACCGACTTAACAAGACGGAGGAAACCGATGAAATACGCTTCCTATCTCTCAGTCGTCGCCGGAGCCATCGCGCTGTCCACGGCCCTTCCCTTCGGGATCGGCGCGGCGTCGGCCGCCCCCGTGAACTTCGAGATCGCCTTCAACCAGACCGAGACGCATCCTCAGTTCAAGGCGCTGCAGATGTTCGCCGAGGGCCTGAAGGCCCGCACCAACGGCGAGTACACGGCGGAAGTGTTCCCCAACGAACTGCTCGGCGCCCAGAAGGAAACCGTCGAGATGGTGCAGACCGGCACGCTCGCCATGTCGGTGGCCGCCGCCAGCCTGCTCGAGAGCTGGAACCCCGACTTCTCGGTGTTCAACCTGCCCTATCTCTTCAACAGCATCGACGAGCAGAAGAAGGTCCTCAACAACCCCGAGATCGTCGGCGACCTCTACAAGTCGGTGTCCGACCAGGGCGTGATCGTTCTCGGCTCCTTCACCGCCGGCGCGCGGTCGGTCTATCTCAAGGACCGCTTCGTCAAGACGCCCGCCGACCTCGCCGGCGAGAAGATCCGCGTCATGCAGTCGGACACCAACGTCCAGATGCTGAAGTACATGGGCGGCGCCGGCATCGCCATGGGACAGGGCGAGGTCTACACCGCCATCCAGACCGGCGTTCTCGACGGCGGCGAGAACAACGAGATCGTCTACTCCTCGCTCAAGCATGTGGAAGTGGCCCCGTACTACTCCTACACGCGCCACCTGATGATCCCCGACTACCTCGTGATGAACGTCGATCTCTTCAACGGCCTGCCGGACGACATCAAGACGATCGTCACCGAAGAGCTGGCCAAGGCCTTCGACTATGAGTTCGACGCCTTCGCGGCCGATGCCGCCCAGGCCCGGGCCGATGCCGAGAAGGCCGGCGGCAAGTTCAGCGAGGACGTCGACATGGATGCCTTCCGCGCCGCGGTGAAGCCGCTGGTCGACAGCAAGCTGACCTCCGACGTCACCAAGACGATCTACCAGAAGATCGAAGCGCTGCGCTGATCCTGTGAAGTCCCCCGACCGTCCCGCCCCAGCGGCGGACGGCGGCCGGGGGACTGCCCGCAAACTCCAGGCGCCCCGGAACCCCGGGCTGCCGCCGGTCCCGGGACGGGGGTGGAACCAATGGAAACGATCAAGCGAAGGGTCGACCTGATCCTTGCCTTCTGCTGCATTCTCTTGTGCGGACTTCTCACCGTCGTCGTGACCTGGCAGGTGGCCAGCCGCTATCTCCTCAGCAGCCCCGGCGCCCAGTCGGAAGAACTGGCCAAGATCATGTTCGTCTGGCTGACGCTGTTCTCGGCCGCGCTGCTGTTCGGCGAAAAGGGCCACATGAACATCGGGCTCCTTTGCGACTCGCTGTCCATCCGGTGGAGGCTGTCGCTCCAGATCCTGACCAGCGTCCTGATCCTCGCCTTCTGCGTCGCCATCCTGGTGGTGGGCGGATGGGACGCGGTCGGCCGCACCATGCGCCAGACCAACGCCGCCATTCCCTACCTCTCCACCGGTCAGATCTATCTGGCGCTGCCGATCTGCGGCGTCTTCTCCAGTTTCTACTGCATCTACAACATCATCTGCGATTGGCAGCGCCTCGCCGCCGTCATTTCCACCCATCGCCCCGAGACGGAGGACTGACCGATGCCGAATGCCGCAGACATCGGGCTGATCATGCTCATCAGCATTCCGATCCTTCTCGCCATCGGGGTGCCGATCAGCATCAGCATGGGCATCGGGTCGGTCCTCGCCATGGCCACCATCTTCACCTTCGACCGGATGGCGATCACGGCGGCCCAGCGCATCTTCACCGGCGTCAACAGCTTCTCGCTCCTGGCGATCCCCTTCTTCGTGCTCGCCGGCATCATCATGACCAACGGCGGCATCGCCCGACGATTGATCAACTTCGCCAAGGCCCTGATCGGCTTCATCCCCGGCGCGCTGATGCAGACCAACATCGTCGCCAACATGCTGTTCGGCTCGATCAGCGGCTCCGGCGTCGCCGCGGCGGCGGCCATCGGCGGCGCCATCGGCCCGCAGCAGACGGCGGACGGCTACGACCCGGCTGCGGCCGCGGCGGCCAACATCGCCTCCGCCCCCTCCGGCATGCTCATCCCGCCCAGCAACACCTTCATCATCTACTCGCTGGCCAGCGGCGGCACCTCGGTCGCCGCCCTGTTCCTCGCCGGCTACATTCCCGGCATCCTCTGGGGTCTCGCCTGCATCATCCCGGCGCTGCTCTACGCGCGCCGCGCCGGGCACCGGGCGCAGGGCATGGGGCGGTTCAAGGAAAACTTCCGGGTGACCATGGAGGCCCTGCCGGCGCTGTTCCTGATCGTGCTGATCGTCGGCGGCATCATCTCCGGCATCTTCACGCCGACGGAGGCCAGCTGCATCGCCGTCATCTACGTTCTGGTGCTGTCCTTCGCCTACCGGACCATCACCGTTCAGATGATCCCGGGCTTCCTGCTCGACACCGCCAAGACCACCGGCATGATCATCTTCATGATCGGCATCTCCGCCGTCATGGGCTGGATCATGGCCTATGCCAAGATCCCCAACATCATCGCCACGTCGCTGCTGGGCTTCACCGACGACCCCATCCTCATCATGGTGATGATGAACGCCATCATGCTGCTTCTGGGCTGCGTCATGGACCCGACGCCGGCCATCCTGATCTTCGCGCCGATCTTCCTGCCGATCGCCATCTCGCTCGGGATCGACCCGGTGCATTTCGGCGTCATCATGGTCTTCAACCTGTGCATCGGCACCATCACGCCACCGGTGGGACCCATCCTGTTCGTCGGCTGTCGCATCGCCAAGCTCAGGATCGAGGAAGTGTTCAAGCCGCTGCTGCTCTACTTCCTCGTTCTGGTCGCCATGCTATTCGTGGTGACCTTCATTCCCGCGTTGTCGCTGGCGCTGCCCCAGGCGGCGGGATTCGTAAGGTGACGGTGATCGCCGAGCGCTGAGAACGCCCCACGGCCTCGCCGACAACGGCGGGGCCGCCGGTCATTCGCGCACCAACCCGCCGAAATAGCGCAACCCGTAGGCGCGAACGTCGCGCACCCTGATCTCCTCGAAGCCGAAGAAGGCGCGATAGTCGCCGTCGACGATGTCGATGTAGTCGTGACCGTCGAGGCGAAAGCGAAAGCCGCCGAGGAAGCGACGTTCTCCGTAGAGCGTGGTGAGCGCCGCCTTGATGGTGGCGCCGGCCTCCGCGCCGGTGATCAGGTCGTCGCGCAACACCCGACCGTGATAGGCCATGGCCCAGACGGGGCGATCGCCCTGCCAGACGACCTCCTGGCCGGAAAAGTCGGTGCCGCCGAAATAGCTGTCGAGATAGCGGAAGTCGCCGTCGGCAAAGGAGAGATCGTGCGAGCCGGGCCGACAACTGAGGGCCGGTGCGCCATCGCCGGCATAGGTGGCCGCCTTGGCGCGGATGATGAAGTCTTCGAGGGCGTCCATATGGGGCCTCCGGTTTGCCTGCATCGACCCTAAGGCCACCCACTGTCGTTTCATGGCAGCAGGGGTGGACGCGGCCTTCCGTTGCCGGCTGGGCTTTTGGCGCGGTGGACAAATCGCCCGGCTTGATGCACTTTCTCCTTCGGGTTGTGAGGATATGAAAGCGGCATGAACGCAGAGACGTTTCGCGCCTGGCGACAGAGCCAGGGCCTGACGCAGGACGAGGCGGCGCAACACCTCGGCCTCAAGCGAAGAATGATCCAGTACTACGAGCGGGGCGAGCGCGGCGGACGGCGGGTGCCGATCCCCAAGCACGTCCGCCTCGCCTGCTGGGCTATCAGCCAGGGCATCCGCGATTTCGACGGCCGGGAGTCGGGCGAGTCGAAGGCGGCTGGATGATCCAACGCCTCGCGTCAGTGCTGCGCATATTCAGCCTACCGCCCGAGTGCGGTCGCAACTGACATGACTCGTTCGCCTCATCTTGCCTGAGGTCCTGCGCCTTACGCGCAGGATGACAATCAATATATTTGTTTTCATTATATAAAATCGTCATCCTTCGCGTAAGGCGCAGGACCTCGGGCAGAAAGAGGCACGGCGCGGATATCAGGTTCCAAGGCGCCATCTTTTCGGAACTATACCCCGCCAGTTACCCGATGCGCAGCGCCATCATGAGGTCGTCGAACTCCCGCCCTTCGTGGATCAGCGCGCCGGGAACGCGGCCGATCTCGACGAAACCCTTGCGCTCATAGAAGCGAACCGCCGCGCGGTTCTCGGCGGTGACGGCGAGCTCCAATTGCACGATGCCCATGCCACGCGCTTCCGCGATGACCGCATCGATGAGACCATCGGCCACACCGGTCCCGCGCAGGCTCTTGCGCACATAGACCATGACGATGCTGGCGCGGTGGGCCATTCTGCTCGGCCGCTGCCGCGAAAGCCCCGCCAGCCCCACGGGCTCGCCGGCTAGGAAGGCCACGAAAACTGGCTCGCGCATTCGGTCCCGCCACTCGTCATCGCCGAGGACTGCCCAATCCTCGTAGCTGCTGGCATAGGCCAGGGGCTCTTCGCGCAATGCTTCCAGGCGGATGCGTCGGAACGCCTCCACATTGTCGGTGCCGATGCGCCGGATCGTCGAGATGCCCGTGTCCACCGCCCTCTCCCCCGTTGCCCGCCCGGCCACACGGGCGCCGATCGCAAACCTGCCTAACAAACCCGCCAATTCAAGCCAAGCGGGGTTTGCGGCCGCGCGCTTTTCATCTATAAGCCCGGCAACGGTCCGAACGACGATCACCCTTCTTGCTGCCCGCCCCGGTCGGTGCCCCGCGCACCGGCCGCGTTTACACGCGAGTGAAGATGCCCAGACGCACCGATATCGACACCATCCTCATCATCGGCGCCGGCCCGATCGTCATCGGTCAGGCCTGCGAGTTCGACTACTCGGGTACCCAGGCCTGCAAGGCCTTGCGAGCGGAAGGCTACCGCATCGTCCTCGTCAACTCCAATCCGGCCACCATCATGACCGATCCGGAGATGGCGGACGCCACCTACATCGAGCCGATCACCCCGGAAATGGTGGCGCGGATCATCGAGCGCGAGCGGGCCGAGCGGCCGAACGACCGCCTCGCCCTGCTGCCCACCATGGGCGGCCAGACGGCGCTCAACACCGCGCTGTCGCTGAAAAAGATGGGCGTTCTCGAAAAGCACGGCGTCGAGATGATCGGCGCCACCGCCGAGGCCATCGACAAGGCCGAGGACCGCGAGCTGTTCCGCGAGGCCATGACGCGCATCGGCCTCGACACGCCGAAGGCCGCCTTCGTCAACACCTCGGCCCTCAAGCAGCAGTTCCGCGCCGAATACGAAGCGCGCCGGTCGGCCGCCATCGCCGCCCACCCCGAGGACGACGCCCGCGCCAAGGCGCTGGCCGCCTTCGAGGGCGAATGGGCCACCGACGAGAAGGCCCGGCGCGAGGAATACAACCTCACCGCCCGCCTGCAGGCGCTGAAGGCCTACAAGGTGACCGGCCTGCCGGCCATCATCCGCCCGTCCTTCACCATGGGCGGCACCGGCGGCGGCATCGCCTACACCATCGAGGAGCTCTACGACCTCGTCATGTCCGGCGTCGAGGCATCGCCCACCAACGAGGTGCTGGTGGAAGAATCGGTGCTCGGCTGGAAGGAGTTCGAGATGGAGGTCGTCCGCGACAAGGACGACAACTGCATCATCATCTGCTCCATCGAGAACGTCGACCCGATGGGCGTCCACACCGGTGATTCGATCACCGTGGCGCCGGCGCTGACGCTGACCGACAAGGAATACCAGATCATGCGCAACGCCGCCTGCGCGGTGCTGCGTGAGATCGGCGTCGAGACCGGCGGCTCCAACGTCCAGTTCGCCATCAACCCGGCCGACGGCCGGATGATCGTCATCGAGATGAACCCGCGCGTGTCGCGCTCCTCGGCGCTGGCCTCCAAGGCCACCGGCTTCCCGATCGCCAAGGTCGCCGCCCGCCTCGCCGTCGGCTACACGCTGGACGAGCTGGCCAACGACATCACCGGCGGCGCCACGCCGGCCGCCTTCGAGCCGACCATCGACTACGTCGTCACCAAGATCCCGCGCTTCGCCTTCGAGAAGTTTCCCGGCGCCGAACCGAATCTCACCACCGCCATGAAGTCGGTCGGCGAGGTGATGGCCATCGGCCGCACCTTCCAGGAGTCGCTGCAGAAGGCCTTGCGCGGCCTCGAGACCGGCCTCTCCGGCCTCAACGAGATCGAGATCCCCGGCGCACCCGAGGACGAGCGCAACGCCATCCGCGCCGCCCTCGGCACCCCGACGCCCGACCGGCTGCGCCACGTGGCCGAGGCGATGCGCCGCGGCTTCACGCTCGACGAGATCTACGACATCTCCCACATCGACCCGTGGTTCCTGCGCGAGATCCATGGCATCGTCGAAACCGAGGCCAAGATCCGCGAGAACGGCCTGCCCGAGACGGCGCCCTGGCTGACGCGCCTCAAGGCCATGGGCTTCTCCGACGCCCGCCTCGCCGAACTCGCCCACAAGCCGGTGGAAGACGTGAAGGCGCTGCGCGAGACGCTCGGCGTCCACCCGGTCTACAAGCGCATCGACACCTGCGCCGCCGAGTTCGCCTCGCCGACCGCCTACATGTACTCGACCTACGAGATGCCCTTCGCCGGCAAGCTGGCCGATGAGGCGCAGCCCTCCGACCGCAAGAAGGTGGTCATCCTCGGCGGCGGCCCCAACCGCATCGGCCAGGGCATCGAGTTCGACTATTGCTGCTGCCACGCCTGCTTCGCGCTCAGCGACGCCGGTTACGAGACCATCATGGTCAACTGCAACCCGGAGACCGTGTCGACCGACTACGACACCTCCGACCGCCTCTACTTCGAGCCGCTGACCGGCGAGGACGTGCTGGAGATCCTGCGCGTCGAGCAGCAGAACGGAACGCTCGCCGGCGTCATCGTCCAGTTCGGCGGCCAGACGCCGCTGAAGCTGGCCGACACGCTGGAGCGCGCCGGCATCCCGATCCTCGGCACCTCGCCCGACGCCATCGACCTCGCCGAGGACCGCGACCGCTTCAAGCGCCTCCTGGACAAGCTCGGCCTCAAGCAGCCCAAGAACGGCATCGCCTACTCCATCGAGCAGGCGCGACTGGTGGCGAACGAGCTGAAGTTCCCGCTGGTGGTTCGCCCGTCCTACGTGCTGGGCGGACGCGCCATGGAGATCATCCGCGACGAGGCGGGCTTTGACGCCTACCTCTCCGGCACGCTGCCGGCGCTGGTGCCGGCCGACGTCAAGGCGCAGTATCCCAACGACAAGACCGGCCAGATCAACATGGTGCTCGGCAAGAGCCCGCTGCTGTTCGACCGCTATCTCTCGGACGCCATCGAGGTGGACGTCGACGCCCTTTCCGACGGCAAGGAGGTGTTCGTCGCCGGCGTGATGGAGCACATCGAGGAAGCCGGCATCCATTCGGGCGACTCGGCCTGTTCGCTGCCGACCTACTCGCTGCCGGCCGCCACCGTCGAGGAACTGAAGCGCCAGACCCGCCAGATGGCGCTGGCGCTCGACGTCGTCGGCCTGATGAACGTGCAGTATGCGGTGAAAGACGGCGCCATCTACATCCTCGAAGTGAACCCGCGCGCCTCGCGCACGGTGCCCTTCGTCGCCAAGACCATCGGCAAGCCGGTGGCCAAGATCGCCGCCCGCGTCATGGCCGGCGAGACGCTGGACGGCTTCTCGCTCAGCGAGGAGAAGCTCGGCCACGTGGCGGTGAAGGAAGCGGTGTTCCCCTTCGCCCGCTTCCCCGGCGTCGACACCGTGCTCGGCCCGGAGATGCGCTCGACCGGCGAGGTGATGGGCCTCGACCGGAACTTCTCGGTGGCCTTTGCCAAGGCGCAGCTCGGCTCGGGCACCAAGGTGCCGACCGCCGGCACGCTGTTCGTCTCCATGCGCGATGGCGATAAGCCGCGCATCCTCGATTCGGTGCGCGGCCTCGTCGAAATCGGCTTCAAGGTGATCGCCACCGCCGGCACGCACGAGTATCTCGTCGAGCACGGCATCCCCGCCATTCTCACCAAGAAAGTGCGCGAGGGACGGCCGCACTGCGTCGACGCCATCAACAATGGCGAGGTGCAGCTGGTGTTCAACACCACCGACGGCGCCCAGGCGCTTGCCGATAGTCGTTCATTGCGCCGTGCTGCCCTCTTGCAGAAAGTCCCGTATTATACCACCTTGGCGGGGTCGATCGCGGCGGCGCGCGGAATCGGGGCTTGGTCCTCGGGTGTTCGCGAGGTTCGTCCGCTGCAATCCTACTTCGGCAAAGCCGGGTAGGACGGAATTGGCGTGTCGTCATGCCACCCGCCGGGGAGTTGCAAACTCCTCGTAAAAGCGGTTGTGTAGGGCGACGTGCCCGTATCACAGAGTTGCCGAGGGTTCCGGGAGGAGCTTTACCACGGTGACACAGGAAACATCGCGGCCCGGTGCCCTTGGCGCCGGGCGCTGTGATTTTTTGAAAGGCCTTGAGACCGATGGACAAAGTCCCGATGACCGCCGGCGGACACGCCGCACTGGAGACCGAGCTTCAGCGGCGCAAATCCGAAGAGCGGCCTCGCATCATCGCGGCGATCGCCGAAGCGCGCGCCCATGGCGACCTCTCCGAAAACGCCGAATACCACGCCGCCAAGGAGCAGCAGAGCCACAACGAGGGCCGCATCTCCGAGCTGGAAGACATGCTGTCGCGCGCCGAGATCATCGACGTCGCCAAGCTCACCGGCAAGACGGTGAAGTTCGGCGCAACCGTAAAGCTCGTCGACGAAGACACCGAGGAAGAAAAGACCTACCAGATCGTCGGCGACGCCGAAGCCGACGTAAAGGGCGGCCGCATCTCCATCTCCTCCCCCATCGCCCGCGCCCTGATCGGCAAATCGGTCGGCGACCAGATCGAAGTCGCCGCGCCCGGCGGCGCGAGGGGATATGAGATTCTGGACGTGGTGTTCAGGTAAGCGAGAAGAGGCCGAGGTGACGACTTCGGCCTTATCGCCAAGGCATAGGGAAATTACCTTTTCCGTCGGTGTAAACGCCCCATCGCTTTTTGTGGGGGGATGGCGGTTCGAAAGGGGATCGCTATCAACGCCCTGCATACGCGGCCAGAGTCTGGGTTGGCGGGATCGAGAATGGCTTCGACATCGATTCGATACTTTGCGATCAACGTTGAAAAGAACACCTTTCGACGAGAGAGAATTACGTCTCAATGTCGTCGTTTCGGCATTCCGCTTGAGATTTTCAAAGCCATCACCCCGGCAACCATCAGTGAGGTTGACAGCGACTATTCTGAAGCGCGGACCCGGCGTCATTGGGGGCGTCCGCTCATGCCGACCGAGCGAGCTTGCGGCCTGAGCCATCTTTCCCTTTGGCGGCGGCTGTTGGCGGATGACGCATGTGACGCCTATGTGATTTTCGAAGATGATGTAGAGATCCAGGCAGATCTTCCGGAAATCATTTCGGAAATTCTGGCGCCGAACGTCGATTTCGTGAAATTTTCCGGACAGCACGCCCGCCCGAAGAAACTTGTAAAAAACTTGAAAGAAGGTCGCGCCCTGTTCAAGCTGGCCTACGGTCCGCTGGATGCCTCCGCCTACCTCCTGACCAAGCGAGGCGCAAAGGACTTGCTCGCATATTGCGTCACCCTACACGGCGCAATTGATGTCCTGATGGATCGATCTTATGACCACGGTGTACCCGTGTTCGCAGTACAGCCTTACCCAGTGCAGTCACTCGAGTGCTCCGACCCGGCCAGCCCCCTGTTTACCGATATCGGCGTCAGAACAGCCAAATACGCCGCCGACAACAGCTGGACCGACCGCTGGCACGTGAGAATAAACCGTTTTGTTTCAAGCACAAAGAAGAGATTGGCTGAGCTGGCCCTGTGAACGTGCGCGCGCTCAGTGAGCTTGAACGGCGCCTCCTAGCCCCGTCTCCATAGAGCGGGGCATGACCTGGTTAAACCGAAAACGCGTTGAGTACCGCCGCGAAAGGATGGAAAACGCTTCTCAAACATGGGAAAAGACCCAAAAGGGAAGAGGTCGCTGTGCGGCTTCAGGGGCACGCACTCGCGAGCGGTTGTAGACAGGTTCGAAAATGAAGGCAGTCATTCTGGCGGGAGGCCTCGGAACGCGTATTTCCGAGGAAACGACCATACGACCAAAGCCGATGATCGAGATCGGTGGCCGGCCCGTTCTGTGGCACATCATGAAGATGTACTCGGTCCATGGCATTCGGGAGTTCGTCATATGCCTTGGTTACAAAGGCTATATGATCAAGGAATACTTCATCAATTACTTCAGGCATGGCGCCGACCTGACTGTCGACACGGCCAACGGCGACATCCAATACCATCAGAACGTCTCCGAACCCTGGAAGGTCACCCTGGTTGAGACGGGCGAGAACAGCATGACCGGCGGCCGCCTCGGGCGGGTTCGCGCCTACCTGGAAGGTGAGGAGAACTTCTGCTTCACCTACGGCGACGGTGTTTCCGACGTCGATATCACCGCCAGCATCGCCTTCCACAAGCAGCATGGCGCACGGGCGACGATGACCGCCGTGGTGCCCCCAGGTCGCTTCGGAGCCGTCAAACTTGCCGGAGATGTCATCGAGCGCTTCGAGGAAAAGCCGCCCGGAGATCAAGGGCTGATCAACGGCGGCTTCTTCGTACTTCAGCATGACTGTCTTGACCTGATCAAAGGCGATGACACGATCTGGGAAGGCGCGCCACTGGAGACGCTGGCGGCCACAGGTCAGCTTCGCGCTTTCCGCCACACCGGCTTCTGGCAACCGATGGACACGCTGCGCGACAAGAACCATCTGGAGAGCCTTTGGAAAAGCGGCGCTGCGCCTTGGAAGAAATGGAAAGACGCACCGTGAAGGAACTGCCTCCCGGATCTGTGCCGAGCTCATCATTCTGGAGCGGAAAACGGGTTTTGCTGACTGGGCAGACGGGCTTCAAGGGCGCTTGGTGCGCCCTGTGGCTAGCCGAACTCGGCGCCGAGGTTACGGCCCTGGCGCTCCCCCCGGAAGAGGGGCCTTGCCTTTATCGCGAGGCAGGCGTCGATCTTGTCTGCGACAGCCATTTTGCGGATTTGGGTGACGCTGCGTCCGTGACCGAGATTGTCAGGCAAAGCCAGCCGCAGATTGTGCTGCACATGGCGGCGCAAGCCTTGGTCCGGAGATCGATGCGCGCCCCGGAGACCACATGGCGAACGAACGTCATGGGAACACTCAATCTCCTCAACGCGCTGCGCGACCTGCCCGGCCTCGAAGCCGTGTTGGTGGTGACCTCCGACAAGGTCTACGCCAACGATGGCCGCGGCCGTTCCTTCCGCGAAGCTGACCCGCTGGGTGGCAAGGACCCCTACTCGGCCAGCAAGGCCGCCTGCGATATCCTGGTCCACTCGATGGCCCAAAGCTATTTCCCGTCCACGCCGGTGGCCACCGTGCGCGGCGGCAACGTGATCGGCGGTGGCGATTTCTCGGAAGACCGGCTGGTGCCGGACTGCGTGCGAGCCGTCGTCTCAGGCACCCCGATCGTGCTTCGGCAACCGAAGTCGACAAGGCCGTGGCAACACGTGCTCGACTGCCTGTGCGGCTATCTGCTCTATGCCGAAGCGCTGGCGACAAGGCACGGGACGCCGAGGACGATGAACATTGGACCGGAAAGCGCCCACGACCTCCCCGTGCTCGCCTTCGCGGAACAGCTTCTGGCCGAGATGGGGCGCCCGGAGCTTCTTAGCATCAGGGAAGAAACGAGTTCGATCGAGGCAGCCAAGCTCGCCCTCGACCCCAGTCAGGCACGAGAGACGCTCGGCTGGCGCGACCGGCTGGTAGGCACCGCCGCCATCGACGCCACCGCGCGCTGGTACCAAGCCTGGCATGCTGGCGAGGACATGAACAAGCTGACCCGACAAGAAATCAAAGCCTACCAGGGCTTGGAGTGAACTTATGAGCCACCACTGTCGTTTTTGTTCCGCCCCGCTGTCGCTGCCATTGGTCGACCTCGGAACAACACCGCTGGCCAACTCCAATCTTCGGTCGAGAGACGACATTACTGGCGAGCGTTCGTTTCCGTTGGCCGTCATGGTCTGTGAAAGCTGCTTTCTCGCCCAAACGACGGAAAACGTGCCGGCCGACGCCATCTTCCACGACGACTACGCCTACTTCAGCAGCTTCTCGCCGAGCTGGGTCGAGCATGCCCGCCGCTACGCAGAAGCCATGATCGGGCGCTTCTCTCTCGGCAAAGATTCGCTCGTGGTCGAGGTAGCATCCAACGACGGCTATCTGCTTCAGCATTTCGTCGGCGCCGGCATTCCCGTCCTCGGCATCGAGCCGGCGGGCAACTGTGCCCGCGAGGCTGAGGAACGCGGCGTTCCTACGCTGATCGACTTCTTCGGTAAAGCAACCGCCGTGCGGGTGGCGAAGGGAAAGGGCCAGGCCGACCTTGCGGCCGCCAACAACGTTCTCGCTCATGTGCCAGACATTTCCGACTTCATCGCCGGCTTCAAGGCGCTCTTGAAACCGAAGGGCGTCGTCACCTTCGAATTCCCCCATCTCCTTAATCTGATCGCCCTCACCCAATTCGACACGATCTACCACGAGCACTATTCCTACCTGTCGCTGACGTCGGTGGAGCGCATCCTCGCCCGGCACGGCCTCGTGGTGTTCGACGTGGAGCAGTTGCCGACCCATGGCGGATCGCTGCGTGTGTTCGCCGGTCACGCCGAGGCCGGGTGGGGCGAAGAGCCGGGCCTGCTGACGGTGCGGGCTGCGGAGGCAGAGGCGCATCTAGGCGACCCAACAGGCTATCGCGGCTTCACGGCCAAGGTGGAAAAGGTGCGGGACGATTTCCTCCGCTTTCTCGCCAAGACAAAGACCGAAGGCAAGACGGTGGCCGGCTACGGCGCTGCCGCCAAGGGCAACACCTTCATGAACTACTGCCGCCTGTCGGAGAGCGACATTGCCTTCGTCGCCGATCGCAACCCGCACAAGCAGGGCCGCCTTCTTCCAGGCGTTCATGCGCCCATCGCCGATCCCGACCTGATCGGTCAGACCAAGCCGGACTATGTGCTGATCCTGCCTTGGAACCTCTCCAGCGAAATAGAACAGCAGCTTGGCTTTATCCGTGACTGGGGCGGCCAGTTCGTGACGGCCATTCCCTCGATCAGGATCTTCTGAGAGGCAGCGATGGAACGACGCGCGCCGGAGTTCGGCTTGTCGATCGAAGGGCCGGTCGTCTTGTTGCCAACCCCTCACCGGGACGAACGCGGCCTGTTTGCCCGCCTCTCCTGCCCACAGGAATTCGCCGAGCTCGGCATCGCCTTCTCGGCCGCTCAGACCAGTCTGTCCCGCAATCCGGCGCGGCATACGCTGCGTGGCATGCACTACCAGCCCGGCGAATGGGCCGAGGGCAAGATCATCAGGGCGACACGCGGCGCCGCTTTCGACGTCGCCGTGGACCTCCGCCCCGAAAGCCCGACCTACCTAGGCTGGTGCGCGACCCGCCTGTCGGCTGAAAGCATGGCCGCCTTTTTCATCCCACGTGGATTCGCCCACGGCTTCTTGACGCTGGAGCCCGACACCGACATCGTCTACGAAATCGACCGCCCCTTTGAGGCAGGACACGGCGCCGGACTTCGCTGGAGCGATCCGATGATCGCCATTGACTGGCCGGCGGAACCAGCAGTCATCGGCGAGCGAGACGCCGGATATGTCTTATTCGATGCAGCACTTTTCCGGGACCGATAGAATGTCGACCAAATCGAGAATTCTCTATACGAAGCCATCAATCACAGAGCGCGAAGTTGAATATGCCACCGATGCCGCAGCGAACGGCTGGGGAGCTCATTGCTACGACTATATCAACCGGTTCGAAGCTGCCTTCCGTTCCCATCTCGGCGTCAAACACGCGATAGCAACATCGAGCTGCACGGGCGCCCTGCATATGGGTTTGGCGGCGCTGGGCGTCGGCCCCGGAGACGAGGTCATCTTGGCCGACACGAACTGGATCGCCTCCACCGCTCCCATCACGTACCTGGGCGCCACGCCTGTTTTCGTCGATGTCGATCCGGTCAGCTGGTGCATAAATCCGGCCAACGCTCGGGCAGCGATCACGCCCCGCACCAAGGCCATCATTGCCGTGCACATCTACGGCAACCTGTGCAATCTCGACGATCTTATGGATCTCGGCCGGGAGTATGGGATCCCCGTCATTGAAGACGCTGCGGAAGCCATAGGGTCCGAGTGGCATGGCGCTCGTGCCGGGTCCATCGGGGCGTTTGGAACCTTCTCCTTCCATGGCACCAAGACCGTGACGACCGGCGAAGGCGGCATGTTTGTCACCAACGACGACGACCTCTATGAGAAGGTGCTCACCCTGTCCAATCACGGGCGTGCCCGTGGACAGACCAAGCAGTTCTGGCCGGACAAAGTGGGCTTCAAGTACAAGATGTCGAACATCCAGGCCGCTATCGGCTGCGCCCAGATGGAGCGCATCGATGACCTGATCGCCCGCAAGCGCACCATTTTTGCTGCTTACCGCCAGCTGCTCGGTGGCATGAATGGCCTCACCCTGAACCCGGAGCCGGAAGGCACGATCAACGGCTATTGGATGCCGACGGCCGTGTTTGCGTCGAACACTGGTGTGACACGTGAGCGCCTGCAGGAGGCATTTGCCGCTGAAAATATCGACGCGCGCGTCTTCTTCTGGCCGCTGAGCTCGCTTCCACCCTTCACAGCCAAGCCGGAAAACACTGTTGCCTATGATTTGCCCGGCCGTGCGATCAACCTTCCGAGCTACCATGACCTGACGGAAGGAGAGATCGAACGGGTTTGTGCAGTCCTTAAGGGGATGCAATCGTGAGAAACATTTTCTTCGTTGATGCCGCGGTCGGTCTAGAGGTCTTGCGATGGATCGCCAGCAACCACGCGGATCACGTAGGGCTTGTGGTTTGTACCGCACAGAATGACATTCACGCTTTTTGCCTCGCCGAGCGCTTGCCGGTCACGACGATGAGCGAATGGACTGCTCAGACGGAGAACGGCCTGAAAGTGGCTGGCGAGTTCGATTTCGGCTTTCTCATCTGGTGGCCCTCCATCGTCAAGGAGAGCGTATTGGCGACCGCAAAATCGGGCTTCTTCAACACTCACCCCAGCCTGTTGCCGCACGGCCGCGGCAAACATCCGAATTTCTGGGCAATTGTCGAAGAAACCCCGTTCGGCGTCAGCATCCATCAGGTCACGCCAGGCATCGATGACGGCGCCGTGGTGGGTCAGCGCGAACTGCCCGTGACTTGGGAAGACACCGGTGAAACGCTTTACCAACGCGGCTTAGGGGCAATGATTGAACTGTTCCCCAATGTTTACCAGTCAATTGTCGCTGGGGAACATCAGCTGATAGAGCAAGAAGCGGGCGTAGGCAGCTTTCACCTCAGCAAGCAGCTCGAACCGGCCTCTCGTTTCGACATCAACGCCCAGTATCGCGCGCGCGATTTGCTCAATCTGATTCGTGCCCGCACCTTTGCGCCCCACCCGGCCACGAGCTTCGTTGACAATGGATCGACATACGAAGTGCGCATTTCCATCAAGCGAAGAGGTTCATGAGGCACCTCTCGCTGACACCTTCGAATGCGTTCCTTTCTTGGGGTCGCTTCAGGCACCTGCAAGTACACAGCATACCTGTTCCTAACGCCCCCCGACAGGATTCATGCTCTTCAACAACAGCTTGAGTTTTAAACGCAAGATCCTCGCGCGCGACGCCCGTAGCTTTTCACGGGTGTATCTGACCTTCTCCGAAAGAATACGCCGCTCTTGATCCTCGGGAAGCCCTCTCAGTTTAACTTCCTCCTCGTAGCAATCGTAGAATATAGGCAGAAGCCTTTCATACAAGGCGATACGATCACGAAGAGACCTCTTGCCTCGCAAGCCATCACCTTTAGGAGGAGAATAGGTTCTTTGTATGTAGAGCGTGTCATTGCTTCCAATGGCCACGTCATCCAGAAAAGCGGACAACATGGTCAGGTGATCGCCCGCATACGGCTCGGGATAGGCCGCCCAGACTCTCTCCACGGTCTTCTGAAGATACTCAGTCTTCCACAGACCATAGTAACCGCTGACGTGGTAATTGTGCAAACGCTTCACAAGCCGGTCTGCAAAGTCACTTCCATCGACCGTTGTGAACGAGCTTTCAACCGTTCTGACTTGATCGCCGTGCTCGGTCACGATCCGCGGAATGGCCAGGCGAGCTTCCGGGTGGGCATCGAGAACGGACACCAGCTCCGAGATGAAATTCTCATCAGACAAGTCGTCGTCGGCCCGCCACATGAAAAACTCTGTATCCGCCTGATCAAGCAGGTAACCGAAGTTGGCAAGCGGTCCTCTGTTTTGCGCATGGCAAACGACCCGCACCCGGCTGTCTTTCGCCGCGTACTCCTCACAGATTTCGGGCGTCTCATCTGTTGAGGCATTGTCAGCTATGACGATCACGAAATCGCGGTAGGTCTGCGAAAGAAGGCAATCCAGGCATTCGCGCAGCATTGGCGCGCCGTTATAGACTGGAACTCCCACCGTCACCCGTGCCATATTCGTTTGCCCCCGATGCCCTGCGAGTACCTGTTTCGATGCCACTGTTTGCTCTGAATTGTGACTGGTCGCAAGAGGGGAATAACTTCGACTTCCTGCGCTTCGTGCTCGCTTCGCTGGTCATCGTCAGCCATGCCTTCCCGCTGTTCGGCGGCACGATGGATCCTTGGCAGGCATTGGGCGCCGGCTACAACATCGGCCAGATGTGCGTCATGGCCTTCTTCGTCATCAGCGGTCTGCTCGTCACCCGCTCGGCGATCCGATCGCGATCCGTTCTGTCCTATGCGCTGGCCCGCGTGTTCCGCCTTGTACCCGGCGCCCTTGTCTGCGCCCTGTGGATGGCGCTCATCCTGGGCGCCGCTTTCACCACTCTCGGCCTTATCGACTATTACCTTCATGGCCGCGTCTGGTCGTTCATCGGCCACAACACCCTGCTGATGTCGATCCGCTACGACCTGCCGGGGGTGTTCGAGGACAACATCTATCCTCGCGCCGTGAATGGATCGCTCTGGTCGCTGAAGGTCGAGATCCGCATGTATCTCGCTTTCGGGCTGATCGTCTTCCTGGCCCGCATCAAGCCAAACTGGACTCTCTGCCTCAAGTACATTTTCGTCGCCGTCGCCATCTTCGCCTTCGTTCGCGCCATGCTACCTGTCTGGATGCCCGATATCGGTCTCCGCCCCAAGACAGACTGGATCTTCGGCTACTATTTCGCTGTCGGCGCCGCAATGCTCTGCTGGGAGAGCCGGATTCCGCGCAACCTTGCCCTGGCCCTCGTCCTGTTCGCACTGGCCCAGGCGACGGTAGGCACTGCGCTCTGGGATCCGCTGACTCGCCTCACCCTGCCCTATCTGGTGTTCTGCGCCGCCTTCTCCGATATCCGTCTTCTGAAGGTCACGCGTGGGCGCGACGACATTTCCTACGGCATCTATATCTACGGCTTCCCGGTTCAGCAGGCGCTGTCCGCCCTGTTCCGCGATCGGCTCGGCATGGTGTCTCTGACGGTTCTCGCTTTGGCCATCAGCTATCTCCTCGCCTGGCTCAGCCGGGTTCTGGTCGAAAAGCCAAGCCTCGAGCGCAAAAGGGACGCGGAAGAGTTGATTCTCCGGACCTATCGCCGGCTACGACCTTCTGTGGCTTCCTGAGCGGCTCGCGCTTGATAAAGTTGCTCGCCATTGCCGGCCAGCCCGCCGCTGGCATACAAGACGACGGTCGGCGTTGCCGGTGCCACGGCAGTGGCGAAGGGAGAATCGAACGAGATGCAGACCACAGAGCCCATCGTCAACGTCGTCTGCATGAAGTGGGGCACGCTCTACGGCCCGGAATACGCCAATCGCCTCTATGCGATGGTGGCGCGTAATCTTGTACGCCCGTTTCGCTTCGTCTGCTTCACCGACGACGCCTCTGGTCTCAGCAGCGAGATCGAGGCCATGCCGTTGCCGCCGATCGACATCGATCCGCCCTATGAGAAAACCCCCTGGAAGAAGCTGGCCCTTTACAACGCCACGCTCGGCGATCTCGAGGGGCTGGCGCTGTTTCTCGATCTCGACGTTCTGATCACCGGCCCGCTCGACAAGTTTTTCGATCATCCGGGCGACTATTGCGTCATTCGCAACTGGACCCAGCCCAAGACCATCAACGGCAATACCTCGGTCTTCCGCTTCAGGATCGGCGCTCATACCAACCTTCTCGACCTGTTTCACAGCCAGCCGACGCAGCACTGGGTCGACACCTGGCGCATCGAGCAGACCTTCCTGTCGCAAGAGCTGAACAAGGAGGGCCGTCTCACCTACTGGCCGGACGGCTGGTGCGTGTCGTTCAAGGTTCATTGCCTGCCCGGTGGCTGGAAGTTCCCTCGCATCCTGCTCAACTGGTTCCTGCCGTCCCGGCTGCCGCCAGGGGCCAGCGTCTGCGTCTTCCACGGCCGCCCCAACCCGGACGATGCGCTGGCCGGCCGCTGGCCGGGCAGGTGGTACAAGCGGCTTTTGCCGGCCACCTGGATCGCCGACTACTGGCACGAGTAAGCAATGTCCGCCCCGCTCCTCAGCTTCATTTCGGCCGTCTACAACAAGGCGGACGTCGTTCTCGAAACGCTGGCGCTGCTGCAGCGTCAGCGGGGCATCCCCGAGGATGCCGTCGAGTTCGTCTTCGCCGACGACGCGTCAACCGACGGATCGTTGCAAGCCCTGCGGCAGGCAGCCGAGACCGACCCGCGCATCAAGGTGATCGCCAACGAGGAGAACCGGGGACCGGCCATCCGTTTCAACCAGGCCGCCGCCGCGGCGACAGGCAAGTACCTTCTGGCGCTCGACGCCGACGACATGGTGCCTGCCAACGCTCCGCGCTTCCTGATCGACACGGCCAAGAAGACCGCCTCCCCCGTGGTATTCGGCCAATCCCGCCGCAGCGATGCCTGTCCGGACATTCCCCAAGATGCAGCGGTGACGGTGTCGGACAGCCCGCTGGCCTTTTGTGCCAGCCGAAAGATCGTTCGCATGGGCTTTCTCTGCGAGCGCCAGCTCTGGGCGGCGGCCGGCGGCGCCGACGAGCAGGTGTTCATCCAGGATCAGTCGCTGCCGCTCCGGCTGTCAGCCGCTGCCGAGCGCCTCGCCTATGTGGAAAGCCACATCTACTTTCTGAGGCCGACCGGAGAGAGCAACCTGTCGCGGAACCATATGCAGCAGCATCACGACCGCTTTTTTGCCTTGCTGCCGTTTCTTGAGCGGCCCGGCCTAACGCCCGGCGCCCGTCGCGCCCTCGTCAGCCAGCTCGTCTCGGCGGCATGGAAAGCCCGACGCGATTCGGGCGAGCGACTGCCAGCCCTGTCGCAGGCGGCTCTGGCCTATGCTCTCAACCGTCTCACCGGGTTCGAACCGTCGCCGCGCTACCTTGCCGCTCGCGCCGCGGAGTTACGGTCATTGCATGGCATCCGCCGGCCTGGAGCTGCTCCATGACCCCGAAGCGCATCCTCATCGTCGCCAACTTTGGTCGCCGCGATCTCTTCCGGCGCTATTTCAACACCGAGAGCAAGCTGGCCAACGGCTTCATCCGCGCCGGCCATCAGGTTCTCTGCTTTTCGGACCGGGATCACGCCCGCGAGGCGACGATATTCCGCACTCAGAAGCTGGGCCGAAAACGCATGATGGCCCAACTATTGGAGCTGATCGGCCACTACCGCCCGCATCTCGTCCTGTTCGGCCATTGCGACCTCATCGACGACGCCTTCTACGAGCGTTTGCGCGCCGCCGAGCCGAGCCTCAAGCTGGCGACGTTCTGCGTCGACGCCTTGTTCCGTCGGGAAGCCATGGAACGCTTTGCCAACAGGGCACGGCATGTCGACGCCGCTTTCATCACCTCCGCCGACAGAGAGAAGGCCAGCAGGCTCGGCATTGCGCCGGGGCGCCTGTTCTTCATGCCCAACCCGGTGGATTCCGGTATGGAAACCGCCCGGGTGTTCGACATCGCCCGCCAGGACCTGACGTTCGATGGCCAGTTCCTCGGCACCGGAATCGACAAGCGGGAGGAGCAGATCGACAGCATCCGGCAGGGGCTGCCCGATGGCTACCGGTTCGCGGCCGGCGGCAAGGCGTTCGGCACGCAGCGCATCGACAGCACCGAGTTCATGCAGCGACTGGCCGATGGCGCGGTCTGCCCCAACCTGCCGCTCGACGACAAGGCCACCGACCAGCTCGCCTATCTCTATTCGTCCGATCGGCTGGCCCAGACGCTCGGTCAGGGCGTCACGACGTTGACCACGGCGGAGAGCCGCCTGTCAGACCTCTACGAGGATGGCATCGTCGAGTACCGCTCTCGCGAAGACCTCGTGTCGCACATGATCGACCTTTATGCCGACGACGACAAACGCCGACGGATCGGCGCCCTCGGCCATCGCATCGCCCACGACAGAACCGGTGCGTCCCGCGTGGCCGACTATGTGCTGCGACTGAGCCTTGGAGAAACACCGCCCGACGTTCACTGGCCGACGGGCATCAACTGAGCGATCCCAGCAAAAGCGGGCACCGGTTTTGCGTCCGGAATTGCGTGAAAACAAAGAGATAGAGCATGTTGGCGAACCGGGGTTCGCCGGATGCTCTCTAGCCTCAATACCCCCGGCTACCGACCCGGCGATGGGTGAAGATGCCTGGGGCGACGGCGATGGGGATCTCGGCGTTGCGCCAATGCGGGGCGTTCATTTCGATTTCGATGTTCTTGGCGCCGTTGACGCGGCGGCGCGTATCGGCGGCCTTGGCGACCTCGATCACGCTGGCGAGGAAATCCTCGCGCCGTATCATCACCGACTGATTGGTCCAGGGAATGTGCCGCGACGTCGTCAGGGCGAAGCCCTCGGCATCCAGGCGCGCGACACCGCTTTCCACCGCCAGCCGCTGATCGTGAAGCACCGCCTCTCCCAGCGCCCTCCTGGTCCGCTCGGGCCTGAGAAGACGCCTCAGCCAAGCGTTCAGCCGCTCCGTTCCACTGGCGCCTTCCGCCGGGAAGTAGCGATGAAACTTCGCGCGCGTGGTGAACGCTTCGCCCGGCTCGGCCAGCGAGCGAAGGCGAACGATCCGCACGGCGCCACTCTCGATCAGTTGCCTTGCATGCTGGATCTGCCGCCTGGCCTCGGCATGGTCGACGATCACCGGGCAATCGTTCTCGACCAGAAGCACGACATCGGCCGTCATCGCCCTGGCCAACCCTTCGAATCCGGCAAGAATGCCCTGGTTCGTCGCCGCTTCGACCGGCCGCACCCCAGCGGCCCGGCAGATCGACGGCCCAGGCTCGGCCGCTTCCGGCAGATAGGCGACAACCTCTTCGAACAGGTCGAGCATGCCGATCCGGTTGTAGGTGGCCAACGAGGCCTCCAGGCTATCGTAGCCTTTCCAAGACAGTAATCCGAGGCCCAGCATCCGACTTCCCGAAACCTTTCCTGCCGTCCGCAGCCGGCTCGCCAAATGCCAACCTTGAAACGGCACCGCGTATGATCGAAGCATTACCGACAGCGCCCAACCAGCACAAGCAGCCGAAATCCGCGTATCACGTTGAACAACGCCGCGCGCGCGTCTAAGCAAGAGGCGATCGCGTGAACCAAGACAGCCGGGCGGACAAGGGAATGACGGTGACAGGCTCTTCCGGAACGCCAGAAGGCTCCCACAAGCTGGCAACCATATCCCCCTCCCCCCGCATCCTGCAGCTTCTCCCCGCGCTCGGCGATGGCGGGGTCGAGCGCTCCACGGTGGAGATGGTCGGCTATCTCCGCGAGCGGGGCATCGTCAACTTCGTGGCGAGCGGCGGCGGCGATCTGGTGGCGGCGGTCGAGGCCGGCGGCGCGCGGCATTTTGCCATTCCGGTCGGCCGCAAATCGCCCTGGGCTATGGTTCGCAATGCCTTCGCCGTCGCGAAGGTGATCGATGCCGAGGCGATCGACATTGTGCATGCCCGCAGCCGGGCGCCGGCCTGGGCCGGCTGGCTGGCCGTTCGCCTTGCGCGCCGCCGGTGCCGCTTCCTCACGACGTTCCACGGCGTTTATGGCCATGGCAACGCGCTGAAGCGTCTCTACAATCGCGTCATGCTGCGCGGCCCGCTGGTGGTCGCCAACTCCCAGTTCATCCGCCACCATATCGAAACCGTCTACGGCTACCCGGCCGACCGCATCGTGGTGGCGGCACGCGGCATCGAGCCGGCGCTGTTCGATCCCGCCACCGTGTCCGAGGCGCAGAAAGCCGCTGTTCGCAAGGAGTTCGGCGTCAGCGACGGCGAGCCGCTGCTGATCATGGTCGGCCGCGTCACCGGCTGGAAGGGCCACGCGGTTCTGATCGACGCGCTCGCCCGTTGCGCCGACCGCCCCTGGCGCCTCGTGCTGGCCGGCAGCGGCAGCGACGGCGTCATCGCCGACCTGAAGGCGCGCATCGCCGGCCATGATCTCGCCGGCCGCGTCATCCTGGCCGGCAGCCGCCGCGATGTGCCGGTGCTACTCGCCGCCGCCGATCTCGCCTTTTCCGCCTCGACCAGACCGGAAGCCTTCGGCCGCGCCGCCATCGAGGCCGAGGCGATGGAAACCCCTGTCATCGCCACCGACCATGGCGGCAGCCGCGAAACCGTGCTGCCCGGCCTTACCGGCTGGCTGGTCACCCCGGGCGATGCCGAGGCCATGGCCGCCGCCATCGGGCAAGCGCTGGTTTCCCCCGAACGGCTGAGGGACATGGGGCGGGCCGGCCGCGCCTTCGTGCTAGAGAACTACACCACCACCCGCATGCTGGAGCAGGAGTTCTCCGCCTATTGTCGCCTGATGGAGATGGCGCCATGACCGACCGTCCCTCGGTGTGGATCCTCACCGACGGCAAGGCCGGCGACGAACTGCCGCTCACCGGCATCGCCGAGGCGTTGGGCGTCACGCCCGAACTCCGCCACGTCCATACGCGCAAGGCCTTCGCCCTGCTGATGCCCTGGGGGTCGATCGACTGGCGCGAACGGCCAAGTCAGCCCGGTTCGCCGCTGGCTCCGCCCTTTCCCGACATCTGCCTTGCCACCGGGCGACGCGCCGTCGCCTATCTCAGACACCTCAAGCACCTGTCTCCCGGCACCTGCACGGTGCTGTTCAAGGATCCGCGAACGCGCCGCCACGGCGCCGACCTCGTCATCGTTCAGGCGCACGACAGGCTGCGCGGCCCCGGCGTCATGGTGGTGACGACGGCGCCCAACCGCCTTTCCGCGCAACGGCTCGACGCCATCCGCGCCGAACCACCGGCCGATCTCGCCGCGTTGCCGCCCCCGCGCCTTGCCGTGCTGATCGGCGGCGACAGCCGCCATCATCACTTCAGCGCCGGGGATATCGACCGATTGATGGCCGGGCTCGGGGAGCGCGTCGCCACAGGCGCCTCGCTGATGATCACCGCCTCGCGGCGCACCCCACCGGCACTTGCCGCCGCCCTCGCGACGCTTGCGGAGGAGAAAGCGCGCGTCGTCTTCTGGAATGGCGAGGGCGCCAATCCCTTCCTCGCCTACATGGCGCTTGCCGACGAGCTGATCGTCACGGCCGATTCCACCAACATGATCGGCGAGGCCGCGACGACCGGCCGGCCGATCCAGATCTTCCACCCGTCGGGCGGTCACCCGAAGATCGAGCGTTTCATCGCCCTCTTGAGCCAGGAGGCGAGCATCGGCCGCTTTCCGGACGCTCCTGCCGCCGGCAACTACCCGCCGATCAACGCGACGGCCGAAATCGCCGCCGCCGTGCTGGCGGCCTGGCGAGGCATTCGCAAGGACTGACGCGGCGGAGGCTCAGCCGGCGGCGACAGCGTCGGGCTTCTCGTCCTTGAACTGCAACGCCCGCAGGTGAGCGTAGAGCCCGCCTTCGGCCATCAGTTGCTCGTGGTTGCCCTTCTGCACCACCTCGCCCTTGTCCATCACGTAGATGATGTCGGCGTCTCGCACCGTGGCGAGGCGGTGGGCGATGACGAAGGTGGTGCGGCCTTTCATCAAACGCCCCAGCGCTTCCTGAATGTCGCGTTCGGCCTGGGCGTCGAGCGCCGAGGTGGCCTCGTCGAGCAGCAGGATCGGCGCCTGCCTCAGGATGGCGCGGGCGATGGCGATGCGCTGGCGCTGGCCGCCGGAAAGGTTGCCGCCGCCCTCGCCGACGCGCGAGTCAAAACCGTCGGGCATGGCCATGATGAAGTCGTAGGCGTTGGCGTCGCGCGCCGCCGCCTCGATCTCGGCCCGGCTCGCATCGGGGCGACCGTCGGCGATGTTGGCCGCTACCGAACCGTCGAACAGGAAAGTGTCCTGCGTCACCAGCGCCACATGGCGGCGCAGCGACTCCACGGTGAAGCGGCGAATGTCGGTGCCGTTGACCAGCACGGCGCCGCCCGTCGGGTCGTAGAAGCGCTCGACCAGCGAAAACACCGTCGACTTGCCGGCGCCCGACGGACCGACCAGCGCCACCACCGAGTTTTCCGGCGCTGTCAGGCTGAGGCCCTTGAGCACCGGCGCCTCGCCATAGGCGAAGTCGACGCGATCGAAGGTGACGGCGGCGCTGTCGAACTTCGCCTCCACGGCATCCGGCGCCGATTGCAGCTCCGGCACCTCGTCGAGCACTTCGTACATCATGCGCACGCCGACCAGCGCCTTTTCAAGGTCGAGGTTGAAGCGGGCCAGCCGTTTGGCGGGCTCATAGGCCATCAGCAGCGCCGTGATGAAGGAGAAGAAGGCGCCGGGGTCGGCATTGTAGTGGACGATCTGATAGCCACCGAACATCACCACGAAGGCAATGGCAAGACCGCCCAGCGTCTCCATCAGCGGGCTGGAGCGGGCGCCCAGCGTGGCGATGCGGTTGGAGAGCGTCTCGACGTTGCCCGTCGCCACGTTGAAGGCCGCGCGCAACCGGTCTTCCAGGCCGAAGGACTTGACGACGCGGATGCCCTGCACGCTCTCCTGCACGATGGTGACGATCTGGGCCGACGTCACCACTTCCTTGCGCGCCGCCGTACGGACCTTCTTGAGCAGATGGGTGATGCCGTAAATGGCGGGCGGGGCGATCAGCAGCGACAGCCCCGACATGATCGGGTTCTGCACCACCATGACGGCGACGAGCGAAACCAGCGTGAACAGGTCGCGGCCAAGGCTGAGCACGATCAGGTCGATCGCCGCGCGCGCCGCCGACGCGTTCTGGGAAATGCGCACCATGATGTCGCCGAGCGCATGCCGCTGAAAGAAGACGATGTCCTGCCGCAGCACCGCATCGTAAAGCTGCCGCTGCAGCCGGGCCACCATGCTGTTGCCGATCTTGGTCAGCGTCACCGACGAGAAGTAGGTGGCAAAGCCCTTGACCAGATAGATGAAGACGATGGCGCCGGCGATGACGAACACCAGCGCACCATCCTTGTCGATGAAGATCTTGTTGATGATGTCCTTGATGATATAGGCGCTGCCCGCCGTGGCCAGCGCCGCGATCACCATCATCGAGAGCGCGAAGGCATAGCGCCGCGCATAGGGCCGGAAGTTGGCGCGGAACAGGCGCACCAGCGGCCCGAGCTTTTGCTCCGGCCCGATGAAACCGGCAAACCTGTCCTTGAGGAAACTCACGCGTGCACTCCACATCCGACCGGTCGGCGGCCAATGGCAGCGCTAGCGATCAAGCGCCTGCCCGATGAAAGACGACAGGGACATGCTACGCCCGTCGGCAGCTGTCAACAGCGCCCACCCCGATCCGCTTGGCCGAAAACCTTGCTTCACGCCGCCGATATCACACCACCACCGGCTCGTTCTTGATTTGCCTCAGCGTCAGGCTGGTGCGCACCTGGCCGACGTTGGGCGTCGCCGTCAGTTGCTCGATCACGAAGTTCTGACAGGTCTTGAGGTCGGGGGCGACGCATTTCAGGATGAAGTCGATCTCGCCCGACTGCATCCAGCTCTCGCGCACCAGCGGCCAGTTCTTCACCCGCGCTTCGAAGCCGAGGATCTCCGCTTCCGACTGCGAGGTGAGCGAGATGAAGGCGAACAGCGTCACGTCGAAGCCCAGCGTCTTCTCGTCGATCAACGCGCGGTAACCCTGGATGACACCCGCCTCTTCGAGCGCCCGCACGCGACGCAGGCACGGCGGCGCCGAAATGCCGACGCGGCTCGCCAGCTCGACGTTGGTCATGCGCCCGTCGGCCTGCAACTCGCGCAGGATTTTCCAGTCGATGGCGTCGAGACGGGCCTTCATGTCGCATCCTCCGGAGAGCCGCCAGAAACGGGCGTTTGCCGGCCGGTGAGTCCCTCCGGCCATGCCTCTCGCTTCGGCGCGGAACATACCGTTCCGATCACCGCGACGAAAGCATCTTTCGGCGGCACGAACACATATTATAAGGGCGATGCCTGCATCCACCGGCCATTCGGCAGGGGACGACGCGCAGCGCCGGAGCCCGCCGACGTCCCGCCGCCTTGAAACGCGGGGGCCGGACACCTAACATTCGGTCCACTCCGGACGCCGCCAGTGGCGCCCTGCCAGCGCCCTCGCGGGGATGGCGAACGAAACGAGACGAGCATGACGCACACCCATACCAAGGTCCTGATCATCGGCTCCGGCCCGGCCGGCTACACCGCCGCCATCTACGCCGCCCGCGCCATGCTCGAGCCGATCCTGATCGCCGGCCTGCAGCAGGGCGGCCAGCTCACCATCACCACCGACGTCGAGAACTATCCGGGCTTCGCCGAGGCGATCCAGGGCCCGTGGCTGATGGAGCAGATGCGCGCCCAGGCCGAGCACATGGGCACCCGCCTCGTCTCCGACATCGTCACCACGGTCGACCTTTCCAAGCGTCCGTTCACCCTCACCTGCGATTCCGGCGACACCTACTCGGCCGACGCGCTGATCATCGCCACCGGCGCCCAGGCGCGCTGGCTCGGCCTGCCGTCGGAGCAGAAGTACCAGGGCTTCGGCGTGTCGGCCTGCGCCACCTGCGACGGCTTCTTCTATCGCGGCAAGCAGGTGGTGGTGATCGGCGGCGGCAACACCGCAGTCGAGGAAGCGCTCTATCTCACACACCACGCCGAGAAGGTCACGGTGGTGCATCGCCGCGACGCCTTCCGCGCCGAGCGGGTGATGCAGAACCGCCTGTTCAACCACCCGAAGATCGAAGTGATCTGGAACAGCGTCGTCGACGAGGTGCTGGGCAAGGAGGGCTTTCCGCCATCCGTCACCGGCGTCCGCCTGAAGAACGTGGCGACGGGCGACACGCGCGACATCGCCGCCGACGGCGTGTTCGTCGCCATCGGCCACGCGCCGGCCACCTCGCTGTTCACCGGTCAGGTTCGGATGAAGTCGTCGGGCTATATCTGGACGGCGCCCGATTCGACGGCCACCTCGGTGCCCGGCGTCTTCGCGGCCGGCGACGTCACCGACGAGCATTTCCGCCAGGCGGTGACGGCGGCCGGCATGGGCTGCATGGCGGCATTGGAGGCCGAACGCTATGTCGGCGCCCTCGAAACTGATACCAAGGTTGCGTAACCAACTGGCAGGGCGACGCAATTCAGGGCTTGCGCCAGAACGCGGATGCGCCAAGGTAGAAACCAAGCTCGAAAAGTTTTCATACTTTTCGGATAAATGGGTGCCATAGGAAAAATGACGAGCCCGTTCGAAAAGTCGCCAAACTTTTCGGGCAGGCGGATGTGCTAGAGCAACTCCAGCAAAAGTGGGAACCGGTTTTGCGTCCGGAGTTGCGCGAAAACAAAAAGATAGAGCATGTGGGCGAACCAGGGTTCGCCGGACATGCTCCAGAGCATTGTGCGGAAAAGTGGGAACCGGTTTTCCGCAAGAGCAATGCGAGAAGTAGGAACTGGAGCAACGATTTGCGCTCGCCAGAACGCGCGTTGCTCTAGAACAAGGACGCGGCAAGGCCGGCCCGCTAGACCGGCCCCTGCCCGACACGAGCAAGCGATGGCCGAGGGCGGCCAGCGCCATCAAGGGGGCGGTAAAGGGGGTAGCGATGGATTGGGACAAGCTCAGAATATTCCATGCCGCCGCCCATGCCGGGAGCTTCACCCACGCCGGCGACACGCTGAACATGAGCCAGTCCGCCGTCAGCCGTCAGGTCAGCGCCCTCGAGCAGGATCTCGCCGTACCGCTGTTCCACCGCCACGCGCGCGGCCTCATCCTCACCGAACAGGGCGAACTGCTCTATCGCGCCGCCCATGACGTGCTCCTGAAGCTGGAAGACGTGCAGGGCCGGCTGACCGACAGCCGGGAGCGCCCCTCCGGCTCGCTGCGCGTCACCACCACCGTCGGCATCGGCTCAACCTGGCTAACCTCGCGCGTCGACGAGTTCGTCGACCTCTACCCCGACGTCCAGCTGCAGCTCATCCTCAACGACGACGAACTCGATCTCGCCATGCGGCAGGCCGACGTCGCCATTCGTCTGCGCCAGCCGACGCAGCCCGATCTCATCCAGCGCAAGCTGTTCACGGTGCACTTCCACCTGTTCGCATCGCCCGCCTACATCAAGCGCTTCGGCAGCCCGAAGACGATCGAGGACATCGACGAGCACCGGATCATCACCTTCGGGGTCGCCGCGCCCAATTACTTGCGCGACATGAACTGGCTCGAAAGCGTTGGCCGGCCCTACGACAATCCGCGTCTGCCGGCCCTCAGGGTCAACAATCTCGTCGCCATCAAGCATTCGGTGCAGCGCGGCGTCGGCATCGCGCTTCTTCCCGACTATCTGGTCGAGGAGGATTCGGGTCTTCAGCAGCTGATCCCCGAGGTCGATCTCCTCTCCTACGACACCTACTTCGTCTATCCCGACGAACTCAGGAACTCCGCGCGCGTCCACGCCTTCCGCGACTTCCTGGTGTCGAAGGCCCAGCGCTGGTCCTACTAGAGCCCGTCCGGCGAGCCCTGGCTTGCTGCATACTCCAGCCCGCCATCCTTCCCGACTCTGGCAATCGGATTTTCCGAGGCCGGCCCCTCTTTTCCGGCACGATGGCCTAATACCTCGGTATTAGCCGCCAACAGATCCAACGTATCGTTGTGCGCTCCGAACAGGACTCGCGTTTCCCCTTAATGGAAAACACCAACAAACCGTAAAGACTTCACGAGGATGTTACGGTTTGGGCAAAATAACCGGGATATTGCATAGCAGATTTGCAGTTTGCCTCCTTGTTTTGCACCGGTGGCGGGTGCATATAGACCTCAGCTGATGTGTTGGTTCCCTCGCCATCCTCCCGGCGAAAGCGAATCTTCAGCTGTTCCCCTCTGGAAGGTGCGGCATCGTCCCTGCGATCCGCATTCCAAAACTTAATAGCCGGGCTCACGCCCGGCTTTTTTTTTGCGCCGCCCGTCCCCCTCCCGCCAAAGCCCATTGGCTCCGCTCAGAGAACCGGAAATGCCCGCGTTCGCACGGTTTGACCTTGCGCAACCGCGCGCACCGCAATAGATCAAGGGGGTCGTATTTAAACCGATACGATTGACCTCCTCAACGTTCGGAGACGCCTTTAAATGTCTTTCCTTGCCCAGTCGCTTGCCCGCGTGAAGCCCTCCGCCACCATCGCCGTGACCAACAAGGCGCGTGAGCTCAAGGCTGCCGGCCGTGACGTCATCGGTCTCGGTGCCGGTGAGCCGGACTTCGACACCCCGGACAACATCAAGGAAGCTGCCATCAAGGCGATCCGCGACGGCAAGACGAAATACACGGCGGTCGACGGCATTCCAGAGCTGAAGACGGCCATCGTCGACAAGTTCAAGCGCGAGAACGGCCTGATCTACAAGCCGGCCGAGATCACCGTCGGCACCGGCGGCAAGCAGGTGCTCTACAACGCGCTGATGGCGACGCTGAACCCCGGCGACGAAGTGCTGATCCCCGCCCCCTACTGGGTGAGCTATCCGGACATGGTGCTGCTCGCCGGCGGCACCCCGACCTTCGTCGAGGCGACCATCGAGACCAACTTCAAGCTGACCGCCGAGGCGCTTGAGAAGGCGATCACCCCGAAGACGAAGTGGTTCATCTTCAACTCGCCGTCCAACCCGTCGGGCGCCGCCTACACCCGCGAGGAGCTGAAGGCGCTGACCGACGTGCTCGTCCGTCATCCGCAGGTCTGGATCATGACCGACGACATGTACGAGCACCTCGTCTACGACGACTTCGTGTTCACGACGCCGGCCCAGATCGAGCCGGCGCTGATGGAGCGCACGCTCACCGTCAACGGCGTCTCCAAGGCCTATTGCATGACCGGCTGGCGTATCGGCTATGCCGGCGGCCCGGCCGAGCTGATCAAGGCCATCGCCAAGATCCAGTCGCAGTCGACCTCCAACCCCTCGTCGATCTCGCAGTATGCGGCGCTCGAGGCCCTCACCGGCCCGCAGCACTTCATCGCCGAGAACAACAAGGTGTTCAAGGAGCGCCGCGACCTCGTGGTGTCCATGCTGAACCAGGCCAAGGGCATCCACTGCCCGACGCCGGAAGGCGCCTTCTACGTCTACCCGTCCTGCGCCGGCCTGATCGGCAAGAAGACGGCGGCCGGCAAGGCGATCGCCTCCGACGACGACTTCGTCACCGAGCTGCTGGAGCAGGAAGGCGTCGCCGTGGTGCAGGGTTCGGCCTTCGGCCTCGGCCCCAACTTCCGCATCTCCTACGCCACGTCCACCAAGGACCTCGAGGAAGCCTGCGCCCGCATCCAGCGCTTCGCCGCCTCGCTGTCGTAAGCCTCGGACGGTGGTCTGAGACCTCAATGAGCGGCCCGGCATCGCCGGGCCGTTTTCGCATCCGGACAGTGCCGGCGGGGTGGAGACGCGCCCGTCGCACCCGACGACGATCTCTGTTACGGTCGCCGTCCGCCGCAAGATTTCTCTCTGGTCTTTGACGCAGGCATGGTCTTCATCCCGCTCCCATTCGTCGTCGCCATTCTGCTCGTGGTCCTGCTGGTCACCGTGGTGCGACGCAACGACGGCGAACCTGCCAACCTGCCTTTTCTGATCCTCGTCCTGGCGAGCGCCGTGCAATCGACGCTGCTCGGCCTGCGTTGGGGCTATGGCGTGCAGGAGGTGATGTACGGCACCCCGATCATCGCCGCCTGCGTTCCGCCGCTGGCCTACTGTGGCGTGGCGCAACTGGTCCGCCGCAGCCGCTTTCGCCCCTGGCAACGCATCGGCCTTCACGCCCTGCCCGCCGTGGCGATCGCGGCCCTGCTGGTCGTCCGGAGGGACGCCATCGACGGGGCGCTGATCCTGATCTTCATCGGCTATGCCACCACCATCCTGCTTCTGATGCGGCCGGGAACCGACGCCCTGCGCATCGCCCCCTTCGAAGGCGCTGTTCCCGCCTATCGCGCCATCGTCTTCGCAGCGGCGGCCCTGCTGCTGTCGTCGACCATCGACATCATCGTCATCGTCGATCTGGCGGTAGGCGGCGGGCGGCATACGCCGCAACTGGTCAGCGTCGGCAACGTCGTGGCGCTGATCATCATCGCCATCGCCGGAGCGGCGGCGAGCCGCAGCCGAACCCCGACCGATACCGCCGAGCCAACCCCGACGCCGCCACCGGCCGAACCGGACACCGAGACCATCGCCCGCATCAGGGAGCTGATGGAGGACAAGCGCGTCTACCGCGACCCCGACCTCAACCTCGACCGGCTGGCGCGCAAGGCCGGCATTCCGGTTCGCCAGATTTCCAATGCGATCAACCGGGCGACGGGCAAGAACGTGTCGCAGTATGTCAACGACTACCGGATCGCCGAGGCCTGCGCCCTGCTGAGCGACACCGACAAGCCGGTGACGGCGATCATGCTCGACGTGGGCTTCCTGACGAAGTCCAACTTCAACCGGGAGTTCCGCCGCGTCACCGACACGACGCCGCAGGCCTGGCGGGCCAAGACGGCAAAGTCGGCCTGATCCCCAGAGACCAGCTTTCCCACCGATCGGCGCGAGGGACTAAAACGCGTTTCAGTCCGTCCTGAAAGGCGTTCTAGGTCGAAAACGCGGTCCGGCCGTTCATGCTGGCGGCATGAACACGCTCACCGAACACGACCGCAAACTCGCGGAAACGCTGAGGTCGCTCTCCCTTGAGACGCCCGCAGCGCCCGCCCGCCACCAGTTGCGACCTGTCCTGATGGCTGGCGGGGCCCTCGTCGTCGTCGCCAGCCTCGCCCTTCTCCTCTGGCCGCAGGCCTCGTCCCATTGGGGCCGCGACAGCGACGCGCTTGCCCGCGCCGGGGCGCAGCAACAGGCTCCGGCAACGCAAGCCGACCCGGCCGACAAGGTGGAGACGACCAGCGCCTTGTCCGCGCCCATCCGCGAGGTGACCGGTTCCGGCTACCTGATCGCCCCACGCTCCACGACCGTCTTCGCCAAATACGAAGGACGGATCACCCAGGTGGCCGTCGAGATCGGCGACCGCGTCGCGGCCGGCCAGCCGCTGGTGGTCCTCGAAGACGCCGGCGCCCGGTTTTCCCTCGATGAGGCCAAGATCGATCAGGCGTCGGCCCGGCTGGCGCTCGAGGCAAGGCGCATCACCGCCGATCAGGCGCGCGCCACGCTGGCGCGGAAGGAAGCGCTGGCCAGCGTCCTCTCCCGCCAGGATGTCGAGGACGCCCGAACCACCTCGGCGCGGGCCGACAACGACGTGGCGCGAGCCGAGCGGGATGTCGACAAGGCGACGCTCGCCGTCGCCATCGCCCGGGAGCGGATCGACGCCCTGACGGTGCGGGCGCCCATTGCCGGCGTCGTCACCCGGCTCGCCGCCCACATCGGCAACACCGTGCTGGCCCGCACCGACAGCACGCTGGAGAGGTTGAGCCTTGCGACCATCGTCGACACCGACAGCATGGTGATCGAGGCCGACGTCGCCGAAGCGAGCATGGCGCTCCTTCGCCCCGGCCTCCAGGGCGAAGCGGTGCTCGACGGCTTTCCCGACCGCCCCTTCGCCGTCGAGGTCACGCGCGTCTTTCCAACCGTCTCCACCGAAAAGGGCACGGTCGGCTTGCGCCTCCGGCCCAAGGCGCCGCCCAAGGACATGCGCCCCGGCATGGCCGCGCGCATCCGCCTCGCCACCACCGACCCGCAACGAGGAGCAAACGACCGATGACCGACAGACACGACCCTGCCCCCTACATCGACCTGAAGGGCATCCGGAAGGGCTACCGGATCGGCACCGAGACGGTGTCGATCTTCGCCGATCTCGATCTCGCCATAGCCGGCGGTGCGTTCGTCGCCATCATGGGCCCGTCCGGATCCGGCAAGTCGACCCTGCTCAACATGCTCGCCGGCATCGAAAGCCCCGATGCCGGACAGCTGATGATCGGCGGCAACCGGCTGGACCGGATGGGGGAAGCGTCGCGAACCGCATGGCGCGCCCACAACATGGGCATGGTCTTCCAGTTCTATAACCTGCTGCCGATGCTGACCGCGGCGGAAAACGTCGAGCTGCCACTGCTGCTCAAGCCGCTATCTGGCAAAGAGCGCCGCCTGCGGACGGAAAAGGTGCTCGACCTCGTCGGGCTGGCGGGGCGCGAAAAGCAGTACCCGACCAGGATGTCCGGCGGCCAGCAGCAGCGGGTCGGCATCGCCCGCGCCATCGTCGCCGACCCCGGCCTGCTGCTCTGCGACGAGCCCACCGGCGACCTCGATCGCAAGTCGGCCGACGACATCCTCGCCATGCTCGGCTTCCTCAACCGGGAGCTCTGCAAGACCATCGTCATGGTGACGCACGACCCGCAGGCCGCCCGCCACGCCAATCGCGTCCTGCATCTCGACAAGGGTGAGTTCGCCGAGGAACGGAGCGCCGCCTGATGACCTTCTTTCGCTTCACCTGGAAAAACATCTGGCGCAAGCCGCTTCGAACCCTGCTGCTGACGGTCTGCGTCAGTGTGGCTTTCCTGATCTACGGACTGACGGCGAGCTTTCTTGCCGGCGCGCAAGGCTCGGCCGGAAGCAGCGACGACATCCTCGGCGTCATGAGCAGCGCCGGCCGAAGCCACCCGCTGCCGCTGGCGCTGCTGCCCCGCATCACGAGCACGCCCGGCGTCGCGGCGGTCACCTACACGGCGCGCCTGCGCGGCTTCGTCGGCACCGAGAAGAACGTGGTCAACCTGACCGCCACCGACCCGGACGCCCTTCTCGCCATCAACGGCCGGGAGCTTGGCCTGTCGGCCGATCTCGTCGGCGCGCTCGGCGCGGCGCGCGATCGCATCCTGGTCGGCCGGGCGTTGGCCGACGCGCAAGGCTGGACCGTGGGCCAGCAGGTCGCCCTCACCGCCTTCCAGACTGCCCGACAGGACGGCGACCGAAACTGGCGTTTCGAGATCGCAGGCATCTTCGAGGGCGAAAACGCCAGCACCGATACCTACTTCATGATCGGCCGCTACGATTACCTCAACGCCGCGAGGGCGCGGGACAAGGACACGGTGGACGCCTTCATCCTGCGCCCCGGCGACGGCGTCTCGACCGGAGCGCTGGCCGCCCGCATCGACGCTGCCTTCGCCAACTCCGCCTCGCCGACGCGTACGCAGTCGGAAAAGCAGTTTCTTGAAGCCTTTCTCCGCCAGTATGCCGATGTCGGCCTGATCATCGATCTGGTGGTCGGCGCCAGTTTCACGACGCTGTTGCTGATCGTCGTCAACACCATGGTCTTCGCCATCCGCGAGCGCACCTTCGAGATTGGCTTGTTGAAGACGCTCGGCTTCTCGCGCTGGCGCATCCTCTCGCTCGTTCTCGGCGAAACGCTGCTGATCTTCCTTGCCGGCGGCGTCCTCGGTCTGGCGCTGGCAAAGCTCGGCGCAGGGATCGCCGGTCCGGCGCTCGGCCTGATCCTCTCCGCCGTCGTGCTCGCCAAGGCGCTTGCCCTGATCCTGGGCCTTGGTCTTGCCACAGGCGCGCTGCCGGCGGCCAACGCCATGCGCATCCCCGTCACCGCAGCCTTCAGAACGAGGTGAACCCATGGCCTCCGCCATCCGCCAAACACTCGTCATGACCCGCGCCAACCTGCTCAGTCTGCCACGGCGCCAAGCCATTTCCCTGTCGATGAGCCTGTCCATCGCGCTCGTCGTCATGGTGCTCGCCGGCTTCCTGTCCATGGCCAAGGGCTTCGAGCAGGCACTGAGGGGCGCGGGCTCCCCCACCGTGACCGTCATTCTCGGCGGCGGCACGTATCAGGAAGTCGGCTCCGACCTGCCACCGAATGTCGTCCGTTCCATCCTGGCGAGGCGAAGCGACCTCGGCGTCCGTCGCGATGCGGCCAGCGAGCTGATCGCCTCGCGGGAACTCGTGGTGCCGGTCGACGTTCGCCAGCCGGGAGAAAGCCTCGGCCAGACCATGGCCTTGCGTGGCATGGACCTCGCCGGACTCTCGCTGCGCGACGGGGTCACGCTTTCGGCCGGTCGGCCGTTTGCAAAGGGCAGCCGCGAACTCCTCGTCGGCGACCGTCTGGCGCGCGACTTTCCCGCCTTCGGCGTCGGCGACAAGATCCGTCTTGGCGCGGTGGATTGGACAGTGAGCGGACACTTCTCCGCTGGCGGCAGCGCCTTCGAATCCGAGCTCTGGGCCGACCTCGACGCCGTCCGCGCCGGCTTCGACCGGCAGGGAGAGGTACAGACGCTGCGGGTGAGGCTCGACAGCCCGGCCGCCATCGCAACACTGAGAGACGCTCTGTCCGACATCACGGAGACGCCACTTGTCATCACGTCGGAAGCCGATCTCTATGCCGGTCAGTCCGGGCGCACCGCCGACCTCATCCGCCTGTTCGGCTGGCCGCTTGCGCTGTTGATGGCGGTGGGCGCCGGCGCCGGAGCGCTCAACACGATGATGAGCTCGGTCGCCGACCGCACCGCCGAGATAGCCATCGTCCGGACGCTTGGGTTCGGCCGCCTGGCCGCCTTCGCCTCGACCTGGATCGAGGCGGTGCTGCTGTCGCTGGCCGGAGCGGCCATCGGCGTCGCCGCGTCCTGGGCCCTCTTCAACGGTTGGCAGGCGAGCACCGTCGGCGCCAACAACACGCGCATGATGTTCCAGCTCGCCGTCACCGGCGACGTGATGATGACGGCCGCCCTTCTCGGCCTGGCGATCGGCGCGATCGGCGGCGCGCTGCCGGCCATCGTCGCGATCCGGCGACGCTGATCAAGACCGTCATCGCCAAGGAGCTTGGGGAAACGCGGAGGCAGCATGGGGATCGGATCTTCGGCTCCGGTCCCTTTACGCCCGGCGCCTGACGAAGCGCTGTTCGAGCAGCGTCTTTCCCCATTGCACACCCACCGCCTCCTCGGCGAGCACGAAACCGCGCGACTCGTAGAGATGGCGGGCGGCATCGAGGCCGGCGAAGGTCGTCAGGTGCGTCTCGGCAAAGCCGTGCCCGTCGACAAAGGCCAGCGCCGCGTCCAGCAGCCGCTTTCCCGCCCCGCCGCCGCGCAGGCCGTCGGCGACGATGAACCAGCGCAGATGAGCGACGTCCTCGCCCATGTCCTCGCCGTCGACCGCCACCGAGCCGACGATCGTTCCGTCCCGCCGCGCCGTCCAGACCCCGTTGCGCGGATTGTCCAGACGGGGGCAGAAGTCGGCGAGCCCGCCCGCCACCAGCGCCTCGAATGGCCGCCCCAGCCCGTGCTCCCGGGCGTAGTAGCGCATGTGCATGTCGGTGACGCGAGCGACGAGCCCCGGATGATAGCCAGCGACGATCTCGATCGCGGACGCATTACCGCTGGCATCGCTCCGCCCTTCCAGCGCCTTGCTGTAGAGCCGTAGCCCGTCGAGGACGATGCGATCCTCGCCTGCCCCGAGACGCTCCAGGGCCCCGGCGACCTGCCGGCGGGCAAAGGCATGGATGGCCGCCACCCGCCCGCGCCCTTCGGCAGTCAATGACAGGACCTTGACCCGACCGTCGGCCGCATCTGGCGCCTCACTCACGTCACCCGAGGCGACCAGCTTGCACAGCATGCGGCTGACGCTGGACTTCTCCAGGCGCAAGCGGCCGCCAAGCTCGCGCGCGGTGAGGCCGCCCGTCTCGATCTCGATCAGCGCATGAACGGCCGACGGCGACAGGTCGGTGCCCGCGAACGCGCCGCCCATGAATCCCCAGTCGCGGACCAGGGCGCGCGACAGGGCGCGGATATCTTCGATGACGGCTGGATCGACGTTCATGAGGCCTCCGGCAATATAGTTGCATGATACAACTATCCTGTCGCAGAATGCAATCTCTCCCCCGGTCCCCGACGCTCTCGAACAGGCGGCGTCAGCGTCCCAAGCCCCCGCGAGCAAGCCTAAAAAGCGGCGTTTCCCATTTACGAGTCATTAACCAGAGGGCGGAGTATTCACCATGCAAGCCATTGAAAGAAAGCCGGATTCGTAATCCGCCAACCTTCTCCACCAATGCTCCACCGTTCAAGTGTTAACCCCGCCACGAAATTGCCACGACATCTCCCGTCACCCACCTCAATCCCGGCATCGGCGCGACCCATTCGCAAGGCATCTATTGCCCATCGGAAGACACCGACCGAAGGCCCGGCTGGTGGCGAAGCGACAAAGCGGCAAGGACGACAGAGATGACCGACAGGATCGACGACACCCCGTTCAATGCGAACATCGGACACCATGAGCTTTCCGTTGGAGCGGGCGCCTCCATCGTTGTGGCCGTCGCCGCCTCCCTCATCCTGGCGGTGACGCTGCTGTTCGCCAGCCTCAGTCCGGTACGGGCAGCCGAGACCGTGCCCGCCGTCGCCACGCTGGACGCGAAGACCGGCGCCATCCATCCGGTCGGCAACCCCGTCCCCTTCGTCAAGGCGCTGCCGCGCGACATGAGCTACGCCATCACGCCGACGCCGGCGCCCGACCGGTCGAACAGCCTTGCCATGATCGTCGTCATGGCCGTTCTCGCCGGTTGGCTCGCGGTTTCGGCCGACCTCTGGCGCGCACTGTTCAATCGGGTTAAAAGCTGGGATCGCTCGCACTCGTGAACCCGGTATCCAATGTCCCCTTTGCGTTTCCTCGGTTTGGTGCTCGCAGCTCTTTTCGGCGCATTCCTGCTCCTGGTGCTTGCCTTCTACACCTACGGCCGGGAAGCCAGCTGGGACGCGGTGTTCGGTGCGGCCGATCTCGGACCCTATGATTTTTCGGTGCCCTCGCGCACCGGCAAGCTCAACGACACGCTCGCCTGCCCGGCCGACGACTGCAAGAAGGGCATCCCCGACATCGAGACGCGTCGCTACAACCTTCCGCCGGCCGCCCTGTTCGCGGTGGCGGAAAAAGCGGTCAGGCGCCTGCCTGGCAAGGTACGCGCCGTGGGCGCCAATCCGGTCAACACCCGCTTCCGCGTGATCGTCTACTCTCCGCTGCTGCGCATGCCCTCGACGCTGTCGGTTATGGTAGCGCCGGCCCGTGGCGGTGGTTCGTTCCTCTACGTCTATTCGCGCAGCCAGATCGGCTATTACGACCTCGGGCGCAACATGACCAACATCGTCGCCCTGATCTCGGGCATCGACGCCGAGCTCGCCGCGACCAAACCCACGGAACCGGCTCCGGCCCAATCGCCTCCCGCGCAGTGATACCGCTTCCGTCAGGTTTCGACCTTCTAGGCGAAACCCGCTTGAGCCCGATGAGGCCAGATCAAGCGGAACGGGTATGAGAGGGACCGGCGAGACCGGTCCGCGGAACTCCCCTTCGATCACGCACAACATGACGTCAGGCGGCGCGATGCCCTTTCCGTGGCGGCGGATCCCGTCCGGAGGCGGCGTTCACGCGCGCCTACACGCTTTTGCGATCCATTATCAAATCGGCGCCCCGCAACTGTCATCGACCGCCCGTTTCCGTGTGATCGAAGGCGCCCTAAATCTCGGTCATCGGCAGCGAGCACAGACCTCCAGTGACCTCCCCCGCTGCCAGACCATGAAACGACTTGGACGCATATGTCCTTTTGAGAATTTGGAGTTTTGAAAATGAAGACCTCCCTGATCGCTTCCCTCGCCCTCGCTGCCGTCCTCGTTCCCTCGATCGCCAGCGCCGCCTCGCTCGTCCAGTTCGACCCGGCCGCCCGTGACAACGACCCGCAGTTCGTCTCCGTCGTCCACACCGATGGCGTCAACGCCGCCGCTGCCAAGGCCGACGCCGCCCGTTATGCCGCCGCCGAGCAGAGCCTGAAGTCCGGCGCCGTCATCGGCACCCACGGTTCGGAAGGCTACGGCGTCGTCACCAGCTTCAACCCGGCCGCCCGTGACAACGATCCGCAGTTCGAGCGCGCCGTCGTCATCGGCAACTCGGCCAACGCCGCCGCTGCCAAGGCCGATGCCGCCCGTTACGCTGCCGCCGAGCAGAGCCTGAAGTCCGGCGCCGTCGTCGGCACCCATGGTTCGCAGGGCTACAGCGTCGTGACGACCTTCGACCCGGCCGCCCGTGACAACAACCCGCAGTTCAAGAGCACCGTGGTCTTCGCGAACTGACCATCGGCCAGAGACACAGCAAAAACGGCTTCCCGCGAGGGGAGCCGTTTTTCATTTGGGGCTGCGGTGAGATGAGATAGGAGCGGATACGACAAAGCGCCCGTACCGTCAGGTATCGAGCGCTCGACGTCATATCGGGGCTTGCCGGCTTGCTGCCGTCCTGTCCTCAGAGGCCGAAACCGCGGCGGGCGCGGTTGTTGAGGTTCCGCTCGCGGGCCTCCAGGTCATACCGGTCGCCGGCCTCGTTGAGGTAGGCCATGTCGCGCTCGATCTGGGTGGGAAGGTGGAGGGCCTTGGCAGCGCGCTTGAGGGTGGCGAACATTTCGATTTTTCCTTTCCTAGACCGGAGGTTTCCGGCCTCTTTTCTCTTCTCTCTTTGACGCCCTCAATATAGGCCCGCCAGCCGTCGCGGCCTAATCGCAAGTTCTGAAAGCTACTTTCAAATTCTCTATGGTCACCGTCTCACCGGCTTCGATCGCGCGGCCAGGCGTTCGCCACGGTGGCGACCAGCGACTGCACCGGCGAGGCCAGCAGCGGCCGGTAGGCGATGGCCAGCATCAAGGGTTCCGGGCCGTCGACCAGAGGCCGCATCGACAGGGTCGCCGGCATCAGCCGCTCGGCATAATCGGGCATCAGAGAGAAGCCGTCTGTGGCCATGATCAGCGAGAAGGTCGAGGCGATGTCGCCTGCAACATGGGTCGGGGACAGCGCAAGGCCGCGCAACTGGCCCCAAATGTCGATCTCTCCGCGCAGGAACGGTGCGACGCGCTGATTGACGGCGATGTAGGTGTGGCCGACCAGATCGGAAAAGGTCAGCGCCTCCCGCTGCGCCAGAGGATGACCGGTCTGAAGAAAGACGCTGATGCGGTGGTGATCGATCGGCTCGAAATGCAGATCGACGTCGGCGACCGACGGGCGGGCGAAGGCAAGGTCGAGGTTGCCGTCCTTCAGATCCTGAATGAGTGCGGTCGACGGAGCGCTCGTCACCTCGATGTCGACCTCGCCGGCGATCTCCCGCGCCAGTCGCCGAAACTGGGGAAGAACGAAGGTTTCGAGCCCCGGAATAATACCGACGCGGATCATCATCGGCGCATTGCGAACGACGTCGACGGCGTCGTCGAGCTGCTTCAAAACCTGCCGTACATGACCGAGAAACAACCGCCCGGGCCGCGTCAGGACCACGCCCCGTACCCGCCGGTCGAACAGCTCGACGCCCAATTCCCGTTCAAGATCCTTGAGTTGGCGGCTGAGCGATGGCTGGGCCGTGTGCAGCCGCGTCCGGGCGGCGGCGCTGACGCTGCCCTCGTCGGCCACGGCTACGAAGTAGCGAAGGTGCCTCAGCTCCATTGCGTATATATCTCCTGAGTATGGAGCGCAGGCCTATCAAGTCTTTGTAGGGATGGCAACGCCGGTTCTAGGGTGACGCCAACCTGCCCGGCCGGGCAGCGGCATGAGCCAGCAACCGAAGGCGCGGACGCGAGCCGCGAACAGTCCCATGAAAGAGAACCACGAGATCCTGTTCGAGCCGATGAAGATCGGCAGCCTCGAAATCAAGAACCGCTACGTCATGGAGCCGATGGGTCCGGGCGGATTGTGCGATGCCGACGGCACCTACAACTATCGCGGCGTCGAGTATTACGTCGAACGCGCCAAGGGCGGCGCCGGCTTGCTGATGACCGGCGTCACCATGGTCGAAAACGACATCGAGAAGTGTGCCCTGCCCTCGATGCCCTGCCCGACGCTGAACCCGCTCAACTTCGTCAAGACCGGCAAGATCATGACCGAGCGGGTGCACGCCTATGACGCCCGCATCTTCCTGCAGCTCTCCGCCGGCTTCGGCCGCGTATCGATGCCGTCGATCGTCGGTCGCACCGCCGTCGCCCCGTCGCCGATCCCGCATCGCTGGATCGACGGCGTGACCTGCCGCGAACTGACCATCGAGGAAATCAAGACCTACGTCCGCAAGTTCGCCGACAGCGCCGAAGTCGCCCAGCGCGCCGGCTTCGACGGCATCGAGATCCACGCGGTCCACGAGGGCTACCTCCTCGACCAGTTCGCCATCTCCATGTTCAACCAGCGCACGGACGAATACGGCGGCAGCCTGGAGAACCGCCTGCGCTTCGCCGTCGAGATCGTTCAGGCGATCAAGGAACGCTGCGGCAAGGACTATCCGGTCTCCCTGCGCTACTCGATCAAGAGCTTCATCAAGGACTGGAAGAGCGGCGGCCTGCCGGGCGAAGAGTTCGTCGAGATGGGCCGCGACATTCCCGAGGGCATCGAGGCGGCCAAGCTCTTGGAAGCGGCCGGATACGACGCCTTCAACGGCGACGTCGGCTCCTATGACAGCTGGTACTGGAGCCACCCGCCCATGTACCAGGAAAAGGGCCTTTACCTGCCCTACAACAAGATCCTGAAAGAGGTGCTGAAGGTGCCGGTGATCACCGCCGGCCGCATGGACAACCCGGACCTCGCCGCGGACTCCATCGTCTCCGGCAAGACCGACTTCGTCGGCCTCGCCCGCCCGCTGCTCGCCGACCCGCAACTGCCCAACAAGGTGCGCGCCGAGAAGATCGATCGCATCCGCCCCTGCCTTTCCTGCCAGGAAGGCTGCATGGGCCGCCTTGCCAAATACTCGCAGATCTCCTGCGCCGTGAATCCGGCCTGCGGCCGAGAAGCGGAATACGGCCTGACGGCCGCGCTCGAGAAGAAGTCGGTGATGATCGTCGGCGGCGGCATCGCCGGCATGGAGGCGGCCCGCGTCGCCATGCTGCGCGGCCATGTCGTCACCCTCTACGAGAAGTCCGACCGTCTCGGTGGCGTCGTCATCCCCGGCGGCGTGCCCGACTTCAAGGAAGACGATCACGACCTGATCCGCTGGTACGAGCGCGAGCTGCGCGAACTCAAGGTCCCCGTGATCTTCAACAAGGAAGTGACCGAGGAGACGGTGCGCCTTGCCAAGCCCGACGTACTGATCGTCGCCACCGGCTCGCAGCCCAAGCGGCTCAACATCGGCGATGCCGACAACGTCTACACCGCCGAGGACGTGCTCAACGGCGTCAAGCCGGCCGGCGACAGCACCATCGTCATCGGCGCCGGCCTCGTCGGCTGCGAGACGGCGCTGTGGCTGCACGACCAGGGCAAGAAGGTGACCATCGTCGAGCTGGCGCCGAAGATCCTGGCGCTGGCCGGCCCGCTCTGCCACGCCAACCACGACATGCTGCACGATCTCCTGATCTACAAGAAGATCGACATCATGACGTCGAGCTACGTGGCCGAGCCGGTCGAGGGCGGCTTCAAGGTGAAGAGCGGCGACAAGGAGACCACCGTCGCTGCCGACAGCGCCATCGTCGCCATCGGCTACCGCTCCGAGCGCAGCCTCTACGACAAGGTCCGCAACCTCGTTCCCGAGGTCTACAGCTTCGGCGACGCCCGCCAGGTGTCCAACATCATGTATGCGATCTGGGACGCCTACGAGGTCGCCCGTTCGATCTGATCCGACCGAGCCGACAATGACAGGCCGCGTCGCCCCCAGGGACGGCGCGGCTTTTTCATGGGCCGGAGCAAGAGACAAATACGACAAAGCGCCCGAACCGGTCAGGTATCGAGCGCTCGACGTCGTATCGCAGTGTCGGCTTGTTGCCGTCCTGGCCTCAGAGACCCAGGCCCCGGTTCGGCGCGCGGCGGCTGAGATTGCGCTCGCGGGCTTCGAGGTCGTAGCGGTCGCCGGCTTCGTTCAGGTAGGCGAGGTCGAGCTCGGCCTGGCTGGGAACGCGGAGGGCCTTGGCAGCACGCTTGAGGGTGGCGAACATTTGGGTTTTCCTTCTTTCCTGACCGGAGGTTTCCGGCCTCTTTCTCTTTTCTCTTTGACGCCCTCAATATAGGCCCGACAGCCGCCCTGACCTAATCGCAACTTCTGAAAGTCGCCTTCAGATTTTCTATAAGTAGAATTCCGCCCTCAGCCGAGAAAGGCTTGGGTGAGCCGCTCTCCTAGCCGCTCTACATGGTCGATGTCGGCGAGGTAGAGCGCGGCTTCACCGGCTTCCACATCCTCGACGAAGGTCTCGTCGCCGGCTTCGGCCCGTCCGCGCATGAAGGCGACCAGCGTCCGCAGACGCTCGGCGATCATGCCCGGCAGACGCCGCCTTTCCTCCGCCGTCGCGCCATAGGCGTCGCAGAAGATCCGCGCCCGCGACAGCTGCGCCTCCTGATCGAACACCCCGCCCTGGTGGCCGGGCGAGAACAGCGGCGCCCAGCGATAGACCGCATAGGCGAGGTCCCAGAGGGCCGGCGCCGGATGGATGGTGTCGAAGTCGATGAGACCGACGGCGACGCCGTTCTCGCCAGCGACATTGTAGGGCGCGAAATCGCCGTGGCAGACGATGTCGCGCGGCGCTCTCGGCTCCAGCATCCAGACCTGCGGCTGGCGGTCGCTTTCCAGAAAGCCGCGCGAGGCCGCATGAAACCTCGCGAGAAGCTCGCCCGCCGACCGCAGCATTGTCTCGGAGCCGGTGATCGGATCGCCAAGGTCCTCGGAGACGCGCCCCTCGACGAAGCTCACCACCTCCTGCCCCGCCTCGGTGATGGCGATGGGACGAGGCGCCCCGTCAAAGCCGGCCGCCCGGATGTGGGCGAGGAAGCGATGCACCGTCGGCGTCCACGGGCCAGCCGGTCGTGTCACGCTGTCGCCGTCGCGCCAAATCTGCCCGGTGCGTCCCCCTTCAAGCGCCTGCATATCCCCTCCTCCGAACAGCTTCAGCGGAGCGACCTCACAGGCCGCCTTCTGCTCTGTTTGGGTCAGGCGCTCCCGCGATGCAAGACCGGTCAGCCGCCGTATCGCTCGGTGCCCGCGACGATCTTGCCGTCGGCGATCGACACCACCCGGTCGAACAGGTCCAGCGCCCGGTCGTCGTGGGTCACCACCAGCACGCCAACGCCGCTTTTCGTCGCTCCCTTCAGGAGTTCGAGCACCTGCCGGCCGCGCGCGCCGTCGAGCGCCGCCGTCGGTTCGTCGGCGAGGATCAGCGCCGGCTGGTTGGCAAGCGCCCGCGCCACCGCCACCCGCTGCTGCTCGCCCCCCGACAGGCGCGACGGCAGGCTGTCGAACCGTTCGCCAAGGCCCAGTGTCGCCAGCAGATCGCGCGCCCGTGCCTTCGCCTCGCCACGCGGCGCGGCGTCGATGAAGCGGGCCAGCTCGACATTCTCGGCGGCGGTGAGGAAGGGAACGAGATTGGCCTTCTGGAACACGAAGCCGATGGCCCGGCGGCGCAATGCCCTGAGCGCCGGCTCGGCGTGCCGGTCGGGAAAGATGCGCGTGCCGGCCACGGTGACGGCGCCATCGTCCGGCCGGTCGAGCGCCCCGGCGATCAGCAGCAGCGTGCTCTTGCCCGAGCCGCTCGGTCCCTTCAGCGCCACCATCTCCCCGGCATCGACGGCGAGCGACGCCCCGTCGAGCACGGCAATGCGCTCGCCGCCATTGTGGAAGACGCGGCTGACGCGGTCGATGTCCAGCACGGCGGTCACGACAGCGCCTCGCGGGCGTCGATGCGCGAGGCCCGCCAGATGCCGGCGATCGAGCCGATCAGACAGGTGACGACGACGATAGCCGACACCTGCAGGGCCGCGCCGCTATCCACTACGATCCGGCGCGGGAAGAGCGGCGCCACGGTCGCCTCGATCCAGAAGCCGAGCGCGATGCCGGAAACCGCGAGCAGGCCGGTCTGGTCGAGGATCAGTCGGAGAACGACTCTGTCGCGGGCGCCCATCAGCTTCAGCAGCGCAATGGTGTGCTGCTTCTCCACCGTCATCGCATAGATGGTGACGGTGACGACGGCGGCAGTGATGACCGACAGCAAGCCGGTGAACAGCAGGATCTGCTTGCGAAGCCGCTCCAGCCGGCCGTTGATCACCAACCCCAGCTGGTCGTCTCGCGTCAGCGCCGCCACGTCCGGCCACGTCCTGATACGGTCGAGCACCGCGAACGACGACCGCCCCGGCTGGAGAGACGCGGTAACGGCCGACAGCGCCGCCCCGTCTCCGGGCGTCACATCGCTACTGGCGCGGGCCAGCTCCACCGCCTCCGGCGGTCGGTAGCCCTGGACGCGCCGGAAGTCGGCGGCAGCGACCGCGACCATGGGGTCGCCGCTCGGTTCGACCATACCCTCCATCAGCCCGACGACGGTCAGCGTCTCGCCACCGACCGTGACGGCGCCGCCGATGGCAACGCCCAGAGAAGCGTCAACGACGATCTCGCCGGCCGATCGCAGCAGCCGGCCAGACATGAGCGGCAGCCAGCCGCCATCATCCGTCAGATCGAGCGACAGAAGCGAAGCGGTCTGCCGCCGACCGTCGGCGGTCACCGTTTCCGAGGCGAGAGCGAAGGCACGGGCCGCCCGAACACCCGGCACGGCGGCGACCCGGTCGACCAGCGAGCGGGGAACGCGCGACGTTTCGGCGAAGGGACCGGTCGTAGCCGCCTCAACCACCCAGATGTCGGCATCCACCGTCCGCACCAGCTTGGTCGCGTCGGTGACGATGCCGCGATAGATGCCCTGCATGACCAGACTGCCCGAGGTGAGAAGACCGATGCCGAAAGCAGTCAGGAGGAAACGCACCGCCGAACGGCCGATATCGCGGATGGCAAGGTTCACGGGACGATCTCCACCCGCCGCCCCGGCCAGACGCTGCCGGGCGGCAGCACATGCGTTCCCGGCGCGACGCCGTCGAGGCGGACGCTGTCTTCGCCATAGGAGAGCACGTCGACGGAAAGGCGCCGCGCCCGCCCCGCTTCGGCGGCCAGCACATAGGGCGCTCGTCCCTCCCAGCCCAACGCCACCAGTGGCGCCACGACGGCATCCGGCACGGTTCCGACGGTGATCGACGCCGTCACCCGCTGACCGATCGCCCAACCGGCCGGCGGCGCGTCGAGCCGCACCCTCACCCGGCCCTCCCGCGTCTCCGGATCCAGCGAACGGTCGACTGCCGCGACCCATCCGCTCACCGTCTGCCCGGTGGCGGCAATGCGAAGGCTGACCGGCGCCCCGGCCGCCACCTTCGCCATGGACGCTTCGTCGAGGCGAATGTCGGCGGAGAGCGTCGCGGGATCGACCATCTCGACAACGGGGCTTCCCGGCGACATCAAGGCATGGGCAGAGGCCGGCACGTTGGTGACGATGCCCGAAAAGGGTGCCTTCAGCGTGTAGTCGGCGAGCCGCGCCGCAAGTTCGTCGGCACTGGCGCGCGCCGCCGCCCGATCGGCAGTAGCCGTTGCCTGGGCGGCCTCGGCCACCTTGACGTCGAGGCTGGCGGTTTCGGCCGTCGTCGCCGCGCTGTCGCGGTCGGCCTCGGTGGCATGGCCCGAGCGCGCCAGCGCTTCGATCCGCCGAAGACGGGTGGCGGCCTCTTCCGCCGTGGCGCGTGCCTTGGCAAGGGCGACCTCGGCGCTCTCCAGCGACCGCGACGCCGCGTCGGCCCTGGCCTGGGCGGCCCGCAGGTCGGCCTCGGCAGCCCGTGCGTCGAAACTGGCCAGGGTGACGCCGCGCCGGACCGTGGCGCCCGCCGTTACCTCGACGGACATCAGAACCGCCTGCACCGGCGCGGCGAGCGTGGCCCGCCCTTCCGCCGTCAGCGTGCCGACGCCGCCGACGGTTTCGCGGAACTCGCCCTCGATCACCATGGCGCCGCAGAGCTTCAACGGCATGGCGCGGGAGGAGGCATAGGCGACCACGACCGCCGCCGCGAGCAGCAGCAGGACGAGGGGAACGGGGCGGATGTGTCTGACGAGCGAGCGGGCCGTGCTCTCGGGTCTGGGGGCTGTTATCATTGGAAACCTTGAGCCGTGTGTCCCCCTGCTACGAACGGACGCTGCCTTTCCCTCGTTTTCGGCGAGGGGAATCGTCATCCGCCCCGTAGCAGCACCGGAACGAGCAACACCGGGCACCATGCACGCCGACAGCGACGAAAGCCTCCTCAAGAAGATATCGGCTGGCGATCAGCGGGCGCTGCGCCTTCTGATGGATCGCCACATGGCGCGCGCCATCCGGCTTGCAGAGCGGGTGCTGCGCGACGCGGCGGCTGCCGACGACGTGGCGCAGGAGGCCTTCGTCAGGGTATGGAAGCATGCGTCGCGGTTCGATGAGGACAAGGCCCAGTTCACCACCTGGCTCTACCGCATCGTCGTGAACCTGGCGCTCGACCGGACGCGGCGGCCGGGACATGCGCCGCTCGAGGACGCCCTTGAGGTGGCGGACACGGCGCCGGACGGAGAGGAAGCGCTCGCCCGCCGCCAGCGCGTCGCGCTGCTCGGCTCGGGCCTTGCCGCCCTGCCCGAGCGCCAGCGGGCGGCGCTGACGCTGTTTCACCTCGAAGGCCTCTCCGGTCGCGAGGGTGCGGCGGCGATGAATGTCAGCGAGAAGAGCTTCGAGTCGCTGCTCGGACGGGGGCGAACAGCGCTAAGGGCCTGGATCTCGGCAAGCACGAAGGGAAGAACTCCATGATGGGCAAGGAAGAATTCCGCGCAACGGCGATGATCTATGGTGCCGATCTCGCCCGCTGGCCCGCCGGATTGCGCGCCAAAGCGATGTCGTTGACCGCCGAACCATGGGCCGTCGCCCTGCTCGCAGACCTCGCGGATCTCGAAGCCGACCTCGCGGCCGCCGACGTCGACGCCCCGACGCCCGACCGGGTCGGACGGGCGATCGCCGGCACGCTCGACCGGGTCACGGCCCGGCCGCGTCTCTCCCCCGGCCGCCTCCTCGCCTGGGTGGCGGCCGGTGCGGGCGGGCTCGCCGCCTCCGCCGCCTTCGGCATGGTGCTGGCGCTCTATGGTCCCCTGGCCCCGCCGACGCTCGATCCGATTTCCTTCCTGATCGAGGCCGGGGACCTCGCCCTCCCCGGGCTAGGAGGTTGAGCCATGCGCCTGCGCATCATTCTCGCCGTCTCCCTCCTGCTGTCGGTGGCGCTCAATGCCGCCCTCGTCGGCTATGGCTACACGCTCTACCGCATCCGGCCGCTGGCGCTCCTGTCCGATCCGATACCGCCGCAGATGCTGGAAGCGCTGAGCTCACGCCTGCCAGGCGGGGCAGACCAGTTCTTGAGCGAGCGACTGGAAGCGAACCGCCCGGAGCTGGAAGCGGAGCGGGCCGGTTATCGAAGCGCGCTCGAGCGGGCGGCCGGACTGATCGAGGCCGACGTCGTCGACACCGACGCCGTCAAGGCCGCCATCGCCGAGGCCCGCACCTATCGCAGCCGGATGGGCGACGTCTATGTCGACACCTTCGTGGAGATGATCGCTGCCCTGCCCCAGGCCCAGCGCCAGAAGATGGTGGAGCGGTTTCGCAAGCGCTGAACCGCCCCCACAGAACGGAAGACAACGAGCGACGAGGGAAAACGGTCGTCCCGGCGTAGCAGCAAGGTCAAGCCTGACCACCCCGGAGATGCTGACCATGCCATTCTCTTTCCGTCCGCCCCTCGCCGCCCTCGTTGCACCCGCCCTGCTTTCGGGCATCCTGCCCGCCTCGGCCGGCGGCATGGTGATCGTCACCCCGCCCGTCCGCGTGGCGCCAGCGCCCGTCGTGATCGCTCCCCCACCCTACTATTATGCTCCGCCTCCCGTCGTCGTGGCGCCCTACCCCGTCGCGCCGGTGGTCGTGCCGGTGGTCCGCGAGCCCCGCTGCAGGGTTGGCGGCGTGGTCTACGACGGCCCCCGGCGGACTGTGGTCGCCGCCGGCCGTCGGTGCTGGTGAGGGAGGCAGGAATGCATTCTAGCACCTTTTCCCTGGCCCTTGCCTGCCTGCTCGCCTCCACGGTGGTGGCCTCGGCCGGCGACGCGCCCTCGCGCTCGGACATGCGCAAGGCTTGCTCCGCCGACTACCAACGCCTGTGCGGCGACGTTTCGCCCGGTAACGGCGGACTGCGCCAGTGCTTCGCCGACCACATGAGCGAGCTGTCGGCCGCCTGCGTCGACGTTCTCAAGCGGCGGGCGGCTGCCAGGACCTGACCGTCCGTGACGTCACACCGCGGCAAGCCGGTAGACGGAAACATGCGAGCCGGACTGGGCGGGGAACGACGTTCCCGCCAGTCCGCCAACCGCCCTTCCAGCCCAAAGCCGGCCAGCCCCGCCATCGGGTCCATCTTCGACGGCCAGATGTAGCGGTGAGCGGTCGCCGCAAGCTCGCCCGCCGTTCGTCGCCCCGCTCATGCGACGGCAGGGCGCCCAGCCCGTTCCAATGGCGAACTCCAGCGCCCGGCGGCGTCGCCAAGCATGCCCTTCAGCAATTCCAGACTTCGACCGTCAAGTTTAGCCCCAGATCGGCCAAACCTCTCCATGCGGCATGAAAGAGCACCCACTTGGCGGCGCAATACAGGGCCAATCGAGCCATCGGAATGTGACGCCCAGGCGCATTACCCGATCGAGTGAGCTCAATATCCAGAATTCGCTTGCATCGTCTTTATTTCATGAAACTATACTGATGACGTCGTGCACCCGAAAATAAAGGATAGGCGCGGAGGCGTACTGCCCAGAAAGCTTGCCCCGGTAGATCGAGACATCCAGGCCATATGTCCTCTCTTGTTCATCGGGTTCGGCTAGCTGGCTCCATATGTCTCGGCGAGCAGGAAGCGAAAGTCATCGAGGAGCAGTTTAAGGCCAGCGTCGCCCGCAAGCCGATCGGGCTCGGGGAGTTTTTATCGCTCCGTCTCGGGGGCCGCGGGCCAGTTCGGAGACAGCCTATCGGAGAGACGGCATTGACCGGCTCGGGCATGACCGGGATCGGTCATGCGATCGCGAGTACAGATAAGTCGACCCAGTATTATTTATTGTATCTCTCTAGCAACTCCAGCAAAAGCGGGAACCAGCTTTGCGTCCGGAGTTGCGTGAAAACATGCTCTAGACTTAAGGTAGATCATGACATGGCGCATTGCCCATACTGCCTGAGCCCCATCTCCAAGAAAGACGCCGTCTGCCCTGCCTGCGGCGCCGAGAAGGGCTACCTCTATTTCAACCGGAGATCCCGGGGCTTCGGGTTCCTGTTTGTTCTCGGCCTTCTGATCCCGCTGGCCGTCGTCCTGCCGTTTCTGTTCTATTTCCAGGGCATGGGCGCGCCCTTCTGGCTGGCGGCCACCATTGCGCTGGGGCTCGCCATCTTCACCATCCAGCGGTTCGTGACCGGGCCGACCTGGTATCGCTGACCGCGCATGAAAAACCCCGCCGCGCATAGGCGCAGCGGGGTCGTTGTCGTCCGAAGCGGCTCGATTACTCGGCGGCGGCCTTCTTGGGCTGCACTTCGTCGAGATAGGCGTGCATCAGCAGTTCGCTGATCTTGCCCGGCTTGAAGCGATACTCGCCGATCTCGGAGATCGGCGTCACCTCGGCGGCCGTGCCGACCAGGAAGGCCTCGGTGAAGGTCGACAGCTCTTCCGGCAGGATGTGCCTGCGGTTGACCTTGATGCCGTGGCGGGCGGCGATCGCCTCCACCGACTGGCGGGTGATGCTGTCGAGGAAGCAGTCCGGATCCGGCGTGTAGAGTTCGCCGTCGCGGACGAAGACGATGTTGGCGCCAGTCGATTCCGCCACATAGCCGCGATAGTCGAGCATCAGCGCGTCGGTATAGCCCTCGGCCTCCGCCGCGTGCTTGGAGATGGTGCAGATCATGTAGAGACCGGCCGCCTTCGACTTGCACGGGATGGTCATCGGGTCCGGACGGCGATAAGGCGCCCAGGTCAGGCGAATGCCCTTCAGCTTCTCGGCCGGGCTGAAGTAGCTCGGCCACTCCCAGACGGCGATCGCCATGTGGATTGTATTGTTGGGAGCGGCGACGCCCATGGCTTCCGAGCCGCGCCAGGCGATCGGCCGGACGTAGGCGTCGACGAGACCCGAACGGGCAAGCGCCTCATTGGTCGCCGCCTCGATCTCCTCAAGGGAGTACGGCAGCTTGAAGCCGAGGATCTCGGCCGACTCGATCAGGCGCTGGCTGTGCTCCCGGAGCTTGTAGACCTCGCCGCCATAGGCGCGCTCGCCCTCGAAGACGGCGCTGCCATAGTGAAGCGCGTGGGTCAGAATGTGCACCTTGGCGTCCTTCCAGTCGACGAACTTGCCGTCGTACCAGATCACACCGTCGCGGCTGTCAAAGGGGACACTGGCCATCTTGAACTCCCAGACCTTTTCTTTTGTCTTTTGCCCGACAGGCGGGCGACCTCTTGCACGGGACACGTTTTGCCTCGGCGTCGACAAGCGGCTATGCTCGCGGATCAGTGGATCCCTTGTGTGCCGGATGTCCCTTGCGACCGCATCGTGCGAACGATCGTTTCGTCGTGACGGGTATTCTAGTAACAAATGAATCGAAGTATGTCAACATGGCTGCCATAAATTTTCCCTCCGACGCCATTCGTCCGTCCGAAAAGCCCGAAGCGGAATGCCCAGGCGACAGCGGCGGCGGGAATCTCGACCTCGAGCTGATCGAGCTTTTGTTCTTTGCCTATCGCGACTTCGTCGGCGAGGCCGACCACATCCTGGAATCGATCGGCTATGGCCGCGCCCATCACCGCGTGGTCTATTTCGTGATGCGCAACCCCGGCCTGCGCGTCTCCGACCTCCTGGAGATCCTGCAGATCACCAAACAGAGCCTTGGCCGCGTACTGAAGCAGCTCGTCGACGACGGCTACATCGAGCAGCGCCCCGGCCCCGTCGACCGGCGCGAGCGTCTGCTCTATGCCTCCGACAAGGGCGAGCGGCTGGCCAACGACCTCTCCGCCCGCCAGCACGCCCGCATTGTCAGGGCGCTTGCCACGCTGCCGCAGGAGGCCCGCCCCATCATCCGCGACTTCCTGAGCAACATGATCGATGCCCGCGCCCCCGGCGCGCCCGCCGGACAGGAAGGCTAACCGATGGTCTCCATCGCCCCCGCCGATGGCGCCAGCCACGTTCTCGTCGTCGATGACGACAGCCGCATCCGTCAGTTGCTCGCCAAGTATCTCGGCAGCCAGGGTTATCGCGTCACCGCCGCCGCCGACGCCGCCGAGGCGCGGCGCAAGATCTCGGCCATCGAGTTCGACATCCTGGTGGTCGACGTGATGATGCCGGGCGAGGATGGGCTCAGCCTCACCCAGTCGCTGAGGGCCGAGCAGGACGTCCCGATCCTGCTGCTCACCGCGAAATCCGATGGCGTCGACCGCATTCGCGGCCTCGAAGCCGGTGCCGACGACTATCTCACCAAACCCTTCGAGCCGCGCGAGCTCCTGTTGCGTCTCAACAACATCCTGAAACGCCGGCCGTTGCCCGAGGCGCCCTTGACGCGCGAGGAGATCCGCTTCGGCCGGTTCGTCTTCAACGCCAAGCGCGAGGAACTCTGCGACGGCGAGAAGCCGGTGCGTCTCACCGACCGCGAGCGCCAGCTGCTCGGCCAGTTCGCCGCCAGCCCCGACGGCACGCTGTCGCGCGAAGCGCTGAGCGGCGAGGCCGGAGAAGTGGGCGAACGGACCATCGACGTGCAGATCAATCGCCTGCGTCGCAAGATCGAGATCGACCCCGGCAACCCCGTGTTCCTGCAGACCGTGCGCGGCGTCGGCTACCGCCTGCGCTTCGAGTGAGCGAGATGTCGCAAACGCCAGAACCGGCCGAGCCCCGTGGTCGCGTCGCCGCCGGCCTAGACCGGCTGGACGACGCCATCCGCCACGTCCGCAACTTCATCTCCCGCAACAGCCCCACGGTGCTGCGGCGGGCCTGGACCGGCGTCGGCCACGCCATCAACAGGGCGTTGCCCAAGGGCTTGCTCGGCCGGTCGCTGCTGATCGTCGTCGTGCCCATGCTGATCCTGCTCGCCGTGCTGACCGGCGTGTTCATGGACCGTCACTGGATGCTGGTCACCCAGCGCCTGTCGGACGCCGTGGCCTCCTCCATCCTCGGCCTTGCCAACATCGCCGACAATACCGCCATCCCCGATGAGGTCAGGATCGACACCGTCGCCACGACCGGGAAAGCCATGGGACTGACGGCCGAGGTTCTCCCGCCCAGCGAGATCGGCCGGACGCGCCGGGCCTCGGCCGACATCGTCCACACCATGCTGGCCGAGGCTCTCCAGAGGCGCCCCATGGCCACCCCCTTCTCGATCCGGGACCTGTCCGACGACAACCGCATCGAGGTGCGGATGATCGTGCATGCCGGCGTATTGCGCGTGGAGTTCCCGCGCAGCCTCGCCTATGCGGCCAACTGGCACTTCTTCCTGGTGTGGATGGTCAGCACCGCGTTGTTCCTGGTGCTGGTGTCGCTGATCTTCCTGCGCAACCAGATCAAGCCGATCGAGCGACTGGCCGCCGCCGCCGAGGCCTTCGGGCGCGGCCGTCCGGTGGAAGGCTTCGCGCCGACCGGCGCCAGAGAAGTGCGGCAGGCCGCCCACGCCTTCATCGGCATGCGCCGGCGCATCGAACGCCAGATCGAGCAGCGCACCACCATGCTGGCCGGCGTCGGGCACGACCTCAAGACAATCCTCACCCGCTTCCGCCTCGGCCTCGCTTTGCTGCCCGAGGGCGAGGAAACCGCCGACCTCCGCTCCGACGTCGCCGAGATGGAAGCGATGCTGGCAGCCTACGTCGATTTCGCCAAGGGCGACGCCGACGAAACGCCGCAGCCGCTCGACGTCGAGGAGACGATTTCCGACTGCCTGCGCCAGATGGCCGAACCGGCCGGGCGAGAGGTCCACTTCGCCTTCAGCGGCGACGGCCTTCTGACGCTGCGCCCCACCGCTTTCCGCCGCCTGATCGCCAACCTCGTCGGCAACGCCGTCCGCTACGGCCGAACGGCGGTGTGGGTGAGCGGCGAGCGACGCGAGGGGTGGCTGTCGATCTCCATCGAGGACGACGGCCCCGGCATCCCCGAGAACGAGATGGAGGCGGTGTTCCGCCCCTTCTACCGGCTCGATGCGGCCCGCAACCAGGACGTCCCCGGCACCGGCCTGGGTCTTGCCATCGCCCGCGACGTCGCCCGAAGCCACGGCGGCGACATCGAGCTCGGCCAGAGCCCGCACGGCGGCCTCAAGGCAACGATCCGCCTGCCGGCATAACGCCGGTGGCAAGCCGGACACATGAGCACGGGAAGACGATCCGCCGCTTCCAAAAGTGGATTGCCAAGCGCATGCGCCCCTTATAGTTGATTAAAATCTTATAAATTTTGTCAGTTTGAAGCGCGAGTTCGTCATGGCTGGGCATTTGGCAGGTGTTTTCGCGATCCAAAGCCCAAGAGTATCCGGCTTGCGGCGGGTTACGTCCTTCGCCTTGCTGACGACCGCCATGTCCTCCCTGGCCCTCGGCACGGCGGCCGCCGACGCGATGTTGAGCTGGACGGGCAGCACCGACAACGACTGGTTCAACTCGGCGAACTGGCAGAACGATCTCGGCGCAATCCCCTCGGCAAGCAGGGAAGTGCAAATAGACCGGAGCGGCGTCGTTGTCGGTGGATCGGCCGCCGAGGCCGGCAATATGCTGCTTGGCATCCACGCCACCGGTGGTCTGACCATCCAGAGCACCCTGACGACGACAGGGGCAAGCTTTGGCTGGAACAGCGGTTCGACCGGCACCGCCTCGCTATCCGGGAGCGGCGCGAGCTGGACGAACACCGGCGACCTCTACCTCGGCAATGAGGGAACGGGCACCCTTTCGATCGCCGACCAGGCGTCGGTGCATGCCGGCACCACCTATCTCGGTTCCGGCTATGGCAGCCTTGGCCGTCTCGATCTCGCAGGAGGGGGCACCTTCACTTCGACCGGAGACCTCTACGTCGGCTTTGCCGGCGTCGGCGGCAGCTCCGAACCCGCCGCCGAAGGCATCTTGAACGTTACGTCCGGCACAGTTCAGAACGTCAACGGCGCCATCGCCAACGGCACAGGCTCGACGGGAACCGCGACGATCACCGGCGCGTCGTCCTCCTGGACAAACACCGGGCGGCTGACCGTCGGCAGTGGCGGCGTCGGTACATTGACCATTTCGGCTGGTGGCGATGTGACGAGCGTCGACGGCATCATCGGTCAGACAACGAATACCGCCGGCAGTTCGGCGACCGTGACAGGCGTAGGTTCCACCTGGACCGGCACCGGCACGCTCTTCGTCGGCATTTCCGGCGCTTCCGAGTTGAAGGTTCTATCCGGCGGCGCCGTGACCAGCGCGGCGGCCGTCATCGGGCGCCACTCCACCAGCAAGGCGACGGTCAGCGGCTCCGGCTCGTCCTGGAATACCGGCGCGCTTTCCGTCGGCGGCGACACCAGCGATCCCGTCGGGGCGGCTGGCAACGGTACGCTCGCCGTCTCGTCCAGCGGTTCGGTGACCAGCTCCAGCGCACAGCTCGGCCTCAACTCGACAGACAGTGGAACGGCCACCGTCGGCGGCTCCGGCTCGACATGGAAGATCAACGGCACGCTCTCGGTCGGCTTGAACGGGACCGGCACCGTCACAGTGTCCGACGCCGCCCGGATAGAGACGGCCTGGATGATCGTCGGCCACAACGCCAACTCGAGCGGCGAAGTGACCGTTTCCAGCGGCGCCAGTCTGAAAGATGCTGGTTCGCTCTACGTCGGCAACGACGGCGACGGCACCCTGACCGTATCAGGCGGCGGCAGCGTGACCAGCGGCGACGGCTTCGTGGGCACGAGCAACGGCTCGGATGGCACGGCCACCGTCACCGGCAGTGGCTCGTCCTGGACCATGGCCGGCGCTCTGTTTGTCAGTCAAAACACCGGGTCGACCGGCACGATGACGATCTCCGATGGCGCGACGGTCACCGACTACCAGGGCATTGTCGGCGATATCGGCAGCTCGGTCGGCGAGATGACCGTGACCGGCGCCGGCTCGACCTGGACCAGCAAAGTGGTTGACGGTCAGCTATACTCGGGCGACATCAACGCCGGACGGACGCAAACGGCCAAGGGTACGATCACCGTGTCCAACGGCGGCACCGTCATCGGCAACCGCTTCTATGCCGGCAATGAAGGCAGCTCGGAAGGCACGGTCATCGTCACCGGCGCCGGCTCCTCCTTCACCGCCACCGATCGGTTCGTCGTCGGCTCCCAAGGCACGGGCACCGCAACCGTCTCCAACGGCGGCAAGATCAAGACCGGCATCATCAAGATCGCCGCGCTCTCAGGTTCGATCGGCACGCTGAACGTCGGCGCTGCGGCGGGAGATCCAGCCGCCGCCGCCGGCGCGCTCGACACCAACAGCATCGAGTTCGGGGCCGGCACCGGCCTTCTGGAGTTCAACTTCACCGATCCGAGCTATGCCGTCTCGGCCGCCATCAGCGGCGCGGGCAGGGTTCAGCTCGACGCCGGAAACCTCACCCTGTCGGGCGTCAGCACCTACACGGGCGGCACCGACGTGAACGGCGGCACGCTCAACGTCACCGGCTCCCTGTCCGGTTCCTCTACGGAAGTCACGATGTCGGGCGGCCGGCTGGTCAACAGCGGCACCATCAGCGGCGCGACCTATGGCATCCGGCTGGCGACCGCAGGCAATGTCGTCAGCACCTCCGGCACCATCTCGGGCGGAACGGCCTCTGTGCTCTTCGATGCCGACAACAACACGCTCAACATCTCGCCGACGGCGACTTTCACCAGCATCGTCGACTATAACAACAAGATCGGCAACACGACCGGCTTCGGCGCCGGCAGCTATCGCATCCATGCGGCCAGTTATGATGACACGCAAAACGTCATCGTGCTGAACAACTCCAGCCAGACCGTCATCCTCGACAACGCCAGCTCGGCATCGGGCTACATCAACGTCGTGTCCGTTCCCGCCGCCAGCCGGGAAGCGAGCCAGTACACGTCGTCGGTATCGGACGTCATCGGCAGCATCCTGTCGCTCGACGTCGCCCGGCCCGACCAGGTCAGCGTGGGTGGAACGACCATCTCCGCCCTGCAATACGGCGAGGAGAAGCGCGAGACCCAGGAAGCCCGGGCGGTGCGCATGCTCGGCGACAACGCCGCCGTGGATGACTACGGCAACCTGTTCTGGACGCGCGCCTTCGGCGGCCTGCGCTACCAGCCGTCGAGCGACGGCGATTTCTCCAGCCACACCTCGCACTTCGGCGTGCTCTCCGGCGTCGACCACCTGTTCGAAAACTATCGCCTGGGCTTCTTCGCTGGCGCCGGCACCGTACGCACCGTTGCCGGCGACAGCGCGTCGATGACAAGGGGCAACACCGGCTTCTTCGGCCTCTATGGCGCCGTCGAGCTTGGCGGCCTCCAGTGGAATGCTTCGATCACAGGCGGCGGCATCGAGAACACGGCCGCCCGAAGCGTCAACAACGGCCTGCAAACGGCGTCCGGCGACTTCACGGGGTGGTATGTCTCGCCGGAAGTGGCGGTGAGCCGCGCCTATCAGCTCGCGCCGGGCTGGGAGATGACGCCCAGCTTCAAGACCCGATACACCGGCGCCTTCTACGAGGGCTATGACGAGAGCGGCTCGTCTCAGAACCTCAGCTACGGGTCACGCCAATCGCATTCCATCGACGGTCGCCTGCAGGTCGAACTCAAGCACAAGACGACCATGCCTTCCGGCCTGCCGGCGTCGATAACCGCGACGGCCTCGGTCAGCGACACCCAGTATCTGGGATCGGAAACGCTTCGCGCCAGCCTGGAGGGCAACGAGTTCTCCGTCTCCAGCTCAGGTGACAAGAACGTGCTCGGCGCGACCCTCGGCATCGGCTTCGACGCCATGATCTCGGACCGGACGGCCATCTACGGCGGCGTCGACGGATCCCTGTACAGCGACGAGTCGATGGCGGCGTCCGGGAGACTGGGATTGAAGGTGGCGTTCTAGAGCCTTCGCCGACCAGGTTGAATCAACCTGATCGAAAAGCGACTGCTCCAGCAAATGAATCTGCAGCATTCGCTGGACGACCAAATGTTCCAATTTGGTCGGCGAATGATCTAGACTACGTCCGGCGGACTCTGCTTCGCCAACGTGCTCTATCTCTTTGCTTTCAAGCAATTCCGGCAAGACCGGCTCGCGCTTTCGCTGGCGCTTCTTTCGCGGGAAGACCGGCAGAACCGGCATAGCTCCCTTCCCCAACACCGCCCTTCATGCAAAACGCCCCGGCGCGGCTGGCACCGGGGCGTTTTCGTTCTCTTTCGATGTTGGGACGGTCAGGCCGCGCGCCGATGCGGCGGCATGCGCAGGTTGTCCACGGGCTCCCAGACGGCGCGGTCGAGTTCGCGCTCGGCGGTCTCGCGGCAGAAGCCGACATCGTCGAGCAGATACGGGTCCTCGACAAGCCGCTGCAGGTCGTGCCTGAGCTGGCTGCGCTTGCGCCACTGCCGGTAGATCTGCCCCGGATTGAAGGTGTTGCCGGCCCACTGGCGGAGGGACATCGAGAAAATCATGATAAAACTCCGTGAGCTTCGTCTGGCCTCTATATGCCGATCCCCCATCGCCCCTTCAAACGCCTTTTTTGCCCGCTTGACGTTCCAAAAACTCATCCGTAAACAAATTCTTTCCAAGCTCGCGTTCCCGGTAGGCGCGAAAGGACGATCGCTACGTATAACTGCGTGTATATCCGCCATATTTCTGACAAATCAGCTCTTTTTCGGGTGTTCCCTAAGGGATTTGCAGGATGGCGATACCGCGTTGATACCTTGGTCGATAGGAGGTCTCCGCAGGTTCCGGCGGCGCCTCAACGTGCATGAAAATCAACCGGAACCGACTTCGGGGAGTGCCGAACATGGCCGTCAGCCGTCTGCCCAGCCTCAACGCCCTCAAGGCCTTCGAAAGCGTCGCCCGCCTCGGTGCGTTCAACCGCGCCGCCGAGGAGCTCAACGTCACCGAGAGCGCCGTCAGTCGGCAGATCCGCGCATTGGAGGACGACTTGCGCGTCGAACTGTTCCGCCGCATCCATCGCGGCGTGCGCCTGTCGCCGGAGGGCGAGCAACTGGCGCTGTCGCTCGGCACCGCCTTCGAGGCGATACGGCGCGGCGTCGAGCAGATCCGCGCCCGCCCCGGAGTCGTCCGCGTCCGCACGCCGCCCACCTTCGGCGCCCGCTGGCTGCTGCCGCGCCTCAGGAGTTTCGAGACCGCCAACCCCGATCTCTCGGTCCGCGTGTCGGTGCTGTGGGAGAACATGGACCCGAGCGACGTCGAGAACGACGTCGGCATCCTCTACGAGTCGCGCCAGTGGCAGCCCGAGGAACTGGTGCCCTTCCTGATGGAGCGACTGACGCCGGTGTGCTCTCCGGCCTACTACCAGACCGTCGCCCATCTCGACCCGCCCGAGCGGATCCGCCGAGGCCAGATCCTGCACGGTTCGGGCTTTGCCGACTGGAAGCGCTGGGTGGCCCGAGCCTTCGGCGACGAGGCGCTCGACGTCGAACATGGCGAAATCTTCGACACCATGGACACCGCGCTGCGCGCCGCCGAGGCCGGGCGCGGCTTTGCCATCGGCGACCTCTCGATGATCGGCGACGACATCGCCCTCGGCCGCCTGGTGGCGCCGTTCAACATCGTCACCGGCGGCGTCGACAACCTCTACCTCGTCCGCCGCGACCGTATCCGCCCGAAGCCCGAAGTAACCCGCTTCGTCGAGTGGCTCTACGCCCAGGTGGAGGAAATGAACGAGGGAGGCTGAGATTCTGGGCACTCTCCATCCTGCACCCGAAAGAGGCAGCGTGCGTAGAGAGGAGCGCCACTGCCGCTCTTTCCAGCCTTGACAGCGACAAAGAAGCTCAGATAGCATTCATGCCTAATTGATGGGCGGCGATGTATCGCCCCCCATGACATGAGCTCTTCCAGAGCAACGGGCAGCATGGCCCCATGACCTTTCGGCGTTCGTTCGAGCGAGCCGGAGCGTGTCATGGGGTTTTTCGCATTGGTCGTTGCGTTGAGGTTTGCGATGGACGGCACGATCAAGATCGGAATCTTGTTCTCCTGCACCGGACCCTACGGCTCCATAGGGCGCGATTGTCGCGATGGAGCGGCGCTTGCCTTTGCCGAGGCCAGCGAGATGGCCGGCAAGGGGATATCGTTCGAGCCCGTCTACACCGATCCGGAGGGTGAGCCGCGCGCCTATCTGGAGCAGGCGCGCGCCATGCTGCGCGACGGATGCCGTCTCATCATCGGAACCATCACCTCGCTCGCCCGCAAGGAAGTCATCCCGCTCATCGAAAAGCATGACGGCCTGCTCTGGTACATCTGCCCCTACGAGGGCTTCGAGGCCAACGAGAGCGTCATCTACACCGGCGCCTGCCCCAACCAGCACCTGATGCCGCTGTTCGAGCATCTGCTGCCGAGACAGGGGCGGCGGGTCTATCTCATCGGCGCCAACTATGTCTGGGGCTGGGAGATGAACCGCATCGCCCGCGACCTGCTCAGGGATGCCGGTGGCGAAGTGGTCGGCGAGCGTTATCTTCCCATCGAGGAAACCGATGTCGACAGGTTGATCGCCGACATCCGGAGCCGTCGCCCCGACTTCATCCTCAACAACATGATCGGCCCCTCGAGCCATGCCTTCCTGAGAGCCTACAAGGCGCTCGGCGATGCCGATCCCGCCTTCCGCCCAGAGGTGCGGCCGGTGGTGAGTTGCGATCTCACCGAGGCCGAGATCGGCGAGATCGGCCTTGGCCTTTCCACCGGCCACCTGTCGGCCGCCAGCTATTTCGGCACCCTGGCAACGCCGGAGAACGAGCGCTTTCGCGCCCGTGCCACCACGGCGTTCGGCGCGGAGCGCCGGCTCTCGTCCTTCGTCGAAGGCGCCTATGTCGCCGCTCACATGCTGATGGACGCGGTTCGGTCCGTCGGAACCGATGAGCCGTCGGCCGTGCGCGAGGCGGTCCATACCCGCCTGTTCGAAACGCCGCACGGCCCGATGCGCATCGATCCGCGAACCAACCACGCGGCCCTGCCCTTCCACCTCGGTCGCATCCGCGACGATGGCAACTTCGATATCATCGCCAGCCGCCCCGCCATGGCGGCCGACCCCTACATGACGGCGCCGCGCGAAGGCAGCCGCTCCAGCTTGAGGGTGGTCTCATGACGGTGATCCCCGACCTCGTCGGCCTCAAGGTCGCCATTCTCCACCGCCTCGACGAAGGGATCGGGCGTCTTGTCCGGCAGCTCGGCCTGCTGGGTCTCGAGGCGCATGTCCAATGGACGCCGCTGGACCTCGAGGCGACGCCGGCCGACATCGTGCTGGTGGATGCCGATCAGGGCTGGTCGGGGCTGTTGCCCTGGTCGGGAGAGCCGGCGCCGGTCCCGATGGTCGCCTTGCTGCAATCGGAAGCGCCGGGCCGCGTGGCCTGGGCGATCTCCGAAGGCGCGCTTTCCATCCTGCCAAAGCCGGTGGTGCCCGCCGCGGTCTATCCGGCGCTGGTGCTGGCCGTCGCCGCCCATGCCCGCGCTGTCGAGGCGGCCGCCCGCATGGAACGGCTCGAGGAGCGGCTGCGCATGCGGCCCCTGGTGCATGCCGCCGTCAGGTCCATCGAGATGGCGGTCCACTGCGATGAAGAAGCGGCCTACGCGGCTCTCCGCCGTGCGGCCATGAAACGTCGCATCACCATAGAACAGACCGCCGCCGAGATGCTGGCCGGCGTCATTCCCCTGTCGGAGGCCGGCTGATGCGCATCGCCCGTGAGTTCCTGCGCCGGCCCACAGCGGTCTTCGGCCTGATCGTCGTGCTCCTGGTGGTGATCGGCGCCCTGGCAGCGCCGCTGATCTCACCTTACGCACCCGACGAGCAACTGTTCGACGGCCTGACCCTCGAAGGCGCGCCGATCGGACCCGATGCAGTCTTTCTTCTCGGCACCGACACGCTCGGCCGCGATCTCCTGACCCGCCTGCTGTTCGGTGCCCGCACCTCGCTGATCATTGGCGTCGTCGCCAACGGCACCGCCGTGACCATCGGCCTCGGCGTCGGCATGCTGGCTGGCTATCTGCGAGGCCCGGCGGGCAATGCGCTGATGCGCTTCACCGATCTGATGATGGCGTTTCCCGCCCTGCTGCTCGCCATCGTTCTGGCGGCGCTGTTCCACCCGAGCCTCTGGATCGTCGCCATGGTGATTGCCATGGTCAACTGGGTGCAGGTGGCGCGCATCGTCTACACCGAAACGCGCGGGCTGGTGGAGCGCGACTTCATCCTCGCCCAACGATCGCTGGGCGCCGGCCACGGCCGCATCGTCTTCAAGCATATCCTGCCGCACCTCATGCCGACCGCCATCGTCTGGGGCACGCTCGGCATCGCCACCACGGTGCTGCTGGAAGCGACTCTGTCCTTCCTCGGCGTCGGCGTGCAGCCGCCGGAACCGTCCTGGGGCAACATCATCTTCGAAAGCCAGAGCTTCTTCACGGCGGCGCCCTGGCTGGTGATCTTCCCGGGCATCGCCATCCTGCTGACGGCGCTCTCCTTCAATCTGGTCGGCGACGCCTTGCGCGACATCCTCGACCCGACCCAGCGCGGGAGGATGTGAGATGATCGAGTTGATCCTGCGCCGGCTCGGCGGCGCGCTGATGATCCTGTTCGGTGTCGCCGCCATCACCTTCGTGCTGCTCTACGCCTTGCCGGCGGACCCGGCGGTGCAGCTTGCCGGCCGCTCGGCCACCGCCCAGACCGTCGCCAACATCCGTCACGAGCTCGGCCTCGACCAACCGCTTCTCCTGCAGTTCGTCCACTATCTCGGCAACCTCGTGCAGGGCGATTTCGGCCGCTCCTACACTCAGAAGACCGAGGTGATGACGCTGATCCTCGCCCGTCTGCCGGCGACGTTGATCCTCATGGTCACGGGCATCCTGGTCGAGGTGGCGATCGGCCTGACGCTCGGAACCATAGCGGCTCTCAATCGCGGCGGCTTTGTCGACCGGCTGGTGATGACCGTATCCTTCGTCGGCGTGTCGGCCCCGCAGTTCGTCGTTGCCCTGCTGCTGCTCTACGTCTTCGCGGCGACGCTGCAATGGTTCCCGATGTCCGGCTTCGGCACCTTCAGCCACGTCGTGCTGCCGGCGCTGACCCTCGGCGTGCTGGGGGCCGGCTGGTATGCCCGCATGGTTCGCTCGGCGATGATCGACGTCCTCACGCAGGACTACATCCGGACGGCCCGGGCCAAGGGCGTCGCCGAGCGCACGGTGATCCTGCGCCACGCCGTGCCCAACGCGCTGCTGCCGATCGTTGCCATGATCGGCATCGACATCGGCCAGTTCATGGGCGGCGTGGTGGTGGTCGAGGCCGTCTACGGCTGGCCCGGCATCGGCCAGCTCGCCTGGCAGGCGATCCAGCAGGTCGACATTCCCATCATCATGGGCGTCACGCTCATTTCCTCGCTGGCCATCGTGACCGGCAACCTGATCGCCGACCTCGTCGCGCCACTGATCGACCCCAGAATTCGGGCCCGGTAAGGCCGGCGAGAAAAGAATCCGGGCCCGGTGGGCCCCGATGACGCCGGGCCTCCAACCCGGCCAACGACAACAACAGACCTTGAAACAAAGGGGAACCCGCATGACACATTGGCTGCATAGAACCGCGATCGCAGGACTGATGGCGCTGACGCCACTCGTCGCGCTGGCCGACGAGACGCCCGTCAAGGGCGCCACCATCGTCGTCACCTACAAGGACGATATCGCCACGCTCGACCCGGCCATCGGCTACGACTGGCAGAACTGGTCGATGATCAAGAGCCTGTTTTCCCGCCTGATGGAATACACCCCCGGCACGGCCGATCTGGTGCCGTCGCTGGCCGAGAGCTTCGAGATCACGCCGGACGGCCAGACCTACACCTTCAAGCTCCGCAAGGGCGTGAAGTTCTCCAATGGCCGCGAAGTGGTGGCCTCCGACGTAAAGTACTCCATCGAGCGCGCCGTCAATCCCAAGACGCAGGGGCCTGGCGCCGGCTTCTTTGGCGCCATTTCCGGCTTCGACGACCTGTCGGGCGGCAAGGCCCAGAGTCTATCCGGCATCGAAACGCCCGACGACTACACGGTGGTGTTCAAGCTCAGCCGGCCCGACGCCACCTTCCTGCACGTTCTCGCCATCAACTTCTCCTCGATCGTGCCGAAGGAAGTCGTCGAGGCGGAAGGGCAGGATTTCGGCAAGAAGCCAGTTGGTTCGGGCGCCTTCGTCCTGAAGGACTGGGTGATCGGCCAGAGGCTGGTGTTCGAAAAGAACCCGAACTTCTACGTCGCCGACACGCCGAAGATCGACGGCTTCACCGTCGAGGTCGGCCAGGAGCCGCTGGTGGCTCTTCTGCGCCTGCAGCAGGGCGAAGTTGACATCGCCGGCGACGGCATCCCGCCGGCCAAGTTCCTTGAGATCAAGAACGGCCCGGATGCCGCCGACATCATCGTCGATGGCGAGCAACTGCAGACCGGCTATGTCGCCATCAACACCCGCGTCAAGCCGCTTGACGACGTCAAGGTGCGCCAGGCCCTCAACATGGCCGTCAACAAGGAGCGCATCACCCGCATCGTCAACGGCCGCGCCACGCCGGCCAACCAGCCGCTGCCGCCGCTGATGCCCGGCTACGACAAGGACTTCAAGGGCTACGCCTACGACATCGAGAAGGCCAAGGCGCTGCTCGCCGAAGCCGGCTATCCGGACGGCTTCACCACGGCGCTTTACGCCTCCTCGACCGATCCCAATCCGCGCATCGCCCAGGCGCTGCAGCAGGACTTCGCCGCCATCGGCGTCAAGGCCGAGATCAAGGCGCTGGCCAACGCCAACGTCATCGCCGCCGGTGGAACCGAGGGCGAGGCGCCGATGATCTGGTCGGGCGGCATGGCCTGGATCGCCGACTTCCCCGATCCCTCGAACTTCTACGGTCCGATCCTGGGCTGCGCCGGCGCCGTTCAGGGCGGCTGGAACTGGTCCTGGTACTGCAACAAGGATCTCGACGCCCGCGCCATCGCGGCCGACTCGATGTCCGATCCGGCCAAGAAGGACGAGCGCGCCAAGCTCTGGGGAACGGTGTTCACCGACCTGATGGCCGACGCGCCGTGGATCCCGGTGTTCAACGAGCGCCGCGTCGTAGCCAAGTCCAAGCGCATGGGCGGACCGGGCAACATCTACATCGACCCGACGCGGGTCATCAACTACGACGCCATCTATGTGAAGCAATAACAAGGACTTGACCGCAAGTCCGCGCCAGCGCGGGGGGAGGCTTGCCTTCCCCCCGCCAACTGGCGACAGGGAGAAATCGCCATGTGCGTTGCCTGCGACTACACCATCCATCGCCGCGATCATCATTATGGCTGGAGCCGCGACTTCGCGCCTGCCGCCGTGGCGAAATCCGGCTCGACCATCCATTTCGAGTGTCTCGACAGCTCCGGCGGTCAGCTCGGCACGGGCTCGACGGTAGCCGATGTGGTCAATCTCGATTTCGCCAAGGTCAACCCAGTCACCGGTCCGGTCTACGTGGAAGGCGCCGAACCCGGCGACGTGCTGAAGGTCGAGATCCGCGAGTTCGTGCCCTCGGGCATCGGCTGGACGGCGGTGATTCCCGGCTTCGGCCTGCTCGCCGACCAGTTCACCGATCCGGCGTTGCACGTCTGGACATACGAGCCCCGCACGATGGCACCTTCGTTGTTCGGTCCCGGCGGCAGCGTTCCGCTCAAGCCGTTCGCCGGCACCATCGGCGTCGCACCAGCCGAGCCGGGCGTCCACTCGGTCGTACCGCCGCGCCGCGTTGGCGGCAATCTCGACATCCGCGATCTCTCCTCGGGCGTGACGCTCTACATGCCGGTCGAGGTCGAAGGCGCCTTGTTCTCGGTCGGCGACACGCACGCCGCCCAGGGTGACGGCGAGGTTTGCGGCACGGCCATCGAAAGCGCCATGAACGTCACGCTGACGCTGAGCGTTCTGAAGGGGCAGAAGCTCGAAAGCCCCCGCTTTACGACGCCGGGGCCGGTCACGCGCCACCTCGACGCTGCCGGCTACGAGGTGACGACCGGGATCGGTCCCGATCTCATGACGGCATCGCGCGAAGCGCTCAGCCGGATGATCGACCTTCTCTCCGCCGAGCACGGCTACGAACCGGCCGACGCCTACATGCTCTGCTCGGTCGCTGGCGACCTCCGCATTTCCGAGATCGTCGACATGCCCAACGTGGTGGTGAGCTTCTATTTCCCGAGGATCGTGCTGTCGTGACGGATATGAGCGGAGACTTCAGGGCAGCACCGGTGCTCAGCGTCGACGGGCTGACCGTCGACGCGCTGACCGATCGCGGCGCAAAGCGCGTGCTCGACGCCGTGAGCTTCGATCTGGCGGCGGGAGAGACGCTCTGCCTTGCCGGCGAAAGCGGCTCCGGCAAGTCGGTCACGTCGCTGTCCGTCATGCGGCTTCTGCCCCGCGCCTCGCTGCGCATCGTCTCCGGCTCGATCAAGCTTGAGGACCGCGACCTCACCGGCCTCAACGAGCGGGCCATGCGGGAGGTGCGCGGTCGCGACGTCGCCATGATCTTCCAGGAGCCGATGACATCGCTCAACCCGGTGATGACCATCGGCAAGCAGCTCGTCGAGCCCATCCTGATCCATCAGGGCGGCAACGAAGCCTCGGCCCGCGCCCAGGCGCTACGCATGCTGGAAGCGGTGCAGATCACCGAACCGGCACGGCGCCTCGGCCAGTATCCGCACGAACTCTCCGGCGGCATGCGCCAGCGAGTGATGATCGCCATGGCGCTGTCCTGCCGGCCCAAGGTGCTGATTGCCGACGAACCGACCACCGCCCTCGACGTCACGGTTCAGGCCCAGATCCTGAAGCTGATGCGCGAGCTGAAGGGCGAGTTCGGCACGTCCACCGTGCTCATCACCCACGACATGGGCGTCGTCGCCGAAATGGCCGACCGCGTCGCCGTGATGAAGGACGGGCGCCTCGTCGAAGTCGGCTCGGCGGTGGACATTTTCGAGCGACCGGCCCAGACCTACACGCGGGAGCTGATCGCCGCCGTCCCGCGCATCGGCGCCCGCACCGGCACCGATGGCCCGCCGGTTGTGACGGCGGAAGCCAAGGCGGCGCCGCGGCCCGAAAAGTCGCTGGAGCCGGTCCTTGCCGTCCAGAATCTCAAGGTCACCTATGGCGCCCGCGCCAGCCTGTTCGGTCGCAAGCCGGGCCAGCTCGCGGTCGACGGCGTCTCCTTCGAGCTGCGCGCCGGACGAACGCTCGGCCTCGTCGGCGAGAGCGGCTCGGGCAAGTCGACCACCGGCAAGGCCGTGCTTGGCCTGATCCCTTACGAAGGCTATGTCGCCATTGGCGGCGAAGAGTTGATGGATTTCTCAGTCAAGGCGATGCGGCCGGTCCGTCGCCTCGCCCAGATGATCTTTCAGGACCCCTACGCCTCGCTCGACAGCCGCATGACCGTTGGCGCCGCTATCGCCGAGCCCATGGCGATCCACGGCATCGGCGACCGGTCCGACCGCGCCGACCGTGTCGCTGAGCTGTTGCGGCGCGTCGGTCTGCCCCCGGATGTAGCGAGCCGCTACCCGCACGAGTTCTCCGGCGGCCAGCGCCAGCGCATCTGCATCGCCCGTGCGCTGTCGCTGAAACCGAAGCTGATCGTCGCCGACGAGAGCGTCGCGGCTCTCGACGTGTCGGTCCGGGCCAAGGTGCTCGATCTGATGCTGGAGCTGCAGGAAACCGAAGGGCTGGCCTATCTGTTCATCTCGCACGACATGGCGGTCATCGAGCGCATGTCGCACGACGTCGCGGTGATGAACGGCGGCCGGATCGTCGAATACGGCCCGCGCCGCGCCGTGTTCGAACATCCCGGACAGGATTACACCCGCCGGCTGATCGCCGCCGTTCCGATCCCCGATCCATCCCGGCGGCGCCTCTCCATGGCCGGCTGAGAGATCACGAGGGGCCGCGAGCCTCCCGTCAGCGCTTCATCAGGGCGAACACGCCCCACCCCACGTACTCGCGCGTGTAGGCGGCGTAGCGCCGGGGTTCCGAGGTGAGCATGGCGCGCACCTCGCCCGCCAGTTCGTCGTCCGGGTTGGCCTCGAGCCAGCGGCGCATGGTCAGCCATTTGGCCGCCTCGTAGCGGTCCCAACCGTCCTGATCGGCCAGAACCATTTCGACGACGTCGCAGCCGAGCGCGCCGAAGGAGGCGAGGAGATCCGGCAGCAAGAGGAAGTCGGAGATTGCGTGGGCAAGACAGCCCTTGGCGCCCTCGTCCGTCGCCGGCAGCGTCCGCCAGTAGGGCTCGCCAATCAGGATGATCCCACCGGGACGCAGGCTCCGCGACAACAGGTCGATGCAGCCGCCGACGCCACCGGCAATCCAGGTGGCGCCGACGCAGGCCGCCACATCGACCTTCTCGTCGGAGACATGACCGGCCGCGTCGCCATGGACGAACGCGACCTTGTCGGCGACGCCGAGTTCCACGGCGCGGCGCTTCGCCTGCTCGGTGAAAAGAGCACTCAGATCGACGCCTGTGCCGACGACGCCATGATCGCGCGCCCAGGTGCACAGCATCTCGCCCGAGCCGCAGCCAAGGTCGAGGACCCGCGCGCCCGGCTCCAGACGCAACGCCGCGCCAAGCGCGGCGAGCTTGTCCGGGGTCATCGGGTTATGGATGCGATGGGCGCTTTCGGTGATGTTGAATATCCGTGGAATATCCATGGTGGGTCTCGCAAAGATTTTGAATTGATTCAAGACCCGTGCGGGATAGACCTCCGAAGCGGAATGTCCACACATTCTTTAGTAGAGACGCCCGCCGACCACCGCGTCCTTGTCCGGCGTCACCAGCACCACATGACCATTGGCGTCGGGCACGCCGAGCGTCAGCACTTCCGAGCGCATCGGGCCGATCTGCTTGGGTGGGAAGTTGACGACGCCCAGCACCAGCCGTCCCACGAGATCCTCGACCTTGTAGTTCTCGGTGATCTGCGCCGATGACCGCCGCTCGCCGATCTCCGGACCGAAGTCGATGCGCAGCTTGTAGGCCGGCCGCCGCGCCTCCTTGAACACCTCGGCCGCAATGATGCGGCCGACACGGATGTCGACTTTCAGGAAGTCGTCGTAGCCGATGGTGTCGCTCACCGTTCAGCCCGCCAGTTCGCGCGAGCGGTGGGCGGCGGCGGCGATCGCCGCGTCGACCAGCCGCTGCCAGCCCTCTTCGCCCATCAGCACGGCCAGTCCGGCGGCGGTGGTGCCGCCGGGCGAGGTGACGTTCTTCCGAAGCGTCGCGGCGTCGGTCGGCACCCCGCCGAGCAGTGCGCCAGCGCCGACGACGGTCTGGCGGGCAAGCTGCATGGCGAGATCGGGTGGGAGCCCGGCTTTCTCGCCGGCAGCGGCCATCGCCTCGACCAGCAGGAAGACATAGGCGGGCCCGCTGCCCGACAGGCCGGTCACGGCATCGATCAGCGACTCGTCGGTAATCCAGGCCGACTTGCCGACGGCGTTGAGCAAACTGGTCACGATGCGCCGGTGTGTCTCGGTGACGGCGCCATTGCCAACGGCCACCGACATGCCCTGCCCCACCTGGGCCGGCGTATTCGGCATGACGCGGATGATCGGTCCGTCGCCGAGCGCCGCGGAGAGATTGGCGAGCGTCGTTCCGGCTGCGATGGAGACCACCAGCGTCGATGGTCCCACCACGCGCTTCAGCGCCGGCAGCGCTTCGCCCATCTGCTGCGGCTTGACCGCGAGCATCACCACATCGGCCGGCTCGGAGATGTCGGCGGCGTCCTTGTAATGGGTGACAGAATACTCGATCAGCATCGAGAAGGCTTCGGAACCGATGTGCGGATCGACGATCGACACCGACTTGGGGTTTATCCCCTTCTTGAGCCAGCCATGCAGCATGGCGCCGCCCATCTTGCCGGCACCGACGAGCACGAGCGAACCGATTTCCGAAAATGGCATGATGATCTCCCCGTCCGGCCCCGACCTCATGCGCGGGACCGGCGACCCAACTGCTTCCGGTCTGCCACAAATCGGCTCGTCAGAAAAGCCAAGGCAGGGCGGGCAAGGGGCATGAAGGCTCCGAATCGCCGAACGTCCAATCTCACCGTCGCGCCCGCCTCCCTTCAGAGCGGCCGCATTTATGGTTAATCGAATGTGACCGCCAATCGCGAAAACGTGATAATATTCATTTGTATTAAATTTCGATTTATGCGCCGCTTCAGATCAGTAACCATACTGTTGCACCAATACATCAGCCAAAATGCGCCGTCATCTTGCCCTGATTTTGTCAAAATCTCGCATGGACATCGCCTCAATTGGTCATCATCTTCACCTCATCGAACAGCCGGGCAGAGATTGCTTACGGCCAGATGGAAAGCGTGCGGGACTTCCTCCCAGTATCACCGCACCGGATGTAAGGAGTGAATGTAATGAGCAAGCTGCTTCTTGGCGCCGTCGCCGGTTCGGCTCTTCTTCTGTCGGCTCCGGCTTTCGCCGCCGATCTCAATGAGCCGATCCCCCAGGCCCCCTATGCCGCCCCGGTGGCCAGCAGCACCTTCGACTGGACCGGCGCCTATGTCGGCGCCAACGCCGGCTACAGCTGGGCCAATCAGGCCTCGGGCGTCGGCAAGGACCATGACGCCGCCGTTGGTGGCGTGTTCGCCGGCTATAACTACCAGATGCCGAACAACATCGTCGTCGGCGGTGAAGGTGAAGTCGCCTACGGTGGCGCCGATCCGCTGGCCACCTGGACGGGCGCCATCCGCGGCCGCGCCGGCTACGCCTTCGACAACATCCTGGTCTACGGCGCCGTCGGCGGCCTGGTCGGCCAGGGCGAGATGAAGACCGGCACCGGCGACCAGACCCGGACCCACGTCGGCTATCAGGTCGGCGCCGGTATCGAAGCCGCTCTGACCACCAACGTCACGGCCCGCGCCGAGTATCTCTACACCGGCACCAACAGCCGCGACTACAACGGCGGCGTCAAGGGCGATCTCGACGGCAACGCCGTCAAGGTCGGTATCGGCTACAAGTTCTGATCCCTCTTCGGATCGAATGAAAAGGCCCCGGCAGCTTCGGCTTCCGGGGCCTTTTTCTATTGATGGCCTTGCCTTATGCCGCGATCGAGCCATCGCGCCTGGTGGCCGCGAGGGTCTTCGCCAGATCCGTCTTGCCGAACGGCACGCAATAGGCCGGCGTTCCCCGCTCGAACCGCCATCCCTCGGAAAGCTGTCCGACATCCAGCGCATCGAAGCCGAACGCCTCGTAGAGCCCGATGACGACCGATTTCGCCTCCATGTCATCGCCCACCAGCGGCAGGGCGCGCCGGTCGGGCGCCCCCGCCGGCCGGCCGTCGCTTTCGAGATCCTTCATGGTGATGGCGTTGAACGCCTTGACGATCCTCGACCGAGGCAGGTGATCGGCCAGCAGTTCGCTGGTCGTCGTCGCCCGCGCGTCGAGCTCGGAAAACCGTCCGTCCCGCTCGGGATAGTAGTTGTTGGTGTCGATCACGATCTTGCCGGCAAGCGGCTCGACCGGAACCGACCGATAGGCCGAAAACGGAATGGCGACCACGACGATGTCGCCGAACGCCACGGCCTCGGCCACTGTGCCGACCTCGCCGCCCACCGCGTGGGGCAAGCTGAACAGGGTCTCTGCCCCCCGTGAGTTGCTGAGCATCACCTGGTGGCCCGCCTGGACCGCCAGCTTGCCGATGGCGCGCCCGACAAAGCCCGCGCCGATAATTCCAATTTTCATTCCGGTTCTCCATGTGCCCCGTCACGTGAAGCTTTAATTGATCGCAAATCGGCGATAAATGTGCGTAACGCGCATACATTCGACACCAGAAGGGGGTAATCGTGGATCGACTCACCAGCATGGCGGTCTTCGTGAAGGCCTCCGATCTCGGCTCCTTCGCATCCGCCGCCGAGGCCATGGGCATGTCACCCCAGATGGTGGCCAAGCACGTGGTCTTTCTGGAGGACCGGCTTGGCGCCACCCTGCTTCACCGCACCACGCGCCGGCAAAGCCTGACCGACGTCGGGCGCGTCTATTACGACCGCTGCAAGCTGGTGCTGGCCGAGGCCGAGGCGGCCGACACGCTGGCGCTCGACATGCGGTCGCGGCCTGAAGGCGTCTTGAGGGTCAACGCGCCGGTGACCTTCGGCTCCTTCAGCCTTGCCCCCTTCGTCACGCGCTATCTCGACCGCTACCCCGGCATGCGGGTCGATCTGACGCTCAACGACCGCTTCATCGACCCGCTGGAAGAGGCCTTCGAGGTGATGATCCGCGTCGGCGAGGTCGACGACAACGCGCTGGTCGCCCATCCGCTGGCGCCCTACAAGCTCATCGCCTGCGCCGCTCCCGCCTATCTTGAGCGGCGCGGCACGCCGAAGACGCCGGCCGAACTCGAAACGCACGATTGCCTCGCCTATGGCTACTGGTCGCCCAGCATTCCCTGCCGTTGGCTGTTCTCGCGCCATGGCAAGACCGAGGAAGTCAGGGCGAACGGGCGCTTCCGCAGCAACGACTGGAAGGCCCTGCTGCATGCCGCCGTCGAGGGCTTCGGCGTGACGCTGGGTCCGGAGAGCATATTGAACGGCGAGATCGCCGCCGGCCGTCTCGTTCGCGTGCTGCCGGACTACGAGGGACCGGCCAAGCCCATGCACGTCCTCTACCCCGCCGGTCGCAGGCCGACCGTCAAGCTTCGCAGCTTCGTCGATGCCGTGGTCGAGGAGTTCGGACCGGCGTCCAAGGATGCGCCGGGACGAGCAAGCCAACGGACGGAACCGGCATGAGACGTGCAAGTCCTTTGTTGCAAAGGAAAACCCGCTTTGCGACTATGTGTCGCCCGGGCCGCTGGAAGGACGTCGGATTTGGTCGCAGATTCCCCAAACGGTGATGGACCTCTGAGTGGGGTGGAGCGCGAACTGGAAGCCACGGCGGCGACCGGCACGCCGGCCGAGCGCCGACTGGCGCGCTTCTTCATCGACAACCTCGCCAACCTGCCCTTCGAGACGGCGGCCTCGATCGGCCAGCAGTTGCACCTCAGCCCGATGACGGTCAGCCGCTTTCTGCGCCGGCTCGGCTTTCAGGGTCTCGACGGACTGAAGACCGAGCTGCGGCTGCGCGCCACCACCACCGCGTGGCAGGTGATCGACACGCCGGATATCCTGAGGCGCGACCTTCAGAACGGCCAGTTGCTGGCCGAGGTGATGACCGACCAGATCGAAACGCTGCACCGGCTCTACGCGCTGTCCAAGCAACCCGCCTGGGCCGAGGCGGTCGGGCTGCTGCTGGCCGCCCGCGAGGTGTTCGTCGCCAGCTATCAGAACATCGGCGGCATCGCCCGCTACTTCGCCGAACAGCTCGCCTACGCCCGCGACGGCGTGCGCTATCTCGACGGCCTCAACGGCACCTATGTCGAGCTGCTCGACCATCCGCCGGAGGGCACGCTGCTGGTTCTCATCGACTGCCGGCGCTATGCCAGCAAGTCGCGGATCCTGGCGCGTGAGGCGGTCGCGGCCGGCCATCGGCTCCTGGTGGTCACCGACCAGTACTGCGACTGGGCGGGCGAGGACCAGTGCACCCTGACGCTGCCGGCGACGCGCTCGCGCACCTGGGACAACTTCATGTCGCTGGCCGCCCTGCTCGATTTCCTGATGACGTCGGTGATCGCCGACGGCGGCGATGAGGTGCGGCGGCGCACCCAGCGCATCGCCCGCCTTCAGGACATGTTCGGCGACTTCGAAAAACGCTGAACCGCCGCCGATCTTCCAACCGGCGGCGGCCATTTTCCCTTCCGGGTCCGGCTGATCAGTCGGCCTTCACCTTGGTCCAGACGGCGTCCCACAGGCGAATGCCGTCGCCAAGATCCTGAACGAGGTTGAACAGCTTGAAGGTCGCTTCGTCCGGATAGAGCGCCTTGTTCTCGGTCAACCCCTTGTCGATCAGCGGCATGGCCGCCTTGTTGGGCGAACCGCCGCGCAGCCAGTTGGTGTTCTTGGCCGACACCTCCGGGCGCATCATATATTCGAAGAACAGCTTGGCCTCGGCGACGTTCGGCGCGCTCTTCAGCAGGCACATGTCTTCCTGGAAGCCGTTGACGCCCTCGCGCGGCAGCACATATTCGACCTTGTCCTTGGCGGTGTCGACCGTCTGGGCGGCCGAGCCCGACCACCACTGCGCCACGGCGAAGTCGCCATTGACCACCTTGTCGCCGATGCCGTCGGTCAGCATGGCCGCCCAGTAGGGCTTGGCCTTGATGATGGTGTCGCGGGCCTTGGCCAGCTCCTTCGGGTCGGTGGAGTTGATCGAGAAACCGTTGTAGATCAGCGCCGCGCCGACGGTCTCGCGCACATCGTCCAGCATGGCGATCTTGCCCTTCAGCGCCTCCGGCGGATCGAACACCACCTTCCAGGTATCGACCTCCTGCCCAGCGGTCATCGCCTTGTTGACCAGCAGGCCGGTCGAGCCCCAGTTGTAGGGCATGCAGTTCTGGTGATCGAGGTCGGTCTTGGCCCGGAAGTACCTGTCGTCGATGTTCTCGTGCCCCTTGAGGCTCTGCAGGCCGACCGGCTGCAAGAGGTCGAGAGACGTCATGATGTCCTGCATGTGCACCGACGGGAAGACGATGTCATAGCCGGTGGCGCCGGCCTGGATCTTGGCCAGCATCTCTTCGTTGTTGCCGTAGTTGTCGAGCGTGGTGGCGATGCCGGTCTCCTTGGAGAAGTCCTCGACCACCTGGGGATCGATGTAGATCGACCAGTTGTAGAGGGCCAGCTTGCCCGCCGCCGCGGCGGGATGGACAAGGGCAAGGCTGGCGAGACAGGCGGCGGTCAACGATCCGAGGCAGCTTTTGCGGGTCATGGAACTCTCCCTGACGGGGATGGTTGGGGCTGGTTTCGGCGGGTCAAAGGCTGGCGCCACGGTTGTCTCGCCTCAGGATGAGGGCGATGACGACGCAGAGCATGGACATGGCGACGATCAGCACCGACACGGCATTGATCTCTGGCGACACGTTCCGCTTGATGGCGCTGAACAGGTAGATCGGCAGCGTCGTCGCCCCGACGCCGGTGGTGAAGAAGGCGATGACGAGGTCATCGAAGGAGATGACCAGCGACAGCAGGAAGCCGCCGGCAATCGACGGCGCGAGCAGTGGCAGCGTCACCCGGCGGAAGGTTACCGACGGCGTGGCGCCGAGGTCGGCCGAGGCTTCGTCGAGGCTGCGATCCATGCCGGCAAGACGGGCCCCGACCACCACCGTGACATAGGAGGTGAGGAACAGCGTGTGGGCGGCGATCACCGAGCCCCGCCCCAGCGGCAGGCCGACCGACGACAGGAACACCAGAAGCGCGATGCCGAGCACGATGTCGGGGATGATGATCGGCAGCATGACGAGGCCGCGATAGACCTCCTTGCCGGGAAACACCGCCCGGTCGAGGCCGATGGCCGTCAGCGTGCCGACGATGGTGGCGATCGAGGCGGAGGCGAAGCCGACGATCAGGCTGTTGATCACCGCCGGCGCCAGATTGGGATCGGAGTAGAGCTGGGCGTTGCCGGCGGCGATCTGGGTCTGATCGGCCGAAACGAGGCCGAGATTCTCGAACACGCGCGCGTACCAGTCGAAGGTGAAGCCCGTCCAGGTCATCATCGACACGTCGTTGGCGTTGAACGAGTAGACCACCAGCATGGCGATCGGCAGGTAGAGGAAGACGAAGAACAGCGCGACATGCAGGGACAGAAGGCCGCGACCGTTGCGGCTCCAGCGTGAAGTACTCATGACCGCGCCCCCTTTCCGGCCGCGCCCCTGTCGCTGCGCACCATGAAGATCAGCGCGACGAGCACGATGACGCCGAGGATGGTCGACACCGCCGCGCCGAACGGCCAGTCGCGCGCCGACAGGAAGGCCTGGGCGAGCAGGGTTCCGACCTGAAGCTGCTTGGAGCCGCCGATCAGCGTCGGAGCGATGAAATTGCCGAAGGCCGGCACGAAGGTCAGGACCAGCCCGGCGGCGATGCCCGGCCAGGTGAGCGGCACGATCACCCGGCGGAAGGTGGTTAAGCGGGCGGCGCCGAGATCGAAGGACGCCTCGACGAGACGCGGATCGAGCTTCTCGATGGAGGCATAGAGCGGCAACACCATGAAGGGCAGATACTGGTAGACCATGGAGAGGATGATGGCGCCGGGTGTGTAGATCAGCGTCAGCGGTTCCTTGATCAGGCCGAGCCAGAGCAGGATATTGTTGGCAAGGCCGTCGCTCCTCAGGATCAGCATCCAGGCGTAGATGCGCACCAGCGCGTTGACGAAGAACGGCAGCGTTATGAGCAGAAGCAGCGCCGACCGGCGGCGGCGCGGCGCCCGGGCGATGAACCAGGCGGCCGGATAGCCGACCACGAGCGCGATGAGCGCCGTCAGCCCGGCGATGACGGCGGTGCGCAGGAACACGCCGTAATAGATGAAGTCCCAGTCGCGCAGCTCGTCTTCGTTCGGCAGGCCGAAGATCCGGGCATAGGAATCGAAATCGATCTGCCAGACGACGCCGCCATAGGTGCCGCGCGTCATCACCGAGTAGACGGTCACGAGGCCGAGCGGCACAAGAAACAGGCAGGCGAGCAGCAGCGCGCTGGGGGTGAGAAGCGCAAGTCCGCTTTGGCGACGCCGCCGTTCGGCGCGGCTGATGGGAGGGGTGGCGCTCATTGCGTCACCACCTGCACGTCGGCCGGATCGTAGGCGAGACGCACCGTCGCCCCGGCGGCGGGAACCTCGGCCGCCCCGTTGCAGAGCACCACGACGCCGCAGCCGGCGACATCGGCGTCGAGGCGGATCTTGTCGCCGAGATAGATGGCGCTGCGCACCTGTCCGGTCAGAACGTGCGGCGCTTCGCGCCCGTCGGCCAGAAGGGTCAGCCGATCCGGCCGTAACACGGCGGTGGCGGGCGAGCCCGCCGCGAGATCGGCCTTGCGCGTCTGGATCACCGAGCCATCGGCAAGCGCGAGCGCGGCACCGGAGGCGTCCGCGCCCGTGACCGTGCCGTCGATCAGCGCGGCATCGCCGACGAAACCGGCGACAAAGCGGCTCGCCGGCCGCTCGTAGATGTCGCGCGGGCTGCCGATCTGTTCGACGCGGCCCCGGTTCATCACCACGACGGTATCGCTCATCGACAGCGCTTCCTCCTGGTCGTGGGTGACGCAGAGGAAGGCGATCTTCACTTCGTTCTGAAGGCGCTTCAGCTCGACCTGCATCTCCTTGCGCAGGTTGCGGTCGAGCGCCGCCATCGGCTCGTCGAGCAGGAGCACTTCCGGCTGCAGGACAAGCGACCGGGCCAGCGCCACGCGCTGCTGCTGGCCGCCCGACAGTTGGGCGATGCGCCGGTTGCCAAGACCGCCGAGCCGGACCAGCTCCAGCGCCTCCGCGACGCGGGGCCGGATGGTCGAGCGGGCGACGCCGGTCACCTCCAGACCATAGGCGACATTCTCCTCGACGGAGAGATGCGGGAACAGCGCGTAATGCTGGAAGACGGTGTTCACCGGCCGCTCAAAAGGCGGCGTGCGCGTGATATCGGCGCCCCCCAGCAGGATACGACCGGCGTCCGGGTCCTCGAAACCGGCGATGGCCCGGAGCAGCGTCGTCTTGCCGCAACCCGAAGGCCCGAGCAGCGTGGTGAAGCGGCCGGCGGAAATCTTCAGGCTGACCTCGTCGAGCGCGGTTACCTCGGCGCCCTCAGCCGACCGAAAGCGCTTGGAAATGCGCTCGATCTCGATGACCGACGCGCCGTCGACCGCCTTCCGGGCAGACTCTCTGAGGGGCTGGGTGACCATCGGCAGGGGTGTCCTCGCTTTGCGGTGCATCCGTTGTTGAGTTATTTTTCTAACATCGATATGATTAGGTACAAGAGTAACATTTAGGCGCTCGGCACCGCGCCTGCCGCTCAACTAGGCAGAACACCTTATGGTCAATGATTCCAAGTCCCCTCGCACCAGCGTTCCCCCCTCCCCTCGGCGCGCAAGGGCGCTCGGCTTGCCGCTTCCCGGCACGCCCGGCCCGCTCAACGCCATCACCGACGTGCCCGGCGTCTCGGTGGGACTGACGACGATCATCGACGACGACGCCTCCATCCGCACCGGCGTCACCGCCGTGTTGCCGCGTCCGCCGGCCGATCTTCTCAATCCGGTCTGGGCCGGCGCCTTCTCGATGAACGGCAATGGCGAGATGACCGGCGTGCACTGGATCAAGGAAGCCGGCTGGTTCACCGGGCCGATCACCATCACCAACACCTTCTCCGTCGGCCTCGCCCATCACGCCACCGTCCGCTGGATGGTCGAGCACTTCCCGGACAAGGTGGGGGAGAATCTCTGGGTGCTGCCAGTGGCCGCCGAAACCTATGACGGCTACCTCAACGACATCGCCGGCCTGCATGTCACCGAACGCCATGTCCTCGCCGCCATCGACGGCGCAACGGGCGGCCCGGTCGCCGAGGGCTCGGTGGGCGGCGGCACCGGCATGATCGCCTACGAGTTCAAGGGCGGCACCGGCACCGCCTCGCGCAAGATCCCGCTGGCCGGCAAGGACTATACGCTGGGCGCGCTGGTGCAGGCCAACCACGGCCTTCGCCCCTGGCTGACGGTGTGCGGTCAGCCGGTCGGCGCGGCACTGCCCGAAAACCGCGTCCATGAGCGCGAGCGCGGCTCGATCATCGTCGTCATCGCCACCGACGCACCGCTCATCCCGACCCAGATCGAGCGGCTGGCCCGCCGCGCCGCCATCGGCATCGGCCGCGCCGGCACGCCATCGGGCAACAGCTCGGGCGACATCTTCCTCGCCTTCTCCACCGCCAACGATCCCGGCCCGTTGCCGGAGCCGGCAAGACTCGGCTTCGAGGCGATCTCCAACGATCTCCTCGACCCGCTGTTCCTGGCGGCGGTCGAAGCCGTCGACGAGGCGGTGCTGAACGCCATGTGCGCCGCCAGACCGATGAGCGGCAAGAAGGGCCGCCACGTCGACGCGTTGCCGCTCGATCGCCTACGCGACCTGATGGGGATCAGCTCCGAAGACTGACAAGCCTCAACGCGGAGACGTCTCGACAAAGCCGGGACAGCGGGCGGCGAAGCGCTCGAACCACTCGGCAAGGCGCGGCCGGCCGGCCCGCCAGTCGTCGCCGAGGCGGAAATCGATGAAGCCGAGACCGCAGGCGACGGCGATCTCGCCCACCAGAATCTCCGTATCCGACGGCGGCGCCAGGTCCAGCGCGTCGAGGGCGCGGTTCATCTTGCCGCTCTGATAGCCGAGCCAGCGCTGCGACCACGAGGGCTCGTCGCGGAACAGGGTTTCGAGCCGCCGGAGCACGCCGGCATCGAGAATGCCGTCGCCGAGCGCCTGCAGCTTCAGCGCGGCGAAACGCGCCTCCGGCTCGATCGGAATGAGGCGGCCGCCACCGGCGAGATGGTCGAAATACTCGAGGATGACGCGGCTGTCGTAGAGGGTCGCCCCATCGGCGAGCACCAGCGTCGGCACCTTGCCGAGCGGGTTCTGCGCCCTCAGGCTGTCGTTGTCGTCGAACGTGTCGGCCGGCGTCACTTCAATCCGCTCGGAAAGGCCAAGAACGGCGGCGGCAAGGCGAGGCTTGCGGCCGAAGGGTGACGTCAGGCTGCAACGCAAAATCATGTCTGCCATGGCAAAAACCCATACAAATCAACGCGCCGGATAGACATCCCTCCAGCCGGACGCGGCGTCGCCGCAGCTGGTGGCGGCCGAAAGACGGTCGAGACGGAAAGCGGTATCGGTAAAGGTCCAGCCGGCCTTGAAGGCGCAACCGTTGTCATCGGCGCCACTGGCTTGCAGGCTCAGGCTCGCCGCGTCATAGGCGACATCGAACAGCACGTCGACGCCATACCAGCCAAGCCGGTCGGAAAAGCCGGCGAAGAGGAGCGGATTGATGCCGCCGATCTCGCCCCGATCGATTGTGTAGAGGCGGGAGGCGAGTCCCGAAGAGCTGCGATAGCAGGGGATGACATAGAGCATCGCCGTCTCGCCAAGCGGCGCGATCAGCGGCTCCGCGGCGGCGATATCGGCCGCGTCGGGCTTTTCGCAGGCGGCCGAGGCCAGATGCAGCTCCAGAAGACGAGGTGGGACACCAGCCGCCGAGAGATGGGCTCCGGCATCGACATCCGGCGCTTCCGGCAGGTCTTCCGGCGGCCCGGCCCGGCGGTCGCCGGGAATGCGCCCCTGCTGGCGGTCGATCTCGTTGAGGGCGTCCGCCAACCCGTCGAGCGGGAAGCGGTCCGTATGCGCCTTGCCGGCGATGTCGATGAACGAAAAGCGCAGCATGTGACCGCGCTGGATCTGCAGCATCAGCCGCCCGAGCGCGGCGGGCGACACGATGTAGTAGTCGGAAGGATGGACGAAGGGCGCGTAGTCCGAGCCGGGGTAGAGCGTGATGTCGACGCCGTTGTCGACGGAGACCGCCACCGGCCGGTTGCGGTCTGCCAGCACGCCCAGCGTCGAGATCGACACCGTCCACCGCGCCCGGCTCTCCGGCGAACGCTGGAGCACGACGACGCTGGCCTTGTCCTGGTTGGCCGCCTGCACGCTGGCGGCGCAATGCCGGGCTTCGTCACAGGCGATCGAAACGGAGCCGAACCGCTTGGAAACCGCCGCCGACGCATCGGCCGCCATGCCGAGAACCAGTGCCAGGAACGCTACTGCAAAAACCGACTGCCGCGACATGTCTCCCCCAATCGCCTCATCCGGATCCGAACGAGAGGCGCCTCTCCCGACCTGGACCATTGCACACATATGGGCGGTCCGAAAGGCAGTCTGAACACCCCCTTCGGTCCTAAAGCCGGAAGGCACCGCATTCACGGGCAACGAGGGACATTGGCGCGTGGCGAGCCACATCGGAAAAGCCGCGATACCGAAACAGTCTGCCGGACCAGACGGTTGCATGCTGGCGAACACGCCATCCGGCATCGCACCGCGCCCCTTGGGGCATGGTAAAGTCGTCAGCGGAACAGCATCAACGGGATCAGGCAGGTGCGGATCATGGCCGACGTCGTGCTGCCGACCAGCAGGTTTCGCACCGCCGAATGGCCATAGGCGCCGATGGCGAGAAGATCGATGCCTTCGGCCCGGACATAGTCGCCGATGGCCTTCGTCGGGTCGCCGGGTATGAGCTTCGAGACCACGGCCTCCCCGCGATCGCCGAGCACCCGCGTGGCATCCTCCAGCCGCTGACGGTTGGCCGGCGTATCGTCTCCGACCGTCACCACATGGACCTCCAGACCGCCAAACAACGGCTTCGACGCCATGTACTCCAGCGCCTTCCTGGCGCTGGGGCCGCCGTCATAGGCCAGGAGCACTCGGGAAATGCCCTTCCACTCGCGCGAGGCGACGAGGATCGGCCGCTTGGCGGATCGAACCACCCGTTCGAGATTGCTGCCGATATGCATCTGGGCGAAGTCGGCGCTGGCGCCTCGCTTGCCGATGACGATCAGCGACACATCCTCCTCGCACTCGGCGACGGTGTCGACGAAGGAGCCGTGTCGGAACTTGACGTTCACCTCGGCGACGCCCTGCTCGGTCAAGCGCGCCCGGCTCGTGTCGAGAAGCGCGCGCCCTCGCTCCTGGGCGAGCTTGGCGCTCTCCTCGTCGATCCTCGCCAGACTGTCGAGAAGCTGCGCGTTGGCGTCCACCCCAAGAGCGCCGGATAGGTCGAGCAGGTCGCCCCGCTCCTTCCGGCCGATGACGTGCAGGATCGACACCGAAGCGTCCATCCGTCGGGCCGCCCAGGCCGCGTGATCCGCAACGCTGATCGCATAGACCGACACGTCCACGCAGGCGAGTACCTTGGTCATTCGTCCCTCCCTGTGGCCGGGTCGCGTGCCCTGCCTTCCGATCTATCTACCTGTTTTCAAATTACCTTGTCGACGGCGTCCGGGTCGTTGTGGATCGCGAAGCGGTCCACCATGGTCGCGCTCGCCTCGTTGAGGCCGAGAACCTCCACCTCCGCCCCCTCGCGGCGGAACTTGATGACCACCTTGTCGAGCGCCGCGATCGCCGAAACGTCCCAGAGGTGGGCATGGCTGACGTCGATCACCACCCGTTCCACCACCTCCTTGAAGTCGAGCGCGGCGACGAAGGCGTCGGACGAGGCAAAGAACAGCTGTCCGTGAACGACATAGGTGCGTGTCCGGCCATCCGGTGACAGCGAGGAGGACACCGCGAACACGCGGGCGACGTTGGAGGCAAAGAAGATGCCGGACAGCAGCACGCCGACGAGGACGCCCTGGGCGAGATCATGCGTGTAGACCACCACCACCACGGTCGCGACCATCACGATGGACGCCGACGGCGGGTACTGCCGCATGTTGCGGATCGAGCTCCAGGAGAAGGTGCCGACCGACACCATGATCATCACCGCCACCAGCGCGGCCATCGGGATCTGGCTGACCCAGGGGCCGAGCACGACGATCAGGAACAGCAGGAAGCCGCCGGCGACGAGGCCGGAGAGGCGTCCTCGGCCACCCGACTTCACGTTGATCACCGACTGGCCGATCATGGCGCAGCCGCCCATGCCGCCGAGAAAGCCGCTGACGATGTTGGCGACGCCCTGGCCGCCGCACTCGCGGTTCTTGTTGCTCGGGGTATCGGTGAGGTCGTCGACGATCGCCGCCGTCAACAGCGATTCCAGAAGCCCCACCGCCGCCAGCGCCACCGAGTAGGGCAGGATGATCCTCAGCGTTTCCAGGTTGAACGGCACCTGCGGGATCAGGAAGGTCGGCAACGAGGACGGCAGTTCGCCGAGATCGCCAACCGTCCGCACATCGATTCCCAGCGTCAGGACCGCGCCGGTCACCAGAACGATGGCGACGAGCGGGCTCGGAATGGCCTTGGTGACGTAGGGAAAGAGATAGATCACGGCAAGGCCGGCGACGACCAGGACGTAGGTCACCGGCGCAACGCCGATGAGTTCGGGAAGCTGGGCCATGAAGATCAGGATGGCCAGCGCGTTGACGAAGCCGGTCATCACCGACTTCGAGACATAGCGCATCAGCAAGCCGAGCTTCAGAAAGCCCGCCACGATCTGGAGGACGCCCATCAGGATGGTCGCCGCCAACAGGTATTGCAGACCATGGTCGCGGACGAGATCCACCATCAGCACGGCCGTGGCTGCCGTCGCCGCCGAGATCATGCCGGGCCGGCCGCCGACGATGGCCGACGTCACCGCGATCGCAAATGAGGCATAGAGGCCGATCTTGGGATCGACGCCGGCAATGACCGAGAATCCGATGGCTTCCGGAATGAGGGCAAGTGCGACGACGATGCCCGCGAGGATGTCGCCGCGAATATTGGACAGCCATTCCTTCCGGAGGGTCTCGAACAAGGTCATTGGATCTTCGCGTCCCGAGACGACAGGCCACGCCACGCCTTGGAAAGGCGAGTGGGTCGCGCGTGTCGTGAGAGATTATCCGGCGGATCGGCGGCCGGAAGAGCCACCCGCGAGGCGGGTCCGTGTGAACGCTTAGGTTACTGCCATGGCCCACCGGAAAAGGCAACCGCGTGGCTGCCCCGCGCGAACGAGGCCGATAGCGCCTCGCGCCTCACCTGATCGGCGGCAACACCACCCGGCTGGCGCGGCAGGCCCGCCTGTCGACCTCCTCGCAGGCGCGAAAGCCGAGGCCGCGCGTCAGGCAGACGCGCACTTCCCTGAGGCGACGCCCATCGCAGACGACGGAAACGCCGCCGGGCCGGAGTCCGGGATTGGCCGCAAGGAAGGCCGCCTCCACCTCGGCGGGGGAGACCATCACATAGGTGTCGAGCCGCCGAAAAGCGGCCGGAATGCGAACAGCCTCGCGAGCCGCCCGAACGGTCTTGAAGTAGTCGGTCGGCGAAAGACCTGAACAGGACCCATGCTTGCGCCACTCGTGGCGGACGAGACCGGGCGCCGTCATCAGGTCGGCAATGGCTCGGATATCCGTCCGATCCGGCGCAAGGCGCGTCGGACAATCGGCCGGATAGCCGCGTTCGTATTGCGGCCAGAGGCCATGCACCAGGAAGCCGTAGCGACGGCCGCTCTCGCATTGCGCGTCGTCGCGCGCACCGCCCTCGGCCTCGCAATAGCTTGGCGACCAGCTGAGCGACAGCACGTAGAAATCGAAACGCCCGGGGCGATCGGCGGCAAGCGCGGCGACCGGCCAGACCGCGGCAAGGAGAACCAACAGCCGGGCGAGCCTCGTCACTTCAGAACCTTGCAGTCGGCGCCGTAGACCTTGTAGGGGTCATGGCCGGACAGGCAGAACTCGACGTTCCAGCCGTAACCGGCGAAGCCCTCGCCGGCCGAAACCACATAGTAGAGCGTCGTCGGCCGAGCCGAGGTGAGTTCGGCGCGGGCGGCGCAATAGCGCCGATCGATGGCGCTGAAGCCTTCGGTCACCAGACGTCGTTCGCCGATCCGATCGAGTGCGGCGATGGTGACGCCGTCCTTCCAGGTATGGGCCTCGGCCCAGGCCTGGCGACTCGAAAGAGTGGAAAGGACCGAGGCGTCATCGCAAACCGGAAGCCCCCCGGCGGCGGCCATCACGGTGGAGCTTGAAAGCGCGAGCAAGGCGAAGGCAAGGCGCATGATCGGTCCTCGGGTGTCGAGACAGGGCGTCCATCGGGCCGAATGCCCGAACAGAGGGCGGATTCGAGCAAGAGAATACCTGCGACCGCTCGCTTGTCGATCTGATTTTTCAGACCGGCGCTTCATTGAGGATCAGCCTCTCGCAAGCCCTCCGCCGGAACCCGCCGGGAACTCGGCCTTCGCGCCAATGACCGAGGCAGACGCTGCCGCCTCGATTGACCTTGCTAAAGGAACGGGTTGTAGACCAGTTCCCAGAGATGACCGTCGGGGTCGGCAACGAAAGCCGAGTAGCCGCCCCAGAACACCGTCCGGGCCGGCCGGCGCAGAACCGCCCCCGCCGCGAGCGCATGGGACATCGCCGCGTCGACGGCTTCCGCCGACGGATAGTCGTGCGCGAAGGTGATGCCGTCGAAGCCATGACCGTCGTCGGCGACTTCGGCATCCTTGGCCAACAACGCTCTTGGAAAGAGCGAAAGCTTCAGATTCTCGAGCGCGTAGATCACATACTCGTCGTTCGATGCCGGGTCGGCCACGAAGCCCAAAGCGTCGTAGAAGGCGCGGGCGCGGGGAAGGTCGGCAACGCCGAAGGTGATGCTCGACACGGCTCGAAAGTGCTTCTGGTCGTCAGCCACTGGAAGGGTCTCCTCCGACACCCGGTTAGGTGCGTCACGCTTTCGGTTCGGAAGGAGATCATAATGCAATCTTGAGCGGAGCAGATGCCGCTTCGCTCAAAGAAAATGCGTAGATTCAAAGAACTGAGATACGTCCTCAACACACGCAGATGTTTCTGAATCCTGCACACAGCCCCTGCTTCCCGGCAGTCGATGCCCGCCGGGAACATGGGTTCGGTCCGATGCCGCATCGCGCCGGGATGGGCGCCACTACGCCTCAAGCGGCCCGGATCGAGCCGAGGAAGGTTGCCAGTTCGTGCCTCAACCGCTCGGCATTCTTGCTGAGTTCGGATGCCGAAGCCAGCACCTGCGTCGCGGCGCTGCTCGATTCGCTGGCCGCCATGGTGACGGACGTGATGGACTGCGACACCGTACCCGTGCCGATCGAGGCTTCCTGGACGTTGCGGGCGATCTCCACCGTGGCGGCGTTCTGCCCCTCAACCGCGCCGGTGATCGACTTGGAGATCTCGTTCATGGTCTCGATGGTAGAGCCAATGCCGTGAATGGCCGTCGCCGCCTCAGTCGTCGCCGATTGTATGGCGCCGATCTGCGCACCGATCTCGGCCGTCGCCTTGGCGGTCTGGTCGGCCAGTTGCTTGACCTCGGCCGCGACCACGGCGAAGCCCTTGCCGGCCTCGCCGGCCCGCGCCGCCTCGATGGTCGCGTTGAGCGCCAGAAGGTTGGTCTGACCGGCGATATTGCTGATCAGCTCAACCACTGCGCCGATCTTCTCGGCCGCCGCCGCCAGCCCCTTGACCATGTCGTTGGTGTGCTCGGCCTCGTTCACCGCCTTCGAGGCGATATCCGACGACTTTTCCACTTGCCGGGCGATCTCCGACACCGACGACGACAGCTCCTCGGTCGCCGACGCCACCGAGGCAACGTTGGCCGATGCCTGCTCGGCGGCGGCAGCTACCGACGCCGACTGGTCCTGCGTGGAGTCGGCCAGCGCCGTCAGCGACTTCGCCGACATCTGCAACTCCGTGGACGCGGAGGCAACCATGTCGACGATATCGCCGACCGCCTCGTCGAAGCGCAGCGCCAGCGCGTTCATGTCGGCGGCGCGGCGCTCCTGTTCGTGACGCTCCTGGTCGGCCCGTTCGGCGCGCAGCCGCTCGGTCTCCTGCATGCTGTCGCGGAACACCGCCATGGTCCTGCCGAGCGCACCGATCTCGTCGTTGCGCTCCGTATAGGGCGCCTCGATCGAGAACTCGCCCCTCGACAGCGCCATCATGCGATCGCCGATGACGCCGAGCGGATGAATGATGCGCCGCTGCACCAGGACGGCGACGCCGATGGCCAGCGCCAGCGCGCCGACGAACAGGCCGAGGTTCATCCAGAGCGACAGGGTCGCCTTGGTGTTGGTCTCGACAGCGTTGGTTTCGGCAATGGCGAGCGCGACGTTGGCGACATTGAGCAATGACGTCAGCCGCGGCGCGTTATAGGTGCTCCAGCCCAACGTATCGGTATCGGCCTTCTTGCCGGCGATGACCGTTTCGATGAGCTTGGTTTGCCTCTCGATGGCGCCCGAGCTGAAATAGTCGCGATCGGCGGCGGCGACCGCCTCGGCGAAGGTGGGCGGCAGGTCGACGCCTGAGGACATGTCCTTGATGGACTGCCACGCCACCTGGGCGGAAGCCATGTGGGTGAAGTAGGTTTCCAGGGCGTCCTCGGGAGTCCCGATCGGCCCGAGGGCGTTGGCGGTCAGGCCGGACGCCTCACCGGCCGCGTTGCGCATCACCCAGGCCAGCGCCTTGATGTCGAGCAGCCGGTCGATCAGCCCGTCGGCCAGCCGAACCTCCTCGGCGATCCGCGACGAGGTGGCCGACAGCTGGTCGATCATCGCCGTGGCGGCCTTGGTGTAATCATCGGCAAGCGAAGCCTGACGGCTGGCCTTGTCCTGCCTGAAGGCGTCCTCGGTCTTGGCCTGAAGCGCCTTGAGCGCGTCGACGGCGCCGCGAAGCGACCTGGCGAGCTGCGCCCCGTCGGACAGGTCGGAGCCTTCGAGCGTGGCGATCGCCGCCTCGATGGCCGGCATCTCGGCGCCTCGCGCGTCGCTGAGCTGCTTGACGAAACCATCCAGCGCGCCCTCGGCCTTGATGGCCCGGACGGTGCTGCTGCGATCGATCCTGAGGTTCGGCAAAGCCTGGAACATCTGCGTCGTGGCGCGAGAAACCGTTTCGATGCGGGCCGCCGTCCGGGCGCTCTGCCAAGAAGTCCAGGCGCCGATCCCCAACTGGATCAGAATGCCGGCGACGAGGCCGGCGATGATTATTCTCAGCGTGAGGCTTACGGTCAGGCGGTTCATTTCGGCTCCTTGGCGAAGAGCGGTATTTTAGCAAAAGCTGGTAGAGGAGTTCTTAATCTGGCTAGACCAAGTGCTATTGCGCAGTCTTTGACCAGCTAGCTCGTGCGAAGCTGGACGCAGGCTTTGCGGACGACAACGCCGTCCCGCTTCCGTCGAGATCACGGCAGATAGAGAATGTTGGTCTCCGGTTCCTCGAACACGTCGGGCTCCCGCATCGTGACGAACTCCGTTTCGGCCACGCTGTAGAGGCTGTGCAGGACCTCATCCACATCCCGGGCGTAGAAGGGCTTCTTGAGGAAGAAGTCCACGCCGATGTGGGACGCTGCGCGGCGGATCGCCTCGTCGTCCTTGCCGGACATCAGCACCACATGCGCGTCGACCGACGAGTACAGGATCTCGCCGGCCGCCTCGAGGCCGTCGATGCCCGGCATTTCGACGTCGATGAAGGCAAGATCGAAACCACCGATCCGGAACTGGCGGATCGCATCGGCGCCATTGGCGGCTTCCTCGACGTCAAGCTTGAACCGGCTGTGCTTGATAATGCGTTTGACCACCGAGCGAACGGTCGCGCTGTCGTCGACGATCAGCACGCGACGCGACTGGACCATCTTGACGACGCGCAGCAGCATCATCGCCACCTTCGACTTGTCGAAAGGCTTGGGCAACAGCGCATAGGCGCCACGCGCCTTCAGCGCGTCCAGCGTAGCCTGCCGCATGTCGGTGGAAATGGAGACCACGATGGGGGGACGGCGCCCGCCGAGCACGGAATCGAACTTCTTCAAGAGTTCGATGCCGTTGATGTTGGGCATGTTGAGGTCGAGGAACAGGACGTCGGGCACGCCGCGCAACAGGAACCGGCCCGCCTCGAGGACGCTTTCGACCTCGAAGACGTGGCAATCCGGCACGATTTCCCGGATCTCGTTCCGCAATTGAGTGCGGACGATCGCGGAGTCGTCCACAATGAGCGCCCTGAGGTTCAGCATCGTCTTTTTCCCGGTCGAACCGACAAACCTTTCCCGCGTCTCGCGCCTCGCCCGTCAGGCGGCCGACAGGACGGGCCTGTGGCCGCCGTCGCATTCGGCGGCCACCTTCTCGAACTCGCGCACCAAATCCGCGTCGAGCTTCGCGCCGGCCATCGACTGGAGGATCGAATAGGCTTCGTCGGCCGGCTTCGGCGGCTTGTAGGAGCGTTTTTCGGTCAGGGCCGCGAAGATGTCGCAGATGGTGATGATGCGGGTGATGTCGTCGATCTCTCCGGCGCGGATACCCCTCGGGTAGCCGGAGCCATCGAGATACTCGTGATGATCTCGGGCGACGCGGGCGATCTCGCCGCCGGTCTGCGCGTCGCGGGAGAGGATGTCGTAGCCATGGGCGGCATGCCGCTTCATGATCTCCCATTCGGTCGCGTCAAGCGCGCCCGGCTTGTCGAGGATCTCCAGCGGCGTCATCGCCTTGCCCACGTCGTGGAAAAAGGCGGCGTCGAACAGGCGACCGGTCTGCCGCTCGCCGACGCCGAGCGCCCGGGCAAAGGCGAGCGTGTAGCCGGAGACGAGCGCGCAATGCTGGGCGGTGCCGTCGTGATAGTTCTGGATCAGGTCGATCCAGACCGACATCGGCGACTTGCCGATCAGCTCGGTCATCGCCCGGCGCTGGGACGCCGCCTCCTCGAGGGCCGGCGCCACGGGATTGGCCCGGAGGCGATCGAACAGGTCGACGACGGCCCCGGCGATGCCGTTCGACACCGACGCCCGCAAGGCCGCCGTCTTGGACGCCAGATAGACCGCGTGCGGATCGACCTGGGCGATCAGGCCGACGAGGCTTTTCACGCTCATGTCGGTGGTGATGTTGATGAAGGAAAAGCCCGCCTGCTCGAAGGCGATGAAACGGCGCGGGTCCATGCCGGCGAGGAACAGGATCGTTCGCGACCTCATGGGGCCGACGAGATCGGCAAGGCGGGCGGGAACATGGTCGTCCGGTCGGTACCTGCCGGCGAAGACCAGAATGTCCTGCCGTCCGGCCCTGGCGAGTTCGCGAGCCCCCGGGACTGTCCTGTGCGCGTCGAACCCTTGCGACAGCAACTCCGCGAGGCAGGCGTCGATCTCCGCCTGGGGCTCGCCCATGAGCTGGATGCCAACACGAGATCGTCCCATCTGACCGCTTTCCCGATAGTGTTTGCGTGGCGCATGGTTCGGCGGACCCGGCCGTGCCCAAGACACAGCGGGTCGTCTCGAAGGCCGCAAAGGTTCAGGATCGTGTCCCCTGTCCGCGACCTTCCGTTGAACAGGATGGCCCCGGAGGTTCCGGCGGCTCGACTGTTCCTGCCAGTCGGAGGCGCCGCCAAAGCGAACGCCAGCCAAGCCACGCCTGCCGAAGCGAACTCCATTCGCCGGCAGGACAACGCGACTTTCCCACTTCGTCCGACTGCTTATATTCCCTGCGCATTGAGAAATTCTTACCGCTTTTCGCGGAAATCCGGGGGTTGGCGCCCCTCTCGCAAGGACGCAAGGGGCGCGTCCTCGCAGCAGAGCATGGCCTTCCCTCGCTCGCGCACCCTTGGCGCGCGGAGTGGAGCGCTCCGCCCCCTCGCCGTCAGCTGTCCTCGGCGAGCCTCAGCACACGGCCGCCGGCGCCCTCGTCCACGGCGAGAAGACGGATCAGCTCCGGCAGGATCGCCTCGGTCTCGTCGGCCAGCATGAAGGGCGGATTGGCGCAGAGCACGCCGGCGCCGGAGAGCGGCCCGTCGCCACGGGGCTCGCGCACCCATTGCTCGATGGCGACGAGGCGCGGATAGCCCACCTCGGCCGCCCCTTTCAGGAAGGCGTCGACGGCGGCGATATCCTTGATCGGATACCAGATCAGAAGGCAGCCGGTCGCGAAGCGCTTGTGGGCGTCATGAACCGCGCGCAAAAGGCGATCGAACTCGCCGGGCTCCTCGAAAGGCGGGTCGATCACCACGACGCCGCGCCGTTCGCGCGGCGGCAACTGGGCGCGGACGGTGATGTAGCCATCCTCCGAGACGACGCGCACCCGCCGGTCGCCCGCGAAGAGCGCGGAGAGCGTTTCCGCGTCCTGCGGATGCAGCTCGTTGAAGTGATAGCGATCCTGCAGACGGCCGAGCGCCGTGGCGATGACTGGCGAGCCGGGATAGACGAGAAGGTCATCCCCGCCGTTGACGGCGCGGAGGGCCGCTTGCCAGGGGGCGAGCCAATCGCCGAGCGCCGGCGACAGGCGGGCCGCCCGGATGCGGCCGACGCCGCCCTCCCATTCGCCTGTCCTGAGCGCCTCGTCGGCGGCGAGATCATAGAGGCCGATGCCGGCATGGCTGTCGATGACGTGGTAGCCGGCATCCTTGCGACCGAGATAGACGAGGATGCGGGCGAGCACGGCGTGCTTCAGCACGTCGGCAAAGTTTCCGGCATGAAAGGCGTGGCGGTAGTTCATGGCGCGAGAGCTAGATCACATGCCGCCCCGCCGGCAAGGAAATTCGCCATTGCCGGCCGATGGTCCCACTGCCGCCGCATCTGCGCCCCAGATTGCGGACCGAGCGTCGCGGCGGACATGAACGGCCCATGAACGGCCAGTTCAGCGCAGGCTCAAGGCAAGGATGGCATAAGGTTGACCATTGAATGTCCGGTCGACTTGACTTGCCGAGGAGCACCCGTCGACCCGCCCGACAAGAGGAGTGAAGCCATGTTGAAGCCCTTGCTGACGATTGCCGTGCTTGCCGCCGCGACCATCGCGGCGCCGTCGGTTGCCTCCGCCGCGTCCGCCCGTGTGACCGCCAACGTCAACCTTCGAGCCGGTCCAGGAACCCAGTATTACCCGATCCTCGTGCTGCCGGCCGGTGCGCCGGTGAAGCTCTACGGCTGCCTGCAGGGCTACACCTGGTGCGATGTCTCCTACGGTCGCGAACGCGGCTGGGTATCGTCGCGCTACCTCTCCACCTTCTACCGCGGCCCAGCCTATCGTCCGCGCCCCAATTCCTCGGTGCCGTTCCTGACCTTCAATTTCGGCTATTGGGACAACCACTATGCCCATCGTCCGTGGTATCAACATCGTCCGCGTCAGGAACGTCCCGCTCCCGACTGGCGCCGCGATCGCGACCATCGCGATTGGGATCGTCGGGACTGGGGCCGCTGAAACAGGTTGAGCGATCGTGGCTCGCAATGGGCCACGCCATGATCGAGGATGGAACACGATGAGGATGCGACGTCTGGCCACGATGCTCGGCCTGGCCTGCCTGATCTCCTCGACGACCGGCGCGCTGGCCGCGCCGGCCGAAGTGCTGGCCGCCGTCAATCTCCGCACCGGCCCGGGCGCGCAATACTATGCCATCATGGTGCTGCCGCCCGGCGCACCGGTCGAGATCTACGGCTGTCTCGACGATGAGAACTGGTGTGACGTCGGCTACGGTCGGACGCGAGGCTGGATAGCCTCGCGGTATCTCGGCACCGTTCGCAACTGGTCGCCCGAACGACGCATCCTGCGGCCACCGGTTCTGACGCCGCCACCGATCTATCGCGAACCGCAGGTCTACACCAATCCGCCACCCGTCTACCGCGAGCCGGAATGGGCGCCACCGGATGTCTATCAGGGCGAGGTCTACATCGAGCCGCCGCCGGGCTACGTCTACCGGCCACCGGTGGTGGCCGCCCCGCCGATGCCGGACCTGCCCCAGCCGGACGTCGGCGTCTACCCGTCAAAGCCGCGCGTCCAGACCGCGCCGCCGGTGGTTGCCAGCACCCCGCCGGCAACTCAACCTTCGACGCCCCCGCCCACCGTCACCCAGCCGTCCACCACGCCACAAACCGGCGCGACCGGCCAATCGTCCGCCAGTTCCGCCCAGCCGGCGGCGCCGGCCGACGCCAAGCCGAAATATGGCAGCGCCGTCGGCAAGCCCGGCGCGCCCTGCAAGTGGGTGAACGGCGTTTGCCGCAACGACTGACGGCCCCGGCCTTCAGTCGAAGGCGCGGCGGGCAAGGTGTATCGGACCATAGAGCAGCGTCATCTTGCGCAGCCGCTTCGACAGGAGTTTGCGCAAGGCCCGCTCTCGCATCCGCGTCGATCTCTGCGACGGTCACCGCCGGAGGTCTCGCTCGGTGATCAGCCCAGCGGCTTGCCCGGGCATCGCCTTCCATTTGCGAAGCGTAAGGAGATCGTAGACGAAGCGCCGGCACCTGTCGCCCTGCTGCCATGCTCTGACCGCAGTGGATGTGATAAGGTCTCCGTTCGCTCAGGATAACGACGAGTCCGCCCATGCCTCCCCGCAAGCCCGCCTCCACCCCCGACACCGATCCGGCGCCCGGTTTCTCCGAGATGCCGCAAGCGCCGTTCGAGGGAACGCCGATGACGGGGTCCTTCTCGGACTGGTTGAAGGACGTCTCCGACGACGCCGAAAAGCCCAAGCCAACAGAGTCGCGCGTCGTCGAGGAAACCGTCGTCAAGCCGGGCAAGCGCAAGGCCAAGGCCGAGCTGACGTCGCGCAAGTCGTCGCGCGGCGGCTCGCTGGGCGGCTCCACCGATCCCAAGGTGCGCGCCGCCGGTGGCCTCAATCCCGTCGCCGGCATGTCGGTGTCGATGGAAGAGGCGCAGGCGATGCCGCTCGGCGGCGTCACGGCCACGGTCAAGGCGCTGGAAGAGATGATCCAGAAGGGCCGCGACATCTTCCGCGACGGCCAGCCCTGGGTGCCGCACCGGCCGGAGCGTCCACCGAAATCGGAAGGCGGCATCACCTTCAAGCTGTCGTCGGCCTACGAGCCGAAGGGCGACCAGCCCACCGCCATCGCCGACCTCCTCGCCGGCATCGAGCAGCAGGACAAGACGCAGGTGCTGCTCGGCGTCACCGGCTCGGGCAAGACCTTCACGGTGGCCAACATCATCGCCGCCACCAACCGCCCCGCCCTGATCCTCGCGCCCAACAAGACGCTGGCCGCCCAGCTCTATTCCGAGTTCAAGAGCTTCTTCCCGGACAACGCCGTCGAGTATTTCGTCTCCTACTACGACTACTACCAGCCGGAAGCCTACGTTCCGCGCACCGACACCTATATCGAGAAGGAATCGACCATCAACGAGCAGATCGACCGCATGCGCCACTCGGCGACGCGCGCCCTGCTCGAACGCGACGACGTCATCATCGTCGCCTCGGTCTCCTGCATCTACGGTATCGGCTCGGTCGAGACCTACACCGCCATGACCTTCGGCCTGGAAGTCGGCGACCGCATCGACCAGCGGCAGCTCCTCGCCGACCTCGTGGCGCTGCAATACAAGCGCGCCGACGTCGGCTTCGCCCGCGGCACCTTCCGGGTGCGCGGCGACACCATCGAAGTCTTCCCGGCCCACTTGGAGGATCGCGCCTGGCGCATCTCGCTGTTCGGCGACGAGGTAGAGGCGATCACCGAGTTCGATCCGCTGACCGGCCACAAGTCGGCCGACATGAAGTTCGTCAAGATCTACGCCAACTCGCACTATGTGACGCCCAAGCCGACGCTGGCCCAGGCCATCAAGTCGATCAAGGCGGAGCTGCGCGACCGCCTCGTCGAGCTCAACGCCCACGGTCGTCTTCTCGAGGCACAGCGCCTCGAACAGCGCTGCACCTTCGACATGGAAATGATGGAGGCGACCGGCGCTTGCGCCGGCATCGAGAATTACTCGCGCTATCTGACGGGACGCGCGCCCGGCGAGCCACCGCCGACGCTGTTCGAATACCTGCCCGACAACGCCCTCGTCTTCATCGACGAAAGCCACGTCACCGTGCCGCAGATCGGCGCCATGTATCGCGGCGACTTCCGCCGCAAGGCGACGCTGGCCGAATATGGCTTCCGCCTGCCCTCCTGCATGGACAACCGCCCGCTGCGCTTCGAGGAGTGGGACGCCATGCGGCCGCAGACCGTCTGCGTCTCCGCCACCCCCGGCGGCTGGGAGCTCGACCAGTCGGGCGGCGTGTTCGCCGAGCAGGTGATCCGCCCCACCGGCCTGATCGACCCGCCGGTGGAGATCCGCCCGGCCCGCACCCAGGTCGACGATCTCCTCGGCGAAGTGCGGCAGGTGACCAATGCCGGCTACCGCACGCTGGTCACCGTGCTCACCAAGCGCATGGCCGAGGATCTCACCGAATACCTGCACGAGCAGGGCGTGAAGGTCCGCTACATGCACTCGGACATCGACACACTGGAGCGCATCGAGATCCTGCGCGACCTGCGCCTCGGCGCCTTCGACGTGCTGGTCGGCATCAACCTGTTGCGCGAAGGCCTCGACATTCCCGAGTGCGCGCTGGTCGCCATTCTCGACGCCGACAAGGAAGGCTTCCTGCGGTCGGAGACCTCGCTGGTCCAGACCATCGGCAGAGCGGCGCGTAACGTCGACGGCAAGGTCATCCTCTACGCCGACAACATGACCGGTTCGATGGAGCGGGCCATCGCCGAGACCAACCGCCGCCGCGAGAAGCAGGTGGCCTACAACACCGAGCACGGCATCACGCCGGAGAGCGTCAAGCGGTCCATCGGCGACGTCTTGAACTCGGTCTACGAGCAGGATCACGTCCGCGTCGACACCGGCCTCGCCGAGGAAGGCGAACTGATCGGCCACAACCTCAAGGCCTACATGGCCGACCTGGAACAGCGGATGCGCAAGGCCGCCGCCGACCTGGAGTTCGAGGAAGCGGCCCGCCTGCGCGACGAACTGAAGCGCTTGCAGGCCGCCGAACTGACCATCGCCGAAGACCCGATGGCCCGCCAGAGCGACGTCGACGCCGCCGGCGGCGGCTTCGGGGGCGGCAAGAAATACGGCAAGTCCGCCAACACCCCGCCGTCGCGCGTCCGCAAGAACAGCCTCGACGAGATGACCGTCGGCCGCACCGAAGTACCGATGGGCAGCGAACCGCCCAAGCGCCCGCCGCCCAGCACGGCGGCGGGCACGGTCGCGGGAAAGAAGAAGGGACGCTGGGGGAAGTAGTCCCCCCTGGGGGCATGGCGAGAGGATGAAGATGGCGCAGGATGTTCCCGACGCAGACTTCTTTCGCATCCTCGAACAGAAGCTGCATCGCCCCGAGGTCAGGCGCTCGCCGGACACCGTACACGCCCTCCTTGCCGATGACTTCACCGAGTTCGGCAGTTCGGGCAGGGTCTACGACAAGGCCTCGATCATCGAGGCATTGGTCGAGGAGTCCATCGCGGAGGCCGCCCTCGCGCCGGATGTGCATGATTTCACTGCCCGTCCCATCGCGTCCGATGTTGTCCTCGTAACCTACCGAAGCAGTCGCCATCTCCCCGGAGGAGCAGCGGCAAGAGTCACACTTCGCAGCTCGATCTGGAAGCTGATCGATGGCCGCTGGCAGATGCTGTTTCACCAGGGAACGATCGTCCCATCGACCTAACTCGGACGTCGGCCGTTGGATGCCCAGTGTCCGGGAGTTGTGTATTTTGGTACCATTATGGTATATTCATTGTCATGAACGATAAGCGAAAGCCTTCGCACGACTTGGCCGCTTTCAAGAGAGCGGCAAGCTCAGCTGACGGCTTCTTCGTTACGCGAGTTGCTCTTGCGGGGGCGGCCGATCTCGGTTTCGACATGGACGATATCCGGCAGGTGATCGGAACAATGGAGGCGCGTCACTTCTACAAGTCGACGACCTCCAACTTCGATCTTCGCCAATGGCAGGATGTTTATCATGTGCCGTCCTCAGCCGGCGTCGTCTATGTGAAGTTCACCGACGGTAAGCTCGCCGCCTTTCACCTCTTGTCGTTCAAGGCGAAGGAATGAAACTTGAGGGTTGCGCCATGGACACCATGATTTCTCCCGAGACGGGTCGTCCCCTGACCTTTGGCGTCCGCCCGACGACGTTCACCTTCGGCGGCCGCAGCCTGACGGTCGACATGCCTGGCTGGTATGGTGAGGACGAGGAAGACGCCATCTTCGACAAGGCCGGCCAGACCGCCTATCATCGGGCGATGACGGTCCTGAAGGCGCGCGCCAGCGGGCTGTTGGAGCCGTCCGATGTCAGACGCATACGCCGCAAGCTGAAACTCAGTCAGCGGGACGCTTCGGCCCGGCTTGGCGGCGGCCCCGCCGCTTTCCAGAAATACGAAGCCGGCGATGTTCTGGTCAGTCAAGCGATGAGCAACCTTCTACGCCTGCTTGATCGTGACCCCAGTCTGCTGGACGTCCTGAGCCAGGAAGCAGCCTGAACAGCGGCGTCGGGGCCTCATTCTGGAGCTGCCGGCCGAGAGCGTACCCTTCCTAACCTAAGAAGGTAGAGATGGGCCGAAGAGCATATTCTGTATCCTTGACGCGGTAATGAGAATTCCCTACCTTTCCGACCAAGGCAAAGGAGACGAGTTATGAACGCGCCCGCCGTCATCGAGAAAACCTGCGCGGTGACCAGGAAGGGACAAACAACCCTCCCGCTCGTCGTGCGACAACTTCTGGGAGTCGCCGAGGGCGGACAAATCATCGTCCGCGCGGAAGGCCGTCGTATCACCATCGAACAGGTGGAAGCCGAGCACAGCGATCCGGCCATAGAATCCTTCCTGCGCCTGATTGCCAACGATCTTGCCACGGAAGGCCATGTCGGAACGCTATCCGACGATCTGCTTGAAAGCCTCCAGTCCGCCCTCAAGGACGTCGAGGTCGATCTGAACGAGCCGATCGAAGGTGACGTGTGCCTTTGATCGTCAACGGCTGGACACTGCTTTTCCATGACATGATGCTCGGCCAGATCAAGACGCTGGCCGACGCGGTCAAACGGGCGCGCGCCGCCGACCCCACAGGCTTTCGTTCCAACGCCAACGTCCGCGTGTTCGCGTCCATCGCCAAACTGGTGCTGCAGGTCATCCCTCAGGATCCTGGACATACGGATCACCGGATCGGCAACACTATGGGGCCGGACTACCGCCACTGGTCCAGAGCAAAGTTCGGACAACGCTTCAGGCTGTTCTTCCGTTACGACAGCGCCAGCCGCATCATTGTGTTCGCCTGGGTGAATGACGAGACCACCCTGAGAGCCAGAGGCAGCAGGTCGGATCCATATGCAGTGTTCAAGGCCATGCTCGAACAAGGGAACCCACCCGACACCTGGAAGGCGTTGCAAACGGCGGCCAGGGAGGTGCCGGACGAACTAAAGGACCTCCTTCAGGACGCAACTCCATAAGACGCGCTCCGATCTCTCTTGGCCTTCCTACCCTGCCTACCTCCGCCTCATCCCCCTCTGCCCCAAGAGGATGCTGCCGAAGATCAGGGCGATGCCGAGCCACTGCGCGAGCGACAGCGTCTCGTCCCTGAACAGCCAGCCGAGCGCCACCGCCGTCACCGGGCTCAGGAAGCCGAGTTGGGCCACGAGGTTGGGGTTGAGCCGGGCGATGCCCCGGAACCACAGGACATAGGTGAGGCCGGCGCCGATCAGGCCGAGATAGGCGACGCCGATCAGGTTGTCGGTGGTGAAGACGGCAAGCGCCGGCAGGTTCCAGAACAACGCCGGCAACAGCAGGATGCCGCCGGCCGTCAGCTGCCAGGCCGTGAAGGTCAGAAGTGGCACCGGCGGCTGCCAGCGTCGCGTCAGCACGGTGCCCAACGCCATGGAAAGCGCACCCGCCAGCCCTGCCATGATGCCCATCGCATCGAGCGTGGCGCTTGGCTTCAGGATCAGAAGGCCGACACCGAGCGCGCCACCCACCGCAGCGGCGATGGAAACCGACATGATCGGCGTTCCCACCAGCAAACGCGCCAGGAACACGACGACCAGCGGCTGGATTGCCCCCACCGTGGCGGCGACGCCGCCCGGCAGCCGATAGGCAGCAATGAACAGCATCCACCAGAAGAACGAGAAGTTCAGCGCCCCGAGCAGGAAGACGCGCGGCCACCAGACGCCGGTCGGCAGTTGCCGGGTGAGCAGTAGCAACAGCAGGCCGGCCGGCAACGCCCGGAGGAGCGACACCAGCAGCGGATCGAGCCCCGGCAGAAAGGTGACCGTCACGATATAGGTGCTACCCCAGATCAGAGGGGCCAAGGCGGTGAGGACGACGTCGGACAGCCGGTGCATGGGTCACTCCATTTATCTCGACGTCAAGATAATTGGAGAAATCTTGACGTCAAGATAATTCCGTGATGACACTTCTCCCATGGATGGCGTCGACAAGATCATTGCCCAATGGAACCGCGAGCGACCCGACCTCGACGTGGAGCCGATGGCGCTGATCGGGCGGCTGGGCCGGCTGCGGGAGCTGCTGTCCCGCCGGCAGGAAGAGGTATTCGCCCGCTTCGGCCTGAACAGTTCGGGCTTCGACGTGCTGGCGACGCTGCGGCGGTCAGGCCCGCCCCATAGCCTGTCGCCGGGCGAGTTGATGGAGCAGATGATGATCAGCTCCGGCACCATGACCAACCGCATCGATCAATTGGCCAAGGCTGGCTTGGTCGAACGACGCCAGAACCCTGACGACCGGCGCGGCATGATCGTGTCGCTCACCGACAAGGGTTTCGCCCTGATCGACGAGGCCGTGACGGCCCATGTCGAGAACCAGCACCGGCTGGTATCGACGCTGTCGGAGCCGGAACGGGCGATGCTCGACACTCTGCTGAAGAGCTATCTGGGTCGGCTCCAGCGGAGCTCCGACCAGCCGGACTGACGGCCGATCAGCGCAGCTTCAGTTCGCGAACCTTGCCGAGATCGCGAGTCGCGCCGATGATTTCCTCGGCGGCCCTGTCGAGTTCGCCGGTATGGCCGGTCAAGAGTTCGGAAATCGACCGGACGCGATCGGCCATGACGCTGGTTTCGTTGACCGCCGCCTCGATGGCGCGCAACACGTCGGTCATGTTGCCGGAGTGACGCACCGCGCTGTTGGTCGCCTCGGCAATCTCGTGGGTCGCCGTCGATTGCGCTTCCACCGCTTCCGACACCATCTGCGACTTCTCGGAAATCGCCGCCACCACCTTGGCGGTCTCCTCCGTTACCTCGGCCGAACGCTTTGTCGCCTCCTGGATGAGGCCGATCTGCTTGCCGATCTCGTCGGTGGCCTGGGCGGTCTGCGACGCCAGCTGCTTCACTTCCTGCGCCACGACGGCAAAGCCCCTGCCGGCCTCGCCGGCGCGAGCAGCCTCGATGGTGGCGTTGAGCGCCAGAAGATTGGTCTGGGAAGCAATGTTGGTGATCAGCCCGACGAAGGAACCGATACGCTCCACGGTCTCTTCCAGCGAGAGGATTGCCTCGCGGCTGGCCATGGTCTCGGAAACGGCCTTCGCGGCCAGGCTGGCGCTCTCGCTGGCCTGCGTGCCGATCTCGACGATCGACGCCGACAGCTCCTCCGTGGTCGCCGCCGTCGAACCGATCGAATGGCTCGCACCCTCCGACGAGCGGGTGGCGCTGTTGACGTCGCTCGATACCCGGCTGGACAGGCTTTGCAGAGCCTCGGTGGTCGACCCCAGGTCCTTGGCAACCGTGTTGATGGAGTTGCGCAACCTGTCGATGGTCGAGCCGAAGTTGGTCAGAACGTCGCCCGACTGGCTGGCCGTGCTCTTGGCCGCCTCCCCGTCGATCTGCACGTGCAAAGCGATCGCCATCGCTGCATCGAGCTGCAGCAGGCGGGTGTAGACGTCGATGAAATGAGCCGCCTTGACGCCATTCCAGCGGAAGCGTTTGCCGATCGCCGCGATGCCATGGCTCATCAGTGCGCTTTTCAGCGCCACGCGGTAGCGGAAGTCGAAACCGCAGGACCGCTCGAACTTCACTCTTTCCAGACTATCGGTCTCGAAGTCGCCATCCAGCGGCGCTTCGAACAGACGCAGCGTATAGTGCTTGGCCTTGGCCGTCAGCGCCGCGCCATGCGTCTCGAAGGACGCCCGGAACGCGGTGGCTTTGGTGGGCGTCCAGCTGAGATTGAAGGCGAGCGCCTCGTCGATGATCGACCTGACGACCGGAGCCAGGGCGGCCCTGTCCGCGTCCTGGACGCCGTCCAGAAGATAGAGGCCGATACGAGCCTTGCCGGCTTCGGACAGTAGAGACATGGGTGCACCATTCCTTCAGGTTCAACTGCCGGATGGTCGTCGGGCGCGGTAAATATTTGTTTGATTCCGTTAGGAAAGATGCCTCCTGCGGCTCGGTTAAGTATTGCAACCGAGCCGTTGATCGAAATCGGGTGGGCGCGGCCTGCCGCACATGCCAAGCTGGCGCAGTCCTTCTGCGTTCAGAGTCTTCCCCATGAAATGCCTTGTCGTCGTCGCCCACCCCCTGCCGGACAGCCTCTGCCGGTCGCTGGCTCGTTTCACCATCGAGCGGCTCGAGGCGGCCGGTCATGACGTGACGGTCGAGGATCTCTACGGTAACGGCTTCGGCGCCGCACTGAGCGAGGACGAACGCCGGAGCTACTACGCCGGCAGCTTCGATGCGTCGGCGGTCGCAGGCGAAGCGGCACGGTTGACGGGGGCGGAAGCGCTCGTGCTGGTGTTTCCCACCTGGTGGTACGGCTTTCCGGCCATCCTGAAGGGGTGGTTCGACCGCGTCTGGTCGCCTGGGATCGCCTTCGATCACGCCAGCAACTTCGGTCCCATCAAGCCGCACCTCAAGCTTGCCCGCGTGCTGGCGATCACCACGCTCGGCTCGCCCTGGTGGATCGACACGCTGGTGCTGTGGCAGCCGGTGCGGCGCATCCTCCGTATCGCCATCCTCGGCGCCTGCGCTCGTGGCGTCCGCTTCAACATGCTGTCGCTGCACTCGGCCGAGAAGCCGACAGCCGAGCGGGTGACGCGTTTTGAACAGCGCATCGCCAGCGTCCTCGACCGGTGGGGGCAGGCTGACGAATGGGCCCCTATCAGGCTTTGACGGCAGTCAAAGCCGGCTTGCCGCCGCGCACCAGAGCCATCGAGACCACGCCGAGGACAAGGACGAGCGCCAGCACGTAGAGCCCGACCCGATAGTCGGCGGTCGCGCTCTTCAGCCATCCCATGACATACGGCCCGAAAAAGCCGCCGGTGTTACCGATCGAGTTGATCAGCGCCACGCCGACGGCCGCCGCCAGACCGCCCATGCGCGCAGTGGCGAACGCCCAGAAGGGCCCGATCACCGACCAAAGCCCGATCAACGCCAGCGACAACGCGGCGATACTTCCGAGGAGCCCGGTTGCCTTGCCGGCGAGAACGCAGCCGGCGGCGGCCAGGATGAGCGAGCCGATCACATGCAGCTTTCGCTCGCCGAGGCGGTCGGAGCTCCAGCCGATCGCCAGCATGCCGACAACGGCCGCCAGGAAGGGGATGGCGTTATACCAGCCGAGCAGCGACAGATCCGCGCCGCCGAGGATGTCCTTCAGGATCTGCGGCATCCAGAAGGCCACGCCATACATGCCCAGCACCATGCAGAAATAGACGAGCCCCAGAAGGGCGACTGTCGAGAACAGGCTCGGCCCGAGCCGATTGAAGTGGTGAAGCTCCAGATATCCCGCTTCCCTGTCCAGCGCGCCTTGCAGAGCGGACTTCTCCGCATCCGTCAGCCATTTCGCCACCGTCGGCCTGTTCGGCAAGGCCAGGAGAATGGCCACGCCGAGGAGGACCGCCGGTATGCCCTCGAGAACGAACAGCCATTGCCAGCCGCGCAAGCCCCAAAGGCCGTCCATGCCGAGCAGCCACATCGACAACGGGCTGCCCACCAGCCCCGCCACCGCCGTCGAGGAGGCGAGCACGGACAGCGCCCGGGCGCGGTCCTGCGGCAAGAGCCACTGATTGAGGTAGAGAATGACGCCCGGCAGGAAGCCCGCTTCCGCGATGCCCAGCAGAAAGCGGCAGAGATAGAACGTGGTCTCGTTGTGAACGAAGGCCGTCAGCGCGGAGATCAGGCCCCAGCTGATCATGATCCGCGAGATCCACACCTTCGCCCCGACGCGCCGCAGAATGAGGTTGCTCGGCACCTCGAACAGCACATAGCCGGCAAAGAACAGCCCCGCGCCGAGACCATAGGCGGCCGGCGACAGGCTGAGATCCTCGTTGAGCTGAAGGGCGGCAAAGCTGACGTTGATGCGGTCGAGATAGGCGACCACGTAGCCGAGACAAAGCAGCGGCAGGAGTCTCAGGGCGATCTTCTTCGAGCCGGACCGCATCACGTCTTGCATATCGCCCTCTCCTTCCGGCCCGCGCCGGTCAATCCGCCTTCCGCGGAGCACCGCACAAGCCTCATAGCTGTCTTGGCGCCCCGTGCCGAGACCTTTCTCCACCAAAGCCTCCCGCCCATCCTCTCGCCCGGACAAGCCGGCGCCGCGTGTCGCCTTGCCGGTTGACGCGTGGAAACGGCGAGTTGCCGGATTTGGATTGTGGCCTATATTAGGCGGAACTGCGTAGCCAGCCGGAAGGGCCCCTCATGCGTAGCGTTCTCGCCGTCCACCCTGCCTATCGCGACGACATCGCCGATCTCGTCACCCGCCGGCCGCTGCCGGGACCGGACGTCGAGCAGGTGGATCCCTTCCTGTTCCTCAACCACCACGGTCCGCAGACCTATCCGCCCGGCAATCGCGGCCTGCCCTTCGGCCCGCACCCCCACCGCGGCTTCGAAACGGTGACCTTCATCCTCGAGGGGAGTCTCTCCCATCTCGACACCGGCGGCCACGAGAGCATCATCGAGGCCGGCGGCGTGCAGTGGATGACGGCCGGCTCGGGCCTCGTCCACGCCGAGCTGTCGCCGGAGGCCTTCAAGCGCGAAGGCGGGCCGATGGAAATCCTGCAGCTCTGGGTCAACCTGCCCCCGTCGCTGAAGATGACCGAGCCGCGCTATACCGGCGTGCAGCGGGCCGACATTCCCGCCCTGTCGATCGCCGCCGGCAACGGCACGCTCAACCTGGTCTCCGGCGAGTTCGGCGGGGCGACCGGCCCGATCAAGTCGCTGACGGACGTCTTCATGTCCTGGGTGGAGCTGAAGGCCGGCGCCAAGGCCGCCCTTCAGGCCGAAAAGGGGCGGCACGTCTTCCTCTACGTCGTCGCCGGCCGGGTCGACATCGCCGGCACGCAGGTCGACAAGTACCATCTCGTGGAACTGACCGACGATGACGACACCTTCATCGTCGCTGCGGCCGACGACGCCGTGCTGCTGTTCGGCCATGCCACGCCGATCGATGCGCCGTTGGTGGCGCATGGCCCCTTCGTGATGAACAGCGAGGACGAGATCCGGCAGGCCTATGCCGATTATCGCGACGGCAAGTTCGGCGACCCGGCCAAGCTGATCAGGGCAAGCTCCTAACCCTTGTCGCCCCACCGCTCGGCCCGCGCGTCGTCGTGGGCCTTGGCACCTACAGGAACAGGGCTATCGGTGATACTGTCTTACCGATAGTCGATCGATCGCGGATGCTGCCAATGTCCGACACCGCCACTCTCTCATCAAAGTTCCAGATTTCCATCCCGAAGGGCGTCCGAAACGCACGGAAGTGGAAGCCGGGCCAAGAGTTCGCATTTATCCCCAAGGGCTCCGGCGTCCTTCTCGTTCCCGTGCCGAAGGTCGAAGATCTCGCCGGTACGCTGGCCGGCGTGGACGTTCAGGATTACCGCGACCGTAACGACCGTTACTGATGCGCGTCGTCGACACATCCGCATGGCTCGAGTACATGAGTGGCTCCACGACAGGGCAACTCATTGCCGCCGAGCTCCCGCCCCGCCATGAGTGGCTGGTTCCGACCATCGTGCAGCTCGAAATGGCGAAATTTCTTCTGCGCACCGCAGGAGAGAGCCTGGCCGAAGACGTGGCCGCCTTCAGCCAGAAGTGCATCGTCGTTCCGCTTGACACCGACATTGCTCTGGCAGCCGCCGAGATCGGGCTGCGACACAAGCTGGCAACGGCCGACGCCATCGTATACGCGACAGCGCAGCTATTCGAGGCCGACCTCCTGACTTGCGATGCACACTTCAAGGACCTGGATGGAGTCCGCTACGTGCCGAAATCGGCCGCTGCGGCAAAGCCTGACGAGGCAAGCTCCTAACCCTTGTCGCCCCACCGCTCGGCCCGCGCGTCGTCGTGGGCCTTGGCTTCCACCCAGCCGCCCTCGCTGCGGTCGGCCGGATGCTCCTTCTTCCAGAAGGGGGCGCGGGTCTTGAGGAAATCCATCACGTAGTCGCAGGCGGCAAAGGCCGCGTCGCGGTGGCTTGACGACACGACGACCAGCACGATGCGCTCGCCCGGCTTGATGCGGCCGCCGCGATGGATGACGGTGACGGCGAGAAGCGGCCAGCGGGCGACGGCCTCGCTCACCACGCGGCCGATCTCCGCCTCGGCCATGCCGGGATAGTATTCCAGCTCCAACGCAGAGAGACGGCCGCCCTCGTCCCGGCAATAGCCGACGAAACTGGTCACCGCGCCGACGGCGGGGTCTCCGGCCTGCAAGGCGTCGATCTCGGCGCCGACGTCGAAGTCGTCGGGCCCGACGCGGACGGTGATGCGCGGGGTCGCGGCGTTCATGGCGTCAACCGCCGGTCATGGGCGGGAACAGGGCGATCTCGCGGGCATTGCCCAACGGCTCATCCTGCTCGATATGCAACTGGTCGACGGCGACGCGAATGGTCTCGGGCGCCTCGAAGGCAAAGGCATAGGCTTCGCCGCGCTCCGACAGCCAGCGGACCAGATCGCCGGCCGTCTTCACCGTTTCCGGCAGCGCCAGTCGCTCCTCGGACAGGCCGATGCGCTCGCGCACCCAGGCGAAATAGCGGATCAGCACTGGCTCACGGCTCATGGCTCTCCTCCATCAGGTAGACCACGCCGCTGCGGAAGTAGTCGTAGCCCGTGTAGAGCGTGACGAGAGCCGCTGTCCAAAGCATGGCGATGCCGAGCTCGGTGATGCCGGTCACCAGCTTGTCGCCGGTCGGTCCCAGCAACAGGATGCCGATGGCGATCAGCTGCAGCGTCGTCTTCCACTTGGCAAGGCGCGTGACGGGCACGCTGACCTTGAGATCGGCGAGAAACTCCCGGAGTCCCGAGACGAAGATCTCGCGCATCAGGATGATCACCGCCGCCCACAGCGAGAAGCCGCCGATGGTGCCGTGATAGGTGAGCACCAACAGGCAGACCGACACCAGAAGCTTGTCGGCGATCGGATCGAGCATGCGCCCGAGCGTCGACTGCTGCTTCCACAGCCGGGCCAGATAGCCGTCGAAATAGTCGGTGATCGACGCGGCCGCGAACAGGCCGAAGGCCAGCCAGCGCCCCGTATCGCCTTCCAGGTAGAAGGCGGCGACCACCGCCGGAACGGCGACGATGCGGAGGTAGGTGAGAATATTGGGCAGGGACCAAACGAATTTCATGGCGCCGACATCTGTTGATCCGCCAATGACATTGCACGATGCTTTCCCGAGGGCAAGGGTCGGAACGCGGAAGAAACGCGCCGGTCGAGAGTTCGGCGATCACCGTGGCGTGAAGCCATCACCTGCGCGAGCCCACTTGAACGAAGGCCGCGATGGCGCTTGAAAAGAAACCGACCATTCGGTATCTTTCGGACCGTTTTCAGGAGCCATCATGAATCCACCACTGGCCGCCTACGGCTATCTCGCGCTTGCCATCGTCTCGGAAGTAACGGGCTCGTCCCTGCTTCAAAAGAGCGAGCAGTTCTCCAAAACGCTGCCCACGATCGGTATGGCCATCTGCTTCGCCGCCGCCTTCTTCTTCCTGTCGCAGGCGCTGAAGGCGATTCCGCTCGCCATTGCCTATGCGATCTGGAGCGGCGTCGGCATCGTGCTGACCGCCGCCGTCGGCGTCCTCGTCTTCCGCCAGGCCCTCGACACCTGGGCAATGGTCGGCATGGGCCTGATCGTGCTCGGGGCCGTCGTCCTCAACACCATGTCGCACAGCGCGGTCCACTGAGATGGACGCGGACCACCCCGAAACCGGCTATCGGCGCAAGAAGCAGCCCGAGCTCGTCCAGCGCGCGCTGCTGGACCACGCGGCCAAACTGGCCGTCGAGCACGGACTCGCCGCCGTGACGGTACAGGCGGTCGCCGAAGCGGCGGGCGTCACCAAGGGGGGCCTGCTGCACCATTTTCCGAGCAAGCAGGCGCTGATCGACGCGGTCTTCGCCGATCTGCTCGACGCGCTGGATCGCGATCTCGACGCCCGGATCGCCGCCGATCCCGAACCGTTCGGCGCCTTCACCCGCGCCTATGTCGCCTCGGTCTTCGACATGGCGCCGGAAGCCGACGGCGCCATCTGGGCGGCGTTGTCGATCTCGATGCTGACCGACCCGCAACCGAGGCGCCTGTGGTCGGAGTGGATTCAGGCCCGCCAGGATCGGCACCGGGACACCGACGGCACGTTGGCGCTGGCCGCCGTCCGTCTCGCGGCGGACGGTGCCTGGCTGGCCGACCTCACCGGCGTCGCCATCGCCGAGCGGGCCGAGACGCGCGACCTTCTGATCAGCCAGACGCGGACGGCCGCGCCCTGACCCCGGCAACGTCGGACAGCCTCGCAAATCTGCGCTCCCACCCGACGGACCTGCTATAGCTGAGCCGACCGCTCGTAGCCGGGAGAGCCAGCATGCCCGTCGAGGAAGGCCGCAAGATCCGTCGTTCCCTTCTGCGCCGGGGCCTTCACGCCCTCAGCATCCGGCCGCGCCTCATCGCCGCCGCCGCGCTCGGCGGCATCGCCGGCCTGCTGCTTCCGACCAGCATCACAGTGCAAAGCCGCCTTCTGATCGGCTGGGACGCCGGCGTCGCCCTTTATCTTGCCACCACCTGGCACATGATGATCGGCTCCGACGTCCATGAACTGCGCCGCCGCGCCGCCCAGCACGACGAGGGCGAATGGACGATCATCCTCCTGTCGATGGCGGCGACGCTGTCGAGCCTCGTCGCCATCGGCGCCGAGCTCTTGCAGGCCGGTGCCGGCGATCCCTTCCGCTTCTGGCGGGCGGGAATCGCCGCGCTCACCATCCTGATGAGCTGGCTGTTCGTCCACACCATCATGGCCCTGCACTACGCCCACGACTTCTATCTCAGGGAGGGGTATCTCAAGGAAAAGCCGGGCCTGATCTTCCCCGACCGCATCGAGGAACCCGGCTATTGGGACTTCGCCTATTTCGCCTTCACCATCGGCGTCGCCGCCCAGACGGCCGACGTCGCCATCGCCTCGCCGCGCATCCGCCGCGTGGCTCTGGCTCACTCGGTGTTGGCCTTCTTCTTCAACACCGCCATCCTGGCCCTGGCGATCAACGTGGCTGCGAGCCTTCTGTAGAGCATCATCCGATCGGAGCGATACGAGGCTCGAAAGGACGAGGCTTACCAAGCATGATCCTGGAGCGCTTCCGCGCTCCCGCCGACCCCGTCATTGCTGGGCGGCAGGTGCCGAACCTTTGTCCGTCCACTCAGGCGGGGCGCCGAACTTGCCGGCAACGACGCCCGCAAGCCCAGGAGCGCGACCGAATGCGTCGCAGGCCGGATATTTCGGATTGCCGCCGAACCATGATTTCAGCCGCTGTCCCGACGGTAGCGCAAGGTCCAGGTCTGGTGGTTCCTTGCCGAGCACCAGCAACCGCGCAAACTCGTTGCTGAAACTGGCGGCCATGCCATAGGCGTCCCCGACCTCGGACACCAGCGGATCGTCCTGGATGGAGTTGGCGCCGCGCGCCCACACGATTGCGGCGCGCTGCACCCCGGCGCCGTCAACCGCTTCCGCTTCGACCGCAAGCCCACCCAATCCGATCGGAAGACGCGGAATGCCCACGGGCAGAACAAAGCCGCTTCCGAGCGACACCACGGCCGAAACACCCGCCATCGCCTTGTCGGTCGGCACGATATCAGTGACAACGGCCCGCACAGTGAGATCGGCCCGCTGGGCGGTCGGCACCATCTGGTATCTGTCGCTGAGGGCAACACACAGAGCACGATCGATGGCGTTGGTCACCAGGGTCCGATCCGCCGGGTCCGCAATCCGAGGCAACGCGCCAAAGGCAAAAACCGTTGGCACGATCCGGGCCTTTTGCAACGGGGCGAGGCCGTTACCGTCGACATAGACCCGTGCCTTCGACAGGCTTCCCTTCGGCTCGCCAAGCCTGTCGTAGGACGACAGCGTGCCAGCCTGCTTCAGGGGAACGGAAGCGCAGCCAGCGATCACCAGCATAAGGGGCAGAGCGAAACCAAAAGCCTTCAGACGCATCATCGGAAACTCCAGGCATCGCCGGGTCGCCCTGCCGACGGTTCAAAGACAGCCAGTTTGCTTGTGCCCGGATTCTTGCGCTGACGATAGCCGGCGGTGCCTATGGTCCTCATCCCTTACGGAAATAGTCGTGGATGGCCTTGGCGGTCGCGGCGGAAATGCCCGGCACCTTTTCGAGATCGGTGAGCGCCGCCCGCTCGATCTCCTTCAGCGTGCCGAAGTGGTTGAGCAGCGCCCGCTTGCGCGTCGGGCCGACGCCGGGGATCTCCTGCAATCCGCCCTCGGAAATCTGCTTGGACCGCCTGACGGCATGGCTGCCGTTGGCGAAGCGGTGCGCCTCGTCGCGCATGCGCTGGATGAAGTAGAGGATGGGGTCGCGGGTCGGCAGCATGAAGTCCGGCCGGCCCGGCACGAAGAAGCGCTCGCGGCCGGCGTCGCGGTCCGGCCCCTTGGCGACGCCCACCAGCGGAATGTCGGTGATGCCGAGTTCATCGATGATCGATTTCACCGCCGACAACTGGCCGGCGCCGCCGTCGATCAGCACCAGGTCCGGCCAAGGGCCGAAACCGTCCTCGTCGCGCGGCGCCTCGGCGCGGCTGCCGTGCTCCTTGACGAGGCGGGAAAAGCGCCGCTCCATCACCTCGCGCATCATGCCGAAATCGTCGCCCGGCGTGATGTCGGTCGAGCGGATGTTGAACTTGCGATACTGGTTCTTCACGAAGCCGCCGGGGCCGGCGACGATCATGCCGCCCACCGGGTTGGAGCCCATGATATGGGCGTTGTCGTAGACCTCGATGCGCTTAGGTGTCTCGGCAAGGCCGAACACCCGGCCAACGCCCTCCAGGAGCTTCAGCTGGCTCGAGGTATCGGCCATGCGGCGGGCCAGCGCCTCGCGGGCGTTCTGCACCGCCTGCTCGACCACCTCTTTCTTCTCGCCGCGCTGCGGACGGAGCACTTCGACGCGCCGCCCGGCCTTCTCTGTGAGCGCCTCGGTCATCAGCGCCATGTCTTCGAAGGCGTGGCTGACCAGGATGAGCGACGGACATGGCTTGTCGTCGTAGAACTGGGCGATGAACGAGGACAGCGCCTCGCCGGCTTCGGCGCCGCCGGCCTTGGGGAAAAAGGCGTGGTTGCCCCAGTTCTGGCCGGTGCGGAAGAAGAACACCTCGACGCAGGTCTGCCCGCCCTCCTGATGGACGGCGAACACGTCGGCCTCCTCGATACCCTGCGGGTTGATTCCCTGCCGGCTCTGCACATGGGATAGCGCGGCGAGGCGATCGCGACAGACGGCGGCTCGCTCGAAGTCCAGCGCCTCGGCGGCAGCGTTCATCTCGACGGCAAGATGTTCCTTGATCTGCCGGCTCTTGCCGGAGAGGAAATCCTTGGCCTCGCCCACGAGCCGGGCATAGCCCACGGCGTCGATCTCGCCGGTGCAGGGCGCCGAACAACGCTTGATCTGGTAGAGCATGCAGGGCCGCGTCCGAGTCTCGAATTCGCCGTCCGAGCAGGTGCGGATCAGGAAGGCCTTCTGCATGGCGTTGATGGTCGCCGTCACCGCCGACGCCGAGGCGAAGGGGCCGAAGAAGCTGCCCTTGCGCGAGCGGGCGCCGCGATGCTTGACGAGCTGCGGCGCCACGTGGTCGCCGGTGATCAGGATATAGGGGAAGCTCTTGTCGTCGCGCAGCAGCACGTTGAAGCGCGGCCGAAGCTGCTTGATCAGGTTGGCTTCCAGGAGCAGCGCTTCCGTCTCGGTCTTGGTGACGACGAACTCCATCGCCGCCGTCGCCTGCACCATGCGGATGATGCGGGTCGGCAACTGGCCGAGCCGGGTGTAGTTGGTCACCCGCTTCTTGAGGCTCTTGGCCTTGCCGACGTAGAGCACGTCGCCCGAGACCGACAGCATGCGATAGACGCCCGGGCTGTTGGGCAACAGCCGCACCATCGCCTGCACCACCTCGACGCCGCGCCGCGTCTCGGCCGTCGACAGGTCGATCTCGCCGCCCTCTTCCTCCACCGCGTCCTCGAGTTCGGGCGGCTCGGCGGTCGGGGCGTCGTCGGCGTCGATATCGGCGGTGAGTTCGGGATCGTCTGTCATGGACTCAGGAACGATGTGCGCTCAGGGGAACGCCCACCGCTCTCTCTTCTTGGTATCGCATCGCTTCCGCGGAAAACCGGTTTCCACTTTTCCGCGCGATGCTCTGGGGATTCGCGAAGGGCGGCTCTCTATCATATCAGCGACCGCTGCGTCAGCCGATGGCGGTAGCACCATCAAAAAGCAAGGTCCCGGCAGAACCTGCCGGGACCCCGCGAACTTCAAAGTGAAAAGGTTCAGGCCTCGCCGACCGTTTCCATCAGCGCCAGGGCGAGCGCGTCCTTGGCGTTGCGGCCGCCGCGCACCGCGAAATCGAAGGCGAGCCTGTGCCGTTCACAGGTGTCGACCGCCGTTTCGATCAGCGCCTCCATCTGTTCGTTGGTCACGTCCGCCTGGCCGGCGAGCAGCAGCGTGTTGCGGTACATGACCACGCCCTCGGCCTGCCAGATGTCGAAATGGCCGATCCAGAGCTGCTCGTTGACCAGCGCCAGCAGCTTGGTCACCTCGTTCCGGCGGGCGGCAGGCACCTTGATATCGAAGGCGCAGGCGACATGCAGCGCCTCGATCTCGGAGAGCCAGGTGACGGCGACGTTGTAATCCGTGTCGTCGCCAGCGATGGAGATGGCGATCTCGTCCTCGTCGGAGCGCTCGAACGTCCAGTCGTTCTGCGCGGCGAGGAGCTCGATCTCGTCCACGGGATTGGCGGTTCGCTCGGGATGCACGTCGATGAGGGTCATCTTGACCTCCAGGGTTGCCGCTGCGGAACAGCGTGTGCCGATACCGATGTCGACCTTCGTTGCTCCGCACCGGGGCGGGAACGCCGACGCCGACACCTTTTAGCCGGTGGCCGCAAAACGCCTACCGACAACACCGAAGCGGCCGAAACCGCCCCGGAATGCAGCAACCCGACATGCGCCGATCCGAAATACAGGAGCGCACGAATCTCACGTTGACGACAGGATAAGCCGGAAGGGCATGAAAACGGAAGCCCTCACGCGCCTTCGGGGCTCTCCGGCCCCTCGACGACGGCGGCAGCCTCCGCCTCGTTGTGGGAAAGCCGCTTCTCCAGCTCGGCGACGCGGGCAGTCAGCCGCTCCACCTCGGCCAGCGCGCGCGTGGCGATGTCCTGCACCGTTTCCAGGTCTTCGCGGCGCACGAGATCGAGTTCGGAAGCGAACTTCTCGCCCTGGGCACGGAAGGCCGAGGAAACTTCGCGCCCGGCCGACTGAGCGAGGCCGGCGGCGTCGTTCATCAGCTTGGCGAATTCGTCGTAGATACGTCCCTGCGGGCCGGTCGTCATGGCAGTCGTCTCCGAATGGCGGGCCAGATCCTCTATTTGGCCCCTCGCCGCCTCCGCTTCAAGCGGAAGATGGGTGAAGCCCCGGAGAAGTCTCGCATGGCCGACAACCTCCTTATTTGGGCGCAAAGGCGGAACCGGATGGGCGATTGCCAAAGTTAAGCCTCGATCAGGCTTGACGAGGCGGGAAACGCCCATCAATCCTCGCTCGCGAGAGATGTCACCCTCGGGGGTTCCGCGCCGACATCCGACAGAAGGACCACGATGCCACTTCTCGCCCTGCCCTTCCCGCCGATCAGCCCCGTTCTCCTCGAGTTCGGCCCGGTCTCCATCCGCTGGTACGGGCTCGCCTACGTGACCGGGCTGATCTTCGGATGGTGGTACATCATCCGCATGGTCGACACCGAGCGGCTGTGGGATGGCCTCAAGCGTCCGAAGGCCACCGACATCGACGACCTCCTTGTGTGGATGACGCTCGGCGTCGTGCTGGGCGGCCGCATCGGCTACATCCTGTTCTACAACTTCGAGGCCTACAGCCGGAACCCGATCGAGATCCTGCAGATCTGGCACGGCGGCATGTCGGTACACGGCGGCTTCATCGGCACCGCCGTCGCCCAGTATCTGTTCGCCCGCCGGCGTGGCCTCAACGTCCTGACTGTGTTCGACCTGTCGGCCGCCGCCGTGCCGGTCGGCCTGTTCCTCGGTCGCCTCGCCAATTTCGTCAACGGCGAGCTCTACGGCCGCGTCACCGACGTGCCCTGGGCCTTCATCTTCCCCAACTCCGACGGCCTGCCGCGCCACCCCAGTCAGCTCTACGAAGCCGGCCTCGAAGGCCTCCTGATCTTCGCCGTGCTGACGCCGCTCATCTGGAAGGCCGGCATTCTGAAGAAGCCCGGCCTTACGGTCGGCATCTTCGGGCTGATCTATGCCGCCGCCCGCACCCTGGTCGAGACCGTGCGCGAGCCCGACCCGCAAGTCGGCTTCCTGTTCGACAACTTCCTGACAATGGGCATGCTCCTGTCGATCGTCACCGCCGTCGCCGCCGTTGTCCTGATCGTTCTGGCGCTCGGCGGCCGGACACGACGGCCGGAGCCATCGTCATGACGGTGCTCGAAGAGAAGATCTGCAAGCTGATCGCCGCCGTCGGCCCGATCTCCGTCGCCGACTACATGAGCATCGTCCTGTCCGATCCGGACCACGGCTACTACACCACGCGCACCGCCATCGGCCTCGAGGGCGACTTCATCACCGCGCCCGAGATCAGCCAGATGTTCGGCGAGCTGATCGGCATCTGGTGCGTCGCCGCCTACGAGGCGCTCGGCCGGCCGCCGCGCCTGTCGCTGGTCGAACTCGGCCCCGGACGCGGTACGCTGATGGCCGATCTGCTCCGGGCCGGCCGCGTCGATCCCGGCTTCATCCGCGCCGCCGAGGTCCATCTGGTCGAGATCAGTCCCGAGCTTCGCCGCCGACAGGCCGCCGGCCTCACGGGCCTCGCCAGTCCCATCTGGCACGACCGCATCGACGACCTGCCGGACGGGCCGCTGATCGTCGTCGCCAACGAGTTCTTCGACGCCCTGCCGATCCGCCAGTTCGTCCGGAGCGAGCGCGGCTGGCGCGAGCGCGTCGTCGGCCTCGACGACAACGGCAACCTCGCCTTCGGCCTCGGCGCCGCCGCGCCCGATCCGGCGCTGCTGCCGGCCGGCGCCGCCGAGGCGCCGCTCGGCGCCGTGGCCGAGATCAACCGCCCGGCCGAGGCCATCGTCGGCACGCTGGCCCATCGCCTCGCGCAGCACGGCGGCGCGGCGCTGATCTTCGACTACGGTCACGTGAAGAGCGGCTTCGGCGAGACGCTGCAAGCCGTGCGCGCCCACCATTACGCCGATCCGCTGCGCGAACCCGGCGAGTGCGACCTCACCGCCCACGTCGATTTCGACCGTCTGGCCGCCGCTGCCACAGCCGAGGGCGCGTCGGTTCTGGGACCGACCACGCAGGGCGACTTCCTTCTCGCCATGGGCCTCACCGAACGGGCGGGCGCGCTCGGCGCCGGCCGAAATGCCGAGGAACAGGCGAACATCGTCGCCGCCGTGGAGCGCCTCGCCGGCCCGGACGAAATGGGCACGCTGTTCAAGGCCATGGCGGTAACCCACCCGCCGCTGGCCCTGCCGGGATTCTGACGGACCGCGCGGCCGGGCGCCGCCTCATGGCGAAGGGAGCCGCCCGATGATCGACCCCTTGATCGAACTCCTCGTGCCCGCGCTCTCCGCGGTTCCGGGCATCGACGCCGTAGTGCTGGGCGGATCGCGCGCCCGTGGAGATGCCACGGCCGAGTCGGACTACGACATCGGGCTCTACTTCCGCGCCGACGCGCCGTTCGACGTGCGCGATCTACGTGAGGCCGTCGCGCCCCACCTCGATGCGCCCGATGAGGCCACCATTACCGAAATCGGCGAGTGGGGACGGTGGATCGTGGGCGGCGGCTGGCTGAGGATCGGGGGGCAGGCGGTGGATCTGCTCTACCGCGACGCCGACCGCGTCGCCGCCGTCATCGATGAGGCAGGGCAAGGTATCCTGTCGGTCGACTACCAGCCCGGCCACCCACATTGTTTCGTTTCCTCGATCTGGCTCGCCGAGATCCACCACTGCCTGCCGCTCGCCGACCCGAACGCCACCATTGCCCGCCTCAAGCAAAGCCTCGTGCCCTATCCGCCGGCGCTCCGGCGAGCGTTGATCGAGCGGTTCTCCTGGGAGATCGACTTTGCCGCCGGCAACGCCGCCAAGGCCATCTCGCGCAACGACAGAAGCTACATTGCAGGCTCGATCTTTCGGGCGCTGGCCTGCGCGGCGCAGGTGATCGCCGCGATCAACGGCGTCTACGTCATGAACGAGAAAGGCGCCTTGCGGCTGGCCGGCGCCCTGCCCGTCACGCCGGCCGATCTGCCGCGCCGCGTCGACGCGATCTGGGATCGTTTCGCCTTGCAGGATTATCAGGGCTCGCTCGAAACGCTATCCGCCATTGCGCGGGATGTGCGGAGGCTGGCCGGAGCGTGAATCGCCGCGCACCCCTGATCCACACTGCCTCCCGTGGAGAAGTTTAGGGAAACTTCACTCTCTTTCCCAAAGCCCGCCCGAAAATGGTCGCGATTGCATCGTCATTTGAGGAAGATAAGCCGCTCCAAACGCCCTCCTCCGGAACACACCGATGATCGTCCGTTCGCCCGTCCTTTCGGCCCTCCCCGGCATCCGCCACGGCTGGTTCACCCGTGAGGGCGGCGTGTCGGGCGGGCTCTACGCCAGCCTCAACACCGGCTACGGCTCCAAGGACGCCCACGCCAACGTCACCGAGAACCGAGGCCGCATCGCCGACGCCATCGGCGTTCCGCGCAACAAGCTGGTCACGCTTTACCAGGTGCATTCGCCCGACGTCGTCGTGGTGACCGATCCCTGGGCCGTCAAAGACAATCCCGAAGCCGACGCCCTCGTCACCCGCGTTCCCGGCATCGCGCTCGGAACCAGCCACGCCGACTGCGGCCCGGTGCTGTTCGCCGATGCCGAGGCACGAGTCGTCGGCGCCGCCCACGCCGGCTGGAAGGGCGCCTTCACCGGCGTTCTCGAAGCGACCATCAATGCCATGGTCAGGCTCGGCAGCCGGCGCGGCGACATCATGGCCAGCCTCGGCCCGACGATCTCCGCGGCCGCCTACGAGGTGGGGCCGGAGTTCGTCGCCCGGTTTCGCGAGGCCGGCGAGGCGATCGACCTTTGGTTCTCCCCGTCGAAGCGCGCGGGACACGCCATGTTCGACCTGCCCGGCTACATCATCTTCCGCCTGGAGCGGGCCGGCATCCGCGCCACCAACCTTGCCCTTTGCACCTATGGCGACGAGGCGCGCTTCTTTTCCTACCGCCGCATGACGCTGAAGGGCGAGGCCGACTACGGCCGCCACCTGGCCGCCATCGCGCTCGAGGGGCCGTGATGGCCCTGTCCTTCCAACCAAGGGCTAGACAACGCAAAAACGGTTTCCAGACGAGCCGAAAAATGCTCTAACGGCACACGGCTGTGATTTGCCGGGAGGCTGATGGATGGGTTTTCAGAGCGGAACGAAGCGTACCGGATCGCTCCGGCTGCCGGGCGTAGCCCTGGCAATCGCACTCGCCTCCGTCCTCGCCGCCTGCCAGTCGACCGCCCCCGCCCGGCCGAAGGCCGCCGCCGTTGCAGGGCCGACCGTGCCGGCGCCGCCCGAGGCGACCCAGCCGGCCGCGCCCGCCGTCCCGGCGGCCATGGCAACCTTCTCATTCGACCAGATCAAGGGCGTTCCGACCAACAAGCAGGACGAACTGGCCCGGGCGATCGCCAAGCACGCCCAGGCCCGCAACCTGCACCTCGTCCGCCGCACCGATCCGTCGGCCACCTATCACGTCTGGGGATATCTGTCGGCCGTCGGTGGCGACGTCGGCACCAACGTCACCTATGTCTGGGACATCATCGACCAGAGAGGCGCCCGCGTGCTGCGTTTTTCCGGCGTCGAGATCACCAGCGCTTCCGACAACGACCCGTGGAACAGCGTCGACGGAACCGCGCTCGACACCGTGGCCGCCCGCACCGTCGAGGACGTCTACGCCTGGATCAACCGTCTGCCGCGCCCGTCCGTGACTGGTGCCTCCACCGTCCGGGCGGGCACCGCCGAAACGAACCCATTGGCCGGCACGCTCTGACTTATTAATAAGTCGGCGCAAAACGCTGGGAGCATGGCAGCATTCGCGAGATCGCGTGTTTACGCGTCCCCGCCGCGCTGCTAAAAGGCCCGCAAATCTGAGCCAGCCAGCCGGTCGCCGCCCCCGTGAGGGCGGCGTGGTCTTTTCGCGAGGTCGACGTTCATGAAACTTGTCGCTGGAAACTCCAACCCGAAGCTGGCCGATCAGGTCTCCGATTATCTGGAGAAACCGCTGACCAAGACCTCCGTCCGCCGCTTCGCCGACCAGGAGATTTTCGTAGAGATCCTCGAGAACGTGCGCGGCGAGGACGTCTTCGTTCTTCAGTCCACCAGCTACCCCGCCAACGACAACCTGATGGAGCTGTTGATCATCACCGACGCGCTCCGTCGTTCCTCGGCCAAGCGCATCACCGCCGTGCTGCCCTACTTCGGCTACGCCCGGCAGGATCGCCGCTCTCAGGGCCGCACGCCGATCTCGGCCAAGCTGGTCGCCAACCTGATCACCAACGCCGGTGTCGACCGCGTCCTCACCCTCGACCTGCACGCCGGCCAGATCCAGGGCTTCTTCGACATTCCCACCGACAACCTGTTCGCCGCGCCGGTCTTCGTGCGCGACATCAAGGAACGCTACGCTACCGACAACGTGGTGATCGTGTCGCCCGACGTCGGCGGCGTGGTCCGCGCCCGCGCGCTGGCCAAGCGCATCGACGCCCCGCTCGCCATCGTCGACAAGCGTCGCGAACGGCCCGGCGAATCGGAGGTGATGAACATCATCGGCGCCGTCGACGGCCGCGACTGCATTCTCGTCGACGACATCGTCGATTCCGGCGGCACGCTGTGCAACGCCGCCGAGGCGCTGCTCGCCCAGGGCGCCAAGTCGGTCACCGCCTACGCCACCCATGGCGTTCTGACCGGTGGCGCCATTGCCCGCATCACCGCCTCGAAGCTGAAGGAAATGGTGTTCACCAACTCCATCCAGCCGACCGAGGATTTCGAGAACAGCCCCAAGCTGCGCTGGATCTCCATCGCCCCGCTGATCGGCGAGGCCATCTCGCGCACCGCCGCCGAGCAGTCGGTGTCCAGCCTGTTCATCTGAGCGGCAAAACGACTTCCAGAAGAAGCGCCGTGGTTCGCCAAGCGAGCCACGGCGTTTTCGTTTCAAGTCTGGTCGAGCCGTTCACCCCTTCAACCGGGCCAGCATCTCGAAGCAGGCGCGGGCGTTGTGATAGGGGCACTTCCACGGACCGGCGAGGCAGGCATCCGCATCCTCCTCCGCCGTGTAGGGGCGTCCGTCGGGCGTCAGCTTGGCGTGCCACTCGCCGTGCGCATGATCGACCACATGATCGCGGATGAAGGCCCAGACGTCGCGCACCGCATCCTTGAAGGCCAGGTTGCCGGTCAACTCGAAGGCGTTCTGGAAGCCGACCAGCGCCTCGGCCTGCGCCCACCAGTGCTTGTTGGCGTCGATCAGGCTGCCGTCGCCACGCGCCTCGTAGTGAAGGCTGCCGTCGCGGTCGCGCCCCTCGGCCAGCGTCCGCTCGGCCATCATCACGGCAGCCGCCCTCGCCCTTGCGATCAGCGCTTCGTTGCCCAGCACCTCGGCGGCCTCGACCAGCAGCCAGCTCCCCTCGATGTCGTGCCCGTAGGAGACGTGATCGTTCAGCGAACGCCAGTCCATGTCGAAGAACAGCTTGAAATGACCCGTCCGGCTATCGACGATGCGGTCGAGAGTGACGTCGATCAGTGCCGACTGTCGCGCCACCAGCGCCGGATCGCGCCAGATCCTGAGCAAGTTGGTATAGGCCTCCATGATGTGGAGGTGCGTGTTCATCGACTTCGGGCTGTTGAGGTCCTTCTCCGACAGACGCATGTCGGCGAGCGCGCCCCAGGAGCGGCCGAGCGCCTCGACATAGCCGCCGCGCTCGCGGTCGGCGGCATGTTTCTCGATCAGCCGGAACAGATCAATCGCCAGTTGGAGGGCCTCGCGGTTGCCGGTGGCGCGGGCATACTCCGAAAAGGCATAGATGGCGAAGGCCTGGGCATAGATCTGCTTGCGGTCGGAGAGCGGTCGCCCCTCGGCATCGACGAGCCAAAAGAGGCCGCCGTGCTCGCCGTCGATGAAGCGTGAGCGAAGGTCGTCGAAGGCCCACTCGGCGGTCGCGCCGTAGTTCGTGCCGAGCACGCGAGTCGCGGTGGCGAAGGTCCAGAGGATGCGGGCATTGACCACGGCGGCGCGAGGCGCGGCCTTGTCGACGATGCCGTCACAATCGGCGCCGCCAAAAAAGCCGCCATTCGGGTCGCGCATGCGACACTGCCAGAAGGGAAGGATGTTCTCCGTGAGCTCGCGAAGAATCTCTTCCCGCATGCTCTTGCCGTCCGTCGCCATTACCCTCAGCTCCTGTCATGCCGCACGTGGAAATGCCGGCCCCGCCTTCCTAAACGTTTTCATCGGTATTTCCAGACCGGGATGCCCCGAAGCCCCTCGCGGCTTCCGGCTTGGAGGAGAAGTCGCGGGAGGAAAGTCGTTGAGCCCCCGAATACTCAGGGAGCGATCGACGACCGGAACAGCGCATAGTTCTTCTTGGCCTGCTGATAACTCGTGGCCGAACTGGCAATGGTGATGAGGAAGTTGTACCCCGCGCCGGCTGGCACCCGCTGGGACAGGAAGCCGTCGTGGAAGAAGTCGGCCTTGAGCCCGGCAAACATCGCCTGTTTGAAGTGGGTCGGGCACCCTTTTTTGTCGATGGCGCCCGGATATTCGCAAGACTCGTACTTGCCAATGTTTCGACATGTTATCGGCAATCGCGGCTCATCATATTTGGCGCGAATGTCGGCTTTGGTCGGGGCTGGCAGGTCATGCATGTGCAGGCTGACGATTGAGCCTTCCCCGCAGATCTTGTTCACCCTGCAATAAAAGAAGATGGTCCCCGTATCCGCCCTGGCGGTCCACCAACCTGGGTATTTGGGCGAAGGCACCGGCGCTTCGTCGGCAAGAGTCGGAACGGCGGCGGCGGAAAGGCAGACAAACGCAATAACGGCGGCCAGGAACTTCATATCGGCACCATGGAAGGCAACACCTGGGTCGGAGTGTTTGTAACCGGAAGTAGAGACTGGAATCCAGCCTCGCCCTTGGTCGTGGTGCATGGCGGCGGGCCGTCGGGCGAGGCCGGGTTCCCCATGAAAAACCCGCATTCCCTTGCCTTCGGCGAGCGTTTCCGCTATAGCGCCCGCATCCGCGCCGACCCCCCTGGAGGGAGCGCCGGATCGGCATCGGCCACGTGGCCGCCGCCGCCAGTAATCCGAAGATGAAAGCACGAGAAAATGGCTCAGACCTACGAGCTCGTCGCCTCGCCGCGTGACCGGGTGGGAAAGGGGTCCGCCCGCGCCCTGCGCCGTGAAGGCAAGACGCCCGCCGTCGTTTATGGCGACAAGCAGCCGCCGCTGTCGATCGCGGTCGACACCAAGGAAACCTTCCTGAAGCTGCACGCCGGCGGTTTCATGACGCACATCGTCACCCTCAAGGTCGATGGCAAGGAAATCAAGGCTCTGCCCCGCGACTATCAGCTCGACCCGGTGACCGACACCCTCGTGCACGTCGACTTCATCCGCGTGTCCGAGAACACCAAGGTGACCGTCAGCGTCCCGGTGCACTTCGTCGGCCAGGAAAAGTCGGCTGGCATCAAGCGTGGTGGCGTCCTGACGATCGCCGCCCATGAGGTTGAGCTCCTGGTTTCCGCCGGCGCCATTCCCGAGTACCTGACGGCCGACGTCAGCGAGCTCAACATTGGCGACGCCGTGCATATCTCCGCCGTGAAGCTGCCGGAAGGCGCCACGCTGGTCGGCCATGACGATTTCGCCGTCGCCACCATCGTTGGCTCGGCCGCTGCGACCTCGGAAGAAGCTGCCGAAGCCGCCGCCGCTGCTCCTGCTGCCGCCGAGGCCCCCAAGGCTCCCAAGGCCTGATCGCACGGGTCTTGTGCTTGACATTCGGGGTTCCGGTCGCGAGATCGGAACCCCTGATCTTTTCAGGAGAGGCGCGTGCTCATTCTGGTCGGTCTTGGCAATCCCGGCGCCAAATATGCGTCGAACCGCCACAACATAGGCTTCATGGCGGCCGACGTCATCCACACGCGCCACCGATTTCCTGCCTGGCGGAAGAACTTCCAAGCCGAGGTGTCGGAAGGCGCCATCGACGGCGAGCGCGTGCTGCTCATGAAGCCGCAGACCTACATGAACGAGAGCGGTCGCTCGGTGGGCGATGCCGTACGCTTCCTGAAGCTCGCCCCAACCGACGTTGTCGTCATCCATGACGAACTCGACCTGCCACCCGGCAAGCTTCGGATGAAGGTGGGCGGCGGCCATGGCGGACACAATGGCCTGAGGTCCATCACCTCGCAGATCACCGACGGCTATCGTCGCATGCGGCTCGGCATCGGTCACCCCGGCGACAAGGCCCTCGTCCACTCTCACGTTCTCTCCGATTTCGCCAAGGCCGATCGCGACTGGCTGGTGCGGCTCCTCGACGCCATCGCCGACAATGCCGGCGAGCTGGTGAAAGGCGCCGACGCCACCTTCGCCAACCGAGTTCACGCCATCACCGAGCCGAAGCCCGAGCGCAAGCCCCGGCCCAAGCCGGACGCAACCGGCGCCGGGCCAGCGCCGGCCGGTGAGGCGCCGGAGGAAAAGGCGCCGGAGAGGAATGCCATGGCGGCCATCCTCAAGGGCCTCCTGGCCCAGAGGACCCGGCGCTGACGACCACCGCAGCAGGACGCCTTCCCGGATAAATCGCTTGACGGCCGGCGGCAGGCTTCCCTAACACCTCGACCAACACATTGCTCCAGACGAAAGCCTGATCACCATGGGTTTCAAGTGCGGCATCGTCGGCCTGCCCAACGTCGGCAAGTCCACGCTCTTCAACGCGCTCACCAAGACCGCGGCCGCCCAGGCCGCCAACTATCCCTTCTGCACCATCGAGCCGAACACCGGCGAGGTGGCCGTTCCCGACCCGCGCCTGCCGGTGCTGGCCGAGAAGGGCAAGTCGGCGCAGATCGTGCCGACCCGCATCACCTTCGTCGATATCGCCGGCCTGGTGCGCGGCGCATCCAAGGGTGAAGGCCTCGGCAACCAGTTTCTTGGCAACATCCGCGAGGTCGACGCCATCGTCCACGTGCTCCGCTGCTTCGAGGACGACGACATCACCCATGTCGAGGGACGCATCGATCCGGTGAGCGATGCCGAGACGGTGGAAACCGAGCTGATGCTGTCGGACCTCGACAGCCTCGAGCGCCGCGTCGTGCCGCTCAGGAAGCGCGCCCAGGGCGGCGACAAGGACATCAAGGAACAGGTCGAGCTGATGGACCTCGCCCTCGCGGAGCTGCGCAACGGCCGTCCGGCCCGTACCGCCAGCGTGCCCAAGGGGTCGGAAGCTGCCTTCGACGCGCTGAACCTTTTGACCTCCAAGCCGGTGCTCTACGTCTGCAACGTCGAGGAAGCTTCGGCGGCCACCGGCAACAGCCAGTCGGCCCGCGTCTTCGAGATGGCCGAGAGGCTCGGCGCCGGAGCCGTGGTGATCTCGGCCGCCATCGAGGCGGAAGTGGCCCAGCTCGACGACGCCGAACAGAAGGAGTTCCTCGAGACGCTCGGCCTCGAAGAGCCCGGCCTCGACCGGTTGATCCGCGCCGGCTACGACCTGCTCGGCCTGATCACCTACTTCACTGTCGGCCCGAAAGAGACCCGCGCCTGGACCATCGTGAAGGGCACCAAGGCGCCCCAGGCCGCCGGCGTCATCCACACCGACTTCGAGCGCGGCTTCATCCGCGCCCAGACCATCGCCTACGAGGACTACATCGCCTACGGCGAGGCGAAGGCCAAGGAACTCGGCAAGGCCCGCGACGAAGGCAAGGAATACGTCGTCGCCGACGGCGACGTCATGCTGTTCAAGTTCAACACCTGACGCGCCTCGAAAGACCCTTTCTCGCCGCATTTTTGACGCCGCCATGGAACCTTCATGGCGGCGTTGGCGTTTCCATTTCCGACGCCCACTTGCCGTTTCCGGCCGAAACACCTCGTTTACCGCTCGTTTACCGGGATGAACGGCAGATGAACGAAGGGTTCGGGGGGCGTTCAAACCGGCGGCAATAAGGTGGCATCATGGCGCGGAAGGGGCCGCGCCCGACGAGAACGGCAGCACGCCATGGCCCGCAAGACCAAACTCCTGAGCTGGATCGCCGCCGCGCTGGTGGCGTTGACCACCGTGGTCGCCGCCCGTTCCCTGCCCGACAGGACGTGGCCGGGAGACCTCACGGTGACGATCGAGATTTCGGGCACCGCCGGGGCTGGCGTCGCGACGAGCTGGCAAGCACCCTGATTCGAGCGGAGCCCGGCGCCTCAATCCGACGCCCCTCCATGAAAGCGCCCATACGAAAACGGCGGACATGCTCGGCATGCCCGCCCGAAAACGATCCGGAGCGACTGAAAGACGACGAAGGCTGGCTGCTGGATCAGCCGGCCTGATGATAGGAGCGGCGGGCGGCCACTTCGTCGAGCGCGTCCTGCTCGGCCGCGTCCTGGGCCGTCTTTTCGCGCATGTGATCGCGCTCCTCCAGAAGCTCGATCTTCTTCATCTCTTCCACCGCCTCGCTGAGCGCCGCCTGCGCGGCCTCGAGCTGCCCCCTGAGATCGTTGGCCGATCCCATGAGATTGTCGCGGCGACCCATCGCCGCCTTGGCAAAGGTCGGATAGGCGAAGTGGGTGATGTCAGTAATGCCGCTGCGCTTCTGCTCGGCCAGAATCTGCTCGTCGAGTTCGGAAGCCATGCGCTCGAACTCTGCGATCATCATCTCGATCTGCATCACCTGCCGACGCTTCTCGTCGACCTGAAACCGCTTGAGTCGGATGAGACTGTTGCGAGATTTCATTTCAAGTTACTCCCCGGAATGCTCGTATCGTAAACCGACAGTGCTTTCCAAAAGGTGAGCAAGATCGCGATAACCATCGTGACGACGGGTGCATTCGCCTTTTCCCTGCGTCAGGAACGCTTCGAGCGGGGCGGAAACGTCGATCGACTGATCGACGTCGGGGTTGCTTCCGCGCCTGTAGGCGCCAAGGCGGATCAGTTCCTCCATGTCGGCGAAGGTGGCCATCAGCCGTTTCGCGTCGCGGATCATCGGCCGGATCTCCGGCTCGACGCAGCCGGGCATGGTGCGCGACACCGTCTTCAGGACGTTGACCGCCGGATAGCGACCACGCTCGGCGATGGCGCGCTCCATGACGATATGGCCGTCGAGAATGCCGCGCACGGCGTCGGCCACCGGCTCGTTATGATTGTCGCCGTCGACCAGCACGGTGAACAGGCCGGTGATGGTGCCGCCGCCCACAGGGCCGGGCCCGGCGCGTTCGAGAAGGCGCGGCAGCTCGGCGAACACCGTCGGCGTATATCCCTTTGACGTAGGCGGCTCGCCGGCCGACAGGCCGATCTCGCGCTGGGCCATGGCAAAGCGCGTCACCGAGTCCATCAGGCAGAGCACGTCCTGCCCCTGGTCGCGGAAATACTCGGCGACGGTCAGCGTCATGTAGGCGGCCTGGCGCCGCATCAGCGCCGTCTCGTCGGAGGTGGCGACCACCACCACCGAACGGGCGAGCCCCTCCTCGCCGAGGTCGTCCTCGATGAACTCCTGCACCTCGCGGCCGCGTTCGCCGACCAGCCCGATCACCGACACGTCGCAGGCGGTGTAGCGGGCCAGCATGGACAGGAGAACCGACTTGCCGACGCCCGAGCCGGCGAAGATGCCCATGCGCTGGCCGCGACAGCAGGTGGCGAACGTATTGAGGACGCGAACGCCGAGATCGATCGGCTCGCCCACTCTCGCCCGCTCGGCCGCCTGAGGCGGAGAGGCCCTGAGCGGCATCTCGCTTGGCCCCAGCGGCAACGGCCCCTTGCCGTCGATCGGCTCGCCGAAGGCGTTGATCACCCGGCCGAGCCAGCCCTCGGAGGGGCGTACCGACGCCGACGAGGTGGCGATCGTCGCCTTGGCGCCGAGCCGCACGCCCTCCATGGAAGCGAAGGGCAGACACAGCGCCTTGCCGTTGTTGAACCCGACCACCTCGACCGGCACATGCGCACCGCCGAATCCACTGACCGACAGGCGGGCGCCGACGCTCATCTCCTGCACCGGGCCAGCCACCTCGACCAGCATGCCCTGCACGCTGGCGACCCGCCCGTAAATCTCGAGCGGGCGGAGGGCGGCGATTTCTGCGGCGAGACGATCCAGCGTCATCGGCGTGTTCCGGGCAAAAGGTTTCCGAAATGATTCGGCTCCATGGGGGGGAGTGTAACGCTTCGTTAAGGTCCGGCGTTAATACTTTGCTCATGAGTGCGATGGAGACCGGCGCGGGGCGACCGGGGTGTGGACAAGGAATCTTCGTGGAGTCGGCAGAATCGCTTAGGCAAGTTTCTTAATTTGTCGCATGAGGACAACCGAAGCCGATTTATCGTTGATTCTTAAGGGCCTGCCCGGACTTTTGGCGGAATGGCGTCAAAAAGCTTGCGGCCGAGAATCATTGTTTGTTAACCATTCGGGACTAGCCTTGGCCTCGATAGCCCATGTCCGGCGGAAGATCGGACACGCTTCCGACAGAAGGTCGGGCCCGAGGCCCTAGAAAAAGGGGATAACGGAATGCGAGTTTTGCTGATCGAGGACGACAGCGCGACCGCACAAAGCATCGAACTGATGCTGAAGTCCGAGAGCTTCAACGTCTATACGACGGATCTTGGCGAGGAAGGCATCGACCTCGGCAAGCTCTATGACTACGATATCATCCTGCTCGACCTCAACCTGCCGGACATGTCCGGCTACGAGGTGCTCAGGACGCTGCGCGTGTCGAAGGTCAAGACGCCCATCCTCATTCTGTCCGGTCTGGGCAATATCGAGGACAAGGTGCGCGGCCTCGGCTTCGGCGCCGACGACTACATGACCAAGCCGTTCCACAAGGACGAGCTGATCGCCCGCATCCATGCGATCGTTCGCCGTTCCAAGGGACACGCCCAGTCTGTCATCGTCACCGGCGATCTGGTGGTCAATCTCGACACCAAGACCGTCGAGGTCAACGGCAACCGCGTGCATCTGACCGGCAAGGAATACCAGATGCTGGAGCTGCTTTCGCTCCGCAAGGGCACGACCCTCACCAAGGAGATGTTCCTCAACCATCTCTACGGCGGCATGGACGAGCCCGAACTGAAGATCATCGACGTGTTCATCTGCAAGCTTCGCAAGAAGCTGGCGAATGCCACCGATGGCCGCAACTACATCGAGACCGTCTGGGGCCGTGGTTACGTGCTGCGCGAGCCGGACGAGATCCAGGAAGCGGTCTGACACGACCGACCCCACAGAGCCGCGGCGCGTTCCCCCTTTTCGCGCCGCGCTCGGCTTCGCCCCGGCCTTCGCCGGGGTTTTTTATTGCCCGAAAAGGTGACCTGCGCCTATTCGACCGACTTGAACCCCTTCGGCAGCGCCGTGCTGCCCTCGCCGCCGGTCTCCGCCCGGATCCAGGCGGCGACGCCGCGCCCGACGCCGGCCAGCGCCATCACCTCGATGGCCGGCTGCTGAAAGGGGTGATTGGCGACGATGGTCGTGAACAGCGACTCCACGAAGTCCTCACGCGTCTTCATGGTGAGAAGCACTTCGCTGTCCTCGCTGATCTCGCCCATCCAGCGATAGACGCTGCGGACGCCCGGCACGACGTTGGCGCAGGCGGCGAGGCGCCGTTCCACGGCAAGACGGCCGATGGCGAGCGCCGTCGCCTCGTCCGGGCAGGTGACGCTGACGATACGCAGGTCGTCGACGGATTTCGACATGGGCTCTCCCGCAGCTTCCGAGGGGTGCCGAGGCGGCGAGAATCGGCGACCGGCGCGGCACGTTTCCTTTTCAACGACGCCATGCTAGATCATATCCTACGAAAGTGGACCCCCAATTGCGGCGGGCGCACCGTCCGCATGTCGCGTGTGGCAGGGGACGGTGGCGGCCGGTCGGAGCAGTTGAACCACTGGACGACTGACGCGACGGACCTGATGCCGCATAACGGACGCCCTTCCTTCGAACGCCTTTCCTTCGTTGCCAGCGACACGCCCGAGGCCCAGGAAGCCAGGGCGCTTCTCGTCGCCGAGTATGGCAACGTCGAAGCTGATGAGGCCGACACCATCGTGGCGCTGGGCGGCGACGGCCTGATGCTGCAGACGCTCCACCGTTTCATCAATTCCGACAAGCCGATCTATGGGCTCAACTGCGGCTCGGTCGGCTTCCTGATGAACGAGTTCCGCGTCGAGGGGCTGAGGGAGCGGCTCGCCGATTCGGTGGTCACCGCCCTGCACCCGCTCGCCATGGAAGCGAAGACGGTGATCGGCGACACCCATCTCGCCCACGCCTTCAACGAAGTGTCGATGATGCGGCAGACCTATCAGGCGGCCAAGCTCAGGATCTCCATCGACGACAAGGTGCGTCTCGAGGAGATGAGCTGCGACGGCGTGCTGGTGGCGACGCCGGCTGGCTCGACCGCCTACAATCTGTCCGCCCACGGCCCCATCCTGCCGATCCACGTGCCGCTCCTGGCCGTGACGCCGATCAGCGCCTTCCGCCCGCGTGGCTGGCGCGGCGCCGTCATTCCCGACCGCTGCTCGATCGTCATCGACGTCTTGGAGCACCAGAAGCGGCCGGTCTCCGTCGCCGCCGATCATCAGGAGGTGCGCGACGTGCTGCGTGTCGCCATCCGGGCCGACGTGCGCCAGCGCAGCCTCATCCTCTTCGACCGCAACCACGGTTGGGAGGAGCGCGTGCTGACCGAGCAGTTCAGGACCTGATTTCCGTTACGTTTCCTTAAGCGACGACGGCGACAATTGCACCTTGCGGTGTCATGCCGCGCAGTCGACGGAACCAACGCCGATGACCAAGCCTTCCGACGCCCCCGAGTATATCGAGGCCAAGAACGACCTCCGCAAGAAGGTGCGTGAGATCCGTCGTCGCTCTCCGGCCGACGATCCGGTGAAGCGCGCCGAGGCCGCGCTGCAGATCCTGTCGACACATTTCGACGACTGGATGCTCGACGAGGTCAAGACGATGTTCTCGACCCGCGATGCCTGGGCCGCCACCGACTATCGCGAAGGCGAGGAGAAACACGCCTTTCACCGCGCCGTTCACGACATCAAGGGCCAGTCGACCACGCTCGGCTTCCCGCTGGCAACCCGCGTCGCCGGCAGCCTGTGTGCGCTGCTCGAGCGCATCACCGATCGTGTGTTGATGCCGATCGACCTCGTCAACCAGCATGTCGACGCCATCCGCGCCATCGTCCGCGAACGCGCCAAGGACGAGCAGAATCGCGTCGGCTCGGCGCTGACCCAGACGCTGCTCGACGTGACGGAAGCCTATATCACCAAGCACGGCCACGCCGACGAGGAAGACGACGGCGTCATCATCCGCGATTTGTGAACATCGGCCTGAAAGCAACGAGCCTTCTCGGTCAAGCTGATAGCAAGAGACCCGCCTGCCCTGGCATCTTGTGCTCAGGCGGCCCGTTGCCGGCCTTCGCGTCGCGCCTCGAGGATCTCGCGAGCGGCAGTGCGCGCGCTTTCCGCGGCTAGCCGCCTCAGCATGGCCAGAAGGTCGTCCACCTCGCCCGGCGCGAACTCCTGATAGCGGGTGAGAATGCGCTCGACCATGCGCCGGCCGAAACGCGGCTTGTCGCCATCGCGACCGTCGTAATCCAGCTCGCGCCAGACCTCGAGCGCGGCGAGGAAAGCGGCGTGGCTGCGCTCCGGCAAGCCGGCCCGCGTGAACAGCGCCCGGAGCGCACCGGCCCGACCGTCCATCAGGAGGGCATAGACGCGGGGAGCGGGCAGCCCCGACAGACGGGCGAGCGCCGCCTCGAGAAAACGGATGTGCCCTTCGCACATCGAGCGGATGAGCAGAGCCGTCGTCAGCTGCCCCGTCGACCGCAGATGCTCGATCAGCGCGGACAGTTCGGCTTCCTCGGCGGAGCCGGCCAGGAACACAGTCGCCTTGTCGCAAGCCTCGCGCAGCACGACACCGGCTCGCTTGGGCGCGATCCAGGCGCGCCCGACCAGGAAGCGGCCGAGCTTTTCGCCCAGCGCCGAAATCAGCGACTGACGGACGGCAAGCGGCAGGTCGCGGCGGGCGAACAACGCCTCCCGGATCTCGCCATCGGCGCCCAGACGCTCGGCAATGACGGCGAAGGCTTCGCCGTCGAGATCGGCGCCCGGATTGCCGAGCATGACAAGCACGGCCTCGCGGTCGCCCTCGGCGGCGATGGCATCGGCCACGTCGAAGGAGATCCATGGACGGCTGGCGATGGCCTTGGCGATCGACGGCGTGCCGAGCTCTACCGCCGCCGTGAGCTCGCTATCGATCAGGCAGGGCGAGCGGCGGAAGATCGGTTCGGCGACGGCCGGCAGATCCTGCGACAACGCCACGATCAGGTGACGCGGCGCCGTCTCGTGGATCGACAGAGCCTCGGCGAGCGCGCGGCGGACGTCGGGCGACGGATCGTCGGCGATGAGCGTCAGCGCCGCTTCCATCATCTCGCGCGCCTCGGCCGTGAGGTCGCCGTGGACGTAGCTCCTGACCAGCGCCGGCACCGCCGACGCCCGGGCCGGAGCCGGCGCGTTGTCCATCCAGTCGATGAGCCGAAACCGCCCCATGCCCTCGCCCCGTCAAACTCTTGCGCCGGCAACACGCGCCAGCGGTCATCGACGGGATGATCCCATGCCGACCCTTAAGGATTGGTTCACCATGATATTTGGCGCTCGCACTCAGATGACGCTGAGGGTAGCCGCCGCCAACACCACGTAGCGGCCGACCTTGGCGACGGTGACCAGGGCGAGGAACACGGGAAAGGGTTCTCGCGCCAGGCCGGCGACGACGGTGAGCGGATCGCCGACGATGGGCGCCCAACTGAGAAGCAGCGACCATTTGCCATATCGCCGGTACCAGCCCTGGGCGCGGTCGAGGGCGGCGGGCTTGACCGGAAACCACCGTCTGTCCCGGAACCGCTCGACGCCACGGCCGATGAGCCAGTTGACGACAGATCCCAGCACATTGCCCAGACCGGCGATCGCCACCAGGAGCCATACCGGATGCGTGCCGGCGACGAGAAGCGCCACCAGCGCCGCCTCCGACTGCATCGGCAAAATGGTGGCGGCCATCAGGGCCGCCAGGAACAGGCCGAAAAGGGCGGCGAGATCGATCATGACGGCGTCCGCCCCCGAGGGGCGCCCCCTCGCATGTTCGCACAGGAGGCGACGGACACGTCAGCTATCGTGGAGGAAACGGGCGAGGTCGAGCGGCCCGCTTGCCTTGAAACCACGGTTGAGAATCTGCCCCGGCTGGCTGGCCCTCAACGCCGCGCTGGTATCGGCCGCCTGGGAGACGGTGGCGGCGAGGCTGGAGGCGTCGTCGGAGACGGCCGTGTGGAACAGGTTCGGCAACAGGCTGAAGCCCTGCCAGAAGGCCGAGGCGGCCGTGGCGGTGGCGGGCGCCTCGGTGCGATAGATCGCCGAGAAGGCATCGGTCGGCTCGGCCGCCGTCCAGCCGGAGCTGGCCGGGCCATCCGTCGAAGTCAGCGCGGTGAGCGCCGACTCCGCCTCGGCGATGCGGCGCGACGCACCGCCGCCGGTCTCGGCGTCGGTATAGCCGAGCGCCGGATCCCAGCGGGTGGAGACCGGCTCGTCCGGCCTGTCCAACCGGGCGACGACATGGCCGGCATCGACCGCCACGGGAGCCGATCCGCCGTGCTTGCCGGTCAGGTTGGCGTAGACCTCGGCGACGGTCCGCTCGCGCCCACCCTCGTAGAATATGGCCGGATTGGCCCTCGCCGCCTGGGGAAACAGGTCGGCGGCGCTCGATGTCGGGTCGCTGCCGGCAGCCCCGATCAGCGACGAGGCGCCCTTCGCCCCCAGGAAATGGGCGATATAGAGCTCGCCCGCCGTGGCATCGCGACCGATGTCGTCGCGCAAGGATTCGGCATTGCGGCGGGTGAAGGCGCCAGCCACCAGCGAAGAGACGTCCGGATCCTCGCGCAACGCCAGGATCTTCTCCCGCATGGCGGGGTCCGCCACCTGATAGCGACCGCCGTTCGTCCTGGTGATTTCGGCGCTATACTGCCCAAGGCCCAGTGACGGTCCCTCTTCCTTCAGCGTCTGCAGCCAGGTGCCCTCGACGAACTGGAACAGGCCGGCGGCCGACGACGTCGAGGCCTTGGCGTCCGGCTGAAGCGAGGATTCCCGCTGGGCGGTGTCGAGGAGATACTGGAAGGAGGTCCCGGTGGTATCACTCGCCGCATCGAACGCCTGCTCGATGCGACCCGAAATGCCTGTTGACGTGGTCGGCGGCGCCGTCGTCTTCTGCGCCGGCGTCCCGTAGACCCATTGGAAAACCGGATTCATGGGCGTTTCACCAGCAAGGGCCCTCCGGATACTCCAGCAAGTCGGAGGGCGAGGCTTCGCAGCCTCGGTTAGTTATTTGTTAATCATTCTCAACGGGAATGGTTAAGGATTAGTAAATGTCGTTCATCTTCCAGTTACTCAGCAGAAACATCAGAAAAGACTTGGTCAATCATCCGACCTTGTTGTGGCCGCTGATCGCAAGCGGCGACGAAGTACCGGGCGTAACCTTCTCCGTCGCAACGGCCGACGCCGACGCCGCGCGAGCCGCCGTCGCCACCGGCGCCCGGGCAATCCTGGTCCCGGTCCAGGACGATTTCGCCCCGGCCGACCGGATGGCGGTGGCGCTGTCGGTCGCCGAGGCGGAACTCGGCCTTGCCGATGGCGCCCTATCGCTGATCCTGGAAATCGCCGGACCGGGCGCAGCTCTCCGGCTCGGCCGCGACAGGCCCGCCTCGCGCCGGCTTGCCGCCATCGGCATCGATCTCGACGGCTTCGGTCTGGGCGCCCCCGGCGGCATCGACGCCCCGCGCTCCGTCGCCGCCGGCCTCGTGGCGCTGGCCGGCGCGGCCCTTCGCCTGCCGGTCTACCTCACCGGCGCCGGCAGCCTGTCGGCGACTGGCAAACCGGCCATCGCCGGCTTCACCCATCTGCTCGTCGACACGGAAGGCGTTGCGCACTCACCGGCAGGCGTAGGGCGGGCGATGCGCCAGCGATAGGTCGGACGATCATTTCGGGCGCCATGCAAATGTCCGCGCCGAGCACTAGCGGGAAAACCGAACAGCCTGTATTTTTCCGAAAACTTGCAACTTGCGACGGAGCAGCCGGGTCACCCCCGCACCCCATGGGCTACCTCTTTGAAATCGGCGTTATCTTCATCCTCCTGATATTGAACGGTCTTTTTGCCATGTCCGAGCTGGCGGTGGTTTCCTCCCGCCGTCCGCGCCTCGAGGCCATGGCCAGCAGGGGATCGAAGGGCGCGGCGACGGTGTTGAAGCTTGCCGCCAATCCGGGGCGTTTTCTCTCCTCGGTGCAGATCGGAATCACGCTGGTCGGCATCCTTGCCGGCGCCTACTCGGGTGCGACGCTGTCGGAACCCTTCGCCGAGTTCCTTCTGGCCGAAGGCGTTCCCGCCTCCTTCGCCTCGGCGCTGTCGATCGCCGTCGTGGTCGGCCTCATCACCTACTTCTCGCTGGTGATCGGCGAACTGGTGCCCAAGCAGATCGCGCTCAGCAATCCGGAAGCGGTCGCCTCGCTGATGGCGCGGCCGATGCTCGGCGTCGCCTTCATCGCGGCGCCCCTGGTCTTCGTGCTCGAGCGCTCCAGCCGCCTCATCATCGGCGTCCTCGGCCTGAAGGCGACCGGCGAGAGCACGGTAACCGAGGAAGAGATCAAGGCGGTGATCGCCGAAGGCACCAACTCGGGCATCCTCGAGCCGGAGGAGAAGGAGCTGATGGCCGGCGTCATGCGCTTCAGCGACCGGTCGATCCGCGCCGTCATGATCCCCCGCCCGGACATCACCGGCATCGACCTCGACTGGGACGATCGGCGCATCATCGAGGCGATCGCCACCTCCTCCCACTCGCGCTACCCGGTGTTCACCGGCGAGATCGACATGGTGCAGGGTGTCATCCAGGCCAAGGACCTGCTCGACCAGCATCTGAAGGGCGAACCGCTCGACATCCGAAGCCGCATCCGCCAGGTGGACATGGTGCCCGACACCGCCTCCGCGCTGGACGTGCTGGACACGCTTCGCCGTTCGCCGTTGCAGATGGTGATGGTGATCGACGAATACGGATCGGTCGAGGGCATGGTGACCGCCGCCGACATTCTGACGGCCATCGTCGGCAACCTCGGCGGCGAGGCCGACGAGGAGGTCAGCGAGATCGTCCAGCGCGCCGACGGAAGCTGGCTGATCGATGCCGACCTCGGCGTGGACCTTGTGGCCGAGAAGATCGACTGCAGGGGGCTCGACGACCCCGAACGCGACTACGAAACGCTGGCCGGCTTCGTGCTGTCGGTGACCAAGGCCATCCCGTCCACCGGCGACATCGTCGACTGGCGCGGCTGGCGGTTCGAGATCGTCGACATGGATGGCCGCCGCATCGACAAGGTGCTGGTCACGGCGCCGGCTCAGCCGCAGGGGTAACAAAAAGATCGGGAGGCGCCGCCAAAGCGGGCCTCCCGATCGGTCGTTCGCATTGTTGTGGCTGGAGAGCGGCCTCAGTCGTCGCCGGGCTGCGCGCCAATCTGCTCGACGATACCCGCGCAAGCGGAAGCGCAGGCAAGCACGCCCTCGCGCCCAACGGCATCGGCGATACGCTGGCCGAGCTCGGCATAGGCTGCCTCGATCGGCGCGATCGTCTTGCGACCATAGTCGGTCAGCGACACGAGCGTCTTCCTCAGATCCTCGAACTGCTGGGCGCGGGCGATCAGGTCGCGCGCCTCAAGGTCGCGCAAGATGCGCGACAGGCTCGACGCCCTGACGAATGTGTTGGCCGCGAGCTCGGAAGCGATCATCGGAGAGCGCGCCCTCAGCTCGTGCAGCACGCGCCATTGAGGTTCGGTGAGGCCAGCCACCTTCATGCTCGGCCGAAGCGTCTCGATCACCGACTCGTAGGCGAGCAGGAAGGTTTTCATGAGGTCGGGTTCGGCCGAGACGGCCGCCTCCCCTGCATTTTGCCGAACGGAGGAAAGGAGGATGCTGGTGACCACTTGCTGCGACCTTGAAGGGAATCGTATTGCCTTTAATCCTACTAAACAATAACCTCCGAGACTTCAAGCATGCACCTCGCATATGTCGCAAATAGCTCTTTCTCAGGAAAGACTTCCGACAAGTTTCCATTTACCGAATTCTCTATGAAAATTGTTTCCTGATCGCTCCTGTAATTATATTTACATACACGAATGTATGTGGATGACCTTGCCGGATAAATAAAAATTGATCCGCGCCAGTCTCGACACATTTTAAAGTGTCAGCTTGCCATCGGGCGCGGCGGTTGACCGACAAAACGTTATACTATAACGGTTCTGACCTTGATTTTTGCCGCCGAGCCCCGGGCCGCCATGCTGCAACACCCCCTTCGTTCCACGCCATTTCCGTCGGCCGACACCGGTCGATCCGTCATCATCGCCATACGGCCGTCGGTGTTGCGCTTTGGTCTGGCCGCCCGCCTCGCCGGCGCCGGCATCCTCATCGCCGGCATCTGGGCGACGATCGGATGGGTGCTGCGATAATGGATTTCACCCGACAGGACCGGCCGACCGGCGGCGCCTCGCTGGCCTTCAGGAACGCCACGATCGGCTATGACCGTCATCCGGCGCTGCATCATCTCTCCGCCAGCTTTCCGCCCGGCAGCATGACCGCCGTCGTCGGCCCCAATGGCGCCGGCAAGTCCACCCTGCTCAAGGCGGCGATCGGCCACATCCGCCCGATCGGCGGCGAGGTGGCCATCGGCGGCTGTCGTCGGACCGAGGTCGCCTACCTGCCGCAGCTCAGTGAAATCGATCGGACCTTCCCTCTGCCAGTGTTCGACTTCGTGGCAATGGGCCTCTGGCAACGACGCGGCGCCTTCGGCGGCTTCCGCCGCGATGACGACGAGGACGTGGCGCGCGCGCTGGCCGGCGTCGGCCTCATCGGCTTCGAGCAGCGCCCGCTCGACACGCTGTCCGGCGGCCAGTTGCAGCGGGTGCTCTTCGCCCGCCTTTCCCTCCAGGACGCGCCGCTGATCCTGCTGGACGAACCGTTCACCGCCGTCGACGACCGCACCATCGGCGAACTGGTGGACCTCATCGCCCGCTGGAACGCCGAGGGACGTACGGTGGTCGCCGTGCTGCACGACCTCGAACTGGTGCGCCGACGCTTTGAGCGAACGCTGCTGATCGCCCGACGGTTGATCGCCGAGGGCGCCACCGCCGACGTCCTGACGGCCGAGAACCTCGCCGCGGCCCGCCACCATATCGAAGCCTGGGACGAAGCCGCCCCCTTCTGCGAGGCAGAGCCCGCCCCATGACCATCGCCGATCTTCTCGCCGCCTTCTCGGACTTCGCCTTCATGCGGCGGGCGCTCGCCGGTTGCCTGGTGCTCTCCGTCGCCGCCGCGCCCGTCGGCGTGTTCCTGATGCTGCGCCGCCTGTCGCTGACCGGCGACGCCATGGCCCACGCCATCCTGCCGGGCGTCGCCGCCGGCTACCTGCTGGCCGGCCTCAACCTTTGGGCCATGACGGCGGGCGGCCTCGCCGCGGGCCTCGCCATCGCCCTGATGGCCAGCGCCGTCACCCGCCTGACGCCGCTCAGGGAAGACGCCTCGCTCGCAACCCTCTACCTCGTATCGCTGGCGCTCGGCGTCATCCTGATCTCGGCGCGCGGTTCGGCGGTCGACGTGATGCACCTGCTGTTCGGCTCGGTGCTGGCCATCGACGACACCGCGCTCATCTTCATCGGCATCGTCGCCTCGATCACCGTTCTGGCCTTCGCCGTCATGTGGCGACCGCTGGTGCTGGAGTGCGTCGACCCCGGCTTCCTGAAGGCGGTTGGCGGGCGCGGCGCGATCATCCACGTCGCTTTCATGCTGGTGATGGTGCTGAACCTCATCGCCGGCTTCCAGGCGCTGGGTACGCTTCTCTCCGTCGGCCTGATGATGCTGCCGGCCGCCAGCGCCCGCTTCTGGACGCGTTCGCTCGGCGCCATGACGGCGCTGGCCATGGCCTTCGCGGCGCTGTCGTCGGTCGCCGGCCTCGCCGCGTCCTTCGCCGCCAATCTGCCGTCGGGCCCGGCGATCATCGTCGCCGCCGGCATCCTCTACGCACTGTCCATCGCCTTCGGCCCCACCGGCGGCCTGATCGCGCGGCTACGGCCGGCACGCCACCGCACCGGCTGAGATCGCTTTCGAACGCATGCGAGGAACAATCGGGGTCAGGACGAGCCCGACTTCGGCGCATCGCCCGACGGCTCACTTCCCTTGGCGAGAGCCGATTCGATGCGCTGGCGGGCAACGGCGTTGCGGGCACGCAGCAACTTCAGTCGGTTGGCGAGGTCGTCGATGCGCGCCTCGTCGTCGACATCCGTTTCCTCTCCCTTGGCGGGCGGCCTGTCCGTCTGGCGCTCGGTCTTCGCCCCGAAATCAACGTGAATGACCGGAGCCGGCGATGTGCTGGACACCGTCGGAGACTGAATCAGCGGCGGCGTGTGGGTGAGGTCGGCGATGGTCTCGGACAACACGGCGATGCGCGCCTCGGCCTCGACCAGCGCCATCTTCATGTCGGCGGCCAGCGACTCCGCCTCGTCGCGACTCGTCTCCGCCTCCATGGCCCGGGTGCTGACCTGGCGCTGCAGCTCGCGACGCTCGGCATCGACGCGCGCAACCGCCTCGTGAGCGTAACGGGCGATCGAATGAGCCTCCTCGAGGCGCTTTTCGTAATCGGCGATGGTCGCTTCGAAAGCCGCCTTCTCCGCCTCGAGCGCCCGGGTCAGGCGGCGATCCTCGGAGCTGCTGAGCTCGGCGCTGGCCACCGCCCGCCGCGCGATGTCGAGCTCGACCTCGATCCGCGCCATCCGCGCGGCCATCTCAGCCCGGATCGCGTCCTTGGCCGCCGCCATCTCGGCGACCGAACGGGGCAGCTGCTGATCGAGCCTGCGGCGATAAAGCCGCACGGCGCGCGAGTTGATCGCCGGCATCAGCAGCAACGCGCCGAGCCCCGCCGTCAGCATCCCCGCCAGAAAGATCAGCACCGTCTCGATCACGTCATGCCATCCCGCGGCAGATCAGTCCCCGACATTCCACCATTTGTCGCGCATTGGCAACAAAACGGTCAAGGGCCGACCGACGTCCGCGCCTGTCGGATGAAGAAAAAAGTGGCGGAAGCCGTCCTCGTTGCCACTCAACCGTCAGAATGGGTTCCAGGTCGCCTGAGGCGTGAACTTGAGGTAGCCGACATTGATGCCGAGACGGGCGCCGACGCCGGTGCGCACCGGCACAAGCGTGATGTTGCCCTGGCGAAGCGCCGTGATGCCGAAGCCGCCGACCAGGTAGGCCGAACCGTTGACGCCGCCAAAGCGCTGATAGATCGACTGAACCGACGGCAGATTGTAGACGAGAATCATGGTCCGGGCGCCGTCGCCGCCGAAATCGAGACCAAAGGTCGGCCCCTGCCAGTAGACGCGCGTGTTGCCGGCATTGCGGGTGTAGAGGATGCCCTCGCCGTAACGCAGCCCGCCGAACACGGCGCCCGAGCCTTCCTGACCGAGGATGTATCCGTTGGGCTGTCCGTATTCGGACGCCGCCCGTTCGATCGCCGAGGCGAGGCCGCCCGACATTTCGCCGAAGAACTTGTGGCCGGTGTCGACCAGCTCCGACGACGAGTAGGTCTGCGGGGCCTGCTGGGCGGCGGCGGGCATCACCGCCGAAACAACGAAGGCCAGCAGAAGGAACGGCAGCGCTTTCAGCACCGACAGACGCAGCGACATCGGCAATCCTCCTTGTCCCGCCTGCCCTCCGCCCGACATGGCGGGGCTGCGAGACCTTCCTAATATTAACCTAGCCGACACCCGGTCCTGCCAAGATGAACGCGAGGGACGGCCGGTGGCATCATGAGCATACAGACGAATCAGACATCACGGCGGCAAGATTGGGCGAGTTTTTTCGCCCGCGCCATTGTCTTGTCGCTGTTTCTCCTCATCCCCTGCCAGCCGGTAAACGCACTAGACGAAAGGATAGTGTTCGATCCCTACACCGGTTTGTCGCTCGGTGGCTATGACCCAGTGGCCTATTTCGTCAGCGGCGCGGCCTTGCAGGGCCTTCCCGACTATGAAGTCGTCTATGGCGATACTTACTGGCATTTCGCCAGCGAAGCCAATGCCGCCGCCTTCCGCGCCGCACCGGCCGCCTACATTCCCGGTTTCGGCGGCTACGCGCTGGCGGCCATCACGCGTGGCGTCGCCCAGCCCGGCAATCCGACGCTGTTCGCCGTCCACCGCAATCGCCTCTACCTCTTTGCCTCCGAGGACGAACGACGGACGTTCCTCGCCAATCCCGACGCCATGATCGCCGCCGCCGCCGCCCGCTGGCCCGAAGTGCTGAAGGTGCTGGCCTACTGAACGCACACGGTTTTCGCGTCTTTTGCCCGACGGTCGGGACAATAACGGGCCGCGTCGGCGCGCCCAGCCGTCGCGAACCGGCCCTTGCTTACGAACATGTCATCGATCTTTGAGGCGTCAGGCGGATTCCCGCGCTTGTGAGCACCGGCAACGGGCGTTATCCATGACCCCAAACAATCGTCCGATTCGTCGATAGGCCTCGCCCGTCGTCGGCCCTGAACCCAATGGAACCGCCCATGTCCGACCTGGCCAAGCTGGAAGCCCTGGATTTTGCCGCCCTGCTCTGCTCGCGCGTCTGCCATGACATCATCTCGCCGGTCGGCGCGATCACCAACGGCCTCGAGGTTCTCGACGAGGAAAACAACGAGGACATGAAGGCCTTCGCCTTCGACCTCATTCGCAAGAGCGCCCGCACCGCCTCCTCCAAGCTGCAGTTCGCGCGCCTCGCCTTCGGCGCCGCCGGCTCGGTCGGCGCGGAGGTCGATCTCGGCGACGCCGAAACCGTGGCCAAGCGCTACATGGAGAGCGAGAAGGCCGACATCGACTGGCAGGCGACCCGTCGCCTCCTGCCGAAAAACCAGGTCAAGCTGCTTCTCAACCTGCTGCTGATTTCCCTGCAGGCCGTTCCCCGTGGCGGCCGCGTGGTGGTGCGCGTCGAGGGCGACCTGCCCTTCCCTGTCCAGCGCATCGAGGCGACGGGCGCCGCGTCCCGCATTCCGCCCCGTGTCGCCGAGCTCCTGGCCGGTGATCTTGGCGACCATGTCGACGCCCACGCCATCCAGCCTTACTACGCCGGAGCACTCGCCCGCGAGGCCGGCCTCGTCATCGAGATTTCCAAGGACGGCGACACCGTCGTCTTCGAGGCGAAGGCAGCGCAGACCGCCATTCCGGTCGAGCAAACTGAATAAAGCGTAAAGCGCCTCCACAATTACTGATAGTGCCGACGTCGTCTTGTGCATCATGCCATGTGGTGCGCCTCGACCGACGTCGACATGTGCGTCTCAAAGATACGTTTGAACCCGACACTTCAATCAATATTAACAGTTTGACGGGACACTTCCCCCTAATGCGGCTGGTAGAGCGAGCGCCCCAAAAGGATGCGGCGCCTCCGGTTCGGCCTTCCCTGGGGGTGAAGTATGGACGACCTTTTGCGTGAATTCCTCACCGAGACAAACGAGTCGCTCGATACCGTAGACGTGGAACTGGTGAAGTTCGAGCAAGAGCCGAACAACGCCCGCATTCTCGACAACATTTTCCGTCTCGTGCACACGATCAAGGGCACCTGCGGGTTCCTGGGCCTGCCGCGCCTCGAAGCGCTTGCCCATGCCGCCGAGACGCTGATGGGCAAGTTCCGCGAGGGCGCCGCCGTCACGGAAGAGGCCGTGAGCCTCGTCTTGCAGACCATCGACCGCATCAAGGGCATTCTGGCCGAACTCGAAGCCAACGAGGGCGAAGAGCCCAAGGGCGAAGACCGCGACCTGATCTCTCTGCTGGAAGCCATGTCGATGGCCGAGGCCGCGCCCCGCAAGGAGCCGCCGAAGAAGGACAAGAAGGAAACCGCCGGAACGCTGGTGGCCCAGGTCCTGGAGCGCGAGCTGCGCCCCGGCGAAGTGTCGCTCGACGAGCTTGAGCGCGCCTTCCGCGAGACGGAAGTCGAGGTGGACATCGCCGCCGACGAACCGGCCGCCGAGGAAGCGGCCGCGCCTGCTCCCGTCGGCATCGACTTTGCCCGCGTCGCCGCCGAGATCGAGGCGCGCATGAAGCAGGCCAATCCGGACGACAAGCAGGGCAAGGCCAAGTCCGCCGAGGACGGCGAGGCCGAAGCCGAGGCCAAGAGCGAAAAGGGCTCGGTGTCCAGCCAGTCGATCCGCGTCAACGTCGAGACGCTCGAACATCTGATGACCATGGTCTCCGAGCTGGTGCTGACCCGCAACCAGTTGCTGGAAATCGTCCGTCGTCACGAAGACAGCGAATTCAAGGTGCCCCTGCAGCGCCTTTCCAACGTCACCGCCGAGCTGCAGGAAGGCGTCATGAAGACGCGCATGCAGCCGATCGGCAACGCCTGGCAGAAGCTGCCGCGCATCGTCCGCGACCTTGCCCAGGAACTGAACAAGCAGATCGAGCTCGAGATGGTCGGCGCCGAGACCGAACTCGACCGCCAGGTGCTGGAGCTCATCAAGGACCCGCTCACCCACATGGTCCGCAACTCGGCCGACCATGGTCTCGAGCGTCCCGAGGATCGGCGCAAGAGCGGCAAGACCGAGAAGGGCACCATCCGCCTCGCCGCCTACCACGAGGGCGGACACATCATCATCGAGATCGCCGACGATGGTCGCGGCCTCAATCTCGATCGCATCAAGCAGAAGATTGTCGAGAATGGCCTCGCCGGTGAAGCCGAACTCGAGAAGATGAGCGAAAACCAGATCTACAAGTATATTTTCGCTCCCGGCTTCTCGACCGCCGCCAAGGTGACGTCCGTCTCCGGGCGCGGCGTCGGCATGGACGTCGTCCGCACCAACATCGAGACCATCGGTGGCACCGTCGACCTCAAGTCGACGCAGGGCAAGGGCACGACCTTCACCATCAAGATCCCGCTGACGCTGGCCATCGTCTCGACGCTGATCGTCGAAAGCTGCGGCGACCGCTTCGCCATCCCGCAGCTCTCGGTGGTCGAGCTGGTGCGCGTTCAGAACAACTCCGAACACCGCATCGAGCGCATCAAGGACACTCCGGTCCTCCGCCTGCGCAACAAGCTGTTGCCGCTGGTGCCGCTGGCCGGCCTCCTCAAGGTCGACATGTCGGCGGAGAAGAGCGAGGACGAGGGCTTCATCGTCGTCATGCAGGTCGGCAACGTCACCTTCGGCCTGGTGGTCGACGGCGTCTTCCACACGGAGGAAATCGTCGTCAAGCCGATGTCGAAGATGCTTCGCCACATCACCATGTTCTCGGGCAACACCATCCTCGGTGACGGCTCGGTGATCATGATCGTCGATCCCAACGGCGTCGCCAGCGCCATCGGTACGGCCGTCGCCAGCGACGCGCTCGACAACCACGCCGATGCCGACGCCGCCCGCGGTATCGACAACGACGCCAAGATCTCCATGCTGCTGTTCCGCGCCGGCTCGCCCGAGCCGAAGGCGGTGCCGCTGTCCCTGGTCACCCGCCTCGAGGAGTTCGAGATCGAGAAGATCGAGCACTCCAACGGCCGCGACCTCGTGCAGTACCGCGGCTCGCTCATGCCGCTGGTCTACCCGAACTACGACGTGCGCCGCCGCGAGGAAGGCACCCAGCCGATGCTGGTGTTCTCCGACGCCGGCCGCTCGATGGGCCTCGTCGTCGACGAGATCGTCGACATCGTCGAGGAGTCGCTCGACATCCAGGTCGGCTCCGACGTGCCGGGCGTCCTCGGTTCGGCGGTGATCAAGGGCAAGGCCACCGAGATCCTCGACATCGGCCACTACCTGCCGCTCGCCTTCGAGGACTGGTTCAAGCGCAAGGAAATCTCGTCGGCCGCGTTGACGCGAAAGCTGCTGTTCATCGACGACAGCGCCTTCTTCCGCAACATGCTGGGACCGGTGATGAAGGCGGCCGGCTTCGACGTGACGATCTGCTCGTCGGCCACGGAGGCCATGCGCCTTCTGGGCGAGGGCGCCGCCTTCGATGTCATCGTCTCCGACATCGAGATGCCGGTGGTCAACGGCTTCGAGTTCGCCGAGATGCTGCGTCGCGACGCCCGCTTCCGGCAGACGCCGATCATCGCCCTGTCGGCCCTGTGCACACCGGCCTCGATCGAGCGCGGCCGCCAGTCCGGCTTCGACGAGTATGTCGCCAAGTTCGACCGTCCGGGCCTGATCGCCGCCCTCAAGGAAATCACCAGCGCTGACTATGGGATTGCAGCATGACCGCCACCAGCCACACCCCGGGCGCTGCCGCCAACGACAGCCACTCCGGCCAGATCCAGTACGTGACCGTGTTCATCGGCGGCCAGCTGTTCGGCCTGCCCATCCACAAGGTGCATGACGTCTTCGTGCCCGAGAGCATGACGCGCGTGCCGCTGTCGGCGCCGGAAGTCGCCGGCGTGCTCAACCTTCGCGGTCGCATCGTGACGGCGATCAACATGCGCCGCCGCCTGGGTCTGCCCCAGCGCGAAGGCAACCACGGCATCATGGCCGTCGGCATCGAGTATCGGGGCGAGTCCTACGGCCTCATCATCGACGAGGTCGGCGAAGTGCTCAACCTCGATGCGGCCGGCCGCGAGACCAACCCGGCCAACCTTGACCCTCGCTGGGCCGAGATTTCCGGCGGTGTCCATCGCCTCTCGGGGCAGCTGATGGTCATCCTGGATGTCGAGCGCGTGCTTGGCCGCATGCAGGGCGACATGGCCGCCTGACGTGACGACGCAAGAAAGCCGGCTTCCCCGCCGTGAGGAGTGAAACAATGAAGACCTGTCTCGTGGTCGACGACTCGAGCGTCATCCGCAAGGTGGCCCGGCGCATTCTCGAAGACCTGTCCTTCACCATTCTCGAGGCCGAGGATGGCCAGCAGGCCCTTGAGAAGTGTCAGGAAACGATGCCGGACGCCATCCTTCTCGATTGGAACATGCCCGTCATGGACGGCCTGGAGTTCCTCGCCCAGCTGCGCAAGCTGGACGGCGGCGACACGCCGAAGGTGGTGTTCTGCACCACGGAGAACGACGTCGGCCACATCGCCCGTGCGATCCGCGCCGGCGCCAACGAATACATCATGAAGCCCTTTGATCGGGAAATTGTCGAAGCCAAGTTCCAGGAAGTCGGGCTTCTCTGACGGTTCACAGATCGATGCGAAATTGGAGACCGATTCAATGTCGGCCATCGCGCGCGCGCCTTCATCTTCCGGAACTGTGACCGACCCCATCCGAGTGATGGTCGTCGACGATTCTGTGGTCATTCGTGGCCTGGTCGGCCGCTGGCTCGACGAGGACCCCAATCTCGCCGTGGTAGCGAGCCACCGTAACGGCCGCCTCGCGGTGGACGACGTCCTGAGATCCAACCCCGACGTCGTGATCCTCGACATCGAAATGCCGGACATGGACGGGCTCACCGCCCTGCCCCTTCTCATCGAGAAGAAGAGGAACCTTGTCGTCGTCGTCGCCTCGACGCTCACGCGCCGCAATGCCGAAATCTCGCTGAAGGCCCTGTCGCTCGGCGCCGCCGACTACGTGCCCAAGCCCGAATCCAACTCCGGCGTCACCACGTCGGCCGAGTTTCGCCGCGAGCTGATCGAGAAGGTGATCAACCTCGGCCAGCGCGCCAAGAAGCGCGGCCTGCCCGGCCAGGCGGCGGGCGGTCGGCCGATGGCCCGCTCGCTGACCGGTGCGCTCCAGACCGGCGCCTCCGCCGCGCCAAGCGCTCTGCGCGCCTCGCGCCCCGCCAGCTTCACCGTCCGCGCCTACTCCTCGGTACGCCCGCGCATCCTCGCAATCGGCTCGTCCACGGGCGGCCCGCAGGCCCTCAACGCGCTGTTTGGCGAAATCGGTTCGTCCATCGGCATGGTGCCGGTGGTGATCACACAGCACATGCCGCCGACCTTCACCGCCATCCTGGCCGAGCACATAACCAAGGCGTCCGGCCGACCGGCCAGCGAAGGTCGCGACGGCGAAGTGATCCAGCCCGGCCATATCTACGTCGCCCCCGGCGGCAAGCACATGCTGCTGGCCAAGAACGGCAACGACGTCGTCATCAGGCTGAGCGACGCGCCGCCGGTCAACTTCTGCAAGCCCGCCGTCGACCCGCTGTTCAAGTCGGTGGCGGAAATCTTCGGGACCGCGACGCTGGCCGTCGTTCTCACCGGCATGGGTTCGGACGGCGCCGAGGGCGTGCGCAAGATCGGCGAGATCGGCGGAAGCGCCATCGCCCAGGACGAAGAAACATCGGTGGTCTGGGGCATGCCCGGCGCCGCCGCCCATACCGGAATGTGTTCGGACGTTCTGCCGCTCAACGAAATCGGTCGGAAGGTGTCCAAGATCCTGCTCGGAGGCCGTCCATGAGTCCGGCGGAATACGACTACCTGCGTCAGTTCCTGAAGAGCCGCTCCGGCCTCGTTCTGTCGAACGAGAAACAGTATCTCATCGAAAGCCGCCTTCTGCCGGTCGCCCGCAAGGCTGGCCTGCAGTCCATCGCCGCGCTGGTCGCCAAGCTGAAGGAACCGCGCGAGACGACGCTCGCCGAGGCCGTCGTCGAGGCGATGACCACCAACGAGAGCTTCTTCTACCGCGACAAGACCCCCTTCGAGCACTTCACCCAGATGATGATGCCGGAGCTCTTGAAGGCCCGCGCGTCGAGCAAGAAGATCCGTATCTGGTGCGCCGCCGCCTCCACCGGCCAGGAGCCCTACACGCTCGCCATGTGCCTCAAGGAGATGGAGAGCAAGCTTGCCGGTTGGCGCATCGAGATCCTCGGCACCGACATCTCCAACGAGGTGCTGGATCGCGCCAAGGCCGGCACCTACACCCAGTTCGAGGTGCAGCGCGGCCTGCCCATCCAGCTGCTGCTGAAGTATTTCACCCAGCAAGGCGAAAGCTGGACCATCTCCCCGCAGTTGCGATCGATGGTGCAGTGGAAGAAGTTCAATCTTCTTGAGAGCTTCGCCAGCTTCGGCCAGTTCGACATCGTCTTCTGCCGCAACGTCCTGATCTATTTCGACCAGGCCACCAAGGTGGACATCCTCGGCCGTATCTCCAAGATCATGGCCCCCGATGGCTATCTGGTGCTGGGCGCCGCCGAGACGGTGGTCGGCCTCACCGACGCCTTCAAGCCTGCCCCCGACCGGCGCGGCCTCTACGTTCCCGCCGCCGCCATCGCGCAGCCGGCACCGCGATTCTCGGCCCTGGCAGCTGCCGCCCGGGGCTGATCTCCATCCTGAGCAAAGCGAGCGCCGTGGGGAAACCCACGGCGTTTTGTTTTTCTCGCCTCAGTCGCCAAAACGGCTGACGATGTCTTCCAGCGCCGGGCGCGGGCGATCGGTCGGCGTGATCGTCGGCGTGCCGATGTGGATGAGGCCGACGAGGGTCTCCTTCTCGGCCAGCCCGAGAGCGGCGCGCGCATCGGCGTCATAGGCCGGCCAGTCGGTCAGCCAGCAGGCGGCATAGCCCATGGCGTGGGCGGCGATCTCCAGGTTGAGGCAGACGGCGCCGGCCGAGTAGATCTGTTCGATGACCGGGATCTTGGGGTGCTCGGCGGCCCGGCCCACCACTGCCACGACCAATGGCGCCATGGAGAAGCGACGCCGCTCCTCCTCAAGGCGCGCCTCCGATATCTCCGGCCGGCGCTCCACGACGATCTCGCCGAGACGCCGACCTGCCTCGACCCGCGCCTCCCCCTCGAAGACGATGAAGCGCCAGGGGGCGAGCTTGCCGTGATCGGGCACCCGCGAGGCGATCGTCAACAGCGTCCGCAGTTCGTCGGCGCTCGGACCGGGCGCGGCGAGCATCTGGGCCGGGACGGAGCGGCGGGTGAGCAGCAGATCGAGCATGGCGTTCATGAAGGGAGGACTCCGGAAAGAAATGGTTCTCCCAACCGGCATATCCTCGTTCGACCCCCTTGGAAATACCTAGAGCACCCGCCGATCAGGTTGAATCAACCTGATCGAAAAGCGGCTGCTCCAGCAAATGAATCTGGAGCATTCGCTGGACGACCAACTGTTTCAACTCAGTCGGCGAATGATCTAGGGCACTCGCCGACCCGATGAGACATCCAGCAGCCCGGCGCGTCTCCCCGGTCCCCACGCTCCGGCTGCCGCCCTTCGATCAGGCCGGCTCACTCGATCAGCGAGCGTCAGGAAGCCCCGGCCGTGGTAGCTCACAACACCGAACCCGGACTTGAAATCAACACGATGATCGGCCAAGACTGACGCCATGAAAAGCTTGGCTGCAGCGAGACTGCGACGCATGGCATGGTGGTACGTTGCCCGCGACGGCTGGATTGCCGCGACCGTTGCTCTTGCGACCGTGTTTGCGACGCCAGCCTTGGCCCAGGACACGCCTCTGGCGGGCGATGCGCCGATGCCCGGCTTCATGCAACCGGGGGCGGGACCCTTGCAACTCCTGCCGCCACCCGGCGATGGAACGTCGGCGCCACTTCCCGAAGCGGCCACGCCCTATGCGCCGAGCACAGAGCCCGCCGTCGAGACCAAACCGCTCGCCACCGTCGCTCCCCGCGAAACGGGAACGCTGTCGATGACTGCGCGCCTCACGCCCGACGGCCCACCGCTCGGCGCCGGGGTCGTCTGGCGCGTGTTCGCCGAGGCGCAAGGGCCGAGCGGCATCCGCGAACTGGTGGCCGAACGACGCGGCGGCTCGGCCGACTTCGTCCTGAAACCCGGCGGCTATTTCATCTATTGCGGCTTTGGGTACGCCGGCACCACGGAACATGTCGTCGTCGGCACCGGCCTGAAGGCGGAATCGGTGATCCTCAACGCCGGAGGCGTGCGCCTCGCCGCTGTAACCGGCAAGGACCGTCCGCCGCTCGACGGCAGCGACCTCAGCTTCGATATCTTCTCCCAGGAGTTGGACTCGCACGGCGAGCCGAAGGCTGTCGCGCTCGACGTCGCCCCGGGCCAGATCGTGCGCCTGCCGGCCCAGGTCTATAACGTCGTCGCCAACTACGGCGATGCCAACGCCCGCACCACCGCCGACATCGACGTCAAGGCCGGCAAGCTCTCCGACATCACGCTGACCGAGAAGGCCGCAAAGATCACCCTGAAGCTGGTGAGCGCCGAGGGCGGAGAAGCCATTGCCGACACCCGCTGGTCGATCCTGACCCAGGCCGGCGACCTCGTCACCACTGGCGTCGGCGCCTTCCCCTCCTTCGTTCTGGCGGAAGGCGACTATACCGTCATCGCCAACCACGAGGATGGCCAGTTCCAGCGTCTGGTCACGGTCGTTTCGGGCGAGAACGCCGACGTCGAGGTTCTGGCAACGGACGCGCAGCGGATCCTCACCAACTAACCTTCTCGCTCTCCATGGGAGTCATCGGAGTCCATGCGGGTTCAGAGCGACTCAGCGTGACTCATCGACGCTCATGGCCCGCCATGGGCGCGCCAGACGAACGGCGAGCGAGGGCATTGCGCGCAGGCTGCCCGTCTCAGGCCTTACCCTGCCCTGCTGGCGATCACTCCTCGATATAGCGGGCGAAGGCGTCCTTGAAGTCCGGATGCCAGCGCGACAGCGCCGGGCGGTTGTAGATGACGTCGCCGCTCGCCCAGGCCATGCGCTTCTCGTCGAGGCGACGCGGCGTCTCATTGTCGGGGCAGAGGATGTAGAAGTCGCCCTTTTCCAGCGAAGCCAGCATGAAGTCGATCACCTCCACCGCGTGCCAGGCGCCGGCCGGCTTCTCGGCCGAGGGGTCGGACGCCGTCAGGCCGGTAAACGTCCAGCCGGGGATGAGAAGGTGGGCGGTGAGCCGGCTGTTGCAGGACCGCAGTTCGTGAGCCAGTTGCTCGGTCACCACCTTCACGGCCGCCTTCGAGGTGTTGTAGGCGGCGTTGCCCGGCGGCGTGGTGATGCCCTGCTTCGAGCCGGTGTTGATGACATACCCCTGCCTGCCGGCTTCGATCATGCGTGGCACGAAGGCCTGCACGCCGTTGACGACGCCCCAGAAGTTGACGTCCATCAGTTTCCGCCAGTTGTCGGGATTCTCAAGGACGCCGCCGCCTTCGCCGATGGCGGCGTTGTTCATCAGGAGATCGACGTCGCCGAAGCGCTCGAAGGCCGCCACCGCCAGCGCCTCGACCGCCGCGCGATCGCCGACATCGGTCGGCACGGCGATCGCCTCCGGACTGCCGGCCGCCTTGGCCGCCGAGGCTGTCGCGGCCAGTTCGCCCCCAACGACATCGGCCAGCACCAGCTTCATGCCCTTCTGGGCGAGGCGGAGCGCCGCCGCCCGGCCGATGCCACGCGCCGCGCCGGTGATCACTGCTACATTGCCTGCTTTGATGATCTCATCGGCCATGTTGGCCTCCTGGTTGTCTCTGATTGGGTCGCGGCGGTTGCCGCATGGGTCAGCGCGCCAGTTCCTTGAGGCCCTGCCGGATCAGTTGGGTGGTGGTCGCCTCGCTGCCGATCGACTTGGCCGCGGCCTGCACGGCGGCGGCGGCCTGCAACTGGGCATAGCCGAGATTGACCAGCGCCGACACAGCCTCGGCCACCGGCCCGGACACCCGCGCCTCGGCAACGTCGGCGGCGACGCGGATCACCGACGGGTCGGCGTCGGCAAAGGCCGGCGCCTTGTCCTTGAGTTCGGTGGCGATGCGCTCGGCCACGCGCTTGCCGACCCCCGGCGCCCGTGAGATGGCCGTGAGGTCGCGCATGGCGATGGCCGTGGCGAGCTGGCCGGGATCGAGCACCGACAGCACGGCGAGCGCCACCTTGGCGCCGACGCCCTGCACCGTCATCAACAGGCGAAACCACTCGCGCTCGATATCGTTGGAAAAACCGTAGAGGCGGATCATGTCCTCGCGGACCATGGTCTCGATGGCCAGCGTCGCCGCCTCGCCCGCCTTGGGCAGGCGCTGCAAGGTCCGCGACGAGCAGTAGACCTGGTAGCCGACGCCGTGGACGTCGAGGATCATCCAATCGTCGCCGAAGCTGTCCACCACGCCCTTGAGCTTGCCGATCATGCTGCCCTGCCCTCCACTTGTCACCCGGCCGCCAGCTTGGCGAGCCGCCCCACCACCGAACCGCGATGATGGGCATGCGTCAACGCGATGGCCAGCGCGTCGGCGGCGTCGTCGCTATCGAAGGTCGCCTTCGGCATCAAGACCTTGACCATCACGCGGATCTGCCCCTTCTCGGCATGGCCGGCGCCGACGATCGCCTTCTTCACAGCGTTGGGCGCGTACTCGCCGACCGGAAGGCCGCGCCGTGCCGGCACCAGCAGCGCCACGCCGCGCGCCTGGCCGAGCTTCAGCGTCGCGCCGGCGTCCTTGTTGACGAAGGTGATCTCGATCGCCGCCTCGTCCGGCTGGTACTGGTGCAGGACCGCGTCGAGCCCGTCGTGGATCTGGACGAGCCTCGAAGCGAGATCCAGGTCGCCGTCCGAAGTCACCCCGCCCGAGGCGACGAAGCGCACCGAGTTTCCGAGGCTGTCGATGACGCCCCAGCCGGTGCGCCTGAGCCCGGGATCGATGCCGATGATTCGCGTGACAGTGGTCATGCGCGCACGCTATCCATGCGTTCATGGTTTGTACAGATGGCGACCAAACGACGTCCACCGGTTCCCGATGGCGAAGGACGAACGCTGCCTCGGGCCGGGGCGACAAGGCCGCCCCGGCCCGAGGCCCGGACGCTCCCCTCTTAAGCGGCGGTGGCGCGGGCCCTTTCGATGGCGATCTCTGCCAGACGCGCGGCGAACTCGATCAACTGATACTCGGCCTTGACCGGCTCCCGCACCGACCTCGAGTACATGGCGAAGGTGCCGAGGACATCGCCCTTGCGCGAGATGATCGGCGTGGACCAGCAGGAACGGAAGCCGTGCGCGCTGGCCACCGACCGGTACTCGTTCCACAGGGGATCGCTCAGGATGTCGGACACGACCACCATCTCGCGTCGATGGGCGGCGGCGCCGCAGGACGCGTTGTAGGGCCCCACGCGGATTCCCTTTGCCGACCCCAGGAACGGCTCGGACACGCTGGGCGCCGCTCCGCGACGCAGGGTGACGCCGTCGGCGTCGAGCAGCAGCAAGGAGCAGAACAATCCGGTGCTCTGGGATTCCGCCAGGAGCACCACCTGATCGAGCACGTCTTCCAAGGGGGCGTCGGCAACGATCTGCTCGAGGATCCTGATCTGCCCGGCTTGCAACACCGAGGCCAGCTTCCGGGCGGTGATGTCACGGGCGATGCCAACCAGACCGATCACCTCGTTCCGGTCGTCGCGAAGCGGAACCTTGGTGGAGGAAATCCACTTCTTGGCGCCGGCCGCGTCGGTGACGAGCTCTTCCCGATCGACCATCGGAATGCCGCTCCGCATGATCTCGGCTTCGATCGCCCGGAACTCCTGGGCGATCTCCGGCGCATGAAGCTGCACGTCGCTCGTGCCGATCATGTCGCTGGTGTGAGCGTAACGCGTATCGATTGCGAGAGCCCGGTTCACCACGACGAAACGCCCCTCGACATCCTTGACCCACAAGTAGTCGGGAACCAGATCGATCAACAGCTGCAACGAGATGCGCTCGGACGCCAGGGCGCGCGCGGTCGTGACCTCCGTCACGTCCTCATGCGTCGAGACCCAGCCGCCGCCCGGCATGCCTTGGTTCGAGATATAGATGAGCCGGCCGTCGGGAAGCTCGGTGAGCCTCGACGTCGGGGGACCTGAGGCGTTGATCTCCTCTCCCAGACGCAGATACTCCTCCGCCGACACGGGCGACGTTCCAACGGCGCACCGGGCTTCAATGATGGCCTGAAGAGGCGTTCCCGGCCGCACCTGCTCGGCCGTCAGGCGATAGAGCTGGGCATAGCGGTCGTTGCAGAAGACCAGCTTGCGGGCGCCGTCGAACAGGCAAACACCCTGCGAAATGTTGCCGAACGCCGTTCGGTAGTTTGCAATCTCCGCCTTGAGCGAGGCGATTTCCGCCTCGTGTTCGCGCGCTTCGAGCTTTTTGTCGGGAGGCGCAGGCTGGGCGTGGGTTGCGGAGACAGACTGCGCCTCCGGATGAGTGGTACGGCTTGATCCCATGATACGCTCCCCAAAAAATAGGCGTTTCTCTAGAGAAACTCTGGCTCGGGTACGGCGAAGCAAAGTGGAAGCTTGCAGGCTAACCTGGAACAATTATCAAAAATTGCATAGTGCACAAAAAAATGTATTCAATGCCAAGCTTCAACTGCTAGGTACCGCCGGACTGACGGCGGGCAAGGACGGCGTGACCGTCCATTGCGCCGCTGCAACAGATGGCAACCCAAGGTAACGGGCAGCGCTTTTCCCGGTTGCACCGGGCGCCGGCCATGCTACTGAGCCGGTCCGTTGGAAGCACATGAAGAGGCATCGCCTTGCCGTTGTAATGCCGGTCTCATCCCGCAGCACCCGCATTTTCGGAAACTCCGGTTTCCGGACGACGTTTCATGTCCATCGGGTGGCGGATCGAGACCGGCCTGGCCTTGTCGCCGTCGGCACCCCGCCGCATCCGAACTGATCCGCGCACCCGCCAAGCCGCGCCCGCTCCGTCGGGCCTCGTCCGCCATGCCGCTGGACTTCCTTTCAGGAAGACCCTGGCATGTCCGACTGTCTCCGCATCCGCTGGACCATCGTTCCGCGCGACTGTCCCCGTCCCGTTCTCCCCTGCCCGACCTGCGGCGGCGACCGTCCCTATCACCCGAGCGGCAAGATCCGCCTCAACGCCAACGGCAAGCGGCTCGATGCCTGGCTGATCTACAAGTGCGACGACTGCGACCGCACCTGGAACCGGCCGATCTTCGAACGCCGGCTTGCCGCCGACATCCCTCCGGCCGAGCTCGCCGCCCTGAGATCGGCAGACCCGGCCTTCGCCCGCCGCCTGGCCTTCGATCTTGCTCCCCTTCGCCGCAAGACCTCCGTGATCTTGCAAGCCGACGGGGTGGACGTGGAAAAGGCGGTCCTCGCCGGCAATGCCGGCGCGACGACTGTGGAGATCCTCCTTGCGGTGCCGCACCCGACCGGCCTGCGCCTCGATCGCCTCCTGTCCATCGAGCTCGGCTGCGCGCGCGGCCGGATCGCCAAACTGGCCGACGACGGGCGCCTGATTGCCGGAGCCGGCGATACCGCGTTGAGACGGCCGCCTCGCAACGACCAGACCGTTCGCCTCCGTCTCGCAGGCGTCGGTGACGGGCGAGCGATCATCGACGCCGCCAGCGGCCGACCGCGTGGTCGACGGATCACGAGTGTCGATAGATAATTTCTGTTTGACGGTGCATAATTATTAAACTACGATAATTGCACCAACACAGACAAGGTGTGGACATCATGAACTCGCTTACGCTCAACGACATGGCCCAGACTCCAGCCGGCACGTCGCAACACCACCGTCTGACGCGCCTTGCCAGCTTCGCCTCATGGGCGAGCTTCATAGCCGCGGCGGTCATCGTGCTCGCGACAGCCTATCTCTGGCTGGTCGAGGGAGCGCTCTCCGACTGGCTCGTCAAATCGGAAGAAGGAATCATCGTGATGCCATCCCCGACCATGGTGAGCACCGCCGGAGCCGTCGCCATGGCGCCGATCGCCTTGCTGGTTGCCATGCTCTTCGAGCTCGGACGGCTCTTCCGTCTGTTCGCCAATGGTCCCGTGTTCGATCCGGCGGTTCCGCGTCGGCTCGGCCGGGTCGGCTGGCTGGCATTCTCAAGCTCAGCCTCCACTGTCGTCTGCGCAACGGTGGTGACGTTGCTCATGACCTCGGCCAACCCTCCAGGACACCGTATGCTCACGATAGGCATCGATTCGCAGGCGCTGGCCGGTCTGATGCTCGGCTTTCTGTTCCTGGTCTTCTCGCTGGTGATGCAGGAAGCGCTCGGCCTTGCCGAGGAAAACCGGAGTTTCGTCTGAGCAATGGGCATTGTCGTCAATCTCGACGTCGTCCTGGCGCGGCGCAAGATGCGCTCCAAGGAGCTGGCCGCCACCATCGGCATCACCGAGGCCAACCTGTCCTTGCTCAAGTCGGGCAAGGTACGCGGCGTTCGCTTCGAAACGCTGGCCAAGATCTGCGCGGCGCTGGAATGCCAGCCCGGCGACATCCTCGAATATCGCCGGGAGGCAGAGGACGGCTGACCGGCCTTCCGGAATATGCCAAACGCCCCGCGACGATCTCGCCGCGGGGCGCTTCTTTGCCGTGGATATCCGGGGTTTCCCGTCAGGCCGTGACGGTCTCAAGCGCCGGGTAATCGGTGTAGCCGAGAGCGCCGTCGGCGTAGATGGTCTCGGGCACCAGCGGATTGCGCGCCGAACCGGCATGGAAGCGCTCGACGAGGTCGGGGTTGGCGATGAACTCCTTGCCCCAGGCGACCGCGTCGGCTCGGCCGGCCGCCACTTCCGCCGTCGCCTGATCGAAGGTGAACCCTTCGTTGGCGATCAGGGCGCCACCGAACTGCTCCTTGATATGGGGCGTCAGACGATCATCGCCGAGATGCTCGCGAGTGAAGATGAAGGCAAGGCCACGCTTGCCGGCCTCGCGGGCGACGTAGCCGAAGGTGGCCTTCGGATCGCTGTCGCCGATGTCGTGGCTGTCGCCGCGCGGGGCAAGGTGCAGGCCGACGCGGCTGGCGCCCCAGACGCTGATCGCCGCATCCACCGCCTCCAGCATCAGCCGGGCGCGGTTCTCGACCGGCCCACCATAGGCATCGGTCCGGCGGTTGGTCTTGTCCTGAAGGAACTGGTCGAGCAGATAGCCATTGGCGCCATGAATCTCCACGCCGTCGAAGCCGGCCTCGCGGGCATTTTCCGCGCCCTTGCGATAAGCCTCGACGATGCCGGGCAGTTCGCCGATGTCGAGGGCGCGCGGCGTCGGATAGGGGCGCATGGGCCGGAGCAGGCTGACGTGTCCGGCCGGCTGGATGGCGCTCGGCGCCACCGGCAGATCGCCATCCAGCAGCGACGGATCGGAAATGCGGCCGACGTGCCAGAGCTGCATGACGATCTTGCCGCCCTTGCGATGCACCGCTTCGGTGATCGGCTTCCAGGCCTCGACCTGAGCGTCGGAATAGATGCCGGGCGTGGCGGCGTAGCCGGCGCCCTTCGGCATGACGATGGTCGCCTCGGTGAGGATGAGACCGGCCGACGCCCGCTGCTCGTAATACTCGCGCATCACGTCGGTGGGGATGCGGTCGGCAGTGGCGCGCGACCGCGTCAACGGCGCCATGACGATACGGTTGCCGAGTTCGAGGGCGCCGAGGCGAACGGGATCGAAGAGTGTGGGCATGAGATGGTTCCTGGCGGCTGGACGGAAAAGGATCGACCAGATTTAGGGGTATATGCACCCTTTTCTAGTGCACGCCGCCGCTTTGACCTAGAGCCGAGGCGTGAACATTTCCGTGAAGTCCAGAAATGGCAGGGAAACCAGCGCCTTACGCTCTACCTCGTCTGACGAGGCCTCGGCATGGCAATCCTTCAGGACGCCGGGTCGCCGCTCATTGGGGGATCGAGAGTTTCTCGGTTCTCCGAAAAACTCTCGAACGCGTCCGCCACCTACGATGACCTTTGGCATCAGTCCTTGGGAACGCCGTCCTTCCACGCATCCCAACCGGCGATAATGGCGCCGGTGAGCGCCGATCCGACGCGGTAGGCATTCTCGAGCGAAGGCATGAACCCACCGGAGTTGGCATTGAGCGAGTCGCTGGGCAGTTGCCCCGGATGCTCCTGATCGAAGTTGGACGCCGTGCGCAGCACCGCGATTCGCTTGAAGTCGAGCCGGCCCATGTCGGCGCCCCGCTTCAGCGCGGTCAGCGTGGCGTTGTCCTCTTGCTGGGTCGTGCAGTAATTGGCGGCGCCGTCGGTCAGGAGCTTGGCCCAGGCGTTGATGGCATCGCTCATCGCCTTGCCGTGCCACCAGGTGTCGCCGGAAACGGTATCGCAGATCGACACGCTCGGCGCGGCATTGGCCGGGGCGGCGGGATAGAGCGCCCGGTAGGCACGCGCGTCATCGCTGTCGGCGAGAGCGACGTCCTTGCTCAGCGCATAGGCCTTGTCCAGCAGCGCCTCGTCGAGATGATAGATCTCCGTGCCATAGACCGACTTCGGCTTCTCGCCCGGCGCCTTGGAGTACATGCCGAACAGGCCGGTATTCCAGCCCTTCGGCAGCGAACGGGCGTCGACCTCCCACTGCAGGCCGCCGTCGATCACATAGCGCGCCCAAAGAGCCGACCCCGTGGTGCCATCGGCCGGATCGACCCCGGCGATGCCGGCGATCAGGAAATAGGTGTGGCTGAGGTCGAGCTTGTCGGAGTGGACCAGTGCGGAAATGGAGCTTGCCGCATTGGCGTAGCCCATCGCCGTCGTGACCAGGCAGAGACCGGCCGCGTTGCACGACAGATCGGGAAAGGCTTCGGACAGGCCGGCAATCGGTGTCTTGATATCGAGCTTTTCGCGCTCGAGCCACTGCGTCGCCTCGTGCTCGAACATGCTGATCACCAGCACCTTGGGCGCAATCGGCGCCTCGGTCGCCATCGCCGGAGAAACGGCGATCAGCACGCCAGCGGCGGCAAGCGAAGGAAGGGACGGGGTCATGGCAGCTCCTTGACAGTAGGCAACAGGGCGGCTGCCACACGGCGGGCAACCGTCGCGGGGCTAACAGCCGCCTCCCCCTACCTCAAGAACAAACTATGAGCACGGAAGGCCACCAAACAAGCACACGCCCCGCTCCCTCAGGTGTCGTGGTCGGGATGCTGGAAGGAAACGATCTCGGCCTGGAAGCGCTCGACCTTCTCCTGCTCCTCCGCCGGCCGGGTCGGCAGGTCTGCGAGGCGGGAGAACCAGCTCATCCGGTGACCGAGCCCGACCTGAATGGTCGGCGGCGCGCTTTCTGGATCGTCCAGGGCGCCGATGGCGAGTTCCATCACCGGGCCGCCCCAATCGTAGGCGAGCGGCGTGCCACAATGATCGCAGAAGCCGCGCCGCACCTTGTTCGAGCTCTGGAACCACGTCGGTTCGCCGCGCGTCCAGGAGAAGCGCTCGTTGGGCGCCGACACCAGCGGGCCGAAGAACGAGCCGAAGGCCTTCTGACACATGCGGCAATGGCAGATGCTGGCCCGCCCGAGCGGTCCGGCAACGTGAAATCGCACCCGCCCGCACTGGCATCCGCCGGAATGACCGTCTTCGCTCATCTCGCACCTCCGGCGCCACGATAGCACAGGCCACGAACAAAACGCCCGCCGTCACCCCAGGGGCAACGGCGGGCGCGAATGCCGGAAACGAGGTCAGCCTCAGCCCGCGAGCTTGGCCGCCACTTCGTCGGAGATTTCCATGTTGGTGTAGACGTTCTGGACGTCGTCGTCGTCTTCCAGGAGATCGACCATCTTCATCAGGCTCGTCGCCTTCTCCTCGTCGAGGTTCGACGTGGTCTTCGGCTTCCAGACCGACTTGATCGAGGCGGCGGCGCCCAGCGCGGCTTCCAGCGCCTTGGTCACCTCGCCCATCGATTCGAAGGCGCAGTAGATGAAATGGCCTTCCTCGTCGGACTCCACGTCGTCGGCGCCAGCCTCGATGGCGGCTTCCACCATGGCGTCATTGGAGCCGGCCGAAAGCGGGTAGCTGATCTCGCCGAGGCGATCGAACATGAAGCCGACCGAACCGGTTTCGCCGAGGGCGCCACCGGCCTTGGTGAAGATCGAGCGAACCACCGAGGCGGTGCGGTTGCGGTTGTCGGTCAGGGCTTCGACGATGACGGCGGTGCCGCCCGGGCCGTAGCCCTCGTAGCGGACTTCGTCGAAGTTCTCCGTATCGGCGCCGGCGGCCTTCTTGATCGCCCGGTCGATATTGTCCTTGGGCATGTTCTCGGCGCGGGCGTTGAGGATGGCGAGACGCAGACGGGCGTTCATCGCCGGATCCATGCCGCCGATCTTGGCCGCCACCGTGACTTCGCGGGCGAGCTTGGCGAAGATCTTCGACCGCTTGGCGTCCTGCGCGCCCTTGCGGTGCATGATGTTCTTGAACTGTGAATGACCGGCCATAGTGCCTCCTGAGGGGGCCGCGAAGGGGCGCGGGGCGCATGCACACGCCTCCGCGACCATCGATCACGGCACTATTCCACGAATGGGCCGCCTTATAGGCGTTTGTTGGCCTTAAATCCAGCCGGGGGACTTACCAAAACGTCGGCAGCGCCTCGGCAAGACGGCCACCGATCCGGACGGGCTCGATCGCCTCGGCAAGGCCGGTGGAATCGCTCACCTCGACGGCGACGCCGCACAGCGTCGGCTCGCCCAGCGCCGGCTGGAAGCGAGCGGTCGGAATCTTGCGCAGGAAACGATTGACGGGCTCGTCCTTTTCCATGCCGAGTACGCTGTCGTAGTCGCCGGTCATGCCGGCGTCGGAGAGGTAGGCGGTGCCGCCGTCGAAGATCTGGTAGTCGGCGGTCGGCACGTGGGTGTGAGTACCGACGACCAGCGACGCCCGTCCGTCGAGATAATGGCCCATCGCCTGCTTCTCGCTCGTCGCCTCGGCGTGCATGTCCACCACCACGGCATCGACCATGCTGCCGAGCGGGCAGGCGTTGAGCTCGCGGTCGGCGGCGGCGAAAGGATCGTCGAGCGCATCCATGTAGACGCGGCCCATGACGTTGACCACCAGCACCCGCGCGCCGTTGCGGGCGATGGCCACCGTGGCGCCGCGCCCAGGCGTTCCCGGCGGATAGTTGGCGGGACGGAGAAGCTGCGGCTGCCGCTCGATGAAGACGAGCGCCTCGCGCTGGTCCCACGCATGATTGCCGGTGGTCACGACATCGGCGCCGGCGTCGAGGAAGTCCTGGCAGATCTCCTCGGTGATGCCGAAGCCCCCGGCGGCGTTCTCTCCGTTGACCACCACCAGATCGAGCGCGTAGTCGGCGATCAGGCCGGGCAGGATGTCGGAAATGGCATTGCGGCCCGCGCGGCCCACCACGTCTCCCACGAACAGCAATCGCATCGTCCGGCGGTCTCCCTCACGTCCTCTAGAGCATGTCCGGCGAATCCTGGTTCGCCGACATGCTCTATCTCTTTGTTTTCACGCAACTCCGGACGCAAAACCGGTTCCCACTTTTGCAGGAGTTGCTCTAGAGATCACGGAGCGAAGCGGAAGACGTCCCGCTCGGTGACGATCATGTCGAGTGGTGCATCATGGGGTTCCATGGGCACCACCGCCACTTCCTGCACCGAGAAGGCGATGCCGATCAAGCGGGGAAAACGGCCGGCGGCGCGCAAACCGGCCACGGCGCGGTCGTAAAAGCCCCGTCCGTAGCCAACCCGGCCGCCGTTCCGATCGAAAGCGGTGAGCGGCATCAACAGAACGTCCGGCAGGATCTCCGGGGCGTCGGGGCCAGGACCTCGCGTGCCGAAACCCAGCGGAACCAGCCTGTCTCCGGGGCGAACGCGGCGGAAGACGAGACCGCTTTCCACCATCACCGGCAGGCCGACCGGATGGCCGCGCCCATCCAACCCGGCAATGGCCTTGGTGAGATCGACTTCGCTGAGGATGGGCAGGAAAGCGGAAACCGCGCACCCCGGCTCCAGATCGAGAGCCAGCACCGACGCGACGATGGCGGCCGATCCGCTCGCTCTCTCCATGGCGTCGAGTCCGTCGCGGCACGTCAGCGCCGACGCACGGACGCGAGCCTTCTCGGTGGCCGCGAGCGCACCGAAAGGAAGAGGTGAAGTATCATCGATGGAAATGGCACGCCTCCGAAATTGCGGAAAGGCCGAAAGCCGAAAAGGGGTGTGGCGCCCGCGAACGACCGTCGGAAGTGTGATCCCGGGAAACCTACAACGTAGGTGGGCGCCGTTTGCCCAAACCCACGGGTTCGGGCGGGGACAGCTCCCTTCAGGATCATTAAGGCCCCGGGGATATTGATTCCTAACGAGAAGCGCAGCTACGCCACATCACCTATATAGGCGAGACCATCGGTTCGGCAAAGAGCCAAACTGCGACAAAAGGCCTCAAGATTAGTTCAAGTCTCAGGATCGGTTCGGGCAAAAAGAAGGGGCGGCAGGAAACCCCACCGCCCCAGTCGCTGCGCGGATCGCAGTAGCCGTTACCGACCGGCCGTCATGACGACGAGCGTTGCAAGCATCGCCGCCGTTCCGGCCAGGGCAAGGACGATCAGGGCGGGGTAGCCGAAGGCCGCCACCGCACCAATGCCAACCAGGAGGACAACCACCATCATCGCCAGCGTCGTCCAGGCGCTTGGGCCGCTATGTTCCGTTGCCCGCTCGTGATTGGCCATGAAAGTCCTCCGGAAAATCCTGTCGCGCCCCATATATGGAATTATCCGTAGCGAGGCAACGGTGCTTTCGCCGCATCAGCTCTGCACCGCCTGCATGGGACTCCGAAGAAAATACCGAACTATTCCAACGAAGAGGGTGCCCCTATTTCGTCTCTGCCACCAGTAGACGAAAGCTCATGTCCACCCGACGTTTGGCTGCGTGGATGACACGGGGACCGGTAGGCCAGAGCCTGATCGCAAACTCGCTGGGGCGAGACATATGCCCGGGATGTCCGCCCCGGTAGAACTTCGGGCCAGTCTCTCAGACCATCTTCTCGGCGGCGGCCTCTATGCGGGCAGCGGCGGTGAGCACCTTCTCGGCCAGGCGCCGCTCCACCTCGCCCTGCCGTTCGAGAAGCGCGTCGCGGCTCTCGCGCAAAGAGCGCACTTCAGCTTCCAGCCCCTTCAGGCGCCGCTCGGTCTCCGACAACTGGTCGAGCACGGTGATGGCGCTCATGACGGTCAGTCGCTGGTCGCCGATTTCGCCGAACACGCCCCGGATTTCGTTGATGATGGCGTCAAGACGGCTGGCGAGCCCGTAAAGATGCTCCTCCTGGCCATCGTCGCAAGCCATGCGGTAGGTCTTGCCGGCAATCGTCACCGTCACCTGGCTCAAGGGATCAGCCTCCGTGGGTATCGAGAACGGAGCGGATCGACTCCATGGCGGCAACGAGGCGGCGGGACACTTCGCGATTGGCGTCTTCCAGACGACCGGCCTTGGCAAGCGCGTCGTCGAGGTCGCCGGCAAGGCGCGACCGATCCTCCCCGAGGCGGAACAACTCGTCCTCGAGACCGGAAATGGTGCGTTCGCCGGCAAGCCGTCGTTCCACCGCAAGTTCCAGGCGCCCCAATGCCTGGTCGAGCCTTTCAAAGGCCGCGTCCAAAGACGCCGCTCCGGCCATGACCGCCTCCGGATGCTCTACCGGGTCGACAGAAGATCGGCCGGAGAACTCATCACTTGTGCGAGATCGCGTTGTCCTTCGCTCGGGAGAGGTGGCTGGCAGGCTCGCGGTGACCGGCACGGAGGTTGAAGTCCGTGACCCTCGGAACCGAAGAAGGCCTTGTCAGACGACCATCAAAGCATAGTTACAGAACGATCTCTCAGGTCTGGTTGCCACAAAGACAAAGACCTGACAACGGTCCGTTTGCCGGCGATCTGGGAAAATACCAGCTTTCCCCTTTTTTGGCCTGTGAGCGCTTTGGCAAGGGCCTGTCGTCATTGACAGATGATACCGCCCTGCTATTGATCGGCCGCTTTAGCCGAAAGACGTAATGGCGCGTCGTATCTGCCGGAAGATACGTATTTGTCCGTCATTTGGCTTGCCCAAGGAGTTTTCCGGCCAAATCCTGTCAGGAAATAACAATGACTGACTCTGCCCGGTACAAGAATATGGCCAACGCCATCCGCGCTCTTGCGATGGATGCTGTCGAAAAGGCCAAGTCCGGCCACCCCGGCATGCCCATGGGCACCGCGGATATCGCCACTGTTCTTTTCGGCGACGTCATCAAGTTCGACGCCGCCGCCCCCGCCTGGCCCGACCGCGACCGCTTCATCCTGTCGGCCGGCCACGGCTCGATGCTGCTCTATTCCGTCCTCCACCTGATCGGTGTCGAGGATGTTTCGATGGACGACCTCAAGACCTTCCGCCAGTGGGGCTCCAAGTGCGCCGGCCACCCGGAATACGGTTATGCCCAGGGCATCGAGACCACCACCGGCCCGCTTGGCCAGGGGCTTGCCATGTCGGTCGGCTTCGCGCTCGCCGAGCGCATGCTGAACGCCCAGTTCGGCGACGACCTCGTTGACCATCGCACCTACGTGCTGGCCGGCGACGGCTGCCTGATGGAAGGCATCAGCCACGAGGCGATCTCGCTGGCCGGCCACCTCAAGCTCAACAAGCTCGTTCTGATCTGGGACGACAACGGCATTTCAATCGATGGACCCATCTCGGTTTCCGAGAGCGGCGACATCCCGGCCCGCTTCCGCGCCGCCGGCTGGAACACCGACGCCGTCGACGGCCATGATCCCGTGGCGATCCTCGCCGCCCTCGAGCGCGCCAAGAAATCCGACAAGCCGGTGCTGATCGCCGCCAAGACGACCATCGGCTTCGGCGCGCCCACCAAGGCCGGCACCCACGCCGTCCACGGCGCTCCGCTCGGCGCCGCCGAGATCGCCGGCGCCCGCGAGAAGCTCGGCTGGCCCTATGCGCCCTTCGAGGTTCCCGCCGAGATCCTCGCCGACTGGCGCGCCGCCGGCAAGCGTGCCGCCAAGGACCGCGACGCCTGGCTCGCCCGCTACAATGCCCTCGACGCCAAGACGCGCGCCGAGTTCGACCGCCGCGTCGCCGGCGACCTGCCGGCCGCCTTCAACGACGCCATGGCCGCCTACAAGGCCAAGCTGGTCGCCGAACTGCCCAAGGTCGCCTCGCGCAAGGCCTCCGAGATGGCCCTCGAAGTCGTCAACGGCTCCATCCCCGAGATGGCCGGCGGCTCGGCCGACCTCACCGGCTCCAACCTGACCAAGACCAAGGGCCAGGAAGCGGTGAAGGCGCCCGCCTACACGGGCAGCTACATCCACTACGGCATCCGCGAGTTCGGCATGAGCGCCGCCATGAACGGCATCGCGCTGCACGGCGGCTTCATCCCCTACGGCGGCACCTTCCTGGTGTTCTCCGACTACGCCCGTCCGGCCATGCGCCTGTCGGCCCTGATGCACCAGCGCGTCGTCTACGTCATGACCCATGACTCCATCGGTCTCGGCGAGGACGGCCCGACGCATCAGCCGATCGAGCATCTGGCCTCGCTGCGCGCCATCCCGAACATGACGGTCATCCGTCCGGCCGACGCCTACGAGACGGCCGAGGCCTGGGAGTTCGCGCTCAACCACAAGAAGGGCCCGACGACCCTGGCGCTGTCGCGCCAGAACCTGCCGGCGGTCCGCTTCGAGGTCAGCGCCGACAACAAGGTCGCTAAGGGCGCCTATGAAGTCGCGGCAGCCGAAGGCCGGGCCGAAGTGTCGATCTTCGCCACCGGCTCGGAAGTCGCCATCGCTCTCGACGCCAAGAAGCTGCTCGACGCCGCCGGCCATCCGACGCGCGTCGTCTCGGTTCCGAGCTTCGAGAACTTCCGCGCCCAGTCCGACGCCTATCGCGCCGAAGTCATCGGTGGCGCCAAGGTGAAGGTCGGCGTCGAAGCCGCCCTGCGCATGGGTTGGGACGAGATCATCGGCTCCGACGGTATCTTCGTCGGCATGACCGGCTTCGGCGCCTCGGCGCCGATCGAACTGCTCTACGAGAAGTTCGGCATCACCGCGAGCCGTATCGCCGAGCTCGCCTCGGTCAAGTTGGGTTGACGGCATTGCCCGGTGGGGACGGCGGTCTTCCCGCCTTTCCCACCGGGTGAGGAAAGTTGGGGGAGGCTCCGGAACCCGCCGGACTTCCTCCGTTCCAAACGAGGATCGGGCCGAACAGTGCCCGCCTCAGCATCAGGAGACAGACAATGGCAGTAAAGGTCGCCATCAACGGCTTTGGTCGTATCGGTCGTAACGTTCTGCGCGCGATCGTCGAGTCCGGTCGCAAGGAC
>NZ_JAMDLI010000007.1:425236-952496 GCF_023721815.1 Pleomorphomonas sp. JP5
CAACACCGAGCGGCCCCATCTCGGATACCGAAACATGGGAAGAAGACCATGGGAAACCGTCAGCAAATTCATCAGCCAAGAAGCTTAAGAGGACACACCAGCCGTCCGGCAGGGTGATGAGAAAGCCCAGAGGGCTCATCGTCCCGAAAGCTTGTACTTCCGAATTCGGTCGTGCAACGTGGTTTTGGCCATTTTCAGGTCCTCGGCGGCGCGCGACAGCGACATGCCGTTGCGGCGCAATGCCTCCGAGATCAGGCGGCGTTCGAAGACTTCCAGGGTTTCCGTTAGCGAACGGCGGTTGTCGCCGTCGGGATCGTCGAGGGGAAAGCCGTCGATGTCGCCCAGAACCCAGCGGTCGGCGGCGTTCTTGAGTTCGCGCACGTTGCCCGGCCATTCGCAGGCCATGAGGGCTTGCAGCTTCTCGCTGTCGAGCCGGGGCGCCGGGCGCCCGTAGCGCGCGGCGGCCTGGTGGGCAAAATGCTCGAACAGCAGGCCGATGTCGTCGCGTCGTTCGCGTAGCGGGGGCAGGCGCAGCGTGGCGACGTTGAGCCGGTAGTAGAGGTCGGCGCGGAAGCGCCCCTGGTCTGAAAGCTCGCGCAGATCGCTTTTCGAGGCGGCTATAACCCGGCAGTTGACGTCCAGGACCTGGTTTGAGCCGAGCCGTTCGATCGTCCGTTCCTGGAGAACGCGCAGCAGCTTGATCTGCATGGGCATCGGCATGCTCTCGATCTCGTCGAGAAAGAGCGTGCCGCCGTTGGCATGCTCGATCTTGCCGATGCGCCTCTTGGCAGCGCCCGTGAACGCGCCGACTTCGTGGCCGAAAATCTCGCTGTCGATGAGGTTCTCGGGCATTCCGCCGCAGTTGAGAGCGACGAAGTTGCCGGCGCGGCGGGGGCTGAGGTCATGCAGGCACTGGGCGACCAGCTCCTTGCCGGTGCCGGTTTCGCCGGTAATCAGCACGTCGGCCGATGCCTGGCCGAGGTCGATGATGCGCCGCCTCACCATCTGGATCTGCGGTGATTTGCCGATGATGCGGGTTTCGAGGTTCTGGCCGCTGTTGATCTGCGCGCGCAGGTCCCGCACCTCTTGGACGAGGCGCCTCGTTTCGAGCGCGCGCCGCGCGATCTCGACGAGATGGGTCGAGGAGAACGGCTTCTCGATGAAGTCGTGGGCGCCGTCCTTCATGGCCTGAACGGCGAGCGAGATGTCGCCGTGCCCGGTCATCAGGACGACCGGCAGGTCGGCATCGAAGGCCCGAATGCGCGCCATCAGCGCCATTCCGTCCATGCCGGGTAGGCGAATGTCGGAGATGACCACCGCCGGAGGATTCTCGGCGATATAGCGCCAGGCATTCTCCGCGCTGTCGACCGCGTCGGCGACGATGCCCTCCAGCACCAGCGCCTGCTGGCAACCGCGCCTGACGTTCGGGTCGTCCTCGACGATCAGCACCTTGAGCGTGTCAGGCATCGGCATTCTCCGAAGCGGCGGCGAGCGGCAGGTCGAGCACGAACAGCGCTCCACCTTCGACGAGGTTGGTGGCTGACAGCGAGCCGCCGAAGTCTCTGGCAATCCCGGCCGAAATTGCAAGCCCCAGTCCGAGTCCGCCGCCCGAGTCCTTGGTCGTGAAAAACGGCTCGAACAGGCGCTCACGCTCGCTTTCGCCAAATCCCGGACCATTGTCCCGAACTTCGATGAACACGCGGTCGCCGCCCCTGCGAGCCGACAGGCCGATGCGCGGCGCCTCCGCTCCGTCGGTCGCATCGAGCGCGTTGGCAATGAGTTGACGAGGATCTGTTCCAGCCGGTTGGAATCGGCAAGGACGGCGAGATCGGCGGGGTCAACGTCGATCTCCGGCGCGATGGAGCGCTGAGACAGACGCCGGTTGAGAAAGAACAGCGCGTTGTCCAGCGAGCGTCGCACGTTCACCGGGCGCGGTTTGCCGCTCGATTTGCGCGCGAACGACTTCAGCTGGCTGGTCAGCGTGCCCATGTGGGTCACCAGATCCGAAATCAGCGCGAGATTGCTCCCTGCCTCGTCCAGCATTCCTCGCTGCATGAACTTGACGGTGTTGTCGGACAGCGTGTGCAGCGCGGCGAGCGGCTGGTTGAGCTCGTGCGCCAGCCCGGCCGACATCTGGCCGATGACCGCGAGCTTGCCGGCGTGGATCAGTTCTTCCTGCGCTTCCTTGAGCGTCCGCGTGCGTTCCTCGACCTTGCGCTCCAACTCGTCATGGGCGCGTTGAAGCGCTTCGCGGGCGCGAAGCCGTTCCCATTGGCGGAGCCGTCGCAGGTAAAGGGCGATCGAAGCGATGCACAATATGACGCCGCCGGCGGCGGCGAGGGCGGCATTTAGCCAGGCCATGGTGCGCAGGTCGCCAAAGGGCGAAAGCACGGTAAGGCGCCAGTTCGTGCCCTTGAGCGGCGCCGACTGCGCCAGGAAGCGCCCGTAGATCGGGAAAGTATGGGGCGCCTCCGCCGCCGGCCGAACCAGCTGGACGATCTCTGCCTTTTCGGAGCCGACATTTCCTTGCGACTGCAGGCCGAGCGGGGGCAGCGGGCGGGCGTTGTAGTGAAGGGATTGCGCGAGCTCGCTTCGCCGCTCTTCGCTGAGCGGGGTGAGCGTGGTGAACTTCCAGGAAGGGACCGAGGCGAGAATGACCACGCCATTCTCGTCGCTGACGAGCACCGGCGCTTCGACCGTCGACCAGGATGTCTCGAGCTGCTCCAGGCTTACCTTCACCACCGCGACCCCAAGAAGGCGGTCATCGGCCAGAATGGGCGACGACAGGTAATAGCCGGGCTGGCTGCGCGTGGTGCCGATGCCGAAGAAGCGGCCCGTCTGCTTGGCCTGCGCATCGCGAAAATAGGGGCGGTAGGACAGGTCCTCGCCAAGGAAACTGTCCGGCTGGTTCCAGTTGCTGGTGGCAACCACATGGCCGCTGGAGCTTAGCAGATAGATGGACAGCGAACCGGCGCGCTTGTTGAGTTCGGCCAGGTAGTTGTTGATGCGGGAGGCTTGTTCCTGCCCGCCGTTGACGAGGAGATCGACGACATCGCGCTCAAGGCCGAGCGTCGCCGGAAAGAAGGCATATTTGTCGATCTCGCGTTCCAGGCTGGTCTCGTAGAGGTCCAGCCGTTGGCGCCCCCGCTCGGCCAGCCGCGCGATGCTGGTGTCCTCGCTGACCTTGAAGCCGACGAAGCTCATCGCCAGCGCCAGCATCAGGATGGCGGGTAACAGGAGGGCAAGCGATCGCTGCGCGTGGCGTTGGGTCATGGGGCGTAAAGCCTCCGGCCAGCTTCGTTTTGCGATCCTGATTGGCACCGGCCGGGCCGGTTGTCCATAGCGGCCGGTCGAGCAAGGCGCCGGGCGGCGAGGTTGCGTGAAAGCGCTGGCTGCCGTCCGGCTGTCGTGTGGATGCGCCGCCTCTTCCGGTGAGGGCGGCGCATCGGATCGTCAGGCGACTTCGGGAGCTATCGCCGGAGCGTCGCCTGTCTCGATTTCGGCGATGCAGTCCTGATCGTCGTAGGCGTTTTCCCACTTGGCGATCACGGCGGTGGCGATCGAGTTGCCGAGAACGTTGGTGGCGGTCCGGCCCATGTCGAGGAACACGTCGATGCCCATGATCAGCAGCACGCCGGCCTCGGGCAGGTTGAACATCGGCATGACCGCGGCAACGACGACGAGGGCCGAGCGCGGCACGCCGGCGATGCCCTTCGACGACACCATCAGCACCAGCAGCATGGTGATCTGGGTGCCGAGATCCATCGGGATGTTGTAGGCCTGCGCCACGAACAGGGCGGCGAAGGTCGTGTAGATCATGGAACCGTCGAGGTTGAACGAGTAACCGAGCGGCAGCACGAAGCCGATGACCCGCTCGGAAATGCCAAGGCGCTTCAGGGCCTCCATGACGCGCGGATAGGCCGCCTCGCTCGACGCGGTCGAGAAGCCGAGGATCATCGGGTCACGAACGGCGCTGAGAAGCGGGAACACCTTGTTTTTCAGGACCAGGTAGGCGAGCCCGATCAGCACGGCCCAGAGGATCAGCAGGGCGGTGTAGAAGCCGCCCATCACCTTGCCGTAGACCATCAGCACGCCAAGGCCCTGCGTGGTGACGACGTTGGCGATGGCCGCGAACACGCCGACGGGGGCGAACAGCATCACGTATCCCGTCACCTTGAGCATGACGGGGACAGCACCTTCGATGGTGGATGCCAGGGTATCGGCCGACTTGATGTGGCGGACGTTGCCGAGCGCCAGACCGAAGAACACCGCGAACACGACAATCTGCAGAATCTCGTTCCCGGCCATGGCTTCGAAGATATTGCGCGGGAAGACGTGCGTCAGGAAGTTCTGAAGATTCAGTGACGACGTCTTGAGGTCAACGGCGGTGTGCACGTCCGGTAGCGGAATACTGAGGCTGCCACCCGGCTGGAAGACGTTGGCCAGAACGAGGCCGATGGTGAGCGACGTGAGCGAGGCCATCAGGAACCAGCCGATGGCCCGGCCGCCGATGCGGCCGACGGTCTTGGCGTCGCCCATGTTGATGAGGCCGGACACCAGCGTCGCAAAAATCAGCGGCGCGATGATCATCTTGATGAGACGGAGGAATATGTCGGTCAGCATGGCAAAGTAGCTGGCGATCGACTTGGCTTCCTCAGGGCTGGCGGCCATCTTGTTGCAGACGTAGCCGGCGACGATGCCGAGCAGCATGGCGAGCAGGATGTAGGTCGACTGGCGCGACTTCTTGGGTGTCGTGTCTATGGCGTGCATGGTGCGTTCCTTGGGTTCCCAGTGTTCCGCTTCTTATTTTGCGAAGGCCTCGGCCCGGGCCTTGAACAGGCGCGGGTGGGTGAGGACATCGGGACGAAGGACGTCTGCGAGTTCCTCTTGGCTCATCAGCCCGCGTTCGAGCACCAGCTCGGCAACGCCGCGCCCGGTGCGATGCGCCTCAACGGCTACATCCGTGGCATTGGCGTATCCGATGAACGGGTTGAGAGCGGTGGCGATGCCGATCGAATCGCGAACGATCGCCTCGAGACGGCCCCTGTTGGCGGTGATGCCGTCGATGCACTTGTCGGCCAGGATGTAGCAACCTTGCCGGAGATGGGTGATCGACTTGAAGAGGCTGTGGGCGATGATCGGCTCGAAGGCGTTGAGCTGCAGCTGGCCTGCTTCGGCGGCGAGCGAAACCGTCATGTCGTTGCCGATCACCTCGAAGGCGATCTGGTTGACCACTTCCGGAATGACCGGGTTGACCTTGCCGGGCATGATCGACGAACCGGCCTGACGGGCGGGAAGGTTGATTTCTCCAAAGCCGGCGCGCGGGCCGGACGACAGCAGCCGCAGGTCGTTGCACACCTTGGACAGCTTGACGGCGACGCGCTTCAGCACGCCCGAAAGCTGTACGAAGGAGCCGCAGTCCTGCGTCGCCTCGATCAGGTTGAGGGCTGTAATGACCGGAATGCCGGAGATCTCGGCGAGGTGTCGGCAGACCAGCGCGGCATAGCCGGGATGGGCGTTGATGCCGGTGCCGATTGCCGTGGCCCCGAGGTTGATCTCGCGGATCAGCTGCGCGGCTTCCTTCAGGCGATCCTCGTCCTCCTCGAGCATCACCGCATAGGTTGCGAACTCCTGGCCGAGCGTCATCGGCACGGCATCCTGGAGCTGGGTGCGCCCCATCTTGAGCACGTCGCCGAACTCGTCCGCCTTGCGCTGGAACGCTGCGCGGAGGTGAGCCATGGCATCAACCAGACGATAGATGCCGGCATAGGTCGCGACCTTGAGGGCCGTCGGATAGACGTCGTTGGTCGACTGGCTCATGTTGACGTGTTCATTGGGATGCAGGCGCTTGTAGTCGCCCCGCTTGGCTCCCATGAGTTCGAGCGCCCGGTTGGCGATGACCTCGTTGGCATTCATGTTGGTGGAGGTGCCTGCGCCCCCCTGGATGACGTCGACAACGAACTGATCGTTGAGTTGCCCCTCCCTTATCTCCCGGCAAGCGCCGACGATCGCGTCGGCGATCGGCGCCGGCAAGAGCCCAAGTTCGGCATTGGTCCGCGCGGCGGCCTGCTTGATCATGGCCAGCGCCTTGATCAGATCCGGATAATGCGAGATCGGCGTCCCGGTAACGGGGAAGTTCTCGACGGCCCGCAGGGTATGAACCCCGTAATAGGCACTGTCGGGAACCTCCAGGTTGCCGAGCAGATCGTGTTCGATCCTCATTTTGTCGGTGGGCATTTCTCTCTCCCGTTTTCGCCCCCTTTGCCCAGGGGACGAATTGGTATCGGCAAGAGGTGTGCCACCCGGCTATCTCGAAGGTGTCTCGCAAGCTATTGTTATATAGGCCATTTTTTCAACGCCTCTCGAACTTCGTTCGGAAAACCGAACGATGTGGCGTCATTGTGGCGGAGCTCTTGGTCGTTGAGTTCGCCCAGTTGCGAAGAACTCTTATGGGCAATTATTTATCCAATTGTTTTAAAAGGATTTTCCATGGGCATCGAGCTCTTGTTCGGAAAACCGAACGCGGCGCTCGACGCGTTCGGATGCGCGAACGGCGGCAAAAACGTGGCCATTCTCAATCATCCCATTGGACGATGCCGCTCGTATTGGCCCTGCCGCGGGCGCGCGCTAGAGAGGCCGCGATGCATGCTCGGCGGCAACTGTTCGATCGCCGACTCCCTCAGCCAAGGACGATCCGATGCCCGACGACAAGAGTGGCCTGTTTCCCCTCGCAGCCGACCACACCGTCTACCGGAAGTTGACTGGCGATCTGGTCAGCGCGGCGGTGTTCGAGGGTGAAACCATACTCAAGGTGGAGCCGGAGGCGCTGAGACTCCTTTCCGAAACCGCCTTCGGGGATATCAATCACCTGCTACGGCCGGCCCATCTCGCGCAGCTCGCGAGCATCCTCGATGATCCCGAGGCTACCGACAACGATCGCTTCGTCGCTTATGATCTCCTGAAGAACGCCTGCATTTCGGCCGCCGGCGTACTGCCGATGTGTCAGGACACCGGCACCGCCATCGTCTCCGCCAAAAAGGGGCGCCGCGTCTGGACCCCCGGCGGCGACCACGCGGCGATCGGCCAGGGCGTGCGTGACGCCTACGCCGCCAGGAATCTGCGCTACTCCCAGCTCGCCCCGCTCACTCTGTTCGACGAGATCAACACCGGCGACAATCTTCCGGCTCAGATCGACATCTACGCGGAGGGGGATGACGCCTACAAGTTCCTGTTTGTCGCCAAGGGCGGTGGTTCGGCCAACAAGACCTTCCTGTTCCAGGGGACGCCGTCGCTGCTGACTCACGATCGCATGCTGGCCTTCATCAAGGAGAAGATCCTGACGCTGGGCACGGCCGCCTGTCCGCCATACCACCTGGCCATCGTCATTGGAGGCACGTCGGCGGAGATGAACCTGAAGACGGTCAAGCTCGCCTCGACCAAGGCGCTGGATGGCTTGCCGACGGCCGGCTCGGTGGCAGGGCACGCCTTTCGCGATCTGGCCTTCGAGGCAGAAGTCCTCAAGGCGACCCAGTCCACTGGCGTTGGAGCGCAGTTCGGCGGCAAGTATTTCTGTCACGACGTACGTGTCGTTCGCCTGCCGCGCCATGGCGCCTCGTTGCCGATCGGCATCGGCGTTTCCTGCTCGGCCGACCGACAGGCGCTGGGAAAGATCACAAGAGACGGGGCCTTCCTCGAGGAGCTCGAGCAAAACCCGGCCCGCTTCCTTCCCGATGTCGAAGCCGACATGCTCGGCGGCACCGTTGTGGAGATCGATCTCAATCAGCCGATGACTGAGATTCTCAGGTCGTTATCGCGCCATCCAATCCGAACCCGCCTCAGCCTCACCGGTCCGATGATCGTTGCCCGTGATCTCGCCCATGCGAAGTTGCGCCAGCGGCTGGAGCGCGGCGAGCCGCTGCCGGACTATTTCCGGAACCACCCGATCTACTACGCTGGTCCGGCCAAGACACCACAGAATTACGCCTCGGGCTCATTCGGGCCAACGACGGCGGGTCGAATGGACTCTTACGTCGATCAGTTCCAGGGTTTGGGCGGTTCGATGGTCATGCTGGCCAAGGGGAATCGGTCCGCCGCCGTTCGCGACGCCTGCGCCCGTCATGGCGGCTTCTATCTCGGCTCGATCGGCGGGCCGGCCGCGCGGCTTGCCCGTGACTGCATCCGAAAGGTCGAGCTCGTCGAGTTCCCCGAGCTTGGCATGGAGGCGGTTTGGAGGATTGAGGTCGTCGATTTCCCTGCCTTCATCGTCATCGACGACAAGGGCAACGACTTTTTCTCCGAGCTCGGGCTCGGCTGACGGTCGGCGCTCGACCGGTCAGGCCGAAACCCGCTTGAGCTGGATGAGTCCAGTTCAAGCGGACCGGGTGTGAAACCTCAGGCGGCGGCCAGCTGTTCGGCGAAGGCGCCGACCTCCTGATTGAGTTCCTCGGCACGGCGAGCAAGATCGTGGGCGAGATTGGTCAGTCGGCCGGCTGACGTTCCGGTCAGGTCGACTGCGGCGGCCACCTCGCCAATATTCTCGGTGACGGCTCCGGCGCCGGAAGCCGCGCGCTGGCAGTTGACGGCGATCTCGCGGGTGGCGGCCCCCTGCTGTTCGACGGCGGCCGAGATGGTTTGGGTGATCTCGCCCAGCGACCGGACAGTGCTGACGATGCGAGAGATGGCATCGACAGAGGTCGATGTCTGTGTCTGGATCTCGATGATCTTTTGCGAGATGTCGGCGGTGGCGTTGGCTGTTTGCGAAGCGAGCTGCTTCACCTCCGAGGCCACCACGGCAAATCCCTTGCCGGCTTCGCCGGCCCGCGCCGCCTCGATGGTGGCGTTGAGCGCCAGAAGATTGGTCTGTTCGGCAATTGCCGAGATCAGGCTGACGACGTCGCCGATTTTCTCGGCCGCCAGCGACAAGGCGCTGATGCTCTGTTCGGAAAGCGTCGCGTCGTCGGCCGCTGCGGCGGCAACGTCGGCTGACCTGCGAACCTGGCCGGCGATCTCGCCAATGGAGGCTGCCAACTCTTCCGTGGCCGAGGCGACGGTGTTGACGTTGACCGAGGCTTCCTCGGCGGCGGTGTTCACTACATCCGTTCGGTCTGCGGAATGGCGGGCATTCTCCGAGAGCCCCTCGGCGGCGGTGTTGACCTCACCCGACGATGCGGTGAAGGCTCCCGCCAGCCCGGTCATCCGGTCCGTGAACGCCGAGACCAGCTCTATTCGGCGGCTGGCGGCCCGGATTGCATCGGCACTTTGATTTTCGCGCTCGATCCGCATGCGCTCGGCTTCGGCGAGGCCGTCGCGGAAGACCGCAAAGCTCTTGGCCATGGTGCCGATTTCGTTGCGGAGACCGGCATAGGGGATCTCGACGTCGAAGCGCCCGGCCTCGATGTCGCCCAAAACGCCTGTGAGGTGCGCCATTTGCTTTGAGATCGAGCGAGTGACGACATAGGCGAGCACGCCGGCGATCGTCAGGATCGCTCCAATGATGGCGAGGTTGACGTAGAGCGCCCAACTGAGCCCGCTAATGCGGTTGCCAAGTAAGGTGTCTATCTCATCCGCCGTCTGGTGCCAAAGCGCCAAAGTCTCAGTGCGCAGGGCACCTTTTGCATCCGCGACGCCGACGTTGAGATCCTTGGGAAACTTCCCGGTCGCCAGGACCTGCACGGCCGGCCTGAGCTTGTCGGCAAATCCGGTGGCCGTCTTCGCCAGGTTTTCCGCCTTGGCCATGAGATCTGCGGCCTTGGCGTCGCTGACATCGGCGAGGCCGATCTGGAAGTCGTAGGTTAGGGCGGCCGCGCTCTTGTCGAGCTCGTGCAGCGCGCCCACGATGTCGATGCGTTGCTGCGGCGTGATGAAGCCCTTGGTGCGATCGGCGAGAGCGAAAAGATCGCCGAGGTTGCTCGAGGCCATCAGCAGCGTGGGCATCTGCAAGGTCGCCGCGTCGATCAGGTAATAACTGGATGCCTTCGGATCGAGCGTCAGTTCGGACGTGTTGCGCACGACATTGAGCAACTCCAGGCCGGTGACCTTGGCCTCGTTTCCACGCCCCACCTCGGCGGCGGCCACGAAATCCTTGGATAGCTTGTCGGTGCCATGCAGCCCATCGTAGGTTGTCGCGCCTTCGGCGTAAGCCTTGCGCAAATCGGCGACTGGCTGCGACATGGTGGCGCCCGGTGCCCGCTCTTCGACGAGCAGCGCCTCCCACAAGGCGAAGCCGAGCCTGTAGTGCTCCATGCCTCGGATCTCGGCTGCCGTCTGCCGGCTCTGCTCTCGCGATTGCTCGAAGAACAGTGTGCCGAATGTGAGAACCGGAATGATCATGACGCCGCAGATCAGGGCGATGCGGGAAATAATGCGCAGACGATCGAACATGAGACCTCCGGCCAAGACTTCCGAGATTCGGGTTCTTTGCCCGGTCTCGGCTTGAGAACGGTCCAGCGACGTGACCAACGCCGCCGAACGTCACTCATGGCAAGTAGTCAGGCTGAACTATAAATCCTGTCGTTTAGTTAAGCGGGCGCCGAAGCTATTTCTGTTTTTTATGATTTTGTTCGATACATTTTCAGTGAGTGAAGTTCGCATGTATTGTTGAAAATAACATTCGTTGTTTCTCTGATTTATTGTGCCCACGTTGGTGGGTCGATCAACGCTAACCACGTCTGGCCCGAGTTATCCAGGTAAGCCGAGAAATGGGTTTGGCCCCTCTGTTTCATTGAAGTTGTGGGACACCGCTTGTGGCAAGCCAAATGAAACTCAGACACGGTCCAAGTCGAAGACCTCGGCTGCCGCTGCCCCGAGGTCGACATCGGGCACAGAGAGTGAACTTACGCTGTCATCCTCGCACTGCTTTTCGACGCGGGTGTTGCGCCCTTCGCCGCCTATTTTGCGCTTGCACCGCGACGACTTCTGATGTGAGCCTTTGCACCGCGCTTGTTTAAGGATCTCGTTCATGCGGGCCATGCCGCTGCTCCTGCTTGCCGTCTATGCCTCGAGTTACCTCGACAGACAGATCTTCAGCCTGCTGCTTGAACCGATTCGACTAGACTTGAACTTCACCGATCTGGAAGTGGGACTTGTATCCGGCCTGGCGTTCTCGATCGTCTATGCCGTCGGCCTGATCCCGGCCGGTTATCTGGCAGCCAGAAGCAACCGGCGAAACCTGGTGGCTCTGTCGGCGCTGCTGTGGGGGGCTATGACCGTGGCTTGTGGACTTGCCACCAGCTTTTGGCAGCTCGTGAGTGCCCGCGCGGCCATGGCGCTGAGCGAGGCTGGCGCCGTGCCTGGGTCACACTCCCTTCTTTCCGACGGAGCGGTCGAGCAAAACCGCCTCAAGGCGTTTGGCAGGTTCATGACCGGTCCGTCGATCGGTGGCGTGCTGGCAGTGTTCATCGGTGGCGTGATCGGGCAAGCCTACGGCTGGCGTTCGGCGATGATCGTTGCCGGAGTTCTCGGCAGCGTGCCGGGCCTGTTGCTGTTTCTGGCCCGCGAGCCGTCGCGTGCTTACTGGTCAGAGGCGAAGGAGGCCGAGACCGCGTCGCCGCCGGAGCCATCGCGGTTTCGCGATGTCGCGCGAACCATTCTCGGCAACCCTGCCGCATGGCTGGTGACCGTTGCCGAAGCCACCAACCAGATCGTCGTCGCCGGGGCGGTCGTCTGGTATCCGGCATTCCTGATGCGCGTTCACGGGTTCTCCCCGACGCAGACCGCGGCTCTGATAACGGTAGCCAGTCTGTTGGCGATTTCCGGAACGCTTCTCAGCAGCCGGTTCATCCAGCGGCTTTCGTCGCGTCGTCAGGCTTGGCTGGCTTGGGGACCGGCTGTCCTCATCGCGGTGACCAAACCTTTTGCGGCAGTCTTTCTGCTATCGGACCAGCCCGCCGTCTTTCTCGCGGCCTTCCTGGTACCCGCCGCCTTCTTTCTTTCAACCTACGCGCCGACCATCTCGCTGATCCATGGCGCCGTTAGCCCGGGCCAGCGACCTCTCGCATCGGCGCTGCTGTTGTCGCTGGCGACGGTCACCGGAATGGGGGTTGGCCCAGCGCTCGTCGGGTGGGCAAGTTCGATCGTCGGCAATGGCGATGGTGCCTCGCTTCGCTTCTCTCTTGTCGGACTTCAGGCCGTCGGCCTTGTCGCATGCATGCTCTACTGGCTCGCGGGCCGGCGGCTCGACTCCGACCGGTCTGAAACAGGGCTTACCCAGGCTGCGACAGCCAGCTCTCCGAACTCGCGGCGTTGAGGGCGGCGCGGTAGAGGTGCTGGCGGAGCCAGTCGATTCCCGGGTCGGTCGCCTTCTCGGCGAGTGTTGCGATCTGGATGCGATGGCCGGATGACTCGAAGGGCGTGGGCAACACCTGCAGATCGTAATGCTGGGCGGCTGTCCTGGCATAGGGGCCAGGGAGCATGGCGATCAGGTCGCTTGACGCGATCAGCGACGGAATCTGGATGCAGTTCGAAACTTCGCAGACCACACGCCGCGTTATCCCTTGCGAAAGCAGGACGGCTTCGGCGTGCGCACGCAAGCGCGAGTCCTGCTTCAGGACGATATGCGCTGCATCGCAGTACTGCTGCTTGGTGATCGTCCCCTGGATCTGCGGGTGCCCGCGCCGGGCGACGATGACAGCCAACGGAACATGGAGCGGCATCAGATCGACGCCGGGCACTTCACGCATGATGCTGTCGACGGCGATGTCGGCTTCACCGGCCAGCAAGGCCTCAAGCGGCTGCATGACCTCCTGCCCCATGACATAGAGCTTGAGCCCGGTCGATCGTTTCGAGATGTCCTCAAGAAGGCCCGGGATCAGCGAAACCACCGCGAAGTCGTTGAGGGCCAGTCGGAAGGTGCGGACCGCCTGAGACACGTCGAAATCGCGATTGAGTGAGATACCGTCCCGCAGGATGGCAAGCGATCGTCGCACCGGGTCGATCAGGCTCTCGGCAAAAGGCGTCGGGGCGACGCCTTTGTCGACGCGCTGAAACAACGGATCCTTGAACTGGTCCCTGAGGCGCCCGAGCGCGTTGCTGACCGTCGGCTGGTTCATGCCCAGTTGCCGTGCCGCGCGCGTGATATTGCCGGTGGTGTAGATCGCCTCGAATATGTGGAGGATGTTCAAGTCGATATCACGCAGATCCATCCCGCTCTCCCAGAAATACCCAATCGGTCGCCGCTTCCATCGTTGGAGCCAGACGAGTTCGAGCCGCTGATGTCTCAGCCTCGACGACCACTAACACTATTCAGATTCGACATGAAGATGGCGAAGCCGCAAGGGAGTTTGCGACTCTTGGCGCGCGACTCTGGCTTGGCGGTGCACGTCATGATTGCCGCCACGGCGAGTTCGCATTGGTCTTGACTGACGTTGTGACGGGAGCGAATGACGTTGCGTTTCAAAATGGTTACCTTTTTGGACGAGGGAATGCCGTCACCCGTCGAGCGCCAAGGTGGCTGCAAAGCTCCCAATTATTTGATTCAAATGTCTTTTTATTTTCCACTCGGTGAGTACCCACCCCTTGTGGTGGGAATTATTCAGATTTGAGATAATCTCTATTTTCCCCGCTGGGATTGTCCGGCGGATTGAGGTTCCGTAAAACGAGGAAAAGCCCCATTAGGAGGATTGCCTAGGCAGGCAAGGAAAGCATGTGCGGGTTGGTGTTTCTGATGTCGATCACCAAAAGCCTATGCCGCCTGTCCAGGAGATCTTCTGTTGGAATCGGACGCACCTGAAAGAAAAACTTGGTTTTGTCTTTAGGTTGGGCTGGGTGCGATAGACTTTTCGTCCGTGAGGACAATGGACAAGACAAAAACGTGGTCGACGCATGACGTCCGCGAACGGCGGAGTCATGCGCGGCAGAGGCTGAGCCGCGTCGCGATGTGAGTTGGCGGCCGTTGAGTTTGGAGTGGCTTCATGTTGGGACGTAAGGCGTTGCATGCTGCCCCCGTCGCGGTCAGGAGTCGGCTCTCGTCGTCAAGCGCATATCGGGGAGCGAGGCCGCGGCATGGGCTGCTGATGCGGACAACGGCGGTCGTGACGTTGGTTGTGGTCATGCCTGCCCAGGTTCTGGCCGGCGCGGTTTTGCCCACGGGCGCTCATGTGGTGACCGGCTCGGCGACCGTTGCCGCCGGTTCCGACGGCCTCGTCATCAACCAGACCTCCTCCGCAGCGATTGTCAACTGGAACACCTTCTCCATCGGAGCCGGTGGCTCGGTGCTGTTCAACAACGGCTCCGGCTCGACGCTGTCGCGGGTCACCGGAAACGTCACCAGCCAGATCGACGGCCAGCTGTCCGCGACCGGCACCCTCTATCTGGTGAACCCGGCCGGCGTCGTTGTCGGCCCCGGTGGCAAGGTGACCACTGGCGGGTCGTTCATCGCTTCGACCCACGACATTACCGACCAGGATTATCTCGATGGTGGGGCGGCGACGTTCTCCGGTAACTCGACCGCTTCCGTCGTCAATAACGGTACGATTGCGTCGGCCAACGGCGATGTGGCGCTGATCGCCCGCCGGGTCGAGAACACCGGCGCCATCAGTGCGTCCAACGGCACAGCGGCGCTGGCGGCCGGCTATGACGTCTTGATGAGCGACAGCTCCGGCGAGAACGGCAAGTTTGCCGTCAGGGTCGGTGGCTCGGACACGGCGGCCGTCAACTCCGGGACGGTCAAGGCCGCCGAGATCGAGATGCGCGCCAATGGCGGCAACGTCTACGCGCTGGCCGGCAATACGGAGTCGGTCATCAAGGCGACGGGCGTGTCCTCTTCCGGCGGGCGGATCTTCCTGACCGCGGGTGACAGCGGCACCGTCAAGAGCACTGCGCACATCGTCGCGCGTGCCCCCAAGGTTACGGTCCTGCCACTGCCCCGACCTGCCGACCTTGACGGCGGCAAGGTGGTGGTCACCGGCGGCACTGTCGACCTCTCCGGCACGGTAGACGCCTCGGCCGAAGGAGAGGGAAATTCGGGCGGTTCTATCATCGCCATCGCCTCGGGTCAGGGCATCTACAGCGGCGACCTCCTGGCGCAGGGCGGTACCGGCGGCGCTGGCGGCACGGTGGAAACATCGGGCCACAGCGTCGACTTCACCGGCATTTCGGTAAACACCTCTGCGGTCGGCGGCACCACCGGCAATTGGCTCGTCGACCCCGAGGATCTGACGGTGGATGCCGCCTCGGCGGCGACCATCTCGTCCAACCTCGCCACCACATCGGTGACGCTGCAAACCACCTCCACGACGGCCAGCGGCACTGGCGTCGTCACCGCCGGCGGTAACGGCGACATCACCATCGCCTCGGCGATCTCATGGTCGAGCGGCAACAGGCTGACGCTCGACGCCTACAACAACATCGCCATCGACGCGGCGATCACCGCCACCTCGGGCGGGCTGACGCTGACGGCGGGCAACGCCATTTCCGCCAGCGCCGGCATTTCCGTCGGCAGCTACATCCAGACCGCCGGCGCCTTCAGCCAGATCGCCGCCACGCTGCCGACCTTCTCGGCGACGGATTTCGATATTCAGGGCGGCTCCTTCCTGCGCGTCACCGGCGGCGACGGCACCAGCGCCACGCCCTATCTGATATCCGACGTCTACGGCCTGCAAGGCGTCGGCTCGTCGTCGACCTACCGGGCGGCGAACTGGGCGCTTGCCAACGACATCGATGCGAGCGGCACCGCGAGCTGGCATTCCGGCGCCGGCTTCGTTCCGATCGGGAACGCGAATGCGTTCACTGGCACGTTCAACGGTCAGGATCATACCATCACGGGCCTGACCATCGACCGCCCCACGACCAGCTACGTTGGTCTCTTCGGGAAGGTCGGCACCTCGGCCACCAGTCCGAGCACAACCTGGGTCCAGCATCTGGGTCTCATCGATGTCGACATAACCGGCCTGGGCACGGTCGGTGGCATAGCCGGCGCCCTCAGTTTTGCGCAGCTCATGAACGACTACGTCACCGGCACCGTGACGGGCGACGCGACCATCGCCTCGGGGTATGTCGGCGGTCTGGTCGGCGCTGTGGACGGCGGGGGCGTCTTCGCTTCGTATTCCGAGGCCAATGTCAGCGGCGGCACTTCGGTCGGCGGGCTGATCGGATTCGCGGTATCCGGCGTGGTTCAGACCTCCTACGCTTCCGGCAATGTCAGCGGCACGAAGTACGTCGGCGGACTGATCGGCATAAACCGCGCTACGCTCCGGAACTCGTATGCGATCGGAGATGTGTCCGGCACGAGCAATGTCGGCGGATTGGTCGGTTACAATCAACTCAGTGGATACATTCAGTATACCTACGCCTCGGGCGCGGTCAGCGGCACGAGCAATGTCGGCGGGTTGGTCGGGGCCAACAACAACGTAGTCTTCGACTCCTATTACGACATCGACACCACCGGACAGTCTGTCGGCATCGGGTCCTACACCAATGCCGCCTCCTACAATGTTGCCGTTGGCCTGACGACCGCCCAAGCCCGCACGGCGTCGAGCTATTCGGCATTCAGTTTCGGCAACTCCGGCATCTGGTTCATGATCGACGGCCAGACCCGGCCGTTCCTGCGCAGCGAGTATTCCACCACCATCACCAACGCCCATCAGCTCCAGCTGATGGCGCTGGACCTCTCCGCCGACTACACGCTCGCCACCAACATCGACGCCTCGGCGACCTCCGGCAGCAACGCCTCCGACATGTGGTCGACCAAGGGCTTTGTGCCGTTGGGGGGCACCACGACAAGCTTCACAGGCACGTTCGGCGGCCAAGGCCATACGATCTCCGGGCTGACCATCGTCTCGACCGCCAGCAACGTGGGTCTGTTCGGTTCGGCAAGCGGGACCATCAAGAACGTCGGCCTTCTCGACGTCGACGTCAGGAATACCAATACCAACGCCGGCATGATCGGATCGCTGGTTGGGGTGCTCAACACGGGAGGGCTGGTCACCAACAGCTATGCAACCGGCTCGGTTTCCGGCACGTGGCAGACCGGCGGTCTGGTCGGCTCGGTGGCCGGCAACGCCACGGTGACGCGCTCCTACGCGCATGTGACCGTCTCGGGCAATGGCGGCCTTGTCGGCCAGTTGGTCGGTACGATCTCGCAGTCCTTTGCCACCGGCGACGTGACAGCGAGTGCGCAGAACGCCGTGGCCGGCGGGTTGGTAGGTGAGATCGGTTATAACGGGGCGGTGATCACGCAGTCCTATGCCACCGGCAATGTGTCGGCAACCTCGGGATCTGGCTATGCGGGCGGGCTGGTCGGCTGGTCCCTCTTCGCGGCGACCATCGATCAGAGCTATGCGACCGGTATACCGTCGGGGACCTTCGTGGGCGGGATCATCGGGCGGGGAACCGCCGCGCTCACCGTGACCAACTCCTACTGGGACAAGGAGACCACCGGCATCACCTCCGGCTCCTACGGCACGGCCAAGACCACGGCCGAGCTCCAGGGTACGTTGCCGTCCGGGTTCGACGGCAGCGTCTGGAAGACCGGTACCGGGCTCTATCCCTATCTGTCCTGGGCCTATTCCGCGACACCGATCGCCGTCACCGGCACGGCCTACACCGCCGGCGGTTTGACGGCGCTGACCAACGCCACCGTCAGCGCGGTCTCGAACGGCAGTTCCATCGGCAGCGCTTCCACCGGCGCCAACGGCTACTACTACATCCTCACCTCATCCGGCGCGCTCGCCAGCACCGGCGTACTGACCTATCTCGACGGCGAATCCACCCAAGGGATTGCCTTCAAGGACAGCATTACGCCTTCGTCCAATCAGACCGGTCTTAATATCAGTAGCGGTGTCCTAAGCATCCAGACGCAGAACAATGCCTTGTCCACGACGGTTGCGGCCCTTCAGAACACGTTGGGCACGTATACGGACAGTGATCTCGGCACGATTTCGGCTATTGGAAGCGGAATCACTACGAGCCTTGGCGTTGCGCTCTACGCCAAGGGCGGGACTCAATATTCTCTGGACGGCGATCTGATCTCGTCGGCGGGTGAGCTTAATCTCCAGAGCGTCGGCAGCACGTTCGGCATCAGCGGCAGCCGCGCCTTGAGCGCCAGCGGAAACCTGACCCTCGCCTCCGCCATCAGCTGGAGCGACGGCTCCACCCTGTCGCTGCTGTCCAGCGCCGGAAGCATCAGCATGCAGGGCGTGACCGGGGCATCCGGTTCCCTGACGCTCCAGGCTGGCAATCGGGTCTACGCGTTCGGCGACATCGCCGTCGGCACGCTCACGCTTTCGTCCGGCCTGTGGAGCCAGATCGGCAGCGCGCTGCCCGCCCTCACTGTGACCGATTTCCGCATTGCGTCCGGCGCCAGCTTCGTGCGGGCGCTGGCGGGGACCGGCACATCGGCCAGCCCCTATCAGCTGTTCGACGCCTACGGTCTGCAGGGCATGGCTTCGACCAGCCTTCTCTTCAAGAACTTCGTGCTGGCCAATGACATCGATGCCTCGGGTACCGCCAGCTGGAACTCCGGCGCGGGATTTGCGTCGATCGGCAGCGCGACCATCGCTTTCTCCGGCACGCTGAATGGCCAGAGCCACACGATCACCGGTCTGACGATCAGTCGCGCGACGACCGACAACGTCGGCCTGTTCGGCGTCACTCTTTCGACCGCGGCGATCCGCGATGTCGGGCTTGTCGGCGGCAGCGTTACCGGCCAGACCAACGTGGGCGCTCTGGTCGGCCAGAACGCCGGAACCATTACCGACGTCTATGCGACGGCCGACGTCAACGGGACGACGTCTGTCGGCGGCCTGGTGGGCCTTGACTACGGCACGATCGACGGCTCCCATGCGGCCGGCGCCGTCCAGGCGACGACCAAGGCAGGCGGGCTCGTCGGCTACGGCATGGGCAACACCATCCGCGACTCCTACGCGGAGGGCAACGTCACCTCGACGTCCGGCGGCTACATCGGCGGCCTCGTCGGCGTCAGCGCCACGTCGTCCACCCTCACCAACGTCCATGCCAGCGGCAATGTCAGCGGTACGGTCTACGTCGGCGGACTGGTCGGCAGCAATGCCAGCGCCATCATCGCGTCCTATGCGACGGGAACGGTCAAGGGGACCGGCTATGTGGGCGGCCTCGTCGGCGGCAATTTCTACGCCGGCACCATCGGCACCTCCTTTGCCACCGGCGCCGTCGGCGGTGCCGGCTCATCCAATGTGGGCGGTCTCGTCGGCCTGAACAACGGCACGGTCGCCAACGCCTATGCAACCGGCAGCGCCACCAGCAGCTTCTATGTCGGCGGACTGGTCGGACAGAACAACGGTGCAGTCAGCAACGCCTACGCGACGGGTGCCGTGACGGGCAGTGGCTTCACCGGCGGGCTGGTCGGTGTAAACGCGGGCTCCGGCACGGTGGCCGGTTCCTTCTATGACAGCTCGTCCACCGGCCAGTCCGACACCGGCAAGGGTACCGGCCTGACGAGCGCCGAAATGATGGACGCCACGTCCTACGCCGGCTGGGACCTGGCCACCAACGGCGGGACGTCGTCGGTCTGGCGCATCTACGACGGCTATACCGCGCCTCTGCTGCGCACCTTCCTGACCGCCACCACGGTGACGGCGAGCGACGTCTCCAAGACCTACGACGGCACGACCTACGCGGGCGGCTTTACCGCCAGCTATTCCGACCCATCGGCGGTACTGTTCGGCACGCTCGGCGGCAATCTGGCCTCGGTGAAGAACGCCGGCACCTACGCCATCGGCGGGCTCTATTCCGATCAGTTCGGTTACGACATCGCCATGTCGGGATCGCTGACGGTGAACAAGGCTTCGCTGACCATCACGGCGAACAGCGCGTCCAAGACCTACGACGGCCTCGCCTACAGCGGTGGCAACGGCGTGACCTACGCTGGCCTGGTCAATGGCGAGACGGCCTCGGTGCTCGGCGGCACGCTCTCCTACGTCGGCACGTCGCAAGGTGTGGTCAATGCCGGCAGCTACACGCTTACCGCCTCGGGTCTCACCTCCGGCAACTACGACATCAGCTATGTCGCGGGATCGCTGACGGTGAACAAGGCCGCTCTGACCATCACGGCGAACAGCGCGTCCAAGACCTACGACGGTCTTGCCTACAGCGGCGGCAATGGCGTGACCTACGCCGGTCTGGTCAACGGCGAGACGGCCTCGGTGCTCGGCGGGACGCTCTTCTACGACGGCACGTCGCAAGGTGCGGTCAATGCCGGCAGCTACACGCTCAACGCCTCCGGTCTTACCTCCGGAAACTACGACATCAGCTATGTCACGGGTGCTCTGACGGTGAACAAGGCTTCGCTGACGGTGACCGCCAACAGCGCGTCCAAGACCTATGACGGCCTCGCCTACAGCGGTGGCAATGGCGTGACCTACGCTGGCCTGGTCAATGGCGAGACGGCTTCGGTGCTCGGCGGCACGCTCTCCTACGACGGCACGGCCGACGGTGCGATCAATGCCGGCAGCTACACACTCACCGCCTCGGGTCTCACCTCCGGCAACTACGACATCAGCTATGTCGCGGGATCGCTGACGGTGAACAAGGCCGCTCTGACCATCACGGCGAACAGCGCGTCCAAGACCTACGACGGTCTTGCCTACAGCGGCGGCAATGGCGTGACCTACGCCGGTCTGGTCAACGGCGAGACGGCCTCGGTGCTCGGCGGGACGCTCTTCTACGACGGCACGTCGCAAGGTGCGGTCAATGCCGGCAGCTACACGCTCACCGCCTCCGGTCTCACCTCCGGCAACTACGACATCAGCTATGTCGCGGGTGCTCTGACGGTGAACAAGGCTTCGCTGACGGTGACCGCCAACAGCGCGTCCAAGACCTACGACGGCCTCGCCTACAGCGGTGGCAATGGCGTGACCTACGCCGGTCTGGTCAATGGCGAGACGGCCTCGGTGCTCGGCGGCACGCTCTCCTACGACGGCACGTCGCAAGGTGCGGTCAATGCCGGCAGCTACACGCTTACCGCCTCCGGTCTGACGTCGGGGAACTACGACATCAGCTACGTGGCCGGCGCCCTGACCATCAACCCGGCGGCGCTAACGCTGGTGATCAAGCCGGCAGCGGTGTCCAAGACCTATGGCCAGTTGGCAGCGCTTTCGGCCTACTCGGTGCTGGGCACACTGCAAGGCGGCGATGCCATCGGCTCGGTGACGCTGTCCAGCGCCGGCGCGGCGGCGACCGCCAATGTCGGCAGCTACGACATCACGGCGTCGAACGCGGTGTTCTCGTCGGGCTCGGCGTCGAACTACACCATCACCTACCAGACACTGTCGAACGGCCTGACGGTCACCCCGGCGGTGTTGACGGCCTCGCTGACCGGCTTAGTCGCCAAGACCTATGACGGGACAGCGTCAGCGACGCTTGGTTCGGGCAACTACACGCTGTCCAGTCTGACGGTCGCTGGCGATCTGGTGTCGCTGGTCGCCCCGACATCGGGCAGCTACGACAGCGCCGACGCCGGCACCGGCAAGACCGTGTCGGTCTCCGGCCTCACCCTGAGTGGGGCTTCGGCCGGCAACTACATACTGGCCTCAGACTCGATCTCCGGCACGATCGGAACGGTGAACAAGGCTGCTCTGACCATCACGGCGAACAGCGCGTCCAAGACCTACGACGGCCTCACCTACAGCGGCGGCAACGGCGTGACCTACGCCGGTCTGGTCAACGGCGAGACGGCCTCGGTGCTCGGTGGCACCCTCGCCTACGGCGGCACGGCCAGCTATGTCGCGGGTGCCCTGACGGTGAACAAGGCTGCTCTGACGGTGACCGCCAACAGCGCGTCCAAGACCTACGACGGCCTCGCCTACAGCGGCGGCAACGGCGTGACCTACGCCGGTCTGGTCAATGGCGAGACGGCCTCGGTGCTCGGCGGCACGCTCTCCTACGACGGCACGTCGCAAGGTGCGGTCAACGCAGGTAGCTACACGCTCACCGCCTCGGGGCTGACGTCGGGCAACTACGACATCAGCTATGTCACGGGCGCCCTGACGGTGAACAAGGCCGCTCTGACCATCACGGCGAGCAGCGCGTCCAAGACCTACGACGGCCTCGCCTACAGCGGCGGCAACGGCGTGACCTACGCCGGTCTGGTCAACGGCGAGACGGCCTCGGTGCTCGGCGGGACGCTCTCCTACGACGGCACGTCGCAAGGTGCGGTCAACGCAGGTAGCTACACGCTCACCGCCTCCGGTCTCACCTCCGGCAACTACGACATCAGCTATGTCGCGGGTGCTCTGACCATCAACCCGACGGCGCCGATCGTCGGGCCGTTCGCCGATGTGAGCCTGCCGGATTCCCACGCCTTCGCACAAGGGCGTGCCAACCCGACATCTGGAACGACGCTGAGCTTTGTCATGCCTGGGACTTCAGGGCAGGGGCGCACGGTATCAGAGTCCCCGACTCCAGAGTTTGCATCAGGCAGTTTCGCCTTTGATACCTACAATATGGTCACGGGGGCCATTTCCAGCGACGCCACGCCAGAAGATGCAACTTCGCAGGCCGACGTTGGGGGGCGGACTCTGATTTTCGCTCCCGGGACGTTCTCCATCCTGGCCGTCTCAGCCGAGGAAGGCGACGGCCAAACGTCAACGGCTTCCTCCCTTGCCGAGCCGGTGTGCACCGTGGGTGTCGCCGGAGCGGCATCTGCCGGCGTGCCCTATCCCTGCAACGTCGCGAGCGATGGCGGATAGACGGGCTCGGAAGCCGCAAGTGCCTGGCCAGAGAGACGATGGGGCCGGGGTTGATGAAGAATGTAGGGGTCAAGGCCGAATGCAACGCATGAGACGGATCATGAGGTGGAAGGGGGGGGCTCTTGCAGCGCTGATAATTGCCTCGGTATCGCCGGGCCAGGCCCAGCCGGTGACGCAAGGCGCACCGATCGAGCGCCATCGGGTCGTGGTGCCGTCCCCGAGGCCGAGCGCCATCACCATCGACGCCGCGACCTACGGGTCGGACGACACCACGCCCTATGGCGTCAACCTGGTCGGCGTCACCTTGATCGGAGAGGATGACGCGGTCTCGGTCCAGCCAGCCGGCGGCGTTATCGTCGAGGCCGCCCCTCAGCCTCAAGGCAAGGACGGGTTGCGTGCAGCCTTGGCCTCGGCACTCCTCCCCACCCTCGGAAGGCCTCTTTCCGCTCACGAGATCGCCGCGCTGCAGGCGACGGTCGCCGCAGTCTATCGTTCGTTCGGGATGCCGTTCATCTCGGTGACGGCGCCGCCGCAGGAGATCACCGACGGTGTCATCCAGCTCAGAGTGATTGCCTTCCGAGCTGGCACAGTCACGGTCCAGGGCAGCGGCGGAAGCTCGCCACCCGACGCTGGCCTGATCGCTGCTGGCATCCGCCTCGAGAGCGGTGAGACGATTGATGGGGGTCAGCTCAGCGAAGACATCGATTGGCTCAACCGCAATCCCTATCGCCACGTCGGCGCGGTCTTCTCGCCCGGCGAGGCGATTGCTCTCTCCAACCTTTCGCTAGAAGTCGACGAGGCCAAGCCTTGGACGCTGTCGGCCGGCTGGTCGAACAGCGGGTCGAATGCCACCGGCCTCCAGCGCTACTCGGTTGGCGCCGGCGTTTTCCTACCCTGGGCCAACGGCACGACGCTCTCGGTGCTATTGACGAGCGGTGACGATCTGATTGCCCATCTGGACCGTTTCCTGCTTTCCGATGGCGACTATCCGGCCTACCTCAGCGAAGCGGCGCGGATCGTTGTCCCGACCCTTGCACGTCAAGAGATCGAGTTTGCACCAAACCTCGTGGCCACAAGGCAGGATATCGACGCCCTCACCTCGGTTCAGAACCTCACCTTCGAGCTGCCGATCACCTACCGCACGGCGGTTTCGAACCTTTTGCCAGGGCATTACTGGGGCGATCTTTACGGCGTCGTCACTTTCAAGGGCCTTGAGCGCAAAGTCTACTATTCCGGTTCCGAGGTGTCTTCCGGCAGCGCCGCGCTGATGGAGTTCGCTTTCGGCTGGACCGACACCATCAGCGATTCCCATGGACAGACCGCGTTCGACGTCAGTCTCGTCGCCAATCCCGGGGCTACCCTTGCAAACTCCGATGACGCCGCGTGGTCGAGCTATACCAACGGCCGGGTCACCAACGCCTCCTATCTCTACGGCGTCGTCAACCTGACGCGGCACACCCAGTTGCCGCCGCTTTTCGGGAACGATGGCTTTTCGCTTGTCAATCAGTTCACCGGCGTGCTCTCCAGTACGGCGTTGCCCGACACCGAACGGCTGGCCCTCGGGGGGACCTCCGGTTCACGCGGCTACGATTTTTCCGCTGTCGCGGTGGACCAGGGGGTCGTCTTGCGCAACGAGTTGCACGCGCCGACGCTTTCCACCCCGGCCGACTTCTCGGTGGCGGCAAGTCTCTCACCCTATCTGTTCGCAGATGCTGCCTGGGGCGAGGACCTTTCGAGCAAAACCTCCGAAACGATGGTCTCGCTCGGCGCGGGCGTTGACGTCGCCATTTCCGACTATTTGACCGGGCGCTTCGTCGCCGGACGGGCCATGACTGACGCTGGTCCGACCAAGGCCGGAAGCTGGACGGTCTTTGGTCAGCTCGACGTCAAGTTCTGATCGCTTTGCCGGCCACTTCTCCAACAACTCAAAGGTGATACCCATGAACGACAAGAAGTCCTGCCGCTTTCCCATCCGCTTGCTCTTTTTGGCTGCCCTTGCCGCCCTGGGCTCGGCTTCGCTTGGCCCGGCTTGCGCCCAGGCAGCCGGCGCCACGAACGACGCTGGCGCCGATACGCCCCAGGCGACCACGGCACTTTACCGGGACTGGCAGTTGCATTGCGTTGTTGGAAAGGACGGGGGCAAGACCTGCGAGGCTGCCGGGGCCGTCCTCGCCGTCGACGGCAAGGGTGTTGCCGCTCGCGTGGTCGTCGGTCGCCCGGCTCCTTCCGAGCCGATCCAGATCGTCATTCAGCTTGCCCCGGGCGTCTGGTTGCCGGAGGGTGTCAGCCTCAGCGTGCCCGGCGCCAAGGCCCCGCTCAAAGCTGAGTTCAAGCAGTGCGTCCAGGTCTGCTTTGCGCAGACCGATATCGATGACGCCACTGTCGGGGCAATGAAAACCTCCGACAAGCCGGCGACGCTGGCCTTCGTCGATGCACAGCGCCAGCCTGTCGCACTCCCGCTCTCACTCGCGGGATTCAAGAATGCCATGGATGCCGGTATTTGATGGCTTGGTATGGTTCTCGGTCGGCCTTCGGGCCGACCGGGATGCGCTCTCGCTGACATGGAGACACAGCTTCTGCATCCAGGAAGCCAGAAGGAGACGCGGGCCGTCACGCCGTCGCATCCTCAGCTCTTCTCCCGATAAATCCCGAAAAGCTATTTGTGGTCGGCCTCAAAACCCTCCCGACGGGTCTGCACATGCAGACGTCGGGAGACGGCGCAACGGCGCTCGTGGGCAAACGCAGTTAAGAGATCCCGGACTTCCCGATCATTGGGACAGATCGATTGGTATCTCTCCGTCATGCGACAACAGCCGATGGCTTTACACGTCTGCCGTCTTCTCATCCCGCGATGCTCTATCAGGTGAGCGGCAGCTTTCCGCTCGGTAGAGGGCGCTACCACTAATGAGATGGTCTGCCCCGTCCTCCCGCCGCGCTTTGTGATGTGGCGATGTTACTGTGAAGCGCTACCCGTTTCTAGGCCGACGTGGTGCGCTGCTTGGGCTCCGCCACAATCGTGGCATCGGCGATCTGGCCGGACATGGCAAGAAAGCCCGAGGCCCGCAGGGCGGCATCGAAGCGCTGGAACAGGCCACCGATCGCCGCCGCCTCCTTCAGCGCCTCGCGAAATGTCCAGATCGTGTTGGCGTCCGGCACCACATCGACCAGGCCGAGCCCGAGAAAGCGCATGAACGGCAGACGGCCTTGATCAGATACTCGGTGCGCTCGTCGGAAAGCGAATGCATCGCCTTCAGGATCAAGACCTTGAACATCAGCACATGATCGAACGGCGGCCGACCTCCCTTCGAACGATCGGCGCACGGCACCGCAGCTTCAAGGTCAGGCGAAGCATCTCAAAGCCGACCACGGCCTTGATCCGCTCCAGATCGTCGCCCTTGGCGGAAAGATCCATCAATAGCTCATCGATGTCGGAAAAGCCGGGCATCCCTCGCGCATGGTCGGCCCCCTCGGATTCACAACCCATTGAATCACTTCAAGCGCCGGTTTGCTGAGGTATTTGGAGGAGTCCAGCTGCTGACCACCCACCGCAAGCCTTTGAACATGCGACGAGTTTTGCCCTATGTGGCAAAATTGAAAAATACCAATAAAATTAAGTACTTATGGCGGAGAAGGAGGGATTCGAACCCTCGATAGGGTTGCCCCTATACACGCGTTCCAGGCGTGCGCCTTAAACCACTCGGCCACCTCTCCACACGGCCAGCGCACCGGCTCGTGGCCGCGCACTATAACGATGTTCGGTGCGAGCGCAAGAGGGTATGCGGCTCAATAGAAAACTCCGTCATTCCCGGCTGAGAGTTTGGGTTAATTGACTGATTTCAATTGGAATTGCGTCAGTGGCCGAATGGCAAAAAAGCGTGGCGAGCGCACGGTAAGGCGTTGCCGGTGCATCATCGTGCGCTATCGTCGGCGAATCCCTGGGAGTCGATCAGGCCCACTGCCGGGAGGTCGGCGACTGCTCGCCGTCGATCGCCTGTCGCACGCTGTCGATGCGTCGCATCAGCTCGCCGGAGATTCGGGTCTGCAGGGCGTTGAGCACCGTCTCGGTCACGGCGCGACGGTCGGCCTTGCGCTCGACCAGTGCGGGGTCGCGCAACGGCCAGCGAAGCGTCGCGTATTCTGCGAGACGGGCGCAATCCGGTTCGGTCCAGGTGACGGTGGCCAGATCGACGACGATGTGAGGGCGAAGCCCGCCGGGCAGGGCGAAGATGGTCCACGACTTTGGCTCCAGCCCGTCAGTCGGGATGGCGCGCTGACAGAGCGCCTGCTCCGCTTCGGGCAGGAGGGCCGTTGCCGGCCGACTTCCGGCGCTGAAGGCGCGGATGCGCATGTCGCCACGCTGATTGAGCAGCGCTTCGGCCATCAGGCTGGTTGCACTGTTGGTTTCGCACAGAAACAGTACATCGACGGTCTGCATCCTGAACAAGCCCCTGCCGCTCGGAGGTGTCATCAACGCCATCGTTCCGTCTCTCTTCACCATGCTCCAGGGAAGCGCGCGCTCTCAGGGCGCGATCAGTCCCCACACTCCTCTGCGCCGCGCCGATGGATTCTCCATGACGTTTGCGAGACAGGCCGATGACGCGCCTCTCGCAAAACTCAAATGCATAAAGCGCGCCACCCACTCGCCTTCCCCGGACAACCAACCTAGACCAAAGTCTAAGGCCTTCATCTTCAAGGCAGAATCGGCGTGCCGCCAGTCGGACGTTGGCGAGGTATAGTCTCAAGGACGTGCCTTCAAGCCCGTCGAAGGGCGTAGCGCATGCGCGCTAGTCTTGATCGGGCGCCATCGCCGGCGACCCGCTGGCGCCGGTCTGCTGGCTTTGTGGGCAGCCAGCGGCAGCTATTCGATCAGGATGTCGGTGCTTCCAGAGAAGCAGTCGTTTCCACAACCGTGCTCATCGATGCGGCGCTTTTCACGGCGGCGTACTCGGCAAGGGCGGCGAGAGCCTGGGCAAAGACGGCGGCGAAGACGAGGCTGACGAGGAGTTTACGGGCGAACATTTCTTTGGCTTTCAGCAGCGCCGGAAAGCCCAGCGCCGACTGGGATATAAGCCATCGGAAGCCGTCTTTATTGAGGTGGAAAAAGGACGGAAGCCGGTCGCGGGCAAGGTGTTGTGGCGGCAAGGCGCACAAAAAAGGCGGCACCGAATCACCTCGGGCCGCCTTTTTCATCGAACGAGGGAAATGACCGTCAGATCTGCCGCTCGACCATCATCTTCTTGATCTCGGCAATGGCCTTGGCCGGGTTGAGGCCCTTCGGGCAGGTCTGGGCGCAGTTCATGATGGTGTGGCAGCGGTAGAGGCGGAACGGGTCCTCGAGGTTGTCGAGTCGCTCGCCGGTCGCCTCGTCGCGGCTGTCGATCAGCCAGCGGTAGGCCTGCAGCAGGATCGCCGGACCGAGGTAGCGGTCTCCGTTCCACCAGTAGCTCGGGCAGGACGTCGAGCAACAGGCGCAGAGAATGCACTCGTAGAGGCCGTCGAGCTTCTGGCGGTCGTCATGGCTCTGCAGCCACTCGGTCTCCGGCGTCGGCGAAGAGGTGTGCAGCCACGGCTCGATCGACTTGTGCTGGGCGTAGAAGTGGGTGAGGTCGGGCACCAGGTCCTTCACCACGTTCATGTGCGGCAGCGGATAGACCTTGATGGGGCCGGAAATCTCTTCCATGCCCTTGGTGCAGGCCAGCGTGTTCATGCCGTCGATGTTCATGGCGCAGGAGCCGCAGATGCCCTCGCGGCAGGAGCGGCGCAGCGCCAGCGTCGGATCGACCTTGTTCTTGATCCACAAGAGCGCGTCGAGCACCATCGGCCCGCAATCGTCGACATCGACGAAGAAGGTGTCGAGCCGCGGATTGCGCCCATCCTCCGGGTCCCAGCGGTAGATGCGGAACTCGCGAACGCGCGCGGCGCCCTCCGGCTTCGGCCAGACCTTGCCAGCCTTGATCTTCGAGTTCTTCGGCAGCGTGAGCTGAACCATGGAATTGTTTCCTCGAAAGCTTTCGTTGGCCGATCGACGTTTGTGTCGAGGCAGTTGACGCTCAGTACACGCGCGCCTTCGGCTGGATGTAGTCGATCTCGGAGGTCATCGTGTAGGTATGCACCGGCCGGTAATCGAGACCGACGGTGCGAGCGCCGGCGTCGATGGAAGCCAGCGTGTGCTTCATCCACTCACCGTCGTCGCGGTTGGGATAGTCCTCGCGGGCATGGGCGCCACGGCTTTCCTTGCGATTGGCAGCGCCTTCCATGGTGACCACGGCTTGCAGAATCAGGTTCTCGTATTCGAGCGCTTCGGTGAGATCGGTATTCCAGATCAGCGAGCGATCGGTGGTCTTGAGGTCGTCGCCGGCCGCCCAGCAGTCGTGGATCAGCTTGACGCCCTCTTCCAGCACTTCGCCGGTGCGGAACACGGCGCAGTTGGACTGCATGGTCTTCTGCATCGACAGCCGGAGCTCAGCCGTCGGCGTCGAGCCTGAGGCATGGCGCACGCGGTCGAGCCGCTCCAGGGCATAGAGGCCGGCGTCCTTGGGCAGGTCGGCGATGCGGGCGCCCTTGTCTATGGTCTCGGCGCAGCGGTGGCCGACGGCGCGGCCGAACACCACGAGGTCGATCAGCGAGTTGGAGCCGAGGCGGTTGGCGCCGTGCACCGACACGCAGGCGGCCTCACCAACGGCCATCAGGCCCGGCACGATCCGGTCGGGATCGCCATCGATCTTGGCGAGCACCTCGCCGTGGTAGTTCGTGGGAATACCGCCCATGTTGTAGTGGACGGTCGGCAGCACCGGAATCGGCTCGCGCGTCACGTCGACGCCGGCGAAGATCTTGGCGCTTTCCGAGATGCCCGGCAGGCGCTCGGCGAGGATCGCCGGGTCGAGATGGTCGAGGTGCAGGTAGATGTGGTCCTTGAGCTTGCCGACGCCGCGTCCCTCGCGGATTTCCATGGTCATGGAGCGGGAGACGACGTCGCGGCTGGCAAGGTCCTTGGCCGACGGCGCGTAGCGCTCCATGAAGCGCTCGCCTTCGGAGTTGGTGAGATAGCCGCCTTCGCCGCGCGAGCCCTCGGTAATCAGGCAGCCAGCGCCATAGATGCCGGTCGGGTGGAACTGCACGAACTCCATGTCCTGCAAGGCCAGACCGGCGCGCAGCACCATGGCGTTGCCGTCGCCGGTGCAGGTGTGGGCCGACGTGCAGGAGAAATAGGCGCGGCCGTAACCGCCGGTCGCCAACACCGTCTTGTGGGCGCGAAAGCGGTGGATCGAGCCGGTCTCCATGTCGAGCGCGACCACGCCACGGCAGGCGCCATTCTCCATGATCAGGTCGATGGCGAAGTATTCGATGAAGAACTCAGCCGAATGCCGGAGCGCCTGGCCGTACATGGTGTGCAGCATGGCGTGACCGGTGCGGTCGGCGGCGGCGCAAGTGCGCTGGGCGATGCCCTCGCCGAAGTTGGTCGTCATGCCGCCGAACGGCCGCTGGTAGATCTTGCCTTCCTCGGTGCGGGAGAAGGGCACGCCCCAGTGCTCGAGCTCGTAGACGGCGGCCGGCGCGTTGCGTACCAGATATTCGATGGCATCCTGATCGCCCAGCCAGTCCGACCCCTTGACGGTGTCGTACATGTGCCAGCGCCAGTCGTCCGGCCCCATGTTGCCGAGCGAGGCGGCAACGCCGCCCTGGGCGGCCACGGTGTGCGAGCGGGTGGGAAACACCTTGGTGATGCAGGCGGTGGAGAGGCCTGCCTCCGAGGCGCCGACGACGGCCCGGAGACCGGCGCCGCCGGCGCCCACCACCACCACGTCGAAGGTGTGGTCGATGAACTGATAGGCGCGGCCGCCGACGTTGAAGGCGGTCTGCTTGCCGCCGGCATTCTCTGAGGCAACGGCCATGATCAGGCTCCGAAGGTGATCTTGATGAGCGCTACGGCCGAGGCAATGCCGACCAGCGCCGAGAAGAAGGAGTTGGCCATCAGCGCCAGCACGCGCAGCATCGGCTGGTTGACGTAGTCCTCGATGATGACCTGCATGCCGATCTTCATGTGCCAGACGCTGACGCCCAGGAAGGCGAGCATCAGGACGGCGACGAAGGGGTTGCCGAGCGTGGCGATCACCGTGGGATAGTCGTCGCCTTGCAGCTTGACGAGCAGCACCACGTAGACGAGCGACAGAAGCAGGGCCGCGACACCGGTCACCCGCTGTTGCCAGAAGTGCGTCGTGCCTGACTTGCCCGAGCCGAAGCCACGGGCCTGCTTCAGCGGTGTCTGGAAGCGAAAGGACTTGCTCATGGCGGGCCTCAAGCGAAGAGGAGGGCGGCGATGGCGACGATGCCCGTCAGCACCACGCCGGCCACGAGGTTGAACAGGGCCAGGCGGTCGGCCGTCTTCGGGTCAAAGCCGTAGCCCAGATCCCAGATGAAATGACGAACGCCGCCGATGGCATGATGGATCAGCGACCAGACGAGGCCCAGGAGGATCAGGCGGCCGATCCAGCTCTGATAGACGCCGTCAACGAGGGCGAACCACTCCGGTCCGCTCGCCGCCGCCACCAGCCAGACGGCGACGAACAGCGTGCCGACGTAAAGGAAGCCGCCGGTGATGCGGTGGACGATCGACATCGCCATGGTCAGGATGAAGCGAAAGACCTGCAGGTGCGGCGAGAGCGGGCGGGAAGCCGCCAGACGGGCGTCGGCCATCGGATGAAGTTCCCTCATGAGGCGGGAGACGAGCGCTCCCTTTGGCATGGTCACTTTACGTTGACGTTAACGTCAAGCAATAGGAAAGAGCCTGAGTCGTAAGTACCTTCTCGGAGGTGGGCCGTCAAAGCCAAATCGCCAAGGCCCCGATGCAAAACGATACAGTTCCAGTCGGCCCCGGCGGTTGCGCGCCGGAATTTTCCGGAAAATCCGGCAAAGCGGATAGACGCCAAGCCATGCCTCGACCGTGAAACGGCGAAACAAGCTACGTGTAAATACGACTAAATGCCTACGCCTCTCAAGAGGCGCGGAAGCACCGTCCCGAGCTGCGGCGGCTCAGGCGGGCGGAGCGGAGGATGTCTCGCCTAGGTCCAGCCAGTCGATGGCGGCCAGAAGCTCGGACCGGTAATCGCCGCCTTCCAGGCAGTGAGAGGCGTCCGGAAGCAGCCGGCAGAAGGGCGGCCTGGGTAGCCGTTTCACGAACTCATCGACATTCTCCGGCGGCGCCACGATGTCCTTGCCGCCGGCAAACACCGCCACCGGCACTCTCAGGAGGTCGATGACGGTGAAAATGTCGTGGCGAGGCCACTCGTCGAGTGCGCGTGGCACCTCGCGCTTGAGCTTGGCGATGCCGTTCGGATGATACTTCTCGCGCGCCTCGATCTGGCGGGCCCCGGAGGTGAAGGGCGACACGAGCAGCAGATGGGAGGCCTTCCCCGCATACTCACGCGCGGCAAGGCGCGCGACCGCGTAGGCCCCCATGGAGTGACCGCAGAGGGCAAGGTGGTCGCAGCTCCAACCTATGGTGGCTGCATTGACCATCGCCCAGTCGATTGTACGGCGCACGTCGCGAACGTGGTTCTCAAGCAGAAAGTCGGCCTCGCTGCCGACGCTGTCGTTCCAGGCCGAAGCGCAGCAGTTGGGGGAGACGACGACGTAGTCGCGCGCGCGATAGGCATCGATCAGCTTCTGCATGTGGGGTGCCCGGGCCGCGCCGTTGCGGCCGTGGGCGGTGATGGCAAGGCGAGGGGATCGCGTATCGGTCCGCCACAGCTCGATGCTCATGCGGGCATCGGCCGCGTCCGGATCGTCTGAGCCGCCGAGCGGGATGATGTCGGGCGTCATGCCACGGCGACCTTGTCGAGGTGGGGGCTCGAGAAGCCAAGGCGGCTAAGGCCGGCCAGCACCTCCGGCGCCGACATGAACAGCGTCCAGAGAAGCGCCGAGCGGTGGTTCTCGATCATAACGACAATAGGTCCCTGGTCGATGGCGAGGTGGCTCGAAGCCACCCAGTTCCGCCCCGGCGAGAAGGCGTCGACAAAGCCGCGCGGGCCGAACAGCCGCCCGTCCATGGCGGTGAGGAAGCCGCGCAGAGCCTCCATCGCTTCCCTGGGAACATAGGGAAACGAGGCGAGCGCCGCCGTCGGCGTGATCACGCCGGTATCGTTGGTCGCGGAGTGGGCGTTATAGCCGTCGAAAGTGTCGGATGCGGTCAACCCCCAGCAGTCCGGGCCGTAACCAGAAAATCCGCCGGGATTTGTCAGACAGTGAGCGCGGTTGATAAGCGCGTGCGCGGTATTCTGGGCGACATAGTTGGCATAGGTGTCGGAGAGGCCGCGCGGATCGAGGCCCATGAAGGAGTAGTGGGCAAAGAACAGTGGTCCGCCATAGTCGGGGCCGAGCGGCAAGGTCACGCCGCCGTAGTTCCGGCCGTTCAGGAAGTCGCGGCCCTTGGCCCACGACTGGTGATAGGTGGAGATCGGTACGCGATGGGTTGGCGCGGCGGCGGCCAGCACGTGGGTGATCAGGCACTCGTTCCAGCCGGTGATCGCGTGATTCATGGCAAAGCCGTGAACCGGGCTCCAGTGCCAGAGCAGGGCGCCGTCAGCCCTCAGATGGTGGCTCCATTCCACCTCGCGCCACAGCCGGTCGATGCGGGCTGCAACATCCGGCCGGGCCGGGATCAACCACTGTCGTGCCGTCAGAAGACCGGCCACCAGGAAGGATGTTTCTACGAGATCGCCGCCGTCATCCTTCTCGCCGAATGGGATGACCTTGCCGGTCTCTCCGTTCAGGAAATGCGGAAAGACGCCGTGAAACCGATCCGCCGTTTCGAGAAAGCCGACGATCCGTGCGATGCGCTCGATGACGTCTTCGCGGACGAGAAAGCTTCGCTCGGCGCCGGCAATCAGGGCCATGATGCCGAAGCCGGTGCCGCCGGTGGTGACGGTGTCGTCGGGCGAGTAGCCGAAGGCGTCGTTGTCACGCTCGCGGGCCATGCCGCTCACCGGATGGCCATAGTCCCAGAAGTAGCTCAGTGTGGCCCGCTGCACGAGGTCCAGCAAGGCGTCGTCGCTCATGGCCGCGACGGTGGCCGGCGAGAAGTTCATGAGCGCTTTCCTTCGCGCCGCGGCTCGTTCCAGACGACGCGTACGGCTTGGGTCTCGCGAGAGTTGGGGCCGACGTGGATGTCGAATGCCCCGCCTTCCAGGCGCCGGCGAGTATCGGTGACCGTTTCCGCCACGGAGTAGTCGAGATCAGCGGCGGTGACGATGAAGCTGGCGGCTTCAGCGGCGCGGGGAGCGAGCGTCAGCTTTCGGAAGGCCTTGAGCTCCTTCACCGGTCGACTGACGCTTGCCACGGGATCGCCAATGTAGAGCTGCACCGTTTCGAGTGTGGGGCGGTCGCCGAGGTTGGTGACGGTGACGGTCACTTCGAGGCGGTCCTCGCCTGTGAGCTCCGTCCGGTCGGCGCGCGGTGGGCCGTAAGCCACCGTGCCGTAACCGAGGCCGAAACCAAAGGGATAGAGGCCATCATTCTGGGGCACGTCGTCGGGCAGGTCGACGTAGCCGGAGGTGAACTTCTGAAAGCGACCCGGTGCCGGCCGGCCGGTTGGCCGGTGAGAATAGGTGATGGGCACCTGCCCGAGGCTGTAGGGGAAGGTCGCCGGCAAGCGGCCGGAGGGCTCGGCCTTGCCGAACAGTACGTCCGCAAGCCCGTGACCGATCTCCGTCCCGCCGAACCAGGCAACGAGAAGCGCATCGGCAAGCAAGGCTTCCTCGGCGAGCACCAGCGGCCGTCCGGTCATGACGACGACGACGAGCGGCTTGCCGGTCGCCTTCATGGCGCGGAGCAGCTTCTTCTGTGGCTCGGGGATCGAAAGATCGCTGCGGGAGGAGGACTCGCCGGAATACTCGCGCGCCTCTCCGACGACGGCGATGGTGACATCGGCGCTCGACGCGGTGGCGACAGCCTCGGCGATCATCGCTTCGGGCGACCGGACGTCGATGACGACGGACAGGTCCTTCCAGTCGTGGACGTTGAGCCGGCTGGCGAGCCAGAGTTCGTCGACGATGTTGGCCCCCTTGGCGGTGAGCACGCTCACCGCGTTGCCCACGGCCTCACGCAGTCCGTCGGCAATGGGGACGACTGTGGAGGGCGAAGCGGCCACGGCCCAGGTGCCGTTCATGTTGACGCGATCGAGCGCGAGGGGCCCGACAAGGGCGATGGTGCCGATCTTGCCGCTCTCCGGCGCCGGCAGGGGAAGGAGATTGCCCTCGTTCTTGAGGACGACCGTTGCGGCGGCCACCGCCTCGCGGGCGAGCTGCCGGTTGGGCGCGGTCAGGATGGGTTGCGCCGAGCGCCCCCAGTCGAGCCGATGGTAGGGATCGTCGAACAGGCCGAGTTTCAGCTTGGCTTCGAGTACGCGGCGGCAGGCGGCCGTTATCTCGGCCTGGGTGACGAGCCCCTTCCCGACGCTGTCCTCTAGGGTCTCGAGGTAGGTTTCCGATACCATGTCCATGTCGACGCCGGCCGTGAGGCCGAGGCGGGCGGCATCCGCTCGATCGGCCGCGACACCGTGGGCGATCAGTTCGAGGATTCCGGTGTAGTCGGCGACGACAAGGCCTTCAAAACCGAGCTTCTCGCGGAACATCTCGGTGATCACGGCGCGGTTGGCATGCATCGGCACGCCGTTCAGTGTGTTGAAGGACGCCATGATCGAACCGGCACCCGCCCGCATGCCGGCAACGAAGGGGGGGAGCACCACGTCGTGCAGCGTGGCCGGGGAGAGATCGACAGCGTCGTAATCGCGGCCGCCCATGCCGCCGCCATAGCCGCAGAAGTGCTTGAGGCAGGCCATCACCGCGTCGGGGCGGGAGAGATCGTTGTCCTGGTAGCCTTCGACCATCGCCTCGGCGAAACGGGAGGCCAGGTAGGGGTCTTCGCCGGGGCTTTCTGCGATCCGCCCCCAGCGCGGATCGCGACAGACGTCGATCATCGGCGAGTAGACCTGGTCGATGCCGATCGACGCCGCTTCCCGCGCGGCCACGCGGGCGGTGGCGCGGACAAGGTCCATGTCCCAGCTGGCGGCGAGCGCCAGGGGCAGGGGGAATATGGTCTTCTGGCCGTGGATGACATCCTCGGCGAACATCAGCGGGATCTTCAGGCGCGTTTCCTGTGCGAGATCCTGAAAGACGCGCACCGCCTCGGCCGATTTCACGCCGAAGATGCCACCGATGCGGCCGGTCCTGATCTTCTCGGCCACGTCGGTGTTGACGACGGTGCCGGTCAGCGTCTCCCCGCCGGGGGTGACGAGATTGAGCTGGCCGATCTTTTCCGCAAGGGTCATCCGATCAAGCAGGTCGTCGATGAAGTCCAAGTCCTTTGTCATATCCGGACGTCCGAGTTGGTCCCCGTTTCGGGGTCATGGGCGATGGCGCATCACAGACAGCATCGAGCGAAGACCGCCGCGCAGGTCGCGAACCGGCTCTGGCGCCGGGACGACCACCGGCTCAAGGCCGGCGCGTCCGTTCTCGATGTTGAGGATGGCGTGATAGAAGGAGCGGCCGAGGCTGTCGGCGGGCGGCGTCTGCTCGTGCATCACCGATAGCACCGTCGCCTTGGGGCAGTATTGCCGAACAAGGCGGTGGAACTCCGTCCGGGCCTCGGGGTCGAGGGCTGCTGTCGCCTCGTCGAGGAAAAGCACGTCCGGCGTGTGCAGCAGGATGCGGGCGAGCACGACCTTCTGCTTTTGCCCGCCGGACAGCACGTCGTCCCAGCGCCGGCCGCGATAGTAGGGGTTGCCCATCGAGGGGATGAACTCGCCGAGGCCCACCGCGCTCATGATGGCGGCCACCTCGAGATCGCGGTGCTCGTGCTCGTCCTCGGGAATGGCAATCAGTTGCTTGAGGCTGGCTTGAGGCAGCCGGGTGTCCTGGCAAGCATAGAGCGCCTTCATTCCTTCTGGCATGATCACCCGACCGCGCCCGTAAGGCCATAGGCCATTGAGTGCCTTGATAAGGCAGGACTTTCCCGAGCCCGACGGGCCTCGCACGAAGATCCACTGACCCGGTTTGATCGACAGACGCGCGACACGCAGGAAGGGCTGCGCTTCCTTGCCCGAGAACATCAGCTCGAGCCCCTGAACCGAAAGCCCCTTCTCTGGCGCCTGCTGCTCGTAACGGAACTCGGAAATGCCGGTCTCGCGATAGAAAGCCTGCGCATCCTGAACGCGCTCGATGGCATCGGCCAGTTCGACGACGCGGTTGACGTTGGCGCGCAGGTTCGCGATGTCCGGCATCACCTGGATCACCCAGGAGCAGTCGCTGATCAGCTCGCTGGCCAGCTCCGAACCGGTGATGTAGGTGCGAAAGGATATGCCGCCCTGCATGTAGGCGGGCAGGTTGGGCATGTAGGCCACGACGCGCTGAGTGATGTAGTTGTAGCTGCCATTGAACGCCAGGAAGATCGCCGACACCTTGTTCTGCAGGCCCCAGGTCCGATCGATCGCCTGATATTGCCGCCGATGGATCGAGGCCTGAACCCTTTCCCCGCGCGCAGCGGCGATCGGCAGGATCCGGCGGACCAGCATCGACAGTTCGGCGCGATAGCTGCCCTCGGCGCGAAGCATCGCCATGTTGAGCGCTTCGATGGCACGGCCGATCCGAAGCGCGATCGCCGTCGACAGTGGCACGTAGGTGACGGCCAAGGCGAACACCAAGACGGCGCTGGCATAGGTGCCCAGAAACTCGAGGCCCTTGATGGCGACCGAGCTGGCCAGCAGAGTTTCGCCGACAAAATAGACCGACGTCACCACCGAGATGAGGCCCATCGCCATCCCGAGCGCGTTGCCGGTCATCGCCTTGATCGATTCCTGGATGCGCTGGTCGATGTTGTCCGGCACGTTCGCCCCCTCGTCGGAGGCGCCCATCACCAGAAGATGATAGTAAGGGCGGTGGTCGGAGAGCAGGGCCGCGTTGAACTGGCTGTCGAGCCACTGGCGCCATTTGCGGTGCAGCGTGGTCGAGAAATAGTGCCGGAAGCCGATGAACACCACGTACTTGAGCAGGGCCAGCGCGACCAGCGCGCCAGCCGTCATCAGTACCTCGTCGATGGTCGGTGCGTTGGCGTCGTGAAAGGACGCGATGGTGGCGATGAACGAGCCGGAAGCCTGGGCCAGCCAGACTCCGCTCTTGCTGGCCGCCGCCGACAGAAGCACGACGGCCAGTGTCAGCGCCCAAGCCTCTCGCCACCTGTCCGAGATCCAGTAGGCCCTGAGCAGCCCCCAGAAGCTGCGCATCGAGGAAACAGGGGTAGCCAGCGCATTCACTCCTACGTCGCCCGCCAAGGCAGACCGGACCTCCGATGGTCGAAGCCTGCCTCTCAAACTTTAATGCCTCTTTAAGCCTATCGATGGGCGACGTCGCCAAAAGGGATTAAGGGTGGAAGCGTGGTGGTGGGCCGTCGCCGCGACCTTGACAAGCCCGTCGCGGCCTAAACTATTCGATCGATCCGTCTGTTTTGCGAGATGATATCCCATGAAGCTCTACCGTTTTCTGACCGGACCCGATGACGCGTCCTTCTGTCATCGCGTTACCGACGCACTCAACAAGGGCTGGCAGCTCGCCGGCTCGCCAGCGCTCACCTTCGACCCTGTGCAAGGACGAGTGATTTGTGGCCAGCCTGTGGTCAAGGAAGTCGATGGCGTCGATTATACGCCCGACATCAAGCTCGGCGAGTGGTGAGATGAGCCTCGACAGCGTTAGGGCTTTCTTCGCTGAAAACGCGCCCGATATCACCGTGATCGAAACCGAGGCCTCGTCGGCCACCGTTGCCGAGGCCGCCGCCGCCCACGGCGTCGACCCGGCCCAGATCGCCAAGACAATCTGTCTCAGGGTTGGCGAGCAAGCCATGTTGCTGGTGGCAGGGGGTATGTCCCGGCTCGATAACCGCAAGGCTCGGGAGGCCTTCGGGGGCAAGGCCCGGATGCTCGGCCTTGAGGAAGTCGTCGAGTTGACCGGTCATCCCATCGGTGGCGTGTGCCCCTTCGGCCTGAAAACGTCACTGCCGATCTATTGCGATCGGTCGCTCCAGCTCTTTGCCGAAGTGCTGCCGGCGGCCGGCGCCACCAACGCGGCGGTCCGCATCGGCACGGAGCGGCTGGCCGAACTCGTCGGTGCCAGCTGGGTCGACGTTTGCCAGTGAAAGCGACGGGCCTGGGCTGCCGCTGACGCATCCTTGGCTCGGCTCAAGCTTCCTTCGAACAGTTGAACGATGGCGGTAATGCACAACGTGCATAGCTGTCGTTCGCCTGTTCTTTAGTCATTTTGTGTTCAAAATGCATTTTTTCTGTTAACCAATTTTTCACTCTATCGCTCCAGTGGCGGCCTGTTCGTGTTACGAGACCCATTCGAAACGCACGCGTCACTTATGGGTCGGTGCTATGAAAATCGTTGAGCCGGGCTATCCGGGCGGCCGCGCAATCGAGGCCAGCCTTGCCGAAGACTTGCGCACTCTCGCGCAAGCTTTCTCGTCGCGCTGGCGGCTCATCGCGGCTGTCGTCTTCCTGTGCGTCTTCGCAGGATTTGCCTTCGTCTGGCTCTCCCCAAAGACTTACACGTCCACCGTCTCCATCTTCATCGATCCTCGGGAACGCGGTCTTGTCGATCTTCGCGTGGCGCCGACGGGCATGGGGTCGTCGTCGCAGGGCGCTGATGGAGCGCTGGTCGATAGCCAGATGACCATCCTCACATCCCGCTCGGTTCTTGGCCAGTTGGTCGAGCGAGAACGACTCGATGTCGATCCGGCCTTCGTTTCAAGCTCGACCGGGCCGATCGGCGAGTTGAAGAGAGTGGTTGCAACATTGCTCTACGGAGAGGACCGGAGCCGTGTTGCCGAGGTCTCTCCCTTCGACAGGGCCCTTGCCGGCCTGCAGAAAGCCGTGGACGTCAAGCGCGTCGACAACACCTATGTTCTAAACGTTTCGGTGACCACCGGCTCGCCGACGCGGTCGGCCACGCTCGCGAATGCGCTCAGCGACATCTACCTCAGCAACGGCCAAAGCGTCGTCGACGACAGCGCGCGCGAGTCGGCGGCCAGTCTGGAAGCGCGCCTTGCCGAACTCGGTAGGGTCACGGAGGAGTCCGAGCAGGCTGTCGAGACCTATCGGCGTCAGAATGGGCTTCTCGATACCAACGGTGTTCCGCTGGCCGAGCGGCAGGTGGGCGAACTGAGCAGCCAACTCGTGGGGGCTTCAGTCGCCGCGGAAGCGGCCAAGGCCGCGCTGGACGCTTTGCGCGAAAATGGAGCCAGCGCTTCGGCATCGGATTTGGCGGGCCAGATCCGCATGCAGATCAGCCAGGCCCGGGCGGAGGAAAGCATGCTTTCCGACACCTACGGTCCTCGGTACCCAAGACTGATCCGAGCCCAGGAACACCGCAGGGCTCTCGAAAGGGCCCTCGACGCCGAAGTTGCTCGTGTACTCGCCAAGGCGGAGGCGGACTACCGTTCCGCCGCAGCGCAGCAGACCGCTCTCAAGGATATGCTGGCCAAGGCGCAGGAAAGTCTCGCCCAGTCCAACGCAGCGTCGGTGAAGCTCAGGGAACTCGAGCAGATCGCCGGTCAGAATCGCGCGCTTTTCGACAGTTTCTCCACCAAGGCCAAGCAGGCTCGCGAGCAGATCTCGCTGCCGGCGACGACGGCGCGCGTCATATCGCCAGCTCAACCTGCGACCAAGCCAACCGCCCCCAGGGCCACGCTGATACTCGCTGCCAGCGCGTTTGTGGGCTGTGTTGCCGGGTTCGGAGCGGCTTGGTTTCTGTATCTCATCCTGGGTCCTCCGAAGCGACGTCGCACGGCTTCCCTCCAGTCGTTGCGAAAGCGGCCTCTCGCCGCCGCCGAATAACCCGCCACCAACAAGGTCAAGACAGATAAATGCGCTCATCCTGTCAGAAGACGGTTCTCGTCACCGGAGGGGCCGGTTTCCTGGGTAGTCATCTTTGCGATCGCCTGCTCCGAGACGGACGCAAGGTCATCAGCCTCGATAACTTCCACACGGGCAGCCGTCTCAACCACCGCCATCAGGTATCGAATCCAGACTTCGAGCTGATCGAGGCAGATGTCGCCGATCGGCTTCCCGATTTGCGGGTCGACGAGATTTATCACCTCGCCTGCCCGGCTTCGCCGCCCCATTATCAGGAGAGCCCGGTCACCACGCTCAGGACCAACCTTCTGGGTACCTTCAATGTGCTGGATCTCGCCATGCGCACCGGGGCCAGAGCGCTGCTTGCCTCGACCAGCGAGGTCTATGGAGATCCGCTGGTTCACCCCCAGCGGGAGGACTATTGGGGCAACGTCAACTCCTTTGGCGAGCGCGCCTGCTACGACGAGGGCAAGCGGGCCGCCGAGGCCCTGTTCCACGCCCATGCGGCGGAGAAGGGCGTCGACACACGCATCGCCCGCATCTTCAACACCTACGGGCCCCGCATGCAGCCCGAGGACGGCCGGGTGGTCTCCAACTTCGTCGTCGAGGCGTTGCAGGGCCAGCCGATCACCATCTATGGCGACGGATCGCAGACGCGGTCCTTCTGCTACGTCGATGATCTCATCGAGGGGTTTGTACGCCTCATGGAAAGTGACGTCCGTACGCCCGTCAATCTCGGCAATCCCGGCGAGTTCAGCGTGACGGAGCTTGCCGCGATGGTGGTCGCGATGACCGGTTCGCAATCCTCGATCAGCCATCTGCCGCTGCCGTCCGACGATCCTCGTCGTCGACGCCCGGATATTTCCAAGGCCGAACGTCTGCTCGACTGGAGACCGACCATCTCCCTGGAGGCCGGCCTTGGACCGACCATCACTTATTTCCGCGAGATCGTGTCGGATCAATCCTCCGGCGATCGCTCCACAACTCAGCGGGTTACCTGAATGTCGTTCACCCGCCGCTCCCTGCTTGCCGCTTTCGCGGGACTTCCGTTTGCCCCATCGGCGCTTGCGTCGGCGCAGACGGTCGGGCTGGGCGAGCTGGCCGCCCGGTCGGGTCGCTACTTCGGTTCGGCGGTAACGCGTGATGATGTCTCCGACGCAGGCCCTCATCTTCGCCTCTTCGATGGGGAGTGTTCGGTGTGGGTACCCACGTGGCAGATGAAGTGGGGCGCGCTTGTGCCCACCCTGGGCGATGTGCCGGATTACCGCGCTTGCGATGCCATCGTCGCCAGTGCGGCGAAGCGCGGTAAACGTCTGCGAGGCCATGCGCTGATCTGGCACGAGCACTTGCCGGCAGGCGCCGAGCGTCTGTCGACGGCGGCCGACTGGCGACGCTTCGTTGCGCCGCATATCACGGCGGTGGCAGGCCGTTATCGTGATGCGGTCTTCGAGTGGGACGTGGTCAATGAAGCGATCGAGCCGTATGACGGCGGCGCGGATTTCATGCGACGCACTCCCTTCTATGCGATGCTTGGCTCGGACTATGTCGCCGAGGCATTTCGTCTCGCGGAGGAGGCGGCACCGCTGGCGCGGCTCTACCTCAACGACGATCATCTCTACTATGCCGAAGAATGGCAGGAGCGGCGTCGAGCCGGCATGCTTGGGTTGCTTGAACGGTTGCTCAAGGCGGGCGTGCCCATTCATGGGCTCGGCATGCAGTGCCATCTCGACACGCGACTTCATTTTGATGACAGCGTTTTTCGCCGCTTTCTCAAACGGATCGAAGACCTTGGCCTGAATATCAGCATCACCGAGCTGGACGTTACCGAGGCGCCGAACGCGCGCGGTCGGTCGATCTCCAGGCGCCGCCTTCGCGCTGCCGCCGAGGCAGAGAAGGTGCTCTCCGTGGCTTTCGACAGCCCGGCCCTCGCAGGCGTGGTGACCTGGGGGCTGTCCGACGACGACAGCTGGCTCCGCAACCGTGGGCCCGACATGGTCGACAACCAGGGACTGCCCTACGACGACGCCTACAGATCGGCGCCGCTGCGAGACACGCTCGCCTCCCTCTTCGCTTCGACCCAGACCCGGCACCCGACATGACAGACCTCATCGACGACAAAACCGACCTCTCCGCGATTGCCCGTCCGGCGGCCGTCCAGTCCTGGATGAAGCGCACGTTCGACATTCTGGGCGCGGCGGGTGGCCTGATCCTGCTGGCGCCATTGCTGATGTTCGTCGCCGTGCTGATCCGCCTCGACAGTCCCGGTCCGGTCCTGTTTCCACAGGATCGCCATGGTCTCGGCGGGAGAATTTTCCGTATCTACAAGTTCCGGACAATGACGGCGACGGCCAGCCGCGAGGTCTTCCGCCAGGCGACGGTAGGCGATGCGCGCATCACCCGCCTGGGCAACATTCTCCGCCGGACCAGCATCGACGAACTGCCGCAGCTCTTCAATGTCCTCAAGGGTGACATGTCGCTGATCGGCCCGCGCCCGCACCCGCTGGCGCTCGACGAGCAGTATCGCAAGACCATTCCCGGCTACATGACCCGTTACGCCGTCCGTCCGGGCATGAGCGGCCTGGCTCAGGTGACGGGTCACCGCGGGCCGACGCCGACGCATGAGTCCATGGCCGCCCGAGTCTCTCGGGATCTCCGCTACATCGAGGACTGGACCTTCGGTCTCGATCTTCGCATTCTCCTCGCGACAATCCTGCCTTGGTGGCCGTCATTGAAGCCGGAGGTGAGAGATGGCGGTTGAGCGCGACGAAGCGCGTTTCGAGTTGATCATAGGCGTGCATGATCTTTCCGAAGAGCCGGATGCGCGGGGCGACGAACTGCAGTCCTGGATGCCGTTTTCGAGTGCGGAGCCCCTGCTCGATACGCTTGTCGAGATGAGCCGCAGGTCCGGGGCGCGGCTACGGGTTACGAGCGACGACGCATTTCGCTCGGATGTCGAATTGCTGGCCCCCTGGCTTGTCAGGCAGGGCATCGTCGGGGCCTTTTTCGTGCCGACCCGTTTTCTCGGTCGTCCCGGCCGTCTCTCTGCCGGCGATCTCCACGCGCTCGATGCACTCGGTATGGAAATCGGTGTCCACGGCGCGGGCCATCTGGACTGGACCGCGATATCCGAGCGGGAGTTCATCGACGATGTTAGTGAAGGGCGCGCTGCTCTGGAGGGGATCCTGGGACGGCCGGTCGACATCGTGGCCCCGCCCTTCGGTCGCTTCGACGCCCGCATCCTCGATCATCTGTTCGCCATGGGCTTTCGGGAGGTGCATACATGCCGGCCAGGCCTTGCCCTGGCCTCGGTGGCAATCAAGCCGCGCAACATGCTGAAGACGGGGAACGAGGCGGCGCTGCGCGCCGTGGCCAGCCGTCGGGGCAACTGGTCCGACGCGGCCCGTTGCCGGTTGCGCCCCCTATCGGTGCGTCTGAGAACCCTTGCCGGTGTGCCATGAAGCGCGCCGTTTTCATCTCTCTTGTCGATCAGGCCCTGAACAGCGCCTTCAACCTGCTGCTGAACCTCGCCTTCATCGCCTTTGCCACACCCGACGAGTTCGGCCGCTTCGCCTTTCTTCTGGCGGGCAGCTTCTTCGCCGCCTCGGCGCAGAATGCTCTCATCGTCATGCCGCTCAACTACCTTCTCCCCGGACGGGAGCAGGAAGAGGCGGACGCGGCTCTGTCGATGCTTACCTCGGCCAATTTGGCGCTGACTCTTCTGGTGGTGCCGGCAGGCCTCGGTCTCGCCGCCGTCATCGGCGCCGACTTGCCGCTGTCGCTGGCTGCGATCGCCTATTTCGGTACGTTGATGATCCGCGAATATGTTCGCAATCTCATGGTGGTGAAGGGAAGCGTCCACCTCACGCTGATCTATGATGCGATTGCCCTGGCGGCGACGGTGGCGTTCGCCGTCGCGTTCTGGCAAGTCCTGCCGCCCGCCACGGCCACTCTCGCTGGCCTGTCTGCTGGGAACAGCCTGTCCTTTGTCTGCTGTCGTTTCAACCTCAAGGCCGATTTCCGAAGCTTGTCGTCTCATCTCTCCGCCTACCGGAGCGTTTGGAAGGATACGCGCTGGGCCTTGCAGGGGGCGCTTCAGAACGAAGTCATGTCGCGCAGCCATGTCTTCCTGGTGGAACGGATGCGCGACGCCGCGGCGCTCGGCATGCTCAACGCCGGTCGTGTTGGCGTGTCGCCATTGTTGCTCGTCGGAACGGCTTGGTGCCGCGTCGCCCGACCGCGCATGGTGGAGGAACTGGCAAGAGGCGAGGTTGCTTCGGTGTTTAGGCTGCTTCGTTCCGGGATGGCGATCACGGCGGGGGCCGCGATCCTCTACGGTCTGTTTCTCTGGATGGCCTGGCCCTATATCGACGCCTACGCCTTCCGCGACCGCTATGGCGACATGGCCGGTAACCTCGTCTGCTGGTGGCTCTATGCCCTGGTCGTCGGCCAGACGTCGGTCATGGCGGCACTGATGGAGGCCCGCCGCAAGTTCCGCGCCCTTGCCATCGTCGGATTCGTCGGCGCGGTGGTGGCGCCGCTTCTTGTCTTCGGGCTGCTGTCGGTCGGGCTCGACGCCTCTGTTGCGGCGCTTGGCCTTGCCGGCGTGGCGCTTCTGGAATTTGTGGTTTTCGGCGGTCTGACGCTGCGTGACCTGCGATCGTCTGCTGTTGGCGCGGCCCGGGAAGGCGGTGTCTCGTGAGCGACGCCGTCGTCCATGGAGGTATCGGGCAAGGCTATCGTCGTCGGCTCGCCGCGCTGCTTCCAGCGATGGATCTCGCCTATCTCATGCTGGTGTGGCCGCTGATCTATGCGCGCGGCTACGTGCCGGCCGACCTGTCTTCCGGCCCGGTTGCCGAGGCGCAGCCGGCGTTGCTCAACCGCCTTTTCTTTCCGGGCCTTGCGGCTCTCGCGGTGATCCTGCTGATCGCCGAGCGCCACCGGATCGGTCGCCTCCGGCTGCTGGGCTCCTGTCTGCTGGTCGCCTTCTTCGGATATCTGGCGCTCACGTCCGCGTGGGCGCTTGTCCCGGCGACGGTTCTGACCCGACTCTCGCTCTATGTTCTCCTGCTGATCAGCCTGATACCGGCGGTCTTGCTTGCCGACCGCCTGGACGACATCCTGAGGCCGATGTTCTGGGTGACGGTGACCGCTGTTGCCGTGAACGTCGCCTCGGTCGCCGTCGTGCATACGACATCGATCGGCTTTCCTGGCATCTACACCCACAAGAACACCCTCGGCGCCAACGCCACCATCGCCGGGCTGTTCGCAATCTTCGCCTTGACGCGCGCCGACCACCGTATCCGGGTGGCGGGCTTTCTGTGCCTGCCGGCGATCCTTGGTCTGCTGCTGATCAGCGAGTCCAAGACGTCGCTCGGCCTTCTGCTGCTGGTTCCTCCGGCGGCCCTTTTTGCCGTCGCGACGCGCCGTCGTCTCCGGATCGCACTGCCGATCCTCATGGTCGTCCTGACCATCCCGGCGGCCTTTTTCGTGAGCGGCGGCGTGCCGGGCTTCGACTATCGAGACATATCGCGCGTGGTGAGTGGAGACCCGAGCTTCACCGGGCGAACGGATCTCTGGAAGTTCTCGGCCTCCCAGATCGCGGAGCGGCCAATGACCGGTTGGGGGTTCCAGTCATTCTGGGGTATAGGGCCGGCATCTCCGGCAACGAAGATGACCGACACCTTCATCGCTCGCGCCCCGCACTCCCACAACGGTTACATCGACATGGCGCTCGAAGGCGGACTGATCGCCGTCTCCTTGTTTCTCTCCATCATCATGATGGTCGCATGGTGGATCGACCGCCTGGTCGACCGCGATGTCGGCGCGGGCTTTCTGATGACGTCATGTCTTCTCTACATGCTATGGCAGAACCTGTTCGAGACCGATTGGCTGCATGGCACGACCACGTCGAACGTGCTCCTGATGCTGATGATGGCCTCGGCGGTGGCGCTTCGTAACGGGAGGTCGCTGACTTGATCTCCGTTCTCATCGCCAGCATGGGGCGCCCATTCCTGTTGTCCACGCTGGACAGCATCGCCAAGGCGCGCGTTCCCAAGGGCGAAACCGTCGAAGTGATCATCGCCGACGACACGCGCGACGGCGCGGTGGTCCGGCTTATTGCCGGTTGGAATACCGGTTTGCCGATTTGCGTCCTTCCCGTCGGGGCCGGCAACGTCTCGTATGCCCGCAATGCTTGCCTGGCCGCGGCGGCCGGCGACTGGCTCATTTTCGTCGATGACGACGAGACGGTGGAACCGGATTGGCTCGAAGGCCATCTTTCTGCCGCCCGGGACTTTGCCGCCGATGCGGTGTTCGGGCCCGTCTTTCCGCGCTATCCCGAGGGAACGCCGGCCTGGTTCGTTGCCGCCGATCCGCTTTTCCAGGATTGGAAGTGGGACGAAGATGGTCGTCAGCATCCGAACGGTCGCACCGGCAACACGCTGATCCGGCGTTCGGCGCTCGGCGAGCTGCGCTTCGACCCCGCCTTCGGCCGTTCGGGCGGCGAGGATCATGACTTCTTCCTGCGCTTTGCCGCCAATGGGCACCGCATGGTGGTGACCAACCGCGCGCGCGCCTACGAGGAGATTCCTTCCGAGCGGGCAACGACGGCATATGCCCTTCGTCGCGCCGTTCGGGGCGGCCAGATCTATGCCGAGACACGCCTCAGACAAGGCAGCAGGGCCGCCGCGACCGCTTTCACTCTCGATGCTCTCCTCAAGGTCGCGATCGGTGCCGGTCTTTGGCTGGCGCTGCGGCCATTCGACCGGCCACGGGCATTCCGCTACGGAAAGCGCGTTGCCACCAACATCGGCAAGCTCAAGGGCGTCATCGGATCGCGACCGATGGCGGCATGGGGATGAGTGTTGAAACAAACGACGGGCTGAAAATGGAAGGTGGCCGTCGGCCGACGATCCTGCATATTTCTTCCGACTATCTCGACCCCATCCGCCCTCCGCCGATCACCGACGCGGTGGTTCGGCTCGTCGATCGCATGACGGACCTTCCCCAGGTGGTCGTATCCCTGCAGCGCGTCGTCGATCCTCGCCGTGTGGAGTGGCGCGATTTTGGCGATTTCCAGGGACGGCGGCTGATCGTCTATCGCTATTTCGCGCCACCCTTCGGTATCGGCATGGCGGCTTGCCAGTTTGCCGTGGCTCGTCGCATCGGTCGTTTTCTGGCGGCGGAACGGATCCAGCCCGACGTCGTGCACACCCATCGATTCACGTTCGAAGGTATCGCCGGCTGGCTCCTCGCCCGCCGCTTCAAGGCCGCACTCTTCTGTTCGATGCGTGGCGAGGTGGAGCGAAAGGTGTTTCGCTCCAAGCCGACATATCGCCCGCTGTTCCGCCGTATCGCCCGTGACGCCGCCAGGATTTATCACGTGTCAGCCTGGTATCGCGAAGGCTTCGAACGCTATACCGGCGTCGATCGTCGAAAAACCGACCTGCTGCCCAACATCGTCTTCAACGCAACGGCTGTCATCGAGCCGGCGACGCCGAGACCGGTCATCGTATGCCCGATGTCGCTGCGGGCGATCGACAAGAAGGGGTTGCCGGAGTTGATAGCCGCCTTTGCGAGCGTTCGCGACCGATTGCCGGGCGTCAGACTTGAGGTGATCGGCGAAGGCCCGGAGGAGGCGCAGGCTCGTGTGAAAGCCTTGATTGCGGCCCAGGGTCTCGAAGGGCGCGCGGTGCTTCGTGACTTCATGCCGCATGACGCTTTGCTCGACTATCTCCGCGAAACGCTCGCCATGGCTCTGCCATCTCACCAGGAGACCTTCGGCATGGTCTACCTGGAGGCGTTGTTTTCGGGCACCCCCATTCTGCATACGTTGGGGTCGGGCATCGATGGCTATCTTGACGATCTCGATGTGGGAGTCGGCGTTCGTCCGGGCAACGCGTCTGACATCGCCGCCGGCCTCGTGAGGCTCGTCGAGGACAACGCTACTTATCGCTCCAGGATCGCCGCCTCTTCGGAGGTTCTCTACGAACGCCTCGCTCCGGAGAGAACGATCGCCCGCTACCGGGAGGCCGTGGCCGATGCCGTCAGAGCGAACCGGAGCGGCGCTGTCTCAGATAGATGAGGAACACTTTGGGACCGTCGACGAGATAGCGGCGCCAAAGGCGGCGTGGTTCCGACAGGAGCCGATGCAACCATTCGAGGCCGAATTTCTGCCAGCTGTCAGGCGCACGAGGAAGTGTGCCGCTCAGGAAATCGACAGCGGCGCCGACGCAGAGAATGACGCCACCCTTGTCTTGCCGCGCGGCCCTTACGTTGGCGGCGAACAGCTCCTGCTTGGGAAACGACAGACAGGCGAGCAGGATCTGCCAGTCGGCCTGCGCCGCACTCGTGACGGCGTCGGCCCACTCCTTGGTGCCCGGTACCAGTCGAGCGGGCGTTTCGATCAACTGGAAACGCCAGTCCGGAAAGCGGGCGGCCATGGCTTCGGCCTGGCTCGTTGTTGGGCCGGCCATCGCAATGAGCAGATCGCGATTGCCCGGTGCCGCCAGAACGTCGGCCACCCGATCGGTGCCTGTTCGAGGTGTCAGGGAAAGGTCGCTCCAGCGGCCAAGACGTCCGAGCACCTTGCTGTCGCACAGAAACAGGTCGGCCGAGTGGTAGGTGGCGACGGTTTCGGGCGGCAACTGACGGTCGAGGGCGACGACATGATGGACATTCGGCGTCACCAGCACGGTGGTCCGCTCTCCGCGAGCGGCGGTGACGATCAGCTGGACGATGTCGTCGATCGGCCCAGTGCTGAATGCGAAGCCGAGGAAGTTCCGGACATCGGTCAAGGTTGTTCCTCGTCGCAAAGGTGGTCGGCAAGCCGCACCGCAAGCGCTGCGATACTGAGCGTCGGATTGCATTGACCCGATGTCGGGAAGGCCGCCGAGCTCACGACGTAGAGGTTGTCGACGCCGAAGCAGCGCAGGTTCTCGTCAACGACGCCATCTTGGGGGCTGGATGCCATGCGCGCCGTTCCGATCTGGTGCGTGCCATGCGCGGCGATCGCCAGGATGGCGTCGACCGTCTCTTCTGGCGGCTGGCGGTATTCGAGATGGCCGGTCCCCGTGCGCTCCAGCCATTGGGCCAGGTGCTCGTGGGCGCGCCAGATCGCCTCGGCGTCGGCCCGGGCAAAGCGATAGTCGATCCTGAGCTTCGGCACGCCCAACCGGTCGAAGTCGTCGCCGAGCACCACTCGGCTGTCTGCCTGCGGGCTTTGTTCGGAGTGGTAGGAGAGGCCGTAGCGCCGCGCCGCGTTGCGCACGAAGAAGCCCGGCATCGGCGGCTTGGCGATATAGCGCCGGTAGAGAAAGGTCGACAGGCTTAGGGCCGCGCGCGGCAGGTCTCGAACGATGTTGACGACATGCGGCCAGATGGCGAGGTCGTCGGGAATGTGCCTCTTGCGAATGGCTTCGGCGATGACCAGCCGACCGATCGGCTTCAGCGCAAAGGCAAAGCAGACCGCCGACAGGAGCCCGCTCTTGTGGCGGGGGTCGGCCACCGGCGGCACCACCGGCCAGAAGGATACGTTGGGAAGACGATGGCTTCTCTGTTCCGAGTCCGCCGGAATCAACCGACGTCGGGCATAGGAGCCGTGCTCGTCGATATAGAAGTCATAGGCCACGTCGAGGGCATCGGAAGCGAAGGTGATGTCGGCCACTTCGCCGATCACATGCCCCATGTAGTATCGGCCGAGTGGTCCATCCGTACCGCCGAACAGTTCCGGATGCTTGCGCTGGAACACGAGCAGTTGGCGCGTGCTCTCGAGCCCGCCGGCGGCGAGCGCGACGGCTTTCACCGGCAGAGGGTGGCGTGTGCCGTCACGGTCGGCGACCGTCAAGCCAACGATACGCCCGTGCTCGTAGGTCATGTCGACGACCGTGGCGTTGAGGCGAACGTCGATCAAGTTGGACCGTTCGATCTCCTCCGCATGCGCCGTCTGAACGGCCGCGATACGAGAAAAGCGTTCGAGGCGCGTGTAGTCCACGGCTTCGTCGGCGATGTCGATGCCGGCGATCGGCGCCCGGAACACGTTGGCACCGGCCGAGAGATAGTCGACGGCCTTGTCGTAATAGGGAGCGAGATCTGAGTATCCGATCGGCCAGGTCGCATCGACGAACCAGGGGCGAGGCTCGAAGTCGATGGGATCGAACGGCTGGCATCTGACGGCCCAGAGGTTGGACGTGCCGCCCAGCTGCCGGGAAACGGCGATCGACATGTCGTCGTGTCGCGCGGGATCGACGATGTCGGCGTCGGACAGGGATTGCTGCAAGCGATCGGGGTGCCTGGAGCCTGATTCCAGCACCAGCACCCGCTTGCCCCGGCGCGCCATTTCGAGCGCCAGCACGAGGCCCGCCGGACCGGACCCGATGATGCAGATATCATGATCGGTGATTGGAGGCGTTTTCAGGGATGCTGAGATCAAAGGTAGTTCCCTTCTTTCCCCAGAGCTATCGGCGGCGGTGTAGGTGGCGTCAAGGGGCGGACAGAATTCTCTCGGCCAAGAGCGCCGCGGTCGCATCCGGTGGTTCGGCGGCATGCCGAATGTTGTCGGCGAGATGGCCGGCGGAAAACATGGACGAGAGCACCACGCCGTCGGGATTGACGGCAAAGGCCCGCCGCATGAGCAGCGCCGTGGCAATCTCCTCCGGTCGGCTTCGATAGCCACCGGCCTCGGCTTCCGCGACAAGGTCGGGCCTTGTCTTTAGCCGGTTTATCATTCGGTATCGAGCGCCGCCGACCCCGAGTACCGAATGGGTGACAAGGCCCGCCGGTCGCGCGAGGGCGGCCCGGAGCACCGGCAGTTGCCGATTGTCCGGATCGTCCGCCAGTTGGAAGAAGGTGAAGATGGGCTTAGCCGCCGCCGGAAGCGCCGCGTCGAGAGATCCGGCCATCGAGATATGGTGGGCCTGGCCGCGCGCAACAATTCGCTCAAGAGCCCGGAGGACATCATCGCGTTCGAGATCGGCCGGATCGGGATCGTGCAGGGCAAAGACATCGAGGTGGTCGATGCGCAGCCGCTTGAGCGACGCGGCAATCGACGCTTCGAGGAAATCGCTGCTGAGTGCGACGCGCCGGTTTCGCGTCGCCTTGATCGCCCGGAAGCGACGCGACAGCCCGCGCGCCACCGAAACCAGTGGGCGTCCGAGATCGTAGGCAAGCCGCATCAGTCCGTTGTTCTTCGGCGGCACGAGGCCGGCCTTGGAACAGATGAACAGGCTGTCGCGATGGGCGGCGACGAAAGGCGCCAGGATGTCTTCCGCGCGCCCTGCGCCATAGGATGGCGCGACGTCATACCAGGTGACACCCTGCTCGAAGGCCGCTTCCAGCATGCGCCGACCTTGTGCCGGCGAGATGCGCGAGCCAAGCGAGGCGCACCCCATGCCGATTGGCGACGTCCTGATGTCCGTCCCCGGAATGACGATCCTTCGCATCGCACGCAATCTCCAATGAAGCCGCCTCGGACCGTGCGACGGTCGATTTGACACGTCAACCGATCCTTGGGGGCTCAGGTGGGTTTGGTGACCTTGCCCGCGGTCGCGTGGGCCTCGGCGAGGGGTTTCAGGCGGGCGCGGACGGCCACCTTGAGCCGCCACAGAAGATAGTAGGCGCGACCCGCGACGGTCTTGGGAAAGAGTGCGTCGTAAAGCGCGACTTCCTCGCAACCGAACCGGCGCTTGTAGTCCATGTCGCCGATGGAAAGGTCGAAGCAGTCGTATCCGGCGGCTCGAAAATGCTCGATCGTGTCTGAAAACAGCTGAAGCCCAGGCGAGTAGGGTTTCCAATCTCCCATCTTCGAGGCGGGCAGCGTCGCCACGACGCAGCGCCCCTGAAGGATTCCGAAGAGATAGGCGATGGGTTCGCCGTCAGCCGTGAGTTTCGAAAGCCAGCCTCGGCACGTCCCGCCTACTCCTTTCAAAAGGTCGAGGTAGATGTCCGACCACTCCTCCTGTGTGAGTATGTCGACGCGCCCCTTCTCCTCGGTACTGGTCGCCCTCAGTTCCCTGAACGCAGCAATGTCGGCCTCTTCGATCGCGTCTCCAATCGCCAGGGAGAAGGCGCGCCGGTGCGTCTGGGCGAGCTTTTGTGTCCGGCGGCGGAGATTGGCTCGAAAACTTGCGGGGCGGGCGGTGACGACTTCCTCCGCACTGCGGCCCGCCAGTTCGAGCTTCCAGGCGGAGAGCCGCAGGCGAGCCGCATTGGGCACTCGAACAAATGGGTTGGGGCCACCTTCGAACCGCTCGGGCATCCGATTGCAGTAGAGAAGGTCGACGCCGGGAACCGCCGCAAGCACGGCTTGGACAATGTCCGGAAGGTCCGCTTCCTCGAGCGAACTGTCGAACATGGGGGCGCAGTAGTCGATCGGCCGGGCTTCGGTCAGAAGCCAGCGCAGACCGTGGCGGCGCGATCGCATCATCACGAAGAGCGCTACGGGACGGCCATCACGTGAGCGCACCAAAGCTACGATCGGGGAGGCCTGGTTGTTTGTGGCGAGTTGCCGAAGGACAAGGCGCGTGAAGCCATGGCTTTGAAAAGGGGTCGCATTGTGCTGACCGACGAGCGCCGACCACTCGGCCTCCAGATGATCGACCTTGTCATGGATCTCGACGATCCACTTGCCTCCCGAGCGCGCCATTCCCACCTCTGCCTGTCCCTGACGGCGACACTATAGCGCATACCAAGTCATCGGGAACGACAATGAAATCATTTACCAAGCGCACGCCGCCAAGGGCCAGCCAACGCATGGCCGTTCAGCGGAGCGGCATTTGAGAAAGTGGAGTCATGGGGCCGCAGTTTGCGTTTTCGCAACGTTCGGAGAGACAGAGTCCATTAATATGAGCGGCAGAATCCACAAACGAGGCTGAAAAAATGAAAACTCTCCTCCTCGCGACTGCCGCTCTCGCCCTCGCGATCCTTCCGGCCACCGCCGCCGACGTTCAGGTGAAGATGCTCAACAAGGGCGCCAAGGGCATGATGGTCTTCGAGCCGGACCTCGTGAAGGTCGAGCCGGGCGATACCGTGACTTTCGTCGCCACCGACCCGGGGCATGACGCCCAGAGCGTTCCGGGCATGCTGCCCGAGGGCGCCCAGCCCTTCGAGGGCAAGATCGGCAAGGACCTCACGGTGACGTTCACCGAGCCGGGCGTCTACGGCGTCAAGTGCAAGCCGCACTACGTCATGGGCATGGTTGGCGTCGTGGTCGTGGGAGATCCGGCCCCCAATCTCGAGGCGGCCAAGGCGGCGAAGAACCCTGGCAAGGCTGGCAAGCTGTTCAAAGAACTGCTCGGCAGCCTCTGATATGGCCGACACTGTGGGGCGTTCGCACTTTCTTTCAGGTGCCTTCCGGCCATTCTTCATGCTGGCGGCACTATGGATGGCCGGCTCGATTCTCTTGTGGGTGCCCCTCTACATGGGGCACGTCGAGCTGCCCACCGCCTTCGCCCCTCGCGATTGGCATATCCACGCCATGTTGTTCGGCGGCCTGCCGCCGATCATCGCCGGCTTCACGCTGACCGCCGTATCAAGCTGGACGGGCCGGCCCACCCTGGCCGGCCGACCACTTGCCATCCTGGCCTTGGTTTGGCTCGTCGGCCGGATCGCTGTTTCCGTGTCGACCCTGATTGGGCCGACCACAGCGGCGGTGATCGACCTGGCTTTTCCCTTGGCGCTTGCTGCCGTGCTTGGCCGCGAGATCGTGTTGGCCGGCAACTGGCGGAACCTCAGGGTTGTCGGTCTCATTCTCATGTTGGCATTGGCCGATGCCGGCTTCCATGCCGAGGCCGCTATCAACGGCCTTGCCGGCGTCTCCATCCGGGCCGCTCTGTCGGCGGTGTTGATGCTCATCCTCCTAATGGGTGGGCGCATCACTCCCGCCTTTACCCGCAACTGGCTGAAGGCACGCGGCGAAACCAGGCTGCCCGTGCCCTTCGACCGCTTTGATGCCGCTGCAATGGGTGTTGCCGGGTTTGCCTTCGTGGCGTGGACGATCGTGCCGGATGGGTCCGGTACGGCCCTCGCGCTTGGGCTTGCCGGGCTGATGACGGCGGCGAGGCTGACCCGCTGGAGGGGACTTGCCACGCGGCGCGAACCGCTGCTGCTGGTGCTGCATGTCGCGATTGCCTCGATCGCCGTTGGCTTCGTCGTTGAAGCACTGGCCATCCTTTGGCCGGCAGTCATCGACCCTGCCGCCGCTCTGCATCTTTGGACGGCAGGCAGCGTTGGCCTGACCGTGCTCGGCGTGATGACGCGCGTGAGCCGAGGCCACACCGGCCGGCCGCTTGCCGCCGACAAGCTTGAGGTGGCAATCTACGCCTTGGTATCGGCGGGAGCTTTGGTGCGCATGGCGGCACCCTATGCAGGCAACGCCTATTACCACCTCGTCGCCTGCGCTGGAGCGCTTTGGGCGACGGCTTTCCTGGCCTTCGCCATCGGCTACCTCCGCACGCTCGTCGGGCCGCGAGCCGACAAAGCCTTGTGATCTACATCAATCGAATTTGTGCCAGCGCAACGAAGGTTCATGCCGTCTCATGAAAACATGATGGCATAGTTCATGTTCGCGCGATTCCGTGGAGGGGCGAGATGAGACCGACGGATACAGCGACGCCCTGGCTTGTCAGGTTTGTAGCGGCCTTCTGCCTGGCAGTTGCCCTGGCGCTCCTGGCCATGCCTTCCCAAGCAGCCAGTCTCACCGATTTCCTTGGCAAGGTAGCTCCTTCCGATCTGGCCTCCGGGGCGGATGCCTATGGCCCTGTTCGTGACGACTTGCCGGCCGCGCCAATACTCAAGGCGGGGAAGCGCATCGGCTGGGTGTTCCTCAACACCGATTTCGTGCCGGCAACCGGTTACTCCGGCAAGCCTATCCATATTCTTGTTGGTGTGGACGACAGCGCGGTGATCACCGGTGTCCGCCTTGTCAAGCATTCGGAGCCTATCGTCCTGGTCGGCATTCCCGAGGCCAAGATCACCGCGGTGATCGAGAAATACACCGGTCTCGATCTGAAGCGCGAGGCGGACGGCCCGGCCCACGACCTCGATATCGTCTCGGGCGCCACCGTGACGATCATGGTGATCGACGATTCGGTCCGCCGGTCTGGGCTGAAGGCCGCGCGCTCGCTCGGCCTCGAAGGCTTCGAGGCAGTCGGCGCCGCCCCCGCTATGGACCAGAAGACGGTCGATCGCAGCAAGGACGTGGTCAGCGACTGGACGACGCTGACCGGCGACGGATCGATCCGTCGGTTCAGCATGTCGGTCGCCGAGATCAACGCCGCCTTCGAAAAGCAGGGTGACCCGCGTGCCGCTTCCCATGGCGAGACTGGCGCCGACACCGATCCTTACATCGACATTTACGTCGGGCTGGCCAGCCAGCCATCGATCGGTCGCACCCTCCTTGGAGATGCCGCCTATGCCAACCTGACGCGCCGGCTCGGCGACGATGGAGAGGCGATCTTCGTGGCCAGCACGGGAAACTGGTCCTTCAAGGGATCCGGCTACGTGCGCGGCGGCATCTTCGACCGCATCACGCTTCTGCAGGGTGAGACAACCATCCGCTTTCGCGACAAGGACCATCTGCGCGTCGTCCGCATGGCGCCTTCAGATGCGCCAACCTTCACCGAGATGGATCTCTTCGTCATTCCCAAGGGGACCGGATTCGACCCGGCGGACCCCTGGCGGCTGCAACTCTTGGTCTCGCGGGCCGTCGGCGCCATCGACAAGCTGTTTCTGACCTACGACGTCGATTACACGCTGCCGCCCAGCTATCTCGTTGTTCAGCCGAAACCGGCTCCCACCGTGTCCGCGCCAGCCGCGACGCCCGCAGCGGAGGTCGATTCGGTCGACGAGATGCCGGCCCGCGACCGCCTGTGGCTCCGCATCTGGGAAGCCAAGCGTACCGAGGTTGCCATTCTCGTCGCCGCGTTGGCAGCTTTGACCGGTATCTTCTTCTTCCAGACCTTTGCGACGAAGAACGAGCGGGTGTTCCGGATCATCCGGCTCAGCTATCTCGCCTTCACGCTGGTCTTCATTGGCTGGTACGCCAACGCCCAGCTTTCGGTCGTCAACCTGCTCGCCGTCCTGTCGGCTCTGGTCAGCGACTTCCGTTGGGAAACCTTCCTGATGGATCCGCTGATCTTCATCCTGTGGTTCGCGGTGGCGACGGCGCTGCTGTTCTGGGCCCGGGGCGCCTATTGCGGCTGGCTGTGCCCGTTCGGCGCCTTGCAGGAATGGTCCAACCAGATCGCGCGCTGGCTGCGCATACCGCAGATACGCTTGCCCTGGGGGCTGCACGAGCGTCTCTGGCCGATCAAATACATGATCTTCCTCGGTCTTCTCGGCATCTCCTTCTATTCGCTGGACATGGCCGAGCATTATGCCGAGGTCGAGCCCTTCAAGACGGCGATCATCCTGAAGTTCGATCGCCCTTGGCCCTACGTGCTGTTTGCACTGGCCATGCTTGCGCCGGGCCTGTTCATCGAGCGCTTCTATTGCCGCTACGTCTGCCCGCTTGGCGGCGGCCTTGCCATCCCGGCCCGGCTGCACATGTTTCGCTGGCTGAAGCGCTACCGCGAGTGCGGCAATCCCTGCCAGACCTGCGCCCACGATTGTCCGGTGCAGGCGATCCACCCGACGGGTGAGATCAACCCCAACGAATGCGTCTCCTGCCTGCACTGCCAGGTGCTCTACCGCAGCACGACCCGCTGCCCGGTGGTGGTTGGCAAACTGCGCAAGCGGGAGCGCTTCGAACGCCAGAACGGTCTCGCCCAGACGGGGGCAGCAGCATCCGGAGGCAACTCTGCCGTCCGGAGCGAAGTGGGCGGTTCGGCGCAAGCCTGAAAAAGAAAACCGAGGAGAGCGATATGACTGAAGAGACGCATAATCTGTCCCGCCGGTCGCTTTTGGGCGGCACGGCCAAGACGGCGGTGTTCGCCGGCGTGGCGGCATCGGCCGTCGGCGGCCTGATGGCCACCGGCAGCACCAAGGCGGCGGAGTCGACGAACAAGGTCGAGGTGAAGCCCGGCGAACTCGATGAATACTACGGCTTCTGGTCGTCCGGTCAGACCGGCGAGCTGCGCATCCTCGGCGTGCCGTCGATGCGCGAGCTGATGCGCGTGCCGGTGTTCAACCGTTGCTCGGCCACCGGTTGGGGCATGACCAACGAAAGCATGAAGGTCCTGACCGAGGGGCTGCTGCCGGAGACAAAGGAGTTCCTGGCCAAGCGCGGTCTGCGCACCTACCAGAATGGCGACCTGCATCATCCGCACATGTCCTACACCGAAGGCACGTATGACGGTCGCTACCTGTTCATGAACGACAAGGCCAACACGCGGATCGCCCGCGTGCGCTGCGACGTGATGCGCTGCGACAAGATCCTCGAGATTCCCAACGCGTCCGACATCCACGGCATGCGGCCTCAGAAGTATCCCCGCACGGGCTACATCTTCGCCAATGGCGAACACGAGGCGCCGCTGGTCAACGATGGAACGATCCTCGACGATCCCAAGCAGTACGTGAACATCTTCACCGCCGTCGACGGCGACAAGATGGAGGTCGCCTGGCAGGTGATCGTGTCGGGCAACCTCGACAACACCAACACCGACTACAAGGGCAACTACGCCTTCTCCACCTCCTACAACTCGGAAATGGGCGTCAACCTCGCCGAGATGACCGCCAACGAGACCGACCATGTCGTCATCTTCGACATCAAGGCGATCGAGGCGGGCGTCGCCGCAGGCGACTATCAGGAGCTCAACGGCGCCAAGGTGCTCGACGGGCGCAAGGGCAAGAACTCCAAGTACACCCGCTACGTGCCGATCCCCAACAGTCCGCACGGCGTCAACGCCTCGCCGGACGGCAAGTACATCATGATCAACGGCAAGCTGTCGCCGACGGTTTCGATCATCGATGTCGACAAGGTCGCGCCGCTGTTCAAGGAGAATGCCGATCCGCGTTCCTGCGTCGTCGGCGAGCCGGAACTGGGCCTCGGTCCGCTCCATACCGCCTTCGACAACCGTGGCCACGCCTATACGACGCTGTTCCTCGACAGCCAGATGGTGAAGTGGGACATCGAGAAGGCCATTCGCGCCTACAAGGGCGAGAAGGTCGACCCGATCGTGCAGAAGATCGATGTCGCATACCAGCCCGGCCACAACTCGACCTCCATGGGCGAAACCAAGGATGCCGACGGCAAGTGGCTGGTGTCGATGAACAAGTTCTCCAAGGACCGCTATCTCAACGTCGGTCCGCTCAAGCCGGAGAACGAGCAGCTCATCGATATCTCCGGCGACGAGATGAAGCTGGTACACGACAGCCCGACCTTTGCCGAGCCGCACGACAGCATTCTGGTGCGCGCCGACATCGTCAACCCGCTGGCGGTGTGGAAGCGCGACGATCCGTTCTTCGCCGACGCCGTCGCGCAGGCCAAGGTCGATGGCGTCGACCTGGAAGCCGACAGCACGGTGATCCGCGACGGCAACAAGGTGCGCGTCTACATGACGTCGGTGGCGCCGGCCTTCGGCCTCGAAAGCTTCGAGGTGACCGAGGGCGACGAAGTCACTGTCTACGTCACCAACCTCGATGACGTGGAAGACCTCACCCACGGCTTCACCATCTCCAACTATGGCGTTGCCATGGAAGTGGCGCCGCAGGCGACCGCGTCGGTGACGTTCACCGCCGACCGGCCGGGCGTGCATTGGTTCTACTGCCAGTGGTTCTGCCACGCGCTCCACATGGAGATGCGCGGCCGCATGCTGGTGAAGCCCAAGTCGGCCTGAGGTTTGTTCATGAAGGCGCTCCATCTCCTCGCCGCGGTTGTTCTTTGTTGCACCGGCTCCGCCGGCGCGGCAGAGGTCGCCGTGGGGCCTGGGGTGGGCGCACTTCGTGAATCCATCCGAACCGCCGCGCCGGGGGATGTCCTCCGGCTCGGCAACACCCGATATGATGGCCCTGTCGTCATAGATAAGCCGCTGACGCTGATCGGTGATCGTGACAGCCGTATCGTCGGCAACGGCGAAGGTACGGTCGTTTCGGTAGAAGCCGATGATGTGACCCTGAAGGGGCTCTATGTCACCGGCTCGGGTCGCAAGCTCGACAAGCTGGACAGCGGCATAGCGCTGGCCAAGGGAACGCGCCGCGCTCTGGTCGAGAACAACCGCATCGTCCTGAATCTGATCGGCGTCGACGTTCAGGGCGCCATCGACGCCACGGTGCGCGGCAATACCATCGTCGGTCGCACCGATCTCCACCGCGCCGAAATGGGCTCCGGCATCTATGTCTGGAACGCGCCCGGTCTTCTCGTCGAACACAACGACATCCGTCGCGGCCGCGATGGTATCTTCGTGTCGACGTCGATGAAGGCGCGCTATCGCTTCAACCGCATGCAGGAGCTGCGCTTCGCCTTCCACTCGATGTACGCCAACGACATCGTACTTGAGAACAATCTGTCGCGCGGCAATGCCCTGGGCTTTGCCTTCATGTTCTCGCGCAACGTAACTGCGACCGACAACCTGTCGGTAGGAGATGCGACCCACGGTCTGTTTCTGAATTCGGTGAACGGTTCCGTTCTTCTTCACAACGAAGTCCGCGACGGCGGTGAGAAGTGTCTGTTCGTCTACGGCGCCGTACGCAATCGCTTCGAGGGCAACCGCCTGGAGGGATGCGACATCGGCATCCATCTGACCGGTGGCGCTTCGGAGAACGTGTTGACGGGCAATGCCTTCATCGGCAATCGCACCCAGGTAAAATACGTCGGCACCCGTTGGCTGGAGTGGAGCGGTATCCCCAAGGTTGCCGGCCAGACGGACGGGACGCGTGGCAACTACTGGTCCGATCACGTCGCCTTCGATCTCGACGGTGACGGTATGGCCGACAGCCCCTATCGCCCCAACGATACCGTGGACCTGTTGATATGGGGGCAGCCGATGGCTCGGTTGCTTCTCGGTTCGCCGGCCGTGCAACTGATCCGCTGGGCGCAATCGCGCTTTCCCGGTCTGTTGCCCGGTGGCGTCATCGACAGTCATCCGCTGATGTCGCCCGAAGGCGCTGGACCGCGCCCGCTCGCCACCCCTTTCACGGTCGGTTTTGTTCCCGCCGGGGAGAAATGACATGACGGATGCCGCCATTCTCTCGGTCGAAGATCTGACCATCCGCTTCGGCGCCGTGACGGCGGTCGACGGTGTCAGCCTCGCTGTCGCCCCAGGCGAGCGGGTCGCGCTGCTTGGCCACAATGGCGCGGGCAAGTCGACCTTGTTCAAGACCGTCCTCGGCTTCCTGAAGCCAGCCACGGGCCGCCTGTTCATTGGCGGCGCCGTCCCCGGCTCGGACGTGGCACGCCGCGCCGTCAGCTACCTGCCCGAGCAGGTGGTGTTCCCGAAGGCTTTGACCGGTGCCGAGGTCCTCACCCATTTCGCCCGCCTTAAGGGCGTGGCGCCGAAAGTGGCGCTACCGCTCCTCGAAACGGTCGGGATTGCCGACGCTGCCGGCCGGGCTGTTGGAACCTATTCCAAGGGCATGCGTCAGCGCCTCGGCCTTGCTCAAGCGCTGATCGGCACGCCGTGTCTGTTGCTGCTGGATGAGCCGACCTCCGGCCTCGACCCCGTTTCGCGGCGCGAGTTCTACGAGGTACTGGAGGCCTCGGCCCGCGCCGGCACGGCGGTGCTTCTGTCCTCACATTCGCTGTCCGAAATCGAGAACCGCATCGATCGCATCGCCATCCTGGCCAAGGGGCGCCTGCGCGCCGAGGGCGCGCTGGCCGACCTGTCTCGCCGGGCCGGCTTGCCGATCCGTATTCGCGTCGAAGCGGCGGAAGGCCGGGTCGAGGCCGTGCAGGCTCATCTCGGCGGCGAGCGCGTCAACGGCCGATCGGTGGTCGTCACATGCCGCGCCGAGGACAAGGTGGGCGCTCTGGCGCGCCTCGCCGAGCTTGGCTCCGATGTCGCCGATATCGACATCGCCCTGCCTGATCTCGACGACGTCTACCGTCACTACTCCGGCGTAACCGCCCAGGGAGCCCACCAATGACCGGTCTCGACCGCATGGCGGCGGTGGCCGCAACCGAGTTCCGTCTCGCCTTCCGCAATCGCTGGGTCCTGCTGTCGACGCTGGCCTTCACGCTGTTCGCGCTGGCTCTGGCCTTCCTCGGCTCGGGGCCTAGCGGTGCCCTGAAGGCCGACGCGCTGACCCTGACGGCGGCGAGCCTATCGACGCTTACCGTCTACCTGGTGCCGCTGATGGCGCTGCTCGTCTCCTACGACAGCATTGCCGGCGAAATCGAGCGAGGCACCTTGGCTTTGGTCCTGGCGACCCCGCTGAAGCGAGGCGAACTGGTCCTGACGAAGTTCTGCGGCCATCTCGCCGTTCTGACGCTGGCCATCGCCATCGGTTACGGCATAGCCGGTGCGGTGATTGCCGGGGTTCATGGCGCAACTGACGCTGGCCTTCTCGCCTGGGGGCGGCTCGTCGCCACTGCCGTGCTGCTGGGTGCCGCTTTTATCGCATTGGGCATGGCCCTGTCCGGTCTGGCGCGTCAGGCTGGCACTGCTGCCGCGCTCGCCATCGGCGCCTGGCTGATCCTGGTCGTGCTTTACGACCTTGCCTTGCTTGGCGCCGTCATCGTCGATCAGGGGGGCGTTTTCACCAAGACGATGTTCCCGGCGCTCGTGCTCGCCAACCCGGGCGATGCCTTCCGTCTCTACAATCTGGCGCTGATCGAGACGAATGCCCCTGTCGCCGGCCTCGACGGCCTTGCCCGGACCCTTCCTTTCCCTGTTTCCAGCGCGCTCGTCGTGCTCGCCCTGTGGCTTTTCGCAGGCCTTGCCGCCGCCTGGGCCCTTACCCGGAGAATCCGCCCATGATCAATCGCATCCTCTCCGCCCTGGTGCTCTCCGCCGCTCTGGCCCTGCCGCTTACCGCCTGCAAGGAGGAAGCGGCGGTCAAGCCCGCTGCCATCGCCATGACCGATGAGGCACTCGGCTATTACTGCCAGATGTACCTCGCCGACCACGGCGGCCCCAAGGCTCAGATCCACGAGAAGGGGCAGGAGCAGCCGCTCTGGTTCTCGCAGGTGAGCGACGCCGTCACCTATCTGCGCGGCGGCGAAAAGCGCGGCGATGTCACCGCCGTCTACGTCTCCGACATGGAAAAGGCGCCGAGCTGGGCCGAACCTGGCCGCGACAACTGGATCGACGCCGACGCGGCGGTGTTCGTCATCGGCAGCCGGCAGGCCGGCGCCATGGGAATGCCCGAAGCAATCCCCTTCGGCAGCCAGAGGGCGGCCGACGAATTCGTGGCACGCGAGGGCGGCGCGATCGTCAAGCTGGCGGATATCCCGGACAAGTATCTCGGGCCGGCGAACGCCGGATCGGCCGATCATTCCGACATGCAGATGTGAGGTTCGTCATGGCAGATTTCCTTGCCCGCCCGGTCGAACGGCGCCGCTTCATCCGCATTGGCGCGACTCTCGCCGTCATGGCGGTGGTTCCCTCAGCCCTTGCGGTGGCGCCTGTGCGCCGTTGGTCTGGCAATGCCCTCGGCGCTCACGCTTCGATCGAGCTTGTTGGGGCTGATGCTCCCCTCGCAGCGGCGACCTTCGCCGCGGTCGAGCAGGAAATCGCCCGCCTCGAAGGGCTTTTCAGCCTCTATCGTCCCGATAGCGCTCTGTCCCGCCTCAATGCCATCGGCCATCTCGAAACGCCGGAAGCCGACTTTCTGCGCCTCCTCGGGTTGGCGCGTAGCGTATACAGGGAGACAGGCGGCCTGTTTGATCCCACGGTGCAGCCGCTCTTTGCCGCCTATGCCGCGCATTACGCCGGAGGACGGAGCGATGCGCTGCCCACGGCGGAACTTGCCGAGCGGCTGGCGCTGGTCGGCTTCGCCCAAGTGGCTTTCGATGAGAACGTGGTGCGCTTCTCTCGTCCCGGCATGGCAATGACACTGAATGGCATTGCCCAGGGTTATGTTACCGATCGCGTGGCGGATCTTCTGAAGGCACGCGGTTTCGACAACGTGCTGCTCGACATCGGCGAGATCAGGGCGCTCGGCGGCGGTAGCGACGGCGACGGCTGGAAGGTCGGCCTGGCCGCCGGTCCGGATGGCGAGGCGCTGTCGGCCTCGCTGCGTCTCAGGGATCGTGCGGTCGCCACCTCGATGATGGCGGGCACCGTTCTCGACGCACCGGGGCGCGTCGGACATATCCTGCATCCCAGGAAGGGTGCTGTGCCCTCGGCCTTCTCGTCGGTCAGCATCGTGGCCGCCGAGGCCGCACTGGCCGACGCTCTGTCGACGGCGGCCGTGCTGATGACGCCGGACGAACTGTCTCGGCTCGACCATCCCGGCGTCGAGATTTATGCGACGCCGGTCTGATGGTTCGGGCGGCCTCAGGCCGCCGGCGCCACAGGGCCGCCGCAACGGAGGTCGGTGTCGGCAACGTCCTGTCGGCCGTAGACCTTAAACATCGCAAAGACGTTCTGCATCTCGGCGCTGTCGAGGATCACCGGCGTTCCCACGGCAAGCGTGCGCCAATACTGGGCGGCGATGGTCTCCACCTCGACCAGCAGCGAGTAGGCCTTCTTGAGGTTTGAGCCGAGCACGATCAGGCCGTGGTTGGCGAGCAGGCACGCGAGGCGGCCTTCCAACGCCGTCAGGGCATGGTCGGACAGCGCCTGCGAACCGAAGGTGGCATACTCGGCGCAGCGGATGTTCTCGCCGCCGGCCGCGGCCACCATGTAGTGGACGGCCGGAATGTCGCGGCGCAGGCAGGAGATCACCGTCGAAAACATGGAGTGGGTGTGGATTATCGTGTCGATGTCCGTCCGGCGCTGCAGGATGTCCCGGTGGAAGCGCCATTCGCTGGTCGGTCGGCAGGGGCCATAGTAGGTGCCGTCGAAGGTCATTTCGACGATCTGGTCTTCCGTCATCTCGGCATACGGGATGCCGGTCGGCGTCACTAGAAAGCGATCCTTGCCAACACGAACGCTGACGTTGCCCGAGGTGCCCTGATTGACGCCCGAGGCGTTCATTTCGCGACACGTATTGATGATCTCTGTCCGAAGGGCGAGATGGGAGAGGGCGGAAAGGCTGGCAGGCATTCTGGGGTCCTCGATGAGGGGGCGGGCAGAGTGGGTTCGACACGCTGGACGAGCAATGGCACTTGGCGCGGATAGGTGCTTATGTTAACTCAGATTGTCAATTGTCGATCCGAGGTGGCGCGCTTCGGGCGATAGGGTTGGAAAGATCATGGCACTACGCTCTAGGACGAAGGACAAGACCGACCGGTCGGGGGCGGCCGAAGCGGAGAGTCGGACACCGCTGCCGCGGCCGGGGGAATACCTCACCGATCCGCTTCTCTGGGCGTCCTGGCTGTATCATCACGACGAGATGACCCAGAGCCAGATCGCCGACCTTATGGGGGTCTCGCGGGCAACGGTGGTGAACTACCTGCAGCAGGCGCGCGACCTGCACTACGTCAAGGTGGTGGTACGTCCGGAACTTCTGAACTCGATCGACCTCGCCCAACAGCTCAAGCAGGCCTTTGGCCTGACCGAATGCATGGTCATTCCCTTCGACGGCGGCGTGCGACCGCCGAGCGAGCGCATCGGTCGGGCCGGCGCCCAGTATCTCGATCAGATTCTGATGAACGGCGACGTTCTTGGCGTCGCCTGGGGACGCACGGTGCTGTCGCTGGCCGAGAACCTGCCCGAAAAGGCGATGCCGGACAGCTGCGTCGTGCAGGTGATCGGCAGCCAACGCTCCGCCTATGACGGGTTCACGGCCGAGGAGTGCGTCGCCTTCATTGCGCGCCGGCTGCACGCCCGGTCCATCAACCTGCATGCCCCGGCGGCCCTTTCCAATGCGGCCCTGCGCGATGCGCTGATGCGCGAGCCGACGATCCAGGAGCAGTTCGCCCGCATCCGTTCCTGCAACAAGCTGCTGTTCGGTGTCTGTACGGTAAAGGCCAACAGCCTGGTGTTCGCTTCCGGCCTGATCTCCGTCGACGAGAGCAAGTACTACATCGCCAATGGCGCCGTCGGCGTCATCGCCGGCCGCTTCTACGACATCGACGGCAACTGGTTGCGCGGCACCATGGACGATCGGATGATCGGCATGACCCTTGAGGACGTCCGCAGCGTGCCGACCCGTATCGCCGCCGCTGGTGGTCCGGACAAGACGGACGCCATTCTCGGCGCGCTGCGCGGTGGTTATGTCACCGCCCTGATCACCGACGAACCGACGGCCCGCAATATTCTCGGGCGGCTCTAGGCCAGTCCGAGGGGCGGGCTGCTTTTGCCCCGATCTGATTGAAAGAAGCACCGGCCGGGGGGAGCCGGCGCGCGCCCTTGCGCTGGCTCGGATATCCGATGCGGGGCAAGGGCGGTTTGTCATGTGGCCTTCTGCTCCGGATAGAGCTTGAGGAGACCTTCGCGGCTGGCGGCGGCGACACCACGCTCGGTGATGAGGCCGGTGACGAGACGGGCGGGCGTCACGTCGAAGCCGTAGTTGAGGGCCGGGCTTCCCTTGGGCAGGATGTCCACCGTCTCGAGCCGGCCATCGGCGGTGCGGCCGGTGATGTGGCTGAGTTCGTGGGCGTCGCGCTCTTCGATCGGGATCTCGCGCACGCCGTCTTCGAGCGTCCAGTCGATGGTGGTGAACGGCAGGCCGACGTAGAAGGGTACGCCGTTGTCGTGGGCGGCAAGCGCCTTCAGATAGGTGCCGATCTTGTTGCAGACGTCGCCGGTTGCCGTCGTACGGTCGGTGCCGACGATCGCCATGTCGACCAGACCGTGCTGCATCAGGTGGCCGCCCTGATTGTCGGCGATGACGGTATGATCGACTCCGTGCTGGCCGAGCTCGAAGGCGGTGAGGCTGGCGCCCTGGTTGCGCGGCCGCGTCTCGTCGACCCAGACATGGATGGGAATACCGGCCTCGAAGGCCATGTAGATGGGGGCGAGCGCCGTGCCCCAGTCGATGCAGGCCAGCCAGCCGGCGTTGCAGTGGGTGAGGACGTTGAAGCGCGGCGGCTTGCCTTTCTTCTCCCAGAGATCCCGGATGATGGCGAGGCCATGCCGGCCGATCGCCTTGCAGGTCTCGACGTCCTCGTCGCAGATCTCGGCGGCGCGCCGATAGGCAAGGCCCATGCGCTCGGATGGGGCGACCTTGATGAGACGACCCTTGAGGTCATCGAGCCCCCAGCGGAGATTGACGGCCGTTGGTCGGGTGGCAAGCAGCGCCGTATAGGCCTTCTCGAGGTTCTCGTCCGAGGAGTCCTCGCGCATGGCCAGTGCCAGGCCATAGGCGCCGGTGGCGCCGATCAGCGGCGCGCCGCGCACCACCATGTCGCGGATGGCGGTTGCCGCCTCCTGCCAGGAGCGGAGGGTCCGCGTCTTGACCTCGAACGGAAGCTTGGTCTGGTCGATGATCTCGACGCCCCAGCTGTCGTCCGCAACCCAGATCGTCCGCATGGATTTGCCGTAGATTTTCATGAAAGCCTCCGGTTGCCGCCGCGCGCCTCGGTGCGCCGAGCGGTCCGCTTGTGGCGGGCGGCGCTTGGCCGCCCTATGGTCATTCGGATGCGGCCGGATGGCCGTCAGCGGGTGACGTCGGCAGCGACCACGGCGGCGGCCACGGCGTCGATACTGGCAAAGCGCGCCCGGTTGACGACGAGCTCCCGGCCGAGCCGCAATGCCCGCCGTTCGCCTATCGCCCTCAGGTCCTTGTCGGTAATGCTTTCGAAGTCGGCGACATGGGCGAGGCCAAGGATGCGGCGGATCATCTTGCAGCCGGCAAAGCCAAGCGTGTCCTCGAACAGCGCGCGCATGTAGCGAGCTTGTTCCTCGGCCAGGGCCGCGCGGCTCGCCGCGTCGGTGAACAGCTCGGCGGTGAAGGCATCGCCCTTGCCCTCCGTCGACCACAACTCGACGAAGCGAGCCGAGAACAGCGTCCAGACGTCGGTGATCTGCTTTAGGATCCAGGCGCGGTAAGCGTCGCGACCACCCTTCTTCTCTTCGTGGCCGATCTGGCTGAGGTAGGCGAGGATGAGGTTGCCGATGAGGGCGCCGACGTCGAAGCCCATCGGTCCGAAGAAGGCGAACTCGGGATCGATGATGCGGACGTCGGTACTGGTCGCCATGATCGAGCCGGAGTGCAGGTCGCCGTGAACCAACGCCTCGGCATGGCTCAGGAACTTGAGCTTCATGGCCTGTGCGGCTGCCTTGAGCGGGCCGTCCGCGCGGATTTCGAGGGCGATGTCGTCGAGCTGGGGCGACGTCCAGTGATTGAGCTTGGCCGCCCTGTAGGGGTCGGTGAACACGAGGTCCTCGGTGATCCGGCAAAGCTCGGTGTTGGCGCAGAACACCGCCATCTGCTTCTTCTTCTCGGCTGCTGGCAGGTAAAGGTCCGACGTCTTGAACAGCGATTGCGCCATGAACTCGGACAGCGTCGCCGCGAAGCGCGGAAACTCCACGCCGTCGATCAGCCCCTTGCGCATGATGATGTGCGGGGTGAGGAACTCCATGACGACCAGCGCCTGCATGGCATCGAACAGCACGACCTTGGGCACGAGGCCGGGGGCTGCGGCATCCTCGGTGATCAGGGCCTGGGTCTCGAAGAAGGATCGGTCGAGCGGCAGCGGCCAGGAGTCGCCGACAAGGCGAACATAGGGAAGGGCCTGCTTGACGATCAGCGCTCCCTTGGGGCCGCGCACGATGAACACCAGGTTGAGGTTGCCGTCGCCAACCTCGGTGACCTTCCAGTCCGACGAGGTGCCGCCGAGGATGGGCGCCGCTTCCGAAAAGCCTGCGAGATAGGGCGCCAGCGTGCTTTCGGTCATCGGCCGGTAATCGGCGCCGCCTGTGCGGGCGCTCCGAACGTCTGTCATGGGGTCTTCTCCATCCCTCGCTACTTGAGCCTCCGCCACGACAGCCTGTCGCTCCTCATGCTGGCAGAGGGTGCTGAAGGCGGAGGTTGTTCTGCTTTTCGTCATTTGTCAAGATCGATTGACAATTGACGTTTGAGTGGCTAGGTTGCCGCCATCGGGTCTGGAGGAGGCCCTCTGCCAAACATCCGTGGAGGCGGTTTTCGGCATGACAGAACCTGAGAGGGAGGTGATCCGCATCCGTGGGCTGAACAAGCGTTTCGGCAGCACGCATGCGGTCATCGACGTCGATCTCGACATTCGGCGCGGCGAAGTACTGGCGCTGATGGGCGCCAACGGCGCCGGCAAGTCGACGCTGATCAAGATTCTCTGCGGCGTGCATCCCGCCGATTCCGGAGTCATGGAGATCGATGGCGAACCGGTGAACTTCCGTTCGCCGCTTGAGGCTTGCGCCGCCGGCATCCACACGGTTCACCAGATCATCAATGACGGTGTCGTTCAGCAGCTTACGGTCGCCGAGAACCTGGCGCTGGATGAGATTTGCCGCCCGGAAGGGCCGATGCTGCTCAGCCGGACCGCCATCACGGCGCGAGCTCGCGAGATCCAGGCGATCCTGGGGCTCGACCTGCCGCTCGGCAGAGCCATGAGCGAGCTCGGGCAGGCCGAACGCCAGCTCGTGGCGATCGCGCGCGCCCTGTCTCACGATCCCAAGGTGCTGATTCTCGACGAGCCGACCTCGTCGTTGTCGGAGGCGGAAGCCGCTCGTCTTTTTGCGCTGATCGAGGATCTGAGGGCGCGCGGGGTCGCAATCATCTACATCAGTCACCGCATGTCCGACATCCGTCGCCTCGCCGACCGGGCCGTCGTGATGCGGGACGGCCGCACTCGCGCCGAGTTCCCAAAGCCGCTCGACTTCGACGGCATCGTCCATGCGATGGTTGGCCACCGCGTCAGCGAGGGCACCCGCGCTGCCGTCTCCGGCGGGCGCACCGTGGTCGAACTTCGCGACTTCGCCCTCACGCCGACGTCGGCCCCCTTCGACCTCGACCTCCACGAGGGCGAAGTCGTGGTGCTCACCGGCCTGATCGGCGCCGGCAAGACGGAACTTGCCGAATGCCTGTTCGGCACCGCCGCTCCGCACGCCGGATCGGCGACGATCGACGGCAAGCCCTTGCGCGCTGCTTCGCCACAACACGCCATCGCTCAGGGCGTGTTCATGGCGCACGAGGATCGAGGCAACTCTTCGTTGGTCTCCGAGTTCTCGGTGCTTCACAACATGACGCTGCCGTTTCTCAGGCATTTCTCCAAGCTGTCGTTGGTCGTCCCGGATCAGGAGCGGCGAGCGGCCGCGGGGCAGGTCGGCGACCTCGCCATCAAATGCCCGTCTATCGACGTGCCGATCGGCTCTCTGTCTGGCGGCAACCAGCAAAAGGTGGTTCTCGGGCGCTGGTTGATCCAGCCCTGCCGGTTGCTGATCCTCGACGAGCCCTTCCAGGGCGTCGATATCGGGGCACGGCAGGACATCGGACGACGGTTGCGCGAAACCGCCGCCGGACGGGCGACCCTGGTCATATGCGCCGATCTCGAGGAGGCGACCGAGATCGCCGACCGTATCGTCGTGATGCGCGACTTCTCGGTGGTCGGTGGCCACTCCATCGACGGGCTGTCGCTCGATGCCCTGGTTGCAGAGATCAGCGGCGCTGGCGCCCACGCAACCTTCGCCTGACGCTTCGCAAGACAAAAGGCTTTTCATCATGAGCACCCAGTCTCCCAATCCGGCCGCGCCGGCCGCAGCCGCGCAACCCGACGCCGCGAAGTCCGCTTTCACCGTCAAGGACTTCGTCATCAAGTTCGGTCTTCTGATCATTCTCGCCGTGATGATCATCGTCTTCTGGCGTCTCGAGCCGGCCTTCGCCAACGCCCGCAACATGTTCTCCATTCTGCAGGCCGTGTCGGTTACCGCGCTTCTGGCGCTCGGCGTGACCGTTACGCTGGCCATCGCGGGCTTCGATCTTTCGATTGGCTCCACGGCGGCCATGTCGTTGATGGCGTCGAGCTATGTGATGGTGATCCTGAACCAGGGCACGCTGCTGGCCGTCATCGTCTGCCTGCTGCTCGGCGCCTTCATCGGCTTTCTCAATGGCGTGCTGATCGTCAAGGGCCGCATTCCCGACCTGTTGGCGACGCTTGGCATGATGTTCCTGCTGCTCGGCCTGCAGCTGATTCCGACCGGCGGTCGCTCGATCGCCAAGGGCATGACCCTGTCGGACGGCTCGGCGGCGACCGGCAGCTTCTCCGAGACCTTCCTGGCGCTCGGCCGCTACCGCCTGTTCGACATGGTCCCGTTGCCCGTGATCATCATGGTGGTGGCTGCCATCATCCTCTGGGTGTTCATGGAACGCTCGCGCTACGGCCGCGTGCTCTACGCCATCGGCGGCAACGAGAAGGCCACGCGCCTCGCCGGCGCTCCGGTCGAACGCTACAAGATCGCCGCCTACATGATCTCCGGCCTGTTCGCCTCGATCGGCGGCATCCTGCTGGCCGCGCGCGTCGGTCGCGGCGACGTCACCTCCGGCTCGTCGCTGCTGCTTGACTCGGTGGCCGCCGCGCTGATCGGCTACGCGGTGCTGGGCGCCAAGAAGCCCAACGTGTTCGGCACGGCGATCGGCGCCCTGTTCGTCGGTACGCTGCTCAACGGCCTGACCATGCTCAACGCCCCCTACTACGCGCAGGACTTCGTCAAGGGCCTCGTCCTTGTCTTCGCCCTGCTCTTCACCTTCGGCTTCGCATCCTCGCAGCGTCGCTGAGCCGGCTTCGGCCCAAATGGAAAACGCGAGGTAGGCCGCGGCGCGCGGAGGAGGCGCGCACCGGCGACGACAATGGAAACGTCATTTGAGGAGTGAGAAAATGACTATCGACAGAAGGACATTTCTTGCCGGCCTTGCCACCGCCACGGTGGCCGGCGGCCTGCCGCTCCGTGCCGCCTACGCCGAGGGCATCGCCGGTGCTCCGGGCATCGTCGGCGAGCGCAAGATCAAGATCGCGCTGGTGCGCTATCTCTCCACCGGCGACTTCTTCCAGTTCTACCTTGCCGGCGTGACGCGCCAGGCCGAGGCGCTCGGCTTCGACCTGCACGTGCTCGACTCCCGCCAGGACGCCGCGCTTCAGGCTGAAATGCTGCAGCAGGCGATGAACCTCGGCGTCGACGGCATCATCCTGCAGCACGGCCTGACCGAGACGCTGAAGGACCCGGCCGCCCAGGCCGTGGAGGAAGGCTTCAAGGTCGTCGCCTTCGACGTCAACTGCGAGAACCCGGCCATTCCGCAGATCGAGCAGAACGATCGCGAACTGGCCCGTCTCGCCCTTGAGCAGGCGATCGCCGACAACGGCGAGAGCTTCAAGGCCGGATACGTCTACGTGCCGGGCATTGCGCCGCTCGACCGCCGCGACGAGACATGGCAGGCCTTCAAGAAGAAGTACCCCGGCATTCAGGAAGTGGCCCACTGGGGTACGATGAACAACCCGATCGCCAACTCCGTCGCCGACCAGACGGCGGCGGTGCTGCGCGCCAATCCGGACATCACCGTCATCTTCGCGCCTTACGACGAGTTCGCCAAGGGCGCCAAGACGGCTGTCGACGAAGCCGGCCTGAGCGAGCAGATCAAGATCTACTCGGCCGATATCTCGACGCCGGACATCTCGGCCATGGTCGAGGACAAGAGCGCCTGGGCCGCCACCGCGGCCACCTCTTCGGCTGTCGTCGGCGAAGTCTGCGTGCGCACGCTGGCCCTGCAGCTTGCCGGCGTCGAAACCGGTGCGCAGGTGGTGGTCCCGCCGACGCTGATCACCCGGCAGATGCTTCTGGAGAAGGGCATCAAGAACATGGACGACCTCGCGGCCAAGCTGCCGCAGTTCTCCAAGGCCGATGTTTCGATGGCGCCCTGGATCGCCGAACCGAAGCGCTGATTGATCTTCGGACCAAAGAAATCGGACTGCTCCTCCGCCGGGGTGCCTAACCAGGCACTCCGGTTCCAGAAGCCGGCATCCCTCGGGGTGCCGGCTTTCCTGTCTTCGGCCGCCAAGATGCGGTCCTTTCGCATTTGCAGATCAGCGGGACGCGCGCGGGGACGAGGAATCGCCTCCTCGCGGCGTGGGGCCTTCGCCAAACTTTTCTCCGAACGCCCTCTTGCCGAAACCGGTTTCGGTGCTGAAGCTTCGATTCCAGGGAGGATACGGACGTGCTTGTCAGCGATAGCAAGCCCGAGGAGCGGAGGGCGCCGAGAGCGAGGATATCCGACGTTGCGCAGGCGCTTGGTCTGACCAAGGCGACCGTGTCGCGCGCGCTCAATGGCTACCCCGACATATCCGAGAGCACACGGGCCCGCGTTCGCCACAAGGCGGCGGAGCTTGGCTACAGCCCCCTCAGCCACGCGCAAGCGATCCGGACTGGTCGCGCCCGTTCGCTCGGCATCGTCCTGCAGGTCGGCGATCAGGATGGCCAGCGTCCTTTCGTCGCAGATTTTCTCGCCGGCCTGTCCTCGGCGGCCAGCGCCGAGAACTGGACCTTGACCGTCGCCACCGCCACCACCGAAGAGGACATGCTCGCGACCATGGGGCGTCTCATCGACGAACGGAAGGCGGATGGTTTCGTGCTGCCGCGAACCAAGGTCGCCGACGAGCGCATCCGCATGCTACGCCGCCTCTCCATACCCTTCGTCCTGTTCGGACGAACCGGCGATCCGGAGAGCTGCGCCTATTTCGATATCCTCGGAGAGGACGCGATGGCGCTTGCCGTGCGCCATCTTCATGGCCTTGGCCACAGGCGCATCGGCTACATCGGCGGCGGTGACGGCTTTTACTATTCCGCCGTCCGAAGCGCTGGCTATCGAGCCGGTATCGAGGCGGTCGACCTTCCTTTCGATCCGGCCATCGTCGGTGGCGGCGCCTACACGGTCGATGCCGGAATGCGCGAAGCCGATCGGTTGCTGGCTGCCGACGAACCGCCGACCGCAATCCTCTGCGCCACCGACATGTGCGCCCTCGGTGTATGTCGGCGGGCGTCCGCTCTTGGGCTCAGGGTTGGCGGGGATCTCTCTGTGATTGGCTACGACGGCGTTCCCGAAGGCGCGTGGTCGACGCCGCCGCTCGCCACCTTCGAGGTCGACAGCCGCGTCGCCGGTCTGCACCTCGCCAATCTCTTGATTCGCCGTATCCGTGGCGAAAACCCGGCCGACCTGAGGGAAACCGCCCACGCGCGCTTCCTCGATCGCGGCTCCGCCGCGCGGCCAATGATGAGTTCGGCCGAACTTCGCGAGCATGTAGCGCGCGCGACCGGTCGATAGAGACCACCCAAGCCGACCGCCTGGGAGAGAGGGGCGGTTGCCAGCCAAGGATGGTCGCATGACCGTCGAACGACGGATAAAAGGGAGGATGAGATGCCCCGAGTTTCGAGATTTGCCAAACGCCTGATGGTCTGCACCGCGTTGGGGATGCTTGTCGCCCCCGCATATGCCGCCGATCTTCGGCTGTGGACGACGGAAGAACAGCCCGAGCGCCTTGCCAAACAGCAGGAGATTGCTGCCGCCTTCGAGAAGGAAACCGGCACCAGTGTCGACGTGATTCCGGTGACCGAGAGCGATCTCGGAACGCGCGCCACCGCCGCCTACGCGGCCGGCGACCTGCCGGACGTGATCTATCACACGCTTCAGTATGCGCTGCCCTGGGCCGAAGCCGGCATTCTCGACACGGAAGCGGCGACGGATGTCATCGAACAGCTCGGCAAGGACACGTTCGCACCCGGCGCCCTGGCGATGGCCGCGCAGGGAGATGGTTGGGCGTCAGTGCCCGTCGATGGCTGGACGCAGATGATCGTCTATCGCAAGGATCTGTTCGACGCCGCCGGGCTCCAGGCGCCGTCGACCTACGCCAATGTGGTGGCTGCCATCGACAAGCTGTCCAAGCCGCCGGAAATCTACGGCTTCGTCGCCGCCACCAAGATCGACGACAACTACATGAGCCAGATGCTGGAGCACATCTTCCTTGCCAATGGCGTGTCGCCGGTGGGCAAGGATGGATTTGCTCCGTTCGACGAAGCCAAGACGGTGGAGGTGCTGGAGTTCTACAAGAAGCTCGCGGAAGCCTCGCCCCCGGGCGAGCTCTACTGGCAGCAATCGCGCGAGCTCTATTTTGCCGGCAAAGCGGCGATGATCATCTGGTCGCCTTTCATCCTCGACGAGATGGCCGGGCTGCGTGACGCCGCGCCGGTCACCATCAACAAGGACCCGACGACCACCGAACTCGCCAAGAAGACCGGTATCGTCACCAAGCTTTCCGGACCCTCCAATCCCGAGGGAGCCGCCTGGGCCGACATTCGCTACTTCGGCATCACGACCGACGCCGATACGGCCTCGGCCGAGGCTTTCGTGAAGTATTCGATGGATCAGGGCTATACAGCTACGCTGTCGATGGCGCCCGAAGGCAAGTTCCCGGTTCGCCGGGGGACGGCTGACGATCCGGAGAAGTTCGAGAAGGCCTGGGCGGAACTGCCGGTCGGTGTCGATCGCAAGATGCCGCTTGGCGACGTCTATTCGGCGGACGTGATCAAGGAAGTGACCGGCGGTCTCGACGTGGCCGAGCGCTGGGGCGTCAAGGAGGGGCAGCTGTCGCTGGCCTCCAAGATGAACAACAGTCGCGAGATCAACCGGATCGTCCGCGAGTATCTTGACGGCGCCCGCGATGCCAAGGCGACAGTGGCGCTTCTCAACACCGAGCTCGCCAAGATCAAGTGATGAAGGACTAGAGCACGTCCGGCGAACTCGGTTCGCCAACGCGCTCTATCTCTTTGTTTTCACGCAACTCCGGACGCAAAACCGGTTCCCATTTTTGCTGGAGTTGCTCTAGGACCGGGCGACGGCGCCCGGCCCGTGAACCAGCATCCGGGCGCACGACGCGCCCGGACATGCCGGAGTATTGACCCATGACTGCCATCTCCCCGCCCCGGGGGAGCGGCCCGCTGGCCCGCCGCGAAGCCCGCCTCGCCTGGTCCATGCTGCTGCCGACCATCTCGATCGTCTCTCTGGTGGTCCTGCTGCCGCTCCTCGCCGTGTTCTGGATTTCGGTGAAGCCGGTCACGCTGTCCGATCTCCGTCCCCCGGCGCCAATCGTCCGGGAGGATCTTCGCGGACGCCCTGCCACGGCCGGAGATGAGGCGGACATCCGCTATCGTTTGCGCAACTCGAGCCAGTCCAAGGAAATACGCGACGTCGTTCTGAGCGACGTTCTGCCGGATGGCCTCGAGGTGCGTACCCTCGATCCACGTTGTGCGCTCGACGGACGCCAACTGACCTGTCGCCTGGGGACCTGGCAGGGTGGCTTCCGGGACGAACTGCGAATTCCGGTCACCGTGGGCGCATCCTACCTTGACGGCGGCGACATCGAGGCCAGCCCGCCCGTCATCGACGGCAGCGCCGAGAACGTCCTGACCAATCTCACCTTCACCACCGCCAACTTCGCCAGCATCTTCGACGGTGGCGAGTTCTGGACGGCGTTCGTCATCACGCTCGTCTACACGGTGGCCGGCACCGTCGGCGCCATGGTGCTGGGACTTTTCGCGGCCCTGCTGCTGAACAAGAGCTTCCGGGGGCAGGGCATTCTGCGAGGCCTCTACCTGTTTCCCTATGTTGCCCCGGTCATTGCCGTCGCCTTCACCTGGGTCATTCTGCTCGACCCGTTCTCGGGTTCGATCAACACGCTGATGGTGCGCATGGGCGTGACGACCGAGACGATCAACTTCTTCGGCCAGAAGCCGCTGGCGTTGATCATGGTGATCGTCTTCGAGGCCTGGCGCTATTTCCCGCTGTCCTTCCTGTTCATTCTCGCGCGTCTGCAGTCGATCGACAGCGACATGTACGAGGCGGCCGACATGGACGGCGCGTCGCCGTTCCAGAAGTTCTGGTATCTCAGCCTGCCGCAGCTGATGGGCATCCTGTCGGTGCTGTTCCTGCTGCGCTTCATCTGGACGTTCAACAAGTTCGACGACATTTTCCTGCTCACCGGTGGCAACGCCGGGACCCGGACGCTGACGGTCGACGTCTACGAGCAAGCCTTTGCCGTCTCCAACATCGGTGCGGGCGCCGCCGTGGCCGTGGTTGTGTTCCTCTGCCTGGTCGTCTTCTCGGCGTTGTTCTTTCGCTTCGTCAGCCGGGAGGAAGGACTATGAGACTGCTTCAGTCGGGATATTTTGCCGGCGCGGTCCTTGGCGCCCTGTGGTCCATCATTGCCGCGTGGACGGTAGCGATCGGGGTGAGCCTCTCGAGCGGCAGCCCCGCCGTTCCTGTCGCCGCCGGCTGTCTGGCGATTGGCATCGTCTCCGGTTTGGGAGCCGCCCATCAATTCCGCTTCGCCACCGTGATCATGCTGGCCCTTGCGTCGGCTCTCGCCGCCGTCGTCGCCGGGATCGGTCCGCTCGCTGCGGCAGAGGGTGGCGGTTCGCCGAGTGTGGTTCTGGCAAGCAGCCTCGCTCTTGCGGTCGCCATCGCCGGCCCGGTCGTCGCCTTCATGACCGGCTTGCCGGGAGGCGTTCTGACACGGCACGAACTCGAAGCGGCGATTATTCGCTTCCTCACCGGCTTCGGCTACCTGTTCTTCACGGCGATCGTGGTCATTCCCTTCTACGTGATGGTGATGACCAGCCTCAAAAGCCAGCAGGAGCTGCTGCTCAACCCCCTCGATTTCACCGTCGACCTGTCCAAGGGATGGGACCTGCTCCGAGGGTATGGCGAGCTGTTCACCCGCTACCACTTCGGCACCTACATGTGGACGTCCTTCTACGTCTCGGTGGTGACGGTGCTGGTCACGCTGCTGTTCTCTGTGCCCGGCGCCTATGCGGTCGCACGCTTGCGGTTCCGGGGTCGCAAGGCTTTCTCGCGCGGCATCCTGCTCATCTACATGGTGCCGATGATCGTGCTGGCGCTGCCGATCTACATCGCCTTCTCAGTCACCGGTCTGCGCAACTCCGTTCCGGGGCTGCTGCTGATCTACCCGGTAACCACCATTCCGGTCGCCCTCTACATGCTGCAAGGCTACTTCCGCGGCCTACCGACCGAGGTGGAAGAAGCCGGGCTGATGGACGGCCTCAACCGTCTGCAGGTGATCGCCAAGATCACCCTGCCGCTCTCGCTGCCGGCGCTGGCGTCGGTGTCGCTTTACGTCTTCATGATCGCCTGGAACGAGTTCCTGCTTGCCTTCATGCTCCTCGACGACCCCGCGATCTTCACGCTGACGCGCGCGGTCACCAGCCTCAACTCCTCCGAAGTGCCAAGGCAGTACCTGATGGCCGGCGCGGTGGTCGCCACCGTGCCGATCATGGTGCTGTTCCTCGGCCTCGAGAAATTCATGACCAAGGGCCTGACGGCCGGAAGCGTCAAGGGATGACCATGGACTACGAAGACCTCGACCGACGTGCGCGCGACATCCTGCGCGGCAACGACCGTGGCGGATACACCCTGCCCACCGACGGCCTCTATCCCTACCAGTGGAACTGGGACAGCGCGTTTGCCGCCTGGGGGTTCGCCGAGTTCGATCTGCCAAGGGCCTGGACCGAGCTCGAAACGCTGTTCTCCGGCCAGTGGCCGAACGGAATGGTGCCACACATCCTGTTTCATCGCCCCAACGCAGGCTACTTCCCTGGGCCCGACGTCTGGGGCGCCGAGGGAATGGGGCCCATCCTCTCCTCCGGCATCAGCCAGCCGCCGGTCGCGGCGACATTCTTAAGGGCGATCTTTGAGAAGGACCGCACCCTCGGCGAGCCTCATGCGAGAGCCCTCTTCCCCAAGCTGCTCGCCTGGCATCGCTGGTTCCGCGACTGGCGGACCGAGGCGGGCGCGGTGGTGGTGACGCACCCATGGGAGGCCGGCCGAGACAACGCCCCCGATTGGGATGGCGCCATGGCGGCGATCGATCCGGTCGGGGTTGGCGAGTACAGGCGCCGCGACACCAGCCATGTCGATCCGGCGATGCGACCGACCAAATACGATTACGACCGCTACATCTGGCTCGTGCAGCTCGGCCGTCGATTGCACTGGGACGAGGCGGCGATGAGGGCAGAAAACCCCTTCCGCGTCGCCGACCCTGCCATGACCTTCATATTGATGCGCGCCAACCGCGACCTTGCCGCTCTCGGCCGCGCCCTAGGCGAGGACGTCGGCGAGATCGAGACTTGGATCGGCGAGCTTGAGGCCGGCGCGGCCGAGCTGTGGAACGAGGAGATCGGTGCCTACGACAGCTTTGATACGCGTGCGCTGAAGTTTTCCGGCTGCGTCACCTGCGCCTCCTTCCTCAGCTGGTACGGCGGCCTGGATGACGAGCGCATGCTGTCGCAAATCGAACGCGTCTGGTCCGCCAAGCGTTACGCCGTGCCGAGCCTCGATCCCGCCCATCCCCAGTTCAACTCGAAGCGCTACTGGCGCGGTCCGGTTTGGGCGGTTCTGAACACGCTGATCGGGCTTGGCCTTGAAAGCTGCGGGCGGGCGGATCACGCGGCGCGCCTGCGCGAAACCACCCGCGCCCTGATCGGCGAGCATGGCTTTGCGGAGTATTTCGACCCGATCGACGGCAGTCCGGCGGGTGGCGGCACCTTCACCTGGACCGCGGCCGTCTGGCTGGCCTGGGCGTCGCCATCGGCAGGAGGTGAGTGATGGGCAGGATCGAACTTCAGCATGTCGAGAAGTGGTTTGGCGACTTGCAGGTCATCAAGGGCATCGATCTTGCCATCGAAGACGGCGAGTTTGTCGTATTTGTCGGTCCCTCGGGTTGCGGAAAGTCGACCCTGCTGCGGATGATCGGCGGCCTTGAGGAAACATCGCGCGGCAGCCTGTTGATCGACGGTCGCGATGTGACCGCCGATCCACCCGCCAAGCGCGGGCTGACCATGGTGTTCCAGTCCTATGCGCTTTATCCGCACATGACCGTGCGCGAGAACATGGGCTTCTCGCTCAAGACGGCCGGTCGTCCGAAGGCTGAAATCGAGGCCAAGGTGGCGGAAGCCGCCCGCATCCTCAAGCTGGAGTCTTACCTGGATCGTCGGCCGAAGGCGCTGTCCGGCGGCCAGAGGCAGCGCGTCGCCATTGGCCGGTCGATCGTGCGCGATCCCACGGCCTTTCTGTTCGATGAGCCTCTTTCCAACCTGGACGCGGCCTTGCGGGTGGAGATGCGCTACGAGATCACCAAGCTGCACCGCAGCCTGAAGCGCACCATGATCTACGTCACCCACGATCAGACGGAAGCGATGACGCTTGCCGACCGCATCGTGGTGCTGGAATACGGCCGCATCGCCCAGGTGGGGACGCCTCGCGAACTCTACGAGGCGCCGAACAACCTGTTCGTCGCCCAGTTCATCGGCAGCCCGAAGATGAACGTGATCCCCTGCCGTGCCGAGAGCGGCCACTACGAGCTTGCCGGCGGTCGCGGCGGAGCGTTCGCGGGCGCGCGTCCGGCAAGCCAGCTCGGCATTCGACCCGAGCACATCGTCCTGGGCGAGGCGGGCAGCGGCGTCTGCGATGGCCTTGTCGACGTGATCGAGTACCTAGGTGCGGACACCTTCGTGATCATCGACGCCGGCCCGCTCGGGCAGATGACCTGTCGCGTCACCGGGGATACGGCGGCAAGGCTTGGCGAACGTGTCGGTCTGGCCTTCGAGGGACCGGTGCATTTCTTCGATGAGGCCGGTCTGGCGGTTTCGCACGAGTAGGCCTCGGTCTTGCTCTATCCATGGTGAGCGGCGCGGCTCAAGGGCCGCCCGTGAGGCCTTGTATTAGCCGATCGTTCCGTTGTCTTTTGGGCCGGAGGTCTCTCCGCCAACGCAAGATCGCGCGGATGCAGACAGTACTTGCGAATGGTTCCGAATCATATAGGATAGGGGGGTATCCTATCATGCATACCAGAACGAACAAAAAACCCTTGCTCGCCCGTGTCAGGCGTATCGCCGGACAAATAGCCGCCATCGAGAAAGCGCTGGAGGACGAGGCGGAATGCGCCGTCGTTCTTCATCAGGTGGCCGGCGTTCGTGGCGCCGTGCTGGGCCTGATGGACGAGTTGATCGAGGGGCACCTTCACGAGCATGTCGCTCGACCGGGGATCGACGATTCCACGCGATCGGCAGCGGCCGACGAACTGATGGATGTCATTCGCCGCTATGGAAAATGAGGCAGCGGAATGCAGCAGTCCGAGGTTGGCGGTATGGTCCACGATCACGTCTTTCTTGGCAAAGACCATGACCGCAACACCCGCCGGGTCCTCTGGGTCGTTCTGCTGACGTTGGGCATGATGGTCGGCGAGATCGTCGCCGGCCTTGTGTTCAACTCGATGGCGCTGCTCGCCGATGGCTTCCATATGGCCACGCATGCCGGCGCACTGACGGTGGCGGCCGTCGCCTATCTTCTGGCTCGTCGATACGCAGGAGAGCGACGGTTCACGTTCGGCACCGGCAAGATCGGCGATCTCGCCGGCTTCGCGTCGGCCCTGGTTCTCGGCCTTGTAGCGCTCGGCATTGCCGTCGAGTCCGTTCTCCGCTTCCTCGATCCGCAGCCCGTGGCCTTTTCCGAAGCGACGGCCATTGCCATTCTGGGCCTCCTGGTCAATCTCCTGAGCGCCGTTCTGCTTGGTCCCGACCACCACCATCACCACGACACCCACGACCATGTCGAACATGGCCATGACAACAACATGCGCTCCGCCTACGTGCACGTGCTGGCGGATGCCTTGACGTCGGTGCTTGCCATCGCTGCGCTTCTCGGTGGACGTTTCTTGGGGTGGGTATGGCTGGACCCGGCCATGGGGCTCGTCGGCGCCGTCGTCATCGCCGTCTGGTCGTGGTCGCTGATGCGGTCGGCTTCATCGGTTTTGCTCGACATGGCCAACCCGCACGTCGAAGGCGAAATTCGCGAGCTGGTCGAGGAGAAGGCGGGTGTTCAGATCGTCGACCTTCATCTCTGGCGCGTCGGTCCCGCCGGCCATGCCGCCATCGTGTCGGTGGTCGGTGACGACGCGGACGACGTTCGCCGCCGCCTAAAGCCCGTGCATGAGGTGGTCCATCTGACCGTGGAGACAAGGTAGGACCCGCCCCATCTGTCCTGGGGCGCTACCCGTCTGTTATCATCATCTCTCCGGCAGCCCGGCCGCGAGGAGAGAAGGGCCATGAACTTCCTTAGGTTTCTGTTCCGGCGGCATCCCTGGCCGACGGTGGTCCTGGCAGTCGGGCTGGTCGCTTTGGTCTGGTTCGGTGGCCGCTTCGTGTCGGAAGTACTGTATTTCGCCGATCCAGCTCACCGAGAGCAGCAACTTGCCGGCTGGATGTCGCCACGTTACGTCGCAAAGTCGTGGGAGTTGCCGCCTGACGTCGTGGCGAACATCATGCAGCTCTCGCCCGGTCATCGGCATACCACCCTGGATCAGGTGGCCGCGAGCCAGAACGTCACCATCAAGGAGTTGCAGAAGCGCGTGGAGGCCGCCAAGGCAGCGTTGGAGGCCGAGCGGCGGGGCGGACGCCAGGGTGAACTTCCGGCCGGCGGGCAGACGAATGACTGACACTCTGCTGGCACTGGTGCCAACCTATGGAAGCTGGCTGGTTCTGATCGCCCTGCTTCTGTCCTGCCTTGCGTTGCCCGTGCCTTCGTCAATCCTGGTCATGACCGCGGGCGGCTTCGCCGCGTCCGGCGACCTTGTGCTCTGGCAGGTCCAGGCCATGGCCCTCGCTGGTTTCGTTATTGGCGACCAGGTTGCCTATGCGCTGGCGCGGACCGGTGGCAAGTCGCTTATCATTGGTTTCCGACGTCGGCCCGGTGTCGATCGCCTGTTTGGTCGAGCGCAGATGCTGCTCGACCGGCACGGGGTGCTGGCTGTCTTTCTCAGTCGCACCATTTTCAGTCCGCTCGGTCCCTATCTGGGCTACCTCTCCGGCTCTCTCGGCCTGCCGTGGCTTTCGTTCACGCTGGCCGCGGTCGCCGGCGCTCTCTGCTGGTGCGCGGGCTACAGCCTGCTCGGCTATGCCTTCGCGACGCAGATCGCCGACATCGCCTTGATGATCGGCAACGCCATGGGCTTCCTTCTCGGTGGCCTCCTGGTCGCCGCCACCGCCTGGTACCTGTGGCGCAGCTGGCGTGCCGAGAAGGCGAACGACTCCGATCAGCCGCCCGCCGCGTAGAGGTGGGCATAGCCACCGCCGCGCTTCAGAAGGTCGTCGTGACTGCCCTGCTCGGCAATGCCGTCGGTGTCGACCACAACGATGCGGTTGGCATTGCGGATGGTGCTGAGCCGATGGGCGATCACAAGCGACGTGCGGCCCTTGGCGAGTTCGGCCAGCGATGCCTGGATCTCGCGCTCGGTCGCGGTATCGAGCGCCGAAGTCGCCTCGTCGAGGATCAGGATCGGCGGGTCCTTCAGGAACATGCGGGCGATGGCAATGCGCTGCTTCTGGCCGCCAGACAGCTTGACGCCGCGTTCGCCGACGATGGTGTCGAGCCCCTCCGGGAGCTCGGCCAGCAGGCTGCCGAGCTGGGCGCGCTCGGCGGCGGCCGCGATTTCGCTCTCCGTGGCGTCCAGCCGGCCGTAGGCGATGTTCTCGCGAATGGTGCCGCCGAACAGAAATACGTCCTGCTGCACGATACCGATCTGTCGTCTCAGCGAGGCAACGGTCATGTCCCGGATGTCAGTGCCATCGATGGAGATGGCGCCCTCCGTTACCTCGTAGAAGCGCGGCAGCAACGAGCAGAGAGTTGTCTTGCCGACGCCCGACGGACCGACGAAGGCGATCGTCTCGCCAGCGGCGATATCGAGGTTGATGCCGGAGAACAAAGGCCGGTCGCCACCGTAGCTGAAGCTCACGTTCGAGAAGCGGACGTCGCCTCTGAAGGCCGGTGCGGCGGTGGCGCTCGGTCGATCGGCAATGTCCGGCTCGGTGCCCAGGAACTCGAGATAGCGCCGGAAGCCGGCGATGCCTTTGGGGTAGGTTTCGATCACCGCGTTGATCTTCTCGACCGGCCGGAAGAACACGCCGACCAACAGCAGGAATCCGACAAAGCCGCCAGCGGTGAGGTCGCCCGTCAAGACCAGATGGCTGCCGGCAATCAGGACGACGAGTTGAACGAGGCGCATCGACAGGAAGGACAGCGCGTTGGTGGCGGCCATCAGCCTGTAGGCGGCGAGCTTGGTGGTTCGGTAAGCGGAATTGTCGACGGCGAACAGCCGGCGCTCGTGATCTTCGTTGGCGAAGGCCTGCACCACGCGCATGCCGCCGACATTCTCCTCGATACGCACGTTGAAGCCTGCGACGCGTCCATAGAGCTGGTGCCAGTTCTCCGTCATGCGGCCGCCGTAGCGCGCGGTGATGAAGGCAACCGCCGGCACGATGGCGGCGGTGATCAGCGCGAGCTCGACATTGACCGACAGCATCAGGAGGAAGGCACCGAAGAAGGTCATGACGGCGATGAACAGGTCTTCCGGGCCGTGATGGGCGATCTCGCCGATTTCCTCGAGGTCCTTGGTCAGCCGGGCGACCAGATGACCGGATTTCTGGTTGTCGAAGTAGCGAAAGGAAAGCTTCTGCAAGTGGTCGAAGCTGCGGCGCCTCAGCTCGGTTTCGATGTTGATGCCGAGCATGTGGCCGAAATAGACGACAATGGCATTGAGGCCGGCGCTGAGAAGATAGATCACGAGCAGAGCCAGCGCGGCGACGACGATCAACGTCCAGTTCGAAGACGGCAACAACTGGTCGATGTAGATCTTGACCGCGAAGGGAAAGCCGAGCTCCAGCAAGCCGGCAACGACGGCGCAACAGAAGTCGAGCAGAAATAGCGCGCGGTAGGGGCGATAATAGGAAAAGAAGGTTTTGAGCATGGGGCGGACAATGCCCCATCCTCCCCCCGTACGAAAGGCCCGAAGACACAGCACGCCAACAGCGGTAGCGAACCGTGTCGCTGCCGCATCGGTTTTGGGGGCCGCTGGCAGGTGAGGCTTATGCGGCGTCGAGCTCGGCCATCTCCGCTGGGGTGAGCCTCAGGCCGGCGGCGGCCACATTCTCCTCGAGGTGGGCGACGCTCGATGTGCCGGGGATCGGCAGCATCACGGGGCTGCGTGCGAGCAGCCAGGCGAGCGCCACCTGTCCGGCCGTGGCGCCATGCGCCTTGGCGATGCGATCGACGAGGCCGCCCGGTTGAGCGAGTTTGCCGGACGCCAGCGGGAACCAGGGAATGAAGCCGATGCCGTTCGCCTCGCAGTGGGCGAGGACATCCTGACTGGCGCGGTCGGTGAGGTTGTAGCGGTTCTGTACCGTGGCGACGGGGAACACCTTCTGTGCCGCCTCGATCTCGGCGACCGAGACCTCGGACAGACCGGCATGCCCGATGATGCCTTCGTCGATGAGCTGGCGCACGGCGGCGAACTGCTCGTCGCGTGGTATCTTCGGGTCGATGCGGTGCAACTGCCAGAGGTCGATCCGCTCGACACCAAGCTTGGCGCAGCTCTTCTTGGCCTGGCCGATCAGATAGTCCGGTCGACCGTTCGGGGTCCATTGGTCAGGACCGCCACGGGTAAGACCGCCTTTGGTGGCGATCAGCAGACCTTTGTAGGGATGAAGCGCCTCGCGGATTAGTTCCTCGGAAACGTCCGGGCCATAGCTGTCGGCAGTATCGATGAAGTCGACGCCGATCTCCGGCAACCGCTTCAGCGTGGCGAGCGCCCCCTCGCGGTTGGCGGGCGGGCCCCAAATGCCCTTTCCGGTGACACGCATGGCACCGAAGCCGAGACGATTGACCGTGAGGTCGCCGATCTTGAACTGCCCGGACAGGCCGGCATCGATGGTGCTCATCCTCTTGTCCTTTCGCAACATGGATGGCGAGGCGGGGGAACCACAGCTCCCGCCACCTCGCCAAAGGCGGTCAGGGAACGATGTAGCCGGCGGCGGTGAACAGCCGGTACCACTCTTCGCGCGACAGCGTCACGCCGGTACCGGCGACGCACTCCTTGACGCGGTCGGTGCGCGTCGTGCCCAGCACCACCTGCATTTTCGCCGGATGGCGGGTGATCCAGGCGACAGCGATGCCGGTCGGCGTCACGCCGTGGGCAGCGGCGATCTCGTCGAGCGCGTCGTTGAGGGCGGCGCAGTTCTCGCGGTCGCCGATGAACGGTCCGTCGAAGAAGCCCCGCTGGAACGGCGACCACGCTTGCAGCGTCATGCCTTCCTTGCGCGAATAGTCGAGGAGGCCGAGGTTGCGGTCGACGGACTGCTCGAGGCCGGCCATGTTGATGGCGACGCCCTGGGCGATCAGTGGCGCGTGGGTGATCGACAGCTGTACCTGATTGACGAGAAGCGGCTGCTTCACCGCCGTCTTCAGCAGTTCGATCTGGCCCGGCGTCTGGTTGGAGACGCCGAAGTTCCGCACCTTGCCGGACGCCTGCAGCTTGTCGAAGGCCGAAGCGACCTCTTCCGGCTCGACCAGCGCATCGGGGCGATGCAGGAGCAGCACGTCGAGATAGTCGGTCTTGAGCGCCTTCAGCGATCCGTCGACGGCTTCGAGCAGGTGGGCCTCGGAAAAGTCGAAGAAGCCCTTGCGGATGCCGGCCTTGCTCTGGATGACGATCTTCTCGCGCTGGGCCGGCGTCAGGTTCATCGCCTCGCCGAACCGCTTCTCGCAGAGATGCAACTCGCCGCCATAGATGTCGGCGTGGTCGATCATGTTGATGCCCGCCTCGATGGCCGTGTTGACCAGGGTCCGGATCTCGGCATCGCTCATTTTGGCGATGCGCATCAGGCCGAGGATGACGGAGGAGACCGAAAGGTCGCTTTTGGGAATCTGGTAGGTCTGCATGGTTTGCCTTCGCCGTGGTGCCCGCATCGTCGTGCCTCTGCGGCGACCGAACGAGCGGAAGAAAGGAATGCGCGGACGATGCGCCACCATCGGCCATCCGTCCAACAGATTACGGAGATGCCATTGATCTCCTCTGGGGATGATGGCCGAGACTAAGCCTGCGGCGTTCGGTTGCGATCGCGCCGCGGTCAGTATTCCTTCTCGAAGTAGACGCCGACCTTGGACTGTTCCTGCGTGGCTTCAGCCCGAGCCTTGACGTCGTCGGTGATGTCGAGGTTCACCGACATGCCACTTCGCCCACCCTCACCGGCCGTAACGCCAAGATAGACACGTTCGGTGATGTAGCGGCCCGCCGTCACCGCCGCGTTGCCCTGGGCATCGGTGTTCACGTCGAGATCGTCGAGGCCGACGCTGGCGCGCAAGCGGTCGACAATGCCATTGCCGTCACCGCCACCGGCAAGCTGGGTTACCGCCTCGGCCAACTGGGCGATCTGCAATGCCGAAAGATCCGAGACCGAGCGCTTGAACAGGAAGCGGGCAAGGATTTCGTCCTGCGGCAGTTCCGGTGACGAAGAGAGGACGATGCTGGGATTGTCGGCGTAGCCTTCAACGGTCGCCGTCACGGAAATCGAGTCCGACGTCGTAGTCGCCGACAGGGACAGATAGGGATTGAGATCGCCCTGAAGCGTCACGGTACCTTCTGTGAGATTGATCCGTTGGCCGATCACCTGAACCCGGCCGCGGATCAGCGTGAATTTGCCCACGGGCTGCACGTTGTCGAGCGTGCCGCGTACCGTCAGATTGCCGCCAAGCTCGGCATCGATGCCGCGACCGCGCACGAACAACTGGCGTGGTGCATTGACGGCGACGTCGAGGCCGACGGAGAGGCCTCCCTCCGAACTTGTCCGGTTGCCGCCGGCCGCCTGACTGATGCGCTTCAGCGTGGCATTCACGTCGGCTGGCGTGTTCTTGTGCCGAACTTCGATCAGGGCCGCCGCACCGCCCCCCCCTTCGGGAACCGTGATCTCGGCGCGGGCGATGTCCACCTTGCCGGCGACCATGAGGCCGTTGACCACTGAACCGCCGACCGAGAGGGACGAGCTGAGATCGGCGGTGACGATCCGGCCGTCGGTGATCCGGGCCTTGGTCGCCGTGATGCGAACATCGACCGGCAATCCGCCCGACAGGCCGAGGCTGCCTTCTGCCGAAAGACGGCCACCACCCTTGACGGAGCCGGTCGCCTTTTCGATACGAACGCTGTTGCCGGAGAGCTGGAGCGCAACCTCGATGGCCTCGAGCCGCATGGTGGTCAGAGGGTCGGCAATCGAAGCGCCGCTTACGGTCACGCGCCCGGAAAGGTCGGGTGAAGCGAGGCTACCGGTCGCTTTCATGGCTGCGTTGGCCGTCCCGGTTAGCCGCGTGCCACGCGTGGCGACGAAGGATTGTGCCAGCGAGAGGGGCAGGTTGGCCCGAACGTCAACCGCGAGACCTCCGCCCGACAGTGGGATGACACCGGTTGCTTCGGCTCCAAAACCGGTCGGGCCGGTCAACTTCGCCGAGGCGAGAGTCACCCGGTTGCCATCCAGCCGGCCCGAAGCCGTGGCCGCGAGGTTCCCGAGGCCGGTCTCGGCCAACTGTGGCGCGTTGATGCCGCCCGCCTTGATCGCGAAGGACGTAGCTCGGCCGTCGCTCTTCGCCGTGCCGTCGATGTTGGCGACGCTCGCCGCCGGCGAACTGAAGCCCCTTGCCGCGAACCTCCCGTCGATCTTGGGTGCGCCCAGCAAATCGATGATGGTCGCTTCGGCGTCGGCAGAGGCGATGCGGTTGCCGGCGACGGCGAGTTCCGCCGCCTTGAGGCTGGCTTTCGCGGTTTGTCGACCGTCGCGTGGCGCAAGGGTGATCTCGGCATCGAGCCGGCCGGCAAGGTCGGTGAGAACGAGCGGCCCAAGGGCCGAAAGGTCGGGCGACCGAACGGCGAGTTGGCCGGTCATCAGCCCGGCTTCGGTGAGCGCCACATTGCCGGTGATCCGGCTGTCGGCGACCGCAAGCGTCAGATCGCGAAGGTCGTTGCCGTCCTCAGTGTGGGACAGGCCGGCGGTCAGCGACAACGGCTTGCCTTTCAGCCTGCCCGTCCCATTCAACTTTCCGTCGAAGGTCGCGCCGTCGAGTTTGCCGACGAGATCGACGCCCAGGTTCTCGAGCGCGTTGCCTGCCAGCGTCAGACGATCGGAGGAAAGCCGTGCCGTCAGATCGAGCGGGCCATCGCTGCCCCGCACCGACAGCATCAATCCAGCCGCCCCCTTGGCTTTCGGTTCGACGCGGCCAACATCCGGCAGTGTCAGCGTTGCCGTGACGTCAGTGCTCTCGAGGGCATGGTTGCCATCGGCAGTCAGCGTCAGCGCCGGGTTGGCGATCCTTACGTTCTGAAGCTTGAGCCCCGAGGTATCGCGCGCAATACGGCCGGTCAGCTTGGTGGCGCCGGACAGAAGGCTGTCCAGTTGGTCGATGCCGGCTGAAAGTGCGTCGGCCTTTCCGTCAAGCGTCAGGTCGAATGCGCCGGTCGTGGGAACGAGGATTCCGCTGGCCGCCAGTTCGACGCCGCCGTCAAGCGATCGGCCGGCCAGCGCGGAGAAGGGCGCGAGCGAGGGCGCCAGGAGCATCTGCTGCCCTTCGATGCGGCCTTCCTCCACCTTGCCTGCGAACGATGCCTCGGCGGTGGGCGTCGCCAGCCTCAGGGCATCAATGGTCAAGGGGGCGCCATCTGCCCAACGTCCCGAGCCGGAGAAGGAGAGCTCTCCGCCCACCGCCGCGCCAACGGCGGCGTCTGTAAAGCTGAGCCCGCTAGAACCGCCGCTGAGCGTGAAGTCGATGCGGCGTTTCTGGGCGTCGGCAAGATCGGTGGCGGCGCCGCGACCGTTGATTGCCAGCGAACCGGCACCGAAGCTTGGCGTCGACAGGCCCTCCGCGGCAAGCTCCAGGCTCCAGGCGCCATCATGTCCAAAGGAAAAGCGCAGCCGACCCTCGCCAAGTCGCGTCGTGGCGCCCGCGCCGCCAAGCGGCAGAGCGCCATCCTTGCCCGCGAGGCGACCGTCGATGTCGATCGCCGTCGGGAAGTGGTCGGCGGCGAGCGTTGCCGAGCCCTGCAATGACAGCACCGGTGCGGCGAGCGCGAGCTTGTCGATGGTGATCGGACCGGCATCGTCGACGCGACCAGAGAGGTCCAACGTCGAGCGGCCAGCCAGATAGAGCGCGTAGTCGGGCTGCGCCAGGGCTGCTAGATCGCCGGCCAGCGCCGAGCCGAAGCGGTAGCCGTCGCCGTCGCGGGCGATGGTGGTGCGGCCGGCAATCCGGTTGACCCCATCGGTGGCCAGGGTCAAGTCGGCGGCAAAGTCGTCAAGCGGACCGGCGCCTTTCAGCTTCAAGCCGACCGACGGCTTGCCCGGCAGGTTCAGGAGGGACGCCATGACGCCATCCGCCGGTTCGTTGGCCTCAAGGTCGAGATCAAGAGTCTTGGCCTCGGCGGCATAGGCCGCCTTGAGCGACAGTTCGCCGGGCTTGCTGTCTGTTCGGCTCACGGCAAGGTTGGCGTCGAGCGAACCGTTGGCGAGACTGGCGGACGCGGTGACCGCAAGCCGGGCTTCCTCTCCGAGCACCAGGGCGCCGAGAACGACACTGGGGGCCGCGAGGCGTCCGAGCTTTACCGACACCGGCAGATCCGGCAGGGCGAAGCCGTCGCTCGCCGCCGGGTCGACGGTCTCGGCGGGCAGTGGCTTCCGGACGACCTCGATCTTCTCCGCTTCCAGGCTGTCGACGTCGAGGGTGCCACGCAGCAGCGCCAGCCGACTCCAGACGAGGTGAACCCCTTCGATCCGGAGCCATGCTCCTTCGCGGTCAGACACCGTGATCGAGGCGAGGCGGACGTCCGACGACAGCGCCCCGTCGATGGCCCCGAGATCGATCTTGCGGTCGGGCGTCGAGATCTTCTCCTCGACGAAGCGGACGAAGGCGCTCTTTTCGGCGCTGTCATCCTCTTGCGCTCCGGCGAGCGTCAGGGCCAGCGGACCGATGGCCAGAACGGAGAGGGCGAGGAGGGCGACTCTGATCTTCATGTGCGCCTCCTCAGAAGCTCTGGCCGAGGCCGATGTAGAGGCCGAAGGTGGAGTCGCCCGGCTTGGGATCAAGCGGCAACGCCACGTCGAGTCGCACCGGTCCGAGACCGGTATAGTAGCGGACGCCGGCGCCGGCTGCGAACCGCAGTCCCTCGGAAAAATCGGGGTAGCTCGACGCGAACGCGTTGCCCGCATCGACGAAGCCGACCACGCCGAAGCTGTCTGTGACCTTGGCGCGCAACTCGACCGAGCCCTCGAGGTGAGACAAGCCGCCCGTTACCGATCCGTTTTCCTTCGGGCCAAGGCTGCGATAGGCGTAGCCTCGCACAGACGATCCGCCGCCTGCGTAATAGAGGCGCCCATTGGGCATTTCGTCGATTGGCGCACCCAGGATCGAGCCGGCGGCGAGTCGCCCGGCGATCACGAAGCGACCTTCGCGGTCGACGGGCCAATAGGAGGCGACGGAGGCGTCGGCGATGACGCCGGCATTGCTGAAGTTGGCCTCGTAGAATGGCTCGAGGCTTGCCTTGGCGTTGAAGCCATCGTGCGGATCGGTCTTGTCGTCGCGGCTGTCGTAGGTGAGGCCGAGCGGAAGGCCGGTGAACAGGAACTTGTCGGTGCCCTGGGAGTCCTCGTCGCGCGAGGCGGTAACGCCGAGGCCCACCGAGGCGGAGAGCTGCTCGGTGATGGCATGGCTCAGCCCCACCTTCGCCGTGATCGCCGTCTCGGTGTAGGTGTCGGGCGTTTCCCGCTTCGCACCAAGCTCGGCGTTGAGATCGGTGAACGGAGTAATGACGCCCGGACGGGTGAAGGTTGCCGACAGGTCGTAGTTGAAATCCTTGGGGTCGACGCCGGCGATGCCGTTCACCGCGCCGGACAGCATGAGGGACTCGGCATGACCCCAGAGGTTGCGGTGCTGCCAGTAGGCTTCGAGGCCTGCACCGTCTTCCGTGGCGTAGCTGACGCCGCCGCCGAACACCCGGAGCGGCCGCTCGGCGACATTGAGGGTGAGCGGCAACTCGCCGTTTGGCCCAAGCGCCTTGGCTTCCTCGATGCGCTGGCTGGAGAACACCTGCAGCCGCCGGAGGTTTTTCTGACCGCGTTCGATGGCGGCGGGATCGTAAGGCGTGCCGGGTTCGATGCCGGTCATCCTGGCCGTGTACTCGGGCTTCATGCGGTTGGCGCCGGTGACCGCCAGTGGCCCGAAGGTGGCGGCGGGACCTGGATCGACCGTGATCGCCACATCGAGCGTCGACGTATCGTGCTGGGCGATGGTGTCGCGTTTGACGATACTGGCGAGCGGATGGCCGCGGCGGCGCCAGGCGTCGATCAGCAGCTTCTCCGACCCGGTCACGGCGCCAGCCCGCGCCGGCTTGCCGGCGGCAAACCCGATCTCCGTCGGCGTCGACTTCTTGAAGTCGGCGTCTTCAGGACCAAGCGGGGGCGCGCCGGTGATCTCCACCTTGCCGAAGCGGAAGAGCGGTCCCGGTGTCACGCGCATCGCGACCTTCACGGGCTGCGGCAAGGTCGCATCCGGGGCAATGGAATCGGGGTCGCGACCATCGATCGTGATCTCGATGGCGCCACCATAATGCCCCGCCCTGTAGAGGGCGGCGGTGATCCGCCCATACTCGGCATTGACGCGACTGAGGAAGGCGGCCGTCGAGGGCGGTGGCGTTTCGTCGCGGCCGGACCAGAGAGCCGAGGCGGCGAGAACTGCTGTGTGCAAATCGTCGTCAGCGCCGACCGTATCGATCGCAACGGTGTAGCGCTGGGCGTCGGGCGAAATGTCCGGGTCGGGTTCCGCTTCGAAAAAGCGATGGCCGAAAAGCTCGAAGGCGATGGCTTCGCCTGACAACAGGGGAACCGAAAGCAGCGCCGCGGTCATGGCCACAAGGCGGGCGGTCGTCGGGGGTAACGTCTTCCCTTTGGCCCGCATGAAACGCCCCTTCCAACTCACACAACGGACGATGGCCGGCTTGGTTCCGGCGCCTCGTTCGAGAGGATTAGAATAAATTGGGGTTACCGAACAGGAAAGATGACAATCCCCGCAACTCTTTCTGCCCGCCGCTACGACGAAAAGCGGCCCGCGAGGGGGATCGCGGGCCGAGTTGCCTCTTGGAGTTCGGAGGAGAGGTCAGCGGATGCGTGATCCGCTTTCGTTGAATATGTAGCGACGATCCGGCGGGCAGCCGAGTGTGATGGTGTCGCCGGAGCGGACGTCCGGTCCGTCCCGGTACTCGACGATCAGTGGCTGGCCGTCGGTCAGTTGGCAGTAGAGATAGCGCGTGCCGCCGAGGTACTCGAGCACGTCGACATGCGCCTCGATGCCGCCGACAGCGCCGACGATCAGGTGCTCCGGCCTCAGGCCGAAGGTTACCTTGTCGCCCGGCGTCAATCCGGCGCCGACGATGGTCGCCTCCTCGGTCCGGCCGGCAAGCTCCACCTTGCGATCGCCCTGCCAGACGGCGTCGAGGAGGTTCATGCGGGGCGAGCCGATGAAGCCGGCAACGAAGGCATTGTCGGGGTCTTCGTAGACCGTGCGGGGCGATCCTGCCTGTTCCACCCGCCCATCGCGCAGCACGACGATCACGTCGGCGAGCGTCATCGCCTCGGTCTGGTCGTGCGTCACGTAGATCATGGTATTGCCGAGTTCGCGGTGCAGCCGGGCAATCTCGACGCGCATGGAGACACGCAACTCGGCATCGAGGTTGCTCAGCGGTTCGTCGAACAGAAACACCTCCGGCTGGCGCACGATGGCCCGACCGATGGCGACGCGTTGCCGCTGGCCGCCAGAAAGCTGGCCGGGACGGCGGTCGAGAAGCTGTTCGATCTTCAGGATGGCGGCGGCTGCCGCGACCCGCTCGTCGATCACCGCCTTGTCGGTGCGTTGCATCTTGAGCCCGAAGGCAAGGTTGTCGCGCACCGTCATGTGCGGGTAGAGCGCATAGCTCTGGAACACCATGGCGATGCCGCGCTGCGACGGATCGACGTCGGTAACGTCTCGACCCTTGATGGCGATCTCGCCGTCTGTCACCTCCTCGAGGCCGGCGATCATGCGCAAGAGGGTCGACTTGCCGCAGCCGGACGGCCCGACGAACACCACGAAAGCGCCGTCGGGGATCGAGAGGTCGACGCCGTGGATGACCTCCATCGAGCCATAGCTCTTGCGCACCTCGGTCAGTTGAACGCCTGTGTCGGCCATGGTCGTCACGCTCCGGTCTTCTTCGGGCCGCCGCGCATCCAGACGAGCATCTCGCCGGGCTCGCGGTTGTCCCAGAGGTGGTAAGGCACGAAGCGTGCCTTGGCGGGCTCCGTCGCGGGGGGCGCCTCACGGTAGAGCGAGCCGTCGAACCCCGTACTGACGTCGCGCGTCGCTTCGATATCGAGCGCAACGGCGCCGCCGAGCGCTTCCATAACGCTCTCGCTGGCGCGCGCCGGATCGCCGGTGACGGTGAAGGCGTTGAGGCCTTCGCCGTTGTCGACGCCCTCGGCGCAGTAGACCAGCGGCCCGCGCATCAGCGTGAAACGGCCGGTATCCTGGCGAACGCGCGGATCGGCCCAGAGGGCGCGCGGGATCAGCGGCAGTTCGAGGTCGATGACTTCGCTACCTGTCCACTCGTGTTCGATGCGCGCGTAGCCGTCCACCATGACCGAGTCGAGGTCGACCGCTCCTCCGTCGATCGACAGCTTGGCGCCCTTGGCCCAACCGGGTATCCGCAGGGAGAGGGCGAACCGGGTCGGCCTTTCCACCTTCAGGGACAGGCGCACCGCGCCATGCCACGGATAGCGCGTGGCTTGGCTGAGTTCGACCTTGGCGCCGGCCACTTCGGCCTTCACCGAGCTCTCGCCGTAGAGATGCACGGCGATCTCGTCCTTGGCGACGGCGTACATGTAGGAGCCGACCGAGGCGACGAGACGGGCGATGTTGGGCGGGCAGCACGGGCAACGATGCCACACCCAGCGGTGATGCTTGCCGGCGCTCTCGAGGGGGTTCTCGTAGAAAAAGGTCTTGCCGTCGAGCGACAGACCGGAGAGCGAGCCGTTGTAGAGCGCGATTTCCATGATGTCGGCAAAGCGCCGGTTGGGACCGCGGCCGAGCATCCGGTTCGCCCAGAACACGAGACCGACCGAAGCGCATGTCTCGGCATAGGCACTTTCGTTGGGCAGATCGTAGTAGTCGGTGAACCCCTCGTTGGCCGCCGCCGGCCCAATGCCGCCGGTGACGTACATCTGCTTGGTGACGAGATCGTCCCAGAGAGTCTCGAGAGCGCTGGTCAGCGTGTCGTCACTGTACTCGGTGGCGATATCGGCCATGCCCGAATAGAGATACATGGCACGTACGGCGTGCCCGACGACCTTGGTCTGCTCGCGTACCGGCTGGTGCGACTGGTTGTAATGGTAGGATCCGAAGACGAAGTTCTTGGGATCGCGACCATCGCGCTGGGCCTCGATGTCGAAATAGTGCGGCTCGGTTCCCCGCTCGTCGATGAAATACTTGGAAAGGTCCATGTACTTCTGCTCGCCGGTGACGCGGGCGAGCTTGACCAGCGCCAGCTCGATCTCTTCATGTCCGCAGTAGCCGGCGATCTGGTTCGGGCCGTGACCGAACTTGTCGATGATGTGGTCGACGTAGCGGCACATGATGTCCATCAGCTTGCGCTTGCCGGTGGCTTGATAATAAGCGACGGCGCCCTCGATCAGGTGTCCGGCGCAATAGAGTTCGTGCGTGTCGCGGAGGTTGGTCCATTCGCGGCCCGGCACGACGCGCAGGTACCAAGAGTTGAGGTAGCCATCTTCCCGTTGCAGCTTGCCGTAGAGATCGACGATGGCGTCGACGCGAGCCTCGAGCTTCGGGTTGGGCTTGCGATAGAGCGAATAGGCGACTGTCTCGATCGACTTTCCGAGATCGCTGTCCCAGAACATCTGCGTCGACACCATGGCCTTGTGCTCGGTGGCCGGCACGGTCGGGCTCATCGAGTGGTAGGGAATGACGACGCCCGGGCTCGGCTGGTCGACGTCGATCGCCTTCAGCATGCCGGCCTGGACGCAGCGATCCAGCAAGGTTTCGGCCGTCGTATCGCAAACGGCATCCTGACGGGCGCCGAACAGGCCGCCGAGCACGACGGACGGCACGGGGACGGGGCGGAACTGACGGTCTCTCTTGGTCTTGGTCATGATCTGATTTCCAATGAGGGGAAATGTCACTTCACGGCGCCGGCCATCAGGCCGCGCATGTAGTAGCGTTGCAGAAGCAGGAAGACGAACAGGCAGGGGACGCTCATCACGGTGACGCCGGCTTGGACCGCGCCCCAATCGATGGCGCCGAGCCGGCCGGCGCGCACCGCCGAGATCAGGATCGGCAGCGTGAACTTGCTGTTGTCCGACAGGAGCACGAGGGCTGCGAGGAACTCGTTCCAGGAATTGAGGAAGGCGAAGATCGCTACGGTAACGATGCCCGGCAGCACCAGCGGCAGCAGCACGCGGACGAGCAGCTTGAGATCGCGGGCGCCGTCGATGCGGGCGGCTTCCTCGATCTCCTTCGGCACGGCGTCGAAGGCGTTGCGCATCATGAACACCGAGAAGGGGAGCTGCAGCGTCACGTAGACCAGCGTCAGGCCGATCAGCGAGTTGTTGAGGCCCAGCTTGGCGAGGATGATGAACAGCGGCGTCAGGATCGACTGGAAGGGGATCATCAACGTCGCGATGATCAGCACGAACAGGGCGTTCTTGAACATGAAGCGGTAGCGCGAGAAGCCGTAGCCGGCGAGCAGGCTAACGATCACCGTCAACACGGCCGTGCCGATCGCTACCGCCGCCGAGTTCAGCGTGTGCTGCCAGACGCCGGCACCGAAACTGTCGAGGCTGCGATAGGCGTCGAGGCTGAAGCCGTTGGTCGGCCATGGTGGGATCGGCGGTAGCCGCGCTTCCGTGCCGTGACGGAACGATGAGAGGATGGTGATGACGAACGGCGCCAGGAAGAACACGGCGAGCAGGATGCCGGTTCCGTGGTAGCTGCCGGCGCCAAACAGGGCTCGCCGCGCGCGAATTTCTTTCTTGGTGGTCACGCCCGCTCCTCCCCGACACGCAGCAGCCAGAGCTGGAAGATGCTGATCAGCACCAGGATGACCAGGAGCGCGAGCGACATGGCCGCGCCGTAGCCAAGGTTGAAAGAGACGAAGGACTGATTGAAGATGTAGTAGACCACCGAGATCATCTTGTTCTGCGGTCCGCCGGCCGTCATGATGTAGAACTGGTCGAAAGCGAGGATCGAACCGGTCACCGACAGGATCAGCGACAACGCCATGGTCTTTCGCATCAGGGGCAGCGTCACATAGAAGAAGCGCTTCCAGCGGTTGGCGCCGTCGATACGCGCCGCCTCTCCGAGCTCGGTCGGAATGGCTTGCAGGCCGGTGAGCAGGATGATCATCGTGAAGCCGGCCACCTTCCAGACCACCATCAGGCAGACGATGAAGAAAGCGCTGTCGAAGCTGGCGAAGAAGTTGGTCTTGAGGTCGACGATCCCGAGCCAGGCGAGAAGCGGGTTGAGAAAACCGCTGTCGACATTGGCGAACCAAACCCAAAGCAGAGATGCCGAGGCAAGGCCCACCACCACCGGCATGAAGATCGCCGTCCGATAGACTCCGACCAACTTCCGCTGCCGCTCGACGAATATTGCGAGTGGAAAGGCGAGAGCGAAGATCGCAATGGTGATGATCACCGTATAGTAGGCGGTGAAGCCCAGCGCCGAATAGAAGCGCGTGTCGGAGAACATCCGGATGTAGTTGCCGAGCCCGATGAACCGGGGCGCGCCGAGCAACGGCCACTTGTGGAGGCTCATCCAGAAGGTGAACAGCACCGGAAGGATGAAGAAGACAATCACCAGCGCCATGGCGGGTGCGATGTAAAGAAGTCCCTTCCATTGCGATCGACGTTTGGGACGCCGCTTGACGGAAGGTGTTGGGACGTTGTCGGCAAAGGTCATTGCTGCCGCTCTTCTGGTCATTCGCCAGCAGGGTTCACAACCATGCCGTTTGGCGAATGAGTGGTATTGGGGAGTGGAAACGTCGACCCTCGGGGGACGATGTCGCTTCGAGAGGCCGGCCGGAAGGCTGTCTTCCGGCCGACAGGTCGCAAGATGCCCTTACTGGGCGTTGTCGATGATGCTCTGCATCTCTTCCTGGGCAGTGGCGAAGGCGTCGTCGACGTCGTCACCGAAGATGGCGGCGTTGGTGAACGAGGCCCACGGACCGTTGGCGCTGTTGATCAGGTCGTTGAACTGCAGCGTGTAGGGCGTCTTGGCGACGGCGATGGCGTCGACGCCCACCTGCATACGCGGATCGAGATCCTTCAGCACCTCGGCGGCGATGTCCGAACGGGTCGGCAGGCTGCCGTATTTCGCCATCACCTTCTGTCCTTCAAGCGAATAGGCGTACTCGAGGAAGTTCTTGGCGATGTCGGCGCGCGGCGAACCCTTGGTGATGACGAAGTTGTCACCGCCGGCGAAGGACGACGTCTTGCCGTCGACGCTCGGGATCAACGACACGCCGAAATGGATGTCCGGATGCTCGGTAACGAGCGTGCCAATGGCGAAGGCGCCAAGATTCTGCTGGCCGATCTTGCCATTGGTGATCGACAGGAAGTTGGTGCCGGTATCCGAGGCGGCACCCGGCGGCACCACGTCCGCCTTGACCATCTCGCGGTAATAGTCGACCGCCTTGCGCATCTGGGGCGTGTCGAGCGTCGCCGTCTTTCCGTCTTCCGACAGGATGTCCGCGCCGGCGCCCCATGTGAGCGGCATGAAGGTGAAGATCATGCAGCCACCGCAGCCGCCGCCGGAGAAGTAGAAGCCGTAGGTGTCGTCACCGAGGCCCCGGATCTTCTTGGCATTCTCGGAGATCTCTTCCCAGGTGGTCGGGGCCTTGTCCGGATCGAGCCCGGCCTTCTTGTAAAGGTCCTTGTTCCAGGCGAACACCGAGGTTTCGACCGACAGCGGCAGGCCATAGATCTTGTCCTCATAGGTGCCAAGCTTGACGTGGCTTGGCGACAGCGCGGAGAAATAGGGAAGGGCTTTGGCCCAGTCGGTCAGATCCTCGAGCTGGTCGGCGGCTGCGAAGGCCGGATTGTAGATCAGGTCGAGGGACAGGGCGTCGGGCGCCTGCCCGCCAGCGATGGCCGTGGCATACTTCTGCACCAGCTCGGAGAAGGGGACCTCCGTCATCTGGATCTTGTCGTCGTGGCTGGCGTTGTAGGCCTCGACCAGCTTGGTGAACGAGGCGCCGATACCGCTGCGAACCCACATCTGAAGCGTTTCGGCCTGCGCCGCGCCAGCGGCGAAACAGAACGTGACGAGGCTGGCCGCGGCCAGCAGCTTGTTGACTCTCATTGCTCTCTCCTCCTAAGCGGGGTCCTCTACCCGCGAAAATCAGGTTCCAGCCAGGGCTTCCGCGCCCCGGCATGATTGGCGCACCACCAGTGAGCAGGGCAGCTTGCGAATGCCCGACTGCACCTCGCGGCCTTCCGACATGGCCAGGATGAGCCGACCGGCTTCCCGGCCGAGTGTCCTGAGGTTCATGTCCACCGTCGTCAGCGGCGGCCGCGTCTGGGCCGCCACGATTTCCCAGTTGTCGAAGCCGACCACGGCCACGTCTTCCGGAACCCTGACGCCACGCTCGCGCAGCCCGTCGACGACGCCGCGTGCGATCTGGTCGTTGCCGCAGAAGATGCCGTCCGGCTTCTCTCCGCCGCGCTCCCAGAGTTGCGCCACCGCTTCGTGTCCCCAGGCTTCCGCCCAAATGCCGTGCAGCACCTCCGGCGGCCCGTCGATCGCGGTACGATAGGCATCGGCGCGTTCTCGCACCGACTGGAAAGTCTTGGGGCCGGTCACGTGAACGATCCGCCGACAACCGGCGTCGATCAGGCACCGGGCGGCAAGCCGGGCTCCTTGTTCATCGTCGGACCGGAGCGTAACGCCATCGGTTGCTCCCTTGGTGAAGGCGTAGACCACCGGCACTGGAAGACCAGATAGGTCGACGGGCAGTTGCCGGTCGAGGCGCTTGCCCGACGCGATGATCCCGTCGACACTTTTGTCGAGCATGGCATCGACATGAACGCGTGCCCGTTCCGGGTCGTCCTCTATGGCGCACAGAAAGACCGACACGCCGTGTCCCACCAACTCCTCGGATATGCCGGCCATCACCGGCAGGGTGAAACGACCGTAGGTGTCGTTGGTCAGAAGGCCGATGGTGAAGCTGCGCTTGGTGATCAGCCCCCGCGCCAGCGCGTTTGGTCGGAAGCCGACCTCCAGCGCCACCTTCTTCACCCGCTCCCGCGTCTCGGGGCTCATCCGGCCACTGTCGTTGAGCGCCTTGGAAGCGGTCGAGATCGACACGTTCGCCAGCGCCGCCACGGTGTGGATCGTGACCCGTCCGCGTTTGCCTCCGGTGGCGCTCAGTTTCTCCTCCCCTTGTTCGTTGGCGATGAAAAAACCTTTTCTCTTAGGGCAAGTCAATATGAGAAAACATTTTTCCAAACACGCACGGTCGGGTGGTGCTGGGTTTGCCGGCTGTGTTGCCATGTCCTTGGCAATACAGGTTTTCACTCATTATTTTTTGAACCACCCCAAAGGAGTCGAGGCTGGGAGGAGAGGGGTGGCTAGACTAAAAGCTGATAACCGACATCTGCTTCAGGCGCCTCGTCCGGCATGACGTCCGACGCGAAACGGCGGGGCTGATCCTTTGGACCGCCCCGCCGCTTGATTGAAAGCCTGCCTGCGTCGTTCGTCAGGCGAGAAGATGGTCGACCGCTTTGCACCAGCCGGCGAGGTGCGCTTCGCGAGCCTCGGCGGGCATGATCGGTGCAAACAGCGTCTGCCCTTCGTCGCTGTCCTTCATCGCAAGTCCAAGGCCATGGAAAGCCACCGAAGCGGCTCCGAGAGCGCTCACCTCGGGGAACTTGCCGCGACGGAGCGGTCTGTCGAGAATGTCGGCCTGGAACTGCATCAGGAAGTCGTTGCGCGATGCACCGCCATCGACGGACAGGCCGGAGAGCGGCGCCCCGATGTCGGCTTCCATGGCCGCGAACACGTCACCGACCTGGAAAGCCACCGCCTCGATGGCGGCTCGGGCCAGATGGGCCGGCTGGGTGCCGAGCGCGAGACCGGAAATCTCCCCGCGGACGTCGTTGCGCCAATGCGGCGCCCCGAGCCCGACCAGCGCCGGGATGAAGGTGACGCCGTTGCTGGACGGCACCGTCATGGCGAGGTCGGCAATTGCGGCGGCATCCTTGAGCCCCAGGAGCGACGCCATGAAGGCGACCGTCTGGCCGGAGACCGAGATGTTGCCCTCAAGGGCGTGCCACACCCGGTCGCCGAGGCTCCAGGCTATGGTGCCGGACAGGCCGTGGCGTGAGCGAACGCGCTTCGGCACCAACGACATCAGCGACGTGCCAGTGCCGTAAGTCGCCTTGACGGTGCCTGGTTCGCGCACGCCGTGGCCGAATAGCGCAGCGTGGGAGTCGCCCATCATGCCGTGGATGGGAATGCCGGCCGGCAGGGCTGTCGAATTGGCCGACGTCTCGCCAAAGCGGCTGTCGGAGGATTTCACGTCGGCCATCATGGCCTTCGGCACGCCGAACAGATCACAGAGCTCGTCGCTCCAGACAAGCTTTTCCGTGTCGAAGAGCTGGGTCCGGCTGGCATTGGAGTGATCGGTCGCATGAACCGATCCGCCGGTGAAGTTCCAAAGCAGCCAGCTGTCGATGGTGCCGGCGCGGATTGCGCCCGTCGCCGCGCGAGCGCGGCCATCGGGAACGCGATCGAGTATCCAGCCGATCTTGCTGGCAGGGAACAGCGGGTTGATGCCGAGGCCGGTACGGGCCTCGACGAAGTCGCCGTGGCCGGCGGCAATCAACGACTCGCATGTCGACGCGGTGCGACGGCACTGCCAGATGATGCAAGGTGCAAGCGGTTTGCCCGTACTGGCATCCCAGACCACGATGGATTCGCGCTGATTGGAGACGGCGACGGCAACAACGTCTCCGGCCCGAGAATGGGTGGCCAGTTCGTCGACCACTGCCTTGACCGCCGCCCATATGGCGTCGGCCGATTGCTCGGCCCAGCCTGGCTGCGGATAATCGACGGTCATCGGCCGGGACGCGGAGGCGATCACCGCTCCCGACCTGTCGACGAGCAGCGCCTTGGTATTGGTGGTACCCTGGTCGATGGCCAGGACGAGAGCGTTGTCCATCGTCACCCCTTGCGGCTGATCGCCTTTCGCGCTGCCGCGGCGATACCGGCCGCGGTGAGGCCGAAATGATCGAACAGGAAATCGACGGTACCCGTGGGCACGAAGCCGGGGAAGCCGACCATCTCCATTGGGACGGGGCGGCGAAGCGCGAGCGTCTCGGCCACGGCGCCGCCCAGGCCGCCGCGAACGCTGGCTTCCTCGACCGTGACGACGGCACCGGTTCCGGCGGCATCGACGATCGCCTCGATATCGAGCGGGTTCATCCACGCCATGTTGACCACGCGGGCCGACACGCCGCCGTCCGCCAGCACCTCGGCCGCCCGAAGCGCCTTGTGCAGCATGACGCCGTTGGCGAGGATGGCGACGTCGGTGCCCTCGCGCATCACCTCCGCCTTGCCCGGCTCAATGCGATCGATCCTGTGCTCGAGCGCCGGCACCGGATAGCGGCTGACGCGGATGAACACCGGGCCTTCGTAGGCCGCCGCGAAGCGAATGGCCTGTTCGGTTTCCCAAGGGTCGGACGGCACGATGGTGATCAGGTTGGCGAGTGGCCTCAGCCAGGCGAGATCCTCGATCGAATGGTGCGTGGGGCCAAGTTCGCCATAGCCGATGCCGGGCGACTGGCCGCACAGCTTGACGTTGGTGTTGGAGTAGGCGACGTCGGCCTTCACCTGTTCGAGCGCCCGCCCGGTCAGGAAGCAGGAGGCGCAGGAGACGAAGGGAATGCGCCCGCCGTTGGCAAGGCCGGCGCCGACGCCGACCATGTTTTGCTCGGCGATGCCGACGTTGACGAGCCGTTCGGGCCAGCGCTTCTTGAAGCCGCCGAGCTTGGAGGAGCCGACGCTGTCGTTGACGACGGCGACCACCCGGTCGTCGGCCTCGGCCAGCGCTTCCAGCGTCTTCGAGAAGGCGTCGCGGCAGTCGTGGAGGCCTTCGTTGGTCTTGGTGGCGGCCGACATCAGATGAGCTCCTTCATCGCCTGGGCGAACTGTTCGTCGGTGGGGACGCCGTGGTGCCAGGAGACGTTGTCTTCCATGAAGGACACGCCCTTGCCCTTGATGGTGTTGGCGATGACGCAGAGCGGCTTGTCGCGGCTCTCGGGATCGGCGCCGAGCACGTCGAGCAGGGCGGCGTGGTCGTGGCCGTCGATCATCTCGACATGGAAGCCGAAGGCGCGCCACTTGTCATCGAGCGGGTCGAGGCCGTTGGTCGCCTCGGTACGGTCGCCCTGCTGCAGACGGTTGCGGTCGACGATGACGGTAAGCCGGTTGAGCTTGCGGTGGCCGGCGGCCATGGCCGCTTCCCAGTTGGAGCCTTCCTGCAGTTCGCCGTCGCCGGTAAGCACGAAGGTGCGGTAGTCCTTGGCGGTGAGCTTGCCGGCGATGGCAATGCCGACGGCGACCGGCAGGCCGTGCCCGAGCGGGCCGGTATTGGTTTCGATGCCCGGCAGATAGTTGCGGTTGGGGTGGCCGTTCAGCTTTGAAAGCGGCTGCATGTAGGTCTTGAGTTGGGCTTCCGGAAAGAAGCCCGCCTGCGCCAGCACCGAATAGAAGGCGCCGGTGCAATGCCCCTTGCTCATGATGAAGCGGTCGCGGTCCGGATGGCGCGGCTCGTTGGGGTCATAACGCAAGACGCCGAAGTAGAGCGTCGCCAGGATGTCGGCCGCCGAGAAGTCGCCGCCGGGATGGCCGAGCTGAGCCTCGTGGACCATCGTGAAGGCACTGCGACGGATGCTGAGTGCCCTGGCGCGGACCATGTCGATCCTGTCGGCGCCGGAAACCGGCGCCGAGGCGGTTGAAAGGGACATGTCGTATTCTCCGGGTTGCGGCCGGCTGGCCGTCAACAGAAAGCCTTGAGGCCGAGCGTCGGCGCGACCTCGCCGTTGTGATGGTAGATGGGCAACTTCATGTAGCGGCTGACCGCTTCCTCGACGACGCCCGCCACCTGGCCACGCACCATGGCGACGTGATGCTCGAAGCCGTTCTGCGTCACGACCTTCAGAAGCTGGCGCAGCTTCTCGACCTGAATCACCGCGATGCCGCCGTCCATGCCGTAGGGATCATCGGTGAACTGACCGTCGCCCACGTAGGCCTTGATGGTGGCGTTGAGGTCGTCGGAGGAGAAGCGCAGGAAACTCATCGGCCCCGCCTTCACCTTGCCCTTGACGGCGCCGAAGCACTTGTCGCGACCAATGGTCTCTCCGAGCACGTCGAGTTCGCCGATATTGGGCGTGTCGCCGAAGAAGCTCTTCGGATAGTTACCGCAGTGGGTGCCGACGCACTTGTCGGGGTCGTAGCCGTAGTTGTTGTTCCAGTCGAGGATGGCGGCCGGCTGGCCGGCGGCGAGCGTCAGCGCGTACATCGACAGCGTGCCGAGCACGTCCACTTCGCAGGCGCTGGGCATCAGCTTTTCGCCCATCATGCTCATGGAAAGGCAGGTGGCGCAGCCATAGTTGTCCTGCAGCGACCGCCAGCACTGGATCGCCGAGGCGTCGCAGTCGTTCTCGCCCATCCACTCGTCGATGGCGATGCCCCATTTGGCCTGCTTCAGAACCTGCTCGGGACGGATATGGGCGTCGATCTTGCCGTACCCGCCGATGGCTTCGAGCTTGTCCTTGACGCTGGCGGCGTTGTCGTCGATCGCCTTGGCGCGCCCGATGATCTCCGAGAGGTCGACCGGTACCACGGTGACGCCCATGGCCTGGAGCAGCTTCTCCGAATAGCGCATGGTCTGGAACGGCGCCGTACGGGCGCCGATGGCGCCGATACGAGCATGGCTGAGGCCGCGCACCGTGCGACAGACGCGGGCGAAGGTGTCGAGATCGCTGCCGAACTCCTCGCCGTCGAGGTCGGAGGTATGGCTGGTCGTCTCGGTGAAGGGAATGCCGTAATTGTAGAAGTTATTAGCGACGGAGATCTTGCCGCAGAAGGCGTCTCGGCGGCTCTTGACGTCGACCTTGTCGAACTCGTCGTTGCAGGCCTGCAAGAGGATGGGGACGCCCAGGCTGGCGGCCATCACCATTTCGATGATGGCGATCTCGTCGCCGAAGTTGGCGAGCGAGATGACGAGGCCGTCGATCTCGCCTTTGTGGGCGGCAAAGAAGCGACCATAGAGCTTGGCATCATCGCGCGTCTGCACCGCCCCGTTCACGGTGGCGTCCACCGGGGGCATCAGTGTCCGAATGCCGAGGCGGGCCGCCTGGGCTTCCAGATCGTTGCGCGCCTTGATGCAAGGGGCGCCGTTGAAGAATTGCCGGCTGCCAACCACCAGGCCGAGGGTTACTTCGCGCTTGAACTTGTCCGTCATTCCATCCTCCCGCCGACGATGCTTGCGTCGACACGAATTCAGTTTTCGATTTTTATCGCTTTCTTTCGTTTGATGATGTTTTTTGGGGGGCGTTTTGTCAATAGGGTTTTTCCCCGTTCACTGAGCCGACATGCCGCCGATCCATTCTTCATCCGGCCGATATGGCAAAAAGTTTGGCCGCCGGCCGGAAATCGGAGTTATAAGGATCGCAAGAAAGCGAAGGTTTCCATGGTGACTGAAGCATCGAATGGTCGCGGAACGGACGCGGGCGCCGCCGGCAAGCGCGGCGGAGCCGCGGCGGAATCGCCCGCTTTCACAGGGCTTCTGGCCGAACCGCGTCGCATGAAGATTCTCGAATGGCTTCAGGAGGAAGGCAGCGCCCGCGTACGCGAGCTGTCGCAGGCCTTCAAGGTATCGGAAGCCACGATCAGGCAGGATCTGGAGCGGCTCGAGCAGGAAGGTCATATCCTGCGCGAACACGGCGGCGCCTATCTGAAGACCGTGCAGCAGCAAGTCGGCACCATGTCGCTGCAGCACATCGAGAACATGGATCGCAAGCGGAAGATCGGCGCCAAGGCGGCGTCGCTGGTGAAGAATAATGAGACGATCATTCTCGATGCTGGCTCCACCACCACCGAGATCGCCCAACGCCTGACGACCCGCGAAAATCTGACAGTCATCACCAACGCGCTCAATATCGCCATCATTCTTGGTGCCGTCCCCGGCTATGCCGTGCATATGCCCGGCGGCCAGTTCAAGGCGCCGACGCTGTCGCTCTCGGGCGATAAGTCGGTCGAGTACTTCCGCAACATCTTCGCTTCGAAACTGTTTCTCGCGACGGCCGGCGTATCTGTCGACGCCGGGCTTACCTACCCCAGCTTTGCCGATCTTCAGCTCAAGGAAGCGATGATCAAGGCCGCCGCCCACGTCTATCTCGTCGCCGACTCGTCCAAGATCAACCGAACGTCTTTTACGCGGCTCGGCAATCTCGACGTGATCCACTCGTTCGTGACTGACGATGGCATCGCCGATAGCGATGCCAAGGAATTCGAGCGCCGGGGCATCGAGCTGATCGTCGCCACCTGATCTCGCTCTCCAGCTAGCTGGATTCTCGTCGGTCGGCGTCATTCTCGCCTGGGCTTTGCGCTGCGCCGTCACGATGATGTCGGCGGTCTCCTTGTCATGTCGTGGGGGCTTGGCTGCTCGCCTGTGGCGAGTTTTGGCTGGCTTGCTACCTTTCGAATATTATCGACTTTTGTCTAGTAGCGCTCGATCTCGTGATCATTGGTGTTGCGACGGACGACTCCTGATCAGGAAGGCGGACCTCTCTTTAGGCCGAATCGCGGAAGTCGGCGGAAAATTTCGTCCAGCTTATGCCGCTCCGCCAAATGGCGGTCTGCGGGTGCGAATGATCCGTTGACAAACGATAGAAAACGAAAATAATCGAAACATGAGGTTCGGGACGGAGATCCCCGCGACCCTAGGGAGGATGAGCATGCCAGATCATGCTGCGTCGCGTTGGCCTTTCGCCGACGCGGCCGACAACCAGTCGTTCGCCGCTCCTCGCGGCCAGGACGGCCTAGTGCTTTCAAGGCGTCTCATCGTTGCCGGCGTGTTGGCAGTGGCATTGGCCGGCTGCAAGATCCTGCCGATCCAGAGTGAGTCCGAGGCGGCCCAACAGAAGTTCAATGGCGTCGACTATGTGACCAAGCTTTGGGATGGCGAGGTCATGCCGGTCGTCGGCGACAAGGCGTTTCCGATCGAGACGGTGATCACTGCCATCGAGGGTGGCCTCGACAAGGCGGGTCAGGAGTTCGGCCATCGCCCCGCGGAAGAGGGCAGTCCCTGGAGCTTCGTCGTCAAGGGTACGGCGGTGATCAAGGAAAAGAACACCGCCTCGCGCGCCGGCACCTTGTTGATCGACGTTGCGACCGCGAAGGGGCCTGTGCCGGTCACCATCCAGATCGGTCCGGTGATCAAGGGCAACTCGCTGCGCGATGCCATGCCCTTCATCAACTTCCAGAATTTCACCAATCAGCTTGAGTTCGCCGAGGTTGGCCGCGCTTTCAATGGCCGCGTCGTCGCCGATCTCAAATCGGTCGCCGATGGGCTGGCTCCCGGTCAGACGATCGCCTACTCCGGCACCTTCTCGCTCAACTCGGCCACTGACAAGATACTGCTGACTCCGGTTCTGATCGGTCCTGCGGGAGGCGGAGAATGAGTGCGCTGGAGCGGTCCGACGCACCGGAGGTCATTCTTCGCGCCGAGAAGATGACCCGCGTCTTCCCTGGTACCATTGCCTTGGAAGACGTCGATTTCGACGTTTATGAGCGCTCGGTGAACGTGCTGATCGGCGAGAACGGAGCCGGCAAGTCGACGCTGATGCGCATCCTCGCCGGCGTCGATCAGGCCACCTCCGGTCGCATCATGATGGGCGGCGAGGAAGTGCGGTTTTCCTCCGTGCTCGACGCGGCGAAGAAGGGCATCGGCATCGTCTTCCAGGAGCTCAATCTCTGCCCCAACCTCAGCGTCACCGAGAACATCTTCCTTGGCCGCGACATGACCAAGGGCGGCGTCCACATCGACATGCCGCGCCAACGCGAGCGGGCGAAGGAACTGCTCGCCCGCCTTGAGCACAACATCGATCCCGACACCTTGGTCGACGACCTTCGGATCGGCGAGCAGCAGATCGTGGAGATCGCCAAGGCGCTGGCCGACGACGCCCGTGTGCTGATCATGGACGAGCCGACGTCGGCGCTGTCGGCTTCCGAGGTGGAGGTTTTGTTCCGTGTCATCGCCGAGCTGAAGAAGTCGGGCGTTGCTATCATCTACATCTCCCACCGCCTCGAGGAACTCGTCCGTATCGGCGACTACTTCACCGTGCTGCGCGACGGCCATTTCCAGGCAAGTGCGCCCAAGGGTGAGGCAACCATTCCCTGGATCATTCGCCAGATGCTCGGCACCTCCGAGTTTGCCAAGCGTCAGCAACGAGAGGTGAAGGTCGGTGAGCCCGTGCTCTCGGTTCGGAACCTGAAGCTGCCGCGCGTGGGTGGCGGTTATCTCGTCGATGATGTCAGCGTCGACTTCCGGGCCGGCGAGATCGTCGGCATCTACGGCCTCTTGGGCGCCGGCCGCTCCGAGCTCTTCGAAAGCCTGTTCGGCCTCAGGGCCGACGCGCGCGGCGAAGTCACCATCGGAGGCCGGGCAATCGATCAGCTTCCGGTATCCAGGCGCATTGCCGCCGGCCTGTTCCTTGTCCCGGAGGATCGGCAGCGTGACGGACTGGTGCAGAACCTCACCGTCGGCAAGAACCTGTCGCTTGCCAGTCTCGCCAAGGTCACCAAGCTCTTCACCGTGCAGAACGGCGCCGAACGCAAGGCGATCGACGCTCTGTTCCGCTCGCTGCGCATCAAGGCGCCGTCGCCGGAAACGCCCATCACGTCCCTGTCAGGCGGCAACCAGCAGAAGGTGGTCATCGGCAAGAGCCTGATGACCGAGCCAAGGGTGCTCCTCCTGGACGAGCCCACCCGGGGCATCGATATCGGCGCCAAGGAAGAGGTGTTCCGCACCATGCGCGAACTGGCCGATCAGGGCCTCGCTGTGGTCTTCGCAACCTCAGACCTCAAGGAGGTTCACGCGGTGTCCGACCGTGTGCTGGTGATGTCGCAGGGGCGGATCACAGCCGACCTCCCCGACCACGAGGCGACCGACGAGGTCATCGTTCGCGCGTCCACCAAGGGGCACGCCGTACCCGCTCACGACCACCCGGTTCAGGATCAGTGACCATGACCAACACAGTTGCAACACCGGCGGCCGAAGCGCCCAAGGGACAGTCCACGCTGCTCCTTCTGCTCCTGAAGCTCAGGACCTTCATCGCGTTGATCGCCGTCGTCGTTTTCTTCAGTCTGATGGCGCCCAACTTCGTCAGCGTCGCCAATGCGGTGATCGTTTCCAAGCACGTGGCGATCAATGCCTTCCTGGCCATCGGCATGACCTTCGTCATCCTGACCGGCGGCATCGATCTCTCGGTCGGCGCCATCGTTGGCCTGGTCGGCATGGTCGCCGGCGCGCTGGTTCTCTACGGCATTCCGCTCGAGATGTTCGGCGTGGTGATCTATCCCAATGTCTGGGAGGTGATCGGCATCGCGCTCCTGGTCGGCACTTTCGTCGGCTTGGTCAATGGCCTCCTGATCACCCGAATGCAGGTGGCTCCGTTCATCGCCACGCTCGGCATGCTCTACGTTGCCCGCGGTACGGCGTTGCTGATGTCGGGCGGCTCCACCTTCCCGAACCTGATCGGCAAGCCGGAGTTCGGCAATCAGGGCTTCCCGGCCTTGGGTGCCGGCACCATCCTCGGCATTCCCCTGTCGATCTGGTTGTTGCTGGTCGTGGCCGGTGTCGCCGCCTACGTCGCCACCAAGACGCCCTTCGGTCGCCAGATCTACGCGGTGGGCGGCAATGAGCGCGCCGCCACGCTCAGCGGCGTCAGCGTCGACCGGGTCAAACTCGCCGTCTACATGATCTCGGGCTTCTGTGCTGCCATTGCCGGTCTCGTCGTCGCTTCGCAGCTCGTGGCGTCGCATCCGGCGTCCGGCGAGACCTTCGAAATGAATGCCATCGCGGCGGCCGTGCTTGGCGGCACGTCGCTGTCGGGCGGTCGCGGCACCATCGGCGGCACCATCGTCGGTGCCTTCGTCATCGGCGTGCTCTCCGACGGCCTCGTCATGATGGGCGTCTCGGAGTTCTGGCAGATGGTCATCAAGGGCGTCGTCATCGTTGGCGCGGTCATCCTTGACCAGATGCAGCGCCGCATCGCCCGCAACGCCCGGCTTGGCTGAGACCCGGCTGAGATTTCGACGCCGACCGAAGTCCCGGCCGGCGTCAACGACAGCGGCCGTCGACACCCGACGTGAACCGCGACCCGCTGAGAGGTGTGCGGCGGGCTTTAGTGGAGGAGAAAGACATGTCGCTTCGCAAAACCCTGAAGACGGTTTCCCTCGGCCTGCTGGCCGGTATCGCCCTGACCGCCTCGGCGCTGGCCGCCGATGGCAAGCTGATCGTCATCATCACCCCCAGCCACGACAACCCCTTCTTCAAGCAGGAAGCGGTGGGCGCCCAGGCCAAGGCCAAGGAACTCGGCTACGACGCTGCGATTTACAGCCATGACGACGATGCCAATAAGCAGAACGACCTGATCGACTCGGCCATTGCCCAGAAGGCCGCCGCGATCATCCTCGACAACGCAGGTGCCGACGCGACCGTCGCCGCCGTGCAGAAGGCCAAGGATGCCGGTGTGCCGTCGTTCCTGATCGACCGCGAGATCAACGCCAACGGCATTGCCGTCGCCCAGATCGTCTCCAACAACTATCAGGGCGCCACCCTGGTTGCCGAAAGCTTCGTCGAGGCCATGGGCGAGAAGGGCAACTTCGTCGAGCTGGTCGGCAAGGAGTCCGACACCAACGCCGGTGTGCGGTCCAAGGGCTTCCATGACGTGATCGATCAGTATCCCGACATGAAGATGGTCGCCCAGCAGAGCGCCAACTGGAGCCAGACCGAGGCCTTCTCCAAGATGGAATCGATCCTTCAGGCCAATCCGGACATCCAGGGCGTGATCTCCGGCAACGACACCATGGCCATGGGCGCCATGGCCGCTCTCGAGGCCGCTGGCCGCAAGGACGTTCTGGTCGCCGGTTTTGACGGCTCCAACGATGTCCGCGATGCCATCCTCGCCGGCAAGATCCATGCGACCGGCCTGCAGCCGGCCTTCCGTCAGGCCCAGTATGCCGTCGAACTGGCCGACAAGTACCTCAAGGAAGGTTCGACCGGTCAGCCGGAGAAGATCTCCATGGACTGCGTGCTGATCACCAAGGAAAACGCCGCCAAGCTCGACAACTTCGCGCTCAAGGACTGATCTGCGAAGCGAGCTATCCCGGCAGGCTTGCCTGCCGGGAGTGGCAAAGGAAAAGCGGAACAGGCAGACACCGAGCGGTGTCTGCCTGTTTTGTCATTGGCCGCGCCAGGTGCGCGAAGCGACGGATGCTGACGGTCAGGCGAACTCCGGCGTCAGAACCGCGTTCTTGAGGGCGATCGAGTAAGGATGCTGCGGGTTGTCCAGCACGTCGCGCGCGTTCCCCCGTTCCACCACTTCGCCCTTCTTCATGATGATGATGCGATCCGAGATATAGTAGGCCGTGGCAAGGTCGTGGGTGATATAGATGATCGACAGCCCCAGTCGGTCTCGCAGCGAGCCGAACAGGTTGACGATCGACATCCTGAGAGAAGCATCGACCATCGAGACGGGCTCGTCGGCCACCAGAAGGCGCGGGTCTGGGATCAGCGCTCGCGCGATGGCGGTGCGCTGCAACTGGCCACCGGAAAGCTCGTGCGGGAAGCGGCCCCGAACCTCGGCCAGCGTAAGCCCCACTTCGACCAGCGTCTGGTCGACGCGCGCTTCGATCTCGGCGCGTGTTGGCCTGCCGTTCGCCGACATGAAGTTGGCGGCGGTGGCGAAGAGATAGCGATCGACCCGCTTCAGGGGGTTGAAGGCCTCGAAGGGGTTTTGCAGCACCGGCTGCACCTTGGCCATGAAGGCGCGATGCTCGGCCCGGCCGTGGATGCTGGCGACGTCGATGCCGTCGAACAACACGCGCCCACGCGTCGGCAACTGCTGGCCCAGGACCATGGCGGCCAGCGTCGATTTGCCGGACCCCGATTCGCCGACCACCGAAAGGATCTCCGGCCGTTCGGCTTCGATCTGCAGGGAAATGTCCTTCACCGCCTCGACGGAGCGGCGCGACAGCAGACCGCCTTGCAGGAACGTCTTGCTGACGTGGTCGATGTCGAGGATGAGGCTCATGATGTCGCTCCCGACACGGCAAAGCAGGCAACGCGATGGCGTGGCGTAAGGTTGGTCATCGCCGGCACCTCCCTGGAACAGATGTCCATGGCCAGCGGGCAGCGCGGATGGAAACGGCAGCCGGACGGCGGATCGGCAAGGCTCGGCGGCCGGCCGGACAGCGATGCCCGTCGTGTCGTGTCGCCGATTTTTGGCAGCGAGGCGACCAGATGCTGGGTGTAGGGGTGGCGAGCCCCCCGAAACAACGTCGGGGTGTCGGCCTCCTCGACGAGTCGTCCGGCGTAGACGATGCCGACGCGGTCCGACACCGTGGCGTGCACGCTCATGTCGTGGGTGACGAACAGGAAGGACGAGCCGAGATCGCGCTGAATGTCGCGCAACATGGTGAGAACATCGCGCTGGACGATGACGTCGAGCGCCGTCGTCGGCTCGTCGGCGACGATGAACTCCGGCGTGCAGACGGTGGCGAGCGCGATGGTGGTGCGCTGGCGCATGCCGCCGGACAGCTGATGCGGATAGCTGTCGAGCACGCCCGGATCTAGATCGAGCTTCTTGAGATGATCACGAACCTTGTCCCAGAAGGCGGTGCGACCGAGGCCCATGTGGTTGAAGGCGAAGTCGTAGAAGGAATGCCTGATCCGGCGCACCGGGTTCAGCACGTTCATCGACCCTTGCATGATGTAGGACAGATGCCGCCAGCGGATGGCCTGCAACTCGTCCGGTCTCAGGCTGTAGACGTCATGGGCCTGTCCGCCGAAGTTGAAGCGGACGTTGCCGCCGACCACGTGCAGCGGTGGCCGGATGGCGCCGACGATGGTCTTGATCAGCGACGTCTTCCCTGAGGAAGATTCGCCGGCGACGCCGTAGATCTCGCCCTTGGCGACGGTGAGGCTGATGTCGTCCACCGCGCGGATGTCGCGGTCGATTCCGAAGGCCTTGGTCGTGTAGTAGGCCTTCAGCCTGTCGACGACCAGCATCGGCTCGACCGCAGTGTCGGAGGCGTGGAGAAGCGATTCGGTCTGCATCGGCTCAGTTCCCCATCCGGTTCAGGCGGCTGCGAGGATCGATGTACTCGTTCATCGACATGGACAGCAGGAACAGGCCGATAAACAGGATCACGATGGCGGCCACGGGCGCAGCCACCCACCACCAGATGCCCGAGATCAGGGCGGAGTGGGAGTTGGCCCAATAGATCATCTGGCCCATGGTCGGAGTGTCGACGTCGGTGAAGCCGAGCACCGAAAGGGTGATCTCCATGCCGATCGACCAGATCATGTTGTTCATGGTGGTCGCAAAGACGATCGGCATCACGTAGGGCAAATGCTCCTCGACGAGGATCTTGCGCATGCTCATGCCCGAGTAGACGCTCTGCGTCGTGAAGGGGCGCGTTCTGAGGCTCATGGCGATCGATCGGATCAGCCGGGCATCATAGGACCAGCCGAGAGCCGACAGGATCAGGACCAGCATCAGCCAGTTCATGTCATCCTTCAGCACGAAGTAGAACAGAACCAGGATCGGAAACTGCGGGATCACCATGATGGAGTCGTTGATCGCCATCAGGATCCGGTCGACGCGGCCACCGGCGTAGCCGGCGGAGAGCCCGACCACGAGCGACAGGATGCGCGACAGGAAGGCCACCGCGACGCCGAAGCCAAACGTGTTTCTGAGCCCGATCATCAGCTGCCAGAACGTGTCCTGACCGCGTGAGGTCGTTCCCAGCCAGAACTCGGCGTCCGGCGGCAGATCCGGCGGCACGACGTAGATTTCCGATGCCGGATAGGGCGAGAAGAAGGAAAGGATGACGGCAGCGATCAGCAGCAGCAGGATCAACAGGCCGATGGCGAATTCGATGTTGTAGCGGATGAGGTCGCGAATGATCGTGAACATGGCCATCACTCCGCCTTGATGCGTGGGTCGAGCAGCGGGCTGAGGATGTCGATCAGAAACACCGCGATTGCGACGCCGATGATCGAGAGCGAAGCGAGGCCAAGCACGAGGCTGTAGTCGCCCGCGTGCACCGCATCGATCAGTAGCGTTCCGATGCCGGGGTAGCCGAACACGATCTCGGTGATCACCGTGCCGTTGAAGATGGCGCCGAGCGACATGGCGAGGCCGGTGAGCTGCGGGACGATGGCATTGCGCACCACATAGGAGCGCAGGATGCGGGTCGAGCCGACGCCGCCGAGTTCGGCAAAGGTCACGTAATCCTCGGTGACGATGTTGGATGTCAGCGCCCGCATGCCCGTGAGCCACGAGCCGGCGCCCACAAGAACCAGCGCCATGGCGGGCAAGATGGAGTGGCGGATTATGTCGAGCACGAGAGTGAACGACAACGTCAGGTCGGCATTCATCTCGTAGCCACCGGTAATCGGCAGCACCGGCCAGACGAAGCCGAACAGGATCAGCAGGATGAAGGCGAGAATGTAGTAGGGGATCGGCTGCAGGCCGATCAGGCCGAGGCTGATGATCTTCAGCAGACGGCTCTTACGATAGTAGCCGGCGAGCGCTCCCAGAGTGTTGCCGATGGTGAAGGAGATCAGTGTCGCCGATATCATCAGCCCGACCGTCCATGGCAGCGCGCGGAAGATGATCTGCGACACCGGGGTCGGGAAGGCTGACAGCGAAGGGCCGAGGTCGCCGCGAATGAGGCGGGACCAGAAGGAGACATATTGCTCGAAGACGTTACCCTGCAGCCCGTAGAGCTCGGTTAGCGTCTTTCGCATCAGTTCGATCGCTTCCGGATCGGACTTGCCGAAGTTGGTGATAGCGGAAATCGACTCGGCGACGGGATCGACCGGGGTCATGTGGGTGATGAAGAAGGTCGCGGATATGCCGAGGAAGACGACCAGCACCAGCTGGCCGAAACGGCGCGCGACGAAAACCAGGTAAGCTGCCACGGGATCCCTAGCTCCGCTTTCAGTGCCGGCGCTGCCGGCGATCCTTTCGAGGTGATCCGCGCGGGCCGGAGCCCGCGCGGACCGTCAAGAAGGGAAGGCACGCCTCGGAGGAGAGATGGGCGTGCCCGCCACCGTCAGGGCTGCGTCGGCCGGAGCTTGACCATCATGAGACGCGAGTTGCCCCAGTTCGGAACCGGATCGGTGTAGGGATCATCCGGGAACGTCGGGTAGCCCGTCCAGTAGGTGGTGTCCATCGAGGCGAACACGTTGTAGGACATCATCGGAATGGTGGGCATTTCCTTCACCACCAGCTTCAGATAGTCCATGCCGTAGTCCACGCCCTTGGGATCGTCGAAGCTGATCCCGCGGATGCCCTCGATGATCTTGTCGAGTTCCGGGCTCGACCAGCGCTGCCAGTTGCGCGCCGGCTGGACTTCTCCAGGCTTGGCCACGAAGCTGGAGTGCCAGCTGTCCAGGAAGAACGACATGTCGGCGTCGCCACCCCAGGTCTCGACGCTCCAGGCAATGGCCGCATCGAAGTCGCCGGCCTGCATCGGCTGCCAGGGATTGGTCGTCGGCAACGCTTTCGCGTCGATGCCGAACTGCTTCCACTGCTGGGTGATCAGCGTACCTGCGCGGGTGAACACCGAACGCGAGTCGCCTTCGACGGTCAGGCGAATCCGGAAGGGCTGGCCGTCCGGCTGCAGCCATTGATTGCCGGACTTCTTGAAGCCGGCTCTTTCAAGCAACTCGCCGGCCGCCTTCGGATTGGGCTTCCACCAGCCGTAGCCGAACTGGTTGTCGATCGCCGTCTGATCGGTCGGGATCTGGTCCTTGAACTTCGGCTGCTTGCGCAGCATGTCGGCGATCTGCGAGGGGATCGTCGGATCATAGGGCTTGATCTTGCTCTTGCCCGTATCGAGTTCGAAGTTCTTCAGCCACTCCTGCATCGGCGCCTGGTAGGTCGGCATCGCGACGCCGGTCGGAGGCACACCGATGGCCGACAGGGTTGCCGCGCCGCGGTAGCTTGCGAGGTCGATGGCCTTGATGTCCATCAGCAGGGCAAGGGCCCAGCGCACGTCGGCGTTGTCGAATGGCGCCTTCTGCGTATTGAAGATCACGGCCGGCAGGGTCGGATCGGGATGCGCATAGGGGAAGCCCTTGAACCAGGTGGCCAGCGACTTCGACTGTTCGACCAACGTGAACATGCCTTCCGGCGTGTTGTCGTGGATGATGTCGAGCTCGTGCTTCAGCTGGGCAATGGTCTTCTTGTCCGGCGGGCCACCGTCCACATAGGCGGCATACTTCGGGCCGGGCTCGCCGATGAGGCCGAGCGGCGTCCGCTGCCAGTCCTCACGCTTCTCCCAGATGTACCACTTGCCCTGCGGGTCGTAGTTCTTGAGCTTGTAGGCGCTGATCGAGATCGGGTTGGCGAAGTCGAACTTCAGCGGGTCCTCGACCTTTTCGAACACATGCTTGGGCATGATCCAGATGGCGTTCCAGCGCACTGTGAACAGGGCATGGAAGCGAGAGTTCGGCTTCTTCAGCTTGAAGACGACAGTGTAGGGATCGGTGGCCTTGATGCTGTCGACGCTGACGGCGAGAAGCGGGCTCCACACCATACCCGGATGGTCGATCTGGGTCTGCACGGTGTAGACGACGTCATCGGCGGTGAACTCGACGCCATCGCTCCAGTACATGCCCTTGCGCAGCTTCACCGTCATCTCGGAGAAGTCGGCGTTGTAGATCGGCTTTTCGGCAGCCAGCGAGTTGTACCACGGACCGTCGATGCCTTGATCGGGGTCGATGTACCAGAGAGTGTCCATGGTCAGCTGCTGCAGGCCGGTCGATAGGCCGCCGCCGCCGTTCACCCAGATGTTGAACCAGCCGGGGTTCTTGACGGTACCCTCCGGGTTCTCGATGATCACGGTCTCCTTGCGCGGCAGGTTGGATATATCCTGCGCCTGAGCCGTGCTGGCCAGAACCGCGAGTGCGGCGCCGGCAAGGAACGTTCTCCAAAGTTTCATGCGGTAAGTCCTCCCTCAACAATGCCCACGTTGCACGGTGCGTCGCCAAAGCGGCGAACCGCGTCCTCCAGACCAGCGGGATTTATCCTCCTTCTGCTCGCCGCCGGGCACGCGGCCACGTCGGCATGAGATCGGAACCGGCCGCCATTCCTCCGAAGGCGGCCTGTTGGTTCAAACCGATAGACGGATGACGTTGTAGGACAGCGGCGGCAGCTTGCTGCGGAGCGCGCCATCCTCGACGAGCGTCCCTCCAACCGTTTTCGGCACAACGTTGTCCGGGTTGGCAGCCGAATTGACGGCCTTGAGGTCGGGATGGGTCATCTGGATGTGCTCGACGACTCGCGCCGCCGGGAAGCCATGAAGCGCGGAGGTGAAGTCGAGCGTTTCAGTGAGGTGACGGTTCACCACGAAGAAAGTCAGGGCGTCGCCCTCGTTCGCACGGACCACCGACACGTCGAGATAGGGGATGTCGCTTCCGACGTCCGCAGTGTAGGTCGGCCCGTCGACGATGGTGCGCAGCGAGGTGCCTCGGCCGTAGAGGGACGCGAACAGGAAGGGATAGTAGATCGTCTGCTTCCAGGCCGGCCCACCGGTTTCCGTCATGATCGGGGCAATGACGTTCACCAACTGGGCGATGCAGGCGATCTTCACGCGATCGGCGCGGCGAATGAACGTGTTGAGCACGCTGCCGACCTGCAGCACGTCCTCGAAGTTGTAGATATCCTCCAGAAGATGGGGGGCGTCTGGCCAGTCGTCTCCTTCAAGGATCTTCTTGTCTTGCTCGTTGCTGTGATACCAGACGTTCCATTCGTCGAATGAAATGGTGACGTTCTTTTTGGAACGCTTCTTCGCCTTGATATAGTCAATCACGCCGGAGACCGACTGAATATACCTGTCGAGCGTTTCGGTCTGGGCGAGGTAATTCAGTGTGTTGTTCTCTTTGTTGGCAAAATACATATGCAAGGAGAGATGGTCGATCGTGTCGTAGGTGTGGTCGAGAACGGTCGCTTCCCAATCCGGGAAGGTCGGCATGTTGGAGCTGGAGGAGCCGCAGACCACAAGTTCCACCGACTTGTCGAACAGGCGCATCGCCTTGGCGGTCTCGTTGGCGAGTTTGCCGTACTCGTCGGCCGACTTGTGGCCAACCTGCCAAGGGCCGTCCATCTCGTTGCCGATGCACCAGAGCTTGACGTTGTGCGGATCCTTCCAACCGTGCTGGCGACGCAGGTCGCTCCAGTAGGACCCGCCCGGATGGTTGCAGTACTCGATGAAGTTGCGGGCAGCGTCGAGGCCGCGCGAGCCGAGATTGACGGCCAGCATCGGCTTGGTGCCGGCCTTCTTGCACCAGTCGACGAACTCGTTGACGCCGATATGGTTGTTGTCGCGGGTGCGCCAGGCAAGGTCGAGGCGGGTCGGGCGACTTTCCCTCGGGCCGACGCCGTCCTCCCAGTTGTAGGCCGAAACGAAGTTGCCTCCCGGATATCGCACATAGGGTGTCCGGATGGCGCGCACGAGGTCCAGAACGTCGCCTCGGAAGCCGTCGGCATCGGCTGTCGGATGCCCGGGCTCGTAGATGCCGGTGTAGATGGCGCGCCCCAAGTGCTCCAGGAAGGAGCTGTAGACACGGTCGTCGACCTGGGAAATCGTGAAATCCCGGTGGATGGTCACATTCGCTTTCACGTCGGCCCTCATACCCGCTGTAGTTTATATTATGTTTTATGGTACATAACGGGCAGTATGTTTCGGACCTGGAGGGTTGTCAATTGGCCTATGGCTGCTCGCGACCAAAGGCTGAACCAGGGGCCGGCGGGCAATAATAAGGTGTATCTTGTAGCGAGGGCTAGCGTATCTGATATAGATCAGTGAGTAGCTGGCTGAGATCCGTGCGAATTTTTGGAGCAGGATAATAGTGTAGAGGTAGATGAAATCTATTTTTCGGATCTATACAGGCGCATGACGATATCCTGGTCGTAGTTTCCAAAGCCGCGACCGAATATATTTATGCCACCTGGATGCTTTGCTTCATCGGAAATGCCGATCCGCATGCGGATGGAGTGGTGGTTATCGAGGCCGAGGTCGGCCAACTTCACATCGGAAATCCTGATACCGTCTATGAACGTCCCGCGTTCCGAGATCGTCCAGGTCTTGAGCTTGCCGTATTGGGAGCCCTCGAGCTTCCACCAGCGTGGTGTGTATACGCCGCGCTTATCACCATAATCGCCCGGCGAAGTCCAGGTGCCGACCAAAGCGTTGTTGACCCAGAGCGTGATATCGGACGGCCAGTCCGCGTTGGTGCCCGGCACTTCCGACGACAGCTCCATCGAGAATTCGACGGCGCTGATCTCTTCATTCAAGACTTTGGCATTGTTCGGAAATTTATACTCGACATAGCCTCTGCCGAACCAGATCAGGCCAGCCTGCATGCGGTTGGGGTCGAGAAAGAAGTTCGGCACGTCGAGAAGGCCGATGACGCCGTCGTTCGAACAGAGACCGCAAGGCGCGCGAACGTCGCAGCTGGTATAGAGGCCGATCGGCATCGACACCTCGATCGTCTCGTCACGCGGCAGCTCGCCCGGATCATCAAACCTGATAACGATCTCGTCGTAGCGCGCCGAACAGATTTTCTGGTGTCCCTTCTTGGCCTTTACCGTCTTGGTGTCGATCAGCTCCGCTTCCTCGAGTGCTTGCACCGACATGGCGACAGTCGACTGCGGCAATGACAGTTCAGCACTGATTTCATTGACATTCATTGGCCCCTTGCCATGCAGGAGGCGAAGAATGTCGAGCCGTGTCGGCGAGGCTATCCCCTTGAGCGTGGCGTGGCTGTCGGCGGCGTGCAGCGTAAGGAAGTTTCTGTTCAAGGGGTTCACTCGAAAGCAAGGTCTTTCTTTTCATATCATCAATCGTGATAGAGTCTATTGCAAATCATCGCGTGCTACGGTCCGTTGGTCGTGGTCCGACCGGGGGGCGAGTTCGTCCGGCTAGTGGCGCGACTACGGATCGACAGGATCGGCAGGGTCCGCTAGAGGACCCTCGGTCAGGCTGAGCCGGCCTGCTCGACGAGCGGTTGCTTCGGCGGAGGAAGCCGGCGCGCTCGCTTGGTGGCCGGGTGTTTCGGTCCAGTCGGCGAATGCTCCAGGTCGGCTGGGGGAATGTCGAGGGGAGGGCGCCCACAGAAGGCGCGGTTTGCCCTCTGGCGCTACGGGAGAAAGACATGCCCTATCGGATGATCGCCCTCGATCTCGACGGCACGCTCCTCGATCCGGAAGGGCGCATCCGTCCGAGCACGATCGCTGCGCTTGGGGCTGCGAAGGAACGGGGACTTGAGGTGGTTTTGGTCACTGGCCGCCATCACTCGGTGACCCGCCCTTATTTTGAGGAGCTGAGGCTCTCCGGACCGGCCATCTGCTGCAACGGCACCTATGTCTACGATTTTCCAGCCGAGCGCGTCGTGAGTGGTGAGCCATTTGATCTCGCCGACGCGCGCCGCCTCGTCGCATCCTGCCGCCGGCACCGCGTCGACATGCTGGTCTATCTGGACGACGTCATGCTCTACGAAGTGCCGACGCCGCATCTTCAAAAGCTCGGCGCCTGGATCGACGGTCTGTCGACCCGTCCAAAGCCGGAGCTGCGGCGGATTGAGTCGGTGGAGGCGGTTCTCGATACCGTTCCCAATGTCTGGAAGTTCGTGGTCACCCACTCGGATGCCGGCCGACTGGCCGACTGGTATGCGGAAGCCGAGGCTATGCCGGCTTACGGCATCGAGTATTCCTGGCACGACCGCATCGATGTGATGCCGGCAGGACGCAGCAAGGGTAGCCGTCTTGTCTCCTGGGCTGCCGAGCGCGGGGTCGATGCGGACGACATCGTCGCCTTTGGGGACAACTTCAACGACCTGGGCATGCTGACTGGCGTTGGTCTCGGCATAGCCATGGGCAACGCCCCTGACGCGGTCAAGGCAAAGGCGGCCGAGGTGATTGGCGCCAACGACACCGATGCCATCGCGAGGCGCATCGAAAGTCTGCTTCGTGTCTGAACTGCCTGCCACGGCGTTGGGCATGCCTGCCTATTGACCATTCCATAGTGGGTGGTTACGACTTTCCTTTCAGAAACAAGGCCTCACGTCGCTCGTCGAGGCTTGGCACACGCTCCATTGGTCGAATGGCGTGGGCGCTCATGCCTCGTCATCGGCGGGGATATGATATGAAATCGGCAGCTCCGTGGCTCCTTGCCGGCTGCACTGGGCGACCAAAGGTGGAGAAACCACCGATATATATGAAAAGGGGAATACTGAGATGAGCATGCCAATCCTGGGAAAGAACCTGAGATATCTCTCCGCCGGGGCTGCGATGGCGGTCTTCTTCGCATTGAGCGGCCCGTCCTTTGCTGTCACGCCTGCTGATACGCTGGTCGAGGGCTTCGCCATCGACGACATCATCAGCCTCGATCCCGGCGAGGCTTTCGAGCTTTCCACCGCTGAGGTTACCGGCAACTCCTACTCTCTTCTTGTCCGGCTCGATCTGGACGACACGACCCAGGTCAAGGACGATATCGCCGACAGCTGGACGGTTTCCGATGACGGTCTCACCTACACATTCAAGCTGAAGCCCGACCTGAAGTTTGCTTCCGGCAACCCGATCACTGCCGATGATGTCGTCTTTTCGGTCGAGCGGCTGATCAAGATGGACAAGAGCCCGGCCTTCCTGTTCGGGCAGTTCGGACTGACCGGCGATAACGTGACCGAGAAGGTCAAGGCGGTCGATCCGCTCACCGTCAGCTTCACCGTCGACAAGTCCTATGCCACGTCCTTCGTGCTCAACGTCCTGACCTCGACAGCCGGCGCGGTGCTCGACAAGAAACTGGTCAAGGAGCACGCCAAGGCGGTGACGCCGTCCGACGAGTACAAGTGGGATACCGATTTCGGCAACGACTGGCTCAAGACCAACTCGGCCGGCTCCGGGCCGTTCAAGGTCATCACCTGGAAGGCCAACGAAGCCGTCGTTCTCGAGCGCAACGACCAGTATTTCGGCGAACCTGCCAAGATGAAGCGGGTGATCTATCGCCACATGAAGGAAAGCGCCGGCCAGCGCCTGGCGCTTGAGAACGGCGATATCGACGTCGCCCGCAACCTTGAGCCGGGTGACTTCGAAGCGGCGACCGCCAATCCCGATCTCGACACGATTTCGGCCCCCAAGGGCACAGTCTACTACATCTCCCTCAACCAGAAGAACCCCAACCTCTCCAAGCCCGAGGTGATCGAGGCTTTCAAGTATCTGGTGGACTACGACGCCATCGGCGCCACCCTGATCAAGGGCATTGGCGAGATTCACCAGTCCTTCCTGCCGAAGGGACAACTGGGTTCCATCGACGACAAGCCCTACACGTTCGACGTTGCCAAGGCCAAGGATCTGCTCGCCAAGGCCGGCCTCGCCGACGGTTTCACTGTCTCCATGGACACCCGCAACACGCAGCCGGTGACCGGCATTGCGGAAAACTTCCAGCAGACCCTGGCGCAAGCCGGCGTCAAGCTGGAAATCATCCCCGGCGACGGCAAGCAGACCCTCACCAAATACCGTGCTCGCCAACACGACATGTACATCGGCCAGTGGGGTTCGGACTATTTCGATCCAAACTCGAACGCCGAAACCTTCACGGCCAATCCGGACAACTCCGACGAAGGCAAGGTGAAGACGCTCGCCTGGCGCAATGCCTGGGATCCCAAGGACCTCGACGCCGAAACCAAGGCGGCGTTGCTTGAGAAGGATTCGGCCAAGCGTGCGGCCATGTATCAGGACTTGCAGCGCAAGGTGCTCGAGAGTGGGCCGTTCGTCGTGATCTATCAGCAGATCGAGGTCGCCGCCTATTCGTCCAAGCTGAAGGGCTTCAGGCTCGGTCCTTCCTACGACACGAACCTGGTTGCTCCCATCTCCAAGGAATGAATGCAGGCTCCGCCTTCCTCGGGAGGCGGAGCTTCTTCCATCCTTGCAAGTGAGGAGCGGTCCAACTCGTGTTTCATTCGAGCGCCAAGCGAACCGTGGGGCTAAGGCGCGCCCGCGGCATCATGGTCAACATCGGCCGGTTCGCCGTCATGTTGGCGACCACCTATCTCGGCCTGCTCGCTGTCACCTTTTTCATCGGCCGTGTCGTTCCCATCGATCCGGTGCTGGCGATCGTCGGCGATCGTGCTCCGGCGTCGGTCGTCGAGCGCGTCCGAGAGGAAATGGGCTTCAATCTGCCGCTCTGGCGTCAGTTCGTCCTCTACCTACAGCAAGCCCTGACCGGTGATTTCGGCACCTCGGTCCTGACCACCAATCCGGTGATGGAAGACATCATCCGGGTGTTTCCGGCGACGCTTGAACTTGCCACGGTCGGCACGCTGATCGGCGCGGGGCTCGGCGTGCCGCTCGGCGTCGTCGCCGCCGTCCGGCGCGGGTCGATCGCCGACCAGATCGTCCGCATCGTCGGACTCATCGGTTACTCCGTACCGATCTTCTGGTTGGGGCTGCTGTCGCTTCTGCTGTTCTATGCCAAGCTGAAATGGGTCGCCTATCCCGGCCGCCTCGACGTCGCCTATGAGTACACCTTTGTTCCGATCACCGGCCTCTACCTCTTCGATGCCGCGTGGACGCGGCAATGGGACGTCCTTTGGGATGCCTTTCGCCACATCATCCTTCCCGGCTCGCTGCTTGGCTACTTCTCGCTCGCCTACATCAGCCGCATGACGCGCTCCTTCATGCTCAACGAGCTCGGACAGGAGTATATAGTCGCCGCGCGCGCCAAAGGGCTCAGCGAGCGTCGGATCGTCTGGTTCCACGCGCTCCGCAATGCCGCCGTGCCGCTCGTCACCGTCATCGCCCTGTCCTATGCCGGCCTGCTCGAGGGATCGGTCCTGACCGAAACGGTGTTCTCCTGGCCGGGCATCGGCCTCTACATCACCAACTCCTTGCAGAACGCCGACATGAACGCCGTCCTAGGCGGCACCATCGTCATCGGCTCGGTGTTCATCACCATCAACATGCTGTCCGACCTGCTCTATCGGCTGCTCGACCCGAGGACTCGCGCAAGATGACCGATCCCTCGTCACCGGCGTCCTCGACGACGTCGAATGAAAGCTGGCGCGAGTGGCTGCTCACGGCCGAGCCGCATTCCCGCAATCAGGCAAGGCTCGGTCGCGCCTACGTCACATGGCGGCGCTTTTCGGAAAACCGTCTCGCCGTCGCCGGACTTCTGATCATCCTCGCCCTGGTGCTGGTCGCCGTCTTCGCCGATCTACTGGCGCCGCGTTCGGCGACCATCGGCGACCTGGCCGGCGCCCGCTTGCTGCCTCCGGGCTCGCCCGGCTTCCTGCTCGGGACCGACGACCAGGGCCGCGACATCCTGTCCCGTCTTCTCATAGGGTCGCGGATCACGCTCGCCGTGGTGGCGCTGGTCGCCATCATCGCCGCCCCGGTCGGCCTCTTGATCGGCACCGTCTCCGGCTTCGCCGGTGGCTATGTCGATGCAGTGCTGATGCGCATCACCGATATCTTCCTGGCCTTCCCGAAGCTGATCCTGGCGCTGGCCTTCGTGGCCGCTCTCGGGCCGGGTATCGAGAACGCGGTTATCGCCATCGCACTCACATCGTGGCCGCCCTATGCCCGCCTCGCTCGCGCCGAAACGCTGGGCGTCAGAAACTCCGACTACATCGCCGCCGTCCGTCTGATGGGGGCCTCGCCAACCCGCATCGTCCTCCGGCACATCATGCCGATGTGTCTTTCCTCGCTGATCGTTCGCGTTACGCTCGATATGGCCGGCATCATCCTGACGGCGGCCGGCCTCGGCTTCCTGGGTCTTGGCGCCCAGCCGCCTCTGCCGGAGTGGGGCACGATGATCGCATCGGGCCGCCGTTTCATCCTTGACCAGTGGTGGGTAGCGACCATGCCCGGCATCGCCATTCTGATCGTCAGCCTCGGCTTCAATCTGCTCGGCGACGGATTGCGCGACGCACTCGATCCACGGGGGGCTGGCCGATGAAGCCGCTGCTGACCGTTAGCAACCTGTCGGTCACCTATCCGACACGCACCGGCGTCGTCGAGGCGGTGCGCGGCCTGTCCTTCGAGCTCGGGCGGGAGAGGCTCGGCATCGTCGGCGAAAGTGGCTCGGGCAAGTCGCAGACTGGCCGCGCCATCATGGGGCTGACGCCGCCTCCCGGCATCGTTCGCGCGGACGCGCTGTCTTTTTCCGGCGTCGATCTCCTGGCAGCCACTCCGTCCACCTGGCGCGACATGCGCGGCAGCCGCATGGCGATGATCCTGCAGGATCCCAAGTTCTCGCTCAATCCGGTGATGACCATCGGCCGCCAGATCACCGAAACGCTGCGCCAGCATGAGACCATCTCGAAAGGTGAGGCGCGGCGTCGTGCCCTGGAGATGCTCAAGGCGGTGCAGATCGAAGATCCGGAGCGGGTTTTCGCCCTCTATCCACACGAGGTGTCGGGCGGCATGGGGCAGCGGGCGATGATCGCCATGATGCTGGTCTGTGGCCCCGAGCTGCTGATTGCCGACGAGCCGACCTCGGCGCTCGACGTCACCGTGCAGCTCGAAGTGCTCGGCATTCTCGATCGTCTGGTGCGGGACAAGGGCATGGGCCTTATCTTCATTAGCCACGATCTCCGCCTGGTCTCTTCCTTCTGCGATCGGGTACTGGTGATGTATGCCGGCCGGATCGTCGAGGAACTGGCCACCGCCGATCTCGCCGGCGCCAAGCATCCCTACACGCGTGGTCTGCTCGACTGCACGCCGAAGATCGGCGAGAGCCGGCATCCCTTGCCGGTGCTCGAGCGACAGAAGGAGTGGGCGGCGTGACCATCCGCATCGAAAACCTGTCGGTGACCTTTGACGACTTTCAGGCGCTGAAGTCGGTGAGCGTTACCGTCGGCAAGGGCGAGTCCTTCGGTCTTGTTGGCGAGAGCGGATCGGGCAAGTCGACGCTGTTGCGCGCTGTCGCCGGCCTTGCGACGGTCAGCGCCGGCACCATCGAGGTGAACGGCGAGGCGCTGTCGGGTAGCCGGCGTAGTCGTGCCTTTCGCCGCGCGGTGCAGATGGTTTTCCAGGATCCCTACGCATCGCTGCATCCGCGCCAGACCGTCGATCGGCAACTGCTGGAGCCGCTCGCCATTCATGGCATCGGCGACGGCGAACGGCGGATCCTGAAGGCGCTCGACGAGGTTGGCCTCGGATCGTCCTTCCGCTTCCGCTACCCGCACCAGCTGTCCGGCGGCCAGCGCCAGCGTGTCGCCATCGCTCGCGCCCTGATCGTCGAGCCCGAGATTCTGCTGCTCGACGAGCCGACTTCGGCGCTCGACGCCTCGGTGCAGGCCGAAGTGTTGAACCTCCTGGAGGAGGTGCGCGGTCGCCATGGCCTCACCTATGTCATGGTCAGCCATGATCTTGGCGTCGTTACGCACATGTGCGGCCGCCTCGCTGTCATGAAAAGCGGCGAGGTGGTGGAAACGCTCGCCGCGACCGATCTTGCCGGTGGCAGGATGGTGTCCGACTACACCCGGCGGCTGATGGTGGCGAGCAAGGGCTTTACGCGCGAGACGGAGCCGGGCTAGCCCCACGCTTTCTTTACCGGCGGCAGGTGAGGATTTACCAATGGCGAGTCGCCGATTGGAGTTCTTCCTCGTGGAAACCGACCTCTACCTGCCCGTCAAACGCCACCTCGAAAGCCTTGGCCTGTCCGTCAAGGGGGAGGTGAAGGGATGCGACCTCGTCGGTCTGTCCGATGGCGAGCCCGAGTTGGTGGTGATCGGCGAACTCAAGCGCGCCTTCACCCTGGAGCTGGTTCTGCAAGCCGTTGATCGCACGGCGGCGGCTGACGAGGTGTGGCTCGCGATCGGCGCTTCCATACGCGGTCGTGGCCGCGAGGGCGATCCGCGCGTCAGGAAGCTATGCCGTTTCCTGGGCTTCGGCCTGATCGCCGTCACATCCACCGGCCTGATTGAGGTGATTGTCGAGCCAGTGCCCTGGAAGCCACGCCGCGACGGCCGCCGCCGCTCGCGCATCGTCGACGAGTTTCGCCGCCGCAAGGGGGACCCCATCTTGGGTGGCTCGACGCGCCTTCCGCAGATGACCGCATATCGCCAGCAGGCACTTGTCGTTGCCCGGGCCTTGCGCGATGGGCCGCAGAGGCCACGTGATCTCAAGCCGATCGCTCCCGACGCGGCGAAGATCCTCCAGGCCGATGTCTACGGTTGGTTCGAGCGGGTCGAGCGCGGCGTTTACCGCCTGACCGACAGTGGCGGTGCGGCGCTCGTTGCATGGGCAGCCTACCTGCCGGCCGAGGAGCCAGCGGCCGCTTAGCTCACGGCAATGTGTAACGTTCAAACATCGGGCAGATATGGCGGTTTTCCAAGGCGATGCCATATTTCCCTGACCCGTCGGTGCATCGGAGCGACCTGCCTCAATGAATCCCTACTACGATCCCGCCAAGACCCACCATACGCCGGAGGGGTTCCACGACCCGGATGTGGAAGCCGGTCGCGCGACCCTTCGTGACATATGGGAGTGGAAGCGCGAGGCGCGGCGTGAGGGCAAGCCGCATCCGCCGAAAAGCCCGACGCCAAGGGTGGATCCGAATCTCGCGCGCATCGCCGGTCCGGAGACCTCCGCCACCTTCATTGGCCACTCCACCGTCTTGCTCCGCATCGGCGGCCTTACGGTGATGACCGATCCCGTTTTCAGCAAGCGCGCATCGCCTTTCAGTTTTCTCGGTCCGAAGCGGTTCGTCCCGCCGGGCATTGCGCTCGACGATCTGCCGGCGATCGATGTCGTGCTCATTTCCCATGGGCACTACGATCACCTCGACCGATCCTCGGTGCGCCACATCAACCGGCGCTTCGGTGGTCGGACGCTGTTTGTCGTCCCGCTTGGCGTCGGTGCCTTGCTGCGGCGCTGGGGTATCGGCAACGTCATCGAACTCGATTGGTGGGAAAGCCACACCTATCGCGGCCTCGACATGACCTTGACGCCGGCCCGGCACTGGTCGGCCCGTAGCTTCAACGACCGGAACCGCATGCTTTGGGGCGCCTTCGCCATCTTCGCCGATGGCTTCTCTTGCTATTTTGCCGGCGATAGCGGCTATGGCGAGCATTTTAGCGAGACGCATGAGCGCCTGAAGCCGCGTGAGCGGAATGGCGTGCTGTTCGATCTGGCACTGATGCCGATTGGCGCCTATGAGCCGCGTCGCATCATGAAGGAGCACCACATGAATCCCGAGGAGGCGGTGCTCGCCCATCGGGACATTGGGGCGAGGCGGAGCATCGCCATCCATTGGGGTTGCTTCCAGCTCACCGACGAGGCGCTTGACGAACCGCCAGTGAGGCTTGCCAAGGCACGCGCCGAGGCGGGGCTGGCCGATGATGACTTCGTCGCCCTGCCGGTGGGTGGCTCGTGGTGGCGGCCGTCGGCCTGATCAATCGCCGATGACCGTGCCAAGCCGATTGAGCCGTGCGGGCAGAAGGCCAATGGTCTCTGCCGTCGCGTTGGCGAAGGCGAAGCGCAGATGGTCGTCCTGTCCGGGCCCAAAATAGCTGCCGGGCACGGTGACGATCCCGGCACGTCGGGCAAGCTTTTCCGCGACGCGTGCAGATGATACGCCGGCAAAGGGATGGCGGACGAAGGCGAAGTATGCGCCGACGGCGCCGATCTCCCAACCCGTCGTCTCGGCAATGGCGGCTTTCAGCGCGTTGGCGCGAAGGGTGATCTCGGCCCGGTTCGTCTCACGCCAGGTGCCGAGCCTCGGCAGTGCCTCCGCCACCGCGATCTGGCCGACGCGCGGGGCGCAAATCTGCAAGTTGTCCATGATCTTGGCGATCTCGGCCACGACAGTGTGGCTGGCCGTCACGGCGCCCAGGCGATATCCGGGAACGCAGAAGCTCTTCGAGAAGGAATAGAGCGAGATGAGCCCGTCGCCCCAGCCGGCGCGCAGGAAGAGGTCGTGTGGCCGCCTCGCCTCGGCGGGCAGGAAGTCTCGATAGGTCTCGTCCAGGATCAGCCAGATGCCGCGCCGGCGGCAGAGCTCCAGGATGTCGGCGAGAAGGGCCGGCGAATAGACGGCGCCGGTCGGGTTGTTGGGCGAGACGATGGCGAAAGCTCTGACGTCGGGCGCGATCGCTTTGTCGAGAGCGTCGAGGTCCGGCAGGAAGCCGTCCTCCGCCGGGCAGTCGACGAGACCGATGCCGATGCCGAACATGCGCAACGATGTCTCGTGGTTGAAATAGAACGGGTTGGACAGCAGTACGCGACTGCCCGGTTCCGCGACGGCCAGGGCGGCGCAGATGAAGGCCTGGTTGCAGCCGGCGGTAATGTGGATGTTGTCGGCCGCGATTGCCGCGCCATAGAGGGCGCTCTGGTCCGCCGCGAGCGCGTCGCGCAGGGTATGGTCCCCTTCGATCGGTCCATAGGCGGCCGTCGATGGATTGGCGGCCGCCGCCCTCAGGAGGGCAATCAGCTCGGGGTGCGGCGGATAACCCGGCACGGCCTGAGACAAATCGACCGTTGGGCCAAGGCTGCCGTCATAGGCACGCGCCCATGCCTGAACGGAGGGAATGGGCGGCGGAGCGAGATCGGCAACGAGCGGATTGAGACGCGGCATATCCGTAGATCCTGTGGCGGCGCGAGGTTCAGGGAGCGGGCGATGGGTTGGTTGGCCGTCGCTGAGACGACCGGGGCGACAGCTTGGGTTCAGGCAGGGCGCCGGCATCGAGCGTCGCGAACATCCAATCGACGAAGGCCTTGACGATCGGAGCGGACCGCATCTCGTTGCGGCAGGCGATGAAGAAGCTGTCGTTGGCGGCAACGGACAGATCGAATGGCACCACGAGGTCGCCGTCGGCGACCAGCCGGGCGGCGGTGATGGTGTCGCCCACCGCGACGCCCTGTCCATGCACGGCCGCCTCGGTGGACAGGCGCGCATCGCCGAGGAAGTGCTGGCGGCCGCGCGGCAGGTCGGCCGCGTCGGCGGCGCTCAGCCATGTGGTCCATTCGTCGCCACGGTCGCCATGCAGAAGGCTGTGGTGGCGGAGGTCCCGCACCGACCGCAAGGGACGGCTGGCGATCAGGCTGGGCGAGACCACTGGAAACAGGCGAAGCGGGCTCCACAGCCGGCTCCAGCAGCCTTCGACGCTACCGCGCCCGTAAAGGATGACGAGATCGACTTCCGGATCGCCGACGCGCGCCGGATCGTTGCCGGCCGAAAGGTTCAGCGTGATGCCGGGGTAGGCGTCGGTGAAGTCGTGAAGGCGTGGCAACAGCCAGAAGGACAGCAGGCCGGCAACGCACATGATGGTCAGCGTGCCGCTTGCCTCGGGGCGTTGCAGGCGGGCCGTTGCCGCCGCGATGTCGCCGAAGGCCTGGGCGACGGCGGGAAGAAGAAGAGCGCCCTGCGCGGTCAGCCGCATACGGCGGCTGCCACGCTCGAACAGCGACGACCCCAACGCTTCCTCAAGCGCCCTGACCTGATGGCTGACGGCTCCATGGGTGACGCCAAGCTCGCGCGCGGCCGCCGACACCGAGCCACGGCGAGCCGTTGCCTCGAAGGCGCGCAGCGAGTTGAGCGGCGGCAGCCGGCTGGGAATTCCCTGGTCGCCCATCGGATCCGTCTGTGAGAAAAATTCACATGCATGGATAAATCAATGTGAATTGCATTTCAAATGGATTTGCCTTTTGATTGGGCAAACGAGGGCGTTCAGCGCTCCGGGGAACAGTTCATCAGGTGCGCCAGAGCGGTCGCGGGCACACCGACAGCCGTCACGACTGCGGTAAACCGCCGTGTGACATGTCGAGGAGTCGATCATCTATGGTTTGGGATGCCGAGCGGCTCAAGGCGCTGCGGGAGAGATATACCGGCAAGCCGGGTGAAACCTACGACCCCCGTTATGCTCGCGTCGCGTCGCGTATTTTCAACGGCAACACCCGGGCTGCTCCCTTTGCGGGCATGCCTACTTTGCTATCGGCCGCCGCTCGCTCCATCGATTGGAGCGCGCCTGACTTCGGCGATCTCGATGTTGCCCTTCTCGGCATGCCGATGGATCTCGGCGTCACCAATCGCCCCGGCTCGCGCTTCGGACCACGCGCGCTCAGGGCCATCGAACGCATAGGACCCTACAACGAGGTGCTCGACACGGCGCCCATCCACGATATTTCCGTCGCCGACATCGGTGATGTACCGTTTCGTGGTCGTTTTCGTCTGGAGCAAAGTCACGAGGATATCGAGCGGACGATTGCCGCCATCGTCGCGGCCGGCGTGCTGCCTCTGTCCGTCGGGGGCGATCATTCGATTACCCATCCGATCCTCAGGGCGGTCGGCGCGCAAGGCCCGGTTGGCCTTGTCCACATTGACGCCCATTCCGACACCGGTGCCCCGTTCGACGACACCAAGTTCCATCACGGCGGCCCGTTCCGCAATGCCGTACTCGACGGCGTGCTCGATCCCACCCGCACCATCCAGATCGGCATCCGTGGCTCGTCGGAGTATCTGTGGGAGTTTTCGCGCGATAGTGGCATGACGGTGATCGACGCCAGAGACATATCCCAGCTCGGCATTCCCGCCATCATCGAGAAGGCGCGGCAGGTGGTGGGCGATGGCCCGACCTATCTCTCCTTCGACATCGACAGCCTCGATCCGGCTTTCGCGCCCGGCACCGGCACGCCTGAAGTTGGTGGCCTCACCAGTCGCGAGGCTCTGGCGCTCGTCAGAGGGCTCAAGGGTCTGAATCTCGTCGGCGGCGACGTGGTCGAGGTCGCCCCGCAATATGATGCGACCACCAACACGGCTCAGGTCGGAGCTCAGATGCTGTTCGAGATCCTGAGTCTGATGGTGTTCAGCCCGGCGCTGAAAAAGAGTAAATAAGTCTTAACGAGGGGAACCGGCGCCTTTGTCTTGTGCGGAGAGAGCCGGACGAAAAGGGGACCAAACAAATGACCAAGCTCACGGACATTACAGTCAGTCGCCGTGCTCTGCTCGCGGCCGGTGCCACCGGCGCCGCCGTGCTCGCCATGCCGAACGTGCTCCGCGCCCAGGATAGGTCGCTCAAGGTCGGCGCCTATGGCGGCTACTTCAAGGATTCCTTCGACAAGAACGTCTTTCCCGAGTTCACCAAGGCGACTGGTATCGCCGTGGAGTCGGTGGCCGAACCGACGGGCGAGGCCTGGCTCGTCCAGCTGCAGCAGGCGGCGAACGCCGGCCAGGCGCCGGCCGATGTATCGATGATCTCGCAGACCTCGATGCTGAAGGGGCAGGCAACGGAGCTGTGGGCACCGCTCGACGCCGCCAAGATCAAGAATCTCGACGCCCTGATCCCGGCCTTCGTCAACAAGTATCCTGACGGTCGCATCGCCGGCATCGGCGCCGTGGCCTGGTATGTGACGCTGGTCTCCAACACCGACGTCTACAAGGAAGCGCCGACCTCGTGGGCCTATCTGTGGGACGCCTCCAACGCCGACAAGCTCGGTCTTATGGCGCTGGTTTCCAACTCATTCCTGCTGGAAGTCACGGCCAAGACCTTCTTCGGCGGCACCAACGCGCTCGACACCGAGGAGGGCATCCTCAAGGCGTTCGACAAGCTTGCCGAGCTGAAGGGCAATGTGCGCCTGTGGTATCGCGACGAAGCGCAGTTCGAACAGGCGCTGAAGTCGGGCGAGATTCCGATGGGCCAGTATTATCATGACGTAACCGGCCTTGCGATCGCCGACGGCTTCCCCGTGCGCTCCACCTTCCCCAAGGAAGGCGGCATCCTCGATTCCGGCTGCTGGGCGCTCTCCAAGGCGTCGAAGAAAGTCGAGGAGGCCCATCTCTTCATCGACTTCATGAGCCAGCCGTCAATCCAGGCGCTGGTAACGCGCAAGGTGGGCACCGCGCCGACCGTCAAGCGCTCGCTCACCGACCTGACGGATGCCGAGTTCGCCGCCGCGTCGTCGGAAATCGATCCGATCATTCCGCGCTACGACATGCAGGTGGAAAAGGCCGATTGGCTGAACGAGAAGTGGACCGAGCTGATCGTCGGCTGATCCGACCCGATATCTCCGGCGTCCCGCCCGTCCGCGGGGCGCCTCTTTTCCCGCCAGCTTGGAAACCTTCATGTCGGGTCTGGTCCTCAAGGGTGTCAGCCGGGAGTTCGGCCCGGTCAAGGCCGTGAACGATGTCGACCTCGAAGTGCCCAACGGGCGCTTTGTCTGTCTGCTTGGACCATCGGGATGCGGCAAGACGACGTTGCTCCGGATGATCGCCGGCCTCGACGTGCCGACCGCCGGCTCCATTTCGATCGACGGCGAGGACATCACCCGCCTGCCCACCCACAAGCGTAACCTCGGCATGGTGTTCCAGTCCTTGGCGCTGTTTCCTCACCTGACCGTCGGGGGCAACATCGCCTATGCACTCAGGATTCGGGGACTCTCTAGGGAGGAACAGGCTCATCGCGTCGAAGAGCTTCTGGCTCTCGTCCACTTGCCGGGCTACGCCGACCGCGCCGTTTCCAAGCTCTCGGGCGGTCAGCGTCAGCGCGTCGCCATAGCTCGAGCGTTGGCCGTCAGTCCGCGCCTGTTCCTGCTCGACGAGCCGCTGTCGGCGCTCGATGCCAAGCTTCGGGAGGCGATGCAGGTCGAGTTGCGCCAGTTGCAGCAGCAACTCGGTATCACCACCATCGTCGTCACCCACGACCAGCGAGAGGCGATGACGATGGCGGACACGGTGATCGTCATGCAGGGCGGCGAAATCCGCCAGGCGGCGTCGCCGGTGGAGATCTACCGCAAGCCGGCCGACACATTCGTCGCCGATTTCATCGGTTCCACCAACCTGATCGATATCGCGCGCGATGGTGACCATGTCACGCTGCTCGGTCGCCAGACCTCTGTCGCCATGCCTTACGGCGTCTCCAAGGCGACGCTGTCGGTCCGTCCGGAGGATGTCGAGCTGACCGCACCGACCGAGGATCTGCCGGAGGCAAAAATCACCTTCGTCCGCGATCTCGGTGGCGCCATCGAGTTCTTCCTCGATGCCGGCGGCACGCAGGTGATCGCCGTCACCAGCCCGCGCGCCCGTCCGGAGGTCGCCATAGGCGATCGGGTCGGCCTCCGCCTCGATCCTGCTCGTTCCGTGGTGCTCACCCGATGAGGCGCGAACCGGCCCATGGGCTTGCCCAGCATCTGCCGGTGATCTTTCCCGGCCTGATGCTGACGGTCTTCTTCATCGTGCCTTTCGGCACCATGGTCTTGGTGAGCTTTTTCCGACGTCAGCAGGGCGGCTTTTATGTGCCGGATTTCGTGCTGGCCAACTACGCGCGCTTCCTGACGCCATTCTTTGGCAACGTCCTTGCCTTCTCGCTCTATCTCGCCATTGCAGTGGCGGTGGTGTCTCTGATCGTCGCCGTGCCCTTCACCTACCTGATTGCCCGTTCGCGGCGGCAGACGCAGGTGATCTGGCTGGTGGCGCTTCTCTCCATCCTGTCGCTGTCGGAAGTGATCATCGGTTTCGCCTGGTCCACGCTCCTGTCGCGCACCGCCGGCATCACCAACCTTCTGGTCCGCGTCGGTCTGATGGACGCGCCCAAGGCGCTCGTGCCGGGCTTCGGCGCCGTCCTGACCGGCATGGTCTATCAGGCGATGCCCTATGCGGTGCTGGTGCTCTACCCCTCCATGGTCCGGCTCGATCCGACCCTGACCGAGGCGGCGCGCACGCTGGGCGCGTCGCCGCTGAAGGCCTTCTTCACCGTGGTGCTACCCGCGCTCCGTACGACGCTGATCGCCACACTGATCATGGCTTTCATCTTCGCGCTCGGCTCCTACCTTCTGCCGCAGATCCTTGGACGGCCGAGCCATTGGACTCTGTCGGTCCTGATCACCGACCAGGCGCTCTATCAGTCCAACATGCCGTTCGCGGCGGCCATGGCGGTCTTCCTGGTGCTGGTGTCGCTGGCGCTCGTCACCCTGACGATGTTCGTCGGCAAGAAGCTGGAGGCCTGAGATGGAGCGCTTCCTCTCCCGCCTCTATCTCGCGCTGGTCGGCATCTTTCTCGCCGCGCCCATCGTCGTCGTCACCGGCGTGTCCTTCAACGAGAAGCAGAATCTCGCCTTTCCGCCGCAAGGCTTCTCCTTTCACTGGTTCGCCGAGATCTTCGTCAATCCAGAATGGTTCCGCGCACTCGTGGCCTCGGTGCTGCTGGCCATCACGTCCGCCGCACTCGCCGTCGCCATCGCCCTGCCGCTCGCCTGGTTCCTCTGGCGGCGCGTGGCGCCCTGGGCGCGGGTGTTTCAGCTTCTTGGCGTCGCGCCCTTCACGCTGCCGCCGGTCATCACCGCGCTGGGCTTCCTCACCTTCTGGGCCACGTCCGGCTTTTACGGTCAGCCGTGGACGGCGGTGATCGCCCACGCCATCTTCTTCGTGACGCTGCCGCTGGTCACGCTGACGCTGGGTTTCTCGTCGATCGACCGCTCGCTGACCGAGGCCGCCGCCACCATGGGGGCCGACGATCGCACCGTGTTCCGCACGGTCGTGCTGCCGCTGATCCTGCCCTATGTCGTCTCCGGCTACGCCTTTGCCTTCGTGCTGTCGCTCAACGAATACATCGTCGCCTACATGACCATCGGCTTCGTGCAGGAGACGCTGCCGATCAAGGTGTTCAACGCGCTGCGCTATGGCTACACGCCAACCATGGCGGCGGTGTCAGTGCTGTTCGTGGCGGTGACGGCTACTGTGTTCGGCCTGATCGCCCGTTTCGGCGACCTGCCGAAGCTGATGGGCGCCATGTCCTCGAAGGACTGACCTTCCGGCTAGGGCAGTTCCAGCAAAACTGAGGACCGGTTTTGCGTCGGGAACTGCTTGAAAACAGTTGCCTATATGACTTTGCCCGGGTTGAGGAGGCCATGCGGGTCGACTGCCGCCTTGAGGCTCCTCATCAGCGCGACTTCGGCTGGCGATCGGCTGTGGCCGAGCCAGCCGCGCTTCAGCGCTCCGATGCCGTGCTCGGCTGACACCGAGCCTGAGAACTCTCGCGTCACGCCGTAGACTACGCTTTCCACGGCGTGATGTCCGGCCGGGCCGGGGTCAGGCACCGAGGCCATCACGTGGATATTTCCGTCGGCGGCGTGGCCGAAGAACACTGCTCGGCTCGCCGGCAGCTCCCGCGCCAGCGCAGAACGGCAGGCGTCCACGAAACGGCCGACCTCTCCGGGAGGCAGGCCGACGTCGAAGCTCTCATGCTCGCCAAGAACCGGCTCGATCTCGGCCGAGGCGTCGCGGATCGCCCAGAAGGCCTCCATGTCGGACAGCGACTGCGCCAGCATGGCGTCTTCGACCAACCCGGCTTCATACACGCCCTCGAGAAAGGCCTCGAAAGTCGAGCCATCGCGTTCCCCATCGCGGCCATGCCCCTCGACCAGCAGATAGAGGCCGTGCTTGTCGGCAAAGGGCGCGCGACGGCCTGGTACGTTTCCGGTCACCATGGCCCAGTAGTCGGGCCACATCACCTCGAAGGCGGACAGCATCGGGCCGAGCTCGGCACGGGCGCTGGAAAGAATGTCGGCGGCCGCCTCAAAGTCGCGAACGGCGATCAGCGCCAAGCCGGTCCAACGGGGCAAGGGCTGAAGCGAAAACACGGCCCGCGTCACCACGCCCAGCAATCCCTCCGATCCGACGAACAGTTGCTTCAGGTCGGGTCCGGCGTTGTTCTTCAGCATCTTGTTCAGCGAGCCGATCACCGTACCGTCGGCGAGCACCGCTTCGAGCCCCAGCACGGAGGCGCGCGTCATGCCGTAACGCAACACGCGGTTGCCACCGGCGTTGGTCGACACGATACCCCCGGCCGTTGCCGTGCCGCGTGCGCCGAAATCGACCGGAAACAGCAAGCCTTCGGCCTCGGCCGCCTTCTGCATGACCTCCAGCGGCGTACCGGCCCTGGCCGTGAGCGTCATGGCCCGGCCATCGATCTCCTCGATGCCGTTCATTCGCTCGAGCGAAAGCGCCAGTGAGCCTGGGGCCGGGGTTGCGCCGCCGCACAGGCCTGTCAGCCCGCCTTGCACGGTGACGGCGAGGCGGTGACGGGAGGCGATAACGAGAGCGGCCGACACCTCATCGGTTGAGGCAGGCCTGAGGACGGCGAGCGGAGGCAGTGGTGGCAGTACGGAGGAATCGGCATGGTTGCGAGCGGGGATATCATCGCCTGCGAGAAATCCTGACGGACCGAGTGCCGCCCGCAACTCCGAAAAAGCCTCAGCCTCGTTATGCCCGATCATCGCGTCGCCCCGCTCCATGTCTGCGACCGGCATAGCATGCCAGCCGGTGCGCGGGACAGGGTGATGGGCCCCTCCGTACTTTGGTTCAGGAGTAGACGCGCACGAGATGGTTTTCACGATGCTCGATCAGGTGACCGCCGAACCGGGCCGTGTCGGCGACGAGGCCCAGATCCTTGAGTTCCTCCTCGCTCCACCGCTCGTGCAGGTGCGGCACGGCGTCGAGCAGGGAACGGGTGTAGGGGTGCTGCGGATCGCCGAAAACGCGGTCGGTTGCCCCCATCTCCACGATAACACCCTTCTGTAGAATGATGATCCGGTCGGAGATGTAGTTACCCAGCGCCAGGTCGTGGGTGACGAAGATGATCGACAGCCCCTGACGCTTGAGATCGCCGAGCAGGTTGAGCACGTCGATGCGGGTCGAGGCGTCGAGCATCGAAATGATCTCGTCGGCGACGAGCAGACGGATGTCGAGCACCAGTGCCCGCGCGATCAACAGGCGCTGCAACTGGCCGCCGCTCATCTGGTGGGGGAACTTGTCGAGGGCGGCAACCTCGAGGCCGACAGCGTTGAGCGCGCCCGTCAGCCGCTCTTCCCAAGTCGCTTGATCAAGATCGGACAGGAACTCGCGGCGGATGGTGCGGAAGACGCGGCCGACCTTGAAGATCGGGTTGAATGAGCTGAAGGGATCCTGGAACACGCCCTGGACGCGGCGATAATAGCCCTTCAAGCTGGCGCCTTTCAGCGCCGAGACATCCTCGCCATCGAAGGTGATGCGCCCCTCGCTGACCGATGTGAGGCGAAGGATCATACGGCCAACGGTCGTCTTGCCGGAGCCGCTCTCGCCGATCAGCGAAACCACCTCGCCGGGCTTCACCTCGAAGTCGACGTCGTGGATCACCCGCTTCTTCTTGCCGCCAAAGGCGCCGGAGCGGAACACCTTGGATACGTTCTCAACCTTGAGCATGGGTGTCCGCCTTCCAGCAAGCGACCTGATGGTCGGGAGCGATCTCGATGAAGGGGGGCTCTTCGGCACACTTGTCGAAGGCCAGCGGGCAGCGGTCGCGGAAACGACAGCCCGTCGGCGGCGAGAGCAGGGACGGCGGCCGTCCCTTGATGCCCGGCAGCCGCTTCTCCTCGAAACGGATGCCGACTTCGGGCAGCGAGCCGAGCAGCAGGCGCGTATAGGGGTGCGCTGGCGCATCGACGATGGTGCGCGTCGGCGCCTTCTCCGCCAGTTTGCCGGCATACATGATCATGATGCTGTCGGCGACCTGGGCAAGGATGGCCAAGTCGTGGGTGACCACGATCATCGACTTGACGTAGCCACGGTCGCGGAACTCGACCAGCGCGCCCGCCACCTTCTTCTGAGAGGCGACGTCGAGGGCCGAGGTCACTTCGTCGGCGATGAGCAGAGACGGGTCGAGCAGGGTCGAGAGGACCATGACGACGCGCTGCTTCATGCCGCCCGAGAGCTCGATCGGGTACATGCCGAGCACGTCGGGCGTGAGACCGAGAATGGCGAGGCGCCGTTCGAGCTCGGGCCGGAGCGTCGCTCCCTTGAGACCGCGCGCTTCAAGGAGCTCGTCGATCATCCGGCCAATGCGGCGCGTCGGGTTGAGCGCGCTCATGGCATATTGCGGAACGATGGACACTTCGCTGAAGCGGTAGGGGTTCATCGCCTTGTCGTCGGCGATCGGCAGCACCTTGTCGTCGAGGGTCACTTGTCCGCCGACATACTGCATGCGCTCTTCAAGGCGGATCAGCGCCTTGCCGAGCGTCGACTTGCCGCAGCCGGACTCGCCGGCCAGTCCCATGATCTCGCCGTCGGCGACGGAGAAGCTGACGCCGTCGAGGGCTTTGACGGCGCCGGCGAGCGTCCGGTAGTGGATCTTGAGGTCGGATACCGCAAGCATGTCAGAGCGCCCTTAGCTTGGGATTGAACACCTCGTCGAGGCCGACGTTCATGACGTAGAGCGAGCCGACGATGGCGGTGATGGCTAGACCCGGCGGCACGAACCACCACCACATGCCGAGCTGCAGCGCGGCATTCATCACCGAGTAGTTCATCATCAGGCCGAGCGAGATCGAGTCGGTCGGTCCCAGCCCGATGAAGTCCAGCGTCGCGGCGGTGAGGATTGCGCCGCCAAACAGCAGGATGAAGGTCATCACCAGATAGGAGCTCATGTTCGGCGCGATCTCGCCGAAGATGATGCGGAACGTGCTCTCGCCGTTGAGCCGGGCCATGCCGACGAAGTCGCGCGAGGTCAGCGAGAAGGTCTGGGCGCGGATGGCGCGCGCTGCCCACGGCCAGGAGGTCAGGCCGATGAACATCGCTTCCGTGCCGAGGCCGCGCACGCTGAGATAGGCGGCGACCACCAGAAGGACCGCGAAGGTGGGAATGACCAGCACGACGTTGGTCAGCATGTTCAGCACTTCGTCGATGATGCCGCCTCGGTAGCCGGCGAAGAAGCCGACCAGCATGCCGATCACCGCCGCGGTGATGCCGCCGAGCGCACCGACGATGAAGCTGGAACGCAAGCCGTGGACGAACTGCGAGAACACGTCCTGACCGAACAGCGTGGTGCCGAACCAGAAGTCGGCCGAGGGCGGCAGACCTGGGGGGGCATCGAAGGTCATGGGCTCGTGGGTTGCGAGCATCGGCCCGAAGATCGCGCCCAGGAGGAAAACGATGAAGACGACCGCGCCGATCACCAGCTTGGTGTTGCGAGAGGCAAAATAGAAAACCTCGCTGCGGACGTTTTTGGAGGCGGGAGCCGTCGCAGATGAACCGATGGTGCTGGTCATGCGGCATCTCCTTGCAATCCGACGCGGGTGCGCGGGTCGACGATCACGTAGACGACGTCGACGATCAGGTTGGCGAGCAGCACGCCGACGATGATGAACAGGAACACGCCCTGGATCACGAAGTAGTCCTGGTTCTGGATGCCGGAGAGCACCAGCCAGCCGAGGCCGGGGTAGGAGAAGACGATTTCGGTCACCAGCGCGCCGCCGACCACTGCACCAAGTTGCAGCGCGAGACCGGTGATCTGGGGCAGCATGGCATTACGGAAGGCGTACTTGCGAACGAGCCGGTGCGGCGCGCCCAGCGCCATCAGGTAGTTGGCGTAGTCGCTTTCGAGCTCGTAGATGATCATGTTGCGCATGCCGATCGCCCATCCGCCGAGCGCCACCATGAACAGCGAGGCAAATGGCAGGACCCAGTGGTAGACGAGGCTTCCGAAGAACAGCCAGGACCATTCGGCCTTGACCGATTGGTCATAGCCGAAAGCCAGGGGGAACCAGCCGAGCGTCGAACCGAGCACCCAGGCGAGCAGGATGCCGAGCCACATGTAGGGCGTTGCGGTGAGAAGATAGCCGAGCGGCAGTACGCTGTTGTCGAGCAGCTTGCGTCGTGCTGCCAGGGCACCGACGACGTTGCCGACATACCAGGACAGCAGGATCGACGGCAGCAGCAAGCCCAGAGTGTAGGGCAGCGCGCGGCCGATCAGCGTTGTCACCGGGGTCGGGAACAGCATGATCGAGCGGCCGAGATCGCCATTCAGCAGCGCCCACCAGAAGTTGAGGTACTGCTGCCAGAGTGGCTGGTCTAGGTTGAAGGCCGCCATGAAATAGGAGGTCAGCGCCGCGTTGGCATCCGGCATGAGGGCGATGCGCGACACGAGCGCGTCGACGGGATTGCCCGGCATGAAGCGGGGGATGGCCCAGTCGATGGTCACCGCGACGATGAACGTCAGGAGATAGATGAATAGCTTCCGGGCGAGGTAGCGCAGCACGGTCGGGGCTCCGGAAAGGGAACAAAGATCCACCGGCCGGACCCGGACGGCGACGTTGGTCGTCGTCCGGGCTCTGCGCGAGCGAGTCGTTCGTTCGTTCGGGCGGAGACGTCCCGGTGGCGTTGGCCGCCGGGACGGGGAAGCGGCGACTTACTCGCCGGCCGGCTCGAGATGGGTGATGGTATCGATTCCGGTCATTTGCAGCCAGCCGCGCCACGAGATCGGGATATACTGGCGATCGGTGCCGTCGGCAGGCCAGTTCTTCCAGGTCGAGGTGCTCATCTGCGCCCAGGCGCCGTTGTACCAGAGCGGAATCATCGGCAGCTGGTCCATGAAGTTGACCTGAAGCTTGGCCGTGATTTCCTTCATCTTGTCGATGTCGGTACGCGGGGTCTTGGCGAGCTGCACCGTAAGGTCCCAGGATTCCTTGTCCTCGAAGCGCGCAAAGTTGTAGTTGGTCTGCGAGCTCAGGATGGGCAGCTGGTAGAGGTAGCGGTAGTAGGTATAGGGCGTGTCGCTGAGCGGCTGGGAGTTTTCGATCATGAGATCGAAATTGCCCGTGTTGCGCTGCGACTGGTAGGTGTTGAAGTCGGGATACTTCGGCGTGATCTTGATGCCGACCGCCTTGGCGTCGGCCGAAATCATCTGTACGGCCTGCATCCAGTCCGACCAACCCGAGGGAACCTCGATCTTGAGGTCGATCGGCTCGCCCTTCGGCGTCTGGTAGAAGCCGTCGGCGCCCTTCTTGTAGCCGGCCTTGTCGAGAATCTCGGCCGCCATCTTCGGATCGTAGCTGAAGCCGTGCTTCTTCACCGCTTCCTTGTCGATGTACTTGTCCCACGCCGGCAGCAGGCCAGTCGGGCTGGCGGGCAACACGACGTTGCCGTAGTCGACCTTGGCGATCTGATCGGTGTTGATGGAGAACGCCAGGGCACGGCGGAAGGCGGCGTCGTCAAGCGGGGCCTTCTTGGTGTTCGGCAAGAGCCACGACGTGACGGCCGGCAGCATGTAGGGCGGCTTGTCGTAGTAGGTGTGCAGGCCGTAGCCGCCGCTGATCAGCGTCGCCACGCCCGGCAGGAAGTTGTTGTTGAGGTCCTGCTTGCCGGAGAGCAGCAGTCCGAGCGCCACGTTGTTCGACGAGTTGACGAGGTCGATGATGTACTTGGGCTTCGGGTCGGGCGAAATGCCGGCCTTGGACGCCCACCAGCCGTCCGGCGTCTTGGTCCAGACGACGCGGGTCGTCGGGTCGTAGCCGGCCTTGTCGAACACGTAGGGGCCGGTGCCGATCGGTTCATCCGGCGTCCAGGACGTGATCTCGGTTTCGTTGGCGTGATCCTTCCACTGGGAAGGCTTCATCATCGGGATGTTCCAGAGGGCGTTCTGCCAGGCCTGGTAGTTTGGCGTGCCGTCGAAGGTCACCGTCACCGTGTTGCCGGACGCCTCGACGCTCTTGATGCTCTTGTAGAGGTCGGTCCACCAGATGGTCGGCAGCTTGCCGAGATCGATGTTCCACTTCACGTCGTCGGCAGTGAAGTCGTCGCCATCGCTCCACTTGATGCCGGAGCGGACGGTCAGCTTGAAGACGGTCGGGCTTTCCCACTCGCCCTTTTCGGCCAGCCAGTCGATATACTTGTCGGCGATCGGGTCATACCGGAACAGCGTCTCGTTGACGAGGCCGATCAGGCCGTTGGCGAAATTGCCGAAATACGGGTTGAAGCCGACAATGTTGCCCCACTGCGCGCCGCTCATGTAGAGCGTCTCGTTGCGCGGATATTCGCCCGATTGCGCCAGGGCCGAGCCGGCCACCGTCGCCATCAGGGCCGCGGCCGATACGACCGTGAAGGTGCGGCGATTGATACCAAACGACATCTCGATCCTCCCTTTCCTCCTGCGGCGATAGCTTCCCCGCCGCGAACAAACGCTTCCCGGACGGCCTACGCCGTAGGGTTGCACACCTTTCGAGAGAGTCATGGGCAAGTAACGGTCAGAAAAAGGGAACTACCCAAACGATCCGACCGTGCGGCCGATGACGGAACAGCGGCGACTGTTGGCTCCTCTCGCTCCACCCATCAGCAAGTCACTGAAATACGACGAAAATTCCCTCTGAAATTCGCGATATCCCAGCTTGTGACCTGCCGCGCGCCTTCCGCGGTTGCCCGCAGCATTCTTTCCTGTAACGTTACAGTAGCCTTACCCAAAGGCGCAACAATACGCAAGCCTCTGTTCTGTTCCTCGCCCAAAGGATGTAGGGTGGCCGATTGGGAGGGGCAGCGCCGTCGGCAACGACCGGGGGATTTGCGCTGATTGACAACATGGTATCGCACGACGAGACGCGCTCGGAAGACGCGCCCGCTCAGCCGGCTGCCCGGCCGACGCTCAAGACTATCGCCCGGCTGGCCGGCCTCGGCGTGACGACGGTATCGCGCGCCCTGCACGATGCGCCCGACATTGGCGAGGAAACCAAGGCGCGCGTCCGCCAACTTGCCGAGAGCCTCGGCTACCAGCCGAACCGGGCCGGTGTCCGTCTCCGCACCGGGCGCAGTCACGTCATCGCTCTGGTGTTGGCCACCGAGGCCGAGGAGCTGGGTATCAACTCGCAGCTCATCTACGGTATTTCCGAGGCTCTGTCGGCCTCGGCCTACCAGTTGGTCGTCATGTTGCACGATCCTGCGGCCGATCCGCTGGGACCGATCCGCGACATCGTAGAGGCCGGGGCGGCTGATGGCATTCTGTTCGCCCGCATCGAACCCAACGATGCGCGCGTTCGCTTTCTGACCGAGCGCGGGGTTCCGTTCGCGACGCATGGCCGCACCGACATGGGAATCGTCCATCCCTACTTCGACTTCGACAACGAGGCCTATGCCGAAAGAGCCGTTCGGCGCCTCGCCAGTCTCGGTCGTCGTCGTCTGGCGCTGGTCGGGCCGCCACCGGGGCTCTCCTACGCGCGCCACATGACGTCCGGCTTCTGCCGGGCAGTCGCGGTCTTGAACCTCGAAAGGGTATCGGTGGGGAGCATCGATACCGACAGCCCCCACGAGCGCATCCAGGATGAAATACATCGTTTGATGCGGCGCGCCGATCGCCCGGACGGGTTCGTCAGCGGCGGCGCCGTGGCGGCCCTGTCGGTGACTGCCGGAGCTGAAGCCGCCGGTCTTGTTCTCGGTCGCGATTTCGACGTGGTGGTGAAAGAGTCCTCCGACCTTTTCCGGAAGTTCCGGCCTGCCATCGAAACCGCGCGGGAAGATTTTCGCACCGCCGGGAAGTGGCTTGCCCAAGCGATCATTGGCCGCATCGAGGGTACCGCCGACGTTGATGTTCATTTCCTGGACGTGCCCAGGATCGAGGTCTCCGAAACCGTGCCGGAGAGAGTTGCCGCCACCGTCGTTCTATGATGACCGCCCAACAGATACGGCAAAGCGCCCGATCCGGTCAGGGAAATCGAGCGCTCGGCGTCGGCCGGGGTGGTCGGCCGGGGTTCGTTGGCCCATGACGGGCCGTGGGCTCAGCAGTCGAAGGCGCGCTGGCGGCAGAGGCCGCGCGCTGCGTGGCGCGTCCGAGCCTCGAGATCGTAGCGATCGGCGGCGGTGATGTAGACGAGTTCGCGCTCGGCGGCGGCAGGAGCGCGGAAGGTCTTTGCGAGGTGCTTCAGGGTGCCGAACATGATTTTTGTCCTTTCCCGTTCCGGGCGTCTCCCGGAACCCGTTTCCGTTCTTTTCTTTGCACCCCGAATATAGCCCCACGCACCCCTCTCTCCAATGGGCTGAAGCCGCCGCACCGAGTCGTATTTTCTTTGGGGATGCTTCAGTTTTCTTGAGAAAAGCCTTCCAGCACGATCTTACCGCGTGCTCGGCCGCTCTCGATGATCGCATGGGCGCGGCGGAGGTTGTCGGCGTTGATCGGCCGCAGCACTTCGGTGAGTGTCGTACGGAGCCGGCCCGCGTCGACGAGGCGGGCGACCTCGGTAAGCAGCCTCCCCTGTTCCCCCATGTCGGGCGTCTCGAACAGTGAGCGGGTGAACATCAGCTCCCAATGCACCGACACCGCCTTGCGCTTGAACCCGATGATGTCGAGGCTGTCCGGATCGTCGATCAATCCGAAGCGTCCCTGCGGCGCGATGAGCTTCGCGATCTCTCCGAGATGGCGATGCGTTTCGGTGGTCGAGAAGACGAAGGCCGGTGCGCCGATCCCGAGTGAGGCTACCTCGTCGGCGAGCGGACGCGAATGATCGACGACATGATGGGCGCCAAGCTCGCGCACCCAGGCCGCCGTTTCTGGGCGCGATGCCGTGGCGATAACGGTGAGGTCGGTGAGCGTGCGGGCAAGCTGGATAGCGATGGATCCGACGCCGCCTGCTCCTCCGACGATCAGAATGGCCTCGGCGGCGCTGGGAACGACGCGCCGCACGTCGAGCCGATCGAACAGCATCTCCCAGGCGGTGATGGCGGTGAGCGGCAACGCTGCCGCCTCGGCGTCGGTGAGCGATCTCGGCTTGCGGCCGACGAGACGCTCGTCGACGAGATGGAACTGACTGTTTGCACCGGGACGGGCGATCGAACCGGCGTACCAGACCTCGTCGCCGGGGTGAAAGGTGGTCGCCTCGTTTCCCATGGCGACGACGCGGCCCACCGCGTCCCAACCGAGCACCTTGAAGGTGCCGGGCGTGGGCGGGGCGCTTTTGCGTATCTTGGTATCGACGGGATTGACCGCGATGGCGGCAACTTCGATCAGGAGATCTCGCCCTGTGGCGACGGGTGTCGGCAGGTCGATGTCGAGGAGAGAGTCCGGACGGTCGATGGTGCCGGCTTGACGATAGGCGACGGCTTTCATCATGAGCTTCCTCTTCTGTTGATATGCGCAATAATTTTCCTTACAGACGAGAGGTGCCAATACGCACAACGAACGCAGGTACTGCAGAAAAGGATAGTGTCATGGCCAAGGTCCGGCATTCCCGTTTTGACTGTGTGCCGGGGTGTTCGGTTGAAGCGGCCGTCGGTCTCATCGACGGCAAGTGGAAGTCGGTGATCCTCTTTCATCTTCTGGCGAGGACGCTTCGCTTCGGCGAGTTGAGCCGAATCCTCGTCCTGGTATCGCCGCGCATGCTGACCAATCAGCTGCGCGAACTGGAAGAAGATGGGTTGGTGGTGCGCACCGTCTATCCACAGGTGCCCCCGAAGGTGGAATACTCTTTGTCGCCGCTCGGTCGCTCGATGGAGCCGGTGCTGATGGCCCTGAAGACCTGGGGCGACGCAAATATCAGCCGGTTCGGCAAACCGAAGGGACTGGATCCCCGCGAAAAACAAAACCCACCAGTGCCTGCCGGCCAAACGGCCGGCGGACACCAGTGGGCAAGATACGATCCTGAGCCGATCGAATAGATCGGCTGGGGTCTTCGTCAGGCCCGCTTCGGGCCGCGATCGAGCAGCGCGTAGAGCAGGATGGCGCCGAAGGTCGCGGTGCCGATGCCACCCAGCGTGAAGCCGCCGATGTTGAGCGTGAGATCGCCAGCGCCGGCGATAACCGCTGCCGCCGTGGTGATCAGGTTCTTGGTTTCGGAGAAGTCGACCCTGTTCTCCACCCAGATTCGGCCGGCGGTGGCGGTGATCAGGCCGAAGATGACGATGGAAAGGCCGCCGATCACCGGGCCGGGGATGGTGCCGATCAGAGCGCCGAACTTGGGCGAGAAGCCGAGCAGGATGGCTATCGCCGCGGCAACGACAAAGATCAGCGTCGAGTAGATCTTCGTCACCGCCATCACGCCCATGTTCTCGGCGTAGGTGGTAACGCCGGTGCCGCCGAAGGTGCCCGAAAGCATGGTGGCGAGGCCGTCACCAAGGAAGGCTCGGCCGACGTAGCGGTCGAGGCTGCGACCGGTCATGGCGCCGATTGCCTTGATGTGCCCGAGGTTCTCGGCAACCAGAATGATCGCCACGGGCGCGATCAGCGCCATGGCGCTCGTCGAGAAGGTCGGGGCGGTGAACGTCGGCAGGCCGAACCAGGGGGCGGCGTCGAGCTTGTCGAAGTCGATGGGCGCATCGCCAAACGAGGCAGCCCCCAGCCAGTATACGGCATAGCCGATGAGGCCGCCGATCAGCACCGGAATGCGGCGCAGCATGCCCGGCGCATAGACGGCGGCGGCGCCGACGGCGACGATGGTGATCAGACCGACCGTCCGGTCGAATCCGGTTGCCGATATGCCCTTCACGGCAATTGGCGCCAGATTGAGGCCGATGGCGGCGACGATGGCGCCGGTGACGACCGGCGGCATCAGCTTCTCGATCCACTGATAGCCGATCTTGATGACGATCAGGCCGATCAGCGCGTAGAGCGCGCCCGCCGCGATGATTCCGCCGAGCGCCACGCCGATGTTGACGTTGGCGCCAGTGCCGGCATAGCCGGAGGCAGCCATCACCACGGCGATGAAGGCAAAGCTCGACCCGAGGTAGGATGGGACGCGGCCTCCGACGATAAGGAAGAATATCAGCGTGCCGATGCCGGAAAACAGTACGGCGACGTTGGGGTCGAAGCCCATGATGATCGGTGCCAGCACTGTCGAGCCGAACATGGCGACGACGTGCTGGAAGCCGGCGATCAGGGTCTGCGGCCAGGGCAGGCGCTCTTCGGGCGCGACACGATCGGCGGTGGTCAGCTTCCAGCGCGGAAACCAGCCTTCGGTTGGGCTTGTTGTCATGATTGTCTCGTCTGTTGTCCCCGGTCCGTCCCCCCGTGGGCGGCCGCATGGGAAAGGCGAGATGGTCACTATCCCCAACACCTGCGCAGGCGAAAGAGCAGCCTTCTACTAGCATGTCGGACGGTCGGACGCGTGACGCGCTGATTTTTATGACGAAAACGAACATTTTGACCATATGGTCAGATTTCAACCCATTGACAATCCACAGAAAAATCAACCTTGCCGGCGCCCGAACGACATCGTTTCCCGGGACGAAACGCCTTGACAGTCAGCGCGGCTTGTCGGCAGGTGGAGGCGTGCCAGGTGTTTCGGCGGCATTCGGCCGCCGGGATGAAACGGGAACGGGGAAGGATCACGATCCGAAACCCCGGCCGCCCCCGCGACTGTGCGCGGTGAGCCTCCGTCCAGAAAGCCACTGGGATCTCCCCGGGAAGGCGGACAGCAGGCAGCGATCCGCGAGCCAGGAGACCGGCCTTGCACGAACACTCGGACTCCGTCGGGTGAGACGGAAAAAGGAGACCGACATGCATATCGAACCCGGCCTGGTGGCCGATGGTAAACTGTGGCTCAGCTATCTCACGGCGGCGGGCGCCGCAGGCTACGGCCTGAAGCTTGCCTGGAACATGGCGAAGGAGACCGGCGTTCTTTCGCTTGGCTTGCGCTCCGTGGCCACGACCGCGCTCGTCTTTTCCTTCTTCGAGGTATTGCCGCACTATCCGGTTGGCGTCTCCGAGGTGCATCTCATTCTCGGGTCGACACTGTTCTTGCTGTTCGGCGCGGCTCCTGCCGCCATCGGTCTTGCCTTGGGCCTTCTGATTCAGGGGCTGTTCTTCGCCCAGTTCGATCTGCCGCAATACGGCATGAACGTCACCACGCTTCTGGTGCCGCTTTTTGGCCTTTCCGCTCTGGCCAACCGCGTCATCGCGCCGGCGACGCCCTATGTCGAACTGAAGTATCGGCAGGCGTTGGCCCTTTCCACCGCCTATCAGGCGGGTATCGTCGCCTGGGTCGGCTTCTGGGCGCTTTACGGTCAGGGCTTCACCGTCGACAACTTCGCTGCCATTAGCTCGTTCGGCGGCGCCTACATGCTGGTGATCATCGTCGAGCCGCTTGTCGATCTGGCTGTGCTGGCCGGTGCCAAGCTCCTTCATGGCCTGCGTGGTAGCTTCCTGGTCGAGCGTCGCCTCTACGACGCCGCCTGACGGCTCCTCTTCGTAAGCCTCTTTTTCCGCGCCGTTCCGGATCTTCGGAGCGGCGCGGTTTGCTTTTCCGTGAGCTTGCCGCGGCGGCCGCATACTTCGTGTGGCGTCCTGTTGGCATGCCGCCGGTGCGCCTCGCCATTGCCGGTCGACCTCCGGTGGTCTTGACAGTGGAGAACCTTTCCGCATAACGTCGTAAACGTTTACGGGAGCGAGTAGGCAGGGAGGAAAGTCCTGTCCGAGCTGAGGTCTACGAACGTCATTGCCATGCTTGTGGGCATGGATGGCGAACGGTGTACCTTGCTCTTTTGAGGCTTGGACGATCTGCCGAACCGTCGCCCGCCCTATCGGTCTCTTCGGTCATCCTTGAGCTAGGACCGGTCGGCCAACTGTGGAGGAGTAGGGAGCATGAAGACATCGGCAATCCTGGGGGCGGCGCTCTACGCCGGCGCCGCGGCGCTCGGCATGGCGGCGCATGCTGCCGACCCCGTCACCATCACCATCTGGTGTCAGGACGACGAGCGCCAGCCGGGCCTCAACCTTGCCAAGGAGTTCGGCGAGAAGAACCCTGACATCAAGGTCGTCTACCGACAGATCCATTTCGATGACGTGACGTCAGAGGCCATGCGCGCCTATTCCACCGGCCAGGCGCCGGACATCATCGCCATCGACAATCCCGAGCACGCGTTGTTCGCCTCGCATGGCGTCTTTCTCGACCTCACCGATCGCATTGCCAAGTCCGACGTAATCCACAAGGAAGACTATTTCCCCGGTCCGCTTGCTTCCGTCACCTGGGACGGCAAGATCTATGGCGTTCCCAAGGCCACCAACACCATCGCCCTCTACTACAATGCCGACATGTTCAAGGCGAAGGGGCTCGACCCGGACAAGCCGCCGCAGACCTGGGACGAGATGGTCGACGCTGCGCGCAAGCTCAACGATCCCGACAAGAACGTCTATGGCATCGCCTTCTCGGCCAAGGCGTCGGAGGAAGGAACTTTCCAGTTCCTGCCGTGGGCCCAGATGACCGGCGGCGGCTTCGACAAGATCAACACCGATGGCGCCGTCCGCGCGCTTACCATCTGGAAGACACTGCTCGATGAGAAGCTGGCATCGCCCGATACGCTGACACGCGGTCAGTGGGATTCCACCGGTACCTTCAACTCGGGGAACGCCGCCATGGTGATCTCCGGGCCGTGGGAACTCAACCGCATGTCGCAGGAAGCCAAATTCGACTGGCGCGTGACGCTCATGCCTGTGCCGGAAGTTGGCGCGCCGCGCTCGTCGGCCATGGGCGATTTCAACTGGGCGATCTTCAAGAACTCCAAGCATCCGGACGCGGCCTTCAAGGCGCTCGAATACTTCGTGTCGCAAGATCCGCGCGTCTTCCCGGACTGGGGGCAGCTCGCCGCTCGCGCCAACATCGAGATCCCCCCGACCGGCGACGCCAAGAAGGATGCCGCCGTCAAGGTGTTCATGGAGCAGCTGAAATACGCCCAGCCCCGTGGCCCGCATCCCGACTGGATGAAGATCTCCAAGGCCATCCAGGACGCGATCCAGTCGGCGCTCACCGGTCAGGCGACGCCCAAGGACGCGCTCGACCAGGCCGCCGCCACCATCCAGGGCATCCTGGGCTGAGTGGATTGAAGATTGCGCTTCGGCTTCGGCCGAAGCGCTCCTTTGTGTAGACCGCATTGCCCGGGCAAGGGCGATGCTCCGCGCAGGCGATCGGGCCAGGCGCGGATGCGGGGAGGACCGATGCGACGCCTCTATTCAAGCCTCGTCGATGGCCGGGGATTCGATCTCTGCCTGATCGGCATCCCGCTCGCCTTTCTCATCGTGCTCTCCGGCGTGCCGCTCATCTACAACGTGGTCATGAGCTTCCAGGCCGTGGACATGTTCAGCCTGGGCAGCTTCATCCGTCCCTGGGTCGGCTTTGAAAACTACCGTCAGCTGATCGCCCAGCCCGAGTTCTGGCCGATCATGGGCCACACGGCGACCTTCCTGGCCGCCTCCATCGCCGGCCAGTTCCTGCTCGGCTTCGCGCTCGCCCTGTTCTTCTGGACGAATTTCCCCGGCGCCTCGTGGCTACGTGGCCTGTTCCTTGTGTCCTGGGTGATGCCGGGCCTCGTGGTCGGCGCCGTCTGGAACTGGCTGCTGTCGGGCGACTTCGGCGTCTTCAACTTCGTGCTGCGCGAGCTTCACGTCATTTCCGGCAACGTCTTCTGGCGCTCCGACCCAACCTTCTCCCTGTGGAGCGTCATCATCGCCAACATTTGGCTCGGCGCCTCCTTCAACATGATCCTGCTTTCGGTTGGCCTGTCGTCCATCCCTGGCGATCTCTACGAAGCGGCGGAGCTCGACGGCGCCGGTGCTCTCACCCGGTTCTGGACCATCACGCTGCCGATGATGCGCTCGACCATCGGTGCGCTGATCTCGCTTGGCCTGATCTTCACGTTGCAGCAGTTCGATCTGTTCGCCGCCATCACCGCCGGCGGTCCGAGCAACTCGTCCAATGTCGCGCAATACTGGGCCTGGGACCTCTCGTTCAAACAGTACGACTTTGCCAAGGGGGCGGCCATTTCGGTGATCATGATCGTCGTCGTGATGCTCGCGTCCGTCTATTACGTCCGGTCGACCCGTCACGAGGTGAGAGGATGAGCGAGACCTACAGGAACCGGCTGCTGCTCGTCATCGCGCTGCTGCTCGCCGCCATCTATCTCTTTCCGCTCTACTGGATGTACATCACCGCGCTGAAGACCGGCTCGGAGATGTTCGCGACACCGCCGTCCTTCTGGCCCGACGATCCCCAGTGGTCGATCTTCCCCTTCGTCTTCCAACTGAAGGGCATGGGGCGGTTCTTGTGGAACTCGGTGGTGATCGCGTCGGGATCGGTGGCGTTGATTGCCGTGCTCGGCACCGGCGCCGCCTATGTGCTCGCTCGCTATCGCAACGTCTGGGTCGATGTCGGTCTGTTCCTGGTGCTGATGCTGCAGGTGCTGCCGGCCTCGTTGATGATCACGCCGATCTTCGTGCTGTTCACGCTGACCGGCATCCTCGACTATCCCCGTACGGCGGTAATCCTGGCGATCGCCGCCAAGAGCATGCCCTTCTTCATCGTGCTGGTTCGCGCTACCTTCATGAGCGTTCCGATGGAGCTCGAGGAGGCGGCGCTCGTCGACGGCAACTCGCGCGTCGGCGCCTTCTGGTCGATCGTGCTGCCACTCGCCCGCAACGGCATCCTCGTTTCCGCCATCCTGATCTTCATGCAGGCCTTCGGCGAGTTCGTCTACTCGAAGTCTCTGATTCAGGAGATCGAGCTGCAGCCGAGCTCGGTCGGCCTCAATGCTTTCATGGGCCCGAACACCAACGAATGGAACCGGATCATGGCCTTTGCCTCGATCTATGTGACCCCCATTCTGGCGACCTTCGTGCTGCTGCAGCGGCGCATCGTCTCTGGCCTGACCTCCGGAGCCCTGAAATGACCACGCAGATCGAATTTTCCGGCGTCAACAAGCACTATGGCGCCTACCATGCGCTGAAGGACATCAACCTTTCGATCGACAAGGGCAGCTTCGTCGCGCTGGTCGGCCCCTCCGGCTGCGGCAAGTCGACGCTGCTACGCTCGCTGGCCGGCCTCGAGAAGATCACCGGTGGCGACATCTCGATCGCCGGCGAGGTGGTGACGATGCTGCCGCCGCGCAAGCGCGACGTTGCCATGGTGTTTCAGTCCTACGCCCTCTATCCGCACATGACGGTTGAGGAGAACCTCACCTATTCGTTGCGGGTTCACGGCGTCTCCAAGGCGGAACGCAAGAAGGCCGCCGCCGAGGTGGCGGCGACGACTGGCCTCTCGGAGCTTCTTCATCGCTATCCGCGCGAGCTCTCTGGCGGCCAGCGCCAGCGCGTCGCCATGAGCCGAGCGATCATCCGCAACCCCAAGGCCTTCCTGTTCGACGAGCCGTTGTCCAACCTCGATGCCGCCCTGCGCGTCCACATGCGCAAGGAGATCCGCGCTCTGCACGATCGGCTCGGCGCCACGTCGGTCTATGTGACGCACGACCAGATCGAGGCCATGACCATGGCCGACCACGTCGTGGTGTTGCGGGCCGGCATCATCGAGCAGCAGGGACGGCCGCTTGATCTATATGATAAGCCGGCAAATAAATTCGTTGCCGGATTCATCGGGTCCCCCGCCATGAACTTCCTGCCGGCGACCGTGGCAGACGGTGGCGCCGCGATGATCGATCTGGGGAACAGACCGATCCGCCTTACGATTCCCGTTGCCGCGCCCATCGGCGCCAACGTGCTGATTGGCATCCGGCCGGAACACATCACCTTGACCGCACCTGGAGAAGGCCGTTTCGACGCGCCCGTTGCCTTTACCGAATCCACCGGCTCCACGACCTTCGTGTCCACCGCGACGACGCCCGAACTGATGGTGGTGGAGACCGGCCGCCGGATGGTCACCAATGGCGATCTCGTCGGTTTGGCATTTGCTGATGCTGCGATTCACGTCTTTGACGGGACGACGGAAAAGCGCCTCTGAACGGCGGCTCTTTTCGATAGACCAAGAAAAACCCCGGAAGCGCCGCTTCCGGGGTTTTTGCTTCGGATCGCTGCCTTGGACGGTGATGCCGTCAGGCCGGAGGGAGGGTGATCCGAAGCGGGCCGGCGGCGCGGAGGGAAACGCCACCGGAACGCTGCTCGAAGTCGTCGCTGCCCTCGACGGCGGCGACATGCCGGATGCTGACGAGGCGAAGCGCATAGGCCTGGTCTCGGTCGGGTGTCGCGGTAATCACGTTGCCGTCGCGGCGCACCGTGAGCGTCAGTGCCGGCGCTCCACTGCGGTAATCGGGCACTGTTGCGATGGCACTGGCGCCGTCGGCGAGCTCGTAGAGGGCAAAGGTGACGCCATCGGTGTAGTCATAGTCCGGCCGTTGGTCGTTGCTACCGAAGGCTATCAGGCTGCCCGGCCGCACGTAGAGCGGTAGGCTCATGACGCCATGCGTCTCGCGCCGCCAGACCGGTCCCTCCACGACTTCGCCGGTGAGAAGCTGCGTCCAGCGCCCGGCCGGCAAGTAGACGGAGACCTCGCCGTCCTTGTCGAAAACCGGAGCGACGAGCAGCGACGAACCCAGCATGAACTGCCGGTCGAGCGTCTCGGCGCTCGGATCGTCGAGAAACTCCAGCAGCATGGCCCTGAGCACCGGCACGCCGGTTTCCGATGCCTCGACAGCGGCACCATAGAGGTAGGGCATCAGCGAGCACTTGAGGCGCGCAAAGTCCCTGAGCACGGCCTCGGCTTCCTGGTCAAAGAGCCAGGGCACCCGGTAGGACTTGGAACCGTGCAGGCGGCTGTGGCTGGAGAGAAGGCCGAAGGCGCACCAGCGCTTGTAGACGTCGGCCTCGGCGGTGTTCTCGAAGCCGCCGATGTCGTGGCTCCAGAAACCGAAGCCGGAAAGGCCGAGCGACAGACCGCCGCGCAATGTTTCGGCCATGGCCGGATAGTCGGAGTAGCAATCGCCTCCCCAGTGCACGGGGAAGCGCTGGCCACCGACGGTGGCCGATCGGGCAAACAGCACGCTTTCGCCACAGGCTTCAACCAGCGCGTCGTGAACCACCTTATTGTAGAGGAACGGATAGTAGTTGTGCATCTTCTGCGGGTCCGACCCGTCGTGCCAGACGACGTCGGTCGGAATGCGTTCGCCGAAATCCGTCTTGAAGGCGTCGACGCCCATGGCGGCGAGACGCTTCAGGTGACCGGCATACCAGGCGGCGGCCTCGGGATTGGTGAAGTCGACGATGCCCTGTCCGGCTTGCCAGAGATCCCACTGCCAGACGCTGCCATCGGGTCGCTTCAGGAGATAGCCCTTCTCCGCCGCTTCGTCGAACAGCTTTGACGCCTGGGCGATATAGGGATTGATCCAGAGACAGATCTTCAGCCCCTTTTCCCGAAGGCGGTCCAGCATGCCCTGAGGATCGGGGAACACTTCGGGATCCCATTCGAAATCGCACCAATGGACGCCGCGCATCCAGAAGCAGTCGAAATGGAAGACATGCAGCGGAATGTCACGCTGGAACATGCCATCGACGAAGGAGTTGACGGTGCCCTCGTCATAGTCGGTGGTAAAGGACGTGGTCAGCCACAGACCGAAGGACCAGGCCGGCGGCAGGGCCGGTCGGCCGGTCAGCCTCGTATAGCGTTCAAGCACCGCTTTCGGCGTCGGACCGTCGATCAGATAGTACTCGAGCGCTTCGCCTTCGACGGCGAACTGCACCTTCGACACCTTCTCCGAAGCGACTTCGAAACCGACCCGGCCGGGATCGTTGACCAATACGCCCCAGCCTCGGTTGGTGAGGAAGAACGGGATGTTCTTGTAGGCCTGCGTGGTGGACGTGCCGCCGTCCTCGTTCCAGATGTCGACGCTCTGGCCATTCTTGACGAAGGGAGAGAAGCGCTCGCCAAGCCCGTAGACCAGCGTGCCGACCTCAAGGTCGAGGCGCTCGAACACATGTGGTGGCTCGCCACCGATGCTGGCATGGCCGGTTTCCCGAAAGCCGGTGCCGGTCAGTCGCTTGCCGCCGCGTGTCGCCTCGGTGCGCCATTCTCCATCCTTGGACACGGTGAGCGTGAGGTTTCCGGACGTGAAGGAGAGGGCGGCCTCGTCATCGGAGATCGTTGGCCGAAATGCATCGTCGGGAAACAACTCGAAGGCCGGACCGCGCCTGGCGGCTCCCTTGTGATGCTCGATGCGGACGCCGATGACGCCTTCCATCGGCGCGCTCAGCGTCAGCGTCAGCGTCGGCGCGTTGATCTGGTCGGCGCGACCGCGACCACGTACGGCAAGAGCGATGATCTCGGCCTTGCGAGCGTCCGTCCGCACCGCATGAACATGATGCGGGTTGACGATGCTCATGCCTGCCGGCAGCAGCCAGTTGCCGTCGCTGAACTTCATTGTGCTCCTCCCCGGGCGCTCCGCCAACCAGGGGGGAGCCACGCGTCCGCCGCTCGTCGCCAAGACCTTCGTGGGGCTTGCGATTCCACGGCCTTCCTCTATTCCGTAAACGTTTACGACGATAGCTGTGGCGACGCCTCCTGTCAAAGGGCTTTTGTATCGGAGCGCTGCCGCCGGCCTGGACGGGCACCCGGAGGGAACATGCCGAGCCGAGCTGGGTGTTCCGCTATTGATCGCCTGCCGGAATTCTGGTGAAAGTCGGCTTGGCAGATGGTCGACCCCTCCGGAACGGGCTTCGGCGCTGGACGCGGAGGATGAGGGATTGGGCATCAAGGAGCTGGCGCGCCGCCTCAACATTTCCATCGGAACCGTCTCTCGCGCGCTCAACGGGCATCCGGAGGTCAATGCCGAAACGCGCAAGCGCGTGCTGGAGGCAGCGGCGGCGCTCGGCTATGCGCCGAACCAGGCCGGACGCAGCCTCCGGCAGGGAACGCTCAATGTCGTGGCGCTGCTGCTCTCCACAGACCTCACCTCGAAGACCGACACCATGTTTTTCATGGAGCTGTCGCGCGGCATTCAGGACCAGTTCGCCGAGCACGGTCTCGACCTCGTCATCCACCTCAACAAGCCTGATCTCGACATGCTCGACCGCGTGAAGCGCATCGTCGAGCGTCAGCAGGCGGATGCTCTCATCCTTGCCGAGACGCGTGACAACGACCCGCGCCTCGATTATCTCGCCGGGCGGAATTTCCCGTTCGCCACCATGGGACGGTCGTGGTCCGGCGGCACCCATCCCTGGATGGACCTCGATTTCGATTTCGCCATGCGCGCCGCCATAGACCGTCTCGCCGGCTTTGGCCATCGTCGCGTGGCGCTGGTCACCGGAGACCCCGGTTATCGTCTCGACACCATGCTGCAAGACGCTTATCGGCGTGAGCTTACCGGCCATGGCCTGACGGTCGACGAGGCGCTGATGATCAAGACCGATACCCACGAGGAAGGCGGCTACAAGGCGATGACCGACTTCCTGGCCATGGCTTCTCCCCCGACGGCGGTGATCTTTCCTCACTACCGGGCCGTGGTGGGCGCTTATGCCTGCCTTTCGGAATCCGGCCTGCAGCCGGGCCGCGACGTGGCGATCCTCAGTTGCTCGGCCGATACGACCATCGCCCAGTTCATGGCGCCGCCGCTCACCTGCTTCCGGCTCGATCTGTTTGGGCTCGGGCGGCGCCTTGCCCAGGCATTGCTCGCTTCCATGCCGCGCTTCGCGGACAGCTACGGCGGCACTCTCGTCCAGGAGATCTGGCCGTGGGAACTGATCGGCCGCGACAGTGATGCCTTCACCCTCGTCTGAAGGCATCGGGCGCCATCGGGTTCCGGGCGGCGACGGACCGGCGTAGATCTGGACGACGGCCCCATTTCGATTCGCCGTCTTCCGGAGACCATCATGCGCAAGGAAAGCCAGTCCTTTCCGCCCTATCCGACGGAGCCATCCGGACGCGACGAAACCGTCGAGGTGAAGGTCGACGCGTCTGGCGGCAACCGGATATTCGAGCTGACCACCACCGCGACGCGGCGCGACAACCCCAATCGCCACAGACGGATTGAGGAACGAACAGGCGAGCCACGGATCGTAACCGGTTCGCCGCTGTTCGACGCGCTTTTCGCCCAGGCGGTCGACGATGCCCGGCTCAACGCCGTTTCGTCCATTCGCGACGGAGCCTATCGCCATGGCAAGCCCATCCCCTGCGAGTGCTACCAGACCGGTGAGAAGTGGACTTACGTCTGGACCCGCGACGTGTCCTACGCCGCCCATCTCGGGCTTGCGGTCCTTGATCCCGAGCGAGCGGCAACCACCCTTCTCTACAAGGTAAGCCCATTTCGTGAGGGATATGTCCCGCCCGAGGAGCTTCCGGCGGATAGCTTGCAGATCGTCCAGGACACAGGTTCGGGCGGCAGTTGGCCCGTCAGCACCGACCGCGTCTCCTGGGCCTTTGGGGCCGAGGCACTGCTCGCGACATTGCATGGCGACGCCCGCGCCGCCTTTGCCGACGTCGCGTTCCGGGCTCTGTCCGGAACAGTGGCGGCCGATCGTCTCGCAGCCTTCGATCCGAGCGATGGCCTCTATCGAGGCGAGCAATCCTTCCTCGACTGGCGCGACCAGACCTACGCGCCATGGGTGATCGACGATCTCACGACCATCGCGACGTCAAAGGCGCTTTCCACCAACCTATGTCACTACAAGGTCCTTGGTCTCATTGCCCGCCTCGCCGTCGAGCGGGGCGACAACGCGGACGCTGCGCGCTATGCCGGCTGGGCCGACGATCTTCGCGCGGCTATCGATCGCGGCTTCTGGCTGGAAGAAAGAGGTCTCTACGCCTCGATCACCACGCCGGACAATCCAGCCTGGCCGGTCGAGAAATTCGACATGCTGGGCCTGTCTTTGGCCATCTTGACCGGCGTCGCCGGTCAAGATCGGGCCCGGCGCATTCTGGCGTCCTATCCGCACGTGCCTTTCGGAGTTCCCGTCTACTACCCGGCTCAGCCCGACGTGTTCTGCTACCATAACCGCGCCATATGGCCGTTCGTCACTGCCTACGAACTGCTGGCCGCCGTCGAAGCGGAGGCTGTCGCCGCGTTCGATCATGCCTTTGACTCGCTGACCCGCGCCGCCGCGCTTAATCTCGACAATGTGGAGAATCAGGAGTGGTTGACCGGGCGCACATGGTTCGACGACGGGCCGCGCATTTCCTCGGCGCGTCAGCTCTGGTCGGTCGGTGGGTATCTCGGCATGGTGACGACGGCGATCTTCGGCTATCGGCCGGAGGCGGGCGGCTTCCATCTCAAGCCTTTCCTCACCGCGCATGCCCGCGACCGGCTTGGTGATGGCAAGGCAGAGCTTCGCGACCTCCACCATCACGGTCGACGCGTCGGCCTCGTGCTCAACCTGCCGCCGCGCGCCACCACGCAAGGGCACTATGCCCTGCGCGAGGTGCGTCTCAACGGAGCGCCGGTGGAGGGCTTTATCGCCGACGCCCAGTTGCGGGACGACAACCGCATCGAACTGTTCTTCGGCGATCTTGTTGCCGATAACGCCGATCTTTCCTTCATTCCCATGGTCGATGTCGCCACCCACGACGACCCCAGGGCCTTTTCGCCGCGCGAGCCGGTGATCACCGATCTCGTCATTGAGAATGGACGGGTGCGGCTCAACTTCGAAGGCCAGCTTCCGCGCTCTGGCCGGAGTGACGGGCTGCTTTTTACCGTGCTACGGGATGGCGAAGTGGCGGCGAGCGATCTTCCCGACACCGTCTGGCATGATCCCGTGCCGCTTCGGGCCGGTGTCCGCCGCGCCTATCGTGTCGTCTCGCGCTTCGCCGAAAGCGGCAATGCCTCGCATCCTTCGCTGGAAGCGGCGATCGAGGCTGGCGCCGTTCTGACCGTCGGCATCGACAGCCCCAACGTGGAGCGACGGAGCGACGGGCTGATCTTCAGCGAGGTTGTGGTGCAAGAGGCGGGCGACTATCGGCTGGCGCTTCTCTACCGGAACCACAGCTTTCACATCCAGACCGGCGTCACCAACGCCGTCAAGCGTGTGAGCGTTTTCCGTGATGACGGGCGACAAGTTGGATCGGGGGTCGTGCAGATGCCTCACATGACGCCGGTCAACCCGCTTCGACGCTCGACGACGCTGCCTCTGCGCCTTGAGACGGGAAGTTATCGTGTGGAGATCGCCGATTTCTTCAACATGAGCTGCCTTTCGGCAAATGACACCTACATCAGCCCCGGTGGCATGGCGGGCATGCGGAATGCAGCCGATATCCGCGCTCTCGATCTGGTCCGGATCGGTTGATTCCAGACGCGAACTTGCTGATTATACAGCCGGAAGTGATGCCTTTACTGTTGGTGTCGTTCGAGTGCCCAAATTTGTGCCCCGCGATAACTTGACAAAAATTTGGGCACTGATAGGGCTTTCAGAACACAATCAAGAAGCCAGAGGGGATCTCCATGAACAGGGACTTTCGTCTTTCCCGCCGTGCCGTGCTGGCGTCGGGCCTTGCGCTCGGCGTCGGTGGCCTTGTTCTGCCGGTTCGGGCCGCCACGCCACTGAAGGTGGCTGGCATTCATGCCTCGCCGGTCGAGAATGCCTGGAACTCCTGCCTGCACAAGGCCCTGCAGGATGCCGCTGCCGAGGGGGCCATCGAGTACACCTTCTCCGAAGGCATTTCGGGCACCGACTACCCGCGCGCCATGCGCGAGTATGCCGAGGCCGGCAACAAGCTGATCATTGGCGAGGCCTATGCCGTGGAGAAAGAGGCGCGTCAGGTGGCCGCCGACTATCCCGAGACGGCTTTCGTGCTCGGCTCGTCGGGGGCTGCCGCCGGTGACAACTTCGGTGTTTTCGGCACCTGGAACCATGACGGCGCCTATCTCGCAGGCATGCTGGCCGGCAAGATGACCAAGTCCAACGTCGTCGGTTCGGTCGGCGCCATGCCGATCCCCGAGGTCAACATGTTGATCAATGCCTTCGCTGCCGGCGTCAAGGCGGTCAACCCGGAGGCGAAGCACCTCGTCACCTTCATCGGTACCTTCTTCGATCCGCCGAAGGCCCGCGAGGCCGGCCTTGCCCAGATCGATGCCGGTGCCGACATCCTGTTCGGCGAACGCATCGGTACCGCCGACGCTGCCAAGGAGCGCGGCATCAAGGCGGTCGGTTCGCTGATCGACTATACACCCCGCTATCCCGACACCGTGTTCGCCAACGCCCTCTGGGGCTTCCGGCCGATCCTCAACGCCGCCGTGGCCGATGCCGCCGCCGGCAAGCCCGTCGGCAAGGACTACACCGCCTTCGGCCTGATGAAGGAAGGCGGCAGCGATATCGCTTATGCCAAGGGCGTCGCGCCGGCCGATGCCGAGGCGGCGATGGAAGAGGTGAGGGCGAAGATCAAGTCCGGCGCCTTCGAGGTGCCGCGCGACACCGCCGAGCCGAAGTAAGCCGGCTCATGAAAGGCGACGCGACAACACTGGCCGAGGCGATCCGAAGTGGTCGCCTCACTGCCGGCGAGGCCATGGCGGCCTCGCTCGCCGCTGCCGCGTCGCATGCCGATCTCGGCGCGCTCTGTCATATCGACGTCGAACTGGCGGAACGGGAGGCGAGCGCCGCCGACGCTGAACATCGCGCCGCTCCTGACTGGTTCGCCGCGCGGCCATTCTGCGGCGTTCCAACGCTCGCCAAGGATCTCGGCGGTCCTTTTGCCGGCCTGCCGGTGATCGCCGGCTCGCGATTGTTTTCTCGCGATCGACCCGATGCCCCCGACTCCGATCTTGCGCGTCGGTTCCGGGCCGCCGGCCTGTTGCCTTTCGGACTGACAACCGCGCCGGAGTTCGGTCTGGCGCTGGCAAGCGAGCCGGCAATTGGTCCGCTTGCCCGCAATCCCATCGATCCCGCCCGCACGCCCGGCGGTTCTTCGGGCGGGGCGGCGGCGGCCGTGGCCGCCGGCATCGTCGCCATCGCCCATGCCACCGACGCTGGTGGATCCATCCGTGTGCCGGCCGCCTGCTGCGGTCTGGTCGGGCTGAAGCCGAGCCGGGGCGTCATGCCGGCGGGGCCTGCCTTCGGCAATCATCTGGGTGGCATCGCCTCGGAACTCTGCGTGTCGCGTAGCGTGCGCGACAGCGCCACCTTGCTCGCGGCCGTCAGCGGCAAGACGCGCGGTCCCTTCGCCGATGTCGCCCTGGCCGAACCGAGGACCGGGGTTCTCAAAGTTGGCATCCTCTGCGAAACGGGGCCAGAGCTGCCGACGACGCCCGAACGCTCCGCCGCCATCGAAGCGGCTGGTCAGTTTCTGGAGGCCCGCGGCCACAGCCTCGTGCCCGTCGCTTGGTCGGATGTCGAGGCCATGGCGAAGGCGTCGGCCGCGCTGTTTTACGATCTCGTCTGCACCAACCTCGCAACACTATCGGAAACGCCCGGCATCGACATCGCGCTCGCCGAGCCCGTTACCCAGGCCTTCGCAGCGCGGGGCGGGGCTCTTTCCGCCGCCGATCTCTGGCGCTCGCAAACCGCCGGTGTTCTGGTGTCGCGCAATCTTTGGCGTCTGCTCGATCGGGTCGACGTTCTGCTGACGCCAATGCTGGCCTCTCCGCCTCCCCCGATTGGCGCGTTTTCGTTCGATCACGCCGATGCCGATCTTCATCTCAGGCGCATGGTGTCCCTGGCTCCGCTGGCCACCCTCGCCAACATTTCCGGCTTCCCGGCACTGACGCTGCCGTTCGGCGCAGATAGCGAGGGGTTACCGCTTCCCGTGCAGATGTTTGCGCCGCTCGGCGCGGATCTTCAGCTTCTTGCGCTCGCGGCATCGCTTGAAGCGGATGGCCGCTGGCAACACCGCTTCCCCGTTGCAGGACTGCCGTCATGACCGAAAACGTGCTCGAGATCGATGGTGTCAGCAAGAGCTTCGGTGGCAACAAGGCCAACGACGGCATCTCGATGACGCTGGCGCGGGGGGAAATAGTCGCGCTTCTCGGGGAGAATGGCGCCGGCAAGACGACGCTCATGAGCATCCTGTTCGGCCACTATACGCCCGACGAGGGGCGCATTCGCGTCGCCGGAGCCGATCTGCCTCCTGGTCGACCGCGTGCCGCCATCCACGCCGGCATCGGCATGGTGCATCAGCATTTCTCGCTGGCACCCAATCTCACCGTGCTGGAAAACGTCATGACCGGCACGGAGAAGCTTTGGTCGCTCCGCTCGGAATCAGGCCGGGCCAGGGCAAAGCTGAAGGCGCTTGCCGAACGCTTCGGCCTTGTCGTCGATCCCGATGCTCGACTCGGCGATCTGTCGGTCGGCGAGCAGCAGCGCGTCGAGATCCTGAAGGCGCTTTACAACGATGCGCGTATCCTGATCCTCGACGAGCCGACGGCGGTGCTGACCAACCTTGAAGCGGAGACGCTGTTCTCCACGCTGAAGGAGATGGCGCGCCAGGGCCTGTCTCTGATCTTCATCTCGCACAAGCTCGACGAGGTCATGGCGGCGGCCGATCGCGTCGTCGTGTTGCGGGGCGGCAAGGTGGTGGCCGAGCGTCGCGCTGCCGAGACATCGAAGGCCGAGCTGGCCGAGCTGATGGTCGGCCACAGGGTTGCCCGGCCCGTGCGCGAGGCGCATGAGCGTGGCGCGCCGGTGCTGGAAGCGGCCTCCGTGTCGGTTCGCATCGACGGCGTCGATCGCCTGAAGGAGGTGAGCTTCCGGCTGCATGCAGGAGAGGTGCTCGGCATCATCGGCGTTTCGGGCAACGGCCAGGCCGCGCTCGCCAGCCTGTTGTCCGGCACGCTCGTGCGCAGTGCGGGCGACATCCTGCTTTACGGGGAGGCCATCGGCGATTTCTCGGTCGCCGACACCGTTGCTTCGGGCATCGGACGCATTCCCGAGGACCGGACGCGCGAAGGGGCGATCGGCGAGATGGCGGTCTGGGAGAACGCCGTGCTGGAACGCATCGACGAGCCGCGTTTTTCCCGCCGGGGTCTTGTCGACAGGAGAGCGGCCATTGCCTTCGCCGAGACCATCGTCCGCGATTTCGATGTGCGCGGCGGTGGGGCCCGCACGCGCACCCGCCTCCTGTCGGGCGGCAACATGCAGAAGCTGATACTCGGCCGAAACCTTGCCGAGCGGCCGCGCATCCTGATCGCCGCCCAGCCGGCGCGTGGACTTGACGAGGGAGCGGTTGCCGCCGTCCACGCCCGAATTCTCGAAGCCAGAAAGGCCGGAACCGCCGTGTTGCTCATTTCGGAAGATCTGGATGAGGTGATCGGCCTCGCCGACCGGATCCAGGCCATCGTCGGTGGCCGCCTCTCGCCACCGGTGTCGGCGGACGATGTGGATGCACGTGCGCTCGGCCTGATGATGGCCGGCGCCTGGAAGAAAGAGGCGGCCTGATGCGCTTCGAACGCCGCGAGCATCGCCCGCTCGCCCTGATCGTCCTGACGCCGCTTCTCGCCGTTGCCGCCGCCCTGGCCCTCTCCGGCCTGCTGATCGCTGCCGCTGGCGCACCGGTTCTTGAAGCCTACTGGCGCATCCTCGTCGGCGCCTTCGGCTCGCGCCTGTCTGCCACGGAAACGCTGACGCGAGCCACGCCGCTGATGCTGACCGGCCTTGCTGCTGCCGTCGCCTTCCGCGCCCGCGTCTGGAATATTGGTGGCGAAGGGCAGTTCTACTTCGGCGCCATTGCCACGGCCGCCGTCGGGTCGCAGTTGCTGGCCGGCGCGCCTGGCTATCTGTCCATCCCGCTGCTCCTGCTGAGTGGAGCCGTTGCCGGGATGGTCCTGCTGATCGTGCCATTGTGGCTGAGGCTCAGGTTCTCCGTCGACGAAGTGGTGACCAGCCTGCTTCTCAACTTTGTCGCAGTGCTTGTCGTCTCGATGCTGATCGACGGGCCCTTGAAGGATCCGCTGGCTTTTGGCTGGCCGCAAAGCCAGTCGGTCGCCGACGCGGCCATGCTGCCGAAGCTGGTGGCGAGATCGCGTCTGCACTGGGGCTTCGCCATTGCCCTCGTCCTCGCCTTCGTCGTCCATTTCGTGCAGAGCCGCACTGTGTTCGGGCTGAAGTCCCGTGCCGCCGGCTTGAGCCCCGAGGGGGCCGTTTTCGCCGGGGTGCCGCTAGCCCGAACCCTGTTCCTGGTCGCCTGCCTCTCCGGGGGGCTTGCCGGCCTTGCCGGCGCCGTCGAAGTCCTGGGCGTCAAGGGGTACGTCACCACGGATCTGTCGCCCGGCTTCGGCTATTCCGGCATCGTCGTCGCCATGCTGGCCGGTCTCCATCCGCTCGGGGTGGTGCTGGCGGCGTTGTTCACGGCCACCATGTTCGTTGGCGCCGACGGCATGAGCCGCGCGCTGAAAATCCCGAGCTACATCGCCGACGTTACCGTGGCCCTGTCGCTGATCACCATGCTGGTGGCGGTGTTCTTCGCCCAATACAGGATTCGCCGATGAGTATCGTCCTCGACATCATCGCCTCGTCCGGTCTCTGGGCCGCCGTGCTGCGGATCGCCACGCCGCTGATCTTCGGCACGTTGGGGGCGCTGCTTTGCGAACGGGCGGGGGTGCTCAACCTCGGCATCGAGGGCATCATGACCTTTGGCGCCATGGTCGGCTGGCTTGCCGTTTATCATGGCGCCGATCTCTGGACGGGCTTGTTGGTCGCCGCGCTGGCTGGTGCCGTGTTCGGCCTGCTCCATGCGTCTCTGACCGTGACTCTTGGTCTTTCCCAGCACGTCTCTGGTCTGGGCGTCACGTTGTTTGCCTCTAGCTTGAGCTATTATCTCTTCCGGCTGATCGTGCCGTTGTCGGGCAGCCCACCGACGATCGAGCCCTTCGCGCCGGTGAATGTTCCGCTTCTCGCCGACCTTCCGTTCATAGGGGCCGTCCTGTCGGCGCAGACGCCGCCGACCTATCTTGCCCTTCTGCTTGCGCTCTTGCTCGCCTATGTCGTCTTCCGCACTCCTTTGGGCCTCGCCATCCGCATGACAGGTGAGAACCCCCATGCCGCCGAAGCGCAGGGCGTCAATCCGATGGCAGTGCGCTATGGGGCGGTGATCGTCGGTTCGGCGCTGATGGCCGTTGGCGGGGGCTTCCTGACGCTCTCGGCGTTCAACAGCTTTTTCCCGACCATGATCCAGGGGCGCGGCTGGATCTGCATCGCCCTTGTCGTCTTCGCGTCCTGGCGGCCAGGACGCGCCTTGTTTGGTGCGCTGCTGTTCGCCTTCTTCGATGCGTTTCAGCTACGCTTGCAGACTGCGGTCGATGGCGTTCCTTATCAGGTGTTCCTTATGACGCCTTATATCCTGTCGATTGTGGCGCTCTGCGTCATGGCGCGGCGTGCCCGCGTCCCGCAGGCGTTGATGCAACCCTACCGGCGCGGCGAACGTTGATCGGCTCATGCGTAGTGGTGCAAGGAAATCGTGCGCTTGGGTAGCAGGTAGGTCCAGGCCAGGGCGCCGAACAGGCTTACCCGCCGCTTGCCCTTCCGGAACTGCGGATAACCGGCGAAACTGTAGCTGGAGTTCAGACGGCCCGTTCTCGAAAGCCAGTCTTCAAAGTCGTTGAGGATGAGCCCGCGCGCCACGTCTCGGTCACCCTTGGCCAGACCCAGCGCCACGGTGGCTATTTCGTCCAGGCCATCCGACAGCGGTTGTGAGGTCTGCATACGGGTCAGGCTGACGTCGATTCTAGCGACGAGTTCCCGGGGAAAAATCATCGGACTCTCCTTTCGCAGGGCCAGCCTACATTTGCGGAAATAGCACGTTTTTGGGCTATGACAACGTGGACATTCGGTCGATTCGACCAAAGCGGCAGCTTCGGTAAGCGAATGGTTGCCGGCCTGGTCAGAACTTCCCACTCCCGAAAGTGCTTTCGACGCGGAGGGCCGGACTGACTTCCTCGCGAAGACCGTGGCCAATCCACAAACAAAAAGGGCGCGGCAAACGCCACGCCCATAACCGAACTGGGATCTGAAACTCAGAAACTGCCGCTGTCGCGAAGGGAATGCTCGACGCGCAGGATGCGCCGGGTCAGTCCGAACGACAGTGCCAAGCCGGGGACGGCCATGATGCCGACGAAGACCAGAAACGTCGTCTCACCGAGGCCAAGCATGCTGCCGACCGCCCAGGCAAAGGCAACGATGGCTGCCAGCATCTCCGAGACGATCAGCAAGGTCGCACCGATGGCGGATATGACGGCGTCAGTCTTGGTGTAGCGGATTTCGTGGGGCAGCTCGTCGGTCTTGGCCAGCATGGAGTAGCGTCCTGGATGCAGCCGCTTCGCGGCGCTTTCGTCGGCGCGCATCAAGGGCCAGCGACGGTCCCCTGTCAAGTGCGGAAGGCTGCAAACCGACAGTCGTCCAGAGCCGTTAGGCACGAAAGCCGGACACCCGTCGACGTTTGAGGTGAAAAAAGCGGCCGGCGGGAGAACCCGCCGGCCGCCAACATCTACGCCAGAAGCGAAGGTCACTCGTCCTTCGGCTCGGCCTTTTCTTCCTGCTTGATTTCCTGGCCGGTGGCCTGGTCGACCACCTTCATCGACAGGCGAACCTTGCCGCGCTCGTCGAAGCCCATCAGCTTGACCCACACCTTGTCGCCTTCCTTGACGACGTCCTTGACGTTCTGGACGCGCTGCGGAGCGAGCTGGGAGACGTGGACGAGGCCGTCGCGAGTGCCGAAGAAGTTGACGAAGGCGCCGAAATCGACGCACTTCACGACGGTGCCCTCATAGATGGCGCCGACTTCCGGCTCGGCAGCGATGCCCTTCACCCAGTTCATGGCGGCCTGGATCGCCTTGAGGTCGGACGAGGCGAACTTGACCGTGCCGTCGTCCTGGATGTCGATCTTGGCGCCGGTCTTCTCGACGATCTCGCGGATGACCTTGCCGCCCGAGCCGATCACTTCACGGATCTTGTCGGGGTTGATCTTCATCACTTCGATGCGCGGGGCATGCTCGCCGATCGAGGAGCGGGCGCCGGTCAGCGCCTTGGACATCTCGCCGAGGATATGCTCGCGACCACCCTTGGCCTGGCCCAGGGCGACCTTCATGATCTCCTCGGTGATGCCGGTGATCTTGATGTCCATCTGCAGCGAGGTGATGCCGGCGGCCGTACCGGCCACCTTGAAGTCCATGTCGCCGAGGTGATCCTCGTCGCCGAGGATATCGGACAGCACGGCGAAGCGCTCACCTTCCTTGATCAGGCCCATGGCGATGCCGGCGGTCGGCGCCTTCAGGGGCACGCCAGCGTCCATGAGGGCCAGCGAGGAACCACAGACGGTGGCCATCGACGACGAGCCGTTGGACTCGGTGATCTCCGACACCAGGCGAATGGTGTAGGGGAACTCGTGATGAGCCGGCAGCTCCGGATGGATGGCGCGCCAGGCAAGCTTGCCATGGCCGATTTCGCGACGGCCGGGCGAACCCATGCGGCCGGTCTCGCCGACCGAGAAGGGCGGGAAGTTGTAGTGGAGCAGGAAACGCTCCTTGCGGGTGCCTTCCAGCGTCTCGATGAACTGCTCGTCCTCACCGGTGCCGAGGGTGGCAACCACGAGGGCCTGCGTCTCGCCACGGGTGAACAGCGCCGAGCCGTGAGCGCGCGGCAGCACGCCCACCTGGGCGACGATCGGACGCACGGTCTGGAGATCGCGACCGTCGATGCGGGTGCCGGTGTCGAGGATGTTCCAGCGAACGATCTTGGCCTGCAGGTCATGGAAGACGTTCGAGACGGTTTCCTTGTCGAAGCGCGGCTCGGCCCCTTCCGGGAACAGCTCGGCCATCACCTTGGCGCGGGCGGCGTCGACGGCGGCGTAACGCTCCTGCTTGGCGGTGATCTTGTAGGCAGCGCGAAGATCCTGCTCGGCAATGGCCAGAACGGCCTGCTCGACTTCGGACACGTCCTTGGCGACGAACTCGCGCGGCTCCTTGGCGGCACGCTCGGCGAGACGGATGATGGCGTCGATCACCGGTTGGAAGCCACGGTGACCGAACATCACCGCACCCAGCATGGTGTCTTCATCGAGTTCCTGAGCTTCCGACTCGACCATCAGCACGGCGTCGCCCGTACCGGCGACGACGAGGTCGAGCTTGCTCTCGGCCATCTTGTCGACCGGCGGATTGAGGACGTAGGCGCCTTCGATCAGGCCGACGCGGGCGGCGCCGACCGGACCCATGAAGGGCACGCCGGAGATGGTCAGGGCGGCCGAGGCGGCGACCATGGCGAGGATGTCCGGCGAGTTTTCCATGTCATGGCTGAGCACGGTGACGATCACCTGGGTGTCGCACTTGTAGCCATCGGGGAACAGCGGGCGGATCGGACGGTCGATCAGGCGGGAGATCAGCGTCTCGTGCTCGGCCGGACGGCCTTCGCGCTTGAAGTAGCCGCCGGGAATCTTGCCGGCCGCGAAGGCCTTTTCCTGGTAGTTGACGGTCAGCGGGAAGAAGTCCTGGCCGGGCTTCGGCTCCTTGGCCGACACAACGGTGGCGAGGACCGACGTTTCGCCAAGCGTCGCGAGCACCGCGCCATCGGCCTGGCGGGCGATACGACCCGTCTCGAGGGTCAGCTTCTGGCCGGCCCAGTCGATCTCGACTTTCTGAATATCGAACATGCGTTTGTTCCGTTCTTGTCTGGTCCGGCGCGCGGCCCACGGGCAAGACGACGAGACGCTCCTCTCGGATCGAGGCGAGCGTCTGGCAATCCTGCCCCAGGGTGCGGAACACGCCGGAGCGGCGCTCGCCCCGGCGGGGCGACAGCGCCTGTCGTTCTTGCCCGCTTCTGCGGGCGGACCCACGCCCTCGTCTCAGGGCGTCGGGAAACCGGAGCCGCCTCGGAGGACCGAAGCGGCGAAGGGGAAGGGCGGCGGACCGCCCTCCCGAAAAACCGTCAGCGGCGCAGGCCGAGGCGGCTGATCAGAGCGGTGTAGCGCGACGCGTCCTTGCGCTTCAGGTAGTCCAGAAGCTGGCGACGCTGGCTCACCAGCTTCAGGAGGCCGCGGCGGGAGTGGTTGTCCTTGGCGTGGCTTTTGAAGTGCTCGGTGAGATTGGAGATGCGCTCCGACAGGATCGCGACCTGGACTTCCGGCGAGCCGGTGTCGCCCTCGAGGGTGGCGTATTCCTTGATGAGAGCGGCCTTGCGCTCGGCAGTGATCGACATCGGTGACTCCTTGTCGTTGGATAACAAAAATGGCCCGGCCGGGATGTCGTCCAGCCGGGTCGGCGCAACCTGTGTGATCAGGTTGCGGTCTCTCTACAGGAAAATGCGGTCGAAAGCCAGCGGCAATGCGGAGCCGGAAAAGCTCCGTCCGCCCCGTCAGTCCGGCAGAATGAGCCTCACTGGCTTCAGCTCGCCGTGCTCAACCTTGGCGATCGCCATCAGTCGGCCGCGTTCGAACACGCCGACGGCATCCTCTTCGATCGGTGCGTCACGACCGCGCAGCAGAACCGGGTTGCCGTTCCTCAGCCGCACGGCCTGATCGGCGGTAACGTCAAGCTGGGGCAGTTCGGCGAGGGCAGCCTCGATCGGCGTCAGGAGCGACAAGGCATCGCCGTCCGCTTCGAGCGCGGCCTGGAGCGCATCGATGGTCACCATGTCTTCCTCGCCGAAAGGACCGACGACAAGCCGCCTGAGTTCGATCACGTGGCCGGCCGTTCCAAGACGCCGCCCCATGTCGCGGGCGATGGCGCGTACATAGGTGCCCTTGCCGCACTCGGCTTCGAAGACGGCGGTGTCCGCGTCGGGGCAGTCGACGAGGTCGAGCCGGTGAACCGTCACCGGCCGCGCTTCCAGCTCGACGGTCTCACCGGCACGCGCAAGGTCATAAGCGCGCTCGCCATCGACTTTGATCGCCGAGAAGGAGGGAGGAGTCTGAAGAATCTCTCCCTCGAACTCGTCCAGCACGGCGTCGATGTCCTCGGCCGTCGGGCTGTGATCGGAGGCGCGGACCACCTCGCCTTCGGCATCGTCGGTCGATGTCTCCGCCCCCCAGCGCACGGTGAAGCGGTAGAGCTTGTCGCCATCCATCACGTAGGGCACCGTCTTGGTCGCCTCGCCCAGCGCGATCGGCAACATGCCGGAGGCGAGCGGGTCGAGCGTGCCGGCGTGCCCCGCCTTCGGCGTGCCGAAGATACGCTTCATGGCGCCGACCGCCTGCGTCGAGGTCATGCCATAGGGCTTGTCGAGCACCACCCAGCCGTGGACCGTGCCTTTTTTCTTGCGTGCCATACCTGGTTCCTGCGTTCGCCGGCTGGGGATGGAACCCGGCGCGGCGGAGAAGACGGCGGACGTTTCGTCCGGAAGGCGCGCTCCTACACCGGGGGGCGGGGGAAGGCAAGGCCAGAAGATTGCGGCGATGCGGCGGGCATGAAATGGTGCCGTCGCCGTCACAGGCGATTCTTCAGGAGTTCATATGTCATTCGGCGTCTTCGCAGCCGTCCTTGCCGCTGCCCTTGTGCATGCCGGCTGGAATGTTCTGATCAAGGGCGCGACTGACAAACTCGCCATGACGGTTTCCGTGGCCATCGGTGCCGCCCTCGTCTCCGCGGTCATCCTGCCGTTCCAACCCATGCCCGCGCCGGAAAGCTGGCCATTCCTCGGCGCGTCGGTGCTGCTCCAGAGCGTCTATTTCCTGTTGATCGCCCGCGCCTATCGCGTCGTCGACATGAGCCTCGCCTATCCCCTGATGCGCGGCGCGGCGCCGCTTGTCGTGGCCCTGGTGGGCGCAACGGTCTTCGGCGAAACGCTAAGGGGCGGACAGTGGATGGCGATCGGCCTGATTTCGGCCGGCATCGGCGCGCTTGCGCTCGGCGCGTTTCGGCAACCGTTGGCCGCCGCCGGAGCCGCCACGGCGCTCTGCAATGCAATGGTCATCGCCTCCTACACGCTCGTCGACGCCAGTGGCGTGCGCCTCTCGGGCGCGCCGGTCGCCTATGCTTTGCTGCTGGCCACTCTGACCGGCTTCGTTACGGCGGGCGTCGTCTTCGCCGGGCGCGCTCGGCCGCGACTCGAGATGCGAACGCTTGGCCTTGGACTTGTCGGAGGGGCGGCGACCACGCTTTCCTATGGGGTTGCCTTGTGGGCCATGACGCGGGCGGCCGTCGCCCCCGTTGCCGCGCTTCGCGAGACGTCGATCATCTTCGCTCTCGCGCTGTCGCGGCTGGTATTTGGCGAGAGCATCGGAGGGCGACGGGTTGCCGCCGCCATGCTGGTGATGGCAGGTGTCGCCGGCCTTCGGCTGTTCTGACTTTAGCCAGCGCGGTCGCGGGCGGCGACCAACGCCGCTTCGTCGGTTTGGGCTTTTCGGAAGGCTGGGCGGCTGGTTACCCGCTCGATATAGGCAGCGACCTCGGGCGTTTTCTCGAAGATGCCGAAGTTGGTGACCCAGAATAGCGCCGATCCCCACAACGCATCGGCTGCCGAAAATCGATCGCCGAGCCAGAAGGGCGATGTGCGCCCGACATGCTCATGGACGATGCTCACGACGGTTTCGTAGTCGGCGTAGGGAGAGCTTTTGCGTGGTATCGGCGGCCGCTTCATCGCGTGGTCGACAAGCGCGGGCTCGAAGCAGGAGCCATAGAACACCATCCAGCGCAGATAATCGCCACGCAGGGGATCATCCACGCCGGGTGCAAGCCCCGCTTTTGTGAACAGATCTCCGAGGTAGAGCGCGATGGCGGCCTGTTCCGTCACCACAACACCCAGATGGCTGATGGCCGGCACCTTGCCCATCGGGTTGACGGCAACATAAGCCGGGCTGAGGTTGTCACCGGCCCGGATGTTCACGACGTGGAGATCGTAGGGTACGCCAAGCTCTTCAAGAAGAACCAGGGTTCCGAACGCACGGGTCTGCGGCGCGTAATGAAGCGTGATGCGACCGTCGGTCATAGGCTCCCTCCTTGCGGCCGCGTGGGCGGCGCGTTGGAAGAAGCTTCGACCCGGGTTCTGTCAGGACCTGTCAGTTGCGGTGCTGACGGAATTTGTCAGCGGCCTGTATCCGAATCGCTCTTTCCCGCGTCGTCTTGGGACCGTTCCTCTCCATCAAGGTCGCGCGCCACATCCGGCGAGTGCAACAGCGCCTCGATGTGATCGGTCTCGTCGAAACGATCATCGTAGCGGAAGACCAGTTCCGGCGCGAACTTGAGATTGATCCGACGCGCCACCTGCCCGCGCAGCCACCGCGCGTTACGGGACATCGCCTTTTCCGCCTGCTTCGGATCACCGCCGCCGAGCGGCGTGATGTAGACGGTGGCGTTGCGAAGGTCGGGGCTGACGCGCACTTCGGGCACGGTAATCATCATCCGCGTGACTTCGTCGTCCATCAGCTCGCCGCGCGCCAGGATCTCGGCAAGTGCGTGACGAACCAGTTCGCCCACGCGAAGCTGACGTTGAGAAGGGGCTCGGGCCTGCCCCTGGCCTTGTCCGTGCTGGACCATGATAGGAACCTCGGTTGGGCGTCGCTCGCTCGGATGACGCCCGATCATAGGGATATGCGTGGACCCTAGGCCATAGGGAATAGGTCCACGACGGTGCGTTTCAGTTCGTGTCGGCCAACCCTCGAAGTGCCCGGGCGAATCCGTCCATGTCGGCTCTGTTGGCAAAGGCCGAAAGTGGCAGGATGATTGCCGGTTGGCCGTCGGCGACAACAAAGACGTGTCCCGCGTCGACCTCGATACGGGTGCCGGGATTTACAGTGGCATCGACCCGGGCGTCGCCAATCGTGCCCATGAGCTGGCTCTCGGCATAGTCGACTTGCGCCGTTCCCACCGGGTGGCGTCGCGCCGATCGAGATCGCTCGGCCTTCAGCGTGAAGCGCGACAGCTGCCACGCCGCCAGTCCCGCTAGTCCGAAGCTGGCAAACCATACCGGCCACTCGGCGTCTCGGGTCAGCCAGGACACGATGACCAGCGGCGGCAATGCGAAGGCATAGCCGAGAAGCGAGCGCCAACCACGATCCGCCGGTCTCAGGAGCGCTTCCAGCGCGATCGCGTCGGCTTCCGTCGTCGTGAAGACGAAACGGCGCGATGTCGACGTGGGGAAGGATGGTTCGGCGGCGTCGGTCATGTCTTACCGTCGAGAAAGCGTCCCCGGCGTCTCTAAGGGCGCCGGGGTGCTCATTACAGCGTGCGGGCGATCTCTTCGACGCGGAAGCACTCGATGACGTCGCCGGCCCGCATATCCTGGTAGGCCTCGAAGTTCATGCCGCATTCCTGACCGGCGTGCACTTCCTTGACTTCGTCCTTGAAGCGCTTGAGCGTCCCAAGCTTGCCCTCGTGGATAACCACGTTGTCGCGGATGAGGCGCACCGAGGCGCCACGCTCCACCATGCCCTCGCTGACGCGGCAACCGGCGACCTTGCCGACCTTGGAGATGTTGAACACCTCCAGGATCTCGGCATTGCCGAGGAAGGTTTCGCGCCGTTCCGGCGTGAGCATGCCGCTCATCGCAGCCTTCACGTCGTCGACGAGGTTGTAGATGATGTTGTAGTAGCGGATCTCGATGCCGTCGCGGTCGGCGGCGTCGCGCGCCTGCTTGTTGGCGCGAACGTTGAAGCCGATGATCGCCGCGTCGGAGGCGGAAGCCAGCGTGACGTCGGATTCGGTGACACCGCCGACGCCGCCATGAATGACGCGCGCCGCAACTTCCTCGTTTCCGAGCTTCTCGAGCGAGGCGACGATGGCTTCGAGGGAGCCCTGCACGTCGGTCTTGACGACCAGTGGGAACTCCTTCTTGCCGGCCGTCTGAAGCTTGCTCATCATCTGCTCGAGCGAGCCGCGCGAGCCGGAGGCGCGCTTGGCGACGTTCTCGCGCTTCTGGCGGATGCGATACTCGGTGATCTCGCGGGCGCGGGCCTCGTTTTCGACCACCGCCACGCGGTCGCCGGCATCGGGTGTGCCCTGGAAGCCGAGGACCTCGACCGGCATGGCCGGGCCGGCGTTGTTGACGTTGGCGCCGTGGTCGTCGAGGAGCGCGCGGACGCGACCCCATTCCGAACCGGCCACGATGATGTCGCCGACCTTGAGCGTACCGCGATCGACCAGCACGGTGGCAACCGGGCCGCGTCCCTTGTCGAGCTTGGCCTCGATGACGATGCCTTCGGCGGCGCGATCGGGATTGGCCTTGAGCTCAAGCACTTCAGACTGCAGCAGGATGACTTCGAGCAGCTTGTCGAGGTTGGTCTTGGCCTTGGCCGAAACTTCCACTTCAAGCGTGTCGCCGCCCATCGATTCAACCTGCACTTCGTGCCGCAGCAGTTCGGTGCGCACCCGCTCGGGGTTGGCCTCGGGCTTGTCGATCTTGTTGATGGCGACGATGAGCGGAACGCCGGCCGCCTTGGCGTGGCTGATCGCCTCGATCGTCTGCGGCATGACGCCGTCGTCCGCGGCCACCACCAGGATGACGATGTCGGTCACCTTGGCGCCACGGGCACGCATCGCCGAGAAGGCGGCGTGGCCCGGGGTGTCGATGAAGGTGATCTTCTGGCCGTTCTGCTCGACCTGATAGGCGCCGATGTGCTGGGTGATGCCACCGGCTTCGCCGGCAACCACGTTGGCGTGGCGCAGCGCGTCGAGCAACGAGGTCTTGCCGTGGTCGACGTGGCCCATGATGGTAACCACCGGCGGACGGGGCTGCGTGTCGGCGACGTCGTCGGGCACATCGAACAGGCCTTCTTCGACGTCGGCTTCGGAGACGCGCTTCACCGTATGGCCCATCTCGGTGGCGATCAGCTCGGCGGTGTCGGCGTCGATCACGTCGTTGATTTTCAGCATCTGTCCCTGCTTCATCAGCAGGCGGATGACGTCGACGGCGCGCTCGGCCATGCGGTTGGCCAGCTCCTGGATGGTGATCGCCTCGGGCAGGACCACCTCGCGCAACACCTTCTCGCGCGGGCCGGACTGCTGGCCGCGCCGTTCCTTCTCGCGCCGGCGCTTCAGCGCCGCGAGCGAACGGGAGCGCTCACCCTCGTCATCGGACAGGGCGGCGGAAATGGTCAGACGGCCCTTGCGCCGATCGTCCTCACCAGCCTTCTTGACCGGCGTCGGCGCAGGCACGCGCGTCTTCTTGGCGGCAAGCAGCTTGCCACGCGGATTTTCTTCGTCGTCATCGCCAGCGGGCTTGCCGCGCGGGGGCGTCTCGGCGGCAGGACGCGGCGCACCGGCGGGAACCGGCTTCTTGTCGGCGACGGGAGACTTGGCGGCAGCGACGGGTTCGGCCGGCTTCGGAGGTGCCACTTCCGCCGGGGCTTCCTTGGCGCGGGCCTCTTCCTCGGCCTTGAGGCGAGCTTCCTCGACGGCACGGGCCGCAGCCTCTTCGGCCTCACGCTTGGCGCGTTCTTCCTCTTCGATCTTGCGGCGGGCCTCTTCCTCGGCACGGCGCTTCGCCTCTTCCTCGGCGCGTTTGCGAGCCTCGGCCTCGCGAGCGATGGCTTCGGCGAGCGCGGCCTGGCGGGCCTCGATCTCATCCTGGCTGAGCGTACGCAGCACCATGCCGCCGGGCGCCGGGCGACGCTGCTCGCGAGGCGCGGCGGGCGCGGCGTCGCGGCGAGGCTTCAAGCCCTCGGCGATCGACTTCTGAAGCTGCGTCGTCTGCGTCGACTGCCCACCCTCGGCCGGGCCGCCTTCGCCGTGCTTGCGCGACTTCTTGGTCTCCACCACGACGGCTTTCGTCCGGCCATGGCTGAAGCTCTGCTTGACCGTTCCCTGCTCAACGGTGCGCCGGGAAAGGGTCAGCGTCTTCTTGGGCGCCATGGACGTGCTCTTGTCGTCGGTGTTCTTCGTATCGCTCATGCCGTGCTCTATCCTCGCGGGCCGTCGCGGCACCCTTGAAAGGCGGCGCAATGGCCAATCGTATTGGCGAACCTCATGAAAGGCTCGCTGTCCAGTCCGTGTCCGGCGCTTCGCCCCTGTAGCGGGCCAGCGCTGCAGCGCATTTCAGGAAGCTGGTGCTCGCCCCACCGGCAAGCAGAGCAGCATGTATCACATTTGCGCCGCCGAATGCCAAATCCATTTCGCTCGAGGCGAAGAATCCGGCGATAACCTTTGGTCCGGAAGGTTGCGGTTGTTGCCATAATGCCGCATTTCCGGGCGTTTCATCTTCATCTCCGCCGCTTTCGGCGGCACGCAGGCGTCGCCTTATCGCCTGCCTGATCTTTCGTCTTCCGTCGTCGGCCGCCTCGCGTGCATGCAGCACGGCGACCACGCCCCCCTTGCTGACCGCCTCGGACACCTGTCCGAAACCGGTGATCACAAGGCCTGCCTTGCGGGCCATCGACAGGGCCGACAGCGCCGCCTTGAGCAGCAATGCCTCGACCAGCTCCGGCAGGTCGTCTCCCGCCTTTGCCTGTTCCTTGAGGCCGCGCGAGAATGCCCGCTTGCGTACGGCCTCGGCAACCACGTCGCGGCGACAGGTCACCCAGACGCCACGCCCAGGCAAGTTGCCGCGAATGTCCGGCACCACCACGCCGCCCGGTCCGCAGACGAAGCGAACGAGGCCCTCGGGCGGCTGCGCGACGCGCGTCACGATACAACTGCGCTCCGCCGTCTCAGACCTCGGTGCCATCGTCCTCTTTCCGTTTGGAAGGCCGCTTGTCGCGACCTCCGCCATTGCTTACTCCGCCTCTTCGACGACTTCGTCTTCGGCGACTTCCTCTTCCTCGACCGGGGCTTCGATCCAGCCGGCGGCAACGCGCGCCGCCATGACGATCGCCTCGGCGTCGGCGCGGCTGATGTCGAGATCGGAGAGGCTGCCCTTGTTGCGGATGGTTTCGCCGTTCTTGCGCTCGGTCCAGCCGACGAGGTCGTCAGTGGCGCAGCCGGCGAGATCTTCCACCGTCTTCACGCCATCCTTGCCAAGCGCGACCATCATTGCCGTGGTGACGCCCGGCACCTCGCGCAGGGCATCCTCGACGCCGAGCTTGATCCGCTCCTCGTCGAGCTCCCGTTCCTTGGCATCGAGATAGTCCTGGGCGCGCGCCTGGATTTCCTCGGCCGTCTCTTCATCGAAGCCTTCAATGGCGGCGATCTCGTCGCGCTCGACCAGGGTAAGCTCTTCGACCGTGGAGAAGCCTTCGGTGGCAAGCAACTGGCCGACCACCTCATCGACGTTGAGGGCGGTCATGAACAGCTCGGTGCGTTCGTTGAACTCCTTCTGGCGCCGCTCGCTCTCTTCCTGCTCGGTCAGGATGTCGATGGCCCAACCGGTCAGCTGGCTGGCGAGGCGAACGTTCTGGCCGCGACGGCCGATGGCCAGCGACAGCTGGTCGTCCGGCACCACCACCTCGATGCGCTCGGCATCCTCATCGAGCACCACCTTGGCCACTTCGGCGGGCTGAAGCGCGTTGACGATGAAGGTGGCCGGATCGGGCGACCAGGGAATGATGTCGATCTTCTCGCCCTGCAGTTCCTGCACCACGGCCTGAACGCGGCTGCCGCGCATGCCGACGCAGGCGCCAACCGGGTCGATCGAGGAATCCTTGGAGATGACGGCGATCTTGGCGCGCGAGCCGGGATCGCGGGCGACCGACTTCACCTCGATGATGCCGTCATAAATCTCGGGGACTTCGGAAGCGAACAGCTTGGCCATGAACAGCGGATGGGTGCGCGACAGGAACACCTGCGGACCGCGCTGCTCGCGGCGAACATCGTGGATGATGGCGCGAATGCGATCGCCGTAACGGAAGCTCTCGCGGGGGATCAGCTCGTCGCGGCGGCAGATTGCCTCGCCACGGCCGAGGTCGACGATGACGTTGCCATATTCGACGCGCTTGACGACGCCATTGACCACCTCGCCCGTCCGGTCCTTGAACTCGTCGAACTGGCGGTCGCGCTCGGCCTCGCGGACCTTCTGCACGATGACCTGCTTGGCGGACTGGGCGGCGATGCGGCCGAAGTCGATCGGCGGAAGCGGCTCGGAGATGAAATCGCCGACAAGCGCGGCCGGGTTGCGGCGCTGCGCTTCGACAAGGTCGACCTCAGTCGAGAAGTTCTCGACATTCTCCACCACCTGAAGAAGACGCTGCAGCTTGATCTCGCCGGTGCGCGGGTTGATCTCGGCGCGGACGTCGGTCTCGGAACCGTAGCGCGAGCGGGCGGCCTTCTGAATGGCATCTTCCATCGCCGCGATGACGATCTGCCGGTCGATCGACTTCTCGCGAGCCACCGCGTCGGCAATCTGCAAGAGTTCCAAACGGTTCGCACTGACGGCCATTATCTTCGTCTCCTGCCCTCGATGGGGTTCCTAATCCGTCCTTCGGGGGTGCCCCCGGGCTTTCTTAAGGCGGAAAGACCGCCCTTGTTCTCAGCTCTTGCCCGCCTTGAGCGCCTCGCGGATCAACGCTTCGTTCAAGACGAGGCGCGCTTCCGACACGGTGTCGAGCGGGAATTCGATTTCCTTGGTGCCATCCTCAAGCGCCTGCAAGAGGCGCATGCCGCCCTTGTCGTCCTTGACGCCGGTGAGCCAGCCACGGAAGCGCTTGCGTCCCATCAGGGGAACGGCGAGCTCCAGCTTGGTCTCGAAACCCGCCCAACGGACGAAGTCCGACCGACGCACCAGGATGCGATCCATGCCGGGTGAGGACATTTCCAGGCTATAGGCCTTGCCGATCGGATCGTCGACGTCGAGCAGGGGGGAGATCACGTTGCTTGCCGCCTCGCAATCCTCGACGCTCATGGTACCGTCAATCTTCTCGGCGAAGATCTGCAGCGTCACGCCGTTGAGACCCGTCATGCGCACGCGGACAAGACGATAGCCAAGATCGACAAGCGCCGGTCCCACGATGGCGGCAACCCGCGCCTCGACACCGGTCTCGGTCACGAGACGCGGTTCGTCGAGCGTCGTCTCGACACTCTGACCGCCAAGTGGCGGAAGGGGAGGCTGGTCCTCGGGCGTCATCGGTCGGCGTTATCCTTCACGGCGCGCCATCGCGGGCAATAAAAAAGAGCGGGACCTTTCGGACCCACTCCCAACCCGCTTTATGAAGCGCATCAGAACTGATGCAACCCATATAGGCCGCTTTTGCGCGGAAATCAATGGGCCGCCCACACGCACCCAGGGCTATCGCATTTGGCCGAGGATTGATCTTGCGAAGTCGTTGGACCATCCGGAACGCTTTCGTTTGCGTCGGATTGAGATGCCTGGTCTTGCGCGCTTGAGCATGTTGAGGGCGAGTTTTCTTAAAATGGCGAGGTTTTCCGGTCCGTTGTCCTTGCGGTTGCGGGCACGGTCCTCGTCGAAGCTCATGTCGAGCACCCAGTGCAGGCTGTTCTCGATGGACCAGTGCGCCCGGGCCGCCGCCAGATAGGCCTCGGCGCTCAGCGGCCGCGAGGACAGGTGATAGTGGCGCGTGATGCTGGTCTTGCCCTCTCGCGTGACGGTGGCCTCGATCATACCCAGGCAGGCAAGCCCAGGCAGCAGCACCAGGTCTCCCGCTGCCCGCTTGGGTCCGCGCAACCACGACAGATCGTGGCTGACAAGGGCGCGCCGCACCTCGATGCGGCCGTGGTCGGCGTCAGTGGTCTCGGCAGCGGGCAGTTCTGAGCAAACCGCCTGACCGGCGAAGTACTCGACCACCGTGGCCGCCAGAGCCGGGCGGTTATCCTTCAGCCGCAGCAGATAGTCGCCGCCGCGATCGAGGATCATCTGGGCCGTCTCGTTCTGGCAGTGGATCGCATCAGCCGTCACCAACTGGCCGGAAAGGTCCAGACACTCCAGCAAGGCCCGCGCGGCGAGGATCTCGCTGTCACCCTCGCCAGCGCGAAAGCCCTGTTGCCCGATCACCGTGTGCGTGGCCGAGGCGAACGCCGTCACCACCGCCAGCGGCGACCGCTTCGCCGCCGTGTCGAAGGAGCCGCGCAACGTCTTACCGTCGATGGCGATCACCCCTTCGCCAGCCGTGCCCAACGCCTCAACAAACTGCCCGAAGCAGGTGGCGAACGCTTCCGGGTCGAGCAGCCGGAACACGCGACTGAAAGTGTCGTGGCTCGGAATGCCGTTCTCCAGACGCAGGAACTCCCGGAAAAAATCCTCACGGTCGGCCGCAAAATCGGCGAAGTCGGAGCAATGCTCGGCACCACAGACCGCCGCCGTCAGCGCGATCGTCAGCACCTCCAGAAGATCGTGGCGCTTGGCATTACCCGTGCGCGGATCGGCAACCTCGGCAAAGCTAGCCGTAAACCAGGACATCGGTTTCTCCTCTCAGAGCCAAGCCGACATCCGAATCCAGCCAACATGAAAACACTACTTCAAATTCTCAAATGCGATTCCCCTGCACACGCACCGGAGGTTCGACCGGATGTGTTCGGGAACGCGTTGCGGGATGGGCGACTACCATGAGGAGCATCGCTTGCCTTTCAGGGGCTTCGCGGCTGTCGCCGGAACGTCAGATAGGCCGACCCTCTTCCCTCGCGCCGCGCCTTGGCCTCGTAGCGGGTCCCGGGCCAGCCCTGCCAGGGCTGGCGCCAGTCGTCCGGCGCCGAAGCCGTCCAAACGAAATCGGGATTGGCGCGGACGTGGCGAAGCGTCCAGTCCACGTAGGTGTCGATGTCCGAGGCGAACCAGAACTCGCCCCCATCCTTCAGTACGCGCGCGAAGCGAGCGACGGTATCAGGACCGACGAACCGCCGCTTCCAGTGACGCTTCTTCGGCCAGGGGTCGGGGTAGAGCAGAAGCACCCGGTCGAGCGAGGCCTCGGGCAACCAGTCGAGAACCTTGACTCCGTCTTCGCCACTGAGGCGAATGTTGGCGATCTCTTCGGCCGCGATCCGGCCAAGCGCCTTGGTCATGCCATTGATGAACGGCTCGACACCGATGAACCCGACGTCGGGGCGTTCGAGCGATCGGTGGATCAGGTGCTCGCCGCCGCCAAAGCCGATCTCCATGCGTATCTCGCTTGGCGCATGGGGAAAAAGCTCCGAGAGGCGTTGGGGGGCGACCGTCGCAAGGTCGAGCGAGAGCCTCGGGAGATCCGCCTCGAGGCGTTCGGCCTGCCCCTTCCGCAATGCCTTGCCCTTGCGGCGGCCAAAAAAGGCGCTCTCGCGTGGCTCACCGGGTCGGTGCTCCGGTTTGTGGTCGTCGTCGCTCATCAATGCCCGTTGCATGCAGAACTCGGGCGATCGGCCGCCCGGCAATGAAAAACCCCGGCAGCCGAGCTGCCGGGGCGGTGTCTAGCCTATTTCCGCGCCTCAGGCGAGGGCCGACTTCAGGGCGTCGACGAGGTCGAGCGCTTCCCAGGAGAAGCCGCCGTCCGCCTCGGCCGTCCGACCGAAGTGGCCGTAGGCGGCGGTACGGGCATAGATCGGCTTGTTGAGGCCGAGCCGCTCGCGAATGCCGCGCGGCGACAGGCGAACGAAGTCGCGGTCGCCGAGCACCTTCTCGATACGGGCCGGATCGACGTTGCCGGTGTCGTGAAGATCGACATAGATCGACAGCGGGTCGCTGACGCCGATGGCATAGCTCAGCTGGATCGTGGCGCGATCGGAGAGGCCGGCGGCGACGATGTTCTTGGCCAGCCAACGGGCGGCATAGGCCGCCGAGCGATCGACCTTGGTCGGGTCCTTGCCGGAGAAGGCGCCACCGCCGTGTGGCGCCGCGCCGCCGTAGGTGTCGACGATGATCTTGCGGCCAGTGAGGCCGGCGTCGCCGTCAGGGCCGCCGATCACGAACTTGCCGGTCGGGTTCACGTGCCAGATGGTCTTCTCGTCCACCCAGCCGGCCGGCAGAGCGGCGATGATGTAGGGCTCGACGATACGGCGCACGTCGACCGATGTGAGCCCGTCCGCGTGCTGGGTGGAAAGAACGATCTGGGGCGCCCGAACCGCCTTGCCGTTCTCGTAGGCAACGGTCACCTGGCTCTTGGCATCCGGGCCAAGCAGCGGCTCCTTGCCGGACTTGCGAACCGCCGCGAGGTCGCGAAGGATCTTGTGGGCATAGTAGATCGGCGCCGGCATCAGCTCCGGCGTCTCGCGGCAGGCGTAGCCGAACATGATGCCCTGGTCGCCCGCGCCTTCGTCCTTGTCGGCCGCCGCGTCGACGCCCTGGGCGATGTCAGACGACTGCTCGTGCAACAGGATTTCGATCTCGGCGGTTTCCCAGTGGAAGCCGGCCTGTTCGTAACCGATGTCGCGGATGGCCTCGCGCGTCAGTTTCTCGATCAGCGCGTTGTCGACGGACTGAGGCCCGCGCGTTTCGCCGGCGATGACGACACGGTTGGTGGTTGCCAAGGTCTCGGCCGCTACGCGTGCCTGCGGTTCGGCGGCTAGGAAAGCGTCGACGATGGTATCGGAGATGCGGTCGCAGACTTTGTCGGGATGGCCCTCCGAGACGGACTCGGAGGTGAAAAGGTAGTTCTGGCGTGACATAGGGTTGACCCCTCAAAGAAGACGTCGACGCGGTCGACGGAAGACTAGTCTGCCGCGGGCTTGGTCCGTCGCGGCGCTTTCTTTTCGCAAGCCTTCAGAAAAAGCGCAAGCTCGGGCAGTTTGCTCGCGCGTGTTTGGGTGGCAGCGTGCGTTCCGTGCCACGGCCCGCGAGAAACCGCGCTTTGAAAGAGAGACGCCTGTGCGCCCATTTTTCGTGAAACGGGTGTTCTGAAAGCAAAACGAACTGCCTCGACCCGCGTCGAGGCAGTTCGTCATGGCTTGAAGTCAACTGCTCAGGCGTCGCCGTCTTCGGCAGCCAGAGTTTGCACGAGATCAACGATGCGCCGACGAACGCGGGCGTCCTTGATGCGCACGAAGGACTTGTTGAGCGAGAGGCCCTCGGTCGACGACAGGAAGTCGACGACATAGGAATGGCTCGGGGTTTCAGCGAAACCGGCAGCCTCTTCCGGCGTTCCCGGAGCGTCCTCGAAGAAGAACGACACCGGCACCTTGAGGACGGTCGCAATGTGTTGAAGGCGGCTGGCGCCGACCCGGTTGGTGCCCTTCTCGTATTTCTGGATCTGCTGGAAAGTGATTCCGAGCGCTTCGCCCAGTTTTTCTTGACTCATTCCGAGCATCATGCGGCGAAGCCTTACGCGGCTACCGACGTGCACATCAATTGGATTGGGGGACTTTTTGCTGGCCATGTTGGTCTCGTCTGCGGATTGTTCCGCGGTTATCGATGAGGCTCGCAAGGCGCGGTCTTTATTTTTTGTCTTGCGGCCCATTCTTGGCAAACGAACCACAAAGGGATCGTTGCGCGCTGAGATTGTTGTCTCTGAACGAGAAGTTGTCAACTGCCGGATCTGCCGTTTCGCTTCCCGATAAGTGATAACAAGATGAAAAAGACGCTAAAGATCAAGAGAAAAGCTGAGCCGCTTCGTTGAAAGTAAGACTTGGGGCGCTCGGACGGAATGAAACCGTCGAGCACGCCTTCTTCGCCGAGTGGTAGACTTGCGACCAACCTGCCGTAGGCGTCGATGATTGCAGATACGCCGGTATTCGCGGCTCGAACCATCGGTATGCCTTCTTCGATAGTGCGCAAACGGGCGGCGTCGAGGTGCTGGTAGGGACCTGCACTATGGCCGAACCAACCGTCGTTGGTGATGTTGACGAAGTAATCGGGATGGCCGCCTTCCGGTAGTACTTCGCCCGGAAAGATCGCTTCGTAGCAGATCAGCACCGAGAAGGATGGATGGCCGGCAAGCGAAATGAGGTTGCGACGAGGGCCGGGCGAAAACCCGCCGATTCCGCGAAACAGCTGGTCGACGCCCAGCCAGCGGACCAGCGACCCGAGTGGCATGTATTCGCCAAAAGGAACGAGGTGCACCTTGTCGTAGGCGGCACGGATGGCGCCGGTGTCGTCAATGGCGAACAGCGAGTTGTAGTAGCGACGCCCCCCCTCGGCCACATCGTCGTCCGGTTCGATGCGAGGCGCCCCGGTGAGAAGGATCGTTCCCGGCGACAGCAGGTCGGCAATGCGGGCGAGGGCCTCTGGTTCCTCAGTCAGGAAAAAGGGCAGCGCCGTTTCCGGCCAGATGATTTCGGAAAACGACATGGCGCCCAACGTCTCGGGGTCGGTTCGCCGGTCGGAGAGCGTCGTCAGCCTGTCGAGCGCTTCCTGCCTTCTGTCAGGGGACCATTTGACGGCCTGGTCGATGTTCGGTTGCACGATGCGAATGCGGGCGTCGGCAATCACCGCCTCGCCAGTCGGTGCCGCACCGGAAAGCCTGTAGGCGCCCCAACCGACATCGGCCACCGCGAGCGCCAGCACAGATGCGACGGTCAGCCGCCTCAGCCAGGGTCGTCTTCCTCGTTCGTCGGCAAGGAGAGCAGGGGCGGCGAACACGGCGATGCCGGCGAACGTCAGCCCATAGACGCCAACCACGCTTGCCGCTTGCGCGGTGACATCGGTGAAGGCTACCGCCTGCCCGAACAGGTTCCAGGGAAAGCCGGTCAACACGTGCCCGCGTAGCCATTCGGAGGCGCCAAGCCCGAAGGCGAGCGCAAAAATGCGTGTCGGGCCATCGCTCCAAAGGAGACGGGCCACGAAAGTGCCAAGGGCCGTGAAGAGTGCCAGGCCCGCGGCAAGTCCGACGACGGCGACGGGCATCAGCGGAATCAATGCCGATCGCCCTTCGGCGAAAAAGGCAATCCCTACCCAGTGGAGACCGGCGAGGAAATATCCGAAGCCGAACCACCAGCCGGTGAAGGCGGCGGGGGCCAGCCTGCGAACACCGCGTGGCGCCGCCACGACGGCTCCGTCAATGAGGATCACCAACGCCGGCAGCGTCAGGAACAGGATCGGCGCGGCGTGCACGGGCGCCAGGGCCAGCGCCGAAAGCGCGCCGACCGCGAGGGTGGCGAAACGTCGCGGCCACCCCCAGAGGAGCAGGAGCCGATGGGCAAAGGTCTCAAACATCGCGCCTCTTCCCTCGCCGGCGAATCGGTCGTTCCATTCGAAGCAATAGCCGGTCGCCGTCGGAGAGGGAATGGCTCGGTGATTGCCGGAAGCCGCGTTGGCGACTTCCGGCAACGTTCAAAACGCGAGGGTTGGCTTGTTGGTCGATACCACGAGCGGAGGCGAGGAAGTCCGTCAGCCCCCGACCTCTGAGGTTTCGACCGTCTCCGCCGGCTCGTTGGGGCGTGCGAAGAGGCGCACCGTCTTGATGCGGCGCGGGTCGGCATCGAGCACTTCCACTTCCCATCCCGGCAGATCGTCGGAGACGATCACCTCGCCGCGGACTGGAATCCGGCCGAGAGCGGCGAACAGAAGGCCGCCGAGCGTATCGACGTCCTCGTCGTAGTCGGCAAAGGAGAAGCTCGGTCCGATTGTCGCCCTGACATCGTCGAGGTCGGCGCGAGCGTCCGCGAGATAGACGCCGTCCTGCACCGTCTTGACCAGAGGACCATCCTCGTCGTCGTGTTCGTCGTCGATCTCGCCGACGATGGTTTCAACGATGTCTTCGATGGAAACGATGCCGTCGGTGCCGCCATACTCGTCGATGACCAGCGCCATCTGAATGTGCGTCGCCTGCATCTTCTGCAGGAGATCGGTGGCCGGCATCGACGGCGGCACGAACAGTACGGCGCGTACAAGCTTCGCCGCTTCCAGCGTGATGCCGAGGTCGACCTTGCCGACATCCAGCCGACCTTCGTCCTCCTCGGCGGTCGCATCGATCCGCGCCTTGCCGGTGATGTGGGTGATGAGATCCTTGATGTGGACCATGCCGATGGCGTCGTCGAGCGTCTCTCGATAGACCGGCATGCGCGAATGGCCGGACGCCTCGAACAGTCCGAGCAGCTCGGCCAGCGTGGTATCGGCATCGACGGCGGCAATGTCCGCCCGTGGAACCAGCACGTCGGCGACGCGCGTTTCCCTGAGGCGAAGGATGTTTCGGATCAGCGTCCGCTCCTCGGGCGAGAAGGCGGCGTCGAGCGCGTCTTCCTGGCTGAGGGCTTCCTCGAGATTTTGTCGGAGCGTTGCCGACGTCTTGAAGCCGAAGGCCTCGCGCAGCCGCGCCAGCCAACTCGATCCGGCGCCCGTTCCACCCTCGGCCGAGACACCCGGTTGGGCCGTCGCGGCCATATTCTGACTGCCTGTACTATGACTGTCGCTGTCGCTCATTGTCCTTCTTCCGCGCCGCCCGCCGGCCCTCCCGGCCGCTGGCGGACGCCCCGATAATGCCGTCCCTCAGCGGCCGGCGCCGCCCATCGGCGCGTCGGCATAGGGGTTGGCGATGCCGAGCCGGGCTAGGATGGCCGTTTCAAGGCCCTCCATCTCCTCGGCTTCGTCGTCGTTCATGTGATCATACCCGACGAGATGCAGGAATCCATGCACGATCATGTGCAGAAAATGCTCCCGGAAGGAAATGCCTTCTTCAGCCGCCTCGCGTGCAACCGTCTCGTGCGCCACGACAATGTCGCCGAGAAGCGGTCCATAGGCCTCCGCCTCCGGATCGTCCTGCGGGAAGGACAGCACGTTGGTCGGCTTGTCCAGACCTCGATGGTCGCGATTGAGCACACGGATCGCTGCGTCCTCGGTGAGCAGCAAGGACAGCTCGGCGTCGTCGGCAATCTCGGCGTCGGCCGCCGCCGCCGCCATGGCAACGGCGGTTTCGACATCGGAGCGCCAATCCTCGGCCTCGCCCCACTGCGGGCTCTCGGCAAGAATGTCGACGGCGATCACGCTCATGCCTTCTCCCCACGGGCGGCGAGCCGCTCCCGGCTGTCGTCATCATAAGCCTTGACGATGCGCGCCACCAGTTCATGGCGGACCACATCCTCGTGGCTGAAGCGCACCTGGATGACACCGGGCGTGTCGGTGAGAATGCGGCTGGCCTCGACCAGACCGGAAACCTGTCCTGCCGGCAGGTCGATCTGGCTGGGGTCCCCGGTGACGATCATCTTCGAGCCGTCGCCGAGGCGCGTGAGGAACATCTTCATCTGCATCGATGTCGTGTTCTGCGCCTCGTCGAGGATGACGGCGGCATTGGCCAGAGTCCGTCCGCGCATGAAAGCAAGCGGCGCAATCTCGATGGCGCCCGAGGTGAGGGCGCGCTCGACCCGCTCCGGTGGCATCATGTCATAGAGAGCATCGTAGAGCGGGCGGAGGTAAGGATCGATCTTCTCGCGCATATCGCCGGGCAGGAAGCCAAGTCGTTCGCCGGCCTCCACCGCCGGGCGCGACAGGACGAGACGCGCCACCTCGCCGCGTTCGAGCAGCGCCGCCGCGTGAGCCACCGCCAGGTAGGTCTTGCCGGTGCCGGCCGGGCCGAGACCGAACACCAGGGTCGAACGATCCATGGCGCGGATATAGGCGTCCTGCGCCGGATTGCGGGCGATAACGGTCTTGCGGCGGGTGGAAATGGCGGCGAGTTGGAGCCGTGAGCTGGCGTCCATCGTCGGCAGCGGCAGTTGGTCGCCGACCGCCAGCGCCATGCGGACCGCGCCCTCGACATCGGCCGAGGTGATGGTCTGGCCGGCCTGAAGGCGGCCGTAGAGCGCCTCCAGAACATCGCGGGCGCGGCTGGCCGCTTCGTGCGATCCCCGGATCGTCACCTGATTGCCACGCGCCGTGGCGTCGACGCCGAGTTTCTGCTCGATCAGGGCCAGATGCTGGTCGAACTGACCGTAGAGCGGGCCGATCAACCGGTTATCCTCAAAAACCAGCACCAGATGGGTGAGGTCGGACGCATAGGTCATGGCGTTCCCCGGATAAGTCGCGACAGTCGCGACGGCATGGTCGGTGCGTGCCCCGACGGCCTCATGCCGACCGTCGGGCTGGCACGGGCTCGCCTTCGAGCCGGCCGATCAGACTGTGTCCGCCGGTCGCCTCGATGGTCACATCGGCAATCTCGCCAATGAGCGACGACGGTGCCATGACAGCAACCGGCTGCAGGTAGGGCGATCGTCCGACGATCTGGCCGGGAAGCCGCCCGGTCTTCTCGAACAGTACTGGCAACGTCCGCCCGACAAGGCGCTCGGCAAAGGCCTTCTGTTGCTCTTCGAGCAAGGCCTGCAACCGATGCAGTCGCTCGCTCTTCACCGTTTCCGGGACCTGATCGGCAAGGCCCGCCGCCGGCGTGCCGGGGCGCGGCGAATACTTGAATGAGAAGCAGGCGGCGTAGTCGATGGTGCGGACGATCTCCATCGTCGCGGCGAAGTCTTCCTCGGTCTCGCCCGGGAACCCGACGATGAAATCGCCCGAGATCGCCATGTCCGGCCGCGCCGACCGGATTCGCTCGATGAGAGCGACGTATTCGGCGGCGGTGTGGCGGCGGTTCATGGCCGCGAGAATGCGATCAGAGCCAGACTGCACGGGAAGGTGCAGATAGGGCATCAGCTTGGAGTTGCCGCCATGGGCGGCGATCAGTTCGTCATCGAGGTCGCGCGGGTGGCTGGTGGTGTAGCGGATGCGGGCAAGGCGCGGCAGTTCCGAAAGGCGCGCAAGCAGACCTGCCAGGCCAACCGTACGGCCCTCGCCATCGATCCCGTGATAGGCATTGACGTTCTGGCCGAGGAGAGTGATTTCGCGCACCCCGGCGGCAACCAGGGTTTTCGCCTCTTCGACAATTCTCTCCACCGGGCGCGAGGCTTCCGAGCCGCGCGTATAAGGCACGACGCAGAAGGTGCAGAACTTGTCGCAGCCTTCCTGCACGGTGAGGAAGGCCGTCACCCCGCGCGAGCGAACCGCCGCCTCGGACGGCGCTGCGAGATGGTCGAACTTGTCCTCAGGAGGGAACTCGGTCTCGACCACCTTCGGACGGGTCGGCGCCTTGCCTTCGGTGGCAGCCGGCCGTTCGCCGGCGCGGACCCGCTCGATCAGCTCCGGCAGGCGATGATAGGTCTGCGGGCCGAACACCATGTCGACCACGGGGGCGCGGGCGATGATTTCCTCGCCTTCCGCCTGAGCGACGCAGCCGGCGACCGCAACGAGGGTTTCCCTGCCCTCGACGGCCCGCTCGGCCTTCAGGACGCGCAGACGTCCAAGCTCGGAATAGACCTTTTCCGAGGCCTTCTCACGGATGTGGCAGGTGTTCAGGATGACGAGGTCGGCATTCTCGGGGCTGTCGGCGGTGACATATCCGAGCGGCGCCAGCGTATCCGACATGCGGTCGCTGTCGTAGACGTTCATCTGGCAGCCGTAGGTCTTGATGAAGACAGACTTTTTATCCGTCACCGTTGCTCGCTTTCCCTCGTGGGGGACGGCCGATCGGAACCGTCCCGTCAAAGATAACGGCATCTAGTGCATTTTGGGGAGCGGCGAAAGGCGGTTTTCCAACAAATTCGCGCGTCGCTTGGCCGGTGGGGCTTTCTTGCAGCTGGAACGATTAGCTGCCGGCTCACCTCATACGCCGACTTGATCGTCGGTGATCGAGCCTTACAAGGAAGCTAGAACGGATAGTCATCACACCCGGGAACTCGCTCATGCCGATCTACGAACTCGACGGAATCGCCCCCGAATTGCCCGAAGACGGCGACTACTGGGTCGCCCCCGACGCCCATGTCATCGGCCGGGTAAAACTTGGCTCCGAGGTCGGCGTCTGGTTCGGGGCGGTGATCCGCGGCGACAACGAGCCGATCGTCGTCGGCGCGCGAACCAACATCCAGGAGGGAGCGACCTTGCACACCGATCCCGGCTTTCCGCTGACCATCGGCGAGGGCTGTACCATCGGCCATCAGGCGATCGTCCATTCCTGCACGTTGGGCGACAACGTGCTGGTCGGCATGGGGGCCACCATCCTCAATGGCGCGAAGATCGGCGCCAACAGTCTGGTCGGCGCCAATGCGCTCGTCACCGAAGGCAAGGAATTTCCCGAAGGTTCTCTGATCGTCGGCGCGCCGGCGCGGGCCGTGCGGACACTCGATGATGCGGCCATCGAGAAGCTGCGGCGGTCGGCGGAAAACTACGCCGCCAACTTCAAGCGTTTCAAGGCGGGCTGCCGCAAGATCGCCGACTGAGCCGTCCCGACGCTTCGGTCAGGTATGCGCCGTCTCTGTCGCTTCCGGCGAGAAGGTCGCGGCGAGATAGGGGGCGATGCCATGAAGCGGCAGTTGCCGCTCCACGGCTCCGATCTCGAATGCGGCGCGCGGCATGCCGTAGACCACCGATGTTGCCTCGTTCTGGCCGATGGTGCGACCGCCGCCGAGCCGGATATCGAGAAGGCCTGAGGCGCCGTCGCGCCCCATGCCGGTCATGATGATGCCGAGACTGTTGATCGGGCAGATTCGGGCCATCGAACGGAAAAGCACGTCGACCGAGGGTGCGTGCCCGGACACCCTCTCTTCGCCGCCTAGGCGGCAGGTGAGGTTGGGACCGGCGTGCCCCAGCTCGAACTGGCGTCCGCCCGGCCCCAAATAGACCGTGCCGGGCCGCAAAGTCTCGCCGTCTTCGGCTTCCTTCACGCGCAGGGCGCAGAGGCCGTCGAGCCGACTGGCGAACGAAGCGGTGAACTGGCCGGGCATATGCTGGACGATCAGGATCGGTGGCATCTGGGCCGGCAGAGCGGTCAGCACGGCGCGAATGGCCTCGACGCCACCGGTCGAAGCGCCGATGCCGATCACCGTGCCGGTGCGTGAGCAACCGACCGGCGGTGGCTGCGCGGCGAAGCGAGGCGGCGTTTTCTCCGGCGAGGCACGGTGAGCACCGACGTTGGCCGCCGCCGCGACCCGGATCTTGTCGATGAGCTCGGCGGCGATCCTGTCGAGCTCGGAGGCCTTGCTGGGCTTGCCGACGACGTCGACGGCGCCGATCTCGAGGGCGCGCAGGGTGCTGAAGGCGCCGGCCTGGGTCAGCGTCGACACCATCACCACCGGCATCGGGCGCAGCGCCATCAGCTTTTCGAGAAAGGAGATGCCATTCATGCCGGGCATCTCGATGTCGAGCGTCAACACATCCGGATTGAGGCGCTTGATCGCCTCACGCGCTGCGAACGGATCGGCGGCGGTGCCGACGACCTCGATCCCCGGCTCGCGCCCGAGGACGCTGGCCAGCATGTCCCGCATCAGGGCGCTATCGTCGACGATCAGCACACGGATGGGTTTTCCAGGCATGATGATACCTCAGAAGAGATGGACCTCGCCCTCGACCTTTGTTCTGGCGAGACGATCTTTGAAAGAATGCTCCTCGTCGACGAAGTCGGGGTGTGTGGCCGTACCTAGCAGAAGCCTGTGCACGACTCCGGTCGAAGGATTGTAGTGGATGCGGCGGCCGTAGCAGCCCCCCAGATCGGCGGAGGCGATCTCGAGTCCTTCGGCATTGAGATAGTCGAGCACGAAGGACACGTTCGACGAACCGATCAGTGTCAAGCCATCGGTGAGATCGGCGCCGCCGAACAGTTTGATCTCGAGGTTCCGGCGTTCGCAGCCAGACTTGAGCACCTCGTTGATCAGCACCTCCATGGCGTAGTTGCCGTAACGTAGCGCGGCGCTGGCGCCGTTCCAGAAGCCGGAGTCGCTTTCGGGCAGCATGAAGTGGTTGAGGCCGCCGAATCCTGTTGCCGGGTTGCGAATGCAGGCGGCGACGCAGGAGCCAAGGACGGTGACGATCATTTCGTCGGTGCGCGCGGTCACATAGGCCTCTCCCGGCAACACGCGCACGGCCTTCATGCCCCGCCGCCAGTCGTATGCGAGCGGAGCGGGCTGCCGGTTTGGGGCGACGTCCTCCTGCGGGCGTGTATTGGGTTTCGGTTGACCGGCGAAGGACATCGCTCAGGTACCCTTCTGGTATATGGTTGGACCGCGCAGGCGGAAAACCGTCTTCTGGTCGAGAATGGTCTCGGAATGGCCGATGTAGAGCCAACCACCTGGCGCCAGAAGGTCGGCAAAGCGCTGCACCAGCCGGGCCTTGGTCGGGTTGTCGAAATAGATCATGACGTTGCGGCAGAAGATGGCGTCAAACGGCCCTTTCATCGGCCACGTATCGAGAAGGTTGAGTTGCTTGAACGCGATGAGCTGTCTGAGTTCGGGGCGCACCTGCCACTCGCCGCCGCTGAGAGCGTTGAAGTGGCGATAGCGCCGTCCTTTGCCGAGTTCGGCGACCGACTGTCCTCCGTAGCGACCGGACGAACCACGCGCCACCACCGAGCTGTCGATGTCGGTCGCCAGGATCCGGGTGTCGCACCGCACCCGCGACGAAGCCGTTTCGCGATAGGTCATGGCGATCGAGTAGGGTTCTTCGCCTGTCGAACAGCCGGCCGACCAGATTCGAAGGCGTGTCCGGCCGTTGATTCCGTCGGTGGACAGGTCCGAAAGCAAGTTCTCCGCAAGATGGTCGAAGTGGTGCTTCTCGCGGAAGAACCGGGTGAGATTGGTGGTGAGGGCGTTGATCAGATACTCGATCTCGTCTTCGCCCTCGGGACTTGAGTAATAATCGCAGTACTCGGCGAAGGCCGAAAATCCGAGTTCCCTCAAGCGCCGCGTCAATCGCGAGTAGACCATGTTGATCTTGTGATCAGGCAGGGTAATGCCCGTTCGGCCATGAATGAAGGCAGAAAGCCGGCGGTACTCCTTCAGCGTGAAGGGAAACTCGCGATGTTCCGGGGACGTACTGAGTGCTGCCATGTTTACTCCGGTTGGATTGGGACGCGGCTATGCCACGTCCCGTTTTTCGGCGTTCTCAGAACTCCTTCCAATCGGCATCGCTCTCGAAGGCCGCGTGCAGCTCGGACTGCAGACGCTGTGCGGTGCGTCCACCTGCCGCCGCCACCTTCTTGGGCTGGGCGGGACGTGGCGCGGTCCTGGCCGCCGGTCTCGCCTCGCGCCGCTCCTCGACGGCTGTCCTGGCCGAGCGGGTGAACTCGGCGAGATGGAAGGCCGACATGCGACCGTGCATGGCTTCGGCCTGTTCCTGCAGCATTCGCGTTGCCGAGGCATTTTCCTCGACCAACGCAGAGTTCTGCTGGGTCATCTCATCCATCTGGGTGACGGCCTTGTTGATTTCTTCCACACCGGCCGACTGTTCGCGGCTCGCCGCCGCGATGTCGGAGACGATGTCCGCCACCTTCTTGATCGATCCGACGATTTCGTTCAGTGCCGTACCGGCGTCGTTGACCAGCTTGACGCCGTCCTTCACCTGGGCGCCGCTTTCGACGATCAGTGCCTTGATGTCCTTGGCCGCGCCGGACGAGCGCTGAGCCAGTGAACGGACTTCCGAGGCAACCACCGCGAAGCCCTTGCCGGCATCTCCCGCTCGTGCAGCCTCGACGGCTGCGTTGAGGGCCAGGAGATTGGTCTGGAAGGCGATCTCGTCGATGACCGAGATGATGTCGGAGATCTTCTGCGACGAGGTCTCGATGCGGCTCATGGCGTCGACCGCCTTGCCAACGACGTCGCCGCCGTCGGTCGCCGTGCCGCGCGCCGAGGCAGCCAGCTGGTTGGCCTGCTGGGCATTGTCGGCGTTCTGCTTGACGGTGGCCGCCATCTCTTCCATGGAAGCAGCCGTTTCCTCGAGGTTCGAAGCCTGCTGCTCGGTCCGCTGAGAGAGGTCGGTGGTGCCCGAGGAAATCTCGGCGACGGCGTTGGAGATCGTGGTGGCAGCCTCCATCATGTCGGCGACGACGGTCGACATGGTGTCGAGCAGCGTGTTGATCCCCTCGCAGAGGCTGGCGATTTCGCCGGTCTTTCCGTCGAGCGGTACGCGACGGGTCAGGTCATTGCCACGCGCCGCCTCGATCACTTCCTTGGACTCGCGGACTGCGGCCTGAAGCGCTTCGGCGGAACGCACCTGCTCGGTGACGTCGGTGGCATACTTGACCACCTTGAACGGCTTGCCGTTCAAGTCGAGTATGGGGTTGTAGGAAGCCTGGATCCAAATCTCACGCCCCCCCTTGCCGATGCGCTTGTACTGGTTGGTGTCGTGTTCACCACGGCCGAGTTTTTCCCAGAACATCCGGTAATCGACCGACGCGCGATAGGCAGGATCGACGAAGATGGAGTGATGCTGTCCCTTGATCTCGGCCAGCGTGTAGCCGAGCGTGTTGAGGAAGTTCTCGTTGGCATCGAGCACCTTGCCGTCAAGCGAGAACTCGATGATGCCTTGCGCCTTGGAAATGGCGGCGATCTGTCCTTCGAAGTCCGCCGACTGCAAGCGCTGGGCGGTGACGTCGGTCGCGATCTGGACGATCTTGAACGGCTTTCCGTCGAGGCCGAGGATTGGATTGAACGACACTTCGAGCCAGACTTCCCGACCACCCTTGGCGAGGCGCTTGTACTGGCCGGTGACGTGCTCGCCGCGCTGCAATCCCTCCCACATCAGTTTGTATTCGGCACTCTCACGAGCCGCGGCGTCGGCGAACATCGCCGCCGGCTTGCCGCGGATCTCGTCAATCGTATAGCCGAAGATCCGGCAGAAGATCTCGTTGGCGTCGATGACGGTGCCGTCGAGCGACAGTTCCAGCACCGACTGCGACAGGCGGATGGCGTCGGCCTGTCCCTTGTAGTTGGCGGTGAGTTCGGCAACCTGTTTGCCGTTCTCGCGGAATATCGAAACGGCGCCAGCGATCGTGCCGATCTCGTCCTTGCGATCGGTCCCGTCCACTTCGAACTCATAGTCGCCATCGGTGATGCGACGCATGTAGGTGATCATGCGCCCCACGCCGCGCGTGATCTGCAAGGAGAAGAAGATGCTGGCGGCCAGCGCAACCACAACGGCGGCAAGAACCACGGCAAGCGTGGTGAACAGGCTGCCGCGCAGTCCGGCGGCATGGTCGTCAAGCATGGCCGTGAGTGTGCTCGCACCACCGTGCCAAAGAGCCTGGCTCGCCTTCGCCTGGGCGCTGGTGGCGTCCATAAAGCCGGAGATGTTCACGCTTTGCGGTGTTACAGCCGTCTCAAAGGCGGTCGCGACCGCTTCCGCTTCGCTTACGAAGCGCGGAGCGATATCGTCGAAAGCGCTGATCTGCCCGCCAAGACCCTCGACGCGACCATCGGTGTTATAGGACTGGGCGACCTTCAGCGCGGCGGTGGCCCCGTCGGAAGCCTCCTTGAAAAGTGCGATCTGCGACTTCAGCAGGCCGAGATCCGCGACCGATACGGACGAGGATCGCGACATCTCGCGGATCTTGCCGGTGATCGCCACGCGGTACCACAGAACGCGCGGAATGCGGCTCATCAGGGCCTGACCGAGATAGTTGTGATCGACCTCGGTGTCGACGGCGATGCCCGACCCATTGGCGATGGCCGCCATGAGATCGAGGCCCGTGTTGACCGACTGGGTCAACCGTGCGTCGAACGGAGCGTGGCTACGCGGCCAGTCGTAACTGGCCAGAACGTTCGTGAAGGCCTTGGCGGCCTCCGCTATGCCGAACGCGGCGTCATTTGCGCTGCCAAGGCCCTGCAGATCAGGGATGCTGGGGAGCACCGTGGCCGGAGTGGCCGCGTCGTCCAGCGCCGAGACGGCGAGGCCGCGGATCGATTCCCAGACGGCGATCGCGTAGGTGACGCCGTTGGCTTCCTTTCTGGCGGTAGCCACGCCCTCCTCGCTCTTGCTGACGTAGAGCCAGCCGAGGATGAGGATCGGCACGCTCATCAGCGCGACGATCAGCCCGATCTTGGTGCGAAGTTTCAGCGAGGTGAGTGACATGATGTCAGTTCCTGGAGAGGCCGTTCAGGCGGCGATGGCGGCGTTGGCCGGGCCATGATTGGCGAAGAGGTTTTCGAGGCTGAGGAGCACGACCATGCTGTCGCCGACCGGGATGATGCCGGCGAGGAAGGCGTTGTCGATCGGTTGATCGACGTCTGGCACTGGCCGGATGTCGGCAGCATTGACGGTCAGGATGTCCGACACCGCATCGACCAGCATGCCGAGGAGACGGCCGCCGATCGCCACGATGATCACAACATGGCTGCGGGTGGCCGTGGTAAGGCCAAGTCCGAAGCGGCAGCGAAGATCGAAGATCGGCACGATCGTGCCGCGAAGGTTGAGGACACCAAGCATGTAGTCTTGCTGGTTCGGCAGGACGGTTGTCTCGGTCCACCCCTTGATTTCGCGAACGGCCATGATGTCGATGGCGAACTCGTCGTCACCGACGCGGAAGGATATGAATTGTCGCGCTTGCGCCGCGGCGGCGTCCGGACCGGAGTTGGGAATGTCTTGCGGTTCTGCCATGGAGAAGTCTCCGTGAGGTCAGGCGTTTGCTGCGACCGGCAGCCGTGTCGCTTCGGCGATACGGACGGACCGATCGTATAGGCGGGTGAGTTCTTCGATATCGACGATGAGCGCGACGCGTCCGTTGCCGAGAATGGTGGCGCCGGAAATGCCCGGAACCGGGTCGTAGTTGTCTTGCAACGACTTGATCACCACCTGCTGCTGGCCGATGAGCTCGTCGACGACCACGCCGAGCTTACTGCCGTTGGCGAGTTCGATCAGTACGACAAGGCCCTGACACGGATCGGCGACGGCCTCGCTGACACCGAACACGCGAGCGAGGTGGATCAGGCGGACGAACTCGCCGCGAATGGAGACGACCTCGCCACCACCGGGGACGACACGGATCTGCCCGCGTCCGGGACGGAAGGATTCGACGATAGAGGTGAGCGGCAGGATGTACTTCTCCCAGCCGACGGCCACGACCATGCCATCGAGGACGGCGAGGGTCAGCGGGATAACAAGCGTGAAGCGGGTCCCCTTGCCGGGCGTCGACATCACCTGGACGCGACCGCCAAGAGCCTGGACATTGCGACGGACGACATCCATGCCGACGCCCCGGCCCGATACGTCGGTGACGGCGGCAGCCGTCGAGAAGCCAGGAGAGAAGATCAGCTCGTCGATTTCTTCGGCGGAAAGCTTGGCGCTTGCCGGTACGATGCCCTTGTCTATCGCCTTGGCAAGCAGTCGATCCCGATCGAGTCCGGCGCCATCGTCCTCGACGTGGATCAGGATGTTGGAGCCGGCGTGCTGGGCCGACAGACGGATGACCCCTCCGGCTGGCTTGCCGGCGGCAAGGCGCGTGGCTGCGTCTTCGATGCCATGGTCCACGGCGTTGCGAATCATGTGGGTGAGCGGATCGGCGAGTTCCTCGATGACCGTCTTGTCGACTTCGGTCTGCTCGCCGGACATCTCGAGCCGTACGTCCTTGCCCGTTTTGTGTCCCACGTCGCGAACAAGGCGCGGCATGCGAGAGAACACCGACTTCACGGGCTGCATGCGGATGGCCATCACGCACTCCTGCAGCTCCCGCGTCAGGCCGGCCAGATGCTCGAAGCCCTGAAGGGCGCCTGGATCGTCCTGCTTGCGGCTTTCGATGAACTGCTGGGCCAGCATCGCCTGCGCGATGACCAGTTCGCCCACCATGTTGACGAGGCGATCGACGCGATAGAGGTCGACGCGGATCGAGGAGATCGAACCGGTCTTGCCCGTGGTCTTGGTGTCGGAAGTCTTGATCTCGGATGGCTTGCCTTCGGAAGGCGCGTCCGTGGCCTCGGCTTTTGCGACCTCTTGGAGCGGGGGAGGGGCGGTAACCTCCGGCTCGGTGGGGGCGGTGGCGATATCCTCGATGACGAGTTCGCACTCATCGTCGACGAACTCGAACACTTCGGCGATGTCGGCCGGCGAACTGCTGGAGCGCAGTGTCATCGTCCAGCCAAGATAAGAGTCTTCGGGGCTGAACGCTTCGAATGGTGGCAGTCGGGCGAGGTCGCAATCGATCGCGAGCGAACCGAGCGTCTTCAGTTCGCGGATCAGATAGAGCGGTTCGTTGGCATGACGGAACAGCTCGGCGTTGGGGCGGAAGACGATACGGTAGGTTCTGTCCTCCGATGCGGCTTGCGTGGGGACGCAAGTGGCTGCCGACGGCGCGGCGGCGAGCCGCGTCTCGCCATCGAGCAATGCGCTGAGCTCTTCGGCGACGTCGGCGCCGAAGTCGTCGGCCGGGGTCTCACCCTGGCGCGCGAGATCGACGAGGGCGGAGAAAACGTCGGCGGCCGCGACGAGGGCGGTAAGGGTGCGTTCGTCGAGCTCGGCCTTGCCATCGCGGAGCCGGTCGAGCAGCGCCTCGAAACGGTGCGCGAAACCGACCAGTACAGTGTAGCCAAAGGCGCCTGCACCGGCCTTCACCGAATGGACCGCGCGGAAGATGGCGTTGAGTCCCTCGATGTCGCTGGAATAGGCAACGAGCGCCCCGAGGCGCTCCTCGAGGTCGGCAAGCAGTTCCGTGCATTCTTCGAAGAACGTTCTGCGGAACTGTGCGAGTTCGTCAGAACCAAAGCTTGGAGTCGACATATCGGCCGTCCAAATGGTCAGGCGGGGCAAACCTTGTTGACGACGGAAAGCAGCTTCTCCGGCGCGAAGGGCTTGACGATCCAACCCGTCGCCCCAGCTGCCTTGCCGCTGGCTTTTCTGTCATCGCCGGACTCCGTCGTGAGGATCAGAATCGGCGTCGAGGCATGACTCCCACCGGCGCGTACGCGCTTGACCAGCGTCACGCCGTCCATGTTGGGCATGTTGATGTCGGTGATGATCAGGTCGACGCGGGTGTTGGCGAGAACGCCAAGGGCCTTCACTCCGTCTTCGGCTTCCAAGACCTCGAAGCCTGCGCCCCGCAGAGTGTAGGAGACCATGTCGCGCATGGTCCTGGAATCGTCAACCGTCAGAATCTTTCTCGGCATTTAGTGGGCTCCGGGCGTCGAGTTCAGCGATAAGGCCGAGGTCGGCATAGGCTTCGCGAAAGGTTGGCGTGATATTCACGATCGCGAGCCGGCCGCCGTTCATTTCGAGCGCGCGGGCGGTTGCAACAAGAAGCTGGACGGCCTGAGTTCCGAGGCGTTCGACAGCCGCGGCATTCAGGGTCAGGTCGGCAGTCTCGGAGACGAGGGGCTCGATCTGCGCATGAAGTTCGCGGACCGCCGAGGCGTCGAGCACCGCGGGCAGGTCGTAAGAAGTCTTGCGTCGTTCGAGCGAAGGCAACTTGGAATCCCTACAATCTGCAGGCGTTACTGGGTACACCCGTCCGTGGACCTGATGCATGGCAGTACACGCATGGATTGGTTACCGAAAACTGAAGTGGATTCCGCTTGCCTTTTGTAATTCTGCCCGGTTGGAAATTAAGGATACTAGTTTCTACGAGTCTTCCTTGTCATTTGTTGAATCATACGTTTTCCCCCTGAAGGTGTTGTCGTTGATCAATGCTGGGGGAAAGCCGGCGAGGCGTCTGGGAAGGTTGCTTTAGTAGATTCTTGAAATGAATCACAATTCCCGGTTTTGTCTCTTTACCGTGACAAGAGGCCAAGACTCGCCCTCCGATACTGAACCTTTCGAAACAACCACAGATAGAATCGGCGATATAAGTATTTTAACTTATCCAACGGCGGGCGCTTTTTTGTTCGCAAATGTCAGGGAGTGATCGAATCAACCGTCATTGCCGGGTGCTGGGGCTTCCGGAACGGCTGGAGGCATGACAAAAAGATCCGGCGCGTGCTTCGGGCAGCGCGGCCGCCGCTCCGGATGAGAAGCTGAAATGGTCCCGCTTGAGTTTCTTCTTGTTGCATTGCTGGCCCTCGTGTTCGAAGCGGCGATCGGCTATCCGGATCTTGTCTTCCGATGGATCGGACATCCCGTTACCTGGATGGGGTCGCTGATCGGCTTCCTCGACCGAACGCTCAATCGGGATGACCTCGGCGACGATCGCCGCCGGCTGAATGGCGTTTTCGCCGCTATCGTCAACGTGGCCGTCAGTGCCCTTGTTGCCGCGGCAGTCGGATCGCTCGCCGGTCTCGCTGGCCCGATCGCCGGACCTTGTGTTGCCGCCGTAGTCGGCTCGACGTTGTTGGCCGCCCGCAGCTTGCACGTTCATGTCGCCGCCGTGGCTGACGCCATGCGTCAAGGGGGCCTAGAGGCGGGGCGCCTTGCCGTCGGGCGGATCGTCGGACGCAATCCGGCGCATCTCGACGCCGCTGGCGTCTGCCGGGCCGCTATTGAAAGCCTTGCCGAAAGCTTTTCGGACGGCGTGACGGCGCCTCTGTTCTGGATGGCCGTTCTGGGTCTGCCGGGAGCGGCCGCCTACAAGGCGATCAACACCGCCGACTCGATGATCGGTCACAAGACGTCGCGCCATATCGCCTTCGGCTGGGCATCGGCAAGGCTCGACGACCTCGTCAATCTGCCGGCCTCCCGCATCACCGCCTGGGCAATCGTGGCGGCGGCGCTTGCCGACGACGGCGCTTCGGCGGCAGCGGCCGTTCGAGCGATCGATCGGGATGCCCATCGCCACAAGTCGCCCAACGCCGGTTGGCCCGAGGCGGCGATGGCGGGCGCCCTCGGCCTGCGCCTCAACGGCCCCAAGGTCTACGGCGACACGCGAGTTGAGGATGCCTGGATGGGCGATGGCCGCGCGGAGGTCAACGCCTACGATATCGACCGCGCGCTGAGGCTTTATCGCCGAGCTCTGTTGCTGATCTTCGCCCTGCTGGGGCTTGTCTGGCTCGGCCTCATCATCCTGGCCTTCGGCTGAGATCGAGAAGAGCGTCGGCGTCGAGGTGGGTGGCAAGATGATCTGCCAGCCCATCGAGCGATCGGTCGATTTCCGCCTCGTAGGCAAGCGCCGACGGGCTGGCGCCAATCCAGCGGAGCAATCGTTCCCGCTGTCGATCGTCGGCGAACAGGCCGTGACAATAGGTTCCGACCACATTGCCGTCCGGTGAGCTCGCCCCCTCGTCGCTGCCGTCCGAGAGGAGAGCGAATGGCCTGGAGCGATCCGGGCCGACGGTCGCACCGACATGCATTTCATAGCCGGAGAACGGCGTGTCGTCGGGCATCGACCTTCCACTCACCGGCTGAAGGCGCTTGTCGCCGGTCATTGTGGTCTCGACATCCAGCAGGCCGAGGCCGTCGATGGCGCCGAGATCGCTCTCGATTTGCCCGGGATCGAGCAGCCTCCGCCCGAGCATCTGGTAGCCGCCGCAGAGACCAAGCACCTTGCCGCCTTGCCGGGCATGGGCGCGAATGTCGATGTCCCAGCCTTCCGACTTGAGTGCGAGAAGGTCGGGGATGGTTGCCTTGGAGCCGGGCAGAAGCACGAGGTCGGCGCTTGGCAATGGTCGGCCGGATTCGGCGAGGATCACGTCGACCCCCGGCTCCTGCCGCAACGGGTCAAGGTCGTCGAAATTGGCGATGCGCGGTAGCACAGGCACGACAATGCGCTTGCGTTTCCCGCCGTGGCCAGCCTCGTGGCGGCTTCTCAGCCCCAGGGCATCCTCGGCGGGCAATCGGTTGGCTTGTGCGAAATAGGGAACCACGCCGAAGGAGCGCCATCCCGTATGCCGCGTGATCAGCGTCAGGCCGGTATCGAACAGCGAGACGTCACCGCGAAACCGATTGATGAGATAGCCGGCAACAAGCGCCGCGTCCTCGTCCGCCATCACCGCCTTGGTGCCGACAAGGCTGGCGATGACCCCGCCCCTGTCGATGTCGCCGATCAGCACGACAGGGGTGTCGGTGGCCCGCGCAAAGCCCATGTTGGCAATGTCACCAGCTCTGAGGTTGACTTCCGCCGGCGATCCCGCCCCTTCGACCAGCAGGAGGTCGGCATCCGCCGACAAGCGCGCGAAGCTGTCGAGCACGGCCGGCATCAGGTCGGGCTTCATCGCCTGATAGTCACGCGCTCGCGCGTTGCCGGCAACACGCCCCTGCACCACCACCTGCGAACCGATCTCCGACTGCGGTTTCAGAAGCACCGGGTTCATGTGAACGGATGGCGGGATGCCGGCGGCGCGAGCCTGCAGCGCTTGCGCCCGGCCGATCTCGCCGCCGTCGGCTGTCACGGCAGCGTTGTTCGACATGTTTTGCGGCTTGAAGGGCCGTACCTTGAGGCCGCGTCGCGCGTACAGGCGGCAAAGGCCGGCGACGATCAGCGACTTGCCGACGTCCGAGCCCGTGCCCTGAAACATCAGCCGACTGACCATCAGTACTCGATCCCCGGCTGCGCCTTCACGCCGGCCGCGAAGTGATGCTTGGTCGCGACCATCTCGGTCACGCAATCGGCCGCCTCGATCAACTCGGCCTTGGCATTGCGACCGGTGACGACGACGGTAAGGTCGGGCCGTCTCGCCTTGAGCGCCTCCACCACGTCGAGAAGCGGCAGATGCTCGTAGCGGAGCGCGATGTTCAACTCGTCGAGGACGAGCAGGCGAACGTCCGGATCGTCCATCAAGGCGGTCGCCTTGCTCCATGCGGCTTGCGCGGCGGCGACGTCACGCGCCCTGTCCTGCGTTTCCCAGGTAAAGCCCTCACCGAGCGTGTGCCAGGATACGCCCGGAAAGCTCTCGAGCACGCGCCGCTCGCCACTTTCCCAGCCACCCTTGCCGAACTGCACCACGCCAACCTTCCAGCCATGGCCAAGAGTGCGGACCACCAGCCCGAAGGCGGCGGTCGACTTGCCTTTGCCCGGCCCGGTGTTGACGATCAGCAATCCTTTTTCGCTGATGGTCTTCGAGGCCACCTCTGCGTCCTGCACTGCCTTGCGCTTCGCCATCTTCAGCCGATGGCGTTCGGCATCCGGGTCGGTCATCAATGCGCCTCGTCCCAGTTCTGGGCGGCGCGGGCATCGACGACCAGCGGGACGTCGAGCTTCACGACGGGCTCGGCGGCGCCTTCCATGACGGAACGCACTACAGGGATGGTCGCCTCGACTTCCTCATCCAGGACTTCGAAGATCAGTTCGTCGTGGACCTGCAGCAGCATCAGCGCCGAAAGACCGGCCTTGATGAGCTCGGCCTCCATGCGCGCCATGGCGCGACGGATGATATCGGCGGCCGATCCCTGGATCGGCGCGTTGATGGCGGCGCGTTCCATGAAAGCGCGCATCGAGGCATTGGGCGAGCTGATCTCCGGATAATGCGCTTTGCGGCCGAAGATGGTGGTGACGTAGCCGTTCTCTCGCGCTTGACGCTTGGTCGCCTCCATGTAGTCGCGAATGCCCGGGAAGCGTTGGAAGTAGCGCTTGATGTAGTCGCTGGCCTCCTCGCGCGGGATGGATAGCTGGTTGGCGAGGCCGAAGGCCGAGATGCCGTAGATGATGCCGAAGTTGATCGCCTTGGCCCGGCGGCGGATCATCGGGTCCATCCCCTCGACCGGTACGCCGAACATTTCCGAGGCGGTCATCGCGTGAATGTCGATCCCCTCGGCGAAGGCGTTCTTCAGCGCGGGTATATTTGCGACATGGGCCAGAACGCGGAGCTCGATCTGGCTGTAGTCGGCCGACACCAGCTTGCGGCCTGCCGGCGCAACGAAGGCACGGCGGATCTTGCGGCCTTCCTCCGTGCGAACCGGAATGTTCTGGAGGTTGGGTTCCGACGAGGCGAGGCGTCCGGTCGTGGTGGAAGCCAGCGAATAGCTGGTGTGGACACGCTTGGTCTCCGGGTGGATGTAGCCGGGCAACGCGTCGGTGTAGGTCGACTTCAGCTTGGAGAGCTGCCGCCAGTCGAGGATGCGGCGCGGCAGTTCGTGTCCCTCGGAGGCGAGGTCCTCAAGCACGTCGGCTCCCGTCGCCCAGGCGCCGGTCTTGGTCTTCTTGGCGCCGGAAAGGCCCAGCTTGCCGAACAGGATGTCGCCGATCTGCTTGGGCGAGCCGATGTTGAAGGTTTCGCCGGCTACCTCGAAGATGCCGGCCTCCATGGCGGCCATCGACTGTGCGAAATCGCCCGATAGCCGCGACAGGATCTGCCGGTCGACGGACACGCCGCGCATTTCCATGCGGGCGATGACGTCGATGAGCGGTCGTTCGGCCGTCTCGTAGAGAGCGGTCATGCCTTCCGCCGCGAGGCGGGGTTTCAAAACGTGCCAGAGGCGAAGCGTGATGTCGGCATCCTCGGCCGCGTATTGCGTGGCGCGGTCGAGCGGAACACGGTCGAAGGTGATCATCGACTTGCCGGATCCGCAGACGTCCTTGAAGGCGATCGGCTTGTGTCCGAGCAGCACCTCCGACAACTCGTCCATGCCGTGCCCCATGCGGCCGGCGTCCAGCGCATAGGACATCAGCATGGTGTCGTCGCAAGGCGCGACTGTGATCCCGAGGCGCTTCAGGATCACCCAGTCATACTTGGCATTCTGCCCGATCTTCAGAACCGACGGATCCTCGAGAAGCGGTTTCAGGATGCGGACGAAGTCGCCAATGGCAATCTGACCGGCGATCAGGCCGCCGCCGAGCAGGTCGCCCGTGCCGGACATGTGGGCGAGCGGAATATAGCAGGCTCGGCCCGGCGTCACCGCCAGCGATGCGCCGACGATCTCGACTTGCATGGGATCGAGGCCCGACGTTTCCGTATCGAAAGCGACGCGCCCGACTTCATGGGCCTCCGCGACCCACGCTTCCAGACGGGCGATGTCGGTGACCGTCTCATAGCGCGAATAGTCGACCGGGATGGCCTGCATCAGGGCCGCTGCTTCGGCGGCGCGGCCCGACGGCGAAAACTGCTGCGTGACGGGGAGCTTCTCTCCGTTCTCCGCGCCTTGCTGGTCTGGTGCGGGGGCTTTGTCGGTCGCAGCTCTGGCACGGTCTTCCGTGGATGAGGCCTCGCCTTCGGGCGGCCAGTGCGTTACCGGCACCACGGCAGGCGTCACCTTGGATGGCTCGACACCGGTCGCCTCGGACACGCGGCGAATGATGGTCGAGAACTCCATCGCCTTGGCATAGGCGATCAGCCGCTCGCCGACGATCGGCCGAACGCCGAGCGTGTCGATTGGTTGCTCCAAGGGCACGTCGCATTTCAGCGTCACGAGGCGGTGGGAAATGCGCGCCTGCTCGGCGAAGGCAATCAGGTTCTCGCGCCGCTTCTGCTGCTTGATGCCGGTCGCGGCGGCCAGAAGCGCTTCGAGGTTGCCATACTCGAGGATGAGTTGCGCCGCCGTCTTGAGGCCGATGCCGGGCACGCCGGGCACGTTGTCGACCGAGTCGCCGGCAAGCGACTGCACCTCGATCACCTTGTCAGGCGGAACGCCGAACTTTTCGATCACTTCGGGAACGCCGATCCGCCGGTCCTTCATCGTGTCGAGCAGCATGACGCGCTCGCCAACCAACTGCATCAGATCCTTGTCCGATGAGACGATGGTGACGTCGGCGCCGGCCGCCGCCGCTTCCGCCGCATAGGTAGCGATCAGGTCGTCGGCTTCGTAGCCAAGCTGTTCGACGCAAGGCACGTTGAAGGCGCGGACGGCTTCGCGGATCAGCCCGAACTGCGGTCTGAGGTCGGCCGGTGGCTCGGGGCGTTGCGCCTTGTAGAGCGGATAGATCTCGTTGCGGAAGGTCACCGAGGAGGCGTCGAAGATCACCGCGAGATGCGTAGGCCTGACGCCGACCGCTGTTTGCTCGGTTTCCTTCAGGAGCCGCCACAACATGTTGCAGAAGCCGGAGACCGCACCGATCGGTACGCCGTCCGATTTGCGGGTCAGTGGCGGCAGCGCATGATAGGCGCGGAAAATGTAGCCCGATCCGTCGATCAGGAACACATGGTCGCCGGCGCGGACCGGACGCGAGGTGGGGCTCGAAGGGGATTCTGCATTCGACATGGTCGGACTATGCCCGCCCGCCCGTAGGAAGTGAAGACACGCCTTCGCTGGCCGTCACCACTGCTGACGCTTTCCGGTCGATGTCCACCAGAGCCTGCGTCCGAAGGACCTGATTTCGGCCCGGCGACGAAAGTCCAGGCGCAGTCATGGGATTTTATGGGCAGTTGCGACGCAACCTCGAATCCCTACCCGACCATCGGCGGGGATGACACCTCGGCATGGCCGGTCATCATGGTTGGCGATTCGCGGGTTGGGGGCAGCCATGAAGAGTAGCGGCGGCCGGTATTTTGAGGACTTCAGGGTCGGTCAGGTCTTCCGTCATGCCAGCCCTCGTACAGTGACCGACGGGGACGTCGCCTTCTACCGGGCTCTCACAGGCAACCGCTTCGCCCTGCAATCGTCGGACGACTTCGCCCACGCGGTCGGTCATCCGATGGCTCCGATCGATGACCTGCTGATCTTCAACATCGTGCTTGCCCAGTCGGTGCCGGATGTCGGTCTCAACGCCGTTGCCAATCTAGGCTATGCCGGCTGTCGTTTTCTTGCGCCGGTCTATCCCGGCGAAACGATCTCCGCCGTGACCGAGGTGATCGGTCTGCGCGATACTGGCGGGCGGACTGGCGTCGTCTACCTGAGGACCACCGGCCACAAGGACGGCGGTGTCGAGGTAATCGACTTTGCTCGTTGGCAGACGGTGCGCAAGACCGAGGAGGGTGTGCAGCCCTTTTCCGAGCAGCTGGTGCCGCCCTTGCCAGCGGCGGTCCCCGCCGATGCGCTGGGCGCTCGCCTGCCGGTACTCGACCTTTCCGCCTGGGACAGCGGCCTGTCCGGCAGCCGTTTCCGCTGGAGCGACTATGAGCTCGGCGAACGCATCGACCATGTCGACGGCGCTCTCGTGGACGAAGGGACGACCATGATGGCGGCCCGCTTCTTCGGCAATCCGGCGAGACAGCATCCGTTGCCGTTTTCCGACGAGCGTTCGCGCGGCCGTTGGCTGGTGGCGGGTGGTCTCGTCATGGCCATCGGCCGGGCGCTGATGTTCAACGGCCTCGGTAATGCCGTTCATGTCGCAGCCATCAACGCCGGCCGCTATGTCGGCCCGGTGTTCACCGGCTCGACCATCCATGCCTGGTCGACCATTGTTGGCAAGGAGCTGATCGACGGCCGCGATGATCTCGGGGCGCTGCGTGTTCGTCTGGTCGGTACGCGCGACCAACCGGCAGCCGACTTTCCCGACCGTGACGAGAGCGGCGCCTACCTGCCATCGGTCGTGCTCGATCTCGATCTTTGGCTGCTGATGCCGCGCTGACGCTGGCCCGGGCTCCTGTCAGCCCCTGAGTTCCGCGGCAAGCAGGCGGCGAACGGCCTTCTCCGCCTCGAGGGATACCTTCTTGCGGTCGGTGTCACGGTCGAAACGGATCGGCTCGCCGAAAATGATGCTCACATCGAAGTCGGAGGCCGCGAGCAGGTCCTTGGCATGCGGCACAAGGTCCTGATCGCCAACCCACGATACGATCGAGCGCCCGGATCGACCGAGCGGCAGGCCCAGCATGTGCGTGTAGGCGATGGCGACGGGCTGTACGAACACCGCTTCGACGCCGGCGTCGTTCAGGGCGGCGCGGGCGGCGCCGAACAACGACGAGCGGAAGGGAAGGACCTGATTGCCGTCGGATGTGGTGCCTTCGGGAAACAGAACGATGGCATCGCCCTCGGCCAGACGGCGGCCGATGCTGTCTGCCTGGTCGGCGGTGGATCCACGTCGGGCCCGATCGACGAACACCGAATGTTGCAGTCGGGCGAAGAAACCGATCAAGGGCCAGGCGCCCACTTCGCGCTTGGCCACGAAGGACAGCGGCATCACCGCGCTATAGGCGGAGATGTCGATCCAGGATGCGTGGTTCGCAGCGAGAAGCAACGGCCTCTCTGAGGCCGGCCGTCCACGCACATGCAGCCTGATGCCAAGCGTCCATAACGCCAGTCGATGGAAAAGCATCTGAAGCTGGCCGGCAAGGCGCAGGCGCCACCTTCGGGCCGGGATGTAGAGAATGACGAGAATGAAAGCGGCCACGGCAAACAGCGGCAGCGTCAACGCCGCCCTTACGTGGCCTGGTTTCACGCCTTGTCCTCCGTGCCGGCTTCGTCGATCGGCACGCCATAGAGCTCAAGCCGGTGGTCGATCAGCTTGTAGCCGAGCTTGCGGGCGACCTCGCGCTGCAACGCCTCGATCTCGTCGCTGTGGAACTCGACCACGGCGCCGGTACGGAAATCGATCAGATGGTCGTGGTGCTCGTCAGGCAGAGGCTCGTAGCGCGAGCGGCCGTCGCGGAAGTCGAGCCGGGCGATCATGCCGGCGTCGTCGAACAGCTTGACGGTGCGATAGACCGTCGAGATCGAGATGTTGTTGTCGATCGCCGAGGCGCGCCGATAGACTTCTTCGACATCGGGATGATCAACGGCCTGCTCAAGCACGCGCGCAATGATTCGCCGCTGCTCGGTCATGCGCATGCCGCGCGCCGCACAGGCTTCTTCCAAAGAGAGCGGAGTGGTTTCCTCGGTCATCGCGGGTACCCTCGAACTGTCTGGCCGCCGTCGCCGGCCAAATATGGGTTATTTGAGATCGGCTCGCATGACAAGGGCGTTCGCGGTGCCGCCGGCATAGTAGTTGGCACGGCGGCCGACCTCTCGGAAACCGAGGCGCCTATAAAGAGCGAGCGCCGGGCCATTGCTCTCATCCACCTCAAGGAACAGCGACGCGACGCGCATGAAATAGAGGCGGCGGATCGTTTCGTCCATCATCAGGCGTCCGACACCACGGCCGCGCCGCGCGGGAGAAACGGCAACGGTCAGGATTTCGGCCTCATCCGCGGCAGCCCGCGACATGACGAATCCGATCGGTCGGCGGGTAAAGGGCGTCCGGCCCTCGCGAGCCACGATCGTGGTCACAGTGGGGTCGGCGATCAGGGCCTCCATCTCGGTGGCCGGCCAGCCGTGACGGAACGCATGGGCGTGCAGGGCTGCGAGGTCGTCGGCGTCGGAGATGCGACCGGGCTCGCAGATCGGACGAGGCGCAGCAAACAGGCGCAACAGGTCGCAAGGCTTCATGGCGTCGGATTGGGTGCAAGAAGGCCGGGCACGGGCGGCTGCGGCTTGGCGTCGGGCGCCCTGAGATAGAGCGGGCGGGGCAGGGCGATGTCCGGATCCGCGACGCTCCCGAGCCGGGCAAGTGCCAACGGGCTCGTCGCGGTCATTGCGTCGACAGGTGGTACGCGCAAGCCGGAAATCGCCGCCTGATGAGTAAGGATCGCCGCGCCCGAGCCGGCGATCACGGTGGCGCTGGCACCCAGGCGATCCAGCACGCTCTCAGCGTCGGCGGCAAACGGAGGCTCCAACACCTCTCCCTTCGGACCGTAGAGAGCGGCGTAGATCTCACCGCGCCGGGCGTCGACGGCGGCGAGTATGGGGCCGTCAGCCAGTTCTTCGAGCGACGCGGCAATGAGGCGAAGCGCGTCGATGCCCACCACCGGAACACCGAGCGCCAGACCCAGGCCGCGACCCGCCGCCACAGCGATGCGAATGCCGGTGAAGCTGCCAGGGCCGACGTTGACGGCGATGCGCCCGACGCATTCGATGTCGACGCCGGCCGCCGTCAGGACTTCGTCGATCAGTGGGAACAGCCGTTCGGCGTGGCCGCGCGAGATCGCCTCGGCACGCACGGTTTCCTTCCCGTCGCCCGAAAGAGCGACGGCAACCCGGTCGTTGGCTGTATCGAGCGCGAGCGTCAGCATCGGCCCCCTTTATCCCGCCCTGCCGCCGCTGTCGAGCAGCCATGCCGCATCGTCCACCTTCGCGCTCGCCAAACGACGCGCAGGGCTTGCGCCGTCGGGCTGGTACGGCCAGATTAGTCCTGACGAGAAAGGAGTTGCGGTATCGTGGTGATGACAGGTGGACAGGGGGGCTTGCGGGAACTCGACGCGCGATCGCGCGACATTTTCCGTCGCATCGTCGAGGCTTATCTCGACACTGGCGACCCCGTGGGCAGCCGCAACATATCGCGCCTTCTGGCTGCGCCGCTGTCGCCCGCATCGGTCCGCAACGTCATGTCCGATCTGGAGGCGGCGGGCCTTCTCTACGCACCGCATACGTCCGCCGGCAGGTTGCCGACAGAACTCGGTTTGCGCTTCTTCGTCGATGCCATGCTGGAGATCGGCGACCTCACCGAGGGCGATCGGTCGGCGATCGAAGGTCGTCTCAAGGCGTCGGGTATCGGCAAGAGCATCGAGGACGTATTGACGGAGGCGTCGCAGACGCTGTCCGGCCTGACGCGCGGCGCCGGCGTGGTCTTGACGCAAAAGGCCGATCCACGGCTTCGCCACATCGAGTTCGTGCGCATCGAGCCGACGCGCGGCATCGTCGTGCTGGTGGGCGACAACGGCACCGTCGAAAACCGACTGATCGATCTGCCCCCCGACCTGCCGGCGTCCGCCCTGCAGGAGGCGGCAAACTATCTCAACGCCCGCATCCGTGGCCGCACACTTAGCGAGACGCGTGCCGAGGTCGAACGTCAGCGCGCCGCGCGCAAGCTCGAGCTGGATACCTTGACCGCCCGCCTCGTCGATGCCGGTCTGGCGTCCTGGTCCGGTGCCGACGGCAGCCGACCCCAGACTCTGATCGTACGCGGGCGCGCCAATCTGCTGGACGATGTCCGGGCCGCCGAGGATCTGGAACGCATTCGGGCGCTTTTCGACGAGCTTGAGAGCTCCGAGGACCTGATCGAGCTGCTCGGCCTCGCCGATGCCGGCGAGGGCGTGCGCATCTTCATCGGCTCGGAGAACAAGCTGTTCGGCCTGTCGGGCTCATCGCTCGTGGTGTCGCCCTATCGCGACGCCGAGGCGCGGGTGATCGGGGTCGTCGGCGTCATCGGCCCGACCCGGCTCAATTATGCGCGCGTCGTCCCCATGGTCGACTACACAGCCCGCGTGGTTGGCCGCATCCTGGGCTGACCGGTTAACGCTCAGTCGATCGGAAATTCGTCGAACTGCGGCAGCGTGTCGCAGATATCGAACCAGGGCGCCTTTGAGCCGACAAAGATATGCGCGGTCGGACGGATCGAGGGCGGATCGATCAAGGTGCCAAGCGTGACATGCAGATAGCCCCCATCGCGGACCTGCGAGTAGAGTAACGAACCACAGCACTTGCAATGAGCATCGTGGCTACCTTCGCCGAAACGCATGACGTCGCTTGCGCCACGCACCACGGTCAGTCGCTCGGTCCGGATACCTGCGAAGGGCTTGAAGGCGGCGCCTGTGGCCCGGCGGCAGTTCGAGCAATGGCAGTTCAGCGCATACTCGAATGCGTCGTCCACCTCATAGCCTACCTGGCGGCAAAGGCATTCGCCTCGCAGGCGGTTCGTTCCCTGTTTCATTGGATCTCGTTCCCGTTGGTGAAAGGCGGATATCCTTCTCGTTTTCAAGGCCAATCGCGGGATCTCCGGCGAGGAGGACTGACATTGCGGCTCCACAGCAGCATACTTGCAGGTCGGTGCGCGGGGAAAGCAGAGCCAAGGGTTGATTTTCCCGCCCGGAACCCTCAAATCCGGGGCACGTTTGGCGGCAGCAGTCGCTTTGAAACAGCATGAGGACAAGATGGCAGACGAGACAGCACAGACTCCCGAACCGGCCGCTCCTGAACTGGACCCGGTGGTCGACCAGGGGCTCCAGCGTATCGCCGCCCTCGAGAAGGAGGCGGGCGATCTCAAGGATCAACTCCTCCGGACCCTCGCCGACATGGAAAATCTCCGCCGCCGTACCGAGCGCGAGATCGCCGATGCTCGCACCTATGCGGTGACCAACTTCGCCCGCGACATCGTGGGCGCCGCCGACAACCTGACGCGCGCCATCGCCGCGGTCGACGCCGAAGCGCGCGCCAACGGGGGCGAAGCGCTGATCTCTCTGGTCGAAGGCGTCGAGCTGACCGAGCGCGAGCTGATGAAAGCGCTCGAAAAGCATGGCGTCAGCCGCGTCGATCCGGCCGGCGAGAAGTTCGATCCCAACTTCCATCAGGCGATGTTCGAGGTGCCCGATCCCAGCGTGCCGAGCGGCACCGTGGTGCAGGTGATGCAGGTCGGCTTCAAGATTGGCGAGCGCGTACTGCGGCCAGCCCTCGTCGGCGTCGGCCGCGGTGGCCCGAAGGTGGCGCCTGCCGAAGAGGACGACTCCCAACCGGAAACGCCGGCCGAGAGCGGCCACAAGGTCGACAAGACGGTGTGAGCCGAAGCTCCTCCGGAAGTGCAAAAAAGGGCGTCCGAGGGGGCGCCCTTTTCCTTTTCTCAAGGCTGTTTGGACTTCGATCGATCCTCATACGCGCTTCCACGTAAAAGGGCTGGCAATCGCTCGTCATCGCGTTTACCGTCAGCTCAGGCCCCAGGAGGGGAAAGTCGCCCTCGGGCGGCAGTGTCGGAACGGCCCCGCGTGATCGCGGGGGGCATTGCCAGCCCGGCGGCAGGCGCCTCCGAAAGAGGGTGCGCCTGTTTCCCTACCGATCAGTCGTCCATCTTCAGCGCGGCGATGAAAGCTTCCTGCGGAATCTCCACCTTTCCGAACTGGCGAAGCCGCTTCTTGCCTTCCTTCTGCTTGTCCAGAAGCTTGCGCTTGCGCGTCACGTCGCCGCCATAGCACTTGGCCAGAACGTCCTTCCTGAGCGCCCGGATCGTCTCGCGAGCGATGATCTTGCCGCCGATCGCCGCCTGGATCGGGATCTGGAACATGTGCTGCGGGATGAGATCCTTCAGCTTTTCGCACATGGCGCGGCCGCGCCGTTCCGCCTGGCTGCGGTGAACGAGCACCGAGAGCGCATCCACCGGTTCGGCGTTGACGAGGATCTGCATCTTGACCAGATCGCCCTCGCGATAGTCGCTGAGGTGATAGTCGAACGACGCGTAGCCCTTGGAGATCGACTTCAGCCGGTCGTAGAAGTCGAACACCACTTCGTTGAGCGGCAGGTCGTACTGTACGATGGCCCGGCTGCCGACGTAGGAGAGGTCGATCTGGATGCCGCGACGGTCCTGGCAGAGCTTCAGGATGGCGCCCAGATATTCGTCCGGCGTCATGATCGAGGCGCGGATCCACGGCTCGGAAATTTCCGAGATACGCGTCACCTCCGGCATGTCGGCCGGATTGTGAAGCTCGATCTCCGTGCCGTCGGTGAGGCTCATCTTGTAGATGACCGACGGCGCGGTTGCGATCAGGTCGAGGTTGAACTCGCGCTCGAGTCGCTCCTGGATGATCTCGAGATGCAAGAGGCCTAGGAAGCCGCAGCGGAAGCCGAAGCCGAGGGCGGCCGAGGTCTCCATCTCGAAGGAGAAGCTGGCGTCGTTGAGGCGCAGCTTGCCGACGGCGGCGCGCAAATCCTCGAAGTCGGCGGCGTCAACCGGGAACAGACCGCAGAACACCACCGGCTGCGCCGGGCGGAAGCCAGGCAGCGGCTCGGTGGTCTGCCGGCGTTCGTCGGTGATCGTGTCTCCGACGGCGGTGTCGGCCACTTCCTTGATCGATGCGGTGATGACGCCGACCTCGCCGGTCGTGAGCTTGTCGCAGAGCTGAAGCTTGGGCGTCATGTAGCCGACGCGCTCCACCTCGTAGACGGCGCCGGTGCGCATCATCTTGACCTTCATGCCCTTCCGGAGCTCGCCGTCGATGATGCGAACGAGCACCATGACGCCGAGATAGGCATCGTACCAGCTGTCGACCAGCATCGCCTTGAGCGGCGCGTCCGGATCGCCCTTGGGTGGCGGCAGGCGCTTGACGATCGCTTCCAGCACGCCCTCGATGTTGAGCCCTGTCTTGGCCGAGATCTCCACCGAGTCCGAGGCATCGAGCCCGATCACGTCCTCGATCTGGCTCTTGACGCGCTCGGGTTCGGCTGCGGGCAGGTCGACCTTGTTGAGGATCGGCACGATCTCGTGGTTGTTGTCGATCGCCTGATAGACGTTGGCCAGCGTCTGCGCCTCGACGCCCTGGCTGGCGTCGACCACGAGCAAGGATCCCTCGCAGGCGGCGAGCGACCGGCTGACTTCGTAGGCGAAGTCCACGTGGCCTGGCGTGTCCATCAGGTTGAGCGTGTAGGTCTCGCCGTCCTCCGCCTTGTAGGCAAGGCGAACGGTCTGGGCCTTGATGGTGATGCCGCGCTCGCGCTCGATATCCATCGAGTCGAGAATCTGTTCCTTCATGTCGCGCTGCGCGACGGTACCCGTCGTCTGGATCAGGCGATCGGCGAGCGTCGACTTGCCATGATCGATATGAGCGATGATGGCGAAGTTGCGAATATGGGTGAGCGGCTTTGTCGTCATGGCCGGCTAGATATCATTACCCCGCCCCACCGCCAAGCACCTGACACCCGGCCGGAGCAAGGTTTTCCGAGCCATCGTTCAACCCGGCAACCCGCCAACGCGACTTATGTCTTGAACGTGATAAGTGTTTTTCTGAGCGGTGCCGGCCCCGACCTTCGTTTATCAATGAGAAATGGTCGCTTTTTGAGGCGGCGAGAACATCCTTTGCAAAGGATGTGGACCAGGGAAGGCGGGGAAAGACGTGGTGAAGGATCTGTCGAACAAGTTTGCCGCCTTGTCGCTTGCCGTCACCGACGCGACGCTTTCCGGAGATGCCACTCTAGCGCCAACGGCCGTTGCCGCCCTGATCACAGCCGCCAACAATCCACCGGCCAGTATTGGCGAGATGGCCGCCATCGTCGGCCTTACCCACTCGGCGACCGTCCGTCTCATCGATCGGATGGAAGCCGATGGCCTGCTGCATCGCTGCCGTCGCGTCGGGCGCGAGGTGTTGGTGGAGATCACGCCTGCCGGACGACGTCGGGCGGACGGGTTGCAGGATCATCGCCTTGCCGAGAGCAAGGGGTTCCTCACTTGCCTTTCTCCGGAGGAGCGCGACCTTCTTGGCCAGCTTGTCGATCGGATGCTGCGCGCCCATGCCGCGCGTGGACGTGATCAGCGCCGCTTATGCCGGATGTGTGCACGGTCCAACTGCACGTGCTGCTTCGAGACGGATGATCTCAAGACCAAGAACGTGTCGTCAAACGGCTCTGCTTCCATCGACGAGATCTGATCGCCATCCGTGTTATGCCAGCCCCGTCTTGCGATAGGTCCAGACACGAGCCGGCGGCAAGTTTCGCACGATCCAGCCGCTGGCCCCGAGGGTCCAGCGCCCCGCCTCGGCGGGAACCGGCGGCACGAGAGCGTAGGAGAACTGAATGAACGGTCTACCCGGTTCGAGGACCGTCATCGCCTCGTTGAGCAGTTGGCGGCGGCGAAGCGGGGGTTGCGTGAACAGGGGAAGCGACGAGACGACGGCTGCCACCTTCTCTACACCGGCGCGCCGCAGCGTCTCGCCGAACTGGTAGGCATCGCCCACCGTTACGCCGATGCCCGGAAAGCGCCCCCGCATATGCTCGGCGAAGTCCGGGTTGTACTCTATGGCAAGCAGGCGTTCGGGGGCGACGCCGCGTTGGAGGAGGGCGGAGGTAACCGCGCCGGTGCCCGGTCCCAGTTCGACCACCGTTCCCTCCCAGGAGGGGTCGACGGCGCCGGCCATGGCACGGGCTAGCCATCGACCCGAAGGGCTGACCGCACCGGTTGTGAGCGGCTTCGCAGCCCAACTCTTCAAGAACTTGAGGTCGTCCGAATACTGGCAACGTACGCGCTTTGCCTCGGCGATGGCTTCATCCCGCCAACGGTGCACGAACATGCTCTACTCCCAAGTTCGGCTTGCAGACGTGCGGGCCGCAACTCCAACGCCCCATGTCGGGGTTTCTACAGTGACGTCAACTGCCAAGGTTGTCAAAGAAATCGCGCACGCGGGCAAAGAAGCCGGCCGACTCGGGATTGTTCTCGCCCGAAGACTCGCGTTCGAACTCCTCAAGTAGCTCGCGTTGACGGCGTGTGAGGCGTTGCGGCGTCTCGACGGTGACATTGATGTACATGTCGCCGACATCGCGCGAACGCAGCACCGGCATGCCCTTCGACTTGAGACGGAACTGCTTGCCGGTCTGGGTTCCCTCGGGGACGCGAACCTTGGTCTTGCCGCCTTCGATCGTGGGAACTTCGAACTCGCCGCCCAGCGCCGCAGTTGTCATGGAGATCGGCACGCGGCAATGGAGATCGGCACCGTCGCGCTGGAAGAAGGCGTGCGGTCGGAGCGAGATGAAGATGTAGAGATCACCGGCAGGGCCGCCCCTCAGGCCGGCTTCGCCTTCGCCTGACAGACGGATGCGCGTACCATCCTCGATGCCGGCCGGAATATTGACCGAGAGCGTCCGTTCCTGCGTGGTGCGCCCTGTACCCGAACACGCGTCGCAAGGGTTGGCGATGGTCTCGCCGCGCCCCTGGCAGGTGGGGCAGGTGCGCTCGATGGTAAAGAAGCCCTGGCTCGCCCTCACCTTGCCGCTGCCGCCGCAGGTGCGGCAGGTCTGGGGGCTGGTGCCGGGCTTGGCGCCGGTGCCGGAACACTTGACGCAAGTGATCGACGTGGGGACGTGAATTTCGACGGTTTTACCGCCGAAGGCCTCTTCCAGCGTGACGTCGAGGTTGTAGCGCAGATCGGCGCCACGCTCGCGGCCGTTCGGTCGGCTACGCCGGCCGCCGCTCATGAACTCGCCGAAAATGTCGTCGAAAATGTCGGCCATCGAGGCGCCGAACCCGGGATCGGCACCGCGCCCGCCCATGCCGTTTTCGAAGGCGGCGTGGCCGAATCGGTCGTAGGCGGCCTTCTTCTGGGGGTCCTTCAGAACCTCGTAGGCCTCGTTGGCCTCCTTGAAACGGACCTCTGCTGTAGCGTCACCCGGGTTTTTGTCCGGGTGCAATTGCATGGCGAGCTTTCGAAAGGCGCTCTTCAGCGTCTTCTCGTCGGCGTCGCGGGGAACGCCCAGCACGTCGTAATAATCGCGTTTGGCCATCGTTTGTCCCGAGGTGGGAGATACCAGGGCGGCGCCTCCCGCCCGCTCTCAACAGGAAACGGCTCCCCGGTTACTCGACCGGAGAGCCGGAAGCGCAGGAAGCCCGGCGTCAGCCGTTCTTCTTGTCGTCCTTGACCTCTTCGAAGTCGGCGTCGAGGACGTCATCACCCTCGGTGCTCGGCTTCTCCTCGGCGCCGCCCTGCGCGGCATACATGGCCTCGCCAAGCTTCATGGCTGCCTGGGCGAGGGCATTGGTCTTGGCCTTGATATCCTCGGCATCGTCGGAATCGATCACAGCCTTGAGGTCGGCGATGGCGCTTTCGATGGTCGACTTGTCCGAGGCCGAGACCTTGTCGCCGAAGTCGGCAAGCGACTTCTCGGTCGAATGCACCAGAGCCTCGGCGTGGTTCCGCGCCTCGACCGCCTCGCGGCGGGCCTTGTCGGCGGCGGCATTGGCCTCGGCGTCCTTCACCATCTTGTCGATGTCGGAATCCGAAAGCCCACCCGACGCCTGAATGCGGATCTGCTGCTCCTTGCCAGTGCCCTTGTCCTTGGCGGACACCTGCACGATGCCGTTGGCGTCGATGTCGAAGGTCACCTCGATCTGCGGCACGCCGCGCGGCGCCGGCGGCAGGCCGACGAGATCGAACTGGCCGAGCATCTTGTTGTCGGCCGCCATCTCGCGCTCACCCTGGAAGACGCGGATGGTCACCGCGCTCTGGCTGTCCTCGGCGGTCGAGAACACCTGGCTCTTCTTGGTGGGGATGGTGGTGTTGCGGTCGATGAGGCGGGTGAACACGCCACCGAGCGTCTCGATGCCGAGCGACAGCGGCGTCACGTCGAGAAGGAGGACGTCCTTGACCTCGCCGGCGAGGACGCCGGCCTGGATGGCGGCGCCGATGGCGACCACTTCATCCGGGTTGACGCCCTTGTGCGGTTCGCGGCCAAAGAACTGCTTGACGGTCTCCTGCACCTTCGGCATGCGCGTCATGCCGCCAACGAGCACCACCTCGTCGATCTGACCGGCGCTGAGGCCGGCATCCTTGAGGGCCGCCTTGCAAGGCTCGACGGTCTTCTGGACGAGATCGTCGACCAGAGCCTCGAACTTGGCGCGGGTGAGCTTCAGCGTCAGGTGCTTGGGACCCTTGGCGTCGGCGGTGATGAACGGCAGGTTGATTTCCGTCTGGGCCGAGGAGGACAGCTCGATCTTGGCCTTTTCCGCAGCTTCCTTCAGGCGCTGCAGGGCCAGCTTGTCACCGCGCAGGTCGATGCCCTGCTCCTTCTTGAACTCGTCGGCCAGATAGTTGACGAGCCGCATGTCGAAGTCTTCGCCACCGAGGAAGGTGTCGCCATTGGTGGACTTCACCTCGAACACGCCGTCACCGATCTCGAGGATCGAGATATCGAACGTACCGCCGCCGAGGTCGTACACGGCGATGGTCTTGGAGTGGTCGGACTTGTCGAGGCCATAGGCGAGGGCGGCGGCCGTCGGCTCGTTGATGATGCGCAGCACTTCAAGGCCGGCGATCTTGCCGGCGTCCTTGGTGGCCTGACGCTGGGCATCGTTGAAATAGGCGGGAACGGTGATGACGGCCTGCGTCACACTGGTTCCGAGATAGGCCTCGGCCGTTTCCTTCATCTTGGCCAGCGTCATGGCCGAGATCTGCGAGGGCGAATACTTCTTGCCTTCGGAGTTCACCCAGGCGTCGCCGTTGTCACCCTTGACGATGGCATAGGGGACGAGATCCTTGTCCTTGGCCACCATCGGATCCTCGAACCGGCGGCCGATCAGACGCTTCACCGCGAAGATGGTGTTTTCGGGGTTGGTGACAGCCTGTCGCTTGGCCGGCTGGCCGACCAGACGCTCTCCGCCGTCGGCGAAGGCGACGATCGACGGCGTGGTGCGCGCGCCCTCAGAATTCTCGATCACCTTGGCATTCTTGCCGTCCATGATGGCGACGCAGGAATTGGTCGTCCCGAGATCGATGCCGATAACCTTGCCCATTTCGTCACTCCGTTCAGGCAGACCGTCCGAACCCTCTTCCGAGGCATTCGGCTAGACGCCGGATTCCCGGCCGGTCCCCGTTTCTTACCTTGAATGCTGACCGGGGAAGTCCCCGAATTCGGGCGGTATATAGGTTGCCGGCGAAGGCGGCGCAAGAAGCTGGATGTGGTCTGGAGAGCGGTTGCTGCGAGAAAACCCGCCAAACCTAACCCACCATTAAGCCAGGAGCTCCTAGGGTTCCGCTGCCGATGGGGGAAATTTGCATGCGGAAGATCTCGCGCCTCGCCATGGAGGAGATTCGTAGCGATCGATTGGTCTACGCATTGATCGGCCTGTATCTCGTCCTCGCGAGTGCCATGCTGGTGCCGGTTGGCCATATCTTTGCAGACCTATATGTCGAGTATCTCTTCAGCTTGCTGGTGCTCGATGTTGTAGCGTTGCCGGCGCTTGTCCTGATTGGACTGTCACTTCGGTCCATTGCCGCCAATCCTCGTCATCCTGCAGCCTGGCTTCGGGCTTGTCTCGATCAGCGACGTATCGCTCGTATCCTGGCAGGATTCGTGTTGCTGCTGGCTTTGGCTCCCTTCATGGCAACGTTTACCGCCATGAAGTCATTCATTGGTCTGGACGGCTTTACCTCTGACGCTTCTCTTGCCGATATCGATCGTTGGCTGCATTTCGGAACTGATCCCGCGATTCTGCTCCACGGGCTCATCAACTATCCTCATACTTGGCGGATATTCGCCTTCTTTTACGGCCCAGGCTGGATGCTTTGGGTCAATGGTTTCGTCTTTTGGATGGCAGTGGCCGCATCCAAGCCGAACATAAGGCGGCGTTTTTTCGTATCGTACATTTTTGCCTGGGTGGTGCTCGGCAACCTGGTGGCATGGCTGGCAATGAGTGCTGGGCCGGCATTCTTCGCTCAGGTGACCGGCGATACCGATCGTTTCGCGTCCACGCTCGCCGCCGTGAGTGCCAACACGCTGCCAAATGGTAGCGGAATACGCGACGTGCAGCTGTATCTCTGGGACCTCTATGTTACTAGAACCTCGGGCTTTGGCATGGGAATCTCGGCTTTTCCCAGCTTGCACGTGGCCATGGTAACGCTCTGCGCCCTTGTTGCCCTGGAGGTTGACCGTCTTTTGGCCATAGCCGGCTTATTGATCGTTCTTCTCATTGAAGCCGGATCCATTTTGTTCGGCTGGCACTATGCGATTGATGGCTACTTCTCCATCGTCGTCATGGCTGTGCTCTGGCGAGCGCTTCGCCAGGTTCCCGCTTTGGGCCTCGATGGTCGAGATGTGACGGAAGCAACCATCGAAATGGCGGGCTCTTCCTTGCACGCCAGTGCGCCTGGCAAGGTAGTCTGACCCTCCCTGTTTCGTTTCGCTGGTGTCTATTACCGAAATGTCACGAGACCGTCGGTGAAATGTCACTATCCTCGCTGCAAGGATGTGATGGTGGCTATGCATCTTGGCGGAGGGCTCACGATGTTCGGACTTACTGGCACTTTCCCGACAACGGAGGCGAGGCCCAATCTAGGCGGCGGGACTGTGACGCTCGGTCGTATGGGTGCGCTTGAAGTGCGGCTCGCCCGGTCTGCCGGCGAGGTTCGCGCCGCTCAGGCGCTTCGCTACCGCGTCTTCTACGGGGAGATGCAGGCAACCGCCGATCCGCGCACGCTTCTGCGCCGTCGCGATGCCGATGCGTTCGACCGTTACTGCGATCATCTGCTGGTTCTCGATCACGACGATGTCGAAATCCGCCCCTTCCGCCGGGCTCGGCCGCGCATCGTCGGTACCTACAGGCTCCTTCGCCAGAAGGTGGCTGAGCGTCATCGCGGCTTCTACACGGCCGGAGAGTTTTCCATCGAGCCGCTCCTCGCCCGCCACGCCGGCCTGGAGTTTCTCGAACTCGGTCGTTCCTGCGTCATGAAGCCCTATCGCAGCAAGCGCACCGTCGAGCTGCTGTGGCAGGGGATCTGGGCTTACGTGCTGAACAACGGCGTCGATGCCATGATCGGCTGCGCATCGTTCGAAGGCACCGATCCCGACGCTCTGGCCTTGCCGCTCTCCTTCTTGCACCACCACGCCTCGGCCGATACCGACTGGCTGGTCGAGGCGCGTCCCGAGCGGGCCGTATCCATGAATCGGCTGCCGATCGAGGCGGTGGATATGCGTGCGGCGCTTGCCGGAATGCCGCCGCTCATCAAGGGCTACCTTCGCCTCGGCGCGATGGTCGGTCGCGGTGCCGTCGTCGATCGTCCCTTCGGCACCACCGACGTAATGATCGTTCTGCCGGTCGACCGCATTTCCGAGCGCTATGTCCGATACTATGGCGCCGACGCCAGCCGCTACGCCGCCTGATCCTTGCCTGCCTTGAACACGAAGCGTGAATAGCCGGCAAAGTTCATCACCATGCCGACGCCGGTGCCGGCCGCAACCGCCAGTACTGGCCGTAGGTCCGTCAGGAGCGTCATGGCGGCGGCAAAGACCAGATAGTTGGCGATGATCGAGACAAGTGAGACCGTCAGGTAGCGAGCTCGGCGGCCGGGAACATGCTCCCTCCGTTCCTTCCAGGTGAGGTTGCGATTGATCGCGTAGGTGACGACGATGGCGATGGCCACGGCGAAGACGCGGCCGAGATAGGGGCTGACGCCAAAGGCGGCCAGTGCTTCGGTCAAGCCGGCGTCGACGACAAAGCCGCTGAGGCCTGCTACGGCGAACCCACCGAACCGCCTGATGACCGGAGGCATCTCAACTGGCCGTGCGTCGGCTGGGGCGATCGCCCAACCGACGCAGGAGGTCGCGAAGTTCTGCGAGGTTTGCCGTCGTTTCCGCCTCGGCAGGCTCCCGCGTCGGCCGGAGCGAGGGGATCGACAGATAGAGGATGCGCTTTTGCTCGACGCGCGCACGAGCAAGGCTGTCGAGCACCAGGCCGGCGGTTGCCAGAAGCGCTGCGAGGATCATCAGCCCTGTCGAAAGAACGGCTGTCGGCAGGCGAGGAACCAGGCCAGTCTCGACATAGGTCGCGAAGACCGGCACGGCGAGAATGACCGAGGCGAATGCGAAAAGACTCGAAAGCGCTCCGAAGAACAAGCTCGGTCGCGTCTCCTTCACCAGCATGGCGAACATCACGAGAATGCGGAAGCCGTCGCGGAACGTCCGTAGCTTGGACGGAGCTCCTTCGACCCGGTGCCCGTAGTCGAGAGACAGCTCCACGGTGGGGATGTGGAGCTGGCCGGCATGCACCGCCATTTCCGTTTCGATCTCGAAGCCATGTGACACGGCTGGAAAGCTCTTGACGAAACGTCTTGTGAAAGCGCGGTAGCCGGAGAACACGTCGCTGAAGTCGGGGCCGAACAGGCGACGATACAGACCGTTGAAAATGCGGTTGCCGAAGGCGTGTCCGGAGCGGCCGGCGTCGACTGTGACGTTGCGGCGGACTCCGACGGCCATGTCGGCCCGCTCGGTGATCAGCGCTCGGACGAGGTCGACGGCGTCGAGAGGGTCATAGGTGCCATCGCCATCGGCCATGACGTAGACGTCAGCGTCGATGTCGGCGAACATGCGCCGGACCACGTGTCCCTTGCCCTGTCGACCCTCGCGGATGACCTCGGCACCAGCGACTCTCGCCTCTATGGCGGTTCGGTCCGAGGAGTTGTTATCGAAGACGAAGATGCGCGCCTCTGGCAGCGCGGCTCTAAAACCGCACACGACGGCGCCGATCGTCATTCCCTCGTTGTAGCAGGGAAGCACCACCGCGATGTCGAGGCCCGGGAAGGCGGCGGTGGAGTCGGTTGGGCTCTCGCTAGCGGTCATGGTGCCATCCGGAGGATGCGGACCGCGACAGGCGGTGCGCCGCCTTTACCTTTTATCCATTGTGTTAAGGCAAAGCTAACGACGCTTCGCATGTGCCGGGCTTTCCTGCGTTCTGTCGTCGGCTTTGGTCAATGAATTCCAAACAAGGCGCCTTTGGCGCCGCACCTGTTCTCTTCGGTTTTGTCCTGCGCGCTCGGTTGGTCTTCGCTGTCGCGTTGGGGCTATTCGTCGTGGGACTCGTCGCGGTCAATCGGCTCGCCGACCTCGGCCCCGCTTGGGACGATCCCGACTCCATGATGCGACTGGTGGAAGTGCGTGATTTTCTTGGCGGTCAGAGCTGGTTCGACCTGACGCAGTATCGGCTCGATCCGCCCGGTGGAGTGCTGATGCACTGGTCGCGCCTCGTCGACTTGCCGATTGCCGCCATCGTTCTCGCGGCGACGCCCGTTGCCGGTGGAGCCGGGGCCGAGTTGTTTGCCACCACGGTTTGGCCGGTCCTGCTGGTGATTCCCTTCGCCTTCGCGCTCGCCTCGGTCGCCGGTCGTTTCGGCGGCGAGACCGCCCGCCTCGCCACGCTCCTGATGATTTTCCTGTCGCCCCAGGTGAAGAGCGTGTTCGTACCCGGTACCCTCGACCATCACAACGTTCAGGCGGTGCTGCTCGCCTGTGTTTTGATGGGACTGGTCCGTGCCGATCAGGCGCGCCGCTGGCCGATCGCTGCCGGTGTCGCGGCGGCCGTCAGCCTCGCCGTCGGGATGGAGACGTTGCCCGCCATCCTTCTGGCCATTCTCGGCCTCGCCATTGCCTGGACCATCAATGCCGACCGTTGGCGGTACGGTCTGATGCTGTTTGCCGGTGCGTTGGTCGTCGGCACTCTTCTGACAGCCGCCGCGACAATACCCCCGTCGCGTTGGCTGGTGCCTGCCTGTGATGCGTTGTCCTTTGCCTACCTGATACCGGTGGTCATCGGTGGTGGCGCCGTGATCGTGTTGGCGGCCTTGCTTCGCGGCCACGGCGATGGTGTTCCGGGTCTCCTGATGCGTGGCGGAGCGTTGGTCGCTGTCGCTTCGCTCCTGGTGGCTGTGGCCGCCGTTCTGTTCCCGACCTGTCTTGCCGGTCCCTACGGCGATATCGATCCGGCCATTCGGCCGATCTGGCTGGACCATATTGACGAGGCGCAAGGCTTTCTGTCGACGATCGAGAACCGGCCCGGGCTGGTGATGCCGGCATACTTCGCCCCGTTCGCCGCTCTCGCCCTAGGGGCGAGGGCGCTTCGCCGCATGCCGTCCGCCGACCGGCCGGCTTTCGTCATCGTGCTGTCCATTCTCGGCGGCTCGATCCTGCTCGGCGCGATGCAGCTGCGCGCGCTCGTTGGCGCTCAGGTGGTCGCTTCGGCTGCCGTTGGCGTCGTCGTGGCCCTGGCCATCAAGGCAACGGCCGGGCGTGACGATGCGCGCGCGGTAGCCCAGCGCTGGAGTTGGCTCGCGGCCGTCCCGGTTTTGTGGATGCTTCTCGTCACGGCGGTCGATCGCCTGTCCGGCCAGCCGGACACAGAAGCGGTCAATGTTGCGACCATGACCGATTGCCGCGCCTTCTTTGGCGACGTGCTCGGCTCGCGCGCGCCGGGTCTCGTCGTGGCCACATCGAACTTCGGGGCCTTCCTGCTCAAGGCGACCCCGCATGCCGTGCTGGCGGCGCCCTATCATCGTGGCGCCCACGGCATCCTGGCTGTCGATGCCGTCTTTACGGGCGCCGATCCCGAGGCCGCTTTCCGGGCCACCGGCGCCACCTATCTTGCGGCCTGTACCGGCGACCCCGAGCTGAACCAGATGGCCGAGCGCGCGCCGAACGGACTTGCAGCACGCCTGATCGATGGCGTAAGGCCCCCTTGGCTTGCCGAGGTCGCCTCTGGGCCGGCCGGGATGATCTTTTCGGCAAGGCCGTCCGGGCTCGACGTTACCGGTTCGCTGCCGATGTTGAGGCTTCGCCCATCGATCCGCGATTGACGGGGGCTTCTGACTTGGACTGGGCCTTCCTATGCAGCTCCGTTTTGCGGCTTGGTTAATCTCCGGTTAATCGACTGGGGCGCAGCATGGTCCGTCAACGAAGCCGGATTAGCCCATGTTTTCTCGTCTCGCCACACTCGCCTTTCTAGCCACCGTCCTGCCGGCCGCTGCCGAGACGCCAGCCAAACAGTTGTTCGGTGCCGTCGAGGATCCGGCGCCGCTTGCCGCCCGCTCCATCGGGTCTTATTCGCGCGGTTGTCTTGCTGGTGCGGCGCTCTTGCCCGTCAATGGCCCGACCTGGCAGGTCATGCGCCTGTCGCGCAATCGTAACTGGGGCAATCCCGTTCTGGTCGGTTTCCTCGAACACCTCGCGTCCAAGGCGCCTGCGGTCGGCTGGAACGGTCTTCTCGTCGGCGACCTGTCGCAACCGCGCGGCGGTCCGATGTCGTCGGGCCATGCCAGCCACCAGATCGGGCTCGACGCCGACATCTGGCTGACGCCGATGCCAAAGCGCGAACTCACCTACGACGAGAGGGAGCGGGTGAGCGCGGTGTCGATGCTGGCTCCCGACAAGCTGACCGTCGATCCCAAGAAGTTCTCGCAGCGCCAGTTCAACATCATTCGCCTAGCAGCCAAGCAGCCGGAGGTGGAGCGCATCTTCGTCAACCGGGCCATCAAGAAGGCGCTTTGCGAAGGCGCGGGCAGTGACCGCGCATGGCTGTCCAAGGTCCGCCCCTGGTGGGGGCATGACTTCCATTTCCACGTTCGGATGGCCTGCCCGGCCAACTCGCCGACGTGCAAGCCCCAGGCATCTCCACCGTCCGGGGACGGATGCGGCGCGGAGCTTCAGAGCTGGTATGCGCCGCCGCCAAAACCGACGAAGCCGTCAAAGCCCAAGCCGCCGCGCCCCGAAATCACCCTGAAGGACCTTCCGCCGGAGTGCTCGCAGGTTTTGGTCGCAAAATGACAAAGGGCCGCGTCTAGCGCGGCCCATGCCATGTTGTCCGTCAGTCGTGCGCTTATCCGCGCAGCGTGGCGCCTGTAGCCTTCTGCACGGAGACGACGATCGCCTTTGACACCTTCTCGATGTCTTCGTCGGTCAGCGTGCGATCGCTTGGCGTCAGCGTCACGGCGATGGCAACCGACTTCTGTCCGGCCGCGACATGCTCGCCCGTGTAGATGTCGAACACGTCGACACCGCCGATCAGCTTCTTGTCGGCGCCCTGCACCGCCTTGACGATCTTGGCCACCTCGACCCCCTCGTCGACGACGAAGGCGAAGTCGCGGCTGACCGGCATGAAGGCCGACAGGGCGAGTGCTGGTTTGCCGCGGCCAGCCTTGGCCTTGGCCACCGGAATGCGGTCGAGGATCACCTCGGCGGCAACGATCGGTCCTTCAGCGTCCAGTGCTTCGATGACGGCCGGATGCAGCTCGCCGAAGTGGGCAAGCACGGTCTGCGGTCCGAGCTGGATGCTGCCCGAGCGTCCCGGATGGAACCAGCTCGGCGCGGAGCGGACGATCTGGACGCGCGAGACGTCGACGCCAAGGGCATCGAGCAGCGCCAGCGCATCGGCCTTGGCATCGAAGACGCTCACGGCGGCGGCCGAGCCATTCCAGTGACGGCCTGCACCGGAAAAGCCGGCGCTACCTTCGCGAATGGCGGTCGCCGCAATGCTCTGGTCCTGGGGGCGATCCCCGGCAAACACCTGACCAACCTCGAACAGGGCGAGATCGGCGAGACCTCGATCGGCGTTCCGCTTGACCGCCGCGACGAGGCCGGGGATCAGGCTCGGCCGCATGTCGCTCATGTCGGCGGAAATCGGGTTGGCGAGCTCGAGCTCGGGTGCGCCACCGCCGAACAGCACGGCGATGGGCTTGGCCAGGAACGACCAGGTCACGGCTTCGACGAGGCCGCGCGCCGCCAGCGTCCGCTTGGCGCGCCGGGTGCGGATCTGCAGCGGCGTGAGTACCTTCTGGGACACCGAAGAGATGCGCGACAGTGCCGTTGCCTTCACCTGGTCGAGACCGACGATGCGCACCACCTCCTCGACAAGGTCGGCCTTGCCGTGCACGTCCGGCCGCCAGGACGGAACGGCAACCGAGCGACTATCGCCGTTCCCGGTCGTCGAGAAGCCGAGCTTTTCGAGCGTACCGGTGATGGTTTCGGCCGGGAGTTCGAGACCGGACAGGCGTTTCACCTCGGCGAGCGGGAAGTCGACGACCTTGTTGAGAAGCGGCTCTCTGCCGGCCACGACCACTTCCGAAGCTTCGCCGCCGCATAGGTCGAGCACCATCTGCGTCGCGAGCTCGAGGCCGGCGACGACGAAGCCGGGATCGATTCCACGCTCGAAGCGGAAGCGGGCGTCGGAGTTGAGGCCCAGCCGACGACCGGTCCGGGCCGTACGCCCGGCGTCGAAAAAGGCGCTTTCGATGAAGACGGACGTGGTGGCCTCTGTCGAACCGGTGGTTTCGCCACCCATCACGCCGCCGAGGCCGAGCACCGCCGCATCGTCGGCGATGACGCACATGTTTTCGTCGACCGCGTATGTCTTCCCGTCGAGTGCCAGCAGGCTTTCGCCCGACTTGCCGAGACGGGCGCAGATGGTGCCGGTCAGCTTGTCGGCATCATAGACATGCAGCGGCCGGCCTCGATCGAAGGTGATGTAGTTGGTGATGTCGACCAGCGCGGAAATCGGCCGCAGCCCGATTGCCTTGAGGCGATCCTGAAGCCACTTCGGCGACGGACCGTTCTTGAGGCCGCGCACCACACGGCCGGCGAACACCGGACAGGGCGTGTCATCGCCATCGAACGTCAGAGCAATTGGCACCGGCGAGGGGAACGTGCCCGGAACTGGCGCCAGCGGATCTGGCTTCAGCTTGCCGAGGCCGCGCGCGGCAAGATCGCGGGCGATGCCGCGAACGCCGAGGCAGTCGGGCCGGTTGGGCGTGATGGAAATGTCGATCACCGGGTCGGAGCCGCCACGATAGTCGGCGAACGAGACACCAATCGGAGCATCTTCGGGCAACTCGATGATGCCGTTGTGCTCGTCGGAGAGGCCGAGTTCGCGCTCCGAGCACATCATGCCCCGGCTCTCGACGCCGCGGATGGTGCCGACCTCGAGCACGTCGCCGGTGGCCGGAATGACGACGCCGGGCAGGGCGAACACGCCCTTGAGGCCGGCGCGCGCGTTCGGCGCGCCGCAAACCACCTGCACCGGCCCCTTGCCGGCATCGACCGACAGAAGCTTCAGCTTGTCGGCGTTGGGGTGCTTGTCGGCCGTGACGATCTTGGCGACGACGAAAGGCTTGAGCGGAGCCGAAGGATCGGAAACCTCTTCCACCTCGAGGCCCACCATGGTGAGCGCTTCGACAACCTCGCCGAGCGAGGCTTCCGTTTCGAGATGGTCTTTCAGCCAGCTGAGGGTGAACTTCATTTTGGCAAATCCGTTATCGGAAATTCTGAATGGCTTGGCGCGTGGAGCGGCGGGATGACGCGGTGGCTAGGACCGCGAGCATCATCCCGTCAGCCCGCCGTAGAGGCTCGGCAGGTCGAGCGGGCGGAAGCCATAGTGCTTCAGCCAGCGGGCATCGGCGTCGAAGAAAGCGCGCAGGTCGGGCATGCCGTATTTCAGCATGGCGATGCGGTCGATGCCCATGCCGAAGGCAAAGCCCTGGTAGACGTCGGGATCGAGGCCGGCGGAGCGAATGACGTTCGGGTGCACCATGCCGCAGCCGAGAATCTCCAGCCAATCGTCGCCTTCGCCGATGCGGATCTCCGAGCCCGAGCGCCGACACCCGACATCGACTTCCATCGACGGCTCGGTGAACGGGAAGAAGGACGGACGAAACCGGGTCTTGACCTCTTCGACCTCGAAGAAGGCCTTCAGGAACTCTTCCAGCACCCACTTGAGATGGCCGAAATGGGTCGTCTCGTCGATGACGAGCCCCTCCACCTGGTGGAACATCGGCGTGTGGGTCGCGTCGCTGTCGCAGCGATAGGTGCGGCCGGGGGCGATGATGCGGATCGGCGGTTTCTGCGTCTCCATGGTGCGAACCTGCACCGGCGAGGTGTGGGTTCTGAGCAGCAGACGCGAGCCGTCTTCCTTCGGCTTCAGGAAGAAGGTGTCGTGCATCTCTCGCGCCGGGTGGTCCGGCGGAAAGTTGAGCGCGGTGAAGTTATAGTGGTCGGTCTCGATGTCCGGCCCCTCGGCGACGGCAAATCCCATGTCGGTGAAGATGGCGGTGATCTCGTCGATCACCTGGCTCACCGGATGGATGCGCCCTTCGGCGAGCGGTCCGGTGCGAACCGGCAGCGAGATGTCCACGGTCTCGCGGGTGAGGCGGGCGTCGAGCGCGGCGGCTTTCAGCACGGCCTTGCGGTCGGCGATGGCAAGGGCCGCCCGGTCTTTCAGGGCGTTGATTGCCGCGCCGCGAGTCCGCCGCTCGTCCGGGCTCATGGCGCCGAGCGTCTTGAGCAACGCCGATACCGATCCCTGCTTGCCGAGGGTGGCGACGCGCACGCCCTCCAGGGCGGTTTCGTCGCTGGCGGCGTGAATGTCGTCGAGAATGGTGGCTTCGAGCTGTTCGATATCGGTCATGACGGATGTCCTGGCGGATCTGATGGCAGGCTTCTAGCCGGTCTCACCGGCGAAAGCATCCCGGAAACGAAAAGAGCGGCGCACCGATCGGCGCGCCGCTCTCGCAATGTCGGGGCGGCCGATCGGCGATCGGCCCCGCGCTGTCACCAATTAGGCGGCAGCCTGGGCCTTCTCGACGATGGCCTTAAACGATGCCGGCTCGCTGATGGCGAGGTCGGACAGCACCTTGCGGTCGATGGCGATCCCGGCCTTGGCCAGGAGGTCGATGAAGCGAGCGTAGGTCAGCTCGCCACCCGTGACATCGCGAACGGCGGCGTTGATGCGCTGGATCCACAGAGCGCGGAAGTTGCGCTTCTTGGCCCGGCGGTCACGCGTCGCATACTGCATTGCGCGATCGACAGCCGCCTTGGCGGTCTTGATGGTATTCTTGCGACGGCCCCGGTAGCCCTTAGCGGCTTCCAAAACCTTCTTGTGCTTGGCATGGGACGTTACGCCCCGCTTGACGCGCGCCATAATTCAGTCTCCTCGATAGTGAGTGCCGTTTGATCGCGCGGGATCAGGCGTAGGGCAGGAAGTTCTTCTTGATGATGATTTCATCCGGCTTCGAGAGCACCGTGGTGCCGCGAGCCTTGCGGATGAACTTGGTGGTCCGCTTGATCATGCCATGGCGCTTGCCGGCCTGAGCGGACTTGATGTGGCCACTGGCCGTCACCTTGAAGCGCTTCTTGGCGCCCGACTTCGTCTTCATCTTGGGCATTTTGCTCGTTTCCGAGTGTTTGGAGATCCCTTGCGGGCTCTCGCTGACCTTGTCTTTCCGGAAGACCCACGGCCATCGCGGAGATCCCGCAGCGGCCAAGACGGTCTGTCCAGGGTTGAGCTTCCACGGTCGCCACGGCATGCCCTTGGACACAGCATAGCCGTCTCCACGCCGGGCGACCTGAAGTGGCTGGGCTTCTAGACCAAAAGCCTGCCCGATGCAAGGCGGATTCGCCTTTTACGCAGTATAGGCGGCGCGGGGAAACTCGCGCCGCCGGCCCCTTGGAGTGACTTAAAACTAAAAGCCCCGGCACGGATGACCGGCCGGGGCTTTTCAAAAGGGATGTCGCTCTTAGCGCGGGGCGAGCAGCATGACCATCTGGCGGCCTTCGAGGCGCGGCTCGCTCTCGACCTTGGCAACGCTTACGGTCTCTTCCTTGACCTGCTGAAGCAGCTTGAAGCCGAGGTCCTGGTGGGCCATTTCACGGCCACGGAAACGCAACGTCACCTTGACCTTGTCGCCCTCTTCGAAGAAGCGCAGCATGCTCTTCATCTTCACGGTATAGTCGTTCGTGTCGATGTTGGGCCTGAGCTTGACTTCCTTGATCTCGACGATCTTCTGATTCTTACGGGCTTCCGACGCCTTCTTCTGGGCTTCGAACTTGTATTTGCCGAAATCCAGGATCTTGCAGACGGGAGGCGTCGAATTCGGGGAAATCTCGACGAGGTCGAGACCGGCCTCGACGGCGGCGGTCAAGGCATCGGCGATCGCGACAACGCCGAGGTTGTCACCGTCCTCGCCGATCAGCTGGACCTGAGGGACCCGGATTTCGCGATTGATGCGCGGACCTTCCTTGACGGGGGCGGTGGCTCGGAACGGGCGACGAATGGCTGTCAACTCCTCTGAAGTTCATGGAACCAGTCATCCTTCGGGATATGTCGACGCCCGACCATGTCAAGGACCTTGATCGTCGAACCGATCGCACCTTTGAAACAGGGGCGCCACCCACGGATGACCGGCTGTCCTCACGGCGACCCGCTTCTTGCTTCGAAACACGGACTCGCAAACTGGACAACGGCCTGAAAATCGTTGGAGAGTGCGAAAAAGTCAAGGTCGCACACGCCAATCGGCGGGGAAATGGGCTAAAGAAGCGGCATATTGTCTTGAACGGCGGCAAAGACAGGACGACAGACGCAAGGAGCGAAGAGAGATGGCGGACCGGCCGATCAGTGTCACCATGCCGGACGACGGCCGGATCATTCGCGGTCTTGTCAGTGAGGGCGCCGGGCCGACGATCGTTTGGCTTGGTGGTTTCCGGTCCGACATGACTGGCGCCAAGGCCGAGGCGATCGCGGCCTGGGGGAAGGACCACGGCCGCAAGGTGGTTCGCTTCGACTATTCGGGCCACGGCGGTTCGGATGGCGCCTTCGAGGACGGTCGTATCGGTCGTTGGTTCCAAGAAGCCAAGGCGGTGATCGCTGCCGAGGCAGGTCCGGAGTTCATTCTCGTCGGCTCGTCCATGGGGGGCTGGATGGCGCTGCTGCTCGCCCGGGAGCATCCCTCCGGACTGAAGGGTGTCGTCCTCGTCGCGCCGGCTCCCGATTTTACCGAGAAGCTGTTCTATCCGGCGTTGCCTCAAGAGGCGCGCGCGCGCATCGACTCTGGCGAAACCATCGAGATTCCAGGTGAGTACGGTAGCCCGGCTTATAGGCTCACCGCCGATTTCTTCCGAGATGGCGCCAAGCACAACCTTCTCGATGGGCCGCTTCGCCTCGGCGTGCCTGTCATCATCATCCAAGGTATGGCCGACACCTCGGTGCCGCACACCCACGCGCGACGCATCGTCGACCGGCTCGTCGATGACGATGTGGTTCTGACGCTGGTGAAAGATGGCGACCATCGACTGTCGCGACCGTCCGACATCGCGCTCCTCCTCGATGCCGTTGGCCGCGTCACCGAAGAGTGACGCGGAAATCCGCGCCAATACGCGTTTTTTCCAGCGTGATCCCGAGGGTTTTTTGCGACTAAAGGATTACCACGCGGCTCTCGCGTGATAGAAGGCCGCCATGGCAACGGTGTTCTCCCCTGAACCGCGAGGTCGAACATGTCGGACATGAAGCTCGTTGTGGTTGGCGCTGGCGGACGCATGGGGCGTACGTTGGTGCGTATCATCTCCGAGACGGCGGGTGTTGCGGTGCACGCGGCCATCGAGCGGGAGGGTAGTCCGCTGGTTGGCGAGGATGCCGGTACGCTGGCTGGCATCGGCGAGATTGGCGTTCCCATCACGACGGACGCGCTTGCCGCGGTGGTCGGAGCCGAAGGCATTATCGATTTCACGATCCCGGCCTCGACCATCGAGTTTGCCGAACTGGCCGCCCAGGCGCGCATCGTCCATATCATCGGCACCACCGGCTGCTCGGCCGATGACGAAGCGAAGATCGACGCCGCCGCCCGCCATGCGACGGTGGTCAAGTCCGGCAACATGAGCGTCGGCGTCAACCTGCTGGCCCTACTGGTCGAGCGGGCCGCCCGGACTCTCGGGCCGGACTTCGATATCGAGATCCTCGAGATGCATCATCGCCACAAGGTGGATGCTCCCTCTGGCACCGCTCTTCTGCTCGGCGAGGCGGCCGCTCGCGGCCGCGACATCAAGCTCGACGATTACGCCGTTCGCTCCCGCGATGGCTACACCGGTCCGCGTCCGCAAGGCGCCATCGGCTTTGCCACGCTACGCGGCGGTTCGGTCGTCGGAGAGCATACGGTCTATCTCGCCGGCGCCGGCGAGCGGTTGGAACTGAGGCACGTCGCCGAGGATCGGGCGCAGTTTGCCAAGGGGGCGGTTCGAGCCGCGCTCTGGGCACGTGGCCGAAAGCCGGGCCGCTACGACATGGCCGACGTGCTCGGCCTGAAGGATTGACCAATCCCGTCCTCGCGTCCTTGGGGAGGCGTGGCCGGCTGCAGAAAGATCCGGGACCGACGGTCGGTTCCGGCCACTAACGAAGCGATCAACTGGAGAAAAGCCCATGAGCCGCATTCTGGTCCTCGTCCGCCACGGCCAGTCCGAGTGGAACCTGCTCAACCTGTTCACCGGCTGGAAGGATCCCGACCTCACCGCCCAGGGCGTCAAGGAAGCGACCGCCGCCGGCACTCGCCTCAAGGCGCTCGGCTACAAGTATGACATCGCCTATACGTCGGCCCTGACGCGCGCCCAGCACACGCTGCGCCTGATCCTCGGTGAAGTCGGCCAGTCCGACCTCGAGACCATTCGCGATCAGGCTCTCAACGAGCGCGACTACGGTGAGCTGACCGGCCTCAACAAGGACGACGCTCGCAAGAAGTGGGGCGAGGAGCAGGTCCACATTTGGCGCCGTTCGTTCGACGTTCCGCCTCCGGGCGGCGAGAGCCTCAAGAACACCGCCGAGCGTACGCTGCCCTATTTCAACGCCGAGATCCTGCCGCGCGTGTTGAAGGGCGAGAACGTTCTGGTCGCCGCCCACGGCAACTCGCTGCGCTCGATCATCATGGACCTTGAGAAGCTCTCCGGCGACGAGATCGTCGCTCGCGAGCTGAACACCGGAGAGCCGATCGTCTACGAGCTCAACGAAGACGGCTCGATCAAGTCCAAGAAGGTGTTGGCGGCCTGATTGTCGCCCCTCTGAGAAAAACCAAGCGCCGCGATGGCTTCCATCGCGGCGCTTTCTGTTTCTGACGGACGGTGGGGCGCTCAGCCTCTCTCGACCTCGGCGCCGCCGAGCCGGCGGGCGAGGCCGGTTTCCCAGCCGAGAATGGCCTTCTTGCGTGTCAGGCCCCAGTGGTAGCCGCAGAGGTCGCCTTCGCGACCAAGCACGCGGTGGCAGGGGACGACGAAGGACAGGGGGTTTCGCCCGACGGCCGAGCCGACGGCGCGCGCCGCTTTTGGGTTGCCGATGTGCCGGGCGATGTCGGAATAGGTCGTCGCCTTGCCGAGCGGGATTCGCAGAAGCGTCTCCCACACGCGAACTTCGAAATCGGAGCCGATGAACACCAGCCGAATCGGCCGGTCCTGCGACCACACCGTCGGATCGAACACCTGCCGGGCGTAGGGCGCGGTCACCACCTCGTCCTGAACGTAGCTGGCGGCCGGCCAGCGGGCCGACATGTCGCGGAAGGCTTTCTGTTCCTCGCCGGGGTCGGCGAAGGCGATGCCGGCGAGCCCCCGGTCGGTGGCCATCACCAGCGCGGTACCGAAAGGCGAGGAGTGGAAGCCGTAGGCGATGGTAACGCCGGCTCCGCGTGCCTTGTAGGCTCCTGGGCTCATCGCCTCATGCGTGACGAAGAGGTCATGCAGTCGCCCCGGGCCGGACAGGCCGACCTCATAGGCGGTGTCGAGGATCGACGATGACTGGTCGAGCATCCGTCGCGCCTCGTCGAGCGTCAGCGCCTGGACGAAGGCCTTCGGCGTCAGGCCCGCCCAACGGGTGAACAGGCGATGCAGATGGCCGGCATCCGTGCCGACGGCAGCGGCGATCGTCTCAAGTTCCGGCTGGTCGCGCCAGCGCTCGGAAATGAAGCGAATGGTGTCGCGCACGAGAACATAATCGCTGTGCTCGCGATCAAGGGATACCTCGCCCGCCATGCGCAGCCCCTCGTGCAGCCAGCTCGCCGACATCGGCGGGCGAGTGAGGTTATCGGTCAGCGTAATGGCGTCCATCGCGTCCTCCATCAAGGGTGCGATGCAAAGTTAGGGAAGGCCGGGCGGTCCAACCACCCGATTTTCGCACACGAGAAGAAAAAGAGCAAAAAAGCGAGAATGGCCGCCGAAAAACGATGCTGCTGACGCCGTCTTGCAGCAAGTCCGGCTATAGAAGGCGGCATTCGTGCCTTGTCCGGAGTGTAGCCCGTGCCGAGAAAGCCTACCCTCGCGTCAAAGGAAACCGACAAGCCCATTCCGCCGACCCAGCCTATGAGCTCGGCGGAAATCGAGGAGCTGTTCGCCACCTTCCAGTCGGCCAATCCCGAACCGCGTGGCGAGCTCCATGCCGTCAATCCCTATACGCTCCTGGTCGCGGTGACGCTGTCCGCCCAGACCACCGATGCCGGCGTCAACAAGGCGACGCGTCCTCTGTTCGAGACGGTCGACACGCCCGCGAAGATGCTGGAGCTCGGCGAGGATCGTCTTCGGGAGGCCATCAAGACCATTGGTCTTTACCGCAACAAGGCGAAGAATGTCATTGCGTTGTCGGAGATTCTGGTGCGGGAGCATGGCGGCGAAGTACCGCGCGACCGCGCCGCGCTCGAGGCTCTGCCGGGCGTGGGGCGCAAGACGGCCAATGTCGTCCTCAACATTGCCTTCGGCGCGCCCACCATCGCCGTGGATACGCATGTCTTCCGCGTTTCGAATCGGCTGGGTCTTGCGCCGGGGCGGACGCCGATCGAGGTCGAGCTCGGCCTCGAGAAGGCCGTGCCGGAAGCCTATCTCCTGCACGCCCATCATTGGCTGATCCTGCATGGTCGCTACGTTTGCAAGGCCCGGCGACCCGAATGCGAACGATGCATTGTCGCCGATCTCTGTCGGAGCCCGGAGAAGCGCCTGCCGATGATGTGACCTCTCCGGACGTTCGAAATGCAAAGCCCCGCCGTTGCCGGCGGGGCTGAGTCTTGACCGATCCGAAAGTGGTCAGACGATGCGGGCGTATTCGTCGAATGCCAAGCGTGGCAGGCGCGGGAACAACGACGACTTGTCGCCATAGCCAAGATTGACGACCAGGAAGGTCTTGACGCGGCTGTTGGGGAAGAAGGCGGCGTCAATGGCGGCGGCGTCGAAGCCGGCCATCGGGCCGACGTCGAGACCCAGTGCCCGCGCGGCCGTGGTCAGGTAGCCGACCTGCAACGAGGCCGAGCGCAGCGCCGAGAACTGCAGTCGCTCGTCCGGCGAGCCGGCGTACCACGAGCGGGCATCGGCGTGAGGGAAGGTCTTGGGCAGGTTTTCGTAAAAGTCGAGATCGTAGCCAGCGATGACGGACACCGGCGCGGTCTTCGTCTTGGCTTGGTTGCCGGGCGCCATGGCGGCCAGCAACTTTTCCTTGGCCTCGGGCGACTTCACGAAGACGAAGCGGCCGGGCAGAGTGTTGGCCTCGGTGGGGCCGAGGCTTGTGAGTTCGGCCAGCGTCTTCAGCGTTTCGTCGGCAACCGGCTTGTCGAGGAAGCCGTTGTAGGAGCGGCCGTCACGGAAAAGACGATCGAGAGTGTCGTCGGCAAGGAGAGCGGACATTGGAAAACCTTTCGGGAGGGAGAAACGAAGTTGCTCCCGATTTAGGTTCGTCCAGTTGCCCTGAATAGTCAGCGATCGGCTGACTAATTGTTCGATAAGAGTGACCGATCGGGCGATTCCGCTGGTGACTGCATCGTGATCACGACCGGATCACGGCATCTTGATCATCTTTCGGATCGGATGCCCACTGAAATGAAGACGCCGCCGGCACTGCCGGCGGCGGTTGTATTCTGAAACACGTTGAGCGGTCAGGCGACGGCGCGAACCTCGCGCACATCCGGCAGGAAGTGACGCAGGAGGTTCTGAATGCCGTTCCTGAGCGTCGCCGTCGACGACGGGCAGCCGGCGCAGGCGCCACGCATGTTGAGATAGACGATACCGTCCTTGTAGGCGCGGAAGGTGATGTCGCCACCGTCCGCCGCCACGGCCGGCCGCACGCGCGTGTCGAGCAGCTCCTTGATCGACGAGACCGTCTCGGCGTCGGCCGGATCGAAATCCTCGGCGCCGGCCGTCGTCTCTGTGGTTGTCAGGATCGGCGCGCCCGACATGAAGTGTTCCATGATGACGCCGAGCACTGCCGGCTTCAGGTGCGCCCAGTCCTCATCGCGACTCGTCACCGTAATGAAGTCCGCGCCGAAGAAGACACCGGTCACGCCGGCGATTTCATAAAGGGCAGAGGCGAGCGGAGAGACCGCCGCCTCCTCCGGGGTCAGGAACTCTCGTGGGCTGCCTTCGAGGACGACCCGCCCGGGCAGGAACTTGAGCGTCGCCGGATTGGGTGTGGACTCGGTCTGAATGAACATCTTTTGGGGCTCCTCAGGCTCGCCTGATTGGAACAAATCTAAACTTGATCTTTAGAGGATAGTTCCGACTTTGCAAATGAACAATCGGTGAACCTGCGGACATAAAACGATCAGACAGGTCAGGCGACGGCGGCGATATCGTCATCGCTCATGTCTCCGGGCACAATGGTCACCGGAATGGGAAACGGTGGTCCCGAGCGAGCGCCGATCGAGGTGACCAGCGGTCCCGGCCCCTCGCTGCCGATCCCGGACGCCAGAACCAGGATTGCGATGTCGCGATCCTCTTCGATGAGGCGATGAATCGCCTCGGCCGCCAACCCCTCACGAATGACGAGCTCGGCCTCGATGTCGGCGGCGAAGGCGTGCACACGTTCGGCGGTGGCGGCAAGGCGCTGGCGTGCCTCGTCCATCGCCTCGGCCCGCATCATCTCCTCGACGCCGCGCCAGTGCTGGAAGTCGCCCGGCGGAATGACGTAGAGCAGCACGAGGCCCCCGGCCGTATGTCGTGCTCGTGTTGCCGCGTAGACGAGCGCCCGGTCGCACTCGGGCGTGTCGTCGATGACGCACAGGAACTTGCGGCGGTGGCCCTCTTCACGGGCAAGGCGGCGTGAAACCATGACGACAAATTAGCAGAAGGCCGGCGGCGGACAAGCCGCGCCGGCCTTCACGTTTTCGATCATTGTGCGCTTCAGCGCTTTTTACGGCTCTGGATGAAGCCGACGATGTCCCGCACGTCGTCCATCACCTTGCCGGCAATCGCCCCGGCTCGCTCGGAACCATCGGCGAGGACCGCATCGATGTGGTCGGGCTCGGCCATCAGCGCCTTCATCTTGTCGTTGATCGGCGACAGGACGGAAACGGCGAGATCGGCCAGCGCCGGCTTGAAGGCCGAGAACTGCGATCCGCCATGGTCCTTCAGCACCGCTTCCCTCGTCGTCCCGGCCAGTGCCGCGTAGATGGTGACGAGATTGTCGGCGTCCGGCCGTTCCTTGAGGCCTTCGACCTCCGACGGCAGCGGTTCCGGGTCGGTGCGGGCCTTGCGAATCTTCTGCGCAATGGCATCGCTGTCGTCGGTCAGGTTGATGCGGGAATAGTCCGACGGGTCGGATTTCGACATCTTCTTCGTGCCGTCGCGCAGCGACATGACGCGCGGCGCCGGCCCCTGCGTCAGGGGTTCGGGCAGCGGAAAATAGCCCTCTTCCGCGTTGTGGCCATTGGCGACGATCGAGGCCGAGAAGTCGTTGTTGAACTTCGTGGCGATGTCGCGCGTCAGCTCCAGATGCTGCTTCTGGTCTTCGCCGACCGGAACATGCGTCGCGCGATAGACGAGGATATCGGCCGCCATCAGGCTCGGATAGGCGAACAGCCCCGCCGACACGTTCTCGCGGTCCTTGCCGGCCTTCTCCTTGAACTGCGTCATGCGGTTGAGCCATCCCATGCGGGCAACGCAGTTGAACACCCAGGCGAGCTCGGCATGCTCGGGCACCTGGCTCTGATTGAAGACGATATGCGTCTTCGGATCGATGCCGGCGGCGAGGAAGGCGGCGGTCACCTCGCGGATCTGGCGGCGGAGCTCGAAGGGGTCCTGCCAGACGGTGATGGCATGCTCGTCGACGACGCAATAGATGCAGTCGTGGGTCGCTTGCATTTCAACGAAGCGTTTGACGGCGCCGAGATAGTTGCCGAGATGAAGATTTCCGGTCGGTTGCACGCCGGAGAAGACGAGAGGCTTGAAAGGCATCGGTTTGGACCCGAGGATAGAGTGATACGCGCGCCGGTGATGAGACCGGGCGGAGCGGACTTATGAACCCGCAAAGCGACGACCGCAAGGTGACAGAAGGCGCCGGACGGACAAATGCGGCGTCATGTCCGGATGCGGCCGGAAGCACCCTGAACGGCGATGCGCTCAGCCGGTCTTGCCGCGAGAGGTAATCGCCCTGGCGTAGCGGCGGACATCGACGGCGCCGGTCAGAACGGTCGCCAACCCGTAGACGACCATCCCGAAGAGGCAGAGGCCGAGAAGCCACAGGATCTGGATCAGCCCGCGACCGCTGTGGAGATGCGTGTCGACAAGGCCTTCGCCAAGAAGCAATGCCGCCCCCATCACCAGGCTGGCGGCGGCGAGTAGCGCGAGACGACGGAAGAGCAGGGCATCGGCCCGGAAGTGACCTCGCCGGTGGAGCTCGATGACCAGCATCAGCGCATTGACCCAGGCGGCGAGGGAGGTCGCCGCGGCAATCCCGACGTGGCCGATGAACGGGAACAGCGCCAGCGAGGCCGCCACATTGACCGCCACGGAAATCCCGCCCTGGATTGTCGGCGTGCGGGTGTCCTCGCGGGCGTAGAAGGACGGTTGGAACACCTTGATGGCGACGAAGGCCGGAAGGCCGGCGGCGAAGGCGATCAGCGCGTCGGCGGTCGCAACGGTATCGGCGGCGGTAAAGGCGCCGCGCTCGAACAGTACGCGCATGATGGAGTAGGGAATGGCGCAGAGCGCGACGGTGGCCGGCAACGTCAGCGCCATCGCGAACTCCAGCGCCCGGTTCTGGGTATGGAAGATGCTTTCGGCGTTTTCCGTTCGAACGCGGCGGGTGAGGTCCGGCAGGAGCACGACGCCGATGGCGACCCCGATCACCCCGAGCGGCAGTTGATAGATGCGGTCGGCGAAATAGAGCCAGGATACCGCGCTCGCCTGCATCGAGGCGATGATGGTGCCGACCACGATGTTGATCTGGGTGATGCCGCCGGAGATCACACCAGGAATTCCGAGCTTCACGAAGCGGCGGACATTGTCATTGTAGCGCGGACGCTTGAGCGACACCGGAAAGCCGATCCACCATAGCGAACCGCCGACAGCGATCAGTTGGGCGAAACCGGAGATGCAGACGGCCCAGGAGAGCGCGTAGGCGGCCTCCGGCGTGCCAGCCCAGTTCTCCCACCAGATGAGAACGAGGGCGGCGACCAGAACGACATTGAGCAGCGATGGTGCGAAAGCGGCGACCGCGAAGCGCCCGAAGGATTGCAACATGCCGGCCGCCATGGCAGTCAGCGACATGCAGGCAAGATAGGGGAACATGACCCGAGTCATGAACTCGGCGGCGGAGAACTTCTGTGGGTCATCGATGAAGCCCGGCGCCAGTATGCCGACGAGCCATGGCGCTCCGATTTCGGCCAGTGCCGTGACAACGACCAGGGCCAGCAGGAAGACGGCAAGGATGTCTTCGGCCAGCGCGCGCGCCGACGTTTTGCCACCCTCGGTGAGCGCACGGGCGAACAGCGGCACGAAGGCGGAGGAGAAGGCGCCTTCGGCGAACAGGCGGCGGAACAGATTGGGCAGGCGGAAGGCCACGAAGAAGGCGTCGGCGATCGGGCCAGAGCCCAGCATGTTCGCCATGAACACGTCGCGGACGAAGCCGAGCACCCGCGAGGACAGCGTGGCGCCGCCCACGGTCACGAAGTTTTTGACGAGACTCATGGCCGGTCGCCTTCCTCAGGCCGCCTTTTTGGGCGGATGCGGCTCGTCGCCGGTCACGGCTGCCAGGATACGCCGGCGAATCGCAGCCTGTTTGGCGCCGGACTGGATTTTCAGCTTGGTGAGGTCGGTGACGTAGAACACGTCGACCACCCGTTCGCCGAATGTGGCGATGTGCGCCGAGGCGATGTTGAGATTGAGGTCGCTCATAGCCGTCGTGACGTCGTAGAGAAGGCCCGGCCGGTCGAGGCAGGATACCTCGAGGACCGACAGGTGTTCCGAGAGCGCGTTGTCGAACTTGATTTCGGTCGGCACACGGAACGCCTTGGTCGTCTTGCGCTGCCCGACGCGGCGGGCAACGATCTCGGGCAGTCTTTCGCGCCCCTCGAGCGTTGCTTCGATCATCTTCAGCACGCGGTCGGCGCGGCGGAACTCGTCGGCGTCGTCGGGGAACTCGCGGTTGATCAGGATAGTATCGAGGGCGAGACCGTCGGTGGTGGTGTAGATCTGGGCATCGGCGATGTTGACGCCGGCCGCCGCGCAGGCGCCGGTGATGGTCGACAGAAGGCGCGGATGATCGGGCGCCACCACCACCAGCTCGGTGATCGCCTCGAACTTCTTGGTGGAATAGGCGGTGGCAAGCCGCCGACCGGTGCCCTCCATCGACTTCAGAAGGCGGGCATGCATCACCTTCTCTGGCAGATCGACGCGCAGCCAGTAGGGCGCGAAATGACGCCGGCCATAATCGGAAAGCTCCGCGTCGTTCCAGTCGGTCAGTTCGGCGGCAAGTTCCGCCTTGGCGGCGGCGACGCGCTGGTCGCGCGACAGTTTGGAATGGCCGCCGAGGAGATAGGGCTCTGTCTCGTAGTAGAGCGTCCTGAGAAGTTGCCCTTTCCAGCCGTTCCATACGCCCGGACCCACGGCCTTGATGTCGGCAATCGTCAGCATGAGCAGCATGCGAAGCCGCTCCACTGTTTGCACCACTGCCGCGAAGTCGCGAATGGTCTGGCGATCGGACAGGTCGCGCGACTGGGCGATGATAGACATCACCAGATGGTTTTCCACCAGCCAGGCGAGTTGGTCGGTCTCTGCCGGCGAGAAGCCGAAGCGCGGCCCGAGGCGGCGGGCGATCTTGGCGCCGGCGATCGAATGATCCTCGACCCGCCCCTTGGCGATATCGTGCAGGAACAGGGCGAGATAAAGCACGTTGCGGTTGGCGACGGCCGGAAACAGCTCCGTTGCGAGCGGATGGTCGCCCTGTTCTTCGCCGCGCTCGATCTGGGCAAGAAGGCCGATGGCCCGGAGCGTGTGCTCGTCCACGGTGTAGTGATGATACATGTTGAACTGCATCATCGCCACCACGCGGCCGAACTCGTTGATGAAGCGGCCGAGCACGCCGGTCTCGTTCATCGCCCTGAGCACAGCCTCGGCATGCCGCTTCGACGCCAGCACGTCGAGGAAGATGCGATTGGCCTCCTCATTCTCGCGCAAATCGCTATCGATGAGGCGCAACGAGCGGGTGATCAGCTTCAGCGCATCCGGGTGAAAGTCGAGATCCTTCCGGGCGGCTACCGCGAAGATGCGGAGAAGGTTGACCGGATCGCGCTCGAACACGCCGTTGTCGATCACCGACAGACGATCGTTGTCGATGATGAACTGGGGGGTGCCCGGCAGCGACTTCTTGCGTCGCCGGAAGGTGTGGCGCAGCACCCGATCGAGCATCGGCTTCGGCTTGGCGTGCATCTCCTCCAGGGCCGCGCAGAAGATGCGCGTGAGATCGCCGACATCCTTGGCCACAAGAAAGTAGTGCTTCATGAAGCGCTCGACCGGCTCGAGGCCGGGATGGAGCTGATACCCCAGAAGCTCGGCGATCTCTCGCTGGTTCTCGAAGCCGAGCCGGTCGTCTGCCCTGTTGGTGACGAAGTGAAGATTGCAGCGCACCGCCCAAAGGAACTCCTCGCACTTGTGGAAGCGATTGAGTTCCTTGCGCGAGAACACGCCGTGCTTGACGAGTTCGTCGGCCGTCGACGCGCGGTAGAAGTATTTGGCGATCCAGAACAGCGTATGGAGGTCGCGAAGGCCGCCCTTGCCGTCCTTGACGTTGGGCTCGACGAGATAGCGCGAGGTGCCGGCCCGCCGGTGCCGCTCGTCGCGCTCGGCCAGTTTGGCCTGAATGAACTCGGGCCCGCTCCCCTTGATCACCTCGTTGTCGAAGCGGGTGATCATCTCGGCATAGAGGTCCTTGTCGCCGAGAATCCAGCGCGCCTCGAGCAGCGCCGTGCGGATGGTCATGTCGGCGCGGCCGAGCTTGATGCAGTCTTCGACACGGCGGGTCGAGTGACCGACCTTGAAGCCGATGTCCCAGAGAAAATAGAGGATGTGTTCGAGAATCTTGTCGGCGAGAGGCTGCGACTTCGGCGGCAGCAGAAACAGAAGGTCGACATCCGACGAGGGCGCCAGCGTGGCGCGACCGTAGCCGCCGACGGCCACGATGACGATCTTCTCGTCACGCCCCCCAGGGAAAACGCGGGTCACCGTGTGCTCGTAGATCACGTTGATCAGCGAATCCACCAAGGCAGAAAGTCGACGGGCGCAGGCAACGCCATCGCGATCGCGGCTGAGAATGTCGCGGGCCGCCGCCCGTCCATCCTGATTGGCGCGCTTCAGCGCGGCGAGCAGCTCAGGGCGCGGATCGGTGCCGGCGTCTGCCGCCCGATCGGCGATGACGTCCATTTCCGCGCCGAGCGCCGTCTCGTCGATCAAGATGGCGGTTTCCGGAAGCTTGGTCATCGGCGGCAATCACCTTCAGACGAGGGGCGCGCGGCAGCTTGGTGTGAATACGCAGCCGGCAACAAGATCGAATAGTCGGCGGATACCGAACAATCAACCATGTGCGTGTCCGATTCCCGCTCTGAGGGCCTTCAACCGGTAAATGGCCTCGAGCGCCTCTCGCGGGCTGAGTTCGTCGGGCGCCAACGCGTCGATCGCCGCGAGCAGTTCCGCTTCCGCCGGGTCGGGCGCGACCTCGGCCTGTGCCGACGGAGCGGGATGACGGGCGAGGGAGAACAGCGGCAAGTCGTCCAGCATCGACGCGGCGTTGTTTCCGCCGGATTTCTCTAGCTCGGCAAGCACCGAGCGTGCCCGCTCGATCACCGGACGAGGCAAACCGGCAAGCTTGGCGACCTGAATGCCATAGGAACGGTCTGCCGAGCCAGGCACGATCTCGTGCAGGAACACCACGTCGCCGCGCCATTCCTTCACCTTGACGGTAGCGTTGACGACGCGCGGCAGGCGCTCCGAAAGCGCTGTCAGCTCGTGGTAGTGCGTCGCGAACAGCGTCCGGCAGCGATTGGCTTCGTGCAGATGCTCGATGGTCGCCCAGGCGATGGAAAGGCCGTCATAGGTGGCGGTGCCGCGGCCGATCTCGTCGAGAATGACGAAGGAGCGCGGCCCTGCCTGATTGAGAATGGCCGCCGTCTCGATCATCTCCACCATGAACGTGGAACGGCCGCGCGCCAGATCGTCGGCAGCGCCAACACGCGAGAACAGCCGATCTACGGCGCCGATATGCGCCGATCGGGCCGGCACGAAGGAACCGATCTGGGCCAGCACCGCGATCAGCGCGTTCTGCCTGAGGAAGGTCGACTTACCGGCCATGTTGGGGCCGGTGACCAGCCAGAGCTTGCCGGCGGCCTCGCCGCCGACGTCGCAGCCGTTGGCGACGAACGAGCCGCCGTCCTCGCGCAGCATCTGCTCGACCACCGGATGGCGGCCGCCATCGATGCGGAAAGTGAGGCTGTCGTCGACACGGGGCCTGACATAGCCCTCGGCGGCAGCGAGCTCGGCGAGCGCCGTGGCGACGTCGAGCGCGGCCAGCATGTCGGCGGCTCGCTTGATGGCAGTCCCGGCTTCGATGGTCATCCGGGCGAGTTCGCCGAAGACGGAGAGCTCGACGGCCAAGGCTCTCTCCGCCGCGGAGGCGATGCGTCCCTCGAGCTCGGACAGCTCGGTGGTCGAGAAGCGCATCGCGCCGGCCAAGGTCTGCCGGTGAATGAACAGCCGGTTGAGCGGCTCGCTCGTCATCGTCTGGGCGTAACTCGGCGCCACCTCGATGAAATAGCCGAGCACGCCGTTGTGACGCACCTTCAATGACTTGATGCCGCTTGTCTCGGCGTAGGTCTGCTGCAGGGCGGCGATCACCTGCCGGCTTTCGTCGCGCAGGGCGCGGGCCTCGTCGAGGTCGGCACGGAAGCCCGGTCGCACGAAGCCGCCGTCACGTTTGAGGAGAGGCAGTTCATCGTCGAGTGCCTGGTTCAGTCGTTCCGCGAGGTCGCTCGGTGCAGCTTCGAGGCCGTTGGCGATGTGGTCGATTTCCGGTCCGGCGCGGCCGGCGTTGCGAAGGTCGCCAGCCAGCTGGGCGGCGGCGGCCAGCCCGCCGGCAATGGCGGCGAGATCGCGGGGACCGCCACGGTCGAGACTGATGCGGGTAAGGGCGCGCGCCATGTCCGGCACGCCGGCCAGATCCCGGCGAAGCCTGGCCCGGAGTGTCGTCTCCGAGAGAAAGAAATCGACCGCGTCGAGGCGGTCGCGGATGGCGTCGGGATCGGCGAGCGGCGCGGCGAGACGATCGGCGAGGAGGCGGGCGCCGGCGCCCGACACCGTGCGGTCGATGGCGTGAAGCAGCGAACCGCGTCGTTCGCCGGATAGCGTGCGCGACAGTTCGAGATTGGCTCGGCTGGCGGCATCGATGGCCAGGGCGCCGCCCAGGCTTTCGCGGGTGGGCGGATCAAGCAGCGGCCGGCTGCTGACCTGCGTCTTGTCGACATAGGCGACGATGGCGGCGGCGGCGGTCAGCTCCAATCGGGAGAAGCTGCCGAACGCATCGAGCGAGGCGACGGAGAAGAAGTCGGCGAGCCTGTGTTCCGCGGTCGCCGCGTCGAAGAAGGCGCGCGGCAGCGGCACCACGGCGTGGCTTGCAGCCTTGAAGGTCTGGCGTAGGTCGTCATCGTCGAAAAGACCGTCGGCAGCCAGAAGCTCGCGCGGTTCGATGCGGGCAAGCAGGGCCGGAAGGGCGGCGGCGCTTGTCTCGGCAAGGCGGAAGATACCCGTCGACATGTCGGCCCAGGCGACGGCGAAACCGTCTGCCAGGCTCTCGGTTCCCTTCTGGCGGGCGACGGCGGCGAGATAGTTGGACCGGCGCGCGTCGAGAAGGTTGTCCTCGGTGAGGGTGCCGGGCGTGACGAGCCGGACGACGTCACGCCGGACGACGGACTTCGATCCGCGCTTCTTGGCTTCCGCCGGGTCCTCCATCTGCTCGCAGACGGCAACGCGGTGCCCGAGGGCGATGAGGCGCTGGAGATAGTCGTCGGCGGCATGCACCGGCACGCCGCAAAGCGGAATGTCCTCGCCGCGATACTTGCCGCGCTTGGTCAGCGTGATGCCGAGAGCCCGGGATGCGACTTCGGCATCCTCGAAGAACATCTCGTAGAAGTCGCCCATCCGATAGAACAGAATGCAGTCGGGATTGGCCGCCTTGATCTCGATGAACTGCGCCATGGCGGGCGTCGCACCATCGGCGGTTCGGTCGTCTGGAAGGGCTTGAACGTCGGTCATGGGGGCGGAAGCTAACAAAGCCCGCGACGCTTTTCACCCGGCAAATGACCGACGGTTCAGGTTATCCAGCCCGTCATTCCGGCACGGGCGACGGCCGCGTCAGCACACCCTCGCCGTAGTTGGCCTTGTCGCGGTTGCGATGGGAGCCGAGGCCCTCCGAATCGAGATATGTCCAGATATCCTCCGCCGTCTCGGCGAAATGGACCAGCCCGATGTCCTCCCGATTGATCATGCCGTAGTCGGCCAGCGCGTCGAAGTTGATGACCTTGTGCCAGTACTCGCCATCCACCAGCACGACGGGAATGCGGGTGCCCTTGTGGGTCTGGGTCAGCGTCAAGAGTTCGAACAACTCGTCAAAGGTGCCGAAGCCGCCAGGGAAAACCACCAACGCGTTGGCACGCATGGCCAAATGCATCTTGCGCATGGCGAAGTAGTGGAACCGGAAAGTGAGCTGCGGCGTCGTATAGGCATTGGGCTCCTGCTCGTGGGGCAGGGTGATGTTGAAGCCGATGGTCGGTGCTCCGGCGTCGCGGGCGCCGCGATTTGCCGCCTCCATGATGCCGGGGCCTCCACCGGTGGCGATGACGTTGTCAAAGAAGCCGTCGGTGCGGTTGACCGCGCCGCCGCGTTCGGAGGCAATGCGACCGAACTCGCGCGAGGTGTTGTACCAGCGATTATGCAGGGGATTGCCGTTTTCATGGACGCGGGCCGAGCCGAAAACCACGAGCGTCGAACGGATGCCCCAGGCCTTCAGCGTCTGCTCGGCTTTCGAGTATTCGAGCATGAAACGGACGCCGCGCATCGAGTCCGAAAGAAGGAATTCGTCGTCGATAGCTGGCAGGACGAAGGCCTTGGAGGTCTTCTGGGCGGTGTTGTCGGCAATGTCGGTCATGAGGTCAGTCCAGGATTTCCGGCCAGAAGCGGCAATTGGGAGGATAGGGATCGGCATCTTAAGGAACGCTGAAACACGGCCGCACTGTGGCACGAAGGCGTCTAGGGAAAACTGCCGTCCGCGTGGGGACCGGTGCTAGGGGATATAATCATTCCCGAATCAATCCGTTCGCTTCATGGAAAGGCGCTTGAACCGACGGCGGCAGCTGGAGCTTAAACTGGACGAAGACCTGACGATCGAAGAGGACCTCCATTCCCAGGTGCCGGATGCCGTCGCGTCCTCCCGCCTCGATGCTGCGCGCCTGCTGCTTGCGCAGGGGGACTGGGTTGAAGGCTTTGTCGATTTTGGGCGCAGGGCCTTTGCGTCCCCCTCCGATCGGCCACTCTGGAACGGCGCACGCTTGCCGGCGGCCCGTCTGATCGTGCTCGCCGAGAACGACGAATGCGACACGCTTGCCTTTGCCCGCTTTCTGCCCGAACTCGCCGCTCGCGTGCTGTCTCTGGCGCTTGCCGTGTCCGCCGAACAGGTGGAGCGGCTCATGCCCTTCGCCGGTGCCTTTGGCGGGGTACCGTTCGTCGATCAGACCAAGTTGCCGCCCCACGATTTCGTTCTGCCGCTGGCGTCCGCGCCGATGGTGCTTGGTCTGTCACCGGATGAGGTGCCGCCGCCTCGTCTTGCTGGGCGGACGCGACGGAATGGAGGGGCGATTGGCCTGGCTTTGGCATCTTCGCCCTGGGGCTCTAGCGCCGGGGCAGTTCCGGAGGGCATCGTCGCGGCGCTTCGTCAGGCTTTCCCGGACAAACGATTGGTGGCGCTCGATCCTAAAGCCGCCTTGCAGTTGGGCGACAACGCTGTCGTAGCCGATCCCGACAGGCTTGCCGACCTTGAGCTCGTTGTTGCCACCGACGGTCCTGTAGCCCACGTCGCCGGCGTCGTCGGCGCACCACTCTGGCTGCTGCTCGATGACGCTCCCCACTGGATGTGGGGGCGTCACGGGCTCTTCAGTCGGTGGTATCCGACCGCGCGCCTCTTTCGCGCCGATGGTCCGGGGTGGCGGGGCGTGGCCGATCAGCTCGCGGGGGAAGCCAGAGCGCTTGCCGGTCCTGGTCTTTCCAGCATCGCTTCCCTTGATCGTCTAGCCGCCGCGGCAGAAGGCGTCGAGGGGGAATCGGCGGCTCGCGCCGCCCTGCCGTTTGCCGCCCGTTTGGCCGCGCTCGAGCCCACAGCCCCTGTCTCATGGGCGCGGCTTGTCGGACTGTTGCTCCGCCTTGGCGACATGGACGACGTCGATCGGGTGTTGGGCGCCGGCCTGTCCGCCGGACCGCGCCATGCGCCCCTGCTGCTGTTTGCCGCGCGTCGCGATCTGGAGCGGGGCAAACCCACCGCGGCTCTCCAGCGGGCCGAGCTGGCATTGGGCGTCGGCCCCACCTCGACGGATGCGTTGACGACCCGCGCTGCCGCCTTCGTGGAGCTTGGCGAGCTCGCCAAGGCGGAGTTCGCGTTTCGCCAGGCAGTGCAGACGGCACCACGCCGGGCCAGCCTTCTGGTTGCCTGGGGGGAAATGCTGAGAAAACTAGGAGACGTTCGCGGCGCTTCCAGGGCGTTTGAACGGGCCGTCATCCTTGGTGATGACGCCGACGCCCGTCTCGGTCTCGGGCGGCTCGCGGACGCCGCCGGGGAAACCGGGCTGGCCCTGCACTTCCTGGGGTCTGCCTTGGCTCGCGATGACAGCCATACCGAGGCGGCAATGGAGTTTGCGCGCATTCTTGCCGCCGCCGGTCGTGTTGGCGAGGCCATCGGTGTTCTGCGTCGCCTCATCGTTCGTCGATCGTCGCCTCCAGCTCGCGCCTTCCTTGGAGAGTTGCTCCTGGCGTCGGGAGACTTTGCTGCCGGTCTTGCCGAGTTCGAATGGCGCAACGGCGAGGCCCACACCCTTCCGGAGGCGACCGATCTCGTCGACAGGAGCGTCGTTCTCGTTGCCGAAGGCGACGTCGGGGTGTTGCTTCGCTTTCTGCGGTTCGTCCCGATGCTCAAGGCGTGCGGCGCGGCCAGTGTTCGCATTGCCGGAGCGGCCGAGTTGGCGCCGGTGATGGCTGCTGTCGGTGGCCTGGATGGAGTGGGAGAGCCGGAAGAGGGCGACCTGATCCTGCCGATGATGAGTGTACCGGCTCTGCTTGGTCTCACCGTCGACGACCTGTCGGTTTCGCACGCGTATGTTACGGTCGACCCGGTGGCCGTCACGAATGCGGCCCGCGCATTCGCCCATCTCGACGGCTTTCGTGTCGGTTTCGCGCTTGACGGCCTGGGGGGCGCCGATGCCGCGACCCTGGCCACCATCTCCGGTGCCGCGTTCGTTGCCCTCGACGCGGGAGCGGCGGCGCGCTTCCACACGGCATGGCCGCTTGCCGCCGATCAGGTCGGCCTCGACAGAGTTGCCGCCGCACTGCCCAATCTCGACGTGGTGGTGGCCATGTCATCGAGCCCGATTGCCGCTTTGGCTGGCGCCATGGGACGGCCCACCTTCGTCATCGGGCCGGACCGCGATGATTGGCTCTGGTTGGAGAAGGACGGGCGGACGCCCTGGTTCGCGGCCACTCGTCTCTTTCGTCGGCGCCCCGGCGACGAAAAGGGCGCTTCGCTTTGCCGACTGGCCGACGCACTGACTTCTTTCGCTTCCGGCGACCGAGCCACTCCGTTTCGTGCCGATCCGGCGCCCGTCGTCACGACCTCTCCCGAAAGCGAAACTTTACCTCGTCCCAGCAGCATGCTCGCGCAAGCGGGCCTTGCAGCGTCACGAGGTCGCGACGACTACCGGGCTGCGCTGTTGCTTGGCGACGCCATTGCTGCCGGGGCTCCCGAGCCGGAACTGCGCGAGACGCTGGCCGCCGCGTTTCTGCGGATCGGCGAACGTGAACGGGCTGGACGCCTTCTCGCCGCGCTGGTTGCCGAGGCCCCCACGGCCGATCGGCTCGTCGAACTGTCGGAAATCGATCGTCTGACCGGTCGGCTCGAGGAAGCGCTCGCTCATGCCGAGCGGGCTGTCGAACTGCGCCCCGATCTCGCAGGGGGGCATCGAGCCGTTGGCAAAGCCCAGGTGGTGCTTGGTCGCGCCGAGGAGGCGCTTGCCGCCTACGGTCGCGCCCTGGCGCTGACCCCGGCCGATCCCGAGCTCTTGATGGACGAAGCGGAGGCGCTGCTGATTGCCGGCGATTACCGGAAGGGCTTTGCTCGCGCGGAAATCCGCTGGCAAGCGGCCGAACTGCTGCCTCGTCGCTTCTCGGCGCCACGCTGGACGGGCGAGGACATAGCTGGGCGGACTCTTCTTGTTCATGGCGAGCGCAGTCTGGGGCTCGATATCGCCTTCGCGCGCTTCTTGCCGCAGCTTGCGGCGCGCGGCCCCCGTTTGGTCGTGGAAGTTCGCCCCGCCCTCACCGACTTGTTCAGACGGCTCGATCTCGATGGAGACGTGACGGTGGTCGAACAGGGGCGCCGTCTGCCTCCCCACGATCTGGAAATCCCGCTTCGGAGCCTGCCGAACGTGTTCGGTTTCGACAGGGATGGTTTGCCGCCACCCGCTTGTTTCCGGCCCGATCCCTTGCGGGTCGAGGCCTGGCGCCGGCATTTCGCCGGCAATGACGGACGGCCCGCCGTCGGCGTTTATTGGCGAAACGCCGAAGATGCCGCGCTGCTGGCGTCGCTTGCCGACGTTCGCGACGTTCGCCTGTTTGCTCTCGACCGGCGTGCCGGCAGGGCTTCGCTCGCCCTGCTGCCGAACGGGCTGGACATCGAACCGCTTGGCGATCGGCTTGGTGGCTTCGTCGAAATGGCAGCAGCCATGACGGCGCTCGACGCGGTGATCGCCCCGGTTTCCGCCACCGTCCATCTCGCCGCCTCGCTCGGCCGACCGACGATCGTGGTCGCTCCGGCGGCGACCGACTGGCTTTGGGTGGGAGAGGGCAGTATGCCCTGGTATCCCGACGTCCGTCTGATGCGCCGGGATGGCGATCTCGCCGGTCTTCTCGGTAGTCTCGTTCTCGAAAGGGCGGCGACATGACCGAAACGGTCATCGATCAACTGCTGGCTCGTGCTGCTGCCGCCGAGGAAGCCCACAAGTGGATCGAGGCGGTGGCTCTCTACGAGGTGGCGCTCGTTCGGTCGCCGGACCATGTTCCGGCGATGCTGGGCGCCGCCGCCGCCGCGCGCGCCAACGGCGATCACGCCCGGGCCGTCGTGTTCCTGACGCGCGCCGACCGCACCGCGCCCGGTCGTGCCGACATTTCCTCGGCCCTTGGCGAAGCGCTCACAGCGACCTCGCGCCTGCCGGAAGCGGCCGTGGCTTTCGAACGGGCCCGCGCCGCCAAGCCACTTGATGCCGGTCTCGCCGCTCGCCTTGGTGCCGCCCGTCTCGCGGCGGGCGATGCCGCCGGGGCGGTCTCGGCCTTCGAAGCGGCGTTGCGGCTCGATCCTGCCGAGCCCCGTGCCCTTGGAGGTCTCGGTTCGGCGCTTGCCGCGGCCGGTCGTCCTCTGGCGGCGATCGAGGCATTCCGTCGGGTGGGAGAGCCTCGCCCGCGCGCCGATCGGGCGGCGGCGCTGCTGGCCCTCGGCGACATGGCCGGAGGCTTTGCCGATCTCGATGCCCTCGCCGGCCGTCCGGTTTGGGCGACAAGGCTCCAGGCGTGGGATGGCTTCCCGCTCGACCGTCCGCTTCTGGTCTGGGCCGGCTCCGATCCGCTTGATCTTGCCGCCTTCGCGCCGGCCTTGCCGCTGGCCCGGTCGCTGGTGGCCGATCTCGTGCTGGTAGTGCCAAAGCCCTTCGTTCGCCTGGCCTCCGCGCTGGCCGGGGTCAGTCGCGTCGTTGCCGACAACGGAGATATCGGCGAGGTGATCGACGAAGCGGGCGCGGCGGCGTCGCTTGTCGGCTTGCCGCATCGGCTCGGCCTGACGGCCGGAAGCTTTGCCTCGACCGGTCCGCTGCTTGCTGTCGAGCCCATGCTCGCCGATCGCTGGAGTGCCCGGCTCGATCTCGGGCGCGGGCGGCCCGCCGTCGGCCTTGTCTGGGGCAGCGGCATCGGGCTTGCCGACTTCACGCCGCTTGCCGGCATCGGCGATCTGCGCTTCATAGCCCTCGAACGCCTGCCCTCGGCCATGCTTGCCCGTTCGTCGTCTCCGTCGGGATGGGAGGTCGCCGGCGCATCGGTCCGCATCGAGCATCCCGGCCCCGATTTCGAAGCCGGTATCGATGCCCGGGTAGATTGCGCTTCGCTCATCAGCCGGTTGGATGCGGTGATTGCCATCGAGGGGATGCCGCTTCGTTTGGCAGGCTTGCTCGGGCGCCCCGGTGTTGCGCTCTTGCCGGCGGTGGCTAACTGGATATGGCGGATCGAAGGAAGCAAGACACCCGTCTATCCCTCGCTGTCGTTGTTGAGGCAGGTGCCGGAGGGGGCGCTCGCAGCCTTGCTGCCCGAGGCCATCCAGCGCGTTCGCGGCATGGTTCGCGGCTGAACACCGGAGGAAAATATCACCGAAAACCAGTCGCTTCCGGGAAGCATGTTGCCTCGAAGCGCGTATAGGGTGACATTCGGGGAATGAAATTTTCCAAACTGACCATTCCCTAGGGAATGGTATCTCTTGCCAATTGCACTCGTCCTTTTAGGATTTCAACCTGTCGGGAGATACGGAGGCGCCGGAGAGGCGACCGAAGATTCTGAACAGGTGCGATGCGCGGCTTCGCCAAGGGCTGGAGACTGGAAGCATGAGAGGCTCGAAACGTCTGGGATTACTCGCCGCCATTGTCGCGGCACCCATGGCCCTCGCCGGTCCCGTCTCGGCGGCAACGCTGACCAACGTCTCCTATGATCCGACCCGCGAGTTCTACGAGGCCTACAATGCTGCCTTCGCCGCCCACTGGAAGGCGGAAACCGGCGAGGATATCGCCATTCGCGTTTCCCACGGCGGGTCCGGCAAGCAGGCGCGTGCCGTCATCGATGGCCTGCCGGCCGATGTGGTGACGCTGGCGCTTGAAAGCGACATCAACGCCATTGCCGAGAGAACGGGCAAGATCCCGGCCGACTGGCGCGGCAAGCTGCCTCACAACTCCTCACCCTACACCTCGACCATCGTCTTCATGGTTCGCAAGGGCAACCCCGAGGGCATCCATGACTGGGGCGATCTCGTCAAGGATGGCATCGAGGTGATCACTCCCAATCCGAAGACGTCGGGCGGCGCCCGCTGGAACTATCTTGCGGCCTGGGCCTGGGCGGCCGGTCAGTATGGCGGCGACGAGGCGAGAATCCGTGAGTTCGTTGCCACGCTCTACAAGCACGTGCCCGTGCTCGATACCGGTGCTCGCGGCTCGACCGTCACCTTTGCCCAACGCGAACTCGGCGACGTGCTGCTCGCCTGGGAGAATGAAGCCTTTCTGGCGCTCGACGAGTTCGGTTCCGACAAGTTCGATATCGTGGTGCCGCCGCAGTCGATCCTCGCCGAGCCTCCAGTCGCTGTCGTTGACGGAAACGCCAAGGCCAATGGCGCCGAGAAGGAAGCCCGTGCCTATCTCGAGTACCTCTACTCGGCCGAAGGGCAGACGCTCGCGGCCAAGTTTCACTATCGCCCATCCGAGCCGAAGCTGGTCGATCCGGAGCTCCTGAAAGTGTTCCCCGAGCTCAAGCTGGTCAGCATCGATGATCCGATTTTCGGCGGCTGGGCAAAGGTACAGCCCTATCATTTCGGCGACGGCGGCGTGTTCGATCAGATCTATCGGCCGGGGCGGTGAAGGAAATCGCTGACGGCATGCGTGCCCACAGTGCCAAATGAAGGGATGCCCTTGTGGATTGCGATGACGCTTCCCGGGTTTCTCTCTCCACTGTCCGAACAAGACCTTGCCCCTGGCGAGCCGGGAGATCCGGCCCGCCAGCTTCCCCTGAAAGCGAGGCCGATGACCCTCACCGCGCCCTTTGTCAAGCCGAGCGTCCTGCCGGGCTTTCGCCTGACGATCATCTTCACGCTCCTCTACCTCACGGCGATCGTGCTCCTGCCGCTTGGCGCCTTGCTCTTCCGGGCATCTTCGCTGGGAGTGAGTGAGTTGTTTGCTTTGGCGTTCGACAGCCGTACGCTGTCGGCGCTCGAGCTTTCCTTCCTCACCAGCTTCGCCGCCGCCGCCTTCAACGTGCCTTTCGGTCTGCTGATTGCCTGGGTTTTGGTGCGCTACGACTTCCCGGGGCGTCGCTTCTTCGACGCCATCATCGACCTGCCCTTCGCGCTGCCGACAGCGGTGGCCGGCATTGCGCTGACCGCTCTTTATGCACCGAAAGGCTGGATCGGATCCGTGGCCGCCGTCTTCGGCTTCAAGATCGCCTTCACGCCGTTGGGTGTTTTCCTGGCGCTGGTCTTCGTCGGTCTGCCTTTCATCGTCCGCACGGTGCAGCCGGTGCTTGCCGAGGTCGACCGCGAACTCGAGGAGGCAGCCGCGACTCTCGGCGCCGGACGGCTCAGAACTGTTGCATCGGTGGTTCTGCCCGTGCTCAGCCCGGCCATCCTGACCGGCTTCGCCCTGGCCTTCGCCCGAGCGGTCGGCGAATACGGCTCGGTCATCTTCATCGCCGGCAACATCCCCTACGTGTCGGAAATCGCCCCGCTGCTCATCGTGATAAAGCTGGAAGAGTTTGACTATGCCGGCGCCACGGCCGTGGCTGCCATCATGCTGACGATCAGCTTCGGAACGCTTCTTCTCATCAATCTCATCCAGGCCCGGGCGCGCGCGAGGTATGGTCATGTCTGACGGTTCCATCGCTGCCGCCGTGTCGCTCAAGGAGGCGACATCCACCGGGGGCGTTGCCGCTCGCCTGTCGCAGCGACGTCTGCCAACGGAGGAGGCTCCGTGGGTCAGGCGCCTGCTCATCGGTCTGGCGGTGGGTTTTCTCGGACTGTTCCTGCTGCTGCCGCTGATTACGGTCTTCATGGAGGCCTTCCGCAAGGGAGGAGGCGCCTTCCTTGCCGCTTTCGCAGATCCGGCGGCCATCGACGCCATTCTCCTCACCTTGATGGTGGCAGCCATTGCCGTGCCGGCCAACCTCGTCTTCGGCATTTCGGCAGCCTGGGCGATCGCCAAGTTCGATTTTCGCGGCAAGGCCTTCCTCGTCACGCTGATCGACCTGCCATTCTCGGTATCCCCGGTGGTTGCCGGTCTCGTCTATGTCCTGCTCTACGCCAGTCACGGCCTCCTGGGGGGGCTGGTTCAGTCGGCTGGCATTCAGGTCATCTTCGCCCTGCCGGGGATCATCATGGCGACGATCTTCGTCACCTTCCCCTTCATCGCCCGGGAGTTGATCCCGCTGATGGAGGAACTCGGCGACACCGATGAAGAGGCGGCGTTGACGCTCGGCGCCTCCGGATGGCGCATGTTCTGGACGGTGACCTTGCCCAACGTCAAATGGGCGCTTCTCTACGGCGTGCTACTTTGCAATGCCCGCGCCATGGGCGAGTTCGGCGCGGTGTCGGTGGTTTCGGGGCATATCCGCGGCTACACCAACACCATGCCGCTGCACATCGAGATCCTTTACAACGAGTACCAATTCGTCGCCGCCTTCGCTGTCGCCTCGCTGCTCGCCGCCCTGGCGCTGGTGACGCTCGGCGTCAAATCCTGGCTGGAACACCGCTATGCCGGCGATCTCGCCGCCGGCCATCGCCACTGACGGAGTCCTCGATGGAACTCGACATTCGCAATCTCACGAAGACGTTCGGCAGTACGGCGGCTCTTCATGGCGTCGACCTCAAGGTCGCCTCGGGCGAACTCCTGGCGTTGCTGGGACCGTCCGGCTCGGGCAAGACGACGCTTCTGCGCTGCGTTGCCGGTCTCGAAATTCCCTCAGGTGGGCAGATCCTGTTCGGTGGCGAGGACGCCAGCTTCAAGAGCGTGCAGGAACGACAGATCGGCTTCGTCTTCCAGCACTATGCCCTCTTCAAGCATCTCACCATTGCGGACAACATCTCCTATGGCCTGAGGGTGCGCCCTCGCCGGACGCGACCGTCGGCGGCTGCCATTTCCGACAAGGTTGAAGAACTGCTCGCCCTGATCCAGCTGTCCGGCTACGGCGGCCGCTACCCGAGCCAGCTCTCCGGCGGACAGCGCCAGCGGGTGGCGCTCGCCAGGGCCCTTGCCGTCGAACCGCGCGTGCTGCTGCTCGACGAACCCTTCGGCGCCCTCGATGCCAAGGTTCGCAGGGAGTTGCGTCTGTGGTTGAGGGAGTTCCACGACCGGACCGGTCATACCACCCTGTTCGTGACGCACGATCAGGAAGAGGCTCTGGATCTCGCCGATCGCGTCGTCGTCATGAGCAACGGCAAGATCGAACAGGAAGGTACGCCCGAGGATGTCTACGACCGACCGGCGACCCCCTTCGTGTTCGACTTCATCGGCGAGTCGGTCCGCCTCGACGTCCGGGTCGACAGGGGGCGTCCCTTCGTTGGACAGCAGGAGGTTTCGATTCCAAAGCTGCCGCCGCTCCTCTTCGACGGGCCGGCGAAACTCTATGTTCGCCCCGAGCATGTTGCCTTCCGACGCGACGGCGATGGCCTTTGGGCAACCGTGGTCTCTTTGCATCGCTCGGGGTCGTCGCGCCGCATCGGCTTCCGTGCCGACGGCACCGAGGCGGTGATCGAGGCGTTGACGCCCGCCGACCGCGAGCCGCCTCGCATCGGTGACCGCGCCGCGCTGGAAATCCGCGCGGCAGGACTGTTCTCAGGCTGAAGCGATGGAGTGGGACCGGCGGTATTTGCTACGCTACGCAACCCCTGATAACAGCTATGGTTGGAGCCGTCCTTTGCGTGGGCGCATCGGATTGTGTCGGGGGTACTCGTTCATGCGTTCTCTTGTTGCCGTTGCGGCCATGCTGCCGCTGATCACAGTTGCTCATGCCGAAGATCTACGCTTCGACGTCAGGTCCGGGCGGACCGAGTACAGGGAAATGTACATCTACACGGACAACTGCGTTTCGTCCGGCCAGTTCAGGACCAAGGTCTTGAAGGAGCCGGAACACGGCAAGCTGGTTGTGCGCCGGGAGACATTCATCGCCACCCAACCGCCTTGCCAGGGGCGGAAGTTCGTGGGCACGAAGATCTACTACACGTCGGCCAAGGGGTTCAGAGGCACGGATCATCTGAAAGTCAGCCTGGGTTATGCCGTCGACACGTCCGAAAAGCTCTACACCTACACGACCTATGACGTCACGCTGAACGTCCGCTGATCAGGCGCCGCGCGGCTTGGCCCGACGCGTCGGCTCGGCGGCCAGCGGATCCTCCGGCCAGGGGTGCTTGGGGTAGCGCCCCTTGAGATCCTTGGCGACGTCCTTCCACGAGCCTCGCCAGAAGCCGGGCAGGTCCTTGGTCGTCTGGATCGGCCGGTGAGCCGGCGAAGTGAGCACAAGGGTCAGCGGCACGCGCCCGCCGGCAATGGCCGGATGACGATCGAGACCGAACAGCTCCTGTACACGGATCTCAACGGCAGGTCCGCCGTCTGCCGCGTAGTCGATGGGGACCCGGCTGCCGGTCGGCGCCTCGAAATGGCTCGGCATCAGCCGGTCCATGTCCTGTCGAAGACCATAGGGGACAAGCCGGTCCAGAGCCGCGCCAAGCAGAGCCGCGTCGATGTCGTCGAAACGGGTCAAGCCGTCGACGAACGGGGCGAGCCAGTCGTCGAGCTCCTCGGCGAGCGCGCCGTCGGAAAGGTCCGGCCAGGGCTCGCCCACGGTGCGGTTGAGAAAGCTGGAGCGTTCTCTCAGCCGCCGCTGGTCCTTTGACCAGCCGAGACGGTCAACCCCAACGCGTCGAACGCCGGACAGAAGCGCTGTGACAGTCTCCACGTCGGCCGGCGCGGCCATTGGCTCCTCGGCGAGCTTCACCGCTCCGAGCCGACGGATGCGCCGAGCTCGAACGGCACGGGCCGTCGCGTCGAACTGCAAGGCGGTTTCGGCGACGATCCTGGAGGCAAACAGCGTCTCTATTTCGTCGCGGGAAATGGCCGCGGCCAGTCGGATCCTCGCTCGCTCGGCCTTGCCGGCGAGATCGGCGACCACCAGAAAGTCTTCCTTCGCAAGCCGATCGTAGTCTTCGAGCATGCCGCCACGACCGCTTGCCAGGCGAAACGTACCGCGTTGTCCGCGCGCTTCGGCAACACGGTCGGGATAGGCGAACGAGAGAATGCCGCCGGGGGACAGCGAGATCTTTTGAGCTACCTCGTCCCCTCCGACAAGCTTTGCCCATCTCGCGGCCATGGCGCGCGCATCCGTCGCCCGTCGTCCTCGGTCGGCTTTGAAGCGCTGGAGGCGGTCGGCGAGGTCGGTCGCGTCGCCGCCGAGACCCTGCTCGGTCAGGATCGCGGCGATGTCGGCTGCCATCCGCCCCGCTCCAAGCTCGGCAGCGCGATGGATCATGTGGGCGAGGCGCGGTGGCAGGGGCAGACGAGCCAGCGCCTTGCCTTCCGCAGTGATGCGACCGTCGTCGTCGATCGCCTCGAGGCCGCGCAGCAGCTCCTGCGCCTCGTTCCAGGCCGGCCTGGGCGGAGGGTCGAGAAAGGCGAGCGTGGCAGGGTCTCGAATGCCGACGGCGGCGAGGTCGAGAGCCAGTTGGCTGAGGTCGGCCTCGAGAATCTCCGGCGTCGAATAGGGTGGCAGCGCCGCCGTCTGCCCTTCGTTCCAGAGCCGCCAGCAGACGCCAGGCTCGGTGCGGCCGGCGCGACCGAGCCTCTGGTCGGCCGAGGCGCGGGAGACACGCACCGTCTCGAGTCTCGTCAGGCCAGTGTCCGGTTCGTACCTGGGTACGCGAGAGAGGCCGCCATCGATGACGAGGCGCACGCCGTCGATCGTCAGCGATGTCTCGGCGATCGCCGTGGCCAGCACCACCTTGCGGTCCGGCGGTCGGCAGGGGCGGATGGCGAAATCCTGTTCGGCAGCGGTCAGTGCCCCGTAGAGCGGCGCAAGGCGAACGCCGAGCGGCAGACGACCCTCGAGCCGCTCGGCGACACGCCGTATCTCCGCCTGCCCCGGCAGGAAGACAAGAGCCGAACCGTCTTCCTCCCGTATCGCTCTTAGCGTCGCCTCGGCTACTTGATCCTCGAAGCGGAGGAGAGGATCGCGGTCGATGTGGCGAGTTTCGACCGGGAAGGTGCGACCGGCGCTTTCGACAACTGGCGCGCCGCCGAGGAGAGACGCTACGCGCCCGCCATCGAGTGTGGCGCTCATGACGACGATCCTCAGGTCATCCCTGAGCGCCGCTCCGTCGAGGGCAAGCGCAAGACCGAGGTCGCCGTCCAGCGAGCGTTCGTGAAACTCGTCGAACAGGACCGCCGATACACTCTCGAGAATCGGGTCCTCGACGACCATGCGCGTGAACACGCCTTCGGTAATCACTTCGATCACCGTGTTTGCCGAGATCTTCGAATCCATCCGGACCCGGTAACCGACCGTTTGTCCGACGTTCTCGCCGAGGTTTTCGGCCATGCGCGCCGCCGCGGCGCGGGCCGCAATGCGGCGCGGTTCAACGACGAGCAGCTTGCCCCGACGCCACGGTGCACCGAGCAACGCCAATGGCACCCGCGTCGTCTTGCCGGCGCCGGGGGCGGCGACGAGAACGAGGCGGGGGCTGGTTTCTAGTGATGCGCGGACGTTGTCCAGCACCGCGTCGATGGGTAGCGGCGGCGAAAAACGGTCCGGAATGGAGATCACCTGAGAGCCCGGACCAGCGCCGAATCCGGCCAGCCATCGGCCGGCAGGCCAGCCCTCAACTGGAAGCCTCGCACCGCCTCGCGCGTCCGCTGGCCGAGCTTTCCGTCCTTGGGACCGGCGTCGAAGCCCTTTGCCGTCAGCGCGCCCTGGATGAAGGCGATGTCGGAAGCGCCCAAAGCCTCGACCTTGCCGTTGCCGGCACCGACCGGGGGAGCGCCAGCGAGCCTTGTGGCGAAGTAGGCGGCGGTCGTCGAGTAGACCAGCGACTCGTTCCAGCCGAGATAGACGTCGAAGTTGTGATAGGCGAGGAAGGCCGGTCCGAAGCGCCCCATTGGCAGGTAGAGCGCAGCAAGTCCGTCGGGAATCGAGCCGTTGGCGGCGCGCACGCCCATCGCTTGCCATTCGGCGACCGGCTTCTTGATCGGCAGGTCGGCCAGATCCCACGGCAGCTGGGCGGGGATGTCGACCTCGACGAGCCAGGGCTGCCCCTTCGCCCAACCGAGCGACTGCAGATAGTTGGCGGTGGAGGCCAGAACGTCGGGCGCGCTCTTGATGAGGTTGCGGCGGCCGTCGCCGTCGAAATCGACGGCGTAGCGAAGATAGTTGGACGGCAGGAACTGCGTCTGGCCGAGTTCGCCGGCCCAGGCTCCCTTCATCTCGGCCGGGCTAAGGTCGCCCCGCGCCACGATCTGGACGGCATCGAGCAACTCGTTCTGGAACATGACCGGCCGGCGGCAGTCGTAGGCCAGCGTCGCCAGCGATTGCAGGGTCGGGAAGTCGCCGGTATTGGCGCCGAAGTCGCTCTCTAGCCCCCAGACGGCGACGATCACCTGCGGCGGCACGCCGTACTGAGCCTGAATTCGACCGAAAAGATCGGCGTTCGCCTTGATCTTCTGGGCGCCGACCGTCAGGCGGTTCTTGTTGACCATGCGGCCGGCAAACTCGGCGAACGTCTGCGAAAAGACGCCCTGTCCACGGTCCTTCCGGATCACCGCCGGATCGAAAGATATGCCCGACAGAGACGACCGTACGGCATCGGCCGGAAGACCGGCCTCGACCAGTGTCTTCGAATAGCCCGCGAGCCACGCTCCAAAGCCGTCGCCCTTGGCGCTGCAGCTTGCGGCGAGACCGGACGTGGCGAATGTCGGCAGTCCGAGAACCAACGCTGCAAGGACGGGAACCGAAGACCGCATGAAGACAACCTCCTGAAAGGACTGGACTCGTTGAAACTGATCATAGCGGCATTCGCCGACAATCGACAGGGTATCAGTCGGCTTCTTCCGTTACGCCATTGTGCCGGTCGCGCCCGCCGACCACCATGAGCCCGGCCACGACGATCACCGCCGCGCCCACCAGCATCAACGGGTGCGGCCGGTCGCCGAACACCAGCCAGCCGAACAGGACCGCCCACAGCAAAAGCGTGTACTGGATCGGAGCCACCACGGCAGCAGGCGCCAGCTTGAGCGACCGGGCGATGCAAAGATGGGCCGTCATCGAGATGACGCCGAGGGCGATGAGCATCAAGAGGTCGACAGGGCCCGGCGTCACCCAGCCGAAGGGAGCCAGGACGGCGCCGATGAGGAGAGCGCCGATCGTCTGCCAGAACACGAGCACCCGATCGGGCGTGCCTCGGAGCTGGCGGCTTTGCACCACCATCATGGAGTAGCAGAGGGAGCCCCCTATGGAGACCAGCGCCGGCCAGGACAGGCTGCCCGAGCCGGGGCGCAGCACGAGAACGACGCCGACAAAGCCGACGGCGATCGCCAGCCACTGGCGGCCGCTCACCCGCTCGCCAAGTAGCCAGGGGGAGACGGCGGCGACGTAAATCGGCCCGGCCAGATAAAACGTCATGACGTCGGCGAGAGGCAGGAAGCGGACGGCCATGTAGAAGAACACGAGCTCGGCTGTTGCCAGCCCGACGCGGGACAACTGCAGCCCCGGCTTCTCGATCCTGACGAGGCTCGGCACGCCACCCTTCAGGAGCATGGGGGAGAGTATGACGAGCGCGGCGAGCGACCGCACCAGCACGATCTGGCCGGCCGAGTAGGTGTCCGCCAGCCATTTGCCCATGATGTCATTGACGGCGAACATGAAGTCGCCGAAGAACATCATGAATATACCGAGGCCGGCGGTGGAGCCGACGGCACGGCGGGTCAGAAGCGCGACGGACAACGGGAACTCCGCAGACATCCACGAATGCTGAGTTTCGATAGCCGATCCCCGTGCCCTTGGCGAGAATGGCCGGGCAATTTCCCGGCACCGTCTCTTATTTACCCGCTTGGCCGAGCGAGTGCACCAAGGCTAACCTCGTGCCGGCTCTTGCCGGTCTGGAGACACGATGCGGAAGCTTGAAATCCTTCTTTACACCCGCGCCTCCGGTGGCGGCGGTGCCGAACGTGTTTGGGCCATTCTCGCCAACGGTCTTGCGGCCCGCGGCCACCGCGTCACTTTTGCTTTCGACGAAACCACGGCCAACGATGGCGTGGATCCAGCTGTCGACGCAATCGAGGTTGGCAAGCACCACCCTGTCGCGGTGCTGCGGCTCGCCCGGCTGCTTCGGACCCGCCGTTTCGACGTGGTCGCCGGCGCCGTATCTGTTTCCTGCGTCAAGCTGGCAGTCGCCAAGGCGCTCGCCCTGTCACGGACGCCGCTCGTCTTTTCATATCACGGGTTCGAGGAGTACAAGACGGGCCGCCTGTCGGCCTTCGGCTTTTATGGTTTGCCCGTGCTCGTACCTTTGGTGCGACGCTTCGTCGGCGTCTCCGACGGCGTCGTTCGGGCGCTCGTCGAACGCTGGCATGCCCCGAAGGCTCGGACGGAGCGCATCTACAATCCGGTGCCATTGCTCGCTGCCGCCACCCCCGAGGAGATCGCCGCTCGCCCCCCGACCGTCGGCGCCGTCGGCCGCTTGTCGCGAGAGAAGGGCATGGACGTGCTGGTCGACGCCTTCGCTCGCCTGACGACTCCTGGCGCGACCCTCATCATCGGCGGCGACGGACCGGAGCGAGAGAGGCTGGCCGAACAGGTGGCAGCCCTTGGCATCGGCGACCGGGTCCGCTTTCTCGGGCGGGTTTCGTCGGCAGCAGAGGTCTACGGCCGGTCGAGCGTCGCGGCCGTGCCTTCGCGCACCGAAGCCTTCGGCATGACCACTGTCGAGGCGCTTTCCGCAGGTCTCGCGGTCGTGGCATCCGACTGCGAAGGGTCTCGGGAGATTCTGGCCGGACGTTACGGCACGCTCGTTCCGGTCGGTGATGCCACCGCGATGGCGATGGCACTCGACCGGGCGCTGGCAGCGGCGCCCGACCCCGGCCCGGGTGTTTCCCGGGCGCGAGAGTTCTCGGCCGAGGCCGGCCTCGATCAGTGGGAGCGGCTGTTCACCGGTCTGGCGGCAACCGGCTGACGGAGCGGAGCGCCGGCACGGCCGAGTGCGATATGCCGCTCGAACAGCTTCGGCATCTGCACGGCGACCGAGTAAGGCGTCACCTTGGCGCGGATCGTCTTGGGGGCGAGCCGACCGGCCGCGATATCCGCCGCCAAGCGCGCAAAGCTGTTGGCCATTGCCTCGGCGGCCGCCTCGCGGTCTTCTGGCCGTTCGACAAGGAAGCCAGATACACCCGTCTCGATCAGCGGGTCGTATTGCGGCAGCCGGATCGCTCCCATCGGACGGCCGCTCGAAAGCGTCTCCAGAAGGTAGCAGGGCATGCCCTCGAAGTAGGAGGTGAGAATGCCGCTGTGGCAGTTGCGCATGATCGCCGATACGCCGTCGCCGGTCTGGAAGCCGTGGCGAATGGTGAAGGGCTCGATGGCGGCGAACTCCTTGTCGCGGTGCGGGTCGGATGTGCCGACGTAATGGAACTCCAGCTTGCCGTCGAGCTTGGCATGGAGCCGCCGCAACGTCTCGAACATCAAGGGCGGATCCTTGAAGGCGTCGAGCCTGCCAGCGAACACCACGCGAAACACGTCGCTTGAGGGGAAGGGGGCGGCTGGGAAGCGCTCGGTGTCGACCGAGACGGTCATGAACTCTGATTTGCGCGCGACCCTGGGCATCTCGCGTTCGTAGCGGGCGATGATGTTGGGATTGACACCGACGACACGGGTGGCAAGCGCCAGGCCGATCTTCTCGCTGAGGCGGTGAAGCCAGAAGTGACGGCCAAGAAGGCTGTCCATCTTGTCGCCCTTGGTCTCCTCGTTGTGCACGAGTTGCACCACCGGGTGGCCAAGCAGGCGGGCAGGAATCGCCTGCTCGAAGCGCTCGATCTCGGTCGAGGCGGTCTCGCCGGCGGAGAGGCGGCGAATGGTCAGGAGATGACGCATGATGCCGAGGGTGAAGCGCAGCGTCACCGACTCGGTGATCCTCTTTGCCGCCGCGTGCATCGTCTCGCCGGGGATATGCACCACCGGCAGGAAGTCGATGCGGCGCCCCTCGAAGTCGATTTGCACCGGCTTGCCGATTTCAAGGTCGCCTCGTTCGTCGATGCCGACGAGGAGGACCGACACGTTGTCGGGGTGACGCGACAACATCAGCCGAACGTGTGTTTCGACACCGCCGACCTTGCCGCCGCGCGGGTCGATCGAGTGGAAGAGTGTGATGCGATGCGTCATCGTATGGTCACTCCTCACCAGTCGTTTTGCCGGAAACCGGGGTCGAGCGCCGTCGCCACAACCGACCTGCCAGGCTGCGCGCGTTGTAGCGCATGAGGTAGAGCGCCGACAGCGCATAGCGCTTTCCGAGGCGGCGTGGATCGTGAACGAGTCGCCATAGCCATTCGAGACCGGCTGCCTGGAGCACTTCCGGTGCCCGGCTTTGGCGACCGCCAATGAAATCGAGCGCGGCCCCGATGCAGACGAAAGTCACGCCGGGCGCCCACCGCCGGGCAAACTCGGCGAAAATCTCCTGCTTGGGGGCGCCGAGCGCCACGAAGCAGATTCGGGCGCCGCTCGATGCGATGCGTTCGGCCGCGGCTCGGGCGTCCACGCCGAAAGGACTGAAGCCGTAGGGGGGGCTCTCGAAGTCGGCAACGACAAGGCGCGGATACTCGCAGCGGAGTACGGCCACGCTGGTGGCGAGCGTCTCCGGACTCGTACCGAAGAAATGCACGGGAACACGCGCAAGAGCCGCCGCCCCGCAGAGTGGGCGCACAAGATCGGCGCCAGTGACGCGGACGAGGCTCGCTCCTTGCCGGCGCGCCATGGCGACAACCGGGGCGCCATCGGCCGAGATGTATGTCGCCTGATCGTATGCGGCGCGGAAGGCCGGATCATGCTCCAGTTTGACGAGATGGTCGAGGTTCAGCGTGAAGACGGTGCCGCCCCTGCCTGTCAAAGCGTCAAAGGTGACGAGATGAACGAGGTCGGCCTGCTTCCCGATGTTCACACGTATCGTGTCGATCGTAGCGATCGGTTCGGGTGTGCGGCCGGATTCTGCAGACTTTGCGGCTTCGGTCGAAACCGGACGATCGATAAACAGACCTGACATTGGCGACTCTCCGGCGCGTCAAGCGCCATCCCGACGCCGGAGACACACGACGGACCATCAAGGCCCCATCCTCGCCTCCCAGCGAATTGCGTTTTCCGGAAAATGCCAAGCTGTCGACATGGCCTTCCCTTCGACGCAACCTAGATCGACCGCGGTTCAATACGGATTTATCCGATCCTTCAAATTGTAATGAAATGCCGATTTGTTTCGATCGGAAGGGCCGCAAGGCGTGCTTGCGGTCGCTCTGCCACCACCAAAGGCGTGCAAAATCGAGGCGAAGGGGCGTCCCATCTGCCTCGCGGGTAGGGTCAGGCGCGCTCGGCCACCGCGAGAGTGTCGGTACGTTCGTGCACCAGTACCACGCCGGTGAACGCGGGCAGTATGCTGGCGAGATCGCGGACCATTTCCGCCGCCTCGTCGTCCTGCTCGATGATCGCGTCGGCGACGATCAGCACGGCGTCAACCCGGCCAAGAAGCGCCTGGAACAGTTCAGGCGAGTGGCGGTGCCCGCAATGCAGGATGATGCGACCAAAATCCTCGGCCAGCTTGTCAACGAAATCGGCGACACGGCCGACGTCGGCGGCGATATCGTCCGCCGAGTCCGGGCCGCCGACGCCGATGAGCGTCAGGTCGGGCCCTTCCTCGCAAACGGCGATGCTGGTCGCGTCGGCCCTGCCGGCTATGACGTCGATGACGCCGGGTATCGCCTCGTCGACATAGGCACGATGCAGCGGCAGCTCATCCCAGGATGCATCGATGAGCAGAACGCCGTCCCTGGTCGGCACGTGGGCGAGACCGAAGGCGATGGTTGCCGCCGCCGGGCCGTGGTCGGCGCCGAGCACGAGGACCAGACGCGACGCGCCGGCCGCCGCCGTGATCTTGCGAACGAGTGCTCCGAAAGCCTCGGAGGAGGTCTGGCTGGGCAGGCCGTCGCCGTCGGTAAGGGCGCTCGTCAGGATGTCGCGCGGCATCCGGCCGACTGACCGACCGCGAAGGTCGCGCTCGAAAGCGCGCGTGGCGACGGTGAACTCCGCAAGAACTGATGGCGCTACGGGCTCTTTTGCCGCGGCACTGCCGGGAAGAGTCTCATCCTCTACCGGAACTGCCGGTGCCTGCGTGCCGGACGCATCCTCTTCTGGCGGTGTCTCCAGCTCTGGCGGTGACGTCAGGTCTTCGCGGGGAGGCAGAGGCAGCGAGCCGGTGTCCGTGGGCGCCGCGAAGGCTTCATCGCTTGTCTCCCGATATTCCGGCAAATACCGGCGGCCGCGATAGACGGCGATGGTCAAAGCCAGACCAAGACCGGCAATGGCGCAAAGGGCCAGAACGAGGGTCTGACGTGGTGCATAGGGATACAGCGGAATGCTGGCTGGTGCGATGACGCGGGCATCCGATACCTGCGTATTGGCCTGCAAGGTGATTTCCTCGGTACGCGCGACATAGGTCTTGTACATGTCGGCGCGCAGAGAGGCTTCGTTCTCGAGTTCGCGCAGCTCAATGGTCCGCTCGCTAGTGTCGGTGACCACGGCGCCAGCATCGTCGAGCGCCTTTCGCGCAGCTGCTTCGGAGGCCGCCGCCACCTGGTATTCGGCATCGGCGCTGACAGAGAGGGTCTTGAGCTCACCTTCGATCTGGGCTTCGGCGCGTACGAGATCGGCACGCGCCGCGACCATGCGGGGATGGTTCGGGCCGAGGTCCTGACCAAGCTCGCCAACCGTACGAGCGGCGAGTGCCCGTTCGATTTTAAGGCGACTCAGGACCGTGGAATCTATGCCCGTCAGAGCGGCGTCCGATCCACCGGCGCGGGCGGCGGCGATCTTGTCGCGACGGGCCTTGGCATCCTGGGTGCGTACGCGGGCGGCGACATAGGCGTCGTTGAGCTGGCGTAACGTATCCTCGTCCACGGACCGGCCGTTTGCCGTGAGAATTCCATGATTCCGGCGGTAGGCTTCGAGCTTTTCCTGGGCGGTCCGTGCCTTCGCCCTGAGGTCGTCGAGCTGTCGGTTGATGAGGTTGCTCGCCTCGCGGACCGCAGCCTGCTTCACCTCAACCTGGTTTGCGACGAACGCTTCGGCCAGTTCCTGGGCGATGCGAGCGGAAAGGTCGGCGGCTCTGCTGCGAACCGAAATGTCGAGGACATAGGTCTGGTCGGCGCGCTCAACCTTGATGGCCTTGACCAGCGCCCTCAGTGTTTCGTCGCGACTGCCCCCGAACTCCGCGTCGCTTTGGAGCCCCAACGTATCGATGACCGTCGAGAGGATCGAGGCGGACGTGACGACATTGGCCTGGGTGTCGACCCAGGCAGCATCGACGCCCTGCATTGGCTGCGAAAGGCCAGGCACGGCCACGACCTGCTTGTCGCTGGGGTCGAGCAACACCCTGGCCGTCGACTGCCAAACCCTGGGGGCAAACGTCGCATAGACAAAGCCTGCGCCGACAAACAGCAGCGTGACCAGCGCAATCAGCCGCCACTGACGGAAAAGAATGGAAAGCAACAGGCCGATGTCGACCTCGCCCGGGCGGCGTGTTTCCTCGGCCGCCCGCCTAACAGTGCTCTGGTCATCGGATATGATGAGGCTGTTCAACTTGCTTATCCGCCCGTGTTTGCAGCTTGTTAACCATAGGGCGGCGCGCTTAAGGAAACGTGAACGATGTCGATCGAAATAGAGGTACCGATCCTCCTCGCGAAGACCGCGAGTTAACCATGCAGTCGTGACGATCCCACTCAAGTTTTCAGAAGGTTTCACCCACGGGATCGACCTCAGTATGGCATTGCGGGCTTTTCAGCTTCCCGTTTCCTATCGCGCCGGCAGTGCCGGCTTTGCGATCGACGTCCGACCGTTCGCGGTGGGGCTGACGGTTCTGTCCGTGCTCGCTCTCTTTCTTCTGTCCGGACCGATGCTCAACCTCTTGGGCGTCCCCTATGACGCGGCGGGCGGCAGCCCGCTCCTCAAGATTCATCCGGCCAGCTACCTGTCCGTTCTGGCGCTTGTCGCCTGGATCGTTGTCGACGGTGGCCTCGGACCATTTCTTGGTCGCAGTTGGCGGGACAGCCCTGGCCTAGTGGTTCTCTTCCTCGCCATCGGTCTTCTCGCTTTCCAGGTCATTGGGGTTCAGAAAACGCCGATTTCCCAGGTAACCGACAACTTCGTGATGACGGCCTGCCTGTTCGCTTCCCTCGTCCGCCTGGACCCGCGCGAGATGCGGTTTGTCGCACTGCTCGTGCAGGGCATCCTCGTGCTCAACAGCTCTCTCGGTTACGCCGAAGGGCTTAGCGGCTTCCGTTTGACCCCTCTCTATGTCAACGGCGAACTGCTCACATGGGAGTGGCGGGCAACGGCGCTGCTTGGCCATCCCTTGATGAACGCCATGGTCACGACGGTTTGCCTGGTATCGCTAGCCTTGGGTGTCGGGCCGTTCCGAACGGTGCCGCGTCTCCTTCTGGTCGTGTTCCACTTTGGAGCGCTGTTTTTCTTTGGCGGTCGTACCGCCATCGTTCTGTCGGCCGCTGCCCTTTTCGCCATTGCCGCCTTCTCGGGCGCTCGGCTGTTGCTCGGACGCCGTTTTCCATTGCCGGTGGCCGCTGCCGCCATCTTTGCCGCGACGCTGCTGGTGATCGGTGCCGTTCTGGTCGTCGACGGCGGCATGGTCGACCGCCTGATTGGCCGTTTCATCAATGACGACGGCAGCGCCATGGCGCGCGTTGCCATGTTGTCGATCTTTCGCGACATGTCCTGGTCGGAGGTGATCTTCGCGCCGGATGTTGTTTCCGTGAAGGCGATGCTGCCGAGGATCGGAACGCCGATCGCCATCGAGAGCGCCTATATCGGCTTCATCGCCTATTATGGCGGCTTCGTCACACTGTTCTTTCTGATGGGGCTCGCCGCCTTTTTCGCCGAACTGGTCCGACGTTTCGGGGCAACCGTCCTCCTTCCGCTCGGCATCTACTTCCTGATATCGACGGCGGTATCTTCCTTCTCCACCAAGTCGATCGAGCTTGGCCTGCTCACCACACTCGTCATCACGGCCTTTGCCAGCCGCCTTCGGCCGCCGGAAAGGTCGTCATCATGCTGATCCGTCAGACGCTCCTCTATCTGCCGGCACAGTTCCTGTCGCCGGTCGCCCAGTTCCTGTCGGTAATGATCTGGACCTGGTGGTTGTCGCCGGCCGAGATGTCCACCTTCGTGCTCGTCACCTCGACGCAGGAACTGGCCTACATGTTGAGCCGCTCCTGGTTTTCTTTCTACACGCTGCGCTTCCTGCCCCCGTCGGAGAATGTTGCCGGGCGCCGCCGCTACCTTGAGACCGAGACGACGCTTCTCGTTCTGATGACGCTTCCGGAGCTTGGCGCCGCCGCTCTCTCCATGCATTTTTTCGACGGACGCGGCGATCCTCTCCTCGTCTTTCTGATCATCGCCGCCTACTACGTGACGCGCGGCCTCAACAATCACTTCGGCGAGCGGGCCAGAGCGCAGGACAAGATTCTTGCCTACACGCTCCTGTTGACGTCGGGCCCGGTCGGTGGCCTTGTCGCGGGCATTGCCTCCATCGAGCTCTTCGGTGCTTCCGCCGGCCAGCTTCTGATAGCCTACGCGGCGATGCAGGCCCTTGGCACCGCCATTGCACTTCCGATGATCGGCGCGAGCCTCAAGACGGCCCGTCTCGACCTTGCCATCTTGAAGGCGGCCATTCTGAATGGTGGGCCAATGTTGGCCGTCAACGGGATCGGATGGTTCGGCGAGAACGGTATTCGCTATGTTGTCGACTACATCGGCGGTTCGGCCGCCTTTGGCTTGATGGCGGTTGGCTGGGGGCTCGGCCGACGCTCGGCTTCCGTCGCATCGATGCTGGTGTCCGTGGCCGCTTTCCCGATCGCCTCCCGCCTGATCAATGCCGGCGACCGCAATGCCGCGCTTGAACAACTCAAGGTCAACGCGGCCCTTCTCACCGCCGTGCTGCTCCCTTCGGTGGTGGGGCTTTGGCTTGTTACCGACATTCTCGTCGACCTCGCTGTCGCCGAGACATATCGCGACGTGACCCGGTCGATTCTCGGGCTTGCGGCATTCGGTGGCATGATCCGCGCCTATCATGCCCACGCCACCGGCCAGATGCTGACGCTCGACAGCCGATATGGACTGCTGGTCATTATCGGGCTGTTCGAGGTCGTGGCCACCGCGGGCCTAGCCGTCGTCGGCTTCTCGATGAACTATCTCGTCGGCGTGGTCATCGGCGCGCTGATCGCTTCAGGCCTGACGCTGGCCCTTTCGGCCACCATTGCCATCAGGTTGTGCGGTTTCCGCGTCCCCGTGCTTGACACTGTTCGCATCGCGCTAGCGACGACCATCATGGGGGGCGTTGTCTATGCGATAGATTGGCCGCACACCGCCCTTGGTCTTGTGGGCGCCACGCTGATTGGCGGTCTTTCCTATACCGTGGCGCTCGCCGCCGTCTATTATAGGCATCTGCCGCCACTGGTCGGCCTTATCACTGCAAAGTTCGCGGGGACGCGCCCATGACGTTTATTTCCCAGGATTTTCTCGACGATCTCTTGGCGCAAGAAGAGCGTCTGCAGTTTCCCTCCTTCGATAACGAAACCGCCATCGAACTCGGCCTTCTTATGGTGGAGCTCGGTCGTTCCCGCAGCTTGCCGATCACCATCGATGTGAGGCGAGCCGGCCAGCAACTCTTCCATGTAGCGCTCCCTGGGACCAGCGCCGACAACGACGAGTGGGTCATCCGAAAGAACGCCGTTGTCATGCGCTTCGGCCACTCCTCTTACTACATGGGGAGAAGAGCGGCCTTGAAGGACGTGCCGTTCCATGAGGCGATGCTCGTCGATCCGCGCGAATATGCCGCCCATGGCGGCGCTTTCCCGATCAGGGTGATCGGCACCGGACTCGTCGGCACCGCCACAGTATCGGGACTGCCGCAGCACGAGGACCATGCCCTCGTCGTCGAGGCCATCGAAGGCTTTCTCGCAAGGCGGAGCTGAAATCTTCAGGTGGCCGGTGACCGGTCGGAAATGTCTCGCTGCATCAAGGCCGAAAGGTGCCGTGCGCGGTCGGATCCACCGACGGTGCATTCCTGCATTTGCTCCGGCGACGGGGCTCGACTTTGCCTTCCGTCTGCGTACATAACGAGCGTGACCGTTTTTCAGGCGCGCCGTTGGGCGTTGAGGCTGCGAGCCTCGAAGGGGAGTACCGGTTCGTGGAGATCAAGTGGCTCGAGGATTTCGTGAGCCTCGCCAACACGCGCAGTTTCTCGCGCTCCGCAGTGGAGCGCCGCGTCACGCAGTCCGCTTTCAGTCGCCGTATCCAGCAGCTGGAGCAATGGCTCGGCGTACCGCTGGTTGATCGCTCAACCTACCCGACCACGCTCACCGCTGAAGGTCGTCGTTTTCGCGAGACTGCCGAGGAGGTGTTGCGTCTCATCCTTCTCGAGCGCGCGGAGTTGCGTTCGGGGCGGGCGCAAGGGCAGGGCATTCTCACCTTCTCGACGCTGCATTCCCTGTCGATTTCCTTTTTCCCGTGGTGGCTCAAGGATGTCGAGGCGGGGTTCGGGCCGATCCATGCCCGGTTGATCACCGAGAACTTCCACGACAGCATTCGAATGTTCGCGGAAGGCGATTGCGATTTCCTGCTCACCTACGAGCATCCGCGCGTGCCGGTGCTGCTCGACCCCGAGCGTTTCCCTTCCCTGGACCTTGGTGGTGACAGGGTGATCCCGGTATCGGCCCCTGATGAGTCCGGGGCGCCGTTGTTCCCGCTCCCCGGTGGGGCGGACAAGCCGGTCCCCTATCTTGCCTACGCGCCGGAGACCTTCCTCGGCCGGCTCGTGTCCGTGCTTCTCGCCGAGCGCGGCGAAGCGCTGAATCTCGCCAAGATCTACGAAAACCCGATGGCCGAGGCGATCAAGACCATGGCGATCACCGGGCGCGGCGTGGCCTGGCTCCCCGCGAACACAATCAAGGCGGAGATCGAGTCGGGAAAGCTGGTGGCCGTCGATCCCGAGGCGGTGATCGAGATGCGCATCCGCATCTACCGCAACATGGACAAGGTGCGCGCCCGAGTCGAGCGCCTGTGGACCTATCTCAAGGATCACACCGACGCGGCTCCGACGGCCCACGCGCCCTCCTGAACTCCGTCCGACCGAGGCTCGCCATGCTCGACCTACTCATTGAAAACGCCAATCTCGCCGACGGCCGCACCGGTGTCGACATCGCCATCAGCGACGGTCGCATCGTCGACATCGGGCCGGCCATCGGTGGACCGGCTCGCTCGACCGTCAATGCGACCGGGCGGCTGGTGACGCCGCCATTCGTCGATCCGCACTTCCACATGGACGCGACGCTGTCACTCGGTCTGCCGCGCATGAACCGATCGGGCACGCTGTTGGAGGGCATCGCGCTGTGGGGCGAACTGAAGCCTCTCCTGACCCAGGAGGCGGTGGTGGAGCGGGCTCTCCGCTACTGCGATCTGGCCGTCAGCCAGGGGCTGCTCGCCATCCGCAGCCACGTTGACGTCTGCGATGACCGGCTTCTGGCCGTCGAAGCACTCCTTGAGGTGAAGAAGCGGGTCGCCCCCTATATCGATCTGCAGCTCGTCGCCTTCCCGCAGGATGGCTTCTATCGGTCACCGACGGCCGAACGCAATCTTCTCAAGGCGCTCGACATGGGCGTCGATGTCGTCGGCGGCATTCCGCATTTCGAGCGGACCATGTCCGATGGCGCGGCCTCGGTGCGCCGCCTTTGCGAGATCGCAGCCGAGCGAGGCCTGATGGTCGATCTCCACTGTGACGAGAGCGACGACCCCTTGTCGCGCCACATCGAGACGTTGGCAGCCGAGACGATCCGCACCGGCCTGCAGGGCAGGGTGGTGGGCAGCCATCTCACCTCGATGCACTCCATGGACAACTACTATGTTTCCAAGCTGATTCCGCTGATGCGGGAGGCCGGTATCCACGCCGTCGCCAATCCGTTGATCAACATAACACTGCAAGGGCGTCACGACACCTACCCGAAGCGGCGCGGCATGACCCGGGTGCCCGAACTGCTGAAAGCCGGCGTCAATGTCGCCTTCGGCCATGATTGCGTGATGGATCCCTGGTACTCGATGGGGTCGGGCGACATGCTGGAAGTGGCGTCCATGGCTGTGCATGTCGGCCAGATGACGGCGCTCGATGCGATCGACGCCGCGTTCCACTGCGTCACCGACCGGGCGGCAAGAGCTATCGGGCTTGAGGACTACGGGCTTGAAGTCGGGAAGGCCGCCAACCTTGTGGTACTTCAGGCGCGCGATACGGTGGAGGCGATCCGCCTGAAGCCGACGCGTCTCAGCGTGGTGCGGAATGGAAAGGTGATCGCCGACACGGCGCCGCGTATGTCTCGGCTCGACCTGCCCGGCCGCCCCAACACGGTCGATCCGGCTGCCTATGCGCCACCGCGCGGCGAGTGAACCTTTGCGTCAGCTCTCGCCGTCCCAATAGTCGAGGCTCGCTTCCGGCCAACCCATGAAGCGAAAGCGCTCGGTGCGCGTGGCGTCGCCGGGCGAGATTCGGCCCGTCACCAGGAACTTACCCGAATCCGGGTAGTCGACGATGTCGGGCTCCGCCTTGGTCGAAATTGCCAGGTAGCGGAGCGGCGTGTCGGAGGTATTCTCGATCTGGTGGGCGGTCTCCGGGCCGCCGGAGGGGCAGGAGATGATGTCCCCGGCTCGAACCGGATATCGTTCGGCACCGATGCGAACGTTCCCTTCGCCCTCCAGGATCAGGAACATTTCCTCGTTGTATCGATGATTGTGAAAGGGCGAGGCGCGGCACCCCGGAGCTGTCTCGATCAGCGAGCAGCCAAGCATCCTGGCGCCTAGCCGGGCACCGATGGCGGCAAAGCGCGCCGCGTAGCCCTCGGGCGCGGTCCGATCGATGTCGTCTTCGGGGTCGAAGGCGATCTCCGCGAGGTTGACGATCCCAGGCAGCGTTTCCTCCCGTCAGCCCTTTTTCCGGGCTTCCTGCCATGTGTTGGTCTGGCTCAGCATCGACTTGAGATAGGCGACGTTGGTTTCAGCCTGCGCCGGGTCCAGCTCCTGCCGGGCAATGGCGTCGGCCTCCTTGAACTTGCCTTGCAGTCCCAGTACAAGCGCCAAGTTCTGGCGGATGCGGCTTGTCGCCCCCGGCAATGCCGTCGCCTGTCGCAATGTCTTCTCGGCGTTGGCGACGTCGCCGGCCAGGAGATAGGACAGAGCAAGGTTGTTGTAGATCGAGGCTTCGCCCGGCGCGATCTGCAGGGCTTTCTGATAGGCGGCGCGCGCCTCGGCCGGGTTGCCCTGCTGATCGAGGATGGCGCCCTCGGCGGAGTAGAGCTTCCAGTCGGGCTGGTCTGGCTTCTGGGTCTGGCGGATGACCCGGAGGGCCTGATCGAAGTTGCCGTTGGCGGCGAGCGCCTTGCCGTAGGCGGCGCTCATTTCCGGATCGTTCTGCGAGGCGACCATGCCCTTCTCGAGGACGGCAACGGCCTGATCGGTGCGTCCCCCAAGGCGCAGGGCGGCGGCGTAGTTGAGGATGTTGGTTCGATTCTTGGGGTCGGCGTCGTAGCGCTTGCCCCAGGCCGACGCCGCGTTGGCAATCTGCGCATCGGTCATTCGATCCACGGAACCGGTCACCGAGACATCGCCCCGGGTCGTGAGCACCGGTCTGTTGCTGGAGCACCCGGCAGAGGCGAGCGCCAGCGGCAGCAGCAGGGCGAGAAGCGTGGAACGTCGGACGGAAAACAGCATCGATCTCACCGTGATGAGGGGCGGCTCCACCGCCTTGGGGCCTATCTTTGGTAATCTGTTAACCCTAACGGCCGGTTAATCCGTTGCTTTGCGCGCTGATGTGTTCGCCTTGCCGCCGCCCGACCGTCTCTCTACATTCAAAAGAATTTCAACCGGAGTTTGCTCTCTTGCTGCCCGCATTTGCCGCCGCCGATGAACCCGCCGTCTCCATCCACGCCGTCACCGCCGAGGGCCTTGACGCCAAGCTCGCCGAGCTCGGCGCCGCCGCCTGGGCAAAGGCCAATGCCTTTTCTGCCGATGAAGGCTCGGTCCTTCTGCTGCCGAACGCCGAAGGCGAGCTGGCAACCGTGTTGTTCGGCCTCGGTCGCGAGGGAAGCGCTCGGCCGCCGCTCCTTGCCGGAAAGCTGGCTACGGCATTGCCGGCCGGCACCTATCGCCTGGAAGGCTGGCCGAGCAATGTCGGTGAAGCGGCCTTGGCCTTTGCACTCGGATCCTACCGTTTCGAGCGTTATCTGAAGCCGAAGACCAACACGCCGCGTCTCGTCCTGCCGGAGGGCGAAGAGGGGCTGGAAGCCGACCGGATCGCCGCCGCCATCTACATGGTGCGCGACCTTGTCAACACACCTGCCAACGATCTTGGTCCGGCCGAACTGGCGGCTGTCGCCCGGGACCTGGCCACCGCCCACGGTGCGGTCTTCGAGGAGTACCTCGGCGACGATCTGCTCGCCCGCGAGTTCCCGCTTGTCGAGGCGGTTGGGCGCGGCTCAAGCCGGCCTGCTCGCCTGATCACCTTCACCTGGGGGAGGCCCGACGCTCCGAAGGTGTCGCTGGTCGGCAAGGGCGTCGTCTTCGATACCGGCGGTCTCGACATCAAGGGTGGCAGCTACATGCTGCTGATGAAGAAGGACATGGGCGGCGCGGCCAATGTGCTCGGTCTGGCCCGTCTGATCATGGAGGCCGGCTTCGACCTGCGCCTGCGGGTCGTGTTGCCGATCGTGGAAAACGCCGTGTCTGGCGCCAGCTACCGGCCGGGCGACGTTTTCCCGTCCCGCAAGGGTCTTACTGTCCAGATCGGCGACACCGATGCCGAGGGGCGTCTGGTTCTGGCCGACGCGCTGGCTTTCGCCGACGACGAGGCTCCGGATCTCCTTGTCGATCTCGCTACGCTGACCGGGGCCGCCCGCGTCGCGTTGGGGCCGGATATCCCGCCTTTCTATACCCGCGACGACGCTTTCGCCGCCGACCTCTCGGCGGCAAGTCTCGTTGCTGGCGACCCGCTCTGGCGCCTGCCGCTGTGGGCGCCCTATGAAGACGGCCTGAAGTCGAAGATCGCCGACCTCAACAACGTCTCTCCCGGAGGCTTCGCCGGTTCGATCACTGCGGCGCTGTTCCTCGGTCGCTTCGTCGAGAAGGCGAGGACCTGGATGCACGCGGACATCTTCGCCTGGGTGCCGGCGGCGCGGCCTGGGCAGCCGGAAGGTGGAGAGGCGCAGGCCATCCGGGCCCTGTACGGCTATCTCAAGGACCGTTTCGGCCGCGGCTGAGAGCGGTCTTGTAATCCATCGCGTTAAAAAAAGCTGTTCGGCGGCGCATACTTATGCCGCTGCCGGGCGGCTCGTCTGCGTCTTGCGCATTGCTCTTGTCCGAGCCATTCCGTGAACGCGGGGGATAGTTTTTGTTAAAGCCATGAAAAGAAAATATAAATTGGCTTGCGTTAGGTTCGACGATGCTTCGTCGGCATTGCAGGCCGAATTTCCGGTACGGGGTGGGCCGCATACCAAATCCCCCCGATCTCGGATATTCGCCGCAAATCCACGAGAATTGGTATGACGGGGGCGTCGCCGCTCGCCGTATCCTCGGTCAATCCAACGAGAATCGATAGAGTATCGCCAATGTCGACATCCTCCCCCATGATCCTGGTTATCAACAGCGGCTCCTCGTCGTTGAAGTTCGCCATCTACCCGGTCGGCGAACGCCAGCCGCTGGCTTCCGGTCTTGCCGAGCGTCTCGGTCAGAATGATGCCTCGATCCGCTTCGATGTCGACGGCACGAAGAACAAGGCGCCGCTGGCGTCCACCGATCATCAGGGCGCGGTCGACGCTCTGATGGCCTTCCTGAAGGAGCGCGGCTGGTTCCAGCGCGTGGCCGCGGTCGGCCATCGCGTCGTCAACGGCGGTGAGCGCTTCACCGAGAGCCGGATCATCACCGACGACGCCATGATCGAGGAGATCGGCACCTGCCCCTTCGCGCCGCTGCATAATCCGGCCCATGCCATCGGCATGCGCGCCGCCGTCCACGCCTTCCCGTCGCTGACGCAGGTGGCCGTTTTCGACACCGCCTTCCATCAGACGATGAAGCCGGAGGCCTTCCTTTACGCCCTGCCGCGCAAGTATTACCGCGATCTCGGCGTGCGTCGTTATGGCGCCCACGGCACCTCGCACCGCTACGTCTCCGGCGAGGCGATCCGCCTTCTGGGCCTCGATCCGAACGACAGCGGCGTCATCGTCTGCCATCTCGGCAACGGTTCGTCAGCCACCGCCGTCCTCAACGGCAAGTGCGTCGACACGTCGATGGGCCTCACCCCGCTGGAAGGCCTCGTCATGGGTACCCGCACCGGCGACGTCGACTACGGTGCGCTTGCCTATATCGCCAAGAAGACCGGCCTCGATGTCGATGGGCTCGAGAAGATGGTCAATCGCGAGAGCGGCCTCCTCGGCCTGTCGGAACTGTCCAATGACTGCCGCACCCTGACCGAGGCGGCGCAGGCCGGCAATCATCAGGCCGAAGAGACACTCGACGTCTTCGTCTTCCGCCTGTGCCGCTACATCGGCGCCCTGACCGCCGCTCTGCCGCGTCTCGATGCTGTCGCCTTCACCGGCGGCATCGGTGAAAACTCCGCCTATATCCGGGCCAAGACGCTGAAGCGCCTGTCCGCCCTCGGTCTCGACCTCGACGAAGAAGCCAATGCCAAGATCTACGGTGGCAAGAGTGGCGTCGTTTCGTTGTCGAAGAAGCCGGTGGCCATTGTCGTGCCGACCGATGAAGAGCGCGTGATCGCCGAGGATACGGCCCGCCTCGCCGGTCTCCTGCCTGCCAACGCCTGATGCGAAAGGGACGAAGATCATGACTCCGAAACCCTCTTACCGCACGTTCTTCCTGGCGCCGACCTCCAGTCAGCAAGGCATCTCCTCCGTGGCGCTCGGCCTCGTCCGTGCCTTCCAGCGCGAAGGCTTTGATGTCGGCTTCGCCAAGCCGGTTGCCGACCCAGAGTCCTATCCCGACGGCCTTGACCGCTCGGTGCACTTTGCCCGTTCCCTTCTGGGCCTCAACACGCCCGATCCGATTCCGGCCGAGCGCGCCGAGGAAATGATCCGCACCGGCAACCTGTTCACGCTGCTCGAAGAGATCGTGGAACTGGTCGAGGAAGCGCGTGGCAATCGGTCGATGGTCGTCGTCGAGGGACTTTTGCCCTCGACCACCCACCCGCTGACCATCGATCTCGACATCGCCATGGGGCGGTCGCTATCGGCCGAGATCATTCCGGTGGTGCCCGGCCTCGATGCCACCGTGAAGTCCATTGTCGGCGATCTCGCCGATGCCCAGCATCGCTTCCTGGCCGAGGGACGTCCGTTCGCCGGTCTGATCGTCGGTCGCGCTCGCGGTGGCGACGTCAAGGCGGAAGAGTTCGCCAAGGCGCTCGAGGCCGCCAAGATCGGTGTGCCGGTGCTTGCCGTTACCTCCGATGAGCCGGCTCTCAACGCTCCGCGTCTCGTCGACGTTGCCGGCGATCTCGGCTTTGGCATTCTTCGCCCCGGCGACATCAAGAAGGCGCGCGTTGGCGAAATCGTCATTGGCGCCCGCAGTCCGGACAAGGTCGTGAAGGCCCTGAAGCCCGGCACGCTTGTGGTCACGCCCGGTGATCGCTCCGACATCATTATCACCACCACGCTGGCGCGTTCGTCGGGTATGCCGATCGCCGGCTTGCTGCTGACCTGCGACGAGCCGATGGCGCCGTCGATTTCCGAGTTCCTGTCGCCTCGCTTCGGCGACCTGCCGGTGCTGACCACCGAGCTTCAGACCTATGACGTCGCCGTCCGCCTCAACTCGATGGACCGTCGCGTCCGTCACGAGGATGCCGAGCGCATGGAGAAGCTGCTCGAGCATGTGGCCGATCACATCGACCTCACCCCGCTTGCTCCTGCAACCGCGCGCTCCAATGGTGGCCTGATGACGCCGCCGATGTTCCGCCATCGGATGATCCAGGAAGCGCGCGCGGCCAACCGCCGCATCGTGCTGCCGGAAGGCGATGAGCCGCGGACCATCAAGGCCGCCGTCATCTGCACGCAGAAGCGCATTGCTCGTTGCGTGCTGGTCGGCGACCCCAAGGCGATCAACGATGTCGCGGTCAGCCACGGCATCGAACTGCCGCCGGAGCTGGAAATTCTTGATCCGGCCAAGGTGCGCGGCAGCTACGTCGCCCCCATGGTCGAGCTTCGCAAGTCGAAGGGGCTGACCCCACCCCAAGCCGAGGCTCAGCTTGAGGACAACGTGGTGCTCGCCACCATGATGCTCGCCATGGGCGACGTGGATGGTCTCGTCTCCGGTGCGGTTCACACCACTGCGTCGACGGTGCGTCCGGCGTTGCAGCTCATCAAGACCGCCCCCGGCAACTCCATCGTCTCCAGCGTGTTCTTCATGCTCATGCCGGATCAGGTCCTGGTTTACGGCGACTGCGCCATCAACCCCGACCCGTCGGCGGACGAACTGGCGGAAATCGCCTGCCAGTCGGCCGAAAGCGCGCGTTCCTTCGGCATCGATCCGCGCGTCGCCATGATTTCCTACTCGACCGGCACCTCCGGTACGGGCAGCGATGTCGACAAGGTGCGTGCAGCCACCCTGAAAGTGATGGAGAACCGCCCCGATCTCCTGATCGATGGTCCGATCCAGTACGACGCCGCCTCGGTCGAGAGCGTCGGCAAGCAGAAGGCGCCGGGCTCGCCGGTGGCCGGCCATGCCAACGTCTTCGTGTTCCCCGACCTCAACACCGGCAACACCACCTACAAGGCGGTGCAGCGCTCGGCCAACGTCGTGTCGGTCGGCCCGATGTTGCAGGGTCTCCGCAAGCCGGTGAATGACCTGTCGCGCGGCGCCCTGGTCGACGACATCGTCTACACCATCGCGCTGACGGCCATTCAGGTCAGTCAGAGCGAACAGCCTGCGCAGGCCGCCGCCGCCGAGTAACGGGGCATAGCACAAGCGAAGCAGTTGAGCCGGCGATCTTCGGGGCGCCGGCTTTTTCGTTGCCCGCCCGCCTTTTGAATGCGCCGGAACCCGGTCATTGGCTAATATTAAGCCGGATAAATATAAATCGGCTTCGATCGCCGAGCGTACAAACAAAAAGCCGCCGGGAGTGACCCGACGGCCTTTATCCGAGCTTGTGGGCGGCTTCAGTCGGCCACAGCCATCTCGCTTCTCAGCTTCTCCGTTTCGAAGGAGGCGTCGAGAATGCGCTGAAGGTCGGCGGCTCGCCGGAAGCTTGGTTCCATGGTGTGACCGGCCCTAACGGCGTCGACAAAGCGCTTGTAGTTCATCGGCACCGGTTTTGCGGTCACCGGGCGCCATGTCTGGCTGTTGATGTCCTTTGCGCCCTTGCAGGCGCGCAGCCAGGTGCCGTCCGATCCGTTCTGGATCTCGATGGCTCCCTTGTCGCCGAAGACGCGGACGCGCAGGGTGTTGGCGTAGCCGGTCGCAAAGCGCGAGGCGTGAATGACGCCGATGGCGCCGTTCTCGAACTCCAGCGTGCCGGCAAAGCTGTCGTTGGCGTCGAGCGTATACTCGCCGATCTTGTCGTCGGGCGCCTTGTGGAATGTCTTGAGGCGGCCGAACAGTCGGCTCACGTCGGTACCCGCGCCATAGGACGCGAAATCGAGAATGTGGATGCCGACATCGCCGATGACGCCCTTGGAGCCGTGATTTTCCGACAATCTCCAAAGCCAGCGGCTCTCGGTCCGCCAGTCGCCCCAGTGCGTGCCGGTGAGCCAGCTTTGAAGATAGCTGGCCTCTACGTGCTTGACGTCGCCGATGACGCCCGAGGTGACCATCTCGTGCATCTTGTGGATCTCGGGTACGTTTCGATAGCTGAGGTTCACCATGCCGACCAGACCGGCCTTTTCAGCCGCCTCGGTCATCTCCAGCGCGTGGGCATAGTTGGTGGCCAGCGGCTTCTCGCAGAGCACGTGCTTGCCGGCGGTCAAGAGCGCCATGGTGGTAGGGTAATGCGCAAGGTCGGTGGTTACGTTGGCCGCCGAGTCGAACTTGCCCCAGGCGATGGCGTCTTCCACCGTGGCGAACGTCCGGGGAATGTTGAAATCCTTGGCGAAGGCGGTGGCGAGCTCGGTGAAAATGTCCACGCAACCGACGATTTTGACGCCGCGGATCTTGGCGAAGTGTTCGGCGTGATGGCGGGCCATGCTGCCGGTGCCGACAATGATGAGACGCATGTTGAGAATCCGATGGGAAGAGGGCCAAGAAAGACGATGGCCGGCGGAAAGCCGCCGGCCGTTCAGGCTGCTCAGCGAAGGCCGGGAGCCCCCTTCGCATGGATGGTGAGTCCGCGCTCCGTGATCGGCTCCAGCGCCTTGTCGACGGGTACGTTCGGCGCATCGGTGATCGCCGTCCAGGCCGGGGCGGGGTTGTAGGCCCATTTCACGGCGTTGCGCAGCACCGTCAGCACGTTCTCGTCGTGGTAGGTGGGGTAGGCCTCGTGGCCGGGGCGGAAATAGAAGACCTTGCCGGCGCCGCGCTTGTAGCAGAGGCCGGAACGGAAGACTTCGCCACCCTGGAACCAGGAGACGAACACGGTTTCGTCGGGCTCGGGAACCGAGAACGGCTCGCCGTACATCTCTTCCATGTCGAGCTCGATCTTCTCCGGCAGGCCGGCTGCGATCGGATGGTTGCGATTGATCACCCAGAGGCGCTCGCGCTCGCCTGCCTCGCGCCATTTGAGCGCGCAAGGGGTGCCCATCAGTCGTTTGAAGATTTTCGAGAAATGGCCCGAGTGCAGCACCAGGAGGCCCATGCCTTCCCAGACGCGCTTGGCGACGCGCTCGACGACTTCGTCCTTCACCTCTCCGTGCGCGGCATGGCCCCACCACACCAGCACGTCGGTGGCGGCGAGCTTCTCGTCGGTCAAGCCGTGCTCGGGCATCTGAAGCGTGACCCAGCTCGCCTCGATGGACGGATCGACGTTGAGGGCATCGGCGATGGCGCTGTGCATGCCGTTTGGATACAGGTCGCGCACGACCTGGCTGGTCTGCTCATGGACGTTTTCACCGAAAACGGTGGCACGAATGTTCATGGAATTCCTCCCGCGATGAGCGGCCCGGCGCCGCAGTCGCTCGCACCGCCGATTCCGCGGCAAGATCCGATCCGCCAGACCTTCCTCAAGGCGTGACGCAAAGGGCGGAATCTTGCCTCCACATAGATTCAAAGCGCTTTTAATGCAGGTTGTCAAGTGGCGACATGTTGGTCGCGTGCTATTTGCAAGCAGCTGTTTTGAAAAAGAAATTTCGGAAGACAAATTAATAAAAGCGCTTTGACTGAATCGAAACAATTTTCTCCTTCCCACAACAAGGTAGCGAGGAATTGCGACGCGATCTGGTCCGGGAGCCTCGGCTATTGTCCTGGAGGGGCAAAAGGCAGCGACCCGCCGCCCTGATCGGGCGACGGGTCGTCTCGTTTCAGTCCCGCTTTCCCGCCCGCCGAAGAATTCGGCCGTGGCAGGAGGAAAGCAACACGTTGGTCCGCTCCGCTCAGTTCTCGATCTGGCTGACGTCCCGCACGGCGCCCTTGGCCGCCGACGTGGCCATGGCGGCATAGGCGCGCAACGCCGCCGACACCTTGCGCGGACGCGGAGCTGCGGGCTTCCAGGCTGCCTTGCCCTTGGCCTCCATGGCGGCACGGCGGGCGGCCAGCGTATCGTCTGATACGAGGAGTTCGATGGTGCGGTTCGGGATATCGATGCGGATGCGGTCGCCCGCTTCGACAAGGCCGATGGCGCCACCTTCGGCGGCTTCCGGCGAGGCGTGGCCGATCGAGAGGCCCGACGTGCCACCGGAGAAGCGGCCATCGGTCAGAAGCGCGCAGGCCTTGCCGAGGCCCTTGGACTTCAAGTAGCTCGTCGGATAGAGCATTTCCTGCATGCCGGGGCCGCCCTTGGGGCCCTCGTAGCGGATCACAACGACGTTGCCGGCGGTGACCTCACCGCCAAGGATGCCCTTCACCGCCGCTTCCTGGCTCTCGTAGATCCTCACCTCGCCCTCGAAGACGAGGATGGACTCGTCGACGCCGGCCGTCTTCACGATGCAGCCGTCCAGCGCGATGTTGCCGAACAGCACGGCGAGGCCGCCATCCTTGGAGTAGGCATGCTCCGCCGAGCGGATGACGCCCTTTCGGCGATCGATATCGAGATCGTCCCAGCGCCGATCCTGGCTGAAGGCCTCGATGGAGGGTACGCCGCCGGGCGCGGCCGCGAAGAAGGTGCGGACGGCGATCGAGTTCGACTGAACGACGTCCCACTCGCGGATCGCTTCCTTCAGTGTCGGGGTGTGGACTGTCGGAACGTCGGTGTTGAGGAGGCCAGCGCGATCGAGCTCGCCCAGCAGGCCGAAGATGCCGCCGGCCCGGTGCACGTCTTCCATGTGGATGTCGGCCACGGCCGGAGCCACCTTGGACAGGCAGGGCACCCGACGGCTGAGACGGTCAATGTCGGCCATGGTGAAGTCGACGCCAGCTTCCTGTGCGGCGGCCAGCAGGTGAAGCACCGTGTTGGTCGACCCGCCCATGGAAATGTCGAGCGTCATGGCATTCTCGAAAGCGGCGAACGAGGCGACCGAGCGTGGCAGCACGCTCTCGTCGTTGCCTTCGTAGTAGCGCTTGCAGAGCTCGACGATCAGCTGACCGGCCCTCAGGAAAAGCGCCTTGCGGTCGGCATGCGTTGCCAGCATCGAGCCGTTGCCCGGCAAGCTGAGACCCAGCGCCTCGGTGAGGCAGTTCATCGAGTTGGCCGTGAACATGCCGGAACAGGAGCCGCAAGTCGGGCAGGCCGATCGCTCGTAGGAGCGGACGTCGGCCTCCGAGACCTTGTCGTCGGCGGCGGCGACCATGGCGTCGATGAGGTCGACCGACTTGGTAACGCCCGACGTCAGCAAGACCTTGCCGGCCTCCATCGGCCCGCCGGAGACGAAGACAGTGGGGATGTTGAGGCGCAGCGCGGCCATCAGCATGCCTGGCGTGATCTTGTCGCAGTTCGAGATGCAAACCATGGCGTCGGCGCAATGAGCGTTGACCATGTACTCCACGCTGTCGGCGATAAGGTCGCGTGACGGCAGCGAATAGAGCATTCCGTCATGGCCCATGGCGATGCCATCGTCGACGGCGATGGTGTTGAACTCCTTGGCGAGCCCGCCGGCCTTCTCGATCTCGCGGGCCACCAGTTGGCCAATATCCTTGAGATGCACGTGACCGGGCACGAACTGGGTGAAGGAGTTGACCACGGCGACGATCGGCTTGCCGAAATCGCTTTCCTTGACGCCGGTGGCGCGCCACAGACCGCGGGCGCCGGCCATGTTGCGGCCATGGGTGGAGGTGCGGGAACGATAAGCGGGCATGGGTTCGATCCATCTCACTGTAAGGCATATTGCCTGACGGATGGGACCGTTTTGCCGAAAAAGCAAGGGCGGCAGCGGCGCAAAGCGTTCGCTGCCGCCTCTTGAAGGGCCTGAAAACGGCCTTAGGCCGCCCTTACCTTGGCAAGGAAGCTCTTGATCTCCGAGCGAAGGCGGGCACAGCCTTCGTCGAGCTCATTCGTCCCGAATTTCATTCGTTCGCTAGCGGCGACGGCGGCCGCGTTGGCCTGGGACACGCCGTCGATGTGCTCGGTTACCTCGGCGGTGCTGGTCGATGCCTGGTTGAGATTGCGCGAGATGTCGAGGGTGGCCGTGCCCTGTTCCTCAACGGAAGCAGCGATGACGCCTGAGATCTCGCTAAGGCGACTGATGACGCCGGAAATGGTGTTGATCGCCGCCACAGACTGTTCCGTCGACGACTGGATGCCGTTGATCTGGTCGGCAATGGTCGATGTCGCCTTGGCTGTCTGGTCGGCGAGTTGCTTGACCTCGGCGGCGACGACGGCAAAACCCTTGCCGGCTTCACCGGCTCGCGCGGCCTCGATCGTGGCGTTCAGGGCCAGAAGGTTGGTCTGGGACGCGATGTTGTCGATCAGATCGACGACGTCGCCGATCTTCTTGGCGGCTTCCGAGAGGTCCTTGATCTGCGTCGAGGTGTGGGCGGCATCGGCGGCGGCCTCGGCGGCGACGCGACTCGATTCCTCGACCTGCCGGGTTATCTCGGCAACGGAGCCGGTCAGTTCCTCGGTGGCGGCGGCGACGGTGGCCACATTGGCCGATGCCGTCTCGGCGCCACGCGTCACGCTCTTGGCGCGTTCGGCGGCGCTCTCGGTGGCATGATCGAGGTCGCGTGTCAGCGCGGCCATGTCCTTGGCCGAGGAGAGAACCTTGTCGGCGATGGCGCCGACGGACGACTCGAACTCCTTGGTGACGTGGTCGATCAGGCTGTGCCGCGCTCTGCGCTCGGCGTCGATATAGACCGAAATGGCGAAATCCATGTCGACCATGACCGCCTTGCTGAGGGACCGCAGCAGCTTGAGGCGCGTCTCCTCCCGGCCGCCTTTCATCAAGCCGCCGGAATAGTCCTTGTTGATGCGCTCGATCAGCGCATTGAGAAGGAAATCGTAGCCGCCGATGTACCAGGTGGGAGACAGGCCGATCCGGTGATGCGTTTCGCCGATCTTCGACACCGACTGGAAGTAGGCCTCGTCGAAGCGGCCTTCCAGCACGCGCTCCCAATGCTTGAGCTGCGCCGCCTTGGCATGGGCCATATGGTCGGGCGAGCGGAAGAAGCGCTTGGTTTCGGGAAAATCGGCCACGTGTCGATAGAAGGCGTCGATGCCTTCGGAAAGTATTTTGGCAATGTAGGCGTGGTGTTCGCGAAGGGTAGCGCCGACGCTGTCGTCGATGGCGTGGAAACCGAGGCGCTGACGCATGTCAGGGGCAGAATTCGAGGGAGCGGACATGCCGGTTCCTTTATGGTGCGGGTCGGCGCACCGAATGCGCCCGACGTCCGTTATGTCGCGCCAAACGTCTTACCCGTTCGTAAATGATTTTGGAAAACAGTCGATATTTAAGGGGCTTGGCTGTTTTAGGGCCTCGATATACTACTTACGTTAGTTCGATTTATGAATATATCTATCAATATTACATATGCCGCTGCGACTGCACCTTTCGTTTGACGTCTTCACGGTCACCGATCGACGGAAGCCTCAAGGTTGACATAGCTCTCTGGACGGAAACGCGGCTGGCAAAGGCAGAGGAAGACGAGGTCGGTTGCACCGTCGTTTTCGATGCGTTGCGCGATGCCGGCTGGAATGCGGACACTGTCGCCGGGTCCAACGCGAAAGCGTTCGTCGCCGACCTCCATAAGCCCGCTTCCCAGCTCGATCACATAGGTCTCCTCGACATCGAGCGCGTGCAACTGCGTTGTTACGCCGGGTTGGACGCGCGCTCTCGCCAGCGAGGTCTCCGGCCGTGAAGGATGGTTGAGAAGCTCGGTGATGAAACAGCGTTCCGAGGTGGGGAACTCGCCGAGACCCGCGTTCGGGATGTGGATGGGAGCGGCCATGTTCGTCTCCTCGATTGCCTGGGGGCAAGTTTGGTGCATCGCCTTTGCTCCGGCAACCGTCCCTTTACGCGCCATCCGCCTTGCGCGAAGAATGGATGCGTCCGGAGACAGAGCATGCCCGATATCGACCTCGTCATTCGCGCCGATCACGTCGTCACTTGCGACGAGGCCATGACCGTCATCGAAAACGGAGCCGTTGCGATCCGGGATGGTCGCGTCGCCGCCGTCGGACCGGCGGCGACCATTCGGGCGGAGGGCGCCGAACTGCTGGATGCCAAGGGGCGCATCCTGATGCCGGGCCTTGTCAACATGCACTGCCACGCTGGTGACAGTCTGTTTCGGGGGCTCGTCGAGAACCTGCCGTTGGAGCCTTGGTTGCAAACGGTGTGGAAGGCGGAGCGCGCCATTCTCGATCCGGCCACCTGTCGGCTCGGCGCCGAACTCGGCCTCGCCGAGCTCCTGTTGTCTGGCGTGACCACCGTCATGGACATGTTCTGGTTTCCCGAGGAGACGGTTCGGGCCGCGAAGGCTCTCGGAATGCGTGTCGCCACCGGTGGCATCTTCTTCGATCCGCCGGGCATGGACGGCCATCTCGCCGATCGGCGACTCTCCGACGCCACTGCCTTCTTTGACGCGGCGGAGGAAGAGCCCCTCGTCTTTCCCGGCTGTTTGCCGCATGGGACCTACACCGTATCCCCCCAGCATCTTCAGAGCGCTGCCCGCCTGTCCCGGTCGCGCGCAGGCTTCTGGTGCACCCATGCGGCGGAAACGGCGGCCGAGCAGGCGACGATCATCGAACGCTACGGGCGTCGGGTTGTCGCCCACCTTGCCGAGCTCGACCTACTCGGCCCCGACGTGGTTCTGGCCCATTGCGTCCACCTCGATGCGGCGGAGATCGGCCTGCTTGCAAGCTCCGGAACGCATGTCGTGCACAATCCGATGTCCAACCTGAAGCTGGCGTCGGGCTTTGCGCCGGTACCGGACCTGTTGGCCGCCGGTGTCAATGTGACCCTCGGCACCGACGGCGCCATTTCCGGCAATGACCTCGACATGTGGCTTGCCATCCGCCTTGCTGCCACGCTGCACAAGGCGATAACGGGCAACGCCGCCGCGGTCACCACCGAGGAGGCGCTTGCCATGGCAACACGCAACGGTGCTCGCGCACTTGGCGCCGGTGATCGGCTGGGGTCGATAGAGGTCGGCAAGGAGGCTGACCTCATCCTCGTCGATATCGGTCGCTTGCACGCAGCGCCGCTGTACGATCCCGTTACCCACCTGGTCTATTCGGCCGGGCGTGGCGACGTGACCGACGTCTTCGTCGCTGGCCGACGGGTTGTGGAGGCCGGGCGGCTTCTCAACGCGGACATCGGTGCGCTGGTTGCGGCGGCCGAAGCTCTTCGCCCGGCCATCGCCGCGTCGATTGCCTGATTCGCCACGAGGACTCTCGTTGGCGCGCATCTTTCCCCGCGCTGTCGCAAAGGGGGCTCTTCCAGTGCGGTTGGGGGCAAAAGTCCTTGCCAGTGCGCAGTTTTCGGCCATTCATCTCCTTCTCAGATGACGAGTGCTGAGCTACATTACTCTCGTCACGGTTTCGTCGACGAAGCCGTCGGGTCGAAGGGTCCAGTTTCTTGTCCCGAACGCCCCTGTGGGGGTGCCGGATGTGGCATCCTCTGGCCGGGTTCCGAACAAAAGAGGATTTCGACATGTCCGATATGGAAGCCAAGATCAGGGAAAAGGCGCGCGAACTCTGGCTGGCCGAGGGGCAGCCTGAGGGCAGGGCCGATCAGCACTGGCTCGAGGCCGAGGCGATCGTTCGCGCCGAAGCCGAGGCGGCGGCCAAGCCCAAGGCCGCTCGCAAGCCGCGTGCGGCGGCTACCAAGAAAGAACCCGCCGAGGCTAAGGCTCCGGCTGCCAAGAAGCCGGCCGCCAAGAAAGAGGCCGCCAAGAAGCCGTCGCTCAAGGTGGTTTCCGGCTGAGGCCGCATCCGGCGTCAATGGACAGCTTGTTGACAAGACCGGCCGGCGCCGTTGCGCCGTCCGGGCGGGATGCCTAATGTCGCGGCCTTCTTGTCTGGGAGCCGTGACATGACCCTTTCCGCAGCCGTCGAAGCCCGCATTGTCGAGGCCATTGCCAGCGAGATCGGCTGCCGGCCGGCGCAGGCCGCGGCGGCCGTTGGTCTTCTCGACGAAGGGGCGACGGTGCCCTTCGTCGCCCGCTACCGCAAGGAAGTCACCGGCGGGCTCGACGACACCCAACTCCGCAAGCTCGAGGAGCGGCTTGCCTATCGGCGCGAGCTTGAAACCCGCCGTGCCGCCGTCCTCTCCGCCATCGAGGGGCAGGGCAAGCTGACGCCGGCGCTATCGGAGAAGATCGGCGCCGCCGTTACCAAGGCGGAGATCGAGGATCTCTACGCGCCCTTCAAGCCAAAGCGTCGTACCAAGGGCGAGATCGCCAAGGAGAAGGGGCTGGAGCCGCTGGCCGACGCACTCTTCACCGACCGTACGCTGGAACCTGCCGCGACAGCGGCGGCCTATGTCACCGAGGCTGTGCCGGACATCAAGGCGGCTCTCGACGGTGCCCGCGATATTCTCGCCGAACGCTTCGCAGAGACGCCGGAACTCGTCGGTCGCTTGCGTACCTACTTGCGCGATCGCGCGGTCCTGCGTTCGGCGGTGATTGCCGGCAAGGAAGCGGCGGGTGAGAAGTTCGCCGATTACTTCGATCATCGCGAGCGCTGGGCGGCGGTGCCGAGCCATCGCGCGCTCGCCATGCTGCGCGGTCGCAACGAGGAGGTTCTCGCCCTGGAGCTGGAGATCGATGCCGACGACCCGGCGCCGGTCAAGCCCGTCGAGCGCATGGTGGCGGAGGCCTTCTCGATCAACGTTCCGGCGAAACTGCCTGCCGAAGGCTTCCTCTTCGATGTCTGTCGGTGGACCTGGCGGGTGAAGCTGCAGCTTTCCCTTTCCCTCGACTTGATGGGGACGTTGAGGGAGAGGGCCGAGGCCGAGGCGATCCGCGTCTTCGCCGACAATCTGAAGGATCTGCTGCTCGCCGCTCCAGCCGGCGCTCGCACCACCATGGGGCTCGATCCCGGCATCCGCACCGGCGTCAAGGTGGCGGTGGTCGATGCCACCGGCAAGCTCGTCGATACCGCCACCATCTATCCGTTCCAGCCGAGGAACGACGTGGCTGGCTCGCTGGCCACGCTGTCGGCTCTGGTCCGCAAGCACAAGGTCAATCTGATCGCCATCGGCAACGGCACGGCGAGCCGCGAGACCGACCGTCTGGCCGCCGCTCTGATATCCGATCTGCCGGCGCCCAAGCCCACCAAGGTGGTCGTGAGCGAGGCGGGTGCTTCCGTCTACTCGGCCTCCGAGCTGGCCGCCCGTGAGTTTCCCGGCCTTGACGTCTCGCTGCGCGGGGCGGTCTCGATCGCCCGTCGCCTCCAGGATCCGCTGGCCGAACTGGTCAAGATCGAGCCGAAGTCGATCGGAGTCGGGCAGTATCAACACGACGTCGATCAGGGGCATCTCGCCAAGGCGCTGGATGCCGTGGTCGAGGATGCGGTGAACGCGGTCGGGGTCGATCTCAACACCGCGTCGGCCCCGCTGCTGTCGCGTGTCTCCGGCTTGGGACCGTCACTCGCGGAGGCGATCGTCGCCTATCGTGATCTCTCCGGCGCTTTCCGGAGCCGCAAGGCGCTGATGGACGTGCCGCGCCTTGGCGCCAAGACCTTCGAGCAGGCCGCCGGCTTCCTGCGTATCCGCGATGGCGATGAGCCTCTCGATGCTTCGTCGGTGCATCCGGAGGCCTATGGCGTTGCGCGCCGCATCGTGGCGGCCTGCGGGCGCGACATTCGTCAACTGATGGGCGATAGCGCCGCGCTGAAGGCGCTCAATCCTGCGAAATTCGTCGACGAGCGTTTCGGTCTGCCGACGGTGCGCGACATTCTGAGCGAGCTGGAAAAACCCGGCCGGGACCCGCGTCCGGAGTTCCGCACGGCGAGCTTCGCGGACGGGGTCGAGGAGATCGCCGACCTGAAGCCCGGCATGGTCCTTGAAGGCACCGTGACCAACGTTGCCGCCTTCGGAGCCTTCGTCGACATTGGCGTTCATCAGGACGGTCTCGTTCACGTCAGTCAGTTGGCCGATCGGTTCGTGAAAGATCCACGTGACGTGGTGAAGGCAGGCGACGTGGTGAAGGTTCGTGTCGTCGAAGTGGACGTCAAGCGCAAGCGCATCGCTTTGTCCATGCGCAAGGACGATGACGGTGCGCCGAAAGGTAGCGGAGGTGGGCGGCCGGACCGGCGGAGTCCTCCGCCGCCCTCGACTGGCAACAACGCCATGGCCGCCGCACTGGCAGCTGCCTTGAAGCGACGGTAATGCGGCGTTTGTCGTCAGTGACGGCATATTTCCCGGTGATCGATACAATCTTGCCGATTGTGTCGACGGATTTGGTGTAAGCTCCGCTCCGTTAACCACCGCGGAGTCCGCCATGGCCAAGCAGTCCACCGGTTACACCGTTCTCCAGCTTTCACTCCACTGGTTGATCGTGCTTCTCGTCCTGTTCCAGCTGATCTTCGGCGAAGACATGGGGCGCTACAACTATTTCCTGCGCTCCGGGCAGGATGTCACGCCGCTTTTGACCGGCTACTATCTTCATCTCGGCGTCGGCATCGCCGTCCTGGTTCTGACGCTGTTCCGTCTCGGTTTGCGTCTTGTGATCGGCGTGCCGCCATCGGTGCCAGGGCCGGCCCTGCAAGTAAAGGCGGGCGAGGCGCTGCACTATCTCTTCTATGTCATGCTGATCGTCACGCCGATCACCGGCCTTCTCGCCCAGTATGTCGACATGGGCACGTTTGGCGAGATCCATTCCGCCAACAAGCCCGTGTTCATCCTGCTCATCCTGATCCACGCGGCGGCGGCGCTCTACCACCACTTCGTGCTGAAGGACTCCACCCTGCGGCGCATGATGGTGCCGGGTACCCACTGAAGGCGGCGCTCAGAGCAAGGAAAACCCCGCGGAAGAGGACTCCCGCGGGGTTTCGTTTCTCAAGCCGGTTGATCGTGAGATCAGGCGGCCGACAGGTTGTCAGCCGAGGACTTGCCGGAACGGCGGTCCTGAACGACCTCGAAGTTCACCTTCTGGCCATCGTTGAGCGAGCCAAGGCCCGAGCGCTCGACGGCGGAGATGTGAACGAAAACGTCCGGACCACCGGCGTCCGGAGCGATGAAGCCGTAACCCTTGGTGGCGTTGAACCACTTGACGGTACCTAGAGCCATGATGAGATCCTTTCCTCAGAAAGTCACTTGAAAGAAAGCCGCGCGCCCGCACCGGAGCACGTGACAGGTGGTTACCGAGTTTGGAAAGGTCGTCACGTCGCGGGGGATTGACCCCAGGCGTTCAGGGCCGATGGTCTGGCCAAAATCGATGAGACTTCATACTACGGGAAGCATACTTTTTGCAAGCAACCTTTGGATGTAGGCTCAGGATGGTCGGAATGCCTTGCAGATAGCCGGATCCGTCTCGATGCGGCCGGCGCCGATCAAATCGAGGCAGTAGGGAATGGCGGGGAAGACCGCGTCCAGGCAGACGGCAATGGATGCGGGTTTTCCGGGCAGGTTGACGATCAGGGTGGAGCCGCGCGTGCCGGCTGTCTGGCGGGACAGAATGGCGGTTGGCACCTTCTCGAGGCTGATCTTGCGCATCAACTCGCCGAAGCCCGGCAGTTCTTTCTCCATCACGACTTCCATCGCCTCGGGGGTCAGGTCGCGCGGCGACGGACCGGTACCGCCGGTCGTCAGGATCAGGTCGACCCGTTCCTCGTCGCAAAGGCGCACCAGTTCTCCGCCGACGCTATCCACCCCATCGGGCACCACCTGCGTCAGGATCTCGTAGGGCGAAGTCACGGCTTTGGCGAGCCAGGCCGCGATCGCCGGGCCGGAGAGGTCTTCATACTCGCCGCGCGCGGCACGATCGGATACGGTGAGAAGCGCAATGCGGACCATGTTTGAAGCTCCAGCCTGTGAATCACGGGAGAAGACAGGGTTAGCATCTTGCTTCGCCCTTGGCCAAGGCGGCCGAATCGGTCGACAGAAGAAACGCGCTTGCGAAAGCGCGCCTAGTTTTTCGGTGCGTGGGACAAAGACATCGGGATGACCTTCAGCGTGGACATCGGCAACAGGTCGAACGGCACGCGTGCCGCCTTCGACCTTGAGGAACTGCTGGCCACCCGTCTGCTGGTCCAGGGCAACTCCGGCTCCGGCAAGTCGCACCTCCTGCGCCGGCTTCTCGAACAGAGCGCCGAGTGGGTGCAGCAGGCGATCATCGATCCCGAGGGTGACTTCGTGACCCTCGCCGACCGCTTCGGCCACGTCGTGGTGGACGCCAACTGTTCGGAGCGTGATCTTGCGCTGATCGCAGCCCGCGTTCGCAAACACCGCGTGTCCGTCGTGCTCAATCTCGAGGGGCTCGATGTCGATGGGCAGGTTCGGGCCGCTGCCGCGTTCCTGAATGGCCTGTTCGATGCGGAGCGCGACCATTGGTATCCCATGCTCGTGGTGGTCGACGAAGCGCAGCTGTTCGCGCCCGCCGCGTCCGGTGAGGCCGACGGTGAGGCGCGCCGCGCCTCACTTGGCGCCATGACCAACCTGATGTGCCGCGGCCGCAAGCGCGGCCTTGCCGGCGTCATCGCCACCCAGCGCCTTGCCAAGCTTGCCAAGAACGTTGCCGCCGAGGCATCCAACTTTTTGATGGGGCGGACCTTCCTCGACATCGACATGGCCCGCGCCGCCGATCTTCTCGGCATGGAGAGACGACAAGCGGAAATGTTCCGCAATCTCCAGCGCGGCGAGTTCGTCTCGCTCGGCCCGGCGATCGGCCGCCGTCCCGAACCGGTCAGGATCGGTCCGGTGGAAACCACAGGTCGTGGTGGTGGCCCCAAGCTGACGCCTCTGCCCGAGCAGGGCGGCGAAGCGGCTCGCGAGCTGATCTTCCGTCCGACGACAGGCGAGGAAACGCCGCGCGCCGCCGCTGCGCCCGTTTCCACCGCCGATATCCTTTCGGAGCTGTCCCGTTCGCGCGCGGCGCTGGCGCCTGCGCCGGAGGATAATCCGCCCCAGGCGGATCTGTTGGGCCGCCTCGCCCGTGACGAGGCGATCGAGGATATTCTGGTGGAGATGATGGCCGAGCCGGATGCCGCCTTCCAGTCGGTGTCCATGCTGTATCAGGACTTCCTGGTCCGGTGCCGCATCAAGCGCGTAACCGGTGACAGCCTCGATCTGCAGTCCTTCCGTCAGCGACTGTCTTTGGCCCGCGCCGGCGTCGAAACGGAGACCGTCGATGAGGATGCCTGGCAGCAGGCAACGCTGATTTCGGCTTCGCTGCCGGAAGACATGCGCGGCGTTTTCCTGCTGGTGGCCAAGGCGGCGCTCCAGAAGGCACCTTGTCCCTCGGACGCCGAGATTGCCAGGGCCTATGGCACCCGTTCGCCCTCCCGCGCCCGTCGACTGCTCGCCTATATGGAGGAACGCGGTTTTCTCGTCTGTGCGTCCGATCTGCGCGGTCAGAGAATGATCCAGCTTCCCGATCTTGGCTGGCAGACGGCCCCCGGTTCGGCGACGGCCGCCGCTGCGGCCGAGTAAGCCCCAGACAATACGCTCTATTGCTGTGTCTCCAGCCCTTGGAACGCCAGGAGAAACGCGACAGACTGCTGCCCCGACGGGCGTCGACTCGGGAGGAGATCGGACGTCGCGCGCGGGAGGATGGTATGACATTGTCGAAGTTGGGCGAAGGGGCGGCGGCTGCCGTCGACCTTCGCAGCGTTGCGTTTTCTGAAAGCGAGCGGGTGGTTTTCCGCGCCGGACCTCTCTCGGCGGCAGCTTTTCGATTTGCGTCCGGGGTCGATGCCGTCAGGCTGTCGAATGGCGCCGACGAGGTGGTGGTTCTGCCTTTCCAGGGGCAGCATGTCTGGTCGGCTCGTCTCGGAGGACGCGATGTCGGCATGAAGTCGATGTTCGACATGCCGAGACCGACGCAGAAGTTCTTCGAGACCTACGGCGGCTATTTCCAACACGCCGGCATCACGGCGATCGGCGCTCCCGGCCCGATGGAGCGCCGCGAGCAGCACGGCGAGTTGCCCAACGCCCCTTATCGCGATGCCGCCGTTCTTCTCGGCGAGGACGCGAACGGCCGCTACATCGCCGTCACCGGCAGCTACAACCACACGGTCGCCTTTGCCACCAACTACGAGGCGGTGCCGCTCCTGAAACTCTATGAGGGGCGGTCGCGGATTTCCATCGGCATCACCGTCACCAACCTCAAATCGTCTCCGCTCACGGTGTATTATCTCGGCCATCTCAACTGGCGCGCCCGCGAAGGCGGCCGACTGCTCGGCACGGTGCACGAGACGGCCGAGAGTCTGCGGGTCCGCCAGGAAGTCCCTCCGCATATCAAGCCGGGGCCGGGTTACGTCGAATGGATCGCCGAGCTCGCCAAGGACCCCAGTCGAGCCGGAACCTTGACGTCGGACAAGATTTTCGCGCCGGAGGTGGTGTTCGCCTTCGATCCGTTGACCGACGACGAGGGCAGATCGCATTTCATGCAGGTCCATCCCGACGGGACGGCCGACTACACCTCGTTCAAACCCGAGGACACCGGAGCCGCTGCCCGGTGGATCTGCCGCACTGGCGATCAGGAGGCGGTCGGAATGGCCTTCCCCGTGCGTTCTCCCGACGAGATGGCACGCGTGAACGGGCAAGAGGTGAAACACGCTCCGCTGGCCCAAGGGGAGTGCTTCGCGACGGAGATCGTCGCGGCGGTGTTCACACCGGCGGAAGCAGAGGCCATGGCCCGCCATATCGATGCGGTGAAGCGTCTGCGCGCTTGAAAGGATCTTGATTAGCTGAAGGCGTCGAGCGTCGTCTTCAGCATGTCGTTGCCCACTTTCAGGGTCTTGATCGACGCTTCGTAGCTGATGCGGGCGGTCATGACGTTGACGAGCTCGCTGGCCATGTCGACGTTGGGGGCAGCAACCATGCCCTCGGCGTCGGCATCCGGCGAGGACGGATCATAGCTGGGAACATGGGGATCACCGGCGTTGACGATGCGAGCGGAGACGCCGCCGCCCTTGACGTCCGACTGCGTCACCGTCACCGGCGTGTAGGCGGTTGAGGGAGTAGAGCCGCTCGCCAATCGACCCGACGATTGGGCGTTGGCGATGTTCTGCGCCGAGGCTTCGAGGCGCGTGGTGGCGGCCTGCATCCCCGACAAGGAAATCGACGATATGGACATCGGGGTGGCTCCGGTCACTCCAAGACCCTCATCATGAGGGCTGACAAGCTAAGCCCACCTTGCCGCGATGCGGAAAAATTGAAGCATTTCGCCCTCGGCGATGCATCTGGACGAATTATCTCCATTCCAGGACATATTTGGACCGAGGTTTCTCGAAGATCCTCGTCTTCCGATGCCAAATGAGCAGGCATCCGAAGACGGATGCGGCGGGATTTGACCAGTAGCTTGCGACCGCCGGATCAAACGCTAAAGCGCCATGCCCCAGGCATGGTGGTGCCTTTCCTGGAGCCGACCATGACCAACACCCACTCGACGATGCCCTGCCATGCCGCCGGACGATGCTGTTGTCGAATTTCTCGAACGTGGCGGAAACCGAACGCTTTCGAACGGGTTTGATGGGTGACCGGCGCGCGCCGGTCTTGGAGGCAGGAAATGGATAGCGGATATATCGTCGAGCTGGCCGGCGAGGCAGCTGGCCTTCTGGTTGGCGCCAGTGGCGGCGTCTATGAGTTTCATGCAGTGGATCCGCGCTTTCGCTCTCTCGAAGGGGCGGTCTTCGACAATGGCTTTGCCGCCGAGCGCGCTGTGCGACGCCTTGCCCGCCATGGGGCGGGAAAGCCGGCGCGGCGCGGCCGCCGCCAGTATTCCCTCTTCCGCGATGGGCTTGGCCTGACGGGGCGCTCGAAGGTCGAGGCTTTCAGTACGTGATCCCAGTCCAGCCCTTCTGCTGAACCTTTTGACTGACTTTTGTTTTGCCTTGGTTGTCCTTCTCGGCCGTCACCCTTCCTGGCGCGCCGATAACCTTCCCCGGGGGCATCGGCTCCCGGGGTTTTTGCCTTCGATAGTCACACGGACGCGGCCTGCGCCCGGCCGGCGATGAGGTCGCGATACCAGAGGGCGGAGGACTTTGGCGTCCGCACCTGCGTCTCGTAATCGACGTAGACGACGCCGAAGCGCTTTGCATAGCCGTGCGACCATTCGTAGTTGTCCATCAGCGACCAGACGAAGTAGCCATCCACGCGGATCCCCTTGTCGCGAGCATCGGCGAGGACTGTCAGATGCTTTTCGAGATAGTCGATGCGGCCGGGGTCGTCGCATTTGCCGTCGATGAGCTCGTCATATTGGGCGCATCCGTTTTCCGCGATGTAGATGGGCGGCAGCTTGTAGCGGGCGTCGAGGTCGGTGAGCAGGCGATCGAGGGCCGGGGCATGGATCTCCCAGCCCATGGCCGTGCGCGGCACGTTCTCCGCCTGGACGGAGCGGGCGCGTGGGAAGGGCAGGGCGGGGTCGGCAACGATCCGCTCGGGAGCGTAGAAATTGAGCCCGAGAAAATCGATGGGGGTCGAGATGATCTTGAGGTCGTCGGCCTCGATCTTCGGCATGATCGGGCCGAAAGCTTCGAGAACGTCGGCAGGGTAATGGCCGAGCATCACCGGATCCAGGAATACGCCATCGTGGAAGGCGCGGTAGCGCTCGGTGGCGTCAATATCCTCGGGGCGGTTGCTGGCTGGATAGAGAGCCTTGGCATTGTAGACGATGCCGGCCGGCAAATCGGATCGGCGAGCCTTGATCGCCTGCATGGCGAGCCCATGGGCGAGGTTGAGCGTGTGGATCGACGCGAGCGCTGCCGTCAGATTGCGCTCCCCAGGGGCATGTTCGCCGATGAGGTAGGACAGGTGGCCGGAGCACCAGGGTTCGTTGAGCGTCATGATGCCCGAGAGGCGGTCGCCGAGGCGGGCCATCACCACATCGGTGTACTCGGCGAAGGCATAGGCGGTGTCGCGGGCACACCAGCCGCCGCGACCGTGCTGCTCGATCGGCAGATCCCAATGATAAAGGGTTGCGTAGGGCTTTATCTCGGCTTTCAGCAACTCGTCGATCAGCCGGTCGTAGAAATCGATGCCCTTTTCGTTGACCGGCCCGCGACCGTCGGGAATGACTCGCGGCCAGGCGATCGAGAACCGATAGGCATCCGCCGACAGGGATCGCAGCAGACGGACGTCTTCGGGCATGCGGTGGTAATGATCGCAAGCGACGTCGCCGGTGTCGCCGTTCCTGACGCGCCCCGGAATGCGGGAGAATGCGTCCCAGATGCTCGGCTTGCGACCGTCTTCGTCATGGGCGCCTTCAATCTGGTAGGCGGCGGTGGCATAGCCGAAAACAAAGTCGCGGGGAAAACGTTTCGAAAGCTCAGCGCTGGACATAGGGTTCCTCCTCGTCGAACACAACGCATTGCCATGAATCGGTTCACCCCGGAAGCCCCCGTCGTTTCTTTTTGCGTTCATCCGGATTGGGCTGTATTGGGGCTTCACTGATGGAGATGACTGCGGGCGATGGACAAGCTGGCTTCGTTCAACTGGGTGAAGATCGCCTCTTATCTGATCGTTGGCATCGCCCTGTTTCTATGCCTTGAGATGGGGCTGCTCGCCGGGCTTCTAGCGGGGCTGCTTGTTCACGAAACAGCAATCAGCGCGGCGCCTTGGCTCCGCAATCGCACCGGCTGGACGCAGCAAATGGGCAAGGCGGTGGCGCTTGTCGCCATCGTGGCGTTGATTTCGCTCGGCATCACAGCCGCCGTCGTCTCGGCCGGCTCGCTGTTCACAAATGGGTCGGAAGGCTTGTTCGCCCTCATTCACAAGATGGCGCAGGTCCTGGAAACCGGCCGCACCTATCTTCCGCCGTGGATTGGCGATTACCTGCCCGTCAACACCGACGAGCTTCGACGACAGGCGGTGAAGTTCCTGCAAAACAATGCCTGGGAGCTACAGCGCTTCGGCCAGGACGTCGGTCGCATCCTCGTCTATATCCTGTTCGGCATCATCATCGGCTCGCTGGTGTTGTTCCGCAGGCCGCCGGATAAGCCGCACGGTCCTCTGTCCATCGAGCTGATCGGTCGCGTTCGTCGCCTGACGCTGTCCTTCCGCCGTGTCGTTTTCGCGCAGATCCGCATCTCATTGCTGAACACGACGCTGACTGCCCTCTTTCTCTATGGCCTCGACCCGCTGATCGGCGTTCAGTTGCCCTTCCTGAAGACCATGGTGGCGGTTACCTTCATCGTCGGCCTGCTGCCGGTGATCGGAAACATCATTTCCAACACCGTGATTTTCATCGTCAGCCTCGGCGTATCGGCGCCAGCGGCCATCGCGGCGCTCATTTTCCTGATCGCCATTCACAAGCTCGAGTATTTCGTCAACGCCCGTATCATCGGCACCCAGATCAACTCGCGCGCTTGGGAAATGCTGACGATCATGCTTGCCATGGAAGCCACCTTCGGCGTGCCGGGCCTGATCGCGGCGCCCGTCTTCTATGCTTACGTCAAGGAAGAACTGTCGGCGAACGGCCTGATCTGACAGAGCCGCCGCCAACGCTTGCGCTTCCGCGGCTATCGCTATATCGTGAAGTATATAACGACCAGACGGGAATCCCTCTCCATGAAAAAGTCGCTCGCCCTCGTCGCCGCGCTTGCGCTCGGCCTCCTGACTTCGGCTGCCTCCGCCGCCGATCAGGTGAGAGTTTTCGCCGCCGCCTCGGTGGCGCCGTCGCTTCAGAAGATCGCCGATACCTACAAGGCCGACAAGGGCGTGGAGGTTCTGGTCACGCCGGCTGCTTCCGGCGCCCTGGCCAGGCAGATCGAGGCCGGTGCTCCCGCCGATGTCTTCATTTCTGCCGATCTCAAGTGGATGACCTATGCCAACGAGAAGGGCCTGATGAAGACTGGCAGCAGCTTCAACCTCCTTGGAAATTCTCTGGTGCTGGTCGCTGCGAAGGATGACAAGGTCGCCGTCGACCTTGCCGACAAGGCTGCGCTGCCTGCCGTACTCGGCGATGAGCGCCTTGCCATCGGCGAGGCCAAGAGTGTTCCGGCTGGAGCCTATGCCGAGGAAGCGCTGAAGTCGCTCGGCCTCTTTGAGGCAGTGGCGCCACGCTTTGCCCCGGCTGAGAACGTCCGCGTTGCCCTGCAGATGGTCGCTCGTGGCGAAGCCAAGCTCGGCATCGTCTATGGAACCGACGCCGCCGCCGAGCCGGGGGTCGCCGTTGTCGCCACATTCCCCGAAGCGAGCCACAAGGCGATCGTTTATCCGATCGGCCTTACCAAGGACGCTGGCCCGGGTGCTGCCGACTTCATTGCCTATCTCAAGGGACCTGAGGCAGACGCCGTGTTTACGGCTGCCGGTTTCATCAAGCCGGCCAAGTGAGTGGTCTCGGGCGGCTTTGCGGCCGCCCTCCGACCGATTTCGGGCGGGATGCCCGTTCGCCGATGACCCCTTGCCGGCCGGGTGCCGATCGACCACTGTAAGCTGATGCCGGATCTCTCCCCAGACGCCTGGATCGCTATTGCCCTGAGCTTCAAGGTCGCCGCCGTGGCGACCCTCTGTGGCGTTCCCGTCTCCACCGTGTTGGCCTTGATCCTGGCGCGCGGGCGGTTTCCCGGCAAGGCGTTGTTCGATGGACTCATTCACCTGCCTCTGGTGCTGCCGCCGGTGGTCACCGGTTATGCCCTTTTGTTGTTGCTGGGGCGCAAGGGACTGATCGGGGCCTTCCTTGACCAGCACTTCGGCATCGTCTTCGCCTTTCGCTGGACAGGCGCGGTCGTTGCCGCCGTGGTGATGTCGCTGCCGATCATCGTGCGCGCCATCCGCCTGTCGATCGAGGCGGTCGACACCCGGCTCGAGCAGGCGTCCGGCGCCTTGGGCGCCGGTCCGTTTGCCACCTTCTTCCTCGTCACCCTCCCGTTGTCGCTGCCTGGCATCCTGGTTGGGGCGACGCTTGGCTTTGCCAAGGCGCTTGGCGAGTTTGGAGCCACCATCACCTTCGTCTCGAACATCCCCGGCGAGACGCGCACCATCGCATCTGCCATCTACACCGCGAGCCAGAGCCCGGAAGGCGATGGTGAGGCGCTTCTCCTGTCGGTGATTGCCGCCTGTATCGGTCTCACCGCGCTGGTCGCCTCGGAAATCATCGCCCGTTGGTTCAGGAGGGCCTCGTCGTGATCGACGTGGAAATCCATCAGCGCCTGGGCGACTTTCAGCTCGACGTTGATTTCTCCGGAGACGGTGGCGTCACCGCGCTGTTCGGTCCCTCTGGTTCGGGCAAGTCGTCGGTGATCAAGTTCATCGCCGGTCTGACACGGCTTCGATCCGGCCGAATTGTCGTCGATGATGCGGTCATGGCCGATGGGCAAGGGCGGCATGTGCCGCCTTATCGCCGCCGGATCGGCGTGGTGTTCCAGGAAGCGCGGCTCTTCCCGCACATGTCCGTCGGGCGCAATCTGCGTTACGGCCGACTGTTCACGCCCCGAGGTCAGCGTCACATTGCCGAGGGGCCCGTGATCGATACGCTCGGCATCGGTCACCTGCTTGATCGGCATCCGGCGACACTGAGCGGCGGCGAACAGCAGCGTGTCTCCCTTGGCCGGGCGCTGCTTGCATCGCCGCGTCTTTTGCTGATGGACGAGCCGCTCGCCTCCCTCGATGCACCGCGTCGCTTGGAAATCCTGCCGCTGATCGAAGCCCTTCGCGACGAGTTTGCCATACCGATCGTTTATGTCAGCCATGCCGTCGAGGAGGTGGTGCGGCTCGCAAGCAAGGTGGTGGTGCTTGAGGCGGGCAAGGTGGCGCGTGTGGGCTCTCCCACCGACGTCTTCCGCGTCGCGGCCGATCGCTTCGAGATCATGTCGGTAATCGAGGGACGACTTGGCCCGCCGAACGCCCCGTTCCATCTGACACCCGTCGAAACGCCGGCGGGTATCGTCTGGCTGAACGGTCTCGTGCGGCCGCTGGGCCGAGAGGTGCGCGTGTTGGTCCATGCGACCGACGTGGCGCTTGCCACCCACCGTCCGGATGGCGTCACCATACGGACCGTGCTGGCCGGCACCGTGGCCGAGGTGCCGGAAGGCTCCGGCTCGAGCGTCACCATCGATGTGGAGCTCGACGGCGGCTCTCATCTCGCTGCCTCGGTCACTCGGGCAGCGGTGGCCGAGCTGGATCTCAAGCCGGGGCGGCAAGTGTTTGCCTTGGTGAAATCGGTGGCGCTTGACGAGCGTCCGTTGTGAAAGACAGGCAACCGTCGGGCGCTTCTGAATGCTTTAGCCTCTTTCCTCCGGGGGCAGGCCAAGCTAACTAGCGTCGATCAAATTGCGACGAGGTTTTCCGACCATGGCCGACGCCCACAAGCGCACTCACATTCTCACGCTCTCCTGCGCCGATCGTCCGCGCATTGTCGCCTCGGTCACCACCATCCTCGCCGGTCTCGGCGGCAACATTGCCGAAAGCGCTCAGTTCTGGGATCGGGTCACCAACCGCTTCTTCATGCGCATCGCCTTCGAGACGCCGTCGGCCCTCAGCGCCGATACGATCCGCGCTGCGTTGTCCGACACCATCGAAACCTTCGGCATGACCGTCGACCTCGTCGATGCCGCCCGCACGCCGAAGATCATCATCATGGTCTCGAAGTTCGATCACTGCCTGCAGCATCTGATGTACCAGATCCGCGTCGGCTGGCTGAAAGCGGAGGTGGCGGCCATCGTTTCCAACCACGAGGACAGCCGTGCCTTCGCCGAGGCGCAGGGCATCCCCTACTATTGCTGGCCGGTCGACAAGGACAAGTCGAACAAGGCGGAGCAGGAGGCCAAGGTCGTGGCCCTGGTCGAGGAAACCGGCGCCGAGCTGGTCGTTCTCGCCCGCTACATGCAGGTGTTGTCCGACAAGTTGTCGTCGTCGCTGTTCGGCAAGATCATCAACATCCATCATTCCTTCCTGCCGTCCTTCAAGGGGGCTCGCCCCTATCATCAGGCTCACGAGCGCGGGGTGAAGTTGATCGGCGCCACCGCCCACTACGTAACGCCCGATCTTGATGAAGGCCCGATCATCGAGCAGGAAACCTCGCGCGTCACCCATGCCCTCTCCGCCGAGGATCTGGTCGCCGTCGGCCGCGACAACGAGTCTCGTGTGCTCGCCCGCGCCGTGAAGCTGCACCTTGAGGCGCGCGTTCTGATGCACGGCAAGAAGACCATCGTCTTCGCCTGACGCTTTCAGACGACGAGTTCCTGGGGATCCCCGAAAGTCGCTGGTGACCACAATTTACCGGCATGCTTTGGTGCGGTGTCTTCAGAAGGCAGATCTCGCCGGTCCCTGAAAGACAGAGGGGTCTATGAACATGAATTTCCAGATGCAGGCATCGGCCCTGGCCGTTGCCGTTCTTTTCGTGTGCGCGGTCGACGCCAGTGCTTATGATCGGCGTGTCGTCGTGATCAATAATACATCCACGGCAATCCAGGAGTTCTATGCCTCGAATACAGGGCAGAACGACTGGCAGGAGGACATTCTGGGCGAAGACATGCTGCAGCCGGGCGCCGAGATGACGGTCAATATCGACGACGGCTCTGGCTACTGCAAATATGATTTTCGCGCCGTGTTTGAAGACGCTACGGAAGCCACGAAGGCAGGCGTCAATGTCTGTGAAGTGGGGCAGTTCTCTTTCGAAGAGTGATGTCGTCACGTATCGGTAGATCTTGAAATCTGTCGCGAAAGTTTACCGAGGAGATGGGGTTTTGCCTCATCTCCTCGTTATGGGCCCCCCATCCGGCCTCAACGATTTGAATCTTCTCGTTCAAGTGTATTCACCGGATCGGTGTTGCCGTTAAGCGTTGTTTCACGCCGGCCTGCCAATGTCGCCCCATTCTCATCTCATGGCATTGGTGTTGCGGTGCTGAAAGGCGTGTTCCCCGGCGGTCGGTTCGGAGTGTTTGTGGGCTGCGGCCTGCTGTATGCCGGACTGTCCGCAGCGATGATCTCGATCGTCGTGTTGGCCGGCGTCAGAACGCCCGTATGGCCGGCCGATGCCGTGATCGTCGCCCTTTTGGTCAACAGGTCGGTCGGAGATCGGTTGACAGGCGTCGCTGGCGCTCTGGTTGGGTGGCTTCTGGTCGCCCGGTATCTTGGCGGCGACGCCCATTTCATCGTCTCGATCCTGCTCGTGCGGGCTCTCTCCATGGGTGTCGGCCTCTGGGTGATCGATCTCGTCAGGGTCTGGACGGAACGGTCGCACAACGAAGAACTATTCGAAGTGATTGCCGCGCTGGCAGCAGCCGTCCTGGCTCCTCTCGCTAGCCTCGCCCTGGCTTTTTCCCTCTCGAGAGCTGGAATCCTGCGCAACGCGCCAATGTCGCTCGGCGTTTGGTGGGGAGGCGGTACCGCCGCCTTTGCCATCTTCCTTCCGACCTTGCTCTATCTGCAACGCGACGCCGCTCGGCTCGGTCAGCGGTCGGCTTGGCTGAATGGCTGGATCTTTGCAGCCATGGTTCTGGTGTTTTCGATCGGTGCCGTCGCTGCCACCGCCACGCTGTCGGAACCGATGGTGTTCTTCGTCGTCCCCCTTCTACTGGCGAGTTTCGTTCTCCGCCCGGTGGATATGGCGGCGCTGTCAGGCACGGTCTGGTTCGTGACGATGATGGCGGCCTATGGCATGGTCGAGGCCTCGCAGGCTCCCAAGCTGATGCCTCTCGGTGTCTCCATTGGCATACTGTTGCCAATTGCCACCTGTGTGTTGCTGGAACGGTTGCGCCAGCGCGAGCGAGATCTCGCCGAGAGCGAGAGCCTGTTCCGCCGCTCCATGGACGACGCCAGCATCGGCGTGACGATCATCGGCCTGGATGGCGTTTACCAGAAGGTCAACGCGGCCTTCTGCGCCATGACGGGCTACAGCGAAGAGGAACTCCTCGGTCGAAGCTTCAAGGACATCACATACGAGGAGGATCGTGACGGCCTGGACAGCTCCTACGAACGTATCTCCGATGGCCGGATCCGTAGCCTTAAGGCCGAAAAGCGCTACGTGCGAAAGTCGGGTGAGGTTTTCTGGGTCGAGTTGTCCATCATTGTTTTCGTCAGTGGGGCATCCGGCAAGCCGGATCGGTTGATCACCCAGATCGAGGACATCGACCTCAAGAAGCGAACGCTGGAGGCAATCGCGGAAAGCGAAAGCCGCTGGGCCTTTGCCTTGGAGAATGGCCAGCAAGGCGTTTGGGATGTCGACAAGATAAATGGACGTCTCTACACGTCGCCCACTTGGAAACGCATGCTTGGCTACGAACCGGACGATGTGTCGATCGACGGCGGAGACGCCTGGCTCGAGCTGATGCATCCGGACGACCGCGACAACTTTCTCAAGGTCAACTATGAGCACGAGCGTGGCGAGACGGAGTGGCTCGAAGCGGAGTTTCGCCTGCGTCACAAGGACGGCCACTGGGTCTGGATTCTCGATCGAGGCAAGGTGATCTCACGCGACGCTGACGGGCGTCCACTTCGCATCATTGGTACCCATACCGACATTTCGCGCAACAAGGCTGCTGAGCTGGAAATTCAGCTTCTTGAGGAACGGGTGCGCCTCGCCGTCGAGGCCGGCGGCATCGGTCTGTGGAGCATCGATCTGGCCACCGGTGCGGCAACGTGGAATGGAGAGACCTTCGGGCAGATGGCCAGCGAGAGCTCCGATGAGAGGTCTATGGAGTGGTTGCGCTTCGTGCACCCGGAGGATAGGCCGGTTCTGTCGGACATGCTGCGCAAAGCCGCGTTGGACCCGGAAGCAAGGGTGAACACGACGTGCCGCCTGCTGAGTCCGACGCGTGGTGTGGTGTATATTCGTGTGCTCGCCGACAGGGTGACGTTGTCGAACGGCGACCGTCTGCTGCTTGGTACGGCATGGGACATCAGCGAGCAGGTGAGTTCCGCCCAAGCTCTGCGCGACGAGAAGGAACGCCTTCGGACGACGTTGCATGCCATCTCCGATGGCGTGATCGCCACCGATCCCGACGGTCGCGTCGCGCTTATCAATCCCGCTGCGCAACGAATGACGGGATTCTCCGAAGCGGAAGCCTCCGGCCACCCGATCGAAGAGGTCTTCCAGGCCGTCCATGACGATACTGGCCAGCCCGCCGAGTCCTGTGTGCGACAGGTCCTGGAGACAGGGAAGCCGGTTGAACGGCTCGGAACGCAGGTCATCGATGTGCGCGGTCGCGATGTGCACTACATTCGCGAGGCAGCGTCGCCGATTGTCGCTGCCGGTACCGACGGTCGGGCCGGCGCCGTTCTGGTTTTCCAGGATGTCTCGGCCGAGCGTGCCATGCAGCGTTCCCTTGCCCATGCCGCGACCCACGACGATCTCACCGGTCTTGCCAATCGCCGTCATTTCGAAACGCGTATTCAAGGCATGATCGCCGCGGCGCGCGAAGACTCCAGCCTGCATGGTCTGTTGTTCGTCGATCTGGACCGTTTCAAGATTGTCAACGACACGGCAGGGCATCTGGCCGGCGATGCTCTTCTTCAGGAAGTGGCGCGTACCATGCAAGCGATCGTGCCGGTCAGCGATTGCCTTGCCCGGCTCGGCGGTGACGAGTTCGCCGTGCTGATCGAAAACTGCGATCGTCAGTTCGCGGCCTTCGTCGGCGAAAAGCTGATCCATGCCATCGAAGCCATCCGCTTTGCCTGGGAGGGCAAGGTCTACGAGGTCGGCGCCAGCGTCGGCGTCACTCAGGTTGATGTCGCGACCGCGAGTGCCGAAGCGGTCCTGGCAGAGGCCGACGTCGCCTGCTACGCGGCAAAGGCCGCCGGACGCGGTCGCGTGTCGGTGTTCCTGCAGGATACGGGCGAGGCGCAGCAGCATATGAGCGACTTCCGTCTCGCCGCTCGTATCCGCGAGACTATCGAGAGCGATCGCTTCGTGCTCTATGCCCAAGAGATCAGGCCGATAGCCGCCAAAGGATCGCCCGATCGGTCGCTCGAAATTCTCATCCGCATGCTCGACGAGAAAGGTGGCGTGTTGAAGCCGGATAGCTTCATCCCGGCCGCCGAGCGCTTCGATCTGATGGGCGCAATCGATCGGTGGGTGCTCGCCAAGGTGATCAAGGACTTCGGACCGGCGATCATGGCGGTGCCTGACCTGCGCGTGGCCGTCAACCTGTCGGCCAACTCGCTGAACGACCCGACGCTGTGGCGGTACGTTGCCGACCTTCTCCTGGCAAGTCCCCTCTCACCATGGCGCCTGACGCTTGAAATCACCGAGACTGCGGTGATCAACTCCTTCGAGGTGGCGCGCGATTTCATCCGCGCCGTGCGTGGCATCGGCTGCCGCGTCAACCTCGACGACTTTGGGTCCGGACTGTCGTCGTTTACGTATCTGAAAAGCTTCGATGTCGATGCCATCAAGATCGATGGCAGCTTCGTTCACAACATGGCCAACAGCGCCTATGACCGCACCGTCGTCCGGGCGATCAACGATATTGGCCGCCAACTTGGCGTCGAGGTGATCGCCGAGCGCATCGAGGACGAGGCGACGCTGAAAGAGTTGGCCGCGCTCGGCGTCGGTTACGGTCAGGGATACCTTTTCAGCGAGCCGAGCGATTTCAAGGCGGTGCTTGCAAGCTACAGCGATGGGGCCGGTGGTGCTCTCGCCGGGGCGCTGCCTACCTAGCGCATCCGCCGATCGGGTTGACTCAGCCGGATCGAAAGGCGCTGATCCAGACGCCTCGGGGTGTGTCGTCAGGCGCCGGTGCTTCCTGTTCTCCATCTGGACTGAGGCTCTGCTGCACGCGAGGACCAAGCCAAACTGGTCTCTCAAGCTCTGCCGACGCCGCACTCGATCCCGCGCGGCCAGCATGCTGTCCCGTCGAGGGCGCGCGGAGTATAGGAACTGTTAGCGTTGTCAGTGGTTAGTCCGGGTTTTCCGTCTTGTTCCTCGTTGGCGAGCTTGACACTCCCATGCAACCAAATAGAGAAAGCGGCGCATTGGTTGCCTGTGACGCGCGGAGTGGCAGGACGACGAAAACGGTGCTTCCTGGGCAACCGCTCTCCGACCCTATCAACATGTCGCGTGTCGCCGAGACAAATGGCCCTCTCGCCGATTGGGCGCGTGGCCAGTCGAGGCGTCCATCGCATTTCGCAGCAGCTCGCTTGTGGGCGAGAGAGTATGGCCCGGGCTTTTTCGAGTAGAGGGCCGCAAGCCGACTGTACGGGATGCCTCGGGCACGGGTCGCGCTGCGGGAAAAGCGTGTGGCATGACGACTATCGGCATTGATCTTGGGACATCGAACTCGCTCGTCGCTATCTGGACAGAGGACGGCCCCCGAACACTCCCGAATGCCCTTGGGGAGGCGCTGACCCCCTCGGCGGTCAGTGTGGGAGACGACGGCGAGGTGTTGATCGGCCGCGCGGCCATTGATCGCCTCGTGACACATCCGGACCGCTCCGCCGCGTCGTTCAAGCGGGCGATGGGGAGCGCAAAGAGCTTCAAGCTTGGCTCCCGCTTGTGGCGTGCCGAGGAGCTCTCCGCCTTCGTCCTGAAATCGCTCAAGCAGGATGCCGAGGTGGCGCTCGGCGAGGACGTGTCCGAAGCGATTATCTCGGTTCCCGCCTACTTCAACGACACGCAGCGCAAGGCGACACTCGACGCTGCCCGTCTGGCCGGACTTCATGTTGGACGACTGATCAACGAACCGACCGCGGCGGCTCTCGCCCACGGTCTCGAAGGCATGGAGGAGGGCAGCTTTCTCATTCTCGATCTGGGCGGTGGGACATTCGATGTCTCGCTCCTGCACAAGTTCGATGGAATCATGGAGATCAAGGCATCGGCAGGTGACTCCCGCCTCGGCGGCGACGATTTCCGTGGTGCGATTATCGAATTGCTTGTCGAACGCCACCGGCTGCCACCGCTGGACAGCATAAGCGGCATGGAAAAGGCGAAGCTGATCGAGGAGGCGGAGCGACTGAAGCGAGCGATGACGGATCGCTCTGACGAGGAGTACTCCATCACGGTCGCAGGCGAGGTCGCGGGTGGGACCTTGCGGCGGGCCGAGTTCGAGGAAAGCTGCCGGGCGCTTGTCCGCCGGATGAAGGCTCCGATCGAGCGAGCCATTCGCGACTCGCGTATCGACATCACACGGCTCGATCAGGTTGTTCTCGTGGGCGGAGCGTCCCGCATGCCGCTTGTGCGCGACCTCGTGACGCGCCTCTTCCGGCGATTCCCGCTTCTGCACCCGCAACCGGACCATATCATCGCGCTCGGTACGGCGGTGCAGGCGGCGCTGAAGGCCAGGGATGGAGCGCTTCAGGAAGTCGTCATGACCGACGTTTGCCCCTTTACGCTGGGAACGGCCGTTCTCGAAAGGCGGTCGTCCAACGAAAGGGTGATGTCGTCGATCATCGAGCGAAATGCGATTGTCCCGATCAGCCGGGAAAACCGCTACTACACGGCCTTCGACCACCAAAACAGGATTCTGATCGAAGTCCTGCAGGGTGAGCATATCCGCCCATCGCAGAACATACTGATCGGTCAGATCGAAGTCCCCGTCCCGCCTGGGCCGGAAGGGAAAGAGTGTGTCGATGTTCGCTATACCTACGATGTGAACGGGGCTCTGGAGGTCGAGGTCAAGGTCGTCTCGACGGGCAAGGTCATCCGGAATGTCTTCAGCAACCAGTCCAATCTGACGGATCAGGAGCTGACAAAGCGGTTTGCGGAACTCGCGACAATCAAGATTTTGCCGCGCGATCAGCATGAGAACAGGGCTCTCCTTGCCCGTGCCGAACGCGTTTACGCGGACGCTCTCGGCGGTGAGCGCGAACGGATCAAGGAACTGATCTTCTGGTTCGAGGGCTGTATCGAGGATCAGACCCGTCGCGACATCAAGGAGGTACGGCAACAGTTCGCCGCGGCCCTTCAGCAGTTCGAGGGGGTAGGGTTCTGATGGGCCCCGGTAGTCGGAGCAAGTGTTGGTCGATCCTGGGGATCGAGCCGACCGACGATGAGCGCGCCATTCTCAGGGCCTATGCCAAGTCCCTCAAAGCTTGCCGACCGGACGACGATCCGGAAGGATTCCAACGGCTTGTCGAGGCGCGCGAGGAGGCGATGCGGTTGTCGGCCAGGCTGGCAGCCGATCCTGTCGAGGATTCAGAGGACACTCAACAACCTCTCGGGGCGGACGAAGAGGACGCGCAAGCCGACAACCGGGCGACGGAGTCATCGGATCCTGTCCTCTTCGAGTCTGACCCGCTGGACGCGGTATCGATCGGTGGAATCGAGGCCGACGAGGAGGTTTCGGAACCGACGCTTCTTGAGAGAGCGATCGAGATGTTGGATTCGCTTCTCCCCGACAGGGCGCCGTTGGAGGGACCGCGGGCCGATAACGAAGGATGGAGAGCTCTTTTCGCATTTGCTTCCGAGCTGGACCTTGATGCGAGCCAGGCCTTTCACACCGCTGTCGCACAGCGACTGCCCTATATTTTCCCTCTGGTTGATCGTCGAGGGCTCGACGACGTCTCGTCTTTCGAACGGGGCGAGGGACTGGCGGCGCTTGCCGAGCTGATCGAGCGGGAGTGCCAGCTCAACTGGTCGGGCTCAGGCTTGACCCAGATCGTCGGCAAAGAGGTGGCCGAGCGTTATCTTCACTGGCTGGCCCAGGCACAGGCTGCGCGAGAGCTGCTCAACAGGCGGGCAGACGCCGAGCATGTCTATGCGGTCCCTCCGGGCGGGGCGTGCGCCTTGCCCGCCGATGATGTCGCCGTGCTGGTAACCGGCAGGCGCGCGAAAGCCAGCTTTGAGAGGAGCAGAGAAGCCAACGGTCGCTGGCCAACAAGGTTTGATCTCCGCTGCCTCTTTGCGCCGGTCGATATTCTCAGCTCACACGGCCTCTACATGCCGGCCTTCGCCTTGGCGGCGTTCTCGACGCTACTGGCCGTTCTGGTGCTGACCGTTCCGCAGCAACACCTGAACCTTGTGCTTTTCGGGCTGGCGACGTTCGTCGGGCTGCGCATCGCGGCGGGATTTCTGGTTGGCAAGTATCAGCTCATCCAGCTCGGAAAATGGGTCAAGGAGGCGGACAGGCTCGGACTGCTTGGGCATCGACGTCGTGCGTTTCTTGTCTCCGTAAGCAGGCTCCCCCCCTTTGCCGTTGTCGCCTCGGCTTTTGATTTCCTGTCCGCGACCGGGATCCTGATCGGTGGCCTGATGCTTCTCCCCGTGGTGTTCAACCAGGATTTCCTAAGCCAGCCCGCGGAAGCGACCCTCGATGAGCTCGCGCTCTCGCTGTTTGAAACAGCGGCAACCAGCGACTCTTTCACCGACCAGAAGTTCGCGGAGTTGCTGGATACGCTCGTGACCGTCCGATCTCAGGCTCCTCGCGATGAGCCCTGGGGGGCCCAGCTTAAGGACGTTGTCGGCTACAGGGATGTCATCAGCCTCAGGGCGGAGCTCGCCTCCTCCGGCGAACCTGTCAGTGGCCGACTTCCACCGATCGCGCCCAGAGTGGAACGGGAAAGGAAGCTGCGAAGAGTCATCGAGGAGTACCGGGGCGCATCGCCGGAACGGCGCCGAGAGCTTGAGGCTGGGCTCGACGGATGGATGGACTATCTGCGTGGAGCCGGGGAGAATCCTCGGCTGAGCGCCGCTTTCTGGACGCTGGCTCCGCCGTTCATGCGGGAAGAAAAGCCTACCGTCCGCGCCGTCGGAGAGTTGCGCGGTCTTCTGGTCAGGTTGTTCATCAGGGACAGCCTGAAAAGCTCCAGGGGGCTTCCGGACTTTGACAGGGTTCCGGCAACGTTGAATGCGCTGTTGAACCTGCCGGATGAAGATCTGCTCGGATCGTTTGTCGCCACCGATGCCATATCTGCTGCCGGCACAAAACTGAGAATCGCCGTTTCGCCCAAGGGCTACTCCGCTTCGGACGAGATGGGGCTTTCCATCGATTGGCCCGAGATGGCGGCAGACGCGGGAAACCCGCCCTGGAGCAAGCCCGCAAGCGATTGGCGCTTCTTCGCCTCGGTCGCCGACATGTGCCTGGAATCAAGCGGTTCCGCCTCTTTGTCAGTGATCTTGAACGAAATGGCGTCAACGACGGGCGAAGCCGCGCATATGGGAACAAACATCCCGCCGGATTATTGGCGGAGAGCTGGCACCCATCTTCTCGACTTCGACGAGTGCCGTCACGGCTTCATGATGAAGCTGGCCCCAGATCCGAGCTACAGTAACAGCCTTGCTTCCGTGGCTGCTTCTCAGGGCAAAGATGCACTTCGCAGTGGTCGGCTCGCCGAAGCCCGGCAGATCTTTGGCTTTGTCGCAGAGATGTCCTATTCGCTGATCGGCGAGGGAGATGTTGACACACAGCTCGCTCTCGCTCTTGCGAGCCAGAGTCTGCAACGAGGCGACATTGTTGACGCGGTGGAGTACGTCGACTCGAACCGATCATGGATGGCCGGTTGTCCAATACGGGCCTTGCGCGGGTTCATTCTGGCGTCTCTTGACGAGAAGCGGCGGGCGCTTCTCGAGTTCTCCGCCGCTCTGAACGCCAGCGGCCAGAAAGAACAGTGTGGCGCGCCTGACGATCTGCCCATTATCGACTTGGGCGCGATACGTCGAGAACTTGCTCTGCTGAACGGTGACCCTGCCAAGTCGCCCTCCGACTGATCGGCCAAAGCCAAGGGGATGTTTCGCGCCAGATCGTCTGTCCATGCAGGGATGCACTTGTCGGTGCAGCTTGGACCTTCGCTTAGTTGTATCCGCCTCTGAGCCGGCTCATCATGTCGCCGTCGGTGGCCAGCCGGAAGACCGGCCCGACGCAGGAAAGGCGCGCGGCGACTGTCGCGTCGGCCGCGCTTTCGCTGAGGAGAGCGATATGGCCAAGGGACAAATGAGAAAAACCAAGGAAGCGCGCAAGCCCAAGGCGACCAAGCCTGCCGGCGGATCCAAGACCGCTTCGGTGACGGATGTCTTCGCCAAGGCGAGCGACGACGCCACCCACCATGCTGGCAAGAAGAAGTCCGCCGCCTGAGCTCGACCTCAGATGAGATCGAGCGTCGTGCGGCCTTCGCCGTAGGCATCGGCCCAGTCGGCTGCAAAGCCGGCGATGCCCGAGTCCGTCAGCGGATGGCGGATCAGCGCCTCGAGAATGTCGGGCGGCAGTGTCGCCGAATGCGCGCCGGCCATGGTGACGTCGTGGACCTGCTGAACGTTCTTGAACGAGGCGGTGAGCAGCCGGGTCGGCAGGGCGTGGATGCGGAAGAGATGAGCGATGTCGGCGACGACCTTGACGCCGTCGCCGCCGATCATGTCGAGCCGGTTGACATAGGGCGCGGTAAAGGTCGCGCCGGCAACCGCTGCCATCAGCGCTTGCTGGGCAGTCACGATCGCCGTCGCGGTGACGCGGAAGCCAAGCCCCGACAGCCGTCGGATCGCCTTGAGGCCCTCGGCGGTCACGGGAACCTTGGGATGAAATCCCGTCCCCACGAAGTCGGCCAGCTTGCGCGCTTCGGCCACCATTGTGTCAGCGTCGCGGGCCGTCACCTGAACGTGCAGCATGGCCCCGTCGCCGATGACCGCCCGAATATCCTTGATGATGTCGGTAAACGGCCGCTTCTCACGTGCGATCAATGTCGGATTGGTGGTCACCCCGGCGATCGGATAGAGATCGGCAAGGCGAGCGATGGCGGCAGCGTCGGCTGTGTCGAGAAAATAGATCATTGGTCTCTCCCTGGCGCGACAATAACCTCGGCCGGTCGCGCCGTCACGGGGTCAGAGCGTTTCCATCCGTCGCCATAGACGCATCGCTTCGTCTCGCGCCTCGGCTTCGATCGCTCCGGCATCGCTGCCGACGAGACGACCGTCGCGGACGACGAGCCGCCCGCCGACCACCACCGCCGTGATCTTGCCGCCCTCGCGCACCACCACGTCGCCGGCCGCTCCGGTCGCGAGTCCAGTCGCGGAGAAGCCGAAACGCTCGGCGATCAACCGTTGGCCGGCGTCGAGACGGCCAGCCGCTCGATCATCGCCTTCGGCCGCGGCGATGCGGAAGAGAGCGGCTTCCTCGACGGTCATGTCGGCGTCCCAGCCGTCACAACCGAGCGCGACATTATCCGAGTGGCGGAGATTGGTCGGGTAGCCCACCCGGTTCCCCTCGTTGGAGCGCGGGTTCTGGACGAACCAGAGGCCAAGCCTTTCGGCCTCGCGGACCTCGTCGGCCGTGAGATGCACGCCATGGGCAAGGATCGAGCCGGGCGGCAGCGCATCGAGCGCGAGCAGTCGCTCGAGCGGGCCGGCATAGCCACGCGCCCGGGCATCCTCCACGTCGTCAACGGCTTCGGCCACATGGACGTGCATGACCGTGCCAAGCCTGTCGCAAAGCTCGCCCGCCGCGCGGATGGTGTTGTCGGAGACGGTGAAGCTGGCGTGCAGACCGACCAAACGGCGCACGAGCGGCGTCTCCTCGACGTTGCCGCATTCGACAAGTCCGGCCTCGGCTTCTGCGCGGCCGAAGTTGCGCTCGGTGGCGCCGAAGCTGAGAAGCGCCCGCACGCCGAGCTCTTCTGCGGCGTCCGCCAGCACCTGAAGCGAACCGCCGATGAAATGCGGCGACTCGTGATGGTCGACAAGGCTGGTGGTGCCGGCAAGGAGCGCCTTGGCGATGTAGTCGCGGGCCGACGCCCTGAGGGCCTCACGGTCGAGCGCCCGGTCGAGCCGCCACCATACCTTCTGCAGGATCTCGATGAAGTTGGCGGGCGCCGGTTCGGCCGGCGGCATGCCATAGGGCGCGAGGCCCGAGTAGAGATGGGTGTGGGCACAGACAGCGCCCGGCGCGATCTCGCCGCCGGGGCAGGCGATGACGGGGGCAGCCGGGTCTGCCACCTCGGCGATGATGCCGTCGACGATGGCAACGGTACGGCCGGTTCGATCGGGGCCGATCGTGATCGATTGGGTCAATGCCAGTTGCTCCGGTCGAGATCGGGGTCGAGACCGACCGTCAGGGCTCGCGCCGCCGGGCTGTCGATCATCGGCAACACCGTGCGCCGGACGCCGTCGAAGGCTGCCAGCGCCGAGGCGACGGCTCCGGCGGTCGGCACCAGTCCGATCTCGCCGATACCCTTGGCGCCGAACGGCCCTTCCGGCTCGTGTTCCTCGATGATGATCACCTCGACTTCCGGCATGTCGGAGGCCCTGAGCGCGCCGATTTCGCGAACGTTGACCGTCACCGGCATGCCATCCTTGCAGGGAAGCTGTTCGGTCAGGGCGTAACCGAGGCCCATGTGTACGGCTCCTTCGATCTGCCCCTCGGCAAGCTGCGGATTGAGAGCCTTGCCGACGTCGTGAGCGGCGATCACCTTGGCGACGCGGCCGGTCTCGTCGAGGATGGCCACCTGCGTCGCCCAGCCGAAGGCCGTGTGGGTCTTGATCTTGCCGTTCTTGAGCTGTCCGGGCGCGGTCGTGTCGTCGATCAGGATATCGCCGGCGAACACCTCACCAACAAGATCCTTCAGTGTCTTGCCTCCATCGAGAGCGGCGCGAAGCGCTTTTGCCGCCTTGATCACCGCGTTGCCGGCCAACAGGGTGCCGCGCGATCCGGTGGTCTGGCCGCAGCCGACGTCGTACCGGCTGTTGACCTGCGGCACGAAGATGGATGACGGAAGACCGGTCACCTCGGCGGCCGACTGGGCGGCGATGGTGAGGAGCCCCTGGCCCATTTCGGTGAAGCCGATGTGGAGGCCGATCCGGTCCTCCGCCTCGATCTCCAGTCGACACTTGCCCCATTCGAGGGCGCCGTTGCCAATGCCGGAGTTCTTCACCGCGCAGGCGACGCCGACTGCCTTGCCCTCGGCCTTCGCCGCGTAATAGGCGTCCTTGACGGCGAGCAGTGATTTCTCAAGGCCGACCGACTTCTCGAGGATCTGGCCGGAGGAGAACACGTCGCCGACGCGAACGCCGTTCCGCCAGCGCATTTCCCAGCCGTCGATGCCAACCTTCTCGGCGAGAAGGTCGAGGCAACCTTCCATGGCAAACGACGTCTGGTTGACGCCGAAGCCACGCATTGCGCCGCAGGGCGGGTTGTTGGTGTAGGCGGCGATCGAGTGGATGGACAGAGCGGGAACCCGATAGGGGCCACAGGCGTGGCCGGCGGCGCGCTCCAGCACCTTGTCGCCTACCGAGGCGTAACAGCCGCTGTCGCCGAGAATGTCGATCTTGGCGGCGGTGATATGGCCATCGGCGTCGCAGCCAACCGAATAGGTCATCTTCATGGGATGGCGCTTGGGGTGGAGGCGAACCGATTCCTCGCGCGTCAGGACGACGCGCACCGGACGGTTGGTGAGACGGGCCAGAACGGCCGTCTGCGCCTGCACCGTCATGTCTTCCTTGCCGCCGAAGGCGCCGCCGGTCGGGACCAGTTCGACGAAAATGTTGTCCACCGGCTCGCCGAGCACGCCGGCCACCGCCTTGCGATCCTCGAACACGCCCTGACCCTGCGAATAGAGGTGGAGGCGCCCATCTTCGAGCGGCACTGCCAGCGCCGCCTCGGGTTCCAGGAACAGGTGTTCGATGCGCTGGGTCTGCCACGTGCCGGAGACGACGTGGGTGGAGGCTGCGAGCGCCGCCTCGATATCACCGCGTTCGATGACCGTTTCCGACAACAGGTTGGGCTGGCGCGGGTTGACCTGCCGTGCGCCAGGCTTCAGCGCCTCTTCCGGCGACAGCGTAGGCTCCAGAACCGTGTAGTCGACGGCGACGAGCGCGGCGGCGGCGCGGGCAGCGCGCGGCGTCTCGGCTGCGACGGCAGCGATGACGTCGCCGACGTAACGCACCTCTTCGCCGACCGCGACGAATACCGGCCAATCCTTCTTGATCTGCCCGACCCAGCGGTCGCCGGGCACATCATCGGCAGTGGCGATGCGCACCACACCCGGATGGGCGAGCGCCTTCGAGAGATCGATGGAGTTCACTTTGGCGCGGGCATACGGCGACAGGACGAAGACTCCATGCAGCAGGCCGTGCATGTCGATGTCGGCAAGGAACGGCCGGTCGCCCAAGGCGAGGTCTCCGCCCCGGAAGCGCTCGACCGGTTGACCGACACCGCCATCGACCGTCGGCCTGGGATGCGGCTTGATGCCAGCCTTGACGTCGCGGATCAGTTCGACGGCGTCGATCACCTTCTTGTAGCCCGTGCAACGGCAGAGGTGTCCGTCGAGGGCGGCGGCGATCTCCTGCCGATCCGTCGCGCCACCGGCATCGGTCAGCGCCTTGATGCGGACGACGAGACCGGGCGTGCAGAAGCCGCACTGGACGCCGGCGGCGGCCTGGAAGGCGTCGGCGTAGAGCTGCCGTTCCGCGTCCTCCACACCTTCCAGCGTGACGATCGGGCGCCCCTTTACGGCGGTGGCCTTGAGCGTGCAGGTCTTGCTCGGCTTGCCGCCGATCAGCGCCAGGCAGCAGCCGCACTGGCCCTGACCGGAACAGGCATCCTTCACCGAAGTGACCTTCAGTCGGTCGCGCAAAACGGAAAGCAGCGTCTCGTCCGCCTCGACATCGAGCTGATGGTCGCGGCCGTTGACGGTAAGGGTGATCATGGGCATCTGGCGGGTGTCCGTTCAGTCGAAGGCGGCGTTGGCGTAGGTGACGATCGTCGACGCCGTGACGGCGCGGGCGATACGGGCGAGAAGGATCATGCGACCGATGTCGACCGGCTGGTCGGCTTTCCCTGAGGCAGTCTCGGGCGAGGTCGGATCGACCGAGAGCTCGAACCCGTCGCCACGACAGAGGAGGCTGGCGCCGTCGTCATCGATCATGAAGCGTCGACCATTGTCGCGCACATGCAGACGCAGCCCCGTTGCCGTCTGCTCGACGACCAGACCGTCTCGGTCCGGTGCGTCATCGAGACTTGCGGCCGAGCCGAACAGGTTGGCCTTCTGGGCATAGGGACCGCCGGTTTCCGGGCAGGTCACGTCGCAGTTGCCGCAGCAGTTGCAGATGTCGGCGAAGATGCCGATCTGCTGCGCGCGCGTTACCGGTTGGGCTTCGCCTTCAACCACGCCCTCGCCGGGGCGAAGTGTCGCTGAGGCGATGGGCTCCTGCGGCAGCGGATAACGGAAGATGGCATCGTTGGGGCAGACGTTGACGCACTTTCCGCAGGTCTCGCAGTCCAGAAGGGCGAGCGCTACGCCGGTGCGGCGTGGTGGATGGTCGACCTCGGGGCGGCTGTAGCGGCAGTCATCGCGTACACGGGCGGCATAGTGGGCGGTATTGCGAAGCCGGGCGGCCGATACCCACGTCTGGAAATCCGGACCGGCCGCGACGCGGAGGTCTTCGCCGGCCTCGAGCGCAGCGGCGAGCATCGCTTTTCGCTCTGCCGGAATGGCGAGATCGTCGAGAGCCAGCGCGGCAAGCCCGAAGGCCTTCAGGGTGTAGACGTCGAGATCAGGTGCCTCCACCTCGGCCATTCGGTCCGCGAGGTCGGCAATATAGTCGGTACCCTTGCCGTAGCCGGCGCCCTTCAGGAGGTCGGTGCAGACGCTGACCGGCTTGAGGCCGAGCGCCACCGTGTCGGCGAAGTTGCCGACGTCGATGCCGGCCGAGAACGAGATCGGGAAGCGGTCGCCGAATTCGGCCCTGAACCGCGCGACGAGTTCGATGGCCAGCACATGGAGCGGCGGCCCCGAAAGATACATTTCCCCCGTATCCACGGGAAAGAACTGCTTGTGATTATGGACGAGAAGGGTATTGGAGAACTTGACGCCGAAGCCACGCCCAATCCTCTCCGCCAGATCGCCTAGCCGGCTAACTATGCCTCGGACATCCTGCCATTTGGCGTCCTTCTCGAAGGTTGCGTCAGGTACCACGAGGTCGGCATAGCCGAGCTTTTCATGCAGAAGGGCGTTGAGATCGGCCTTGCCTAGCAGCGTCGGGTTAAGCTTGACGACGACGTCGAGCCCCTCCTCGGCCATCAGATGGGCGGCAATCGCCTCGATCTCGCTCGGCGGACAGCCGTGGAAGGTGGAGATGGTCACGCTGTCGGAGATGCAGGTCGGAAAGGCGAGATCGCGGAAGCGGGCGTAGCTTTCGGGAATCTCCAGCCGCAGCCGGTCGACGATGGTGCTGGCATCCTTCATTCCGGCAATGAAGGCGCGCACCTTGTCAGATCGGATGCCGGCGAGATCGTAACCGACGCTCATGTCGATGACGGTGTCTTCCAGGCCGGGCGCGAGCCCTTCGGCATTGGCCATCTCGATCAGCATCATCGCCTTGACGTATTCCTTGAGCGACTGCTCGAGGGACAGTTCCTGCGACCACTCGATGTTGAAGCCGACCGTCTCCATGTCGATGCAGGGGCGGGCGATCTCGAGATGGTCGAGTACCTGCACCGTCTTGAGTTCGATCACCCGGCCGCCGGCAAGCCAGCTCAGAACGATGTTCTGCGCCAGCTGGGTGTGGGGGCCAGCCGCCGGCCCGAAGGGCGTCGCCGCCCTTCGACCGAAGATCGAGGTGGATAGATCGCGGCCGCTCGCCGCCTTGGCGAACTTGAAGCGCGGCAGGTGGAAGGCGCTCTTCTTCGCCTCGAGTTCGCGGAACATCCGCTTGACGAGGACCGGCAGCGGAATCGGCGTCAGGTCGGCCATATAAGTCTATCCCGAAGGGCGTCAGACCGGCGCCGACAGGAGCGGATACATTTCCGGCCGCCGGTGCTTCTGGAAGTTGAAGATATTGGCGCGAATCTCGGTGCAGCGATCAAGGTCGCAGTCGTGCGTAACCAGTTCGTCGCCGAGCGTCGAGGCCATGGCGACGATCTCGCCGGTCGGGGCAATGATGCAGCTCTGGCCGATCAGCACGCAGTTCTCTTCATTGCCGGCCTTGCCGACGCCGACCACCCACATGCCATTGGCATAGGCGCCGGCCTGCATGGCCAGGTGATTGTGGAAGCACTGAAGATGATCGTGCTCGGGGGCGAGCGGATAATGATACGGCGTGTTGTAGCCGATCAGCACCATCTCCGTGCCGCGTAGCGCGTGCTCGCGATAGGTCTCCGGCCAGCGGCGATCATTGCAGATCGCCATGCCGATCTTGCCATCGAGGCAGTCGGCCGGGGTAAAGAAGGTGTCTCCCGGCTCGAAGTAGCGCTTTTCGAGGTGCTGGAACGCCCGCCACGGCTCGTTCTCGGTGTGACCGGGCAGATGAACCTTGTGGTAGCGGTGGACGATCGCGCCGGTCTTGTCGACGATGATGGAGGTGTTAAAGCGCCTGATACGGCCATCGACCACCGTCTTCTCGGCATAGCCGAAACTGATGGCGACGCCGAGTTCCTTGACCTTTGCGAACAGCGGCGCCGTTGCCGGGCCGGGCATCTCAGTTTCGAAGAAGGCGTCGACCTCGGCCTGGTCTTCCATGAACCAGCGTGGAAAGAAGGTGGTCAGCGCGAGCTCCGGATAGACGACCAGGTCGCAGCCGCGTCGGGCGGCTTTCTCAAGCAGGGCGATCATCCTGTTGACGACCGTCTCGCGGCTGTCGGCGCGGGCGATCGGACCAAGCTGGGCGGCACCGACGACGATGGTGCGGGACATTCTCTAATCCTCCTCAGGCGGGTGTGTTGGCGCGGCCGGCCAGCTCCAGCGCCAGCGTGCCGAGCACGGCGAGACCGTTGGCGATGTCGCTGGGCGCCGTGTATTCGGCGATGTTGTGGCTGAGTCCGGCGATGGACGGGACGAACACCATGGCGGCCGGGCAGGTGCGGGCCAGCATCTGGGCATCGTGTCCGGCGCCGGAGAACATGCGGCGGGTGGTGAGGCCGAGGCTCTTGGCCGTCCTTTCGACGCGGCCGACCAGTTCGCCGTCGAAGGCGACGGGTTCGAAGCGGGCCAGCGGACGGCGGGTGAAGGAGACATGCTCCTCCTCGGCCACGCGGGCGACCAGAGCAGCCAGACGCGCTTCTGCCTCGGCCAGCACCTTCTCCTTGGGGTGACGGAGATCCACGGTCATCTGCGCCATCTCGGCGACGACGTTAACGAGGTTGGGGCGAAGGCGCAGCGAGCCGACGGTGCCGACCATGTCGCCGCCGATCGACTTGGCGATGTCGGCAACGCCATGAGCGATGCGGGCGGCGGCAAGCCCTGCGTCGCGCCGAAGCCGCATCGGCGTGGCGCCGGCGTGGCTCGCCCGGCCCGACAGCGTGATTTCGGTCCAGGAAATGCCCTGCACCCCTTCGACGACGCCGATGTCGATGCCCTCGGCTTCCAGCACCGGTCCCTGCTCGATGTGATACTCGAGATAGGCTGCCGCCTTGACCCCGCCGAGCGGCGCGGTACCGGCGTAGCCGATGTCGGCAAGATCGTCGCCGAGCCGCGTACCGTCGATGGAGATGGTGTCGAGCGCGTCCTGAAGCGGCAGATCGCCGACGTGAACGAGACTGCCGAGCATGTCCGGCTGGAAGCGAGCGCCTTCCTCGTTGGTGAAGGCGGCGACGGTGACCGGATGAACGGTGGATATCTTGGCATCGTCGAGGGCCTGCAGCACTTCGAGCCCGGCGAGCACGCCGAGGTTGCCGTCGTAAAGACCGCCGGTCGCCACCGTGTCGATATGCGAGCCCATCATGATCGACGGGCCGTCCTGCGTGCCCTTGCGGGTGCCGAAGATGTTGCCGATCGGATCGATCGCAACGTCAAGGCCCTGTTCCCGCATCCAGCCGACCACGAGATCGCGGCCGGCGCCATCTTCGGGCGTCAGTGCAAGGCGGCAGACACCGCCTTCCGGTAATGCGCCGACTTGGCCAAGAGCCTTCAGGCGCGCGACGAGGCGCTCGCCGTTGACGGGCAGGGCGGGAGAAAGGTCTGTCATCTCTGTGCTCCAGCGCGAACCGCATCGCCGGTCCGGCCGACGATGCGGGCGTAAAGATCCGGATCGGTGTCGCCCTCGCTGCCTATGAGCAGGACACGCGAGGCGCGATCAAGACCAAGCGACCGCCGCCAGTCCGGTGCTCCGGCGGCGACGATCAATCCGGCAAGGCCTGCGACCCCCGATTCGCCGCCGACAATGGTGGCCCCGGCAGCGCCCGACGCCAAGAGGCGCATTGCGGCGAGAGCCGCATCGTCGGGTATGGCCATGAATGCCGACACTCCCTCTTGGAGAATCGGCCAGGCAATCATGGAGGGCTCGCCGCAGGCCATGCCGGCCATGATGGTGTCGAGGTCGCCGGTGACGGCTGTCGGCTTTCCTGATCGCGCACTCTCGTAGAGGCAGGCGGCCTTGACCGGCTCCACGACCGTTACGATGGGCATGTCAGGGCCGTAGGCTTCCCAGAGGTGGGCGATAACGGCAGCGGCGAGGCCGCCGACGCCGCATTGAAGGAACACGTGGGTTGGCGGCGCTTCGCTCGCGCCGAGCGCTTCGGCCACCATCACCGAGTAGCCTTGCATGACGTCGCTCGGCACGTCGGTGTAGCCGGGGTAGGACGTGTCGGAAACGACGAACCAGCCGTTTTGGGCGGCTTTTTGGGCGGCCTCGTGCACCGACCCGTCATAGTTTCCCGATGTGCGCACCACCTCGGCGCCGTAACGGCGGATGGCGTCGGCGCGCTGTTCGGAAACGGTGGCATGAATGAAGATCACCGCCCGCGCGCCAAACATGCGCGCGCCCCAGGCGACGGACCGCCCGTGGTTGCCATCCGTCGCGCAGCAGACGGTGATATCCTTGGCCGCTTCCCGGAGCCGGCCGGTCGCCAGCGCCGTTTCGTCTATGTCGCCATGGCGCCGACGAAGTTCGCTGACCAGCAGGCGAAGCACCGCATAGGCGCCGCCGAGAGCCTTGAAGGAGCCGAGACCGAAGCGGCCGCTTTCGTCCTTGTAGTGAATGCTGGCAACGTCGAGACGCTCCGCCAGCTTATTGAGCGCGACGAGCGGTGTCGGTGCGTAACCCGGCCAGGACGTGATGATCCCGGCGGCCCTGACGTAACCGGCGTGCGACAGCGTCGACTTGAAGGGAGCGGGATAGGCGCCCTTCTTGTGCGAGGGGTTGCCGAAAAAGGTCGCCGTGTCGGGCGAGAAGGCCTGAAGTGAGAAAAGGTCGGTCATCGGTCCGAGGTTCTTGTTGCCGGCGTCCCAGCTTGACAGTGGAGCATATATGAAAGAGAATTTTCATGAAATGGAAAAGATGAAAAAAGAGGCGATTGCCGACAGCATAGGCGGACGAAGCGGCGTGACGACCGGCGATGGCGTCGACGTCCGGATCGCCGCGTTGTTCGACGAGCTGACGGAGAGCGAAAGGCGTCTTGCCGAGGTCGTGCTCGAGGCAGCCAGTGACCTCTCCGCCTTCACGGCCGGCGAGCTTGCGGCCCGTGCCGATGTGTCGGCGGCGACGGCGGCCCGCTTCTTCCGGCGTCTTGGTTACGAGAGCTACGGAGACCTGCGCCGTTCGGTCCGCGATGCTCGCACCTGGGGCTCTCCGCTCTACGAACTCTCCTCCGCGGAGCAACCGGCAGACTTCGCTCGGCATGTCGCCCAGGACATCGAGAATCTCCAACGCTTGGCCGCCGAGCTTCCGCCGGCGTCCCTTGCCGCCGCCGTGGATTTGCTCGCTTCGGCAAGGCGGGTTCATGTCATCGGCTTTCGCAACTCGGCGGCGCTGGCTTCCTATGCGCGCGGGCTTCTTGCCCACGTGAAGCCGGACGTTCGCTTGCTGCCGCTGGCCGGTCAGACTCTCGCCGAGGAACTTGTCGACCTGACCGCAGACGATGCTTTCCTGGTGTTTGGTTTCCGACGTCGACCTCCGGCGCTGCGCGATGTGATGGCGGCCGTTCGCGATGCGGGCGCCCGCATCCTGCTCGTCACGGATGCATCGGCGGCGCGCACCGCCCATCTGGCGCATGTGACGCTTCGCTGCCCCAATCAGGGCGCCAGTCTGTTCGACAGCTACGTGGCGCCGATGTCGCTGATCAGCCATCTCGCTTCGGCAGTGGGCGCGGCGCTCGGTCCGGACGCGGAGAGGCGTCTGGCATCGATCGAAGATCTGCACCGGCGCCTCGAACCGTTTTCACCAACCGGTCGCCGGTTGCCTCGCGGCTGATTCCACAGCCCCGGCTTGTCGGTATCGTCAGGAAAATTCCAGAGAAATCAAAAACCTGAGGGCGTGATCGGCCTTGAGGAGCACGTCATTGGCGCGGAAACTGTGCGCATTAACTCTACTTTTGAACGACTCTTGGTGAAAAAGGTGTATACTTCCACCCTATGAAAGCGAGCAAACGCGTCGGATCGGGGCGATTGACTCATCTTTCATTAACCTTCTCCGTGCGAGGCTGGGCTTCAGTCTCGGCGCGGGTCGGGTGAACAGCGAGCGCGCCAGCTCCGTGGCGGCCACCTCACCCAAGCCGATGGATTTCGTTTTTGCGCGAGCGATACGGACTCCAATAGGTTCATGCGGGTTTGGATAGGCCCGGAAAGCGCCCGACGAGCCTTCGGTTCGGAGGGGTTCTTTTCCATTCCGGTCGGTTGTCGGCCGGTAGCATTCGGGTTGGCGCCAATGTTTATTCTCGTTCTTTTTGCAAGCTTGGCCTATTTCGCCATCGGTCTCGGCTTCTCGGTGCTGTCGTTGCACGAGCTGGCCACCAACGGGCGCAATCGTCCCTTCAACCGGCTTTTGGCCTGGTTGGGCACCTTGTTCTGGTTGCCGATGTTGCTTGCCGTCGTCGCGGGCGCTCTTTTCGCCTCGCGCCGGCCGACGCAATCCCCGGTTCCTGCCGTCGCGACCCAATCGGGAGCCGTCATGTCCGAGCGGCGCACTGTGCGCAGGGCGGTCCGTCAGGTATGACGGGGGCGAGAAAAGCTCGGGTTTGGGGCGAGACGTCGCTTGGCTGACGGGCCAAAAGCTGTGCCGGCCAAGTTTTCCACGCTGCGTCGCGCGAGCTAACTATCTGAAAATGCGGAAAATCCGCCAATTTCCAAAAAGCCTTGTCGCTCGAACAGAAAAGCTCTTGCATTCATTCGGCCAGTTGGGTAGACACTCCCCAGCGATCGGGACCGTCACTTCATCGCGGCGGTGTCCAAATCGTATTGGCTTGCGCTCGTAGCTCAGCTGGATAGAGCATCAGACTACGAATCTGAGGGTCAGGAGTTCGAATCTCTTCGAGCGCGCCATTTCTTTCAATCACTTAGCGTCTCCTTTCGTGGCGGGATGGACCTTAGTTTGCAGTTGGTTTGCAAATTTCGTGCTCCTTGCGTTCTCGAATAGCGAAACCGCCTCTCCTGCGAGCACGCGAGTGCGGGCAAGGTACTTGTCGAGGATGGTGGTAACCGTCTTGAGCGAGTGGCCCGTTATGGCCGCGATCTGAGGCGTAGTGCATCCAGCCTCGGCAAGCATGGTAATGGCCGTGCCACGCAGATCGTGGAAGTGCAGTTGTTCGATGCCGGCCTTCTTTGATGCCTCTTCCCACTTGGCTTTGAAATAGCGCGCCGTCCACGGCCTTGAGGTCTTGGTAGTAAGGACGACAGCGGCCGTTCGTTCCATGCCGTCAAGCATGTGCCGAAGGGCAGCGGTGCAAGGAATTTCTACCTTGCGTCCTGTCTTGCCCTGCCGGAGCGAGATGAAGGCGCCGTCGAAGTTTCCCCACGTCAGACGAAGCAAGTCGCCTTGGCGTTGTCCAGTGTGAAGGGCAAGAATCAGAGCGCGTTGCAGTTCAATAGGTGCAACGGCCATGAAGGCGCGGATTTGCTCCGGCAACCAAATCATGTCGGACCGGTCGACGCTGTGAAGACGCCGGAAGCCCGCAATGTGGTTGCTGAATATGATGCCGCTTTCCCTAGCCCACGAGAGCATCGCCGAGATAACACTCAGACGATTGTCCGCCTCGCGCTCGCCAGAAGCTTTTGCCACCTTTGCTCGCCAAGACAAGAAATCCTGACGAACACGCGGGTCTTCGAGCGCAGCCAAAGGCATATCGCCGAATTTCGCCTCTGCCTTGGCGAGCATGCGTTTGTATTCGCGCTGGGTGCTATCCTTGAGCTTCCCGAACTCCGGAGACAGTGCGTAGTCGCGCATCAAGCCGTTGATCGTTCCGGCGTGACGGTCAAGCATGAGCTTTTCCGCCGCGCCATAATCCCGCAGGAACTCCGGCGAACCAGGTTTCCCGCTTAGTGGGAGACCGGTTGCGCGGTGGTAATGGTAGACACGGACGTCGCCATCGGCGAGGCGTTTCCTCACCGTGTTAACGCCTTGAAGCCTAGCTCGCATTTTGGCGCCTCCATGCTTCAAGCGGGCTTTCCTGCGGCGCCACGCCCTCGTTGGTGTAGATGACCAGCTTGCCACCATCCACTTCGACGCGCGAGACCGACAAACCGGCAGCGACCACACCCTTGACGGTGCGCGCGATGTCGGCTTGCCTGATCGTCGCGGGCCTGTTCATCATCAATTGGCGCCCCCGTTGTGTGTAACGGTTCCGAGCGGAACCCAATTTGCCGGCTGGTGGTAGGTGTCGCCGCCGGGAATCGGCGGTTCATTCTCGCGACGACGAACGTCGTTTGGCGACAAGGCGCCTATCTCGCGACCGATGCGGTAGGCTTCAAACCGGGCTTGCACGTCGCCACGGAGAAGCGCCGACAGATCGTGTTCAATGTAGAGCGTCCGCCGGCCGGCTTCGGTGAGCAGGCAGCGGGTCATAGCCTGTTCGATGCGAGCCGCGAGTGGTCCAAGAGCATTGCGCACCAGGGCGGTGCTTTCGCCTTCGACGTTGGAATATGTGGCGTTATCGGTGATGCCGACAGTAGTCGGCGGGCAGCCGTAGACGCGGGCGACGTCGAGTGCCGAAAGTTTCCGGGTCTCCAAAAATTCGGCATCGGCCGGGGTGAAGGTGATGGCGTCGAACTTGGCGCCACCGTCGAGAATCATCAGCTTTCCGGCGTTGCCCGTCCCGGCATGGCTGGACTGTACGGCCGTCCTCGTCGCCTCGCGAGCTTCCTTTCCGAGTTTGTCGGGAAACGACAGAAGGCCAGACGGCCGCATAGCGTTTTCCATCAAGCTGTCGGCCGTGCGCTTCTGGTCAAGAGCAAGACCAAAGGCACCGCGAGCGATCTGGATCGGCGACAAACCAACAATGCCGTCGCGGCTCGGGCCGCGAACGTGCAACACCTCGTCGTCGAGCAGCACGGCCGAACCGCCATGCGCATCGGTGATGCGGTAGCGCAGACGACCAGACGCCAGCCGCTCCACGCCAACGTTCCCCCACGGTTCCGGCCACAGGGCAACAACCTGACCACGCGCGTTGCGCTCGATGCGGGCGAAGGCGTTGCCGAAGGTGTCGAGCTGGCGGATTAGGAACTCGCGAAGCTCAAAAGCCGACATTCGCGGATTCGCGATGTCATGCAGCACGCCATAGAGCGGATTGTCGTCAGCACGTGCCCGCCCGCCGTCATCGGTACGGCGGAACAGGAACAGGCCGACTGACGCCAGCGTTTCGGATCGCAGGCTGATACAGCGGGCCGCGACGGCAAGGTTGCTTTCGACTTCAGTCGGCGAGACGCCATAGCCGGGCGCACCACGAAGGCCGAAGAACTCCCCGAGGTACGGATCGTCCGACTGAACGGCACGTTCTTCGCGGCTAAGAAACCGAGAAAACCAGTTCATCGCATCGCCTCCATAAGGTCGAGATAGCGCCGGGCGATGGCGAGGCGCGGGGAAAATGCCAGACGAGAACGGGCAGCAACCGAGGTATCCGGGTACGCAGGAAAGGCAGACACGACCGAAATCTCGAAGAGATCGACCGCGTGAAGCTCCCGCCGATCGCCAAGCCAGCTTTCGCCGTTTTTGCGCACCGAGAAGCCGAAGCTCATCCCGCCAAGGTCACCACGTTCGGCAAGGGCAAGCACATCGCGCCCGGCGGTGGTGCCGGGTAGGTCGAGGCTGAAGGCGAGCCCGCGCGTATCCTCAGAAAGCCTAAGCGTACCCGACCGGGTGCGAGCGAGAACACGGGTCGCGTCGTGGTCGACAAGAGCGAGGATGTCGCCTCCGGCCTTGAGAGAAGCCGAGAAGGCGCCCGGCATGATCACTTCCACGAAGCGATTGCCGATGCGGGTCTCGGTGCCGAAGGTGGCGGCATAGCCTTCCAGCCGGCGCCCATTGGCGCTGATTTCAAGGATTGCCGCCCGGCGTTCAAGAGTTGCCGTGTCGCTCATACAGAAACCTCCCGCACTGAGGCGACCAGACGGTCGATAGTCGTGGTCAGAATCTTGTCGGCTGCCACTTGATCCATCTCGAAAGTGCCGATGCCGGCGACGGAATCCTTCTTCAAAGCGAGATCCGAGCGAGTTGCCCACAAAGCTTGAACACCGAGCAGAGCCGCAGCCTTGAGCGCGGGCGGAAGAGGATCGGCATCGACGGGACAGCCGATACGGCCGAGGTAATCCTCGGCCGCATCAACCAGCAGGGTAAGAGTCCCATCCTCGTCGTTCCCGGCGATCTTAAGATGGGCCTTGGCCTCGGCGAGGGTGAGAATAGCCACCATCAGACCTCCGCGAACGCGAACGCCTCGGGATGCCGAACGGCAACATCAGCGTCGAGGAAGGCGTGAAGGAGGACGCCGCCGTTGCTGGCAACGTCCGGATGGTAGGGGTTGAGCAGGATGTCGACGGCGGACCAGTAGCCGACAACAAGCTCAGACCAAAGGCCAAAGATCAGGGCCGACTTGTTCGTGCTGGTGCCGAGGTTGGCGGGCACCTGCGTCGTCGTTTCGACGCGCTGGTCATGGAAGATTTCAGCCACCGGCATCGTGTGGCCGTCCGCGTCCTTCAGCTTGCGCACCGCCTTCATGACGGTCGGATTAGTCAGGAACGCGCCGGTTCCGGTGATGTCGTCCATCTCCAAGGCGGCAATCAGGTCGGCCGCCGTGTCGCTCAGGAGCGTCGATGCCGTCACCGTATTGATGCCGGTAGTGTTCAGGAGGCCAAGAGGCTGGTTCGCGGTGCCGGTGCCGGCAATCGCCGCGAGATCAAGCGCCTGGGCGAGCAGCTGTCCAATATCCTGGCGAAGAATATTCTCGACGGCAGTGCCGGACTGCAACGTCAAGCGCCGCGACATGCGATATTCGCCGCTCACCGTCTTGGGCGACATGGCGACCTTGCCGAAGGTGGCCGTGGAACGCGTCGTGTCCGCATTCTCTGCGATCCAATGTGCCGTGCCCGAGGTCAGCATGTTCGGCAATTCCATGTCGCCGGTAAGGCCACGCATCACCGTAGCGCCCATGCCTTCGACCTTCAGCGCCGGGCGATTGATGCGGCCGGCGACAGCCGCGAGCGTAGTCGGGACCAGATAACCACCAGCCGCCGGGGTGCCGACAAGCTGGCCGTCGCGTGTTTCACCACCGAGAAGAATTTCCGAGGGAACGGTAATGCGGATGCCGTTGGCAAAGCCAGAACGGGCTTCACGGCCGCGAGAAAGCTCCTGACTGATCTCGGCCTCGCGGCCTGAGAGACGACCAGAGAGCGCGCCGCTGATGGCATTTGCGAGGCTATAAGAACGCATCTCCGCCGCCATCTCGCGGCCGCCGACCGGCTCAGCATTGGCCCGGCGCTCCATCTCGTCGACAGACTCGACGCGGGCGATCCGCTCTTCGATCTGGCCGACCTCGGCCTTGATCTCACCGAAGCGCTTAGCCTCGGTCTCATTCAGATCACGGCCGGCAGTCTCGGCGTCGTTGAGCAACTTACGCATCTCGCCGACCTTGGCCGCGCGGGTTTCTTTCAGTTCGTGCAGCTTAAGCATACAGTTTATCCTTCTATGGGCCGGGCGCGTCTCACGACGGGCGGCGAATGTTGCCGGTTTGTTCGATTGAACCATATGGACCAGCAAGGCGCTCTCCTGGCATCGAACTTCTCGTTTTTGGTCGACCGGCATCGACCTCAAGGACTGGAGAGCAAAGTTCATCGAGGATCGTGTCCTTCAACTCAATCAAGTTCGCCAACTATTGATCGCTCTTCCTCGGTAAAGTGGGAGATCAACTCGCGGGTTTTGCGGATATTGAACGTAGTGACCTTCCGAATGTCGCTTCCACCAAGCATCACTTTGTCCCAATCACTCGGATCAGGAACCTCGTCAGCCGGGAGTGCATGAACACCAGGCGGAACGAAATAATCGTAATATGCCGAGACAGCGTGAGCTTCCGGCCTCCGGCGCGCGACAGCAGCTACCTCACATGCGGTTGCGCCTGCCGTCGCTGCATCCATCCCGTCGTCCATCAGTTCTCGAAAGAGCCAGAGCGCGATCATGTCGTCAGGGTCAAAGAGCCGCGTACGACCGGGGATCGTCGCCGGAGCACAACCAAATCGACCAGCGGCGACGTGCTCGTTGAACCGGTCTCGATCGATGCGAGCAACCCGGCAGGCCGCTGCGGTGGTGAGCTTCACTGTCATGTTTCAACCTACCTCTTCACCTCTTGTTATTTACAAGAGGTAGATAATCCTCTTGTGATTTTCAAGAGGTCAGGTAACGGCTGAAATCACGTTTTCGTGATCGTCGACTAGTAGCGCTTTGAAAGCCGCAATTAGCGTCGGCAAACCAAAAGAGCAGGTTACGCGCCGATCTGTCTTTAGCCTCTCCATGATGAGTGCTGTCTCAATCAAAGAGACCGGTATGCTGAACTCGGCGGACCATTCGATATCGTCCCAAGCGCGGTATTTGATCTCAACTCCGCTTAAACTCAGCTTGACCACGCAATTCACAACGTCACCGGAGGCAAGCATCCGACTTTTCGCGATCTGGCGGAATTCATCACTTTTTTCCGGCCACTTCTCGTCGATGTATCGCACACCCCTAAGAATGATTTCGGGAACGCCCCCGATAAGAAGCTCCAACGCTTCGCCAAAATTCTGCGCGCTGTTGATTGCCTGGAATGTCCGAAAGCCCTGCGGATCGGATGCGTCGTTGAGAATGAAGGCTCGGAAAAAAGCCACCCTCTCAGCAGCTTGTTTTGCATCGGAACCGCAGTTTAGCGCGATGAGCAAGTTAGCAGCGGCGCGCACGTCCATCTCAGCCGCCCCGACACCTCGCTTGCCGGTAGGAATGAAACCCGCCTCGCGGATCGTGCGGGCGTAATGGTCAATCGTCGGACGATCACGTCCGTCGACTTCGGTAAGTGCGGTCACAAGTGCAGGCAGCTTAGCCATGGTGCTTCCTTTCATTCTGTTTATCGCACAGAATGATGGTGCCCGCAAGCTTATTCTGTGTGAGACACATAATGAAGCATCACGTTTCCGTGAATACGAACCCGGCGGGCCTCTCGGTAGGCTTGGCGGTTGCTCCGAACGCCTGATTTGCAACCGTTGTGTTTGGCGTTACCTGTCACCATCACGTCACGTGCAGTTTGCCGATCAAAGTGACGGGTCGGACAGGCGTTACCGAAGGAAAGCCTCGATGAGCGAAGAGCCAGAACTATACGACTACCTGATGGCAAATGGATTTGTGCTTAGGGCGTTCATGTTGCAAGTTATCTCGGATATGGCACGCGACAAGAGCGATCCGAAGGCCTGGGTGAAGTCGTTTGTCAGTGGGATGCATGAGAAAATCGACTTTAACGAAGGGTATCTGGGCGAGCTTGGTCAAAAATACCCCGTTCATGAACTCGCCAGAACGGAGATCGACCAAGTAGGCCTGATCGTCTCCAAATCGCTCGGATAATCATACTATCTCACACATTGGAAACCACTCCTCCACATCTTCATGGCGCTCGGCGACGTTCAAAGCCATTGCCAGCGCCACGATACCGTCGATCCGGCCCGTCGACTTGGACTTATCGAGCTTGCGGTTGCCGGCTGGGTCGGGAACTGCGCGGGCGTTGCCAGCGTTCCACATCAGAACGGGCTGCATCGCGTGGCGGAGATTCCGTTCGGCGACAAGCCGCTCAAGGCGATCAACTGCGGGCGCCATGTCTCGGAACCCCTGTCCATGGGGAACAAGCTCAATGTCATCAATGCCCTCGTCGGCGAGAGCCCGCTTGAAATCTTCGATGCGCCAGCGATCATAGGCCAGCTTCCGAATCTTAAAGCGGGCATGCAGGCGGGCGACCTCGGCAGCGACATAGCGAGGGTCAATGACGGCGCCGGGGATGGTGTTTAGGTGGCCTTGGTCTCGCCACACGACATAGGGAACGCGGTCTTGCTCGGCTTTGTCGGCGAGGCCAGAGTCGGGCAACCAGAACGATGGCACCACGTCGAATCCCCCGTTGTCATCGGCAAAGACCAGCACCAGCGCCGTGAGATCGCGTGAAGCCGATAGGTCGAGGCCGGCGTAACATGGCCGCCCGGCGAGGGCGTCAAGGTCGACAGGACCGCCGTTCGCTTTCCATTCGCCAACGGTCAGCAGTGACGCTTCAGCGGAAACCCGCTGGTTCAGGATCAGGTTTCTGAAGGCCGCTTCCTTCGACGGCAGGCGCCTCGCCTGGTTCGCCATGCGCTCGACGTCGGGCAGGGACCGAAAGTCGCCAAGCGCGGGGTTTGCCGCCTGCCATGCCTCCATGGACCATGGATCAGCGTCGTCTGGCGCCGCGTAGAGCGTGAGGTGGAATGTCTTGTCCTCGATCTCGCCACGGCTCACGCGCAGACCGTAATCGATCAGCTCCGACATTGGCGCCGTATCGGTCGCCGCCTGGGTCGAAATGACGAGCATCAACGGTTCAGAGCGGGCGCCCATAGCTGTATCCAGCGCGTCAAACAGGTCGCGACTTACGGCCTGCCCTAGCTCATCGTAGACGACGAAGCTCGGGGAGAGCCCGTGCTTGGTTGCTACGTCGGCCGATAGAGCGGCATACACACTGCCGGTTCCTCCGAGGTCTTCCATCTCTTTGGCATGACGGCGCAGCGAGATTCGCTCGCTCATCCAGTCGACGCGCTCGACGACTGCGGCCATCTCCGAATAGAGCCGCCCGGCTTGGAAGCGATCGTTTGCAGCCGAGTAGACTTCGCCGCGTTCCTCTGCCTCCGGGCCGGCGAGATGACAGAGGCCAAGGCCAGCGGCAAGGCCGGTTTTGCCGTTCTTGCGGGCCATGGAAAGGACGGCGGTCCGAATGTCACGGCGCCCCTTTTGCCCGGTATAGACAGCCTCTAGGAAGTCTTTTTGCCATGGCCTTACCTTGAACCGCTTGCCGGTCAGAACGCCACTGGTCACGGGCAGGCTGTCAAGGAAGGCGACGACACGTGCAACCCTAGACATGCGCGGGCGCTGCCACGGCATGACCTCGGAAACGATAGCCGGTGAGGCGAGATCGACAGTCGCAACCGGCTTTTTGATGGGCTTCGCGCCCGGTCCGCGCTGACCCATTATTCAGACCTCCAAAACTTAGTGCGCGTTCGTCCCCCAAGCCGGTCGGGCATCCCCGCTGGCTGGTGATCGGAGGGGGTATATCCCTCTGCAAAAAATGGATGGTCGGGATCGATTGGCAGACCGTCGATGTCCACGCCCTTGAAGCGAATGCCGCTGCCGCCTCTGCGATCCACCGCGTTCGTCTTGATCGAATGACAGCTGGCACACATCGACATAAGCCCGTCGAAGCTCGGGAAGGCATCACCGCCCGACGTGATAGATCGAATATGGTCGACGTGCCGAGCGGGGCGGACGACGCCGCGCCGCTTGCACGGCTCACACAGCGGAGACTCTGCCAGCTTAGCCGCTCGGAGTCTCTGCCATGCGGCGGTGTTGTACGGCCAATCAGCCACGCGACACCTCCCGCGCCAGCTTGCGAAGCTCCGCGACGATCTCGCTCTTGTCGATATGGAAGCGCTCCGGGTCGCGCCGATCCGGTCCGAGACGGGCCACCTTGTCCGCTAGTGCGAGGAAATTATCGGCCCGCCTCCATGTAGGGGCGATAAGATTGGTAAGGGGATAAGAGGCGTGATCACTCATCGCCTTCCCTCCCTTCCTCATCATCCCCGTTTCTTATTTCCTTATCGCTCTTACCGGGGGTTGAGGGTTGAGCGTCGATAAGGTCGGTCCTTTTGGGGTGAATGTAGCGTCCGCGACCGGCTTTCAGCACTTCGCCAGCCTTGCCCATCTTGAAGAGAAGCTGATCCACGTTGTTTCGCGGCATGCTGGTTGCCACTGAGATGTCGCGAGGCGATAAGGATTCATCCGCCTCGATAAGAACCGATAAGATTTCCTGCCGCTCATCCGTCCGTCGCACCTCGGACGCCGCACCCAAGATTGACCACAGGCCGCCGTCGAACCTGAGAGCCGTCTCCTGTTCCTCCACATCTCGGCCGCGTACGTAGAGGGTCACCCCATTGCCGTCTCGGTCGAGAACCAATGTCGTGTCGGCACATGCGGACAGACCATTGGAGCCAGACAGCGCCTCAAGTGGATCATCCGCGCCGCCCTTGCGAGTATGGTGAAGGACCAAGACGGAAACGCCGTGGCGCGTGGCCCAAGCCTGCAAGCTACTGATCGTGGAGTAATCATTCTCGTAGGCGTTTCGGGCCATGCTTCCCGCCGGCTTGATCCGCTGGAGCACGTCCACCACGATCAACGCCGGCCGGTCGCAGCTTAGGCGCCAGTCGTCACATGCGGCCAAGAACTCAGGGCCAAGGTCCGGGCTTTCCGTGGTGAATTCCAAACGACCAAGGTCCGGGGTGCTTCCGTCACCGGGGAACATAGTCTTGAGACGGCGCTGGATGCGACGTTCGCCATTCTCAAGATCGATATACAGCACATCCCCACGCTGGCACGGCACGGCGCCCATGGCGAGACCACCAGTTGCGACCGCGACGGCAAAGTCGAGAGCGAGCCAAGTCTTCCCGAGTTTCTGCCGGCCTGCGAGGATCGAAAGACCCTCGGGAAGGTAGCCCGGCACCGTCCACCGCAGTTCCGCATATTCCGTGTTCATGATCGACTTTCCGGACCGGCAAGCGAACTTCCGGGCCGGCTTGCGTTCGGGCTTCGGCGCTTCAGGCTTGCCCTCGTCGATTTCCTTTATCAGGCGTTTGACTTCGACGCCGGGGATTACGGGGAAGCCGGTCGGGTTGATTTCAGTGTGCAGCATTTGAGGCCACCTCGCCGCCGATATCGTTCATGTCGGCGCCGGCCTTGGTCGGCGAAATGATGATGGCTTCCTTGCCCGCGTCTTCCCAACGGTTGCCAGCGGTGTCGGCTGCGGCTTGTCCAGTCGGATCGGCGTCGGCCGCCACCCATAGGCTTTCAATACCCGGCAGGGCGGGGAAACGCTCGACGCCTCCGGCCGACAGCAGGGACCATACCGCGAGGCTTTCGAGGTCAGGCAAGCGCCGAAGCGACAAGGTGCTTTCGATGCCCTCACCGATTCCGAGTGAAAGCGTCACGTCTGCGGAGTCGGTGAATTTCACCGCACCACCGCCGACCGGGCCAAGGCATTTCCGGTCAATCTTGTTGCCGCTAGCATCGATGTAGGTCCGATGGATCGCCTTCGGCTGGTCCGTCTCGATATCGCGAACCAAGGCAACCATGAAGCCGTCGCGATGCCACCGAAGGGCCTCGCCGTCCGCACCGCTGGGCAGGACATGCCAGACGCCGCGCCGGTTGAGATAGGTCTCTGCCGGCGTTGCTGACAGATCGCGTGCCTCGCGCCAGATGCGCAGAGCGATGGCCGTCTTGGTCTCTGCATCAGCGTCGGCCGTATTCGTCGGCTTTGGCGGAGCGTAAAGGACTGCCGGCATGACCTCGCCACGAAAGCCGAGCTTGGCCTTCACGTAATCCCGGCAAGCGATTGGATCGTCTCCGGCGTGCGAGTTGACGACGAACCCCTCGGGCGCAGCCGGGTCGAAGCGGATCGACAGCGAACGGTCTGTTTTGGAGTGACCAGGGCCGGGAACATAGGCGTTTGCGCCGTTAGCCTCGCCGCCCAAAATAGCCGCCGCGACTCGCGGGTCTATCGACAAACGAGCCCGTTCGCGGTATACTGCAACCCTATTTGATTTTCCGCGATACCGATCTCCGCCGTTCCAGGTGCCAGCCTGGGCGGCGGTTTCGTTTTGGGCGGGTGGCCTTCCGCGACGGTTTGCATATCCGAGGCTAACGTATTGATCCTTCGTCAGGCAATTTGAACGCGGTTTGCCGTAAAGCTCAACAGAATCAAAGCCTAGCCCGAGACTACGAATCTGAGGGTCAGGAGTTCGAATCTCTTCGAGCGCGCCATTTTCTTCTTTCATCTAGATAGTGTTATTGGGTCGGTAAAGCCGACTTTACGCGTGTGAATGGCGGCCTGTTGCTTTGCCTTCCGCCGCCGCCTCGTCATTCGCGAGATGTCGCCAGTTGGAGCAAACGCGCGCCCGGCGAACGTTATCCCTGAAGTCAATATACTTTGTAAGCTTGTCGCCGCAGGCGCGTTCCTGCCTTCCCTCCTGAGATGGCTGGCCGATCCTTCGTGCAGGGCTGACGAACGGTTTGGGCATCGCGGACTCCGACGATAGGCGGGAATGATGCACAACGCGCTGCCGGCCGCGGCACGAAAAGCCGCGATTGTTCCGAAGTTCTACAACCGTGGAAAAGGGCAGGAAAGCGCCCGTTGGATACGATTTTGCAGTTGGGTCTGGCCGGATCCCTTAAATCTCAATCGGTTGAGAGAAAGATCATGCAGTTTGAAAGACATGTAGCCTTGGTGACTGTCTTCGATCTTTGCAAAAATTGCACAATAATCGACAGAGATTGCTTGGTCAGCCACAAAGCGTCATGCGAGCATTAATCATCGGGCCAGCGAGGGAGACACATAAGTGTAAGGACGCTGCTCGGATCGATCGACTGCCTGATCTACATCGTGTGGATAGATCATCGATCGATATATCAAGTTCACGGAGAGAAAAATGAATAGGTTAGTGGGCGCTGCGCTTGCCGCGGCAATGATGACGCTTGGCCTTTCTTCCACCGCGGGCGCCGAGGATGCCCTGAAAATTGGCTTTGCCAACCGTACGCTGAATGGGGCCTTCTTCGTCGGCTTGACCGAGTACATGAAGATCAATGCCGAGAAGGCCGGCTATCAGCTCATCACCACCGATGCCGCCGGCAACATGGACAAGCAGGTCGCCGACGTGGAGGACATGCTGTCCCAGAACATCGACTATCTGGTGCTCAACCCGCAGGATCCGGCGGCCGGCGTCAGGATCACCGAAATGGCGGCCAAGAAGGGCATCCCGGTCATCGACCTCGACAGCGACATCTCGCTCGACGCCCCCGTCATCACCCGCGTCATGGCCAACAATGCCGCCAACAACCGGCTGATCGGCGATTTCGCCGTCAAGGAGTTCGGCAACAACCCGATCAATGCGGTGATCATCTCCGGCAACCAGGGCAACCTCGTCGGCGAAGCTCGCCGCGACAACTTCATTGCCGGCGTGATGGAAGCCCAGATGCGCGACTATGGCGCGACCACCTTCACGGTGTTGACGCAGGGCTGGGGCAACTGGGACCAGCAGGGCGGCCTCAAGGCCATGGAAGACGCGATCGTCGCCCAGGGCGACAAGATCAACATGGTCTACTCCGAAATGGATGACATGGCGCTGGGCGCCATTCGCGCCCTGAAGGCGGCCGGCAAGCTGGAGAACGTCAAGGTCTTCGCCCACGACGGCTACAAGTTCGCCCTTGACGCCATCAAGCGTGGCGATCTGCAGGCGACGGCTTCCAACAACCCGAAGCTGCTGACCGAGAAGGTCATGGAGATCATCAAGGCCCATCACGAGGGCAAGCGGGTCTTCAATAACTACGAGTACATCAAGCCGCTGCTGATCACCAAGGATAACGTGGACGAATACTACGATCCCGAGTCTCTCTACTGATATAGGGCAGGGTGGGCAGGCGAGCTTGCCCACCCGTATCCACAGGTAGAACGACGGGAGGGTCGTTTCCATGCAAAGTCCAGCCATCGTCATCGAGGGCGTCAAGAAGCATTTTGGCGGCGTTCGGGCGCTGTCCGATTTCAACCTCACGGTCGAGAAAGGCACCATCCACGCGATCGTCGGCGAGAACGGCGCCGGCAAGTCAACACTGATGAAGATCCTGTCCGGCATCTACACCCGCGACGCCGGCCGCATCCTGCTCGACGGCGAGGAGGTCCATTTCGAGACGCCGCAGCAGAGTCGCGAAAAGGGTGTCGGCATCGTTCATCAGGAGCTGGCGCTGTCGCCGGATCTGTCGGTTGCCGAGAACATCTTTCTCGACGACCTGGGCCGGGGGACACCGCTTGTCGACTGGACGTCGATCAATGCCCGCGCCGGCCAGTTGCTGAAGTCCTTTGGCTTCCCGATCGATCCGCGTCGTCGTGCCGGCGATCTCACCGTTGCCTACCAGCAGATGGTGGAAATCACCAAGTCGCTCGCCAAGGAAGTCAACATCCTGATCCTCGACGAGCCGACAGCGGTGCTGACGGCGCCCGAGATCGACCTGTTGTTCGACAACCTGCGCCGCCTCAAGGCCAAGGGCGTCACCATCCTTTACATCTCGCACCGGCTCGAGGAGATCTTCCGCATTGCCGACGGAATCACCGTCGTCAAGGATGGCGTCACCATCTGCGATCTCGATCCCAAGACGTGCAGCGAGAACGACATCATCACGGCCATGGTCGGTCGTGAGCTGAAGTCGCTGTTTCCGGAGAAGCTGCCTCCGCGTGAGGAGCCGCTGTTCGAGATTCGCCATCTCACCCGCCGCGGCGTCATCGAAGACATCAATCTCACCGTCCACAAGGGCGAGATCGTCGGCCTCGCCGGCCTGATCGGCTCCGGCCGGACGGAGATCGCCGAATGCATCTTCGGCTTCGCCCGTTACCAACATGGCGAGATGGTCAAGAACGGCCGCAAGGTGTCGGTCGCCCATCCCGCCGACGCCGTCGCCCAGGGCATCGGGCTGGTCCCGGAGAACCGCAAGGAGCAGGGCGCCGTCCTTGCCATGGGGATCGACGCCAACATGACGATGTCGCGCCTCGGCGGCGTGTCGCGGTTCGGTGTCATCCGCCACGGTCACGAACAGACGCTGACGCAGAAGCTGCGCGAGCAGCTCCGCATCAAGCTTGGCAAGCTCGGCGATCCGGTGATGAGCCTCTCCGGCGGCAACCAGCAGAAGGTCGTGCTCGCCAAGTGGCTCAACGTCGGTTGCGACTTCCTGGTGTTCGACGAGCCGACGCGTGGCGTCGATGTCGGGGCCAAGTCCGAAATCTACAACATCATCCATAGGCTGGCCGAGGAAGGCAAAGGCCTTCTCGTCATCTCCTCCGAACTGCCGGAAGTCATCGGTCTCTGCCACCGCGTCTACGTCATGGCCGACGGCCATGTGGCGGGCGAACTGGCCGGAGACGAGCTTTCGGAAGAACGGATCATGTCGCTCGCCATCCCCAAGCGCAGCATCCAGTGAGGGGAAAACGAGATGACCAACCAGCCCCAAGGGAAGGAAACCACCATGACCGAGATCGTATCGGACCAGGGTGTGCCAGTCGGCGCCCAGCCGTCCAGATGGTCGCGCGAGCGCGTCGTCGCCCTGTTGCTCGACCAGTCCACGCTCATTGTCTTCGTGGCGATGCTTGTGATCGCCATGCTGCTGACGGATCGCTTCTACACGTTTGAGAACTTCACCAACATCATGCGGCAGTGCGTGCCGCTCGGTGTGGTTTCGCTTGGCCTGCTGTTCGTCATTCTGACCGGCGGCATCGACCTTTCGGTCGGTTCGCTGATGGCCATCGTCTCGGTCGTCGTGGCGCTCTCCATCCCGACCTACGGCCTCTTCGGTGCCCTGATCATCGGCCTTCTGACCGGAACGCTCTTTGGCGCCATCTCGGGTGCTCTCGTCGCCTACTTCCGCATCGCTCCCTTCATTGCCACGTTGGCGGTGATGACGATCGCCCGTGGCGCCGGTCTGATCATCTCAAAGGGGCAGCCGGAGTTCATCAACGACGAAGGCTTCAACGATTTCGGCATCGCTTCCTTCCTTGGGTTGCCGACCACCGTCTACGTGCTGTTCATATGCTTCGCCGTGGCGCTGTTCCTCTACAAGAAGACAGTGTTCGGCCGGCTGGTGATCTCCATCGGCTCCAACGAGATCGCCACGCGCTTCGCCGGTATTCGCGTCGAGCGCTACAAGTTCGGCGTCTACATGATCTCGGGCTTTGCCTGTGCCGTCGCCGGCATCATCGCCTCGACCCGCACCGGCGTCGGTTCACCCATCCTTGCCATCGGCTTCGAGCTCGACGCCATCGCGGCCGTGGTCGTGGGCGGAGCCAGCCTGGCCGGCGGTCGTGGCCGGGTGTTCAACACCATCATCGGTGCCCTGATCCTTTCGGTCATCTCCAACGTCATGAACTTGCTCAACATTCCCGGCTATCACCAGCAAGTGGTCAAAGGCGTCATCATCGTCCTCGCCGTGCTGCTCGAGAGCCTGAAGCTCCGCCTGTCCTCGCGTTCCTGAACGGATTTCCTAGGTCTCAAATCATGATCAAGCTTAGCAATGCCAACCTGGCGACGCTGCCCGCCTCCGTCGCCCGCCCCACCTATGACCGCAGCAAGGTCACGACCGGCATGGTCCACTTCGGTGTCGGCGGTTTCCATCGCGCTCACCAGGCGATGTATCTCGACCGGCTGATGAACAAGGGCGAGGCGCTGGACTGGGGCATCACCGGCGTTGGCGTCATGGCCGCCGATCAGCGCATGCGCGACGCTTTGAACAGCCAGGATGGGCTCTACACCCTTATGGTCAAGCATCCCGACGGCCGCTACGAGGCGTCGGTGATCGGGTCGATCGTCGATTTCCTCTATGCTCCGGACGATCCCGAGACTGTTCTTGAGCTGATGGCGGCGCCATCGACCCGCATCGTGTCGCTGACCATCACCGAGGGGGGGTACAACTTCCACCACGTCACCGGCGAGTTCGATCTCGGTAGCCCCGACGTCGCTCACGACCTCAAGGCCGATGCGGTGCCCAAGACGGTGTTCGGTCTCGTCACCGAGGCGTTGCGCCGTCGTCGGGCGCGCAACATCCCCCCGTTCACGGTGATGAGTTGCGACAACATCCAGAGCAATGGCGATGTCGCCAAGAAGATGTTCTGCGCCTACGCCAGCGCCAAGGATGCCGAGTTGGGCGATTTCATCGCCAGCCACGTCGCCTTCCCCAACGCCATGGTCGATCGCATCACGCCGGTGACCACCAAGGAGGATATCGCCGAGGTCGCCCGCCGGTTCGGCATCGAAGATGCGTGGCCGGTCGTCTGCGAACCCTTCACCCAGTGGGTGATCGAGGATCATTTTCCGCTTGGTCGTCCGGCCTATGAAAAGGTTGGGGCGCAATTGGTGGCCGACGTGGTGCCCTACGAGCTGATGAAGCTGCGTCTGCTCAATGCCAGCCATCAGGCGCTCACCTATTTCGGCTATCTCTCCGGCTATCGCTACGCCCATGAGGTGATGGCCAACCCGCTGTTCGCCGAGTTCCTGCTCAACTACATGACTCTTGAGGGGACACCGACCCTGTCGCCGGTTCCCGGCGTCGATCTTGACGGCTATCGCCGTACCCTGATCGAGCGCTTTTCCAATCCGGAAGTGCGCGACACCCTGGCCCGTCTGTGCGCCGAGAGCTCCGACCGCATCCCCAAGTGGTTGCTGCCCGTGATCCGCGCCCAGCTGAAGGCAGGCGGGGACATCTCCCGCTCGGCGGCGGTGGTGGCGAGCTGGGCTCGCTATGCCGAGGGCACCGACGAACAGGGCAAGCCGATCGAGGTGGTCGATCGCCTCAAGGACAAGCTGATGGCGATCGCCGCCCACAATCGCGACAACCCGACCGCCTTCATCGAGAATCGCGAGCTGTTCGGAGACCTTGCCGACGAGCCGCGCTTCGTCGCCGCCTACCAGGAGGCCCTTGCCTCGCTCCATTCGGCAGGAGCGCTGGAAACCGTTCGCCGCTACTGCTGAAGCGGCCGACGGGCGACGGCGGAGGCCTCTCCCTCCTGTCGTCGCTCGTCGGTACCCCGACGCGTCGGGAGGAGAATCCCATGTTTCTTGGAATTGATTGCGGCACCCAGGGCACCAAGGCGCTGATCGTCGATGACTCCGGCCACACGCTTGGCCGTGGCCATGCGGCCCATAAGCTCATCGAGCGGGCGAACGGCGCCCGCGAGCAGGAGCCATCCTGGTGGGTGGAGGCGATGGCGACGGCCGTTCGTGGCGCCATCGCCGACGCCGGCATTGCTGGCGGCGATATCGTTGCCCTTGGCATTTCGGGGCAGCAGCACGGCCTGGTGGTTCTGGACGATACCGGAGCGCCGATCCGGCCGGCCAAGCTTTGGAACGACACCGAGACGGCGCCGCAGAACGACGCACTGATCGAAGGACTGGGAGGTGCCACCGCCTGGTTCGACCAGCTCGGCATCGTGCCCCGTACCGGCTACACCATTTCAAAGCTGCTGTGGCTCAAGGAGAACGAGCCGGACAACTTCCGCCGCATCCACCGCATCCTGCTGCCGCATGACTATCTCAACTACTGGCTGACTGGCCGAGCAGTGGCCGAATATGGCGATGCGTCCGGCACCGGCTTCTTCGATATCCGCCGCCGTGTCTGGGCGACGGCGCCGCTCGATCTCATCGACGGTGGCAGCGGTCTCCTTGCCGCCGCGCTTCCCGAATTGATCGCCCCGGACGCGATCGTTGGTTCTCTCACGGCGGTTGCCGCCGAGGCGCTCGGGCTTTCGACTCGCTGCCTCGTCTCCGCCGGCGGTGGCGACAACATGATGGGTGCCATCGGCACCGGCAACGTCGAGGCCGGCGTCGTCACGATCAGCCTCGGCACGTCGGCTACGGCCTATTGCTACGCCGACGAAGCGATTACCGACGCCGAAGGCTGGGTGGCGCCATTCTGTTCCAGTTCGGGCGGCTGGTTGCCATTGATCTGCACGATGAACGCCACCAACGTTACGGGGCGCATGGCCTCGGCGTTCGGTCGTGACATAGGCTTCCTGTCGGAGGCGCTCGACGCAACTTTGCCCGGAGCCGGCGGCCTGACGCTGCTGCCTTTCCTCAACGGCGAACGGACTCCCGACCTGCCGACCGCGACGGGCAGTCTTGTCGGCCTCAGGGGCGACAACCTGACCACTGAAAACCTGATGCGGGCGATGGTCGAGGGGGTCAGCTTCGGGGTGACTGGCGCCATGCGTCGTATCCTCGGCAATCGCGACCCGGACCGGATCTTCCTGATCGGCGGTGGCGCCCGCAGTGCGCCCTGGCGACAACTGATCGCCGACGCCTGCGGCGCCGAGATCGTCGTACCGGCGGGCGAGGAGGCCGGTTGTCTTGGAGGTGCCCTGCAAGCCATGTGGGCTGCTGGGCGCGAGGCCGGTGCGCCGGAATCCCTGCCGAGTATCGCCGCGCGCTGCGTTGCCGTCGACGCCGACAAGACCATGCGGCCCGATCTTGCCCGGCGCGCCGCCTATGACGATGCCTTCGGTCGTTACGCCGAAGCCTTGCTCCGCATCCACGGTATCGGGGTGTGAGATGGTGTGGCGGCCGGCTTGTTCCGGCCGCCGCGCGGCCCGTCGGATCCGACGAAGCCTAACTAGGTGTTTAGTCCCGGCAAAAGTGGATACCGACTTTGCGTCCGGAGTTGCGTGAAACAATGGGATGGAGCGCGTCCGGCTAACCTGAGTTGGCCGGACGCGATCTAGCGGCTCGCTTTCGCGGATAATCTCTGCACACGAGCCCTGCCGAGCTGCCACTCCAAGAACATCATCCGACCGGAGTGAAACGAGGATCGGCAAGATGGTGCTTTGGGAACAAAAGCGTAAAGCGTTGATCTGATTCAGTCGGATCGAACAGCGCTCTGGCGCGCATTGGAAGCCCGCCATTCTTGTCGGCGCCTCGCCCTCAACGGCATGATCGCCATCCAGACGACCGAACAGCCCTCCTGGGCATGACGCCTAGGGCGATACTGACTCCACTATTTGGCGGACCGAGAAGGCCTGCAATCTGATCGGCAGCTATTGGCCTATGATCGTCGTTGATCATGATACGAGGATCCGCAATCATACGGTGTTTGTTCAGTGCAAATGATCTCAAATGTTAAACTCAATTGGAAGATCAAGAAAATCACTTAAAATCAATATGATAATAGAATTGATGGCGATTTCTGGCTGGTGAGTGTTGTAACGTTGCGATTGATTTGTGGCAGAGTCGTGCATTTCATGTGAAAAAATCAATCATATAAGATTGACGACAATCATATGGACTCCTAAACTCGCCGACATGATCAACGGCAATCAGCTGAGTTGATGCGCGGAGAGGCGCGCGGAGGTTTCAGGCTAGATCAGTCTTCGTTCCGCCGGAGTGGTAGAGGCGCTCTTTATTGTGCGGTCAGCGAAGCGAGCAGAACAATATTTCCGGTTTTAGCGTCGCCGATGCCGGCGACGTGCGTGGTTCTGTTGTCTGATCTAGCTCCCCTGCGAATGCAATGCGCGCAGTTTGTCTATTGGGCGGAGGGAAGATGCATTGACCTGCCTACTTGAGCTATCGAACATCTCCAAATCATTCGCCAGCGTTCGTGTTCTCACCGGCGTAAACTTCGATGTCCGGCCTGGTGAAGTCCATGCATTGATGGGCGAGAACGGCGCCGGGAAGTCGACGATGATCAAGATCGTTGCCGGAGTTCTCACTCCGAGCGGCGGCGAGATGCGGGTCAATGGAGAGGCGGTCCAGTTTTCTTCGCCCAAGGAAGCCAACGCGCGTGGCATCGCCACCGTTTATCAGGAAATGCTGCTCTTTCCCGATTTGACCGTAGCCGAGAACATTTTTCTGGGGCATGCCCCACGCGGTTCGGTCGGTCATATCGACTGGCGCAGCATGCGAGCCAAGGCGCGAGTTCTGCTCGACAGTCTCGACAGTCCGGATCTCGATGTAGATGCCGTGGTTGGTACGCTTTCCGTCGCCAATCGCCAGCGTGTGGAGATTGCCAAGGCGCTGTCTCAGGATGCGCGGATCGTCATCATGGATGAGCCGACCGCGGCGCTCGCCGAGACCGACGCCAAACGTCTGCTCGATATCGTCCGCCGCCTGCGCGATCGCGGTGTCGGCATCATTTATGTCAGCCATCGCATGGCGGAGATCTTTGCCATTGCCGATCGCATCACCGTTCTGCGTGACGGCGTCATGATCGGTACGCGCAACCGAGACGAAGTGGATCAGCCGACCCTGGTGTCCATGATGGTCGGACGGGATATCGCTCAGCTTTATCCGAAGGCGGAGGTCACGCTTGGCGATGTGCTGCTTGAAACGCGCGATCTGTGCTGCAACGAGCGTGTTCGCAATGTCAGCCTTAGCGTCAGGGCAGGCGAGATCGTTGGCATCGCCGGATTGATTGGGGCCGGCCGTACCGAGCTGGCGCTGACCATGTTCGGCATCACCCCGGCCACGGCCGGTGAAATCCGGATCGGGGGGGAGGCCGTCACAATCCGCTCGCCGCGTGAGGCGCGTGATCTCGGGATCGCCTACATCCCCGAAGATCGCGGACGGCAAGGATTGGTCAAGGCGCAAACAATCCGCGAAAACATCATCCACCCGATCCTTGATCGTATCTCGCGCTATTTCCTGGTCAGTCTCCGCAAGGAACGCTCGCTTGCGGTTCAGTCGATCAAACAACTTTCCATTCGTACATGGGGGGCGGATCAGATCGCGGGCCAACTGTCGGGTGGCAACCAGCAGAAAGTGGTTGTGGCCAAGTGGCTTGGAACCAAGCCGCGCATTCTCATCATGGACGAGCCAACGCGTGGCATCGACGTCGGAGCCAAGGCTGAAATCTATACCCTGATGGGCGAACTGGCTCGCGATGGCATCGCCATCATCATGATCTCCTCGGAGTTGCCCGAAGTTCTCGGCATGAGCGACCGCATCATGGTGATGAACGAGGGCAAGCTCGTCGCCGAAATTCCGCGCGCCGAAGCCACGCTTGAGAGCGTTGGCGCAGCAATGACCCATAGCGCCCGTCATCAGGAGATCGAGCGGTGAGCCACTCTCCCAGCCAAGCCTTGCGTCCCATGTCCTCCTCCGCTCTTCTCAAGTTTATCCGGGCCTATGGGCAGGAAACTGCCGTTTTGCTGTCCCTGCTTGTGATCGTTGTTGTGGTCAGTCTGATAAACCCCAACTATCTCGGGCCGGCCAACATCAACAACATGGTCGCGGGTAACGCCTATATTGCCGTCGCCGCCATCGGCATGACGATGATCATTCTCCTTGGACACATCGACGTCGCGATTGGCGCCTTGATCGGTGTCCTTGCCTCCATTGCCGGAACGCTGGCTGTCAGCGGCTATCCAGTCTGGGTCTGCTGGCTGGTTCCTGTTCTGGTTGGCGTCTTTATCGAAGCTGTCGTCGGAGTGCTTGTCGCATACGCGAGAATTCCGGCCATCGTGGTGACATTGGGCGTGGTGTCCATCCTCAAAGGCGGCCTCATTACCGTGACCCAGGGTGTTTGGATCAGCAACTTGCCGCCTGAGTTCCTGATCGCCCAGTTCCGTTTGTTCGGTATTCCCTCGCCCGTCTATTTCATGATCCTGCTGACCATCGCCGCTGGCGTGTGGATGCGTTACGCTCCCTTTGGTCGCGCCATCTATGCGGTTGGTGGCAATGTGGAGGCGGCTCGGACAGTCGGTATCCGGCCGGAGCGGCTGACAGTTGGGGTCTTTGCCCTGCACGGTATGTTTGCTGGCATCGCCGCCGTGTTGTTCGGAACCCAGCTTCAGGTCATCCAGTCGACGGTTCCCAACAATCTCGAACTGACGATTATTACGGCATCGGTGATTGGCGGTGTGTCGATCATCGGTGGTCGAGGCACCGTCTACGGCTCGACGCTCGCCGCGATTTTCTTCTCGGCCGTCAGCTCGGCTTTGGTCTTCCTCAACATCTCCGCCTACTGGCTCCGCGCCGTTCTGGGCGTCCTGATCCTCGCAACCGTTCTAGCCGACGCCATGCGCCGTCGCCAAATCCACTGAATCGGAGCGTCCGCCCGTGCTGTCGAGATATGTCTTCCGCCACGAAACGATCCTCGCCTTGCTGTTGGTGCTGGCGCTTGCGCTGTCCGCCAACCTGTCCGATCGTTTCTTCACCGTCGACAACTTGCTCAACCAAGGCCGGATGTTGACCGAGGTTGGAATCATTGCCATCGCGATGACCTTCGTCATCATCACCGGCGGCATCGATCTGTCGGTTGGCTCGATCCTCGGCCTCTCCGCCATCACCCTTGGTGTCGTCTGGAAGACGCTGGGTGTGCCGCTGCCGTTGGCCATGGTGGTCGCCGTTCTGGCTGGCGCGGTTTGCGGCGCGGTCAATGGTGTCATCATCATCAAGTCGCGCATGCCGCCGATGATCGCTACGCTTGGCACGCTCGCCCTTTATCGGGGCCTCGCCGAAGGGATCAGCCAGGCTCGTTCAGTGCGTGGCTATCCGGAGTGGTTCTTCGTGCTGGGGCAGGGTGAGTTTTTTGGAGTGCCGACGCAGCTCTGGGTTTTCGGTCTTCTGGTCGTCGTCGCTGCCATCATCCTCGGATACATGACCTTCGGTCGCGTCACCTATGCAGTTGGCGCCAATGAGACCGCGGCCCGTTTCTCCGGCATGAACGTCGATCGCGCCAAGTTGCTGATCTACACGGCCTCCGGCTCGATGGCCGCACTCGCCGCCGTCATTTTCGTCTCGCGGGTGTCGACGACACGCTCCGACATGGGCATGGGCATCGAGATGGATGCCATCTCGGCGGTGGTGCTCGGTGGAACCAGCATCTTCGGCGGTCGCGGGACCATGATCGGTACGCTGCTCGGCATCCTGCTCATCCAAACCATGAAGAACGGCCTAACTCTGGCCGGCGTGAAGGGGGATGGGACGATCATCGTGATCGGATCGATCCTGATCCTGACCATTCTCATTAGCAATCTTGTCAATCGGAAGCGGGACTGAGTTTGCTCCGCATCCCAAAACGGTGCCGGAGGTCTCAAAGGCCGGCGCCCCAATTCTGAGGCAATAGAGAGGAAGCGACCCATGAAAAAACTGCTTTGCTTGACCACCGGTCTGGTCCTGATGGCTGGTACTGCCTATGCGGAAGACGTCTGGACCGGTGGCGATGGCCTGCCGACCTCTCCGCTCGCCTGCGATGGTAGCCCTGCGACGTTGACTGCCAGCCCCTACAATGGCGCCACTGTCCAGAATGCTCCTGATCTCAAGGGCAAGCAGATCAGCATCGTTGATGTTCCCAAGCTGATCGGCATCGGCTACTTCACCGCCACTGCCAAGGGCGTTGCCGACGCTGCCAAGGATCTGGGTAACGTCGATGCCAAGACCGACGGTCCGACCAAGGCCAATATCGACGACCAGATCACTCTGATCGACAACTATGTCACGTCTGGCGTCAACGGTATCGTTTTCGCTGCCAATGACCCGGAAGCCATCGCCCCGGTTCTGAAGAAGGCGCTGTCCAAGGGCATCCACGTGGTCGGCTATGACTCGGATTCGACCCCCGATGCTCGCGAATGGTTCGTCAATCAGGCTTCGTTCAACGGCGTAGCCAAGGCCCTGATCGACAATATTGCCAGCCAGATCGGTGAAGACGGCGCCTTCGCCATCGTCACCTCGACCTTCACCACGCCGGTTCAGGCGCGCTGGATTTCGGAGATGAGCGCCTACACCGCCAAGTGCCATCCCAAGATGAAGTGGCTGGAGACGGTCGAGGCCCAGGAAGACAACATCCTGTCCTTCAATCAGGCCAACACCCTGATGAACAAGTATGGCGATGAGCTCAAGGGTATCATCGGCATGACCACAGTTGCCACGCCGGCTGCCTCCGAGGCGGTCAAGCAGGCCAACATGTGCGGCAAGATCGCCGTTACGGGCCTGGCTCTGCCCAATGCGATGAAGCCCTACATCAACGGCGGATGCATCAATGGCGTTGTGCTCTGGAATCCGAGCGACCTTGGCTATGCCGCGACCGAAGTGCTGCGGGCTGCCGTTGATGGGACCCTGAAGCCGGGCGATACGTCGGTCAAGGCTGGCAAGCTTGGCGATCTCAAGATCGTCGATGGGTCGGTCGTCCTTCTTGGCGATCCGGTGACCTTCACCAAGGAAAACATCAACAACTTCGACTTCTGACCACTGGTTGAAAACGTCGCGGGGAGCATCCCCGCGACGCGCCAGGGGTGCCCGTGGAGCGACCTGTGGCACTCCGATCTTTGTGGGTGAACTGGGCATCTGAGACAACGCCGGCCGGCGCTCCTGGATCAGATGCCTGTTCCGAAACCTAGAAAAAACAACAGATTGCAAGTGGGTGTCCGAGATCTTCCCGTTGTCGGGGGGACGGGACCGCAGGCGAATGCCAGCGTCAAACCGCTAGCTCAACTTTGATGATCCTCCGTCTGACGACCGCCAATGCGAGATCGGCGGCGATGGGGGAGTTATGGCCTCTCGGAGAAACGCGACATGCCCTATTTTCTGGGGATCGATATCGGCGGCAGTGTCATCAAGAGCGGCCTTTACGACGAACGCGGTGTTGAAAAAGGCGTGGCGTCAATGAGTGACGCTGCGATTGCCAACCACGTCGGTTGGAGCGAGCGCGACATGAACGTCATGTGGGGCTCGGTTTGTGGAACAATCCGTCAATTGCTCGATACGACAGGCGTTCCTGCCGAGGCCATTGCCGGCATTAGCTTCTCAGCTCACGGCAAAGGCCTCTATCTGGTCGATCGAGACGGCAAGCCCTTCCGCAATGGCATTATCTCCTCCGACAACCGGGCCATGCCGGAGGTTCGGGCGTTGAAGGCCGCAGGGATCCCCGAGCAGATTCATCCGATGAGCTATCAGCAGCTCTGGCCTAGTCATCCCGCGGCCATTTTGCGCTGGTTCAAGGATAACGATCCCCAGGCCTACGGACAGATCGGACATGTCCTGATGGCCCACGACTGGATTCGCTATCGGATGACCGGGCACCTCGGTTGCGAGGTCACCAACATCTCCGGCAGCAATCTTTTCAACGTCAACACTGGAACCTACGATCCGGCTCTGCTTGCCCTTTTCGGCATCGAGGACATCGGAGAGCGCATGCCCGAGCCTGTCGGCTCCACCGAGTGCCCGGCCGGTCTGTCCGCCGCCGCCGCCGCCGAAACGGGGCTGAAGGCAGGAACGCCGGTGTTCGGCGGCTTCTTTGATGTCGTCTCCGCGGCTGTTTGTTCGGGGCTGGCCGACGAGAACCGTATCAACGTCACCATGGGGACCTGGACGATCGTCACTTGGACGACCGACCATATACCGGCAAGTGACTATCCATATACCTGGGGGCGGTATTGCATTCCCGGTCGTTACTTCGTCCACGAGGGAAGCCCGACGAATGCCGCGAACCTTGAATGGTTTGTGCGCACCTTCATGGCCGACGTGAACAAGCCTTACGCGGAGTGTGATCGTCTGCTGACGACGGTACCGGCAGCTTCGACCCCGGTTCAGTTCCTGCCTTATCTGTTTTCCTCCAATCTCGGCGACAACCTCCAGGGCGGCTTCTACGGTCTGGCCAACGCCTACGGTCTTGGCGAGGTGGTGCAGTCCGTGTTCGAGGGGATTTGCTTCTCCCAACAGGTGCATCTCGACCGCATCCTCGCATTGTCGGGGCGTGATCGACGCTTGCGGCTCACTGGGGGGCCGACAAAGTCACGGGCTTGGGTGCAGATGGTTGCAGATATTGCCGCCCTGCCGCTGGAAGTCGTTCACGTCGAGCAATCCGGCTGTTTGGGCGCCGCGATCGCCGCCTCGGTTGGTTCCGGCGTCTACGCAAACTTCGTCGACGCCATGGACGCGATGTGTCCACCCGCGCGGCTGGTCGAGCCCGATCTTTCACTCGCCGCCCCTTATCGCCGCAAGTACGAGCGCTTTCTCGAACTCGCGAAGGCGCTTGATGCTCTGCCGCCTGCGGTTTGATCGCGCGTCACGCTCAATCTCTCAAGGAACGAACTCATGCGTCGTCATCCCCTCGGCATCTACGAGAAGGCCTTGCCGTCAGGGCTGCGCTGGCCCGAGCGTCTGGCGTTGGCCAAAGCTTGTGGTTTTGACTTTGTCGAGATTTCAATCGACGAGACCGACCTGCGGCTGGCCAGGCTCGAATGGACACAAGCTGAAAGGCTCGATTTCGTTCGGGCGACCCTGGAGACTGGCATCAGCGTGCCGTCGATGTGCCTGTCTGGCCATCGGCGCTTCCCCTTTGGCAGCCACGATCCTGCGATTGTCGAGAATGCCCGCCTCATGATGGACAAGGCACTCCGCCTTGCTCGCGATTGCGGCATCCGCACCATCCAGCTCGCAGGCTACGATGTCTATTATGAAGAGCGCGATGATGGGACCGTGGCACGCTTCGAAGAGGGGCTCAGATGGGCCGTCGAGCGAGCTGCGGCTGCGGAAGTCATGCTGGCGGTTGAAATCATGGATACGGCTTTCATGAGTTCGATCAGCCGCTGGAAGCTGTGGGACGAGAAGCTGCGCTCGCCGTGGTTCACGGTCTACCCGGATGTCGGCAATCTCTCCGCTTGGGGGAACGACGTTGCGGCTGAGCTGGCACTCGGCATCGACCGGATTGCCGCCATTCACCTCAAGGACACCAGGGCTGTCACCGCCGAGTTTCCGGGACAGTTCAGGGATGTGCCATTTGGCGAGGGGTGTGTTGATTTCACCGAGATATTCCGCATCCTTAAACGTCTCGACTATCGGGGTGCTTTCCTGATTGAAATGTGGACAGAAAAAGCCGACGAGCCTGTAGCGGAGCTGATTAAGGCTCGGCGATTCATGGAAGAGAGAATGCGGGAGGCTGATTTCGATGCTTGAAGACCTCAAAGAAGCCGTTTACGCGGCCAACATGGCACTGCCGCGACATGGATTGGTGACGTTTACTTGGGGCAATGCTTCGGCGATCGATCGCGCCAAAGGACTGGTCGTGATCAAACCGTCGGGTGTCGACTACGACAAGCTGAAGCCCTCTGATATGGTCATCGTCGACCTTGAGACCGGCAAGACCGTCGAAGGAAATCTGAAGCCTTCCTCCGACACTGCGACCCATCTCGTGCTCTATCGTGCGTTCGCTGAGCTAGGTGGTATCGTCCACACGCACTCGCGACATGCCACCATCTGGGCTCAGGCTGGGCGAGATATCGAAGCCTATGGCACGACCCAGGCGGACTATTTCTACGGTCCGGTACCCTGCACCCGACTGATGCATGACAAGGAAATCGCCGGCGACTACGAAATCGAAACCGGCAATGTCATCGTGGAGACCTTCAAGACCAGAGGGATCGAAGCTGGCGATATTCCGGGCGTGCTGGTTCATTCGCATGGCCCGTTTTCCTGGGGCAAGGATGCGGACGCGGCTGTCCACAATGCGGTCGTCCTCGAAGAAGTCGCCTACATGGCATTGTTCTCGCGAGTTCTGAACCCGACGCTGCCTCCCATGCAAAGCACTCTGCTCGACCGCCATTTCCTGCGAAAGCACGGCAAGAACGCCTATTACGGACAGGGTTCGTAATCGGCCGCTGCGCATGATTGCCAGGTGTTCTCAGTCAGACCGCCAGAGACACTTTTGGGCGGGAGAACGTACATGGACACACAACATGAACTAGAGGAATGGCTCAGGCCATTCCTTTCGCTCCTTATCTCCGAGACACGGCGATCAACCTGCTCGCACTATATCGCGTCATTGCTCGACTCGGGTGGGGGAGCCTTGTCTCATCTCGCCCCGCGACAGGAGAAATATGATCGTTTGCGTCACTTCGTGACGAGCGGCGTATGGGAGCACCAACCTCTTTGCGATGAACTGGCTCGACAGGCCAATCTCCTGGTCGGTGAAGGTCGCTCGATCCTGGTGGTTGGTGATGTCGAGTCTTCCTGCGAAAGCGCTCATGGCGTGGGGGCATTTCACCCGCGGGAAAACACGAGCAGAGTCACTCAGCGGTTTGTCTCTCTGACCCTCGTTGGCTCCAAGACGTCTCTTCCGATCGCTGCGCGGCTCATGCTGCCAGGAGAATGGCTTGCCGACGTGCGCCGGCTCGACAGAGCGGAGGTTCCTGACGTCCACCGCAGGCCTCTGTCCAAAGCCGAGGTTGCCTTGCAGGAGATCGATCGACTCCTGTCTTTGGGCGTCAACTTCGAAGCGGTTTTCCTGACCGGCCAATGCGATCACTTGCAGGCTTTCTGTCAGTCGCTGAGCGCTCGCGAGCTTGCCTGGGTTGTTGAAGTACCTAGCGCTGGTGCGGTGCGCGTGCTTGACGCGGATGGGGAAGATCGCTCCATCGCGGCGGTTGGGCTTCCTACCGTCCGTGCGGAAACAGTGCATCCATGGGCGATGCAGGCAGGAGCGGTTGGAGAGGCCTTGGTTGATTGCCTCAAGCGGGTAAAGATACTGGGCTCACCAACCGAGCCATGGGCTGCCTCAGAACGCGAAGTTCGCTCGGATTGTGACGCTCTGTCAGTGCGGTTGCGCGATGCCGACGGAAAGACATTTGATTACTTGATGAACTCTGGGCATGACTGCTCTGAGACGCTTCTTGCAGTTCTGAAAAACGCAATCAATCTAAATAGACAAGTCCAAACGCAGCTGTGGACAGAGTTTCATCTCAATGATTTTGAAGGGCGTACTTGGCAAAGTCAGCATCGTCATATGCTTTTGGCAATGATTGCTTTTGCGTATTCAAAGCACTGCTTCGAACTGCCGTCCTGAAATGATCTATCGATAAATCTATAGATCAGGTCGGGGTACCGGTTTTCGCGATGATAACCGAGATTCCCGCCTCTTCCAGCATACGTTGATCGGCCTCCGCCAGGCCATCGTCAGTGATAAGTGTGCTCACGCGAGCTAGAGGCATGGAAATGTGTCTGGCTCGGATCGAGAACTTGCTGCTATCCGCGAGTACTATGACTTCGTCAGCCAACTCTTGAAGATCGTGGATGGTTTTGACGAGAAGGGGGTGAGATTCTTGTAATCCAGAAGCATCAATTCCTTGTGTGCTGAGAAAAAACTTCGATGCGTAATACTCGTAATCACTGTTCGCCGGCGAGAATATTATTCCCGGCTCGCGATGAACGGCTCCCCCTGATATCACAAGGTTGCACGCTCCATTTTCGTACAGGGCCGAAGCGAGCGGCATCGAGTTTGTAAATATACTCAAGTTCCGATAGCCGAGACGCTTGGCAAATTCGAAGCAGGTTGAGCCGCCATTGACGATAAGCTTGTCGCCATCGCGACACAGCTTCTCAGCCTCCATGGCAATGGCCACTTTCCGCTCAATTTGAAGAACGCGACTTGCCGAGAAAGGGCGGGCGGCGAGGCGTTGAGAAGTCGTTTCGGATGACGGAGCGATGCCGCCAAACACTTTTCGGACGCGACCAAGATTGTGAAGCTTTGCGATGTCACGACGAATTGTCGCTGGCGATACATCAAGATACTCGGTCAGATCCTTGACCGAGATGAATTGATGTTCATCGAGAATGCTTACTATTGCGTCCAGACGCTCCTTCTCAGTCAAGGGCCTCCCCCCGTATTGGCCGGTCTTCATGTACAATAAGGCGACTGGCGCTACTCGTTACCGTTCCCTTCGCGCCTCTTGACTACTACATCATCCTGCGTTCCGGGTGAAGTACCGCGGCTTCTGGGGCTCGTCGGCCTTGCCGACCACCGCCGCTGACAGCGGAAATCCCGGCTCGATCCGCCACTTCAGGCGCCGATGGCGAAAGTCGCTCGGCGATACGCCGATGAAGCGGGCGAAGTTGCGGTTGAACGTAGACAATACGTCATAGCCGATGTCGTAGCAGATCGACGTGATGGGGATCTGCGTCTCCATCAGGAGCTGGCATGCTTTGTATATCCTCAGCCTGTTGATGTACTCGAGGCAGGAGCAGCTGAGGTTCTTTTCGAAGAAGCGCGAAAACGTGGACAGCGGCATGCCTTCCCGCTCGGCGATCAAGCCGCAGGTGAGCTTCGGGTTGTTGTAGTTCTCGGCGATATACTGCAACACCGAGTTGAGGCGGGCCGAGCGGGTTCCAAGGTCGGCGGGCAGGCCCGGGCAGAGCAGGCGGCGTCCTTCGTCGGCAGCGAGGGTTGCGAAGACGGTGAAGAACAGCGCCAGCTTCTCAGGACCTTCCGCCACCGCCAAACGGCGCAAGGGAGCGGCCAGTTCGGCCGAAACGCTGGCCGAAAACTCGATGCCGGCGTGCGATTGCTCGAACAGCGCGCCAAGGGACGTGGCGTCGGCGAAATCCCGCAGGCAGCGCTCGGCAAAGGTCCCCGAGAACTGCAGGGCCATGTCGCGATCATGGATGAAGAGACGATCCTCTCGCTCGCTGAACGAGTTGTCCGATACCCACATGTGCGGCATGTTCGGGCCCATGAGCACGAGATTTCCCGGCTCGAAGCGCCCGGCATAGGTGCCAACGAAAAAAGAACCCGAACTGCGTTGAATGAGATGCAACTCGTACTCGGGATGGTAGTGCCATCCGGTGTAGGAGTAGGGGTAGTCGTGCGAGAAGGCGAGGAAGCTGCGGTCGAGCGGCGCCACGATCACCTCGCGCACCAAGTCCTTCATGGCGGCACTCTTCATCGCGTCCTCCCTGGGTCGCCCTCTCCAGGCGATTACGCGCTTCCAAGCTGGCGGTTCCTGCCGCGAAGGCCTCGCCCGCCAGTCGTTCTCATGCTCCGACCGTTCATTGGACTTATTGTGGATCGGACATGGAAAGTATTCGACCGCGCATCCTAAAGAGCGATCGCCGCAGTTGTCCATAACCCCAAACCCGGTCATGCCCCTGACAAAAGTCCGTCCGGCGTCCTTGGAATGGATCCGGTGTTCCTCTATGCCGCCTCGATCACGGTGGCTGCCGGTAGCGTTGCCTGGAACTCGGTTGGCGTGCAGCCCAGTTCGCGTCGAAACACGGCATACATGTAGGGCAGGGAGGTGAAGCCACTGCGCGCGGCGATTTCGGCGAAGGACAGCGTGCGGTCGGACAGCATCTGCTTGGCGCGCTCAAGGCGAAATGCCAACATGTCGTCGTGGACCGTCCAGCCGAAGGCCTTGCGGAAATGGATGTCGAGCGTCGCGCGCGACACGCCGACATAGGCTGCCACCTGCGCCACCTTCACCCCTTGCGCGGCGAACTGGCGGATATAGTGGCGTGCCCTCATGATGTAGGGATCATAGGTCGGTTGGTGACGGGAGGATGCCAGCGCGTTCAGCCCTTTGGGAGGGACCAGGACGCGGCTCTGTTCCACGCGGTCTCCGATGAGGCGCCTATGCATCATCTCCGCGGCGATCCGTCCCATCTCGCGTGTGCCCTGACGAACGGAACTGATGGGAATGCGGGAGAGCATCCTGAGGAGGTGATCGTCGTCGATGCCGACCAACGCCACCTCTTCGGGAACCGCGATATTGGCCATGATGCAGGCTTGAAGCACCTGGCGGGCGCGGGCATCGGTTACCGCGATGATGCCGATCGGTTTCGGAAGGCCCGCCAACCAGTCGATGAGTTCCCTCAGAATGCTGTCCCAATCCAGTCCGTCGTTGAAGTGCCCCTCGAACAATAGCGGGTCGATGCCATCGCGCAGGCAGATCTTGCAGAATGCGGCTTCTCGCTGCTGGGCCCAGCGGTTGGTTGGCGCCGGTGGCTGGCTGTAAAAGGCAAAGTGCGTCAGCCCCATCTCGACAAGATGGTCGTAAGCCGCTGCGACAAGAGCGAAGTTGTCGGTGGCGACGTAGGGGGTGCCTGTGGGGTAGTCGGTCGCGCGTTCATAGGAGCCGCCAACCGCGACGATCGGCCGTTTGCTGCGGCTGAACAGGCGTTCGAACTCCGGATCGTCGAAGTCGGCGATAATTCCATCGCCAGACCACGCGTCGATGCCGGTGATCGAGCTTCGGAAGTCTTCGAACAGCAGGAAATCCCAGGCGACTCGGGTCGATTGGACATAGTCGCTGACGCCCGCGACCACGTTCCGGCCCCAGGCTCCCTTGGCCTTCAACATCAAGGCCACGCGAAACGAACTTACCCCCGTGGCGATCATGCCAGCCAGCTTCTCCGCTCGATCGGGCTGTTTCCCAAACGGCTTGCGGTTGGGGCACGGCGCCTCATTGAGCAAATAGTCTACCTCATCTGAAAAAATGCACCATTGGTGCCGAACTATAAAAAAACATAATCCCGATTTTCAAATCGGCTCAACTAGTGTCCTCCCATTCGGCTCGCATCGAAGTGGTTGATACGTAAATCAATGTATTAACGTTGGAGCACTGCGGGCGCGGAGTGGGAGGAGAAATATGAAAAAGTATGCCACACTCGCTGTGCTTGCAGCGACGGTGCTCGCCTCGTTCCCAGCTTTTGCTGAGACCGTAAAAGTTCTTTCGATCGAGCCCAATGTCAAGGAAGGGCGTGATTTTTACGCCGCGGCAATCGATAAATTCGAGAAGGCCAATCCGGATATCAAAATCCAGTTCGACTACCTCGACGACACCTCGTTCAAGTCCAAGCTGCCCACCCTGCTTCAGTCGGCGGCCCGACCGGACATCTTCTTCACCTGGACCGGCGGCGTTTTCCACGAGCAGGCCGACGCAGGCGTCCTCAGGGACATCTCCGGCGACGTGGATCCGAAGGCGCTCGAAACCTTCGCGCCCGGCGGCATCAAGGCGCTGACCTACAAGGACAAGCTATACGGCCTTCCCATGTACGCCGGCGTCGTCGTGCTGTTCTACAACAAGGAGCTGACCGACAAGGCCGGTATCGATCCCAAGACCATCAAGACGTGGGATGATTTCCTCGCCGCCGTGAAGACGGTCAAGGAAGCCGGAATCACGCCGATTGTGGTCGGCGGCAAGTCCAAGTGGCCCCTCCAGCATTATTATGGCTACCTTGCCACGCGGATCGCCGGCACAGACGGCATTGTCGCCGCTTCTGCCGGCGAAAACGGCGGGCTTGCCGGGCCGGACTTCATCAAGGCGGGCGAAGAGTTCAAGAGGCTGGCCGATCTCCAGCCCTTCCAGCCCGGCTTCATGGACACCGACAACTCCAAGGCCGGCGGCCTGTTTGGCGACGGACGAGGCGCCTTCATCCTGTCGGGCAACTACATGATCGGCGCCCAGAAGCGCAATTCCACGTCCGGCTCCGGGATCAGCGACGAGAACCTCGGCTTCATCCCCTTCCCGGTTGTCGAGGGTGGCAAGGGCGATCCGGCGGACACTTTCGGCGGCATCAACGGTTGGCTGGTCTCCAAGAATGCGACGCCAGCCGCCGCAAAGTTCCTCGAAAGCCTGATGGATCTCGACAACCAGACCACCAGCGCCAGCATGGACCTCTGGCTGCCGATCGTGAAGGGCGCGGACGCCGGCATAAAGAACGCCAACATCAAGGCGATCGCCAACCTGCTCGCCTCGGCCCCGCACCATCAGCTCTACCTCGACCAGGAGCTTGGCGCCAACGTCGGCGCGGCAATGAACGATGCTTCAGCGCAGCTTGCCACCGGCGACATCTCGCCCGAGGAAGCGGCGGAGATGGTCGAAGAAGCGAACGAGATGCGCTGACCGGCGCTTGAAAAGAACATTCCGGGTGGCGGCGCTCGCCAGCCATCCGGAATGGCTCCGACTGTTCCTGCCGGGCCAGCGACCATGCCTGGTTGCCCCCGCCTGCGGGCATCGATGATTGCCTCCCCTGTCTCCGCAGGCTGCCTACCAAGAGACCTGTTCCATGACCCTCACAACACCAGCGGGGCCTCCCGCCGCGCGACGGCGGCCGAGCGGCTTTGCCCGCATGCGCACGGACGGCAGCCTCACCGCCCTGATCCTGTTCCTGCCTCCGGCCGTGCTCCTGTTCACCCTGTTCGTGATCTGGCCGATCTTCAGCGCGGTCGATCTCAGCTTCTACAAGTGGAACGGCTATGGCGACGTCACCAACTTCGTCGGCTTGCGGAACTACGAAATCCTGGTGAAGAACTCCATCTTCCACCAATCGCTGTTCAACTCGCTCAAGCTGCTGCTGGCCTCGATCTTCCTGCAGATCCCGCTGGCCCTGGTGCTGGCCTTGCTTCTCTACCGCAAGACGTCCGCCAACACGGCCTTCCGGTTGATCTTCTTTGCGCCCTACATCCTGGCCGAGATCGCAACGGGTCTGATCTGGAGCTTCATCTTCGACGGTGACTACGGCATTTCGGCAATGGTCGCCAACAAGCTTGGAACCGAGCCCTTCTACATCCTCGCGGACAAGCAGTGGGCTTTCTGGACCATCATCATCGTGGTGGTGTGGAAGTACTTCGGTTATCACATGATGATCTTCATCGCCGCCTTGCAGGCGGTGCCGTCCGATCTTGTCGAGGCGGCGGAGATCGATGGCGCCAGCTCGCTGAAGACGATCTGGTACGTCAAGCTGCCCATGATCATGCACGCTATCAAGCTCAGCGTGCTGTTTGCCATCACCGGCGCCCTTCAGGTCTTCGACATCATCATTCCGCTGACCAACGGCGGCCCATCGAACTCGACTCACTCGATTGTCAGCTACCTCTACACCTTCGGCCTCGCCCGCATGAACGTTGGCTTCGGCGCCGCCGTCGGCGTGGTGCTGTTCGCCCTCTGCGTCGGCACGGCCTTCACCTACAAGCGCATGGCGATCGACAAGGGAGGGCAGCTGTGAAGCGTACGAAACTCTTCCCGCAGCTGATGCGCGCGGCTTTCCTGTCCTTCATCGCCGCGCTGGTCATCCTGCCCCTGCTGGCCACCTTCCTTGGCGGGTTCAAGACGCTGGGCGAGCTCAGGGCCGCGCCCTTCGGCATCCCCTCCGAATGGAGCTTCACCGTCTTCGTCGACATTCTGACCGGCTCGGCGTTCTGGGGCTACTTGCGCAACTCGCTGATCATCTCGCTGTCGGCGGTTGTTCTGACGGTGCTCTGCGCATCCATGGCAGCCTATGTTTTCGCGCAGATCCGCTTCTTCGGCTCGCGCTATCTGCAGTCCTACATGCTGCTGGGGATGATGTTCCCCTTCGCCACGGCCATCGTGCCGCTGTTCTTCCAGATCAACCGCTTCGGTTTGCTCGACAATCCGCTCGGCATCATCCTGCCTCAGACGGCCTTCTCCATGGCTTTTGCAGTGGTGCTGCTCCGGAGTTTCTTCCAGCAGTTGCCCAAGGAGCTGTTCGAGGCGGCCTATGTCGACGGGTGCGGCTATGTGGGCTTCTTCTTCCGGTTCACGCTGCCGTTGTCGACGCCGATCCTGGCCACGGTCGGCACCTTCGTCTTCGTCCAGAGCTGGAACAACTACCTGCTGCCGCTGGTCGTGCTCAACGAGCAGTCCCTGTTCACGTGGCCGCTCGGCATCATGCAGTTCCGTGGCGAGTTCATCGTGGAATGGAACCGCATTCTCGCCTTCGTGTCGCTGACGATCCTGCCGGCGCTCATCTTCTTCACCTTCACACAGAAATACATCGTGGCCGGCCTTACGCGCGGCTCGGTCAAGGGTTGAAACATGTCCCGTCCTGTCATCACCAATCCGATCCTCAAGGGGTTCAACCCCGATCCATCGATCTGCCGCGCTGGCGACGACTATTACATCGCCACCTCCACCTTCGAGTGGTTCCCCGGCGTGCAGATCCATCATTCCCGCGACCTCGTGCATTGGGATCTCGTCTGTCGCCCGCTCGATCGTCCGAGCCAGCTCGACATGCGCGGCGAGATGGATAGCTGCGGCGTCTGGGCGCCCTGCCTGACATATGCCGACGGAATGTTCTGGCTGGTCTTCAGCGACATGAAGCGCCGCGACGGCTCGGTCAAGGACGTGCACAACTATCTCGTGACGGCCCCCTCCATCGAAGGGCCTTGGTCGGATCCGATCTATCTCAACTCATCCGGCTTCGATCCGTCACTTTTCCACGACGATGACGGCCGCAAGTGGATCGTCAACGTGTGGTGGGACTATCGCGGTCGCCCGCCGCGCTTTCCGGGAGACAACAGCTTCGCCGGCATCGCTTGTCAGGAATACGACGTTGCCGAGCGCAAGCTGAAGGGGCCGATCACCAATATCTTCAAGGGCACCGATGCCGGTCTGACGGAGGGGCCTCATCTCTATCGGCGCGATGGTTGGTACTACATCATGGTTGCCGAGGGCGGCACCGGCTACAATCATGTCGCCACCGTGGGGCGCTCCCGCGCTCTCAACGGGCCGTATGAGCTGCACCCCGACACCTACGTGGTCACGGCACGCGGCAATCCGAACGCGCCGCTTCAGCGCGCCGGTCACGCCGACTTTGTCGATACGCCGGCTGGCGAAACCTATCTCGTCCATCTGACCGGCCGGCCCATTCCGGGTTTGCGCCGTTGCCCCCTGGGACGGGAAACCGCCATCCAGAAGATCGAGTGGGGCGCCGACGGCTGGCCTCGTATCGCGGGCGGCAAGCTGACGCCGAAACTCGAAGTCGAAGCGCCGGACGTGCCCGCTCATCCGTTCGTCCCTGCGCCCGAAGAATATCGTTTCTCAGCCGATGCCGGCTTACCAAGGGATTTCCAGTGGCTGCGCACCCCCTATGGAGAGCGGCTGTTCTCGCTTGAAGAACGTCCCGGTTTTCTGCGCCTCCACGGGCGGGAGGCCATGGGGTCCTGGTACGAGCAGGCCTTGGTGGCGCGTCGACAGACGGCCTTCTGCTATGATGCGGAAACCGAGGTTCATGCCGATCCGGCAGTTCACATGCAGATGGCGGGGCTTGCGGCCTACTATAATCGCTTTGCCTACCACTACCTCGCGTTGACCTTCGATCAGGAGGCCGGCACCTGCCTGCAGGTGATCTCCTGCACCGGCACGCAAGGCGGCGGGCAGACCGCCATCGGTCTCGCCAAACCTGTTCCCGTACCCGGCGGCGTGCCGGTGCGGCTCAAGGTCGAGGTTCGGACGACAACCCTGACCTTCTTCTATGCGGTTGGCTCGGGCGACTGGAGGCAGGTGGGCGGCGTGCTCGATGCCTCGCTTCTGTCTGACGAGTGCGGTGCAGGCGAGCACTCCAACTTCACCGGCGCGTTCGTCGGCATGTCGGCCAACGATCTGAGTGGCCAGGGCATGCCGGCCGACTTCTCCTATTTCCGCTACCGCGATCTCGACGCGTGAGGATCAGTCCATGGCAACGCTCGAATTCAAGCATGTGAACAAGACCTTCGGCGCCGTCGAGGTGATCCCGGATGTGTCGCTGTTCATCCCCCATGGTTCGTTCACGGTCTTCGTCGGGCCGTCGGGGTGCGGCAAGTCGACCCTCCTGAGGCTCGCGGCGGGACTGGAGGAGATCAGCGAAGGCACGCTGGAGATCGATGGGGCAGACGTGACGTTTGCCCGACCGATCGAACGCGGCATCGCCATGGTGTTCCAGTCCTACGCGCTCTACCCGCACATGAACGTGGCGCAGAACATCGGCTTCGGCCTCAAGATGGCTGGAAAGCCCAAGGCGGAGATCACCCGAAAGGTCCAGGCGGCAGCGGAGACGCTGCAGCTTGATGCCCTTCTGGAGCGCAAACCGGGCGAACTCTCGGGCGGCCAGCGTCAGCGCGTTGCGATTGGTCGCGCCATCGTGCGCGAGCCAAAGGTGTTTCTGTTTGACGAACCGCTCTCCAATCTGGACGCGGCGCTCAGGACGCAGATGCGTGTGGAGCTCGCCCAGCTTCACAAGCGGCTTGGCGCGACGATGATCTACGTCACCCACGATCAGGTCGAAGCGATGACGCTGGCCGATCAGATCGTGGTCCTGAACAAGGGGAGGATCGAGCAGGTCGGAAGTCCGCTCGAACTCTACAATCACCCACAGACACTGTTCGTCGCTGGCTTTATTGGCTCGCCGAAGATGAACTTCATCACGGGCGAGTACGCTTCACGCTTGGGTGTTGCGACCTTCGGGGTTCGGCCCGAGCACGTCGAGATCGTCACATCGTCCCCCCACTGGACCGGAACCGTGCAGTTCAGTGAAAGGCTGGGCAGCGACACCTACCTGCATGTTGACGTTCCGGAGATTGGGCGTTTGACGGTAAGGGCCGTTGGCGATGCGGCGCTCACCGGCGGCGAGACCATCGGCCTCGCACCTCAGGCGGCGGCGTCGCATGGCTTCGACGCGGATGGGCAGTCTTGTCCGGTTCGCTGGAACGCACACTGAAACCGCTGCGGTACCCCGGGGCATCTTCGATGGCCCGGGGCGTTTGTTGATCCCTGAACCTGCGATCCCGATGTCGTTCGGGCCGACGTCTTGAGCTCGAACTTTCTGAGCGGCGTCTCGTTCCTCCCGTTTGCAGCTTTGGCGCATTTGAAGTATCAGAGCGGTTTGAAATGGCGGAGCGCCTCTTGCGGAATACTCGCAAGACGGCAGGGAAGGGAGGCGACATGGAGAACGGCACCCGTATCGTTGTCGTCACTGCCTGTCCGACCGGTGTTGCGCTCACCTACATGGCCGCCACGCGTCTTTTGACCACCGCCCAGCGGCTCGGCTATTTCATCAAGGTCGAGACGCAGGGTGCCCTCGGGAGCGAGGACGTGTTGACGCGCAAGGATATCGCCCGCGCCCATGCTGCCATTGTCGCCGCCGACGTCGACATCGAAGGCCTGGATCGCTTCCAGAACGTCCCGGTGCTCACGGTAAGCACCGCGCGCGCCATTGCCGACCCCGATGCGGTTCTGGCTGAGGCCCTGGCTCTGCCAAGGTCCTGATCCTGGTGGACGGATAAGTTTTCTGTAAAATTTGGCAACTATTGTTGACTTGTCGCCAGTTATTCGGCGTGACACGGTCGCGTCCGATGAAAGGGCGGTCGTCGAGGCGAGTTGCGCCTTATAGATCGACCTCTGCTGCTAGGATAGGTTAGTTCGTCAATGTGCGGAATTATTGGAATCGTTGGCCGTGACGGCGTCTCTGAACTGTTACTCGAGGGGCTGAAGCGTCTCGAATACCGTGGCTATGACAGCGCCGGCATCGCGACGCTGGTAGGGGGCGCCATCGAACGCCGCCGCGCCGAGGGCAAACTGGTCAATCTGGAACGGCGCCTTGCCGAGGAGCCGCTCGCCGGTTCCAGTGGTATTGGCCACACGCGCTGGGCGACCCACGGCGGTCCGACCGAGGGCAACGCCCACCCGCATGCGACCGACAAGGTGGCGGTGGTCCACAACGGCATCATCGAGAACTATCAGGCGTTGACGGCCGAGCTCATGCAGAAGGGCCATGTCTTCGTCACTGAGACCGATACCGAGGTGGTCGCCCATCTGATCACGGACTATCTCCAGCAGGGCAAGACGCCCGTCGAGGCTTGTCGCCTCGCCTTCCATCGCCTTGAGGGCGCTTTCGCGCTGGCCATCCTGTTCGCTGGCGAGGAAAACCTGATGGTCGGTACGCGGCGCGGTACGCCGCTCGCGGTCGGCTACGGCGACGGTGCCATGTATCTCGCCTCGGATGCCTTCGCCATGGCCCCTCTCACCAACCGTCTTGCCTATCTCGAGGACGGCGACTGGGTGGTGCTGACGCGGAGCTCCGCCGAGATCCGTGCCGCCGACGATACGCTTGTCGAACGCAAGATCCACGTCTCCAACGTCTCGGCAGCCCTGATCGGCAAGGCCGGTCACCGCCACTTCATGCTGAAGGAGATCTTCGAGCAGCCGCAAGTGATCGGCGACACCATCAACGCCTTCGTGTCGCCCTCTACGGGAACGATCGCGCTGCCCGACATGCCGTTCGACCCGGCCAAGGTGCCGCGCCTCACCATCGTTGCCTGTGGCACCGCCTACTACGTGGCCATGGTCGCCAAATACTGGTTCGAACAGGTGGCGCGTCTGCCGGTGGAGGTGGATATCGGCTCCGAGTTCCGCTATCGCGACACCCCGTTCGAAGCTGGCGGCGTCGCCGTCTTCGTGTCGCAGTCGGGCGAAACGCTCGATACGCTGGAGGCGTTGCGTCACGCCAAGCGGGCAGGCCAGCATATCGTTTCCATCGTCAACGTGCCCGAGAGCACCATAGCCCGCGAAAGCGACCGTGTGCTCTACACGCTGGCCGGGCCCGAGATTGGCGTCGCCTCCACCAAGGCATTTACCACCCAGCTCACCGTCATGGCCTGCCTGGTGCTGGCTTTTGCCCGTGCTCGCGGAACGATCTCCCACGAGCGGGAAGCCGAGCTGGCGCTGGCGTTGCGCGAGGTGCCGGCACGCGCCGCCGAGGTACTGCGCCACGACGATGCCATCCAGGCGTTGGCCAGCATGGTGGCCGAAAGCCGCGATGCCCTCTATCTCGGTCGCGGTACCGCTTACCCCATCGCCCTGGAAGGCGCGCTTAAGCTGAAAGAGATCAGCTATATCCACGCCGAGGGCTATGCCGCCGGCGAGATGAAGCACGGCCCGATCTCGCTGATCGACGATGGCGTGCCGGTTATCGCGCTCGCGCCGTCGGATGCCCTTTTCGAGAAGGTGTTGTCCAATATCCAGGAGGTGGCGGCGCGTTCCGGCCGGGTGTTGCTGATCTCCGACGCCGATGGCGTTGCCCGCCTGGGCAGCAAGGTCCGCTGGTCGATCGAGCTGCCGAAGGTCGATCCGTTCGTCGCGCCCATTCTCTACTCGTTGCCGGTACAGCTTCTTGCCTATCACACGGCAGTGGCCAAGGGGACGGACGTCGATCAGCCGCGGAACCTCGCCAAGAGCGTCACCGTCGAGTAAGCGCCGGACCGGTTGATTCTGGTGGGACTGAAGCGGCGCACCGGTCTTTCGAGACCGGTGCGCCGCTTTTTTCTATGGTCAAAAGGTATAAGTCCGGGAGCTGGAGTGCTCCGTATGTCGACTTAAGTATGGTCTGAGGCAGGGCTCAATCATACAATTTTCGAGTCGCGGATATCACCTCAAATCAATGGATTTCATGGGCTTTTCGTCACGGAGGGCTAGAGGTGGATTATTGTCACCTCAGTGTAGGATACATTTTTACAGTCGTGTTTATATCTTTCCACTTTAACTCATAGTGATGTCATGTTTTCATCACAATCGAACGAAGACCCGTAAGAACAATCATTCAAGTGTGCTGGAGTCCGAGCGTCGATAGGCGCTTGTGGCGGTGTTTTCGTATCTCCTGGACCGTGAAATACGGGGCTGGGATGGAGGGAGTGGAGAGGCTTACGCGATAACGACCTGACTAGCTCTTTCCGGGAGCTGGTATTTATTCGACGCAACTCAGTTGCGGCGACGGGATCGCTTGTCCTGTGGCCTGTCGGTCTCCCTTCGGGGCGTGACAGGACTTCGTGGAGGAGTTTCCAAGACATGGCATATACCGGAACCGCAGGGGGCGACGGGTCGTCGTCCAACCTCAAGGTGCGCGTCCAGCAAGTGGGCCGCTTCCTGAGCAGCATGGTGATGCCCAACATCGGCGCTTTCATCGCCTGGGGCATCATTACCACTCTCTTCATCCCGACCGGCTGGTTGCCCAACGAGTTTTTCGCCAAACTCGTCGGCCCGATGATCACCTACTTGCTGCCGCTCCTTCTGGGCTACACCGGCGGCAAGCTGGTTTATGGTGAGCGCGGCGCCGTCGTCGGCGCCATCGTTACCGCCGGCGTCATCGTCGGTACCGACATTCCGATGTTCCTCGGCGCCATGCTGGTGGGTCCGTTCGGCGGTTGGTCGATCAAGCAGTTCGACAAGATGGTGGATGGCAAGATCCGCCCCGGCTTCGAGATGCTGGTCAACAACTTCTCGGCCGGCATCCTTGGCATGATCCTGGCCATGATCGCCTTCGCGATCGTCGGCCCGATCGTCGAGAATCTGTCGGCGGCCCTCGGCGCGGGCGTCAACGCCCTGATCAGCGCCGGTCTCATTCCGCTGGCTTCTATCCTGGTCGAGCCGGCCAAGGTGCTGTTCCTCAACAACGCCATCAACCATGGCGTCTTCACCCCGCTCGGCATCCAGCAGGCCGCCGAACAGGGCAAGTCGCTGATCTTCCTCATCGAAGCCAATCCGGGTCCGGGCCTTGGCCTGCTGCTCGCCTACATGGTCTTCGGCCGTGGCAATGCCAAGGAATCGGCTCCAGGCGCCGCCATCATCCACTTCTTCGGCGGTATCCACGAGATCTACTTCCCCTACGTGCTGATGAAGCCGCGCCTGATCATCGCGATGATCGCCGGTGGCGCCACGGGCGTCGCGGCCAACATGATGCTCGGTGGCGGTCTGCGCGCTCCGTCGTCCCCCGGTTCGATCTTCGCCGTGCTCGGCATGACCCCGGCCGATGGATTTGTCGGTGTCATATCTGCCGTGACGCTGGGGGCCCTCGTGACCTTCCTCGTCGCGTCGGTGCTGCTCAAGACCGACAGGTCGGAAGAGGTTGAAGACCTCGCCGCCACGACCGCCCGCGTCAAGGCCATGAAGGCTGAGTCGAAGGGCATGGCCGCTCCGGCCGCCGCGCCGTCCGCCGCCATCTCCGGTCCGGTCCGCTCGGTCATCGTCGCTTGCGACGCCGGCATGGGCTCCTCCGCCATGGGCGCCTCCATGCTTCGCAAGAAGCTGGACCAGGCCGGACTTGGCGCCGTTCGGTCGAGCAATGTCGCCATCAATGCGCTGCCGGGTGATGTGGATGTGGTGATTACCCACAAGGACCTGACCGAGCGTGCCCGTCGGGCCGCTCCCCAGGCCACGCACATCTCCATCACCAACTTCCTCGACGGCGCGGCCTATGACCGCATCGTGGCGGAGATCAAGGCGAAGGCGGGTTCCGCTGCGGCTCCGGCCGCCGGCAAGCCCGAGGGTGGCTCGTCTTTTAATCTCGGTGAGGAAAACATCTTCCTCGGCCTCACCGCGTCCACCAAAGAGGAAGCCGTTCGCTTCGCCGGCTCCAAGCTCCTGGAGATGGGCGCGATTACTCCGAGCTACATCGACGCCATGCTCCAGCGCGAGACCATCGTGTCGACCTACCTCGGCCAGTCGCTGGCCATGCCGCACGGCACCAACGAAGCGAAGAACGAGGTCCTGAAGACGGGCATCGTCGTCTGCCAGTATCCGGACGGCGTGTTCTTCGGCCCCGATCCCGAGAACGTTGCTCGCCTCGTTGTCGGCCTCGCGGCCAAGGGCAATGAGCACATGGATGTCATGTCGGCCCTCGCCAGGGTTCTCGAGAATCCCAAGGTGGTCGCCCACCTTGCGACGACGAAGAACCCGGCCGACGTGCTGCGCATCCTCGATCTCGGCTGACCTCAGCTTCTGAGACCCGGGGGCCGCCGAGAGCGGCCCCCTCCCAAGACAAGCTCTGGAGACGACCATGCGAGCCATTCATTTCGGCGCGGGCAATATCGGCCGCGGTTTCATCGGCAAGATTCTTGCTGACGCCGGATGGGGGGTCACCTTCGCCGACGTCAACGAAACCCTTGTCGGGCAGATTGCCAGTGCCGGCCGCTATTCCGTCGACATCGTCGGCAATGATAGCCGCCGCGAGGAGGTGACCGGTGTCACCGCCGTGTCGTCGATCGGCGACGATATCGTCGACCTTATTGCCTCCGCCGATCTCGTGACAACCGCCGTCGGGGCGGCGGTCCTGCCGAAGATTGCACCGACCATCGCCCGAGGCCTTGAGGCGCGCGTCGCCGCCGGCAAGCACGCTCCGCTCAACATCATCGCGTGCGAGAATACCATTCGCGGCACCACCCAGCTCAAGGAGGCGGTCTTCCGCCATCTTCCGGCGGCCATCGCCGCGGTGGTCGAGATCGAAGTGGGGTTTGCCGACAGCGCCGTCGATCGCATCGTGCCGCCGGCGCCTCCGGTCGAAGGCGAACCGCTCGCCGTCACTGTCGAGGAGTTCTCCGAGTGGATCGTCGATCGCGGTCAACTCAAGGGGTGGACGCACAGCGTTCCCGGCATGGAGCTGACCGACAACCTGATGGCTTTCGTCGAGCGCAAGCTGTTCACGCTCAACACCGGCCACGCCATTACCGCCTATCTCGGCTTCGAGAGGGGGCTGCCGACCATTCGCGATGCCATTGAGAACGAGGACATCCGTGCCATCGTGAAGGCCGCCATGGAAGAGAGCGGCGCCGTGCTGATCCGCCGCTACGGCTTCGATCCGGACAAACACGCCGCTTATATCGAGAAGATCCTCGGCCGCTTCGCCAATCCGTTCATTCGCGACGACGTGGCGCGCGTCGGAAGGGAGCCCTTGCGTAAGCTGGGCAAGGGCGACAGGCTGATCCGGCCTCTGCTCGGCACGCTGGAGTACGGCCTGCCGCATGCAAACCTCGTCAAGGGCATCGCGGCCGCCTTGCATTACCGCAACGACGGCGATCCCCAGGCGGTCGAGATGCAGGCCGCCGTCACCGAGGTTGGTGTCGCTGCGGCGGTGGACCGCTTCTCCGGCAATGCCCTTCCCGCCGAGGTTCTTGCCGAGATAGCCGTCGCCGCCCAGATTTAGGGTCCCACGAGGTGTGACGGGAGCATGACGGGCGCTCGTCCCCCTCGCATCGCCGGTCGTCGCCGGACTCGGCGGCGGAGGGAGGCTTTGCCTCGACACAAGGTACTGGGAGACAAGCGCATGACCACCTCCACCATCTCCGTCCGGGCTCCGCTCAAGGGCCGGATCGTGCCGCTCGGCGACGTTCCCGATCCGATGTTCGCACTCGGCATGATGGGCGACGGCCTCGCCATCGAGCCGGAAGTCGGCGAAGTGCATGCGCCGGTTGCCGGTACGGTCACTTCCGTGCATCGTCGCGGTCACGCGGTGAAGGTCATGACCGACGAGGGCGCCGAGTTCCTGGTGCACGTCGGCCTTGAGGCAGTAGCGCTACGCGGTGCCGGTCTCGAGGCCTTGGTGGCGGAAGGCGACCATGTCGCGGCCGGCGATCTTCTCATCCGTTTCGACCTCGCCGCGCTCGCGGAGAGCTGCGGCATCGTGACGACGCCCGTTCTCGTCACCAACGAGGACGCCTTTCATGTCACCGCGCGCAAGTCTGCCGGCGCGGTCGGCCTCGATGACGAGATCATGGCGGTGATGCCGATCGGCGTGGAAGCGCCGCCGCCGGTCGAGCGGGTCGAACGCGACGTGGTGCTGGAAATGAGCGAGGGTCTGCATGCGCGGCCGGCGGCACTACTTGCTGCCAAGGCCAAGGAGTATGCGAGTGCCATCGAGATCGCGCTGGGGGAACGCAAGGCCAACGCCAAGAGCCCGGTGTCTCTGCTCACGCTCGGAAGTCGTTGGGGCAGTCGGCTGATCGTGTCGGCAGAGGGTTCCGATGCGGCTGCCGCGGTCGATGGAGTGGTCGAGGCCATCGTCTCCGGGCTGGGCGATCCGGTCGTACCCTATGTCGATGCGGGGCAGGACAGTCTGCCCGGCGTCGATGAGGCCGGCTCCGCCGCCGAGGCGCCCGTCGATCTCACGCCTTTCGGTCCGGACGACCGGCCCCGACTGACCGGTGTGGTCGCGGCCCCCGGCTTGGCCATCGGTCGCGCCGTTCGCCTCAAGGACAAGGTAGCTCGCCCGGCAGAAGAAGGTGGCGACGTGGAGACCGAGAGCGCGGCGCTGGATGCCGCCATCGCTCGCGTCCATACTCACCTGACCGAGCAGGCGACGGGCGGCCGCACGCAGCAGCAGCGCGAGATCATGGCAGCCCACGCCGCGCTTCTTGAGGATACGGAGTTGCTAGAAGGCGCCCGTGACCGGATCGCGCGCGGCAAGAGCGCCGGTTGGGCCTTCTCCGAGACCATTTCGGGCCAGGCAGCTTTGCTGCGCGGGCTTGACAATGCCCGCCTTGCCGAACGCGCTGCCGACCTTGTCGACCTCGAACAGCAGGTGTTGACGGTGCTGGCCGGCGGTTCGCCCGAAAGCCTGGCGCTGCCCGAGGACGCCATTGCCATCGCCGACGATCTCCTGCCGTCGCAGTTCATGGCGTTCGGCGATCGTCTGCCGGCAGCCTTTGTGGTCGCCAAGGGTGGCCGTACCTCGCATGTCGCCATTCTCTCGGCGGCGAGCGGCGTGCCGATGCTGGCCGCCGTCGGCAGCGACGCTCACCGTATCGCCGAAGGCGCACCTCTCATCGTCGATGCTGAGCGCGGCGAGATCCAGGTGAACCCGACCGAGGCGACCATCGAGGCTACGCGCAAGGCGGCGGCCGAACGCGAAACCCGTCGCGCCGCCAACCGCGAGGCGGCTGCGACCGATTGCGTTATGGCCGACGGAACGCGTCTGCCCGTTTACGCCAACGTCGGTTCGGTGGCCGATGCGGCGCGCGGTCTGGCTTTTGGCGCGGAGGGATCCGGGCTGCTCAGGACCGAGTTCCTGTTTCTCGATCGGCCGACAGCGCCAACCGAAGCGGAGCAGCAGGCCGAATACCAGGCCATCGCCGACGCGCTGCGCGGAAAGCCGCTGACCATCCGCACGCTGGATATCGGCGGCGACAAGCCGCTTCCCTATCTGAAGCAGGCGGCCGAGGAGAATCCGATCCTCGGCGTGCGGGGCATCCGGGTTTCCAGACGCCGACCCGATCTGTTGCGCCAGCAGTTCCGCGCCATCCTCAAGGTCACACCGGTCTCTGTCGTCCGCATCATGATGCCGATGATCGCCGATATCGGGGAACTTCGTTGGGCCAAGTCGATCTTCGAGGAAGAAAAGGCAGGGCTCGGGGTGACCGCAGATGTGCCGCTGGGCATCATGATCGAGGTGCCGGCCGCCGTGGCCATGGCCGACAAGCTGGCAAAGGAAGCCGATTTCTTTTCCATCGGGACCAACGATCTCGCCCAGTATGTGCTGGCCATGGATCGCGGCAACACCGAGCTCGCCCCAGAGATCGACTCGCTGCACCCGGCGGTGCTGAAGACGATTGCCGACACGGCTGCTGCCGGTGCGCGCCACGACTGTCCGGTGGGTGTCTGCGGCGGTCTCGCCTCGGAACTGCCGGCGGCTCCCATCCTGATCGGCCTCGGCGTGACCAGCCTGTCGGCCACCCGCTCCGGCATTCCTGACCTGAAGGCCTTCATCCGGACGCTCGACAGGAACACCTGCCGGGCCGTGGCGGAGGAGGCTCTGGCGCTCGATTCCGCGGCCGAGGTGCGGGCAATGGTAGCCCGGCGCTGGCCCGGGCTTTGACCTCCTTTCGCGATCCACTTCTTCGAGCCCCGAAGCAAGAAGGAGACGCTCCATGTTGAATGCCAACGTGACGCTCGACGATTTTGCCCGTGGGAATGCGCTTGCCGGCGAGGTCGGCTGGCCGCAGCGCATCGTCTTCGGCCTTGATGCCGCCGCTCCGCCGCTTGGAGCACTGCAAGTGCAGTTTGCGCGCTTCGAGTTCGTGATCGCCGGCACCTACACCAACGTTCTCTGCGACCGAAACGCACGGATCGTGGAAGCCGAACTCGGTCCGGACGAAGCGTTGGTGGTGCCGGGCAACTGCTGGAACCAGCCGCTCTGGGACAAGGATGTCGAGGTCCTGAGCCTTTTGTTCGGCGCGACCCATCTCGGCGTCAGTCTCGTGCGATGGAGTGCCGGCGAGAGGCGCTTCGTGTCGGTTGAAAAACGGAGCTGCCTGATCCCCGGCAACGGGCCACTGCAGCATCTGGTGGAGGCGATGACGAGCCATCGCGACGATGCAGGGGCAACCAGCCTGGATGCCCGCTTGCTGGCCCAGTCCATCCTCGAGTATGCCCGCCGCCTGATCGCCAATCCCGTGCCGGAGGAAGAACGGCAATCGTCTGCCTTCTTCCGTGCCGCTTGCCTCTACATAGAGGAGAACTTCGACCGGCAGATCACCCGCGATACGGTGGCCGCCCACCTGCGCATCAGCCCCAACTACTTCTCGCGCGTCTTTCGCGAGCAAGGCGCCATGACCTTTTCGGACTATCTGACGCAAGTCAGGATAGGGAAAGCCAAGTTCATGCTGGAGAAGTACGATCTGCCGCTGTCGCAGATCGCTCAGCGCTGCGGCTTCAACGACTTCAACTATTTCTACAAGGTGTTCAAGAAGGTGGTGGGCCGCACGCCCACCGAATATCGAAACTCGGTGCAGGCCGGAGCCGCCGCCAAGGCGTAAGTGTTCGACACCGCGCGTCGGGGCTGTGAAACGGCGGTTTTGGGTGTATGGATCGATCCCGTGACGCTCCCAGGGAGACCCCCGGCCCGATGATCCCAGACGATACCGCAACACCGGTGCTGCGCCAGATCTCGGTGCGCGCCGTCATGGACGTGCTCCTCAACTCCGGCGCCACTTCGCGGGCTGCCCTTGCCAAGATCACCGGCCTTTCCAAGCAGACCATGTCGGAGGTGATCCGCGTGCTGGAAAGCGGCGGGTTCGTCCGCATCAAGGGGGTCACTTCGGGCAAGGTTGGCCGTGCCGCGGTCATCTATGAGGTCGATCCGTCGGCAGGCTATGTCATCGGCGCCGAACTCGGGGTCACCTCGCTTCGCCTGTCGCTCGCCAACATTGTCGGTGACATCCTCGCATCGGAAGAAGCGCCGTCGGACGATCTCGCCGGGACGGCTTTGGTCTCGGCGCTCGGGCGCCTGTCCGCCGAACTCGTCGCCAAGGCCGGCATCGACAGGCAAAAGGTTCTGGTGGCCGCTGTGGCCATGCCGGGTGTCGTCGAGCCGGTGAGCGGGCGGCTATCGCTATCGCCCAACCTCGAGGGACTTGGCGATGTCGATGTTCGCACCCTGCTGTCCGCCGAGCTCGGTTGCGCGGTGGTGATCGAGAACGACATCAACGCGGCGGTGATCGGAGAGTCCTGGACGGGGTGCGCCGTCGGAGTCGAAGAAGTGGCCTTCGTCTCGCTGGGCACGGGCATCGGCCTCGGCGCGCTCACGGGGGGACGGCTGATCCGGGGAGCCAGTGGCGCCGCCGGTGAGATCGGCTTCCTGCCGATTGGTGGCGATCCGACCGCCTCCGACAGCCTGGAGCGCGGTGCCCTTGAGAGTACCATTGGCAGGCGTGGCATCCGAGAGCGCTACCGGGCGCTTGGCGGAACGGCGGCATCGAGCCCGTTCGATATTTTCGAAGCTGCCCTGAAGGGGCAGGATCAGGCCGCTGTCACGGCCGCTCGCGATCTGGCCCGAAACGCGGCGCTGTCGATGGTCGCTGTCCATGCGTTGCTTGAGCCGAGAAAGATCGTGGTCGGCGGCATCGTCGGCTGCCTGCCGGGCGTGGTCGACTGGATAAAGGCCGAGCTGCCGCGCGTCAGTCGCCGACCGATCGTCGTCGAGGTGTCCACGCTGGGCGCTCATGCCGCCCTGACCGGGGCGGTCGCTATTGCGCTCAACCAGGCGCACAATCTTTTGTTCAGTCCGGCGGATCTGCCGATGCCTCTACGTTTGCCGGCCGCCACTCACGGCTGAGTGTCACCGAAATTTTATGTTCGGCATCTTGACGAACTAATTAACCATCGCCATCATCTCATCAAGAGATGACGATTGCCGAGCTGCGGCCGGTCGATGGAGTATGAAATGTCGATCAACCATTTTCCCACAACCATCGCGGCGGCTCATGCCGTCGCCGACCGCATCGCCGAGCGCCTCAAGGCGAAGCCGAGTATCGTTCTTGGCCTTGCCACCGGCGCCACCATGGAACCGGTCTACGAGCGGCTTGTGGCGCTGCATAGGGCTGGCGAGATCAGCTTTGCCCGCGTGACGTCCTTCAACCTCGATGAGTATGTCGGCTTGCCGCCCGAAGACCCGCGCTCCTACCGGTCGACAATGGACAGCCAGTTGTTCGATCTCGTCGATATCGACAAGGCAAGGACGTTCGTGCCCGATGGCCTTGCCGCCGATACCTCCGCCTTCGCCAGCCGCTATGAGGCGATGATGCGCGAAGCGGGAGGCATCGATCTCCAGCTTCTCGGCATCGGCCGCAATGGACATATCGGCTTCAACGAACCGGGCGCCGACTTTGCCGCTCGCACGCGCGTCGTCGATCTCGAAGCATCCACCCTGGAGGCCAACTCGGCTTTCTTTGACGGCAAACTGCCGCCAACCAAGGCCATGACGATGGGGATCGGCACAATTCTCGAGTCGCGTGAAATTATCGTTCTGGCCACCGGCGCTACCAAGCGAGAGGCGGTGCGTGCCGCGCTCACGGGGCCCATTGGCCCTGAGTGTCCGGCCACGGCGCTGCGTCGTCACGCCAACGTCACTTGGTGGCTGGACGCCGAGAGTGGGGCCGGCGTGGCCGGTGAGAGCTTGGCTGCGGAATAAAACGCCCGCGTCATTGCATTTGCGAGCGGCGGCGCTTTCAGGGCGCCGCCGCTTTTGCATGTTCAGGCGGCGCGCGCCGGCCGATCTGGGATGTCGATGACGAAGGTGGCGCCTGGGCCACCATCCAGACAGGAAATGGTGCCCCCATGCGCCCTGACCAACTCGGCGACGATGGCAAGGCCAAGTCCGGTTCCACCAGAGCGCACGGATCCGGAGAACGGTTTGAACAGCGACTCGCGCGCCTTCTGCGACAGGCCTGGTCCCGTGTCGGAAACCTGGATGCGGACCTTCGTTCCGTCGCGTTCCGCCGACACCGTGAGCCGGCGCACCAGTGCATCATCCTTGCATTGCTCGAGCGCTTGCGCCGCGTTGCGCACAAGGTTGAGCAGTACCCGGAACAACTGGTCCGAATCGGCATCCACTTCGAGATCTTCCGGCACCGCGTTCACCCACTCGATGTTTGCATGCTGAATGAGGCCGGTCATTTCCGCGACGTCGGTGCAAAGCCGAGACAGCGACAGAAGCCGGCGCGAAGGAGGGGCCTCCTGCGCCTTGCCGTAGGCGAGGACAGACTGGCAGTAGTTGATGGCCCGATCGATGGCAGACACCAGCTTGGGCGCGAAGCGCTGTACCGAAGGATCGGGGATCATCGTCAGACGGTCGGAAATGAGCTGGGCCGAAGCGAGCAGGTTGCGAAGGTCATGGTTGATCTTCGAAACTGCGAGGCCGAGCTCGACCAGCCGCTTCTGCTGCTTGAAAAGCTCCTGAATGCGCTGCTGCATGGCCGCCGCGGCGAACTCGGCGCGGCCGATCTCATCGGTCCGGCCGCCGTAGCGGACAAGATAGGCGTCGCTCTCGGGCTCCTGAGCCCATTTGTAGATGGACTTGCCCAGGCGCCGCATCGGAATGACCATCAGATACTGGATGGAGAAAAACACCAGAACGCCGACGAAAGCCGAGATCAGGAAGGACACCATAAGCAAGCCGCCAGCGAAATGCAGGATCTCATTCCGGAGGTGCGTTTCGGAAAACACCACTTCGACTTCGCCTTCGTCGTCGTATTTTCCGGTAACACGGATGGTTCGGTCGCCGCCGAACAGCATAGTGTCCAACGCCTCCATCACGAGGCCATGCGCCCGTTGACTGTCGAAATCGATGCTGCGGGTCACCGTGGGCGGGGCATCGGCCATGGCGACCAGCTGTTTCATGCCCTCCGATCGCACGGCGACGGCATAGGCGTCGAGGCGGTTCAGGAGATCGGCCTGAATGGTGCGGGGCAGCGCCGTCTCGGGATAGGTGGTCAGCGTGTGGGCGACGATCCCGGCGGTGCGTATCTTCGATTCGATGTAGTTGCGCTGGAAGTTGGCGATAGCCGGAACGAACATCAGCACTTCGGCGAACATCACGAACAGGATCGTGAAGACCAGAAGTTTGAAGGACAGACTGAATGTGTGCTTGGTCGGGAAGTGCGGCTTGGTGATGCCGCCGGAAGTGTCAGTCTGGGCCATGCTGGGCGATTCCGAAAAAATAATGCTCTCTATCTGTCGCTTTGCGCAGAAATTGGAAGAGGCCCGCGTCCGAAATAAGGTAAAATTCTGTCGCGTCGCCATATTTGCCCATATCCTAGCGCGGTGGAGTGCCCGCAGCTGTCAGCAGTCTTCAAAATGCCGCGCGAACAGGTGGTCAAGCTGCGGTTTGCTTGGCATTGATGCGTTGACGCGCCTCCGTCCGTCCCGTATAAGCCCCTCCGATCGGAAGGGCGCCACCGGTCTTTCGGCCGGCTTGGCCGCATATGCCGTGGCCGATTTCCCTGTTGAGACACAAGAGCTGTCCGAAGGCGAGGCGCAAGGCGCTTCGAGGCCGGAGAGCCGCCAGAACGAGGGGCCCGCGAGGCGGGCAAACGACCATGAAGCGGACTTATCAGCCGTCCAAGCTCATTCGCAAGCGCCGTCACGGCTTCCGTGCGCGCATGGCCACTGCTGGTGGTCGCAAGGTTATTGCCCGCCGTCGGGCCCAGGGGCGCAAGCGTCTGTCGGCGTGATCGGCCTTGTTCATGGCGGACGCTGGCCAACCAGCTTGCGAGGCGCCTGACATGATGCGGCTGAAAAAGCGAAAAGACTACGTAAAAGTCGCCCGGGGTGCCCGAACACCCCGGCGCGGCTTTTTGCTGCAATCGCTCCGCCGTCCCGATGGGGCGGAGGGGGAGGCCGGAGCGGATGCTCGCTTCGGTTTCACGGTGACCAAGAAGATGGGCAACGCCGTGGTGCGCAACCGCATCAGGCGCCGTCTCAAGGAGGCGGTACGGCTCGCCGGCGCCATGGCAGCCGATCCCGGGCGCGATTTCGTGCTGGTCGGCCGTCGTCCGGCACTGGACATGCCGTTTTCCGATCTGGTCGCCGAAGTCGTCGGCGCCGTTCGCGCTGCGGCCTCCGACAAGACAAGGCCGCGCGGCGGCAAAGAGGCGCTGAAGCCGGCGCCGAGCGAGGAAGAAAAAGGTCCATGACCGAAAACCGCAATATGATCCTGGCCATTGCGCTGTCGTTGGCCGTGCTGCTCGGCTGGCAGTATTTCGTTGCTGGTCCGCAGCTCGAAAAGGCCCAGATCGCCCAGCAGGCGGCTCAGCAGCAGGACGGCCAGACCACTACGGCTCCGGCCGACGGCAAGGCTGACGGCGCAACTGCGGCCGATGGCGCGGCCCCGACGGTTAGCCTCAACACCACAGCGGCTTTCGTCTCCCGCGAGGAAGCGCTCGCCAAAAGCCCGCGCGTTGCAATCGACACGCCCGAGCTTGCCGGCTCGATCAGCCTTTCCGGCGCTCGTATCGACGACCTTTCGCTGAAGCTTTACCGCGAGACAATCGAACCCGACTCGCCTCTCGTGAAGCTGCTGAACCCCTTCGGCACGGATCACGCCTACTACGCCGAGTTCGGCTTTATGGCTCCGGCCGGGACCGGCGTGAAGCTGCCCGGTGCCGACACGGTATGGACGGCGCCTGAGGGTGCTCGCCTGACGCCCTCGACGCCGGTCACGCTTACCTGGGACAATGGCGCCGGTCTTGTCTTTACCCGCGAGGTTTCCGTCGACTCCCACTCCATGTTCACGGTGAAGGACTCCGTCGCCAACACGTCCGGTTCCGTCGCCACCGTCTATCCTTATGGCCTCGTTACCCGTTACGGCACGCCGCAGGTGCCGGGCACCTGGGTTCTGCACGAGGGCCTGCTCGGCGTGTTTGGCGACGAGGGACTCACCGAGACCACCTACAAGAACCTGAAGGATAGCGAAGGCGTGAAGCCCGATCCGGTCACGTCCGGCTGGCTTGGCATCACCGACAAATATTGGGCGACGGCGCTGATCCCCGAGGACGGCACCAAGTTCCAGCCGCGCTTCTCCTGGGCTCTTGCCGGCAACATCGACACCTACCAGGCAAACTATCTTCGTGATCCTCTGGAAATTCCCGCTGGTGGCACCGCCGCTACCGAGACACGCCTGTTTGCCGGCGCCAAGACGGTGGCTCGCGTCGATGCCTACGAGCGCGAACTCGGCATTCCAAAGTTCGATCGCCTGATCGACTGGGGCTGGTTCTACTGGATCACCAAGCCGATGTTCCTGCTGATCGACTGGCTCTACGTCCTGGTCGGCAACTTCGGTATCGCCATCCTCCTGGTGACGCTGATCGTCAAGGCCATCTTCTTCCCGCTCGCCAACAAGTCCTACGCGTCGATGAGCAAGATGAAGATGCTGCAGCCGGCCATGGCCGACATCAAGGCCAAGTACCCGGACGACAAGGTCAAGCAGCAGCAAGAGACCATGGAGCTGTACAAGCGGGAGAAGATCAACCCGCTGGCCGGCTGTCTGCCGATCGTCGTGCAGATCCCCGTGTTCTTCTCGCTCTACAAGGTGCTCTACGTGACGATCGAAATGCGTCACGCGCCCTTCTTCGGCTGGATCCACGACCTGTCCGCCTCGGACCCGACGACGATCTTCAACCTGTTCGGGCTGATTCCCTGGACGCCGCCGCACATGCTGATGCTCGGCATCTGGCCGATCATCATGGGCATCACGATGTTCGTGCAGATGAAGCTGAACCCGACGCCGCCCGACCCGACGCAGGCGATGCTCTTCACCTGGATGCCGATCGTCTTCACCTTCATGATGGCGTCTTTCCCGGCTGGTCTCGTGATCTACTGGTCGTGGAACAACACCCTCTCGATCTTGCAGCAGTCGCTGATCATGAAGAAGCACGGCGTCAAGATCGAGCTGTTCGACAATCTGAAGAGCACATTCGCCAAGAAGCCGAAGGCAGGCTGAAAAGGCTGCCAAAGCGAGTAAGATCGGCGGACCGGCTACATCAAGCCGGTCCGTTTCCGTTATGAGGGCGAGGCCGCCCGCCGCCGACAGCCCAGGATTTCCACGATGGACGAAACCCGCACTGTGATCGATCCCGAGGCGACGCGCCTGCTGTTCGCCCGCCCCTGGGCCTTCGTACGGGGCATGGCGAACGTGGACGATCTGCCCCCGTTCGCCGGAACGATCGAGGTTGCCTTCGCCGGCCGCTCCAATGTCGGGAAATCCAGCCTGATCAACGCCCTGACCGGTCAGCAAGGCCTCGCACGCACCTCTAATACGCCGGGCCGCACCCAAGAGCTCAATCTGTTCAAACCAGAGGTCGACGCCGGTCTGCTGCTCGTCGACATGCCTGGATACGGGTATGCCGAGGCGCCCAAGGAGAAGGTCGACGTCTGGAACGCGTTGATCCGCGATTATCTGCGCGGCCGTCCCAATCTCCGGCGTGTCTACGTGCTGATCGATGCCCGCCACGGCCTCAAGAAGAACGATGAGGACGTGCTGACGCTGCTCGACAAGGCGGCGGTGTCCTACCAGATCGTGCTCACCAAGGCCGACAAGCTGAAGCCCGGCGGCATAGAGAAGGTGCTCGCCGACACTGCCGAGCGTATTCGCAAGCGCCCGGCGGCCTTCCCCGAGGTGCTGGCCACCTCCAGCGAGAAGGGCGCCGGCATCGACGATCTCAAGGCTGCAATTTCCAGGTTGCTGGCAGGCGCCTGAGCCACGGCGGCGGTGGAGCGTCGGGTCTTGCGTTCGCTGTTCGGCCGTTGAGCCTCGCCCCCCGATCGGCTATAGGCGTTCACGATCCAACCGACGCGAGGCCGTCATGACCCCATCCACGCCTGAATCCGCCGAAGAGATGCTGTCGCGCGCTCGCATCATCTCGGAAGCGCTGCCTTATATGCAGCGTTATGACGACAAGACCATCGTGGTCAAATACGGTGGTCATGCCATGGGCGACCCCGATCTGGCGCGCGCCTTCGCCCGCGATATCGTGCTTTTGAAGCAGTCGGGCATGAAGCCGATCGTCGTCCACGGCGGCGGACCGCAGATTGGTTCGATGCTCGACAAGCTCGGCATCAAGAGCGAGTTCAAGAACGGCCTGCGCGTCACCGATCGCGCCACGATGGAAATCGTCGAGATGGTGCTGGCCGGCTCCATCAACAAGCAGATCGTCTCGGCCCTCAATGCCGAGGGCGGCAGGGCCATCGGCCTTTGCGGCAAGGACGGCAATCTTCTCACGGTCGAGAAGGCAACGCGCACCATGCGCGATCCCGACAGCGAGATCGAGAAGGTGATCGACCTTGGCTTCGTCGGTGAACCCAAGGTGGTCAACCCGGCCGTGCTCGACATGGTTGCCAAGGAGGATCTGATCCCGGTGGTGGCCCCTGTCGCTCCGGGTGTCGATGGCGAGACCTACAACGTCAACGCCGATACCTTCGCCGGCGCCATTGCCGGTGCGTTGCATGCCGCGCGCCTGCTGTTCCTGACCGATGTGCCGGGCGTACTTAACCGCGAGGGCCAGCTTCTCAAGCAGCTCACCCGCGCCGAGGCGCAGGCCCTGATCGCCGACGGCACCATATCCGGTGGCATGATCCCCAAGGTGGAAACCTGCTTCGACGCGCTGAAGCGTGGGGTCGACGCGGCGGTGATCGTCAATGGCAAGACGGCGCATGCCGTTCTGCTGGAGATCTTTACCGAGACCGGCGCCGGCACGATAATTCGCCGCTGATGACCGAGGACACATCGCTTGCCGGCGGCGACCTTTCCGCATTTGCCGGCGTTCGGGATTGGGTCTTCGATCTCGACGACACGCTTTATCCGCCGGAAAGCGGCGTGTTCAAAGCTGTGATAAGCCGCATCCGCGCCTATACCGCGCGGGTGACAGGCGCCTCTGGGGAAGATGCGGTAGCTCTCCAGAAAAGCTATGCGGCTCGCTACGGAACGACGTTGCGCGGACTGATGGAGGAACATGGCGTCGACCCCGTCGCGTTCCTCGCCGATGTGCACGCCGTCGATCGCTCGGCGCTCGCGCCGGATGCCGGGCTGTCCGATGCCTTGTCCCGTCTACCGGGGCGCAAGTTCATCCTGACCTCCGGGACCCACGCCCATGTCGGCGAGACGCTCCGCCGCCTCGCCATCGCCGACCGGTTCGACGGCGTGTTCGACATCGTGGACGCCGGCTATCTGCCCAAGCCGGCGGAAGCGACCTACGCCGCTTTTTTCGACCGTTTTGGCGTCGAACCGGCCACTGCCGCCATGTTTGAGGATTCGCCACGCAACCTCGCCGTGCCGCGAGCTCTCGGCATGCGCACGGTTCTCGTGATTGGTGGCCAGGCGCCGCGACCTATGCCGCCGGTCTCCGACTTCGTCACGGCCAACCTGCCTTCCTTCCTAGCCGGCATCGCAGACGCGCTTTCCGGCTGATGAGCCATGCACCGCCGGGGGTGGCGGAATGGGGCCATCGCCTGTATGAGAGGGCTTCGTTTTTCCGCGCTGTGCCGGCCTTCGCCGTTGCTGGCGCGCTCCTCCCAGGAAGCCTATGTCCTTTTCCCAAGCTCATCCCGCGTTGGCGCGGGCACTCGCTGCCCGTGGTTATGCCGATCCCACCGCCGTCCAGTCGGCCGTCGCAGCGCCGGAGCTCGCTGGCGCCGACATGCTGGTGTCTGCCCGCACAGGCTCCGGCAAGACTGTCGCCTTCGGCATGGCGCTGGCTGAGCGTCTCCTCGGCCCGGCCGAGGTCTTCGCCCCAGCCGGAAAGCCGCTTGCACTTGTCGTTGCCCCCACCCGTGAACTGGCCCTGCAGGTGGCGCGCGAGCTGGCCTGGCTCTATGGCGAAACCGGGGCTCGCATTGTCTCCTGCGTCGGCGGGATGGACCCTCGTCGCGAACAGCGGCAACTCGCCCAGGGCGCTCATATCGTCGTCGGTACGCCGGGCCGCCTTTGCGACCATCTCGATCGGCGCAATCTCGATCTGACCGACGCTGTGGCCGTCGTTCTCGATGAAGCCGACGAGATGCTCGACCTCGGCTTCCGCGAGGACCTGGAGAAGCTGCTGAGCGCCGCTCCGGCCGATCGCCAGACGCTGCTCTTCTCCGCCACGCTGCCGGCCGATATCGTCAGGCTTGCCCGCGACTTCATGCGCAAGGACGCTACGCGTGTCGACGTGGCCGAGGACGGCGAGGTTCACGCCGACATCGACTATCACGCCGTTCGCGTTTTTCCCCACGAGATCGAGAAGGCGGTTGTCAATCTCCTTCGCTTTCATGACGCGGCCACGTCCATCGTCTTCTGTGGCACCCGCGAGGGCGTGAAGCGCCTCACCGGCGCGTTGCTCGAGCGCGGCTTCTCGGTGGTGGCTCTCTCGGGGGAGATGGGGCAGGGCGAGCGCAACGAGGCGCTGTCGGCGCTCCGCGATGGCCGGGCACGCGTCTGCGTCGCGACCGACGTGGCGGCGCGCGGGCTCGACGTGCCCGATCTCGGCCTGGTCATTCACGCCGATCTGCCGCACGATAGCGAGGTGCTGCTGCATCGCTCAGGTCGCACAGGTCGCGCCGGTCGCAAGGGCGTGTCGGTGCTGCTCGTGCCTTCGAACCGCCGCCGCCGTGCCGAGAGTCTGCTCGCCGGGGCGGGGATCGAGCTGTTCTCGGAGGCGGTTCCGTCGGCCGACACCATCCACAAGCTCGACGAAGAACGTTTGCTCGCCGATCCCGTGCTCGCCGAGGAGATCAGCGAAGACGAGCGCGCCTTCGCCAGCCGCCTAGCTGAGGGACGGACGGCGGAAGAGCTGGCCGCCGCCTTCATTCGTCTTGCTCGAACGCGCCTTCCTGCACCCGAAGAGATCACCGATCCGGTCGACAGGAAGCCCCGCAGCCTCTCGGCGCCGGATCGCCCGATGGTGAGGGAAAAGGTGGATTTTTCGGGGTCTGCCTGGTTCCGCCTGTCGGTCGGTCGACGCGACGGTGCCGAGGTCAAGCGTGTGTTGGCGTTCCTGTGTCGCCAGTCGGGTCTCAAGGGACGCGATTTCGGGGCGATCCGCCTTGCTGACGGCGAGACATTCGCCGAGGTCGCCCCCGGCGGTGTCGCCGCCATGGAACGACTGGCTTCGGCCGGAAACGACGAGAACGTTCGCATCACCCGCGCCGACGGCCCGCCGGCGGCATCGCCTGCCGGTCCCCGCAAGGACAAGCCGCGGCGCGAGGACGAGCGCCCGAAGGGAAAGGCGAAACCGCCGCGTGACGGCAAGCCTTCCTACAGGGATGCGCCGCGCGATGCCAAGCCGCCTTACAAGGAGGCGCGTGACGGCAAGGCGCCTTTCAAGGGCAAGAAGAAAGTTCGAAAGGCTGGTTGACCTGTACGCTTCCCCAAGGGGCGGGATAATGCTTACGTCCGCGCCGGCTTGGGGCCACGGGGCAGCTTTTCGGTAGCCGAGTTCGTCAGCTGCCCTAGGTACAACCATTGGTGGCGCCGGTAAGGCTTTGAATTGAAGGAGGTTTTCTCCGTCTCAGCCAGCTGTTGTCACTCCACTCCATCTTCGCGCCGGTTGATGGCGAGGATGAGGTGGCGAGTGTCGGCGCACGTCGCTTTTGTTGCGCGCGTCGGCCAAAACCCCTAAAGCACGAAACCGATACCAATCCTGCATGGCCCATTCGGAGATCACAATGACCGAGACTGCCGCCACGGCCGCCTATGCCGACCTCGTCGCCACCCTTGATGCCGCCTGGGAGGATCGCGCCTCCGTCACGCAGGAGACCAAAGGCAAGGTGCGTGATGCCGTCGAAGCGGCGCTGGACCTGCTTGATGGCGGCAAGGCGCGTGTCGCCGAGAAGATCGACGGCGAGTGGGTGGTCAACCAGTGGCTCAAGAAGGCGGTGCTGCTATCGTTCCGCCTGACGCCGACGGCCCTGATTTCCGGCGCGCCCGGCGGTGCCGCCTGGTGGGACAAGGTGCCCTCGAAGTTCGAAGGGATGGATGCCGCCGCCTATGAGGCCGCGGGCTTCCGGGCCGTACCGGGCGCCATCGTTCGCCGCTCCGCCTACATTGCGCCGGGCGCCGTACTGATGCCGTCCTTCGTCAACCTCGGCGCCTACGTTGACACTGCGACCATGGTCGACACCTGGGTCACCGTCGGCTCCTGCGCCCAGATCGGCAAGAACGTTCACCTCTCCGGCGGCGTCGGCATCGGTGGCGTGCTGGAGCCGATGCAGGCCGGCCCGACCATCATCGAGGACGATTGCTTCATCGGCGCTCGTTCCGAGGTGGTCGAGGGCGTCGTCGTCGGTCAGGGCTCGGTGATTTCCATGGGCGTCTTCATCGGCAAGTCGACCAAGATCATCGACCGCGCCACCGGTGAAGTACACATGGGCAAGGTGCCGCCTTATTCGGTGGTGGTCTCCGGCTCGATCCCCGGCAAGCCGATGCCCGGCCAGGATTGGGGTCCGTCGACCTATTGCGCCGTCATCGTCAAGAAGGTCGACGCCAAGACCCGTTCCAAGACGTCGATCAACGAGCTTCTGCGCGACTGACCGCCAACAAGTTTCGTGCTATTCGGACGGCCGGCGGGAAACTGCCGGCCGTTTGCGTTTCGAGGAGAGGACATGCCCCACGATCCCGTTGCCATTGCTCGCGATCTTCTGATGTGCCCATCGGTGACGCCCGCCGAGGGTGGGGCGCTTGCTTTCCTCGAAGGGTTGCTGGCGCCGGCCGGGTTCACGGTGGACCGCCCCGTCTTCACCGACGAGGGTACGCCGGATATCGAGAACCTGTTCGCCGGCATTGGCTCGGGCAATCGCCACCTGACCTTTGCCGGTCATACCGACGTCGTGCCGACGGGCAAGCTTGAGCTCTGGAGCCACGGCCCATTCGCTGGCGACATTGACGGCGACAGGCTCTATGGCCGTGGTGCCGTCGACATGAAGGGCGGCATTGCCGCCTTCGCCGCCGCCGTTCTCGACTTCATCGAGGAGAAAGGCCGTGACTTCGGCGGCCGCATTTCCTTCCTGATCACCGGTGATGAGGAAGGCCCGTCGATCAACGGCACCGTGAAGCTTCTCGATTGGGCATCAAGGCGCGGCGAGCGCTTCAGCCATGCCATCGTCGGCGAGCCAACCAATCCCGCCGCCCTTGGCGACATGGTGAAGGTCGGTCGTCGCGGCTCTCTGTCGGGATTCGTCAAGCTCCGGGGCGTTCAGGGGCACGTCGCCTATCCGCACCTTGCCGACAATCCACTCCGCGTCGCTCCGGCCGTTATCGCTGCCTTGATGGATCCGCCGTTCGATGCCGGCAACGAGCGCTTCCAACCGTCCAACCTTGAGGTCACCTCGGTCGAGACCGGCAACCGCGCCACCAACGTCGTTCCGGCCGAAGTGGAGATCGCCTTCAACATCCGTTTCAATGACATCTGGACGGTCGAGGCGTTGCACCAAGAGATCGGCGCGCGGGTGAAACGCGCTGTCGAGACGACCACGCTGCGGACGGGGCGGCCGGCGCCGCTCGCTTACGAGCTGACCTTCGAGCCCACCAACGCCGTTTCCTTTCTGACCCACGACGCGACTCTGATCGACGGTCTTTCCGACGCGGTGGAGGCGGTGACCGGTCGTCGGCCGGAGCTTTCCACCACTGGCGGCACGTCCGACGCGCGCTTCATCAAGAACTATTGCCCGGTGGTCGAGTTCGGCCTCGTCGGCCAGACCATGCACAAGATCGACGAGAACGTGGCCCTTGACGACCTCCGCCGCTTGAAGACGATCTATCGGACCTTCCTCGACAGGTACTTCGCAGCATAGGGAGGCCGTTCGGCCTCCCCTCGTCGACTGGATCAGCTCTTTGCCCTGGCTTTCTTCGCCGGCTTTTCTTCGGCGATCGGCGCCTCGCCGTCCCAGCGCAGGATGACGACGGCCAGCGGCGGCAAGGTGAGATCGAGCGACAGATCCATGCCGTGGCTGGGGACCTCGTTTGCCGTGAGCCGCCCCTTGTTGCCCATGTTGGAGCCGCCGTAGATTTCGGCGTCGGAGTTGAAAACCTCACGCCAAACGCCGGCGCGCGGCACCCCCAGTCGATAGCCCGAGCGCGGCACCGGCGTGAAGTTGCCGACGACGAGGCAGGGCGCGTCCGCCTCGAAGCCCCAGCGCATGTAGGCCAGCGTCGACTGTTCGTTGTCGTCCACCACCACCCACTGGAAACCTTCCGGGTCGAAGTCGCGGGCATGCAGCGCCGGCTCGGACCGATAGAGCGTGTTGAGATCGCGCATCAGGCGCTGGACCCCAAGGTTGCTCGCCCGGCTCTCAAGCCACAGGTCGATCGTGCCATCGTGGTTCCACTCCCGCCCCTGGGCGATCTCGTTGCCCATGAAGGACAGCTTCTTGCCGGGGTGGGTCCACATGAAGGCGTAGTAGGCGCGTATGTTGGCGAAGCGCTGCCATTCGTCGCCGGGCATGCGGCCGAAGATCGAGCGCTTGCCATGCACCACCTCGTCGTGGCTCAGCGGCAGCACGAAACGCTCCGAGTAGGCGTACATCAGGGCGAAGGTCAGCTGATTGTGGTGGTACTTGCGATGAATGGGCTCGAGCGAGAAGTAGTCGAGCGAGTCATGCATCCAGCCCATGTTCCACTTGTAGGAAAAGCCAAGGCCGCCATCGGCAAGAGGGGCAGTGACGCCGGGCCATGCGGTGGATTCCTCGGCAATCATCAGTGCATCCGGCACTTCGTGGGCGATGACGCCGTTGAGATGCTTGATGAAGGACACCGCTTCCAGGTTCTCACGGCCGCCGTACTTGTTGGGGATCCATTCGCCTGGCTGGCGGGAGTAGTCGCGATAGAGCATGGACGCCACGGCGTCGACCCGGAGACCGTCGATATGGAACCGCTTCAGCCATTCGAGCGCCGAAGCGACCAGGAAGCCGATCACTTCGGTGCGGCCGAAATTGTAGATCAGCGTGTTCCAATCCTGGTGGAAGCCTTCACGCGGGTCCTGGTGCTCGTAGAGCGGGGTGCCGTCGAAGCGGGCGAGACCATGGGCGTCGGTCGGGAAGTGTGCTGGCACCCAGTCGAGGATGACGCCGATGCCCGCTTCATGGCAGGCGTCGACGAAGCGGGCGAAGTCGGCCGGAGAGCCATAGCGAGCGGTCGGCGCGAACAGGCCCAGAGGCTGATAGCCCCAGGAACCGCCGAACGGATGCTCCATGATCGGCAGCAGCTCGATGTGCGTGAAGCCCATGTGCTTGACGTAGGCGACGAGATGCTCGGCGAGGAAGCGCCAGGTGACAGGCTTGCCATCCGGTCGTTGCCAGGATCCGGGATGCACCTCGTAGACCGAGAACGGTGCGGTCTTCGACTGGAAGGCGGCACGATTGCGCATGAAGGTGGCGTCGTGCCACTCGAACGGCTTGGGATCGGCGACGATGGATGCCGTGGCTGGCGCCAGCTCGTACTGGCGGGCAACCGGGTCGGCCTTGTCGGGAAGAAGCTCGCCACCGGCGCCGATGATCTCATACTTGTAGGCCTCGCCGATCGGCAGGCGCGGCAAGAAGAGCTCCCAGACGCCGCATTCTCGGCGGAGGCGCATCGGGTGACGCCGGCCGTCCCAGGAGTTGAAGTTGCCGACCACCGACACACGCCGGGCATTTGGCGCCCAGACGGCGAAGCGCACGCCCGGTACGCCACCCACCTCGGTCACCACGGCGCCAAGCGCATCGGTGAGTTGCCGGTGCTGGCCCTCGGCGAGCAGATAGACATCCATCTCGCCGAGAAGCGGCCCGAAGGAATAGGGATCCTCCGCCTCGTGGCTGCCATGCGGCCACTCGACCCGAAGCCGATAGAGGCCGGGATCGCCCTGTGCGAACGCGACCCATAGCCCGCCCTCCACGTGCTGGAAGTCGGCAAGCTTGCGTCCATCGGACGAGATCAGCGCGATAGCGCGGGCATTCGGCTTGAAGGTTCGGATGACGGTGCGCGCACCCGATACGCGATGCGGCCCCAGAAGCGCGAAGGGATCGCCATGGGTTCCCTCGGTGATCGCCCGGACAGCGCCGTCCGTCAGCCCTTCACGCAACCCGAGATCCACCATCGACCCACCTCCCGATTTCGATGCTATTGCTCGACGTTACGCGGAAGCCAGGGCAAGGGCAAATGGCTTTCCGACCAATCGAAACAACCGTCGGAAGTGGCCCGCGGCCGTCTGCGACATCCGGTTAAGCGCAGCGAAGCGGGGGTTCTGGGGCAAGGATCTTTCGCGCGAAAGGCCGGATCAACCGGTCAGCATCGACTTTAGGCGGGTAAACCGGCGACGGATTCTGTCCCCCGAGAGGGCCATTTCCAGCGCTCTCGGCTCGGCCACCAGCACGACCAGCTGTCGGCCGCGAGTCGCCGCCGTGTAGAGCAGATTGCGCGCCAGCATGATGGCGTGGTCGCGCAGGAGCGGAATGACCACGGCCGGATACTCCGACCCCTGGCTCTTGTGGATGGTGATGGCGTAGGCACGCGTCAGCGCTTCGAGGTCTTCAAGGGCGTATTTCACCTCGCGGCCATCGAAGGAAACGGCGACCTCGTCTTCCTTCTGGCGGATGCGCTTGAGAATGCCGAGATCGCCGTTGAACACGTCGCGATCGTAATCATTCTCGATCTGCATCACCTTGTCGCCGGTGGCATAGGTTTGGCCGAAGCGATCGATGCGGTCGAGCGGGGCGCCATTCAGGAGTTCGGCGAGACGGTCGTTGAGGTTGCGGGCGCCGCAGATTCCCTTTTGCATCGGCGTGATCACCTGCACGTCGCGCATGGCGTCGAGACCGAATCGGCGGGGGATGCGATTGCCGACGACCTCCAGGATCTTGGCGAGCGCGTCGTCGGCTCCACGCGCTTCGATGACATAGAAGTCGGCGAGCTCGCCGGAAGGAGGCGGTTCGGGCCATTCGCCCCGATTGATGCGGTGGGCGTTGATGATGATTCGGCTTTCCTCGGCCTGCCGGAAGATCTCGGTCAGTCGGGCGACAGGAACCAGGCCGGAGGCGATGACGTCGGCAAGGACTTGTCCCGGCCCTACGGATGGCAACTGGTCGACGTCGCCGATCAGGATCAGCGCCGCGTTGAGAGGAATGGCTTCGACGAGCGCGGCCATCAGCGGCACGTCGACCATCGACGTCTCGTCGATCACCACCACGTCGGCTTCCAGCGGCTCGGACGCCGACCGCCTGAACCCGCCGGTTGTCGGATCGATTTCCAGGAGACGATGGATCGTCTTGGCCTCACGGCCGGCCTGCTCGGCCATGCGGCGGGCGGCGCGGCCGGTCGGTGCGGCAAGCGCCACCGTGAGCTTCGCGGCGGAGATGGTGGCGAGCAGGGCCTCCAGCAGCGTCGTCTTGCCAACGCCGGGGCCGCCGGTGATCACCGAAACCTTCGCACCGGCGACCAGCGCCAGCGCTTCGCGCTGCGACGGGCTGAGCTGCATGCCCTTCCGCGTTTCGAACCGCTCGACGGCCGCGTCGACGTCGATGCGGCCCCATGGTGGCCGCCCCTCGGAAAGCGCCTTGAGACGGCTGGCGACGGAGCGCTCGAAGCGGGCGAGACGCCGAACGGCCAGAAAGGCGGTGCCGTCGATATCGAAGGTTTCGACATCGCCCTGGGCTATTGCGCCCTCAACTTCGGCCGACACGGCGTCGGCATCGACGCCCAACAGCCGTTCGGCACGCTCCAGCACGTCGGCGCGCGGTACGGCCGTATGGCCATCGTCCGCCGCGCCCTCGATGGCGTGCGCGATGCCGGCCCTGATGCGTTCCGGCGCGGCGCGGTCGATGCCGAACTTCTCGGCGATCTCGTCGGCGCCGGCAAACCCGATGCCGCGCACCTCGCGGGCAAGGCGATAGGGGTCTTCCTCGACCAGCTTGACCGCTTCCGGGCCGAGTACCTTCCAGATGGCGACGGCACGCGCGGTGCCGATGCCCTTGTCCTGGAAGGCGATCATCACGTCCTTGACCGCCTTGCGCTCGCGATAGCTCTCGGCGATGCGGGCGGCGGTCTGCTTGCCGAGACCGGGCACGGTGACGAGCCGCATGGGCTCGTTCTCGATCACGTCGAGCGCCTTGGCGCCGAACACCTGGACGATGCGCTCGGCCATCGCCGGCCCAACGCCGGAAATCAGCCCCGAGCCAAGGAAGCGGATCACGGCATCCTTGCCCGTCGGTTCGTTCGTCTCGATGCGGTCGGCGCGGAACTGCAGGCCATGGACCTTGTCGGTCATCCACTGGCCTTCGGCATCGATCTTCTCTCCCGCCGCCACGGTCGGGACATGGCCTACGACCGCCACCGGATCCTTGCGACCGCGCACACGCACCCTCAACACCGAGAAGCCGTTTTCCTCGTTGTGGAAGGTCACACGCTCCACCGTGCCAGCAAGGCGCTCGAACAAGCGGTCGGCAAGGGGAGGGGATGGTCGGGAATCATCAATCATCGCATCAGTTATGCAGCGTTCGCCCACTGTTCGTCGAGCCTTGATCGGTCTATGTATGCGCCCGTCGCGCCTCCTTGTGGCAACAGCCGGGCTGGGCGCGGAACTTCGTCGGAGTGTATCCCTCTCATGTCGTCCGAGCTTACCCGCCGTGACCTGCTGGCCATGCTGGCCGCCCTCGGGCTCGTTCCGAGCCTATCCGCAACCGAGGCTCGCGCCGTCGAGGCGTCGACCAGGCTCGGCAAGCCGAAGGCTTTCTCCTTCAGCAAGCTGATGACCGCTGCCAAGGAACGCGCCGCCGCTGCCTATGTGCCGGAGGTGCCGCGCGCCTTCGAGGCGCTGGAGGCCATCGACTACGACAGGCACTGGCAGATCAAGTTCAAGGACGATCACACCGTTCAGGCGGCCGGCGGCAAAGCGCCGTTGCGCTTCTTCCACCTTGGCCGCTACTTCAAGTTGCCCGTCGGCATCTATCTCGTCGACGGCGACAAGGCGCAGGAAGTGCTTTACTCGCCCGACTACTTCGACATCCCTGAGGGCAATCCGGCCGCCAGCCTGCCGGGCGACATCGGATTTGCCGGCTTCCGCGTCATGGACGAGACCGGGCAGCGCGACTGGCTGGCCTTCCTCGGAGCCGCCTATTTCCGATCTTCTGGCGCACTCGACCAGTACGGGTTGTCGGCTCGCGCGTTGGCCATCGATGTGGCCATGCCGACGCCCGAGGAGTTCCCGCGCTTCACCAACTTCTATTTCGGCGCTTCCAAGGGCGGGCAGTTCGCCATCTATGCCGACCTCGAGGGGCCGCGCGTTTCCGGCGCCGTCCGCTGGGACGTCAGTCGCCAGGAGGATCGGACGGTCGTCATGGACATGGCCGTGCGCTTCTATCCGCGTGAGGATATCGCCCGCTTCGGCGTGGCGGCGCTGACCTCCATGTTCTGGTATAACGAGACCAACCGTCAGCGGGCGCCCGACTGGCGGCCGGAAATCCACGACTCCGACGGCTTGTCGATCTGGAACGGCGCCGGTGAACGCGTCTGGCGGCCGCTCAACAATCCGGTCAACGTGATGACCTCGACATTCGTCGACAAGAACGTCAAGGGCTTCGGCCTCTGCCAGCGCGACCGCAACTTCGAGAACTACCAGGACGACGGCGTCTTCTACGAAAAGCGGTCGACGGTATGGGTCGAGCCGAGGGGGGAGTGGGGCGACGGCGCCGTGCAACTCGTCGAGATTGCCACCGACGACGAGATCCACGACAACATCGTCGCCTATTGGCTGCCGGCAGCCCCAGCCATAAAGGGCAGCGAGATTGCATTCGACTATCGCTTGACCTGGGGTGTCGATGAGCCGAATCCGGCGCCGGTCGGCCGCGTCTACTCGACGCGCCTCGGCTTCGGCGGCGTTCCCGGCCAGGTGCGTCCCGCAGGTGTCGTCAAATACGTGATCGATTTCGACGGCGGCGATCTCAAGAATTACGACCAGTCATCAGGCGTCGAGGCGGTGGTCTCGGCGTCGTCGGGCTCCATTTCGGGCGTCTACACGCTGCCGGTGGTGGGCACGACGCGCTGGCGGGCCGTGTTCGATTTCGAAGGCGATGGCGCCAACCCGGTCGACATGCGCCTTTATCTCCGTGCCGGCGACAAGACGCTGACCGAGACCTGGCTCTATCAGCATCTGCCGACCACGTTCGTCTGGCCGAAGTGAGCCGGGCGAGCGGTTGATCTCGATGGGCGGGGAGGATCCTTCCCGCCCATTTTCTTCAGTAGTCGACCCGCATCAGGCAGAGCCCTTCGGGCGGGGCTACCGGCGCGCAAGCGCGGCGGTCCGCCGCGTCTAGCGAGGCCTTGAGGTCGGCCGCTGTCCAGCGACCGTCGCCGACTTTCCTGAGCCCCCCGACCATCGATCGCACCTGATTGTGCAGGAACGAGCGCGCCGAGACCAGGAAGTGAATCTCGCCGCCCGCTTCGACGACATCGAGCTGATCGAGCGTCTTGACCGGGCTCTTCGACTGGCAGTCCGATGAGCGGAAGGTGGTGAAGTCGTGCCGACCGAGCAGGACCTTGGCGGCGTCCGCCATGCGCTCGACGTCGAGCGGCGCGTGGACGTGCCAGACCAAGTGGCGCTCCAGCGTCGGCGGGGCGCGTCGCGCGAAGACGCGGTAGCGATAGTGCCGCTTCACGGCCGAGAACCGGGCGTCGAAACTCTCCGGCACCTCTTCGGCCGACACGATGGTAATGGCGTGCGGCCGCAGGTGAACGTTGCCGGCATCGCGGATGGTATCGGTGCGCAGCGTCTTATCGATGTCGAAATGGCAGACCTGGCCGAGTGCGTGCACGCCGGCATCGGTGCGACCGGCGCCCTTGAGGACGATTTTCTCGCCGGTGAACCCGAGGATCGCCCGCTGCAGGTAGTCCTGCACGCCGGTTCCTTCGGCCTGCGATTGCCAGCCGCAAAAGGCGGTGCCGTCGTATTCGATGAGCATCCGGTAACGGGGCATGGCGATCAGACGAACCTGAAGCCGGGCGCAAGGCGCGCGCCGCGTGCAAAGTCGGCGAAGGCCATTGCCTTGGAGCCCGCGCGCTGCACGGTGACGAGACGCACCGCGCCTTCGCCACAGGCGACTACACCGTCGGAGGACAGCAGCGTTCCGGGCTGGCCGGTTCCCTCCGCGCGTTCGCTGCGGAGAAGCTTTACCCGTTCGTCGCCCTTGCCGAAGTCGGCAGCAAACCAGGAGCCGGGGAAGGGGGAGAGGCCCCGTACGTGATCATGCACCGCCGCGCCCGCCAGACGCCAGTCGATACGGGTCTCCTCGTTGGTGATCTTCGAGGCGTAGGTGACGCCGTCCTCGCCCTGGGGAACGAAGGATATCGATCCATCCTCGATTTTGCCGAGGGCCTCGGCCATCAAGGTGGCGCCCGTCGGGGACAGCGCGTCATGCAGTTCGCCGGCCGTCATGTCCGGATCGATGACGATACGAGCCGTCAGCGCCACCGGGCCGGTGTCGAGCCCTTCCTCCATCTTCATCACCATGACGCCGGACTCCGGATCGCCGGCCATGACGGCGCGGTTGATCGGCGCCGCGCCGCGCCAGCGCGGCAGCAGTGAGGCGTGAAGGTTGAGGCAATGGAAGCGAGGGGCATCAAGCACGGGCTTCGGCAGGATGAGGCCATAGGCGACAACGACGGCGACGTCGGCGCCATGGGCGGCGAAGGTCGCTTGCGCTTCCTCGGTTCTCAACGTCTTCGGCGTCAGAACCGGAATGCCCAGCGCGTCGGCGCGGACATGTACGGGCGAGCGCCGCAGCTCCATTCCGCGCCCCGCCGGCTTCGGCGCGCGCGTATAGGTCGCCACGACATCGTGTCCCGCTCCGACGACGGCATCGAGCACCGGCACCGAGAAGTCGGGCGTTCCCATGAAGACGACCTTGAGCGGCATGGCGATCCTGCGAGCGGTTGTTCCGCCCGGCGTTTCATACCATGCGGGCGGTGCCGTCAAGCATTGGAACCGTGTGAAGCCGCGAAAGGGCCTTCCGACGCCAAGCGGCGCCTGTGCGAAGCACAAAAGCCATCGCCGGAAGCTGCCGGCGACAAAAGCTGCAGGAGAACTAGATCCTCGCCTTTTCCTTGGCTGCCTTGACGAACTTCTTGGTGACGCGGTCGCGCTTCAGCTTGGAGATATGGTCGATGAAGAGGACGCCGTCGAGATGGTCGATTTCGTGCTGCAGGCAAGTGGCAAGCAGACCATCGGCCTCGATCTCCTCCGGTTCCCCGGCGAGGTTGGTATAGCGGACGCGGACCTTGGCCGGCCGTTCGACCTCCTCGTAGTAGTCGGGAATGGACAGGCAGCCTTCCTCGTAGACCGACAGGTCCTCGGATTTCCAGAGGATTTCCGGGTTGATGAAGACGCGCGGATCCTTGGCATCCTCATCGTGCGAGACGTCGATGGTGATGAGGCGGTTCATCTCGCCAACCTGAACGGCGGCAAGGCCGATACCAGGCGCCGCATACATGGTTTCGAGCATGTCATGGGCGAGTTTGCGAACGCCGTCATCGACACGAGCGATGGGTGCCGAGGTCTGACGAAGCAGTGGGGCTGGGAGGATGACGAGGGGGCGTGTTGACATGAAAAGTCAGATACGCACGGCAGCTATTGCCGTCAATAGCGACTATCCGGCGATGCCGCGGAAGTGGCGAGGTCGCCCCGGACAAAAACGTCGGGGGCGTTGCCGTCGATCGTGAATGGGCATGGCTTGCGTTTCCGCTTCCGAGCCGGGCAAGGTAGGGCATCATCTCCATCCGGGAATCGTCATGACCATTCTTGTCGCCGTTCGGGGCTGGAAGCCCGATCACTGGATCCATGCCCTGCGGGAGGCCGCACCAGACCGGGCGGTGGTGCTCCCCGGCGACGAGTTCGATCCGGCCAGCGTCCGTTACGCCCTCGTCTGGAAGCCGGAGCCCGGCTACCTCAAGACACTCCCAAAGCTCGAAGCGATCTTTTCGCTGGGGGCGGGCGTCGATCATCTCACCACCGATCCAGATCTCCCGGATCTTCCGGTCGTCCGCATCGTCGATCCCGATCTCACCGGCCGGATGACCGAATGGGTCGTGCTCAACGTGCTCTTGCATCACCGCCGCCATCTCCATTACGCGGCGGCGCAAGAGGCCGGCAGTTGGAAGCCTCTTCGTCAGTGGGCCGCCGGCGCCGTGCGTGTCGGCATCATGGGACTGGGCGAGCTCGGGCAGGACGCCGCGCGAGCTCTTCTGGCGCTTGGTTTCCAAGTCGCCGGGTGGAGCCGCAGCGAGAAGCGAATGGATGGCGTCGACTGTTTTCATGGCAAGGACGGGCTCTGGCCCTTCCTTGCCCGTACCGACATTCTCGTGTCGCTGTTGCCGCTGACGGCGGAGACCGAAAATCTGATCGACCATTCCGCGATCGACGCATTGGCCAAGGATGGCCCGCTTGGCGGCCCGGTCATTCTCAATTCCGGTCGCGGCCGGTCACTGGTGGAGGCAGACCTTGTCGAGGCCCTGCGCGATGGCCGGGTCAAGGGCGCCAGCCTTGATGTCTTCGCCACCGAACCATTGCCGCCCGAAAGTCCGCTCTGGAAGGCACCCAATATTTTCCTGACGCCGCACGTCGCCGCCGAGAGCGATCCGGTCGCGCTCAGCCGGTATGTGATTGGTGAGATTGCGGCTTACGAGGCTGGCCGGCCGCTTCGTCATCTTGTCGATCGCAACAAAGGCTACTGAGGAGAAAGGAAAGCCTTTAGGCGGCGAAAAACGCAACGTCCCGAACGGACTGGGTGAATTGACGGCACGCACAACAAACTGTCATATAACTCAGGTAACGAAGAACGCGGAGACGGCGAACCTTTCCGAGACCGCTCGCGACATCTCGGATTGATCCGCCTTCTAGAACGCGCAGACCTTGCCCGCTTCCTTGTCGAGGCGGACGTGAGGCGTTGCCGAAGAGTGGGAAATCCGAGTGCCGGAGTGTCCGGCCAACAGGGGAACCATCATGTCTTTCAAGCTGTTTCTCGCGTCGACCATCGCCGCGCAGGCCGCTCTGTGTGCTTCCGTGCCGGTATTCGCCGCTTCGCTGGATGAGCTCGTCGCTGCCGCCAAGGCCGAAGGCAAGCTGACCACCATTGCCCTGCCGCACGACTGGTGTGGCTACGGCGCCGTCATCGAGGGCTTCAAGGCCAAGTACGGTCTCGAGGTCAACGAGCTCAACCCCGACGCCGGTTCGGGCGACGAGATCGAGGCCATCAAGGCCAACAAGGGCAACACTGGCGATCAGGCGCCAGACGTCATCGACGTCGGCCTCAGCTTCGGTCCGTCCGCCAAGGCCGATGGCCTTCTGCAGCCCTACAAGGTGGCGACCTGGGACACCATTCCCGACAGCGCCAAGGATGCCGATGGTTACTGGTACGGCGACTACTATGGCGTGATGTCTTTCGGCATCAACAAGGATCTCATCAAGGACAGTCCGGCGGACTGGGCCGACCTGATGAAGCCGGAGCTCGCCAGCGCCGTCGCTCTCGCCGGCGATCCGCGCGCCTCGTCGCAGGCCATCTCGGCCGTCTTCGCCTCGGGCTTGTCGGCCTCCGGTGGTGATGTCGCCAAGGCGGGCGAGGCTGGTCTGGGCTTCTTCAAGGACGTGGTGGCCAAGGGCAACTTCGTCCCGGTGATCGGCAAGTCCGCTTCTCTCGCCCAGGGTACGACGCCGATCGTCGCCGCCTGGGACTACAACCTCCTGTCCTGGCGCGACACGCTGGCCGGCAACCCGCCGATCGACGTCGTGGTGCCGAAGACCGGCGTGCTCGCCGGTGTCTACGTCCAGGCGATTTCCGCCTATGCGCCGCATCCCAATGCCGCCAAGCTGTGGATGGAGTACCTCTATTCGGACGAAGGTCAGCTCGGCTGGCTGAAGGGCTATTGCCATCCGATCCGCTTCAACGATCTCGCCAAGAGCGGCAAGATTCCGCAGGAGCTCCTCGACAAGCTGCCGCCGGCCGAGGCTTACGCCAACGCCATCTTCCCGACGCTCGACGAGCAGGCGGCCTACAAGGAAACCATCACCAAGAACTGGGACAGCGTCGTCGGCGCCGACGTGAAGTAAGGCCCGGCGCGACCTCAAGGCCGCCTGCCCTCATTTCCGGTGGCCGCCCTCCGACGTTCGGTCGGAGGGCGGTTTTCCACGATTGCCGATCCGGACAGCACATCGCATGGCTTCCAACGCTTCGTCTGCCAGTCTTCCCCGCCTGCGCGTGCCCTGGGCCGTCGTCGGCGTCACACCCTTCATGGTGTTCGCTCTGCTGTTCCTGATCCTACCGACCTTGTTTCTTGTGGTCGGCGCCTTTCAGGACAATGAAGGTGGCTTCACGCTTGCCAACCTGGGCAAGCTGTGGACCCCGACCATCCTTGCTTCCTACTGGATTTCCATCAAGGTTTCGGTCGCATCGGCCGTGATCGGCGCCGCGATCGGAGCCTTCATCGCCTACGCGGCGGTGTCCGGCGGGCTGCCGCGCTGGATCCGCCCGACCATCATGACCTTTTCCGGCGTCGCCTCGCAGTTTGCCGGCGTACCGCTGGCCTTCGCCTTTCTGGCTACGCTCGGCCGGCAGGGGCTGGTCACGCTGTTTCTGTCGTCGCTGTTCGGGGTCAACATCTATGCCAAGGGCTTCAACCTTCTGTCCTTCTGGGGGCTGACGCTCACCTATCTCTATTTCCAGATCCCGCTGATGGTGCTGATCGTCACCCCGGCCATCGAGGGACTTCGCAAGGAGTGGCGTGAGGCCGCCACCATTCTGGGCGCCTCCAACTGGCAGTATTGGCGACACATCGCCGGCCCGGTTCTACTGCCGAGTTTCCTTGGCGCGGCGCTGCTTTTGTTCGCCAACGCCTTCGGCGCAATCGCCACAGCCTACGCGTTGACCGGCTCGTCGCTCAATATCGTCACCATTCTGCTCTACGCGCAGATTCGCGGCGACGTGTTGCACGATCAGAATCTCGGCTACGCCATCGCCTTCGGCATGATCGTCATCACCGGTCTATCCAACCTCTGCTACATCCTGCTCCGCGTGCGCAGCGAAAGGTGGCTCAAATGAAGAGCAACCGTCTTGGCCACTGGCTCGCCATTTTGATCGGCACGCTCTACTTCGTGGTGCCGCTCGCGGCCACCTTCGAGTTCTCTCTGAGAAAGCTTCGTGGCATCTACAGCTTCGAGGCCTACCGCGTGGTTCTGGCCGACCCTCAGTTCCAGTCGTCCTTCACCTTCTCGGTCGGTCTCGCGGTGGTGACCATCGTCTTCGGCATGGCGATCATCGTGCCCATGGCCTACTTCGTCGAGCTTCGCCTGAGGAAACTGCGGCCGCTCGTCGAGTTCGTGACGCTTCTGCCACTGGTGGTGCCCGCCATCGTCATCGTCTTCGGCTACCTGCGTCTCTACAACTCGTCGAGCTTTCTGCCGCTCACCAACTCGACGCTCAGCACCAACTTTCTGCTCACCTGCGGCTACGTGACGCTGGCCTTGCCCTACATGTATCGCTCGGTCGATACGGGGCTTCGGGCCATCGACGTCAGGACGCTGACCGAGGCAGCGGAGAGCCTGGGCGCTTCGTCGGCCACCATCATCTGGCGGATTATTCTTCCCAACATTCGATCGGCGATGCTGTCAGGCGCCTTTCTGACCTTCGCCATCGTCATTGGGGAGTTCACCTTTGCCAGTCTTCTCAATCGCCCGGCCTTCGGTCCCTACCTCCAGCTCATCGGCGCCAATCGCGCCTACGAACCGGCGGCGCTTGCCTGCATGGCGTTCATGATCACCTGGGCCTGCATGGGCATCATCCAGGTGGTTTCCCGAAACGCTGTCGCGGCTCGCCCCTGACCGGCAACCGACCCACCCACGGAACCCCCGATGTCCTTCATCGAAATCAGTCACCTCAAGAAGTCCTTCGGTCCGAACACAGTGGTCCATGACTTCAGTCTGTCCATCGAGAAGGGCGAGTTCGTCTCCTTCCTCGGTCCCTCGGGCTGCGGCAAGACCACCATTCTCAGGATGATCGCCGGTTTCGAAAACGCCACGTCCGGCTCGCTTCATGTCGGTGGCGTCGAGATGACCAATCTGCCGCCGGCCAAGCGCAACGTCGGCATGGTGTTCCAGGCCTACGCGCTGTTTCCCAACCTGACCGTCGCGGGCAACATCGGCTTCGGCTTGAAGATAGCCGGCAAGGAGCGCGGCGAGATCGACGCGCGCGTTGCCGAGATGCTGGAGCTGATCAAGTTGCCGGACCTCGGCGATCGCTACCCTTACCAGCTTTCCGGTGGCCAGCAGCAGCGCGTGGCGCTCGCCCGCGCCCTGGCGATCAAGCCGCAGGTCCTGCTCCTCGACGAACCGCTCTCGGCACTCGACGCCAAGATCCGCGTGTCTTTGCGCGAGGAGATCCGCTCCCTGCAGCGCGAGTTGGGCATTACAACCGTCTTTGTCACGCATGATCAGGAGGAGGCGCTGTCCATCTCCGACCGCATCGTGGTGATGAACCAGGGGCGGGCCGACCAGATCGGAACGCCTTCGGAGATCTACAACAATCCGGCGACCCGCTTCGTGGCGAGCTTTGTCGGTACACTCAACCTGTTCGAAGCTCGTGTCGTCGATCCGGCAACCGGTCGCGTATCGATCGATGGGCAGCCGGTGTTGACCGCGCGCGACATCTCCACCTACGGTATCGCCGACGAGGCGACGGTCGCGTTGAGACCGGAGGCGCTCTCGCTGGGCGGGGGCGATGGCGATCGCAATGCCCTGACCGGAACGGTCGAAGAGGTGTCCTTCCTTGGCGCTGTGATCCGGGTGCGGGTACGGCTGCGGGAAGCGAGGGTGTCGCTCGACATCTTCAACGATCCGGCGCTCGACCTGCCGAAAATAGGGAAGCCGGCTACTGTTTCCTTCAAGAAAGACGATCTCCTGATCATAGACCGGCACTGAATAGAGGAAAGCCGCCCCCAGGGAGAGGGCGGCCATCGTCTAGGTAGGCTTTTATGTGGTTAGCGAGGCTCGGCGATTAGTCGGCGGCGCCATCCTCGGCTGGGCCGGGACCCTGACCCTGGCCCATCCAGCCCCTCATCATGCCCATGCCCTGTCCGTGGTGCCGGCCGCGCTGGCCGTCACGCCCCCAGCCGTCGCCGCGGTTCGGCCGATCGTCAGCCGAGAGAACGCCGTCGTTGTTGCGATCGAAGCGGCTCATCATGCGCTCGCCCGCCGCGTCGACCTCGGCCTTGCTGATCTGGCCGTCGCCGTCGGCGTCGAGACGCTGGAAGGCCCGCACCATCATTTCGCGATGCTGCTTCCAGAACCAGGGTTCGAACTCCTGGATGTTCACGCCGTCCTTGCCGTCGTTGTTGGCCTCGGCGAACATCTTGTCGCGATAGGCCGTGAACTCGGCGTCGTCGACCTTGCCATCCTTGTTGGTGTCGGCCTCGGTGAAGAGTCTCATCGGTCCACCCGACGGGCCGAAGCCCATCGGTCCCATGCCGGGGCCGGCAGCGAAGGCGGCGGTGCCGATGGTGATGACCGAGAGGGCGGAAATCGTGGCGAGTGTGAGCGCTTTCACGGGAGCTTCTCCTTATGTGTCCGTTCCGCCCACGGCATGAAAGGGGGTTCCCGTCGGCGGCAAACTCAACATAGGGATCAATTGTCGCGCAAATTCGCCCGGAAACCGCCCGGTTGTATTGAGGCGTAACCTCGCCGGGGAGTGATACATCTTGATACCATTTCCTTTGGTATCCTTTTCGCGGATCGCTATCCTTGGGAAATGGAACGTCTGAGTATCTGACATGACCGAGCCACAGCCCCATATCCTGGTGGTCGACGACCATCGCGAAATTAGAGACCTCATTGGCCGTTATCTTCTGAAGAACGGCTTCCGCGTGACCACGTCGGAGAGCGCCGCCGCGGCGCGCAAGGCGCTGAAGGCGGCTGCGGTCGACCTCGTGGTGCTCGACGTCATGATGCCGGGCGAGGATGGCCTCAGCCTTTGCCGTTTCCTGCGCGAAAGCTCCGACACGCCAGTGATCCTGCTCACCGCCATGGCCGAGGACACCGATCGGGTCGTCGGCCTGGAGATCGGCGCCGACGACTATGTCACCAAGCCGTTCAACCCGCGTGAGCTGCTCGCGCGCATCCGGGCGGTGCTTCGAAGGACGCAGGCCGTGCCCAAGCCTCGGGATCCTCTGGAATCCCGGCGACTGAAGTTCGACCGCTTCGTGCTCGACGCGCGCCGCAGGGAACTGGTTGGCGGCGACGGCGTGGCTCTGCCGTTGTCGACGGCGGAGTTCCAACTGCTCACCGCGTTCCTGAAACGCCCCAACATGGTCCTCAACCGCGATCAGTTGATGGACCTCACGTCTGGACGAACGCCGCAAATCTTCGATCGCTCGATCGACAACCAGGTGAGCCGGCTGCGCAAGAAGATCGAGATTGATCCCAAGAACCCCGAGCTGATCAAGACCGTGTGGGGCGGTGGCTACATCTTCTCCGCCGATGTCGAGGAACTGTCAGAGTGAAGGTGCGTTTGTTCCCGCGCAGCCTTGCCGGTCAGCTGTCGGTGTTGCTGATTGCCGCCGTACTGATCGCCCAGGTGGTCACGCTGGTCTTTTTCGCCGAAAGCCGGCGGTCGGCGATCGACGCGGCGGCGCGCGAACAGGTGCTGGGCCGCATCGCCACACTGGCCAATCTGATCGAGGACACGCCGGCCGGCCAGCGCGATCGCATCCTGGGGGCGCTGAGTACCAGCCGCCTCAGCTATTCGATCACGCAAGAGCCCCTGGTCAGGGACGCGGTCGCCGCATGGCCGGACGACGAGACGCGAGCCAAGCTCGACGAGATCTTCGGTCCGGGGCGGCAGGTCCGCGCGGAGTTCGCCGACGGCGAGACGACGGATATCGGCGCCGGCATGCCTATGCGCGGCAACGGTCTCGGTCAGGGCGCGCGGCAGAGGGGCAAGCGGTGGCCGCCGACCTTGGCCCTCTCCGTCCTGCTCTCCGACGGCAAATGGCTCAACTCGGAGACGCTGCTGCCTCGGCCGCAGCTATGGGCCTGGCCGGTGGTGATGTCGACGTTCCTGACGGTGATCGCCATATCCCTGGTTGTGGCGCTGTCGGTGCGGCGCATCACCAAGCCATTGCGGGAGATGGCGCAGGCCTCGGATCGGCTCGGTCGCGGCGAAAGCGTCCCCGACCTTCCCGAGCGCGGTCCGGAGGAGATCGTGCGAGCCAACCGGGCTTTCAACGCCATGCAAGCGCGCGTCAGCCGCTTCGTTGCCGACCGGACCCGCATGGTGGCGGCGATCAGCCACGATCTTCGCACGCCCCTGACCTCGCTGCGTCTGAGGGCAGAGTTCATCGACGATGATGAAACACGCGAACGGATGGTCGACACCATCGACGAGATGACGCACATGGCGGAAGCGACGCTCGCCTTTGCCCGCGACGACGCGGCCGGCGAGGCGTCGCGCAACACGGATCTGCTGGCTCTGGTCGAAGCCGTGTCGGCCGATTTCTCGGATCTTGGTCAGGACGTGAGCGTCGAAGGGCCAGAACACCTCTATCTGTCCGTTCGGCCGGTTTCGCTTCGACGCGCCTTGCGCAATCTTGTCGAGAACGCACTCCGCTACGGGCTCCGCGCCCGTGTTCGGCTTGAACGCACGGCGACAGGGGTGATCATCGCTGTCGACGACGACGGTCCCGGTATTCCCGAGGACAAGATGGAGGAAGTGTTCGCCCCCTTCACCCGGCTCGAAACGTCGCGCAATCTCGAAACCGGAGGCGTCGGTCTTGGTCTTGCCACGGCGCGCTCGATCGTCCGTGCGCATGGCGGCGAATTGACGCTTGCCAATCGGCCCGGCGGCGGCTTGACTGCGGCGATTCATCTGCCGGTGGCTGCCGAAACCTGAGGGGCTGCCGGAAAGCGCGAGCAGGAGCGTCATGTCCGGTACACCAACCTTTGCCGTCGCCCCAAGCTTCATGGGGCTTTCCCGCTTCGATCGCGGTGCCGCCTATGCGCTGGCCGGCATTCCGCTCGATATCGGCGTCACCAACCGAACCGGCGCCCGCTCCGGCCCTGCCGCCGTGCGAGCGGCGAGCCGCATGCTGACCGATGGCGACCATCCTCATTTCTGGATCGACCCGACGCGACTCGACATCGCCGATATCGGTGACTTCCCGATCGCCCTCGGCGATCTTGTCGAGAGCTATCGGCTGATCGAGAGCCAGGCCGAGGGGCTCAAGCATCTCATCGCCATCGGCGGCGAGCACGGCATCTCGCTGCCGCTCCTCAGGACGCTCCGACGCAAGGTTGGCGCGCCCCTCGGCCTTGTTCACTTCGACGCCCATGTCGATACTTGGCCGGACAACTTCGGCCAGGTTTATGGCCACGGCTCGCCCTTCTATCACGCCATCGAGGAAGATCTCGTCGACCCCAGGCGGATGATCCAGATCGGCATTCGCTCGCCGGTGCAGCGGGAGGTGTGGGACTGGACGATCGGAAAGGGCGTTACCATCCTCTCGGCCCAGGACGTTCATGCGATGGGGCCGGCTGCCGTCGCCGAGCGGGTCCGGCAGGTTGCAGGAACCGGGCCGACCTATTTCAGCTACGACGTCGATTGTCTCGATCCGGCCTTCGCGCCCGGCACCGGCACGCCGGAGTTTGCCGGCATTCTTCCCTGGCAAAGCCAGGCCATTCTTCGCGGCCTCACCGGTATCGACTTCGTCGGCATGGACGTCGTCGAAGTGGCGCCGGCCTATGACGTGTCGGAGATTACCGCGCTTGCCGCCGCCACGGTGATCTGGGACTATCTCGGTCTCGTCGGATCGGCGCGATGAGGGCTACTTCCTGAGGATGGCCTTCACGATCGCCTCCGAGCTGATGGAGCCCACGATCTTGCCATCGTCTTCCACAAGAACCGGCTTGCCGGTGGCGACGGAGGCGGCCATTACTTCGCGGATCGGCGTTGCGGGGGCGACCACCGCGCTTCCCTCCTCGTGAGGAAGATCGTCCGCCAACGCCATGACGTCGGACGCGCGTAGCACGGTCAGCGGGTTCATGTGGGCGACGAACTCGGCGACATAAGGCGTCGCCGGCGCGAGCATGATCTCCTGCGCCGTGCCTACCTGCACCACGCGTCCGCCGGCCATGATGGCGATGCGATCGCCGAGCTTCATGGCTTCGTCGAGGTCGTGGCTGACGAACAGGATGGTGCGCTTCAGTTCGGCACGCAAATCGATCAGCTCGTCCTGTAGCTTGTCGCGGATCAGCGGATCGAGAGCGGAGAAGGGCTCGTCCATCAGCAGGATTGGCGCCTCGGTCGCAAAGGCCCGGGCAAGGCCCACCCGCTGCTGCATGCCGCCGGAAAGCTCCTGAACCCGCCGGTCGGCCCAGTCGGCGAGATGGACGCGTGCCAGCTCGGTCTCAACGCGTCGGGCGATGTCCGTCTTTGCGACACCGGAGAGCTCAAGCCCGAGCGCCACGTTGTCGGCAACAGTCCGCCAGGGCAGGAGGCCAAACTGTTGGAAGACCATGGCGACGCGCTGGCGACGGATGCGGCGCAGCGCCGCGGCGTCGCAGCAAGCCACGTCCACCTCTCCCTCGCCGTCGCGGACGAAAAGGTGACCCCGGCTTACCCGATTGAGGCCGTTGACGGCACGGATCAGCGTCGACTTGCCTGAGCCGGAAAGCCCCATCAGCACCAGACACTCGCCTTCGCGCACCGAAAAGGATGCCTGCATGGCGCCGACCGTCAGGCCGGTCTCCACCGTGATTTCGGCGGGACTCAGACCGGAGTCGATCAGAGGAAAGGCGGCTTCCGGCTTCTTGCCGAAGACGATGTCGACGCGCTCGAAGCGCAGCGCGTCGCGAACGCGGGAGGGTGACACAAAAAACTCCTCAGCCGCGGATTCGGCACATGCGGTCCAGCATGATGGCGATCAGCACGATGGCAAGGCCGGCGGTGAAGCCCATGCCGATGTTGACGGTATTGAGCGCTCTCACCACGGGCACCCCGAGACCGTTGGCGCCGACCATGGCGGAAATCACGACCATGGACAGCGACAGCATGATGGTCTGGGTGAGGCCGGCGAGAATCTGCGGCATGGCATAGGGTAGCTCGACCTTGACGAGACGCTGCAACGGCGTCGCGCCGAAGCTGTCCGCCGCTTCTACCAGCGGCTTCGGCGTCGAGGAAACGCCAAGAGCCGTCAGGCGGATTGAGGCAGGCAGGGCGAAGATCACCGTGGCGATCAGCCCTGGAACCATGCCAAGGCCGAATAGCACCAGAGCTGGGATGAGATAGACGAAGGTGGGGATGGTCTGCATCAGGTCCAGCACCGGACGCAATGCGGCCATGGCCCAGGCCCGGCGGGCTGCCAGGATGCCGATCGGCACGCCAAGTCCCATGCAGACCGCAGATGACGCCACAACCAGCGCCAGCGTCTGCGTCGTTTCCTTCCAGAAGCCTTGGTTGACGATGAAAAGGAGGGCTGCGGCGACGAACAGCGCAAGCGGAATCGAGCGCTTCAGCACGAAGGCAAGCGTCGCGATGAGCGCCACGGTAACCGGCGGTGGCGGTGCTTGCAGTGCCAGCACGATCCAACCCACGGCGCCACCCAGCACGGCGGCAATGGCGTCAAAAACACCACCACCGTTGGCCGTCAGCCAGTCGACCAGTGTCTTGGCCCAGGGGCCAACCGGGATCTTGTAGGCCGTGAGGAAGTCCATGATCGCCTCAGCCTCCCTTTCGCTGCGTCATACTCAAAGCCCCAGCGAGGCCTTCACCGCCGACAGGCCATCCTTGCCGTCGCGTGTCGTCACGCCGTCAAGCCAGGGCGCAAGCACGTCGGGATGCGCCGTCAGCCAGGTCTTGGCGGCATCTTTTGCTTCGGCGCCGTTCTCGAGGATGTCGCCCATGATCTCGTTCTCGAGAGCCAGCGAGAACTTCAGATTGCCCAGGAAGCGGCCCAGGTTGGGACAGTCGGCCGAGAAATTCTTTCGCGTGTTGGTGTAGATCGTGGCGCCGCCCAGATTCGGTCCGAAGACATCGTCGCCGCCTTCGAGATAGGCCATCTCGAAGCGAGCATTCATCGGATGCGGCTCCCAGCCCAGGAAAACGACGGGCTTCTTGTCTTTTACCGCACGGCTGACCTCGGCCAGCATGCCCTGCTCGGAGCTTTCAACCAGCTCGAAACCGGAGAGATCGAACTTGTTGTCTTCGATCATGCCGAGGATCAGCCGGTTGCCGTCGTTGCCCGGCTCGATGCCGTAGATCTTGCCGTCGAGCTCGTCCTTGAACTTGGCGATGTCGCCGAAGGTCTTGAGACCGGCGTCGAAGGTGTATTTCGGCACCGCCAGCGTGTACTTGGCGCCCTCGAGGTTGACGCCCGTCACCTCGATCGCACCCTTGTCCAGGTAAGGCTTGAGATCGGCCTCCATGGTCGGCATCCAGTCGCCGAGAAAGACGTCGATATCGCCGTTGGCCAGCGAGGCGAACGTGACCGGCAACGCCAGAAGCTGAACCTCCGGCTGATAGCCAAGCCCTTCCAGCACCGTGGACGCAACGCCCGTGGTCGCCGTGATGTCGGTCCAGCCGACATCGGCGAAGCGCACGGTCGTGCAGGCGTCGCCGTCGGCGGCGAGCGCCGGACCGGCGAGGGCAAGAGCGATCGGCAGGGCGGCAAAGGCGGATCTCATCGGTTGTATTGCTCCTCAAGCCCTTCGGAGGCGTAGCCCCTTCGAGCCATGAAAGTTTTATGACCATGCGGAGCGAAATGAATACGCATTTTCCAGTGAATGCCAATGGTTTTTTGGCCGATCATAGTGGATTACTTCCGGCACGGCGCCGAGATTGGCCATTCTCAGCGTATTTGTCGACTGCCGGGATGCCTGTCCGTTTCAAGATGGTCGGAATTACGCTTTCTGTTTTTTATTGATTGAACAGTCAATTAAAAATATGCTGTAGCGGACAGCGAGGGAGAACGTGATGCCGAAGCTTGGCATGCAGCCGATCCGCCGGTTGGAGTTGGTGGTCGCGGCCGTCGAGGCCATTCACGAGCGCGGACTGAATGGCGTGACCATGGGGGACATCGCAAAGCGGGCAGGCGTCTCGCCCGCGCTTGCGCATCATTATTTCGGTTCCAAGGACGAACTTCTGTCGGCCACCATGCGGCACCTTCTCGGCGAGTTCGCGCTCGCTACCCGCCGACGCCTTGTCGATGCGAAGGACCCGCGAGCGCGGGTCGACGCCATTCTCGAAGCGAGCTTTGCGCCCGAGCAGTTCTCGCCGGCCGTCATCTCCGCTTGGCTCGCCTTCTACATGCAATCGATCCACGACAAGGGGGCCGCGCGTCTGCTCGCCATTTACCTGAAGCGCCTCGAAGCCAATCTTCGGCATGATCTGCGGCCGCTTGTGGGCGAGGGGGCGCCTGCCCTGGCCCGAGGCATCGCGGCGATGATCGATGGGCTTTGGCTGCATGCGGCCTTGCCGACGCTTCATCGCTCCCCCGGCGAGGCGCTCGGAATCCTTCGCGACTATCTCGATGGGCGCCTCGCCGTCGCCGGAGCGTGACGACTTCCCCATTTGCGTCCGGCGCGACGCACCGTTAGGCTCCACCGTCCCTCCGGAGCTTTTCGCCCATGCCCGCACGCCACATTGCCCTCGCCGTCCTCGTCACGGCGATCTGGGGCTTCAACTTCGTCGTGATTCGCCTTGGGCTGGGTTCGGTGCCGCCACTTCTCCTCGCGGCCCTCCGCTTCGTTGTCGCCGCCCTGCCAGTCGTCTTTCTCGCACGGCCGAACGTGCCGCTGGCGCGGATGATCGCGGTGGGCATGACGCTGTTCGTCGGTCAGTTCGCCTTTCTCTTTCCGGCAATGAAGCTCGGGATGCCTCCGGGACTTGCCTCGGTGACGCTGCAAAGTCAGGCCTTTCTGACCATCCTGTTCGCGGCTATCGCCCTGGGGGAGCGGCCGAAGCCGCGCCAGCTCGCCGGCGCCGGGGTCGCCGCTCTCGGACTCATGACCATCGCCACGACGGTGGGCGGCGACTTTACGGTGGTCGGTCTCGGTCTGACCATCGCCTCCGCCGCGAGCTGGGCTCTGGGCAATGTGCTGATGCGGGGCGCAGGCAAGGCCGACATGCTTCCGATGATGGTCTGGCTGAGCCTCGTGCCACCAATCCCGCTGTTTGCACTATCGCTCGCCTTCGAGGGCTGGCCGGCCATCGTCTCGGGCGTCGCCGGCATGGGGCTGGTCGGCGCTGGCTCGGTGCTCTATCTCGCCTTGCTTGCCACACTGGTCGGCTTTGGCCTCTGGGGCTTCCTTCTCAAGAACCACCCGGCCTCGACGGTGGCCCCTTTTTCGCTTCTGGTGCCGCTGTTCGGCACGCTGTCGTCCTGGCTGGTGCTGGGAGAGACCTTCTCGCCGCTGCGCGTCGCCGGCATGGGGCTCATCCTTCTCGGTCTTGCCACCATCGCCTTGCCACTGCCGGCCTTCGCCAAAAAACGAAGGGCGGCCTGAAGGCCGCCCAATGCTCATTCTGCCCCGCTCCAACTGCCTTGCTTACGGCAAGGGCGCCGGATTGGTCGAAAGCGACCTGAGATAGGCGATCAGATTGGCGCGGTCCTGCGGCTTCTTGATGCCGGCGAAGGCCATCTTGTTGCCGGGAACCTCGGCCTTGGGATTGGTGAGGTAGATGTCAAGCGTCGCGTAGTCCCAGGTGTGGGTTTCGCCGAAGGTCGCCATGGCGGGCGAGTATTTGAAGCCTTCATGCGTGCCGGGCTTGCGGTTGACCACTTCCCAAAGGCCGGGACCGACCTTGTTGGCACCCGAATCAGCAAAGGAATGGCAGGCCGCGCATACCTTGGAGGTCTTCTCGCCGGCGGCGACGTCGGCCGTCTTGAGGCGTTCGGCGATTGGCGCCACGTCCGAAGCGGGCGATGCCGCGGGGGCGGCGGCCTGCTGCGTGGCGGCCGACGCATTCGATCCGGCCGCGGGAGCCTCTGTTGCAACAACGGCGGGGGCGGCATTCATGTCGATGACATAGCCGGGTGTCTTGAGGTCCTGCTTGGCGAAAATCTGGTTGGAGACGAAATCGACGGCAAAAACGACGACGGCGACCGCCAGTACGGCGCCGAGAATCTTGTTGGGTTGCAGTGACATCGGGGACACCGGCTCCTTGAGGTCGCGCGGCGCTCGCCCTGGCGCGCGTGACGTTTGTCGGTTTAGGAATGGACCTCGCCAGAAATTTCTGGCCACACTCGGCAGCATATACGGGATTTTGCTCCCTCCTGCAAACTATCCTCAGGTCGCGCCGCGCCGTATAAAGCGCGGCCCGAAAGTGCGTCGGTCGATGCCTTTTGCCGCCCTACCGGAGGATTGAACGTGTCCGAAGTGAAGCCGAACACCTTGGTGATCATTCCCTCGCGCCTCGGTTCGACGCGCCTGCCGGACAAACCGCTTGCTGATATCCATGGCGAAGCGATGATCGTCCACGTCTGGCGGCGGGCCGTCGAGGCCGGGATCGGCGAGGTGGTCGTCGCCTGCGACCATCCCTCCATCAAGGTGGTCATCGAAGCGGCGGGCGGTCGCGCGGTGTTGACGCGCCCCGACCATCCGAGCGGTTCGGATCGCATCTTCGAAGCTCTTTCCAAGGCCGATCCCGATGGCCGGGTCGAGGTGATCGTCAACGTGCAGGGCGATCTGCCGACCATCGCTCCGTCCGCCGTTCGTGCCTGTTTTGACCCGCTTCTCGATTCTGCGGTCGACGTTGCCACGCTCACGGCCGAGATTGTTCGTGACGAGGAAAAGGTCGACCCCAACGTGGTCAAGGTCATCGGCTCGCCGGTGGCCGAGCGTCGCCTCAGGGCGCTCTACTTCAGCCGCGCCACCGCGCCTTACGGCGATGGGCCGCTTTACCATCATATCGGCCTTTACGCCTATCGCCGCTCGGCGCTCGCCCGCTTCGTGACGCTGCCTCCATCGACGCTCGAGAGGCGCGAGAGGCTGGAGCAGCTTCGCCTTCTCGAAGCGGGCATGCGCATCGACGCGGCCATCGTCGACGATGTGCCGCTCGGTGTCGACACGCAGCACGATCTGGATCGCGCCAGGGAGATCATCGGCGCCTCGCTCAAGGGATGATGGCCGGCCCGAAGGCACGTCGCCCCTCAAGACGCGGCTTCGAAGGCCGGTCCGATATCCGCTTTTGCTGGAATTGCCCCGGCGCGGCTGCTATGCCGCTTTCCGCCTTTTGAAAAAGCGGAAGAGAACGATGTCGGAAAAGCTGAAGGTCGTGTTTCAGGGCGAGCCGGGCGCCAACTCCCATCTTGCTGCCCTCGAAGTCTATCCCGATTGCGAGGCCATCGCCTGTCCGACCTTCGAGGACTGCTTTGCTGCGCTTGCTTCGGGGGGCGGTCACCTCGGCATGATTCCGATCGAGAACTCGACCGCCGGGCGGGTCGCGGACATCCACCACATTCTGCCGCATGCCGACGTCCATATCATTGGCGAGCATTTCCTGCCGGTTCATCACCAGCTTCTCGGCGTCAAGGGCGCGCGTCTCGAGAACGTCAAGACGGCGCAAAGCCACGTGCAGGCGCTCGGGCAGTGCCGGCAGACCCTTCGCTCGCTCGGCATCACGCCAATCGTCGGCGCCGATACGGCCGGCTCGGCCCGCGAGATCGCCGAGGCCGGCGATCCGACGCGTGCCGCCATCGCCTCATCTCTCGCCGCCGATATCTATGGCCTCGACGTGCTGAAGGCCGACTGCGAGGATACGCTTCACAACACGACTCGCTTCATCATCCTGTCGCCGCGCCCGCGCGCTGCCCCGCCTTACGGAACGCCGACGGTGACCACCTTCATCTTCCGTGTCCGCAACATTCCGGCCGCGCTCTACAAGGCCCTGGGTGGTTTTGCCACCAACGGCATCAACATGACGAAGCTGGAGAGCTACCAGCTCGAAGGCCAGTTCTTCGCGACGCAGTTCTACGCCGACGTCGAGGGACACCCCGACGATCCGGCCGTGAAGTTCGCCATGGAGGAACTCGAGTTCTTCAGCCGCGAGGTCAAGGTGTTCGGCAGCTATCCCGCCAGCCCGTTCCGCGACAAGATCCGCGAGCCGGCCGCCCATCTCGGACTCCGGCCCGGAGAGTGATCCCTACTTGAGGTCGGCCCACACCTCGATGAGGTGGCGGGCGACTGCGAGCCTCGGCGGGCAATGAAGCTTGCCGACCTCGGTGGTTGCCAGCATCGCCTTGACCTCGTCTCGCGTGAACCAGCGGCAATCGTCCATTTCGTCCTTGTCCACCACGATGTCGGTGGAGATCGCCTCGCCATAACAGCCCAGCATCAGGTTGGCCGGAAACGGCCACGGCTGGCTGGCATGATATCGGACGGCGCCAACGTCGATGCCGGATTCTTCCTTCACCTCGCGGCGCACGGCGTCCTCCACCGTCTCGCCCGGCTCCATGAACCCGGCAAGGCAGGTATACATGCCCGCCTCGAAGCGCGGCGTGCGGCCGAGCAGCACCCGGTCCTCGCCATCCTGGATCAGCATGATCACCACCGGGTCGGTGCGCGGAAAGTGCTGGGTGCCGCAGCCGGTGCAGGTCCGCTGGTAGCCGGCGGCGATACTGACCGTCGGCGCACCGCAGACGCCGCAGAAGCGGTGGCGCTGGTGCCAGAACAGCGTCGCGCGCGCCTGGGCAACCGGACCGAGACCATCGGCGCCAACCAGGGCGTCGCGGGCAAGGCTGCGAAGGTCGACAAGACTCTCGCCGGGCTCAAGCTCGGGCTCGTTCTTGAACTCGCCAGCGAACCACGGGCGCTCCTCGGGGTCCAGGCCGAGAAAAATCTTCGTCTCGGTCTCCTGAAACAGCGCATCGGCGGCGGTTCCCTCGAAGTCGAGACGGCCCGACTTCACCAGCACACGGTCGCCGAACAGCATCATCAACCGTCGGCGCGGGTCGACGAGGTGGCGCTGCACGAGCGCTTCGTCGGTACGCTGTTCGGAGTGTCGATGAAGCTGATTGATCGAGTAGGTGTTGTGGCTGGACCAGTCGAAGCCGAAGGGAGGTTCGGAAGGCAAGATCATCGTGTCGTTCGCTTTCAGTGGACCGGCTCTCACCGCCGGCCGGGTGCTTGAGGCCGTCCGTCAGAAACGGTTGCGACCGATATTGAGAAGTCTCAGCACCAGCCAGACCGGGATCACCACCACGGCTCCGAGCAGGAAGTAGCGCCAGACGCGATCGACGGCGTCGAAGCCCATCGACCAGATGCGGTCGACGAAGCGCAGTGCCGACGTCACGATATCGTAGGGCTCTATGCCGAGTGCGGCGAGAACGACGCCGACGACAAGAGAGAGAATGACGAGCCTGAGAAGGAGACGCGCCGGGCTGTCGCCGAACAGGCGCACGAAACGGTCGGACATGGAAACGCTCCGGCTTTCCGGTTAGGGAGGTCGCCGACAGATAGGCGCGGCAACCGGCCTTGTCCAGCGGTCAGTGGCGATCGGCAGGGGTGACACCGAAGCCGTTTCGGGCATCAGCTAGTTCAAGGTACGTTCGGCCATGGGGCTGTCCAGCGAGAAGGCGGGAACCGTGACATCGAGCGTCGTACCGCGATCGTCGACCATTCGGTAGCTGCCTGACATGATGCCGCTCGGCGTCGATAGCGGGCAGCCGCTGGTATACTCGAAGGCTTCGCCCGGTTCGATGATCGGCTGCTGCCCCACCACGCCCGGACCGGTCACCGTGCGACGGAGGCCGTTGGCGTCGGTGATCTCCCAGAAGCGGGTCATCAGTTGTACGGCGCGCCGGCCGTGGTTGGCGATGACCACCCGGTAAGACCAGACGTAGCGGTGCTCTTCGGGCTCGGACTCTGCTGGGAGGTAGCTCGGCTCCACCGTTACGGCGATCTCATGGCTGACGGCTGTGAACATGGCGGGTGCATCCCGAGTTGCTGCTCGGCGTCAGTAAAGGCTTTCGGGGAAGAAGCGCAAGGCGAGATCGGCCAACGTGCCGTCGGCATCGAGCGCCCGCAAGGCGCTGTCGATGCTGCCTTTGAGCGCTGTGTTGTCTGCGGCGACAGCGATCTTCATGCCGTCGCCGAAATAGGCCGGCTCGGTATAGGCGCCTCCGGAAAAGGCGCAACAGCCCTTGGCGACCGGTCCGGCCAGCCAGAAGGAAGCCCCGACGGCGCCGGTGAAAACGGCGTCCACCTCTCCACTCTTGAGAGAAGCGAACAGCTCCGCCTCGCTGCTCGATGGGTGAAGCTTGGCGGCCGGGAAAAAGTCGCCGATGAAATCGGCATAACGGCTGCCGGCGATGACGCCCACCGTTTTTCCCGAAAGCGAATGTGGCGATGGCTCCACCAAAGCCGGCCATCGGCGGACGAAGCGTGCCGGCTCTCTGAAATAGGGAACAGAGTAGGCAAGATGCCGACGCAGGGCCGGCGTATCGGCGACGCCTGCGGCGATGGCGTCGGCCTTGTTCTCGCGCACCGCGTCAAGCAGGAGCGGAAACGGCCGTATCTGGACCGTACAGGGAATGGCAAGACGAGTGCAGATCGCCCTGGCGACCTCGACGTTGAAGCCGGTGATCAGGCCCGAACCGTCGATGAAGTTGAAGGGCGGGAAATCGTCGGCGGTTACGAAGCGAATGGACGGCGGGCTCGCGCCCGCAGCCGTCCCGCTACCGGGAGGGACAAGTCGAGGATAGCCGGAATCGGCGGCGCTGCCAGATGAGACGGATGGACCGAAGAGGCAGAGGACGATGCCCAGACTTGCGGCAATCAAGGCTTTGGAGAAGCGCATCTTCGGTACACTCGGCGACCGCGGAAATGAAGCTCCCACGAGGCTAGCCGAACTTCGGTGCAGGCGGAAGCCTCTGCTTCTCGCCGCCCGATCGTTCGATCATCCCTTTGTGGGATAGCCGGAAAGCCGGCGGACGCTCGTGACCGGCTCACCACCCGAGGCGATGCGGGCAATGGCGCTGCCGAGCGGCTCTATTACCGTCGCCATGTGAAAGCCGTTGGCGTGCAACAGTCGATCCGGCCCCGCGACGATGCCGACGTGTCCCTTCCAGAACACGAGATCGCCACGCTGGAGAGCATCGGGGTCGCCGTTCCAGTCGATCGTTTCGCCGACGCTTGTCTCTTGCTGGTCGGTATCGCGGGGGGCAGCGACGCCGACTTCGGCAAGGGCTCTCTGGACGAGCCCCGAGCAGTCGATGCCCAGGCTCGACGAACCGCCCCACAGATAGGGCGTGCCGACATAAGTAGCGGCGATGGCGACATAATTGCCGGTTAGTGGCGATCCAATCGGCCGAAGATGTTTCATCACCGTGGCCGTGCCGTCTGGGAGCAGCGCATAGACGAGATTGCGTCGCTCCACTTCGCCGGTGACCGCAACGAGTGCCCCCTGGACCAGCGGGTAGGCGACGGGCAGCTTGAGATCGGCCCCTGAGAAGGCAAAGGAGCGCAGTTGCGACACGGCATGCGTCGGCTCCGGCGCCGAGAAGGACAGCGCCTCGGCCGGCATGTAGCCGACGTAGCCGTCGCGCTCCATCTGGACGAAGGCCCAGCCCTCGTCATCGGTATCGAGCACCCGGACGGCTTCGCCATGGATTGCCTCGCTCTCGAGCGGGCAGTCGAAGCGTGGCTCGCGCCGGAGGCCGGCGAGAGGGGCGACGATCCTGGCCGGTCGCGGCTCGATGTAGCGCTCGGCCGTCACGAGGCCGGCGAGCGCGGTATCGGCGAGGTCAGGGCGAGCTAAAGTGGTACGGCGATCGGTCGTCAACGCGGCAGTTCCCTGGCTTTGTCCACGATGGTGTCGGCGAGGCGTTCGAGAAACAGTGCCCCTTCCACGGTGCGATGCACAATGACGTTCCGTCTGTCGGCTTCGTCGCGCCTACGCCCCAGGAGTTTCAACTCGCCCATGGTGTCGAGGGCGCGGGTGATCGCCGGCTTGGTGACGCCGAGCTTCTCGGCAAGCCCGCGCACAGTATGCGGTGGCGGTTCGAGATAGACCGTGAGCAGCACGGTAATCTGGCGCGGCGACAGGTCTGCGCCGTTCTCACGCACGATCGCGAGAGAGACGTCGTGCCAGAGTCTGAGGGCCTGAGCGGGGCGCATGTCGATCGGCATGCGCCCCTTCTACACCGAATTCGTTTCGGAGGCGTTATTATTGGGCCTCAGCCGCCGAGCGCCTGATCGAGATCGGCGATCAGGTCGTCGGCATGTTCGAGGCCGACCGAGAGGCGCAGCAGGCCCTGACGAATGCCGAGTTCCTGACGGACTTCCTCTGTGAAGCGCTGGTGCGTCGTTGTCGATGGATGGGTGACGAGGCTCTTGGCATCGCCGAGGTTGTTGGAAATCTTGATGATGCCGAGCTTGTTCACGGCGGCGAAGGCGCCCTCGCGGCCGCCCTTCACCTCCAGGGCGATCATGGTCGATCCTCCGGTCATCTGCTTGCGGCAGATATCGGCCTGAGGGTGGCTCGCCGAACCCGGATAGATCACCTTCTCAATCTTGGGATGCCCCTCGAGGAAAGCGGCGATCTTCGCCGCGTTCTCGGCCTGCCTGCTCACCCGGAGCGAGAAGGTCTCCAATGCCTTCAACATCACCCAGGCATTGAACGGGCTCATGGTCGGGCCGGTTTGGCGCAGGAACACCTGCAGATACTTCTCCAGGAACTCCTCATTGCAAAGGACGACGCCGCCCATGCAACGGCCCTGGCCGTCGATATGCTTGGTGGCCGAATAGGCCACCACGTCGGCGCCGAGTTCGAGCGGCTTCTGATAGAGTGCGGTGGCGAAGACATTGTCGACCACGAGGCGCGCGCCGGCCGCGTGGGCGATCTCGGCCACGGCGGCGATATCGACCACTTCCAGCGTCGGGTTCGTCGGGCTTTCGAAGAAGAAGACGCGCGTATTGGGCTGGACCGCCGCCCGCCACTGGTCGAGGTCTCTGCCATCGACCAGCGTACAGGTGATGCCGAAGCGCGGCGCCAGTTCTTCGACGATGTAGCGACAGGAGCCGAACAGCGCACGCGCCGCCACGATATGGTCGCCGGCCGACGCCTGCGACAGAATGGCCGCCGTGACCGCCGCCATGCCGGTAGCCGTCGCCCGTGCCACCGGGGCGCCCTCAAGCAGCGCCATGCGCTCCTCGAACATGGTCACCGTCGGGTTGGAGAACCGGCTGTATTGGAAGCCCGGATCGAGATTGAGGAAGCGCGCTTCCGCCTGCTCGGCACTGTTGTAGACGAAGCCTTGCGTCACGAACATCGACTCGGACGTTTCGCCCCACTGCGAACGCAGGCTGCCGCCATGCACGAGAGCGGTATCGGGATGCCAGTTGGCCTTGGTCATGTCTTCGTCCTTCATCGTCGAGGTCCGAAAAAAGCGAACCCGGCTGCGCATAGGCGAGCCGGGTGTCAACAATCGACATGTCCGTCCCGACCTTTTAGCAGCATTTTTTAGCGTGGCGGCAAGCCGGTCGGCTCAAAGAACCACGAGTGACGTTACGCTAGGGGAAGCGCCGACAAACGTCAAGCGGCCGATCATTGCTCTCCGTTGCATGATCGGAGCAGTGCCGCCGCAAGAGGCAAAGGACAACGGCGAAACTGCTCACTCGCGTAAGATATTTTTCGCCATACCGAGATTAATCGCGAACCTCCACTGATTGTTGGTTGATGGCAGGCAAAATAACCGTCATGCGCGCCCCTCTTGCGGAGACCCTATGAGCCCGACGACCAGCCTTGATCGCCGATTTTTCTTGCGAGTGATCCTGCCGATGTTCGGCTTGATCGCCGTTTTGCTCGCCGGCGCCATGGCAGGCGTACTCATGCTGTCGTCCAAGCAGAACAACCTTTCGAACGAGTTCCAGCAGCGAACGGCGAGACAGGCGCTCCGCCATTTCGCCGATGAGCTCGCCAGTCTGGCTGGCGGTATGGCAGGCCGTGACGAAACGGCCGCGCATGTCGTGGATGCGCTCGACGTTGAGTGGATCTCCAGCCACTTGCTCGCAGTCGACGCCGAGGCCTTTTTCTTTGTTGTCGGGCCGGATGATCGCACATTGTTCTCGCGCGTGGACGGTCGCGTCGTGTCGGTGGAGGCCCGCGGCATCCTACCGCCGGCCTTTGGTCAGTTGATCGCCCGTTGGCGCGCTGGCCGCCTTGCCGACACGACGACCCAGCTCATCGCAGTCGACGGAGCGCCCGTGCTGTTCGCGATCAGCGGCGTTCATGCCGTCGCCGATAGAAGAAAGCCGGCCGACGACGGCTATGCTCTGGTGATCGGCCGCCGGGTGGATCGGTCCAGCCTCAGGAGGATTGCCGAGACCTTCCTCTTGCCGAATCTCAGTTACGAGCCGGCCTTCGGTCAGACCACGACAGGTCCTGGCCGCCTCCGCCTGATGAGTCAGGACGGCACCATGGGCGACTCTCTGGTGTGGGATCCCATTCTGCCTGGCGATGAGATCATCAAGGCCATTGGACCGGGATTGGCTTTGGTCTTTGCGGCCTATCTGGTGCTGACGGCCGTGGTGCTGGTCTTCGCCCGTCGCGCCGTCCGGCTGATCAGCGTCAACGAGGAAAAGGCGCTGCACGACCCGCTCACCGGCTTGCCGAACCGGTTGCTGCTGCTCGACCGCATGAAAAGGCTGCTCGAGCCGAAGCGCGGCGAGGACGCAAGGGCTGCGGTGTTCTACCTCGATCTCGACGGTTTCAAGGATGTCAACGACAGTGCCGGCCACGCCGCGGGCGACGCCGTGCTGGTTGGGGTGGCGCGCCGTCTGCGCGAGTTCTGCCGGACGGAGGACACGGTGGCCAGGCTCGGTGGCGACGAGTTCGTCATGGTTATCCCGACCGACGATCGGCTGTTGGCCGAGGCGCGGGCCGAGACGGTGCTGGCCGCGCTGAGCAACCCCTATCACTACAACGGCCGGCCGCTGGTCATCGGTGTCAGCATTGGCATTGCATTGGCGCCCGAGCACGGCCTTGATGTCGCAGCCTTGCTGCACAAGGCCGATGCCGCTCTCTACGCCGCCAAGCAGGACGGCAAGGGTCGGGTTCGGTTCTATCGCAAGAGCATGCGCAGCGAGATGCCGCCTGAAGGGTTGATGATGCTTTCCTCTGCTGGCATCTGAGTCCCCTCATTCTTCGAGTCCGACGCCTCTTCGAGTTTCCAAGGGCAACAAAACAGGCTAGAGCTTTGAAAAGTCCGGCCGCGCCTTTCGGTGTCGGCCTCGTATCTTGCTTTTCGGACGCTCTGTACTCTCATGACCGATATCGCCGGCATTCTTCCCGCTCACCGCATTCGCGAACTGTTCGATGCCGGCGCGATCGCGTCGACGCGGCCACTCGATGCGGACCAGATCCAGCCGGCCAGCCTCGACCTTCGCCTGGGTCCGGTCGCCTATCGGCTGAGGGCGAGCTTCCTGCCTGGCGGCGGCTCCACCGTCGAGGACAAGCTCGACTATCTCGCGCTGCACGAACTCGATCTCAGCGTTGGGGCGGTGCTGGAAACCGGCGGCGTCTATCTCGTACCGGTTCTGGAATCTCTTGCGCTTCCCGACGAGGTGTCCGCCTCGGCCAACCCCAAGAGCTCGACCGGCCGGATCGACGTCTTCACCCGCCTTATCACCGACCATGGCGTCGCATTCGACCAGATCGCCGCCGGCTATCATGGCCAACTATGGGTTGAAGTGTCGCCGCGTACCTTTCCGATCAAGGTTCGTTCGGGCTCACGGCTCAGCCAGGTCCGCTTCCGCCGGGGCGATGCGCGCCTCGACGACGCGGCGCTGGCCCTGCTCCATGCCCGGTATCCGCTGGTCGATCTGGAACCGCGTTTCGAACACGGCCTGACGCTGTCGATCGACCTTGCCGGTGCAGGGGAGGGGGCTTTGATTGGCTATCGCGCCCGACGGCACACCAGCGTGCTCGATGTCGATGCCAAGGCGTCGCAGGATGTCGATGATTTCTGGGAGCCGATCAAGGCGCGCGGCCGGACGTCGCTGATTCTCGATCCGGATGAATTCTATATCCTCGTGTCGCGTGAGGCGGTGCAGGTACCACCCGAGACGGCGGCTGAAATGGTCGCCATCGACCCGCTGGTCGGCGAGTTCCGCGTCCATTATGCGGGCTTCTTCGACCCCGGTTTCGGGCACGCCCCGGCCGGCGGCAAGGGAGCCCGCGCCGTGCTCGAGGTGCGGAGCCATGACGTGCCCTTCATCCTCGATCACGGCCAGACCATCGGCCGTCTTGTCTACGAGCACATGGTGGAAGTGCCAGCGACGCTCTACGGGCAGGGCATGGGGTCGAACTACCAGGCGCAGGGCTTGAAGCTCTCCAAGCATTTTCGCCCCAAAGCGGCCTCTTGACAGCGCCGAGCGAGACTGCGATCTAAGGCTCGTCGCGGGTGTAGCTCAATGGTAGAGCAGCAGCTTCCCAAGCTGAATACGAGGGTTCGATTCCCTTCACCCGCTCCAATTTCTTCAATAAAATCAATATTTTAAAGTTTTAGTTTTTGCTGTCGTGTCACTCGTGTCACTCGCCCTTTGACGATCTTGCCGCGACTCTGGAAGGTACCCCGACTGCTTCTCTGATTTTTGTCGCCCTCTGGTGGAGCGGATAGAGCTCGTGCGCTCACCGTTGCCAAGTGCCGGCAAGGTGAAGGTGAAAAGGCCCCCGCCCGAGAGTATTGTCCGCCGCGAGCAGCCATCCGCAGTGTAGCGGATGGCTTCCAGTACCTAAGGTTACGCGTGCGCTACCAGTTGATGGTGACGACAGGCTTGATCAGGTCGGCCGGCTTGTCCTTCATCAGCATCAATGCCGTTTCGGCGTGCTCCAACCCCTCATAACGGTGGGTGATGAGCTTGCTTGGATCGATGCGGCCCGACGTGATCAGCGCAGCGAGCTTTTCCATTCTGAGCCGTCCGCCGGGCATCAATCCGCCTCGGAAGCTCTTGTGACCCATGCCGCAACCGCAGCCGGAACGCGGGAGCTTGATGTAGTCGCCTGAGCCAAGGTAGTTGACGTTGCCGATCGTGCCGCCCGGCTTCATCATGTTGGTGGCCGGAATGAACGAGTCGACGTCGCCACCGGCCACGATCACCTTGTCGACGCCTTTTCCGGCGGTTTTCTCAAGAATCTGCTCGCCGATGTCACCATTCCGGTAGTTGATGCAGTCGGTGGCGCCATATTCAATGGCGATGTCCATGGTTCTTTGGCGGGAGCCGACTGCGAAAATACGCGAGGCGCCACCGATAGCCGCCGCTGCCACGCTCATCAGGCCGACAGGTCCGATGCCGATCACTGCGACGCTGTCGCCGAACTTCACGTCCGCCAGTTCAACGCCATGGAAGCCTGTCGGCATCATATCGGCGAGTAACGTCCCGACCGCCGGATCGATGCCCTCGGGGAGATGGGCAAGGTTGCCGTCCGGGTCATTGACGTGGAAGAACTCGGCGAAGACGCCATCCTTGCTGTTCGAGAACTTCCATCCGCCCAGCATTCCGCCGGAGTGCATCGAGTAGCCCGCCTGTGCCTCGAGCGAGTTCCAGTCCGGGGTAATCGCCGGCACAAGCACCTTGTCCCCTGGCTTGAAGCTCCTCACCAGCGATCCGACCTCGACCACTTCACCGACCGCCTCGTGGCCAAGAATGAGATTGTGGCGATCTCCCAATGCCCCTTCCCAAACGGTGTGCGTATCTGACGTGCAAGGGGCTAGCGCAATTGGGCGGCAGATTGCGTCCATCGGTCCACACTTGGGCGCCTCTTTCTCGATCCACCCGGTCCGGCCAATCCCCAACATTGCGAAGCCACGCATTTCTCTTTCCTTCCATCAAACTTGACAGAAAGACTCTAGATTTTATTCGGCAGCGGGCAATATCGGATTATACCTATGTAAAGACTAAGGAAATTGAACTCGCGGTCTTGGTCGCGGTAAAGTGGAATATAAAGGATTAGAAATCGATTTAGCCCCTCGGCAATGAAACTCGGTACGGAATGGTACGTATGCTTGAGCGCCTGGGAGCGCCGATGAACCATGCTGGCCTGCCGGAGACGACCTTGCGTGGCTCCTTGTGAAGGGGCAGAAAAGCGCAATCGTTGATGTCCCCCGGCACTCGGAGAGGGTTCGATCTCTTTATCCGTTTCGGCGCCGATGGTCAGGCTGTCCGTTCCCGGTTGCGCTTGCGCGTCGCGGCGGCCTTCTTGGCGGACGCCGAGCGTTCCTCCTTTGACCGGGAAGCCGAGGCCGCACCGCCTCTCCGTCCACCCTTCTCGGAGGACTCGTGGGTATCGGGATGGCCACGTCCGGATCCGGACTTGTTGCCGCCACCGCTTTCCTTGTTCACGGTCGCCCAAGCGCGTCGTTCCGCCTCATCCTCGGGCACTCCGCGCGACTCGTAGTTCTCCTCGATGTGTTGGGCCTTGCGCTTCTGCTTGTCGGTGTAGGCGGATTTGTCTCCACGGGGCATGGAATGTCTCCTTGCAACGGGCGGGTTTCCACAAAACCACTCGCTTGCAGGAAAGTTCCGGGCCCTGCGGAGTTGGTTGCCGCCGGGCTTTTCCATTTCTTGCCGCTTCCATACGAACGCGGCTTCACACCGAAGCTGGGCCCGGCGATCCACCTACTCCTCAGGCGACCAGGCGATCGGCACGCTGTCCTTGGGGTCGTAGGGCGCCTTGACGAACACTGCTTTCCACGGCGTGTCGCCACGGTTGACGACATGGTGGCCTTCGCCGGGTTCGCAGCGCAGGAAGTCGCCGACCCCGAGCACATGCAGTTCGCCGTCGACGTACATGTGAACCTCGCCGGCGATCGTCAGGAAGTTCTCCTCGATGTGCTGGTGCTTGTGCGTGTTGAAGTGCTGCCCCGGCAGCAACGTGACGACGCCGATGTCGACGCGAGGGCCGCGCAGCAGATATTTGGGGCCATGATCGCCGAAGCGATAGGTGTGCTCGTCTTCTTTGGTTTTGAACATTGCTTCTCCGTCGCCGTCCCCGTCCGGACGGCGGTCCTTGCTTGAATCTGAAAATCGGCGCTGCCGCTCTACCTTGATCGGCGTCAGAGACCGGGGGCCTTCCACATCGAGCGGGTGATGCCGGCGTCGACGAGACGGCGCTGGGCGGCGTAGGCCTCGCGCCAGCGCTCGGTAACCTCCCCATAGAGAGAATGGCGGCTGATATTCGGCTCATAGCGCCGACGCCAGCGGACGACGGCGTCGGCCGCTTCCGGCAGCGATGCGTATTCGCCGATGCCGACCCACGCGGCGAGACCGGCGGCCAGCGCCGTCGCTTCGGTCACTTCCGGCACCTTCACAGGCAAACCGGTGACGTCGGAGAGGATCTGCCCCCATAGGGCGCCCTTGGAGGCGCCGCCGGCGAAGACGAGATCGGTCAGCGTTACGCCGGCGAGATTGGCCGCCAGCTGGAGATTCTCCGACGCGACGATCGCGGCATTCTCCTGGATGGCGCGGAAGATCTGGGGCTTGCCGCAGACGGTGGCATCGAGCGACAGGTTGAGGAGCGACGGCGCGGCATGATACCAGGCGCCGCAGTTCATCACGTCAGAGAAGATCGGAAGGATGCCATTGGCGCCGGGCGCCACGGTGGCCGACTTTTCCTCGAGAAGCGCATAGACGTCGATGCCCCGCTCGCCGGCGATCCGCTTTTCCTCGTCACAGAAGGCGTCCCGGAACCAGCGGGTGGTCATGCCAACCATGAAGGCGATGCCTTCGGCCTGGCTGAGGCCCGGTACGACATGCGGATTGACGCGCACCCGCATGGCCGGATCGGCGATCGGGCGGGGCATGTTGACCACTTCCTGCCAGAATGTGCCACCAAGCACGGCCGCTTCGCCGGCACGACCGACGCCGAGGCCGAGTGCGCCGAACTGCACGTCGCCGCCGCCGACCACAACCGGCGTTCCCACGGCGAGGCCCGTGTCGGCCGCGGCGGCGGCCGTCACGCGGCCAATGGCGGTGCCCGTCTCGTGAACGGGCGGCAGAATGGCGGGGTCGATGCCGGCGCGGCGGGCGATGTCGGCATCCCAGGTTCGGGTGTCGAGCGCAAGAAGGCCACTGGTGCCGCCGTTCGAGGGATCGCAGGCGATTTCGCCGCTGAGGCGGGCGACGATCCAGTCGGACAGCATGCACATGCGCGCCGTGCGGGCATGGACGTCCGGCAGGTGACGTTCGATCCACTTGAGGCGCGGAATGGCGCCCAGCGCGAACGTCTGGCCGGTCACGGCATAGGCCTCACGCTCGAAGTCCGGCATGGCCGCCTTGAGAGCCTTGGTCTCGTCGGAGGCGCGCGAGTCGACGTTGGCGCAGGCCCAAAGCTCGCGCCCGTCCTTGTCCCACAGCACGATGCCTTCGCGCATCGACGTGGCGCTGACGGCGCGGATGGCCGAAGCCGGCAAGTTGGCCGAGGCCAGTGCACGGCGTACGCAGCCGGCGAGAAGCGCCCAGTTGGCGGAGCAGTCGAACTCCATGGATCCGGGGTAGCGAGGGTCGCTGAGGTGCGTCCACTCCTCCTGCGCGACGGCGACCTGACGACCGCCCTTGTCGAAGATGACCGCGCGGCCGCTACCTGTACCGGCATCGATGGCGAGAACGTGAGGACTGGTCATGCTTGATCTTTCTCGATAATGGCCTGGGCGGTCGGCTCGTCGGTAATCAGCACGTCGATGCGGCCACCGCGGGCGGCGGCCCGAATGGCATCGACCTTCTTGGGACCACCGGCCGCGGCGATGACCTGCGGGATGGCCGATAGAGCCTCGAAGTCGAGGCCGACCAGCATCTTGTGGAACGGCAGGTCGAGCGGCTCGCCGGTCTGGTCGTAGAAGATGCCGATGATGTCGCCGACGGCGCCCTGGCGGCGGAAGATCTCGAACTGCGAACGGCTGGCGTAACCGGACGCGATCAGCGTGGCCTCGTCGGCTACGGCTCCGATGCCGACCAGCGCATAGTTGGCGGTACGGGCCATGCTCATCACTTCGACGACGTGCCGCTCGGCCCGGATCGCCTCGGCGATGCTCTCCTGCGACACGACGAGCGGGGCGGGAATGAGGTGGACGTTCTGCGAGGAGCGACCGGAGGCGACGCCTTCGATGTAGGCGGATACACCGCCGGTGAGGCTGACCAGCGAGATGTCTTTATAGGAGAGCGTGCGGGAGAGCCGCTGAAGCGTGCCCATCACCGTGGCGCCCCAGCCCACGGCCAGCATTTCCTGGTCCTTGAGGCGGCCCATCAGATACTGGCTCGCGGCCTCCGCCAGCCGATCGTTGACGTTGCCGGTCTCCTGAGCCGGGATGACGCGCGCTTCATCAAGGCCGTATAGCTCCTGCAGGCGGGCTTCCAGGGCGAAGCAGCCGCCATAGCTCGAATTGATGTGGACATGAATGAGCCCCATCTTTCGGCCGCGATCCAGCATGCGCGACACCTTGATGCGAGACAGGTTGAGCCGCTCGCCGATTTCGCTCTGCGTCAGACCATCGTGGTAATAGTGCCAGGCAACGCGGCTCAGCAGCTCTTCCTCGTGCGGCTCAAAAGCCAACTCGTCATAGGCTTCGTTCACGTCACTCACCTTCATGACATTTGCACGGGCACTCCCAATGGAGAGCTCGAACGTCGTTATCGACGATCATATGATCACGATGCGCACATAAGCGCAAGATGTGATGTTCTCGATCATCATTAAGTCGCATGCGGCAAAATGTCGACTTTTGAAAAATAAATACAAATCAATGAGTTGAGGCTTATCTGTCATATTGCGTCGGATTTGCAGGTCGGTTCCAATGGCTGTCACTATCACTTATGTGCAGAATCTGGGTTGACGATGTGGGCCCTGCAGCGAATAATCGGGTGTGCAATTGATAAGGCGGTGTTCATTTGAACGACTGGTACTGCTGATTGCAGACCCCGCACCCCCTTGGAGGACCCCATGGCCGATTTGGACGACGTGAGAGAAGGCAAGGATTTCGGATTGGACCAGCCGGTGGAGGTCAAGGCATTCCCCGTGCGTGGCTCCGCCGCGCTCGATTGGGGCATGCAGGACCGCCTGGCGCGCATCTTCCAGCCCAAGAGCGGCCATACCGTTATGCTGGCTTTCGATCACGGCTACTTTCAGGGACCGGCCACCGGCCTGGAGCGGCTGGATCTGACAATCCGTCCGCTCGTCCCCTACACGGATGTGCTGATGTGTACGCGCGGCGGTCTTCGCCAGACCATGCCGGCCGACAGCCGCAAACCCGTCGTGTTGCGCTGCTCCGGTGGCATGAGCGTTCTGACCGAACTGTCGCGTGAACTGGTGGCGGTCGACATCGAGGACGCCATCCGCCTCAACGCATCGGCGATCACGACCAACGTTTATGTTGGTGCCGAGTACGAGCATCAGTCGCTCGCCAACCTCGTCAAGCTGATCGACACGGGCAACCGCTACGGCATCCCGACCATGGCCGTGACCGGTGTTGGCAAGGACATGGCGCGCGACGCCCGCTACTTCGGTCTCGCCACCCGCATTTGCGCCGAACTCGGCGCCCATATCGTCAAGTCCTACTATATCGACAATGGCTTCGAGAAGGTCGTGGCCGGCTGCCCGGTTCCGATCGTCATCGCCGGCGGCAAGAAGCTCCCCGAGCGCGACGCGCTTGAAATGGCCTGGCGTGCCATCGACCAGGGTGCTGCGGGCGTCGACATGGGCCGCAATATCTTCCAGTCCGATTGTCCCGTGGCGATGATCTCCGCCGTGCGCGCCGTGGTGCATGACGGCGAGAGTGTCGACAAGGCCTACGACATCTACAAGGCCGGCAAGGCCAAGGCGGCCTGAGCAGCCACAAGGACCGCGAACCGCACCTCCGGGGCCCCTAATGGCGGCCCCGGAGGGTCGCCCCGGAGGAGGGGTGCCGAAACGCGGGTAAAGCCCGGCGTTTCCAAGTAAGTTGGGAGACTGTCGACATGGCGGGAACCTCGCCGACCGACCAGCGAACGCCGTTGGTCGAAGCCAGGCAAGTCTGGAAATTCTTCGGCTCCATCGCCGTGTTGCGCGGCGTCGATCTGACGTTGCGGCCGGGTGAGGTGCACGCACTGCTCGGCGGCAACGGCGCCGGCAAATCCACGCTGATGAAAATGATCGCCGGTCTGCATCGCCTCGATCGAGGCGAGCTCCTGGTCTGTGGCGAAGACGCTTCGGCCATGACGCCGGTCACAGCCCGCCAGGCCGGCATCCATCTGGTTCCGCAGGAGCCGATGCTCTTCCCGAGTCTCTCGGTCGAAGAGAACGTCCTGATGCACGTTCCGGGCAATCGCAAAGAACTGCGCGCCCGCCTCGAGACGATGATCGCCGAGATCGGCGCCGGCATGACGCTGTCCACCCAGGCCGGCCAGCTCGAGGTTGCCGACCAGCAGATGGTCGAGATCCTGCGAGGCCTCATCCGCGACGCCCGCATCCTCATTCTCGACGAGCCGACCTCCGCCTTGACGCCGCGCGAGGTGGGCAAGCTGTTCGAGCGCATCCGTGCGCTCACGGCCCAGGGCGTCGGAATCTTCTTCATCTCCCACAAGCTCGGTGAGATCCGCGAGATCGCCGACATCGTCTCTATTCTGCGCGACGGCCAGGTCGTGCTGGCCGGTCCGCCGAAGTCCTTCACCGACGCCGAGATCGTCGCTGCCATGACGCATGTCGAGGGCAAGGACGGCTTTACGCTCGGCCGCGTCGGCGCTCCGGTTGAGCGGGGGGGCGAACGGTTGCGCGTCGAAGGGCTCGCCGGCGAGGGCTTCGCCGACGTGACCTTCTCGTTGCATTCCGGAGAAATTCTCGGTCTCGCCGGCGTGGTCGGTTCGGGCCGTACCGAGCTTGCCGAAACCATCTATGGCATTCGCCCCGCCGCTCGTGGCCGTATCTTTGTCGACGGCAAGCCGTTGGCCGCTCATGGTCCGCGCCAGAGTCTTGACGCCGGCGTCGTCTACCTGCCCGAGGACCGTCAGGTTTCCGGCTTGTTCGTCAACGCTCCCCTCGTCTGGAATGCGTCGGCGCTGGTGTTGCACCGTGGCCGGGAGTGGCTGCCACTCGCCAGGGAACGGGCCGACTTCTCCGAGCAGGTCAAGCTCCTGGGCATCGTCTGCGCCAACGCCGACCAGCCGGTCCGCACCTTGTCGGGCGGCAATCAGCAAAAGGTGCTGCTCGCCAAGTGCCTCGCCGCCGGGCCGCGCGTCCTGATCCTCGACGAGCCGACGCGTGGCGTCGACGTGGCCGTGCGCGCCGACATCTACCGGCTGATCGATCGGCTGGCCGGCGAAGGGCTCGCCATCCTCTTGATTTCCTCCGACCACGAGGAAGTCGAGCGCCTCAGTCACCGCGTGCTGGTGATGAACCACGGTTATCCGGGCGGCCTGCTCGAAGGCTCCGACATCACCATCAATGCCATTGCCCGCCTCTCCTTCGGGGTCGGCGCCAAAATGGACGCTGCGCAATGATCATCCGCTTCCTGCAGCGCCACCGCGAAGCTTCGGTCGCGCTGATCATCGTCTTCCTGTTCGCGGTCCTCGGCCTCGTCGATCACAGCTACCTGTCCCTGGACACTTTGCTTCTCGTTTACGGCAACAGCCTCATCCTGTTCGTCCTGGCGATCGGCGCCACCATGGTGATGGCGACGCACGGCCTCGACGTGTCCGTCGGCTCGATCATGGGGCTCGCGGCGGTGGTCGCCGGCCTCCTGATGAATGCCGGCTGGGGGCTCCCCGCCTCCATCGGCGCAGCGCTTCTGGTCGGTCTTCTCTGCGGCCTGTTCAATGGCGTACTGGTGTCGTTGTTGAAGGTGTCGGCGATCGTCGCCACGCTCGGCACACTGGGCCTTTATCGCGGCTTTGTGTATCTCCTGTCCGGCGGCAGCTGGATCGAAGGCCTGCCGGAGAATTTCAAGGCGCTGACCAAGACCGGTTCGCTCGGCCTGTCGCCGGTCGCCTGGCTGGTGCTGGTCCTGTTGATCGTCGCCCACCTCGGCCTGCGCTACACCGCCTTTGGCCGCTCCATGTTCGCCGTCGGCGACAACCGAGAGGGCGCTCGCCTCATCGGTATCCGCGTCAACGAGGTGCAGATCGTCGCTTATGGCCTCAATGGTCTGCTGGCCGCGCTGGCTGGCGTCATCTTCGCCTCTCAGATCGGCTTCATTCCCAACACCGCCGGTACCGGCATGGAGATGCGGGCCATTGCATCGAGCGTGCTCGGTGGCGTCAGTCTCCTGGGGGGCACGGGGACCGTGATTGGCGCGGCGCTCGGAGCCTACTTCATGACCTCGATCGACAGCGTTCTCGTGCTGCTGCGTCTCGAGGCCTACTGGAACGACATCATCGCCGGCGCCATCCTGCTGGTGGTGCTGATCACCGACGGCAAGATCCGCGAGGCCGTCGATCGTCTCCTCCGCTACCAGAAATACCGCAAGTTCATCGATCCGCAGGCGGCCGGCCAGCACGGCGACGCCGCCAAGGCCGCGACGCGGCCGCTCAAGACGGCGCTTGAGACCTCGGAGGCGCACAAATGAAACTGCATCCCGCCCTCAAGCGCTGGGAGAGCGTGCTCGCGCTGCTCCTGATCGCCGAGATCCTGCTGTTCGGCGCCATCAACCCCGTGTTCCTGCAGCCGTCCATGCTGCTCTACGCCACGTCCGACTTCATCCACGTCGGCATCACGGCGCTGGCGCTGACGCTGGTCATCATCACGGGCGGCATCGATCTCTCGCTCGGCTCGGTGATGGGGCTCTCGGCCATCACCCTCGGCATCCTCTGGGTCGGTGGCTTCGACATCTGGGTGGCGGCCGTGGCCGCGCTCGCCGTCGGAACGATGGGCGGTATCTTCAATGCCGTCGCCATCCATCTCTCCAAGGTCAACCCGCTGGTGATCACGCTCGGCACGGGCTTCCTGTTCGGTGGAGCGGCACTGGTCCTGTCCGGTCTCGCCGGCGCGACGGGCTACGAAGGCATCAGCAACTTCGATCCAGCCTTCGTCAACCTCGCCAATCTTGAGGTCCTCGGTCTGCCGCTGCCTTTCGCCCTGTTCCTGGCGCTGACCGTCGGCTTCATGGCACTGCTGCATCGCACCCGCTTTGGCCGCTATGTCTACCTGATCGGACAGAACCCGCGTGCCGCCGCCTATGCCGGCACGCCGGTGTTCCGCACGCTGGTGGTCGCCTATGCCCTGACCAGTCTGATGGCGGCGCTGTCCGGCCTGATCCTGGCATCCTATTTCGGCTCCGCCCGTTCGGACTTCGGCACGACCGCCCTGATGCCGGCGATCACCGCCGTCGTGCTCGGCGGCACGTCGATCTACGGCGGTTCGGGCACCATCCTTGGTACGGCGCTGGCCGCTCTTCTGGTCGGCTATCTGCAAACCGGTCTTCAGCTGGTCGGCGTGTCGAGCCACGTCTCGAGCGCCCTGTCGGGTGGCCTGTTGGTCATCGTGGTTGCCTTGCGCAGCCTCTCGGAAATGGGACGCGTCTGGTTCCAGCATCGTCGCGTCTTGAGAAACGTTGCGGCCGAATGACGGTCTGACGTTTGAGGAGGAGGGCCCGGAAAAGCGGGGTGTTCAGCCTCGGGGGCCATGTCTTGGAAGGAGAGCACAATGAAGTTTGGTACCGTTTCCCTCGCGCTTGCCGTCACCGCCGCCGCGACCTTCGCCGGTCCGTCGGTCGCCGCCGACAGCACCCGCATCGCCTTCATTCCGAAGCTGGTGGGCGTCGGCTTCTTCACCTCCGGCGGCAAGGGGGCCGTCGAAGCCGGCAAGAAGCTGGGCGTCGAAGTGACCTATGACGGCCCGACCGAGCCGTCGGTGTCCGGTCAGGTGCAGTATATCAACACCTTCGCCAACCAGGGCTTCAATGCCATCGTCGTCTCCGCCGTGTCGCCCGACGGTCTCTGCCCGGCGCTGAAGCGCGCCATGCAGCGCGGCGTCAAGGTTCTGACCTGGGACAGCGACGTCAACCCCGAGTGCCGCAGCTACTACATCAACCAGGGCACACCGGCCCAGCTCGGCAAGCTTCTGGTGGACATGGCTTCCGAACAGCACCCGGCCGACAAGGCCAAGGTTGCCTTCTTCTATTCGAGCCCGACGGTGACCGACCAGAACCAGTGGGTCGAGCAGGCCAAGGCGCTCATCGCCAAGGACAAGCCAGGTTGGGAAGTCGTCACCACCCAGTATGGCTACAACGATGCCCAGAAGTCGCTGCAGACGGGTGAGAGCATCCTGAAGGCCTACAAGGACGTCGACATCATCATCGCCCCCGACGCCAACGCGCTTCCGGCCGCCGCCCAGGCCGCCGAGAACGTCGGTCGCGCCGGTCAGGTGACCATCGTCGGCTTCTCGACGCCGAACGTGATGCGCCCCTATGTCAAGCGTGACACCGTCAAGGCCTTCGGCCTCTGGGATGTCACCAAGCAGGGCGCCATCTCCATCTACGTCGCCGATCACCTCATCAAGAACGGCGCCATGAAGGTTGGCGACAAGCTCGACATTCCCGAGATTGGCACTGTCGAAGTCAGCCCGAACAGCGTCCAGGGCTACAGCTACGAAGCCGACGACAACGGCATCATCCTGCTGCCGGAGCGTCAGGTGTTCACCAAGGACAACATCGACAACTTCGACTTCTGATCAATCGGATCATCGCTTCGCGAGACGGCGGTCCCTCCCGTCTGCCGTCCGCTCCTCCCCCGTCGGCCATCCCCCCATGAGGCCGCGCGGGATTCCGGAGAGCCGGCCGCCATCCACCGGCGGCCGGCCATCCTTTTCTTGCAATCAATATGGAGGCCACGCCATGCACGTCACGCTCGTCGAGATCAACGTCAAGCCCGACCGCATCGACGATTTCCTGCGCGTCTTCGGCGCCAACCGCGAAGGCACCATTGCCGAGCCCGGCTGCCGTCGCTTCGATGTCTTGCAGGATCCGGCGGAGCCCACCCGCTTCACCATTTACGAGGCCTTCGTCGACGAGGCGGCCGTGAAGTTCCACAAGACGACGCCGCACTATCTGAAGGTGAAGGCCGAGCTCGAGGACATCATGACCGGCCCTCGCAGCCACAAGGTGTATGTCGGCGTCATGCCGCGCGACTGACGAGGTCCCGATGTTTCCCACTCCGGATGATCTTGCGACGCGCGACGCGCTGAAGGCCTTCCTGCGCCGCGCCGCGCCCTCCCTCAGCGTCGGCCTTCTGGCTGCCGACGCCATGGCCTATGGCATGGCCATTGCCGAACTGGAGGCGGCGGACAACGCCCTCCTGCACTTCGACGTCATGGATGGCGTCTTCTGCCCCGGCTTCACTGCGGGCCCGCCGCTTGTCGCGGCTTCGCGCACGAAGATGCTGAAGGACGTTCACCTCATGGTGGCCGATCCGATCGCGATCATCCCGGCGGTGCTGAAGGGCGGGGCCGACATCGTGCATGTCCACCCCGAGGGGCTCTCGCATCTGCATCGGGCTCTTGCCATGCTGGACGTCGATGTATCCGGCCGACCGGGGCGGCGCGTGTTGCGCGCCGTGGCGCTCAATCCGGCAACGCCGGTGGACATTCTCGAATCGGTTCTGCACGAGATCGACATGGTGACGTTGCTTGCCGTCGATCCTGGCTGGAGCGGTGGCGCCCCCGACGCGGCGCTCGGCCGCAAGGTCGAACGGCTGAGGTGGCTTGCCAAGGAAGCCGGCGCCGATCCGCTGATCGCCATCGACGGCGGCATTACCGAGGCGACCATTGGCATCGCTGCCAGCTTCGGTCCGGACGTGATCGTCTCCGGCAGCGCCGTCTTCAAGGCAGGCGCCAGCATCGCCGACAATCTCGACGCGCTGCGCCGGGCCGCTGGCAACTGACATCGGGCGAAGCCGGACACCGGCTTTGCCCCGTACCTCGGCCTTGATGGCAAGGCCGGCGTTGCCGGTGCCTTGCGGTTCTATGGGTATCGGGAGCTAGGGCAGCACGTCCACAGCTTCTGACCCCCTCCCGGTTTGCCCGGCTATTTGCGACGGCCATCTTTTCGGGCTTGAAACAGCCGCTCCCTTGCTGGATCACTGACACTTGCGCAGAGCTCAAGTGAACGAGGTTGATCGTGGGGCGTATCAACGAAGGGCCGGGGGATGGTGATCGCGATATCCAGGAAACCGACGCCATGCGGGCACGCGTCGCCTGGTATTATTTTGTCGGGGGGCTGACGCAACAGGAAATCGCGCGCAAATTCGAGATCACGCGCACACGCGTCAACCGCATCGTCGGTCAACTCCGTGCAGAGGGCTCGGTTCGGACGGAGATCAAGCTGCCTCTCGTCGGCTGTATAGAGCTCGAGAGCAAGCTTGAAAGCCAATTTGGACTGCAGTCGGCCCGCGTCGTGCCCCATTTGGAGGATGACCGCGAGCAGCAACGGGTGATTGGCGAGACCGCCGGCGAACTTCTGGATTCGCTTCTGGAAGACGGATCCACGCTTGGCGTCGGCTGGGGGCGGACGCTCGCTTCCGCCTTGCCGCGTGTATCCCCTCGCAATCAAACCAATGGCTGGGTGGCGACCTTGATGGGCGGCATGACCCAGGGACTTGGCACAACGACGTTCGAGTTGGCCACCGCGTTCGCCAAGGTCCTCGGAGCGGAGTGCTTCTATCTGGCCGTTCCCATCTACTTGCCGACCGCCGACAGTCGGCTTCTGCTCGCAAGTCACTATGGCATCGCCGATGTCTTGACCCGCATCAAGCAGCACATGGACATCGCCTTCGTATCCTGCGGCGACATGTCCTTGCGCTCCCAGCTTGTGGGCACGCGGGTGGTCTCAGAACACCTCTCTTCCCTCCTGGAGGCGGGCGCGGTTGGTGATTTGCTCGGCCTGTTCATCGACGAGAACGGAAAGCCGGTGAATCATCCCCTCAACGAAAGGCTCATGGCGCTGGACCTTGAAGATCTGAGGGGCGTCCATCAATCCATTCTCGCGTCCGGTGGCGTTCACAAGATGCCGATCATACGAGCCGTGTTGCGCGCCGGTTATGTGAAGCACTTGGTGACGGATGAGCGCTGCGCGGACCTGTTGTTGCGTTCAGTCTGAGGGAAACCATGGCATATGGAGTGATCGCCGTTGATGTCGGGTCGCATCAGGTCCGGGCCGGGCTTTTCGATCTCGCCGGAACACTTGTGGAGCACGCCCGACGCGACATCTCGCTCGGCCAGCACAGCAACGCCATGGCAACCTACCAGATGGAGGAAATCTGGGCTGCAGTCTGTTGTACGGTGGCCCACTGCGGCGCGCAGGCTCGCGCCCATGACCTGACCGTCACAGGCCTTGCCTTCGATGCGACATCGTCTCTTTACGTCGACAACGATGGCAAGCCGATCGCCGAGGGACAAGGGGACGTCTTCGGTTGGATGGATCATCGGGCGCAACGGGAAGCGGCCGAGATCAATGCCACGGGCCATCCCTATCTTCAGTACTTCGGTGGAACGATCTCGCCGGAAATCCACTTGCCGAAGATTGTCTGGTACGAGCGTCACCGATCCGGTGATCTGGACGATCACGTCCAGTTTCGCGATGTGTGCGACGAGCTTGCCAGACGGGCCACGGCGGTCGACGCCCGGTCGAAGTCGGCGCTCGTCTGCAAGTGGCCCTTCGTGCCGTCACAAGATGACACGTGGTGCGCCGATCTGCTCGACACCCTGGGATTGGGCGGGCGCGCCGGCCTGGGTTCCCCCGCGGATATCGCGCGCGGGCTCGCCAGCGCTCTGGGGGGCGTTTCGAAAGAGGCCTCCCGTCAGCTCGGCCTGCCCGAGGGGGTCGTTGTGGGAACGGGTGCGATCGATGCCGAAGCCGGCGTGCTCGGCAATGTCGGAGCGGATCTCGATGCCGTCGTCGGTCGGACGCTCCTGATGACCGGGGGAACCTCGACGAACTTCATGGCGTTCTCGACCGACTCGCGCTTCATTGACGGCGTCTGGGGACCATTTCGCGACGCCGTTTTCCCCGGCTACTGGATGCACGAAGGCGGACAAAGCTTTTCCGGCGGAGCGCTTGACGCTGTGCTGAAGCAGCATCCGGCAAGCCCCGGCGAACCGACCGCCGACAACCACCGCCGGGCCGCCGCCGACGTTCTGGCTCTCCTCGCCGAGGAGGGGCGATCGTTCGCGGCGCAAAAGCATCTGGTTCCCGACTGGCTGGGCAACCGCGCGCCGCTCAACGACAGCCGGGTGCGAACGATCATGACCGGCCTCGGTCAGGAGCTCGACTATCGATCATTTTTGGAGAGCTACTACGCAACTGCCCGCGGGCTGGCGCTGCAGATGCGGCAGGTCATCGAGCACCTGAACGCCCACGGATATGCGATCGACAAGGTGCATTTGTCGGGCGGCCATCGGCACAACCCGCTGCTGGTTCGGCTGTACGCGGACTGTTTCGAGGGGGCGCTACATCTTTGCGAAGCGCCCGAACCGGTACTGGCCGGAACGGCCATGATGGCTGCGGTGGCGGCCGGTCATTATCCGACCTTGCGTGCCGCCGCCGCCAGAATGTCGACAAAAACCAGACTGGTGGAGAGGGATGCCGACCGCGTCGCGCAGCTCGAGGCCGACTACGACGTGTATCTGCGCCTCTACGAGGTGAGGAACGAGATCTTCCGGGCCGGTCTGCCGACACCATGAGGCACTCACGGCCGACGACAGGCCCAGTATCGCCAGCTTACTCCAGATTGGTGTGGTTGGCACGCATCGCCTCTGGCGATACGTCGAGAAGCGCGCGCAGCTTGAGGATCATCACTTCGAACAGGACGAACTGAGCGCCTTCATAGAGCGAGCCCATCGGCAGTACGGAGGCGGTGGCGCCACGATCGTTGGCCATGGTCTGGGCGGGAAGCGTCAGCACGAGATCGGCTGCCTTGGCGCATCGACCGTCCGGCTGGGCGGTGATGAGCAGGGTCTCGGCGCCGGCCGCTTTGGCGACCCCCATCAGGGCTTCCACTGTGGAGAAGAACCCCGGCCCGGCCGAGACGATCAGGAGATCGCCCTTCCCGATGGGGGGGGTGGTCACGTCGCCGACCATGGAGGCGCGACACCCCAGATGGTAGAGGCGCATGCAGAACCCTTTGATCTGCAGGCCCTCGCGTCCAACACCATAGAGAGCTATCCGCTCCGCCGCGGCGATCTTGCGGATCGCGCGCTCCACGTCTTCGTCATCCAGTCGCTCGAAAACCCGTTCGAGATCGGTAATTGCGTCACGATAGAGAGTCGTCATTTGTGAGTTCCGCAGTTGGACGCATGATTGGAGGCTTGAAGTTCCGAGCCGGGAGTCATCCACCGAGAGGGGAGCCTTCCGCGCCGAGGGGGGCTTTCTGGCGCTTGACGGCCAGTGCCGTCAGATGGCGGACGACCATGCGGCGGAAGAAGAAGTTCAGGGCCATGAATGCCAGGAGCAGCGCTCCCCAGATCATTTTCTTGGCGAAGGGCGACAGGCTGGCGATGGTGAAGGCATTCTCGACGCACTGCAGCAGTAGGACCGTCGGCAGTATGTTCAGCAATCGACCGCGACCGCCGTCCGGATCCATGCCGGCGAGCACCGCCACCAGAATGGCTTCCAACTGAAAGGAGTCGCCGAAGCCCACCTTCATGGAGTTGAAGCGCGCCAGCATGACCAATCCCGCCAGCGAGGCCAGGGCGCCGCATATGGTGTAGGAAATCAGGATAGTGCTCTCTAGCCTGAGCCCCCCGAACAGGGCTGCCACCTTGTTCTCGCCATAGAGGAAAAGGCTCTTTCCGAAGACGGAGTTGTTCACGAAGAAGGACACGCCGACGAAGATGACGAGCACTAGGCAGAACGAAGCTGGAATGAGGCCGAAGACGTTGGATGACACGGCATCGACATAGGCGGCGGGCATGCCGGTGATGCCGGCGCCGCCGGTCAGACCGGTGCCAAGGCCGGCAAACACCATCATCGAGCCGAGGGTCGTGAGCAGCGGCGGAATACCGAAGCGGACGATAACGATGCCGTTCAACAGACCGGCGCAGACGCCGACGGCGAGCGCTACCAGACAGGCAAGCCCGATCGCGACGTCCTGCCCGAGGGCGGCCAGTACTGCCTCCGAGGTCATCAGGCGGGCAGCGAAAATGCCGGCTAGATTGGCGACGGCGATGATCGACAGATCGATGCCGCCCGACACCATCGACAACCCCATGGCCAACGACAACAGCGCAAACTCCGGCGTCTGCTGAAGAACCGAAACCAGGTTGGTCGGGTTGAAAAAAGCGGTTCCAAGACTGAGGAAGATGAGAGCGAGCACGCCGGCGATCATCGCGTAGAGGACGCTCTGGCCGAGACCCTCCTCGTCCAGTCGGGCTGGAAGAAGCCAGCGCCAGCTGACGCCGTGGGTCGATGACTTGTTGTATCCGTCATTCATCGCGGCGCTCCCTTTAAATGTTATCGAAGTTGAGTTGGCGAAGATTGCGCATCTTTGCCCGGTAGTGCGAGATGGATGCGATGAGCACCAGCGCGCAGCCGATGAAGAACTTGTTCCACGATGCGGAAAGGCCAATGGTGACCAACGTGTTGTTCAGAAGGGTAACGAGGGTCATGCCCAGCAACACGCCGGAGACCGAACCGGCGCCGCCACTGAGCTTGGCGCCTCCGATCACCACGGCGGCGAGGACGAGCAGCTCGTTGCCGACAAGAGTCACTGGATCGACCAGACGGATGTCCGAGACCATCATCACGCCCATCAGCCCGGCAAGTGCCCCGGCATAGGCGTAAATGACGAGGTTGATTTTGAGAAGGTTGACGCCGCAGCGTATCGCGGCGAGCCGGTTGGAGCCGATCGCATAAGTGGCGCGGCCTATGGCCGTCCTATTGAGCAGGTACCAGGTCGCGACGACGGCGAACACCAGCGGCACGACGAACACCGACAGCCCGACGAATCCTGGCCCGTCCGGAAACTCGAAGAGAACGTCGGTGCCGAAGTAGCGCAAGGATTTCGGCATGTGGCCGGCGGTGATGGGGCCGGCACCAAGGAAGACCATCAGGACGCCCTGGATGACGCCCTGCATGGCCAGAGTGGTAATCAGCGTCGGCAGGGAAAACAGGGAGATGATCAGGCCGTTGATGGCGCCGACCAACGCCCCGATCGTCATCGCCACAATCAGAGCGAAGGCCAAACTGTCGAGGCCCGTCCATTTGGTGATCACGGTGGCGACGTAGGCCGAAAGGATGGCGTTGGCCAGGAACGATACGTCGATACCGCCGGACACCATTACCACCAGCACGCCGAGCGCGACCACCGTCCAGGCCGCGCCGCTGCGGATCAGGTCGAACAGGGAAGCCAGCGACAAGAAGTCGGGAGAACGCAAGGCGACCATGACGACATAGACGACGATGAGGAAGGCCAGGAGCGACAAGCCACCCTGACTGCCGACACCTCGGCCCAGGAGCCGGGCCAGCAGCCTGGTCTGTGTCGCCCCGCCTGCCTCGACTTTCTTACCGGTATCCTGCGGCTTCATGTTCACACCTTGGTTGTTCTCTTGGCTTTTTTGCGTATGGACATCGACTGCCCAAGGAACCCTGCCGTCCGGCGCATCGCCTGGAGCACTCTCGGCAAATCGGTCCTGCCTTGCCGAAGTTGCTCTAGCTCGTCTGACGAAGCCCGCTGGACAGGTTCTCGACGGTGAGCGTCTCGCCGTGGAACTCGGCGGCCAGCGTGCCGGTCTGCATCAGGAAAACCCTGTTGCAACTCATCACCAGCTCCTCGAGGTCGTCGGAAATCATGATGACGCCGCGCCCTTGGCGAGCCAGTTGGCGGACGATGTCGTGGATTTCCATCTTGGAGCCGACATCGATACCGACGGTCGGGTTGTCGAGGATCAGGATCTTGGGATCGGTGGCGAGCCACTTGGCCAGCACCACCTTCTGCTGGTTTCCCCCCGACAGACTCTGAACAGGCTCCTCACCCGATGGGGTCTTCACCCGAACCTTGTCGATCCAGGTGTCGCCGATGGTTCGCTCGCTTGCCTGCGAAAGCAAGCCGAACCGCCCTGCACTGCGCTCGAACACCGAGGATGCGATGTTCGTCATGATGGCCTTGCGAGCGAACAGCCCCTGACCGTGCCGGTCCTCCGATACCAGGGCGATGCCGTTGGTGATCGCCTCGCGAGGAGAACGGGGGCTGTGCGGTCGTCCGGCGAGGGTGATCTTGCCGGCATCGGCCGGGTTGAGGCCAAAGAGGGTGAGGGCGAGTTCGGTGCGCCCCGATCCGGTCAGACCGGCGAAGCCGATGATCTCCCCGGGCCGCAGCGAGAACGAGACGTCGTGATACTGGTCGCGACGGCGTAGGTCTTCGACGACCAGCAGGGGAGTGGCGATCTGCTCGAACTCCTGCTGCGTCTTCTCGCCTTTGAACTCGACACCGGTCATCAGATAGCTGAGCCGCGTGGTGGTCAGCTCGGCGGGGGCATAGTCGCCGACTTTCCGCCCATCTCGCAGCACATAGAAGCGATCGGCGATTTCGAACAGCTCGTCGAGTTTGTGGCTGATGAAGACGATCGCCATGCCCTTGCTCTTGAGTCGGTGAACCATGCTCAGCAACTGGGCGACGTCCCGGCTCGGCAGGGCAGTGGTCGGCTCGTCCATGACCAGAAGTCGGCAGTCCTGCGTCAAGGCGCGAGCGATGGCAGCCGTCTGTCGCGCGCCGATCGGCAGATCACCCAACCTTGCGTGCAACGGCAAGTCGGCGCCGAGTTCGTGCAATGCTTTTGTCGCAATCCTGTCCACCTCGCGCAAGTCGACCCAGCTGCGATGTCGGGATTGCACCACATGGAAAGCAATGTTCTCCGCAACGGTCAGGTCGGGGAAAATTGACAGGTCCTGGTAGATGATCTCGATGCCGAGCGCCATGGACTGGGACGGCGTCAAGCTGTCATAGGCCTGCCCCTGCCAAATGATTTTGCCGCTGTCGGGGGTCTCCCCACCGGCGACGCACTTAATCAGCGTCGACTTGCCCGATCCGTTGGCACCGGCGAGACAGAGGACCTGTCCGGCCTCGATGGTCATATCCACGGCATCGAGAGCCTGGGTGCCGATATAGCGCTTGCTCAGTCCCTCAAGACGCAGCAGTTCCATTATGTGGTTTTCTCCAACGAATCCGATGGCCGGCCGCACGCCGGCAGGCGCGACATGGGTGCCGATGTTTTCGGACGTCCGCATGATCGGGCCTCACAAGAAACCTCACCGACCCGGACATCCGGCGTCGGGTCGAGCACATCGTAGGTCTGCAACTTGCAAACTCGCCAAAGGCCGGTTCAGGGAGGGCGTCGCAATCTGCCTCCCGTCAGTCCGTTTTGGCTTGGCCTGCATGACAGGTCTCGCCCCTCATCGGGGCGAGACGCGACTGTCACTGTGGCGACGTCACTGGCTCATTGTTTATAGTATGAAGAAGTAGCCCAGTTGACCGATCTTGATGCGCTGAACCAGGGTCCGGTGGCTAGAAGCCATAGTCCCCGTAGTTGTCCTTGGTCAGCACCAGTGTCGCATTGCCGTAGACGACCCCGTTCTCGATGGTCACCTTCTCGTAGCCGGGCCGCTTGAGGTCGATGCCGGCTTCGATCGGCTCGCCCTTCAGCGCCTTGTACGCAACATAGGCAGCGGCATAGCCGGCGTCGGCGGGGCGCCAGCACTGGGCTTCGGCCTGATAGCCCTCTTCGAGATAAACGCCATTGATGCTCGGGAGACCGAGGCCCACGACCTTGATATCCTTGCGGCGCAGCTTCTCGACGGCAAGGGCGGCCATCGACGAGCCGGAGACCGAGCAGCCGAAGAAGCCCTTGAGGTCCGGGTACTTCTTGAGCGTCTCGTTCACCTTGTCGAGCGCCGTCTTTTCGTCGTTGTTGTCTTCAAGCGGCTCGGACAGGACGAACTCGAGCTTGGGATAGTTCTTCTTGGCGTATTCGAGGCCGGCCTTGAACCATTGCATATGCGTTTCCATCGTCAGCGCGCCGACGATACCGGCATATTTGCCTTCGCCACCCATGGCCTTGGCCAGGTTCTCGAACATCAGTGCCCCGAAGTCTTCGTTCTTGAAGGCTTCAACGTCGTAGTTGGAGACGCCGGCCAGGCTCTGGGCCTCGTGGCTGATGACGATGATACCGGCCTTGCGCGCCTTTTCGAGGATGGGCTTGATCGACTGAGGATCGTTGGGCACCACCAGGATGGCGTCGACGTGCTTGGCGATCAGGCTTTCGACCATCTGCGCCTGCTTGGCCGGATCACCGCTTTCCGGAGCGATCTGGTAGGCGTTGGCCCCGAAGTCGGCGGCAAACTGTTCGACGCCTTTCCGCATGTCGTCGAACCAGGAGATGCCCTCCTGCTTGGCGCACATGACGATTTCATACTTCTTGCCGGATTCGGCGCCGAAAGCCGCCCGTCCCATCGACCCTAAGGCCAGCATGCCCGCTCCACCAACGAGGACGGATCTTCTCGTGATCATCTTGGCTCCTCCCTCCGCACATATGTGCTTCAAAAAACACATATGTGTTACGCCCGCTTGGTGGAGGGTGTCAATAGGAAGCCAAGCGTTCGGAAGCCACGCGAATGGCCGCAGGGGAGGAAGCCCTTCATCGATCTTGCCGCAGCTTTCAGACCACAGAGCGGACGTTTGATGACGTTCGCCGCTTGTCTGCGGATCTATCGAGTGGCTAGGGTTTGGTGCATGATGCCTTTGAAGCAATGACGACCTGACACGGCGTGTCCTGTGACAGGATCGGAGCTGGCCAGGATTGCATGCAATGCCGGCGATCTCGACGCGGCGGATGGCCGACACCGGCGTCACCGTCAGTTCAGCACTGCCCGGGTCGACGTTGTCCTAGGGGTTTGCCGACATGCTGGTCAGGGAGGTGGAGCCTCGCGCCCGAGCGGTCGAGCAAGTCGCCGCCGAAATCGCCATGAGCCACCTTTCCTCGTCGACTATCCAGCGCGAGGCCCGCGTCGACGAGGTAACGAAAGTGGTCGTTTGTGCCTGCTTACCTCAAACGCCAGCCACCATCGGCACCGTCTTGTGAGTCAACGGCGGTGTGCTGAACACTGCCGGAACTCAGATCGGGATCGGACGGCAGGCCCAGGCCCGGCTGTCCGAGCCCGACAGTGCGCGCGCCGAGCCGATGCCGCTTCGTTCGATGCGGCCGAGCAGGTCCGTGGTGATGGCGTTGATGGCGTTGCCGCCGCCATAGATGAACGCGGTGTAGACCTGCACCAGGTTGGCGCCGGCGGCGATCTTCAGGTAGGCGTCCTCGCCGGTCATCACGCCGCCGACGCCGATGATCGGCATCGCCCGGCCGACACGTTCGCGCATCTTGGCCAGTACGATCGTCGAACGCTCGAACAGCGGCTTGCCGGACAGGCCGCCCGGCTCGGTCGCCGTCGGCCCGAACACGCCGCTTCGCGACAGCGTCGTGTTCGAGATGACGAGACCATCGGCACCGCGTGCCCCGATGACGGCGGCGATATCGTCGAGCGCTGCCTCGTCGAGATCGGGCGCGATCTTGACCAGCACGGGCGTTTTCCGGCCGACGGCGGCAGTTGTTTCATCGCGCGCCTCGATGATCTGGGCGACGAGATCCGACAGGGCGGCGCTTGCCTGCAGATCGCGCAGGCCGGGCGTATTGGGCGACGAGATGTTGACGGTAAAGTAGGAGGCAAGTCCGGCGAATGCCTTGATCCCCGCCACATAGTCGGCGGCGCGATCGGTGCTGTCCTTGTTGGCGCCAACATTGACGCCGATGACGCCGGGCCGCCCACCTCGCCGTTCCAGCCGCTTCAGGGCATGGGCGTGCCCTTTGCCGTTGAAACCGCAGCGGTTGATCACCGCGTTCGCCTCGGGCAGACGAAAGATGCGCGGCTTCGGATTGCCCGGCTGCGGCCGCGGCGTCAGGGTGCCGACCTCGACGTGGGAGAAGCCCTGGTTCAACAGCGCATCGGCGATCTCGGCGTTCTTGTCGAAGCCGGCGGCCAGCCCGATCGGATGATCGAGCCTCATGTCGAAGAAACTGGTGGCCAGGCGGTCGTCCACCACCTTCGGCAAGCCGGGGGCCAGGTTGAGACGCATGGCGGAGATGGCAAGCGTGTGGGCGACTTCCGGATCGCAACGCCGGAGCATGGAAGCACTGAACGAGCCGATCAGTTCGGAAAGGTTCATCGGCCGGTCTCCAGGTCGGGAAACTGATGGGCGCCGTCAGGTCCGAGCGGAAGGGGGACGACAAATTCCACCGCCGAGAACTCAAGAGGCGCATAGAGATGAGGGAAGAGGTCGCCGCCGCGCGAGGCTTCCCACTTCAGCGCTTCACCAAGAGTGCTCGTCTCGACGCCGACGAGCAGGAGATCGTTCTGGCCGGCAAAGTAGAGTCGTGCCGTCTCCTTCACCTGCGCGGCCGATGACAGATGGATGAAGCCGTCCTCGAAGTCTACGGAGGCTCCGGCGAACACGCCGGTTGCCTCGGCTGCTTCCCAAAGTGCGCGCGGGGCGATCTTGTAGACGAGACGATCCATGGGCGGGGCTCCGAAAGGCCGTGGCTTTTTCGTAGGTTCAATCGGCGTTGCCAGTTCACTCGGACGGAATGAAGTTCACCGGTTAAGGGAGGGCTTCTTGGCCGAGCCGACGGGCTATGAGCACGGGCCGGAGTAAAGGCATGCGGCCGTGTCTGGCAAGAGCAATTTGACGAGAGCGGTGCAAAGGACCGGAATGACGGGTGCAGTCTCCTTGGCAGGAAACGCCCCGCATGGAACCGACGGCAGCGTCAGGGGGGCGGTGTCTCTCCGCAAAGCGCAATCATTGCCAGCAGTTTCAAGGTGTTGCCGTAATAGTCCTCCTTGGCCGCGGGCCTTGCCAGCAACGCGGCCCACAGGGCATCGAGCCATGCCTGGTCTGCGGAAGCGTTGTTGCTTCCCGCCATGGCGCCGGCCGCGAACATGGCGATGAAAGCCGCCGATCCCCTGTCCTGGTCCGGAGGAACCCGTCCGTCAAGGCGATAGGTCGTAGCGATCCGCATAGGATCGCCACCGCTCACCGTTTGGATCCATCGATTGATCGTGACCAGATGGGAGGCCGCGCGCTCGTCGCCTGTCATTAGGAAGTCGAGGGCCAGCCGCCAGGGAAAGCGCAGAGCGTTCCAGGAGAAAGCGCCGTCGAAACGACCCTCGAGGAAGTTGGTCGGAACGGGATGTGGTTCGTCCGGCAGACCGGTCAGAAAATCGGGAACAAGGCCTGTCTTTCGGGCGTATTGCCGGGAAAGTCTCCCCCAGACGAGATAGCCCCGATCGCGAAGCTCACTCCACCGTTTGGCATCCCGATCCCCAACGGCTGCGAAAGCGGCGAAACTCGCCGGCATGAAGTCCGAGGATCGTGAAGAGCCGGCATAGGTGCCGTCTTCATCGCTCCGTGCCCAGTCGCCGAGCATGATCATGCCGTCGGGGGTAACTTCGCGAACAAGTACGGCCGTCCGGACGGAGGCGGCTAGCGCGCCATATTCCCCCCAGCGCTGATCGGCCTTCAGGAGCGCCAGCGCTATGTCGAGGTCGCCATCCGATGCAGAACGGTTACCGCCGTCCGGCGCATCGCGGCAATCGCGCGTCTGATTCCATGCCATGAGACCGGGATCGGAAACTGCGGGGTGCGCCAGAAAGAAATCTTGCATCAGGTCGAAGAGTCGATGCGCGTCCGGATCGCGGTCCTCCATCTGAACCAGCGCCAGCATGCCGTATCCGTGCGCTTCGGATACCGTCAGCGTGTTGGAGGCGCTTCCGCCCCAGGTCGTCTTGCCGTCACCGGAGGTCGCGACATAGGCGCCGCCGCAGCCCTCGCGCAGGTAGAGTCGCTTCCATTCGGTCCAGAACGAATCAAGGGCCACGTAGCGCTCGCTTTGAGGCATCGACGGATAAAGCGGCAATGCCTGGGCCGCCACGGGAAAGAGAAGCATCAGAACGAGAATCGCTTTGCGCATGGGAATCCATTCCGATGTACGCGAGAGTAAAGGCGACTATAGGCCTCTGATGCCGATGCAGAACAGCCAAGCTCGGCGACAGCTTGCTCGTATAGCGAGAATCCAGCATTTTCCGCGGCACACGCTCCGGCAAAGGAAACGTCTCAGGCGATGGCTCGACAGAAACGGCACGGCTTTCTCATGGGTTGCATGGCGCCTTTGGTGGCCGGCTCTGCGCTGACCGCCGCAGCGCTGCTCTGGCTGTCGGCGGATGCCGAGCGGGAGGATCTGGCGAAAGTCCGGCCGACCATACTCGATTTCGGCCGTCTGCCATCGCCGCCTGTCCTGAGGCAGCCGCTTGCCGCCAAGGCGCCGCCGCCTGTCGAGGTTGCCCTGGGCTCGGCGTCCGATGCGCGAGCTCCCGACCTGCCGTCGGCGCCTTTGCCTCCGGAGAGTTTCGAAGCGCTGTTCTCCCGTATCACCGTGCTCGACACCGCTCGCTTCCGAGCCGTGCGCGAGCGGCAGGCGCTGGTCGTCCATCTGGCCGGCATCACCGGCCTTGCCTTTTCCGAGACCTGCGATGGGGCGGCCGGCCGCTGGAGCTGCGGCGCGCGGGCTCGTGCCGATCTCGCCCGGCTGATCGGGCCCCGATCGGTCGGCTGCGTCGGCATCGTTCCCCAGGGTGAAGATGGTGAGAGCGCTGCGGATTGCTGGGCCGGCAGCCGTAATCTCTCGCTGTTCATGGTGAGCCGGGGCTGGGCCGAGCCGGTCGACCCCACCGACCCTCTGCTGGCCCCCTATGCGGCCAAGGCGAAGCGTGAAAAGCTCGGCCGCTACGGCGACGGCAGCTTGTCGCCATCGGACGAGTGAGAAAGGCCGGCGCGAACGCCGGCCCTCGATCCTGTTCTGTTTCGGTCCTCAGGTCCGCCCGAGGGTGCCCGCAAGAGCTGCGTCGATCATCGCCACGGTCTCCTTCAGGCCGTAGAGTTCGACGAAGGAGCCAAAGCGCGGGCCCTTCTCCTGGCCGAGCAGCACCTGATAGAGCGTCGCGAACCATTCCAGGCTGACGCCCGGTCCGCCGTCCGGGCTCTTTTTGGACGGATCCTGGAAGCGCGGGAACGACCGCCCCACCGAAAGCACCACGTCCTGGATCGCTTCCCCGGCTGTCGTGACCGGCAGCGCGTCGAGCGCCTCGCGAAGCTTGGCAAGCGCTTGCCTCTCTTCGTCATCCGGTGCGCGGAAGGTGACAAACGGCTTCACCCGGTCCTGGTAGTAAGCCAGCGCATAGCCGCAGAGCTCGTCGAGCTTCGGATGCGTCTCCGGCGTCACCCCCGGCGAATGCCGGCCGATGTAGGCCCAGAGAGCGGCCTTGTCGTGGGCATGGCTGGCCGACACGAGGTTGAGCAGCATCGAGAAGCTGACCGGCACCGGCGTCACCGGCGGCTCCCCGGAATGGATGTGCCAGACCGGGTTGGTCAGCTTTTGGTCGGCGTCCATCGCCGGGTATTTCTCGAGGAAAGCGAAATACTCGTCGACGGCGCGCGGGATCACGTCGAAGAACAGCCGCTTGGCCGTCTTCGGCTTCTGGAACATGTAGAGCGCCAGGCTGTCGGGCGAAGCGTAGGTCAGCCACTCGTCGATGGTGAGACCGTTGCCTTTCGACTTGGAGATCTTCTCGCCGTTCTCATCGAGGAACAGCTCGAAGTTGAAGCCTTCCGGCGGCATGCCGCCCAGCACCTTGCAGATCCGCGACGACGTCTTGACGTTGTCGATGTGGTCCTTGCCGCTCATTTCGTAGTCGACGCCGAGCGCCGCCCAGCGGAGCGCCCAGTCCGGCTTCCACTGGCACTTGGCGTGCCCCCCCGTCACCAGGGTCTCGAAGCGCTCGCCGGTCGCCGGATCGGTCCAGACGATGGTGCCCTTCTCGAGGTTGCGTTCCTCGACCGGCACTTGCATGACGACTTCTGTCTTCGGATGCACCGGCAGGAACGGCGAATAGGTCTTGCGCCGTTCTTCGCGAAGAACGGGCAGCATGATCTCCATCACCGAGTCGTACTTCGCCAGCATGCGCAGCAGCATGTCGTCGAAGGTGCCCTTCTTGTACTCCTCGGTGGCCGACATGAACTCGTAGTCGAAGCCGAAGGCGTCGAGAAACTGCCGGAGCTTGGCATTGTTGTTGTGGCCGAAGCTCGGGTAGCCGTTGTCGAACGGGTTCGGCACGTTGGTCAGCGCCTTGCCGAGATTGGCCCTGAGCAGCTCGGGGTTCGGGACGTTGTCCGGCACCTTGCGCATGCCGTCCATGTCGTCCGAGAAGCAGAGCAGGCGCGTCGGCACGCTGTCGCCGGTCAGGACGCGGAAGGCATGACGAACCATGGTGGTGCGCGCCACCTCGCCGAAGGTGCCGATATGCGGCAGGCCCGATGGCCCATACCCGGTCTCGAAGATCACCGGCTTCGAGCTATCTTTCCGTTTCTCGATCCGCGCCACGATCTTCTTGGCTTCCTCGAAGGGCCAGGCCTTGGAACGGCCGGCCGCAGCGAGAAGCGCGGGATCGGAGAGCAGGGTTGAAGAAACGGTTGCCATCGGTTGCCTCTATTCGAGAAAACCCGGAGTTTCCGGGCGCGCGGGACAGTAGGGAGGAGGCCCTGAAACGTCAAGGACGAGGGCAAGTTTTAGGTCGATTCCGCCGAGAGGATGCTTGCGCTTTTTCAGGTGGCGTCCCAAATAGGGGCTCGTTTGACTCTTGGTCGAGGAATCCATGCACAAGCCGTTGTCCGCCCAGGAGGCGCTGATCTGGGTGATGGTCACCACCGCCATCGCCGACCGCAACATGACCGAACGCGAGCTCAATCAGTTCGAGCGGTTGATCGGCTTCCTGCCGGTGTTCCAGGGGTTCGACGGTTCGGTCGGCGAAATCGCCGACGCCTGCTCGGCCAACCTGAAGTCGGTGAACGGCATCGACCACATCCTCGACCGGGTGGCCATGTCGCTGCCCGAGCGCCTCTACGAGACGGCCTACGCGCTCGCCGTCGAGGTCGCCGCGTCCGATGTCGACGTCAAGCAGGAGGAGCTGGTTTTCCTCCAGATGCTGGAGGACCGTTTCGCCCTCGACAAGCTGGCCGTTGCCGCCATCGAGCACTCGGCCCGCGTTCGCTATCGCAAGCTGGCGTAAATCGCGAAGTCCTCGGTGGATTCCATCTTGACGGCGGTTCGCTTTAGCGAGATGACCCGGCGCCATTTCCGCCGAGTGCCGCCATCTTGCATGTATCCTCTTCCGGGGACCTTCTCGCCGACCGCCGCTACGAGTATGCCCGAGCCTACCTCGAGGCCGACGATGCCGCGGCGGCAGCCGATCTGTTTCTGCAAACTCTCGAACGCTCGCCTGGTTGGTTGCCAGCCCTGATTGGCGCGGCAGATGCCCTGGCCGCCAATGGCCGCCGGGATGAGGCCGAACCGCTTCTTCGCGAGGCGGCAAAACGCGACCATGATGGGCTGTTCGGCGCGTCGCTGAGGCTTGCCGCCCTGGGCTTTGCAGAGGTTCCCGACGCTCCGCCTGCCGCCTACGTTCGCGGTCTCTTCGACGATTACGCCGATCGCTTCGAAACGGCTCTGGTGGAGGACCTGGGCTATCGGGCGCCCTGGCTGATCGCAGACCTGATCGACAAAGCTCGACCCGGCGGGCGTTTTTCGCGGGGACTAGATCTCGGCTGCGGCACCGGGCTGATGGCCGAGGCGCTGATGGGGCGCGTCGATCATTTCACGGGCTGCGACCTGTCGCCGGAAATGATCGCCCGCGCAGACGCCGAACGCCGTTATCAAGCGCTGGCAGTCGCCGACGTGGTGGCTTACCTTCGTCGGTGCGAAGGCAGCTTCGACCTCGTGACCGCCGCCGATGTGCTTGTCTACGTCGGGGCGCTCGGCGATCTCTTCGGTGAAATCTCCGCTCACCTCGCCTCTGGCTGCCTGTTCGCCTTCTCGGTCGAGGAGTCGACTGGCGATGACCTCGTCCTGCGCGACAGCCTGCGCTATGCGCACAGCGAAGCCTATATCCGGTCTGTCTCGGCGGAGGCCGGGCTCGCCGTCCTCGATCTCCGACGTGCGACCCTCCGTTACGACCGCGGTGCGCCGATCGAGGGGCTGGTGGTGCTGACAGCTGCCGTTTGACGTCGCTCCGAGCCGTCCGGAGGGGGGGCGTTCCGTTGGCGACGATGAGTTCCGGGCACGAATGTTCTTCACTTGTTCGCGTGAATCGGGCTTACTCCCGCTGTGAACGAGACGAATCTTCTGCCGCCCAAGTTCGAGGCCTGGTTTGCATCGCGTGGCTGGAGCCCGCGTGCCCATCAGCTTGCACTGCTCGAGCACGGCCTTGCCGGCCGCTCGGTGCTTCTGATCGCGCCGACCGGCGCCGGCAAGACGCTGGCCGGCTTTCTACCGTCGCTTGTCGATCTCGCCGCACGGCCGAAGTGGAAGCCAGGTACGCGGCGGCGAGGCGTTCACACGCTCTACATATCACCGCTCAAGGCGCTGGCCGTCGATATCGAGCGCAACCTTGAGACGCCCGTCGGGGGAATCGGGCTCGACATCGCCATCGAAACGCGCACAGGCGACACATCCGCTTCGCGTCGCCAGCGTCAAAAACTGATCCCGCCCGACATCCTGCTTACCACGCCCGAGCAACTGGCGTTGCTGCTCGCTGCGCGCGATGCCGAAACCTTCTTCGAGGACCTCAAGACGGTCGTTCTCGACGAGTTGCATGCGTTGGTCACCAGCAAGCGTGGCGACCTTCTGGCGCTCGGTCTCTCCCGGCTCAGGGCCATAGCGCCGGGCATACGCACCGTCGGCCTGTCGGCAACGGTTGCCGAACCGGACGAGCTGCGGGCCTGGCTGGTACCTCAGACATCCGGTGAGCCGCTCTCTCTCTCAGAGGTCGTCACCGTCGCCGGCGGCGCCCAACCGGATATCCGCATTTTCGAGGCGGACGAGTCGATCCCCTGGGCTGGGCACTCGGCCCGCTATGCCTATGAGGGGCTGCTGGCGGAAATCGATCGTCGGCGCATGACGCTGATCTTCGTCAACACGCGCAGCCAGGCGGAGATGGTCTTTTCCGAGCTTTGGCGGCTCAATGACGCCAACCTGCCCATCGCCCTCCATCACGGTTCGCTCGACGTTGGCCAGCGGCGCAAGGTGGAGGCGGCGATGGCCGACGGCCGGCTTCGGGCGGTCGTCGCCACCTCGACGCTCGATCTCGGCATCGACTGGGGCGATGTGGACCTCGTGATCCACATTGGAGCTCCGAAGGGAGCCAGCCGCCTCGCCCAGCGCGTCGGTCGCGCCAACCATCGCATGGACGAGCCGTCGACGGCGCTTCTCGTGCCGGCCAATCGCTTCGAGGTGCTGGAATGCCAGGCGGCGCTCGACGCCAACTATATCGGCGCTCAGGATACGCCGCCGATCCGCGATGGTGCGCTCGACGTACTCGCCCAGCATGTGCTTGGCCGGGCTGTGGCCGGCCCGTTTCGCGCCGATGATTTCTATGCCGAGGTCGCTTCCGCCTACTCCTATCGTCATCTTGATCGCGAGCGGTTCGATCGAGTGGTCGATCTCGTCGCCACCGGTGGCTACGCCCTGCGCGCCTACGAGCGCTACGCCAAGATCAAGCTGACCGCCGATGGCACATGGCGTCTCACTCACCCACGCTTCGCCCAGGCCTATCGCCTCAATGTCGGCACCATCATAGAGAGCCCGATGCTGAAGGTGAGGCTCGGCGGCAAGGCGCGCGGGCGTGGACCGGTGATGGGCGGCCGGCTGCTCGGAGAGGTGGAAGAATACTTCTGCGAGCAGATGAAAGTCGGTGATACCTTTTTGTTTGCCGGCGAAGTGCTTCGCTTCGAGGGAATGCGCGAGACCGAGGTGATCGTCTCTCGGGCGCGGTCGAGCGACCCTCGCATTCCCGTCTATGCCGGGGGCAAGTTCCCGCTTTCCACCTTTCTCGCAGCCAGTGTCCGGAAAATGCTGTCCGACCCTTCGTCCTGGCACAAGCTGCCGACGCCGGTGCGAGACTGGCTTGAGCTGCAGCGGGATCATTCCCTCCTTCCCAGGCCAGACGAGCTCCTGGTCGAGACTTTTCCTCATCGCGGACGTTATTTCCTGGCGCTCTATCCGTTCGAAGGGCGGCTCGCCCACCAGACACTCGGAATGCTGCTGACCCGCCGGCTCGAACGTTTCGGCCAGAAGCCGCTCGGCTTCATCGCCACCGATTATGTGATCGGCGTCTGGTGCGCGGCCGATGTCGGCGCTGCGTTCGTCCGTGGCGAGCCGACACTGTCGCGTCTTCTTGAGCCGGATATGCTGGGCGACGATCTGGAAGCCTGGATGGCCGAGAGCTATCTTCTGAAGCGCATGTTCAAGTCCTGCGCCATGATCGCCGGCCTCGTCGAGAAAAACGCCATCGGCGCCCAGAAGACCGGACGACAGGTGACGGTGTCCACCGACCTGATCTACGACGTGCTTCGCGAGCATCAGCCCGACCATGTTCTGCTGGAGGCTGCCTGGGCCGACGCATCGTCAGGCCTTCTGGACCTCGGCCGCCTCTCCGATATGCTCTCCCGAATCAATGGCCGCATCGTCCATAAGCGGCTCGACCGCATTTCGCCTCTCGCCGTGCCGATCATGCTGGAGATCGGCGGCGAGCGGGTTGCCGGCGAGGCCGACGAGGACGTCTTGCGTCAGGCGGCCGACGAGATCATTCGGGAGGCCATGGCGTGACGGCGCTGAGGGAGAAACAGGGAGACGACGACGTGCTGACTGCCGGCGGACTGGTGAACCTCAACGGCGCCGCTGTGCGCTTCGATGCTTCGGGCGTGCTCCACTGGCCGGAAGAGCGGTTGCTGGTCGTCGCCGATCTGCACTTCGAAAAGGGCTCGTCGCATGGCGTGCGTGGCCGCTTCGTGCCGCCCTATGATACGCGAGCGACACTGCGCGCGTTGGCGGAAGTCATCGGTCGACTTCGTCCGGAGAGGGTCATCGCGCTTGGCGACAGCTTCCACGACGGCGATGCCGAGGCGCGTCTCGCCCCCGCCGATCTTGAGGCGCTTTCGGCGTTGGTCGGATCGGTCGACTGGACATGGGTGGCAGGCAACCACGATCCGTCGCCTCCCGCCGGGCTCGGCGGACGGCCGGTCGCCGAGATCGTCATCGGACCCCTCGTCTTCCGGCATGAACCGCGTCCCGGTCGGGCGTTGGGCGAGGTGGCCGGTCACTTGCACCCGGCGGCCAAGGTAGGCCGAACCCGTTCGGTTCGCCGCAGGGCCTTCGTCTGCGATGGCAGCCGCTGCCTGTTGCCCGCCTTCGGCGCCTACACGGGCGGACTCAACGTCATGGATGCGGCATTCAAGGGGTTGTTCGAACGGTCGCGTCTCATTGCCTGGATGCTGTCGGATGGCCGCGTCTATCCGGTGCGCTCGGCCGAGTTTCTTCCCGACTGACGGCGCTCAGTCTTTTCTGAAGGCCACGCCCGCCAGCCATCCGGTAAGGCAGGCGACGATCACGGTGGCTAGACCGTAGAGAGCAGGCTCCCGGTGGGCAAGGTTCGTGATCGTCTGTTCGAAGCCGCCCTTCAGGATCGAGAAATCCTGCGTCGTCTTGGCAAGCAGCACTCCACCCGAGAACAGGTAGACGGTAGCCGTATACCAGCCGATCGGCACGTTGGCCGGCAGCTCGATCGGCGCGCGGAACAGCTGTGACGACAGGAACTCGACGCTGCCTTCGTTGAGCTTGAACAGGCCTTGCTTCTGCATCAGCCGCAGGAAGGCGGCATCGTATTCGGTCCGGATAGGCGGCAGCGCGTCCGGCAGGCCGCGCGTCGGCAGCATGTCGAAGCCCAGACCCTGGCCGGCACGCACGCGGTTGCCGGCCACGTCGACCATTGGCGCGGTGGTGGCGATGGCCAGAAAGGACGGCACGCGTGGCAACTCGCTGGATGCGCGATTGATCCAGATGCCGGCCACCCTCTCCTTGCGGCGGGCGACCATGGAGCGAAGCGGGCCGGTCAGCGTCACGACGATTTCGTAGGGCTCGGCACGGGCAACGGTCTGCCGGTCGCGTTCCACGGTGCCGAAGATGACGACACCCGAGCCGGTGAAGTTGGACTCGATGGAAACGCGTTCGGTGGAGAGCGCCGTCACCAGCGTCTCGGCGTGCAGGCGCAACGGGATGACGGAGAATACAATGGCGACGAGAAGGGCGCGGACGGTCATCTCAGCCCCCTCCCAGCCGACTGATCGAATAGAGCTCATCCGGTCTCGCCACCAGGTCGACGGCAAATCTGAGCCCTACCGACAGCACGAGAAGGCCGAGCAGCAGACGCAGCGTCTCGCCACGCAGCGACTGACCGACCCGGGCGCCGAACTGAGCGCCGACAACGCCGCCGACCATCAGGGCCAGACCGAGGATGACGTCCACGGTCTGGTTCGTGGCCGATTGCATGAAGGTCGTGAAAGCCATGGTGCCGAGCGTCTGCAACAGCGTCGTGCCGATGACGATGGTGGTGGGCACCTTCAAAAGATAGATGAGCGCGGGCACCATGATGAAGCCGCCGCCGATACCTAGCAGCGCACCCAGAAAGCCGATGGACGCTCCCAGTGCAATGACCGGCAGCGCCGAGATGTAGAGGCGCGACCGATGGAAACGAACGCGCAGCGGCAGACCGGCGATCCAGCTGTGCTGGCCGGGGCGGCGAACCGGCAGAGGCGTACCGCGTTGCTTGGCGAGAATGGCCCGAACGGCCTCCACGACCATCAGCATGCCGATGGTGCCGAGGAAGGCGACATAGGAGAGAGCGATGACCACGTCGAGCTGGCCGATGCCGCGCAGGGCTCCGTAGACCCAGACGCCGATCGCCGATCCGATGATGCCGGAAAGCGTGAGGAAGAGGCCGAGCTTCAGGTCGACCGTCTTCTTGCGCAAGTAGGCGAGAACGCCCGAGGTCGAGTTGGCGACGATCTGCGACGACACCGACGCGACGGCGACGGCTGGAGAGATGCCGGAGAAGATAAGGAGCGGGGTCAGCAGGAAGCCGCCCCCCACGCCGAACATGCCGGACAGGAACCCGACCGCCGCGCCCATCCCCAGTAACAGGAAAAGGTTCATCGGCATTTCGGCGATCGGCAGGTAAAGATCCACGGCCCGTCATCCGTTCAAAGGCGGTTGGCGGCCAGTATTAGCTCCTAACCCCTTGCGAAAGTGCAACGGAACCGCTTGTGCCACGTCTTTCCGGCGAAAAAACGCTTCGATGTGGTAAAAAGAAACCCCCCGGGATGCCGAAGCATTTCCCGGGGGCTGAAGTCCGTCGCCAATCTTGGCTAGATGGTCGGCATGCCGAGCGCCTCGATCAGCGCCCTGTCGATCTCGCCGGTAGCGGGCATCCCTTTCGACGTCTGGAAGGCGGCGATGGCGTCGCGCGTCTTGCGGCCCATCTTGCCGTCGGCGGGGCCGGCATCGAAGCCGAGGCTCGCAAGGATGGCCTGAGTCCGGGCAATTGTCCTCGACGTGTCCACCGACGCGGTGTGTTCGGCTGGTGCAGCCCAGGCCGGATCGGTCGGTGGCACATCCTCAGCCTTGGGGTCGAGAGGCTTGGGGACCCATGTTTCGACGGCGAGGCGGGCGCGGGCAAGGTCGTCCTTGGAAAGCACCTGGGCGATGTCGTCGCGCTTCTTGGCACTGTCGGCGTCGCCGCCGGTGGCCGCCAGGGCGAACCACTTGTAGGAGGTAGCAAGGTCACGTGGCACGCCGAGCCCACGGGCATAGAGAATGCCGAGGTTGAACTGGCTGTCGCGAATGCCATGCTCGGCGGCATCCTGGAACCACTTGGCGGCTTGCGCATAATCGGGCTTGCCGAGGCCACCTTCCGCGTTGATCACCGCGAGGTTGTGCATGGCCTTGGCGTTCCCGAGAGCGGCTGCCTTCGTGTACCATTCGGCGGCCGTCTTGGCGTCGCGCGCCGTGCCGACGCCCTTCTCGTACATGCTGCCGAGCCGGTATTGAGCCGGCGCAAGACCTGCCTCGGCCGAACGGCGATACCAGTCGATGGCAGCGGACAGATCCTGCGGCACACCGCGACCATCAGCGAAGCGGGAGGCGACCTCGAAGGCGGCCTGTGGATCGCCACTGGCGGCGGCGTCGCGCAGTGCCTTCGACCCCATGGCCTCCGGCAAGCTGGGAGGTGGCGTGGCGACCGGAGCCGTCGACGTCTCCGCCGAAGCCTGCGGGGACTCGGAGGTCGGGACAAACCCATCGGTCGGCAGCGTCGACGGCATTTGCGAGAAGCCGACGGGCGGTGTCGTTGCCTGCGGCGGCGCCATTTCGGAGCTGGCGGGAGGCATGATTGCCGGTGCGGTCTCGGACGACGGTTCTGTCGCTTGCGGTTCGGGAGCAGGCGACTGAACGACCGGAGCCGGGGCAAGCGCTTCCGGAGCCGTCGAGGTGGACGCCGTCGGCTCCGGTGCGGCGGGAACCGCCGCCGGTGCCGCGTCGGACGTCGAGAAGCGGTTCAGCGTGTCGGTGGCGATCTTGGCAAGGCCGAGCACGATCAGAATCGCGGCGGCGGCCATCGCCATCTTGCGCAGGTTGAAGCCAACCTTTGGCAGGGCGAAGCGCGATTTCCCGCTCGCAGGAGCATCTTGCTTGCCGGCGTCCTCCTGCGCACCGCTGCCGGCCGCTTGGGCGGCCCGCCGCGCAGCGGCGATGAAGTCCGCCTTGGTCGGCGCGCGTGTCGCATCGGAAACGGCCGGTCGTTCGGCCGCTGGAGCCGACTTTGGCAAACGTGGCTTGCCCGACCCGGGCTCGAGCGGCTTGTTGACGTCGAAGCCGGGCGGCAGTACCGGCTCGTCGCCGTCCGCCAACGGGGGCTTGCCCAACTGAGGCTCGACGCGTGGCGCGGGCGACGGCTTGCGACCGAAAATGCGCGGCAGGTCTTCGCTCTCTTCACTCTCCGCGACCGGCGGCACCCGCCGGGTGAGCGCCTGCTCTATCTCTTCCCAGTTGTCCTTCTTGCCGTGCGACGAGTTCGTCTCGGAGGCTTCGGTCCGAGCTCCATCCTCGCCGACTTCCCGAAGTGCCAGTCGCTCCACCGTCTGTCCGATGGCAAGCAGCAAGCCACGGTCGCGTTCGGCGTCGGCTCTCAGGTCTTCGCCCAGCCGGTTGATGCCGGCCTCGACGTTGGCAAGGCGAACCGGGCCGTCTTCACCGTTCCGGCCGGCGGCCGCGGCGACGCGATCGGCGATGGCCTCCACCGACAGCGAGCTCGACATGGTGGCGTCAAGCCGCTCAAGCGCTTCGGCCAGGGCGGAGATTTCGTTCGGCCGGGTTTCGAGCCGGCTCGCAATGTCGGCTATGCGGTTTTCCAGCCGCTCGAAGGCATCGGCGCCGATCGCCGGAGCATCCAGCCGATCAAGTCGCTCGACCAGCGTCCGCACATCGGAAGCAAGGCCGGCATCGGGGCGCCCGGCCGCGGCCAGCACGTCGTCCCTGAGGTGCTCCACCGCTCTCTCGAGCGCGGATACGTCCTTGCTGGTCGCGAAGTCGATATCGGCCATCGACCGTGTCAGGACGGCGATTCTGTCCTCAATCTCCGAAATGCGTCCTGTCGGCACCGGGGCTGAGAGTTTGGCTTCGATGCGAGACAAGGCCGCCGAAAGGTCGTCCGGCAGGCCACTGCTTGCGGGCCGGAGCTGCGCTTCCAGTGATCGACCGAGTTCGGCGAACCTCTCGTCAAGCGCCCGGATGGCGTCGGCATCGAGCGCTACGCCAGCGCGGTCAAGGGACAGGCGCAGGCCGTCGATCTCCTCGGCAAGGCGCGGTAGCCCCTCGGTCGAGCGGGCAATGCGCTCGATGGACGCCGACTGCCGCTCCAACTCATGTGCGAAGCGAGGCAACTGCTCGGAGCGCTGGGCAACCTGCGACAGCGTGGCGTTCTGCCGGTCGAGGCCGTCCTTCCAGAGCGAAAAGTCTCCGACGTCACGCTCGATGGCGCGGATGCTGCCGGCGACATCGTCCAGGCGGCGCTCGATGGCGGCGATCACTTCACGTTTGTCGAGCTGGGCCACTGCGGCGGCGAGATCGGACAGGCTGCGGCCGAAATCGCCGAGCACGCGCTGATCTCCAAGGCCCTGGTCGAGGCGTTCGGCGAGGCGGTCGAGGCGCGATGTGATGACGCCGACCTGATCGCCTGACGGCAGCGTGGCGATCAATCGACGAATCTCGGCAAGACGCTGCACGAGATCGCCGACAAGGCGAGGATTGTCCACAGATGTGCGAATGTCGTCGAGACGCGCTACCAGCGTATCGAAAGCGCCCTCCAGGGATCTTCCCGAATTCGTTTCGATCAGCCTTTCGACCTCGGCTCGAAGGTCGGCCACTTCGGTGGCGAGACCATCGTTCAAAGCGGGCTTCCGCCGCCGCTCGGCGTTCATTTCCTGGCTGAGGGCGCGGACCCGGGCGCCGAGTTCGGCGACATCTGCACCCTCGCGGCGGCTGACGCGGGCGGGATCGAAGGCGTCACGCTTACGCGAGATCTGCTCGATGGCCCGTTGCAGGTCGTCGGGTTCGGAGGCGCGAGGCATCGGTCTCGATGCACGCCGGTCGTCGACTGGGGAGAGCGTGCGAATGCGCTCCCCGAGCCGGTCTAGCGATGTCAGGATACGATCTACAGGATCACCGTCCTGTCGGTCGCGTTCCGATCCGTAGCCGAAGTCGCTCGGCTCCCGATCGTACTGGCTCGCTCCGCCCATTCCGCTGTTCAAACGAGACGTAGCCCGCGACGCCATGATTGTTCTCCCCGTTCGCAACGCCGTTCTCGCGGCACGAGCCGCCGGGACGGATCGCCGCCAGGATGCATTCATTGGGCAATTTGCAAAAACAGGGTAAACACCCGGTTAACCGCACGGTCGTTCTTTGCTGCTTTTTAAGCGCTCTGAACGGAACCTTACCAAAACGCTCCGAAAACTGACGATGGGGAAGTCATTTCCACCTCTACCTTGACGTAAAGGGAAGCTTGTGCGCAGTTTGACCGATGGGTAGCGAAGCCGTTCCGTCGCGGATCGGTATGGAGGGAATAGCGGTGAGCGAAAGCGACGAGCCGGCCGCCGAAGCGCAGATCGGCGCCGTCATTGCCGACAAGCTCGAGGATGACGATGGACTTCATCCCCGTGGATCGTTGTTTTCGATCGGAGATTTGGCCCGCGAGTTTGACGTCACCCTTCGCACCCTGCGCTTCTACGAGGACAAGGGGCTGATCAATCCGCGTCGCGAGGGGCTCAACCGGCTCTACTCCCGCCGTGATCGGGCTCGTCTCAAGCTGGTGTTGATGGGAAAGCGTGTCGGCTTTTCGCTGACCGAGATCAAGGGCATGCTCGACCTCTACGACTTGCGCGACGGTCAGGTCGCCCAGCTCAAGGTCGCGCTTGACCGCTTCAACGATCGGATCGCCATCCTCGAAAAGCAAAAAAAGGAAATCGAGCAGGCATTGATGGAGCTGCGCCGTACGACGTCGGTGGTGAGCGGTCTGCTGAAGGAAAAGGAAGCGGGCGCGCGGCGTAGTTGAGATCGCCAAGCCTGCTCTTGTGTCCTCGAGGCAGAGAATAAATGCAGCCCGAGAGGGCGCGATGGGGTATTCTGTGGGGCGAACGACCAACCGGGAGTCCCACCATGCGCGCGATCCTGGCAGCTCTTGTTGCGTTCAGTGCCATAGGCATGCCTTTGGCCGCCCTGGCTCAGAATCCACCCTCCGAGGAAGGCTATAGTCTGCAGCCCGCCGTCGGCGACTATCTCAAGATCGATCGCCGCACCGGCGATGTCGCCCTTTGTGCGTCGCGCGGTGGCGCGTGGTCCTGCGAGCTGATTGCCGAAGACCGGAAGGCCTACGAGGAGCGCATCGTCGAACTCGAGGCGGAGAACGAGAAGCTCGAAAAGCGGATCGAGGCCCTTGAGGCGAAACATGCGCGGGCGCCGCTTCTCGACGCGGAGGAGGAACGGCGATTCCAGGAGTTCTTGAACCTTGGAGATCGCATGTTCCGCCATTTCTTCGATCTCGTCGAACGGCTGCGCGAGCGGGAAGAGGCCCCGATCTAGCGGTTCCTCGTTTTCGAGGCGAAATCCACAGCTTTGTAACTGCAAATCCACTGGATGGCGCTCCGGGGAATGGCCGCCCGTCACGCACTGCTGCATGATCACACTGACCCTCAGCGTCATCGGGGAGAATGGGACATGCTCAAGGAATTCAAGGAATTCGCGTTGCGTGGCAACATGGTCGACCTCGCCATCGGTGTGATTATCGGCGGCGCCTTCGGTGGTTTGGTCAACTCGATCGTTGCGGACTTGCTGATGCCAGTCATCGGGCTCATCACAGGCGGCATCGATTTTACCAACCTGTATGTCCAGCTTTCCGGAGCACCGGTGGCAAATGATCTTGAAGCTGCCCGCAAGGCCGGCGCGACGATTGCCTATGGCAACTTCGTAACCTTGGCCATCAACTTCCTGATCATCGCCTTTGTTCTGTTCCTGGTGGTGAAGGTGATGAATCGCATGAGGACCGCCTCCGAACCGGTGGTGGAAGCGCCGCCGGAAGTGCCGGCCGATGTCGCCCTGCTCGCCGAAATTCGCGACCTGCTGAAGAAGGAATGATGGAAACGCTGCCATGGCCAGGCGGCTCGTGGCAGCTTTTTCCGTATCTTGCCTTTTGATTCGTTTTTGCGGGCCTGATATTCCCGGGTGGTGGCGATTCCCGCCGGCCATCCGAGCAAGGCATATCAATGATATCCGACGTTGCCGCAAGCTTTCTCGACGACATCCGACCGACGGCCCGAAACGCGCCACCGAGCGGTATCGTCGAGGTTCATCTCGAGGGATTGCGGCGGCCGGGAACGGCAAAGCTCTGGGTTGGCGAGGGCAGCCTGCCAACCCCGGCCAACATTCGTGACGCAGCGGTTCACTCGCTGCTGGCCGGAGAGACCTTCTATACCCATCAGGCCGGCTTGCCGGAGCTGAGGGAAGCGCTTTGTCGGTATCACGATCGGATCTATGGGCCGTTCGGCGGCCGGCCGGCCGACATCGATCGATTCGTCGTCACGGCGTCCGGCATGCATGCCATCCAGATCGCGGCGTCGCTGGTCGCCGGTGCCGGTGACGAGGTGATCGTGCCGACGCCGGCCTGGCCGAACGCTCCGGCGGCCGCCGCGCTGTGCGGTGCCACAGTGCGTGAAGTGCCGATGCGCTTCGGTCCGACGGGCTGGGATCTCGACCCTGATGACCTCAAGGCGGCCATTACGCCGCAGACGCGCGCCATCTTCATCAACTCGCCCGGCAACCCTACTGGCTGGGTCGCCAGCCGCGATCGGCTTGCGTCCATTTTGGCCGTCGCCCGACACCACGGGATCTGGATTGTTGCCGACGAAGTTTACGGTCGCTTCTGCTACCTGGATGGAATGGGGGTTGCCCCCTCCTTTCACACTCTGGCCCAGCCGGAAGACCGGCTTATCTTCGTCAACACTTTCTCGAAGAACTGGGCAATGACCGGCTGGCGGATCGGCTGGATCGAAGTGCCGGCCGCCCTCAACGCCACCGTCCAGAACCTCGTGCAATACACGAGTTCGGGCACGGCGGTCTTCATGCAGCGCGCCGCCGTCGAGGCTCTCGACAATGGCGAGGACTTCCTGGCTTTCCAGATTGCCCGGGCGCGCGACAACAGGGCGGCCGTCCTCGCCGCGCTCGCCGCGGCGGACGGGGTGGCGGTGTCGCCGCCCGAGGGAGCCTTCTACCTGTTCTTCTCGCTCGAGGGCGAGAGCGATACGCGCCGGCTCTGCCTCGACATGGTGCGCGAGGCGGGTGTGGGCATCGCGCCCGGCACCGCGTTCGGTCGTGGGGGAGAGCGATTCATGCGTCTCTGCTTTGCCGGCGATCCGCAAGACATCACCATCGCGCTGGCTCGCCTTTCGGCCTGGCTCGCGACGCGCCGAGAGGCCGTCGCTGGCGTTTAGTGATTTTTTACGGTCATTTGCGTTTGAATTTGATCTGGAACAGTTCCTTTTTCTTCGAAGTCGTGCATGTTACATCCGGACTTGCACTGAAGGGCTGTTCCTGATTTGACAGATTTCGGGGCAGAGGTTTGGCCCTGTCTGGATGAAGGGGAGAGCGAGGCGGACATGGGAGAACTTGAGGACCGCAGGACCGCGGTTTCGGAGGCTCGCTTCGAAAGCCTTCTCGACACCGCCGCCGATGGCGTCATCGTCATCGACGAGACTGGTCGCATGCTGGTCTTCAACAAGATCTGCGAGCAGCTGTTCGGCTACACCTCGCAAGAGGCCATCGGTCAGAACGTATCGCTGATCATGCCGCCCGAGTTCTCGGTGTCGCACGACCGCTTCATGCACAACTACCACCGCACCGGCGAGAAGCGGATCATCGGCATTGGCCGTGAAGTGTCCGGCATGCATCGCGACGGCACGGTCTTCCCGCTTGAACTTTCGGTCGGCGAAGCGAAGACGGCGGAGGGGCGGCAGTATATCGGCGTGTTGCGCGACCTTCGCTCGCGCCGCGCCGTCGAACAGCGCGTGTCCCAACTTCAGGCGCAGGTGGTGCACATGACGCGCCTGTCCGCCATGGACGAGATGGGCGCCGCCATGGCGCACGAACTCAACCAGCCGCTGACCGCGCTGCTTCTGTATCTTCAGGCCGTCGCCCGGCAGGTCAGGGCCTGCCATGCCGACGAAAAGCCGCCGAGCGACAAGATGCTCGGTGTGCTCGACAAGGCGGTTCTCGAGGCCGAACGGGCCAGCCACATCGTCCAGCGCATGCGCCAGATGGTGGAGAAGCGCGACCCGGAGCGGGCCACCATCGATTTGCGCGAGGTGGTCAACGAGGCGCTCGACCTCAGCGAGTTCGTGGCGCAAGGCGCCACAGTCACGATTCGTCGCGTCTTCGGCATGACGCCGATTCAGGTGGACGCCGACGCGACGCAGATCCAGCAAATCATCCTGAACCTGCTGCGCAATGCTCTCGAGGTGGCCAAGGAGAGCGAAGAGCGCTGGGTGAAGGTATCCATCGGTTCCGACGATCGCTCGGCTTTCGTTTCGGTAACCGACAGCGGCCCCGGTTTTTCCGAGGACGTCGGCAAGTCGCTGTTCAGAACGTTCAGCACGACCAAGAAGTCCGGCATGGGGCTTGGTCTCGCCATATCCCGGGCGATCGCCCAGAATCATGGCGGCGATCTGATGGCCGACCCCGGCGGCAACGGACAGGGGGCTACCTTCACCCTGATGCTGCCGATGCACCATTCGGACGAAGCGGAAGAGGACACGTGGGGGTGACAGGACGGCGCGGCTGGCGTCGGTGGGAAGGCAAGAAACAATGGGACCATCCAAGGGGTGGTAACTGGCGCGGCGGGAGGTTTCGCCGTATAAACACTTAGATAAGCAAAGTTCGCCGCGAGTCTCGCGATGGCTGCTCTTTCTAACGGCAGACAGTGGGACGCGAGGAGCGGACGCGATCCATGGACTTGGCTAGCCGGGCGGGACCCTGGCGGTCTTCAGGGATCCTCAGATCGAGGAAGGGTGACATGGCTGAAACAGAAGGAAAAATCTTCGTTGTCGATGATGACGCATCGGTGCGCGACGCGCTGTCGGTCATCTTCGAGATGGAAGGTTACGGCGTCAGGGTATTCGCCGATGGCGATCAGTTCCTGGCGGCTCTCAAGACGGACAAGCCAGCCTGCGTGCTGCTGGACGTTCACATGCCAGGCAAGTCAGGCCTCGACATTCTCCGCTCGATTGATGTCGGCACCTTCCCCTCGCCGGTGTTCATCATTTCGGGCCAGGGCGACATTCCCATGGCGGTGAGCGCGATCAAGGCCGGCGCCACCGACTTCATCGAGAAGCCGTTCGACGCCGACACAGTGGTGACGCGCGTTCGCGAGGCCATCGCCTCTTACGGCCGCCATGCCAACGGCGGAACTCCGGGTCTCAGCTTCCCCGGCGCCGAACACCTGACCCCGCGCGAGCGCGATGTTCTGCAGGAGATCACTGGTGGTGCGTCCAACAAGGAAGCCGGACGGCGCCTTGGCATCTCTCCGCGGACCATCGAAGTGCATCGTGCACGCATCATGGAAAAGCTCGGTGCGCGCAACGCTGCCGATCTCGTCCGTATCGTGCTGACTGCGCATACGGGGGATCACGGATAAACATTGTTCGATGATCAGGGCACACTACTTTTTCCTGCGACTGGTTTGCGTCTCGCAGTTTTAGAGTGTTGCCTATGTATATCATTGTTGAGGACGATCCTTCGGTCGCCGATGCGCTGGAATCCCTGCTCTCAGGAGCGGGATTGCCGGTGCGCGTCTTTGCGAGCGCCGAGGAACTCATTCATTCCGCTCCCCCAACACCCGAAGACACGATGATCGTCGACCTCGGCTTGCCGGGCATGAGTGGTGGCGAACTCGTCCGTCATCTGGAAAAGGCCGGCGCCACCCCCAGGGTGATCGCCATTTCCGGCAAGTCGTCGCGAACAATCGCTCGCGAGACCGAAGGCTTGGCCGCAGTGAAAATCCTTCGCAAGCCGCCAGCAGCCGATTGGCTGGAAGCGATCACCGCCTGACCCTTTTCGGGACTTTGCTCTGGTCGCCCGGTCTCCGGGCTTTTTTTGTCTTCCTCCCATGGAGGGAGCGATGATTTTTGGCGGAATTGTCCATGTCCGCGCCTGTTTTGTCCGGGTGGTGCTCCCCTGCCTGCATCTCTGGTGGGGCGGTTGGAGGGGCTTTGTTTCTACCTGCTTAGTCGTCCCTGAGGCTCTGACGCCGGCAACCCTTCCTGCGATGGTTAAGTAACCAAACGAATTACCGCAGGGCGCTTATGTCCATATTGTGTCACTATCGATAGTGGTGCGGCCGAAGCGGACGGGTTTCGGTCGAGTCGACGGAGAGGGAGTGGCCATGGACGGATGGCCAGTTCGATCCTCCGGTGGCCTGCCGACCACATGACATCGAGCAAGTCATCGAGGAGGGATCGATGTTCGTTGAGAAAAAGACGTCCTTTGCCGAGGGATTCTCAGCCAGTGGTTACGATGGCGGACGCCACCGCAGCCGCTATGCCGGTACGCGGCTCCGCGCGCCGGTCGACGACAGTGCTTGGGACCGCTACCGCGCCTCGCCGCGCGCGCGGTTCGATCGTCTTGACGCCCACGCCGTGCTGTTCCATGAGGACGATACCGCGAGCCATCTCTACGAGGTGGTCAGTGGCCAGATCATGCTCTATCGCCTGCTCGGCGATGGGCGCCGCCAGGTCGTCGACATCCTCGGCGAGGGTGATCTGTTTGGCCATTCGCTGACCGGTCTTTATGATTGCACCGCCGAAGCGCTGACCTCTGCCGAGGTGCGGGTGCTGGATCGCCGTGACATCGATCAGTCGGTTGATCTGCTCGCTCACGTCAATCGGTGCCTTCTGACACGCATTGAAGCCTTGCACAGTCACGCCGTGTTGCTCGGCCGCAAGTCGGCTACCGAGCGCGTGGCAAGCTTCCTGATGCGCTTTGTTCCGAATCGTGGCGTTGTCGGCTGTACGGGGCCGGAGCGGCACAACACGGACACCGAGCTCGTGGTGCTGAAGATGACGCGGCAGGAGATCGCCGACTTCCTCGGCCTTACCATCGAGACGGTGAGCCGTGTGCTGTCCGATCTCAAGCGACGCGGCTTCATCGCCATTGAGCGCAACGATCGCATTCGCCTTGTCGACGTCTGCCGTGTCTGCAAGATGACCGGCATACACTGAGCTCTGTCGCTGGCTACACCGCCACCGAATGGCGTCCGCCCGTGCCGAGATAGGCGTCGAAGGCGGACGCGACGAGGCGGGCCAGCTCGGCGCCATGCTGAACAATCCTCACTCGTCCTTCGTCGGCGACCACCCAGCCGGCATGGACGAGTGGCGTCAACTTCTCAAGGTCAGCCGAGAACACGCTCATCGCGGCGCCGTGGCGGGCCGCAGTGGCCGACAGGTCCACGTCGAAAAAGCACAGGAGCTGTTCGATCACGTCGGCCCTGAGGCGGTCCTCCGCCGTCAAGACCCGCCCCCGCTCGGTTGCGAACCGACCGTCGACGACACGCTCGCGCCAGTTGCCGGTGTCGGCGACGTTCTGCGCATAGCCCCAAGACGTTCGGCTGATCGACGAGGCGCCGAAGCCGATGAGCGTGTCGGCGCGGTCGGTTGTGTAGCCTTGGAAATTACGGCGCAACGTTCGATCCGACAACGCCACGGCCATGGAGTCGCTCGGTCGCGCAAAATGGTCGATGCCGATCGGCGTGTAGTCCGCCGCCGCGATCGAGCTGTGGGCCGTTCTCTCAAGGTCGAGCCGCTGTTCGCTGCCCGGCAGCTTTGATGCGTCGATGAGCTTCTGGTTGGCCCTGAACCAGGGAACATGGGCGTAGCCGAACAGGGAGATCCGATCGGGCGCGAGCGCGATGGCCGCCTCCACGGTGCGCTGAATGGAGGAGACCGTCTGCTCGGGCAGTCCATATATGAGGTCGAAGCTCAGCGAGGCGATGCCGGCGCTTCTCAGATGCTCGACGGATGCGGCCACCGTTTCGGCGGGCTGGATGCGACCGATGGCCGCCTGAACCGTTGGATCGAAGTCCTGTACGCCCAGACTGGCCCGGTTGATGCCGATGCTGCGGAGGAAGCGCGCCCGTCCCTCACCGACATTGCGCGGATCGAGTTCGATCGCGTGTTCGGTATCCGATCCTATGCTGAAGAAGCGATGGAAATCGCCGACGATAGCCTCGAAGGCCTCGGTCGATAGCAGATTGGGTGTACCGCCGCCCCAGTGGATGTGCGACACGCGCCTCCGGCCGACCCGTGCGGCGACCATGGCGATTTCCGACCTGAGTATCTCGACATAGGCTTCGATCGGCGCATAGCGCCGGGTCGCCTTGGTCGTGCAGCCGCAATAGTGGCAGATCGAATGACAGAACGGGATGTGAATGTAGAGCGAGACAGGGCCGTCTTCCACAGTCGCCTTGTCGAGAAGCTCGCCGTAGGCTTCCGCTCCAACCTCGGCCGAGAAATGAGGCGCCGTCGGATAGGAGGTGTAGCGCGGTACGGTGGCGCGGATAAGTGTCTCGAGGGAAACGGCTTCGTCCAGCTGGGTCATGGGGTATCCTAGAGCAACTCCAGCGAAAGTGGGAACCGGTTTTGCGTCCGGAGTTGCGTCCTAACAAGAAAGGTGAGCCTCTATCGAGGCGTTCTCACTCGCCAAAAGAGGCTCGGCAGCATGTTGCGCGGAGATGCGCGGCGTTATTGTGCAAGGGCGTTCTTGGGGCAGGAACTCAAGCGGCCCGCGTTTTCTGAGAACTCCCAGCAACCATTAGGCATCGGCTGCAGGTTCGCACATTGATCGGCGTCAAGCATTGGAACTTCGGTCCGAATCGTCGATCCGGGTTCTCTTGCCTTGGCGGGCTGTCGGTCCGTTCGGCTCGATTGCAACGGCACCGGTCCGATCCGTGTCGCTCATTATAATTAGTCCATTTTGATATAGGCAAAACGTCTAGAACTGCGCTAAACCCCCTTCATTGCCGGATCAAGCTTGACCTTTGTCAAGGTTGGTATGCGTAGACATAACTAGGTTGTTTCCCGTGCTCTGGACGCGAAGGTTCGGGGCGGGGGATTCTAGAGTGTCGGCAAACGGGCGAAGCGAGGCGTTCGTTGGTGACAGCGGGCGATCTCCGACAGACACGGGGCGACGAACATGACGGCATTGAGGGCCAAACCTCTGATGTCGCTCGAGGAAACCGCTTATTCGGTTTTCCTGGGGCTTCTCTTTCTCTACTGCGTTCTGGCCGCCGGAAAGGCGGTGGATCCGGTCTTTGCCTTTCATGCCACCATCGGCGCGATCGCGTCGGCGGCCGGCGTCTTCCTGATCATTCGGTCGTTCATCGACCGTGATGGCCATGTCGAACCCGCCGAGATCAACGGCAAGCCGAACTACAATCTCGGCCCGGTCAAGTTCGCTTCGATTGCTGCCATGTTCTGGGGGCTCGCCGGGTTCTCCGTCGGTATCTGGATCGCTCTCGAGCTTGCCTATCCGGCGCTCAATCTCGGTCTTCCCTGGACGACCTTCGGGCGCCTCCGGCCGCTTCATACGTCGGCGGTGATCTTCGCCTTCGGCGGCAACGTGCTTCTGGCGACGTCTTTCTACGTCGTGCAACGCACCAGCCGTGCCCGTATGCCCGGTCTCGTCACGCCGTGGTTCGTCATTCTCGGCTACAACGTGTTCATCGTCATCGCCGGCACGGGCTATCTGCTGGGCGTCACGCAGAGCAAGGAATACGCCGAACCGGAATGGTACGCTGATCTCTGGCTGACCATCGTCTGGGTCGCCTATCTCCTGGTCTTCCTGGCGACGCTGTGGCGGCGCAAGGAGCCCCACATCTACGTGGCGAACTGGTTCTATCTTGCCTTCATCGTCACCATCGCCATGTTGCACATCGTCAACAACGCGGCGGTACCGGTCAGCATCTTCGGCTCCAAGTCCTATGTGGTCTGGTCGGGGGTGCAGGACGCGATGGTGCAGTGGTGGTACGGCCACAACGCGGTGGGCTTCTTCCTGACCGCCGGCTTCCTGGCCATAATGTACTATTTCGTGCCGAAGCGGGCCAATCGGCCGGTCTATTCATACCGGTTGTCGATCATCCACTTCTGGGCGCTGATCTTCCTCTACATCTGGGCCGGTCCCCACCACCTTCACTATACGGCGCTGCCGGAATGGGCGTCGACGCTCGGCATGGTGTTCTCTGTGATGCTGTGGATGCCGTCCTGGGGTGGCATGATCAACGGCCTGATGACGCTGTCGGGTGCCTGGGACAAGCTCCGTACCGATCCTGTGCTGCGTCTGCTCGTCGTGTCGGTGGCCTTCTACGGCATGTCGACCTTCGAGGGGCCGCTGATGTCGGTGAAGGCTGTCAACTCGCTCAGCCATTATACCGACTGGACCATCGGCCACGTCCACTCGGGCGCGCTCGGCTGGGTGGGCTACGTCTCCTTCGGCGCGCTCTACTGCCTGGTCCCCTGGGTCTATGGCAAGCGTGACGTCTATTCCCTGAAGCTTGTCGACTGGCACTTCTGGATCTCGACGCTCGGCATCGTTCTCTACATCACTTCCATGTGGGTGTCGGGCATCATGCAGGGCCTCATGTGGCGCGCTTACACCGAGTTCGGCTTCCTGCAGTACTCCTTCGTCGAAACCGTCGAGGCGATGCATCCCTACTACGTCATTCGTGCGTTGGGCGGCATCCTCTTCCTGACCGGCGCGGTGATCATGGCGGTCAACCTCTATCTCACCATTCGCCATGGCGAGGCTGAAAAGCCGGCTGCCGACGTGGCTCTGGCTCCGGCCGAGTAAGGAGACGACTGATGGGTCTCATGCAAAAGCATGCGGTGTTCGAGCGGAACTCGATCGTTCTCCTGATCGGCATCCTGATCGTGGTGGCGATCGGCGGCCTGGTGGAGATCGTGCCGTTGTTCTACCTGAAGAGCACCATCGAGACGGTGACGGGGATGCGCCCCTACTCGCCGCTGGAGCTCGCTGGCCGCAACATCTTCATTCGCGAGGGCTGCTATCTCTGCCATAGCCAGATGATCCGCCCGATGCGCGATGAGATCGAGCGCTACGGCCACTTCTCGCTGGCGGCGGAAAGCCAGTACGATCACCCCTTCCAGTGGGGCTCGAAGCGAACGGGGCCTGACCTCGCCCGCGTCGGCGGCAAGTACTCCGACGATTGGCACGTCGCCCACCTCACCGATCCGCGTTCGGTGGTTCCCGCTTCGGTCATGCCGGCCTATCCCTTCCTGAAGGACAATCCGCTCAAGGCCAATCTCATCGCCGAGGACATGAAGACGCTGCGCCTCGAGGGAGTGCCGTACACCGACGAGGACATTGCCAACGCCGAGGCCGATCTCAAGGCTCAGGTCAATCCGGACGGCATGATCGAAGGTCTGGTCGCCCGCTATCCCAAGACGGTGGTGCGCGACTTCGACGGTAACCCGAAGAAGCTCACGGAGATGGACGCCCTCGTCGCCTATCTTCAGATGCTTGGCACGTTGGTCGATTTCTCGACCTACGACGACAAAGCCAACCTGCGTTGAGGGACTGCCATGGACTTCAGCTACGAACAGGTTGCCGCCTTCGCCCAACAAAGCGGGCTTCTGTACTTCTTCCTGATCTTCTCGGCCATCTGCGTCTATGCGCTTTGGCCCAAGAACAAGGCGAAGTTCGACCACGCCGCGCAGATCCCGCTTGAGGAGGATTGAGCCATGGCTCACGAAGAAATCGACAAGGTCACCGGCGTGTCGACCACTGGCCACGAGTGGGACGGGATCAAGGAGCTCAACAATCCGCTGCCGCGCTGGTGGTTGTGGGTGTTCTACGCCTGTATCGCCTTCGCGGTCGGCTACGTCTTCGTCTATCCGGCGGTCCCGCTCGTCTCGTCCTACACCAAGGGCTGGCTCGGTTATTCCCAGCGGGCTTCGGCGCTCGCCGAGGCCGAGGCCGGTCGCGCCGCTCGCAACGAAGTCGGGCAGAATCTCGCCAACGCCAGCCTCGAGGAGATCAAGAACGATCCCAAGATGCTGGAGTTCGCGATGGCGCAGGGACGAGCCGCCTTCGGCGACAATTGCGCACCATGTCACGGCTCTGGCGCCACGGGCTCCAAGGGCTACCCGAACCTGCAGGACGACGACTGGCTGTGGGGCGGTACTCTGACCGACATCGAGCACACCATCACCGTTGGCATCCGGTCGACCAGCCCGGATACGCGGATGAACGACATGCCGCGCTTTGGTGCCGACGGTTTGCTCGACGCCAAGCAGATCCGCAACGTCGCCGGCTACGTGCTGTCGCTTTCGGGCAACTCGGTCAAGGGCGCCGATGTCGACGCCGGCAAGCAGATCTTCGCGGAGAACTGCACCAGCTGTCACGGAGAAGACGCCAAGGGTAGTCACGAGCTGGGTGCGCCGAACCTGACGGACAAGATCTGGCTCTACGGCGGCGACGAAGCGTCGGTGATCAACACGATTACCAACGCCCACCGCGGCGTCATGCCGACCTGGGGTGGCAAGCTCGATCCGGTGACCATCAAGTCGCTGGCGATCTACGTCCACGACCTCGGCGGCGGGACCTGAGTTCACCCATGCCTTGAAATCGAGCCGGCGGGGAGCGATCCCCGCCGCTGCCTTTTGATTGGAAGCCGCGCTCGAAACAGCCTGTGCAAGTGTGGGGCCCTAGTTGGGGCGGCTGACGAACGGCACGGTTTCGACGGCTCCGTCCTGGCGCATGGCGGCAGCGACCAAATCGCCGGTCGTGACGACTTCTAGCTTGTGCTAATGTGCTAATAATAGTGGCGATTACTTAGAAGTGAGCCGCCTGAGCGACAAGGCGGACGCCGGGAGATAGAGCTACCATGCGGGGCGACGAACACGTCACGGCCGAGGTCGACAGCTACTATGCGGCTGCCAAGAAGAACTATCCCGCGTCCGTCAGCGGCCGATTGAGGACGATCAAGTGGTCCGTGCTGATCATTACGCTCGGCATTTACTACTTCCTGCCTTTCATTCGGTGGGATCGCGGCCCCGATGCGCCCGGTCAGGCGGTCCTGATCGATATTGCCGGCCGTAAGGCCTACTTCTTCGGCGTGGAGATCTGGCCGCAGGAGGTTTACTACCTCACGGGTCTTCTCGTGCTTGCCGCTATCGCTCTGTTCCTGATGAACGCCGTGGCGGGCCGCCTCTGGTGCGGCTATCTCTGCCCTCAAACGGTATGGACCGATCTCTTTTTCGCCGTCGAGCGCTGGTTCGAGGGTGATCGCCGCGACCGGATCCTGATGGATCGCGCGTCGATGAGCGCCGGCAAGTTCGCTCGCAAGGCGGGCAAGCATCTCGTCTGGCTGCTGATCGCCGTCGGTACCGGTGGCGCGTGGGTGCTCTATTTCGGCGACGCACCGACGATCATCAGGGATATCTTCACCGGCAATGCCGCCTCGATCGTCTATATCTGGATCGGCATCCTGACCTTCACGACCTATTCGCTCGCCGGCTTCATGCGCGAACAGGTCTGCCTCTACATGTGCCCCTGGCCGCGCATCCAGGCGGCGCTCACCGACGAGTGGGCACTCAACGTTACCTATCGGACGGATCGTGGCGAGCCGCGCATGTCGGTGCGGACGGGCGCCAAAGCGAAAGAGGCGGGCGCAAAAGTCGGCGACTGCATCGACTGCAAGGCGTGCGTGCATGTCTGTCCGACCGGCGTCGATATCCGCGAGGGTCTGCAGCTCGGATGCATCCAGTGCGGTCTCTGCATAGACGCCTGCGACACGGTGATGGCCAAGGTCGGCCGCGAGCCCGGGCTCATTGGCTACGACACCGACATGAACATCGCCCGACGCAGCGAGGGGAAGCCGCCGATCTTCCGCATCGTGCGTCCGCGTACCGTTCTCTATGCGGCGCTGATCGTCATCATCGGCGGCATCATGACCTACACCTTGGCCAACCGGGCCTTCCAGGGCGTCAGCGTGCTGCACGACCGCAACCCGCTCTACGTCAACCTGTCGGACGGTGGCGTCCGTAACGGCTATACCGTGCGCCTGATCAACAAGCGGCCTCACGAGCGGCATTTCGCGCTTACCGTCTCCGGCTTGCCGGACGGCTTTACCGTCGAAGCCCAGGGCGTGCCGGCGGCCAACGGCAAGCCGGTGATCGAGGTATCGGCCGACACGACGCGCGAGCTGCGTGTTTTGGTTATGGTCCCAGGGGGAGTTGCATTGCCGGAGTCGACGCCGATCGAGTTCTACATCGTCGATACCGACAACGGCGAAAAGGCCTCCACCTCCGACTTCTTCAAGGCCGCGCCAACGAACTGAGCCGTGCCGGCCGTAATCCCAAAGGTTGCGAACGGCTGGCAAAAGGCAGATGCTTGGATATGGCGAGGGAGATGGACCTCATGACCGCTACCACCGAAGAACCAGATCGCGGCCGTCGTCTGACCGGGCGGGGTGTTCTCATCTGGCTCCTGGCCTTCTTCGGCATAACCTTCGCGGTGAATGGCGCTTTCATTTACTTCGCGGTTTCGACCTTCCCCGGCGTCGAGGTGGCGTCGAGCTACAAGGCTGGCCAGGAGTTCGAAGGCGAGGTGGCGGCCGGCAAGGCGCAGGCCGACCGCGGGTGGACGGTGGATGCCGCCGTGCGGCCCGCCGGTGAGGGCGTTTCCGTCGAGGTCCACTTCAGCGACAAGGCCGGGGTTGATCTTCATGGCCTTGACGTGCGCGTCCGGCTCACCCACGCCGTTGATCCGAACCACGACCATTCGGCCAGCCTGTCCGAGGTGGCGAGCGGCACCTACCGCGCCATGCTCCAGGGGGTGAAGGCCGGCATGTGGAACCTCACTATCGAGGCCTACAAGGGTGACGAGCGGCTTTTCCGCAGCCGCAACCAGTTGCGCCTCGCCCGCTGACGAAGGGAGACGCCGTGAACATTGCGGTGGATGCCGGAGATCTGGAGCGCGACCCCGAAGGGAGGTCCGTGGGGCACGACTGGGACGCATACACCGTCGCCGATCGTGACGGCTGCCGCCGTATCGAGCTCGCCGTCGACGGCATCACGTGCGCCGCCTGCCTGACCGACATTGAGCGCGGCCTTCGTCGCCTGCCGGGCGTGGTCAGCGCCCGGGTCAACGTTGGAAACCGCCGTACCTCGGTCGTCTTCTCGCCCGACAAGCTGACGCCGGACGACGTGCTGGAGCGAATGGCGGCAATCGGCTATCCGGCGCAGCCGTTCGATCCGGCGACACGACGCGACAACCGCTCGGCCGAGGCGCGGGAACTCTTGAAATGCATGGGCGTCGCTGGCTTCGGCGCGATGAACGTCATGCTGATGTCGGTCGCGGTCTGGTCCGGCAACGTCACCGACATCACGCCCGAGACGCGCGACTTCTTCCACTTCATGAGCGCGCTCGTGGCCATTCCAACGGTGGCCTACGCAGCCCGGCCGTTCATCCGAAGCGCCTTTGCCGCCCTTCGTCGCCGGTCGCTCAACATGGACGTGCCCATTTCGCTCGGCGTCTGCCTTGCGATGGGCCTTTCGATCTTCAACACGCTTAACCACGCGCTCGAGGCCTACTTCGACAGTGCGCTGATGCTGTTGTTCTTTCTGCTGCTCGGCCGGTTCCTCGACGAGAACATGCGCCGCCGCACGGCGGTGGAGGCGGAGACGCTGGCGACGCTCAGGGCCGACTCGGCGCTGAAACGTGGGGGCGACGGCGATCTGGTGCGCGTGCCGCTCAGCGCCGTGCATCCGGGCGATATCGTGGTCGTGCGGCCTGGCGAGCGGTTGCCGGTCGACGGCGAGGTTCTCTCCGGCCAGTCCGACGTCGATCGCAGTCTGGTCACGGGCGAGACGCTTCCCGTGTCGGTCGCGCCCGGCGATGTCGTTCACGCCGGTACGCTGAACGGCGCCGGCCTGCTGACCGTGGTGGTGACCGCCGCCGTCGAGGGCACGCTGATGGCCGAGATCGAGCGGCTGATCGGCGAGGCGCAATCGGCGAAGTCCGGCACGCTCCGTCTGGCCGACCGCGCCGCGCGCGCCTATGCGCCGGTGGTCCACCTGTCCGCATTGCTCACTGCCATCGGCTGGCTCGCCGTCGGCGCGGGCTGGCATACGGCCTTGGTCAACGCCATCGCCGTCCTGATCATCACCTGCCCATGCGCCCTGGCCCTTGCCGTGCCGGCGGTGCAGGTGACCGCCGCCGGGCGGTTCTTCCGCAACGGCATCCTGCTCAATGCCGGTGCCGCCATCGAGCGCTTTGCGCGCGTCGACACCGTCGTTTTCGACAAGACGGGAACCCTGACCAGTCCCGAACCACTGCTGGCCAATCGGTCCGACATATCCGACGATCTTTTGGAGTTGGCCGGCCGGCTTGCCCGCTCGAGCCGGCATCCCCTGGCCGAGGCATTGGCTCGCGCATCCGGTGCCTGTGGCGCTCTGGAGGGAGCCCGCGAGGTGACGGGTGAGGGTGTGACCGTTGATCTTGAGGGACGCACCTTACGGCTCGGATCTCTTTCCTTTTGCGAGGTGAACGACGCCGCCGCGGCCCCGGTGCTCCTCGCGCATCCCGATGCTTCGCTCATCGCCTTTTCCGATGGCGAACGGAAGGCGGTGTTCGCTTTTGCCCAACGCCTCAAGGCTGACGCGATCGAGATTGCGTCCGAACTCCGCGCGAGGGGCTGTCGCCTGATGATCCTGTCGGGTGACCGTGAGGCGGCCGTGTCGGTCGTGGCGGCAAGGCTCGGCATTTCCGACTGGCAGGCCGAGGTCGATCCCGCCGGCAAGATTGCTCGGCTTGAAGCGCTGAAGGCGGAGGGGAGGCGCGTGTTGATGGTCGGCGACGGCCTGAATGACGCGCCTTCGCTGGCCGCCGCCTACGTGTCGCTGTCACCTGTGTCGGCGGCCCATCTTGCGCAGGCAGCCTCCGACGCCGTCTTCCTTGGCGAGAGTTTGAGGCCGGTGATCACGGCCCTGGACGTCTCGCATGCCGCTTACAGGCTGATGAAACAGAATCTCTGGACCGCAGTCGGCTATAATCTCGTCGCGGTGCCGATCGCCGTCCTGGGCTATGTCACGCCGCTCATTGCCGCCGTGGCGATGTCGGGTTCCTCGTTGATCGTGACGCTCAACGCCTTGCGCCTCCGCCGCGTCGCCATGCCCCCGGCCATACGGCCGCCGGCGGCGGTGGCGGCCGCTCGCGAGGACATGGCTGGGGATGATCGGGTATGAGCGTTCTCGTCTTTCTCGTGCCGGCGGCGTTGGCCCTCGGCCTTCTGGGACTGGCCGCTTTCATGTGGTCGCTGAAGACGGGTCAGTACGAGGATCTGGAAGGCGCGGCCTGGCGTATTCTCGAGGACGACGACATCGAGGACGCGCCCCACTGTGAGCCGGAGGGCGCGCGCGGCCGCGTCCCGGAAGGCGAGCAACGTCGCAAGGGCTGAACGCTCTCAACCTCGACCGATCGACAAACAAAAAACGGGACCGACGCCGTCGATCCCGTTCCGTTTTTCTGGAGCCGTTCGCTATCAGCCGCCAGCGGCGCTGAAGATCTGCTGGCGTACCACGGTCTCGGCCTCCGGCACGCTCGGTTCGGAGAACGGCAGGTTGAGCGTTTCCCAAACGTCGACCAGCGCGTCGCGCAGGTGATCGATGACGGCGTCGTTGTGGAACGGCGTCGGGGTGATCCTGAGCCGCTCCGTGCCGCGCGGCACGGTTGGATAGTTGATCGGCTGGATATAGATGCCGTGCTTGTCCAGCAGGATGTCCGTCGCCTGCTTGCAGAGATCGGCATTGGCGACCAGCACCGGCACGATATGCGTCACCGACGGCATCACCGGCAGGCCGGCGGCCCTCAACACCGCCTTGGTGCGGGCAGCCTGGCGCTGATGCGCCTCGCGTTCGCTGCGGCTTTCCTTCAGGTGCCGGATGGACGCGGTGGCGGCGGCGCAAAGGCCGGGCGGCAGGGCCGTCGTGAAGATGAAGCCCGGAGCATAGGAACGGACGGCGTCGACCAGCGACTTCTTGCCGGTGATGTACCCGCCCATCACGCCGAAGCCCTTGGCCAGCGTCCCCTCGATGACATCCATGCGATCCATGACGCCGTCGCGTTCGCAGATGCCGGCGCCACGTTCGCCATACATGCCGACGGCATGCACTTCGTCGATGTAGGTGAAGGCGTTGTACTTGTCGGCGAGGTCGGCGATCTTCTCGATCGGGGCGACGTCACCGTCCATCGAATAGACGCTCTCGAAGACGATCAGCTTGGCGCGGTCCGGACCGGCCGCGATCAGCAACTCCTCGAGATGCTCGAGATCGTTGTGCCGCCAGATCTGCTTGGAGACGCCCGACGACCGCACGCCGTGGATCATCGACGCGTGATTGAGCGCATCGGAGAGGATCAGGCAGTTGGGCAACAGCTTGGCGATGGTCGAGATCGCCGCCTCGTTGGAGACGTAACCCGACGTGAAGACCAGAGCGGCTTCCTTGCCGTGCAGATCGGCCAGCTCATGCTCGAGCTGGACCAGGGGATGGTTGGTGCCGGAAATATTGCGCGTGCCACCGGCGCCAGCGCCCATGGCCTCGGCGGCAGCCGTCATGGCGCCGATCACCTTGGGGTGCTGGCCCATGCCGAGATAGTCATTGGAACACCATACGGTGATTTCGCGCGTTCCGTCGCCCCGATGCCAGAGAGCGGTGGGAAACCGTCCTGCCATTCGCTCCAGTTCCGCGAACACGCGATAGCGCTTCTCGTCCTGCAGCGCCTGGACGGCACTCTCGAACACGGCATCATAGTTCATGATCGATCCAATCCCTCCGACGCCCGGCGGACTGAGCGTCTTTCCGTGAACGGATCGCCCTGCTACGGCCGACGGTCCGTCGTCTTTCCACCTACGATAACCTACGCATATTGCCGCAAGACGCCTTTGATCACGATCAAATCATACGCTGTCTTGATCAAAGGGTCGGCGAAAAGACGGTGGGAGGCCCCGATGTCCTTGCGTGGTCACAGCTTTTTGAACGGGTCCAAAAACCCGGCGCATCTGTCTGAAACTAAAGCACGGCAAGGGTGAAGTCTCAAGCAGTTTCGTTACTCTCGCGCCATGAAAGGGTCCGCCGCGGCATCGTTGCCCGTCCTGTTTGTCCTTTGGTCGATGGCGTTGGCTCATCGCCGCGATCGTCATGGCGCCTAACCGCTTTTTCACCTTTGACTGATAAGGAGGTAGATGAAGGAGTATGCCGGTGCAGCTTGATCTGTCATCCCTGACCTTTCTGGTCGTGGAAGATAGCGCCTACATGCGCACGATCCTCAGGACGATGCTGCAAGGCTTCGGCGCGCGCCGCATCGTGGAGGCGGAAGACGGCGCGTCCGGCCTGGAAGCGATGGATCGCGCCAATCCGGATATCCTGATTCTCGACTGGGTGATGCCGATCCTCGATGGCGCAGACATGGTGCGGATGATTCGTGTGCCGTCCAATCCTTTCGCCTATATCCCCATCATCATGGTCACCGGTCACACCGAACGCAGCCGGATCATCGAGGCGCGCCGTCTCGGCATCCACGAGCTGTTATGCAAGCCGATTTCGGCCAAGTCGCTCTACCAGCGCATCCAATCGGTGGTGCTGGCGCCGCGCGACTTCGTCAAGACGCCGACCTACTTTGGCCCGGCCCCGCGCGAGATTCGCAATCGACAGAACATCTGGCAGGCAAAGCCGGGCGAGAAGGCGGCATCCTGATGCCGTTGTGGCGCCCGTGTCATGAAACCCTTTCCCGTACTCCGCGTTAAGGGGCTGACGAAGGTTCTTTTGCCGCACTTCTGGCGGCCCGTCAGCTCTTCTGGAGGGACGATATGGTGCGCATCCCCGGAAGATCCGCTTTCCCGCCGATCGCTATCGCAGCGGTTTTGGGGCTGTCGACCCCTGTTGCCGCCATCGAGCTCCCCTCCGGTCTGCCCTCTGGCCTGTCCGCCTGCCTGGTCGGCCTCGGGTCCGGGGACGGTTCTCCGGTGTGGTCCCTGCTCGATGTGACGCCGAGCCGCAGCGTCGACCTCGATCTTGCTGATGGAGTCGGCATGACGGTTGCCTGCGGCACATTCGCAGCGCCGAAGAAGAGTCCTGCCACCACCATCACTCCCACCGGCGCAGTCGATCCGTCCGCCAAGGGGGATTTCGGCTCGCTCTGAACGAGTGGAGCGCCTTCAGCCGGTCGGCGTGGGGAAGGCGGCGTCAAGCCGCTCGAAGCGCACGCCTTTGGCAAGAAGGATCTTGATGCCCTCGACGACCCCGGCTCCGGCGGGGCGTTCCGGATGGTTGATGTGGGCGATGATGACGTCGCCCGGTTTTGCCATTCCAACACGCTTGCTCACGGTCGCCGCCGGAAGTGAGGCGCCGACATCGGCATTGAGCGAGTAACCGGCGATTCTGTATCCAAGCCCGGCGATCAGTTGGGTTGCATCGCGGCTGTAGCGGGCCGAGGCATCGCGATACCAGATGGGCGCCCGACCGAAGGTGGCCGAGACCGCGCCCGCGCCTCCCGTCACCTCCTGCAACACCGCCGAAAGCGATCCCGCCGTCTGCAGGCCGAAGACGGTCGGGCGATCGGTGATGGCCGGCACATGGTTCTCGCCGTGGTTTTCTATCTCGAACAGGTCGGCATGCGCCAGAAGCTTCGTCGTGGCGACCGCGTTGCGCTTCAGCCAACGGTGCGTGACGAAGATCGTGGCAGGAACACGGTCGGCGATCAGTTCGTCCAGGATGCGCTCGTCAACGCCCCCCGAGCAGGCGTCGAAGGTCAGGGCCACGGCGTGAGTGCCGGCCGGAAGAGTCAGGCGTGGCTCGACGTCGCCGGCAATGGCTGGAGTGGCAAGCAAAGAAAGGAGGGGAACAGCAAAGAGCAATCGCATCGCTCGGCTCCAGGTAATGGATGGCGGGTCGATGCGCTGCGGGCATGTCGAAATCAAGGCTGCCGTCATGCCGCCCAAATTCTGGAATCAAGACTCCGGAATTATCCACCGGAACTGACCCGATGTCGTTCATTCCGCCGGCGCTACTCCCCGTCGTTCTGCTCGTCGCCTCCAACCTGTTCATGACATTCGCCTGGTACGGCCACCTCAAGTACCCGAACAAGCCGCTTTGGGCCGTCATCCTGGTGTCCTGGACGATCGCCCTCATCGAATACTGTCTTGCTGTTCCTGCAAACCGCTATGGCTTCCGCGTCTACTCGGCGGCCGAACTCAAGACGATGCAAGAGGTGATAACGCTTGCCATCTTCATGGTATTCTCGGCCGTCTACCTCAAGCAGCCGATCACGCTCAACCACGTGGTCGGCTTCGCGTTCATCGGCCTTGGCGCGTATTTCATCTTCAAGGGGCCGATTCGGCTGTAGTCAGCTTTGGTCGCTCCTGGCCGACGCATTGGCGACGATCACCGGGTTGCCTGGGGCAAGGGCCAGTGCTTCGGCAAACAGAAGCTTGGCTGCCGCGCGATTGCCCCTATGCCATTGCGACCAGCCCATGTTGTTCACCACTTCGCCGCGCCGACCGGCGATTGCAATCACTTGAGCGTAGGCCCTGTCGGCGACATCGAACCGACCGAGACGATCGGACGCCGCGGCGAAGCCGAGCCAGGCTTCCGGGTCGAGAGGGTCCTTGGCGAGGGCTGCCCGGAACGTACGCTCGGCGCCGGCGAAGTCACTCTGCCGAAAGGCGGCCTTGGCGCGATTTCGCAAGGTCGCTTGCTGGCTTGCGAACTGCGAATACTCTGGCCCACTGTCGATAAGCCCATCTTCGAAGGCCGTACTGCAGGCACCGAGCGGCAAGGCCAGCAGAAGAGCAACTGTCGGCAGGAAGAAAAGTCGATCCATGGTGCATACCTTGGTGAAGTACTGAACGATAGCGAATGCGCCATAAATTCGCGTCAAAAATTCCACTTCAATTTTACGGAGAAGATGAATCTAAGTCCCTGTTGGGAAACGCCGATATCGGCTACGCTGATCTCCAGCCATCCGAAGCCACCTTGCGGGTGGCCGAGAAGATCGATGCCGCGAACCCTCCGGTCCGGGCGCCCCTCGACGAGGCCGTAATACTCTGATCAGCTGTTGAACTTCACCACCACCGGCCAGATGGCGATGAATAGAACCACCGGCAGGATGCAGGCCGTAACCGGCACCGACAGCTTGGCAGGCAAGGCGTAGGCTTTCTCCTCGGCGGCGGCGAGGCGCTGATGGCGCATGTCTTCGGCGAAGACGCGCAACGCATCGGAAAGGCTGGATCCGAGCTCGCGCGACTGCTGGAGCAGCGTCGCAAAGGCGCGCACTTCCGGAACGCCGACGCGGTCGGCCAGGGTTTGCAGCGCCGTTTCCATCGAACGCCCGGCCCGCACTTCGAGACAAAGCACCTGCAGATTGACGCCGAGCGCCGGGTACATCGGCGCCAGTTCCTGCGTCACGCGCTCAAGGCTGGCCTCCATGGAAAGTCCGGCGTTGGCGCAAACGCCCATCAGATCCATGAAATCGGGAAACGCAATTCGGTTCTGCCGAAGCACCGTCTTGGCGCTCCGGTCGACATAGAAGCTCGGCCCGAGATAACCGACGATAGCGGACACCATCAGGATGAGAAGCAGCTTCGTCACCTCGGGATGGAAACCGGCGGCAGTCAGCAGCAACAGCACGACGAGCGGCACTACGGCGGCTCCCGCGAGGCGGGCAAGAAAGAACACGGCAACGGCGTGAGGGGAAAACAGGCCGGCGCGGATCATCCTCTGCCGGGCCAACTTCATCTTGCCGGCGTCGCCGCTGCTGACGATGTTGTTTGCCTGGGAGATCAAGCGCTCAAGCTTCGGTGGCAGGCGATTGTCCTCAGGTCCGAGGCCCAGGTCCGACAGCGGATCGTCGCTCGCTTCTTCCGCCGACGTTTCTCGTTTCGGCGACGGCATATCGATCTTGAGGCGGCGTCTCACGCGCCCTCGACGCGACAGCGAACTTGCGATTGTCGCGGCGATGCTCGTCAGCATGGCCACGAAGGCGACGAGCGCCACGAGCTCCGGTCGGGCATTGGCGATATCGAGCGCGGAGAGAACGACGTCGGGCATTGAGACCTCAGAAGCGGAAGCTGATCATCTTCTTCATCATCAGGTTGCCGACACCGAGCCAGGTAACGGCGCCGACGAGCCCCCAGGTGGTCATCGGCTTTCCCCACACCGAACCGTAGTAGTCGGGCGACATGAAGTTGAGGGCAACGAACAGCAGGACCGGCATGGCCGTGAGAAAGACGGCGGAAATCCGGCCCTCGGCGGAGATCGACCGGATCTTGCGCCGCATCTTGATGCGCTGCCGGATCACGTCGGTAAGGTTTTGCAGGATCTCGCGCAGGTTGCCGCCGGTCGACGACTGGATCGATACGGCGGTCACGAACAGCGGCAGGTCTTCCTGGCCGACACGGGCCTGCATGTTGGCAAGCGCCGTCACGAGATCGGCGCCGTAGGTCACCTCGTCGGCCATCATCCCGAACTCGGTGCCGATGGGGTCGGGCATTTCGCGCGCCACCATCGACATGGCCACGGGCACGGGATGACCGGCCTTGAGGCTTCGGACGATCAACTCGATCGCCTCGGGGAACTGCACGGCGAACTTCTCCTGCCGCCGGGTCCGCCGCATGCGGAGCGCCATGACGGGGATGACGAAACCGCCGATCGGAAACGCGAGGGCGGTCTGCGCGAGGTCATGGTCAGTAAGGTTGAAGACCAGGCCCGAGACGATGAGGCCGGTGGCGGCAAACACCAGCATCAGCTTGGTGAGGCCTATGGTGATGCCGCACTGAACGATCAGTCGACCGAGCCAGGCGAGGTGGCTCGGCATGCCGCCGGAGGCGGTCAGTCCACGCTCGCGCCTGAGCAGGATCATGACCTCTTGCCGATTGGCGTCGGGTGCCGACACTCGAAGCCGGCGATTGATCTGGCGGCGGTTGGCGCTGGCATTCACGGTCAGGAGATACACCGCTTCCGCCAGAAAGGCGGCGGCGAAACCGGCGAACCCGTAGAAGAGGTGCATCTCGTTCATCTCGGCCTCACACGAGTGGCTTGGTGGGGTCGAAGTAGGCGCTCGGCACGGTGATGCCCTTGGCGACGAGATCGTCAAGGAAGCGAGGCCGAATGCCGGTGGCGCGAAACTCGCCGACGACTGTCCCGTCTACCTCCGTACGCAGGCGATTGAAGCGGAAGATCTCCTGCATCTGGATGATGTCGCCCTCCATGCCGGTAATCTCCGAAATGGAGGTGACGCGACGTTTGCCGTCGGACAGACGGGTCAGTTGCAGGATCAGGTGGATGGCCGAGGCGATCTGCGAGCGGATGGAGGCGACGGTCATCGGCATGCCGGTCATGCCCAGCATCTGTTCGAGGCGTGAGATGGCGTCGCGCGGCGTGTTGGCGTGGATCGTGGCCATCGATCCTTCGTGGCCGGTGTTCATGGCCTGCAACATGTCAAAGGCCTCCTCGCCACGGCACTCGCCGAGAATGACGCGATCGGGTCGCATGCGCAGTGCGTTCTTGACGAGGTCGCGCTGGCGGATCTCGCCGTGGCCCTCGGTGTTGGCAGGGCGCGTTTCCATGCGGGCGACATGCGGCTGCTGCAGTTGCAGTTCGGCCGCATCCTCAATCGTGATCAGGCGCTCGTCCGGCGATATGAAGGCCGAGAGGGCGTTGAGCATGGTCGTCTTGCCGGTGCCGGTACCACCCGAGATCAGCGTGGTGACGCGCGCATTGACGGCCGCCGCCATCAACTCCCCCATCGGCTTGGCCAGCGCGCCGACATCGATCAGTCGATCGAGCGACAGCTTCTTCTTGGCGAACTTGCGGATGGAGACCAGGGGGCCGTCGACGGCGATCGGTCGGATCGCCGCGTTGAAACGCGAGCCATCGAGCATGCGGGCATCGCAGGTCGGGTGGCTTTCGTCGATGCGCCGGCCGACGGCCGCCACGATCTTGTTGATGATGCGCAAGAGGTGCGCCTCATCCTTGAAGGGAATGTTGATCGGCTCGAGCTTGCCGAAGCGCTCGACGAAGCAGTTCTGATGACCGTTGATCAGGATGTCGTTGATCGTTGGGTCGCGCATCACCGCTTCCAGCGGTCCGAGCCCCATCATCTCGTCGTAGACGGCGGTAACGAACTCGCCGAACTCCTGCTCGTTGAGTGCCAGGCGCTCTTCGGCGGCGAAGGCGCTCACCTGGCCGTAGAGTTCGCGCATCACCGCGTCGGGCGACAGCTTCTCGAGTTGGGAAAGGTTGAGGTCCTCGATCAGGCGCTTGTGCAGCTTGTCCTTGGCGGCGATCAGCTTCTCGTTGATCGGCTTGGGTAGCGGCAACGGCTCCATTTCGCGCAAGGGGGCTACCTGGATCAGCGATGCCGTCGACCGGTCGCTGGGCATCGTCGGTGGTGCGTCGCCCGATTGCAGGGTCTGGAAGCGGCTACGCATGACGCCTCCCCTTGATCCTGGCAGAGATGTCGGAGCGCTTCAGACGGGCGAGAATGGAGCGAAGAGGCGTCGTCCACGAGGGGGCGGCAAGCTCTGCCGGGTCGGCAATGATCGCTCTGAGGTCGGCGATCACCCGAGAGTTGGGAGCCACCTCGCCGAGGGGACGACCTTGATCCAGCGCCTCTCTCACGGCCTTGTAGTCGTTGGCGACCGAGCCGGCAAAGTCGTCTCCGAACAGCTCCTTGACCTCGGAAAGCGACACGCTTGGGCTCCCCTTGGCGTCGACGCGATTGAGGATGACGCCGAAGCGGGCGTTCTTGTGGACGCGTTCCCGGACGGCCTGTGCGAGTCGCTGCGCCTGTCGCAGTGCCGGCACCGTCATTTCGGTGGTGAGAAAGACGTGATCCGACCCTTGAAGAACCGAGTCGGTCCAGGGAAACCAGGTTCGGGGCAGGTCGATCACCACGTTGTCGAAATGCCCGGCGACGAGGTCGAGCAATCGTGCCACGAGATCCGGCCGGTAGCTGCGCATTTCCCAGGGGCAGGGCGGTGCCGAGACGATGGCAAGACCCGATTTGTGACGGCTCAGCATGACGTCGAGCAGCTTGCGGTCGAGCCGGTCCGGCTGGTTCTCGATCTCGGCGATGTCGAAATGCGGCTCGATGTCGAAATACTCGGCGCAGGAACCGTTCTGAAGGTTGAGATCGACGACGCATGTCGTCTGGTGGCGCCGCGCCGCTGCCTGATGAAGCAGCGCGGCCGCCTGCAGCGCCAGGGTCGTGTTACCCACTCCGCCGGCCGCCGGCAGGAAGGTATAGATCCGGGAGTCCGGGTAGGGATCGGCTTCGTCGCGACCAAGGCGGGTGAGCGTGTGGGCAAGGTCGGAGAGCACGACCGGCTTTACCAGGAAGTCCTGGAGTCGCAGCCTGAGGAAGCCGCGGGCCACCTCGGCGTCGAACACGCCGGTGACGGGGAGGAAGCGCACCGACGGCCCGGCTTGTCGATAGAGCTCGGACAGGCCGGCAACAGGGCCATCGGGAAAGGCGTCGAGGTCCGGGACGACGAGGCCGCAGGCCGGGTCAGCGAGTTCGTCGGACAGCTTGTCGGGTGTTCGTACCTTGAGGTCGCCCACGTTGGCGCCGGAGGTGCGAAGCGCGTCCGCCACGAGGACGGCGAAGTCCTTGTCGGCGGTGACGACGACGACGGTGCCGAAATTGATGGAGGTTTCGGCCATTGGCGTCATCGTACCAGGTCCAGGATGTAGCCACCGGTCGATGCGCCATTGGCGGCGAGATAGGCGGTCGGGTCGGGTGGAACTTCGGCATTGCCGCGTGCGAAAGCGTCGAGATCGCTGCCCGGCACTGCGCGATCGAACGGTGTGGCGATGGTGGCGCCGGCGCCGAGCGGATCGACGATGTGCGGAGTCACGATGATGACGAGGTCGGTTTCCGAACGCTTGTAGGCGGTGGAGCGGAACAAGTTGCCGAGCACCGGCACCGAGCCAAGCCAGGGCACGCGGTTGTTCGATACGGAGCGCGAGTTGGTGAGCAGGCCGGCGATCACGAAGCTCTGCCCGTCGCGCAGTTCCAGCGTCGAGTCCGAGCGTCGCACCTTGAGACCGGGAATGGTGATGCCGTTGATCGTCACCGCCGCCGAGTAGTCAATCTCGCTCACCTCCGGCTTGATGTTGAGGTGAATGAGGCCATTCGGCGCGACCGTCGGTGTGAAGTCCAGCCCCACGCCGAACTTCTTGAACTCGACCGAGATAGAGTTCTGGTCGCCGGCAACCGGCACCGGAAACTCGCCGCCGGCGAGGAAGCTGGAGGTCTGGCCGGACAACGCCACGAGGTTGGGTTCGGCAAGCGAGCGAGCGAGGCCGCGCGCCTCCAGCGCCTTCACGACCATGTCGACCGAGAGTCCGCCCGAGAGAACCTGGCTGACGATCTCGCCGAACGGCGTGGAACCGGAGGCGAGTGTCGAAGAGCCGACTCCCACTGCGATTCCGTCGCTCTGGACCGCCCAGCCCAGGCCCAGTTCACGACTGGCCGAACGCGTGGCTTCAAGGAAGCGGACCTTGAGCTGAACCTGCTTGCCGCCGCCGATGTCGACGGCATTGACGACTTTCTCACCGCCGAACTCCTTGGCGATGGCGCCGGCTTCGTCGATGGTCTTCTGGTCGGCCGCCATGCCCGACAGGACGATCGAGCCATTTGCCGAGGACACGTCAACCTTGGCGTCGGGCAGCTTTCGCTCAAGCGCCGCTTGCAGCCGGTCGGTGTGCAGGGAGATTTCGAAGTCGGCGGCGCCGACCACGTTGCGCTCCTTGTCGAACAGGACGATTCCGGTCACGCCCCCCTTCGAGCCGAGCACCATGAACGACTTGTCGGTGAGCGGCCAGGCGTCGGCCAGCGCCGGATCGCCAACGACGATTTCCGAGAAGGGGGTCGTCGTCACGATCATCTGCGGCACGCCCTTGGCAATCGAGAACGACTGGCCCGAGGTCGCAGCCGTCATCCGGATGGGCGAGGCGGCCTCGGCCGGCAAGGCGACGACCATGACGAGAGCGAGGAGAGCAATGACGTAGGAAGCTGCGCGCGTCGAGAGGGTCATTGCGGTTCTCCGGCGGCGATCGATGCTGGGGGAGGCGAGGGCGCTTCAACTGGCCCAGTCGGCGCGCCGGGTGGCGTCACGAGGCGGCTCGGACCGCCATCCCTCGCCGGTACGGAGTACTGGGTCAGTTCGGTTGCCCGCCGCACCCACACCGTGGCATCCGTTGCCGGCGAAGTCGGCGGTATCTCGGCCTTGGCGTTTTCGGTCTTGCGGGCCGTCGTGAGGTCGGCGACGCTGATGGGACGGAACGCCTCGGCTCTCACTTCGCCGGCGCGCCGGAGCACCAATGACAGGCTGCCGACGCTTTGGGCCAGCACCAGCTTCTGCGCGGCTTCCGGTGAAACTTCGACCGTCGCGGTATGCGCCACCATCGGTTCGGTGCTTTTTTCGTCGGCCATCTGGTCGATCGACAGGATGCGCACGTCCTGAAGAATGACCTCGGCAGTTTCGCCCGTGGTCAATACGACGTCGACCCGGTCGCCTGGCAGAACCAGACCTCCGACGCCGGCAACCTCGTTGACGCGGAGCGTCACGGCCCGGTTTCCGTCGGAGATCAGTCGGGAAACGGCGGCGCGTTCGCCGGGCCCCGTTAGCTTGGAGGCGAACAGTGGTTCGCCCTGCTCCAGCGGATAGAGCACGGTGCGGTCGCCGTCCTTGAACAGATCGTCCTTGGTCGCGAAGGCGCCGCTTGGCAGGTCACCGTTCGGCCAGGGGATCTCGCGGACCGCCTGGCGGGAAAGCGGTGCGCCGAAGCGCAAAGGCTTGGCGGCCACAACGAGAGTGCCGAAGGTCACCGACGGCCGCGCTGCCTCGATTTCCCTGATGCGCGCCGCCGAGGCGTTGTCGAGCCAGCGGCCGCCCGCCCAGATAGCACCGCCGCCGCAGGCGATGGCAAGCACGATCATGACCTTGAAATTGGCACGCATTGAGACACTCATCTTCAGATGCGCTCAGGCTAGCAGCTTTGCGATAAAGGCCGGTTCAATCGGTTCGTGGCTTTTCCGCAGTCATCTCAAGGTTTTGTTTACTCTTCCGAAGCCGGTTCTTCGCGGCTGCGGCTTGCGGCGGGCAGGAAGGGGGACTAAGCCGAGTGTCGACGGTTCATCGGGTGCGGAGGAAACAGTGTCGGCTTCTGAGGGCGTTTCAGGCGCGGCCGCGGCTGGCGGCATTCTGACGATCGGCGTCGAGGCCATCGTCGCCAACTGGCGCAGCCTTGCGGCCCGCGTAGCGCCGGCCCGTTCTGCCGCCGTGGTCAAGGCCGACGCCTACGGTTTGGGCGCCACGCTGCTGGTCGGCCCACTCTATGAGGCCGGCTGTCGCGATTTCTTCGTGGTCACGCTGTCGGAGGCCGGGGCGATCCGCCCGCTGCTGCCTCGTGATGCGACCATCTACGTCCTCAACGGTCTGATGCCGGGCACCGCTGCTGCCTACGGCGACGGAGTCCTGCCGGTCCTGAATTCGCTTTCCCAATGTCGCGCCTGGGCCGAAGCCAGTCGCGGCAGCCGGCCGTCGGTTATCCAGGTCGATACCGGCATGTCGCGTCTCGGCCTCGATGTCGCCGAGCAGCAAGCTCTTGCCGACGAACCCGGCCTGCTCGCAGCGACCGGCGGCCGTCTTGTCATGAGCCATCTTGCCTGCGCCGACGAGCCTGACAAGCCGGCGAGCGGCGAACAACTTGCCGCCTTCCGCGCCGCTCGCGCTCGTCTTCCGGGACTCGCCGGCTCGCTCTCCGCGTCAAGCGGCATCTTCCTCGGACCGGACTATCACTTCGATCTCACCCGCCCCGGCGCAGCGCTCTATGGCATCGAGACGAGCCCCCTGGCCACGGGCATCAAGCCGGTGGTCGACCTCAGAGTCAGGGTCGCCCAGCTTCGCGAGATCGAAACGGGCACCTCGGTCGGCTATGGCTACACCTTCCGCGCCAGCCGGACGACCCGCCTCGCCACCTTGGCGACGGGATACGCCGATGGCTGGTGGCGCCGCTTCTCTGGCGGCGCCGCGGCCGCCTTTCATGGCGATACGCGGCTGCCGTCGGTCGGGCGCGTCTCCATGGACAGCTTTTCGGTGGACATCAGCGCCCTTCCGGTCGGCACCCTCGCCGAGGGCGATCTCCTCGAGCTGATCGGTCCGCACCAGAGCGCCGACGATCTTGCCCGCGCCGCCGGCACCATCGGCTACGAGGTGCTGACCTCCCTCGGTCGACGCTACCACCGCGTTTACCGCTAACCGCTCAGGGGCGGGCGATCACCGCGAAAGCGCTGGCCCCGCCTGGCCATGGGCCGCCGGTCGCGAAATCGACGATCTCCACGCTGGAATAGCCGCCTGCCAGCACCTCCTCGGTGATGCTGGCAGGCGTGTAATACTGCATCCAGTTGTAGACCTGGAAAGTTCGGCCGGGCGCCGCGATGAGATAGCGGTCTAGACCGATCGCCTCGTTGCTGTAGAGGTGCGTCGTCTTGAAGCCGACATAGTCTCCGGCCGCCCAGAAGCCGTTCATCAGGCGCGGCGCGAAGATTGTCTCCTCGCTCAGCTCATCGAACATGCCGGTCGAGAAGACGTCGAACACGAAGATGCCGTCCGGTCGCAGCATGGCCTTGACCTTGGCGAGGATCAGCTTGCGCGCCTCCGGTGCCATTGCGCAGAAGTCGCCATAGATCATGGTGACGAGCCCTTGCCCTGAGGGCAGCTCGTCCTTGAGATAGTCGGCTCGCCGATAGTCGATGGACAGCTCCGCCGAGTCCGCCGCCTTGCGCGCGTAAGCCAGCGAGTTGGCCGAGAAGTCTAGACCGGTCACTTTGGCGCCTCTTTGGGCGTAGCGACTGGCATAGAGGCCGGGCCCACAGCCGAGATCGGCGACGGTCAGGCCGGAGAGCGGATGGCGTCGATCAAGCCAGTCGACGAAGGCGTCGATGACGCCCGGCCGTCGCGAGGCGAGGTCGCTGGTCTCGTCGAGATGAAAGCGCAGCATCTCCGTCGCGATATGCGGGTCGGTCCATAGCTGCTCGGTGGTCGATATGGAAAAGGGAGCGGGGCGGGCGAGAAATTCTGAGATGACTTCGTACATGATGGCGGCACGGTAGGCCTCGTCCGCCCCGAAATCTAGGTTCTGAAAAACACGGCCGCGTCTCGGTGGAACGCGGCCGTCCTGTTCAAGAGATCGGTCGATCAGGGTTGCTTGCCGATGTAGGCGAGAATGCCGCCGTCGACGTAGAGGATGTGGCCGTTGACGAAGTCCGAGGCTGACGAGGCGAGGAACACCGCCGGGCCCTTCAGATCGTCGGTGGTGCCCCAGCGGCCGGCCGGCGTCTTGGCGCGGATGAAGGCGTCGAACGGGTGGCCGGGCGCACGCAGCGGCGCGGTCTGTGGTGTCTCGACGTAGCCGGGGCCGATGCCGTTGCACTGGATGTTGAAGGCGCCATACTCGGAGGCGATGTTGCGGGTCAGCATCTTGAGGCCGCCCTTGGCGGCGGCGTAGGCCGACACCGTCTCGCGGCCGAGCTCGGACATCATCGAGCAGATGTTGATGATCTTGCCGCTGCCCTTCTTCATCATGCCTGGGATGACCGCCTTGGCGACGATGAACGGCGCCGTCAGGTCGATGTCGATCACCTGGCGGAAGTCCTTGACGTCCATCTCATGCATGGGGATGCGCTTGATGATGCCGGCGTTGTTGACCAGGATGTCGACGGTGCCGAGATCCTTCTCGATGTCGGCCACCAGCTTCTGCACGGCGGCCTCGTCGGTGACGTCGGCGATGTAGCCCCGGGCGTCGATGCCCGCCGCCTTGTAGGCGGCAAGCCCCTTGGCAAGGAACTCCTCGTTGATGTCGTTGAAGGCGATGGTGGCGCCAGCTTCGGCCAGCGCGCTGGCCAACGCGAAGCCGATGCCGTAGGAGGCGCCGGTGACGAGAGCCACTTTGCCTTCCAGGGAGAATGCGTTCGGATAGGTCATTGCAGTCAGTCCTTGCTCGGTTAGCGCAGGTCGCCGATGGCGATGTGGTCCATGTCGTCGAACGTCTGGTTTTCGCCGCCCATCGCCCAGATGAAGGTGTAGGCGCTGGTGCCGCAGCCAGCATGGATCGACCAGGAGGGCGAAATGACCGCCTGTTCGTTCTGCACCAGGATGTGTCGGGTCTGGTTGCCTTCGCCCATCATGTGGAAGACGGCCTGTCCCTCGGGAATGTTGAAATAGGTGTAGATCTCCATGCGGCGCTCGTGGGTGTGGGCCGGCATGGTGTTCCAGACGCTTCCAGGCGCGAGCTGGGTGAGACCCATGGAAAGCTGGCAGGTCTCCAGCACGTCTGGATGGATGAACTGGTTGATGACGCGCTTGTTGGCGGTCGCCTCGTCGCCAAGCGGCTTCTTCTTGGCGTCCGTCATCGACAGGAAGGTGGTCTTGCAGGCTTTATGTGCCGGCGCCGACACCATGTAGAACTTGGCCGGCGCCTTGGGATCGTCGCTCCGGAAGGCGACCGACTTGGTACCCTTGGTGATGTAAAGACAGTCCTGGAAGCCGAGCTGGAAGGTTTCGCCGTCGGCTTCGATGGAGCCGGCCCCGCCGATGTTGAAGATGCCGATCTCGCGGCGCTCCAGCACGTAGGCGGTGCCGAAGTTCTTCATGCAATCGATGCCCTTGTCGAGCGGCACCGCCTCGTTGACCGGCTTGCAGCCGAGCGTGACCATGCGGTCGACATGGGAGTAGACGGCGACCACCTCGTCATCGCGGTAGAGGTTCTCGATCAGGAACTCCGCGCGCGTTTCCTCGGTGGTGTAGCGCTTGAAGTCCTTCTGGTTGGCCGAATAGCGAATATCCATTGGTGTCTCCGATGGTGAGAGGTGAGGCGATCAGGCCTGGATCTTGACGACGACCTTGCGGACCTTGGCAGGTGCGCCCATGGCGCACCCGGGCCTGTGGATGTCGGTGGGGTGGAAGATGGCGTAGGCGCCGGTGCCCAGAACGAGATCGGTCTCGTCGGCCACCGTGGCGAAGAACTGAATGTCGCGGCTTTCCAGAAGATCCTCCGACACCGGATTGTTGCCGGCGAGAGGCGCATAGCCGATGAGCTCTCGGCCGCTCGCCACGTACTGGATGTCGATGTAAAGGGCATGGGATTCGGGACGCTTGTCGGCCTTGGGCACCGTCTCGTAGTCCTGGATCAGAGCGAACAGGCGATCGCCGTCGATGTCGACGCGGCCGGCTGGCAAGGCGTTGATGTCGGTCTCCGCGAGAAAACGAAGCCCTCGCCGGATGTCCTCGGGCAGGTTGGCGGCGTCGCGGTCGAGCGTGGCGATATGACTGAGATACATCGGCTTTCTCCGGGAAGCGATTTTGGGGTCGGCGCTTGGCGTCGGCCCCTCCGCGATTATTCGGCCGCTTGCAGCTTTTCGACCGGAAGGGGTGCTGGGGCGGCGCTTCTGACACGCTTGGCCCAGATGCCGGTCAGGATCGGCACCAGGATCGCCGTGGTGAGACAGGCGGCGGCGACCAGCGAGGTGGCGGCGGCGGCGGCCGGTTTGAAGGCAGGCACCATCTCCGCGATGATCATCGGGTTGGCGACCGCCGCTCCGGCGGTGGAGGAAGCCGCGAGGCCGGCGGTGCCGTTGCCGCCGCCGATCAACTTGTCGGCCAACATCAGCGGAATGCCAGTGATGATGATGACGATGACGCCGAGCAGGATGCCGCCAAGGCCGGTCTGGGCGATGACATGCAGGTCGATGCCGTTACCGAGCGCGAAGCCGATGAACGGGATCAGCGTATGCACGCACTTGCCGAAGAAGTCCTTCAGGTCCTTGTCGAGGTTGCCGAGCAGGAAACCGACCAGGAAGGGCAGCACGGCGCCGACGAACAGATGCGGCTCGAAGGTGGCGACGCCGGCGGCGCCCAGGATGAACATCGACACCAGTGGGCCGGATTCGATCGACATCAGAACGAAGGCGCCAGCTTCTTCCTTGGTGCCGTACTGCTGCATCACCGCCGCATAGAGGCCGCCGTTGGTCATATCCATCGCGGCGCAGATGGCCAGCGCAGAAAAGCCGGCGAAGAGCCCGGCCTGCACGCCTTCGATCGGCAGGAACTGGGCGGCGGCGTAGGTGGCGGCCCAGGCGATCAGCGTCTTGACGATGACGAGATTGCCAGACTTGCGCAGCACGGTGCCGGTCGCACGGAGGTCGATTGTGGCGCCCATGCAAAAGAACCACACGGCGAGGATCGGCACCGTTCCGGAAACCAGTCCGTTGGTGAAGGAACCGAAGTACTTGCCGGCTTCCGGATAGAAGGTCTTGCACAGTGCGCCGAGGATCAGCGGCACCAGCATCAGCCCGCCAGGGACCTTATCGATCGTCTTCTTGATGTTCATGATGACCTGTCATCTCCAGCGTGTGGAATGGTATTGGAGCTGTCGGCTTATCGACGCCGGGCGATCTCGTCGGCGAAGACGTCGGGGGTGGCGTCTTTCGGAATGATGGCGCCCCGGTGTTGCACGACGGCGCCTGCGACCGCGTGGGCGCGAAGCGCGGCGTCCGCTGGCGCGAGACCGAGGCTACGACCGAGGAGATAGGCGGCCGAGAAGCTGTCGCCAGCGGCGGTGGTGTCGACCACCTTGTCGACGGCGGTGGCGGGTACGGTCTCGATCTTGCCGCCGTGGACGATCGTGCAGGGTTTGGCGCCGTCCTTGATCACCACTTCGAGGCGCGGATTGGCCGCGAAGTGACTGGCGCCGGCCTCCGGCGTTGGGGCGATGCCGAGGACTTCGAGTTCTTCGACCGTCACCAGGACGCGGCTTGCGAAAGCGATGACCTCTTCATAGGTGGCGCGCGTCGTCTCGACGTTCTCCCAAAGAAGCGGACGGTAGTTGCAATCGAAGTCGACGGCGACGCCATCGCGAGCGAGTTCGCCGAGGCGAGTGATGATACGAGCCCGGCTTTGCGGCTTCAGCACCGCGAGACTGATCCCGGAGAGGTAGATGTTGCTGTAGCCCGAAAGCGCGGTGAGGATGACATCGGACCCGTCGGTCTCGAATGTCTCGCGAACGGCGGCTTCGCCGCGCCAGTAATAGAATCGGCGCTCGCCGGCGGTATCGGTTTTGATGAAGTAGAGGCCGGGGCGACGCCCCGGGCGACGCAGCACCAGTCGGTCGCCGACACCCTGGCTGCGCCAGAAAGCGGCCATAGCATCGCTGAACGGGTCGTCACCGATGGCGCTGACATAGTCGACGAAGCTGCCGAGTTCCGTTCCAAGCCGCGCCATGTAGGCCGCCGTGTTGAAGGTGTCGCCACCGAAGGACTGCGTGATGCCGCCGTCGGGTCGCTCCTGCAGCTCGACCATGCATTCTCCGATGGCTGCCACGCGGATGTCCTTGGTCACATCATCCTCCGATCGCTCGCCGTTCGAGCTCCGGGAGGGCGCTTGGCCTCCCCCATCCGTCTTGCTGGCTGCAACATCTACTTGCTGCCGCTCCAAGTCAATACGCATTAATCCATGTCTATATTCTGGAATCGCGTACACATCGAAAGTCTATATAGGACTCAAGGTACAGATAATCTGAAAATTCGCGTGGTTTTATTAAAGTATAAATTTCGACATGAGTTGGGTGTCGCATAATATATACAATCTTATATACAAGATATATAAGGTATATGCGGGCATGATCGTCGTTATGTTTATTGATGAGTCGTTTTGGCGTGTTGGGAGGACTGCCGAGGAATTCCGGTATGGTCGGCTGGCGTCAGGTTTCCACTTGAGGCGGACCGACTTATGCTGGAAAGGCGCGCGACCTTTGGTCGGCGGGCGTATCCGTATCGCCCCTGATCCGCGAGCTTGGCACTAACCCGCTCTGACTATTTTTCATATATCTGAAATACGAGATGGAGTCGGTTTGCCATCAGCGGAGTGGCGCGACGGACGGGCGGCAGGCGCACCTCTCCGTCGGCCTCCTCGGGGAATCGACTGCGCATACGGCCACTAGGGCAGCCCATGGAGCGGACCCGATGACGACATGGACCATGAACGACAGTGGACGATCCCCGGTCGCCGCTGCGCCGGCTGGTGAGACGGCCGCCCAGTTGGTTCACCGCCGGCTGAGGGATGACATCGTGTCCATGCGTCGTCGTCCGGGTGACGTCATTTTCGAAAAAGAGATCGCCATCGAAGCCCGCGTCAGCCGGACGCCGGTTCGCGAAGCGCTTCTCCGCCTTGCCGACGAGAAGCTGATCGAGATCGTACCCAAGTCCGGAACCATGGTCTCCCGGATTCCGGCCGAGATTCTGCCCGAAATCATCGTTGCTCGCGCTGCGCTCGAGGCGGTGACCGTACGGGCGGCGGCCGAGAGCGCCAAAGGCTCCGACATAGCCGGCCTCAGGGCGATCATCGAACGCCAACGCGAGGCGCTTGCCACCGGGGATATCGACGGCTTCCATGCTTCCGACGAGCTCATGCACCGGGCCATTGCCGAGGCGGGCAAGCTGCCGGGCCTGTGGGCGATGATCGTTCAGATCAAGGTTCAGCTCGACCGCTACCGCCGCCTGACCTTGCCTCAGCCGCATCGTATGGAGCGGGCGCTCGGCGAGCACGAAGAGATTGTCGACGCCATCGCCGATCGCGACCCGGCAGTGGCTGCGGCGGCCATGGATCGGCATCTTGATGGACTTCGCATCAGCCTCGCGCCGATCCGTGAGCTCAATCCAGACTATTTCTCGGGCGACGTCGGTGCCGTTTACGAGCGCTGGGCCGGCGAAACGGCCTGACCGTACCAAGGGACGCCTCCACGTCCTGTCGCAGACCTTCTTAAGTAAACAAACTTATATGCTTTCGTATTATGCAGGTTGGTCTCAGGATTGACTGCAATTCGTGCGTGACAAACACAGGTTTTGCCTTGAGCCTATAGAGGTGGGAAGCCGGTATCCTCCCTGCCGGCCCCGACCTGAGGAGCCATGGCATGATCGTGGCAGTCCGCCAACCGCCTCGCCTCGCCCCCGTCGAGACGTCACCTGTTGTTCGCCGTGAAGGCCGGCAGAGCGCCGAGATGGTGCTGTTCGGCCTTTACGAGATATCGAAGATACTCAACGCGCCCGTTCGTCTCGAAAGCATGCTGGCGAGCGTCGTCAATATCCTTACGTCCTTCCTCGCCATGCGGCGCGGCATGATCGTCGTCATCGACGAGATTGGCGAACCGGAGATCGTGGCCACGGCCGGCTGGGCCGGCGAGGTGAAGGGGCGCCCGATCGACAGCCTTCCGCAGGCGGTCATCGATCGCATCGTCGCGACGCAGACGTCGCTCGTCGTTCAGGATACGGCCACCGACCCGCTGTTCGCCGATACGCCGGCCGCCCACGACCCCAGCCGCGTTTCTTTTGTCGGTGTGCCGATCAAGGACGATGTCAAGGTGATCGGGACGCTCAGCATCGACCGCGTCTGGGACGGCTCGACCGACATCCGCATCGACGAGGACCTGCGCTTCCTCGCCATGGTCGCCAATCTCGTCGGGCAGGCGGTGCGTCTCCACCGTATCGTCGCTGCCGACCGCAAGCGCCTGATCGACGAGCGGTCACGCCTAGAGAAGGCGCTCGACGAAAAGCCCAAGCCGGCCCGAGTCCGGGTCAGCATCGGCGGCATCGTCGGCGACAGTCCGTCGGTGCGTCGCGTGATGGAGACGATCTCCATCGTCGCGCCGTCCAACTCCACGGTGCTATTGCGCGGGGAGAGCGGCACCGGCAAGGAGCTGTTCGCGCGCGCCATCCACGAACTGTCCAGCCGCAAGGCCAAGCCTTTCGTCAAGCTCAACTGCGCGGCCGTTTCCGAGAGCGTGCTCGAGTCCGAGCTGTTCGGCCACGAGAAGGGCGCCTTCACCGGGGCCATAGCTCTCAAGCCGGGCCGTTTCGAGCTTGCCAATGGTGGAACGTTGTTGCTCGACGAGATCGGCGAGATCTCGACAGCCTTCCAGTCGAAGCTGCTGCGCGTTCTGCAAGAGGGCGAGTTCGAGCGTGTCGGCGGCACCCGGACGCTGAAGGTTGACGTCCGTCTCATCTGCGCCACCAATCGCGATCTCGAAGCGGCCGTTGCAAAGGGCGACTTCCGCGCCGACCTCTACTATCGCATCAACGTCGTTCCGGTGTTTCTGCCGCCCCTGCGCGAAAGGCCCGGCGACATTCCGTTGCTTGCCCGCGCCTTTCTGGACCGCTTCAACCGCGAGAACAGCCGTCGCCTGAACATAACCGACAAGGCGCTCGATCTGCTGGGCAAGTGTTACTTCCCGGGCAACGTGCGCGAGCTGGAGAACTGCGTCCGCCGCACGGCGACGCTCTCCCGCAGCGACACCATCCGCCGCGAGGACTTTGCCTGCGCGCACGGCGAGTGCCTTTCGGCGACCTTGTGGACCGGCGCCCACCACGTGACGGCCGACGAACAGCTCACGGCCTTGAAGCGCGGCGAGGTTCTGGTGCCCGGTCTCAGGCCACCGGTGCCGCTACCGCCGACGGCGCGGCCACACGATTCGGTGGCCTACGCCGAGCCGCAAGCCGAAAGTCCGCTGTGCGAGCATGCCGGTCCCGACTGCCCTGCCATAGGTCATCGCGCGGGCGAGAAGGAGCGGCTGATCGATGCCATGGAGAAATCCGGCTGGGTGCAGGCCAAGGCAGCGCGTATCCTCGGCTTGACGCCCCGCCAGATCGGCTACGCGCTCAAGAAGCATCGCGTCGAGCTGAAGAGGTTCTGATCGTTCCTGTCGGAAGTCCGACAAGGGTGTGTCGCGTCACCGCCGCCCTTTGGAGGTTTTGATCTCATAACCGACTGAAAATAAAGGCATGAATTTTTGGCACATGCCTTGCGATGCCCATGGCGGACCTTTCACGGAGATCTCGCCATGGCCATGTCCATCAATGCCGACGATTGCACCACCTGCGGTGCCTGCGAGTGCGAATGCCCTTCCAAGGCCATCCGCATGAAGGGGGGCGTCTACGTCATCGACCCGCAGAAATGCACGGAGTGCGAGGGTGTAGCCGCCGCGCCGCAGTGCGACGACGTGTGCCCGTCCGGCGCCATTGCCAAGGCAGCCTGACATGCCCTTCGTCGAGCGGGAGCCGGAGATCGAAATCGATGGGCCGCCCCGCTTCCACCCCGGCGACAAGGTGATCGCGCGCCTCAACGTGAAGAACGACGGCACCTTCCCCGGACGCGATATCGGCGAGCGCCTCGTCCACAAGGGCGACGTCGGCTACGTGCGGGACATCGGCACCTTCCTTCAGCAGTTCTACATCTATGCGGTCGAGTGGGTCGATCGCGGTGTCTTGGTCGGCATGCGCGCGCGCGAACTCGGCGCGCTCGATGCCCTTGAGAGGACGGAGCGTTCCGCGCCATGAAAGTGATGATCCGCCAGTCTGCAAAGGGGCTGTCCGCCTACGTCGCCAAGAAGGACCTCGAAGAGCCCATCGTCTCGCAGGAGAGGGACGATCTCTGGGGCGGCGCCGTCACCCTGAAGAACGGCTGGGTGCTGGATCTTCCCGACATGCCCTCCGAAACCCGCCTGCCGGTGACCGTCAACGCCCGCCGACGCGGCGAGGACGACTGACATGAGCGCGCTCCTTGCCGGCGGCCAGCTTCAGACCATCTCCGGCGAGGCCGCGCGCGCCGCGCTGACCGATCTGCGCGCCGACCTTCTGGCCGATCGCCTCGCCCCCTACCTTGGCCCTGGTCTTCTGACGCTCGAAGGGGCATCGCCCGTCCCGGCTTCGCCGGAGGACGTCGCCGCCGCGCTGCAGAAGCGAGTGCCCGTCCCCGGCCGCATCCGTGGCAACATGTGGGCCGTCGCCCAATATATCGAAAGCCATCGCCACCGGCGTACGTTGAAGAAGCTGATGGTCGACGTCTTTGCCGGGGAACCCAGCCCTTCGGCCTTCCATCGCTATCTGGCCAAGCTTCCTCTCAGCCTCGTGGTCGACAGCTGGTACGACGGCACGCTGGCTGCCGCCATGGCGGATGCCGGGCGGACCGACGTCGTGGACGTGCAGGGGCAGTCGCGCGCCGCTCTCGGCGAGGATCGCTGGTATCGCTCCATCGATCTTGCTGGTGCCGACGCCGAGCCGGATAACGCGAGGACGCTGCTCTACAGGCCGCATGGCGGCATACGGCCGATTGGCGACGTGCTGGTTTCCGACAGCGATTACGTCGAGTCTCTGACGGAGATCGACATCCAGACGCCGATCCCGGAGGAGGTTCGCGCGCGACGGTCGACGCGCGGATTCCTGTTCCTCGGCTGTCGCTTTCACGACCAGATGCTCCGGACCTACGCGCGCCAGATCGTCAAGCGATCGGCGGGGCCGCATGCCTGTGTGGCCGACCTTGCGACACTGACAGTCAATGAGCGCCGCTTCCTGGCCGCCGAAGGGATTGCGGTGATCGACCTGCCGCTTGCGGAGGCGATGCAAAGCCTCGTTGGATGACGCCGTGCCCAGCCACGAGAAGCAGATTCAAGCCCAGGGGGGCGTGGCTCTTTTCAGTGCGGTACACCTTTTGAGCCACAACACCCTCTTGCTGTCGGCGGACTCTTTGAGGGGCTACGCGAGGCCCCTTACATGAAGTCCCGGGCAATCGTCTTGGCAAACGATTTCTCGGAGACCTTTTCGTCGCCGTCATATGCGGTCACCGTTGCCGACAACTTCCAGTCCGTCGCCGTACAGGACAGAGCGGTGTCGATCACCGTGCGAACAAACCAGCCTGGCCGCTCCATCTCACAGGTCCAAAGACTGCGGCCGGTCATGCTCAGGGGATCGTCGGGGGAGATCGACCAAGTCTCGTCGCGCACTTCGCGGACGGCAAGACCGGTCTGCGGGTGCTCCTCGCAGCCACGATCCTCGAAGATGCGGTAATCCGTGCGATTGTCGGTCAGGTTGCGGCTTACCGATCGCTCGGTCCGTCCAGGTACGCGGGTGATGTACTTTGGCAGCGGATCGGGATCGGCCGGTTCCGGCATGTCGATCCCCTCATGCGTCCCCAGAAGGGGAAGGTCGAGCCTGAGGCTCGCCCGGTCGATGGTCAGCGCGGCGTCTGACGGCGGCGGTAGGATCATCGGCCAATAGGCGGAGGAAAGCGCCAGCCGCAGCCGATGGCCGGACTTCAGCCGATAGCCGCAGGCATCGAGTGTCAGTGACACCTCGACCTTTTCGCCCGGCGGCATGGCGGCGGGAAACTCGTCGCTCTCCCGATGCGTGAGATTGAGCACGCCGAAGGCGATGCGGTAAGCCGTGCCGTCGGGATGGACGTCGACCAGTCGCGCGACGAAATTGGCGATGGCGGCGTCGGAAGCAAGCCGCAGGGTCAGGACCGGTTGCCCGAGGAGCTCGAGATCCGCCTCCATCGGTTGCGTCTCGAAACAGAGCGACGCTCCGTCATCGAAGCGCTGGTCACCCGCCATCTGCGCGTCGGGCTTTAGGGTGAAATATTCGCCGCTTGTCGTGCCGGTATCCAGGGGCGACTTCAGAACGATATCGCCGGGAGCTCCCGCCACTCCGTCGCCAGGGACGAGGCAACCGGTCGCGTCGAGGCACTGCCGGAGCATCTCCGGCTTGCTCCAGTGAGGAAGAGCGATCCAACGCCCCGGATCGAAGTCGCGCCATGGCGCCGGGCGCGCCTCTTCCATGATGTAGGCTCTCACCTGCGGCAGGTTCTCGGCGCCGTTTTGCTCGCCCTTGAGCCAACGGTTCCACCAGCGGACCGCCTCGTTGAGAAAGTCGGCTCGTGGCTTGGGCCAGGCGAAATGCGGGTATTTGTGGATCCAGGGGCCGACAATGGCCTTGGCCTTGTCGCCAAGGCCTTCGACGGCTTTCCAAGGCGTGTTGCGGTAGCCATCGGCCCAACCGGCAATCACCAGCGCGGGAATGGTCACGTCATCGAAGGCCTCGCAAATGGAGGCATGCTTCCAGAAGGCATCCCGGCGTTGGTGTGCCAGCCAGTCTTCCAGGAAAAAGGGCTCGTTCTCCAGCCTTTCGAGCCACATGGCCTTCCAGCGATCGCCGACCAGGGCAGGATCGGGCGAGCGAGACTGGTAGGCGAGCATGTTCGCCGCCCAGGAAAGGTTGGAGTAGAGGTGACAGCCATTCTTGTAGTGGATGTCGTCGTTGTATCGATCAACCGTCGACGCGATGGAGATCACGGCCTTGAGGGCAGGGGGACGCAAGGCGGCGGTTTGCAGACAGTTGAAGCCGCCCCAGGAGATTCCCATCATTCCGACCGAACCGTTGCACCAGGGGCGACTGGCGATCCAGCCGATCACCTCGGCGGCGTTGGCCAGCTCAAGCGGTGTGTACTCGCCGTCGATGACGCCTTCCGACTCGCCAGACCCGCGAATGTCGACACGGACACCGGCGATCCGGTTCCGCGCGAAGGTGGGATAGGTGGATTCGTCGCGCGGACTGGTACCGTCACGCTTGCGGTAGGGCAGGAACTCCAGAACTGCGGGAACCGGGTCGGCCTCGGCTCCCTCGGGCATCCAGATGCGGGCGGCGAGGTGGGTGCCGTCGCCAAGGGGGATCCATTCGTTTTCGATGACGGTGAAGTCGCTGTCGGTCATGGAGATCGGTCCGTAAGTTCCACAACGCGGCCCATCGGATCGGGCACGCTGCGCGTGGGCTGATTCAGGGCGTGTGTCAGTTGCCGGCGCTCGTGATGTGCCGGCTTTTCAGAACCTCCTCCAGCCAGCCGATCCGCATTTCCGGAACCGATTTGAGCAGGAGGTCGGTGTAGTCGTCGAAGGGCGGCAACAGCACCTGCGACTTCGGGCCGAAGCGTTGCAGGCGCCCGTTCAGCATGATGGCCACCGAATCGGCCAGGGCGCGGACGATGGAAATGTCGTGCGTGATGAACAGGTAGGACACCGCCGTCTCCCGCTGAAGGCGCATCAACAGATCGAGGATGCCCTCAGCCACCAGCGGATCAAGCGCCGACGTTGGTTCGTCACAGAGGATCAGGTCGGGCTTGGCGGCCAACGCCCGGGCGATGGCTACCCGCTGCTTCTGGCCACCCGACAACTCGCCCGGGTAACGGTCGGCAAAGCCCTCTCCCATCTCGATGGCGTCGAGGAGTTCGGCGATGTGCCTCGCCTTCTCGCGTCCCCTGAGGCCAAAGTAAAAGGTAAGCGGACGCCCGATGATCTGGCTGACCGTCTGCCTTGGGTTCATGGCGGTATCCGCCATCTGGTAGATGAGCTGGATGCGCCGCAGTTGGTCCTTGCTCCGGCGCTTTTGAAGTGCCGGCAAAACCTCGTCGTCAAAGAGGATCCGCCCATCGCTCGGAGGCAGCAAACCGGTGATGGCACGGGCAAGCGTCGATTTGCCCGAACCGGACTCGCCGACGATGGCAAGCGTCTGCCCCTTCGGCAGATGCAGCGAAATATCCTTTAGGACGGGAACGCCGTTGCCGTAGGCGGCGGTCACGTTCTCCACCTTGAGAAGCGTGCCAGACTGGTCCGTCGCCTCCGTCTCCCGCGACTTGCGCACGCCGATCAGCGCCTTGGTGTAGTCTTCCTTCGGAGCCTCGATGATCTGGCTCACAGTGCCGTATTCGACCGTCTGGCCGTTTCTCAGCACCATGATGTCGTCGGCGATCTGAGTGACCACGGCGAGGTCGTGGGTGATGTAGAGCGCCGAGGTGCCGGTTTCGCGGATCGCATGCTTGATGGCGGCGAGCACGTCGATCTGGGTGGTGACGTCCAGCGCCGTGGTCGGCTCGTCGAAGACGATGAGCTCGGGATTGGGGCACAATGCCATCGCGGTCATCGCCCGCTGGAGCTGTCCGCCGGAGACCTGGTGCGGATAGCGGTCGCCGAAATGGTCCGGATCTGGCAGGCCAAGCACCTCGAAGAGGTGGACGGCTCGCGCGCGGGCCGATGGACGATCCATCAGCCGGTGCAGAAGCGTCGCCTCCACAACCTGATCGATAAGTCGATGCGCTGGATTGAAGGCGGCGGCGGCCGACTGCGCCACATAGGCGACGCGGGCGCCACGCAGGCGGCGGATGTCGCGCTTCGAAAAGGTGACGATATCTTCTCCGTCGAGCAGCACCTCTCCGCCTGTGATGCGGATGCCTCCTCGCCCATAGGCGAGCGCGGCGAGGCCGATGGTCGACTTTCCGGCGCCCGACTCGCCGATGAGACCAAGCACCTTGCCTTTCTCCAGCGAGAAGGAGACGCCGCTGACGATCTCCATGTCGCGGGGGCGTTCGCCGGGCGGATAGACCTTGGCTGCGATCCTGAGGTCCCGGACCGTAAAGAAATCAGCCATCGTCGCGTCCTCCCTTGAGGCTGGACGTTCTCTTCAGGAGCCAGTCGACGACCAGGTTGACGCAAACGGCAAGCGTGGCGATGGCCGCGCCAGGGATGAGGGCGGCGGAAACGGCAAAGATGATGCCATCCTTGTTGTCCTTGACCATGCCGCCCCAGTCGGCGGTTGGCGGCTGTATCCCCAGGCCGAGGAAGGACAGCGTCGACAGGAACAGGATGGAAAAGGCGAAGCGCAGCCCAAACTCCGCCAGAAGCGGCGACAGAGCATTCGGCAGGATTTCGCGGAAGATGATCCAGATGGTTCTCTCCCCGCGCAGCCGCGCGGCCTCGACGAACTCCATCACCGAGATATCGAGGGCGATCGCCCTGCCCAACCGAAAGACGCGGGTGGAATCGAGCACGGCCATGACCAGGATGAGTACCCACACGCTCTGCGGCAGGACCGCCAGGAGCACGAGAGCGAAGATCAGCGTCGGAATTGACATCATCAGGTCGTTGAGCCGCGACAGGCCTTGATCGACAACGCCGCGAGTGGCGGCGGCGATGAAGCTCAGCGTGATGCCGATCGAGAAGGACAACACCGAAGCGGCGAGAGCCACGGCGAGCGTGGTTCGGGCACCGTAGATCAGACGTGAAAGCAGATCGCGGCCAAGATTGTCGGTACCGAGCAGGAATGTCGAGCTCATCGGCTCCCAGATATCGCCGACGATCTCGCGTTCCCCATAGGGGGCGACATAAGGGGCGAAGACAGCGGCGCCGGCCGTTACTGTAATGCCGATGATGCCGATCCAGGCGCTCGGGGGAATGTCGCGCGCCCTCATCTCGGATGCCTCAGTTTGGGGTTGGCGATGATGGCGGCGATGTCGGCCATCATGTTGAGAAGGATGTAGACGCTGGCGAAGATGAGGCCGCAGGCCTGGACCACCGGCATGTCGCGTACGGTGACGGCATCGACCATGTACTGCCCCATGCCTGGGTAGACAAAGACGACCTCGACAACCACGACTCCGACGATCAGGTAGGCGAGGTTGAGCGCGACGACGTTGATGATCGGAGCGATGGCGTTGGGCACCGCGTGCCGAAGGATCGCAAGATAACTCGGCAATCCCTTGAGCTCGGCGGTCTCCATGTAGGGTGAGGCCATCACGGAAATAATGGCGGCCCGGGTCATCCTGAGCATGTGGGCGAGCACCACCAGGACCAGCGTCGCCGTCGGCAGTGCAATGGCCTCGAGACGATCGAAGAGGGGCATGCCTCGATAGACCGTGGCCGGGAAAGGAACGGACCCGAGTTCAACCGCGAAGAACAGGATGAGAAGATAGCCGACGAAGAACTCCGGAAGCGAGATCGCCGCCAGCGAGACGACGTTGATCAGTCGGTCGGGTACTCGGTTGCGGAAGAGAACGGCCACCATGCCAAGGCCGACCGCCAGCGGGACGGCGATGATGGCGGCTGCGAAAGCAAGAAAGAGCGAGTTGCCCAGTCGGTTGGCTATCTGTTGGCTGACCGAAGCGTGGCTGGCCCAGGACATGCCGAAATCGCCATGAAGGGCGCCGGAAAGCCATTCGACGTAACGGGTGGCCACCGGCTTGTCCAGGCCGAGGTCGGCACGAATATTGGCGACGGCCTCGGGGGTTGCAGCTTGGCCGAGATAGGTCGAGGCGAAGTCGCCGGGTAACGCTTCGACGCCGACGAAGATCAGGATCGAAACGGCGACCAGCAGCAAGGCACTGAGGCCGAGCCTTTGCGCGATCAGCGTCGCCAAGGGAAAGCGTTTGCGGAAGCCGGGTGGCGCCGGTGTCGAAGCCGGCTTTGTGACGTCGGAAGAGAAAATCGTCATGCGCAAGGGTGGGTTGGGACCGTGTTGGCGGAACGCCACGATCGGAAGCGGGGCGGAACCGGGAGCTTCCGGTTCCGCGGAGAAATATGACTTCAGGCTTCGAGCCAGACGCGGCTAGCGATGAGGCCGTTGGAAATGTCGTTGCCGATATCGTGGACGTAGCCCTTGAGCGTCTTGCTCGCCGCGCCGATGTAGTCGTTGAACACCGGCAGGATGAGGCCGCCGCCGTCGCGCACCATCAGCGCCATCTGGCGATAGAGCGCCTTGCGCTTATCGTCGTCGAGCTCGGAGCGGGCGGCCAGGAGCAACTTGTCGAAGTCCTCGCTCTTGAACCGGGTGTCGTTCCACTCGGCGGTCGACAAATAGGATGTCGAGTAGCGCAGGTCCTGCGTCGGTCTGCCGCCCCAGTAGGAGGCGCAGAACGGTTTGGCGTTCCAGACATTGGTCCAATAGCCATCGCCGGGCTCGCGCTTGACCTCAAGCTTGATGCCGGCCTTGGCAGCACTTTGCTGGAACAGGACGGAAGCGTCGACCGCGCCCGGGAAGGCAACGTCGGACGTGCGAAGCACGATCGCACCGTCGTGGCCCGATTTCTTGTAGTGGAAGGCGGCCTTGTCGGGGTCGTAAAGGCGCTGCTCGATGCCCTCGGGGAACAGCGCATAGGCATCGTTGACGGGGAAGTCGTTGCCAAGGCTTCCGTAGCCGCCGAGGATTTGCTTCAGCATCGCCTCACGGTCGATGGCATGCTTCAAGGCGAGCCTGAGGTCGTTATTGTCGAATGGTGCGGTGTCGCAATGCATCAGGAAGCAATAGAAGCCCTTGCCCGGCGTCCGTAGTATCTCGACGCGCGGCGACCGCTTGAGCAGGGATACCGTCTTGGGATCGATCTGGCTGATGTAGTGTACCTGGCCGGAGGAGATCGCCGCGATGCGGGCGGTAGCATCGTTCATGACGATGATTTCGACGCTGTCCACATGTCCGCGGTCCGATCGCCAGTCGTCCTTGTTCTTCTCGAAGGTGATGCGGACGCCGGGCTGATAGTCGACAAGCTTGTAGGGGCCGGTGCCGATGCCGGCCTCGGGCTTGTCGACGCCACCGTTCGGTTGCATCACCAGATGATAGTCGGTCAGGATCAGCGGCAAGTCGGCATTGCCCTCGTGAAGGGTAATGACGAGGTCGCCGGCGCGGTTCTCGATGGTCTTGATCGAGCGAAGAAGCCCCAGGGCTCCGGATTGGGACGCGGTGTCGCTGTGGCGCTTCAGGGTCGCGACCGCATCGTCGGCGGTGAACGACGAGTCGTCGTGGAAGCGTACATCCTTGCGGATCTTGAAGGTCCAGACCGATGCGTCGGCCGAAGGCTCCCAGGACTCGGCGAGCGAGGGCAATGGTGTGCCGGTCTTCGGGTCGGAGTCCACCAGCGTATCACCGTAAGTCCTGCCGACGGTGAAGGAGACCGAGCCGCTGTATTTTGCCGGATCGAGGGAGTCGGTGGAAGCTCCACCTTCGAGCCCAAGCTTCAGATGGCCTCCCTTGCGTGGCGGCTCCTCTGCCATCGCCCTGCTCGCGAGAAGCCCCTCGGCGGCAATGACGGTCAGGCCCGAGGTTGCGGCCAGACGCAGGAAATGACGCCGATCGAGGCCGCCCGCTTTTGCCTGCTGGACAAGATAATCGAGTTTCTCGCTCATATAATTCCCCGGGTTTCAAACAATCGGCATGCCTCTCGCAAGGCATATGTGGGCGGCGGCTAATTGATCGCGGAAGGCGCTGGGCGTCGAACCAATTCAGCTTGAGGGTGTAACCTAAAGTGAGCTTGCTTGTGAATGCAACCAACGTAAGGCCGTATTTTACCCTCTGTCGAGGTGCTGGCGCATGCTTGGGCAATTCTCATTCATGCCGGAGTTTTTCGACACGAAAATCGTTGGTGGTGAACAAGTCGCTTGTCGCTCAGGATGGAGCGGGTACCTGAGCGGCAGCCGCCACGACGCCGACCGACTGAAAGCCCGCCCCCGACATCGACTGTCGACTTTTGTCGGACCCGCGACAGCATCTGTTGCTGGCCAGTTTTGTGCTGTTTTGTCTATAAATAATTGAAAAGACTGAATTTTATAGAAGAATAGCCAGTTGGCACGGCCTTTGAAAATAGCTGGGTGTGAGGCGGCCCTTTGCTGCCGACCGAGTTGGCATCCCCTCCCGGTGCTTTCGAGAAGACAAGGAACCATCACCATGGCTGCACTCCGCCAGATCGCATTCTACGGCAAGGGTGGCATCGGCAAGTCGACCACCTCCCAGAACACGCTCGCTGCCCTCGTCGAGATGGGGCAGAAGATCCTCATCGTCGGCTGTGATCCGAAGGCCGATTCGACGCGCCTCATCCTCAATGCCAAGGCGCAGGACACCGTTCTTCACCTCGCCGCCGAACATGGCTCGGTCGAGGACCTCGAACTCGAAGATGTGCTGAAGGTCGGCTACAAGGGCATCAAGTGCGTCGAATCCGGTGGTCCGGAGCCGGGCGTCGGTTGCGCCGGCCGCGGCGTCATCACCTCCATCAACTTCCTCGAGGAAAACGGCGCCTATGACGACGTCGACTACGTCTCCTACGACGTTCTCGGCGACGTGGTGTGCGGTGGCTTCGCCATGCCGATCCGCGAGAACAAGGCGCAGGAAATCTACATCGTCATGTCCGGCGAGATGATGGCACTCTACGCCGCCAACAACATTTCGCGCGGCATCCTGAAATACGCCAACACTGGTGGCGTCCGCCTCGGCGGCCTGATCTGCAACGAGCGCCAGACCGACCGCGAGCTCGATCTTGCCGAGGCCTTGGCCAAGCGCATCAACACCAAGCTGATCCACTTCGTGCCGCGCGACAACATCGTCCAGCACGCCGAACTGCGCAAGCAGACGGTCATCCAGTACGCGCCGGACAGCAAGCAGGCCGAGGAATACCGGCAGCTTGCCACCAAGATCCACGAGAACGGCGGCAAGGGCACCATACCCACGCCGATCACCATGGAAGAGCTGGAAGACATGCTGCTCGCCTTCGGCATCATGAAGACCGACGAACAGATGATCGCCGAACTCGCCGCCAAGGAAGCCGCCCGTCAGGCCGCGGTTCCCGCCTGATCTCCGGGGGGAGGCGAAGGCCGGGCCTTGACCCCGGCTTTCGCATTCATTCTTCGGCCCGTTCCGCGAGGACATGAACCATGAGCGACAGTTACGAAAACGACGGCAAGGCCCACGAGCAATATATCGCCGAGGTCCTCGCCCAGTATCCCGAGAAGTTCGCCAAGCGGCGCAAGAAGCATCTCTCCGTCGCCAAGGCGGCCGAGGTTGAGCCGGATGCGCCGGTCGGCGAGGAAGGCCCGCTTCTCACCGAATGCGAAGTCAAGTCGAACATCAAGTCGATCCCCGGCGTGATGACCATCCGCGGCTGCGCCTACGCCGGCTCAAAGGGCGTGGTGTGGGGACCGGTCAAGGACATGGTTCACATCAGCCATGGCCCGGTCGGCTGCGGTCAGTACTCCTGGTCGCAGCGTCGCAACTACTATGTGGGCACCACCGGCATCGACGCCTTCGGCACCATGCAGATCACGTCCGACTTCCAGGAGAAGGACATCGTCTTCGGTGGCGACAAGAAGCTCGACAAGGTGATCGACGAAATCGAGCAGATGTTCCCGCTCAGCGGTGGCATCTCCGTGCAATCTGAATGCCCGATCGGCCTGATCGGCGACGATATCGAAGCCGTCTCCCGCCGCAAGGGCAAGGAGATCGGCAAGACCATCGTTCCCGTCCGCTGCGAGGGCTTCCGTGGCGTGTCGCAGTCGCTCGGTCACCACATCGCCAATGACGCCATCCGCGACTGGGTGCTCGACAAGAGCGCCGAAGCAGAATGGGAGGCCGGCCCCTACGACGTCAACATCGTCGGCGACTACAACATCGGCGGCGACGCCTGGGCATCGCGGCGCCTCCTTGAGGAGATGGGCCTGCGCATCTGCGGCAACTGGTCGGGCGATGCCACGCTGGCCGAGATGGAGCGCGCGCCGAAGGCCAAGCTCAATCTCATTCACTGCTACCGCTCGATGAACTACATCTGCCGGCACATGGAAGAGAAGTACGGCATCCCCTGGATGGAGTACAACTTCTTCGGCCCCTCGCAGATCGCCGCCAGCCTGCGCAAGATCGCCAAGCACTTCGGCCCGGAAATCGAGGCGAAGGCCGAGGAGGTCATCGCCAAGTACCAGCCGCTGGTCGACGGCATTCTGGAAAAATACGGCCCTCGCCTCAAGGGCAAGAAGGTCATGCTCTATGTCGGCGGCCTCCGGCCACGTCACGTGATGACCGCCTACGAGGATCTCGGCATGGAGATCGCCGGCACCGGTTACGAGTTCGCCCACAACGACGACTACCAGCGCACCGGTCACTACGCCAAGCCAGGCACGCTGATCTACGATGACGTCACCGGCTACGAACTGGAGAAGTTCGTCGAGAAGATCCGCCCCGATCTCGTCGGCTCGGGCATCAAGGAAAAGTATCCCGTTCAGAAGATGGGCATCCCCTTCCGCCAGATGCACTCCTGGGACTATTCGGGCCCCTATCACGGCTATGATGGCTTCGCCATTTTCGCCCGCGACATGGATCTTGCGATCAACAATCCGGTCTGGGACCTGTTCGACGCGCCGTGGACGGATGGCGGCGAACTGCTCGCAGCGGCCGAATGATCTGCCTCCCTCTCCCCGAAAGGGGAGGGGGCTCCCCAAAAGCCAACCCTTTCACCACGCGCTTGCCGCGTGACCGATACTCCTGTGCCCGTTTGGCCGCCGTATGGCGCGGCGCGGGCGATGAGGTCAGACCATGCCCCAGTCAGCCGAAAAGATCCTCGATCATGGCCCCTTGTTCCGCGAGCCGGAATACCAGGAAATGTTCGCTCGCAAGAAGGCTTGCGACGGCGCTGCCAGCATCGACGCCACCGCGCTCCAGTCCGAATACACCAAGGGCTGGGAATATCGGGAAAAGAACTTTGCTCGTGAAGCGCTGGTCATCAATCCGGCCAAGGCCTGCCAGCCGCTTGGCGCGGTATTCGCCGCCGCCGGCTTCGAGAAGACCATGAGCTTCGTCCATGGCTCGCAGGGCTGCGCCGCCTACTTCCGCTCGCATCTTTCCCGCCACTTCAAGGAGCCGTGCACGGCGGTCTCCTCGTCGATGACCGAGGACGCGGCGGTGTTCGGCGGCCTCAACAACATGATCGACGGCCTCGCCAACTGCTACTCGCTCTATCAGCCCAAGATGATCGCCGTCTCCACCACCTGCATGGCTGAGGTGATCGGCGACGACCTGCACGGCTTCATCGGCAATGCCAAGGCCAAGGGCTCGGTGCCCGAAGACTTCGACGTGCCCTTTGCCCACACGCCCTCCTTCGTCGGCAGCCATATCGATGGCTACGACAACTCCATCAAGGGCATCCTCGAGCACTTCTGGAAGGACAATCCGGTGGTGGCCAGCGCATCGGAAACCATCAACATCGTCCCCGGCTTCGATGGCTTCTGCGTCGGCAACAATCGCGAGCTCGGTCGCATGCTCGACCTGATGGGCGTCAGCTACAAGCTGATCGGCGACGCTGCCGACCAGTTCGACACGCCTTCGGACGGCGAGTACCGCATGTATGACGGCGGCACCACCATCGACGACCTGAAGGCCGCCAAGGGTGCCAAGGCAACCCTCGCGCTCCAGCACTGGAACAGTCGCAAGACGCTGGAGTACGCGGGAAGCGTCGGCCAGGAGACCGCGAGCTTCAACTACCCGCTCGGCATCCGCGCCACCGACGAGCTTCTCATGAAGATCTCGTCGCTCAGCGGCAAGGCTATCCCCGAGGCGCTTCGTCTCGAGCGTGGTCGTCTCGTCGATGCCATGGCCGACAGCCAGGCCTATCTGCACGGCAAGCGCTACGCCATTTTCGGCGATCCCGACTTCGTTCAGGCCATGGCGCGCTTCATCCTCGAAACGGGCGGCGAACCCGTCCACTGCCTGTCCACCAACGGTGGCAAGGAATGGGCCGAGGACATGCAGGTGCTGTTCGACAGCTCGCCCTTCGGCAAGGACTGCAAGGCCTATGCGCACAAGGATCTCTGGCACCTGCGCTCGCTGATGTTCACCGAGCCGGTGGACTTCCTGATCGGCAACAGCCACGGCAAGTATCTCGAACGCGATACCAAGACCCCGCTCATCAGGCTGACATTCCCGATCTTCGACCGTCATCACCACCACCGGTTCCCGGTGATCGGCTATCAGGGCGGCCTCAGAGTGCTGACCACCATCCTCGACAAGCTGTTCGACAAGCTCGACGCCGAGACCAACATTGCCGGCGAGACCGATATCTCCTTCGATCTGACGCGCTGAAAGCGGTATCGAGACGCATGACGAGGGCCGGCCCGGAAACGGAGCCGGCCCTCATCCATTGAGGGAAGCCAAAGCCCTGCCGCCAAAGGTTGGATGCTGAGCGAAAGACGATGCGTCGCAAACCCGACAATGATGTGTCGCAAGCCTCGCCGTCACGGGGAACGAACGCGCGAAGTCCCTGTGTGTGGCGGAAGGAGCCAGCGATTTCAATCTCTTGGTAGGTAGGCTTTCACTGGCACGTCGCTTGCGAAACACGTCTTGTGACCGCAAGCAACGAGGCTCCGATGTCCCTGAAGGCCAGGATTGCCAGTGTGTTCGACGAGCCGGCTTGCCCGACCAATCGGGAGAAGTCCGAGACGACGCGCAAGAAGGGCTGCTCGAAACCCTTGACACCCGGCGCGGCAGCCGGCGGTTGCGCCTTCGATGGCGCCAAGATCGTGCTGCAGCCGGTGACCGATGTCGCCCACCTCATCCACGGTCCTCTTGCCTGCGAGGGCAACTCCTGGGACAACCGCCATTCGGCCTCATCCGGCCCGGATCTGTGGCGGCGCTCGTTCACCACCGATCTTTCCGAGCTCGACATCGTCATGGGCAATGGCGAGAAGAAGCTGTTCAAGGCGATCCGAACCATCGTCGAAAGGCACGATCCGCCGGCGATCTTCGTTTACTCCACCTGCGTCGCCTCGCTGATCGGCGACGATATCTCCGCCGTCTGCAAACGCGCCGGCGAGCGCTTTGGCCGTCCCGTCGTCGCCGTCGAGGCGCCCGGCTTCGCCGGTTCGAAGAACCTCGGCAACCGCTTGGCAGGTCAGACGCTTCTCGACCATGTCATCGGCACCGTCGAGCCGGACGATGTGACGCCTTACGACGTGAACATCCTCGGCGAGTACAATCTGCTCGGCGAGTTCTGGTTCGTGAAGCCGCTCCTCGAGGAGCTGGGCATCCGTCTGCGCGCCGTCATTCCGGGCGACGCCCGCTATCGCGACATTGCCACCGCTCATCGGGCCAAGGCCAACATGATGGTCTGCTCGTCGGCCCTCATCAACCTCGCGCGCGGCATGCAGGAGCGCTGGGGCATCCCTTATTTCGAAGGATCCTTCTACGGCATTGCCGACACATCGGCGGCCATCCGTGGCATCTGCCGTCTGCTGGTGGAGGGAGGAGCCTCTGCCGATCTGCTCGATCGGGCCGAAACGCTGATCGCTCGCGAAGAGGCGATCGCCTGGCAGCGCATCGAGCCGTTGAAGCCTCGGCTCGCCGGCAAACGGGTTTTGCTCAACACCGGCGGCGTCAAGAGCTGGTCGATGGTCGATGCGCTTCAGGAGGCCGGAATGGAGGTGATCCGGACCTCGATCAAGAAGTCGACGGAGGAAGACAAGGCCCGGGCGCTGGCCGCCCTGAAGGACGAGAAGCACCTGTTCGATCGCCTGCCTCCGCGCGAGATCTACCGGATGCTGGCCGATGGCGAGGCCGACATCATGCTGTCCGGCAGCCGCACGCAGTTCATCGCGCTGAAGGCAAAGACGCCCTGGCTCGACGTCAATCAGGAGCGCCACCACCCCTACGCTGGTTACGAAGGTTTCGTCGAACTGCTCAAGCGGATCGATCTTGCCGTCAACAGCCCGGTATTCCCGGCCTTGCGCGCACCGGCGCCATGGGACGAGGCCGGTCGCCTGCTCGACTCCCCCGACGTGCCGGTGGAGGTCGTCCATAGCTTTCGCAAGTTCGCCGGCGGCGTCCTCGAAGACGCCGACGATTGCTGAGGAGATAGTGATGTCCTCGACCGAAGTTCGCTCTCTCTCCACCAATCCGTTGAAGTCCTCGCAGCCGCTCGGTGCCGCCTATGCCTTTCTTGGTGTCGAGGGGGGCATTCCTCTCCTCCATGGCAGTCAGGGTTGCACGGCTTTCGCGTTGGTGCTGTTCGTCCGCCACTTCAAGGAAACCATTCCCATCCAGACGACGGCCATGAACGAGATTTCGACGGTGCTCGGGGGCTCGGATCATCTCGAGGAAGCCATCGTCAACATCCGGACACGCGCCAACCCCAAGCTGATCGGTGTCTGCACCACGGCGCTGGTCGAAACGCGCGGCGAGGACTTTGCCGCCGACATTGCCTCGATCGTCGATCGTCGCGCCGATGCGCTCGGCGACTGCCGCGTCGTTCTGGCCGGGACGCCCGACTTCCGCGGCTCGATCGAGGAGGGGTGGAGCGCCGCCGTCACGGCAATGATCGAAGCGGGTACCCAACCCACCGCGCGGCGTGACCCCGAGCGCCTTGTCATTCTTGCTCCCAGCCATTTCACGGTTGGCGACATCGAAGTCGTGCGGCAAACGGCCGAGCTGTTCGGTTTTACGCCGGTCGTCCTGCCGGACATCTCCGGCTCGCTCGATGGCACTGTCCCCGATCGCTGGATACCCTCCGCCTACGGTGGCACCGCCGTTGCCGACATCGAGACGTTGGGGGCTGCCTGCCATTGCGTCGCCGTCGGCGAGCACATGCGCCGTCCGGCCGAGGTCCTGAACCGCAAGACCGGCCTCGCCTTCACGCTTCTGCCGACGCTGACCGGCCTTGCCGCTGCCGATCGGTTCGTCGCCTTGCTCGCCCGACTGTCCGGCCGGCCGGTCCCCGCGTCGATCCGCCGTCGCCGGTCGCAGCTTCAGGATGCCATGCTGGACGGTCATTTCCACTTCGGCGGCCGCAAGGTGGCCATCGCAGCCGAACCGGATCTTCTCTACCAGATGGCGAGCTTCTTCGCCGAAATGGGCGCGGAAACCAGCGTCGCGATCGCTTCGACGCCGGACAGCGCCATCCTGGAGGCCGTGCCGGCCGAGGTGATTGTCGGCGACCTCGGCGACCTCGAGCAACGCGCGACCGGCGCCGACCTGCTGGTCAGTCATGCCCATGGTCGTCAAGCGTCGGAGCGGCTGGACATACCGCTGTTCCGCGTCGGCTTTCCGATTTTCGACCGTCTCGGCGCCCAGCATCGTCGAAGCGCGCTCTACGAGGGCACGCGCGACCTGATCTTCGAGGTGGCGAACACCCTGATCGCCGCCGACCACCATCACCCGACACCCGAAAGCCTCGATCCGCTACGCAACCGGGAGACACTCCATGACAGCCGTCCGTCGCCTGAGCCTCGTCGACACTGACGAGGCAACCGATGCCGCGCCACCGCCCGGCGCGGTGCGCGTCGCCATTGCGTCAACCGATCTCAAGGGGCTCAACGCCCACTTCGGCTCGGCGCCCAAGTTCGCCGTCTACGACGTGACACCCTCCGGCTGGAGCTTTGTCGAAGCCGTCGAGTTCGAAGGCAACACCGAGGGCGACGGCAACCACCGGACCGATGGCGACGACCGCATCACGCCCAAGGTCGACGCGCTCGCAGGCTGCCATCTGTTGTTCTGCCTGGCCATTGGCGGGCCGGCCGCCGCCAAGGCGGTGGCGCAGCGGATACACCCGATCAAGGCTCAACCGGCGCCGATCGACGATGTGCTGGAGAAGGTGCGGGCCATGCTGACCGGCAGCCCGCCGCCCTGGCTTCGCAAGGTTCTACAGGCGGCCGGCGTAGGCGCCCCACGCCCCGATTTTGAGGATGACTGAACCGATGAGCGACATCGCCCCGCCGATTTCCGACCTCGACCATCCCTTCGTCAAGACCTTGGCCCGCCTCGTCCGCTCCGCCGACAGCTACGGCGTCTGGGAACGAAAGACCGACGGTGAGGTGCTCGCCGATTTCATCGTCAGCCGCGAGGAGCGTCGGTCGAGGCCCATCATCGACGATCCGGATCCCGACATCATCGACCGCGTGGAGGCCTTCTATGGCGCGGTCAGTCTCGCCGTCGAGCAGGTCACGGGGCGGGTCGCCTCGCCCATCCTGAAGCTGAACCACGAGGGATTCGGCCGCGTGCTGCTCACAGCCGGCCGGTTGGTGGTGATCTCAAGGACGTTGCGCGACGTCCACCGCTTCGGCTTCGACGACTTCGCCGCTCTGGCCACTGCCGGCGGCAAGCTGGTCGACGAGGCGACCGCCATGATCGGTCGCTTCCCCGAGGTCGCCGATTTCTGAGTTCTCTCGATCCATCCGAGCTGGAGACATTTGATGGCCGACTACACCACCCGCGACGGTAGTCCCTGGACGCCGCTGTTTCTCGTTTCGATCGACGGCGGCGCTTGCATCGGTTGTGCGCGCTGCTTCAAGGTTTGCGATCGCGACGTCATGCATCTCTACGGTGTCGACGAGGACGGCGAGATCCTCGGCAAGGTCGTCGAGGACGATGATGACGACTTCGACGGCGAACTCAATCGCAAGATCATGGTCGCCGACAACGACGGCGCCTGCATCGGCTGCAACGCGTGCGCCCGCGTTTGCCCGAAGAACTGTCAGAATCACGCGGCGCCCGACAAGCTGGCGGCGTAACGCCTTCCTCCATTGTCAGAAACTTGGCAGAAGCGGCACGATGTTGCCGCTTCTCGCGTTCGTTCGGGCCAGCATCTTCTGTCGCCGGTCGTCGGTTTCCTGCCACCAGGCGCGTACGACGCGCAGGCGGCAGGCAAGCAGGGTTCCGATGCCGCCGGTGAACCGCAGCCAGGCGTCCACGTCTTCCCGGCGGACGGCCGTCAGTATCGGAAGGCCAAAGGCGGCCAGCGTGCCGAAGGTGTCCGCCTGGCCGCCGCCTGTGATTTCCGCCGCGCCGAAGCGTGGGACGATGGCAAGGTCGGCCCGCGCCTCGATGGTTGCGAGGATACGCCTCCTCGTCACGGCCGCCTCCGCTGGAGAGGGGCGCGCATGCGACTGGCGCCACCGGTCGCCGCCGATCAGATCGACCAGTGTCACGTCTCTGCTCGGCGGTTCCTCGTCATCGGGCAGGTGGACGATGCCGCCCACTCGACGCCCCGCCGTCTGGAGTTCATCGGCGAAGAAAGCGATGAGATGGTCTACCGAGGCGCCTTCCTCGTAAACGATTGCCGCCAGCTCGGACGCATTTATCGCGGCTGGGTCGAGGGTGGGAAAGCGGTCGAGCAGGCGACGGGTCATGAGGGGCTCCGTGTCGAATGCGGGCGGCAATGGTGGGCGCTTCGCAAAGGCCGGGCCAATTGCCTTGACCGTTATTGCTTCGGATATATAACGAAACGAGACTTCACGCACATACGGAGAAGGCCATGCGGCTCTCGGCGCGTAACATCCTGAAGGGCAAGGTGGTGGCTCTCACCCGTGGCGCGACCACCACGCATGTCAAGGTCGAGATCGTGGAAGGCGTGGTGGTCACGGCTGCGATCACCAACGAGGCGGCCGACGATCTCGGGCTGATGGTCGGCGCGGACGCCGCCGCCATCATCAAGGCGTCCGACGTGATGATCGGTATCGAACCATGATTTCGCGAACCGAGATTGAGCGCCTGCTGGCCGAGGATGTGCCCGCCGGCGATCTGACCACCGATGCTCTGGGCTTCGGGCACCGACCCGGCCATATGACCTTCACGGCGCGCCATGACATGGTGCTTGCCGGCATCGAGGTTGCCGCGAAAATGATGGACGGCCTCACCGTCGTTCTTCACGCAAAGGACGGAGATTGGCTGCCCGCCGGGACGGCCATTCTGGAGGCGCGTGGACCAGCCTCCGCCTTGCACCGTGCCTGGAAGGCGGCGCAGACGCTTCTCGAGATCCTGTCGGGCATCGCCTCGGCCACTCGCGCCGTGGTCGAGGCGGCGGCCCCTCTTCCGGTCGCCACCACGCGAAAGACGGTGCCCGGCGCCCGTGCCCTGTCGCAACTGGCCGTCCGGGCCGGTGGCGGCATTCTTCACCGCCATGGTCTGTCGGAGACCATCCTCGTCTTCCCGGAACACCGCCTGTTCCTTGGTGGCGAGAGCCTGTCCGACATCGCAGCTCGCCTCCGACGAACCCAGCCCGAGAAAGCGCTGACAGTCGAGGTCGGCACGATCGACGAGGCGGTCGAGGCGGCTGTCGCCGGCTTCGATGTAGTCCAGCTCGAGAAGTTTGCGCCCGAGGCGGTGGCCGAACTGGTCGATCGTCTGCCGGAAAGGGGCAAGCGGGCTCGTATCGGTGCGGCCGGCGGCATCGACCCGGCCAACGCGGCCGCCTATGCTGCGGCCGGCGCCGACTTCATCGTCACGTCCTGGCCCTACACCGCTCGTCCTCGCGACGTCGCGGTTCGCCTGTTTGCCGACTGATACCGCCTCCGTCGGGTTTCGCCCAAAAGGTCGAAACCCGCTTGAACTGGACAAGTCCAGATCAAGCGGAGCAGGTATGAGCCGGCACGCCCTTTGCGCTGATCCCCTCCAGACGCTCCCGAACTCCGACAAGACGGCTTCGTCTTGTCGGTTTTCCGACAGAGTTGAAGGAGGTGACACATGCCGGCCTCGATCTTTGCGCGCCACTACTCGACGCTCAGCGCCGCGGCCCGCCCGGCGCGGGACGACGCGGAGGCGTTTGACAACCATGTGCTCGCCTCGATTCTCGCTGCGGCGCTGACCGAGGAGGCGACGTCAGGAATCGGCGCCATCGACGGTCTCGGTCTGTCGCAAACCGAGCTCGATCGGCTCGTTTGTCACTGCTTCCCAAGCTATGCCGCCACTGAGCTTGCTGGTTTTGAGCCAGGCGAGCCGGCGGAAGAGGAAGCGCTCCTTGTCGATCTCCTCTTGGCGCATCGCTCCGGTCCAGAGCCCGTGGCGACCTGGCTTGCCACCCTGATCGCGCGAAGAGCCATGCGGCCGGATCATCTCTGGCAGGACTTGGGGCTGAACGACCGTGGTGAGCTCAACCGTCTGCTCGCTCGCCATTTCCAAACGCTGCACACCGGCAACACGGGCAATATGCGCTGGAAGAAGTACTTCTACCGTGTGCTTTGCGAGGCTGAGGGTTTCTCGCTCTGCGCCGCGCCCTCCTGCGCCGTCTGCACCGACTTCAACGACTGTTTCGGCGCCGAAGACGGCCTGAGCCGACTCGCCGACCTCCGCCGCCGCGTGGAACAGGCGGCATGAAATCTGTCCGGCGACATGTCGGTTTTCCGACACACGGCTCAGAGATGCTTAAATTCAAGGGCTTAGAACATGGCATGAGCCATGCAGTCTCAGTTTCGACCCTTCGTTTCCGGGATGTGAGGACTGACCATGATCGAACTCACCGAAAGCGCTGCCGATGCCGTGCGAACTGCTCTCGCCGGCGCCGACGGGCAGGCCGAGGGCCTGCGTATCATCGTCGAGGCCGGAGGCTGTGCCGGCCTCCGCTACCGCTTGGGCCTGGAGACGGACGAACGGCCCGGCGATCTCGTGGTGGAGCAGGGCGGCGTCCGGCTCTATCTCGATCTGCTGACCCAGCGCCATGTCGACGGACTGGTCGTCGACTTCATCGATGGCGTCGAGCAATCCGGCTTCGTCTTCGACAATCCGAACGCCGCGTCCCGCTGCTCCTGCGGCAAGTCCTTCTGTTGAGAGGCGCCATGTCCTGTCCTATCGATCGCCCCGTTCCCGACGCCGCAGGCATCCTTGAGAGGATGAGAAGCCTTTCCTCGGCCGAGGACTTCTTCGATGTCCTAGGCGTTCGCTTCGATCCCGAGCGCCTGGCCGTCTGCCGCCTGCATGTCATGAAGCGCATGGGGGAGATGCTGGCCGGTGACGATCTCGAGGATTTGCCCGATGCGGTCGCCGCCGCGCGCGCCCGCTCCATGCTGGAGCGGGCCTATCGGGAGTTCTCCGGCGCTTCGCCGCTCGAGAAGCGACTTTTCAAGGTACTGAAGGACCGCGACCCCAGCCGACCTGCCGCGCCGCGTCGTCCCTTCGTGCCGCTCGGCGATGCCCTGCGACCGATCGACGGCAGCTGATCCTCGGGACTTTGGAGCGGTCTTCATCGTGAGTGAAGCGACGGTCTGCCAGGAAGGAACGCCGGATGGCGGTCTGATCGGCCATTCGACCAACCTGGTCGGCTTGCCGACGGTTTTTCTTGCCGACGTCGCCTTCAACGCCCGTCCGGTTCCCGTCCATGTCTCCGGTGTACGGGAGATGAACGGAGGACTGTTCGAAATGCTAGGGCTCGCCGCGGACCTGACCGAAGCGGGCGATGCCTTCGCCGCCTACATGATGGCGATGTTCGGCATCGATCGCGAGCAGCGCGAGCCGGGAAACGCGTCGGTGCGCCGTCGTTATCGCTCGTCCTATCTGCGGCTGATCAAGGGCTGGGGATACGACAGCAACGGACCGGAGGGCGCGGTGCTGAAGGGCTGGGTGGAGAGTCGCTTCGGCATCTTTCCGACATTTCACCGGGAACGTCTGGTGAGGCAGGCGCCGGCCGCTTGGGCGGCCTATGTGGCCGAGAAGATGTCGAGCCGCTTCCACAACAACGCGATCATGGCCCAGCTCGACCTGCTCTACGAGTTCTGCCAGTGGGCGCTCGTCCGCTTCGCCTCTCCGACGGAGACACACCTGACGCTTCATCGCGGTGTCAACGACTTCAACGAGCATCCCATCCGGCAGCGGATCGATCGACGCCGGATCGTCATGCGCCTCAACAGCCTGTCGTCCTTCACCGCCGAGCGCGACATTGCGGACTGCTTCGGCGATGTCATTCTTACGGCACGGGTGCCGCGTGAGAAGATCCTGTTCTTCAATACGCTGATGGCCTCTCACCCCCTCAAGGGCGAAGGCGAGTATCTGGTGATTGGCGGCGACTACGAACTCAGTGTGTCCCGATGAGGCGGCTCGTCCTCACGGGCTGTTCTGTCGGCAACGGGAGGCCGGCATGATCGATGTCGGTGTCGCGGATCGGGCTCTCGCCGCTTTTCTCGGTCTCGCCATCGGCGATGCGCTCGGCGCGACTGTGGAGTTCATGACACCGCGAGAGATCGCGGTCGAGCATGGCCTATTGTGCGACATCGTCGGTGGTGGCTGGCTGCGCCTCAAGGCCGGCGCGGTGACGGACGATACGGCCATGTCGCTCGCCCTGGGCCGTTCGCTCGCCCGCAAGGGCGAGCTCGATCTCACCGATCTCTGCGAAGAGTTTGCCGCCTGGCTGAGGTCGGGGCCGCCCGACGTCGGCAACACCTGCCGGCGCGGTATCCGCCGCTACATTCAGCGTGGCATCGTGATCGGCCCGCCGAACGAGGGCGATGCGGGAAACGGGGCCGCCATGCGCGTTCTGCCGGCGGCGATCGCCAGCTATCGCGATCCGGTGCGCGCCCGTCGCTGGGCGGTGGAGCAGGGCCACGTCACCCACAATCATCCGCTGTCGGATGCCGCTTGCGACACCCTGGCCGGCATGTTGGCCGCGCTGATTTCCGGAGGAGGGCGGGCCGTTGCCGCGCGACTGGCGGACGGTCTGGTCGGCCGCTATCCGACCTTCCGCTTCGTTCCCTATCGAGGACTGTCGTCCGCCTATGTCGTCGACACGCTTCAGACCGTGTTCGATGGCTACTTTGCCACCGATACCTTCGAGGATTGTCTGATTCGCACCGTCAATCATGGTGGCGACGCGGACACCACCGGGGCAATCGTCGGCGCCTTGGCCGGCGCTACCTATGGTCTCGAAGCGATTCCGAGGCGTTGGCTGAAGGCGCTCGATCGCGACGCGGCCACGGCGATCAGGGCCTTGGTGCCGCCTCTGCTGGCGGTCGCCAAGCGCTGATTTCATCGCGCCGTGACACGCGTGCCTGGCGTTTGTCGGCGAGGCATCCGGGCAAGCCACTGTCCGGCCCAGATCGTTTGAGCCTCCTCTCCATGGAGAATGCCGTGCGCGTTATGAACGTTAAGGTTGAATAAAGCTTCTGATTGTTTCTGGTTGCTCCGCGCTACCGAGATGGGCATTTTGCCGCCGGAACACGGGAACAGAATCATGGCTTTGGTTGATACGCCGCCGACCTCGGCGGAACGCTTCTCGCGCGCTTCTTTCACAGGCAGCGCTTCAGAGTATTTCGGCATCTGGATCGTCAACGTCCTGCTCACCATCGTGACGCTGGGCATCTACTCCGCCTGGGCCAAGGTTCGCCGCAAGCGCTATTTTTACGGCAACACCGTCCTTCTCGGCCGTACGTTTGAGTATCATGCCAAGGGCAGCCAGATTTTCGTCGGTCGGCTGATCGTGGTCGGGGTGCTCATTGCGGTCAACATTCTCGCCGTCATCCATCCGCTGTTTGCGGCGGCAACCTCTCTGCTGATGTTGATCGCGCTGCCGTGGCTCATCAAGCGCAGCTTGCGGTTCAATGCGCGGGTGACCAGCTATCGCAACGTCCGGTTCGATTTCGTTGGCTCGACCGGCGGTGCGCTCTTCGCGGTGACGGCTGGAGGCTTGGTCGCCTTCCTGTCAATCGGCATTCTTGCGCCTTTGGCAAGCCGTTGGCTGTGGCGCTACATCCTCAACAATCTTCGCTACGGCGACCGGAGTTTCTCATCCGAGCCGCGTCTCGGGGCGCTCTATCGCATATGGCTGCTTCCGTTCCTGCTTTTCGTTCTCGGCGGAACGATGGTTGGCGCGATCATAGTGGCGGCGCGCCAGATGGAGCGGGGCGGGGGGCAGGGCCTCAATGGTCTCGTAGCCTTCATGGTGTTTCTGCCGTATGTCGTGCTGCTCCTCTATGCCCTTGCCACGCTCGTTTACCGCACGGGCGTACGCAACGTCGTGCTGTCGGCAGCGCTTCTGGATGGCCGACACGAGTTGCTGAGCGATATCCCCCGGCTGCATTATGCCTGGATCGCCGCCTCCAACATTCTCGTCACAGTGCTGACGCTTGGCCTGATGCGTCCCTGGGCCGCCGTGCGCATGGCGCGTTTCACGAACGAGCACACCGGCATCCGTATCAACGGAGATCCCGGCGAGATAGTGTCGCAGATCGAGGCAAGCGGATCGGCTGTTTCGGCCGAGTACGTTGATATGGAAGGTTTCGATTTTGGCTTCTGATGAGTCGGTCGCGGTTGGCGAGTGGTACCCACCAAACTCCAGCCGCTCGATTCCCGCCAATATTGGCGTGAGCGGTGACGGGCTGATGGTCACGGCCGACGACGCCATTTGCGCCGCCGCGTCCGTGAAACAGATCGAGATCAGCCCGCGTGTCGGCTCGATTCCTCGCAGGCTGACCTTTCCGGACGGATCTGTCTTTGAAACAGCCGACAACGACGGCATGGACGCCTGGCTTCGCCGGAGCAGGGGGACGAAGTCCGGCTGGGTCCATGGCCTGGAGGCGTTTCGGCCCAGGCTCTTCGCCTTCGTCATCGCGGTCATTCTTTTTGTCTTCGCGATCTACCGCTACGCGGTTCCGGTGCTGGTCGAAGTTGCGGTATTCGTGACGCCCCCCTTCGTGCCGGAAATGATCGGCTCTGGCGCGCTGGCCTCGCTTGATCGAACCGTGCTGGGGCCTTCCCGTCTGCCCGACGACGAGAAGCAGGCGATCAGGGACGGATTTGAGAGACTGGCCGTCGCATCCGAAGGCGGGCCAACTGCCTATACGCTCAACTTTCGCGACGGCGGGTCGATCGGCCCCAACGCGTTTGCGCTGCCAGACGGCAACCTCATCCTGACCGACGATCTCGTGAAGCTTGCCGATGGGGATCGGGAAATGATCCTCGGCGTGCTGGGGCACGAGATCGCCCACGTCGAGCGCAAACACAGCCTTCGGCAAATCTACCGCGTCGCGGGCGTGACGGCGATGATCCTGCTGATTGCCGGCGATGTCGGCTCAGGTCTTGAGGACATGCTGACCCAGGGCGGCGCCATCCTGGCCCTGTCGTACTCGCGCGCCGCCGAGGCGGAGGCCGATCGCCGCTCCGTCGAGATCATGCGCGCCGCCGGCTACGAGCCGACGGCCCTCGTCCGCTTTTTCGACCGTATCGAGGCGGTCTCGGGAAAACGGGGCGAAGTCAGCTTTCTGTCCACCCACCCGGACACGCCCGAGCGCCGCGCAGATGTCTTGACCTACGCTCGTGAACTGGAAAGCGGTGCTTCGGCAAGGTAGCCCTCAGGACAAGTGTCCATTCTCGCGGCCGTCCCGGCGCTCGGAGGCTACCCGACAGCGAGACCATTCTTCGACGCCGCGACTGCCCGGCATGATTTGCGCTGCGATTCTGGCGCAGCCCATCGAGACGCTTGGTGAAGGTGGCGAGTGAGGACTTCGGGCACTTGTGTCCATTTTCTCTAAGGATCTGTAGCGGCGTGGGCGTAGTTGCGGCTCAGTTGCCGCGAGATGGGGCTATCACCTAAGTTTTACCGAACCGTCCTGCAGATGCGAGCGGCATGCATTGACGAACGGACATTTTTGTCCGATTTGGAGCGCATGACAAAGCTCAGAAGAGACGCCGAGGAGAACCGAGCGGTTATCCTCGCTGCGGCCGATCTTGTTTTCGCAAGCCATGGCATCACCGTGCCGCTCGACCTCGTTTGCAAGCAGGCAGGGGTCGGGCGGGCGACGCTCTACCGGCACTTTCCCGATCGCCATCATCTGATCGTCGCCCTTCTCGAGCGGGGGCTGGAAGAGACGGCGGCCAAGGCAGTCGAGCTCGGTGATCGGCAAGATGCTTTCTTCGTTCTGCTGCGCTTTCATGCCGAACGCATCCGTTCCCGCTCGTCGCTGGTCGATTACTGGCGCGTGCTCGATCGTGGCGCGCCAGAGGTGCAACGTGTCCGCGAGCGCTTTCACCAGATCTTCTCGCCGCTGATCTTTCGCGCCGTCGAAGCCGGCATCTGCCGTCCTGACATTCAGGTCGAGGATGTCACGCTGCTGGTCAGCGTGCTGGGCTCAGCGCTGCGGGGGCGCTCGGCCGACGAGCAGGCAAGACTCAGCCTCAGGGCGTTCGAACTCTTGGTCGAGGGGCTGCGCCCTCGGCCGGCCGTGCATGGGCGGCCGGCGACATGACCCCCCAACCGCTCGATCCGCTACCCGATTGGGATCCCGAGGAGCGGCCCCGCGTTCCGGGGTCGCCGGCCCTCGTCAAGCACTCGCCCGGACGTCGCCTGGCCTATGGTCTGGTCGGCCTGCTGGTGATCGCGACGAGCGGGCTTGGAACCGGCCTCGTCTCAGCCAACCTTCAGAACATCCAGGGACATCTCGGCCTGACATCATCCGAGGCGGTCTGGCTGCCCGCCGTCTATGTCATGTTCAACGCATCGGCCAACCTGATCCTCTTCAAGTGCAGGCAGCGCTTTGGCATTCGCCATTTCGCCGAAGCGAGTATCGCCGCCTATGTCCTGCTCTGTGTCCTGCATATCACGGTCGCGGATTACCCGACGGCGTTGCTGCTACGGGCCGTGGCCGGCTTCACGGCCGCGCCGATGAGCGTGCTCGGCATGTTCTATCTGATGCAGGCCTTTCCGCTGAAACACCTCGGTCGCGCCCTCTGCCTCGCCTTGGGGCTGATGCAGGCGATGACGCCACTGGCCTGGGTCCTGTCGCCATCTCTGGCCAGCACCGGCGACTTTCGGGAGATCTATCGCCTGGAACTCGGCATGGCGCTTCTCAGCTTTGCGGCGATCGTCATCGTCAAGCTACCGCAGGGCATCCGCATCCGCATTTTCGAGCCGCTCGACTTCCTGTCCTTTGCTCTCTTGGCGCCGGCGATCGCCCTGGTTGGAGCCGTGTTCGCCCAGATGCGTTACGAGTGGTGGGAAGACAACCCATGGATGGCCTACGCCATCATCGCGGCCATGGCGATGGCCTTGGTGGCGGTGCTGATCGAGCATCACCGAGCTCGCCCCCTGATCATGACGCGCTGGCTCGGAACCAGCGACGCCTTTCGCTTCGGCATGGGGGCGGTCGGCATGCGCTTCCTGCTGTCCGAGCAGAGTTATACGGCGCCGGGGCTTCTCCGCACGCTCGGCATGGGGCCGGACCAGTTGCAACCCCTCTATGCCGTCATTTTCGTCGGTACGATTGGGGGAGCCATTATCTCCGCACTGATGTTTGGTCCCAAACGCGTTCTGACAATCCTCGGACTTTCGATCGGTCTGGTGATCGCCGGCAGCTATCTTGAGCATAACGCCACCAGTCTCACCCGGCCTCACGATGTCTACCTCAGCCAACTGATGATCTCGCTTGCCGCGGGCATGTTCATGGGACCACTGCTGCTGATGGGGATCATGAAGGCATTGTCGCGCGGCGCCGATCACATCATCACCTTTTCGGTGCTGTTCAGTCTGTCGCAAGGGATCGGTGGTCTTGCCGGCCCGGCAGTGCTGGGTACCTATCAACTGTATCGGGAGCATGAGTACTCGGCGGTCATCGTCAACGCCCTCGATCCGGCCGACCCCCAGGTCGCGCAGAGGATCAGGCTCTATCAAGGCGCTTATGCCAGGGCGATCGTCGATCCGGCGCGGCGTGACATTCAGGCGCGAACGCTGCTCTCCCAGACCGCAACCCGAGAGGCCAACGTCAGGGGCTACAACGATGCCTCCCTCCTCAACAGTTTGATCGCCTTCTGCTTTCTCTTCTGGACCTTCGCCAGTGATTTTATCCGCGTTCTGACGGGCGGCATGGAAAAGGCGCGGCGGCTGACCCGCCGGCGTCTGTCCGTCGCTCGCTACAGGCGGTCACGCAAACTCAGGACCATGCCGCTATGAACCAGCCTGTCCGTCCGCCTTCGCCCGAAGCGACAACTGCCATCACGTCCCATACGCGCCGCAGCATGGATACCGAAACCACCGACGCGGCTCCCACCTCGCAGCGGTCAGCGCCGCCGCCCAAGGTCGCCAAAGCCGGCGTCGCAACGGTCTTTGGCATGGTGCTCGTGGCGTTTGCCGGTACGGCGGCGGTGCTGTGGGCCTGGCATCTCTGGCCATTCACCAGCACCGTCGAGGTAACTGAGAACGCCTATGTGCGTGGGCAGGTGACCGCACTGGCGTCGCAGGTCAGTGGCTACGTGACCGACGTGCCGGTGCGCGACTTCCAGGTCGTGAAGGCCGGCGACCCTCTGGTCCGCGTTGACGACCGCATCTACCGCCAGCAGTTGGAGCAGGCCGTGGCGCAGCTCGACGTTGCCAAGGCATCGCTCGCCAACGTCGACCAGACCATGGCTCAGAACGTCGCCACGGTCGCCGTCCGCAAGGCCGCTCTCGATCAGGCGGCCGCCCAGCTTGCACAGGCCAAGGCTGCCTATGAGCGTGTCAGCTCGCTTGCCCGGAAGGGCATCCGTGCAGAGACCGATCTCGACAGCGCCGTAGCCGTCCTCAAGGTCGCCCAGGCCGGCGTATCGGCGGCCGAAGCCAACGTCAGCCTGGCCGAGGCGCAGGTGCGCGCCACCGATGTGTCGCGATCAGGCCTGGCGGCGCAGGTGCATGCGGCCGAGGCTGCCGTCGATCTCGCCAAGATCAATCTCGGCAACACGGTGATCAAGGCGCCTACCGATGGACAGATCGGCGAAAGCTCTGTCAGGAAGGGGCAATACGTGACGGCTGGCACGCAGCTGATGTTTCTTGTGCCGCCCACACGCTGGATCGTTGCCAACTACAAGGAGACGCAGACCGCCCACATGCAGGTGGGACAGCCCGTCATGATCGACGTGGATGGCCTCGATGGTGTGTCCTTGCGGGGCACGGTCGAGGAACTGGCCCCGGCGACCGGATCCGAGTTCAGCATCCTGAAGGCCGATAACGCCAGCGGCAACTTCACCAAGGTGGTTCAGCGGATCCCGGTTCGCATTCGCCTGGCGGCCGATCAGTCGCTGACGGAGCGGTTGCGGCCCGGCATGTCGGTCATCGCCAGGGTCGAGACGGCGCCCGCAAAGCCCCCCGTCTCGGCGGGTGGCCGAACGTAAATCGCCTGCGGCATGCGGAAGCGATCGGCGCCGGTTCGATCACCGCCTCGACTGCTGCAGCATGACGTGCGGTGCGATGTCTTCAAGCGACAGGATGGTGTTGACGCCGCTGCGGGCGATGGCTTCCTTCGGCATGCCGAACACCACGCAGCTTTCCTCGTCCTGCGCGATGGTGTAGGCGCCGGCTTCCTTCATTTCGAGCATTCCGCGCGCGCCGTCGTCGCCCATGCCGGTCATGATGACCCCTATGGCGTTCTGGCCGGCCGCCCTGGCGGCCGAACGGAACAGCACGTCCACCGAGGGGCGGTGGCGCGACACCAGCGGCCCGTCCTTCACCGCGACGTGGTAACGGGCGCCCTGGCGTTCCAGGAGCAGGTGTCGGCCGCCGGGGGCGATCAGCACGTGCCCGCGCAATACCGGGTCGCCGTCCTCGGCTTCCTTGACGCTGACCTGGCAGAGCCCGTCGAGCCGCTTGGCGAAAGCGGCGGTGAAGTGCTCGGGCATGTGCTGCACGATGACGGTGCCGGGAGCATTGGCCGGCAGGGCCATCAGGAACTCGCGCAAGGCCTCGGTTCCGCCTGTTGACGCGCCGACGGCGACGATGATCTCGGTGGTCTTGGCCATGGCGCCATGGGCGGCGGGGGGCAGCATGGCGTCGGCCGTCAGCTTCGGCGCCGGCGTCTTGCCCCCCGGCGCGGTAGCCGGCTTGTCACTCTTCCGCCGTCCCAGGCGCGCGCGAGCGGCGCTCTTCACCGTATCGCAGATCAGCATGGCCTGCTCGGCGAGGTGATCGGCGGCGGCGATCTTCGGCTTCAGGATGACGTCGACCGCCCCGGCCTCCAGCGTCTGCATCAACGTCTCAGAGCCTTCTTCGATCAGCGAAGAGCACATCACCACCGGGATGGGGTGCTGGGCCATCAGCTTCTTGAGGAAGGTGATGCCATCCATGCGCGGCATCTCGACGTCGAGGGTGATGACGTCGGGAATGTCGTCCCGAAGTCGCTTGGCGGCGACGAAGGGGTCGGCTGCGACGCCGATCACCTCGATCTCCGGATCGTTTCCGAGGATGGTGGCCAACGTCTGCCGAACGGAGGCGGAATCGTCGACGATAAGGACGCGGACGCGTTTCTGAGGGGCCAACGTCATCTCGCTCCGGCAGAGGGCCTCATTCGGCGGCAATGTCGCGCTTCGGGGCTACGCCACGCTCGACTTTTCTCGCCTAACACGGAGGTGATCCGAGCGGCAAGTCGGCTTTGGAAGCAGTGGTTTGGCACAGGCAAGCACGCGGAAGCCGGGTAAGGCGGATCAGATTCTCTGGAAAATCGTGTTGGCGACAGTTCGAACCGGCAGGTTGAATCCGGTGATCGATTCCGAATGTCCGATGAACAGATAACCACCCGGCGCCAGGCAGTCGCACAGGCGCGACAGAACCTTGGCCTGCGTCGGCTTGTCGAAGTAGATGAGCACGTTGCGACAGAAGATGACGTCGACCGGCTCGCCGATCGGGTAGGTCTCGTCCATGAAGTTCATGCGCGCAAACCCGACCTTCGACCTGATGGCCGGAGCCATTCGAACCAGGTTGCTATTGGGGTCGCTCGAGCGAAGGACGAAGCGCCGCATGTAGTTCTCCGGTACCGGAGCGAGCATGGGGGCGGGATAAATGCCCTTTCGGGCGGATGTGAGAACCTCGGTGGACAGGTCGGTTGCAAGGACGAAGTAGTTGAGAGGGCCGGAGCTCTCGGCGAAGTCCGCGAGGATCATGGCCGCCGTATAGGGTTCCGCTCCCACGGAGCAAGCCGCGCTCCACAGCCGGAGCGAGGTTCGGCCGTTTCGTACGAGGGCCGGAAGAGCATATCTCTTCAGAAAGTCGAAGTGCTTGGGCTCGCGGAAGAAGTCAGTCTTGTTGGTGGTAACCGCGTCGATCAGCGCCACGGCCTCGACGTCCAGTCCGTCGTTGTCGAAGAGGTAGGTGCAGTAATCGTCGAGCGAAGCGAAGCCGGACGAGCGCAGGCGCCGGCGTAGGCGACCCTCCAGCATGGTCTGCTTGCCGGGCGGCATCTTGATGCCGCTGTAGCTGCTTACGAAGTCCGACAGCCGACGAAAGTTCTTCGCGCTGAGGCGGTCGGCCGAACGATCAAGATGCAGGGCCTCGACAGACGACAAGTTTCGGTCCTCATGTACGGGTTGAAGCGGTGGGCGGCGAGAAACGCCGCCCCGCTTGTTCAGGCGACGGCTCGGTTGGTATCCTTGCCGCCGAGGGCGGCGAGATCCTTGGCGGTCAGGAGCCTTCCGAGGTCGATGACGACGACGAAGCCCTGATCGCGGCGGACGACGCCGTCGATGTAGTCGGAGTTCCAGTGGACGCCGATGTCGGGCGCCGCCTCCAACTGGTCGCCGCGGAACGCGACGACCTCGAACAC
>NZ_JAMDLI010000008.1:0-453014 GCF_023721815.1 Pleomorphomonas sp. JP5
GCAACCCGATACGACAGACGTGTCAGCAACTTCTTGAGCTTCATCCATCTCGCCGCAGCCATGCTATGGATGCGCTGAATGTCGATTCAGCCTAGGGCGTTTTGCGAATCTGGGTGATCACAGAACTCGGGGGCGCCTTGGCGCCCCCGTTTCGTGTCAGACCTCAGGACCGGCTCAAGCCGCCGCAAGTTCGCCCTTGCGCTTGTCGACCACCTTCTGCGCCACCGGTCCGGAGAGCTCCTGAAGATGGTCGAACTCCGCCTCGAAGGTACCGACGCCGGCCGTCGCCGATCGTAGCTCGACGATCAGCATGCCCATCTCGGCCTGCGGGATCAATGCTTCGGTCACATCCCAGCCTTGCCAGCCGTCACGACCGTCGAAGCCGAGAAGCTGACCACGCCGTCCGGTGACGATCTGGTTGATGCGAGCGGTAAACTCGCTCGGCCCGTAGAACTTCACTTTCAGGATTGGCTCCAGCAGCACCGGCGAGCACTGCGGTAGTCCTTCGCGCATGCCGATGCCGGCCGCCGTCTTGAAGGCCATGTCGGAACTGTCGACCGGGTGGAACGAACCATCGGACAGCGTCACCTTGACGTCCACCAGCGGAAAGCCGAGGGCGCCCCGCTTCAGGCTTTCGACGACGCCTTCTTCGATCGCCGGGAAGTAGTTCTTCGGCACGGCGCCACCGGTGACCACTTCAGCGAAAGCGAAGCCCTCGCCGCGCCCCAGCGGCTCGATGGTCAAGACGCAATCGCCGAACTGACCGTGACCGCCCGATTGCTTCTTGTGGCGGCCGCGCACGGTGATCGACGACTTGATGGTCTCCCGGTAGGGAATGACGGGATCTCGCGTCACCACGGCGACGCCGAACCGGTTCTGCAAACGTTCGAGCTGAACGCGCAGGTGCATTTCTCCCTGCCCCTCGATCCGTGTCTCCGCCGTGTCGGCGTCCTGCACGACTACAAGCGACGGGTCCTCTTCCGCGAGACGCCCCAGCGCCGTCGACAACTTGACGTCATCCTTGGCTTCCTTCGAGGCCACCACCATGGAGATGACCGGCGGCGGCGGAATGAGCGGCGCGAGCTCCTGTGGCGGCGCCTTGCCGGACGACAACGTCAAGCCCGTCTCGGCTGGATCGACCTTGCCAATACCGACCACAGAACCCGCGACTGCCTCCGGCATCTTGCTCGGCGCTCCCGTACCGAGCGCATAAAGGCCGGACACGCGACCAACCGTGCCATCGGCGGCCGTCAGCGCCAAGCCGTCGGTGAGTTTGCCCGAGAGCACCCGCACGATGGAGAGCTTGCCGGCATGCGAAGTCTGCACGGTCTTGGCCACTTGCACGATGGTCTCGGTGGCGTCGGAAAGCCCCAGCCGCGCTCGCGTTTCGTCGATGCCGGCCGCGTCATGACGCAGCGCCTTGAGAAGGCGGGTGATGCCATTCCCCCGCTCCGCCGAACCCACGAACACCGGCGTGATCTGCCCGGACCGCATTTCCTTGCGCAAATCCTGGAAGATCTGGCTTCGATCGGGAGCGACGTCGGACAGCAGTTCCTCCATCAGCTCGTCATCATAGTCGGCAAGGCGCTCCAGCATCTCGTAGCGGGCGGTCAACTCGTCGGCCTGATGATCGGAGGGAATGGGAACTTCCTGGCTTTCGGCGTGTTCGCGGTAGACCAGCGCCCGTTCGAGGGCCAACTCGATGGTGCCTACGGCCGCCCCGTCCTTCCAGATCGGAATCTGACGCAATACCAGCGGCGTCGTCGACGCCGACTGCATGAGCTTCAGGGTATCGCGCAACGTGGCATCGGCCTTGTCGATCTTGTTGACGAACAGCACGTGGGGAACGCCCGCCGCTTCCAGGCGCCGAAGTACAAGTTGCAGGGCTGGGATCTTCTTCTCGTCCGCCTCGCAAACCACCACCGCCACATCGGCGACGGCCAACACGGGCTGCATCTCGAAGGCGAACTCGACAAAGCCCGGGCAATCCAGGAAGGTGTAGCGGTCGCCCAGGAACTCGGCGTCCGCAGCGTTGAGGTCTATGCCCATGCCGTGGGCACGAGCCTCCTTGGAGCGGTCGCCAACGCTACTGCCCGCTGCCACGTTGCCAGCTTTCGGAATTGCCCCCGTCCGCTCGAGGATCGCCTCGAGAAGCGTTGTTTTGCCGCTGCCGTGAGGCCCCACGATGGCAACGCAACGGGGGCCGGCTGCTCTGCCGTCGGTGGTTGTTCCGGTATGCTCTGACATGGCTGACCTCCAGATACGTTTCCGTTATGTTCTCGCCTGTCCAATTCCGCAGCCCCCGTTTCCCGGGACTGCGGAGCGTTCACTCTTGGGTCGGACACCCCTCCTCCGATGGCCGACAAGGCAAGAATGTGCCTGTTTTCAAGGCTTGGCAATACGGGCAAGCGGCAGCTGGCGCGGAACCCGACTAAGGGATGAACGCGTTGCCGGGCGGGCAAGTTGCCCTGTGGGAAAACATCCGGAGAAAAGATGGCAGGCAGGAATCAGACGCGGGATGTCGTCCCCACGAGGCCGACATCCCGCGTCACTGGAGCCGGCGCTCGCCTCGGGAGGAACGGAAGCGAGAGCCGGGAGATCGGGAGCGGATGGTCTCCGCTCCCGGCTGTCGGGCGGTTCTCAGCCGAGACGAGCCCACTCAGGCAGCATGTCGCCATGGGCGCGGCAGAGATCGTCGACCAGCGACCAGATCTGGTCGAGGTCGAGCTCGGCGGCCGTGTGCGGATCCATCATCGCCGCGTGGTAGAGGTGCTCGCGATTCTCGGTCATCAGTGCTGCCACCGTCAGCTCCTGGACGTTGACGTTGGTGCGTATCAGCGCGGTGAGCTGCGGCGGCAGATCGCCGACGTAGGTCGGCTGAATGCCGGAGGCGTCGACGAGACAGGGGACCTCGGCCGCGCAATAGTCCGGCAGCGACGTGATGCAGCCATTGTTGCGGACATTGCCGTAGATCACTGACGGTTCACCCGTCCAGACTGAGTTGATGATCTGAGAGGCATACTCGTGGCTCTCCTTTACCTCGACGGTGTCGGAAGCCTTCAACGCCTCAAGATCCTTCTCCCAGCGGGCGATCTGCTCGACGCAACGCTTGGGATACTCGTCGAGCGGAATGCCGAACTTCTCGATGAGGTCGTCGCGGCCTTCCTTGATGAACCACGGCGTATACTCGGCAAAGTGCTCGGAGCTCTCGGTGACAAAGTAACCGAGCCGCGTCAGCATCTCGTAGCGCACCTTGTTGGGACAACGCGGGTTCCAGCTCGACGGCTTGGGATAGCGGCCTTCGCGGTAGCCCCGGACCAAGTCGGGATAGAGGTTACGGTAGCTGCCGTCGGCCTGGCGATGCTCGAACTTCAGGTAGAAGGCCATGTGGTTGATGCCGGCCGCCCGATAACGAATCTCCGAGATCGGAATCTCCAGGTCACGGGCCAGCTCCTCGGCGGTACCCTGCACAGAGTGGCAGAGACCAACCTGGCGAATTTTCGGGTACTTGGCCGAAATAGCCCAGGTGTTGATCGCCATGGGATTGACATACTGGAGCAACACCGCGCTCGGGCAGACCTCCATCATGTCGGCGCAGATAGCCCAGAGGTGCGGGACCGTGCGGACGCCGCGCATGATGCCGCCAACGCCCAGCGTGTCGGCGATGGTCTGGCGCAGACCGTACTTCTTGGGCACGTCGAAATCGGTGACCGTGGCCGGCTTGTAGCCGCCGATCTGGAAGGCGACCACGACGAAGTCGGCGCCTTCGAGCGCCTTGCGGCGGTCGGTATAGGTCTCGATCTTCGCCGGGGCATCGAGCAGCCTGACGAGACGGCCGACGACCATTTCGCTTTCTGCAAGACGCTTCTCGTTGACGTCCATCAAGGCGATGGTCGCGCCCTTGAGTGCCGGCCGGTGCAGCACGTCGCCGAGGATGTTCTTCATGAACACCGTCGAACCGGCACCGATGAAGGTGATCTTGGGATTGGCCGCCATCTTCGCTTTCCTCCAGGCAAACAGATTTCCCGCACGAACCGGCGCTGCCGGTCCGCCATAGGGGACTGGTTTGATGTTTTCCGTTTCGGGGCCCCGAGCCGTCACTCTCGACGTTCGGAGCCCTTGTCGGGGACCGCGATGCCTCCCTGGGAGCGCATGGCGTGCCCCGGATTACCGCCGCCTAAGCGGCCACTTCGAAGGCCGCCTTCACCAGCTTTTCGGTGTAGGCGGTTTTGGGTTTGAACAGGACTTCCTCGACCGGTCCCTCCTCGACGATCTGCCCATGCTGCATGACGATGACGCGATGGCAGAGCGCCCGGACAACCTTGAGGTCGTGGGAAATGAAGAGATAGCTGAGCCCCCGCTCGTCCTGCAGCTTGCGCAGGAGATCGATGATCTGAGCCTGCACGGACAGGTCGAGCGCCGACGTCGGCTCGTCGAGCAGGATGAACTCCGGCTCAAGCGCGATGGCGCGGGCGATGGCGATGCGCTGCCTCTGACCGCCGGAGAACTCGTGCGGAAAGCGCGACAGGATGTTGGTCGGCAGCCCGGCCGCCGTGAGCGCGTCGCGAACCCGATCGAGACGTTCCGCCCGGTTGGCGCCGATACCGTTGACGACCAGCCCTTCCTCGATGATCTGGCAGACCGACATGCGAGGGTTGAGCGAGGAAAACGGATCCTGAAACACCACCTGCATGCGCGACCTGAGCGGTCTCAGTTCTTCCCGGCTCTTGCCGTGGATAGGCTTGCCGTCAAAGTAAATCTCACCACCATCGGGATCGGACAGGCGGATCAGGGCCTGGCCAAACGTGGTCTTGCCGGAGCCACTCTCGCCGACGATGCCCAACGTCTCGTGGCGGCGCAGCGTCAGGCTGAGATTATCGACGGCGACCAGCTCGTGAAACTCGGCGTTGAAGAAACCGCCCTTCTTGAGCATGAAGGCAACGCGAACATCCTTGCCCGCGAGCATCACCGGCGACTCAGCCGGCAACGGATTGGCGTGGCCACGTGGCTCAGACCCGAGCAGGTGGCGGGTGTAGGGATGCCGAGGATTGCCGAACAGCGCCTCGGTGGTGTTGTGTTCCTTCACCTCCCCCTTCTGCATCACGTAGACGTAGTCGGAGAACTTGCGGACTACGGTGAGATCGTGGGTGATCAGGATCACCGCCATGCCATGCCGCTGTTGCAGATCGCGGATCAGCTGAAGGATCTGTGCCTGGACCGTCACGTCGAGGGCCGTCGTCGGCTCGTCGGCGATCAGCACGTCGGGATTGTTGGCGAGCGCCATGGCGATCATCACGCGCTGGCGCTGCCCACCCGACAGCTGGTGCGGATATTGGTTGATGCGCGATTCCGGCTCTGGAATGTGCACTTCCCGCAAGAGTTCGATCGCCTTCTCGCGCGCCTTGGCCTTCGACAGCTTCTGATGGATACGGATCGCCTCCACGATCTGGGTGCCGATCGAGTAGACCGGGTTCAGAGAGGATAGCGGCTCCTGGAATATCATCGAGATGCGATTGCCGCGCAGCACACGGCGGCGCTGCGACGACCACTTGAGCACGTCGTCGCCGTTGAAGAGGATGCTGGCGTCGGGGGCGACACGCGCGCGTTTCGACAGCAGTCCCATGATGGTTCGAGCGGTAACGGACTTGCCGGAGCCGCTTTCGCCCACCACGGCGATGGTCTCGCCGCGATAGAGCTGCATCGACACACCGCGTACCGCCTCCACTTCGCCGTCCTCGACCTTGAAGCGGACGGCGACATTCCGGCAATCGATAATCGGTTCCCCTGTGCGGCTTTCATGATCGAGCCGCACGTCCGGAGCGAGGTTTTCGTCTCTGTCCATGTTCGGCTTCCTCAATAGGGGTCGATCGCGTCACGCAGACCATCGCCGAGCGCATTGAAGGCGAAGACGGTCGCGAAGACGAAGGCCACGGGCGACAGAATCCAAGGATAGGAGCCGATAGCCGAGTAGTTGGAGGTATCCTGCAGCATCAGTCCCCAGGAGATCAGTGGCGGCTTCACGGCAAAGCCGAGGAAGCCGAGGAAGCTTTCGAGCAACACCACGTTGGGGATGGCCAGCGTCACGGCGACGATGACGTGGCTCATGACGTTGGGGAAGATGTGCTGGAAGATGATGCGCCGGTCGCGAGCGCCGATGGCCATCGCCGCACGGACGTAGTCGATGCGGGCGAGAGCCAAGGTTTTTCCTCGCACCTCTCGCGACAACTGCGCCCATCCTAGCGCCGACATCACGAAGATGACGAATGCGAGGAATACCGACGTCGGCGCCGTCACCGGGATCAACGAGGTGAGTGCGAGATAGAGAGGCAACTGCGGGAAGGCCAGCACCAACTCGACGAAACGCTGCATCCAAATGTCGAACCGACCGCCGAAATAACCGGAGACCATGCCGACCGTCGTGCCAACGACAGTGACGATCGACACCACGGTGAGCGCGATCATCAGCGAGATACGCGAGCCGTAGAGGGCGCGCGACAAGACATCGCGCCCAAACTTGTCGGTGCCGAGGAAATGCACCGGCTTGCCGTCGATGGCGCCAAACAGGTGCCGCTCCGCCGGAATCACCCAGAGCAGCTTGTAGGGCGCGCCCTTGACGAAGAAGCCGAGGTAGCGGGGATTGTCGTAGTCCGGCCCGATCAGGGGTTGATAGGTGATCGGGTCGAGCTCCTCCCCCTCCACCATCGGGTAGATGCGCGGAGAAAAGCTCCAGTTCCCGTCCTTGTCGGCGAAGGAAACGGTCTCGGGTTGCGAGTAGCCGACATCGGTCAACTTCGGATCGACCGGCGACAGAAAGTCGGCAAACAAGGCGATGAACACCAGGAGGATGACCATCACCAGTCCGGCCATGCCAGTCCACGAGCGCTTGAGGCGCCGCCAGACCAGGGAGACATAGCTCTCGCTGCCGTGCGTCTCGACGATTTCGCCGGCGTCGTTCAGGGTGGATTCGCCAGGAACTAGCATCAGTTGGCTCCTCCACCAAGGCGGATACGGGGATCGAGAAGAGCAAGCAGGATGTCGGCGATGATGTTGCCAACGATCAGCGTGGCGGAGAGTACGAGCATGAAAGTGGCTGTGACGTAGACGTCGCCGACGGCCATCGATCCGACAATGGCCGGGCCAACGGTTGGAAGGGCAAAGATGATGGCGGTTTCGATTTCGCCAGTCAGCATGTAGGGCAGCACGACACCCTGATACATGACGAGAGGATGCAGCGCATTGGGCACCGCGTGCCGCAGGATCACGACACCTTCCGAAAGCCCCTTGGCCCGCGCCGTTTCGACATACTGGGCGTTGAGAGTGTCGAGCAGATTACCGCGCATCACACGCATGTTGTAGGCAAGGCCGCCGAAGGTAGCGATGGCAACCACAGGCCAGACATGCTGTACGAGATTGACGAACTTGCCCCATGACCAGGGCGCACCGCCATATTTTGGCGAGAAGAAGCTGTTGATCTCACTGACATTGAAGTGGAACACAAGAATATAGACGATCACCAGCGCCATGAGAAATCGTGGAACCGTCATACCCAGGAAGGATATGAAAGACAGCAGGCTGTCTATCCATGAATACTGCTTGGTCGCTGCTATGATTCCGAAGGATATGCCTATGACGGAAGCCAACAAGTGGCATGTCAGCGCCAGTAGAAGCGTTCTGGGCAGACGCTCGGCCACCACGTCGGCAACCGGGCGGTTGTAGAAGAAGCTGCGGCCGAAATCGCCTTTGGTCACCATGCCGGCGATCCAGTTGACGTACTGGACAGGGATCGGCTTATCGAGCCCGTGCTCATGGGCATAGGCTTTCGCCTGCGCATCGGCTTGCTCGAAGGAAGCGCCGCCCTGGTTGATCAGCTGCGAGCGAATGAAATCGCTGTAGTCGCCCGGCGGGGCCTGAATGATGGCGAACGTGACGACGCTCAGGATGAAGAGAACCGGGATCGCCGAGGCGATGCGGATGAGCAAGAAGCGGAACATGGGTCTGAGACTTCCTGACTCTTGTCATGGATTTTGAAGGACCCATCTCTTGCGAAACGGGCTGGCTTGGATCGCCATCGGCCAGCGGCCACTGATGGCTGAAGATCTTAGGCTCCCTCGGACTCCCGGACAATTCTGCGGAGGTCTCGGAAGAAGTGTCCCGGCGGCGGGGGGCACCGCCGGGACGCTGCAGCATCCGCCGATCGGACTGGATCCGATCGACAAGCGGCTGCTCAGCCAGGGACTCGGAAGCACTCTTAAGTTGCCGACCAGATGTTCATCTGGTCGGCGAGTGCCCGGGCCTTTCGAGTGGGAAGATTACTCGACGGGGCCCTTCTCACCCGGCTTGCCGGGCAGAGAGTCGGTGGCCAGCTCGTAGTCGCCCTGCTTGTCGGCGGGGACGTAGAGGCGTTCGCGGAGAACCGTGTCTTCAGCCCAGTTGAACATGAAGATCGGGGTTCCCGGAGGAACATTGGCAAAGCGCTTGTTGATGATCAGAGCACCGGGGTACTCGGTCAGACCAACGCTGTTCACGTTGCTGGTTGCGACCTTGTTGTACTCCTTCATCAACTCGGCGCGTTCGGCGACGTCCTGAGTGGCGATGAACTTCTTGACGATGTCGACGAGCTGCTGCTCGAAGGGCATCAGATCCAGCTCACCGCTCTCCGGGGCACGATGGAACCACGAGGTCTTCGGGCCGACGGCCGCGAGCTGCTCGGTGTTCTGCACGACGGCCGTCAGCTCCGGACCATGCCGGTTGATCGTCCAGTCGAACTTGCCGCCGTAGTTGGCGTTGTCGCGCTGCTTGCCATCGAGGGCATTGAGGACGACGCGCAGACCGAGCTTCTCCATCTGACCGATCACGCCTTCGGCGAGGTTCTTGTCGGTGGAGTAGTCGGCGCTGACCAGCAGCGTGATCTCGACGTCCTTGCCCTTCATCGGGCCGTCCGTGTAGTTCACGACGCCGTTGCCGTCGGTGTCCTTGAGGCCGGCCGCTTCGAGTTCCTTCTTGGCCCCATCGAGATCGAAGGGATAGTAGAAGGTGCTCTCGCGGTCATAGAAGCTCGAACCGGAGGAAATGCCGCCCGGGTAGATGGCCGTGAACGGCCCCTTCACCAGCGCCTCGCCGAGCTTCTGCCGGTCGAGACCCATGGTCACGGCCTTGCGGAAGTGGTCATTGCGGTTCAACTCGCGCACCGCCTGGCCACGCTCATCCGGACCACCCCAGCCGTTGGCCGAGAAGTTCATGTAGAGGTTGTAGCCGATGAGACGCGGGCCGAACTCGAGGCGGGCCGGCGCTGTGGGCTGAGCGGCGCGCTTGAGCGACTCAACGAAGTTCTCGGGCTGCTCCAGGTTCGAAATATCACCCGAGCCGGCCACGGCCTGCACGTCACGATCCGCCCAGGTCGACAGCTTGAAGTGGACTTCGTCGAGATACGGCAGCTGATGGCCTTCCTCGTCGACCTTCCAGTAGTAGGGGTTACGGCGCAGGACGATGATGTCGTCAGGACGGTAGAGAACCGGCGACCAGGCGCCCATCACCGGCCAGTTCAGGAAATCCGGCGGGAAGGCGTTCTTGTACTGCTCGTAGGTATTCTTGGAGTACTTGGGATGCTGCGGCTTCAGCATATGGGCGGGCCCGGGGCAGAAAGTGCCGTAAGCCATGTTGTAGAGATACTGCTTGGGGAAGGCGTCCTTGAACGTCCACTCGATGGTGTAGTCGTCGATCGCCTTCAGCGTCGTGCCCGCGCCGAAAGTCTCGGCCGTGGCGCCGTTGGTCGGCGAAACGTTCGGATCGAGAACGTTGTCTTCCCAGTAGAACATGACGTCTTCGGAGGTGAAGGGCTCGCCATCCGACCACTTGGCGCCCTCGATGAGGTGCATGGTCAGCTTGTGACCATCTTCGGACCACTCCCAGCTCTTGGCGAGGTTCGGAAGCGGCTCCATGTCATCGGCTTTGATCTCGAACAGCTGCGCGGTGCGCGTCAGACATTCGTACATGCCGATGTCGATGCCGCCCCAGCCCTGCACCTGTCCGGCCTGATAGTTCCAGCCCTCGGGGCGACCGCCGATGACGTGGCGGAGCGCATCGCCATAAACGCCGATGCCGTCGGGCATGTTGCCGGTCTTGAAGACGAGCGGCTCCTTGGGCAGACGGTCTTTGACCGGGGGCAGGCGCCCCTTGTCGACGAAGTTCTTGGTGATGTACTCGGGTTCGCTATAGGACGGCAGCGCCTTGTACTCGTAAAGATCGCTGCGTGCGACATAGTTGACCTTGCCCTGCCCCTGGAACACCGGGGCCTCCGGCACGGCGGTCAGCTCAGACGCAAAAGCGGCCGTCGCAAAGAACGACGCGCCGAGCATCAGAGCCGACGTCAATTTCATCCGATAAGTCATTCCGTCATGTCCTCCCTCGTAAACCGACCACCGGCCATGAGCCGGCGAACGACCAATGCGATGGGCAGCGTCGGAACGCATCCCCCCGCGCCTCTTCCCAAGTCGACCGGTTTCCTCAACTGACCAGTCGGCTTCCCCATTGCGGCAGTCCGTAGTGCCTACCGCCTCCGGCGAGGACGACAGTCCACGCCGGAAAACTCATGAGCAACGCGGCCTCGTCAGACCTTGGTGCGCGCCTTCTCCTCACGGATCTCGTCGATGCCGCGCGCCTCCCGACGGGCCGCACCCTGCCAGTCGCGCGTCTTGACGGTCGACTTGGCGACCCTCTCCTTGGCCGCGTCGATGGCGTGGGCATACTGCGGCAACCAAGGCGCCTGGGCGACCAGCATTTCGTCGACCATCGCCCAGACTTCCTCGGGCGTGCAGATCGCCCCGACGAGCGGATCGTGCAGCATGGCGAGCTTCAAAAGTTCGACGTCGCCCGTCACCGCAGCGTGGACCGACATGCGCTGCACGTTGACCGACGACAGGCAGGTGGCCGCGCAAGCCTCGGGCAATGTGATGCCGGCCACCATGTTGATGCCGAAGCGGTCGACGAAGCCGGGCGATTCGATGATGCAATCTTCCGGCAGATTGGTAATGACGCCACGGTTCTTCTGATTGAAGTGACCGCGATAGACCCTGCCCGTTTCCAGCGCCTCGATAATATGGCTGGCGTGCTCGCTCGAGCGCCGCGCCGGGTCGATCTTCTCCTCGGCTTCCTTCAGGAACTCGGGGAACTCCGTCTCGAACCAGTTGCGCTGCTCGGTGGTGAAACGCAGGTAGCCACCCGTCTCGCCATGAATCCAGTCGGACATGTCGATCCAGTTCATGATCTCGCCGGGCCGCTTGCGATACCAGGGCAGGTACTCAGACAGATGGCCGTTGCTCTCCGTCGAATAGACGCCGAAGCGCTTCAGCACGTCGATGCGGACCTTCTCCTGCTTGGAGTAGACCGGGTGCGCCTCGAAGGCGGCGACGATCTCGTCCTTGGTCACCTTGCGGCCGCGGACGCGGACGTCGACGTACCAGGTCTGGTGATTGATGCCCGAGCAGACGTAATCCACCTCGTCATGGCCGACGCCGAAGATGTCGGCGATCTGCTCGCCACCGTGCTGAACGCCATGGCACAGGCCGATGGTGTCGACCTTGCCATACTCGATGGCAGCCCAGGTGTTCATGGCCATGGGGTTGGCGTAGTTCATGAACTTGGCGCCGGGCTCGGCAACCTCGCGGATGTCCTTGCAGAAATCGAGGATCACCGGGATATTGCGCTGCCCGTAAAGGATACCGCCGGCGCATATCGTGTCGCCAACGCACTGGTCGACGCCATATTTGAGCGGAATGCGAATATCATCCTGGTAGGCGTCGAGACCACCGACGCGGACGCAGGAAATCACATAGCGCGCGCCCTCGAGGGCCTTGCGGCGATCGGTGGTCGCGGTAACCTTGGCCGGGAGCTTGTTGACTTCGACGATCTTTCTCAGGATCGTCGCGATCATCGTCAGATTGTGCTCGGAAATGTCGGTCAGCGCGAACTCGACATCGGCAAATTCGGGTACGCAAAGAATGTCGGTAAAGAGCTTCTTGGTGAAGCCGACGCTTCCCGCGCCGATAATCGCAACTTTGAAGGCTGCCATGCTGTCCTCGTTCACTCGCCTAAGTCGACCGAGGCAAGGATACTTCCAGGCAATACAAAGACGTTGCGCAACCGACACTGTCGCTTTGCGCCTGACATCTTGTCCTGGGGGAAGTCCCTGGCTCCGTCCGTTCCGTTCTTCTTGTTGGCTGCATTAAGACGTAATATGGCCACCAAGGCCAGACGAGGATTGTGCTTCGATGGGTAATTCTGTGCTCGACAAACTGCGACAAAATGGACCGGGAATGACAACCATGTCGTTGCCGCGAGGGCGCAACCTGCTCCATACGATGCCCACCAGCACCGGTTATGATATTCAAACTTCAAAGGAATATTCTTGGGATGGACGCAAACGCGGACAGACCCCGTTCACGGTCCTCCAGCATACTATTTCCGGGCATGGAAATTTGCGCTACGAGGACAAGCACTATCGCATCAGCGAGGGCGAGGCGCTTCTGGTGCTGGTGCCGCACAATCATCGCTATTGGCTCGAGGACGGTGGACGCTGGGAGTTCTTCTGGATTTCCATGAACGGCGAGGAGGCGCTGAGGCTGCATAGGTCGGTAATGGCGGTCACCGGTCCGGTACTTCGCCTGAAGCCGCGAACCGTCGAAACGCTGGCCGACTGCTCTCTCAGGATGATGGAGGGCGAAGGGGAGACGCCAGGGGCCGCATCGGCCCTGGCTTACCGCGCCGCCATGGCGCTTTATGATGACGTCTTCGCAGGTACCTATTCGGACGCCACCCAAGCAAGTCCGATGGCGCCCGTGATCCGGCACATCCTCAACAACCTGCAAAGCGACTTGTCGGTCGATGAACTGGCCGGCGTGGCCGGCCTCAGCCGGGCCCATTTCAGCCGGGTCTTCACCGCCACCGAAGGACGACCGCCATCGGAGTATGTCCTGGCCGAGCGGATGCGCCGTGCCGCCAAGTTGCTCGCAGTCAACACGGAAATATCGGTGAAGGAAGTGGCGACGCTGACCGGCTTCCCCGACCCCAATTACTTCTCGAAGGTGTTCCGCCGCTTTTTCGGAGCAAGTCCGACCGAGTTCCGCACCACCGGAATGTACGCCACGCAGACGATCGGCACGGACAGATAGTATTGTGGGCGCAGAACTGGCGCCTCGCCATCAGCCGCCGTTGGCGGCGATCCAGGCGCCCAACGCCTCGCGCTCCTCGCGCGTGATGCCGGTTTCGTTGCCGAGCGGCATAACATCCGAATCGACCGCCTGCATCTTGATGAGTGGCGCATAGCGGCGAATGTGATCGATGTCGGTGAAGACGAGCCCCTTCGGCGGCTCGGTGAAGCCTTCGTGGGTCGGCTTGGCCGAATGACACATCACGCAATGCGTCGCGGTGATCCGAAGCACGTCGAGGTCGGTGACCGGCGCCGAATCGGCGGTCGTCTCCAAGCGCGGCACGGGCGCGGTGGCGATGATTGCGAGAAGAAGACCGGCCGCTGCCCCCGGAAGCGCCCACCAGTATTTCCGGAAAGAGTCGCCCGCTTCATGGCGGTTGAGAAGGTGGCGAACCATGCCGCCGATGACGAGAATCAACGCCACCAACAACCAGCCGTGCGGATGGCCGGTGAGCAGCGGATAATGGTTGGACACCATCATCAGAAGCACCGGCAGCGTCAGATAGTTGTTGTGGATCGAGCGCTGCCGTCCCTGCAATCCAAGAGCTGGGTCCGGTGGCTCGCCGGCCATCAGGGCGGCTGCGATCTTCTTCTGGTTGGGTATGATCACCCGGAACACGTTGGCGGCCATGATGGTGCCGACCAGCGCGCCAACGTGGATGAAGGCGCCGCGCCCCGAGAAGACGTTGCTGAAAAGCGCCGCGAAGCCGACGATCATCAGGAAGACGCAGAAGACGACAAGACCGGGATGATCGTCGGTCGTGTGTTTCAAGAGGCCATCATAGGCCAGCCAGCCGACGAGGAGCGACAGTACCGAGATGGTGATGGCCTGCCACGGCGCGAGATCGGCGACCGATGGATCGATCAGATAGGCCCGGGCGTTGAAGTAGTAGACCGTCGTCAGAAGAAGGAAACCGGAGACGAAGGTGAGGTAGGCCTCCCAACGGTACCAGACGAGATCCTCCGGCAGCTCTTCGGGCGCCACCGCGTATTTCTCGACGTTGTAGAAGCCGCCGCCATGCACGAGCCAAGCCGTGCCGTAGACACCAGGGTTCATCTTCGCCCGTTTGCGAAGACTGAGATCGAGGGCAATGAAGAAGAAACTGGTGCCGATCCATCCGATACCAACCACGAGATGGAACCAGCGGACGAGAATGTGCAGCCACTCGATGGCGAAGCTCAGCATGTAGGGCTCGGAACCTCGTTGCGGACGTCGCCCGGCCTAGCGTGTAGGCATGGCGCATCCATACGCATTTAGCCGTAATTTAGCTCCCGAGAGCCGACTTACGCAAGTCGGCAGACAGAGCGAAATGCCAATATTTCCGGCATGTTGACGGCTCATTCCAAAGCAGAGAGGCCGCCCGAAGGCGGCCCCGTGCGAGTTTAGCGAGAACGCGAACAGCCGAAGCTTACTGCGGCAGCTTGTCGTCGACGCCCTTGACGTACCAGTTCATGCCCAGCAGATCGCCATCGGGAGCGACGACGCCGTCGGCATAGCGCTCCTTGCCGTCCTGATCGAAGATCGGACCGGTGAAGGGATTCCAGCCGCCAACGATCTTGGCCTCGGTCTCCTCGGCGAGCTTCTTGGTCTCGTCGGACATGTTGGTGTAGTCGGCCATGTGGACAGTGCCGTCCTTGATGCCTTCCCACACGTCTTCGGCCTTCCAGGTGCCGTCGAGAACGGCCTTGACCGACTTGATGTAGTGCGGGCCCCAGTCATCGACGATGGCGGTCATCTGCGCCTTGGGCGCAAACTTGATCATGTCGGACGACTGGCCGAAGCCCTTGAGGCCACGCTCCTCGGCAACCTGAATGGCGGCCGTCGAATCGGTGTGCTGGACGATGATGTCCGCGCCCTGGTCGAACAGCGCCTTGGCGGCATCGGCTTCCTTGCCCGGATCGAACCAAGAGTTCACCCAGACGATCTTGATCTTGAAGTCGGGATTGATCGACTGCGCACCCAGCATGAAGGCATTGATGCCCATCACAACTTCCGGAATCGGGAAGGAGACGATGTAGCCGGCGAGGCCTTTCTTCGATTCCTTGGCAGCGATCTGGCCGAGGATGTAGCGGCCTTCATAGAAGCGGGCGTTGTAGAGGCCCATGTTGGGGGCGCTCTTGTAGCCGGTTGCGTGCTCGAACTTCACGTCCGGGAACTTCTTGGCCACCTTCAGTTCGGGATCCATGAAGCCGAACGACGTGCCGAAGACGATGCCGCAGCCTTCGCGGGCGAAGCGCTCGAAGACGCGCTCGGCGTCCGGGCCCTCGGCGACGTTCTCAACATAGGCGGTCTCGACCTTGTCGCCGAGTTCCTTCTCCACGGCGAGACGACCCTGGTCGTGCTGATAGGAGTAACCGAAGTCACCGATCGGGCCGGTGTAGACCCAGCAGGCCTTCAGCTTGTCGGCGGCCGCGGCACCGGAGACGGCGCCGATGGCGAGCGCCAGGGCCGTACCGGCAAGAAGCGCGAGTTTCTTCATGTTCATTCTCCCCTGGTGTGGGTTTTCCCACGGTCTGTCACGGTCTTGAATGAGGCGCCGGCCGACCGTATCGCCGACGCTTGTCGCAAACCCCTCCCGCCTCAGCGGTCGGGTACGAAAGACTTGCCCAGGCTGCTGGGCGTGTTGAAAAGCGTTGCCCGCCGATTGCCGGAGATGGCGACCAACACGACCACCGTGGCAAGGTAAGGCAACATCGCCAGAAACTGCGACGGGAACCCGACGCCAAACGCCTGGGCATGGAACTGCAACACGGTCACCGCACCGAACAGGTAGGCCCCGACGGCGGCCCGCCACGGTATCCACGACGCGAACACCACCAGCGCCAATGCGATCCAGCCGCGACCGGCGGTCATGTTCTCCACCCAGAGCGGAGTATAGGCGACCGACAGATAAGCGCCACCCAGACCGGCCATGGCTCCGCCGAAGGCCACCGCGAGATACCGCACGCCAACCACCGAATAGCCGAGGGCATGCGCCGAGGTGTGGTTGTCACCGACAGCGCGCAGGATCAGGCCGGCGCGCGTCCGGTTGAGAAACCAGGAAACGCCGAACACGGCCGCGAAGGACAGATAGACGAGGATATCTTGCCCAAACAGGATCTTGCCGACGAACGGCAGATCGGTCAGGCCGGGAACATCGAGGCTCTGGAGCTTGAGGCCGGGCTGGCCGACAAAGCTCTCGCCCATCAGACCGGATAGGCCAAGGCCGAACAACGTCAATGCAAGGCCGGACGCCACCTGATTGGCAACCAGCGTCAACGTCACGAAGGCGAAGATCAGCGACACGAGCATGCCAGCGACGGCGCCACCGACGATGCCGAGCAAGGGACTGCCGGTAGAAATCGTGACGGCAAAGCCCGCGACGGCGCCCATCACCATCATCCCCTCGACGCCGAGGTTCAGGACGCCGGACTTCTCAACGACCAGCTCGCCGGTGGCAGCCAGCAGAAGCGGTGTCGCCGCCGTGATGATGGTGAGGATGATGGCCTCAAGCATGAGCGCTCTCCCCCTCGCGGCCGGTAACCAAGCGCACCTTGTAGAGGATCAGGGTGTCGGCAGCCAGCACGAAGAACAGCAGTACGCCTTGAATGACGGTGGCGAGCTTGGAGGACATCTGAAGGGATGTCTGGATGGCTTCGCCGCCCAGGTAGGACGAAGCGATGACGAGGCCGGCGATCAGGATGCCGATCGGATTGAGGCGACCGAGAAAGGCGACGATGATCGCCGTGAAACCGTAGCCCGGCGAAATCACCGGCTGCAACTTGCCGATCTCGCTCATCACCACCATCATGCCGGCGAGCCCAGCCAGCGCGCCCGACAGGGCGAAGGCGAAGGCAGTCATGCGGCGGGTCGAAAATCCGGCAAAGGAGCCGGCGCGCGGGCTCTGGCCAAGAACGCGAATCTCGAACCCCTTCAGCGTCGAGCGCATGACCACCGCCAGGACGATGACAAGGAGCAACGCGATCGGTGCGGAGAGATTGAGATAGATGCCTCCGACGTCGACGGCGTTCAGCACCGCCCACTCGTGGAAATCGATGGTGATCGGGAAGTTGTAGCCCTGCGGGCTGCGCCAGGGGCCACGGACCATCCAGTCGAGGAACAGGTTGGAGCAGTAAACCAGCATCAGGCTGGTCAGGATCTCGTTGGTGCCGAAGACGGTCTTGAGCTTGGCCGGAATCAGCGCATACAGCGCGCCACCGGCCATTGCCATCAACAGCATCAGCGGCAGAACCACCGGGTTGACGAAGTCCGGAAACAGGATCGGCGGGATCGACCCGACAATGGCGCCGATGGTGAGCTGCCCCTCGGCGCCGATGTTCCAGTTGTTGGAGAGGTAACAGACGGAAAGGCCAAGGGCGATGATGACCAGCGGCGTGGCCTTGGTGATCAGCTGCTCGACGCCCCAGAGCGAGGTGATCGGCTCCAGGAAGAAATACCAGATGCCGGTGAGCGGGTTATGCCCCTGCGCGGCAAAAACGATGCCTGCGAACACCACCGTCAGAGCCACCGCGACGACCGGCGACAGCACGCTCATCAGACGGCTTTTCTCGCTCCGCTTGACCAGTTCGAGGCGCATCATGCCGCCGCCGCTCCCTTTTTCTCGGCGCCGCCAGCCATCAGCAGGCCAACCTTTTCCGTCGTCAGAGTATCGGCGTCTTCCGCCCTGGACAGATAGCCACGCGAGATCACCGCGATACGATCCGCAATCTCGAAGATTTCGTCGAGATCCTGCGAGATGACCAGGATTGCGGCTCCCTTGCGGGACAGATCGATCAGCGACTGCCGGATCACCGCCGCCGCGCCGGCATCGACACCCCAGGTAGGTTGGGCGACGATCAGGATCTTTGGCGTACGCTCGACCTCACGCCCAACAACGAACTTCTGAAGGTTACCACCCGACAGAGAGCGAGCCTCGGGGTCCAGTACGCCCTTTCGGACGTCAAACAGGCTGGTCACGGTCTCGACGATACGGCCAGCCTTGCCGAAGCGGGTGAAGCCGCGCCGCGCAATGCCTTCACCGGTGCCATGCCGGGTCAGCACGACATTTTCGGACAGCTTCAACGCCGGTACGGCGCCATGGCCGAGGCGCTCCTCGGGCACGAAAGCCGCACCAAGCAGCCGCCGTTCGTTGATGTCCATCAGCCCGGCCGCCTCGCCGGCGAAAATGACCATGTCTTCCTTCTCGAGCGGTTCCTCGCCGGACAGCGCGTCGAACAGTTCCTTCTGACCGTTGCCGGCGATACCGGCGATGGCAACGATCTCGCCGGCGCGAACGGACAGGTTTATGTCCTGCAAGGACACGCCGAAGGCATCCTGCGAGACCTGCGTCAAGCCCTTGAGAAGAATGGCCTCAGGGCCAAGCTTTCCCTTCTCGCGGGTGACGCGGGTGATCTCGTTGCCGACCATCAGCTGGGCAAGCGTGTTCACCGTTTCCTTGGCCGGATCGGCCTCGGCCACCACCTTCGCACGACGCATGATGGTGGCATGATGACAAAGCGCCCTCACCTCTTCCAGACGGTGAGAGATGTAGAGAATGGCGCAACCTTCGGCAGCGAGGCGCCTGAGGGTGACAAACAGCTGGTCGGCCTCCTGCGGCGTCAACACCGATGTCGGCTCGTCCATGATGATCAGTTCGGGGTTCTGCAGCAGGCAACGAACAATCTCGACGCGTTGTCTTTCGCCCACCGACAGATCGGCGATGTGGGCATCCGGATCGAGAGGCAGACCATAATTTGAGGAAACTCGGGCGATGGTTTCGGCAAGTTCGCCAGTTGCCCGACAGTTGGGAAGCGCCAGGGCGATATTCTCTGCCACCGTCATGGCATCGAACAGCGAGAAGTGCTGGAACACCATGCCGACACCGAGCGCACGCGCCTCGGCTGGCGAGCCCACCGTCACCGGCCGCCCCTTCCAGAAAATCCCGCCGCTGCTTGGCTGCAGCGAACCGTAGATGATCTTGACCAGGGTCGATTTGCCCGCGCCGTTCTCGCCGAGCAGCGCATGGATCTCGCCGGGCATGATCTTCAGGCATACGCCGTCGTTGGCGGTAAAGTTGCCGAAACGTTTGGTAACGTGACGAACCTCGAGAAGCGGCGTATCGCCCCCCACCCGGCGGAGCATTTCTCCGGTGCTGTCCCCAGTCCCTTCGCCCATCAGAGCCGTCGTCCCCGTTTCACCGCGCTTTGTCTATTTTCTGTGCAACATACAAGCACGATTTCGCCCATTGGACGCGCCAAAAGATTCAGCCGGAATGTCCGAATTATTGGGCAGACTGCCTATTTTCTGATCTATTGCCCGATCGTCCGGCGTCGAGCGCTCCGCCCGGCGTCCTACGAAGTTTCTCGTCCACAATCAACAGTTCCGCCACAACGGAGACGGCGATATGCGCCGGTTCTTTCGAGGTTATCCCCGGCACACCAATTGGGCAGGTGAAAGCCCTGATGCGCGCTTCGGCATGACCAAGCTCGGCAAGGCGATGCTCGAAGCGAGCGCGCTTGGTGCGCGAGCCGATCAGCCCGATGTAAGGGAATCGGTCCTCGGACAAGGCTGCGTGCAGAATGTCGAGATCAAGGCCGTGATCGTGGGTCATGATCAACACGAAGGCATCGTCGGAGGCAGCCTTCAACTGGGCCGACGGCGTGCCGGTGACCACTTGCTCCAGCCGGGCGAGCGGTAGTTCGGGAAAGGCGCTCTGCCGACCATCGATCCAGCGGACATGGAACTCAAGCGGCGCCAGCGCCAACACCACGGCCCGGCCAACGTGCCCGGCGCCGAACAACAACAAGTCCCGCAGGGGCTCGCCGAAGCTCTCGTCGACCCCACCGCCTCGGCCAACGATCGCGGTCGGCGCGCGTCGTTCCGTTCCGACGATCCGGCGATCAATGGGCGCGTTGCCCACAATGCGACCACTCGTCTGGAAGGGCCCCGCCATCTCCGCCTTTGCGAGCTCGGCGACGGCCGCAAGCCTTGCGGCGGTGAAGAACTCGATCATCACACTGACAGCGCCGCCGCAACACTGGCCCATCGAAGGGCCAAGAGCCAGATCGAGATGCTCGCTGCCGTCGCGCCCCTCTTGCAGGCCGGCGACGGCCCGCTCCATCGCTTCAAGCTCCAGCCTGCCGCCACCGATCGTGCCGGAGATGGCCCCGCCGATCGACACGACCATGCGGGCGCCCGCCTCGCGCGGCGTCGATCCCCTCGCCCCGACAACCGTCACCAGTGCCGCGACGCCGTCGCGGTTCAGGAGACGATGAAGCGGGGCGAAGACTTCCTTCATGCCTCGCCCCGCCGCATGATCGCCACGGCCCGCATGATCGACTCCGGGGTCGCCGGCGCATCGAGCGGCGGTACCGCGCCGGGCTTCAGGCTGGCGACGGCATCGAAGATCGCCGAGAACACCGAGCATGCCAGCATCAGCGGCGGCTCACCGACCGCCTTTGACGAGTGAATGGTTTCTTCGCGATTGGCGCCGTCCCACAGACGGGTGTTGAAGACGGTCGGCACGTCGCCGGCCGTCGGGATCTTGTAGGTGGACGGAGCATGCGTCGAAAGCCGCCCCTTGTCGTCCCACACCAGCTCCTCGGTGGTCAGCCAGCCCATGCCCTGGATGAAGGCGCCTTCGATCTGGCCGATGTCGATGGCCGGATTGAGAGAGCGGCCGCAGTCGTGGAGGATGTCCACCCGATCTACCTTCATCTCACCGGTCATGGTGTCGATGGTCACCTCGGCGCAGGCAGCGCCGTAGGCGAAATACAGGAACGGCCGCCCTTCCGCCTTCTGACGGTCCCAGTGAATCTTGGGCGTGGAATAGAACCCGGAGGCGGACAGCTGAACGCGTCCCTCGTAACAGGACTTGGCGAGATCGGCGAAAGACAGCGAGCCGCCGGAATGACTTACCCGTCCTTCGGCGAACACGATGCTTTCCCGCAGAGCATTGGTGGTTGCCACCAAATGGGCGATCATCCGCTCCTTGATCTCGTCGCAGGCCGCGAGCGCGGCCATGCCATTGAGATCGGAGCCGGAAGAGGCGGCTGTCGCCGAGGTGTTCGGCACCTTGGACGTGTTGGTGGCCGTGATGCGAACCCGGTCGAGCGGTATGCCGAAGGCATCGGCCGCCACCTGCGCCACCTTGGTGTTGAGCCCCTGCCCCATTTCGGTACCGCCGTGGTTCAGATGAACCGAACCGTCGGCGTAGACATGCACCAGGGCGCCCGCCTGATTGAGGTGGGTCAGCGTGAAGGCGATGCCGAACTTGAGCGGCGTCAGCGCGATCCCCTTGCGAAGAATGCGGTTCTTCGAGTTGAAGGCACGGCATTCCTGCCGGCGCTTGACATAATCGCAAGAGCGCTCGAGGTCGGCGACCAGCTCCGGCAGGATGTTGTCCTCGACCTTCTGGCCATAGGGCGTCACATCGCGACCGGGGCCGTAGAAGTTCCGCTTCCTGATTTCCAGCGGGTCGATGCCGGTGACGATGGCGAGCGTATCCATGATGCGCTCGGCGGCCAGAATGCCCTGGGGACCACCGAAGCCGCGGAAGGCCGTGTTGGTCACCGTGTTGGTCTTCAGCCGTTCCGACTTCAACGCGACATTGGGATAGAAGTAGGCATTGTCGGCGTGAAACAGCGTGCGGTCGTTGACGCCGCCAGAGAGATCGGCCGAATAGCCGCAGCGGGCCATGAAGTCGATGTCGGCGGCCAGGATCTTGCCCGAACTGTCGTAGGCCACGGAAAAGGCCGTGGTCATATCGTGCCGCTTGCCGGTCATCACCATGTCGTCGTCGCGGTCGAGCCGGAGCTTGCAAGGCCGACCGGTAACCCGCGCGCCCAGCGCGGCCAGACAGGCCCACTGACTCGCCTGGCTTTCCTTGCCGCCGAAGCCGCCCCCCATGCGCCGGACTTCCACCGTCACCATGGCGTTCGGCAGGCCGAGCATATGGGCGACGCAGTGCTGGACCTCGGACGGATGCTGGGTCGACGAGTAGACGTGCATGTCGCCCGTCTCGCCGGGAATCGCCAGGGCGACCTGCCCTTCGAGGTAGAAGTGCTCCTGTCCGCCGTTGCGGATGACGCCGTCGAATCGACGTTGGGCACTGGCAAAGGAGCGAGCGACGTCGCCACGGCCATAGCCGTAATCGTCGAGCACCCGCAGCCCCTTGGACTTTGCCTCCTCGACCGAGAGAACGGGTGGTTCAGCCTCCCCCTCGAACAAAGCCAGCCGCGTCGCCCGGCGGGCGGCGTCGCGCGTTTCCGCCACGACGCAAAACAGCACCTCGCCCCAGAACTCCACCTCTTTGTCGGCGAGGATCGGATCGCCGCCGATCGACGTCGACCAATCGTTGCGGCCGGGAATGTCCGCCGCCGTCAGCACGGCGACGACGCCCGGCGCCTGCCGAACGCGGGACAGATCGATATCGCGGATTCGGCCGCGCGCCATGTCCGGGCAAAAACCCGGCGCGAGGTGCAGCGTACCGGTCGGCTCGACCATGTCGTCGATATAGACGGCGCGGCCGGTAACGTGCAGCACGGCGCTATCATGGGCGGTCGAACGATGAACGACCCGCTCGACGGCGACTTCGGAGATATCGGACTCGGGCGCGCTCATCAGACAACCTCCGCTTCCGGAGCCTCGCGGCGGCCGATGACGCGGGTGCGGCTCGTGGGGGCGCCTGCGCACTCGACCAGAGCCTTGGCAAGCAGCGCCTTGGCCGTTTCCATGCGGTAGGCCGCCGACGCCCGCATATCCGAAATCGGCGCGTAGTCCTCGCCGAGCGCCTCGATGGCAGCCCCCCAGCTCGCAGCTCGCGCCGGTTGGGCCCCAGCAAGGCGAGCCTCGGCGTTGAGGGCGCGCTTGGGTGTCGCCGCCATGCCGCCAAAGGCAATGCGCGCTTCGGTGATGACGCCATCGTCGATGGTGAAGCGGAAAGCCCCCATCACCGCCGAAATGTCCTCGTCGAAACGCTTGGAAATCTTGTAGGCGCGGAACACCTGGTTCGGCGCCAGTTTGGGAACCAGGAGACCGGCGACGAACTCGCCCGGCTGGCGGTCCTGCTTTCCATAGGCGATGAAGTAGTCCTCGAGCGGTAGCGCGCGACCATCCTCGCCATGGGCAAGCTCAAGCGTAGCTCCCAGGGCGATCAGGGCCGGCGGCATGTCGCCGATAGGGGACCCATTGGCGATATTACCGCCGATAGTGCCAACGGCGCGCACCTGACGCGAACCGATGCGACGGACGAGTTCACCGAGATCGGGATCAATGTCGGCGAAGGCGCCTGCGGCGTCCTCGTAGGTTGCGCCGGCGCCGAGGATCAACGCGTCGCCGACATCCTCGATCTGTCGGAGCGCCGAGACGCGACCAACGTGGATCACCTGCGAGATCGGCTGCATTCCCTTGGTCACCTTGAGGCCGACGTCAGTGCCGCCGGCAAGAAGCGTCGCCTCGGGGTATTTCATGACCAGTTGCGCCAACGCGGAAAGATTGGCCGGCGCGGCAAAGAAGGCGCTGTTGGAGCCGATGAACACATCCTGCCCGTCGGAGAGAAACTGCAAGAGCCCGGCGGTCTGGGGCATGGCTTCCGTGAACCGGTCGGCCGGCGACTCGGCCATGGCGGCGAGCGCGGCATCCACGATCGGCCTGTAGCCGGTGCATCGACAGAGATTGCCGGCCAGCGCGGTGACGACCTCGTCGCGCGCCGGCGGACCGTCGCGCCCTTCCTGATGATAGAGTGCGAACAGGCTCATGACGATGCCCGGCGTGCAGAACCCGCATTGCGAGCCATGCGCGTCGACGATCGCCTGCTGCACGGGGTGCAATCGGCCATCGGGCCAGGCGATATCCTCGACGGTGACAATCTCCTTGCCATCCATGGCGCCGAGGAACTGGATGCAGGAGTTGACCGGACGGTAGACGATCCGGTCATCCCGCCATTCGCCGATGACAACGGTACACGCACCGCAATCGCCTTCGTTGCAGCCTTCCTTGGTTCCGACGGCGCGTTCCCTGAGGCGCAAGTAGTCGAGCAGCGTCTCGGTTGGCCTGATGTCGTCGATTTCGACAATTCGCCCGCGGCGGACGATGCGGATCGAGTCGCGCATGGGCTCAGCTCCCGCGATAGGTTGAGTATCCGTAGGGCGAAATCAGCAGTGGCACATGATAGTGCGCCGAAGCGTCCGCGATGCCGAAACGGATGGGTACGATGTCGAGAAAGGCAGGGTCTGCAAGGGAGTGGCCGACAGCACGCAGATAATCGCCCGCGTGGAACACCAGTTCGTAGATCCCGGAGGAGAGAGCAGAGCCCGCAAGCAGAGCACCGTCGATGCGGCCATCGTCGTTGGTGATTGCCTCACGGACAAGGTCGCGGGCACCATCCAGGCGAATCGCCCAGAGTTCGATCCTCAGGCCGACGGCCGGTCGGCCCGTCGCCGTATCGAGCACATGGGTCGTCAGGCGCCCCTCAGCCAACGCATAGTCCTTCCCTGTTGGGACCGGCGGAAAGCCGGCTTCTCTCACAGACGTTTTGTCTGGCACGACTTGCCGTCTTTAGGAAGGGCCATTTCCCGAAACGGGGCCGTAGATCAAAGCTTTTCCAGCTGGAAACCGCGACTCGCCCAAAAAGAAAATAGTATGGGTTTCCAAACTCGTCGCGACTTTTTTGAAAGTGAGAAATCAAGATATGGATCGGGCGCCGTTGCGTGAAAGCCATCGGCGCCCGCCAAAAAATCAGTGCAGAATCTGCCCCAGGAAGAGCTTGGTGCGCTCGTGCATGGGATTGGAGAAGAACTCCTCCGGCTCGTTCTGCTCGACGATCTGGCCCTGGTCCATGAAAATGACGCGGTTGGCCACCTGGCGCGCAAACCCCATTTCGTGGGTGACGCAGACCATGGTCATGCCTTCCTCGGCGAGACCGACCATCGTGTCGAGCACCTCCTTGACCATCTCGGGGTCGAGAGCCGAGGTCGGCTCGTCGAACAGCATGATCTTCGGCCGCATGCAGAGCGACCGGGCGATGGCGACGCGCTGCTGCTGGCCGCCCGAGAGCTGGCCAGGGTACTTGTGCGCCTGCTCGGGGATCTTGACGCGCGTTAGGAAGTGCATCGCCACCTCCTCCGCTTCCTTCTTCGGCATCTTGCGCACCCAGATCGGCGCCAGCGTACAGTTCTCGAGGATGGTCAGGTGCGGAAAGAGGTTGAAGTGCTGGAACACCATGCCAACCTCGCGCCGAACCTCGTCAATCCGCTTGAGATCGTTGGTGAGCTCGATGCCGTCGACGATGATCTTGCCCTTCTGGTGCTCCTCCAGGCGATTGATGCAGCGGATGGTCGTCGACTTGCCCGAACCGGACGGACCGCAGATGACGATACGCTCACCGCGTTTCACGGAGAGATTGACGTCGCGCAGAACATGGAACTCGCCGAACCACTTGTTGACGCCGATCATTTCGACGGCGGTCTCGGATTCGGTGGCGGCGGCTAGGGCGGTGTCGGCCATGAATAGGGTCCCTTGGGAAGCAAGCGGGGAGCTGAGAAACGCGGTTTACCGCTTGTGTCCGGTGTTGAGCTTTCTCTCCATGTACATCGAATAGCGTGACATCGAGAAACAGAAAACCCAGAAAACGGCTGCGGCGAATATCAAACCCGTCGGAGCGATCGACGGGGTCGACCAGTTGGCGTCGGAAAAGTTCCGCTGGATCGATCCGAGGAGATCGTAAAGGCCGATGATCATCACCAGCGACGTGTCCTTGAACAGCGAGATGAAGCTGTTGACGATGCCGGGTATCACGATCTTCAGCGCCTGCGGCAGGATGATCAGGCGCATCGATTGCCAGTAACCGAGGCCGAGCGAGGCGGCGCCTTCGTACTGCCCCTTGGGTATGGCCTGCAGACCGCCACGAATGGTTTCGGCCATATAGGCGCCCGTGAACAGGGCGACGCCGATCAGCGCACGCAAGAGCTTGTCGAAATTGACGCCGTTGGGCAGAAACAGAGGCAACATCACCGATGCCATGAACAGCACGGTGATGAGCGGGACGCCGCGCCATATCTCGATGAACACCACCGACACGATCTTGATGAACGGCAGCTTCGAGCGACGGCCGAGCGCCAGCAGTATACCCAAGGGCAGCGAGGCCACGATGCCGGTGACGGCCACGACCAGCGTCACCAGAAGACCACCCCAATTGGAGGTCTCGACCACCGGCAGGCCGAGACCACCGTAGAGCAGCCAGAAGGTCAGGACAGGGAAAGCCGTCAGCATCAGCCACACGCCTTCACGCCGGCGCGGCATCTTCGGAATGGCAATCCAGGCAAGACCGGCAAAGAAGGCGATCATTACCAGCGCGGGGCGCCAACGCTCGTCAGCCGGATAGGATCCGAAGGTGAACTGGGCAGCCTTGGCGTTGATGAAGGCCCAGCAGGCGCCGACCGTCTCACCCCCCTTGGGCAGACAGGCATCGCGATTGTCGCCCGTCCAGACGGCATCGACAAACAACCACTTGAAAAGCGGCGGAATGAACCAAACCAGCAGGAACAGCATGGAAAGGCTGATGGCGATGTTGAACGGCGAGGAGAACAGGTTCTTGCGCGCCCAGCCCGGGAAGCCTCCGAGCGAGGCCGGCGGCGCCTCCGGCTCGAGAAAGTCGCGGCGGACGAAGACGGTGTCGGTTTCGATGCGGCTCATGACCGTCTCCCTCAACGTTCGACCAGCGCCACGCGGGCGTTGAACCAGTTCATCAGCGCAGCGGTGATGAGGCTCAGGGCAAGGTAGACCGCCATGGTGATGGCAATGACCTCGATGGCATGGCCGGTGATGTTGAGCGTGGAGCCGGCAAACACCGCCACCAGATCCGGATAGCCGATGGCCAACGCCAGGGACGAGTTCTTGGTCAGGTTGAGATACTGGCTGGTGAGCGGCGGGATGATGACGCGCATCGCCTGCGGCACGACGATGAGGCGCATGGTCTGGCGCGGGCGAAGGCCCAGCGAAAACGCTGCCTCGCTCTGCCCGGTCGACACCGCCAGAATGCCGGCTCGCACGGTTTCGGCGATGAAGGTGGCCGTATAAAGCGAGATGCCGAGCAGCATGGCGATCAGCTCGGGATGTACGACCATGCCGCCAGCGAAGTTGAATCCCTTGAGCTCGGGAATCTCGAACGACAGCGGTGCGCCGAGGACCACGAAAAGCACGACTGGCAGTCCGACGACAATTCCGAGCGAAGCACGGAACACCGGAAATGACTGACCGGTGGCGGCCTGGCGGTTCTTCGCCCAGCGGGCGATGGCCCATGCCAGCGCGACAGCAACCGGCACCGACCACATGACGATCTCGAAGCCTTCACCGGGGATCGGTCGTGGCATGGTCAGGCCACGATTGGAAAGATTGGCGGAAAACGGCAATACGTAGCCCTGCCGCGGACCGGGCAACACCGAGAGCACCGCCTTGTACCAGAACAGAAGCTGCAGCAGCAGCGGGACGTTGCGCAGCGTCTCGATATAGACGGTCGCCGCCCTTGCCAGCAGCCAGTTGCGGGACAAACGCGAAATGCCCACGACAAATCCGATGATCGTCGCCAGGATGATCCCGAGCACCGAAACGATGATGGTGTTGAGAAGACCGACCTTGAAGGCTTGTGCGTGCGAGGAATCCAGCGTGTAGTCGATGGGCTTCTGCGAAATGTCGAAGCCAGCCCGCATGTTGAGGAAGTCGAAGCCGAAGGGGATGTTGGCTGCGCGCAGGTTGGCGGCCGTGTTGTGAACCACCCAGACGGCGAACAGGATAAGGGCTAGCAGAACCAGTCCTTGAAAAACCCAGCCACGGATCGTCGCATCATAGAGGACGGCACGAACCCAGGACCGAGGTGTTTCGTCAGCCGTCTTGTCTCGGAGCGTCATGTCAGGCCTCGAGAGAGGGCGCCCGGTCGGCGCCAAAAGCACGCTTCACTATGCAAAGGAAATGCCGCCACGGGTCACGCGCCCAGCAGGAGCGATAACCAACACTCGCGCATCACCACATCCAGCCACGAACAAGCGCAGCCGGTCGCGACGCGAACCGATGCATTCCATTGTTCCGAAAGGAGGGAAAGCGCCGTTCAAGGCGCTTTCCCCTGTCAGTTCACTCAGCGGATCGGCGGGGCGTACTGCAGACCGCCCTTGGTCCACAGCGCATTTAGACCGCGAGCGATCTTGAGCGGCGAGCCTTCGCCGACATTGCGCTCGAAGGACTCACCGTAATTGCCGACGCCCTTGATTATGTTGTAGGCCCAGTCCTTGGTGAGGCCGATCGGCGTACCGAAATCGACACCCTCGCCAACGCCGAGCAGGCGCTGAACCTCAGGATTCTCGGACGACTTCATCTCGTCCACATTGGCCTGGGTGACGCCGAACTCCTCGGCGATCAGCATGGCGTAGTGGCTCCAGCGAACGATGGACTCCCACTGGTCGTCGCCCTGGCGAACGGCCGGCCCGAGCGGCTCCTTGGAGATGATCTCCGGCAGAACGATGCTGTCGTCCGGATTGGTCATCTTGAGGCGGATCGAGTAGAGGCCGGAGGCGTCGGTGGTGTACGCATCGCAGCGGCCGGCATCATAGGCGGCATCCGCCTCTTCCTGCTTCTCGAAGACGACGGCATTGAACGTCATGCCGTTCGACTTGAAATAGTCGGCGAGGTTGAGCTCGGTGGTCGTGCCGGACTGCACACAGACCGACGCGCCATTCAGGTCCTTGGCGGAGGAGACGCCGAGCGCCTTCTTCACCATGAAGCCCTGGCCATCGTAATAGTTGACGCCGGTGAAGGTGATGCCGAGCTGCGTGTCGCGGCTCATGGTGTTGGTCGAGTTGCGGGCCAGCATGTCGATTTCTTTCGACTGCAGGGCCGTGAAGCGCTCCTTGGCCGAGAGGCCGGTGTACTTCACCTTGGACGGATCCCCAAACACCGCAGCGGCAACGGCACGGCAAGCGTCGACATCGAGCCCCTTCCAGTTGCCGGCATCGTCCGGCGCACCAAAACCGGCAAGACCGGCACCGTTGACACCGCACTGCACAAAGCCTTTGGCCTTGACATCATCAAGAGTGCCCGCGGAAGCGGCAACAGCACCCGCCCCCAGGAAAACGGCGCCAAGAAGCAGAGTCTTGAATGTGTTGGAACGCATGAATGTCTCCCCTGATGACCAAGAGGCGCGGCGTGTGGGTGCTATTTTTCTTGTCGACACCCGCTTCGATCGTCGAGCGCCCGAAGCGCACCCAATCCACCGAGCCTCACTCAAAGCAACTCCCACAGGAACCCCACCGCAAACAAAGCCGTGGAATAGAAACCGATGAAAGCCGCTCCACGCCCGCCAAACCAGCGAGCTTCTCAACTACTAGATTACAAATTATGCCGATGGTCAATCGCAAAGCGCCTCAAATTGACCACAAACTACACATGCGCAAATGATAATCGAAACGCCGCCTACATAATATGCAACCAGGTTATTTTTTATCCATAGACCCTGTTGCTTAAGATAAACTCGAGCAGCGAACCAGCACAACACGAGAACCGCCCTGCGGAAAACTGGAAAAGGGCCGCGCGAGCGCCACGTGTTTCCACGTAGAAGATCGTAACCTTGGGTTTTTACGCATCACCACGCTCCGCACGCGCCGGCGTTGCCGTCGACGACAGACAGAGCTAGAGCGCCACCCGGCCATGGCGACCGCGCTCAGAGCTCATCACTTGGTCCAATAGGACTCAGGCCTTGGGCTGGAAGGTGTGCTCCAATCCAGGAAAGCTGCGCGCCTTGACCTCTTCGGCATAGGCGGCAGCCGCCTTGGACACTTCGGTTCCGAGATCGGCAAACCGCTTCACGTGACGGGGAATGAACTCGTTGTAGAGACCGAGCATGTCCTCGCTGACCAGGATCTGGCCGTCGCATTGGGGCGATGCACCAATGCCGATCACGGGGATCGGCGATTCCGCGGCGATCTCGCGAGCCAGCGGCTCCATGGTCCCTTCCAACACGAACGCAAAGGCGCCGGCTTCGGCGACGGTGCGGGCGTCAGCCTTGATCTTGGCGGCCTGGAACTGGTTGCGCCCTTGCGTCTTGTAGCCGCCGTAGACATTGACCATCTGCGGCGTCAGGCCGATATGGCCGAGCACCGGAACACCGCGCTCGGTCAGAAAGCGGATGGTCTCGCCCATCTCTTCGCCGCCCTCGAGCTTCACGGCCTGGGCGCCCGTCTCGGCGAGAACGCGCGAGGCCGAGCGGAAAGCCTGCTCGCGACCTTCCTGGTAGGAGCCGAAGGGCATGTCGACGACCACAAGCGACGTCGTCGACCCGCGCACCACCGCCGCGCCATGGGCGATCATCAGGTCAAGCGTCACCGGCAAGGTCGTCTCGAAACCATAGACAACCATGCCGAGCGAGTCGCCGATCAGCAGGAAATCGACATGCGGGTCCAGCAAGGCAGCCATCGGCGCCGTATAGGCCGTGAGGCTGACGATCGGGCGCACGCCCTTCAGAGCCTTGATGTCGGCGACCGAGACGCGGCGGGAGCGGACAGGAGCACTCATGTCAAAACCTCCTGGACCGAGGTCCGGGTTGTGTCTCTTCAGGGAACGGTGACGACGCGCTGATCGATGAGGCGCGTGCGGCCGATACGGACGGCGATCATAAGGGCAATTGCCGGAGGCGGCGCCTTGGGATCGACCGGCTCAAGCGTGTCCGCCGCTGCCACGGCGACGAGATCCGGCTCGGCGAGCGGCTCCGCATCCAGAACCCCGAGGATGATCGCTTCGATCTTTCCAGCGTCCACGAGACCGGCACCGATGGCTTCGGCGGCCGCTGCGAGTGAGCGACTGAGCACAGGTGCGGCAGCGCGCTCTTCGGCCGACAGGTAGACGTTGCGTGACGACAGCGCGACACCGTCGACATCGCGCACGGTCGGTACGCCGACGATCTCCAACTGGAACGAAAGATCGGCGACCATGCGCCGGATCACCTGAAGCTGCTGATAGTCCTTTTCGCCGAAGTAGGCGCGGTCCGGCTGAACGATATTGAACAGCTTGCCGACAACCGTCGCAACACCGCGGAAGTGACCGGGCCTTCGCTCCCCTTCCATGCGAGCCGAAAGACTTTCCACCTCTATGTGGGTGACGATCGGACGCGCGTACATTTCCTCGACCGGCGGCGCGAACACGATGTCGGCGCCATGGGCGGCCAGCAACGTGCGATCGGCGTCAAGGTCGCGCGGATAGCGAGCGAAATCCTCGTTGGGGCCGAACTGCAGCGGATTGACGAACACCGATGTCACGACAATGTCGTTGTCAGCCCTTGCCCGATCGACAAGGCTGGCATGGCCACGGTGAAGGTATCCCATGGTCGGGACCAGACCGACACTCTTCCCCGCGTATCGCGCCGATCTCAGTCGCTCACGGAGTTCGGCAATCGTGGTCACGGTTTCGAGCGGCAATCTTACCTCCGGCGCCTTCGCTTGGTGCGTCCTTTTACTGCCGTCAAAAACGCTTTGTCACCCAAGAATTGGGCAGGCTGCGAAAAAGCCAGCCAGCGATCTCGACCGCAGATCGACCGAAAGTGATCGGAGCCGCGTCTTTGATCGGAGATGCGTAAAGTTTTAGCCATTTGTTGATAGAATTATTCATCTCGTAACGTTCAAGGTGGCACAAAAGGCTTCTCAGCCCGGCTTTTGCCGAGTGAGTGAAAACGATATTCACAGGTTGCGCCGCGCCCGCGCCGCCGCCTGGAACTGAATGAGGTGCATGATGTCTCGCCACCGTAGTCTCGAACGGTTCTCGCCTTTCGATCCGCGAGCCTTGGCGGTGGATATCAAGGGCTCGATCGGCGTCATCATGGCGATTGCGTTGGTGGTGCTGATCGTGGCGGTTGGCGCCGCCGTCGATCTCGCCCAGGCGCTGCGCGCAAGGGAGATCCTTCAGGGCGCTCTCGACCAGGCAACCATCCGCGCCGCTCTGACCACCGGTCCGGGCTATGTCGAAGCGGGCCGCGCGACCCTTGCCGCAAATCTGGCGGACACCGGCGTCGCCGAAGAGAATCTCGGGTCCAGCTTCGTCCGCAACGCCGACGGCAGCGTTTCCGGCACTGCGACCGTCACCGTACCGCTGTCTTTCATGGGAATTGTCGGCAAGAACGACATGTCGGTCGGTGTCGCCGCCAAGGCAACGCCGAAGACGGCAACGACCACCACCCCGTCGGGTACGGTCTGCATCCTGCTCACCTCGAAGAACTCGCAGGCACTGCTTGTCAACACCGGCGCCACGATCAAGGCTCCAGACTGCGAAATCCACGTGCAATCGAGCGCGGGCACCGCGGCCATCTTCAACGGCGGCTCCACGATCAACTCGAAGAAGATCTGCATCAAGAGCGCCAGCATCATCGACAACGGCGGCACACATCCCAACCTTGAAAAGGGTTGCTCACCCGCCAGCGATCCCTATGCCGGATCACTGCCTGCCATTACGATAGGCGCCTGCGACTACAACAGCCGAAACATCGATAAAGAAGCCTACACGTTTGAGCCCGGAGTGCATTGCGGCGGCGTCAACTTCAACAGATCGAACACTGTAGCTACATTCAAACCCGGTCTTTACATCATCAAGGGCGGGGACTGGAATATCCAGGGAACGCTGAGAGGAACCGACGTCACCTTCTATTTCGCGGATACGTCGAAGTTTCAGTTCAACTCCGGCGCCGCGACCTATCTCAAGGCTCCAACCAGCGGCCCCTATGCCAACATCCTGATGTTCGAGACCACGGCCAACAGCAGGATGACGCAATGGCCATGGAATGACAGTCCAGGGCATGAGCTTTCCGGTCTCATCCATCTTCCGAGTCGGCAGCTGACCATGAACGCCGGCATGACCGCCTCGCTCGACAAGATGACCATCGTCGCCGACAGCCTGATCCTGAACCAGACCAACTGGAACCTGGCCCCCGACGTGACGGCCATTTCCAACGGCTCGACGAAGACAACAACCACGACCAGTGGCGTCTTCCTGTCGCACTGACGAAAAAGCCCGGAGCTACAGCCCCGGGCTTCGGTCCTCTCAGGAAACACGCCGCCCCTCAGGTAATGACATCCGGGGCCTGCCGACCGGTGCGCGACTTGATCTCGGCCAGCGTGTCGGCCGCCTCGATCACCTTGGCCAGCGCGGCCTGCGCGTCCTGCCCATGCTTGGCAGCATCGGGTTCGAAGCTTTCGAGATAGACGCGCAGGGTCGCGCCCTCGGTGCCGGTTCCCGACAGGCGGAACACGACGCGTTCGCCGCCCTTGAACAGAATGCGGATACCCTGCTTCTTGGTCACCGAACCGTCGACCGGATCGTTGTAGGCGAAGTCGTCGGCGCTCGCGACTTCCAAGCCCGCCACCTTGGTGCCGGGCAACGTCGGCATCATGTCGCGCAGCCTGCTCACCAACCCCTCGGCGGAGGCCGTATCGACCGCCTCATAGTCGTGGCGCGTGTAGAAGGTGCGGCCGTATTCGGCCCAGTGCTTCTCCTGAATGTCCTTCAGGCTCTCGCCGCGCACGGCGAGAATATTGAGCCACAGGAGGACCGCCCAGAGACCGTCCTTCTCGCGCACGTGGTCGGAACCCGTTCCCGCACTTTCCTCTCCGCACAGCGTCACCTTGCCAGCGTCGAGCAGATTGCCGAAGAACTTCCAGCCAGTCGGCGTCTCGTAACAGTCGAGGCCCTTCTTGGCGGCGACGCGATCGACGGCGCCGGATGTCGGCATCGAACGGGCGACACCGGCGAGCCCCTTGGCGTATCCCTTGGCGAGGTGCGCGTTGGCTGCCAATAGCGCCAGGCTGTCGGACGGCGTCACGACGGCGCCCCGGCCAATGACGATGTTGCGGTCACCATCGCCATCGGAAGCCGCGCCGAAGTCGGTTGCCTCGGGCGATGCCATGAAGTCATAGAGCTCCTTGGCGTAGATCGGATTCGGATCGGGATGGCCGCCACCGAAGTCGGGCAGCGGCACCGCATTGACGACGCTGCCGGGAGCTGCGCCGAGCTTGCCTTCGAGAATTGCCTTGGCATAGGGCCCGGTGGCCGCGTGCATGGCGTCGAAGCGCAACGTGAAACCGGACTTGATCAAAGCGGCGATCTTGTCGAAATCGAACAGCTTCTCCATCAGTTCGACGTAGTCCGCGACAGGATCGACCACCTCGACCTCGGTGTCGCCAGCCTTCGAGAGACCCAGACGATCAAGGTCGACGTCGGCGATGTCGGCGACGCGATACTCGGTGATGGTCTTGGTCGCCGCGAAGATGGCATCGGTGACGTTCTCAGGCGCCGGCCCGCCGTTCGAGCCGTTGAACTTGATGCCAAAATCGCCATCCTCGCCGCCGGGATTGTGGCTGGCCGACAGAACGATGCCACCAAAGGCGGCGAGCTTGCGAATGACATTGGAAGCGGCCGGCGTCGAGAACAGGCCGCCCTTGCCGATCACCAGTTTCCTGGCGCCGTGAGCGACCGCCATCTTGATGATGGTCTGGATGGCTTTGTCGTTGAAGAAGCGGCCGTCGCCACCGATCACAAGCACCTTGCCGGTGACGCCACCGACTCCGGCGAAGATCGCTTCGACGTAGTTTTCGAGATAGCCCGGCTGCATGAAGACGCGGGTCTTCTTGCGGAGGCCGGAGGTGCCCGGCTTCTGGCCGTCGATCGGCTTGGTGGCGATTGTCTTGATCTGCATTCCCTGTCACTCCCCGAGAGGCAATGTCATCCTATATCAATTTCTCAGGCCTTTACCTCGACGAAAGCGAGGAAGGTGCGCCCCGGAACCTCGACCGCCTGCCAGGCGCGGCGCGGTGTCGCGGCTGCGGGACGCCCGGTCGGCATGTCAGACGTCAGGATCGGCTTCCAGCTATGCTCTTCGCGCGTCGGCGGCAGGTGAAACCGTCGGTTGGCGCGGTGGGCATTCAGCATGAGATAGACAGCCTCGCCATCCGCCTCGACATGCGGCAACGCCGAATCGCGCAACAACACGCCAAACGCCTTGCACTCATGGCTGTTCCAGTCGCCGCTCGTCATCGGTCGCCCGGAAACGGCAATCCATTCGACGTCCGACAGGTCGTCCTGCGGCCTTGGCGCTCCATGCAGGAAGCGCGTCTGCCGGAAAACCGGATGTGACTTCCTCAGACGGACGACATAGGCCACGAAGTTCGCCAGCTCCACGTCGTCGGCTTGGCTCCATGTCACCCAGCCGACCGGATTGTCCTGACAGTAAGCATTGTTGTTTCCGAACTGGCTGTTGGCCAGCTCGTCACCCGCCAGCAACATCGGCGTGCCCTGCGACAGAAGCAGCGTTGCAAGCATGTTGCGCATCTGCCGCTTGCGCGTGGCGACGATGACCGGATCGGCCGAAGGCCCTTCGGTTCCATAGTTGGCGGAATGATTGTCGGAATGACCGTCCCTGTTGTCTTCGAGATTGGCTTCGTTGTGCTTGGCCGCATAGGAAACCAGGTCTCTCAGCGTGAAACCGTCATGCGCCGTAATGAAGTTGACGGACGCCGAGGGGCGACGATTGGATCGATCGAAACGATCGGGCGAGCCCAGAAGACGTGCGGCCAGTTCGGGCGCCACCAGTTCGTCGCCGCGCCAGAAGGCGCGTACCGTGTCGCGGAAACGGTCGTTCCACTCGGAGAAGCCGGGCGGGAAGTTGCCGAGCTGATACCCGCCGGGCCCGATGTCCCACGGTTCGGCGATCAGCTTCACGGTCGACAGCAGCGGGTCTTGACGCAGGGCCGTCAAGAAGCGGCCCTCAGGGTCGAAGCCTTGTGGTTCGCGCCCGACCGAGGTTGCGAGATCGAAGCGGAAGCCGTCGACGCCGATCGCCTCGACCCAGTAGCGGAGCGAGTCCAGAATCATCTGGGTTACGCGCGGATGGCCGGCATTCAGCGTGTTGCCGGTCCCGGTGTCGTTGATGTACCAGCGCGGACGATCGGGATTGAGCCGGTAGTAGCTGGCGTTGTCGATGCCACGAAAGCTCAAGGTCGGTCCGAACTGATCGACCTCGCCGGTGTGGTTGTAGACGACGTCGAGCAGGACTTCGATGCCCGCCTCGTGCAGGGCGCGCACCATGTCGCGCACGCGATCGATGACCGATGCATCCCGGGCGCCATGATCGTAACGCGGCTCCGGCGAGAAGTAGCAGAGCGGCGAGTAGCCCCAGTAGTTGACCAACCCCTTGCGGGTCAAGAAACCGTCGTCGACGAAGGCCTGGATGGGCATCAGCTCGATCGCGGTTATGCCGAGCTTCGTGAGATGCTCGATGGTCTCCGGCGCACCAAGTCCTTCGTAGGTGCCAACCTTGGCGCGCGGCAACCGAGGCATCTGCATGGTCAACCCGCGAACATGGGCCTCGTAGATCACAGTGTCGCGCCAAGGACGCTCCGGCCGGAAGCTGACGCAGGGTGGCACCTTGGAATCGATGACCAGCGCCTTCGGCACGACTCGGGCGCTGTCACGAGTGTCGAAGCTGGCATCGTCAAGCGTCACCGGCTGATAGCCGGCCATAAGGTCGTTCGAGCGCAGCCGCCCCGTAAGAACCTTGGCATAGGGATCGATCACCAGCTTGTGCGGGTTGAACCGATGCCCTCGCTCCGGATCATAAGGGCCGTGAACACGGAAGCCATAGGGGGTGCCGATGCCAATTCCCGAAACGTAACCGTGAAAGACCTCGTCGGTGCATTCGGGCAACGTCAGACGCGCGTGCTCGAAGCCGGTAAGCGGCTCGAACAGGCAGACGTCGACGCGCGTCGCATTGGCCGAGAAAATGGCGAAGTTCACGCCATCCCCGTCGAACTGTGCACCAAGGGGATACGGCCGCCCGGACCGGATCGTCACCGTCATGGGACCTCAGATGCCCTCGGTCGTCAGCTCGCGGTAGAGCGCGACGTAGTCGGGCGCCGAGTCCTCCCAACCGACGGGATGGGCCATCGCCCGCGCCTGCAGCGCTCGCCAGACTTTCTTGTTGTGGAAGAGATCGAACAGGCGCTCGATGGCGAAACCGAGACCACCGGCCGAGACCGGCGCGAACTGGATCCCGGTGGCCGTTCCCGCCCGAACCGAAGCGTCGTTGGCGTCGATCACCGTATCGGCAAGCCCCCCCGTGCGCGCCACAACCGGGATGGTGCCGTAACGAAGACCGTAAAGCTGCGTGAGGCCACAGGGCTCGAAGCGCGACGGAACGAGGATCGCATCGGCGCCGGCCTGCATGGCGTGACTGAGCGGCTCGCTATAGCCAATGTGGACGGCCACGGAACCCGGATTGGTCGAGGCCGCTTCAACAAAGGCGCGCTCCATGCTCTGCTCGCCGGTACCGAGGACGGCGAGCTGTCCGCCGCGACGCAGGATGCCTTCAAGGTTGGGCAGCAGCATGTCCAGGCCCTTTTGGCCAGTGAGCCGACTGACGACGATCATCAGCGGCGCGTCCGGATCGACGCGAAGCCCCATGCGGGTTTGAAGCTCCGTCTTGCAGACCGCCTTGCCGGCCATCTTTCGAGCGCTGTAGTTGGCGGCAATCAGCGGATCGGTAGCCGGATCCCAGCTCTTGGTGTCGATCCCGTTGACGATGCCGCTCAGCACGCTGGCGCGCTCGTTGAGCACGCCTTCCATGCCGAAGCCGAACTCCTGCGTGCGCAGCTCACGGGCGTAAGTGGGACTAACCGTGGTCAAGCGATCGGAGAACACGAGCCCGCCCTTCAGGAAGGAGCAGTAACCGTAATACTCGAGCCCAGCCGGCGTGTAGAAACTCGAAGGCAGTCCAAAGGTATCGAAATCCGCTCGACCGCAGATGCCCTGGAAGGCAACGTTGTGAATGGTGAAGACGGTCTTCGGCCGCCCTTCGGCCGGACCGGCCAGAAGATAGGGAGCAACGAGTCCCGCCTGCCAGTCATGACAATGAACGATCGCCGGCTTCCAGTCGCCGACTCCATGCCGCCCGACAGCGGCGCCAATCGCCGACAATGCGGCGAAGCGGCGGGTGTTGTCCCACCAGTCGTTGCCGTCGGGCCCGAGATACGGGTTGCCGGGCCGGTCATAGAGATGGTCGACATCGAGAGCCAGCACCTTCAGCCCGTCCGGCGTCTGCCCCGCCAGCAGCCGTCCAGATCCGCCGAACACGTCGGGATAGGTGGCAACTTCCTCGACGCCCTGAAGATGACCGACCACACCGGGATAAGCCGGCATCAGAACACGGACATCGCAGCCCAAGGCGGCGAGCGCCAACGGCAGAGCTCCCGCAACGTCGGCTAGACCGCCCGTCTTGATCAGCGGATAGCATTCGGAGGCAACGAATAAGACGCGCACTTGATCACCCCGACAGGTTATGCCAACTCGCCAAGATGCTGACGCATCCGCTCGTTGAAGTCATCACGATTTTCTCATTCCAGCCAAGGGCATGAGAAATCCGGGACCGGAATACCGAGCGCCAGCCTGAGCGATGCCCGATCACGTCCGCGCACGGCGGAACGGAATGCAGCCAAACCTTTTCACGCGGAGACGCCGCCTTCGGCGGTTTGCCGGCGGCGACGCCAATCCCGAGAAGGGATGGGGAGCGGGTTTTGCCACGCCCCCGAGCTATTTTCAACGTCGCGGTCAGAGCTGCAGCCGATCGATCATGTCCTGGGTAATCAGGCAGACGCCGCCTTCGCTCCGGCGGAAGCGGCTGGCATCCAGCTCCGGATCCTCGCCGACGACGAGACCGGACGGGATGATCACCCCCTTGTCGACGACGCACTTGGTCAGGCGTGCGCCCCGAGAAACCGAGACGTAGGGCAATATGACGCAATGCTCCACCTCGGAATAGGAGTGGGCATGCACGCCGGTAAACAGCAAGGACTTGTCGACGCGGGAGCCGGAAATGATGCAGCCGCCGGACACCAGAGAACTGGTGGCCGCGCCGCGCCGACCATCTTCATCGTGGATGAACTTGGCGGGCGGCGTCAGCTCGGTATAGGTCCAGATCGGCCACTTCGTGTCGTAGAGGTCCAGCGCCGGGACGAAGTCGGTAAGATCGATGTTGGCTTCCCAGAAGGCATCGATGGTCCCGACGTCGCGCCAATAGGGTTCGGCCTCAGACGACGAGCGAACGCAGCTGTCCGAGAACTTGTGAGCGATCGCCTTTCCACCCTTCACGATGGCGGGAATGATATCCTTGCCGAAGTCGTGGCTGGAGTTCGGGTCATCCTGATCCTGGCGCAGGAGGTCGATCAGGAAGCTGGTCTTGAAGACATAGATGCCCATCGAGGCGAGCGCTAGGTCCGGGCGACCGGGCATGGCCGGCGGATCGGCCGGTTTCTCGACGAAGGCAATGATGCGGGCACTCTCGTCGATCGCCATCACGCCGAAGCCCGTGGCCTCCATGCGCGGCACCTCGATGCAGCCGACAGTGACATCGGCGCCGGACGAGACATGCTGGTCGAGCATGATCTCGTAATCCTGCTTGTAGATGTGATCGCCGGCCAGAATGATGATGTATTCGATGTTGTGGGCTTCGATGATGTCGATGTTCTGCGTCACCGCATCGGCCGTTCCAACGTACCATTTGTCTTCGGCGACGCGTTGCGAGGCGGGAAGGATGTCGAAGCTCTCGTTGCGCTCCTGGCGGAAGAAGTTCCAGCCATATTGCAGATGCCGGATCAGGCTGTGCGCCTTGTACTGGGTCGCCACCGAGATGCGGCGAATGCCCGAGTTGAGCGCGTTGGACAGCGCAAAATCGATGATGCGGCTCTTGCCGCCGAAGTAGACCGCCGGCTTGGCCCTGCGGTCGGTCAGTTCCTTGAGACGGCTGCCCCGCCCACCGGCCAGCACGAACGCCATCGCTTCGCGCGCCAACCGTCGATTAGTGTGAGAATTGTCAATCATGCTGTCCTCCCGACTTCTCCGCCGTCGGCCCGGTCCCATCGATGGCGCAGCCGGCAATACCGGCCCGGAACGGAACCAGAGACGAATCGGACGGCGCTTCTTCCCCGCCCGCCCGTTCGCCATAATGGCTCGACGCAGGGGTACTATGGCGCGGCAGGGTTAATTTGTCTTCCCCCTATTTCGGCTGCGAAGGAATTCAAACTCTTGATGAAAACCGTGCCACGGGAGGCGGCGGACAGCCGCCCCGCGTCCATGGCGGGGCGGCATCCAGCTCAAGCGACTGATGCCGCCGGGCGCTCCAGCACCTTGACGACGGTACCGACCGGAACGCGCTCGAACAGGTCCATGACATCCTGATTGATCAGGCGAATGCAGCCGGAGGAAACGTTGCTGCCGATCGTCCAGGGCTCCACCGTTCCGTGAATGCGATAGAGGGTGTCGACATTGCCCTTGTAGAGGTAGTGCGCACGGGCGCCGAGCGGGTTGTCGGGACCGCCGGGCATACCGCCGGCCCACTTGCGCGCCTTGGGATCGCGCGCCTGCATTTCCACCGGCGGATGCCAGGACGGCCACTTCGCCTTGCGGCGAATGACGGCGCTGCCGGACCAGGCAAATCCCTCGCGACCAACGCCAATGCCGTACCGCATGGCCTTGCCGTTGCCTAGCACGAGATAGAGATAGCGAGCCGGCGTATCGATGACGATGGTGCCGGCCGGCTCGTCGGTGGTGTAGCTGACTTCGCGACGCAAGAAAGCCGGGTTGACCTGGGTCAGGTCGACGGCCGGAACAGTGAACCCGCCGTCCTTCACTTCGCTGTACATCGCCAGATACTGGGAGGACGGCCGAGGATAGCGCTTCGGCTTGGTCGGGTCGATGAGCGGCGGCATCGCCGGCGTTCCCGGAGCGGAGACGCAAGCGGCAAGAGCAAGGGGCAGCGCGGCGAGAAAGGCTCGCCTGGACGGTAGGTTCATAGTTTCCACTTTCTGTCGATTAAGCGGTGGCACTTCAGGAAGCCCGGGAACGCGGCAGTGCTCCCAGGGCTTATAAACATGTCCGGTAAATATCAGTTTTCTGGTGTCGGGTGCAGGATGCGTTCGCCATAACGCTTGTGAAAAGTCGTCATCGCCTTGTCGGCAACCCGTACCGTGAGGCGCAGGGTGCCGTCCTCATCGTCATGACGCTCCAGCACCTCTCCATGATCGTAGAGCCAAGCGAGTCCAGCCCCGTCCGACGAATCGAGAGTCAGCTCGTGCACGGGGCGACCGCCGAGCAGCCGCGCCTCGATGGAAGCCAGCAGCTCGGGAAGACCTTCGCCGGTCATCGCGGAGACGACCTGTCGCTCCTGCCCTCCTGGCGACTCGGTATTGGCCTGGGTGAGGAGGCTGTCTCTCCGCCCCGCGTCGACGAGGTCGACCTTGTTCCAGACCTCAATGATCCTGTCGCGATCGGACGGATCGAGGCCGAGCTGCTTCAGCACCTCGGCAACGTCGCTTGCCTGCGCCTCGGTGTCCTTATGCGAGATGTCACGGACATGCAGGATGATCGAGGCTTCGATGACCTCTTCGAGCGTCGCCCGGAAGGCTGCCACGAGATGGGTCGGCAGGTTGGAGATGAACCCCACGGTATCGGACAATATGGCGTCGGTGCCATGTGGCAGCTTGATGCGACGCAGCGTCGGATCGAGCGTCGCGAACAACAGATCCTTGGCGAAAACGTCCGCTTCGGTCAGCCGGTTGAACAGCGTCGACTTGCCGGCGTTGGTGTAGCCGACGAGCGCCACGACCGGATGAGGCACCTTGCGACGCTGGCGTCGGTGCAAATCGCGCGTACGCTTCACCTGCTCGAGATCTGCCTCGATACGGGTGATCTTCTCCTGAAGCTGCCGACGGTCGGCCTCGATCTGCGTCTCGCCGGGGCCGCCGAGAAAGCCGAAGCCACCGCGCTGCCGCTCAAGATGGGTCCACGACCGCACGAGGCGGGACTTCTGATACTTGAGATGGGCCAGCTCAACCTGCAGCCGCCCTTCGCGCGTGCGAGCGCGCTCGCCGAAGATCTCCAGGATCAGGCCAGTTCGATCGATGACCTTGGTCTTCCAGGCTTTCTCTAGATTGCGCTGCTGAATGGGAGTCAGGGCGTGATCGACGATGGCAAGGTCGATCTCCTCCTCCTTCACCGTCTCGGCGATTTCGTCAACCTTGCCGGCGCCGAACAGCGTCGCCGGCTTGGGCTGATTGACCGGCACTGGCAAGGTAGCGCGGACGTCGAGATCGATGGCCTGAGCCAGGCCGAAAGCCTCTTCGAGGCGCGCCTCGAGATCGCGCTGGGTCGCCGACGTCTCGTCCCGCCCTCCCCGCTGGCGAAGATCGGGCACAAGGACAAGCGCTCTCGCGGGCTCCTCGATGCGATCGACACTCTTCTTGCGAGGACGCGCCCCTTCTTCACGATCCTGTTCGTCGGTCACTTGACCTCCCGAGAGCCGCACCGCTGGCGGCCAACATGCGACAATCGCCGTGGCAGCCCGCCCGGGGAGCAAATCTCCACAGGCGGACAACAACGGAACAAACCGAACTCAGTTCGGTTCCTCGCTACCCTCGAAAAGGGCCAGAGGCTGAGCCGGCATGATGGTGGAAATGGCGTGCTTGTAAACGAGCTGGGAGTGCCCATCGCGCCGCAAGAGGACGCAGAAATTGTCAAACCAAGTGACCACGCCCTGCAGCTTGACGCCGTTAATCAGAAAAATCGTCAGCGAAATCTTGTTCTTACGGACGTGATTGAGGAAGGTGTCCTGAAGATTTTGGGCTTTGTCCGCCATTTTTTTCGGCCTTTTCGACTTCGTTTTTTTGTGAGGGGCAAGCGCCACACCGACGCCACGCGTCGCCCGAGCTTATGGTTACGCCGGGCGCGCCGGAAATTACCAGTCCATTTCGAGCGCGTGTCGCCGTCGACGGGCTCGTGCTATCCGTGTTTAGACGGGGATGTGACAATTTTGCCAAGCACGGTGCCAGCCGTCAAATCGGCGTCCGCTCCGCAAGGTCGTGGAAGCGCCGCCGCAGGCGGGCCGCCACACTGCCTGGCGCACCATTGGCCACCGTCTCGCCGTCCACGCTGACGACCGGGCAAAGAGTCGCCCCCGCAGACGTCAGGAAAACCTCACGCGCCGTCTTCATCTCGGCAACGGTGAAACGCCGCTCCACCACCGCCACGCCCTCGGTCTCCGCCACCTCCAGCAGAACCGATCGGGTGATGCCGCGGAGAATGCCACGGTCGGCCGGTCGGGTGACGAGCCGCCCTTCCCCATCGACCAGCCAGACGTTGGCGGAAGAGCCTTCGGTCACGAAACCTTCCGCATCGACGAAGACGGCCTCGAAGGCGCCAGCTTCGCGCGCCGCCTGCTTGGCAAGAGCGTTGGGCAGGAGGCCGACGGTCTTGATGTCCACACGCTCCCAGCGGTTGTCGGGTAGCGTGATGACCGGCACGCCCTTTTCATAGCGAAGCGCCGCAGCGGCGACATCTAGCGACTTCGCCGTTGCCGTGAAGGTGGGACGTACGCCTGTGGGGAATGCATGGTCTCGCGGGGCGGCGCCGCGCGAGATCTGCCAGTAGACATAGCCGTTCTCGACCCGGTTGCGACGCGCGACCTCCCGCAGAACGTGGGTCATGGCTGCCCGGCTCATGGGCGCGGCGATCCTGAGCTCGGCCAACGACCGATCGAGCCGGTCGAGGTGACGGCGAAGATCGATGATGGCACCGTCCTTGATCTGGCAGGCTTCATAGACCGCATCCGCGAACTGATTGCCGCGATCCTCGACGCTGACGACGGCCTCCCTGGACGGAACATAGCGTCCGTTGACGTAGGTGATGCGGGAAGTCATGGTCGGATCTCCAGGAACAATGCGACGGGCGATCGCGAACTACTCCAGTTCGATGATCCGCCCTTCATCGAGGGTAATGCGCCGGTCCATGCGTTCGGCCAGCGCCATGTTGTGCGTGGCGATGATCGCTGCGAGGCCGGTAGCCCTGACCAGGGCGGCCAGAGCGTCGAACACGTAATGTGAGGTCTTGGGGTCGAGGTTACCCGTGGGCTCGTCGGCAAGCAGCACCTTCGGTGCATTGGCGACGGCGCGGGCGATGGCGACGCGTTGCCGCTCGCCGCCCGAAAGCTGAGACGGCAGATGGGTCCCTCGCTTCTCGAGGCGCATGTAGGACAGGAGATCGTTACCGCGCTTGGCGGCTTCCTTCTTGTCGAGGCCGGCGATCATCTGCGGGATCATCAGGTTCTCGAGGGCGGAGAACTCCGGCAGAAGATGATGGAACTGGTAGACGAAGCCGATCTCGGTACGGCGAAGCCGCGTACGGACGGTGTCATCGAGCTTGCCGCAGGGCTTTCCCCCAATGATCACCTCACCGGCGTCGGGCTTCTCCAGAAGGCCGGTGATGTGCAGCAGCGTCGACTTGCCGGCCCCTGAAGGAGCGACCAGCGCCGTCAGTTCGCCGGCGAAAAGGTTGAAGTCGCAGCCTCGCAGGATGGGAAGCGTCCCCGATCCTTCCTTGTAGGACTTCTCGATGCCGACCAGCTTCAGGACCGGATCTTCGACGCCGGTGATGAGGGTTTCCATGGCCGGCATCACTCATACCTCAGCGCGTCGACGGGATCGAGACGGGCCGCCTTCCAGGCTGGATAGACGGTGGCGGCGAACGACAGCACCAGCGCCATGACCAACACGGTGATCGTTTCGTGCATCTGCATGTCGGCTGGCAGTTGGCTGAGATAGTAGAGCTCCGGCGAGAAAAGCTCGGTCGAGGTCAACCAGGACACAAACTGCCGGATCTTCTCCACGTTGAGGCAAACGACAAGCCCAAGGCCGAATCCGGCGACGGTGCCGGCGAAGCCGATCGCCGACCCGGTGATCAGGAAGACACGCAGGATGGCGCCCCGGCTGGCGCCCATTGTGCGAAGGATGGCGATGTCGTGGCTCTTGTCCTTCACCAGCATGGTCATGCCGGAAACGATGTTGAGCGCCGCCACCAGCACGATCAGCGTCAGGATCATGAACATGACGTTGCGCTCGACCTCAAGGGCCGAGAAGAAGGTCACGTTGCGCTGCCGCCAGTCGGTTATCAGCACTGGTCGCCCCGCGTCGATCGTCAGCTTTTCCTTGATCGACCCGATGTCGTCGGGATTGTTGACGAAGACGTCGATGGCGGTAACCTTGTCCTCCATCATGAAGTATTTCTGCGCCTCGGCGATCGGCATGAAGACGAAGGTGCCGTCGTACTCGCTCATGCCGATCTTGAAGATGGCGGCCACCGGATAGGCCTTGACGCGCGGCGTCGTGCCGAGAGCGGTAACGTTACCCTTCGGGCTGACCAGCGTGACCTTGTCACCGACCGTGACGCCCAGGCTCTCGGCAAGCCGCTGACCGATGGCGATACCAATGCCGTCATCGAACTTGTCGAAGGAACCGACCTGGACGGTATCGAAGACGAGAGGCAGCTTCTGGAGATCGGCGCTGCGCACGCCGCGAACCAGAACGCCGAAAGCGCCGGATGGCCCGGACGCCAGCACCTGGCCCTCCACGAAGGGCATGGCGAGCCTGACGCCGTCCACCCCGGACAGGCGATCGGCGACCGAAGCGTAATCGGTAAGCGGGCTATCGATCGGTTGGACCACGGCATGGCCGTTGATGCCGAGGATCTTCTCCATCAACTGGCCACGAAAGCCGTTCATCACCGCCATGACGATGATCAGCGTGGCGACGCCCAGCATGATGCCGACGAAGGAGAAGCCGGCGATCACCGAAATGAAGGCTTCCTTGCGACGGGACCTCAGATAACGGCCGGCCAGTTTCCACTCGAAGGGGGCGAAGGGCCGCCCCGCTTTCGCCTCGCTCATCCAAAGACCTCCAAACGCCGGAACGCCACGCCACCGCCAAGAAGACCGATGGCCGACTCGGGCGCCACCGGACGGCGACGCGTGAGACTAGCAAATTCCGTCCGCCGACAAGCTGTCCATTCCGTGTTTTCCAAGCGGAATCGGACAGCCACGGGGGCGGCATGCGACCGCCCCTCTTCGGCGACAATCAGGCCTTTTCTGTGACGCGGGCGATCGCCGACTCCAGCGACACCAGTTCCTTGTCGCCGGTGGCGCGGCGTTTCAGCTCGACGACGCCGTCGGCAAGCCCCTTCGGACCGATGATGATCTGCCAGGGCAGTCCGATCAGATCCATGGACGCGAACTTGGCCCCCGGTCGGGCGGCGGTGTCGTCGTAGAGGGGATCCTTGCCGGCAGCGGCGAGCTTCGCATAGGCGTCTTCACAGGCAGCCGTCACGGCCGCGTCGTCGGGGCGAAGGCTGATCACGCCGGCACCGAAGGGCGTCACGCTCTCCGGCCAGATGATGCCGGCGTCGTCATGGCTGGCCTCGATGATGGCGCCAATGAGACGCGACACGCCGATGCCGTAGGATCCCATGATCACAGGCTGCTCGCTACCGTCCGGCATGGCCACCTTCGCGCCCATCGGCTCGGAATACTTGGTGCCGAAGGAGAAGATGTGACCGACCTCGATGCCGCGCGCCGATACGCGACGCTCTTCTGGAAGCGCCCCGAAGGCCGTCTCGTCGTGCATTTCGTCGGTCGCGGCATAGCGGCTGGTGAACATGTCGACAACAGGCGAGAGATCGCCGTCGAAATCAATGTCCTCGCCCGGCACCGGAAGATCGAGAAGGTCCTTGTCGCAGAACACCGCACTCTCGCCGGTGGAGGCGAGGATGATGAACTCATGGCTGAGCTTGCCGCCGATCGGACCGGTGTCGGCGCGCATCGGAATGGCAGTGAGGCCGAGCCGCTTGTAGGTCCGGAGATAGGCGATGAACATCTTGTGATAGGCGCGCAACGCGCCTGCCTGATCGACGTCGAAGGAATAGGCGTCCTTCATCAGGAACTCGCGGCCTCGCATCACGCCGAAGCGCGGACGCACCTCGTCGCGGAACTTCCACTGAATGTTGTAGAGGTTGAGCGGCAGGTCGCGGTAGGAACGCACGTAGGTGCGGAAGATGTCGGTGACCACCTCCTCGGCGGTCGGGCCATAGAGCATCTCGCGCTCATGACGGTCGACGATGCGCAGCATCTCCTTGCCATAGGCATCGTAGCGGCCGCTCTCGCGCCAGAGATCGGCGGGCTGGATCGACGGCATCAGGATCTCGACGGCGCCGGACCGATCTTGCTCCTCGCGGACGATGGCCTCGATCTTCTTCAGAACCTTCAGTCCCAACGGCAGCCAGGAATAGATGCCGGCGTTCTGCTGGCGCATCATGCCAGCACGCAGCATCAGGCGATGCGAGACGATCTCCGCCTCCTTGGGCGCCTCTTTTAGGATGGGCAGGAAATACCGGCTGAGACGCATGGAATCCTCTCGGGCGTTGAATATGCGCGCTACTCAAAGCGCATCGACCCTGAAAAAACAAGACCGATCGGTCCCCGATCATCCGAAAGCAACGGCGCACGTCGCCTTTCGCTATGACTTTAGTCTATGGGGCAAATCACGGATGAAGCGCCAACTCGGAACCGCTCCAGAACGCGCCGCCAACCCATTGATATGGCGATATTTCCCAATCCAAATTGTAAAGGCGACGAACGAAACGCCCTATGCCGAACAAGCATGCAGCCCATGCACAAATGGATGACAAACCAAAAAACGCAGTGTATGGTACCCGCCATAAATAAGGATGGCACGGCCAAAAGACGAAATGCTTCAGTAAATGAAGCCGTCAAACTAGGCAAAAGTAGAATGCCCTCCAGTTATCGCGGTCTGAGTCTTGGGAGGGAAAACCCATATAGGCGCGGAAAACGCTGCCGCCAGCGGATGGATTGGGAGGTCTTTCTATCTGTAGGCTTTATGGGCTGACACGCGGAACTAGAAAGCAGGGCTTCGGCCCTGCTTTTTTATTTCGACCTTTCGGATGATCATGCCTGTTCTTGCGCAGGCCGCTGACTTCAAGATGAAAACACCGTTCAACAAACGGCCGCTACCGCTCATCCGCAGAAGCCCCTATCTTGTCTGAAGCATTCGTGGTCCGAGCTGAAACAGTCCGGGCGCAAATGTTTCGACTATACGTGCTGGAGAGCCGCCTTTCGATCCGGGCGGCTCAACCGACCGGCGAACGTTCTCGCAACAGGAAAGGCAGATCATGAGCATTCCCGGCAAGGGCGGAAATGACCGCGTCGAGGAAATCATCCTTCCGAACGTCCGCGACCTCGGCGGCTTCAAGGTGCGCCGCGCCCTGCCGTCGGCGCAGCGCCGCATGGTCGGCCCCTTCATCTTCTTCGACCAGATGGGGCCGGTGATGTTCGGCGCCGGAGAGGCGGAGGACGTGCGGCCACATCCGCATATCGGCCTCTCCACCCTGACCTACCTGTTCGATGGCGAAATGGTCCATCGCGACAGCGCCGGTCACAAGGAGACGATCAGGGCCGGTGAGGTCAACTGGATGACGGCTGGAAACGGTATCGTCCACTCCGAGCGTTTTCCCGCCGAGGTTCATGCCGCCGGAGGAAACCTGTTCGGTACACAGATCTGGGTGGCCCTGCCGAAAGCAAGCGAAGAGGTCGCCCCTCTCTTCAGTCACCACGACAAGGCAGCGCTTCCCGTTTTCTCCGATACCGGCATGCGCATGACGCTGGTGGCCGGGGAAGGATTCGGCGTTCGCTCGCCGGTGCCGGTCTACTCCGACCTGATGTATGCCGACGTCCATCTGGAAGCCGGCACGCGCTTCAAGGTACCTCCCGACCACGTCGAGCGCGCTGCCTATGTCATCAGCGGTGGCGCCGGCATCGAGGGGCAAGACGGCGCCTTCCCCCCGAACCAGCTGGTCATCTTCCGACCCGGCGCCGAGGTGATCCTGGTGGCGACGGAGCCAACGCGCCTCGTGCTGATCGGAGGAGAGCCCTTCCCCGAGAAGCGACACATCTACTGGAACTTCGTTTCCTCGTCGAAGGAGCGCATCGAAGCAGCCAAGGCCGACTGGCGCGCCCGGCGCTTCCCGGAGATCGCCGGCGAGACGGAGTTCATTCCGCTGCCGCCCGATCCGGTAGGGCTTCGCGTCAAGGACTGACGTCAGCAGCCTTCCAAGCTGAAGACGCAAACGGAAAAGGGCGGCGCCATCGGCACCGCCCTTTCCACATTCCAAATCCGAAACCGGATCAGCGCTTCGAGAACTGGAAGCTCCGGCGAGCCTTGCGCTTGCCGTACTTCTTGCGCTCGACGACGCGGCTGTCGCGAGTCAGGAAGCCAAGCTTCTTGAGCACGCCGCGCAGGCCCGGCTCGTAATAGGTCAGCGCCTTCGAAATGCCGTGGCGCAAAGCGCCGGCCTGGCCAGACAGACCGCCGCCGGAAACGGTGGCGATGATGTCGAACTGGCCATCGCGAGCGGCGGCATAGATCGGCTGCTGCACGATCATCTGAAGCACCGGGCGACCGAAGTAGGCGGTGAACTCCTTGCCGTTCACGACGATCTTGCCGGAACCCGGCTTGACCCAGACGCGAGCGATGGCGTTCTTGCGCTTGCCGGTGGCATAGGCGCGGCCGAACTTGTCGAGCTTCTGAACGTGCACGGGGGCCTCGGCCACCGGAGCGACGTCGGCAGCGCCGAGTTCGGCGAGGGAGGAAAGCTCAGCCATGGATCAAGGCCTCGTGTTCATCTTGTTCATCGACTTGACGTCGAGGACTTCCGGCTGCTGGGCGGCATGGGGATGCTCGGCACCGGCGTAGACGCGGAGGTTGGAAAGCTGGCGACGGCCGAGCGGGCCTTCGGGGATCATGCGCTCGACGGCCTTCTCGAGCACGCGCTCGGGGAAGCGCCCCTCAAGGATCTGGCGCGCCTTGCGCTCCTTGATGCCACCGATATACCCGGTGTGCCAGTAGTAGGTCTTGTCGGTGTACTTGCGTCCCGTCAGAACCACCTTGTCCGCATTGATGACGACGACATTGTCTCCGTCATCCATGTGAGGGGTATAGGTGGCCTTATGCTTGCCGCGGAGGCGCATCGCGATCACAGTCGCGAGGCGGCCGACCACGAGGCCTTCGGCGTCGATCAAGACCCACTTCTTCTCGATGTTCGCCGGCTTCGCCGTATAGGTCGTCATGGGCGTTACCGTCTTCCGGTTGGGCCGCCCCAAGAGGCGGCCGGTTCGTCTCATCTTTCGCACCGTTTCCGATGCGAAAGGGCGGCTCCCGTTGCCGGTCGCCGCCGTCGCGTTCTCCAATATGGAAACACCGCCCATTTGTCAAGCAGGCTGAACGGCTTCATCCCTTTGAAAATCAACAACCTAACAAATACGGTATCTTATTACCACACGATTTTTGCGGGTCAGGCCAAGCCGAGCAGCGCCTTGACGTCGGCGATGTCGGAAGGTTTGCCGAAGTCGATCACGCCCTCCGCCGGCGCAATGCGGCGAATAAGGCCGGACAGGACCTTGCCGGCGCCAACTTCCACGAACTTGTCGACACCAGCTCCGGCCATAGCCGACACGCTCTCGCGCCAGCGCACGGTGCCGGTCACCTGGGCGACGAGTTGCTTGCGGATTGCCTCGGGATCGGACGTCGGCGCCGCGGTGACGTTGGCGAAGATCGGCACGATCGGCGCATTGATGGTCGCCGTGCCGAGCGCCTCGGCCATCGCCTCGGCCGCCGGTTGCATCAGTCGGCAATGGAAGGGGGCCGAGACGTTGAGCAGCATGGCGCGCTTGGCGCCCTTGCCCTTGGCGATATCCACGGCGCGAATGACGGCAAGCTTGGCGCCGGACACCACGACCTGACCGGGCGCGTTGTCATTGGCCGCCTCGCAAACATCGCCCTGTGCGGCTTCCTTGGCGACGGCGACCGCCGTCTCGAAATCGAGACCAAGCAGCGCGGCCATGGCGCCCTCACCTACCGGCACGGCTTTCTGCATGGCATTGCCGCGCGCGCGCAGCAGGCGGGCGGCATCGGTCACCGAGAGCGCACCGGCGGCGGCCAAGGCCGAGTACTCGCCAAGCGAATGACCGGCAACGAAGGCGGCGTGCTGCTTGATGGTAATGCCTTCCGCCTCCAGGGCGCGCAGCGCGGCCAGACTGACGGCCATCAGGGCCGGCTGGGTGTTGGCGGTCAGCGTCAAATGGTCTTCGGGGCCGTTGAAGATGACGTCGGACAGCTTCTCGCCGAGAGCCTCGTCCACCTCCTCGAACACCGCCCGCGAGGCGGCATAATGATCGGCAAGGGCCTTGCCCATGCCGATGGCCTGACTGCCCTGACCGGGGAACACGAAGGCGTTGGTCATTTGTTGGCTTTCCTCAATGGTTTTCGGGCGGACACGACCATCTGGCCGCGCAAGAGTCAAGGCCGCGCCACAGGAATCCGGGGAAGACGACGCTAAGGTCGACGAGGCATCAGCGAGCCGATGGCGACGACCAGCCAACCAAGGATCAGCGCGACTCCACCTGATGGCGCCGCCATCGGAAACAGGCTCCTCGCCATGGCCGCCTTGAAAACCAGATCGCCTGAGAACAATAGGCAGCCAGCCACGAACAAGAGGGCTGACAGTCCTCTCAGTCGCCGTTCGCCGGCATTGGCAAGGCCCAGCAGCGCCGCCGCGTGAAACAGGAGAATGCTTCCGGCAACATCAAGGTTGGCGCCGGTGACGGCATGGGCTCCGACGGCCAGTGTCGCCACGCCGACGGCGCCGAGAACTCCCGCAGACAATCCGATCAGTCGTTGATGAGACATCTCGCAATCCTTTGGACGTGCCCCTCTGGCATCCACGCCTCGCACCTAATAACGGTGTCTCATGTTCCCCCGTCAAGAAGCGGAAGACAAAGCCATGATCATTCCGGTCACCGATCCGAGCGATCCGCGCCTCGCGCCGTTCATGAACGTGCGCGATCGCGATCTTCGGCAGACCCATGGAAACGCTTTCATCGCCGAGGGGGAAAGCGTACTCGCCGTTTTCCTGTCGACGGGCTCGCGCTATCGGCCCGAAGCCCTTCTGATCGCCCGTAACCGTGTCGACACCGTTCTGGCGTGGTCGCCGCCCGACGATTTGCCGATCTTCATCGCCGATCAGGAGCTGATGGATACGGTCGTCGGCTTCCCCATCCATCGCGGTCTTCTCGGCCTCGGCCGACGCTCGCCCTCCCCGCCGCTCGCCGACCTGCTGGCGGACCATCCGCGAGTCGTGCTCGGCCTTGTCGGACTCGCCAACCACGACAACATGGGCGGCATTTTTCGCAATGCCGCGGCCTTTGGCGCAGGAGCGGTCGTGCTCGACGCGACGTCATGCGATCCGCACTACAGGAAAGCGATCCGAGTGTCGGTCGGCGGCGTCCTGAACGTGCCGTTCACGCGGCTCGACACGGGTTCGAGCGTCGCCGCCGCCCTCGCCGACCAGGGCTATCGAGTATTGGCGTTATCGCCACGTGGGGCCATGCGGCTCCATGAGGTTCCGACCGATCGACCGGTGGCCTTGCTGTTGGGGACGGAAGGGCCGGGACTGCCGGATGCCGAAATGTCCGCCGCCGAGACGGTGCGCATCGACATGGCCAGCGGATTCGACAGCCTCAATGTCGCGACAACCAGCGGCATTGCGCTCTACGAACTGACGCGCAGGATGGCCACACGAAGCTGATCGCAAATCGCTTTCGGACCCCGCCCAGTCCCCAACAAAGGGGGCTGGGCAGGATCGAAAGTGATGTCGGCTTATCCTCTCGAGATGACCGTCGCCATGTCCCGCCAGGAGCGCGCCGCCGTCGGCTCACCCAGAGCCCTCTCGCGAGCGAACAGGGTGGCCTCTCGCTTGGCGATATAGTCGCGGGTGATCGGCACCACGTCGTTCCGATGCGTGAGCTGGAACTGGTAGACGACAACGTCGAGGAAGCGGAAAGCGGCCTCGCACATGGCGAGATAGCACTCCCACATCCGGCAGAAGCGCTCGTCGTAGAGCGCCAGCGCCTCGTGGCGCCGGGCCATGAAGCGAGCACGCCACTCGCGAAGGGTGTCGGCATAGTGATGTCGCAGCACCTCCACATCCGCCATCATCAGTCCGGACTTCTCGACGGCGGTCACCACCTCCGACAAGGCGGGCAAATGACCGCCGGGGAAGATGTACTTGGTGATCCAGCCGTTGGTGAGACCCGGCGTCGACGTATGGCCGATGGTATGCAGCATGAACACGCCGTCGTCGGCCAGAAGATCGGCCGCCTTGCGGAAATAGGTGTCGTAGTTCTGGGGGCCGACGTGCTCGAACATGCCGACCGAAATGATACGGTCAAAGGTTCCGCGCGTGCTGCGGTAATCTTCGAGCTCGAACTTCACATGGCCGTACCCCTTGTCGTCGGCGCGCTTTCTGGCGATCACCAGTTGCTCGTCAGATAGCGTGACGCCCTTGACGTTGCCAGCCTGCCCGACCTCGGCAAGGTAGAGCCCGAGCCCGCCCCAGCCGGAGCCGATATCGAGGACACTCATGCCCGGATCGATCAGCAGTTTGGCGGCAAGATGCCGGCACTTGGCGCGCTGGGCCTCCTCGAGCGTCATGTCCGGGGCGGCATAGTAGGCGCAGGAATACTGGCGATCGGTGTCCAGGAAGAGATCATAGAAGGCCGCGTTGAGGTCGTAGTGATGAACGACATTGCGACGCGACCGCAGAAGCGTGTTGCGCCCGACCAGCAGGTGCCTGATCTTGCGAGCCATCAGGAACAGCTTCCGACCGGTGAACTGCCGCATGCCCACGCCATGCTGAAGCAGCAGTTCGAGAAGTTCGTAGAGCGTGCCTTCGACGACGTCCAGCCGACCGTCCATATAGAGCTCGCCGAACCGGACCTCCGGGTCGCGGATCAACTCCGCGGCGACCTTTCGATCGGCGACGCGAACCAAGACACGCTTGCCGCTGCCATCGCCGAAAGTCCAGCGGGTTCCATTGTAGAGTTCAACTTCAAACGAACCCCGCGTCACCAGCTTATTCAGCAGGCCGCGGAGAATATTTTCCGCCCAGACCATCGCATGGTCCCCCACCTACGCTATCGCGGCGGCATCGGTTCTGCGGTCTTCAACAAGGCCGAAATCGTAAACGTCCGATGGCGCCAACTGAAACTGCAACCGAGGCCGTAGAGGATCGTCGCCAATGAAATGAAGTCCGGTCCGGAGCCGGGTCCGCCAGAGGCGGACGGCGGCCCCTATCGGCGGCCCATTCATAAATATGACTGAAACCCAAAAAGGTTCCAGGAAAATCCAGGGATTGAGCCGGAGACGGCGATCACGACTGCGAGAGCTCTCTATCCGGTCCATCAGATGTCTGCCAGGCGAGTTCTCGCGAGAGGCCTGTCACTGCTCTTGCCCCTTCCGCCCGGCGACCTCCACACGCGCCGTTTCGGTCGGAACCGGCAAACCACGTTCGACGAACAGACGGACCACGCCGGCAGGGATCGGGCGGCAGCCGCAGTTTGCAGCATGTCCTGCATGCCAAGCCATGCGCTGCTCCGGCTTGGGATTTTTCGGCATGGGATTCGCCTCATGCCACGCGCGATTGAGTATGCTCACAACCTGCCCCACTCCCGACCTTCCCTGTCTACTCCCAACGAGACGACAGAAGATGTCAGCAAGGCTTCCATCTGGAATTGGGCGTAGCGCCCAAAAAAGAACGGCCCCCGTTTGCCGGGGGCCGTCCTTCATGTCGTCAGAAAAGTCTCGAACTTACCGGAAACCGGTCAGCCCTTGATTTCCCACACGTCGGCCGTGCGCTCGAGGCGGGCCGTGAACAGCTGACGCTCAAGCTCCACTTCCTTGGGGAGACGATCCCCAAACTGAGCGAAGTACTTGCCCTGATCCTCGGCCTCGGCCAACGCCTTGGCCTTGGTGACCTTCAGGATGGCATCATACTTGGCCTTGGAGAAGTCGATGCCCTCCATGTTGAGGTCATCATAACGCGGCACCAGACCGTAGGGGCACTCGACGGCGTCGGCTTCACCATTGACGCGACCAACGATCCACTCGAGAGCTCGCATGTTCTCGCCGTAGCCCGGCCAAATGAACTTGCCGTTGTCGTCCTTGCGGAACCAGTTGACGCGGAAGAAGCCCGGCGCCTTCGGCAGGTTGCGACCCATGTCGAGCCAGTGCGCCCAATAGTCGCCCATGTTGTAGCCGCAGAAGGGCAGCATGGCGAAGGGATCGCGACGCATGCCGGTACCCTCGGCAGCGGCCGTCTGCTCGGAGCCCATGGTGGCGGCAAGATAGACGCCGTGGCTCCAGCTGAACGACTGCATGACCAGCGGGAAGGCGGTGGCAACGCGGCCGCCAACGATGAAGGCCGAGATCGGAACACCGGCGGGGTTCTCCCAGTCCGGGTCGATCGACGGAACCTGGCTCGCCGGAGCGGTGAAGCGGCTGTTCGGATGAGCAGCCGGGCGGCCGCAATCCGGGGTCCAGTCCTTACCCGTCCAGTCGATCAGGTGCGCAGGCGCCTCGTCGGTCATGCCTTCCCACCACACGTCGCCATCGTCGGTCAGGGCGACGTTGGTGAAGATGCAGTTGGCGTGCAGGGTGCGCAGCGCGTTCGGGTTCGACACTTCGTTGGTGCCGGGAGCAACGCCGAACAGGCCGTTCTCGGGGTTGATGGCGCGCAGTTCGCCATCGGCGTTCGGCTTCACCCAGGCGATATCGTCGCCAATGGTGGTGATTTCCCAGCCCGCGTAGGCCTTGGGCGGGATGATCATGGCGAAGTTGGTCTTGCCGCAGGCCGACGGGAAGGCGGCCGCGACGTAGGACTTCTCGCCCTTGGGGTTCTTGACGCCGAGGATGAGCATGTGCTCGGCCAGCCAGCCCTCGTCGCGGGCCATGACCGAAGCGATGCGGAGCGCCAGACACTTCTTGCCGAGCAGCGCGTTACCGCCGTAGCCCGAACCGAACGACATGATCTCGCGGGTGTCGGGGAAGTGGACGATATACTTGGTGTCGTTGCAGGGCCAGGCGACGTCCTTCTGGCCGGCTTCGAGCGGAGCGCCGACAGAGTGGATGCAGGGCACGAACTCGTCGTTGCCGAGCACGTCGAGCACCTTGGTACCCATGCGGGTCATGATGCGCATGTGGACGGCGACATAGGCGCTATCGGTCAGCTCGACGCCGATCTGAGCGATCTTCGAGCCGAGCGGTCCCATGGAGAAGGGGATCACGTACATCGTGCGGCCCTTCATGCAGCCCTTGAACAGGCCCATCATGGTGGCGCGCATTTCGGTCGGGTCAGCCCAGTTGTTGGTCGGGCCGGCTTCTTCCTTGGTCTTGGCGCAGATGAAGGTGCGGCTCTCGACGCGGGCAACGTCCGACGGATTGGAACGGGCGAGGAAGCTGTTCGGACGCTTCTTGTCGTTCAGACGGGTGAAGGTGCCGCCGTCGACCAGCTCCTGGCAGAGACGATCATATTCTTCCTGCGAACCATCGCACCAGTAGATGCGGTCCGGGGTCGTCAGCTTGGCGACTTCTTCGACCCAGGCAATCAGCTTGGCATTCTTGGTAGGAGCTTGTGACATCAGCTTTCTCCGATGGACATATCGCCGCCCGTTCCGGTCTCATTTGCGTAGAGAGGACTTATGAGACGATGCGCCGATAGGGGTGGGTAAGGTTCGCAGCCTGAAGAAAGAGACGTCCGCCGTGGCGACTACACCACAAAAGAGCAGCATCGGGAACCTCACGGCCCCATCAGACAACCCCATGACGATCAACTCTCCTACCAGTCTCTCCAACGCCCGGCACCCATAACCGAGCGGCCCGGATTAGCGTTCCTGAAAAAGACAATACCGACTGAAGTATGAGGGATCAATCGTTGTAAGACCGTACGAGACCACAGAAACAATCGACGAAATATGCGAACACACAGGGAACAAATGGCACGATACGGGCCGGTCAACTGATCATTTCGGCTAATTTCCGGGCTTTTTCCTGCCCCAAACGATCCGGTTACCGGTTTCGCCCAAAGTTCTACGTGCCACTACGTATTAAATACGTATTTTGTACTAAGTTTTTCAAATATCGATCCGCAAGCGGCATCAGAGTCGGGCCTTCACTTCGAGAATGGCCGGATCGACGGCATTCAATCGATTATGATTCCCCTACCGGCGCCCCCGGGCGAGGCTAGACCGCCCCTGCCCCACCCTCCGCCGAAGCAAGTGCGATGCGCCGGTCGATGGAGATGGCCTCAAGAAAAGACTCATCGTGGCTCACAACCAGAAGTGATCCATCATAGGCCCGAAGACCGGCCTCCACGGTTTCGATCGACTCGACGTCGAGGTGGTTGGTCGGCTCGTCAAGAATAAGGAGTTGCGGCGGGCGCGCGCGGCCGAGCACGCAGGCCAGCCCCGCCCTGAGGCGTTCGCCCCCCGACAGGCTACCGACCGTTCTGAGCGCGGCATCGGCACGAAACTTGAACCTGGCGAGACTCGCCCGGCAGGCTTGCTCGCTGGCGCCGGGATCCAGGCGGCGATAGTTGTCGCGGATCGTTTCTGCCTCATCGAGAAGCGAGACGCGCTGATCGAGAAAAGCGAAGTCGACGCGCATGTCCACCACCCCAGAGAGCGGCGGACGATCGCCAATGATCGTCCTCAACAGAGTGGACTTTCCCGATCCGTTCGGTCCGGTGACCGCGACACGCTCCGGTCCTCGGATTTCGAGCGACAGGGCATGCACGAGCACCCTGTCGCCATGGCCGGCCGAGACCGCGTCCAGCTTCAGTACGAGGCGATCGTCGACGAGGCCCGACGGAGGCAGACTGACCGAGAAGGGAACGAGAACCTCCAACTTGCCGCGTGCCTCCTCCAGGGCGGAGGCCGCCGCGGCCATGCGCCGCTCCCCAAGACGAGCGTCGGCGGCGCGCGTTTCTTCCGCCTTGCGTTCCAGACCACCGGCCACGATCTTGGGCATGTCGCCTTTCGCGGCCTTGCGCCCCCCGACCCCGGCCCGTCGCGCCTGCTTCTCAGCCTGGACCTGGGCCGCCTGCCGTTCGCCGACAAGCCGCCTCTCCGCATCGTCGTAATCGTGCCGCGCCGCGGCGAGTTCGAGAGCCTTGCGCTCTCGATAGGCGCTCCAGCCGCCCCCATACCGGCTGGCACCAAGCGAGGTGAGCTCGACGATGCTGTCCATGGTCTCCAACAGCTCGCGATCATGGCTGATCACCATCGAACCACCACGCCAACCGGCCAGAAGGTCGATCACCGCCCTTCGCCCCTCGCGATCGAGATTGTTGGTGGGCTCGTCGAGCAGCAGCATGTCCGGCTCATCGAACGTCAGCGCCGCCAGGGCGACCCGTGTCGCCTCGCCACCGGACAATGCGTTGAGCAGCGTACCCGGCCGAATATCGAGACCAAGCCGAGAAAGCGCAGCCTCCAGGCGTACTGGAAGCGTCCAATCGGCATCAGCCAACTCGACAAGGCTTGCCTCGCCCGCCTCGGCGCGGTCGAGCAGCGCCATACCCTCGGTCACTCCGAACAGGTCGGCGACGGTCATCTCCGGAGGCGGCGCCACGATCTGCCGCAGCATGGCGAGCCGTCCGCCAACGGCGATAGTGCCCGAGCGAGGCGCCAGTTCGCCGGCAATCAGGCGGAAAAGCGTCGACTTTCCAACGCCGTTGCGTCCGACGAGACCGGTACGCTCGGCGTTGAAGACGATGCTGAGGTTGTCGAATAGAGGGCGGCCGTCAGGCGTAGAATAGCTGAGACCGGAAAGCGTGATGGAAGCGGGCATGAATGAGAGTCCTGATGGCAGGGAAAACGAGATCTGCGATCAGGCTGTCATTCATTGTGGTCATTCCATGTTGCGCAGGCGTTGCTGCTTGAACGGCGGGGTATAGGCCGCTCAACCTTGGCAGGCAAGAGTGTGGCCAAGGAAAATCCGCATCTTTTTACCTTTCGTCAACCAAGGTCGCAGTCTCCGTCTCCTGCTCAAGGTGTGATTTTAGCGCCTCGACGAACAATCGCGCTTTCGGCGGCACCAATCGCGCCGTCGGATAAACAGCCCAGATACCGAGTCCTTCCGGCTCGCCGTCGTCGAGCGGCAAGGGAACCAGACGACCGGCGGCGACATCGGAGGCGGCGTTCCATTCGGCAAGAAGCGTAACCCCCACTCCTCGCAGACAAGCCTCGTGAAGGGCTTCGATGGAGTTGCTCGAATAGCGCCCCGAAACGCGCAACCGTCGCATTTTGTCGCCGACGGCGAATGCCCAATGAGTTGCGCCGGAAAGGACCAGACATTGGTGCCCTTCGAGATCGGCAAGCCGACGCGGCGTTCCGGCCGACGCCAGGTAGCCGGGCGAGGCGTATAGGCGGCGCGGGCTGTCGGCGAGGCGGCGCGCAATCAGCGAGCTGTCGCGCAAGGGCGCGATGCGGATGGCAACGTCCATGCCGGCGGCCACGATGTCGACCAGATCGTCGGTGAGCAACAAGTCGACGCGCAGATCCGGATTGGCGATGAGAAACGCCGGCATCATCGCACCGATCACCTTTCGACCGAAGGGTTCGGATGCCGTGAGGCGCAACAGGCCGGCAATGCCCGAAGCCGACGGCCGCAGCGCGGCGCGCGCACTGGCGGCATCCTCGACCATCGCCTCCGCGTACGGCAGGAAGGCTTCCCCCTCGACGGTGAGAGCCAGCGCCCGCGTCGTTCGGTGAACCAATCGAACGCCCAGTTCGGCCTCCAGGGCAGCGAGACGACGAGAGGCGGCCATGGGGACCACACCGAGCTCGCGCGCGGCCGCGGCCAGACTTCCGGTTCGCGTGGCCTCGACGAAAACGGCAACGCAATCAATATTCATTATAACGACATCCGTTATGCGGGCCTAACTTGCGACCGCACTATACGCCAACTCGTTATGGTCTGTACTATGTGTCCATGATCGACCGTCGCAAAGAGCCGCCGCGCGGCATGGAGCCCAACGTGACCACGCAAGCCGCCGAAGGCACACCCCCCGCCCTATCCCGCGGCCTCACACTGGCGATGGCCGCCGCCGCCGGCCTTGCCGTCGCCAATATCTACTATAATCAACCGCTTCTCGGCGTGATGCAGAGTGACCTCGGCAGTCCGCTCACCGCCTACATCCCGACTGCCACCCAACTCGGTTACGCAGCCGGTCTGTTCCTGATGGTGCCGCTCGGCGACATCATGGAGCGTCGAGCGCTGATCGTCGCGCAGTTCCTCATGCTGGCGGTATCGCTTGCAGCCACGGCGTTGGCTCCGGGAGCTGCGACAATGCTGGCCGCCTCCTTCGCCGTCGGCCTTGCCGCCACGGTCGCTCAGCAAGTGGTGCCCCTCGCCGCCCACCTGGCGCCACCGGAGCGCCGAGGAGCCACGGTCGGAACGGTGATGGCCGGCCTGTTCGCCGGCATCCTGCTGAGCCGGACGGTCGCCGGCTTCGTCGGCGAGCACACCGGCTGGAGAACCATGTTCTGGCTTGGCGTTCCAGTTGCCTTGGGCGCCGCGCTCTGGATGGGGCTCCGTCTGCCGAGAAGTCATCCCGGCAGCGGACTAGGATACGGTCGCCTGATGGCCTCGCTCATCCACCTTTTCCGCGAGTTCAGCGAGCTGCGTCTGGCTGCGATCACGCAGGCGCTGCTGTTCGCAGCCTTCTCCGCCTTCTGGACGGTTCTCGCGCTTCGCCTCGAAGACCCACGCTTCGGCCTCGGCGCCGATGTGGCCGGTCTCTTCGGCGTCGTCGGGCTCGTCGGCATTCTCGCGGCACCCTTGGCGGGGCGGATCGCCGACCGACGCGGTCCGCACGGGGTCATTGCGCTCGGCGCGGCCCTGACGCTCCTGGCCTGGGCCGTCTTCGGCCTCTGGTCGTCGATCGTCGGCCTTGTCGTCGGTGTCGTGGTGCTCGACTTCGCGGTCCAGAGCGCCCTGATCTCCAACCAACACATCATCTACGCGCTCCGCCCGGAGGCACGAGCCCGCATCAACACGCTGTTCATGGGGCTCATGTTCATTGGGGGCGCGATCGGTTCTGCTCTCGCCGGAGCAGCCTGGCCGCACGGCGGTTGGCCGGCGGTGGCAGCGCTTGGGGCGGCGTTCGGGCTCATCGCCACCGTGCTGCAGATCGGAAGCCTCATCCAGCGAAGCGCCAGATGAGGCGAAGGCTTCAAAGTCGGGCCACGCCGCGCCGACGCAGGAGATCGATGACACGTTGCGGCGTCTTGAAGCATGCGATGCCAAGGCGCTGCTGCTCCATGATCAGCTCCAGCATCATGAAGCGGCCAGGTGCGTTGTCCGGCGGTGGCTGGACACGGAACCCACGGACCGACGCCAGACCGACATAAGTCTTGCGATAGGCGTAGTGCGCGAAGAACCGCCGTCGCATCGGCGCGTCACGATCGACGATGACCAGCTCGCTTCCCGACAGAAGGATCAGCAGACCGGTGGTGACGCGTCGACGGTTCTGGGCGTTGCGACAGGACCTGCCGGGCGGTTCGAAGTGGATCGGAAGCATGAACTGGCCGCCCTGGCGCTCCTCGGCCAGCATGGCGTTGAAGAAGAAATCCTCGAACTCCTCGGCCTCGTTGGCCAAAACCGGACCAAAGTCATCCGGCACCATGAGCTGCTGACGAATGAAGCCGACAACGCGGCTCATCAGATCGGCGGAGACGGAGTTGTAGCTCACCGTCAGTGCATCGCCCTCCTTGAGCAACAGCACGAACTCGGAACGCAGAAGATTGCTCACCGTCCGCACGGCGGCCACCTCGTCCCACCCCAGATATCGCTGGGTAAAGCCTTCGGCTCCGTCGGTGGCCGTCAACGACGTGAAACCGTCGTCATCCATCGCAAAGACGGCCCCGTAAAGATCAGCGCCGGGAAACGCGTCGCGCCGATCGATCGAGCGTGGGATCTTGATCAAGTAATTGGCGTGCTTCAGCCCCTCGTAGGCCGATCGAAATCGAGGAGGCATTTCGGCCTCCGATCCGACCCGCAAGAGCCAGGGACCGAAGGCGTCGTACTCCCGAAGGTCCTCGGCATCGGCGCCAACCCGGCTCCAGGCCGGGCGCTGCGGCGAACGTCCTCTAAAAAGTCCGAACACCCTTGCTCCCCCTTGCTGCTCGCATGCAGCCATTGATACGACGCCAACCTCCCGTCGTGGTCATCAGAGGCGGCGATACCTCAGGGCCAATCGACCCGCAGCCTGGACTCGGTCGACGAACGCTCCCCGATGATCGAGCGCGGGACACGTACGGCCCGGATCCGTTTCAGGATCGCCTTGGGTCGATGATCGCCGCCTTCGACTTCCGATTGTCAGGCTCGAAGAAGCCTACCACCACGCTCCCTCGGTTTTGAAGCGACACTTTCGCCCTCCCCGCTCCGTCTGGGTCGCGGTTCCCGATTGCTATCTCTGCCAACGTTTCAAATCCACAAAAATCAGCCGGAGAGCAAACCGGGCTCATCGCGCTCGCGAAAGCGGGGCCAAGCGACCGTCCCTATCTGCCTGAAAGCGCTTTAAATCGGGGCAACCCTGCCGGAAAAATCCACTTTCCCTAAGTACAAACCCAAGGTGAGCTTGCATCTGACCCAGAAATAGGCCTAGACCTTTAGTCGTATCGTTTTCGTTGGCATCGCCAAAGAATGCCGCGTTTTCAACGAAGCCATGACAGGAGACCGCCGACCTTCCGAAACGACCCCTTGGACATAAGTCGACGTTGCGTCTATTGCTCAACGCACGCTCCTGTGCTACCCCATGGAAACGCTTCCACCACATGTTTGCTCACATGCGCCCGACGATCAAGGACATAGCAGAGAGAGCTGGGGTTGGCCTCGGCACCGTCTCACGGGTGCTGAATGACCATCCGCGCGTTTCCGAAACGACGCGCGCCAAAGTCATGGGCGCGGTTCGCGACCTTAACTATGTCCCTAATCTGGCGGCGCGTGGCCTTTCGATGGGCAAGACGCAAAGCATCGCCGTCATCGCTCCTTTCTTTACGCGTTCGGTGTTCGTCGAACGTCTCCACGGCATTGAGGAAACGACTTCGGCAAACGGTTATGACGTCGTGATCTACAATGTCGACGCAGTCGAGAAGCGGGATCGCTATTTCCGGACCGTCCCGGATCCGCGCCGCGTTGATGGAGTGATCGTCATCTCTTTGCCGCCAACGCCGCCGGATGTTGCGCGCTTTCAGCGATCGACCGTTCCGGTTGTGTTCGTCGATGTCGGCAATCCGATTTGCGAGCCGTTCGATCGTATCGTTATCAACGACGTTGCCGGCGGACGGAAGGCTACCCGCCACCTTATCGATCTCGGACATCGCCGGATCGGCTATATTGGTGACATCCCTCAAGCCGGCTTCAACTTCACCGCAGGCGAGGACCGCTTCGAAGGCTACCGGCGCGCATTGATCGAGGCGACCATCGAAGTCCGGCCCGAATATCATCTCGATGGCCGTTTCGGTCGTGAGGTGGCGAGGGACCTCGCCACTCGGCTGCTTGGCCTCAGCGAGCCGCCGACGGCGATCTTCGCCTCGAACGACACCCAGGCCCTGGGCGTGCTGGAGGCGGCACGCGACCTGGGGCTCGATGTCCCCGGCGATCTGTCGGTGATCGGCTATGACGACATTGAAATGGCCGACTATCTGGGGCTGACGACCGTTCGCCAGCTTCTCTTCGAATCCGGGCGTCGCAGCGTCGAAGCCCTTCTCAGGCGAATTGAGGAGCCGGAGAAGGGGCCGTCATGCGACACACTGCCCGTCGAGCTCATCGTGCGTCGGACGACTGCTCCGCCACGCTGATGACGCCGCCGCTTTCCGTCGAGGGGGAGGCGTCAAGGTCGCGCAGGTTGCGCGATTGTACTTTAGGAAGACCCGATTTGGGAGGTTTGTATGAAACTGAAATCGCTTAATGCCTGCCTGATGGCGTCGGCTTTCGCCGCTTTCGCCGCTGTCACGGCCGCCGCGGCTGCCGACAATGTCCCGCCCGAGCTGGCCGACGCCTTCGCCGGCAAGTTCAAGGGCGCCAAGGTCACCGCTTTCGGCCCCTTCACGGCCGGTGACGAAGTGCGCTTCAACGACACCATCAAGGCGTTCGAGGAAGCCACCGGCATCGACATTCAGTACGAAGGTTCGAAGCAGTTCGAAGCGACGATCGCCACGCGGTCCGACGCCGGCAACCCGCCCGACATCGCCGACTTCCCGCAGCCCGGCCTGCTCGCCAACTTCGCCAAGGCCGGCAAGCTGGTCGACCTTTCCGGCAACAAGGACTACTTCCTGCAGCAGTACATCCCGAGCTGGGTGGACATGGCGACCAAGGAAGGCAAGGACGGCAAGCCCGGCATTTACGGCGTGTGGGAGCGCGTGAACGTCAAGAGCCTGGTTTGGTATCCGAAGAAGGCCTTCGACGACGCCGGCTACAAGGTGCCGACGACGTGGGCGGAGCTCGAGGCCCTTCAGGACCAGATCGTCGCCGATGGCGATACGCCTTGGTGCGTGGGCATCGAGTCCGGCGCCGCCACGGGCTGGCCGGCGACCGACTGGCTCGAGGAGTTCATGCTCCGCACGACCTCGCTCGAGAATTACGACAAGTGGACCGAAGGCAAGCTGCCCTTCGCCTCGCCCGAGGTGAAGCATGCCGCCGAGACCCTCGGCAAGATCTGGCTCGACGAGAAGTACGTCTACGGTGGCCGCAAGGGCATCGTGTCGACCAGCTTCGGTGACTCGCCGGTGAACATGTTCACCGACCCGCCGAAGTGCTGGCTGCACAAGCAGGGCAACTTCATCACCGCCTTCTTCCCGGAGAAGGCCAAGGCCGGTGTGGACTACTCGTTCTTCTACCTGCCGGGTATCGATGAAGCCTATGGCAAGCCGGTCCTCGTCGGTGGCGACATCTGGGGCGCCTTCAACGACCGTCCGGAAGTCAAGGCCGTCATGCAGTACTTCGCCAAGGCCGAGCATCTGAAGGCCTGGCTCGCCGTCGGCGGCGCCATCGCCCCGCAGAAGGACGCCGATCTGGCCTGGTACGAAAACGAAGTCGACAAGGGCGTCGCCGCCATCCTGGCCGGAGCCACCGCTGTCCGCTTCGACGGTTCGGACCTGATGCCGGGTGAAGTCGGCGCCGGTTCGTTCTGGAAGCAGATGACCGCCTGGGTGTCCGGGACCACCGACCTCGACACCGCCCTCAAGGACATCGACGCTTCCTGGCCGAAGAAGTAAGTCCTCGACTTAATCCGACTGGTCAACGTGGTTGACTTTCGGTTAAGACTTACGACAAGCGAGCCCCCGCTTCAGAAGAGTGGGGGCCGCGAACTGAAAAGGCGGGCCGGAACATGTCGATGCTTGTAGAAAGCGTCTTCCTCCAGACCGACCTTTCACGCGGATCCAACGGGACGAAGCACCGCTTCCCGCCCGAACGGCACTGGCTCGAAGCCGGATGCTTGATGAGGATCCGCCAATCGGGTCGACGCCGGGTCGGGAAGGCTCGGTCGAAGCACCCGGTTTTTTCAAACGCCGCTGTGCATATGAAAGAGCCGGCCGTCACGGGGTCGCGCTCCGGGGGACAGACATGACGCTTCTCAATCCCGACGCGGATGACCACTCCGCCGAACTTGCGCGCGCCCGTCGACGGCGAAATCGCGCGATCCTCACCCTTCTGAGCGGCATTGTCGCAGCGCTCGTGCTGTTCGAGGGCTTCTTCATCCTGCGCGACAGCCAGGCACCGAAGCTGGTCACCGCCCTGTTCGCCATGGTCTGGGGCGGAGGCGGCACGGCGATCCTCTATCTGATCGTCAACCAGTTGATCGAGTTCACCTCGTCGAAGTGGCAGAAGCGCCTCACCCCGTTCCTGTTCGTTCTGCCGGCGATTGCCTTCGTGGTCTATTTCCTGGCTCTGCCGGCCATCCGAACCTTCATCGCCAGCCTGTTCGATCGTGACGGTTCCAGCTTCGTTGGCCTCGCCAACTACATAACGGTATTCACCGAACCGTTCATGCTGGTCACCTTCCGCAACAACGTATTGTGGATCGTGTTCGGAGCCAGCTTCACCATCATCTTCGGCCTGCTCGTCGCAGCGCTCGCCGACCGCAGCAAGTTCGAGAACCTTGCCAAGGCCATCATCTTCATGCCGATGGCCATTTCGCTCGTCGGCGCCGGCGTCATCTGGAAATTCATCTACGCCGTTCGCGATCCCAGCGACGTTCAGATCGGCCTGCTCAATGCCATCGTCGTCGCCCTTGGCGGCGAACCGCAAGCCTGGGTCGCCATGCTGCAGCCCTGGAACAACCTGTTCCTGATCGTCATCGTCGTCTGGATGCAGACCGGTTACGCCATGGTGCTGTTCTCGGCCGCCATCAAGTCGGTGCCGACCGACATCATCGAAGCGGCCCGCGTCGACGGCGCCGGCGAGTTCAAGATCTTCTTCTCGATCATCATTCCGTCGATCATGGGCACCGTCGTCACGGTGTCGGCCACGGTCATCATCTTCACGCTGAAGATCTTCGACGTGGTTCTCGTGATGACCGGCGGCCAGTTCGGCACCGACGTCATCGCCACCCAGTTCTACAACCAGTATTTCGTCAACCGGAACGCCGGTCTGGGCTCGGCCATCGCCATCGTTCTGCTTCTGACCGTCATTCCGGTGATGGTCTACAACCTGCGCCAGTTCAACAAGAGGGAGACCCTGTGATGGCCAAGTCAAAGGGCAACCCCTTCCCCCGCGTCTTCGTCAACACCACGCTGGTGATCATCTGCCTTCTGTGGCTGATCCCGACGCTCGGCCTGTTCGTTTCGTCCTTCCGCCCGCGCGACGACATCATGTCGTCGGGCTGGTGGACGGTCCTGCCGCACCGCGTGTGGGTGACCACCGAGCAGTTCAAGCCCGACCCCTCCATCGATCGCAATGGCGTCATGACCTTCGAGGGCGCCACCGGCACCTTCGAGGAGTTGCGCCAGGGCGTGGAGTCCTCCGACGGCAAGCGTGTCATCTGGATAGGCAACAAGCGCGCCGGCACCATTCAGGTTCAGGAGCAGAAGTGGAGCGGCCTGCCCGCCACCACGTTGCAGAACTATCATGACGTGCTGGCCGGCAAGGACGTGACCATCTCTGGCAACGCCGAGGAGGCCGCCCGAAAGGGCGAGGACATGTCCGACGCCTTCATCAACTCGATGGCCGTCACGTTCCCCGCCGTGGTCATCCCCATCCTGATGGCCGCCTTCGCCGCCTATGGCTTCGCGTGGATGCGCTTCCCCGGCCGCAAGCTGGTGTTCGCGCTGATGGTGGCGCTTCTCGTGGTACCCTTGCAGATCGCGCTGGTTCCGGTGCTCAGCGACTACGTTCACCTGAAGCTCAACGGCACCTACATGTCGGTCTGGCTGGCCCATACCGGCTTTGGCCTGCCGCTCGCGGTGTTCCTGCTCTACAACTACATATCGACGTTACCGCGCGAGATCATGGAGGCGGCCATCGTCGATGGCGCGTCGCACTTCAAGATCTTCTGGCGGCTGGTCCTGCCTCTGTCAACGCCAGCCCTCGCCTCCTTCGCCATCTTCCAGTTCCTCTGGGTCTGGAACGACTATCTGGTCGCGTTGATCTTCATCGGCAACGTGCCGGGCGTGCAGGTTCTGACCATGCGGCTTGCCGACATGGTGGGCTCGCGCGGTTCCGACTGGCATCTGCTCACCGCCGGCGGCTTCATATCGATGCTCTTGCCGCTGATCGTCTTCTTCTCGCTCCAGCGCTACTTCGTCCGCGGCCTTACGGCCGGCTCGGTGAAGTGAGCGACTGAACAAAGGACACCAACCCCGTGCGTGCGGTTCCGGGAAAGCGGAACCCGCCGGGCCTCAGGAAACAAGGGAGTAGGTTATGGCGAGCCTCACGATGCGCAATGTGCGCAAGAGCTTTGGGCGGGTCGAGATCATCAAGGGCGTCGACATGGACATCGGTGACGGCGAGTTCGTCGTCTTCGTCGGTCCGTCCGGCTGCGGCAAGTCGACATTGCTGCGCATGGTCGCCGGTCTCGAGGAGATCACCTCCGGCGAGATCTTGATCGACGACAAGCTGTGCAACGATATCGCCCCCAAGGACCGCGGCATCGCCATGGTGTTCCAGTCCTACGCGCTCTATCCGCACAAGTCGGTCTACGCCAACATGGCTTTCGCCCTGGAGATCGCCGGTTTCTCCAAGACCGAGATCGCCGAGAAGGTCGACAAGGCCGCCAAGATCCTCCACATCGAGCATCTTCTGGACCGCAAGCCCGGCCAGCTCTCCGGCGGTCAGCGCCAGCGCGTCGCCATCGGCCGCGCCATCGTTCGCGAACCGAAGATCTTCCTGTTCGATGAGCCGCTCTCCAACCTTGACGCCGCACTGCGCGTCTCGACCCGCGCCGAGATCGCCAAGCTGCACGAGGACCTCGGCTCGACCATGGTCTACGTGACCCACGATCAGGTCGAGGCCATGACGCTGGCCGACAAGATCGTCGTGCTGGAGGCCGGCAACGTCCGCCAGGTCGGCGCGCCGCTCGAACTCTACCATCGGCCGCAGAACCTGTTCGTCGCCGGCTTCATCGGCTCGCCCAAGATGAACTTCTTGAAGGTGAAGGCCAGTGCGGTCGATGCCGACGGCATCACGGTGGCTGGTGACGGCGTTCCGACGCTCAAGGTGGCGGTGACTTCCACCGGCGCCACCGTCGGCGAGGACCTCACTCTCGGCATTCGCCCCGAGCACATCAAGCTCGGCACAGAAGGCGGCCTGCCAGTCACGGTGACCTTCGTCGAACGCCTTGGCCACCAGACCATCGTCCAGGCCCATCGCGGCGACGACGAGACCTCGCTGATCGCCGTGCTCGACGGAGACGTTCCGGTCAAGGCCGGCGAGCAGCGCCAGTTCCTCTTCTCCGGGACCGACTGCCACTTGTTCAACGCACAGGGCAACGCCTACCCGCGCGGCTTCGTGCCCGAATGACCTCGCGGACCGTCGCCAACGGCGGCGGCCATGCCAAACAGATCACTTCCGGGACGTCCCGGAAGTGATTTTCGTTTCTCCTCCGGGGATCTCGCCATCGACCGATCCGGTCCGTATCGCGCGCCGAAGCCCCGGCAATCCAAAACAACGCCGGACGGCTCCCTGGGAGACATGACCGTGAAGAACCAAGTCCAGCTCATCACCTATGTCGACCGGCTGACCGCCGGTGGCTTTTCCGACCTCAAGGCGCTGGTCGACGGGCCCCTCAAGGGCGTCATCGGCGGCGTCCATCCCCTGCCCTTCTTCGACCCGATCGACGGCGCCGACGCCGGCTTCGACCCGATCGACCATACCCTCGTCGATCCGCGCCTCGGAGACTGGAACGACGTCAAGGCGCTGTCCGCTTCCGTCGACATCATGGCCGACATGATCGTCAATCACGTCTCGGCCGACGCGCCAGCCTTCAAGGACTTTCTGGCCAAGGGCGAAGCGTCCGAGTTCGCCGACATGTTTCTTACCTTCGGCAAGGTGTTCCCCAACGGCGCCACCGAGGACGACCTCATCGCCATCTACCGGCCGCGCCCCGGCTTCCCCTTCAACAAGATGACCTTCGGCGACGGCTCGAAGCGCCTCATCTGGACCACCTTCACGCCGAAGCAGATTGACATCGATGTCTTCTCCAGGCACGGCGCCGCCTATCTCGATGCCATCCTCGCGCGCTTCAAGGAAGGCGGCGTCACGGCCATTCGCCTCGACGCCGCCGGCTATGCCGTCAAGAAGCCGGGGACCAGCTCGTTCATGATTCCGGAGACCTACGCCTTCCTCGGCGAGCTGGCCGACAAGGCCAGAGCGCTCGACATGGAGGTGCTGGTCGAGATCCACAGCTACTATCGCGACCAGATCGAGATCGCCAAAAAGGTCGATCGCGTCTATGACTTTGCGCTGCCGCCGCTGGTGCTGCACGCCCTGTTCACCGGCGAGGCCGGGCCGCTCGGCGAGTGGCTGAAGATCTCCCCGCGCAACGCCATCACCGTGCTCGACACCCATGACGGCATCGGCGTCATCGACGTCGGCGCTGCCACCGATGGTCGCCCCGGTCTGCTGGCGCCGGCCGACCTGGACGCGCTGGTCGAGACCATGCACGAGCGCTCCGGCGGAGAGAGCCGGCAGGCCACCGGCGCCGCGGCGTCCAACCTCGATCTCTATCAGGTCAACTGCACCTACTATGACGCACTCGGCAAGCGCGACGGCGAGTATCTGATCGCCCGCGCCCTTCAGTTCTTCGCGCCGGGCATCCCGCAGGTCTACTACGTCGGCCTGCTCGGCGGCGTGAACGACATGGAGCTTCTCCACCGCACCAAGGTCGGCCGGGACATCAACCGCCACTACTACACGCCGGAGGAAGTCACCGCCTCGCTCGAAAGCCCCATGGTGCGCAAGCTCTGCGATCTCGCCCGCTTCCGCAACAGCCACCCGTCCTTCGATGGTGAGTTCACAGTCGAGCTGCCGTCAGCCAACCGCCTGGTGCTGAGCTGGACCAAGGGGAACGAGCAGGCGACGCTCGACGTCGACTTCAAAGCGATGACCGCCACTGTCACCCACAAGGGCGCTGCCGGCAACGGCCAGTTCGCGGTCGGGTAAAACCACGTCGGGCAGCGAAGCTCGAAGTTCCGCGCAGCGGGCGGCCCATCAAGCGGGCCATCCGCTGCGTTTTCGTTCAGGCCTCACTCTCGCTCGCGCCGTTCATCCGGTTGAGATAGCGGTAAATCGTCGTCTGCGAACAGCCGAGCTTGTCGGCGACGTACTTGACCGCACCCTTCATCATGAAGATGCCCTTGGCGTTGAGAATCTCGACCAGGGCCAGCTTGTCGCGGTGGCTCAGTCGATCACCATTGGCTTCACGGGAGCGCAGTTCCTCGTCGAGCAGGTGGTCGGTGAGCTCGGTCAATGAGTTGGGGAAGCTCTCGCTGTTCTCGGTCGGCGGCGGCGTTGCCTGTACGGCCGCCGCTTCCTCATTGTAGGCGAAGTTCGTCTCGACGAAGATGTCGGGGTGGCGCAACTTCAGGATACGATCGGACAGCTCTCGGTAACGGCTGTCGTCGAAGTTGATGCAGAGCATGCCGACAAGGCGCCCCTCCTCGTCCTTGACGAAAAACGTCGACGATCTCAGCAGCTTGGTACCGGCGACGCCGACATAGTTGAGGCGATAGTCCTGCGTCTCGTAAGAGTGATTGATGATCGACTGCAAGGCCACCGAGGTCAGCGGCGCCCCGATCGTGCGTCCGCTGACGTGACCGTTTGCGATGGCGATGATGGACTTGTCGGCGTCGCCGAGATCATGCAGCACCACTTCATAGTCCGGCCCGAGGACAGCCCCCAGAAACTCCGTCAGCTTCATGTAGCGCAAGATCCAACCACCCGGCATCGGCACGCCTCCCTTCCGGACTCCTTGCGACTTTCTCGCCTGACTTGCGGTGGTCGCATCGGTTTTGTCAATCCGGGTTCGCGGCCGGATAGGGCGCGCCGATTCCTCGTACATTTCCTGTAAGTCTCCGCTCACGACGCAATTGTTGGCATGTTTGGGCCAACGAAACGCAACACAATTTCCATCACTCGCGCTAATTGCAAAAATATCCACACATCTGCTCCGAAAAATCAGAGAAAACCCTACCGTAGTGTAAATTAATTGACACTTTTGCCGGGCAATGCCACAAATATGAACACATGAGCACTGGAATCCCGCTCATGTGGAAAAATGTTTGCAGATTCCTAGAGACGCTGTCCGCCAGTCGCTCGCGACGACCGGGGTGCCCAATGGTCTGTAGGAGGTAACGGACAAATGGCTATCAAGTATTTCCCCGAACCATTCCGGATCAAGGTGGTGGAGCCGCTTCGGATGCTGACGGCGGAGGAGCGCGCAGCGAAGATCGCGGCGGCGAAGTACAACCTCTTCAATCTGGCCGGTGAGGATTGCTACATCGATCTGCTCACTGACAGCGGCACCAACGCCATGAGCCAGGAGCAGTGGGCCGGCGTTATGCGCGGCGACGAGGCTTATGCCGGCGCGTCGAGCTATTACAAGCTGCTCGAAGCGGGCAAGGACATCTTCAACTTCGGCTACATCCAGCCCGTGCACCAGGGCCGCGCCGCCGAGAAGGTGCTTTTCCCGCTGCTGCTCGGCAAGGGCAAGTTCGCCATCTCCAACATGTTCTTCGACACGACGCGCGCCCACGTCGAGCTGACCGGCGCTCGTTGCATCGACTGCGTCGTCGCGGCCGCCAAGGATCCGTCGCATCGCGCGCCCTTCAAGGGCAACATGGACGTCGAGAAGCTGAAGAAGACCATCGCCGAGCTGGGCGCCGAGAACATCGGCCTGATCGTCATGACGATCACCAACAACTCGGCCGGCGGTCAGCCGGTGTCGATGCAGAACATGCGCGAGGTGGCCGAGGTTGCCAAGGCCAACGGCATCCTGCTCGACATCGACGCAGCCCGCTACGCCGAGAACGCCTTCTTCGTTCAGCGTGACGAGCCCGGCTATCAGAACAAGTCGATCAAGGACATCATCCGCGAGATGTTCTCCTACGGCGACCTGTTCACCATGTCGGCCAAGAAGGATGCCATCGTCAACATCGGCGGCATGCTCGGCGTCAAGGATGCCAACTCGCCGCTGATCCTGAAGATCAAGGCGAACTGCATCTCCTTCGAGGGCTTCTTCACCTATGGCGGTCTCGCCGGACGTGACCTCGAGGCGCTGGCCATCGGTCTCTACGAAGGTATCGACAACGACTACCTGCGTTACCGTATCGGTCAGATCGAGTATCTCGCCTCCCGTCTCGACGATGCCGGCATCGGCTATCAGTCTCCGGCCGGCGGCCACGGCGTCTTCGTCGACGCTCGCGCGATGTTCCCGCACATTCCTTACAACGAGTACCCGGGCCAGGTCCTGGCCATCGAGCTCTACAAGGAAGCGGGCATCCGGACCTGCGACATCGGTTCCTACATGCTGGGCAATAACCCGGACACGGGCGAGCAGCTCAAGGCCGATTTCGAGTTCACCCGTCTCGCCATTCCGCGCCGGGTCTACACGCAGGCTCACATCGACATCATGGCCGAGGCCCTGATCGAGATCAAGAAACGCGCCCACACCATCAAGCGCGGTTACCGCATCACCTGGGAGCCGCCGATCCTCAGGCACTTCCAGGCCCATCTCGAGCCGATCGCCAACGAGGTCGAGCGGACCAAGAAAGAGGAATACACGGTCGCCGCCCAGTAATGGCGGACTGACCGGACCAATCAGGCGGGCGCCACGATCTGAGGAGGGAATGGCGCCCGCCCCGACGGGGGACAACCGGATATTCGGCCACCTTTGGCTCGTGCTATTCGGCTCAACGGGAGGACATCATGTCGTCAGACACGCAATCGCATCTCGCGCGCGGCCTCAAAAACCGCCATATCCAGATGATCGCTCTCGGCGGAGCGATCGGAACGGGCCTGTTCTACGGATCGGCCGCCTCGATCCAGCTTGTGGGACCGGGCATCATCGTTTCCTACATCATCGGCGGCTTCGTGATGTATCTCATCATGCGCATGCTTGGTGAGATGTCGACAGAAGAGCCGGTGGCCGGCGCCTTCAGCCACTTCGCCTACAAGTATTGGGGCGAGTTCGCCGGCTTTCTTGCCGGCTGGAACTACTGGTTCCTCTATATTCTGGTTTCCATGGCCGAGCTGACGGTGGTCGGCATCTATGTCGCCTATTGGTTCCCGGACTTTCCAGCGTGGCTGACATCATTGATCGTTCTGGTGACGATCACCGCGGTCAACCTGATCAACGTGCGCCTCTATGGCGAAGCCGAGTTCTGGTTCGCCATCATCAAGGTGCTGGCCGTGATCGGCATGATCGTGCTCGGCCTGGTGCTGATCGTCTTCGGGCTTGGCGGCGAAGCGACCGGCCTTTCCAACCTGTGGGTCCACGGCGGCTTCTTCCCCAACGGCATATGGGGCCTTCTCCTGTCGCTCGTGGTCGTCATGTTCTCCTTCGGTGGGACCGAGCTGATCGGCATCACCGCCGGCGAAGCCGACGATCCCAAAAAGTCGATCCCGCAGGCCATCCGCCAGGTGATGTGGCGTATCCTGATCTTCTACATCGGCGCCCTCACGGTAATGATGATCATCTTCCCGTGGAACCAGGTCGGCATGGAAGGCAGCCCGTTCGTCACGATCTTCAGCAAGCTCGGCATCGGCTCGGCCGCGCACATTCTGAACTTCGTGGTGCTGACGGCGGCGATCTCGGTCTACAACTCCGGCATCTATTCCAACGGCCGCATGCTCTACAGCCTTGCCGAACAGGGCAACGCCCCAAAGGTGTTCACCAAGCTCGGCGCCAACAAGGTCCCCTATGTGGCGATCCTGTTCTCGTCGGCCTGCACCCTGGTCGTCGTCGCCATCAACTACCTGATCCCGGAAGGCGCTTTCATGCAGGTGATGGCCGTTGCCACCACCGCCGCCACCATCACCTGGGTGATGATCGTGCTGGTTCACATGAGGTTCCGCAAGGCGCACGCCACCGAAGCCGGCAAGCTGACCTTCCCGGCGCCCTTCTATCCGATCGCCAACTACTTCTGCGTTGGCTTCATGGCCCTGATCATCGTCATGATGACGCAGATGGAGTCGATGCGGGCGGCGGTCATCGTGCTGCCGGTGTGGCTGATCGTCCTCTACATCGGCTTCCTGTTCCGCGGAAACACCCGGACGGCCGTGGCCGAGTGACCCCAGTCACCTGAAAGACGAAACGGCGCGATCCTCCTGGGATCGCGCCGCTTTTCATTTGCGGTCGATGGGATCAGGCGACGGCGTTGTCGTTGTCGTCGAACTTGATCGAACGCAACTTGTCGACGCCCATCACCTGCAAGGCGAGCTTCTCATAGAAGGGCTCGGACTGGCCGGTCCGGATCTTTCTCAGGAAGTATTTCTCGAAACCGACCTTTGCGACGTGCACCCAGTAGCCGGACGACGACCAGTTGACGTTGCGCGGCGGAATCTGCGGTTGGGCGACGAAGGCGACGCCGTTGTCGCCGAAATCGGCCAGGCAGATGGCATTCCACGACGCCTCGGCATTGGGTGCCTTACCCTCGATCATGCGCTCGATGTTGTGAGCGGTGGCCGTCACCATGGATTCGATCATGAATCCGGTCTTGGGGACGCCAACCGGTACAGCTGTCTTCCCCATTGGCGGGATGGCGACGCAAACACCAATGGCGAACACGTTCGGGAAGGTCTGATTCTGCTGATGCCGGTCGATGGTGACGAAGCCGCGTGGATTGACCAAACCGGCGGCGGATCGCAGCGCGTCGACACCTCGGAAAGCGGGCAGGATCATGGAGAAGGCGAAAGGCAGGTCATGCTTGGCTTTCGATGCCCCGTCCTCGGTCAGCTCCTCGACATGCATCACGCCGTCGTCGACCGTCTCGATGCGCGCATTGGTGATCCACTTGATGTGGTGGCTTCGCAACTGACTCTCGAGCAAACCCTTGGTGTCACCGACGCCGTCCAGGCCAAGATGGCCGATATAGGGCTCCGGCGTCACGAAAACCATCGGCACCCGGTCCCGGACCTTGGCATCGCGCAGGGCCTTGTCCAACACGAAGGCGAACTCGTAGGCCGGGCCGAAGCACGACGCCCCCGGCGCCGCGCCGATGATCACCGGCCCCGGGTTGGCGATCAACCTGTCAACGGCGGTCTTGGCCTCAACGGCGTGGCTGACCTGACAAATCGACTGCGTGTGCCCCTCGGGGCCCAGACCCGGCACTTCGTCGAAGGCGAGCTCCGGACCGGTTGCGACGACAAGATAGTCGTAGGAGACGCTGTCTCCGTTGGTGAGCTCGATACGGTTCTCTTCCGGGACCAATCGCTCCGCCCCCTCCGGACGAAGAGCAATGCCGGCTTTCGAAAAGACAGGCACCAGGTCGACCTCCACCGAGGCCGTATCTCGCCAGCCGACCGCAACCCAAGGGTTCGACGGTACGAACGAGTAGGTTGCGCCCCGATTGACGACGGTTATCTGATGCTCACGGCCGAGGACCTTGCGAAGCTCGTAGGCCATGATCGTTCCGCCCAGTCCTGCCCCCAGCACCACCACATGCGACATGATCGCTCTCCTCACGGCCCAACGGGCCTCTCTTTAATTTAGTATTTCATTATATACCGCGTTCAACGATAAACGCCGATGCGACTTTGGTCAGAACTTTTGAGGGTCGACGCCATGACAAAAGGGCCGCCACGCAGGTGACGGCCCCATTCCGAACTCGATTGAAGTCTTGCCCGCTCAGATGAAGAGTGTGGCTGCCGACTGCTGCGCCTCTCCGAGGAAAGTGGCAACGCCGCCGATCTCGACGCCGTCGATCAGCTCCTCGCGGCGGATGCCCATGACATCCATCGACATCTGGCAGGCCACCAGGGTGGCGCCCCCCTCGACAAGCGAAGCGAGCAGGCTCGCCGGCGTGTCGACGTTCTTGTCTCCCATCACCTTGCGCATCAGCCGCCCACCGAAGCCACCGAAGTTCATGTTGGAGAGGCGATTGAGCCGGCGCGCGCCCTTGGGCAACATGAAGCCGAACGCTGCGTCGATCATCGGCTTGCGCGGGCTCGGGGCGTCAGGCTCCCTGAGGACATTGAGCCCCCAGAAGGTGAAGAACAGCGTCACCTTCGAGCCCATGGCAAGCGCGCCATTGGCGATGATCAGCGAGGCCATCACCTTGTCAAGGTCACCAGAGAAGACCACGAGAGTCGTGCCGTCGCGAGGCGCCGCCACTGCCCCCTCCGTCGGCGCCGGCGCCACCGCCACCTTGCGGATCCTGGCGGTGATGATGCCCTTTTCGGTTCCCACGCCGAGCAACTGGTTGCCGGTCTTGTCGGCCCAGGCGCGAATGTCGCGGCCGAAGGCGGGATCGGAGGCCTTTACTTCCAGAAGCTCGCCCGTCTCCATCGCTTCGATGGCGCGGAAGGTCTTCAGAATGGGGCCGGGACACTGCAAGCCGGTGGCATCGAGCATCTGAACGTTGCCCGCGACCTCCACCCGGCAAACGCCCTTCTGCGCCTCCATCTCCGAGGGATCGCGGCGGCGGATGTCCTCATAGTCGAACAGGTCCGGACTCGCCTGCTTCTCGGTGGCCCAGGCATAGGTCTTGAAGCCGCCGGTCAGGTTGCGCACGTTCTTGAAGCCTTCCTGCTTCAAGACGCGATAGGCGAGATAGCCGCGCAGGCCAACCTGGCAGAAGACGATCAGCGGCTTCTCCCGACCGATTTCGCCGAGCCGCTCGCGCAGATGGTCGAGCTCGATGTTGCGGGCGCCCGGCAGTGTCCGGATCGAGAACTCTTCCGGCGTCCGCACGTCGACCAGCTGGACGGAGGCGGGATCGTCCCGAAGGAGGTCGCTCAGCTCGCGCCAACCGATGATCTCGTGGCTGCCGTTCAGCACGTTCTCGGCGACATAGCCGGCAACGTTGACCGGATCCTTGGCCGAGCCGAAGGGCGGCGCATAGGCCAGTTCCAGTTCGGTGAGCTCGGTCACCTTGAGGCCGGAGCGGATGGCGGTGGCAATGACGTCGATGCGCTTGTCGGCGCCGTCGACGCCGACAGCCTGGGCACCCAGGATGGTGCCGTCGAGACCGTAGACCAGCTTCAGGCTGATCTGCTGGCTGCCGGGATAATAGGATGCGTGCGAGCCCGAGTGCGTGATGCTGGCACGATAGGGAATGCCGAGCGCCCTGACAGCCGTTTCGTTAAGGCCAGTACAAGCGGCCGCGAGATCGAACACCTTGAGAATGGCGGTGCCGAGCGTGCCGCCATAGCTGCGATAGCTCGCGGAATCGGCCGAGAGCATGTTGTCGGCGACGATTCTCGCCTGCCGGTTGGCCGGCCCCGCCAGCGGGATCAACGCCATGCGGCCGGATACCTTGTTCATCACCTCGATCGCATCGCCAACCGCGAAGATATCGGGGTCAGAAGTGGCTAGGTGTTCGTCGACCTTGATGCCACCAACCGCGCCGAGTTCGAGACCTGCCTCGCGGGCAAGTTTCACCTCTGGCCGGACGCCAATCGCCAGCACGACGATATCGGCCTGGATGCGCTTGCCGGACGCCAGGAAGACGATGGTATGATCGGGGCGGTCCTCGAAATGCTCGACCTTGTCGTCGAGATGGAGCTCAATCTCCTTGTCGCGCATATGGGCATGGACGATGGCCGCCATCTCGTCGTCGAAGGGGGCGAGCACATGCGGCGCGCCTTCGACTACGGTAGTGAACAGACCACGCTCGTGGAAGTTCTCGGCGACTTCCAGGCCGATGTAGCCGCCGCCGATCACCACGGCCCGACGCGGCTGGTTCTCGGCCAGCGAGGACATGATGCGGTCAAGATCGGGGATGTTGCGCAGCGTGAAGATGCGCGGCGACGTGATGCCGGGGATCGGCGGCTTCAGCACTTCGGCGCCGGGCGACAGTAGCAGACGGTCATAGCTCTCGGCCGTTTCCTCGCCACTGTCGAGGTTGCGCAGGATTACCGTCTTGGCGGCTCGATCGATGGAGAGGGCCTCGGTGTGAGAGCGGACATCGACATGATAGCGCGCCTCGAACATCGTCTCGGAGGTGACCAGCAGCTTGTCTCGCTCGGCGATGGCCCCGGAGATGTGATAGGGCAGACCGCAGTTGGCAAAGCTGATGTAGGGGCCACGCTCGACGAGAACGATTTCCGCCCGTTCGTCGAGACGACGCAGGCGAGCCGCCGCCGTGGCGCCGCCAGCAACACCGCCGATGATGATGATCTTCATGCTCAACTCCATTTCTTGAAGTTGTTATATACGAACGTACTAATCTACGAAAGTCGTAGGAAGACGGATGATGTCCGTCATACATGTTGGGAAAGTACCTGCAAGGCCTGTCGCGTACGTCTGGAGGAAAAGTCGTGGCATGCGGGGGATCGTCCTTGAGCCCCACTGCCAAAGCCGGCCTCTCGGAGGCCTCCCGGAGACGCTGTGTCGCGCCCTGCCCCGTCTCAGCCAAAGGATGGAAAGACGGCGATGATGCCGGCGAAAACCGCAAGCGACACCAACGTGTGGACCGTCAGCACCTGCATGATCAGGGGTCTTTCGGCCGCGGCGCTCGCATCGTCTGGCATGAACAGCGGCACGATGAATGGCGGCGGAAGGATCATCAGCGTGAACAGCGCCACCTGGTAACGCAGCTCGAAGCCAAGCAGGTGACCGAGCACCAGAAAAGCGGCGATACAGGCCAGCGGCAACTGCACCAGCGCCCGGGCGCCCATGACCCGGACGATCTTGCGACCATCGACGGCCTCGAAGCGGAGGCCGTAGCCAACGACGATCAGAACCGCCGGAACCACCATGGGCGCCAGGAAGCGCAGGCTGTGGATGACGGCGTCGAGCCCGGGGATGGTTTCGAGCGTCGCTGTCCGAAGGCCGAGACCATTGAGCAGGAGGCCGGCCAGGATCGCGACCGTCACCGGATTGCGGACGAAGCCGAGAAGCAGGTCGCCCGGACGGGCCGAACCGTCGCGGGCGGCGATCAGCAAGGCGAAGAACACGAACCAGATGAACAGTTCATGGCCCAGCGCCACCACGGCGATCGACGGTAGCGCGCTCGCACCATAGGCGCCGACGAACAGGCTGACGCCAAGCATGCCGAATTCATAGCCGCCGGCCAGGAAGGGTGTGAAACGATCGACTGGGTAGAGCCGTCTGACCAGCACCCAGGCAAGCGCCAGGCCGAGACAGCAAGTCAGGAACACAACCGCGATCAGGGACAAGTGGCCAACCGACAGGTTCATGTCGACGAACGACAGGAACAGCACCGACGGCAGCACCATGCGCACCACGATCTGACGAAGGCCATCGACGCCCTCATCGGACAGCCAACCGAAGCGGCGGCTGACAACACCAAGGGCGATCAGCAGGAAGATCGGAAGAATCTGGCCGACGAGCGACATGGCAGTCCCCATGAGTCTGGAAAAGCCAGTATCGCCCGAGCGGCCAGCACTCTGAATAGTCGTATGAATGTCTATGCGGCGAAGCGGTTGCTTCCGCATTCGCTTTGCCGGTGGGTCAGGAACTCACCGAGCCGATCGGCCAGATGGTGCGGCCATAGACCTCGTTCAGAACCTGCGCCAGGCCGGCGTAGATGGCCGAAGCGCCGCAGAACAGCCCTTCCCAGCCGGCAAGGTGGGTGATGGCCTCATTGCCGGTCGCGTCGCCGATGGCGAGCAGTGCGAACAGCACGGTCAGCGAGCCGAACACCACCTGCAGGGCACGGTTGAGACGCAGCGTTCCGATGAACAGGATGGCGGTAAACACGCCCCACATGCCGAGGAAGGCCGGCATGGCGGCATCCGGCGACGGGCCGGCGATGCCGAGCGAGGTCTTCTGCAGGACGATGAGGCCAACCAGAGCCAGCCAGAACATGCCGTAGCTGGTGAAGGCCGTGGCGGCAAAGGTGTTGCCCTTCTTCCACTCCATGATGCCGGCGATCATCTGCGCGAGACCGCCGTAGAAGATGCCCATGGCCAGGATCATCGTATCCATCGGATAGAAGCCGGCATTATGGAAGTTGAGAAGCACGGTGGTCATGCCGAAGCCCATCAGCCCCAGCGGAGCGGGGTTGGCGGTGGCGTCGGTCGAGTGGGCGGAACTCATCGGGATCAATCCAGGCAGGAGAGGCAAACAACCGGAGCCCACCGGCGTATCTCGACGCCCGCGGAGAACTCCGGCGGCGCCATCCCTAGAGGAGATGCCTGGAAAAACGAGTTGGGAAAGACGCATATCGGCCGAGGCGGTCAGTCGTCATCGCGGAGAAACATCACCGCGAAGCCCATCTGCACGCTGGAAAAGGTAAGCCCCACCGAAAAGGTGAGGATAGCCAACGCCAATCCCGCCGAAGAGGAGGCGAAAATCAGCTTGGCGATGCCGCCGATGTCGAAGGCCAGCAGCAACCCGACAAACAGTATGGCCACGCCGAAACCGATCGCGGCATGGCGGATCAGGAAGCGGACCAGAAGCGGCAGGCTGGAGATGGTCATCGTCTCGCGTCCTTCGTTCGGCGCCACGGCGGTTCATCGGAGAAGCCGACAATAGCGCATTTCCAGCCAAAAGACGAGAAACCTGAAAACGATCATCATGTTCCGACGAACTGGGGTCAGGCCTCCTCGGACGCCGCTTCCGAACGAAAGCGCGACCGCTCGAACAGCAGCACCACCACCAACGCCATGATGAACGGAATGATGAGATAGAACAGGCGGAATACCAGCAACGCGGCGATCACGTCGGCATCGGCCATGTCCGGCAACCCCATGAGGAAAACCAGTTCGAGTACGCCAAGGCCGCCCGGAACATGCGAGATCAACGCTGCCGAGAAGGACATGAGAAAGATGCCGAGCACAATGAAATAGCCGGGGTTTCCGGCTTCCGGCAGCGCGAAGTAGATGATGCCCGCCGCTCCCAAGAGTTCGCAGACCCCGACGGCAAGTTGCGACAGGGTCACGTGCAGCGACGGATAGACGATTGCCAGCGGGCCGACGTTCAGCGACTTGAACCGCATCACGCTGCCGAGCACGTAGAGAGCCACCAGCAGAAGCAGGAAGGCGCCGGTCGCCCTCGACGCCGTCACAGGGAGGAGATCGCCAAATCGCAGCGTGATATCTGGATCGAGCACCAGCACCAAGCCGATCAGCGCCACCATGCCGAGGATGAAGGTGAACGAGCAAAAGGCGACAAGCAGGCCAATCTCGGCCGGCGACAATCCCTTGGTGGTATAGGCGCGATAGCGGACCACGCCCCCCGAGACCACCGAGGCGCCGATGTTGTGGGACAGCGCATAGGTGGTGAAGGAGCAGACCGTGATGAACAGCCAGTTGATTCGCTTGCCGAGCTGGAGAAGCGCCACGCGGTCGTAGCCGGCGAGCGCCGCGTAGGCGACCAGGGTGCACAGGGCGGCCAGAACCCAATGGAACGCGGGGATTGCCGCAAGGCTGTCGTTGACCTTTGCCAGAGAAAGCCCGCGAAGTTCCCGCAGAAGAAGCCAGACGGACAGCACGATCGTCGCCGTCGCCACCGTCGGCCAGAAATAACGCTTCAGCTTCATTCGCTCCGGCCGCCTAGAGGCACCTCTTACCGATGAGAGGCCTCAAAGACCTCGGCGAGGGCCTCACCTTACGAGGCGGGGCAGGAGCGGATCAATCCTCAACTTTGTTCCCCGGCAAAAAGTGCGGTCTCGCTCCACACGACGGGCGAGCCCCGAAGACACAAACAAGTTCCTGCCAGTCGGGTTTCGCCCATCCCTCGCTGCTACGCCGGTATAATGAGCCCAATATCCGGGATGGACGATCGTACTCCGCAGCGACCGCTTACTTCGACGCCTTCTCGATAAAGTCGGCCGTCTTGTCGATCAGCTCATCAACGGTCACATGGTCTTGGAACGAGTTGAAGGAGTGGTCCATCGGGCGCGTCCAGAGCTCCCCAGGTCCTTGATGATAGTCGAGGAAGACTTGAGCGGACTCCGGCTGAGGAAACACGATGACATCGTTGGTCCCTGCGGTCACAAGCAACGGGCCATGATAGGCAACGCTTTCGGCAACCGGATCAATCTCGGTCAGGCTTCTGAAGAACGGCCCCTTGAGGCTGACGGTGGAACCCCAAGGCAGCTTGACGTCCAGCGGAACGTCCCCTGTCGCCAATCCCTTGCTCACGGCATCGGTGCCCATAAGGAACGCCATGGCGTTCGCCGGATTGTTGGCAGGCTGCCAAAGCGAAACGGAGGCGATTGGAGTTTTGCTGCGGCCGGCGACGACAGCGCTGACGGTGCCACCCAAGCTCCATCCGACGAGCGATATCTTCTTCGCGTCGATGTCGGTGCGAGCCGCAAGGAAGTCCAGGGCGGCCATGGCGTCGGCGACCTGCCCCTGCAGCGTCGTATCGGCGTAGCTGCCCTCGCTGTCACCGCTTCCGAAGAAGTCAATTCGCAGGCTCGCGATCCCCTTGTCGGCAAACATGCGGGCGGTGCGCCGGAAGATGCCCTCGTTGTCCGCTGAAGGAATGGCGAGCTCGTCGCGGCTGCCGGTAAATCCATGCAGCAAGAGAGCCACGGGCGGCGTCTTGACATTGTCGGGGATGTTCAATGTCCCGACGACCTTCTTGCCATCGACCTGAAACGTAACGTTCTGCTCAGCGGCGAGCGCGCTCGGGATCGAGGCGATGCAAGCCAAAGCCAGGGCGGTAAAAGTTGCAATCACGTTCTTACGCATGAGCAGCTCCTCATAATGCCATTGCCGGGTGGGTTCACTGACTACGACGGCACGCGGCAAGAATTTTGGAAAGAACAGAAATTCAACGAAATCAGCGCATTGCAGCGGATATGCTTGTCATTTCCACCAAGCCTAGCTCAGACGATTTCCGTTGGCGATCCCCTTATTTCGGCTAGCCTCCCCTATGGGCAAAGACTTGGAGCCTGGCACGCCCAAGTGCCAGAGGCCTCCATCTTGGATGCACACAACATGGGTCGATGGCCTTGGAAAACCCTCGGCCCGTTCGTCAGCCGAGACGCAAGAGGACATATGAGGAACGACAAATAGTCAGATAGGCGGCATCCGGTTTGGACGCCGCCTATCTGAAGGTATCGCATTTTGGACAGGCACTGCGCCCGTCAGACCCGTTCGATCAGCTGCAACCGCTCGTCGAGCCGCAGGTGTCGCACTTCAGGCAGGTGCCGTTGCGGACCATGGTGAAGTTGCCACACTCCGAGCAGGACTCGCCCTCGTAGCCCTTCATGCGGGCGTGAGCGACGCGGGTCGCGTAGTCGGGCTGGGCCTGCGTCGAGCCGACCGACGACGGCGCCGGGGTTTCTTCGGCATCGCGGCGGAAGGCCGTCGCGGTCGAGCCGCCGACGCCAGTCACCGCAGCACCGGCCCGTGCCGTGGCGAAGGCCGACACGTTGGCGCCGGTCGCGCCGGCTCCTGCCGAGCCCTTGGGCTCTGGAGTGGCGGAGACGAGCTTCAGCTGCTTGCCGCGCACGAGGCCCTTGGAGACCACGGCCTCGCCACCGCGACCGCTGGTGTCCCTGCCCTCGCCGCCCGACGGCTTCAGGTCGTCCGGCACCACGTGGGCCAGCTCGTAGCGGCCGAGATAGGACACGGCGAGTTCGCGGAACACGTAGTCGAGGATCGACGTGGCGTTCTTGATCATCTCGTTGCCCTGCACCATGCCCGCCGGTTCGAAGCGGGTGAAGGTGAAGGCGTCGACATACTCTTCCAGCGGCACGCCCCACTGCAGGCCGAGCGACACCGAGATGGCGAAGTTGTTGAGTAGGGCCCGGAGCGCCGAACCTTCCTTGTTCATGTCGATGAAGATCTCGCCGAGGCGGCCGTCATCGTATTCGCCGGTGCGCAGGAACAGCGTGTGACCGCCGATCTTGGCCTTCTGGGTATAGCCCTTGCGGCGGGTCGGCAACTTCTCCTGCTCGCGGTCGCGCACGTGCTTTTCGACGATGCGCTCGACGATCTTCTCGGAGATCAGCGCGGCGCGCGCCGCCGCCGGAAGAGCGGCCAGCGCCTCGGCTGCGTCCTCGGCCTCGTCGTCGTCATCGGCGAGCAGCTGTGAGTTCAGCGGCTGACTGAGCTTGGAGCCGTCGCGATAGAGCGCGTTGGCCTTGAGCGCCAGGCGCCAGGACAGCATGTAGGCTTCCTTGCAGTCCTCGACGGTGGCGTCGTTCGGCATGTTGATGGTCTTGGAGATGGCGCCCGAGATGAACGGCTGGGCCGCCGCCATCATGCGGATGTGGCTCTCGACCGACAGGAAACGCTTGCCGATGCGGCCGCAAGGGTTGGCGCAGTCGAACACCGGCAGATGCTCGGCCTTGAGGTGCGGTGCGCCTTCCAGCGTCATGGCGCCGCAGACATGCGTGTTGGCAGCCTCGATGTCGGCCTTGGAGAAGCCCATGTGAGCGAGCAGCTCGAAGGCCGGATCGTTCATCTGGGCATCGCTGACGCCGAGCTTCTTCATCTCGTCGTCGCCGAGCGTCCAGCGGTTGAACACGAACTTGATGTCGAAGGCGCTCTTGAGACTGCCCTTCACCTTGTCGATGGCGGCGTCCGACATGCCCTTGGCGCGAAGCGAGCCGGGGTTGACGGCCGGCGCCTGATCGATGGAGGCGTGGCCAACGGCGTAGGCCTCGATCTCGGCGATCTGGCTTTCCGAATAGCCGAGCGTACGCAGGGCCTCGGGAACGGCGCGGTTGATGATCTTGAAGTAGCCGCCACCGGCCAGCTTCTTGAACTTCACCAGCGCGAAGTCGGGCTCGATACCAGTGGTGTCGCAGTCCATGACGAGGCCGATGGTGCCGGTCGGGGCGATCACCGAGACCTGGGCGTTGCGATAGCCGTGCTTCTCGCCGAGGGCGAGCGCGGCATCCCAGGAGGCGACCGCAGCGTCGAGCAGCGGCTTGTCCTTGATCGAGCCATGGTCGAGCGGCACCGGCAACGTGTTGAGCTTCTCGTAGCCGGTCGCCTTGCCGTGGGCGGCGAGGCGATGGTTGCGGATGACGCGCAACATGTCCTGCGCGTTCTTCTTGTAGCCGGGGAACGGACCAAGCTCCTTGGCCATCTCGGCCGAGGTGGCATAGGCGACGCCGGTCATCACGGCGCTGATGGCGCCGCAGATGGCGCGCCCCTCGGCGCTGTCATAGGGAATGCCGGACGACATCAGCAGGCCGCCGATGTTGGCGTAGCCAAGGCCGAGGGTGCGGAACTCGTAGGAGAGCTGGGCGATCTGGCGCGAGGGGAACTGCGCCATGGTCACCGAGGTCTCGAGCACGACCGTCCACAGGCGGCAGACATGCTTGAAGCCCTCGACGTCGAAGCTCTTATCGGCGTTGAGGAAGGGCAACAGGTTGACGGAGGCGAGATTGCAGGCCGTGTCGTCGAGGAACATGTATTCCGAGCACGGATTGGACGCGCGGATCTCGCCCGACTGCGGGCAGGTATGCCAGTCGTTGATCGTCGTGTGGTACTGGATGCCCGGATCGGCCGACGCCCAGGCGGCGTAGCCAACCTTCTCCCAGAGGTCAGACGCTTCGAGCGTCTTGACGGTACGTCCGTCCTTGCGGGCGGTCAGGTTCCACTTGCCGCCAGTCTCGACAGAGCGGAGGAAGGCGTCCGTGACGCGCACCGAGTTATTGGAGTTCTGGCCGGCAACGGTGAGATAGGCCTCCGAATCCCAGTCGGTGTCGTAGACCGGGAACTCGATCGAGGTATAGCCCTGCTTGGCGAACTGGATGACGCGCCGGATATAGTTCTCCGGCACCAGCGCCCTCTTGGCGGCGCGCAGCTCGCGCTTCAGGGCATGGTTCTTCAGCGGATCGAAACGATCGTCGCCAGTCGCCTCATCGGCGGTGATCGCCGCCATGATGGCGGTCAGGTGCTTGGAGCAGATCTTGGAGCCGGTGACCAGCGCCGCGACCTTCTGCTCTTCCTTGACCTTCCAGTTGATGTACTGCTCGATATCGGGATGGTCGATGTCGACCACCACCATCTTGGCAGCGCGTCGCGTCGTGCCGCCCGACTTGATGGCGCCAGCGGCGCGGTCGCCGATCTTCAGGAAGCTCATCAGGCCCGACGACTTGCCGCCGCCGGCCAGCTTCTCGCCCTCGCCCCTCAGCTTGGAGAAGTTGGAGCCGGTACCCGAGCCATACTTGAAAAGACGCGCTTCACGGACCCACAGGTCCATGATGCCACTCTCGTTGACGAGGTCGTCTTCCACCGACTGGATGAAGCAGGCATGCGGCTGGGGATGCTCGTAGGCAGTGGCCGAGCGGACGAGCTTGCCGGTCTTGAAGTCGACGTAATAGTGCCCCTGGCTCGGACCGTCGATGCCATAGGCCCAATGGAGACCGGTGTTGAACCACTGCGGCGAGTTCGGGGCGACGCGCTGGGTGGCGAGCATGTAGCGGAGTTCGTCATGGAAGGCGTGTGCCGCCTCTTCCGACGAGAAGTGGCCGGCCTTCCAGCCCCAGTAGGTCCAGGTGCCAGCCAGACGGTCGAACACCTGCCGCGCGTCGGTCTCACCGACGATGCGCTCGCCTTCCGGCAGTTTGGCAAGGGCTTCCTCGTCAGGAACCGACCGCCACAGCCACGACGGAACGGCATTCTCCTCGACGCGCTTCAGCACCGCCGGCACGCCGGCCTTGCGGAAATACTTCTGCGCGAGGATGTCGCTCGCCACCTGGCTCCAGGCGGCGGGCACGTGGATGTCGGCGGCGCGGAAGACGATGGATCCGTCGGGATTGCGGATCTCGCTGACCGCTACGCGGAATTCGATTCCGTCGTATGGCGAGTGCCCTTCCTTGGTAAAGCGCCGCTCGAACAACATTGGTTAGCCCCTTGAAATTTGTTGGAAACACACCCTCGGGGCGCGCTCCATTCGTCCTGCTCGGTCCATTTTACGTCCGCTGACACCATTTGCCGAATGGCGCGGGATTCCGGTCATTCGCCGGCTCCGCACTTCATCTAGTGTCCGCATCCGTCCATCGACCCCTACATGTAGGGTTCTGCCGATTCCGTAAATTAAGTGTTAATGCGTTTTCCCCAAACTTCGGAAGCTTTCAACAACCTTCGGCAACCAGTCCGGTTTTCGTGCCCCGATGAATGATTCCGTCTTGACGGGAGCTTTGCCGGCAACCGACTCGCCGAGCAGCCGGAAGCCGATCCTTGCAACCGATCGTCCGAGGAAGAGAGGCGTCGCCCGCCTTTCCGGCATCAGCGAAAAAGCGGGCGGGACTCACCGCAAACACTGAAGGATGGTAGGCCAACGGCGCGTTCATGACAACATCATGTAGCGCAGACTTGATATGCGAACACCATATATAGAAAACTCAGGCTTTTCCCTTGACGTGAAAAAGCGAGGATTCAGACGGTCTCAACCATATCGATTCAAGGGTTCTTGAGGCTTTTGTGGTCTGCTCGTCACACTGCAGATTTGGGCGCGCACCCTGACGACACGCGCCGACGTAAACGAGTTCCGGAGCCGACGCGAATGCCCCACCACGCCACCTACGCCGTTCCCAACGAGCTGCTGGATGTCGCGGTCATCGACGATTCCAAGACTATGCAGGGCATTATCCGCTCCATGCTGAATGCCATGAAAGTGCGCCGCGTCCGGCTGTTCGACAGCACAGAGGCCGCCTTGCACGCCATGCTGCACGAGCCGCCCAATCTCATCATATGCGAATGGAGAGCCGGCCTCGTCAGCGGACACCAGTTGCTTCGTATGGTACGCGCCCGCTTCATGGAGCCGCTCTGCTACGTCCCGGTGATCATCCTGACAGCGACGCCGACGCGCGCCATCATCGACAAGGCGATGGGGTCTGGCGCCAATCTCATCGTCGTCAAGCCGATCTCGCCGGCGGTGCTGCAGGAGCGGATCAGCTGGCTGCAGCGAGACCAACGCCAGTTGGTCCTCGGGCCGCGTGGTTCCTTCGAGATAGAAGGCGTGCGCGAAACCATGATGGCTCAGAAAGAGCGCGCCGCGGCCGTGCGCAAGGCGGCGACAACCAAGCCCGTCCGCAAGCCGGAGGGCACACCGGCGCCCGCCGCGCCCGAGCCCCAAGGCAATGGCGACATGGCCGCCGATCAGTGGCAGGCTTTCCTGCGCACCAAGGAGCAGCTCGAGCGCAAGGCGGGCCTCAGGCCCGACGACACGCCCTCCGGACAGAAGCCGGCGGTCAAACCCGCCTGGACGGCACTCCGTCGAGGGTGATCCATCAGGTCGCAAAAAGCTCGGACCAGCTCTGGACAAGACCCCGCCGCCTCGCCATAGTTCGCGCAACTACGTGGGTGGCGAGGCCGTCGGTCGCGCCGGTGCGATGGACTCGAAGATCATGACCTTCAAGGAACTGCTGACCGAAGTCTTTACCTGGTGGAACGGGCAGACCCTCGGCACCCGCTTCTACACCTGGCGGAAGGGCCAGCGCGTCGGCGAGGACGAGTTTGGCAACGTCTACTACCAGACCAAGGGCGGCGAGCGCCGCTGGGTGATCTACAAGGGCGAGGCCGACGCCTCGAAGATCACCGTCGACTGGCATGGCTGGATGCACCACCGCGTCGACGTGCCTCCGACCGCAGAGACCTATCGTCGGCGGGATTGGCAAAAGCCGCATAAGCCCAACATGACCGGAACGGCCGCGGCCTATCGCCCCAAGGGATCGCTCGCTTCCGCCGAAGGCCGCCCCGCCGTCACCGGCGATTACGATGCCTGGACGCCGGGAACCTGAGCCGGAAAGACAAAACGAGACAGTCTCCGCAAGACAACGGGACGGATCGATCCGTCCCGTTTTTCGTGGGGCGGCGGAAAAACCGGCATCGGTATTCAGTGGAGTTGGACTCCCCCGATCCAAGCGGATAAGGTCTTGATTCAAATAAGTTAGTGTTTCCGTCCGCGACGGCGGGCGGCAAACGGAGGAAATGTTCGGATGTCTCCACGCTCGATCATCATCGATACCGATCCCGGTCAGGACGACGCTGTCGCCTTCATGCTGGCGCTCGCCTTTCCGCAAGAGATCGACGTGCTGGGCATCACTACCGTGGCCGGCAACGTGGGCCTCACGAAAACCTCGACCAATGCGTTGAAACTGCTCGAGCTCATCGACCGCACCGACATACCGGTGTTTGCCGGCGCATCGGCACCGTTCGCCGTCAAGCTCGAGACGGCGGAATATGTCCACGGCGAAACCGGCCTCAACGGCTGGACCTTTCCCGACCCGGTGACGCCGCTCCGTCCGGAGTTCGGGCCGGACTTCATCGTCGACGCCGTCATGAGTCGGCCGGAGAAGTCGGTGACGCTGGTGCCGCTCGGCCCGCTCACCAACGTTGCCATGGCGATCGCCCGGGAGCCACGCGTCGCAACCCGACTCGACAAGATCGTGCTGATGGGCGGCGCCAACATCGAGGGCGGCAACTCGACACCGGCTGCCGAGTTCAACATCTGGGTCGATCCCCACGCGGCCCAGCGCGTGTTCCGTTCTGGCGCCGAGATCGTGGTGATGTCGCTCGACGTCACCCATCAGGCGCTGATCCGCAAATCCTGGCTCGCCGATCTCGGCGCGCTGAAGCGCAAGGCGGCCGAGGCCTTCGTGGGCCTGCTCTCATTCTACGAGCGCTTCGACGAGCAGAAATATGGCTCCGACGGCGGGCCGCTGCACGATCCGACCACCATCGCCTACCTGCTCAAGCCCGAGCTGTTCGAGGGCAAGTTCGTCAACGTCGAGATCGAAACCACGCCGGGCCTGTGCTTCGGCCAGACCGTGGTCGATCGCTGGTCGGTGACCGGGCGCGAAAAGAACGCCACCTGGATCACCAAAATCGACGCCGACGGCTTCTTCGAGTTGATTCTGGAAGCATTCCGGCGGCTGCCCTGATAAGGGATGCCCAGAGCTCGCCGCATTTGGCGTGTTGGGTGCCGCAAGGCCCCGCACGACCGCGGCAAGTCCCAAGCCCACGCCAGCAGACGCCATCCATGACGATCAAGTTCCTTCTCCCGCTTGCCGCCCTCGGGCTGACGACCGCCCTCGCCGGCCCGGCCGCCGCCGAGAAGATCGCCAACAAGGTGGCTGTCTTTACCGGGCTCGACAAGATCACCGGTCGGACGATCGACTTCGACGTCTACGTCGACGAAACCGTACGATTCGGTACGCTGCGCGTGACGCCAAAGGTCTGCTACAGCCGTCCCGCCACGGAAGCGGCCGAAACCGACGGTTTCGTGGAAGTGGACGAGATCACCCTCGACAACGAGATCAAGCGGATCTTCTCGGGTTGGATGTTCGCCGCGAGCCCCGGCCTCAACGCGGTCGAGCACCCGGTCTACGATGTCTGGCTGATCGGCTGTCGCATGGACAGCGACATTCCGCCGCCGGTGGCCAACAGTACCGAGGTGCGCGTCGCTGTTTCGAACCAAACAGCGGGCGGCGCCGGCAGCGTCGATGACGGAGCGCCGGTCGTTCTGAACTTTGTGGGCGGCATTCCACTTCCGCCGGACAAGCCCAGCATGCCAAGCATGATGATGGAAGATACCCCTGCGGAGCCGCCCGCCGAAGAGGGAACGAACGGCCAGATTCTCGACTGAGACGTGCTTGGCGAAGCACCTTTCACCGAGTCAAAACGGCGGGCCGCGTCTTTTGCAAAGTGATCTGCAAGACGCCGGTTCGCGCTGTCACGCCTCGCTCTGCTCTGGCGTCGGCAGCCAGCGGAGCGCCTCCTCGCCGGAAATCGATGGTCCCAAAGCGTGAAAGTCGCCTTGCGTGGCGAGAGCCGCCGACAGGCGTTGGCCGTAGATGCGCTTGGGAACCTCGATGGCGCCGAAGCGAGCGAGATGCTCGGTGACGAACTGGGTATCGAGCAGCTTGTAGCCACCGGCCCTCAGTCGCGCGACCAGATGCACCAAGGCAACCTTCGAAGCATCGGTCACCCTCGAGAACATGCTCTCGCCGAAAAAGGCGCCGCCGATCGACACGCCATAGAGCCCGCCGACCAACTGCCCGTCCTGCCAGCTTTCGATGGTATGGCAGTGGCCGCGCGCGAACAGCTCGCCATAGAGCTTGCGGATGGTGGCGTTGATCCAGGTCTTTTCGCGCCCTGGGGCTGGCGCGGCGCACCCATCGAGCACGCCAAAGAAATCCGTGTCGATCCTCATATCGAAAACGCCACGTCTCATAGTGCGGGCGAGACGATGCGAGACACGAAAGCCATCGAGCGGAATGACGCCACGCCACTCCGGCTCGATCCAGAACAGGTTGGGATCGTCGGCGCTCTCGGCCATCGGGAACATGCCCACGGCATAGGCCTTGAGCAGGATATCCGCCGTGAGCGTCGGCACGCTCGATGTACGATCCGCCATTTCCGCGCGTTCCTCCACGATCACAACCAGCTGCACCCGGCGCGTTTATAAACCCTTTGGTCAGTTGTATAACCTAGTCTTCGATCGACCGCATCGGGCGACAAGCATGCCGCCGATTGCGCCGAGAGACGGAGCGGGGGCGAGATGAGCGGCTTGTCAGGATACGAGATCGCGGTACTCTCCGACGCTGCGGCCATCCCCAACCTGCTCGCCTCTTCCGGTCTCGAGAGAACGCCATTTCAGTCTCCGGCGTGGTTCGACGTCTGGTTCTCAATATTTCAGCCGGCAGGCATGGACTGTCATCTCGGCGTCATCCGCAAATCGGAAGGCGGCCAGCCGTTGTTCCTTCTGCCCCTCGTCCGCGAGAGGCGGTGCGGCATCACCGTTCTGACCTTGCCCGATCGCGGCATCAGCGACTATCACGCCGCGCTCGTAAGCCCGGAGTTCACGCCAGACGGCGATACCATGGACCGCCTGTGGGGCGCTCTCGTGGCCATGCTGCCGCCGGCCGATATTCTGTCCATCGAGCGCGTACTGCCCGAAAGCGCAGCGCGCATGCGGCTCTCCCACCTCATGCACCCGTCGCGCTTCTCTGCCCATGCCCTGCCGATCGACGCTGATTTCCCCACGATCAGGGAGCACCGGTTCGATCCGTCCACCGGCCGTCGACTTGCCAAGAACCGCCGAAAACTGGAAAACAAGGGACGGCTGGAGTTCGATTTCGTCAGCGGACCCGAAGCGCTCCCCGAGCTCGACCATTTGCTCGAATGGCGCCGGCAACGTTTTCAGGAGATGAACGACGACAGCGAGACCGTCGTCCAGCTGGCCTTTTACCGACGCCTTGTCGAGCAAGGGACGCTGGCACGGATCGGCCGGTTACGCCTTGATGGCGAACTGGTTGGGGGCTGCCTCGGCCTTGTCGAGGGAAATCGGATTCTGCTTCTGGCGGTTGCCTACAACAAGGCGTTCGCCAACTGGGCGCCCGGCCTGCTGACATTGGAGAGCTGCCTCATCGCCGCCGAGGAAATGGGTCTTGCCATCTTCGATTTGACGATCGGCGATGAGACCTACAAGCAGTTCTTTGGAGCCGATACCGTCGGCCTTCTTGAGCTTTGTCAGCCATTGTCTCTCCGCGGGCGCCTCGCGCTTGCCATTGTCGCGCTCAAGCCAAAGCTCAAAACTGCTCTCGCAAAGGCGGGGCTCCTTGAGCTCGTCCAGCGCCTCAGGGGGAAAAGGCCGGCGAAAAGGTGAAGGCGACACGAAAGAATTCAACATATAAACAAAGACTTGGGTAAAACTGCGGTCCATCCGACCATTGTTTTGCTCTAGGCTCCGCTGGCGGGCAGCGAGTCGTGCCCGCAAGCGAAAGCGGAACGCGAGCCAATGACGTCGAAGCGGCCGAAGATTGCCCTCTACTATGCAAGCCACGACGGGCAAACGCGCAAGATCGCGGATCGCCTGGCAGCGCACCTTGGCGCGCGCGACATCGACGCTTCCACGACCGATCTATCGACAAGCCCGATTCCGACGATCGACACGGAAGCCGATCTCGTGCTGCTTGCCTCCGCCATTCGTTACGGCTTCCACCTGCCAGCCGCGCGGCGCTTCCTCGGCCGACTGCGGACCGAGGTACCCGACGGCCGGATCGCGGTGGTCTCGGTCAATCTCACGGCCCGCAAGCCAGGACGGCAGACGGCCGAAGGCAACGTCTACCTGCGCAACTGGCTGAAGAGGACCGGCCTCAGACCAGCCTTCGCGGCGGCGGTTGCGGGCAAGCTCGATTATCCCGCCTATCGCTGGTTCGACCGGACGATGATGCGGGCGATCATGACCATCTCCGGCGGCCCCACCGATCCCTCGACCGTCATCGAATACACCGATTGGGCTGCTGTCGAGTCGCTGGCGGCGGAACTGGCCGCGCTCGTCAGCGCGACGCCGTAAAGACTTTCCTTACCATAACTTGCGATCCTGAGCTCGGAACGGAGCTTTTTCGCGCGCTTGCACCCTTGGGTTTTGGGTTGGCCGGCGCGTGAATGCTTCGTCAGGGTAAGCGTTGAGTGAGTTTTGGCATGGCGACGTTGACAGCCTATTCAAGCGGTTACGAGCCGATTTCCTTCAAGTTGTCGTTCCGTTTCAGAGGCCTGCCGGTCGTCGCCGGCTTTGCCGCGGTGACCGCCGCTGCGACCGTCTGGATCGGTCTCAGCCTGACCGCAGTCGGCACCGTCAGCGAAAGCCTCTCCGCCGCCCGTCAGTCGATCTACGACTCCGACCTCTCCGTCCGGCCATTGCAGGCAACGCTGGCGCCGACGAAGAAGCCCACCAAGTTCGACAAGCTTCCGGCCATCGTAGAGCCCGCTTCGACCAGCCTTTCCGCCGATGCCATCCTGCTGTCTCGACAGAACAAGGCCACCGCCGCCGTCGCCCTGCGCTTGGCCGAAGCGGCGGCCGGGCTGAGGCAGAGACAGTTCGAAGCACGCTTCCTCTCCGCCGCCTCCCCCGCCACTCGCACCGCGCTTGCTGTCCGGCATGACGGACTTGCCGCGCCAGACGCCGGCCCGCGCATGCCGATGATGCTTGCCGAAGCGCCCCTGCCCGTGCCGCGCCCGCCCGCGCCCGCAAAGCCGGTGGAGGCTGTATCGGAAGCGGCGAAGGTCGCAGCCTCGACACCGGCGATTGCCGCCGCGCCGGAAAAGAAGGAAAAGCCGGCCGTCGCTCTCGTCGATCCGAAGCCAAGGACAGAGGTGGCCGTTGCCCCGCCGCTTCGGCGACCGGGCGTCGCGGTTTACGACATCACCGCGGGTATCGTTCATATGCCCAACGGCGAGAAGCTCGAGGCTCACTCCGGTCTTGGCGCCTACATGGATGATGTGCGCTACGTCCACGTCAAGATGCGCGGTCCGACACCGCCGGGAACCTACAGGCTGACCATGCGCGAGAGCCTGTTCCACGGCGTGGAGGCGATCCGCCTCACCCCCGTCGATGGAAAGAAACCGTTCGGGCGCGACGGGCTCTTGGCCCACACCTACATGCTGCGCAAGCCCGGCGAGTCCAACGGCTGCGTATCTTTCCGCGACTACGCCCGCTTCCTTGCCGCCTTCAAGCGTGGCGAAGTCAAGCAGATGGTCGTCGTCCCCAGGATGGCCACCAAGGACGAACCCAAGGTCGCCTCGCTATTCTCCTGGTTCGGGGGCTGAGCGGAACGCGCTCGCGTTCCGTCACGGAACGAATGCGCGGATCGCACCCGGAAGAACGCGAAAGACAGCCGGCGTCCGGGTGACGATTTCGCCGTCGGCGTTGACCGGCATCGGCCGACGGGTGAGGATCTCAAAGCGAGTGCCGCTCATCGTCCGTACGTCCTCCGCCAGCCCGTGCCGCCCCTTGCGAAAGGCGAGCGCCATGAAGGGCAGCTTCCAGATATCCTTGAACTCAAGGGAGTAGAGATCGAGACGGCCGTCGTCGATCTCGGCCGTCTCCTCGACGATCATGCCACCCCCGTAATGGCGGCCGTTGCCGACGGCGATCTGAAGCGAGCGGACGGCGACCTCGTCGCCATCGTCGCGGCGGATGACGGCGCCGAAGCGGCGGGCCTCGATCAGCACCTCGGTCGCGGTCAGGGCGTAGGCGAACCGACCCCAGCGACGCTTCGTCTCCCGGGTCAGTCGGTCGGCAAGGCTGGCGCTCATGCCGAGGCTCGCCACGTTGAAGAAGGGCTTGCCGTTGACCTCGCCGACATCGATCGCCCGAATGCGTCCCCCGGCGATCACCCTCGCCGCGCCGACCATGTCGAGCGGCAGGCCGAGAGTGCGGGCGAGATCGTTGGCGGTGCCGCCCGGCAGGATGCCCAATGGCAAGCCGCTTTCGATCAACGCCGGCGCCGCTGCGTTGAGGCTGCCGTCCCCCCCGGCGATGACCACGAAATCGGCCTTGTCGCGGTATCGCCCGATGGTGGCGGAAAACGACTCGCCTTCGTGCCAGGCCGGCCGCAACACGTCGATGCCTGCCTTGCGCAGCTCGGCGGCGGCGGCATCAACGCCGGCACCGGCGGAGCGACTGTGAGGATTGGCGAGGATGAGGGCGCGTTCCATTTGGTCTCAGATCAAGAGGCTGCCGATATAGGCTGCGATATGAGCGCCGGCAAAGATCAGCACGCCCGTCCAGATAAAGGTCGCCAACGCCAGGACAAGGCCCACCAAGAGAGCAAGACCGTCACGGGCCACCAGAGACAGGCCGATCACAAGCAAGCTGACAACCGGACCGACGTTGCCGAAGGGAATGGGCAACGCCAGCACAATGGCGAGCAACAACACGGGAATGCCCACCAGTGCGTGGCTCGACCGGCCCGTCAAAGAGCGCCATCGCCCCTGGCGGACCACGGTCTCGAACCGGGCCACCCAGGGCAAAGCGCGCGTGATGACCGATGTCACGCCACCCGCCGCGAGATGACGCTTGGCGAGAAAGCGAGGCAGGGCGAGACGTTGCCAGCCAAGCAGCATCTGAAAGGCGATCAGCACGAGGCAACTGCCGGTCACCATGCCGAACGGCCCGGGGATGGGGATCATTGCAGGCAAGGCCAGCGCGATCAGAGCGAGGCCGAACCCACTTTGTCCCAGGTGATGCAACAGCTCCCCGAACGACACACGATCGCGACTGGACATGTCGACAGCAATACGATGAAGCACCGATGAGGCGTAACCGCGGGCTTGCCTGCCAGCCGTCATTGATCGGATCTCCTTCCCGGATACGAACTTGGCTCCGACCGTGGCAGGCGCCGCCCATGCCATATTGGGATGCCCATAGGTATATTCAATTACAGCAGAGTACCAAGGATGGCCTCTCTCGAGAACTACGGCGAGGCGGGGACGCCAATGTCGAACGCCGAAAATGCCATCGGGTTCCAAATGAGACTTTTGGAGTGCACTCCGGGAAATCTTGCGAAATCGGCAGGGCCAAAACGCTTCTAGTTATTTCCCCGATCTTTCTTGACCGTCCGGTAAAGATAATAGCGGGGGTTCCTGGGCTGAGACCCACTTTCCGCCGCAGCAAGCAGGCGGACAAGCAAGAACCAAATATCTGGGGGCTGGATTGAACCTCTCAAGAAAGAAAAGCGTCGCCGAACTGATGGCGCAGGCGGGCGGCAAGGCCCTGCCTCGCACGCTCGGCGCCTTCGACCTGTTCATGATGGGCATCGGCGTCATCATCGGCACCGGCATCTTCGTGATGACCGGCGTCGCCGCCGCCACCTACGCGGGACCGGGCATCATCCTGTCGTTTGCCTTCTCGGCAGTGGCCTGCGCCTTCATCTGCCTGGCCTACTCGGAGCTCGCCGCCGCGCTTCCCGCCGCCGGCAGTTCCTATGCCTACAGCTACGCAGCAGCCGGTGAGTTCGTTGCCTGGCTGGTTGGCTGGAACCTCATCCTCGAATATACCGTCGGCGCCTCGGCCGTTGCGGCCGGCTGGTCGGCTTACTTCACCGGCATCCTCAAGTCGGGCGGCATCGAGCTGCCGCACGCGCTGACCGCCGTTCCGCATGACGGAGGCATCATCAACCTGCCCGCCGTGCTGATCATCGCCTTCCTGACGTTCCTGTTGGTGATAGGGGTCAAGGAAAGCATTCGCCTTTCGCGCATCCTCGTCTTCATCAAGCTCGGCGCCATCTTCCTGTTCCTCCTGCTGGCGACACCGGCAGTCACCCCGCAAAACTGGACGCCGTTCCTGCCGTTCGGCATGCAGGGCATCACGGCCGGCGCGGCGATCATCTTCCTCGCCTACATCGGCTTCGACTCGCTTGCGACCGCCGCCGAGGAGACGAGGAACCCGCAGCGCAACATGCCGATCGGCATCATCGCTTCACTGGTCGCCTGCACCGTGCTCTACATGGCCGTGTCGGCGGTTCTGACCGGCGTCGCGCCCTACACCGAGCTCAACAACGCCGAGCCGGTGACCTACGTTCTGCGCAAGATCGGCTACAACTTCGGCTCCGCCATCGTCGGTGTCGGCGCCATCGCCGGCCTGACCACGGTCTGCTTGGTGCTGATCTACGCCCAGACGCGCGCCTTCTTCGCCATGTCGCGCGACGGGCTGATCCCCGAGGGCATCTGCAAGGTCCATCCGAAGTTCGGGACGCCGCACATCGCGACGATCCTGGTCGGCACTGTCATCGCGCTGATCTCAGGCTTCACGCCGATCGGCCTCGTCGCCGAGATGTGCAACATCGGCACCCTGTTCGCCTTCATCGTCACTTCGGCCTGCGTGCTGATCCTGCGCAAGACCCACCCCGACCTGAAGCGGCCATTCCGCTGCCCGGCCGCCTGGGTGGTCGCGCCGCTCGCCATCATCTGTAGCCTGATCATCATGTTCAGCCTGCCGGGAATGACCTGGGTGCGCTTCGTCCTGTGGAGCCTTATCGGCGGCGTGGTCTACCTTCTCTACGGTGCTCGCCATAGCAAGCTGACGGCGGACACGGTCGCCGTGCCGGCCGAGTAAGGCGAACTGGCGTCATCGCCGATGACCGCTCTCGCGATTGTCATCGGCGGGGATGCCGCTTTCCCTTGATGCGACTGCGAGGCGACGGCACATAGGAGGACCAACCGCACGGAGACCTCCATGCCGCCGCTTTCGATCCTCGAACTCGCCCGCGTCACCGAAGACACCGATGCGAAGGGCGCGCTCGACAACGCCCGCGACCTTGCCCGCCATGCCGAGAACCTCGGCTACCGGCGCATCTGGGTTGCCGAGCATCACAACATGCGCGGCATCGCCAGTGCCGCCACGTCGGTCGTGATCGCCCACATTGCCGGTGGCACATCGACCATCCGCGTCGGCGCGGGCGGCATCATGCTGCCCAATCACGCCCCGTATATCATCGCCGAGCAGTTCGGTACGCTGGCTCGCCTCTACGGCGACCGCATCGACCTCGGACTGGGACGGGCTCCCGGCACCGATCAAATGACGCTACGGGCCATCCGTCGACCGCCCGAAGCGTCGGACAACTTCCCCGAGGATGTCATCGAGCTTCAGGCCTATTTCGAGCCGGCGGCCGAGGGCCAGAGGCTGGAGGCGGTGCCCGCCGCCGGAACGCGCGTGCCGCTCTGGATCCTGGGGTCGAGCCATTTCGGCGCCATGCTGGCGGCCGAGCTCGGCCTGCCCTATGCCTTCGCCTCACATTTCGCGCCCGACCTGCTGCTGCCGGCGCTCGATATCTACCGCAGCCGTTTCAAGCCGTCGGCAGCGCTCGAACGCCCCTATGCCATGGTCGGCGTCAACATCATCGCCGCCGACAGCGACGAGGAAGCGCGGCGCCTGTTCACGACGCAGCAGATGTCGTTCGCCGGCATCCGGCGCGGCGCGCGCAGTCTGGCGAAGCCGCCGATCGACGATATCGACAGCTTCTGGACGCCGGAGGAGAAAGCCGTCGTCGACCGCATGCTGGCGCGTTCGATCGTCGGGTCGCCGCAAACGGTGCGGCGTGGCCTCGACGATCTCGTCGGCGAGACCGGGGCCGACGAGATCATGCTGGTGTCCGACGTCTACGACCACGCCAAGCGGCTGAAGTCCATCGCACTCATTGCCGAGGCAGCCGGCTCGGCGGCCGACGTCAAGGCAGCGGTTCTCTGACGCTCCGCCTCAGTTGAACCCCGCAACGGCGTGCGGCACATAAGGACCTTCGAGGGCAGCGATCTCCTCGGCCGTCAGCCGAACATCGAGCGCGGCCACGGCGTCATCAAGCTGACCGGGCTTCGACGCGCCGACGATGGGGGCCGACACCTCGGCCTTCTGAAGCACCCAGGCCAGCGCCACCTGCGCGCGCGGCAGACCACGCGCCGCGGCTATGGAGGCGACGGCCTCGACGACCTGACGGTCGGACTCCTCGGTACCGTTGTAGAGCGTCTTGCCGAAAGCATCGAGTTCCTGACGGCGGGAGACGCTGTCCCAGTCGCGCGTCAGGCGACCGCGCGCCAGAGGGCTCCAGGGAATGACGCCGATCCCCTCGTCGCGGCAGAGCGGCAGCATCTCCCGTTCCTCCTCTCGGTAGAGCAGGTTCAGATGGTTCTGCATGGTGACGAAGCGCGTCCAGCCGTTTCTCTCGGCGACGTGCAGCGCCTTGGCGAACTGCCAGGCGAACATCGACGATGCGCCGATGTAGCGAGCCTTGCCGGCCTTCACCACGTCGTGGAGCGCTTCCATGGTCTCCTCGATCGGCGTGCCATAGTCCCAGCGATGGATCTGGTAGAGGTCGACGTAGTCGGTGCCGAGCCGCTTCAGGCTGGCGTCGATGCCCGCAAAGATGGCCTTGCGGGAAAGACCCGAGGCGTTCGGCACTTTCTTCGCTTCATTGAAGGCCAGCGGGAAGTAGATCTTGGTCGCCAGCACGATCTCGTCGCGTCGAGCGAAATCCTTGAGCGCCCGTCCCAGGATCTCCTCCGACGTGCCGTCGGAGTAGCTGTTGGCCGTGTCGAAGAAGTTGATGCCGGCCTCGATGGCCTGCCTGATGAGAGGCCGGCTCTGGTCTTCGGGCATCGTCCAGGGATGCGCGCCGCGCTCGGGAACGCCGTAGGTCATGCAGCCGAGACAGATGCGCGATATGTCGAGGCCGGTACGGCCGAGCTTGGTGTAGTCCATCGGAATCCCCTCGATCCATGTCGTTTGCGGCGACCCTAGCAGGTTCGGCGTCGATGGAAACAGCGCGTGCGGGCAAGCCAGCCGTGCGCCCGAAGCTCATCGGCGGCATAGACCGAAGTCATCGGCAAAGGCGATTTGTCGACGGGCTCGCACCGCGATACAACCGGCATGTCAGATCGTTCGAGGGCGTCATGCAAAGCTTCACCTACTGGAACACCACCCGAATTCATTTCGGCAAGGGGCAGATTGCCCGCATCTCCGAGGAAGTGCCGGCGGATGCCCGCGTGCTCGTCACCTACGGCGGCGGTTCGGTGCTGAAGAACGGCGTGATGGATCAGGTGCGCACCGCCCTCGCCGGCCGAACGGTATTCGAGTTCGGCGGCATCGAGGCCAACCCGCATTTCGAGACGCTGGTCAAGGTGGCGGACCTCGCCCGTGAAGAGAAGAGCGACTTCCTTCTCGCCGTCGGCGGCGGGTCGGTGGCCGACGGCACCAAATTCGTCGCAGCTGCCGCGCTGTTCGAGGGTGACCCGTGGGACATTCTCGTGGAGCGCGGCACGAACGTCCGGGCCGCCCTGCCGGTCGGCTGCGTCATGACGCTTCCGGCCACCGGCTCGGAGATGAACCGCAATGCGGTGATCACCCGCGCCAGCACGCAGGACAAGCTGCCGATGAACTCGGTGCATGTGATGCCGCGCTTTTCGGTGCTCGATCCGGAGACCACCTTCTCGCTGCCGCCACGGCAGACGGCCAATGGCGTCGTCGACAGCTTCATGCACGTGCTGGAGCAGTATCTGACCTATCCGGTCGGCGCCAAGGTACAGGACCGATTTGCCGAGGGACTGCTGCTGACCATCATGGAGGACGGTCCGTTGGCGCTCAGCGAGCCGACCAACTATGCCGTCCGCGCCAACCTGATGTGGGCGGCGACCATGGCGCTCAACGACCTCCTGTCGCGCGGCGTGCCGGGCGACTGGGCGACGCACCGCATCGGCCACGAGTTGACCGGCCTCTACGGGCTCGACCACGCCGCGACGCTGGCTGTGGTGTTGCCATCGCTGCTCAAGGTGAAGCGCGCGCAGAAGCGGGAAAAGCTGCTTCAATATGCCGAAAGGGTGTTCGGCATAACGACGGGCAGCGAGGACGAGCGCATCGATGCCGCCATCGAGCGGACGCGCAGCTTCTTCGAGGCGATGGGCGTCAAGACGCGGCTCGCGGATTATGGGCTCGACGCTCGCGTCATTCCCGAAGTGGCGGACAAGCTGCGCCAGCACTGGCAGGTGCCACTCGGCGAACACCGCGACGTCACGCCCGAGGTTGCCTCCGAGATTCTTGAACTGGCACTTTAGGAAAGAAATACTTCTCAATATGAATCAGCAGTCTAGCCGGAATCCTTCACAAAGTGGTGGATCTCGACTTCGATGACAGAAAGGGCGGCTGCGGCCGCCCTTTTTAGCTCACTGCAACGGCCCGATCACCTCGACATGGCCGGCGTCGGTGCGGGCCTGACGTTCCGGACGGTACATGTCCTCGAGCGTCGCGGCCGGCAGGTTGAAGCTGCCGGGGGCAATGGCGCGGGCCATGTAGGCGAACTGGAACTCCGTGGTGTCCTTCAGGTCGAAGGCCACGGTGAAGCGGTCGGTCTGGTACTCGGTGTGCGCCGCGTTGTCGAGCGGCGCCAGCCAGTCGAGCGCCGCCACGTCGCCGGCGCGAACCAGCGACGGATTGTCGATGGCAAAGCCGGCCGGCAGCGGATCATTCAGCACGAGGCGCGCCCAGCCGGACTGCGTCGACGTAACGGCGAGCACCACCACCATGCGGTCGCCCAGCTTGACCGCAGACGGATCGATCTCGTTGCCGTCGAGATCGTAGTAGCTGCGCGTCAGCGCATAGCCGTTGCCGCCCGCCGGTTCCGGCGTCTCGGGAATCCCGGTGACCGTCACTTTGGCGTCGACCGCCGACTTGCCGACGTTCTTGATGGCGAGTTCCTTTGCCACATCGTCGACCGAGTATTTCGCCGTGAAGACGCCATCGTGGCGGCTACCGCCAATGTCGAGTTCCGGTTTCATGCCGTCCTTCAGCATGGCGTGGGCGGCCAGTAGCATCCATGCCTTTTCCTGCGTCGAGGTATAGGTGCTCTCCTTGTAGAGCTTGCCCACCTCACGGCTGAGCCCCTGATAGTCGAAGGCGGACAGCTTCGATTCCGAGGCAAGCGCCAGCACGGCGGCACCATCGCGGAGATCCGAGCCGTAGTCGGCGCGCCAGATGCGTGCACCGTCCCTGCCTTCGTCAAGCAGGTCGAGGGATGAGCGGAACGCACCCGAGGCCTTCTGGCTGTCGCCATAGAGCGCAAGCGCCGCGCCAAGCTGCGCCCGCGCGAGCGGCGTCCCGAAGGAGTCCAGCTTGGTCTCGGCGTAGAAGCGCAAGTCCCCGATCGATGCGCGGCCGTTGCGGGCCAGCACATAGAGGGCGTAGGCGACGTCCTCGCCACCATCGGAGAAGTCGGAGGCGTAAGCGATGCGGTTCTTGAGGTTGGTGACCGCCATGTCGTAGGCGACCGGCGGCACCGTGTAGCCCTTCTCCTTGGCGCGGGTCAGGAAGTCGGTGACATAGGCGTTGAGCCACAGGTCTTCCGAGCCGGCCCCCCAGAGACCGAACGAGCCGTCCGAACCCTGGTTGACCAGGAGCGCGTCGATGGCCTTCTGCACCCGCTCGCGCACCGGCGCCTCGCCGGCAAGACCGGCCGCCAGGATGACGTCGTCGAGATAGACCAGCGGCAATGCGCGGCTGGTGATCTGCTCGGAGCAGCCATAGGGGTACTTGTCGAGCGCGTGGACAAGGCCCGGCAGGTCGATGCCGGCCACCGTACCGACCGTCAGCGTCGCAACGCCGTTCGCCGGCTTGAGACCCGAGAACAGATCGGCCGTCAACTTCAGCTCGCCACTTCCCGGCTTCAGGGACATGTTGCTGACCCTGGTGACGGCGGGTTCGTTATCGCGCACACCGAGTGTCAGTGTCTTGGTAAAGACGGTACCGTCAGGCGCGGTCAAGGCTGCGGTGATCGTCTCATCGCCGACCGCGTTGCCGGTGATCGGAATCAGCACGCGAGCCTTGCCCTTTTCGGGCAGGGAGACCGTGGCCTTGGCAAGCTTCTCGTCGACACCGACAAGATCGCCGGCCGCCGTCACGTCGAGCGAGAAGTCGCCCGTCGGCCCTTCGACATGGGTGAAATCGAGCGCCAGGCGCGAGCGATCGCCCGGTGCGAGGAAGTTCGGCAACGAGGCCTGTATCACCACCGGGTCGCGCACCAAGACGTCACGCGAGGCATGGCCGACGCCGGTCTTCGACCAGGCGATCGCCATGACCTTCACCGTGCCGTTGAAGTCCGGCATCTTGAAGGACGCATGAGCGAACCCGTCGGCGCCGACCTTGGTCACGCCCTGGAAGAAGGCGACCAGCCGTTCCGTGGGAGGCGGCCCCATCAGCTTGGAAATACCACCGCCGTCGCCGCCGGTGCGGACCTCGCCCAGCGCGCCCAGCGTGGTGTCGATCAGCTGGCCATAGAGGTCGCGGAACTCGATGCCTAGGCGGCGCTGAGCGAAATACCAGTCCTCCGGCGCCGGTGCCTTGAACTCCGTGAGGTTGAGAATGCCGACATCGACGGCCGCGATGGTGACGTAGGCGTCCTCGTCGGCCTTTGCGCCGTCGACCTTCACGGCGACGTCGAGGTCGGTCTGCGGCCGCATGTCCATCGGCGCATCGATGGCGACGCCCAGCAGGCGCTCGCCGGGATCGACGCCGGCCCAGGCAAGGCCGAGCGCACGCGACGGCATCCGCTTTTCGGCGATGTCCAGCGGGCGGAGCAGAGACGCCGTCACGTAGGCACCCGGTCCCCAGTCGGCGGTAACAGGCAGTTCGATGGTCGAGCCGCCGGCCGGCACCTCAACCGTCTTCATGGCGATCAGCCGATCGTCCACCACCGACACCACCGCCACACCGGCAAAGCGCGGCTCGATGTGCGCCTTCAGCGTGTCGCCGATCGAGTAGCGCGGCTTGTCAAGGGTGATCTTCAGAAGATCGGGCGTTTCCTCCGATGTCGTCGGCACATACCAGCCGGCCTCGAAACCCGTCGACACCGGAATGAGCGCGCCATCGGCACTGGAGACCGTGAGCTGGTACTCGCCCCACTCGACGCGCGCCTCGATGCGGGCGGGCTGGCCGGGCTCGACGTCGAGCTTGCCGTCGGCGACACGGGTCGAAGTCTTGATGGCGTGGTAGTCCCAGGAACCGTCGCTTTGGTACCACTGATAGTTCGTCTGGACGCGGGACAGCGTCCAGCTCAGATCCTTGGCGCCGATCTTGGCGTAGTCGGCGTCGAGCACCGCGACATCGAAGGCGGCATTGCCGCCCTCCTCCACCGATCCGTCGAACAGCGGCTTCACGCCGATCCGTTCGTGTCCGGTGGAGACCGGCAGCGTCAGGCGCCGTTCGACTGGCCGACCGTTGGTGTCGAGCACGCGCACGTGCACGGCGGCCTGCAACGGTCGGGTGGTATCGGCGACCTCCGGCGTTGCCAGCGAGATGGCGGCGTCGCCGTTCTCGTCGGTTCCATCCGACTGGACATCCTGAACGGCCGAGGTGAAGTCGTCGTCCGTGAGGCCGAAGCGGTAGCCCGGCGCCGAGGGAATGTTGGCTGCCGGCGTCACGTAAACCTCGCCCTCGATGGCAAGGTTGGCCGCCGGAGCGCCATAAAGCCAGTCGGCATGCAGCGTGGCGTCGACGCTTTCACCGACGTGCAACAGCGTGGCGTCGGTCTTGATCGCGAAGTCGATGCGCTCGGGCTGGAAATCCTCGACCTTGAAGGTCACCTCCTGCAGGGCTGCCGCCTTCGGGTCGGTATAGGCCGCAGCGCGCCAGGTGCCGCGCTGCGCTCCGCCGGGCAGATCGAAGATAAGGTCGCGACCACCGGCGCCCTCATCGGCGACGAGCCGGCGAATGAACTCGTTGCCGTCGGGACGGCGCACCACCAGCGTCAGCGGTACATCGGACAGGGCCGCCGCTGCCGGATCGCGGGCGAGCACAGTGAGGTTCACGGCCTCGCCGGGCCGATAAACTCCCCGCTCGGTGGACATGAAGACGTCGACCGGCTTCGGCGGATCGCGCCCTTCGACGCCGCGATCAGTGAGATCGAAGGCGGCTTTCTGCAGGTTGAGGAAGGCGAAGTCGCCGTCCTTCGTCGCCAGCAGAAGCTGTGGCGCCGCACCACCGGTGCCCTTCACGAGCCCGGCGTCGAAACGAGCGTATCCCTGGTCGTCGGTGGTCGCCGATCCCAGCACGTCGTTGTCGTTGGCGATCAGCTTGAGATCGACGCCGGCAACGGCCTTGGCGTCGCTCAGCGCGCGGATCACCACATGCATGCCGTCGTTGCCGGTCATGGTGGCAAGGCCGAGATCGGACACCACGAACCATTGCGTGGCGTCGGCCGACCACTCTTCCTTCTTGTTGATGTCGCGGACCACCAGCGCATAGACGCCGGGCTCCAATGTCTTGACCAGTTCGCTCACGGGTACGGCGGTTGTCACTTCGCGATTGGTGTCGCGCTTGACGGCGATCTGGCCGGACCAGACCTCGCGCCCCTCGCGGTCGGCGACGGCGTCGGCGCTCCACTTGTCGAGCTGGCTCAGGAATCGATCCTGGCCGATGGCGTTGACCAGATTGCGATCGCCGATCTTCAGAACGCGGGCATCGAGCGTGTCGACATTGACGGAGACGACGGGAATGGTGGCGTTCGGCGTCTTGGGCAGCACGTAGGCCTTGCCCATGAAGCGAACCGACGCATCGCGATCGCGCACGTAAATGTCGAGATCGACGGTCTTGTTCAGCGCCTCCTCGCCGTCCTTGGCGGGCAGCCCCTTGCGGACAGTGACGTGATAGCGGTTGCCGTACTCGACCCCGGCAGCGCAGATCTGGTTGTCCTCGGCCTCGATCGCAAGCCGCTCGCCGCCTTCCACGGCGAAGTAGCCGGTGATCGACGGATCGTTGCGGGCGATCGGATCGGAGAAGGCGACGCAGATGCGCGGCGTCGACGACTGGGTATCCACCGAGTGGTCGGCAACGCGGAAACCGTGCTGGGCAATCCAGTCGTCGTAGGCCGAGCGCCAGTCAGGATCGTCCTGGAGCGCGAGGCGACGCCGCAGCGTCTTGATGCCCAGATCCCAGTTGTCGCGCGTCACGAAGGAGTTGGCGAGCGAGTTGAGAGCGGCAACCTGTTCGTCGGCGTCCGATGCGCGCAGATAGGCGTTGATGGCTGCGGCTGTCGACTCCCGAACGAAGGTGCTGTGGCGGTCGTTATCATTGGGTACGAGGATCGCCTGGTCGGAATAGCGCCACCAGAGGTCGTTGCGGTCAGGTTCGAGGCGGATGGCCTTGCGCAGGTTCTCGGCGGCCCGAAGGTTGTCGCCGGCATCGATCGCCTTGTCGCTGGCGGCGAGCAACCTGTCGAGCTTTCCCTCGGCCGGCTCGTCGGCAATGGCGCCCTCCAGCTTGCGGGCTTCGTCAATGTAGCGCTGGCCGATGAACCCGAGCTCCTCAAGGCGGGTTTCAGCAAGGGCCGGGTCGGTCGCCTCGGAGGAAACGATCCGGCCAGCCACGGCTCCGGCGAAACTGCGCAGATCGCCGACAGTGCCCTTCTTGAAGCACCACTGGGCCTTGGTGTTGTAGGTGAAGGCAACGCAGTGCTCGTCGGCCACGCAAGCTGCCTCGCAGTCGCCGAGTTCGACACCCTTCAGCGTCTCGATGTCCTCGCCGAAATAGTCGGCGCCCTCGGTGATCACCGCCCGTCGCTCGGCCGCTTCGCCCGGCACGGCGAGGCTCAGCCCCACGGACGAAAGACACACGAGCGCGAAAAGTCGCGCGAAGCGTCGAACGGACACCATGGATATCCCCCTCGGAAACCGGCAGTCGGCCGGACAATGACATCAATCAAAGGCGACTTGATGAAAACACCTACCTCAGCAATAGCCGGAGGCAGGCCCGGCGGCAACTCGGCCAAAGGCGATGTCTTCCCGCTGCGAGACGGTCAGGAGCGGGCCTTCGCAGGATCGGCGGCGTCGACAACACGGATGTTGACGCGCGGCGCGCCCTGCCACCAGTCGAGATCGACATGGCCGGCGATATGGACCGAGCCGCCCCGGTTGGCGGCCAGGAAATCGCCGAGCGGCTGCCCGACGGCGCGGAAGGCCATGGCCTTGACCCGAGTACCGGCCGAGGAGGCGAGCGTCAGGCGAAGGTGGTTGCGGCCGGCGGTGTCGAGATAAAGCAACCGATGCGAGGGAAAGACGAACAGCGGCTCGGGCTGGGCGGATCCGAAGGGGCCGACCCGCCCAATCGCTTCGATCAGCTCCGGTGTAGCGCCATCGGCGGTCAAGGCGGCGTCGACCTCCAGCGCTTCTGCGGCGCGCGCGATGGCCACGCCATCGGCCACAGCCGCCGACACGAAGGCCCGGAAGGCGTCGACCCCGTCGGCCGGGAGTGAAATGCCCGCCGCCATGGCATGCCCGCCGCCCTTGGTGATCAGACCTCGTTCGAGCGCAAGGCGCACCACGGCGCCAAGATCGATGCCGGCGATCGAGCGGCCCGAGCCGACCGCCCCTCCCTCTCCGTCCAGCGCGATGGCGAACGTCGGACAGCGGTAGCGTTCCTTGAGACGGGCGGCGACGAGGCCGACGATGCCGGGATGCCAGTCGGCAGAGGCCTCGACGATGACCGGCGGCGCGTCTCCGCCGAGCCGGGCGACGACCATCAGTTCGGCCGCGTCCAGAGCTTCCGCTTCCAGCGCCTGCCGCTCGCGATTGAGCCGATCGAGCTCGACGGCGATGCGGCCGGCCGCCACATGATCGTCGGAGGTCAGCAGACGCGCACCGAGACCGCTGTCGCCGATGCGGCCGCCGGCATTGATGCGTGGCCCCAGCATGAAGGCAAGATTGTAGGGCGTTGGCGGCCCGTTGAGCTTGACCACGTCGGCGAGCGCAGCAAGGCCACGGTTGCCGCGTGCTCTCAAAACGGACAGGCCCTTGACGACGAAGGCCCGGTTGAGGCCGATGAGCGGCACCACGTCGCAAATAGTGCCGAGCGCCACGAGATCGAGCAGCGCCAAGAGATCGGGGGGCGTCGTGCCCTGTCGGTCGAACCATCCCCGCCGCCTGAGCTCGCGATTGACGGCGACAAGCGTGACGAAGGTGACGCCGACGGCCGCAAGATGGCCGTGGCCGGAGAGGTCGTCCTGCCGGTTGGGATTGACCAGCGCCAGCGTCGGAGGCAGCTCGACGCCGGCCTGGTGGTGATCGAGGGCAACGACATCCAGCCCGAGCCGTCCTGCTTCCGCGAAGGCTTCGAAACTGGACGTGCCGCAGTCGAGCGTCACGAGCAGCGTAGCGCCACCGGCGGCCAACTCGCCAACGGCGCGCGGATTGGGACCGTAGCCATCGACGAGGCGGTCCGGAATGTAGATGGAGGGATCGAGCCCCTGGCTGCGCAGATAGCGGACGAAGACCGCGACCGACGTGGCGCCGTCGACGTCATAGTCGCCGAAGACGGCGACCTTCTCGCCCTTCTCGACGGCGTCGGCGATTCGACCGGCAGCGGGTTCCATATCGGTGAATAGCGATGGATCGGGTAGTAGCGTGCGAATCTGAGGATTGAGATAGGCGTCAGCCGCCTCGGCCGGCACGTCGCGGGCGGCGAGCAGCCGCGATACGACGTCCGGCAGCCCGACCTCCTGGGCGATCTGACGAGCGAGCGCGCTGCCGCGCGTGTCGAGCCGATCGCGCCAGGGGCGATCGGTCGCGGAACGGGTCACGCCGAGAACGGCGCGGCGACCGGCCGGGAGGGTCGGCGGAACGGATTCGGCAGGTGCGATCATCGCTTCTCAATAGAGCAAGCGGCACCGCCGCGCAAAGCCGCAGACTCGCGCGGCGGCGGATCTCTCAGGCGCTGCGATGTTCGGCAGCAATCATTGCTACCAGTTGGCCGAGCATCGGATGGTCTGGCCAAATCAGACCGAGCAGCTCGGTCGCAAAGCTCGATGGCGCGGCACCCGGAGCGGTCACCAAACCCGCATCGGTCACGGCGCGTGGCGATTCGACGTAGAGCGCTCCGTCGTAATCCGACACATTGTCGCGCAGGAAGCCGGCGGCGTTGCTGGTGTGACGGCGCTTGTTCAGAACGCCGGCACGAGCAGCGGCAAGCGTCGCTCCGCAAATCGCGCCAACCGGCTTGTCAGCCGCCAATGCCTCGCGGATGATGGCGCCGATATCCGGCGCATCGGCGGCTTCCCAACCGGACGATCCGATCACCGCCAACGCATCGAACTTCTCCGACGTCAGCGTTTCAAGGGGGGCATCCGGCGTAACGCTCAGGCCTCCCATCGACCGAACCACACGCCCACCGGGCGTGTAGTGATCGACCTGGGCACCGAGCCAGGCCCTGGCGGCCGCGGCGAACAACCCGTGCTCCCAATCGGCGAACTCGTCGATAAGCACGATGGCGATCCGTTTGGCTGTCATGGTCAGTCCTCTCAGTAAGTGATCAACGGCATTTTCGACTATGACGCGACAGTTTCGTGTCAGCAGCCCGGAAAGGTGAAGGACCTTCAAAAGAAAAGGCCCGGCGCGGGCCGGGCCTTTCCTCGTTTCCTGGTCGAAGCCTAAGGCGCTCAGGCGCCCTTGACGACGCTGCGGCCGGCGTACTTGGCCTGGCTGCCCAGCTCTTCCTCGATGCGGATGAGCTGGTTGTACTTGGCGATTCTGTCCGAACGGGCCAGCGAACCGGTCTTGATCTGACCGCAGTTGGTGGCAACCGCGAGATCGGCGATCGTCGAGTCTTCCGTCTCGCCCGAGCGGTGGCTCATGACGGCGGTGTAACCGGCCTTGTGGGCGGTCTCGACGGCGTCGAGGGTCTCGGACAGCGAGCCGATCTGGTTGACCTTGACCAGGATCGAGTTGGCCGTGCCGGCCTTGATGCCCTTGACCAGACGCTCGGTGTTGGTGACGAACAGGTCGTCGCCGACGAGCTGGCACTTGGAGCCGATCTTGTCGGTCAGCTTCTTCCAGCCGGCCCAGTCGTCCTCGGACATGCCGTCTTCGATGGTGATGATCGGGTAGTCGGACGCCAGCTTGGCGAGATACTCGACCTGCTCATCGATCGAGCGGACCTTGCCCTCGCCTTCGTAGTGATAGGCGCCGTCCTTGAAGAACTCGGTCGAGGCGCAGTCGAGACCGAGATAGACGTCCTTGCCAGCCTTGAAGCCGGCCTTCTCGATCGAGGCGACGATGAAGTCCAGAGCCTCAACAGCCGAGCCGAGGTTCGGAGCGAAACCGCCCTCGTCACCGACGTTGGTGTTGTGGCCGGCCTTCTTGAGGCCCGACTTCAGGGTGTGGAACACCTCGGTGCCGATGCGCACGGCGTCGGCGATGGAGTCGGCGCCGACCGGCAGGATCATGAACTCCTGGAAGTCGATCGGATTGTCGGCATGAACGCCGCCGTTGACGATGTTCATCATCGGAACCGGCAGGATGTGGGCGTTCGGGCCACCGACGTAGCGGTAGAGCGGCAGGCCGGCGGCCTCGGCAGCGGCCTTGGCGACGGCGAGCGACACGCCGAGGATGGCGTTGGCGCCGAGGCGGGCCTTGTTCGGGGTGCCGTCCAGCTCGATCATGGCCTTGTCGATGGCCAGGAGATCTTCGGCATCCATGCCGGCAACCGCCTTGTAGATCTCGTCGTTGACGGCGGCGACGGCCTTGGTGACGCCCTTGCCGAGATAGCGGGAACCGCCATCGCGCAGCTCGACGGCCTCATGGGCACCGGTGGAGGCGCCCGACGGAACCGCAGCGCGGCCGAAGGAGCCGTCTTCCAGGGTGACGTCGACTTCGACGGTGGGGTTGCCGCGGCTGTCGAAAATCTGGCGACCGACGATATCGATGATGGCTGTCATTGTGCGATGCACTCCCAGTTGGATTGGGGTCGAATTCCTCAGAGAACCCGAGCGTTCTATAGACCGTCAGTGTGACGCTGCAAAGATGCGAACTGGCACGGATGTCAAGATTGTAATTGGTTTAGGTGAACCGTTTGACGGCGGCTCGAATCGACTCTCCGGCCATGTCCAGAAGACCCTTTTCGGCGCTGGATTGGAAGAGATCGCTCGGTTTTTCAGGCGTCCGGGGCGCAAAAGGCGCTTGTTCGCTCCCCTCCTTGCCCGCGACTTTCCCGACAAAAGACGCGACTTTGGTCTTGTTGGCTGGAAAGTATCAGCCTCCCGCCCCGTCGTTTGGCCGTCTTTCGTCGACTTTCAGGCGAACTTACAATGAGTTGAAGGCGATATTTCTTGACCTCGAAATGCCCTCGGCCATGTTTGACACTTCACGCCCGTCACCGGGTTCATCGTCACGACAGTCGGAGAGCTTCATGACCAGTCATCGCGTCGTCGTCGTGGGAAGCGGGTTCGCCGGACTGCAACTCGTGCTCGATCTCAAGGGGGCGCCCGTCGACATCACGCTGATCGACCGGCGCAACCACCATCTGTTCCAGCCCCTGCTCTATCAGGTGGCCACCACGCTTCTGGCCACGTCGGAAATCGCCTGGCCGGTGCGGCGCCTGTTCAGAGATCGCCCGGAGGTGAAGACGATTCTGGGCCATGTCACCGGCGTCGATCGGCAGGAAAAGACCGTGCAGCTGAGGGACGGCAGCGCCATTGCCTACGACACGCTGGTGCTGGCCACCGGCGCCCGCCACGCCTATTTCGGCCACGACGAGTGGGAGGCCTTCGCGCCGGGGCTCAAGACGCTGGAGGACGCCACCACAATTCGCCGGCGCGTGCTTCTGGCCTTCGAGCGGGCCGAGCTGGAGACCAATCCTGAGAAGAGGCAGGCGCTGCTCACCTTCGCCATCATCGGTGGCGGTCCGACCGGCGTCGAGCTTGCAGGCATCATCGCCGAGCTGGCCCACCGTACGCTGGTCGACGAGTTCCGCTCGATCGATACGCGCAGCGCCCGCATCCTGCTGATCGAAGCGGGACCGCGCATCCTGCCGGTGTTCACGCCCGACATGTCCGACTACGGCGCGAAAGCCCTTGAGAAGCTCGGCGTCACCGTGCGAACCGGCGTGCCCGTAACCGACATTTCGGCGGATGGGGTGCGCATCGGCGAGGAGTTCGTGCCGGCAAGAACGGTGTTGTGGGCAGCCGGGGTGCAGGCGTCGCGCGCTGCCGAGTGGCTAGGTGTGCCTGCCGATCGGGCCGGGCGTACTGTCGTCGAGAGCGACCTTACCGTTCCCGGCGCACCCGACATCTTCGTGATCGGCGACACGGCATCGGTGACGACGACCGATGGCAAGCCGGTGCCGGGCGTGGCGCCGGCCGCCAAGCAGCAAGGCGCCCACGTGGCGAAGATCATTCGGAACCGCCTCGCCGGCAAGCCGGCGCCTGGCCCGTTCGTCTACCGCCATCAGGGCAACCTGGCGACCATCGGTCGCAGTGCCGCCGTGGTCGATTTCGGCCGGATCAAGCTGAAGGGCGCCATTGCCTGGTGGGTGTGGGGTATCGCCCACATCTACTTCCTGATCGGAACGCGCAGCCGCTTCGCCGTGGCCTGGAGCTGGCTGTGGATCTTCATGTCCGGCCAGCATTCGGCCCGTCTCATCACCCAGAAGGAAACGCTGAAAGACGAGAACGGCCGCTGAGGCAGTTGAGCCGACAGTCGCTCCACAATGCAAAAGGCGCCCCTTCCGGAGCGCCTTTTCCTCGTTCAACTCACTTCGAATGGCTCTCTCACTCGCCGGCGATCGCCCATTCCATGGGCTCGCGGCCCTCGCGCGTCTTCTTGATGCGCTCGGCGACCAGGAAGGCAAGCTCAAGCGCCTGATCGGCGTTGAGGCGCGGGTCGCAGTGGCTGTGGTAGCGATCCGAAAGCTGTTCACCGGAGATGGCAACGGCGCCACCGGTGCATTCGGTGACATCGCGCCCGGTCATCTCGATGTGGATGCCACCGGGATGGGTGCCCTCGGCGGCGTGCACGTCGAAGAACGCGCCAACTTCCTTCAGGATGCGGTCGAATGGCCGCGTCTTGTAGGAGTTGAGCGTGATGGTGTTGCCATGCATCGGATCGCAGGACCAGACCACGGAACGGCCTTCGCTCTGGACCGCCCGAATGAGACCGGGCAAATGATCTTCCACCTTGTCGGCGCCGTAGCGGGTGATCAGCGTCAGCCGGCCCGGCTCGTTGTCCGGATTCAGCGTATCGATCAGACGGATCAACTCGTCAGGCGCCAGTGAGGGGCCGCACTTCAGGCCGATCGGGTTCTTGATGCCGCGGCAGTATTCCATATGCGCATGGCCGGGCTGGCGCGTACGATCGCCGATCCAGATCATGTGGCCGGACGTGCCGTACCAGTCGCCCGTGGTGGAGTCGATGCGGGTCAACGCCTGCTCATAGCCGAGAAGCAGCGCCTCGTGGCTGGTGTAGAAGTCGGTCGTCCGCATCTCGGAGACAGTTTCGGGATGGATGCCGCAGGCCCGCATGAAAGCGAGGCTTTCGGTGATGCGATCGGCATATTCCTGGTAGCGCGACGACTGCGTTCCCTTGACGAAGCCAAGCGTCCACTTGTGGACGTTGTCGAGGTTGGCGTAGCCGCCACCGGCGAAGGCGCGCAGCAGATTCAGCGTCGCCGCCGACTGGCGATAGGCCATCTCCTGGCGCTGCGGATCGGGAATTCGCGCTTCCGGCGTGAACTCCATGCCGTTGATGATGTCGCCACGGTAGGACGGCAGCTCGACGCCTTCGATGGTTTCGGTCGACTTGGAACGCGGCTTGGCGAACTGGCCAGCGATGCGGCCAACCTTCACCACCGGCTGCGCGGCGCCGTAGGTCAGAACCACCGCCATCTGCAGGAAGACGCGGAAGAAGTCGCGGATGTTGTCGGCGCCATGCTCGGCGAAACTCTCGGCGCAATCGCCGCCCTGCAACAGGAAGGCTTCGCCTGCGGCCACCTTGGCGAGCGACTTCTTGAGCTTGCGGGCCTCACCGGCAAACACCAGCGGGGGATAGCTCGCGAGACGCGCCTCGACGGCGGCGAGCGCCGCCATGTCGGGATAATCGGGCACCTGCTCGATGGGCAGGGCACGCCAGGAATCGGGCTTCCAGGTGGAGGGCATGACGCGACTCTTCTTCTCGATGCGTCGCTCCGCGAAAACCGCCGCGGAGCAGTCCGGATTTGGCGCCTTTTACATGAGGCGCCGGTGAAGCACCACCACTAATGCGCGACGCGCAGCTGGGTGGTGCGGAAGGCGGTGGTCCGCTTCACCCTGTCCGACGCGAGGGTCGGATGCGGGCGATCACGAAGCCACAAATGCAAAAACCCCGCCTTTCGGCGGGGCTCGTTCTCGCGCTGGGCCTGTCAGTCAGACAGCTGCGGAACCGGCCACGCCGAAGAGGCATGCCACGCATAAAAGCCCATAAAGCCGTAGGAAGTCGGAACCGCGTTCCGCGAAAGCGGAGCGATCAAGGATGTCCGAATGTGCTGAACGCGCAACATGGATATCGTCCGACAAGGCGCTTCGGCAAAAGTTGCTGAAGCGAAGTTGGTGGACAAAAACCATCGCAGGCTGATGACGTCAAGCAAAATCGCGCCGAGTCCGACCAAGGGAGAGTCAGATCAGCGCCAGTTCCCGCAGCGCCCGGCGCATGCCCTCGGGAATATCGCCGTCGATTTCCGACTGCCGGATGTCGGCTGGGGCTTCCTTGTCGACGAGGTAACGCCAGCCCTGGAAGGCGCGACAAGGCTTGTACTCGGTGCGATGCAGTTCGGGATCAAGCACAATGCCGCACCGCTCGATGCCGTCGCCGCCTCGTATGGGACGCAGATCGAGGATGCGCTGGCGAACCTGAACGATTCCCTTGATCACCCAGTAAAGCGAGCCGCCGTCGAGGATTTCATCGACCCGCTTCGGGAACATGCGGGTGACATGGATGCGCTCATAGGCTTCGCCGCGAGCGGCGTGGATCAGCACTTCCTCGCGATACCACTGGTCGAGCTCCTCGACCGCCTCGACGCCGACGCAAAGCTTGATGATGTGAAGCGGCATTCCTGACTTCCAAAACGCGGTATCCGTTCCGCCTATCATGGTTCTCCGTCTCGGGCGAGACAAGTGATCGCGAGCAAGACGAACGCCCGAGAGCCTCCAGTATGCGGCAAGTCGTCGGACGCAGAGCCATCCCCAAGCATGCTGGGCCTTCCGTCGGTCGCGCCGCGGGAGGCGCCGGGTGCCTCCGTTGCGCCGGATATCGACCATTGGCGTAACCGGAAACCGCAAGGGATCGTCCGTTTCCACAGGGCGATTAACCGGCCTTTTGCAACACCTTAAAACCACTGATGTTTTTCATATCTCCACTCTTAATGCGGCAAGGAGGTAGCGTCATATTACGTATGGCAGTCCATGAAAGGCGAACTGCGTGACCGTGCCAGGAGGCCGACAATGAACATTGGAAGCGCCACCCAGAGCAGCCAGATCTCCACCGTCATGCGCCAAACCGCGAGCGCCGAGAGCAAACCGTATGAGCGGGAGCCGGACGGCGACCGCGACTCGCTCCTGAAAGTCCAGCCCGTAGCGTCCAAGACGCCACAGGCCGCCGTCGGCAAAGGCGTCGGCCTTCTGGTCGACATCAGCGTGTAGGCAGCGACAAGTCCGCACAAAAGGGGCCGGACCGAGCAAGCTCTACGAAAGCCGCCGCCGCCCTGCCGAAATAGCGCTCTCGGTGACGAAGGGCGTGAAAGCTGCGGCCCGGCAGCGGCGTCTCCACCTGTGCCAGCGTTCCGCCCGCCAGCGCGCCGCCAACGACCATGTGCGATAGAACCGTGACGCCTCCACCCGCTTCGACGGCGACGCGAACCGTCTCGTTCGACGGCAGTTCCAGCGCCACGTCGACATCGTCGGCCGACAGACCGTAATGAGCGAGGGCTTGTTCCAGCGCGACGCGGGTACCGGAGCCCTTCTCGCGCAGCACCCATCGTGCCGTCCGGAGGCGATCGCTCATGCTGCCGGCAGTGGCCAGCCAGGGATCGTCTGGGGCCGTCACCAGGACGAGTTCGTCCTCGAACAGTGTGTCCACGGCGAGGCTCGGCTCGTCCACCGGCCCCTCGACGAACCCGATGAGCGCGGCGCCGTCGCGCAACCGCCCGGCGACGAACTCGGTGTTGCCGAGCTCGAGCGTCACCCTGATTCCCGGATAGCTGACCCTGAACGTCTGGATGACGCGGGGCAGCCAGTAGGTGCCAATGGTCTGGCTGGCAGCGATCGCCAACTCGCCGCGCCGGAAATCGGCAAGATCGGACAGCACCGCTTCGCCATCGGTTGCGCGGATCAGGATCGCCCTCGCCTCTTCCAGGAACGTGCGGCCGGCGTCGGTCAACGCGATACGGCGACCGATGCGGTCGAACAGCTTGATCGCATAGCGGCCTTCCAGCGCGGTGATGGCCGCGCTGACGGCCGACTGCGTCAGATGAAGATCGTGCGCGGCCTGAGTGACGTGTTCGCGCTCGGCGACGGCAACGAAGATGCGAAGCTGTTCGAGGGTCATTGAGGGCCGCGTTCGGAAGGGTCAGGTCAGCCTTATCAAGATCAGGCTCAGGCTGGCAATGAAAACACTGGCGATGGCGCCGGTCAGGGCCGGCTTCAGGCCCTTTGCCTTCAGCTTGGCGACGCTGGTCTCGAGCCCCATGGCGGCAAGCGCCATGGTCAGCAGAAATGTGCTGACGACGCTGGTTTCCGCCTTCAGCGAGGAGGGGATGGCGACGACGCTGTTGACGGCAACGAGGGCGATGAAGCCAAGCACGAACAGCGGCAGGGGAGCTTTCGGCCGTTCCGAGCCAACTTCGCCGAGAGAGGGAAGGAACGCAGCCATCGCAAAGACCATCGGCGCCAGGGTCATGACCCTCGTCAGCTTGGCGACGGTGCCAAAATCGCCGGCCTCGCGGCCGATGGCAAACGTCGCCGCCACGACCTGGGCGATCTCGTGAATGGACGAACCGGCCCAGAGACCATAGTCCCGCGTGCTCAGCCCGATGACGCCCTGCAGCAGCGGATAGGCGAACATGGCAATGGAGCCGAACACGGTGACGCAGGCGACGGCGTAGGAGACATCCTCGTCATGGGCGTCGACGACGGAGTTCGCCGCGGCGACGGCCGATGCGCCACAGATCGACGTTCCCGCCGCGATCAGCCGTGTGAGACGCGGATCGGCCCCCAACAGCCGCCCAACCGCCAGCGTGAACAGGAAGGTGGAGGCAACGACGGCGAGAATGACGCCGACGCCCCTCAACCCTGTCTCCGCCACCTGCCCGAAGGTGAGTTGGACGCCGAGCAGAATGATGGCAAGCCGCAGCAGGCGGCGCATCGAAAAGCCGATACCCGCGGTCAGCGCCGAATGCGTGCCCACGGTGTTGCGGATCAGGATACCGAGCGCGATCGCGATGATCATCGGGCTAAAGTCATGGACGCCGGGTAGCATCCTCAGCCCGTAGGCAATGCCGGCGACCGCCGCGCAGGCGACGATGCCGGGCATTGCGCGGACAACGGCGCCTTGCTGGGTGAAGAAGGAAACGGGTTTCGATAACTCGGCCGATTGTTGAAACATTTTTCTCTTGCTCAGGCATCCATCGTTACGGACGTCCTATCGCGCAAGAGTTCATCGCAAACCAACGCATTGTCATGCACGAACCGTTCGTTTGAATCGAACGATTCACGCGAGGCGGATCGAGAGCGATACACTTTCCGACAGTTTGCGACCCTTTCGCCTGAATGTTCGGCCTCGAAGGGATCTAGGCTTGCCCCATCGAAGCAATCGGATCAGGGGGTAGCCATGAAAGGCTTTTTGGTAGGCGTCGCGGTCACGATCCTGGTCATCGCCGCATTCCCCTCGGTCGGCCGATGGGTCACGACGATGCCTTACAGGACAGCGGCGATGTTTGGCTACTCGGCGCCCTCGCCGGCATCCTGGCAAGGGCCGGGAAGAGGCGGCGGCCGGATGGGCGATGGCCGTGCACGCAACGTGCCCGCAGGCTATTGGGAGTAAGCCAACTCAGGTCGGCTGGTCCTCACGCTCAGTCTTGCTGCCGTGCCCAAGGATACCAAGATCGTCCTCGGCCTTGACGCGGGCCAGCCGCGCCTCCGCTTCGTCGGCCTCGCGCTGGCGCGCCCACATGGTGGCGTAGAGCCCGCCCTTGTCGATCAGTTCGGCATGCGAGCCACGCTCGGCGATCCGCCCCTTTTCCAGCACGATGATCTCGTCGGCGTTGACCACGGTCGACAGGCGATGGGCGATGACCATGGTCGTCCGTCCCTCGGCCACGCGATCGAGCTCGGCCTGGATCTCGCGCTCGGTGTTGGTGTCGAGTGCCGAGGTGGCCTCGTCGAGAATCAGGATCGGCGGGGATTTCAGAATGGTGCGGGCTATGGCGACGCGCTGCTTCTCTCCACCGGACAGCTTGAGGCCGCGCTCGCCGACCGGGGTATCATAGCCGCCCGGCAGTCCTTCGACGAAATGGGCGATGCGGGCCTGACGCGCCGCCTCGCGCACCTCCTCGGGGTCGGCGTCCGGACGACCATAGCGGATGTTGTAGAAGATGGTGTCGTTGAACAGCACGGTATCCTGAGGAACCATGCCGATGGCGGCGCGCAAGGACTCCTGCGTCACCTCACGAACGTCCTGGCCATCGATGGTGATCCGGCCGGCGGTGACATCGTAGAATCGGAACAGAAGGCGCGACAGGGTCGATTTGCCGGCTCCGGAGGGACCGACCACGGCCACCGTCTTTCCGGCCGGGATCTCGAAGCTGATACCCTTCAAGATCTGCCGATCGGGATCGTAGGCGAAGCGAACGTCTTCGAAACGAACCGCCCCGCCCCGCACGTCGAGCCGGGTGGCATTCGGTGCATCGACAATCTCGGCCGGCTCTTCCAGAAGGTCGAACATCTGCTCCAGGTCGGTCACGCCCTGACGGATCTCGCGATACATGAAGCCGATGAAGTTGAGCGGAATGCCGAGCTGCATCAAGAGGGTATTAAGCAGCACGAAGTCACCGAGCGACTGCGTTCCGGCCACGACTTCATGCGCCGACATCACCATGCAAAACGCGACACCAACGGTGAAGATCACCGCCTGCCCCATGTTGAGCCAGGACAGCGAGTACCAGGTTTCGTTGGCGGCCGCCTCGTAACGCTCCATGGCCACATCGAAACGGGCCGCCTCCATCTTCTCGTTGCCGAAATACTTCACCGTCTCGAAGTTCAGGAGGCTGTCGACCGACTTGGTATTGGCGTCGTTGTCGCTGTCGTTCATGCGGCGACGAATGGCGATTCGCTTGTCCGAGTAGCGAATGGAGAACCAGACGTAGAGCCAGATGGTGACCCCGATCACCAGCAGGTAGCTGAGGCCGAAGTTCAACACGATCACGATCGCCGACAGCCCGAACTCCAGCACCGTCGGCATGGCGTTGAGAATGGTGAAGCGAACGATGGACTCGATACCCTTGACGCCACGATCGATGACGCGGGTGAGACCGCCGGTGCGACGCTGCAGATGAAAACGCAGCGACAGGCGGTGCATGTGGGCGAAGGTCAGGTTGGCAAGACGACGGACAGCATACTGGCTGACGTTGGAGAACAGCGCGTCGCGCAGATTGTTGAAACCGTTCATCAATATGCGGCCGACGTTGTAGGCCACGACCATGGCTACCGGATAGGTGAGCCACATCAACGTCGGTTCGGGCACGTTCGCTTTCGGCGCCAGCGCATCGGTGGCGAAGGCGTAGAGATAGGGAACGAGAACGGTGATCACCTTGGCGAGCACGAGAGCCGCCATGGACAGAACGACCCGCATCCTGAGGTCGGCGCGCCCTTCAGGCCACATGTAGGGCCATAGCTGGAACAGGGTCGACAACAACGACTTGTCGCCGCTGATCTTGGCCTTGCCGTCGGCACGGGGATCGACTTCGCTCATGGTCCACCGGAAACGCGTTGTTCAAAAAACCGCCCGACGCGAACGCGCCGGGCGGCATGCCGTCACTGAGATAGTCTCTTTTTCCACCGCGTGCCATGGTCAGAGCGCGCGATGGCGGGATTGTTACTGACCGATCGGTCTCCAGGCGGCGTCGCTCTCCGGGATCACGAACACTTGGCCTGGATAGATCAGGTCGGGATTGCGGATCTGATCGGTGTTCGCCTGATAGATCGTCGAGTAGCGAATCCCGTTTCCGTACAAGCGCTTGGCAATCATCCAGAGATTATCGCCACGACGAATGATCAGGGTTGTCGGCTCCGCCGGCCTGGCTTCGCCAGCCGACCCGGCTCCTGCCTGGGCCGAGCCGACGCCTGAGGCCAACGTCGGGGCAGAAATGCCATCCTCGGCAATCTGGAAGGGCACCTCGGCACGAGCGATAACCGCGCCATTGGTCCCAATCTGGTCGATGCGAACGAGGTGCTGTCCGGGCGCAAGCTCGACTTTGCCCTGGTAAAGCCAACGCCCCTTCTCGGCCTTGGTGTCACCGAGCACCTTGTCGTCGACATAGAGCCTGATGACCGCGCCATTCGCGGCGGAGCCGGCGGCGTAGAAGCGATTGCCGTTCTCGAGTTCGACGGCGTCGATCGTGACGGCCGAAGCCGAGGTTGCCGCTGGCGCGGCCTCGGGAGCCGGAGCAGGCGCGGCGGCGGGCTCGGCGACAGGAGCAGTCGGCGCCGCCTCCGCAGGCTTTTCGGACGCCACCGCGGTGCTGTCGGCAGCGGGGGCCGCTGGCGTATCGGCCACAGGAGGTTCGGCCTGCGCTGTTGCGGTCGCAGGAGCTTCGGTCGAGGGTGTCACGCCGGGCGTCCCGGCCGCAGCCAGCATGTCGGCCGGCGGAGCGGGAATCTCGACCGTTGCCGGCTGGACATCCGGTGTCGCAGCGGGTTCGGTGGTAATGGGCTCGGCGGGCTGGGCGGTAGTTGCCGGCGTCGTCTCGTTTCCGGCCGTCGCCGTCGCCGTGGCGCTGGCCGATGTCGGAGGTTCGACGGCGGGTGTGGGCGCAGCGATCGGAGCTTCTGCGGCGGCGACTTGCTGGGTGTCGGAAGCCTCGGCGGGTTCGACACCGGCGTCGGCCAGCTTGGCCTGCGCTTCTTCGAGTCCAGGAACCTGAAGAACTGTGGACGGCGATCCAGGCTGGTTCAAGACCACCAACACGTCGCCATTGCCCCCCTCCGGCACGGAGACGGCCACCGACTGCTCGGAGGAGGCGACCTTGCCGTCCTTGCCGACCACGCGAACCGAAAGGTCGTGAGCGCCGGGCTTCAGCGGATCGGCGAGAACGATCGCCCAGGAGCCGGTATCGTTGGCCTTGCCGTTGGCGACGACATCCTTGCCCGAGAGAATCTCAACCTTGGCGTCCGGATCGCTTCGGCCGGCGATGACCGCATCGCCCGTGGGCTCGACGCGAACAAGGTCGAAAATCGGGACAACCGTTTCGGCGGGACTGGCAGCAGCGGCCGCCGGGGCATCGGACTTTGCGGGCGCGGGCGTTGCGACGACATCACTCGAGGCGACGGTCTCGGCCACGCTTGCAGGATGGCCGGCGAGCTGAATGTTGAGCTGACGTAGCACGCCATCAAGCGCGCCTGAAAACAGACCGGCCAGAAGAACGACGATTACGCCGACGGCGCCGATCAGAATAGTGCGAAGTTTCTTGTTCATCACCCGTCCACGCCCCCATCGGCCACGCCGACAAAAACAACCGCATCGACCAACCACCGAATGACACTCGCCGGTCGATCCACCTTCCAACGACAGTCACGACCGATGATCCACCGAGTCGCGACCAATCGAACACAATGAATTGAGTTACCATCAAGGCGACTCTTGTGCCTCAGCTGCGCCAATTCATGGCACGGAGGATTTTTTCATGCTTTATACTCATATGGTTAGGCTCACAAGTACGGCAGCCTACAGGTTTCCCAGGACCTGAGGGTACAACAGATTCCAGTGGAACCGATGCAAGAAAGCCGCACTTTTGGGCGCACCTTGTCGGCCCATCGACTGGGACTGGCTTCGTGACCTGATGGTGGTTCGCTGGGCGAAACCAGACGCTTGACGGCCGCGACGCAGCGGTGCGACAAGAAAGACATGACTGAAATCAAGAGTATCTGTGTGTTCTGCGGCTCGGCAAATGGTCGCAACCCTGCCTATGTGGCTGCCGCCGAGCGTCTGGGCGCCGACATGGCCGCGCACGGCATCCGCCTCGTCTATGGCGGCGGCAATGTCGGCCTGATGGGGGCGACCGCTCGCGCGGTGATGGCTGCCGGCGGCCAGGTGACCGGCATCATTCCGGAGTTTCTGGTGAGCCGCGAGCGAATGCTCGACGGTGTCGACGAGTTGCACGTCGTTCCCGACATGCATACCCGCAAGCGCATGATGTTCGAGGCGGCCGACGCCTTCGTGACGCTGCCCGGCGGCATCGGTACGCTGGAAGAAGTGGTCGAGCAACTCACCTGGGCGCAGCTCGGACAGCACAAGAAGCCGATCGTTCTCGCCGACATCGATGGTTTCTGGCAGCCGCTGGTCGGCCTGATCGACCACATGAACCGGCAAGCCTTCATCCGCGAGGGCTTCGATGTGCGGTATCATGTGGCACGGAGCGCCGTCGACATCCTGCCCACCGTGCTCGCGGCGGCCGGCTCAAACGGCGGGGTCGCCGGAGACGCCGAGACCATCGCCAAGATGTAGTCGTCTCAGGCGCCGGCGTGGCCGTTCTTCAGGAGCTTGTAGGTGATCGAGTCGTCGAGCGCCTCGAATGACGCCTCGACGATGTTCGCCGATACGCCTACCGTGGACCAGCGACGCCCCGTGGCGCGGTCGAGACTTTCGATCAACACGCGCGTCACGGCGCCCGTGCCGCCGTTGAGGATACGCACCTTGTAGTCGACCAGTTCCAGGGCCGCGATCTCGGTCTGGTACTTGCCGATGTCCTTGCGAAGCGCCTGATCGAGAGCATTGACGGGACCGTTGCCCTCGGCCACCGACATCAGGATCTCGTCGTCCACCTTCACCTTCACCACCGCTTCCGTGACGACCACCCGCTCGCCCATGGCGTTGATGCGGCTTTCCACCATGGTGCGATAGGAGATGACGTCATAGAAATGCGGCACGCCGCCGAGGTGACGCATGGCCAACAGCTCGAAGGAGGCGTCCGCTGCTTCGTAGGAATAGCCGCGCGCCTCGCGCTCCTTGAGCTCCGACAACAGTCCGGTCAGACGACGATCGTCCTTGGCGTAGACGATGCCGAGCCGGTCTAGCTCGGCGAACAGGTTGGATCGGCCGGCCTGATCGGAAACCAGCAGGCGGCGGCGATTGCCGACGCTATCGGGGCTGACGTGCTCGTAGGTGCGCGGATCCTTCAGGATCGCCGATGCATGGATACCGGCCTTGGTGGCGAAGGCCGACAGGCCGACATAGGGCGCATGCCGATTGGGAGCGCGGTTGATGATCTCGTCGAAGGCTCGCGACACCTGCGTCAGGGTCTTCAGCTGCTCCACGGTCACGCCCGTGTCGTAGCGATCGGCAAACTCGTCCTTCAGAACCAACGTCGGCAATATGGTGGTGAGATTGGCGTTGCCGCAGCGTTCGCCGATACCGTTCAGCGTCCCTTGCACCTGACGTGCTCCGGCACGGATGGCGGCCAGCGAGTTTGCCACCGCCTGCCCGGTGTCGTCGTGGGCGTGGATACCCAGGCGATCGCCGGGGACCTGCCCCGTGACGGCCGTGACGATTTCCATGACATCGTACGGCATGGAACCGCCGTTGGTGTCGCACAACACCACCCAGCGGGCGCCGGCCTCGAAGGCCGTCCGGGCACAGGCAAGAGCGTAATCGGGATTGGCCTTGTAGCCGTCGAAGAAATGCTCGCAGTCGACGATAGCCTCGCGGCCCGCCTTGACGGCAGCCTCGACCGACTGGCGGATACAGTCGAGGTTGTCCTCAAGCGTCGTCTTCAGCGCGACGTCGACGTGATAGTCCCAGGACTTGGCGACGAATGTCACCGCGTCGACCGGCGCGGCGAGCAGCGCGGCCACGCCAGGGTCGTTAGAGAGCGACACACCCGGGCGCTTGGTCATGCCGAAGGCGGCAAAGCGCGCCTTCGTCACCCGCTTTTCGGCGAAAAAGGCATCGTCGGTCGGGTTGGCGCCGGGATAGCCGCCCTCAATGTAGGAAAGGCCCAGCTCCTCGATAAGGCGCGCGACGATGATCTTCTCCTCGACCGAGAAGTCGATGCCCGAGGTCTGGGCTCCGTCACGCAGCGTCGTATCGTAAAGATAAAGGCGGGCCTTGTCCGTCATGGTCGCGCACTCATTTGATAATCGGCGAGCGAGGTCCGCTCGCCTTGGGCTCGGTTCAACTCACTCGGCGAAGCGATCGGTCGCCGAAATCAGTTCATGCAGCAGGCCCGGCTCGACAAGCGAGTGCCCTGCCCCTTCGACGATGCGAAGGTCGGCTTCAGGCCACGCCTTGTGGAGATCCCAAGCATTCTGCAGCGGGGTACACATGTCATACCGCCCATGGACGATGACACCCGGAATCCCCTTCAGCTTGCCGGCGTCCTCGAACAGCTGGCCGGGACGCATCCACCCCTCGTGGACGAAGTAGTGGTTCTCGATGCGAGCGAAAGCCAGGGCAAACTCGTCGTCGACGAAGCCGGAGGTGACGTCGTCATTGGGGAAGAGCGTCAGCGTCGAGCCTTCCCAGAGCGACCAGGTGCGGGCGGCGGCGAGCTGCGTCGCCCGATCCTCGGACACCAGCCGGCGACGATAGGCGGCGATCAGGTCGTGCCGCTCGTCTTCCGGGATATGCTCACGGAATGGCTCGAACTTCTCCGGGTGGATCAGCGAAGCGCCATACTGGTAAAACCACCGAAGCTCGAAGTCGCGCAGCCCGAAGATACCGCGCAGCACAAGCTCGGTGACGCGCTCGGGATGCGTCTCGGCATAGGCGAGCGCCAGCGTCGAGCCCCAGGACCCGCCGAACACCTGCCACTTGTCGACGCCGATCATCTTCCTGAGACGTTCGATATCCTCGACAAGATGCCAGGTCGTGTTGGCCTCCAGCGAGGCATGCGGCGTCGACCGGCCACAGCCGCGCTGATCGAACAGGATGACGTCGTACTTGGACGGATCGAAACAGCGCCGCTGGTTGGGCGAACAGCCGCCGCCGGGACCACCGTGCAGGAAAACGGCCGGCTTACCGCCCTTGCGGCCGACGCGTTCCCAATAGACCTTGTGACCGTCGCCCACGTCGAGCATGCCGGTCTCAAAGGGTTCGATCTCAGGGTAGTAGCTGCGCAGTTCGGTCATCGTTCAGGCTTTCGGCAACGGCCAGACGGCGGTGTCGTGGTCGGGATGCTGGTTGGAAATCACGTCGTTCAAAAACTCTGCCCCCTCGAAGCCTTCGTCGGTCCGGACACGCTTCAGAGACGGCAGGCTCGCAGTGAAGGGCAGTTCGGCCTCGACACCATACTGGACGGTCGGCGGCAGCGCTGCCGGATCGTCGAGCGCGCCGGCGGCGATCGACGGTTCGAAACCGTCCGCCTCGTAGGTGAGCGGCGTGCCGCAGTCGGCGCAGAAGGCGCGCAAGACGTGGTTGGACGAGCGGTAGATCTTCCGCTCCCCGCGCGTCCAGGTCACCCCGCCGGATTCGAAGGCAACGAAGGGCGCGAAGTAGTTGCCGACAGCCTTCTGGCACATGCGGCAATGACAGATCGACACGGACGAGACTTTGCCGGCATCGCAGGAAAAGCGGATGGCGCCACACTGGCAGCCGCCGGTCAGAATGGTCATGGCGTTTCCCCTTGGTGCTTGAGGACGTCTACCTCTTGACGTCCCAACTGGTTTCTATCTCGCCGGTATCCTTGTTCTTCGTGTCCTTCAGGACCACGCCCATCGCGGCGAGCTCGTCGCGAATGCGGTCGCTTTCGGCGAAATTCTTCGCCTTGCGCGCATCGAGGCGGGCGGCGATCAGCGCCTTCACCGTGGCTTCGCTGACCCCACCCTTTGCTAGTACTGCGTCCGTCTTCTGTTTCTTCTGCTCTCTGAAAAGGGCTTGAAGCTGTTGAGCATTAGCTATGGCGAGTTGAACCTCTTCTGACCGATCAAAAACAGGCTGCACTGTCTTCCCTAGCAGTCCAACAAGGCGCATCGACCGGGCGAGCCCTCTCCGTGCTTCTTCGTCTCCATCTGCCCTGGATGCCAGGGAGTGCAGATTAGCCATCACAAGCGGCGTATTCAGATCGTCACAGAGCGCATCGATTACCTCGACCGGAGGGGCCTCCCAAAACTCCGCCAAATGCAGCGCCTGGATCTTCTCGTGCCACTCGTCGAGCGTCTTCCAACCGTCTTCCAGACCCTTGATCGTGAAGTCGATCGGCTGGCGGTAGTGCGTCTTCAGCATGTTGAAGCGCAGGACCTCGCCCGGCCAGTCGTCCAGCAGCTCGCGGATCGTGAAGAAGTTGCCGAGCGACTTCGACATCTTCTCGCCCTCGACCTGCAGGAAGCCGTTGTGCATGAAGATGTTGGCCATCACATCCTTGTGGAAGGCGCAGCGCGATTGGGCCACTTCGTTCTCGTGATGGGGGAACACGAGATCGACGCCACCGCCATGGATGTCGAAGGTTTCGCCAAGGTGCTTCCAGCTCATGGCCGAGCACTCGATGTGCCAGCCTGGCCTCCCCCTTCCCCACGGGCTGTCCCAGCCGGGCTCGTCGTCCGACGACGGTTTCCACAGCACGAAGTCCATCGGATCGCGCTTGTAGGGCGCCACTTCGACGCGGGCGCCTGCCATCATGTCATCGAGCGAACGGCGCGCGAGCTTGCCGTAGTCGGCCATGGCCGGCACGTGGAACAGCGCATGCCCCTCGGCGACATAGGCGAAGCCACCTGAAATCAGCCGCTCGATGATGGCGATCATCTCGGCGATATGTTCGGTGGCGCGCGGCGTCACCGTCGGCTTGAGGCAGCCGAGGTCGGTCACGTCCTGTTCAAACTGGGCGTAGGTCTTCTCGGTCAGGTCGCGGATCGCAGCGACCGGCGCCACGCCCGGATAGTCGCGGGCAGCGCGCGCGTTGATCTTGTCGTCGACGTCGGTGATGTTGCGCACGTAAGTGACGTGCGCCTCGCCGTAGAGGTGACGCAGCAGACGGAAGAGCACGTCGAAGACGATCACCGGCCGGGCATTGCCGATGTGGGCGAAGTCGTAGACGGTCGGGCCGCAGACGTACATGCGAACGTTGCCGGCATCGATCGGAACGAAGTCGTCCTTGCCACGCGTCAGCGTGTTGTAGAGCCTGATTGCCAAAAGCCCGTCTCCCCTTGCCATCAAACGCGATAATACGTCACCACCGGGCCGGCCGGGGGAAGCCATCATCCGTTCTGGTCTTCGGAAAGATCGTGACGGGGACGTCCGCGGCCGGCGTGAAGCTCAGCCACAAATAATGCAAGCGGTAATGGTGATGCGCGCGTCCCGGAACATGGCCGTCGATATGCCGCGAAACGCGGTTCGTCGTCAAGGGAAGCGGTAAAAAAACGGCGTCGGCACCTCGACGATAGCGATGCGCCGACCCCCCTGTCTACTTCAGCCAGTCGCCGCACTTCAGCGCCGGGGTGTCGCCCCAGGGCATGATCGGCACGCTGGAGGTCGAGTTCTTGGGGCTACCCTCGATCAGCTTGTCCGAATAGACGATATAGACGAGGACGTTGCGCTTGGCGTCGCAGCCCCGGACGATCTGCATCTTCTTGAAGAACAGCGAACGGCGCTGCTTGTACATGTCGTCGCCCTGCTCGAACTTCTCCTTGAAGCTGATCGGGCCGACCTGCCGGCAGGCGAGCGAGATGTCGGAGGTTTCCTCGGCGAGACCGAACATGCCTTCGACGCCGCCTTTCTCCGGCAGCGTGAAGTGGCAGGCGACGCCCTCCACCAGGGGGTCGTCGATGGCGTAGACGGCGAGCTTGTGGTCGGGCGTCAGGAAATGCCAGACCGTCGACCGCTTGAAGATCAGGTCGGGTTCGTCGGACGCCGCCGATGCGACCGTGGGAACGACAGCGGCGAGACCCAGGGCGACAATCCCCAAGAACGACTTCACGACATCACGCATTTTCATGGCATCCCGGCTATCGGCGGCCCGGTTGGGCTCCAACCGTCATGCCGACATATAAGCGCCCGTTGCGAGCGGCCAAGACCTTCAGTGAAAGACATCCTTGCCGAGCGCGGCCTTGGCAGCGGCCCGGAGTGTGTTTCCCAGCACGACATATCCGGCTGTCGAGAAATGGAGATTGTCGTCGGCATAGTTGCCGCAGGACAGCCGTTGCGCCGCAGCATTGGCTTGCCTCGACTTGTCGTACTGCCCGCAAGTGAAGGCGTCGTCGTCGATCGCAACGGCGTGCACGTTGGGCAAGCGGTCGGCGAGCGTTGCAATAGCCCGGTTCACCTCAAGCCGCCGGTCGTCGAGGGCATGGAAATCGGCGCCGCGCGGCGGAATGGTCAGCACGAAGACAGGCGTCTTTGGCCAGATGACCTGAAGCCGCTCGACAATCGTCTCGATGCCGGTCGCCACCGCGCAGGCGGGCGTACCGGCGGCAAGATCGTTGGTTCCGATCAAGAGCGCGGCCGCCAAGGGACGAAGCGATGAAAGGTCGGTGCTCTCCAGACGCCACAGAACGTTCGGCGCCCGGTCGCCACCCACTGCGAAGTCGTAGATCGAGCTCGATGGAAAAGCGGCCGGCAGATCGCTGCGCCACCCCGCGAACAGCGAGTCGCCAATCAACACGATGTCGGCCCACTCCGGACGAGCCGCCTCTACCTTCAAGGTTTCCTTGAGGCTCGGGTAGATCAAGGTACGCTGCGGCGTCACGGTGAGGTCGATGGCGAGCGGATCGCACGTCGGTTCGCCGGCGCGAGCCTCAGCCAATGCCAAAAGGCAGAGGATGGCGGACAGGCCAACCCACCACCTCGTCGCGCTTCTGCCAGGGTTTTGCATGCAACGTTCAGCCTCCGGTCGCAGTCGACAGACGCTCCCTCACGGCCTTCGCGCCAATCAGAGGCAGGAGCGGAGCCAGCTCCGGTCCATGGTCCAGGCCGGTCAGCGCCTTGCGCAAGGGGAGGAACAGGTCGCGCCCCTTGCGACCGGTCCTGGCCTTCAAGGCCGTCGTCCACTCGCGAAAACTGTCGTCGGTCCACGGCTCCGGTGGCAGGACATCTCGCGCCGCCTCCAGGAACTCGCGATCGGACTCGTCCACCAAGGAGGTGACCGGGCCGGTGATCAACTTCCACCATTCGGCAGCGTCGGAAAGACGTGTGCAGTTGCCCTTCACCGCCTGCCAGAAAGCCGGATGGGCGGGAATGCCAAGATCGGTCAAACGTTTGCGGACAGTGGAAAAGTCCAGCCCATGGACGATGCGGGCATTCAGCGTCTTGAGCTCGCTCGGATCGAACCGGGCAGACGAGCGGGAAACGGCGGCGAGGTCGAAATCGGCGGCGAGCTCGTCGAGCGACCTGATCGTTTCGACGGCATGCGAGGTACCGACATTGACGGCCAGAGAGGCCACCGCCTGCGGTTCGTAGCCATCGGCGCGCAAGGTTCGCAAGGACAGCGATCCCGTCCGTTTGGAAAAGCCCTCGCCGGTTGCGTCGGTCAGAAGGTTGTGGTGGGCGAAAATCGGTACCGTCCCGCCCAAGGCCTCGAAGAGGGCCATCTGAACGCCGGTGTTGGTGATGTGGTCGCCGCCGCGAATGATGTGGGTGACGGACGTGTCGATGTCATCGACCACCGACGTCAGGGTATAGAGATAGGTGCCATCGGCCCGGATCAGGACGGGATCGGACAGGGAGGCGAGATCGACCGTTTCCTCGCCGCGGCATAGATCCTGCCAATGCACGACATGGCGGCTCGGCGACAGCGGGTCGCCATCGAAGTTGGGCAGCAGGAAGCGCCAGTGCGGCTGCCGTCCCTCGCCCTCCAGTCGGGCGCGGTCCGCATCCGTCAGCTTCAGGGCGGCCCGATCGTAGATTGGCGGCAAATGGCGAGCCAGCCGGCGCTTGCGGGCATACTCGAGTTCCTCGGCCGTCTCGTAGCAGGGATAGAGCAAACCCTTGGCGATGAGATCGGCCTTGGCCGCCTCGTAACGGTCGAGCCTATCCGACTGGCGGAAGGATGCATGCGGCCGGATGCCGAGCCAGGAGAGATCGGCGGCGATGTTGGCCGCGTACTCCTCGGTTGACCTGACACGGTCGGTATCATCGAAACGCAGGATGAACTGGCCGCCGGTCTTCAACGCGAACAGCCAGTTGAACAGCGCCGGTCGGGCGTTGCCGATGTGGATGTTGCCGGTTGGAGACGGCGCGAAGCGGACGACGGTGTTCATGATCGTGGTTCTAGCTGAGAGCGGTGGCGAATGTCAGAGGTCTTTTCGGGACATGAACAAGTGGAACGGGCAATTGTTGCCTTTTCATGCCTTGCGCGTCCATCGCGCCTCGCCATCCTGTTGCCAGTAGGTGACGTTCACGCCACGCTCCTTGAGCGTCTTCCACGCGGCGCGGGCTTCGGCGCGAGCGGTCTCGTCGGTGCCATCGAAGATCAGCACGAGACGCTCGTAACGCTCAGTATCGTCGGGTAACGGCGCGCGGTCGACCAGAAATCGAACGGTGGCGTCATTGGGGACCTCCGGACCGGCGGCAAGGTAGACCGGCTGCAACGTCGCATGGCCATCGGCGGCGGTGCCGTGCGGCAGGAAGGCCGCGTCGTCGAAGGTCCAGAGATGACTGTCGAGCGCTGCCAATCGCTCCGGCGTTCCGGCCTCAACCACCACGCGCCAGCCACGTTCGACCGACTTCTGCAGAAGCACCGGCAGAACCCGTTCGAGAGGCTGTCCGTCGAGATGGTAGAAGAGGGCCTCAGTCATCGATCATTTCGCCCGACACACGGCAACGGCCGGCGCCCGAAGGCACCGGCCGCGCTTTTCTCAGCTTTCGAAGCGGTTGCGCACCAGCCGGTCGAGCAGGCGCACGCCGAAGCCGGAGGCCCAGGCCCGGTTGATGTCGGTCTCCGGGCTCGACATGGCGGTGCCGGCGATATCGAGATGCGCCCAAGGCGTATCGCCGACGAAGCGCTTCAGGAACTGCGCCGCCGTGATCGAGCCGGCGTTGCGGCCGCCCGAGTTCTTCATGTCGGCAAAGCGGCTGTCGATCAGCTTGTCGTACTCCGGCCCCATCGGCATGCGCCACAGGCGCTCGCCGGTGTCCTCGCCAGCCTTGACCAGATCACCGGCCAACTGATCATCGTTGGAGAAGAGCCCCGCCATCTGAGCGCCGAGCGCCACCACGATGGCGCCGGTGAGCGTGGCGAGGTTGATCATGAACGCCGGCTTGAAACGATCGGCCGCATACGTCAGCACGTCGGCGAGGACGAGACGCCCTTCGGCATCGGTGTTGACCACCTCGATGGTCTGGCCCGACAGCGAGGTCAGAATGTCGCCTGGGCGGTAGGAGCCGCCGTCCGGCATGTTCTCGACGATGCCGAGCAGGCCGATGGCGTTGACCTTCGCCTTGCGGCCAGCCAGCGCACGGAACAGACCGGTGACGGCGGCAGCGCCGCCCATGTCGGCCTTCATGTCCTCCATGCCGCCAGCCGGCTTGATGGAGATGCCGCCCGAATCGAAGACCAGTCCCTTGCCGATGAACACGGCCGGCTTGTCGCCATCCTTGCCGCCGTTCCACTTCATGACGACCACGCGCGGCGGCCGGACGGAGCCTTGGGCCACGGCGAGCAAAGCGCCCATGCCGATCTTGCGCAGATCCTTTTCGCCAAGAACTTCAACCTCGACGCCCAGCTTCTTCAGCTTCTCGGCCTCGGCGGCGAACTCCTGCGGCCCGAGCGCATTCGGAGCCTCATGGACGAGGTCACGGGCAATCACGACGCCGTCGGCCACCGCCTCGACCTCGGCCCAGGCCTTCTTGAGCTTGCCGGCATGCTCGGCAACAACCGTGACGGCGACGGGACCGCCGGTCTCGTCCTTCTTCACCGTCTTGTACTTGTCGAACTCGTAGGCCCTGAGGCGCAGGCCCAAAAGAAACTCGGCGCCCAGCTCGGGGCCAAGCGGACCAGCGGCTCCTTCAAGAACCACCGTCGCGGCCTTGATCTTGAGCTCCTTCAGCTTGCCGTAGACCTGCCCTCCCAGCTTCAGCGCGGCCGTCTCGTCGAACTCGGCCGCCGCACCCGTACCGGCCAGAATCAGTCGGCCGACCGACAGGCCAGCCGGGGCGAGAAGATCGAGAAACGAGCCGGACTTTCCGGAAAAGCCAGTGGCCGCGACCGCACGATCGAGGCCGCCCGTCAACTGGTCGATCACGGCGCTTCCCATGGGACCGGCCTTGTTGTCCGGATCGACGAGAACGACCAATACCGGGGCATCAGCCTCGAGAGTCTTGGAGAAAGAAAGAGAGGGAGCAGCCGCCATGATATCTTCCTGATTGCCGAGCACCCATCATCGAGTGCGGTCCGGACATGCCGGCCGAATGTGGCGCTTGATGGGAGAGAGAGCAAGACTGGAGTTTCGCTCCGACGCCGCCACCGACGACGGACGAGGAAGCGGATTCAAAAATTTACCCTTTTCGAGAAGGAAGAATTCACTATAGGGCTGCTAGCCTCGGCTGTCCTGCCCTCGGCAGGCTCGACATGGATCAACGATGCGACGTTTCGGCACCTACCTTTTCTCGCGAACGCTTTATGCCTTCCTCGGCGTGATGCTGACGCTCGCCGGCATCGCATGGGTGACCCAGGCGCTCCGCCGTTTCGATCTGGTCACCGCCAAGGGGCAGGCGATCGCCGTCTATCTCGGCCTTACCATGCTCTCGATGCCACGCGTTCTCGGCGTGGTGGCGCCTTTTGCGCTGGTCGTGGCTCTCGTCCTGGTGTTGCAGCGGCTTCAGGCGGATAGCGGCATTGTCGCCATCACCGCGGCTGGCGTGTCGCAACGACGCTTCGCCCTGCCCTTTATCGCTGCGGCGCTCACGGTCTCCGCTTTCGTGGCCGTGCTGGCCTTCTGGATCGCCCCGACGTCTTCGCGCACCGTCTACGACATGATGCGGACGGTGCGGGCGGATATCGTCGCCAACGTCATACAACCCGGCCGCTTCACCCAGATCGATGCCGGACTGACCTTTCACATTCGCAATCGCGATGGGGACGGGTCGTTGCTCGATCTGTTCATTCTCGACGACCGCAGTCCCGAGTTCTCCTACACCTACTCCGCCAAGCGCGGCCGCGTCGCAGAGGTGATGGGCCGACCGATGATCGTGATGGAACAGGGAACCGTCGAGCGGAAAGCCAAGAATGGCGGCGCCAATACCTTCGTTACCTTCGGCTCCTACGCCTTCGACCTCAGCCAGCTCACATCGAAGGCCGGCGATGCCAGCTACGGCCTGTCGGAGCGAACGCTCGGTGAGTTGTTCGAGATGCGCAAGACGGACGACGATCCGGAAATCGCCCCGGAAATCATGAACCGCATCGCCGAGCCGATCTATCCGTTGGCCCAAGCGCTCGCCGTGTTCCTGTTCCTCGGCTTTCCGACCAGCAATCGTCGTGGCCAGACGCTGCCGGTGACCATGGCCATCATCGTGGGATCGGTGGTCCGCGTCCTCGGTTTCGCCGTCATGGGCATCTCCAAGGGATCGCCCGAGATCTCCTTCATGGCCGTCATCGCGCCGTCGCTGCTCGCCGTCGTCTTCGCGGTGATGATCGGCGTCGGCGTCCATCCGTCCGTTTCCACCGGCCCTGCCGACAAGCTGATCGAACGCCTGAGGCGTGCGATGGCAGGCCGCCAGGAGGCCGCCCGATGATCGGCCGGTCGCTCGCCACCTATTTCACGCTGCGTTTCGCCGGTTGGATTCTGGGCGTGTTCGTCGGCATCTTTCTACTGGTCTTCCTGATCGACTCGATCGAGCTGCTGCGCTCCACCGGTGGCCGTAGCGACATTTCGGTGCCGCTTGTCATCGCCGCTTCGGCGCTGCGTGTGCCAGCCTTGATGGAACAGGTCCTGCCCTTCGCGGTTCTGCTGGGTTCGATCGCCGCCTTCGTCACGCTGTCGCGCGGCTCGGAGCTGATGATCGCGCGGGCGGCGGGGCTCTCCGTCTGGCAGTTCACCCTGCCCGCCCTCGTCTTTGCCGTCTTGCTCGGCGTGGCGGCGTCAACGGTCTACAATCCGCTAGCAACGGCGGCCCGGAACCTGTCCAGTGACATTCTCGTAGGTTCGCGCGCGAGCGTCATGACTACGCTGCTGTCCGGATCGGCCACGCCGAGCTGGACACGGCAGCGCACCGGAGACGGCAACGCCGTTTTGCATACCGAGGGCGTCTCGAACGGCGGCCGCGCGATCCTGCAACCGACCTTCTGGGTGTTCGGCGCCGACGGCATGCTCACAGATCGGGTCGAAGCGCGAATCGGACATCTCGAGCCAGGTCGGTGGAATCTTTCGGAGGTGACGGTCACCGGGGGCAATGGCGTCCCGGAACGCCATGACAGCTACTCTCTTCCGACAGCACTGACTGCCGAGCAGGTGGCCGGCGGCCTTGGCTCTCCCGACAGCATTTCCTTCTGGCAACTGCCGGGCGCAATCGCCCAGGCCCGCGCCTCATCGCTGCCGGCGAACAGATTCAGCCTTCAGTATCAAGCGCTCCTGGCACGGCCACTGCTGCTGGCGTCGATGGTGCTCATCGCTGCCACAGTGTCATTGGGATTTGCACGATATGGCGGTGGCGAGAAGATGATTCTCGGTGGCGTCGTCGCCGGCTTCGTGCTTTATGTCATCATCGAGGTTGCCCGTTCGCTGGGCAGCGAGGGGCTGGTGTCTCCGGTTCTTGCCGCGTGGGCGCCTTCGGTTGTGGCGATCTTGCTGGGTTCCACGGTTCTGTTGTTCCGCGAGGATGGGTGAGCGTGCTTAGACTTGTCGTATCGCAGGCATCGGAGCCGAAAGCCGCTGCGCGCCTATTGTGCGGCGTGGCGGCGTCGATTCTCGTCTTCCTGCCCGTCGGCGCTTTTGCCCAGTTCGTGACCGACACTTCCCTGACTGGCATGATCAGTTCGGCCAAGCAGCCGACCAGCGACGAGAAGATGATGATCGAGGCCGATACGGTGGCCTACGACATGGATCGCGATTCGGTCACGGCGACCGGTCGGGTCGTCATCTACTATCTCAATCACGTGGTGGTCGCCGACGAGGTGGCGGTCGATCGCAAGAACAAGCGCGTGACGGCCATTGGCCACGTCGAGATCACCGACCCCGCCGGCAACGTGGCCCGAGGCGACCGAATCGACCTCGACAACGACCTTGCCAACGGCGTGATGGAGGGGCTGGAGCTCATCACCTCAGAGCGCGTTGCCTTCACGGCGCGAAACGCCACGCGGAGCAATGGCGACCTGACCGTCATGAACGACGGCACCTATCTGCCCTGCGTCGATTGCAACGGCGTGAAGGGCAAGAAGCCGATCTGGCAGATCAAGGCGAATCGCATTCTGCACAAGCAGAAGGAACAGACGGTCGTCTTCGAGAACGCCACCTTCGAATTTCTGGGGGTGCCGCTTGCATGGGTGCCGGTGCTGTCCCAGCCCGACCCGTCGGTGAAGCAGAAGACCGGCTTCCTCATGCCAAGCGTAGAACGCAGCAAGACGCTCGGCTACTCGGTCAAGGTGCCTTACTATGTGTCACTCGACCCGAGTTATGGCCTGACGTTGACACCAACCGTCTACTCCCGCCAAGGCCTGCTGTTCTCGGCTGAGTGGCGGCAACGACTGGAAAGCGGCAAGTATTCGATCACGTTGTCCGGCATCCATCAGAATGCACGCGAGGCGTTCGCCGGCAGGTCGGGCGATGAGCTTTGGCGCGGCTCCGTGGAGTCGAGCGGTACCTTCACGATCAATCAGAACTGGTCTTGGGGCTGGAACATCGCGGTGGCAAGCGACACCACCTTCATGGACGATTACGGGCTCAAGTCCGGCAACTCGGACGTGGCGGTGAACGATATCCACCTGACGGGAGCCCACGGCAGAAACCGCTTCGACGCGACGCTATACGGCTTCTTCGTGCAGCAGGAAGACTCGCAGACATCACAGCTGGCGCAGGATCGCGACCTTCAGGAGAAGCAGCCGTATGTCTACCCGGTGATCGATTACAAGGTTTACGCCAAGGATCCGATCTGGGGCGGCGAGGCCTCACTCACGACCAATTTCACCAACATCACCCGCACCAAGGACGACATCTACGAAATCGACAGCAACGGCAATGGCGTTTTGGATGCGGGCGAGAAGACCCGCGTGCGGGCCGCTGCCGGGACTTTCGATCGTCTCAGCATCGACGCCATGTGGCGCCGACGCATGGTCGACCAGACCGGCGGCGTGACGACGCCCTTCCTTTACTTCCGCGGCGACGCCATCTTCTCCAACCCGCACAACAGCAGCGTCTTGCCGGAAACGTCGAGCGGGATGCTGGTGCGCGGAATGCCTGCGGCTGGCCTTGAGTATAGCTACCCGGTGGCGATCACCTCGCCGATCGGCAACCAGATCATCGAACCGATCGCCCAACTGATCGTTCGCCCGAACGAGCTGGAAGCGACCTACATTCCCAACGAGGACGCTCAGAGCCTCGTTTTCGACGCCAACAACCTGTTCGACTACGACAAGTTCTCTGGTTTCGACCGGGTCGAAGGTGGCACGCGCGCCAACGTCGGCGTTCGTTATTCCGGCTCCTTCAGTCACGGTTTCGGCGTCAGCGGCACGTTCGGCCAGTCGTTCCAGCTCGCAGGCGTCAATTCCTTCGCCAAGGCGACCCAATACAGTACCGGTTCGTACTCAGGCCTCGAGTCGGACGTGTCGGACTATGTCGCGGGTCTCAGCCTCAGCACCAAGACCGGGTTCCTCGCCAGCAGCGGCGTCCGCTTCGATAACGAGAATTTCGAGGTCAACCGCTTCGATGGCCAGATTCTCGGCATCGGCGGGCCACTCACGGCCGCCCTCACCTACGCCTATATCCGCTCTCAGCCCGACCTCGGCATCGACGAAGATCGCTCGGAGCTGCAAGCGTCCGCCAGCCTTCGCCTGACAGAGAACTGGCGGGTGTTTGGCTCGAGCCGCTACGACCTGATCAGTGATGAGTTTGTCCGGCATGCCTTCGGGCTGGCCTACGACGCGGAAGAGTTTTCGGTCTCGTTCTCCTATTCGAACGACCTGACCACCAACCCGAGCGACCAGACCTTCTATCTCCGCGCGGGTTTCCGGACGCTGGGTGAGGTCAGCACTTCAGTTGGCCTCGGCAAATAGTGCGTCCGATCACCGGACGCTTTGATTTTGCAGACCATCGACTTGACAAAATCCGTTGTTAAATGCTCCGACGGTTCGGATGACAACGGGTGGAGAAGGTAGACATGCAGCATATCGTGACGATCGCGAGAAACATGCGGGGCGCGTTGTTGGCCGCGACCATAGCTGCGGTGGTCTCGTTGTCGCCCGCAGGCTTTGCCGTGATTTCGCCCGTTCAGGCGGCGAGCACGATCAAGGTCGTGGTCAACGATCAGGCGATCACGACGATGGATGTTCAGGGCCGTGCCCGCCTGCTCCAGCTTGCCATGCATCTGTCACCCGGTGCGGCCGCCAAGGCGGCGCAGGAAGAGCTGATCGACGAGAAGCTTCGCCTTCAGGACGGTGCGCGGCGCGGGGTCGTGGTCAGCGAGGACGCGGTGGTTGCCGCCCTGACCAGCATCGCTTCGCGTTCCAAGATGACGCTCCCGCAGTTCGAGAAGGCGCTTGGCTCGGGTGGCGTGCCCATCAAGACCTTCAAGGATCGTATCCGCGCGCAGATGGTCTGGGGACGCATCGTACGGTCGAAGATTCAGCAGGATATCAAGGCAGAGTCCGCCGACCTGATCCAGCAGATGCGTAACCGCGAGAAGAACGCCGACGCCGTCACCGCCAACGACTACATGCTGCAGCGCGTGGTATTCGCCGTGCAGAGGAGCGCCTCGCCGGCTGTGGTCAATCGCCGGAAAGCCGAAGCCGAGGCCCTGCGGGGGAAGTTCCGCAGCTGCAATGAAGGGCTCGCTCTCGCCAGAAGCCTCAAGGAAGTGGCCATCGTCAATGTCGGTCGCAAGCTGGCGAGCGAAGTGCCTCCGGGTTTGAAGGACGCGCTTGAGAAGACCGCCGAAGGGCGCCTGACACCGCCAGAGCGCTCCGACCTCGGCTTCGAGATGTATGCGATCTGCAACAAGATCGCGGTGACGGGAGAAGCCGCCGTCGCGGCGGGGCTCGACGCCGAGGCTCTCGACAAGCGTGGCGAGGAGACCTCGAAGAAGCTCACCCAGGAGCTGCGGCAGAGAGCCAATATCGTCTATCGCTGAGCAGGTCGCACATGTCCGCCAACAAGCCGAGACTTCCTCTCGCCGTTTCAGTCGGCGAGCCTGCGGGCATTGGAGCGGAGATCATCGCGAAGGCGTGGCGCCAAAGGCGAGAGAAGGAGCTCTCGCCCTTCTACGTGGTAGGCGATCCAGCTTTCGTGCAAAGCCGTCTCGATCGCGTTGGGCTTGAGATACCGCTTGCCGTGGCAACGCCAGAAACGGCATGCGACGCATTTGCCGATGCCCTGCCGGTGTTCGACCTCGGCCATCCAGTCGAAGATCGGCCCGGCGAGTTGTCGGGCGTGACGGCGGCAGCCACGATCGCCGCCATCGAGACGGCGGTCCGGCACATCCGAGGTGGTCTTGCGGCCGGCATCGTCACCGCACCGATCCAGAAATCGAATCTCTATGCCGCCGGTTTCAAGTTCCCCGGGCATACCGAGTTTCTCGGCGAGCTTGCCCGCCGGTTCTGGCCAGATGCTCCCCACGAGCCGATCATGATGCTCGCAGGTCCGGAGCTGGCGACCGTTCCGGTCACCGTTCATATCGCCCTCCGCGATGTTCCAAAGACACTCACCGGCGAGATGATCATCAACGCCGCTCGTATCGTCGACCGGGAAATGAAGACGAAGTTCGGGATCTCGCGACCGCGCCTTGCAGTGGCCGGCGTCAATCCGCATGCCGGCGAAGAGGGAGCCATGGGACGCGAGGACATGGAGATCGTCGTGCCGGCGGTCAGCGCGCTTCGTGCCGAAGGCATCGATGCGCGTGGGCCATTGCCGTCCGACACCTTGTTCCACACCGCCGCGCGCAAGACGTATGACGTGGTGCTCGCCATGTACCACGATCAGGCGCTGATACCGGTGAAAACCATCGCCTTCGACGAAACCGTCAACGTGACGCTCGGCCTGCCGTTCGTTCGCACGTCGCCCGACCACGGCACGGCGCTCGACATTGCGGGTCAGGGTGTCGCCGACCCATCCAGCCTGATCGCAGCTCTCGGCATGGCCGGACGCATGGCGGCGATCGGAGCCTCGGCATGAGCCAGATCGACGACCTGCCGCCGCTGCGTGACGTCATCGAGCGGCACGGTCTGTCGGCCCTGAAGAGCCTCGGGCAAAACTTCCTGCTCGACCTGAACCTGACTGCTCGCATCGCCCGCGCCGCCGGCAGCCTCGCCGGCCGGACCGTCGTCGAAATCGGCCCGGGTCCCGGAGGCTTGACGCGCGCCATCCTCGCCGCCGGAGCGGCGCGCGTGCATGTCGTCGAGCGCGACCGCCGGGCGATCGCCGCCCTGGAAGAGATCGCCGCCCACTATCCCGGCCGGCTTCATATCATCGAAGGTGACGCGCTTGAGGTAGACAGCGCCGCCCTTGGCGACGAACCGCCCGTGATCATGGCCAACCTGCCCTACAACATCGCGACGCCGCTCCTTACCGGCTGGCTTTCCCCGGCAAGTTGGCCGCCGCGCTGGACGGCGATGGTGCTGATGTTCCAGAAGGAAGTGGCCGACCGCATCACAGCCCCCGCCGGCGACGATGCCTATGGCCGCCTCGGCGTACTCTGCGGATGGCGGTCCTACGCCACACAGATGTTCGACATTTCGCCCAAGGCTTTCGTGCCGCCGCCGAAGGTGACGTCGACGGTGGTTCATTTCGCTCCACGCCCAGAGCCCCTGCCCTGCGTTCAGGCAGACCTTGAGGCGGTCACCGCCGCCGCCTTCGGCCAGCGCCGCAAGATGCTGCGGCAGAGCCTCAAGACCCTCGGCGTCGATTCTCTTGCCCTTTGCGCCGCCGCCGGCGTCGATCCGACGGCACGCGCCGAGACGATCCCGGTCAAGGGATTCGTCGACATCGCCAACGCTTGGCAGGCGATGCGATAGGCGTCAGGCCAGAAGCGCTCCGACAAAACCCTCGATGCCCTCGGCTGCGCGCGACCGACGACTGCGCTCTGCGCGCAGGATGGCGGTCAGATCAGCGAAGGCGGCGTCGAGGTCGTCATTGACCACCACATAGTCGAAGTTGGACCACTCGGCGATCTCGCGCCTGGCGTTGACCAGCCGCTTCTCGATCACTTCGGGCGCATCCTCGGCCCGGCGCGTGAGGCGCGAGCGCAGTTCGGCCATCGACGGCGGCAGAATGAACACCGAGACGACGTCGGCCGCCATCTTCTCGCGCAGTTGCGCGGCGCCCTGCCAGTCGATGTCGAACAGCACGTCGCGGCCGGAGGCCAAGGCCTCCTCCACAGGGGCATGGGGCGTTCCGTAGTAGTTGCCGTGCACCTCGGCCCACTCCAGGAGCTCACCACCGTCTCGCATCGACAGGAAGCGCTGCTGGGAAATGAAGTGATAGTGTACGCCGTTGATCTCGCTGGGGCGACGGTCGCGCGTCGTCACCGAAATCGACAACGTCATGTCGCGATCGGTATCGAGGATGTTACGCGACAGCGTGCCCTTGCCGGCCCCAGACGGAGAGGAAATGACGAACATCAACCCACGACGGGGAAAGCGGACGTGTTTCTGGTCGGTCATTGGCTTCACTCGACGTTCTGGACCTGCTCCTTGAACTGATCGACCACCGCCTTCAGGGCGAGGCCGATCCGCGTCAGGGCCGTGTCGTTGGACTTGGAGCAGAGGGTGTTGGACTCCCGGTTGAACTCCTGGGCCAGGAAGTCGAGCCGACGGCCGACAGCGGCCTCGCTCGCCAGAAGTTCACGAGCTTGGGAGATGTGGGCCTTGAGGCGGTCGATCTCCTCGCGGACGTCGGCCCGGGTGGCAATCAGAGCCGCCTCGACGTGCAGACGCTGCGGATCGATGTCCTCGCGCGCCAACAGCACGGCGAGCTGCTCCTCAAGGCGATCACGAATCGCCTCCGGCGTGCGCGCCGGCAGGGCCTCCGCCTCGGCAACCAGGCGGGCGATCTCGTCGATCTGGTTACCCAGAATGCGTGAAAGCGCCACGCCCTCGGCGGCGCGCGAAGCCTGGAAATCGCTCAGCACCTTGCCGAAGGCCGAGACGAGTTCGGCCTCGAAGGCCTTGGCGCTCTCCTCGTCCGGCGCCGCTTCGACCACTTCGACCACCCCGCGCACGGCAAGAAGCCCGTCCAGCGACGCATCGCGAATGCCCGGCGTCCCCGAAAGACGGCGCGCCGTATCGATGAGGGTGGAAAGCAGGGCCTCGTCGATACGGAAGGTCTGGGTGGAGGTCTCGCGCGTCACGGTCAGGTTGATCGACACATTGCCGCGCGACAACGCCTCGGACGCCTTGCGACGCACTGCCGCTTCCACCGCATCGAAGCCCGGCGGCAGACGCAGCCGGAGATCGAGGCCTCGGCCGTTCACTGCGCGCAACTCCCAGGCGAAGCGGTTGCCCGTCGCCGAGCCGTCGAGGCGGGCAAATCCTGTCATGCTGTTGAGCGGCATGGTCTCACCTCCAGTTCATGCCGGCTTTTACACCAGCAGGCCAAAGCGCCAAGAGAAAAATCAGACCGGCCGCCCTTATGCGACGATCGTCTTCACAGCTCCCCGGTCGTGACATAGGTTCGGTGCCGCAACCAAGGGAGGAAGCCAATGGAATACCGTCTGCTCGGACGCTCGGGCCTCAAGGTCTCGACGCTCACCATGGGCACCATGACATTCGGTGGGAAGGGCGCCTTCGCCAAGGTCGGCGCCGTCGGCCTGTCGGAGGCGGCGCGGCTGTTGGATCTCTGCATCGACGCCGGCGTCAATCTGATCGATACGGCCGATGTCTATTCGGAGGGCCTGTCCGAGGAGATCGTCGGCGATCTGATGCAGGAGCGCAAGGACAAGGGCGTCCTCATCGCCACCAAGGTGCGCTTTCCCATGGGGGCCGGCCCCAACGACCGGGGGCTCAGCCGCCATCACATCATCGCCGGCTGCGAAGCCAGCCTGCGCAGGCTCAAGACCGAGACTATCGATCTCTACCAGGTGCATCAGTGGGACGGCTTGACGCCGGTGGAAGAGTTCATGGAAGCGCTCGACAGCCTGGTGCGCGCGGGCAAGGTTCGCTACGTCGGCTGCTCCAATTTCTCTGCCTGGCACGTCATGAAGGCCCTCGGCGCCGCCGCGGCCGAGCACCGGCAGCGTTTCGTGTCCCAGCAGATCCACTACACGCTCGAAGCCCGCGAAGCAGAGTACGAGCTGGTGCCGGTGTCGCTCGACCAGGGCCTCGGCATCCTCGTTTGGAGCCCGCTCGCCGGTGGCCTCTTGTCCGGCAAGCATCGTCGCAACGCCGCCGCGCCGGAGGGAACGCGCCAGCTTGCCGGCTGGACCGAACCGCCGATCCGCGACGAGAACCGTCTCTGGACCATCGTCGACACGCTGGTGGACATCGCGGACGGGCGCGGCGTCAGCGCGGCTCAGGTGGCCCTTGCCTGGCTGTTGGGTCGGCCCGGCGTGACATCCGTCGTGATCGGGGGGCGGACCGAAGCGCAATTTGCGGACAACCTGAAGGCCGCCGATCTCCAGCTTTCAGAGGGCGAGCGAAAGCGCCTCGACGAGGTCAGCGCGTTGCCGCTCCTCTACCCCTACTGGCACCAGCTCCAGACCGCCAAGGACCGTCTGGGACCAGCCGATCTCAGCCTGTTCGGACTGGCGCCCTGATCGGAGAAGACAACACCGCCGGCGAGAGCAAGCTCGCCGGCGGTGCAAGACCAGCGATTCTGGCGGATTACGTCTTGCGTGGAGACGAGGTGGATGCACCGCTCACCAGCTCGATCGGCAGTTCGACCACGCGACCGCCGGCATCGTCGGATTTATCGCCGAGGATGAGCTCGACGGCTGCCTCACCCTTGCCGATGGCCGGCTGATAGATGGTGGTCAGGGGGGGAATGGAGTTTGCCGCCTCCTCGATACCGTCGAAGCCGATCACCGAGAAGTCCTCGGGAACCTTGCGCCCCAGCGAGTGCAAGTAGGTGATGACGTGAAGCGCCACACGATCGGAGGTGCAGACAAAGGCGGTCGTGTCCGGGTTGGCGGCAAGCACGGCATCGACACCGGCGCAGACGCCATCGAACTCGGAACCGGTCTCGAAGACCGGCTGCGGTGGCAGACCGGCGGCCCGAAACGCGTCTCGGTAGCCTGTGAGGCGTCGGCGCACCACCTCGAAGGAGGCCCGCTCGGCCCGGACGTCATCGACGAAGCCGACGCGCACTTCCTTCTCGGTCTCGAAGGTGAAGACGGCAAAATGCCGATGACCGAGGTCGAGCAGGTGCTGGGCCGCCTCGCGGGCGCCACGATAGTCGTCGATCCTGACCACGTCGAAGCCGGGGCCGACCGGGAAGTCCACCGCCACAAACGGCAAACCCCGCTTCTCGGCCAGCTCGACCAGCATGTTGCCTTCGTTGAGGCAGTTGAGAATGAAGCCGTCGACGAGAGCCGTGCGGATATTCCAGGCTGCGATCTCGTCGTCGACCGCCGACACCAGCGAAATGCCGGCGCCGCGCGCCTCGCAGGCCTTGGCAACGCCGGACAGGAACAGGCGAGTGTACTGGTCGTCGAAGAAACAGTTGAGAGGCCCGACGGTCACGACCCCGATGGCGTTGACGCGACCGGCCCTGAGCAGACGCCCCCGCGGATCGGGGCCGCGATAGCCGAGGGATTTCGCCGCCTCCTCGACCCGCTCGCGCAACTGCTCGGAAACCAGGCCGGGGCGGTTGAAGACGTTCGATACCGTTCCCTGGCTGACGCCGGCGGCTCGCGCCACATCGGCCAGTTTCACGGTCTTGTTTTGCGAAGTTGAACTTTCACCCATCTGTCCGTCCGATGCACCGGATACCCGGCTGTACTGACGAGGGACAACGGCGTCTCTCTTCCCGAGATCGCAACCCAAATCCGCACGACGCCCACCGGTCAGAAACCGGCAAGCGTCGCCCGGAAGTCAGCCACCCATGCCCCCCGGCGAGTGGCCGACCGATCAGATCCATTGATGCGACCGATCTCGTTGAAACGATATACGCAAAACCCTTGAGAACAACAAGAAACTTGCGCTTCAGAACCATTCGACACGCCAGGGCCCGGCCGGAGCGCGCACTGTCAGCGCGTCTCCTGGCCGGATTCCTCCGGAAAAGAACGCCAGCTCTCCCCCGGAGGCAGGGATATCAGAGGATGAAGCGACTGAGATCGGTGTTGTTCGCAAGATCGCCCAGCGCCGCCCGGACCGCGGCGCCGTCGACGGTGATCACCTCTCCCGACCGGTCGGGGGCCGAGAACGAGATGTCGTCGAGGATCCGCTCAAGCACCGTCTGAAGACGCCGGGCGCCGATGTTCTCGACCGTCGCGTTGACGTGGACGGCGATCTCAGCGATGGCGTCGATGGCATCGTCGGTGAAGACCAGCGCCACGCCCTCGGTCTCCATCAACGCCACATACTGCTTGATCAGGCTTGCCTGCGGCTCGGTCAGGATGCGGCGGAAATCGTCCTTGTCGAGCGGCTTCAACTCGACGCGGATCGGCAAGCGGCCCTGGAGTTCGGGCAGGAGATCCGACGGCTTGGCGACATGGAAAGCGCCGGATGCGATGAACAGGATGTGGTCGGTCTTCACCGAGCCATGCTTGGTGGACACCGTCGTGCCTTCGATGAGTGGCAGAAGGTCGCGCTGCACACCCTCGCGCGATACCGATCCGTCGCGGCCGTCCTTGGCGCAGATCTTGTCGATCTCGTCGAGGAAGACGATGCCGTTGTTCTCCACCGACTCTATCGCCTCGGCCACGATCTTGTCCTGATCGATCAGCTTATCTGCCTCCTCGGCGGTGAGCAGATCGTGACTGTCCTTCACGGAAACGCGGCGGGTCTTCTTCACTCCGCCCATCATCTTCTGCATCATCTCGGAGAGGTTGATCACCTGCCCGCCCGGCATGCCGGGTATCTCCATGCCACCCGGACTAGCGCTGGCGGTCAGTTCGACCTCGATCTCCTTGTCGTCGAGTTCGCCGGAGCGCAACTTCTTGCGAAAGGCGTCGCGCGTCGACGGGCTGGCGGACGTTCCTACCAATGCATCGAGCACCCGTTCCTCGGCGGCGAGATGGGCCTTCGCCTCGACGTCCTTGCGTCGCTGCGTCCGGACGAGCGAGATACCGACCTCGAGAAGATCGCGGACGATCTGCTCGACGTCACGGCCGACATAGCCGATCTCGGTGAACTTGGTGGCCTCGACCTTGACGAAGGGCGCGTTGGCGAGCCGGGCGAGGCGACGGGAGATTTCCGTCTTGCCGACACCTGTGGGGCCGATCATCAGGATGTTCTTGGGCAGCACCTCCTCGCGCAGCGAGGGATCGAGCTGAAGGCGGCGCCAGCGGTTGCGCAGCGCGATGGCGACGGCGCGCTTGGCGTCCTTCTGGCCGACGATGTGACGGTCGAGTTCGGAGACGATTTCGCGAGGCGAAAAATCGGGCATGGTCTTGTCCTTGGAAGAAGCATCCCGGAGTGGCGCGCGCGGGCCAGCGATCCGGAGGGATGGAACTCAGGCCTTGAGCAGGCTTTCGACGACGACGTTCTCGTTGGTATAGACGCAGATGTCGGCGGCAATCTTCATCGCCTTGCGGGCGATGGTCTCGGCGTCCTGGTCACTGTCGGCAAGCGCGCGAGCTGCGGCGAGCGCATAGGTACCGCCCGAGCCGATTCCGGCAATACCGCCCTCGGGCTCGAGCACGTCGCCCGTGCCGGTCAGCACAAGCGTCACGTTGGCGTCGGCAACGATCATCATCGCCTCGAGGCGGCGAAGATAGCGATCGGTGCGCCAGTCCTTGGCGAGTTCGACACAGGCGCGCATCAACTGGCCGGGATACTGTTCCAGCTTGGCTTCCAGGCGCTCGAAGAGCGTGAAGGCGTCGGCGGTGGCGCCAGCAAAACCGGCGATCACGTCGCCGCGTCCGAGCGGACGCACCTTGCGTGCCGTGTGCTTGATCACGGTGGCGCCGAGGGTAACCTGTCCGTCGCCCGCGATCACCACTTTGCCGTCCTTGCGAACCGAGACGATGGTGGTGCCGTACCAGGTGGACGGATTCGTGTGTTCCATCATGAGATGCTCCTTGCGGCAACGGCCAACCACCCGAAGCGTGGGAACCGTCCCTGAATGACGCCTTTATGTAGGACGGAAATGCCTCTATGCAACTTGCCTCTGGCAATGCCCACATCACGGTTCCGAAACCGTCCCGACCTTCAGGAGATCCGTCATGAAGCTCATGGCCTTCGGCCTCGGCTACAGCGCCAAGGCGGCGTTGCGCCGCCTCTCGCCCGACGAAGCGGTCGGCACGACCCGCTCCGCGGCAAAGGCAACCGGGATGTCAACGCTCGCCGAAATGCACCTTTTCGATGGATCGCCGGAGGCGGCGGAGGCCCTGAGGCCGGCGCTTGCCGGCGTCACCCACGTTCTCGTTTCCATCGCCCCGGCAGAAGGACAAGATGGCGGCGACCGCGTCCTGCCCGTGCTCGCCGAGGCGCTCGCCGCCGAGAAATCGCTCGTCTCCGTCGCCTATCTCTCGACGGTCGGCGTCTATGGCGACCATGACGGCGCCTGGGTGGACGAGACGTCCGAGTGCCGGCCCAGAAGCGCCCGGTCGCTCGCCCGTGTGAAGGCTGAGAACGAGTGGCTGGCTTTTGGCGAAACCACCGGCGCGTTCGTCGCCGTGCTGCGCCTGTCCGGCATTTACGGCCCCGGTCGTAATGGGTTCGTCAACCTTGCCGAGGGCAGCGCTCGCCGCCTCGTCAAGCCAGGGCAGGTGTTCAACCGCATTCATGTCGAGGATATAGCCGCCGCCGTGGAACGGACCTTTGCAACGGGCTCCAGCGGCCTGTTCAACATAACGGACGACGAGCCCGCGCCGCCGCAGGACGTTGTGAGCTACGCCGCCAAGCTGATGGGCGTGGAGCCGCCACCCGAGCAAGACTTCGCGACAGCGGACCTCTCGCCCATGGCTCGCAGTTTCTATGGCGAGAACAAGCGGGTGGCCAACGGCAAGAGCAAATCCGAACTCGGGCTCGCCTACGCCTATCCCGACTACCGGACAGCTTTCGCGCGCATGTGGGCGGAAGGCACTTGGCGCTGAACAAAACGCCCGTCACCAACGGCGACGGGCGGATTGCGCCGATTTGAGAGCGGCGATCAGGCGAGCGTTGACGCCGCCCTCTGCAACTTGTTGGCCGCCTCGTCGATAGACTGCGTCGAGCTGCTGATGTCGGCCAGAGCCTTGGCGATATCCTCGACGCCGCTGGCGGCGGTATGCATGCTGCCGGACATGTTTTGCGTCACGGCCGCCTGTTCCTCGACCGCCGCTGCGATCGACGAGGAGATGTCGTTGATACGGGTGATGATGGCGGTGATTCCATCAATGGACTGAACCGCCTTGGACGAGATGGTCTGCACCGCGGCGATTTCGCTGGCGATCTCTTCCGTCGCCTTCGATGTCTGCGCGGCGAGCTGCTTCACTTCCTGCGCAACGACGGCGAATCCCTTGCCCATCTCGCCCGCTCGCGCCGCCTCGATGGTGGCGTTGAGGGCCAGGAGGTTGGTCTGGCCGGCAATGGTGTTGATAAGTTCGACGACCTGGTCGATCTTCTGCGCCGCAGTGGCCAGACCCGACACCACCTGCGTGGCAGACTCGGCCTGCGTCACGGCGTCCTGGGAAACCGAAAGGGCAACGCTTACCTGGCGGCTGATTTCGCCGACGGAGGATACGAGCTCTTCGGCGCCGGCAGCCACCGACTGGACGTTCGACGCGGTGATTCCCGCCGTCGAGTTGGCGCCTGCCGCCTCGGCGTTCGAGCGGGCGATCATGTCGGCCACTTCGGCGAGCTCACGGTTTATCTCGGTCTGGGCGGCCTGGCGCTTGCGCCGCCTCTCCATGACGGCGGTGATGTCGGTCGCAAACTTGGTGACACGGACAAGCTGGCCGGTGCCATCGAAAATCGGATTGTAGGTCGCCTGAAGGAAGACGTCCCGCCCCCCCTTACCGACCCGGTGGAACTCATCGGACTTGAACTGGCCAGCCCGAAGATCTTCCCAGAACTTCTTGTAGGATGGACTGTTGCGTTCCTCGGGCGTGACGAACATCGAGTGATGCTTGCCGACGATGTCGGCGGTCTTGTACCCGAGCGCCTTCTCGAAATTCTCGTTGGCCTCGATGATCGTCCCGTCCGGCTCGAAGGAAATGACGGCCTGAGCGCGATTGATGGCGGCGATCTCTCCCTGGACCTTCACGTCCTCCAGCTTTCGATCGGTGACGTCAGTGGCAAACTTGACGACACGGTAGACCTTGCCGGACTTGTCGAGCAGAGGATTGTAGGTACCCTGGATCCAGACGGAGCGCCCTCCCTTGGCGATGCGGCGGAACTCGGCCGACATGTAGCGGCCAGCCTGCAGATCGCGCCAGAAGGCGGTGTAAGCCGGGGTCTGCACCTCCTTGGGGTCAACGAACATCGAGTGATGCTTGCCGACAATCTCGGACAGCTCATACCCCATGACCTTCAGGAAGTTGGCGTTGGCCGTGAGAATCTTTCCGGTCGGATCGAACTCGATGACCGCCAGGGACCGATCGAGAGCGGCAAGCACCGCAGCCTCATGACTTGAAAAGGGCCACATGATCCTCGCTCCTACCCTCTTTGCTAACAATCGCCGCGCAATGTTCACCCTCAAGAAACAAGAAAGGTGACTACGCAGCTCATATAACGATAACAACCTAGAAAAATGGCGGCCCGGCGACCGCCAAACCGCCCATCACTCCTTGATAATTGATCATCTATTTACGGAGAGTTTATACCGAGCAAGCCTCCGATAAGTAAAATCTTCTACTTTTGGCTGCATATTCTTAACTGGCCACGCTGTGGACGTGGAAAAGTCTTTCCGAAGATGGCCAACGGGCTAGAAGCACACCCAACGGCACGGGGAACCCGCTCGCCGCTTCCCGCCCATCGCAAGCCTGTTCGGCGCCATGGGACTGGCATCCGTTCCTGGAGCCGTATAAGAAATGGTCGCATTTCAATTGTGGTGACCCCCAATGCTCAAAGCACGCGTCATCCCCTGTCTCGACGTCAAGGACGGCCGGGTGGTCAAGGGGGTCAACTTCGTCGACCTCATTGATGCCGGAGATCCGGTCGAGGCCGCCGCCGCCTATGACGCGGCCGGCGCCGACGAACTCTGTTTTCTGGACATCACCGCCAGCCACGAGAATCGCGGCACGATCCTCGATGTCGTCCGTCGTACGGCCGAGCGCTGCTTCATGCCGGTGACGGTGGGCGGTGGCGTGCGGTCCGTCGAGGACATTCGGGAACTGCTGCTGGCCGGCGCCGACAAGGCGTCGATCATGTCGGCCGCTGTCCGCGACCGCGACCTCGTTCGCCGCGCCTCGGAAAAGTTCGGCAACCAGTGCATCGTCGTCGCCATTGACGCCAAGCGCGTCTCTTCGGACGACGGCAAGTCGCGCTGGGAGGTGTTCACCCACGGCGGGCGGCAGGCGACCGGCATCGATGCCGTCGAGTATGCACAGGAAGTTGTGTCGCTTGGAGCGGGCGAGATCCTGCTCACCTCGATGGATCGCGACGGCACCAAGATCGGTTTCGACCTCGAGCTGACCCGGACCATCGCCGACGCGGTCACGGTGCCGGTCATCGCCTCGGGTGGCGTCGGCACGCTGGACCATCTTGTCGAGGGGATTCGCGACGGCCACGCCGCAGCGGTGCTCGCCGCCTCGATCTTTCACTTCGGTACTTTCACAATCGGCGAGGCCAAGGCGCATCTCGCCGCGGCCGGCGTTCCCGTCCGCCTTCAGGGATGATCGGCATGGCTGACAGCACCTTCAACCTCTCCGACCTCGAAGCGATCGTCGCAGACCGCCTCAAGAATGGTGACGCCACCTCCTACACGCGCAAGCTGGCCGACAAGGGCATTGCGAAGGCGGCCCAGAAACTGGGCGAGGAAGCGGTGGAAAGCGTGATCGCCGCCGTGAGCGGCGATGCCGACGCCCTGACCTACGAGAGCGCCGATCTCCTCTATCATCTTGTCGTGGTGCTGGCGCTGAAAGGCGTCCCGCTCGACGAAGTGCTCGCCGAACTCAAGCGCCGCACGGCGCAGTCCGGCCTGCAGGAAAAGGCCAGCCGACCGGCCGACTGACCTCAAGACCATGGCACGCCGGTCGAATCCGGCGGCCGATTCCCGCCATGTATCTGAGATCAGCGGATCGCCCGAGGCGATCCGGAGATGGTGACGAATGGAACAGTTCGTGCGGAAAGCGCTGTCGCCCTACGAAGTCTACACACGCGCCGACTGGGCCGTACTACGGGCCGGCATGCCCTTGACGCTGACGCTCGAGGACGTGATCCGCCTGCGCGCGCTCAACGACCCGGTGCAGCTCGACGAGGTATCGGACATCTTCCTGCCGCTGTCGCGGCTTCTCTCGCTCTACGTCGAGTCGGCGCAGTCGCTGCATTCCACCACACGCCGCTTCTTCGGGCGCTCCGACGCCAAGAAGCCGTTCATCATCGGCATCGCCGGTTCGGTCGCGGTCGGCAAGTCGACGACGGCGCGCATCCTGAGAGCGATGATGTCGCGCTGGCCTTCGTCGCCAAAGGTGGACCTCGTCACAACGGACGGCTTCCTGTTTCCCAACGCCGTGCTGCGCGAGGAAGGCCTGATGGAGAAGAAGGGTTTTCCGGAAAGCTACGACCGGGCGGCCCTGCTCTCCTTCCTTACCGACATCAAGGCCGGCACGCCGAACGTCTGGGCGCCGGTCTACTCCCACCTCGTCTATGACATCGTGCCGGACGAGCGCATCGTCGTCGATCAGCCCGACATCCTGATTCTGGAGGGCCTCAACGTCCTCCAGACCGGGAAGTTGCCGCGCGACGGACGTGGCATCCCCTTCGTCTCCGACTTCTTCGATTTCTCGATCTACATCGACGCCGACGAGGCCGATCTGCAGCGCTGGTATGTCGAGCGCTTCATGCGCCTGAGACAAACCGCCTTCCGCGACCCTCAGTCCTACTTCCGCCGCTTCGCCGAGATTTCTGAGGAAGAAGCGCTGGACACCGCCCTTGGCCTGTGGACGCGCATCAACCTCGCCAATCTTCGCGAGAACATCCAGCCGACCCGCCTTCGGGCCGATCTCGTTCTGCGCAAGAGCACCAATCACGCCATCGAGCAGGTGATGCTCAGGAAGCTGTGAAGGGGGGCGGCTCAGGCCGAGAAGACCCTGTTGCCGCCGATCCATGTCGACTTGAGCTCGAGATCCGGCGTCAGCAGCAGGAAATCGGCATCCATGCCGGGCGTGACCCGACCCTTGCGGCTCTCGATCCGCATGGCTTCGGCCGGATAGACGGTGGCCATACGGATCGCTTCGTCGAGGCCGATCGAGAAATGCTCGGCGGCGTAACGCACCGACGAGAGCATATCGATGTCGGCGCCGGCCAGCGTACCGTCGGCAAGCGCCAGACGGCCGTCGCGGCGGAAAATGGTCCGACCGTTGAGCTCGAACTCCGGCAGGTCCGTGCCGATGGTCAACATGGCGTCGGTGACCAGGAAGATATGCCCCGGCTCGCGCTTGGCCCTGAGCGCCACGCGCGCCGCCGCCGGGTGGACGTGGATCCCGTCGGCGATGAGACCAGCCGACAGCCCGCTGTCCAGAACCGCCCCCACCATGCCCGGCGTCCGGTGACCGAACGGGCTCATGGCGTTGAAGAGATGGGTCGCCGTGCTGACGCCGGCGGCGATATAGGCCTGCGCCGTGTCGTAGTCGCAATCGGTATGGCCGAGACTGACGATGCCGCCGGCAGCGGCGAGAAGGCGCACGGCCTCCACCGGCGTCGACTCAGGAGCTATGGTCAACATCGTCGGGCCGGCGCCGTTGATCGCACCGATCAACTCCCGGATGTCCGCCTCCTCCATCGGCCGCACGTAGGCGACGGCGTGAACGCCGCGCTTGGCCGCCGACAGATGCGGCCCTTCCAGGTGCAGGCCGAGATAGCCCGGCACGCCATCCGCCCGCGCCGCCTTGCCGGCTGCGATGGCCTCGGTGCGGGCTTCGCGGCGGTCCGTGATCAGTGTCGGCAACAGCGCCGTGGTACCGAAGTGGGCGTGGGCGGTGCAAATGCGTTTGATTGTCGCGACGCTTGGATCGTCGTTGAAGTTGATGCCACCGCCACCGTTGACCTGAAGGTCGATGAAGCCGGGCACGGCCAGAAGACCACCGGCATCGATCACCTCGGCGCCAGCTGGAAGGTTGTCGGTGGCGATGAAGCGGCCAGCCTCCACGGCAATCTCTGCGTCGTCGTGCCAGGCGTCGCCGTCGAATAGGCGGATACCACGGATGTGAAGGGCGGACATGGGAACGTCTCCTTGGTGTGGTGACGGATCAGGAATGGGGAAGCGTCAGCTCGGCGACGAAGTCGTAGGCGTCGGCTCGATAAAGCGACCGGGTGAATTCGACCACCCGCCCCGAAGCGAGATAGGAAATCCGCGCGATGGACAGACCGGCTTCGCCGGTCTGCACCCCGAGCAGGGCCGCGTCCTGGCCACGTATGTTGCAGGCCGATATGCGCTGCACGGCCCGCACGGGCCGGTAGCCGCTTCGGGCCAAAGTCTCGTAGAGCGATCCGTCCACGGCGCCCGGATCGGGCAACACCTCGGCCGAAAGTGACGCTCGTTCGAGGGCAAGCGGCAGATCATTGGCAATCCGGAGACGCTCGAGCCGGGCGACGCGCCCGCCGCCGGCCAGCCCCAGCATCATCGCCTCTTCCGGCGATGGCAGGTGGAGCCCACGATCGAGCCAGCGCGAGCTCGCCTTGAGGCCGCGGCGCGCCATGTCCTCGGTAAAGGAAGTGAGCAGCGAGAGTGATTGCTCCACCCGCTCCACCGGCTTGACCACGAAGGTGCCGGACCCATGACGCCGCACCAGGAGGCCGGCTTCGACGAGTTCGTCGACTGCCTTGCGAACGGTGACGCGGCTGATGCTGAGGAAGTCGGCGATTTCCCGCTCGGGCGGCAATGCGTCGCCATGCCTGAGCTGACCGCACCCGACGGCCGCCTCGATGGCCTGCCTCAGCTTGAGATAGAGAGGTCCGGTGGCAGTGGCTTGCAATCGCTCTGGAGACAGGATGCTGGAGATGTCGCCGCTCATGCCGCGCCTCCACCTTCGCCAAGGAAAAGTCGGTGGGCAAGCGCCACGGCTCCGTCGAGCGCGCTCCCCTTGGGCGCCACCAGACGCGACCTGTTCCGCTCGGCAAGATAGGCGGGATAAAGAGGCGCGAGGCCGCCGAGCAACGCCAGGCGTTCCGCGCCATCGGCGACGATACGGTCCAGCGCCCGGTCGACCGACGCGGCAGCGGTCCTGACGATGTCGAGAGCCACGGTGTCGCCGGCTTCGGCCGCCGAGAAGACGGCCGGTGCAAAGCGCCCGAACTCGCCCGGTGTCGCCGTCCGGGCAAACTCGACCATCGGTCCGGGAGCACCACCAAACTCGGCGATCAATCGATCGGTAAGCGGGGATGAGGCAGCGAAGCGGTCGTAGGCGAGCAGTGTGGCGGCGAGCGCCGACCGGCCGAGACTGGCGCCCGAGCCGAAGTCGCCGATCACGAATCCCCAACCGCCATAGGAGCGAACGGCATCGCCGACACGCGCGAAGAACACCGAGCCAGTGCCGAGAATGGCCACAGCGCCGTCGCCACCGCCGATGGCCCCTTCAAGCGCAATGAGGCCGTCCGAGACGACCTCCACCCGACCTGCCGGCAGAGAGGCGGCGATGAAAGCGGCGGTATCCCCGACGTTGCTGCCGGCGAGCCCCAGCACCACCGCCGAGCGCCTGAGTATTCCACCGTCCAGCCCGGCCGAGGCAATGGCCACGTCGATGGCAGCCTGAATGTTGGAAAGAGAGCCGGCTCGATCGCTCAGAACATTGGCCGCCCCACCGGCGCCGGTGGCAATGATGCGTCCGTTGCGGCCGGCCACGGCCGCCCGACAGCCCGTCCCGCCTCCGTCGACGCCGATCACGAAATCCACCATCGCGGCCCTCCTCCATTGAAAGTACCAAAAAAATACCATTTGCCAATCGACTTGTTGTCGACGAGCCGCGCTTTTTTGAGGAAACCGAAACAACACATTGTTTTATAAAGTTTATGCGAAGAGCCTCACATTAAGGACCGCTGAAGCTAGAGCAAAAATGAACGAAGTATGATTGTCCCCCTAGACAAGTGGTAGCTTTTTGGCATTATTGCCGAGTGGGGAGTGGCAGAATGACGGCAAAGCTCGGCACCGAGGATCGCGATGTCAATGCGAAGGGGTTCGACACCCTGCCGCCGACGCGGATACTCGAAGTGCTTGCCGCCGCCCAGGTGAATGCCGCGCGTAGCGTCGAAGCGGCCATACCCGCCATTGCCGCCGCCGCCGAGAAAGCCGCCTCCGCCCTGACATCGGGTCACCGCCTCGCCTACATCGGCGCCGGCAGCTCGGGCCTGATGGCGCTCGCCGACTGCCTGGAACTGCCCGGCACCTACGGCATTGGCCTGAATGAGGCCGTCGTCGTTCTGGCCGGCGGTCGCGACAGTCTGGTCGACATGATCGGCGTGGGCGAGGACGATGTCGAGGCAGGCGCCGCCGACCTCGCGGCCACTGGCATCGGACGAGGCGATTGCGTGATCGCGGTCTCCGCGTCCGGCTCGACGCCCTACACGGTTGCCGCCGCCCGCCTCGCCAGGGAGCGCGGCGCAACGGTGATCGGCATCGCCAACAACGAAGGCGCGCCGCTTCTTCTTCTCGCCGATGTCGCCGTGCTGCTCGAAACACCGCCGGAAGTCATATCCGGCTCGACCCGCATGGGCGCGGGTACGGCGCAGAAGATCGCCCTCAACATGATGTCGACGCTGATGGCCGTTCATCTTGGCCATGTCCATGACGGCCACATGGTCAACGTCAGGGCCGACAACGACAAGCTCACGGCGCGCGCCGCCCGCATCGTGTCAGATATCACGGGAATTCCGACCGACACGGCGACAGGGCTCCTTCGGGAGAGCCGTGGCTCGGTCAAGCATGCCATTCTACTCGCCGCCGGCGCGGGAGATATCGAGGCGGCCAATGCCGCTCTCGTCGAGGCCGGCCAAAACCTGCGTCGGGCGATGTCGCTCGTCGCAAAACTATAATCGGGGTTCTCAACGCGCGTCATCAAGACGCGAGCAAAGGGAGACGGACGATGTATCGCACTACGTTGCAGGGTGCCCTGCTGGCATCGAGCATCCTCGCCGGCGTCGGCTCGGCCATGGCCGCCGACGTCACGCTCAACATCGAGAGCTGGCGCAACGACGATCTTCAGATCTGGCAGGAGCAGATCATTCCGACCTTCGAGGCCAAGCATCCCGGCATCAAGGTGACCTTCTCGCCGAGCGCGCCGACTGAATACAACGCCGCGCTCAACGCCAAGCTCGACGCGGGCTCGGCCGGCGATCTCGTCGCCTGCCGGCCGTTCGACACCTCGCTGCAGCTGTTCGAGAAGGGCAAGCTCGAGGACCTGACCGGTCTCGAGGGCATGAAGAACTTCTCTGACGTCGCCAAGTCCGCCTGGACCACCGACGACGGCGCCAAGACCTTCTGCGTGCCGATGGCGTCCGTTATCCATGGCTTCATCTACAACAAGGAAGCCTTCGAGAAGATTGGCGCCGAGGTTCCGAAGACGGTCGACCAGTTCTTTGCCGTGCTCGACAAGCTGAAGGAAGATGGCACCTACATCCCCATGGCCATGGGCACCAAGGACATGTGGGAAGCGGCCACGATGGGCTATCAGAACATCGGCCCGACCTACTGGAAGGGTGAGGAAGGCCGCAAGGCGCTGATCGCCGGCACGCAGAAGCTGACCGACGAGCCGTGGGTCGAGCCCTATCGCGTGCTCGCCAAGTGGAAGCCCTATCTCGGCGACGGCTTCGAGGCGCAGACCTACCCCGACAGCCAGAATCTCTTCACGCTTGGCCGCGCCGCCATCTACCCGGCCGGTTCGTGGGAAATTTCGCTGTTCAACACCGCCGGCCTGAAGCTCGGCGCCTTCCCGCCGCCGGTCGTCAAGGACGGAGACACCTGCTACATCTCCGACCACAACGACATCGCCATGGGCCTCAACGCGGCCAGCCCGCACAAGGAAGAGGCCAAGGTGTTCCTCGAGTGGGTCGCCTCGCCCGAGTTCGCCTCGATCTATGCCAACGCGCTGCCGGGCTTCTTCAGCCTGAACTCGACGGCCGTCGACATGACCGACCCGCTGGCCAAGGAGTTCGTTTCCTGGCGCGAGACCTGCAAGCCGACCATCCGCTCGACCTACCAGATCCTGTCGCGCGGCACGCCCAACCTCGAGAACGAGACCTGGACGGAATCGGCCAACGTCATCAACGGCACCGACACGCCGGAAGCCGCCGCCAAGAAGCTGCAGGACGGCCTCGACAGCTGGTACAAGCCGGCCAAGTGACGACGTGAAGCAAGACGGCGGCGCGGGCTTTCGCGCCGCCGCCCTTTTCGCCTGTCGGGCAACCGACAAGCCGCCGGCGCCACAGAGATCGACATGACTGACCTTGCACCCGAACAGGGCGAGGAAGCCTCGCGGCGGCGACCGCGGCGCTGGCATATCCTCGTCTTCCTCGCTCCCGCCGTCATCATCTACACGGCGGTGATGATCCTGCCGCTCATCGAGACGCTTCGGCAGTCCTTCTTCAACGTCGTCGACGGCGAGCATGTCTTCGTCGGCTTTGCCAACTTCGCGACGCTGTTCGGCGATCCACGCTGGGCGAGCGACTTCTGGAACGCGCTTGGCAACAACTTCGTCTTCTTCCTGATCCATATGGCCGTTCAGAACCCGATCGGCGTCGCGCTCGCCGCGCTTCTGTCGCTGCCGGGCCTCAGGTTCGCGGCCTTCTACCGCACGGCCTTCTTCCTGCCCACGCTCTTGTCCTTCGTCATCGTCGGCTTCATCTGGAAACTGATCCTGTCGCCGATCTGGGGCGTCGCACCCTGGCTGATGGATCTCGTCGGCATGAAGTCGATGTTCGGTCCATGGCTGGGCAAGCCCGGCTCGGCACTGATCACCGTGTCTCTGGTGTCGGTCTGGCAGTTCATCGGCATTCCGATGATGCTGATCTACGCTGCACTGCTCAGCATCCCGGAAGAGGTGATCGAAGCGGCCGAGATCGACGGAATCACCGGTTGGGGGCAGTTCTTCAAGATCAAGCTTCCGCTTGTCCTGCCGGCCATCGGCATCATCTCGATCCTGACCTTCGTCGGCAACTTCAACGCCTTCGACCTCGTCTACACCATGCAGGGGGCGCTGGCAGGTCCGGACAAGGCGACCGACATTCTCGGCACCTTCCTCTACCGCACCTTCTTCGGGTTCCAGTTGCAGCTCGGCGACCAGTCGATGGGGGCCACCATCGCCACCATCATGTTCCTGATCATCCTGACCGGCGTCTGCATCTACCTGTTCGGCATCCAGCGGCGCATCCGCCGCTACCAGTTCTGACGGGAGGGGGCGGATGTCCAAGGCAAGACAATCGAAGCTGCGCACCAGCCTCGTCCATGTGGCGCTGATCGCCTACACGCTGGTGGCGCTGTTTCCGGTGTTTCTCACCATCATCAATTCGCTCAAGAGCAAGCAGGCGATCTTCGGTCAGCCGCTGCGCCTGCCCGGCCCGTCGACCTTCAGCCTGATCGGCTACGAGACGGTTCTGAAGCAGGGTGACTTCGTCACCTACTTCCAGAACAGCACCGTCGTCACCGTCGTCTCGATCTTCCTGGTGTTGTTGTTCGGGGCCATGGCCGCCTTTGCGCTGGCAGAATACCGCTTCCGCGGCAACACGCTGATGGGCCTCTATCTGGCCATCGGCATCATGATCCCGATCCGCCTCGGAACGGTGGCGCTGTTGCAGGGCATGGTGGCGACGGGCCTCGTCAACACGCTGACCGCGCTCGTGCTGGTCTACACGGCGCAAGGCCTGCCGCTGGCCATCTTCATCCTGTCGGAGTTCATGCGGACGGTATCGGACGATCTCAAGAATGCCGGGCGCATCGACGGTCTTTCCGAATACGCCATCTTCTTCCGCCTCGTGCTGCCGCTGGTGCGGCCGGCCATGGCGACGGTGGCCGTCTTCACCATGATCCCCATCTGGAACGACCTGTGGTTCCCGCTGATCCTGGCCCCCGGCGAAAGCACCAAGACGGTGACGCTCGGCGCGCAGCTGTTCATCGGCCAGTTCGTCACCAACTGGAACGCCGTGCTGGCGGCACTGTCGCTCGCCATCTTCCCGGTGCTCATCCTCTACATCATCTTCTCGCGGCAGCTGATCCGCGGCATCACCTCGGGAGCGGTCAAATGACATCGCCCGTTCGGGTTCTCTCCGCCGGCCTCGGCAACATGGGCAGGAGCCACGCCCTCGCCTACCATCGCAATCCCGGCTACGAGATCGTTGGCCTCGTCAACCGCACCAAGGTGGCGCTGCCGGACGAGCTCCAAGGCTACGATATAGCCCCGTCCTTTCCGGAGGCGCTCAAGGCGCTCCATCCCGACTTGGCGTCGATCAGCACCTATTCGGAAAGCCACGCCGACTACGCCGTGATGGCCATGGAACAGGGCTGCCACATCTTCGTCGAAAAGCCGCTGGCCACCACCGTTGCCGACGCCCGGCGGATCATCGACTGCGCCGTCGCCAACAAACGCAAACTGGTCATCGGCTACATCCTGCGCCACCATCCGTCCTGGCAGCGCTTCATCGCCGAGGCGCGGACGCTGGGTGGCCCCTACGTGTTCCGCATGAACCTCAACCAGCAGTCCTCGGGCAAGACCTGGGAGACGCACAAGGCGCTGATGAACACCACCGCGCCGATCGTCGATTGCGGCGTGCACTACATCGACGTCATGTGCCAGGTGACCGACGCGGAGCCGACGGAAGTCCGTGGAATGGGCCTCCGCCTTTCCAACGAGATCGCGCCGGACATGTACAACTACGGCCACCTGCAGGTGCTGTTCTCCGACGGCTCGGTCGGCTGGTACGAGGCCGGCTGGGGACCGATGATGTCGGAACAGGCCTTCTTCGTCAAAGACATCATCTCGCCCAACGGCTCGGCCTCCATCGTCATGCGGGAGGGCAAGTCGGACGATGTCGACGCCCATACCCGCACCTCGACCATCCGCGTCCACAAGGCTGCAACCGGAGCGGACGGCGCCTTCCTGGCGCCCGACGTCGATCACACCATGGCGGGCGAACCGGGCCACCAGGAGCTGTGCGAGCTGGAGCAGGCCTACATGTTGAAGGCGATCGTCGAGGATATCGACCTTACCCAGCACATGAACGACGCCCTGAAGTCGCTGGCGGTCTGCCTTGCCGCCGACGAAAGCGTGCGCACCGGCAAGCCGGTCAAGTTGCAAGGATAAGCCCGTGGGATCGCTGGAACTCAGAAACATCAGAAAGTCCTTCGGCGCGCAGGAGGTGCTGAAGGGCATCGACCTCGAGGTGAAGGACGGCGACTTCGTCATTTTCGTCGGCCCTTCGGGCTGCGGCAAGTCGACGCTGCTGCGCTCTATCGCCGGCCTTGAGGACGTCACCTCGGGCACCGTTCTGATCAACGGGCAGGACGTCACCGTGACGCCGCCCGCCAAGCGCGGCATCGCCATGGTCTTTCAGACCTACGCGCTTTACCCGCACCTCAGCGTGCGCGACAACATGGCGCTCGGCCTCAAGCAGGCCGGCGCGCCGGCGGCGGAAATCGAAGTGCGCGTCGCCAAGGCGACGGAGATGCTGTCCCTGGAGCCCTATCTCAAGCGGCGGCCGGCCGAACTCTCCGGCGGCCAGCGGCAGCGCGTCGCCATCGGTCGCGCGCTGGTGCGCGAGCCGGAACTGTTCCTGTTCGACGAGCCACTCTCCAACCTCGACGCGGCGCTGCGTGTCCAGACCCGCGTCGAGATCGCCCGCCTGCACCGCCAGCTCGGCGCCACCATGATCTACGTGACGCACGATCAGGTGGAGGCGATGACGCTCGCCGACCGCATCGTGGTGCTGAACGGCGGCGTCATCGAGCAGATCGGCTCGCCGATGGAGCTCTACAATCGGCCGGCCAACCTGTTCGTGGCCGGCTTCATCGGCTCGCCGCAGATGAACTTCATCGAGGCGGCGCGCATCGGCGAGGCAGGCGCAACCATCGGAATCCGGCCGGAGCACATGTCGGTATCGCCGACGGAGGGCCGCTTCCGGGGCAAGGTGATCCATGCCGAACACCTCGGCGCCGACACCAACCTCTACCTGGAAACCGAAAGTGCCGGGCTCATCACCGTGCGCCTGTTCGGCGAGCACCGCTACGCCGCCGACGACATCGTCCATGCGACGCCGGATGCGACCAAGATCCATCGCTTTGACGAGAGCGGCCGCGCGATAACCGCCTGACGCGGTCGCGGCATTGGCCCTGCAGCGCCGCCTTGAGGCGGCGTTTGTCGTTTTTCAGCGCACCCCGCAATTTCGATCAAGCGGAGTGTTCCGGCTTCGTTCATCAATGAAGCGCTTTCAGCGTGACGAGGAAGAGATGAGCGTTCTGGAAAAGGCAATCTGGTATCTGGAGCTGAATGTCGCACGGTCGTTGACGCTCGCCGAACTGGCCGATCACTGCGCCGTCACGCCCTGGCACCTCTCCCGCCTTTTTCAGGGCGCCGTTGGCCTCGGCCCGATGAGCTATCTGAGAGCGCGGCGACTGACCCTCGCCGCTGAGGCGCTGGCAAGGGGCGATCAGGACATTCTGCCGATCGCGCTCGACGCCGGCTACGGCTCGCATGAAGCCTTCACCCGCGCCTTCGTCGGTCTTTTCGGCGTATTGCCGAGCACGGTCCGGCAGGCCGGGACAACCGACAACCTCCCCTTGATGGAGCCATGGACGATGCGCAAGGACATGATCATCGATATCGCCGCCCCCGAGCTTCGCGAACGCGACGCCTTCCGGGTCACAGGGCTTTCAACCCGCTGCACCTTCGAGACGAATTCCGTCATTTCCAAGCTGTGGGGGGACTTCGACCAACACTGCGCCGCCATCCCCTCGCCGGTCCCCGGCGCATGCTACGGGGTATGCTGCGACATGGAGGCCGACGGCCACTTCCGCTACGTCGCCGGTCTCGCCACACCCTCCAGTCACGTGCCCGAAGGCCTCGACACCGTCGAGATTCCGGCAAGCCGTTATGCCGTCTTCAAGCATGTCGGCCACCTCTCGGGCTTCAACAAGACCGTCTACACCGTCTGGAACAAAGGTCTGCCTGACGCAGGCCTGACGCCGGCCAAGACGCCCGACTTCGAGCTCTATGACGAGCGCTTCGATGCCCAAACCTGCATGGGAACGGTGGAAATCTGGATCCCCATCGTCTGACGAGCGGCGAAGTCTCGCTCCCGGTCCCCGCCGTTCGCTACCTGTGGCGCACGGCGGGTGTCCGCAACGTCACCAGTTCCTCGGCGGCGGTGGGGTGGACGGCCATGGTGCGATCGAAGTCGCGCTTGGTCGCCCCCATGGTCATGGCGATGCCGATGGTCTGGATCATCTCGCCGGCTTCCGGCCCCATGATGTGGACACCCAGAACGCGATCGGTAACGGCATCGACGACCACTTTCATGAAGGTCCGCTCGTCCCGGCCGGCGAGGATGTTACGCATCGGGCGGAACTCCGCCTTGTAGACGTCCACCGCCTGGTGCGCCGCGCAGGCCGCCTCTTCCGACAGGCCGACCGTGCCGACTTCCGGCGTGGTGAAGATCGCCGTCGGCAGGATCGAATGGTCGGCGAAGCTTTCGCGGCCGCCGAACACCGTGTCGGCGAAAGCATGCCCCTCCCGGATCGCCACCGGCGTGAGCTGCGCCCGGTTGGTCACGTCGCCGACCGCGTAGATCGAGGGTACCGACGTCTCCGACAGAGCGTTGACGACGATGGCGCCATCCTGATCGAGCGCCACGCCCAGCGCCTCGAGCCCGAGCCCGGTCGTGTTCGGATGGCGACCGGTGGCGGCGAGCACCAGATCGGTGTCGAGATCGGAGCCATCGGTAACGCTGACGGCGAGGCCAGCCGCCGTCTTGTCGATTTTCCGCACCTGTACGCCGGTGCGCAAGTCCAGGCCACGCGCCCTGAGCGCGTCGGCCAGCTTGTCCCGGACCTCCCGGTCGAAGCCGCGCAGCACCTGCTCGCCACGATAGAGCACCGTGGTTGCAACCCCGAGGCCAATGAGGATGGACGCAAACTCAAGCGCGATATACCCACCGCCCACGACCACGGCCTTTTGCGGCAGGGACGGAAGATCGAACATGTCGGTCGACGTGACGGCATGCTCGATTCCGGGAATATCCGGCAGTACGGGACGATTGCCGGTGGCGATCAGTATGTGCTCCGCCGTGATGGTCCGCTCCTCGGCGACGAGGCGAACCTCATTGGGACCGGTGATGACGGCGCGGTCGCGGATGACTTCCACGCCGGATCGCTGCAGGTTGCCGGCATAGATGCCTTCGAGACGGGTGATTTCCCGCTCCTTGGAGGCCCTCAGCGCCTCCCAGTCGAAGGATCGCTCTCCAACCGACCAGCCGAATCCGGCCGCATCGTTGAACTCCCCGGCGAACCGGGACGCGTAGACCAGCAGCTTTTTCGGAACGCAGCCCCGAATGACACAGGTGCCACCGATGCGCGATTCCTCGGCAATGGCAACGCGCGCACCATAACCCGCCGAAATACGAGCGGCGCGAACTCCGCCGGAGCCCGCGCCGATGACAAAGAGATCATAGTCGAAGGATGCCATTACCAACCGCCGTGTAGAGGAACGTCCGTTCTCTTATCATCCCGGCGGCCAGTCGTGGCAACACAAGTGCGTCAGAAGTTGTAGCCGCGCTTGTTGAGCTCGTCCCGCGACCGGGTGAGGATTTCCGTCGACAGGGCGTCGCGCCAGATGCCGGCCGAACGCATCGAATCCTGGATGATCACCGGTGCAAGCTGGCCGTATTTCTGGCCGACCGGCGAGCTGAAGAAGGCGGTGATCTGCTTCAGTTCGTCCTCGTTGAAGCGACCGGCCCAGACGCGCTCGAGCTCGCGATCAAGATCGGGGCGACGCTTGGCAAGGTCGAGAGCAACGGCGCTCACCACTTCCTCGATGTCCTTGGCGGCGCCGGGGTTGGAGCGCTGGAACAGCGCCTTGGTCTGCTCGGCCAGCACGATCAGTATCTCGTTGAACTGCTCGGAAGCATGGGCGGCGGCAATGGTTTCGCGGGCTGCCGCGAGATGGGACTCGGTGAAGTCCTCAGACAATGCCGGAGACGCCAGCGCGGCGATCACCATGGCCGCCGCCAGTGGGCGGCGGAGAAGGTTCAGGGTCCGGTGCATAAACAAATCTCCGATATCGACTTCGTCGTTGGCTTCATTTGTCCTGAAGGGCAAGCCCCTTGTCACGATCACCCCTGGCGCCAAGGCGATTCCCGTATGGAATCACCGGCGGTTCCGATCGCGTCAAAGCGCCGTCGCCCAGCCTGTGAAACCGAAATCTGGCGAAATGATGCGCCCGCCGCGATCAAGCCCCATTTCCCCCGAAACGGCCCCCGCTGGTTTGCCGCAAACTGCGCAATGTCGCAAGCCCGTTGCGCTCCAACGCGACCTTTGTTGGCCCTTTCAAGGTTGTCCAATGACGGATAATCCCCGCGCCCGCGACCTGGCATGCTAAATCCCTCTCACCACTGCGAAAGAAAGGCAGAACCACCGATGCGTCCGGTTGTCGTTTTCGATCTCGATGGCACGCTTCTCGACACCGGGCCCGACCTTCTCAGGGCCCTCAACCGCGTCCTCGACGAACAGGGGCTGGCGCCTCTCCGGCGGGCGGACGTAGCCTTGCTCTTCGGCCATGGAGCGCGGGCCCTGATCTGCGAGGGCTTTCGCCACGCCGGCCGATCGCTGGAGGCGGCCCGGCTATCCGAGCTGGTCGAACGCTTCATCGCCTTCTACGCGGCGGAGATCGCCGTGGACACACGCCCCTACCCAGGGCTTGCCGGCGCGCTTGCCCGCCTTTCGGAGCGCGGGTTCGGTCTTGCCGTCTGCACCAACAAGCGGGAGGCGCTCGCCCACGCCGTTCTCAAGGGAACAGGGCTCGCCGGCAACTTTGCCGTGATCATCGGCGGCGACAGCCTTCCCGAGCAAAAGCCGCATCCGCGACCGCTCACGGAAGCTATCCTCAGGGCCGGCGGCGTGCCGGAGAGAGCGGTCATGGTGGGAGACAGCGAAACCGACATCGCCACCGCCCGTGCCGCCCGCGTTCCCGCCATCGCCGTCACGTTCGGCTACGGCGGACGACCGGCGGCCGAACTTGGCGCCGATACGACCATCAGTCACTATGACGAGCTGGATCTTGCCGTGGAGACACTTCTCCCGAACTGACCTCCCCCACGTCTTCACCCGCTCTTGGGGAGACTGTCGCCCGCCCCGATAGCCTAAGGAACAAGGGGATGACGAAGCCGGCAACGCGGACCAGCATGGTCGCCCGGAGGCAGAACCTCGATGGGAAAGGGAGGCTCCAGCAGGAGTTCATCGAGACCGTTTGGCGCCCTCTTCTCCCGGCTCTTCGACACATCCAGCGCCAACGACGGAGAAAGGCTCCGCGCCACTCCGCCGGCTGCCATGGCCGTCATGCGTCGCGTCTCAGCGGTGACGCTTGCCAAGAGCTACGCGTATAGCGTTCGGTCCTCATAACGCATTTCAGAACCAAATCGAGTTTTCGCGGCATCCAATACATGAATCAATCCGTATTGATTCCCAACCTAGCTCCCTTGCAACAACTACGAGAGACGAAAGCAAGAAGACACCTTTTGAAAAATAAGCAAATTCTCGTACACACCAGACTGTAAAGACATCACCTACGTCCATTGCGACGATGGTCGAAGTACTGAACTTCGAACTCTTTGTGCAGCGAATATTTTTTCGTTGTTAACGGTTGCCGGCTAGAACGGTTGAAGCTGCCAACCGGACAGCGCTGTCAAAGCTGGGGGTTCCAGTGAACGTTCAATCGATTAAAGTCAAAATCGTCGCACTTTCGGTCGTCTGTCTGGTCGCGACCGTAGCGGCTGTCGTTGGCTATGGCGTGTTCGCCAGCAACACGGTCAATGAACAGACCAACAAGAGCGTGTCCCAACTGCTCGAGACCAAGTCGCGGGAAGCCCTCCTTGGTATCGCGACCACGCAGGCGGGCGACATCCGCGCGGAAGTGGACACGGCCTTCGCAGCGGCTCGCAACATGGCACGCGCCTTCGAGATGATGGTCGAGGACGGTCAGTCGGCGACGCCGGCAGAACTGCGTCGAGCCCAGCTCAACGCCACCCTTCTCAACGTTCTCAAGGACAATCCCCGCTTCAACGGCACTTACAGCGCTTGGGTCGTCGACGGCCTCGACGGCAACGACGCCGCCTTCAAAGGCAAGGCGGACGTTGGCTCGGATGGAACCGGCCGCGCCCTGCCCTACTGGACGCGTGACAGCGCCGGCAAGATCGCTCTCCAGCCGCTGGTCGAGTATGACAGCCGCGAGAGCCATACCAACGGCCTCATGAAGGGCGGCTGGTTCATCGGCCCGCAGGAAACCGGCAAAGAGAGCATCCTCGCGCCGCTGCCCTACATCGTGCAGGGCAAAGCCGTTCATCTCGCGACGATGTCCGTCCCGATCACCGCGAAGGGCAAGTTCCTGGGCGTTGCCGGCGCGGACTTCGACCTGTCGGCCATCCAGAAGCTCGCCGAATCCGTTAATGGACAGATCTATGGTGGCGAAGGCTCCGTCACGATCGTGACCGACAAGGGGCTTGTCGTCGCCTCCAGTGGCGACCCGACGGCCATTGGCGGCCCGCTGTCGAAGATCAACCAGTCCTGGCAACAGGACATGGAGACGATCACGGCAGGCAAACAGCTGGTTACCTATGACGAGGCCAACGACCGCCTGCGCGTGTTCGCGCCTGTCCCGCTCGGGCGGACCGGGACGAACTGGTCGGTGCTCATCGGAGTTCCACGCTCCGTCGTGATGGCGGACGTCAGCAAGCTCGCAACCGAAACAGCCGAAGCGCAGGGTGACAGCACCAGCAATCAGATTCTCGTGTCGATGGTGGTCGCCTTTGCCGGCATCGTCGTCATGTGGCTGGTGTCGCTGTCGGTCAGCAATCCTATCCAACGCCTGACCACTGCCATGGAAGGCCTCGCGGCCCGCAAAACCGGCATCGTCGTGCCCGGCACCGGGCGCAAGGACGAGATCGGCGCGATGGCTCGCACCGTCGGCATCATTCAGGAGAACGCCGTCGTCGACGCCAAGGAGGCAAGCGAGCAGGCGGCGGCCAACGACGCGCGCATCGCCGCGGAGCGGAAGGCGGCGATGGCCAGGATGGCCGACGAGTTCGAGCGGTCGGTTGGCGCGATCGTCGGTTCGGTCTCCTCGGCCTCGTCCCAGCTGCAATCGGCCGCCCAGACCCTGACCAGCACCGCAGAGGACACCTCGGTCCGGTCCTCCGAAGTCGCCCACGCCTCCGAAGAGGCATCGGCCAACGTCAACACGGTTGCCTCGGCATCCGAGGAAATGGCGGTGTCGGTGCAGGAGATCAGCCGCCAGGTCGCCGAAAGCGCCAGGATGGCGGCTAGCGCCGTGCAGGAAGCCATCGGAACGGCCAGGACGGTGAAGGAACTCTCCGACGCAGCCCAGCGAATCGGCGAGATCATCGACCTGATCGGCAACGTCGCCGGCCAGACCAACCTTCTGGCGCTCAACGCAACGATCGAGGCCGCCCGTGCGGGTGAAGCCGGCAAGGGCTTTGCCGTGGTGGCCTCCGAAGTCAAGAACCTCGCCGACCAGACGGCGAAGGCAACGGCCCAGATCGGCTCACAGATCTCCGGGATCCAGTCGTCCACCGAGACGGCGGTCACGGCGATCGACAGCATCTCCAAGACCATCGAGCAGATGGATCAGATCGCGGCCCTGATCGCCTCGGCGGTCGAGGAACAGGCGGCGACGACGCAGGACATCGCCCAGAACGTCCAGAGCGCCTCGACGGGCACGGCTGGCGTGTCCCGCAACATCGCGCTGGTCACGCAGGCGGCATCGGCGACCAGCGCCGCCGCCGAACAGGTCCTGAGTTCCTCGGAGGAGCTGTCCCAGCAGTCCGAAATGCTGAAGGAACAGGTCAGCACCTTCCTGACGACCGTCAGAGCGGCCTGAGCCAACCCTGAACAATCCGACCCGCGGGAGGCCGAACGGCTTCCCGCGGGTCTTTTCGTTTTTGCCAGTCGGCTTTGCTTGCGCGCCATCATGGGCTGGAAAGCACGACGCCGATACGCGATGATCTCGACAACCAGCCTTGCCGAGACCGGCACACCAGGGAACCGACCGATGACCCTCAGCCAAGACGAAGTCCGCCGCTACTCGCGCCACCTTCTGCTGCGGGATGTCGGCGGTCCGGGCCAACAGAAGCTGAAGGCGGCAAGGGTTCTCTGCGTTGGAGCGGGCGGCCTCGGCTCGCCCATCATCGAGTATCTCGCCGCCGCCGGCGTCGGAACGCTCGGCCTTGTCGACGACGACGTGGTGTCGCTATCCAATCTGCAGCGACAGGTCGTCCATTCCACCGCCAACGTCGGCAGACCGAAGGTCGAGAGTGCCGCCGAGCGCGTAGCGGCCCTGAACCCGCACGTGACGACGGAACTCATTCCCGTTCGCCTCGACGGCGACAATATCGCCGACATCATCGATCGCTTCGACATCGTGGTCGATGGAACGGACAACTTCCAGACACGCTTTCTGGTCGCGGACACCGCCTATGCGCTCCAGAAGCCGCTGGTGACCGCCGCCGTCCAGGAGTTCTACGGTTCGGTGACCACCCTCCAGCCCTATCTGTCGGATGACGAAGGCCGCCCCCTGCCGAGTTGGCGCTGCCTGATGCCGAACGAACCGGATGGCGAGGTGCCGACATGCGCACAGGTCGGAATTCTCGGCGCCGTCGTCGGCGTGTTGGGGACGCTTGCCGCCTGCGAGGTTCTGAAGCTGATCACCGGCGTGGGAACACCGCTGATCGGCCGGCTGCTGATGGTCGACATCCGCGACATGCGCTTCGACAGCATCGGCTACAAGCGCCGCCCTGATACGGTCGTGCCGCTCAGTCCCGCTCGAGCCGAATGATCTCGACGATCTCGCCTGCCGCCATGGGGGGGGCATACTCCGGACGGATGACGAGGGCATTGGCCAAGGCCATCGTCCTCATCAGGGACGAGTCCTGCCGCGCGAAAGGGGTCACAAGCAACTGCCCGCCCTTGGCCGTCGCTCGTCCGCGCAGATACTCGCGGCGCAGATCATTGGCCCCGAGAGCCTCCTCGAGCACGGCAGGCACCGTTTCCGGCAGCACGTCGCCACACCCCAGCAAGGCGCGGATCAACGGCACCAGGAACAGCACGCCGCAGACCAGTGTCGACACGGGATTGCCGGGCAGGCCGAGCACCTCGGCCTGACCGAGCCGCCCATGCATCAGCGGCTTGCCGGGACGCATGGCCACTTTCCAGAAGCCAATCGCCGCCCCCTCGGCTTCGAGCGCGGCGCGAGTGTAATCGTGATCGCCAACGGAGGCGCCGCCGATCACCACCACCACGTCGGCACCACCATCGATCGCCAGGCGGATGTGCCGGCGCAACATGCCAAGATCGTCGGGAGCGATACCGAGATCAAGCGGAACGCCACCTGCTTGAGCGATCAGGTGGGCGAGCGCCACCGAAGAGGACGCGACGATCTGGTGGGGCTGCGGAACGCTTCCGGGCGGCACAAGTTCATCGCCGGAGGCAATCAGGGCGACCCGAGGCCGACGATGCACCGGAACGCTGCCGTGGTTCATGGCGGCGACAAGCCCCAGCGTACCAAAACCAAGACGCACTCCGGCGGCAAGACCAACGTCCCCTTCGCTGAAATCCATCCCGCGCGCGCGGACGTAACGGCCGGAAACCGGCTGGATCTTGAAGCGGACGCGGTCTTGGTCGCGCTCGGCGTCTTCCTGCATGACGACGCAATCGGTTCCCGTCGGCAGCGGAGCGCCGGTGAAGATGCGGACCGCCTCCCCAGCGCGCACGTCGCCGTCAAAAGCATGGCCGGCCGCCGCCTCGCCGATCACGCGGAGCCAGACATCGCCGGAAGATGCCGCCGACACGGCGTAACCGTCCATGGAGGAGATGGGAACCGGCGGCTGCGTCCGCCGTGCCTTGAGATCGACAGCCAGCACCCGCCCACCGGCCTCGGCGAGCGGCACCCGCTCGCTCACGGTCGGTCGAACGGCGGACAGGAGTTCGGTCTGGGCGGCATCCACGGAAATCAGCGTCATGATGTCTCCTGGGGTATCATCCGACCGGAGTGACACGAGGATCGAGAAGGCGAAGCTTTACCAGACAGATCGTCTGAGCGCCGGTCCGGCTCAGTCAGATCGAATGAAGCTCTATCGGGCGACGGCGCTCTCGGGCTCCGCCAACCAGAGGCCGGATTTGCCGCCGCTCTTCTCGACGAGATGGATGGCCTCGATGCGCACGCCTTTCTCGACCGCCTTGACCATGTCGTAAATCGTCAGGCAGGCCACGGAAACGGCGGTGAGCGCCTCCATCTCCACACCCGTCTTGCCGGTGCAGCGAACGGTCGCCGAGATGGTGATGCCGGGCAGCTCTGGATCGGGATCGAGGTCCAGTTCGATTCCGGTGAGCGCCAGCGGGTGGCAGAGCGGGATGAGATCGGACGTCTTCTTGGCGGCCATGATGCCGGCCAGCCGAGCGGTAGCGATCACATCGCCTTTCGGAATCCTGCCGTCGACGATCAGCGCCAGCGTTTCCGCCTTCATGATGACCCGGCCGCTGGCGGTCGCCGACCGCTGGGTGACGTTCTTTTCGCCGACGTCGACCATATGGGCAGCGCCCTTGTCGTCCAGGTGACTGAGTCCATTCGTCATGGCGTGCTTATCTCCGGCAGGATTGTGGCTTGGGCCGTCTCGGTCGTCGGTTCTCTTCTATCGCCTCTTCAGTCCGCTAAGCACGATGGGCGCTCGGCATGCAACAGAGATCGGATACCCTTCCCCGTTGGCCGTTGGCGGTCGACGGACGATTGGCAACCACGGGCGGAGTTCTCGCCGTCGATTACGACGGCACCATAGCCGAGCATGGCCGGGTCAGCGCTGTCACCGAGGCGACACTTCGCGCGTTGCGGGAGGCCAACTTCCGGATGATCCTGGTGTCTGGGCGACGACTTCAGAACATTCTCCCGATTTGCAACGTCCTCGACCTGTTCGACCGGTTGATCCTGGAAAATGGGGCCGTCTCCTACTGCCCCAAAACCGGAACCGACCATTTGATCGCTCCGGCAGTGAACGAGCGGTTCCTCGCCGAGCTCGAACGCGACCTTCCCGGCGCCCCCCTGTTCATCGGTCGGTCGATGGTGGCAACCAGCGCCAGAAATGCGGACAGCGTCGAAATGCTGATCCAGAGCGGCGGCTACGACCTTTACACGGTCGGATGCGGCGGGCGGGTGCTGGTGCTGCCGAGGGGCGTGAGCAAAGGCAGCGGCCTTTCCCACGCTCTCGCCGATCTCGGCCTGGGCCGAGACCAGGTGGTCGCGGTCGGGGACGAGGAAAACGACATCGATCTCATAGCCGGATGCGCCCTGAGCGCTGCCGTCGGCAACGCCTCCCCGCAACTCAAGGCGGCCGCCGACATCGTGCTGCCGGGCGGCTGTGAGGAGAGCATGCAGCACCTTGCCGATCTGCTGCTCGGCCGAATCCCACCGTTCATCGCAATGAACTGACGCCAGAATCACGACGACACGCCCTGCCGCTCAGCGCAAGACGCGGAGCTCTTCCCTGAGGCTTTCGACGTCTGGAATGACGAAGGTGCGCGGCGCCGGCCGCTGAATGTCGCCCGACCGGATGAGTTCGGCCAGGACCGTCGACACCGACTGCCGCGCCGCGCCGATGGCCATGGCGAGGTCGTCGCCATGAGGGGCGGATTCGATGATGACGCCTGTCGAGGTCTGGCGGCCATCATGCTCGGCCATTTCGCAAAGATAGCGGATCAACCGGTAGCGAACGCTGCGGAAGGCCATTTCTCCGACCATGGTCAGCGACCGGTTGAGCATCTTCTCGACGGCCGGCAGGATGCACATGCCGAACTCGGGATGGTCGCGCGTCAACCGCCGGAACAGCGTGCGCGGGATCACCGCCGCTTCGCCCTCCTTGCGAACCTCGACTACCATCTCCGGCTGAAGCGGCACGGCGTCGCCCGGCCCCATCGTGAACAGGGTCAGCTCCTTGCCCTCGTGGGAGGCGAAACAGCGATAGCGCCCCGACGCCACCACCAGGATGGCCTCGCCGGTCTCGTCCATCAGGTTGGCGCCATAGACGAGGTGGCCGACCTTCATCTTGCGCAGCTTGGGACCGCCCTCGTTCTGGAGCGTCTCGAGCACCACATGCGGCAACGCATCCCGGCTGGCCGGATCGGCCAACGCGGGCCGCGCCGGCTCGGGCTCGATCTTCTTCGTCGCCTCGGCGCTGCCCTGTCCTTTCAGCGGCATCTGCATCCGCGCAAAGAAGGTCGCTCCCTGCGCGGATTGCACGACGCATTCGTCGGCCGACGCCTGACGCATGACACTGGCGTGTTGGACCGAGAACAACTGCCGGAAATGCATGACACCGATTGCCGACCAGCTCAGGCCGATCAGCTCCACCGCCGCGCGGTTGGCGCCAACCAGACGGTCACTGTCGAAAGCCAACAGCCCCTCGTTGGGGCCGCCCAGGAGGCGCGGATTCGAATGCAGATGCATCTGTTCGAAGCGGCCATACCGGCGTTCGAACAGGCGCCGCTCGATTTCGTTGGCCGCCCGCTTCAGGAGCGGCAACGAGTAATCATGTGCGACCGTGACCGAAGTCGAAAGATCGATGATGCCGGCCAAGGCGCCGCAAGGATCGATGACCGGCACCGCCGAGCAGCTGATATCGGTGTTGCCGTTGCAGAAGTGCTCGGCACCGATGACGGACAGGGCGAGACGCTCGGAAAGGGCCGTGCCAATGGCGTTGGTCCCCATCGCCTGTTCCGACCAGTCGCCGCCCGCACATAGCCCGAGCCGTTCCGCTTCGTCGGAGAAGGTGTTGTCGCCCAGGCGGACCAGCACCACCCCGTTGGGATCGGTCAGCACCACCACGCCGCCAAGCGGTTGCGTCTCGCGGCAGAGAGTGACGATTTCGCCCCAGGCGGAAACCAGCAACTCCTCGTTTCGCTCTCTCAGCTCCTTGAGGGCGGTTTCGGTGAGGCGGGTTTCCAGTCGGCGCGGCGTCCCATTGGCAAGGCCGTGCAGGCTGCTGCGCTCCCATGAGCGCAGGATCGGAAGGGGAATGCCCTCGGGCACGATGCCGTCGGACATGAACTTCGAACGAACGGCCAAAAGCCGCCCCTGATCGGGCAGCGGGCCAGGGCGCGCGTTTCGCTCATGCCGTCCCGAGGTGCTTCGGCAGGTACCGCAAGCGGCCGGCCCGTTCACAGGAATTGCACATGTATCGGCTTCGAGCCGCTTAGGCAGGACCATTTCAGCACCCTCCCAGGCGCGTCCACCGCTGAAATACCGAAGACATCGATTGCATTTTCGGCAACCGGATCATCTCGGGCGAGCCACACGGCCTCATGACCGGACTTCAGATAAAAGTGGGCTTTCCTGTCATGAATTCGATCATAAGCCCTGACCGACTAAATCGTTATGATCCATCAGTCTATGTGGGCCCATATGGAGTAACGATCTATTTTCACCATTATTATTATACACTTAGCCGCCTCCTCCATCCTCCAGAACCCGGCGTTTGCGGCAAAGTGGAGGCGACGGACCGGATGTCTTTTCGACAGCGATGTCAACATCGCCGGATCGCAATATCGGACCGATCTCCGGATGAGCGAGAAGAACCGCGCGAACTTCGTCCGCCGTCCGGGAACCAAACGTTACGATCTCGACCGTCAGGCGTGGACGCCCGCCGGACGTCAGCTTCACCACGAAATCGATGACGCCATCCACCGCGAAGATCGCGTCGTCGACGATCCGCGGGTGCAACGACCTCCCCTCGCCCCGCAGAATCGGCTCGCCAATGCGCCCGTCGAGCCGAAGCCGGCGGAGTATGGAGCCGCAGCGACAAGGACCTTCGGCGAGACTGCCGCTGTCGCCGGTACGGTAGCGGATGAGTGGCAACCCACGGCGCCGCAGGGTGGTGATGACGACTTCCCCGGTCTGGCCGAGCGGCAAAGCACGCCCCGTGTCGGCATCGACGATCTCGACATAAAGGTCGGTTTCCCGGACATGCAGGCCATCGTGGGCCTCGCAGGCGAGCGCGCCGCCGTAGCCCGTTTCGGTCATGCCCCAGTGCTCGAACACCTCCGCCCCCCAGATGACGGCCAAGGCCGCCCGAAAGCTCGGCGATACACTGTCGGCACTGACCAGCGCGGTTTCGATCCGGAGCGGCTGCCCACCGTCGGCCGCCATGCATCTGGCTGCCGCGCCCAGCGTCACCGGCATGCCGGCGATCGCGGCCGGCTGCAACTCGCGCAAGGCGCCGACGAGCGCTTCCAGCGGCCCATCCACCGGCAGCGCCACCGGAAAGGCGCCGAGCCGGGCCAACCCTCGCATCAGGAGATCGCCGACGCTGTCCGGCCGCTCGGCGGGAAAGGCGACGGCCACGCAACTGCCCGGACGCACGATGGTGGCCATGCCGTGTTCGAAGTAGGCGACAGTCGCCTCGATATCCGCCTCGGTGAAAAACAGACGCTTCTGCGCGCCAGACGTTCCCGTGGTCGGGATGGTCACAAGGCGTACCGCGTCGCGAAGCGGCAGGGCAATGAGCGAGGGTTCGCCACGGCTGAGATCGGAGCCCGAGGTCTGCGGAAACCGGGCGAGATCCCGGAGGTCGGCGATCTGTCCCGGTTCAGGCCAGCCGGAAAGTGACCGGTAGAACGGGCTTTCCGCCCTCGCCTTTGCCAAGGTCTCGTTCAGGCAGCGAAGCTGGTAGGCGTCGAGCTCCTCGCGGGTCGGCAACCCTCCCACGCCAATCGTCCGCCCCACCCAGGCATCAAGCGTCCCCAACCCGATCATGTCGACGGCCCGCGATAGAGCGATCGTCCGTTGAGGTCGGTCAGATTGTAGGCACAGAACGGGATGGCCCTGCCGTCGGTTTTCGCCACGTGGATGTAGCATTGACGCAAACGGTCGAGATCGAGCGTCCAGGCGTCCTGAAAGGCCATCGCCGACAGCGACAAGCGCCGCCCCTGCCGCTCCAGAAAGGCGTCGAAGGCTTCGAGCCCCGAGGCCGGCGTTTCATCCAGCGGTGCTTTCTTCCATTGACCGGCAACGTAGCGCTGGGCGCGGGCGACCTCCGGCGACCGTCCGGAAACCGTGCCGCAACACCCCGCCTCCGCCGCACCGGGCTCCGCCCCGGAGCCGCAACAGCCCGGCGTCTGCTCGGGATCCGATTGGAAGCGGCCCTCCTCGTCGACGGTAAAGCGCCCGCTGAACGAGCAAAACGGATTCTCGGCAGATCCGGGCCGGAAGTCCTCAAGGCGGATGGCGCCGTGAGAGTGGTCGATCAGCGCCTGCATCACCTCCGGCAGGGTGATCCGATCCCCATCATTCGGCGCGCCCGGACCACGTCCGAAGTAGGAGATGGGCTGGAAGTGCACAGCCCGCACCGTCGGCATCTCGCCCCTGGCGAAATCGACGATGGCGCCGATTTCGTCGGCGTTGACGCCTGGGACCAACGTCGGCACGAGAACGACGCCAATGCCCACGACACGTGCGCTCTCGATGGCGAGCCGCTTCGCGGCGAACAGACTGCGGCCGCGCAACTGCCGATAGACGACATCACTGACGCCGTCGAACTGCAGGAAGACGCAATCGAGGCCGGCATCGGCGAGCGCGGCGAGATACTCCGGCTCGCGGCCGATCCTGATGCCGTTGGTGTTGAGCTGAACGAAGTCGAAGCCCTTGGCCCGCACCAGGGCGACGATCTCCGGCAAGTCGTCACGCACCGTAGGCTCACCGCCAGACAGCTGGATGTGCACCTGGCCGCTGCCCGCCCTCAACGCATCGAGGGTGGTGGCGATTTCACCGATCGGCATGTCGACCCCATGCCGGCCCGCCGATGCGAAGCAGACAGGACAGACGAGATCGCAACGCGAGGTGACCTCGATCAGCACGCAGCAGCTTTGCTGGCGATGGTCGGCGCAGAGGCCGCAATCCCTTGGGCATCCCTCGGCGATATCCGTCGCCACGGTGACCGGAGAGGCCGAGTTGATACGGCTGCGGGACCACATGTCGTAGCTGCGCAGCCCCCGCCAGACAGGCGTGACGGCGCGGCCGTGCTCGGGACAGGTCTTGTCGAGATAGACGGTGTCACCGATGGCGACGCGCTCGGCGGGAATGGTCTTGAGACACTCGGGGCAGACGCTGCGCGTACGGCCGAGGGACAGGCGAACGGGACCGGTCATCGTCCACTCTCCGCCGAAGCCTCAGGCGCGCCAACGCCCCGGGCGGCATCGAGCGGGCCCGTCACCGCCTCGACCGCAGCAAGCACCGCCGTGACGGCGGCATGGCGACGCCGAACGGCGGCCAGCGCGGCCGGGTCGGCGGCAAAGGCCGAGAATGCCGGCGCAAAACGCTCCTCGATGCCGACGAGACGCTCGCCCTTGACGAGCTTGTCGGCGAGAAACACCACGTGACGAGGGTCGACCGGCTGCTCCAGACCGATGGCGCATTCCATGTGAACCGCGACGATCTCGGCCACCTCGGCAAATCCGAAAGCGGCGACACGCCGAGCGCCGGCTGCCGCGTGGTCCGGGTCGCCCTTGGCGATATCGTGCAGGAGAGCGCCGGCGCGAGCGGCCGTGATGTCGAGGGCGTGTCCGCCGGCGTTCAGCCGGGCAGCAATGTCGACCGCCAATCGCGTGACGGCGCGAGAATGGCGGCGCGTTGGCTCAGGCGTGCCGGTAGCCTCCAGCATCGCCTCGCACTCCGCCTCGTCGGGATGCTGGCGATGGGGCAAAGACGCGGCCAGGCGGCGATAGTCGTCGGGATAATCCATGTCGCGCAAGATGCCGCTGTCGATCACAACGACGGACCGAGCCTCGCCTTGATGGCGTTCCAGCACGTCGCGCAACGTCGTTTCCGGCGACGCGGCCAGAATCTCGGCGAACAACCTGCGATGAACGAAAGGCGGATGCCCCGGTCGGCCGCGAAACGTCGGGCGAAGCACTGGCGCCTCGCCCTCTCCGGCGCTCTCGGCGATCCGTCTCAGCGTGGACGCCCTGACGAGCGGCACATCGACCGGCAGGATCATCGCCCCGTGCACCGTGTCTGGCAAAGCGGAGATCCCCGCCTTGATGCTGGACATCATGCCCTCGGAAAACGCCGGATTTGTCACCGCGACCGCGCCGTGAGCCGTCGCAGCCATGGCCACGCGCTCCGCCTCGTTGCCGACGACCACATAGGCGGGCCCGACGGCGGCGGCCTCGATGGTCGACAGCACGTGCCCGAGAACGGTGTCGTTGCCGAAGGGCAGCAACGGCTTGAGAGCCCCCATGCGCGAGGACCAACCAGCAGCCAGCACCACGACGGCAATGTTCGGCGACCGAGACACGATCGGATCACTCACGGGTTCTTCTCCTGTGGAGTCACCGTGATATCTACGCCATGGTCGGCGAGCGTTTCCTTGATCTTGGCCCAGGTGGCGAGGATCAGCGCCGGGCAGCGCTCGTGCTTCAGCCCTTCGTCGAACTGCATGATGTCCGCGCAGTCGATCCCGCCATACTGGCCGGTGGCGGCGGCATTGAACCAGCCGGTGAAATCGTCGAGCATGGCGGCCAGTTCGGGATGCTCGTGCTCACCGTCGCCGCCGCGCCCGGCGTAGTAGCCGATGACGCAACAGCCCGCCGACAGTGCGCCGCAGTTGAAGCCCTGCCCCATGCCAAGGGCAAGACCGGACATGGCGCGCACAAGGTCGGGGTCGTCGCGCCCCTGCGCTTCGAGAGCGAGCCGCATCAGGATGTGGCTGCACTTGAAATCGTCGATCAGCAACTCGGCGACGCGGAAGGACTCCTCGCTCATGGATGCGCGCTCCCTGTCGGTTCGGCGGCCCGCTCCGCGACGAGCAGCCGATAGCGCGGCCGACGGTCGGTGGAAGAGCAATCGCGCCCACCCCACAGAGGATCGAGCGAGCCATAGTGAAAGATGAAGCGGGCGACAAAGCCGGCGAGCACCTTCGATCGGTCCTCGTGGTGAAGAATGGCAAATCCGGCGGCCTCGACATCCTCGCGAAGACCGTCTCGTCCATCGTCGCTCGGCCAATCGACATCGGCGAGCAGCAAGCGACCACCGGGCCTCACGATGCGCCACCATTCGCCGAGGGCGGCGCGCCTGTCGGTCATCTGCGAAAGGCTGCATTCGGAGAGCACGGCATCCAGGCAGGCATCCGCGAACGGCAGCCGCGCGCCATCGCCGTGGAACAGCGCCGACTGCACGCGCGAGGCGGCAATCGCGAGCGTTCTCTCATCGCGGTCGACGCCGATACCGGAGTAGCCGTGACGTTCGAGCCAAGCGAGGCTCTCACCCGTTCCACAGCCGACGTCGAGTACCTTGGCGCCGAGGCGAAGCCCCGACCGCTCGAACAACTCCCTGACGATCTCGCCGTCGCCGGGCCGCAACCATTCGCCGGTGGCGCCCTCGACACGCCCACAACCGAACAGGCCCGGAAAGGAAGTGGGGTTTGCTGTCACTTGTCCTCCAGCGCCTGTTCGACCTTCAGCATCCGGCCCGAGGCAAGCTCCTCGGACACGTAGACAAAACCGCAAGACGGGCAACACGGCAGATCGACCGGAAAGGTCTGGCCAAGATAGCTCGCCTCGACCTTTCGCATTTCCAGCGGCTTGTCGCAGCGCGCGCAGACGAGATCGGGGGCACCTCCGGATACGTCGGTCATGACTTCACCTCGACCTGCATGCGGTGACCGTAGGCGCGATGGACGACGAATCCGCCCTCCACCGGCTCGAACTCGACCCAGGTGGTCACCGTGCCGATGCGGCCGGAGGCGGTGTAGCGGCCGCTCGCCTTGTCCTTGAGCATGCGCCCGGTACGCTGCGCCTCGGCGATCACCTCGGCGATGTCGTCGACGAGCAGCAACTTGCGTTCGATATCGGCACGCACGGCGTCGGCGATGGTCAGGGCAACCGATGGAACGGGATCGCTCATGCTTTCTCCCCAAAGCTCGCGCAAGAGGCGGCGGCGCAAGCGTAGCCGATTGTCGCGTCGGCCGGAGAAGCCGGGGTCGGGACGCGCCGCCGGATCGTCGGCCTCGGGAAAGACAAGGTCAATGAGATGAAGGGCGCGCTTGCCGCGCCGGGCGAAGTTGTCACGGCACATGGCGCAGTAGGCGAGAAAATCGTCACCGCTTTCCTCGATCCGTCGGTCGACGAAGGAATTGCCGACCTCGGGGTTGGCGAAGGAGACAAGGCCGCCATAGCCGCAGCAAGTGGTTTTCTCGGCGCCGGTGAGTTCGCGAACCTCTGCTCCCAGTGAGGCGGCGATCGAGCGCACTGCCGCCTGCACGTCGTGGGCATGCCGGCTGGTACAGGGATCGTGGATGGCGAGCGGCCCGGCAAGCTTTCCAGATGGAGCCCCTTCCGGCAGGCCGACGGCGGCGAGCTCCGTCCAGAGCGAGGCAACGGGAATGTCCGGCAGGAACTCGCCGATCTGCTTCAGGCAGGTGGAACAGGCCGTGACGATGCGCGGTCTGCCCTGCTCTTCCCAGACGGCGCGGAGATGACCGAGCACTTCCTGATGCAGGTCCTGCCGACCCGACCAGTGCGCCGGCGCTCCGCAGCAGTCGAGCATGAAGCCGACGCCACCCGGCAGCCGGTCGCAGAGATGGCGGTAGACGGCCTCGACCTGGCCCGGCGCCGAAGCCGGCAGCTGGCACCCGGGGAAGAACAGCACGGCGCTTCGGTCGTGGCCGGGCTGATGACGAACGAAGGCGACCTCGTCCGACCGGCTGAAGGCCATGTCGCGCAAGGCGAAGTCATGATGGGAGGCCGGCATGTGGCCGTGCTTCACCATGCTTTGCCGTGCGTCGAGGCAGACGTCGCCCATGGCCAGATCGTTCGGGCAGAGCGTCTCGCACAGGCCGCAGAGGGCGCAACTGTCGATCATCCGGTTGGACTTGCGGTTGCCCATGACGATCGAGTCGTTGTTGTAGATCTCGCGGACCGCCCGCTTCGGGTAGGTCTTGTAGTGGGCGAGATAAGCGCAGGCCCGGACGCACTCGAGACAATGGCACGGGAAGCAGCGCGCCGCTTCCGCCATGGCCTCGGAATGGCAGTAGCCGGCGGCGGGGTCGGAAGGCTGGACGGGCGGCACGTCGGCATGGCGGGCCGTATCGACATAAAGACAGGTGCCGGAGGCGGTGTCGTCGGCACGGTTCGCCGTCAGCGAGGCGCCCTGCAAAAAGCGATCGATGGACACCGCCGCGCGTCGGCCGTCACGCACCGACAGGATGGCCGAGTAGGTCTCGCCGTCACCGGCATGCAGGCCACTGCCGAACACGGCCGGGTGCGAGCTTGCCAGCGTCTGCGGATCGAGATCGAGCCGCCCGGAAGACGTGAGGCGCAGCGCTCCGCCGAACTGGATGGCCGGGCCGGGGCCGATGGCGAGAAGAACAGCGTCATAGCCGGCAATGAGGTCGTCGAGCGATGACGGGCCGGTGCCGCCAGTCACCCGTTGCCCACAGCGGATGTCGATGCCAAGCGCGATGAGCGCGCCAAGGTCGGCGTCGATGGCGGATGGTGGGAGAACCGAAGGTGCGATGTCGTGGCGGAGGCGTTCGAGCGGACGGGCCTCCGCCTCGAGCACGGTGACGGCGTGGCCCTTCATGGCAAGGTCGGCCGCAGCCGTCAGCCCGGCCAGACCGGCGCCGACGATGGCGATCCGCTTCGGCTTGCGCGCCCGCTGGGCGCTACGGCGCACCGTCGGGTACGCCTCTTCGACCAGGGCTCGTTCGAGCGCTCCGATCCGAACGGCGCCACCGGCCTCGGAACGTCGGCAGGCGCCTTCACAGGGATGCTCGCAGATGTGAGCGATGATCGCCGGGAAAGGCACCACACGCGCGTAAAGGGTGATGGCAGCCGTGAAATCGCCGGCTGCCATCTTTTCGGCCATGGCCCGCGCGTCAACATGCAAGGGACAGGCGGCGGAGCAAGCCGGCGGCTGTTCCTCGATGCAAAGCGCTTCCCATGCCTTGACCTGATCGCCATCCATGGTGGTCTCGATAGGTTTCCGTTGATCCGATTGAGGTGCGGGCGGCCCGGGAGAGGACGGGCCGCCCGCTTTTTCGGAGAGCGGGCGGGAAGCTCTCCGGTTATCGGCGCTCAGTGGTGCTGAAGATCCTTCTGAGCCGCGGCGGCTCCCGCCTTCGCCTCAAGTCCCATCTTGATCGCTTCCGGCAGAGCGGGAATGCGGAAGATCCGCACGCCGCAAGCGTTGTAGATGGCATTGAGGATAGCAGGATGAAGCGCGGTCAGCGGCGCTTCGCCGACACCGGCGGCACCAAACGGACCAAGCGGGCGAGCGGTTTCGAGATAAAGGATCTCGATATCGTCCGGCACATCCTTCGGATAGGGGATGCCGCAGTCCTTCAGCGTCGTATGCAGGTCCAGATCTTCGAAGTCCTCGGTCAGGGCGAGTCCAAGCCCCTGGGCGAGACCACCGTAAATCTGGCCGTCGACAGTCGCCTTGTTGATGATGGTTCCGACGTCGATTGCCGTCGCCAGCTTGACCACAGACGCCTTGCCAGTCTCGAGGTCGACTTCGACCTCAGGCAGGAACACTTCATACATGTAGATCGGGAACGGCTCGCCCTGGCCGGTGTCCGGCGAACAGTCGGTGCAGGCCGCCGCCACCCACTTGCCGTCGTAGGAGAGCGGAATGCTCTCGTCCACCATCTCCTTGTAGGTGCGGTAGCTGCCGTCCGGCTTCTTCATGGCATTGAGCAGCATTTCCGCCGCGACGCGGATGGCATTGCCGCAGAAGACGTTGGAACGGCTGCCGCCCGCAGGCCCACCGTTCGGCCCGAAGGTATCGGCCATGACAAGTCCGATCTGCTCCGGCTTGACGCCGGCCGCACGCAACATTTCATGCGCCATGGTCTGAGCGGAAAGGTCGGCGCCCTGACCGTGGTCTTCCCAACCCGAGTGAACGATGAAGCCGGACGGCGTCATCTCGACGCGAGCTTCCGAGCTGTCCGGCCCGTCTAGACCGCAACCGTAGATGCCGAGAGAAATACCGACGCCACGCTTCGTGTCGTTGTTGGCCTTGTTGAACTCGGCGCAACGCTTCTTGGCCTCCTCGTATTTCGGACGGATCAAGTCGAACAGCTGCGGCAGAACCAGCACTTCCGGCTTCTGGCCGGTCGGCGTTGTCGAGTTCTCGTTGTAGAGGTTCTTGTAACGGAACTCGAACGGATCCTCGCCCATCTTCTCGGCCAGCATGTCCATGGCGATCTCGGACGCAAGGAAGGCCTGCGGCGAGCCATAGCCACGGAAAGCCGAGCCCCAGGCGTGGTTGGTCGCAACCGTCAAGCCCTTGCCGCGGATGTTTTCGAGGTGATAGCCAGCGCCGGTGAACTGAGCCTGGCGCAGGGTCACCAGATCGCCGAACTCCGAATAGGGGCCATGATCGAGCCACCAGTCGGTTTCCATCGCCGTGAGCTTGCCGTTCTTGTCGCAGGCGAGGCGGATGTTGATGTTCGCCGGGCTGCGCTTACCGGTGTAGGTGATGTTCTGGTACTGGTCGTAGACCAGCGACACCGGCTTCTTGGTGACCAGCGCGGCGACGCCGAGCAGCGCTTCCATGGTCGGCGAGAACTTGTAGCCGAAGGTGCCGCCCGTCGGATTCTGGATCAGGCGGAGCTTCTCCGGAGGAATGCCGAGGCCGGGGCAGATCATGGCGTGATGCAGATGCACGCCGATCGACTTCGACAGGATCGTCAGCACGCCATCTTCATCGACGAAGGCCTCGCCGCAGTCCGGCTCCAGATGGAGATGCGGCTGGCGCGAGCAATAGGTGGTGATGTCGACCACGGCGGCGGCGCTGGACATCAGCGGCGCGGTATCGGCCCCCTTGACGACGCCCTGCTCGTAATAGGCATTGGGAACGCCGGGGTGGATTTCCATGGCGTCGGGCGCCAGGGCGGCGAAGCCGGACATGTAGGCGGGCAGCACTTCGAGGTCGACCTTGACCTTCTTGGCGGCGGCGCGGGCATGCTCCTCGGTATCGGCGGCGACGATGGCGATGGCGTCGCCGAACTGGAAGATCTTCTCCTTGCACAGGATGGGACGATCCCAGCCGTCGCCCTTGTTGGTCGGGAAAGTGATCAGGCCGGTGATGGCGTTCTTGCCGCCGACGTCCTTCCAGGTGATGATCCGCTCGACGCCGATCATCTTCTCGGCTTCGGACGTGTCGATGTTCTTGATGAGAGCGTGGCTGACCTCAGCCTGCACCAGGGCCAGGCGCAGCGTGCCGGCCGGCATCTTCAGCGCGACGTCGGCGCCGAAGTCCCAGGTGCCGGTGACCTTTGCCACCGCCGACGGGCGGATGTACTCGGTGCCGAGGATCGAGCCGTCTTCCTTGGCCTTCGGCATGACGTCGTAAATGGTCTTCTCGCCGCGCATGATGGCGGCGGCGTCCATCACGGAATCGATCAGCGGCTTGTAGCCGGTGCAGCGGCAAAGGTTGCGATTGCGATGGAACCAGGCGCGGACTTCCTCACGCGTCGGGGTGAGCGTCTTGTCCAGCAAGGCCTTGGCCGACATGATGAAGCCGGGCGAGCAGACGCCGCACTGGGCGCTGCCGTGGGCCATCCAGGCGATCTGCAGCGGATGCAGGTTCTCGGGCGTGCCGATGCCCTCGATGGTGACGATCTTGGCGCCGGCCGTAAGCTTCTCCATCGGCGTCACGCAGGCGCGGATGGGCTTTCCGTCGATCAGCACGGTACAGGAGCCGCACTGGCCGTCGGCGCAGCAGACCTTGCAGCCCGTCAGCATCATCTGCTCGCGCAGCACGTCGGCGAGCGACCGCTTGGGGTCGGCGACGACCCAGCGCTCAACGCCGTTCACATTCAGGGAAATGCGTTTCATGTCTTCCTCCTAGGTTGTGGCGTCCGTCACAGCATCCCCAATCAGCTGGCAACGGAGAGAGGCTTTCCTTCCTCGGCCGACCCGCACCAATCCATGGTCCGCGACAGCGAACAGGCCTTGTCGGCACCTCGGATGTGGGCGATCATTTCGGCGGTCACGGAGACCGCGATTTCCTCGGGGCCTTCGGCACCGATCTCGAGGCCGACCGGGGCGCGGACGCGAGCAAACGCGTCGGGCGCAAATCCTGCCGCCACGAGATTCTTGTAGACGGTCAATACCTTGCGCTTGGAACCGATCATGCCGATGTAGCCGGCCGGCGTGCCGAGCGCCCAGGCGAGCGCCTCCTGGTCGAGCGCGTGACCGCGCGTGGCGATGAACACCAGCGACGCGGCATTGGGCGAAAGATGGGCCGCAGTCTCGGCGAGCGGACCGGCGTAGGTGCCGGCAGCAGCCGGGAAGCGCTCGGGGTTGGCGAACTCGGCGCGGTCGTCGACGACCACCGTCTCGAACCCGAGCGTCCGGCAGATGGCCTCGGTCATCAGGCCGACATGACCGCCGCCGAAGATGTAGACGGTCCGGTTGGGCATGATCGCCTCGATGTAGAATTGCAGGTTGCCGCCGCAGATCATGCCGAGATCGAGCGTCGGGTTCTTGTGGAGGTCGATGGCCAGCATCTGCGACTGGCCCGTTTCGATGACCTGCCGGGCCACCTCGATCGCCTTGCCCTCGGCAGCGCCGCCACCGACCGTGCCGGCGATCGTGCCATCCGCCCGCACCAGCATCTTGGCCGCCGTCGCCGAAGGCGTAGAGCCCGATTGGGTCACGATGGACACCAGCGCCGAACGGCGGCCGGCATCGCGCTCCCGGATGAGTTCCTTGTAGATGTCCATGTCGTCCTCCGGCGGCCTGCTCGACGCAACGCTCCCGGACGGTCAGCCCTCTTCTTTTGCCCGCCGACCCCGACTCTCCTCCTCGGGGACGGCGCCGAGCGGCGACCTGTCCATGTTGGGCAGGTTCAGCCAACGAGAGAGTGAAATCTGTCCGATACAGGACTCGCGACCAGGAAATCGCTGTCGCCTGTACGACTGCTTCGGAGCGCAGGAATGGAGGATTGGGGGATAATTCGGCAGTAATCCGCCATTTTCTCGTCCGACGGCCCGGCCGACACCCCGCATACGTATGACCACTCAGGGGTGTCGGTGTCGGATTACGTGCCCGTTCGGGCGCCGGTGGCTGGACTGTCAGCCACCGGTCATCGGCGGAAAGAGGGCAATCTCCTGCGCCGCACCAAGCGCCTCGTTCTGCTCGATATGCAGTTGGTCGACGGCGACGCGAATGGTGGATGGCGACTCCAGCGCATAGGCGTAATTGTCGCCGCGCTCCGACAGCCAGGCGATCATCTCGCCGGCTGTACGGATGCTTTCGGGCAGGCGGACACGCTCGTCGGACAGGCCTATGCGCTCACGCACCCAGGCGAAATAGACGAGACGGACCTCTCGACCCGGCGTTTCCATCGCCCTCTCCCGGTCAGGCTGCTGCCGGCGCGGCGGCATGGGCGGCGGCGATGTCGTCGGCCAGACGGTCGAGTTCGGCAAAGGCGGCTTCCCTCGGCAGTCCCTTGACCATCACCGGCTCGAAGAAGTTGGCGTTCAGCTTCGGCAGCATCGACTGAACGATCTCCGGCAGGTTTCCCTCCCAGCCGAAGGAGCCGATCACCGCCGCGTACTTGGCCTTAAGGCCGAGCACGTTGGCGAGCAGCGCCGCATAAGCGACCCCGGGATGCGGCCCCGACAGGACGGTCGGCGAGGCGAATACCACGGTCGATGCCTCGACGAGGCTCATGGCGAACTCGCCGGTATCGAGATCGACGACGTTGATCGGCTTGACGCCAAGGCCACGCTCGACGAGCCGGTCCGTCAGATAGGCGACCATCTGCGCCGTGCTCTCGTACATCGACACGTAGGGGATGACGACGAAGGGCTTGGGCGCGTCGGACGCCCAGCTCCGGTAAAGGTCGAGAATGAACGATGGGTGAGCGTAGACCGGGCCGTGGCTCGGGGCGATATAGGCCAGATCGAGTGCGCCGACCTTGTCGACCGCCTCCTTGGAGAAGCTCCTGTATGGCATCATGATCTCGGCGTAATAGCGCTTGGCCGCCGTTTCGACCCGCGCCTCGTCGTCGGCAAAGAGATCGGTGGTGGCGAGATGCGCGCCGAGGAAGTCGCAAGTGAACGCGGTGCGCGCCTCCGGCACATAGGTGCACATGGTGTCCGGCCAATGGACCCAGGGCGTCATCAGGAACTGCAGCGTCTTGTCGCCGAGCGACAGGCTGTGGCCGTCGCCGACGGTGATGAAGGCGTCGCGCGCCACCGGCAGCGTGTCCATGATGAAACGCTTGCACTTGGCGTTGGTCACCACCTTGGCGTCGGGGAACAGTTCGAGCACCGCAGGAATGGAGCCCGAGTGGTCCTGCTCGGCATGATTGGCGACGATGTAGTCGATGCGCTTGACGCCGGACGCCTTGAGGGCGGCGATGAACTCGGCCGTCTTGGGCGGGTAGATGGTGTCGATCAGCGCCGTCTTCTCGCTGCCCTCGACCAGATAGGCGTTGTAGGTCGTGCCTTCGGGGAGCGGAACCAGTTCGTCGAAGAGTTCGCGATCCCAATCGATCGCCCTGTAGGAGTAAATGCCGTCCGTTACCTTTTGCGGGATCATATCCGGCTACCTTTCACTTGAAGACATGAAAAACGGAAGATGGGGTCAGCAGCAGCACCCCGAGGCCGGGGCCGCGTCGATCTCCGCGCCGCCGCCCGGCGTAGAACAGTCGAACCGACCGAAATGCACGGCCCGGCTCCCGTCGACCCGGAAATGCCGGCCAAAGCGGCTCTCACCGATCATGGCGGCCGTGTTGCCGCAAACCAGCATCGGCTTTCCGGCTATGAAGCGATGATGATCGTCGAGAACGAAGGCGCTCGGCGAGTCGGGCAGACTGCCTAGATAGGTCGCCACCTGACCGTAATCCTCGCAGCAGTCCTCGAGCCCATCGAGCTTGAAGGCACGCACCGTCATCGACCAGAAGGTCGTGGCGCCGACAAGAAGCTCGGCATAGGGGTGGCCGATGGCGATGGGGCGCCTGGAGAGCAGGCGGAAGTCCGGCCAGCCGCTTGCCGCCATCAGGCGGCGGAAATCCTCGACATAGAGCGCGCCGCCCAGACACTCGCCCACCAGCAATGGATCGGCGGCGACCTCGGCCGGCAGGCGGCGACTGGCAAAGACGTCCGAGAACAGCAGTTCGCCACCGGGCTTCAGCACCCGATGGATCTCGGCGAACACCTTCGCCTTGTCCGGTGACAGGTTGAGGGCGCAATTGGAGATCACCACGTCGATCGATCCGTCTGCGATACCGAGAGACGCGAGATCCTCGAACTGGCCCTCGATGAAGCTGACGTTGGAGGCGCGGTGACCGAAAACACGTGCCTGCTCGGCCTGATGGTCGCGACCGACCGCCAGTTGCTCCGGCGTCATGTCGACGCCGATGGAACGGCCGCCCTCTCCGACCAGCGCCGACACCATGAACACGTCGCGCCCCGTGCCGCAGCCAAGGTCGAGCACCGTCATGCCCTCGACGTCGTCCGGCATGGGCGAGCCGCAGCCATAAAAGCGATTGACGACCTCCGGATGGATCGTCTCCAGGATCGAGCGCAGTCGCGGCGAAAGCGGCTCCAAGGAGCAACAGGCACCGGTCTTGAGATCTCCGCTCCCCGCAAGCCGCGTCCCGTAATAGTCCCGAACCGTCGCCGTCTGCTCGTCCATCCCAACCTCCCGGCTTCCCAATGACCCAAACGCGCGTCAGGAAGCCCCAGTGGGGATCATCACCCTGTTCGGAAAATAGGTCTGTCACCCACAGGACAAAAAGCGAAAATGGCATATCGGTGACATGACTCCGGCGTCAGCCGACCGCCGATCCAGACGCAAGACCCCCTCAAAGCTGATGCAGTTGAATGTCGCGCCTCCAGAGGCGTGGTCGGGTCCACGCAGCGCGGGCTTTAGCCGGCCGCATCCTGAACCAGCCGCGCCAAGACCGCTTCCACGTCGTCCAGGAAGGCGGCCCATGCGCCGTCCTTGTCGATGCCGACGACGCGCATCAGGAACAGCCCTTCGACGGCGAGGAAAGCCACGCGGGCGGCTTGTCCGTCTGCCGTTCCCGTCTCAAGCCGCCTGAAGATCGCGCGATACCATTCACGGATGCCATAGAGGTTCCCTGGGTCCTGAAGGTAGCTGGTCATCAGCCCCGCCATCTTGGCATCCGGCACCTCCTGCGAAGCGCGCATTGCCCGAATGTAGCGACGAACAAGTTCCGCCGGCGCGGCTTGATCGTCAGCGTTGAGCACCTCATCGAACTTGCTGGTCCATCGATCGACCAGCGCCCTGACAAGATCCTCCTTCGAGGCGAAGGCATATTGCACGCCCCCCTTCGATATGCCCGCAGCGCGCGCCAGCGCATCGATCGTCAGCGCCTTGGCGCCCTCGTCGCGGACGATCTCCTCCGCCAGGTCCAACAATCGATCACGGGTAATTGTCGGTTTTCTGCCCAAAGCCTCGCCCACCCATTCGATTTCGCATTGAAATCCATACATATGTATTTATATCCGGCCGGCAACAGTTATTTGGGTGAACCATGTCCTCGACGAGTGCCGATCCGCGACGCTGGCTAATGCTGATCGCCGTGATGCTGGCTTTCCTGCCAGTGGTGTTCGACATGACCATCCTGCATATCGCCGTTCCGGCGTTGACGCAGGCGCTCGGGGCGTCCAACACGCAGGTGCTCTGGATCATCGACATCTACCCGTTGCTGATGGCCGGCCTGCTGGTCCCGATGGGTACACTGGCCGACCGGGTAGGCAACGGGCGCATCCTGCTGATCGGCCTGATGATCTTCGGCGCCGCCTCGGGTCTGGCCGCCTTCGCGCCGAGCGCCGGCATGTTGATCGCGGCCCGCATGCTGCTGGCCCTTGGCGGCTCGATGATCATGCCCTGCGTTCTCGGCATCATCCGGCGGACCTTCGAGGACGACCGCGAGCGTGCGCTGGCCCTCGGCCTGTGGGGCACGGTGGGCTCGGCCGGCGCGGCGGTCGGGCCGCTGGTCGGTGGGGCGTTGCTGGAGCATTTCTGGTGGGGGTCGGTCTTTCTGATCAATGTCCCCATCATGCTGGTCGTGGTTTCGGCCTGCTACATGCTCCTACCCCGAACCGAACCGACCACCGCCGGCAAATGGGCCTTTGGCCACGCCGTTCTGTTGCTGTGCGGCATGATCTCGCTGGTGTACGGCATCAAGGCCGGCTTTGCCGGAAAGCAGGCGCCCGCGATCACCCTCGCCACCCTCGCCTTTGGCATAGCGATGCTGGCGCTGTTCGCGCGCCGGCAGTTGCGCTCGGCCGATCCGCTTCTCGACCTGTCGCTGTTCTCCCGTCCAGCCATCCTGGCCGGCATCATCATGGCCGTCGTCGCCACCGGAGCGCTCGCCGGCGTCGAGCTGACGCTGGCCCAGGAACTCCAGTATGTTCTGGACAAGACACCCCTCCAGGCCGGGATATTCATGATTCCCATCATGGCGGCGTCGGCCGTCGGCGGCCCGATCGCCGGCTATCTGTCCAATGTGCTCGGCCTGCGCCTGTTGGCCAGCCTGTCCCTGTTCATCTCGGCCACCGCGCTCGGGCTCCTGGCCTGGAGCGATTTCGGCGAGCCGGGCGTGATCGTACCCGTGCTGCTGGCGGTGCTGGGACTGATGCTGAGCGTCGGCCTCACCGCGTCGTCGGTCGCCATCATGAGTTCGGTCGACGCCAGCCAGGGCGGCGCGGCGGGGTCGCTCGAAGCGACAGGCTACGAGTTGGGCACCGGACTCGGCATCACCTTCTTCGGCGTGTTCATGTCGGCCGTGTTCGGCCACATGATCGCGCTGCCGCCGGACCTGTCGCCCGACCTCGGCGAGCAGGCGATGCGTTCGATCGGCGACACCTATCTGGCCGCCGATCAGCTGGCCGATGTCGATGCCGCCGCCCTGATCGAGGCGGGCAAGGCCGCCTTCGCCAGGACGCACTCGGTGCTTCTCTCCACCGCCGCCAGCCTGATCGGCATCCTCTCCGTCGCAGTCTTCTTCGTGCTGGCCGGCTATGAGGGCCAGCGCGCTGCCGATGAAGACAACGTACATCCCTGAAGTGAGGGCAGCCGTCAGGCCTCCCTCAGCAGGGCGGCGTAGAGGCCACCGCGTGCCTTCAGCTCGTCATGGGTGCCCTCCTCGACCAGTCGGCCTGCCTGCATGACGACGATGCGATCGGCATGGCGGATGGTGGACAGACGATGGGCGATGGTGATCGTGGTGCGTCCCTTGGCCGTGTTCTCCAGCGCCAGCGACATGGCCCGTTCGGTCCGCGTGTCGAGCGAGCTGGTCGCCTCATCCAGCAGCAGAACGGGCGGATCGCGCAGGATGGTCCGGGCAAGGGCGAGGCGCTGCTTCTCGCCGCCGGAAAAGCGGTAGCCCCCCTCGCCGACAATCGTGCCATAGCCTTCGGGCAGAGAGGCGATATGGTCGTGGATCTGGGCGATCTTGCCCGCCGCGATCAGTTCCTCGTCCGTCGCTCCCGGCTTGGCGAAGCGAAGATTCTCGGCCACCGAGGCGTGGAGCAGGTAGGGCTCCTGCGAAACGACGCCCAGCATCTGGGACAGCGTGTCGAAGCCGAGATTGCGCAGGTCCACGCCGTCGAAGCGGATGGCGCCGCTGTCGACATCATAGAGACGCGCCAGCAGGTAGCCCAATGTCGTCTTGCCCGAGCCTGTCGGGCCAACGATGGCGACATGGCTGCCGGCGGGGATGACCAGGTTGATGTCGTTGATCGCGGGCTGACCATCCTCGCGATAAGCGAAACTAACGTTTTCCAGGCGCACCTCGCCGCGCATGGCGCCGCGCTCGATCGTGATCGGGTCGGGATGCTCGGTGATCTCGGCCGGCTTGTCGAGATACTCGAAGATCCGGGCGAACAGCGCACGGGTCTTGCGCATGTCGCGGCCGATTTCCAGCACCTGCTCGAAGGGCCACAGAAGCTGCTCCTGCAGCGCGATCATGGCAACCAGCGTGCCGATTGTCGCCGGGTTGTCGCTTCGCATCAGCAAACCACCGGCCAGCAGCGTCATCGCCGGCAATACGGCCAGCGCGAAGTTGATCAGCGACCATTGCCACTCGCCGGCGGTGTGAGACTTCACCTCGAGCTTTGCCAGATCGCGGGAAATCCGGGCGAAGCGTTGCGACAAGTGCGAACCGCGCCCCATGGTGCGGGCCAGGATGATGCCGGAGGCAGACAGCGTTTCCTGCACGGCCGCCGACATGTCGGCGGCCCGGGCCTGTTGCTCGTAGGTCAGCGCTTCGCGAATCTGGGCGACGCGGCTGCTGATCAGCACCGCCCCCGGCACGATCAGCAGAACGAACAGCGCCAGCCGCCAGTCGAGCAGCACGATGGCGATCGCGGTCATGATGACCGAACTGAGCGAGCGACCGAGTTCGTTCGCGGTCTCGGTCACCAGCGATTGCAGCCCGGCGATATCGCCGGCAATGCGCGACTGAACTTCGCCAGCGCGGGTGCCGGTAAAAAACCTGAGCGAAAGGCTCTGCAGATGGGAGTAGAGCCGCACCCGCAGATCGTGCAGGATGGCCTGCCCGATGCGGGACGAGATGATGACCTGCAGCGCGCCCACGCCCGCGGCGATCAGCGCGGCGGTGACCATGCCCGCCACCAGCCAGACAAGCAGGGCAAGGTCATGTTGCGGCAGGGCGATGTCGATCACCGCCCGCAGCAGAAAAGGCCCGGCCAGACTGACCGCCGAGGCCAACACCATGAGCAGCGCCACGCCCGCGAGGCGCAGGCGATAGGGACGAAAGAGCGCCAGCACGCGGGAGAGCGAGACGTGTTGGCTGGCGAGGTCGGAATAGCCCTCGTCCGGTGACGAAGGCGTGTCGGTGCGCATCGGGAAAACTCAATCGGGGTTGGTGGCGGTGGGGCAAGGAAGGCGGATCTCGATCGCAAGTCCGGGCTGACCGGATGGCAGGATGAGCGCGTCGCCGCCGTGAGCCTGCGCGATCGCCTTGACGATGGACAGGCCGAGACCGGATCCGCCGCGACTGCGGCCACGCGAGTCATCGGCCCGCCAGAAGCGCTCGAAGGCGCGGGCCCGATTTTCGTCTGACAGTCCCGGGCCATTGTCCGAGCAACGGAAAAAGGCCTGCCCGTCGGAAATGCCCGTTTCCACAAGCACCTGTGCCTTTGGAGCGTAGCGTCGGCAGTTGTCGAGCACGGCAACCAAGGCCTGTCGCAGCCGCGCCGGATCGGCGTTCACGACGGCGCTGTCGAACCGACGCGCGATGGTGATCCCGGCCGCATTCAACTGATCGTCGAGCGACAGAAGCGCCGCCTCGGCCGCCGGCGCGAGATCCAGCCGCTTGCAGTCGAGATCGAGCTGACCGGCGTTGTTGAGGGCGAGTGTGCGCAGCTCCTCGACGATGGCCGAGAGATCGTCGACGTGAGCGATCAGGCGACTGTAGAGTTCGGGGCTGGGGGTAAAGGCGCCATCCAGCAGTCCCTGCAGCCGTCCGCGCAAAATGGTCAGCGGGGTTCTGAGTTCGTGGGCGATGGCCGAGTTGGAGTATTTCAACTCGGACTGGGCGCGCTGCAACTGCTCGGCCATGCGGTTGAAATCGTCGACCAGATCGCCCGCCTCGCCAAACCTCTTGGCTCCGCTTGCGGCGCGGGCCGAGAAATCGCCTTCCGCCACCTTGCGCGCCGCCGCCCCCACCGACTTCAGAGGCTCGACGATCTGGCGGGCCAGACGCCAGCCAAAGGCCGACGCAGTGAGGATGCCGATGCCCAGCAAGAGGCCGAGCGTGACGGTATCTCCGAGCCGCCAACTCTCGTCGTAGATGGCTTCCGGATAAAGCCAGTCGTAGATGAGGAAGAAGTAGGCCATCAGGCCGAAGTAGACGACCGCGAAGGCCGCGAGGGCCAGCATGATCATCGCCCGGATGATGCGGGTGTTGAGATTACCGCCCATGCGCCCAATCCAATCGATAGCCGACACCGCGAACGCCCACCAGAAGCCCCTCGCCTCCCGCCGCAGTCAGTTTCTTGCGGAGATTGCTGACATGGCTGTCCACCGTGCGGTCGAGCGCCTCGCTTTCGGGAAGACAGGCATCGACCAGTTCCGAGCGCTCGAACGCCCGGTTCGGGCTGGCCGCCATGTGGGCGAGAATGCGGAACTCCGTCCGCGTCAGGTCCAGCGCCACGGCCCCCGTGTCGTTGTCGATGGTGGCGACATAGGCCTGCGGATCGACGCTCAGCGGGCCGACACGCAGCACCTGATCGGAACCGCGCCCCATGGTGCGGCGCAGAACAGCCTTGGCGCGGGCAACGACTTCCAGCGGATTGAAGGGCTTGACGACGTAATCGTCGGCACCTATGCGCAGGGCCTGCAGCTTGTCGAGATCCTCGGCCAGCGCCGTCACCATGATGACCGGCGTATCGCCCCGCCGGCGGATCGCCGCCAGCACCTCGTAGCCGTCGAGCCCCGGCAGCTTGATGTCGAGCACGACCAGATCCGGCCTCAGCCGCTGATGATGGGCAAGCCCGATCGGGCCATCGCCGGCGGTGATCACCCGAAAGCCTTCGCGCGCAAAGTAGGTCTCGATGATCTCGGCGATCTCCGGCTCGTCTTCGATGATGAGGATCAGGGCGTTGTTCATGGTGGTCTCTCGCAGGCCGCTCACTCGGCGGGCATGGGTGCGGCCTTCGGGTTGGTTGGCGCCGACCGCGCAACGGTCAGCCGGCTGACGGCAGCATAAAGCACCGGCACGAAGAAAACCGCCAGCAAGGTGGCCGAAAGCATACCGCCGAAAACGCCGGTGCCGATGGCACTCTGGATTTCCGATCCCGCCCCGCGCGCCATCATCAAGGGGACGACGCCCAGGATGAAGGCGAGCGACGTCATCAGGATCGGCCGCAACCGCAGGCGCGCCGCTTTCAGCACGGCGCGCCCCAGCCCAGCCCCCTGTTCGCGCAAATGGCGGGCATACTCGACCAGCAGGATGGCGTTCTTCGCCGACAGGCCGATGATCGTGATGAGCCCAACATTGAAGAAGACATCGTTCTCCAACCCCCTTGCCAGAACGGCGAGGACCGCGCCGAGCACCCCGAGGGGAACGATCAGCAGGACGGCCAGCGGGACTGACCAGCTTTCGTAGAGGGCTGCCAGCACGAGAAAGACGATCAGCACCGACGCGGCGAGAAGCATCGGCGCCTGCGAGGCCGACTGCTTTTCCTGGAAGGACTGGCCGGTCCATTCGAGCGCGAACCCCTGAGGCAGTTGCGCGACCAGACGCTCCATCTCGGCCATCGCCGCGCCACTCGACACGCCGGGCGCCGCCGAACCGGAAATGCGCTCGGCCGGATAGCCGTTGTAGCGCGTCATCTGCAGGGAAGACGTTCCCCACACCGGCCGGACGACTTCCGACAGCGGCACCATGCCGCCGCTGAGGTTCCGGACCTCGAGGCGCAGCACATCCTCGACATGCATCCGCGCCGAGGCGTCCGCCTGGACGATCACCTGCTGCAAGCGCCCCTGGTTCGGGAAGTCGTTGACATAGGACGAACCGACCGCCGTCGAAATCGTCTCGCTGATGGCGGAGAACGGCACGCCCAGGGCCTGAGCCTTCTGACGATCGATCTCAAGCGAGATGCTCGCCCCGTCGGGCAAGCCTTCGCTCATCACGCCGGTGACCAGGCGGCTTTGCGAGGCGAGCGCGATCAGTTGCGCCTCCGCCGCCTTCAGCGCGGCCGTGCCGCGGTTGGCGCGATCCTCGAGCAGCAGCGAGAAACCCGATGTCGTCCCCAGGGACTCGATCGCCGGCGGCTTCATGATCATCGCCGTACCCTCGGGGATGTCGGCCATCGCGGCCTGGGCGGCGGCAATCTCCTCGTCGACGGACGTCTTGCGCACGCTCCAGTCCTTGAGGCTGGTGAAGGCCTGCGCGGCGTTGGGGCCGGAGCCCGAGAAGCCGAACCCCAGGATGACGGTACTGTCGGCGATGTCGGGCCGTGTGGCGGTATGGGCCTCGTAGGCGGCCACGACCTTGCGCGTGCGCTCGGCCGTCGCCCCGGCCGGCAGTTCGAACATGGCCATGAAGCTCCCCTGGTCCTCTTCCGGAACGAAAGCCGAGGGAATGCGCGTGTAGCCAAGCCCGACCACGGCCAGCAGCAGCCCGTAGATGACCAGCATGCGCCCGACGCGACGCAGCATCCAGCCGACCCAGCCGGTGTATCCGTCGGTGAGGCTGGCAAACCCGCGATTGAACCAGGCAAAGAAACCGCTCCGTGCATGACCCGTCGCCGGCTTCAGGATGGTCGCACAAAGCGCCGGCGTCAGCGTCAGCGCCAGAAAGGCGGAGAACAGGATCGACACCGACATGGACAATGTGAACTGGCGGTAGATCGCCCCCACCGATCCGCTGGCCATGCCCATGGGAATGAACACGGCGGAGAGCACCAGGGTGATGCCGACGATGGCGCCCGAGATCTCGCGCATCGCCTGACGCGTCGCGTCTCTGGGCGAAAGCCCCTGCCGGGTCATGATGCGCTCGACGTTTTCGACCACGACGATGGCGTCGTCGACGATGATGCCGATGGCCAGCACCATGCCGAACATGGTCAGCACGTTGATCGAGTAGCCAGCCACCATCATCACCGCAAAGGTACCCAGCAAGGCCACCGGCGCCACCACGGCCGGGATGACGGTGTAGCGGACCTTTTGCAGGAACAGCAGCATGACGAGGAACACCAGCGCCATCGCCTCGAACAGCGTCTGGACGACCTTGATGATCGACACCTTCACGAAGGGCGCGGTGTTGAACGAGATGGAGACGTCCATGTCGGCGGGCATGCCGGTGCGAAGCTCGGCAAGACGCTGCTCGATGGCGGTTGCAGTGCGGACCGCGTTGGCACCCGAAGCCAGCTGGACGGCCGCCGCCGCGGCGGGCTTGCCATTGCTGCTCACGCCGAAGGCCAGCGTCTGCGCGCCAAGCTCGACGCGCGCCACATCGCCGAGGGTCAGGCGCGCGCCGTCGGCCTCGGCGCGCAGGGTGATGGCGGCGAACTCCTCGGGCTTGGTCAGTTGTCCCCTGACGGTAAGCGGCGTTGACGTCTTTGTGCCCGGCACAGTCGGTTCATCCCCGACCCGGCCGGGAGAGACCTGCGCATTCTCGCGGGTAATGGCCTCCGTCACATCCCCCATGGTCAGGCCATAGGCGGCGAGCTTTTGAGGATCGACCCAAACGCGCATGGCACGTTCCGACCCGAACTGCTGGACGCGGCCGACGCCGGGAATGCGCTTGAGCTCCTCCGACAGGTTGCGGGTGAGATAATCGCCGAGCGCCAGTTCCTCGGTGGCTCCGGACCGCGACTTCAGCGTGATGACCATCAGAAAGCCGGACTCGGCCGCCTCGACGCCAATGCCGTTTCGGCGGACGGCTTCCGGCAGGCGCGCCTCGGCGTTCTTCAGCCTGTTCTGCACGTCCACCTGCGCCAGTTCCGGGTCGGTGCCCGGCTTGAACGTGACCTGGATGCTGGCGCCGCCGGTGGCGTCGACGGTGCTGTCGTAATAGAGCACATTCTTGACGCTCGAGAGTTCCTTCTCGATCGGGGTAACGACGCTGTCGCTGACGGTTTGCGCCGAAGCGCCGCCGTAGCTGGCGAAAATGCTGACGCTGGGGGGCGCAACCTCCGGGAAGCGCGCCACGGGCAGCTGCGGGATGGCGACGATGCCGGCCAGCGCCATGAAAATGGCGATGACCCAGGCAAACACCGGCCGGTCGATGAAGAACTGCGACATGGACTTGTCTCTTATGGCTGGCCGACGGCGGGCAGGCTGGCTTGCTGAGGCGGGGCGGTTGTTACGGGCATGCCGTCCTCGGCGCGCTCCTGGCCGCGAATGGCGACGACCTCGCCCGCGCTCAAGCCGTCGGTGACGACAACCTCACCACCGACGGACTCGCCCAATCGCACGTCACGTCGCTCGGCGCGGCCATCCGCCCCGACCACCACGACCTGGGCGGCGCTCGTCGCGCCCCTCAGAACCGCTTCCTCGGGCACCAGCAACGCGTTTGCGATGACGCCGCGCGGCATCTTCACCCGCACATACATGCCCGGCAGCAAGGACAGCTCCGGGTTCTCCACCTCGACGCGGACGGAGGCATTGCCCGTGCCGGGATCAACGACGATGCCCGACGACTTCAGCCGGCCCGGCCGCGCATGCGGCGTGCCACCGGGTCCGACGATTTCGATCGCCCCCAAGCCCTCGGTAGTTGCCTGTTGCACGGCATCGAGCCGCGCCGCCGGCAGGCGCAGATCGAGGTAGACGCGATCAATGTCCTGCACGACGCCCAGCGCCTTGTCCGACGACGACGAGGCGAGACCGCCGACGTCGGCCAGACCGCTGCCCACGTAGCCTCTGGTCGGCGAGCGCAGCGTGGCGAAAGCGAGATCAAGCCGGCGCCGGTCGACCACGGCCCGCGCCTCGGCCAGATTGGCGCCGGCCAGCGCCAGCTCGTTGCGGGCGTTGTCGTTCTGCTCCCGGCTCGCCACATTGCGGGCGAGCAGCAGGTCGGCCCGCTCGAGGTTGCGTCGCGCATGCGCTTCCTGCGCCGTTGCGCGCTTCAAGCCGGCCTCGGCGATGGCAAGATCTGCCTTGAGCGGCGCCGGGTCGATCTGGAACAGCACCTGCCCCTCGTCGACGCGAGCCCCCTCCTCCACCAGACGCTGGATAATGACGCCGCCCACCTGCGGCCGGATTTCGACGCGGCGATAGGCGGCCACACGGCCGGGAAGCTCGTCGAAAAGCATCACCCGCGTGGGCGAGAGCACACGGGTGACGACCTGAGCAGGCGCGTCGTCAGCCGCCACCTGCTCATCCGGGCCGGCACCAGCCGACCAGCAGGCAAATATCGCTCCGGACGCGACGACGGAAACGACAGAAAGAAGCAGAAGCAAACGGAGGCGCGGCATATCGGTGTCCAGACACTAAGTTCAGCGCGCTGGTTCACACTTGCCTGTCGATATACCGACGAGGTTTTGTGGAGATTTCATGGATGAACGCGTTCGGGGGGCGTCATCGTCACGGCGGCCTGCCAGTCGATGCCCGAGCGTCTCTCGGGCTGTAGGGCGCGGCGCGCCAAAACAAAAGGCCCCGCTGTTGCCAGCAGGGCCTTTTGTTGAATGGTGGGCGCGACAGGGATCGAACCTGTGACCCCTTCGGTGTGAACGAAGTGCTCTCCCGCTGAGCTACGCGCCCTGACCGTCATGCGGTGGCGCGATATAAGGGCCCTCGGCGGGGCAAGTCAAGGCGTCAGGAGCACGAAAATTTGCTGGCTGGGGATGGCGGCGACAGGCTTGGGACTCCGGCCCGCCGCTGGCGAAAATGTCCTCCGTGAGGTCGGGGACGCCAATGGTTCGCTTGAAAAATTCCGCGGCGCCCGGGGGGATCTCCGGGCGCCGCGCGCAGGGCGCTGCGTAGGGGAAGCGCTCTCGACCGGGTCAGGCAGCGGTGTCGAGCAAAGTACGCAGCGAAGGATGAATGTCCGGGCTTTCCTCGGACAAGAACTTTAGGAGCGCCCTCTCGTTGGCATGGATGACGCCATCGCGACCGATACGATCGGCCAGCCACTTCACCTCCTCGGAGGTGACCGTCTCAGCCTCGCGGATGCGTGCTTCGTCGGCCTCGATCGGCTTCGAGGATGCGTCGTCTTGCTGGTTCCAGGCTGACCAGACCCCGCGCAGCCCGTTGGACAGCATGCTTGAAAGCATGTCGCCGAACAGCGCGGTGATGCCGCCGGATGGCGCGTCGAGCCAGGCGTCCCGGCTCAATGTCTCCTCGCGCGACATCAGCGTATAGCCGCGCGCCGCCATCAGGAAGGAGGCGATCGCCTTGACGAACAGGTCGGACCACGAGGGATCGTTGTCGGCCTCGCGGCTGCGGTCGTTGAGGTCAAACAGAACCTCCGCTTCCTCACGACTGATGCCGACCGAGCGCTCATTGCCGAAGGCGTAGAGGATCGAGCGCATCCGCTCGACGTCGGTGGCGGAGATGACCCCACCCTCGCCGTCCTCGGCGCCATTCAGGACGGAACGCGATACCTCGGCAAGCGCGAAAGCGGACAGCTCGACCGGCACCGAATCGGCGCGGCGCATGATGTTGACCAGAAGGTCGACCTCGAGATCGGTGGTGATGCCGTCGGCCGACAGCACGCCGATCAACCATCGGGCCATATCCTCGCTGACGTGGCCGCTCGGGGCCGTCTGCAAGGCGACATAGTCGGTCAGGGCCTCGATGTAGAGCTGACGGCCGGCCGCCGTCGGGAAGCCTTCCTCGGCGGCGAGGCGACAGAGATGGCGGATTTCCTCGGCGTCGACGCTGCCATCGGCATAGACGGCGGCGCGCAGGCGAGCGACCGCGTCGAGCGGCACGGCGCCGGGCGCTATCGTCTTTCCGCTGTCGGTCATCGTGCCCACTCCCTGTGGTTTGATCTCGGAGACCAAGCTACACCACAATTCCGACTTCGAGCTTAATGGAACGGGTTAAAAAACCATTGAAGACAAATGGTTAACGGAGAGATTCGGCGGCTTTCAGCCAAAGGTGACGTCTCACCCGGCCGTACCGTCCCGAAATCGGTCGGATTACCGGCAACCGGTTCGCAACTCGGACCACCTGAGGGCCGCGCGCGTTAACCTCACACTTCGCCTTGTCGTTCGCGACGCAGGCGGGCCCAATAGTCGAGGCGCTTCCTGAGTTCGCGCTCAAAGCCGCGCTCGACCGGATGGTAGAAGGAGCGACGGCCCATCTTCTCGGGGAAGTAGTCCTGGCCGGAAAAGGCGTCCGGCTCGTCATGATCGTAGCGGTAGCCCGCCCCGTATCCCTCGCCCTTCATCAGCTTGGTCGGGGCGTTGAGGATGTGACGCGGCGGCACGACGCTGCCGTATTCCTTGGCCGCCGCCATCGCCGTCTTGAAGGCGCTATAGACAGCGTTGGATTTCGGCGCCGTCGCCACGTAGACGACGGCTTGGGCGATGGCGAGTTCGCCCTCGGGCGAGCCGAGCATCTCATAGGCGCTCTGGGCGGCGATGCAGACGGACAACGCCTGCGGATCGGCAAGGCCGACGTCCTCGGCCGCCATGCGGATCACGCGGCGGATGACGTAGAGCGGGTCTTCGCCGGCATCGATCATGCGGCAGAAGTAGTAAAGGGCGGCGTCGGGGTCGGAGCCGCGCACCGACTTGTGCAGCGCCGAGATCAGGTTGTAATGGCCGTCCTGGGCCTTGTCATACACGGGCGCCCGCCGCTGGACGATCTCCTGAAGCGTCTTGGCGTCGAACACCTCGCCCTCGCCGGCGGCGCGCCAGACGTCCTCGGCCAGGGTCAGCGCGGCGCGGCCATCGCCGTCGGCCATCCGGATCAGCGCCCCCCTCGCCTCGTCATCGAGTGGCAAGGGCTTGCCGGTCACCTCCTCGGCGCGGTCGAGCAACTGGCCGAGCGAGGTTTCGTCGTGCGACTTGAACACCAGCACGTGGGCGCGCGACAGCAAGGCCGCGTTGAGCTCGAAGGACGGGTTCTCAGTGGTGGCGCCGATCAGCGTCACCGTTCCGTCTTCCATGACCGGCAGGAAGCTGTCCTGCTGGGCGCGGTTGAAGCGGTGGATCTCATCGATGAACAACAGCGTACTGCGCCCGAGCGCCCGACGCTGACGCGCGGCGTCGAACAGCTTCTTGAGGTCGGCGACGCCGGTGAAGATGGCCGAGGCCTGCTCGAAGGCAAGGTCGGTCTCGTGGGCGAGGAGGCGGGCGACCGTGGTCTTGCCCGACCCCGGCGGTCCCCAGAGAATCAGCGAGCCGAGCGAGCCCGACGCCAACATGCGGGTGATGGTGCCGCTCGGCCCGACCAGGTGTTCCTGGCCGACCACCTCCGACAGGTTTGCCGGACGCAGCCGATCGGCCAGCGGCCGGCCGGCCCTGTTGTCCGCCGTGCTGACGCCGAACAGATCGCTCATCTGAAGGCCATGCGCAGGATCTGCCCGTTGCGGTCGATGGCGACACGCCAGAACAGCGGATCGGACGCAGCCGTCGCGGCCAGCACCTTGGTCTTGGTGATGTCGTTACCATTGACCGAGAGCACGATATCGCCCTTCTGCAGGCCGATACGGTCGGCCGGCGAGCCGGGCGCCACGGCGGTAATCACCACGCCGGTCTGACCGCGATAGGACAATCCGATCTCGGCGGCGACGGCGGGAGAAACGTTGGCGACCGTCGCCCCCTGGAAGGGAGAACGCGCCTTGATCGTCAGGGACTCGCGCGGCGTCGTTTCCGGCGCCGTCATAAGCTTCACCGGCACCTCGATCAGCTTGCCCGCCCGGTTGATGGTGAGCTTGGCGACATTACCGACGCCCTTGGTGGCGAGGCGGTAGTTGAAGACGCGCGGGTCACTCACCTCGACGCCATCGACGGCGACGACGAGATCGCCGGCATCGAGGCCGGCCGCTTCTGCCGGGCTCTTGCGCAGGATCGAGGTGATCAGCACGCCCGAAGGACGATCGAGACCCAGGCTTTCGGCGATGTCCGAGGTCACCGCCTGAAGCTCGGCGCCGATCCAGGGCAGCTCCACGGCCGAGCCGCCCCGCCGAGCAGAGTCGACGAAAACCTTCACCATGTTGGAGGGAATGGCAAAGCCGATGCCGTTGGAGCCGCCCCCCCGGCTGAAGATCGCCGTGTTGATGCCGACCAGCTTGCCGTCCATGTCGACCAGCGCGCCACCGGAGTTGCCCGGGTTGATGGCGGCGTCGGTCTGGATGAAGAATTGATAGTCGGAAATGCCGACCTGGCTGCGGGCCAGCGCCGAGACGATGCCCTGGGTCACCGTCTGGCCGACGCCGAAGGGATTGCCGATGGCCAGCACGAGGTCGCCGACCTGCAACTGGTCGGAATCGGCGAGCGGCAGCGTCGGCAACGGTTCCTTGGGATCGCGCACCTTCAGCACCGCGAGGTCCAGCTGCTCGTCCTTCAGCACCACATCGCATTCCAGCTCGCGCCGGTCGGACAGCGCCACCTTCACCTCGTCACCGTCCTCGATGACGTGGTTGTTGGTGACGATGAGACCGGAGGGATCGACGATGACGCCGGACCCCAGCGACTGCTGGTGCCGTTCGCGTTGGCGGCCGATGCCCGGCATGTTCCCACCGAAGAACTGGCGGAAAAACGGATCGTCCATCAGCGGAGACGACGCGACCTTGATGGTCTTCGTGGAGTAGACGTTGACCACGGCGGGGCCCGCTACCTTGGCCACCGGCGCGAAGGACAGTTTGACCTGCGCTTCCGACGCCGGCACCGCCCGCTCGGCAGCCGTGGCGCCGCCGAGAGACACACAGGCTGCGAGGCCAAGAGCGAGAATGAGGCGGGCCAATCCGTAGGGTCGCATCGCATGTCTCCGAAGGTGCAGGTTCGACGAGCCATCTTGTACGCCGCCGAATATGGCAACGGAAGGACGCCCAAACAACAAGGGGCGACCCAATGGGCCGCCCCTTGCTCAACTTTCAGCGAAGCGCTTCGATCAGGCGGCAGCCGTCTCGGCCTCGACCGGCTCGGCAGCCTGGCGGGCCTTGTCAGCGGCGCCCTTGGCAGCGACGTCGCGGTCGACGAACTCGATCACCGCGACCGGGGCCGAGTCGCCCTGACGGAAGCCGGCCTTCAGCACGCGGGTGTAACCACCGGTGCGGTCCTTGTAGCGGGGGCCGAGCACGTCGAACAGCTTCTTGGCGGCGATCTCGTTGTTCTGCAGCTCCGAGGCGAGCTGACGACGAGCGGCGAGACCACCCTTCTTGGCAATGGTCACCAGCTTCTCGACGATCGGACGCAGGTCCTTCGCCTTCGGCAGGGTGGTGACGATCTGCTCGTGCTCGACCAGCGAGATGGCGAGGTTGGCGAGCATCGCCTTACGATGGCTCTGAGTGCGGTTGAACCGACGGCCCGCATTACCGTGACGCATGGCCTACTCCTATTTGTCTTTCGCGCGGCTCACGCCGGGCATGTTGTTTTGAACGAGCCGGAGAGCCACGCCCTCCGGCGAGCGTGATGCTCAGTAGTTGTGGTCTTCGTAGCGCTTGGCCAGGTCTTCGATGTTCTCGGGCGGCCAGTTCGGGACTTCCATGCCGAGATGCAACCCCATCTGCGCCAGCACTTCCTTGATCTCGTTGAGCGACTTCCGGCCGAAATTCGGCGTGCGGAGCATCTCCGCCTCGCTCTTCTGGATCAGATCGCCGATGTAGACGATGTTGTCGTTCTTCAGGCAGTTTGCCGAACGGACCGACAGCTCGAGCTCGTCGACCTTCTTGAGCAGCGCCGGATTGAAGGCGAGCTCCGGAACGGTCTCGACCTTGGTGTCCTTCTGCGGCTCTTCGAAGTTGACGAAGATGGCCAGCTGGTCCTGGAGAATGCGGGCAGCGTAGGCAACGGCGTCCTCGGGCTTCACCGAGCCGTCGGTCTCGACGGTCAGGGTCAGCTTGTCGAGGTCGAGATCCTGACCCTCGCGGGTATTCTCGACCTTGTAGGACACCTTGCGCACCGGCGAGTAGAGGCTGTCGACCGGGATCAGACCGATCGGAGCGTCCTCGGGGCGGTTGCGGTCGGCCGGGACATAGCCCTTGCCGGTGTCGACCGTGAACTCCATGCGGATCTCGGCGCCCTCATCGAGGGTGCAAAGGGCCAGCTCGGGGTTCAGGATCTCGATGTCGCCGACGGTCTGGATGTCACCTGCGGTGACGACGCCCGGACCCTGCTTGCGCACGACCATCCGCTTCGGGCCCTGGCCCTGCATGCGGACGGCGATTTCCTTGATGTTCAGGATGATGTCGGTGACGTCTTCACGCACACCGGCGATCGAGGAGAACTCGTGCAGCACGCCGTCGATCTGAACCGCCGTCACCGCCGCACCCTGCAGCGAGGACAAGAGGACACGACGGAGCGCGTTGCCGAGCGTCAGGCCGAAGCCACGCTCGAGCGGCGAGGCGACGACGGTCGCGAAGCGCTTCGGATCGCGGCTCGGGATGACCTCGAGCTTGTTCGGCTTCTTGAGCTCTTGCCAGTTCTTCTGGATGCTCACGTTGATACCCTTTCATATGAAGCGGTTCGCCGCGGGCCGCATCCCCCGCGGGGACCACCGCCTTGACGGGCCATGCCCAGCGCCTTCGCGGCCACCGGGCGTTCGCGGATGAGCGTCAGACGCGGCGACGCTTACGCGGACGGCAACCGTTGTGCGGGATCGGGGTAACGTCGCGGATCGAGCTCACCAGGAAGCCGGCGGCCTGCAGAGCGCGCAGCGCCGACTCACGGCCGGAGCCCGGACCGCAGACTTCGACTTCCAGGGTCTTGACGCCATGCTCGGACGCCTTGCGGGCGGCATCCTCGGCGGCCATCTGGGCGGCGTACGGGGTCGACTTGCGCGAGCCCTTGAAGCCCATCGTGCCGGCCGACGACCAGGAGATGGTGTTGCCCTGCGCGTCGGTGATGGTGATCATCGTGTTGTTGAAGGTGGAGTTCACGTGGGCGATGCCGGACGTGATGTTCTTGCGTTCGCGACGGCGGACGCGGCCTGCGGCTTCCTTGGCCATGCTCTTCACTCTCTCGTTTTCGATCTCGTCACCGCCGTAATGCCAGCGGCTACACCGGAGCGCATGCCTCTAGGAGAAACTCCGCGCACCGGAACGAATAAGGAACGGGCACCCTTTGCCCTTCCCCAGTCGGCGAACGATCCTTCCAGACCTTCCACCATGGACAAAGCGCCGACCGCGATCGCTCGCGGAACCGGCGCCATGTCCGAGCCTTCTCGTCGGACCGACGCGGAGCCGGACCGACGAAACGGAATTACTTCTTCTTGCCGGCAATCGCCTTCGCCGGGCCCTTGCGGGTACGGGCGTTGGTGTGCGTGCGCTGACCGCGAACCGGCAGACCCTTGCGGTGACGCAGGCCACGGTAGCAGCCAAGGTCCATCAGACGCTTGATGTTCATGGCGGTCTCGCGACGAAGATCACCCTCGACGACGTAGTCGCGGTCGATCACTTCGCGGATCTGCAGAACTTCGGCGTCCGACAGCTCGTTGACGCGCTTGGCCTGATCGATGCCGACCTTCGACAGGATCTCCTCGGCGAACTTGGGGCCGATGCCATGGATATACTGCAGCGCGATCAGGGCGCGCTTGGCGGTGGGAATATTGACGCCAGCGATACGGGCCACTTCACTTCACTCCTGTCGTCGCGATCCTTCGGATCGCTCCCTCCCCCGTTCAAGCCGTGGAGGTCGGTGTCTTGACGGCGGCCCCATGAAGCGGCGCCGGCCGGGTTACCTTTTCGCGAGACCTGCGGCGCACCATCCGACATGGACGAGCGTCTACGGGCCATCGCACGAAGAACCCGTGGATAGGTGGCGGTTCATAGCCGGAACCGGCCTCTCCGTCAACCATTCGGACACGGGTTTATCGCCGAAATCGCCGCCGGAACGCCCGGGCGGCGACCGATCGCCCGACGCGGGACCCAATGTCCCTCGCCGGGCGTCCGTCTCACTCGAGGGCGGCGCGAATCGCGCCGGCGACCTCTTCGATGGGGGCCATGCCATCGACCGGCTTCAAAAGGCCGCTCTTGGCATAGAAGGGGGTCAGCGCCGCCGTCAGCGCCCGGAACTCCTCGAGGCGCTTGCGGAACACTTCCGGATTGTCATCCTTGCGCACCGGCTGCCCGGCGGCCTTGGCTTCCTCGGCGCGGCGAACGATCCGATCGACAAGCTTCTCGGCATCGACCTTGAACTCGATGACCGCATCGAGCTTCAGCTTCTTGTCGGCCAGCAGCTTGTCCAGCGCCTCGGCCTGGGCCACGGTGCGCGGAAAGCCGTCGAGCACGAAGCCGTTCTTGGCATCCGGCTCATCGATTCGGTCGGAGACGATGCCGATCACGATCTCGTCTGACACCAGTTGGCCGGCGTCCATGACGGCCTTCGCCTTCTTGCCGATCTCGGTGCCGGCGGCGACGGCGGCGCGCAGCATGTCACCGGTCGACAGCTGAACGATGCCGTAGCGGTCCACCAGCTTCTGCGCCTGCGTACCCTTGCCGGCGCCCGGCGGCCCGAGAAGAATCAGCCTCATCTACGCTTCCCCCGAAGTTTGCTCTTCTTGATCAACCCCTCGTACTGATGGGCGAGGAGATGTCCCTGAATCTGGGACACGGTATCCATGGTGACCGAGACCACGATCAGCAGCGACGTGCCGCCGAAGTAGAATGGAACACCGGTGCTGGAGATCAGGAACTCAGGCAGAAGACAGACGACGACGAGATAGATGGCGCCCAGCACGTTGATGCGGGTCAGGACATAGTCGATGTATGTGGCGGTGCGCTCGCCCGGCCGGATGCCGGGGATGAAACCGCCCTGCTTCTTGAGGTTCTCGGCCGTATCGGTCGGGTTGAAGACGATGGCCGTGTAGAAGAAGGCGAAGAAGACGATCATCGCCGCGTAGGACAGCATGTAGAGCGGCTGCCCGTGCGCCATCAACGTGCCGAAGGTCTGCACCCAGCCGCCGGCGGCATTGGTGCCGGCGAAGCCGGTGATCGTGCCGGGGATCAGCAGGATCGACGAGGCGAAGATCGGCGGAATGACGCCCGAGGTATTGAGCTTGAGCGGCAGGTGGCTCGACTCGCCCTGGAACATCTTGTTGCCGACCTGGCGCTTTGGATACTGGATCAGCAGCCGGCGCTGGGCACGTTCGAAGAAGACGATGCCACCGATGACGACGACGGCCAGGATCAGCACGCCCAGAATGATCGGCGTGGCGAGAGCGCCCTGGCGACCGAGCTCGAGCATGCCGACGAGGGCGTGCGGCAGGTTGGCGATGATGCCGGCGAAAATGATCAGCGACGTGCCCTGGCCGATGCCGCGCGAGGTGATCTGCTCACCGAGCCACAGAAGGAACATCGTACCGCCCGTCAGCGACAGGACGGTGGAGAAGATGAAGACCGGGCCCGGGTTGAGAACGAGAGATCCCTGCCCCTGAAGGCCGACGGCGATGCCGTAGGATTGGACCGCGGCCAGCAGCACCGTGAAGTAGCGGGTGTACTGGTTGATCTTCTTGCGCCCCGACTCGCCTTCCTTCTTGATCGCCTCAAGCGCGGGAATGACGGAGGTCAGGAGCTGGATGATGATCGATGCCGAAATATACGGCATGATGCCCAGGGCGAAGATGGCCGCGCGACCGACGGCACCGCCGGAGAACATGTTGAACAGGCCAAGGATACCCTGGCTTTGCTGTTTGAACACTTCGGCCAGCGCCTGGACGTTGATGCCCGGAAGCGGAATATAGGTGCCGAGGCGATACACAAGAAGTGCGCCAAGGGTAAACCAAATCCGCTTCTTGAGCTCTTCCGCCTTGGCGAGCGCGCCGAAATTCAGATTTGCAGCGAGTTGTTCTGCCGCAGAGGCCATGTCTCACTCCGCCCGAATGGGATCCCGGTTGCGCGCCACCCCACCACAGCGGATGAGGTCGCCTCGCCTTTTGTCATTGGGGCCTGGACGCGTCGAAACTCCACGCGTCGCTCTCCCTTGCCCGGATGGTCGCCGAGGATACCCCCGCCGGCTCCGGCCGTCCGCTATATAGACCCGAGTCGCGAACGAAATAAGCCCCCGGACGACACCAACCCCACGCGAAACGACAACGTTCGCGTGAAAGCGGCGCCTGCCGGGGGCTTATGCATCACTCCTTGGCAGCGGCGGCCGGAACGACCACCTTGCCGCCGGCGGCCTCGATCGCCGCGACTGCGGGCGCGGAAGCGCCGGCAACTTCGAACGTCAGGGCCGTCTTGATCTCGCCACCCAGAACGCGGACGCCATCGAGCGTACGGCGCAGCAGACCAGCCGCAACCAGCGCTTCGACGGTGACCGGGGCCTTGGCGTCGAGCTTCTTGGCATCCACGGCCGCCTGAACCTTGGTCAGGCTGATCTCGTTGAGATCGAGGGCGAAGATGTTCTTGAAGCCGCGCTTGGGCAGGCGGCGATGCAGCGGCATCTGGCCGCCCTCGAAACCGGCGATGGCAACGCCCGAGCGCGAGGTCTGACCCTTGACGCCACGACCCGAGGTCTTGCCCTTGCCCGAGCCGATACCGCGACCGACGCGCATGCGCGGCTTGGTCGCGCCTTCGTTATCCTTGAGCTCGTTGAGCTTCATTTCATCGATCCTTTCGACCGGCGGTATCTCAGGCCTCATCCACGACGCGGATGAGATGCTGGACCTTCGCGATCATGCCGCGAACGGCCGGAGTGTCTTCCAGCGTGGCGGTCCGATGCATTTTGTTGAGACCGAGGCCGATCAGCGTTGCACGCTGGTCGGCGGGGCGGCGGGCTGGGCTGTAAATCTGCTCGACCGTGACGGTCTTGCTCGACTTCTTTTTGGTCGACATGATGTTCACCTTACGAAAGCCAGTTTACGAATGAGGAGGGAGGCTGCCCTCCCCCCGTTCGATCCATCAGCCTTCGGCCGACGCCGCAGCTTCCGGGTCGATGTCGCGACGACGGGACTGCAAGGCCGAGACCTTGAGACCGCGGCGAGCGGCAACCGACCGCGGGCTATCCTCATTCGCGAGAGCGGAGAAGGTAGCGCGGATCATGTTGTAGGGGTTGGAGGAGCCGAGTGACTTCGCCACCACGTCCTGGACGCCAAGCGTCTCGAACACGGCGCGCATCGGGCCACCGGCGATGATGCCGGTACCAGCCGGCGCGGCGCGCACGTAGACGCGACCGGCGCCCCAGCGACCGGCGACATCATGATGCAGCGTCCGGCCTTCCTTCAGCGGCACGCGCACGAGGGCACGCTTGGCGGCTTCCGTCGCCTTGCGGATGGCCTCGGGTACTTCACGCGCCTTGCCGTGGCCGTAGCCGACACGGCCCTTCTGGTCGCCAACGACGACGAGCGCGGCGAAGCCGAAGCGACGACCACCCTTCACCACCTTGGCGACGCGGTTGATATGGACCAGGCGATCGACGAACTCGCTGTCGCGCTCGTCGTTGCGATCCCGATCCCGGTTATTGCGTTCACGTTCAGCCATTGTCTTTATCTCTCTCGATCGGGACCGGCCTTAGAAGTCGAGTCCGCCCTCGCGGGCGGCATCCGCGAGCGCCTTGATGCGGCCGTGGTACAGGAACTGTCCACGATCGAAAATGACCGAGGTCACCCCCGCCGCCTTGGCGCGTTCTGCGATGAGCTTGCCGACCACGGCGGCCGCGGCCACGTTGGCCCCAGTCTTCAGAGTGTCGCGGACGTCCTTGTCGAGGGTCGACGCGGACGCCAGGGTGCGACCCTGAACGTCATCGATAACCTGAGCATAAATGTGCAACGACGAGCGGTGCACGGAAAGCCGGAGGCGACCGTTGGCCGCCGCCTTGATCGCGCGGCGCACGCGGGCGCGGCGGCGATCGTTGCCGGTGAGGTGAGCCATGATCGTCCCCTTACTTCTTCTTGCCTTCCTTACGGACGATGTACTCGCCCGCGTACTTCACACCCTTGCCCTTGTAGGGCTCCGGCGGACGGTACTTGCGGATTTCGGCGGCGACCTGACCGACACGCTGGGCGTCGATGCCGGAGACGACGATTTCCGTCGGCTTCGGAACGGCGATCGCGATGCCTTCCGGCACCGGATAGGCGATGTCGTGGCTGTAGCCCAGCGAAAGCTGCAGGGACTTGCCCTGGAGCGCCGCCTTGTAGCCAACGCCGGAAATCTCGAGCCGCTTCTCGAAGCCGACCGTCACACCCTTGACCAGGTTGGCGATCTGCGTACGGGACATGCCCCAGCTGGCGCGGGCCAGCTTGGACTCGTCCTTCGGCTCAACCAAGATCGAACCGTCGTCCGTCTTCACGACGTTGACGTGCTCGTTCAGATCGAATTTGAGCGTTCCCTTCGGTCCCTTGACCGAAACGGTCTGCCCAGCGATGTCGGCTGTGACCCCCGAGGGGACCGGAACAGCCTTCTTGCCAATGCGCGACATGGTATTACCCGTTTCCAGTCGAAGGTTAGAAGACGCGGCAGAGAACTTCGCCACCAACATTCTGCTCGCGGGCGTCGTGGTCGGCCATCACACCGCGGGGGGTGCTGAGGATCGACACGCCAAGGCCGTTGGCAACTCGGGGCAGGTTCTTTACCGAAGCGTAGACGCGGCGGCCGGGCTTGGACACGCGTTCGATCGTACGGATGACGCCAAGGCCATCGTAGTACTTGAGCTCGATCTCGAACTCGGAACGACCGTCGGCAGCCACTTCGGCGTAGCCACGCAGGAAGCCCTCGGCGACCAGGACATCAAGGACGTTCTTGCGCAGCTTGGAAGCCGGCGTCGACACCTTCGACATCTTGCGCATCTGGGCATTACGAATGCGGGTGAGCATATCACCCAAAGGATCGGTCATCGGCATGGGGACCGTTCTCCTTACCAGCTCGACTTCACAAGGCCCGGGATGAGACCGAGCGACCCCAGCTCACGCAGGGCGATACGGCTCATCTTGAGCTTGCGATAATAAGACCGCGGACGGCCGGTGACTTCGCAGCGATTGCGGATACGCACCGCCGACGAATTGCGAGGAAGCTCGGCAAGCTTCAGGCGAGCAGCGAACTGCTCCTCGATCGTCAGCGACTTGTCGCTCGCGATAGCCTTGAGGGCCTCACGCTTGGCGGAGAACTGCTTCACCAGCTTCTGGCGACGCTTGTTCTTCTCGATGGCGCTCTTCTTAGCCATTTAAATCCGAACCCCTCTCGTCACTGCCGGAACGGGAAATTGAAGCCCTTGAGAAGCGCGCGCGCCTCGTCATCGGTCTTCGCCGTCGTGCAGACGATGATGTCCATGCCCCAGACCTGCTCGACCTTGTCGTACTCGATCTCGGGGAAAACGATGTGCTCCTTGATACCCATGGCGAAGTTGCCACGGCCATCGAAGGACTTCGGGTTCAGACCACGGAAGTCACGCACGCGCGGCAGCGCGATGGTGATGAGGCGGTCGAGGAACTCGTACATGCGCTGACGGCGAAGCGTCACCTTGGCGCCGATATTCATCCCCTCGCGCAGCTTGAACGTCGCGATGGAGTTGCGGGCCTTGGTGATGATCGGCTTCTGACCGGCGATAAGCGTCAGGTCGCCAACGGCCGAGTTGATCTTCTTGCCGTCCGCCACGGTCTCGCCGACGCCCATGTTGAGGACGATCTTGTCGAGGACCGGGACTTCCATCGCGTTCTTGTAGCCGAACTGTTCGATGAGAGCCTTGCGGATGGACTCGTCGTAGGTGCGCTTGAGGCGCGGAATGTAGACCGCATCAGCCATCGATCACATCTCCGGAACGCTTGGCGAAGCGGACCTTGCGGCCGTCGTCGAGCAGCTTGAAACCAACGCGGGTCGGCTTGCCGTCCTTCGGATCGGCAACGGCAAGGTTCGAAAGGTCGAGCGCCGCTTCCTTGGCGACGATACCACCCTCGGACTTGGCCGACTGCTTCTGGTGATGACGAACGATGTTGACGCCACGGACTACGGCGCGATTCTCGGACGGACGGACTTCGATGACCTCACCGGTCTTGCCCTTGTCCTTGCCTGTGAGAACCACAACCTTGTCGCCCTTCTTGATCTTGGCGGCCATGGTTACAGAACCTCCGGGGCGAGCGAGATGATCTTCATGTGGTTCTTGGCGCGAAGCTCGCGCGGAACCGGCCCGAAGATACGAGTCCCGATCGGCTCTTTCTGGTTGTTGATGAGAACGGCGGCATTCTTGTCGAAACGAATGACCGAACCGTCCGTACGCCGGATGTCCTTGGCCGTGCGGACCACGACCGCCTTCATCACGTCGCCCTTCTTCACGCGACCACGAGGGATGGCTTCCTTGATGGAGACGACAATGATGTCGCCCACCGAGGCATACCGCCGCTTCGCGCCGCCGAGCACTTTGATGCACATAACACGACGTGCGCCGGAATTATCCGCCACGTCGAGGTTGGTTTGCATCTGAATCATGACTTGGCCGCCTTATCTTTGATGCATGCACCCACCGGCGCCGAATAGCGCAGGCGGGCAGCGACTTGTTTTGGAACTCGGGAAATAGAGGTACGGCGTGCCGGACCCTCAATCTCGAGTTCAACCCAGTCCCAGGCCGTATCCGCAGCCCGGGAGGCCCGACCCCTACTCGTCCGCCTCGTGAGGCGGCCGGAAACAAGGCCGGATGTCTCGTTTTCGCCGTCAAGTCGCGGCGCCCGCAGGCAGCCCCGACGAAACACTCCGAAACGGAACGGCATTGGCTGCCATTCCGTTCTGAAACCAGCGTCTGCCGCTTAAGCCTCTCCGGGTCGGAAGTCAATGACCCGGGGAAGCAATTTCGGGGCAAACGCCAAAAGCGGCGCCCCCGAAACGACTTTCTTGCTCAACCCGGCCCCAACTGGCGCCGGAAGCAGATCTCGCCCGCTCAGCTCGCGCTTGCGGTGGAGAGCACAACCCAGCGCTTGGTCTTGGAAATGGGCTTGCTTTCCTCGATGGAAACCACGTCCCCAACCTTGTACTGGTTCGTCTCGTCATGCGCCTGGTAGTTCTTCGTCCGGCGCACGGTCTTCTTGAGCACCGGATGGGTGAAGCGACGCTCCACCTTAACTACGACCGTCTTGTCGGTCTTGTCGCTGACGACGACGCCTTGCAGGATGCGCTTCGGCAACTCGTCTCTCCTTAAGCGTTCGCAGTCGCGCGCTTGTCGCGCAGAACCGTCTGGATGCGGGCGATGTCGCGACGCACGACCCGCACGCGGGACGTATTCTCAAGCTGGCCAGTCGCCTTCTGGAAGCGCAGGTTGAACTGCTCTTTCTTCAGCTTGGCCAGCTCGTCCTCGAGCTGGTCGGGCGTCATGGCCCGAACGTCGTTCGCCTTCATCGTTTTCTCGTCCTAACAGTAAGGCCGGTCTTCCGATCGGCACCCGCTGGCGGAGGTCATCGACCTGCCGGGCGGGTGCCCTTCCGGATCACTCGGCGATGCGCTGAATGAAGCGCGTCTTGATCGGAAGTTTGGCCGCGCCGAGACGGAGCGCCTCGCGGGCGATCTCCTCGGGCACGCCGTCGAGCTCGAACATGATCCGGCCGGGCTTGATGCGGACGCACCAGAACTCCGGCGAACCCTTGCCCTTACCCATACGGACTTCAGTCGGCTTCGAGGTGACCGGAACGTCCGGGAACACGCGGATCCACACGCGGCCGATACGCTTCATCTGGCGGGTGATCGCGCGGCGAGCCGCCTCGATCTGCCGCGCGGTGACGCGCTCGGGCTCCATGGCCTTCAGGCCATAAGCGCCGAAGTTCAGCTCAGTGCCGCCCTTGGACACGCCATGAATGCGGCCCTTGAACTGCTTGCGGAATTTGGTGCGCTTCGGTTGAAGCATCTTCCTTCTCCCAAAACTCTAGTTAGCGCGCACCATCGGCGTCGCGGTCGCGACGGCCACGGCCACGACCTTCACGGTCGCCACGAGGATCGCGGTCACGACGGCGGTCGCCGCCAGAACGCTCGCCGTCATTGCCACCCTCGAGGGCCCGACGCTCGGAAGCGAGCGGGTCGTGTTCGAGGATCTCGCCCTTGAACACCCAGACCTTGAGGCCGTTGGTGCCATAGGCGGTGTGAGCGGTGGCAATGCCGTAATCGATGTCCGCGCGAAGCGTATGCAGAGGCACGCGGCCTTCGCGGTACCACTCCAGGCGGGCGATCTCGGCGCCGCCAAGACGGCCGCCGGCGTTGATGCGGATACCCTCGGCACCGAGACGCATCGCCGACTGGACCGAACGCTTCATCGCACGGCGGAAGGCCACGCGGCGCTCGAGCTGCTGGGCGATCGACGAGGCGATGAGCGTCGCGTCGGTCTCAGGCTTGCGAACCTCGACGATGTTGAGGTGCACTTCCGAGGAGGTGAACTTGGCGATCTGCTTGCGCAGCTTCTCGATGTCGGCACCCTTCTTGCCGATCACCACGCCCGGACGAGCCGAGTGGATGGTGACGCGGCACTTCTTGTGCGGACGCTCGATCACGACCTTGGACACTGCCGCCGCCTTCAGTTCCTCGAAGAGGAAGTTGCGGATGGCGAGGTCTTCGTGCAGCAGCGCGCCGTACTCGGTCTTGCCGGCGAACCAGCGCGAGTCCCAGGTCCGGTTGATGCCGAGACGCAGACCGATCGGATTGACTTTGTGACCCATCAGGCGGTCTCCTCGACTTCGCGTACCACGATGGTGAGGTGCGCAAACGGCTTCTGGATTTGACCGACGCGACCACGAGCCCGTGGCGAGAAGCGCTTCATGACGAGGCCCTTGCTCACGAACGCTTCCTTGACGACGAGCGCGTCGACGTCCAGGTCGTGGTTGTTCTCGGCATTGGCAATCGCCGATTCCAGCGTCTTCTTCACGTCGCCGGCGATACGCTTGCGCGAGAACGCAAGGTCGGCCAGCGCCGTGTTGACCTTCTTGCCGCGGATAAGGGCCGCGACAAGATTGAGCTTCTGCGGCGAGACGCGAAGATTGCGGGTCACCGCCTGCGCCTCGTTGTCGGCGAGCGTGCGTTCACGCTTCGGCTTGCCCATGGGTTACTTCCTCTTCGCCTTCTTGTCGGCGCCGTGGCCATAGTAGGTACGCGTCGGCGCAAACTCGCCGAACTTGTGGCCCACCATGTCCTCATTCACGGACACCGGAATGTGCTTCTGGCCGTTGTAGACGCCGAACGTAAGTCCGACGAAATTCGGCAGGATCGTGGAGCGACGGCTCCAGATCTTGATGACTTCATTGCGGCCGCTGGCGCGACTGGCTTCCGCCTTCTTGAGGAGGTAGCCGTCGACGAACGGGCCTTTCCAAACCGAACGAGTCACGGTCGTTCCTCTCTCTTACTGCGACTTCTTGCGCGCATGGCGGCTACGGACGATGAACTTGTCCGTGGACTTGTTCGATCTCGTCTTCTTGCCCTTGGTCGGCTTGCCCCACGGGGTAACCGGATGACGACCACCAGACGTGCGGCCTTCACCGCCGCCGTGCGGATGGTCGATCGGGTTCATGGCCACACCGCGGTTGACCGGGCGCTTGCCCAGCCAGCGATTGCGGCCGGCCTTGCCGATCGACACGTTGGCATGGTCGGGGTTCGACACGGCGCCGATGGTGGCGAAGCACGTGCCGAGCACCTTGCGCTGTTCGCCGGAGTTGAGGCGAACCACGGTGTAACCCTGGTCGCGACCGACGATCTGCGCGTAGGAGCCAGCCGAACGGGCGATCTGACCGCCCTTGCCGGGCTTCAGCTCGACATTGTGAACCAGCGTGCCGACCGGGATGGCCGACAGCTGCATCGCATTGCCGGGCTTCACGTCGGCGGCAACGGCTGCGACGACGGTGTCGCCGACGGCCAGGCGCTGCGGGGCCAGGATGTAGCTCAGCTCGCCGTCCTCATACTTGATGAGGGCGATGAAGCCGGTGCGGTTGGGATCGTACTCCAGCCGCTCGACAACGGCGGGAACGCCGAGCTTGCGACGCTTGAAGTCGATGAGACGGTAAGAGCGCTTGTGACCGCCGCCGCGATGGTAGGCGGTGATACGGCCGAGGTTGTTGCGACCGCCGGTCTTGCTAAGACCCTCGGTCAGCGCCTTCACCGGCGCGCCCTTGTGAAGCTCGGAGCGATCGACGAGGACCAGCTGGCGCTGGCCCGGAGTCGTCGGCTTGTAATATTTGAGTGCCATAATCGTCCTGCCGCTCGGATCAGAGGCCCGTCGTGATGTCGATCGAATGGCCCTCTTCGAGGGTCACGATCGCTTTCTTCACGTCGGACTGGGTACCGATGATGCCCCGGAAGCGCTTCGTCTTGCCCTTACGCACGAGCGTGTTCACGCTCTTGACCTTGACCGAGAAGAGCTGCTCGACGGCAGCCTTGATCTCGGGCTTGGTCGCGGTCTTGGCAACGTTGAAGACCACCTTGTTGTTCTCAGCCTGGATGGTCGCCTTTTCGGTGATCACCGGCGTGCGGATGATGTCGTAGTGCTTCAGATTGGTCATTTGAACCGCTCCTCAAGCGCCGACACGGCCGCCTTGGTGAGAACCAGCGTGTCACGACGCAGAATGTCGTAGACGTTGATGCCCTGAACGGGCAGCACGTCGATCTGCGGAATGGCACGGGCCGCCAGGCGGAACTGATCCTGCGGATTGGCTCCGTCGATGATCAGCGCGTTGGTGAGACCGAGCGCGGCGAGCTTCGTCTTCAGGGCCTTCGTCTTGGCTTCGGCGGCGACCGCCTCCTCCAGGACGATGATGTTGGCACCCTTGGCCTTGGCCGACAGGGCGAGCTTCAGGCCGAGGGCCCGAACCTTCTTGGGCAGATCGTGCGCATGGCTGCGAACGACCGGACCAAAGGCCTTGCCACCACCACGGAACTGCGGGGCCGCCTTGTTGCCGTGACGGGCGCCGCCGGTGCCCTTCTGCCGATACATCTTCTTGCCGGTCTTGGTGATCTCTGTACGAGTCAGAGTCTTGTGCGTACCGGCCTGGCGCTTGGCAAGCTGCCAGCGCACGACACGCTGCAGGATGTCAGCGCGCGGATCGAGACCGAAGATCTCGTCCGAAAGCGCGACCGTCCCGGCCACAGCGCCATCGAGGGTCTTGACTTCGAGTTCCATCACTCACCTGCCTCCGCGGTCGCAGCGGGCGCCGCCTTGCGGAACTTGCCCGGGGTGGGAACACCTTCCGGAAGCTTCTTCTTGACCGCATCGCGGACGAGGATCCAGCCGCCCTTGGCACCGGGAACCGCGCCCTCGACCAGGATCAGACCGCGATCGGCGTCGGTGCGCACGATCTTGAGGTTCTGAGTGGTCACGCGCTCGTCACCGAGATGACCAGGCATCTTCTTGTTCTTGAAGACCTTGCCCGGATCCTGGCGCTGGCCGGTCGAACCCAGAACGCGGTGCGAGACCGAGTTACCGTGGGTGGCGCGACCGCCGTGGAAGTTCCAGCGCTTCATGGCGCCAGCGAAGCCCTTACCGATCGAGGTGCCGGTAACGTCGACGAACTGGCCGGCAACGAAATGGTCAGCCGTCAGTTCGGCCCCCACCTCGATGAGATTCTCGGGGGACACCCGGAACTCGGCAAGCTCGCGCTTGGGCTCGACCTGCGCCACGGCAAAGTGGCCGCGCATCGCCTTCGAGACATTCTTGACCTTGACCGTACCGGCGCCCAACTGGACTGCGGTATAGCCGTTCTTTTCTTCGGTACGGTGAGCAACCACCTGGCAGTTCTCAAGCTTGAGAACCGTCACGGGAACATGCTCGCCTGCGTCGTTGTAGACGCGGGTCATGCCGACCTTCTGTGCAATGACACCTGAGCGCATAGCGTTCTCTCTCAACCCGGCTCTTGTTCTCAGAGCTTGATCTCGACGTCCACGCCGGCCGCGAGGTCGAGCTTCATCAGCGCGTCCACGGTCTGCGGGGTCGGATCGATGATGTCCAGGAGGCGCTTATGGGTGCGCATCTCGAACTGTTCGCGGCTCTTCTTGTCGATATGGGGCGACCGGTTGACCGTGAACTTCTCGATTCGCGTCGGAAGCGGAACCGGGCCCCGGACCTGCGCGCCCGTGCGCTTGGCCGTGTTGACGATCTCGCGCGTCGAGGCATCGAGGATACGATGATCAAACGCTTTGAGACGGATACGGATATTCTGACCGTTCATTTCTCTACCTCTAGAGGAGACGTGGGCGGAGCGAACCCCGCCCCGTATCACCTCGAAACGATCAATTACTCGACGATGGCGGCGACGACGCCGGCGCCAACGGTACGACCGCCTTCACGGATGGCGAAGCGGAGCTTCTCTTCCATGGCGATCGGAACGATCAGCTGGACGTTCATCGTCACGTTGTCGCCCGGCATCACCATCTCGACGCCTTCGTTCAGCGTCACCACGCCGGTCACGTCCGTCGTGCGGAAGTAGAACTGCGGGCGATAGTTGGTGAAGAACGGCGTGTGACGGCCACCCTCTTCCTTGGTCAGGATGTAGGCTTCGGCCTTGAACTTCGTGTGCGGGTTCACAGAAGCCGGCTTGCACAGCACCTGGCCGCGCTCGACGTCTTCACGCTTGGTGCCGCGCAGCAGAGCGCCGATGTTGTCGCCAGCCTGGCCCTGATCGAGCAGCTTGCGGAACATTTCGACGCCGGTCACCGTCGTCTTAGTCGTCGGACGAATGCCGACGATCTCGACTTCCTCGCCGACCTTGACGATGCCGCGCTCGACACGGCCGGTCACAACCGTGCCACGACCCGAGATCGAGAACACGTCTTCGATCGGCATCAGGAACGGCTGGTCAACCGGACGCTCCGGCTGCGGGATGTAGGCGTCGACTTCGCGCATCAACTCGAGGATAGCGTCGTGGCCGAGCTTCGGGTCGCCGTTCTCCAGAGCAACCAGGGCGGAACCCTTGACGATCGGGATATCGTCGCCGGGGAACTCGTAGGACGACAGAAGCTCGCGAACTTCCATCTCGACCAGCTCGAGCAGCTCGGGGTCGTCGACCATGTCGCACTTGTTCAGGAACACGACGATGGCGGGAACGCCAACCTGACGGGCGAGCAGGATGTGCTCGCGGGTCTGCGGCATCGGGCCGTCGGCGGCCGAAACCACCAGGATCGCGCCGTCCATCTGCGCGGCGCCGGTGATCATGTTCTTCACGTAGTCGGCGTGGCCTGGGCAGTCGACGTGAGCGTAGTGACGGTTCTCCGTCTCGTACTCGACGTGCGCCGTGTTGATCGTGATGCCACGGGCCTTCTCTTCCGGAGCGGCGTCGATCTGGTCATAGGCCTTGAACGTCGCGCCACCGGTCTCCGCGAGCACCTTGGTGATCGCAGCGGTCAGCGACGTCTTGCCATGGTCAACGTGACCGATCGTGCCGATGTTGCAGTGCGGCTTCGTCCGCGAAAACTTTTCCTTGGCCATCGGATATCTTCCTTTGTCTCGTGAAAGCGGGTGAGGTCAGCTGTCGGGAAATCAGGCGTACTTGGCCTGGACTTCCTGAGCGACAGCAGCCGGAACCTGCTCGTAGTGGTCGAACTGCATGGTGTAGCTGGCGCGACCCTGGCTCATCGAACGGAGCTGGTTCACGTAGCCGAACATGTTGGCGAGCGGAACGAAGGCCGTGATGACATTGGCGTTGCCGCGCATGTCCTGGCCCTGGATCTGGCCGCGACGGGAGTTGACGTCGCCGATGACGGAACCGACGTACTCTTCCGGCGACACGATCTCGACCTTCATCACCGGCTCGAGCAGAGCGGGCGAGGCCTTCTCGATGGCTTCACGCAGAGCGGCGCGAGAGGCGATTTCGAAGGCGATGGCCGAGGAGTCGACCTCGTGGTAGGCGCCGTCGACCAGCGTGACCTTGACGTCGACCACCGGGAAGCCGGCGAGCGGACCGGAGGTCATCACCGAGTTCAGGCCCTTTTCGACGCCCGGGATGTATTCCTTGGGAACCACACCACCGATGATCTTGTTCTCGAACTGGAAGCCCTTGCCGACTTCGTTCGGCTCGACGACGAACTTCACCTTGGCGAACTGACCGGTACCACCGGTCTGCTTCTTGTGGGTGTAGTCGATCTCGGTCGCCTTGCGGATGGTCTCGCGGTAGGCAACCTGCGGGGCGCCGACGTTCACCTTGATGTTGTGCGGAGCACGACGGAGAATGTCGATCTTGATGTCGAGATGAAGCTCGCCCATGCCCTTGATGATCGTCTGGCCGGACTCCTGGTCGGTGGAGACGCGGAAGGACGGATCTTCCGAGGCCAGCTTTTGCAGGGCCATGGAGAGCTTTTCCTGCTCGCTCTTGGTCGCCGCTTCGACGGCCATCTCGATGACCGGATCGGGGAATTCCATCTTCTCGAGGATGACGGGCTTCAGCGGATCACAGAGCGTGTCGCCGGTGCGGGTGTCCTTGAGACCGACGAAGGCGATGATGTCGCCGGCGCGGGCTTCATCGACGTCCTCGCGGCTGTCGGCGTGCATCTGGACCATGCGGCCGATGCGCTCGCGCTTCTCGCGGGTCGAGTTCAGGACGGTCGAGCCCTTGTTGAGCACGCCCGAGTAGACGCGGGCGAAGGTCAGCACGCCATACGGATCTTCGATGATCTTGAAGGCCAGCATGGAAAGCGGCTCATCGTCGGTGGAATGACGAACGGTCTCTTCCTCGGTCTTCGGATCGATGCCCTTGGTCGGGGGCACGTCGACCGGCGACGGCAGGTAGTCGACCACGGCGTCGAGCAGGGTCTGGACGCCCTTGTTCTTGAAGGCAGAGCCAGCCAGAACCGGGAACCAGGCCGAAACCAGAACCGCCTTGCGGATCAGCTTCTTGAGGGTCGCCTCGTCGGGCTCATTGCCCTCGAGGTAGGCCTCCATGGCAGCGTCGTCCATCTCGACGGCAGCTTCGATCAGCTCGGCGCGCGCTTCGTTGGCGCGCTCGACCATGTCGGCCGGGATGTCTTCGTCGTGGAACTTGGCGCCAAGCTGCTCGTCTTCCCAAACAACCGCCTTCATGCGGATGAGGTCGACGATGCCCTTGAAGTTCGACTCGGCACCGATCGGCAGCTGCAGAGCAATCGGACGCGCACCGAGGCGGGTCTTGATGTCGCTCAGGCACTGGTCGAAGTTCGCGCCGGTCTTGTCCATCTTGTTGCAGAAGACGATCCGGGGAACGTGGTACTTGTCGCCCTGGCGCCAAACCGTCTCGGTCTGAGGCTCGACGCCCTGGTTGGAGTCGAGCACGCAGACGGCACCGTCGAGCACGCGCAGCGAACGCTCGACTTCAATGGTGAAGTCGACGTGGCCTGGGGTGTCGATGATGTTGAGGCGCTTGCCATTCCAGAAGGTGGTGGTGGCCGCCGACGTGATCGTGATGCCACGCTCCTGCTCCTGCTCCATGTAGTCCATGGTGGCAGCGCCGTCGTGCACTTCGCCGATCTTGTGGGACTTGCCCGAGTAATAGAGGACGCGTTCCGTCGTCGTCGTCTTGCCCGCATCAATGTGGGCCATGATGCCGAAGTTGCGGTAGTCCTCGAGCTTATGCGTACGAGCCATGATCGTCTCCGCCTATCCGGCTTACCAGCGATAATGCGAGAAGGCGCGGTTGGCCTCGGCCATCCGGTGCGTGTCTTCGCGCTTCTTGACGGCGGTGCCGCGGTTATTGGCAGCGTCCATCAGCTCGCCCGACAGACGATCGACCATCGTCTTCTCGTTGCGACCGCGAGCGGCCGAGATCAGCCAGCGGATCGCGAGGGCCTGGCGGCGCTCGGTACGAACCTCGACCGGGACCTGGTAGGTGGCGCCACCAACGCGGCGCGACCGAACCTCGATCTGCGGCATCACGTTGTGGAGCGCCTGGTGGAAGGTCTGGACCGGGCTCTGGCGGGTACGGTTCTCGATGCTGTCGAAGGCACCATAGACGATCGCTTCGGCGACCGACTTCTTGCCGTCCTGCATGATCGAGTTCATGAACTTGGAAACGACGATATCACCGAACTTCGGATCGGGATTGATCTCGCGCTTCTCTGCACTGTGACGACGGGACATACTTCGTCTCCGGGGATAGCAAAATAAGACCGACCGGATCCGGCTTCACGCGCAGATCCGGCCAGGGATCACTTCGGACGCTTGGCGCCGTACTTGGAGCGGCGCTGCTTGCGATTCTTGACGCCCTGCGTGTCGAGCACGCCGCGAAGGATGTGATAGCGAACGCCGGGAAGGTCCTTCACACGGCCACCACGGATCATGACGACCGAGTGCTCCTGAAGGTTATGACCCTCACCAGGAATGTAACCGATGACCTCGTAGCCGTTGGTCAGACGAACCTTGGCGACCTTACGGAGAGCCGAGTTCGGCTTCTTCGGGGTCGTCGTATAGACGCGCGTGCAAACGCCACGCTTCTGAGGGCAAGCCTCGAGATGGCGGGCCTTCTCACGGTAAACCGGCGCAACGCGCGGGTTACGGATCAACTGATTGATCGTCGGCATCCTTCACCTTCAATCCAAACGTCCGGCGCTTCATCAAAGACCGGAACTTCACTTCCTTCAGAGCCAACCACCGCCAGAACCGAGGCGACAGGTCAGCTCCCTGACCGAATTCGCAACTCTCCGCACCCCGCCCGCACAAAACGAAGCGCGCCGATAACGTGAAATCTCACGTCCGGCGCGGCGGAAAGCAGAGGAACAATGCCCTAGGGCACCGTTCGTGCGTACAACAGCTTTCACCACCAGTGGAGCGAATTGCGTTTAACGATTTTTGATCAAAGGCTTAAGGACCAGTGATCGATCAAGCGTTACAGACCAACTCTTCAAGTGGCGCGGACACTACTCAAACTATCCCCAACCGTCAAGCCGGCCGCGCAAAAAAGCCGGAAACCTCGGCCTTCCACGGAGTAGCGCGCATATGCGGCGCACGATGCGGAAACTCTACACCAATTCGACGCAACAAATGCAATACCCGGTCATCAATTTGTCGACGGACAAGGGTCGGGCGGCGAATCCTGAGGCGAATCCGATCCGGGAGCGCCCCTCGGGCTGGGACCAAGCGAATCCTGCGAGTCCCCATCCACTACGAACGAAAGCGCGGCGCCCCTTCCGGAGCGCCGCGCCATCAAAGCCATCAGGTTCGATCGATCAGACTTCCGTGCCGATCTTGTCGACCTCGCCAACCTCACCGACGGGCACTTCCATGCCTTCGCCGAGAGCGTCCTTGCGGCGCTCTTCGAGGATCAGCTCGTCGCGGCGCATGGCCACCTGCCGGATGCGGCTCATCAGCGAGCCGGTACCGGCCGGGATCAGACGGCCGACGATGACGTTCTCCTTGAGACCCTCGAGGGTGTCGACCTTGCCATTGACCGCCGCCTCGGTGAGGACGCGGGTGGTCTCCTGGAAGGACGCCGCCGAGATGAAGGAGCGGGTCTGCAGGCTGGCCTTGGTGATGCCGAGCAGGATCGGATGGGCGATCGCCGGGCTCTTGCCCTCCGAGGTCGCCTTCTCGTTGATCTGATCGAACTCCAGCTTGTCCACCTGGTCACCGCCCATAAGGTCGGTGTCGCCGCCGTCGGTGACTTCGACCTTCTGCAGCATCTGGCGAACGATCACCTCGATGTGCTTGTCGTTGATCACCACGCCCTGCAACCGGTAGACTTCCTGGATCTCGTTGACGAGATAGGCGGCCAGCGCCTCCACGCCCTTGATGGCGAGGATGTCGTGCGGCGCCGGATTGCCGTCGACGATGTAATCACCCTTCTCGACCACGTCGCCTTCCTGAAGGTGGAAGTTCTTGGTCTTCGGGATCAGGTACTCGCGCGGCTCGAGGCTTGCGTCGTGCGGCTCGATGAGCACACGGCGCTTGTTCTTGTAGTCGCGGCCGAAGCGGATCGTGCCATCGATCTCGGCGATGATGGCGTGATCCTTCGGACGACGAGCCTCGAACAGCTCGGCGACGCGCGGCAGACCACCGGTGATGTCACGCGTCTTGGCGCTTTCGAGCGGGATACGGGCGAGCACGTCGCCGGCATGCACCTTCGAACCGGGCTCGACCGACAGGATGGCGTCGGGGCTGAGCAGGTAGCGCGCCTCGCCGCCCTTCTGCGGCTTGCCGATCTTGCCGTTGGCGTCCTTGATGACGATGGCCGGCTTGAGGTCCGATGTACGGGCCGAGCCGCGCCAGTCGATGACGACGCGCTTGGTGATGCCGGTGGCCTCGTCGGTCGTCTCGGACACCGACGCGCCTTCCTGCAGATCCTCGTAGCCGACGATACCGTCGACGTCGGTCAGCACCGGGCGGGTGTAGGGGTCCCACTCGGCAAGACGCTGGCCGCGCTTGATCTTGTCGCCATCGTCGACGTGCAGGCGCGAGCCGTAAACCACACGATGGGTCGAACGCTCGTTGCCGGCCTCGTCGACCAGCACCACCGCGAGGTTACGGCCCATCGCGATGAGCTTGCCCTCACTGTCACGCACGACGTTGCGGTTGCGGATCTTGACCGTGCCCTCGATGGTCGACTCGATGAACGAGGAGTCCACCACCTGCGCCGTACCGCCGATGTGGAAGGTGCGCATGGTGAGCTGGGTGCCCGGCTCTCCGATCGACTGGGCCGCGATGACGCCGACGGCCTCACCCATGTTGACGGGCGTGCCGCGCGCGAGGTCGCGACCGTAGCACTTGGCGCAGACGCCGATCTTGGTACCGCAGGTCAGCACCGAGCGGATCTTGACCGACTGGATACCGGCCTTCTCGATACGCTCGACGTCGCGTTCCTCGATCAGCTTGCCCTTCTCGACCACCACTTCGCCGGTCGCGGCGACGGTGACGTCCTCCGCGGCCGTGCGGCCGAGGATGCGGGCGCCGAGCGTGGCCACAACCTGACCGGCGTCGACGATCGCCTGCATGCGAAGACCCTGGTCCTCGTTGCCGCAGTCGGTCTCGGTGATGATGCAGTCCTGCGCCACGTCGACGAGACGACGGGTGAGGTAACCCGAGTTGGCGGTCTTGAGCGCGGTGTCGGCCAGACCCTTGCGGGCGCCGTGAGTGGAGTTGAAGTACTCCATCACGCTCAGGCCTTCCTTGAAGTTCGAGATGATCGGCGTTTCGATGATCTCGCCCGACGGCTTGGCCATCAGGCCGCGCATACCGGCAAGCTGCTTCATCTGGGCCGGCGAACCACGGGCGCCCGAGTGGCTCATCATGTAGATGGAGTTCATCGGCTTGGTACGGCCGGTGTCATCCTTCTGCACGGAGGAGATGCGCTTCATCATCTCCTCGGCCACCTTGTCGGTGCACTTGGCCCAGGCGTCGACCACCTTGTTGTACTTCTCGCCCTGCGTGATCAGACCGTCGGAGTACTGCTGCTCGTAGTCGTTGACCAGCGCCAGCGTCTCGCCGACGAGGTTCGCCTTGGTCTCCGGGATGACCATGTCGTCCTTGCCGAAGGAAATACCGGCGTTGCAGGCTTCCTTGAAGCCGAGAGCCATGATCTTGTCGCAGAAGATCACCGACTCCTTCTGACCGCAGTGGCGGTAGACGGCGTCGATCATGCCCGAGATCTTCTTCTTGGTCATGAGCTCGTTGCAGAGATCATACGGCACGGCGTGATGCTTGGGCAGCAGCTGACCGATCATCATGCGGCCCGGCGTGGTCTCATAAATCTTGGAGACCGGGTTACCGTCCTTGTCGACGGTCTTGAAGCGGCCACGCACCTTGGAGTGCAGCGTCACTGCCTCCGTGTCGAGCGCATGCTGCAGCTCGCCGAAGTCGGCGAAGGCCATGCCCTCGCCCGGCTCGCCGTCGTTCATGATCGACAGGTAGTAGAGGCCGAGAACGATGTCCTGCGAGGGAACGATGATCGGGGCGCCGTTGGCCGGGTGCAGGATGTTGTTGGTCGACATCATCAGCACGCGGGCTTCGAGCTGAGCCTCGAGGCTGAGCGGCACGTGGACGGCCATCTGGTCGCCGTCGAAGTCGGCGTTGAAGGCCGAGCAGACGAGCGGGTGCAGCTGGATCGCCTTGCCCTCGATCAGGATCGGCTCGAAGGCCTGGATGCCGAGGCGGTGCAGCGTCGGGGCGCGGTTCAGCATGACCGGATGCTCGCGGATGACCTCGTCGAGGATATCCCAGACTTCCGGACGCTCCTTCTCCACCAGCTTCTTGGCCTGCTTCACCGTCGAGGAGAAGCCCTTGGCGTCGAGGCGCGAGTAGATGAACGGCTTGAACAGCTCCAGCGCCATCTTCTTCGGAAGGCCGCACTGATGCAGCTTCATTTCCGGACCGACCACGATGACCGAACGGCCGGAGTAGTCGACGCGCTTGCCCAGGAGGTTCTGGCGGAAGCGGCCCTGCTTGCCCTTCAGCATGTCGGAGAGCGACTTCAGCGGACGCTTGTTGGCGCCGGTGATGACGCGGCCGCGACGACCGTTGTCGAACAGGGCGTCAACCGACTCCTGAAGCATACGCTTCTCGTTGCGGATGATGATGTCCGGCGCGCGCAGCTCGATGAGGCGCTTCAGGCGGTTGTTGCGGTTGATGACGCGACGATAGAGGTCGTTGAGGTCGGACGTCGCGAAGCGGCCGCCGTCCAGCGGCACCAGCGGACGCAGATCCGGCGGAATGACCGGGATGACGCTCATCACCATCCACTCGGGCTTGTTGCCCGACTGGATAAAGGCCTCGATGATGTTGACGCGCTTGGCGAGCTTCTTGGGCTTCAGCTCGGAGGTCGACTCGGCGATCTCCTGGCGCAGCTTCTCGGCCAGCTTGGGCAGGTCGAGCGACTGCAGCAGCTCGCGGATGGCCTCGGCGCCGATCAGCGCGGTGAAGGTGTCCTCGCCATACTCCTCCTGGGCGCGCATGTAGTCCTCTTCCGAGAGGAGCTGATGCTGCTTGAGAGGCGTGAGGCCCGGCTCGGTGACGACGTAGTTTTCGAAGTAGAGGATGCGCTCGAGGTCCTTGAGCGGCATGTCGAGCAGAAGGCCGATCCGGCTCGGCAGCGACTTCAGGAACCAGATGTGGGCGACGGGAGCGGCGAGCTCGATATGGCCCATGCGCTCGCGGCGGACGCGCGACAGCGTGACTTCGACGCCGCACTTCTCGCAGATGACGCCCTTGTACTTCATGCGCTTGTACTTGCCGCACAAGCACTCGTAGTCCTTGATCGGCCCGAAGATGCGGGCGCAGAACAGGCCATCACGCTCGGGCTTGAAAGTCCGGTAGTTGATGGTCTCGGGCTTCTTGATCTCGCCATAGGACCAGGAAAGGATCTTCTCGGGGGAAGCGAGGGAGATCTTGATCTGGTCGAAGACCTGCACGGGAGCCTGTGCGTTGAAAAGGTTCATGACCTCTTGGTTCATCGGCTCGTTCTCCTGTGATGCAGCCCGACCGCCGTCTGTCCGCCTCGCCGGCGGGGGCCACATGAAAAATCTCAGAGGCGCTTCTGGCGCCGGTTGCCGGATACGCCGAACTGCCGGCGCGCTCCGCGCCGACAGCTCAAGGCATTTCCTTCGTTAAGCGCGCCGGATCACTCCGCCGCGTCCTGGGGCCGCTCGTCCGCGATCACGGCGTGCTCCTTGGAGTTGACCAGCTCGACGTTGAGGCCGAGCGAGCGCATCTCCTTCACCAACACGTTGAAGCTCTCGGGGATGCCGGACTCGAAGGCTTCGTCGCCACGGACGATCGCCTCGTAGACCTTGGTACGGCCGGCCACGTCGTCCGACTTGACCGTCAGCATCTCCTGCAGCGTGTAGGCCGCGCCGTAGGCTTCGAGCGCCCACACTTCCATTTCACCGAAGCGCTGGCCGCCGAACTGCGCCTTACCGCCCAGCGGCTGCTGGGTGACGAGGCTGTAGGGGCCGATCGAACGGGCGTGGATCTTGTCGTCCACGAGGTGATGGAGCTTCAGCATGTAGATGTAGCCGACGGTGACCTTGCGGTCGAAGGGTTCGCCGGTACGGCCATCGTAGAGCACCGACTGGCCGGATGTATTGACACCCGCCTTGGCCAGAAGCTCGTTGATGTCCGGCTCGCGAGCGCCATCGAACACCGGTGTGGCGATCGAGATGCCCTTCTTCACCTGGTTGGCGAGCAGCAGGACCTCGTCATCGGTGTACTTGCCGATGTCTTCGGTCTTGGGCGACCCCTTGTAGGTGTCGACCACCAACTCTCGCAGCGGCTCGATCTCGTTGCTGTGCCGATAGGCCTCCAGCATCTCGCCGATCTTGCGGCCCATGCCGGCGCAAGCCCAGCCGAGATGGGTCTCGAGGATCTGACCGACGTTCATACGCGAGGGCACGCCGAGCGGGTTCAGCACGATGTCGACATGGGTACCGTCCTCGAGGAACGGCATGTCTTCCACCGGCACGATGCGCGAGACGACACCCTTGTTGCCGTGACGGCCGGCCATCTTGTCGCCCGGCTGGATCTTGCGCTTCACGGCGACGAAGATCTTGACCATCTTCATGACGCCCGGAGGCAGCTCGTCACCGCGCTGCAGCTTCTCCACCTTGTCGATGAAGCGCTGCTCAAGCCGCTTGCGGCTCTCGTCATACTGCTTGCGCAGGGCCTCGATCTCGCCCATGGCCTGCTCGCTCTCGAGAGCGAACTGCCACCACTGCGAACGCGGGAACTCCTCGAGCTTCTCCTGGTCGAGAACGGTGTCCTTCTTGAAGCCCTTCGGGCCACCGACGCCGGTCTTGCCGATCAGCATGTCCATCAGGCGGCCGTAGACGTTACGGTCGAGGATGGCCTGCTCGTCGTCGCGGTCCTTGGCGAGACGCTCGATCTCCTCGCGCTCGATCGCCATGGCGCGCTCGTCCTTCTCGACACCGTGGCGGTTGAAGACGCGCACTTCGACGATGGTGCCGGTCACGCCCGGCGGCACGCGCAGGGAGGTGTCGCGAACGTCCGAGGCCTTCTCGCCGAAGATGGCGCGCAGAAGCTTCTCTTCCGGCGTCATCGGGCTTTCGCCCTTCGGCGTGATCTTGCCGACGAGGATGTCACCGGCCTGCACTTCGGCGCCGATGTAGACGATGCCCGCTTCGTCGAGGTTCTTCAGAGCCTCTTCCGACACGTTCGGGATGTCGCGGGTGATTTCTTCCGGACCCAGCTTGGTGTCGCGGGCCATCACCTCGAACTCCTCGATGTGGATCGAGGTGAACACGTCCTCGGCCACGATCTTCTCGGAGAGAAGGATCGAGTCCTCGTAGTTGTAGCCATTCCACGGCATGAACGCGACCAGCACGTTCCGGCCGAGAGCCAGATCGCCGAGATCGGTCGACGGACCGTCGGCGATGATGTCGCCCTTGGCCACCACGTCGCCGACGCGCACCAGCGGACGCTGGTTGATGCAGGTCGACTGGTTGGAGCGCTGGAACTTCATCAGGCGGTAGATGTCGACGCCGGACTTCGACGCCTCGAGGTCCTCGGTGGCGCGGATGACGATACGGGTGGCATCCACCTGGTCGATGACGCCGCCGCGCTTGGCGGCAATGGCGGCGCCGGAGTCACGAGCCACGACCGGCTCCATGCCGGTGCCGACGAACGGCGCCTCGGCGCGGACCAGCGGCACGGCCTGACGCTGCATGTTCGAGCCCATCAGGGCGCGGTTGGCGTCGTCGTTCTCGAGGAACGGGATCAGCGCCGCGGCGACGGACACGACCTGCTTGGGCGACACGTCCATCAGGTCGACGCGTTCCTTGGCGACGGCGGCCGTCTCACCGGCATGGCGAGAGATGACCATGTCGTTGACGAAGTGGCCTTCCTCATCGAGGATGGCGTTCGCCTGGGCGACCGTGTACTTGCTCTCTTCCATCGCCGAGAGATAGACGACCTTGTCGGTCACCTTGCCATCCTCGACAATGCGGTACGGGCTCTCGATGAAGCCGTACTTGTTGACGCGGGCGAAGGTGGCGAGCGAGTTGATCAGACCGATGTTCGGGCCTTCCGGCGTCTCGATCGGGCAGATGCGGCCGTAGTGGGTCGTGTGAACGTCACGGACTTCGAAGCCGGCGCGCTCGCGGGTCAGGCCGCCCGGACCAAGGGCCGACAGGCGGCGCTTGTGGGTGATCTCCGAAAGCGGGTTGGTCTGGTCCATGAACTGGCTGAGCTGCGAGGAACCGAAGAACTCGCGCACGGCGGCGGCGGCCGGCTTGGCGTTGATCAGGTCCTGCGGCATGACCGTGTCGATGTCGACCGAGCTCATGCGCTCCTTGATGGCGCGCTCCATGCGCAGCAGACCGACGCGGTACTGGTTCTCCATCAGCTCGCCGACGGAGCGAACGCGACGGTTGCCGAGGTTGTCGATGTCGTCGATCTCGCCCTTGCCGTCGCGCAGCTCCACCAGCGTCTTGATGACGGCGAGGATGTCTTCCTTGCGGAGGACGCGGACGGTGTCCGGGCACTCGAGGTCGAGGCGCATGTTCATCTTGACGCGGCCGACGGCGCTGAGGTCGTAGCGCTCGGCGTCGAAGAACAGCGACTTGAACATCGCTTCGGCGGTGTCGATGGTCGGCGGCTCGCCCGGACGCATGACGCGATAGATGTCGAACAGCGCGCCCTCGCGGGACTCGTTCTTGTCGACGGCCAGCGTGTTGCGGATGTAGGCGCCGGTGTTGACGTGGTCGATGTCGAGCAGCGGCAGCTCGTCGATGCCGAGATCGGCGAGCGTGGCCAGCATCTTGGCGGTGATCTCGTCACCGGCCTCGACGTAGATCTCGCCCGTCTGCATGTTGACGACGTCTTCGGCGATGTAGAGGCCCTCGAGCTCCTCATCGGTCACCTTCAGGGCCTTGAGGCCTTTCTCGGCGAGCTGACGGGCGGCACGAGCGGTCAGCTTGCGACCGGCGCCCACCACGACTTCGCCGGTGTCGGCGTCGATGAGGTCGGCGACAGCCTTCATGCCCTTCATGCGATTGGCATCGTAAGGCATGCGCCAGCCGTCCTTGGCGCGCTCGTAGATGATCTTGTTGTAGAAGGTGTCGAGGATTTCCTCGCCGTCGAGACCGAGGGCGAACATCAGGCTCGTCACCGGGATCTTGCGGCGACGGTCGATGCGCGCATAGACGATGTCCTTGGCGTCGAACTCGATGTCCAGCCAGGACCCGCGATACGGGATGATGCGCGCGGCGAACAGAAGCTTGCCCGACGAGTGGCTCTTGCCCTTGTCGTGGTCGAAGAACACGCCCGGCGAACGGTGCATCTGCGAAACGATGACGCGCTCGGTGCCATTGACGATGAAGGTGCCGTTGTCGGTCATGAGCGGCATGTCGCCCATGTAGACGTCCTGCTCCTTGATGTCCTTGACCGACTTGGCGCCAGTATCCTCGTCGACGTCGAACACGATGAGACGCAGCGTCACCTTGAGCGGCGCCGCGAAGGTCATGCCGCGCTGGCGGCACTCATCGACGTCGTACTTCGGCGCCTCGAACTCGTAGCGAACGAACTCGAGAAAGGCCGTGCCGGCGAAGTCGGAAATCGGGAACACAGACTTGAAAACGGCCTGGAGGCCCTCCTCGGGACGTCCGCCCTTGGGCTCCTCCACCATGAGGAACTGGTCATAGGACGCCTTCTGGACCTCGATCAGGTTCGGCATCTCGGCAACTTCCCGGATGTCTCCGAAAAACTTGCGGACACGCCTGCGGCCGTTGAACGTTTGCGCCATTGCTTCCCTCGTACACCGTGATCGGCAGACCGGAACCCTTTGATACGCAACGCTCTCACGCCGCCGAAGGGCTCGGGACAAACCGACCGTCGACCGACAGGCCAAGTCTTTAGCCAATTCGATCCGATTCGGGCCAAAAAAAGGCCATCTCAAAAACAACCGTTGGGCGGCCCGATTTTGTCGAGCCGCCCACCGTCATAAATGCTAGGTCGATTACTTGACGTCGACCTTGGCGCCAGCTTCTTCAAGCTGCTTCTTGATCTTGGCGGCCTCGTCCTTGGCAACGGCTTCCTTGACCGGCTTCGGAGCGCCTTCGACCAGGTCCTTGGCTTCCTTGAGGCCGAGACCCGTGATGGCACGGACTTCCTTGATCACGTTGATCTTCTTGTCACCGGCGTCGACGAGGATGACGTCGAACTCGGTCTTCTCTTCCTCAGCGGCGGCCGGAGCGGCACCACCGGCGGCGCCAACGGCGGCGACGGCGACCGGAGCAGCGGCGGACACGCCCCACTTCTCTTCGAGGAGCTTGGACAGCTCGGCGGCTTCCAGGACGGTCAGGGCCGACAGTTCATCGACCAGCTTGGCAAGATCAGCCATTTCACTTCTTCCTTCAGTAACGGTTCGAACCAGATTTTTGTTTCAGGTCGAACGGCCTCACGCCGCTTCGTCCTTCTTGGCATAAGCCCCGAACACGCGGGCCAGCTGGCCCGCGGGTGCCTGCAGAACGCCTGCGACGCGTGTCGCCGGGGTATTGATCATACCCAGCAGCTTGGCGCGCAGTTCGTCCAGCGACGGCAGGCTCGCGAGAGCCTTGACGCCGTTGGCATCGAGGTTGGTCTTGCCGAGGGCACCACCGAGAACAACGAGCTTGTCGTTGGTCTTGGAGTACTCGACAGTGACCTTGGACGCCGCAACCGGATCCGCCGAATAGGCGATGACGGTCGGACCTGTGAACAGGTCAGCAATGTGCTCGGCATCGGTGCCTTGAAGAGCAAGCTTGGCGAGGCGGTTCTTGGCGACCTTGACCTTGCCGCCGGCATCCCTCATGCGGGCGCGATACGCCTGCAGGTCAGCGACGGTAAGGCCTTGGTAGTGGGACACGACGATGACGCCCGCGCCCTTGAACGAGGCGTTGAGTGCGTCGATCAGTTCCCGCTTTTCCGCTCTATCCACGGCCTGTCTCCAGATAAACGACAAGGTTTTCACCCCGTCGTCAGGTTGCTGTTGCCACGCCTTCGCCCGATGGCTTGGCGCGACGCTCGCGGCCTGTCCGCCAACCCGTTCCGGAAAACCGGCGTAGCTGGAGGGAAGAGTTCGAACCGGTACTCGTCATGGGAAGAACGGCGAACCGCCCTTCGGATGATACGGATCTCACTCCCGTCTCATGCAGGCCCCGACGTCACCCCGAAGGGATCGGTCCGGTAGGCTTAGGTCACGGCACAGGCCGGACACCCGCAATCTCGGACAGGGTCGGCGCCTCCTTGAGGACGGATCCTCGGGGAAGCCACCGATCCCGCCGGCCGTAGCCGACGGGAAACTCTTGGCGCCCTCTCGGGAGCCGCCGGCCCGAAGGCCGGAACTCATCGTCAGGAAGCCGCGCCCAGGGAGCCGACTTCCACCTTCACGCCCGGTCCCATGGTCGAGGAGACCGACACGCGCTGCAGATAGGTACCCTTGGCACCCGTCGGCTTGGCCTTCTGGACGGCATCGACGAGCGCACGGACGTTGTCCAGCAGCGCCTCGGCAGAGAACGAAGCCTTGCCGACGCCGGCGTGGACGATACCAGCCTTCTCGACGCGGAACTCGACAGCACCACCCTTGGAGGCCTTGACGGCAGCGGCGACGTCCTGCGTCACCGTACCAACCTTCGGGTTCGGCATCAGGCCGCGCGGGCCGAGAACCTTGCCGAGACGGCCGACGAGCGGCATCATGTCCGGCGTGGCGATGCAGCGATCGAAGTTGATCTCGCCCTTCTGGATCGCCTCGACCAGCTCCTCGGCGCCGACGATGTCGGCTCCGGCGGCGGTCGCCTCATCGGCCTTCAGGCCACGGGCGAACACGGCGACGCGGACGGTCTTGCCAGTGCCGTGCGGCAGCTGGACGACGCCACGGACCATCTGGTCGGCATGACGAGGATCGACGCCGAGATTGATGGCAACTTCGACGGTCTCGTCGAACTTGGCCGTGGCGCGCTCCTTGATCAGGCCGAGGGCCTCGGTGAGCGGATAGAACTTCTTGCGATCGATGCCTTCGCGGCTCGCGACGACGCGCTTGGGAAGCTTGGCCATATCGGTCACTCCGCGATCTTGAGGCCCATGGAGCGGGCAGAGCCCTCGACCATGAGCATGGCGGCGTCGATGGAGGTGGCGTTCATGTCGACGAGCTTCTTCTCGGCGATTTCACGCACCTGCGCCTTGGTGACGGAGCCGGCGACGGCGGCGCCCGGCGTCTTCGAGCCCTTGTCGAGACCGGCGGCCTTCTTGAGGAAGTAGGTCATCGGCGGCGTGCGGAGCTTGAAGGTGAACGAGCGGTCCGCATAGATGGTGAAGAGCACCGGGATCGGCATGCCCTTTTCCATACCCTGCGTCTGCGCGTTGAACGCCTTGCAGAATTCCATGATGTTCAGGCCGCGCTGACCGAGCGCGGGGCCGATCGGCGGCGACGGGGTCGCCGAACCGGCCGGTACCTGAAGCTTCAGGTAGCCAGTGATTTTCTTCGCCATTTTCTTCTCCTCGTCGGCGTGGCCGGATGAGCCGGTTCGCCTTCAGGTTCGTGGTCGGAGGACCGTGTCCCGGCGGCGATGGCCGGGGCCCCTCTCCCACGGGGTGGGTGCCGACCGGAAAACCGGACGGCGAACGCGACACCGGCGAGCCGGCATCGCAAACGTGCGTCAGACCTTTTCGACCTGACCGTATTCGAGTTCGACCGGCGTGGCTCTACCGAAGATCGACACCGCCACCTTGAGGCGGCTGCGCTCCTCGTCCACTTCCTCGACAAGGCCGGAGAAGGACGCGAACGGGCCGTCGGAAACCTTGACCTGCTCGCCGATCTCGAAGCTGACGGAGGGCTTGGGCCGCTCGACGCCAACCTCGACCTGATTCATGATGCGCTCGGCCTCACGGTCGGGAATGGGAACCGGCTTGTTGTCGGACCCAAGGAACCCGGTAACCTTCGGCGTGTTCTTGATGAGGTGGTAAGCCTCGTCGGTCATGTCCATGCGCACAAGGACATAACCCGGGAAGAACTTGCGCTCGGCCGCCACCTTGCGACCGCGACGCACCTCGGTGATGCTCTCGGTCGGCACCAGAACCTGCTCGAAGAGATGCGCGAGACCACGCTGCTGCGCCTGCTCCTTGATGGAGTCAGCCACCTTCTTCTCGAAATTCGAGTAGGCGTGGACGATGTACCAGCGTTTTGCCATGTCGATGCTCCCTCGGCGGTCGTTCGTCAGCCGCTGAGGCCGAGCAGCAACCCGACACCCCAGTTCATGATCATGTCGGCGACCAGGAAGAAGATCGCCGCGAGGATGGCCATGATGAACACCATGGTCGTCGTGATCGCAGTCTCGCGCCGGGTCGGCCACGTGACCTTGCCGGCCTCGGTCCGAACCTGCTGCAGAAACTCAAGGGGGCTAGTCTTGGCCATACATCCACTCATGACGGTCGGGCGCGCGGAACGGCAGTTCCGCGCGCCACGAGATAGGAACCGTTATCTATAGCGTTCGACAGGTCCACGCAAGAGGGAAATGGCAGGGGCAGCAGGGCTCGAACCCGCGACCTGCGGTTTTGGAGACCGCCGCTCTACCAACTGAGCTATACCCCTAGACTTCCGCTCGCGGACGTCAGTCCGATCGCTTATAGCCGAACCGGCTTCCGGATCAAGCACCAAAAACGCGGTGCGCCCTTCTTACCGATTCCTGCCGGCGGGGCAACCCCCGCGCGGCAATTTCTTTGTCTCCCGAACGACTTGGCTGTGGATCAGCCCGGAAATCCGGGAGATTCCGGCGACCGAAGCCGCCGGATAGGTATCATCACTCGACGATGGCGGCGACGACGCCGGCGCCAACGGTACGACCGCCTTCACGGATGGCGAAGCGGAGCTTCTCTTCCATGGCGATCGGAACGATCAGCTGGACGTTCATCGTCACGTTGTCGCCCGGCATCACCATCTCGACGCCTTCGTTCAGCGTCACCACGCCGGTCACGTCCGTCGTGCGGAAGTAGAACTGCGGGCGATAGTTGGTGAAGAACGGCGTGTGACGGCCACCCTCTTCCTTGGTCAGGATGTAGGCTTCGGCCTTGAACTTCGTGTGCGGGTTCACAGAAGCCGGCTTGCACAGCACCTGGCCGCGCTCGACGTCTTCACGCTTGGTGCCGCGCAGCAGAGCGCCGATGTTGTCGCCAGCCTGGCCCTGATCGAGCAGCTTGCGGAACATTTCGACGCCGGTCACCGTCGTCTTAGTCGTCGGACGAATGCCGACGATCTCGACTTCCTCGCCGACCTTGACGATGCCGCGCTCGACACGGCCGGTCACAACCGTGCCACGACCCGAGATCGAGAACACGTCTTCGATCGGCATCAGGAACGGCTGGTCAACCGGACGCTCCGGCTGCGGGATGTAGGCGTCGACTTCGCGCATCAACTCGAGGATAGCGTCGTGGCCGAGCTTCGGGTCGCCGTTCTCCAGAGCAACCAGGGCGGAACCCTTGACGATCGGGATATCGTCGCCGGGGAACTCGTAGGACGACAGAAGCTCGCGAACTTCCATCTCGACCAGCTCGAGCAGCTCGGGGTCGTCGACCATGTCGCACTTGTTCAGGAACACGACGATGGCGGGAACGCCAACCTGACGGGCGAGCAGGATGTGCTCGCGGGTCTGCGGCATCGGGCCGTCGGCGGCCGAAACCACCAGGATCGCGCCGTCCATCTGCGCGGCGCCGGTGATCATGTTCTTCACGTAGTCGGCGTGGCCTGGGCAGTCGACGTGAGCGTAGTGACGGTTCTCCGTCTCGTACTCGACGTGCGCCGTGTTGATCGTGATGCCACGGGCCTTCTCTTCCGGAGCGGCGTCGATCTGGTCATAGGCCTTGAACGTCGCGCCACCGGTCTCCGCGAGCACCTTGGTGATCGCAGCGGTCAGCGACGTCTTGCCATGGTCAACGTGACCGATCGTGCCGATGTTGCAGTGCGGCTTCGTCCGCGAAAACTTTTCCTTGGCCATCGCTTCGTCTCTCTCGAAAGGTTTGTGGGGCCTTTTCGTGCGCTGCCCCCGAACCGGGGCGGCCGGTCGGCGGGTCGAATAGTGCCTTTTAACGCAAGGTTCAAGCCCTGATTGACGCCGCTCTCCCCGCAAAGAGCAATCGGCGCCAAGGCTGAGCCATATGGACCGCTTTCCCTGAAATTTCAAGCTCACCACAGGGCTAAGGTTGCCGTCAATATGCGTCCGCGGTTCGCGCCCCGATACGGCGACCAAGACCGACATCGTAACGGTGCGCCGACGCTCGACAATCGGAACGACAACCGGCGGCCCACCGGCCGGCGATCGCGTGGTCGACGCGAGCCCCGGACCGGCCAAAGCCGGAGCGGCACTAACACGTTCATCATTCCCAAGGAGAAATAACCCGTTATTAATGGTGGCGGCGCTTAGCTGAGCGAGAGGAGAGCTGGCGTGAAGTGCAGAACACGCGCGCCAGATGGAATTTCGGAAACGTCGATGAATCAACAGTTCTCCCTGTTCCTCTCCCGCGTCGTCGCCTCGCTGCTGGCAATGGTTCTTGCCCTCTCCGCGATGGGATTTTTTCTCGTCTGGGTTGCTCGATCGATCGACAGCGAAGACATCCGGAGGCAGGCCGAGCTCGCCGGTTACGCCATCGGAGAAGTTCGCGCCAACATCTCGCACAACCAGGAGAGTTCGACTTTCTGGGACGAGGCGGTCAAGAACACCGCCGGAGGTGGCAACGCCGAGTGGATCGACGGCAATCTTGGCACATGGATGCACACGTTCTTCGGCATCGACGAAGCCTATGTCCTCGATGAACAGAACCGGCCGATCTATGCCTTCGCGGACGAGCGGCCGAAGGCGGCCGCATTCTTCGAGTCGCGCCGCGACGTGCTGGCGCCTTTCCTGCAAGCGTTGCGAGCCAAGATCGCTGCCGGCGAACCCCCGGCCGAGGGAAGCCAGGAACTGTCCGTCGGCGTGGCCGACTATGTCTACATTGCCGGCCGTCCGGCGATCGTCAGCGCCAAGCCGATCGTTTCCGACTCCGGCGAGCTGGAGCAGCCCCTCTCGACCATTCGGATTCACGTCGTCGTCCTGTATCTGGACGGCGCCATTATCGACAGGGTCGGGCAGTCGCACGTCCTGGAGGATTTGAAGTTCGTCGCCTCTGGACAGGGCGACCCCAGGCGTAGCTCGATATCCCTGTCCAGCAGCATCGGGAGCGCCGTCCTCTCGTTCCAGTGGGTGCCCTTCCGTCCGGGCCAGCGTCTCCTCGCGTCGCTCTCGCCAGTTCTGGCCCTGGTCGGGTCGGTGTTGCTGATCGGCACGCTGGTCATCTCGTCGGCGTCCTACCGGCGCAAGCTGGACAGGATCAGGAACGAAGAACACATCCGCTACCTTGCCACCCACGACCCTCTCACCGGCCTTCTCAACCGCTCGGCCTACGAACGGGCAGCAGACGAACTGATCGAGCAGTTTTCCACCCGCCAGCAGTCCGATCCCCTCGCCTTCCTGTTCATGGATCTCGACCGGTTCAAGCAGGTCAACGACATCCTGGGCCATCAGGTGGGCGATGCCGTACTGGTCGAGTTCGCGAGGCGCACGTGCGAGATCCTGCCGGCCAATGCGCCCGTCTACCGCGTCGGCGGAGACGAGTTCGCCGCCCTGATCCCCAACAGGACCCGGCGAGAAATCGAGCAGCTTTGCAGCCAGCTCATCGATAGCCTGGTCGAGCCGATGGAGTTTGACGGGCGGCGCGCGTTCGTCGGCGTCTCCATCGGCGTTTCGATGGCCCCCTACGACGGATCCGACCGGGCCGAGTTGAACCGCAAGGCCGACGTCGCCCTCTATCATGCCAAGACGGCCGGGCGGCGCCGTTTCTCGATCTTCGGCACGCAGATGGACGACGCCATACAGAACCGGGCGGCCATGGAGGCGGAGCTTCGCGAGGCGCTTCGGACGAAGAAGGGGTTTTCCGTCGTCTACCAGCCCAAATACGCCGGCCACGGCAGCCACATGCTTGGCGTGGAAGCGCTCGTTCGCTGGGAGCAACCCGGACGCGGGATGATTTCGCCCGCGCTGTTCATTCCGATCGCCGAGGAAGCGGGCCTCATCGCAGATCTGGGCCTGTGGGTGCTGGAAGCTGCCTGCCGGGACGCCGTCGCCTGGCCCGTCGAGCACCTGGCCGTCAACGTGTCGCCCGTCCAGCTGCGCACCGCCGGCTTTGCCGAGACCGTACTGGACACGTTGGAGAAGATCGGCTTCCCGGCCAGCCGGCTCGAGCTGGAGATCACGGAGACGGACTTTGCAGATGCCGAGGAAGCCGGCATGCAGACCATCAAGACCTTGAACGCGGCCGGCATCTCGATCGCCATCGACGATTTCGGAACGGGGTCGTCGACCTTCGAGCGGCTGAGGAACATCGACTGCGACCGCATCAAGATCGATCGAAGCTTCGTGAAGAGCATCACGGAGTCCGAGGGCGACTCTGAAATCGTGCGGGCGATGATCGCCATGGCGCATGCCAAGGGCCTCAAGACGACGGCGGAAGGCGTGGAAACCGCCGAACAGAGGGATATTCTGCGCTCTTTCGGCTGCGACGAGCTGCAAGGCTATCTCCTCGGCAAGCCGATGCCGCCACAGGACCTCACGCAGATCCTGAACGAGACCGAGACTCTCGCGAGGTAGGAAGCCGTCCGCCGGCCACGCCCCCCCCCCTTTCAAGCCCCCTTCCCCACCGAACCGGCGTGCGCCGTTGGCCGCCCGATGCCCCCGACGCTCACCGAACGCTCCGCCGAACGTGATCGCACGAGCCATTTACTCCCGGCCTAGGTAATATACTTATCCAATTGTAAGGGCTGGCAAGTCGGCAACGACGAGACAGCCCCCCTCGGGCCTTGGACGACGAGCCGCCGAATTCCGCGAGGGCGTTTCCGGAGAATGACAATGCAGATCGGAATGATGGGACTGGGCCGGATGGGCTTCAACATGGCGCGGCGGCTGATGGCGGACGGTCATGAGGTGGTCGCCTACGATCTCAACCGCGACAGCGTCGCCGCGCTCGAAAAGGAAGGCGCCATCGGTGCGTCCTCCATCGACGACCTCGTGGCCCGGCTGAAGCCGCCGCGCGCCGTCTGGCTCATGCTGCCCGCCGCCGTCACCGAGGGCGCCGTGCGCGACCTTGCGGCCCATCTCGCCGCCGACGACGTCGTGATCGACGGCGGCAACTCCAACTATCGCAACGCCGTCGACCTCGCCGCCGAGCTCGCTCCGACCGGGGTTCACTTCCTCGACGTCGGCACGTCGGGCGGCGTGTGGGGCGCCGAGCGCGGTTACTGCCTGATGATCGGTGGCGATGCCGCCGCCGTTGCCCGCCTCGATCCGATTTTCGCGACGTTGGCGCCTGGGGGCGATCCGTCGTCCGGCACCGCCGAGCGCGGCTATCTCCATTGCGGCCCGGCTGGCGCCGGCCACTTCGTCAAGATGATCCACAATGGCATCGAATACGGCATGATGGCCGCCTATGCCGAGGGGCTGAACATTCTGAAGTCGGCGAACGCCGGCGCCGAGACGCGCAAGGCCGACGCCGAGACCAGCCCGCTCGATGAGCCCCAGTATTACCGCTACGACCTGGACGTCGCCGCGATCACCGAGGTGTGGCGACACGCCAGCGTCATCAGTTCGTGGTTGCTCGACCTGACCGCCTCGGCGCTGGCCGCCGAACCGGACCTCGCCTCCTACAAGGGCAACGTCGCCGACTCCGGCGAGGGCCGCTGGACGCTCAAGGCCGCCATCGACACCGGTGTGCCGGCGCCGGTGCTGTCGTCGGCGCTCTACAGCCGCTTCTCATCGCGCGGCAACGACGAATTCGCCAACAAGGTTCTGTCGGCCATGCGCCAGGCGTTTGGCGGACATATCGAAAAGCAGGGAAAGGGGCACTGACATGCCGAGAGCCATCAAGGAAGCCCACAACGGCCGGTCGGACGCCCTGGTCATCTTCGGCGCCACCGGCGACCTCGCCCGCAAGATGATCTTCCCCTCGCTCTACCAGATGGTCCGGCGCGGCAACCTCAATGAGCCCATCGTCGGCGTCGCCCGCGAGGGCTGGAGCGTCGAGAAGCTGCTGGAGCGGGCGCGAGAAAGCATCGCCGCAAGTTGCGGCGATATCGACGAGGCGACCTTTGCCAAGTTCGCCGGCCTCGTGCGCTTCGTTCCCGGCGACTACCAGGACCCCTCCACCTTCACCCGCCTCGGCGAGGCGCTGTCGGACCGGCGGCGCGTTCTCTATTACCTCGCCATTCCTCCGTCGATGTTCGCTTCGGTGACGGCCGGCCTCAAGCAGGCCAACCTTGCGAACGGGGCCCGGTTGATGGTGGAGAAGCCCTTCGGCCGCGACCTCTATTCGGCCCAGGAGCTCAACCGCGTCCTGCATGCCGTGTTCAAGGAAGACGACCTCTTCCGCATCGACCACTATCTCGGCAAGGAAGCGATCCAGAACCTGCTCTACTTCCGCTTCGCCAACTCCTTCCTGGAACCCTTGTGGAACCGCAACTACATCGACAGCGTCCAGATCACCATGGCGGAGGACTTCGGCGTCGAGGGGCGCGGCCGCTTCTACGAGGAAGTCGGCGCGCTGCGCGACGTGGTGCAGAACCACCTCGTCAACGTGCTGCTGCTGCTCGCCACCGAGCCGCCGGTCAACGCCCTGTCCGACGACCTCATCGACGAGAAGGTCCAGGTGCTGAAGGCGATCCGGCCGCTGGAGGAGCGCGATGTCGTCAGGGGCCAGTTCGAGGGCTATCGCACCGAGCCGGGCGTTGCCACCGACTCGCGCGTCGAGACCTTCGTCGCGGTGCGCCTCTACGTCGACACCTGGCGCTGGCAGGGCGTTCCCTTCTACATCCGCGCCGGAAAGAACCTTCCGGTGCGCGCCACCGAGGTCGTCGTTCGCTTCAAGCGCCCGCCGCTCGAGGTGTTCGACCCGATCCGGCCGGGCGAGGCCAACTACATGCGCTTCCGCCTGGGACCGGAGGTCTCGATCGGCATCGGCGCCCGGCGCAAGGCCAACGGCGGCGAGATGGTCGGCGAAGCGCTGGAGCTCACGGCTGTCAGCGACGGCATGGACAACATGTTGCCCTACGAGCGGCTGATCGGCGACGCCATGAACGGCCGTCGCCAGCTCTTCACGCGCGAGGACATGGCCGAGCTCGCCTGGCAGATCGTCGAACCGGTGCTGGAGGCGAGTACCGCCCCGTCTCTCTACAAGCCCGGCACCTGGGGGCCGAAGGAAGCCATGGCCGGCTTTGAGCCCGTCGGCGGATGGGTCGACCCCAAGAGCTGAGGAGCTATCCTTCCGTTCGCCGTGGAACGATCAGTTGAACAACCTGAGAGAGAGCGCCAGAGACTGCGGCAGCGGGGTCCACAGCCCCGACCGCAGGCCGGTCGTTCTCAGGGCGGCGGCGGTCCAGGTGTTGCAGCCGAGCAGGATATTGAAGAGGCCTCGTGCCTCAAAGAAGCGGTCATAGGCTCCGTAACCGGCGCCCGGGATCGCCGCCGTGGCGCCACGCTCAGAGGCGAAGCTGTCGGCAACGAAAGCGATGAGCTTCTCCAAGCCGCCCCGATCCACATCGAAAACCGCGACGCCGGGCTGGGCGGCAAGAGCGGCTCCGGCAACGTCGACGTGCAACACCGACCTGTCGACGGTCAAGGCGCGCAACACCGGAAGCGGCTTCAGGTCGGCCCAGGTTGGGGTTTCGAGATAGAAGGCGCGGCCGCCCCAACCGACGATCAGCCATCGCGCCTCGGGATGGCCGACCGGAATGCCCGACGCCTCCAGAAAGGAAAACGTCGAGCGCGTCGCGCTATCGAGCGGAATGGCGATGTCGGTGTGGATCGGTCCGGAGAGCACGAGGATGCGCCGGAGATCATCGGGACCGGAAGAGGACCTCACCGGCGCGAAAAATGGCCGAGGAACGATCGCGCCACCGACCAGCAAGAGCATGAGCAGCAGCAGCAGGCCGATCAAGGCGATACGAACGGATGTCATGGCGCCTCGTCTTGTACTGTCCGGTTTCCGGAACGCTTGGCGCGACGGCAGTCTTTATGCCAACGTCTCCAGGAGAGCGATCCGCTCAGGCGAGCTCCACCCGATCGCGGCCATTGGCCTTGGCGCGATAGAGCGCGGCGTCGACACGCCGGAAGAAGGCGCCTGCGTCTTCACCGAGAACGACCTCGCCGACACCGATGCTGACGCTCAGTCCATCCGCGGACAGTCTGGCTTCGGTAACGGCCGACCGGATGTCGCTGGCGAGCGCCGAGGCCAGCCCCATCGTTGTGGCCGGCAGCAAGAGCACGAACTCCTCCCCACCCCAACGCGCGACGCAGTCGGACTGGCGGGACCGAAGGCGCAGGGTGTCGGCCAGACAGCGCAGCGTGTCGTCGCCGGCACCATGGCCATACCGATCGTTGAGCTGCTTGAAGTGATCGATGTCGATCACGATCAGCGAATAGGGGCTGCCGGTGGTGGCGTGAAGCCGTTCCGATTCCTTCAGGGCGATCTCGAAGCGCCGCCGATTGGCGAGACCGGTCAGGGGATCGGTCAGGGCGGCGTCCTCCAGACGGGCCTCCAGCAGCTTGCGATCGGTGATGTCCAGAAGCACGCCATTGAACACGACGTCGCCGTTGGGCTGGCGACGTGTGCTTGCCCGACCGAGCAGCCACTTGCCTTCGCCCATGCCCCCGATCGGGAACTCCCGTTCCCAGGCGCCGAGCCGCCGGGCTGCCCCCCTGAGGCTGCGCACCAGACCGACCCAGCCGGGCCGTGTCAGCAACGGCGAGAGCACGGCGGGAGATGTCGGATCGTCGCCGTCTGCGAGACCGAGAAGGCTCCTGGCGGCGCCGTTGAAATAGGTGATCTCGATCTCGCCGCGCGGTTTCATCACGGCGCGGAAGACGGCGCCCGGGATGGCGTTCATGAGGTCGGCGACCTCGTCCTCGCGCTGGCGTTCACGGGTCAGATCGGTGAAGCTCAGGACAGCGCCTTTCACCTCATCGCCAACCCGGATGGGGCTGGCGACGAGCCTGACGGGAAAGAGCGTGCCGTCTTCCCGGCGCATGGTGCATTCCAGTCCCTGAACGGCCGCGCCCGTCGCGGCGGCCTCGAGAACGCGATGCGCCTCGCCGTCCATCGGCCGGTCGGCCGTGCCGAGAAAGCGCCGGATATCCAGCTTGATGACTTCGCTTTCGTGAAGAAAGCCGAAGGCCCTGACCGCCTCGGGATTGACGAAGGTGAAGGCACCGGCGTTGTCGATGCCACAGACGCCGACGTTGACGCTTTCGAGCAGCAGCCGGTTGAACTGCTCCCCCTCGATCACTTCCGTGATGTCCTGGACGACACAGAGCAGCAGCTTGCGGTCCACGAGATCGATCGGACCGGCATAGACATGCACGTCGCGCACCGTTCCATCGGCCAATCTGTGCCGGAAACGCTGCGGGTAATGCCCGCCGGACCAGGAGGAGATCTCCCGCATCACGGCCAGCACCGCCCGGCCGAGGGTGTTGATGTCGTAGACGTGAAGCTGCCTGAACTCGTCCCGGCTGTAGCCGTAGAACTCCAGCGCCTTCTTGTTGGCGTCGACGACGGCTCCCTCGCTTTCGGGGTCGATCAGCAGAATGGGCGCCGAGTTGGTGCCGAACAGGGTATCGAAGAGAATGCAGCGGGTATCGTTCAGCGTCGGACAGCGCAGCAACATCCCCGTGCACTCTGGCCCGGCACAGCTGGAAGCCAGATCGGGTCGTACCGCCGGATACACATTTTGCTCGCCCATCGTCGAACCTCACAACCACTAATCGGCAAAAACCGATCGATGGTCAGCCTGTCGCTCCCAACAGCGCCCAAACTACCCAAAAAACTCTTAAGCTTCCATATGTTGTGGATCACCCCACCCAGGGCCCAAGCGCTTGGCGCGTGATCGGCGTCGCATCGCGCCGGGCCCATTCGGCGCCGGCTGCGGGCATCAATTACCGCGCAGGGGCGCCGTTCCTCTCCGCCCAGGTCTTGCCGAGCCCGTTGTCGTCCACGCCGGACCGCTCAACTTGCGAACACGACTTCGCGACCATTCATCAAATCGACCGCCCGCAAGTGTCATCCGGAGGCCATTTGAGCGTGAACGGAAGCCACCTAAATGACGGTCATCGGCAGCGAACAAAACCTCCCCGCTGCCAAGCATGAAACGAACGCTGATACAGAAATTGGAGTTTTGAAATGAAGACCTCCCTCATTGCCTCGCTCGCCTTCGCCGCCGTTCTGGTTCCCTCGCTCGCCAGCGCCGGCTCGCTTTCCTTCGACCCGGCCGCCGGCACCAACGATCCCAACTTCGTCGCCGCCCCGGTCAACGTGAACAGCGCCAACGCGCTTGCCGCCAAGGCTGACGCCGCCCGCTATGCTGAAGCCGCCCAGGCCGCCAAGTCCGGCGCCATCATCGGTACGCATGGTTCGGCCACCGGCGCCAGCGTGGTGACCACCTTCGACCCGGCCGCCCGCGACAACGACCCGCAGTTCAGCAGCGCCGTCGTGATCGAAAACCCGGCCAACGCTGAAGCCGCCAAGGCCGACGCCGCCCGTTATCCGAAGCCGGTCTTCTATCGCAACGCCAGCGAAGAGTGGGAACACAACCTCCGCGGCTGATCTCGATCTAAGGAGATCGCCTCGGGTGAGGGAGGGGCCGGCCGTCGACTCCAGCGGCCGGCCATCCCCACCCCTTGATGCCCCCTCTTGATGACATCGACTGGAGTCACAGCAAATCGGCTGCCCGGAGGGGCGGCCGATTTCGCGTTTCGACAGCCGCCCCGGCAAAGGGGGCGATTTCACTCTGAGCGCAGGACGCGACCGTCCGAATACGACAAAGCGCCCGAACCGGTCAGATATCGAGCGCTGGACGTCGTCTGGATCAATCGTGGCGACCGGGTCGCCGCACCGTCAGAAACCGAGGTTGCGGTTGCGGCGAGTGAGGTTGCGTTCGCGCGCCTCGAGATCGTAGCGGTCGCCGGCTTCGTAGATGTAGGCCAGTTCCATCTCTTCGGCCGTCGGAACGCGGAGGGCCTTGGCAGCACGCTTCAGAGTGGCGAACATTTCGTCTTTTCCTTCTTCCAGACCGGAGGTTTCCGGCCTCTTTCTCTCATTTCTTTCGACGCCCAAAACATAGCTCCAAAAGTCCCTGCGACCTAATCGCAAGTTCTGAAAGCCATGTTCAGATTCTCTATCGGTCCGCCGCGGTGGACGACTGTCGCTCGCCGGTCGGGCAAGACTCTGGCATGGGTAAATTTGCTTAGAAAGCCATTGCCAATGTTGAGCTTCCGTGCAGATGATGCGGTGTCGACAAGAGCCCCGGGGAAGGCCGATCATGAAGCGATATTTGTTTGGTGCCGCTGTTTTCTCGATGGTTGCCTTTCAGGCACCCCTTGCGTCCGCCGGTGGGTGCGGAGACATGAAGCCGCCATCGCCCGAAACGAACATTCCGACCGGCGTCCGCTTCACCAACGACACCAACTCCATGGTTCGAATCTATTGGTCGGACTTCGACGGGCAACTGAAGGACTACGGTCTGGTTCAGCCGGAAGAGACGGTCGGATTCAAGACCTACGTGCACCATCGCTGGTATGTGGAACTCTACATGTCGGACGAGGCCCTCTGCGCCGGGCCGGTTTCCGCTCCCGACACGGAGACCTGTGACATGCGCCTCATGTTCGATGGAGAACGGGGGATGATCGACATGGACGGCGGCTACTGCGACTACTGACGGAGGGTATGGCGCGTCCGTCGGTTTCCGGCTCGCAATGCCTCGCATACGACAAAGCGCCCGAACCGGTCAGGTCGAGCGCTCGAGGTCGTGTTGCTTGTCGGCTTGGCGCCGATCAGGTCTCAGAAGCCAAGGCCACGGCTGAGGTTGCGCTCGCGGGCTTCGAGGTCGTAACGGTCGCCGGCTTCGTTCAGGTAGGCCATGTCGCGCTCGGCCTGGGTGGGAACGCGGAGGAACTTGGCGGTGCGCTTGAGGGTGGCGAACATCTCGGTTTTCCTTCTTTCAGACCGGAGGTTTCCGGCCTCTTTCTCTCTTCTTTCTTGACGCCCCCAATATAGGCCCGGCTGCCACCGTGGCCTAATCGCAAGTTCTGAAGAGCAGCTTCAGATTCTCTTTGGATAATGGTTGGTTAGCGACAGGCGAGGTGGTGAGCGTCTCCGGCCGAGCCCCCGTCGCCGCTGTGTCGGGCATGATCCGATATTGCCACAATGCCATGAGAGCCTGTTGTGTGTTCACCCTGGGCATGCGCGATGCTTTTGCCGGACTACGATACAAAATAGATCTTTGGAGACACATCCTCCAAAACCCTTTTTGTATTGAACGGGCGTTACATGAGGCGTATGAGGCTACTCGGCGAATTATTCTTAGTCTTGGAGACATTCTAGTGAACGAATACGATGATATGACTACCCTCGATATAGCGGCAAGCATTGTTGCTGCCTATGTGGGCAACAACTCCCTGCCGACGCCTGAGCTGCCTGCGCTCATCGCCAGCGTTCACGCCGCCCTCATTCGAGTCCGTGGAGGCTCTGCCGCCGGCAGCAGCCAGGAGCCGACGGCCGAACCGGCCAAGCCCGCCGTTCCGGTCAAGAAGTCGGTCACCCCCGACTACCTCATCTGCCTTGAGGACGGGAAGAAGTTCAAATCGCTGAAGCGCCATCTTCGCACGCACTACGACATGTCGCCCGAAGAGTACCGCGAGAAGTGGAACCTCCCCAGCGATTACCCGATGGTCGCGCCGAACTATGCCGCCGCTCGCTCGAACCTCGCCAAGCAGATGGGCCTCGGCCAGCAGCGCAAGCGGTCTGCCTCCTGATTGCTCCGGCAGGCGAGCGTCATCCGGCCGGAGTGAAGCGAAGGCCGACAAGATGAAGCGTCACTAGCAGGAGCCTGAAGCACCAAAGCCCCGCCCTCACCGGCGGGGTTTTGTCTATCGGCATCGTCCTTGGCCGGACTGCAAGAACGACAAAGCGCCCGAACCGGCCAGGTGTCGAGCGCTTGACGTCGTCTTGCTGCGGGTGCCCGTCAGAGACCGAGGGTCCGGTTGAGGTTGCGGCGGCCGAGGTTCCGTTCGCGAGCCTCAAGGTCGTAACGGTCACCGGCCTCGTTCAGGTAGGCCATGTCGCGCTCGGCCTGGGTCAGGGGGCGCAGGAGCTTGGCGGTACGCCTGAGGGTGGCGAACATCTCGATTTTCCTTCTTTCAGACCGGAGGTTTCCGGCCTCTTTCTCTCATCTCTTTGACGCCCTCAATATAGGCGAGGAAAGGCTTGCGACCTAATCGCAACTTCTGAAGGGGGGCTTCAGATTCTCTTCGGCGGGGCGGTGTCGTCGGGCGCGGTTGTCGTGGTCGCGTCGGGCCACCGGCCGAATGCCCCGAGGCCGAGTGCCCCGAGAATGTCGGATGGCACCTTTCGCCGCAGTTCCGGCGGCACAATGCGCTCCACCCTGCCTGCCAATAGCCGCCGGTAGCGCCATAGCGCGCTGCGCATCTTGGACAGTTCATCAAGAGCCAGCGCACGAAGCTGGGGCGGCGATGGCGGGAAGGAGAGGTTCGGCTTGTCGCCAAGGGATGCCACATCGCCCTTGATCCAGCGCTTGGCCGCCGCTTCGACCGTCCAGGCAGGCACATCCTCAAGGGCGATGTCATAGGCTTCCGAACGGGCTTCGATAACGGCGTCGCTCATGTTGCCGGCGGGGAACGCGGCGAGGAGCTTTGCGACATGCCTCAACGCACTGAACGCGTCGGGCCTGGCCTCGGCATACGGCGCGACCTCATCCACCAACTGCAACAAGATCGATCGTTCCTCCGGCGTGAGAGCCCGGCTCAAGGTCGGGGTTCGGCTCGCCGCCTCCGTGGGCTGCAAGGTGCGCTCCAGCTCGGCGAGCGAAGGCGGCAAGGATAGCGTCGTGGGGCGATGCTGCAGCAGGTTGGCGAGTGCTGCGGGAAGCGCGGAAGGATTGGACACGGTTCGACTCCGGTGCGGGTTTCAGACGATTGTCGCGAGCCTGGTAGACGGCTTCGGTGAAGTAGCTCCAGGAACGGATGCTCGACGGTCCGGCCCGGCTACATCGGGCCCGGATGGTCGGGAGAATGTCGGCCTGGAGATCGCAGCCGTTGCGGATCCAGTTCATCGGCTCGGAGAGGACGATGAGCCCTGGCGCCGAGGCGAGCTTCGCCAGCGCCTCTCCCCCGGCCTCCGTCAGTTCCTCGCCCAGCGTTTCGCCATCCGGCTTCGAGATCGGTCGCGGTTCGGGCTCCGGTACCGACCGACGTTCGGAAACCGGGTCGCGCGCCTCGTCCGGTGTAGTCTGGGGGGATATAGGGGGGTGTTTGGGGGTGTGGGGGAAAGAGGGGGGAGAAGGGGGATACCCAGAGGTGTCGGGCGACTGTCCGGTGACCGTCGCGTGACCGTCACGCTTCCTGTCCCGCTCCCGGCGCTTGCGCTCGGTGCCCCTGGCGCGACGCTCGGCCTCGACGGCGGCGCCCTCCTCCACCGCCCGGACGGCGAGGACGATGGCGTCGATGGGCGCGCCGGCGGCGGCCATCTGTTCGATCAGGCCGGCAATGCTCATCGATCGGCCCCGCTTGCCCAAATCCCCATGTCCACCCTCCCGTCCCAAAGGGAACTTCACCTTGCAAAGGCTTGGAGCCCTCGCTGCGTGACTCAGTCATACGGGATGAGGGTTGCCGCACTCGAATGAAGGGCGGGAGATGGGGCACGATCTGAGAGTCGCGACACGAAGACGCGGTTGTGAACGCATCAGGAATATGGTCGGCAGACACCTTCAGACGGCACCGGTCCCAGCGCCGCGAGACGGCCGGCTTCACGCTCGTGAAGGTCATCCGGTTCCGTCGCAAGTTCAGGAAAGGCGACAAAACCTCACTGTTCCAACCAGTCTGTTTGGGATGTGTTGGAGGGAGGCTTTCTCCTTGCCGCTCCTCTGGTCAGCCTGACCGGCAGGGATTTTCCGCTTTAGGTGCAGAACGAGATTGCCCGGCCGATAGAGCGCTCGAAGCATGTGAAGAGCCTGACACGGTGCTGACGGCTCTCTCGTACTGAGCACCCGAGCCAAAACGCAGGGCGACAGCCCTTCGGGAGGCTACGAGTTTGGCGCCAATAGTGCGGCGGGAGCGTTCGCGGCCTGGGAAACATGCCCAAGACAACGCTGAACAGGGTATTTTCTAAAGAGATCTGGAGCGGGTGAAGGGAATCGAACCCTCGTATTCAGCTTGGAAGGCTACCGAAAAAACCTGCGAAAACAATGCTGCCGTGTCAGGCATTTTTGACCGCGTGTCACCGGCTGTTCTCTATATGTACACTTCGTTTCGGACAGAAGCGATGGAGCTACCCCCATGACCAACCGCAGCCCGCAAGACCCATGGCTCATTTGATGGACTTATGTCTACTCGCCTGCCTTGCTCTTTCTGGCACTGATCTCGCAGAGAACGCCAAGGGCTACAGCGATTACAATGAACTTCATACCCTGATCGATCGCCTGTCCGCTGGTGAATGATCCGAAGTAGCGACGCGACAAGGCAACTCTGCTTTCCATATCGGGCGAAGCGTAACCCACGAAGACGCCCATTGCACAGCGTAGGAAACCGAGCGCGAGGCCTAGATAGGCAATCACTTTTCCAACTCGAGTGAAGAACATAGCGCCGAGGTCTCCCGTGTCCTGTCGTAAGTCGCCACCTTGGCGTGCAGACACAAAGAAATCAACTGCTAACACTCCGTGCCCTCCTCGGAGATCCTCAACGATCCCCGATCCCCCTGGAGGATGGCCGAGGCCCTATGAACACCACGGGTGCCGCGCCCCATCCCACTCCCGAGCGAGGCCTTCGTCGACGAGTATGAGCCCGATAGACCTGCCGTCGGCCCGATGAACTGTGCGGAGCTTGCGACCATATCTGTCCTCGTCGCGATCCGCCTTCCGGAGGGTGAACGGACCGACGTTGAGCAAGTCACGAAGGCGCGCCTTTGCCCTCTCGCCGAGCTCCCGCTCATAAGCGCACCTGGGCGGGCTAAGCTCCGGCGTGTCGATATCGGCGATGCGGATCTTGGTTCCATCAAGCCAAATGGTGTCGCCGTCGACAACGCATGTCCTGGAGATCTTTGAGCAGTATGAGAATGAGCGCTCATAGACGGTCGATTCAGCTGCTTGCGAGGGCTTTAAGCTCGCGGGGATGAACCCAGATAGGCGATCGCCGACAGTCTCAAACGCCGCAGCGCCAGCCATGAGCACCCCGAATACCAAGAACCCAACCAAGGAGTTCCTCCGGCGGAAGTAGCGCCGCCGTCTCGGTCTGAACTGTCGAAAACTGTTTTGGCGCCACCCGTACACAATCCCCACCCCTTCAAGTCATCATTGCACCGATGGCCTAACGCAACCTTTCCTGAGCGTTTGCCGGCGCAGCGCGGCGAAGAAGCACTAGAACAATAGACGAACAGATGCCAGTATGGGCGCGGATGACGAGGAGCCGCTGCGATGTGCAATCTCTACAGTCTCACCAGAGCTCCGGCCGCGATCCGAGCAATCGCCAAAGCGATGGTTGACCAGACAGGCAACCTTGAGCCCCTGCCCTCGATCTTTCCTGATCAGTTGGCGCCGGTGGTTCGCAATGGCGATGACGGCCGCGAAATTCTGAGAATGCGTTGGGGAATGCCGGGACCAGCCACTTACGGCGGCGCGCCTATCACGAACATTCGGAACACCGATTCCCCGTGGTGGCGCCGTTGGCTTGGCCCGGACAGCCGTTGCGTCGTCCCCGCGTCGTCGTTCTGCGAATATCTCGACGCAAAGCCCCGCAAGATCCCCACGTGGTTCGCGTTGGACGAAGACCGGTCGCTGTTCTTCTTTGCCGGCGTTTGGGCAACATGGACCGGAACACGAGGGACCAAAGCGGAGCCCGTGACTGGCGAGCACTTGCTGTACGGCTTCCTCACTACCGAAGCGAACGCGGAGGTGAAGCCGGTCCACCCAAAGGCAATGCCGGTTATTTTGACCACAGAGGAAGAAGTCGACGTGTGGCTACGCGCGCCCTGGAAAGAGGCTCAGTCCCTCCAGAGACCTCTTCCAGACGGGGGGCTGACGATAGTGGCAAGCGGCAAGAAGGAAGATGCTTGAGTCTGTGCCGGCCTACCTGTCGACAAGACGGGCCGTATACCAAGGATTCTCGCCGTATTGCATGGTCTGACCATTGCCTATTGGATCGAGGAATGTGGAGCGATAGGGATCACCCACTTCGCGACAACAGTTGATGATCTCCTCTGACACCAAGTCAGCGCAGACCAGCCGTTGCAAAATCACCGATATGCTTTCCCGGCTGTAGGAACCCGGAAATTCCCAGTGGCCCACCTCGTCGAGACTGTCATGCTTGATTATTTGCCAGACTTTCTCACCCATAATCGTCCCCCACTAGCTTTGACAATTTTATGGGGGACGACAACTTATGCCTATGCTCAAATAGGCCATGTTTGAAGTCTACGCTTAGCCCGTTCGTCATTAGAAAAGATCGAGCGAAAATCGCAAGGACTACTTGCGTGGCTCCTCCCTCTCCATCGCTTGCCGCAAGTACCTCAGATCCGTTTTGATCTCGGCAATATCTTGGAGCACGCGAGTCGTGTCGGCTCGGCCGGCTCTTCCGTCCGTTTCGATCTCGCCAATGCGCCGATCATGATCCGCGACTTTCGCCTCCACTCCGGTAATGGACGTCTGTAAAGCGGTCCAGCCACCTGCGAGTGCCATCGCCAAGGTCGCGAGAGCAACAACGGTCGACAGGTTTAGACTCTTCCTGAAGTCAGGCATCATCGCGCTTTCTTTATAATTGCATCATTTCCCAGGGCGCGCTTCAGCGCGTCGGGATCGGTTTGAGCGAGACACACGGCGGCGGCCGGCTTCAACGGCGTGACAAGCTTCAGCCCCGCGCCACCTTCAGGGGGAACCGTCGCGCAAGCCGTCGCAATCGCGGCCACCGCCAGCAGCGAGGCATAGGTCGCGAGGCGAAAGGCCATCGAGCTTTTCATCAATCCGCGTCCTTTCCTCATAGGCCTTCACCGAGGCCCGCGCCTGTCCGGCCCGCTCGATGTCCCTGCCGGTTTCGATCAGCCACCACGCGGCCAGCAGGAGGGCGACAGTGGCTATTCCAGCCAACACCAGCCGCCAGTTCTTGAGGGCCACAGCGATCACGCCCGCATCTCCTTGCGGATGATCAGGAAGGCCGCCAATGCAGCGGCACCGACGATGACAATGGAAATAGCCCACGACAGCGGGCCATTGCCGGACGCCGCCGTGGCAAGACCGCCGCCCACAGTGGTCGCAGCCGCCAGGACTTCCGGCCGTGTAATCGCCTGCTTGATCGTCGAACCAGCCGACACCGGAGCGGAAGCGCTGGAAACGAACGCACCGGTCGACCACAAGCCAGCTTCCGCCGCGCGCCGATTGACGAGCCCCTGGACCACCTTGCCGCCCGCCTTGTTCCACTTGGCAAGCTCCGACGGGACGGCTTCGTAAGCGCCCGCGTTCAGCTTTCTCAGCAGCGTCGATTTCAAGAATGCGGCGTTACCCACATTGAAGGCGAACGACACCAGGGCGCCAAACTGAGAGTCGTTGAGCGGCACTTTCACCGCGCCATCGACAGCTTGTTCGGCCTCACCGAGATCATGCCGAAGCAGCTCCGTTGCCTTCGCTTCGGTGATGGACAGTCCGTGGCCGACCCGGAAAGCGGAATCGCTCGTGTGGCCGTATCCGATCGTCCACACACCCGCACTGTCCTGGTAGGAACGAAGGCGAAGCCCTTCCCACTGCTTGATCTTCTCAATGGCGAGGTCGGATGTGGTTCGCATCAAAGTCTCCGGATCGCTTCAGAGCGACATGGCATCGCGCCAAGCCGCGTCAATCTGATCGGCCGAGAGGCCGAAGGTCTGCCCGAGCGTGGCGATCAGCGGGTGGTCCCTGCGGTACTCACTTGCATAGTCCCACTCGATTTCGGCTTGGTCTCGTTGATCCTCCGGCAAGGCGTCGATCGCTGCTGCGACGTCGGCCGGCTTGATGCCAATCTTGAGAAGGCCTAGCCGGAGCTGTCGGGCTGAGAGTGGCATGAGCGGAGCCGGTTCGGTCGGGGGTAGGTCCGGAGCGGTCCATACGCCGTTGATCAGCTTCCAACCGATGCCGGCCTCGGACGGCAGCGCGCTCGTGTCGACACCACCAAATGCAGAGGCATCAACGTCATCTGCTACGACAATCGAGTTGGTGATCTGATCGGCTTCGATAATATGGATGATCTTAGCCATCATGCAGCTCCTTCCCCCTTGATCGGGTAGATGAACAGGGCGCCCCCGGAGCCTCCGGCTCCGAATTGGTTTGGGCTAGTGTTAATTCCCCCTCTGCCACGGGTTCCCGGTGTATAAGCACTGTCCTCTGTCCAGACACTGGCCGGCGTATTTGTTCCGGGCGTGATGCCGACGGCGTTCTGATAGGTGGCCGTGCTTAGCCTGACGCCCGCCAAAAAATCGATGAGTCGACCTGCGACAAACCCCTTGGCGTCCTTCCAGGCAAATGCTTGGTCGACGTAATCACCACCTGTCCCAGTGCCAGGCGCTCCGGAGGCTCCGGTGTTTGTTTTCCCTGGGCTGGAACCACCACCTCCACCCGTTGCGGTCAGGTCCGCGAATGCACTGTCGCCGCCAGCGACGCCCGTATTACCACCAGCTCCGATCGTCACCGGGAGCACGTCCCCTGGCGTGACGTCCACCACCGCCATCGATAGGCCTCCGAAGCCGCCGTATCCCCCCGTATAGCCACCAACAGCCCCGTTAGCGCCACCACCACCGCCACCAAACAGAATGGCAAAGATGCGCGTCAGACCTGCGGGGACCTCCCACGACCCTGTCGCGTTGATAATCGTCGGAGCAAGCAAGGCATCAAGAGACGAGCCGAGAGCATCGAACGCCGCCTTGAGGCCGGCGGGATGCACTGGCAGATCGTCGCGCTCGCCGGCAATCGTTACGGCAGGGGGGGCGAAAGCCATCGTGAAGGCCAGATCGGCAGTCAGGTCCGCCTCTGCCGGCTCCGCATCGGTGCCGGCGACGCCATCGAGGACCAGGCCAGAGCCAACCTTGAGCTTGCGCGAGACAGAGGCATACTCCGAAGGATCAAATGTCTGAGCAGCTTCGGATGCTGCCACCGCCGCTTTGGCTGCGGCTGTAGCAGTTGCTGCGGCCGTCGTTAGCTCGATAAAGCCGCCCGCAGCAACGGGGTTCCCATCAATATCAAAGCCCAGAAGCTGCCCTGACCTCTTTACCTTTGCAGGAAGCGTCAGGTCTCCCTCGCCGACCGGCACCTTCAGCGAGCGCGTGAACTTCGTCCACATTTCGCGCATCGCCGCCATCAGCAGCGAGAAGGCAAAGTTGAAATCCCGAGTACCATAGGGCGCCGTGGCCTGGATGGTCCGGCGCGGACGGAAGTTGCCGAAGATCTCCAGCTTGCCAGCGGAGATCGGGGCATTCAGACGAACGTAGGCATCCGTCACCGGAGCCGGGGTGAGCGTTGCTCCGTTCGCAGTGGACCGGATCGTGTAGCCGCTCGTCAGCTCGAGAAGATCGCCATCGAGATAGACCGAAACGTCGGCTGCCTCGCCGAACAGAGGAAACCCGAGCGCAAAATCAGTAGTCGCCGCCGTCGGCTGATAGGCAGCGTAGCGGTCTTGATCGAGGACGGGCGGGATCGGTGACGTGCTCATGGCTGGACCATGTCATCGCCGCCGCTCCCTCGCACTGCCCCGGAGTTTGCTCAGCGCCCTTCCATCTTGTCGAACAGGCGACGAAGGGCGAAGTGGTTCTGAAGCCAAGCCCAGCGGCGAAGAGCATCAGTGTCGTTCGCCGTCCACGTGCCTTGCGACAGGCTGTAGAGAGGCCCCTGAAGCCGCTCCAGCCGCCCATAGGTCGGCCCGAGGAAACTGGAGAGAGCCGACCGTTGGGCGTAGCGAGAAAGAGGGCGGTCCGAACCGATAAGCCTGAAAAAGTCGGTCTGCCCGGCAAACAGTTTTGCCTGAGCAGCATTAATGTCGCTGACCCATCCGGAGATTCCGGAGCGGTTCACCCCTTCCTTGACCCAGTCCTGCGGCTTGTCGCTTGTCTGCTGACCGGTCGCCACCGCATAGAGCTTATAGCTCAGCATGCCGGCCGCCAGGGTGGATACGAGTCCAGAGGCGGTGCGCGCGTCCCGGCGCTGAAGGTTGGCAATGAACACCCTCTCATGGGCGGCAGCGGTGAAGCCGCGGAACTGCCCCAGCAGCGCGCCGACTGGCCGGGAAAGGAACAGGGGCTTCTCCTGTCCCGGAGACACCACGGCAATATCCGCTTCGCGGGCAATCGCGGCCTCGAAAGACTGCCGCGCTTCGGCATCCGCCCAAGTAGCCGTTTCCGGCAGCATCACCCCGTCTACCGGCTCAACGCCGGACGCTTGATGTTGCTGCCAGATGCGAGCGGCCTTGTCCGGAGCGATGTTCGCCGCAGCCAGGTCGCGCACGTCCGCCTTGCTTGCCTTGCCGGCGGCGACGCGCTGGCACATGCGCAACAGCTCATCACTGGCGGCGGAGGACGCCATCGTTTTCATGAGGTCGGTGAACGGCGCCATGCCGTTGGCGATCATCGACTTGTCACCGGCCCAGCCGGCTAGCTTCTCTACTCCCGAGCCAGCTTTGTAATAGTCGATCACGTCGCCCAGCTGGCGACCATTGAGAGCGTGATGCGCATCGAGGGCGAGCCCCATCGCCTTCGCCTGCCGGCGCGCCGTGGGGTTGAACTTCGTGTCAGCAATCAGGCCCTTGAAAAACGGACGCCAAGCCGAACGGAACGCTCCCTCCAGTCCGAACCTGAACACGACACCAGTCGCGTCATTCAGGCTCGAAATCAGAGAGGATCCCATATCCGTCGCAAGCCCCCAACTCCGGAGCGCTCGGGCGACCGAAGCCAACTTCCTGATGCCTGGATCGGCGCTGTAGCCGTAGACACCGCGCACTCGGTCTCGGATGGCGGCCAGATCGCGAACAACACGCTGCTTCTCTGCCTCCAGCTTCACCCTCGCTTTCTCGGACTTGAGCTGAGCCGCCTTGGCCGCGTACTCCTCCGTCACCTTCTTCAAAGCCTCGGTCATGCGAACGTCGCCGAACCGACGGGTGAGAAGGATGTCCGGCACGGTGGTCCTGAGGAAGGCATGCAGTACCTCCGTGGGCTCACGGACAAGGAACTGGCTCACCATAGCGGTGGGGATGGCGAACTCGCGCTCGTTGAGTGAGCCGCGCACCTCCCCGCCACCGATCCCACCATCAGCGTGAGGCGTTGGCTCGTCATAGGGGAGCCGGCCGTCCGGAGTACTCAGAATGCGGTCGGCGATCTGGTTCGCGCGATCCCTCAGCTCCTGTTCGCCCAGGTTCCTGTTGGATGCAAGAATGCGGCGAACGGCGCGCTCGACCGCGTTATCGGCGGAGGTCAGTCGCTCCCCACGCCCCTGATAGGTTCCATCTGCCTTCGCAGTTTCGCGCTCGGCTTCTGCCTTGGCGCGAGCCTTCAATGCGGCCTTGACCTCGGCCGTAGACTTGCCTTGCCACTTTCCTAGCTCTTCCTCGATCTGCTTCCTTGCGCCACTACGGAGCTCCTGTAGAGCCTCAAGATCTTCGTAGAGCTTGTCGAGCTCGGCCGACTTGCCGCTTACTCGGTCTTGAAGCTCATTGCCCCGGTTTCGGACACGTGTTTCGAACACCGCGCCACCGAGAGCACTCTGGATTTTTGCTTCGCGCTCGGTCCTGAGCTGCCGGCGTATTTTAGTGAGCTGCTTTTTTAGAGGGGCAATCGCTCGGTTGATGTTGTCTCGCTCTTTTTCCAGAGCCATCAAGTCGTCAGCACCAAGACCGATACGCGCTCGCTTTGCCGAACGAGACGCTTCCCGGATGCCTTCGCGCAACATACTGCGCGCCTCGTCCACGGCGTCGGCAAATGATGACAGAGCATCGATGTTCTCAATGAGACCGCCGCCCTGCTTCACTTTCTGTCCGGCACCGATCAGTTTGAAGATCAGGCTGTCGATTTCCTTGATGTCCGGATACCGCTCTTTCGCTTCCCCGATCTCGCGACGCAGGGCTTCCAAGCGCTGAAGGGGCTCCTGGATCTGGCTGGATACCTGGCGTGAAAGCTCGCGTAGCTCGTCGGACTTCGCGGTCATGTCCTCTGAACGACGGAATGCGAACTGGTTGAGCGAAGTGAGTTCTTCCGCCCGATTTTCGACCGACGCTATTTGGCGCTCGCGGGTTTCAATCGCGCTCTGCTTCTTGTTGATCCGGTCGTCGAGATCGTCGGCATGGGTCTGCCAACTTGCAACTCGGTTTTGAATTTCCGCCTTTGAGGCCTGCTGCTTCTTGAGCCAATCGGTGGTCGTCGCAATGAACTCGTCACGCTTGCGCGTAACCGCAATCTTGTTCCAGAGACGAGGCACGAAACTCTCATCCCCAGCCGGGGCGCCCACCTCACCGAGCAGCGCCCGGCCGTCGGCCCCGACGGTTTCCTGAGCCGCCTTCTTCACTGGCTCCAGAATGGTTTTGCGAATGTGTTGGGCGACCTGTTGCACCTGAGGAACCGGGCTGGCGTCACCAGAGTAGAGCGCATCGAAGACGGCCTCGTTGAACTCCTTTGGCGACATGACGCCTTCAGGCGTCGTTCCTCGCAGTTGTTCCCAGCCGGCGCGGAGCATTGGCGCTTTCGGCGCATTGGGACCATAGCGATAGTCGACATAGGCGTTCTTCAGAACGTCGTCGGCCTGGGCGAGAGCTGGCGCGGTCCACTGGCGAACGGCACGGTCCAGCGGAGGCAATCCATCCCCGGTTGTCGTGATGCCCTTCTCGTTGTCGGTGAACATGCGCGGCGTCTCGGCAAGGTCCGCCAACGTGCGGCGAGCTTGCACCGATTGGCTGGACCAAACGCGCCCCGTCGGCGACAAGCGGTCGCTTACGTTCTGGAGCGGCTTCGGAAGGTAGGGGATTTGCTCAAGCTGCCGAGCGTCCGACGCCGCTGCTCCGGCGGCCTGCGGCATCGGTGCGCCGGCAATGTGTGCCGTAGCGTCAGCGCGAAGCTGATCCATCCCTTGAGTCAGCGAAGCGATCTCGCCTTTCGTCAAATAGCCGAGGCCAGCGCCGAGTAAGCCAGAGAGGATCGTTGCGGACGCTACGTTGCCCGCCCCCTCCTCCCAGCCGCGCCCAGGCTGAGTTGCCTGTAGAAACGCCTCGCCGGTGCCGGCCTGAACTGCCCCGAGGGCAGCCGACCGAGAGGCGACGCGCGCTATCTTCATCCCCTTGGCGGCACCTGACAGAACATCAACAAACGGGACGTAGTTGAGCGGATCGACGGCACCAACGCCGATCTGCGCCACAGTCCCGGCCCACCCAGCGTCCGATAACGTCCGAAGGCGCTCCTCCCGAGCGTCAATGCGCGCCATCAGCGCTCGCGCCGCCGCCTCGTTCGGAACGCCTATGAACTCGTCGCCATACTCGGCCTCGTACCGGCTTCCCCGGATCAACTCGAAGGGATTGAAGTCTGTTTCGAGTCCAGCCGTTGGGTCTGTCGACAGGAGGTCATAGACCTTGCGGCCAAACTCCCAGGCCGCATATGGCACTCCCTCTTTCCAGGCTGCTTTGACAGTGCTGGCGTAGGTGGGGCCACTTGCTAGAGGATCCGGCGGGGTGACACCCGTCATCTGACGCGGCGCGCTACCGACCTCGCTCAGAACATCGGTTTCAGCGATCAGGGGCATTCGATCCTCACGGCAACTGGTAGGGGCGAGCTTCGTCACGCTCTTCGAGACTGAGCGGCTTCCCAATGCGAGCGAACGCCCGCTGGTCCGCGTCGCGGCGCTCGCGCTCGGCGGTCACTGGGGCCTGCGCAGCGGCACGGTCAGGCTGGAAGCGGAGCGGCACCCCGGGCGACTGCTCTAGGAGGTGCCAAGTTCCATCATCGGCCTGGACCACGACGCGATACGTCGGCGGCCTCTTTGATGAGACCCCGGCTTCCGTCAACTGATCGGCGACAAGCCCATAGTTCTCAGGCAGGCGACCGCGAACCTCTTTCCCTGTCGCGAAGGAGACGAACTCACTGGCCAGCGGCATGAGCGCCTTCGCCACAGTGCTGGTCTCGGGGTTGAGGCCAAAATGCTTCTCCACGTCGGCAACAAGCTGTTCCCGGATGTAGTCGTAGGAGCCATCGACGGGTTCGAGATACTTCTCCGGCGGGTTCGCCATGATGCGCCCATCATTGGCGACCGATGGCCCCCATTTCTGCGCGACCTGTTTGGCCGCGAACTCGGCCGCCGCGCTTTCGTTGCCACCGTTCCGCACGAACGCCTCAGAGAACTGACGAGAGAAATCCGCGTAGAGCTGGCTTTCGCTACCGAGTGGGCCATCGGAAATCGGCGCAACGCTGGTCACGTAGCCGGCAGGGTTGAACCAAGAGCGATTGTCCAAGAGACCAACGACATCCGCCGGGTTCGGATAGCTCTTGGCAAACACCTTGGACGCCTGCTCCGACAGAGTTTTGCGCGCCTCCTTGGCCGCTGGATCGAGCGCGGCCATTCGCTCTTTTTGGAACTGCTCAGGCGAGACGAACGACAGCTTGGATTTCCACTCCTCAAGGTCGCCCGCCGCTTTGGCACCGAACAGCTCGTTGAAGTCGAGCGGCATCTTCCGATCGACCTGATCCATGAAACCGAAGGCGCTTGATGCCTTTTGCCAATCGGGACTTGCCGACATCGCGACGATCGCGCCCGATACGGCTTTTGACGAGAGCGTGGCTTTGAGGCTGTCACGGTCCATCGCCGCAAGGCTGTTCAGAGTGCCGGTGATGACGGCGGCCGACTGAGACCGCATCACATCTCCAAAACGCGCCTCTTCGGCCGGCGTAAGCAACGAGGGCTGAGAGCCGGAGTGAGCTGCGATTTTCTGGTTGTCGCGGAAGCGCGCTTGCAAGGCCGTCGGCATCATGTCCGGAGCGTCCAGGGGGAGCGGAGCCCGCAGGCTGGGTAGATCCATGCCGAGCCGCTGGCCGGCGGCGTGAGGGTCACTCTTGAACTGCGCAACGAGGCTTTTCGCAGTGTCCTCGATGTTCGGGATCAGTGCCTTAAGTTCGGTGTTGGTGCCGCGTCGAATCTCCTCAACCGTGCTGCCGACGAAAGCCTGGAACTGATCGGCCGGTAGGTCCTGGGCGGCTTCGGCCATCTTGGACCGAACGGCGAGTTCGGCATATTTCCGAGCGTCGTCAGGCGTACCGGCCAGTTGGATCAGGCTCCCGAGCGTGCGAAACTGGGTAGGGTCCGGCACCTCAAACGCGTTCAGGGCCGTGAGCATCTTCGGGATCTGTGCGCCGATCAGGTCGCGCGCGACCTTGCGGAAAGCCAGGAAATCGTAGGCGTCACCGGTGGCTGCCTGCCCTTCGCCGGCGGACATGGCTTCATCCACCACGTAAGAGCCGGTTGAGCCGCCCGCGCCGCTGCTTTGCGCGCCCATGCGCGCATAGTCGGAAAGGCTGGTCCCGTTGGCATCGGCCGGATTGTCGGCGCCGCCGCTGGTCAGATAGCGGATAGCGCCCTCCTTCCCGCCGAGGTGCATCATGTTTCGAATGCCCTCGCGGGTGATCATCACGCCGCCGACGGTCTCGCCAATGAACCGGTCGAGCCCATTCGCCTCGATGTCCGAATCCATTCTGGCGATGTGCAAGCGGAAGGCCTCCTGCTGCGCGGCGGGGTTTGCGCGGAAGTCGTCGAGCGTCTTCACCTCGGGAAACCCTGGAATGGAAAAGGTGCCGCTCCACTTACCCGGCGCGTCCTTCCCTGACTTCGACCAGGTCTTCAGGTTCTCGCCGGCTCCAGGTGCGTAAAGGCCAAGATCGGCAAGGCGCGGAGCGCCAAACTGATAGAGGCCCGCATAGCCAAACCCATTGACCACGCCGGGCCGACCACCGCTCTCGGACTGTAGTAGCGAGTTATCGCCCAGCAGTCCCGCGCCACGCGCCGCGAGTTCGGCCGGGGTCAAGGCTTGGAGCTGACGGGTCGTATCGGCCTGATGTTTGGCGGCCATGATGGACTGGATTTGCCGGTAACCGCCAGCGCTGGAAAGGTCGCTGATCAAGCCATCGAGGGTCGACTGAGGAACGTCGATACCTGAGTTCAGCGCTTGCACCGTCCGATCCACTTCCGGAGACAGCGACGTGACGATGGCGCGCTTCTCTTGCTCCTGACCGCGAACGTAAGCGTAGCCCATGGCGCGATAGCTCTTGCGGTCGCTCGGGCTGAGATCCTTGAACTGAGGATCGGTTTCGAAGCCATCGGCAAGCTCCAACGCGCCCTTTGCGCTGCCCCCGTTGGCCGGATCATAAGCTCGCTCGACGGCTCCCATGGTCGCCTCTGCGGCGAGCATGCTCGTCAGCCGGGTCATTCCCTGTTTTGCCAGCTCCGGCGAAATGCCACTTCGCGGGTCGGCGGCCAGCACCTCATAGGACTTCTGGATGTCGGCGACGGCCTTCTGAAACTCCGGCCCATTGTAGGCGGACCTCGCCAGTTGGGCGGCGTCGTTGGTCATCAGGTCGATGTGACCGAGCAACGTCTTTGCGTTGGCGGCGCTGTCGAGGGTGGCGCGCTGTTCGATCGCCCGGCGCATGTACGGGGTGGCGATCTCTTCGGCCTGCTGCTGGAGCCGGAGCTGATCGCCGCCGGTGGCATTCTGAGCGGCGCCGATGGAGACTTGTCTCCACTGCTGCGCAAACCATTGCGGATCGCCGCCGCCACCGCCCTGTTCCTTGGGCGCCCAAAGCTTCGTGTAGAGCTCCTGAGCCTGAAGGCCGAGCGACGTTTGCGTCCGAGCCCCCTGCGCGGCGAGCGCCGTATCTCGATAGGCATCAGCGGCGCGCCCAACGAGACCGGAGCCAGGAATCTGTTGGACGACGATTTTGCCGTTCGCGTCACGCTGGACGGATTTGTAGCCCTCCTCCTCGCCGGTCTTCTTCCCATAGCTCAGAGCGATGTCGTCCACGGTCCCTTTCAGGCTATCGAAGGCGCCAGCCCACGCGGAGCCAAGGCGGGCATATTCGCCGGCCGACACCATTGAGTTTGGCGCTTCGGTGAGCGCGGGAGCACTCCGAACGGACGGAAGAAGATCAGCCACCGAACACCCCCTTGAAAGCCCCGTCCTGCCCCATCTGGTAGAGCCCGCCAGCCAACCCGCCGAACGCCTTCAGCATGCCGATCCCGGCGTACTGCTTGGCTGCCGACTGGTAGAACTTGGCGTCGGACGCATATTGCGTTGCCTGCGCTCGGATGCCGGAAACCTTGGCAATCCGCTCGTTGTCCGAGACGCGGCGGTTTTCATCCGCGATGGCTTGACCGGTGGGGCTATCGGACAATCCCACGCTTGAACGGATCGCCGAGATATTGGCGAGGGTCGTTCTCAGGTCGTCTCGATAGTAAGCGTCGGTCGCGTCCGCGTTGGCGCGAGCCGCCTGCCCGGCATAGGTCGCCTGCTGTGCCTGATGCTTTGCGCCGGCGGCATTGGCGTTGCCTTCCGAGATCGCCGAGGCGGCGGATAGACCCAACGACGCGATGCCAAGTGCAACCCCCATCAGATGGTCACCTCCATGCCGATTTCGACGATTTCCAGGCTGCCGGGGCGATCCTTGACGAGCGGACCAGGACGAGGGTCCATGTGGCGCCCCATCTCTCGGAACTTGTAGGTGTTCTCGCGCTTCGCCGGTGCGCTGCCGCCTTCCTCGCCCCATGCCACGGGCGGGATAGAGCGCCGCCCCCACGAGAAGCCGGTCGAGCGAAGCACCGAGACCATGACCTGACGAACGCGGCGGCGGCGCTGGGTCTGTTTGTAGTCGGTACCGCCGGAGACGTGCGGGACGAAAGGCTCGATGGTCGACGCCCAGGCGCGGCCGGCAAGGATGCCCGCCGAGGAGAAGTCGTCGTTGGGGAGCGTGACAAGGTTGCCGTCCTCATCGATTTCGCGGTTCCCGAGATCCCGACCTCCGTCCTGAAGATCAACCGTTTCCCCTGCCCAGAACCAAAGCGGGCCTTGGCCTTCACCGGCCGCAAGGCTCGCCATGATGCCGTTGAGGGTCACGACGCCGTCCATGTCGACGTCATCGGTCATCCGCTCGACGATGGTCGCGCCCGAGTACTGGACGTTGAACAGAATGTCGGTACCGAGTGCCGAAACCCACTTCACCGAGCCGGCGCCGGACCAAGGCGACCAGCCAACCCACTGCCGATTGCTCGCCATCCGGGCCACGGCCATGGTGCCGTCGGCGTTGACGACATGCAGATATCGCTCGGAAAAGTTGGCGTCGCCTCGCGAGAAGGCCATGCAGACAGGCGTCTTCAAAAGGTGGTCGGCCAACTCGTTGATGTCCGTTGCCTCGTAGGGCTTGTTCGCGGCACCGAGGAGGGTAATGGCAATGGCGCGCCGAAGGCCGACGTTCAGGAACACGATGCCCTCGGTGGTGATCGCCGGACGCACGGGACCGCAGCCGTCGGATGAGACCTGGATGAACTGGACGTTGCCGGGCTTGAGCGGGACGCTGGAGCTGATTGGCACGTAGAAAACGCCGTCGTCCGTGAACACGAACTGATCCGGGCCGCCGAGCATGTAGAGGACATGTTTGCGGCCGGGCACGAGTTCGAAGATCGCGTTGTTGGCGTCGGCGCCAACCAGGAAGTCGGTGTAGGTGTCGAGCGATGACCAGATGACACCCTCCGGAAGGGCCGGGAGGTCGAAGAAGGTCAAGCGCGTCCGGTCATAGAGGCACGCCTGCGGCCAGCCACGGCGGGCAGAGATCGCCTGTTCGTCCCAGTCGGCTGTTGGCTGAGGGTCGGCAGCGGCGACCGCCGAACTATCCGACCGGCTGATCGGTCCGATGATCTTCTCCGACGCCTGAAAGCCCGAGAAGACGGACTTGATCTGAACAGTAATCGTGTTGCCAGCGACGGCGGTCACCTCGCCGGTCGCATTGCTGGTGTAGCCGCTCACCACGTGCCCGACCAGGAAGCCATCCGTGCTCGCAAGCGTGATGACCTGAGCCGGTGGAAGTGGCTGGAGCACCGTGCCGGTGCCGACTGTCGGGCTCGTGATCGCCGTAATGAGGATCTGGTAGGTCTTGTAGCGGATCACCGTGCCGATGAGGTCGGAGGTCAAGAACGCCGCGGAGAATGTGAGGGTGATCGATCCGCTTCGCGCCGACGGCGTGAGCTTGATCCCATAGCTTTCCGGGAAGCGATAAAAGGGCGCCCTGATCTCGCCCTGGGCGCCGGTGGTGAAAGCCCAATTGCTGAACGACCACGTGCCGTCCGACGCGCGCTTGACGACGCGCGTCATCATTCCGGGGAAGCAAATGACGATGTCGCTGGAGATGACCGCGAAGGAAACCTTGCCAACTGTTGCCTCGGTCCAGGGATAGCCCGCGTCGGAGGTGACGAGCGCGCCTGTCGTGTCCCGAATGATGATCGTGCCGGCGCCAAAGGACAGCCGATACCGGAGGTCGCCCGGCAGCATGACGGTTTCGGTTCGTCCCTCCTGCCGGAACAGCGCCATGCGCCCCGGCCGATCGGTGAGACCGCCGGAGCTCATCATGCGCCAGTTCTCCAGTCGGCGCGCCCCGCACTGAACCTGCTGCACGTCATCGCGGTGCTTCAGATCCTCGCGTAGCTCCCCGCCTGAGAAGTCGACTTGCCTGACGATGTGTGAGGCCTGGGCCATTCCCTTACCTCACCGCTTGGCCGCTCGACACGGCATAGCCGCCGCGCCGGATGCGCCGCGCCGCCCTGAGCTTGGAGTTCAGCATCGCCTTCGGCGGCTTCTCCTGACCGGTGCGCGTAGCCGCCTCGCCGAGCATGGCTTCCGCCTTCATGTCGACGCGCTCGGCTTCGCCGGTGTCCTCGTTCAGGCCGCGATAGGCATGCGCCATCAGCTTCAGGCGCAAGGTCTCGAGAAAAGTTGGCGGCCACTGGTCGGCCGAGGGGATGCGGATGAACCGCGCGACCGGCACGTACGCCCCGGCGGTACAATGAACCTTGTTGTCGATGATGTCGTAAATCGCCGGCACATCGTTGATGGTGACGGACTTCAAGTGCAGGCAGCCAACCGGCTTCGTGAAGACATCAGCAAAGCGTGGATCCTCGCTGGCGCCGATCCGCGCCATGCTCGCCATGAGTGATGCAAAGCCCCAATCGCGACGTTCGATCAGAAGCGACAGCTCGGTCTCGTAGGCGTCGTCCATGACGAGCCATTCCGGGCTGTCGTCGCCTTCAAAGTCGACCGGGTTGTTGCTGGTCCGAATAAGCGCGGAGTTGATGAGCGAGAGCTTGTCGTACATGCCGTGAGCAGACAGGAAACCGGCGCAAGATGCACTGCCCCGGCATACGCGAACCCAAATATAGGATTTGCAAACTAGGCCTGAGATTAGCTCGCCTAGAACCAAGGAATATGTTCTCGCTTTGGATTCTGTGTGCTCTTAATGTTTCTTGATACGCCACATCTATGTAGAGAAGCGCTATGGATGACTGGTCCATGAGCAATGAACGTCAGTTCGTAGAAAATACTCTCGGACTGAGGTTCAATTTCCTCCTCGTCTTTGTTTCAATCATTGCAGGCGCAGCAAGCAGGCCCGACATATATGAAGTTATAAGATCTTTAATGCTTACTTTTGCCACCGTTATATGCTTTTTACTTTCACTTGCGATAGAAAGATCGAGCAATCAACTTGATATAATTATCGAACAACTAAAGAATACCCCTGATCATCCGATAAAAATAGTCCGAGAAAAGGTGGGAGAATCAGGGAGCAGAAGGTGGATAATAGGAATAGTCATTCCTCGTATATGCTGGATGATACTTCTGGTTTTTACCGCAACAAGCTGGTCTTTTTCTTTATATTATATAGTAAATCCAAATAACTGAAGACACAAAAAGACCCGATGCGAACCGCACTGAAACAGTGCCCGTGCTTTATTTCGGGCCTGCTGCATGAACGTTTTCTTTAATTTTCTTCCCTTCTTGACGACTTTTTGTCCACCTCACTTGTCCTAGCGGTTTCGCCGTCATCGGGCGTGACCTCCAACCAAGGCTCAGCGGACCACTCCGCAGGAAACCGAGCGATGGCGTTGCGAGCATCCACCTCGAACATGCGGACCTCACCCTGAACCTTGTGATAGGCGTTCATGTACATGGAAGCGTTCCTCGTTAGGCGAGATCGGGCGAGATCCACGCGCTCAGCGTGATCGATGGCGTCGTTCCGCCGATCAGCGCGTAGAGCTGGAGATAGCGGAAGACGTAGGCGCCCATCAGGTTGGTGAAGGGGATGGTGAACTTGGTGGCCGACCGGCCCGTCATCGGAACGGGATAGGACGCCGGACAGATTGTCCCGAGAAGCCGGCCAGCCGAGGCGGCGGCGAAGTCGCGCGCCGCGAGCATTTCGACGTTGCCGTTCCCCCAGGCCGCATCATTCGAGCCGAGCAGGAAGAGCTTATAGGTCTCGTCGCCGCTCGAAAGGTCCATCGCCGAAACGTCGAGGTTGAGATAGCCATCGAACCGGCCGGGCATGATGTCGAGCTGGGCATTGAGGGCGTTGACGTAGCCCGACGCAGCGAGCGTCTGCGGGTTGGCGAAGGCCATCGCAGCATCGAACGGAACAGCGCGCTCGGGCAGGATCGACGGCAGGGGAAGATTGGTAAGCGCCATGTTGTCGGCTCCTTACTGGACGATGGTCGCGGCGGTGACGGAGGTGAGGCGGGCCACCGAGCGCGGATGCTCGCGGGCGATACCCCAATCCCAGCTGATGTGATCCGACAGGAACGGCGAACCGACAACAGCGCCCTCGTCGACCACGTCGAGCGGGGTCTGCTCGATGACGTAGAGACCGCCGTCCCGAAGGCTGACGCAGTAGATGGACGCGGTCTGAGCGAGACCACCGCCAACACCAACCTCGGTGAAGGGCAGAAGGTCGGGCGTGTCGTCCGGCTCGTAGCCAAACAGGATCGGCAGGCCCTTGTAGCGCATGATGCGCCGGCCGAGGTTGTCGGTGTCGTTGTCGTAGGCGATGGACTGGCCGGTTAGGTTGGAGTTGCGAGCGGCAATATCGAGGAACGGCATTAGGCCGCGCGGGAACACCCAATGCGTCGGCTTGTTGACCAGCCAATAGAGCTGATCGAGGCTGGCGAGCGACAACGGCGCGCCGCCGGCAGCAACCGAGTTGTGCAGCAGATTGGTGTTGAGGCTCTGGCAACGCACCTGAAGGCCGTTCGGCTGCTTGGCACCGGTGGCCGAGTTGTCGCCCTTGATCATGACCTGACTGAAGTACTGGCCGAGGGCGATGGTCTTGAGCTCGCGCTGCTTGTTGCGATGGTCCGGGCCAAGGCGGGCGACGAGCGCGCGGTCGACCTTGATGTACTCGTCGATTGGGAAGGTGTCTTCCTCGCGCAGATTAAACGAACCCGTCGACTCGTTGCCCTGAGAGTTGAAGTTGCGGAAGCCGACTGTCGGAACGCTGCTGATATCCGTGAACGCCCGCTTGCCCTGGACGGCAGGCAGGATGGGCGTTGCCGCCATGACGTCGGATACCCTGACCATGTTCTCGACGAACACACGCGTTGCGCTGTCCTGAGGCATGGTCTGGGCATATTCCGCCATGGTGATCGGCGCGGAAATGGTGGGAGTGATGGGATTCATCAGGGTCTTTCTCCGTTACGAGCGAGCCTTGCGGGACTCGATCGCCGCCATCCGCTGGCGGAAGGTCATGGTTTCGTAGCCCTCGATTTCGTGAGGGTCGGTCTCGGTTCGGCCGGAATTGTTGAAGGATGTTCCACTCTGCCGAAGCAGGGTCTCGAAGGCTTCGACGGCGGCGGCTGTCGCCATCAACGGCAGCAACGCGCGCCCCTTCTCGCCGAGCCGGCCAACCAGCGAGTTGGTAACGGCATCGATCCGCTTGCCCGCGTTGTCGCCGAGCTTGGCGCGCTCTTCGGAAAGGCGGTTGTTGTAGGCGGTTCGTTCGGCGATCTGGCGCTGAACCTCGAAACCGACGAGTGACTGGAACTCCGCCTTCGTGAACTTCTTCTCGAAGGCCAGCTCGCGCGCCGCCTTCAGGGCCGGGTCGTTCTCGTCGAGTTCGACACCGTCCGGCAGGCCCAGGGCGGCCACATCGACGACATAGCCGCCAGCCTCGGCCGGCGTATCGGTGGCGCGCTCTTCAGCCTTGGCCTTGAGGTCGGTGAGGGTGGCAGTCAGGTCGGCAAAGGCCTTGCCGAACTCGTCGGCCTTGAGGCCGTTCTCGTCATCCCAGAACTCGGCCGGGATGGTCTCGGGTCGCGTGGGTAGCTCCGACACGGGATCGGTAGCGCCGGCATTGCCTTCGGCGTCGGCCGTGATCTGGTCGTCAGCCGAGGCGGCCGCGTCGGGCTGCCCCTCGGTGGGTGTGCCGAGCGGCGCGGTCTGTCCGTTCTGTCCCTGGTTGTTGTTGTTCACCAGCATCGCTGTCGCGTGGTCCTTCAAGCAAACTGAGGATTTCGCGGACCATGCTAAGTCGACCGACTTCCTCCCGCACTGCCCCGGACTTTTGCCCCGGCGTCGGGCCGCGCATCAGCTTCTCGGCCAGAAACTCGCGGATAACAGCGCCGTCGCGCGTACCGCCGACGTTGGCGAACGCGGCGAGGATTTCTTCCTTGGTGTAGATCATTTGCCCCTCGCGGATCGTCAGGACACACCGGGCGCGCCGATCGAGCCCGGCTGTAGCTGACCGCCGCCGCCGCCAATGCCGGCGACCTTGGCGAGCATGTCAGTGGCCTGGGCGATCTGGTTCTGATCTCGGAACGCGACCACGTCGCCGCCGCCCATCTTGTCGACGATGTTCTTGAGCGTCACGGTGCCGTCGACCGCCACCTTGGTTTCTTCCGGGAACAGCTCGGCACCGATCTGCAAGGAGCGGACGGCGTTGCTGACTTCCTGCTGGTCCTGAGCGCGCCGCGCCGGATTGTCCGCGACGACGGAGACAATCTTGCCGCTCTGCCCCGGATATTCGATTTCCTTGAACAGTCCGCGCTCAAGCCCGATGAACCGGAACCGTGTGAAGATCGCGCCCGGCCCCTCCTCCCAGAAGACGACGCCAGGGGTACCGATCTTGCGCTGAGCAAGGGCCATTTCGTCGAGCCACTGCGTCGCCGTCGGCGGCGTGTCGCCGCGCTGCTGGGGGAAGTCGTTGTAGAACAGCCGGCGGACGCGACGCTCGCGCTTGTCCTGGTCGAAATAGACCGCGTCGAGCCGGTTGGGCTCGTACATCTTCCGGACCGCGTCCTGTGTCCCGTTTCGGATCGGATACCAAGCCCCCGGCTCAACCCCGTCTTCGACGTTGACGAAACTGTCGTCCGGATAGGTCATCGGCGGCCGAAGGCTCAGGTCGATGTTGTCGACCTCGGCGGCGGCCATCTCGTCGAGAACTCGAAGATCGGGTGCCGCCTTCAGAAGCGGACCATTGCCGAAAGCGAACTCCGAATGACGGTTGAAGGTGACGGGGACGAATGGGCATGAGCCGGCGCCAACCAAGACCTTCTCGTAGACCAGCTCTCGGTTGACCATTTGGACGTACTGCCAAGTCTCCTCGGACTTGGCGTAGTCCCGCCACCACCCCCAGGTCACTGAAGCCTGACCGTTGGGTTTGTCGGCAATGGCCTTGGTGAGCTTGTCGGAGAGCTTGGCGTCCTTCTCGATCAGCGCGCGGACGAAACGGTTCTTGGTGTAGCGGACCACGAACCTGTCGCCGATCTTGCCGTCGGGACCGATGTTGATCTCCATCTCCCGGAGCGGCACCGCGTAGCAGGAGACGGAGCTGTGTAGATCCTTGGTGTCGATGAGAAGGCCGAACGTGCCGACCGCGCCGTCAGGGTTCAGTGCCTTGCCGATCTCCGAATAGAAGTTGCTCTCCCAGATCAGCCCGAACACCTTGCCGCGCTGCTCTTTGCAGGCCTCTTCGACCTCCTTTTTCACGACCTCCTCAACTTCGATGCTGGGGCGCTGGTTCGCCCACATCACCCCTTCGGGCATGAAGGAGTTGAGCAACGTCGTCGCAAAGTTCTCCGTCTCCTCGATGGCGATGGAGGTCTGAAGATCCACGTCATCCTTGGGCGGCGTTGCCGAGGCGGCGGCGGTCGAGGTGACATTCCGCGCCTTCTGCGGAGCTGCGAAGAAGTAGGCCTCCTGAATGTCCGGGGCGAAGCGCGCCTTCTGTGCTCGGGCGTCGGCGAGCCGGTCCAGCGTTTCCTTCTGCAGGTCCGCCATGCTCAGCGCGCCCCGCCCAGGAGGAGCTTCAGAACCGAGCTTTGGACGGCGTCCGACGTTCCAGTCGGGTAGCCCGTCATGATCGGTGCCGCCTGCGAGCCCGTCGCCGGAGTGGTCGCGAACCGGCCAAGCTGAGAGGTTTGGCCCTGAACGTCCTTCTGGATCGACGTGTAGTCGTTCTCCTGGTTCCGCTTCTCGACCGCAGCGAGAACCGGATCTTCCTTCACCTCAACCTTCGGGGCTCTCATAGCAACTCTCCGCCTTGTTGGAGCAATTCTCGCAGAAAGCCATCGGGGCGCACTGCCCTGGACCGGACCCCGAGAATGTGAGCCACCGTCGGCACACACCAGAAGCCGAGACGCCAATGCCGCCCGGTCTTTCGCTGGAGGTTGATACGAACGATCTTTGCGCCGTTGGCGGTCCAGACCTTGAACACGTCGTCGGCGTCTTCGTCGGCCACGACCGAAAGCCGCATCCAATCGATGGCGGGGTCACAGAATACCCACGCCCCGGTACTCGGCACCTGACCGAAGCATGAGACGTGCTTGTATCGGCCAGGGATAAGCCGCACCCAACGTGAAGCGCAACTCGGATGGAAGCAGACGAACCACGTGAACGGGGTCTCGATGGGAAGCGCGAGCGAGCTGTCACCCATGGCTGAACGCCCGGCTTGAGTTGGCAGTCTGTAAGCGTCCAGGCGGCGCGGCTGCCCTATGAAGCCTGAGGCTGGCCACACCGCGACGGCGAGCGCCGCGGCTAAAGCGCGCCGACTGACCGCCGGCAGCGCGAGACGGCACATAGGGCGTCGGCCGGTTCGCCGCGTCGAGGCCGACCATCGCCTTCCCCTCGCCCATGCCGAGTACCATGTACTGGAGCGCGTCCGCCGGGTTCGACCACTGATCCTTGACCGGCTCCAGCTTGTTGAAGTCGTTCTTCCGATAGTGGTACTTGCCCTGCATCGCCATCTTGATCGTGCGAGCGTTCGCCGTGACGAGGAACTTCGGCTTCCCGTCGACAAGCTGGGTCAGGCAGTATTCGACCGCCTCAAGGCGCGTCTTGATGTTGTTGGTCGGCACCGGCGCCGGCTCGACGATCATTCCATGCTGGCGGAAGATGTCGTAGGCCGTGCGCTCGTCGGCCTGGGTCTTGTCCGCGCCCTTCGGGTCACCATGGAAGCGCACCCGGAAGCCCGGATACTTCCGCTCAAGCAGCGCCTTCACCTTCGGGGCAAAGACCGTCGCGCTCTCGTCTCGGCCGATTAGCTCGTCATAGACGATCACCCGCCCATTAACGCTCTGTCCGATGATCGCCGACGGCTGCCGGCCAAAGTCGAGCCCCACATGCAGATCGTGGCCGCGCACCGGCGAGAGGATGCGATTGACGAAGTGGATCTCCGGCCGGAACGTCGGCCAGACCGGCGAGCCTTCGAGGATCACCGTCACCACGTTCATGATGCGGCTGTCGATCCAGCTCCGCGTCTTGCCCTTGATCTGGTCGAGATAATAGTTCGGCTTCAGCCACTTCACGTTCTCAGCGATCGGATTGTCTTCGTAGCCGATGATCGAGCCGTCGGCGTCGCGAATGGCGATGAGGCCCGGCGGCTGCATGAAGAAGCCCCATTCGACCGGCCAGCGAAGCGCCTCGCGCTCTTCCTCGGGCATGCCGTCGGGGAAAGGAACCTGACCGGTCATCATGCCGGTCCAGTGGTCTTCCTCCGGCGCGTTCATGTCGAAGATCACGCCCGACCACGTGCAGCCGCCATCCTTGACCGCCGGATACCGGCCGGCGCGGCTGGTTGCCTCGTCGAACAGATCCTTCGGGATGTACTGCATTTCGTTGAAATAGAAGCCCGTGTACTCGCCGGAGCGGAGCTTCTTCACGTCGTCCGGCTTATCGAGCGCCAGGAAGTCGACCTCGATGACCATGTCGTCGAGGCGAATGACGTGCTGATAAGGGATCGACCACCGAAACTTGCCGTAGACCTCCTCGGGGAAGGTGTCCAACCAAGTTCGGATGGTGGTGTTCTTGAGCTCGGGATAGGTGTTGCGAACCACCGCCCAGCGGGTTCGCCGAATGCCGTACCGATCCGGCCGCTGCTCCGAGGCGAGCGCGTAGAGCAGCATGTTCGCGCCCTTCGACTTGCCCGAGCCGACCGGCCCCTGAATGCCGATCACGGGCTTTCGACACAGCAGGAACTCAACGAGGATCGCACCGTCAGGCTCGTAGATTTGCCGGCCGTCCGGGGTGAAGCGGATCTCCGGCATCAGCGACGCTCCAGCCCGTCATTGAGAACGGATTGCTGAACGACCGAGATGCCACCGAGCAGGATATGAACCGAACCGGCATCACCACGCCGCCACCCGGTCAGCATGCCGCTGTCGGAAGTCTCGGCAGCGATGGCGAACGATACGATCTCTCCGCGCACGGCCATCGCATGGATGTCGCCGAGCATTTCGACGATACGGGCGTCAGGCTCGTTGGAAGGGATCGCAGCCCCAGGGAATGCGATGATCTTGCCGTCGTCGGCCATAGCGTCTCCAAACTTTTTAAGCTGAAAAAAACTCGGATTTGTTTTGGGGAAGTTGTGTGTGTGGAGTTGGAGCTCTTGCGAGGCGACCGGTTTTTCCGGGCGGGGTCCGTCCGTGCCGCACTGTCTGCGAGCTACCCCCCTCCCCCCTCCGATGTGTCGTCCGGAGAGTCGTGGCACTCGCCATCGCTTGGCGTCACGTCGATTATGCGAGCATTTCCAACGGGTTGCGCATTCGCATCAACAGCCGTCCCAGCTGAAGACGGGGCATTGATGACGATGACATAGCCGCGCGACTGCCCCGGAGCTGCCGAGCCCTGCTCCTGATCTGCCAGTTGTTCCAAGGCCTTAACCGCCTGAACCACCGCTAGGCTGTTGTCGCTGGTGTCCCGAACGCGTTGCAGGGCGTGGATGTTGCCGGCCCGAGCGGATGAGCGCAGCACTTTCTCCTCAGCCTTAATCGCTGCGAGTACGGCAGGGTCACGCATCCAGCGGTAGGCAGTCCTTTCGGGAATACCGAGCTTCTGGAATACATGGGTGAATGGCAATCCATCCCAGACAATCGACTGGACGAAGGGTATCTGCCTCCTGGAGAGAACCGAGAGGTGACCATCTGGGTTGGCTATTCCCCCTAGGGGAGAACTAGCTTGTGTCTGGGTTGGGTTGAGGCTCTGGGGTTGGGCCTGAGGCTGAGCCTGGAGGGTGTTTGTCTCCTCGCTCATGCTGCTACCTCTTCCCCCTCTATGAGGGGACGTCCATGCTCATCGAGCTTGACGAGGACGAGGGCGACGTTGAGCGCACCTAGGACGGCGGCAAGGGAGATCGGGCCGAAGCACTTATAGCCCGCCTCTAGCTTGGCGGTGTACCCGTCGGCGATGAACGCGACGGTGTCCATATCGATCTGGGAAAGGCCCTGCCGCTTACGTTCAGCGACAAGCTCAGCAAGAAGGGAGTTGTAATCCCTGATTATCGGGTTTCGCATTGGTGCGGCAATCTCTCGCCGCGACCACGTCACTTAAGGCACTGATGAATCTATCAGAACAGGGATTCCGGGGCAACTAGAAACGCGGACATTTGCAGAACGACAGCCAAGGCAGACGACCAGCACTGACCTGCCCGCCGCCCCCTCCACCGCTGGAGCGTCATGCAGCCTTTGATTAATGCTACTACTAGAAGGAGTGGGGGGCTTAATCGTTTCCCGTATTGCCTGCTTTCTCTGCCCGCGTAAATTGTCCGCCTCAACAAGGAGAACGAAATGCGCGCAGCCTTACTCGCCGTCCTACTTGCCCTCACCGCACTCCCCGCCTTTGCCGGCTCATGCGATCACTCTTGGCAGTCTGCCAGCGACGGTTCGAGATGCGGTGGACGCGCTGCCGATCAGCGGCCCGGTGGCGATTGATCCATCACGCTAGATAAAGCGTTACTCAACCCCGCCGGTGTCGTACCGCGCGGGGTTGTTTCATTCATGAGCCTTGGGCGGTCTTTGTTTGTCCGCCCCGTTGGCCACTGCCTCATTCCCCTACTAGGAAGACAATCATAGCGCGAATTTCTTCCGATCGCCTAACCCTCTGATAACACCTCCTCATTAGCTTTCTGACAAGTTGCAGGTTACCTATTGGGGCTGAAGTTGAAATGCGAAACGAGTTTGAACAGTTCATTCAGAATTTTCCAGATCCTCCGGTGATCGGAAACGGCTCCTTCAAAATAACCCCGCTCAGGAATACCGTACTACCAAATCTGAGAACACTATTTAGGGGGATAGTTCACGCCAAAGAAAATCTCACCTTCGATCTCAGCATCGGTGATCGTGATTGGACATACACACCTTGGGTCGCAATTCTAGATAAACGCATAACAAAGTCGGTCCAAAGACAGTACTATATTGTCTACCTCCTCAGCAAAGGGAAAGATCGACTTTACTTGACGCTCGCTCAGGGTTGCAATGACTTGAGAAAATCCGCCGGGATGAGGGTGGCTAGACGCGAGCTCGCCTCGCGCGCCTCGGTCATGCGCGGGCGCGTCGAGAGGCATGCTTCGCGACTGGCCCCTGTTGAGATGGATCTTAATACTAACGGCTGGAGAGCCAAACTATATGAGACAGGGTGTATCGTAGCCCGTGAGTACGATGCACATCACCTTCCGACCGATAGGGAAATGATCGAAGACCTTGAGGAGGCTCTAAGGCTATATAAGCACCTTGTAAGTGAAGGTGGCTGGACAACTGACGGCGATATCCTGCAGGAGGCTGAAGAGGCTGGCCTTGCCGATAAATCCCTCAAGGAAGCAAAGCGCTACAAGGAGCATCGTGCTATCGAGCGCAGCCCAGACCATTCGCGTAAGGTCAAGGCGGCTCAAGGGACACGGTGCCGTTGCTGTGGGTTTGAGATGTCTGAAGTCTATGGGGCCATCGCAAAGGAAATGTGTGACGCCCATCACCTCGTCCCGTTGAGCGACCTCAAGAATGGGCAGACGGTTCTCCTTGACCCCCGCAAAGACTTCGTCGTGCTGTGTCCTAGCTGCCACCGTGCGATTCACCGCCAAAAGAATGTAGCCGATCTAGGTCAGCTCAGAGAATCCTTGATGCCGGGAAAGCTTGGATACTTGGCGGAAACCAACGTGAAGAAACTTAGTTGGCGCGGGTCTTCGAAATAGACATGAGCGCTCCAACTAAGTTGCCACCTTTGCGCCGCGTAACGGAGTGGGCGACGCTATCCGACGCCCTGGCTCTTTTCCGTACTCATTTCGTCACGCTTGCGGTCAGGTAGCCTTGCGACCTTGCCCGGCGGAGGATCCGGGCGAGAGGTCGCAATAAGCCAGGTACCCTTTCGCAAGGTGATGAACTGCTTTGGCCGCTCGGAGACGGTACATTCAAATGCTGCCCGACCAACGGTAGCCGAGTGGCTGGCAGTTAACAGCGCTTCTCGCCGATTACCGTCTTTGCTCCATTCCTCGATGTGGAACGGCATCCAGCGCAGCGGGTCGTTTCCCTCGAGCTTCTTGACCAGATACGCGGAGGCCGGCGGGGCACCGCAGAACCGACAACGCGCCCGGTGGACGAACTCCGATATGACGCGGTGCTTCGTTCGAGCTCGTAGCCGCTGGAGATCGAAGCGCACGGACACCCCGCAGGCTTCGCAGTTCAGTTCGAGGCTCTGCCAGCGCCCCAACAGCGCGGCTTTGAACGTGACCTCGAGGATAATGGACCTGTCTTCCATGCCCTCTAGATACTACCAGAACGAATAGTGAACAACTGACAGGAGTCCGACAGGAGCGAGGCGAACAGGTAGGGATTAGTACGAGGACATACCCGGTTGACATATGCATCGTTACGATGCATATACCATCCATCGAAGCGCAAGGCTTCGAACTCATCCAGAGGCCAAAGCCTCGAACTCAGTAGGTGATAACGTGACCACCCAGCCCGATTTCTACATCGTCAAAGACGGCCGCCCGCAGAACTACTTCTCGAACGGGGATGCCGCCCAGGCGGAGCTTGACCGTCTCAAGACCGATCCGGAGACCGCGACCGAGTATGTCTCGGCCATCGCCATTCCATGTGACGAGTTCTTTGCGCTTCGAGAAGCCGAATACCTCGAACGGCCGCCGGTCGAGATCACCGAAGAGCGTTACGACGATCTCTTGAACGTCATGCCTCCGGTCCATTGGAGAACAGCGGACGGCGTGGAGCGCTTCCTTCTTTGTGAGGCTGAAACCGGCCGCATCCACCTCGCTTGCGCCAAGCGAAACGGGCGCTTCCTGACCGTCTTTGTTCGGCGCGGGGATCTGTCGACCTATCCGACCGCCGCCACCTTCGACGCCCTTCCGGTGGAGGCCTGAGCCATGAGCAGCATTGCGACTTTCATCGACGGCACCCTGACCGTCACCACCGAGCACGGCACCGAGACGATCTCCGTGCAGGATATCTCTCACAACTGGAATGCCCTGTCGCATTTCCCGGAACGGCGCGCATCGATGGAACTTGGAGCCCTTGCCGAGCGCTTGAACTCGTTCGCCGACCACGTCCAGGGGCTCATTGAGATGGGCGGAAGGCTGGACGCGGTGTCCGAGGTGACGGAGTTCGCCAGCCGACAAATCAGCCTCACCCGCCGCTCCTGGGCTCTCGAAAGCCGGTGCATGTCGGCGTTCATCGTCGGCCCGGCCAAGTTCCCGACCGAACGGAACCGCAAGCGAATGAACAGCGCGGACAAAGGGCAAGAGCTCATCCGCGAACACCTGACCAAGGCCAAGCGCGCCGTTGAGCGCCGCGCGTTCCCCCACGGCATGCCGGGGGACGCGATCCGCGCCAACAATCCCGACGCGCCCGAGCTAATCCGAGAGAAAATCGAACGCCTCAGGGCGAACCACTCCCGCATGAAGGCCGTGAACGCGGCGATCCGCTCCGTCAAGAGCGGCGACGAGGCAGAAATGATTGAAGCCGTCATCGACGTAACCGGCTTCACCCGCGCCACGGCTGCCAAGATCGTATGCCCGATAGAGGCTTGGATGGGGCGCGGCTTCCCTGGATACATGCTTTCCGGCGAACTGGCCGAGATCAAGCGACTGGAAGGCCGCCTCAAGAGCATCGAGCGAAACCGCGAACGCGGCGAGGTCGAGCGCATGGCGGAAACAACCGCCGGGCCTCTCCGGATCGTCGAGAACGGTGACGCCGCCCGCGTTCAACTCTTCTTTGAGGGCAAGCCGACGGCGGGCGTTCGCGACGCGCTCAAGTCAAACGGGTTCCGCTGGGCACCAAGCGAAGGCGCTTGGCAACGACACCTGAACGAAAACGGCCGATGGGCGGTTGAAAGGGTGCTGAAGGCGCTAGAGCCGGTCAGCGCCTAAAGCGAAGGCCGGCCCTCTTGGTGGGGCCGGCCTCCCCGACATCTCGCCGTTGACGCCGCGCCCTGTGCGCGGCATAGGCATTTGCAGAGGCGAGAATGATCCAGCTATCAAACAGGCAGCGCAAAGCAGCGGACAGCGTCAGGGGCATCTTGTTGATGATCCCATGGCCTGAGACCGAGCCGACGCCTGATCTCGCCGAGGGTGAAGAGACTGGCGACACGGCGCGAGCCAAGCGGCTTGCACGGGAACTGCTTGAGCCTGGGCTACAGGACAGCGGACTTCTCATCAGGTCAGCCGGAGCGAAGAGAACACCAGCGAGCGCCGGGCACCCTGCCGCGACCTACCTTGCAGTCAAGATCACTGGTCACAGGTGGTTCCATGCCGTCGACCGGCCAGCGCCAACTTTGGCTTGGGTCTCCACTAGTGCCGCTTCACCGGAAGAAACTCCGGTGGCGCACAACTGGGAAACCGATCCGCGCCCGCTATCTGAGATCCTGAAGGCATGGCGCCCGGAAATGACCAGGGCGCAAAAGGCGGATGCTCTGCGCATCCCCCTCAATACCTTCAACCGGATGTGTGATGGCCGGCCGGCTGACCGCGAGGAAACCATCCGTCGCCTGATGATCCTTATCGACGGGACCAGATAGCAGCATTCGAATAGGTGGCATGCGTTCTACGCAATTGGACGTGACGCCTTGAGGATGATGGATCTTTCTTCCATACCTCGAGAAAACTGGGGCTGATAGCCAACATACAAGAGAGTTGGGTGAAGACAGGAATCGACGGGACAAACCAAATTCGTCCGCTTCCACTTGGCAAACATCTCTTGATTGAATCAGCGCATCATATATGCTCGAATAAATTGACCTGAAGAGCTCTCGATGACTCTAAATAATGAAAAGAACCCCAAGCTCCGCAGCTTATCTAGGGCGAAATTCAGAATTCGATCGCGACAACTTAATAATGCACTCACTCGCCGTAGCCGTCTAGATGCATTGGCAGATATCTTTGAGTCATTTCATATCCTTAGAATACTTACAGCACTGGGCGGGGCCGCCATAATTGGGGCACTATTTTCTTACTGGGTTGACCGACAAGATAGTTCTGAAAATAAATTATTCAATTCATGGCAATTGCTCACACAACCCGCAGGTGGTAATTCCGGGAAAGCGGAAGTTATTGGCTATCTTAATACACGTGACTGTTGGATTACTATAAATCTGGCCGCTGGTGAAGGTTATTTATTTGACTATTTTCATGCGAAAGCTCCTGCTAGATGTCTATCTGATTTTATCGGCTACTGGATTCCATTCATGGAGACAGAAAAGCCCCAGTTCGAAGTCTATTTGGACTCCTTCAGACCAGCGAAAACGGTCACAGAGCTCCCTCCGACGAAGGAGACCCATAGGATACATCTCGACAGTGTAGATCTGAGCCGCGTTGGTGACAATGAACGTCCCTACTACAGCGGGCTACGCCTCATATCGTCCTTCACCGAGAATATAAAGATCAGAGAATCCGATTTACCAAACTCTATATTTAGCGGACTATTCCAAAGAGGATTTGATATCTCAGGATCAAATGTCGGAGGAAGCTATTTCTCTGACATTGAATTAAACAATGTCGAATTTAACTGTTCCTCTTTATACAATTCGATATTTATCGGCATTAGTAAGAAATCATCAATTTCGTTTTCATCTATAAAATTCGCAGATTTCTATAAGTCCGTATTTAGAAATATATCAATTGATACCGATAGAGGCCTAGATAATGTAATAACTCCTGAGTCTAGCTTTGTTAGATCAAACTTTACATCAGTCTCACTGTCTGGATTTTCCGGTCACGGAACAGACTACTCCGCAACAATATTCGACGACTTCGAGTACGATGAGCACGTCTTTCAAGGCGCGTTTTTTGTCGCGGCAACATTCAGAAACGGGAGAAGAATATTCAACTACGGTGATGAAAGCATATCCGAATTTCAGGATTCGAACGTGTCTGGCGCGGACTTCACCGAATTCGGTGTCATGCCGGCCAATATGCTGTCTGGATCGTATTATTGTAAAGAATTAGCCCCCCCGTTCCTGCCAGACGATTTTGCAGGAGAACTACCGGTCGAACGTCAGTGTGGGGAGGGGCAACACGGCATACTTGAGTGGGGTTACGGCGACACGTATAATCAAGATGGCGTCCACATCTATCGAGACTACGTTCTAAACCGGAATAGATGGACAAAAGAGCAACTTGAAACGTGTGGAGTTTCGCATCCGGGAGCAAACGATTCAGGCGAGATCCTTGACTTGACCATTCCAGTCGACGAGTAGACCACCAGTCTCAGGGTTATTTTTAGCTCGCTGGAAATCCAGTCTATCTTGCTCGGGCTGGATTGCTCGAACACGCATGGCCAAGACGGAATTTGGTTGCCGGCGCGATCATTGATTGGTTGCAGCGGGGGTAGCCAAAGAAACGCTGCATCATGCCACTCAGGACAGTCTCCAGGACCTAAGGTGTTCGAGAAGCCCCCAACGCCTTACGGGCTTTGCTTGGTTGGGTCACTCTCAGTTCCGCGACGACCAGCCCAAGAACCCTCTCGTTGAACCTGTCGCGCGGCATCGTGAATGCGGAGTGCGGAGCGGCGTCGAACGACAGGCGGATATCCTCACGGCTTGCCCCTGTCATTGCCCTGAAGAGGCTGGGAACGTCTCCCCCATCTTCAACCAGGTAGATCCCTTCTCCCTCGTAACAGGTCGTTGGGAGCACGAAGACGGCATCACCGGGCCTAAGCGTCGGCGCCATGGCGGAGCCGTCGACCCAGTGAACACGGAGCGGCGAAGCCCCCCTGCCTAACCATTCCATCAGCCCCGAGCTGCTTTTCCGCCTAGCCTCGAATTCCTCGCTGCACATTGATTGCTCCAGTCGTTGAACTGACCGAGGAGTGAGCCGGTCCGAGCTTGGTTGCAACCGTCATTTGCTAGGGGGTACGATTCCGGCGTCGCACAACACATTCCTTAACTTTCAGATACTTAGCCTAGAAAGCCACTGATTAAAAATCACCTGCTGAGCGTTTAAAAACAGTCTATTGGCTTCCCCTCACCGCACATTTCAACAAGGTCAAAAGCTGGGGATAACCATAGCGGCGGGGTTCACGGGCCCTCTCCCTGACACCAAAGCCGAACCATGGGGCAAAGGCGTGTCGGGCTTATTGCGCTCTACCTTCGCGAGAAATGAGGCGTATCGTGCTCGGGCTGGATTGGGCTCGCGCGCATGGCCAAGGCGCAAAACAATGGTTGCCTAGGTTGGATCGTTGTTGCCGGCGCGATCATCGCGTGGTTGAGCGGTGGTCACGAGGACCGAAAGGCTGTCACCTCTGTTCCGACGGCCAGCTACTCACCGTCTATCAGATCCTCGGAGATGCCCCCGGCAGCACTCCTCGAAGACACGACAAGCAAGCCCATTCCCCCAGGCAACACTCAAGCGACAGAGCAACGGGGCCGGCCGATGTCGACGACAGCGAACGTCCGCCTACGGTCCACTGAGGCGGCGGACGCGCCCATTATCCGGACGCTGAAGAAGGGAACGGCCGTCGAGGTTTCTGCCTCATCCGGAGACCGGCTCAAGGTCAGCGTCCCTTCGCTCGGTCTCACAGGCTGGGTGCATAGGGACTACGTCGCGGAAGGGACGACAGCGGCTCTCGTTGCGCCCGCACAATCAGCCGCGCCCAAAGCGGCCCCGGCCCTCAAGGCCGCGAAGCCCAGCCCTCCAAAGCTACGTACCCAGCCGGCGCCAGGGAATCCGATCCGAGATCCGGTCTATGGGAGCTGTGATTGCCCCTATGACTACGCAAGGAACGGAAGTCGTTGCGGCGGGCGAAGCGCCTATAGTCGGCCGGGCGGGCGGGAGCCGGTTTGCTACTATGAGTGACGAGCCTACCGGATAGGATAGCCAAGAGAGGACAAGCCAAATGAATGACGAGCTCAAAGGCATCCCCGAACGCATTCTTGGGTTGGCAACGGCAGCCTTGACGCAAGCCAACATGCAGGCCGTCTTCATGGACCCCGGTAACGAGTATTGGCCCACGCTATCGGTACTAAACGCCGCGCATGCAGGCGAGCTCTTCATAAAGGCCGTCATTGCCTATGAGCACCCGCTCCTATTGTTCAAAGACATTTCCGGCCTTGATGACAATCGAACGGACGAGATCGATGTTGACACATTAATTAGACGTGGCCGAACGCACGATTTTGAAAGGCTACCACAAATACTATGGGCTTCTTCGGGAATCCGGATTGCTAACACGAACTGCTTTGAACAACTCCGACGCGCGCGCAATGCTATTCAACATTTCTGCCCACCGGACGACAGCGACCTCGGAGGTCTCTCCCTTGAGTTCATCTATACGATCATTGACCCGCTTATTGCGAGTCAATTTGGTATATTCGCGATAGAATACCATGGAGACCCCAGCGTCAGTTATGACTACCTAGTCCAAACGTTGCTGCGCAGCGAGCTACGTTTTTCAGTGCCCAACGACTTCGACGTTACCGAGATCAGTGTCCCTGAAGCTCTTGAGGCAGCATCGCCCGCATATCGATCATGGTTCGAAGGCGAGCTCAAAAGAGTAGGTAGAGCGGACCTACTGGTGGATTAGGCTGGCCGGCGGACAGTCGTTCCATCCGACAAATCCCTACCCAGGCCACTCAACATCTCAGTTGGCAGAGGTCGGCGCTTCTCCGGCGGGACTTTTCTTGCCACCCTTCCCGCCATAAGCCGCCGATAGCGCCACAGCGCGCCGCGAGCCTTCGCCCATTCGTCGAGCGCGAGCGCGCGTAGCTGCGGCGGCGACGGCGGGAAGCTCAGGTTCACCTTGTCGCCGAGGTTGGCCACCTCGCCCTTGATCCAGCGTCGTGCAGCGGCTTTGACGGTCCAGGCGGGTACGTCCTCGATGGCAATCTCGTAAGCCTCCGAGCGGGCCTCCGCAGCGGCTACGCTGAGGTTCGAGACCGGGAAGGCCAGAAGGAGCCGGGCGACTTCGCGCAACGCCGTGACCGGATCGGGTTTGGCTTCGGCGAACGGGGCGACATCATCGACCAACCGCGACAAGATCGATCGTTCGGCCGTCGTAAGCGCTCGGCTCAGCGTCGGGGTCCGGCTCGCTGCCTCCTCGGGCCTCAAGGTACGTTCCAGCTCGACCAGTGAGGGCGGCAAAGAGGTTGTCATGGGGTGAAGCTGCTGCGGAGCGGGAAGTGCGGGACGGTTGGACATTGTTCGGCTCCGGTGTGGGCTTCAGGCGGTTGTCGCGGGCTTGGTAGACGGCTTCGGTGAAGTAGTTCCAGGAACGGATGCTCGATGGTCTCGCCCTGCTACATCGGGCTCGGATGGCCGGGAGAATGTCGGCCTGGAGGTCGCAGCCGTTGCGGATCCAGTTCATCGGATCGGAGAGGACGAGGAGCCCCGGGGCCCCGGCTGGATTGACCAGCGCCCTGCCCCCGGCGTTCGCCAGTTCCCGACCGAGCGTTTCGTAATCCGGCTCCGAAACCGGCCCCTGATCGAGCGGCGCGTCGCGCGCCTCGTCCGGTATAGTCTGGGGGGATATAGGGGGGGTGTTAGGGGGTGTGGGGGAAAGCGGGGGGGATTGGGGGGTGTCGCGTGACTGTCCCGTGACTGTCGCGTGACTGTCACGCCTCCTGTCACGCTCTCGGCGCTTGCGCTCGGCCGCCTTGGCGCGGCGCTCGGCGTCGACCGCGTCCCTTTCTTCGATCTCACGGACGGCCATGACGATGGCGCTGATGGGAGCACCGGCGGCGGCCATGTCTTCGATAAGGCTGGCGATGCTCATTGGTCGCCCTCGCTTGGCCGCGTCTTCACGTCCGCCTCCAGTTCCGAAAGGAATTTGCCCAGGCTCGCCAGTGCGTCGAGCCGGTGTTCTTTGACCGAGATCGTTCCGAGGCTTGCCCGCGCCGCTCTCACCTCAAGGCTGTTGCCACGGCGGGCAGCGGCCGAGCGGATGTTCTGGATGTGGTCGCGCTCCTCGATGTAGAGAAGGCGAACCAGATCCACATGAGCGGCGATCGGCGAGGTCACCGGATCGCTCCCCACTCCAGAAGGATCGAAAGGGCGTCATCGAGGGTTCGCGCCAGCGCGTAGCGCGCACCGGCGGCGACTACGTCGGCCTCGAACTGCTTTTGCTCGTCCGACTGCCGGCCGTCTTTGCCAGCCTTCAGCTCCAGATAGGCCGCCGCGCCGCCCGGCAGGACGAAGGCCACATCGGCCACCCCTGCCCTGACGCCGAGCCGCTTCAACCGGCTTGCCGTTATCTTGTCGCGCTTCTCACCGTTGGGCACGGCGTACCAAACGACGCCGCGCGCCAACCGCCATTTGAGGTGTTCGACGAGCGACGCTTGAATGTCGTCTTCGTCGTGCCGGCGCCGACGAGCCCGAAGCAACTGGGGCGCGTTCATTTGACCGCCCTGTAGGTTTGGCTGTCTCCAAACAACCCGTCGCCGTTGGCCACGATGTACCCTTTGGCGATGGCATCGAGACAAGTCTTGAGCGGGGCGTCCTTTTGGCTTGGCTCGAACCAGAAGCGGAGATCACCACCGTTCGGAGCGAACGACTTGCATAGGGTCTGGCCTCCAGCCAGACGGATGAGGATGCGGCGGATGCGGACGGGAGTTGACTGCTTTGCCATTTGACCAGTCTCCTAACTCTAGGTGTTTCCCGCCCTCACCTGCGGTCCCCGGAATGAAGGCGATGCCGTTTGCCTTAAGCGACATGGTCGCGATGGTAAGGCCTTCATTCGGAGCCGCAGGATTTGGTCCTATTCGCCGGTTTTCCGCCGTTTACTACTCATCGAGCCATGGTGCGATGCGGTGCGCCAGCGCATGCGAAAGCCGACTGATGGCCAGCGCTAATCTGGTTCTCGATTGCCAGAACAAGGGCTTCGAGGCGGCGGATGTCCTCGCGAACCTGTCCGTATGCATGCTGGGCTTCCTTTTGGAGTTTGGCGTCGGCTTCGGCGCGAATGGCGTCCATTTCCTCAGCCCGGATAAGGCGGGCTTCGCCTCGCCAGATATCTTCGACGCGAGAGACCTTGAGACCGGGCAGGCGCTTCGACAGGGCACGGTGAACAAGGTTGATCGCCTCCTTGACCGATACAAAATCGTCGGTCGCGTTCCGGGCGATCTGCCGAAGCAGAACAGCCGCGTCCGGCGCGGAGCTACGCATTACAAAGTCTCCTTCCGCGTTTTGGTGAAAAGTTCCGAGCTCTCGGTGCAAGAATCCGAGATCTCGGAGGAGAACTCCGACACATTTGTGCTTTCCAACGATATGGTTTGCATCCGTGGAGTCTGCGGTTTTGAAGAAGCGGAGGACGGACACATCATTACTAGAGGAAGAAAGTCGCTCGCTGCGAGCGAAACGCCATCGGCAGCAGCCGCCGCAAGAATTGCCGGTATGTGCCAGTGAGGAATTATGCCCCCGGTCCCTCCCAAGTTTCGACAATGACTGTCACCTCTGGGCATTCTCCAGCGCATGACTGTGTGAATGGTGACACCCGTAGCCCGAGCCACCGCAGTAGGACCGCCGAGCAGGTTGATAATGCTATTCGCAGGTTCGCATCGCATCCATAAAATGTACGTTATTCGTACATGTAAGGCAAGATACAATGTTCGATTTTCAAAATTGGGTCCCAACCAATGATGTGCGATTTTCAACCAATGAGTGATCGTTTCGTCGAGTGGATTCGCGAAGGGCTAAAGCGCCCAGGGAAGACGCAGATTGGCATCGCCAACGCGTTAGGTATTGCGCATCCTCAAATCACACAAATGCTGAAAGGGAAGCGTCGCATCAAGGTCGATGAGATACCAAAGATTGCGGCCTACCTCGAGATCGCAGCGCCTTCAATGGGCGAGCCAATAGAACCACAGCGCGTCCCTTTTGAAGAGAGCAATGCTAACGAGTATCGTGACAATTGGAAGCCCTCGATGCCCGGTGGGCTCCCGCAGATAGATGCTCGTGCAGGTACTGGCCACGGCACTGTAGGGTCAGTAGTCACGCTCAACAGGGGCGGGATTACAACCGGCCATTTGGTCACCCAAGAATGGGTCGTACCTCCCACAGTCCTTGGGACACCCCCCAAGAAAGTGTTTGCACTCCCAGTTGACGGAACCTCAATGGAGCCAGGGCTCAACACTGATGACATCGTGTTTGTCGAGCCAACCGAGCGAATTAAGTCAGGGGAAATTTACGTAATCGACGATGGTGACGGGCCCATGGTCAAGCGCCTGCGTATCGACCGAAATGAGCTACCGCCACGCTTATGGGTTACCTCAGATAATCCGGCAGTCCCCGATTTTTGGCGCCCGTTGGGCGCAGTCCGCATCATTGGACAGGTAATCGGCAAGTTTGTCCGAATGCGAGCAAGATAAGCTCTCGCGAGGAGCGTAGGGTATTCGATTGCGCTAGCGCTTTGGGCGAGGCGCAGGCTACTAAATGTGGTTGGAGAGACGTTTATGGATTTTCCAGATCAATTCGACCCATCTACGTCGATTCTATTTCTAGGTGCGGGATTCGCTCATGCCGCGCACAACATCCAGAACAAACTAGTTCCCCTCGTTAGTGAGCTTGAGGCAGAACTGCGAAGTGAATGCAAACTGCCCCCCGAAGACCGCTCCGAACTGCAGCATCTGGCAGGATATGCGGATAGAAACAACTTAGTCGATATCCACGAATTTCTAAGATCTAACTTCGTTACTTCTGAGCTATCCCCAGATCAAAAGACTATTCTTTCAAAGAAATGGATGCGAATTTTTACAACAAACTACGACGACTCGGTCGAGCTTCATAGCAGTCGACTAGAAAAAACCGAAAAACGCACCTCGTACTCTACGGAAGATCCGGTCCCAAAACACATCTCAAGTAATTCTGTCGTGCATCTCCACGGATACATTCATAAATGCACGGCCAACAACGCCCTCACACAATTAGTTCTCACACATTATTCTTATGCACAACAGCGAGCGATCGAGTCTCCTTGGTGGTCTATCTTTGAACGAGATTTATTAATATCAGAAAACGTATTTTTCTTAGGGTATGAATTAAATGACTTTGAACCCGCTAAATACCTATCACTTAATCCAGCATATATCAGCAAGACGTTTTTCATACTACTTCCAACATCTAACCCCGTGGCCCTGGATAAACTGACGCCGTACGGAACCAGATTGTCTTTCGGAGTGGAAGGGTTTGCAGAGAAGTGCCGGCACGCGAGTTCAAAACCTAAACCAAGCCATCCAGCGGCCCTTCGCTCTGTCCGCTACTTTGACATAGACAAAGACCGTAAGCTCTTCGCTCCCCCCACACCAATCGAAGTTGAATCTCTTTTTTCTCTTGGGCAGTTCAATATTGGTCGTTTGATTGCGACATTCCCAGAATCAAAATATATACTCATCCGGAAAAAGCGCCTTCTCGAGTGCGATGAGGCACTCGATAGCTCCAAGACACTCATAATACACTCACAAATAGGAAATGGTAAGACTATTTTTACATATAGCTTAGCCGCGCACTTAACGGTTTCACACTCAACATGCTTTTTTGTCAGGGACGATTTTGTGCCAACCGCTGATGAAATAGAATTTCTTAAAACAATACCCAAGGTGGTTCTTTTTTTTAGCAACTATGACACTGCATATAAACTTATGGATAGTTTTTCTACCATCAGAGAGGACGCACGATTCGTAATTGAGGTAAATACTAGTACTCAACTCGTTCGCTACAGCGAAATAGCATCAATAGCCACTGGGTCAGTTAGTCGCATTAACCTGAACTACCTATCCGCAGGAGAGTTGCGAGAGATTTTCCACCTGCTAGACAAATGTGGAATTGCACCGAGTTCATTTTTCGACCGGTTTAAAGAGGGAGCCGAGTTCCGAGATATCGTACTTTCCGTATTTGAGAATACGGACGTCGCCTCACGCATCGACAAGGCCATGAAGCCTATTCTCGAAAATGGTGACGCCAAGTTCATTTTCTTATGCTCAAGTATACTTAAAATTCTTGGTCTTCACACTGAAATTGATTTCCTCAGATCAATAGTAAAAATTGACGTTTACGGTGTCATAAAAGGAGCTGGAGAAGTTGCGTACGAGCTTATCGACTTTTCTCAAGATCGAATTACGCCTCACTCATCGATTCTTTCGGAATTTATTGTAAAGAGGTACTTGAAGACATTCGAACTTGCAGGTGCGATTTTTCGTATGGCTTCTCAGGCTGCAAAGAGAATGCACGAGAGCGAAGACCCACAGTCTGAGCGCGCGCGCGCGGGCAGAGCAACGATGGGCTCGCTTCTTCGTTTTAGTTTTCTTTCTAAGTTGTTTGAAGGCCAAGCTGATCGCGACGATCAAATCCGAACGATATACGAGAACGGTAGGGACAACGTTTATATTCAGGATGAGCCATTATTCTGGCTTCAATATAGCATATTTGCACGGAATTTGGGAAGAATACCTATTGCTATTAAACATATGGAAACAGCGTATAACCGTGCGTCTGCGCGACCAGGATTTCTTACCTATCAGCTTGATACAAACAGTCTTGGTCTATACCTAGATGCTGAACGGGCACAGCAGAAAGATGCACCTTTCAAGTATTATGAGAAAATATCTGATTTAATTGAGAGATCGAAGAATATACTTGGCGAAATGAACCACCGGGTCCACGTATTGAAGGCACTCGAGAAAATTTATCCGACTATCGAGTATCGGCATGCCGCACTTACAGTTTCTGAAGCTAATGGCCTAGTTTTTCATCTTAATCTGCTGGTTGGGGTATTCAACGGCTTGACTGTCGAAGAACGTTCCGAATGGGGGACTGATGCAATTAGAGCCTCTTTAGAGCGGGCTGTAAATGTGATCGTCGCCCACAAGAGATAAGATAGGAACGTTATTGCCCTCCGTCGACCGCTGGAGTCGTTGGGACCAGTGATCGTGCGCTGCTGCGACTTGTATGATTGCCGTAACGCGCTTGACTAGTGTGAATGATTTTCGTACATTCCTCTCATCAGCCGCCGATCTGCCTCGGCACGAAGAAGCGGCGATGGAGGTTCTGATGTTCCATTCTTCTGCTGATGCCATCTGGTCTAGCCGCGTTGCGGCCTATCCCGACCGCTTCAACAATGTCGACCTCGTCGATGACGAAGTGACGCTCCCCGCCCACGTGGATATCGAGCTTTCCGGCGGCGTTCTCCTCGGCGGCTTTGAGTGTGAAGTCGACATGCGCCATGACGGCGGCGACTGGATGCTCACCGGCGTTTCCTACTGCTCCGACTTCGGCGGCCCGTCCGACGACTTCGACGCGGAGACGCTGCGGACCAGCGCGCCGGATGGCTCCCTACGGGACCTCGTCCGCCGGGAAGTGCTCCAGCTCCTCAACGGCCAGTACAACAGCCTTGCCGACGCGGCGACGATCAAGGCTCGTGCGGCGTGACCAACGCCGTGGGTGAAGCCCTTGCGGGGTCCGCGTTCGTCGGACTCTGCGTCGTCTGGTTCTTCGGCTGGGTTGCCCTGCCCGCCTAACCCCAAACCTCCCAAGGCGTCGTTCACCCTCCAAAGCCGCGACGCCCAACTGGCCGGCGGCACGAAAGATCGAGCCAGCACGACACGTGCCGCCGGCATTTCCTCAGAAAGACAGATCATGGAAACGGATAACAACGGCGGCGTTGCTGCCGGTGAGTTGCGTCAATTTATCGAACGCGTCGAGCGTCTGGAGGAAGAGAAGGCCGCCCTTCAGGAAGACATTTCCGAAGTGTTCTCCGAGCTGAAAGGTCGCGGATATGAGGTCAAGGCTGTCCGCGCCATCCTGAAGCTCAGGAAGCAAGACCCCGACGAGCGGCAGGAGGCGGAAGCCATCCTCGAACTTTACATGAACGCCCTTGGGATGGCGTGACATGCCCGAGGAGCGAACAGGCGACGCGTATGCTTACTGGCGCGCCGCGCTTGCCTTGGCGGGCGACGGTGGCCGGCTGACACGGCAACAGGTCACCGAGATCGGGCCGCTTACCGCCGATCCCAGGTGCGGCTTCTGGCGCAAGCGCGTCAAAGAAACCGTCAACGGGAAGCGCGTTCAACGCCCTTCCCTCCCTGTTGCCATCTGGTCGACCCCAGAAGGGTTTCAGTGCCTCGTCAACGGCAAACCGGCCGAGGCCAGCGCGCTGTGGAGCTGGGTCTGCACCACTCCGATTTCCGAACAGACTTACCGCGCCGTGGCTGAGCGCCGCGAATGGTGGCCGGAAGGAACTGACAGATGAATGAAGTTGCGACGGTCGAGCACGGCCGGAAGTCCGTCCTCGTCGACATGGCCAACCGCTACGGCATGGAGCCGAAGGTCTTTGCCGACACGCTGCGGGCGACGGTGGTTCCCAAGGAGATCACCAACGAGCAGTTCGCCGCCTTCGTGCTGGTCGCCAAGCAATACGACCTCAACCCGATCCTGAAGGAGATCTTCGCCTTTCCAACGAAGGGCGGCGGCATTCAGCCCATCGTCTCCATCGACGGATGGGCGAACCTCATCAACTCGCATCCGGCTATGGACGGGATGGAGTTCGCCGACGAGCTGAACGACAAAGGCGCGTTGGTCTCGATCACCTGTCGGATCTACCGAAAGGACCGCTCGCACCCGGTCGCCGCGACCGAGTACATGGCCGAGTGCGTACGGAACACCGACACGTGGCGCCAGTGGCCCCGGCGCATGCTTCGCCACAAGGCGATGATCCAGGCGGCCCGCTACGCCTTCGGCTTCGCCGGCATCATCGACCCTGACGAGTGGGACCGCTCGCCCGAGAAGGCCGACGAGACGGTGAAAGCGCCGCCGGCACCGCCCGCGCCCGCTGCCCCAGCCGTCCCGGTGATCGACGCCAAGCCCGAACCGGAGCCAGAGACTGCCCGCCCGCCGGTCGCATGGTTCGAACAGCTTGAAGCCGCAATGCAGGAAGGCGACGTCGCCCAAGTCTGGGCAGACTTCGACGTGGATCGCATTTGCGCCGACGCCGAAGACCGAAATGTCGCGCTCGCCATTGCTCGCAGGTTCGATGCGAACTGGCTGACAGAGGAGGCGTGATGTCGCGCGCCCTCCTCGTCCTGGCGAACGACGTGATCCGTCTCAGGGCCATTGAGTGGATCAAGAAGGCACCGCCGGAAACTCGCGTGGAGTTCAAGGCCCCGCAACGGACGCTCGACCAGAACGCTCGCATGTGGGCGATGCTGACCGACGTTGCCCAACAGCTTCCGTGGCACGGCCAGAAGCTATCGGCCGACGACTGGAAGCTCCTCTTCCTCGATGCCCTGAACTCCGAAATCCGCTTTGTGCCGAACATCGAGGGCAAGGGCTTCGTGAACTTGGGGCGCTCCTCGTCGGACCTGTCGAAGGGCGAGATGGCCGACCTCATGGCTCTCATCGAAGCCTTCGGCTCCAACCATGGCGTTACCTTCCACTGGAGGGAGCCATGACCGGCCGGACCACGGATGAATGGATCGGTGCGACGCCGGACACGGCGATCCCGCCGCGTGTCCGCGTCCGCGTGTTCGAGCGCGCCGGTGGCCGCTGCGAGATATGCGGACGCAAGCTCGGGCCGGCCGACCGCTGGCAGGCCGACCACACCATCGCCCTCGTCAACGGCGGCGAGAACCGGGAACGAAATCTCCGCGTCGCCTGCGATTGGTGCCACGGCGAGAAGACCAAAACGGACGTAGCCGAGAAGGCAATCATCCACCGCAAGCGGGCCAAGCACATCGGCGCGAAGCCGAAAAAGCCGTGGTCGAAGTGGAGAAAACGGATGGACGGCACTGTCGAACTCAGAACCGTAGAAAGGGAAAACTGATGGCGCGCCCCTCGCTTCGCCAATCCGATTTCGTGCGCGTCATGCGCGCCGCCGACCGAACAGGGTCCCGGCTCCAAATCGACATGAAGACGCTGACGGTCCTCGTGATCCCACCCACGGAAGTCGCCAGCCTTGATCTACCCATGCGAGACGATTCCGCTCCGCCTCTGGGTGCCTTCGTCCCCGATGGGCAGGAGAACTTTGAATGAGAAACGACCGGCCGGGTTACACCTCTCGGCGAAACAGAGACGGGACGCTTGTCCGCTACTGGAGCCCGCAACGGGCGGTAGCCGGTGCACCGCCAGTTTTGCCACGCTTCCGTTTTCCTGACGACATGAGCGACGACCAAGTCGCCGCTGAGTGTCGCCGACGGACTGACGAACTCGCCGCGGAACTTCGCAGCCTTGGCGCTCCGCCGCGCTACGACGGGACACTTGGATCCCTGATCAAGATCTACCGCTTCGACAAAACGAGCTCGATCCACAAGGTCAAGCACTCGACCCGGATACGCGACTACGAGCCGAGCCTACGGGTTCTCGCGGCCAGCGTCGGCGCCCGGCGCATTGACGTCCTCAAACGCTCTGACTTCGTCCGCTGGTATGATGGATGGTGGAAGAAGGGGCAGCGTCGCGCAGCCGGAGCGATGAAGCTCCTCCGGATCGTGCTCAGCTACGGTGCCGGTGAGCGGCTTCCAGGGTGCGCCATCGCCCGAGACATCCTCTCGGATATGCGGTTCGAGCAGCCCAAGCCCCGCACTGTCGCAATGACCTATGACCAGTGTCTCGCCATTGTCAGGCAGTCCGCCATAGAGGGCTATCCCTCGATCGGCTTTGTCGAGGCCCTGAAGTTCGAAACAGCCTTGCGTCGGATCGATGTCATCGGCGAGTGGGCACCGCCGCCAGAAGGTGGCCCGTTCCGTTGGCAGGGCCTCACGACCAAGAACCTGAAGGACGGCATCCTCACCCTAAGCACGAGCAAGACCGGAGCCGCTGTAACGCGAGACCTGAGTTTGCTCCCGCTCGTCGTCGAAGCCCTCAAGGCATACAGGATACCTGACATTGGCCCAGTGGTGATCTGCGAGGACACAGGGCAACCGTGGTGGGACAACCGATACACGACGCGCTTCCGAGCGATCCGCAATGCTGCCGGCGTACCCTCAACTGTCTGGTCCATGGACACACGCGCTGGCGCTGTGACCGAAACGGTGGACGCTATGGGCTCGATTGAGGCCGCCCGGGATCTCGCAACACATACGACGATCAAAATGACGAAACGCTACAGCCGAGGTGATGGGCTAGAGCAAAGTCGCAAGATTGCCAAGGCGAGAGTCGCAGCAAGAACGTCAAACGGCGAGTGACACGGCAGTGACACGAGTGACACGGCAGCTCAACGGTAGGTCTGCAACCCATTGTAATATATGGGAAAAACTGGAGCGGGTGAAGGGAATCGAACCCTCGTATTCAGCTTGGAAGGCTGCTGCTCTACCATTGAGCTACACCCGCTTCGAGGCGGGATGTTTAGGGAGACGCGGGCAGCTTGTCAACGGCGGAGGGCGGCGGCGAGGACCGAGATCATCGCGTGAACCACAGCCGGGTCGGCGCGGCGGCCAGTGTGGTTGAGGCGGATGAGGCGTTCAGCGCCGGGCCCGACGCCGAAGGAGAAGTCGGGATCGGCGGCCCGCAGGGTTTCGAGGAGGTGAAGGGCGTCGATCCCCTCGGGGACCGCGAAGGCGGTGACGAGGTTGGAGGCATCCTCGGCGCGCGCCCATGGGGCAAGGCCGAGCGCTTCCAGGCCGTCCCGCGCGGCGGCGGCGGCCTCGCCATGCCGGTCGATGAGGCGCTCCATTCCCTCCGCCTCGACGCGATCGAGGGCGGCGGCGAGCGCCCAGAGCTCCAGCGGCGACGGCGTACCCGGCAGTGCGCCACGACCGATATCCAGCCACAGGCGCTTCTGGTCGACGAGCGATAGCGTAGAGGTCTGCGGCGCGTCCGGACGATCGATCTCGGCCCAGGCGCGCTTGCTGACGGCGACGGCGGAAAAGCCGGCCGGCCCGGCCAGCGCCTTCTGCGGCCCGACCACGACGACATCGGCACGCAAGGCATCGGCGGAGAAATCGTGGCCGCCCAGCGAGGCCACCGCATCGACGATGGTGAGGACGCCGCGCTCGCGCGCAAGGAGCTGGATGGCCTCCAGTGGGTTGCGGATGCCGCTGGCCGACTCCGCGTGGACCACCGCCAACAGGTTCGCGTCGGGATGGGCGTCGAGCGCCGCCTCGACCGCCCGCGCGCTGACCGGCCGCGCCGCCTCGGCGCGAATCTCCACCACGCTGGCACCGGCCCGGCGCAGCCAGCGCCCGAACCAGGCGCCATAGGGGCTGGTGACGATGTTGACGGCCTTGACGCCGGGGCGACCGAGGCTCGCGGCCACCGCCTCCAGCGCCACCACCGCCTCGGCTTGAACCAGAAGCACGTCGCCGGAGGCGCCAATCAGGCGCGCCAGACGGTCGGCGAGGCCGGCCACTCGCTCGGCGGGAAACGGCGGCGTATCGAGGAGAAGCTTGGGGTCGAAGTCGTTCATGCCTGAGGGTTTCCCTTGAGGGCCGGCACCGCGCCGATCAGTTCCCTGAGTGTGTCGGAGGCCGGCGCGGCGATCACGGCCGCCGCCGGTCCCTCCTCGACAATGCGTCCGGCGGCCATCACCGCGATGCGGTGCGACACGGCGCGGATCACGGCAAGGTCGTGCGAAATGAACAGGTAGGCGACGCCGGTCTCCCGCTGCACGTCGACAAGAAGTTCCAGAATGCGGCCACGCACCGACACGTCGAGCGCCGAGGCCGCTTCGTCGAGGACAATCAGGCGCGGCTGCACGGCGATGGCGCGGGCGATGGCCACTCTCTGGCGCTGGCCGCCGGAGATGTCGCGGATCGACCGCTCTTCGAGGCCGGACGGCAGGCCGACCCGCTCGATCAGTTGCCCCACCTCGGCGCGGCGCTTTTCCCTGGGCACCACGGCGTGAATGCGCAGTGCGTCGGCAATGACCCCACCGACGGTGGCGCGGGGATTGAAGGCGGCCAACGGGTCCTGAAACACCATCTGCAGATGGCGGCGCGCCGCGCGCAGCCGACCACCGGAAAGCGCCAGCCAGTCGTCGCCCATGAAGGCGATGGAGCCGCTCTCCGGTGGCACGAGCCGGGTGAGAACGCGCGCCAGCGTCGACTTGCCGCAGCCGGAGCCGCCGACGAGCCCGAGCGTTTCCCCCGGCGCGATGGAGAGCGACACACCGTCGAGCGCGGCGACACGGCGGCGACCGCTGGTGAAAGCGCGACTGAGGTCGTGAGCGACGAGCAGCGGCGCCGTCATGGTGCGCCTCCCACCAGCGGCGGGGTGGCAAGATCGATATGGGCGGCGATCAGCGCGGCCGTCTCGGCAGCCTTGGGTGCGGCCACCACCTCGGCGGTCGGCCCGAGTTCGACCAGCCGGCCACCGGCCATCACGGCCAGCCGGTCGGCAATGCCTGAGGCCAGCGCCAGATCGTGGGTGACGAAGACCAGCGTCATGCCGTCGGCCCGGACCAGTTCGACCAAGAGATCGACGATGGCCGCCTGCACGACGACATCAAGCGCCGAAGTGACCTCGTCGGCGACCAGAAGGCGTGGTCGGGCGGCGATCGCCCCGGCGATCGCCACGCGTTGCCGCTGCCCGCCAGAGAGCTGATGGGGATAGGCGTGCGCCAGACGCTCCGGCTCGGGCAGGTGCACGCGGGAAAGCAGGCGCGCCGCCTCCGCCTCGGCCGCGGCGCGGCTAAGCCCGAGATGGCGGCGTGCGCCCTCGCCCACTTGTTCGCCGACGGTGAGTACCGGATTGAGGCTGGAACCGGGGTCCTGGAAGACATAGCCGATGTCGCGGCCGGCGCGCGGCGCGCCATCAAGCCCCGGCCAGCCGATGGCGCCCGACAGCCTGGCCCGCTCGGGCAAGAGGCCGGCAAGCGCCCGCACCAGCGTCGACTTGCCCGAGCCGCTTTCGCCGATGATGGCAAGGATCTCGCCCGAGGCGATGTCGAGCGACACGCCGGAGAGCGAGGGCGGCGACGCGCGGTGGTAGGCGACGGTAAGGTCGGTGAGGCTGGCGAGCATGGTCATCGCTGCCCTCCCCGCCCCAGCGCTTCGCCGGCCGCCTCGCTGACGAGGTAAACGGCGAGAACGGCAACGACGAGGCCGATGCCGGGGATCACCGACAGGAAAGGCGCGGCGCGCAGCACGTTGCGCCCTTCCGAAATCATCGACCCCCAGGTGACCACGTTGGGGTCGCCGAGGCCAAGGAAGGACAGCGCCGCTTCAGTGAGGATGGCGGCGGCGACGATGACGGCGGCCAGCGCCAGCACCGGCGGCAGTGCGTTGGGAAGGATCTCCTTGAAGGCGATTTCCAGCGGATGCATGCCGATGACGCGGGCGGCGGCGACGTAATCGCGCTCGCGGATCGACAGCACCTCGGCGCGGACGAGGCGGGCCGGCTGCGCCCAGGACGACAGGGCGATGGCGATGATGACGGTGGTAAGCGAGCCGCCGGCCACCGACACGAAGGCCAGCGCCAGCAGGAAGCCCGGCACGATCTGGAAGGCATCGACGACGCGCATCAACGCTTCGTCGACCAGCTTGCCGGCAAAGCCGGCAATGGTGCCCACCACCGATCCCACCAGGATCGAGGCGGCGGCCGCCGCAAGACCGACGATCAACGACGTGCGGGCGCCGTGAAAGAGGCCGGCCAGCACGTCGCGGCCGAGCCGGTCAGTGCCGAGCGGCAGCGCCGGGTCGGAAAAGGGCGGCAGCAGCGCCGGGCCGGCAATGCGCAGCGGATCGCCGGGGAACAGCCATGGCGCCAGGAGCGCGGCGGCGGCGATGGCGGCCAGTAGCACGAGGCCGACGGCGCCGGTGGGGATGGACATCAGACGGCGCAGAAAGCTCATGCCGCGCCCTCCGAGGCGCCGATGCGCGGATCGAGCACGGCATAGAGGAGGTCGACCACGAGGTTGACGAGGATCACCAGCACCGCCGACGTCAGGATGATGCCGATCAGGAGCGGCGCGTCGCGCCCGGCCACCGCCTCCTGCGCAAGGCGTCCGAAGCCGGGGATGGCGAACACGCTCTCGATCACCACCGATCCCCCAAGCATGCCGGCCGATTGCAGGCCGAGCACCGTGACGACCGGCAGCAGCGCCGCCCGCGCCACGTGCCGCCATACGATGCGGCGTCGGGTGAGCCCCTTGGCACGGGCCGCCAGCACGAAATCCTGCCGCCAGATCTCTGCCATGGCGGAGCGCATGACGCGCAGGAACAAAGCCAGATAGATGAAGCCCAGCGCGGCGACCGGCAGCGCCAGATGGCGGGCGATGTCGACGGCGCGGGCAAGGCCGTGCTTGCCGGAGGCGATGGTCTCGATGCCGGCGATGGGTAGCCACCTCAGCGACACCGAGAAGACCAGCACCAGCACGAGGCCGAGCCAGAAGCCCGGGATGGCATAGAGCGTCAGCGCGCCGATGGAGAGCACCCGGTCGCGGAAGGAGCCGGGCCGGCCGCCGGCAACGACGCCGAGCAGCGAGCCGAGCCCGAAGGACAGCGCGGTGGCCGAGCCCATCAGCAGCAGCGTCGTCGGCAGTCGCTCGGCGATGAGCGCCAAGACCGGCCGCTCGAAGGCGACGGACCAGCCGAGATCGAGCCGGCCGAGCGCCGTGATGTAGAGCAACAGGCGCGAAAGGAGCGACTGGTCGAGGCCATATTGGGCGCGCAGGCTGGCGGCGAGCGCCGCGTCGCCACCGCCCGATGACAGGAGATAGGCGTCGACCGCGTCGCCCGGCGCCGCCTCAAGCATCAGAAATGTGGCGACCACGACGATCAGCAACACCGGAATGGCGCTGATGGCCCGCCGCCTGACCAGGGTCAAGGCGCGACGCACGTTTCAAGTCTCCCGGCTGCACGATCCGGCCCGGATATGCAGACATCCGGCATGACATCCTTGAAGAGCATCCGGCCGGCGGAAGGCAAGGTAAAATATTCTCCCAACAAGCCTCCGCCGCCCCTCGTCGTTGCGTCGCCTGGAGAAAACGGACACCGTCGGCGCCAAAGGATGGAGCACTGCCGCAGATGACGGATGACTACACCGTGAGTGTCGAGAGACCCAGCATTGAAGACTATTGCCGCCTGCGCCGCGTGGCCGGCCTGACGCCGCGCAGCGAAACGGCGGCCGCCGCCGGTCTGCCCAACACCGTCACGGCGGCGCTCGTCCGGCATGGCGAGCGCGTGGTCGGCATGGGGCGTGTGATGGGCGACGGGCTCTGCTACCAGATCGTCGACATCGCCGTGGAGCCCGATCACCAGGGGCGCGGCCTCGGCAAGGCGATCATGTCGGCCCTGATGGAGGAACTGCGGCAAATCGCCCCGGCGGAAGCCTACGTCAGTCTGATCGCCGACGGCGACGCCAAACACCTCTACGCCCAATATGGCTTCGAGCCGACAGCGCCCGCGTCCATCGGCATGGCGCAATGGATCGGCCGATAGATTCGTGTGGAAAAGTGGTGCCGGCGGAGAGGATCGAACTCCCGACCTTCGGTTTACAAAACCGCTGCACTACCGCTGTGCTACGCCGGCGCGGAGTTTCGAATAGCCGAACGCACGGTCAGGCGCAACCCTGACCGCACACGGCTTCAGCCGATAGCCTTGCGCACCATGTAGAGCGACAGCACGGCGGCGTTGGAGACGTTAAGGCTCTTGATCTCGCCGGGCATGTCGATGCGGGCGAGCACGTCGCAGAGTTCGCGGGTGCGCTGACGCAGCCCCTTGCCCTCGGCGCCGAGCACCAGACAGACCGGCGCGGCAAGGCGCACCTCGTCGAGCGGTTCCGGGGCTTCCGAATCGAGACCGACCACCGTGAAGCCGGCGGCCTTCATTTCTTCGAGCGTGTCGCCGAGATTGCGGACGGTGGTCACCGGCACGACGTCGAGGGCGCCGGAGGCCGATTTGGCCAGCACGCCGGATTCGGCGGCGCTGTGGCGCGTCGTGGTCAGCACGGCATCGACGGCGAAGGCGGTGGCCGAGCGCAGGATGGCGCCGACGTTATGCGGATCGGTGACCTGGTCGAGCGCCAGCACGACACGGGCGCCAGCCATTTCCAGCGTGGTCAGCGGCTTGAGCGGCTGGACCTCCAGCGCACAGCCCTGGTGCACGGCCTCGGAGCCCAGCAGCCGGTCGAGCACGTAGGGAGACGCCTCCTCGACCACGATCGGCAGCTTGCCCTCGGGAAAGCGCTCGGCAAGGCGGGCCTGCGCGTTGCGCGTTGCGAGCAGACGCAGGGCGGTTCGGCGCGGATTCCTCAGCGCGAACTCCACCGTATGCAGACCGTAGAGCCACAGCGCCTCGCCAGCCTCGCGCTCGCGCTTGGGACGGGGACGGAACTCGCGCGGGCCGGACTTGCCGTCGGGCCGCCCCTGCGGGCGGCCGGGCTTCCTGAAGGGACGCTTGGAAGAAGGTGTATCGTCGGACATGCCGCGCTTATAGCCGTGGCGTCCGGCCGGCGCCAGAGGCGCGGCTTTTTCTTCGCCAGCCGTCCTCGACCCACCCGCGCGTTTCCGCCTTCCGTCTGGGGACAATCGCATTGTCGACAAAACAATCGGGCCATGGGGTTGACAGCGCCCGGCATGGTCGCCATAAGAGCGCCCGTTCAGCCAACGCCTTCGGGCACCGGCGGAGCGGGATGGGAGAATGTCCCGAGCGGCAAAGGGGGCGGACTGTAAATCCGCTGGCTAGGCCTTCGTAGGTTCGAGTCCTACTTCTCCCACCATCTCATTTTCCTTTGCATCGATTTCCGAGTTTGTTTTTGCAAACGGGCGAGCGGTCGACCTTGGCCCTTCGCACGGCAGCTGGCATGCCTTGGCGCGGCAAACCTGTCCGGAGCCCGGCGGACCTGGTGCCCGGTCGACGAATGGGGACACTTCCAGGCTGCAAATCGTTGATCTGAGCGCAGATTAAAGGTTGTGACTCACTCGGCAACGTGTAGTTTGTCGCCACTATCAGTACGAGTATGAGTCATGCTCGATGTTTTCGACTGCGCGATCAGCGCATGGTCCGACGCCAAGCCAACCGACGCGAAATCCGCCCAGCTCGTCGTAGACAAACTCGGGCAGCCGGCAGACCAGTCGACGAACATCACTTTCCTGCAAGTGGCCGTGGACGATCCCTACGATTTCCGCTGCGAGGCTCGCCGTCACAACGTGGACATGCGCTCGGAGTGGACTCGACTGGGCGAGTATGCCGACAGCGATTACGTCCTGTCCTTCCTCGTGCCGTTCTACCTCGACGCCCGCGAAAGCTCGAGTCCGAGCACAGATACCGTTCAGGCCAAGATCCAGGACGTCTTCGCCATTTACGACCGGCTGCTACTGCCCTGTGGCGGCAACGGTCGCCGCGCCGAGTTCCTGCTGTCGTTCACCAGGACTCGGCTCGTCGTTCCGCTGGCACCCAGACTTCAGCCGGTTTCCGGCGAAGACTCGATCGTCTTGTCCCTCCTGGCCCAGGGTCATTCACGAACCGCCGTCGCCGCCCGTCTCAAGCTGTCGGTCCGAACGGTCGATGCCATTCTGGATCGACTGTGCAAGGCTTTTGGCGCATCGACCGAGGCCCAGCTTGTCGCCATGACCATCGCGCAGGAACTCGTCCGCGCGAGGTAGGCCACCTCTTGCCGGCTCTGTTCCAGTCGATCATCCCGGCAACCGACTACGCCCCCAATCCCACAATCACCGACTCCAGCTCCGGTCGGGTAGAAAGAGCGGCGGCGGCTTCCCAGACGGCGGAGAGGCGGTCTGGTGGAGTTTGGCGGAGGTCGGCGACGATGCGGGCCGGGCGGCCGGCCAGGACGACGATGCGGTCGGCGAGGCTGACGGCTTCGGTGAGGTCGTGGGTGACGAAAAGGACCGCCACGCCGGTTTCGCTGGCAAGGCGACGCACCTCGACCTGAAGGTTGCGCCTCAGGCCAAGGTCGAGCGAAGCGAAAGGTTCGTCCATCAGCACCAGATCGGCCCCGGTGGCGAAGGCTCGGGCGATGGCGACGCGGGCGCGCATGCCGCCCGACAGCTGTCTCGGTCGCTTGCCCATGTCGCCCTCGCCGAAGCCGAGACGCCGGAGCCAGGCGGCGGCGATCTCGGCCCGCCGGGGGGATTCCTCGCCTTCCAGCACCAGGGCGACGTTACCGAGGGCGGTCGCCCAGGGCATCAGGCGCGGCTCCTGGAACACCATGGCCGTGCTGGCAAAGCCGTTATTCACCCTGCCCGACCAGGGCTGGGTGAGCCCGGCTGAAAGGCGCAGCACCGACGTCTTTCCAACGCCGGAGGCGCCGAGCATGACAACCAGCTGACCGGGTGGAATGGTGAGGTCGAGCTCTTCGAGAACCGATTGATGCCCGGCCTGCCAGGTGGCTTTCTCAAACCGTAGCATCAGCCTCGTTCCTTGGCGTAGCCGATGCCGACGCAGGTTGGTCCGGTGGCGCGGGCGGTGGTGTCCGCTGCCCGGTTGCCGCGAATCCAGCGCCGGAGCGGGCCGAGCAGCAGGCCGTCGGTCACCAGCAGGAAGACGACGACGAGCCAGATCCAGGCCATCGCCTCGGCGAGGTCGAGATGGGCGCGGGCGGTGGCGAAGGCGCCGCCGACGCCGCTACCGTCGCCCAGCACCTCGGCCGTCAGCGCCACTTTCCAGGCGAGGGCGAAGGTGGTGGAAAGGGCTGGCGCCACGTGGACCGCCAGCTCCGGCAACAGCAGGCGGAAGAAACGGGTGCGGCGCGACAGCCTGAAGACGTCGGCCATCTCGACGAGCCCCCGGTCGCGCGCCTCCACGCCTTGCAATGTCGAGGCGAACAGGATCGGCGCGGTCGTCACCGTCACGGTGAACAGCGGACTGAACAGGCCCGGGCCGAACCACAGCAGCGCCAGCACAACCCAGGCGACCGGTGGAATGCCCAGAACCGTGACGGCCATCGGACGCAGCGTGGCGCCGACCGACGGTCGCAGACCGCCCGCCAGTCCGAGACCGAAGCCGATCGCCGTGCCCAGGGCGGCACCGCCCACGGCGTGCAGCAGCGTGGTTCCGAGCTCCCGACCGACGCTGCCAGAGGCGAGCAGGGCGAGGAAGGCCCCGGCCGTATCGCCCAGCGACGGCAGCACGAACGGGCCGGAGACCCGGTTGACCACGCTCCAGCCGACGGCCAGCAGCAGCAGGCCGAGGCCGCCGAACAGTCCATCGCCGGCCTGGAAGCTTCGGATGCTCATCCCGGCAGGTCCATGTAGAAGTCGTCGGGCGGCAGCTTGCCGCCGAGCGAGGCCGGCTCGAGCTCCAGCAGCGCTTCGTAGAAGGCGACCAGCTCGCCCTTGACCGACGCCGCCGAGACGACGTCGATGTTGAAGTGGTCGAACGCCTTCTCGAAAAGCTGCGGCTTCATGTCCATGGTCTTCTCGGCCAAGGCCGCCGCCGCCTTCCGGTCGGCGAATACATGGTCTCGCGAGGCGGCAAGCCCGCCGCCAAGGGCGGCGACCACCTCGGGAGCGGTGTCGATCAGCTTCTCGTGCAGTGCGACGGCGACCATGGGAATGCGGGCCTTGCCCTTGTGGACGCCCCAGAGGTCGTTGAGGTTGAGCACCCGCCGCAGCACCCGCCCCTTCTGCCCGGCCATCATGATGGCGGCCGTGGTCGGCGGTTCGGACAATACGGCGACGTCGACCTTGCCGGCGGCCAGCATTTGCGCCGCCTCGGGCGGGGTCTGGACATACTGCAGATCGAAGTCCTTGTCCGGGTCCATGCCCTCCATGCGGGCGATGGCGCGAAACACCAGGTCGGGCATGTCGTGGCGGAAGAAGCTCAGCACGGTCCGACCGGCAAGATCGTGCATGGTCTTGATGCCCTCGTCAGCGGCGACCACCGACAGGTGGCCCATGCCGATGATGGCGGCGAGCTTCAGCGGCATGCCGCGATTGACGAGGTTCGCCGGCACATGGCTGGGCGTGGAGTAAAGCAGACTGCTTTCCGACACGATGGCCGCCCTGAGGTCGTCGGTCGTGCGCCAGAGGCGGAAACTGGCATCCGGCGCGACCTTGGCGAGGCCGCCGTTGGCGACGAGATCGGAGAGAACGACCGTCGCCCCATTTGGCGCGCCCAGCACCTGCAAACCGTCAAGCGTACCGGCATGGGATCGGCGACTTGCCCCAAGCGCCGCCAGCGTCAGTCCAGCGCCCACAAAGGCGCGTCGCGTCATGAAAGCCATTCCGATCCCCCTTCTCGCGGAAGCGGCTCAGCGCGTCGTCCCCGGACTTGCATCCGTCGTCGAAACCAGTGTCGGGGCCGGCTGCGGAACCGCCGCATCGTTATACTATGAAGTATATAACGATGCGGCGAATGCACCGTCAATTGCAGCCGGCCCTCCGAAATGCCCATTTTCCCGCCGCTTTGCCGCTCTGGGTGCAACCCGGCGGGCGGTCTCCGCGTTGAAGGTAGAGGTGACCTTCAAGGAGACGACGATGAGAATCCGCATCATGCTCACATTGCTGATCTACCTGATCGTGCAAGGTGTCCTGTTCGGCATCGGCATGGTCATCGTCATGGCGACCCCTCTGGAAGAACAGGCGGACGTGCTGGTGCCGTGGGCTGTCGGCCTGAGCTTCATCATCGCCGTGCCCGTCGCGATGGGCATCGCCCCCAGAATGAAGGCTTGGCGCGAAATGCGCAGTCGAAGACGCACCGAGGAAACAAGGCTTTAGCGGCTTTCCAGCCGGGGCGTGGCGGCGCAGACGGCGCCGGCTAGAGCACGTCCGGCGAACTCTGGTTCGCCAATGTGCTCTATCTCTTTGTTTTCACACAACTCCGGGCGCAAAACCGGTATCCACTTTTGCTGGAGTTGCTCTAGATGTTCGCCCCGGAATCGAGGCTGCCGTAGCTTGCCTTGGCGAGCTTCGTCAGCGTTTCGCGCGGCAGACTGCCCACCAGCACGCAGCCGAGCGTTTCCACCTGCCAGGAAACCGCCGTGAGATCGCCCTTCGTCGTGAAGCGCATGGCCGCTTCGCCGCCTGCCTCGGGCACGACGTAGAGCGTCACGCGGCTACCGTCCCGGTTTTCATACATCAGCAGCGCCGCCGCGCCGCGCGCCGCCGGCAACAGGCGGCCGCCGACGAGGGAGAAGCCTTCCGGCGTGAGATCGGGGAGGATCAGGCTGCGATCGAGGCGCTTGGACAGCCACTTGGTAAGATGCGCGCCTTCCTCGCCCCCCACTTCCACCGGGTGCAGAACCTCGGGCGTGTAAAGGGTGTGGGCGGCTTCCGCCTCGCTCACCAGCGTCATCTCGGCCGCATCGGGCACGATGAGGCCACGGCCGATCCAGCCACCGCCGGCGCCGAGAACGACGAGCACAAGCGCCGCCGCCGTCGCCATCGCAACGCGGCTGATGTTTCGGCGCCGCTCGGCTGCGAGACGCCATGGCGACAGTCGCGCCGGCGGCGCTTCCTCGGCCACGTGACCGAAAAGGGAGCGCAAGGTCGCGGTCTGCGCCCGCCAGGCGGCGACGCGTTCGCGATCGCTCGGATGATCGGCGAGGTGGGCTTCGACCGCCGCCAGCCGCTCGGGCGTCAGTTCGCCGTCGACATAGGCGTTGAGGTCAGCCTCGGTGATGGTGGTCTTGCTGTTCATTTCACCGACCTCAGTCTCGGTCCCGGTCCATCAACCATGGTTCGAAGGGCTTCGCGCGCACGACCTATGCGTGACATCAGAGTGCCCACGGGGATGTCCAGAGCGCCGGCCGCCTCTGCGTAGCTCAGCCCTTCCAGCGCCACAAGCAGCAGCGCCTCGCGCTGTTCGACCGGCAGGCGATCGAGCGCCGCCGCCGTCTCGGCGAGAGCCAGGCGCGCGCCTTGCGTGGCCGGGCTTGCCGGTTCGACGGACAGAAGCTCCAGCGCTTCCGGCTCGGGTGAGCCACGCCGCTTGCGGTGGTCGTTCCGGTGGAGATTGATCATGATCTTGAACAGCCAGGGGCGGACCGGACCGATGGGCCGCCACAGGCTCTGCTTGGAAATCGCGCGCTCGAGGCAATCCTGGACGAGATCGTCGGCCCGATCGGCATTGCCGGTGAGCGCCCTTGCGTAGCGTCGCAGGGCGGGCACCAGCGTTTCGATATCGTCCAGGAAGCCCGGCATGATCGACCTTATAGCAACTCGCGAAGATGCTGACGCATCCGCTCATTGAGGCCATTGCGGATTTCTCATTTGCATCAGGTGCATGAGAAATCCGCAAGCGGAATACCAAGAGTCATTTTCAATGCTTCTTGGTATTACTCCTTGGCGAGGTGCCAGACGCCACCCACGCCGTCGCCGCTGACGTCACCCGGCTTCTTGTCGCCCTGCCAGAGGTAGAGCGGCATGCCCTTGAAGGCCCACTGCTGCGAGCCGTCCTTGCGGGTCACCAGCGAGAACTCGTCATCGGCCATGGCGCCGGCGGCGGCCGTCACCGGCGGCCACTTCACGGCGCAATCGCCATAGCAGTTGGAGACGCCGGCGGCATCCTTGTCGAAGGTATAGAGCGACATGCCCTTGGCGTCGGTCAGAACCTCGCCCTTGGCGGTGTCCATCGTCTTGATGGCGCCGGACGCATAATCCTCGGCGAAGGCCGGAACGGTGGCGGTGGCAAGGCCGGCGAGCAAAGCGGAAACGATCAGTTTGTTCATGGGGTAACCCTCCTCGGGAGACGCAGGGGATCCAGCTCCCGAAGACAACAACACCACCAGCTACGTTTTATTCCGTAGATCGCCAACTTTTTTCTCGAATGACCGATCCCGACCGCTCGCACGTCTCACGCGGCGATCCGCCAGCCGTCGTCCGCGCGCTCCAGAAGCGGCGTCGCGAACGAGCCGACGACCCGTTCCGGCCATATCGGCGACAGGTCGGCGAGCGCGGTTCGCCAGCGCTCGGTCTGAAGCATGGCGGCGCCGATCGCCACCGGCTCGACGTCGGCGGCGGCCATCAGCCGGAGGCCGGCGACGATGGAGGTGCCGGAGGAGATCACGTCGTCGACCAAGGCGACACGCCGTCCTTTGAGAAGCGGCAGCATGCGCGGGTCGACGTAAAGGCGCTTCACATGATGGGTGGTGACCGAGCTCATGGGCACCGACAGTTCCTCGACGTACCAGAACTTGCGCGACGTACCGCAGGGGACATAGCGCGAATGGCCGAGCCGTTCGGCGACGGCGGCGGCCAGCGTCAGGCCCAGCGTCGGCAGGCCGACCACCACGTCGGGCGAGAAGGGGCGCAGACGGGCGGCGAGATCGTCGGCCAGCGCCGACAGGACGGCAAAGCTCGCCTGATTGACGATCAGCGAGGCCAGCCCATGCCGGCCGTCGGCGAGTGCCCTGATCGGCAGACGAAGACCTCGGCCATCGGCCAGGCGGGCGGTATAGGCATCGGGGAAGGGTGCTCCGCCGGCATCGGCCCCGGCCGGAAGGATGGACTGCCAGTAATCGTGCGGCTGCATGCGAGGCCTCGTTTGTCGCCCCGATGTACAGGCAAGTGGCCGGCATGAAAAGCGGAACGATTTCGCGTCGGAAGGCGCCAGCCCGCGCCCTCGCAGCGAGTACATCGCCATATTTCGGCTACAGGCGAAAAATAGTTCTCGGGACCGTTGCCGCCTGCAAAATCATCCCTGTAACATCCGCCTGCGCGGATCGACAGTGTCACCACGATCGCATCCGCGACGGTTCGATCGCCGAAGCTATCGCCGGAGCCCAGCATGACCTTTGCCGCCCTTTCCCGTCGTGGCCTTCTCAAGGCCTCCCTTCTCCTCGCCGCCTCCACGGCGCTGTCGACCACCCGCCTTGTGGCGCAGGAGCCGACGCGACTGATCGTCGCCGCCGACAGCGAGCCGAAGAACCTCAACCCGGCGGTGGTCGCCTCCAACGGCGTGTTCTTCCTGTCGAGCAAAGTGATCGAGCCCTTGGCCGAAGCGTCCTTCGACGGCGAAAACGGCCTTGCGCCGCGCCTTGCCCTCTCCTGGACCGGCAGTGACGATGGCCTCTCCATCACCTTCAAGCTGCGCGAGGGCGTCAGCTGGCACGATGGCCAGCCCTTCACCTCCGAAGACGTCGCCTTCTCGGCGCTGGAGGTTTGGAAGCCGCTGCAGAACCTCGGGCGTTCGGTGTTCGCCAACCTTGAGGCGGTCGACACGCCGGACGCGCACACCGCCGTCTTCAAGTTTTCCAAGCCGACGCCGATCCAGCTCATCCGCAACGCGCTGCCGGCCGTCACCGCCGTGCTGCCCAAGCATGTGTTCGCCGACACCGACCTCAAGGCGGCGCCGACCATCGACAAGCTGGTGGGCACCGGCCCGTTCAAGTTCACCGACTACAAGCCCGGCGAGTATTACCTGCTGTCGAAGAACGACGCTTACTGGGAGAAGGACGAACCCAAGGTGGACGAGATCGTCTTCCGCGTGCTGCCTGACCGCGCGGGTGCCGGCGCGGCGCTGGAAGCCGAAGAGATCCACCTCGCCGCCTTCTCGGCCGTGCCGCTCGCCGATCTCGACCGCATATCCAAGGTGCCGGGCATCAAGGTGATCTCCAAGGGGTACGAGGCGCTGACCTACCAGCTCGTCGTCGAGATCAACCACCGCCGCAAGGAGCTCGCCGATCTCAAGGTACGGCAGGCCATCGCCCACGCCATCGATCGCGACTTCGTGGTCAACACCATCTTCCTCGGCTACGCGGCCGCCTCCACCGGCCCGGTGCCGAAGAATGCGCCGGAGTTCTACACCGGGGACGTGCCGACCTACGACTTCAGCGTCGACAAGGCCAACGCGCTGCTCGACGAGGCCGGCTACACGCGCGGCGAGGACGGCACCCGCTTCCAGCTGAAGCTGTTGCCGGCGCCCTATTTCAACGAGACGCGCCAGTTCGGCGATTATCTCCGGCAGGCGCTCGCCGCCGTCGGCATCGACGCGGTGATCGTCAACAACGACGCCGCCGCGCACATCAAGGCCGTCTATACCGACCACGCTTTCGACCTCGCCGTGGCGCCGCCGGTGTTCCGTGGCGATCCGGCCATCTCCACCACCATCCTGGTGCGCTCTGGCACGCCCGACGGCGTGCCCTTCTCCAACCAGGGCGGATATGCCAACGCCGAGCTCGACGCGCTGATCGACGAGGCAGCGGAAACGGTGGATACCGCCGCGCGCACGGATCTCTACAAGCAGTTCCAGAAAGACGTCGCCGCCGACCTGCCGCTGATCAACGTTGCCGAGTGGGGCTTCATCACCGTGGCGCGCGACAGCGTCGAGAATGTCGCCAGCAACCCGCGCTGGGCGGTGTCCAACTGGGCCGACGTGGCTTTGAAGAGCTGATGCGATAGGGAGCCTCGCAAACGGGGCTCCCCTACCCTCCGGTCGTGTTCATGTGCCGCCCCTTGACCGAAGGGATACCGGTGCGGTCGATGACGAAGTCATGGCCGCGCGGCTTGTGGGCGATGGCCTCAAGGATCGCCCCGTCGAGCAGTTCGTCGGCCTCCGAGGCGCGGAGCGGTGCCCTGAGGTCCACCTTGTCGTCCTGTCCAAGGCACATGTAGACGGTGCCGGTGCAGGTGACGCGCACCCGGTTGCAGCTTTCGCAGAAATTGTGGGTCATCGGCGTGATGAAGCCGAGGCGGCCGCCGGTCTCACGCACGGTCACGTAACGCGCCGGGCCGCCGGTGCGATAGTTCGTGTCGTCGAGCGTGAAGCGTCGGGCAAGGTTGGCCCGGACCTCGGTCAGCGGCAGATACTGCGATAGGCGGTCGCCGTCGATCTCGCCGAGCGGCATGGTCTCGATCATCGTCATGTCGAAGCCACGCCCATGCGCCCAGGCGAGCATGTCGGCCAGCTCGAACTCGTTGACGTCTCTCAGCGCCACCGTGTTGATCTTGACCTTGAGGCCGGCGCGCACCGCCGCGTCGATGCCGTAGAGAACGTTGTCGAGGTTGCCGGTGCGGGTGATCGCCTTGAACTTGTCGGCGTCGAGGCTGTCGAGCGACACGTTGATGCGGCGGACGCCGCAGGCGGCGAGCTCGTCGGCGAAACGGCCGAGCTGCGAGCCATTGGTGGTCAGCGTCACCTCGTCGAGGCTGCCGTCGTCGAGATAGCCTTTCAGAGAGCGGAACAGCGCCATGATGCCGCGCCGGACCAGCGGCTCGCCACCGGAGACGCGAATGCGGCGGACGCCGCGCCGGATGAAGGCGGCGCACAACCGGTCAAGTTCTTCCAGCGTCAGAAGGTCGCCGTGCGGCAGGAATGTCATGTCGGTGGACATGCAGTAGACGCAGCGGAAGTCGCAGCGATCGGTCACCGAGACGCGCAGATAGTCGACGCGCCGGCCGAATGGATCGATCAGGTTTGAAACGGACTGCATAGGACTGCGCTCACCTCGCCCCCGGACCGGCCGGGGCAGCGACGATAGCCCAAGCCGCCGGTCGAGGAAACCTCCAACCGGCGCTCATCTTTAGACGCATCAGACCTAGACCTGCTTGTCCTTGTCGAGCTGGATATAGGACAGCGGCAGGGCCGTGGTGTACTTGATCTGCTCCATGGCGAAGGCCGAGGAGACATCGGAAATCTCGATCTTGGCGATCAGGCGCTTGTAGAAGGCATCGTAGGCCTCGATATCCGGCACCACGACGCGCAGCAGGTAATCGACCTGCCCGCTCATGCGGTAGAACTCCACCACTTCGGGGAACTCGCGGATCAGTTCGGCGAAGCGCCGCAACCACTCTTCCGAGTGCTGGTTGGTGACGATGGAGACGAACACCGTCACCTTGGTGTTGACCGACCTGGGGTCGAGAAGCGCCACGCGGCGCAGGATGACGCCGTCTTCCTCAAGCTTCTGGATGCGGCGCCAGCAGGGCGTCGTCGACAGCCCCACCCTCTTGGCCACCTCGGCCACGGGGATGGTGGAGTCTTCCTGGAGGATCGAGAGTATTTTCCTGTCCAGCCGGTCCAACATGATCGTGCCCACCTCGATCTGAAATGACTTTCTATTTTGCAAGTCAATGTGACGCCAAATAAGAATTTTTTTCCTAGCCTTGTCAAGCGGCGCTAGGTCGAGATGCCCCGCCTCGGGGCGTCGCATACCATTTGTTAACCATAAGAACGAACCGGGCGTTAGGGAAAATTGGGCTTTAGTGTGGCCGAACAATTGGCTGGAAGTTGGCACTACGCATGATCCTGGGCTCGGACCAGTCGCAGACCGCTCGCCTGGAGCAAAACAGGCAACGCTCGATGCGCCGACGCGACGTGACGCGCGCTGTGCGGGATGTGCGTGAGCGCCTGTCTTCGGATTCCGGCACGCGCCCCGCCTTCGATTATGAGATCCTGCTGGAATACGCCCGCAACCGCCTGTCGAGCTGGTTGCCGGTGGGCCTGCTCATCCTGGCGCTCGGCGGCACCGCAGCCTACTGGATGACATACCGGTACGTCGCGATCTGGGCCGGCGCGGTGTTCATCGCCCACACGTTGATCGGCCTCACCGCGCGGCGCTTCAGCCAGACGCCGGCCGGGGCGGTCAGCCTCAAGTACTGGCGCCGGCAGTTCATGATCGCCGAGGGGCTGTTCGGGCTCGTCTTCTCCGCCCTGTTCTTCCTGCCCGGCGCCACCTTCGGCAACACGGGCACCTTTACCTTCGGCGCGTTGCTCACCGCCATCGCCGTGCTGGCCATGGTGGCAAGCAACCTGCCGCGCGCCGTGGTGTTCAGCACGCTGCCGATCGCCATCGGCGGCGCCCTGAAGCTCGCCATGGGCCGGGGCTTCGTCGACTATTCGATGGCCAGTTTCCTGGTGCTGGCGGAAGTCTTCTTCGTGCTGCTCGCCTATCGCCTCTACGAGTCGACGCTCACCATGATGGAGTTCCGCGTCGAGAAGGACGCGCTGATCGTCGAGCTCGAACAGGCCAAGGTCATCTCCGACGACAGCCGCCGCCGGGCCGAGGAAGCCAACCTCGCCAAGTCGCGCTTCCTAGCCACCATGAGCCATGAGCTCCGCACCCCGCTCAACGCCATCCTCGGCTTCTCCGAGATCATGATGAACGAGGTGTTCGGGCCGGTCGGCAACGAGCACTACAAGGGATACGCGGCCGACATCCATACGTCGGGCCAGCATCTTCTGAAGCTGATCAACGAGATTCTCGACCTGTCGCGCATAGAGGCCGGCCGCTACCAGATCAACGAGGAAGCGGTGACGCTGTCCTTCCTGGCCGAGGAATGCCACCACCTTCTGAAGCTCAAGGCCAAGTCGAAGAACCTGACCATCATCGAGCAGTTCGAGCCGGACCTGCCGAAGATCTGGGCCGACGAGCGGGCGGTGCGTCAGATCATTCTCAATCTGCTTTCCAACGCGGTAAAGTTTACCCAGCCCGGCGGCGAGATCCTCATCCGTCTCGGCTGGACGGCCGGCGGCGGCCAGTATGTGTCGGTGCGCGACAACGGCCCCGGCATTCCCGAGAACGAAATTCCCATCGTGCTCCAGGCCTTCGGCCAAGGGTCGCTTGCCATCCAGACCGCCGAACAGGGTACCGGTCTCGGCCTTCCCATCTGCGTGGCGCTGATGCAGATGCACGACGGCGCCCTCGATCTCCAGTCGAAGCTACGCGAGGGAACCGAGGTGACCATCACGTTCCCACCGTCGCGTGTCATGGAAGTGATGCCCCCCATCGAGGAGGGCTCTTCCGGGCGCGGAAAGCGGGCCGGACAACGCCACTACGCCTGAAGCTAGGAGCCATTCCGAAAAACCGCTCCATCGGCTATCACTGCTTTCCCAACGGGAAACAGTCGCGCCATGGATGACCTTCTGCTTGTTGCCGCTCTCATCGTCTTCACGATCCTCATCGGTTCGGTGCTCGGCATCGTCGCCTTCGCCAGAACTCGCGAGCTGCGGCAACGCATCGAGCTCCTGGAAATCGCTTTGCGCGCGGCGAAGTCCTCGGCGCCACTCGCCGGGGCGGTGTCCGTAGCCCCTCCCGAGGCCACGCGAGCCGACGATAGTATCGAAGCTCCCTCCCCTGCCCCCGAAACGCCGAACCCTGCCGCCGACGATGGCGACAACGGCGAACGTATCGACGAGTTGCCGCAGGCAGCCGTGGTCGAACCGATCGCCGCCCGAACCTCGCTGGAAGAAAAGATCGGCAGTCGCTGGGCCGTCTGGGTCGGCGGGCTGGCGCTCGGGCTCGGCGGCATCTTCCTCGTCCGCTACTCCATCGAAGCCGGTCTGCTCGGTCCGGCGGCGCGGGTGCTGCTCGGCCTCGTCTTCTCGACCGTGCTGCTGGCCGGCGGCGAGTGGCTCCGCCGCTCGGGCTTTGCCGAGGCAGCCGACGGCCCGACCCGGCGCGCCTATGTTCCCGGCGTGCTGGCCGCCGCCGGCGCGGTGTCGGCCTTCGCTTCAGTCTATGCCGCTTACGGCCTCTATGGCCTGGTCGGTCCGGCCTTCGCCTTCGTCGCGCTTGGCGTCGTCGGCATCGCCACATTGGTCTTGGCGCTCCGTCACGGACCGGCGCTGGCCGCGCTCGGCCTCATCGCCGCCTATGCGACGCCCCTTCTCGTCTCCAGCAACGAACCGGCGCTGTTGCCGCTGGTGGTCTATCTCGCCGCGGTCTCCGCTGCCACCTATGGCGTCGCGCGCCTGCGCCTGTGGCGCTGGCTCGCCATTACGGCGACGGCCGCCAATGTCCTGTGGTCGCTACTGCTGTCGGTCACCATCGTGACCATCGGCCACACCGCCGACCAGCTCTACGTTGCCGCCCATTTGCTGATATCGCTGCTGCTAGCCGCGGTGGTCTTCGTGACCAGCCACGCGCCACGCGACCGCACGACGGATGCTGCTTTCGACAGGACGGCGCTCGCCGCCATCAGCCTGTTCGTGCTGCCGCTCATTGCCTTCGTGGCAGCCGCCGGAACGGGAGCGCTGACCGTCACGCTCATCGCCATCATCGCGCTCATGCTGATGGCGCTCGCCTCGGAATGGCCGGCGGCGCGTGGCCTCGCGGTGACGGCGCTCGTCGTCACCCTCCTCGCCTACGGCCTTCTCAACGTGACGGTGTCCAACATCGTCATCGACCCGGTCACCGGACAGCCGACCGTCGCCGACTTTGCCGACCTTCTGGCCTCGCCCTCCGGCAGCGACTATCTCGGCATCGGCATCCTGTTCGGACTGATCCTGACGGTGGCGGGTCTTGCCGGCGCCATCGCCTCGCGCGGGCGGCCGCAACTTTCCGTGGCAGGCGCTTTCGCGTCGCCGGGGCTGATCGTCTTCGCCTATCTCAACACCAGTCGCGATCTCTCGGCCTCGCCGGCCTTCGCCGTCGCGGCGCTGGTGGCGGCGATCTATCTCGCCTCGGTGACCGAATACCTCGGCCGCCGCCTCGCCAGCGATGCCAAGGGGCGCGACGGCGCCATCGCCGCCTATGCTGTGGGCTGCATCACCGCACTGGGCGCGGCGCTGACCATCGCCTTCGAGCGGGGCATGCTGACCGTCTCGCTGGCGCTGCTGGTGGCCGCCATCGCGTGGGTGGAAACGCGACGACCGGTCGCCGCGCTGCGCCCGACCGCGCTAGCCGTCGCCGCCGTGGTGGTCGCCCGCGTCGCCTGGGACCCGCGTATCGTCGGTGGCGATCTCGGCACGACAATCCTGTTCAACCCGCTGCTCTACGGCTACGGCGTGCCGACACTGGCCTTCGCCTATACGGCCTGGCGCTTCGGCCGTACGCCGGGCGATCCGCGTCTCGTGCCGGTGTTCGAGGCGCTGGCCGTCGTCTTCACGGCGCTGACGGCAACCGTCGAGGTCCATCACGCCATGAACGGCGGCGATCTCTTCGCGCCCGTTTCGAGCCTTGCCGAGCAAAGCCTCTTGACCATGGTGATGCTGGCGATCTCGCTCGGCCTCAACTGGCTCGGCGCCCGCCGTCCGTCGCCGGTGATGATCTGGGGCGTACCGCTGTTCGGCGGCTTCGGCCTGATCATGGCGGCCATCGGTCTACTGATCGTCAAGAACCCCGTACTGACGGGCGAGTGGATCGACGGCGGCGCCTTCGATGGCACGCTGCTTCTCGGCTATCTCGGGCCAGCCGCTCTCGCCCTGTCGATCACCGGCGTCGCACAACGCCGCAAGGACCTGCCACGCTATGCCGTTCCGATCGCCGCCACGGTCGGCGGCCTGCTCATCGCCATGTGGGCGACGCTGGCCGTGCGCGCCGGATGGCATGTGGGCAATCTCGGCTGGGGCGGCGTGGAGGAAGGCGAGCTCTACGCCTACTCGGCCGTCTGGCTGGTGCTGGGTCTCGTCGTTCTGTCCATCGGCTTCCTCACCGCGAGCCGGGCGGTACGCACGGTGGCGGCGGTAATCGTCGCCGGCGTGGTGGCCAAGGTGTTCCTGATCGACACCGCCGGCCTCACCGGGGCACTCAGGGCCTTGTCCTTCATCGGCCTCGGCGGGGTGCTGGTAGCGATCGGCCTTGCTTATCAGACAGTGCTGCGCCGCCAGCGGAAAGACTTGCCGGGGAGCTGAGGCGGACGTACCTTCTCGACCCCGCCGAAGCCGGCGGCCGAGATTGATCGCCATGGTTCCAACCCTGCCGCTCAGGCATCTGCGCCGCCTTGCCGGCATGAAGCAGTCGCACCTTGCCGACCTGATGGGCGTCACCCAGCCCACGGTCTCGCGCTGGGAGAACGGCAGCCTGCCGCTGACCCTCGAGCAAGCGCGCGCCTTGCAGGCCATTTTCGCGGCGCGCCCAGATCCGGCGCAAGACGCGGCCTTGAAGCGACTGGTCGAGACATCGACGAGTCCGGTCCACCTCATCTGCGACCGCACGCACCGGCTGCTCGCCGCTTCGCGGGCGCGCGCCGCCGACTGGCGGGCCAGCATCGACGACTATTTGGGACGATCGCTGCTGGTCTATGCCTCCGATGAGATCCTGGCGGCGGAAGCCCGCCTCAAGGAGTTGGGCTGGTACGACGGCGAGCTCGGATCGCTCGCCTTCGACACCGGCGCCAACGGCGACCCCGACATTCCCATCCGCCCCGGCCCGATGCTGTGGGAGCGGGTGCGGCTGTCCGACGGTTCTGCCGGCCGACTCGTCACGTCCTTCTATGATCGCCCCGCATAAAACATGCGTGGAATCTGACCGAAAGCGTTGCTAGCCGTCGTCCAAAAGGATTGACGATGATGACCCGACGCTGGCCGACCATTCTTCTCCTCTGGTTCGCGGGGGTGCTTGCCGCCGCCCAACTCGGCAAGATGGCGGCACTGATACCGGCCATTCGCGCCGATCTCGACCTCTCCCTGACGAGCGCCGGGCTGATGGTGTCGCTGATCGAGGCCGGAGGCGCCAGCCTCGGGGCCATCGCCGGCATCGTAGCCGCTCGCTTCTCCGGCCGCGCCGTGCTTGCGATGGGCGCGGGGCTCGTGGCGACGGCCGGCATGGCGGCGGCCCTGGCGCCCGACGCGACGCTGCTTTACGCCGCCCGCCTGATCGAAAGCATCGGCTACCTGATGGTGGTCATCGCCGCGCCAAGCCTGATCGCCATGACGGCCGGCCGTGACAGCGGCGCGGCGCTGGCCCTCTGGAGCACTTTCGTGCCCATCGGCATCGCCTCCGGCACCATCCTGTCCGGCCTCGCCGCCAGCTGGATCGACTGGCGTCTGATTCTCGTCTTCTGGGCGCTGGCCGTGCTGACGACGCTGCCGGGAACGCTCCGCCTGCCGACCATGGCCGAGCACCGGCAGACAGGGTTCGCGGTGCCGCCGCTGGCGATCTGGGCGCTCGCCCTGGGCTTTGGCTTCTACACCACGCTGGAAGTGGGCGTCCTCGGCATGCTGCCGGCCTATCTGTCGGACGCCTGGGGCCTGTCGATCGGCTCCGCCGGCGTCATTACCGGCGTCGCATCGGCCGCGACGATCGCCGGAAGTTTCGCGGCGGCACGCCTGATCGGAAGCGGCGATGACGCGCGACGTCCGCTGACGCTGGTCGCCATCGGTCTCGCGGTACCGGCAGCGCTGTTCTTCGTCGGCTTTCCCGGCGAAGGTCTTGCGTCGGCGTTGTCGGGGCCAGCCGTCGCGGCGGCGGTGATCGCCGCCAACGCCGTCTCCGGCCTCGTCGCCGCCGTCGCCTTCGCCCGTCTGCCGATGCTGTTGCGCCGAAGCGGCGCGGCCCTGTCGCTGATCACCGCTTCGAACGGCGTGTTCGCGCAGTTCGGCGCGGCGGGCTCGCTGATCGGTCCGCCGCTCGTCGGCTATGTGGCGAGCCACGGGGGCTGGTCGGTGGTCGCACCGGTGGTGGCGGGGTTGTCGCTCGCCTCGTTCGCCGGCTTTGCGCTGGGAGAGCGAGTCGCCGCTAGAGGATAAGGACCGATCAGGCGATCAGGTGTTCGCGAAGAATCAGACAGCCGAGGCCGATCAGCACCAGACCGCCGACCACTTCGGCCGACCGTCCGAACCTGTTGCCGATCAGCCGCCCCATCATCACTCCGCCGGCCGACATCAGAAAGGTGGTGGCGCCGATGGCGGCCACGATGACGAGGATGTTGGCCTTGACGAAGGCGAGCGATACGCCGACCGCCATGGCGTCGATGGAGGTGCCGACGGCGGTCATCAGCAGCGTCACCGGGGTACCGATGAAGCTGACTTCCTCGCCCTCCTCTTCCGCGTCGCGAAAGGCGAGGAGAACCATGCGGCCGCCGACCAACGTCAGCAGGCCAAAGGCCAGCCAATGATCGAAACTCGCCACATAGGAACTGGCGGCGGCGCCCGCCGCCCAGCCGACCAGCGGCGTGATCATCTGCACGATGGCGAAGACCGCGCCGACCAGCAGGGCATCGCAGAAGCGGCACTGGCGCCGAAGGCTCGCGCCGCCGCCGACCGAAGCAAGCAAGCTGTCGATGGACATGCCCACGGCGAGCACGGCGATGGAGATCGGAGACATCGGCGGGTACCAGTCGAGCGCAGAACCGGATGGCGTCGTCACATCTCGCCCGTAGATGGCGCCACCACGGTCTTGCCGAGCCTTTTGGCCGACCGCGCCACGCAATGAGTGCGAGCATGTTGACGCGATCCCGTCTTCATCGACGGTGGCTACTCCCCGATAGGGTTCGGATACCCAGCCCAAACCACAAAATCAAGCAATTTCAAATACTTATATGAAAATGACAATCATTTGCAACTACAAGATCCAAACCGCGAACGAGTTAGGATTGGCTATGGCATTGACAAAACTGCCATTCTGCTTTCGAGCATGCGCGAGCACCGGAAGGCCCCTCCCGCCCTGCACGAGGCGAATGGCACCCATGCCCGGAGCGGCCGGCGACCAACGTCGCGGGTCGCTCCGGTGGTCCCCATCACTTCTCCAAGCGGGCAATCAGGCTCGACGTATCCCACCGGTTGCCGCCGGAGGCCTGAACGTCGGCGTAGAACTGGTCGACCAGCGCGGTGAGCGGCAGGCGGGCGCCAGTGCGCCGCGCCTCGTCGAGCACGATGCCGAGGTCCTTGCGCATCCAGTCGACGGCGAAGCCGAAATCGAACTTGCCGGCTGTCATGGTCTGCCAGCGATTCTCCATCTGCCAGCTCTGGGCAGCGCCCTTGGAGATGGCGGCGATGGTCTTCTCGACGTCGAGACCGGCCGACTTGGCGAAGTGGATGGCCTCGGCAAGGCCCTGCACCACGCCGGCGATGCAGATCTGGTTGACCATCTTGGCGAGCTGTCCCGAACCGGACGGGCCCAGGTGAACGATCATCTTGGCATAGGCATCCATCACCGGCTCGGCGGCGGCGAAGCTCTTGTCAGTGCCGCCGACCATGATGGTCAGCGCGCCGTTCTCGGCGCCGGCCTGGCCACCGGACACCGGCGCATCAAGGAAATCGAGGCCGAGGGCGGCGGCCTTTTCCTGAAGTTCGCGGGCGACACCGGCCGAGGCGGTGGTGTGATCGACGAAGATAGCGCCAGGCTTCATGCCGGCGAACGCGCCATCCGGACCGAGCACGACGGAGCGGAGATCGTCGTCGTTGCCGACGCAGGCAAACACGAAGTCGGCCTCCGTCGCCGCTTCGCGCGGCGTCGGCGCAGCCCGCCCGCCGAAGGCCTCGACCCAGGCCTGCGCCTTGGCGGCGGTGCGGTTGTAGACCGTCACCTCGTGCCCGCCCCGCGTCCGGAGGTGACCGGCCATCGGGTAGCCCATAACGCCGAGCCCGAGAAATACGACCTTTGCCATCATGAACCTCATCTATCCATTCACAGTGTTTTCGCTTATTGTCGTAGGCGCTTGTTCTTGCCGCATCTATCAAATGACGCGGTGGCAAACCAGATGGCGGCGAAGCCGCGGCGCGGGGAACCCTATCGCCGCTGACGCGTTGAAGTCACCGACAGGACCAGATTTGGAGGCAGTCATGAAAGTTCTCGCTATAGCAGTTACCGTGCTGGCACTCGGCCTCGGCGCCTGCGCCAACCAGACGCCCACCCAGCAGCGGGTCACCACGGGCGCGGCCGTGGGCGCGCTGGGCGGCGCGGCGGTCGGCGCCATTGCCGGCGGCGGCAAGGGAGCCCTGATCGGCACTGCCATTGGCGGCATCGGCGGAGCGGCCATTGCCGGTGCGACCGCGCCCCGCGAAGACTGCATCGCCTATGATCGCTACGGCAAGCCCTACCGGACCGCCTGCCGCTAACGGCCTGAAACGGCCGGACAGCCTCCGGCTTCCATAAGAATGCTCGCAAGGCCCGAAGCCCATCGCTTCGGGCCTTGTCGTTTTGGGCCTCATCGCCTGAGGTGACGCGTCAGGCGACGTTCCATCATCTCCCACAGCCTACGCAGAACCTCCACGGTGATCAGATAGATCACCGCCGCCCAGATGTAGATCTGCAGGTCGTAGGTCTTGGAGAAGGCGTAGCGAGTCTGCCCCATCAGGTCGAGGACGGTGATGATCGAGGCGATGGCCGAGCCCTTGATCATCAGGATCACCTCATTGCCGTAGGGGCGGAGGGCGGTGATCAGGGCCTGGGGCAGGATGACCTTGAACATGGTGGTGAAAGGCCGCAGCCCCAGCGAGTCGGCCGCCTGCCACTGGCCGGACGGCACGGCCCGGATGGCGCCGGCGAGAATCTCCGCCTGATAGGCCGCCGTATTGAGTGAGAAGGTGAAGATGGCGCAGAAGTAGGCGTCCCGGAAGAACACCCAGAGGCCGGCCGCCTTCAGCACATCGGTGAACTGGCCGGCGCCGTAGTAGACGAGGAAGGTCTGGGCCAGAAGCGGCGTGCCACGGAAGAAATAGGAATAGCCGAAGGCGATGCCGCCGATGATCGGATTGTGCGACAGCCGGCCGATGACGACGGGGATGGAGATCAGCGCCCCGAGCACGATGGACATGGCCACCAGCTTCACGGTCACCCAGATTCCACTCAGGATTCGCGGTCCGTACTTCGCCACTTTCTCGGGGTCGTAGCCGGCGACAAGCATGTAGACGATGGAGAGGGCAAGGGCCGCCCACAGCATCATCAGCACCAGACCGGTGATCCGGGCGCTCGTCCACGTGCGGCGCTTCGCCACTGGAGGACGCTCGGTGGAGGGGGCGTCGACATAGGTCATCAGCGTCTCCCCTGCCCGCGCTCGGCCCAGGCCGAAATGCGGCGCAATCCGACGGAGGAGATGATCGACATGACGAGATAGAGCGAGCAGGCCACGAAGAAGAAGAAGAAGGCCTGCTTGGTGACCCCGACGGCGATGTTGGTATTGCGCAGCAGATCGGTGAGACCGATCACCGACACCAGCGACGTGTCTTTCAGAAGGATGAGCCACAGGTTGGACAGCCCCGGCAGGGCCAGCCGGACAAGCTGAGGAACGATGATGAGCAGCATGGTGCGAAAGCGGGAAAGGCCAAGCGCGTAGGCGCCCTCATACTGGCCGACGGTGATGCCCTTGAAGGCCGACAGGAAAACCTCGCTGGCATAGGACGAGAACATCAAAGCCAGCGCGATCATGCCGGCGAGATAGCTGTTCACCTCGAAGGCGCGCCCGAACAGAAGACGCCAGAGCGCCGACATGGCCATCTGACCGCCGTAGTAGATCAGGAACAGCGTGAGGAGCTCGGGAAGGCCGCGAAAGATCGTCGTGTAGACGTTGGCGGCCTTGCGCAGGAGCGGCTCGGAAGAATTCTTGGCGACGGCGATCAGAAAGCCGATCAGAAGGCCGAGCGGCAAGGTCGCCAGCGCCAGCGTCACCGTCACCAGCACACCATGCGCCAGTTCGTCGCCCCAGCCGCTGTCGCCGAAGGCCAGCAGTTCCATATAATTGGCCATCCGGCCGGTCTCCCCGTCGACACCCCTGCCATGATGGCCCGTTCCGCCACCATTTCCCGCTCACGAGCCGCCGCTTCTGTCGATCGGGTCGGTCAACCTGATCGGCGGGTGCCCTCGCGGGACTCTCGCCTTACAACAAGCGCGGGACTGCCGTCAAAAAGCAAATCCCGCGCCGTTTCAATCGGTGATTATGAGTACTCGAAATCAGCCGCCGTAGACGTCGAAGTCGAAGTACTTCTTGTTGATCTCCTCGTACTTGCCATTGGCGCGGATCGCCTTGATGGCAGCGGAGAACATGTCGCGCAGATCGGTGTCCTCCTTGCGAACGCCGACACCGGCGCCAGGACCGTGAATCTCGAGCACCGGAGTAACCATGCCGACCAGCTTGCAGCAGGCGCCAGCTTCGGTCTTCAGCCACTCCGACAGGACGACGCTATCATCGTTGGCGGCATCGAGACGGCCGTTGGCGAGATCGAGCTTGTACTCGTCGGCGGTCGGATAGGACTTGAGCTCGCTTTCGGTCAGGACCTTCTCGACATAGTCGGCGTGCATGGTTGAAACTTGGGCGCCCACGGTCTTGCCGGCGAGATCCTCAGGCGTGACGCCCTTGATGTCCGTGTCCTTGGGAGCAACGATGGCCGGCGGCGTGTTGTAGTACTTCTCGGAGAAGTCGATGACCTTCTTGCGCTCCGGCGTAATCGACATGGAGGCGATGATGCCGTCGAACTTGCCGGCGAGCAGCGCCGGGATCATGCCGTCCCAATCCTGGGCGACCACCTCGCACTCGACCTTCATCTCCTCGCAAAGGGCGAGCGCGATGTCGACGTCGAAGCCCTTGAGCTTGCCGTCGGTGTCGACATAGTTGAAGGGCGGATAGGCGCCTTCGGTACCGATGACGACCTTCTTCCACTCCTTGGCCGATGCGCCACCGAGCGACAGCGCCAGCAAGGCGGCGGCGGTGACGAGTGTCTTGGCAAACTTCATGATTGTCCCCTCTAGATCCGTTTGATCGACCGCCACAGTCGGCACAAGCGATCGCCCCGACGATCGTTGCTGCCGACAGACGGCTCCCTGTTCGTTTTCGGCGCGGCCGCCGGAGGAACTGGTGTCCTTCCTTGAAGTGACCTGCGCTGCCAAACCTTCCGCGAACCGACGCTCTGCCTAAACCTTGGGCTGGCGCCGATCCGCCTGCATCTTCATCTCATTCCGCGATCGGATGCAACCGGGGACATTATTGCGCCTGCCTAGATTCCGCACGCCGGGATGACCACGGACGACCCGAGCCGATCAGTTCGGCGGCGAAGGCAAGGTCGTCAGGCGTGTTGACGTTGAAGAACGGGTCGACCGTTCTGGCCCCGACACGGATCGGCGCGAACGGAACGCCGCGCGCGCCCTCGGCGGCGAGAAACGTCCCAACTCGCCGCTCCGCCCCGCCGACGAGGAACGCCCGAAGCCTTGGCGTGACCGAAAGCGGCCACAGCGCGCAGAGGGGCGCTTTCCCGCTCGGCCCCTCGGCGAACAGGATAGTGTCCGACCCGTCGGCACTGGCTGCCAGCGCGTCGGCCAACCCGGCGGGCAGGAACGGCAGATCGACCGGGACGGTCAGAAGGTGGGATGTCGGCGATGGCAGGGTCGTCGCGCGAGCAAGGCCGGCGAGAACGCCGGCAAGCGGCCCCTCGAAAGTTGCGCTCTCGTCATGGACGACGGGAAGCGCCAGGTCGGGCAAGCCGAGGCCGGGCGGCAGGTTGACGGCAAGATCGCCGACCTGCGGCGCCAGCGCCGCCACCGCCCGCGCCAGCAGCGTCGCACCGGCAAGTTCGGTCAGCGCCTTGGGCGTCTCCCCGCCCATGCGACTCGAGCGCCCTCCGGCGAGGATGAGACCGGCAAATCCGTTCATCCGGCGATAGAACGGCATGGAAGGAAAACCGACAAGCCCTCCGGAGTCATCCGCATGATTGCCCTGTCGCAAATACACTCCCGATCGCACGCTTTATGGATTAGGTAAGAGCCAAACAAATCGGAGCACGCCATGCCAAGCCTCAAGGAACAGGTCGCCGCCGCCCTCAGCAAGCTCTCCATGCCCGGCACCGGCAAGGATATCGTCGCAGCCGGCGCCGTGTCCGACATATACGAGAAGGACGGCAAGGTCATGCTGTCGATCTCCGTGCCGGCCGACAAGGCCTCACGGTTCGAGCCCATCCGCGCCGCGGCGGAAGCCGCCGTGAAGGCCATCCCCGGCGTCGTCAAGGCGACGGTGGCGCTGACCGCCGAGGTGGCGCCCGGCAGCGCGGCGCCCAAAGCGGCAGCGCAGGATCATGGCCACGGCCATTCCCACGCCATGCCGGCCAAGAACGGCATTCCCGGCGTCAAGTCGATCATCGCGGTCGCCTCGGGCAAGGGCGGCGTCGGCAAGTCGACCACGGCGGTGAACTTCGCGCTGGCTCTTTCGGCGCGTGGCCTCAAGGTGGGCATTCTCGACGCCGACATCTACGGCCCGTCCGTGCCGCGCCTGATGGGGCTTTCCGGCGACAAGCCGGAGGTCAACGAGGACCGCACGCTGGCGCCGCTCGAGAACTACGGCGTCAAGGTGATGTCGATCGGCTTCCTGGTCGACGAGGAAACACCGATGATCTGGCGGGCGCCGATGGCCGTGTCCGCCCTGACTCAGATGCTGCGCGAGAGCGCTTGGGGCGATCTCGACGTGCTGGTGGTCGACATGCCGCCGGGCACCGGCGACGTGCAGCTGACCATGGCCCAGCAGGTGCCGCTCACCGGCGCGGTCATCGTCTCGACCCCGCAGGACCTCGCGCTGCTCGACGCACGGCGCGGCGTCGCCATGTTCCAGAAGGTCGAGGTGCCCGTCCTCGGCATTGTCGAGAACATGGCCTATTTCATCTGCCCGAACTGCGGTACCCACCACGATATCTTCGGTCATGGCGGCGCCGCGCAGGAAGCGCGCCGCATCGGCGTGCCCTTCCTCGGCGAAGTGCCTCTTGAGATGAAGATCCGCGAGACGTCGGACGCCGGCCTGCCGGTGGTGGCCACCGAGCCGAACGGCCCGCACGCCGAATCCTATCTGGCCATCGCCGGCCAGGTTCTGGACACGCTCGCCGGCAAGCCCCAGCGCGCCGCGCCCCGCATCGTCATCGAATAAGGGCAGCCGAACATCCCGGAAAGAAAAGGGCGCTTCCGCCAACCGGCGGGGCGCCCTTTTTCATTCAGACGGCCGGGTCAGCCCGGCTGGCGAGCGTCTGGTGGCGAACCCGCTCGCGGTAGAAGATGTAGATGCCGGAGCCGACGACGATGGCGATACCGAGAAGCGTCAGGAGATCGGGCACGTCGCCCCAGATGATCCAGCCGAGCACAATGGCGAAGGGAATGGTCGAATAGCGGAACTGGGCGACCAGCGAGATGTCGCCGTGCCGCATGGCGTCGATCGAGAACTGAACGCCGAAGATGCAGGTGAGGCCGGCGATCACGATAAGCCCGAACTCAATCGCCGTCATCGCCTGCCAGACCTCGGTCGCCGACAGAAGACCGCAGGCGATCGTGACCATGATCTGGGTGGTGAGCGTCACCACCGCCGAGTTGGTGTCCGGCGCGATGAAGCGGGTGGAGAGCTCACGGACGGTGACGAAGGCCACCGACAACAGCGGCAGCAGCGCCCAACTGTTGAAGCCCTCGGGACCGGGGCGAACGATGATCAGGATGCCGCAGAAGCCGATGACCACCGACATCCAGCGCCGCCAGCCGACGAACTCGCCGAGAACGAGGGCGCCGGCAGCCGTGATGGCCAGCGGAGCGCCCTGCGAGATGGCGGACGCGTTGGCGATCGGCAGGTGAACGAGGCCCGAGAGGTAGACCACCGTCGCAAAGCCCTCGCAGATCGAGCGCGTCACCACGAAGCGCGAGACCTGCGTCCGCATGTTCGGCAGAAGGCCCATCCGCCAGACGGCGGCGAACACGATCGCCGTCGCAATGAGCGATCGGATGAAGAGCACCTCGCCGATCGGCAGATCGTCCGCCACGGCTTTGACGATGGTGTCGTTGATGAGAAAGAACAGGCAGCAGAGCAGCATCGCAACGATGCCGCGCAACGTCTCGCGAAAGTCGGTCATTTGGTGGGGGGCGCCTTCAAAGCGATCGATTCGGCGCACTATCGTTCATGGAACGATTCACGGCAAGTCGGTCGTTCTCAGGCCGTCTCGGAGACTCGTCTCAGCGGTCGCCGATCGCCACCACCGTCCGCCCGGCGATGCCGCCGTCGGCGATGCGACGGGCAGCGTCGATCGCCTCTGGCAGCCCGATCACCCGCGTCATCGCCGCGAGCCGGTCACGATCGACGATATCGGCAAGCCGGCTCCAGATCGCCTCGCGCCGCGCCGTCGGCACGTGAACGCTGTCGACGCCGATCAGGCTGACGCCTCGCAGGATGAAGGGAGCGACGCTGGTCGGAAGATCCATGCCGGCGGCGTTGCCGCAGGCGATGGCCGCGCCGCCTGCCTTCAGCATCGACAGCACATGCGCCAGCATGGTCGAACCGACCGTGTCGACGGCGGCTACCCAGCGTTCGCGAGCAAGCGGCTTTACCGCCCCTTCGAACACCTCACGACCGATCACCTCGGCGGCGCCGAGCCGGCGCAGCCGCTCGGCCTGTTCGGGACGCCCGGTCACCGCCGTGACGCTCCACCCTGCCCGCGCCAGCAGCATGACCGCCAGGGAGCCGACACCACCGGCCGCGCCAGTCACGACGGCCGGCCCGTCGGCAGGCGTGAGACCGAGACGGCCGAGCCTGTCGAACCCCTCGGCAACGGTGAGGCCGGCGGTGCCCAGCGCCATCGCCTGCTCCGGCGACAGGGTTGGGGGACGACGGACCAGCCAGTCGCCCGAGACGCGCATCCGCCCTGCCCAGCCGCCGAGATGCGTCTCGCCGATACCCCAGCCAGTCAGGATCACCTCGTCGCCCGGCCGCCAGCGCGCGTCTTCCGAAGTCGCCACCGTTGCGGCAACGTCGACGCCTGGCACCATGGGCCAGCGACGCACCACGGGAAGGCGGCCGGTCACGGCCAGTCCATCCTTGAAGTTCACCGCGGAGGCACGAACGGCAAGCGTGACATTTCCATCCATCAGGTCACGGTCGAAAAGACGGCCGAACCGCGCCTGTGTCTTCCCATCCCCATCCCGTTCAAGCACCACCGCAGCGAAATCCGTCATACTCAGTCCTTTCAAAGTCATCCGGTCATTTACCACGATGACCTGTCCGCCGACATCCCCGTTCCATCCGGCGATCGGCGTTTATCGCGGAAACCCGCCGCCGCCGCCCCATCGACCAGAGCGCATTAACGGCTTTTCAAGGTTAATCCGGCAGCATCGGACCAGGGATCAGTTTCGTTTCCGTCATCGTTTGTCTCAGTCCTGTTCCCGCCGGAGGCCGTCAGTCCATGCGTCGCGTTCCTCGTACCAGAGTCCGGCCCGGACACGGGCGCGTCGGGCTCGCCGCCGCAGGCGCGTTGTTCGTCGTCGCGGCCGCTTTCCCCACGTCCGTCGCCTATCAGGACATCGCCAGCCTCGTCGTCGACTCCATCAGCCCGGAGACGCGCTGGGCCGTGACGCTCGGCGTCGGCCCTGGAGGTGAAAGCAAGGTGGTCGCCCCCCGTCTCGGCGAGGTCAACGACGCTGCGGCGCGGCTCGAGATGAACGATGGGTCCATCGTCATCGAAGGCATGGGCGACGTCATCACCGGCGCGGTGGGCAACTCGGCCTTCGTCCCCGACGAGGATCGCATCGACCGCAGCTGGAAGGGCGACCTTCCGATGAGCGTCACCACGCCGCCGACGGCGCGGGGCTTTTCCGCCGGCTCGCTTACGCTGGGCGACGCCAGCCGCCTGACACCGCCGTCCGTGCTTCCCACCATGGCCTTTTCGGCGTCGTCGGCGCCGCTGTCCGTTCTGGCGGTATCACGCTTCATCGGCCCCAAGCCGACGACCGCCGTCGCCGACCTCGCGCCGACCACCATGCCGCTGCCCAAGCCCGACCAGACGATCCTGGTGGCCGCGAGCTATCCCTCGCGAGCCTATGCGCCCGCCGAGACCGGCGCCGCCGCTTCGGCGCTGCTCGCCGCCTACGCGCCCGACAGCTCGGTGGTCAGCCAGGACATGTTCGCCTCGCTGTTCGCCATGCCGGGCGACAAGCCCGAACCGCCGGCACCCGTGGTGCGCCCGGGCGATCACTGGTGGGCGGCCAACCCGCTGCCGGCCAACGTCTGGGACGACGCGCAGCAGAAGTGCCTCGCCGAGGCGATCTATTTCGAGTCCCGCTCCGAGCCGCGCAAGGGTCAGATCGCCGTCGCCCAGGTCGTGCTCAACCGCGTCAAGAACCCGGCCTATCCCGAGACCATCTGCAAGGTGGTCTACCAGAACCGCGACAGGTACAACGAGTGCCAGTTCTCGTTCGCCTGCGACGGCCGACGCGACGTCATCTTCGACAAGGTATCGTGGCGACGGGCCAAGCAACTGGCCGGAGAAGTGACAAGCGGCGCAGCCTGGCTCGACGAGGTCGGCACCGCCACCCACTATCACGCAACCTACGTACGGCCGAACTGGGCCAGCGTCTTCAAGAAGAAGGCGAAGATCGGCATGCACGTCTTCTACCAGACGATCAACGGTGGCTGGAGCTGAGCCAACAGGTTCGTCCGGCCGGTTTTGTTGACGATCCATCGGGTCTCTTGTCCATTCGCGCGTCTATTCGGGGATGACATTTTTCCCCGAACCGACTAATCAGACGCAGCATTGCAAGACGACCGGCGACACGCCGGGAGGACCCGAGGACCACCATGCCCGATCTTCTCATTGAGCTCTTCTCCGAAGAGATTCCCGCCAGCATGCAGGCGAAGGCCGCCGACGATCTCAAGGGTCTGGTGACGAACGGTCTGGTGAATGCCGGTCTGACCTACGAAAGCGCCGGTGCCTTTGCGACGCCCCGCCGCCTTGCGCTGACCGTTCACGGCCTCAACACCCGCTCGCCCGACATTCGCGAAGAGAAGAAGGGTCCGCGCACCGACGCGCCGGCCGGCGCCATCCAGGGCTTCCTGCGCGGGGCCGGGCTCGACGACATCGCCAAGGCGCGCGTCGTATCCGACCCGAAGAAGGGTGACTTCTACGTCGCCGACCTGCTCAAGCCCGGCCGCGCCGCCGAGACGATCATCGCCGAGCTGATGCCCCAGGTCATCCGCAGCTTCCCCTGGCCGAAGTCACAGCGCTGGGGTTCGGGCTCGCTCACCTGGGTGCGGCCGCTGCACTCCATCGTCTGCACCTTCGGGCCGGAGACCGAGGAGCCCGTGGTCATCGACTTCGAGGTCGAGGGCATCCGCTCGGGCAACATCACCTACGGTCACCGTTTCCTCGCTCCCGAGGCGATCAAGGTGAAGCGCTTCTCCGACTATGTCGAGAAGCTCGAGAAGGCCAAGGTGGTGCTCGATCCGGCCCGCCGGCGCGAGATCATCCTCGCCGACGCCCGCAACCTCGCCTTCGCCGCCGGCCTTGAGCTGGTCGAGGACGAGGGGCTGCTCAACGAGGTCGCCGGTCTCGTCGAGTGGCCGGTCGTGCTGATGGGCGCCTTCGATGCCGCCTTCCTCGACGTGCCCGACGAGGTGATCCGGGCCACCATCCGCGCCAACCAGAAGTGCTTCGTGCTGCGCGACCCCAAGACGGGCCGCCTCGCCAATCGCTTCATCCTGACGTCGAACATGGCGGCGACCGATGGCGGGGCCACCATCATCGCCGGCAACGAGCGCGTCATCCGCGCCCGCCTGTCGGACGCCAAGTTCTTCTGGGACGGCGATCTCGCCATTCCCTTGGAAACGCTGGTGCCCAAGCTCGAAGGCATCACCTTCCACGAGAAGCTCGGCAGCCAGGGAGATCGCGTGCGCCGCATCGTGGCGCTTGCCCGCGAGATCGCGCCGCTGGTCGGCGCCGATGCCGACAAGGCCGCCCGCGCCGCCCTGCTCGCCAAGGCGGATCTGCTCTCCGGCGTCGTCGGCGAGTTCCCCGAGGTGCAGGGCCTGATGGGGCGCTACTACGCCGCGCATGCCGGCGAGGACGCGGCCGTCGCCGCCGCCATCGAGGAACACTGGAAGCCGCAGGGGCCATCCGACCGCGTGCCGAAGGCGCCCGTCTCCATCGCCGTGGCGCTCGCCGACAAGCTCGACACGCTGGTCGGGTTCTGGGCCATCGACGAGAAGCCGACGGGCAGCAAGGACCCCTTCGCGCTGCGCCGCGCCGCGCTCGGCGTCATCCGCATCATCCTCGACAACGGCGTTCGCCTTCCGCTCTCCGCCTACGCCAGCAAGACGCCCGATCTGCTCAACTTCTTCGCCGATCGCCTGAAGGTACAGCTGCGCGAGCAGGGAACCCGCTTCGATCTGGTCGACGCGGTCTTCGCGCTCGGCGGGCAGGATGACCTGCTCCTGATCGTCAAGCGCGTCGAAGCTCTGGGAGCGCTTCTCGCCACCGACGACGGAAAGAACCTCCTGGCCGGCTACAAGCGCGCCGCCAACATCCTGAAGGCCGAGGAGAAGAAGGGCACCACCGTCGCGGACGCCGTCGACGCAAGCCTGTTCAAGGAAGCCGAAGAGAAGACCCTTGCCGCTGCCGTCGAAACGGCCGCGCAGGCCGCTCACGACGCCGTCGATACCGAGAACTTCGAAGGCGCCATGAAGGCGCTCGCCACGTTGCGCGCGCCGGTCGACGCCTTCTTCGAGAAGGTTCTGGTCAACGACGCCGACGAACGCGTGCGCGCCAACCGCCTCGCTCTCCTCACGGTGTTGCGCAACGCCTGCCATCAGGTTGCGGACTTCTCGAAGATCGAAGGCTGAGCTCGATTACATCAGACAATACAAGCCGCTTGCCCCTCTGGGCGGGCGGCTTTTTTGTTCGCTCTCGGAACAAAATCAACCTGAAATCGTTACGAATTCGGCTTTGCTTTTTTTACGCGCATATTTGGCGAAAATGCTTGGCATATACGACTTTCGGCGTATTCTGATTTCAACATCTATCGCCAATCGGATGAGTGTTGTTGACCTTCTCGCTCTTCTCTCCGCACGACAGCCTCGCCTCCATCCTCCTCCCACATTCGGGCGCCTGCGTCTGTTCCACCGACGGCAGCCACGACATGTCCCACCTCTTGCGGGTGTGGAAGAACGCGACCATCATCTCCGACAATGAGGGCGGCGATACGGAAGTGCTGGCGGCGGCCGTGCTTCTTCACGACTGCGTCGCCGTCGAAAAGAATTCGCCCGAGCGACCTCTGGCCTCGCGGATGTCGGCCGACAAGGCGCGCGAAATCCTGGCCGGCATCGGCTGGCCGGAGGACCGGCGCGAGAAGGTGGCGCATGCCATCGAGGCGCACAGCTTCTCCGGCGGCATCGAGCCGATCACGTTGGAGGCGCGCATTGTTCAGGATGCCGACCGACTTGACGCCATCGGCATGATCGGGGCCGCTCGCTGTTTCTACGTCGCGGGCCGGCTCAACAACCATCTCTACGATGCCGGCGATCCTTCCGCCGAGGAACGGCCGCTCAACGACAGCCGTTTTGCGCTCGATCACTTCATGACCAAGCTGTTCAAGCTCTGCGAGGGCTTCAAGACGGCGACCGGTCGTCGCCTCGCGGCCGAGCGGCACGCGCGGCTGCAACGTTTCTACAACGACTTGCTCGAAGAGATCTGACAACCGGCCTACAACAGGCCCTTCAGGCGGATCAGCCCCAGCGCGGCGACCGTTGTCGCGTCGCGAATGATGCCGTTCGCGATCATCGTCTCAACCTCGGCGAAGGCAAAAGCGCGCGAAACGAGATCGGCTTCCTCGGCTTCCAGAGCCGTCGCGCCTTGCAAGAGGTCTTCGGCCAGGAAGACGTGATAGCGCTGCGACGAGTAGCCGTAGGCGAGAAAGAGATCGCCGACCCTTGTCATCTTCCCGGCAGTGAGCCCGGTCTCCTCTGAGAGTTCGGCCCGGGCGACATCCTCGGGAGGGACGTCCGGACGCGTTTCCCAGGAGCCTTGCGGCAGCTCCCAGTAGCGACCGGACACCGGATAGCGATACTGCTCGACGAGATGGATCAGGCCGCGCGGCCGGTCGATGGCGGCGATAGCCACGAAATCCGGCTTCTCCACCACCCCGTAGATGCCGCGCGAGCCATCCGACCGTTCGATGGCGTCCTCGCGGACGCGCATCCAGCGGTTCTCGTAGACCACACGGCTATCAAGGGTGCGAAGGTCCACCGTCGCTGGAGCCTGTTCGGCGAGCCCTGGCCCGCCAACATGCTCCAGCCCTTTGTCGTCAGGCAGTTTCGACCGCAAAACCGGTTCCCACTTATGCTGAGACTGCTCTAGATCAAGCCGTGCTCGGCCATCCAGGCGGAGGTGATCGCGGCCTGGCTGCGCGAAGTGATCTTCAGCGTTTCCAGGATCTTGCCGACGTGCGCCTTGACGGTCGCCTCGGAAATCCCGAGCTGATAGGCGATCTGCTTGTTGAGGAGACCGTCGCCAAGGAGCTGGAAAACCTTCAGCTGCTGGGGCGACAGTTCCGCCACAAGCGCCGAACGCTCCAGCACCGCCTGGGACACGGCCGAGTTGTCGGCGCCTACCTCGATGATGGTGCCGCCGTCGAGCACGGTCTCGATGGCCGCGGCCAGCATGTCCTCGGACGAGCGCTTGCCGATGAAGGCCCGGCAGCCGAGATCGAGACAGCCCTGCGCCAGTTCCTCACCGGAGTTGGACGAGTAGACCGCGACAAAGGCCTTGGGCGCCAGGGAACGGACGTGCTTGATGGTGTCGAGGCCGCGCATGCCGGGCATGACGAGGTCGGTAATGACCAGCGTGTTGTCTCCGGTGTCGAGCACGGCGTCGGCGAGTTCGTCATAGCTGGTTGCCAGGATCGGCTGCCTGAAGCCGAAGCGTTTCTTCAGGATGCGCACCACAGCCGACTGGATGATCGGATGGTCCTCGGCAACGATCGCCGTCCAATTCTGGCCGACGTCGGCCGGCTGTGCGTCTTCTACCCGCTCGTTCATCAATCCACCCTACCCGCTGGAACGAAATGACCATTACATGTTCGGATAATTGGGTCCCCCCGCTCCCTCCGGGACCGCCCAATCGATGTTCTGGTTGGGGTCCTTGATATCACAAGTTTTGCAGTGAACACAGTTTGTGGCATTGATTACATAACGCGGTCCGGTATTTGGCTCGTTTATCCACTCGTACACGCCCGCCGGGCAGTAGCGGGTGGATGGACCGGCGAAAACATCAAGCTCGGACATCTTCTGAAGGTCGGGATCGAGCAGCCGCAAATGCACCGGCTGGTTCTCTTCGTGGGCCGTTCCCGACAGGAAAACCGAGGACAGCCTGTCGAAGGTAAGCTTGCCGTCCGGCCTCTGGTAGTCGATCGGCTTGAAGCTTCGGGCCGGCTTCAGGCAGTCGGCATCGGCCTTGCCGTGGCGCAGGGTGCCGAAGGGCGAACGGCCGACGAGCGTCTCCAGCCACATGTCCAGCCCGCCGAGAGCGATGCCGAGCAGCGTGCCGAAGCGTGACCACAGCGGCTTGACGTTGCGTACGCGCCTGAGATCCTTGCCGATGGCGGACGCCTGCCAGCCAGCCTCGTAGGAGACCAGCTCGTCACCGGAACGGCCGGCGGCGATGGCCTCGGCCACCGAGTCGGCGGCAAGGATGCCCGAGTGCACGGCATTGTGGCTGCCCTTGATGCGCGGCACGTTCATGAAGCCGGCCGAACAGCCGACCAGCGCGCCGCCGGGGAAGCAGAGCTTGGGCACCGACTGCCAGCCGCCTTCCGTAAGCGCCCTCGCGCCATAGGAGATGCGCTTGCCGCCCTCGAACGTGCCCCGGATGAGCGGATGCGTCTTGAAGCGCTGGAACTCCTCGAAGGGCGAGAGATACGGGTTCTCATAGTTGAGATGGACGACGAAGCCGACGGCCACCTGGTTGTTCTCGAGGTGATAGAGGAACGAGCCGCCGCCGGTGCCACCATCGAGCGGCCAGCCGAAGGAGTGCTGGACCAGGCCGGGCTTTGCCTTGTCGGGCGCCACCTCCCACAGTTCCTTGATGCCGAGGCCGAACTTCTGCGGCTCCCGCCCCTCGTCCAGCCGATAGCGCTCGATCACCTTCTTGGACAGCGATCCGCGCGCGCCCTCTGCGAACAGCGTGTATTTCGCCAGAAGAGCCATGCCGCGCTGATAGTTGGGACCAGGCTCTCCGTCCTTCTTCACCCCCATGTCGCCGGTGGCGACGCCGATCACCCGGCCACTGTCATCATACAGCACCTCGGCGGCGGCGAAGCCCGGATAGATCTCGACGCCGAGCGCCTCGGCCTTCTCGGCCAGCCAGCGGCAGACGTTGCCCAGCGATACGGCATAGGCGCCGTGATTGCTCATCAGCGGCGGCATCAGGGCATTGGGCAAGCGGATGCCGAAGGACTTGAACAGAAAGAAGAACCGGTCGTCCGTAACCGGCGTCTTGAACGGGTTGTCCGGATCGTCGCGCCAATCGGGCAGCAGCGCCGAGATTCCCGAGGGATCGACCACCGCGCCCGAGAGGATGTGAGCCCCCACCTCGCTCCCCTTCTCGAGCACCAGAACCGAGATGTCCTGCCCGGTTTGGGCGGCTCGCTGCTTGATGCGAATGGCGGCTGCAAGACCAGCCGGCCCCGCCCCGACGATCACGACGTCGAATTCCATGGACTCGCGCTCGGGCAGCTCGGTGGTCATGAGTGTCTCTCTGTTCGGGTAGCTGATCGCCAGTTCGCGTGCATCATTCGCGCCAAGCTCGCCCGGCAATACCTGGGTGAAAACACGGACCATGCACAACGGAGCCCTTCAACCACGATCCGTCGATGCGATCAAACGCTTTCGAGGTGGGTTTGACGCCTTGGACCGGGTGCAGCGTTTCCTCTCCGATCGTCCTGCTCTATAGAAGGACCATGCCGTCCGATCAGACGCCCCTCCCCCCCGGCTTCGATGCCGCCGCGACCCTTCTTGAGTGGTACGCGGCGATGGGCGTCGACGTGACCCTGGCCGATGCCCCGCTCGACCGGTTCGAGGAGAGCGCCAAGGCGAGAGAGGCGGCGGAAAGCCGCGCGGCCCGCCGCCAGGCACCGGCCGTCCCGCGAGGCGCCGCGCCGGCCATGGCCCCTGCGTTGCAAGGCGCCGATGTTCGACCGTTGAGCCCACAGGGCCAGACGGCACAGGTGCCGACCGAGGCAACGGTGATGCAGGCGCGCGAGGCCGCTCAGTCGGCCAAGACGCTCGACGAACTCAAGGCGCTGATCCAGGCGTTCGACGGCTGCAACCTCAAGCTTACCGCCAAGAACACCGTTTTCGCCGACGGCAATCCCGCCGCGAAGCTGATGCTGATCGGTGAGGCGCCCGGCCGCGACGAGGACATCGAAGGGCGTCCCTTCGTCGGCCGCTCCGGCCAGTTGCTCGATCGCATGCTGCACGCCATCGGCTATGGGCGGAACGAGAACGCCTATATCGCCAACGTCATCTACTGGCGTCCCCCGGGCAATCGCGATCCGTCCGACGTGGAGGTCGCCATCTGTCGGCCGTTCATCCTCAGGCAGATCGAGCTGGTCGACCCGGAGCTGATCGTCTTTCTCGGTGCACAGCCGGCCAAGGCGCTTCTGGGTGGCGACGCCATCAAGCAAGGCATCAACAAGCTGCGCGGCCGCTGGTGCGAGCTGGAGACCGGCGGCAAGCGCTTCAAGGCATTGCCGACATTCCACCCCGCCTATCTTCTGAGGACGCCGATCAAGAAGCGCGAAGCATGGCGCGACTTCCTGACGGCCAAGGTCTTCCTGGAAAACGGCGGCATGCTGCCGCCGACCTGACAACGCAAAAAGGGCGGCAACCCCGTTACGGATCGCCGCCCTTCGTTCCGATTTCGCGGATAATCAGTGCAGCAGCTTGCCCGCAACCGAAGCGACGCGCGCTCCATAGGCACGGGCCGTCTCGAGGTCGCCTGCCGGCACTTCGTTGGCGCCCGCGTCCGACGGCGTCGAAACCAGCAGCCCGACCGAGCCGCCGAGATTGTTGACGTCGTCGCGCGTCGACGCCTTGGTGTTGGCCGGCATCAGCCCGAGGCTGACCCAGATGCCGCCATGCTGGGAGGCCAGCGTCTGCAGGCCGATCAGCGTCACCTGCTTGTCGCCGTTTAGGCTGGCGGAGTTGGTGAAGCCACCGAACACCTTGTCCTGCCACTTGCGGGTGAACCAGGCCTTCGAGGTGGCATCGGCGAACTTCTTGAACTGCCAGCTCGAGTTGCCCATGTAGGTCGGCGTGCCGAAGATGATCGCATCGGCCGCATCCAGCTTGGCCCAGTCCGCTTCGCTGACGTTGCCCTCGGCATCGATGGGAATCAGCTCGGCCGCGGCGCCGGCGGCGACTTCCTTGGCGACGACTTCCGTGTGCCCATATCCCGAATGATAAACGATTGCGACCTTGGCCATATCAAACCTGTTCCTTGTCGGGGCGATGCCCGAATACTCGCAAAGCGCCTGGGGCGCGTGACTGGTTCAATTCGGAAGGCTTGCGACGCGACGTTTCGCGGCGCACTCCAGAAAGGCACCCCGTAAAAAGTGCTTAATCCGAATTGTGGATATAGGAATAGTTTCGCGGCCACAGGGCTTCAAGAGAAGCTGTCCATTCGTTCGGTCAACACATTGTCAACCTGACGTGAACAAAAAGCCAGTCCGCCCGTAGCCGCACGGGGCGGGACGCGGCGGTAGTGGAAAAGGCCAGTCGGTCTGTAAGCCGGGTTCTGTGAGCGGTTTCCCGCCCGACGACCATTCATCTGGGACGCCCGTCGCCGAACGCCTCTTGCAACCAACCCGGACGACTGACCCGGAAACAGGCTGGGCCGAAGCCCGCGTCATCCCTATTCGGTCTTGCTCCCGGTGGGGTTTGCCCTGCCGGTCCCGTTACCGGGCCCGCGGTGGTCTCTTACACCACCTTTTCACCCTTACCCCGGCGCGCCGGGGCGGTTCGATCTCTGTGGCACTTTCCCTGAGGTCGCCCTCGCCGGGCGTTACCCGGCACCGTGTTTCCGTGGAGCCCGGACTTTCCTCCCGGACGGGCTTTCGCCCCTTGTCCGCGCGGTCGTCCAACCGACTGGCGGGAGCCGTGTGGCACGCCCCCGCCTGAAGGTCAAGTGAGGGATCAGAGCGAGGCGACGTAGGTGGTCACTTCGGAGCAGTAAGCGCGGGAGATGCGGTTCATGCGGGTTGCGCCATGGCCGGCGTTGTAGCGGAGAATGGTGCCGCAGGTGTCGCCGCCCGCCAGCTTGTAGGCGCCGGCAAGATAGGCCATGCCCCACTTGAGATTGGTCTCGACGTCGTAGAGGCCGGCAGCGGTGCCGGAGTAGCCGAGACCGCGCGCCGTCTGCGGCTTGATCTGCATGAGGCCGATCTCGCCGTGACGACCGCGCGCCTTCGGATTGAAGCGGCTCTCATGGCGAACGACCGCCTCGGCCAGTTCGGCCGGCAGGCCGGCAGCCTTGGCATGGGCCGCGATGCGACTGCGGAGGGCGGCGCTAGCCCCGCCCTTCGGAGCGGAGGTATCGAACTTTTCGCTCGCAACCGTGTCAGTCTTGGGCCCGAACAGCAGTTCGTAGATGTTGTCGGGCTTGTCAGCCTCGGCGACCGGGGTCGGAGCTTCGGCTTTGCCGGACCGGGCGGTGTCTGCCATGGCCGGCGCCACGAAAAGGCTGGCGAGAAGAGTGGCGGCTGCAAAGGTCTTGATCAGGGTCATGCGGTCTCTGTTCCATTGCCCTCCCAGTGATGGGGCAAGGAACTGCCGGACAAATCGGGCCACGCAGGGCCGTCAATGTGGCACATGCCAGCCATGCAGCCCAGAAATCGTACCCATCTTCGCCGCATTGATCGTGCAGCCGGCGAAGGATCACTCCCCTCGGGATGCCGCGAAAGCGGCCGCGACACGCTCTAGCGTATCGAGCGTCGACGTGTCGGCGCGCCCATCGATATGGGTCGGCCGCCAATGACGCTGAAAGGCGCGAACGACGGTTTCCGTGCGCTCGTCGAAAACGCCGTTCGGCGGCACGTCGAAGCCAACGGCCGCCAAAAGCCGTTGCAGATCCAGGACCTTGTCGCCCTCGTCGCCGAAGGTCAGACTGTCGCCGTGATCGAGCGGCGCCGATGGCGCCCACAGGCCGACGCCGAAGGCGGCGCACCACTCCCAGGGGAACAGTTCGCCAGGGTCTTCCTTGCGATCCGGGGCGACGTCCGAGTGGGCGACCACCTGATGCGGCGGGATGAAGTGCCGGGCGAAGATCGAGCGGCACAGCCCGATTACCGCCTCAATCTGCCGGTCGGGAAACGGGCGATAGCCGAATTCGTGACCGGGATTGGCGATCTCGATGCCGATGGATCGCGAGTTGAGGTCGGTCACACCCCGCCAGAACGAACGCCCGGCGTGCCAGGCACGGCGGTTCTCGTCGACAAGTTGAAAGATGCGACCATCCTCGAACACGACATAGTGGCTCGAGACCTGCGAACGAGGGTCGCACAGCCAGTCGCGGGCGCCCTCCTCGGAGCGCATGCCGGTGTAGTGCAGAACCAGATGATCGATGGCGTTGCCCGGCGGCCGATGCCCAGAGTTGGGGGAGGACCAGGCGCGATCGATATCATGAGGGTTCATTGTGGCGGCTGTAGCCTCTTCCACGAGAGCGTCGGAAAGTCGTAGAGCGCGCCGGTCCGCCCGTCCGTCGCCTCGAGGATCGAGACGATGTGAGGTGCGAGATCAGCCGGCGTTGCGAGCGTGTCCGGGTCCTCGCCGGGCATGGCCTGGGCGCGCATGCGCGTCCGGAGCGGTCCGGGGTTGAGAAGATTGACGGTAATGCCGAAGTTCTTGACTTCCTCGGCATAGGCCAGGGCGAGCGCGTTGAGCGCCGCCTTCGATGACGCGTAAAGCCCCCAGAAGGGCGCGCCCTTCCAGGCGGCGGCCGATGAGATGAACAGGCAGCGGCCAGCCGACGACTGGCGGAGGAGCGGATCGAAGGAGCGGATCAGCCGGTAATTGGCCGTCACGTTAACGGCGAAGGCCTGATCCCACTTCTTGGGGTCGATATGGCCGACCGGCGCCAGGCCGCCGAGAAGTCCGGCGTTGCCAACCAGGGCGTCGATGCGGCCGAAGCGCTGGTTGAGCGCAGCGCCCAGTTCGTCGATGCGAGCGGGGTCGGCAAGATCGAGCGGCACCAGGGAGGCGGAGCCACCGGCGTCGCGGATGGCGTCGTCCAGTTCCTCAAGCCCACCCTGCGTGCGAGCGACGGCGACGACGTGCCATCCGGCGCGACCAAGAGCCAGCGCCGTCTCATAACCGATGCCGCGCGAGGCGCCGGTCACCACCACAATGCGTTTTTCTGTCACCTCAGCCCTCCCGGTCCGCGATCAGCCGGCATCGGCCAGAAGCGACAGCTGCCGCACCGGCCCCGAGCCGGAAGCGTCGGTCAGCGCGGTCGGATAGTCGCCGGTGAAGCAGGCATCGCAATATTGCGGGAGCTCGTTGTTCCGCGCGGCGGAGCCAACGGCGCGATAGAGGCCGTCGATCGACAGGAAGCCGAGGCTGTCCACCTGGATGTAGCGCGTCATCTCCTCGATCGACATGCGCGAGGCAAGGAGCTTGCCCTTCTCGGGCGTGTCGACACCATAGAAGCAGGAGTCAGTGGTCGGCGGCGAGGCGATGCGCATGTGCACCTCGGCGGCGCCGGCCTCGCGCATCATCTGCACGATCTTCAGCGACGTGGTACCACGCACGATGCTGTCGTCCACCAGGACGATGCGCTTGCCCTCGATCACCGTGCGGTTGGCGTTGTGCTTCAGCTTGACGCCCATGTGCCGGATGGTGTCGGTCGGCGAGATGAAGGTGCGGCCGACGTAGTGATTGCGGATGATGCCGAAATCGAACGGTATGCCCGACGCATCGGCAAAGCCGATGGCCGCCGGCGTGCCGCTGTCGGGCACCGGGATCACGACATCGGCCTCGGCCGGCGTCTCGCGCGCCAGCTCGGCGCCGATGCGCTTTCTCACCTGATAGACCGACGTACCGGCGTAGACCGAATCCGGCCGGGCGAAATAGACATACTCGAAGATGCAGAAGCGGGACGGCCGGCGGTCGAACGGGCGCAGACTCTCGATGCCGCGCTCGGTGACGACCACCATTTCGCCCGGCTCGATCTCGCGGACGAAATGGGCGCCGATGATGTCGAGCGCACAGGTTTCGGAGGCGAGAATGACCGCGCCATCGAGATCGCCGAGGATCAGGGGACGGATGCCGAACGGATCGCGGCAGCCGATCATCTTCTCCTGGCTCATGCAGACGATGGAATAGGCGCCTTCGACGGTGCGCAGCGCGTCGACCACCTTGTCGACCATCGCCGCCTTCTGGCTGGTGGCCACCAGGTGGAGGATGGTCTCGGTGTCGGAGGTCGACTGGAAGATGGCCCCCCGGCGCTGCAGGTCGCGCTGGATGGTCATGGCGTTGGTCAGGTTGCCGTTGTGGGCCAGCGCGAAGCCACCGGCCGACAGTTCGGCATAAAGCGGCTGGACGTTGCGGAGGCCGGAGCCGCCGGTGGTCGAATAGCGCGTGTGGCCGATCGCCCGGTTGCCCGGCAGTCGGGCCAGAACCTTGGCCTTGGTGAAGTTGTCACCGACGAGGCCGATATGCCGCTCGGTATAGAACTCCTTGCCGTCGAAGGTGGTGATGCCGGCTGCCTCCTGTCCGCGGTGCTGCAGGGCATGCAGCCCCAGCGCGGCAAGCGCGGAGGCATTTTCCACGCCGAACACGCCGAACACGCCGCATTCCTCGTGGAATCGGTCGTCTTCGTCGGCAGCAAACGGGTCGAGGGTGAAATCGTCCATGGTCGGCCTACCCACTTTCGAGATTTCATCTGATCCCGGCTGATTGCCTCGCAAGGCCGGGGATGCCGGAAAATCCAAGGCGTTCCGCCGGAGCTTCCGAAAGGCAAACAACAAAAGCCGGCCTTGGCCGGATTTCACATCGTCGGCACGAAAGTACTCTCAAACGCTCCGGGCGCCGGAGTTCATCGCGCAGGCAGGCATATAATGCATTCGGCGCAGTCTTCAAAACGTCAAATGCGCCGGACGGATCCGACGCATTCGCATATCGTGACCAAAAGACCGCTCATGGCTTGGGCGAGTTGGTCGACTGAATGAGCTGGTCGAGGCCGCTCTGCTCGCCCTGCCGATAGGCGCCGTCACTCGGCGCGGGGGCGCCGGGGGCCGTATCGTCGACGGGCGGCGACGCATCGTCGCTATCGGGCATGGGCGTTCCGTCATCGATGTTCGGATTGCGAAACTGGTCGAGAACCCGCTTCTCGGGGTCCTCGGGCAGTGCCGCCATCAGCTGGGCGCCAAGAGCGTTGAGCAGAGGTCGCGACTTGGCCTGCGCCACCCAGGTCGGCTGCGAGGCCTCGTCGTGGATGAACCAGTTGAAGAACAGCATGCCGACCACGACCAGCAGCAGCCCGCGCGCCGCGCCGAACACGAAACCGAGCGTCCGGTCGAGCGGGCCGATCCGGCTGTCGAGCACATAGTCGGAGATGCGCATGGTGATGAAGCTGACGATGATCAGCGTGATCACGAAAACGCCGCCAGCCGACGCCACCAGAGCAAGCTGCTTCTGCGAAATATGCGGCTGAACGAAAGGAAGGACATCGTCGTAAAGCAGGAACGCTGCCACAGCGGCCGCCACCCAGGCAGCAATGGACAGGACCTCGCGCACGAAACCGCGGATCATGGCGAGCAACGCCGAGATCAACATGACAACAATGAGGATCCCGTCGAGTAGAGTAATCGACATCTCTGCCCCTTTGGCGGCTGAAGCCCTGCCCCTGATTCCTTCACGCCGTTACCGAATTAACGCTAACGATCCAAACTCGCAAATTCAATCAATCACGGCAACGACATGTCTTGTCGTTTCGATTATCCACGCTGCTCTCGACGCGGCGCGCCCGTGCCATCGGCGGCGATGCGCGTGACCAGATCGACGAGCTGTGCCACCGCTGCCCGCTTCAGGCCGTTCGGGGCCTCGCCGCTGGTCAGCTTTGGCCCCACGGCACGGACGAACCCCAGCTTCTCCGCCTCCTTGAGACGGGCCGCGGCGTGGGCGACGGGGCGGACGGCTCCCGACAGGCTGACCTCGCCGAAGTAGACACAATCGTGCCCGAGCGGCGTGCCGGCCAGCGAAGAAACGAGCGCCGCGGCGACGGCGAGATCGGCCGCCGGTTCCTGGATGCGAAGCCCACCCGCCACAGCCAGATAAACGTCGTGCTGGCCGAATCGCACGCCGCAATGCGCTTCCAGGACGGCAAGGATCATGGCGAGACGACTACCGTCCCAGCCAACGACGGCGCGGCGCGGCGTACCAAGCGAAGTCGGCGCCACCAGCGCCTGGATCTCGACCAGCATCGGCCGCGTGCCTTCCATGCCGGCGAAGACGGCGGCGCCGGCCGAAGAGCCGTCACGCTCGCCCATGAACAGTTCGGACGGGTTCGGTACCTCGCGCAGGCCGCCGCCGGTCATCTCGAACACGCCGATCTCGTCGGTGGGGCCGAAGCGGTTCTTGACCGAGCGCAGCACTCGGAAATGGCGGGCGCCATCCCCCTCAAAGTAGAGAACGGCGTCGACCATGTGTTCGACGACGCGCGGACCGGCGATGGAGCCGTCCTTGGTGACATGGCCGACGAGCACGACCGTGGCGCCGCTCTCCTTGGCGTAGCGAACCATCGCCTGGGCAGCGGTTCTCACCTGCGTCACGGTGCCCGGCCCGGATTCGACAACTTCCGTCCACAGCGTCTGGATGGAATCGATGACGACCAGATCGGGCACAGGGCCGTCGGTGAGCGTCGTCAGTATGTCCTCGACGGAGGTCTCAGCGGCGAGCGACACCGGCGCGTCGGAAAGGCCTAGACGCTCGGCCCTGAGGCGCACCTGGGCCACCGCCTCTTCTCCCGAGACATAGACGACGCGCGCACCCTTGCGGGCCAGCGTCGCCGCCGCCTGGATAAGAAGCGTCGACTTGCCGATGCCGGGATCGCCGCCGACCAGCAGGGCCGATCCCCGCACGAAACCGCCGCCGGTGACGCGGTCCAGTTCGGCGATGCCGGATTCGAGGCGCGGCGTCTGCGCGATTTCCCCCGAGAGCTCCACCAGGGGCACCACCCGCCCCTTGCGCATCGGCCTGCCCTTCTGGCCGAAGACGGCCGATCCGATGCTGCCGCCGCCTCCCACTTCCTCGACGAAGGAGTTCCAGGCGCCGCACGCCTCGCACTTGCCCACCCAGCGCGGACTGACGGCGCCGCAGGACTGGCAGACGAATTGAGTGGTGCGCTTGGCCATGACAACTCCGACTGATGAAGGGCTCATCCAACAAATCTTTGGACAGGGTTGACGGAACATGACCGAGCGTTCCTGTTTTGTCCACGGAAAAACGCGAGGGGCTGAGATGCGTCCTTGGAAAAGCATCTTCGCTGCAATGGCTTGGAATGATGTGCCCGTTGGAAGGGCTCCAAAGGTCCCGGGCAGGCGGGACGCCTTAGTTTTGTCGTCATTAGCCAACAAACAACGCTTCTAGCGTATGTGTTCTCCCGTACCGGGGAGCCAAGGATCTACCATGAACCCGACCAAGACCATGATCGCCGATGCCCTTCGTCGCTTCCAGATCGAGGCCACGCCGGCCTGGACCAGCCTTGCGGCCAATGGCCATGCGCCCGAGCTGGATCACATCGAGCCGGATTCCAACACGATCAGCACCGTCGACTGCCTGTTCGACGGCAATGCGACCATCATCCTGAAGGGCGAGCGCGCCCTGTCCGCGCGCATCTTCGGTCGGTTCGATTCCCGTCGCGCCGAGGTCGAGCGGATCATCATCGCCGCCTGAGGGCCATAGAAAAAGCCGACCGGCGGGCCTCCGCCGATCGGCTTGGCAATGTCTGGACTGCGCGTTCAGATCACGCCGGCCACAATGGCGACGACGAATAGAAATGCCGCGCAGACAACGAGGGTGTTGAGACTACGGGTTAGGCTCATCGCGGGTCTCCTTCGTGCCTTGGCGACCCGATCCCCTGTCGATGCATGATCTTCAGGGCGATCGCCAAAACAGTACGTTTCAACCTGTTCATGAGCTCCGCCGAAGGCGGAACCGCTTTTCGCGCGCCCACCGCACCATGCGAGAGCGCCCACCCAAGCTATCGGGCTTGAGTGGATTCTTAACCAGCTCTTGCCAAAGCGCAACTAATTTCAAACCTGCGGTTATGCGCAAAAAGGCGATAGCGTTCTAACCACCTGCCAGAAAACCGAAATTTCTTACCCCAGGCTGCGACTACTTGCCGTGCGATGTGGAAAACCATCCCCGCACGCACCGAAAACCGTCGGCGTCAGGTGGTAAACAGATAGTTTCGGATCTCCGATGCCTGGTGCTCGATATCGGCCACGCGATGCTTGACGACGTCGCCGATCGACACCATTCCCACCAGTCTGCCGTCCTCGACCACCGGCAGGTGGCGGAAGCGACCGGCGGTCATCACGTCCATGAGATCCTCGACGATATCGTCGCGCGTGCAGGTGCTGACCTTGCGCGTCATGTGGGCGGTCGCGAGCTCTTCGAGCACGCGTGCTCCGTGCAGCGCCAGCGAAGCGACGATGTCTCGCTCGGACAGGATGCCTATGACATGGCGATCGTCATCGACGAAAATCAGCGCGCCGATCCGGTTACCGGCGAGGCGCGCCACCGCCTGGCCGAGCGTCATCGAGCGGTCGCCGGTAACCACGTCCTCGCCCTTGACGGATAGAATCTGTCTGACAGTCGTCATGTCCGTCCCTCCAGCTCGTTCCATGACAGGAAGTCCGCCATTCTCCGGCGGTCCTCTCCGTCGCCCTGACATAGAATGGAGCTATTCGAGGGGGCTGGCAAGGTCGACCTAAGGACTTTCCCTTAGCCGACGCGATCAATGGCCGACGGTCGGGAATCGAACAGGGAAAACAGTAGGATACCGACGATGTAGCCCAGCGCGTTCTGAAGAAGCGCCCGACCGTCAAGGCCGGAAGAGGCATAGAGGATGGCAAAAAGCGCGTTGGCGGCGAAGATGAAGCCGAGCAACTGCAGCACGCGAACGTTCGACCACATCTCGATGATGCCGAGGGCCGGCTGGCGCCAGGTATCGCCCCCCATGGTCATGATGCCGCCAAGGCCGGCCGCGTAGATGAAGCGGATGGCGGCGCCGAGCAGAGCGGCGACGACGAAGTTCGGCCCAAGCAGAACCGTCTCGCCCTTTCCCGACAGCAGCCAGAACAGGCCAGCCCCGATGGCCGCCGCCGCGGCGCAAAAGCCGATGAAGCGCCAGGGGCCGAACCGCCGGGCCACGGCCGTGCCGAAGGCAGTCAGCCAAAGGAGATCGAAGATGAGGCTCTGCAGCGTCGGGCTCAGGAAGACGTAAGTGAAGGGGCTCCATACGCCGGCCGCCCAGCCGCCGGGAAAACCATTCCCCGACATCAGATACTGGTAGCGCAGCGGCGTGAAGCAGAAGGTCAGGAGGAAGGTCGTCGCCCCGTCCCCGCCAAGGTACCACGTGCGACCGATGAAGATGCCGGCCGACAGCAGGATGAAGCCCAGGATCACCCGCGGCAGGTTGAACATCGGCTCGTGATTGTCGTTGTCACCTTGCATCGCGGCTTCCTCAACGCCCGCCGTGCCGCGAGCCACGACAGCGCTTTATCGCAAAGGCGGGAACCGTGCCAGTCCGTCTTCAAAAAGAGACACCCTGCTCGATGCCGTGCCGCGATGGCGCAGACGATCCCGGCTGGGAGAATCGCTAAAAACGCGATGGCCGCGATAACCGCTCGTAAACCAATGTTGGCGGGTGAAATCCACTCCTTGGCAACCGGCCCCATTTGGTGACGGTCACCCCGTTCAATCGCAATTTTTCCCCGCAAAAGCCCGAGAAACAGCCATCGAGGAGGCCGTCGTCGGTCAAACGCCGTTCCCTGCCCATCCCAGAAGACTGGGGACAACGGGCATCTCTTGGCACGAGGCCTGCTCGGGAATCGCCAGGTTGGGTTAGGACGGATTGCCCCTGTGCCGAAATGGCATGGCGCTTCGTCCACCACAGGCAACTTGAGCCTTGTCGGTCTGGTCTTGCGGGGATTTCGATGAAAAGCGTCGTCGCGCGTTCTCTTTATGACTATTGGACGAGCCTGCGCGGCCAGCGGGCGGCGCCGGAGCGTAACGAAGTGGATCCCGCGGCTATCCGCGGCATTTTGGGCGACACGTTCATTCTCGAGGCGCTCGACCGCCACGACTATTCCTTCCGCCTCGCCGGCACCCGTATCTGCGCGGCCTACGGTCGCGAGCTGAAGGGCCGCAACGTGCTCGACTTCTGGTCGGGCAAGGATCGCGAGTCCATCGCCTGCCTGCTGGCGGCGGTGGTTGAGGACGGCGCGGCAGCCGTCTTCGGGCTCAACGCCACCAACGATCGCGGGCAGATCATGCCGGTCGAGGTCATGTTCCTGCCGCTTCGGCATCAGGGGCCGAACCACACTCGCATTCTCGGCTGCTTTGCGCCCATGGACCAACCCTATTGGCTCGGTCTCTATCCGGTGGTCCGCCAACCCCTGCAGAGCCTCAGGCTGATCTGGCCGGACGAGAAGCCCGCTTTCCTGCTCACCAGCGAAAAGGTCGACGGCACGCATGGGCGCGCGCCGATCCGCCACGAGCCACCGGCGCTCAGCATCGATCGCCGCCGTCCGGCGCCGCATATGCTGCCGGGGCGAACCTTCCGTCATTTCCGCGTGATCGAAGGCGGACGGGTCGACTGAGCAGATCGTCAGGGCCAGAGACTAAACTCAATTTTAAGGTTGCATGCTTAGTTTTGCACGCTGAGCGGCCGCGTTTGGCCGACCTGTGGACAGCGGAATGGCAACCCTCGCGGCTCCGACGCCTCCTCGTGTGAGCAAGTTTCCGAAGCCGGAACGCCGGCGGTTCCAACGCGTCAAGATCGACGTGCTGGGCCGCTTCATGCTGCCCAATCGCAACGAGTACCCTTGCCAGGTCCAGGACATGTCGCCAGGCGGCGCAGCCCTGATCACGCCCGTGGCTGGCGAAGTGGGGCAGCGGGTCGTCGCCTATATCGACCACGTCGGCCGCATCGAAGGACAAATCACGCGTCTGTTCGAAGGCGGGTTCGCCATGACGGTGAACGCCACGGCCGGCAAGCGCGAGAAGCTGGCCGCCCAGTTGACCTGGCTCGCCAACCGCGACACCCTGAACCTGCCCGAGGATCGTCGCCACGAGCGCATCACGCCGCAGCGTCCGTTCTCGAACCTGGTTCTGCCCGACGGCCAGGAAAGCCGTTGCAAGATCATCGACGTGTCCTTGTCCGGCGCGGCCATCGCCACCACCGCGAAGCCACCGCTCGGTACTTCGATCACGCTCGGCCGCATGCGGGCGCGCGTCGTTCGCCATTTCGGTGACGGCATCGCCGTTGAGTTCGCGATGCTGCAGTCCGAGGACATGCTGAACAACAACCTCTGAGGGACGGCCCGGCCCCGCCGTCGTCCCGCGTTTCCGCTTCGATAACCACGCCGTCATTCCGACGCTGGCCGACCCAACTTTCGGCCGGGCGACGACACTGGGCCTGCGCGTCGTTGCGCACCTCGTAGAGCCCCTTCTTTTCCTTCCGCCGCCTGAGCCGACCTGTGCCAACGGAGAACACATCCGTCTGGCAGGGTTAATGCACCACCGGTCATCGGGCGTGCCGAAGCCGAACAGACTCAGGAAGCCTGCCCAGTTGGAGCGCCCCAGCGACACCCTAGGCGTTAACAGCCGCCATCGCGGGCAGAACCATGGTGGACAGAAAGTAAATCTGGAGAGCAAGAACAATATAAACAAAAGATAAAACAAGCTCAAAATTTTCGTAAACAGATCATTTCTTCAATGCGTCCGTTTTGATTTTTCGATTTCACGTGACCGAAAAACAAATGTGCCATTCTCCTGACAACAACAGGGAGACGTCACGACGATGAAAAAGATCGCGACGCTAAAGAGAACGGTTCTATTGGCTTTTGCTTTGCTTGCCAGCAATACTGCGATGGCGGCGGAAAGACTGATGAGCACCCATGGCGCTGCGGCGCCGCCAGTCGGCTACGTGCAGTTCTGCGCGACCTACCCCGCGGACTGTCGCCCCCCGAAGGATGTCGATCAGGTCGTCACCCTCACTCAGGCGGTGTGGAACCAGCTGAACCAGATCAATACAGCCGTCAACACGGCCGTCCTGCCGGCGACGGACATGGAAATCTACGGCGTCCTGGAGCACTGGGACTATCCCAAGCTTGCCGGCGACTGCGAGGATTACGTCCTCGAGAAGCGCCGGGAACTGATGCGCGCGGGATGGCCGGAAAGCGCACTGCTGATCACGGTGGTGCGCGACGAAACCGGCTCGGGCCACGCGGTGCTGACCGCCCGCACCAATCGGGGTGACGTCGTCCTCGACAACAAGACCGACAAGATCCTCGTCTGGGCCGATACCGCATATACCTATCTGAAACGCCAATCGACGCGCAATCCCAACGCCTGGGACCTCATCGAGGACGCGCGCACATCACTGGTCGGCTCTTTGAAATAATCCGCGCCACTCTTCGCCGTCGCCGCGCCCGCACCAGGAGCGGCGACGTATCGACTCCACTCGGTCGAAACATGGTTCGAAGTCGACCCGCGGGAGAGTCTGACGAGGCGCCATCAGCCCGTAGCTACGATTTCCTCAACAAAATTCACGAGAATAGAAACAACCTTAGGTATATATAGATTAGGTCTGCCAATTGGACATTTTGTCCTTCGGTCGTGGCGTCCTCCTGGGGTAGCTCTCCGTGCGGCTGAAATTTCCCACAAAACCACCGTTTCTAAAACCCTACCTCATCCCTCTCGAATTGATAATTTGTTCACCATACTCCTGTTTTTATTTCTTTTTGTTATTTTTGCCCGCTAAAATTACAACTTCCGATCGGACTACCCCACCATAGCCGATCGAACGCCTCTTACGTGCCTTGTGTTTCCGTACGGTTGACGATTTATTGTCAGGGAAGGCACCTCTTTCGTTGAGGTGAACTGAGCCATGCACAACACAAGTCAAAACGATACTATCGATGACGGAAGGGCTGTGATTCCATTGGTGGTTCACGATCTCTGCCGAACAGTCCGGGCGCTCTCGCACGAACAGCGTCTGGCCATCCTGGTGCACCTTTCCCGCAAGGAGTGCTCGGTCGGCGAACTGGAGCGGAAACTGGATCTTCCACAACCTGCGGTATCACAGCAGCTCGCTCGTCTCAGATCAGACGGCCTCGTCCTTACCCGCCGTGAAGGGCGGACCATCTATTATTGCGCGCACCGTCAGCGCATTGGCGATTTTCTCGCCGGACTGAACCGCCTGCTCGTTTGATCCCCGGTCGACTGTCGTTGACCGCCCACTCGTACGCCTCCGCCAAAAGCGAAGAACCGCGCGAAGCTTCCCTCGCGCGGTTCGGTGTTTTGGCTATCGACCAGCCGTCACTTCAGCGCGGCGTCGGTGATCTCGTGCGTCCAGGCGCCTTCCGGCTTCTTGGTGATGATCTTCTGATCGAGCACCGCCTTCTCGGTGCGGGCGTAGGCCTCCTCGTCGAGAACGCCGTTGGAGTCGCCCAGGAGCTTGGCAACTTCCTTGATCATGTAGAGCTGGTGCTCCTTGGTCTGGGCGCCGGTGGTGTCGTTCTCAAGGACGATGTCGGCGGCTTCTTCCGGGTTGTCCTTGGCGTAAGTCCACCCCTTCATCGACGCGCGCACGAAGCGGACGAGCTTGTCCTTGAAGGCGGCGTCCTTGAGGCTCGGCTCCAGAACGTAGAGGCCGTCTTCGAGAAGGTTGTCGCCCATCTCGGTGTAGGAGAAGACCGTGAGCTTTTCGGGCGTGTAGCCAGCGTCGTAGGCTTGACCGAGTTCGTTGTAGGTCATGACGTGAATGCAGTCGGCCTGTTTCTGGATGAGCGGCTGCACGTCAAAGCTCTGCTGCAGAACCTTCACGCCATCGGCGCCGCCTTCGGTGGATAGGCCATACTTGTTCATCAGCGCGAAGAACGGCACCTCGTTGCCGTAGAACCAGACGCCGATGGTGTGTCCCTTGAAGTCCTCGACCTTCTTGATCGGGCTGTCGGCGGGACAGATGATCTCCAGGCCGGCATTCTTGTAGGGCTGGGCGACATTGACGAGCGCCACACCCTTTTCGCGGGCGGCGAGCGCCGCGCCCATCCAGTCGACGATCACGTCGGCGCCACCGCCGGCGATGATCTGCTCGGGGGCGATGTTCGGGCCGCCGGGCTTGATCTCGACGTCGAGCCCTTCGGCCTCGTAGTAGCCCTTGTCCTTGGCGACGAAATATCCGGCGAACTGGGCCTGCGTCACCCACTTCAGTTGCAGGGTCAGCTTGTCGGCGGCTTCGGCGCTGAACGCCGTCAGCGCCATGGCGCCGGCCAACGCCAGCTTGGTCACGGTGTTGGTCATGTCGTTCCCCTTTTTTGATTGCCGGCGGCGATTGCCGTCGCCGGGTTTACCTCTGTCCTTTGCGAACAGATGGATGCCAGAAGGTCACGCGCCGTTCGAAAAGCGCGATGACGCCATAGAAAGCCGAGCCGAGGATGGCCGCGACGCCGATCTCCGCCCAGACCATGGCGGTGTTCATGCGGCCCATTTCGGTGGAGATGCGGAAGCCGACGCCATAGGTCGGCGCGCCGAAGAACTCCGCCACGATGGCGCCGATCAGCGCCAGGGTGGAGTTGATCTTGAGGGCGTTGAAGATGAAGGGCCATGCGGCCGGCAGGCGCAGGCGGCGCATCTCGTCGCCCCAGGTGGCGGCGTAGGTGCGCATCAGATCGCGCTCCATGTGGCCGGCGGCGGTCAGCCCGGCCTCGGTGTTGACCAGCATGGGGAAGAAGGTCATCAGCACGATCACCGCCGCCTTGGACTGCCAATCGAAGCCGAACCACATGACGGCGATCGGCGCCACGCCGACGATCGGCAGCGCCGACACGAAGTTGCCGAGCGGCAGCAGGCCTCGCTTCAGGAAACCGTTGCGGTTAATGAGGAGAGCGGCGAGGAAGCCGAGGACACAGCCGACGACATAGCCGGACAGCACCGATTTCACGAAGGTCTGCACCACATCCTCCCAGAGGGTGGGCAGAGCATTGGCCGCAGCAGCCACGATGATCGACGGCGCCGGCAACAGGATTTCCGGAATGCCGAAGCCACGGGTGACCAGTTCCCATTCGGCCACGAGCATGACGCCGAACAGGAGAGGCACCGCCAGATCGACGAAGCGCCGCGCCGCCGGGTGCCTGTCTCCGAAGTGGACAAGGTAGACGCAGAGCCAGGAGATGCCGAGCGCCACGCCGACGATGACAAGCAGGAGAAGGGGGAGCATCAGCCGGCCCTCCGTTCGGGACGGGCACCCATCAGGTGCATGACGAAGCGCTCCGACCAGCCGACCACGAGAACCAGCAGCCCGGCCAGGAAGGCCGCCGCGAACAGCGCCGCCCAGATCTGGATGGTCTGCCCGTAGTAGGAGCCGGACAGAAGCCGCGCGCCCAGTCCGGCGACGGCGCCGGTGGGCAGCTCGCCGACGATGGCGCCGATCAGGGATATGGCGATGCCGACCTTGAGCGAAGCGAACAGGAAAGGCACCGATGCCGGCCAGCGCAGCTTGGTGAAGACCTTAAAGTCGTCGGCGTTGTAGGTGCGCATCAGGTCGAGGTGGATGGCTTCCGGCGACCGCAGCCCCTTCACCATGCCGACCGCCACCGGGAAGAAGGACAGATAGGTGGAGATCAGAGCCTTGGGCAGTAGGCCCGAGATGCCGATGGCGTTGAGGACGACGATCAGCATGGGTGCCACGGCGAGGATGGGCACCGTCTGGCTGGCGATGATCCAGGGCATCAGCGACTTGTCCATCACCTTCTGGTGGACGATGCCGATGGCGAGCAGGATGCCAAGCAACGTGCCGAGCAGAAAGCCGAGCAGCGTCGCCGACAGCGTCACCCAGCCGTGGTAGACGAGGCTGCGCTTGGAGGTGATCGACAGACCCGCCGTGCTTTTCCACAGTTCGGCCACCACCTGATGCGGAGCCGGCAGCAATGGCTTGTCGAGCGCCCACGAGCGTAGCCAGGTTTCGGTGGGCGTGAATGCGAGCCCCTTGAGCTCCGCTTCGGCGATGACCATCGAATGGTTCATGAACAGGGCGGCGACATACCAGAACGCCACGAGGACGGCGAGCACCGTCAACACCGGCACGACGCTTTCGCGCAGGAAGGAAGGCTTGTTCATGCGGCCGCCCTCCCCGGCCGCGAAGCGAGTTCAGTCGTCATAGCTGTGCCCCGCTCTCAGGCCGTCGCGCACCCGCTGGGCGAGCTTCAGGAACTCCGGCGTCTCGCGGATATCGAGCGGCCGGGGCCCGCGCGGCAGGTCGCTTTCGACGATATCGTGGATGCGGCCGGGGCGTGGGCTCATCACCACGATCTTGGTTGAGAGATAGACCGCCTCGGGGATGGAGTGGGTGACGAAGACCACGGTTTTCTTGGTCTTGGCCCAGAGCTGGAGCAGTTGCTCGTTGAGATGGTCGCGAACGATTTCGTCGAGGGCGCCAAAGGGCTCGTCCATCAGCAACAGATCGGGTTCGACGGCCAGCGCCCGGGCGATCGAGGCGCGCTGCTGCATGCCGCCCGATAACTGCCAGGGGTATTTCTTCTCGAAGCCCGTGAGGTTGACCAGTTCCAGGTTGCGCGCAATGCGCTCCTCTTGCTGGGCGCGGGTGAGGCCCATGATCTCCAGCGGCAAAGCCACGTTCCGGGCGATGGTCCGCCAGGGATAGAGCGCTGGCGCCTGAAAGACGTAGCCATAGGCCCGATCGAGGCGCGCCAGCTCCGGCGTGGTGCCATTGACGGAAATCGAGCCGCCGGTCGGCTGCTCGAGGTCGGCGATGACGCGAAGAAGCGTCGTCTTGCCGCAGCCCGACGGGCCGATGAAGGAAACGAAGTCGCCCTTGGCGATCTTGAGGTCGATGTTGGAAAGCGCCTGGACCGGCCCGTCGCCAGTCTCGAACGTCAGGGATAGCGCCTCGATGTCGATGACATTCATGCTTGCCGGCACCTCGAGCATCCGTCCGAACAGTTGCAGGCTTTTCGGAGAAAGCGGATGCGTGAAGATGAAAACTGGAGCGGAAGTCCCTGCAGCCCGATCGACTTCGCCCTACTCGAATTCGGAGACAAACGTCTCCCTCGGCCGGTCGCACCACGCGACCACCCTGCCACCGCCCCGCCTCGCGGGACGGCATGACCAATCATGCAAACTCTCGCCCGGTGGACGCCCACGCCACTTGCCACAGGCCGTTATCTGGCGAAAATCAAAGCAAGAAGCGGGCCGACCGAGCCGTCTTTCAGATACCGGTGACCGGAATGCCGGCGCGCTCGACCCGGCGCGGCGACACGACTTCCTTCCACTGGCTCAGTGCCTTGGCGACAGCCGTGAAAGGCTTGCGCGGCACGAACTTGCCGTGGCCTTCCTCGGTCTTCATGGTCGCTTCCTCGACCACCACCTTGCCGCGCGACAGCGTGAAGCGCGGCAGGCCGATCACCTCGTAGCCGTCAAACACGTTATACTCGATCACCGACTGCTGGGTTTTCGGCGAGATGACCTTGGAGCGCTTGGGATCCCAGACGACGAGATCGGCGTCGGCGCCAACCAGCACGGCGCCCTTCTTGGGATACATGTTGAGGATCTTGGCACTGTTGGTGGAAGTGACCGCCACGAACTCGTTCATGGTCAGCCGGCCGGTACGCACGCCATAGGTCCACAAAAGCGGCATGCGGTCTTCAAGGCCACCGGTGCCGTTCGGAATCTTGCGGAAGTCGCCGAGCCCATTGCGCTTCTGGGCGATGGTGAAGGTGCAGTGATCGGTGGCGACGCAGCTCAGCGAACCAGCGGCGAGGCCGGCCCAAAGGCTGTCCTGATGCAGCTTGTTGCGGAACGGCGGGCTCATGACGCGCGCTGCGGAATGGTCCCAATCAGGGCTGGCATATTCGCTGTCATCGAGCAGCAGATGCTGGATCAGCGGCTCGCCATAGACGCGCATGCCCTTCTGGCGGGCACGACGGATCGCCTCATGCGCCTGTTCGCAGGACGTATGCACGACGTAGAGCGGCGCGCCGGCCATGTCGGCCAGCATGATGGCGCGGTTTGTCGCCTCGCCTTCCACTTCCGGCGGGCGGGAGTAGGCGTGCGCTTCGGGGCCGGTGTTGCCCTCGGCAAAGAGTTTCGCCTGCATCTGGGCGACGACATCGCCGTTCTCGGCATGCACCATCGGCAGGCCACCGAGTTCGCCAAGCCGCTGGAACGACTGGAACATCTCGTCGTCGTCCACCATCAACGAGCCCTTGTAGGCCATGAAGTGCTTGAAGGAGTTGATGCCCTTCTCCTCGATGACCACCTTCATCTCGTCGAAGACGGTCTTGTTCCACGAGGTCACGCACATGTGGAAGGAGTAGTCGCTGTTGGCGCGGCTCGCCCGGTTGTGCCAGCTCTGCAGGGCGCTCAGCATGGACTCGTCCGGGCGCGGGGTGATGAAGTCCACCACCATGGTCGTGCCGCCGGACAGACCGGCGCGGGTGCCGCTGTCGAAATCGTCGGCCGAATAGGTCCCCATGAAGGGCATTTCGAGGTGGGTATGCGGGTCGATGCCGCCGGGCATGATGTAGCAGCCGGTCGCGTCGAGAACCTCGTCGCCCTTGAGATCCGGACCGATCGCGACGATGCGCTCGCCCTCGATGAGGACGTCGGCTTCATACGTCAGATCGGCTGTGACGATGGTTCCACCCTTGATGACCTTCGACATGGTTCAACCCTCGTTGGACGGTTCATCCGTCAGTTTTCTTGTCATGAACAGACTGTAGGGGTTCGCGACATAATCGGCAAAAGGACCGCATTCGACGTACCCGAGCCGACGATACATCGCCACCGCCTCGGTGTTGAGCAACCCCGTCTCCAGAAAGAGCGTTTTCGCGCCACGCTCCCCCGCGATCGCCTCGAGCCGCGCCATGATTCGGCGTCCGAGACCCGATCCACGCGCCAAATCCGACACGAAGATGCGCTTCAGTTCGGCCGTGCCGTCGCCAAAGCTCTTCACCGCACCGCAGCCCTCCGCCACCCCGCCGCGCCGGGCGACGACAAAGGCGATATCCGGAGATTTCAGACCGGCGATATCGGTACCGAAGCAAGCCTCGGGCGGATAGCGCTCCCCCGCATAGGTGTCGGACGCCTCGATCAGAGCCACGACATCCGGGCCTTCGGGCGCCTCCTCCGCTATGACGTGAAGCGCACCCGTCATCAGGCGACGATCTCCGCAGTTTCCAGCACGGCATGCAGCAACACGTCGGCGCCGGCCGCAGCCCACTCGGGCGTGATCTTCTCGTCCTCGTTATGGGAGAGACCATCGACGCAGGGGCACATGATCATTGTGGTCGGCGCCACCTTGGCGGCCCAACAGGCGTCATGACCGGCACCGGAGACGATGTTCATGTGACTGTAGCCGAGCTTTTCGGTCACCGAGCGAACACGGGAGACCAGCGTCGGATCGAAAGTGACCGGATCGAAGTGGCCGACCACCTCGACGGCGCACTTGACGCCCAGGGGATCGCAAAGCTTCGGCGCTTCGGCTTCGATGATCGCCCGCATGCGGTCGAGCTTGTCCTGATCGGGCGAACGGATGTCGACGGTGAAGACCACCGTGCCGGGCAACACGTTGCGCGAATTGGGAGAGAACTTCACCTGGCCGACGCCGCCGACGGCGTTCGGCTGGCTGTCCATCGCCACCTTTTGCACCAGTTCGAAGATGCGCGACATGGCAAGACCGGCGTTGACGCGCATGTCCATCGGCGTCGAACCGGTGTGCGCCTCCTTGCCGGTCAGCGTGAACTCAAGCCACCAGAGCCCCTGGCAATGGGTGACGACGCCGATCTGCTTTTCCGCGGCTTCGAGAATGGGGCCCTGCTCGATGTGGTACTCGAAGTAGGCGTGCATCTTGCGCGCGCCCACCTCTTCCTCGCCGAGCCAGCCGATGCGCTTCAGCTCATCGCCGAACACGTTACCGTCGAGATCCTTGCGCGAATAGGCGTAGTCGAGCGTGTGGACGCCGGCAAAGACGCCCGACGCCAGCATGGCCGGCGCGAAGCGGCCGCCTTCCTCGTTGGTCCAATTGACGACGACAATCGGATGCTTGGTCTTGACTCCGAGATCGTTGAGCGAGCGGACGACTTCGAGCGCGCTCAGCACGCCAAGCACACCGTCATACTTGCCGCCGGTGGGTTGGGTGTCGAGGTGGCTGCCGACATAGACCGGAAGAGCATCCGGATCCGTGCCGGGCCGCGTGAAGAACATCGTGCCGATCTGGTCGATGCCGAGCGTCATCCCGGCCGCCTCACCCCAGGCCTTGAACAGCGCCCTGCCCTTGGCATCGGCGTCGGTCAGCGTCTGCCTGTTGCAACCGCCCCTCAGGCCCGGCCCGGTCGTCGCCATCTCCTCGAGGCTGTCCCACAGCCGCGCCCCGTTCACCCGCAAATTATCGGTCGGCGTCGTCATTGTGTTCCCCTGCTCGCGAGAGCGAAGCCGATTGAGCCGCCCCCGGCATCTCCGGCCATCCAGCCATCGGTCAAGACGGTGGATCGGCAAAACTTTTACCAATTGATAAAGGCATAGTCGGGTTTGCCTTTGAAATGGTCAAGGGTGATTTTTAAGCAAACATCTGCCTCAAAGCCTCAGTTTTCGGCGAACGCGAAAAATCTGCCGCATCACTTTGCAGTTGTCGAGAGCAAAGCCAAGGCACTCGTCCGCGCAACACTCACCACACCAGAGTACCGATCAGCGCGGATGCGGCATAGGCAGCATTGAAAACCAGGAGAAGATGAAAGCCATGCAGCAGAATGTGATGAATCGACATCGGCTGCCGGACCATCAAGTGGGCAAGGCCGATCATGGCCAGCATCAACACTCCAACGAGCGAAGCAACGATGCGGCGGGACAAGCCGCAGAAAGCGGCCACCAGCAGGGTAATGACAGTCATCGACAACACGTCCCGCTCCGACTCCGGATCGTCGCAGGCAGGCTCGATCCGGCATCAAGCCAAAAAATGACCGACGGGACGACAAAGCCGACGGCGGCATTCACTTTGCCGCGACTCTTCGAACGACCGGCTCGCCGGAACACGCGACGAGCCGGAGACCGTTCGGGACGCTTCAACTCACCTCGGTTCGGCTTCGAGGTAACCGATGGCGCTCCCGGCGGCGTCGAGCACGATGGCGACCTTGCCCACGCCGGGAATAGCCCACGGGCCCCGCATGACCTTGCCACCAGCCGGCGCCACCTTGCCGACCGCCTCGTCGATGTCATCGATGGCAATGTAGGGGAACCAGTCACGCGAACCGGCCTCGCTCTCCGGCCACTCGAAGATGCCGGCGACCGGCTTCTCCTGACCGGCAGCGAATGCCAGCGTGTATAGACCGTTTTCCCCCATGTCTTGCTCCGTAAACGTCCAGCCCAGGGCCGCGCCATAGAAAGCCTTGGCGGCGGCGACATCGGGGGTCATCAACTCGTTCCAGCAAAAACTGCCGTGCATGGTCATGGCGCTCTCCTCTCGATAGGCCAATACGGAACATATCGTGAACCAAGTGTTCGGCCAGCGCAATGACAATAATCGGTCCTAACGAAAACGCCGACCGGGAAGTCCCGGCCGGCGTCTTCTCGTCCAGCATCAGCCAACAAATCAGGGCAACGTCTTCAGCACGTCGGCGATCACGGACACCAGGAAATCGATCTGCTCCTTGGTGACGATCAACGGCGGCGACAGGGCAATGATGTCGCCGGTGGTGCGCATCATGACGCCCTTCTCATAGGCGCTGAGGAAGGCGGCGAAAGCGCGCTTGGTCGGCTCGCCCTCCATCGGCTGCAACTCGATGGCGCCGACGAGACCGATGTTGCGGATGTCGATGACGTGCGGCAGCCCCTTCAGCGAGTGCAGCGCATCCTCGAAATACTGCGCGAGCTCCGGCCCGCGATTGAGCAGCCCCTCGTTGGCGTAGATGTCGAGCGTCGCCATCGAGGCGGCGCAGGCCACCGGATGGGCCGAGTAGGTGTAGCCGTGGAACAGCTCGATGGCGTGCTCCGGCCCCGTCATGAACGCTTCGTAGATCTCCGAGGAGCAGAACACGCCGCCCATGGGTATGACGCCGTTGGTGATGCCCTTGGCCGTGGTGACGATATCCGGCACCACCCCGAAATGGTCGACGGCGAACGGCGATCCGAGACGGCCGAAACCGGTGATGACCTCGTCGAAGATCAGGAGGATGTCGTGCTTGGTGCAGATCTCCCTGAGACGCTCAAGATAGCCCTTCGGCGGCACCAGAACGCCGGTCGATCCCGACATCGGCTCGACGATGACGGCGGCGATGTTGGAGGCGTCATGCAGGTAGATGATGCGCTCGAGTTCGTCGGCGAACTCCGCGCCGTATTCCGGCTGGCCGCGCGAGTAAGCGTTGCGCTCGATGTCGTGGGTGTGGCGCATGTGGTCGACGCCGGTCAGCAGCGAGCCGAAAAACTTGCGGTTGGTGGGAATGCCACCGACCGAAATGCCGCCGAAGTTGACGCCATGATAGCCGCGCTCGCGGCCGATCAGGCGGGTCTTGCTGGCCTTGCCGCGCGCCCGCTGATAGGCGACGGCGATCTTCAGGGCCGTCTCCACAGACTCAGAACCGGAGTTGGTGAAGAACACGTGGTCGAGCGGCTTGGGCATCATCGACGTCAGCCGCGCCGCCAGCTCGAACGCCTTGGGATGGCCCATCTGGAAGGCCGGGGCGTAGTCGAGCTCACCGACCTGATTGGCGACCGCCTCGACGATCTCACGACGGCCATGACCGGCATTGACGCACCAGAGGCCGGCGGCGGCGTCGAGCAGCTTCCGCCCTTCGACGGTGGTGTAATACATGCCGGAGGCCGAGGCGAGCAGGCGTGGCGCCTTCTTGAACTGCCGGTTGGCGGTGAACGGCATCCAGAAGGCTTCGAGGTTGTTGGGAACGGGAACGTTCATGAAAATCTCCGAGCGAAGCGGACGGCGAAGCCTGAATAGCGGTCGAGCAGCGTCCGGATCGACACGTAGATAACGACATGCCCGTTTCCTGAACAAGCAGTTATCTTGTGCAGATTGCACCCCTTGCAAATGCAGGCCGTTTGTGCGGACCTGTTCGGGAAAGTGAACAACTAAACAGTGGGGGAGCGCCATGGCACTCGATCTCGGCGGCCGGCTCAGGCGGTTTCGCGAAGCGCGAGGTTTGTCGCAGCGCGAGCTGGCGCGACGCGCCGGCATCTCGAACGCCACCGTCAGCCAGATCGAATCCAACACCATCAGCCCGTCGGTCGGCGCCCTGAAGCGCATCCTCGACGCCTTGCCGGTGCCGATGTCGGACTTCTTCGCAGAGGATGAGCCGACGGCCGAGCAGATCTTCTTCAAGGCGGAAGACCTGATGGAGATCGGGCGCGGTGGGGTTTCCTATCGCCAGGTGGGGCGCGACCTGACCGGCAAGGCGCTGCAGATCCTCTCCGAACGCTACGAGGTCGGCGGCAGCTCGGGCCGCATCCACCTGCGCCACGAGGGCGAGGAAGGCGGCATCGTGCTGAAGGGACAGCTCGAGGTGATCGTCGGCGACAAGCGCCAGGTGCTCGGTCCCGGCGAAGCCTACTACTTCAAGAGCAACGAACCCCACCGCTTCCGCAACGTCGGTGACCACGTCTGCGAGGTCATCTCCGTGTGCACGCCGCCGAGCTTCTGACCATCCGGACAAATTCTTCCACCGCGACCAGCGTTTTGCCGCCGATCCGGGCTTGCCGAACTTCGGGAATGCGTGGACATTCGCTTCATGAGTTACGAAACAGCGATTGAAGGTCAGGATCTGGCCCGTGCGCGGGGCTCCAAGAAGCGGACGCGCATTCAGGCCGAAAACGAGGAGCGAATCCTCGACGCGGCGCTGGAGGTTTTCTCGCGCTATGGCTTCCGTGGCGCCACTGTCGACCAGATCGCCGAGAAGGCCGGCATGTCCAAGCCGAACCTTCTCTATTACTTCCGCCGCAAGCACGATCTCTACACGGCGGTGCTGACGCGCACGCTCGACATGTGGCTGGCGCCGTTCGGGGAAATGGCCGAGGATGGCGACCCCGAGACCGAACTCACCGGCTACATTCGCCAGAAGCTCGAACAGTCGCGCGACTTTCCCCATGAAAGCCGGCTGTTCATCGGCGAAGTGCTGCTCGGCGCGCCACATCTCGACGCGGTACTCAGGACCGACCTCAAGTCGATCGTCGAAGAAAAGGCCGAGGTCATCCGCCGCTGGATCCGGGACGGCAAGCTCCTCGACGTCGACCCGGTCCACCTGATCTTCATGATCTGGGCGACGACGCAGCATTATGCCGACTTCGACGCGCAGATCCGCTCGGTGTTGGGGCGTGGCGTCGAGGATCCCGCCACCTTCCGTGCCGCCTCCGACACGGTGATCGGCGTCTTGATGCGCGGCATACTGCCGACGCGCGGCTGATCACGCCTCCGCCCGGCGCCGAACCTCGCCGGGGGAACGACCGCATGCGGTTCTGAACATCGCAATAAAGGCGCTGACGCTCTCGTAACCGACCTCAAGAGCCACTTCGCCCACGCTGGCTCCTTCGGCCAATCGCATTGTCGCCCGATGGACAATGACCGCCCGCTTCCAGGCGGAGAAGGTCATGCCGACCTCTCGTTCAAAATGCCGCGTGAAGCTCCGGCGCGACATGGCCACGTCCTTCGCCACCACATCGATGCTCGTCTTGACGCTTGGCGACGCAAGGAAGGCCTGGGCCCATGCGCGCATGCGAGGTGGCGTCGGCAGTCTCATGCCAAGAGCGTTGCCGGCGTGGGTATTGACCTCGTGGGCAACGATATCGAGCAACGGTTTGGCGAGCTGATCACCCGCCGACAAAAGCCGCAGCCGATCCAGGGCGCCAACAAGCAGCGGAGAGGCCTCGAGCACTGCGATATGACCAGGCAACCGGCGCGCGAAGGCATCCGAAACAAGCGTCAGCCAGAAGCGGACCTCGCCGTGCGAGCGGGACGCATGCAAGACCCCGGCGGGAATCCAATGAAGACTCCCTGGAGGAACCGCCCAGACGCGCCCCTCCGCCTCCAAGCTCAGAACCCCTTGCTCGATATACGTAAGCTGCCCCTGCCCGTGGCTGTGAAGCGGCGAACAGTGGGTGGTTTCGCTCTCGATGAGACGGTTGTTGCAGGTACTCGCCACCTTGGCCCAAACTCGATATTGATTGACCAAATGCAGATAACAGACCATCGGTGACTGGGCTAGTCTTTCGGCGATCCCCACCGCCGGAGCACACCCAGTGACGGTTCTTCATATTGATTCAAGCATCCAGAAAGATGGTTCCATCTCGCGTCAGTTGACCGCTGCCATCGTCGCAGGCCTCGTCGAAGGCACGGACGAGCCGGTGATTTATCACGACATGACGACAGAGGAGTCCCCCGTGATCGACCCACGGCAGGGCGACAGCCCCGCCGCCGATGAGTTTCTCGCTGCGGACGTCATCGTCATCGGCGCACCGATGTATAACCTCGGCGTCCCGGCCCGCCTCAAGGCATGGATCGACTCGGTTTCCATCCCCCGCAAGACGTTCCGCTACACCGAGAACGGCCCGGAAGGGCTGGCCGGGGGGCGGAAAATCATTGTCGCCTATGCGAGCGGCGGCTTTCACCGTGGGCCGGAAGAAGACTTCGTCGATCCCTATCTTCGCTCCTTCTTCCGCCTGCTCGGCATCAAGGACATCGACATTGTCCGCGCCGAGGGCGTCAACATTTCCGACGACCAGCGGACACGAACGATGCGCGCCGCTCTTTCGGAGGTCGCCGGCATCACGGCCCGCATCCGAGAGGAGCGTCGGCAAGCCGTCGACGCCTGACCAATGGCTCACGCCTTGGCAAGGACGGCGGCCCGGCTCTGCCAGATACTCGGACGATCGACAACGACAAGGCCGGCGGCTTCGGCCGCCGCGCATTCCAAGGCAAAGGATGCTTCAGATACATGTCCCTGCGGCTCGGCCAGAAGCAGGCGCGCGCCTGACCTCATGACCGCCGCCGCTTCGCTGAAGAAGCCCGCGACATTGCCAAGCTCGTGAACCATCGCGAAGGCAAGCACGAAGTCGATCTCTCCTTCAAGGTCGCCAACGCCAAGGCCGTCCTCGCGCCCGAGGCGCATGTCGATCCGCGTCTCCAAGCCCGCCGATCTGGCGCGACGGGCGAGTGCGGCCAGCATGCGCGGTTCGATGTCGACCACATGAACCTTGCCGGTCGGTCCGACGAGACGCGCCAGTTCGAGCGTAAAATAGCCCATGCCGGGTCCGGGCTCCAAAACCCGGAAGCCCGGCTTGACATGCGGCTCCAGCATCCGCCCCGGATGCTGACGCAGCTTGCGCAGTGGATTGAGCAGGAAATAGCCCAGGTACCAAGGACAGCGATGCGGCATTCGTTTCTCCCCCCAGCCGGCGACGAGCCCAAAACTCGCCCGCCAGCGCCCTTCAAATGGGGGGAGTATCGCGGCACGACCATGCCGCGACCGCTCCGGATCATTGCTTAGTGTCGGCCGGTTTCACTCGGCTGCGACGGCCGAGGGGTTGTTCGGATGGGTAGTCCAGTTGGCATACTGGGGCGACACCACCTTGCCGGTGCGCGGATCGACCGAACCGGGCGCCATCGGCTGCATGGTGATGCAACCTTCGACCGGACAGACGTTGACGCAGAGATTGCAGCCGACGCACTCTTCGTCCTTCACCTCGAAGCGCCTGACGCCGTCGACCATGTGGGTAATCGCCTGATGCGAGGTGTCCTCGCAGGCGATATGGCAGCGACCGCACTTGATGCAGAGATCCTGGTCGATCTTCGCCTTTGCGATGTAGTTGAGGTTAAGGTACTTCCAGTCGGATATGTTCTTGATGGCGAGACCACGGAAATCCTCAATGGTGGAGAAGCCATGGCTGTCCATGTACTTCTTCATGCCGTCGATCATCTCCTCGACGATCTTGAAGCCGTAGGTCATCACCGCCGTGCAAACCTGCACAGTGCCGCAGCCGAGCGCGATGTATTCCGCCGCGTCGCGCCAGGTCTCGATGCCGCCGATACCGGAGATCGGCAGGCCATAGGTTTCCGGGTCGCGGGCGATCTCGCCGACCATGTTGAGGGCGATCGGCTTCACGGCCGGTCCGCAATAGCCGCCGTGACTGCCCTTGCCATCGATGGTGGGGACCGGAGCGAAGCTGTCGAGATCCACCGCGACGATGGAGTTTATGGTGTTGATGAGCGACACCGCATCCGCCCCACCCTTCTTGGCGGCGCGGGCCGGATAGCGGATGTCGGTGATGTTGGGCGTCAGCTTGACGATCACCGGCATGCGGGTGGCTTCCTTGCACCAGCGGGCGACCATCTCGATATACTCGGGCACCTGCCCCACCGCCGAGCCCATGCCGCGCTCGCTCATGCCATGCGGACAGCCGAAGTTGAGTTCGAGGCCGTCGGCGCCTGTCTCCTCGACGCGGGCGATGATCGACTTCCAGTTCCGCTCTTCGCAAGGCACCATCAGCGAGACAACCAGCGCCCTGTCGGGCCAAGCCTTCTTCACCTCGGCAATTTCGCGGAGGTTCAGTTCCAGCGGGCGGTCGGTGATCAGCTCGATGTTGTTGAGGCCGGCGAGGCGGCGATCGCCCGAATGAATCGCCCCATAACGCGGACCGTTGACGTTGACGACGGCGGGATCCTCGCCGAGCGTCTTCCAGACGACACCGCCCCAGCCGGCCCGGAAGGCGCGTTCGACATTATACTTCTTGTCGGTGGGCGGCGCCGAGGCCAGCCAGAAGGGGTTCGGCGACTTGATGCCAAGAAAATTGCTACGGAGATCGGCCATGTCGGAACTCCTTCAGACGGAAAGGGCGGCGTGGATGGAAAGGGCGGCGCGCTTGCCGTGATCGACGGCCTGAACGGTGAGGTCTTCACCGCCACGGACGCAGTCGCCACCGGCCCACACCTTGGCAAGCGACGTCCGCATCTCCTCGTCAACCGCGATCCGCCCGCCATCGAGGGCAACCGTCTCCACCACTCCGGAAACGAAGGTCTGCCCGATCGCCTTCATCACCTGGTCGGCGGTGAGGCGAAGGGCTCGGCCGGTTCCGGTGAGCCGGCCAGAGGCATCGAGCGCCGTCCGTTCGAACTCGACGGCGGAGACGGCATTGCCTTCCGACACCACCTGCCTGGGCGCCACCCAATGCAGGATGCGCACGCCGTTCACCTGGGCGAGCTCCTGCTCGTAGCGGCTGGCGCCCATTTCGGCCGGCCCGCGCCGATAGGCGATGGTGACTTCGTCGGCGCCGAGCTTCTTGGCCTGCACGGCGGCGTCCACCGCCGTCATGCCGCCGCCAATGACCACGACGCGCGAACCAACCTCGATGGCCGACTTGTCCTGCGATTGGCGGAGATCCTCGATCCAGCGAACCGCATCGACGACGCCCGCCGTCTCCTCGCCCTCGACACCGAGGGCATTGACGGCTTGAAGGCCAAGCCCGAGGAAAACGGCATCATAGTTGGAGCGAAGATCGGCCAGCGCAAAGTCGCGGCCAAGCGCCTTTCCGGACTCGACGGTGATGCCGCCGACGCCGAGAACAAAGTCCACCTCGCGCTGGGCAAAGCCATCGGTCGCCTTATAGGCGGCGATGCCGAACTCGTTCAGCCCGCCCGCCTTGCCGCGCGCTTCGATGATGGTGACGTCGTGGCCTCTCAGCGCCAGTTCGTGCGCACAGGCGAGGCCCGCCGGGCCGGCGCCGACGACTGCAACCTTGCGGCCGGTGGCCGGCGCGCGGACGCCGTAGGTCGAGTGACGCTCAATATAGGTGTCGGTGGCGTGGCGCTGGAGAAGACCGATGCGTACCGGCTTTTCCTCGGCGGCATTGCGCACGCAGGCTTCCTCGCAGAGGGTCTCCGTCGGACAGACGCGGGCGCACATACCGCCGAGAATGTTGGACTCGAATATTGTCTCGGCGGCGCCTTCGACGTTGCCCGTTCCGATCTTCCGGATGAATAGTGGTATGTCGATCGAGGTCGGGCAAGCATTGGTGCACGGCGCATCGAAGCAAAAATAACAGCGATCGCTTTCGACGACAGCCTCATGCGCGCTGAGCGGCGGATGAACATCCGAGAAGTTCTTACCGTAATCGTCCGCCGCGAGGCGTCCCGCAGAAATGTCCGGCATGAATGTTTGTCCCGTGGCTTGTGCGAAGTAATGACGAAGACAAAGAAATCCCGTTCACCGGATCAGCCAGTTTGGCGCATCCGATGTCTTTGATCCGAACGTGACTCAGGGCAGTGAAAATCGCCCCGAACCAGATGTTCCGATTGCTTTGTCCGCTATTCCCCGGCGGTTTTTCTCCGCCCTTCTGTTTCCTTGATCTTTCGGTAAAAAAAACGAAGGGTCAAGGCGCAAATTTGAGCAGAAACACGGGGATCAAGCCTTTTCCCTGAGCGACAGACGGAAGCTCAAGCTAGGCCGTGCAAGCGTGTTGGCCCCACCCTGCCGGAGATCGCGCTCACGCCAGAGAGGCAAAGGGGACCCTCCGCTCGGAATGACGGCAGCGACAATCGTCGAAAAAAGCTCGGCTTGGAGGCTGGACAAAAAAAGAGGGCTTGCGCCCTCTAGTTGTTTGGACCGCTAGTCCGCGAAACCGCGGAAAGGGGCTGCTAACCCCGCGACGAGTTGAGCCAGCAACGTTGTCGCAATTTTTATGATAGCGCGTCGCTCGCAATCTTCCAGCGCCAAAAGCCGTCACAGCCTGATTTTCGTTCGCAACATCGCAGAAACATTCAAAACACCATTCGAGTGCGACATCCTTGCAACAGGTTGCAAATGGGAGCCCGCCGTCGGCTTCTCAAGCCTATCTATTTGAATATAATACATAAAGCACCATGCAGGACTCCTTATGCCGCGAGAGAATCTCCCTCGGCAGAGGTTGGTGACGACGGTCTCGTGACGTTCTTGCCGCCACGGATCAATGGTTGTGGTGATCCGTGGCGACAAATGCTCGATTGGTTGCAGTCCATTGGACGATCGCCATTGGCATCGTCACTATTGGCCCTTTGCCTTGAACCCAACTAAACCCTGGATAGCATTCTCGACGATCACATGGCCTGCGTCCGCCGACAAGGACATGATCGATTCGGGGTGGAACTGGACGGCCGCGAAGGGTTCGCTTTGGTGCTCGATGGCCATGACCACCCGGTCTTCGGTCTCCGCCGTCACGCGGAATGCGTCGGGCAAATGCGCGCGGTCGGCGTGGAGCGAGTGGTAGCGGCCAATGACGATCTCGGACGACAGCCCCTTGAACAGCAGCGAGTTGGCGGAAACTGCGATCTTCGACGGCTTGCCGTGATAGGGGATCGAGAGCTGCGCCAGTTTGCCGCCGAAAGCCTCCACCATCGCCTGCAATCCCAGACAGACGCCAAAGACCGGCAAGCCAAGCTGCCGCGCCGCCGCGATCGTCCGCGCACAATGAAAGTCGGAAGGATTGCCCGGCCCCGGAGACATGACGAGCAGGTCGGGCTTCTCGGCGGCGATCATAGCCGGGTCGATACCCTTTCCCTTCGAGGCGCGCAGCGTCTTCACCTCGGCGCCGGTCTGCCGGAAATAGTTGGCCAGCGTGTGAACGAAGCTGTCCTCATGGTCGACCAGCACGATGCGCATGCCCGAGCCGATGGCCTCACGCGCCTCCGACGCGGCGGCGACCGGAGCATCACCGGCCTCGCGAATGGCGGCGATCAGGGCCGAGGCCTTCAGCTCGGTTTCCTTCTCCTCATCCTCCGGAACCGAGTCGTAGAGAAGCGTCGCACCGGCGCGCACCTCGGCGATGCCATCCTTGAGGCGGATCGTCCTGAGGGTCAGGCCGGTGTTGACGTCGCCATTCATCAGGAAAGCGCCGACGGCGCCGCCGTACCACGCACGACAACTCTTTTCGTTGTCCTCTATGAACTGCATGGCCCACAGTTTGGGCGCGCCGGTCACCGTCACCGCCCAGGCATGGCTCAGGAAGGCGTCGAGCCCGTCCATGCCATCGCGCAGCCGCCCCTCGATGTGATCGACGGTGTGAATGAGGCGCGAGTACATCTCGATCTGACGGCGGCCGATGACGCGGACGGAACCCGGCTCGCAGATGCGGCTCTTGTCGTTGCGGTCGACGTCCGAGCACATGGTGAGCTCGGCTTCGTCCTTCTTGGAGTTGAGTAGGATGCGGACCTGCTCCTCGTCTTCGATGGCGTTGCGGCCGCGCCGGATGGTGCCGGAGATCGGGCAGGTTTCGACACGCTTGCCATTGGTGACGCGCACAAACATCTCAGGGCTGGCGCCGATCAGATATTCGGACGCGCCGAGATTGAACATGAAGCCGAAGGGCGCGGGGTTGGTCTGCTGAAGGCGACGGGCGATGGCCGACGGCGACGAGGACGGCTTCTCATAAAACACCTGTCCCGGCACCACCTCGAACAGGTCGCCGCGCCGGAAATACTCGACGGCCTTGCTGACGGACGACGCGTATTCGCCGGGCTGGTGGTCGCCGCGCCCAGGGTCGCGATCGGCGACCTTGAAGGGCTGGGCCTCGCCGTCGCGCGGCAACCCGACGGTCAGGCGTCCTTCGACGACGAAGTCATAGGAATAGATGGTGGCGGCGGCGCGGTGATGGTCGACGACGACGATCTCGTCGGGGAAATAGAGCACGAGGTCGCGCTGGTCGTCGGGACGCGGCAGCTTGAAGTCGACGCTGTCGAACTGGAAGGCAAGATCGTAGCCGAAGGCGCCCCAGAGGCCGAGCTTGTCGTCCTCCGGCGTCGCGAACTTCGCGATGATGCGACGTAGCACGGAGAAGACCGAGGGCTGGCGCGAGCGATCCTCTTCGGCAAAGCCGCCCTCAGGCGTCTTCACCTCAAGCGAGATCAACACGTCATCAACGGAGAAAGACGCGAGATCGGGGCCGCGAACGGCGGCGACGAAAGCGGGGAGCAGGATGCGGCCACGGGCGTTGAGCGCCTCGATGGTGACCTTTCGGCCACGCGCGGTGATCGCCACCGGCGGATCGACGAAAGCGATGTCCCAGCGCGAGTATCGTCCGGGATACTCGTAGTTGGACGACAGAACGGCGCCTCGGCGCGTATCAAGCTTGTCGAAATAACCTGAAATCGCCGTCTTGTAGTGGTCGGGCCGCGCACTGCGCGCCACCTCCACGCCACCGGCGGTGACGAATGACTCTCTCTTGCCTGAAAAACCGGTTTCGGCGTCGTTCTTGACCATCGCAATCTCCCCTGTAGCCACTCAGGGAGACCGCCTAGGACACCTCAACAAAAAGGGCCGGTCCGGTCTCCCGGAGCAGCCCTCGCTCATTTCGTCCCACCTGGACACACCGCGTCGGCCGCTCTCTTCAAGAGAAGCGCCACCACCAGGATGCGTTCAGGGCGACAAAACCGTTCATGCCTCACCCATAGGCGAAGCGCGTCAGGTTGTAAAGGCTCTGCCCTTCCCTCGCCTCAAACGCGGACGAACCTCGGTTCGCCGAGCTTCATGCGGCGCCGCACGCCACTTCACGGCTTCGGGATTTGCCTTCACATCGCGACGCACTCGCAAAGATGAGTTTGCATTTGCTCCATTCGACCTTACAACCTTTGCATCGTCGACCGCCGCCGGCCACCCGATTTCGGCGCTCCGCGCCGCTTGCATTGACAATAGGTTGCACACCGTGTCCCACGAATCTTCCCCCGTCATCCGTCTCTCCGACTACAAGCCCACCCCCTACGCCATCGACAAGGTCGACCTCGACTTCAACCTGACGGCCAAGGAAACCCTGGTGGCCGCGACGCTGGCCATTTCGCCGCGCGACGGCACCTTTGGCGAGCCACTGGTCCTCGATGGCGACGAGTTGACGCTCGTTCGCGTGGCGATCGATGGCCGGGAACTCTCGCAGGACGAGTATGAGGCAACGCCCGATCATCTGACCGTCAAGGTGCCGCCCAACGGCGCCTTCCGTCTGGAAATGACCACCCGCCTCGATCCGGCCGCCAACACCAAGCTGATGGGCCTCTATCGTTCGTCCGGCACCTGGTGCACTCAGTGCGAGGCTGAGGGTTTCCGCCGCATCACCTACTATTACGACCGGCCGGACGTGCTCAGCGTGTTCACCGTGAAGATCACGGCGCCGAAGAGCGAAGCGCCGGTCCTGCTGTCCAACGGTAATCCGGTGTCGGTGGGCGATCTCGGAGATGGGCGGCACTTCGCCATCTGGCACGATCCCTGGCCAAAGCCGAGCTACCTGTTCGCGCTGGTCGCTGGCGCCCTCGCCGCCTTCGAGGACGAGTTCACGACGATGAGCGGCCGCAAGGTGATGCTTGCCGTCTATGTCGAGAAGGGCAACGCGCCGAAGGCGGCCTATGCCATGGACTCGCTGAAGCGCTCCATGAAGTGGGACGAGGAGGTTTTCGGTCGCGAGTACGACCTCGACGTTTTCAATGTCGTCGCCGTGTCCGATTTCAACATGGGGGCCATGGAAAACAAGGGCCTCAACGTCTTCAATGACAAATACGTGCTGGCCGATCCGGAAATCGCCACCGACGCCGACTATGCCGGCATCGAGGCGGTGATCGCCCACGAGTATTTCCACAACTGGACCGGCGACCGCATCACCTGCCGCGACTGGTTCCAGCTTTGCCTCAAGGAAGGTCTGACCGTTTTCCGCGACCAGGAGTTTTCCTCCGACATGCGCTCGCGGGCGGTGAAGCGCATTTCCGACGTCCGCCTGCTCAGGAGCCAGCAGTTCCCTGAGGACGGTGGCCCGTTGGCGCACCCGGTTCGGCCCGAGCAATACAAGGAAATCAATAACTTCTACACGGCGACCGTCTATGAGAAGGGCGCCGAGGTCATCCGCATGCTGAAGACGCTGATCGGCGACGACGCGTTTGCGCGCGGCATGGACCTTTATTTCACCCGGCATGACGGCGAGGCCGCCACGATCGAGCAGTTCATCGCCTGCTTTGCCGAGGCTTCCGGCCGCGATCTCGAGCCCTTCATGGTCTGGTATCGCGAGGCGGGAACGCCCATCGTCACCGTCGAGGAATCCTGGGACGAGGCATCAGGGCGTTTCACGCTGACCCTGACACAGGAAACGCCGGCCACGCCCGGACAGCAGACGAAGAAGCCGCGCGTCATCCCGGTACGCTTCGGCCTCGTCGGCCCCGATGGCGGCGACATGCACCCCTCCTCGATCGCCGGAGCCGAGGTGAATGGCGGCACGTTGGTCCTGACGCAGCCCTTGCACACCGTCACCTTCGAAGGCCTGTCGTCGCGACCTGTCCCTTCGCTGTTCCGGGGCTTCTCGGCGCCGGTCAAGGTGCGGCAGGCACTGTCGTCCGCCGACCTCATCTTCCTTCTGGCCAATGACGCCGACAGCTTCAACCGGTGGCAAGCCGGTACCACGCTGGCCATGACCGCCCTGGTCAAGGCGACCCAGCAGGTGCGCGCCGGACAGGTACCGACTTTCGAGACGGCGCCGATCGACGCGTTGGGCGCCCTGATCGACGACAGCTCGCTGGATGCCGCCTTCAAGGCCCTGCTGCTGGCGGTGCCCAGCGAGAACGACGTCGCCCGCGAAGTGGCAGAGAATGTCGACCCGGACGCCGTGGCCAACGCCCACAAGGCCTATCGGCGCACGATCGCCGATCGGCTCGGGGTGCGCCTCAAGTCGATCGTCGAGGCCGACCAGACCGCCGCCGGCCAGCCCTACGTGCCGGATGCGGCCGGCTCCGGCCGACGGGCGCTCGCCAACACCGCGCTCGACCTCCTGTCGGTCACGGGCTCGAGCGATGCCATGGATCTGGTGCGCCGACGGTTCGAGACGGCGACCAACATGACCGACCGCCTCGCGGCGTTGACCGTTCTCGTCCATCGCGGAGATGCGGGCGCCGAAGCGGCGCTTGCCGCCTTCTTCGAGCGGTTCGGCACTGTGCCGCTGGTCGTCGACAAGTGGCTGTCGGCCCAAGCGTCGGCACCACTGCCCGACACGCTAGACAGGGTCATGGCGCTGACGGAGCACCCCGCGTTCTCCTTCGGCAATCCGAACCGCGTAAGGGCCTTGGTCGGCGCCTTTGCCACCTCGAACCCCACCCAGTTCGGGCGCGCCGACGGTAAGGGCTTCGGCTTCGTCGCCGGCGTCATCTCGCGGCTCGACGCGGCCAACCCGCAGCTCGCGGCACGGCTGCTCGTCACCTTCCGCTCCTGGCGCTCCTACGAACCGAAGCGTCGGACCCTTGCGGAAGCGGCGCTGCGCTCGATCCAGACCAAGCCGCAGTTGTCGCGCGATGTGGCCGACATTCTGGAGCGGACGCTGGCCTGATCGGGTTTGATTCTGACACATCCCCTCCCCAAAATATTCCTGTGGAAGACGTTGGGGAGGGGGTGACAGATTGAAAAGGCGAACGTTTTTCAGTTCGACTCCTGCCCCCGGATTCGGCAGGAATGTCACATCCCCTCCCATTCGCCGGCGGCGATTCAAAAAGAAGATTCAACGCTCGTTAACCTATGGACAGAGCGATTCCCGATGATTCAAACTGAATGTGATTCGGGGGTTGTTTCGCGTTCCCCAACAACATGCGGCGGCGGGGCAACGACATGGCGGGCAACGACCTCAGTCGAGGGTCGGGAACGTGGAAGGCGCGTCTTTTTGGCGACGCCGAAACGGAGAGACTTCTCAAGGGACACGCCGGCCTTCTCGTCCGCCCCTCCTATCTGCGCCTGCTCCAGGCCGAGCCGCTGTTTCGGCGTTCGATCCCGGTTCTGATCTCCGCCTTCCTTCTGATGGGCGGCATCTTCCACGTCTCCAGTCTTCTGCAGCAGCGGACCGACACCTATCGTTCGGCCTCCGACATGGTGGCGCTACTGGCCGAAGCGCTGGACGCCGACCTCTCGGTTCACCCCTCGCTCGGAAAGACAGAGGCCAGCTATTCGGGCGTGATGCGCGCCGCCCTGCGCGACAGCCTGCCGCCGTCGGCGACAAGCGACGGTCGCGTCATTCTGTTCGCCGATGCCGACGGCGCCATTCGGGCAACGGCGCCGGAGGGGGCATTCGTCGGCAAAGGCACCATCTCGGACCTCTTCGGAGCCGACCAGCCGATGCTGGTGTTCGGCAAACGCGCCGGCGTCCTGGACGTGACGCTGGCCGGAGGCACCGAAGCGCTCGCCACCGTTCGCAACCTCGTGGGCGATCGCGGCACGGTCGCCGTCTATCAACCGCTGGCGCAGGTTTATGTCGGCTGGCGGCACGACGTCACCATGACGGCCGTCCTGTTCGTCGGTACGTCCCTGATCCTGATCGCCGTGGTCTACGCCTTCTTCGCCCAGATGAGCCGGGCCAGAGAGGCCGACCGCATCTACAACGCCACGCAGGCGCGCGTCGACACGGCGCTCAGGCGCGGCCGATGCGGCCTTTGGGACTGGGACCTTGCCCGGGGCCGGTTGTTCTGGTCGCCGTCCATGTACGTGATACTGGGCATGGAGCCCAACTCCGACCTGATGGGCTTCAACGACCTGCAGGGCATGATCCATCCCGACGACGTCGACCTCTACGAGCTTGCCAAGGAGGTCCTGGAAACCGGCCAGCCCTCCGTCGACCTGGAGTTCCGCATCCGCCATGCCAGCGGCGAATGGGTGTGGCTGAGGATGCGGGCCGAAGTGGTTCGCGACCATGACGGCTCGCACCACCTCATCGGCATCACCGTCGACGTCACCGAGCAGAAGACGCTGGCCCAGGAAAACGCCACCGCCGCCATCCGCCTGCGCGACGGCATCGACACCATTTCCGAAGCCTTCGTCATCTGGGACTCGGAAAACCGTCTGGTCATGTGCAACTCGAAGTACCAGAGCCTGCACCAGTTGCCCGACAGCGTCGCCCGCCCCGGCACCCCCTACGCCGATGTCATGGCTGCGGCCCGTCAGCCCAAGGTATCGAGCGAGGGCCTGCGCTATTCGATGACCGGTGGAGAGCGCTCCTACGAAGCGCGGCTTGACGACGGGCGCTGGCTGCAGATCAACGAACGCCGCACCAAGGACGGAGGTTTCGTCTCGGTCGGAACAGACATCACCCAGTTGAAGCGTCACGAAGAGAACCTCCTCGAGAGCGAGCGGCAGCTGATGGCAACCGTCGCCGATCTTCGCCAGCACCGCCACAAGATGCAGCTGCAGACCACCCAGTTGGTCGAGCTTGCCGAGAAATATGCCGAGGAGAAGGCGCGCGCCGAGGCGGCCAACCGGGCGAAGTCCGAGTTCCTGGCCTCGATGAGCCACGAGCTCAGGACGCCGCTCAATGCCATCATCGGCTTCTCGGACATCATGATGTCCGGCATGTTCGGCGATCTCGGGTCGGAGAAATACACCGACTACTGCCGCGACATCCACGACAGCGGCATCTATCTGCTCAACGTCATCTCCGACATCCTCGACATGTCCAAGATCGAGGCCGGCAGGGTCAATCTCTCGCTCGAGTCGGTGGTTGTCGACGAAGTGCTCGGCGAGTGCGTGCGCATCATGTCGTCCCAGGCAGAGGCGCGGCAGATCATCCTCGCCACCGACTTCGTGGGCCTGGAGCCGATGGTGGCCGATCGTCGCGCCGTCAAGCAGGTGGCGCTCAACCTCCTGTCCAACGCGCTGAAGTTCACGCCGGCATCCGGCACCGTGACGGTGCGCACGCGGCAAGCGGGTGACAATGTCCTGTTCTCGGTGAGCGATACCGGCATCGGCATTCCAGCCGGCTCGCTGGACCAGATCGCCAAGCCCTTCGTGCAGGTGGAAAACCAGCTGACGCGCAAGCACCCGGGTTCCGGTCTCGGTCTGGCCATCGCCCAGTCGCTGGTGGCGTTGCATGGCGGCCATATGACGATAGAATCGGTGGAGGGGGCTGGCACGACCGTCACCATTTCGATGCCGCGCATCGCATCGCCGACGGCAAGCGACGGCACCGCCGCCGTGGCGACATCGCAGGCGGGCTCGGCCGTTGCCACGGCCTATCCACGCGTCGTCGCCTCGCCCGACGTGTTCACCGAACCCCGGCGAACGGTGCACTGAGGCTCAGCCGGCGCGCCGAACCACCGGTCCGATGATCTCGACGAAGGCGTCGCGTACCGCCGCCTGACGCTCGCGAAGCTCGGCCTCGAGTTGGGCAAGCGACGGGGCCGATGCGACACGGCAGAGCACATCATGAACGCCGCGCGGTGCTTCGACCACCGATGTCTTGACCGGAAGCGTGAGGCGCTGGGCCTGCGTCAGGTCGCCGAACAGGCGAATGGCCGGCAGCAACACGTCGCGATGGGCGGACGAGAGAAGACCATGGGTCGCCGCCGACAGCAGCACCGCCTCGGTATTGCGCAGCCGTATCGCCGGCTCCCGCCAGTCGTTGACGAGGCGTAGCGTCTGGGCGATGAACTCCAGATCGACCAGCCCACCAGGAGCCCGCTTGAGGTTCCAGGGATCGGAAGACCCCTTTTCCTGTTCGAGCCGGGCCCGCATGTCCGCAGCGTCGGCGAGCACTTTCTCAGGATCTCGCTGCCGACATAGCGTCTCGGCGATCACGCGCTCCGCTTCTTGTCCGAGCCCGCCGGTGGACGCGACGACACGGGCGCGAGTCAGCGCCATATGTTCCCAGGTCCACGCCTCCTCCAGCTGGTAGCGCTCGAACGCGTCGATTCGGGTAGCGAGCGGTCCAGCGTTCCCCGAGGGGCGCAGGCGGAAATCGACGTCGTAAAGCGTGCCCTCGGCCGTCGGCGCGGTGATTGCCGTCACGAGACGCTGGGTCAGTCGCGCATAATACTGGTTCGGAGAAATCGGCCGACGCCCGTCACTCTGAAGCGCGTCGCGGTCGTGATCATAGAGCAGGATCAGATCAAGGTCCGAGGCGGCGGTGAGTTCCTCGCTGCCAAGCTTGCCCATGGCAAGCAGCGCCACCCTGCCGTCCGGTACGCAGCCGTGCTGCGCCTCGAGTTCGGCTGCGGTCGCCGCCAGCACGCGCTCAAGCAACAGGTCGGCGAGACGGGAAAAGCTGCGACCAAGCTGGCGGGCCGCCGCCGTGCCGGTAATGACGCGGACGCCGATCAGGAACTTCTGCTCCTGCGAGAAGATCCGGGCACGATCGAGCACGTCCTCGTATCCCTGCGCCTCGCCGAAGAACGCATCCATCCGGCGCGTCAACTCCTCCCGGCCAGGCAAGGTGCCGAAGAACTGGGGCTCGAGCAAGGCGTCCACCACATGCGGGCGCCGTGCGACCGTGTCGGCAAGATAGGGCGAGTTTCCCATCACCATGGCGATCAACGTCACCAGGGACTGGTTCGAGGAGAGGAGTGAGAACAGTTGCACGCCAGCCGGCAGCCGGGCGAGGAAATGGTCGAAGGCGATCAGTGCGGCGTCCGGCGCCTCGGTCTCGGAGAAGGCGACGATGAGGCGCGGCGTGATCTCGGTGAGGAGCTCGCGGGCCCGCGACGATCGCATGGCTGGGTAGCGACCGAAATGCCAGGAAGCGACGATGCGGATGGCGTCTTCCGGCCGGGCGAAGCCGAGATGGGTGAAGGTCTCGAGCGTGCCGGGGTCGATGTCGTTGCCGGTGAACACCATGTTGCCGTGCTGCGACGAGAGGTCGTCCTCCTCCTCGAACAGCTCGGAGTATTGGTCGCTGACGACGGTCAGCCATTCCCTCAGCGTGGCCGAGAACGCATCGAGGTCCTCGTAGCCCATCAGGTGGGCAACACGGGCAAGCCCCTCGGGTTCGTCGGGCAGCGTGTGAGTCTGCTCGTCGTTGAGCATCTGGATGCGATGTTCGACGCGGCGCAGGAAACGATAGGCTTCCGCCAGAAGATCGCGCGCCGGCTCGCCGAGCCAGCCCTGAACCACCAGCGCATCCAGCATGGCGAGCGTCTGCCGCCCGCGCAGGTCGACGTTGCGCCCCCCGGCGATGAGCTGCTGCGTCTGGACGAAGAACTCGATCTCGCGGATACCGCCGCGTCCCAGCTTGACGTTGTGACCGGCAACGGCGATCGCGCCGTGCCCCTTGTGGGCGTGAATCTGTCGCTTGATCGAGTGGATGTCGCGGATGGCGGCATAGTCCAGATACTTGCGCCAGACATAGGGCTTGAGCTCGGCCAGGAAATGCTCGCCTGCCTCGATATCGCCAGCTGCCGGGCGCGCCTTGATCATGGCCGCCCGTTCCCAGTTCTGGCCGGCGCTCTCGTAGTAGATCAGCGCCGCCGTCGTCGACATGGCGACCGGCGTCGCGCCGGCATCAGGCCGCAGGCGAAGATCGGTCCGGAACACGTATCCATCGACCGTACGCTCCTGAAGGATGGCGACGAGGCGGCGCGTCAGCCGCACGAACAGGGTCGTCAGATCGTCCTTGTCGGCCGCCGGAACCACGGTGGGATCGAAGAAGACGATAAGGTCGATGTCCGAGGAATAGTTGAGTTCGAAGGCGCCCTGCTTTCCCATGGCGAGCACGATCCAGCCCGAGCCCTTTTCGGGATCGGAGCGGTCCGGCAGGCTCAGCTTGCCGGCGGCGTCGGCCTCGAGCAGAAGAAAGCGGATGGCGGCGGAGAGGGATGCATCGGCAAGGCGCGTGAGGGCGCCGGTCACCTCCATGACGTCCCAGAGATCGGCGACGTCGGCCAGGGCGATGGCGAGCGCCGCTTCCGCCTTGACGCGCCGGAGGTGCCGCCGCAGCGTCGCCTCGTCGGCGGCCGGTTCGGACAGGGAGGCGATCAGACCATCGACAAGCGCCGCCGGATCGCTTGAGAGAATGCGGTGGAGGCGTTCGCCGTCACGCAGCGCCGCGTCGCGCAGGTGGGCGCTGTTGGACGTGACGGCGAGCACCAGATCGCGCGCAATCGGTACGCTCGCAAACAGCGACGCCAGTGCCTCGCCCCCCGGCCCGGCCAGGCAGTCGTCGAGAAGCGAACCGGCGATCGCCGAATCCGGCCCGATGGGGGGAACGATGGCGATGCGGTCCTTGAGCGCGCCTTCAGTCCGCTGCGTCATGCCTTCTCCAGCCCCCATTGCCCGCTCCGCCTTGCTGTCATGCGCCTCTTGGTCGAGCGCACCTTATCTCCCTGTTCTGGCATAAATCCTAACGGCGCCGCGATACGCCATAGAGCGCTATTCGACCCGATTGAATCGGATCTGCGTTTCGCGCTAACCGAGGTTGCCTTCGGCTTTCGGCAGGAAAAGGCTGGCCTTGAGGCCTGGCTCGGCTTCACCGAGCGTCACCCGACCACCATGCAGATGCGCCACGGCCGCCACCAGCGACAGACCGAGCCCCGATCCCTGCCGGCTGCGCGCGGCGTCGAGCCGGCCGAAGCGCGACAACGCCTTCTGCCGGTCGGCCTCGGCGATACCGGGGCCGTCGTCGATCACGGTCAGGCACAGGTTATCGCCTTCAACAGTGCCGGTCAGTTGGATCGACGGCCCCTCAGCCCCCTCGGACCGACCGTACTTGATGGCGTTGTCGATCAGGTTGGACAGGGCCTGGCTCAAGAGCGTGCGATTTCCCCTCAGCGGCAACGGCCGCGCCGTTTCGAGCGTCAACCGACCGCCGACGTCTTCAAGAACCGGCTCGTAGAGTTCGACGATTTCGTCGAGAATGTCGGCGGCGTCGAGTTGCTCGAAGCTATCGCCCGAGGATCCGGCCTCCATCCGGGCAATCTTGAGGAGAGCGTCGAAAATGCGAATGAGGCTGTCAGCCTCTTCCATCGCCGAGGTTATGGCCTCGCGATACTCCTCCACCTCGCCACCGCGCCGCAGGGTATCCTCCAGGCGCCCGCGAAGCCGGTTGAGTGGCGTCTTGAGGTCGTGGGCAATGTTGTCGGAAACCTCCTGCAGGCCGGTCATCAACGCCTCGATGCGATCGAGCATCTCGTTGAGGCTGAGCGCGAGATTGTCGAACTCGTCGTTCGAACCCTTGACGGCCAGGCGATGGGTCAGATCGCCGGACATGAGGCGACGCGATGTCTCGGCCATGTTCTCGACGCGCTTGAGAACGGAGCGTCCCACAAAGAACCAGGAAACGAAGCCCGTCACCACGATGACGATGATCGCATAGCGCGACGCCTCGAAGATCAGGGATCGCAATTGCCCGATTTCGCTGATGTCGCGGCCGACCAGCAGCTTGAATCCACCCGGCAGGGCAAACACTCGCACGATCGCCTCATAGCTGCGACTGGTATCGCCATCGAGGCGCTGGTAGGTGACGGATGTGGTGTCGCCATTCGACAGCCCGAGGATGGAGAGCGGCGGGTCGGCGACGTTGCCGACCACCGTGCGGCCCGAGGAGTCGGCGACGAGATAGAGACTGGCGCCCGGTCGGCGGCTGCGCAGATCGACGGCGCTGACGAGCTGACGAAGACCGCCGCGCTCGTACTGATCCGACAACGAGTTGATTTCGCTGTCGATGGTTTCGCTGATCTGGGAGTCGAGCAACTCCGCCGTGTTGTTCGAGATATAGGCGGTCAGGAACAGCGTCAGGCCGGAGAAGACAACGAGGTAGACCAGCGACAGCTTGAACGCGGTCGTCCGGATCAGCCGCCCGAGCGCGCCCATGTGGCCTCCCCACCCCTCTCGGGGCCGGCCTCACGGATCATGTAGCCGGCGCCGCGCACCGTGTGGAGCAGCGGCTTGTCGAAGCCCTTGTCGATCTTGCCGCGCAAGCGGGAGACATGAACGTCGATGACGTTGGTCTGCGGATCGAAATGATAGTCCCAGACGTTTTCCAGCAGCATGGTGCGCGTCACCACCTGCCCGGCGTTGCGCATCAGATACTCGAGCAGCCGGAACTCGCGCGGCTGCAAGGGGATCTCGGTCTCCGCGCGCGTCACGGTATGCGACAGGCGGTCAAGCACCAGATCGCCGACGCGGTAGGTGGTTTCGACCTCGGCTGGCCGGTTGCGACGGGCAAGCGCCTCGACGCGGGCAAGCAGCTCGGTGAAGGCATAGGGTTTGGTGAGATAGTCGTCGCCGCCGGCCTTGAGGCCGCGAACGCGGTCGTCGACCTGACCGAGCGCGGACAGGACCATGACCGGAGTCTGGTCGCCGGCCCGGCGCATGCCCTCGATGATGGTGAGACCATCGCGCTTGGGCAGCATGCGGTCGACGATCAACACGTCGAAGCCGCCTTCCTCGGCCATGAAGGCACCGGCCTCGCCATCGGCCGCGTGTTCGGCGATATGCCCGACCTCGCCCAGTGCCTTGACGAGATAGGCAGCCGCTTCCTTGTCGTCTTCGATCACCAGAATGCGCATATCGCCCTGCCTCGCAAAGGTGGTCGCTGACAGTTGTTTAGCGCCGACACGGGCCGGCGCAAGGAAAAAGAGTACCGGCGGGCGCCGAGCCCGCTCGCCGGTACAGGATGGAGATCAGCTATCTCACTTCCCCAAGGGGAGGGCGAGGAAGCGAACGCTGTCTCCAGATTTCACGCGTAGCAGGATGGCCTTCTTGCCGGCCTTCTCGGCTCCGGAAATCGCCTTCGAAACATCCCGGGGACCTTCGACGGTCTGACCGCCGGCCTGGAGGATGACGTCGCCCTGGCGCAGGCCGCGCTCGGACGCCTTGCCGCCCGGATCGACCTCGGTAATGACGGCCCCGCTGTCGCCGGCGCCCACGGCGTCGGCGGGGGCGAGTGTCAGTCCGTAGTCGTCAAGCGAGGTATGCTCCTCGGAGCCGCCGCTTTTCTGCGACGAGGCCACCTGCTCGTTGGGAAGCTCGCCGAGGTTCACCTTGACGATCACCTCCTTGCCGTCGCGCCACAGCGTGACGTCGACCACCGTCTTGGGCGGGAAGGCCGCGATCTTTCGGGCCAGATCCTTGGCGTCTTCCACCTCGAGCCCGTTGATGGAAAGGATGGTGTCACCGGCCTCGATCCCCGCCTTGCTGGCCGGCGAGTTGTCCTGCGGCTCGGTCACGAGGGCGCCGTGAGCCTTGTCGAGACCGATCGAGTTGGCGATTTCCTCGGTGACCGGCTGGATCTGCACGCCTAGCCAGCCACGAACCACCTTGCCGTGGTCCATCAGCGAAGCAACCACCTGTTGCGCTGTCCGGGCCGGAATGGCGAAGCCGATGCCGACCGAACCACCCGACGGCGAGTAGATGGCCGTGTTGACGCCGATCACCTCGCCACCCGCATTGAAGGCCGGTCCGCCGGAGTTGCCCTTGTTGATCGGCGCATCGATCTGCAGGAAATCGTCGTAGGGGCCGGCGCCGATGTCGCGGCCGCGTGCCGAGATGATACCCGCCGTCACGGTACCGCCAAGGCCAAACGGATTGCCGACCGCCACCACCCAGTCGCCGACGCGCGACTCGTTCGCCGCGAAGGTGACATGGGGGAAGTCCTTGCCATCGGTCACCTTGACCAGGGCAAGGTCGGTCTTGGGATCGGTGCCGATCACCTTGGCGTCATGTTCGGTGCCGTCGTCGGTTACCACCTTCACGTCGGTGGCGTTCTCCACCACGTGGTTGTTGGTGACGACGTAGCCGTCGGCCGAGATGAAGAAGCCGGAGCCCTGGGCAAGGCCATAGCGGTGCTGCGGCCCATGGTCGCGGTTACCTGGCATGCCCGGCATGCCGAACCGCTTGAAAAAGTCATAGAAGGGGCTGTCCGGCGTCAGGCCGGGCGGCAGGCCTTCAACGTCGCCTTCGCCATGTCCGACGGTCTCGTCGGTCTTGACGCGGATGGAGACAACGGCCGGCTGGACACGCTGCACCATGTCGGCGAAGGAGAACACCGCCTGGGTCTGGGGCTGGGACAGGTTCTGAGCATTGGCGGGGCTATCGAAGATCAAGGCGGTCTCGCCGGCGACGATGCCGCCGAGAGCCAGGGCGAAAACTGAACCCAACAGCAACGCCTTGACGCGGGATTTGGTCGGCTTGTCGGAAGTCCTGAGCATGGGGGAATCTCCTGGGGGAAGAACTCGGGAACCGGCTGTCGTTCCGGTCTCTATGGCGTCATATAGCCACCACGCGCCTAACCTGAAGATTGCGACGGCATTAAACTTTCGTAAGAAAGTTGCCAAAAACTAGCCTTATTTCAATAGTTTGGCGGCAGGTCTTCTTCTCTGGACAGCGCCTTCAATGCCGCTTCTTCCTCGGCGGAAAGCCTTTCCGCAACAGGGGCGACTCGACGCCTCCGAACGGCGAGAAACAGCCCGGCTCCGGCGATGAGCAGCATGGCGGGCGGCAGCACCCACAAGAGAAGCCCGACCCCGTGGGCGCGCGGCCTCAGCAACACGAACTCGCCGTAGCGGGCCACCAGGAAGTCACGGACTTCGTCATCGCTGTCCCCGGCGGCGATGCGCTCGCGAACGACAAGCCTCAGGTCCTTGGCGAGCTGGGCATCGGAGGCATCGATCGACTGGTTCTGACAAACGAGGCAACGCAGTTCCTCGGAGATGGCGCGCGCGCGCCCTTCGAGAACCGGATCGGCCAACCTTTCGGACGGGTCGACGGCGACGGCGGGCCCGGTTAGCGCAACCAGAAGGGCGAAGAAGGCGAGAAGGCGCATCGGAGTCCCTCCTTCACTCGGCGGTGGCCACTGGAGCCGCTCGCCGGGCTGGCTTCGGCGCTCCAACGCGCAGGCGGCGGTCGCTCAGCGACAGGGCGCCACCGGCCATCATGACGAGCGCACCCAGCCAGATCAGCGTCACCAGCGGCTTGTCCCACATGCGCACCACAACCGAGCCGGTGTCACGACCTTCACTCCCCAGCGTCACATAGAACTGCGACAGGCCGTGCGTGTGGATGCCAGCCTCCGTGGTCGGCATCTGGCGCACCGCATAGAAGCGCCGCGAAGGCGCGACGACGAAGCGTACGATGCCGCCTTCCCGGACCGTCATGGACGCGATGACCTCGGAATAGTTGGGGCCGGACGTGTTGCGGAGCCCGTCGAAAGTGACCGAGTAGGCGCCGATGGTGGCCGTGTCGCCCGGCTTCATCTCCAGGATGGCCTCGCTCTGGAAGGCCGATGTTGCGACGACCCCGAGCAGCGTCACGCCGAGACCGGCATGGGCGAACGCCGTGCCGAAGGCCGAGCGCGGCAATCCTGCGAGACGCCTGAAACCGCCCGAAAGCCCGGCTTCGCGAAAACGGGCGCGGGTCCACAGTTCGGCAAAGGCGCCGACCAACACCCAAGCGGCGACCCCGAGGCCGAAAACGGCGACGATGTGCGTCTCGCCGCTCATCCAGGCGACGATGATGGCGACCAGCGCGGCAATGGCGAACACCGCCCAAAGCCGCTCGAGGGCACCCAGGAGATCGCCGCGCTTCCAGGCGAGCAGTGGACCGAAGGGAACGACCAGCAGCGTCGCGCCGAACAGCGGTCCGAACACCGTGTTGAAATAGGGCGCGCCGACCGAAATGGCGCCGCCAAAGGCCGACACGATCAGCGGCACCAGCGTGCCGAACAGCACGACGCCGGCCGCCACGGTCAGGAACACGTTGTTGAGGACGAGCGCGCCTTCGCGGCTGACCGGCGCGAACAGGCCGCCCTGCCTGAGCGTTCCGGCGCGGAAAGCGAACAGGCCGAGACCGCCACCGATAAAGACGCAGAGGATGGCGAGGATGAAGACGCCGCGCGTCGGGTCGGTGGCGAAGGCGTGAACGGAGGTCAGCACGCCGGACCGCACCAGGAAGGTGCCGAGAAGCGACAGCGAGAAGGCGAGGATGGCCAGCAAAACGGTCCAGACCTTCAGCGCCTCGCGTTTTTCCATCACGACGGCCGAATGCAGCAGCGCCGTTCCCACCAGCCAGGGCATCAGCGAGGCGTTCTCCACCGGATCCCAGAACCAGAAGCCGCCCCAACCGAGTTCGTAGTAGGCCCAGTAGGATCCCATGGCGATGCCGGCGGTCAGGAATATCCATGCGGCAAGGACCCAGGGCCGGACCCAGCGCGCCCAGGCGGCGTCGATCCGCCCCTCGATCAACGCCGCGATGGCGAAGGCGAAGGCGATGGAGAAGCCGACATAGCCGAGGTAGAGGAGTGGGGGATGGATGGCGAGGCCGACATCCTGAAGGACCGGGTTGAGGTCCTTGCCCTCGATCGGCGGCTCGGCGAGGCGCAGGAACGGGTTCGACGTCGTCAGGATGAAGGCGAGAAAGGCCGTGCTGATCCAGCCCTGCACGGCCAGCACGTTGGCCTTGAGCGTCTGCGGCAGGTTGCCGCCGAAGGCCGCGACCGCCGCGCCGAATACGGCCAGGATCAACGCCCAGAGCAGCATGGAGCCTTCGTGATTGCCCCAGACGCCGGAGAACTTGTAGATCAGCGGCTTTTCCGAATGGGAGTTCTCGACCACGTTGAGAAGCGAGAAGTCGGAAACTAGATAGGCATAGGTGAGCGCGGAAAAGGCAATGGCGACGAGCAGGAGCTGCATCATCGAAGCGCGCGGCGCCACAGCCATCAGCGCCGGGTCACGGCGAAAGAACCCCACCACCGGCAGGATCGACTGGGCAACGGCGACTGCCAGGGCCAGAATCAGAGCAAAATGGCCGAATTCAACGATCATGCCGCCCTCGCCTGTAGCAACTCCAGCAAAAGTGGGTGCCGATTTTGCGCCCGGAGTTGCGTGAAAATAGTTGGATAGAGCCTGTGGGCGAACCAGAGTGCGCCAACATGCTCTAGTTCTTCGCCTTGGGCGGTATAGGTCCGCCCGGCTGGCCTTCTTCCCAAACACCCTGAGCCTTGAGCGCGTCCACGACTTCCTTCGGCATGTAGCGCTCGTCGTGCTTGGCCAGAACGGTGTCGGCTTGGAACAGGCCGCTCTGGTCGAGCTTTCCCTCTGCGACCACGCCCTGCCCTTCCTGGAACAGATCGGGCAGCAAGCCCCGGTAGGTCACGGTTACCGCGTTCGCCGTGTCCGTCACCTTGAACTCGACCTGACCGCCGTCCTTGCGCACCACGCTGCCGACCTCGACAAGACCGCCGATGCGGAGACGACGCCCGTCCGTCGCCGACTGCTCGACCACTTCGGTCGGCGTCTTGTAGAGGGTGATCTCACCCGACAAGGCGAACAGAACGAGACCGACGGCGGACGCCAGAACCGCGCCCACGGTACCAATCAGGATGAGGCGCCTCGTCTTGCGCGTCATGGCCATGGTCACTGTCCCTCCGGTTTGGTGATGCCGAACTCGGCCGCCGCGGCGTCGATCGCCGCCAATGCCTCGGCGTCGCCGGCGAAGGCTTTCCGGGCGTCGGCAAGCGCCGCTTTCGCCTTGTCGGTTCGCCCGAGCACCATGTTGGAGCGCATCAGCCGGATCCATCCATCCCGATCGCCGGGTTCGGCAGCGAGACGGGCAGCGAGACCGTCGACCATGCCTTCGATCGCCGAACTGTTCATTCCCGAGGCCGGCAGGGTCTGCGGCTCCGGCGTGTCGGCAGGCTTCTTGAGCGCGGCCAGGATTTCCCGGCGCTTTTCACGCGCGGTCTCCAGCCAGGGTGCGTCGGCCGGCGACCGACGGATCAGTTCGTCGACCTGCCTCAACGCCTCCTCGAAGGCCCCTGCCTGGCGCAGCCCTTCGGCATAGTAGAAGCGCGCACGCGCTCGTTCCGGATCGGCGGCGACGGCACGGGCCAGGATCGACTGCGCCTCGGGAGAAACGATGCCGTCGTTGGTGTCGACGAGGCCGGCGCCGTAGTTCTCAAGCGTCTCGGCATCCGCCTCACCGGCCGCGACCAGCCTGCCCCATGCCTGCACGGCATCGTCCAGGCGCCCCAGACGGGCATAAACCGGCGCAATGACGCGCCACCCCGAGAGATCGCCGGGGTTGGCGGCGAGATGCTTTTCGACACGGCCGACCAAATCGGCGACATTGCCGGCGGTGGGCGCGGCGCTCAGGCGTTCCGCCAGCGGCGCGTCTGGCATGTCGGGCTGACCGATGAAGAGATAGAGCGGCAGGGCGATGGCCGGAATAGCCACGACAGTCGCCAACGCGACCAGCCGATTGACCGCCGGCCGGGGTTTGTTGGTTTCCGGCGAGGCCTGCGCTGCGGCCAACAAGCGACGGGCAATCTCGGCACGGGCGGCGTCCGCCTCCACGCCGCCGATCAGACCGCGCTCGCGATCGCGGTCGAGTTCGCTCAGCTGATCGCGATAGACGCGGGTCTCCTCCCCACTGGGAACCGAGAAGGCGCCTGCCGGCCGAGCCATGGGAGCGATGACGACGAGAACGACCGCCGCCGTCAGCAATGCCAGCAATATCCAGAACACCATTCGCCGCTCTTTCCCGAACCGCCAGCACAGGCCGTCGCACCCGATGCCCCAAGCCGAATAGGGCAATGTCGGCGCTTTCTCAATCGACTTCTGGGCGAATTTGAGAAGGATTCTAGAAAAGGCGATCCGAACTCAGGCCGCGGGCCGCGACACCTTGAGCTGTTGCTCCTTGCTTCTGCGGAGGTGGGACGCATAATCCTCGCCGTAGAGGAAGCCGGCGGCCTTGATCAGGGAGTCGACTGCCGACAGTGCCGCCAATCGCGCCTCTCCATCGAGATCCCGCAGCTTGGCCGGCAGATCGAGGGCGTAAAGCTCAATCGCCTGATCGACCAACGGCGTCAGACGCCCGATCAGGCCGTTGACCGCCAGAATGTCGCGAGACTTGCCCGTCGCCGCGAAGAGGGCGCACAGGAACGCCGCCTCGGCTCCATCGGCCGGTCCCGGATAGGGAGCTCCCTGGATCCGGAAAGCGCGGCGCATCGCCGGAAGCAGCTTGTCGAACTCCACGAACAGCATGTCGGAGAATCGACGCTTGATGGCCACCATGCGCGGCTGCCACCCCCCATCGTTGTCGATATCCAGGCCCGTGGTGAGCTCGCCGAGAGCCGAGCGGAACACCCCGATCTGCGCCGTGGCGTCGGCGGCGTTTCGGTTACCGCGAAGGATGGCCTGGAAGCGCGATGCGGAGCGATCGGCCACGGCAAGGCCCAGGTCGACGAAGGCGGCCGCTGCCGGCGTGGCCCGGACGCGTCGGGCGGTTTCGCCACGAGCCAGCAGCTTGGCAAAGGCAATGAGAGGCGTCACGGCCCCATGGCGACGGAACACGCCACCGGCCACCCAACCGGCGGTATTCGGGTAGGTGGCAAGGTAGGTGGCGATCTGCTCGAGAAGCCCCATGTCGACCGGGCCGGTTTCAAGCAGATGCACCACGGCCGCGCTCAATGTCGGCAAGTCCTGAAGACGCTCGCGCACGGCGAGCATTTCTTCGATCTCGCGAAGGGCAACCTCGCCCCCGATGCGCGACATGAAGCGCTGCTGCAGTTTCGGCTCGTCGGCAATCGCTGCGATGTGCTTCGCCACGCTGTCGAAAAGCCGCGTCTCCAACCTTGCGGCCTCTTCCCGGAACGCGGCCTCGTTCGGCAGCGTCGGTGCTGTCGCCGGATCGTTCCATGCCGCGATCTCGGCAAGCTGGAGTTCGTTGCCCACGTAGGACCAGACGTGGGAGAGCGTGGCGGCCGTGACGAAGCCACGGACGGGAAACACCAGCCTCTCCTCGATGACGTAGGGTTCGAAACCGGAGAACACCAGCCTGCGCATGTCCGGCGGAGCGACAGACGCCGCCTGCCGGCCCGCGCCGCGGCTTTCGGCAATCGCCCGGGCGGCCTCCAGAATGAGCCGGCGTCGAGCCTCGATTTCCGAGGGAACCGTCCGGTCGCTTTCCAGCCGGCGAACCAGCATGCCGCGCGCCCGAGGGGTCAGCCCCCGCAGAAAGGTCTCGGCCTTGTCGGTTACCACCGCCCGTCCGTCCATGACGAATCCCGTAAACTGCTTCTTTACCAAACGATCCTGACGCAAGATGGTTGATGACTGGTAACGAGGCGAGCACGAAGGGACGCATGACGTGAAAAGGCCGGCTCTTTCGAGCCGGCCCATCAAAGATTTGACCCGGAGATTTCAGGCCAGGATCAGCTGACGACCTGCCAGCTACCGTCCGGATTGCGGCACGCAGTGCCGCGCACGACCTGCTGCTGACCGTCGATGAAGACGGTGTTGGTGTAAGGCCGGCAGGTGCGGTTGTTGACGTAGGCGACCGGTCCCGGCTGAACGGTACCGTAGGTTCCGGTCTGGGGGTTCTGCCACTGCTGCGGATAGCCGCTGTCCAGCGCCTGAACGCTGGCATTGTAGTTGTAGCGCTGCGAGTCGGCGTCGAGCGTGGCGCCGATCTGGTTGCCCAGGAAGCCGCCAACCAGGGCGCCGGCGGCAATCGCTGCTACCTTGCCGCTGCCCTGGCCAAAGGCCGAGCCGATGGCCGCGCCACCGACCGCGCCAGCCAGCGTGCCGAGCGTCTGGTTCTGGTTGGGGCCGCCCGTCGCGCAGCCCGCCAGCGTGGAGGCCGCCAGGCCGACGATCAAAAGTTTCTTCAACAACATCTCACCGGGTCTCCGAGATTGGAACCAATCGTTGGGCGAATCGCCCTTGGTACTTGTAATGACCTGAAACCATGGCCGAATTTTGATTAGACCTTAATCTTGTCACAAACTCCCTCCCCCTTCTGGCTACTGCTCCGATTGCTCGGCTTCCTGTCAATGGAAATCAACTCAGCGGAATGCGAAAGGTGACCGCCAGACCACCGAGTCCAGCCCGATCGAGAACCAGCGACCCACCGTAGGTTTCCGCGATTTCCGCTGCGATGGCGAGCCCGAAACCGGACCCCGGCTGCGTCTCGTCGAGCCGCTTTCCACGGCCAAGGACCTCGGCGTAGGCGGACGGCGGCAGACCTGGACCGTCATCCTCGACGCGGATCTCCACCATGGGCCTGTCACGGTCGGCCCTGTCGATCGCCAGCTCGATGCGGACCTGCTCACGGCCATACTTGCAGGCATTGTCCATCAGGTTGCCAACCAACTCCTCAAGATCGCGCCGCTCGATACGGGCCTTCGGCTGTCCGGCGCCCTCGCCCTCCAGGGATAGGCTGCTGTCCGGATAGGCACGGCTGAGGACGCGGATAAGCCCCTCCAGCGAGCGGCGAACATCGGCAACGGCGCCCACCACCTTTCGGTCGGCGGCGAGCCGGGCACGATCGAGATAGCGGTCGACCTCGGCCCGCATGACCGTCACCTGCTCGACGACCTTGTCGGCCAGCGGCCCGCCCTCGGCACGGGCTTCGTTCAGGATGACGGCGAGCGGTGTCTTCAGCGCGTGGGCAAGGTTGCCAACCTGCGTCCGCGATCGCTCGACGATGGACGTATTGGTCTCGATCAGCGCGTTGAGCTCCTTGCCTAGCGCAGCGATCTCGCGCGGCAGCCGGCCTTCGAGGCGATTGGCGCGCCCCTCGCGAATATCGGCGAGGCGTCGGCTCATGGCCGCGAGAGGTCGCAACCCGAAACTCACCTGCAGGCCGGCGGCGGCGACAAGGCCGAGGGCGAAGGCGGCGAGCGTGGCAAACACCTGGAACCGGAAGGTGGAGATCTCGTCGGCAAGCTCGGCAATGTTGCCCGTCACGTGAAGGTCGTACATCCGGCCGTTGCTGAGAAAGATGCGCTGTGCGACATGGCGCAGGGCGATGCCGGACGGATCGCGGGCCTCGTTGGTTACCGCCGCGCCGTTGTTGGGCGGCGGCGGAAGCGCCAGCACCTCGCCGAACAGGGACTGACTGGTGGCCACGGTTTGCTGCGACTTGGCGTCGATCACCACCCAGTACCAGCCTGACTGATAGCGCCCGAAACGCGGGTCGCCCATGGTGCCGGGATCGGGCACGCTGCCGTCGGGCGTCGAGGCGACCACGCCGGCCAGCGTCTTCTCGTAGACGATGATGCGCTCGTCGAAGGAGCGGATGAGGCTGGCGCGGTAAAGCTCGGTCAAGAGCCAGCCGAAAGCAGCGAGCGCAATCGTCGCCCAAAGCGCGGAGGCAAGCACGAGGCGAAGCGCCAGCGAGCTCTTCAACCATTCGCCCAGTTTTCTGAGGCGAGCGATCATTTCCCAGACGCTATTCGGTAGCCAAGGCCACGCACCGTTTCGATGAGATCGACGCCCATCTTCTTGCGAAGACGTCCGACGAAAACCTCGATGGTGTTGGAATCGCGATCGAAGTCCTGATCGTAGAGATGCTCGACCAGCTCGGTTCGCGAGACCACCTTGTCCATGTGCAGCATGAGATACTGGATCAGGCGGAACTCGTGCGACGTCAGCTTGATCGGATTGCCGTCGACAGTCAGGCGTCCGGCCTTGACGTCGAGCCGGACACTTCCGATCTCCAGCTCGTTGGAGGCGCGACCGGCGGCGCGGCGGGTCAATGCCCTGAGGCGGGCCAACACCTCCTCCATGTGGAAGGGTTTGGAGACATAGTCGTCGGCGCCGGCATCGATGCCGGCCACTTTGTCGCTCCACCTGTCGCGAGCGGTCAGAAGCAGCACCGGAGCCAGCCGGCCATCCCGCCGCCAGGCCTCAAGAACGCTGAGACCGTCCATCTTCGGCAGACCGATATCGAGGATGATCGCGTCATACGGCTCCGTATCACCAAGGAAATGCCCCTCTTCGCCATCGAAGGCGGCATCCACGGCGTAGCCGGCATCACGGCAAGCGGTCACAAGCTGCCGGCTCAGATCACGGTCGTCTTCGACCACAAGAATCCGCATGCTGAGGTTCCCGATTCAGCGAAGTTTCCGACCGGACGTCGCGTCGACAGTGATGTTGTCCACTCGTCCGCCCTCGCGCATCACCGCGAGCCGGTAAACCAGCCCGCCGCCGCCTTCGCAGAGCTGCGCATCGACGATTTCCCCGCCAACGGCACGGGCGATGACGCTCAGGCGCTGGACAGCCCCCCCGCCAACGACGGCCTGCGCCTCGGCGGGCGTCAGACAGCGCGCCTCGGCGGCGTATCCCGAAACGATCGGCACCGCCAGGAAGCACGCCAGGGCGAAAGTGAATCGCTTGCGATTGGTGTTCATGAGCAGGAGATTAGCTACCCGAGCCTGAATGGTCCATGAACACCGATGATGCCCGGCGTTCATTCGCAAGCCGTCGGCAAGCGCGCCCCTTTGCCATGAGCGACACCTGCAAGCGCCGTCGAGCGGAGCGACGTCGTCCTTGTCGGGCCACCGAAAGCACCGTCGCTTTCGGGTCCAAGGCCCTCATAGGGAAACCACTGTTGGTGAAAGGCCCGCATACCACTTTTGATCCACCTCAAGGCCTTGTTGCGACAAGGAGGTTAGCGTCGGGACAATCTGAAGAGGGGGCAGTGACATGACCATCCCGAGCGAGCTTTCCGTGGAATTCCCCGAGAGTTGGGACACCATTGAACAGCTCATGCTGTTCGACGTGGCTTTCTGCGACCTCGCCAGTGCCTATCAGGAGATCAACCGGCGCATTTATCGCATCGAGTCACTGGAGGAACCGGCCGGGCCGGACGTCCTCGCCGATCTCAAGCGCCACCGGTCTCTGCTCAAGGATGAAATCGCGGCCGCCGTTGCCGCGTCCAGACGCGCCGTGGCTTGACACCCCTCCTCGTTGGGCCCCAGCGCTATAGCCCGCGCCGTCCCCGTCCGACGGCGCGGGCTAGCTTTGTCACCTTCTTCCCGATGACCTGATCCAAGGGTGCCGCGGCTGCCGTCCCGGTTCGGGCACTGCATGTTGCGGAAGCCTCCACGGACGTTACACCACCGTAGTCCGTCGATGTCATTCGGGCGCAATCGTTCACTTTCCAGAACGCCAAATCGCAAGACCATGGCCTCTTGCTGCCCCTCGGAGTCCGCCCCACTCCGTGCGTTCATTACCCATTCGAGCACCGCTCGCTTGAGAGAAGCCCTCCCCGGACGAGAGTGCCGAGTCGTCAGGTCACTCGTCTGACAACGCACCAGCGGAGATCGGCGAGGCAACAGCTTCCCGCCAGCGCACCCGCCTCGCACAAGACGACGTGGCTTCCACTGCCGCGCCCAGATGGCCGCTATCCGCCGAGACAAACCCGGAGCAGGCAGCCGAACACAACCCTTGATAGTTACCCCGATCGTTCCGATGACTCGGTGTCTGAGACCTCTCGTTGCCCCCTGACCGACCGTCCGAGCAGTGGCGAACCGGCATCGTCCGCCTGTCAGGCAAGACGCCTTTCATGCCTTCGAGGCAAGCACTGACGAGAGCTCGCTCGCGTGTCGCTTGCCGGGCTTCGGTGCAGGAAGGGCTCTTGCCCGGCGATGATGATCGGTTCAGAGACAGACTCAACACGGCCATCGAGCAAGCCCTCTCCCGCGTTCGAGCGGGAAGGCTCCGAATGGCTTTCGGCATGAACAGGACCGGGTCGCTTTCCGCCAAAACAAGGGAAACGCGCTCGCATCCAGCCACTTCGCAAAGTGATTCAGCTAGCTCGCAAAGCGATTCCGGCAGCTGATGTGCTGATTCAAAAAGGCATCGCACGACGTCCGATCACCGTTCAGAATTTGATTCAAGTTGAAGCGGAAACATCGAGTCACTTGAATCACTTGCGAGGTGTTGTTGATACGTCGCTTCGGCGGCTCATGCAGTGATTCAGGTGACCGCCGTGATATCGAGCAGCCTCAGAATGAACCGCCAGGCACCGCTGTTTTCAGCCAGTGGCATGACCAGCTGCTGACGCATGCCCCCAGCTCTCAAGACAATGACCGCGCCAGCCAGCCCAAAGAAGCCGGCTTGAGATCGCCCCTTTCCGCCCCCTCCTCGGCCCGCATCACCGTCCGGTCGTAGGGAAGGCGACGAGGCTCGCAGTCCACCCGGCAGACACCATCGCCCCGCGACGGCGGATACCTTCGAAAGGAGCCCCGACCATGAAGCGTCGCCGCAACTCCATCGAGCTGATCCCTTCGAGCCATCGCGCCACTGCCGGCAGGCGCCAGGTACGAGCAGACTACAAGCAGGCCGACGGGAGCCAGATGAGCCATGTCGGGCGCGAGATGGGCGCTACCTGAAGATGCAATCAGAGAGCGGTCAGAGCCGCCTACCCCACCGGAGAAAAGCGGGCACTTCAACCGATCAGGATCTGGTGGGAGTCGTCATCACGGGCCGCGCCGATTTGCTCACCCACTCTCAGGCACCGTTCCGGAGGATCCCAGAACCGCGAGCCGGGCGGTCTGTCAGCGCCCCACCGCAGAGCGGGTTCGGCGCCGCTCTATCGCGTAGGGCAGGCGCTTGGGTACGGACCGATCCTCGTTACCAACCCGCAGTCAAAAGTGTCTGCAGTAAACACAGACTGATCAATATTCCAAACACCCTTGCAACTCGACGCCTGCCCTTCCCCAGCGCACGCGAAGCGCCGATCGTCATGCCGCAACCGAGGACAGCGACTGGCGGAGAGACGTCGAAGCCGACGGATCGCCTTTCCGTCAGCTACGATCGAAAGTGCAAGGCCGTCGGCTTCGCTGGGAAGCCATGCACCTTGTCCGACGGATACGGGGCGAGAAGGCCGCGTGGACGAGAGGCAAGAAGCGACTCAGAACAAAACAGGATCATTGTTGTGGACGTGGACCGTGCATGCTGGCATGATCGGAACACCTTTTTGTTGACCGAATCCATTGCCGAACTCTTGGGTCGATCCATGTCCCGCGCCGAGCGCCTTCTCACCTTGGTCCAGGCCTTACGCCGCCGTCGCCGTCCCGTCGCCGGGGCGGAGCTCGCGGCCGAGCTTGGCGTATCGCTTCGCACGCTCTATCGCGACATTCAGGCCCTGATCGGCCAGGGCGCGCCGATCGACGGCGAGGCCGGCATCGGCTATGTGCTGAGGCCCGGCTTCATGCTGCCTCCACTGATGTTCACCGAGGACGAGATCGAGGCATTGGTCTTCGGCGCGCGCCTCGCAGCGACCCGAGCCGACGAACGGCTGGCGTCATCCGCCGAGAACGCGCTTGCGAAGATCGCCGCCGTGCTGCCGCCCGACCTTGCCGACCGGATGGATGCCACCGGCCTGATCGTCGCGCCAGCCTGGAATGCCAACCGAGACGGGGTGGACCTCTCTCTGGTGCGCGGCGCCATTCGCAACGAGACGCGGCTCGAGTTCTCGTACGTCAACGAGAAGGGGCTCGCCTCCCGTCGCGTCGTCTGGCCAATCGCCGTCGCTTTCTTCGAACGCGTGCGCGTTCTCACCGCATGGTGCGAGCTGAGGGCCGACTACCGCCACTTCCGCGTCGATCGCATGTCGGACGCCATCGACCTCGGCGTCCGCTATCCGCGCCGGCGTCGCGTTCTCCTCAAGGAGTGGCGGGAGATCGAGAGCGCCGAGCCGGCCTGGAGAGAGGTGGCCGACGCGGCGGACCCGGTGGCGGTGCCGCGCCGGAAGTCCGCCTGACGCCCGGAGGCTGCTCAGTAGCCGTTGTAGCGACCCGGCTTGTGATTGACGGCCAGAACGAGGTTTAGAACCACGGCGCCCAGAACGGATAACGCCACGTTCTTCCAGTCGAGCACAAGGAAGGATGTCGCGAGGATCAGAAGGTCGGTGGTCAGCTGGAACTTGCCGGCTCGCCATCCAAGCTTTTCCTGAACGAAGGCTGCGAGGATGCCGATGCCGCCAAGGCTCGACTTGTGGCGGAACAGCATCAGCATGCCGACGCCGGTCAAGGCGCCTCCGGTGATTGCCGAGAACCAGGGAGCGCTATAGCCGATAGCGAAGGCGTCGTGCATGAAGTAGCTCTCCGCGGCGAGCAGGGCCACCGCCGCGAAGGTCTTCAGGGTGAACTCCTTGCCGAGCGTTACCCAGCCGAAGGCGTAGAACGGCAGGTTCAGCAGGAAAATGACCGGGCCGATGCCGAACTGGGTGACATAGTGGATGAGAAAAGCAGCACCAGCGGTACCGCCGGTGCCCAGATGAGCGTCGCGGAAGAACTCGATGCCGACGGCGGCAAAGAACGTCCCCATGACAATCGCCTGCACGTCGTCCCAAACACCGTGCCTGCCGTCGTCGCTCCTGTCGATGCTCACCATATACTGCTGCCTTTCTCGAACGTCGCCCTTGCGGTCTCTGTCATATCCTCGGGGTGGTTGCCAGCGGCGCGACGGAGACGAAGCGTGTCGGCGACCTGACCAGACCAGAGTTGGGCAACTCCTGTGCAATTGCCGCGCCACTGACGGCGATGTGCCACAATTGTGACGTTGCGGAACGGCGAACCCGGCCTATCCTTCCTGTTGCGGGCGCCCGCGTTGGCGGCGCTCCGTCCTCCGGCAAAACCGGCCTGAACAGGGAATGTCACCATGAAGATTTCGGCTCGCAACGTCCTCGAGGGCAAGGTCGTCAAGATCACCAAAGGCGCGACGACCGCCCATGTCGTTCTGGAGGTCGTTGGCGGCGCTAAGGTCACGGCGGCGATCACCAACGAGGCGGTCGACGATTTGGGCCTGAAAGTCGGCGACGCCGCCAAGGCGGTGGTCAAGGCATCGGACGTGCTCGTCGCCATCGACTGACCGTCCGGCGAAGGCAGCCGAGACGCTCGCCGAGCTCGCATGAGCCCACATGAGTCTCCATGACTCACCATAAGCTCCTGTGTGGCTTGTCCTTGCTTTATGCCCGGCGACGTCTCTTGCGACCCAACAGTCCCGGCAACCGCGTCGGCCATGTGACAATGCGGTCCTGCCAGTCCTCCACCGGCCAGTCCTCTTCGCGCACCGTCTTGCCGCGAACAGAGACACCGGCCCGATGAACGCTGTCCGGATCGCCCGAGACGAGCGGATGCCAGTCATAGAGATCGCGCCCTTCGGCAACGAGGCGATAGGCGCAGGTGGTCGGAAGCCAGGTGAGCGTACGCACCTCCTGCGGCGTCAGGCGCACACATTCCGGCACCGTCTCAGAGCGATGGGCATAGTCGCGGCAGCGGCAGCTTTCTCCATCGAGCAGCGAACACCCGATGTCGGTGTAGACGACGCGGCCGGTATCCTCGTCTTCCAGCTTATTGAGGCAACATCGGGCGCAGCCATCGCACAGGCTTTCCCACTCCGTGTCGGTCATTTCCTCAAGGCTTTTGGTGCGCCAGAAAGGCAGCCCGTCGTCGTTGCCTGTGTCGTCCGTCATCTTTTTCTCTGCGATCTGGTAACCGGGGCCGGAAAAGGTTAGTTTTCAGCTTCCGAACATTCCTAACGCTTGGGCTCTACCGTGCCGGAATTCAAGAGCAATCCGCGCTGGCGCCTCTGGCTTCTCCGAATCGATGCCTTCGTCGACTCGGCCGCATGGAACGCCTCGAAAGGTTTCTCGCGGTTCTGGGGCAGCCTTGTCGACTACTCCGGCCTGATCCGCATGCGCGGCTGGAAGCGCGCGGTGTTCGAGCTGGCGTCCGAAGGAGCGACGCTCGGCGCGGCCGGATCCATCGTCCTGTTGTTGTTCGCCATTCCGGCTTTCAAGGCGACGGAGGGCGACTGGCGCGCTCGCGGCGATTATGCCGTCACCTTCGAGGACAAGACGGGCGCAATCATCGGCCGGCGCGGCATGTTTCTCGATGACAGCGTACCGCTCTCGGCAATGCCGCCCTACCTCATCGAGGCGACGCTCGCCACCGAGGACCGGCGCTTCTACGACCATTTCGGCATCGACCCTCTCGGCACCCTGCGCGCCATCGTATCGAACGCCAGGGCCGGCGGCGTCGTCCAGGGCGGTTCGACCATCACCCAGCAGCTCGCCAAAAACCTCTTCCTTTCGAACGAGCGCACCCTCCAGCGCAAGATCAACGAAGCCTATCTCGCTCTCTGGCTCGAAGCACAGCTGTCCAAGGACGAGATCCTGAAACTCTATCTCGACCGCGCCTACATGGGCGGCGGCACACATGGCGTCGCAGCGGCGTCGGAGTTCTATTTCGGCAAGTCGGTCAGGTCGCTGACGCTGGCTGAGGCGGCCATGCTGTCCGGCCTTTACAAGGCGCCCACCAAATACTCGCCCAACAACAACCTCGCCGCCGCTCGCGCCCGCGCCAATCAGGTGCTGTCCAACCTCGTCGAAGGCGGCTTCATGACGGAGGCGCAGGTTGCGTCAGCTCGTCGCAACCCGGCAACGCCGGTGCCCTCGGCCAACGGTAATGCGCCGGACTGGTTCCTCGACTGGGCCTTCGAAGAGGTGAAGCGCATCGCCCCCCCCGGCGATCGGACCATTACCGTTCGAACCACGCTTGACCCGATGGTTCAGAAGACGGCCGATGCCGCCGTCGCCGAAAGCCTCCGGAAGTATGGCCAGCAGTACAAGGTGAAGCAGGCCGCCACCGTCGTTCAGAGCCTGGACGGCGCCGTCCGGGCTATGGTCGGTGGCAGCGACTATGGCGAAAGCCTGTTCAACCGCGCGGTCTACGCGTTGCGTCAGCCGGGATCGTCGTTCAAGCCCTTTGTCTATGCCACGGCTTTCATGAACGGCTACGCCCCCGAAGACATGATCTCCGATGCGCCGATCACAATCGGAAACTGGAGCCCGCGCAACTATGGCCGCTCCTATGCAGGCCGGGTCTCGCTCAGAACGGCCATCGCCAAGTCGATCAATACGGTGCCGGTCCGGCTCGCCGAGAGCATGGGGCGCGGCAAGATCGTGGACACCGCGCACAAGCTGGGTATCCGCACTGAGCTCAAGATCACACGCGCCTTGCCGCTCGGCGTGGCCGAGGTCACTGCGCTCGACATGGTCGGCGCCTATTCCGGCTTTGCCACCGGTGGAATCAAGTCGACGCCCTATGCCATCGAATGGACCAAGACGCGTGCCGGCGCGATCACCTACGACCGGGCGCGCGACGAGCCGCCGCCCGAGCAGGTGTTGCCCGAGGAGATCGCCTACGAGATGAACAGCGTACTGTCGACGGTGGTGAACGCCGGCACCGGGGGACGCGCGAAGTTCCCCGGGCAAATGCAGGCCGGCAAGACCGGCACGACGCAGGCCTATCGCGATGCCTGGTTCGTCGGCTACACCGGCTGGTATGCGGCCTCGGTGTGGTTCGGCAACGACGACTATACCTCGACCGCCAGAATGACCGGCGGCAGCCTGCCGGCCATAACCTGGCACTCCATCATGGAACCGATTCACGCCGGTCTCAGCTTCAAGCCAATCCCGGGCGTCCCAGTATCGGCCGACGTTCTTGCCTCGGCCGGCAAGCCGGCCGAGGTGGCCGCGGTCGCTCCCGCGACGGCCGTTTCCCCGCAGTCCCTGACGCCGGCGGCGGCGGCGGTGATCCGCGATGTCGGCGAGAGCATGCGTGCCCGTCTTCCTGCGACGCGGCCTCGGGAAGCAGCCCTCGTGCCGGCTGCCGACAGCGAACCGATCAGCCTTCGGACTCCATCCGATGCCGGACGATCGAATATCCTTCTCAACGGCCTTTCGCTGCTCGGTGCATCCGACGCCGCGTCGCCTCGCTGACCGGTCGCGACTGTGTTTTCAACCATCCGCTTCATCGTGGTTACGCTCGCCGGCGTCTTTCTCGGCCTCGCTTCGGCATGGTGGGCCGTCGGCAACCTCCATTTCAAAGGCGCCCAGACCATCGGGCAGTGGTCGGTTGTGGAAGATGATGCCAAGGCCAACCCTTACGAAGCGGCAAGGGCGGCTCGGCGTGGTGGCGGCGGCCTCGGGCCAAGCGAGGGGATAGAGCTCATCACCGAGACAAGCGCCGACAACAAGCCTCTCCAGGCAGCTTGCGCCTATCTGGTCACCGGCCCGATGCCACAGGGCGTGCTCTGGACACTGACGGTCTCCGATCGCGACGGTCACTTGCCAGCCAATCCGGCGCGCCGCTTCGGCTTCACCTCGCTCGATGCGATGACCTTCGGCCCGGCGCGTCAGGTTCGCATATCGATCGGGCGGGAGGTTCGGCCCGGCGACTTCGTGGCCACGACCGACCTTTCGAGCCTGCGATTGACCCTTCGCCTCTATTCGCCAACCCTGGCCGCGCGCGCGCCAAGCCGCGACCAGCTGCCATCAGTGACGCCACTTGGCTGCGAGCAAAAGGACGCGTCATGATCGACACCGGTCTTCGCTGGCTCGCCGCGACGCTGTGCATTGCCGGGCTTACCCATATCGCAGCCGTCCTTCTTGCGCCCAGTCATTCCCGCGACTTGGCGTTCACCGGCGTCGATTTCGGCGGGACGGACGGCAAGCTCGTTCTCGTCGACAACAGCAACACATCCGCCGACCTGGACCCGGCCTTTCTCAATGCCGTCTGCCGCTTCGATGATGAAACCGGGCCGGTTCGCCTCACGGGCATCATGCCCGGCACATACTGGTCCGTCGCGGCGATGTCGGAAGACGGCCGAATTCTCTCGACGCTGTCCCGGGAAGACTTGCGCGGCGCCGATATCGATCTCCTGGTCGGTCGCACCGCCGCGCTCGACGCCGTCAGACAGTCGGTCGGTCTCGACTCCGTCGAGACGATGTCGCTGCCAGTCAGCCGAGGCTTCGTGCTGCTCCGACTGTTCGCTGGCAGCCTCGACGATCGAGGTCTCGCCGAAGGCGCCTTCGAGGATCTTCAGTGTCGCCCCGCCCTTTCGGAGTGAAGACCGACGCTTATTTCTGCGGCACCGGCTCGTCGAAGGGATCGGGAGCATTCAAAAGGCGAGAGTGCCTGTACGGAGCGCTGGGTACCGCCGTCTTGATCGGCGGCGCCCCAACGCACTTCGAAAAGACCAGCGTGTCATAGGCCCGGTTGGCGGCGAACAGCTGATCGGATGGCGCTTCCACCTGGAAGTGGTCGATGGCGTATCGATAGGACGCCGCTCTATAGCCCAGCGCCTGCCAAACCCACGAGATGGCTTCCTCATTCTCCCAAACCCGCGCCTCGGCCCCTTCATGGAGGCGGGCCTCGACAAGGCGCTGGCGCCTGAGGGCACCGAGGCGCTCGATATCGGCGCGTCGTACGCGGGCGGCGACCTGGCAGAACGGCTGGATCAGAGCGCTATCGGAACCGGCATCATTTATGACCCGCGTCCAAAGGGTCTCCGTCGAGATGCGCCCGTCCGAGAGAAGGTAGCGATGATAGCGACCGCGATCGTAGGCCGGCTCAATGAGCGGCAAGGCGATCTCGGGGAACATGGAAGCGGTCTCCGTCGATATGGAGGCGCCTCCCTTGAGGATCGGCAGGATTCGCGTTCGCTCGCCTTCAACCAGGCTATCGAGCCACCAGTCCCGCACATGCGGCGCCCGCACGAAAGCCCAGACGCGATTGCGCAACTCGATCTCGTCATCGGTCAGCGGGAAGCCGGAGACCGGCTCCTTTCGCACATGTTCCGCAACCAGGTTGCCGGCCGTCGGCAACAGCGTATCGTGCAGGAAAGAGGGTTCGGCGCGCCCGAAATCACCCGTCGGTCGGCCGCAGGCGGTGACCGCAAGCAGAACCAGAGCCAGCGCACCGCCAGCCCTCAAGTCACTCAAAAGCGCGGCCACAATGCTTCTCCGGTCATTTCGACCGGAGTCTTCCGGATTCGCGCAGACTGCGCAAGCCCGCCCATTTCCGAAGCCTGATGCGAATGTCGTTTCGTTGCCCAACTCACATCCGTTCCGCCTGATCCGGGCTCATCCGGCTCAAGCAGGCTTCGGCCTGACCGTCCGGAAGGTCGCAACCTGACGGAAGCGGTATCACTCGAATGCGATGGATGTGATCGCCCCCTTCCAGAAGGGGTACGTCTCGCCACCCGCCGCACGGGCAATCATGAACGCATGCGGGATCATCATGCCCGCCACCGGCCGATAGTCATCACGGGTCACGTGCTCTCCGGACCCGTGGTAGGGCGTGGTCAGATCGCCGTCCTGCTCCGCATCGAAACTGGCAAGACTGCCGTCGGGGCGAAACGTCGCGACCAGCGCCGCTTCAAGACCAAAGCCCGAGACGATCGCGCGAGCATGCGCGTCGTCGATGGCTTCCCAGCGCACGGGACCGCCCGGCAACAACGCCATCGGGTAAAGCGGACTTTCCAGAAGCCAGCGACGCAGCGAAGTGCGGTTCAACGCGTCGGTCGCGCTCTCGTCGACCACCGTCAGCGTCGAGGCAATCTTGGCGCGCATTTCCATCCGCCCATCGGCGAAGAAGTCATAGGCGCGCGCCCATACTCCAGGCATGATGGGGGTCGTGGCGGCAAACAGGAGTGCGGGCGTCCGAACGGCGATCGTCTGGGAAGCGGTCGTCCGCGCAAAGCCGTCCGTAAGCGGTCGGCGAAAATCCCCTTCCGCCTGGATGTTCACGACGCGGTAGCCAACCTCCGGGTCCGGGACGGCAAACTCGAGATAGCGCTTCACCGGCGCGGGCAGAGCTTGCAAAGCGGCCCGATCTCCCGATGCGGGCCGGAAGGTTCCAGCGATCTGGCGAACTGCCGCCCGATGACCATCGATCTCGCGTTCGGTCTGAAGGGACGAGATGCCGACAATGGTCGCGAAACCGACAACAAGGGTGAGAACGACGGCAAGTGCGAAAGATCGAGCCCGGATCATCCTATTTCCCTTTCTCTTCCCAAAACTTGGCGATCAGCCGATCGCCTAGGCGAGACACCCGCCCTATGCGTACACATATGTACGCCTTTACCGATCCGTATAGAAGTGTACGGTGAAAGTAAAGCCTTTGAGGATAGACATGGACGACGAGACCAGACGGAAGCGAGAAGCCGACCTCTATGAGGCCGCCTACGCCCTGTTGTCGGCGCATGGTTACGGTGGGGCCTCCATGCTGCGCATCGCAAAAGCGGCGAAGGCATCCAACGAAACTCTCTACCGCTGGTACGGCGACAAGGACGGCCTGTTCAAAGCCATGGTCCGTGACAATGCCGCCGAGACAAGACGCCTTCTGGACGAGGCGCAGAACAGCCGCACCGATCCGTGGACGACGCTTGAGCGCCTGGCTCCGGTCTTTCTCCGGATGATCCTGGGAGAGAAGGCGATCCTGCTCAACCGCGCCGCAGCAGCCGATCCAAGTGGCGCCTTGGGAGCAACCATTTCCGAGGGCGGCCGCCACGAGGTCATGCCCCTCCTGGGCGAGCTCATGCGGCGTCTCTGCCTCGATACAGGCGGCGACCCCAGGAACGCCACCGACTGGTTCCTCAGTCTGTTGGTTGGCGACCTGCAGATCAGGCGCGTCATTCACGACCGTGCCGCGTTATCGGAACAGGAAATCGAAAACCGGTGCAAGGAAGGTCTGGCGGCTTTCCGGCGCCTGCTCGGCAGTCAGCGGACCTGATCCCCGCGATTTTCCGATGGGAGAAGCAAAGAGGAGCTACGCCACGGCATGTGCCGGCCGCCACGCATCCTGCGCCGACACACCGCAACCTTGTTCGTCGCAGCTAAAACCCGTCGTCCTGCCGCGGAAGAGCGCCGTTACTTCAGGCCAACACCTGCCGGACGCGGAGGTCCGCTCGGCTTTCGCGACACCCGACGCTTGGGGGATCGGGACAGGGACGCGGTATCTCGATCCTCGGACAAGCGGGCGGGCAGAACGGTCACCTCGCAGAAACCGGTCGTCGGTTTCCGACGTACGCGAAGCGCTGGCAGACCGAAAGCTATCACGTCACCCACGGCACCCTCCTGGGCCGGACCGGATCACTGCGAGCATGGACACGAAGGCTATGATCGCCGCCTTTGTACTTTCGCTCGCAAAACCATCATTCGGCCGTCAGAGTTAACAAATGGTTTACGATTTAGGCGGCATTCTCCTTACGCGTAGCCGCCGACTGTTATTCTTGAGTTCGGCAGGCGAGATACTCGCACTCGGGATGGGTTTGAAATGGCGTCGCCCCCCTTTTCAAGTGGCATTTTCGGCCTCGTCAAGGGCACTGACGGTGCGCGATCCCGTTCGCTCCTCAGGGAGGCAACTGAGCTTTACGTCTCGGAACCTGTGCATACGCGCTCCGAGGTTGCGATGTATGAAGAGCTGGTGGCGCAGCTGCTCAAGGTGACGGCGCTTCAGGACCGGGTTCGCATCGCTACGCTACTCGCCGATTACGACGAGGTTCCGGCTTCCGTCATGCGGGCGCTCCTGCATGACATCTTCCCCGTCTCCTCGGTCATGATCGAGAAGTCGAAAAGTATTTCCGAAGGCCAGCTTCTGGCGCTGGTCGCCACCGCCTCGCCGAGCCATCTCGAGATGATCGCGGCCAGAAAGAACCTTCAGCCCGCCGTGGTGGAGGCACTGCTTGGCCGTTTGCGCACCGATGGCCTCTCGGCGTTGGCCGCCAACCTGAGCATCAGCCTGCCGCCCAGCGCCGTCCGCATGATGGTGGAAAACGCCCGGGAAAATCCCAGACTGGCCAGGCAGCTGGCCGCGCGCATTGACGACGTGCAGGACACCGACCTGATCGACCTCTTTCTCGATCTCGACAGTCGGGGTCGACGTCGCGTCATCCAGGCGCTCGAAATCGCCGCGCTCAGAGAGTTCGCCGCCCGTCGTCCGTTGCCCCGCGTGCCGATGCCCGATCCCGACAAGGTCACTACGCTGGCGCGCGCTTGCCTGCAGCGCAACACCGAGGCGATGTCGCGCATCCTTTCGGACTTCACGGGTCTCGATGCCCCGTTTCTGGTTCGGCTGCTCGCCGATCCCGGCGGCGAGCCGTTGTCGATCTGCCTCAAGGCCGCCGGCCTCGACAGTGGTATAGCCACCCGCGTCATCCTGTTCTCGGGCGTCGACGACACGCGCAACTACTTCGACGTCAAGCGCCTCGTCGACCTATACGAGATGGTGTCGCTTCGTTCGGCCCTGCTGCTTGTCGATCGCTGGCGGGGCGCACTCCCATCCGCAAAGCGAACACCGGTTCACGTGCCGCAGACCCAGACAGGCACGCCCGTCCGGTCGTTCGCAACCGGAGCCGGCCGCGACGAGAGGCCGGAGGCCATGCCCCAGGCAAGGCGCGATCGCGCCTGACGTCGGCAGACATCCCACCTTTTGCAAGCACGACCGTTTTGACTCTGAAACGCTCGGGCTAATCTTTCCGCTTTGCCCTCGTCTCTGGGAGCCGACCGGAACCGCGGCGCCATATGGCCCAAATGAAGAGTCGACTCGTCCGAACTCGTCGCTAAACGCCCCTTGCCTGGAAGAGCGCTAGAGTCTCTGTGCCTCGCGCCCCATTCAGCCGCAGGCAACTTTGATGTGCAGCAAGCGTCTTGCGTGACTTTTCCTAGCATTCGCTGGGCATGAACTCGTTTTCCATCGTATTGGTGTTATTCATTTCCAAGTTCCACTTGTTTTCATTTTTGAAGCGCTGTAATGACATGTCCGACAGCAGATCATGGGTTTGTTGCGGCTTCGCACGTAGAATTAATCAAAAAAATTCTCCGCCGGTGGAGCAGTTAATGAGACGCAACAGAAATATCCAAATTCAAGCAGAACAGGTACAAAGATGAGCGAGATGGAAGACGACCTGACGATAATCGACCTTGCGGCGCATATCGTCGCCGCCTATGTCGGCAACAATTCCGTTCCGGCCGCGGAACTGCCGAACCTGATCTATGACGTCGTGGGCGCGCTCAACCGCGTGCAGGGCGGCGCACCGCAGGAAGTCGAAGCCGAGCCGGTTCGTCCGGCCGTTCCGGTCAAGAAGTCGGTCACCAACGACTACATCATCTGCCTTGAGGACGGAAAGAAGTTCAAGTCGCTCAAGCGCCATCTGCGCACCCACTACAACATGTCTCCGGAAGAATACCGCGAGAAGTGGAGCCTGCCGGCCGACTACCCGATGGTCGCCCCCAACTATGCGGCCGCCCGCTCGGATCTCGCCAAGAAGATGGGCCTCGGCCAGCAGCGCCGCCGCACCCGCTGATCGTCTTTCGACCGACCAGTCATGAGAAGCCCGGCCGAGAGGCCGGGCTTTTCTTTAGGGCAGCTATGCCAAGGCGTTGGCGCGGAGCATCACTCCGCGATGTCAGTCCCGGGCTTCCTGGGCGATCTTGCGCAGACGCTCCACCATGGATCTCAGGCCATTCGAGCGCTGCGGCGTAAGATGCTCGCGCAGGTTCAGCTCGTTGAAGATGGCCTCGGGATCGATAGACAGAACTTCCGAGGCCCGCTTGCCCGAGTAAGTGGCGTGAAGGATGGCGATCAGCCCCCGAACGATCAGCGCGTCGGAATCACCGATAAACGTCAGGACCGGATCGGCCTTGTCATCGGAGAGACTCGGCTTGAGCCACACCTGACTGACGCAACCACGCACCTTGTGCTCTTCGTCATGATCGTCATCGGCGAGCGGTTCCAGCTCCTTGCCGAGCTCGATCACATAGCGGTAGCGATCCTCCCAGTCGTCGAGAAGCGAGAAGTTGTCCCGAATTTCGTCGAGGGTCGTCGCCACGTCCGGTCTCCATGTCTGCCGTTCGGCTTCGGTATAGACCGCGATCACCCGTAAAGAAAGAGACCGCCGGACCTGAGGTCGCGGCGGTCGAGTTCCCGACGGAATTACCATCGGGCAGGGAAAACAACAGCCACCGGTCTTGGCCGGAGCGGCCGGATCAAATGCCCTGCGGCGCCTTGCCCGGTCCGCGCCAGGCGGGGCTGAGGTCAGTGGCGGTCAGTGTGCCGTGATCGACATTCGCGGCGTCCGGACTGTCGGCGAGCGACTTGTCGATGAACTCGTAGACCATGCGAGCGCCGGTCTGCGCCTTCAGCATGAACGTGGTGGCAACCCGTCCGCCGATCTCGCAAGCGGTGGGGTTGCGACCACAAAACCCGCTCATGTCGGAGATGGTCGCCTGGGCCGCGCTCGCCGCTTCAAGCGCGCCGATCGGCTGCACCCTTGCGGCCTCGGCCTGCTGCTCGGCGGAGTGATCGACGGGAATGAGAAAGATGACAACGGACAGCCAGAATGCCGTCCTCAGGAGAAACATCATGGTGCACTTCCCTGTTGTTCATCGCCCTTGCGGGGCGTCCGGATCTTTCGCGGTCGAAACCGTCGCTGTCCGTTTGATGTTCCCGGTTCTAGCAGGGACTTTTTAGGATCAAATTAGACCGATCATTCAAATCGCAGGGAAATTCGACGAAAATTTGAGTCAAATTTTATCGATCGGCCTATCTCGCAGCCCGGCGGGAGGGATTCACAAGGTTTATCGCGGGCTTCCACACGCCCCAGGCTGGTGTTCACTCACGCTTAACCGTGAATTCGATCTTTTCGACCAAAACCCTTTTTGAGCGCGTCTCCCCCCTCGCCTCATGCCTCCCATCAACATTCCATAAAGGGGCACATGGCACCGTGGCGACAGAAAAGACAAATGGTCCGCCCCCGAAGCGTAGCCGGTATCGCCGGAAGCTTTCGGAAACTCAGGACCAGCATGTCGGAGGCCCCCTTGAGTGATTCTCGTGGAGGTGCCGACCCGCCTGCGATGGGGATGCGTGTTGCGTAACTGTGAGATCAGAGCCGCGCTGGAGCGCTCGTTTGATCACCTTGTTCATAGCTCGGTGGTCGACGATCCAGTCGAGATCGACAGACACAGAGGATTCATCGGTTCCCATCTGGTCAGCGGATTCTCCGCCTTCGGCCTCATCCCCCCGGCGCTCGCGGTCGACCCGTCCTCGGCCGGCTTCACCGCGACCGCGCTTTCCGTTCTCGGCCTTGAGATTCTCGTCGCGCTCTTCGTCTCCCGCACGGGCCGGCTGGCTCAAGGCTATCTTCTCTCGGCTGCCATTCTGACCACGCTTGCCGTCTGGGTCGCGCTCCACACCGGTGGCCTGGGCTCGTTCGCCGTGGTCTGGTTCGCAATCGCCCCCATCGAGGCGGCCCTGTCCGGCCGGCGGTCGACCGTCGCCGGCGCCGCGCTGATCAGTGGCGCCGGCTTTCTACTCACGGCGCTTCTAACCCTCACCGGCGACGCCAGCCGTGCCTTCACCTTCGCCGGTGACGGAACGACGATGAACTTCCTCGCCTGCGTGGTGGCCCTCGGCTATGCCTCCGGCGTAGCCATCGGAATCGAGCGGCGCGAGCGGGCAACCTCGCTCTCCATCGCCCGTCAGGAGCAGCGCTATCGCTTGCTCGCAGAGGCCATGAGCGACCTCGTCACCTGTCACAACCCCTCGGGCGACGTGACCTTCGTTTCACCGGCCGCCATGCGTTTGCTGTCGGTACGGCCGGCTGACCTGGTTGCCGACGGTCTGTTCCGGCGCGTCCATATCGGCGACCGGCCGGCCTATCTCTCGGCCATCTCGGTGGCGCTTCATCAGGGCGCGGCACGGGTTGAGTATCGTCTCCGCTGCGGCGACGAGATCGACTCCGACGGCTGGATCTGGGTCGAGTCGCACATGCGTCACCTTTCCGACGAGCAGGGCGACGACGCCGTGGTGACGGTCACACGCGACATTTCCGAGCGCAAGCAGCACGAGGCGGAACTCGAGGCGCTGCGAGCCGACTCGGAAGCCGCCAACCTCGCCAAGACCCGCTTCCTCGCCAACATGAGCCACGAGCTCAGGACCCCGCTCAACGCGATCATCGGCTTCTCCGACATCCTCAACCAGGAACTGTTCGGCAAGTTCGAGTTCGATCGGCATCGGGAATACTCCGGCCTCATCAAGGAATCCGGCGAGCACCTCCTGCAAGTGGTCAACGACATTCTCGATCTCTCGAAGATCGAATGCGGCTCCTTCGACGTGAATCCGGAGTCTTTCCGCGTCGGTCCGCTGGTCGACCGTTGCCGCCAGATGATGACCCCTCAGGCCGAGAAGGCTGGAATCCTGCTGATCTCGGACATCGAGCCCAATCTGCCGGAACTGGTAGCCGACCCGCGTGCCTGCCGGCAGATCGTGCTCAACCTCCTGTCCAACGCGGTGAAGTTCTCCAATCGCGGCGGTCAGGTCACCTGTTCGGTTCGCCGCCAGGGGCGCCGCATGGCGATCTCCGTGCGCGACAACGGCATCGGCATTGCCGAGAAGGATCTATGCCGTGTGGGCAGCCCGTTCTTCCAGGCGGAAACCGGCTATGACCGCAAGCAGGCTGGCACGGGCCTCGGACTCTCGGTGGTGAAAGGCCTCGTCGCGCTGCATGGCGGCCAGGTGATGATCGACTCCGACCTCGGCAAGGGCACCACCGTCACCGTGCTTCTGCCAATGCATCCTTCGCGCGATGGCGCCGAACCGATTTCCCGCGTTCTGGATGTCGACCAGATCCAGCGCGTGGCGCGGAGGGCCTGATTGATGGCAGGACGCAAGACCCAAGGAAAAGCGGGACTTGTCGCCCTTCTGCTCCGGGGCGCCATCGGGAATCCGATGGCCACCGCCGGGAGCTTGATGATGACGGCGACCGCCATTGCCATCCTGACCAATGCCCTCGCCTTGCAGCCGGGCGCCCATCCGGCGCCGCTGTTTGTCGGCACCCGCCCCGTTGCCCCGGCGACGCCGGCTCCCACGCAGGCGCCGACGTTGCGCTCCTCCGACGGGTCGGCCGTTGGAGCGACCGATCAGAGCCTGATCGCCGACATTCAGAAGGGCCTCAAGGACTTCGGATACTACAAGGGCGAGATCGACGGCCTCGCCGGTCCGCAAACATCGCAGGCCATCCTGGCCTTCGAACGCGCCTTCCGTCTCACCCCAACGGGGGAGCCGTCAAACAACGTGCTGCTGGCCATCCGGTCCGTACGGCCGAAAACCAGCCTCAACGTTGACAGTCCGGTTGCAGCCGATCCGCTGACCGTCGCATCGCTGCCGACAAACGCCGCTGCGCCGGTGCCCAGGCCGAAGCCCGACGCCACCGCAGCCCAGCCGGCGCCCACCGAGGCCCAGCCGGCGGAGATGTCGATGGACGGCATTGGCGATCTCATCGCTTCGGTGGCTCCGCCCAAGGCGGCCGCGAAACCGGTGGCCGTCGCCACACCGGCGGCGCCCGCCGCCGACGCCAACCTTGCGCGCATCCAACGCTCGCTGTCGCAGCAAGGATTCGGGCCCGTCGCCATCGACGGCCTGATGTCGGCCGAAACGCGCGCGGCCATCAAGCGCTTCCAGGCCTACTACAACCTGCCGCAGACAGGCGCCATCGACGAGGCTTTTGTCTCCCAGCTCGTCAAGGTTGGCGGCCTCTAGTCACGCTCTTGTCATTCATCTTCCAAGGCGTGAACCGCGCAGGTCTTGCCCTCGGCGCAAACCCGTGGTTTGAACGGCAGGTTACGCTGTCGAGCATGGCCATGGCCCGCATCACCTCCGACTTCTTCGTTTCCGCTTATGTTCGCCGCCGCAACGACGGCGGTTTGTTCACGGCGGTGGTCGGTAGGGGCGCCGCCGAGGCCGGAGCCATTTTCGTCAAGGTATCGCACCTCGATGGCACCGCCGATCTCTATGGCCCCGCGCCACAGATCTATCTGGACGACGTCGACCCGGCCATGGCCGGGGGACGTGTGTTCGAACAGTTGCTTGCCGATGCCCCCGAGGCGGACGTCGACGCCCGCCTGCGGTCCGAACGGCGCTTCGACAGCGACTGCTGGATCGTCGAAACAGAGGACCGACAGGGCACGTCGGATCTCGATATCATCGGAACCTGACCGTCCGGCTACGTGTTTGCCTGTTGCCCCGCCGGCATCTTTGGGGATATCCCTCCAGCCGTTTTGCAGCTTTCGGAGCATCCATGACCGAGATGAAGCCCCCTTGCGCCGATAAGCGGCCTGTCGTCACGACCGTTCACGGCGTCGATCTCGTCGATGACTACGCCTGGCTTCGCGCCGACAACTGGCAGGACGTCCTGCGCGATCCCGATCTTCTCGATCCCGGCATTCGCGCCCATCTCGACGCCGAGAACGCGTTCTGCGACGCTTACATGGCCGACACGGTCTCGCTGCAGGAAGCTCTGGTCGCCGAGATGCGCGCCCGCATCCTCGAAGACGATTCCTCGGTTCCGCTCCCAGACGGCCCCTACGCCTATGCCAGCCGCTACCTTACCGGTGCGCAGCACCCGCGACTTGTCCGCACGCTGCGCGACGGCGGCCCCGAGGAGCTGTTGCTCGATGCCGACGAACTGGCGCGGGGCAAGTCCTATTTCAGCCTGGGGGGCGCCAGCCACAGCCCGGACCACAAGCTCCTGGCCTATAGCTTCGACGATACCGGCTCGGAGTTTCATGTCATCCGCATCCGCGATCTCGATGCCGACGTCGATCTGCCTGACGAGATTCCCAACACCGCGGGCGGTGTCGCCTGGGCGGCCGATTCCCGTTCCTTCTTCTATACGTTCATCAATGACAATCATCGCACCGAGAAAGTGCTCCGCCATGTGATCGGAACACCGGCCTCGGAGGATACGGTCGTCTATCTCGAAGAGGATTCCGGTTTCTTCTGCGGCGTCGACAAGACGCAGTCCGGTCGCTTCATCGTCATCGACTCACACGATCATCAGACGTCCGAAGTGCGACTGATCGACGCCACGGCGCCGGATAGTCCGCCCCGCCTGGTGACAGCACGCGAAATCGAGGTCGAATACTCGATCGAAGACGACGGCGACGACCGCGTCTACATCCTGACCAATGCCGACGGCGCCGAGGACTTCAAGATCGTCAACGCGCCGCTCAAGAGCCCGGGCCGAGACAACTGGATCGATGTCGTCGCTCACGAGCCGGGGCGTCTCATCCTGTCGATGTCGATTTTCCAGGGGCGCATGGTGCGGCTCGAACGGGTGGGCGGCCTGCCGCGCATCGTGATCCGCGAGCTGTCGAGCGGGCACGAGCATGCCATCGACTTCCCGGAAGAGGCTTATTCGCTCGGATTGTCCGGCTCCTACGAGTTCGACACCAACATCGTCCGCTTCACCTACTCCTCGCCGACCACGCCGGCGCAGGTCTACGACTACGACATGGCGACCGGCGAGCGTTTCCTCAGGAAGACGCAGGAGGTTCCGTCCGGCCACGAGCCCTCCGACTACGTGACGCGTCGCATCATGGCGCCTGCCGCCGATGACGAAAGCGTGCCGGTCACCCTGCTCTACCGCGCCGACACGCCTCTCGACGGCTCGGCGCCCTGCCTGCTCTACGGCTATGGCGCCTACGGCATCGCCATTCCCGCCTCGTTCTCGACCCGCATCCTGTCGCTGGTCGATCGCGGCTTCGTCTATGCCATCGCGCATATCCGCGGCGGCAACGAGAAGGGGCACCGCTGGTATCAGGCCGGCAAGCGCGAGAACAAGCCGAACACCTTCAAGGACTTCATCGCAGCGGCCCGTTACCTCGCCGCCGAAGGCTTCACCTCGGAGGGGCGCATCGTCGCCCATGGCGGTTCGGCCGGCGGCATGCTGATGGGCGCCGTCGCCAACATGGCGCCGTCGCTCTGGGGCGGGGTGCTCGCCGCCGTTCCCTTCGTCGACGTGCTCAACACCATGCTCGACGCCACGCTGCCGCTCACGCCGCCGGAGTGGCCCGAATGGGGTAATCCGCTCGAAAGCGTCGCCGACTTCCAGTTGATCGCTTCCTACAGCCCCTACGAGAACCTGATGACGCAGGCCTACCCGCCGATGTTCGTGCTGGCCGGCCTCACCGACCCGCGCGTCACCTACTGGGAGCCGGCGAAGTGGGTCGCACGCCTCAGGGCGCTGAAGACCGACGACAACCCGCAGGTCATGCACATCAACATGGACGCTGGCCACGGCGGAGCGTCCGGCCGCTTCGACGAACTGAAGGAAACAGCGCTCGAGTATGCCTTCGCCCTGAAGGTGATGGGCAAGGCTAACTAACTCGTTTTGCTAACCGAAACGCGCATGGGAGCCATGAATCGACTCGTGGCTCATTGCCGCCATCAGGAAAAGTTCCTATCTATCTCGCATGCACCACCGCTGGGCGGCGATGCTCAGTTATAGAATGCTCTTTTCCAAAGAGGAGACGACCATGGCTTTCGAGCTGAACGACCTTCCCTATGCCTATGACGCCCTTGGCCCGTACATGTCGCGCGAGACGCTTGAGTATCATCACGACAAGCATCACCTTGCCTACGTGAACAACGGCAACAATCTCATCAAGGGTACCGAGTGGGAAGGCAAGAGCGTCGAGGACGTGGTGAAGGGCTCGTTCGGCAAGAACCCCGCCGTCTTCAACAACGTCGCTCAGCACTACAACCACTTCTACTTCTGGCAGTGGATGAAGCCGAACGGCGGCGGTTCCATTCCCGGCGAGCTTCTCAAGAAGATCAACGAGGATCTCGGTGGTCTCGACAAGTTCCGCGCCGACTTCATCCAGGCCGGCATGACGCAGTTCGGCTCCGGCTGGGCCTGGCTGGCGCTCAAGGACGGCAAGCTCGTCATCTCCAAGACGCCGAACGGCGAGAACCCGCTGGTCGCCGGCGCGACGCCGCTTCTGGGCGTCGACGTGTGGGAGCACTCCTACTACATCGACTACCGCAACCTGCGTCAGAAGTATCTCGAAGCCTTCTTCGACAATCTGGTGAACTGGGAGTTCGTCGCCGAACTCTACGCCAAGGCTGGCTGAGCCGACTGGCGTTCGCGCCACGCTTGACCGATACGACTTTACTTGGGGCTCCGGCTTGTCCGGAGCCCTTCGTCTTTTTCAGCGATAGCTGTTGTCCGACGCAGCGCTAGCCACTATCACTGTCGTTGTGGGTACCGGAGTGGTTCGCACCCCGGCTATTGTTTCCACTCGTGCAACGGTTGACGGGGCCTCATGCCAAAGCTGACGGATTATATCGCTCGAACGATCGTCATCGTCGACGACAGTCCCCGCTTCAGGCGCTTCGTGGCGGGCATGCTCAGCGAGTTTGGCTTTCACGATATTCACGAGTTCTCGGACACCGATTCCGCCTTCGAGTTTCTGACCGGCCGACACGTCGATCTCGTCATGTCGGATCTGGGCATGGAGCCAATGGATGGCTTCGCCTTCGCCGATCGCATCCGTCACGGCGGCGCCGTCGTCAACCGCATGGTTCCCATTCTGCTGATGACCGGACACGCCAGCCGGCAGAATGTCCAGAAAGCGGTGATGGCCGGCATCGACGAGATCGCGGTCAAGCCGATGTCGTCGAACTATCTCGTCGAACGCCTGCTGACCGTGTTCGGACGGCCACGGGTCTACGTGAAGACGGGCTCGGGGTATTTCGGCCCCGATCGACGGCGGCGCAACGATCCCAGCTACCGGGGCCCCGAACGCCGCTCGGGTCAGCCGGCCGAGATCGTCTCGGAAGAACGGCTGCTTGCCTTGCGCGAAGCCGCCTCGCTGCGGAATCGCGGCCTACTGCCGGAGGCGCCGGCGAATGTTCCGCTTCCAGAGAATCCCGGATTCCTTGTCACCCACATCACCTTTCGCGAAAAGTCGAACGAAGCCGTCTACGGCGATCTCGTCGGCGCGCGCGCCAACCCGACCGTTCCGGTCGTGGTCAAGCGCTCCAAACGGCCACGCGGGCCATCCCACCCCTCGCGAGGCAGCTGATCGTCATTTCCCCATGGGGGCGCAGACGGCGGACCATACCATGTAGGTGTACTCGCTCTGCATGTTGTAGAGCCAATTGCGGCAGAGCTTCTCCGTCTTGAAGCAGTAGCGCTCGGAGACGTCCTCATACCTCTTCCAGCCGCTCTCCACTTCCTTGCGACCGTGGAAATACCCCTGCCAGAGCTTTCCTCCTGACGAGCAGGACATGGGTTCCGTCGGCCTGGCGATGAAAGAGGCAGCCGTGGCCGAATAGGTCGTACCGAGCGTGAGGGCTACCGTCAGCCTCAGAATCGTTGCCGTCCGCATGCTTTCCTCCTCGCAGTTTGCGTAGCCGACGCCGCATCCCCTTGAAGTCCGCCGTCAAAGCGGCGTTTTCAAGGGGACGCTCAAGGAAAGTCCTCTTCGCTCAAGCGTGCGCGTAAGCCCAATAGAGTTCGCGGGCACGCTTCGTCACCGGCCCAACCGAGAACTCACGGGATTCGAACCGCAGGATCGGCGTCACCTTGCCATAGTTGCCGGCGGCAAAGATCTCGTCCGCCGAGGCCAGGTCTTCCGTTTTCAGGATGCATTCGCGCACGTCGAAGCCATCGTCGCGCAAAAGCTGAATGATGCGTGACCGCGTTATGCCCGCCAGGAACACGCCCGTGGCGGCCGGCGTCATCACCACACCGTCCTTGGCGATGAACAGGTTGGCGGTGCCGAGCTCGCAGACGTTGCCGAGCACGTCGAGCAGAACCGCGTTGTCGAAGCCCTTGGCCTTGGCCTCCAGCATGGCGCGGCCGTTGTTCGGATAAAGGCATCCCGCCTTGGCGTTGACCAGAGCCGTTTCGGGCAGTGGCCGACGGTAGCGCGTGGTGGTTACGGCATAGCCCTCGTCGATCGACGGGATGGGCGCTTCATAGAGACTGAGACAGAAGCGCGTCGACGCAGCTTCGGGGGGCACCCCCATGAAGCCGCCATCCTCGGCCCAGTACATCGGGCGAATGTAGAGCGCCGCATCGCCGGAGAAGCGAGAGAAACCCTCGCGCGCCAGCGCCTCGATTTCTTCGGCCGGGCGCAGGGCCTCAAGGCCCATGGCAAGCGCGCTACGGTTGACTCGCTGACAATGAAGGTCGAGGTCGGGCGCCACGCCCTCAAAATAACGGGCGCCGTCGAACACCGACGAGGCGAGCCAGGACGAGTGCGTCCTGACGCCCATGATCTGCACGTTACCCTCGTGCCACTCGCCATCCAGCCACGTCCAGGTCTGAGACCAAGCCACGATACTGTCCTTCCGTTTCTCGTTGCGTCCGCTACCCCATCGTCGCCGAACGCGGCGACACGGCAACGGCCCGATGAAAACCCGCCCCTCTGCAGGCTTTTCCGCATGTTTGTTTGCCGGTTTCCAGATAACCGATATATCCGATACCAAAGTTGCGAAAGTCGCTGGTTCACGAATCGACGGCTGAAAGCGGAGACAGCGGCATGTACCATCCGATCTTCCTGTTCGATGCCTACGGCACGCTGTTCGACGTCCACTCGGCCGTCCGCCGGCATGCCGCCGAACTCGGCCCCGACGCACAGCGCCTTTCCGAGCTCTGGCGGACCAAGCAGCTTGAGTATTCCTGGATCCGCTCGGCCACCGGCGCCTACAAAGATTTCTGGGCGCTGACCAAGGACGCGCTCGACGCGGCCTTCGCGGTCTATCCCCAGGTCGATCCCGACCTGCGCGAGAAACTGCTCGAGGCCTATCGGAGTTGCGACTGCTTCCCCGAGGTGCCGGCTGTCCTGCGCGATCTGAAGATTGCCGGCACCCGTATCGCCATCCTGTCGAACGGCAGCCCACTGATGCTCAACAGGGCGATTCGGGCCGCCGGCCTTGGCGACATCATCGACGACGTGCTGTCGGTGGACACGATCGGCTGCTACAAGCCGGATCCGCGCGTCTACGAAATGGCGACGACGCATTTCCGCGTGTTCCCGAGCGCCATATCCTTCCAGTCGTCCAACCGCTGGGACGTCGCTGGTGGATCGAAGTACGGGTTCCGAACCGTCTGGATCAATCGCGCAGGCGCGCTCGACGAATACCAGGACATGCGACCGGCTGCGGAGTTGCCAGACCTGACCGGCCTGACCAAGCTCTGACCGGCAACTGGCCTGGCGTTTTTGAAGCCGTAACCTCGTCTCGTTACTGTCCGGGCCAAAGGTTTCGGCGGTTTGGGCCCGCTCCATCGCCGCCCAGGGGAGGCAGACATGACCGAGCTTCACGCGCTCGCCGAAGCAATCGGCTTGGTGCGAAACTGGTGGGACGTCGCCGGCAAACCGCAAACGGTCAGCGACGAGGCGCTTGGCGCCATCGCCACTGCGCTCGGCTATCCCGCCGACAGCGCTGAGGCCATAGCACGAAGCCTGGCGCAGATCGAAGACGAGCGGACGCGACCGCCCGCCCTGCTGGTTGCCGACGCCGGCAAACCCATTCCTCTCCCCCTGAGCCTTGCACGTGCCGATCTCGTTGCCGAAGACGGCGCAAGCCAGATCCTTCGCATTGAGGGGGGCTACCTGCCGCCCATCGCCGAGCCCGGTTATTACCGCCTGATCATCGGCGCGCACGAGGTGGCGATCGCCGTTGCTCCGGCCCGCTGTCATGGCCTCGAGGCCGACCGTCGCGTTTGGGGACCGTCGGTGCAGATACCGTCATTGCGTGGCCGGGAGCCGCAGCCCTTCGGCCATTTCGGTCATCTCGACGACGCGGTGAAGCAGTTCGCCGAACGTGGCGCCGACGTGGTGATGATCAACCCCGTCCATGCCTTGTTCCCCGGCCACGGCATCGGCTTCAGCCCCTACTCTCCGTCGAGCCGGCTTTTCCTCAACGGCGCCATGGGCGATCCGGCACTCGTCGGCCTGCCCCCCCTGCCGCCGGGCGAAGATGGCGGTTCCCTGATCGACTGGGAAAGCGCCTTGCCGACGCGCCTTGCCGAACTCAGGAAAGCGTTCAACGCGCTGCCCCCCGCGTTCCGGTCGCGCGTCGTCGGCGACAGCCTGGCCGGTGGGGCCGCGCTGCGCCGTCATGCCATCTTCGACGCGCTCGACGTACGATTCCGCGCGCGCGGCCTCGACGGCTGGCGGACATGGCCGGCCCCCTTCCATGACCCCAACGGCGCCGCCGTACGTCAGTTCGCGGCCGAGAATCCCGACGAGATCACCTTTCATCTGTTTGTCCAGTGGCTGGCTCACGAAAGCCTTGCCGCCATACAAGGCCACGCCAAGGCAGCGGGCATGGCGGTCGGGCTTCTCGCCGACCTCGCCGTCGGCGTCCACGCGGGCGGCAGCGACAGCTGGAACCTGCGCGACCACCTTCTCGATGGCCTGACCATCGGAGCACCTCCCGATCCGCTCGGCCCGCTCGGGCAGAACTGGATGCTCACCACCTTCTCGCCACGCGGCCTCAGGGAGAGCGGATATGCTCCGTGGATCGACACGCTACGGTCAACCCTTAGCCGGGCCGGAGGCCTCAGGATCGATCACGCCTTCGGCCTGTCTCGCCTCTGGGTGATGCCGGAGGGGCGGTCGTCGAGCGACGGCGCCTATCTCGTCTATCCGTTCCACGACCTCACGCGCCTGGCCGCGCTCGAGTCGCATCGCGCCAAGGCCTTGATCGTCGCCGAGGATCTCGGCACCAAACCGGGCGGCTTCGCCGAGGCGATCGATGCCACGGGCATGTTGGGAATGCGGGTCCTGTGGTTCGAGCGGGCGCTCGATCACGGCTTCATCGGCCCGCAGGATTATCCGCCGGACAGCGTCGCAATGACCGGCACCCACGACACCGCCACCGTCGCAGGTTGGTGGGCCGGGCGCGACCTCGACTGGGCAGATCAGCTCGGCCGTCTTCCGGCCGACTCCAACCGAGAGCGCGAGGATGAACGACGGGCGTGGGATCGCGGGCTGTTGTGGGCAACATTCGGCGGCAGCGAGCCTCGTCCGGCGCCCGAGGAGACAACCCCGGTGGTCGAGGCAGCGCTCAGGCACATCGGCCGGTCACACTCGCGAATCGCCCTCGCGCCGCTCGAGGATATCCTGGCGCTCGAAGAGCAGCCCAACCTGCCCGGCACCATCAACGAGCACCCCAACTGGCGCCGCCGCATGGAAGCGCCGCTTGAAGAACTGCTTGCTCAACCCGATACCGCTCAGCGGATCAACACGCTGGCCGCGGCGAGGAAGGAGCCACCGGCCGGGTGGTGACTGTCAAAGGAGGTGTGCGGTGATCGTGAGGCCTGCCAGCCCGGCGGATTCCAAGGGCATGAGCGCCATCCTTGGCGAAATCCTCGCGAGCTGGAACAGCGACCGCCCCTCGTCAGCCGACCATGTCCGTGCGTTCTATATCGAGCACCCCGACCGAATCGAATGCTCGGTCGCAGTATCCGACGAGGGCGAGATTGTCGGCTTTCAGGCCCTCAAGCTCGCCCGCGAAGGAAACAGCTGGAATGTGCCGCCCGGCTGGGGCGTTATCGGAACCTATGTGAAGCTCGGGGTCGGTCGTCGCGGAGTCGGCAGGGCTTTGTTCGCGGCCACGCAACAGGCGGCCCGAGCCGCCAGCTTGCCTACCATCGATGCGACAATCGCCGAGACCAACGCCCTTGGGCTTGCCTACTACGAGGCCATGGGATTCCGGACCTATCGGCAGCAGCCCGGCATGATTTCCAAGGTTTATATGGTCACTCCGTGACCTGACGCCGGTTCTCCCGGCGCCAGTGTTCACAGGATCGCCACAGCAAAGCCGCTACTTCAGCAGACTTCCCAGCACGCCGCGCACCAGCGCCCGGCCGATCTGCGAGCCGACCTGGCTCGATACCGAGCGCACCACGGACTTGATCGCCGCCTCTGCCACCGTCTGTCGGCCTCCATATCCGTAGGTGTCGCGACGGGCAGTACGCTGGTCGCGCTCCTCGCGGCGTCGGCGTTCGGTGGCGCTTTCATATTCGTCGAGGCGCGGGCGGCGGGCCGGCTCGTCCTCACGGGTCTGCGGCGTCGGCGCCTTCGGCCGGCTACGGCTCCAGCCGAAGTCGGGCACGCTGAAGCCCGGGCTCTCGCGCCTCGTGCGCGGAGGATCAACCGGCTCGTGACGCTGCGGCGCACCGTTGGCTCGCGCTTTCAGAACTTCGAAAGCGGACTCGCGGTCGACCGCCTCGTCGTAGATTCCTGCCAGCGGGCTCGCCGCAATCAGCGCCGCCCGCTCATCGTCCTTGAGCGGCCCCATCCGCGACGACGGTGGCCGGATCAGCGTGCGTTCGACGATCGACGGCACGGCCTTGCCTTCCAGCACGGAGACGAGAGCCTCGCCCTGGCCGAGTTCGGTGATCGCCGTGAACGTGTCGAAGTCCGGATTGGGCCGGAAGGTCTCCGCCGCCACCTTCACCGCCTTCTGCTCGCGCGGGGTGTAGGCACGCAGCGCATGCTGGACGCGATTACCGAGCTGAGCGAGCACGCTCTCGGGGATATCCAGCGGATTCTGCGTGACGAAATAGATGCCGACGCCCTTGGAGCGGATCAGCTTGACCACTTGCTCCACCTTGTCGACCAGCGCCTTCGGCGCCTCGTCGAACAGCAGATGCGCCTCGTCGAAGAAAAAGACGAGCTTGGGCTTGTCGAGATCGCCGACCTCGGGCATCTCCTCGAACAGCTCCGAAAGCAGCCAGAGCAGGAAAGTGGCGTAGAGGCGCGGCGTCTGCATCAGCTTATCGGCGGCAAGCACGTTGACCGCGCCCCGGCCGTCGCCCGTCACCTGCATCAAATCGGAGATCTGCAAGCCCGGTTCGCCGAAGAAGTGCTCGCCACCCTGCTGCTCCAGCACCAGGAGCTGCCGCTGGATGGCGCCCACCGTGGCCTTGGCGACATTGCCGTAGCTGGTGGCGACGGCATCGGCGTTCTCTGCGACATAAACGAGCAGCGACCGCAGATCCTTGAGATCGAGCAGCAAAAGACCTTCGTCGTCGGCCACCTTGAAGACGATGTTGAGCACACCCTCCTGCGTCTCGTTGAGATCCAGGAGACGCGACAGCAAAAGGGGCCCCATCTCGGACACTGTCGTCCGGACCGGATGTCCCTTCTTGCCGAACAGATCCCAGAAGACGGTCGGGGCCGCCCTGAGCTGGTACTCTTCGGCAAAGCCGATGGAGCGCGCCCTCTCCTCAAGGAAGTCCCTGGCCTCGCCCGGAGCGCCGATACCCGAGAGATCGCCCTTGACGTCGGCACAGAACACCGGCACGCCGGCATCCGACAGCCCTTCGGCCAACACCTGCAACGTTACCGTCTTTCCGGTGCCGGTCGCGCCCGTAATGAGGCCATGCCTGTTGGCGAGCTTCAGCGTCAGATACTCCGGCTTCGTGCCCGTTCCCAGATAGACCTTGCCCTCTTCCAGCATGCACGGCTCCTTCCCGGTGCGCTCGGTACCCTGAACAGGCTTTTACCCGCCCCACGGTTGCCTCTCAACGCCATCTATGGACGGAAGCGTCCTCCCGGCGCCGACAAAAAGACCCGCCGGCGAACCGGCGGGCCTCGGTCTTTCTATCTAGCGCGAAACGACCTCAGCCGGCGAGCGAGATCTGCCCGTAGCGCAACGCCTCGACGACCGCCTGGGTCTTGTTGGTGGCGTCAAGCTTCTCGCCGGCGTTCTGAAGATGGGCGTGCACGGTCCGCTGAGAGATATTGAGGCTCTCGGCAATGGTCTGGGCTGTCATGCCAAGCGCCGTCAGCTCCAGAACCCGCCGCTCGCGCGCCGACAGGTCACCGGGACGGGAGTCCATGAGATATCCGAGTGCCCTCAGACGCCTGAACGCCTGATTGCAAAGGAAGTCAAAGGCAACGAGGTCGAGCTCCGTCAGCGACAAAGCCTCGCCAAGACCAATGACGGCCGCCTGATAGGGAGGGATGGAGGTAATCGGCACCGCCACGATGCGCGCGGACGCCTCGGGGCCGGCAGCGGCCACCAGGTCGGAATGTCCGGAAATGCTGACGCCATCGATGAGGCAAGGCCGATGGGCGACGCGACAGCGCTCCAACACTGGATCGCCCTTCGAGATGGTGATGAGCTGCCCTCGTTCTGAGCGGATATCCGGCCAGCGGATGTGGAGCACCAGCGGCTCCACCGGGCGGCCCGGCATCGGCAGGCCGGAGATCAGCACATGGCTGGCGCCATGCCCCAGGAGACGGCGTTCGATGACCTCGAATATCTTGTTTGCGCTCGAATAGGTGCGGAGACCGACCGCGTCAGCGAGGATGTCGTCTGGTGTATTCATGGTATCGACCCTACCTCTAGCCGATCAAAAGGTCGTCAGTTCGGGAGATGTGCTCGCACGCTCCAGCTGCTTTTCGCATGAAAGCGCATAACTACCCCGACATGTTCCTTCTAGAGCAAATTGGGAGCCAGATAAAGGCTTTCCGGGCAGAAGGGGACAATATCACACGAATTGCTATGCCCATTCCCGCAAAAAGCGCTTCATAGATTCATTTATCCTACTTTCGACCAGCATATAAACTTTGGTATAACTCAACACTTGTCGTAATTAAGACAGTTAATCCACGACAATCTCTAGTATCAACTTTATTATTGAAATTTATCAATAGAACATATGAGAAAATCAAAATGTATTTTTCGAGAAACAGTCGGCATATGAACATGCCCGTCCAAGTTTCAATTGCCTGACTGACCGCCTTCCATTTCCGTACGGGTGAAAACACGCCTTCTGATTACAGCTTCGTATTCTACCACCGTAAATTTTGGGGAAACAGGCTAAGATCAACCCTGCCGCGTAGAAACTCGCCCGGAAGAACCGCCGCGATGCCGGAGAGAACCAGCTCCAGCCTATTTATCGGATAAATGGTGGAGCCGAAGTCGGGAAGGCCGCTGACGCCTCAATCACCCGCCACAGGCAGCTCCCCTGCCTTTCGGGCTCGTCTCTCTCGTGCGGAATGGCCTATAAGGGAGCACCCCAATCGGAGGCACTGATGTCCATTAATGCCATTCTATCCCGCGTCGACGCGGACTTTCCCAAAAGCCTCGACCGTCTGTTCGATTTCCTGCGCATTCCCTCGATTTCCGCCGATCCTTCCCATAAAGACGACTGCGTCCGCGCCGCCGAGTGGCTGGTGAGGGAACTGACCGCGCTCGGTTTTGACGCCTCTTTGAGGCCCACGCCCCTGCACCCCATGGTGATCGGCCACTACACCAAGGCCGGCCCGGACAAGCCTCATGTGCTGTTCTACGCCCACTATGACGTCCAGCCTGCCGATCCGCTGGAGTTGTGGGATTCTCCGCCCTTCGAGCCGGTGGTGAAGACGTTCCCCGACGGCAGCGAGCGCATTCTCGCCCGTGGCGCGCAGGACGACAAAGGCCAGTTGATGACATTCCTGGAAGCCTGTCGAGCCTTGATCGCCGAGACGGGCAAGCTGCCGGTCAATGTCACCTTCTTCTCCGAGGGCGAAGAAGAATCGGGATCGCCTTCGATGATCCCGTTCCTCGAGGCCAACAAGGCGGAGCTCTCCGCCGATGTCGCTCTCGTCTGCGACACCGAGATGTGGGACCGCAAGACCCCGGCCATCACCACCATGCTGCGCGGCCTGGTCGGCGAAGAGATCTCGCTCCGATGCGCCAGCCACGACCTCCATTCGGGCGCTTTTGGTGGCGCAGCGCTCAACCCCCTGCAGGTGCTGACGAAAATTCTCGGCGACCTGCATGACGACAAGGGCCGTGTCACAGTGCCCGGGTTTTACGACGGCGTTGCCGACATTTCACCGACGCTCCGGGCCAACTGGGACAACCTCGGCTTCGACGCTGCCGCCTTCCTCGGCGGCGCCGGACTGAAGACACCGGCCGGCGAGGCCGACCGCACGGTGCTCGAACAGATCTGGTCGCGCCCCACCTGCGAGATCAACGGCCTTGCCGGCGGATACGCGGGCCCGGGCTTCAAGACGGTGCTTCCGGCCTCGGCGGAAGCCAAGGTATCCTTCCGCCTCGTAGCCGGTCAGGATCCGCAGAAGATCCGCGCCGCCTTCCGCCAGTATGTCAGGGATCGACTGCCGCCCGATGCCAAGGTAGAGTTCCGCGAGCATGGGGGTAGTCCCGCCGTTCACGTTGCCATCGACGGCGCCGCCGTGGGCAAGGCCCGCGCCGCGCTGGAAGCCGAGTGGGGCAAGGCGCCGGCTCTTGTCGGCTCCGGCGGTTCCATTCCGGTGGTCGGCAATTTCAAGTCGATCCTCGGCCTGGACAGCCTGATGATCGGCTTCGGCCTCGACGACGACCGCATTCACTCACCCAACGAGAAGTACGAGGTAACGAGCTATCACGGCGGCATTCGCTCGTGGGTTCGCGTCCTCGACGCCCTCGCCTCCTGAGGCCAGAAAGAGACGCCGGCACCGATCGTGCCGGCGTCGCCAAGCGTCGTTCCCGGGACTTCATCTCCGATCGGTCTTTTCATCGGATGAGTGTTTGAATCGGCTCATTGCGCATTGACGATGGAATTGCATAGCCTTATTGAGTGAAAAAAATCATTTGGAAGGCTGGACCCCTCAATGAAGATCACCTTGCGAACGGTCGCCGAGGCGGCTGGCGTTAGCGTGGCGACGGTCGATCGAGTCCTGAACAGGCGTGACGGCGTACGTTCGGTGACCATCGAGAAGGTGGAAAACGCCATCCGCCAACTGGGGTACGCGCCATCGAGCCTGGCTGGCCGCGTACAACCAGCAACCAGCCATTTCGCCTTCGTTCTGCCGCGCGGCCACAATCCTTTCTTCGAGGCGCTAGAAACAGCCATTCAACGCCTGGGCGACTGGCTTCCCTACAAGGGAGCCAGTTTCGACATTCGCCACGTCGACGTCTTCGACGGTGAAGCCCTCGCCGAAGCGTTGAGGGAAATTCGGCAAGACAGTTACGCAGGCATCGCCGTCGCGGCGCTCGATCATCCCGCCGTGCGCGAGGCGATCAACGCATTGAAGTCGGACGGCGTCTCGGTCGTGACGTTGGTGTCGGACGTTCCGAGCTCTCGGCGCGACCGATTCATCGGCATCGACAACACCGCCGCCGGCCGAACCGCCGGCTCGCTGATCGGGCGCTTCCTGCCGAACCACACGGGCAAGGTGGCTCTGGTGGCCGGTTCGCTGGCGCTGCGCGACCATGCCGAGCGCCGGTTCGGCTTCGAGCAGGTGATCGCCCAGGACTTTCCCGAGGTTCACGTCATCGGCCTGCGCGAGGGGCGGGACGATCCGACCCGCGTTCACAAGCTGGTCGAGGACCTTTTGCGCCAGCACACCGACCTTGCCGGCATCTACAACGCCGGGGCCGGCAATGCCGGCGTCATATCGGCGCTCGAAGCGAGCGGACGGGCTCGCGAGATCGTCTACATCGCCCATGAGCTCATCGAGGAGAACCGCGAAGCGCTGGTGAGAGGGACCATCGACGCGGTGATCAACCAGGACCCCGGCCACGAGGTGCGCTCGGCTGCACGCGTCCTCATGTCGCTGACATCGGACTGGCAAATCATCGACGAGCAGGAACGCATCCGCATCGACATCTTCCTGCGCGACAATCTCCTGTAGCGCAGAACTCGAAACCACACTGGGAGGAGCCCATGACCACCTATCTCGGCCTCGACATCGGCACATCGTCGGTGAAAGCCGTTCTCGTCGGCGACGGCGAGAAGATCATCGCCACCGCCTCGGCCTCGCTCGAAGTGTCGCGGCCGCATGCCGGCTGGTCCGAACAGGATGGCGACAGCTGGATCACCGCCACCCAAAGCGCCATCGATCAGCTCAAGGCGAGCCACCCCAAGGAGCTGTCTGCGGTGGCCGGCATCGGCCTTTCCGGCCAGATGCACGGCGCCACGCTTCTCGACAAGGCTGACAAGCCGCTCCGTCCGGCCATCTTGTGGAACGACGTGCGCTCCGCCGCCGAGTGCGGCGAGCTCGAGGCCCGCTGCCCGGACCTGCGCGCCATCGCCGGCAACATCGCCATGCCCGGCTTCACCGCTCCCAAGCTCGCCTGGGTGAAGAAGCACGAGCCCGAAATCTTCTCCAAGACTGCCAAGGTGCTGCTGCCGAAGGACTATGTCCGGCTCTGGCTGACCGGCGACTATGTGTCCGACATGTCGGACGCCGCCGGTACGCTATGGCTAGACGTCGGCAAGCGCGCCTGGTCGAAGGAGCTTCTGGCCGCCACCGATCTTTCGCTCGATCACATGCCGCGCCTCGTCGAGGGCACGGAGTCTTCGGGCGCATTGCGCGCCGAGCTGGTCTCTCGCTGGGGCATCGCGAAGGCGCCGGTCGTGGCCGGCGGCGGCGGCGACAACGCTGCGAGCGCTGTCGGCATGGGCGCCGTCAAGCCAGGCGCCGCCTTCGCCTCGCTCGGCACCTCGGGCGTACTGTTCGTCTCCAATGCCTCGTTCTCGCCCAATACCGAGGGCGCGGTGCATGCCTTCTGCCATGCCGTTCCCGGCACATGGCACCAGATGGGCGTCATCCTTTCGGCCACCGACAGCTTGCAGTGGCTGTCGCATCTTCTGGAAACGCCGGCACCTGAACTGACCAAGGGTCTCGATCCCAAGCCCGCCAAGCCGTCCCCGGTCACCTTCCTGCCCTATCTCTCCGGCGAGCGCACGCCGCACAACGACGCCGCCGCCCGCGGCGTGTTCGTCGGCCTCAGCCACACCTCCGGCCGCGCCGAGCTGACCCAGGCAGTGCTTGAGGGTGTCGCCTTCGCCTTCCGCGACTGTCTGCGCGTCCTCAACGACGCCGGCACCGACATCGATCGTGCTTTCGCCGTCGGCGGTGGCTCGCGGTCGGAAGCCTGGCTGCAGATCATGGCGGCAGTGCTTGATCGTCCGCTCGATATCACTGCCGAGGGCGATTACGGCGGAGGCTTCGGCGCCGCCCGCATGGGCCGCATCGCCGCCACGGGCGATGATCCCTTCGAGACGCTGACCCCGCCGCCGGTCGCGCGCACCGTCGAGCCCGACAAGGCGCTCGTTGCCGCCTATGCCGACCGCTACGCCAAATATCGGGCGCTGTATCCGGCCGTCCGCGACGCGCTCGCCTGACCCTTTCGCCCGCAAAGAGAATTCAAAGAGAGGAAAGACATGACGCATCCGTTCTGGGGCAACATCAAGCCCGTCAAGTACGAGGGTCCCGAGAGCCGCAACCTGCTCGCCTTCCGTTACTACAACAAGGATCAGGTCGTTCTCGGCAAGCGCATGGAGGATCACCTGCGCTTCGCCGTCGCCTATTGGCATTCGTTCGCCTGGGGTGGCGGCGATCCCTTCGGCAACGGCACCTTCCTGCGCCCGTGGTTCACCGGCTCGGACGAGATGGAGCTCGCCAAGGTGAAGGCCGATGTTGCCTTCGACCTGTTCCAGCTGCTCGACGTGCCCTTCTATTGCTTCCATGACCGCGACGTCGCTCCGGAAGGCAAGACCCTTGCCGAGTCCAACAAGAACGTACGGACCATCGCCGAAATCTTCGCCAGGAAGCAGGAAGAGACCGGCATCAACCTTCTGTGGGGAACGGCCAACCTGTTCTCCAACCGTCGCTTCATGGGTGGCGCTGCCTCGAACCCCGATCCGGAAGTGTTCGCCTATTCGGCCGCCCAGGTGAAGAATGTCTTCGACATCACCAAGGAGCTCGGTGGCCAGAACTACGTGCTGTGGGGTGGCCGCGAGGGCTATGAGACGCTGCTCAACACCGACCTCAAGCAGGAGCAGGACCAGCTCGGTCGCTTCCTGACCATGGTCGTCGACTACAAGCACAAGATTGGCTTCAAGGGCGCCATCCTGATCGAGCCGAAGCCGAAGGAGCCGACCAAGCACCAGTACGACTTCGACGTCGCCACGGTGTACTCCTTCCTCAAGGCCTACGGCCTCGAGAAGGAAGTCCAGGTCAACATCGAGCAGAACCACGCCATCCTGGCCGGTCACAGCTTCGAGCACGAACTGGCGCTGGCCAGTGCGCTCGGCATCTTCGGTTCGGTCGATCTCAACCGTGGCGACGATCGGCTTGGCTGGGACACCGACCAGTTCGGCATGAACGTGCCCGAGTTGACGCTGGCCATGCTGGAGATCATCAAGGCCGGCGGTTTCACCACCGGTGGTCTCAACTTCGACGCCAAGGTCCGCCGCCAGTCGATCGACCCGGAAGATCTGGTCATCGCCCACGCCGCATCGATGGACGCCGCCGCCAAGGCGCTGCTCAACGCCGCCGCCATCATCGAGGACGGCCGCCTCGCCAAGAACCTCGAGGCTCGCTACGCAGGCTGGAAGGGCGCCGAGGGCCAGGCCATTCTCGCCGGCAAGCGCTCGCTCGATGACCTCGCGGATTACGTTGCCAAGAACAACATCAATCCGGAGCCGAAGAGCGGCAAGCAGGAGCAGCTTGAGGCCATCGTCAATCAGTTCTGCTGATCGGCGCGGATCTTTCGAAACAACAAAAGAGGCCGGGGAAACCTGGCCTCTTTCATTTTGACGCTATCGCTTTGCTCTGGCGTATCGACCGCGGCGGCGCTCAGCCCGCTGGCGGCACCCAGATGATGCGCTGCAACGTGGCACCGGCCAGCGTTCCGTCGTCCGGCAGCGCACCCGCGGCGATATAGCCGGGAATGGCAAAAACGAAGGTGACGTTGGGGGCGCCGCGCGCCGTGCAGATCGGCATGGCCAGCCAGTTGCCCCGTCCCTCCCGGCAGGAGGCGCGATCGACATGCGCCTCTCGGAAGCTCATGCCGATGCGCTCGCCATTGGGGCCGACAAGGCTTTCGGAAACGCCATGAACGGCGCCGATCCGCCCGCCGGGCCCCGGCAGCACCTGCAACACCTGCAAGCCGTCGCGGAACAGGGCAAGGGCGGCTACACTCTCGCTCTGCTCGGTCGCCATGGTCACCGACGACACCGTATAACCCGGCTCCAGCGCCTCGATCGCCTTCTTTGAAAAGGCTGTGTCGGGCGGCAGTCCGGGCACGCCGGCGGACGTGATGCGGAAGGTGGCGGCGCGCGACGGCGGCGGTGCGAAGTCCGAATCGGAGCCGAGGATGGAACAGCCCGCGAGGGCCGCCGACATCAGAACGCCGGACAGGCGCAGGAGGTCACGAACATGAGTCATGCCTCTCGATAGCATAGCTATCTCACCGATTGAAGCGAGGGAGGATCGCCGAGCGCAAGCGCCCCGACCATGAAATCCTGCAACCCTCCCAAGCGCCAGCCGCGGCCTATTTCATGTGGACCCACTCGGGCCGCCTACCTAGACTTCAGGCACGTGCCGAGGTCGAGCCACGCGATACCAGAGACACCGCAGAAGACGGTGATTTCGCCGCCGACTTGCAGCACGGGAACTTGTGAAGCAGGGATGTTCACATGAGAATTGCCGTGCTCGGCGCCGGTGTCATCGGCACCACCACCGCCTACTATCTTGCCAAGGCCGGCCACGAGGTCACCGTCTACGATCGCCAATCCGGGCCGGCGCTCGAAACGAGCTTTGCCAATGCCGGCGAGATTTCACCTGGCTATTCAACACCATGGGCCGCGCCGGGCATTCCGCTCAAGGCCATGAAATGGCTGCTCATGCGCCATTCGCCCCTCATCCTCCGGCCGACGCTGGACCCGCACCTCTTGCCCTGGATGCTGTCGCTGCTCGCAAACTGCACGTCGGCTGCCTATGCCCTCAACAAGGGGCGCATGCTTCGCGTGGCCGGTTACTCGCGCGAGTGCCTGATCGCCCTGCGCGAGGAAACCGGCATTGCCTATGACCATCGCTCGCAGGGCACGGTGCAGCTTTTCCGGACCCAGAAGCAGCTCGACCATGCCGGCCGCGACACGGAAGTTCTGGCGGCGGACGGAGTTCCCTTCGAGCTGCTCGACCGCGATGGCGTCGCCCGAGCCGAGCCGGCGCTTTCGGCCGTGAAGGATACCTTCGTGGGCGGCCTGCGCCTGCCGCTCGACGAGACGGGCGACTGCTATCTGTTCACCAATGCGCTGGCGAAAACTGCCGAAGGACTGGGCGTCCGCTTCCGCCACGGCGTTTCGATCTCTCGGATCGACGCCGAAGGCAGCGAGGTGCGAGGCATCGTTACCTCCGAAGGACGGGTCGTAGCCGATCACTACGTGCTGGCCCTCGGCTCCTGGTCGGCGCCGCTCGGTCGGGACATCGGCCTCAAGCTGCCGGTCTATCCGGTGAAGGGCTACTCGCTGACCGCCGAAATCACCGACGAAGTGCGCGCCCCCACTTCCACCGTGCTCGACGAAACCTACAAGGTCGCCCTGACCCGTCTCGGCAACAGGTTGCGCGTCGGCGGCATGGCGGAGATCGGCGGCTACAGCATCGACCTCCCCCCCTCGCGACGCGATACGCTCGAACATGTCGCTGGCGGCTTGTTCCCGTGCGGAGATCTCAAGGCGGCTACCTACTGGTCAGGTCTCAGGCCGATGACGCCGGATGGAACCCCGATCATCGGCGCCACGCGCTACGCCAACCTCTCGCTCAACACGGGCCACGGCACGCTTGGCTGGACCATGGCCTGCGGTTCGGGCCGCGCGCTGTCGGACCTGATCTCGGGCCGCAAGCCGGAGATCGAAATGGATGACCTGTCCATCAACCGCTACTGAGCACCGACCGCCGTCAACGTGATCAGAAGTTCTCCCCATGCCCATCGGAGAGATTGAAGCCGCCTCTCCGATTGGCTAGCACTGCATGTGGAATGCCCAGCAGCACTCGGGGGAATCACATGTTACTGGCCTGCGGCGACGCGCTGATCGATTTCGTGCCTGTGAAGTCTGCCGATGGCAGGGACGCCTACGTGCCGGCCGTCGGAGGCTCCTGCCTCAACATAGCGGTCGCCATGTCGCGCCTCGGTGCGCTCACGGGGTTTGTGGGCGGCATTTCCAACGACCTGTTCGGGACGATGATCGCCGATCATCTGGCTGCCTCCGGCGCGTCGCTTCGCTATGTTCGGCGCTCGGATGACGAGACCACGCTGGCCTTCGTCCGCTTCGTCAACAACGAGCCGCACTACGCCTTCTATGACGAAACGACCGCCGCGCGCCTATGGACCTACCAGCCCGGCAGCATCCCCTTCCCCGCCATCGAGGCGTTGCACGTCGGCTCGACCACGCTGATCAACGAACCGGTGGCGTCCGAGTATTTTGCGATGTTCAAGGCGGCGAAGGGCAAGACGACACTGTCCTTCGATCCCAACTGCCGACCGACGCTGACGCATGACAAGGCGGGCTACACGGCGCGCATGGCCGAGTTTGCGAGGACGGCCGACATCGTCCGCATGTCCGACATGGACTTCGACTTCCTGTTCGGCGGCAACGACTTTGACGCCAAGGCCCAGGAGATCCTGGCCGGAGGCGCGGCGTTGTTCATCGTCACGCGCGGCGGCGACGGCGTCACCGCCTGGCACGCGACCGCCGGTCGCGTCGAGGTTCCGGCCCCCGCCACCAAGGTGGTCGACACCATCGGCGCCGGCGACACGTTCCAGGGCTCGTTCCTGGTGGCGCTCAAGGAAGCTGGCCGAATCGCACGGCCGGCGCTGGAGGCGATCAGCCGCGACGAACTCGCCGCCGCCCTCGCCTTCGGTACCCGTTGCGCCGCCATCACCTGTTCGCGCGCCGGCGCCAATCCGCCATGGCGGGCCGAACTTCAGGGATAACCGTTCGGAACGAAGACTCTACGCACGACGAGCTTGCAAGCTTCGGCAAATCTTAACCTGTGACTGCGAACATTCAGGCGACAGGTGGGACATGTGCGATGTCGGTTGAACAGAGAAACGGAGTCAGGCGGAGGACGCTGAGAGCGGCGAAGATCGTCTATGGCGACTATCGCTATATCGTTGATTGCGTCGTGCGCGACACCAGCTCGGGCGGCATGCGCATCCGTTGCGACCATGCCCACGAGATTCCACAGGACTTTTTCATTTTCGACCCGACGGAACAGTCCCTGCGCCGGGCCGAAGTGATGTGGCGGCGCGAGAACGAACTCGGGCTGCAGCTCACTGGCGAGCCAATCTACATCCACGAGAGCCACGACCCCCGGCACGCCCGCTTCCGCTTCATGTGAGCGGGCGGCAACAGGGTCAGTGCCTGTTGGCTTCCGAGCCCGGGGTATAGACCATCGCCCAGTCGTGCAGAGCGTCGCCAACAGTGCGCAGTGCCTTGCCGGCCTCCGACAGCTCGTACTCGACGCGCGGCGGCGCTTGCTCATAGTCATGGCGAACGACGAGGCCGAACTTCTCCAGGTCGCGCAACTGTGCCGCCAGCATGTGCTGGGTCACGCCAGGAATGCCTCTCCTCAGCTCGTTGAAGCGCTTCGGCCCCTCGGTAAGCAGGCACATGATTTCGCCCTTCCACTTACCGGTAATGGCCTTGAGACCGCGCTGGACAACCGTGAGGTACTCCTGCAGCTCGACCGAACAGTTGAGCCGGCTCGATTCCGTTGGCTCGGTCCCGAGGTCGAAAGACATCGCTCTCTCCAATAGACGTCCGAAAAGTATACCGTTGCCCTTGAGATAGGATCATCGCCCTTGGTGCGAAAGCGCAAACCGTGGACCATCTCATCACAACACCGTGCTTGACGCGTCAGCTCAGGCCGACCACCCGGCCCTCGCCATCAAGGCCGATACGATGGGCGGCCGGCACGCGCGGCAACCCGGGCATGGTCATGATCGCACCGCATATCGCGACGACGAACTCGGCCCCGGCCGCGAGCCGTACGTCGCGCACCGGCAGGACATGACCTGTCGGCGCCCCCTTGCGCTGTGGGTCGGCACTGAAGGACGACTGCGTCTTGGCGATGCAGACCGGCAAGTTTCCGAACCCGCGCTCACCGTACTCGGCGAGCTTGCGCGCGGCACGAGCATCGTACTCCACGGAAGCGGCGCCATAGATCTCGCTGGCCACGGTCTCGATCTTGGCCGGAAGCGTCAGTTCGTCTGGATAAAGGAGAGCAAACGGTCGACGGCGCGGCGCATCGAGCACTTCCAACACCTTGTGCGCCAGATCCTCGGCGCCCCGACCACCATCCGCGAAATGGGTGGCAAGAGCCACGGGCGCACCGGCCTCCGCGCACAGCGCACTGAGGCGAGCGACCTCGGCATCCGTATCGCTGCCGAAGCGGTTGATGGCGACGACCACCTCAAGGCCGAACTTGCGCAGGTTTTCGAGATGACGGGCAAGATTGGAAAAGCCGGCCTCCAGGGCCTCGACGTTCTCGATGCCGAGGTCCTCCTTGGCAACCCCGCCGTGCATCTTCAGGGCACGAATGGTGGCAACCAGCACCGCCGCGTCCGGTTGAAGCCCGGTCTTGCGGCACTTGATATCGAGGAACTTCTCCGCACCGAGATCGGCGCCGAAGCCGGCCTCGGTCACCACCACATCGGAAAGACCAAGCGCCGTTTCGGTCGCGATCACCGAGTTGCAGCCGTGGGCGATGTTGGCGAAGGGACCGCCGTGAACGAAGGCCGGCGTTCCCTCCAGCGTCTGCACGAGGTTGGGCTGCAAGGCATCCTTCAGCAGCACGGCCATCGCACCACCGGCGCTGACCAGATCGGCCGTCGCGTAGGAGCGGGCATCGAGGTCGCCGACAACGATACGCTTCAAGCGCCGCTCGAGATCGGCGAGGTCGGTCGCCAGGCAGAAGATCGCCATCACCTCCGAGGCGACGGTAATGTCGAAGCCATCCTCGCGCGGAAAGCCGTTGGCGCTGCCGCCGAGGCCGTTGATCTGGTGGCGAAGCATGCGATCGTTCATGTCGAGAACGCGCCGCCAGGTCATGCGCCGGCCGTCGAGACGCGGTTCGTTGCCCCAGTAAATGTGATTGTCGATCATCGCCGACAGGAGATTGTGGGCCGAGGTGATGGCGTGAAAATCACCGGTGAAATGGAGGTTGATCGCCTCCATCGGCACGACCTGGGCGTGACCGCCGCCGGCCGCCCCGCCCTTCACGCCGAAACACGGACCGAGCGAGGGCTCGCGAAGGCAGATGCTCGTCTTGCGCCCGAGTCGGGAAAGCGCGTCTCCCAGACCGACCGTCGTGGTCGTCTTGCCCTCGCCGGCTGGCGTCGGGGTGATGGCGGTCACCAGAACCAACTTGCCGCGCGGGCGTCGGCGCGCCTCGGATACGAAGCCGTGCTCGATCTTGGCAATGTGACGGCCGTAGGGGATGAGAGCGTCGCCGGGAATATCAAGACGATCGGCCACCTCCCCAATTGGCTGAAGGCGGGCGGCACGAGCAATCTCGATATCGTCAAGCATGGGCGCACTCGTGGTTTCCGGCGGAAGGCGGTCGCTCCACCATCCAACTGCCGGTAAGTGAAAAGATGTAGCCGGAACCGACTTTTCTGTTGTCTCGGCCGGGCATCTCGTCTTTTCTGGGCGGCGAGAGGGCCACTGCCCCTCGCCCTCCCTGACGGAGCCCCCGTTGACTTCTTCCGATCGACTTCCTTCCGACCGCATCCTCGTACGCGGTCGTGTGCTGAGCTTCAAGCGGCGCCCGCATGGGGCCGGAGATACCGACGCCTACAGCTACTTCGAAGACGGCGTCGTCGTCATCGAGGCGGGCAGGGTAATCGAAGTGGCGGAGGGCGGCGAGATCGACCGACTCGGCGGCGAAGGCATCGTCCTGCATGATTTTTCCGGTAAGCTGATCCTGCCGGGCTTCATCGACACCCATATTCATTTCCCGCAAACGCAGGTGATCGCGTCCTATGGCGAGCAACTGCTCGAATGGTTGACGAGGTACACCTTCCCCGCCGAGTCGCGCTATGGCGATCCGGTCTTCGCGGCGGCTCAGGCTCGCTTCTTCATCGACGAGGTGCTCCGGAACGGCACCACGACCGCCGTCTGCTACGGCTCGATGCACAAGGGCTCGGCCGAGGCGCTGCTCGCCGAGAGTGAACGGCGCGGTACGGCGATGTTTGTCGGCAAGACGGCGATGGACCGCAATGCCCCGCCGGATGTGCTCGACAATGCCCAGTCGGCCCATGACGACACGGAAGCGCTGATCTCCGCCTGGCACGGTCGCGGTCGGCAGAAAGTGGTGATCACGCCGCGATTCGCCATCACCTCGACGCCGGCACAGCTGGAAGCGCTGGGTAGCCTCGCCCAAGCCCACCCCGATTGCCTCGTTCAGACGCATCTTTCTGAAAACCTTGAGGAGATCGCGACGGTCGGCCGGCTTTTCCCCGACCGAGCCGACTATCTCGACGTCTACGACCACTACGGTCTCGTCGGCCCCAAAAGCCTGATGGGCCACTCGATTCATCTCACGCCACGCGAGATCCGCCGCATGTCGGACAGTGGCGCCGTCGCCGTGTTCTGCCCCACATCGAACCTGTTCATCGGCTCCGGACTGTTCGACTACAAGGGCCTCGAAGGAGGCGAGCATCCCGTTCGCATAGCGCTCGCTACCGACGTCGGCGGCGGCACAAGCTACTCGATGCTGGCAACCGCTGCCGAGGCCTACAAGGTAATGCAGCTCAAGGGGCAGAAACTGTCGGCCATCGAAGCCTTCCACCTGATGACCCGTGGCAATGCCGAGGCAATCGGCGAACCCGATCTCGGCCGCATCGCTGCCGGAGCACACGCCGATCTCGTGGTGCTCGACAGCACGGCGACGCCAGCCATGGCGCATCGCCTCGCCATGGGCAGTTCCTCCCTTGAGGAGGAGCTTTTCGTTCTCATGACGCTCGGGAGCGAGCGGAATGTGTGCGAAGTGTTCGTCGGCGGACGACCGCAGGGAGTGCAAAAGGCTATCGCCTAACCACTGATTGCGGCGCGCCGGTCCGCACCAAGGCATCGGTTGTTTTTTCGACCCCTATAAAGAATATATTGCCACGGGATGACAGCTCAAGTTAGCATCGATGAAATCGATTGCTGAGGATAGTGCCTACCCACGGGTTGGGAGCCACAAATCCCGCGGGGAGACGCGGTTGTACGGCCTTCTCCTCCGTGAGTTCGTATTCGGTAACGTTTCGATTTTCCGATCTGCGCCGAGGTGGGAAGGCTTTGGCGACGATGGACAAGATCACCGGCCAACACTGCATAAGGCCGGGCACGGGAGGATAACTTGGCGCGCGATCTGCCGTATTCGATACAACTGCATTCGGCGCGGTTGTTTCCTCCGGTGACGGACCATTTTCCGCACCTTGCCGCCCTCGGCTACACCAACGTCGAGCCGACGGACATGTTCTATGACGCCCCCTCGGCATTGCGCGAAACGCTGGATGAGAGCGAGCTCACCGCATTGAGCGGCCACTTCCCGCTGCATATGCTAGAGGGCGAGCCGGACGTTGCCTGCCGCATCGCTGATATTCTGGGCATGCGCCTTCTCGTCTGCCCCTTCCTGCCGGTCGAGGCACGCCCTGCCGTCACCGACGATTGGCGGCGCTTTGGCGACCGCCTGGCGACGATCGCTCGCTCGCTGCGTTCACGTGGCTTCGAGTTTGCCTGGCACAATCGGGACTACGAATTTCGGCCGCTTCGAGATGGATCGATGCCGATCCAGCACATCGCCGCCGACCCGGACGTTCATCTGCAGGTCGACGTAGCCTGGGTAGCGCTGGCCGGCATAGATCCCCAGCCGTGGCTAGAAGGCTATGCCGGACGTATCGCCGCCATCCATGTCCAGGATATCGCGCCACGCGGCGGACGCATCGAAGAGGACGGATGGGCCGATGTCGGCTCAGGTATCATGCCTTGGCCCAAGCTCTGGAAAGCCGCCGTCGCAGCCGGCGCTTCGCTACTGATCGCCGAGCACGACAACCCAAGCGACTTCGACCGCTTCGCTCGCCGCAGTATCGAAGCCATGCGCACGTTTGCCGAGATGAGCAAGCCCGAGTCGTCGCCTGCGGCAGGGTGACAAACGATCGGAGCGGATGGCTTTCGTACGCGCGCTCGACGCGTCGACATGCAAACACGGCAAAGCGTCGCAGCGCCGGACCTGCAAAACAGGCCCCTCGACAAACCGTATCGTCAACTAGCTGTATTTGCGGGAAGAATGGTCGGAGTGGCGTGATTTGAACACGCGACCCCCTGCTCCCGAAGCAGGTGCGCTACCAGGCTGCGCTACACTCCGTAACCGTCGGTGGGGCGGTGTATAGCGTCCCCTCCCCGCCTCCGCAAGCCCCAAAATCACTCTTGTGGATCGGGGATTCTGCTCCCCCTGCTTCGCACCGCGAAACTGCGGGCAGGCTCGCCATCCAAGCCCAACAAGCCCCCATTCGGTGATGCCGGCGTTATTGCAGTCCGCCGACGTTGCGGCTATATCGAGCGGACTGCGGCCGAGGCCGCCGGATGGGGTGTCGCCAAGTGGTAAGGCAGCGGATTTTGATTCCGCCATTCGTAGGTTCGAATCCTGCCACCCCAGCCACCTCCCCCTGAAGTCGCCGAACTCCTTCCTTGTTGCCGCGTCCGCCTGCTCCATCCAGATCAGAGCTCGACGCGTTGAGTGGGCGAGGCCGGTCTAGAAGATTGCGACGCGATCACGGCCTTCCGCCTTGGCGCTATAAAGAGCCTGATCGGCCCGACTCATGAGAGACATCTCGTTCGAGTCAGCCGGCGAAATCAGCGCGGCGCCAACGCTGATGGTGCACGAAGCCGGCCCCTGATCGGTGTGGACGACGACGGCGCGCACGGACGTCCTAAGGTCGTTCAGGACATGATCGGCGCGTTCGGCAGATGCCTCCGACAAGACGATGCCGAACTCTTCGCCGCCCAGCCTCCCCAAGTCTCCATGACCGGAAAGTCGCTTTTGAAGCACACCGGCGACTCGACGCAGCAGGCGGTCGCCAACCAGATGGCCGAACGTGTCGTTGATGCGCTTGAAATGATCGAGATCGACCATTGCGAAGCCCAGTCCACCCTGTCGGCGCTTCGCCCGTCGAAACTCTCGACGAAGCCCCGACAGGAAGTGCCGATGGTTGGAACATTTCGTCAGGGGATCCGTGGTGGCGAGCAGGTGCAGCTTGCGCTCCGTCGCTTTGCGGCGAGTCGCATCATGAATGAACGAAATCAGCGCCTGGTGACCATCGAACATGATCGGCCCACTGTAGACGTCGACATCCTGCACACTCCCATCAATCAACTTGTGCCTGAACTCGAAATGATGGCGGTTGGAGACCGCCTGCTTCATCTTGGCGGCAATCTCGGACCGGGACAGCGTGTTTATCTCGTCCACCGACATCGCAAGCAACCGCTCCCGGCTGCCGGCATAACGGGCGACGGACTGCTTGTTGCCATCGATGATTTGTCCAGTCTGAGGATCAATGACCAGAATTGATGCGTGATGGACGTTCATCAGAGCATCCACCCTGTCACCAAGAAACCGAATCCGCTCGAGCAAAGCCGTCACATCGCAGCAGAGCGATTCCTTTTCTGCCTCCGAAAGACCTTCGGGCGCCTCAAAATCGGCTTTCAGAGCTTCCCCTGCATTCAACCCGCAACGCATGACAGCCCGCCCCGTCATAAGTATATTTTCTTATAGATGGATCGTACAGCTGATTATTTCACATCAATCGTTGGTTCACAAAACCCATTCTACGCGAAGTGGGCCAGAGAGATAATACTGGCCACAGTAATCTTAGTTTTCTTCAAACTGCGGGTCACAAATACATACATCAACGCCTCCACTTAATTGATACAGAGACCAACAGTCTGACTTTTCGTTCAGAACAAACCGAACCGCGAAACGAGCGCGAGGCTTCGGCACCTCCGTCTTGTGCTCCCGAAGAGGACAAGCGATGATCGCCTCAGGTTCGGGACGCTGAGGGCATCATGGCTGGGGAACAACGGGAACGGCTGGTCGACGCACTGCTCACGGTCATCGAGCGACACATACTGCCTCAGACACGCAAGGGTATTGCCGCCGGAAACAAGGTGTTCGGGGCCGCCTTGCTTGACAAACGCGATTACTCTCTCGTGCTCGCCGGTACGAACAACGAGACGGAGAATCCGCTCTGGCATGGCGAAGTCCACACCATAAAGAAATTCTATGAAATCAAGGACCGGCCATGCACGAGCAATTTGCTTTTCCTGTCGACGCACGAGCCTTGCTCGATGTGCCTTTCAGCCATTACCTGGGCCGGATTCGACAACTTTTTCTATTTCTTCAGCCACGAGGACTCGAGAGACGCCTTCTCGATCCCGCACGATCTCAGGATACTGAAAGAGGTCTTCACCCTTAAGCCCGGCGGCTACCGACGCACCAACGCCTTCTGGCACAGCGAGCATATCCCCGATCTGATGGCGGCGTGCGACGACAGCGCCCGTGCGGGATTCCACGCCAGGGCCGACGCCATTCGGGCAGAGTATGCACGACTGTCGGAGATCTATCAGAGCAGCAAGGCCGAGACCGCCATTCCGCTCAAATAGAGTGGGACAGCGACCAACGCACCTCAGGCAAGCGGTGGTTCGCTCGACGGCTCGGCCGGCTTCTCGTCCTCCCCCCGCAACTCGGCGAGCCACTCGCGCCAGATGGCGACCAGCAGCGCCATCAGCACCGGGCCGATGAACAGGCCGAGGAAGCCCATGGTCTTCACACCGCCCACGAGTCCGAAAAAGGTCGGCAGGAAGGGCAGCTTGATTGGGCCACCCACAAGGCGCGGTCGCAGCGTCTTGTCGACGATGAACAGCTCGACCGTGCCCCAGGCAAACAGGGCCGCGCCTTCGACGGGGTGCCCGCTCGCCGCGAGGTAGATCGAGATCAGGGTGAAGCTTAGCGGCGCTCCACCCGGGATCAGCGCCATGACGCCGGTGATGACGCCGAATATGGCCGGAGACGGCACACCGGCGATCCAGTAGGCGATGCCGAGAACGATACCCTCGCCGATGGCGATCAGCGTCATGCCCGTCACGGTGGAGCTGATGGTGGCCGGAACGATACGAGAAATACGCCCCCAGCGCGTCGGCAGAACACGCTCGCCGACAAGGTCGATCTGTTCGACCAGGGCGCTGCCGTCCTTGTAGACGAAGAACAGGGCGATCATCATGAACAGCAACATGAGCAGCAGCCGGAAGGCCTCGCCGCCAGCCGTCATGACGGCCCTGTAAATGTTGCCCATGTTGGCGCCGGAGACGATCTGGATGAGCTCGCCGATGGCGCCGGGCGGACCGACGTGAAGGTTCCACTGCGCGGTCAGCCAGTCTCCAACCATCGGCAGGGCGGTGATCCAGGGCGGAACGGCCACGCCGCTCCTGTTCGCCTCGACAAGCCAGCTGAACCACCCCCGGAATTCTTCCAGGGCGAAGCTCACCGCCACCAACATCGGCACGATCAGAAACAGCAGGATGCAGACGAGGGCGATCGAGGCGCTGAGCTTGGTGTTGCCGTCGCAAAGCCGAGTGAGATCACGAAACAGCGGCCACGTGGCAAAACCGATCACCAGGGCGGCGAGCACGGGCACGACGAACCCGCTGAAGAAGTATATTCCGGCGATGACGACGAGCAGTAGCAGCCAACGCGCCGCGGCGATCAGCGGGACAATGGGCACACGACCCGAGGGGACGGCGCCCAGCCAGCGGAGTTGGTCTTTCGGCGGCAGACTTCGCGGATCGGTCACAGGGCGGGCTTCCCGTCAGAACGTCTCGGAGAGGCGAGTTATGGGCTATCGCCGGAACGGCCGCAACAACCACATCCATCAAAGGTTCGGTCCGTCAGATCATCTCCAGCGGCGTCGCGCGGCGAGGTGGTGAGAACATCGCATCGAGCGCCGTGCGCAACCCGTCGGTCACGACGACGTCGAGCGCGCCGGCGTTGTCCTCGACGTGAGCGACCCGCCCCGACTTGGGAATGGCGATGACGCCGTCACGGTCGAGCACGAAGGCAAGCGCCAGCTGCGCAACGCTGGTGCCATGGTCGGCAGCAAGCGCCGCAAGCTGCTTGTTCCCAAGGAGTCTGGCCTGCTCCACCGGCGAGTAAGCCATCACCGGCACGCCGCGCCTTTGCATGGCGGGGAGCAGATCCCACTCGATGCCACGGCGCGACAGATTGTAGAGCACCTGATTGGCGGCCACCGCCTCGCCGCCCGGCACGGTCAGCAACTCCTCCATGTCATCGGCATCGAGGTTGGAAACGCCCCAATGACGGATCTTTCCGGCCGACTTCAGCCCTTCGAAAGCCGCCACCGTCTCGGCAAGCGGGTAATTTCCGCGCCAATGCAGCAGATAGAGGTCGAGCCGGTCGGTGCCGAGGCGTTTCAACGAACGCTCGCAGGCCGCGACCGTGCCGTCTCGCGACGCATTGTGCGGATAGACCTTGGACACAAGGAAAACCTCGTCGCGCCGTCCGTCTATCGCCTCCCCGACCAACCGTTCTGATGCGCCCTCACCATACATTTCGGCCGTATCGATCAGGGTCATGCCGAGGTCGATCCCCCGGCGAAGCGCGGCGATCTCCTCGGTGCGTCGACCTGGTTCGTCGCCCATCATCCAGGTGCCGAGCCCAAGCGCCGGCACATCCTCGCCACTGGGCAAACGAACGGTCCTCATCGGCATCTCCCTTGATTCTCAAATGCATTCGTCGACATGGTCGACAGGTGTTCGGGAAGTATAGCAGCCGATCGGCGGCCATAGGGGATCGCCGTTCTTTTCGTGGAATGCAGACACCAAACACGTGACGCCAGCAGCAGGAATCCTTTATCCTGCCGCGACGACGCGCCCTGCGGGGCTGGCGGTCTCTCTTCGAAAGGATGCTTCATGCGACTACTCGTGGTCGGCGCCGGCGCCACAGGCGGCTATTTCGGTGGACGGCTGGCTGCCGCCGGTCGTGACGTGACCTTTCTTATCCGCCCCAAGCGGGTGGCCGAGATCGCCAAGAATGGCTTTGTCATTGTCGACCCAAAGGGCGAGACCCGTATCGAGCCGAAAATCGTCACCGCCGACAAGCTCGAAGGCGGCTACGATCTCGTGCTGATGAGCGTGAAGGCCTACTCGCTCGAGGCCGCGCTGGACGACATAGCCCCGGCGATCGGCCCCAGCACCGTGATCCTGCCCCTTCTGAACGGCCTCAAGCATTTCGACGTGTTGTCCGAGCGTTTCGGTGCCGACAAGGTGGTCGGTAGCTTCTGCAAGATCAACGCCCGGCTCGACGATCACGGCCGCATCATCCAGATGTCGCCGCTGCATGAGCTGGTCTACGGCGAGCATGACGGTAGCCGAAGCCCCCGCATGGAGGCGATCGACGCCTTCTTCAAGGGAGCCGGCTTCGACGCGCGACTGTCCGACGACATCGGCCGCGAGCTTTGGGAGAAGTGGATCCTGCTCGCCAGCCTCGGCGCCGCAACGTGCCTGATGCGCGGCTCCATCGGCGACATCGTCGCCCGCGAGGGTGGCAGCACCTTCATCGAAGCGCTGCTCGGAGAAGTGGCGGCGGTCGCTACCGCCCACGGCAAGGCTCCCGACCCCGCCTATCTGGAAGCGACGCGCCAGTTGCTCACCGCGCCGGGCTCGCCGATGACCGCTTCCATGTATCGCGACCTAGCCAAGGGGCTGCCCGTCGAGAACGACCAGATCATCGACGACCTGCTCGCTCGCGCGGCCGAGGTCGGCGTGGACACCCCCTACTTCCATCTGGCGGCCATTCACCTCGGCGTCTACGCGGCGCGACGACGCTCCGAGTAGAAATGACAGGTCTACCCTGAACGTTTCCACTGTTAGGGATCGCTCGCGGCAAGGACTTGCCTCGCAAAGAAACAAAAGTTGTCACTTTTCCCACCTCTTCCGCCAAATCCCGAGGAGAGCGGAGGGATTTGATCGGCAGTTACCCGGTAGAAATCCTAAGGCCACGAGAATTCGAAACGTTACGCTTCTGCCTTTCGCGCAACTGTGCTAAGAGGTGCCCCGAACGCGGCTCGGCTCGCTCCGGGGAGGACGCGTTCGCCTCGAATTATCTGCCCGCCCTGGCGGGAGCACAGCATCGACAAGCAGGATGCCGCCATGAAGTATGGTTATTTCGACGACAAGGCCCGCGAGTATGTGATCACGCGGCCGGATACGCCGCTGCCGTGGATCAACTACATCGGCTGTCAGGGCTATTTCGGCATCCTGTCCGCCACCGGCGGTGGCTACTCCTACTATCGCGATGCTCGCCTGCGCCGGCTGACCCGTGGCCGCTACAACAACGTGCCGGCCGACTTCGGCGGCCGCTACGTCTACGTTCGCGACAATGCCAGCGGCGACTACTGGTCACCGTCGTGGATGCCGACCCAGTCGGAGCTCGAGGACTACAGCTGCCGGCACGGCATGGGCTATTCGATCATCTCGGCCAAGCGCTCGGGAATCCGCACGGCCACGCGCTACTTCGTGCCGCTCGATGAAACGCTCGAGATCTGGCAGACGACGATCACCAACGAGCGCCTGACCCCGGCCGACATTTCGCTCTTCTCCTCGGTCGAGTTCTGCCTGTGGGAAGCCAACGACGACGCCACCAACTACCAGCGCAACCTGTCGACCGGCCAGGTCGAGGTCGAAGACGAGGTCATCTACCACAAGACCGAGTATCGCGAGCGTCGCAACCACTTCGCCTGGTTCTCCTGCTCGGAGCCGCTCGCCGGCTTCGACACCCAGCGCGAGAGCTTCCTCGGCCCGTGGCGCGGCTGGAACAAGCCGATCGCCGTCGAGGAAGGCAAGTCGCGCAACTCGATCGCGCACGGCTGGTCGCCGATGGGCTCGCACCACGTCAAGCTGACACTCGCACCCGGCGAAAGCCGAGAGATCATCTACGTGCTCGGCTATCACGAGAATCCGAACGAGCAGAAGTTCGACCCGCCGGGTTCGCAGACAGTCAACAAGACAACCGTCAAGCCGATCATCGCCAAGTACCGCGACGTCAAGAACGTCGAGGCAGCCTTCGAGGCTCTTGGCAAGCATTGGGACAATCTGCTGGGCGTCTATCAGGTGTCCTCGCCCGACGAACACGCCAACCGCATGGTCAACATCTGGAACGCCTACCAGTGCATGGCTACCTTCAACATGTCTCGGTCGGCTTCGTCGTTTGAAACCGGCATCGGGCGTGGCCTCGGCTTCCGCGACTCCAACCAGGATCTTCTGGGCTTCGTGCACATGGTGCCGTCGCGGGCGCGCGAGCGCATTCTCGACCTCGCGGCGACCCAGCTTTCGAGCGGCGGCGCCTATCACCAGTACCAGCCGTTGACCAAGAAGGGTAACAACGACATCGGTGGCGACTTCAACGACGACCCGCATTGGCTGATCATCGGCGTAGCCGCCTATCTCAAGGAGACCGGCGACTTCTCGATCCTCGACGAGCCCGTCGTCTTCGACAACCAGCAGGGAACCGAAGCGCCGCTCTACGAGCATCTGCGCCGTTCGATCCAGTATGCACTCGACCGGCTCGGCCCGCATGGCCTGCCGCTGATCGGCCGCGCCGACTGGAACGATTGCCTCAACCTCAACTGCTTCTCCGACACGCCCGGCCAGTCGTTCCAGACGACCACCAGCAAGGATGGCAAGGTGGCCGAGTCGGTTTTCATCGGCGCGCTGATGGTGCTGTCGGCCCGCGAGCTGTCCGCCCTGGCGGCTCAGGTCGGCAAGACCAACGACGCGACCTTCTATGCCGACGTCGCCAAGAAGATGGACGAGACCGTCCGCACCCAGGGTTGGGACGGCGAGTGGTTCGTTCGCGCCTATGACGACTTCGGCCGCAAGATCGGCTCGAAGGAGAACGAGGAAGGCAAGATCTTCATCGAGTCCCAGGGCTTCGCGGCGCTGGCCGGCATCGGTGTCGACGACGGCAAGGCCCGCTCGGCGCTGGATGCCGTGCGCAAGCATCTCGCCACGCCGCACGGCATCGTGCTGCAGCAGCCGGCCTACAGCCGCTACTACATCGAATATGGCGAGATCTCGACCTATCCGCCCGGATACAAGGAAAACGCCGGCATCTTCTGCCACAACAATCCCTGGGTGGTCATCGGCGAAGTCGTGCTGGGCAATGGCGACGCAGCCTTCGACTACTACAGCCGTATCTCGCCGTCGGTGCGCGAAGGTATTTCGGACGTTCACCGCCTCGAGCCCTACGTCTACGCCCAGATGATCGCCGGCCGCGACGCGCCGACCCATGGCGAAGCGAAGAACTCCTGGCTGACCGGTACGGCCGCCTGGAACTACTACGCCATCACGCAGTGGATCCTCGGCATCCGTCCCGAGTACACCGGCCTCAGGATCGCCCCGGTGGTGCCGGAGCGCTGGACCGGGTTCACGGCAAGCCGCATCTTCCGCAGCGTCACCTACGATATCACGGTGAAGAGGAACGGCGCCGGCAACAAGGTATCGCTCTCGGTCGACGGCAAGTCGATCGAAGGCGACATAGTGCCGCCACCGGCCAAGGACGTTAAGACGGTCAAGGTCGAGGTCGTTCTGGGCTGACGGCGACATCCAGAGACAACAGCGAAAGGGCGCCTTCAGTGGCGCCCTTTTTTTGTTGCCTGACGACTTCTGTCTCAATGACAGATCAACCGCACTCTATAAACCGTCGTCATTTCTGCGGATTGAACTATTAACTTGTTACACAAGGACAAAACCGCACGGACATATACGTAAAATTACCTTTTCGCCTCAGTTTTGCGTCATATCTTGAGCGCGTTATTCTTTGTTTACGACTACCCCGCCATGGTTGCGCGAGAATAATCTGGTGCATCGAGGTGCAGCTCATGAAGCCGCGCGTTCAGCCGACCTCCGAGGAAATCACGTTTCTTCCCAACGAAATCATTGTTTCCAAAACAGATCTCAAGGGGCGGATTACCTACGCGAACTCGACGTTCTCCAGGATTTGTGGCTACAGCCGCGCCGAACTGATGAACGCGCCGCACTCGATCATTCGTCACCCCGACATGCCACGCTGCGTCTTCAAGTTGCTCTGGGACCAGATTGGCGAAGAGCGCGAGATCTTCGCCTACGTGAAGAACATGGCGCGAAACGGCGCCTTCTACTGGGTGTTCGCCCATGTGACACCGTCGTTCGACACGGAAGGCAGGGTTAGCGGCTACCACTCCAGCCGGCGAGTGCCCGACCGCCGCGTCGTTCGGGACGTCATCGAGCCCCTCTACGGAGACCTGCTTCGCATAGAGGCCTCGCATGCCAGCCCCAAGGAGGGGCTGGCCGCCTCTTTCGCCCAGCTCATGAGCATCGTGAAATCGAAAGCCGCCAGCTATGACGAACTCATCTTCTCGCTTTGAGGCGTTCGCCCCAGGCGCGGCGGTCATCCTGCTGCTCGCAGGCGCGGCCGGCGCCTTGGCGGCGGACATGCCCGCGTTGGCTCTCTCGTTGATCGTCGTCGGCATCTTGGGCACAGCGGCAAGTCTTGTCATCGCCCTGCGCCTTCATTCCGCCATCGGACGCTCGATCCGGGTGGCCCGCGCCCTCGGTCAAGGGGACTTCGAAACCCGCGACCTGGCCTTCGATCAATGGGGCCAGGCCGGCGAGCTTACCGAGGCCATCAACGACATGGCCGACCACATCGACGCCTTCGTGCGCGAGGCCAGCGCAGCCATGGAGGCCGTCCGCCTGAACCGCTATTATCGGCGGATCCTGCCCAACGGCATGGAAGGCGCCCTGCTCCGCGCTTCATCGACCATCAATGAAGCCACCGACATGATCCAGGAGCGCGTGCAGGCCTTCGAGGTCTCCACCGACGAGTTCGGCGCCACGATCAACTCGATCGTGGAGAGCCTCGTCAACGCCTCGCGCGATATGGGAGGCGCGGCGACGCGCCTCGGCGAGGGAGCCAGCTCGACGGACCAGCGCGCCACCGACGCGGCATCCAGTTCGAGCATGGCCTCCACCGATGTTCAGCGGGTCGCTCAGGCTGCGGCGCAACTCACCAGTTCGGCCCGCGACGTCGGCCGCGAGATCGAACGCTCGGCCGCCATTGCCCAGGATGCCGTCAACCGCGCCGAGGAAACCAAGCGCATCGTTGCCGGCCTGTCGGATGCCGCCGAGAAGATCGGTGCCGTCATCGGCCTGATCGAGCAGGTCGCGGAGCAGACCAACCTTCTGGCTCTCAATGCCACCATTGAGGCTGCACGGGCGGGCGAAGCCGGCAAGGGATTTGCCGTGGTCGCGCAGGAAGTGAAGGCGCTTGCCTCGCAGACAGCCGCAGCCACGGGCGAGATCACCCGGCATATCTCCGACGTCCAGTCGGCAACCCGCGCCGCCGTCGGCAGCATCGCCGGCATCGGTGGAACCATCGCCGAGATCAATACCATCACGTCGGACATGCGCGGTTCGATCGAAGCGCAAATCGCCGCCACGACGGAGATCGCCGAGGGTGTGAACAACGCCTCCGAGGGCACAAGGCAGGTGTCGGACCGAATATCCGGGATCACCGGCATCGCCCGCGAGACGTCGACGCTGGCGCAAAGCCTGTTCTCGACCTCCGGCGCGCTGTCCTCCGAGGGTGACCGCCTTTCCGTCACCGTGCGCGAGTTCCTCGTCAGGTTGCGGCGTGGACCGCTCGATCGCCGTCAAGCCGCAGAGCGCGTGCCTGGCGGCCACACCGTGACCATCGTCTCGGAACGAGGAACCGCGACGGCCACCTGTGTCGACATTTCCCTGACCGGCGCCCGCTTTGCCGGCCAGTTGCCGCCACTGAGAGTCGGCGATGAGATCCAAGTCACCGGCGAAAAGGACATCGCCGTGCCAGGCACCGTGCGCTGGATTCGCGACAACAACATCGGCGTCGAGTTCAGGGTTGCCGAGATGACGCAGGCCGCATCCAACCGCCTGCGGCACCTGGTGAACAAGGGCCGATCGAGGGCGGCGGCCTAAGGCTTCCACCACCCAAGGATGAGTCAACGACGCCGGCCAATGCCGACGTCGTGTCGTTCATTGACGCTCGAGCCTGAGATGGGCGATCTGGCCGAAGCGCCCGACGTCGACGAGCTTCAGCGTTCGCGGTTGCGCCACATCCGGATAAAGCGGGATGCCATCGCCGAGAATGACCGGAACGATGAACTGATCGAGCCTGTCCAGTGCGTCGCGGTCGATAAATGCCTGTTGCAACCGGCCGCCACCGACAATCCATGCATTCCGCTGCCGAGCCGCACGGAGGTGCTCGATCAGCGCGTCGACGCCAGCGGTCCAGACCTCGGCATCATCCGGCAAATCCGCGATGGCGCTCGAGGTAACGACGATCAGGTGCTTGCCTCCATAAGGCCAGGACGGCATGGCCCGGCGGCAAACGTCATAGGTGGTCCGCCCCATCACCAGAGTAGAGATGCCGGCGTAGAACTCTTCATAGCCGGCCTCCTCGGCCGAGTAGGGATCCAGGAAGGCAAAGCTGTGGTCGGGAGCGGCAATGTAGCCGTCCAGCGTCGAGGCGATGTAGCCGCAGATCATCATTTCGCTCCGGGTTCAGGGGAGCAAGATGATAGCGGCGGTGCTGCCCGATCCCGTCAGCAGCCCGATTGCCTCGTCAGCGCCGGTCGCCAATGAAATCGCGATGGCGTTGCAGACGACTTTCGAGACCTCGCACGGCCAGCGATAGCGAGACGGTCATCAACAGGTAGACATAGGCGACGACGTTGTATGTCTCGAAGAACATGAAGGTGCCCGACGAGTACACCTTGCCGAGCTGGGTCACGTCCTGCACGCCAAGCACCGAGACCAGCGACGAGTCCTTGAGCATCGCCACGAAATCGTTACCGAGCGGCGGAAGCACCGTCCGGAAGGCCTGGGGCATGATGATCAGGCGAAAAACCTTGAAGCGGCTGAGACCAAGAGCCTTGGCTGCCTCGATCTGGCCACGGTCAACCGACTGCAGGCCGGCGCGAAAAATTTCGGAGAGAAAAGCCGAATAGGAGATGACCAGCGCCACCACGGCCCGCCACAAGAGGTCGAAATCGCGGACACTGGCCGATCCCATGACCCCGGCGGCCTGAAGCGGCGCGGTGACGATGTTCCAGAAAGCAATCAGCGCCGGTGCGGCGACAAAGGCCATGTAGAACAGAAGCACCAGCACCGGTACGCCGCGAATGATCTCGACGTAGAAGGTGGCGACCTCGCGAAGAAGGCGGTGTTTCGACAGACCGGCCGATGCGACGCCAAGACCGATCACGCAGGCGAAGACATAGGCGAGGACCGTCACGAAAACACTCACCCAAATGCCGGTCGCCACGGCACCGAAGATGACGCGGTAACTCTCGTCGGAGCCGATGACGAGACCAAAGGCTATGGCAAGGAGTATCGCCGCGATCAGCCAAAAGGGCAGCTCGCGGCGACGTGTCTCTGATGGAGTCAAGGCCGGCTCAGTTCTGGCTCTTGTAGTCGTAGAGCCACTTCTTGTTGAGCGCCTCAAAGGTGCCATCGGCCTTCATGGAAGCGATGGCCGCATTGATCGGCGCGGTAAGGTCGGAGTCCTTCTTGAGGATGAAACCGAACTCTTCGCGGCCGAGCGGAGTACCGACGACCTTGAAGGCGCCGGGCTGGGCGCCGATGTAGCCATCCGCCGAGGTCTTGTCCATCAGAACCGTGTCGACGTCGCCGGCCTTCAACGCCTGAACCGAAGCGCCAAAGGTCTCGAACAGCTTGACGCGCGGGTTCTTCTCGTCACCGTCGAGCACATTGTAGATGGCGACGTAGAAGTTGGTGGTGCCCGGCTGTGCGCCGACCAGCCCATCCTTGAGAGCCGCGAAAGACGGGCCGTCGGTGAAGCGATCCTCGTCGGCGCGTACCAGCATCAGCTGCTCGGAGATCATGTAGGGGTCGGAGAAGTCGACCTGCTGCTTGCGCTCGTCATTGATGGTGATGCCATCCATGCCGACATCGAACTGCCCGTCGCGCACCGCCTGGATCATGGCGTCCCACGACGTCAGCTTCCATTCGACCTTGGCGTTGAGACGCTTGCCGATCTCGTTGAAGGCATCATACTCCCAGCCGATGCCCTCGCCTGTCTTCGGATCGGCGAAGTTGAGCGGAACGTAGGCATTCTCCGTGACCGCGACAATGGTGCGTCCCTTGAGATCGGGCAGATCGGCCGAATTGGCCGAGGACACGAAAGCGGACAACAGAACGGCGGCGGCAGCCGCCGCCCTCGCAACAACCTGCATGAAAGGATCCTCCGTCGCTGAGGTAGCCGGAACGAGATCCCTTCGTCGCCGGCGCGTGAAGGCCACTATTGGCTTTTTCGCGCAAGGCTGGCAAGGGTTTACTTGCCTTTCGGCTTGATCGGCGAGGGCTGTGTCAGTCCCGCGTCACCGGCAGTCCATTCATCCGCCAGACGCTGATGCCGCCGCCCAAATGCCCCTCCACCGCATGTCCGGCGGACTTGCACAACGAGAGCGCCTGGCCCGATCGACCGCCCGACAGGCAGTAGAGCACCACCGGCTTGTCCTGCGGCAGGTCGCCGACCCAGGTGGACAGCTTGGAGAGTGGACGATGAAGGGCACCTGGAATGTGCCCGTCGTTCCACTCGTGCGCCTCGCGCACGTCGACAAGGTGAATGGCCTCGCGATCGAGCAGGTCCTTGACCTCCTGCGGCGTCAGCGTCTTGAAAGCGTTGCGATTGAAGAAGGAGAGCATTGGAACTCCATCCTGTTTATTTTGTATGACGGTAGATACGAATATTCTAATATAAATCATCTGTCAAGGATTTTGCGTACGGATCTTCTCGTTCCGGAGACAATCGCACTGTCCACCCAGTGTCAGCCCTTCTGCGACGACGGCGCGCAGTAAAGCTCGTAAAGCAAACCGATCAGCCGGCGCGCGTTATCGGAGGCCAAACGATAGTAGATGGTCTGTGCTTCCCGTCGAGTAGCCACGATGCCGAGGTCGCGCAGGCGGGCGAGATGTTGCGACAATGCCGACTGACCAAGCCCGACGGACTCGGCGAGCGCCCCAACGGACATCTCGTTATCGACAAGGCGGCAAAGAACCATTAGTCGCTTGGACTGGCCGAGAGCCGACAGCAGCCGGGCGGCCTCCTCGGCCCGCGACTCCATGACCTCGAGCGGATTGCCGAACGGTTCGCAAAGGCTGGATTCGACCGGCGCCATCATAGTCTGTACCCTCGTGCTTTAGTAACCTCATAATATTCAAATATACGCAACTTGGCAATTCCAATCCTCGGGCCCTGATCGAGCGGTTGCAACGCCAAGGCGACTTAGCGAATTGTTATCAAAGAGGCGGTTATTTTCGGGGGCCGACACGTCGGGTCGGATCGCGGGCGACGTTGTCATGAAAACGTTATCGGAAATGCAGTCTCCCAAGGGAAAAGTCCTCCGCAGGCCTCTCGTCCTGTCGCTGCAGGCGATCGTGGTGGCCATCGTAGGCCTGATGCTCGTTATCTTGCAGCTGGCCGTCGGGGTAACCGAAACCGCCCGACAGCTTGACGGAATCAAGTCGGAGGCCATGTATCGGGCAAGGACCGGCCTAGACTTGCTCGCTGCCATTCCATCCGGCAAGGCGGAGTCTGGCCAGAACGGGATCGATCCACAGACTGCGCTAAACTCCCTTCGCTCCATCGCCGACATTTATGCCCGCAATCATCCAGGCGAAACGATACAAATCGAAACAGGTGTCTCCTTCGGCGATCAAGCCGCGTCGGGCGATGATATCGTGGCCTGGGGCGATGACGATCTCAGTGTGAAGCGTGGCTTCACGCTCGACGATGGCACGAACCGCGTTTCAGGATTCTTCCTGGCTCACGTCGATCTCAGTGACGAGTACGCCCACTGGCGCAGGAGTATTCAGGATCGGATCCAGCTCGCCGCCTTCATCGTCCTGTCGGTGTTGATGCTCGCCGTGCTCCTCATGCGCGTCATCGTGGTCAGCCCGCTAGAAAGGCTCAGCGGCCTCACCCGCCGCCTCGCCGCCGGCGAACTGGTCGAAGTGCCCGAGCCCGTCGATCATGCACGCGAGATCTGCGACTTGTCCGAAGCGCTGGTGGTGTTCCGCAACAATCTCGCCCAGAAAAACAAGCTGGAAGCCACCAACGTGGTTGCGTTGCGCAAACTCGAAAGGGCAACCGGCAACCTCGACATGGCGCTCCGCGCGATGACACAGGGCCTTGCCCTGTTCGACGCTCAATACCGCCTGCTTCTGGTCAATGAGCGCTTCCTGGAAATCTTCGATCTGGCCGAGGGAGACTTTGCGGCGAGGCTGTCGGCGCAAGACGTCGAAGACCTGATTGCCAGGCGGATCGCCACGGCGCCCGACCTCAAACACCATTTCGCCGCCATGGAGTTGTTCGGCCGGCATCTCGGCCGCCTGTTCACGCAGGCCGAACCGGTATCCGGCGAGGAGACCTTCGGCGACCGGACCATTTCCTTCACCCACGTAATCACCGGAGAAGGCGGCTGGGTCACCACCGTCGAAGACGTTACCGAGCGCCGGGCGCAAGAGGCGCGCCTCGCCTACCTTTCGCGCTTCGATGCCCTCACCGGCTTGCCCAACCGCACCCAGTTCAATGACCGGCTGGCCCTTGACCTCGCCTGGGCGGCCGACAACAGCGTCAAACTCGCGGCGATCGGCCTCGATCTCAATCAGTTCAAGGAAATCAACGACCAGCGTGGTCATAGCGTCGGTGATGCCGTTCTCGTGGCAATCGGCCGCCGGCTGGAAAGCGTGGCGCAGGACGGCGAGTTCGTCGGCCGTATCGGCGGCGATGAGTATTGCGCGCTCAAGAAGTTCAGCCTTCAGGCGGAGATCGGCGAGTTCATCGCCCGCCTGGAGCGCTGCTTCGAGGATCCCATACGCGTCGAAGAGAACGATATTTCCGTCAGCGTTTCGATCGGCGTCGCCATCTACCCGGACGATGCGGTGGATGCGGAGCAGCTCGTCAACAATGCCGATCTTGCGAAATATCGCGCCAAGCGATCGGTGACGCAGAACGTCTGCTTCTATGAAGCGGAAATGGATGAAGCCTCGCGCGAGCGGCGGACCATGGCGCGGGATCTGTGGGATGCGCTCGACCGGGAGGAGTTCCACCTGACCTATCAGGTGCAGAAGAACATCCGGTCCCGCGAAACCATCGGCTACGAGGCCCTCATCCGCTGGACGCATCCGACGCGCGGCGCCATTCCACCGGACGTCTTCATACCCATAGCCGAGGAGTGCGGCGCCATCCTGCCCATCGGCCGCTGGGTGCTGAGGCGTGCCTGCCAGGACGCCGCGGCCTGGAATGATGACCTTCGCGTCGCCGTCAACCTGTCGCCAGTTCAGATCGCCAACGACGACATCGTCAAGCTGGTTCACGAAACGCTGCTCGAGACCGGCTTTGCGCCACAGCGCCTCGAACTGGAAATCACCGAGTCGACCATCATCGGCGACAAGGCGCATGCCCTGCATGTCCTGAGGCAACTCAAGGCGCTGGGCGTCACCGTGGCGCTCGACGATTTCGGAACAGGCTACTCCTCGCTCGACACGTTGAACTCGTTCCCCTTCGACAAGATCAAGATCGACCGTTCCTTCCTGTCGGAAGCCGAGGAGAAGGAAGACTCGCGGGCCATCGTCAAGGCGGTGGTGGCGCTCGGCCGCAGCCTCGACGTGCCGGTGCTGGCCGAAGGCGTCGAGACGGTCGGCCAGCTCAGCATTCTCGAAGAGGAAGGCTGCGAGGAGGCCCAGGGCTTCCTGTTCGGCCGCCCTGCCCGGCTGACGGGCGACGAGGTGCTGAAGTCGATCGGGCGCAGCGCCTGACCCGCCCAAGAGGCAAAGCGCGCGGCTGCGTCGCGAACTACGCATTGGACGAGGTCGGCAAGGTCGACTATTCGGGTGCCACGTTGAAACCTGCCTGAGGATCTCCCATGGTCGTCGGACTCGCGGTGGTGCTGCTCTGCCAGCTCGTCGGTGAGATTTTCGCCTACACGACGCATTTGCCCGTGCCGGCTCCCGTCGTCGGACTCGTGTTGCTGTTTGGCTTCTTTCTCGTGCGGGACCGCTGGGAATGGCTGCCCTTCTCGCTGCGCAGCGAGGAGATCGACAAGACCTGCGAAACGCTGGTGCAGCAGATGGCGCTGCTCTTCGTTCCGGCCGGCGTCGGCATCGTGCAGCGCCTCGGCATTCTCGAGGCAAACGTCGTCGGCGTACTCGCCATAATCGTGGTGACAACGGCATTCTCGATTGCCGTGACCGCCTATACGTTCCGGCTGGTGTCACGCTGGTTTCCAGCCCCGACGGAGAGCGAGGAATGAACGCGTCCGAAGGCCTCTGGTCCCACCTTACCGGCGGCGCGCTGTTCTGGCTGACGCTGACTCTCGTCGTCTACACGATCGTCGATCGCCTGTCGCTGCTGGCCCGGCGCAACCCGCTCGCCAACCCGGTTCTTCACTCGGTCTGGGTAATCGGCACGATCCTCGTGGTTAGCGGCACCCCTTACGAAACCTATTTCGACGGCGCCTACTTCATCCACTTCCTGCTCGGCCCGGCAACCGTCGCCCTTGCCCTGCCGCTCTACGAGAACCGACGGGTCGTCCTCCGCTCGCTGGTGCCGATCGTCGCCGCGCTAGCCGTCGGATCGGCGGCGACCATCGGTTCGGTGATCGTGTGCGCCGCCATCTTCGACCTGCCCGCGATGATCACCATCTCGTCGCTGCCGAAGTCTGCGACCTCGGGCGTCGCCATGGGCATCTCGCAATCGGTTGGAGGCGATGCTTCGCTGACGGCAATCATCGTGGTTGCCACCGGCATTGCCGGCGCGGTGATGGCGACGCCGCTCCTGAATTTCCTGCGCATCACCGACCGCCGGGCGCGCGGCTTCGCCCTCGGTCTCGCCGCGCATGGCGTCGGAACGGCGCGCGCCTTTCAGGTGCATCCGCTCACCGGCACCTTTGCCGGCGTCGGCATGAGCCTGAACGGCCTGCTGACGGCCGTTCTGGTGCCGCTGGCGGCTTCGTTGATCGGCGGTTGAGGCGCTCGCTCAGCAAAGAGGCGCCGATACAGACATCCCGTCGCCGACATAAGGCTTCCGCTCGGATATGGCCGTCCTTTCGAGATAGCGGCGGCACTGCTGTTCGCGATCGTAGCCGAGCAACGTGCCGAGCATGAAATCCTCCTCCGCCGTCAGCTCGCAGAGCGGCTTGTCGACGAAGCGGCGGACTGTCTCCACCAGGGCTGCCCGCCCGAAGAACAGGTTGACGCGGCTATCGTTGAGCCGGTGGACGTAGTGGTCCACCCGATCGGCGGCCAGCCGGGCGACCACGCCCGGCAGATCCGCCCAGGAGACGGTCAGCATGAACAGATGCCGCACGCCCTTGTCCAACTCATAGAGCGAGTGGTTGACGATGCGGCCGCTGACGGAGGTCAGAGAATCTGGCTGGTCCATGCCGCGATCCGCTTCTCGGACTTGCCCGCCTGGTTGTCCTGATCGAGAACGAGGCCCACGAACCGGCCGTCACGGACGGCGGTCGAGCCCTCGAACTCGTAGCCCTTGGTTTCGGTGAACCCGATGACTTCGGCGCCCTTCTCGACAACCGCCTCATAGAGCGTCCCCATGGCGTCGACAAAGCTGTCCGGATAGGTGCTCTGATCGCCAAGGCCGAAAATGGCCACCTTCTTGCCCGAGAGATCGGCTTCGCCAAGCACGTCGACGCCGCTTTCCCAATCGGCCTGGAGGTCGCCCTCGCCATAGGTGGGCGAACCGAGAACCAGAAGATCGCATGCCTCGAAATCGGCCGCCGTCGCGTCGTTGATATTGATGACCTTGGCGTCGAGCTTGGCGGCGATCTTGGCGGCAGCCGCTTTGGTGCGGCCGGAGTCCGACCCATAGATCACGTGAACGGTCATTTCCCTTTTCCTCTCTGCTGCGACGGAGCCTCGTGGCTTCGACCTTGATGGAGCCTAATTGCAGTTGCGAGGCATTTGCAATTAGGACAATCCCGCAGAGTGTTTCAGGGCTGACGGACAGCGACGCTCTGGAACTCTATGTCGCGCCGCTTGCCGACACCCCGAAAACATGCCGCTCGACAAAGCGTCCGGTTGAGAACAGCAAGGGGATGGCGACCAGCAGAGCCACGGCAACCACGACGGCAGCGATCAACAGGCTTCCTCCGGTTATCATACCAGTGGCGAAGCCGTTGATGACGACCAGCAGCGACAATGGCAGCACGATGCAGAGGGCAGTGCCTGTTCCCGGCGCGTAGCGGCGGAACGCCAAGGTCAGAGCGAGATGTGGAACAACAGCGTTGACGGTCATCACCACCGCGAGGCCCGCCAGCAGTTCCGAGCCGTGCTGGCTTCCGGCCACCGCGAACGCGACGATCCCGTAAACCACGGCCGTCAGCATCACCAAAGCGAAACGGAAGGCGAACGGCGTAACGCGACCGGAGAGGCGCGACTTGGCGCCCGCATAGGAGGGCAGGAATAGCCCTTCCTCGATATTGTGGACCGTGATGGCGAGCGCGAACAGCCAATAGAGCGCGGCGGGCGTCATGACACACCTCCTTGCTGGATCCGACCGACCGGCGGTGGAGAGCGACGGCGGTCTCTGCGGCTTCGATACATGATAGCACACCGAGCCCGGTAGCGCGAACCTCGCCCCGACAGGCGGCGATCAGACAGCCTCCTGTCCAAAATACGCTTTGACAACCCAGGGGCTATTTGTCTAGATATCGATAATAGACAGAAGCGGACATTGCGAGCAATCGGCAGTGAATCGCGCTTCGATGGGAGGCGGTCATGCGTGCTTTGAAGATCGACGGTTCTGGTCGGAGTTCGTTTCACGAGGTGGCAGAGCCTGTTGCGGGTTCGGGCGAGGTTTTGGTGGCGGTAA
>NZ_JAMDLI010000008.1:453114-455205 GCF_023721815.1 Pleomorphomonas sp. JP5
CCGGAGATCACCGTCGTCATCTCCAACACCACCGACGCCGGCATCGCCTATGTGCCGACGGTCAAGTATACGGATGCGCCGCAGGCCTCCTTCCCCGGCAAGATGACACGCCTGCTGCACGAGCGCTGGAAAGCCTTCGGCGGCAAGCTTGATGCCGGCTGGCAGATGATCGCCTGTGAGCTGATCGACCACAATGGCGACGAACTCCGCCGCATCGTGCTGCGGCATGCCGAGGAATGGAGCCTAGAGCCGGCCTTCATCGCCTGGGTGAAGGAGGCCAACGCCTTCTACAACACGCTGGTCGACCGTATCGTGCCGGGTTATCCGAAGGCCGACGCCGAGGCCATCGAGCGGGAGCTCGGCTATACCGACCGCTTCATGACAACCGGCGAATTGTTCCACTTCTTCGTCATCGAGCAGAAGCCCGGCCAGCCGGAGCTGCGTCTGCCGCTCGCCCAGCACGATCCCGACACCGTCGTCGTTCCGGATGCGACGCCCTACAAGGCGCGCAAGGTGGCGATCCTCAATGGCGCGCATACCGCGCTCTGCGCCCTCAGCCTGATCTCCGGCGTCGAGACGGTGGGCGAGGCGGTCACCACCAAGGTGGGTGCGAAGTTCCTCGACCGGTTCATGCGTGCTTTGAAGATCGACGGTTCTGGTCGGAGTTCGTTTCACGAGGTGGCAGAGCCTGTTGCGGGTTCGGGCGAGGTTTTGGTGGCGGTAAAGCACGTCGGGCTTTGCGGCAGCGACCTCAACACCTTTGCCGGTCTCAACCCGCTGGTCAGCCTGGCGCGCATTCCCGGACACGAGATCGGCGCCGAGATCGTCTGCACCGGGGTGGACGTGCCGGCCGAGTATGCGCCGGGCAAGCGGGTCATCGTCGTGCCGTACACGGCCTGTGGCACCTGCTCGTCCTGTCGCAAGGGCCGCGTCAACGCCTGCCGCTACAACAAGACGCTGGGCGTCCAGCAGGAAGGCGGCCTCGCCGAGAAGATCGCGCTGCCCTATGGCAAGCTGATCCTCAACGACACGCTGGCCCCGCGCCATCTGGCGCTCGTCGAGCCGCTGTCGGTGGGCTTCCATGCGGTGGATCGCGGCCAGGTCGAGGCCGGAGACCGCGTGGTGGTGATCGGCTGCGGCATGATCGGCATGGGGGCTGTGGCCGGTGCGGTGGCGCGCGGCGCCGAGGTGATCGCCGTCGATCTCGGCGACAAGACGGCCATGGCGCTGAAGTATGGCGCCAAACACGCCATCGACGCCGGCAAGGACGACGTGGTGGCGCGCGTGAACGAGCTGACCGGCGGCGACGGCGCCGACGTGGTGATCGAGGCGGTGGGCCTGCCAGCCACCTTCACCCAGGCCGTCGATCTGGCCTGCTTTGCCGGCCGCATCGTCTACATCGGCTACTCCAAGGCGCCGGTCACCTACGACACCAAGTATTTCAACATGAAGGAGCTGGACATCCACGGCTCCCGCAACGCCACCATCGACGACTTCAAGGCGGTGATCGCCTATCTCGAAGGCCTCGACCATGCCCCCGACGATCTGATCTCCAAGGTGTTCCCCTTCAAGGACGCCGACAAGGCGCTGCCCTACTGGACCGAGGCCCGCGCCACGACGCTGAAGATCCTGATCGAGTGCTGAGGGCGAGGAATCCATCATGAACACCATCGACGCATCCGCCCTCAACGGTCGCCCCCGGCCGCGCGCCCGCATCCTGCAATGGGGCGAAGGCAACTTCCTGCGCGCCTTCGTCGACTGGAAGATCGACCGCATGAACGAGGCCGGCGGCCTCGACTGGGGCGTCGTCGTCGTCCGGCCGATCGCCCAGGGCAACCCGCACTGGCTGAACGAGCAGGACGGGCTCTACACCGTGCTGTCGCGCGGCGTCGCCGACGATGGCTCCAAGGTGTCGGAAGCCCGCATCGTCGGCTCGGTCCTGAAGGAGATTGGCGCCCATCAGCACTGGGGCGAGGTGTTGGCTCTCGCCCGCGATCCGGAGATCACCGTCGTCATCTCCAACACCACCGACGCCGGCATCGCCTATGTGCCGACGGTCAAGTATACGGATGCGCCGCAGGCCTCCTTCCC
>NZ_JAMDLI010000008.1:455305-456817 GCF_023721815.1 Pleomorphomonas sp. JP5
CCGGAGATCACCGTCGTCATCTCCAACACCACCGACGCCGGCATCGCCTATGTGCCGACGGTCAAGTATACGGATGCGCCGCAGGCCTCCTTCCCGGCCAAGATGACGCGCCTGCTGCACGAGCGCTGGAAGGCGTTCGGCGGCAAGCTTGATGCCGGCTGGCAGATGATCGCCTGCGAACTGATCGACCACAACGGCGACGAGCTCCGCCGCATCGTGCTGCGGCATGCCGAGGAATGGAGCCTCGAGCCCGCCTTCATCGCCTGGGTGAAGGAGGCCAACGCCTTCTACAACACGCTGGTCGACCGCATCGTGCCGGGTTATCCGAAGGCCGACGCCGAGGCGATCGAGCGGGAGCTCGGCTATACCGACCGGTTCATGACCACCGGCGAGCTGTTCCACTTCTTCGTCATCGAGCAGAAGCCCGGCCAGCCGGAGCTGCGCCTGCCGCTGGCCCAGCACGATCCCGATACCGTCGTCGTTCCCGACGCCACGCCCTACAAGGCGCGCAAGGTGGCGATCCTCAATGGCGCTCATACCGCGCTCTGCGCCCTCAGCCTGATCTCCGGCGTCGAGACGGTGGGCGAGGCGGTCACCACCAAGGTGGGTGCGAAGTTCCTCGACCGGTTACCGTCTCCTCGCCTACATGGATCGAAACGGCAAGCCGGCGCCGTTGATGACGCTGGCGCTCGCCGCCTGGCTGGTGTTCTACCTCGGCCGCTTCAAGGGTTCGGAGGCCTATCCGCCGCGCGACGGTGCCGACATCCTCGCCAAGGTGAAGGCGATCGGCGCGCTCGACGACGGCACGGACAAGGGCCGCGAGACGATGATCGCCGCCTATCTCAGCGAGGCCGCCTTCTGGGGCAAGTCGATCGACACGCCGGCGCTCAGGAGCGCCGTCCTCGCCGACTTCGCCGCGCTGACCGCCGAGCCGATGAGCATCGAGCGTCTTGGCCAGTTGATCGACGCCCGCTGAGCGGGCCTATCTGACGGGGCGATGCCCTGTCCCCATATGTCAAAGACCGGCGCTTTCGTGGCGCCGGTCCCTTCGCCTCAAGTCCCAAGGATGAGAGCCATGCCGCGCGTTCTCAAGATCCACCCCGATGACAGCGTCGCCGTCGCCCTCGAGCCGCTCGCCAAGGGCACCGTGATCGACGCCTTCGGTCTCACGCTCGGCGACGACGTGCCGCAGGCGCACAAGTTCGCCCTGAAGGACATCGCTGCCGGTGACAAGGTGATCAAATACGGCGCGGTGATCGGCATCGCCCGCGAGGCGATCGCCCGAGGGGCGCATGTCCACGTCCATAATCTCAAGACCGCGCTCGGCGACATCCTCGACTACAGCTACGCCGGCAACGTCGCGGCCCGTCCGCAGAACGGCGGCCCTATCCCGACGATCGCCGCCTATGAGCGGGTGAATGGCGACATCGGCATTCGCAACGACCTCTTCATCGTGCCGCTGGTCGGCTGCATCAACGGCCTCGCCGACAACATCGCCAAGGCGGTGGAGAA
>NZ_JAMDLI010000008.1:456917-457843 GCF_023721815.1 Pleomorphomonas sp. JP5
AATGGCGACATCGGCATTCGCAACGACCTCTTCATCGTGCCGCTGGTCGGCTGCATCAACGGCCTCGCCGACAACATCGCCAAGGCGGTGGAGAAGGAGGGGCTGCTGCCCGAGGGCTCCAAGGTTACCGTCCTCTCGCACCCCTACGGCTGCTCGCAGCTCGGCGACGACCTCGCCAACACGCGCGGCATCCTGCAGAACTATGTGACGCACCCCAATGCCGGCGGCGTTCTGGTGCTCGGCCTCGGCTGCGAGAACAACACCAAGGCCTACTTCAGGGAAGGACTGGAGCTGCCCGACCCCGACCGCGTCCGTTTCCTGACCAGCCAAGAAGCTGGCGACGAGATGGCCGAGGCGCTGACCATCTGCCGCGAGCTCTCGGCAAAGATGAAGGCCGACAGGCGTACCGAGGTCGGCGCCGATCGACTTCGCATCGGCCTCAAGTGCGGCGGCTCGGACGGCTTCTCCGGCATCACCGCCAATCCGCTGCTCGGCGCCTTCTCGGACTGGCTGACCGGCATCGGCGGCACCACCGTGCTCACCGAGGTTCCGGAGATGTTCGGCGCCGAACAGCTCCTCATGGAACGCTCGGAGAACCGCGAGGTGTTCGACAAGACGGTGGCGCTGATCAACGACTTCAAGCGCTACTATGTCGACAACAACCAGCCGATCTACGAGAACCCGTCGCCGGGCAACAAGGCGGGCGGCATCTCGACGCTGGAGGAGAAGTCGCTCGGGTGCACCCAGAAGGCCGGTCTCTCCACGGTGCGCGACGTGATCGGCTACACCGGCAGGATCACCAAGCCCGGTCTCAACCTGTTGTCGGCGCCGGGCAATGACGGCGTCGCCGTCACCGCGCTCGCCGCCTCGGGCTGTCACATGGTGCTGTTCACCACCGGTCGCGGCACGCCGCTCGGCGGCGTCGT
>NZ_JAMDLI010000008.1:457943-1115105 GCF_023721815.1 Pleomorphomonas sp. JP5
ACCGTCTCCTCGCCTACATGGATCGAAACGGCAAGCCGGCGCCGTTGATGACGCTGGCGCTCGCCGCCTGGCTGGTGTTCTACCTCGGCCGCTTCCAGGGTGCGGAGGCCTATCCGCCGCGCGACGGCGCCGACATCCTCGCCAAGGTGAAGGCGATCGGTGCGCTCGACGACGGCACGGAGAAGGGCCGCGAGGCGATGGTTGCCGCCTATCTCGGCGAGGCCGCCTTCTGGGGCAAGTCGATCGACACGCCGGCGCTCAGGAGTGCCGTCCTCGCCGACTTCGCCGCGCTGACCACCGAGCCGATGAGCTTCGAGCGTCTTGGCCAGTTGATCGACGCCCGCTGAGCAAGACTGCTGATTGGGCGGCGCCCAGCCCCCATATGTCACAAGACCGGCGCTCGGATGCGCCGGTCCCTTCGCCTCAAGTCCCAAGGATGAGAGCCATGCCGCGCGTTCTCAAGATCCACCCCGACGACAGCGTCGCCGTCGCCCTCGAGCCGCTCGCCAAGGGCACCGTGATCGACGCCTTCGGTCTCACACTCGGCGACGACGTGCCGCAGGCGCACAAGTTCGCCCTGAAGGACATCGCCGCCGGCGACAAGGTGATCAAATACGGCGCGGTGATCGGCATCGCCCGCGAGGCGATCGCCAAGGGAGCGCATGTCCACGTCCACAATCTCAAGACCGCGCTCGGCGACATCCTCGACTATCAATACGCCGGCAATGTCGCGGCCCGTCCGCAGAATGGCGGTCCGGTGCCGACCATCTCGGCCTATGAGCGGGTCAATGGCGACATCGGCATTCGCAACGACCTCTTCATCGTGCCGCTGGTCGGCTGCATCAACGGCCTCGCCGACAACATCGCCAAGGCGGTGGAGAAGGCAATGACGGCGTCGCCGTCACCGCGCTCGCCGCCTCGGGCTGTCACATGGTGCTGTTCACCACCGGTCGCGGCACGCCGCTCGGCGGCGTCGTCCCCACCATGAAGATCGCCACCAACTCCGACCTTGCCGGCCGCAAGCCGCACTGGATCGACTTCGACGCCGGTCCCATCGCCACCGGAAAGACCACCGTCGAGGGCCTCCGCGACAGCTTCGTCGAGGCCGTCCTCGACATCGCATCCGGAAAGCCGACCAAGAACGAAACAAACGACATCAAGGAAATCGTCATCTTCAAAACAGGCGTGACGCTGTGAGGTGAGCCCTCAACGCTGGAGGGCGGCGAGCTTCGCGGCAAGGCCGATGAAGAGCGCCCCCAGCGAACGGTCGAGCCACAGGGTAAGCCGAGTGCTGGCGCGCAACCGCGCCGTCAGCCAGGCGCCCCCAAGAACCACCAAGGGCTCCACCGTCGCGGCAACCACGACGATCAGAACGCCGTGCAGCAGAAGCTGCAGCGGCACCGGCCCGGCGCCCTCGACGACGAACTGCGGCAGGAAGGCGAGAAAGAAGATCGCCACCTTTGGGTTCAGGATGTCGACCAGCATGCCCTGCAGGAAGACGGCGGAGAGGCGACTTTCGGCCGGGTCTTCCCCGACATCAAACGCAGTGGCTTTCGAGCGCAAGGCCTGAACGCCCAGGAAGGCGAGATAGGCGACGCCGGCCCACTTCACCAGCGAGAAGGCAGCGGCCGAAGTCGCGACGATGGCCGACAGGCCAATGGCAGCAAAGACCACGTGACAGAAGGCGCCGGCCCAGAGGCCGAACATGGCGGCCATCCCCTGCCGGCGGCCACCGCGCGCCGTATGACCGAGGATGAAGGCAATATCCGGCCCCGGCGAGACGTTCAGCAGAAAAACCGCCACGAAGAAGGTCGCCCAGTGCGCCAGATCGTATGCCAACATGTGTCCCTCACCTCGTCATGCCCAAGCCTTATCTGTTCGCCGCCGACAATGCATGCCCAAACAGTCGCCTCACGCCCGCCGTCGCGCGGGCACATGCCGGGTTGCCCGAGCGGGAACATCAAGGTCGGCGGCCACGTCCGGTTCGGCCGGCAGGGGCGCGTTGGCCGGATGAGGCGGCTGGTAGATGGGATCGGGCAGCCCACCGCCCTTGTCGGTGGCGCGCACCGCCTCGCCGGGCGGGGTCAGCGCCGCCGCCGCGTTGTCGGACGCGAGGTGGCCGAGCAGATGCGTCAGGTTGACGATGCGGTCGGCCACCACATGGATGACGCCACTTTCGGACTGCATGCGGCCGGTGACCGATACCATGCGGGACCCGAGCACGATGGCGCGATGCGCCTCGAACACCTTGGCCCAGACGACGATGTTGGCGATGCCGCTCTCGTCTTCGAGCGTCAGGAAAATGGTGCCCTTGGCAGTGCCCGGTCGCTGACGCACCACGATGAGGCCGGCCACCGTGACACGGCGGCCGTCGGCGGTCCGCGTCAGGTCGTCGCAGGGCATGGCGCGCAGGCGATCGAGATGGGAGCGCAGGAAACTGACAGGATGGGCACGCAGCGACATCCGGAGATGACGATAGTCCATCACCACCTCCTCGCCCGGCAGCATCGGCGGCAGGTGCATGTCCGGCTCGGTTTCGCGCCCCGCACCCTCGGCTGCCAGGAACAGTGGCAGGTCGTCCTTGTCGCCGGAACGTCCAAGACCGCGCACCGCCCAAAGCGCATCACGCCGGCTGAGCCCGAGCGAGGCGAAGGCATCGGCGTCGGCAAGCCGTTCCAGCGTCGAGCTCGGCAGGCCAGTGCGGAGCCAGACGTCGCGGACGGAGTCGTAGCCCCTGTCACGACGCTCGGCGACTAGTCGGCCGTCATTTTCCTTGAGGCCTTCCACCTCGCGGAAGCCGAGGCGAAGGGCATGGGTCGTCCGGATATGCCCGGCCATCGAGGCGTGGCGCGGATGCGGCATCACCTCCGGCGCGCCGGGCTCCAGCGTCGCATCCCACTCCGAGAGGTTGATGTCCGGCGGTCGCACGGTGACGCCATGATCGCGCGCGTCACGCACGATCTGGGCCGGCGCATAGAACCCGAGCGGTTGGGCGTTGAGCAGCGAGGCGGCGAAGACGTCCGGATAGTAGCACTTGATGAAAGCCGAGGCGTAGACCAGCAGCGCGAAGCTCGCGGCGTGGCTTTCGGGAAAGCCGTATTCGCCGAAGCCTTCGATCTGCCTGAAGCAATTCTCGGCGAAGCTGCGATCGTAACCGCGCCCAGCCATGCCCTCGACCATCTTGTCGCGGAAGGTGTGGATGGTGCCCATGCGGCGGAAGGTGGCCATGGCGCGTCGGAGCTTGTCCGCCTCGCCTGGCGTGAAACCGGCGGCGACGATCGCGATGCGCATCGCCTGTTCCTGGAAAAGCGGCACGCCCAGCGTCTTGCCGAGCACCTGTTCCAGTTCATTTTTCGGACCGTGCTCGGGTGACGGCGAAGGATAATTGACCTGCTCGATGCCCTGCCTCCGCCTGAGATAGGGATGGACCATGTTGCCCTGGATCGGCCCTGGACGGACGATCGCCACCTCGATGACGAGATCATAGAAATGGTTCGGTCTGAGGCGCGGCAGCATGCTCATCTGCGCCCGGCTCTCGATCTGGAAGACGCCGAGCGTGTCGGCGCGCTGGATCATGGCGTAGACCGCCTTCCGTTCGGCCGGCAGGCTGGCGAGCGTCCAGTGTCGATCGTATTGCTCGCCAAGCATCTTCAGCGCCTTGGCGAGCGCCGTCAGCATGCCCAGGGCGAGAATGTCGACCTTCAGCATGCCAAGCGCGTCAAGGTCATCCTTGTCCCATTCGACGAAGGTGCGGTCGGCCATGGCGGCGTTGCCGATCGGCACGGCTTCGTCGAGCCGGCCCGCCGTCAACACGAAACCACCGACATGCTGGCTGAGATGGCGCGGAAAGCCCGAGAGTTCGCCGGCGTATTTCAGCACCATGGCGAGACGCGCCTCGGTGGGGTCGAAGCCGGTGCGGCGGGCGTCGTCGTCCTTCAGTCCCTTCGATGGCGAGCCCCAGACAGAACCGGACAACGCCGTCACCGCATCATCGGTAAGGCCGAACACCTTGCCCACCTCGCGCACGGCACTGCGGCCACGGTAGGTGATCACCGTGGCGGCGATACCGGCCTTCTCCCGACCGTAGCGCTGGTAGATGTACTGCATCACCTCCTCGCGCCGGCCATGCTCGAAATCGACGTCGATATCCGGCGGCTCGTCGCGCTCGATCGAGATGAAGCGCTCGAACAGCAGATCGCCTCGCCTGGGATCCACGTCGGTAATTCCGAGGCAATAGCAGACGACGGAATTGGCGGCGGATCCGCGCCCCTGACAGAGAATGCTCTGCGAGCGCGCATAGCGGACGATATCGTAGACGGTGAGGAAATAGGGCTCGTATTCCTTCTGGGCGATGATGGCGAGTTCATGCTCGATGGTCTTGCGGATTGCCTCGTCAACTCCCTCCGGAAAGCGGCGCTTTACTCCCTCTTCGACCAAGGCTCTCAATGCCTCGGCGGCCGTGGCGTAGCCCTCGAAGGCTTCGCGCGGATATTCATACTTGAGTTCGTCGAGCGAGAAGCCGAGCCCATCAAGGAAACGCACCGTCTCGCTCACCGCCTGCGGCAGGTCGGCGAACAAGCGCTCCATTTCTTCCGGGCGCTTGAGATGGCGTTCGGCATTCTGTTCAAGGCGGAAGCCGGCCTCGTCGATGGTGACGTGCTCGCGGACGCAGGTGACGATGTCCTGTAGCGGTCGCCGTTCGGGGGTGTGGTAGAGCGGGTCGCCGAGGGCGATCGGCTTGATGCCGGCCGATTTTGCCAAGGTTGCAAAACCGGCAAGGCGCCGTCGGTCGTCGCCGAGGCGCGGCATGGTGACGCCGAGCCAAAGCTGGTCGGGCAAATCACCAGCGAGCGTCTTCACCTGGGCATCGAAGGCCGGCAGACGACGCCGTGGCGGCACCGCGATCAACCGAAGCCCTTCCGAAAACGCCTTGAGATCGTCAACCGTCAGGATGCAATCGCCCTTCTCTGCCCGCCTGTTACCGGTAGTCAGCAGACGGCAGAGCCGGCCATAAGCGGCGCGATCCTTGGGATAGGCGAGGATGTCTGGCGTGCCGTCGGCAAAGACGAGACGGGAGCCGACGGCGAGCCGCACGCCGTATTCCTTGGCTGCCACATGAGCGCGCACGACGCCGGCCAGCGTGTTGCGGTCGGCGATGCCGATGCCGGCATAGCCAAGCTGCCCGGCCGCTCCCACCATCTCCAGGGGGTGAGAGGCGCCGCGCAGGAAGGAATAGTTGGTGACGGCGGCAAGCTCGGCATAGGCGGTCATGATCGCCTCCGCTCCTCAGGCAAACAGTCCGTGCACGAACCAGCGCGGATGCGTGGTTTCGACCTGAAAGAGGCCTTCGCGGAACATCCAGAAGCGGCGCCCCTCGGCGTCCTCGACGCGGAAATAGTCGCGCGTCGGCGCCTCCTGCCGCCACCACTCGCCGGCGATCCGCTCCGGTCCCTCGGCGCGCTTCACCTCATGCGTGACGCGCCGCCAGCGAAAGCGGAGCGGCGGACCATCCGGCACCGAGGCCATCGCTTCCACCAGTTCCGGCTGAGCGAACAGACGGATCGGCCGCTCGGGCGGATCGCCGGGCAGGACATCGGATGCCGGGAAGCTGCCCTCTTCCGCCACGTGGGCCGGCACGGCGCGGCTTGCCCGCTCGGGAATATGGCTCGCATAGAACTTGAGACGCCGCACGCGGCCCCGGCCGATGCGGGCCCCGACCCGGTCGACGAAGCGGGTCAGTTCCAGCGCCGTGTCGGCCCCGGCAAGCGACAGGACCTCGGCGTCGCGACGGCTCGCCTCGGTCACGGCGACGGTGACGCAGTCGAAGCCATAGCCGGCGTCGAAATCCTCGGCGAGGCTGTCGAGCCGGCGGCAGAGGATATCCTGCATGACCGTTGCCTCGCGGCTTGGCCGGCTGAGGCCCGCCTCGACATGGGCGAGCGCGCCATCGACGCGCCAGAGGCTGAGGCGAAGACGCAACGCCCCCTCGCCAGCGGCCTCCAGCCGTTCGGCCAGTGCGCCGATCAGCGACAGGGCGACGGCGCGCACATCTTCCTGACGGGCAATCGGCTCGAAGAAGCGTCGCTCGGCGCAATAAGGAGCGACGGGCAGTCGTGGAGAAAAGGCCTCGTCGGCGAGCCCCAGCGCCCTGTCGAGCTGGATGAGCGGAGTACGGCCGAAGCGGGCGGTGAGCGGGGCGCGTGGGCCGTCCATCAGGTCGCCGATGCGCTTGAGACCAACGCGGGCGAGCGCATCCACAGTCATCGCGTCGAGCCGCAGCGCCGCCATGGGCAGGCCTGCCAGCGCTCGCCGCTCCTCGCCGGCCTGCAACCGCCCGCCTCGCCCGAAGGCAGCAAGCGCATGGGCGGCGCCGATGGTCGAGGCGATGGCGATGACGACCGTCATCCCCTGTCGTTCGAGCCGTTGCGCCATGTCGGCCGCCAACGCCTCTTCGCCACCGAACAGATGGGCGCAGCCGGCAATGTCGAGGACCAGCGTGAAATCCTCCGGATAGGGAAACTCCAAGTCGACGGACGACGTACCAATGCGGCGGCCGGCCAGCGGCGTATAGCGCTGCGCCCAATCGCAGAGACGATCGAGGAAGGCGGCATCGGCCTCGGGGTCGGCGGCCCGCACATCGAGCCCGGGTACGCGGGCGCGGGCATCGGCCAGACCGAGCCCCGGCTGCAACCCAAGCCGCACCGCCTGCTCGTCGACATGGGCGAGACGCACGGCGCTCCGATGCTTCGCCGTCAGCACCATGGGCGGGCGCGCAGCTGTCTCAGCCGATGCGGAAGGGGACGACCGCTCCCGATCCAGACGGGCGAGACGGTCGGTTGCCAGATGCGGCAGCCAGGCGACCAGATAGCGGGACTGCCAAGGGGCCGACCCCCTGGGTTTTAGGCCTGACGCGCGGGGTTCGGAAGGATTGCTCATCGATACGCCACTCCATCATCCACCCGCCGACAGGACCAAGGCGGTTACGCGCGAGGTCGGCCGCGAAAACCGGATTGCCGGGGTGTCGGCCGCCGTCGCTCGGGGCGGCCGAGATGCGCCAGCGCGTGACGGCGCTGGTCGGTCCCGGCACGCCGCCCGTCCTCAGCAGGATACCGGTGGCGCGGCCGCCATCGGCGATCAGCGACAAGCGGCGGCAGGCCGTCAGATCCAGCCGGCGGTCGTCGCCGAAGGGTTCGATCAACACCGCCGCGAAGGCGCGGGCGGCAAGCCCTTCCTCGGCAGCGCGCAGCACGTCGGCAGTATCGCCGGCCGTCACCGCGACGAGCCGCGACGGATCGAGGCCGAAAGCGGCCAGGCCAGGCCCATAGGGTTCGCCGGCCTCGCGCCCGGCCATCTCGGCCCGCACCCAAAGCCAGAGGCTGTCCCGCCCGGCCGCTCTCAGCAGCAGCCCGGCGCAGGCCAGTGCGAAGCCGGTTGCCGAAGCCATGTCGGGCGCACCAGCCGGGCTCACGTCGTGCAGCGCACCACGCTTGAGGCCGCCCGTCGCCGCATCGACCTCCGGATGGCCGAAGGGAAGCGCCGTCGTCTCCGCGCCCGCCCAGGCGTTCGCGACCCGGCCACCGCGAAAGACGGAAGTCGGCGCGGCACGAACTGCGGCGGGCGCGATGTCGTGCACCGGCACGCCGGCCAATTCTTCCACAGCTCCTGGATCGGCACGATCATCGCGCCGGCCGCGTGCCCGTTCCAATTGGGCAACCTGCCGTCGAAGCATAGCGATCCTGTCCGTCGACTCGCTGGCGAGCACGGTTCAAACCCCCTTTTCCGTGGTTTTGTTCTCTATATGTTCCAGTATAGGAGAGGCTTTCGAAGAGTCAACGGGGATGCGACGGAAACCCGCCGGGATCCATCTGTTCGGACTCGCAAAATCGTCGTTTTCCTGACAGCTTCGGTCATGCCTCGACCAGGGTCAGGCCGGAGGCCCTGAAGGGGGCGAGCACCTCTTCGCCAAGGTCCGACACCGTCACGAGAGTACCGGCATCGCTGAGCGGCATGATCTGGTAGGGCGACGCCGCCCCCAGCTTTTCGCGCGTCGCCAGCACGATGGTTTCCGCCGACTGACGGGCGATCAGGCGCTTGATCGCCGCTTCCTCCCGGTCGCCGGTGGTGACGCCGGTTTCCGGATGAATGCCGGTCGCGCCCATGAAGAAGAGATCGGCGCGGATGCGCGAGATCGCCTCGGCGGAGGTCGCCCCCACCGCGACGATGGAATGCTTGAACAGCCTGCCGCCGATGAGTTCGACCTCCACATGGGGATGGCGGACGAGTTCCACGGCGATGCTCGGGCTGTGGGTCACGACGACTGCCTTGAGGTTCTGGGGAAGATGACGCGCCAGCTGCACGTTCGTCGTGCCACCGTCGAGAAAGACGACCTGCCCGGGCTGGATCATGCGGGCGGCGGCCTGTCCGAGCCGCGCCTTCACCGACGAGCCGACTTGTTCGCGCGCGGCGAAATCGGCAACTGCCGACGAGGCCGGCAGGGCTCCTCCATGCACGCGCTGCAGCAACCCCTCGCCGGCAAGTTCGCGCAGATCCCGGCGGATCGTATCCTCGGACACGCCAAGCTTCTGGCTGAAATCCTTGGCCACGAGACGGCCTTCCTGCCTCAATACCTGTTGGATCAAGGCCTTGCGTTCAGACGTGAGCATGCATTCCCCATTTGCACGAAATTTCTTGACTATGCACGATATTGCACGAAACTAGAGGCAGGTCCAGAGTCCCGAATGGTAAGGATACGATCTTGAGCATAGCCGATCGCGTTCGCGTGGAAGACGTCACCGTCCTCTCCAACGACTGGTACGTCCTGAAGAAGACAACCTTTTCCTTCCGCCGCAGCGACGGAAGCTGGCAGCGCCAATCGCGCGAGACCTACGACCGGGGGAATGGCGCAACGATCCTCCTCTACGACCCGGACCGCCGCACCGTGATCCTGACCCGCCAGTTTCGCTATCCGGCCTTCGTCAACGGCCATGACGACTTGCTGATCGAAGCGCCGGCCGGACTTCTCGACGATGCCGCGCCCGAGGATCGCATCCGAGCCGAGACGGAGGAGGAAACGGGATTTCGCGTGCGCGACGTCCGCCCGATCTTCGACGCCTTCATGAGCCCCGGCTCGGTTACGGAGCGACTGCATTTCTTCGTCGGCCGGTACGAACCCGGCGACAGAATCTCAGCTGGCGGCGGCAACGAGATCGAGGGCGAGGACATCGCCGTTCTCGAAGTCGACATCGACGAGGCGCTGGCGATGATCGGTTCGGGCGCCATCCGCGACGGCAAGACGATCATGCTCCTGCAATACGCTGCCCTCCATCTCTTTCCGCAATCGGCACAGACCAAGGATGCCCCTCGGTGATGCCCTCCATGACCGGATCTTCCATCCGGCGGCCGAGCGCCGTCCTGCCATTTGCGACTCAGTTACTCGCCTCCCCGGTGAAACCAAGAGTGCCGACAATGACGTCCGCGTGGCGCGAGCGCGTGGGTCAGCGGTCTATCAACGGCTGGAAGAGGTTGCCGGGAATGATCGATCGCGACGGTGGGCAATCAGCCCTTTAGAGCACCCGCCGATCAGGTTGAATCAACCTGATCGAAAAGCGGCTGCTCCAGCAAATGAATCTGGAGCATTCGCTGGACGACCAAATGTTTCAATTTGGTCGGCGAATGCTCTAGGCGGCGACTTGCGCTGCGCCCGGGGACCGCTGACCTCGACGATGCGAGGCCCGCCCTCAAGCAGCCCCAGATCGTCCTGCCGCAGCATGATCTTGAGTCGCCGATCCACCTTGGCGCGCAGTTTCGGATATTCGATCGACACCGCGATACGCATCCCCCCTCCTCGAAATCTCCCAATCCCCTTTCGCCCGTAATCAGGAAGCCGATCACGGTCAAATCTCGGTTCCCCTCGTCCTTCGCCTTGACGTCGCCATGGATTGGTCTCACACAGGCCCCGTCCGGCGAAACGCTCCGACAGGATCCCCCGTGCCCAACCGTTCTCCAGAATTCGCCCGCATCGAAGCGGCAACAGATGAATCCATCCGTCGTGCCGCCGACCTCATCCGGCAGGGAAATCTCGTCGCCTTTCCGACCGAGACCGTCTACGGCCTCGGCGCTGACGCCACGCACGGGCAAGCTGTGGCCGCCATATACGAGGCCAAGGGGCGCCCAACCTTCAATCCGTTGATCGCTCACGTCGACAGCATCGCCATGGCCGAAACGCTGGTCGTCTTCGATCCGCTGTCACGGCGGCTGGCCGAAGCTTTCTGGCCAGGACCATTGACGCTGGTACTGCCGTCCCGGCCGGACTGCCCGGTGTCCTCGCTGGCCACGGCGGGGCTCGACACGCTCGCCGTGCGCATGCCGGCGCACCGGGTGGCGCTCGATCTGATCCGCGCCTCCGGCGTGCCGATCGTGGCGCCAAGCGCCAACACCTCGGGTCACGTGAGCCCGACCTCCGCCGCTCACGTCTACGGCGACCTCTCCCGCCGCGTTCCGCTGATCCTTGACGGCGGTCGCACCGAGGTTGGCCTCGAATCGACCATTCTGCAGGTCCGCGACGACATCCCCTATCTTCTGCGGCCGGGCGGCCTTGCCCGCGAGGAGATCGAGGCGACGGCTGGTGTTGCCGTCGTCCGCTCGGAAGGCGATCCATCCGCAGCCCCGGTCGCACCCGGCATGCTCGCCTCCCATTACGCGCCGCATGCCCGCGTTCGTCTCGATGCCCGCCGCGTCGAACCCAACGAAGCGCTGCTCGCCTTCGGCGGGACGCCCGTACGCGGCGTCGCAGATGCAAAGCGCGTCTTCAATCTCAGCCCGACGGGCAGCTTGCGCGAGGCGGCAGCCAACCTGTTTGACATGCTGCGCCGGGCCGACGGCCAGGATATCGCCGGAATCGCCGTGGCGCCGATCCCCACTCACGGGCTGGGCGAGGCGATCCGCGATCGGCTGACGCGCGCGGCAGCACCACGCTAAACCTTCCTGCTACTTGACGGCACGGTTGCAGCGGCATCCTCTATCCTAGGATTTTCACGGACGCCGCCTGGCGTCATGCGGAGAGGGTGCATGCGGACACTTTTCCTGAGCCACCCACGCTATCGCGACCATCTCGCCCCGGAAAACCATCCCGAGCAGCCCGACCGCATCATCGCCATCGAGCGGCAACTTGAAGGCGAAGCGTTCCAGAATCTGATCCGCGACGTAGCGCGCCCCGTCACCGACGCAGAGATCCAGCGCGTCCATCCGGCTGGCTACGTCGACCACATCCGCATTCAGGCGCCGCATGACGGGCTGATGTCGATCAGCAGCGACACCATCCTGTCCAATGGAACTTACGAGGCTGCAAGGCTCGCGGCGGGCGCCGCCTGCCTCGCCGTGGACGAAGTGATGACCGGCCTCGTCGACAACGCCTTTTCCGCGGCTCGCCCCCCCGGACATCATGCCAGCGCCCGGCAGGCCATGGGCTTTTGCTTCTTCAATCACGCCGCCATCGCCGCCCGTCACGCCCAGGCGACTCACGGAGCCGAACGCGTCGCCATCGTCGACTTCGACGTCCACCACGGCAACGGCACGCAGAACATCTTCCATGACGACGAGTCGGTGTTCTACGCCTCCATCCACCAGGCACACCTGTTCCCTGGTACCGGCGAGGCATCCGAGACCGGCGTCGCCGGCAACATCCTCAACATTCCGATTGGCGCCGGCGCCGACGGGGCGGCCGTTCTCGCAGCGATGACAGGCGCCGTTCTGCCAGCGGTTGCCGCATTCCGGCCCAATCTCCTGGTGCTTTCGGCTGGCTTCGATGCCCATTATCGCGACCCACTTGGCGACCTAAACCTCGTCGAGGCCGATTACGCCGTCCTTACCCGCGCCCTGATGGACGTCGCCGATCGTGTCTGCGCTGGCCGCGTCGTGTCCCTGCTGGAAGGTGGCTACGACATCAATGCCCTCGGCCTCTCGGCCGCTGCCCACGTCTCGGCGTTGATGGGACATTGACGCGAACAAAGAATACCACCTGAAGCCGGCGTAATAGGCGGGATGCCCCAGTTCAACGACCGGTCGAGGGCAGCCACGACCAGTGTTCGGAGCCATGCGTAGCGACTTTAGGCGCAACTGTTTGGCACCAAGCCTCATCATCGCCCGACGAAGGTCCCGTCTCGTCATGCAATGCCGCCCCTATCGGCAACCGATCCGGCCGGCAACTCAAATTATTCTTAACGATCAGTTAAGTTTTTCTTGGCACGCCCATTCACTTTGCATCGTCTTGGATACTTGATTAGCTTTTGACCTCTACCCTCGGCAAAGCAAATGTCGCATTTTGGCCACGCACTCAAAAATCCAATACGATGTAGGAAGAAATCCGAACCGCATGAATGCTGTCTGCCCTTGTTCAGCCTCATTCGCAGGATTAATATATGAACGTGGAAAGCGTGATTTAGACACGCTATTCCAGAATGAATACATAAGACAAACCACGTACCCGGCAACGGGGTAGGACGGTACCCAGATGGTTAAGCAAGCTGACGCTGTTAACAAGGGCCAGATCCAACAAGGCAGCGAGTTGGAGCTTGATGCCCAATATCACGAGATCGGCATTCCCGCGGTGAACGCCGCCGCGCGCGCAATGCGTCGCCAAGTGCAGCAGAAAGACTACACGACGGTCCAGCAGACCGCGCCCATGTTCTCGTACGAGGACTGATCGATCGACCTATCGGGGCCAGTGCGCAGCCGGCCCGACGGTGATCTTCCCTTCAGATTTGTTCCGGAGGCTTGATGCGACGGCCAGTGATGGCTTGGCGCGTGAGGTAGGGCTTTTGCCTCCAGCATGAACAGCTGATTTTGTCGGCGGCCGGGGCACTCTGCTCCGGCCGCCGACGTTTCCGGGCTACCGAAAGCCACAGGAAACTCGCCTTTACAACAAGATAGAGCTCTTCCGCTGAACCTGAACTCAGCGGAGACGCCAGATCATCCGCCGTGCTTCATGCCGGCTCCGCCCATGGGCATGGCTCCATGTCCACCGGCCTTTGAGTCCTTCGCCTTGGCGCTGATCGCCTCGACGGCGAACTCCACCGGGACCTCACCCGCCTTCTCGAAGACAAGCGATCCCTTGACCGTTGCGCCGGCCTCGAGGGGGGCTGTCAGCTTCATGAACATCAGGTGGTAGGAGCCCGGTTTCAGCTCCACCGTGGAACCGGCGGGAATGGCAAGACCGCCCTCCAGCTGCCGCATCTTCATCACATCGCCATCCATGGTCATCTCATGGACTTCCGTACGGCCGGCCAGAGCGAAACTGCCGCCGATCAACCTGTCGGCCTCGTTGCCGGCATTGACGATGGTGACGAAGCCGCCGCCCATTTCGGCACCTTTTGCGGTGGCGCGCGTCCATGGGTGGTTGAGAGTGAGCGCACCGGCCTTGAACTCGTGGGCCAAGGCCGTCTCGATCGTCACCCCGGAGGCAGCGGGCAAAACCGAGACAGCGCAGGCGATCAATGCGGCGCGAAGAAGCGTGGTGGGAAACTGGACCATTGGGAACCTCGACAAAAATGAAATAGCAATCGCTTTCAGAGTGGCCGCGCGCCCGTCAAACGGGGCGATCCGGCGTGAAAGAGACCGTCGGTCTTTGTTGGAAGACAGAGACGTCAAACGAGGCTTGGGGGCGCCCGCTGTGGAGGTGGCCCACCGTCCGGCGCAGTCCGGAGGGGAGCCTCCGGCTCGACCGACCTCAGCCGCAATGGGAAGCGGGCCGGCTGGGGCAAGCCAATCATCGGCACAGGCAACGCGGCGACAACGCTTCCGAGACAGCATGAAAGACAGTCATGGGCGATCCGGACCGGATCTTCGACGGGTTGCGTCCTGTCGGCTTCGGCGATGACCGAACAAAGGGTGAAGCGATAGCCATCTCGCCCTTCGGCGTGGGCGACGGCGAGAGGCGCAAGAACCTGGAGCACAAGTGCATAGACGAACAGGACGCGCAGAAGACTGCCCGCCAACCCCGCCAGCTCTTCTCGCCGACCGTTGCCCCTCATGAGCTCACCGCTAACATATCCGACGAAACACTTACCAGATCGCCTTGGCGGTGCAATGTCCAGCGGGAAAGACTCGACCGGCGGCACGCCCGCGTATACAGAAACGGCAGACGGCAGCGCCTCCTTCTTCAGGGAGAAGTCGCCGCATTCGGAGATTATGCCCATCGCCAAGCGAACCGGCCTCGCGAAGGCCAGAGTTCTGGACGTCGCCTATGCTCAATGCGTTTCATCCCGTCGGCGACAAGCTCGAATACGCCCCCAATTGCGGCATCCTGGTTCCAGATCAGCAGACGCTGTGGATCGACCTGATGACGCCGACGCGTGCCGAGGAGCTGGCTGTCGAGAAGTTCATCGGCGCCGAGCTTCCTACACGCGCCGAGATGGAAGAGATCGAACCATCCAGCCGGTTGTCGGTTGCCAATGACGTTCTCTACCTCACCGCTGCCCTGCCCTGTCGCGCCGGCAGCAACGATCCGGGCATTACCGTCGTCACGTTCGTGCTCACAGACAAGCATCTCGTCACCGTCCGATACGACGAGCCGGGCACCATTCCTCTTGCCATCAAGAACGTGACGACGGCAGGGGCCAACGTGACGACCTCGCATGGCGCGCTGCTGACCATCCTGGAGGCCGCCATCGACCGGCTGGCCGACGTCATCGAGCAATCGGGCGCCCGCATCGAGACCATCGCCCGACGCGTATTCGAGGATGACTCGCGCACGTCGCCATCGGGCGACCGCTACAAGAGTTCGTTGCGACGCATCGGTCGCGAAGGCCTGCGCCTTGGCCATTTCCAGGAGAGCCTGATCTCGCTCTCCCGGCTTCTTCTTTTTCTCACGGCCAAGATGGAAGGGCCGCGTTACTCCAAGGAAGATATCGCCCGCCTGAAACCGATGAAGAGCGACGTGACGGCGCTGGCCGACCATTGCCGGGGGCAGGAAGAGCGCATCACCTTCCTGCTCGACGCGACGCTGGGTCTCATTTCGATCCAGCAGAACGACACCATCAAGATCTTCTCGGTTCTGGCCGTGATCTTCATGCCTCCGACGCTGGTCGCCAGCTTCTACGGCATGAACTTCCGCTACATGCCGGAACTGGAATGGTCGTACGGCTATCTCTGGGGCATCGCCGCCATGATCCTGTCCGCGGCCGGCACCTACGGCCTCTTCCGCTGGAAGCGGTGGCTATGATCCGTGCAAGGGGCGTTCCCGGTCGTCGGGAGTGTCATCGACGGCGGAGGGCAGATCCGCAGGGCTTGGCTTGATGCGGGACTCCCTGAGATCGCCGTGTCGATCGAGCGTGGCATAGGCAATGGTGGCGAACTTGGAGTTGATCTCCTTCAGCGCCGCGATCGTCTCCAGGTGCTGGTTGCTCGAACCGAGACTGAGGTGATCGCCCTGGCGGAGCCGAGCAAGATGGGCGGCGCGGCTGTGGCTCTCCATCTCGGTCACCGCCTGCTTGTGGCTCACCAAACGCCGCGCCGTCGAGACGTCCCCGGTCCAGGCCGTCTCCTCGGCAAGAATGATCGCCTGATGCACGGCTTGCACCATGGCGTCAATCTCAGCCTTTCCCTCTTCGGAGAACTGATACTCGCCTTTGATCTGCTCCAACCGGAGGTTGATGAACTTGCCGGCAAAGATATCCCCGCAACGCTCCAGGCGGATCGCGAAATCGACGATTGGCCGGATGTCCGCCAGCTCCGCCTCGTCGACTGTCGGCAGCTTGGCATAGATCTCGCGGATGCTGGCCAAGGTGGCGTTCATCCGCCTTTCCAAGCCTGCCATCCGCTGCGGGTCGGGGACGGGCGCCGTGGCATCGTTGAGCATCAGCGCGGCGATTTCCAGCATGCTGGCGAGCTGGCGCTTGATCATCGGGAAAGCCAGACCAGCGTCGTCGACCACTCCTTTGGGCAGGCTGACGGTCAATGGCGTGCTATCGGCGCCAAAGCGTTGGTCGATGAAACGCGCCAGACGCATGCAAAGGGGGGCGGACAGCAGCAGCGTGGCATTGAATGCGAGATGCCCGGCAAGCATCACCTCGCCGGTACCAAAGCCAACGCGTCCCGTCAGTCCGCCGAAATGTGCGCCGACCAGCAACAGAAGACATAGCAGAACGAAGACAAGTCGCAGTGCCGCCACCGCTCCCGCGACCGCCTTGCTGCGTGCGCTTTCGTATTTCAGCAGCCATAGCGGCAGGAGCGCACTGCCCAGATTGGCCCCGAGCACGATCCCGAGGCCGGCGCCGATACCAAGCGGGGCATGAATGGCGAAAGCCATGGTTGCCAGCAGTGCCGCGATACTGGAGTGCATGAGGAGCGTCAGCGCGCCGCCGGCCAGCAAGGCCGTTACCGGATCGTTGTTGAGATAATCGACGATGGCGGCGGCGCCCGGCAGGTTGGCAAGCGGGGCGACGCTTTGCCTGATGATCGAGAGGGACAGGAAAATCAGTCCCAGGCCAAGTATGGTCCGGCCGTAGTTGCGAAGACGCGGCTCCGTCGCGCGCAGGTGAAGGTATCCTCCGACAAGAATGCAGAGCGGCCCCAATGCGGAGACCGGCAGTTGCAGAAACTGCACGGCCAACGCCGAGCCCATGTCGGCACCAAGAGCGACGCTCGCGGCGACACCAACCGGTATCGCCCCCGTGCCGGCAAGCCCGGCCACAATCAACACGACGGCGGTGCTGCCCTGCATGACGAGGCCAAGCCCCGTGCCGGTCATTACATTGCGGACCGTTGACGATCCCTCGCCAAGGCTCGACCGGATACGGCCACCCCACAGGCGCTCGATACCGATACGCATGAAGCGCACGGCAAACAGCAGAACCATTGCGCCGCTCAAAAGTTGGATCGCAAAGTTCAGGATCGTCATCGAACAGGCTTCCACTGGAGCTTCATTCCGGCAGTCTACACGCTTGCCGCCTAACAAATTCGGCAACTTGCCCCCCCCAACCGGAGCACCACAGCCGATCAGTTTGGCGACCCCGATCGAAAGGACCTTTTGCGATAGGTGGGGCCTCTCCGAGACAGACGCCATCCCTGGCCACCGGCTCTGAGAGGTTGGAAACCCGAGTCGCGATCGACCTTGGCGACGCCGTTCCAGGGGAATGACGTCGGTTCCTGTCCGCCGCGACCATGACACTCATGTGTGGGCGACCCAAAGGCGCTGCTTGTCAGGAAAGGAGGTCGAGGCGGCTGCACCGGGCTCGCCCGGGCATATGGACTTGAGATTGATCAGGGTCGGCAAGAAAGACCAAAAAACCTATTCTGAAAATGGCTTCTGAATGGGAAGCCAGTGATCAGCCGCCTCGATGGGCCCGATCATCTCGGGACCGATGCTCCATCGCATGCGGACCGGCGGATTTCTACGTTCCAGTACGTAGTGGCCCGGAAATGGTCGGACTGTGCCAACCACCCAGCATTCCGTGACACCTCTTCTCAGGCGCAAAGAAAGCACGCGACCTTCGCCGCAGATCGCCGCCCGGTCCTATCGCCCAATGCTCTCGATCCATTGGGCCCACCCCATTTCCGACAGCCGCCATGCGGCGTCCGGCAAACTCCGGCCCGAGGCGGCCAGTTGCCGCACTGCGCGGGGCGACAGACCGTATTCGCGACGGAAGGCTCGGCTGAAGTTCTCCGCATTGGCAAAGCAGTGGAACCTTCCGATTTCGGAAATCGACATATGTCGCCGGTCGGGTGAGCGCAGCGCGTGCAAGGCGCACTGCAGCCGTCGCCGGTTGACATAGGTGGCAAAGCCACCAACGGGCTCGAACAACCGGTAGGCCTTCCGCCGAGACAGCCCGAACGTTGCAAGCAAGCTGTCGAGCGTAAGACTGGGATCGAGAAGGTTGTCCTCGACGTGGCGTCGCAAACCGACAAAAGACGCCAGATTGACCCCGGCCATGCTCCGCTCGTCCGCGTGACCGTTGATGGCGGCGGCGGCAAGATCGAGCAGCGGTGGAATGGCGATCTCAGCTTCGCGAAGCGACATCCTGTCGAGCTGGCCATAAAAGCTCTTCAGGCTTTCGCGAAACAACGCGACTAGCGGCAAGCCCGCCGGAACAACCTTCATGTGGGTGGCGTCGGCATACTCTACGCGCGTCGCCATCAGCCGGCGCGGCACGACGAAGCTGATCTGGTCGTGATCGGTGGTTACGGTCGACAAAGGCTGAGCCATGTCGATGACGTAGAGGTCGCCCTCACCGGCGACCTCCGAGTTGCTCCCTCCTCGGGAGACGCTTCTTCCCTTGAGGTAGAACTGCAGCAGGTAGCCGTCCAAGCCGTCGCGACCGATCTTGTAGCGCGAGCGGTCAAAGTCCTGCGCAGTGCTGCGCACACGTCCGAGGGCGACATCCCCCATGAAAGCCGCGTCGACACTGGCGAAGAAGCCCTCCTTGACGCTCTTTCGCGGGCGCGTATCGAAAATGACGTCGATCGCCTCTGTCCAGGCCGACTGGGCCAGTCGATCCGGCAGGACGCGGGTATCAAAGCGAGAACGGAGGAGCTTGGACTCGGCGGAAACGGCGCTCATAGGGGATCGGGCGCTCCGGTTGCCGCGCAGGAAGCCGGCAATCTGGATAAATACTCATACATAGCAGACGTGGAATATCAAGCCGGCCAGCGCGGCCGCCATCCGCCAGCATGGCAACGCGGGGCGCGTGACTGCGTTTCAGGCGACGTCGCTCTTGCCCACGTCGCCGAGGCCACCGGCAGGGTCGACCAAGGAAGCGAACAGCGTCTCAAGGCGCTTTTCGAGCTCACCATCTTCCATTCTCAACGAGGGCAGGCGCAGGACATCGCGCAAAACCGCCACACCCGCCACCAGCGTCAAGATAAGCGCACTGCGGACCGAGGCATCGTCCCCCTCCAGCCAGTCTGCCAAGGGCGAGACGAAATGGTCTTCGAGTGCGGAACGCATGACCTCTTCCGCCTGAAGGTTTCCAGCCGAACGGATCATCGCCCGCGCCGGATCAAAGGTCGGATCAGCAGCCGTCCCCGACGCAACAAGCTGTGCCGCGAGCTGCTTGCAGAACTCGAGCCTGTTGGCAGACAGCAGATTTTGAGCCGATATGGCGCGCGCAATGGCCTCGTTGAACAGGCCCTGCTTCGAACCAAAGTATCGGTTGACCAAGGCCACGTTCACGTTGGCCGCAGCGGCAATCTCTCGAACGCCCACGCCGTCAAAGCCATGCTCGGTGAATGCGTTCTGTGCCGCCACAAGTATGGCCGCCTGCGTCGCCTCGGCATTTCTCTTTCCCTTGGTCAAGACAGCATCGTCCTTTCATCGAGATCTCCTCGGTGAGACCCCAGGTTTCGCCGTGAAAGCTCAGTCTCTCGTCTTCAAGACGCAACTCCGGCGCAAAACGGTTCCCAAGCTTTCCGGAGCTGCTCCGGTCCATGCCCTCACAAGAGCCTACACATGATCGAGCCGATGCGGGAGTTCCAGTCCAAGCTTTCCTCGTATCGGTTGGCCGTCAATTAAACACTCGTTGACATGACGAGACGTGTCTGTATGCTAGCCTCAAGTAAACAAGCGTTGACACGAAGTGTGCGCATGGAGGCGCAGGCGAACAGTCCGGCGTTTCCGTCGTTGCGTCGTCCGAGGCCAAGCCCGAACGGTAGTTTGAGAAATCAGCGAACATGACGTCCCCCCCTTGTCTCTTCCGCCGAGCGGCGAGCAGATTTCTCGGCCTATCTCTTCTCGCGCTAGCGGCAACGGTTACCGGCTGCACCGAGGAGACGCCCTTGCCGCAACAACTCCTCCACGTGAAGGTCGAAGCGCCCAAGGCTGTGACGTTCGCGTCCGAAATCAGACTGACGGGCGAAGTTGCCGCCAATGCGCAGATCGACCTCTCCTTCCGAACGCCCGGTCGCGTCACGGGGTGGACCGCCGACGTTGGCGCCGAGGTCCGCGAGGGCGATGTTCTTGCGCGCCTCGACCCCACACAACAGCGGGCAAATGTGGAAGCCGCCGACAAAGCCCTGTCGGCCGCCGGCACCACTCTCCGGCAGGCGCAGTCCAACTACGAACGGCAGCAGGCGCTTCTGGCGAAGGGTTTCACGACGCGGCGGGATTTCGACGCCGCGCTGCAGGCGCTGCGAATGGCCGGCGGCACAGTCGACGGAGCACGCGCCCAGTTGGCCTTGGCACGGGACCAACTCGACCAGACCACGCTGAAGGCACCGTCTGACGGCATCATAACGGCGCGGAACCTGGAGCTAGGGCAAGTCGTCGCTGCGACCCAGCCGGTATTCGTCCTGGCTCAGGATGGACCGCGAGACGCGGTCGTCTCCATTCCTGAAACGTTGGTGGAACAGGTTGCCGCCTCCAACGTCGAGGTGTCTCTGGTGTCCGAACCAACCGTGCGTGCGATGGGCAGTGTGCGCGAGATCGCTCCCACCGCCGGCGACGGCACTGGGACGGTCCGCGTCAAGATCCAGCTCGAGCGGACGCCCCCCGACATGCTTCTGGGCTCAGCGGTAAGCGTGGTCATGAAGACGGCCGCCACAAAGCGGATCGTCATTCCGCAGACGGCCCTTTTCTCCGACGGAGGCCTGCCGTCGGTCTGGATCGTCGACCCCGTCTCCAGCCGCGTGAACCTGCGTCCCATCAGCATCGCTTCGTTCGAGACCTCCGCGGTCATCATTCGCGGTGGCCTGGACCCAAGCGAGCTGCTCGTAACCGTCGGAACGAACATGCTGCACCCCAACCAGAAGGTCGCCTTCGATCAGGGGGGCACGTTGTGAACTCGCTTCCACTTGTAGCCGTCCTTCTTGGCACAGCCTTTTTGCTGGGATGCGACGCAAGCTCATCAACCGAGGGAACGTCGCCATCCCCCCGCCCCGTCCTGTCGATCGTCGCCAAGCAGGAAACGCCCCAAAGCGAAGCTTTTGCCGGTACGATCGAGGCGCGGATCTCCTCCCCCCTGGCCTTCATGGTGCCGGGGCGCGTGGTGTCGCGCAGCGTCGACATGGGAGACTGGGTGACCAAAGGCGCCATTCTGGCCACACTGGACTCGGTGCCGTTCGATCTCGCCGTTCAGTCCGCCAGCGCCAATCTGGCCAACGCGGAAGCCCAGCGCGCCACGGCGGAAGCCTCCGAAAGCCGCATCGACGAGCTCTTCCGTCAGAAAACCGTTGCCACCGCCCAGCTTGAGGCCGTCCAGCAGATGCGCGAAGTCGCGGACGCCGCCGTCGCCCAGGCCCAAGCCTTGCTCGATATCGCACTCGATCAACGCGCGCATACCGAGCTCACCGCCGACTTCGATGGCGTCGTCACCGCCGTTCCCTTGGAGGTCGGGCAAACAATCGCGCCCGGCCAGCCGGTCATGACGCTCGCGGCTTCGAACCGGCTCGAGGCCGTGATCGACGTGCCCGAGGAGACCGCCAAGGATATGTCCCCCGATGCGGAGTTCGAAGTGAGCAGCCAGACGTCGCCGGTCAGCACGAAGGGCAGAGTTCGCGAGGTCTCGCCGCGCTTCGACACGCTCACCAAGTCGCGCCGCGTGAGGATAGCCCTCGACGCACCGCCGTCGTCCCTTCGCCTTGGCTCGACAATCCTCGCCCGCCTCGCCGGGACCGCACCGTCGGCGCTTCGTTTGCCGGAAACCGCCATACGGGAGCACGCAGGGAAGACGTCCGTCTGGGTTGTCGACACGGAAACACTGACGGTGTCCGAGCGGGTTGTGGAGTTGTCCGACCGCCGGGATGGTCTTGTCACGGTGGTCTACGGCATCGCGCCAGGAACGCGCGTCGTGACCGCTGGCGTGCACTCGCTCACCGAGGGGCAAATCGTCAAAATCAACGCCGAGGCGCCATAATGGCCGACACTCAGATGCATGAGGACCGCGATCCGTCGCGCCCGTTCAACCTGTCCGCCTGGGCGATTGATCACGCCTCGCTCGTCTGGTACCTGCTGATCGTCTCGATGGTGGCCGGCGCCCTGGCCTACATGAACCTCGGCCGGGAAGAGGATCCCTCGTTCACCATCAAGACCATGGTGATCCAGGCCCAGTGGCCGGGCGCCTCGATCGACGACACCATCTCGCAGCTCACCGACCGGATCGAGAAGAAGCTCGAAGAGCTGGACGTCATCGACTACACACGTTCGGTCACCTCACCGGGAAAGACCACGATCTTCGTCAACTTGCAGTCGACGATCAGCCACGCCGACGTCAAGCCGACGTGGAAAGAAGTCCGCAACATGGTGGCCGACCTCAGCTACCAGTTCCCGCAGGGCGTGCTCGGTCCGTTTTTCGACGATCGCTTCGGCGACGTTTTTGGAAACGTCTATGCGTTCACCGCCGATGGACTGACGCAACGGCAGTTGCGCGACTACGTGGAGCAAGTCCGGACCTCCGTTCTGACCGTTCCCGATGCCGGGCGCGTCGACCTGATCGGCGCTCAGGACGAAGTGATCTACCTCGAGTTCAACCCTCGGCAGCTCGCCAACCTTGGCCTCGACCAACAGGCCGTGATGCAGGCGCTGCAGGCTCAAAACGCCATCGTACCATCCGGCACGCTGGAGGCCGGCGCTGAGAAAATCAGCGTGAGGGTCAGCGGTCAGTTCGTTTCGGAGGAGAGCCTCAAGACGATCAACTTGCGGGTCAACAACCGCTTCTTCCGACTGAGCGATGTCGTCACCATCACCCGAGGCTTTACAGATCCGCCTGACTCGCTGTTTCGCTACAATGGGCAACCCGCCATCGGCCTCGCCATTTCCATGAAGGCCGGCGCCAACATCCTCGAGTTCGGAGACGCGCTGCGCACCAAGATCGACAAGGTCGTCGCCCGTCTGCCCGTCGGCGTCGGTGTTCACATGGTGTCCGATCAGCCCAAGGTCGTTCAGGAGGCGATTGGCGGCTTTACCAAATCCTTGTTCGAGGCCGTCGCCATCGTGCTGGTCGTCAGCTTCCTCAGTCTCGGCATGCGAGCCGGTGTGGTTGTGGCCCTCTCCATTCCGCTGGTGCTGGCCATCACCTTTCTGTCGATGGAAGTTCTCGGCATCACGCTGCAGCGCGTCTCGCTCGGCGCGCTGATCATTGCGCTCGGCCTTCTGGTCGACGACGCCATGATCGCGATCGAGATGATGGTGGCCCGCCTTGAAAAAGGCGAGACGCTGCGTCAAGCCGCGATGCAGATCTACACATCGACCGCCTTCCCGCGCCTGACCGGCACGCTGGTGACGATTGCCGGTTTCATACCCATCGGCCTCAACAGTTCCAGCGCCGGCGAGTACACCTTCACGCTGTTTGTGGTGCTCAGTCTGTCATTGCTCATCTCGTGGGCGGTCGCCGGCATCTTCGTTCCGCTGCTCGGGGTCACGTTGCTGCCGTCCAGCCTCAAGAAAGAGCACGACAAGCCAGGCGCTCTCATGGCGGCCTACCAGAAGCTGCTTCGCCTCGTCATGCGCCATCGTTGGCCAACGATCGCGGTCACCCTGGTGGCCTTCGCCGGATCGGTTTACGGCCTGCAGTTCGTACAGCAGCAGTTCTTCCCGACATCCGATCGACCGGAGGTGTTCGTCGACTGGACGCTGCCGCAGAACTCAACCATCGCCAACACCAAGGCGCAAATGGACAGGTTCGAAGCGACCCTGGCCGAGAACCCCGACGTCCAGTCGTGGACATCATTTGTCGGGCAGAGCTCGATCCGCTTCCTGCTAACCCTCGACCCCAAAGCGCCCGCCAATTACATCGGGCAGACAGTGATCGTCGCCAAGGATCACGAGGCCCGCGAGCGCATCGTCGAAAAGCTCGGCACCGAGCTTCGTCGCGACTTCATCGGCATGGACACCTATGTCAGTCTCGTCCCGCTCGGCCCACCGGCCGGTCGGCCGATCCAGTACCGGCTGAGCGGGCCGGATATCCAGAAGCTGAGGGGATACGCCCAGGGGTTGGCGGCGCTCTTCGACGGTGATCCCAGGATTGCCCCGCCGGTGTTCGACTGGAACGAGCCGGGTAGAGTGGTGAAGGTCGACATCCTTCAGGACAAGGCAAGGCAGCTCGGCGTGAGTTCAGCCGATATCGCCACGGTTCTCAACGGAACCATCGGCGGTATAACCGTCACCCAGATTCCCGACAGCACCTATCTCGTCAACGTGGTGGTCAGAGGCGGCGACAGCGAGCGCAACGCGATCGAGACGATCCGGGACTTGCAACTGCCCACCACCAGCGGGCAATCCATCCCCCTCGCCGCGATCGCCACGTTCAAGTACACCATGGAGCAGCCGGTGGTCGCCCGGCGCGACCGCATGCCGACCATCACGGTCAGCGCCGACATCATCGGCGACACCCAGCCTGTGACCATGGCCCTGAAACTGACTCCCAAGATCGCCGAGTTCGAGCGGTCTCTGCCAGACGACTATCGGATCGTCGTCGGCGGCCCGGTCGAGGAAAGCGAGAAGTCGCAAGCGCCGATCATTGCCGTCGTTCCGCTGATGCTTCTGACCATGGCGACCATATTGATGATCCAGCTTCAGAGCTTCCGCCGGCTGTTTCTGGTGTTCTCGGTCGCACCGCTCGCCCTTATCGGCGTGGCCATCGCCTTGCTGACGACCCATCAACCACTGGGTTTTGTTGCCATTCTCGGCATTCTCGCGCTGATCGGCATCCTCATCCGCAATTCGGTCATCCTGATCGTTCAGATCGAAACGCTGCGCCGCGAAGGTCTTTCCACGTGGGCCGCCGTCCTTCAGGCGTCGGAACAACGTGTGCGGCCGATCATACTGACGGCCGCCGCCGCCAGCCTCGGCCTCATCCCGATCGCCGCCGAAGGATTCTGGGGCCCGATGGCCTTTGCCATGATGGGCGGCATCATCATCGGAACGCTGCTCACCATCCTGTTCCTTCCGGCGCTCTATGTTGCCTGGTTCCGGGTGCCGCCACCGGAGACCAGTCCGTCTGTCGGCTAAAGGGGCAGAGGCAACTCCCGAAACAGCTATCCGCGTTCCCGGCAAGCAAACGCGGTTTTGCACGGAGGAGCAGCAAAGGGCTCGCCACCATTCCAACGCTAGAAAGACGATGCCCGGCGTCGCCGCCGGGCATCGACAAGGCAATCGTCTACGGAGCAGAGCTCGCTCAGGCGACCGTCAGGCGATACTTCGCAAAGCCCTCCTCGGCATCGCCGACCTTCTCCACCTTCACGCCGGCCGGCACGGTATCCAGCGTCGCGTTGGGCGAGTTGGGGAATGTCAGGTTGACGCCTTCGGGTAGCTTGGCGATCGACCAGTTGCCGTCCGCCGACGGATTGATGGTCTTGTTGGCTATGATGTAGCGGACGATAACGTCGCGATTGCTGTCGGGGCCCGTGAAGACCACGGTGCTGCCATCGGCGCCGGGGAAATGACCGCCACCGCCGGCGCGGTAGTTGTTGGTCACCACCAGGAACTCCTGGGTCGGCTCGACCGGCTTGCCCTGATAGGCAAGATCGATGATGCGATGCGCGTCCGGCGCCACCACCTTTCCGTCGTTGTCGTAGCGCTTTTCCTGCGTCACATCGATGCGGTAGGTGACGCCATCGATGACGTCATAGTTGTAGGACGGGAAGGACGTGTCGATCAGCGGCTGCTCGTCGGGACTGGTCGGGTCGATGGTGTTGAAGATGCCGGCCGAACGCTCGAGCCACTCCCTCACCTCTTCTCCCGTGACCTTCACGATGCGGATCGTGTTCGGATAGAGATAGATGTCGGCAACGTTCTTGATGGCGATCGGCCCCTTGGGCACGAAGGTGTAATAGTCCGGCCCCGAGCGGCCGCCGCACTTGAAGGGAGCCGCCGCCGACAGGATCGGCAGGTCCGGCAAGCCAGCCGCCTTTGCCTGGGTGGCGCCATACCAGAGCTGCGCCTGGCTGACGATCTGCACTGACGGATCGTCGGCAACCAGCGCCCAGTAGCTGGAAATCGGGGCCGAAGTCTCACCAACGGGGCGACGGACATAGTCGAGCGTCGCCTCGTGATCGTCCTTCACGGACGCAAGCACGGCCGGCACCGCGTCCACCCGCGAGACGATCTTCTTGTCGGCCGTCCGCTCATAGATCGGCCGTGCCTCGACCTGGAAGCCATTGATCTTCCATCCTTCGCCATCCTTGACGAGATCGAGATCGATGACTCCGAGATGGCTGCCCCAGAAACCGGGCATGACGGTCGGCACGCCGTTGAGCGTCCCTTTCTCGATATCGGCGCCATCGATGCCGGCGAAATCCTTGCCGGGGAAGACGAGATGCTGGTGGCCGGTGAAGATGGCGTCGATGCCCGGCACTCGCGAAAGGAACAGCGCCGCGTTCTCCTCGCCGCCAGAGCGTTCACCGCCGGCGATACCGGAGTGGCAGAGAGCCACGACCACATCCGACTGTGCGCGCAGCGCCGGCAGATACTTGCCCGCCGCATCGACGATGTCGATGGTGGTCGCCTTGCCTTCGAGGTTGTCCTTGTCCCACTGGACGATCTGCGGCGGCACGAAGCCAATGACGCCAATGCGGAGCACATGCTCCGCCCCCGTCGCGTCGGTCACCTTGGCGTCGAAAACGCGGGTCGGCTCGATGAGCGGCGTACCGTCTGGCTTCAGAACGTTGGCGCAAACGGCCGGGAACTCGGCGCCCGACAACGCCTTGCCAAGGAAGTCGAGCCCATAGTTGAACTCGTGGTTACCGAGCGTACCGCAGAGATAGCCGAGACCGTTCATGGCGGCGACGATCGGGTGCTTGTTGTCGCCGTCCAGCCCCTTCTCATAGGCAATGTAGTCGCCAAGCGGGCTGCCCTGGATGAGGTCGCCATTGTCGAACAGAACGGCGTTGCGGACCTCGTCACGGGCTGCGGAGATCAAGGCCGCCGTCTTGGCAAGCCCGACGGTGTCGTCGGCCCGGTCGCGATAATAGTCGTAAGGATAGACGTTGACGTGAAGATCCGTGGTGGCCATCAGGCGCAAACGGACGGACGGCTCGGCAGCCGCGGCAACCGTGGGAACAAAAGCGACGAGCGCGCCGGCGGCGGTAGCAAGAAGCAGTTCGCGGCGGCTGAGACGGTGGATCGGCATAACGACTTGTCTCCCAAATGGACGCCCCTCAGGGGCCAAACGTGTCGGCAACGGTGTATTTTCACGCTATCTGAAGTCTTCCAGGCGCCTTCTCTGCCGCCCCTCGGCATCGAAATTGTCCGGCTTCAGCCAGGCATCGAAGGCATCCCTCAGCGTCGGCCACTCCTTGTCGATCACGGAGAACCACGCGGTATCACGGTTACGTCCCTTGACTATGACGGCTTGGCGAAAAGTGCCCTCGTAGGTGAAGCCCAACCGCTCGGCGGCCTTCATCGACGGCATGTTGAGTGCGTTGCACTTCCATTCGTAGCGGCGGTAACCCAGCCCCTCGAAAGCGTGCTTCATAAGCAGATAATGCGCTTCGGTGGAGAGGGCCGACCGCTGCATCAGCGGAGACCACGTCACCCAGCCAACCTCGATCGAACCGTTGACAGGATCGATGCGGAGATAGGAGACGATGCCCACCGGCTTGCCGTTCGCCTTGTCCACCACCGCGAAGAACAACGGATCTTCCGAGGAAACAAGAGGACCGACCCAGGCGCCGAACTCCGCTTCGTTCGCGAAAGGTCCGACCGCCAGATAGGTCCACATCCGGCCGGCGCGGTCTGCGGAATAGGCGGCGAACAGATCCGGCGCATGAGCGACGGACAGTGGCTCAAGCCGAACCACTCGACCGTCGAGCACCGTATGCGACGGACGCCGACGCGGCTCCCAGCCCGCCACCACCGGTCCAATGGGATCGCCGTGGTCGTCCAACTCCTGCAAGACCATGTCTCCCCCCGAACAACGCGCAATCCGACGAACACTGGGCGCCGTTTCAATTCTATGTTGTAGCATCACCCGGCGGAAGCCCTGCCCCGCTTTTGCGAGACGCTCTCCCCATTCGAGTGGACCTTATTTGCCGATCACACCGGCGAGTTTGACGCGATTCTGCCCGAGCGCGGTCAGCACCGCCTGAACAATGCCCTGTGCGTCGAGGCCCGCTTCGGCATACATGCGCTCCGGCCTGTCGTGATCGACGAAGGTATCGGGCAATGTCAGCGCACGGAACCGGAAGCCTCGATCGAAGCGCCCTTCTTCAATAAGCGCCTGCGCAACGTGGCTACCGAAGCCACCGGTGGAGCCCTCCTCCACGGTGATCAGGAGTTCGTGGTGGGCGGCAAGCTGCCGGATCAGCTCGCGATCAAGCGGCTTGGCGAAGCGCGCATCGGCCACAGTGGCCGGAAGCCCGAACGTCGCCAGTTCCTCCGCCGCCTTCAGCGCCTCGCCAAGCCGGGTGCCGAAGGAGAGGATTGCCACCTTGCCCCCACTTGAAACAATGCGGCCGCGACCGATCTCAATGGGCTGTCCCTGTTCCGGCAGCTCAATGCCAACGCCTTCGCCACGCGGATAACGGAAGGCGATGGGACCGTCGTCATAGGCAACCGCCGTCGCCACCATATGCCTGAGTTCCGCCTCATCACCCGGGGCCATCACCACCATGTTGGGCAGGCAGGTGAGAAAAGCAGTGTCGAAGGCTCCGGCATGCGTAGCGCCGTCGGCGCCGACGAAACCGGCGCGATCGATCGGCAGGCGAACGGGCAGGTTCTGCAAGGCGACGTCGTGCACGACCTGGTCGTAGGCACGCTGCAGGAAGGTGGAATAGATGGCGCAAAAGGGCTTCAAACCCTCGGTCGCCATGCCAGCCGCGAAGGTAACGGCATGTTGCTCGGCAATGCCGACGTCGAACACACGGTCGGGGAAGGCCTTGGCGAAGAGATCCAGGCCGGTGCCGGCCGGCATGGCGGCGGTGATACCGACGATGCGTTCGTCGCGCCGTCCCTCGTCGACCAGCGTTTCGCCGAACACCTGCGTATAGCTCGGCGCATTGGCCTTGGGCTTGACCTGGGCGCCGGTCACCACGTCGAACCGACCGACGCCGTGGTACTTGTCGGCAGCGGCCTCGGCGGGCGGATACCCCTTGCCCTTCTTGGTGACGACGTGCAGCAGCACCGGCCCATCCTTGGCGTTGCGCACGTTGCGCAGCACCGGCAGCAGGTGGGAAAGGTTGTGCCCGTCGATAGGGCCGACATAGTAGAAGCCGAGCTCCTCGAACAGCGTACCGCCGGTCAGGAAGCCGCGCGCATATTCCTCGGCCCGCTGCGCCTTCTGCCGGAGGCCTTTCGGCAGGTTGAAGGCAAGCTGCTTCATCGCCTCGCGCAGCGTCAGATAGGTCGGGCCGGAAACGAGACGCGCCAGATAGGCGCTCATGGCGCCGGTCGGCGGAGCGATCGACATGTCGTTGTCATTGAGGATGACGACGAGCCGGCTATCCATGGCGCCTGCGTTGTTCATCGCCTCGTAGGCCATGCCGGCCGACATGGCGCCATCGCCAATAACGGCGATCACCTGGTTGTCGTCGCCCTTGAGGTCGCGCGCTACGGCCATGCCGAGGCCAGCCGAAATCGAGGTGGAGGAATGACCGGCCCCAAACGGGTCGTAGACGCTCTCGGCCCGCCTGGTGAAGCCGGACAGACCGCCGCCCTGACGCAGGGTACGGAAATCGCTGCGCCGCCCCGTGAGAATCTTGTGAGGATAGGCCTGATGCCCAACGTCCCAGATCAGCCGGTCGCGCGGCGTATCGAACACGGCGTGCAAGGCAACGGTCAACTCGACAACGCCCAACCCCGCACCAAGGTGGCCGCCCGTCGCAGACACCGCGTCGATCATCTCGGCGCGCACCTCGGTGGCGAGTTGCTCAAGCTCGGCAATCGACAGCATCTTGAGGTCGTCTGGTGACGACACCTTGTCGAGGAGCGGGGTGGCGGGACGCGACAATCCAAAAAATCCGTGAAACTACGAGGGCAAACCCCTCACTCTCAGATACCAGTCAATCACAGTCTCTTCAATTCTCAAGCGCTGAGTTTATCAAGCTAAATTACGGCGGATGCAGGGACGCTCATCGAGCGAGACCGAATTGAATCTCGATGAGATGGTAGGACGAGCCAGGTCCCCGCCAATCATGATAAATTTCCCGACTCTCGCCGGAGAAGACGTGTCGCGATCGCTCGATCTCCGACACCAGCGGGCCATAACCCTTTGAAAACAGCGTTCGCAAGGAACCTCGGTGCAACGCCGAAGCGGCGATTATAGGTTCGAGGTGCATCAGTTCGAACCCTCCCGAGTAGGCCAACGGTCGCTCGATCGGAAGGCAGATCCGCCAGTCGAACAGAGTCTTGCCATCACGCGGAAGGTCATTGGAGATGAAGGTCCACGGACCTGCGACGGTCAGCCGCAGATCCTCCACTTCGGTCATCATGCCAGGATAAAGTTCGGCCGAGACCGACGCCACGTCCCGGATTCGAATCCTCCGAGCCGCACTCAGCACCCACATGTCCTGCGTTTCGACGATGTTCATCCGGCTCCCCTTGCTCGTGTCGGCAAGCTACCGGGGAATCTGTCGGCACCAAGAGGCAGGATGAGATTTCCTTTCCAACCCAAATGGCAAAACAAGAGCGGATTGGAAAATCTTACCTCTTTCGTTTCCATTCCCAGTCAAACGGCTCAACGCCGGCGGTCGATCGTCGACTCGTCTCTTTTCCACCGCGATCATCACGGTTGGCGATCGACGCCAAACAACCAGGACGAAACACGGCGTCTGGGCACCGGCCGGGGTCAGCGTAGCCGGCGACCGTCGGAGTCAAAAGCGAGTATGTCATCTGCCCGGCAGCGCAAGGACAAGACTTCGCCGACCCTGGACCTTTGATCGCCCCGCTGTGCGAACCGAACAACGGTTCCATCAGCCAAGCGACCATGGACAATGGACTCGCCACCCAAGTTCTCGACGACACTCACATCAAACTGAAAGACAACATCGCCAGCGTCGTCGCCGATACCCAAGCTCTCCGGTCGGATACCCAGCGTCACATTGGCGCCAGGCGTCAGCGCCGACACGAGCTTTAGGCGCGCGACCGTGGAGCCAACTGCTGCGCTATTGTTCGCCTGGACCGTGGCGGGCAGCATGTTCATCTTTGGTGAGCCGATGAAGCCGGCGACGAACAGATTGTCCGGATCTCGATAGAGATCGACGGGGCGACCGATCTGCTCGACCGCGCCGGCGCGCAGCACGACGATCTTGTCGGCGAGCGTCATGGCCTCGACCTGATCGTGGGTCACATAGACCATCGTCGAGCCGAGTTGCTGATGCAGTTTGGCAATCTCGATGCGCATCTGGACGCGCAGCTCGGCATCAAGGTTGCTGAGCGGCTCGTCGAACAGGAACGCGGTGGGCTGCCGGACGATCGCCCGGCCTATGGCAACCCGCTGCCGCTGGCCGCCCGAGAGCTGCGACGGCTTGCGCCCCAACAACGGCTCCAACTGAAGGATGGCAGCCGCTTCCCGCACGCGCCGCTCCGTCTCGGCCTTCGACATCCCGGTCATGCGTAAGCCGAAGCTCATGTTCCCGGCGACTGTCATATGCGGATAGAGCGCGTAGGACTGAAACACCATGGCGAGGCCACGCTCGGAGGGCGCGACATTGTTGACGATGCGATCGTTGATCAGCAGGTCGCCGCTCGTCACATCCTCAAGGCCGGCGACCATCCGCAGCAGAGTCGACTTTCCACATCCGGAAGGACCCACGAAGACGCAGAATTCCCCCGATTCGATCGCCAGATCCACGCCGTGAATGACTTTCGCCGCTCCGAAAGCCTTGGTGATATGCCGCAACTCGATCGCGCTCATACGGACACCGCCTTCCACCATCCTAGAACTGTCGTCTGATCCAACGTCGGCACCGGGCCGGACGGGGCTGCCAGATATTCGGCGAGCGCCTTGCGGAAAGTGCGCGCAACCGGCCGGGCGTCCAGATCGGTCGCAACGTCAGCAGCGCAAAGGATGAGACGTCCCCGTCCGATCCTGGCTTCCGCGACCAGCATCAGATCGCGATTGGCGTTCCAGTCGTCGATAACGCGCACGATGGGTGCAAAACCGATATCCGCCGTGTCGAAAGCCCGGCGGCGGTGGGTCAGTTCCCACCAATGCCAGTCGGAATGGCTCGCAGTCGGGAAATGCTCGAAAAGCCGATTGTCGGCTTCGATCAGCAATCCCAGCGTATGAGGCGCCTGCCCACTGGTCCAGAGCGTGTTCCAGAAGGCGGCGGTGTGGCCGAGGACGGCGTTGGGCTTCATGGCCTCCGGTGGAGGCGACAGCACAAGCGTCTCACCACCGGCAACGCGCGCCAACGTGGCCTCGTCGAGCGTCTCGACAAGTGGCAGGACTGGGTCCGCGCCGGCGGCTGCACTCATCACCCACAACCCCCAGCGATTGCGATAGTTGGCCCCCTTGAGTGTCAGCACAACATCATAGCGAGCCGGCGCGGAAAGGCCGGAGAGATCGATCTCGATGTCACCAAGCGTATGCAGGTATCCGCTTTCGAGCCGAAGGCCGTTGACCTGCCCCTCATCCAACACGGTTCCGCGATCGTTGCGCAACTGCCAGACGACCGTCGGGTTCACGAGAGCAGTCGGACCGAACTGTGCCAGCTGCACGGTCGCGACAAACCGTTCGCCTGTGATCTTCACGAAACCATCGGCCCGAAGAAGCGGCACGATCGGAGCGCAAAACTCGCGAAACTCAGCCGCGTCGACATAGGGCTTGGGATCCCAGAAGGCATCGACGACACCAACGAGCGCCGTACCCTGGCCGGAGAAATCCTGCAACCCAAGGAGTTGGGTTCCGGCCATATCCGGCGTACGCAGCGCCGCCTCGAGCTCTTCCTTGTAAAGCTGGGTCTGCAGCGCGCCGCTGGCCAGCATCATCCGTCGGGCGAGCGCGCCACGCCCTTTGGCGGCGAGATCGTCGCGCACCATCATCAGGTTGCGAGCCTCCAGAACGCCGCCGTACTTGCCGATCTCGGCAAGGTCGGGATAGACGCACCACTGGCCGGTCTCGTGGCTCACCAGCGCCATCGGAAGCGCATCGACCCAGTCGCTCCAGTCGGTGCGGGTCTCAAGAGAGCGAGCATTAAGACGACCGTCAAGGCCCTCGCCCCAGCGCTGGTTGCGCGGTTCGGGCTTCGAGATGTAGTCGGCCCGCTGGATGGTCGGCCAGCCGGACCCGCCGGTGTAGACGCGGCGGTCATCGCGGGCATGCCATTCGTCAATGAAGCGTTCGAGGAAGGCGTGGACGCCCGCTCCGTTCACCTCGTTGCCAACGCAGAGCATGACGAAACTCGGATGATTTCCGTAGCTGGCGACGATGCGCTCCGCCTCAACGTGGATATAGCGATCAAGGGCCGGATCGGCGCCAAGCATCGGCCAGACGGGCGTCTCGACATGCAGCAGCATGCCGAGACGGTCGGCGACCTCGAAGGCGGCTTCCGGCGGGCAATAGGAGTGATAGCGGATGTGATTGAGACCGTAGGCCTTGGCCGTGCGGAATACCTTCTCCCAGCCCTCCGGATCGGTCGGCGGATAGCCGGTCTGCGGGAAGATGCAGCAATCGAGCGTGCCACGCAGAAAGACTGGGCGGCCGTTGAGCTTCAGGCGGCGACCATCCCGCGCGAAGCTCCGAATGCCGAAGCTGGTCACGCGCTCGTCGAGTTCAGCGCCATCGCGCATCCAGCGAACCGTGAGACGATGGACGACGGGCGAGAACTCGTCCCAGATGTCGGCCTCGGCCGGTAGGTCCGCGTCGATGATAACCGGCGTAAAACCGCTTGAGACCGTGATCGGTTTCCGGATGACGACCGGCTCGGCAACGCCATCCAAGGCGAACTCGAGAACGAGCTGATCGTCGTGCGGGTCGCTCCAGAAAGACGGGAAGCGGTTGTCGGCGTCGAAAGCATCGAGTTCGACCCTGACCGTCACATGGCGGTCGGGCGCGCGCACGTCCAGCCGGGCGATCGATGCCCTGGCGGCCTCGACGCGCAAATAGCCGACGACGCCGTTCCAGTTGGTCTGCGTGTGATCGGTGTTCGAGTGAGCGACGGCCTTCATCATGGCGCTGTCGCGAACGATGGCGTCGCCAACGGCCTCGAAACGACCGTTGTCGATCATCATGACGATCCGGTGTTCGCCGGCGCTCAGCGGACCGGCCATCATCCGCACTGCCGTGGACAGGCTCTCGTCCCGTCCGAGCTTGTAGCCGTCGAGCCAGATGTTGACCTCGCCGTGCGGCCGCTCCAGTGCGATGGTGAAGAAGTGGTCCTCCCCCCCCTCTGGAACGCTAAAGCTGCGCCCGTACCAGGCCTTGCCCACATAGGGATGACGGCGGCTGAGATGGGCCATCGTCCGCGTCGTCGTCAGCGGCGTCTTGGCAGCTTCATCGACGCTCCCTGGAAGGTCGATCGTGTCATTGAGCCCGGAGACATGCCAGGCCTCCGCCTCGCCTCTGCCAGTCGGGTCGAGCGCAAAGGACCATTGTCCCTCAAGAGGAATCGAAAACAGCATGTCGGCCTCTGGAAAAGGCGGGCACCAGCGGTGCCCGCGGAGAGAGTTCCTGTCCGGTCGCTTACATCCGGGCTTCGATCTCGGCCTTTGCCCCTGCGAGGGCCTCATCAACGCTCATGACGCTGCGCGCGACGTTGTTGATCGCCGTTCCCATGGCGGTATAGGCGACGCTGTCGAGCGGGTTAAGCGTGAAGGGCGTCATCTCCGCCTGTACGGGAGCAAACACCGCATTGACGTTTTCGCCGCCGTAATAGGCGTCGGGCGCGTTCAGCCAGTCGGCCTTGCTGGCCGGCGTCCAGGCCGGATAGAGGTCATCGCCCGAAAACTGCTGCTTCAGGCTCTCGTTATCGGTAACCAGCCAGCGGACGAAGGCCCATGCCGCTTCCTTGTTCTGCGAGCTCTTGAGGACGCCGAGATAGTCGCCGCCGCTGTTGAAGGCGCGCTTGCCCTCGAAGGCGGGCGCCGAGGTCACGGACCACTTGCCCGCCTGGTCGGTGGCATAGGCGCGCTTGAGCAAACCGCCGAACCAGTTGCCGTAAAGCGCGGTCGCAAGCTGGCCGCGCTGGAAGGCGCCCTGCCATTCCGGGCTCCAGGCCGAGAAGGGCGAAATCAGCCCTGCCTCGGAGGCTTCCTTCACCTTTTCGAGCGCCGCCTTGAAAACCGGATCATCGAGCTGCAGCTTGCCGTCGGCGCTGAAATAGCTGACGCCGGCCTGGGCCATCATGGCGCGGACGATTTCCTCACCATTGCCGATGACCCAGCGCTGGTTCGGCACGACCAGCTTCTTGCCTTCCCGGATGAAAGCATCCCAATCACTGAAGAGTTCAGCCACCGCCTTGGGGTCGGACGGCAGGCCGACTTCGGCGAAGATGTCCTGCCGGTAGAACATGCCGCCCGGGCCGGTGTGCTTGGGCAGCGTGGTGATGCGGCCGTCAGGCAGCGTCGAGTTGGCGGCGGTGAACGGAGCGAAGTTGGCCATCAACTCCTTGGCGCCGTAAGGGGCCTCGGCGAGATCGACCCACTGGTCCTTGTCCCTGAGAAGCGCCATCATGCCGATCTCCACGCAGGCGACATCGGCGCCGTTTCCGCTCAGAAGCGCGCGCTGCACGGCGTTGAGATAGGCGTTGTTGGTCTGCGGGATGCCCTGAACGTTGACCTTGATGTTGGGATAGGCGGCATTGAAGGCCGGCAGCAGAGCCTGGAACGTTCGATCGTTGTTGGGCCAGGTCAGCACGCTGATGGAACCCGAGATGTTCCTGTCAGGCGCCTCCTGGGCATACGCCGACGTCGAAGCCGTCACGGCCAGCGCCGCCGCGGCGAGTATTCTCAGTCCCTTTGCCATTGCTCTCTCCTCCACTTGAATCGGCTGCCGGGGCGTTTCTCCTTGCCGTCCGCGACGCCTCCGCCTTATTTCACCGAGCCCGATGTCAGGCCGGCGATGAACTGCCTGCTCAACAGCGCAAACAGCACGAACACGGGGACGAGCCCCATCAGCGTTGCCAGCATGACCGCCGGCATGTCCGAGTAATGCGTGGTCGACAGCGTCGTAAGCGCCAGCGGCACGGTGAACTTTGTTCCGTCGCCGAGGACCACCAGAGGCAGTTGGAAGTCGTTCCACGTGCTAATCAGCGTCCAGACCGCCAACGCGGCCAACCCCGGTCGGATGATCGGCACGACGACGAAAAAGAACGCAGCTATGCCACCGGCACCGTCCATCTCGGCCGCTTCGTAGAGTTCGCGCGGCACGGTCGAACCGACGTAGGTGTACATCCAGACGACGCCGAATCCCGACGCCACGGCAGGCACGATCAGCGGCCAGAAGGTGTTGAGCCAGCCGATGGCATTCATTTGCAAGAAGAAGGGGATAAGGGCCAGCGACGGCGGGAAGAACAAGGTGGCGAACGTCACCACCAGCAACGTCTTGTGACCCGGCGCGCGCGTGTAGCGCGACAGCCCGTAGCCGGCGAGCGAGCTTACCAGTACCAACCCCACCGTCTTCGGCAGGGCCACGGCGAGGCTGTTGAGGATCGGCCGGAAGGGCGGGAAGACGTTGGCGATGTTGGCATAGTTCTGCACGATGTTGTCGCCGAACCAAAGGGGCGGTGGAAACTGGAAGACCTCGTTCAGCGTCCTGGTCGCAAAGACCGCCGTCAGATAGATCGGCAGCAGGAAGAACAGCGACAACAGTCCCAGCGCCACCGTCACGCCGATGTTGAAGCGCTTCTCGCGATTGGACATGCGCCCAAGAATGCCCTTGCTCATGCTCCCTCTCCCGCTTTGGTGCGGCGCATGAGGCTCCTGTAGACCAGCGTTAGGACGACGACTGCCGCGAAGATGTACCAGGACACGGCGGAGCCGAGACCGAAGTTGAGCTGCGTGAAGGCGGTGGCATAAAGATACATGCCGACCGTGGTTGCACTGTTGTTCGTGCCGCCGAGGCCTTGCGTCAGCACAAAAGGCTCGTCGAACATCTGCAGCCCGCCGAGCGTCGCGGTAATGACCGCGAAGGCGATGGATGGCATCAGCAGCGGCAACGTGATCCGGGACAGGATTGCCCAGCGACCGACACCATCCATGCGCGCCGCCTCATAGATATCGCGCGAGATCGACTGCAGGCCGGCGAGGAAAATGATGATGTACCAACCCGTCCAGCGCCAAATGACCAGCAGGACGACCAGTGGCTTGATCCAGACCTCCGACCCGAGCCAGTCGAAATAGCTCGGTGTGCCGGTCATGGCCCCCGTCAAGAGATTCACCAGCCCGCCGTTGGCCGAGAAGAACAGGCGCAGCACCACCGCCGCGATGGCCGGCGCCACCAGGAGCGGCACCAGAAACACCATACGGAAATAGGTTTTGCCGGCAGCGACATACTCGTTGATGGCGACAGAGAGAACCAGGGCGAGAGAGATGGTCAGGAGGGTCGACCAAAACCACAGATAAATGGTGTTGGCTACCGCCTTCTGGAACACCGGATCGTGGAGTGCCCGGACATAGTTTTGAAAGCCGATAAAGACCGGGGAACCGAAGCCATCCCAACGTGAAAACCCGAGGTAGAACGAGAACACCACCGGAAAGACGGAGAAGGCCAGGAAAATGGTGAAGAACGGCAGCACCGAGATATAGAAGGCGCTGTTGCGCCGCCACTGGGAAGCTGGTGTTCGGCTTACCGTTTCGACCATATGGCGCCCCTCCCGAGACCTCAGACCTCATAGACACAGCGATGCGACGACGCGCCACGTTCTCACGGCCTTCTCCCAGCCGTCAGTCACCGCCGCGATAGGCCAAGCCTCGCCGCTTCAAACCCTCCAGCCCGCAAAACTGATCCGCAGGAATGGCTCACCGAAGCTTGCGCCCCAGTGAGAGCGCTTGATCGAAGTGTTGACGTTCTTCTTTAAGCGAATCCCCGGGCAGCTGGAATGACGTAAACACTGAGCGGCATGGATGATTCTATGGGCAGCGCGACTTCGCTTGCTGCTCCGGCCGACAAAGACCCACGGGGCGCTGGCGGTAACGATAGGGTTCACAGCCCCTTCCGCAACCACTTTCCGGATCAGATCTCCTCCGGTACGGGTGTAACGACAAGGCTCGGCATGCCATGAATGCCTATGTAAAGCATGCGATACGGCAGCTGACGTTCTCCGCCCATCGCGTGGGCGCCTGCAGGGAACACAGGCCGCTTTCCAAACATCGCCCTTGCCGTCTCCGGTCCGGCGAGCTGAATCCACCTAGCCGCGCCAAACCGACAGCGCTTGAATTACAAGGCAGCGCATTTGAAAAATGGTCGGCCTTGCTGGAATTGTCGCGATGGTCTCTTCTGGATTGATCTGGAACATGGAGGAGCGCTCAGGCTACTGTGACAGTAGCAATCGGCGCGCAAGCGAGGCCACCGCTCGCGTCAAACGCTCCCGGTCGGGCCGGGAGGCATTTCGGAGGTCGCGAAGAGACTTGCTCGTCCCGTGACAGTTTTTCTTGCCGTCGTCCGAGATGTGTCCGCAGTGGGCGCCGGGTTACCCCCTTTTGGCAGGACTCGCGACGCTGTGGGCTGCATGGAGTATCCTCTGACAGCAGCACATCACCCAAGCGAATAGAAGACATCCACCCAGAGCTTATCATCGGCGAGGTCTGGCCCGCACTCCGCACGGCGGTTTCTGGCTGATTGAACGATGAACCCTTGCTCGGGTCATGCCAAGTGTGGTGCCGCTTGCTTGCGCGCGCCCAATGCGACCCACGACGCCTCCCCCGCCAAGTCGGAGGAAGCTCGGGACCCAATATCGACGCCGTTCCGGAGACTTTTCTTCCGAATGCGGAAGACAAAGCGAGGGGCGACTGGAAAAACGGCCCCTTGCCCGTTTTACTCCCTGTCGAGCGGTTCGACGCCCGCCGCCGATCCGTCACCGGCGATTCTGATCTTCTCCACCTTGGCCTCTGCGGCCTTGAGCAGGCCGTCGCAATGCTTGCGAAGCGCATCTCCGCGTTCGTAGATGGATATGCTCTCCTCAAGTGGCACCGACCCCTGCTCTAGTCGGGCGACGATGCCTTCGAGCTCCTTCAGGGCCTGCTCGAAGCTAAGGGCGCTGACGTCTGTGGCGTTGGTCATTCTCGGCAGCCTTTCGTCGATCAGGGATAGAGGCGGGTGCGCGTCCAGCCGCCGTTACCGTCTGGCAGGAAGCGGACGCGATCATGCAGGCGGAACATCCCGTCACGCCAGAACTCGACGGCCGTCGGCGCGACGCGCAGCCCCGACCAGTACTCGGGCCGCGGCACAGAGCCGACGCCGAACTTCAATCCCCATTCGGCCACCGCCTTCTCAAGCGCGAAGCGGCTTTCGAGCGGGCGCGACTGCCTGGAAGCCCAGGCGCCGATGCGGCTGCCGCGATCGCGACTCTGGAAGTAGGCGTCCGCCTCGTCCTTCGACACCTCCGAGACATTGCCGCGTATGCGAATCTGCCGCTTGAGGCTCTTCCAGTGAAACAGCAGCGCCGCCTTGCGGCTCGCCAAAATCTGTTCGCCCTTGGCGGAACCGAAGTTTGTGTAGAACACGAAACCTCGTTCATCGAAGCCTTTCAGCAGCACCATGCGAGCGTCGGGCATGCCGTCTTCATCGACGGTGGCGAGCGCCATCGCGTTGGGATCGTTCGGCTCGCTTTTCTCGGCTTCCTTCATCCAGCTGACGAACAGCTGGTATGGCTCCGAGGCTTCCGTGAAATCGGGCTCTGAACTTGACATATCTCGTCGACGCCTCGTCGTGCTGGCTGGCCGCGGCCAGATTCGGGCAAGCGTTCGACCGGCATATAGCCACATCCCGGCCGGCGACAACCTCTTGGACGCCTGCCCCCCGAAAAGATTTTGTCAAAGCCGTGCGACCCGTATAATGGCACACTCTGGAACGGAACGTGATCGGGCATTACATGTTTGGCAGAACCTTGGCGCCATTCGGCGCCATCATCCATTTGAAGAGGGCCAACCAGCATGCGTGATCCGTATGAGGTCCTGGGCGTGCCCAGGAGCGCGGACGAAAACACTATCAAGAAGGCTTACCGCAAGCTCGCCAAGCAGCATCACCCGGACGCCAACAAGAATGACCCACGCTCCAAGGAGCGTTTCGCCGAACTGAACTCGGCCTACGAGATCGTGGGCGACAAGGACAAGCGACGCCAGTTCGACGCCGGCGAGATCGATGCCGACGGCAAACCGCGTTTCACCGGCTTCGAAGGCTTCGGCGGGGCCAGCGGCGCTGGCGGCGGGTTCCGCCATGCCGGCGGACGGGCAACCGACGACATCCTGCATGACATCTTCGGCGATGCCTTCAACAGCTTTGCCAGCGGCGGCGCTCGTGGGGCGCGCGGTGGCCGGCGTGGCGGCGGATTCTCGGGATTCGAAGGATTCTCGGGCGCAGGCGCGGCCGGTCCGGGCGCAGGCGCCTCGGGATCGACCAAGGGGGCCGACGTCATGGTAACGGCCCGTGTCCGCCTGGAAGATATCGTCGGCTCGGGCAAGGTGCGCGTCACCTTGCCGAACGGCAAATCGCTTGACGCCAAGATTCCAGCCGGCTTCGAGCCCGGCCAGCAGCTGCGCCTCAAGGGCCAGGGCGGTGAAGGCACACCGCCGGGCGATGCCATCGCCATTCTCGTCTACGAAACGCACGCCCTGTTCCGGCCCGATGGCTACAACCTGCGCCTCGACTTGCCGGTCACCCTCGATGAGGCGGTGCTGGGCGGCAAGGTGCGCGTTCCGACGCTGGAAGGCGCCGTCGACATGACCATTCCAGCCGGCGTCACCGGCTCGAAGGCTTTCCGCCTTCGCGGCAAGGGCCTACCCGACAAGAAGGGCGTCCGGGGCGATATCTTCGTCACCCCGCGCATCGTGTTGCCGGATGGCGCCGACGCCGGCCTCGAAAAGCTGATGGAGCGTTGGCGCGAGGTTCGCCCCTACGACGTACGCGGGCCGGAATTCTCCTCATGAGCCGCCTGCCCCCACTGCCACTGCCACCGGCGCGCGGAGCCCGCACCGCGCGTTTTGTCGCCAGCCTCGCCTTCATGGTGATGGTGGTGGGGATCGTCTCCCGTCATCTCGATCTGATATCGAGCGGCACCATGTATACGGCCGTCGGGACCGGCCTGTTGCTCGGTCTCGTAGCGCTCGGCGTACTGGCAATGACCATACGCGACGTATGGCAGGAAGGACGAGGGGGCGCCGACAGCGCGTTCGGCACCCTGCTGCTGATCGTCGCTGCCTTCTCGCCGCTGATCGGCGCGGCCGTGGCCTATGTGGCCTACCCGGCCATAGACAGCGTTTCGACCGATACGGACGATCCGCCCGCAGCACCGGCAGACTTCTCGCAGGTGGTGCTGCCGGTCGACCTGCGTGCCGCTCCCAACGAAGCGGCGGCCTTGCAGGAAGATGCCTATCCGGACCTGACGACGCAGGCCACGGACCTTTCCACCGTCGAGGCCTATGCGCTGGCCCGCCAGACCATAGACGACCTTGGCTGGGATATCCGGCTGGCCGAAGAGCCCGACACCGAGGCTGCCAGTGGCCGCATCGAGGCGGAGGCGCGATCGCTGGTGCTCGGCACCCAGGAAGACGTCGTCGTCCGCATTCGTCCCGGCGACAGCGGCAGCCGCATCGACATTCGTTCCATGAGCCGGGTGGCCATGCCCGATCTTGGCGAAAACGCCCGGCATGTCGGCGATTTCATTGCCCGCTTCGGCGAAGTCTCACGGCGACAAGCGGCCAACTGATATCCGTTCCGCTTGATCCGGCCTGATCCAGCTCGAGCGGGTTCCGACCTGACGGAAGCGGTATAGCTCATCTCCGGCTGAGCCGATCCTCGTCTCTCCCCACGAGACCGCGTTCCTCCAGCCAGTCGATATGGGCCTTAACAGAGAGCGCCGCCGCCCCGGCCAACGCCGGATCGAGACCGATGTAGACGGCGGCAACGATCTCACCAACGGTGCGACCCTTGCTATCGAGCGCCCGCAGGATTGCCGCTTCGCGTGCTTGCCGATGGCGCTTCAGCTCCGACACGCGAGCCGGACCGTCGATCACCGGACCGCCGTGCCCAGGCAGGTAGGTGCGGGGACCAACGGTGGCAATGCGATCGAGGGAGGCCATGTAGTCGGCCATGCTCCCGTCCGGCGGCACCACGACGCTGGTCGACCAGGCCATGACATGATCGCCGGAAAACAGCAGCTCCCGCTCGGCGAGATCATAGCAAAGATGCCCGGCCGTGTGGCCGGGGGTGGCAATGGCGCCAAGAAGGCCCGCCTCCGTCTCCACCCTGTCGCCATGGGAGAGCACCCTGTCAGGCCGATAGAGCGGGCGCGTCGCGTCGGGCGCTGCACCGATCACCTCGGCGCCGGTCAACTGAGACAGTCGGCGCACTGCGCCGGCATGATCGGCGTGATCGTGGGACAAGACGATCCGCCGGATCGGAGCGCCCGCGACCTGCAACAGATCCTCGACATGGGCGTCGTCGTCGGGACCGGGATCGATGACGGTGATCTCCCGATCGCCGAGCAGATAACAGTTGGTGCCACGGAAGGTCAGCGGTCCACCGTTGCGGGCCGTTAGGCGACGAACGCCGGAGGCTATCGGCTCGGCAACGCCGTATGCCGGACTGAAATCGAGACCGGAAGCGACGCTCACACCGCCCTCCCCGGACGCAGAGGTCCACCATGTGCGTTCATGGGAGCAGATGAATCCCCTAGGGTTTGCATGAATCGCCCTGACTCGCGATGAACCCACATGGACTCCCTCATCCCGGTGTTCCCGTGCCGCCACCGGGTGACGTGAGCCACTCGACCACCCAGAAAAAGCCCCAGCCAAGAACAAACAACGCAGAGAGCGCCAGGGCAACGATCACCACCATCGTCGATGCCAAGGCGCGGGGCATCATCGGCGCGTCGACGTCGGGGATGGAGGCCAGCGCACGGATCAGATCCGAGCCGGTGTCGGGATCGAAGACAAACATGCCGGTTTGCCTCCGGGCGCCGATCCTGAAACCGTCCGGTCCCATGGTTCGGACGAGGTCCACCGATCGCCATAACGCCACCGTCTCCCCATCCGAACCGACGATGGCTAGCCCTTTCCGGGACAGCTCCGCCTTCGCCGGCCGATGGCGGCCGTCGCCCTCCAGGTACAATCCCTCGACCGCCGCCCAAGCCGTCGTCGTCATGTCACAGCCCCCCCGCGAGTGCCCGAATATGACGGAGCCGCGCTTGCATTTCCAGACGAACTGCCCCAAACCGATTCAAGATACAAAGTTCATGGAAAAGCCGTAGAGGTTCGTGACCTTGTGCGTTCAGACATCGGGCGTACCGATTTCGGCGCAGCTATCGCGGTCGGTCTCGGCCGGCAGTCACCGTCCATCCGCCTGCACACGAGTTCGTCCTTGTCCAAGACCTTTGCCCCACTCGTCTCGCTTCTGACCGGTGTCGCTTTCCTGCTATGCGGAAACGCGTTGTTGGGGACGATGATCCCGCTTCGCGGGCTTCACGAGCACTTCACGCCGGTCATTATCGGCCTCATGGGGTCGTCCTACAATCTCGGCTTCGTCGTGGGCTGCCTCGCCTGTCCCTATCTCATCCTCAGGGCGGGACACATCCGCGCCTACTCGACGCTGGTCGCACTTGCCGCCGCCACGACGCTGGTTCATCCGATGGTCGTCGATCCCGTTGTCTGGATCGGCGCACGCTCCATCACCGGTTTCTGCCTCGCCGGCCTCTACCTCATTATCGAAAGCTGGCTCAACGACCGCGCCACCAACGACAATCGCGGCCTCATCATGAGCGTCTACATCGTCGTCAACTACCTCACGACAACCGCCGGCCAGCTGATGATCCTGCTGGCGCCCATTCAGCATTTCGAGCTGTTCGCGGCCGCTTCGCTTCTGGTGTCGCTGGCCGTCGTCCCTGTGGCGCTGACCACGTCGGCGCAACCGGCGCCGATCGCCATCGTCCAATTCCGACCGCTCGAACTTCTGAAGATAGCGCCCGTCGGCCTCGCCGGCACCTTCATGATCGGCGTCGCCAATGGCGCCTTCTGGTCGCTCGTCACCGTCTTCGCCATCGGGCGTGGTCTGTCGGCGAACGAAGCGGCCATCTTTTTGTCGCTTGCCGTGATCGGTGGCGCCTTGATGCAGTGGCCCGTAGGCCGTCTGTCCGATGCCCATGACCGACGGCTGGTGCTGGCCGTCGTGATGGTGCTCTCAGCCATCGCCAGCCTGCTGACGTTTCTTCTGCCGCTGGGCGGCACCGGCCTGTTCATCATGGCGTTCCTGCTCGGCACCGTCGTGCTGACAAGCTATTCGGTTGCGTCGGCCCATGCCTACGACCGAGCGGACAAGTCCGCCTATGTCGAGATGGCGACCGGCGTCCTGCTCGCCAACGGCGTCGGCGCCGTGTTCGGTCCGCTGATCGCTTCCTTTGCCATGGAGAGCTGGGGGAACGGATCGCTGTTCGTGTTCATGGCGCTGATCGAAATGCTGCTTGCCGCCTTCATCGCCTTGCGCTCGCGTATCCGTCCCACGCAGCCGGACGATCCGAAGGATACCTACGAGCTCTTCTCCACCGCACCTGTTGGCGGCGCCATTCCACCCGAAGCGCCCGCGCCCGACGATCCCATACTCCAGACACCCGTCGTACCGGCACCAGAACCGGAACCGGAACCGGAGCCGCAGGAGCACGAGGAGGCCGAGTCCCCATAGAGTTTCTCCGGTGAACTCGAGTTCGCCGGAGAACTCTATCTCCTTGTTAAGGCGCAGTTCCGGACGCAAAACCGGTACCCACTTTTGCTGGAACCGCTCTAGATCACCATACGCTGCCACCAGCGCTGAGAGCGCGACCCGACCTTTGGTCGTTGCATCGGATCTCCCGAAAGCCGTGCTCGACTTTTCGATCCGATGCTTGTCGGGCCTTGCCAAAGGCCGGCGCCTGCCCCAAAGCATGCCCATGGCAAGGATCCGTCTCGATCAGCTCATCGTCGCCCGCGGTCTCGCGGACAGTCGCGCTCGTGCTCGCGATGCCATTCTGCGTGGCCACGTGACCGTTGCGGGGCGGGTGGCCGACAAGCCCGGCCTGTCCGTCGACGAAGCGGTCGAGCTGTCGATCACCGATCCTGCCGCCGCTTACGTATCTCGCGCGGCCCTCAAGCTCGTCGCCGGCCTCGACCATTTCGGCTTCGATGTCGTCGGTCGCGATTGTCTCGATATCGGTGCCTCTACTGGCGGTTTCACGGAAGTGCTGCTTCAGCGAGGCGCATCCCGCGTCGTGGCGCTCGATGTCGGCCACGGCCAGTTGCATCCGCGCATCGCCGCCGATCCGCGCGTCGACAATATCGAGGGTCTGAACGCCCGCGACCTCGAGGCCGGCGACCTGCCCTGCCGACCCGAGGTAATCGTCTCCGACGTTTCCTTCATTTCGCTGACCCTGGCGCTACCGCCAGCACTGACGTTGGCCCGTCGCCCTGCCGTCGGCGTCTTCCTCGTCAAGCCGCAGTTCGAGGCGGGCCGGCAGGCGATCGGCAAGGGCGGCCTCGTCGACGAGGCCACCGGACGCGTTGCCGCAGAGCGCGTGCGTGTCTGGCTCGACGGTCGCGACGGCTGGCGAACCCACGATCTCGTCCCATCGCCGATCCTCGGCGGAGACGGCAACCATGAATACCTACTCGGAGCGAGCCTTGACTGAACTCGTGATCGACCGCCTTGGTCACCGGGGCGATGGCATCGCCCCACAAGCGGACGGCAAGCCGCTGTTCGTGCCCTATACCCTGCCGGGAGAGACCGTGGACATCGACGTCCAGGGGGGAGCGGCGCGTCTCAACCGCATCGTCTCGCCCTCGCCCGATCGCATCGAGCCGACCTGCCGGCACTATGGCGTTTGCGGCGGGTGCCTGCTTCAGCATCTCGCGCCTGCGCCCTACGCCGACTTCAAACGGCGGCTTGTGGTCGATGCACTGGGCGATCGCGGCCTGACGGCCGAGGTCGGCGAACCCCGCCTGGTGCCGCCAGGATCGCGTCGCCGCGCCACCTTCTCTGGCATCATGGCCGGCCGCCACCCGCTTGTCGGCTTCAACGAGCGGACCAGCCACCGCCTTGTCAGCCTGGACGAGTGTCCGGTGATCAAGCCCCAGCTCCTCGCCGCATTGCCGGCACTGACGGCGCTCACCGGCCTTGTCACCCCTCGCAAGGGCGGGCTCGATCTCACGGTGACGTTGACGGCGGGCGGCCTTGACGTGTCCGTCGCCGGCATCGCGGCGCGCGACATCGATCGGCTGCGTCTGCCGCTCATCGAGCTGGCCGCGCGCTTCGACCTCGCTCGTCTTTCGGCCGGTGGCGAGGCGATCGTCGGGCGTCGGGCGGCGACGATCGAGATCGACGGCGTTATGGTCACGCTGCCGCCGGGTGGGTTTCTTCAGGCTTCCCAGGAAGCAGAGGCGATCATGGGCGACCTCGTGACGGCCGCCATCCCGGCGAAGGCCAAACGGGTTGCCGACCTCTTCTCCGGCGTCGGCACCTTCTCGCTACGCCTTGCCCGACTGGCCGAGGTGCTGGCGCTCGAGGGCGAGGCCGGCGCGGTCATGGCGCTCGACAGGGCGGCGCGCGGCATGACCGGCCGCCACCGCATCACGGCGGAGAAGCGAGATCTGGCGCGCCGACCGCTGGTCGAAAAGGAACTCGAGAAGATCGACGCCGTGGTCTTCGACCCGCCGCGTGCCGGCGCAGCCGAGCAGAGCCAGTGGCTAGCGCGTTCGAAGGTACCGACCGTCGTGGCGGTCTCCTGCAACCCGGCGACGCTGGCCCGCGATCTCAGAACGCTGGTCGACGGCGGCTACAACATCGAAACCGTGACCCCGATCGACCAGTTCCTGTGGTCGAGCCACGTCGAGGTGGTCGCCGTTCTGAAGCGCTGATCGCGTGTCTGCCCGAGATACGACAAGGCCGGCGCGCACAAGTCGCACCGGCCTTGTCTCGTTCCGGAATGGACGACGTCAGGCGAGCGCCTTCGCCGGATCAAGATAGGCGAAGCCGAGCGCGTCGCTCACCGCCTTGTAGGTGATCTTGCCGGCATGGACGTTGAGGCCACGGGCGAGGTGGATGTCGGCCTTGCAGGCCTCTTTCCAGCCCTTGTTGGCGAGCGCCAGCGCGAAAGGCAGCGTCGCATTGTTGAGGGCGAAGGTCGACGTGCGGGCGACGCCACCGGGCATGTTGGCGACACAGTAATGAACAACACCACTCTCGATATAGGTCGGGTCGGAGTGCGTGGTCGCGCGCGACGTTTCGGACGCGCCACCCTGATCGATGGCGACGTCGACGAAGGCCGAACCCTTCTTCATGGCGGCGATCAGTTCGCGACTGATCAGCTTGGGCGTGCCGGCGCCGGGAACCAGAACGGTGGAAATCACCAGATCGGCGCCAGTGACGAGATCGGCCACGGTGTCCTTGTTGGAATGAGCCGTCTTGATGCGGACGCCGAAGGTGGCGATGGCACGGCGCAGCGCATCGATCGAGTTGTCGACCAGCGTCACGTCGGCGCCCATGCCAAGCGCGACATGGGTGGCATTGGTCCCGGCAACACCAGCGCCAAGGATGACCACGTTGGCCGGCGCCACGCCGGCGACGCCACCGAGCAGGATGCCCATGCCGCCAGCTGCGTTCTCAAGCGCTGCGGCGCCCACCTGCGGCGCCATGCGACCGGCCACTTCCGACATCGGAGCGAGCAGCGGCAGCGAGCCGTTCGGCGCCGTCACCGTTTCGTAGGCGATGCAAGTAGCGCCGGACTTCATCAGATCCTCGGCCTGCTCCGGATCGGGCGCGAGATGGAGATAGGTGAAAAGTGTCTGTCCCTCGCGGAGCTTCTTGCGCTCGACGGCCAGCGGCTCCTTTACCTTGACGATCATGTCGGCCGTGGCGAAGATTTCATCGGGGCCGTCGACCATGGAGGCTCCCGCCTTGACATAGGCGGCGTCGCTGATGCCGATCCCCAGACCGGCATTCTTTTCGATGATGACCTTGTGTCCGGCGGCGACGAGTTCACGCACCGACGAGGGAACGAGGCCAACGCGGTCCTCGTGATCCTTGATTTCTTTCGGCGTACCGACAAGCATTTCGATAGTCCCCTGCTGGTTCTGCCGCCGGGTTTACTCCCAGCTTGGCAAGATGACGCATATTTGGCCAATCTTGGCGCAATTTCTTGCACAGATTCAGCAGACTATGGTCGAAAATCGGCATAAAATTCTAACATTCGCCCCTTGAAACGCAGGATATTCAGCCCATGCGCCTCGACGTGACGGATCGTGCGATCCTGACCGCCTTGCAAGACAATGCCCGACCGACCAACGCCGAGCTCGCGGATCGGGTCCATCTCTCAGCCTCGGCCTGTTTGAGGCGCACGCGCCTCCTTGAGGAAAGCGGCCTGATCGCCCGCTTCGTCGCCATTCTCGATCCCCGAATAGCCGGCGTGCCCGGCACCGCCTACGTTTCCGTGACGCTCGATAGCCAGGGGCGCCAATCGCTCGACAAGTTCGAGGCCGCCGTGCGCGTGATACCCGAGATCACCGAGTGCTACCTTCTGGCCGGCCAGCACGACTATCTCCTGCGCGTCGTCTATCGCGACGCCGCCGACCTCGAGCGCATCCACAGCGAGATCCTGACGCCGTTGCCCGGCGTCGTACGCGTCCAGTCGCAGTTGACGCTCCGGACGGTCAAGCGCTCCACCAAGCTGCCGATCTGAAACGCTCCGCTTCAAAAAACGAAAGGCCCGGAGCAGAACACCGACCGTTCGGGTCGACGCTGTTCCGGGCCTGATAAAGTTGAGCGAGGTCGTCTTACGCGGCCGTGACCTTCGCAAGGAAACCAGCCACCAGATCTTCCAGCGCCTTGGTCTCGCGCTCGACATCGGCGGCACTGTCCTTCACCGACTGCGCCGAGCGGGTGGTGGCGCCGGCGGCGCTGGCCACGCGTTCGACGATGCCGAGCACCGAACCGGTGGCAGCGGCGGCGGCATGAACGTTGCCGCTGATCGAGGTGGTGGCTTCGCTCTGCTGGCTCATGGCGTCGGCCATGGCGACGGTATAGCGATTGACGGTCGCCATGGTGTCGGTGATCGCCTGAATGGCTTCGGCCGCCTCTTCCGAGGAGGTCTGGATCGCGGCGATCTGGTGGGCGATTTCCTCGGTTGCCTTGGCGGTCTGGCCGGCAAGGTTCTTCACCTCGGAGGCAACCACGGCAAACCCCTTGCCCGCCTCGCCGGCTCGCGCCGCCTCGATGGTGGCGTTCAGCGCCAGAAGATTGGTCTGGCCGGCGATCGACTGGATCAACGTGACGATCTTGCCGATCTCCTCGGAGGCGACGCGCAAGCCGCCAACCTTGGCGTTGGCGGCATTGGCGCCCTGGGTGGCGCTCTCGACCACATCGCGGGCTGAGTTCACCTGGGTGCCAAGATTGCGGATCGAGGCGTCCAGTTCCTCGGCGGCGGCGGCAACCGAACCAACCGAGCCGGAGGCCGTCGATGAGGCATGCGTGGCCTCGCCGGTACGGATGGTGGTTTCCTCGGCGACCTGCGTCAGGTCGGCGGCGGTGGCCGTCATGTCGGCCATGCGGCGCGTGACGGCCTCGATGGTGTTGTGTACCTCGGCCCGGAACTCGGCAACCACGCGATCGATCTCCTGCTGCCTGACCTCGCGCCGACGCCCTTCTTCGATCTGCTGCTCCTCGAGGCGCAACCGCTCGATGGCAGCGGCGCGGAACACGTCGACCGCGCGGGCGAGATCTCCGATCTCATCCTTGCGCTCACGGCCCGATAGCGAGGCGTCCAGTTCTCCAGCCCCAAGACGGCTGACGTCGGCCGCCAGCGTCGCCAGAGGGCGGGTCAGGCGGCGCGTAAGCTGAACGGCAAGGCCGCCGACCAGCAGGAGCACTGCCGCCGCCACGGAGACCAGGATCAAAGTCAACCGCTTCACCGGCGCGAGAGCGGAACTGCGGTCATGCAGGGACAACACCTGCCACCCCGGACGAACCGGGGCCAGGGCCGCCATTTCCACGACGCCCGGGGTGATCTCGGCATCAAATGCCACTCCTTTCGGCTCTTTGCGCAGCGGATTGGCCGACAGATCGACCACCGTATCGCCATTTGCCGTCTGCCCGAAGGCGAAGCCGGCTCCGCTGCCAACCGAGAGCAGGAAGGAGCGGCCGGTGTCGCCGAGCCCGGTCTTGTCGGTCAGTATCTTCGCGGCCTGGGCCATGTTGACCCGCAACGCCACAATCGCGACGAAGCGACCTTCCATGTTCACCGGCACGACAAAATAGCCGCTGAACCCGACGGTGGTCGCGGGGTCGGGAATGAAGCTGGTGAAGGCGGGCTTGAGCTCTGCCGGCTTGGCGCCCGGCGCCGGAATCATCGCCCTGACCACGTCGGCCAGCCCGGACTTGTCGGCGACGTCGACGATGCGCCGGCCAAACAGCTCGTCCTTGGCATAGGAGTAGTAGGCTCGCCCGCCTTCGTCGAACAGGACGAGGTCGTCGAAACCGGTGTCGCTCAAGGCGGATTCAGCGGCCTTTTGTCCGGCCGCATGGTAGATGAAGTAGCGCTCCGACGTATCCTCGACGGCCGCCATCTGCTCGGGATGCTCTGGGTTCGTATTGCCGTCGACAAACACCTGGCGCAGGCGTGCGCCCGGGTCGTCGTCAAGGAGTTGGTTCCAGGCGCTCTTGAACTCGCGCGCCGATGCCTGGAGGGCGGATGCGGAGGCAACGGCCGCCGCCTGGCTCGTCAGGCTGTCGATCCATGACTGGAGAGCCGCGGCGCGAGCGCCCGCCGCCGTCACGATGGCCTGTCCGGAGAGTTCGGTGACTGTCTTCTCGGCCATCCGTTGCGTCGCAAAGGTCAGGACGGCGGCCAATGCCAGCGAGGACGCCAGCACGACGAAAACTATTCTCCCAGTGAACGATTTCAGCATGGCCGTCCCCGCTAAGTTGGCGTGGGACCGCCCTTTTTTGCAATACCGAGACCGGGAAGCGAACGCCGACGCTCTTCCGGAAACGGCAGACCGGCTCGACTTCCACCGATGCCGGGTCCCCGCCGAAACTGATACTTTCGTATGAGTTTGTGCGCGGTCGCGCGTAAACAAGCCGTAAAGCGAGTATGAAGAATTCGCGATATCTTAAAGATTGCGGCGAGCCCTACGCGAGCGCCCCGGATATCCCGGCGAGCGGCAACTCAAAACGGTGGACAACGTGCCGCCGATGACCAAAGGCATGCGGACCGGTGGTCTGTGTCAAACGAAAACCCTGACGCTCCCAGAAGGCCCGCCCCCTCGCGTTGACGTCGAGAACACCAAGCAGCAATCGTGATGCGCCTCGGGTCTCGGCGATCCTCTTGACCTCGCCGAAAATCGCGTGCCCCAGCCCACCGCCGCGCGCAGCGGACACGAGAAGAAGCAAGCCGATGTAGGCGTCGCGCGGCTCAGGATAGCCGAATGCCAGATCGCCGATGGCTACGAGTTCACCGCCCATTCCCCGCACGCCGAACTTCAGCGGTGGTTCGTCGCCCGTTGGCGGTCGGTCCTCGAAAAAGGCGCGCGCCGCCGCCTCTGGCGTCAGGCCGGTTTCAAGGGCGAGATAGTCCATGGCGTGGCGATAGACGGCTTCCACCGCATCGAGATCGCCGGACGGGTCGAGTGCCACAAGACCGATTGAGCGACTGTCTTGTCGGTCAAGCTTTTAGTTCGTGCCATGGTTGATTGTCCCGGATGAGGGCGTTGAGGATGGTGACGAGCTTTCTGGCCAATCACGGGCTTGGTGTCCCTAAGGGGGGGCGGTCTCCCGTCCGCCACCGCAACCGGAATGATACCAGATCGTGGTGGGGCTAAGTTACAAGGGTAGAGCCATGACCGTGCATCAGCGCAACGGGAAGACGACCGCCCCGTCACGACCGGTCTGGGCACGGTGGCGCAGCTTGTGGTCGGCCAGAACCAGGGCCATCATCGCTTCTCCCACGGGAACCGCACGAATGCCGACGCAGGGATCGTGCCGTCCTCGGGTCATCACGTCGACGTCCTCGCCGGCCGCCGACACCGAGCGGCGATCGGTCAGGATCGACGAAGTTGGCTTTACGGCAAACCGCGCGACCACCGGCTGGCCGGTGGAAATACCGCCGAGGACGCCGCCCGCGTGGTTCGCCGCATGCAGGATGGCGCCATCGTTACCCATGCGCATTTCGTCGGCGTTCTCTTCGCCGGTGAGTTCGGCGGCAGCGAATCCTTCGCCGATCTCGACGCCCTTCACCGCGTTGATCGACATCAGCGCGGAAGCGAGATCCTGGTCGAGCTTGCCATAGATCGGCGCCCCCCACCCAGCCGGTACACCCTCGGCCACCAGTTCCACCACCGCGCCGACCGACGACCCGGCCTTGCGCACGCGGTCGAGGTAGGCCTCAAAACGTGGAACGGCCTCGCGGTCCGGGCAGAAGAAGGGGTTGTCGTCGACCGCACTCCAGTCCCAGTTGGCGCGGTCGATCTTCTCCTTGCCGATCTGAACGAGCGCGCCACGGATGGTAACGCCGTCGATCACCTTGCGGGCAACGGCGCCTGCGGCGACGCGCGCCGCCGTCTCGCGAGCCGAAGAGCGACCGCCGCCGCGATAATCGCGGACGCCATATTTGAGGTCATAGGCGACGTCGGCATGGCCCGGCCGGTACTTGTCGCGAATGTCGCCGTAATCCTTGGAGCGCTGGTCGGTGTTGCGGATGAGGAGCGAGATGGGCGTCCCCGTGGTAACCGGGCCGCCAGTGCGGTCGTCCTCGAACACGCCCGAGAGAATCTCGACGAGATCGTCTTCCCGCCGTTGCGTCACGAAGCGCGATTGGCCGGGCTTGCGCCGATCGAGAAAGGCCTGGATGAACTCCGCCGTCAGCGGGAGCCCAGGAGGGCAGCCATCGACGACGACGCCCAGTGCCGGGCCGTGGCTCTCGCCCCAGGTGGTGATGCGGAAGAGATGTCCGAAGCTGTTGTGCGACATCGGTTTGCCCGAAACTTGAGGAGCGGCGGTAGCCGCAGTTGTCTGGGATTTCTCTTATGGGGCGCGGAAGCCGACGTCAAATGGCGGCCGCGGCGCCAATCTGCCGTATCATGGCTGGATCCCTGATTCGCCAGCCAGAACAGCTCCCATGCCTCGCCGCGCCTCCCCTGCTCCCGATCTCCTTGCCGGCCTCATCGTCGAGGCTTGCGATCGTCGCATGGAGGAGGATTTCGCGCGTCGCTGGGGCGGCCCCGTAGCAGGCGTCGACGAAGTCGGCCGCGGTCCGCTCGCAGGCCCCGTGGTGACAGCGGCGGTGATTCTCACGGATGCGCCACTACCTGACGGGCTCACCGATTCCAAGCAGCTCAAGCCGCGCGCAAGGGAACAGATGGCCGAGGTCATCTGTCGCGATCATATCGTCGCCATCGCCACGGCATCGGCCGCCCGCATCGATGCCATGAACATCCTCGCCGCCAACCTCTGGGCCATGAACCGTGCGGTGCGATCGCTGGCCGTGAGGCCTGTGGGCATTCTGGTCGACGGCCGGGACATCCCTGCCGCCCTGATCGACGCCGGTTATCGGGGGGCGGCCATCGTGAAGGGGGACGCCCGTGTCGCGGCCATCGCCGCCGCGTCCGTCGTCGCCAAGGTGACACGTGATCGAATGATGGCGCTTCACGCCACCGAGTTCCCCGGCTACGGGTTTGAGACCAATGTCGGCTACGGCTCGGCGAAGCACCTGAAGGCCCTCTTTGAACTGGGGCCAACGCCGATCCACCGCCGGAGCTTTCGGCCCGTATGCGAATGCATTGCGGCGCGCTCGGGCGAACGGAAACCATGAAAAAAGGGGCCGCGAGAGGCCCCTTGTTCCCTACCGGTCCGAAATAAAGACGTTCAACCGAACCGCGCCTTTACCTCTTCCACGCCGCTCGAGATGAGATCCGAAGCGACTTTGCCCTGCACCTTCTCGGCAAGCAGGTGCTTCGAAGCGGCCATCGCCATGTCGATGGCAACGGACCGAACCTCGGCAACCGCCGCCGCCTCCGCGTGGGCGATCTTGGCCTCGACGGTGCGCGTGCGCTGCTCGATCAGCTCCTTGAGCGCCACTTCGGCATCGGCCGTCATACGCTTGGCCTCGGCCTCGGCATGAGCGATGATCTCGGCGGCATCCTGCTCGGCGGCAACGCGCTTCTGCTGGTATTCGGCCAGAAGGGCTTCCGCCTCCCTCCGCAGCTGCTGCGCCGCGTCGAGCTCGGCCGTCACTTCCCCCGCCCTCTTGTCGAGCATGCGGTTGACCATGCCAAACACCCCGTAGTAGCCGAGCACGGCACAGAACAGGATCAGACCGACAAAGGCCCATGTGGTATTGTCGAACATAGGGCCTCTCCTCAGTGTTTGCTGGCGGACACGGCGGCAACCGCCGCGATGGCCTCGTCACGGCTCACCTTGCCGACGAGCGCTTCGACGACAGCCTCGGTCGTCTCGGTGGCGATGGTCGACACATGCTCGAGAGCGATGCGCTTGACGTCCTCGATGTGCTTTTCAGTGTCCGTCAGCTTGGCAGCCAACTGAGCCTCGGCCGCATGGCGCCGCCCGTCAATCTCGTGAGCTACCTTGCTCCGAGTCTCATGAGCGATGGCATTGGCCTTGTTCCGAGCAGCGGCGAGCGACGCTTCATAGGAGGCAATGGCAGCGTCCGTATCCGCCTTGGCCTTTTCGGCCTCGACGAGATCGCCTGCAATCTTGGCGGCGCGCGCCTCGAGAATGCCGGCAATCTGCGGAATGACCTTCTTGGCCATCAGGACGTAGAGCGCAATGAAGACGATGGCCAGCCAGAACAGCTGTGAGGGGAAGGTCGAGGGATCGAACGGCGGGAACGCGCCGCCATGTCCGCCGCCCTCGTGGGCCACCGTCGTGCCGACGGCGTCCACCGGCGCGTGGCCGTCCTCCGCCGGAACGATCGCCGGCTCTTGTGCGTTGGCTTGGCTGATGAACCAGCTCATCGACGCTCAGGCTCCATGATGATAACGGCCAAGCGGCGCCCCAAGGTCCAAACCACCTTGCGAGGCGCCGTCTCGTCACGGCCGGCCGGAAACCGGCCAGCGGCTTGCTGCGGGCTCGTTGCGAGCCCGCTTCGACTGTCTCGCGATCAGACGGCGAAGAGCAGCAGCAGGGCGATCAGCAGCGAGAAGATGCCGAGCGCTTCGGTCACGGCGAAGCCGAGAATCAGGCGACCGAACTGGCCGTCGGCGGCCGAAGGATTGCGGACGGCACTCGACAGGTAGTTGCCGAAGATGCTGCCGAGGCCGATGGCGGAACCGGCAATGCCGATGGTCGAAAGGCCAGCGCCGATGTACTTGGCGGCTTCAGCTTCCATTGTAACGCTCCTTGAGAAACAGAGATTTGGATGGTCTTGATGGGTGAACTTCGTCGATCCGTCCTCAGTGCCCCGGATGCAGGGCGTCGTTGAGGTACATGCAGGTGAGGATCGTGAAGACGTAGGCCTGGAGGAAAGCAACCAGGAATTCGAGGGCGGTCAGCGCCACCACCATGATCAGCGGCAACAGCGCTCCGAGGAAGCCGAAGGCGCCAAGCCCGGTCAGCGTCACCACGAAGCCCGCGAACACCTTGAGGGTGATGTGACCGGCCAGCATGTTCGCAAACAGACGGACGGAGAGGCTGAGCGGCCGCGACAGGAAGGAGATGATCTCGATCATCGTCACCAGAGGCACGATCGCCGCCGGCACCCCCGAGGGAACGAACAGCTTCAGAAAGTGAGTGCCGTTCTTGTAGAAGCCGTAGATGGTCACCGTGAAGATGACGAGCAGCGCCAGGGCAGCCGTGACGATGATGTGCGAGGTAACCGTGAAGAAATAGGGCACCATGCCAAATAGATTGGCGGTCAAGACGAACATGAACAGCGAGAACACAAGCGGCATGAAGCGCATACCGCTCTCGCCAGCCGTCGTCCTCAGAGTATTGGCCACGAACTCGTAGGAGAGTTCGGCCACTGTCTGAGCCCGCCCGGGGACCACGGCGCGAGACGAACTACCCCACAGCAGCACCAGCGCGATGGCGGCGAGCACCAGGACCATGAACAGCGAGGAGTTGGTGAAGGAGACATCGTAGCCGTCGATGTTGATGTCCACCAGCTTATGGATGCCGAACTGATGGATGGGATCGGTTCTTACGTCAGCCACCTTGAGGAGCTCCCTCGCTCGATCTCGCCCGCACTACGGCTCCGGGCCAGCCCGCCCTGCCGTTCAAACTCAGTCTTCGCCGTCAGGCGCCCGACGCGGGGACTTGCCCGCCTTGGCGGCAAAAGGATCTTTTGCCACACCCGTCGCACGCATCACGTTCAACGTCCCTGCCGCAAAGCCCAGCAACAGAAACACGATCATGCCCCACGGGCCAGTCCCGAAGAGGCGATCGATCGTATAGCCGATCACGAATCCAACGATCACCCCGGCCACGAACTCCGAGCCGACCTTCATCGCCTGACCGATACCGGTCAGCCCGGACGACTGCGACGCACCACCTTCGGGCTGCCGCTGATCCCGCCGAGCATCCGCCAGCTTCTCTCCCAGCGCCTTGAGGCGGGGATCGCTTCCGGCGTCGTCCGGCCGTTCGTCATCCTGACCCATCGGCGGCATCCTCAAGAACGCAGTCGCCAAGGCCCTGCAAGATCGGGGTAATCCCTGATTTGGCCGGCACCATAGTGTTCACACGGATGCCTGTCAAGATTGGCGACGGCCTATACATTTCATTGATTTATATGCCATTTCCGCCATCGGAACCACCGCCATTCCCAGACTACGACCTTAGTCGAGGCGGGCGTAATCGATTAAGCTGCCATCGCCTCGCAACACGCCCTGTAAAGCCGCCACAGCTCAACTCGCCTCACGGAAGGATTCGGCCGTTTCGAGGTCGACGGAAACCAGTTGCGACACGCCTCGCTCGGCCATGGTGACGCCGAACAGGCGACTCATCCGGGCCATTGTGATCGGGTTATGAGTAATGACAACGAAGCGAGTCTCTGTCGAACGGGACATCTCTTCGAGAAGGTCGCAGTAGCGTTCGACATTCGCATCGTCGAGCGGTGCGTCCACCTCGTCGAGCACGCAGATCGGCGCGGGATTGGTGAGGAAGACCGCGAAGATCAGCGCCATGGCCGTCAGCGCCTGTTCGCCACCGGAAAGAAGCGTCATGGTCTGCGGCTTCTTGCCCGGCGGACGGGCAAGGATCTCCAGGCCGGCTTCCAGCGGGTCCTCGGCGTCGACAAGCTGCAACTCGGCCGTGCCACCGCCGAACAGATGCACGAAAAGTCGCTGGAAGTGGGAGTTGACGATACCGAAGGCGTTGAGCAACCGCTCGCGGGCCTCGCGGTTCAGATTCTGGATGCCCAGGCGCAGCCGGCGGATCGCCTCGATCAGATCTTCGCGCTCGTTGACCAGGGTATCCAGCCGTTCTTCCAACTCGGCCTGTTCCGCCTCCGCCTGGAGATTGACGCCACCGAGCTTGTCACGCTCGACCTTCAACCGCTCGAGCCGGGTCTCGACACCGGCCAGATCCGGCAACGGCGCGGCGTCGTCGATTTCGGCGAGCTGACGCAAGGCATAAAGGGGCGCGTCGAAGCGATCGCGCATCTCGGTGGCATATTCCTCAAGCCGCTGCTTGGCGGCGGCGAGCCGTTCCTCGGCCCGCACTCGCCCCTCTCGAATGGTCGATAGGCGAGCGAGCGCCTCGGCGGCCGCGCGATCGGCCTCGCCGGCCTGCATCTCGCCCTCGCGAAGACGATCCGCTGCCTCGGTACTGGCGGCCTCCGCAGTCGCAACCGCCCTCATCAGGCCGCGCCGGGCTTCGACAATCTCGTCGGGTCGATCGATCAGTTCGGCCCGTTCGTCCTCCACCTGGGCGAGCCGGTCGTCCAGTTCATCCAGGTGAGCCGCGGCATGACGGACTCGATCGCCCCAGCCGGCCCGCTCGCGTTCGATCGCCTCCATGCGCCGCTTACGGAGTTCACCCTCGCGGCGGATCATGTCAACGGCGGCGCGCGCCTCCGAGAACCGGGCGCGCGTATCGGCCGCCTCACCCCGGAGGGCATGAACCCGGGCCGATAGCTCCGAGGCGTCGGCGAGCTCGGCATACCTCTCCTCGGCCTCGGTCTTGCGGGCAGCTTGATCCTCCGCGTCGGTGGCGAGGCGTTCGCGCTGGCCGGCGGCGGCTGCACGGCGGGCAACGGTTTCGGCCAGTGCCCGCTCGGCGACCAGCAGTCGGTCACGCGCGGTGGCGGCGGAGCGCTCGGCGACCTTGACCGCCTCGCGGGCGGCGCGCTCCTCGGCCTCCGCGTCACGAAGGCGCGCTTCGGCGTCATCGAGAACCTGACGCCTGGTTGCGCAAAGCTCGCCCGCCGTTTCGCGAAGAGCGTCGATTTCGGCAAGCCGGTTGCGGGCGGCTAGCCTGCTGGCTGCGACTGTCGGCGCGTCCGCGGCGGCGGCGTAGCCATCCCAGCGCCAGATCGCCCCTTCAAGGGTCACAAGCATCTGGCCAGCGGCGAGCAGGGGCTGCAGTCGAGCGGCGTCCTCGCCCGCAACGACGCCGATCTGCCGCAGGCGGCGGCCAATGAGAGCCGGGCCTTCCACAAACTTGGCGAGCGACGGGACCCCGTCGGGCAACGGCCGGTCGCCGGCGTCGTCACCGGGCATTGTCCAGTAGGCCGGCGCGCGGTCGTCGATCGGCGCTTCGATATCCTCGCCAAGCGCGGCCGCCAGCGCCGTCTCGAAGCCTTTCTGCGGGACGAGCCGATCGACCAGCGGCGGGAACAACTGGCCGTGCTCGATGTCCAGCATCTTGGCCAGAGTGCGCGCCTCGGTATCGAGCTTCTGGAGCTCGCGCTCCGCCTCGGCCAGCGGCCCCGTTGCGGCAAGACGCTCTTCCTCGGCAGCGCCGCGGCCGGCCTCGGCATCGGCCAACGTCGCCTCGGCCTCGAACACCATGGCGGCGGACAGCTCGATCTCCTCCCGGGCCTCGGCGATGGCGTCGTCCGCGCCGAGCCGCTCGTCGAGTTCGGCCAGTTCCGAATCGATCCCTTCGAGGTCGCGCAACAGGCGGTCGAGCCGGAGCCCGGCTTCGCGGATTTCGCGCTCAAGCGCCCCCTTCAGCGCGGCTGCCTCGGCCTCGGCGGCGGTGGCCGTCGCGAGCTCCGCGTCGATCTCGGATAGACGAGTAGCAATGTCGGAAGCGAATGCTTCGGCCTCCGCCCGGCGCTCCTCCTCGCCTAGCTCCTCGGCGGCCAGCGTCTCCGCCTCGTCGGCAAGGGCAGCCAGACGCTCGTCATTCTCGGCCACCAGCGCCGCTTCGCGCGTACGGTCGCGAGCGATCTCTTCGGCGCGGCGAGAAAGCTCGGCCAGCCTCTCGCGAGCGCGGCGCTCCTCGGCCTCGGATTCGGCCAGCGCGATCCGCAGCCGCTGCAGAGCGGCAGCCGTTTCGACCGCCCGATCGCGAAGGCCAGGCAAATCGTGGGCGATGATCGCCTGCCGACGAACGGCCTCGGTTTGCGCGGCCTGTGCGTCGGCCACCGCACCGAAGCTGTCGGTCATTTGCGCTTCGGCTTCCTCGACCTGGGTCATCAGGTCGCTGACGCGCAAAAAGGCGACGGTGGCTTCCGCTTTTCGGATATCGGCTGAAAGGTTGCGGTAGCGCGCAGCCTGGCGGGCCTGCCTGCGCAAACCGTCGAGCCGCGCCTCGATCTCCCGCAACACGTCTTCCATGCGCGTGAGATTGGTTTCGGCGCCCTTGAGGCGCAGTTCCGCATCATGGCGGCGGGAATGCAGGCCGGAAATGCCGGCGGCCTCTTCCAGGATGGTGCGCCGCTGCGTCGGCTTGGCGGCGATCAGTTCGCCGATCTGTCCCTGCCGCACCATGGCCGGCGAGCGCGCGCCGGTGGAAGCATCCGCGAAGAGGAGCTGCACGTCGCGGGCCCGCACGTCCTTGCCGTTGATGCGATAGGACGACCCCGCCTGCCGTTCGATGCGGCGGGTGACCTCAAGGAGATCGGCGTCATTGAAGGCGGGCGGCGCGGTGCGCTGATCGTTCCTCAGCACCAGCGTCACTTCGGCGGCATTGCGGGCAGGCCGCTTGCCCGAGCCGGAGAAAATGACGTCGTCCATGCCGGAGGCGCGCATCGCCTTGTAGGAGCTTTCGCCCATTACCCAGCGCATTGCCTCGACGAGATTGGACTTGCCACAACCGTTCGGTCCGACAACGCCGGTCAGGCCGGGTTCGATGACGAACTCGGAGAAGTCCACGAAGGACTTGAAGCCCTGTATCTTCAGCCGCTCGAACTGCATTGGCGATCCGCTTCGGCCCCACTCTATTCATAGAGTGTGACCCTGCCATGGACCACCACATCATGAAGGCCGCGACACACGCCCGGCAAGAGGCGTGAGTCGCGGCCCTGTTGATATCCGGCGGTTATCACCAGCTGAGAATCAGCCTCAGAGAAGCGGATCGATCTTGGCCGACATCTCTTCGACCGACATGAAGCCAACCTCGCGCTGGCCGTTGATGAAGAAGGTCGGCGTTCCCGTGATGCCAAACTCGTCGGCGCCGCGCTTGCGCGTCGCGTTGAGATCGTCGAGCAGCTTCTGGTCCGTCAACGTGGCCTCGAAGGTTGCGGGCGAGTAGCCGAACTGCTTGGAGACATTGCGCAACCCGCTGAGCGGATCCTCGACAAAGGCCCATTCGCGCTGCGTCTTGAAGAGATAGGACACCACCTCGAAATACTTGCCGCCCGGAGCGTTGCGCGCCAGCATGAAGCCGGCGGCGGCCAGCGGGTCCAGTGGGAACTCGCGAAGCACGAAATACATCTTGCCCGTGTCGATGTACTTGGTCTTGATCTCTTCAAAGGTCTTGTTGTGGAAATCGGCGCAATGGCTGCAGGTCATCGACATGTACTCGACGACCTTCACCTTGGCATTGGGATCCCCCAGCGCCATATCGGGTAGCGCACCCGGCTTCATGAGTTCGTTCTCATCCACCGTAGCTGCCGGTTCCTGGGCGAAAGCCAGCCCGGGGAAGGAAGCGAACGCGGCAAAGCCGGCCGCGGCTACAGCTGTGGTCGTGAGGAAGCGGCGGCGAGTCAACATGTCGTTCCCTTTCGGATAACCGGCCCTACAGGGTCCGTCATTGGCGGCAAATTATGGCAAGGCCACGTCAATGGAAAGAGGATGTGTTCTTTCCGCCTCAACGACGGGCGCGGCTGTCGCCACTGATGGCCCTTCCCAACCGCTCGACGGCCGCCTTCAGGCCATCATCGGAAATGCCTGAGGCGAGCGTCCGAACCCGCGCCTCGGCTTCCGGCGAAAGCTTTGCCAGCTTCGGCCGTGGCGGCGGTCCGATCTTCACCGGGGGCAGTTGCAAAGGCTTCAGGCGACCGACGAGGCGGTAGCCGAAAAAGGTGTTGATGCGCTCGATGAGCTGTGGGGCCTCGAGCGACAGGCGCATGGCCGCCGCGCCGGAGCAACGCACGGTCAGCACCGCTGGCTCGTGGTCCTCTTCGTCGATCAGTCCTTTCGGCCTGCGAGGCCAGGAAAGCTGGTCGGGCGCCGTGGTTTCGGCGTAGGCGGGGCCGACGATATCGGGCCAGTGAGCGACGAGATCGAGCGTGGCGAAGCCGCGTTTGCGGCAAGCTGCATTGAGCGGCGCGGCAATGATGTCGGCGAGCGGCCTCACACCCTTGTAGACGAAAGCCGGTTTTCTCAAGCGCGCCATCTGCTATGGAACCTCCAGCATCCCATCGGGACTTATACTCTCAAGCCGCAGGTTATCTCACATGCCGGCGCCATCCGCCACAGCCCTTCTCGACTGGTACGACGTTCACGCCCGCCGACTGCCCTGGCGAGTGCCGCCGGAAGACCGGGCACTTGGCGTCCTGCCGGATCCCTATCGCGTCTGGCTCTCGGAGGTGATGCTCCAGCAGACGACGGTCGCGGCCGTCAAGAGCTATTTCCTGGATTTTCTGGAGCGCTGGCCGACCTTGCAGGCACTTGCCGCCGCTCCGCGCGACGATGTGATGGCCGCATGGGCGGGCCTTGGCTACTACTCTCGCGCCCGCAATCTCAAGGCCTGCGCCGAGACTGTAGCCCGCGACCATGACGGCCGTTTTCCCGATACGGTGGAGGGCCTTGCCGCCCTGCCCGGCATCGGCCCCTACACGGCGGCGGCGATCGCTGCCATCGCTTTCGACGTGCCGGCCACGGTCGTCGACGGCAACGTCGAACGGGTGGTGGCGCGCCTGTTCGAGCTGGAGACGCCGCTGCCGGATGTCAAGCCGGAGATCCGGCGCCTGACGGCGACGATGACCCCCGACCAACGGCCGGGTGATTTCGCCCAGGCCATGATGGATCTTGGAGCCACCATCTGCACACCCAAGCGCCCGGCCTGCGCCTTGTGTCCGTGGTCAGAGCCCTGTCTCGCCCGCCGTCGCGGGGATGCCGAAACCTTGCCAAGACGACGGCCCAAGGCGGAGCGGCCGACCCGCCACGGCGTCGCCTTCGTCGCCCGGCGGCACGATAGAGCGCTCCTTGTCCGCCGCAGAGCCGACAAGGGCCTTCTAGGAGGCATGCTGGAGGTCCCCGGTAGCGAATGGCGGGAGGTGACGACGGTGGATGAGGCCACCGCCCCGTTCCAGGCTGGCTGGAAGAACGCGGGAAAAGTCGAGCACACCTTCACCCATTTTCATCTTGTGCTGACGGTCATGGCCACCGAGGTCGGCGATCGACCGCCGCCCGCCGGCTGTTTCTGGCTCGACGCCGCCGCCGTGGCGGGCGAGGCTCTGCCAACGGTGATGCGCAAGGTCGTCGAAGCGGCGACGGGCGCGCCGATACGACGAGCAGCTCGACGCTCAGGGCCGGCTCCACATGCCAAGCCAGCATCCGGAAGTTGAGTGATTGCTTTCAGCTACGACCATCGTCGCAAGAAAACTAACTTGGCGGTTAACGGCGAAGGTGCGATAATCCCGGGCATTGGGGCGTGACCCGACAGTCATTAGGTCGGCCCTCGTCGGGTTGGGCTAATCCGGCGTGAAGGTCGGGCGACAGAGATTTTCAGGGTAGGCCAACCCCGCATGCCGAATGGCACGGGTTTAAAAAATAGGCGCCAATAAGAAATGGCTCTCCGAACGATCGGGGAGCCTTCTTTTGTAACTGGACGTTTGTTCCGTCAGGCGCCGGCGGACGCCAGTTCGCTACGAACGCGACCGCGCAGCTCATCGATCAGAACCAGTGCACCCTGCTTCTCGACGTGCCAGTAGGTCCAGCCGTTGCACGCCTCGAGCCCCTGCACCGAGGCGCCCACTTTGTGGATCGATCCGGCGATGGCGCCCGTCGCGATCGAGCCGTCGGCCCGAACCGTGGCAACGTGCCGACGGCGAGCGTCGCATAGCCTGTCGCCCGGCCGGATCAGGCCAGCTTCGATCAATGAACCGAAGGGGATGCGCGGTTCGGCCCGCTTCGGCGTGACCACCGCGAGCCCATCGTCCGGGGCGCGTTCGACGGAAGCGATCCGCGCCTTGGCGAAGTTGGCATAGGTGCTGTCGCGCTCGACACCGACGTAATGGCGACCGAGCCGCTTTGCCACGGCCGCCGAGGTACCGGTGCCGAGAAACGGATCGAGGACGACATCGCCGGGCTTCGACGAGGACATCAGCACCCGCCAGAGCAGCGCTTCCGGCTTCTGCGTCGGATGAACCTTGTCGCCGTCCGCCGTCTTCAAGCGCTCGCCGCCCGTGCAGATTGGCAGAAGCCAGTCCGAGCGCATCTGAAGATCGTCGTTGAAGGCTTTCATGGCCTCATAGTTGAACGTGATGCCCTTGGCGTCCCGATCGCGCGACGCCCAGATCAGCGTTTCATGCGCGTTGGTGAAGCGCTTGCCCTTGAAGTTGGGCATCGGGTTGGCCTTGCGCCAAATGATGTCGTTGAGCACCCAGAATCCGAGATCCTGCATGATCGAACCGACGCGGAAGATGTTGTGATAGGAGCCGATCACCCACATCGTGCCGGTCGGCTTCAGCACCCGGCGGCAGGCAAGCAGCCAGGCACGGGTGAAAGCGTCGTAAGCCTCGAAGCTATCGAAACGATCCCAGTCGTCGTTGACGGCATCGACCTTCGACTGATCGGGGCGGGTGAGATCACCCCCGAGCTGCAGGTTGTAGGGCGGGTCGGCAAAAATGAGATCGACCGAGGCCTTGGGCAGACGCTCCAGGGCGGCGACGCAGTCGCCGACGATGACGCTGTCGAGCCAGTCAGGCGCCGACGACGCGGCAGGGGAGTGGAAGAAAACCTCGGACGACGACGCAGCCGCCCGCTGACGCAGTACACTCATGGCTCTCCCACTCCGACGCAAAACAAACAGGAGGGGGTCTTCACGCCCCTGCCGAAGACCAATCTGCTCCGGCAGGGTAAATTAGGAGTTAAGCGAGGCGATTCCTCATTGATTAATTATTTCAATGGTTTGTTAACCATATATTGGGCAGAGCGAACTCGTCGCGCGCGACCGCTCACTCGCGCCAAAGGAAATCGCGCTTACCGACGGACACGCCGAGATGACGCAGGATGTCGTAGGCGGTGGTCATGTGGAAATAGAAGTTTGGCAGAGCGAATCCCTGAAGGTAGTCGAGCGCCGAAAGCTCCATCGTTTCCTGCCGGAGCTTCAGCGTCACGATGGTTTCCTCGCGACCATTGACGGCAGAAGCCGGCACCGATGCAACGAAAGCGAGTGTCTTGTCGATGCGGGCGTAAAGCTCCGCGAAGGTTTGCTCGGTGTCGGGGAAAGAGGGAATGTCCCGACCGGAGAGACGGGCCATCGCCCCCTTGGCGTGATCCGTGGCGATCTGAACCTGACGCTTCAGGTCGAACATGTCAGGAGCCAGTCGGGCGCCGAGCACCGCTTCCTCGGTGAGGCCGCGCGCCGGTCCCTCGGCCTCGCCGATCTTCAGGACATGGACGAGGGACTTGAGCCGCGCAGTGAAGATTGGCGCGGAGATGGCGTGAAGTTCGATGGTCATGGGATTCCTTCCGGCTGGCAGCGCCCCTCCAAAGGGGCACTCTTGCTGCTCGTCCACCTGATTAGCGAGCCGCTACCGCCGGAACCAGTCAACTCTCGGAGAGAAGGTCAGGCTCGCCGACCGGTGAGCCCGGCGATCATGCCGACCGGCAGACGGATGGCGAGCAGCAGCGCCGCCAACGCACCGGCTGGACCACCACCGGTGAGCGCATCGCCCTGCCCGTCGGAAATCACGCGCACGACCGGCGCCCGGAGGCGCAGGAGACGCCGACGCCCGACGCGGCGGATGAGATCGACGCCGGCCAGACCGTCGCGCCGGCTGAAGCCGCCAAGCTCGCGGAAATATCCCCGGGAGATAATCAGACCCTGGTCGGGATAGGTCACGCCGGCACAGCGGCCGAACAGGCGCAACAGATAGTGCTTCAGGCTGCCACCGAGCGTGTCGTCATCGGACGCGAGACGGAAAACGGCTGCGAAGCGACTGTCACCATGCCGAAGGCGCCGCTCGACCATAGCCTGGAAGTCGCTCTCCCAGCCCGGATCGAGCAGAACGCCAGGACGCAGGAACATCAGAAAGTCGCCCCTCTGGGCCGCCGCCGCGCCTATGGCGCATCGAGCCCAGGCGCCACCGGAGCCGGCCATCAGATCGCACCCAGTGCCCTCAGCGACGAGATGCGTCTGGTCGTCGGAACCGCCATCCACCACGACGACCTCGCGCACCGTTCCATCCGCAGCCGCGGTGACCAGCGTCGAAAGGGTACGAGCGAGAGCTTCCTCGCTGTTCCGAGTGGGGATGACAACCGAGATCATACTTTCGTTCTAGCGGGTTTTCCTGGGAAGTGCGAGCCCATCCTAACGCCGACGAGCAATCGCCATCTCAGGTCGGCTGGGGCCTTCCCTGTCGGACGACAAACGGCCTGCGAGGAACCTTTCCAACAGCTGGAGGAAGTGGATATCAACAGAATGTTCTTGACCCGTTCTCATTCCGACATAAGATCAAATCATGAACATCGAATGCCACCACCTCATCGAGCCCATCCCGGCGCCGGAGATCGCCGAAACGGCGGTTGCCGCCGGACGCCGGCGCGGCCGGGGTGCTGGCATCAATCCTTCGGGTCGGTTCGAGGCCTATGCCCGCACCGACTTCGACGACGGCTGGGGCGACAATGAAGAGTTGCCGCCGTTCAAGACGACAGTTCAGATCGAGCCGGCGCGGTCGGTCATCACGCGCAACGATAGCCCGGACATATCCTTCGAACGCTCGCTCAACCCCTATCGGGGCTGCGAGCACGGCTGCGTCTATTGCTACGCCCGACCGAACCACGCCTATCTCGGTCTGTCGCCGGGACTGGACTTCGAAACCCAGCTCTACGCCAAGACCAACGCTGCGGAAGTGCTGGAACGCCAGTTGGGCGCGCCGTCCTATCAGCCGAAGGTGATCGCCATCGGAACGGCGACCGACGGCTACCAGCCGATCGAGAAGGAGCAGCAGATCACCCGGCGCGTGCTGGAGGTGCTGGCGAAGACCCAGCATCCGGCGCTGATCATCACCAAGTCGGCGCTCGTGTTGCGCGACATCGACATTCTCCAGCCCATGGCCGCCCAAGGACTCGTCAAGGTAGCCATTTCGATCACCACGCTGGACCGTCGTCTGGCGCGCGCCATGGAGCCTCGCGCCTCCAGCCCACAGCGACGCTTGGAAGCCATCCAGAAGCTCACGGAGGCCGGCATTCCGGTCGGCGTCATGATGGCGCCGGTCATTCCGGCGGTCACCGACAGCGAGATCGAGCGCATCCTGGAAGCGGCCCATACTTTCGGCGCCCGCGAGGCCGGTTATGTGCTGCTGCGCCTGCCTCTCGAAGTCTCGGAAATCTTTCGCGAGTTTCTACTGCGCGAACTTCCGGGCCGCTATCGGCATGTCATGAACGTCCTGAAGTCGATGCGGGGCGGCAAGGATTATGACGCCGAATGGGGCAAGCGCATGCGCGGTACCGGCCCTTATGCCTGGCAGATCGGCCGTCGGTTTGAGCTGACCGCCAAGCGCCTCGGCCTCAACAAACATCGGGTGAAACTCGACACGGAGAAGTTCGTTAAGCCCGGTAACGGAGGCGTCCAGCTCAGCCTGTTCTGAAAGAAACGTCCCTCCCCTTGACGCCCCCCATCGTCGCCGACACTTCTGGGGGCGATGGAAGGCAAGGGAGAGAGCGATGAAACTCTTCGGCGGTGGCGCCAAGTTCGACTGGAAAGACCTGAAGGCGCCCGAGCTCGATGACTTCGAGGCGATGGCGGCCGAGGCCTATGCCGCCTTGCCGGCCGACTTCCGGGCAATGACCGGCGAGATCGAGATCCGCGTGGCCGACTTCCCTGACGAGGAAGTCGTCAAGGAAATGGAACTCGAAAGCGATTTCGACATTCTCGGCCTGTTCCATGGCACCGGTCTCGCCCACGACGCCGCCATACCGGAAACCGGGCGGTTACCCAACCGTGTCTGGCTCTATCGTCGCCCCATCCTCGACTATTGGGCCGAGCACGAAGAGACGCTGGGCGATATTGTCGCTCATGTTCTGGTCCACGAAATCGGTCACCATTTCGGGCTCAGCGACGACGACATGTACGATCTTGAGGACAGCGAACCGTGACCGATACGAGCACCTTGCGCATTCTGAAGCCGGCACGTGGTGTCTTCGCCTATTACGACGGGCGCATACTGGGCGTCCGGCTGCACTCGGAAGCGAAGAACTGGCTCGACGATGGTGCCTACAGTCTCGGCATCGCCTCCTACGCCATCGTGGAGGGCAGCGAAGCAATCGTCTTCGACAGTCACATTTCGCTCGACCACGCCAGAGCCGTGCGACGCCACCTCGAAAGGCTTGGCGTCACCCGGTGCAAGCTTGTGCTCAGCCACTGGCATGACGATCATGTTGCCGGCAACGCCGTCTTTGCCGACGGACCGATCGTAGCCCACCGCCTGACGCGCGAGGCGCTCGCCGCCAACCGCGACAAGCTGGAAAACGGCGACCCGGCGATCCGGCCCCTGGTCATGCCGACCGACGTGTTCGACGACGAGATGAAGCTCGTGGTCGGGAACCGTGTCGTCGAGGCCTTGCACTTCGACATCCACAGCGCCGATGGCGTCGTGTTGCGGCTTCCCGACGCCGGCCTTCTTCTTGCCGGCGACGTGGTGGAGGACACGATCACTTACATTTCCGAAGCCGATCGCACGCCAACGCATATTTCGGAGCTGGGCCGCCTCGCCGCCCTCTCCTTCGCAAGCATTCTGCCGGCGCACGGAGACCCTGGGCGGATCGCGGCGGGGGGCTACGACACCGGGCTTGTCACGGCCAACCGCAGCTACCTGATGCGGCTTCTCGCTGGCGAGGGGCGCGACGGTGCGCCGCTCTCCCGCTTTGTCGCCGAGGACGTGGCGGCCGGCCGTATCGACTATTTCGAGCCATACGAGGCGGTGCATCAGGCCAATCTCAAGGCACTCGCGGCGGCCGGTCTTTGATTTCCCGCCGCCGCGAGCGTCAAGACCTCAGCCCTTGAGGATCGCGACATTTTCCTTCACCCAGGCGTCCACCCGACGCGCTGGATGACCGGTCAGCCTTTGCACATCGTCAGTCACGACAGCCGTCCAGCCCTCGCGAACCGGATAGAAGATCGAGGCGAGGAAACGGGCGTAGACCTCGGGAACCCCGGCGCCGACCAGCGTGGAGACGAAGGTGTCGTCGTCGACCGCCTGATAGGCGACTGGCTTGCCGATGGCCTCGGAGATCAGCGCGGCGGCTTCGGCGTAGCCAAGCGCTTCCGGTCCGGTGAGATTGAAAGCCTTGCCGTCGAAACGATCGGTCGTCAGAGCAGCGGCGGCACTGTCGGCGATGTCTCGCGTATCAATGAAGCTGGATTTTCCCTCGCCAGCCGGCACCGCGATGACGCCGGCGGCGTCGATGCCGGGCTTCCAGTAATTGATGAAGTTGTCGGTGAACCAGTTTGGCCGCAGCACGACCCAGCGGACGCCAGACCTCTCGAGAGCGATTTCCACCTGACGGTAGGGAATGGAATCGTCGGCATCGACGCCCAGAACCGACTGCAGCACCACCTTGACGCCACGTGTCGCCGCCGCCTCGATGACCGGCGACAGCAGCGCCTTGGCCTCCGTGTAACCGCCCGGCAGCATGACGAAAGCGCGATCGACATCTTCGAAAGCGCTGGGGAAGGTCAAGGGATCGGCCACGTCGAAGACGACCCCTTCGGCGCCCTCAACCGGCTTGCCGCTACGGGATGCCGCCTTGACCGCCTCGCCCCTCGCCAGAAGCGCCTTTACGAGCGGCCGCCCAACGTTGCCGGTGGCGCCGAGAACGAGAATCTTGCCAGCCATATCGAAACTCCTTAGTATCTGAGTGAAACCTTGTTTCGTCTTGGAACATAGTCAATTCTGGAAACTATTGAAAGAAGGCAGTTTCCAGTGACCAGGTTTCCCTCGGGAAACCAACGAAAGGGCACCGATGACCCCCGCTTACGACGTCTTTGACGATCGCTGTCCCACCCGCATGGTACTCGACCGGCTGGCCGACAAATGGGCGCTGCTGGTGCTCGACCGGCTGAAGGGTGGCCCGGTGCGGTTCAATCATCTCCGACGCGACATCCGCGGACTGTCCCAGAAGGTGCTGTCCCAGACGCTGAAGCGTCTCGAACGTGACGGACTGGTAAAACGCACCGTTCATCCAACCGTTCCGGTCAGCGTCGATTATGCGTTGACCCCGCTCGGCCAGACGTTGACCGAGACGGTCGCCGCCTTCGCTCATTGGGCCGAACTCAACATGGACGCGGTTCTCGCCGCCCAGGCCGCCTATGATACGGCTTCGGTGGGCTGACAGGTGGGCTGCCATCGGCAATCTCACGCTTTTTGAAGTGCATTGTCCGTGCTATCGCCGGGGCGGTTGGTCGATTGCCGGCCTGGAGATTGAGAATGCGCGCCATATTCTATGAGTTGTTCGGCCAACGCCCCGAAATCCGCACCCTGCCCGACCCGACGCCGGAGGCGCACGGCCTTGTGCTGAAAGTGGAGGCCTCGGGAATCTGCCGCTCCGATTGGCACGGCTGGATGGGGCACGATCCCGACATCGCGCTGCCGCACGTGCCCGGCCACGAGTTCGCCGGACGCGTCGTTGCCGTCGGCCGCGACGTCCGCCGCTTCCGGGTAGGCGACCGGGTCACCATGCCCTTCGTCGCCGGCTGTGGCGGCTGTCCGGAATGCGGCTCGGGCAACCAGCAGGTCTGTCGCAACCAGACCCAGCCCGGCTTCACCCATTGGGGCTCGTTTGCCGAGTATGTCGGCGTGCACAACGCCGATGACAACGTGGTGGCGCTGCCTGACGACATCGATTTCCCGACCGCGGCCAGCCTCGGCTGTCGCTTCGCGACATCCTTCCGCGCGGTGGTCGACCAAGGGCGCGTACGTGGCGGTGAATGGGTCGCCGTGCACGGCTGCGGCGGCGTGGGCCTGTCGGCTATCATGATCGCCGCGGCGATGGGCGCCAACGTGATCGCCATCGATATTGCCGACGACAAACTCGAGTTTGCCAAGACGATCGGCGCCGCGGCCACCATCAACGGTCGCACCACGCCGGACGTTGCCAGCGCCATCCGCGACCTGACGGGCGGCGGCGCCCACCTCTCCATCGATGCGCTCGGTCACCGGGTAACCGCCCGCAATTCCATTCTCGGCCTCAAGCGGCGCGGTCGCCACGTGCAGGTCGGTCTGATGCTCGGTGACGACACCGAGGCGCCGATCCCGATGGCGCGCATCATCGGCTGGGAACTCGAGGTTTATGGCAGCCACGGCATGCAGGCTTGGCGCTATGACGACATGCTCTCGATGATCGCCACCGGCAAGCTGGCGCCGCAAAAGCTGATCAACCGCCACGTCGGGCTCGACGAGGCGATCGATCTGCTTATCGGCATGGACCGGTCTCAGGAGACCGGTATCAATGTCATTACCGACTTCGGCTGACGCCTACCTGGCGGAGAAGAACGCCGGGTGGAAGGCGATCGGCCTCCAGACCGGCGGTTCTTCGAAGGCGAGCGCCTGGACATAAGGGTCGGGCACCCCCTCGCAAGACAGGCCCGGCCGGGCGACAAAGCCGAAACGACCGTAGTAGGTCGGTTCGCCGACCAGAACGATGCCGGTCGCGCCCAGGTCTGCCAGCTGCGCGAGACCGGCCCGAACCAGCGCCGAACCAACACCGCTACGCTGCAACGCTGGTGTCACGGACAGTGGTCCCAGGCCGAACCAATGGCCGGACATGTCCGTCTCGACGGGCGAAAAGCCGGCGTGGCCGACGATTTCACCGGCCGGATCGATGGCGACAAGCGACAAAGCCAACACGCCGGCAGCGCGCAGGTCACGGATGATCGCCGCCTCGGTGCCACTGGCATGGGCAGCGGTCAGAAAGGCAGCCGTGGTCAGTTCGCCGATGGCGGACTGATCGGCCGCCATTTCACTGCGGATGACAAAACTCATTTTCTTCATTTCCGATTGCATGACAAAGCGGCACGGCTGCCGCCAGGGCAGTCGCGCGTCGACGTTGCGTCGGAACGAGCCGGACCCGGACCAAAAGATCCGGGCGCGGCTCAACCCGCAGTGTCCGATCGGAAAGGAAGGCTAGTCATCGTCCCGTCGCCCTCAGAAGGGGATGTCGTCGTCGAGATCCGACGAGAAGTTGGAAGCCGGGGCGCCACCACCCTGAGCGCGACCACCGCCGCCGCCCGAACGAGCAGGCGCGCGGTCCATCGGACCGGACGAGCCATAGTCCGAACCGCCATCGCCGAAGTCGCCCTCGCTGCGACCGCCGCCTTCGCCACGGCTATCGAGAATGGTCAGCTCGCCACGGAAACGCTGCAGCACGACTTCGGTGGTGTAGCGTTCCTGACCGGACTGGTCGGTCCACTTGCGGGTCTGAAGCTGGCCCTCAATGTAAACCTTGGAGCCTTTCCGCAGATACTGCTCTGCGACCTTGGCCAGATTCTCGTTGAAAATCACCACCGAGTGCCACTCGGTGCGCTCCTTGCGCTCGCCGCTCTGGCGGTCGCGCCAGTTTTCCGAGGTGGCAATGCGCAGGTTGACCACGGCGTCGCCCGACCCCATCCGCCGCACCTCGGGATCGCGCCCGAGATTGCCGATCAGGATGACCTTGTTGACGCTGCCTGCCATGGCTTTCTTCCCTCAAACTCGTTACCTTCGGCCCGGCGCGTTGGCGCATCAGACCGGCCGGACCATGCCGGCAACACGGCTGTACGTTAACGCCGGCACCAAACCCGCGATACCCCGGCCCGGAAGCGCCACCTCCTTTTCCACAGTGAGAAAAGGGCTGGCGTCCGAGCCATGTTCCTGATACGTTCTAGACGTTTCATGAGGATGTCGCAACCGAATTCCGAGGCTTTCCGCGTTTCATCACTGGATCCGGCGGCATGGCTGCCGCGCGTGCCGGCGCCTTGCAGGTTCCCCGACGATCCTGACAGGATGCGACAGCAGACCCGGACTAGCTTGGCGCGCCTCGGGCCGCCCAGTTCATGAGCTTCGGGCAAGACAATCCGCTTCCCGCCCTCCCCGGGATACGCGACAAGGACGACGACTGACATGCCGAACAAGCCGACCAGCATTTTCGATCAGGCCCGGCGCTCCCTTTCGGTGCGCGGCGCGCGCGAACATAATCTCAAGAACATCGACGTCGATTTGCCGCGCGACAGCCTGATCGTCATGACCGGCCTCTCCGGTTCGGGCAAGTCTTCGCTCGCCTTCGACACCATCTACGCCGAGGGTCAGCGCCGCTATGTCGAGAGCCTCTCGGCCTATGCCCGCCAGTTTCTCGACATGATGCAGAAACCGGACGTCGACCAGATCGACGGCTTGTCGCCGGCCATCTCCATCGAGCAGAAGACCACGTCGCGCAACCCGCGCTCGACCGTCGGCACCGTCACCGAAATCTACGACTACATGCGCCTGTTGTTTGCGCGCGTCGGCGTGCCGTATTCGCCGGCCACCGGCCTGCCGATCGAGAGCCAGACCATCAGCCAGATGGTCGACCGGACGCTGGAACTGCCCGAGGGAACGCGCCTCTACCTGCTGGCTCCGATGATCCGCGGCCGCAAGGGCGAGTATCGCAAGGAGTTCGCCGAACTCCAGAAGAAGGGCTTCCAGCGCGTCAAGGTCGATGGCGCCTTCTATCCGATCGAGGAGGTCCCTTCCCTCGACAAGAAGATCAAGCACGACATCGACATCGTCGTCGACCGCATCGTCGTCAAGACTGACCTCGCCGCCCGCCTCGCCGACAGCTTCCAGACGGCGCTGGCGCTCGCAGACGGCATCGCCGTGCTGGAACTTGCCGACATTGCCGAGGGCGAGACCGAGCCGCGCCGCATCACCTTCTCGGAAAAGTTCGCCTGTCCGGTCAGCGGCTTCACCATTGCCGAGATCGAACCGCGCCTGTTTTCCTTCAACAACCCCTTCGGCGCCTGTCCCAAGTGCGATGGCCTCGGAACCGAGCTGAAGTTCGAGGCAGATCTGGTCGTCCCCGACGACAGCCTTTCCCTGCGCGGCGGCTGTGTCCTGCCATGGGCGAAGACGGGCGCTTCGTCACCCTATTATGCGCAGACCCTCGAGGCGATCTGCCGCCATTTCAAGGCGTCGATGACGACGCCCTGGAAGGATCTACCGCAGAGGGTGCGCGAGGTCATCCTCACCGGCTCGGGCGGCGAGGAGATCTCCTTCACCTATGACGACGGCCTGAGGACCTACACCACCAAGAAGCCCTTCGAGGGCGTGGTGGGCAATATCGAGCGCCGCTGGAAGGAAACCGATTCCGACATGGTGCGCGAGGAGCTGGGCCGCTTCCAGTCGGACCACCCTTGCGAAGCGTGCGGCGGCTACCGGCTTAAGCCGGAAGCGCTCGCCGTCAAGATCGCCGGCCTGCACATCGGCCAGGTCACGCAGATGTCGATCCGCGAGGCGGTCGTTTGGTTTTCCGGTCTGCCGGACCAGCTCACCGCCAAGCAGAACGAGATCGCCGTCCGCATCCTCAAGGAAATCCGCGAACGCCTGCGCTTCCTCAACAATGTCGGTCTTGAGTATCTGACGCTGTCGCGTTCGTCCGGTACCCTGTCGGGCGGCGAGAGCCAGCGCATCCGCCTCGCCAGTCAGATCGGCTCGGGTCTCACCGGTGTGCTTTATGTGCTCGACGAGCCATCCATCGGCCTGCACCAGCGCGACAACGACAAACTGATCGAAACGCTCAAGCACCTGCGCGATCTCGGCAACACCGTGATCGTCGTCGAACACGACGAGGACGCCATCCTCGCCGCCGACTACGTGCTCGATGTCGGCCCAGGCGCCGGCATTCATGGCGGCAAGATCGTCTCCGAAGGTACGCCGGCCGAGATCATGGCCGATCCGGCCAGCCTCACCGGTCAGTATCTGTCCGGCGCGCTCGCCATTCCCCTGCCCGACAAGCGACGCAAGCCGCAGAAGAACAAGTACATCCGCGTCGTCGGCGCCCGAGCCAACAACCTCAAGGACGTGACGGCCGATATTCCGATCGGCCTGTTCACCTGCGTCACCGGCGTGTCGGGTGGCGGCAAGTCGACGCTCTTGATCGACACTCTGTTCAAGGCGGCGGCGCGCCGCCTCAACGGTGCCCGCGAGCAAGCCGCGCCGCATGATCGCATCGAAGGACTGGAACTGCTCGACAAGGTGATCGACATCGACCAGTCACCGATCGGTCGCACGCCACGTTCCAACCCGGCCACCTACACCGGCGCCTTCACGCCGATCCGCGACTGGTTCGCCGGCCTGCCGGAAGCCAAGGCGCGCGGCTACGGGCCAGGTCGCTTCTCGTTCAACGTCAAGGGTGGCCGCTGCGAGGCCTGTCAGGGCGACGGCGTCCTCAAGATCGAGATGCACTTCCTGCCGGACGTCTACGTAACCTGCGACGTCTGCAAGGGCCATCGCTACAATCGCGAGACGCTGGAGGTTCTCTTCAAGGGCAAGTCGATCGCCGACGTGCTCGACATGACCGTCGAGGAGGCCTGCGATTTCTTCCAGGCCGTGCCGGCCATCCGCGACAAGATGACGGCATTGCGCGATGTCGGTCTCGGCTACGTCAAGGTCGGCCAGCAGGCAACGACGCTCTCGGGTGGCGAGGCGCAACGCGTCAAACTTGCCAAGGAGCTGTCACGCCGGGCCACCGGCCGCACGCTCTACATCCTCGACGAGCCCACCACCGGCCTCCACTTCCATGACGTGGCCAAGCTGCTCGAGATGCTGCACGAGCTGGTCGAGCAGGGCAACACGGTGGTGATCATCGAGCACAATCTCGAGGTCATCAAGACCGCCGACTGGCTGGTCGACCTCGGCCCCGAGGGGGGCGACGGCGGCGGTCGCATCGTCGCCGCCGGTACGCCGGAAGAGGTGATGAAAGTCGACGCCAGCTACACCGGCCGGTATCTCCGAGAACTGCTCGACCGCCGCCCGCAAAGGCGCAGCGCGGCGGAGTAAGCGCCACAAACCCGTTCATTCCGCCGGCCAGCCGTGAAGTCAGCGGCCGGTGGGTGCGGGGTTCGGCCGCCAGTCGGACGAGGCAAGGTTATGCGAGAGAGTCCGAAAACAGTGATAATGCATTGTTTTATTTAAGGATTCATCGCCTTCATACTCTGATTCAAGTGAGGCGATCTTCACATTTTGATTCAGGATGAGCCACTTCACCCTCAACGGCAGAACAGCCGCTTGCCAGCGGCTGGTGCGCGGGCTACCTCAGAGGCTCGATATCCAGACGCGAGCAAGCCTATGGTCCTTTCCCTCCTGCCCGACCTCGGCAAACGCACGCTGGTGATGGGCATCCTCAACGTCACTCCCGACAGCTTCTCCGATGGCGGGCGCTACGCCTCGGTAAAGACCGCCCTAGCCCATGCTCGGGCCATGATCGCCGAAGGCGTCGACATTCTGGATGTGGGTGGCGAGTCGACACGACCCGGCGCCACGGAAGTTGGCGCCGAGGAAGAGATAGCCCGTGTCCTCCCGGTGATCGAGCGACTCGCCGCCACCGAGCGCACCCCGCCAATCTCCATCGACACCTACAAGGCAAAAACAGCCGAGGCAGCGCTCGGAGCTGGTGCGAGGATCGTCAACGACGTCTGGGGGCTGCAGCGCGAGCCGGACATCGCGTCGGTTGCCTCCGCCCATGGCGCAGCCGTCGTCGTCATGCACAACCGAGGCGACGTCGATCCAGCAATCGACATCATCGAGGATATGAAAGCCTTCTTCACGCGCTCGCTGGAGATCGCCCGCAAGACCGGCATCCCGGACGATCATGTCATCCTCGACCCGGGTGTCGGCTTCGGCAAGACGTTCGAGCAAAACGTCCAGGCTGTGGCCCGCGTCGGCGAACTCAAAGCGCTCGGCTTTCCGGTGCTGATGGGGACGTCGCGCAAGCGCATGATCGGTGCTCTGATCGGACCCGAGCGACCGGTCACCGAGCGGCTTCATGGCACAGTTGCCTCGAATGTCGCGGCGATCCTCGCCGGCGCCGACATCGTTCGCGTCCACGATGTCGCAGCCCATCGAGACGCCGCTGCCGTCGCCGACGCCATCAGAAAGGAAATGCGATGAGCGATCATATCCGCGTCCATCGGATCGCCGTTTTCGCTCGCCACGGCCTGCTTCCCGAGGAAGCGGCAATCGGGCAACGCTTCTACATTTCGCTCGACGCATCGGTCGATACCCGCGCCGCCGGCACCAGCGACGACCTCACCAAGTCCGTCTCCTACGCCGACATGACCGACATTGTCGTCGGCATCGCCACGACACGCCGCTTCAATCTGTTGGAGGCGCTCGCCGAATCGATTGCAATCGATATTCTCGCAACCTTCCCGCTCATCGAGGCGATCAGCGTCTGTGTCGAGAAGCCTTCGGCGCCCGTGCCCCACGTTCTCGACACCGTGTCGGTGGAGATCACCCGGAGTCGTGCCGATGGCTAAGGCGGCGCTCAGCCTTGGCGGCAACATAGGCGACGTCCGCGCGACCATCGCAGAAGCTCTGCGTCTGCTCGAAGGGGCCGGCGTGAGACTGGTTGCCCGTTCGTCGGACTACCGTACGCGCCCATGGGGCAAAACCGACCAGCCGGATTTCACCAACGTGTCGGCAGTCGTGGAGACGGTGCTGACCCCGCTTCTGCTGCTCGCCACCTGTCTCGACGTGGAACGCCAGCTCGGACGGGTTCGTCACGAGCGGTGGGGGCCGCGCCTCATCGACATCGACCTCATCGCCTATGACGATGTGAGGATGGACACTCCAGAACTCACGCTGCCGCACCGACACGCCCACGAACGCGGTTTCGTGTTGATTCCCCTTGCCGAGATCGCTCCGGACCTCTTGATTGGCGACAGGACCGTTGCCGAGCTGGCGGCCCGATTCGCAAACGACCCGATCGAAAAGCTCTGACGGTAGCGGAGGCCGGCCATGACCGCACTACAGGTGACCGTCGCAACGGCGGACGAGGCAGAGGCTGCCATCGCAGCTGGCGTGACCATGCTTTTCGCCGCTGGCGATGTAGGCGAGGCAGCGTCTCCCCTTTCAAGCTCCGAGCTGCGCGCCATAATGGCCGTTGCTGGCGAGAAGGCAGAGGTAGCGGCGTCAGCCGGGGGCCTGGAGGCTGACGGCTTGGCCGACCTGGCGTCGACGGGCGTCACAGCACTTGTCCTACCGGTGCCGACCGGCGATGCGGGCGCCGCCATGCTATCGCAGATCGGCCGTTCGATGGCCGCCAGCGTCAAGCTGATCGCCGCCTTTCCCCCCGAGGCCGGGCCGGACTTCGACCTGCTGCCGGTGGCGGCCATAGCCGGCTTCTCCGGCGTCTGGCTTGCCGCGCCCGAAGCTTCGGACGGACTGACCAAGGCCGTCAAGCTGGCTGACATCGCCCGCTTCATCGCCGCCGCGCGTCGGTCGAAGCTCAGCGTCGGTCTTTCCGGTGGCCTGCGCATCGTCGATGTCGGCACCCTGCTGCCGCTTCGGCCGGATCACCTTGGCTTCCGCGCCGCCGTGTCGGAGGATGAAGACCCGGCGAAACCGCTCGATCCGGCGCGCATCCGCGCCGTCGCCGCAGCCTTCGCCATTCACTCGGTACGGCCTGCACCAGACGAGGCTTGAAAGACTCGATAGCTCGCGGCTCGGAGATCAGACGATCCAGCCGCTTTCGAGCGCCGACACCCATTCCTCCCGCCCGGCTTCCCGCGCGAGGCGAACGACATTAGCGGTGTCGTAGGGCACGGCATGGTGCACCACCGCCCAGCCGTTCGCTCGCTTCTCGGCGATGGCATAACGGGCTTCCGGCGCGCCGACCTGCATGATGTGGACCGGCGCATCGTCGGTATAGCCCTGCAAACCGACGCTACCGGGATTGACCACCACGGCGCCGCACTTCAGGCGCGCAATGCGCGGCACATGGGTATGGCCGCAAAGAAGCAGGCTCGACGGGCCTATCGCTGCCGTCACCCCTCGCGCACGGTCCTCTACCAGATCACGGTCGGCAAGCCGCATGCGGCCGCCTTCGACCGTTTCCAGCCAGTACTCGATGTCGGAGGCCGGCGTTCCATGCCAGGCGATCACCGGGCCGACCGACAAAGAGGCGGGCAATCCTTTCAGCCAGGCAACATGGGCGCCGGAAAGCTGGTCGTAGGCATGGCCGTCCGACGGCCCCATTTCGGAACGCGGCGTGGTGACGAGCACCCTGTCATGATTGCCGGCGATGCAGGCAATCGACGATGTCATCAACATGTCGGCGGTTCGTCGCGCCTCAAGCGGACCCGAGAGATGGTCGCCGAGGCAGAGCGTGGCATCCACCGAACGGTCGGCAAGATCATCGAGCACGGCCGTCAGCGCGTCGGCATTGCCGTGGATATCGGAGAGAATGGCGATCCGCATGCGAGGCTCCCCCTCAACTTCTCCAGGACGTGCAAGTTCCGGCCGGAGCATCAATGGCAACCAAGTCGCGCCCACATGCGCGAGCGCCCCGGAATCGGAAGAGCCTCGCGGCGGACCGCGAGGCTCAAAATCAAACTCGGACCTCAGCTCAGGCTAGTCGCGCCAGTGCCTCGCGCACCTTGGCGAGGCGCTCGGCATATCCCTCGCGCTTGGCCTTCTCTTCCTCGACCACCTCTTCGGGAGCCTTGGCGACGAAGGCGGCGTTGCCGAGCTTCTTGTCGATGCGTTCGATTTCGCCGATCAGCTTGCCCTCTTCCTTGCCAAGGCGAGCGCGCTCGCCGTCGAGATCGACCACGCCCGAAAGCGGCAGGGCGATGACGCCGTCGGCGGTGACGATCTGGGCCGACTGTCCCGGCGCAGCTTCGGCGGTGGACACCTCCGACACGCGGGCGAGACGCAGGATGGCCGGCGTGTGGGTGGAGAGCCACCCCCGGACCTTTTCGGACGCACCGACCAGAACCAGCGGCAACAGCGTGGCAGGCGCAACGTTCATCTCGGCGCGTACCGAACGGATCTCGGTGATCACGTCGATCAGCCAATTGATCTCGTCGGCCGCGTCGGTTGTCTCGCGGCTTCCTTCCGGCCAGTTCGTCAGGACGAGAAGATTGTCACGGGCCGGACCTGTCTCGCCGGTCTTGGCCCAGAGCTCCTCGGTGATGAACGGCATGAAGGGATGCAGCACCTTCAGGATCTCGTCGATCACCCAGGCGCAGGTGGCGCGCGTCTCGTCCTTAGCCGCACCGTCGTCACCGGTCAGGACCGGCTTGGTGAACTCGAGGTACCAGTCGCAGAAGGAGTTCCAGACGAAGCGGTAGATGGCGCCGGCCGCATCGTTGAACCGATAAGCGTCGAGCGCCTCCGACACCTCGGCCTGCGTCTTCCGCACCTCGGTGACGATCCAGCGATTGAGCGTCTCGGTCGCCTTGTCGGGATCGAAGCCGGCAACGCGGACGCAACCGTTCATCTCGGAGAAGCGGACGGCGTTCCAGAGCTTGGTCGCAAAGTTGCGGTAGCCGCCAACACGGCTGGTGGCGAGCTTGATGTCGCGTCCCTGGGCAGCCATGGCGGCCAGCGTGAAGCGCAGGGCGTCGGCGCCGAACTCGTCGATCAGGTTGAGAGGATCGATGACGTTGCCCTTCGACTTCGACATCTTGGCGCCCTTCTCGTCGCGGACGAGGGCGTGGATGTAGACGTCCTTGAAAGGCTCGGTGCCCATGAAGTGCTTGCCCATCATCATCATCCGGGCCACCCAGAAGAAGATGATGTCAAAGCCGGTGATCAGCACGTTGGTCGGGTAGTAGCGCTTGAGCTCCGGCGTCTCGTCGGGCCAGCCGAGCGTCGAGAAAGGCCACAGCGCCGACGAGAACCAGGTGTCGAGCACGTCTTCGTCACGCTTGAGATCGACCGCCTTGCCGTAGTGCGCCTTGGCCTCATCGGCAGCGGCAGCCTCGCTCTCGGCAACGAACACCTTGCCATCCGGCCCATACCAGGCCGGGATCTGATGACCCCACCAGAGCTGGCGCGAGATGCACCAGGGCTGAATGTTCTCCATCCAGTCGTAATAGGTCTTTTCCCAGTTCTTCGGCACGAAGACGGTGCGGCCTTCCTTGACCGAAGCGAGAGCCGGCTCGGCCAGCACCTTGGCGTTGACATACCACTGGTCGGTCAGGAAGGGCTCGATCGGTACGCCGCCACGGTCGCCGTGCGGCACCTGATGGACGTGCGGCTCGATCTTGTCCAGAAGGCCGACCGCCTCGAAGGCGGCGACCACAAGTTTGCGCGCCGTGAAGCGATCCTTGCCATGGAGACTGTCGATGGTCTGGTCGAGTTCGGCGGAGGGAGCAACACCCTCGAGGAAATCGGCATTGTCCTTGAGGACCATCGCCGCCTCGACGTCGAGCACGGAGATCGGCTTGCAGCCCTGGCGTTTGCCGACCTCGAAGTCGTTGAAATCGTGCGCCGGGGTGATCTTCACCGCACCGGTGCCCTTGCTCGGATCGGAATACTCGTCGGCGACGATGGGGATCAGGCGACCAACCAGCGGCAGCTTGACCTTCTTGCCGACGATCGCCTTGTAACGCTCGTCGGTCGGATGCACGGCGACGGCGGTGTCGCCCAGCATGGTCTCGGGACGCGTCGTCGCAACGACGATATAGTCGCGCGTTTCGAATTCGGTCGGCTTGCCAGCCTCATCGAAGGCGATCGGATGCTGGTAGGTGGCGCCCCCCTCCAGCGGATACCGGAAGTGCCAGAGGTTGCCCTTGATTTCCGTCTGCACGACTTCGAGGTCGGAGATGGCCGTGAGCAGCTTCGGGTCCCAGTTGACCAGACGCTTGTCCTTGTAGATCAGTCCCTCGCGGTAGAGCTGGACGAACACCTTCAACACGGCCTTGGAAAGGCCGGCATCCATGGTGAAGCGCTCGCGCGACCAGTCGCAGGAAGCGCCGAGGCGCTTCAACTGCCCGACGATGGTTCCGCCCGACTCGGCCTTCCACTCCCAGACGCGCTTGACGAACTCTTCGCGACCGATCTGGCGGCGATGGATCTGCTTCTCGCCCAACTTGCGCTCGACCACCATCTGCGTGGCGATGCCCGCGTGGTCGAGGCCCGGCTGCCAAAGCACATCGAGACCGCGCATGCGCTGCAGGCGCACGAGAATGTCCTGCAGCGTGTTGTTGAGCGCATGGCCCATGTGCAGCGAGCCGGTGACGTTCGGCGGCGGAATGACGATGGTGAAGGTGTCCTTGCCCGGCCTCTTGCCGGCGCCGGCGGCGAACGCCTTCGCATCTTCCCAGGCCTTGGCGATGCGCGGCTCAACGTCCGCCGCTTCGAATGTCTTTTCCAGCATGATCCGACGTCTTTTTCCTGTCGTCTTTGGGTGAGCGACGGTTAGCCGCTGTGCCCCCGAAAATCAACAAGAAGCGCCTTTTCAGCCGTCAAAACCCATCAAACCCACCGTGCCGATCCGCCGCGCGTCGCATCCCCGCCTCGGTCATCCGGCCATCGATGAACCCGATATCCCTCAACATGTGGTCATTGAACTCGTCGAGATGCTGGCCACGCCACCATGCCAAGGGGGCGAGCATGTCGGCGAGCTTAGTTGACGCGGACAGAAAGCCGGCGCGCCAACGGTCGCGCCGGACCATGGAATGATCCACGCATGTCATGATCGTTACCCTTGATCCGTTAATGCTGTGAAGGCAATATCGGCCGGAAAGCCAAGCGTTTCCAATCGAACATACAACCGTATCCATAAAGAGAACTTATTCATGAAACTCGGCCGACAGATGCCACTCAATGCGCTGAGGGTGTTCGAAGCGGTCGCGCGCCTGATGAGCTTCACCCGCGCGGGCGAGGAGCTCGGCATGACGCAGACGGCGGTGAGCTACCAAGTGAAGCTGCTGGAAGGCGTGCTGGGCGAGCTTCTTTTCCGACGGTTGCCAAGACGGATCGAACTGACCGAAGCCGGGGAGAGGCTGCTACCCAAAGTAAGTGAGGCTTTCGTTCTTCTGGGTGAGGCCATGGCCGCCGCCCGAACCGCTGTCGAGGAACAACTCGTCATCAACACGACACCGACCTTCGCCGCCCACTGGCTGGCTCGTCGCATCGGCAACTTCCAGCTCGGCGCGCCCAACATCGCGGTGCGGCTGATCACCGACAACACGCCGATGGATTTCGGCCGAGATCCCGGCGATGTCGCGATCCGCTTCGGCAGGGGCAACTGGCCAGGCCTTGTCGCCCACCATCTGATGGACCTCGACTTCGCACCGATGCTCAGCCCGTCTCTTCTCGACCGGGTCAAGCCGTTCGACGGCCCGCGCGACCTTCTGAAATGCAAGATCATCGACCCCGGCGATCCGTGGTGGCCCCTCTGGTTCGAGGCGGCGGGGGTGCCCGACGCCAACCTTGAGGGACGCCAGCGCAACCTGTTCGGCTCGCAAACACTGGAGGCGAGTTCGGCCATAGCCGGCCATGGCGTGGCCATCCTGACCCCGACCTTCTATCGCGAGGAACTGGCGAGCGGCAGACTGGTCATGCCCTTCGACCTCGTGTGCAGCGACGAGTCCGCCTACTGGCTGGTCTACCCGGAAAACCGACGAAGCCAGCCGAAGATCCGCGCATTCCGAGACTGGTTGTTGAGGGACATTGAAAAGAACCCGCCGTAGGCCGGAGTTCGTTAACCATATTTTCGTGAGATTTCAGCGCCTGGTTTCGACTTGAGACACGTCTAAAGCTGCAGAGGGAGTTTTCCCGGAGGTAGCAGATGTCGTCCCTTTCCGCCCTGACCGGCAACGCCAGCAATCTCGCCGCCCTTTTCGGGGCGTCAAACAGCAAGGCTACGTCGGCGGCAGCCGCCTTTGAGCCACCAGCTTCGTCCGGTAGTCAGGGCGACGGCTCGACGACCGGCACTGTCTCGTCGACCAACTCCTTCTCATCGCTTAGCGACGACCTGCAATCGGCGCTCCTGTCGCTCCAGGAACAGATGGAAGGGAGCGAGGGCCCCATGATGCCACCGCCTCCTTCGGACACCTCGGCAGCTGCGTCCTCGACCGACGATGCGTCCACGGCGTCCGGGGAGACGACTCCTGCCATGGCGCCACCGCCACCGCCGCCGCCACCCGAAGAGAGTACCTCAAGCACCGAAGCGGCGTCATCTACCGGTTCGACCGATGATGCCGGCACCTCGGCATCAAGCGAAACCTCCTCGTCAGAAAGTGCCTCCGGCGCATCCGGTACGAGCGAAAGCAAAGAAATCGTCAGCACGACCTATCTCGACAACGCGGACGGCAGCACCACCATCACTGTCAGCTACTCGGATGGCTCGACCAGCGTGACGACAACCGGCGGCCAAGGTCAGTCCGCCTCCGCTCCCGACGCCTCACGGGCGAACATGTCCTACGGGCTCGGCAACAGTAGCGGCAGCGGATTGTCGCAGGCAGTGAGCAGCCTCTACACCAGCGTCGCCAACAACGCCGCGGCGACCTATTCGGCGGGGATCGCAGCCTGACGGACCGAACACCTGTCCGTCAGCCAACCGATGCGCGAGGGGCGTGGAGAATGATCGCCGCGCCCGTCAGGTCCCAACGACGCGGCGCCTGTCGCTCGACCGCCCATATCCAGGCCTGTAACGCAGCCATGTGGACACCATCATAGGCTGCGAAGGTCCGGCCGGCGGCGAGGCTGTCGATGCGGGGCAAAACGAGCGTGCCAACAGGCGAAACAGCTGGCAATCTCGAGAAAAGCGGCGAGAACTGAAAAAGAGGGCACTTCGCGCACTTCAGCGGCCGCGCGAAACGCGCTCGATCTCGGCACGCACCAGCCGTTCGACGATCACCGGCAGATTCTCGTCGAGCCAGGCACGGAGCATCGGCCGCAACATCTCCTTGACGAGGTCGTCGAGCGTTCGCGCGTTGGCCGCAAGCACCGTGTGGCTCAACTGACCGAAAGCCGATTGCACGGTAGCGCTGGCAGCAGCAGAAACCAGCCGCTCCTCGACATCGGGCTCCAGAGAGGGCTGGGTACGCGGCGCCTCCGTCCGGGGAGGCTCCGGTGCGCGCGCAGGCTCGGGCTCCGGCTCGGCAAAGGCAACCTCGGCTTCGTCGTCCTTAAGGCCCTCCACCAGCTCAAGTGACTCGGCCTCATCGAGCGTGGCGACGTCGGCAAGGTCGAGCACTTCAGGCTCTTCCCCGTCATCGGCGTCGTCGACGTCCATCTCCGGCTCGTCCTCGTCGTCACCCGACTGGGCAAACAGCTTGTCGAGATCTTCCTCGGAAATGTGCTCATCCTCGAGCGCCGGCTCGGCCATGGTTTCGACCTCCGGTTTCGGAGCGGCCGCCTTGGCCGGGGCCGGCTTGGACGCCTCAGCCTCCTTGCCGTCGGGTTCGTCGGCAATGATCCGCCTGATGGAAGCCAGGATCTCTTCCATTGAAGGTTCGGCGGACGCAGCTGCCTTGGCCATTGGTCTACTCCGAGTGGGTCGCCCCACCACATGTTACACGATCGATCAATGCCTTCTTCCGCACGACACTTCTGGCAATCGACTTGTCTCCACCTTCCCACGGCGGAGCCGAACGCCAAACAACGCGGCGGTCAACCGGCTAAATGCCGGCAACAAGCCTGATTCGACCTCCGAAGTATAGATTAGTTAACGCTGCTGAAAACGGTTTGCGTCGGAGATCAAGCGGTTTATCCCCGGCACGGGCCGTTTCAGGGTCAACGGCCGTCCGGCGTGCGCAGCCCGATCCACTTGTCGCGAACCTGCTCGTAGTGATGTTCCGGCTTGTATGCCGTGACCTTGAGGCCAAGCCGCTCGCGATCAAGGCGCCCCATGGCGGCGACGACACTATAGCTGGCGACCACGAACTGGGCCTGAGCACCGACCTCCGACAGACGTGCATCGATCAGAGTGCTCTGGGCATTGAGAACATCCAGGGTCGTCCGCTGGCCGACCTTCTGTTCCTCAACGACGCCTTCGAGCGCCAACCGGCTTGCCTTCACCGACGCTTCGGCCGCGACGATCTGGGCTCTCGCCGACTCTAGAGCACTCCACGCCTGGGCAAGCGCCGCATCCACCGACATGCGCGCCACGTCGACCTGAAGCTTGGCCTGGCCGAGTTCTTCCTTGGCCTGGCGGACGGTGGCGTACTCCGAACCACCTTGATAGATCGGAATGGAAAGCACGGCGGCGACGGACCCCTCCAGCGAACGGGCACGATCGGGTGTGCTGCCGTCGTTGGAGACGCTGCCGGCGAAAGCACTGCTCACCGTACCCTGAAGAACGAAGCTCGGCAGCAACGCGCCTTCCTGGATTTCCACGTTATAGGAGGCCGTATCGGCATTATGGATCGCAGCGCGGATCATCGGATGCTCGGTGCGTGAGGCATCAATGGCAGCCGAGAGCCTGGCCGGCAACAACTTGGTGATCGGGCCGGGTGAGCGAAGCCCCTTGGGCTCATGTCCGACGACCTTGACATAGTTGGCCCGCGCCGTCAGCAGGTCGGCTTGTGCCGCGCTGACGGCTGCGGTTGCGGCGGCCAGCGCCGCCTGAGCCTGCGAGACGTCCGTCCTCGTGCCCTCACCAACCGAGAATCGGTCGTTGGAGGCCCTTACCTGCTCCTGCAGGAAAGCGACGTTGGATTTCCGCAGCTCGAGCACCTGCCCCGACAGAATGACGTTCATATAAGCAGATGCCGTGTCGAGCAGGGTAGACTGCTCGGTGTTGCGCAACTGCTCGCGCGACGCCTTCACGGCCGACTCGGCCCGCTTGACGCCATTATCGATTCGCCCGCCCATGTAGAGCGGCTGGACGATCTTGATCTCCCCCCTCACGGCGCCGGTATCCGTGTAGGCACTCGCCCAGTTAGACATGCCCTGCGGCCTAAGTCGCGTATCGGTCGCCGTGATACCGGCGGAAATCTGGCCGTTGATCGTCGGCCGATAGCCCGAGAGCGCCTGGGGTACATTCTCGTCGACAGCTCGCGTTCCCGCCCGCGCCGCGTTGAGCGACGGGTTGTTGGCGTAGGCTGCGGCCATCGCCTCCTGCAGTGATTCCGCAGACGCAGCGCCAGACAGAGCGAGAAAAAGGCCGACGGCTGCCGACAGGTACAAAGAGGGACGGAACGCCACGACACACCTCATCTTTATCGCCGACCGATGCGATATAGCCTGCAATCGACGCCGGGTCTTCTCACGCCTGCGCGAGAAAGCCGGCTGACCGCCACACTCGCTAACAAAACGTTAATCGTCGACGACGGAATATAGACGAAGAAGGCGAGAACGGAAGCGCGGCCGGCAACGAGGCGGCAAATTCAGTCAAATCGATGCACAGAAATCACAGCAGCGACAAAAGACCAGCCAGCGAGATTTACGCTGGCCGGCGAACAGGTACAGTCGCATGAAACGTACCGTTACAGGCTGGAACTAGAAGGCGAACGTCTCGACCGCTTCGAATCCAGGCAGTACCGGAACAGATGCATCGAACAACGCACGGCCGGAAATGCCACCATCGTCCCTGGCATAAAGCTTGGCTCTGGGTACGCCGCGACCTTCCTCGACGAGAAGCAATCGGCCGCCCTTGGCCAGTTGGTGGGCGATGGCGTCCGGAAACGCCGCGACGGCTCCGTTGAAGATAATGACATCGAACGGCGCCGCATCGGGAGCACCCTTGACCAGCGACGCCTCGACGACCGCCACATTGGCGAGGCCCGCAAGCTGCCGACGGGCGATGGTCGCCAAGTCCGAGTCCTGCTCCAAGGCCACGACGGATCCTGCGAGGCGGGCCATTACTGCGGCGCCATAGCCCGATGCGCTGCCAACCTCCAGCACCTTGTCGGTCGGCTTGATAGCCGCGTATTGCAGCATGCGCGCCAGCACCATCGGCTGGATCAGCACGCGCGAAGCGCGCCCTCCGCCGAGCGGCAAATCCCGATCAAGATAGGCAAGCGGCCTCTGATCGCCCGGCGCGAAATTCTCGCGCTCCACCTCGCCCATCGCATCGATGATGCGGAGATCGGTAACGTCGTTCGGCCTGACCTGACCGTCGACCATCTTGGTGCGCAATGCCGGAAAATCGACCATGGATCGCAAATCCCCAGGAATTCTCTGCTGGCTCCTCCAATAGCCGCCCCCCTCTTCCGAAACAAGGGCTTCTACGCAGCATTGCGGAGTGGATGCACGAGTCTTCCGACATGACAGGCCGGACAAGTCATTCAAATGGGTACAGAACGAAACGCTCGAGAGATCCCCGAGCCAAAAAAGTCTTTTGAATTCATCACCTTGGAAAGTCTGGAGGCCACGGAGGGAATCGAACCCCCGTACACGGATTTGCAATCCGCTGCGTCACCACTCCGCCACGTGGCCTCACGGAGAAGGGTTCATAAGCGAGCGCGACAGCATAGACAAGGGGGGAAGGGGCAAATTCCGCTTTATTGAACGCCTTGGTTGGTTGATGCATTTACCAATGCCCGCTTGGCATACCATCCCCCACACAAAAGCGGTCAGGACGCGCGCCCTACTCCGGCGGCCGTCGCCAGTCGACAAGACCGGCGACAGCCAACCCAGAAGCGCAGGACTTCCCCGGGCGCCACTCAGACGGCAACCGCCAACTCGGCAGGGAATGCGCCCCGGGCGAGAGCCTGCCCGGCAATGGCGCCACGAGCGGCAAGATGGCGCTCCGCCGCCCGCTCGGCCTCGGCGACCGAACCGTAGAGCTCACCATCGAGGTCCCAGACGTCATACTTGACGGCAACGAAACGCACCTGATCTCCCGCCGGGGCGGCAACAGCAACGGCCTTTCCGGCCACTTCAATAACAATTGGCTTGGGCATAATACTACTCTCCTGGCCTATCGCCCGAGGCGAGACCATCATCCTGTCGACTACGTTTTCGTGAGAAGTGTCAGATGCTCAGCAAAGACACATTCGCCATTGGCGTTTCGAGCCAAGATGATTGGGGCGGATCGTCGAACGGCATACATTCGTGCGCGCGGTCCGCGTGTGCGAAATGTGTGTCATTTATGACCTCCTTTCCCAAGATCGAGAGAGCATTACTCTCTGGGGCAGAGCGATAATGATCAACAACGACCGAAATATGACGCCGTTCGATTCGGCCTGATGTCATCGGTCGGCAATATCGCGATCCCACCGCGTCTGTCCTGTACTCAACTTGCCATAAGTGGAGTCCCCACTCCAGAAACGAAATATCAAAGTCGGGAACATTCGCGTGAAGGGAGTCCACCACGGCGCCCCCCCTCTGGAGCAGCCGCTTTTCGATCAGGTTGATTCAACCTGATCGGCGGGTGTTCGAAACGCCAACAGCAAGCCTAGACGGAGCCGACGTCGCGCCCTCTCCAGCGATTAAAGCGACGGACGATCCAGACTTCGGCGCGCCGCCTGATCCGACGGGCGAGTCGCGAATCCACCGACAGGATGGCAAGGCCAACCGGAATCATCCAGAAGCCGACAACCGGAAGAAAGCCGACGAGCCCCATGGCGACGAAGGCAAGCCCCATGGCGACGCGCAGCGGCCGGTTTCTCGGCAATCGCACCGTCCGCCCCCAGAGTGTCACCTTCGGCATGACCAACCTTTCGAAGCGCTCGCGATCCCGGCGCAAACCGTTCCGGACAGATAGGAAAGTGCACCCGGCTTTTCAAAGCACCTCCGGTTTTCGCGGGAAACCGCTGGTCCGGCAAAGGGAAAAGCCTTTCTCCACCATGTCGTTAGCTATAGATTTTCCACGTCTTCCGGCGTTTTCGCACCACCAACGCATTTTCCTTGCCGAGGGGGCTTTGCAAACCGGAACAGCTTTGTTATACGCACCGCCACCGAAGCTGTTCCGCGATAGCTCAGTTGGTAGAGCAGGTGACTGTTAATCACCGGGTCGTAGGTTCGAGTCCTACTCGCGGAGCCATCGGTTTCCCAAGGAAATCAAGAAGTTCGTTTTGACCTATCCACTTGTGGATCGGTGTATCCGGTCGCATGGCATCGCTCGTTTACGATGGAAGCGAGAAGAAGCTGTCGATGGCGAGCGCGGCCGCGCCGCGCGCCCAGGCGTCATCGTTCCAGAACTCGACGAACACCTCGGTATCGCGCTGGAAGTTCTTCTCTTTCAGCGAGGCCACCAACGGCTCTAGCAAGGCGGGGCCGAACTGCACGCCTTCGCCACCGATCACCATGGTTTCCGGATCAAACAAGCTGGCAAAGGTCGCGGCTGCGGCGCCAAGGCGACGACCGGCGGTCGCCAGAATATCGCATGCCACGGGATCGCCCTCCCGCGCCAGAGCAGCGAGGGAAGCGGGATCGATGGCCTGGCTTGACGGCCGGACCATGCGATAGGCGTTGAGAATGGCCGGCAGGGAGGTCACCGCCTCCAGGCAACCAAGACGACCGCACTCGCAACGTGGGCCGTCCTCGACCACGGCAAGGTGCCCGATCTCGCCCGCGCCGCCATAACGGCCGCGCAGAAGCTGACCGTCGACGATCATCGCCGCACCGATGCCACGGCCGAAGGAAAACACCGCAAGCGACGACGCCTGCCGCCCTGCCCCGAACAGATGCTCGGCGAGCGCGAAGGCGTTGACGTCATTGTCGACCCAGACGGGTGCACCGGCCAGACTTGAGATCAGCGCGGCGATGGGGACGTTGTTCCAACCGAATCGATCGCACCGCAGACAGACCCCGCTTTCGGCATCGTGCTGACCGGGCATTGCAAGGCCAATGCCGATGAGTCGCTTGCGGTCTTCACCTGACCGTTCGAGAAGAGAGGCGAGCGCATCGGCGGTGGACCTTGCAACCGCTTCAGGCGAACGCGCATCCACGTCCGCCGTCAGGGTATCGATGACGGTGGTCCCGAGATCGGTAAGCGTCGCCCTGAGGCTATGCTCCATCAACTTGACGCCCAGCGATACGTGGCCGGCATAATTGAGATCCAGGCGCGTCATCCGGCGCCGACCACCATCCGCCACCGCCTCGCACTCGGTGATCACCCGCTGTTCCAGAAGCTCCGACGACACATATGAAATAGCCGCCGGGCTCAGCCCGGTCGCCGCGGCAATGTCCGAACGCGCCGTGGGGCCGTGCCGGCGCAGGTGGTTGAGAAGCAGCAGCCGGTTGAGCGTGCGCGACGTACTCTGATTTCCCTTCAACGAGGGCATGAGGACATTTCCATTTCCGGAGCCGGCGACCCGTTCGCTTCACTTATAGAAACGAACGCAGACGGATTTCAACATGTCGGACAACTGCGGATGGCCTCCCCGGAGCTGCATCGATTGCGCCTCCTGCCGACGGCGAACTTGCGCAAATGGCTGAAATCGGCCTGAACTCTCGCACTTCCCTCGTCTCGCCCCGACCGCTTTCACATAAATTTCGGAGGGCAAACTATCTCGCTTGACTCAGGATACATTTCATTTAATTAATTGAAGTCATATCAGGTCATCAACGGCGGTCCTCTACATGCCTCGCTCCACACGAGCCCAGTTTCCCGACGCTTTCCGGTGGGGCGTCTCCACCTCCGCGCTGCAAATCGAAGGCGCCTCGGACATCGAAGGCCGTCGCCCCTCCGTCTGGGACACGTTCGCGGCGGAGCCGGGCAGAATCCGAAACGGCGACACGCCGGCGGTGGCCTGCGATCACTATCATCATCTCGACGAGGACCTCGATCTGGTCAAAGCGCTCGGCGTCGGTGCCTACCGTTTCTCGGTGTCCTGGCCGCGCATCCTGCCGAGGGGAACCGGCGCGGTGAACGAGGCCGGCCTCGCCTTCTACGACCGCCTCGTCGACGGGCTGCTGGAGCGAGGTGTCGAACCCTGGCTGACGCTCTATCACTGGGACCTGCCGCAGCCGCTTGAAGACGCAGGCGGCTGGCCGCGCCGGGAAACCGCCCTCGCCTTCTCGGACTTCGCCGACGTGGTATCCCGCCGGCTCGGCGACCGCGTCAAGCGCTGGATTACTCACAACGAGCCTTGGTGCAGCACGATCAAGGGCTATTACGAGGGCGAGTTCGCGCCCGGCAAGCGCGACCTCGCGGCGGCCATGCAGGCGACCCACCACGTTTTGCTGTCGCATGGCCTGGCGTTGCCCGTACTCCGGTCCAATGTCGTCGGCGGCCAATGCGGTATCGCCCTGAGCTTGCACCCAATCCACACGGCAACGGATTCCGAAGCCGACCGCCTCGCCGCCACCCGCCACGATGGCCTCAGGAACCGCTGGTTCCTTGATCCGCTGCACGGTCGCGGCTACCCGGAAGACGTCCTCCGCGAGCTGGGCCCCGCCGCTCCGACGATCGCCGAAGGGGATCTCGCGACCATCGCCGGCAAAACCGACTTTCTCGGTATCAACTATTACTTCCGGGAGATCATTGCCGACGATCCCGAGGGCGGACCGATGCGGTCGCGCGTCGTCGAGACGGGGGCTTCCGACGTCACCGGCTTCGGTTGGGAGGTCTACCCCGAGGGGCTCACCGAGCTGCTTCTTCGCGTCACCCGCGATTACCACCCTGGGCCGATCGCCATCACGGAAAATGGCGCCACCTACCCCGATGAGATGGCGGCGGACGGCAAGATCCATGACGAGCGACGAGCGATCTACATCCATCGCCACATCGACGCGCTGCGCGATGCGATGAACGGCGGCGTCGATCTCGCCGGCTATTTCGTCTGGAGCCTGCTCGACAACTTCGAATGGGCGGAGGGCTACTCCAAGCGGTTCGGCTTGGTACATGTCGATTTTGCCACCCAAGAGCGGACCATGAAGGACAGCGGCCGCTGGTTTGCCGACTTTTTGAGACCCTGATCCGGAACGCCGGACCTGGAGGATACTTCCCTGCCGGCTGTCGCAGCCGGCGCGGAAGGCGGTGTTGAAGAGGCCCGAGGGGAGAGCATTGGGCCGCGATGAAGGAGGAGAATGATGTTTAGCAAGCTTGGAGTACTGGGCTCGATCATGGCCTTTGGCCTGACGACGACCACACCGGTCTATGCCGGCACCGCGGAAGTCATCCACTGGTGGACCAGCGGCGGCGAGGCGGCGGCACTGAAAATCCTCGTTGATGCCTATGAGAAGACGGGCAACACCTGGAAGGACAATCCGGTGGCCGGCGGCGAGGCCGCCCGCATGGTTGCCCGCACGCGCATTCTCGGCGGCGACCCGCCAACGTCCATGCAGTGGCAGGTCGGCGCCCCGCTGATGGCGCTCGCCGAGGAAGGCCAGCTCAACGATATCGACGCGGTGGCCAAGGACTGGGACAAGCTCCTGCCCAAGGTGATCGCCGACAACGCCAAGTTCGAAGGCAAGTATGTCAGTGCGCCGATCGACATTCACGGCCACAACTGGCTCTGGGGCAACCAGGCCGTCCTCGACGATGTCGGTATTGCCATGCCGAAGAGCTGGGACGAACTGATCGCCTCGGCCGACAAGATCCGCGCCAAGGGTTACATCCCGCTGGCGCTCGGCGGCCAGTCCTGGCAGGAAATCTTCGTCTTCGAAAGCATCCTGGTCGACGTCGGTGGTCGCGACTTCCTGACAAAGGTCACCTATGACCTTGACGACGCCGCACTGCGCAGCCCGGAAATGCTGAAGGCCTTCCAGACCTTCGCCAAGGTGCGCGATCTCGTCGATCCCGGCAGCCCGAGCCGCGACTGGAACATCACCGGCGGCATGCTGATCAGCGGCAAGGCTGCCTACATGATCATGGGCGACTGGCTGAAGGGCGAGTTCGTGGCCGCGAACAAGGTTCCCGGCAAGGACATCGCTTGCGAGATCTTCCCGGCCGGCGGCAAGACGCTGGTGTTCGGAACCGACTCCTTCGCCATGACGGCGGTGAAGGACCCGGCGCAGAGGGAGGCCCAGTTGGCCCTCGCCAAGACGATCATGGATCCTGTGGTGCAGAAAGAGTTCAGTCTGCGCAAGGGTTCGATCCCGCCACGTCTCGACGTGGACAAGACCGGCTTTGACGCTTGCGCCCAGATCGCCATGGGGGCGGCGGCCGAAGGCCAGCTGTTCCTGGTGCCGGACAACGTGGCCGACGCCACGAGCATCGGCGCCCTGGTCGATCAGATGACCACCTTCCTGCACAGCGACATGACGCCAGAGGAAGGCATGACCGCCATGGCCGACGCCGTAGCCGCGACCCGCTGACGGGCATTCGACCTGATGTGCCGGCGGCGGCTTGCCGCCGGTACGCTCCCGATCCGTGAAGCCAAGGCTCCGATCATGCGCAGATTCCTCCAGCGGCACGTGTCGCAGGTCGCCCTATCGCCGTCGCTGGCGCTGATCGCGATCTTTCTCTACGGCTTCATCGCCTACACGGCGGCGGTCTCGACGACCAACAGCAAGGCCTTTCCCCGCTTCGACAATTTCGTCGGCCTCGAACAGTATTGGCGCCTGTTCCATACCCCGCGCTGGCATGTCGCCTTCACCAACATGTTCCTGTTCGGAGGGCTGTTTCTGCTCGTCACGATTTCCCTCGGTCTCCTGATCGCCATCCTGATAGATCAGCGCATTCGTGCCGAAAGTTTCTTCCGGTCGATCGTCATGTATCCGATGGCGATGTCCTTCGTGGTGACCGGCATCATCTGGCAGTGGTTGCTCAACCCGACGCTCGGCATCGAGGTGATGGTGCACCAGCTCGGCTTCGAAAGCTTCCGGCTCGACTGGCTGACCAACCCGAACACCGTCATCTGGGCTCTCGTGGTCGCCGCCTTCTGGCAAGGCTGCGGCCTCGTCATGGCGCTGTTCCTCGCCGGCCTGCGCGGCATCGACGAAGACATCTGGAAGGCGGCGGCCGTGGACGGTATCCCGGCCTGGCGGGTCTACGTCTTCATCGTCATCCCGATGCTGGCCCCGGTATTTCTCACCGTCGTCGTGCTGTTGTCGTTGTCGATCGTTCGCGCCTTCGATCTCGTGGTTGCACTGACCAACGGAGGCCCCGGCGTGTCGTCCGACCTGCCATCGGTGTTCATGTTCGACATGGCTTTCCGCCGCACCAACCTCGGCCTGTCGGCCGCCTCGGCAGTGGTGATGCTCGGCACGGTGCTGGCGATCCTGATCCCCTATCTCTACGTCGAAACGAGGGAGCGCGCCTGATGTCGACCTCGACAGACGCAATGCCCCGGGCCCAGCGGGCCGGCTGGCTGACGCCCCGGCGGGCCAAGGCGATCCTGAAGCGGGGCGTGCTCTACCTGCTGCTGGCCATCGTCGCCTTCTTTTTCGCCGGGCCGCTCTACATCCTGCTCAGCACGTCGTTCAAGACGATGCCGGAGATCCAGGCGGGCGGGCTGATGTCCCTGCCACACGAACCGACGACCCAGGCCTGGGTCACAGCCTGGGGCGAAGCCTGCATCGGCATCACCTGCGGCGGCCTCAAGGGCTACTTCGGCAACTCGATGATAATGGCCGTCCCCGCCGTGCTGATCTCTGTGATGATCGGCGCCATCAACGGCTACGCGCTGGCGAAATGGCCTTTCCCCGGCGCCCGCTTCGTGTTCGCCGCGCTGGTTGCCGGCAACTTCGTACCGTTCCAGGTGGTGCTGGCGCCGGTGTCGGTCACGCTGCGGACGCTCGGCCTGTTCGGTTCGGTGGAGGGGCTGATCCTGATCCACGTGATCTACGGCATCCCCATCACCACCATGCTGTTCCGCAACTTCTTCCTGTCGGTGCCCAACGACCTGATCAAGGCGGCGCGCATCGATGGCGCCGGCTTCTTCTGGATTTTCTTCCGCATCGTGCTGCCGCTGTCGCCGTCGGTGATCGTGGTGGCGCTGATCCTGCAGTTCACCGGGATCTGGAACGACTTCCTGTTCGCCGTCTCCTTCTCCAATCCGTCGAGCGCGCCGATGACGGTCGCCCTCAACAATCTGGTCAACTCCAACTTCGGGGTGAAGGAATACAACGTCCACATGGCCGCGACGGTGATCGCCGCCGCTCCCACCCTCATCCTCTACATTCTGCTCGGCCGCTACTTCCTGCGTGGCATGACCGCCGGGGCCGTCAAGGGTTGACCGTCATGATCGACATTCGGATTTCCAGCTGCAACAAGAACTACGGTTCGCTGAGGGTGCTGAAGGACATCAACCTGGAGATCGAGCGCGGCGAGTTCATCGTGCTCCTGGGGCCATCGGGCTGCGGCAAATCGACGCTCTTGCACATCGTCGCCGGCCTCGACCGATTGAGCTCGGGCGCGATCGAGATCGGCGGCCGCGACGTTACCGATGTCGAGCCCAAGGATCGCGACATCGCCATGGTGTTCCAGTCTTACGCGCTCTACCCAACCATGAGCGTGCGCAGCAACATGGAGTTCGGCCTCAGGATGCGCGGCAAGCCGATGGCCGAGATCCGGCCACTGGTCGAGGAAAAGGCCCGCATGCTGCACATCGACCACTTGCTCGACAGGCGGCCGAGCCAGCTCTCCGGTGGCCAGCGCCAGCGCGTCGCCATCGGCCGGGCCCTGGTGCGCGACCCCAAGGTGTTCCTGTTCGACGAGCCGCTCTCCAACCTCGACGCCAAACTGCGCGCCAGCATGCGCACCGAGATCAAGAAGCTGCATCAATCGCTGGGCACGACGGCGATCTACGTCACCCACGACCAGCTCGAGGCGATGACGCTCGCCACCCGCATGGTGGTGATGAAGGCCGGCGAGATCCAGCAGGTCGGCAAGCCGGAGGAGGTCTATCATCGGCCGGTCAACCTGTTCGTCGCCGACTTCCTCGGCAATCCCGGCATGAACTTCATGAAGGGCCACCTTCGTCTGGATGGCAACCGCGTGTCGGCCGACGTCGGTGCCGCGACAATACCGCTCGATGGCTATGCCTTCGATGAGAAGCCCACCGACGGACAGGCGGTGGTGGTCGGCCTGCGTCCAGAATCCGTCCAGCCGGCAACGGGCGGTGAGCCGTTTTCCCTGACGCTCAAGCCGACATTGATCGAGCACACCGGTTCGGACAATCTCGTGGTGCTGGCAATGGGAAGCGAGGAGATCGTCGGCAAGTTCCCCTCCGACATGCTGCCGAAGCTCGGAGAGCCCGTTACCGTCGGCTTCGATCTTTCCCGCCTGTCGGTGTTCGACGCCACGACCGAACGGCGCATCTGATTGCGCTGGCGCGTCCGACGCGCCTGCGGGTCTGCGATCACAATGCCGATGAGGATATGGGCGGCGGTGGCCACATCTCCGCGGCAGCCGAGGGCGTCATTGATCCGGTTGCCGAAGGCGTTCGCGGTTCCGCCCTTGATGCGGATCGGGCAAAGGCATCGCGGGCAAAAAGCGAGGCGCTGGTCGGAGAACGTTCTTAGCCAGCACAACTCCGGTCGGGCACACGCTCGTCCGGCCGCTCTGTCCAGGATGAATTTCGTATATTTTTCAATTACCTACATGTCACAAGGCATTCACAGTACCGTCACGCCCGCGTCATGCCCCCTGCCTACCAAGGAGCGCGCGCTCTTCAACGCGATCCATCTTTTAAGGGGCAGACCATGCGCACTCTTCTTCTGGCGCTCGCCGCCAGCACGGCTCTGATCGGAACGGCCGGCGCGGCCACCATCTATCCGCTCGACCGGGCGACCATCCTTGCCGGCTCTCCCTTCGACTTCAAGGTTGAGTTTGACGGCCAGGTGAAGGCCGACGACGTCAAGATCACCGTCAACGGCGCCGACTACAAGGCGACGCTGGGCAATGAGGTCCAGTTCGTCGAGAGCGAAAAGGGCAAGGACGACGCTGCCCTCGGTTCCGCAGTGCTGCTGCGTAACGTCAAGATCGACAAGGCCGGTGCCTACACGGTCGAAGTCGCCGCCGGCGACGAGAAGAAGTCGGTCACCTGGGACGTCTATGCCACGCCGGCGACCCCCAAGGCCAAGAACATCATCTTCATGGTCGGCGACGGCTTGTCGGTCGCTCACCGCACCGCTGCCCGGCTGATGTCCAAGGGCATGACCGAAGGCAAGGCCAACGGTCGCCTCGCCATGGATGACCTCGACCACATGGCGTTCATCGGCACCTCGTCGACCGGGTCGATCGCCACCGACTCGGCCAACACCATGTCCGCCTACATGACCGGCCACAAGTCGGCCATCAACTCCCTCGGCGTCTATGCCGACCGCACGCCGCCGTCGCAGGACGACCCGAAGGTCGAAAACATCGCCGAAGCCGTGCGTCGCCAGACCACCAAGTCGATCGGCGTCGTGGCGCTCTCCGAGCTTGAAGACGCCACCCCGGCCGCTGTCGTTTCGCACACCCGTCGCCGCGCCGACAAGGCCGACATCGTCGGCATGTTCTACGACATCAAGCCCGAGGTGATGCTGGGCGGTGGCTCGGCCTACTTCCTCAGCAAGGAAGTGCCGGGCTCCAAGCGCAAGGACGACAAGGACTACATCAAGCTGTTCCAGGAAGCCGGCTATCAGCTGGCCACCGACAAGGACGAGCTTCAGAAGGCCGCTGGCGCGGACAAGGTCCTGGGCCTGTTCCACACTGGCAACATGGACTATGCCGTCGACCGCATGCAGCTCAAGAAGGGCAGCGTCGACAAGTTCCCCGGCCAGCCCGGCCTCGTCGAGATGACCAAGACCGCCCTCGAAACGCTGTCGAAGAATCCCGAAGGCTTCTTCCTGATGGTCGAGGCTTCGGACATCGACAAGGCCAGCCATCCGCTCGACTTCGATCGCGCCGTGTTCGACACCATCGAGTTCGACCACGCCATCGCCGCCGCCCGCGAGTTCCAGGCCAAGAACCCCGACACGCTGATCGTCGTCACCGGCGACCACACGCACGGCGTCTCGCTGATCGGCACCATCGACGACACCAAGGACGTCAAGGAAGGTCGCGAGAAGGTCGGGACCTATGATGCCGCCGGCTTCCCGAACTACGAGGACAAGGATGGCGATGGCTACCCCGACAGCATCGCCGTGACGCGCCATCTCGCTATGTTCGCCAACAACGGTCCGGACCACTACGAGACTTTCGAGCCCAAGCTCGATGGCCCGTTCGAGCCTGCCGTGAAGACCCAGGACGGCAACTACGTCGCCAACGAGAAGTACAAGGACGTTCCGGGCGCCATGTTCGTCGAGGGAAATATCCCCCGCGACGAGGACACCGGCGTTCATGCGGTTGACGACGTCGTGCTGCAGGCCGCCGGCCCCGGCGCCGAAGAGTTCAAGGGCTACATGGAACAAAGCGACGTCTACAAGGTCCTCGCCGACACCTTCGCCCTCGGCGTGAAGCAGTAGTTCCAACGCATAGCTTGCGGGCCGGGTGGTCGACGGCCGCCCGGCCCGCAGACATTTTTCAGGCGAATGGAGGCTTTCATGGCTCGGACGGTCGTACCCGCGCTCAGCCGCCGGACATTTCTCGCCGGGCTCGCGGCTCTTTCCAGCGTCGGATTTGCCAAGGCCGGCGACACGCTGACCTTCGACGAGCTCTACGGCAAAATCTCGGTGCTCGGCCTAGCCTTCTCCGACAAGACCAAATCGCTTTCCGGCAAGACCGTAGCCATGCGCGGGTTCATGGCTCCACCTCTCAAGGCCGAAGCAAAATTCTTCGTGCTGACTGAAATCCCGATGGCGCTCTGCCCATTTTGCTCATCCGACTCCGATTGGCCAAGCAACATCGTCGTCGTCTACATCGACGAGCTGACCACCTTCGTTCCTCCATCGAAACTGATCGAGGTGACGGGCACGCTGGAGGTTGGTTCGTGGACGGATCCGGAAACCGGGTTCGTCAGCCTGCTGCGTCTTGTTCATTCCTCCTTCGAGACGGTGTGAGTCATGTTGCCGCTTGCTCTTTCCGATGTCGCCATCTCCTTTCCCGGTCTGGCCCAGCCGGTGCTTTCCATCGATCACCTTGAGGTGCCCGCGGGTGGCCGGCTTGCGGTCACGGGCGCATCGGGGTCGGGCAAGAGCACCTTCGTCAATCTTGTGTCCGGTCTCGAACGACCCGACACCGGCGCCATCCGCTGGGATGGCACCGATATCACCACGCTGTCGGAAAGCCGCCGAGATCTTTGGCGGGCCCAAAATGTCGGCCTGGTCATGCAGGACTTCCATCTGTTCCCGGGGCTTGCCGCCATCGACAACGTGCTGCTTCCCGCCCGTCTCGCCCGCGCAGCCACGGCGGAGGTGAAGTCGCGCGCCCACGAGCTCCTCTCCCGCGTCGGCCTCGCCCGACCCGAGCAGTCGGTCGAGACCATGTCGCGCGGCGAAATGCAGCGCGTCGCCGTGGCGCGCGCTCTTTTACGCCGGCCCGGCGTACTCATTGCCGACGAGCCGACCGCCAGCCTCGATGCGGAAGCCGGGGCCGAGGTCGGTCAGCTGTTGCTGGAGCTCGCCAACCAGGAGGGCGCCACGCTGATCGTCGTCAGTCACGACGAGCGGCTGACCGAGCGACTTGATCGCCGCATCCGCCTTGCCGACGGCCATATCGTCGCAGACACTGCCATGAGGGCTTCGTCATGATCCGCTTCGTCCTCGCCGATCTCCGTCGCCTCTGGGCCGCTTCGCTGGTCATCGTTTTGCTGGTGGCGCTCGCCACCGCGCTCGGCGTCGCCGTAACCCTTCAGGAGCGCGCCTTGCGCCTCGGTTCGGCGCGCGCCGCCGACAAGTTCGACCTGATCGTCGGCGCGCCGGGCTCGGAAACCCAGCTCGTGCTCTCCTCGGTGTTCCTCCAGCCAGCGGCGCTGCCGCTGATGCCCGGCGAGGTGCTGACCAAGCTGATTGCCGATCCGCGCGTGGCCTGGGCCGCGCCCATCGGCTTCGGCGACAACTTCCAGGGATATCCGATCGTCGGCACGACCACCGCCCTCATCTCCGGCACCACGACCGGCTTCTCCCAGGGGCAGATGTTTGCCCGTGAAGGCGAAGCGATGGTCGGATCGGGCGTCGACCTTCCGATTGGCGCCGAGGTGAAGCCCATGCACGGCGCGGCCGGCGAAGGAGGCGAGACGCACGCCGAGAGCATCTACCATGTCGTCGGCAAGCTCCAGCCAACCGGAACGGCTTGGGACAGGGCCGTTCTCGTTCCCATCCAGGCCGTCTGGCATATCCACGGCCTCGGCGAAGACCACGACCATGAGGAAGCTGGTCATGACGAGCACGAGGCTGCCGATCATGAGGACGAGGCTGGCGAGGAGCATCATCACGGCCATATCGACGCCGATGCGCCGCTCGACGAGGACTTCGACCATGAAGTCCCCGGTCTTCCCGCCGTTCTGGTGAAGCCGAAGACGATCGCCGACGCCTATGCGCTGCGGCAGGCCTACCGCACCGGCGAAGGCACGCGCGCGGTCTTTCCCGCCGAGGTGCTGACGGGACTTTACGCGACGCTCGGCGATGCCCGCGCGGTCCTGATGTATGTCGCCTATGGCGCGCAGACGCTGGTCGCCGCGGCGCTGATGTTGATCGCCGTCATCCACGTTGCGCAACGGCGCAAACAGATCGGCGCCCTCAGGGCCTTCGGCGCGCCGCGCCTTGCCGTATTCGGCATCGTCTGGCTGGAGCTGCTGTTGCTTGTCGCGATTGGCGTCGGCGCGGGCTTCGGTCTCGGCTATGGCGCGGCGGAGTTTCTAGCCGGTCTGTTCACCGCGCAAAGCGGCGTCCACATGCCGGTGGAGTTCACCAAATCCGACGCCGCCCTGGCGGCGACCTTCCTTGCCGTCGCAGCCCTGATGGCTGCCCTGCCCGCCGCCCTCGCCTATCGTCAGTCGCCGGTGGAAGCGCTCAGGGGATGAAGGCGCGGAAGCAGCCTATCTGATCAGCACGCCGTGACGTTGACGGCGAGACCGCCAAGCGAGGTTTCCTTGTATTTCGACTGCATGTCGAGCCCGGTCTGGCGCATGGTCTCAAGGGCCGCGTCGAGGCTCACGACATGACGGCCGTCGCCGGCCAACGCCAATGACGCAGCATTGATCGCCTTGATGGCGCCGAAGGCGTTGCGCTCGATGCAGGGGATCTGCACGAGGCCACCGACCGGATCGCAGGTCATGCCGAGATGATGCTCGATGGCGATTTCGGCAGCATTCTCCACCTGGGCCGGACTGCCTCCGAGCGCGGCACACAAGCCGGCGGCCGCCATGGCCGCCGCCGAGCCCACTTCCCCCTGACAGCCGACTTCGGCGCCGGAAATTGAGGCGTTGCGCTTGATGAGACCGCCAATGGCAGCAGCGGTCAGAAGAAAGCGGCGAAGACCATCCCGCTCACCGCCGCAGAAATCCCGGTAGTAGCGCAGCACGGCCGGCACCACGCCGGCGGCGCCGTTGGTAGGCGCCGTGACCACGCGGCCGCCGGCTGCGTTCTCTTCGTTGACCGCAATGGCAAAGCAGGAGACGTAGTCCATCACCACCATCGGCGAACGGTCGTTGCCCGCCTCGCGCGCCTGAATGCGCTCGTGGAGCTGCCGCGCCCGTCGGCGTACGCCAAGCCCACCGGCCAACTCGCCGTCGCGCGAGAGACCGCGATCGATGCAGGCGAACATGGCGTCGGCAATGCGATCGACGGCCACGAGGCAGTCCTCATCGGGCTTTCGGGCAAGTTCGTTGTCGAACGCGATGTCTGCGATCGAACGCCCCGTGGCCGCGGAGAGGGCAAGCAGTTCGGCGGCGGTGCCGTAGCGCCATGGCAACGTGGTTGCGCCACCGCCTCCCTCCGTCTCCCCCTCGCAAACCACGAAGCCACCACCAACCGAATACCAGACCTCCGACAGAATTTCGGCGCCGGAAGCATCGTGGGCGGCAAAGCGCATCGCATTTGGATGGCGTTCGAAGGTGGCGACGCAATCGAAGACGATGTCGCGATCGAGATCGAAGCCGATCCTCCGGCCATCCGGCAAGATGAGCTCGCGCATGGATGCGATATCGACCAGCTTCTTGTCGGCGAGGTCGGGATCGATATCGTCGGGCCGGAAGCCGGCTAGACCGAGGACCAGCGCCTTGTCGGTGGCGTGCCCCTTTCCGGTCCAGGCAAGCGAACCGAAGGCGGTCGCCGTGATACGGGCCACGTCTGGGAGACGGGTTTCGAGATGCCGCATGAAGGCAAGGGCGGCGCGCATCGGCCCGACCGTGTGCGAAGATGACGGGCCGATGCCGATCTTGAACAACTCGTCGAAGGCGGCCGGCGGACGATCATCGGCGGCAGCCGGCAGAATGTCGGATGGCGAGAGCAAGGCCCGGCTGTCTCCTCCCTAGGGCGCCTTGTCGCGCCCGTGAAATCCACGCCATATGGAGTGGTTTGCGGCCAACTGGCAAGAGCAACGAGAAGGAAGCGACATGAGCGCGGAAAAAAGTGCCACGGCACCGGTGATCGCCTGGTTTCGCGACGATTTGCGACTTGCCGACAATCCGGCGCTTGACGCGGCAAAGACGTCGGGCCGGCCGGTGCTCTGCCTGTTCGTACTCGAAGAAGGCACCGAGCGGCGTCCGCTCGGTGGCGCCAGCCGTTGGTGGCTCGACAAAAGCCTTGCCTCCCTCGACGGCGACCTCAAGCGTCTTGGTGGCCGATTGGTGCTGAGGCGCGGCGATCCACGTCTCATCCTGCCGGAGATCGCAGCAAAGACGGGCGCCACCGGCCTGTACTTCAACCGCCGATACGACCGCGAGGGAAGCGGCATTGACGAGGCGGTGGCCGGAGAGTTGCGCCGGCAAGGCGTCGCCGTATCCAGCCATGCCGCCTGGTTGCTGTTCGAACCGGGCACGATCAGGACGAAGACTGGCGGAGCCTACCGCGTCTTCACGCCATTCTGGAAAGCGTATCGGCCGCATCTCTCCCCTCGCCCCGTGCTCCATCGCCCGCCCGACGCCTTGTCCTTCTTCAGTGGCGCGGTCGCTTCCGATCCCCTTGCATCCCTCGGTCTGCATCCAACCCGTCCCGATTGGTCGGGCGGACTCGCCGCCAGCTGGACGCCGGGCGAAGCCGGCGCCAGGGCCCGGCTTGTCGCCTTTCTGGACAGCGACCTTTCACGCTATGCCGCCGAGCGCGACTTTCCGGCCGCCGGGGCTTCGTCTCGTCTGTCGCCGCATTTGCGTTTCGGCGAGATAGCCGTGGCGCGCGTCGTTCATGAGGTCATGAGAGCACAGGCCGCCGGCTCCGTGCCCGACGAGGCGGCGGAGAAGTTCCTTGCCGAGATCGGCTGGCGGGAGTTCGCCTGGCACCTGCTGGCTGATTTTCCAGACCTTGCAGCGCGCAACTATCAGGTGGGATTCGAAGGGTTCCCCTGGCAAGACAACGCCGCCGCCCTGAACGCCTGGACCATGGGCCAGACAGGTTACCCGATCGTCGACGCAGGCATGCGCGAACTCTGGCAAACCGGCTTCATGCACAACCGCGTTCGCATGATCGCCGCATCGCTCCTCGTCAAGCATCTACTCGTGTACTGGCAGAAGGGCGAAGAGTGGTTCTGGGACACGCTGGTCGATGCCGACGTCGCTTCCAATCCGTTCGGCTGGCAGTGGGTGGCGGGCACCGGCGCCGATGCCGCGCCCTATTTCCGCGTCTTCAATCCGATAGCCCAAGGCGAGAGATTCGATCCCGATGGCGCGTACGTCCGCCGCTTCGTGCCTGAGATCGCAGACCTCCCAGACAAGCTTCTCCATCGTCCATGGGAAGCGCCACCGCTGCTTCGCCCCAACGCCACCCTTTATCCCCCGCCGATCATCGATCACGACGAAGGAAGGAAGCGTGCCCTCGCCGCTTTCGCGGAGCGCTTCTAGTTCCTTGGGGGATCGGGTGCATTTCGTAAGGCGGAGCGCGCGACAAAGCGGTTGGGCTAGGCTATAGACGATGCTCATGTCGATGATCACCACCACTTCCGCGCTCGCCGAGGCCTGCGCACACCTCGCCCGCTTCGACTTCGTCACCGTCGATACCGAGTTTCTCCGGGAAAGCACCTTCTGGCCCAAGCTGTGTGTCGTGCAGCTCGCCAGCCCCGAACAGGTGTTCGTGGTCGACGCGCTGGCGCCCGGCCTCGATCTCGCGCCCTTCTTCGAGCTGATGCGCAACGAGACGGTGCTGAAGGTGTTCCATGCCGCCCGGCAGGACATCGAAATCGTCTGGCATCTCGGCGGCTTCCTGCCGGTACCGTTGTTCGACACGCAGGTGGCTGCGATGGTCTGCGGCTTCGGCGATTCCATTTCCTACGACCAGTTGGTGGCGCGAGTGACCGGCGTCGTGCTCGACAAGTCGAACCGCTTCACGGACTGGTCGCGTCGCCCGCTGAGCCAGAGCCAGATCGACTATGCCGAGGCCGACGTCACCCATCTCCGGGATGTCTACCGTCACCTGAAGGACAGCCTCGCCAAGGCCGGCCGCACCGATTGGGTGTCCGAGGAAATGCGGGTGCTGACCTCCGTGGATACCTATCGCACGGATCCCGATGAAGCCTGGCAGCGGCTCAAGATGCGCGTCAAAAAGCCGCGCGAACTGATCATCCTGAAGGAAGTCGCCGCCTGGCGGGAGCGCGAAGCCCAGGGCCGCGACGTCCCGCGCTCGCGCGTCATCAAGGACGACTGCATCTACGAGGTCGCCACGCAGGCGCCGACCACCCCCGAGGCGCTCGGTCAGCTGCGCACCATTCCCAAGGGCTGGGAGCGCTCTCGCTCCGGCGAGGAAATCCTCGCCGCGGTGCGCCGCGCCCTTGAAACGCCCAAGGAAGAGTGGCCCAAGCTGCCACGGCACCGCCAGCTCCCCGAGGGAACGGGCGCCGCCGTCGACCTGATGAAGGTGCTTCTGAAGCTGGTGTCGGAAGCCGAAGGCGTTGCCGCCAAGGTGATCGCCACCACCGACGATCTCGAGGATATCGCCGTCTCCGACGAGGCCGATGTGCCGGCCATGCGTGGCTGGCGGAGGGAGATGTTCGGCGAACAGGCCCTCAAGCTGAAGCGCGGACATCTCGCCATCACCTTCGACGGCAAGAGAATCATCGCCATCGAGCGGTGAAGCCTACGCATCTCCGGTCGAAGGTATCCAGAGATACCCCGACCAGAGATGCTATCCTTATCCCGCGACGCGGATCACGCCGTCCTTGAGGCCGGCGACCTTGGCGAGCTGGACAACCCGTTTGAGCACACGGTCGCCGGAGAGGTCGCCGAGATCGGTCGGCAAATCAAGAATCAGCCGGTCTCCCTCGGTGGACAACTTGGTGCGTGGCAACACATCAGGCATCGAAGCGCTGACCAGATAGGCGACCCGCAGCACGGCGCCCAGCGTCCGCGCGCGCTCCTTGAGGCGGGTGGACGCCAGTTCGCGGATACGCGGCGAAACGGCGTCGTCCACCAGGCCAACGTGCCGGTAGAAGACCGCAAGCGCCAGATAGGCGCGCCCCGGATGATCGATACCGACAAAGGCGGCATTGGAGAGAATGCCTAGGCTTTGCTCGCCGCGATAATCGGGATGGGCGCGCCAACCGATGTCCGAGACAAGACAGGCCGCGGCACGAAGGCGCTTCTCGTCCTCGTTCTCCTCGATGCCGAGCAGCGCAAAGGCGGACTCGGACCAGGAGACGAGCTCCTTTGCATGGCGAGGCGACCGGGAGCGAACCCAGTTGAGTTCCGAAGCCGCTTCGATAAGCGGGTCCTTGACACGTTCCTCGTCCGAGAGACGCTCGTAGAGATACCCCTCACGGACGCCCAGAGCGGAAATCACCACATGCGACGGACGGATCGCGCGGATCACCTGTTCGAGCACAAGGGCGCCATAGGGTAGCAAGCCACGGCGAGAGCGCGAGACCACATCGATCTGATCGATGCTGTCGGGATCGCGACGAGCGACGACCCGGGCAAACTCCAGCGCTTCTTCGGCCCGGATCGAGTAATCGTGCATCACATGCAGCGGATAGCCGGTTTCGTACATGTGCAACAGTGCGAGCGACCGCCAGGTGCCGCCCACGGCATAGAAGGGGAGCCCGGTGCAGGGCATCTGCACAATGGCCGGCTCCAACGCATCGGCAACGATTTTCTCGGCCTTGCGAATGGACCCCTCGGAGGCTTCCATCAGGCGAATGCCTCCGAGAGGATAGGTGCGACCTGTGCCGACCCCACCATTCTCGATGCGGATGAGCTCCAGGCTGCCACCGCCGAGGTCGCCGACGATGCCCTCCGGATGATTCATGCCCGACATGACGCCGAGCGCCGATAGACGCGCCTCGTCGGCGCCGGACAGCAAGTGAACCTCGACGCCGCAGATTCGTTCCACAGCTGCCAGGAACTCCGGACCGTTGGCGGCATCGCGGGCGGCGGCCGTGGCGAGGATGTAGGTTTCAACCGAGCCGCTCTGCTCGGCCAGAAGCTTGAACCGGCGGATGGCGGCAAGCGCCTGATCCACCGACTGGTCGTTCATTCGACCGGTCGCGGCAAGCCCCTTGCCGAGACCCGCCAGCACCTTTTCATTGAACAACATGGTCGGCGCCCGCGAGAGGCGCTCATAGACGACGAGGCGAACGGAGTTGGAGCCGATGTCGATGACAGACACTGGGCCATAGCCGGGCAAGCGCCCGGGGGCTTCACACCGGCAGGTGCTTTTCGTTCCGTCCGGCAATAGACTTGGGTGCGTCTTTTTCAAGCGAGTGTCCACGTCCCGATAGAGATGGATGGGTCATGAAGTAGCGGTGCGCGTTGAAAGGCTCCTCGCCTGCCATCGGCACAATGCGTTCGTGGCCACCGTCAGGCAACAGGCGCCAGCTCTGCTGGTTGTCGCGGAGATTGGCCACCATGATCTGGTCGACGGCTTGGGCGTGCACGGTCTCCGTGGTTAGGGGCACCAGCACCTCGACACGGCGGTCGAGATTGCGCGGCATCATGTCGGCAGAACCGATGTAAACCGTGGCGCGCGAGTTGGGCAATGGCTGACCGTTGCCGAAGCAGAAAATACGACTGTGCTCGAGGAAACGTCCGACGATCGACTTGACGCGAATATTGTCGGAGAACCCTGGAATCTGCGGTCTCAGGCAACAAATGCCACGCACCACCAAGTCGATCGATACGCCGGCCTGGCTCGCCTCGTAGAGAGCGTCGATGATGTCGGCATCGACCAGCGAGTTCATCTTCATCCAGATTTGGCTGGGGCGACCGGCCTTCGCGTGCTCGATCTCCCGGCCGATGCAGTCGATGATGGTCTTTCTCAGCGTCAGCGGGCTCATGGCCAGCGCGTTGAGCGACTGAGGCTCGGCGTAGCCCGTAATGAAGTTGAAGATGCGCGCCACGTCCTGAGCGATGGTCTTGTTGGCCGTGAAATAGCTGAGGTCGGTGTAGATCTTCGCGGTAATCGGATGGTAGTTGCCCGTGCCGAGGTGGCAGTAGGATGTAAGCTGCTGCCCCTCGCGGCGCACCACGAGCGACATCTTGGCGTGCGTCTTCAGCTCGAAGAAGCCGAACACCACCTGAACGCCCGCGCGCTCGAGGTCGCGCGCCCAGCGGATGTTGGCTTCCTCGTCGAAGCGCGCCTTCAGCTCGACCAGCGCCGTCACCGACTTTCCGGCATCGGCCGCCTCGATCAGCGCACGAACGATAGGGCTGTCGTTGGACGTTCGATAGAGCGTCTGCTTGATGGCGACCACTTCGGGATCGGCCGCCGCCTGCCGCAGGAACTGCACCACCACGTCGAAGGACTCGTAGGGGTGATGGACGATCAGGTCCTTCTGGCGAATGGCCGCGAAGGCATCGCCAGCGTGTTCGCGGATGCGCTCGGGATAACGAGGCGCGTAAGGCTCGAACTTGAGATCGGGACGATCGAGGCTGACGAGCTGGCTGAGATCGTTGAGGGCGAGCAACTCGTCGAGGAGCTGAACCTCATCCGGCATGCAGCCGACCGCTTCGGTGACCAGTTGGCGCAACGCAACCGGTGTCGAGCGCTCGAACTCCGCTCGAATGACGAGCCCCTTGCGCCGACGCTTCAGCGCACTCTCGAACAGACGAACCAGATCCTCGGCTTCTTCTTCCACTTCAAGATCGCTGTCGCGCAGGATGCGGAAACTGCCCTGCCCGCGCACCGTGTAGCCGGGGAACAGGCGACCGATGAACATCGTCACGACCTGTTCGAGCAGGATGAAACGCGTCACGCCCGGATAGGCGCTGTCATCGGGCAGGCGGACGAAGCGGTCGATCTTGGCCGCCATGCGGATGAGCGCCACCATGCTCTCATTGCCGCGCACCCTGACAAGATCGAGGACGATCGAAAAGCCGAGGTTCGGAATGAAAGGGAATGGATGGGCGGGATCGACCGCAAGCGGCGTCAGAACCGGAAATACGGAGGACAGGAAGTAGTCTTCGAGCCAGACCTCGTCACCGCTCTTCAGCTTGCCCGGTTCGACGAGGAGGATGCCGGCCTTCTCGATCTCGGTGCGCAGATCGCGCCAGCGGGCCTGCTGGGCGTCGGCAAGATGGGCGGCGGCTTCGGAAATCACCGCCATCTGCTCGGACGGCGTCAGACCGTCGTCGGACCGGGTGGTGACGCGCTCGCGCACCTGCCCCTTGATGCCGGCAAAGCGCACCATGAAGAATTCGTCGAGATTGCTGGCCGATATCGACAGAAAGCGCAGCCGCTCCAGGAGCGGATGGCTGGGGTTCTCCGACTCCTCCAAAACGCGCCGATTGAATCCCAACCAGGAGATCTCGCGATTCACGAACCGCTCGGGCGATTCCATGGTCAGAGCCGGGACAGCCCCGGCCTCGGCCTCTATCGTCTCGCTCACGGCAGTTTCCGTCTCGCTCATCTCCACGACCTCACGCTCGCGGGGCTTTGCCCCGGCTCCAGGCGGAACCGACCGGCAACTGTCAGTCTAGCCCACGGTCCAGATCCATGCACCAGCAATGTGACAGTTTGTCTACGGCTTCCTGCGGTCGCAATGACGCTTTCGTGACGCACTTCGAGTTCAAGCCTCGCCCTCCGGCGCCAGCACTTCGGCGGCAATCGCCCGGGTGATGCGACGACCGCGCGCCAGCGACTCGCGATCGAGGGCATCGACCAGCGCGCAGGCAGCGGCGCATGATCGCTCCATGCGCAACAGAATGTAGTCGAGCACGCCCGCGTCGATGGCGAGCTGGCGATCCGCGAGAAGCTTCACGATCACCTTCTCGAGAAGCGCGTCATCGGGTGGGCCGAGGAATGCCGGTTGGGCGGCGCGCAGGCGCGAAAGAAGGTCAGGCAGCGTCACACCCCAGACCGATGGCACGGCATGCGCGGTGATCAGGACGGACGCACCGCGCCCACGGGCCGCATTGAGCAGGTGGAACAACGCATTCTCGTCGAGGGCGGGATCGTCGGCGTCTTCCACCGCGACGGCGCCGGTGCTGACGAGCGCCGTGGGATCGGCCGATGCCAGATCGGCGGCGTCGACAACCGCGGCGCGACTTTTGGTCGCCCAGATGTTGACAAGGTGCGTCTTGCCCGAGCCGTTCGGACCAATCAGCAGCACCACCGAGGCTGGCCAATCGGGCCATGCATCGATGAAGGCGGTCGCCTCGCGGTTGCCCTCGCCTTCCACGAAGTCCTCGCGGCTCATCGCGGCCTGATGCGGCATGGCGAGCGGCAACTGGCGCGGTTTCATGCGACTCATGGGGCGACGTCCTTGGCTGGATTGGCGGCCTCGCCGTTCGCGGCGTCGGATGGGCTGCCCTGATCGAGACTGTAGAAGGAGCTTTCTCGATACTTGGAAAAGGCGAAGCGAACCAGCACGGCCACCGAGGCGGCGGCCGGCACCGCAATCAGCAACCCCACGAAGCCGAACAGCGTGCCAAAGGCAAACAGGGCGAACATCAGCCAGACCGGATGCAGCCCGACCGACGAGCCGATCAGCTTGGGCTGGAGAATGTTGCCCTCGATGAACTGGCCGATTCCGAAGATGCCGGCAATGACGGCGATCCACGTCCAGTCGGGCCAGAACTGATAGAGAGCAACGCCGATGGCGAGACCGCCGCCGACGATCGAACCCAAATAGGGAATGAAGCTGATGAGGCCGGCCACAAGGCCGATCAGCAGGCCAAAGGACAGACCGGCCAGAGACAGAGAAACGGCATAGAAGAGGCCAAGCAGAGCCGATACCGACACCTGTCCCCTCACAAAACCGGCCACACCGGCGTTCATCTCCCGCGCCAGGGCCCGGATGGTATCGCGGTGATGGCGCGGCAAGTTATCATCGACGGTCGCCACCATTCGATCCCAGTCGAGCAGCATGTAAAAGGCGACGACCGGCGTGACGACGAGGAGCGAGACGACGGAGATCAACGTCTGACCGCCATTCCAGACCGACGACAGCAGCGTCGTCATGATGGAGGAACCGTTGCTGAACAGCGCGCCGAGCGAGCCGCGGATGTCGGTCGCCGAAATGCGCAAGGCCCTGAACAGGCGCGTGCCCGCCTCGTGACTCAGCCAGCGCTGCGCGGCGTCGAGATAGGCCGGCATGTTGGCGATCAAGCCCTGAAGCTGGCTCCCCAACACCGGCACGATGATCATCAGAGCCAAAAGCGCCAGCAGCACGAAAAGGACGAGGATCAGCGCTGTGGCCAGCGTTCGCGACAGGCCAAGCCGCTCCAGACGGTCAGCGACCGGGTCGAGCAGATAGGCCAATGCCATGCCGGCGACGAAGGGCAGCAGGATGGAGGAGAAGACATAGAGCAGCAAGCCGAAGACCAGCGCCGCTCCCGTCCAGAAGAATATCGTGTTCCCAAGCTTCACGCGCCGCCCTCACCTTGCATGAATGCAAGCCAGCCCCTGACGTAGGCGGCGGCAGAGACGAGGGTCAAGGCCGCGACCATCCAGCCCATGATATCCACAAGCCACTCCAACCGCCATGCCAGGCCGAGGCCGCCGAGCAACAGGATGACATAGAGAATCTGCGCCGCCGTGTTGGCCTTGGAAATGAGGAGCGGCACGATCGGTACTGGCTTCGACGCCAGCCAGGACAGGATGACGCCGCCGACGATCAGCACGTCACGACTCACGACCAGCACCGTCAGCCACATGGGCGCATGGCCGATCGCCGCCAGTACCACGAAAATGGAGACGAGCAGAGCCTTGTCGGCGACGGGATCGAGCAGACGACCAAGTTCGCTCGCCTGGCCGGGGACGTGGCGGGCAATTGCTCCATCGACGCCATCGGAAATGCCCGCAGCCACGAACATGGCGAAAGCCCAACCGAAATCCCCGTCGAGCAGCAGCAGGATCACGACGGGAACGGCAATGAGACGAGCCAGCGTAATGAGATTGGGTATGGTCAAGAGCGTTCCCGGCGAAAGGTCGCGTTCGTTTCAGTCCCAAACCGGCCGTGCCGAACCGGTGGAGGCTTTGGTCATTTGATCATCGTCGTCAGTCTTTCCAAGACCGACCTCCGGCCAAGCCTGCGATTTTCGCGTCACTCGAGGCAGGAAAGGCTCAGTTTGGACTTGTTATTTGCCGTCGTTTCGGCTTCTTGCCGAATATCCAAACCAGCGGAGGCTCGAGACTCCATGAACGGCAAGAACGGGCTCACCTATCGCGACGCCGGTGTCGACATCGACGCCGGAAATGCCCTCGTCGACCGCATCAAGCCACTGGTCAAGGCAACCCGGCGGATCGGCGCCGATGCCGACATCGGCGGCTTCGGCGGCCTGTTCGATCTCGCGGCCTGCAAGTTCCGCGATCCGGTTCTGGTGGCGGCCAACGACGGCGTCGGCACCAAGCTCGCCGTGGCCATCGAGGCGGGCATCCACGGCTTCGTCGGCATCGATCTGGTGGCCATGAGCGTCAACGATCTGGTGGTCCAGGGCGCCGAGCCGTTGTTCTTCCTAGATTACTTTGCAACTGGCCGCCTTTCCGTCGATACCGCCACCGAAGTGGTGGCCGGCATTGCCGAGGGCTGCAAGATGGCGGGCTGCGCCTTGATCGGCGGCGAAACGGCGGAAATGCCGGGCATGTACAAGGACGGCGACTACGACCTCGCCGGCTTTGCCGTCGGCGCCGTCGAGCGCGGCAGCATTCTACCCCGCGACACAGTACGCGCCGGGGACGTCATTCTGGGCATAGGCTCGTCGGGCGTTCATTCCAACGGCTTCTCGTTGGTCCGCAAGATCGTCGAGCGGTCTGGACTTTCCTATGCCGACCCATCGCCGTTCTCGGACGGCGAAACCCTGGGTTCGGCGCTGACGGTGCCGACCCGCATCTATGTGAAGTCAGTACTTGCCGCCCAGAAGGAAACGGGCGCCATCAAGGCTCTCGCGCACATCACGGGCGGTGGTTTCGTGGACAATATTCCGCGCGTACTGCCGCCCGGCCTGTCGGCCCGCATCGATCTCTCGGCGGTCGAAATGCCGAAGGTGTTCGGCTGGCTGGCAAGGGTCGGCGGCCTCGATCAGGCAGAACTGGTGCGCACCTTCAACTGCGGCATCGGCATGATCGCCGTCGTCGCGCCCGAAGATGCCGGCCGGGTGACGGCCGCTCTTTCGGCAGCCGGCGAGACCGTGATCCATTTCGGCGAGATGATCGCCGACCCCGAGGGCCCCCGCACTCTGTTCGAGGGTGCGCTGGAACTTTGAAGGGCGAGTAGGGATTGCGTGATGGACAAGCTCAAGGTTGGCATTCTGATTTCAGGGCGCGGATCCAACATGGCGGCGTTGGTGGAGGCGGCCGGCGATCCGGCCTTCCCCGCCGAAATCCGTTGCGTTCTCTCCAACCGTCCCGATGCCAAAGGGCTTGAGTTTGCACGGGAACGAGGGATCCCGGCCATATTGGTCGACCACAAGGCGCATGCCACCAAGGCCGAGTTCGAGGCGGCCGTGACGGAAGCGCTGCTTGCCCACGAGGTGGACTTCGTCTGCCTCGCCGGCTTCATGCGCATCGTTTCGCCCGCGTTCATCGAGCGCTGGCACAACCGCCTGATCAATATCCACCCATCGCTCCTCCCCTCCTACAAGGGGCTCCACACCCACGAGCGGGCGCTGGCCGATGGCGTCAAGCTGACCGGCTGCACGGTGCATTTCGTCAGGGCTGAAATGGATGTCGGGCCGATCGTCGCACAAGCAGCCGTGCCGGTGATCTCCGGCGACACGCCCGACAGTCTGGCCGCTCGTCTGCTGACGGCAGAGCATCGCCTCTATCCGCTTGCTTTGCGCCTGATCGCCGAGGGCAAGGCGAAGGTCAACGGCGAGACCGTGGACATAGCGCCGGACGCCGTCGATGAGACGGCACGCTTTTTCTCCGCGAGATAATCGTCAGAACAAGCTGCCTTGCGCCGGCGGTTCGTCCTCGGGATCGGTGGTCGGCTTTGCCTGGGTCGGCTTTACATCGACTGTCAGCGGCTCGGCGAGCGGCGCGATCAGAGCTTCGTCGTCATTGCCCACGCTATTGGCCCGCTCGCTGACCGGGATCGCCTCCAGAAGGTCGTCGGCGGCCGGCCTCATCAGGTGGGCGACATCCCGAGGGCGACGATTGCCGCAGTCGAGCCACTCATCCCAATCCCTGGGGTCCAGGATGACCGGCATGCGATCGTGCAGCATGGCCATCAATCCGTTGGCCGACGTGGTGAGAATGGCGCCGGTGTCGATCTCGCTTCCCCCCGACCCCAGCCAGGTCTCTGTGATGCCGGCAAAAGCCATCGTCGAGCCGTCACGTGGGCGGATGTAGTAGGGCATCTTGGCCGCCCCCATCCGCCTCCACTCGTAGAATCCGGAGGCAGGAACCAGGCAACGGCGATGGCGCATCGCCGTGCGAAACGACGGTTTGTCGGCGGCTGTCTCGGAGCGGGCGTTGAACAGGAGCGACTGGGTCTTGGCCTCTTTCGTCCATGCGGGAATGAGACCCCACCGGACCAGACGCGCATGTCTGATTCCATCCAGGCCGGCATCAATGATGGCGATCGGCTGAGTCGGCGCAATATTGTAGCGGTTGCTCATGTCGAGAACGCGCTCGTCGTACCCGATGGGGAGACTGTAGCCGAACAGGTTCTGCATCGCCCTCAACGACTCGATGAGCACAAATCGGCCGCACATGCACTGACTCCAGAAACCAAGAAATTGCCGAAGAGAACTTTATCGGCTGTGGTGCGCTCGAAACAGACGCAGGCGTAAGGTATTTGGCAACCTTGACCGCTGTATGTTTCTGAAAGTGAAACTCTCTGCTTGGGGGAAAAATTGGGAGGCACGGCAGGCACCGAAGAACTGGTGAGACCGGAGACCGATTTTTCTCCGGACCGCCTCGTTGCTGCCAACATCCACCCCGACACATGGCTCGCCACCGATTATCTGAACCATTTCAATGAGGTGGTGATGTTGATCGACATGTTGCCCATGATGCCGGACTGTGCGCCGGACGTTGTCGCCTGGCAGCCTTGCTCCTACGTCGACCACTTCCGCCAATCGCATTTCAAGGAACGCGACCTCGCGATCGCCGCCTACGAGGCTGCCGATCCCGAGCGCCGGCGGGCTTTTGACGATACCGTCGCCAGAATCGATGCCACCATGGCGGACCTCCAGCGCATGATCCTCGACGCACCGATGGACGCGCTGCCGATTGAAACGCTGAGCGATCTCTCGGAAATGCGCATCAAGCCGTTGCTTGCCCACGCCATGGGACTCATCAACGGCGCACCTGTGGCGGCCATGGTCACCGAGGACACCGGCGACGCCCAGTCGGCCGTCGACGCGCTTTTCGGCTGACGACGTGCCCTCTCGCCCCATCACCCGTCAACCGCGCGTCGGCGTCAGCGTTGGTGTCTGGCGTGGCGGCGACGTTTTGCTGGTGGAGCGTTCCGGCGATCCGTCTGGTGGCCTCTGGAGTTTTCCCGGCGGCCATCTCGAGTGGGGCGAGAGCCTGGAAGACGCCGCCCGCCGCGAGGTGTTCGAGGAGACAGGCCTCAGGGTGAAGCTCGCTGGCGTTCCGCTTGTTCACCAAGTGATTCTGACGGGCGGTGACGGTGACACGTTCCGCCACTACGTTCTGATCGTCTTCGCCGCGACGGCGGCCGCCAACGCCGACCCCGTGGCAGCCTCCGACGCGCTTGCCGCCCGATTCGTCCCGCCCGACCAACTCGGCGGACTGAGCTTGACCCCAAAGCTCGCCGAGTTCATCGAACGGACAAGAGCGCTCGCCGAAAGCTGACACATTCTTGCTCCGCCCAAGCAGACGGTCCACAATGTCGGGCGGTTCGGCATGACAGGGGGCGTTTTTGCTGAAGATTCTGGCTGTGTTCGTGACGCTTTCCTCGGCAACGCCGCTTTTTGCCGCGAACGCTGTCCCGCCCCCACCCTATCAGGCCGACCTGCTTCGGCTGTCCGAGGTGCTCGGCGCGGCTGCGTATCTCGACGGCCTGTGCGGCGGACCGGGCGCCGCTGACTGGCGCTCGAAAATGGCCGCTCTGCTTGATGCCCAGGGTCTCGAAGGACCGACGCGGCGCCCTTATGTCGAAGCCTTCAACAGAGGGCAAAGAACCTTCGCCGTAGCCCATCGAGCCTGCACCTCCTCGGCCCGCAGCGTACTTCAGCGCTACTTTGCGGAGGGCGCACAGCTCTCCGACCGACTCGATCAGCGCTTCGGTCGCGCCAGCGATTCGACGACGCCCCCAATCCCCTGATGGTTAGCGATCAGTTAACCGCAGTTCTTCAAAGTCGTTAACGCTTTTTAACGGTTGGCGTTGCGTCCTGAACGAAGGATGGTACTGTGCCCCCGTCGAGGATGCGGATCGGCAAGCGACCTTCGTGTCGTGAGCTGCTCCCGAAAAGGTGCGGATGGGGCTGATGTCGGATATGCGGGACGAGCTGCTTGAGCCGGTTGAGGCCACGGTAAGCGACAACTTCAAACATCGCGCCATGAGCCATATGGAGCGCGCCTTCGACGATGCCGACGACGACGGCATTCCCGTCGACGCCGTAGCCCATGCGGCCCTGTTCGCTGCCCTGACGACGCTCGTCGAGTGCTTCGGCGAAGAGAGCGTTGCACGGCTCGTCTCCGAACTTCCGGAGAAGATCTCCTCGGGCGGCTACACGTTGTTGCGTACCCTTCAGTAAGACGGGACGGGCCGCCGCGCGAGGTCGGGGGAAGACATGCGAGTTTCCATCGGAGCGCCTTTGTTCGCCGCGGCGATCGCGGCGGGCTTACTGTTGCATGCCGTGCCGATGGCATTTGCTTTCGGGCTTCAATCGCCCCCTGAGACGGACCGGACGACGGGTGGCGGCGGCTTTGGCTTCAGCATCCCGGGTGGCGACGAACTGAACGCACTGCCGGGGTCGGGCGCCGTACCGCCGACAGAAGGCTCGGCCAGATCCGTTCCGCAGGTTCATTACGATCTTTCGACGCTCCCTCCCGCCGTCGCGGCCATGCGCGAAAGAATCATCGCCGCAGCACGTTCCGGTGATGAAGCGCGGATGCGGGCCGTCATCGGCCTTTCCACCCCGCCGCCGGTGTTTTCGCCGACCGGAGACGGAGATCCGATCGACATCCTGAAGGCAGCGTCCGGCGACACCGCCGGTCTTGAAGTCCTGGCCATCCTGCTTGACGTGCTCGACGCCGGCTGGGTGGTGAAGGGCGACGGCGCACAAGCCCGCTACATCTGGCCTTATTTTGCCGAGCTGCCCCCGAGCAGCCTCGACCGGCGGCAGCTTGTCGAGGTCTATCGCGTGCTGACCGCCGGTGACTTCGAGGAGATGCGGGCCGTCGGCTCCTACGAGTTCTACCGCCTCGAGATAGCTTCCGACGGGCGCTGGCTGATGTTCATGGCCGGCGAATGACCCTGCCGGGGTTGAGGATGCCCAGGGGGTCGAGAGCATCCTTGAGGCGAGCCATCAGTTCCAGATCGAGCGGCGGCTTAACCTCGGCCAGGAGGTCGACCTTGAGTCGGCCGACGCCATGCTCGGCGGCCACCGAGCCGTCGTATTTGCGAACGACGTCGTGCACGACCGCGTTCATCTCGTTCCAGCGCGAGAGGAAGCCCTGACGGTCGCCCCCTTCCGGTTGGCTGACGTTGAAGTGGATGTTGCCGTCGCCCATATGGCCAAAAGGTACCGGGCGGCAGCCGGGAAAAGCCACCTCAACGGCGGTCATTGCCTCGTCGAGAAAGGCCGGCAGGTCACCGATCGGCACGGAGACGTCGTGCTTGATGGAGCCCCCCTCACGTTTCTGGACCTCGCTCATGCCATGGCGAAGGCGCCAGAAATCCTCGGCTTGCGACAATGACTGCGCAAGGGTCGACTCAAGCACTTCCCCAGCCTCCATCGCACCGGTCAGGACATCGAGAACAACCGTCTCGGCTTCGGTATCGGAAAGGCTGGAGCTGACCTCGATCAGAACATACCAGGGTGCGGCGGAGGTCGGCAGCCGGGCACCGGGCAGATGGCGCAGGGCAAACTCCATGGCGAGTCCCGACATCAACTCGAAGCCGGTAAGGCCAAAGCCAGCCGCCCCCTGAGCACGAGAGAACAAGTCGAGCGCCGCCTTGGGGGAGGCAACCGACGCAAAGGCAACGGCTCGCCCGCGCGGAGGATGATGAAGCTTGAGCGCGGCGGCCGTAATGACACCCAGCGTGCCCTCGGAACCGATAAACAATTGTTTCAGATCATAACCGGCATTGTCCTTGCCGAGCCGTCGGAGACCGTTCCAGATGCGCCCGTCGGCGAGTACAACCTCGAGGCCGAGCACGAGGTTCCTCGCGTTGCCATAAGCGAGCACGGCAGTTCCGCCCGCATTCGTGGAAACGTTTCCTCCGATCTGGCACGAGCCAAGAGAGGCAAGCGTCAACGGAAAGACACGCCCCGCCGCCGCCGCCGCGGCATGCGCCGAGGCGAGCGGCATGCCGGCCTCGATGACCATGCTGTTGCCAAGCGGATCGATCGAGCGGACCTTGTCAAGTCGTTCCAAAGAAACGACGATTTCCTGTCGCCCGGGAACGGGAATCTGTCCCGCGACGAGACCGGTGTTGCCACCTTGCGGTATGATCGCCGTCTTCGTCTCATGAGCGAGGCGCAGGATGGCGGCCACCTCCCTCGTATCGGCGGGCCTCAGGACCAGTGGAGTCTCGCCTCGGAAGAGGTCGCGCCACTCGACGAGATAGCGTGCCTTTTCGGCGTCTTCCACTAGGGCTTGACCCGGCCCGACGAGGGCGGAGAAACGGGAAACGAGATCGGACGTCGACGGGTTTTTCATGCGGCGGAACCTACAGCCGCGAACGCTTGTCGTCGAGGGTCGGCGCCAGTCACGAAGCCTGTACCGGTGGGCCTCCACCGCGACTTGCTATTGTCATAATCCTTGTGTCATACGAGCACGACATCCGGATTTGATTAGGCGGGGTTACAAAATGGCAGGTGCTGTGGGTCTGATGGCGGGCAAACGTGGCCTGATCATGGGATTGGCCAACAACCGTTCCATCGCCTGGGGAATTGCCAAGTCGCTTCACGCCGCCGGTGCGGAGATCGCGTTGACCTATCAGGGCGATGCGCTGAGAAAGCGCGTCGAACCTCTGGCCGCCGAGCTCGGCGCCATGGTGGTCGGTAACTGCGACGTGGCGGACGCGGAAACCATCGACGCCGTCTTCGCGACGCTCGCCGAGAAGTGGGGCAAGATCGATTTCCTGGTGCATGCCATCGGCTTCTCCGACAAGGACGAGCTGACCGGTCGCTATGTCGACACCAGCGAAGCCAATTTTCAGAAGACCATGCTGATTTCGGTCTACTCTTTCACGGCCGTCGCCCGGCGCGCCGAGAAGCTGATGTCCGACGGTGGTTCGATGCTGACGTTGACCTACTACGGCGCCGAGAAGGTCATGCCCAACTATAACGTGATGGGTGTCGCCAAGGCTGCGCTCGAAGCGTCGGTGAAGTATCTCGCCGTCGACCTTGGTCCGCAGAACATCCGCGTCAATGCCGTTTCGGCCGGACCGATCAAGACGCTGGCTGCCTCCGGCATCGGCGACTTCCGCTACATTCTGAAGTGGAACGAGTACAACGCACCGCTGCGTCGCACCGTGACCATCGAGGAAGTGGGCGACAGCTCGCTCTATCTTCTCTCCGATCTGGGACGCGCCGTCACCGGCGAGGTTCTGCATGTCGACAGCGGCTACCACACCGTCGGCATGAAGGCGGTGGACGCGCCAGACATTTCCGTCGTCAAGGACTGACGACCATCGACCTATGTTGCAGAGGCCGGGCCGAAAGCCCGGCCTTTTGGCATTTGAGCGAGGTTATCTTGACAACACTGGGCGTCACGCCTAGATGACCGGCCATGGGTGAGGGACCCCAGCCGCCCGCCGGCGCAAGCCTTGGTGAAGTTCCCGTCGATCGCTTCCGTTTTCTGGCATCGAGACCTCTTGGCAATGCGGGCACCCTGCTTACGGTCATGTCCGATGCCATCTGGAGAACGGTCATGTCGTCCCGACTGCCATCACTTGACGAGCTGAAGGCTCAGGCTCGTCGTCTCAGAAACTCGCTCGCCGAGGCCGGCAGCGACGTCAGCCACTCGAAGTCCCTTGAGCTGATCGCCAAACAGTACGGCTTTGCCGACTGGAACACGCTCTATGCAAAGGCCGGCAACGAGCCGCCAGCGCGTTCGTGGAATCCCGGCGACCGCGTCAAGGGGACCTATCTCGGCAAGGCTTTCGAAGGTACCGTTCTGGCACTCAAGGCTGCCACCTCTGTACCGGGCTACTACACCATCACTGTCGATTTCGACGAGCCGGTGGATGTGGTCGATTTCGACAGCTTCTCGGCGTTCCGCAAACGTGTGACCGCCACCATCGACGAGGAGGGCGTCAGCCCTTCGAAAACGTCGAACGGCCGTCCGCACATGGTGCTGTCGGCCTGACGCTTCGCGTCTCCTGGAGTCCGTCCGGCTTGCCTGGGCGGTCTCCAGTCTCCTTACGGATAGCTTGCGCCGCCTTGCTTTACCCGCTCAGGCGAGCAGCGCCTTTGTCGCGGCTGCGACGTCGTCCTGGCGCATCAGGCTCTCGCCGATCAGGAAGGTGTGAGCACCGACGCGCGCGAGGCGCGCGAGATCGGCGGGCACGAACAAACCGGATTCGGCGACCAGAATGCGGTCGGACGGCACGCTCCTGGCCAGTTCTTCCGTGGTTTCGAGCCGCGTTTCAAATGTGCGCAGGTTTCGATTGTTGACGCCGAGCAGCGGCGACTTCAACCTCAGCGCCCTCTCGAGTTCGGCCGCGTCGTGGACTTCGAGAAGCACATCCATCCCGAGTTCGAAGGCAGTATCCTCCAGAACCTTCGCGGTGTCGTCATCGACGGCGGCCAGAATGATCAGGATGCAGTCCGCGCCCCAAGCGCGCGCCTCGTACACCTGATAGGGCGAAAACAGAAAATCTTTCCGAAGCGCCGGCAACGCCACCGCCGCGCGCGCGGCTTTCAGGTAGCCCGGATGCCCCTGGAACGAAGGTCCGTCCGTCAGCACGGAGAGGCAGGCCGCCCCGCCTTCTTCGTAGGCACGGGCCAATGCTGGCGGATTGAAGTCCGCGCGGATCAGCCCCTTGGAGGGACTGGCCTTCTTGATCTCGGCGATCAGCGCATGCCGTCCCTCGGCATGCTTCCTTTGGATGGCGGCGCAAAAGCCACGTGGCGAAGGCTGATCGGCGGCCACTGCCTTGATCTCGGCGAGCGGAATGGCTGCTTCGGCGGCAGCAATCTCTTGCCGCTTGTAGGCCTCGATGCGGGCAAGGATGTCGGCCACGAAACTTCCCTCAGGCGCTAGAACGTGCGATCAGCCGGTCAAGCGCGGCGCGGGCGCGACCGCTGTCGATGGCGTCGGCGGCAAGCGTGACGCCGTCCTTCAGCGTCGCCACCCGATCGGCAATCACGAGAGCGGCGGCAACGTTGAGCAGGACCGTGTCACGATAGGCGCCGGGGGCGCCTTCGAGCAGCGCCCGAAGAGCCTGGGCATTGTCCTCGGCGGAACCGCCTCGCACGTCCTCGGGCGAATGCTGCGGCAATCCCACGTCGTCCGGCGTCACTTCGAAACTGCGAACCGCCCCATTTCTGAGTTCGGCAACATAGGTTGGACCCGACAGTGTCATCTCGTCGAGTCCATCCGAGCCATGCACCACCCATACCGCTTCGGAACCGAGCGCGGCCAAAGTTTCCGCCACCGGCAGCAACCACTGGCGCGCGAAGACACCCACCAACTGCCGACGCACACCGGCCGGGTTGGACAAGGGGCCAAGGATGTTGAAAATGGTTCGCGTACCGAGCTCGACGCGGCTCGGGCCAACATGCTTCATCGCCGAGTGGTGTACCGGCGCAAACATGAAGCCGACCCCCGCCTCGCGGATGCAGGCGGAAATGATGTCCGGTCCGATATCGATCTTCACACCGAGCGCCATCAGCACATCGGCTGCGCCCGACTTGGATGAAAGCGCACGGTTGCCATGCTTGGCGATCGACAGGCCCGCACCTGCCGCCACCAAGGCGGAGGCGGTGGAGATGTTGAAACTGCCGGAAGCATCGCCGCCCGTACCGACGATGTCGACCGCGTCGGCCGGCGCGTCGACCCTCAGCATGCGCGAACGCATGGACGACACGGCGCCGGCGATCTCCTCTACGGTTTCGCCGCGAACGCGCAACGCCATCAGGAAACCGCCGATCTGCGACGGAGTCGCCTCGCCGGTCATCATGATGTCGAAGGCCGAAGTCGCCTCCTCCCGGCTCAAGCTGGCTCCCGAAGCCACCTTGGCAATCAAGGTCTTGAAATCGGCCATCGCTCGTTGTCACCCTCGCTTGTGCAATCTCCGGCAGATTGCCACGCAAAGCCGAAACGTGGAATGCGTAACTGCGACCTACGGTCAGCTTCCACGTCAGTTGGCGTTACTGGTTCCGATCACCGCATTGAGCAACGATTGGTTGACGGTGGTGCCCAACTCTTCCTGCGCAGCGCCGAGATACTGGGCATAAAGGTCGTTCGCCACCTCCGACGCTGCCTGATCGGCAATGACGACAGAGTCGCCTGCTCCTTCCGGCATCGGCGGATTGACGACATTGGCCACGGTCAGCACGATGCGCGTACCATCAAGGCCCGGAATCGCGGCAACGTGTCCCTTGGGGCCAGCAAAGGCGGCAATCACCCCCTCCTGCCCCAAGCCGGCGTCTCCGGCCTTGCGCGTCACGCCGGAGGCGGTTTCGACTTCCACCATAGCGGACTTGGCAAGGTCGTCGATCGACGTTCCGGCCTTGAGCGCCTTTGCCATTTCGTCGGCTTTGGCCGTCAGACGAATCTGGGCCTCATCGTCGGTCCAGGCAACGACCGCCAGATCTTTCACCTCGTCGAGCGCGCGATCACGGCCGGGTACAACCTTGACGACGTTGTACCAGACAAAGCCGTGGCTGACGGACAGGGGGTCGTTTTCGCTTCCCTCGTCAGCGGCAAAGGCAGCCTTCAGAAGATCTGCCTGATCTGGCAGGCCAGCCACCGGCTGACTGTCCGTACCGTTGCCTTCGGGATCCACCTCGGCGGTGACGACCTTCAGCTTGAACCTGTTCGCCACTTCCTGCAGCGTCGCGCCACCCGCCAGAGCGTCCTCGATCTCGTCGTGCATTTCGAGCACGGAACGTTCGGCCGCCTTGGCGGCAAGCGCCTTGCGGATGTCCGGCGCCACTTCGGCAAGCGCCTTGGTGTGTGCCGGTTCGATCTCGGTGACGCGAAGCAAGACAGTACCGAAGGACGACTTTATCGGCTCGCTCGGGACGTTGAGGGACAGACCGAAAGCCGCCTCGGCCACGGCGGGATCGAGCACCTTGTCACGAGAAAGCAAGCCCAGGTCGACATCTTCGGGCTTGGAGCCCGCATCCGCGATGAGCTGGTCAAAGCTCGCGCCACCCTTGAGCTTTTCGTTGGCGGCGGCCGCCTCTTCGGGGGTCGCATAGAACAGTTGCTGGATGCGGCGCTGCTCGGGCGCACCATACTGATCCTTGGTACGCTCGTACTCGCGCGCCACGCTCTCGTCGGTGACGGCAGAAGGATCTGCGATGGCGTCAGGCGTCACGGCGAGCGTTTCGATGGTGCGGAACTCCGGCGCCCGGAACTTGGCCTTGTTCTCCTCGTACCACTTGGCAAGAACATCATCGGCAGGCTTCTCGATCGGCTCCACCTGGGCACGGGCCAACGTGAGATAGCGAATGTCGCGCGCCTCGTTCTGATAGCGATAGAGAGCGCTGACCAAGGTCTTGGGCACGGTCATGCCGCCGACGAGGCCCGACGAAAGCTGCCACCGCAGCTCCCCCGTCCGCCGCTGGGCGATGAACATGGACTCGCTGAAACCACTCTGATTGAGAAGCTCGGTGAAGTAGGCGCGATTGAAGCTCGGAGCCCCCGGCGGCCTCAGCTGCGGATCGTCGGCAATGCCTTGGGCCAATCGCTCGTCGGAAACACCGAGGTGGGTGGTCGCGGCCACATCGGCCACGGCGGCATCCGCCATCAAGGAGCCGAGAATCTTCTGCGGCAGGCCGATGGCGCGCGCCATGTCGGGCGTCATCGCCTGACCGATCTGGCGGGCCAGCGTCTGCGATTGCCGCTGGTAGGCGAGCTGGAATTCGCCGAGCGTGACCTTGGTGTCGCCGACCGTGGCGAGCGTATCGGTGTGGGAGGCTCCAAGCCGGGAGCCGACACCCCAGCCGATGAAGGACAGCGTCAGGAGGCCCAGAAAGATCTTCGCGGGAAGCGTATTCGCCCCGCGGCGCATTGAATCAAGCATTATGTCGTCCGTCTCGGGGGCGCGCGCGCCCATCCATCCCAGTCACGCCACCGGTCTCGCAGGGACCGCTTCGGCGCGCGGGATCATAGGGGCCACGGCCTCACGCCGCAAGCACCGGTTTTGCCTGACAAAGCGCCGGAATCCGGCTCAGAACAATGCTTGATATGGATCTTGTCGCCTCCACGGCCCATCGACGCCAACACCACGAAAGTGGTGCGTGGCGACCGTTGAGAGGATCGGGCGCGACGACCGGCTGACGTCCGGGAACAGTCGCAGCTGCAGCACCCCGGCTGCCTGAGAGCGGCGCCGACGCCGTCGTAGTCAATAGCCCTTGCTAGCCTTTTGCACCTTGCGGATATAAATGCGCTTGCGGGTTTTCGCCTACAAGATCATCTTCCAGGCCGCTCCGAGGATTCACGCCGGGCCCGGTTCGGAATGGTCCACGCCCACGCAACGCACATCGAAGGAACGAGAGCATGTCGGTCAAGCCGCTGGTTGCCGGAAACTGGAAAATGAACGGCCTCAAGGCCTCCGTCGCCGAATTCGAAGCCATTGCCGCCGGCTATGACGCCGCACTCAAGGCCAAGGCCGAGCTGGCCATCTGCCCGCCCTTCACGCTCGTCGCCACCCTCGCCGCGAAGGGCTTGCTTCCGGTTGGCGGTCAGGATTGCCATGCCAAGGTTTCGGGCGCCCACACGGGCGACACTTCGGCCGAGATGCTGAAGGACGCCGGCGCCACCTACGTCATCGTCGGCCACTCCGAGCGCCGCACCGACCACGCCGAGACCGACGCCATCGTCAAGGCGAAGACCGAAGCCGCCTGGCGCGCCGGTCTTGTCGCCATCGTCTGCGTCGGCGAGACCCACGCCGAGCGCACCGGCGGCAAGACGCTTGAAGTCGTCGGCACCCAGGTTGCCGGCTCGCTGCCCGAGGGCACGACTGCTGCCAACACGGTGGTTGCCTACGAGCCGGTGTGGGCCATCGGCACCGGCCTGACGCCGACCGCCGCCGACGTCAAGGAAGTGCACAACTTCATCCGCAAGGAACTGGTCAAGCGCTTCGGCGCCGATGCCAACGGCATCCGCATCCTCTACGGCGGCTCGGTGAAGCCGTCGAACGCCGCCGAGCTGATGGCCGTCGAGGACGTCAACGGCGCGCTGGTTGGCGGCGCCTCGCTGAAGGCCACCGATTTCCTTGGCATCGCCGCCGCTTACAAGTAATACTAATGCCTCCGGCGCACCTCTTTCGGGCGCGCCGGAGGCAATACCGCATGTACCGCCAGGAGGGCGGGCCGCCACCCCTCTCCAGCTTTTCCCGAGAATGGGAAGAGAGCTTGTCGAGACGACCGGCCTTTCGGGGCCGCGTTCCGGATCGATGGTCGGTCTCGCCGAAGCGCGAGCGGCGCCGTCTTCCCTGCTGGAAGACGGAGAGGGGCAATCTAGCGAATAAGTAGAAAGACCGATAAGAGGTCTTCCGGCCGGTTTCCGGCCACTCGCATAGGACCCACGCCCCATGACTTTCGACACCGTCCTCAGAAACGGAACCGTCGTCAACCAAGACGGCATCGGCATGCGCGACATTGGCATTCGCGCCGGCCGGATCACAGAAATCGGCGATCTCTCGCAAGCCTCAGCCGGCGAAACGATCGACTGCTCTGGGCTGACCGTGCTTCCCGGCGTCATAGACAGCCAGGTCCATTTCCGCGAGCCCGGCGCCACCCACAAGGAAGATCTGGAGACCGGCTCGCGCGCCGCCGTCATGGGCGGAGTAACCGCCGTCTTCGAAATGCCCAACACCAACCCGCTGACGACCACAGCGGAGCGTCTTGCCGACAAGGTGGCCGCCGGCACCCATCGCATGCACTGCGATTTCGCCTTCTGGGTCGGCGGCACGCACGGCAACGTGCGGGACATCCCCGAGCTCGAACGGTTGCCCGGCGCGGCCGGCATCAAGGTCTTCATGGGCTCATCGACCGGCGACCTGCTCGTTGCCGACGACGACGGAGTTGCCGCTATCCTTGGCGCCACGCGTCGCCGCGCCGCCTTTCACTCCGAAGACGAGGCGCGCCTCATCGAGCGCAAGTCTCTGCGCGTGTTTGGAGATCCCTCAAGTCATCCGCATTGGCGCGATGTGGAGGCGGCGCTGAAATCCACCAAGCGGCTTGTCCGCATTGCCCGCGACAAGGGCGCGCGCATCCACGTCCTGCATATCTCCACGGGCGAGGAGATCGACTTCCTCAGCGCACACAAGGACGTCGCCACGGTGGAGGTGACGCCGCATCACCTGACGCTGACGGCGGCCGACCATCAGCGGCTCGGCACGCTCGTTCAGATGAATCCGCCCGTCCGCTCGGCAGACCATCGCGACCGTATCTGGCAGGGCGTGGTTCAGGGCGTTGCTGACGTGCTTGGATCGGATCACGCGCCGCATACGCTGGAGGAAAAGGCAAAGCCCTATCCCGACAGCCCCTCGGGAATGACCGGCGTTCAAACCCTGGTGCCGATCATGCTCGATCACGTCAACGCCGGCCGCCTGACGTTGCAGCGCTTCGTCGACCTGACCTCGGCCGGCCCCGCGCGCATCTTCGGAATGGCCCGGAAGGGACGCATCGCCGTCGGCTACGACGCCGACTTCACCATCGTCGACCTCAAGCGCCGGGAAACCATCCGCGATCGCTGGATCGCCTCTCGGTGCGGCTGGACGCCGTATGACGGTCTCGAAGTCACCGGCTGGCCCGTTGGAACCGTCGTACGCGGCCGGCGGGTGATGTGGGAGGGCGATCTGGTAACGCCTTCGACCGGCGAGGCGGTCCGTTTCGTAGAAGCGTTGCCGCGAGGGACCTGACATGGCCGGGTCCCTCAGCCATCTCGATGTGAGAGGCGCCGCCCACATGGTCGACGTCAGCGAAAAGGCGATCACGGTCCGAACGGCCATCGCCAGCGGCAGGGTGGTGATGAAGGCCGAAACGCTGGCGCTCATCGTCGACGGCAGGACGCCGAAGGGCGACGTGATCGCCACCGCCCGCCTCGCCGGCATCATGGCCGCCAAGAAGACGGCCGACCTCATCCCTCTTTGCCATCCCCTGCCCATTAGCAAGGCAGCGATCGACATTTCGCCCGACCCAACCTTGCCCGGACTTGAGATCACCGCCATCGTCCGTTGCACCGGAAACACCGGCGTGGAGATGGAAGCGCTGACCGCCGTCTCCGTTGCCTGTCTGACGGTCTACGACATGGCGAAAGCGGTCGAGAAGGGCATTCGCATCGAAGCCATCCGCCTCATCGAGAAGGATGGGGGCAAGTCGGGCCGCTGGCTTGCCGACAAGTAGGCTCGGGGATGTGGTGGGGGTGTCGGTCGGTTGGTGATAACCGGCTGAGGACTCGACGGCTTCGACCAACCTCCGCGCCCAGGTGCGTGGTATGCATCGTATGGCCATCCGGGCGGAGGATACCCGACGATGCGCATCCACCGCCGATTGTCCCCATGGTCCGCTTGGCGTTGTCCCTTGCCACGAATCGTGATCTGCCGCCTTCGGGGGCAAAACGCGAGTGGAGACCATGTCCGAAATCGTTCCGTCCGACCCGTCCGGTTCTCTTGTCGAGCGGCTGGATCTTCAGCCTGTGGGCAATGGGCCGTTGGATGGCATGACCTTCACGGTCAAGGACAACATCGACATCGCCGGCCATCGAACATCCGATGGAAGTCCTGCCTGGAGGGACGCTCACGCCGCGCCGGTACATAACGCGGTGTGTGTCGATCAACTGCTCTCGGCAGGAGCGCGTTGCGTCGGCAAAGTCGTGGCTGACGAGTTCACCTACAGCCTCGACGGAGAGAGCCAGTTCTTTGGAACGCCGCGCAACGCCAAGGCGCCCGAGCGAGTTCCGGGTGGCTCGTCCAGCGGATCGGCCGCATCCATCGCGAATGGGCTGGTGCAGTTCTCGATCGGTACCGATTCCGGTGGTTCCATCCGCGTTCCGGCGAGCCTGTGCGGACTCTGGGGAATGCGCCCTTCGCTCCACCGGATATCGGAAGCCGGTGTTCTGCCCTTCATGCCGAGTGTCAGTACGGTTGGCGTGTTGGCCGACCGGTTCGAACGCCTCGACGCGGTGGCTCGCGTCCTGCTGCGGAGCGGTTCGCGGGCAGTCACCCCGCTCAAGCGCCTGTTGCTGCTGACCGACGCGCTCGACATCTGCGACGGCGCCGTTCAGGAGCAAGCCCAGATCGCCTTGCGCCGAGTTGCCGACAAGGTCGGAGTTCCGCTGGAACCTGTCCGTTTCTCCGACATCGCGGGGGAAGACCTTCCGCTCAGCGACTGCAACGTCAAGGCACTGCGCGACATGCAGAGCGCCGAGTTTCAGAGCACCATCGGCAACTGGATAGAGACCACCAAACCGACGCTTGGTACGACCTTTACCCTCGCCTATGGCAACGTTCAGCGCTTCGACCGTATTGCGGCGTTGGACAGCCTCGTGCGCTGCGAGCGTTTCTTCGAGGCGATCAACGCGTTTCTGCCGGCCGGTGTCGTCATCTGTTTTCCCACCACACCGGTGATCGCACCCCTGAGAGGGTCTCTGACGACGCTCGACAATGTGTTGAATTTCTACGACCGCACCATGACGATCACGGCTTTCTCCGGCGTCGGTCGATTGCCCGAGATTTCCGCACCTCTGTTGACAGTCGAAGGGTGTCCCGTCGGCCTGTCCTTTGCCGCCGGGCATTATCAGGACGAGTTCTTGTTGACGGCGGTGCGCAAGATGCTCGCCCCTGCCGGCTGACGCTATCGGAGCAATCCGGGAAGCGAGGCGGCAATCGACCTCGCCCTTGCGCTTGCCCCTCCCCCCACCTATGCTCGCGCCGTCTCAAGGGGGTGTCCGGCTGAGCCGGACTGAGAGGAGCGATCCAACCCCACGAACCTGATCCGGATCATGCCGGCGGAGGGATTGAGGCGGGCGGCCCGGCATGTCCGGCAGCCACACGTCTTCTTGTCCGCGGGCGATCTTCGCGCAAGGAGCTCGCGATGACCACCCTGACGCTTGCCGACGTTCACGCCCTTCATGAGAAGGTGCGCGCCGAACGGCCGCTCGTGCACAACATCACCAACTTCGTGGCGATGAACATCGCTGCCAATGTACTGCTCGCCGCCGGCGCCTCGCCCGCCATGGTCCATTCCATGGACGAGGTGGAGGACTTCGGGCGCATCGCCCGGGCCCTGACGCTGAACATCGGCACGCTGTCGTCCGACTGGATCGCGGGCATGAAGCTCGCGGCCAGCGTCTACAAAGCCGCGGGCAAGCCCGTCGTATTCGATCCCGTCGCCGTGGGCGCAACGCGGCTGCGCAACACCGCCGCCGCCGACCTCGTCGCCATGGGCCCGACGGTTATCCGGGGCAACGCATCGGAAATCATGGCGCTTTCGGGCGTCGCGGGTCTCGCTTCGAAAGGAGTCGACAGCTCGGCCAGTTCCAATGCCGCCCTCGACAGCGCCGTCGCGCTTGCCCAATCCAGCGGCGCGGTCGTCGCGGTCACCGGCGAGATCGACTACGTCACGGATGGCACCCGTACCGTCGCCATCGAAGGCGGCCATGAATTGATGCCGCTCTCGACGGCCCTCGGCTGTTCGTTGACCGGCCTCGTCGGCGCCTTCGTTGCCGTCGCTCCCGCGTTCGAGGGAACGGTGGCTGCGCTTTCCGTCTATGCGGCGGCTGGCGCCATCGCCGGCAAGCGCGTCAAGGGGCCGGGTTTCCTGCCGCAGGAACTGTGCGACTCACTTTACGCACTCGACCTCGCAGGGCTTGAAGCCAACGCGGCCATCCGGGAGGTCTGACGTCACCCCTCTTCGGGCACCAGTCGCTTGGGTGGTGTAAGGGGTTCCGGCACGGGGCGCGTCGTCAGGTTCTCGCGGCCGGCCATGACGCCGCCTTGCACCTGCGCCAGCAACCGTTCGGCATCGAGGCGGCGGATGGTGGCGAGCGCCTCGGCCGTCCGCTCCTCGGCACAGCCAAGCGCCCGCAACCCTTCGGCGCCCATATGCAAGGCGGCGTCGAAAGTCTCGCGCACCTCGATATCGACGCCGGCGCGGATGAGCTCGATCGAATGGACCCGGTCGTAGGATCGGGCGAGCAGGCGCGCCAGCGGGAAGTGAGCCTTGACGAGCTCGACGATGCGGTTGGCCGCCTTGCGATCGTCGACGCAGACCATGATCACCTCCGCCTCGGCGGCGCCGGAATGCTGGAGCGTGTCCAGCCGCGTGCCGTCGCCGTAGAAGATGCGGAAGCCGAACCGTCCCGCTTCGCGGATGCGGTCGGGATCGTTCTCGATCATCGAGACGTCAACGCCACGCGACAACAGCAATTGCGCGGCGATTTGGCCGAAGCGGCCAAAACCGATCAGCAGAACTCTGCCCCGAAGATCGCGCGCCTCCTCGACACCGTCCAGCGACTTTTCCTCCTCGCGCCGGAAGTGGCCGGCAATGACGAGCACCAATGGCGTCAGGGCCATGGACAGGATGATGACCGTCGAGAAAAGAGCGGCATCGCCCGACGGAATGACACCGCCGCTTGCCGCCGCCGTGAAGAGCACGAAGGCGAACTCGCCGCCCTGGGCGAACATCAGCGCGCGGCGAAACGCCGACCGGTGTCTGGAGCCGAAGAGACGCGCCACGGCGTAGATGCCGATCGCCTTGACGACGGCGAAGGCCAGGAGCAGGCCGATCAGCAGCGGCCAACGCTCTGCCACGACGCCAACGTCGAGCGACATGCCGACGGCCAGGAAGAACAGCCCCATCAAGAGGCCCTTGAACGGCTCAACGTCGGCTTCGACCTGATGCCGGTAGCTCGACCCCGACAGCATGACGCCGGCCAGGAAGGTTCCCATGGCCATCGACAGCCCGGCCGCTTCCATCAGCAAGGCGGCGCCAAGGACAACCAGCAAAGCGCCAGCCGTCAGCACCTCGCGTGCCCGGGCGCGCGCGAGAAGGCCGAAGAAGGGATCGATGAGGAAACGTCCGGCCAGCAACAGCGCCGCCACGGCCGCAAGGCCCAGGCCGACTCCGGTCCAGCCGGCGCCACCGTGGTCGCCCGGCGAGAGCCAAGCCACGAGAGCCAGGAGCGGCACGATGGACAGATCCTCGAACAACAGGATCGACACGGCCCGTTGACCGTCCCCGCCGGCCAGTTCGCCCCGCTCTTGCAGCATCGACATGATGACGGCGGTCGACGACAGAACAAACCCGGCTCCGGCGATGAAGGCGGGGATCGGCGAGAGACCAAACGGGAAGATGGCGACGAGTGTCAGCAGACCGGTACAGGCAACGACCTGGGCAAGCCCAAGACCGAAGATCTGTCCGCGCATGGCCCAGAGCTTCTGTGGCCTCAGTTCCAGGCCGATCAGGAACAGGAACATGACCACGCCGAGTTCCGACACGTGCAACATGGCGGCCGGATCGGAGAACAGGCCAAAGGCCGAGGGACCGACCAGTGCGCCGGCGGCGAAGTACCCCAGCACCGAGCCGAGACCGAGCCGGCGGAACAGCGGCACCGCCAGAACGCCGGCCGAAAGAAGGACCACTACCGGACCGATCGTCGACCCGAGACCCGCCGCCGCCATACCGCACCTCGCGTCAGTGTTTTCCCGAGTGTGGTCAGAAACCGTCGCGGCGCGCAAGCCGGCTCAGGCGGAGCGGCTCTTCTTCCACCGTTCGACCGCGACGGCCAGCACCGAATAGGCAAGGCAAAGAGCGAGCTGGACAAAAACCGTCGTTTCGACCGATCGAAGGTCGGCGCCCATCTGGTTGACTCGAACCAGCGCAGGCACGGCCGTCGTCGAGGGAATGACGAAAGCAACCGCACGCAGAAGCCCCGGCATAGCCTCGGCCGGCCAGGAAACGCCGGACAGGAAAAACAATGGCATGCCGAGCACGACAAGGAAGAAGATGACGCCTTCCTTGCTGGGAATCAGTCTTGCGACGGCGAACCCCATAGCGGTGACGGCAGCCAGAAAAGGTACCGCGACCGCGTACATGACGGCAATGTCGCCGATGCGGGGCAACCGGTAGACCCAAGGCAGAAGGACAAGCACCACGCCGGCCCAAAGACTGTAGAGGGCGACGTAGACGATCGCGTCGGCAAAGGTCGATAGCCCACCTGCCGAACGGCGCCCCGCCTTGAGATTGCCGATCCCCATCAGAAGCGTCTGTTGCAGGATCAGCACGAAGACGGCTGGCAGCACGAAGCTCGCATAGCCGCCGGTTGGATTGAACAGGGGTACGGTCGTGACCCGCAAGGGCTCGACGATGGCCATGGCCTGGGTCGTGTCGACACCAGACGCGGTGAGCCGCCCGACCTGCACTTCGGCACCGAGGCTGCGTGCCGCGTTGGATAGCGCCGATGACATCACCGAGTTCAGCAGGAAGTAGCCCCCGTCGGAGAAAACGGCGATGGGCGCGGCGCGGCCGGCGAGAAGGTCGCGTTCGAACTCCGGCGGCACGACGACGATGCCATGAACCTGGCGCTTCAGGAAGAGCGCGCGAGCCGAGGGCATGTCGGCCGTATAACGAGCGACCGCCACGGCATCGGCGGCATCGATGCGCCGGATCAGCTCGCGACTCAACGTCGAGCCATCCTGGTCGATGACTGCGACCGGCATGTCCCGCACCACCTCGGACAGGTAGGGCTGCGGAAAGAAGACCGAGAAGAACAGCGTGGCGCCCAACATGGTCGAGCGGGCGCCCTTATCGTTCCAGATTGCCAGGATCGCCACGGCGATCTCGCGGAAGAAGGCGGCGATCATCGAGCCCCCTCCCCGGCTTGCGTCGGCCGGGGACGACCATGGCGCCAAAGCAGAAGCAGGGTAACGCCGCCGTAAACCAGGGCCAGCGAGGCCAGCCAGACGAAGGCCGGCATGGAAATATCAAGCGGCGCACCACGCAGGATGTTGTCGGTGCGCAGCTCGAGATAGTGCGTCACCGGCAGCAGATCGGCCCAGATGTCCGAGAAGCCATTCATGGACAGGCGCGGGAAGGTTATGCCGGTGAAGCCGAAGGCCGGGCCTGTGATGACGCCGACGGCGGCAAGCGCCGATACCGTGTCGCGGGCGACGAGCGCCGCCGCCGCGCCAAGCATCTGGGAGGCCAGCACGAAGACGACACCGTAGGCGACATGAAACGTGAGGCTGCCTCCGAAGCGCGCCCCCATCGGCCCGAACAGCAGCGCGTCGGCTCCCCAGAGCACCAGGAGATAGGCAAGCGTGTAGGGCGCCAGCTTGCCGGCGGCTGTCCTCGTGAGAGTGCCGCCGAGTCGGAGCGATTTCCCGAGCCCGGCCACCCCCTGTCGATCCCGGGAGAAGGACAAGGCGGCGCTGGCGCCGATGAAGATCTGCAACACCGTCGGCATTACCGCCGCCAGCAGGAACTGGACGTACTCAAGGCTCGGATTGAACAGTGCGCTTTGCCGGATCGGCACGGGCACCACCGCCTGAGTTGCGCTTTCAACGTCGGCGCCACGCGCGACACGCGCCTCGATGGATATGCCAGCCGCTACCGTGCCGAGCGCGCCACCAACCGAGCGGGCAACTAAGCTTCCCGGTGTCATGTACTGGTTGTTATAGAACAGCACCACTTCCGGCCGGCGCCCCGCCAACACGTCGCGCTCTGTGCGGGGCGGGATCAACACCACACCATAGGCTTGCCCTGACAGCAGCCTTTGGCGCCCCTCGCTGAGCGTGCCCTCCTCCTGGGTGACCGCCACCTCGGGTGTCGCATCGATGATGCGCACCATCTGCCGTGACAGCGACGAGCGATCCTGATCGACCACCGTGATCGGCAAGTCGCGCGGCAAACCGAGCTGGAACACCACAGCGAGCAGCACGAACAGCAACAGAGGGAAAGGCGCGAGCATGAACATCAGCCCCGGTCGGGCGCCGATCTGTCGCATCTCGGCGAGGAGAACCCGCCTGAAGCCGGCCGCGAGGTGGGCCCTTCGCTCCATGGTTCAGCGATCCATGAGCCGGGGACCGGACCAGTCGATCAGCCCGCTCATGCCAGGGCGCAGCCCTTCGACGGTTCCCTCCGGCCTTGCCCGCACTTCGAAGGTGCGCAGGTCGAAGTCGCCGGTCGCCTTGGTGGCGCGCCAGTTGGCATAGGACCCCTGGGCGTTGATGACGGTGACGCGGGTTTCGATCTCGCGTCCGCCCAAAGCCGGCACACGCACCTTCAGCATGTCGCCAACGGCAAGGCCGTTCAGCAAGTCTTCCCGCACGTTGAAGGTGAACCAGGCGTTGTCGATGTCGACAATGGACAGAAGCGGGGTACCGGCGCCGAAGAGCTCGCCGATCTCGGCGGTGCGCGCCGTCACCTCGCCCGCGATCGGCGCTGTCACCGTGAGTTCGGCGATGTCCGTCTCGATCTGGGCGACGGCGGCGGCTGCCTGCTCGACCTGCGCCACCGCCACCGCCTTCTGCTCGGGACTGTTGCCCTTGATGGCGAGTTGAAGGTTGGCCTCGGTCGCGGCGCGGGCCTTCAGCGCAGCATTGAGCTTGTTCGAGGCTTCGTCGAGCACCTGTTCGGAGGCAAACGACCGCTCCTGCAACTGACTGACGCGGTCGTAGGTCTTCTTCGCCAGGAGAACGTCGGCTTCAGCTTTCTCCCTCTCGGCACGGCGAGCGTCGATCATTTCCTGCCGTGTCGAGAAAACGAGATTGCGGTTGGAGTTGGCAACCGCCAGCGCTGCCTTCGAGGTATCGAGCCCGGCTCGGAGCGCCGGGCTGTCCAACTCGATGACCAGATCGCCCGCAGCGACCCGACTTCCAATGTCGACCGGTGTCCTGACGACCCGCCCGGCAACGCGGGCGGCAAGGTCAACCCGTGTCGCCTCCACCTCGCCTTGCAGCATCAGCGGTTCGGGATGAGTGACCGCCCAAATGACGGAAAGACCGAGGCCGGCAGCGGCCAAGCCGGCGATAACAAGGGGGCGCCAAGCGGACAACGGATCTCATCCTTGCGTTCCACAGCCGCGATCAGTCGGATTCGGCTTGCGATAATATGGAAAATCATTGTTTTCTTTATTTCCCGACGCCACCCTATGTCAAGCAAGAGGAAACCATCATGGTCGATAGCACTCAGGCCCCGGCGCGCGGTCCCGGCCGGCCGCCTCTCAGAAGCGAAGACGAGACACGCGCCCTGATCATCGCGGCGGCGGCGAAAGCCTTTTTGGAAACGGGTTACGTTCGTACGGGGATCGACACCATCGCACGAGACGCCGGCGTATCCACGCGAACGCTCTACCGACTTTTCACCGCCAAGGAGGATTTGCTGAAGGAAGCAATGGACGCCCGGATCGACGCCGCCACCGACGGCCTGGATGCGGCGCGCCTGGCCCGGCTCGAGCCGCGCGCCAGCCTTGAAGCCCTGCTATCCAGCTATGCCGACCTCGCCTTGTCGGACGAGGCGGTGCGCCTTACGCGCCTCATCGCCGGCGAGCGCCAGGAAGTGCCGGCACTTGCCGAGAGTTACCGTCAGGCCACAGCCCGGATCACCGGCGCGTTCGAGGCCTGGGTCCGCGACCATCAAGAGAGCGGCTTCCTGCGCACCGGCGATGTCGAGACGATAGCGCACCTGTTGCGCGGCACCATCAATGAGGCACAGCGTCAGATCCTGCTGGGCCTAAGAGGCCCGTTCACCGGTACCGAGCGGCAGAACTGGGTGAGAGCGTCGATCGACCTGTTTCTCGACGGATTTGCCGCCTGACCGCTCAGCGAATGCGCAGGCCTGTGTCCGGATCGAACAGCAGAACGCTCGCGGGGTCGAAGCCGATGTCGAGCGTCGCCCCCCGCCAGCCCGGCGGCAGGAAGCGCGCCTCCGCGATCACCTGATCTCCGTCAGGCGCCCTGCCATAGGCATATGTTTGCCCGCCGAGGTTCTCCAGCACGTCGATGGGCAGGGACAGCATGTTGGCTGCCGCCTGGTGAAAATGCTCGGGGCGCACGCCGGCCAGTACCGCCGCGCCGGGTGCAAGGCTCGCTTCGATCGGCAGCGTCATGGTGAGATCGAAAGCCGGAATGCGGACTTCGATACCGGTTTCGGTGCGCCCACCAACGACGGCCTTCAGGAAGTTCATCTTGGGCGATCCGATGAAGCCGGCGACGAACAGGTTGTCAGGGTCGGCGTAGAGATCGATGGGGCGCCCAACCTGTTCGACGCGACCTGACCTCAACACGACGATCTTGTCGGCCAGCGTCATCGCTTCCACCTGGTCGTGGGTCACGTAGATCATCGTTGTCTTCAACTCGCGGTGCAGGCGGGCGATTTCAAGACGCATCTGAACCCGCAGCTCGGCATCCAGGTTGGAAAGCGGTTCGTCGAACAGGAAGACCTTGGGGTTGCGGACGATTGCCCGGCCGATGGCGACGCGCTGGCGCTGGCCGCCCGACAACTGCTTGGGCTTGCGATCGAGCAACTCCTCAAGATGAAGGACACGCGCCGCCTCCCCCACCTTGCGGGCGATCTCGGCCTTGGACGCGCGGTTGATCTTCAGGCCGAAGCCCATGTTCTCGGCCACCGTCATGTGCGGATAGAGCGCGTATGACTGGAACACCATGGCGACGCCGCGCTGCGAGGGAGGCGTCTCGGTCACGTTCTGACCGTCGATCTCGATGCGGCCGGAGGTGGTGTCCTCCAAGCCGGCGATAAGGCGCAACAGCGTCGACTTGCCGCAACCGGAGGGACCGACGAAGACGACGAACTCGCCGCTGTCGATCTCAAGATCGACCGAGTGAATCACCGCGAGCTCGCCAAAGGTTTTGCCCACGCTTTCGAGTTTCAGTCCCGCCACGTTTTCCTCCCGTCAGCTTTTGTAGCACCGGCCGCCCAACGCGACCGGAATCCCTCTTTTTGAGGGTTTTGGCGAGACGGCTCCCACTCCGCCTCCCTCGACTTTGGTGCCAACGCTTTTCGCAATCAGCCCTCTTTACAATTTTGTAAACTGGTCTACACTTTTTTGCAAGTGAAGTCGAGGCAGGTGGGCGGAGGCCTTTGCCCTCGGCGTAAACCGGTCTCCAAATAGCCCGAGCCAAAGGCCGTTGGCGACTGGGACCAGAAGAACAAGAACGACCTTGCCGACGGCTGGCGGTCGGTTCCGGGAGGACAGGACAGATGAACGTGATGGGATCGGGCGACCGCGCCACTGCCGGCGCATCGCGAGCCGCGGTGCGGCATGCATGGACGGCCCGAATGATCCGCCCGCTTTCCGATGCCGGCGTCGGCACCCGGCAGCCGTTCCTGCGCAAGACGTTCGAGGCAAAGGGCGGCGGCCACGCGGTTCTCAGGATCAGCGCTCTCGGGCTCTATCGTGCCTTTATCAATGGAAGGCGGGTCGGTGACGACCAACTCACCCCTGGCTGGACCGCCTACAACGACCGCTTGAGCTATCAGACCTATGATGTCGGCCCGCTACTCGTCGAGGGCCAGAACGTCATCGACATCTGGCTTGGCGACGGCTGGTACCGCTCGCAAATGATGTGGGCGCACGAGCACGCGCTCCTCAACACCTGGGGCGACCGCATCGCCGCCATCGCCGAGATCGAGGCGGGTGGGCAAACGATCCTGGCATCCGATGCGACGTGGTCAAGCGGCCTCAGCCCGGTGATGAAGTCCGGCATCTATTTCGGGGAGACCTACGACGCGCGACTGGAGGACGCTCCCGCCGATCGGGGAGTTGTGCCTCACGAGGATTTCGACCCTCGGGTGCTGGTGGCCCATGAGGTCAACGGGGTGAAGGAACTCGGCGCGCTGAAGCCCATCTCCTCCTCTCGGGACGCCGAAGGACGCACGATCTACGATTTCGGACAGAACGCTGCTGCCTACATCTCCCTCACGGTGAAGGGCGAGGCTGGGGCAACCATCCTCGTCGAGCATTCGGAAATCCTCGACAAGGGCGAGTTCTGCAACACCAATCTGCGCTCGGCTCCGTGCCTCGTCACCTACACCCTGAAGGGCGAAGGCCAGGAGGACTATCGACCGATCTTCACGTTCCAGGGGTTTCGCTTCGCCCGCGTCACCGTGACCGGCAAGGCCGAGATCGTCGACATCGCCTCCGTGCCGATTTCTTCGGCCGTGACGCGCACCGGCTGGTTGACCACCGGGCATCCGCTGGTCAACCGTCTCGTCGAGAATTCCGTCTGGTCGCAGCGCTCCAACTTCGTTGACGTGCCGACCGATTGCCCGCAGCGTGACGAACGCCTCGGCTGGACCGGCGATGCTCAGGTCTTCGCGGCAACCGCCTGCTACCTTCACGACAGCCACGACTTCTTCGTCAAGTGGCTGCGCGATGTCATGGCCGACCAGAGGGAGGACGGTGCGATCGCGCATGTGGTGCCCGACCCGACGCGCGAGCACGAGGATCTCTATCCTGGCTTCTACGGCTCGACCGGTTGGGGCGACGCCATCTCGATCGTGCCGCACGCGCTCTACCGCCATTACGGCGACCTCGACATTCTTCGCGAGACCTTGCCGGCCATGATCCGCTGGAACGACTTCGTCTGGTCGATCAGCAACGGCCCGATCGTTCGGCCGCCACGTCCCTGGGTGGGGCGCGGGTTCACGTTCGGAGACTGGCTGCAACCGAAGGGCCCGAGCGAAAAACCGCTGCCGACCATCGGCGACGACGCAGCCGCGACCATCTATCTCCATATTGCCGCGAAGCTGACCGCGAAGATCGCCGGCCTCGTTGGCGACAAGGCCACCGAAAAACGCCTGTCCGAGCGGGCCGAGACGGTGAAGGCCGCCTTCGCGCACGAGTTCGTCACGCCGTCCGGTCGCCTCGCCTACGACGACCAGACCTCATATGCCCTCGCCTTCCTGCACGACCTCATCCCCGAGGACAAGCGTGCCGCCGCCAAGGAGTACTTCAAGGCGACCATTGACCGCGCGGATGGCCGTATCGGCACCGGCTTCATCGGCACCCCGGCGCTTCTGCCGGCTCTCATCAAGATCGGCGAGCCGGAGCTTGCTGCGGCGGTGTTTCTCCAGGAGGAGGTGCCGGGCTGGCTCTATCAGGTGAAGAACGGCGCCACGACCATCTGGGAGCGCTGGGACGCCATCCAAGCCGATGGATCGGTGTTCGACCCATCGATGAACTCCTACAACCACTATGCATACGGCGCGGTCTGTCAGTGGCTGTTCGAGGACGTGGCGGGGCTCCGACCCGACGAGAACGATCCCGGTTTCCGGCATATTCTGTTCGAACCGACCATCATTCCGGCGCTATCGCCCGTCGCCGTCGCCCATGACTCGACAGCTGGCCGCGTCGAAGCGGGCTGGCGCATCGACGACAACACCATCACCTGGGAGACCACGGTTCCCGAAGGAGCGCGCGGCACGCTGATCGTGCCGGCCGGCGCCCGGAACGTCATTCTTGATGGAGCCCCCATCAGTTCGGGCCCAGAAGAGGGCAAGCAGCGCCTGGCGGTGGGAAGCGGGCGCCACGTCGTCACATTTGTCGTCGCCCCCTGAGGGCGGACTAACTAATCACCGCCTAGGCCGAGAGGACGGCCGGGCGGATGACCAAGGGAGGATAAAATGACCCACGCGATTTCCCGCCGCCTTCTGGTGGCAGCCGCGGCCGGCAGCGCCCTTGCGCTGTCCTTCGCCTCCTCGGCCTTCGCCGAGGTGAAACTGACATTCCTGGTCGACAACGCACCGGCGACCGTCAAGGCGTCGGAAGCGCTGGCCGCCGCCTTCCATGCCAAGAACCCCGACATCACCGTCGAGGTCGAGTCGCGCCCCGGCGGCGGCGAGGGCGACAACATCGTCAAGACGCGCCTTGCCACCGGCGAGATGACCGACGTCTTCATGTACAACACCGGCTCGCTGTTCCACGCGCTCAACCCGCAGCAGAACATGCTCGACCTCACCGATGAGTCCTACCAGTCGGACATCATGGACACCTTCAAGTCGGTGGTCAGCGAAAACGGCAAGATCTACGGCGCGCCCTTCCGGACCACCATGGGCGGTGGCGTACTCTACAACAAGAAAATCTACGCCGAGCTTGGCCTCAAAGTGCCCAAGACATGGGCCGAGTTCATGCAGAACAACGCTGTCATCAAGGAGAAGACCAAGGCGGCGCCGGTGATCCAGACGTTCAAGGATACCTGGACCTCGCAACTTTTCTTCCTGGGCGATTTCTACAACGTGCTGCAGGCGGCACCGACCTTCCCGGACGACTTTACGGCCAACAAGGCGAAGTTCGCCACGACGCCGGCAGCCATGAAGGGCTTCGAGCATCAGGCGGAAGTGTTCAAAGCCGGCTTCCTCAACGAGGACTTCGGGTCGGCGAGCTACGACGACGGCCTGCGCATGGTTTCGACGGGCGAAGGCGCCCACTATCCGATGCTGACCTTCGCCATCGGTAACCTGTTCGAGAACTACAAGGACAATCTCGACGACGTCGGCTTCTTCGCCTTGCCCGGTGACGATGCCGCCAACAACGGGCTGACCGTTTGGGTCGGCGAAGGCGTCTACGGCTACGCCCAGACCGAGCACCCTGACGAGGCCAAGAAGTTCATGGCCTTCGTCGCCAGCAAGGATGGCTGCGACGTTCAGACCGAAGCGATCGGCGCTCTCGGTCCCTACATGACCAAGTCTTGCACGCTGCCGGAGGATGTACCTTCGCCCACCAAGGATCTCGTCTCCTACTTTGCCGAGGGCGGCAAGAACGCGCCGGCGCTTGAGTTCCTGTCCCCGGTCAAGGGGCCGGCGCTTGAACAGATCACTGTCGAGATCGGCTCCGGCATTCGGTCTCCGATCGATGGCGCCAAGCTCTACGACGAGGACGTGCGCAAGCAGGCGCTTCAGCTCGACCTGCCCGGCTGGGAATGATGCCAGATTCATTTGCTGGAGCAGCCGCTTTTCGATCAGGTGACTCAACCTGATCGGCGGGTGCTCTAGACTTGACCTCGCGAAAGCCCCGAAAGGTCCTGCGACTTTTCGGACGGATGATCCAAGGCAGTTCCAGCAAAAGGGAAAACCAGTCTTGCGCCGGAACTGCGCTGGCATCGAGATAGAACTTCTCCTCCAGAGAAGCGGCCCCGCGTTCGCGCGAGGCCGCGTACGACCGGATGAACCCCGCTGGAGTGCCCCATGACAACTCAGAACAAGAAAGGCACCCGCCGTGCATTCGCGGCGGTCTACCCGAGCTGGTTCTACCTGCCGGCAGCCATCATTTTCGGCATCCTCTTCCTGTTCCCGACCTTCGCCTCGCTGTTCTTCAGCCTGACGCGTTGGACACTGTTCAAGTACTCCTTCATAGGGCTGGACAACTTCCGCCAGTTCTTCAGCGAGCCATTTCTGGTCTGGGGCCTGATCAACACGCTGATCTATGCCGTCGTCACCTCCGGATCTAAGGTCGTGCTCGGTATGCTCCTCGGCATCCTGCTGACCTCAAACGTGATGATGCGAGGCCTGCTGCGCGCCATCGTGTTCTTTCCGGTCCTGGTCTCGACCATCGGCGTCGGCATCACCTTCACCATGCTGATGCATCCGACCAACGGCCTCATCAACGACGTCATCGCCGTCTTTGGCATCAAGGGACCGGCTTGGCTGACCGACCCTCGGTTTGCCCTTCTCTCCGTCGCCTTCGTAGACGTCTGGAAGGGCGTCGGGCTGGCGACGGTCATCTACATCGCCGGCATCGTGTCCATCCCGGCAGAGTATTACGAGGCCGCCAAGATGGATGGCGCCAATGCGCTGCAACGCTTCTGGAATGTGACGTTGCCGCTCGCCCGCCCGGCTACCGTGACCGTGATCATTCTTAGCCTGATCGGCGGCCTCAGGTCGTTCGACCTGATCTGGGCGATGACCAAGGGTGGGCCCGGCTTCACCACAGACGTCGTCGCTTCGGTGATCTACAAGCAGTATCAGTCCGGGTTCTATGGACTATCCACTGCCGGCAACGTGGTGCTGTTCGTGCTGGTCGCGGCCATCGTGGTGCCTCTGTCCTTTGTCCTCAATCGCCGGGAGGTCGAGGCATGACCGCCAAGAAGCTGAGATATTACGCAACGGGCATTCTATCGCTCGCCATCGCCTGTATCGTCTTCGTCGTGCCGTTCCTGTTCATTATCGTCAACGCATTGAAAGACAAGCCGGAGGCGGCACGCCTGCACTTCTCGTGGCCGACCGAGACCCACATGTGGGCCAACCTGATCGCCGTGATTGAGGCGCGCGACTACATGCTGATCACGGCCTTCGTCAACTCGATCATCCTGACGGTTGTCGCGGTGACCGGTCTTGTCGTTTTTGGCGCCATGGTCGGCTTCGTGCTGCAGCGACGCCCGTCGCGCTGGAGCGGTCTCATCAACTTCATGGTGCTGGCCGGTCTGATCATGCCGCCGGCCGTGGTGCCAACCATCTGGCTACTGCAATGGCTCGGCCTGTTCAAAACGCTGTCCGGGCTGATCCTGATCGAGATCGCCTACAGCCTATCCTTCTCGGTTCTTCTCTTCCGCGCTTTCATCGCGACCATACCGCGTGAGCTCGACGAGGCGGCAATTCTCGAGGGGGCGGGACCGTTCACGCTGTTCTTCCGCGTCGTCCTGCCGTTGTTGAAGCCGGTGGCGGTCACGGTGATCGTCGTGCAATCCGTGGCCATCTTCAACGACTTCACCAACCCGCTCTATTACCTGCCGGGCTCCAAGAACGCGACCGTGCAGCTGACGCTGTTCAACTACCAGAGCATGTTCAACACCTCATACAATCTTCTCTTCATGAACATCCTGATCATCACCATACCGCCGCTGATCATGTTCCTGTTCTTCAACCGTCAGATCGTGGAGGGCATGACGGCGGGCGCGGTGAAAGGATGACATGACCGTTGCCGACAAACCGAGGTGCATATAGAGGAAGCTAGGGAAAACCGGCGAAAACGGGCGGGGAATCATGAAGCGTGCGACGATCAAGGAGGTGGCGGAGGCGGCTGGCGTGTCGCGCGCTGCCGTCTCCAAAGTGCTGCGCAACGCTTACGGCCTGTCCGACGACATGCGAACGCGCGTCGAGGCGGCGATGGCCGCTCTCAACTACCGTCCCCAGACGGCGGCGCGCGGCCTCAGAGGGCGAACCTATACGCTCGGCATCGTCTTGCCGGACCTACGCAATCCGTTCTTCCCGGATATCCTCGATGGCGTCATCTCGACGCTCAGGAGCACCAACTACGAGCCGCTGATCGGCTTCCGTCCATCGGCGGAAGCCACCGAGAGGCACGCCATAGAGACCATGCTCGATCGCAAGATCGATGGGTTCCTGATGGTCGCCCCGCTGCTCGAGGAATCCTATCTGACCACCGTCGCCACCTCGGTACCGACGGTGATGATCGGACGTCACGACCGCGACTGCGGCTACGACACCGTCAACAATGACGATCGTGACGGCGCTCGCCTCGCTGTCGAGCACCTGATATCGCTTGGCCATCGCAGCATCGCCTATTTCGGCCTTGAGCCAGCATCCGCCGCTCCGAACAACTCGACGGCTCTGCGTCTGGTGGGCTATCGAGAGACCATGATGGCCCATGGCCTCACCGAAGGGATTTCGGTCTTCGACGGCAGCCACTTTCTCGGTGAGCGCAACGACGAGGAAGTGGCTCATCGTATCCTGAAGAGCGAGAGGCACCCGACGGCCGTGTTCTGCTGGACAGACACGGTAGCGTTCACATTGATGGCCGAGGCGTTGAAGCTCGGCATCCGAATACCGGAAGACCTCTCGGTGGTCGGGTACGACAACGCGCGTATCGCCGCGCTGCCGCAGATCTCGTTGACCTCGATCGATCAGTCCGGACACATGTTGGGAAGCGAGGCGATGAAGCTGTTGATCGAGCGGATCGAGGGACGGCGAACGGATCGACACATCATTCTGCCGCCCCGCCTCGATGCAAAGGGATCGACTGCGCAGGCTCCGGCGCAAACCTGATGCTCAGGCGAGGAAGAACACCTCGCGCAGATCGGCCGACTTCGGGCTATTGTCAGGATTGGACGGCATTATGTCGGCCATGAACTTCCACCACTTCTGACAGACCTCGGTCGATGCGACGGCGTCCCAGCGCTCCTCGGACTCGATTTCGACAGTGGCGAACAGCATCGACGTCTTCGGCTCGAGATAGATGGCGTAGTTGTGCGCCCCGTGCGCCTTGAGCACCTCCGCCAGCTCGGGCCAGATCTCGTCGTGGCGGCGCTTGTACTCAGCGTGGGCATCCGGATTGACCCACATGACGAAGGCTTTTCTGATCATGACGCTCCTCCCTGTCGGCGCTATGTCGGCCTCGGAAGATTATATTCAATCCGATCCGATCGAGCCCAGTGGGGACTTTACGCAAATCCAATCATTTTCGGTCTTGATTTGAACTTTTGTACAATGTGAAGAAGCTCTCTTTTGGCTCCTTGAACTTTTGTCGATACGCAGTTGTACACCAGATTTCCCGACAAATCTCGAATTATCTTGTCTTATCAAGGCAAAAGCCCCGAGCCAGACAGATTGATCGAGACAGAGCGGCCGGCATAGCACCAACACCGCCATATGATCGCACTTGATCGATTATGATGAAATATGATTGATAGCATCAGTGCCCGAAAGCAGGCACTGGCAGCGGAGCCAATGGGAGGAAACCGCCGGTCATGTCCGAACAATCGCCGATCACCAAAGCCTACGAACTGGCCCGCGAGCATTTCTCTCGCGACGGCATCGACACCGAGGCCGTTCTTTCCAAGCTCGACACCGTTCCCGTCTCGATGCACTGCTGGCAGGGCGACGACGTCAAGGGCTTCGAGAATCCCGATGGCGAGCTCACCGGTGGCATCCAGGTTTCCGGCAACTATCCCGGCCGGGCGCGCAATGCCGACCAGCTCCGCGCCGATCTCGACAAGGCGATGTCGCTGATTCCCGGCGCCAAGCGGCTCAACCTGCACGCCCTCTATCTTGAGGCCGACCGCAAGGTGGAGCGCGACGCCATCGAGCCCAAGCACTTTCAGCGCTGGGTCGACTGGGCGAAGGAGCGTGGCCTTGGCCTCGACTTCAACCCCTCTTGCTTCTCCCACCCCAAGAGCGCTGACAATCGTACGCTCAGCCATCCCGACGCCGGCATTCGGCAGTTCTGGATCGATCACTGCAAGGCCAGCCGCAAGGTGTCCGAGCATTTCGGCCGATCGCTCGGCACCGCCTCGGTGATGAACATCTGGATCCCCGACGGTTCGAAGGACTACCCCTTCGATCGCTACGGACCGCGCGAAACGCTAAAAGCCGCCCTCGATGAAGTGATCGCCGAGAAGATCTCGACGGAGTTCCACTACGACGCCGTCGAGAGCAAACTGTTCGGCATCGGCGCCGAGGCCTACACCGTCGGTTCCAACGAGTTCTACATGGGCTACGCGGCAACACGCGGCACCATGCTGTGCCTCGACGCTGGTCACTTCCATCCGACCGAGGTGGTCTCCGACAAGCTGTCCGCCGTCTTCCAGTTCGTCGACCGCGTGCTGCTGCACGTGTCGCGGCCGATGCGCTGGGACAGCGACCACGTCGTGCTGTTCGACGACGAGTTGCAGGCCATCGCCAACGAACTGGTACGCGGCAACATGCTCGACCGCACGGCCATCGGCCTCGACTACTTCGACGCGTCGATCAACCGCATAGCGGCCTGGGTCGTCGGCATGCGCAACATGCGCAAGGCGCTGCTCAAGGCCATGCTCGAGCCGGCGACCAAGCTCAAGGCCGCCGAAGCCTCCGGGGATTACGCGCTTCGCATGGCGCTGTTCGAAGAACACAAGACGAGCCCCTGGGGCGCCGTCTGGGATCATTACTGCGAAAGCCGGAACGTGCCGGTCGGCGCCGCCTGGTTCGACGTCGTCAAGAGCTACGAGCGCGACGTGCTCGCCAAGCGGGAGTCCTGAGCCATTATGACTGCGAATATGATCGACGCTTGGTTCGTCAAGGCGATGGTGAAGGCCACGACGGATTGCTGGGAGAAAGGCTGGGATGAGCGCAACGGGGGCAATATCAGCCTTCGGCTCACCGACGACGACCTGGCGCCCTATCTCGCCGACATTCGCGAACCGCGCCATCTGCCGATGACGGAACCTCTGCCGGCAATCGCAGGGCAGAGCTACATCGTCACCGGCACGGGCAAGTTCTTCCGCAATGTTCAGCTCGACCCCGAGAACAACCTCGGCGTGGTGCGCGTAGGCGCCGACGGCAGCTACCTCGAGGTGCTGTGGGGCTATCGCGACGGGGGTGGACCGACGTCGGAGTACTCGAGCCACTTCAAAGGCCATATCGCCCGGCAGACGGTTACCAACGGCGGCGATCGCGTCGTACTGCATTGCCATGCCACCAACCTGATCTCACTGACCTACGTGCTCGACTGGAGCGACGCCAACGTGACGCGCGCCCTGTGGGAAGGTTCAACCGAGTGCCTGGTGGTGTTTCCCGACGGCGTCGGCACCATGCCCTGGCTGGTGCCCGGCACCGACCAGATGGGCGACGCGACGGCCAGGCTTCTCGCCAAGCGTCCGCTCGTGCTCTGGCCGTTCCATGGTGTGTTCGGCGTCGGCCCGACGCTCGATGACGCTTTCGGTCTGGTCGACACTGCGGAGAAAGCCGCCGAAATCCAAGTGAAGGTGCTGTCGATGGGAGGCCCGCGCCAGACCATGACGACGCAGGATCTGATCGATCTCGCCTCTCGCTTCAAAGTCGTTCCGCAACCGGAAGCGATGGCGCTCGACGGCTGGAAGCTCGCGCCCGCCAAGGTCATCTGACCAACTCTCGCCGGCGCTTGCCCCTGCGGCGTCGGCGAGCCATCGTCCCTGGCCCACACTCCGGAGCCGAGACAGACCCATGCACGAACGCGAACGCCACCGCATCATCCTCTCAGCCGTCCAGGAGCGCCCCATCCTGACGGTCCAGGACATCGTCGAGCTGACCGACGCCTCGGAAGCAACGATCCGTCGCGACATCAGCGCGCTGGCGCTCCAAAACCGCTTGAAGAAAGTGCGCGGCGGCGCCGAGGCGCTGCACCCGCCGCAGATCGGCGTTCTGGCCGCTCGGTCGTTCCGGGCCGACGAAACGGTCAACTCGGCGCAAAAGCGAGCCATCGCCCGCGAGGCGGTGAAGCTCTGCCACGATGGTGAAGCGATCACCATCAACGGCGGCACCACGACATTTCCCATGGTGCACTACCTCGCGCAGATGCGCTTGCAGGTGATGACCAACTCGTTCCCCATCGCCGAGCACCTGATCAAGCATTCCAAATGCACGGTGATGTTGCCGGCCGGCGCGGTCTACCGCGAGCAGAACATCATCCTGTCGCCGTTCGACAGCGATGGAACCGGCCACTTCTATGCCCGCCGCTTCTTCATGGGCGCCCGCGGCGTGTCGCCGCTCGGCATCATGGAATCGGACTCGCTGATCATCCAGTCCGAACAGCGCCTGATGCGCCAGGCCGACGAGCTGATCGTTCTGGTCGACAGTTCCAAGTTCAAGACACGGTCCAGCCTGATCCTCTGCCCGCTCGAACGGGTGAGCACGATCATCACGGACGACGGAATCGACGAGCGCGACCGGCGGATGGTGGAAGCTGCCGGCATCGGACTGATCGTCGCATCCACGGACCGAAAAGAAGACACCCAGCAATCCCCGACCGTCGCCTGACTGAGGAAAGAGGCGGAGGTCGATGGAAGGTCGAAACGGGAGGAGACCCAGATGACCCTGTTCAAGAAACTGATCGTTACCACGGCTGCCGCCATTGCCCTCATGGCCGGTCCGGCCAGTGCCGAGAGCGTCAAGATCGCCCTCGTGGTCAAGACGCTCGGCAACGGCTTCTTCGACGCCGCCCACAAGGGCGCCCAGGAAGCGGCCAAGGAGCTCGGCGACGTCGAGATCATCTACACCGGCCCGACCACCTCGACCGCCGAGGCGCAGATCGACGTCGTCAACTCGCTGATCGCCCAGAAAGTCGACGCCATCGCCATTTCGGCCAATGACAAGGACGCCCTGGTGCCGGCCCTCAAGAAGGCCATGCAGCGTGGCATCACCGTCATTTCCTGGGACTCGGGCGTTGCTCCGGAAGGCCGCCTGATGCACCTCAACCCGTCGTCCAACCCGCTGATCGGCAACATGTGCGTGAAGCTGGCCTCCGACGGTCTCGGCTCTGAGAAGGGCGACGTCGCCATCCTCTCGGCCGCCTCGACGGCGACCAACCAGAACATCTGGATCGAGGAGATGAAGAAGGTTCTGCCGAACTACGCGAACGTCAACCTCGTCGATACGGTCTACGGCGACGACCTCGCCGACAAGTCCTATCGCGAAACGCAGGGCCTGGTCGCCAAGTATCCCAACCTCAAGGCCATCATCGCGCCGACGTCGGTTGGCATCGTCGCCGCCGCCCAGGCGATTGAGGACGCCGGCCTTGTCGGCAAGGTGAACGTCACCGGTCTGGGGCTGCCGTCGGAAATGGCCGGCCACGTCAAGGCGGGCTCGTCCAAGGCCTTCGCCATCTGGAACCCGATCGACCTCGGCTATTCGGCGACCTACATCGCCTACGAGCTGAAGACCGGCAAGGCCGAAGCCAAGCCGGACGCCGAGATCGCCATCGGTCGCATGGGAACGATCAAGCTCGACGCCAACAACGAAGCAGCCATGGCCGACCCGTTCGTCTATGACGCCGGCAACGTCGAGGAGTTCGCCAAGATCTTCTGATCTGGTGCGCCTATCCGAGCCCGGCATTCGCCGGGTTCGGAACCGATACGCCAACAAGCTCCTCACCCTGTTCCTCCCCCACAAGGCGGAGGGGACGCGGTCGTCGCCGATCGGGCATCTCTCCCACGGCTTCCTTCGTCCAACCCGGCGCGCCTCCCTCCAGCGCAGTCGGCGGATCGCGCAGGGTCCCCTCCCCTTGTGGGGAAGGAACAGGGCGAGGGCAGTTCCGCCGATCCGATCCCATCCGGTCGTCCCGGAATGATCGTCATCGCGACGACAGCGATACCGATCGCCGCCCGGCCACTCGGGCTCCAGGCTCCGCAGCAAAAAAGCGCCGATGAACGCCATGCCTTCCACGGACACACCCACGACAGAGCCCATCCTGAAGATGACGGGCATCTCCAAGACCTTTCCTGGCGTCAAGGCGCTGTCGGACGTCGCGCTCGAGCTCCGGCCCGGCCACGTCACGGCGCTGATCGGCGAGAACGGCGCCGGCAAGTCGACGCTGGTCAAGATCCTGACGGGAATCTACCAGCCCGACGGCGGCAGCATTGCGATCGACGGCAAGGAGGTCGCGCTTCCGACCGCCGAGGCGGCGCAGGAGCTCGGCATCACCGCCATCCACCAGGAAACGGTGCTGTTCGACGAACTGACGGTGGCCGAGAACATCTACCTCGGTCATCAGCCTCGCAATCGCTATGGCCTGATCGACTGGGCAGCGATGCATGCGCGCGCGGCGGCCATTCTGCACGGCATCGATGCGCCGATCTCGACTCGCACGCGCCTCAAGGATCTCTCCATTGCCCAGCGTCATCTGGTTGCGATCGCCCGGGCACTCTCGATCGATGCCCGCATCGTCATCATGGACGAGCCCACCGCCGCCCTCTCCTACAAGGAGGTGGAAGAACTGTTCGGCATCATCGACAGGCTGAAGAAGGCCGGCAAGGCCATCCTGTTCATCAGCCACAAGTTCGAGGAAGTCTGGCAGATCTGCGAGTATTTCGCCGTCTTCCGAGATGGACGTCAGGTGGGAGCCGGCCGTCTCGACGAAGTGTCGCACAACGACCTCGTCAAGTTGATGGTCGGCCGCGACGTGACGCAGGCTTTCCCCAAGCTCCCCGCCGAAATCGGCGACGTGGTGTTGAAGGTCGACGGCTACTGCCACCCGACCGAGTTCGACCAGGTATCTCTGGAGCTCAGGCGCGGAGAGATTCTGGGCCTTTACGGCCTCGTGGGCGCCGGTCGTTCGGAGTTTTGCCAGGCCTTGTTCGGCGTGACCCATCCGTCGGCTGGAACGGTGACCTTGTCGGGCAAGTCGATCGCCGTGCGTTCGCCGTCCGATGCCATCGATGCCGGCATCGTCTACGTGCCGGAAGAGCGTGGCCGCCACGGCGCCATCACGGCCATGTCGATCGTTTCCAACATTTCGCTGCCGTCCCTGAAGGTCACCAGTCGGCGCAACTTTCTCCGCATGGCCGAGGAGTTCGAACTCGCCCGCGAATACGCCGAACGTCTCGACCTCAGAGCCGCCTCGCTCAGCCAGCCGGTCGGCACTTTATCGGGCGGAAACCAGCAGAAGGTGGTGATCGGCAAGTGGCTGGCCACTCTGCCGAAAGTGATCATTCTGGACGAGCCCACCAAGGGCATCGACATCGGTTCAAAGGCCGCCGTACATGCCTTCATGAGCCAGCTCGCCGTCGAAGGCCTCGCCGTGATCATGGTGTCGAGCGAGATCCCGGAGATCCTCGGCATGAGCGACCGGGTTATTGTCATGCGCGAGGGGCGGATGGCCGGCGTGTTCGAACGCGAAGGCCTGACGCCGGAAGCGCTGGTCCGCGCCGCCACCGGCAACAAGGAGGCCGCCGCGTGACTCGCCGCCCCACTTTCATTGCCATCTCCGCCCCGGAGCTTTTCCGATGACTATCGTTCGCAGCCTTCTTGCGCGGCGCGAAGCGCTTCTGGTGCTGGCCTGCCTCCTGTTGCTTGCCGCCATCACCGCGCGCTTCCCCGCCTTCTCGACACCCAAGAACCTCGCCGGCGTGTTCAACGACACGTCGATCCTGATCATGATGGCACTCGGTCAGTCGGCGGTCATCCTCACAAAATCGATCGATCTGTCGGTTGCCGCCAACGTGGCCCTGACCGGCATGACGGTCGCCATGTTGAACCACCTCGTCCCAGGCCTGCCCGTCTTCGTGCTGATCCTTGTCGCCATCGGCATGGGCATGCTGCTCGGCGCCATCAACGGCTTCCTGGTCTGGTGGCTCGACATCCCGGCCATCGTGGTGACGCTCGGCACCATGACGATTTTCCGCGGGCTTGCCTTTGTCGAATCCGGTGGCGCCTGGGTCAACGCTCACGAGATGTCGCCTGCCTTCCTCGAGTTGCCGCGCACGCTGATCCTCGGCCTGCCGGTGCTGTCGTGGACCGGCCTCCTGGCCATCGTTCTGGCAACTCTCCTGTTCACCCGCACGGGTCTCGGCCGTGCGTTCTACGCCACCGGCGGCAACGCCGTCGCCGCCGTCTACGCCGGCATCGACATTGGCAAGACCCGCTTTCTTGCCTTCGTCCTGTCCGGCACGGTCGCCGGCCTCTGCGGCTATCTCTGGGTGTCGCGCTACGCCGTCGCCTATGTCGACGTGGCCTCGGGCTTCGAGCTCGACACCATCGCCGCCTGCGTCATCGGCGGTGTCTCGACCATCGGCGGCGTCGGCACGGTTGGCGGCGTAGTGCTGGGCGCCTTGTTCCTCGGCATCATCAAGAATGCGCTGCCGGTGATCGGCATCTCGCCGTTCTGGCAGATGGCGATTTCGGGCGCCATCATCATTACCGCCGTCGTCATCAATGCCCGCGGCGAACGCGTCAAGGGCCGCGTCATCCTGCGCCGCAAGGAGCTTCCGCTATGAGCGATCAGTCCGCCGCTCTCACCCCGCGCCACATTCCCGACCGTCTCGACAGCCCATTCAAGCGGGCGGCAAAAAGCTGGGAAACGCTGCTGCTGGCCGTGGCGATCGCGATCGCCATCGCCAACTCGCTGGCCTCGCCCTACTTCCTCGACCCATGGAATCTTTCTGACGCGACCTTCAACTTCACGGAAAAGGCCATCCTGGCGCTGGCCATGACATTCGTGATCGTCACCGGCGAAATCGATCTGTCGGTTGCCTCGATCATCGCGCTGGCGTCCACCGCCATGGGAGCCGCGGCCGAGGTCGGAGCCGGTACGCCGGTTTTGTTCCTCGTCGGGCTCGGCGTGGGGCTCGGGTGCGGCGTCTTCAACGGCTTCCTGGTGGCCAGGCTCGGCCTTCCGGCCATCGTCGCGACCATTGGCACCATGAGCCTTTATCGCGGCATCGCCTACGTCGTGCTCGGCGACCAAGTCTACAAGAACTATCCTGCCGATTTCGCTGTCTTCGGCCAGGGCTATGCGTTCTGGATCTTCTCGATCGAGTTCGTCACCTTCCTCGGCCTTGCGGTCGTCGCCGGTATCGTGCTGCACAAGACGATCTTCGGACGGCAGGTCTATGCCGTCGGAAACAATCCGCTGGCCGCAAGCTTCTCCGGCGTCAAGGTGCGGCGCATCAAGTTCATCGTCTTTCTGATGACGGGCGTCGCTGCCGGCCTCGCCTCGGTGATGCTGACGTCCCGCCTCGGCTCCACCCGCCCGTCGATCGCCGTCGGCTGGGAGCTCGACGCGGTGACGATGGCGGTGCTCGGCGGCGTCGGCATCAATGGCGGCACCGGCAACATCCTTGGCGTGGTCATCGCCGCCTTCGTGATGGGGCTCGTCACCTTCGGCCTGGGGCTGCTAAACGTTCCCGGCATTGTCATGAGCATCTTCATGGGGTTGATGCTGATCCTGGTGATCGCACTGCCGCTCGTCGTCCAGCGGATCAACAACCGCCGCCGTGTCGCTCGCTGATCATCGCCGGGCAAAGGAGAGAGCAATGTCGACGACGCCGAGATTCATCGCGGTTCTCGACGTGGGCAAGACCAACGTTAAGGTGGTGGTCCACGACCTTGAAACCGGTGAAGACGTGTTCGTTCGGACGCGGCCGAATGCCGTCATCGACGCCCCGCCCTATCCCCACTATGACGTGGAGGGGATGTGGACCTTCTTCATCGACACACTGAAGGAGGCATCGGCGACGCTTCGAGTCGACGCCCTCTCCTTCACCACCCATGGCGCGACCTTCGCCTTGATGGCCGGAGATCGGCTCGCCTTGCCGATCCTCGACTACGAGTTTCACGGCCCGGATGCTCTTGAGGACGCCTATCTCGCGGCGCGTCCACCGTTTACGGAGAGTTTCACGCCTCGCCTGCCTGGCGGTCTCAATGCCGGGGCACAGCTTTTCTGGCAGGCCCGTACATTCCCCAAGGCCTTCTCGACGGTAACGGCGATTGTCCCCTATCCTCAGTATTGGGCGTTTCGCTTTACGGGCGTGATGGCGAGCGAGCCGACCTCGCTGGGAGTGCATACCGACCTTTGGGCTCCAGAGAAACGCGACTTTTCCTCCTTCGCCACAGCCGAGGGGTGGAGTAAACTGTTCGCGCCGCCGCGCTCGGCCTTCGACCGGCTCGGCACGGTGAGCCAGGACATAGCGACCCTGACAGGTCTACCCGCCGATACGCCTGTCTATTGCGGCATCCACGATTCCAACGCCTCACTGCTGCCGCATCTTCTTGGTCGCCAGCCGCCATTTACGGTGCTTTCTACCGGTACCTGGGTGATCGTTTTCGCAGTCGGCGGCGAGGCGTCGGCGCTCGACGCCCGCCGCGACGGTCTTTGCAATGTCGATGCATTCAGCAATCCCGTGCCATCGTCGCGTTTCATGGGGGGGCGCGAGTTCGATCTCCTGACGGAAGGCCATCCGCGGAAGCCGACACAGGAAGACGTTCGCTCCGTACTTGACGACAGCATTATGGTTCACCCAACTTTCGTACCTGGATGCGGCCCATTCCCGGACGGAAAGGGAGAATGGAGCAGAGATCCTTCCACGCTCGCCGGCGGCGTGCGGACCGCAGCCGTCAGCCTCTACCTCGCATTGGTGGCGCAGGCCGCGATGTCTGTCGCCGGCGCGGCCGGTCCCATCATCATTGAAGGGCCTTTCGGCCGCGACACTCTCTTCGCAGAAGCTCTGCAGCGGCTCACAGGGCGCCCAGTAGCAATCGCCGACGGTGCCACCGGCACGTCAACCGGCGCCGCGATGCTGGCGCTTGGTTCTGACGGGCAACTCGATCTTCCGCCCGACCGACCGGTGGGCGGCATCTACGATCTCGAAGGCCTCGAGAGCTACGCCGAGCGGTGGGCGAGTTGAAGCTGCGCTCCAATCCGTCCCGTCACCCGGTAGGAGAAACCCACCTCGGACCGGTCGAGCGCCATCACTTCGCCTTCGAGAATGACCGGGATGACGGTGCGCAGCAGCAAGCGACCGAAGTCGCTGATTTCGATCGAAGACGCGCCTGACATGCGCCATTCCAGATGGAAGGCGCCGTCGGGTCGCATCTCCCATGACACGACCACGCGCTCGGGCGGTTGTTCCGCCGTCGCGGCGGCCGCCACCAGCTCGTGTGCGCCCAGCATGACGTTCTGAGCGACGTCTGGACCGAGAAGGACGTCCGGACCGTCAAGATCGACGCGGATGTTGTCCGTACCCTCCACATCGGCCCAGGCACGACTCACCACCTCGGCCAGCGGGATACCGCGCCACCCGTTCTGCACCAGAAGCTCGTGAGCGGCCGACAGCGCGAGCAGGCGCCCGCTAAAAGGCGCGAGGAATCCAGCGGCATCGGGGTATCCCTTGGCGCTCTGCCGCGCGATGCCTTGCACCACCGCCAGAAGGTTCTTGGAGCGGTGAGTAAGTTCGCGCAGGATGTCTCGCATCTCGCGCTCGTGTTCCTTGTAGCGGGACACATCAATGGCCGCCGCCAGAACGCCAGTGATCCGCTCATCCACAGTGACCGGCTCAACGAAGCCTTCGAACCAGCGCTGCTGTCCGCCGAGAACGAAGGCGATCTCGAAACGCTCCGGCATGCCGCCCCCCAGGACGCGTCTTGCGATGCCAGCAAACTCGGCGGCCTCTCCCGGCAGCAACAGGTCGGCCGGCCGATGCCCCAGGATGTCGGCCTGGGTAAGGGGCCGCGGCGGATTGTGCACCCAGGTAAAAACCAGGTCAGCGTCGAGTTCGAGAATCGAGATGTCCGACCCTTCGAGCGCCATCTCGAAGCGATGCCGAACCGTCTCCAACTCGGCGGTGCGGCCGGCAACACGACTTTCCAGGTCACGATTGAGATCGCTGAGTTGGTCGATCAACCTTCGATTGGCCGCCTGTCCCTCCACCAGAAGCGCGTTCGCTTCGTTGGCCTCCTGGCTGGTCGGCTGGCCAACGAGCCTCGGGATCATCGGCCAGACGGCCACGCCCACGACGAAGGCGACGACGGCGGCGACCGTCTCCATCAACACGGGAAGACCGCCACCGGTCGCTCCCGAGAGCAGGCGGCCGATGGCTCCCACGGCAACGGCCAAAACGAAAATGAACAGAAGAGCGGACGTGCCCATCAAGCCACCGGCACGGTGGCGCATGCGGAAGAGGTAGGTCACAAGGCCCGCCGACACGGAGACGCAGGCGGCAAGTGTCATTCCCCGCGCCAGCGTCTTGAGTGTCTCGAGGTCATCAGGCTGCACCTTGCCCTCCGCGTCAGACGAACGACGATCGGAAAGTCCACCTGTGTCCGGTCAGCGTCACGCGCTGTCCCTCAACCGCAGCGATGCGACCTTGTCGAAGAACAGAGCCTGTGAGATCACCGCCTTTACCATCTCCTCGCGGAACGGCTTGGCGATAAGGAATGTCGGCTCAGGCCGCTCGCCGGTCAGCAACGACTCCGGATAGGCCGTGATGAAGATGACAGGCACTTCGAAGCTCGAGAGGATGTCGTTGACGGCATCCAGCCCCGACGAGCCATCGGCGAGGCGAATATCGGCCAGGATCAGGCCCGGACGTTCACGGCGCGCCATCGCAACCGCCTCGTCCCGCGTGCGCGCGTTTCCGACAACGGTATGGCCGAGTCCCTCGACCAAGCCCTCGAGGTCCATCGCAATCAGAGGCTCGTCCTCGATGACAAGGACGCGTGAAGCAACCTGCTCGCCAATCTGGCGAGAGGCTTCCGAAAGCAAGGCCGAGAAGGCTTCCGGCCCGACGTCCAGAATCACAGACGCGTCGAACGGTGAAAAGCCTTCCATGGCCGTAAGGAGAAACGCCTGCCGGGGCAGCGGGGTGATCGCGTCAAGGCGTCGATCGGCCGCCGGGCGTTCGCCAGGTTCGTCCAACCTCATGTAGTTCATGGGGTTGGCGTTCCACACCGAAGAAAAAAGCTTGTAGACGCCCAGTCGCGGATCGAGCGACTGATCGAAACCATCCGGATCGGCCACCAGTTGTTCCAACATGGCCACGACGTGACTGTCGCCGCTCGCCTGGCTGCCACTCAATGCCCTCGCATAGCGACGGAGAAGGGGAAGCTGGGGAGCGATCAGAGCCGTGATTGACATGAGAAGCCTTTCCAACGCTTGGACGAGCAATCAACTAAAGAGAGCTGTTCTGCGTTAAAACGTCAGGGCGGCTAACCGGTTCCCTTCCCCATCGCTTTTTTTGTGGCACGCCGGAACCGGAAACACTTGTTCGCGTTAAGCACAAGATGTGACCACGCAGCCTTCGCCGCAAGAACGTCGATAGGATTGTTGTTTCGAAGTCGTCCTGAAAGAGTCGCCATGTCAGACAAAAAAGAAACGTCAGAGCGCCCCACACTAGAACCGCCGATCCAGGCTCATCTCGGTGACCAGTTGAAGAAGCTTTACGGTTCGATCCTGTCCGAGCCGATTCCCGAAAAGCTGACCATGCTGCTCGACCAACTCGAGAAATCCGAAAGAAAGGAGCGAGAGGGCCAGTCGGAAGGTGGCGACGGGGGTAGCGATCAATGACAGCCATCGCGGCCTTCAAGTCCGCCCTCCTGGCAGAGCTCCCTTCGCTGCGTGCATTTGCCATTTCCCTCTCTGGCAGCCACGATCACGCTGACGACCTTGTGCAGGAAACGGTAATGAAGGCTTGGGGCGCTCATGCCAGCTTCATTCCGGGTACCAGCCTCAGGGCCTGGCTGTTCACAATCATGCGCAACACCTATTTCAGCCAATATCGCAAAGCCCGGCGGGAGGTGCAGGACACCGACGGCGAGGCGGCGGCACGGTTGGTTTCGGCTCCGGCCCAGGACGGTCATCTCAATCTGGCGGACTTTCGCTCGGCACTCGAGAAGCTCCCGGATGATCAGCGCGAAGCCCTGATCCTGGTGGGCGCCTCAGGTTTTTCCTGCGAAGAGGCTGCCGAGATCTGCGGATGCGCCGTCGGCACCATCAAGAGCCGCGTCAACCGGGCGCGCCAGAAGCTCATGCAGATCATGTCGATTCAGAGCGCGGGCGAACTCTGATCCATCCTGTCTTTCCATGTTGCCAGACGGTCGGCGCACAAGGCGCCGGCCGTCTCATTTGCATCAGGTTGGCAACGGTAGACGGCTATCCGCCTTGAACTCGCAATGAATCGTGCGTGCGACGAGCAGCAGCGGTACTGCGAGCACCGCGCCGATGGCTCCCCACATCCAGGTCCAGAAGATGATCGCCAGAAAGACAAGAAAAGGGTTGATCTCGAAACGGCGCCCCAGCACCGCCGGGATGACGGCATTCTCGCAGATCAGGTGAACCGTCATGAAGGCGCCGACCGGCCACATGACGGCTAGCGGACCATAGTCGAGCACCAACCCGCCGGAGGCGATGGCCAACGATATGATGGCCGGCCCGAGAAATGGGACAAAGCTCATGGCAAAGGCAAACACCCCCCAAAGGATGGGTGTGGGAAGTCCGGCCGCCAGGGCGATCAGACCCGTGGCGATGCCGACGCCGCCATAGATGACCGACGTCGTCCCGAAGTAGCGTGTCAGCGCCGCTTCGGTCGCATTGAAGATGCGGATGGCGGCTAGGCGCTCCTCCCGGCCGCCAAAGGCAAGGATTGACCGGCGTCTCAGTCGGGCCCGACCGGCTACATAGAAGACAAGCGTCGCGAGAAAGATCAGGAACTCGCCGAAGGCAGGCGTCAAGCCGCCGAGAAAGCTGGCGACAAGACCAAAATCCAGCGAGCCCAGCATCTTATCCAGGCTTGCCACACCGCCATCCGTCCCAAGGCTTCCACCGGTGAGGCGCGCTTGCAGCGTCGTGAAAGGGGATAGCAGATCACCCAGGGCAGCAACGACCCGCGGCAACACCTGCGGCAACCGGTCGATCAGCGTCATGATCGGTTCGGCGACCGCTTCTATCAACAGGAACAGACCGACCCCAAGAACGGCGGTCAGGGCGAGGCCGGCAACCATCGGCGATATGCCGATGCGCTGACCGCGATCGCCGACGTGTGCGACAACGCTGCCGCCAATGATCGCCGCGACCATGGGCATCACGAGAGAGGCGGCGACGTGCAAGGCGACCAGCAACGCCAGTACGAACAATCCGATGATCGACAGGTCGACGAGCGTTCGACGCATGTCCGGCGCGTCCTTGTCGCTCGACAGCGGTCGGTCGAAGGGTGCCCGGCGGACAATGTACTTCAAGGGGGTGCTCCGTCGCATGAGACCGCACCCGACCGGATGTCTGTGCGGCCCCTCACCAATTCGCCAGAGCCGGTCCGGTTCCTTGCCGCAGAGATGGCGTCGATCTCCGGTGGACGCGTCGGTCACTCGAAAGCGAGGAACCCGACGCGACATCGGACGTTGTCCTTTCAGATGCCCGGTTGCGGCAGACCACGCGGCCTTGATCGTCCCGGGCCCTCTAGCCAATCAGATGAAAGGATCAAGCCATGCCAACTCCTGACCCTTCGACCTCGAAGAGCGGCTCGAGCGCGGCCGACAAGATCAAGAAAGACGCCAGCGCGGCGGTAGCCTCGGCCAAGGCGGCCGCCGCAGACGCGGCGGACGAGGTACGCGAGGAGATCGGAGCGGCCGACTCCACTGGAGCCAGGGTCGTCGCCGAAAACGCTAGAAAAATCAAACAGGACTTCGGCGCGGCCGGCAGCGAGTTGGCTGGCAAGGCAGGCGACGTGGCAACTGCGGCGCAGGAGGCGCTCATAGAGATGAAACGCATTATGGACGAGTTCGCGGCCAAGACCGGGACCAAGGCTTCCGAAGCGGTGGAAACGGTCAAGGCAACCGGCGCCGATGCCGCCGATCACCTCGGCGCGGCCTTCAATGGCGCCGGTTCGCTCGGCAAGGAGAGTATCGACGGCATTGCCGAAGCGGCCGCCAAGCGCCCGATAACGGCCATGGCCATCGCGTTGGGCGTGGGAGTCCTTCTCGGGTTCGCCTCGCGCGGCAGCTCGCGCACATGATGTTCGCGCGTCTCCTCGGCATTGATGTGTCTCGGATCAAGCGGCGCGGCGGCATTGCCGTCGCTGCCGCGATGGTCGCGGCGTTGGCGGCCATTCTGGCCATTGGATTTGCCGCTCTCGCGGGACACATCGCGCTTTCCAGGCACTTCGCCCCAGAGATTGCCGCCCTGATCGTCGCCGGTTCGTTGATGGTGTTGACCTTGATCGCGCTTCTCATCGCGCGGCAGCTGCTCGACAGAGCTCAACGCGAGCTCAGGGCGGCCGTCGCCTCCAGTGCAGCGGTTGCCTTCGCTCCGACGGCGGCCTCGATGGCAGCCAAGCATACTCGACTGGCGGCAGTGGTCGGAGTGGCCGCCATCGGATTCTGGCTGGCACGTAACGCCGGTCGCCGATGACCGCTTGATCGGCGACCGTCAGCCGATGGTGAACTCGATGCAGACCTGGGTCCCTGGATGGAGTTCGGAGTAAGTGACCTCTGCGTCAAGGTTGCGCGCCATGGCGCGGAGTACCTTGGAGCCGATTCCGGTGCCTTGCGCAGGCCCCGTTCCATCCCAGCCGATACCGTCGTCCTCGACACAGATCTGCAGCTGTCCGCCCTCCAGCTTGCGAGAGTGAACGCGAATTTCTCCGCTGGCATCAGGCGCATAGGCATATTTGAATGCGTTGGTCACCAACTCACCGACCATGACGCCAAGTGTTACCGCCTTGTCTGTCGGCAGCGCGACGTGGATGAGGTCCGTCTTGACCAAGCGATGAGCGCCGTTACCCGTCAACGAGGCCGAAAGCTCGCCAACAAGCTGCGTGAGATAAGCGCCAATATCGACCTCGCCGATGTTGTCGGACGTATAGAGGTGGCGATGGACACCGGCGACCGCCGAGATGCGGCTCTGCGTCTCCTCAAGGGCGTGGCGGGCATGCGGATCGCTGACGGTGGCCGCCTGCATGCGGACCATGGCGGCGACCAGACCGAGCGAGTTCGCGACGCGATGGTTGACTTCCTTCAGAAGCATCTCGGCGCGATCTCGCGCCTCCCGGATCAGTTGCTGGTCGCGCACACGCGCGCTTTTCAGACGCCAGCGTTCATAGGCCTGCTCCAGAGCCGCGATCAGGAGATCGAAGAACTCCTTCGACGTGTCCTTGATCACGTAGTCGTCGGCTCCCGTCTTGAGAGCCTCGATGGCCAACCGGGCATCCATGGAGCCGGTGACGTAGACCACCGGTGGGCGGGCACCCCGAGGCCCCATTCGGGCGAGGATGTCGAGACCGGTCTCGGCGGCAAGCGTGTGATCGAGGGCGATGATATCGATACCGCCCTCCTCAACGATTTTCACCGCATCATCGCCAGTCGTGACATGAACCGTCTCGTGACCTCGCCGGGCCAGAGCCTTGCGGACCAACAACGCAAGGGCGAGATCGTCCTCGACGTGCAGAACCTTGATCGACTCCTTGAGATCGATTCCATAGGGCATTCAATCCAGCTCCGGAATCTGCATCACGGACAGAAACAGACCTAACTGACGAATGGCGTTGGCGAAGCTCTCGTAATTGAGTGGCTTGGTAATGTAGACGTTGGCTCCAAGGTCGTAACAGCGCTGTATTTCGCGCGCGTCATCCGTTGTCGTCAGAACGATCACCGGCGTACGCCGCGTATGCTCGTTGGCCTTCAGGCGGGCAAGAATGTCTATGCCAGTCATGTCCGGAAGGTTGAGGTCGAGCAACACGAGCGAAGGTCGGCCGATGGCAACCCGCCCTGTCCCGTCCTTACCGAACAGATAGTTGACGCTGCTCGTGCCATCGCGGAAGGAGATGATCTCATTCGTGACGCCAGCGCGACGAATGTTCTTCTCGATCAGACGAGCGTGTCCCTCGTCGTCCTCGATCATGATGATCGCCACAGGCTTGGGATCTTTGCTCACGTTTCGTTTCTCCCCATACGCAATACAAGGTCTCTGGCAATCGTCACGATGAACGTCGTCCCCGTCTCGCCATCGCTCTTGACGGAAACGTCGCCGCCAAGGCGCCGAGCAAGCATACGGGTGTGCGCCAGACCAATGCCGTCTCCCGGCTGGTCCTGAACGCCCGCGCGCCTAAAAAGTTCAAAGATACGCTCGAAATCAGCCTCGGCGATGCCACGGCCATTGTCTTCCACCTCGAACACCGCCGATCCGCGTTCGAGGCGACCGCGTACAGTAATTTGCCCTGAGCGTCCATCTTTCAGATACTTGGTCGCATTGTCGAGCAGATTCGTGAAGACCTGCTGCAAGGCCGAACGGTCGGAAACGACATCCGGCAAGCGGCCCTCGATGTGAACTTCGGCTCCCGCTTCATCGAAACGCTGGCGGATGGAATCGATGCACTCGGAGACGATGCTCTGCGTGTCCAGCGGAATCGGTTCAAGGACACGACGCCCGGCACGAGACAGCTTCAAAATCTCGTTGATGAGACTGTCCATGCGCTTCATCGACGAGCGAATAAAGCCAAGTGCCTCCGGAATGTCCTCATCGACGGCGAGCAGAGCATCGGCCCGGTCGGGATCATTGGCGTCCTCATCGCCAGCTTTCCGAATGTATCCGGTAAGCCGTTCCGTGGCGGACTCAAGCTCGGACGTGAAGCCCATGATATTGACGAGGGGGGCTCTGAGATCGTGGCTGACGATATAGGCGTAGCGCTGCAGCTCGTCGTTGGTACGCATCACCGCCTCAGTGCGCTCCCTTACGCGCGACTCCAGTTCCTGGTTGATCTCGATGAGCTCCTGTCGTGCTTCATTGATCTGCCTGAGATGGCGGATCATGATCATGGTGGCGCCCGCCGTCAGAACGACGATCATGGCCACTCCGAGACTGATCATGGTCCTCAGCATCGTGGCGGTATCACGCATGGCGGCGGCACGGGCGATGCGGACGTCTATGGCGACCTGACGAATGGCCGCTGCCTTCTCACGGATCTCATCCATCACCGCGCGTCCCTGGTCGGAAGAGATGAGTAGCCGCAACTCGTCGACTTGTCCGGCCCTGAACTCCGCCAGATTGTGTCCGACGAGATCCATCTTTTTCTGGCCGAGCCTGATCAGTTCCGCCACGGGCTCGGGCGCGATCGCCTTGCCCTCGTCGACCTCGGCGGCTCGCAACCGCAGGTCGGACGCATCCTTGGCAAACTGAGTGAGCGCATTCTCATAGGGGCCCAGATAGGCCTCGTTGCTCGTAATGATGAAACCGCGCTGGGCGGTTTCCGCATCGACCAGATCCGAAATGAACTCCAGAATGAGGCGATCGACCCGGGCTGCCTTGAGCGACTCCGTGCCATGAAGCTGAGAACGGGATGAAAAGATGAAGGCGGCCGAAACGATCATCAACAAGACGACCGCCCCGCCCGCCAGGAGAAGAAGACTATAGCCAACGAACCGGCCGGTACCCCACCTCAGCATAAGCCTGCTTTCCATCATCCGCGCAAAGACTATCGACACATACTGCCTGCGAACGAGGAAACTACAAGTTCCTTTCCATCGCCCACACGACACGAATGGCACAAAGGCAGGGACAAGTCGTCACGCCTGAAGCAACTGGAAGACAAAGCTTGCGACGAACAGGATGAGGAAAAGCCCAAAGAGAACCCTGGCAACGCCAGCCGAGGCGGCGGCAATACCGGAAAAACCGAAGATCGCAGCGATCAAGGCAACGACGAGAAAGACAAGAGACCAGTAAAGCATGACGTACAACTCCATCTGTTGTGTTTCGGATGGATTAACGCCGCACATCCAAGACGGTTCCGAAGATACCGTACACTTCGAGGCCACGGTCGTCAGAAACATCGACCACAGCCCCCGGAACCGACGTCACGTTGCCACGTTGTACTTGCGAAGTCCGTGAGCGGGGATCCCCGACTGGCATTCCGTTCTCATCCCCAAAATGGAGCAGACAGCATGCGCAGCATTCTTCTCTGGTTTCTCGGCGTTCCCATTCCGATCATCATCCTGATCGCTCTCCTCTACCGCTGACACTGGCGGGCCGGTCGGCACTTCAGATCACGCTGGCGCTCCCCTAGCCGCCGGTCCTACCTTGGGCCGGCGGTTTTGCGCCGAAGCGGCGCCATGCGCCCGTCCGACGGAGAAAACGATGCGGCTTTTTTCTTGCGATGCCTGCGGCAATACCGTCCACTTCGATAATGGGACATGTGTCGCGTGCACGAGACGGCTCGGTTACGTTTCGAACCCATCGCGCATGACCGCTCTCGAACCATGGGGCGCGGGCTGGACGTCTCCTGCAATGGGCGAGAGCTTCGCATTCTGCGCCAACGCGGACGTGGCCGCCTGCAACTGGCTGCTGCCTGCCGCGCAGGCGGGACAACTCTGCCCAGCCTGCCGACATAACAGAACCATTCCCGCGCTCAACGACGACAAGACGACCGAGGCCTTTCGGCGGGTCGTGTCGGCCGAGCGTCACCTCTTCTATTCGCTTCTCGCATGGGGCCTGCCCATACCCGACAAAGCAGAGGACGCCGAGGCAGGCCTCGCCTTCGACTTTCTCGCCGATGAGATCGGACAGAATGGCGGCGCCGTACCCGTGATGACCGGGCACGCCGAGGGGGTCATAACTCTGGCCATTGCCGAATCCGACGACGCTGCACGCGAAGCGCGTCGGGTCGGTCTCGGCGAGCCCTACCGCACACTGCTCGGCCACTTCCGGCACGAGATCGGTCACTACTACTGGGATCGGCTGGTCCGCGACGGCGGAAGGCTTGAGGAGTTCCGCGCCTTGTTCGGCGACGAGCGACAGGATTATGCCGAGGCGCTCGAACGAAACTATCGGAGCGGACCGCCGGCCGGCTGGCAGAACCGGTTCGTCAGTTCTTACGCGGCCTGTCATCCATGGGAGGATTTCGCGGAAACCTTCGCCCACTACATTCACATGGTGGATGCTCTGGAAACGGCTCACAATCTCGGCCTTGTCGTCTCGCCTCAAGGAGCGAGCGCGGGGCGGCTTGACCTCGATGTGGACTTCTCGCCCTATCGCCAGCAGGACTTTTCGGCACTCGCCAACGCCTGGACACCGCTGACCATCGCGATCAACGAGATCAATCGCTCACTCGGACAGCTGGACTTCTACCCGTTCATCCTCTCCGAGGAGATCCTCTCAAAGCTGGAGTTCGTTCACACGCTCATCAAGGCGAAAGGCCAGCAACAGCGCGCAGAAAAGCCCGGCTCATGAGGAACCGGGCTTTAGGCTGAAACTGAGGCGCGAAACTCATCCCTTGAGTCTTCTGCCGCGGGACTGGCGCGGAACGATTTCGGCGGCCGGAAGACGACGCCCACCGGCGGAAAGGGCGGCAACCAACAAGATCACGGCGGCGACCAGCGGAGCCAACGCTAGAAACTGCGCGGCCAGGGTCGTCACTTCCGGACCCGCCATCACTGGAAGAGTGGAAAGGGCTGTTTGCTCTGCGAGGGCAAGGGTAGCCATGGCTTGATCCTCTTCTTGCACCAGCCGCCGGACCTTTGTGGCCAGGCAGAGATGCCGGTTGCGATTGGGAACCCGCGACTTTCGCTAGAGCGCTGTTCGATCTGAGTGAATCAGACCGGCGCTCTACGGTTTTGTTTGGTAAGCATCACCTTCTCGGTCCTCGTTTCACTCCGGTCGGATGATGCTCTAGGCGCTACTTTCCTTCGACCGACACGCCATTCTTACCGATCGAGATCTCGACGCCGTCCGGCTGCTTCTTCTCTTCGTAGAGTTGATACCCAAGGATGCCGACACCAGCGGCAAGCAGAACGACAATGGCGACAAGCATCTGACGGTTCATGACGTCTCCCCAACCTACATGCCGGACCGAATGCTCCGGCTTAGCGAGTGAAGCTCGAAAAAAAGCCGACCTTCACAGGAGAAACACTTATGGCGCCCCGTTGGTTCCCGTTGCTGTGAAATAATCGTCCGATCTTGGGCTGCATCTTCAGGATCGACGCTGACGTGAGACTGACCATCGCCTCGCAAGCCCTGAAAGACTGCTCAAACGACAGACCCCGGGGCTTCTTTCGAAACTCCGGGGGTTGGGTTGATCGCAGTGAAGGGAGGGAGGCGTCAAGCGACTGCCGGAGACGCCGTTCGCTTGGGGCGCAAGATGATCAAAAGAACCAGGGCCCAGTAACCGGCAAAGACCAGGAGCTCCATCAGATTCGGCCTTGCCCGATAGCCGGTCAGAGCAGAAATGAAGCCACCGGTGGCGTTGCCGTCGGACAGAAGCCAGCCGCTATCCCAGAGACGGCGCGACAGACGCGGCAGGATCTCGAGGTCGATCAGGCCGTCGATACCGGTCATCAGCAGCGCACAGGCAAGGAACAGCAACATGATCTCGGTGATGCGGAAGAACAGACGCCAGGAAAGTACGCGGCTGCCGGCTTGCAGGAGACCATAGCTGAGGAGTGCGAGAGCAAAGCCGAATAGCCCCGCCCCAATGCCGGACAGCAAATCGCCGGCGGTGCCTGACGACAGGATACCGTAGAGAAAGATCACCGTCTCGCTGCCCTCGCGGGCGACCGCGACCAGCGCTAGCACGAACACGCCCCACCACGAGCGACGAACCACGGCGCTTGAGAGCTGGGTCTCGAGATCGCGCTTCATAGACCGGCCGTGCCGGCGCATCCAGAACACCATTTGCAGGATCAGCAGTGCGGCGATCAGCACCACGGCCGTCGTGTAGGCGAGCTGCGCATCTTCGGAGATCGACTCGCCAAGCTGTACCAGAAGAACGGCCAGCAGACCGGCGAAGGCGAGGCCGGCGGCAACGCCACCCCAAAGAAAAACGCGCGCTCGCCCGGTGTCACGCGTCTCCGCGCGCAGCCACGCATCCAGAATGCCGATGACCAGCAACGCCTCGACGCTTTCGCGCCAGACCACGAAGGCTATGGAACCGAACATTGAACTAGACCTCGTCTTGGTCCGTCACGCCGCCATTCACTTGGCGACAAGAACAGCGGGCGGCGCTTCCGGGTGGAAGTCGTCGAAGAAGGAGTACTCGCCCGGATCGAGATACTTGATCACCATGGAGGTGGTGACGCCCGGTGCGATGACCTTTTCCTTGCGGAGCGGCACACTCTCGAACTCGGCCGGGGTCTTGCCCAGGTTGACGAGCTGCAACTCGAAGCGCGTGTCGGCCGGCACTTCGATCCGGCTGGGCGTCATGGCGCCGTCGTTGAACTCGATGCGAAACACCGGATCGTCCTCTGCGGCGGCCGGTACGGTCGCCGCGAGAACCACGAGCAGACACCCGGCGGCCTGACAAAGCCGCCGACGCTGCGTCGCCTTGGGAAGGAGCTCAGTAGCCACCTTTCTTCCCCGTACCGGCATAGGTGAACTCGTACTTTGCCTCGAAGGGCTCGAACCACGGCGCAACGCCGGTTTCCTTATCGACGTGGCGGCCGAACATGGCCATGTGACCAGTGCTCGCGGGAGGAGCGATGTTGAAGGTAAGCTGGTAGACGCCGGGCCCGTCCAGCTTGACGTTGTCGCCGTAGTGCGGACCGTCCGAGGCGACCATGCCCATGAACGGCCCCTTGGAAACGGTCTTGCCGTCCTTGGTCAGTTCGTAGGTGATCTCAAGGTAGGGAACCCAGTCGCCATTCGCGAAGCCGTTGACGTTGTCCTTGGTCGCGTGGATGTCGGCTTCGAGGTGAATGTCCGCCTTGTCGGCGGCCAGCATCATCCCGGCCGGTTCCATTTCGATCGGTTGCAGGTAAACGGCCGCGACTTCCATGCCGCCACCGAACTGCGGCTCTCCAATCGGATACTCGAGCGCATAAGCCGTCGTCGCAAACCCCATCGCCACCGAGGTCAGAACCAGTCCCTTCAGGATACGCATTTCATAGCCCCTTTTTGCAAATGATTGTCATGAGTATTTTCAGCCCTAGCGCTGCGTCAACCGTAGGGAAACCCCTGATCACCGGGCTAGAAAACGCCAGTTGATTGATTTAGCTGCCTTTTTCACAACCACCGCAGGTCTGCCGCAAGTCATGCGTGATACCCCCAGCTTGATCGCTATATGCAATTGATAGCAATTTGCAGATCGGCGTCTTTCGCAGACGGGTGAGACGACGTCGTCAGGAACCGGTGTCGGAGGGACGCACCCATGAACAGGCTTGCCCGTGGCGACGACTTTGTCGGCCCGGCCGTGAAAACCATGATCGAAGCCGGGGGCACCGACTCTCGCAGCGCGTTGACCCGAAAGATTGAGGCGCTGTTCGTTCGCTGGAGACGGCACTTCGGCTGGATTCAGGTGCTGATGTTCGGGGTGTTTCTGGTCGTCATCGGCCTCCCCGTGCTGCTACCCGACCCGCCGGCCGAAAGCGGCATTCTGTCCAACCCAACACTGTTCCTGCGCTACCTTCTTTGGGGCATCTGGTTCCCTCTGGTCTTCCTGTCCGTCATCGTCCTTGGCCGCCTGTGGTGCGGAACCCTGTGCCCGATGGGCGCCGCGTCGGAGCTTGCCAACAAATACGGGTTGCAGCGGCGCATTCCCGCCTGGATCAAGTGGGAAGGAACGCCGGCTCTCAGCTTCATCATCATGACGCTCTATGGCCAGACGATCGGCGTGCGCGACCATCCGGAAGCGGCGGCCGGACTGTTCGGCGGCACCATGCTGCTCGCCATCGCCATCGGAGGGCTCTACGGGCGCAACAAGCGCGTCTGGTGCCGACATCTCTGCCCGATCGGCCGCGTGCTGGGCCTTTATTCCCGGCTTGGCGCCGTACAGTTCACGCCCAAGATCCGGTTGAGCGGCGGCGACGCCTATACCGAGCGTGGCGCCTGTCCGACGATGATCGACCTGCCGCGCAAATGCGAGAGCCGCCATTGCATCGAGTGCTTCCGCTGCGTCAATCCGAAAGCGGCCGGCAGCATACGGCTGGAGCTTCGCCGACCTGGCGCCGAGGTGGAGGAAATCCGCAACCATCGCGCCAACCCGGCGGAGGCCTGGTTCCTGTTCCTCGATACCGGCGTGGCACTTGGCGGCTTCCTGTGGCTTGTCCTGCCCCAGTACCAGGCCCTGCGCCAGGGCCTCGGCGTCTGGGCGATCCAGAACCATGTCGACTGGATCACCCGCATCGGCCCGTCGTGGCTGATGAGCGTGCACCCGGCCCGCGCCGAGACCTTCCTGTGGCTCGACTTCATCATGATCGTCGGCTTCATGCTCGGGACGATGGCGGTGCTCACCGCCGTTCTCGCCAGCCTCACGGCGGTTGGCGCGATGATCGCAAGGCGACTTGGTGCCGACGGTGGGTTCGGCCAGGTGTTTACCGAACTCGGCTATCAATACGCGCCGGTCGCGCTGATGAGCCTCATCATCGGCCTCGGGGCGGAACTCCTGATGCCCCTGCGCGAAACGTTCATCGGCATGGAAGGCGTGCACGCCATTCGAGGCGGCCTGTTCCTGATCGGCGTCGTCTGGAGCATCTGGCTGGGCGACCGCATCTTGCGGCGCCAGGGACTGTCGCTGTCCAGGCGCTGGATGCCACTGGTTCCTGGCATTGCCGGCAGCCTGTTCGTCGGCTTCGGCTGGTGGCCGGCGATCTTCGGGCTCTAGATACTACCGACGGCGAGCATTCCCGGCTCATTCGTGGCTCGGGCGGTTGGAAACAATCGCCCGTGAAATCTTCATGCTTTCTTCTCGAGCCTGCGACACTCGTTCTTTTCCAGCTCGCGACAATTATATATCCCGTTACCATTACGCTTCAGCAAGACGTTGACTTGGCAAAGCGCGGGAAACTATTGATTCCGCTTACGACTATCGTCCAAAGAACGTATTCCCTGGCTTTTTGATCGCGGAATTCAAGGCTGGAGCACCGGAGAACATGCGCAATATCGGAAGACGCGGCGGCGTAATGCTCCTGCTTGCCCTCGTGACCGCCTGCCAGCCAAGCAGTCCGTCGGGACCGCCGGCGGCCGGCAAGGCCGAGGTGGGCTACGTCACGCTTCAACCGACCAACGTGCCGCGCAACATTGAGCTGCCGGGCCGCGTCATCGCCCTCGCCACGGCGGAGATTCGTCCTCAGGTGAACGGCATCGTTCGGAAGATCGCTTTCAGGGAAGGCGGAGTAGTCAATGCCGGCGACGTGCTCTACGAGCTCGAAGACGCCAAGTTCAAGGCTGCCTATGCTGCTGCGGCGGCAGCCGTGAGAAAGGCCGAGGCGGCCACGACCGGCGCGCAAACGGCTTTCGACCGCAACCAGAAACTCTCCGAGAGCAATGCCGTTGCCGCCCAGACGGTCGACGACGCCCGCTCGACGCTACTGCAGGCTGAAGCGTCGGAAGAGGCCGCCCGCGCCGACCTTGAGACGGCGCGCATAAATCTCGAAAATGCCACCATCCGCGCTCCGATCGGCGGCGTGATCGGGGTCTCCTCGGTCAGCGTCGGCGCTCTCGTCACCGAAAACCAGACCGGCGCCCTCGCCACCATTCGCCAGATCGATCCGATCAACGTCGACCTAGTCGATTCCAGCGCCAATCTGCTGCGCATCCGCGACGAGGTGGACAGCGGGCGTCTCGGGCGCGAGACTGGCAAGCCTCCGGCGGTGATGCTGACACTGGAAAACGGCAAGGCCTACGGCGAAACCGGCACGATCTCGCTCACCGAAATGGTGGTCAGCGAGACGACGGGCACCTTCACGCTTCGCGCCACCTTCCCCAACAGCCAGCGGGTTCTGTTGCCCGGCATGTTCGTTCAGGCCAGCGTCGATCTCGGAACGCTCAACGAGGCCTTCCTGGTGCCTCAGCGCGCGGTGACGCGTGGCGACGATGGCATCGCCACGATCTATGTGGTGTCGGCCGACAACACGGCCGAGGCGAAGCGGATCACCACGGTCGGCACGTCCGACAACAACTGGATCGTCACCGAGGGCGCGTCCTCGGGCGACAGGCTGATCGTCGACGGCTTCCAGAAATTCTCGGCCGGCGCCGAGGTCACCCCCGTCGAGGCGACCATCGATGATGACGGCGTGGTCGGCCAGGACCTTAAGGCGGAGGACGGGAAATGAACTCCCCGTCACCACGCAACGCGCTTGCGAGCTTCTTCATCGCCCGGCCGGTGTTCGCCATCGTACTGGCCATCGCCACACTGCTTGCCGGTGCGATGGGCATCTACTCGCTGTCGATCTCGCAATACCCCGACATCGCCCCGGTAACGGTTCGTGTCTCGGCCACCTACTCCGGCGCAACGGCCGAGGCGGTCGAGAATTCGGTCACCAAGAAGATCGAAAGCGCCATGACCGGGCTCGACGGCCTTCTTTACATGGAGTCGTCGTCCAGCACGGGTTCCGCGTCGATCGAGCTTACCTTCTCCAATGGAACCGACCCCGAACTGGCCCAGGTCGAGGTCCAGAACAAGCTTTCTCGCATCGAGTCCCAACTGCCGGACGCCGTGCAGGATGCGGGACTTCGGGTCAACCGATCGCCATCCGGCATCCTGATGATCGGCAACATCATCTCTCGCGATGGCCGCTATACCTCGGACGAGCTGTCCGACATCATGTCAAGCCAGATCGAGGACCGCATCGAGCGGCTCGACGGCGTCGGTGGTGTGCAGTCCTTCGGTGCTGGCTATGCCATGCGCATCTGGCTCGATCCGGCGGCCATGCTGAAATACCAACTGGTGCCGAGCGACGTGACAGCCGCGATCAAGGCGCAGAATGCCCAGGTGGCCGCCGGTTCCATCGGCGCTACCCCTGTCGTGAAGGGACAGCAGCTCAAGGCCAGCATCGTCGCACAATCACAGATGACGTCGGTCGACGAGTTCAAACGCATCAGTTTGAAAACCACGGCGGACGGTTCCGTCGTACGATTGGCCGACGTGGCTCGCGTCGAGGTCGGCCTTGAGAGCTATGGCCAGCAGTCTAGCTTCAACGGCATGCCGGCGGCCGGCTTCGGCGTTCAGCTCGCCTCCGGGGCCAATGCCATCACCACGGCGGACCTCGTCCATGCCGAGCTCGACAGCCTCCAGGACTCGCTGCCCGAAGGCGTTGAAATCGCCTACTCCTACGAAACGACACCCTTTGTCGAGCTGTCGATCGAAAAGGTGGTCGAGACGCTGATCGAGGCCATCGTACTCGTGTTCCTGGTGCTGCTGCTTTTCCTGCAGAACATCCGCGCCACCCTGATCCCGATGATCGCCGTGCCCGTGGTTCTGCTCGGCACCTTCGGTGTGCTCGCGGCTCTCGGCTACTCCATCAACATGCTGACCATGTTCGCCATGGTCCTGGCCATCGGCCTACTCGTCGACGACGCCATCGTCGTGGTCGAGAACGTCGAGCGGATCATGCGGGACGAGAAGCTGCCGCCGCGCGAGGCTACCGAAAAATCCATGGGCGAGATCACAGGCGCTCTGATCGGCATCGCCTTGGTGCTGACCGCCGTGTTCATTCCGATGGCCTTCTTCTCCGGCTCGGTTGGCGTCATCTACCGGCAGTTCTCCGTGACGATCGCCAGCGCCATGCTGTTGTCGGTCCTGGTCGCCATCATCCTGACGCCTGCGCTTTGCGCGCTGATGCTGAAACCCAGCCACGAGGGACCGCTTCATCGCTGGCTCGGTTGGTTCGACCAGGGCTTTGCTCGTTTGACCAACGGCTACTCCACCACTGTCGGGCGGCTGGTCCTGCGACCGCTGCGGATGTTCGCGATCTTCCTGGCGCTGATCGGTGGCGCCTATGGCCTCTACAGCAAACTGCCGACATCATTCCTGCCCGAAGAGGATCAGGGCGTCCTGATGACGATGATCACGCTGCCAGCCGGCGCCAATGCAGCCCGCACCCAGGCGGTGATCGACAAGGTTCAGGACTACTATCTCAACGAGGAAAAGGACGCGATACAGAGCGTTTTCATGACGCTTGGCTTCGGGTTTTCCGGCAGCGGCGAGAACAGCGCCATGGGGTTCGTCCGCCTGAAGGACTTCGACCAGCGAACGGACAGCCGCCTTTCGGCAAACGCGGTTGCCGCGCGCGCCTCGGCGCATTTCCGGGCGATCCGGGACGCCGAGGTTTTCGTGCTGGCGCCCCCGGCCATTCAAGGGCTGGGCCAGACCAGCGGCTTCTCAATGTATCTGCAGGACAGCGGCAACGAGGGGCGCGACGCCCTCAACGCCGCGGCCAACGAAATGGCCGACAAGACTGCGACCAGCTCTTCGATCGCCGACCTGCGAGGCAACACGCGCACCTTGGAGTCCCAGCTCAAGATCAACATCGATCGAAACAAGGCCGGTGCGCTCGGCGTCGATCTCTCCGGCATCAACAGCCTGATCACCACCGTCTTCTCCGGCTCGGACGTCAACGACTTCATCTACAATGGCGAGATAAAGCCCGTGTACGTGCAGGGCGACACGCCCTTTCGCATGCAGCCCGGCGACATCGACCGCTGGTATGCACGCAACGACAGCGGCGAGATGGTGCCGTTTTCGGCCTTTGCCGGTACGGAATGGGTGAAGGGATCGCCTTCGCTTGCCCGCTTCAACGGCACCGCCGCCATTGCCCTTAACGGAACGGCGGCCAGCGGCGTCAGCTCCGGTGACGCGATGACGGCGGCCGAAGCATTGGTGAGCGAGCTCGATGGCGGCTACTCGGCGGCCTGGTCGGGCCTCTCCTATCAGGAGCGTCTGGCCGGCTCGCAGGAGATGCTGCTTTACGCCGTATCGTTGGTCGTGGTCTTCCTCTGCCTGGCAGCGCTTTACGAAAGCTGGTCGATTCCCTTCTCGGTGTTGCTCGCGGTCCCGGTCGGGGTGTTCGGAGCGCTTGCCTTCGCGCAGCTGTTTGGCCAGTCGAACGACGTCTACTTCAAGGTAGGCTTGCTCACCACCATCGGACTCACCGCCAAGAACGCAATCCTGATCGTCGAGTTCGCCAAGGACCTGATGGAGCGCGGCAGCACTGCGGTCGACGCCGTCGTCGAAGCCGCCCGGCTTCGCCTGCGGCCTATTGTCATGACATCGCTCGCCTTCGTGCTGGGTGTGCTTCCGCTCGCCCGGGCCACAGGGGCCGGTTCGGCGGCGCAGAATGCCATCGGGATTGGAGTCATGGGCGGCATGATCTCGGCAACATTGCTGGGCGTGTTCTTCGTGCCGCTTCTGTTCGTCACCATTCAGCGGATCACGACCGGCAGGCGGGAACCACGAGGTCACGCTCAAAAGGCGTGATGACGCCCACGAGAGGAGCCCGCGCGAAGCGTACACCCCAAGGCGTCAGCACGCGATGGGCAAGACGTTTGCGGCAAAGCCATATGCAATCGGGATATCGTTCCGGCGATCGACGGAAAAAGGAAAAACCAGCCCTGATGGCCCTTATCGACATTGGCTACCCTCTTGAGAGCCGGCATCGCCGACGCGCGACAGTCATCCGAGAGGGCAAATGGTCGAGGGGAGCACGCCAGGCAGACCAGCCGTTATCGGCGACTTGCATCTATCGCGGATCGGGCTTGGCACGGCGGCTCTCAAAACGGGTGAAAGCCGGTTCACCGAGGCTATCCGCCAAGCGTCGGAGCTGGGCATCAACTGGATCGATACCGACGCCATACTCGATCGTGGCGACATCGAACGGCGCATAGGCGCCAGCCTTAACACGCTACCGGCAGGCGATCGGCCCTTCGTTTCGTTGGCTGTCGGCTTCGACTGGGATGGTCGCTCCAGACACGCCCAACTGCGCCCCACCTTCGATCCGAGGCGGTTGCGTCGGCAACTTGAGAGGTCGCTCTCCCGACTCGGCGCCGAAACAGCGGACCTCGTCAAACTCCACCTCCCCATCGCTTCCGATGCTCTTTTCGAGGATGCATGGTCCTTGCTCCTCGATTTGCGGCAGAAGGGACTCCTGAGACACCTGGGACTGATCGCGCCTGACAGCAGCCATCTTGAACGGGCCGAACGGATCGGCGCCTGTGACACCGTGCATGTGGAGATGTCCCTGTTCGATCGTCGCGTCAGTGACGGCGAGTTGCCGGTGCGGCGTCAGCGGACGCCGGCGGTCATCGCAAACCACGCGTTCGGGCCCGACCTGGCGGTCTTGCCGAATGATCGGGAAGGGTCAGCCAACACCTTGCAGCCAATGCGGCTTCTCCTTCGGACCATAGCCGCTCGCCGACGCGCGTCTCCGGCCGCCGTGGCGGCTGCCTGGAGTCTGAGCTGGCCGGGGGTGGCCGCGGTCGCAGTCGGCATTCACACTCCCGACGAGCTCCCAGCCATAGCGAAGGCGGCCGAGATCACGCTTTCGCCGCGCGATTTTTCCGACATCGGCAAGCTGCTGCCCACCTTGGGCAGTGGACGAGGTCCGGTGCATCCTCGTCTCGCAGGGACAGGGTGAACCCTCGCCCAGCAACGACAGCACCCTGCCCGGCAGAGGTGCCAGTCATGGACAGCACGCCCATCGCAATCGAGGCCATAGAAAATTCGTCCGACACATGGCCGATTGTTGGTAGATCTTTTCGCGAGCTCATTGCACAAGCGTTGTGCACATCGTCGCCGAGACAGCCCGCATCTGCCATAGTCTCATCCGAAACGAAGCCTTCGTTCCGAAGTCCGGATGCCGGATGTCCAACAGGAAATTTTACGAGATGACCAAAGCCCTCCCCTTCGCCTTCACCCGTCGCGCCGGCCTAGCTACCATTGTCGGCGTCGCGGCGCTGATGTCCGTCGCGGCCTTCGCTTCGACCGTGGCCCTCGCCGCCGACAAGACGTCGGTGAAGGTCGGCATCATGTCGGGCGAGGATGAAGACGTCTGGCGGGCCGCGGCGGCAGAGGCGGAGAAGGTTGGCCTGACGCTGGAGCTGGTCACCTTCAACGACTACACCCAGCCCAACGAGGCCCTGGAGCGCGGCGAAATCGACGCCAATGCTTTCCAGCACAAGCCCTATCTCGACAACCAGATCCAGCAGAACGGCTATCACATCGTCGTTGCCGGCTACACCGGTCTGTGGCCAATCGGCCTTTACTCGAAGACCCACACCAAGATCGCCGACATCAAGGACGGCGCCAGCATCGGCGTCCCCAACGACCCGTCCAACGAAGGGCGCGCACTCAAGGTGTTGGAGCAGTTGGGCCTTATCAAACTCGCCCCCGGTACAGGCATCCTCGCCACCGTCGCTGACGTCGTCGAGAACCCGAAGAACCTTGAGATCAAGGAGCTCGATGCCGGCGTGGTCGGTCGGGCCATCGACGATCTCGACGGCGCAGTCGTCAACACCGACTGGGCTTTGAAGGCCGGTCTCTCGGCCAAGGACCGCATTGCCCAGGAAGCGATCACCGACAACCCCTACAGGAACTTCATCGCAGTCCGCGAAGCCGATGCCAAGGAGCCTTGGGTGGTCAAGCTCGTTGCGGCCTACCAGAATCCGACCGTCAAGGCCGTGTTCGACGAGGTCTACAAGGGCACTGGCGTCGCCGCCTATTGACCTCGGGGACAGAAAGCCGTTGAAGAAGCGGTTCGGCGGCGGTTTTCCGCCGGATCGCGTTCATCGGGGAGGCCCGACCGCGCACTCTCCGGACGAGACATGACTGGAAGAAACTTGAACTCGCAGCCGTCCGCCACAGCCTTCACGGCTGTGGACCCCGCAGCTGGCGCCCCAGGCACGCCTGTCGTCGCCCTATCCGGCGTCAGCCGCAGCTTCGGCCCGACACATGCCCTCGACGATCTGTCGCTCACCGTACGGCGCGGCGAAATCCTCGGCATCATTGGTCGATCCGGTGCAGGCAAGTCGACCCTGATCCGCTGCCTGAATGGTCTCGAGCGCCCCGACAGTGGCCGCATTGAGATCGAGGGCCGCAACATCGTCGGCCTGAGCGAAAGCGAACTGCAACCCATCCGCCGCAAGATCGGCATGATCTTCCAGCACTTCAACCTGATGTCCGCCAAGACCGTGGCGGAAAATGTCGCCCTTCCGCTGAAGATCGCCGGTTGGGGCAAAGCCGAACGGCGCGCACGAGCGCTGGAGTTGCTTGACCTCGTCGGCTTGTCCGACAAGGCCGATGCCTACCCGGCGGCCCTTTCGGGCGGGCAGAAGCAACGGGTCGGCATCGCAAGAGCGCTGTCTGCCCGGCCCGCCCTGCTGCTTTCCGACGAGGCGACGTCAGCGCTTGATCCGGAGACGACCCGCGCCATTCTGACACTCCTCAAGGACATCAATCGCAAGCTCGGCGTCACCGTCGTCCTCATCACGCACGAGATGGAAGTGGTGCGGACCATCGGGGACCGTGTGGTGGTGCTTGAAGCGGGCCGCGTCGTCGAGGAAGGAGAAGTGTGGCACGTCTTCTCCGATCCGAAGACAGAGCTGACCCAAAGCCTTTTGTCCGGCATCCGGCCGCAGCTGCCTGCGCATATCGCCTCGCGACTGGCTTCCGATGGTCCAGAGACCGTCCTCGGCGTCGATCTTACCGATCCTGCCTTGGGCAATGGTCTGTTCTCGGAAATCCTGTCTCATCTGCCGGCAGCGCATTTCCTCCATGGCGGCATCGACCACATCCACGACCAGCCGGTCGCCCGCTTCTTTCTGACCGTACCGCGCGAGCCGGCCAGCCTCGTTGACGAGGCCACCGCCTATCTCCGCTCCATCAATGCCCGCGTCGAGGTGCTAGGCCATGTCGCCCGTCCTGTTTAACCTCCTGCTCCAGTCGATTTGGGAGACGGTGGTCATGACGCTGGCCTCCGGCGTGATCTCCTTCGTCGCCGGCCTGCCGCTGGCACTCATTCTGGTCGCGACCGATCGCGGCGGCATTGCCGAGAACATGATCGTCAACCGTGCCCTGGGCTGGGTGATCAATGGCTTCCGTTCCGTTCCATTCATCATCCTGCTCGTGGCGCTGATCCCGATCACCCGGCTTCTCGTCGGTACGTCGCTCGGAACGGCGGCGGCCATCGTGCCTCTGGCCATTGCCGCCGCCCCCTACTACGCCCGCGTCGCCGAGGTGTCGCTGCGCGAGGTCGATCCCGGCCTGATCGAGGCGGCGCGCGCCATGGGCGGCAACCGCTGGACCATCGTCCGCGAAGTCCTGGTCCCGGAGGCGATGCCCGGCATCGTGGCCGGCTTCACGGTAACGCTCGTCACCCTTGTCGGTGCCTCGGCCATGGCTGGAGCAATCGGGGCTGGCGGCCTCGGCGATCTCGCCATCCGATACGGCTACCAGCGCTTCGAGACCGGCATCATGATCGCCGTCGTCGCCGTGCTGATAATCCTGGTGTCGGGCATTCAGTGGCTAGGCGACCGACTCGTCGCTCGTCTCGACCACCGCGCCTGATCCAAAGAACGGGCATTCCGCGCCTGGGCACGGTGGAGATCACCCGAGCCAATCGCCTTGTTCGCGTCGATCTTTCGGAATGGCCACCCCCGCATTGAGGCCATGCCCCGACGCCGCCACGAGTGAAGTTCCGGATAAGCCCGACGTGCGACGTCCATCCTTCGGCACGACCGTGCCGCTCGATGGGCGGGAAGCGGCCCACTCGCGCCGCACTCGAGATGATCAGATTACATACCATCATGCATGAAACATCCATTTCATACGTTAGTATGACTCCGACCGTTCACGGCACAGCTTTGACGAGATTCCAGAGCATCACATTCCTTTTTAAATCAATTATATAGCCCGAAATCGCCATAGCGATCACGATCAAGGGGTGCATGACCCCCAACATGACGAAACCGAAAGGGACTTGACGCCCCAACCCCGTCATGGAACTAATCTTCCATTCTAGACAGGAAAACAGTCGTTTCATTCCTGAAGGAGTGAGGCACGGGAGGAGGCCGGTCCGCGGGGAGCCGACCGGCAGATGGTAGGGAGGAGACGGTCAGGCAGCGAAGCCAGTTCCATGGCGGCGCGGCGACCTCTTGCTCGACACCGCAACCGAGGTATCGGAAATGGTCGCCGATGGAATCCTACTGAAAGTCAAAGGCTTAACTAAGAAGTTCCCCGGCGTTGTCGCGCTGGACGGCGTGGACATAGAGGCGCGCGCCGGCGAGATCCACGGCATCTGTGGTGAAAACGGAGCCGGCAAGTCGACTCTGATCAAGATGCTCACAGGCGCCCATACGCCTGACAGCGGCACCATCGAGTTCGACGGAGTGACCTACACCTCTCTCGATCCCAGGCGAGCGATGGGAGTAGGCATCGGCTGCATCTATCAGGAACTGAACCTCATTCCGCATCTCACGGTCGCTGAGAACATCTTCCTGGGACGCGAGATGTATCTGGCGGAATCGCTGAACATTCTCGATCGCGGCCAGATGAACGCCAAGGCGGCCGAACTGCTCGCCGATCTCGGGCTCGCCGTGTCGCCCACCGCCAGGCTCGGTACGCTCGGCGTCGGTCACCAGCAGATGATCGAGATCTGCCGCGCCGTCTGGTCCAACGCCAAGTTGATCATCATGGACGAACCGACGTCCAGCCTCAGCGAAAAGGAAGCGCATGACCTTTTCCGCGTGATGGCTCAGATGAAGGCGCGCGGCGTCGCCATCCTCTTCATTTCGCATCGGCTCGACGAGGTGCGCGACAACTGCGACACCGTGACCGTGATGCGCGACGGTCGCTCCATCGAGTCCTTCGCCATGAAGGAGCGCTCGGTGGCCGACATCATTCAGCTGATGGTCGGCCGCAGCATCCAGAACAAGTATCCGAAGGAGCCGGCGCCGCAGGGCGACGTCATCCTGTCGGTCAGGAACCTCAATCGCAAGGGCGTGCTGCGCGACATTTCCTTCGATCTCCGAGCGGGCGAAGTGCTCGGCTTCGCCGGGCTGGTCGGCGCGGGACGGACCGAGACTGCACGCGCCATCACCGGCGCCGACCCCTATGATTCCGGCTCCATCGAGGTATCCGGCAAGCCGGTGAAGATCCGGCAGCCGCTCGATTCCATCAATGCCGGCATCGCCTTCCTGACCGAAAACCGCAAGGAACAGGGCCTCATCCTGATCCAGAGCGTCGCGTTCAACGCGACCATCGTCAAGATGCACAAGTATGGCAAGGCCGGTTGGCTGAGCCTCGGCCGCATCAAGGAGACCGCGAGAAAGGTCTGCGCCGAAATGCGGCTCAAGACCTCTGGCATGGACATGCTGGTGGGCAAGCTTTCGGGTGGCAACCAGCAGAAGGTGGTCATCGCCAAGTGGCTGTTGTCCAACGCCAAGATCTTCATCTTCGACGAGCCGACCCGCGGCATCGACGTGGGCGCCAAGGTCGAGGTCTACAAGCTTATCAATCAGTTGGTCGCGAACGGCGCCGGCGTCATCATCATCTGCTCCGAAATGGAAGAGGTGATGGGCATGGCCGACCGGATCCTCGTGATGCACGAGGGCGAGATTACCGGCGAGATGACGCAGCAGGACGCGACGCAGGAAAAGATCATGTACGCCGCGTCCGGCTTCAAGCAGGCGTCCTGACCTCAAGACCAGCCTTTTCCCGGCCAGCGCTGCCGGACCCTATTCCGTGGGAGGAATTTTCGATGTCCAACGACGTCCTGACCAACAACGGCAAGCTGCCGGCTGAGAAAGCCGTCGGCAAGAGCGCCGCCATGACCGAGAAACTCTACCAGCTCGGCGTGCTGCTCAGCCTGCTCCTGCTCTGCGCCGTCATGACCGCGCTTTCGCCCCGCTTCCTGACCATGGACAACCTGATGAACGTCGCCTCGCAGGCGGCGGTCAGCGCCATCGTGTCGATCGGCATGTTCCTCGCCATCCTGACGGCGGGTATCGACCTGAGCGTCGGTTCGGTGCTGGCGCTGTCGGCCATGATGATGGGCATCGCTTCCGATCGTTGGGGCCTGGGTCCTTATGCGTCGATACTGGTATGCCTCGGCTCCGGCGCTCTGCTCGGCCTCGTCAACGGCCTGCTGCTCACCAAGCTGCGCCTGCCTCACCCGTTCATCTCGACGCTCGGCATGCAGAAGATGGCGCGCGGCATCGCACTGTTCGTCACCGCCGCCGCCCCGATCAGCATGTTCCCCGACGAGATCCAGTATCTCGGCAACAACTCGATCGGCCAGGTGCCGGTGAGCTTTATCCTGGTCGCCATCCTCTACGTCGGCATGTACTTCTTCCTGACCCGCACCTCGACCGGGCGTTACATCTACGCCGTCGGCGGCAACAAGGAAGCGGCACGACTGTCCGGCATCAAGGTCAACAGCATCCTGAACCTCGTCTATACGATCTCGGGCCTGACCGCCGCTCTCGCCGGCCTCGTCCTGGCCGGACGCGTCAACGCCGTCTATCCGCTGGCCGGCCTCGACTACGAGACCGATGCCATCGCCGCCGTGATCATCGGTGGCGCCAGCTTCTTCGGCGGCGTCGGCTCGATCGCCAACACCATCATCGGCGTGCTGCTGATCGCCGTGCTGCGCAATGGCCTCAATCTTCTGAACGTCGACAGTGCCTTCCAGACCTTCGCCATCGGCGCGGTGATCGTGGTTGCCGTGGCCGTCGACGTCCTTCGACAGAATGTCATGAAGTCCGGGCGCTGAGGCTGCAAGCCCAGCGCCAGGATCGACCCGCCCTACGTCCGCGACATGGGTCCGCGCGCCACGCCGGACCGGACGTAACGAGGCCTCGCCAAGAGGAGACGCGAGGCCTCGGAACCAGACCAGTCTTAATGGGAGTGAGAACATGAACCGGAGAAGTTTCGTCACCGCACTGATGGCCGGTGCCTTTGCCGTCGCAACGCTGCCGGCGCTCGCCACCTTCAGCGCCCCTGCTGCCGCCGCCGAGAAGGTGAAGATCGCCGTCGTCCTGAAGACGCTGTCGAGCCAGTACTGGAAGATCGTTGCTGCGGGCGCCCAGGCTGCCGCCGACAAGAACAACGTCGACCTCATCGTGCTCGGCCCGCCGACCGAAGACGCCGTCGAACAGCAGATCAACATGGTTCAGGACGTTCTCGCCCAGAAGCCCGATGCCCTGATCTTCTCCCCGTCGCAGCCCGACACCGCCGTCAACGTCATCACCAAGGTCCGCAAGGCCGGCATCCCGGTCCTGCTGGTCGACACCGGCATGCCGGAGAAGTTCACCGACTATGCGTCCTTCATCGGCACCGACAACATCGCCGCGGGCAAGGCGGGTGGCGAAGCGCTTCTGAAGGTACTCAAGAAGGGTGACAAGGTGCTGCTGCTCGATGGCGCGCCGGGCAACCCGAGCATGACCCAGCGTTGCGATGGCGCCAAGGAAGTGCTGGAAGCCGCCGGTATCGAGATCGCCGCGCGTCAGCCGGCCTACTCGGACCGCGAAAAAGCCTACACCGTTACGCAGAACGTGCTGCAGTCGACGCCCGATATCGCGGGCGTGTTCGCCGGTAACGACGAAGAGGCGCTCGGCGCCCTGCGCGCCCTCAAGCAGAGCGGCAAGGAAGTTCCGATCATCGGCGTCGACGCCAACACCGACAACCTCAAGGCCATGCTGGCCGGCGACCTCTACGGCTCCATCGCCCAGGGCAACTATGACATGGGTCGCCTTGGCGTCGAGAAGGCGCTGGAAATCATCGCCGGCAAGACCGTCGACAAGCGCATCGACTCCGGCGCCACCTTGATCACCAAGGAAAACGCCCAGGAGCTCCTGGACTTCCGCGCGTCGATCAAGTGATCCTGACCGCTCCCAAAGAGTGTTGAGAGCAAATATGGGCGAGGCGGTTCCGCTGCCTCGCCACTTTCACGAGCCGACAGCCGGATCCGGCTGCGCCGCCCGTGGAAGCGGACGGCCGGTCTTTTGTGGCTTCGCCATTTCGGAGCCGCAAGCAGACTGGCCCATTTGTCGACGTCAAGTCTGAATCGTTTTTCTTTCACTTCAACAAACCATTGCGCCGACGGCGCCGGCATATCGAAGACCGGCCGGGCGCAGATCTCGAGGTAGGTCCTCATGTCCGCTTCCGTCCGCATCGGCATTGTGGGTCTGGGCCGGCTAGGCCGTCGCCACGCCGAAAACCTGGCCCTTCGCGTTCCCGGCGCCTCTCTTGTGGCAGCCGCAAGCCCGATCGCCGAAGAACGAGCCTGGGCCGAGGCCACGCTTCCCGGCGTCTCGACCTACCCCGGCCTGACCGAGCTTCTCGGCCATCCCGGGCTCGACGCCGTCTGGCTGGTGACTCCGACGTCGCTGCATGCCGACCAGACGATAGCCAGCCTCGAAGCGGGCAAGCACGTCTTCTGCGAGAAGCCGATCGCCCTGGAGACCGCCGACTGCGACCGGGTTGTCGCCGTTGCCGAAAAGCACCCCGACCAGTTGGTGATGATCGGCTTCATGCGCCGGTTCGATCCCGCGTATGCCGAGGCCAAACGCATTATCTCCAAGGGAGAACTCGGCGACGTCTTTTCCATCAGTTGTCGGTCGGAAGACCCCGTCGACCCCGACGGCTTCTTCGTCCGCTTCGCGCCGACGTCCGGCGGCATCTTCCTCGACTGCTGTATCCATGACATCGACCTTGTCCGCTGGATGCTGGATGGGGCCGAAGTTTCGTCGGTGAGCGCCGCCGGCAGCCGCGTCATGTATCCGGCACTGGGCGAGTGCGGCGACGTCGACAACGGCTTCGCCACCGTGACCTTCAAGGGTGGACAAGTCGCCACCTTCCACGTCTCCCGGACGTCGCATCGCGGCTACGAAGCGACCATGGCCGTTACCGGAACGCGCGGGGGCCTCGACATAGGCCGCAATGTGCCGCGCGGGCCAATCACGCTGGAAGTCGGCGGAAATCGTCAGATCGAAGGCCAGGTCGATTTCTTCGAACGGTTCGGCGATGCCTTCCTGCACGAAGCGCGCGCCTTTGTCGAAGCCGTGCGGACCGGCGGCCCCACGCCTAGCAGCATCGCCGACGCCCGTGAGGCGACGCGGCTCGCCTGCGCCATGCGCGAGGCGCTGCGCGTGGGCTGACCACCGCCTGCGGAGACAGACCAGCCCTTCACGAGTCGCCCCGGAGACAGCATCTCCGGGCCTTTTGCATGGCCATGCCATAGGCTGCCGTTCCATCGTACCGGCGATATCAAGCAACACCCCGGGGATCAACAAAAAGGCCCTCTGAAGACCTGCTTCAGAGGGCCAGTTCCGCGCTGGGATAGCGGGTCAGCGAAGCCCGGCTTCCGCCAGGAAACGCTTCAGGTTGGTGATGCCCATGTTGACGTACTTCTTGGGATTGGCCTTCTCCGGATCCTGTTCGGCTTCAAGCACGACCCAGCCCGAATAGTTCGGCAGCGCTTTGAATACGCTAGTGAAATCGATGGCCCCATCGCCGGGAACCGTATAGACGCCCTCGAGAACGGCATCGAGGAAGGACCAGCCCTCGGCAAGCGCCTTCTTGGCAATCGGCTCACGCACATCCTTGGTGTGGACGTGGCCGATGCGATCGGCGTATTTGCGCGCCATGGCAACGGCGTCGCCGCCGCCCCAGGTCATGTGGCCGGTATCGAGGAGGAGCTTCACCGCCGGGCCTGTCCCGGCCATGAACCGGTCGACCTCTTCCGGGGTCTGGACTACCGTGCCCATGTGGTGGTGGTAGACCACCTGCAGACCATAGCCCTTAACCAGCTCGGCGAAACGGGTCATGCGCGGCAGGAAGACGGCCCATTCGGCGTCGGTGAGTACCGGGCGGCTCGAAAGCGGCGCCGACTTGGTACCGTGAACGGTCCGCGTGCACTCGCAGACGATGAGCACCTCGGCGCCCGCTTCCTTGCGCCACTTCAGCTCGTTCTGGGCCGCGGCAAACTCTGCGTCGGCATCGCGTTCGAGCAGGAAGGTGGAGTACCAGCCGGAGACGAAGACCATGCCATAGTCGGCAAGGAGCTTCTTCAGCGCCGGTCCGTCCTCGGGCAGCTTGTGCCCCTTTTCCATACCCTCGATTCCGGCCTCGCGCGCCTCGGTCAGGCACTGTTCGAGGGGGATGTCACCGCCGATTTCCCACAGGTCATCGTTTGACCAGCAGATGGGATTGGCCCCAATGCGAATCATGTCTTCTCTCCCAGTAGCCGCGCCGGTTCGAGCCTGTCGCCGACCGGACTGTTGCTTGCCAAACGCCTCGTCCGGATTGGACGTCAGAATAACGCACAGGCCGTCCTCTTCGGCCGGCGACGTCTTGGAACACGCATTCCACTCTCACTCCGTTCCAAGAGCGAACTTTCAGCACTAGGGGCAGGATCGGCCATGAACCGAGGATCAACTGACGATCCGCTCATGTCAGCGAACAAGCCCAAAGGCAAATCCATTTTTGATTTGTATATTCCTTATTTCATTTCATTCGGTATGTAAATTCCGTTTCTCTCGACCTCGACGAAGGTCGGCTACCGATACCGTCAGCGCTGTCGCAACGGTCAACGTGGCCGCGAGCGACCTGAACCCCTCGAAGTCGGCCTCCACAATCTCGAACCAGGCCCCGTTCTCCGGCACCAGCGGGCTGAAGGGGCTGTCGGTGATCACGACGAGAGGCACACCCTGCAACGCAGCCTGCCGCATGTGGTCGACCGTACCGGACGCATAGGGGGTGAAGCTGATGGCGAAGGCGGCGTCTTGGGGGCCGGCAAAGTTCAGGATTTCACGATCGATCCCGAGCGGCGACCCCACGAGAACGGTACGAACGCCGAGCTTTCCGAAGGCATAGGCCATGTATGAGGTGATCGGATAGGAGCGACGCTGGGCAAGCAGATAGATGGTTTCGGCATCAGCCAGGATGCGGGCCGCCTTGTCCATGACGGCGGGATCTATCCGTTCGCAGACGCGCTCGACCGAGCGGATCGCCGCCTTGCCGAAACCATCCAGCATGGCCGCCGTGACAGGCCGACCGGACGAGTGGGTCGAGAACGCATCGAGACGCTCGTCATAGTTGGTCGGACGATCTCGCAACCGTTCCTGAAACACGACCTGGAGCTCCGAGAACCCCTTGTATCCCATGGCCTTGGCAAAGCGCACAAGAGTCGAGGGCTGCACCTTGGCGGCGGAGGCTATGCTCGCCACCGTGCCGAAAGCAATCTCGTCGGGCGACTCCACGGCATAGGCAGCAACCTGCGCCAGCCGACGCGGCAGCTTGTCACGACGCTCGACAATAACGTCGCGCAAAGCGCGGAACTCCTGAGGCGGCGCCCCGACGCCATCGGCGTCCTCGAAGTCCATCGGTTCGTTGTCTTCGCTCATCCCCACTCACCCCAATCGAATTGGACGTTTCAACCGTATTCCACCGTTCCAGCCGATGTTAGCCCATCCCCCCTTCGTTGGCATCGGCAAAGAAGCGACCGGCCGTTTCAGGGAGATACACCACACGACGGTACAAGCCCGCTCATCCCTAGTGGCTAGACGCTTGGTCAACCGGATGCTCAAACCGTATCAACATTGACTTAATTCATTGTAATTAAACAATAATACTTTCTTCGTCCATTGAAGTCACCTCACTTGCAACCTCCCCCACGGATCTGAGCATTCGACCAAATGGTAATGATCCTGATGCCAACGAAGGGCCGATTGGGCAGTGAAGCCCTTGACGGGCAGACGATATGGAACTTAAATTCCATATCGAAAAACGACTGTTCCATATAATCCAATACAGACAGAACGCTACACTCGGCGAAGAGGACGCTGGAACAGGCTTGCTACGGCCAATCCGAAAGGGATTGCGACCTATCTCACCTTTTGGCGCGGCGGGCAGATTCAATCAGCCGACGGGGAACACGAGATGCCCCGACGGTAACTGTCGAGGGAGAGAGCTCTATCATGACGCTGAGATTTGGATTGCTGGGCGCCGGGCGCATCGGCAAGGTGCACGCTGGCGCCGTCGCCGCCACCCCGGGGGCAAAGCTTGTCGCCGTGGCCGATGCCTTGCCGGAGGCGGCCGCCTTCATATCGAAGTCGTCGGGCGCCGAAGTTCGCACGATCGACGAGATCATGAACGCCAAGGATATCGACGCCGTGCTGATCACGACGCCGACCGACATGCATGCCGACATGATCGAGCAGGCCGCCCGCGCAAAGAAGGCGATCTTCTGTGAGAAGCCGATCGATCTCGACGTCGATCGCGTGCGCCGCTGCCTCGACACGGTCGCCAAGGAAAAAGCGGCGCTGATGATCGGGTTCAACCGGCGCTTCGATCCCAACTTCATGGAAGCGCGGGCGCGCATCGACGCCGGCCAGATCGGCGCGGTGGAAATGGTGTCCATCACCTCGCGCGATCCCTCCCCGCCGCCAGCGACATACGTGGCGCGCTCGGGCGGCATGTTCCGCGACATGACGATCCACGACTTCGACATGGCGGCCTTCCTGCTCGGCGAGGATCCGGTCAAGGTGTTCGCCGTCGGCTCAAGCCTGGTCGATCCGGAAATCGGCAAGGCTGGCGACATCGACAGCGGCTCGGTCATTCTCACCACCAAGTCCGGCAAGATCGCCCAGATCTCCAACTCGCGCCGCGCCACCTACGGCTACGACCAGCGCATCGAGGTGCATGGCTCGAAGGGCATGGTGCACGCCGAAAATCTTCGCGCCACCACCGTCGAGGTCGCGAACGCCGAGGGCTACCTTCGCGAGCCGCTCCTCGACTTCTTCATGACGCGCTACACGCAGGCTTACGCCAACGAGATCGCCGCCTTCATCAAGGCGCTCGAAGCCGGCAAGCCGATGCATCCCTCGGGCGAGGACGGCCTCAAGGCACTCGCCATGGCCGACGCGGCGGTGAAGTCGCTGAAAGAAGGCCGGCAGGTCGACATCGCTTACTGAAACGACGGCGGCCGGCAACAGTCGCCGGCCGCCACCCTCTCCCCCTCGGCCCGGTTCGACCAGCTGTGCCAACGCCTTCAGCCGAGCTTGGACGGCAAGCTCGCACTATGGCAATGCCACGCCGCAAAGTGATCCCGCATGCCCAGTCTTCCAGACCAGTCGGGCAGCCTCCTGTCCGTACGGGCAGCGCTCACCGGCTACCAGCCACTGAAGGAAGAAATCGTTCGACGGCAGAAGTCCCTGCCCAAGCGCCTTCTTCAAATTGCCGCCTTCGCCCTCGAGCGGCCCGACGAGGTCGCCTTCGGGACGGTCTCTTCAATTGCGAAACACGTCGGCGTTCCTCCATCTGCAATCATTCGCTTCGCCCAGCACTTCGGCTTCGACGGCTTCGTTGAAATGCAGCGGCTGTTCCGCGACCGTATGCGCGAGCGCAGTTCGGAGTATGAGGAACGCCTTCAGTCGCTGAACCACGGCGTCGATCCGAATGATGAAGCCGGCAAGACGCTGGAAGGCTTCTTCGCGGCAGGCCGTCGGTCGATGGAAGGCGCATTCCAATCCGTCAGCCATGAGGTGTTTTCGGCGGCGGCATCCGTCCTTTCCGAGGGCGAGACCATCTATCTCCTGGCGCGTCGGCGCTCGTTTCCGATCGTCAGCTACATGGCCTATTCCTTCGGCAAGCTTGGGCTGCGCTGCGAACTGGCAAGCTCGCCAATGGGCATCGACAGCGATCTGCTGCAATTTGCCAGTCCGAAGGATGCCGCGCTCGCCGTCAGCTTTTCACCTTACGCGTCGGAAACCGTCACGCAGGCCAGAGCCCTCCGGGAGCGAGGCGTTCCGCTGGTCTCGCTGACGGATTCGCCGTTCTCGCCCATCGCTGCGATTTCGAACGTTTGGTTCGAAGTTGTCGAGGCGGACTACGGCGGCTTTCGACCGCTATCGGCCTCCATGGTGCTCGCGCTGGCGCTATGCGTGGCGGTTGCCGAGAGAAAACAGTGGAGTTGACGACAAGGCGCATGCTTGTAGCGACGACGGCACACCCTTCCGGGATACTACGTTGGTAGTAGAACAATAATTTCATCGACGTTTCATGTCGGAACGTATATTCTTATTCCAAGAGTACGAGACGGCGTAACGACGAAAAGCCCTGCGAGGAAAAAATGACAGACACCCCCAGCGCGGCCAAGACACTCGACCTCATTGCGATCGGCCGAGCCTCGGTCGACCTCTACGGCCAGCAGATCGGCACTCGCCTTGAGGACATCGGCAGTTTCGCGAAGTCGGTCGGCGGATGCCCCGCCAACATTTCCGTCGGAACCGCCCGCCTCGGCCTGAGGTCGGCGCTGGTGACGCGAGTCGGCAACGAGCAGATGGGACGTTTCATCCTCGAACAGCTCGACCGTGAAACGGTGGAGACCTCTGGCATCGTCGTCGACAAGGACCGTCTGACCGCGCTGGTACTTCTGGCGGTGGAGGACGAAGGCGTGTCGCCGATGATCTTCTATCGCTCCGACTGCGCCGACATGGCTCTTTGCGAGGACGACGTCGACGAGGCCCTGATCGCCAGAAGCCGTTCGATCGTCGTCACCGGCACTCACTTCTCGCGTCCGCACTCCGAAGCTGCCCAACGCAAGGCGATCGCGCTTGCCAAGAAACACGGCGCCAAGGTGGTAATAGACATCGACTATCGGCCGAACCTCTGGGGGCTCGCCGGTCACGACGCCGGCTTCGAGCGCTACGTCAAGTCCGATCGCGTCTCCGGCCTCCTGCGCACGGTGCTTGCCGATTGCGACCTGATCGTCGGCACCGAAGAGGAGATCATGATCGCCACCGGCGCCGACAGCGTGCTGGCGTCGCTGAAGCTGATCCGCTCGATCAACACCACCGCCACCATTGTGCTGAAGCGCGGCGCCATGGGATGCATCGTCTACGATGGTCCGATCTCCGACGACCTTGAGGCCGGCATCGTCGGCAAGGGCTTCCCGATCGAGGTGTTCAACGTGCTCGGGGCGGGCGATGCCTTCATGTCCGGCTTTCTGAGGGGCTGGCTCAAGGGCGAGACGCTCGCCACCTGCGCCACCTGGGCCAATGCCTGCGGCGCCTTCGCCGTATCGCGCCTTCTCTGCTCGCCGGAGTACCCGACATGGGAGGAGCTGAGTTCCTTCCTCGCCAACGGCAGCAGCGAACGGGCGCTCCGCAAGGACCCGTCCCTCAACCACATCCATTGGGCAACGACCCGGCGGGGCGACTATCCGACGCTGATGGCGCTTGCCCTCGACCATCGCAGCCAGGTCGAAGACCTGGCGCAGGATGCGGCGACACTGAAGCGCGTCCCCGACTTCAAGGTGCTAGCCGTGAAGGCGGCGCGACGGGTCGCTGCCGGGCGCCCCGGCTTCGGTATGCTGCTGGACGACAAGTATGGGCACAAGGCGCTGTTCGCAGCCGGGGCCGGCAAGGGGCTCTGGGTTGCCAAGCCGATCGAGCTGCCAGGCTCGCGGCCGCTGAAGTTCGAGTTCAGTCAGGATCTTGGCAGCCGGCTGATCGAGTGGCCGCTTGAACATTGCATCAAGGTGCTGTGCTTCTATCACCCCGACGATCCGGCCGAGCTCAAGGCCGAGCAGACCGCCAAACTCCTCACCGCCTTCGAGGCGGCGCGCAAGGTCGGTCGTGAGATCCTGGTCGAGATCATCGCCTCCAAGGCTGGTCCGCTTGGAGACGACACGGTGGCCAAGGCCTTGACGGAGCTCTACGCCGCCGGCCTCAAGCCGGACTGGTGGAAGCTGGAACCCCAGGCTTCGGAGAAGGCGTGGCTGGCGATCGACGCCGTGATCAAGAGCAATGACCCCTATTGCCGCGGCGTGGTACTCCTGGGACTGGAGGCACCGATCGAAACGCTGAAGCAGGGCTTCGCGGCCGCCAAGACGGCCCCCTGCGTCAAGGGCTTCGCCGTTGGCCGTACCATCTTCGCCGATGCGGCCAAGCGCTGGCTCGATGGAGAGATCGACGACGAGGCGGCCATCGCCGATATGGCGGAGAAGTTCGGCGCCCTGGTGGATGTCTGGCTGTCGCTGGGCGCCCCGCAGGTGGCTTGATCGGCATCGGATTGACAGAAAAGCAAGAAGGGGCCGACCGCAACGACGACGGCGCCACTTCGGGAGGCAGACATGGCAGGCAAGACAGTGCGATTGACGGTGGCGCAGGCGACGGTGCGTTTCCTCGTCAACCAGAAAACCATCATCGACGGTGAGAAGCTGCCGATCTTCGCCGGCTGCTGGGCGATCTTCGGGCATGGCAACGTGGCCGGGCTCGGCGAGGCGCTTTATCAGGTGCGCGAAACGTTCCCGACGCTTCGCGCCCACAACGAGCAGGCGATGGCGCTTGCGGCAACCGCCTTCGCCAAGGCGACCTTCCGCCGCCGGTTCATGGCCTGCACCACGTCGATCGGCCCCGGCGCGCTCAACATGATCACGGCCGCGGCCGTGGCCCACGTCAATCGCCTGCCCCTTCTGCTGCTGCCGGGCGATGTGTTCGCCAACCGCCGCCCCGATCCGGTGCTTCAGCAGGTCGAGGACTTCCAGGACGGCACCGTTTCGGCCAACGACTGCTTCCGAACCGTGTCGCGATACTTCGACCGCATCCAGCGGCCCGAGCAGTTGATCCTCGCCTTGCAGCGGACCATGCATGTCTTGACCGATCCGGCCGAATGCGGTCCGGTGACGCTCTCCATGTGCCAGGACGTTCAGGCCGAAGCCTATGACTGGCCCGAAAGTCTGTTCGAGGAGAAGGTTTGGACCCCGCGTCGCATCCGGCCCGACGAGAACGAGCTCGCCACCGCCATAGGCCTCCTCAAGGCGGCGAAGAACCCGATGATCATCGCCGGCGGCGGCGTACTCTATTCCGAGGCGTCCGCCGAGCTGGTCGCCTTCGCCGAGAAGCATCACATTCCCGTCGCCGTGACGCAGGCCGGCAAGTCGTCGATCGACGAGACGCATCCGCTGGCCCTTGGCGCCGTCGGCGTCACCGGCACCTCGGCCGCCAATGCGCTGGCCGCCGACGCCGACCTGGTTCTGGCCATCGGTACGCGTTTCCAGGATTTCACGACCGGTTCCTGGGCGCTGTTCAAGAGCGGTGAACTCAAGATCGTCGCCCTCAACGTCGCCAGCTACGACACCACCAAGCACAACGCCGCGCCGCTGGTGGCGGATGCCAAGGTCGGCCTCGGGCTGTTGTCGCAAGGCCTCGGCGCATGGAAGGCGCCGCGCGTTGCAGAACGCGCCTCCGTTGAAAAGGCCAAATGGCTCGAAGAGGCCGAAAAGGCGCTAGCGTCGACCAATGTCGAGAAACCGTCCGACGCACAGGTGATCGGCGCCGTGGCGCGGACGCTCGGCGGACCCGATACGGTTGTCGTGTGCGCCGCAGGCGGTCTGCCCGGCGAGCTCGACAAGCTATGGGTGCCGTCGGTCCCAGGCAGCTACCACCTGGAATACGGCTTCTCCTGCATGGGCTACGAGATTGCCGGCGGCATCGGCGTCAAGATGGCCAACCCCGACAAGGAAGTGGTCGTCATGGTCGGCGACGGCTCCTACATGATGATGAACTCCGAGCTCGCCACCTCGGTCAGCCTCGGACAGAAGCTGACGGTCGTCCTGCTCGACAACCACGGCTTCGGCTGCATCAACCGGCTGCAGATGGCCACCGGTGGCGCCAACTTCAACAACCTCTGGCAGGACTGTGCCATGCAGGCCCAGCCGGACATCGACTTCCGCGCTCATGCCGAAAGCATGGGGGCCATCGCCGTCAAGGTGTCGTCGATTTCCGAACTGGAGACGGAACTGGCTAAGGCCAAGACAGCCGACCGCTCGACGGTGATCGTGATCGATACCGATCCGCTGATCACCACCGATGCCGGCGGACACTGGTGGGACGTAGCCGTGCCGGAGACGTCGCCGCGCAAGCAGGTTGCCGGCGCGCGCGAGGCCTATGAAGCCGCCAAGCGCCTCCAGCGCATCTTCGACTGACGCCGCTGCTGAGAAGGAGAAAGCCATGTCCAACTCTCATCTCCGGGTCCGGCCCAAGGCCACCCATGGTCTGGTCAGCGAGGTCACCCCCGAAAGCGCCGGCTGGACCTACGTCGGCTTCGCCCTCAACCGCCTGACCGCCGGCCAAAGCCTGGCGGCCGAGACGGGGCAGCGCGAAGTTTGCCTGGTATTGCTGTCGGGCAAGGTCCGCCTTGCCATTGATGGCAAGGACTTGGGCGAGATCGGCGAGCGGATGAACCCGTTCGATGGTGCGCCCTGGGCAGCTTACGTGCCGGTCGACGGGCGATACGAGCTGACGGCCACCACGGACGCCGAAGTTGCCGTTTGCTCGGCGCCCGGCGCGCCCGGCTTCCCGGCGAAGCTGATCCCGCCTGGTACGCACCAGCAGATCACGCGCGGCAAGGGCTCCAACACCCGGCTCGTCACCAACATCATGCCGGAGAACGATGGGTCCGCCCACTCGCTTCTCGTGGTCGAGGTGATCACGCCGGGCGGCAATACCTCCAGCTATCCACCCCACAAGCACGACCAGGACGACGTTCCAGCCGAGAGCCATCTTGAGGAAACCTACTATCACCGCTTCAACCCACCGCAGGGCTACGGCTTCCAGCGCGTCTATACCGACGACCGCAGCCTCGACGAGGTGGTGCTGCTTGAGGACGGCGACGTCGTGATGGTGCCGAAGGGCTACCACCCGGTGGCGACGATCCACGGCTACGACAACTACTACCTCAACGTCATGGCCGGCCCGAAGCGTATCTGGAAGTTCCACAACGAACCGGCGCACGAGTGGCTGTTCACCGGGCTTGGCGCCCCGGCCGCTTCACGCTGAGCGGATCGGCAACAGTTCCCGTCGCCCAAGCACCGGCTTCAAGGCGACCGATATCCTGAGACAAGCACTACGGAGAAGATCATGAACATGGAAATCCTGAAGCACCAGTTCGGCAAGGTCGAGCGTCTCAGGTACCTCGTCGACAACGAGTGGCGGGAGTCGAAGACCAGCAAGTACATGCCGGTGATGGATCCTTCGACCGGCAAGCAGATTGCCGAAGCGCCTTGCTGCACCCAGGAGGAAGTGGATTCCGCCGTCGAGGCCGCGGCCCGCGCCTTCCCGGCCTGGCGCGACACGCCGATCCCGACGCGCATCCAGCTGATGTTCCGCTTCAAGCAGTTGCTGGACGCCCATCTCGACGAACTGACCGAACTGCTGGCCACCGAGAACGGCAAGGTCCTGTCGGAAGCCAAGGGCGACGTTCTCAAGGCGATCGAAGTGGTCGAGTGCGCCTGCTCGACGCATTACCTGATGCAGGGCGACACCTGCATGAACGTGTCACACGGCTACGACACCGTCTCCTTCCGTGAGCCGCTTGGCGTGTTTGCCGCCATCGCGCCCTATAACTTCCCTGCCATGATCCCCATGGGCTGGATGATCCCGTTTGCGATCACCACCGGCAACACCGTGGTTCTGAAGGCCGCCTCAATGGTGCCGCAGACGGCGAGCCGCATGCTCGAACTGCTGATCGAGGCGGGACTGCCCAAGGGCGTCGTCAACCTCGTGACCTGCTCGCGTGTCGAGGCCGACAGCCTTCTCGTCAACCCGGCCGTCAAGGGTGTCGCCTTCGTCGGCTCGACCTCGGTGGGGCTGCACATCTACAAGACGGCTGCCGCCAACGGAAAGCGCGTCCAGGCCCTGACGGAGGCCAAGAACCACGCCCTCGTCCTCGAGGACTGCGTGCTTGAACGCACCGTGCGCGGCATCATCAACTCGACCTACGGCTGCGCCGGCCAGCGCTGCATGGCCCTGCCGGTCGTTTGCGTACAGGAAAGCATCGCCGACGAGTTCGTGGCGCTGTTCAAGAAGCTGGCCCAGGAGCTCAAGCTCGGTCCGGCCTATGTCGCCGGATCGCAGCTCGGCCCGGTCATCTCCCAGGGACAGAAGGAGTCGATCGAGAACGCGATCCAGCGCGGTATCGATGAGGGCGCGACGCTGGTGCTCGACGGTCGCGGTGTCAAGGTGCCCGGCTACGAAGGCGGCTATTTCGTCGGCCCGACCATCCTCGACCGCGTCAAGCCCGGCTCCTACGTCGGCGAGGAAGAGATTTTCGGACCGGTGACGTCGATCAAGCGCGTCAAGGACTTCGAGGAAGGCCTGGCGATCATGAACGCCAACCGCTTCGCCAACGGTTCTTGCATCTACACGACGTCGGGTCGCCACGCCCGCGAATTTGCCAGGCGGACGGACGGCGGCATGGTCGGCATCAACGTCGGCATCCCCGTGCCCTTCTCCATCTTCCCCTTCTCGGGCCACAAGCAGTCGTTCTTCGGCGACCTGCATACGCTCGGCAAGGATGGCGTCGCCTTCTTCACCGAGACCAAGTCGGTTACCTCCGTCTGGTTCTCCGAGGAAGACGCCAAGAAGGCGGTCAGCACCTGGGACGGCACACTGACCCGCAGCTGATAAACGAGGCGAGGCGGCCCCCTCCAACCGCCTCGCCCTTCTGGCGCCTCTCCTCCGGCGCAGGCCGGCCCTTCCCCGGGGCCGGCCTTTTTTCTTGCCTGCCCCGATCTGTTCGGTTCGAATCGAAGGCCATCTAAATGCGAAAGCCGCCCGACAGGGGCGGCTTTCGGCCTTCATCGGGTATCGGCAGCGCGACCGGCAGCGGTTTCCTGCCAGTCCGCCGCCCTTCGTCTATGCGGCCATGACGCGGTTTATGAAGCCCTCGATCGCATCCCTGAGGCGGCCCGCCTGTTCGTTCATGTCGTTGGAAGCGGCCGAAACCGCCGCCGCGGATTGCGACGTCTCCCCCACCACCCGGGTCAAGGCTTGGGTCTCCTCGGTCACCGCACGAGTTCCCTCCGCTGCCCTTTGGGCATTGCTCGAGATCTCGGATGTGGCCGTCCCCTGCTGGGTGACGGCGCTTGAGATGATCATGGTGGTCCGATCGACGTCGACCATGATGTCGGAAATCGAGCGGATGGCCGTCACCGCCTCAGCGGTGGACACCTGGATGGCTGCGATCTGGGTTGCGATCTCCTCGGTGGCGTTGGCAGTCTGTCCGGCAAGGTTCTTGACCTCGGATGCGACGACCGCAAATCCCTTGCCCGCTTCGCCGGCGCGCGCAGCCTCGATGGTGGCGTTGAGGGCAAGAAGATTGGTCTGCTCGGCGATCGCCTTGATCAGCGTCACCACATTGCCGATCCGCTCCGCCGCCTCGGCCAGACTGCCGATGGTCGTGTCGGTACGCTTCGCCTCCTCCGAGGCGCGGCGAGCCACCTGGGTAGCATTCTCCGTCTGGCGCGCGATCTCGGCGATGGAGGCGGACAGCTCTTCGGCCGCCGCAGCCACGGTCTGAACGCCGACCGACGCGTCACCGGACGCATCGGCGGCGCTGGTGGCACGGGAACTCGCCTGTTCGGCGATGGAGGCAAGCGCATGCGCCGTCTCCTCCATCTGGTCGGCGTTGCCGGAAACGGAGGTGAGCATGGTGGCGACCTCCTGCCGGAAGCCCTGGATAAGGCTCTCGATTTCCTCCTGCCGAGCGCTTCGCTTCAGCTGCTCGATCTCTGCTTCCGAGGCCAGGCGATGGCGTTCGATGGCATTGTCCCTGAACACCTGAACCGCTCGCAACATGTCGCCGATCTCATCCCGACGGTTGTTGTTGCCGAGATCGACGTCTGTGTCGCCCCTGGCGAGGCGCGCCATGGCCTGGGTCAACGAAACGATCGGCCGCGACACGAGCCTCGACATGCCGATACTCACCACAAGGGCGAGCAACAACGTGGCCGCAGTGATCACGGCCATCAGAGCGTAGGAGGATGTGCGGCTCTCCGCCGCCGAAGCGGCATGCTGGTCGCTGACCGAGCGGATGGCCGCGACCGCGGCAGCGGCGTTCTGCACCGATGCCTCGCGGGCGGCGGCGAACGCCTTGGTACCGGCAACAAGATCGGCGAAGGCTGTTCCGAAGCTCTCGATGTCGGCGGAGGGGTCGGCGAGTCCGCTGGCGGCGACGGCCTTGCCCGTCTCGACAGCCGTGGCCAGCATGGACTGGACGCTGGCTTCGTTCTCGGCGGTCGGTTCAAGCTTGTAGCCGGCCGTCTGGATTGTGAGGCTGTCGGCGGTATAGCTGAGGGAGATCCCCTGGTCGAAGGTGGTATTCGCCTTGGTCCGGTCCTCGCTGGCCTGCTGGGCCGCAGCCTCCGCTGCCTTGCCAAGGTCGCGAGCGGCCGCGACGACGGCTTCGGTTCCCTTGACGAAGGTGTCGATGCCGGAGTCGGCCTGAAGCCGCAGTCCTTCGATCTCGGTAGGGTCGGTCGCCCTCGACATCGAAGCCATGATCTTGGCGAGCTCGTTGATCGACTTCGATGCCAGACGCATCTGGTCGCCAATGGCGTCCGAACTGGCATAGTTATAGATGCTGGCGATGGCAGCCTTGGCCTGATCGATTGCCTCCTTCGCGGCGGAAACATCGGCAGTGTTGCGGCTCGACACGAAGCGGACCAGCGACGTCCGCGCCCTGACGGCCAAAACCTGTCCCTGATAGGCCAGCGCCAGGAACTCAGAAGCCTCTCGCACTTTTGCCTGCTCGGCCGCGGCAAGTTGCTCCATTTCCTGCGATTTCATCTTCGCATCCGTCTGGAGCTTGTGAGCGACCCATCTGAGGGCGGAGACGGACTTGTCGGCGTTGCTCCAGGCGGTGGCGGTATCCGCCGATGCCTTGACAAGTGAATCGATCGACTGACGGAAGGCGCCGATCGCCGCGCTTGCCGACTTCAGCGCCGGATCATCCGCCGCGCCAAGACTGTCGACATCGGCGCTCACCCTATCCAGAAGGCCGCTCGCATTCGTCGTCGCTTCAGGATCTCGCGTGACGATGAATCGATTGACGGCGTCAACCGCGTTGCCCACCTCGGCAACGGCTACGGACGACCGCGAGGTCAAGTCTATGGCAAGCCCCAGACGGCCGAGCCCAAACGCGCCAGCGGCGCCAACGACAGCCGCCATAATGGCCAGCAGCATCAGGCTCGCAGCGATCTTTCGGCTGACGGACTGCCTGGCGAGCGCTTCTGCACGCTTCATGATTCTTCCTCCCATTTCGGCCGGCCGTGCACCTGCGCGCCCGAACCGGCACCGCCCCCTCGCTTCCCCGCAAGGTCTGCCCTCCTCCGGCGGTCATCGCCATACGACAGTCCGTTCTTGTTGGGGAATATTTATATCGAAAACAATTTCATAGGGCACATATATTTCATTTTCGCACTCTAGATATCGACGGTTTCGCAATCGTTAGTTTTTGCGAGTTTTTTCGCATTCGACGACCGCTGGGAGCACAGGAGACCACTTATGGAGATGAGAAAGGCAGGTTTCCTTGGCCCCCGAGCCGTTTATTTCGCGTAGTGAAGTTCCTTGGGGCTATCATCGGCAATAGCGAGTCAGGCACCGCCCGCTGTCCGCCCCTCGAAAGGCCGACCTGTCGGCAGTGCATGCAAAAGCTTTGAAAAGTTGTCTTTGACTGGAACCGAATAGTGCCGACCTGCGTTTTGACGTATAATCGCGGATTGCGGGCCACCAACATGACACCAGTACGCTAAGTGCCTTGCCGCTCAATTCCTGGGCACTTGAAACGTCTACCAATCCTCCCCATCTTGAAAAGGATTATTACGCGTCTTCGATTGATTACAAAGACTTACACATCGTTAACTAACATTGTCTGTCTGAGGCAACGAGCCGACGCCGACCACGACGAAGTAAAATGGAGTTCGGCCTTAGCTCAGTTCTCCTCAACGTTTCCAAGCCGATCCGCATCAGTCCGTGGATGAATTTCCGAACTCGGGAGACCTGCCGATGAATCGCGACAATCTCACTCCGCCTGTCAGTCATATTGCCCTGATCGGGAATTTTCCGCCGCGCAAATGCGGCATAGCCACGTTCACCGCCGATCTGCGCGAGGCGCTGGCCACGACCGACGGCGACCTGAAGATCAGTACGGTCGCCTTGACCGACGAAGGGCAGAACCATGCCTATCCTCCGGCCGTTGGTTACGAGATCAGCCAGCACGAGGCGGATGACTATGCTGCCGCGGCCGACCACATCAACGCTCTCAATCCCGATGCGGTGTCGATCCAGCACGAGTTCGGCATTTTCGGCGGTGAGGCGGGCGAATATCTCCTCAAGCTGACCGAACGCCTGCGCGCTCCGATCGTGACGACGCTTCATACCGTGCTGGTCGACCCGACAGCCGACCAGAAGCGCGTGATGGAGCAACTTGCCGAGCACTCGGTCCGGCTGGTGGTTATGACGGAGATGGGGCGCACCATTCTCACCCGCGACTGGAACTTCCCGGAGGAGAAGATCGCCGTCATTCCGCACGGCATTCCCGACGTTCCCTTCCTCGATCCGGCGTTCCAGAAACACAACTTCGGCCTCGATGGCCGCAAGGTGGCTTTGACCTTTGGCCTCCTGTCGCCCAACAAGGGCATCGAGAACATGATCGATGCCCTTCCCGACCTAGCTCGGGCGCACCCAGATCTCGTTTACGTGGTGCTTGGCGCCACGCATCCGCACCTTGTCGCCCGCGAAGGCGAAGCGTACCGCGAGAAGCTCCAAGCCCAGGCGGACGCGCTCGGCGTGACCGATCACCTGATGTTCGTCAACGAATACGTCGACGCCCCCGTCTTGAAGGACTGGCTTTCGGCGGCCGACATCTACGTGACGCCATATCTCAATGAGGCACAGATCACTTCCGGCACACTGTCTTACGCCGTAGGCCTTGGCAAAGCCGTTGTTTCCACGCCTTACTGGCATGCTCGCGAGCTGCTGGCCGATGACGTCGGCGCGCTGGTACCGTTCGGCGACCCGAAGGCCCTGGCCTCGACCATTGGCGATCTGCTGACTGACAACGGTCGCCGAGACCGCTTGCGAGCCTTTGCCTATGACGCCGGACGCAGCATGATATGGCCGGTGGTTGGCCGTGCCTATCTCGACCTGCTCTCCGAAGCCCGTTCCGGCGGGCGGGCGCCGGCGCCCGTCAGCAACCTCAGGATTGGTCGACGGGCTCCGCTCGTTTCGACACTCGCCGCCGTCGACCGGATGACGGACGGCTGTGGCATGCTGCAGCACAGCCGCTCGACCATCCCCGATCGCCGACACGGCTATTGCCTCGACGACAACGCTCGCGCGATGATGCTGGCGGTCGAGCTGAAAGCGGAAGGCATCGAGACGGAGCGAGCCACTCGCATTGCCGATACCTGCGCCGCCTTCGTGGATTCGGCGTGGGACGAGGATCGTTCCGCTTTCCGCAACTTCATGGGCTACCAGCGCAACTGGCTGGAGGACATCGGATCGGAAGACAGTCATGGCCGAGCCGTGTGGTCGCTCGGCCGTGTGGTGGCGAGCACGGACGATCACGGGCTGAAACTCTGGGCCACGGGCCTCGCCGACCGCGTGATCCCGGCCAGCGCCGATCTCTCCAGTCCGCGCGCCACCGCCTTCACAACACTGGGGCTTATCAGCTGGCTGGCGGTCTACCCCGGCCACAGGCCCGCACGCCAACTGCTCGACAGGTTCGCCGCCCAGCTGCATGCCCTGCTGCGCGAACAACGCCGACCCGACTGGTTATGGTTCGAGCCGGTGCTGGCTTACGACAACGCCAGACTGCCGGAAGCGCTGATACGTGCCGGTCAATGGCTGCACAACGACGACATGATCCGGGATGGCATCGCCGCGCTCGATTGGCTGGCGGACCTGCAGACCGATACCGACGGTCACTTCCGCCCCGTCGGCACAGAGAGCTTTGGCCGGCTCTACAGCCGTCCCCTGCCCTTCGATCAGCAGCCGGTTGACGCATGGGCGATGATCGAGGCGTCAACGGCGGCGTTCGACGCAACCGGCGACGACCGCTGGCAACGCTATGCCGAAGCGGCTTTCGACTGGTTCAATGGCCGCAACGACCTGGGCCTCAGGCTCGCGACGCCAAACGGCGGCTGTTACGATGGTCTTCAGGTCGACCGCGTCAACCTCAACCAGGGAGCCGAGTCCATCCTCGCCTTCCAGTTCTCGGTTCGCTCGATAAGGCAGTTGCAACGACTCGCGCATGGCCGTTCGGAACGGGTGGTCGCGAGGGCTGGCCAATGACGCTGCAATTGCTGCCTCAGCGTCTGTATCCCGACGCCAGCCGGGTGGTCATTCGCAACTTCCAGCTGGCTGGGGAGCCCCGTGGGCTGAATCCCGCCTCGCAGGCGCGGGCGCGGCGGATCGTCGAGACGGTCCTGGCGATGGACAACCGGACCGTTCAGGCGGAGCTGTCGCTCGTGATGGCGGATTTCGAGACCCGACATCGAGAGGTGCGGCATTTCTTCGAGGAGCGCTACGAAGGGATGGCCGCCCATCTGGGTATTCTGGAACCGCTGCGCGAAGCCGAGCGGCTGCTGATCGGAGCCTACTTCTGCCACGAGTACTCGTTCGAGGCAGCGGCCCTGATGAACCCAAGCGTCGTACGGCATCCAGATCAGTCCGCCCTGGCACCGGGCGAGGTGCGCTTCCTGTTGTCGCTGCGGGCGGTTGGCGAGGGGCATATCTCCTCCATCACCTTCCGCGAGGGCGTTCTGTCCGACCAGGGCGATCTGCGGCTCACCGAGGACAGTCCGTTCGCAGTCGCTTCCCGCCCGGAGATCGGCGAGGACGGAAGGGTTTGGGCGGTCCGCGAAGGTGACGGGCCACTCGACGAGACCGTGTTGTTGCCGGTCACCTCGGCACAACGAAACGGTCTGGAGGATCTTCGGCTCGTTCACTTCATGGATCCGGACGATGGACCGCTCTGGTACGGCACCTACACCGCGTTCAGCGGTCAGGCGATCGCCTCGGAGTTCCTTATCACCCGCGACTTCAGGCGCTTCGAGCTGAAGCCCCTGTCCGGACCGGCCGCCCGAAACAAGGGCATGGCGCTCTTCCCGCGCAAGATCGGCGACAGCTACACGATGCTGGGTCGGCAGGATAACGAGAACCTGTTTCTGATCCGCTCGAACAACCTTTTCGACTGGGGCGAAGGCGAACGGATTGCCGGCCCGCTTCACCCCTGGGAGCTTCTTCAGATCGGAAACTGCGGCTCCCCCATCGAGCTTGACGAGGGATGGCTGGTACTGACCCACGGCGTCGGCCCGATGCGAAAATACGCGATCGGCGCCATGCTTCTCGACAAGGAAGACCCGACGCGTATGCTCGGGCGTTCGCGCGTACCGTTGCTTTCGCCGTCAGACGCCGAAAGAGAAGGCTACGTGCCCAACGTCGTCTATACATGCGGCGCCATGGCGCATGCCGGCAGACTGTTCGTTCCCTATGGCATCGCCGACAGCGCGGTGGGTTTTGCCAGCGTGGGGATCGAGGAACTGCTCGCCTCTCTCGACTGAGGGGCGCCAGCGCCATAGCCGCTTCGGCGGGAAAAGGAGTGCGCCTCTTTCGGGCGCATTCCTTTCGCGTTTGACGATCCGTCGGGCGAAAGTCACCTCAAGGAAGCCTGCGTTTGCCGCAACGGCTACGCGAAATCCGACAAGCCCTCGAAGACTACGCTAACCGCGCGGCCAAGTCGCGTTTGCGCGCATTTGCACTCGCCCACATTCCAAGTAAAAAGAATATCGAAGAACAGCCGCGCCCTGGCGAGCGTCGTGCGGCAATGGCAAACGTGTGAGTGAAATCCAGCCCTGCGCCGCGGATGCTGGTAGGGAGTCCGTGAATGGAGCCTAACACCGCCAAGAAGAAGATCCCGAATCCGGCCGACGTACACGTTGGAGCTCGCATCCGCATGCGGCGCATGATTCTGGGCGTATCGCAGGAAAAGCTTGGCCAAGCGCTCGGCGTCACATTCCAGCAGGTTCAGAAATACGAAAAAGGCGCCACCCGCGTGGGCGCCGGACGTCTTCTGGAAATCGCCAACTATCTTGGCGTTCCGATCGGCTACTTCTTCGAGACTGCGGCTTATGACGCCTTGAAGGCGAATGAGTCGAGCGCGGTGGTCGTTACGGCGCCCGACGAGTTCGATGAGTTCGTGAAGAGTTCGGAAGGCATCAAGCTCAACAACGCCTTCCTCGGCATCAACGACCCGACGGTTCGTCGGCACCTGCTCGACCTTGTCGTCTCCATGTCGCGCACCGGCCAGGACAGCTGAACGGCTTCGACAGCTTCAATGGCGACGTCGATGTTCGTCGAGATCGACGACGTCGGGGTCAGTCTGAAGGGCCAGAAGACCTGATAGCTCTGAGTTGGCGAGACCGAGAAGAAGAGCGGCGGACACACTGACTTCCCGCGCCTGCGGCATCAGGTAGTCGATCATCGTCATCATCGCCCGGATGTTCATCGGACGATGAACGTCGCCGGCGTAGACTTGGTCGCCCGCCATGGGATCGTCGATTTTAGCACTCATTGGTCACCCGTTATTCCTTCCAGGATGCCGGGCCGATTCCATTGCCCTTCCGGCCGGATAAGCACGGTGGCGCCGGACTCCGGCGACAGCACGTCCTCGGCTGGTGGAACCACAAGGTCGGCCTCGTAGTAGGTTTCGTCGGTCAGGTAGTTGATGCCCGTACCCTCGCGCAGGACGAAACCGAAATGCTGCCAGATGGGCGCGACGTTCGCCGCGGTCTGGCCATAGAAGCGCGTATATCCCTTGGTGCGGCAGAGCTCGATACCGGCCCTCACCAGCTTCAAGGCCAGGCGGCTCTTGCGGAAGCGGGGCAGAACGGCCAGTCGTTCGAGTTTCACGAAACCGGCAAAATAGCGGATACGCAGGCAACCGGCGGGCTCGTCGCCGACGAACCCCAGCAGGTGCGTCGCAGTGAGGTCGTTGCCGTCGACATCCTCGGCAAAGGGGATGGACTGCTCGGCCAGATAGGTGGCCGCCCGGATCGAATGGACCATCAGGAGCTGGTTGACATCGTGAACGACGGTAATGCCGATTGCATTGCGCCGACCGGCCACGCCAGGGCGCCACGTATCGTAGGGGGCACTCGGCAAATCGAACTCACCCTGTCGCTCTGCCTCGGAGAGGCGGCGGCAGGTCATGATGCCAGGGGCATAGACGTCGCCATGCCGGGCGCCCATCGTGAAGCCAATGCTCTCGAACAGGCGCCGCGCCTTGTCGTTGGCGGCCTTGCAGAACACCGGCAAACCACGGAACTTGTCCGACGTCAGGCGCTCCATGACGAGCGAGATGCCACCGGCGATCGCTGGTGAGATGTAGATGCCCCAAAAATAGATGGCGACCGGCTTTTCCCACTGGCGAGCGATGAATCGATCGGCGGGAGCGCCGGTGTCCATGCGACCATCGAACAGAGCATCCAGACCATCCTGGTTCAGCGGCAGGAGGCATACAAAGCCAAGAGCCCCATTGCCTGCCTTTTCGCGCCACTGACCGCGTCCGATGGCCAGGATGGTGTCGGGATTGCGCGTGTAGATGCGCATAACCGTCTCGAGGCTGGCCACTCCCTGAATTTCAGGGGTCGCTTTTCTCATCAGATCTGCAATAATTTCGCTCGATGGGCTGAAGACAGAAATGTTCCGGCCATATTTCGAGTAATCGATACGATCAATGTGACGAGACGGATAGAAGTTGGGTGTTTGTTCGTAGTTTCGAGCGTGAGAATTCATCGTTCCCCTCGTCCTGAATGATCAAAGCCCATTTCAATCTGAACTTAAACGTAGCCAACTCGGATGCTGTTCCGTGCATCCGATTTTGATGCGGGGTGATGAGGTAGATGGAACACGGTGACGAGGCAGGAGGGCTGGACATCAACTGGGACGATGTTCGCGTGTTCCTGCTGGTTGCGCGACTTTCCAGCTTCCGGGCGGCGTCCCAGGAAAGCGGCGTGTCGGTCAATGCATTGCGTCGGCGGATCGAAGCGCTCGAACACAAGATCAACGCCGTACTGCTGACTCGATCAGCCAAGGGGGTCGAGCTCACCGACGAAGGGAGAAAGGTCGAGGAGACCGCTCAAGCCATGCTGGAACAGGCGCGCGCGCTTGCCCGCCTGTCGTCACGCTCGAAGCGTGGCCTGCGGGCAACGGTGCGAGTGGGTGCCACCGAGGGACTCGGTGCCTTCTGGCTGGTTCCTCGCCTGGTCGATCTGTTCGATCGCGCTCCGGGTATCCAAGTCGACTTCCGCAATGAAATGCGCATGCCCGATGTATCCGGGCTCGAAGTGGACATTGCGGTCCAGCTCGAGCGACCGGCGGACGAGGAACTTAAGGTTGTCCGCCTCGGCTGGCTTCACATCGTCCTATTCGCCTCAGGCGACTATATTTCCCGCAACGGCATCATCGAAACCTCGCAGGACATTCCCCGCCACCGCTTCATCGAGATCAGCGCCCCGCAGATCCAGAGCGCTGCGCTCAAGGAAGAGCTGCCGGAAGACGATAGCCGCAGCTTTGTCGCCTTGCGGGTCAACACGGCGTCGGCCCAGGTACTGGCCGCGACGCACGGAGCCGGCGTAACAGCTCTTCCGACCTATGCCCGGCTCGTGACCCACAAGTTGCATCATGTCGCCCGCGAGTTCACGCTGAAGCGGGACATCTGGCTTTGCTATCATCCTGGTGTCGTAGAGTTTCGCCATATGAGGCAGGCCATAGACTGGATCAAGGCATCCTTCGATCAGGAAAGATATCCTTGGTTCGGAGAAGACTATCTTTCTCCGGACGAAATCGATCGCCTGGCGACAAAGCATGGACTTGGCACCCTCTTTTCAGGCTTTAGAGACGAGCATAAGTTGTAATGTCAGTTGCTGGGGCGGTGCGGCGTCGCCTCTGGTCACCTTCGGAGAGGGCGATGGATGAAAAGGCTTTGACACTCCGCCACGAACTGCCGCGCCTCATCGAGGCGGCAAAAGCCCTTGAAGCTTCCGTGCTTGTCATGCTCCTCACGTCCGCCGACGAAGAGCTTCGGAAACAACTGGCCGAAGCCCGGCAGGAACAGGAACGCGATCTGACCGATCGTTCCTGATCCTGCATGGCTTGTTAGCCTTCCCAAGGGACGGCCCGCTTTCGTCCGCGCCACGGCCCACTGCTGAGAACCACGTTTCGCAGCAACTCTCACAGGCAAGCCGATCTCTTGTGTGGCGGGTCAGACTCCAGCCTCTCCAGCAGCCATATCGAACCTCGCGCTCGTCCGCCGAGGCAGTATCCAGTTGAAGGCCTCCAGAAGAACTCGCAACTCGCCCACGAACACACGATCGTGGCGATTGACACTCTCGCCAGGGAGTTGTCCACTCCCATCGGAGAGATTATCGGCAATCTTTCCGATGAGCGGAAAGTACTGATCAAGTTCAAGGTCGAATGATGCGGAACTCACAGGAAGAGGCGCTGCAAGGCCTGATCGGCGACCTTCGGCAGCGCGCGGCCGAGGCCGAGGAGACGTTGGCCGCCATTCGCAACGGTGGCGTGGGCTCCGCCATGGTCGAGGAAGGAGGCAAGGATGAGGTCCTTGCCATCGGCGATGACGCTTTGGCGTTCGAAAGCTTCCTGGAGGCCATGGAACCCGGCGCCGTCGCAGTCGATTCCACCGGCCGAGTCCTGTTCTCGAATGCTCGTTTCCGCCAGATGTTCTCCGAAGACGGAGATCGCCTGAAAGGAAGAAATATCTCCGATATCCTTCCCGAGCCCGCATCGCAGCTCATTGGCAAGCTGATCACCCCCGACGGTCACAAAGCTGTTCCGGTGTCTTTCCTCGAGAGAGGCGTGGAACGCAGTTACCTCGTTTCCGCGCGTCCCGTACACCTTGGAGCCGTGCGTGGCTTTGCCGTAACCCTCTCCGATCTGACCGAGCGTGTCCGTGCCGAAGCAGCCGAACGGGCAGAGCGGATCGCCAATACGGTCACCGCTTCCACCAACGAGGCGGTTATCGTCTGTGATCGTACGCTCACAATCACCCACGCCAATCTCGCCGCCGAGGCGTTGTCGACCGAAAAGCTGGTCGGCACACGACTGGACGAAGCAATTCCGCTCAAGTTTCCTGACGCGACCGGTATCATCGAGATCGATGAACTCATCGAGTCCGCGCTATCAGGAACGCCGCTCCGCGGCATCGAAGCCCTTGCCCCCATTTCCCCCGGACCGCGGGACGTCATGATCAGCGCCGCGCCCCTCAACATATCGGACGATGGCCCCGAAGGCTGCGTACTGACCCTTGCCGACCTCTCCCAGCGCAAGAAGGACGAGCGGCAGATGCATATGCTGATGCGCGAGCTCGATCACCGCGTCAAAAACACGCTGGCGCTGGTGTTGTCGATCAGCAAGCGCACCGCAGCCAACGAAGAAACGCTGGAGGGTTTCCAGGGGGCGTTCAGTGGGCGTATCGAGGCCCTTGCGGCCACTCACGATTTGCTCGCCAACGCATCCTGGGAAAGCCTTTCGCTCCGCCAGATCTTCAGCGCCGAGGTCTCGCCCTATGCGGAAACCGGCGGAGATCGCTTCAACATCATCGGCGCCGATCTCAATCTCAATCCGCGCGCCGCCATCGCACTCGGCCTGATCTTCCACGAACTTGCAACCAACGCGACCAAGCATGGCGCCCTGTCGGGGGAAGCAGGCTCGATCAACCTGGAAATTCACCCCAAGACCGACGCGCCGTTCGTCGAAGTGACGTGGGCCGAGAAAGATGGTCCGACTGTTAAGTCTTTCTCTCGCAAAGGGTTTGGGCACACGGTCATCGCGCGAAGCTTGTCGTACTCGCCGCATGGCGGAACCACGCTGGAGTTCGAGCCGACTGGCGTGATCTGTCGCATCCGGATTCCGGCGTCGGATGTTGTGTGAAGAGACGCCGACGCCTTCAGAGCGCCGGCGCCTCGTGACTTTTGCTTTCAGGCGACGTAGTCGGCGAGCACGAAGTCGGCGAGGCTGGGTATGACCGCGTCGGCCTCGGTCAGAACCGACGGCTTGCCGATGCCGAGAGCCGCCATGCCGGCTCCCTTGATCGAGGCGACGCCGGCCACGGCGTCTTCGACACCGAGGCAATCGGCCGGATCGGCCCCGAGCTGAGCCGCCGCCTTCAGGAAGATTTCCGGATCGGGCTTGCCCCGTTTCAAGAGGCGTGCATCGACCACCGTATCGAACATGTCGGCGATGCCGAGCCGCTCGAGGATGGCCGGGGCGTTCTGGCTGACCGAGGCGAGACCGATCCTGAGACCGGCGGCGCGCACGGCTTCAAGTGTGTCCAGGGCACCCGGCAGAAGATCGTCCCGGGTCATGGTCCCGATCAGTTCCTTGTACCAGACGTTCTTCATGTCGGCGAGGCGATCGAATTCGGCCGGTTCCAGCGTAACGCCCCCCTTGTCGATGATCATCTGCAGGGACATGCGGCGATCGATGCCCTTGAGACTTTCCGCCAGATCGTCGTCGAAGCCGATCCCGAGCGTATCGGCCAGCCGCTTCCAGGCGAGATGGTGGAAGCGCGCAGTGTCGGTGATGACGCCGTCGAGATCGAAGACGACCGCCTTGAAGGGTTTCTTGTCGAAAGGCTTTGGCAAGGCAACGCGACGCACCGGCTCGGTCGCCGAAAGATCGACGGGTTCGCCGCGGTGGAACAGTCGAATGGCATCGCCTTGGACGAGCCGGAACTCCGTGCCTGACGCCGACACGGCGACTTCCAGCGTCCGCCCATGGTCGACAAGGCGGAAGCGATAGCGGCTCCAGCTCTTCGGCAGCGAAGGGGCGAAGTGGAGCTCGCCCTTGACCGCCCTCAGGCCGGCGAAGCCATGCACGACGCTCATCCAGGTTCCGCCCATCGCCGCCGTATGGACGCCGTGGAACGTGTTGCCATGGCTGTTGTCGATGTCCATGCGGGCCGCGTCCATGAAGAACTCATAGGCCCGCTCGTCCAGCCCGACCTCCGCGGCGATGATCGAGTGAATGCAGGTGGACAACGAAGAATCGTGGGTGGTGATGGCCTCGTAATAGTCGAAGTCGCGCCGCTTCACGGCCTTGGAGAACAATTCGCCGCGCAGGAACAGGGCGAGCAGCACGTCGGCCTGCTTGCAAACCTGGTGACGGTAGATCACCAGCGGATGGTAGTGCAGGAGCAGCGGATAGTTTTCGGCCGCCGTCCCGGCGAAATCCCACACCTTGCGAGACAGGAAGGCATCGTCCTGGGCGTGGATGCCGCGCTTGGCGTCGTAAGGCAACCGCAACCGATCCGAAACGTCCGACCAGCGCGCGATCTCCTCGCCGGCAAGTTCGATCCGCTCGGAGAGCTTGGCGAAGGCCTCTGGCTTTTCCCGGCTCATCCAGCCCGCGATCTCGGCCGCGAAAGCCAGATGGGTCTTGGCCATCACGTTGGTGTAGAAGTTGTTGTTGACGAGTGCCGTGTACTCATCCGGCCCCGTCACCTCGTCGATATGGTAGGCGTCGCCCACGAGATGGGCGAGATCGGCCCAGACGCGCGCCGTCTCGAACACAAGTTCAGCCGCTCCGTCTGTGAGCAGTGAGGCGTCGCCGGTGGCCTCGACATATTGCTTGATGGCGAAGGCGATGTCGGCGTTGATGTGGTATTGCGCCGTTCCGGCCGGGAAATAGGCCGAGCACTCCTCACCCGTTATGGTCCGCCAAGGGTAAAGCGCACCGCGAACATGGCCGAGATCACGGGCGCGGGCTCGCGCCTTGTCGAGATAGCCAATGCGGTGTCGCAGCACGGCGCGCGCCAGTTCCGGCATGGTGCGCAGGAAGACCGGCAGGACGTAGATCTCGGTGTCCCAGAAGGAGTGGCCTTCGTAGCCCTCCCCCGTCAGCCCCTTGGCGGCAATGTTGGTACGACCGTCTCGCCCGATCGACTGGAAGAGGTGATAGAGATTGAAGTGGAGGCCCTGCGACAGGGCGTCGTCCCCCTCGATCTCGATGTCGGCCTTTTCCCAGAAGGCGGCGAGGCTGGCCCGCTGCTCATCGACGAGCCCTTCGAAGCCGACGGCGAGCGCTCCACGCAGTGCCTCGTCGGCGCGGGCGGCCAACTCGTCAGCCGGCGCATCGCGACTGGTGACGATGGCGGTCATCTTCTCCAGCGTGACGGTTTCACCGGCCTTGGCCGAGATACGGAACTGCTGGGAAAGAACGCCGCTCTTCTCCGATGCTTCGCTTGAGCCTGCGCCCCTGCCAACCACGCCGACCCGTGTTTCGATCCTCAGCGTCAGCCCGCTATTATGGGTGCGCGACACCAGGACTGACCGGCCGGGACTGGCCACCGCCTCAACCGTTGTGAGCGCCCGGGCCGAGGCACCGGACCCAAGACGGGGGTCGAAACTTTCCTCGCCCCCCTGCACCGTGCTGTTGAGCGTGGCGACAAACTCGATGCTGGCGTCGGCATCGAGCGGCGTAACGGTTACTTGCTGAGCGATAATGGCGCTACGCGACAGGCTGACGACGCGCTTGGAAACGATGCGCACCCGCCGGCCGGACGGCGACTTCCACTCGACACTTCTGACAAGCACCCCCTCGCGGAAATCGAGGCTTCGCTCATAGGACAGGATCACCCCGGTCGCGAGGTTGAAGCGCTCGCCGTTGACTGCGATCTCGACACCCTTGGCATTGGGCAGGTTGAGCATGAACTCGTTGATGCGAGCGAAGCCATAGGCATTCTCGGGATAGCGGATCGCCTCGGTGTCGTAGAAGCCGTTGACGTAGGTCCCCTCCATGCTGGCGTCGGCTACGCCCAACCAGGCCTCGTCGTGACTGCCACGCGTGCCGATATGGCCGTTTCCGAGCGCGAACAGTGTCTCCCGAAGGAGGTTGGTATCGGCATCCCAACGGGTTTCGACAAGACGCCAGGGATCGGTGGGCAGCGACGAGGTCGTCGGGGCGGAGGTGGCAGTCACTTCAGTCTCCTTGGAAAGGTCGAGCATCGGCTTCAGCGCCCCAGTCCGGGCCGGCCGCCGATGAAGCGTCAATCTTCGGTCCTGCTATCGATGAGCCAACGGCGATGACGCCAAGATGTCAATCGGACGAGTGGACCCGGAAAGGTCGGCGATGGCAAGCGTCACCGCGGCTTCGGCCAGCCGGTCGTCGCTGCCGGCAGTGCCGACCAGCGAGCCTCCGTCCGGCAGTCCGATGGCTGCGAGACCGCAGGCGCTGACAAACCCCGTCGACCCGAACTCGGATGGCACGAACAACAGATCGAAGTTCGAGAAAGCGTCCTCGACCTTTCGGCGCAGCGCCAGAAGACGATGCTGCGCATGAGCAAGATCGCTCGCCGGGAGGGCAAGCGCCCCCGAGAGCCGTCGCCGGAAGCGAGAAGGCAACAGGTCCGGCAGCTCGACGAAAGCCGTCGCCATAGTGTCAAGCCGTGGCGCCAGCCAGATATCATCACTCGAGAGAGCGGCGACTTCGGCAAAGGGGGCGCCATCGGTGGCGACCCTCGTCAAGCCGAGCCGCTCGGCGGTCATACGCGCCGTCGCCGATGCATCATCGCAGAGCAAACCGAGACGCCCAATCGGACTGGCGGGGCGAGCGGCCGCCTCGATGCCCTCAAGCACGCGCCGCACCGCCGCGCCGTCGGCGACATTGGACGTGAGAATGACGATACCATCGACCTCGGGGGCAATGGCCGAAACACCCTCGGTGGAAACGAGACCGGGGGTCGGCTTGACGACAGCCAGGCCGCAATCGACAGCGATCGCGTCGGCACGATCGCCGACGACGCTGAAAGCCGCGACACCGGCGGCGACAGCCGCAGAGGCTCGCGCGACCGACGATTCAAGACCGAGAGGATCAACAGAAAGCTTGCCGACCAGAAGGGCGCCGGCCGCCCTCAGCCGTTCCACGACAACGGCGTCGAAGTCCGGCTGAAAGTCAAACGCAGGAACGCCGATCGAGGTGGGAAGTCCCACGACATCTATGCTGGCGTCGAGGACGTAAGGTACGCCCCAGAGCGGCAAGGTGGACGGATCAGGACAGCGGGCGAGAAGATCGCGAGCAGCGACATCAAGGGCGGATGGAAGGCAGGAGCCACCAAGCGCCGCGAAGCGGACGGCAATATCATCGACGAGCTCGAGAAGGCTGCCCGGACGCCGCGTGAAACGTTCGCCAAGGCCGCCCAGCGTCAACACGGGAGCGCTCATCGGCACTCCTCCCCTTTTCCTGCCCGACCACCCATCGGAACCGTTCAAAAGCGCTTTTGTTCTCGTATCATTGGCCTCGAACGCCTGTCAATGCTTTTGTCCCCGCACATCATTGTCGCCGAAGAAGCGTATTGTTGGTGTTTCCTCCAGACTTCGCCTGTCTTTTCTCCACTCGGGCCGATGAGCGGCTAATTATCCTTCTATGAAAGCGCTTTTGACGCCTTGCACAAGCTGTACAATCCAATAAGCGGGAGCTATACAAACGCCCTGTTTTGTATTCATCGGCACCTTCATGAACCTCAAGGAACTGGCACGTCACCTAGGGCTTTCCCAGAGCACGGTCAGTCGCGCCCTCAACGGCTACCAGGACGTCAGCACCGATACGAGGGAGCGGGTGCTCGCAGCTGCACGGCGTTTCGACTACTCGCCGAATGCCAGCGCGCACCGCCTGGCAACCGGACACTCCGGTGTGATTGGCATTGTCTTTCCCTCCGACAAGGACCCACTGCTCGACCCGCTGTTCACCGACTTCCTGTCCGGCCTGACCAATAGCGCCGCTCGTCGGCAGATGGACATCCTGGTCAGCGCCAGTCTCGATACGTCAGAGGCAAGCTATCGCCGCCTTGCCCAGCGAGGCTCGGTGGATGCCGTCGTGCTATCGAGCCCGCTCATCGAGGATCCGCGCGTGCCGTTGCTCGAAAGGCTCGGCATTCCTTGCGTGGTGCATGGCCGCACCAAATCGTCACACCCCCACGCCTTTCTCGATATCGACAACGAAGGCGCCTTCCGGCAGGCCGCCGAGTTGCTGATCGGCCTCGGTCACCGGTGGATTGGCCTCGTTAATGGCGACGCACGGCAAGCTTTCGCCGTCGACCGCGAAACCGGCTGGCGCTCGGCTCTCCTTCGTGCCGGGCTTGAAGCCCCGGATACCCTCAGCGGATCTGACGTCATGACCGACGAGGCGGGCTATCGGCTGACCGCCGGCATGCTGGCAAGCGCAGCGCCGCCCAGCGCCATCATCTGTTCAAGCATCTTTTCGGCCATCGGGGCGTGCCGCGCCATTCGCGACAATGGGCTGACGATCGGCTCCGACATTTCGGTGATCGCCCACGACGACGGCATTTCATCGATCCGGCCGGAGGCGCACAGCCCGCCTCTGACCACCACCTTCTCGTCGATCCATCGGGCCGGCGAACGCATCGCCGAAATCGCAGCCGACCTCATTGGCGGCAAGAGCCCAGCCGAATGCCAGGAGGTGTGGCCGGTGGACCTGATCTTCCGCGACAGCACTCGCCCACCCAGGTCGGTTTGACGGCGTTGCACGGCTTTTCCGTTCGCGATCGCATCGGCGAACAGAAGGGTGCGCCTGCCTGATCAACTCCAAGCCGGCACCCAGTCGCGACTGCCCCTTGCCATCGCCAGCGGGAACTCTTGCTCCCCTCCTACGTTTCTCTGGTGAACGCAAAGGAGCCGAAAATGAGCACCAACCGCGACGACAAAATCCGTGCCCGAGCCTATCAGCTCTGGGAAGAGGAAGGGCGACCGGAAGGCCGCGCCGAGCAGCACTGGTTTTCCGCCCGCGAGAGCCTTGCCGTCGAGGAAAACCACGAGTCGGCCCTGCTCCCCGTCGACAATGTAACCGACGCCGAGCCGATCGAAGCGATCGAGAATGCCGGTGAGTTTCCGACGCTCACCGATCAGGGCGAACAACGGATTCCGCATCATCCCAAAACAGACGATGCGTCACGTCCAGCCAACAACTGATGGCGTCATTTCCACCGGATCCCAAGCCAGAAAGGGTCGTTTGGGAAACCGGTCGCTGTAGCGAACCCGCCCACCTTCTTCGTCCGGCTCGTCCGCTTTGTTGGAAGGCCTCCAGCATCGGAGCAATCGATTGCTCCATTGCGCGACCACCTAATGACAGACGACCCGATCGCGGCTTCTACGGAATATCCGAAGGCACCGCTTGACGGCTTTCGCCCGCTAGATTATTCGTATCACTAATACGTATAACAAGACTATGGGCGGAAACAAACCCATGAAACGTCCCACGCAGAAAGATGTCGCCAAGCTGGCGGGCGTCTCGCAGGCGGCTGTATCCATGGTGCTGAGCGGGACCGGTGCACCGACGGTGTCGCCCGACACCTGGACGCGCATCACCGAGGCTGCGAAGGCGCTGGGTTACGCGCCGAACCGTTTTGCGCAGGCGCTCAAGACGCGCCGAACGATGACCATCGCCTGCATCGTCCCCGACATCACCAACCCGTTCTATCCCGTGCTGATCCGTGGTGTGCAGGCTGTGGCGCAAGAGGGCGCCTACGATGTCATCACCGTCAACACCGACGGCGACCCCGCTCGCGAGCGACACTTCCTCGACTGGGCGCACCAGGGCCGGGTCGACGGGGTCATCGGCGTGTTCTTTACGCTCAGGGCGACAGACTTCCGCTCGCTCGTCGAGGCTGGCGTCCCGGTGGTCCGCATCGAGTCGGCCTGCAAGAAAGGCGGCGACATCGCCATCGACGACATCTTCGTCGATAGCCGCGCGGCTTCCCATGCGGTTGTCAACTATCTCGTCGGCCGGGGCCATCGTCGCATTGCCATGCTGGCCGGCACCGGCGGCCCGCAGCGCGTTCGGGTCGAGGGCTATCGCGAGGCCATGTCGGCCGCCGGCATGGACGCCTCCGTCACCATCACGGACGCGTTTAGCGAGGAGGCAGGCTTCGCCGCGGCGCAGTCCATTCTCGAAAGCGGCTACGGTCCGACCGCCATCTTCGCGGCCAATGACCTGATGGCGATCGGGGTCATGCGGGCTTTGCGCGATCGGGGACTCAGAATTCCAGACGACGTGGCCGTGGTTGGCTTCGACGACATCTCACCCGCAAGTCTGGTGTCGCCGCCGCTCACCACCGTCAGTCAGTTTCAGGCGCGGATGGGCGAGTTGGCGGCCAAGGCCCTGCTTCAACGGCTCCGCGGCCTCAGCCCAGCGCATGGCACCACGGAAGAGGTTCGCTTCAAGCTGATCGAACGCGCATCGGCTTGAAAGTCGTCGCTCGCCACGTGAAGGCGCGTGGAGGCGTTCGACCCGAGGAGTTGCCCGTCCGGTCTTGGCTGACGGGAGGCGGCCGGCGCCTAAGCCGGCCGAGAGAGGAACCGGCTCCAGCGATCGATGAAATCGAGACAGCAAGCGCGACGAGCCGGAGAGAACAACAAGGTGGAGGACACAATGGATAGACGGACATTTCTCACAGGAAGCCTGGGCGCATCTCTCGTTCCCTTCATGAGCCGCTTTGCCTTCGCCGCCGGCAAGCCGGTGTCGTGGTGGTATGAAAGCGCCGCGCCTGCGCAGCAGGAGGCTATCGCCAAGGTGCTGGTCGCAGGCTTCAATGCCGCCCATCCCGACTACAACCTGGCGATCGACTACCGTGGTTCCGAGCTCGACAAGCAGATGCGCGTGGCGCTCCTGTCCGGAAGCGGACCGGACGTCGTCTATACCGCCGGCCCGAGCTATGTGGCCCCGATGGCCCGCGCCGGGCAGTTGCTGGCGCTCGACGACTACGCGGAGAAGCTCGGCTGGAACAAGCGAATCCTGCCGGTGTTCCTTGAGATGGGCAAGTACGACGGCAAGCTCTACGCCGTGCCCAAGACCTACGAGACGCTCGGCCTGTTCTACAACAAGGCCGTTCTCGAGAAAAACGGCTGGAAGGCGCCGACGACGATTGCCGAGATGGAAGCCCTGGCCGACGAGGCGCTCAAGGCCAAGCTCGTTCCCTTCGCTTCCGGCAATGCCGGCTGGCGCGGCAACAACGAGCATTACGTCACCATCGTCTTCAACTCGATCGCTGGGCCGGAGAACGTCTACAAGGCGCTGACGGGCGAAATCCCCTGGACCGCGGAACCCTTTGTGGCGGCGATCAACAAGTTGAACGACTGGTGGCAGAAGGGCTACTTCGGGCCGGACTATTTCTCGCTCGAAACCGAACAGTTCTTCGCCCAGATGGCCGCTGGCCGTTCGCCGATGCTGCCGAGCGGCACCTGGCACTTCCAGTACATCCAGTCCTATTTCAAGGACAACGCCGACCAGTGCGGTTTCGTCGGCTTCCCGAGCGCCGATGGGCTCGGCGGCCCGGTTTATGCCCTGGGCGTCGGCTCGACCCTGTCGATTTCGGCGGCCTCGCAAAATCCGGATGGAGCGGCTGCTGCCATCGACTACGTGTTCTCGCCGGAGTTCTACGGCGCCATGAACTCCGTCTGGCAGGGTGAGTGGAACACGCCGCTGGTCGACCTCAGCATGGTCAAGATCAGCGATTCCGTGCCGCCTCTCTATGCCGAGACCATGAAGACGCTGGCGGACTCGGTCGCCAAGAACCAGTACGGCTATACGTCCTGGACCTTCCTGCCGCCGGCCACCGACACCCAGCTGATCAACGGCATTGAAGAGGTTTGGCTCGGCCGCGCGACCGTCGCCGACTATCTCGCCCAGCTCGACGCCGCCTTCCAGCAGGAAAAGGCCGAAGGCAAGGTGCCGGCCGTACCGGCGCGCTGACCCCTCGCACGACGGATGGAAGCGGCCGGCCGGCCGCTTCCGCTCGCCGGAGACCTTAAGCATGCATCGCCTCTACTTGGTTCCGACGTTGCTCATCAACGTCGTCATCATCTTCGTTCCCGCCGCATTGACCATAGCGCTCGCCTTTTGCCGCTGGGACGGCATCGGCATGCCGGTGTTCGTCGGCCTCGCCAACTTCCGCCAGCTCATGGCCGATCGCGTCTTCTGGATGGCGCTTGGCAACAACGTGATCTGGACGGCGATCTTCCTGACCGTGCCGATCGCCATGGGCCTGCTGGCCGCCACCATGATGCTGATCGCCCGTCGCGGCAGCGCCTTCTTCCAGGTCATCTACTTCCTGCCGATGGTGATCGCCACCGCCATCACCGCCCGCGTCTGGCAGGGCATGATCTACTCGCCGCTGACCGGCATCGCCGGCCTCGTCACGCGCGCCGGCTTCCCCGTACCCAACCCACTGACCCAACCCGCCACCGCCCTCTACGGCATCGCCGTCGTCGATCTTTGGCACTGGTGGGGCTTTCTCTGCGTCATCTTCTTTGCGGCCCTGCGACAGGTGCCGCAGGAACAGATCGAAGCCGCCCGCATAGAAGGTGCGAGCTTCTGGCAGATGCTGCGCTACGTGCTGCTGCCCGGAATCCGGCCGACCATCACGCTGATGATGATCATGACCATCATCTGGTCGTTCCTGGTGTTCGACTTCGTCTACATCCTGACCCAGGGCGGCCCGGCTTTCTCGAGCGAGGTTCTCTCGACGCTTGCCTATCGCAGCGCCTTCTACGATCTCGCCGTCGGCAAGGCCGCCGCCGTGGCCGTTGTGATCAGCCTGTTCGGCCTTGCGACCACCGCCGTCTACATCCGCCTGCAGGCGAAGGAGTTCGACCAATGAGGCTGATCGAAAGCCGCACAACCTTCGTCCTCACCTACACGGCGTTGGCGATCCTCCTGTTGATCACACTGTTCCCGATCGCGCTTCTGGTGCTGAACTCTCTGAAGCCAGCAACGCAGATCGTTCAGAGTCCCCTTTCCTGGCCGGAAGTCTACCGCTGGGATAACTTCGTGCGCGCCTGGAACGACGCCCGCTTCGGCACCACGATGCTCAACTCGGCGCTGCTGGCTGCGCTGACCATCGTGCTCGTCTGCTCCACCGGCTCGCTCACCGCCTACGTGCTGGCCCGCTGCAAGATCAAGAGCTGGAAGATCGTCACCTTCTACCTTCTCGCCACCACCACGGCGCCGATCCAGTTGTTCCTGTTCCCGCTCTACTTCGGCTTTGCCAAGCTCGGGCTCATCAACAACGTCTTCGCAGTGTCGCTGATCTACACGGCGATCTACTCACCCTTCGCGGTGATGCTGCTCAGGACCTACTTTCTCGCTGTTCCCAAGGAGCTGGAAGAAGCGGCTCTGATCGACGGCGCCACCCACTGGCAAGTGTTTTCAAAGGTGATGCTGCCGATCGTCTCGCCCGGCATTCTCACCGTGGCGCTGATCATCGGGCTCTATTCCTGGAACGAGTTCCTGATCGCCACCACGTTCCTGCAGCGGACCGACCGGCTGACCGCCGTCGTCTCCTTCTTCCTGCTGTCCGGCCAGTACACCTCGGACTGGGGGGAGATCATGGCCGCCGCGCTCATCATCGTGACACCGGTGATCGTCCTGTTCGTCGCCCTGCAGCGCCGCTTCATCGAAGGCATGGCCGGCGGATCGGTCAAAGGCTGATCCCGGCGTTCCCGCAAACCTACCGGAGAGTTCCGATGTCCCTTCCCTCCGACTATCTCGAGCGCGTCTATGCCGGCGTCCTCGGCAAGCTGATCGGCGTCTACCTCGGCCGCCCCTTCGAGGGCTGGACCTATGCCAAGATCATGGAGAAGCTCGGCCCCATCGACTATTACGTTCATGAGAGGCTCGGCCAGCATCTCGTCGTCACCGACGACGACGTCGCCGGCACTTTCACCTTCCTGCGGGCGCTTGAGGACTACGGCGTCTCGCCCGACCTCTCATCCGAAGATATCGGCAAATCCTGGCTCAACTATCTGATCGAGCACCGATCCATCCTGTGGTGGGGTGGCAATGGCAACTCGACCGAGCATACTGCCTGGCTCAATCTCAAGCGTGGCATCTCGGCGCCTGCATCCGGCTCGATCGCCACCAATGGCGTCACGGTGGCCGAGCAGATCGGCGCCCAGATCTTTATCGACGGCTGGGCCATGGTGGCTCCGGGTAAGCCCGAGCTCGCCGCCCGGCTGGCTCGCGCCGCGGGGCAGGTCAGCCACGATGGCGAGTCCGTCCACGCCGCCGCGCTCTGGGCGGCGATGGAGGCGGAAGCCTTCGTTTCGAAGGACATCGATCATCTGATCGATACCGGCCTCTCGGTCATCCCTCGGGATTGCCTGATCGCCCGACTGATCGCCGACATCCGCCGGTGGCACGCCGAGAACCCCGATTGGCTGACGACGCGACAGCTCATCCAGAACACCTACGGCTACGACAAGTTCCCCGGCAACTGCCACGTCGTGCCCAACCATGCCCTGATGATCATGGCGATCCTCTACGCGCCGCACGACTTCCAGGCGGCGCAGCGCATCGTCAATACCGCCGGCTGGGATACCGACTGCAACGCCGGCAACGTCGGCTGCCTCAGCGGCCTGATGCTCGGCCTCGACGGCATCGAAGCCGGCCCCGACTGGCGCGGTCCGGTCGCCGACCGTCTGCTGATCTCCTCGGCCGACGGCGGCAACGGCATCAACGACGCCGTGCGCATCGCCTACTATGTCGCCAATCTCGGTCGGCAGCTGGCCGGCGAGGCGCCCCTTCCCCTACCCAAGGATGGCGCCCGCTTCCACTTCTCGCTACCGGGCAGCGTTCAGGGCTTCCGGCCTCACATGAGGACGAACGCCAACCCAGGGCTGCGGGTCGGCAACTGCGCCCTGGGCGCAAGCCGGGCGCTGGACATAGCCTACACGGCTCTGGCGCCGGGTCAGGTCGCAGCCGCGACGACGCCGACCTTCGCGCCGCCCGCCGTCACGGAAATGCGCACCTATGAGCTGATGGCGACGCCAACCGTCTATCCCGGCCAGACGGTGCGTGCCCGCGTGGTCGCGCCCAAGAACAACTCGGGTGCCGTCGATGTGCGCCTGACACTGAAGGTATTCGGCGAGAAGGACCGTCTCGTCGATGTCGACGGCAAGCCGGCGCAGCTGGCGCCGGGTGCCGAGACGGTGCTCGAATGGCGCGTTCCGGAGTTCGACGGCCAGCCGATCGGTGAGATCGGCATCGCCATCACCACCCAGGCGCAAAGGGCCGACGGTCACGTGCTGGTCGACTGGTTGCGCTGGGATGGCGCGCCGGAGGTCACGCTGCGCCGGCCAAAGGCGGACAGCGACTTCTGGCGCATGGCCTGGGTCAATGGCGTCAGCTTCTTTTCCAAGCTGTTCCCGCCGAGCTTCCGCATTTCCCAGGCCGTTGGCGAAGGCATGGTCAGTCACGGCACGCGGGAGTGGACCGACTACACGGTGAAGACCGACCTCACGGTTCATCTCGGCGGCTACGGCGGCCTTGCGGTACGCGTTCAGGGCCTCCGTCGCTATTACGGCATCCGCCTCGTTCGCGACGGCCGGCTGCAGATCGTCAAGGTGCGCGACGAGGCCGTATCGGTGCTCGCCGAGACGCCGTTCGACTTCGCCTTTGAAAAGGCGGTGCCGATGGAGGTGCGCGTTAGCGGTAGCACCATCTCCGCCGTAGTCGAAGGCACGCGCCTCGAAGCCCGCGACGACAGCGACACCACTCTTGCCGATGGCGGCATCGGACTCGTCATTCATGAAGGCGCGCTGTCGACCGATAGCGTGGCCGTATCGGCCGCCTGAGACCGAACAGGGAGAAGAAAAATGGCATCGGTCTCGATCCAAGAGGCGGTCAAGAACTACGGCGCCGCCAAGGTGATCCACGGCGTGTCCGTCGACATAGCCGATGGTGAGTTCGTGGTGTTGGTCGGTCCGTCCGGTTGCGGCAAGTCGACGCTGCTCCGGATGATCGCCGGTCTCGAGGACATCTCGGGCGGCACCATTTCCATCGGCGGCCAGGTGGTCAACGACCTGCCGCCCAAGGCGCGCGACATATCCATGGTGTTCCAGAACTACGCCCTCTATCCGCACATGACGGTGGCGCAGAACATGGCTTTCTCGCTGACGCTGGCCAAGGCGCCCACTGCCGAGAAGGACCAGAAGGTCAAGGCCGCAGCCGAGATCCTTGGCCTCACACCGCTGCTCGACCGCTACCCGCGTCAGCTCTCGGGCGGCCAACGTCAGCGCGTCGCCATGGGCAGGTCGATCGTCCGGAACCCGCAGGTGTTCCTGTTCGACGAGCCGCTCTCCAACCTCGACGCCAAGCTGCGCGTTTCCATGCGCGCGGAGATCAAGGCGCTGCACCGGCGGCTCGGCACCACCACCGTCTACGTCACGCATGACCAGGTGGAGGCAATGACGCTTGCCGACCGTATCGTCGTCATGCAGGCCGGCCGCGTCGAACAGGCCGGCGCACCGATCGAGCTCTACGATCGGCCAGAGAACACCTTCGTCGCCCAGTTCATCGGCTCCCCCTCGATGAACATCCTCCCAGGGCGGCGTCAGGGAAGCGGTGTCGTGCTCGACAACGGCGGCGCGGTCGCCGCTTCCCTTCCAATCGGCATCGAAGAGGGGCGACACATTCTGGTCGGCAAACGACCAGAGAACGTCCGCCTTACGGACGTCGGCGGCCTGCCGGCCACCGTCAAGGTGGTCGAGCCGACAGGATCGGAGACCTATGCGGTGTTCGACGTTGGCGGCGAGGAAGTGGTCGGACTGTTCCGGGATCGCGTCGACCTGCGCGAGCAGCAGGCAGTCCGTCTGTCGTTCGACGACGGTCCGCTCCATCTGTTCGACGCCGAGACGAAACGCCGTCTTCCCGACTGATCGAACCCCGGCGGATCGCAGCAATCAGTCGATCCGCCGGTATTCTCTGGTTATAGCCGCCAACCGGTCTCCGCGTCGAAGAAGGAAGCCTTCTGAACATCGATGGTGACGGGGAAGGTGCGATCCGCCTCGCAACTGTCGTCCTGCCCAACGAGATGCGACAGGCTGACCCCATCGAAGGTGGACCAAGCCAGGATGTTGCTACCCATCGGCTCGACCAGCGACACTTGGCCTTCAATGGCCGCCGCCGATCCGTTGGCGGGAAGGATGTGCTCCGGACGGAGTCCTAGCACGACCTTCCGGCTGCTTTCGATGTTCTGGGCAAAGGGATAGCGGCTGACATCCAGCCGGAAATCGCCGGCTATGAAGAACCGGCTTTCTCCTTCCGAGACGAGCCGCCCCTCGACCTTGTTCATGGCCGGCGAGCCGAGGAAGCTGCCGACGAATTCGTTGGCCGGCTTGTTGTAGACGTTGAGCGGTGTGTCGAGCTGCTGGATGATGCCATCCTTCATGACCGCGATGCGATCGGCCAGCGTCAGCGCCTCGATCTGGTCGTGGGTCACGTAGATCATGGTCGACTTCAGCGTTTTGTGCAGCTTCTTGATCTCAAGGCGCAGCTCGGCACGAAGCTTGGCATCAAGGTTGGACAGCGGCTCATCGAACAGGAAGATGTCGGCGTCGCGTACCAGTGCGCGGCCGATGGCGACGCGTTGACGTTGGCCACCCGACAATGCCGACGGCTTGCGATCGAGCAAGTGGTCGATCTGCAGAAGTTCGGACGCCCACTTCACCTTCTTCTCGATGGTGGCGCGATCGATGCCGGCGATGCGCAGCCCGAAGGACAGGTTTCGCTCGACGCTCATGGTCGGATAGAGCGCGTAGGACTGGAAGACCATGCCGATGCCGCGATCCTTGGGGTCAGTCCAGGTGACGTCCTTGTCGTTGAAGAAAATGCTGCCGCCGCTGACGTCGGTCAGGCCGCCGATCGCGTTGAGGAGCGTCGACTTGCCGCAGCCGGACGGCCCGAGCAGGACAAGGAACTCACCATCCTTTATCGTCAGGTCGAGTTTCTTGACGATCGGCACGTTGCCGTAGCTGATGTCGATGTTCTGGAGGGAAACGGAACTCATGAATTACCCCTTCACGGCACCGGAGGCGATGCCGCGCACGAACCAGCGGCCGGACACCAGGTAGACGGTGAGCGGAACCAGCGAGGTGAGCACGGTTGCCGCCATGTTGACGTTGTAGGCACGCTCGCCGGTGGTGGTGTTGACGATGTTGTTGAGCTGGACGGTCATCGGCAGGTTGTCGCGTCCCGCGAAGACGAGGCCGAGCAGGAAGTCGTTCCAGATCGCCGTTACCTGCATGATCACGGCAACGATGGCGATCGGAACCGACATCGGCAGGATGATCGAGAAGAAGATTTTCCAGAAGCCCGCACCATCGATGCGCGCCGCCTTGAACAGCTCGAGTGGCAAACCCGAATAATAGTTGCGGAACAGCAGCGTCATCACTGGCATGCCGAAGATGATGTGCGTGATGACGATGGCAGGCAGCGATCCGTAGATGCCGGTCTTGGCGTAGAAGCGCACCAGCGGGTAGATGAACACCTGATAGGGAACGAACGAGCCCAGCAGCAGGCAGGCGAACAGGACGTTGGCGCCCCTCACTTTCCAGAAGGACAGCGCGTAGCCGTTGAGGGCGCCGAGCAGAATGGAGAGGACGACGCTCGGCACAAGGATCTTCACCGAGTTGCCGAAGCCGACTTGGAGCCCCGTACACTCGAGACCGGTGCAGGCCGATGTCCAGGCCTTGACCCAGGCGTCGATGCTGAACTGCTGCGGCAGCGAGAAGATCAGGCCGAGGCGGACTTCATCCATGCTCTTGAACGATGTGACGAGCATCACATAGAGCGGCAGCAGGAAGAATAGCGCCAACACGCCGAGAAAGGCGTAAATGCCGACGCGCCCCCAGACCTCATGGTAGGTGAGCGGACGCTTGGTGGTGGCCGACTTTGCCTGGGACATCACGACGCCCTCCCGCTCTTCCGGAAGTATTGGGAGTAGATGACGGGCGCCATGACCAGCAGCACAGTCACAAGCATCACTGTCGAGGCCGCCGTGGCGAGGCCGATGTTGGCCCGTTCGAACAGGTTGTCCATGATGAACTTGGCCGGCACTTCGCTGGCCGTGCCGGGGCCACCATTGGTCATCGCGACAACGACGTCGTACATCTTGACGATGCTGATCGACAGAAGAACCAGCGACGTGATGATCATCGGCCTGAGCATCGGCAGGACGATCGAAACATAGACGCGCCAGGCCGGAATCCCGTCGATGCGCGTCGCCTTCCAGATCTCGGTATCGACGCCGCGCAGTCCGGCCAGGATCAGCGCCATGACCAGCCCGGAGCCGTGCCAGACGGTCGCCAGGATGATGGCGTAGAGCACCATCTGCGGATTGACCACCCAATCGAGGACGAAGCCGGAAAAGCCGAGACCATGCATGGTGTGCTGGATGCCCAGGTCCGGGTTGAGGATCCACTGCCAGATGAGGCCGGCCACCACGAAGGACATGGCGTAAGGATAGAGGAACACCGTGCGGAACAGGCTTTCGGCGCGAACGTTCTGGTCGATGAAGATCGCCAGGAGACAGCCGAGCACGAAGCAGATCAGCAGGAAGAAAAAGGCGATGATGGCCAGATTGCCGAGCGAGGTCTGCCACCGCGACGTGTCGAACAGCGTGACATACTGGGCAAAGCCGACGAAGTCGTTCCGGGGAAGAAGCTTCGAGCTTGAAAACGATAGCCGGACCGACCAGGCCATGGTGCCGAGATAGGCGAAGATGACGACGGCGGCCATCGGTAGCAGGGCGATGTAGGCAACTATGTTGCGCTTCACATGCCGAGTGAGATCAGCTCCCACTTGTTCCTCCCGTGTTGCTGGCGGGAAGGCGGAACACCGCCTTCCCGCGCTCTTGAGGCAGGATCAGCCTCTCAGGGCCTTGTCGAACCGGTCGATCGCCTGATCGACGGTCATCGGCGTGTTCCAGAGCTCGGTGACGATGTCCTGCACCGAGCCATAGACGAACTCTTCCATCATCTGGGAAGCGTCAGGCGCCTGGCGGGCAGGGTCGGACATGATCTTCATGCCGAGCTGGGCGCAAGCATCGAGGCTCGACACATCGACGTCGGCGCGGATCGGGATCGAGCCCTTGAGGTTGTTGAACTTCACCTGGACGTCGGGATTGGTCATGATCTCGACGAGAAGATGCTGGGCCTTGATCTGTTCGGCATTGTCGGTCTTGGGGAAGACGAAGACGTCACCGCCAAGGACATAGGGCGAGTCGGGGCGGAGACCCGGAATGCAGCCGTAGTCCTTGCCGATTTCCTTGTTGGCCTGCTTGAACTCGCCCTTGGCCCAGTCACCCATCACCTGGAAACCGGCTTCGTTCTTGATCAGAAGCGCAGTGGTATCGTTCCAGTTGCGGCCCGGCGAGGCCTGATCGACATAGGGCTTGAGGCTGATGAAGGTCTCGACGACCTTGCGGAACTCCGGCGAGCGGATCGCCGCCTCGTCCTTGTCGCCGTAGACCGACTTCCACAGCTTGCCGCCGCCGACGTTGGTCAGCACCGCCGAGAACAGCGAGTTTTCCTGCCAACGCTGGCCACCGAGGGCGAGCGGGGTGATGCCGGCCGCCTTGAGCTTGTCGAGAGCGGCGAAGAACTCATCCATGGTTTCCGGCGGCTTCTCGACGCCGGCCTTGTCGAGCGCGGCAGACGAGTACCAGATCCACAAGGGCATGTGGATGTTCACCGGCGCGGCGTAGTACTTTCCATCGACCTTGACCGCCTTGATGATCGGCTCGGGCAGAACCTTGTCCCAGTTGTTCTGGGTGGCAACGGCATCGATGTCGTTGAGAAGCCCCTCGCCGATGATCTCGTGATACTGGCGCGAGGTGTTGAACAGCGCGGCCGTCGAGGGATCTCCGCCGATGATGCGGTTGATCGCGGCACTGCGAGCCGCCGAGCCACCGGCGACGGCATTGTCGACCCATTCGCCACCGGCCGCGTTGAAGGCATCGGCAAACACCGAGATGGCAGCGGACTCGCCGCCAGACGTCCACCAGTGAATGACTTCGGCCTTCAGCGGCTCCTCTGCCCTCGCGACTCCCGTCGCGGCCAAAATCGCGATCGCCGACACGGCGACCATCTGCTTCATTCCGATCATGGTTCCTCCCATACGGGTAACGCCAAGGCGATCCGACCGGCCCGACCTTGGATGACAACGGCTCCTGATCCAAAAGTGGGATCGGTTCCATTTTTGAACTGAGAGGCTTGATTTTGTCAATGCGCCTTGCAAGAAAAGCAGGGCAGGAGAAATGCGCAATCGGTGAGTTTTGATTTTCAGCCATTTAAAAACAAAAGGATAACTGATACTGTGCCAAAGGTCTGGGTGATCGGAGATCCGAAATGGCGACGGTAAAGGACGTGGCGAAGCTGGCCGGGGTGGGGTCCGGGACTGTTTCGAGGTACATTTCTGGAACCGGTTCCGTTTCGCTCAAGTCGGCCGAGAAAATCGCCCGCGCCATCGAGCAGCTCAACTACCGGCCAAACAGCATGGCACGGTCGCTATCGTCGCGCCGATCCGACCTCATCGGCGTCTGGGTGCCCTCGCTCGAGGGGCCCTACTACCACATGATGATCCGCACCATCGAAAGCGCGCTTCGTCGTCAGGGCAAGCACATGATCCTCGCCAACGCCGAGGACGCGCAGTCGAACGAAGATCGCCTCGCCCATCTGGACTACCTCATCAACCGCGACTGCGACGGCATCCTGATTTCCAGCTCTCTGCAAAGCGAGTTCGAGCTGGCGAAGTATGCCGAGAAGTTCCCCAACCTCGTCGTGATCAACCACCGGACCGACGAGTTGGCCGGGCGGTCCTTCTCGATCGATCATGACCTTGGCGGACGACTGGCGGCCCGACATCTCGTCGAACTCGGGCACACGCGGATCGCGACGATCACAGGACGGCTGTCCGCACAGGACGCGCGACAACGCCACGTCGCTTTCCTGGACGAAATGGCGAGGCTCGGCTACCCGGTATCTCCGAGCAGAATCATCGAGGGCGCCTTTTCCTACGCTGGCGGAGAGGGTGCCGTCGCGGCGCTGATGGCGTCGAACGCGGACTACTCGGCCATTTTCTGCGGCAACGACAAAGTTGCGCTCGTACTCATCGCGGAGCTGCACAAGCGAGGCATTTCCGTGCCTGGGGATGTCTCCGTTCTCGGCTATGACGACGTTGACTTCGCACCGTTCACGGCGCCGGCGCTCAGCACGATCCACGCCCCGATCGAAGAGATGAGCCAGTCGGCCTGCCACCAGCTCCTCAACCTCACCTACGGCCTCGACCTGCCCTATCAGGAGCGTTTCGAACCGTCACTTTCCCTCCGGCAGTCAACCGGGCCCGCTCGCCCCTGAACGTCCGCCGATCACTTCCCATCCGAGAAACAGCGATGCCATCCTTCATCGACAACGGAACCCGGTTTACCCTGGAAGATCCGACACTTGCCCCCAATGCCGCCGGCTACCTGTGGAATCGGCGGATGATGATCCAGATGAACAGCCGCGGCTACGCCGTGAGCCAGTACATGGATCCGGAGCCGCGCAAATACGCTCATCCCCCGATCATCCCGGCACCGACATTCATGCTGCCGGAGCAGACCTATTATCCCAATCATCCCGGCCGCTTCTTCTACGTCCGCGACAACGATACCGGGGGGCTGTTTTCCGCACCTTACGAGCCGGTACGAGCCCAGCTCGACAGCTTCGCCTTCGAGCCAGGGCTTTCCGATATCCGCTGGCTGATCGAGAAGGATGACGTGCGGGTCGAACTCGGTCTTGTCCTGCCGGTGGACGACGTCGCCGAAGTCTGGACGGTGAAGCTGACCAACCTCTCGGCCGCGCCGAAGCGCCTCACCTTCGTCCCCTTCTTCCCGGTCGGCTTCATGTCGTGGATGAACATGGGCGGGCATTTCGACGCCGGCCTCAACGCGGTGGTCTGCACCTCCATCACGCCCTACCAGAAGATCGAACAGTACTTCAAAAACCAGCACTTGAAGGACATGACCTTCCTTGCCGCCGATCGGCATCCGGACCATTTCGAGGTGGCGCAGCAGGCCTTCGAAGGCGAAGGCGGGCTGCAGGCCCCCTCGGCGCTCGCCGACGGCGGTCACCTTGGCGACGGCGAGGCGTATTACGAGATCCCGGCCTGCGTCATGCAGTGGGATCTGACGATCGCAGGCGGTGAAAGCGAAGCCTTCCGCTTCGTGTTCGGCCCGGCGAAGAACGAAGCGGAAATCGCGGAGCTACGCCGGAAGTACCTGGATGGCGACATCGAGGCGATCCGGAGCGCAGCCCACGCCTATGTCGTGGAGGCCGGGCGCAGCTGTCTTGAGATCCGGTCGCCGGATGAAACCTTCAACCACGTCGTCAATCACTGGCTGCCGCGTCAAGCGTTTTACCATGGCGACACCAACCGCCTGACCACCGACCCGCAGACACGCAACTATCTGCAGGACGCGCTCGGGATGCTGTTCATCCGGCCGGACACGGCGCGCGATGTCATCCGTCATGCCGTGAGCCAGCAACACGCCAGCGGCAAGATGCCGGACGGCATCCTGCTGAGGCCAGATGCCGAACTGAAGTACATCAATCAGGTACCCCATACCGACCACGGCGTCTGGCTGGTGATCGCCGTCAAGGCCTACCTGGACGAAACGGGCGACCGGTCCATCCTGGACGAGATGGTCGCCTGGACCGACGACCCCACGCCGGCCAGCATCCGCGAGCACGTGACGCGCGCCTTGCGCTTCCTCGCCGCCGCCGTCGATGAGCGGGGGTTGCCCTACATCGAGCAGGGCGACTGGTGCGACCCGATGAACATGGTGGGCTACAAGGGCAAGGGCATCTCCGGCTGGCTCGCCGAGGCGTCGAGCTACGCCATGTCGCTCTGGGCCGAGGTCTGCGACGCCGAGGGAGACCAGACGACCGCCGACTGGTTGAAGACGGAAGCGGGCGCGCTCGTCTCGCGGATCAACCGCCACCTCTGGGATGGCGACTGGTACGGCCGAGGCATTACCGACGACGGCGTGGTCTTCGGCATTTCGACCGACAGGGAAGGCCGCATTTTCCTCAACGCGCAGAGCTGGGCCTTCCTCTGCGGCGCCACCGACGACGACCGGAAGGCACGCATGCTCAAGGCGATCGACGAGCAACTGGTGACGCCCTACGGGGTCGAGATTCAGGCGCCGTCGTTCACAGCCATGCGGGAAGACGTTGGCCGTCTGACCCAGAAATGGCCCGGCGTGGCGGAGAATGGCGCCGTCTACAACCACGCCGCCGCCTTCTACGCCGCCTCGCTCTATCACATCGGCGAGGGCGACCGGGGCTTCAGCGTGCTGCGTGCCATGATCACCAACCCTGATCCGGAAGATATCGCCGCGCGCGGGCAGTTGCCGGTCTACATCCCCAACTACTATCGCGGAGCCTATCGCCAGTTTCCGCGCACCGCCGGTCGCTCCAGCAACCTGTTCAACACCGGAACCATCGGCTGGGTCTACCGCACCGTGGTCGAGCAGCTCTGTGGCGTGCGCGGCCATGGCGAGGGCGCGGTGATCGCGCCGCAGGTGCCGTCGTCCTGGCAGAACCTGACGTTCACCCGACGTCTGCGCGGCGCGACCTTCAACGTCGACTTCGTCCGCGAGGATGGCCTTGCCGAACAGGTGGTTGAACTCGACGGCCAACGCCTTGACGGCGGAAAGCTCGCCGCCATCGAGGCTGGCCGGGTCTACGACGTCAAGGTGAGAAGCCCTCGCTGAGTTCGGGAAAGAGGACGCAATGATCGTTGTCGTCATGGGCGTGTCGGGTAGCGGAAAAACAACGGTCGGCGGATTGCTGGCGGAGCGGATGGGCTGCGGCTTCTCCGACGCCGACGATTTCCATCCGGCCGCCAACGTCGAGAAGATGCGGGCCGGCGTTCCGCTGACCGACGATGACCGCTGGCCCTGGTTGAGGGCCTTGCGACAGGCCATCGATGGCTGGCAGGCCGACGGGCGAAGCCGCGTCATCGCTTGTTCGGCCCTGAAGGCGGCCTATCGCGACCTGCTGTCGCCGCGCGACGACGTGGTCTTCGTTTATCTCAAGGGCAGCGCCGAGACCATTGCCGGCAGACTCCGTGCCCGCAAGGGACACTACATGAACCCCGACCTGCTGGAGAGCCAGTTCGCGGCTCTGGAAGAGCCGGCCGGCGCCATTTCCGTCGACATCGCGCCGCCCGCGACGACCGTGGCCGACAACATCATGGCCCGGCTCACCGCGCTCGGGCTCGAGCAGGAAAAGAGGCAAGCATGACCGTTCGCTCCACCATCGCCGACGTCACCGAGCGCATCGAGAAGCGTAGTCGGGCGAGCCGAACCGCTTATCTCGATGGTCTGGAAAGATCCCTCGATGCAATCCGCGCCGCCGGCCCGGCTCGTCGGCGTCTGCCCTGTTCCAACCTTGCGCATGGGTTCGCGGCATGCCCTGCCGACGACAAGCAGCGCCTTGCCGGTGGCGAGGCAGTCAATCTCGGAATCGTCACCACCTACAACGACATGCTTTCGGCGCATCGCCCCTACGAGCGCTATCCGGAGCTGATCCGCGAGGAAGCGCGTCGGCTCGGCGCCGTCGCAGAGGTCGCCGGTGGGGCTCCCGCCATGTGCGACGGCATCACGCAGGGGCGAACGGGCATGGAGTTCAGCCTGTTCTCGCGCGATGTCATCGCCATGTCGACGGGCGTCGCGCTGTCGCATGACATGTTCGACGCCGCGCTGATGCTGGGCATCTGCGACAAGATCGTCCCGGGTCTCGTCATGGGCGCCCTGGCATTCGGACATCTGCCGACGATGTTCATCCCGTCCGGTCCGATGCCGAGCGGCCTCGGCAACGCCGAGAAGAACGCAGTAAGGCAGGCCAATGCCGCCGGCACGGCAACCGAAGCCGATCTGCTCGAGGCCGAGTCGAAGTCCTACCACGCGCCCGGCACCTGCACCTTCTATGGCACCGCCAACACCAACCAGATGCTGATGGAGATCATGGGCCTGATGCTGCCGGGCTCGGCCTTCGTGGCGCCCGACACGCCTCTACGTGACGCTTTGACCCGAGCCGCCGTAGCGCGTGCCATAGCCATCGCGGGCACGGGGGAGAACAGCCTGCCGATCGGCCGGATGCTCGACGCCCGGTCCTTCGTCAATGGCATCGTCGGCCTGTGCGCCACCGGCGGATCGACCAACCTGACCATCCACCTGATCGCCATGGCGCGCGCCGCCGGCCTCGTCGTCGACTGGGACGACTTCTCCGCTCTTTCAGGGGCGACGCCACTGTTGGTGCGCGCCTATCCGAACGGCAAGGCGGACGTCAACGGCTTCCGCGATGCCGGCGGCGTTCCCTTCCTGGTCCGGGAACTGCGCGGCGCCGGCCTGCTGCACGACGACGCCCTCACTATTCTAGGACAAGGCCTTGCCGCCTATGAGCGCACGCCTGAGCTCGATGCCGACGGCGAACTGGTGTTTGCCGAAACGCCGTTGGCCAGCGGCGACGAGACCGTCATTCGCGCGATCGGCTCGCCTTTCCAGCCAACGGGCGGAATCACGCTTCTTACCGGCAATCTCGGACGTGCGGTGATCAAGTCGTCCGCTGTCGCCACCGCGCACCAGGCGGTTGAGGCGCCTGCGTGCGTCTTCGCCTCCCAGGAAGACTTCCTTGCCGCCTTCAAGGCCGGACTCGACGAAGATTTCGTCGCCATCGTCCGGTTCCAGGGGCCACAGGCCAACGGCATGCCCGAGCTGCATAAACTGACCCCGGCGCTCGGCCTGTTGCAGGATCGCGGCCGCAAGGTGGCTCTCGTCACCGACGGGCGCATGTCAGGTGCCTCCGGCAAGGTGCCGGCAGCCATCCATGTGACGCCTGAGGCGTCGCGCGGCGGTCCCATCGGTCGCGTCCAAGATGGCGATCTGGTCAGGCTCGACGTGGCGACCGGCCGCCTTGACGTGCTCGTCCCCCTTGAAGAGTGGGAGACTCGCCGGCAAGCCATGGCGGAGCCCGGCATCGAAAGCAGCGACAGGCGCCTGTTCGGCGTGCTGCGGAGGGCCGTCGGTACGGCCGAAGAGGGGGCGACGGCTCTCGGCTGAAAGACAGCACGGCGAACAATCCCGGTTCTTGTCGGGCTGCCGCGCGGCGGCCTGTCGCGACCTGTTGACCTCAGGCGTCCAAGATGGAGCCTTTCAAGATCGGCAACACGTTCGCTTTGGGACCAACCAGACACGTCGCCAGACCGAAGCGACGGTGGGCGCTGGCTTCCTCCGGCTGGCCTGATACCCGAAGGTGCCCCTTGTCGGAGCGCGCATCAGCTGTAAGGTAGGTACCTATTAATACGAACATAGATGAGGCCACCATGTCTTTTAAGCCCAGGATCGCCCTTATCATCGGATCCACGCGCCCCACCCGCTTCGCCGACAAGCCGGCACAGTGGATGCTCAAGCAAGCCCAGGCCCGGGAAGACATGGAGGTCGAGCTTGTCGACCTGCGGGACTATGCGCTGCCGTTCTTTGCCGAGAAGGCATCGAACTTGTGGATGCCCAGCGAGGATCCGGCAGCGACCCGCTGGCAGCAGACCATCGCCCGTTTCGATGGCTATATTTTCGTCGTTGCCGAGTACAATCGTTCGATCACGGGCGCCCTCAAGAACGCTCTCGATCAGGCTTACATAGAGTGGAATCGCAAGCCGTTCACCGCCATCGGTTATGGTGGCCTGGGGGCAGCACGAGCCATCGAGCACCTGCGCCTGATTGGCATAGAGTTGCAGATGGTTCCGACCCGCAGCGCCGTTCATATCGGCGGCGGTGACTTCATGGCCGTATCGCCGATGGGAGCGAACAAGCCCATCGAGGATATCGAGGCCAACCTTTTGCCCTCCGCAAAGGCGGCGCTCGACGATTTGGTCTGGTGGGCCAAGGCAACAAAGGCGGCGAGAGCCGGCTGAGGCCCTGGCGCACCTGGAGATGATCCAGCCTTGGACGTACTCAAAAGCCACCGGCCGTCAGCTCGGCGGCCGGCAGCTTCGTTTTCCCATATCACCAATCAGTAGCCGAGGTCGTGCGACACGCTGGCACCGGTGATCTTCAACTGTTCGATGAACGACTTGAACTCGTCCAACGACACATTCTCGACAACCGTCGAAATGGAGATGGCGGCGACCAGCTTTCGGTCGTGGCCCCACACGGGAACGGCGGCGCAGCGGCACCCCCGGACGTTTTCCTGCTCATCGACGGCAAAGCCATCCGTGCGCACCTTGGCGAGCGCCGCTTCATACGCTCCGCGCTCGGTAATGGTGTTCTCGGTGGCGGTTGCGAAGTCGTAGCCATCGAGCGTCCTGCCGATGACGGCAGGCGACTGAAAGGCCAGCAGAACCTTGCCTATGGCCGTCGTGTGGATCGGCATGCGCCGGCCGATCCGCGAGTAGACGATGATCGAACGCGTGCCCTCGACCTTGTCGACGTAAACGCCCGACTTGCCGTCGAGCACGCCAAGATGAACCGTCTGGCCCGTTCTTTCCGACAGCTCTTCGAGGAAGGGCCGCGCAATGGCGATGAAGTCGCGGGAGCGCTGAACGAGGTAGCCGCGTTCGAGAAGCTTCACGCCAAGCCGATATGGGGCGTTGGACTCTGTCTGCTCGATATAGCCCTGGGCCTGCAGTGTCTTCAGAAGCGAGTGGAGGGTGCTCTTGTGCAGCCCGGTCAGCTGGCTGATCTCGGCAAGGTTGAGTTCAACCTTCTGCTCGCTGAAGAGGTCGAGAATGTTAAGGGCACGCTCCACGGCCTGAATCAACGGCATCTCACGGCAACTCCAGCGGCAGATCGCGGTCCTGCGATTCTTGATTTCAGTTCGATTAGTGCGCCTGCGACCACAATCCAAGCGCGGAAAACAGGCCAGGGCACCAGCCAGGCAGGTAGTACCGATGCCTTCTCCTGTGAGAGATTTCCGGAATTACCTTTCACATACAGCACCATAGCCGCTCGTCTCCATAGAAACCCATTGGATGCGGGTCTTTGCCTACACAGCATCCCGGATTTACCGACCCCGTAGCCATCGCTAACGTACGACATTATAAAACATCGTTCTATAATGTAGAACGCCTAGACATGAGGCTCAGGAGTTTCCGATGGCAGAGACGCGTTTCGAAGGCATCATTCCGCCGGTGTCGACCATCTTTACCGAGGCGGGCGTCTTTGACCCCAAGGGGCAGGCGCTGGTGATCGAGAAGCTGATCGCCGCCGGTGTGGATGGCCTCTTCATGTGCGGCACCGGCGGGGAGTTCTCCCAGATGTCGACCGCCGAGCGGAAGACTGTGGCGGAGTTCGCCGTGAAGCAGACCGCCGGCCGGGCCAAGGTGCTCATTGGCGTCGGCTCCAACAACCAGCGCGAAGCCGTCGAGCTCGCCGTCCACGCCGAATCCATCGGCGCCGATGGCATCGTCGCGGTCAATCCGTCCTACTGGAAAGTCACCGAGCCGCGCCTTCTCAACTACTTCACCGACATCGCCGGCGCCACCAAGCTGCCGGTTCTGCTCTACAACATCCCCTTCCTGACCGGTCAGGACTTGACGCCGGCGTTCGTGAAGTCGGTGGTCGAGGCCGCGCCCAATGTGGTCGGCATCAAGGAGACCATCGACTCCATCGGCCATATCCGCGAGATGATCAACGTCGTCGGCACCGTTCAGCCCGGCTTTCAGGTTCTCGCCGGCTATGACGACCACCTGCTGACCACACTGATGCTCGGCGGCGCCGGCGTCATCTCGGCCAGCGGCAACTTCGCGCCGGAGCTTTCCATCGGCATCTACAAGGCCTTCCGGGCCGGCGACTTCGCCAAGGCCGTCGAGCTGCACAGCCGCCTGATCCGCCTTCCGTCGATGTACGGTCTCGACACGCCCTTCGTGAACGTGGTCAAGGAAGCGATGCGCCTCACGGGCCTCGACATCTCCACCTACTGCCTGCCGCCCGCCGGTCCGCTGGCCGCCGACAAGCTGGCCCGCCTAGCCGATCTGCTGAAGCAGGCTGGCCTCGTCAAATAACCAACCAACCGTCGGAGGAAGGCCCAATGTCCATCAAGGAAATCTACGACGAGAGCAACGAGGCCGTCTATGTCGCGGCAACCAATGCTCCCGGCCCCGCCGGCAAATTGCCGCTGACGCCGGACATGCTGATCAACCGCCCGAGCGGCGACATTTTCGGCATGACCCTCAACGCCGGCATGGGTTGGGAACCGGAAAAGCTGAACGGCAAGGAAGTGCTGGTCATCGGCATTACCGGCGGCATCCGTGGCGCGGACGGCAAGCCGATCGCCCTCGGCCTGCACACCGGCCACTATGAGACACCGCTTCAGTTCGAGGCGGCGGCGCTCGAGGTGGCCAAGGCCGGCGGCGTTCCCTACGCCGCTTACGTCAGCGATCCCTGTGACGGCCGCACGCAAGGCACCACGGGCATGTTCGACTCCCTGCCCTACCGCAACGACGCAGCCATCGTCTTCCGTCGGCTGATCCGCTCGACGCCAGTGCGCAAGGCGGTCATCGGCCTTGCGGCCTGCGACAAGGGCCTGCCGGCACTGATGATGGCGTTGGCCGCCCAGCGCGACCTGCCCACCATCCTCGTTCCCGGCGGCGCCACGCTGATGCCGACCAAGGGCGAAGACGCGGGCAAGGTGCAGACTATCGGCGCCCGTTTCGCCAACGGCGAGCTGACGCTGGACGAAGCCAGCGAACTCGGCTGTCGCGCCTGCGCATCGGCCGGTGGCGGTTGCCAGTTCCTCGGCACGGCCGGCACGTCGCAGGTCATCTCCGAGGGTCTCGGCCTTGCCCTGCCGCACTCGGCTCTGTCTCCGTCCGGCCAGCCGGTGTGGCTGGAAGTTGCCCGCCAGTCCGCGCGAGCGGTGCTGCAGCTCGAGGAACGGGGCATCACGACCAAGGACATCGTGACGTCCAAGGCGATCGAGAACGCCATGGTGGTGCATGCCGCTTTCGGTGGCTCGACCAACCTGTTGCTGCATCTGCCGGCCATCGCTCATGCAGCTGGACTGCCCATGCCCACTGTCGAGGACTGGACGGCGGTGAACCGTCGCGTGCCGCGCCTCGTCAGTGTCATTCCCAACGGACCGGTCTATCATCCCACCGTTCGCGCCTTCATGGCCGGCGGCGTGCCGGAAGTAATGCTCCACCTGCGTGAACTCGGCCTGCTCAATCTCGACGTCCTCACCGTGACGGGCGAAACGCTGGGCGCCAACCTCGACTGGTGGCAAACGTCCGAACGCCGCCGCCGCTTCCGCGAAATGCTCGAAAAGCAGGACGGCGTTAGCCCAGACGACGTGATCATGCCGCCCGCCAAGGCGGCGGCCCGTGGCCTCACCTCCACCATCACCTTCCCGATCGGCAACATCGCGCCGGAAGGCTCGGTGATCAAGTCGACGGCCATCGATCCCTCGGTGATCGGCGAGGACGGCGTCTATCGGCACAAGGCCAAGGCGAAGGTTTTCGTCTCCGAGGTCGATGCCATCCACGCCATCAAGTCCGGCAAGATCGTCGCCGGCGATCTGATGGTGTTGATCGGCGCCGGGCCGTCCGGCACCGGCATGGAAGAGACCTACCAAGTCACTTCCGCGCTGAAGCACCTCTCCTACGGCAAGCACGTGGCGCTCGTCACCGACGCCCGCTTCTCCGGCGTGTCCACCGGCGCATGCATCGGCCATGTCGGACCGGAAGCGCTGGCCGGTGGCCCCATCGGCAAGCTGCGTGACGGCGACATCGTCGAGATGATCGTCGACTGCCGCAAGCTGACGGGCTCGCTGAACTTCCTCGGCACCGAGGAAGCGCCAGCCACCGCCGAGGAAGGCGCCGCCATCCTGGCCGCGCGTCAACCGCACCCGGATCTGGCGCCGCAGGCCGAACTGCCCGACGACACCCGTCTCTGGGCGGCGTTGCAGGCGGCAAGCGGCGGCACCTGGCAGGGCTGCGTCTACGACGCCGACAAGATCATCGAAGTGCTGGAAGCCGGTCGCGCCGCACTGGCCGCCAAGAACAGCTGACGAAAACCGGAGAAGAGGCGGCAGCGTCTCTTCTCCATAAAACTGCTGGCGCTATAGCCGGCATGTGGAGGGCACGGCGGCCGAGGGGGCTGGTCGTCCATCCGAACAACGCGACGGACCATAGGCACTGGAACGGCGACATGCCGATCCGGAGCGGGTGGACTGTTGTCTTCGCCGGCATGGCCGGTATCGCTAGCCAAACCAAGGGAAGAGAAATGCCTTTAGTCATCGTCGTGGCCGGCATTGTGCTGCTGCTGCTCCTGATCATGAAGCTGAAACTGAATACGTTCGTTTCGCTGATCATCGTCTCCTTCTGCGTCGCGCTTGCTCTTGGCCTGCCGCTCGACAAGGTGGTGAAGTCCATCGAGAGTGGCCTCGGCGGCACGCTCGGTCACATCGCCCTGATCTTCGGCCTCGGCGCCATGCTCGGCCGTCTGATCTCCGACGCCGGCGGCGCGCAGCGCATCGCCGTCACACTCATTGAGAAGTTCGGCGAGAAGAACGTGCAGTGGGCGGTGGTCGTCGCCTCGTTCATCATCGGCATCGCCCTGTTCTTCGAGGTCGGCCTGGTGCTTCTGGTGCCGATCGTCCTGACCATGGCCAAGCAGATGAAGCTGTCTCCGCTGCACCTCGGCGTGCCGATGTGCGCCGCGCTGCTGGCCACCCATGCCTTCCTGCCGCCGCACCCCGGCCCGACGGTCATCGCCGGCGAGTATGGCGCCGACATCGGCCAGGTTCTGGTCTACGGCATCATGATCGCCATTCCGGCGGTGATCATCGGCGGTCCGATCTACAACGCCATCGCCAAGCGGATCGTGCCGTCGGGCTTTGCCAAGAAAGCCGACCTCGACGCCATCGGGTCCTTCAAGAGCTTCGACCTCGAAAAGACGCCCGCCTTCGGCATCTCCGTGCTCACCGCCATGCTGCCGGTGATCATGATGTCGGCCGCGGCCATCATCGCCGTGATCCGCAGCGAGGCCGGCCTCGCCGACAACTCGGCCTTCGCAATCATCCGCCTCGTGGGCGACGCCTCCGTGGCGATGGTTGTGTCGCTCCTGTTCGCCATGTGGACCATGGGCGCTAGGCGCAACATCCCGGTCAAGGACATCATGGCGTCCTGCACCTCGGCGGCGAGCCACATCGGCATGATGCTGCTGATCATCGGTGGCGGCGGCGCCTTCAAGCAGGTGCTGATCGATGGCGGCGTCGGCAAGTATGTTGCCGAGCTGTTTGCCGGCACGAATGCTTCGCCGCTGATCTTCGCCTGGGGCGTCGCAGCACTTCTGCGCATCTCCCTCGGCTCAGCGACGGTCGCAGCCATCTCGACCGCAGGCTTGGTCATTCCCATGCTCGCGACGCACAACGTCAACCTCGCCCTGGTGACCCTCGCGACGGGTGCCGGATCGGCGGTCTGCAGCCACGTCAACGACGCCGGCTTCTGGATGTTCAAGGAGTATTTCGGCCTGTCGATGAAGGAGACCTTCGGGACGTGGACGGTTCTGTCCACCATTGTCTCTGTGCTCGGCCTGATCGGCGTTCTCCTCCTCGAAGGCTTCGTCGCCTGACCGCGAACGACGCCATCTGAACGCAAGGGCGGCCGCGACAAGCCAGTGTCGCGACCGCCGTTTCTTATTAGAGAACAGCCACTTAGACGGAGACGCGCGCCTCGCCGGGATAGACCACCCCGATCTGCCGTCTGATATCGTCGAGCGTCTCCATGATGGCAACGCTCTGTTCGAGCGGCAAGATGGGACTGGTCCGCTCGCCCGCAGCGACCAGTCGTTCCAGCTCCACGGCCTGGAAGTGCATGCCACGCCCCTTCATGTCGGCAGGCTTGAACTCCTCAAGCAGATTCTTCTGACTGTCATAGATCCGGAAGCTGGTCGGCGTGTACCAGACGCCGTCAATCTCGACATGGCCCTCGGTGCCGTTGATCTCGGCTCTGTTGGCGCCCGGCGCATCGCTGGCCGACACCGTTATGGAAGAGGCGCCATTCGGGTAGCGGAACATGGTCGACACTTCGGCGTCGGCGCCGGTGGACTTGAGGCGCCCCGAAGCAATAACCGTTGACGGTTGCCCCAACATGTCGAAGGCGAAGGAGATGGGGTAGATGCCGAGATCCAGCAGTGCGCCACCGCCGAGCTCCAGCGCATTGAGTCGGTGGCTCGGGTCGTCAGGCAAGTCCTGGGTATGGGTTGCCAGAAGCGTCCGGATCTCGCCGATCATGCCGCTGGCCAGCGCCTCGCGCAGCCGCACCATGTGAGGCAGGAAGCGGGTCCACATGGCTTCGAGCACGACGACGTCATGCTTGCGCGACAAGGCCAGCAAATGCCGCGCCTCGGCGCCATTCAGCGTGAAAGATTTCTCGATCAGGACATGCTTGCCCTCGGTAATACAGAGTTCGGCCGCGCTCGCGTGAAACGGATGCGGCGTCGCGATATAGACGACATCGACTTCCGGATCGGCGGCAAGCGCCTCGTAGCTGCCGTGCGAGCGGGGAATGCCGTGCTTGGTGGCGAAAGCGACCGCTTTCTCGATGGACCGCGAGCCGACCGCCACCACCTCCATGTCGTTGTCGAGGAGATCCTGCACAAAAAGATCGGCGATCCAGCCGGTTGCCAGAATGCCCCAACGTAACTTGGCCATGGACTGCCTCTCCCTTTCAGCTCCTCAGGGCGCATCGGCAGACCGATTGCCTTCACCGAACGCCATTCGGGTGAACCTCGCATTAATCTGACAAAAGGTCGAGGCCCGCGAGAAGGGCTACACGCCAATGTCGATCTCGACCGAAGCCGCCGAGCGGGGGGCTGCCCCCTGGAAGACGGCCTCGACGTTGTTGCCATCCGGATCGAACAGGAAGACTGCGTAATAGCCGGGGTGATACGACCTTATCCCTGGGCCGCCATTATCGCGGCCGCCGGCAGCGAGCCCTGCCTGATAGAACCGCTTGACCGCCTCCTGGTCGCCGGCCTGGAACGCCAGATGCACGTGCGTCGCCTCGCTCTCGTCCTCTCCCAAGGCGTCGATCCAGAGTTCGTCACAGGCGATATGCCAGTCGTCGTCCGCCAGAAGCGGGCAGTCGAGAGCCCCGAGCACTGCGCGGTAGAACTTCGCCGTTGCCGGAAAGTCCCTGGCCCTCAGCTGAACATGGTCGATCAGCCGGCCTCGATGCAGAATCATGCTTCGCTCCTCGCTTGGCACCGCCCTCCGTTCATGAGCGAAGCCCTTCTCCTCAGTTCCGAGACTATCGCATCATCCTGACGGCATCCGTCACCAGTTGCGCGTTGTCGCGGGCCATTTCGCCCGCAGCGCGGCGGCAACCGTCCTCCAGGCCGACGCGAGTGGACCACCGACGCCGCCGCGCCAGCTCGACGAAGTGCCAGACAGTTGCATCGACCCCATGGAGGAGGATCGGCCGGGCCACGCCCGCCTCGCCGAGAATCGCGACGATCCCATCGACCGCAGTCTCCCCTGTCTCGATTTCCTGCTCTTCGATTTCGATCAGGATGCGCAGAACGCGGCGACAGTCCCGCAGGGTAACGAACCGCTTGGCGTCATCGACGCTCGCCAGCCCAGCCTCGACGCCGACACCCATGCCGTGCAATAGGTCGATGATCGCCGGGGAATCCGGCTCGGACAGGTTGACCGAAGCGTAGTCCGGCAGCACCCGCCAGGCGGCGATGTAGTCTCGCGTCCGGCGCTGATCATTTTCGATCCAGGCGCCGGTGGACACGCCGAGGAGCGTCCCCGGACAGGCACGCCGCACGAGGCGGATCGTCTCATCGACAGCCGCGAGGCTTTCGCGACCGTCGGCGGCGCGGGCATGAAGGTGAATCTCGGCCGCTCCTGCGGCGACACAAGCGGCGCTGTCTCGCGCCATGGCCTCGACCGTCAGTGGCAAGGCCGGATGATAGTCGAAGGGGCGGGCTCCGTTGATGCAAGCCTGAACGATCATCGGGGTCTCCATTCTATCGAGACGGCAGGCTCGACATTTCAAACAGAAAATGTGACCTCAAATCGTCAGCAATGCCAGAAAGCTCACCGCCACCCCGGCGCAAGCCGGTATCCAGCGTGAGAACGACGCTCTTCGCCGGGACGAACGGTTGGCCGGCTTCCAGAGGAATCCAAACAAAAAAAGGGGCGGGAAGACGGTCCCGCCCCAGTCGGTCGATCAATCCATCAATTACTTGATGGCGCCCGACTTCTTGTGGATCTCGATGAACTCGGCCACGTTGTCCTTGGTCACCAGCGGACAGTCGATGTCGGTGTCGATCTGCTCGATCTTGCCGGTCAGCAGGTCGTGAGCGACGCTGATGTTCTTGGCAGCGAGGTCATAGGCGTTCTGCAGCGCCGTGGAGGTCATGCGACCTTCCTGGATCAGCAGCATGGCCTCGGCGGTGCCGTCGACGCCGTAGGCGAGCATCTTGTCGAACTTCGGATCGTCCTTGACGACTTCCAGGGCACCGGCGGCCATGTTGTCATTCATGGAAACGACGGCGTCGATCTTGTCGTTGGCCTGGACCCAGTCCTCCATGAAGCGCATGGCTTCTTCCTTGTTCCAGTGCGCGATCTGCTCGCCGACGATCTTCACGTCCGAACGCTTGTCGAAGAACTCCTTCTGCCAGGCATCGCGGCGCATGTCGGCGTGCATGTTGCCCGACGGGCCGTTCAGCACGACGACGCTGGCGCCCTGCGGGACCTGCTCGAGCGCCAGACGGGCGTTCACGGCAGCCTGCTCATACGGATCGGCGTCAACAGACGACGAGCCGGGGATGTCCTTGATGCGAGCGTTCGTCGTGATGACCTTGACGCCATCCTTGACGGCCTGCTCGACATAGGGACGCTGAGCTTCGCCGTTGTTCGGCTGGACGATGATCAGGTCGTACTTGTTGGCGACGGCGTTTTCGATGAACGCGTTCTCCTTGGCGTCGTCAGCCTGGGCGTCCATGACGTCGACCGTCATGTCCGGGTACTTCTTGACTTCGTCCATGATGCCGTTGGCCAGCCAGGCGGCAAAGGAGTCCGCCTGGGCGCGGGCGATGAAGGCAATCTTGTAGTTCTCAGCCTGAGCAACCGTCGTCGCGGCCAGACACAGGGCGGCCACAGCCGTAACGGTGCGGATGGATTTCATGAACTTCATTTGTATCTCCTCCAAGATATCTGCTTGATGGGGCGTCTATCGATCGACGTAAGCCCCGCGTTTCCTCCAAAGCGAACGCACTAAGCTTTTGCCTCCTTTCGCTCATTCGGTAGCTTGGCTGCACCCAGGGTCTTCCGGGTGCGATTGACCTTGGCCCACATGTCGTAACCGACAGCCAGGGCAATGATGCCGCCCTTGATGACTTGCTGCAGATACGAGTCGACGCCGGTCAAATTCATGATGTTGTTGAGGAAGCCGACGATGAACGCGCCAGCGAGGGTTCCACCGGCCGTTCCGAGGCCGCCGGAGAAGCTGGTTCCGCCGATGATGGCGGCGGTCAGCGCCTCGAACTCGTAGCCCTGACCCGCGTTGGGAGCGCCGACGTTGGTGCGGGCCATCAGCAGGATGCCGGCAAGGCCGACGAACGCGCCGTTGATGAGATAGGCGCCGATCTTGATCCGGCCGACGTTGATGCCGGAAGCCCGGGCTGCCTCTTCATTGCCGCCGACAGCGTAGAGCGAGCGGCCGAAGCTGGTGTGACCGAGGATGTACCAGGTCACGATGCCGACGATGATCATGAAGAAGACCGGCAGCGGAACGAAGCCGATCTTGCCCTGCCCGAACCAGACGTAATCGCCGATCTGGTAGAGGTTCTGGCCCTTGGTGAAGAGAAGCGCGATGCCGCGCGCCACCGTCATCATCGCCAGGGTGGCGATGAAGGCCGGAATATTGAAGCGTCGGACAAGGATGCCGTTGACGAAGTTGCAGAGCACGCCGACGATCAGACCGACGGCGAAGGCGAGAGACAGCGAGCCCGTTTCCTTGAAGACATAGACGGACAGGACGCCCGCCAGCGCCAGCACCGAGCCGCAGGAAAGGTCCAGGAGGCCGCCGATGATTAGGATCGTCTCTCCGAAGGCCAGAATCGTCGTCACGGAGATCTGAGCCGAGATATTCGAGAGGTTCCGCGGCGAGAGGAAGTTCTCGTTCAGCAGATTGCAGACGATGATCATCACGATAAGAACCAAGTAAATGGAGTATCGCGACTTGATGGTCTGCCACTTCTCCCTCGTCATCAGGTTGTTCATTTTCCGCCCCTTTTGCATCTCGTCGGCCAGTTAGCGATCAGACCGCTTTCCTGGTCATGTTCATCGCGTAGCGCATGATTGCTTCTTGAGAGAACTCGGCCCTGTCGAGCTCGCCTGTTATCCGCCCCTCTGCCATCACGTACATGCGGTCACACATGCCGATCAGTTCCGGGAGTTCGGAGGAAACCATGATGATCGACTTCCCCTCTTTGACGAGGTTGGTCATCAGCTTGTAGATCTCGAACTTCGCGCCGACGTCGATGCCGCGCGTCGGTTCGTCGAGGATGAGAATGTCCGGGTCCTGGAGCATCCACTTGGACAGGACGACCTTTTGCTGGTTTCCACCGCTCAAGGTGCTGACCTGTACATCGATGGATGCCATCTTCACGTTGATCTTCTTGCAGATCTCCTCGACCCGACTTCTCTCCTTGCTCGCGTTCAGGCGACCCTTCTGGAAGAACTGGTCCATTGAGGCCAGGGTCACGTTCTCCTTGACGTCGCGGATCGGAACGATGCCGTAACGCCGCCGATCCTCCGACAACATCACCACGCCATTGCGGATGCTGTCCTGGACGTTGCGAACCCTGACGGGAGCACCGTGCACCTTGACGGTTCCACCGAACCGCTCGTCGAGCCCGAACAGTGCCCGCATCACCTCGGTACGTCCGGCACCGACAAGGCCAGCGAAGCCGACGATTTCACCCTTCCTGACATTGAACGAGACGTCGCTGAAGCCCGTCGGTCCGCTGAAGCCATCCACTTCCAGCACGACGTCGCCGACCGGAAGCTCCTCCTTTGGATACCCTTGCCCGAGCGCGCGGCCGACCATCAGGGAGATGACCGAGTCGATGTCGAACTGATCCTTCGGCCGTGTCTCGATGACCTTGCCGTCGCGCAGGATCGAGATCTCGTCGGCGATACGGAAGATCTCGTCCATCTTGTGCGAGATGTAGACAATGCCTTTGCCGCGCGCGCGAAGATCGGCGATCTTCTCGAAGAGAATTTCGATTTCCTTGTTCGTGATGGACGACGTCGGTTCATCCATGATGATGATGTCGGCGTCTCGCGAAATCGCCTTCAGGATTTCCAGCATCTGAAGGTTGGAGATCGAAAGGTCCTTGAGCTTCATTTCCGGATCGTAGGGAAGGTTCTCCTGCTCCAGAAGCTTGAGCGTCCGCTGGCGGATGGCCTTCCAGTCGATCCGCCCGAAGCTCTTCTTCGGCCAGCGCCCGGCGAACAGGCTTTCCTCGATGGTCATTTCGGGCGTGTAGTTCAGCTCCTGAAAGATCATCGAAACGCCGAGTTCGCCGGCGCGGATGGGAGAGGTGATCTCCACCTTCTCACCCTTGATCAGCGTCTCGCCGCCATCGGGCTGGTAGATGCCGTTGATGATCTTCATCAAGGTCGACTTGCCGGCGCCGTTTTCGCCGCACAGCACGTGAACCGAGCCTTCCTTCACAGAAAAGCAGACGTCCTCGAGCGCTTTCACGCCCGGAAACGACTTGCTTATGTTTCTGACCTCAAGAAGAGTTTTCTGCATCGGATAGGTCCCTGATCGGCCGGGTGGCGAAATATGAGATCGGCTTGGCGTTCGTCAGTTGACGCCATGCACGTCGGCGAGCCTGGCCCGATAGAGCCCGAAAGCCTCGTCATAGGCGGCCTTGCGGCTCGCAACCGGCGTCGTCGTCTTGTCGGCATCGAGGCTGACGCAGCGATCGGCGATCGCGGCGATGTCCTCGCCGGCTCCCGTGGATCGGCCGTAAGCCCAGATCGCCTGGATAGCTGCGCCCAGGCACCCGGCCTCGTCGCCAGTGGGAACGACGATCTCGGCGCCCGTCATGTCGGCGACCATCTGGCGCCAAGGCTTGCTGCGCGCACCGCCGCCGATCATGAACACGCGCTCGGCGGCCTTGTCGCCACGGATGCGATGAAGTCCGGCCAGCACGCCGAAGGTGACGCCTTCGACCATGGCCCGCATCAGGTTTTCCGGCGTCATGTTGACGGCGGACAGGCCAAGGATGGTCCCGCGAGCGGTGGGCAGGTCAGGGGTGCGCTCGCCGTTGAGGAACGGCAGCATGGTGATGCCGCCGGCGCCCGGCGACGTGCCCTCCAGCGCTTCGGAGACAAACCCGATGTCGCGTCCGAGCAGATGGGCGCCGCCGGATGTGACGTTGGTAGCGTTCATCGTGCAAACCAGAGGCAGCCAACCGCCGCTCGACGAGCAGAAGGGAGCCACGGCGCCGCTCGGGTCGAGAACCGGCGTGTCGGAGTAGGAGAAGACCGTCGCCGACGTCCCAAGGCTGATGGTGACCACGCCCTCACGCACGTTGCCTGTCCCGATGGCGCCCATCATGTTGTCGCCACCGCCGGCTGCCACCAGACAGTCGGTGGTAAGGCCGAGCGCTTCGGCCGCAGCTGGGGTCAGCTGTCCAGCGATGGCATCGGGCGCGATGAGGTCGGGCAACGCGGCGGCGAGACGACCACTACCACGATCGATCAGCGACAGCGCTGCCGGCACCCAGGCACGCTTGCGGACATCGAAGAAACCGGTGCCCGAGGCGTCGCCATATTCGGCGACGAACCGACCGGTGAGCCAGTGGTTGAGATAGTCGTGCGGCAGCAGGATATGCGCGATGCGAGCGAAGTTGTCCGGCTCGCGATCGGCAAGGAAGGCCAGCTTGGAGATGGTATAGCCGGTGAGAGGGATGATGCCGACTTTCTCGAACCAGGCGGCCGGTCCTCCGAACGCATCAACGATCCGCTCGTTGTCGGGCGCCGTCTCGGTATCGCACCAGAGCTTGGCCGGACGGATCACCGCCCCATGGTCGTCGAGCACGGCGAGGCCATGCTGCTGACCGGAGACACCGAGGCATCGGATCGCTTCGGCGGGCAAGGCCGCCTCCTTGAGCGCCATGCGCACGGCGGCCACCATCGCGTCGACCCAGATCGACGGATATTGTTCGCGAGCGCCGCTGTCTCGCTCGATCAAGCCATGGGCGGCATGACCGCGGCCACGTACGCGTCCACTCTCGTCAATGACGAGCGCCTTGGTTCCCTGCGTCCCGCAGTCCACTCCAATGAACATTGCTTTCCCTCCCTACCCCCGGCGGGCAGCCGATCGACAGGCCGCACGATCGGCGGGCCTCCTCTGCCAGACTGCCGATTGCGGTCTTCCATCTCTCGCCACGACCGACTGCTCGTGAGCTGCCGGCGGATCACGCATTCAACGCGTTTCAATTCTCCTGATCGTTCGATTGAGCCCGAATGACCGATCTTCCCTTCGCCTACCGGGAGCGCCTAGCGGCGCGATAATTTCGAACGATTAAGGTTCCGCCCGCATCAGGCGGGCGAGACCATTTCGTCAACCGAGGCGCAAACCGCGCCCAGAGTTTTTCCGGTGAACTCGGGTTCGCCGGAAAACTCTATCTCCTTGTTAAGACGAAGTTCCGGACGCAAAACCGGTACCCACTTTTGCTGGAACTGCTCTAGCGTATCCGAAACAGAGGTCTGCATTCATCATGCATACCTTCTTCAGTCCTGCCCAGGCGGCGCCAAGCGCCGGCCTTGCTCAGAACGTGATCTGGACCTTGACGTCCGATGGGTTCTGCTGGGCGGCGCGTTCGAAGGCCTCGACCGACTTGTCGAAGGGATAACTCGCCGAAATCAGCGGCTTGACGTCGATCTTGCCCGAGCCAAGCAGCGCCAGCGTGCGATCCCACACGTTGGCATAGCGGAAGATGCCCGTCAGGCTGATCTCCTTGACCTCCAGCGCCACCACGTCGAGCGGCACACGGTCCTGCGGCATGCCGACCAGAACCACCCGGCCGCCCTGCGTCACAACGTCCAGCATGTCGTCGAAGGCCTTCGGAGCGCCGCTCGCCTCGAAGAACAGGTCGGCGCCCTTGCCGGCCGTCCGCGCCGCGACTACGTCGGCCAGCTTTTCCCTGGTGAGGTCGACGGCGATGACGCCGGGGACCTTGGCGATGATGTCGAGCTTGGCCTTGGCGACGTCGCTGACGATCACCTCCGAACAGCCCGACGCCAGCGCGGCGAAGGCCACCATCATGCCGATGGTGCCGGCGCCCGCCACAACGGCGATGTCACCGGGACGGATAGCGCCCTTGGCGGCGGCATAGACGCCGATCGCCAGCGGCTCGACCATGGCGCCCTCGGCAAAGGAGACGCTGTCGGGCAGCTTGTAGGTCAGCGCCGCCGGATGAACCACTTCCGGCGTCAGGCAGCCGTGGATCGGCGGCGTCGCCCAGAAGCGCACGGCCGGATCGAGGTTGTAGTGGCCCTCCAGCGTCTGGCGCGAGCCGAAATCGGGAATGCCGGGCTCCATGCAGACGCGATCGCCGACCTTGAGGTGGGACACCTTGGCGCCGACCGCCGTCACCACGCCCGAAGCTTCATGGCCAAGCACCATCGGCTCGTTGACGATGAAGTCGCCGATGCGGCCGTGCTTCAGATAGTGAACGTCGCTGCCGCAGATGCCCACGGCCTTGATGGCGACCCGAACCTCGCCGGCCGCCGGATCAAGAGATCCGGGAAGGTCGATATCGCGAAGACGAATGTCTCCAACACCCTCGAGAACGACGGCTTTTACCTTCATGGCTTTTCCTCCCGAACCGCTGCCCTGCATTCTCAGACGGGCTTACACGGGTCTTGATGGAGGAGAGTATGAACGCCAGAAGCTAATCCCGCTAAGCCAATTCAACAAATCTGTGTGCATTATTTTACATTTTGAAACCTAGACGGGTTCCAAACCAGCATGCAGCCAGATCCTCTCCAGGCCCGAGGCAAAAGCGCGCCCCCGCCGTTCAGTCGTCCTTCGCCTTCACGCAGGTGACAGGCGCCCCGCTCAGAAAAGGCAGGGCGCTTTTGCCGATCATGCCGGTAAGCCTCACCCGGACAGCCCGAGATCGCCAAGATCGGGTCCAAGCGGCACGATGCGCTGCGGGTTAAGCGCCTTCATCGAGTAGTAGCCGTGCTTGATGTGGTCGATGCTGACCGTCTCGCGAATGCCCGGATAGGCCAGAACGCGCTTCAGGTAGCCGCCGAGGCCGGGATAATCGGCGATGCGACGGAGATTGCATTTGAACAGGCCGTGATAGGCGGCATCGAAGCGGATCAGCGTGACGAACAGGCGGACGTCCGTTTCGGTGAAACGATCGTCGTGCAGATAGGGACGACCGTCGGCGAGGCGGACTTCCAACTCGTCGAGCATGCCGAACACATCGGCGAAGGCCTCCTCGTAGGCGACCTGCGTGGTGGCGAAACCCGCACGATAAACGCCATTGTTGAGACGCGGATAGATGCGGTCGTTGAGCGCATCTATCTCGGCAGCGAGGTCCGTCGGATAGAGATCTCGGTCCGAGCTCGCCAGATCGCCGAAGCCTGAGTTGAACATCCTCAGAATGTCGGCCGACTCGTTGTTGACGATCGTGCCACGCTTCTTGTCCCAGAGCACAGGTACGGTGGCGCGGCCGGTGAAATGGGGATCGGCCTTGGTATAGACCTGATGAAGGTAGGTAGCGCCGTTGACCGCGTCCTTGGTCGCGCCGGGATAGTCGCCGAAACGCCACCCCTCGTCAGTGATCGCAGGCTCGACGACCGACAACGATACGGCGTCCTCAAGGCCTTTCAACTTGCGACCGATCAGCGCTCTCGACGCCCAGGGGCAGATCAGCGCGACATAGAGGTGATAGCGGCCGCTCTCGGCGGCAAAGCCCCCTTCGCCAGTCGGGCCGGCCGAGCCGTCGGGTGTTACCCAGTTGCGAAAACTCGAGGTGGGACGAACGAACCCGCCCTTCTCGTCGGTCTTCTGAACCGGCTTCCACTCCGCCGTCCATTTGCCATCGACGAGCATGAAGATCTCCTGTCAGTTTGGGCCCATGGGCACGGGGCAGTTGCCGAAGCCATATGGTGACCATAACGGTTTGTCGCAACCGAGGTTCCACTGCAAGGCAGCTGCCTCGGACAGGCGAAGAGCCGGGAGCTGATGCCGCCCGTTCCAGAGGATTGCGTCGGTGGGATCATCGCCTCGTCCGGCACGCACACCGCCCTCCCCTCTTCCCTTGGTCGCCTGTCATCGGCCTGTAACGATCGCCGTCTATCGAAAGAGCCAAGACAGGACCAACTGCGGGGACGCTTGCACAGCTGTGCAACGCGCAAGATGAATGAGCGACGACGCCTATCTCAACCTTCGAGACCTCGACGCCGGCTATGGCCGGACGCGGGTGCTCGAGGGTATCGACCTCTCTATCGGCAAGGGTGAGTTCGTTGCCCTTCTCGGCGCCTCGGGCTGCGGCAAGACGACGCTGCTCCGCAGCATCGCCGGCTTTGCCCTGCCCAGCGCCGGCAGCATCCATGTCGGGAACCGCGACGTTACCCGTCTGCTGCCCGACAAGCGGGGCATGGCCATGGTGTTCCAGTCCTACGCGCTCTGGCCACACATGACCGCCGCGCGCAACATCGGCTATGGCCTTCGCCTCAAGGGGTGGCGGCGCGATGCGATCGCCGCCCGTGTCGCCGAGATGGAGGCGCTGCTCGGTCTAGAAGGGCTTGGCGCTCGCAAGCCGTCGGAGCTGTCCGGCGGCCAGCGCCAGCGTGTCGCGCTCGGCCGAGCCCTGGCGGTGGATCCGGACATCCTTCTGCTCGACGAGCCGCTGTCCAACCTCGACGCTCGCATCCGTCTGACGGTGCGTCACGAGATCCGCGCCCTGCAGCAGCGGCTCGGCATCACGACCATTCACGTCACCCACGACCGCGAGGAGGCCATGGTGATGGCCGATCGCATCGTCATCCTCGACAAGGGTCACATCGCCCAACTCGGCACGCCGCAAGCGATCTACACTCGGCCGGCATCGGCCTTCGTCGCCGCCTTCATGGGCGCCGAGAATGTCGTCCATCTCAACGCCACCTGCTCGGGCCACCGGGTCGACATCGCCGCCGGGCCGCTCAACAGGGCAGCCAGCCTGTTGCTGGACTGGCCGGCACCCCCCAGCGGCAGGCTCGAGGCACGATTCCGCTCCGAGCGGTTACATCTCCGACGCCTCGACGAGGTGCCCCAGGAAGATGCCAACGCCGTCGAGCTGATCGGCCGCGTCGAAGCCGTCGTCTACCCCGGCGGCGAGTGGCGCCACACCGTCCGCATCGGCGACGGCTCGGTACTCGTCGACGGTACCGAAGCCCTGGCTCCCGGCACCGAAGTGGTCGTCCGGGTCCCGACCAACGGCCTTTTTCTATTCGCCTCGCCGGTCGATGCGCCGACCGGCACCACGCCATCCGCAACCGACGCGCGTTCGCCGGTTCGGGAACGACTGACCGCCTGACAACCAGAATCCAACGATCGAAATCGGAGTCGCGTCATGAACAAGCTGTTGCTCAACTCCACGGTGGCGCTCGCCATCCTCGCCTCGCCGGCCGCCGCCGCCGAGCTGACCGTGATCACCGCCGGCGACCAGAACATGGTCGACTACATCAACGATTACCTGGCCCCGCTGTTCGAGCAGCAGAACCCGGGCAACACCGTCCGCGCCGTCGGCACCGGTCCGGGCGACGCCGGCTCGCAGAAGATCCTCGAGCGCTTCGACGCCCAGGCCAAGGCCGACGCCGCCACCTGGGACACCGACGTCGCCATCGTCCACGAGAAGTTTGCAGGCCCGATGGTCCAGGCTGGCTATCTCGAGGCCTATCGCGACAAGATCGCCACCGGCAAGCTGGTGACGCGCGCCAACGCCGACAATGCCCTGGGCACGGACGTCAAGGGCTACGTCATGCCCATGTTCAACAGCCAGACCGCCATCGCCTACAATCCGGCGCTCGTTCAGAACCCGCCCAAGAGCTACGCCGAGATCGCCGAGTGGGCGAAGGCCCATCCCGGCCAGTTCGGTTACAACGGCATCAAGGGCGGAGCCTCGGGAGTCAGCTTCGTGATGGGCTGGGTCTACGCCTTCTCGGGCAGCGATGCCAAGACGCTGATGTACGGCCCGTTCGACAAGGCCGAAGAAGCCAAGTGGGACGACGCGTTCGCCGGCCTCAAGGAGTTCACCAAGTCGGCCACGCTGACGCCGGGCAATGCCGGAACGCTGGACCTTCTGTCGCGCGGTGAGATCGCCCTCGGGCCGGTGTGGGTCGACATGTTCTACTCCTGGCAGGCTGACGGCCGCCTTCCGCCCGAGCTGAAGCTGGTGCTTCCCGCCCCCGGCATGCCCGGTCAGCCGATGCACTACGTGATCCCGGCCAAGGCCCCGAACAAGGAACTTGCCGAGAAGTTCGTCGAACTCGCCACCTCGCCGAAGGTGCAGGCCGAGGGCATCGTCAAGAAGTTCAACTGGTACCCCGGAATCGACGCCGACAAGGTCAAGGCCGAACTCGACGACGCCACGTGGAACAAGCTGTTCGTCGACATCACGCCGGCGGATCTGGCCGAGAAGGGCAAGCCTTTCCCGCTCGCCCCGTACAACACTGCCATTCTCGAGGCCTACGAGGCCAAGGTCGCCAACTGAGCGACCGATCCATGAGGGACCGCCCCACGGGGGCGGTCTCCTTCACCAAACGCTTTCCGGATAAGCCGATGGCACGTCTTCTCGGTCCGTTGCTGGTCTCGCCGGCTCTGATCATCATCCTCCTTCTCTTCATGCTGCCGCTCGCCGCATCGGTGATTGGCGCGTTCGAAGTGGAAGGAGCCTATGGCCTCGGCAACTTCACCAAAGCCTACGAGTTCTACACGCAGGACATCGTCTTCACGGCGGTGATCGTCGGCCTGTCGGCTCTCCTGACCGGTCTCCTCGCCATCGCCATCGGCGGTTATCTGACGCTGGGCGAGAATCCCACCGCCGTCGCCATTCTGCGCTGGCTCTATCGCTGGCCGATGTTCATTCCGTTCATCGTCGTCGGGCAGATCCTGCGCACCTTCCTGGCCAAAAGCGGTCTCTTCAACTCGACGCTCATCGCGCTCGGCCTCATCGACCCGCTGACCGCCACCAGCTATCTCGACTGGCGCGGGATCGTCATCGCCTTCGTCTGGAAGCAGACGCCCTTCGTGGCGCTGATGGTGGCCGGCGCCATGGCCTCGCTCGATCGCGGCACCATCGAGGCGGCCCGCAACCTCGGCGCTTCCCGCCTGCGCATCCTTGTCGAAATCATCGTGCCGCAGGTGACGACCACGCTGCTGGTCGGGCTCGTCCTGTCCTTCGTGACGATGATGGGCGTGCTGTCGGTCCCGTTGATGATCAACGCCCAGGCGCCGACCATGATCACCGCCGACATCGCCTTCCGTCTCAACACCTACCGCGACTACGGCGTCGCCAACGCGCTTGGCCTGATTTCGCTGGCCATCAGCGGCGTCGCGGCCTGGTTCTATCTCCGCGTCAACATGAGGCAGGGCCGATGAGCGCCGTATTTGCCGCCCCTCGCGATTTCTCCTCCCTGCGCAACTTCCTTTGGTGGGTACCTCGCGCAGCCATTCTTGGCGCGCTGGCTTTCGTCATCTTCGGACCGCTTCTCAACATGCTGGTCTGGACGGTGGCCGAACGCTGGTACTTTCCGCATACGCTGCCGATCGACTACGGCTTCAGCTACTGGGGCCGGGTGTTCTCACCGCGCGGCAACGCGTTGCAGTCGCTTGTCGCCTCGATCAGCATCGCACTGTTCACCGTCGCCGGTTCGCTGGCACTCGCCATCCCCGCCGGCTATGCGCTGGCGCGGTTGAAGCTGCCATTGAGAGGCATTGTGCTCCTCGCCTTCCTGCTGCCGCAGGCGTTTCCCAACCTGCCGGTCTATGTCAACATCGCGAGATTGTTCTACGAGATAGGCCTCAACGGCACGGTCCTCGGCGTCGTGCTGGTGCACGTGACGCATGGTCTCGTCTATGCCGTCTGGATTGCCTCGGCCGCGTTTTCCGCCGTCGACCGGGATCTTGAACTGGCCGCCCGCAACCTCGGCGCCTCCGGCCTCAAGGCTTTTGCCGACGTCACGCTGCCGCTGGCCGCCCCCGGCCTGATGGCCAGCGCGATCTTCGTTTTCCTGGAGTCGCTCGACGAGTTTACCGGCAGCTACTTCGTCGGTGCGCCAGACGTGACGACGCTTCCGCTCTTGCTCTACTCGGCGGGTGCCGGCGGCAACTATCAGATCGCTTCGATCACCGCGCTGCTGCTGCTCGTTCCGTCGATCGCCTTCATGCTGGTGGTGGAGAAATTCCTGCGGGCCGATGTGCTCGCCAAGGTCGGACAGTAGGCTTTCGCCATGACCGACGCGCTCAACGGCAAACCCCATCCCGCCCCGCGCTTCGTGAGCGCACGCGACGTCGCCGAACTCGCCGGCGTCTCGCGTTCGGCCGTCTCGCGCGCCTTTACGCCGGGCGCTTCCGTCGCGCCCGAAACGCGCGAAAAGATCATGGCCGCCGCCGCCCGCCTCGGCTATCAGGTCAACGACCTCGCCCGTGGGCTGCTCGCCAATCGCAGCCGCATCGTCGGTCTGGTTGCGACCAAGCCGGAGGTCGGCTTTCGCGCCCATCTGACGGCGGCGCTGGCCGCCGTGCTGATCCGTCGAGGCTCCGTCCCCGTGCTCATCAACGCCGGCGAGACGGATGAAGAGACCGAAGCCGCTCAGCGCACGCTGTTCGGCCACCGCGCCGAGGCCGTCATCGTCCTGTCGGGCTCGCCGCCCTCTTCTTTCATCGAGCTCGCCCGGTCGAACGGCCTGCCACTGGTCGCCATCGGGCGGGAGGCGACGGAAATCGACCTCATCCAGACCGACAATCCCGCCGCCGCGCGCGCGCTTGCCGGAGCCTTCATCGAGGCCGGACACAAGCGCCTGGCCTTCGCCGGATCGGAGAGCGGCACGCCGGCCATCGTCGAGCGCGAGCAGGCCTTCGTTGCCGAGGCAACCCGCCACGGCGCCGACGTCGCCGTGGCGCGCGGCCCCGATACGGATTACGCGGGCGGCCTTCGGGCGGCGGAGCGCCTGTTCGCGGCGGCCGAGAGACCGAGCGCCGTGTTTGCCGTCAACGATCTCGTCGCCTTTGCACTGATCGACCACCTGAAAGGCCGGCTCGGCCTGCGCATCCCCGAGGATGTGGCGGTGGTCGGGTTTGACGATCTGCCGGAGGCCGCCTGGCTCGGCTATCGCCTCACCACCTTCCGCCAAGACCCGCTTGATCTTGCCGAAAGGGCGGTGGCGCTCCTGGAGAGCCGCGCCGCCGACCCGTCCGCTGCGCCGGTGAGCCTGCGCATCGAAGCCCGGCTGATGATACGCGATACCTTCCGGCCGGTGGCCGATGGAGCACCCGCATCTTGAACACTCCCCATGACGTTCGCGTCCGTCTTGATCTCGCCCGTGACCTCGTTGGTAAGGCCGGCCGGCTGGCGCTCGGGCACTTTGCCGACCGTGCCCATCTCGGAATCGACGCCAAGCTCAATGGACAGGACGTCGTGTCCGCCGCCGACCGAGCGGTCGAGACGCTGATCCGCTCGTCCGTGGCCTCGGCCTTTCCCGACGATGGCTTTCTGGGCGAGGAGTACGGTCTTCAGGAAGGCCGGTCCGGCTGGCGCTGGACCGTCGATCCGATCGACGGCACCAGTTGCTTCGTGCATGGCCTGCCAAGCTGGTGCATTTCCGTCGCGCTGTCGGATACCCATGAACAGACATGCTTCGGTCTGATCCTGGCGCCTGTGACGGGAGAACTCTACGAAGCCGTCTCGGGCGAAGGCGCTCGCCTCAACGGCCAGCCGATCCGCATCGATGAGCAGGCAAGCCTCCAAACCGGTCTCGTCGGCCTTGGCGCCAGTCATCGGGTGACAGCGACCGACATATCTGAAGTGCTTCAGGCGCTGCTTGAGGTTGGCGGCATGTTCGTCCGCTCCGGATCCGGCGCGCTGTCGATCGCCGAGGTCGCTGCCGGACGCCTTTGCGCCTACTATGAGCCGCATATCAATGCCTGGGATTGTCTCGCCGCTCTGTTGATCGTTCGCGAGGCAGGCGGATTTACCGCCGAGTTCCCTGGCGAGGGACGCTCCCTTCTTCAAGGCGGCCCGGTTCTGGCCGCCGCGCCGCAGATCGCCGCACCGATCAACGAACTGATCGCCCATGCCCGCCAACGCACCTCCTGAGGAGCTGAGCATGAAACTGATCCAGGTCACCGATCCGCATCTGCGTGGGGATGGCCAGCCGATTTGCCGGCTGGACCCGGCTGCAAACCTCGCAAAGGCAGTCGCGGACATCAACCGCAATCATGCCGACGCTGATCTCGTCGTGTTCACCGGCGATCTCTCCGACGATGGTTCGCAAGCGTCCTATCGATTGCTCGCCGACCTTCTGGAGCCCTTGATTCCGCCGCCCCGCCTGATGCTCGGCAATCACGACAATCGCGGGGCCTTCCGCGCCGTGTTTCCGGACGCGCCGGCCGAGGACGGTTTCGTTCAGTCGATCCTGGACGCACAGGCCGCCCGGCTCGTGTTCCTCGACACGCTCGACGAGGGCGCCGTCGCCGGCCGGCTCTGCGACCGCCGCCTTGCCTGGCTCGATCGGCAGTTGGGCGAAGCCGACAGTCCGGTCCTCATCTTCATGCACCACCCGCCGTTCGATATCGGCATGCAGCCGCTCGATGGCGTGAAGCTTGCCGATCCCCGGGCCTTCGCCGACGTTCTTGCCCGCCACGGCAAGGTCCGCCACATCTTCGCCGGGCATGTGCATCGCCTTTGCGGCGGCACGTGGAACGGCATTGCCTTCAGCACCGGGCGCGGCACGAACCACCAGAGTGCGCCACTGTTCGGCTCCAAGGACTTCGCCCTCGGCTTCGAAACACCCGCCTACAACGTGATCCTCATCGACGGGCCGGACATTGTCGTTCACGCCCTGGAAGTCACGCAGGCCTGAGGCGGCGCTACTCCTCGGGCGACCAGTCGGGACCGGTGCTGCGCATCCAGGGATAGGCGAAGCTCGCGAACTTCTCCGCGACCTCGGGGGCGCCCGGCCGCTGGCGCGCCACGGCGGCGATCAGGGCCTCGATCAGCGAGAGAATCGCCGTATCGGATGGTGGATGCATGGAGTGATAGGCCGTCACGAATAGCGTCTGGTTGGCCAGTGGGACGAGCGGCGAGTCGAGAAAATCGGTGATGGCCAGGATAGGGATGCCGGCCCGCTTCGCGTAGCGCGTCATGATGATGGTGTCGCGCATGTAGAGCGAGAAGGCGATCGGGATCAGCAAGTCGTTGGGGCCGTATTTGAACAGTTGGCGCGCCACGCCGACCATGCCGCCTCCGTTCTCCGGACTGCGCGTTGGGATGCCCGTCATTTCCAGTCCGCAAGCCAGCATTCCCGATAGCTGGGCGGCATTCTCGAACCCCAGCACGAACACTTTTTCGGCACGGGCGATCATGTCCACGGCCCGCTCGGTCGTAGCCGGATCGAGGGACCGAAGCGTCGCTTCGATATTGGCGATATCCTCCTTGAGGGATGCTTCCAGTACTTCGAAGGCGCTGCCCGCCTCGGCCCGATGCCGCTTCATCGCATCGACGGGCTCGAACAGCTTCTCAAACCCTCGAATGAGCTCGGCACGAAACTCGGCATAGCCGGAAAAGCCGATGAGACGGGCGAAGCGATTGGCCGTGGCAACCGACACGTCGGCTCCCACGACAGCCTCGTGAATGCTCATGCGCGCGACCTTGAGAGGCTCGGCCTTCACGAGATCGGCGAACCGCCTCACGGCTCCGGTCATCTGGTCGTACTTACCGGCAATGCGTTGGGCGACGACCGTGGTGTCCGGCAACCGCCCCAGAGGACTTGATTGAATTTGTGGCATGGCTGCCTTTTCATCGTGCTTGGAATTCTAGTAACATATGCTAGCCTCGGATGTAACAATAACTACAATCGAACATCGACCGCCAGCCCGTCAGATTGGAAAGGACGCCTCCTCGATGCCTGTCGATCCCGTTTTCTCCCCGATGTTGAGCCGCCGCCAGCTCCTGCGCGCCTCGGCGGCCGCCGGCTTTGCCACCATGCTACCTGCCTCGCTGGCGTTTGCCGCCACACCGGTCAAGCTCGCCATGGGCTGGGTGCCCAATGTCGAGCATGCCGGCGTGTGGATCGCGTTGGAAAAGGGATACTTCGCCGCCGAGGGGGTCGATTTCAGCTACAGCCCGGGCGGGCCGAACGCACCCGATCCGTTGGTCGTACTGGAATCGGGCAAGGCCCAACTGGCCGCCAGCGACTGGCTGCCCTTCATGGACGCCTACCAGAAGAACAACGATCTCGTCATCCTGGCTTCGGCCTTCCCGACCAGCCCGGCCGCCCTGCTGTCACTCGCCAAGAAGCCGGTACGCGAGCCCAAGGATCTGGTGGGCGCCCGTATTCTCGGCCAGGGGCCCGGCAACAAGACAGTGGTCGAGATCATCCTCCGCACCGCCGGGCTGCCGCTCGAATACACCATGGTCCCAACCGGCTTCTCGCCGGAGCCGCTGCTTGCCGGCGACGGCGACGCCTATTTCTGTTTTGCCACCAACCAGCCCATCACCCTTGAGAAGATGGGGCTCGTCGAAGGCAAGGACTTCTTCGTCACATTGCAGGATACGCTCGGCTACAAGGCGCCGGGCGGCGTGCTGGTCGCCCACAAGTCCTTCGTCAAGGAGAACCGCGCCGCCCTCGTCAACTACTTCAAGGCCTACATCAAGGGCTGGAAGGAGAACGCCATCGATCCGAAGGTGGCCGCCGAACTGACGGTGAACAAGTTCGGCGCCGACCTCGGTCTCGATATCGACCAGCAGATCCGCCAGAACGAGCTGCAGATACCGCTGACCACCGCCGCCGGCTCGGACAAGCTGTTCTGGTTCGACCCGGCTCTGGTCGACGGACCGATGGCGGAAGTTGCCCGCCTTTCGGGCCACAAGGACGTGCCTCCTGCCAAGGATCTCATCGATCTCGGCCCGCTCGAAGAGGCGCTGGCCGCCACCTGAAGACAGATCCTCAACACCGCCTTCGTCGGCCAATCCCATGGGCCGACGACAGTCGTTCGCAGAACAGGCAGCCATGTCAGACACGCCCGCCATCCGCGTCGATCGCGTCAGCAAAACCTTCCACCTCGCCGATGGTCGCGAGCTGACAGCACTGACCGACATCGACCTGACGATCGCCCCAGGCGAGTTCGTCGCCTTGCTCGGCCCATCGGGCTGCGGCAAAAGCACGATCCTTCGCCTTGTGGCCGCGCTGGAAGAGGCGACGGCCGGTCGCGTCACCATCGAAGGTCGGGCGCCGGCCGAACTCTGTCACAGCCATAGGCTCGGCGTCGCCTTTCAGGACCACGCCCTACTGCCCTGGCTCGACATCGAAGCCAACGTTTCCCTGCCCTTTCACCTGGCCGGGCGGCCGGTGGACGGCCAGCGCGTCAAGGATCTGATCGCTCTCGTCGGCCTCGCCGGCTTCGAGAAGGCTCGCCCCAAGCAACTGTCGGGCGGCATGCGGCAAAGGGCATCCATTGCCCGCGCGCTCGTGCTGGAGCCTGAAGTACTGCTGCTCGACGAGCCGTTCGGCGCCCTCGACGCCGTCACACGTCGTCAGATGAACGTCGAACTGCAACGCATCTGGAGCCGCCACCGCATCACGACGCTGCTGGTCACCCATTCCGTCGATGAGGCGCTGTTCCTCGCCGACCGCGTGGTGGTGATGAGCGGGCGTCCAGGGCGGGTCATTCTCGATCTGCCGGCACCCTTCCCCCGGCCACGCGCCCCCGCCGTGATGCGCGAACCGACGTTCCACGACATGGTGGATCGGCTGACGGAAGCCTTGGAGCCGGAGGGCGCGCACGCATGATCTCCGCTCGCAGCCAGTCCTTCGTACTGGGTTTGATCGGCATATCGCTGTTTCTAGTCGCCTGGGAAGTGATCGGCACCTATCACCTTGCCGGCCTGACGTGGCCGCCCTTGTCGACCGTGCTTGCCTTCCTGACGACGCCGGCCAAGTTGCCGCTGTTCGGCCGAGCCGCCGCCGCAAGCTTCACCTCGGTGGCCATCGGCTATCTTTGCGGCGCCTTTGGCGGGCTTGCCCTGGCGCTTGTCAGTCACCTGGTAGCGCCGGTCCGCCCCGGTCTCGACCGGCTGGTGGCGGTCATCCACGCTATCCCATCGATCGCGCTGGCGCCCTTGCTGATCGTGCTGGCGAGCGCCGATGCGACACCGCCCGTCATTTCAGGCCTGGGCGTCGGCTACATCTTCTACGTCGCCGCCACCTCGGGGCTCGCAACGGCGAGCGCCTCGCATCGCGACCTGTTCGCCGTGCTGGGCGCAAGCCGGCTTTCGGTCACCCTGAGGCTCGATTTGCCATCGGCTTTTCCAGCCATTGCGTCGGCCATGAAGCTCTCTGTGCCGATCGCCTTCATCGGCGCCATCATCGGCGAGTGGTTCGGCGCCTCGCGAGGTCTCGGCCTCTTGATCGTCTCGGCCATGCAAAACTTCCAGATTCCGCTCCTCTGGAGCGCCGTGCTGATCACCGCCATCGCCTCGCTCACGTTGTTCGCCCTGTTCAGCCTTGCGGAGCGCCTGGTGCAGGAGCGCATGCGATGACCGCCACAGCAGCCTCCATCTCTCACCTGCTGAGACGATACTGGGCCGTGGCGCTGGTCGTCGCCGGCTGGCAGATCTGGGTTTCGGCGGCTGGACTGTCGTCGATCGTGCTCCCCGGCCCACTGGCCGTCGCGGCGGACTTCGCAAGCGATCCGCTGAGCTACGCCCAACCCGCCGCCCTTACGTTCGTCGTCGCCCTCGCCGGCCTGCTGTTCGGCTTTGCACTGGGCGCCGGTCTGGCGATACTCAGTTGGTCGTCGCGAATCCTGAATGGCCTGCTGACCCCGCTCGGCCTGATCTTCACCTCGATTCCGGTGGTGACGCTGATCCCCATCATCGCCCGCCTCCTCGGTTATGATCTTCGAACGGTCGTTGCCATCGTCTCGCTGATCTGCTTCTTCCCCGCCTTCGTTTACGTCGGCGCCGGTCTCAGGGCCTTGCCGCCGGGCAGCGACGACTTGTTCCGGGTATTCGGGGGCTCGAAGCTGCAAAAGTTCACGCGTCTGGTGCTGCCGTCGGCGGTGCCAAACCTGATGCTGGCCTTTCGCCTGACCGCGCCGGAGGCCGTGCTCGCAGCCGTCGTCGCCGAGTTTCTCATGGGCACCGACGGCCTCGGCTACATGTTCCGCAAGGCCGCTGGCGAGTTCGACACCGAGCGAGCTCTCGCCACCTCATTGATCGCCACCATAACGTCGGTGGCCTGTTTCGGCTTGGCGCTGGCTGCCGAGCGTCGCGTTCTCCGCCGCTGGACCTGAGCCAGCGCGACAAAAGATCATCCGGACACCGCTTTGACACAACGGGCGCTGGATCGAACCGCGGGCGGTTTGACCACCCGCATCAAGACAGTGAAAGGATAACAAGATGGTCAAGGTTCAACAGCCCCCCGATCCATGGCAGCGCACCACCACCGAGCACGGCTTCTTCGCCGACGAGGTCATCTCCGCCCTGCAGAAGTGCACGCGACGCGGCATGACCGACAACGTTCTGCTCCTCGGCTGGGAGATGTTCATCACCAGCCCGGAAATGGAGGAGATGATGTGGTCGCGCCTGTGCGTGATGGCGGTGGAGGATATCGGTCTCGGAAATCCCAACGCCCCCGTCCTCATCGAGACGCTCTACCAGCAGCACAAGCGCTATCCGCGCCCGGCCGGCGACCGCTTCCTGTTCGCCGCCCACGCCATCCGCGTCCTGACCAAGAGCGAGAAGGACCGCACCTCCGACGACATGGTCAACTGGGCCAAGCGCTCGATCGAACTTGGCGACAACCTGCCAGAGATCCCCGACGTGGCGCTCGACATGCATACCCGACGCGGCCAGGAGATGGGCCGCGACTACCTGTTCTTCATGTCGGAGGCTTCGAAGGTTGTTCCCGAGATCAAGGACAAGGAGCAGAAGTACAAGGACTGGATCATGAAGGCGCTCTCCGACGGGAGGCTGACATGAACCGGCCGCGCGCCTATCTTGCCGGACCCGAGGTGTTCCTCGCCGACGGCGCGGCGATCATCTCCGCCAAGAACGATCTCGCTCTCGCCTATGGCTTCCTGCCCAACGGCATCGCCGAGGACGAGCTCGATCCGACCGGGCTGTCGCTGTTCGAGTTCGGCCACCGCATCAGTCTTGCCAATGAGAAGGCCATGCGGGCGTCGGACCTGATCATTGCCAACCTGACGCCGTTCAGGGGGATTTCGGCCGACATCGGCACGGCCTTCGAGCTCGGCTTCATGTGCGCTCTCGGCCGGGCGGCCTATGGTTATACCAACACCGTGCGCCCCTATTTCGAACGGCTGAAGGACGATTATTACCAAGGAGCCATCGCCAAGGCAGTCGACGGTGCAACGCGCGGCCCCGACGGCATGATGGTTGAAGATCACGGGATGGCGGACAACCTGATGATCGACGGCGGCATCGAGACCCTCGGCGGCATCCTGGTACGGCGGCAGGTCCAGCCGGACCGACTCTGGTCCGATCTCGCCGCCTTCGAGGATTGTCTCCGCGCGGCGGCGGTACGCTTCGGGCTGGCTGTCCCCGCCTGATGAAACCGGTCGTGGCGGCGGCTTGTCGCCGTCACGCCCCCGCCAGTCGACGCAACTGGCGGATCTGTCCGACAAAGCCGGTGACGCCTATGGTGCCGGCGATATCGACGAGCATGCCGGCGTCGGCGAGCAGCCCTCGCCACAGGCCGCGCTTGTCCGACTTCGCCGGGCTCGCAACCTCCGGCCATCGCACGATACGGATCGGCCGCCCCTCTTCGACGAGAAGCTCGTTGAGGAACACCTCGAAGCCGAAGCGACGCAGACGGTCCAGCGCCTCCAGCCGATCGGCGATCAGCGCCGTTGGCAGAACGCGCTCGCCGGAAATGTAGTCGATGCCGATGCGCCGCCAGACCCAGGGCGCGTTGCCGCGCAAGGATACCGAGGCGTATGCAGCCCCCGCAGCGACCGGCGCGATCAGCGAACTGACGACGCCCGGCGTCAGCCCGACAAGGTCGGCATCGATCAGCACGACATGACTTGTGCTGACGGTCTCCAGACCCAGGCGTAGCGCGTGCGTCTTGCCGCCGTTGCAGGGAGTGCGCAGCAACTCGGCGCCGTGACGCAAGGCAACCTCACCGGTACCGTCGGTCGAACCGTCGTCGATTACAACGACCCTGTCGACACTCGGATGACCGACCACGGCGGCGAGCACACCAGGCAAACGCTCCGCCTCGTTGAACGCCGGAACAAGGCACGTGAATCTCGGACCGGTCATCGGCGAACCCGTCTGCGTTGAAGGTAGACCACGGTGAACAAGCCTAGCCCCAGAGCCAGCAAGACCAGAGCCGCCTCGCCCGACAGCCACTTGGCAATGGTTCCATAGGCGCTACCGAACAGGTAGCCGAGAACCAGGAAGAACAGGCTTTTCGGTATGCTCGCCAGCGTGTTGGCGACAAGAAACTCCACGAAGGGCATGCGGGCCGCGCCGGCGGCCGTCAGGGCGGCGAAACCGGCGGCGTGAGTCAGCTTGGCCGCCACGAGAATACGGGTGCCTTTGCGCCGGAAGCCACGCATCAGATAGAAAAGCCGCCGACGCGACAGGCCAAGCCGATCGCGCCAGGCCGGGCTGAGACCACCAAGCGCCAGACGGCCAACGAGATACAGCAGGCTGTCGCCCACGATGTCGGCGATCACGACACATGGAACGATCTGCCATGGACTGAGGATCGACAGACTTGCCAGATAGCCGGCGATGACCGTTACGATCGGCCCCTCGATCACGGCCAGTGGCGTCAGTACCCACAGGCCGTAGCTCGACAGCATCGAGATGAGCTCGCCATGCTCAATCATGATCCACCAGGGCCGGCGCCATGGGCTCGTCGGAGTCGTGTGGCGAAATGGCGTTGCCGCGCCATTCGATGTCGCGTTTCATGAAGGTTGCCAACCAAAGGGCCGGCAAAAGAATATCCCTGAGCGGCAAGGCCAGAACGTCTCGCCAGGACGATGGCCATCCTGCGCATCGCATCAGTATGAACTCGGCGCCATACCAGATGACCGCGACCGCCGGCAGCAGCACGGCCGACATGTCGAGCCCGTAGGCAGCGACCGCCACCAGGATGAACTGCACCATCGGTCCATTGAACGGCTCGGCGGCAAACAGAAGCGGGAAACCGTCGCGGCGGACGCGGCTCCAACGGAGCTGGCGGTTCCACACGTCTCGGAACCGGCGCCGACCGATCGGCTGGGCAAACGGCAGCGGCGTCAGCCGCACCTTGAGGCCAGCCCCGCGTACCAGTTTGGTCGCGTTGACATCCTCTGCGAGATAACGGCCGAGAGCTTCAAGCCCACCGGCGTCGTTCAGCATCTTGCGATTCCAGAACAACGTCTTGCCTTGAGCAAAACCGTTGCCGAGGCTGTCGGAAGCGAGCTGCAAGCGCGCCTGATTGCCGTTGAGAAAGGCGCATTCCAGCGAGCCCGCCAGGCCTTCGGGACGTTCGCCCACCGGTGGCGAAGAGACGAGGCCGGTCTCCTCGTCCCAGGACGCGACGACAGCGCCAAGATAATCGGGCGGAAGACGCAGGTTGCTGTCGGCCATGCAGACCCAATCGGTGTCGGCCGCCTGCCAGCCAGACCACAGATTGTTGAGCTTTGGATTGTGGGTGACCCGATGTTCGTCTGTGAAGAGGCGGGCTGGCCGGTTTGGATACTCGGCGATCAACTCGCGAAGCAGCGGCACGGACGGATCGTCATCAGAGGGAGCACAGAAGATCACTTCATAATCGGGATAATCCTGCTCGAACGAGCTTGCGAGTGTTTCCCGATCGAATGCCTCCCGGCCACAAACCGGGCGCAGCAGCGTCACCCTGGGCACGCCGATCGTACCTTCTTGCGGCAACCGTCGGCGCAGCCGAAAGAGATAGAGGCACACGGTGAGGATATGGGCGGCAAGCAAGGCTGCGGCAAGAACGATCAGGGCTTCTGTCATGCGTGGGCCACCTGGGCTTCAGTGAGGAGGCCAGCACCGAACGTCGACATGGCCCGGCCGTCGATCAGATGCAGGCGGCCATTGTAGTCCTCGGAAAGACAAGTCATACTTGTAACCCAGTCGCCACAGTTGGCATAGAGGAGCCCATATCGGTCGTGCAGACCGGCCATGTGGTAGTGGCCGCAGATCACGCCATCGACGTCGCGTTGGCGCGCGAGATCGACCAAGCGACGCTCATGCCCTCGCCCAAGATGAAGGGCGGCGTTCACCGCAGCGAAGGCGCTGTCGATCTTTCCACCCCAGGTGGGCGAACGATGTTCTTCGCGCGGCATGGCGACTGCGCAGAGCAAGCGAGCGAAACCTTCGAGATAAGTGCCGATCCGCGTCAGAAGATGGCTACGGATGAAGGCGCGATCCTGGTGATGGCCGTGAACCACCAGATAGCGCCGCCCGTCGGCCGCGACATGAACAACCTCATCGCGAGCTTCGACCGGTAAGCGTCGTCCACTCGGGACGAGGGACGGCTCCGGATCATGATTTCCGATGAGATAAATGAGCTTGGCTCCTTCCGAATGCCGACGGCGAAGATGCTCGACCACCGCGTCGCAGGCCGCGGCACGTCCCAGCGAGAACGGAACGCCGGCATCGAGGATGTCGCCGACAAGCATGTAGGTATCGGCCCGGTTCTGCTCAAGGAAGCGAAGAACCAGATCGGCGCGGGCGCCAATCGCGCCAAGATGCAGGTCGGAGAGAAAAAGGCTGCGATGGCGGCGGACTGGCGCCTTCTTCGGGGCGGGTTCGGACAAGACACTCTCCTTCAGTTCCTGAATCTTCTCCATGGACAGAAGATCGACTGATTACCCGCCCAAGAAACTTTGCAGGATGATGACGGTTCCGTCGAAATCGACAATCGACGTATCGGACCTCCGCTAAACTCACAGAAATATTCGCGTTGCTCGAGAGAATACAACTTCGCCGTCGTATACTCACGATGTTGTTCTCAGCAGCCGGTTTCTGCCCGAGCATAGGATTGTTACAATACGGTGACATTGCGGCACCGGCCCGATACGGCTCCTTCTTTCGATGAAATGGATGTGATCGTTCGACGGGAACGGTCCCTTGCCCTTCGAGCGAACATGATCTTTTCTGCGGCCCTGAATGAGATGGGAGCGCCGGCTTGGATATCTTCGAAATCAGGACCCGGCGTCTGCTTGATCTGATCGAAGCGCGCGACGAGCCTCTCATCCTAATTGAAGCGGCGGCCGGCATGGGGAAGTCTCGCCTGCTCGCCGATCTCGCTGCGGCAAGAAATGTGTCGGTCTCGCATGGGCCCCGCCCACCCGAGGCAACTGGTCGCCTTGGTCTTTGGGACGTTCCGTCCGGTTCGAGCATCGAGCGACTGGCCGACGTCGCCGGAATCGGAAAGCTGGTCCTCGCCAAGCGCCCGGAAACCCGGCTGCCCGGCCTCGACCGTCTGGCCGCCTTTGGCGCGGTTTACGTGTTGCCCGACGCAGCGTTGCTCTACGAACCCGATGAGCTCGCAGCCGCGTTCGGCAAGGTGAAGGGGTTGGAGATCGCCACTACGACCGGGGGGTGGCCGCTTCTGGTCGACAAGGCCGGTGTCCGCGCCATCGAGCCGGCGGTTCTTGAGCGCTTCATCGGCGATGAGATCCTGGCCGACCAGCCGGCCGAGACGCTTGTCCGCCTCACCATGATGCTTGCCGGGCGAAAGATGGCGACCGGTGCTCCGCCATTGCCGCTCGCCCGTCTCGACGCGTCTGGCGCCTGGACAATCGGCGGCACCTCCCTTGCCACCCCACTCGCCAACGCTCTTGCAGCAGAACAGAACCACCGCATCGCCGACCCTAAGCTTCGAACGGACCTAGCCGCCGCGAGCGTGAACCTGGGATCCGTCACCGATACCATCCTCGACATGCAGAAGGCGGGCGAGTTCGAGGCTGCCGAGCGCCTGCTGGAGGCGGAGCACAGCTGGTATTTCCTCTACTTTCACGGCACGGAAGCCTTTGACGCCGTCCTGGCCGGCTTTCCCGATGAAGCAAGTCGCCAAAGCGATACGGTTGCGTTCTGTCGAGCCTTGCAGGCGCTGAAGCATGGCGAGGTTTCCCTCGCCCGGCGTTTGCTGGCCGACCGCTTCGGCGGCGAGACACTCGACCCGGCTCGGGTCCTCGGAGATCGCAGGCGCTACTCCGTGGAGTTCCGCAGCTTTCGGCTCGTCATGCTGATCTACGAGGACATCCCTCTCACCGACGAACTCCTGCACCTCGCGTTTGCCATTCTAGCCGACCTGCCGATCGAGGCTCACCTGCTGAGAGGCAGCATCTACAACGCGATCCTCGAGTTTTATCTTCGCTCGCGACGGTTTGCCGAAGCTGACGACGTTGCCGAGCGAGCGCTGCGCCACTATCGCGTTGCCGGCGCCAGCCTGCTGGCCTTCTACATCTCGCTGCATCTGGCCATCATGCGTCTGATGGCGGGCGATGCGACCGCCGCCGGTCAGTGGGTGGCCGAAGCCGAGCGCGACATCTCCAGTCTCGGCTTCGACAGTCCGCATGACGGGCTCCTTCTCAAGCTTCTCAAGGGATGCGTTGGCTACGAGGAAGGCAATGACGAGGCGCTGATCCTGTTTCTCAATCAGGATCTCGAGCTGTTCTCGCATGGCGAGATCTGGCCAACCCTCATCGAGTTCGCGCTCCAATACGGCAGCCAGGCCCTGTCGCGGCGCTATTCGACCATCGCCGCCCGATCATTCCTTGACCGCTGGCGCGTGTATCAGGTTCAGAATCGCCAGTTCCAGATGATGATCGACAGCCGGGAGGTGATGGTGATGCAGAACGGCAACCGGTGGCGCGAAGCTGCCGACCGCCTCGCCCAGCTGCCGACGCCGGTGACGCAGGCCGTCGCCTCGAATGCCCGTCTGCTCGCTCGCCTCGGCGACCGTGACGAGATTGCCGTCGCGCTCTGTTGGCTACGGCACATGGTGTTCGAGACGCCGACACGAGCCGACCTGATCGAGTGCCTCGCCGCCATCGAAGCCAACCTCGCGCTCACTGCGCGCCAGCGGATCGGCGTCCAGATCTGGAGCGCCTATGTCCTCAAGCGGCAACGCGACCTTACGCGGGCGCGCGCCCAACTGCAGACGACCTTCGAAACGGCGGCGCGCAACGGCTGCGTCGGCTCCTTGTCGGAGGAACTGGTGTTCCTTGCTGACCTGCTCGCCAACCGCCGCATCGCCGACTTCCTGTCGACGGTGAGCGAGGCACGACAGGTGTTGCGCCGTCTGCGAGACTTCGGCCTCGGCAACTCGGGGCTCGGGTCGCGCAACGGCCTGTCGCGCCAGGAAACCAAGGTGCTGATCATGGTCACCGAAGGTGCTTCCAACAAGTTCGTCGCCAAGATGCTGCAAATCTCGGAGCCCACGGTGAAGTTCCACCTCGGCAACGTCTACCGCAAGCTCGGCTGCCGCCGACGCAAGGAAGCGATCGCCGCCGCCCGAGCCCTTGGGCTCGTCGGCTAGGGGATCGAAGCCAAGACCTATACCTTTTTGCGCAAAACCTATCCGTCAGGTCACTTGAGAACCGTTCTCGGCTTTCGCAACATCGTCACAAGACAAGAGACGAGAAACGTCCGAAACGACCGCGATCAAGGACGGGACCAACTTGCCCTGTCCGGCAACCAGCGGCGGCCCAAAACCAGCAAGAGGGGTCCCAGTCCATGAACCGCAAGTCTCGCCTTATTTCCGCACTTTTCGTTGCCGCGGCAGCCTCTGCGCTGACCGTCGGCGCAACCCAGGCAAAAACCGTCGTCACCATGAACACCGTGCAGATCTTCGGTTCGATCGATCCGGCCAAGATCTCCGACTACACCGACTACATGGCGGCGGTGAATCTCTACGACGGCCTCGTCAACGTCGACCCGGCCGGCAACCTCGTTCCCGAGCTCGCCGAGAGCTGGACGGTTTCCCCCGACACCAAGGAGGTCACCTTCAAGCTCCGTTCCGACGCCAAGTTCTCCGACGGAACGCCGGTTACCGCCGCCGATGTCGTCTATTCCGTCGAACGCCTGCTGCGGATCAATCAAGGGCCAGCAAACCTGTTCGCCGACGTGCTGAAACCGGGTGCGGTAACCGCCGTCGATGATCTCACGGTCAAGTTCACACTGTCGAAGACCTTCGCGCCGTTCCTGTCGACGGTGCCGGCGATCATGGTCGTCAACTCCAAGATCGTCGAGGCGAACCTCGGCGGCGATGACGGCCAGACCTATCTTGCCACCCATGTCGCCGGCGCCGGCGCCTACACGCTGACGAGCTGGGACCGCGGCTCGCAGATGACCATCGATCGCAATCCCGACTACTACAAGGGTTTCGGTTCCGGCCCGATCGACGAAGTGCGCTGGATCATCACCAACGACGAAGCCACCGTGCGCTCGCTCGCGGCGTCGGGCGAGCTGACCATGTCCTCGCAATACCAGTCGCCCGAGACCTACAAGGCTCTCGAAGCCATGGGGCGCTTCAAGATCGTCGCCGAGGACACGCCCACCGCCTTCTACCTCAAGCTCAACTCCCAGGTGGCGCCGACCGACGACGTGCACATCCGCAAGGCCATCGCGCTTGCGACCGATTACGCCACCATCCGGGAAGTCATCGTGCCGGGTGGCGAACTCAATGGCCCGCTGCCGAAGAACTTCGCCGATTTCTACGCCAGCGATCTTCCGGCTCCCCAGTACGACCTAGAAGCCGCCAAAGCTGAGATCGCCAAGTCCAAGTATGCCGGGCAAAATATCCCGATCACGCTCGGTTATGTCGCCGGCACCAAGTTCGAGGAAGAAATCAGCCTGCTGATGCAGGCCAATCTCGAACAAATCGGGTTTGTCGTGAAGCAGCAGGCCGATCCCTGGAACCGCATCACCGAGCTCGCGAGCAAGGTCGAGACGACTCCGGCGGTCAACCAGATCTTCTTCTCGCCGACCTACCCGTCGCCGGACTCGATGTTCTTCACCCAGTATCATTCCAAGTCCTCCGGCACCTGGGCGTCCATGGAATGGCTGCAGGACCCGGAAGTGGACAAGCTGATCGACGACGCGCGCGCCACCACCGACAAGGCGGAACAGGCGACGCTCTACAAGACGCTCCAGCACAAGCTGGTCGATCTGCAGGCCGACGTCTTCCTGCAGACCCAGACGGTTCAGCACGCCATGGACAAGTGCCTCGACGGGTTCAAGGCAGTGCCGATGCAGTCCTTCGACTACGACTTCACCAAGTATAGCTGGACCTGCCAGTAGGCCAACCGGGTAACCGGCGGGCGTTTGACGCCCGTCTTGTGAGTTCGCGGAAGTGCCCCCTGCTCCCGCGACCATTGGACCGGCGCGAAAGCCGAACCTCGCGCCGGTTCCCTTTCCCGAGGCCCCGGAGATCACTCCTTGGAATTCCTTCGCTTTCTCCTGCGGCGCGTCCTGTGGTCGCTGCTGGTTCTGATCGGGCTGTCGATAGTGATCTTCATCATCGCCCGCGCCGTCCCGGGCGATCCGGCCCGCATGGCTCTGGGACCGACGGCGACACAGGAGCAGGTTGCCGACCTTCAGCAGAAGCTCGGTCTCGATCGACCGATCGTCGAGCAGTATGGCCTGTTCATCGTCGGCCTCGCCCACGGTGACCTCGGCCGCTCCCTGCTGACCGAGCGGCCGGTCAATGACGACATTCGCGACACGTTCGCCGCGACGCTCGAACTGGTCCTGGCGACCATTTTCATCGCAGTTCTGATAGGCGTGCCGCTCGGCGTGGTCGCCGCCTACTGGAAGGATCGCTGGCCCGACAACGTAGTCCGCATAGTCGCCATCTTCTCGGCGGTGACTCCGAGCTTCTTCCTGGCTCTCCTTCTGCAAATCCTTGCCGGCTACGTGCTGCACATCCTGCCGACGACCGGCCGGCTCCCGCCCAACTTCGATTTTGCTCCATCCCACACCGGCTTGGTGCTGATCGATGCGCTGATCGCCGGCCGCCCGGATGCCTTCCTGGAAGGGTTGCGCTACCTGCTGCTGCCGGCCATTGCGTTGGCTGCCGCCACCATGGGGCAAATGGCGCGCATCACCCGCTCATCGATGATCGACGTGTCGAGCCAGGACTACATCGAGGCAAGCCGCGCCTTCGGCGTGCCCGAATGGATCCGCGTCTGCAAGTACATGCTGCGTCCGAGTTTCGTGCCGCCGCTCACCATTCTCGGCCTGGAGTTCGCGTCGCTGATCGGCAACGCCTTCGTGGTTGAGCTGGTATTCGCATGGCCCGGCATGGCCGCCTATGGCATCCGCACCATTCTCCAGAAGGATCTCAACGCCGTCATGGGCGTGGTGATGGTCTCAGGCGTGTTCTTCGTTCTGGTCAACCTCGTCATCGACCTACTGGTGGGCCTCGTCGATCCGCGCGTGCGCATTCGGGGGAGCCGGCAATGAGCGACGACATGGTTCTTCGCGACGACGCGCCGCGTCTCTCCAGCGCCTATCAGAGCTGGTACCGCTTTTCACGCAATCCCACGGCGATGATTGGCCTCGTCATCGTGACCGTCTGCGTCCTGGCCGCCCTGCTGGCGCCCTGGATCACGCCCTACCCCGATCACATCGGCGCCGTGGTCAACTTCCGCGCCCGCCATCTGCCACCGTCGGCAGACTACTGGTTCGGCACCGACAACGTCGGTCGCGACATCTTCACCCGCGTCATCTTCGGCTTCCGCGTGTCGCTGCTGCTGGCGGTGGTGGTGCTGGGAACGGCCATCCCCATCGGGACGATCCTCGGCCTCACCGCCGGCTACTTCGGGGGCTGGGTCGAGATCGTCATCATGCGGTTCACCGATATCGCCCTTGCCATCCCTCCTCTGGTCATGGCGCTGGCGGTCGCGGCCGTCCTGTCGCCGGACCTCGTCAACTCCATGCTGGCCATCGCCGCCCTGTGGTGGACCTGGCACACTCGCCTCATCTACTCGATCACGCGGCAGCTCAGGGCACGGGAGTTCGTGGAAGCGGCGGAAACGCTTGGCGCCAGCAAGTTCCACATCCTGTTCAGAGAGATCCTGCCCAACTGCGTGTCGGCCATCGCGGTGAAGACCTCGCTCGACTGCGGCTTCGTCATTCTGGTCGGCGCCTCTCTGTCCTTCCTCGGCCTAGGCATCCAGCCGCCGACCCCGGACCTCGGGACCATGGTCGCCTCCGGTTCGGCCTTCCTGCCCGACTACTGGTGGGAATCGGTACTGCCAGGCTGCGCCATCCTGTTCATCGCCCTCGGGTTCAACCTGCTCGGCGACGGCTTGCGAGACCTCTACGACGTGGAGAACGTGCGATGAGCGAGGCACTGCTCTCCGTCCGCGACCTGTCGGTCGAGTTCACGACCTATGGTCGCACGCTACCGGTCCTGCGCGGGGTCAATCTCGACGTCCCCGCCAGAAGCCACGTGGCGCTCGTCGGCGAAAGCGGGTCCGGCAAGACGGTGACCATGAAGTCGATCATGGGTCTCCTGCACATGCCGCCGGCCAGCATCAGCTCCGGGACCATCCTCTATGACGGCCGCGACCTCCTGACCATGTCCCGACGCGAGCGCCTGAAACTCACGGGCACCGACATGTCCATGGTGTTCCAGGACCCCATGAGCTCGCTCAATCCAGTCTTCACCATCGCCGACCAGATGTCGACCATCCTGAAATACGCCGACCGGCGGCTAGGACGATCTCGGTCGGGGCGCGAGCGCATGCAGCGCGTGCTGGAGGTGCTGGCCCAGGTGCGGATGCGGGAGCCTGAGCGGGTGGCCCGCTCCTATCCGATCATGCTGTCAGGTGGCATGCGTCAGCGTGTCCTGATCGCCATGGCACTGTTGTCGGAACCGCGCCTGCTGATCGCCGACGAGCCGGGCACGGCGCTCGACGTCACAACCCAGGCGCAGATCCTGAAGCTGCTCAAGGATCTCGTCGAAGAGCGGGGCCTCGCGCTGCTGATGATCACCCATAATCTCGGCGTGGTGCGCGAGACCTCCGACTATGTCTACGTCATGCACAAGGGCGTGGTGGTCGAGGAAGCGAAGACCGCCGACCTGTTCGCCTCGCCGAAGGTGGACTACACGCGGTCGCTGATCGACGCCGTGCCGCGGCTTACTGGTGCTCGACCAACCCTGCCGGTGGAGGCTGCGCCATGAACGCCAGGCAAAGCCCCCTTCTCGAGATCGTCGATCTCGTCAAGACCTTCCCCGTCTACAATGCCTTCGGCAGCCGGGCCGGAGAGGTGACCGCCGTCGACCATGTGTCGTTTTCCATCCGGCGCGGCGGCGTCTATGGCCTTGCCGGCGAGAGCGGATCGGGAAAGTCGACGATCGCCCGGCTGATCATGGGCCTTCTCACGCCCACTGGCGGGGATGTCCTGCTCTCCGGCAACAACATCACGGGAACGCTCGGCACCCGCGCCCATTCGCGGCAGGTGCAGATGGTGTTCCAGAACCCGGGTTCGTCGCTCAACCCGCGCCGGACCATCGGCCAGTCCATCGCCGTGCCGCTCGAAGCGCATAGCCATCCGAGAGCCGATCGGCGGCGACGCATCTCCGAGCTCCTCGAAATGGTGCAACTGCCGGCCAACTTCGCCGAGCGCTATCCGCACGAGTTGTCCGGCGGCCAGAAACAGCGCGTCGCCATCGCCCGGGCACTCGCCGTCGCTCCGCAACTGGTCGTCCTCGACGAGCCGACCTCGGCGCTCGACGTCTCGGTTCAGGCCAAGGTCATCGACCTTCTCACCAGCCTCGGTCGGCAGCTCGACCTCACCTATCTCTTCATTTCCCACGACCTCAGCCTGATGCGCAACTTCGCCGACGAAGTCGGCGTGCTCTATCGCGGCCGTATCGTCGAGAGCGGTCCGACGGCCAAGGTGTTCGAGCATCCGGAGCACGACTACACCCGCCTTCTCATAGCCTCCGTACCCGTGATCTCGGCGGAGGAAGAAGCGCTGAGACCCAAAATCCCACTGATCGACGGAGAAATTCCGACGGCGGAAAAACTGCTCGCCCTACGGGAGAGCCAAAGAACAACCGAAGTTCCCAAGAGGACCTGACAGATGATCAGAATTGGCATCGACGTCGGCGGCACCAATACGGACGCCGTCGTGATGGATGGCGCGCGCGTTCTTGCCGGCGTCAAGTCGGCGACGACATCGGACGTCATGTCCGGCGTGGTCAACGCACTGGCCGATGTGCTCAAGGCGTCCGGCAAGGCCGCGGCCGAGATCGACGTGGTAATGATTGGTACGACCCACTTCACCAATGCCGTGGTGCAACGGCGCGACCTGGCAAAGACCGCAGCGGTTCGCCTCGGCCTGCCCGCGACGGCCTCGCTGCCGCCGATGGTCGACTGGCCGGAGGACCTCCGCGAGGCCATCGGCAACCTCAGCTATCTCGCCCATGGCGGCAACGAGTTCGACGGCCGCAAGATCTCGCCGCTCGACGAAGCCGAGCTGCTCGAAATAGCCCAGGACATCAAGGCCAAGGGCGTCAACACCATCGCCATCACCTCGGTGTTCTCACCGGTCAGCGACGAATGCGAGAAGCAGGCCGCCGCGATCTTCGAGAAGGCCATTCCGGGCGCTCACATCACGCTGTCGTCCGAGATCGGCCGCATCGGCCTCCTCGAACGCGAGAACGCCGCCATCATGAACGCCTGCCTGCGCGACCTGTCGCGGGAGGTGATCGAAGCCTTCCGCAACGCCATCGCCTCGGCCGGCATCAAGGGCAAGTTCTTCCTGACCCAGAACGACGGGACGCTGATGGAGGCGGCCTTCGCCGAAAAGTTCCCGGTCTTGACCTTCGCCTCCGGCCCGACCAACTCGATGCGCGGCGCCGCGTTCCTCTCCGGTGTCAAGGATGCCATCGTCGTCGACATCGGCGGCACCACCTCCGACGTCGGCTCGCTGCAAAAGGGATTTCCCCGCCAGGCGACGGTGGCCGTCGAGGTGGGCGGTGTTCGCACCAACTTCCGCATGCCCGACGTCTTTTCGATCGGGCTTGGCGGCGGTTCGCACGTTGTCGAGACGGACAAGGGGGTCAAGGTCGGCCCGACCTCGGTCGGCTATCGCATCATCACCGAGGCCCTGATCTTTGGCGGCGAGACACTGACCACATCGGACGTGGTGGTCGCCGCCGGCAAGTACGATCTCGGCGACAGCTCGAAGGTGGCCCACCTTTCTCCGGCGCTGATCGCCGCTACCGAGGCGCGTATCGCCGACATGCTCGAAGACTGCGTCGAACGCTCTCGCCTGTCGCCGGACCCGCTACCGGTGATCGTCGTCGGCGGCGGTTCGATCCTGGTCGACAAGCCCATCGCCGGTCTCGAGCTCATCAAGCCCGACCACTTTGCCGTGGCCAACGCCGTCGGCGCCGCCATCGCCCAGGTGTCGGGCGAAGTCGATCGCGTCTACGCACTGGCCGAGATCGGCCGCGACGCCGCCCTTGCCGACGCCAAGGCGCAGGCGATCGAGGCTGCCGTCAGCGCCGGCGCGGCCCGCGACAGCATCGAGATCGTCGACGTCGAGGACGTGCCTCTCGCCTACCTGCCCGGCAATGCGACGCGCGTGCGCGTCAAGGCCGTGGGAGAACTCCATGTCGTCTAAGGGGTATCTTCTGCAGGAGAGCGACCTGCACCCGCTGTCGCTCGGCGCGGCGCTTCTCGGTACGGGCGGCGGCGGCAATCCCTACATCGGCATGCTGCGGGCACGGGAGCTCATCCGGTCCGGCCACGAGATCCGGGTCATCGATCTCGACGCTTTGCCCGATGACGCCTTCATCGGCGAGGTCGGCGGCATCGGCGCTCCCGTGGTCGGCATCGAGAAGTTCGAGGAGGGGCGCGAGTGCTACCACGCCATGCGCGCCGTCGAAGAGGCGGCCGGCGTCAGGATGTCGGCGCTCATCTCGGCTGAGATCGGCGGATCGAACAGCCTGGAGCCGATCATCGCCGCCGCCTATGCCGGTCTGCCGGTCATCGACGGCGACGGCATGGGACGCGCCTTCCCGGAAGTGCAGATGACGACCTTCTTCATCTACGGGGCAGCAACGGCACCGGGAGCCATTGCCGACGAAAAGGGCAATGTCGTCGTCTTCCGCAAGGTGATCGACATGTTCTGGCTGGAGCGCTTCGCCCGTGACGCCGCCGTCGCCATGGGCGCTACCGCCGGGCTCGCCTCGGCGCCGATGACCATGGAGTTCGTTCGCCGCACCGCCGTTCCCGGCACAGTCAGCGAGGCGCTTCGGATCGGGCACACTGTGCTCGACGCCCGGAAGGACCGGCGCAACGTCATCGAAGCCGTGCTCAAAGTGACCGGTGGCGGCCTCTATTTCACCGGCAAGATCACCGACGTCAGACGCGAGCTGACCGGCGGCTTCGCCCGGGGCCACGCCATTCTCACGGGAATCGATGACTTCGCGGGGTCGGAAGCCCGGATCGCCATCCAGAACGAGAATCTCGTTCTCTGGGTCGACGACGAGCCGAAGGTCATGGTGCCCGACCTGATCGTCAATCTCGACCTCGACACCGGCGAGCCGATCACCACCGAAGTGCTGCGCTACGGCCAGCGCGTCGCCGTGCTCGGCCTGCCCGTACACCCGCTCATGAAAACGGAAAAGGCGCTCGAGGTCGTGGGCCCGAAGGCTTTCGGCTATCCCGAGCTCACCTTCGTGCCCATCGTCGCCTCGCAAGCGTCCATCCAAGGATGAAGCCATGAAGATCAAGCGCATCGTTCACGTCGAGGACATGGAAGATATCGCCACCGGTGGCGCCATTCTCGGCACCGGCGGCGGCGGGGATCCCTACGTCGGCAAGCTGATGGCCCAGGAGGCGATCCGCCGGCACGCCCCGGTCAAGATCATCGACGTCGACGAACTCGCCGACGACGCCCTGGTGGTGCCTGTTTGCATGATGGGCGCGCCGACGGTGATGACCGAGAAGATTCCGGCCGGCCGCGAGCTGATCATTGCCTTCCGCAAGCTCGAGGAGCTGCTCGGCCGCAAGATCGACGCCGTGCTCTGCGGCGAGGCCGGCGGCGTCAACTCGACGACCCCCTTCGTGGTGGCCGCCGAAACAGGCTTGCCGCTGGTGGATGGCGACGGCATGGGCCGCGCCTTTCCGGAGCTCCAGATGGAGACCTTCGGCATGTATGGCGTCAAGGCGACGCCGATGGTGCTCTGCGACGACAAGGGGAACTCGCTGGTGCTCGACACCGTGTCGAACGCCTGGACCGAGCGCCTCGCCCGCGCCGCAACGGTGGAAATGGGAGGGTCGGCCCTGCTCGCCTTCTATTCGATGGATGGCGCCACCGCCAAGAAATGCGTTGTCCGCGGCACGCTCAGCCTGACGGCCAAGCTCGGTGAGACGCTCCGCAAGGCCCGCGCCGGCCATCGCGACCCTGTTTCCGCCATCGTCGACGAGCTCGACGCACAGGTGATCTTTCACGGCCGCGTCAAGGACATCGAACGGCGAACGGTGGGTGGCTTCGCCCGTGGCAAGGCGCGTTTCGAGGGCGTCGAGGAATGGAAGGGACACGACTTCAGGCTCGACTTCCAGAACGAGTTCCTGGTGGCCGAACGCGACGGCGAGATCGTCGTGACGACGCCGGACCTGATCACGGCGCTCGAAGCGGAAAGCGGCAACCCCGTCACCGCCGACGCACTGCGCTACGGCCTGCGCCTGAAAGTGCTTGCGCTGCCCTGCAATCCGCTATGGCGCACAGAGCAGGGCATCGACCTCGTCGGGCCGCGCTACTTCGGTTACGAGGTGGACTACCGGCCGCTTGCCTGAGCGGGCGCACCAAACGTTTTGGCCTAGCGCTTTCGTAGCCGAAAAACTTGCGGGCTGCCGCCAGCGGCGACAGCCCTAACGGTAGCACCACTTCCGGGACGCCCCGGAAGTGGTCCTCGGCTTTTCTCAGGCCACCTTGGGCTTCAGCACACGCAGAAGCAACGCGGTGACAATGGTTCCGGCGACCATAGCCACGATGTAGCCGCCGAGGTTGGTGACAGCGTTGGGGATCGGCAGCACGAACACGCCACCGTGCGGGACGCGGAGCTGAGCCCCTACCGCCATCGAGATCATGCCGGCCACGGCCGAGCCGGCCATCAGCGACGGAATGACGCGGAACGGGTCCTTGGCGGCGAAGGGGATGGCGCCTTCGGTGATGAAGGAGATGCCCAGCACCGCGGCGGCGTTGCCCGCCTCATGCTCGTCCGCCGAGAAGCGATCGCGGAACAGCTTGGTGGCCAGAGCCAGGCCGAGCGGCGGCGTCATGCCGGCCACCATGGCGGCGGCCATCGGCTCGTAGAGCTGGCTGGCGATCAGGCCGGTGGCGAAGGTGTAGGCCGCCTTGTTGACCGGGCCGCCCATGTCGAAGGCCATCATCAGACCGATGATCGCTCCGAGAATGATGGCATTGGCGCCCTGCATGCCCTTGAGGAAGTCGGTGAGCCAGGCAAGAGCCACGGCTACCGGTTCTCCGAGGACATAGACCATCAACAGACCGACGATGGTGGTGCCCAGCAGCGGCAGGATCAGCACCGGCTTCAGACCGTCGAGGTTTCGCCCGAGCCTGATGTAGCGGTTGAGGTAGAGCACCACGTAACCGGCCAGGAAGCCAGCGACGATGCCACCCAGGAAGCCGGCACCGATGGTGCCCGCGATGACACCGCCAACGGCACCGGGGGTGATGCCGGGACGGTCGGCGATCGAGTAGGCGATGAAGGCGGCGAGGATCGGCACCATCAGCGAGAAGGACTGCTTGCCGATGTTGAACAGCGCCTGGGCGAGCGTGCCAGCATGGGCGTCGTCGTAGACGTAGATGCCGCCCATGGCGAAGGCGAGCGCGATCAGCAGGCCGCCGGCCACCACGAAGGGCAGCATGTAGGACACGCCGGTCATCAGGTGCTTGTAGGGGCCGGAGCGCTGGGCGGCGCGGGCAGCCTTTTCGGCAGCCACTTCGGCCGCGAGGTCGCGCTTGCCGCTGGCGGCCGCGCCGCCCTGAACGGTCGCTTCGGCGAGCGCCCTCTCGACCAGCGCCTTGCCGTTGCTGATGGCGCCCTTGGTACCGGTGGAGTAGACGCGCTTGCCGGCAAAGCGCGACATGTCGACGTTGGTGTCGGCGGCGATGATTACCAGATCGGCAGCGGCGATCTCTTCAGCCGTCAGCGTGTTCTGGGCGCCGACCGAGCCCTGAGTCTCGATCTTGGCGTCATAACCGAGCGCCTTGGCACCCTGCTCGACGCCCTCGGCGGCCATGAAGGTGTGGGCGATGCCGGTCGGGCAGGACGTGATGCCGACGATCAGCTTCTTTGCCGACGGCGCGCTGGAAACGGCGCCGGCCGGATCGGCCAGAGCGGCGTCGAGCGTCATCTTGCGAACGGTCTTGCCGGCGAAGCGGGCTTCATCGGCAACGTCGCCGAGCAGCACTACCGCGTCGGCGGCGGCGATCGTCGCCGCATCGACCGGCGCGGCCGGCGTTTCAACGCTGAGGGACACGCCGGCCGCTTCCGCCGCCTTCTTCAGGGCCTCGGCGGCGATCAGGGGCTTGCTCCCCGTCTCCTTGACGCCGATCACGACTACCAACTTTGCCATTCTCATCCTCCGATGAAGTTCTTCCCGCTGCCATCCCCCGGCGGGAATTCAGGGATAATCTTGAAACCCGAGTGCTAGAGACGGGTGATTTCCGCCTCTGCGGCGAGCGCCTCAACGACGGCACGCTCAGGCAGATGGGGGCCAACGCGCCGGAGCTTGGCGGCGGCGAAGGCGACGGCCTGCCGGGCGAGGGCCTCAAGCGGCTTGGCCTCGGCAAGCGCGGTGGCAATGCCGGCCACCATGGCGTCGCCGGCGCCGACGGTGCTCAGCGCCTCGACGCGGGGCAGACGGGCGGTCAGCTTCTCGTCGGCGGTGACGAACAGCGCGCCGTCCTCGCCGCAGGAGACGACAACCAGACGTACGCCGCGCTGGACGATGTCCTCGGCGGCGACGATCAGCGCTTTGAAGTCTGGGAGCGGATGACCGACCAGTTCTTCGAGTTCGTGCCGGTTTGGCTTCACCGCGTAAGGCAGTTCCTTGCCGGCGCCGGACAACATCGCCTTGAGCGGGGCGCCGGACGTGTCGGCAACAACGTCGGCGCCAACGCCGTTGAGGGTCGCCACCAGCGGGCTCAAGGCGTCGGGCGCGACTCCGGCCGGCAGCGAGCCTCCAACCACCACCACGGCGCCACCCTTCGCGGCGTCGCGGGCGGCGGCGGTGACACGAGCGAGACTGTCAGCATCGACCACCAGGCCCGGCGTGTTAAGATCGGTGGTCTCACTGGCGGCAGTGTCGGCGATCTTGATGTTGGTGCGCGTGTCGCCGGCAACGCGGATGAACTTGTCCGTGATGCCCTTCACCGCGAACAGTTCGACGAAGGCGCCGTCGTTGCCGCGGCCGAGGACGCCGGTCGCGGTGATCTGCCCGCGCCAATCGGCGGCGCAACCCGCGACGTTGACGCCCTTGCCGCCGGCGTTGGTCTGCGAGCGCGTGGCGCGGTTGACGCCGCCCTTGACGAGACCGGCGACCTCGATGGTCAGGTCGACGGCCGGATTGAGGGTGACAGTGACGATCGGCTTCATGCCGCATCTCCCTGGGGAGCGAACTCGAGCGCCCGGACTTCGCTGGCGGTTCGGGCGGCGATCGCCCTCTGGGCCAACGCCTTCAGCTCGGCCATCGAGGTGGAGCGCAGGCGCACCTTGACGGCGGGGATGTCACGAATGGTCATCGACAGTTCGTTGACGCCGAGACCGGCCAGAAGCGACGCGCCGAACGGATCGCCGGCGATGCCGCCGCAGACGCCGACCCAGCGGCCGTGCTTGGCGGCGCCTTCCACCGTCTTGCCGATCAGCCGCAGCACGGCCGGGTGCAGGCTGTCGGCTTCGGCGGCGAGGTCGGGGTGCTGCCGGTCGATGGCCAGCGTGTACTGGGTGAGGTCGTTGGTGCCGATGGAGAAGAAGTCGACGTATTCGGCGTAGAGGTCGGCCATCACCGCCGTCGACGGCACCTCGACCATGATGCCGAGCGGCACGGCCGGCGCGCCGACCTCGGCGCGGATCTCGTCGGCCACCTTGCGGACGGCCATGATCTCGTCGAGCGAGGTGATCATCGGCAGCATGATCTTGAGGTTGGCGCCGGTCTTGGCGACGCGGTAGAGGGCGCGGAGCTGCGGCCGCATCAGCTCGGGGCGGCGCAGGGTGAGGCGGGTGCCGCGCACGCCGAGGAAGGGGTTCTCCTCGCGCGGCAGCTTCAGATGCGGCGCCTGCTTGTCGCCGCCGATGTCCAGCGTGCGGACGATCAGCGGGCGCCCCCCGAGGTTGTTGGCCATGGCGCTGTAGGTGGCGAACTGCTCGTCCTCGCCGGGCGTCTGGCCGCCGTCGAGGAACAGGAACTCGGTGCGCATCAGGCCGACGCCCTCGGCGCCCTGGTCGAGCGCGCCGGCGACCTCGGTGGGCTTGTTGATGTTGGCGCCGATTTCGATGGTCGTGCCGTCGGTGGTGGTGGCCGGCAGGGCGCGGCCCTCGGCGTCGGTGGCGGCGCGGCGCTGGTCGGCCTCGATGAAGGCGCGGGCGAGGGCCAGGTCGGCTTCGGTCGGGTCGAGATAGAGCCGGCCGGTGGCGCCGTCGAGAATGGCGGTGGTGCCGGACGGCGTGTCGAGAAGGCCGGCGCCCAGCGCCACCACGGCCGGCAGGCCGAGGGTGCGGGCGAGAATGGCGGTGTGCGAGGTCGGGCCGCCCTGGGCGGTGGCGAGGCCGGCGATCAGCGTGGTGTCGAGGCCGATGGTGTCCGACGGCGTCAGATCGGCGGCGATCAAGATCGACGGGGTCGAGGGCAGCTTGACGCCCGAGCCGCTGGCCGCTTCCGGTACCAGCTTGGTCAGCACGCGGTGGCCGACGTCACGCACGTCCGAGGCGCGGGCGGCGAGCAAGGCGTTGGCATTGCCTTCCAGCGAGGCGGCGACCGCCTCGACGGCGGCGCGCCAGGACCAGGCGGGGCCGTGGCCGGCGACAACGAGTGCCGAGGCCTTGGTGAGGAGCTCCGGATCGGCCAGAAGCTCGGCATGGGCTTCGAAAATGGCCGCTTCCGCCTGCCCGACCTTGACGGCGGCCTCGGAGGCAACGGTCTTCAGTTCGGCGAGCGTCGCGGCGATGGCGTCATCGAGCGCCGTGGAGGCGGTGACGAGATCGGTTGGCGTGTCGGCAACCTCCACCGTGGCGCTCTTCAGAACATGCACGGGGGCGACCACCACGCCGGGAGCGGCGGCAACGCCAGAAAACGTTTTCAGACTGCTGGCCGGCGTCCAGCCCTTGCGGCCGGTCGGCTGCGGCGCCTTGGCGGCATCGGCCTTTTCCTCGGCCGATAGGCCTTCGACCACGCGCATGAAGGTGGAGAGGATGACGGCGGCATTGGCGCCTTCGGCGGAAACAGCCACGGTTTCACCGGCGCGAAGGCCCAGCTGCAGCAAGGAAACCAGCCGCGTCGGGTCGGCGACGTCGGCGCCGCGCCGGATCTGGATGCGAGCCCCTGCCGCCTTGGCGGCCTCGACCCAGCGGCTGGCCGGGCGCGCGTGCAGACCGTTGGGATAGTCGACGACCCAGTCGATCTTCAGGTCGAGGTCGTCGGGTACGGAGGTCTCGGCGGAAACGTTGGCGGCTGCGGTCTCGTCAAGCGCGGCGATAATCGCCATGGGGTCGTCGACCTCGAACAAAGCCTCGAGCGCTGCCTCGTCCTGAAACAGACGCGTCAGGCGGCGCAGCACGGCAATGTGGTCGTCCGACTGGGCGGCGATGGCGACAACCAGCTTGACGGTCTGGCCGTCGTTCCAGGTCAAACCGCCGGGAATCTGCAGGATTGCCAGGCCGTTGTGCTTGATGAGGCCGCGATCGGCGTTCATGCCGTGGGGAATGGCGACGCCATGACCGAGATAGGTTTCCGCCACGTCCTCGCGTCGCATCATGCTGTCGGCATAGGCGGGATCGATGTAGCCGCCATCAGCCAGAAGGGTGCAAGCCTCACGAATGGCCGCTTCCTTGTTGGTCGGCGCGGCTTTTATGCGGGTGAGTTCAGGCGCGAGAAGTGGCTTGGTGCTGGTCGACATGTATCTTCCCTCTCCTCCGCATCTCAGAAAACTGAAAACCTTTTCAGACCTTATGACGCAGATATCATGGGCTTGCTTTCCGGGGAAAGCTGGAAAAACCCTTATTGAAGGTCGTCTTTAGACGTGATTGTCTTCGCCGTAAACGGAGAACGATTTTAGCTATGAGCGTTGGCATCAAGGATGTGGCTGTTGCTGCTGGTGTTTCGCCGGCCACGGTTTCGCGTGTTCTCGCCAACCGCCACGTCAAGCCGGAGCTGCGCGAACGTGTGGAAACCGCCATTCGGCTGACCGGCTACCGGCCGAATCTGTCGGCGCGGCGCCTGCGCTCGCAGCATTCCAACACCATCGGCCTGATCGTTCCCGACATCCGCAATCCGTTTTTCACGACACTGAGTCGCGCCGTCGAGGATGCCGCCTATCTCGCCAACATGCGGGTGGTGCTGTGCAACACCGACGAGAACCCGTCGCGCGAGACCATGTATCTGCGCCTGATGCAGGAAGAGCGGGTGACCGGCGTCATCTACGCGCCGACGCGCGAGACGGCGGCCCAGCTCGACCGGCTGAATTTTGATTTTCCGGTGGTGCTGGTCGACCGGCACGGCCCGCCCGGCCGGCATGACTCGGTGGTGCTCGACAATCGTCAGGCGGCGGCCATGCTGGTTTCGCACCTGCAGTCGCGCGGCTTCCGGACCATCGAGGGGCTGTTCGGCAACACCTCGTCCACCGCGCGCGACCGTCTCAGCGGCTACACCGAGGCGATGAACGATTGCGGCCTGACGCCGCGCGCCAACTTCGTGGCGCCCAATCCCGAGGCGGCGGTGGTGGCTGCACGCGAGATCCTGTCGCGCAAGGACAAGCCGGAGGCGCTGATCGCCTCCAACGGTCTGATCCTCCTGGGCATTGCCCAAGCGATGCAGGAGCTAGAGCTGCGGGCGCCGCAGGACATCGCACTGGCCGGTTTCGACAACGAGATCTGGACCGGCCTGATCGGCTCCGGCATCACCGTGATCCAGCAGCCGGTGGCCGACATCGGCCTTTCGGCCATGCGCCTGCTGTTCGAGCGCATAGAGACTCCCGACATGGCGCCAAGGGTGGTGATGCTCTCGGGCAAGCTCATCGAGCGTAACTCGACGAAGCGCCCCGCCTGACCGACGACCTCGACTGCCAATGCCCGGTAACATGGCGGGTGGCGTCGCCCCCGCCTCGCGGGTCCGGAAGTCCTTGGAAAGTCGATGCTTCGATCCAAGGACCACCGGTTACCGGTCAATGGGCTATCCAAACACCTTCTTTGCCCGTTCCGCAGTAATGTAGCCATTCTTGATGTCGGCAGCGACCTTGGTCGGATCTCGCCGCTTCGGATCGCCGAAGCCACCGCCGGTGGCAGTGTAGATCTCGATCACCTCGCCCTCGTCGACGCGGATGCCCGAGCCGTAGGCGTAGCGCGTCCGTGTGCCATCCTTCTTGGCGACGATCGCATAGTTGGCGCTGCCCTCGTTGCCGCCCTTCAGCGACCATGGCAGCACGCGCGAACGGGTGTAGCCGAGCGTCAGGAAGCTGTCGTCGCGCCGGATGCGATAGTCGACGCGGATGCCGCGACCGCCGCACCACTCGCCCTCACCGCCATCGGCGATGTTCAGCTCCATCCGATCGACGATCAGGCCGTTGCGCGCCTCCGAAATCTCGGCCGGGCAGTTGTAGGTCTCGCCGTGAACGGCCGAGAAGATGGCATTGTTGCCGTCGCGCCCCTCGGCCGCGCCCCAGCCGCCGATCTGCGGCTCGATGATCGTGTACTGACGTCCAGTGTCCGGATGCGTGCCGCCGATAAAGGTACCGGCGATCGACGAGAAGTGGCCGGACGGAAGCTTGTGCGGCACATGCGGCGCCAGGCAGCGCCAGATGAGGTCGGTGACGCGGATGCCGATCTCGTAATAGAAGCCGATCGCCGCCGGCTCCTTGGCGTGGAAGGTGGTCCCTTCGGTGGTCAGCACCTTGAGCGGCCGGAAGGTGCCCTCGTTGGCCGGCGACAGCGGGTCGGTCAGCGCCTTGAAGATCACCTGCACCGACACCAGAACGTCGTCGCGGCTGGCATTGTTGGGACCGGCGTCCTGGGGCGGATTGTCGCGCAGGTCGACCACGAACTCGCTTTCCGAGATCATCAGCTTGACGTTGAACAGCCGGCCGTCATCCTGCTCCTCGGTCAGCTCGAAGGTGCCGCGTGGCAGCTTGGCCAGCTCCTTCAGCGTCACTTCCTCGCCGTAGTCCATGAAAGAGGCCATCGCCTTCTCGAAGGTCTCGACGCCGTATTTCTCGGCCAACTCCGTCAGCCGGCGCGCGCCGATGCGCACCGAGGCGATGGCGGCCCAGAGGTCGCCGCGCAGGTAGTCCGGCATGCGCGAGTTGACGGTGATGATGTCGAAGATGCCGGCGATCGGCTCGCCCTTCGAGATCATCTTGATGGCCGGCAGACGCAGGCCCTCCTGGAAGATGTCGGTCGCATCGGCCGACAGCGAGCCCGGCGACTTGCCGCCGACATCGGAGTTGTGGGCGATGTTGGCCGTCCAGGCGATCAGCTTGCCGCCGGCGAACACCGGCATCGCCACCACCAGGTCGTTGAGGTGGGTGACGCCGCCATAATAGGGATCGTTAGTGATGAACACGTCGCCGGGTTCGATGTCGCCGGGCTTGTCGAACTTGCCGACCAGCACCTTCACCGACTTGTCGAGCACGCCGACGAAGCCGGGAATGCCGGCGCCCGAGCTGGCAAGCTGCCCCTTGGCGTCGAGAATGCCGGTGCCCATGTCGAGCACCTCGTAGATGATCGAACTCATCGCCGTCTTGCGCATGGCGGCGAACATTTCGTCAGCCGTCGCCTGCAGCGAGTTCTGGATGATTTCGAGCGTGATGGGATCATCGTGTGTCATGGTTGGCTCGCGCTCAGAGTTCGATGTGGATGTTGCCGTAGGCGTCGATCGACACCCGGTTGTCGGGGTGGATCACCACGGTGGTGCCAGGGTCCTCGATGATCGCCGGCCCGACGAACTGCATGCCCGGCATCAGCTTCTCGCCGTCGTAGATGGCGGCCTGATGCACGCCTTCGAGCGCATAGTCGACCGATCGCCGGCCCTTGAGGGCGCTCGCCGCCGGGGCGTTCGACAGCGGCCGCGCCTCCATGGTCAGCTTGCCTACCTCGGCCGATGCCACGATGTGGATGCCGACCAGTTCGACCGGAGCATCGAGGCGATAGGTGTACTCGCGCTTGTAGGCCTCGTGGAAGGCGGCCTCGATCTCGCTGAGCCGCGCGTCGGACACCGCGCCGCCGTCGATCAGCACCTCGGTGGTGTGCTCCTGGTTCTGGTAGCGGAACTTGCCGTAGCGCAGGAAACCGACCTTGTCGGCCGCAATGCCCTCGCTCTCGAACTGCTTGAGCGCCGTGGCTTCCGCCTCCTTGAACAACCCCTCGATCTCGTCGGCCGCGCCCGGCCCGAGATCGGCTAGATGGGTGACGAAATAGTCGCGCCGGAGGTCCGACATCATCATGCCCCAGGCCGAGAACACCGAGGCGCCGGCGGGGATCACCACCTTCTTCGCCCCCAGCTCGCTGCCGAGCGCCGCCGCGTGCATGGCGCCGCCGCCGCCGAAGGCGACCAGCGTGAAGTCGCGCGGGTCGAACCCCCGGTTGAGCGACACCAGCTTCAGGGCGTTGACCATGTTGTTGTTGGCGATGCGGATGATGCCGCGCGCCGCCTCGTCGGCCGAAACGCCCAACTTGGTGCCAAGCTCGGTCATGGCCATGCTGGCCGCGTCCATGTCGGCCTTCACCGCCCCACCGCAGAAATAGTCGCGATTGATGCGGCCGAGCCAGAGGTTGGCGTCGGTGGTGGTGGCGCTGGTGCCGCCGCGCCCATAGGCGGCAGGTCCCGGCTGGGCGCCGGCCGACTGCGGCCCGACGTGCAGCTTGCCGAAATCGTCGACCCAGGCGATCGAGCCGCCGCCGTTGCCGATCTCCACCAGATCGACCACCGGCACCATGATCGGATAGCCGGCCGAGGTACGGCTCTTCTCGATCCAGTAGTCGGTCATGATCCGGACCTTGCCGTCTTCGATCAGCGAGCATTTGGCGGTGGTGCCGCCGATGTCGAGGGCCAGCACGTTCGATTCGCCGATCAGCTTGCCGAGTTCGGCGGCACCCCAGAAGCCGGAGGCCGGGCCGGATTCCACCATGGTGATCGGAATGCGCGATACGCTGTCCAGCGTGTCGACGCCGCAGTTCGACTGCATGACGTAAAGACTACCGTCAAAGCCCCGCTCGGCGAGCCCCGAGGCCAACCGCTTCAGGTAGCGCTCGGCGGTCGGCTGGACATAGGCCGACATCACCGCCGTGCTCGTGCGCTCATACTCGCGCCATTCGCGGCTGATCTGGTGCGAGGCCACCGTGGCCACCTCCGGCCACAGCCGGGCGATCTCGGCCTGCGCCGCCTGCTCGTGCGCCGGGTTGGCGTAGGAGTGCAGGAAGCAGATGGCCACCGCCTCGACGCCCTCGGCCTTGAAGTCGGCGATGATGCCGGCGAGCGGCGCGAGATCGAGCGGCTCGGTCTCCAGCCCCTTGTAGGTCATGCGGCCGGGCAACTCGCGGCGCAGGTGGCGCGGCACGAACACCGGAGGCTTCTTGTAATAGAGGTTGAAGAAATCGGGCCGGTTGCCTCGGGCGATTTCCAGGCTGTCGCGGAAGCCGAGCGTGGTGACGAGGCCGACCTTGCCACCCTTGCGTTCGGTCAGCGCGTTGATCACCACGGTGGTGCCGTGGGCAAGGAAATCGATGGCCGCCGGATCGACGCCGCCCTTCTCCAACACATTGAGAACGCCAGCCTCGAAGTTCGGCGGCGTCGTGTCGGTCTTGGCGGTGACGATGCGTGACCGTCCGGTCGCTGTGTCGGTCTCGAAGGCCACGAGGTCGGTGAAGGTTCCGCCGACGTCGGTGGCAACGCGCAACGTTTTCTCAGACATGAGCGGCCTCCTCGGCCTTGAGCTTGGAGTTGAACAGGACGCAGACCGTACCGGCTAGTTTGAGAGCCTCGGCGGCGGCCACGCGGTCCGGCGTGTAATAACCGGCATCGTGCAGGCAGTTGAGCGTGCCGATCACCCGGCCGTCGACGATCAGCGGCACGTTGATGCAGGATTCGCAGCCCAGCGACTGGATCAGCTCGCTGTCGAAGAACACCTTGGCGATGTCGTCGATGGTGTTGGCGACGAAGGTGCGCTTGCCGCGCAGCACCACCTCGGTCCAGTCGTTCTCCTCGTAGGGCTTGAGGCCGTAGACCGGATAGACGTCGGGCATGTTGGAGTAGAGGCGTTCCGAATGCATGGTGCCGGTCTCGACCGTGGTCACGGTGAACAGCTTGGCGCCAACCTCTTTGACCACCAGGTCCTTCAGGGCCTCGAAGGCCGCGTGTGGGTGGTTGCCCGGCTCGGCGAGGCGGGCAAGGAAGGCGTCTTGGTCAAAGGTCGGCATCGAGAGGCTCCTGAAGCCGGTCGCGCAATTCCGCTTCGCGCCGGCTGGTCACGGGAACCGCCGAGATCAGGCGGCGGGTGTAGGGATGGCTGGGGTTGGCGAACAGGTCGGCGGTCGGCGCGATCTCGACGAGCCGCCCCTTCTCGAACACCGCGACGCGATCGGCGATGTTGCGCACCACGGCAAGGTCGTGGGTGATGAAGATGTAGGTCAGTCGGCGCGCCTGACGGATGTCGGCCAAGAGCTTCAGCACGCGTGCCTGAACCAGCACGTCGAGCGCCGAGGTCGGCTCGTCGAGCACCAGAAGCTCCGACTGGCAGGCGAGCGCCCGGGCGATGGCAACGCGCTGGCGCTGGCCGCCGGACAGCGCGGCGGGCGAACGGTCGGCATAGTCGGCGGGCAGCCCAACCTCTTCCAGGAGTTCGCCGACCCGCGCCTTGCGCCCGGCCCGGTCGCCGATGGCGTGCACGTCGAGGGCGAGCCGGATCGAGGCCCCGACGCTGCGGCGCGGATTGAGCGATGACAACGGGTTCTGCTGGACGAGCTGGATCGCCTGTTTGAGGGCCAGCGACCGGACGTCGGGTAGCTCCTTGTCCTGAAACAGAAGCGCGCCCGAGGTCGGCTGGTAGATGCCGAGTACGATGTTGGCGATTGTGCTCTTGCCCGAGCCGCTTTCGCCGACCACCGCCAGGCACTCACCGGCCGACACGCTGAACGAGACGCCGTCGAGCGCGCGTACCGAGGTGCCGCCGGCATCGAAGGTCTTGGTGACGTCGATCACCTGGAGAAGGGGCTTCATGGCCTGAGCTCCGCTTCCGAGTAGCCGGGGTGGGCGACGAGCGGGTCGTAGAAGCCGGTCTGCTCCTCGTCGATTTCCGGAATACCCTCTCCGGTGATGCGGGGAACGGCGGCCATCAGCGCCCGCGTGTAGGGATGGAGCGGCGCCTCGAACAGGCCCTCGGTCGGCCCCTGCTCGACGATGCGGCCCTTGTAGATGACGTAGACGCGGTCGGCGAACTCGCGGACGACGCCGAGGTTGTGCGAGATGAACAGCATGGAGGCGCCATGGCGGGCCACCAGTTGCTGCATCAGGGCCAGCGTCTGGGCCTGCACCGTCACATCGAGCGCCGTGCCCGGCTCGTCGGCCAAAAGCAGCGACGGGCTGTTGGCAAGCGCCATGGCGATCAGCACGCGCTGGTTCATGCCGCCCGACAGCTGGAAGGCGTAGGAGTCCAGAACCCGCCCGGGATCGGCGATGGCGACATCATCGAGCGCCGCCACCGCCCGCTCCCGCGCCTCGGCCGCGCCGATGCCCGGATTGCCGCGCCGCAGCACCTCGTGGAACAGCGTGCCGATGGTGTAAACCGGATTGAGCGACGACGTCGGATCCTGAAAGATCATAGAGATGCGGTCGCCCCTCAGCGCCTCGCGCTCCCGGCGCGACAAAGTTCCGAGGTCGCGCCCCTCGAAGGCCATTCGCCCCGAGTAGCGGGCGCCGCGCAGCTCCTGCACGAGGCCCAGCACGAGGCGGGCGGTGACCGACTTGCCGGATCCGCTTTCGCCCACCAGGGCGACGCGCTCGCCCTTGGCGATGTGCAGCGAGATGCCGTGCAGCACCTCCGCCGTGCCGGCCCAGCCACGGAAACCCAGCCGGAGGTCGTCGATGGCAAGCGTCGGCGCGGTCATTGGTCGACCCCCAGGATTTCGCGCAGCGCGTCGCCGATCAGGTTGAAGCCGAACACCACGACGAGGATGGCGAGCCCCGGAAATACCGTCAGCCACCAGCTGTCCGGCAGGTACTTGGCGCCCTCGGCCACCATCGACCCGAGGTCGGGGGTGGGCGGCTGCACGCCGAGCCCCAGGAAGGACAGAGAGGAAGCGATCAGAATGACGAAGCCAAAGTCGATGGTCATCTTGGTCAGGATCGACGGCACGCAGTTCGGCAGGATCTCGCGGAACATTACATGCAGCCGCGAGGCGCCGATCACCTCGGCGGCCAGCACATAGCCTTCCTCGCGCTCCGAGCGGGTCAGGTTGTAGACGAGACGGGCGTACCAGGGCCACCACATGACGGTGACCGCCATCATGCCGTTGGTCAGGGACGGCTCCAGCAAGCCCATCATCGACATGGCCAACACCAGTGGCGGAATGGACAGGAAGACGTCGGTGATGCGCATCAGCACAAACTCGGTCCGCCCGCCAATGTAGCCGGCGATCAGTCCCACTGTGACGCCCACCGGTACGGCGAGCGCCAGCACGACGACGCCGAGGGTGAGCGAGATGCGATAGGCGAACAGGATGCGGCTGAAGATGTCGCGGCCGACCAGGTCGGTGCCGAACAGGTAAGGCCACTCCGGCGCCTTGTTGAAGTTGAGGAAGTCGACGACGGCGCCCTTGTGGTCGGGGAACGGCGCCACGTAGTCGGCGAAGACGGCCGCCAGCACGACAAGGCCCACCAGAGTCAGCCCGAGCACCGACAGCGGGTTGCGCAGGAGGATGAACAGCGCTCGCTTCATGACGACCTCTGGGACAGGCGGATGCGCGGGTTGATCAGCGCCACCAGGAGATCGACCACGATGTTGACGATCAGGAACATGGCCGAAATGATCAGCACGGTGCCGACGATGGCGTTGAGATCCTTGCGCAGGATGACCGCCACGCCGTAGCGCGACAGGCCCGGCCAGGCGAAGATCTGCTCGACCAGGAAGGCGTTGCCCAGCATGGACGCCAGATCGAGGCCGATCACCGTCAGCGAGGGGATCATCGACGGCTTGAAGGCGAAGCGCCGGGCAATGCGCCCCTGCGGGAAGCCGAAGGCCAGCGCCATCTCGATGAAAGGCTTGCGGTAGGTCTCGACCATGTTGGCGCGGGTGAGGCGCGCCGACTGGCCGATTCCGGCAAACGACAGCGCGAAAGCCGGCAGCGCCAGATGCCAGAGGGCGTTACCGAATGCGGCAAGGTCGCCGGAGATCAGGCTGTCGATTGTCAGGAAGCCGGTCACATGAGGCACGGCGAAGCTGTCGGAGATGCGGCCGGCGATCGGGAAGACCGGCAGGAAATAGGCGAAAACCAGCATCAGGATCACCGCCCAGACGAAATCGGGCGCCGACACGCCGAGCATGGTGAACAGGCGGATGGCGTGGTCGAGCGGCCGGTCGCGGTAGCGGGCGGCAAGCATGCCGAGCGGTACACCGATGAGGATCATCGTCGTGCCGGCAAAGAACACCAGTTCCAGCGTCGCCGGCAGGTAGGCGGCAATGTCGGCGGTGACGGGGCGGTTGGAATAGAGCGACTGGCCGAGGTCGCCGCGCGCCAGATCCGCAATGAAATAGCCGTATTGCACCACGAAGGCGTCGTTGAGGTGCAGCTTGTCGCGCAGGGCCTCCACGGCCTCGGTGGACGCGTTCGGGCCGAGGGCGATGCGGGCGGGATCGCCGGGAATGACCCGGGCGATGGTGAAGATCAGCATCGATACGCCCACGAGCACGATGAACGACGTGGCGATCCGCTTGATCAGCAGACGGACGACTGGCGACATTGGGATGGTTTCCGGGGGACGACGGAGGCGGATCGCTCGGATCCGCCTCGGCATCGGTCAGGGATGCATTTCCATGAGGCGGAACGTGAAGCCGAAGGCGGCGACGCGGAACGCCTTGGCCGGATCCTCGAGGGCCGGCACGCTCACCTTGTCGGAAGCCGCAAACACTGCCCGCTGGTTCTGCGCATAGATCGTGGGCGCCAGCGCGATGAGCCGCTTGTCGAGCGCCTTGTAGATCTCGCTGCGCTCGGCCTCGCTGGCACTCGCCCGGCCCTTGTCGAGCAAGCTGTCGACCTCGGCATCCTTCAGATACTCCGGTGACATCCAGGTGCCGCCGGCGCTGGAATGATACATGCTATAGAGCAGCGTATCGGTGTCGCCGTCCATGGTGTCGACGAACACCTGCGACACGTTGGGCGTGTTCTCGGGCTTGGTCACCTGCTCGGTAAACAGCGTCCAGGGAACCTTCTTGATCTCGGACTTGACGCCGATCTGGTTGAGGTTGGCCTGGAGAAGCAGCGCGAAACGCTCTTCGAGCGGAACCTCGCCGATCCAAGACAGCTCGACGTTCATGTCCTCGGGCTTGTACTTGCACTTGGCAAGATGGGCCTTGGCAGCTTCGAGGTCCTGCTTGAAGGCCGGCGCATCGGGGTCGGCGCCCATGCCGCCCACCGGGATGGCGCCGGTGGACGGCGCGCCCTGCGAGACGGTGTCGGTCACCGCCACCATCTTGATGCCGGTCGAATAGTCAAAGGCGTTGACGATGGCGAGCCGGCACTCCTGATCGTCGAAGGGCGGCTTGGCGGTGTTGAGCTTGATGTAGAGCTGGGCGGTGCCGGATTCGGTCAGAAGCTTGAATCCATCCTTGGAAAGCGACTTCAGCACCTCCGGCGGCAGCCACTGCGAGGAGATGTCGTGCTCGCCCCGGCTGATCAGCGTGCGGACGGTCGCCGCTTCGAGGCCGTAGCGCAGGCGCACCTTGTCAGGCGCCACCGCCGGCACACCAAGGAAATAGCCGGGGTTCTTGGCCATGACGGTTTCGGCCTGGGGATCATGCGAGACGACCGAGTAGGCGCCGGAGCCGGCCGTGTGCAGGTTGAGCCAGCCTTGGCCCCAGTCCTTCATCTCACCCTCGCCATCGCCGAGGTGCTCCATCACCAGCTTCTTGTCGACGATCGGCAGGCGAACCAGCGCGGCGACGAAGGGCGCATAGGGGAACTTGGTGGTGAACTTGACGGTCGAAGCATCGACCGCCTCGGCCTTCTCGACATTATCGAACAGGAAGGAGAAGCCGCTCTTGATCGCCATCATGCGATCGAAGGAGAACACCACGTCATCGGCGGTCAGCGCGTTGCCGCTCTGGAACTTGACGTCCGGGCGCAGCTTGAAAGTGAAGCTGTTGCCATCTTGGGTCCAGCTCTCGGCCAGGAAGGGCTGGTAGCCGGCTTCGCCCTGCTTGGGGATGACCAGCGTGTCGTAGACATTGAACATCAGGATGGAGTCGGCGTAGTCGGTGGCCTTCGCCGGGTCGAGTTCGCCGATCGGCGTCTCGTCGAGGCGCAGCGTCGTTTCGGCCGAAGCGACACCGACGAGGGCGGCGCTGGCCAGCAGGGATGCGGCTAGCAGTCTTGAAGGCATGTTCATGTTGCGGTCCCCTCTTTTTTGATTGGCTTTGTTGAGTATCGCTTCCGTTTGGCGGCTCGGTTGATGGCAATCGCCCCCTCGCCCTTGGCCGACGCCGGCGGGTCGGAATAGACGTCGCCGAACACGTCGACAGTGCAGGTGTGCAGCACCACCGTCGTCTGGTCGGTGTGGTTCCAGGTGGCGTGGACGCGCGACGACGGAAAGTGTGCGCTGTCACCCTGGTTGAGCACAGTGGAGACGCCGTCGATCTCCAGCGTCAGCGAGCCGCTGACGATGTAGAAGATCTCCTCGCCATCATGGGAAAAGCGCTCGCTCTGATAGCCGGGCGGCTCGTGCATGATGACCGACCGCAACACGTTGCCGGGAAAAGCCGCCGACAGCCGCTCATAGACGACGCTGGTCTTCTGCGGACCGCCGAGCCCGAAGGTGATGCGGTCGTTGTGGCGGGTGAAGGGCTCCGGCGTCGCCTTCGAGGACAGGAAATCGCTGGCCTTCATCTCAAGGATCGAACAGACTGATATCAGTGACGTCAGCGACGGTATGGTGAGCCCGCGCTCGATCTGGGAAATGAAGCCGTTGGAGAAGCCCGAGCGCGAGGCGACTTCGCTGAGCGTCAGGCCCAGCTCCTTGCGGCGAAGCCTCAGCTTCTGCCCCAGTGAGCCGACGGAGTTGTCATCTTCCCCAGTCTGGTCCTGTCGCGCCATGCCGCCCGTCCGTTTTTAGCTATAGTGAAATAGTCGGGTGGATAGAGCGCATCGGTCAAGGCAGATTTTTAGGCTGACTAAAATCCACTAAGTCATTGTTCAATGTAGGCATGCCCTGGCGTGCTTGCTCAGAGTGCAACAAGACTGCTTGTATTTTGTGCATTCCATGCCGCACGGGCGGACTGCTTGGGCGACATTGAATGGCGCCTTTTGCCAAAACTCAGTGCTTCGGATTCATTTGCCGCGGTGAGAGCGTGCCCCGCCCGCGCCTCGTCTCCCGGAGGCTGTTCGGCCGACGAGACGAAAAATGTCAGGCTATCTTCGCCACGCGATCCCTCGGAAAGCGGACCTCCACCCTGAGACCGCGCGCATCCGTCCGGTTGGCGATGATCAGTCTCGCTCCGATACGCCGAGCGGCAAGATCGGCAATGGTCAGGCCGAGACCACTGCCCGTCCCGCTTCTTTGGCGGCCACGAAAAAAGCGCCTGGTCACCTCATCGAGCTCGTCCTCGGGAATACCGGGACCATCATCCTCGATGGCCATGCCCAGGTTCTCGGGAAGCGCCAGCCAGGCGATACGGCCGGATGCACCGATGTACTCGACGGCGTTCTCATGAAGATTGCGGATGACAAGATAGAGATTGTCATGATCGGCAAGCACCTCCAGCCCGTCGAGCGCGTCGTCAACAACAACGGCAATATCCGGACGATGCGGCAAACCGGCAACGACCTCGCGAACCAAGGCGGCGAGGACCAACCGCCCGCCGTCGGGCTCGCTTTCAGTCAGTGCCTCCAGCCGCGCCAGCGCCAGGAGCTGGCGAACGAGACGGCTGGCGCGGTCGACCGATGTGATGATTTGTCGAAGCGCTCCATCGCGGACCTGCTCGTCTTTTGCCGCCAGGGCCACCTGCGCTTGGGTTTTCAAACCCGCGAGCGGGGTCCTGAGTTCGTGGGCGGCAAAGGCGGTCATCTCCTTCTCGTGGCGGCGCGCCGCGTCGACCTTGACGAGCAGGCCGTTCAGAGAGGCGATGAGCGGTTTCACCTCGTCCGGCGCTCCCTCGCTCGCCACCGGTGTTATGTCGTCGCCATCGCGGCGGGCTATCTCACCGGCGATCCGGCTGAGCGGCGCCAGCCCACGGCCGAGGCTCGCCCAGATCATCAGCCCCAGCAACGGCATCGCCAAAAGCGCCGGGCCGACGAGACCGACGATCAAATCGCGCGCCAGCCGGGCCCGCAGGCCGATCCGGTCGCCTACTGCCACGCGAACGTCATGCACGGAATCCACGACGGTATAGACGCGCCAAGTCTCGCCGTTGACCAGACGATCGGAAAATCCTTCCGCCTCCTCGGCCAGATTGCCCTCCGGCGCCCCATCCGACCGGGCGAGCAACCGGCCGCTCAGCGACCAGACCTGGCAGGACAACTGCCGGCTATAGGTGAAATCGGCAGCCGTTACGGCAGCCATGCCTGCCGTTTCCAGGCCGGAACTTGCCACCATGGAATGAACCATGCGGGCCGCCTCCTGCAGGCGAGTGTCAAGCACGTGTTCGAGTTCGGCCCGGTTGGCGTAATAGATCCACCCGACGGCGCATATCCAGATGGCGGCGGTCGCGGAAACCAGCAGCAGGAACAGGCGGCGGCGCAGAGAGGTCATGGTTCGGTCCTCAGCCTGTACCCGAGGCCGCGGACCGTCTCGATCGCCGCTCGACCGACCTTGGTGCGCAGGTTGTGGATGTGAACCTCGACGGCGTTGCTCTCCACCTCCTCCTGCCAGCCGTAGAGCCGGTCTTCCAGCTCGGTGCGCGAGCGGATGGCGCCGGGCCACTCCATCAACGCGGCGAGCACCGCAAACTCCCGCCGCGACAGCGACACCGCCTTGCCCGCGACTGTCACGACGGAGGTCGCGGGGTCGAGCACGATGCCAGCCACGGCGAGCACCGGACCGGCCCGCCCCTCTCGGCGGCGTGCAATGGCGCGTAGTCGGGCGGCCAACTCGTCGAGATCGAAAGGTTTGCCGAGATAGTCGTCGGCGCCGGCATCGAGACCGGCGATCCGGTCCACCGTCTCATCGAGGGCGGTGAGCAACAGCACCGGCGTCGCATCGCCCTGTCGCCTGAGGTCGGCCAGAATGTCGAGGCCGGCACCATCTGGCAGCATGCGGTCAAGCACCACCGCGTCGAACCGTGTGGCTGACATCGCGGCGCGTGCGTCGGCCGCCGTGAATACCACGTCGACCGTCGATCCCGTCAGCCCGAGCCCGACCTTCAGTCCATCGGCCAGCACCGGATCGTCCTCGACAACCAAGATGCGCATCGCGCTTTCCCCAGACTCCAACACACGTTCGCTCGAAGGGCCTTGCCTGCCTTAAGGCTGGCTTAAGGTCGAGCGACACTATGGCCTTGTCCAGCGGAATCAGCGAGGCGACCGGCGGCATGTTTTCTTCGATCAAGGCGAGATTGGCCCTCATCCTTCTGGTGCCGCTTCTGTTTTCGCCGTTGACCGCCCGAGCCGAGACGCCGCCGACGGCCGACAAGGTGTTCGTGCTCAACGCCGGTCGCGACGGCGGCGGCGCGTTGCGCCTTTCCTGGGCGGTGGCGCCCGGCGCCTATCTCTACCGCGACAGCCTGAAGGCGACGCTCGCCGGCTCCGACCTTCCGCTGACGCCGCCGCCGGGCGAAACCAAGGACGACCCCAACTTCGGCCCGGTCGAGGTCTACCATGACGCCGTCGCCCTGGCAGTTCCCGGCCTGCCGCAAAACGGCGTCCTCGATGTCACCTATCAGGGGTGTGCCGAGTCCGGCATCTGCTACCCACCAGTCAGGAGCCAGGTCGATCTCGCCTCGCTCACCATTACGCAGCGGCCGCGCGCCTCGCTCCTGGCAGACACGCCGCAGCCGCCCGTTTCTCAAGCTCCCGTCCCGCCCCCGAGTGGAACGCCGGACGACGCAAAGGCCGACGCGGCATTGTCCGGCGGTCTCTTTGCCGTCATTCCCGCCTTCGTCGGTTTCGGGCTGCTTCTCGCCTTCACCCCTTGCGTCTTCCCGATGATCCCCATCCTCTCGGGACTGCTGGTCGGTGCCGGGCGCCCATCGGCTGTGCCCGGCTTCTTGCTGTCGACAGCCTATGTGCTGGCCATGGCCTCGGCCTACGGTCTGGCCGGCCTCGTCGCCGGCTGGAGCGGCGCAAATCTTCAGGTCCTGTTGCAGACGCCGTTGGTGCTCGGCTTCTCGGTCGCCATTTTCGTTGCGCTGGCGCTCGCCATGTTCGGCTTGTTCGAGCTGGCGCTGCCGTCGTCCATCGTGACGCGGATTGCCAACCGGCCGGTTCGCGGCGGTTCGATTGGTGGCGCGGCGCTCCTCGGCTTCGGTTCGGCGCTGGTAATCGGCCCCTGCGTCACGCCGCCACTCGCCGCTGCCATGCTCTACGCCATCGACACGGGAGATGCGGCGCGCGGTGGCGCAGCGTTGTTCGCCCTCGGGCTCGGCATGGGTCTGCCTCTGGTCCTGGCCGGCACCTTCGGCGTGCGCTTTCTGCCCAAGTCAGGTCCCTGGCTCGATGGCTTCCGCCGCGTCTTCGGCCTCGCTTTTCTTGGCGTCGCCGTCATGCTGGCCGCTCGCCTTCTGCCGGGCCCGGCCGGGCTGGCGCTTTGGGGAATCTGGGCTCTCATCGTCGCCGTCTTCCTCGGCGCGTTCGATCGGCTGGAACGCACGAGCCCCTGGAATGCCCGACTTACCAAGGCGCTGGGTTTCTCGGCGGCACTTTACGGCGCGGTGCTGATCGTCGGCGCAGCCGGTGGCAGCGGAGATCTTTACAGACCGCTCGCCTTCCTCTCCGACCGCGAGGTCGTAGAAGCGACCGCCTCGCCCTCGACATTGCCGGCCGACTTCAACCGCGCCTTCGCCGCCGAGGCATCGTCGGGCAAGCCGGTGCTCGTGCTGTTTACAGCCGACTGGTGCTCCATCTGCAAATCCAACGAGAAGATCCTCGCCAAACCCGACATCAGCGCTCGCCTCGCCCGTACGGCTCGGATCACCGTCGACATCACCGCCCAGACCGCCGAGGCCGAGGAACTGATGGAGCGCTTTCGCGTAGTCGGACCACCAGCTTTGTTTCTGCTCGATACCAACGGGCGGGAAATCACCGGTTCACGCCTGATTGGCGCCTTCAGCGCCGACGATCTGGCCGCCCGCCTCGGCGCCCTTGGCGCCTGACACTTCCACGAAAGGAACTCCATGCAACGACGCACCTTCCTCGCTGGCGCGACCGCCACGCTGGCCCTCGGCCTTGGCTCCGCCCAGGCACTCGCGGCCGACGTGAGCCTTGACGACGTCCTCCACGATCCCGATGCGCCGGAAGTCGGCAATCCCAAGGGGGACCTCACCATCGTCGCCTTCACCGACTACAATTGCCCATTCTGCAAGAAGGCTGCGCCGGACCTCACCCGCGCCGTCCGCGAGGACGGCAACATCCGCCTCGTCTACAAGGATTGGCCGATCCTGACGCAGGCCTCCGTCTATGGCGCCCGCATGGCCTTGGCCGCCCAGTATCAGGGGGCTTACGAGCGCGCTCACCACGCCCTGATGGCGATCAACGGCCGCGCCGTGTCGCAGGAAGACATGGAAAGGGCGATTGAGGCAGCCGACATAGACATGCCGCGCCTCAAGGCCGACCTCGAAGCCAGGAAGAAAGACATCACTGCGCTGCTCGCACGCAACATGGATCAGGCCGACGCGCTTGGTCTCCAGGGCACGCCGACCTACCTCATCGGGCCTCTTCTCGCCTCTACTCTGGACTACGACGGTTTCCGGGAAGCCATTGCCGAAGCCCGCAGCCGTCAGGCCGGAGACACCCAATGAGACTTGCAGCCATCTTCGCCCTCGCCCCCCTGTTGCTCGCAGCCTGCGTCGCTTCGCCATATGGGCCGACCATGCCACCCCTGCCGGCGGTCACCGCCGCAAGTCCCGGTGCCGGGGTCACCGTTCCCCCACCGCAATACCGTCGCCAACTGGTCGCCGATCCGACGGGCGCCGCTCCTGGCACCATCGTCGTCGATCCGGCAAGCCGTTATCTTTATCTGGTGCAAGAGGACGGCATGGCGCTTCGCTACGGCGTCGGCGTCGGCAAGGCCGGCATGGAGTGGTCCGGCAAAGCCAGGGTCGCCTTCAAGCGGGAATGGCCGCGCTGGACGCCAACTCGCGACATGATCGCCCGCGATCCCCAACGCTATGCCCAATGGGCCGGCGGCATGGAAGGCGGCGAAGGCAACCCGCTTGGCGCCCGCGCCCTCTATCTGTTCGAGGGGGGCAAGGACACGCTCTACCGCATCCACGGCACCAACGAACCGGCCTCGATCGGCAAGGCAATGTCGTCGGGTTGCATCCGCCTGATGAACGAGGACATCATCGATCTCTACAATCGTGTCCCCGCCGGCACGTCTGTCATCGTCCTTCCGGTCCAGCAAGCGGGGGCGTGAGCGCACAACAGCAAGGTGCAGGATGGGGATCGGTTTCAGTCGGCACGCGCACGACACTTTTCGACATTCTGGCTGATCGCCGCCAGAAGTGTCGATCGATTGAAGTTCGTCGTGTCGACCACTGCCCCCAGGGCGCCCTCCGTCATGACCGCAATACGATCGGAAAGGCTCAGGAGCTCGTCGAGATCGTCGGAAATCAGCAAGACGGCGGTGCCTGTCTCAGCCAACGCACGGATCTGGCGATGGGTTTCGCTCTTTGCACCGATATCGACGCCGGCAGTCGGCTGATCGAGGAGCAGCACCTTGGGCTTGGCGAGCGCAGCGCGTGCCATCAGCACCTTCTGGGCATTGCCGCCGCTGAGATGCCCCACAGGGCGTCCCGGATCTTTTGGCAGGATGCGGAAGCGATCAATGGCGTCTTCGATGACATGGCAGGCGAGATCGCGGCGCACCAGTCCCCAGTACCCGAGATAGGTGCCGAGCGCCGTCAACTCCATGTTGGAAGCGATCGAAGCCTGAAGCGCCAAGCCGGTCAGCTTGCGATCCTCCGGCACCATGGCAATGCCATAGCGGGCCGCCCGCCCCGGCGTGATCTTGCCGATGGCCTCCCCGTCGATGCGCAGCGTGCCGCTGGCTGCGATATCGCCGAGGATGGCGCGGGCAAGGCTGGTGCGTCCCGAGCCCACGAGCCCGGCGACGCCGACAATCTCGCCGGGCGCGAGCGCAAGGTTGGCGGGCGGTCGCCCATGTACCGAGAAGTCGATCAGCTCAAGTATCGCCTTGCCGATCGACCGTTCCTGGCATTTGTCGGCGACCGGGCGAGCGGCACTGACCATCGTCTTCTCATCTCCGGTCAAGAGGCGCGCCATGTCCTCGATATCCATGCTCTCGGTGGCAGCGGAGGCGACGACGGCACCGTCGCGCAGTACCGTCACTCGGTCCGTCACCTCCTTGATCTCGTCGAGAAAGTGGCTGACGTAGATGATGCCGACACCTGAGGCGGCGAGCCGTCTCATGATCTCGAACAGGCGGGTGCGTTCATGGGGAGCAAGGCGCGCCGTCGGCTCGTCCATGATCAGCACACGGGCACGACGCGCCAATGCCTTGGCGATTTCGGTCATCTGCTTGCCGGCGACGCCGAGGTGGCGCACCGGCGTATCCAGCGGGACATCCAGCTCAAACTCCGCGATTTCGCGTTCGGAGCGCCGGCGCAGATCTCCATGCGGCAGCAAGAAACCACCCAACCTACCGGGTTCTCGTCCGAGGGCGATGTTTTCGGCAACCGTGAACTCGGGAACCAGGGCAAAATCCTGATAGATCACTGCGATCTGGTTGTCGGCCGCGGCGTGCGGTGTGCGCAGGTCCACGGATTTGCTATTGATGGCAATGGAGCCTGAGTAGTCCGGGTAGAGACCGGAGACGACCTTGATCAAGGTCGACTTGCCGGCTCCGTTGTGCCCGATCAAGGCGTGGATTTCGCCCTGTCGGAGATCGAAGTCGACTCCCTTCAGAACCTCGACCGAGGAAAACGACTTGTGGATGTTCCTCAGTTCGAGCAGGTGATTTTCCCGCCGAAGATCCGTCGAGGAGCCAACTTCGGTCATGACGTCAATCTCCCCAAGCTGCCGGGAACTTGTCGGCGTTTTCCTTGGTGACGATCGGCAGGTCCAGGTAGTGGTTGGGCTGCGGCACGGCGTCCTTGTGCCCGTCCAGCCAGAGGATCGCGTCCTTGACGGCATTGGCGCCCTGCGGCGACGGATCCTGATTGACGGTCCCGTAGACGGTGCCCTTCAGGATGGCGTTGCGGACGTTGGCGGGGTAGTCGCCCATGATGAACTTGACGTCGGTGCGGTCGTGCTGGACGGCAAAATTGGCACCGTTGACCGCTTCCGGCCCCTGGTCGAGGATGACGTCGAGCGCGCCCTCGGGGTACTTGCTCAGGAAGTCCTGCGTGACCGCCAAGGCCTGGGCGCTATCCCAGTTGGCGACCTGAGTTTCGACAAGCTTGATGTCGGGATAGCTCTTGAGGGTGTCCTCGAGGCCGGCCTTGCGGTTGAGCTGCGGCGACATGCCGAGCGTTCCCATGATGTAGGCGACCTTGCCCTTGCCGCCGATCGCCTGGGCGAGAAGCTTGCCCTGGATCTGGCCGAAGGCGTAATCGTCTGCCCCAACGTAGGTGACGATCTCGGCGCCGCCGCTTGTGTCGACGCGGGTATTGACGGCAATCACCGGGATGTTGGCCGCATTGGCCAGACGAACGGCGGGGACAATGCCCTTGGGATCGCTCGCCGTGAGCAGGATAAGATCAACCTGCTGGGCGATGAACTGCTGCACCAGCGAAATCTCTGTGGTGAGGTCGGCCTTGCCACCCTGGATGTCAAGCGAGACGCCCTCGGCCTTGGCCGTGTCGCGCGCCGCCTTCATCATGTTGGAATAGAAGGGCTGCGCCGTATCCCAGACCATAAATCCGATGCGGTAGGGCTTGTCCGCGGCGTTGGCCCATTGGGCACAGCCGATGAGGGCCACCGCGGCCACCGATGCTATTGTTGTCCACTTCATCATGCTTCCTCCACTTGTTGATCCGTTTCAGTCTCTGCCTGCTCGCTTGCGCTGGTAACTGTCGACACCGACGGCGACGAGGATGACGACGCCGGTGATCGCGGGTTGCCAGTAAGGAGAAATGCCCGTGAGATTGAGGATGTTGGCGATGATGCCGAGCAGAAACGTCCCCAGCACCACGCGCCCCACGCTCCCAACGCCCCCGCTCAGCGGAACGCCCCCGACGACGACGGCGGCGATGGCCGAGAGCGGCCAGTCGGTGGCGCTCGCCGGCTGGCCGATGCCAGTGGTGCCGAGTAGCACCACGCCGGCCAACCCGGCATAAAGGCCGCCGAGGCCATAGGTCACGAGGGTGACGCGGTCGACGTTGACCCCGGCGAGGCGCGCGGCATCCTTGTTGCCGCCGACCATGAAAACGTAGTGACCGAAGGTGGTGAACCGCAGCAGCGCCCAGGTCGCCAGCGCAATCGCGGCGAAGATCAGCGTCGGGATCGGCAGGAAGGCGATCTTGCCGAGACCGATGGTCGTGAAGGACTCCGGCACACCATAAATCGGTTCCGCCGAGGTGGCGATGAATAGGAGGCCGGTGACCAGCACCTCGACGCCAAGCGTCGCGACGAAGGGCGTGATGCCCACCTTGGCAATGCAGAAGCCGTTGAGAAGGCCGACCGCCAGCCCGAGCGCCAGCGCCGCGACGATGCCGAGCGGAATGGACACCCCGGCGACGAGGGCGGCGGCGGCCACCGACGACATGGCTCCGACCGCCCCGACCGACAGGTCGAAACCGCCAAGGATGATCATCAGCAACATGCCGCAGGAGACGATGCCGATGATCGAGTTGCGCTGGAGAAGATTGGACAGGTTGCCCCACGTCAAGAAGTAGGGAACGAGCAGGGAGGCCAGCACAAAGGCCAGGACCAAGATCGCCAGTAGCGCGAACTGCGAATGCCGGACGAGCCGAGTGATACCGATGCGGCGTCGGCGCGCGAGGTCGGAGTTACCGTTCAGAACCGCGGTCATCTTGTTTGTTTCCGTGAGAATGTGTGAGCCTGCGTTCGCTAGGTCCCGCGGCGAGCCCCTGTCGGGCCCGCCACGGCCAGACAGACGGTCCCTCACTTCAGGTAGCCGAGGTGCGCCTTCTGAAGTGAGATCATGGTGTCGAGCAGATCGGCGGCGGCCTTGGCGTCGTGGCAGACCGGATCGACCAGGATTGCCTGCAACGCCGCCTCCTTGGACCCGCGCAGCACCGCCTCGGTGGTCATGTCGTTGACCGGCACCTGCGTCATCAGCAACGCCGCGAAGGCCTTCGGATAGGGATCGAGCCGGACGCCGTGGATGCCCTTGCCATCGATGATGCCCGGCACCTCGACCATCTGGTTGGCCGGCAGGTAATCGATGAGGCCGTCGTTCGGCACGTTGACCGCCAGCTCGCCATGATGGCTGTCGTTGAGGATGCCCTCGATGATCGGCACCACGCGCCAATACTCTTCCGGTGGCGTCCCATCGGCGATGCGGCGCAGCGCCTCGTCATGGTTGGAGCGCATGGTCGCCTTGTAGCTCGAATAGAACTCCAGGATACCCCGGTGATCGACGACGCTGGCCGCCCAAGGGATGTACTCGCCGAAGTGGCTATCGGTGGTGATCGGCAGATGTCCGAACCGCTTCAGGATTTCCTGGAACAGGGCGCGTTCGCCAATATAGCCGAACACCGCCGGCGCCTTGGCAAAATAGGCTGGAGCCTTGGCGCGGATGTCGGGATAGGCGTCCTTGCCGCTGTCCTTGTAGGTCGCCTCTACCAGAACGCTGAAGTGATTGAAGCCACCAGCCTTGATGTCGAGATTTTCAACAGGGGTGTTCAGCAACAGCGGCAGATGCTCGATGAGCGAGGCGACCTCGTGGCAGATGCCGACATATTTCAGATGCGGGAACTTGGTGTGGACCGCCTGGGAGATGCGCACCATCGGGTTGCTGAGGTTGAAGACGAATGCGTCAGGGCAGACGGCGGAGATCCGCTCGCAAATGCCAAGGATCGGCGGAATGATACGCAGGGCATGGAACAGGCCGCCCGGCCCGCCATTCTCCCCGTAGACCTGGCGGAAGCCGTATTGCATCGGCACTTTCCAATCCTCTTCCCAGAGGGTATGGCGATCGCCGACCTCGATGGAGATCATGCAAAAGTTGGCCGACTTGAGTGCATCGTCGAGCGAGGTCGTCGCCTCGATCTTGTAGGGCAGCCCCTTGTCGCGAACGTAGCGGCTGGCGACGCCCTCGACGAAGGCGAGCGCCTCGGGGTTGATGTCGTTGAGAACGATCGTGGCCCCCTCCAGCGACTTGCAGCGCAGGATGTCGCCGACGGTTCCCAGACCGAACATGGCACTGCCGGCGCCGATCAGAACGATTCTTGTGCTCATGACGAGCCTCCTTGGTTGGAACTTGAAAATGAGGGCCCCGTCGGCCGCACCGATGGCGCGTCCGCGAAAGCTTTGAAACAGTGAACCTTGGCTACCGACCGAAGCGGTATTCGGTGTGGTGGGTGTAGACCTCTCCCGGCCGCAGCACGGAGTTGGGGAAGTGCGGTCTGTTGATTGAATCCGGGAATACTTGCGGTTCGAGACAGAAGCCGGAGCGCGCCGTCAGGCGCTCGCCGTCAAGCCCGGGCGCCGACACGTCCAGCGTCTCCGCGTCGAACACCTGCAAACCTGGCTGATCGGTCCAGACCTCCATCGCGACGTCACCGCTCGATGATGTCGCGCGCGCCGCTCGTGCCAGAACACCGTGTGAGCGCAGCACGACATTGCCGTCGTAATGGAACGGCTGGCCATCCCTCTCGAACAGGAAGGGCCGTTCCGTGCGGAAATCCCAGGGCGTCCTCTCGACGGAGCGGATCTCCCCGGTTGGGATCAGGTCTGCATCCGTGGGCGTGAAGAAATCGGAGTCGAGCGCGAGGCGCTGATGGAGGACGTCGCCACGGCCGTCGAGATTGAAGTAGGCGTGATTGGTGAGGTTGATCGGCGTCGCCTTGTCGGTCGTGGCCGAGTAGACGATCTGGAGCGTTGCCGGCTCCAGTAGGCGATAGGTGACGGTGGTCGTCAGCCGTCCAGGGAAGCCGTCCTCTCCATCCTCAGCAACAACCGCCAATGTAACCGATCGGCTATCGACATCGACGACCGTCCAGTTGCGAGCGCCGAAACCGTAGTCGCCACTGTGGAGTGTGTGCCGATCTTCCTGGTTGCGCGGCAAGCCGTATGACCGTCCGTCGAGTTCGAAGCGACCGCCCGCGATGCGGTTGGCCACCCGCCCCGGCACCGCGCCGAGGTGCCAATGCTTGTTGTCGATGTAAGCCTCGAGCGTCGTGAAGCCGAGGAGAACTCGTCGCAAGCCTTCCGGCGCGGGAACCTTGAGGTCGCGAAGGATGGCCCCGAAGGTGATCACCTTCATCTCGGTCCCGGCTTCGGTTCGCAGCGTCAGCTCGTGAACCTCCTCCCCCTTGAACCGGCCGAACGAAACGAGTTCCTTCATGACTTCTCCTCGCAATCTACGTGCGGGACTACGTCTGACCAAGGCATCCACCGACAGGACTGAGATGTTCGCTCGGACGAGCGAATACTCCCGTAACAACCGCCCTTGGCGGCCGAGTGCCGGTCCTGCAAGGGAACTTGTCTAGGCTATCTCACCCTGACGCAACTTGGCGTAGTGCTACGGTTAAATACCGAAGCCTCCTCCCACACCTCGTTTCCTGTTGCCGCAACCGATATACCGGTATACTGATCGCGTCAAGAAAGCTGGCGACCTGTTAGGTATTTGCGCAGATGCCTGCATCGATCGGAGTTGGTGGAAACGAGGTGGGGGCTATGAGATCACATAGGAGAGAAGCCGGAGTTGAGGGCGCAGCTCTCCTGCGCCGCTCAATGACCGCCGGGGTCATATCGACGGATCGATACGATCTCACTAAGTTGGCACTCGAAAACCGATCTCAGGAAACCTGAAAGATGCGTGCGCCCTCTTCTCTGCAAGCTCTTGCCGCGACCGGCTCGGAAGGTTCGAGATTCGGCTTCTCATCGGATCTGCTCGACAACGGTCGCCCCAAGGCCGGGCAGATCTACGAACTGATCCGGGAAGCAATCATTTCCATGAAGCTGCTTCCCGGGGCGCCGATCCCCGAGAAGGAAATCTGCGAAGCGCTCGGCACATCGCGAACCCCACTGCGCGAGGCCATCATTCAACTCGCCGCCGAAAACCTCGTCGTGGTCAGGCCGAGTGGCGGCACCTTCGTCAATCTCATTGTGGTGCACGAGGTGCTCGATGGTCAGGTCACGCGCGACACTCTGGAAAAGCGCCTCGTCCGTCTGGCGGCCCGACGCTTCACCTCAGCCGCTTCCAGCCAGTTCGAGATCTCGCTGTTCCAGCAGAAGAAAGCAGCAGAAAGAAGGGACATCGACGAGTTCTTCGCCCTCGACAACGGTTTTCACAAGATGATCTGTGACTGCTCGGGCTTTCCGAGTGCCTGGCGCACACTCCATAGCGCGACCGGCCAGCTGGATCGTATTCGCCGTTATGCTCTTCCCAAGGGCGATCACTTCGTGGATAGCCTCAAGGAACACACCGAGATCTTCCATCACCTGCAAAACCGTGACGAGGACGCGGCCGTCACGGCCTTTCAGGTGCATATCGACAGCCTCTTTCACGAAGTTGACCTGATTAGCCAACTCGACCCAGACATGGTGTCCGCTGCGTCGCATGTTACGATCGCCGACATCAGATAGCCCCACCAAGTTCTCTCCGACCAACCCGCTCACGCTTACAGGGACTATCGCCGCATCGGTCCGCTCATCCCGGCGCGAAGAGCGCCCCACCTGCCCGGTAGATGACGTAAGCGGCGACGATGAAGACGACGGCGGCGAAAACGCGGTTGAGGGCGTCCTTGTTGGCTGACAAGCGGCTCGCAAGGCTGAGGCCGACAAGGCCTCCCCCGAGACCGCCGGCCAGGAACTCGGCGGCGACGCCCCAGTCGATGAGACCGGAAACCGCATAGTTGGCAGCCGTCGTCAATCCAAAGACTCCGACGGCCATCAGCGAGGTGCCAACAGCGTTGATGGTGGCCATGCCGGTGGCAAGGATCAGGGCCGGCACGATGAGGAAGCCGCCACCGATACCGAAGAAGCCGGAGGCGGCGCCTGTCAGCACGGCCATGGCGGCGGCGCGGTAGCAGCTTCCTCGGGTGATCGGCGGCCGCTCTCCTGGCATGAGCTTGCGCGGCCGCAGCATGGAGGCGCCGACGGCGACCATGGCGAGGCCAAACAGGAACAGAAGCGCATCGCCGTCGATCAGCTTGCCGAGCGTTGATCCGAGGAAGGCGCCGACCATGCCGAAGGCCGAGAAGACGAAGGCGCAGCGCCAGAGCACGTGGCCCTTGCGCGCATGTCCAGCGAGATTGGCAAAAGCGTTGAGCGAGACGGCCAAAGCGCCGGTGCCAAGCGCAACGTGCGGCGAGGCGACGCCAACGAAATAGAGCAACAGGGGCGTTGCCAGCACCGATCCGCCCCCGCCGATCAGGCCGAGGACGAAGCCGGACAGGGCGCCGGACAACACGGCGGCAAAGGCTTCAAACAGCACGTCGGTTACTCCCTCGGTCGCATTGGCGCATCCCCGCCCCGAAGCACCTTTTCCGAGCCGACGTTTCCGCCGGCTCGGTCGTCGCTTCAGGAAAGGCGCGGCCGTCAGGCCAGCGTCTTCTTCGAGAAGTACCAGTCGGTGGTTTCGAGGCCGGCGGCGAGGCGGGCCTTGACGTCATCGACGGTGACCGGCGCGCCAACCAATACCTTGTCGCCCGGCTGCCAGCCTTCGGGGGTGGCGACGCCGTTCTTGAGGCTTGTCTGCAATCCCTTGACGAGGCGCATGATCTCGGCCACCGACCGACCATTGGTCATCGGGTAGTATACCATGGCGCGGAGGATGCCTTCGGGATCGATGATGAAGGTGGCCCGCACGGCCGACGTGTCGCCGGCGCCCGGATGGATCATGCCGTAGGCCATGGCAACGTCCATCTTCAGATCCTCGATGATCGGGAAGGGAATGGCGACGCCGAACTTCTCCTCGATGTTCCGAACCCAGGCGATGTGCGAGAAGATGCTGTCGATGGACAGGCCGAGCAGCTCGGTATCGATCGACTTGAACTCATCGGCGGCCTTGGCGAAAGCCATGAACTCGGTGGTGCAGACCGGCGTGAAGTCGGCCGGATGGGAAAACAGCACCAGCCACTTGCCCTTGTAGTCGGCGAGAGAGCGAGGGCCGAAGGTGGTCTTGGCCGAGAAGGCGGGCGCCGGCTCGTTGATGCGCGGCAAGCTGACGACCGGGGCGGTCGCCGCCGGAGCTACGGGAGCGGCCGCAGGGGCGGCGGCGACAACGGCCGGCGCGGCGACGGCCTTGGGGGCGGAATCGGTGCAGCTCATAATGTTTCCTTTCGGTTGGGGTTGATTGGTGGTTAGGATCTCAAAGGCCGTCGAGCGGCACCTTGAGGAAGCGCTTGCCAGCGGCGTCCGGCTCGGGCAGACGGCCTGCCTTCATGTTGACCTGCAGCGAGGGCAGGATCAGCCGAGGCATGGAGAGCGTCGCATCCCTGGCGGTGCGCTTGTCGACGAACTCCTGTTCGCCGATTCCGTCACCGACGTGGATGTTGCGGGCGCGCTCCTCGGCCACCGTCGTTTCCCAGGCCATGCCGCGCGTCTCTGTGCCGTAGTCGTGGCACATGAAGAGACGTGTCTCGGCCGGCAGTTCGAGGATGCGGCGCGCCGAGCGGTAAAGGGCGCTCGCGTCGCCACCGGGGAAGTCGGCGCGAGCCGTTCCGGCGTCGGGCATGAACAGCGTGTCGCCAACGAAGGCGGCATCGCCGATCACATGCGTCATGCAGGCCGGCGTATGACCGGGCGTCGACAAGGCGACGGCCTCGATGTTGCCGATGCGGTAGCGATCGCCATCCTGGAACAGTCGGTCGAACTGACTGCCATCGCGGGCAAACTCGGTGCCCTCGTTGAACACCTTGCCGAAGGTGTCCTGCACGACGGTAATCCCGTCGCCGATGCCGATCTTGCCGCCGACACGGGCTTGAATGTACGGGGCAGCGGAGAGGTGATCGGCGTGGACATGCGTTTCGATCAACCATTCCACCGTAAGCCCCCGTTGTTCGACGAAGGCGATGATGGCGTCGGCTGACCGGTAGGACAGGCGACCGGCGGCGTAGTCGATGTCGAGGACGCTGTCGACGATCGCCGCCTTGCCGGTCTCCGGATCGCTGACGACATAGCTGATGGTGTTTGTTTCGGATTCGGGAAAGGCCTTGACCTCGGGCTTGCCGCCCCGCTCTCGGGTGATGTCCATGGCTCTCGACCCCATGCGTCGTGCGTTGTCTGTTGCTACTTACATAAGAACATTCTAAATCACTTGGAAACGAATAATTCTTGTCACAATGATCGAGGATGACGATCACGATGAGGGCCTACCCCAACCTCCGGCATCTCGCCTATCTCGTCGCCCTGGCCGAACACCGTCATTTCGGAAAGGCGGCGGAAGCGTCGTCGGTCACCCAATCGACGCTCAGCGCCGGCATCCGCGAGCTCGAAACGGCTCTGGGCGTTCAGGTCGCCGAACGCACCAAACGCTCGGTCATCCTGACGAGGATCGGCCACGTTCTGGCGGAGAAAGCCGCGGCGTTGCTGCGTTCGGCCGACGACATGCTGGACATCGCAGCCGAGGCGACCGCCCCCTACTCGGGCACCATTTCCCTCGGCACGATCCCGACGATAGGGCCCTACCTCCTGCCGAGGATCATTCCGGCATTGCGCGGACGCTTTCCCGAGCTCCGCTTTGCGTTGCGGGAGGACAAGACCGGGGACCTGCTCGACAGGCTTGCCCGTGGCTGGCTCGACCTCGTGCTGATCGCCTTTCCCTATGAGACGGACGGGCTTGAGACCATGATGCTGTTCGAGGACGCTTACCGCTTCGCCTGTGCCGCGGACCACCCTTTCGCAGGTGTCGAAAGCGTCGCGATGGAGCAGCTCGGCGGCGAACCGCTGATGCTGCTCGAAAAGGATCACTGTTTGCACAGCCATGCATTGCCGCTGTTGCAAGGCGCTCCCGGCATCGCCGAGACGACCTTCTCCGCCACCAGCCTGCCGACTCTGGTCGCCATGGTGGCGGAAGGCATGGGGGCGACGCTGTTGCCGGATCTCGCGATCAACGCCGGCATCGCAGGCGGTGGCGAGATCGCCATCCGGCCGATTTCGGGCGAGGCGAACGTACGCCGCATCGGCTTTGCCTGGCGCCGCCAGTCGGGCCGGGCGGACACCTTCCGGGAGATCGGCGACTTCCTCAAGGGATGGGCCAAGGCCGAGGTTGTCCCTTGGGACGAAAGCCATCGATGATGGCGGCTCTCGGGCGATCATTCCCTTATCCATCGACCGTATCGATGGCGAGGCGCTCAGCCACCGCTCCCCAAACCGAACGGATATCGCCGGCCGAGGCCGCTCCTTCCTCCACGGCCGTCCGGGCGCGCATCTGAGCCTGCGTGACGCCCCGATCGTATCGGACGCGTCCGGCGAAATGCCCTCCAGTGGCCCGGATGCGTCGTTCGATAATGGCGCTTTTCTCCGCGTCTATGTCCCATTTGTTGACGCAAACCGACGTCGGCACCTCGAAATGCCTGGTGAGCGCCAGGATGCGATCGAGGTCATGGAGGCCGGACATGGTCGGTTCGATGACGACCAGGGCATGCGAACACCCGGTCAGCGCGGCCATGGTTGGACAAGCGAGACCAGGCGGCCCGTCGATCAGAACAAGCGGGCAGCCCAGCTCTTCCGACAGTCGACGCGCCTGCTGGCGAACCCAGGAGACGAGCTTGCCGGAGTTGTCGGCCCCGGGGTTGAGACGGGCATGGGCCATTGCGCCACACCGAGTTCGCGACGTCATGACCGATCCCGCCATGCGCTCGCTGAAGTCGATTGCGTCGGCCGGACAGACGAAGACGCAAACGCCGCACCCTTCACAAGCGAGAGGATCGACCATGGCGGAATCGCTCGGACCGTCCAAGCTCATGGCGTCGAAACGGCAAGCGGCGGCGCACCTCCCGCAGCCACGACAGGCTTCGGAACGGACATGCGCTTCCCGTCCGGCATGGAAGGTCTCGCGACGCTCGGCTTCGGGAACGAGGACCAGGTGAAGATTGGCGGCGTCGACATCACAGTCCGCCAGCACGGCGGGTTGTGCGAGAGAGGCAAAGCAGGCGGTCAGACTGGTTTTGCCGGTTCCACCCTTGCCCGAGAGAACGACCAGTTCCTTCATGCCGTCACCCTCTCCAGGCAGGCTTCCAGGATCGAACGGAACAGTGGACGGTAGCCCGGAAGAGCTTCGACGATCAGCCGGCCGGCGGCATACGCCTCAGCTATCCTTCGGTCTTCGGGGATCTCGCCCAGAACCTCGATCGCTTCGTGATGACAGTAGTCATGGATCAGGCTTTCGGATCTCATCGAACGATTGATGACGACGCCGAATTCCATGTTCATCTGGCGAAGAACCTCCACTGTCAGGCGAAGGTCGGACAGGCCGAACGGCGTCGGCTCGGTGACCAGGAGCACATAGTCGGCGCCACGAAGCGTGGCGACCAGCGGGCAAGACGTTCCCGGCGGCGCATCGTAGATGACGAAATCACCGTCGGCAGCCGCCTTGGCCGCCTTGATGACCGGCACCGGCGACGATACGCCAACCTCCAGACAGCCCTCCACCAAGGTACAGCGACCAGCGTCGATCCGCCTGACTTCACCAAGCGGGCGCGCCACCTCGACAATGGCCCCGGCGGGGCAGACCAGGCGACAGCCGCCACAGCCGTGGCACAGATCCGGGAAAAACAGCGGTGGTCCGCCGAAGGAGATCAGGGCATTGAAGCCGCAGAACTCGACGCAGGCCCGACAGCCGGTACAGCGGTTCTCTTCGATGGCGGGGACACTCATCGAGACCGTATCCGTGCTGGAAACATCTCCCTTCAGGAAGATATGGGCATTGGGCTCCTCCACGTCGCAATCGACCAGTGTTGCGGTGCGACCGGCGATGACCGCCAGGTTGACCGCGACTGATGTCTTGCCTGTACCGCCCTTGCCCGACGCGACGGCGATCCTCATGCCGGCCGCGCCTCGCGGAGGTTCCCCTGCCGCAAATCTTCGAGGGCATCGGCAAAGGTCGTGCTGTCGGTGGAATAGACCTTGACCCCGGCCCGATGGAGGGCGTGCAGCGCCTTGACGCCGCATTCCCCCGTCACCAGTGCGACGGCGCCGAGTGCGACGATGCTTTCCGCCGCCTTGAGCCCGGCCCCCATGGCGGCGTCGACGGCGGAGTTGGCAACCAGCCCCCTTTCGTCCGTCTCGCTATTGTAGACTAGGAATGTCTCGGCCCGCCCGAACCGGCGGTCCATGAGACCGTCGCGGCCATCGCCCTGCATGGTGAAAACGATCTTCATGGTGAGGCTCCTGCCGTTGACTGAGGATGGCTTCGGTCCGGACGGCTCGTCCCAAGCTGGCGCCATCCGCATGAATTATGGGAATGCACCCATAATAGGAGTTGACCTCGGCCCGCACAATCGGGTTATGCACATACGCCCATAATAGAAAGTGCTAGAATGTTTGAAGTTGCCAGCAAGCCCCTGTCGGATGACGCAAGGCGGGACACTTCTCCCCTCGTCGTCGAACCTTACGCAGTGGCAAAAGAAGCTCACGCCGCCTGCATGGTTTGCGGCATTGGCGGGCCAGAGTCTCCCAGTTTCGGGCTCAGCTTCACGCCCGACCAAGCGGGTGACGTTCAAGCGACGTTCAGAACCGCAAGTCGATACCAAGGCTATGAGGGGATCTTGCATGGCGGAGTGATTTCAACGCTCCTCGACGCCGCGATGGCTCATTGCCTGTTCGCTCGAGGGGTGACGGCCGTGACCGCCGAGATGACCGTGCGCTTCCTGCGTGAAGTCCCCGTGGCCTGTGACGTGAGCGTCGGCGCGAGACTGATCAGTGAGCGCCACGGCGTATTCCAGCTGGCCGCAAGCCTTTCGCTCGCAGGACAGCGCCTTGCCGTGGCGAAGGGAAAGTTTTGCCGTACCGTTCGCTAAGGCTTCCGCAGAACCCTCCTTCGGGAAGCACCGACCCTGCCTTGTCCTCTTGGGAACCGCGGCGGTTCGATCAAAGTCGACCAAATGAGAACAGGACTTTCCCGATCTTGTTCGCGGTATTTTGGGAGAATACCCATAACTGAGCTGCCATTTTCGTCACCGTGGTGACGTGGCATCACGCGGATTGGCGGACGAGTCTGCCGCCCAGGGGCGGCCTCCGTAGAAATGCGGATCGCAACGTTATCTGCATATAGTGTTTATATAAGAACGTACGAATTTAATAAGCGAGGAGTCAGGCATGAAGATCATCATCATCGGCGGTGTGGCTGGCGGCGCAACGGCGGCAGCTCGCCTTCGCCGCTGCGACGAGCAGGCCGAGATCATCCTCGTCGAGCGCGGGCCGTACATCAGCTTCGCCAACTGCGGGCTTCCCTATCACATCTCCGGTACGATCGCCGAGCGCGGCAAGCTGCTGGTCACCACCGAGCAGATGTTCGAAGCGCGTTACAACATCGACGTTCGCTCACGCACCGAGGCGCTGTCGATCGACCGTGCCAACAAGACCGTCACGCTTCGCAACCTCGACAGTGGCGAAGACACAGTCGAGAGCTACGACCGCCTGCTGCTGTCACCGGGCGCCGAGGTGCTGAAGCCACCGATTCCAGGCATCGGCTCTCCGCGCATCTTCACGCTGCGCAACGTACCCGACCTCGACCGCATCATGGGAGCGATGGCTGACAGCAAGCCGCGCCGAGCCGTGGTGATCGGCGGAGGCTTCATCGGCCTTGAAGTGGCCGAGAATTTCCATGATCGTGGGCTTTTCACCACGGTCGTCGAGGGGGCTTCGCACATCCTGCCGCCGTTCGACGACGAGATGGCGGCCATCGTTCACGCGCACATGCGCGAGAAGTCGATCGAACTCTATCTTGGCGACAAGGTGTCGCACTTCGAGGATCGAGCCGACCATACCATCGTCTTCCTTGCCTCTGGCAAACGCATCCAGGCCGACATCATCATACTGTCCATCGGTGTGCGACCGGAAGTGAAGCTCGCCCGCGAAGCCGGTCTCGCGCTCGGCAACATTGGCGGCATCAAGGTGGACGAGCATCTTCAGACCTCGGATCCCTCGATCTTCGCAGTTGGCGATGCCGTCGAGGTGGTCAACCGGGTTTCGGGCAAGCAGTCGCTCATACCGCTCGCCGGTCCGGCCAACCGACAGGCCCGCATCGTGGCCGACAACATTCTGGCCGCCGATCCAGGCGCCTTCAAGACCTATCGCGGCGCCATGGGAACGGCCATCCTCAAAGTGTTCGATCTGGCCGCCGCCTGCACGGGCCTCAACGAAGCCACCGCCAAGGCGTTGGGCATTCCCTATCGCGCCAGCATCACCCATTCCGGCTCGCATGCCTCCTACTACCCCGGTAGCCAGCAGATCAGCCTGAAGCTGGTCTACGGGCTGGATGGGCGCGTTCTCGGGGCGCAGGCGATCGGCATCGACGGAGCGGACAAGCGGATCGACGTCATCGCCACCGCCATCAAGGCCGGCATGACCGTCGAGGATCTTGCCGACCTCGAACTTGCCTACGCGCCGCCCTTTGGTTCCGCCAAGGATCCGGTGAACGTGGCGGGTTACGTGGCCAGCAACGTTCTCGACGGCAGTCATGACATCATCAGCTGGACCGAACTGAGGGACGTCCTTCACGATGCGCCCGACACGATCGAGCTGATCGACGTTCGGACGTCGGACGAATATGCGATCGCCAGCTTGCCCGGAGCCCGCAACATGGAGCTCAACCGGCTTCGGCAGCGGCTTGGCGAAATCGACCGCAACAAGCCGGTGGTCGTCTTCTGCCAGGTCGGCCTTCGCGGCTACGTCGCCTACAGGATCCTGAAGCAGTCCGGGTTCAAGAACGTGCGCAATCTGACCGGCGGCTTCAAGACCTACGCCTGGGCGACTGAGAAACAGTCCAACCCCGACCTCTTCGACTACGAGAACATCCGACTGCTCGACGCCAGCGAGATCGAAAGCCGGCGCAACGGTTGAGATGTGACCGATGCCCAGAACCGTTTGGCGGCGGCCTACGCCGACGCCAAACGCCCATAAACACCGTTACGTCAACGCAAGGGGTGGGCTAGACCTTGACGCCGACGAAGCGGACGATGGCGCCCATGCCGACGTGGCCGCGCCCCTCGTCGAGATCGACCTCACCTTCGAACGCATGGACGGCACGAATGTCCGGTCCGAAGTCCTCGGCGAGAAGCGCTAGGTCGAACAGCATGTCGATGTCCTTCGGTCCGCCGCTCGACCGGCCGAGCTGATCGCGGTGGAAGGCTTCGAGAATGACCAACCCGCCCGGCTTCAGGGCGCTCACCAGATTGCGGTGGGCGGCACGTCGGACGGCGGGTGGCATATGAACGTAGATCAGCACCACCGCGTCGGCGCTTGCCGCCTCGGGCGCGTATGTCGAGAGATCGACAACTGCCGTTTCGATGGAAACGCCGCGTTCTTCGGCCAGCGCCCTGGCCTTGGCAAGACCGACCGAGGAGGCGTCTAGCGCCAGGACGCGATGCCCCTGACCTGCCAGCCAGACACCGTTGCGCCCCTCGCCATCACCGGCGGCAACTACGCGCGAAGCTTTCGGAAGACGCCCCGCCATCTCGACGAGAAAACTATTGGGCTCCGTGCCATAGCGATAGCCCGGCTTTGAGAACTCTTCGTCCCATGACGGCATTCAGGCTGTCCTTGCGTGTCGTCGAAAATCGACCTCCGCATGCCCTTCCCCACGGCGCTGTCCGCCTTCAGACCAAGGGCATGCTCAGTCAACGGATACTCCGATACGGCAAGAAAGGCCACGTCTCCACCTCACCCTCCAGGACCGAATCCAAGCCTGATACCGCTTCCGTCGGGTTTTGACCTTTCGGGTCGGAAGCTGACGGAGGCGGAAGCGCCCGACCGGGCGCCGGCCGGTCAGGTCGAGACCCGCTTGAGCCGGACGAGTCCGGATCAAGCGGAACGCGTATGACACGTCGCGACAAGCGAAGCGTCATCCCTGGGACGCCCATGGAACGCACAGCCCTTTGAGGAAGAGGAAGGATCCGTGGCCGATCGTCATCTCTGCAAGTGATAACCGCTCAGCCCATTCACGTTCAGTAGATTACTTTACCGAACTTGGTTGGGTTGTAGGGGTGCGCAATAACTCCTCCCGCGACGAGGTCGAGATCCTTTTCCGACAGCTCTCCCCCGTTGGAAAGCTTTGCCAACCCAGCCGCGAGTTCTTCCTCGGAAAAGCTGAACCCCTCACGGGTGCCCAGGGCAACGACCGCGGCCGGTCCATCCTGCATCGCCGCCGTGGCCTCTGCCTCCAGCGCTTCGCTAGCCCGCACCTTGTCGTAAAACTGCTCCAAAGCTTCAATGCTCATGACGTATCGCTCTCCGTTTCATGTGGTTTCATCCCCTCCGTTCGCGGAGGCGGGTTTGGCTTGGCCGAGGCATGGGAAGCACCAGAGGAGCGAAAGTGCGAACTCGCACATCGTTCACATTCCTCCGCCCTTCATCGAGCGCGGCCCCTTGACTTGGCGAACGGCGCGGTTAGCTCCGCCGCACCATTTCCTTTCTTGAGCCGGGCATGATGGCCTGACTAGCCGTGCCACCAGCGACCAGATCCAGATCCGTGTCGGAAAGCTCCATCGACCCCCCGATCGCGTGTTTGGATAGAGCAGCCATAAGTTCGTCCTCGGAAAACTCGAAGCCTTGCAGCCGTGCAAGCGCAACGACGTCTCCAAGCGTACGCCCTAACGCCTCAGCCGCCTTTGCTTCAAGGACATCATCTTCCTGGATTTTTTCATAGAACAACTCTAGCGCTTCGACACTCATGGCTCTCTACCCTCCATACGTATCACCGATTTCCGCAAAACTAAGTGAGAACAGAAAATCAGCATGTTAATTGAACGAAAACACCCCCTATACTGCACGATTTTTCTCACGTGAATACTCGAAACTATTACACACTCCACCCGCAACAAGATCTATATCTTCGTCCGAGAGCTCGCAATCTCTCAGAAGCTCTCGATGCGACATGGCAAGAACCAGCTCCTCTTCCGTAAACTCAAAGCCATGCAACAGACCTAGGACAACGATGGCCTCCGGGCCATCTCCCAGGGCACTCGACGCAAGCGCCTCGAGTTCCGGATCGGAACGAATACGGTCATAGAATGCTTCAAGCGACTTATTACTCATATAAAATGACCGCAACCCTGCACTATACTACAAAACTTCACTAGAAGTACATTAATCTATACACTACAGACATAGTCAGAATACACTCAGACGTGAACTCACGGGCAGAACACAGACAACCGACTGCCGGCGCAGAGAATCGTCTCGACGCGCTCGGCAACTGGAGCAAACCGACGGAGTGTCAAAGCGACCATGCGGGGACGGCTGTCGTGGCTGGTGTAGTAGATGGCAATCGAGTCTCTGCCAAAACGCGCCATCTGCCTCGAGTAGCAGTGATAGTAGGCTCCGACCATGATGCCACTCTGCCGATAGGCCGGATCGAGATAGGCTTCGAGATAGCGGATCGCCGGCACGTCCGAGCTTGCCTCGATAAGTGGGTGGCGCGTTTCCGTGGCAAGCAGCCAACCGACGAGCTGACCGTGGCGCCGAATGGCGATACTGAAATCCAGCGCCAGCGGTTCCGCTTGGCGAAAAGGGCCCAACATGTCCGCCGCTTCGGGATCCGAGAGGTAGCGCTCGACCGCCTCGATGTCGGCCGCGCTGAGCTCCAGGGGCTCGAAGGAGCAAGATCGGGGCATAGCAAGGCGACCGGCTACGCTGGGCCAACCGCCGACCTCATCGACCATTTTCCCAACGCGACCAATCACGACAACGCCACTGGCACGAGGGCGTGTCCACCCACCTCTAGCCAATACGGCCTCCAAGGCCGTCCGCCCCGTCATGGACTCATTGTAGCTCGCCCGGCATTCGGCAGCCCCACGCTCAAGTGCTTCCGTCTGCCAAGCCTTTAGGAGACGCCTGCCAAGCCCCTGCCTGCGCACCGGCGGGGCAACTGCGATCGACAGCAGCTCGGCCTGTGTCCTTCCGGGCGAGAACGTGCCCACAGCAAGCCCGACTGGACGCGCACCGGCAATGACACCGACCGCGATGACGTCGTCCCGGACCGGCTCAAGCCAACGGCCAATCCGCCCGAACGTGAACGAAGAAAATAGCCCTGCGTGCCCCTTGAGCACCGGAAACGAAGCTCTCGGCTGTGTCACTGCCGACGCGTCCTGTGATCCGACGCGCAATCGTGTCCGTGCCTCCGCAAGCATGCCGCACCTTTCTCCGTACTGCCTTGCAGCTATGTGCATGTACTCAGTCAGGAAATAAAGCGGGGCACGGGCTGGTGGGACAATATCGGCGGAGTTTGGGATAGGATGTTGGGAGAGGGGCAAACTCTCTCGCGGTTCAGGCCTTGGCGTGAAGTTTGTCGAGCCAGGCCTGCATCCAGTTGCTCTCCTGAGAACCGATATCGGTCTTCAGACGGATGCCGTCCCGAGCGTTCCGAATAGCCTCGCTCGGGCGAAGGCCATAGTATTGCTGGAAAGCGCGAGAAAAGGCATTCTCGCTCGCAAACCCAGTCGCGTAAGCGAGCTTTGCCACCGCCCCTCGCGACATTCCGACCGAGGCGAGCTTCAGCATGGCGAGCTTCAGCCGCCTCTCGCGAATATAGTCGGCGATACCGCCAAGCGGTTCGAACAGGCGATAGAGGGCAGAACGCGACAGAGCGAACTGGCGCATGATCATTTCCGTCGAGAGGGACGGGTTGGTCAGATTGCGCTCGATGAAAACCTGAATCGTTTGAAGGCTTGCATCCATGAGCGTGCCGCGCTCGGCGGCCACTGCGGCCGAAAGACCGCTCGACACAAGGACGGAGGCGACATCCGCCGCCAGTTTCCCATCCGGGCCGGCAAGCTGTGGCGCAAGCCTGGCCATTGTCATCATGTGCTCGCCCAGCAGGGTGCCAAGCGTGGAGGAACCATCCAGCCTCGCCCCGTGCAGTTCGTCGATGACCCGGGGCATCAGCCGGATCATCGCGCGCGGCAGGATCAGACTGATGATCTCCATGTCCGTTGTCTGGCTGCGCATCGGGCGGCTTAGGTCGAAACAGACGATGTCTCCGGCAACGCCCTTTGCAATCCCCCCATCGGCGTTGTAGGCGCACTGCCCGTTGACGTAGAGCTGTATCAGCAGGTGATCGACGCCAGTGGCGGCTACCAGTTCGCTTGACCGATGAAAGCGTTGCGCGACCGCCGACGACTTGCCGATCAGAAAATGCCCGAGATTGTAACTCGCAAGGTCCGCCTTGAAGCCATCGAGCCCATCCGTCGCGGGGACGGCATCGAACAGGCTGGACACGCCAATTCGCCAACGCTCGTAGTTTTCTTCATGGCTCAAGTCCGACGATCGGATCAATTGGTATTCGATTTGACTGCCGGTCACCTGGGTCGCTCTCTACAGGTATTCGCATTCTTCACAAGGACAACAATCGTGAAGTCCATGCGTCAAAAAAAGCGAATAGCGGAAGGTTCAAGACAAACGCGTTCTCAGACCCAACCGCCAACCACCATCACCGCCCATACTACCTTGCATGCAATGTGTAGCGCTTGGTCCCCATGAATAGAAATAATCCCTTTGTTCTTGAGGGAGTCAACGAAAAAATGAGCTACGGCCTCCAGAATTCCGACGATAGGTGAAGCCGTCGCGAGCCCTGCCAGTCCACCGTGGATGACCGAATGGGCGCCCAGCAGATAGAACCAGGGCACGCCGGGTACCGGCGTCTTCCAGTTCTTGCCGCGTGCCATGAAGTCGTTCTGCAGCGGATAGTCTCCAAGCGCATGACAGAAGATCAGCAGCGCCAGGGAAACGAGAAAGCCGTCCTCGATCATGTCGGGTGTTCCTCGCTGCGAGACAGGCGGGTCAACATGTGCTCGAAACGGGCGCCGGCCAGCGATATCGTATCGAGAATGCCGTCATCCAGCTCGTCTTCCATCACGGCTCCTGCCTTGAGTCCGGTTCGGGAGTTCATGCGCTGGGTGGTGTTGCGAAGGCGATCGGCGAGAAAGATCGCCAGCGCCTTGTAGAAGCGTCCGCAGAAGGCCGGGTTTTCGCTCAGCCGTGCCTGAAGGTCCCTCTTGTCCACCGCGAGAATGAACGCGCCATTCGTGGCCTCGACGGTGGCAGATGGCGGCGCGGAATCGACCAGGGACATTTCGCCAACCACCTCGCCGCGACCGAGCCTAGCAACCTCTCCGATACCGGAAACAGTCACCACCACCTCGCCCGACAGAACGAAGAACAGGTCACTCACGATCTCTCCCTCGCGAATGAGAACCTGCCCGGCGGACGCCGAGAACCGGCGTCCCGTGCGGGCCATCCACTCGATGTCCTCGTCGTCGAGCTGCCCAAGGATGTATAGCACTTTGCGCATCAGGCCTCGTTCTCCAGAAGTTGGCGCCGGGCGAGCGCATGGAAAAGCCCCCCTGCCTCGATCAGTTGGTCATAGGTACCGCTCTCGACGAGGCGACCCTTGTCCATGACCAGAATCCGGTCGACCTCGCGAATGGTGGATAATCGGTGTGCGATGACGATCCGAGTCACTTGCAGACGCGCCAGGGTATCCGTCACCACCTGCTGGGTACGGTTGTCGAGGGCGCTGGTCGCCTCGTCGAGAAGAAGGATCTTGGGCTCGCTCACCAGAGAGCGAGCAAGCAGGATCCGCTGCCGCTGGCCGCCCGAAAGCGCGCCACCGCCGTCGCTGAGGACCGTATGCATGCCCATGGGCATGGCCTCGACGTCGGGCGCAAGCGCCACCAGCCGCGCCGCCGCCCAGGCCGCCTCCAGACCAAGCCCCGAGGCTCCCGCTATGTTCTCATAGATCGAGCCCGGCGTGATGCGGCCGTTCTGCAGGACGACGCCGATCTCCTTGCGGAGCAGCGTGGGGTCCAGCCGGTCCGACGGTTTGCCGTCAAACAGCAGCCCGCCTTCCTCAGGCGTCTCGAAGCCCAGCAGAAGACGCATGATCGTCGACTTGCCACTGCCCGACTCCCCGACGATGCCGATATACTCGCCGGGCCTGATGTGGAAGCTGACGTCCCGAAGGACCAAGGGACTTTCGGGGGAGTAACGGAAGTGCACCCTGTTGAAGGCGATCTCGCCGGAAAGCCTGCCCGGAGCCTCCCGTTCCCTGGAGATTTCCGGCTCCGCCTCGACGATCGGCATCGTCCGCTCCACGAGAGGGTCGATGGTGAGCAGTTCGGAGACGGCGGTGATCGTTCCCGTCAGGGCCGCCGACACCTGGCCGAACGCCGTAATGAAGGCAACGAACATGCCGGTGGAAAGGCTCGCGGCTTCGCCGGCCGCGCCACTGCCCATGACCATCGCTTCAAGGGCCGCGTTCGCGGTTTCCGATTTCATGACAAGGAGAAGGCAGCCGAAGAGGAAAAGCAGCGACAAAGGGCCGAGAACGGCAACGCCGACCATCTGCCAGCCCTGCCAGCGTCGCGACTGTTCCAGCTCGCGGCGCTCGTTCACGGTTCGCCACGTCCATTCAGCGAAAGCGCGCATTTCCGCAGCTGCCGCCCTGAGCTTGGGCAAGCCAATCAGGACCTGAAGCAGGAAGCTTCCACCGCGACGCTCGAAACGGGCGCGTTCGTGGCGCAGTTGCCGGCGGGCGATCCATCCCGACACGACCACGGTGATCAGAATGGGCGCCAATGCGAAAAGGGTCAGCCGCCAGTTGATGAAGGCCATGGTGGCGAGGCCCGACACCGTGCCGATCAGTCCGAAGATGCCGGCAAGCGTCGAGCCGGTCAGAAGCTGCCGCACCTCCTGCAAACCCAGTGTACGCTGCCCGAGTTCGCCCACCGCGTATCGCTGGAAGAAGCTTGCCGGAAGCCGGAAGAGACGCAGCACGATCGCGGCCTGCATCCTGGCATCCAGGGTGGCTTCAATTCGCTCGACCGTCATGGCGCGTGTCAGCTCGAATATCGATTGTCCGAACGCTGCCGCGATGAGCAGCAGCGCGACCTGCCAAAGGCCGGAGCGATCGTTGAGCGGCGCGACCGTGTCGAACAGAATGCCGGTCGCGACGGGTAGCAAGGCCATGGTCAGCGCAGCCAGGATCGATGTGACGACGACAATCTGCGCCTCCGCCCCCATTCCGCGCGTGGCGAAACGGGCGAGATCCCGGAAAGCGAGTCGCCGGTCCTCGAGCAGCGGATAGAGTTGCAGAGCCTTTTGGCGAAGCGTCGCGGCGACGGCTGCATCCACCCTGCGTTGACCGTCGGAACCGATTGCCAGAAAGCCACCTCGTCGCGCCGGCACCAGGGCCAAGGGCTCTCCCTCGACAGTTTCCGCCAGCATCGGAAGGCCATCGCGCTTCCACCATCCCTCTTTGAGGACAACCTCCCGGTAGTCGAGCAGCAAATCGCGCAGAACCGGCTCGAACGCCCTTGCCTCCGACAGCTTTCGTCGCGTCTCGTCAGGAAGAATGCGTGACGGCCGACCAAGGGATTTCATCGCCGCCTCGATCGCGGCGTGCCAGGGGTTCAGAACCGGCGTCCAGTTGTCGCCTACCTTGGCAAGGGTGCCCAACGCCTCCGAGAAGCGGCCGGTGGACGAGGCCGCCCGCATGTCCTGCCGCCTGTTCGCCTCCGTTCGCTCCGCTTCGAAAATGGCGAGTACGGCGCCCACCATCATGCGGGACAGGTTGGCAAGCCCTTCGGCCATATCCTGTAGGCCTGGATCGACGACCGGACGCAGGCGCCCTTCTTCCCGGGCCTCCAGCTGACCTGGCGCGGCGATCAGGAAAGGTGATGCCGGCTCGAGGACGCGACCGTTCCAGACGAATGCCGGTTCGTCTGCAGCGACCAAGGCGAAATCACCGGCAGCCGCCGAGCAGGTTTCTCCCGGCCGAAGATCGATGGCTTCCGTCTCGATCAGCCGGGTCGGCCAGTCGCGCGAGCCGCCGAGGGCGCCATTCATGCAGCGCACCCACTCGCCGACTGACGAGGCCTTCGCCAACCCGACCTCCAGGCCAACCCGCTCGAAACAGGAGCCGAGCCCTCCGATGGCGACCAGGCACCCCTCCGCCTCGGCCTCCGTCGAGAAGAGCATCCCACCCTTTTCCAGCCGGAAGAGGTGACGGCGCCGATCTCCGACGCGGTCGACAACGAATATGTCCGCATAGCCACGGAGCAGCCTGTAGGCGGCAAAGCCGCCGTCCAGCGCCAGAGGCCGGTTTCCACCGCCCTCGATGACATGTGCCAGCGGCTGGCCGCCTTTCATCGCTTCCGCGTTCTGATACATCAGGCGCCCCCTCGCACCAGCCGGGCATACTCTCCGTCGAGCCGCATCAGCGTGTCATGATCGCCCCGCTCGACGATGCGCCCCCGGCTCATGACGACGATCTCGTCGCAGTCGCGCACGGTACTGAGCCGGTGAGCGATAATGAGGCAGCCGCAGCCGCGGCGGCGCAGGTTGTCGTCGATCTGTTTCTCCGTCACCGGATCGAGCGCCGCCGTGGCCTCGTCCAGCACGATGAGGGAAGGGTTGGCACTCAGGACCCGCGCCAGTTCCAGCCTCTGGCGCTGGCCACCTGAGAAGTTCAAGCCGCCCTCGGCAACGCGCGCGTCGAGCTGTCCAGGCCTCATCAGCACGTCGTCGAGTATCGCGGCGTCGGAGAGAGCCGAAATCAGCGCCTCCTGCGGAATGGTGTCATCCCAGAGCGTCAGGTTGTCGCGGACTGTTCCCTCGAACAGGAATATCTCCTGGTCGACATAGCCGATCACCTGGGATCGGCGCGACTGCGCCAGCGCCTGGGCGTTGATGCCGCCGATACGGATCTCGCCGCTCCAAGGCGTTTGCAGGCCGGCGATCATGCGGCCAACGGTCGTCTTGCCACTGCCGGACCCGCCAACGAGGGCGACGCGAGCGCCGGGTTTCAAGCTCAGGGAGAAGTCCTGGATGAGAGGCGGATCAAGAGGAGAATAGCCGAAGCTGACGCAATCGAGCTCGAGCCGGCTCGAGGCCGGCACGAGGGAGACGTCGCCCTCGACAATCCTCTTGGCCCGGTTCACATCGGCGATCTTCACCAGATCGGCGCGGATCGTCTGTATCTGACCGGCGAGACCGATGAGCTCAAGCATCGGCGCATTGAAGTTTCTGGCAAGCCCCTGAAAGGCGACGAGGGCGCCGAGCGACATATGGCCATTCATGACGCCAATGGCGCCGAGCACCAGAACGAGGACGTTGGCAAGGGCCTGAATCAAGGAGGGAATGGCGTTGATCAAAGTCTGCGCCTGAGCCAGACGCGCCCTGGTGCCCAGTACCTTGCTGTGCAGCCCCGTCCATCGACGGTAGGCCTGCGCCTCCATGTTGGACGCTTTCAGGGTCTCGATCGCCCGGATAGGACCGAGCGTGGCGGCGAGCAGCGAACCCATTTCCACACCGAGTTTGGTGCTTTGTGTCCGCTGGACCTTGCCACCTTGATGGATGACGATGCCGTAAAGCAGCTGAATGGCGAGCATCCAACCGGCCAGAACCGGATTCATCATCCACATGATGGCCGCATAGGCAAACAGGTTGGTCAAGTTGAAGACAGCCGACGACAAACGCCCCGACAAAAGATCGGCGACCCTTTCGTTCGCACTGAGGCGACCGGAAAGCTCGCCGGGGTGGCGCTGAGCGTAGAACTCGGCCGGCAGGAGAAGCATGTGCCAGAGTAACTTGCTCGACGGCACGACGACCTGCTTCATTTCCAGCCGTCTGAGGCCGACCTGTTGCAGCAGCGTGGCAACTCCACGCAGCAGCACCACGAACAGCAAGGCGATCGCGAACGGCAGGAACCAGTCCTCCTGCTGCGCAACCAGGATCGTGTCGATGAATGCGCGCGTGAAGACCGGAACGGCGATGCCCGGCACCACCAGGGCCAGCGAGGCGAGCAGAACGAAGAGGAGACCCTTCCTGGACCCCGTCAGGCGCTCGAGCATCAAAGGCAAGGCGAGTGGCTGCTCCCCGGCGGGGCGAAACTCTTCTGAAGGCTCGAAGGCGAGCACCACGCCCGTGAAGGCCTGCGAGAGCTCGGCGATCGAGACGGTTCGGCGACCTGACGCGGGGTCGTTGATATAGGCCTTTTTTCCCCGAATCCCCTCAAGCACGACGAAATGGTTGAAATTCCAGTGCAGGATCGCGGGCCAGGGAACATCGATCAGATTGTCGACTTCCTTTCGGAAGCCCTTCGCGTTCATGCCGTAGCCACGGGCGGCCTTCAGAAGATTGCTCGCCTTGGTGCCGTCGCGAGAGACGCCCGCGGCGATGCGCATTTCCTCAAGCGTCACCCAACGGCCATGATGGGCGAGGATGATCGCCAAGCATGTCGCCCCGCATTCGACGGCCTCGATCTGAAGGATTTGCGGCGTTGCCCGCGTCCTCTTGCGACCGACCACACCGCCGAACAGCTTGAGAGCCCCTGCCCCGCTCATAGGCCGACCGCCTTTTTCAGGAAGGGCAGCAGGAAGGAAGCGGGTTTTCGGCTATCGACGGTAACCTTGGCGGTGCCCGTCGTTCCCGGACTCAGGCTGGCGAGTGCCCCCGTTCCGCCCGACCAGCGGTAGCCGCTGGCGGTCGCCGCGTCCTTCTCGAGCTCGACCAGAACGGCGAAAGGAGCCCCCTCCTTGGAAAACCGACCGACCAAGGCGTCGTTCTGCAGGATCGCCTGCATGCCCTCGTGAGTGGCAGGAAAGTCCGACACCGACTTCACGCGCCCGACCAGCGTACCCCACTCTTCCTTCTGCATGCCGCCGAGTTCGATATGAACAGGCATGCCGGTCCGAACGCGCTTTCCTTGCGCGGGCGGCACGTAAAGCATGAACTGAAGCGAGCCGTCGCCGCTTGCCACGGACGCAATGCGGGTTCCGGCCGCCGTATAGGCGCCGAAAGGGGCCTTCCACTCGACAAGGACTCCGTCCGCAGGGCTCGTGATCTTGCCGAAGGCCGAAAGCTGCAAGCTCAATTGCCGAACCTCGGCTTCTGCCGCCAGAACCTTCTGTTCCTGCTCGAACAGCCGGCGCTCGTCTTCCGACCGGACGGCAAGTTGCTCGGCCGCGAGTGTCAACAAGCCGGTACGAGCAGTCGCAATGTCGAGGCTGGCGTTCGAAAGCTGTTCGCGGGCCTGCTGAACGGCGCTCGCGGTCGTCACGCCCCCAGCCGCGAGCTTCTCCTGGTTTTCGACGAACTTGCGGTAAGCCTCCCGACGCTGCTCGGCGGCCAGGATCTGTGCCTCCAGGGCTGCCTTCCTGGCATCTGCGTTGTCCCCACGCGCCGCGCCCAGAACCTTCTGCTCACGGCGCAAGGCTTCCATGGCCTCGCGCGCCGCGCTCGCCTGTGCCTCGGCCATTTCCAGACGGCTCGACACGTCCGGCTGGCTGATTTCGGCTAGCACGTCGCCTTGGCGGACCCGACTGCCAATTTCCGCGTGGCGATGCGTCAATGGTCCTGAGGCCGCCGAGATTGCATCGACGATCTGCCCGCCCCCGTAAATGAGGATACCCTGGCCGGAGATGCGGGTTGGAATGCTCGCCGTGAAGCCCCACACGACAAAGGTTGCCAACAGCACGACAACCCCGGCAAGAGCCATCCAGCCCCCCGGGCTGGTTATGACGATAGCCTCGTCAAGCTGTTCGGGAGAGGACAGCCGGTCCAGTGCTTCCTGTCGGTAGAGGTTCTTGTTCTGAGCAGACATGATCCAGCGTTTCCGGACTACTTGGAGCGTGCGACATAGACGCCGTCCCACGCGCCGGGCGGGTCGGCGAGGAGGGAGGCAAGGCGTTCGGCGTAGATCTCGTAGAGGGTAACCATCGTCGAAGGGGCAACGCCGCGCAGGGCGGTGAGTCTCTCCCGCGCGGCGGTGAAGCTTCCCTCACGGTAGAGATGGAGGAACTTGTCGTGCTGCTGTCGCAGGGAGATGAACTCCTGGCGGCGCGCCATCGTTTCATCCCCCAGGAGTGTGTGCAGGCGAACCGGCGCCGACCTGCCCTTGACGCGAACGAGATCCAGCTCGAGGAAGGCGAAGTTCGGAACCGCCTCGCAGGTGAACTCGCTGACGGCGATATCCACCCCGTAGAACTTCGTCAGGCTCTCGATGCGCGAGGCCAGATTGACGCTGTCGCCCAGAGCCGAGTAGCTGAAGCGCTGCGCCGAGCCGAGATTGCCGACACAGGCCTCGCCGGTGTTCAGGCCGATGCCGATGCGGATCGGATCGGATCGCGTGCTATTGAGAGCTTCGACCACGCCGAGCATGGCGAGCGCGGCGCGGCAGGCTTTCTCCTCATGCCCGTCGATATCGAGCGGTGCGTTCCAGAAGGCCATGATCGCATCGCCGATATACTTGTCGATCGTTGCCTCGCCCTGCAGCAATACGTCGGTCAGCGGCGTCAGGATGTCGTTGATGAGTGCTGTCAGCGCCTGCGGATCCATCCCCTCCGACAGGGTCGTGAAGCCGCGAATATCAGAGAAGAGCACCGTCAGGCGCCGGGTTTCTCCGCCGAGCTGCAAGGCGCGCGGCTCGTTGGCCAGGCGCTCCACAAGGGCCGGTGCCAGGTATCGCCCGAAGGCGTTCTTGACGAAGCGCTTCTCGCGATTTTCGAGCGCAAGGCGCAAGGGGGTGAGGATAAGGAAGACGACAAACAACGTCGCGATCGGCCCGACCGGATCCACCAGGTATTGCGCCCGAGCGAAGGCAAGCCAGGAAATGGTCGCCAGCGTCGCCGACAGGAACAAGAGGGCGGCGCTGCTGAGCAAGGCTCCGCTGCGGCTCGCAACCCCGATCAGGATCACGCCCGACAGGAAGGTCGCGAGCAAGGTTCCTCCCTCGGCCCAGTCCGGCTCCCTCAGAAAGGCCCCGGCGACGATCTGGTCGATGATTTCGGCGTGGACATTCACCCCCGGCATGGCCGAGGCGATGGGCGTGGCGACGATGTCGCGAAGCCCTACCGCGCTGGTGCCGATCAGGGCGATCCGCCCCTCGACCGACGCCGACGCCTCGGCGCCCATCCGCCCTGCGATGAGGTCCGCCGCACGGATTACCGGCATGTTCGGCATGCCCGAGTAATAGATGCGCATGCGACCTTCGGCATCGGTGGGCACGGTCAGGTCCCCTACCCGCAAGTCCACCATTGCCGCGGCGCCACCGCCACCCTGACCGCTGGCATCGCTGGTTCGGATCACGAAACCCGATGCGCCCTGCGCGATCCGCAGCGTCTCCACGCTGAGGGCTGGAAATATCTCGTTGCCCGCCACCGCCGCCAGAGGCATGGCTCGGATCACGTTGTCCCGACTGGTCGCAAACGAGAAGAAGCCGGCGCCGGCAGCGGAGGTTTGCAAAAGATCGAGGTTGCGCACGGCACTGGTGAAGTGCGTGAGATAAAGGCGCGGGTCGGTCCCTCCATAGGCAAAGCCGGCTTTGGGCTTCGGTGGTGGCTCTCGCCCCTCGTCCGTCAGAGCAAGTCCCATCACCGCGTTGGCGTTTGAAAGGGCCCTTGCAAGAAAGGCGTCGCTGTCCAGTTCCTCGGCTGCGGGCGGGAGGCTGACAATTGCGCCTTGTTCGCGCAAATCGTCGACTGCCCTGCTCAAAGAAAGGCGATCCGGTTCCGAGAACACGATGTCGAAGCCTATGGCGGCCGCGCCGAGTTCATGAAGACGATCGACGATCGAAGCGATGCCCCGTCGCGACCAGGGCCATTGGCCGAGTTCGGAGATGGACGTCTCGTCGATGTCGACCACAACAACCGGCGGCTCGGTCGCCGTTCTCGGCAAAAGCCTCTGGTAGCCATCGAAGACCTGATTGGTCAGCACCTCGGTGACCGCAGGCCACGTGCGCATTCCGATCAGGCAGATCGCAAGCGCCATGAATCCCGCCAGCACCGTCAACCGGTTCAATGAAGACGGGGGCGCTGCCCCCTGCCCGGTGGTCGGTTTCATTCGAGTGTGCCGTCGGCTGCCTGAGACATCAGTTTCTGTCTCCAGCGAAGATGCCGGACGCCGACCACCCACCGTTCGAGGTCGTGAAGGCCCCCATCAGACCTTCGGCGGACAATCCGTTGCCGTTCACGAACGAACCGGTCAGCGAGGTTGTGCCGTCCGTCCCCGTAAAAGTGGAGGAACCGGCAAAGGAAACGCTACTGCCGAAACTGCGCCCATCGAAATCACTGATAGCCACGTTGCCGGTGCGGGATCCGAAGTCCACGGACGCCGCCATGTCACCAGTCGCGATATACTGGTTGCCGCCATCGAGGACAGTTCCAACGGCATGTCCGGAGTAGGTGGCGGTTCCCGACGCGGGCATGTCGATGTTGGCCGTGACGTCGCCGATCACCCAGTTGCCCATGTGCGACGAGGTAATCGAGCTGTCCGCGCTCTCAGCTTCTCCCCACCACCCCCAGCTCAGATAGGAGCAGGAGCAAAGCTCGGAGGAGGCACCGCCATCGAAGATCTTGGCCGGAGCAAGCTTCGAGTTGACGACGTAGGAGCGATGGCTGGAACCCGAGGAAGCAAAGGTTTCGTCATCGAGGTAGACGGCGCCACCGTAGCTGTCGGTAAAACCTATTTCGTCGTTATAGGCGTTTCCATCGTCGTCGAACTGCTTGAAGGTCGCGCCGAAGGTGCCGTTGGCTCCATTGAATGTCATGCTGGCGGTACCCGCTTTCAGCACGGTCGACAAGTTCACGGACATGGCGACGGAACTGTAGCCGGTCAGCGTCTTGCCATCATAGCTCCGGGTCGTGGTCTGGTCGGTCGAGACGAGATTGGCCACATGCGCCGTCGAGAAGCTCGTATCGCCGATGGGCAAGGACGTCCCGTAGTTCGGGGTATCGGTGAACGTTGCATTGGCATCGCTGAGATCGTTGGTCAGAACGAGATTCTGTCCATTCGATCCAAAGATCGACGTTCCGCCTCCGGACCCGGCGGCGCTCGCCACGGTGCCGTAGTAGGAAGTGCTCCCATCTGAGGAATCGAGCCTCTGACTGCCGCCTCGCTTGCCGACGAACCCGTAGGAAACGCCGTCACTGAGGCGCTCGATATTGCCCGTCGTCACGCCGATTGCGCTTTTCTGGCCGGCGCCCGTCCCGTCGATCACGAGCCAGGCCTGAAGCGCCTTGGCCGCAATGTTCGTGTTGCTGTTGGCTGGAGTTCCCGCGATCAGCAAGTCGCTCGACTGGGCGCCGCTCATGTCGACGCCTGAGAGACTCGGTCCGTAGGTGAAGGGGATCGCGGCTCCCGCTCCCGTCGTCACCGCATTCAGGGCATCGGCGGTCAGGGAGTAATGGCGTGTACCCGAGGCGGAAAAGGCGCTGGGAGTGTTCGCCGTGGGAGTTCCGGCAATCGCATAGAGCGGATCCGAACCACTGGTGAGCATGTAGGCCCTGAAGCCCTCCAGTCCGACATAGCCGAGGCCGGAGTAGGTCGAGCCGCCATAGGCGATGCCGCTCAGGGCATGGCTCGTGAACGCGCTGTCGGCATAGACCGGCAATGCCAACGTGGAGCTGTCGTTCAGTGTTGCGGTGCCGTCCGAACCTTCCATACCGGTCAGCGTTCCCTGACGATCCGTCGCGGCCGAGCCACCGAGAATGCCGTTGCCGCCACCGTCAGCGGGATCGCGGGACGTCAGCACGCGGATCGCCGCGGTGCGCGTGCCCGCCGGCGCATCCTTGGCTTTCTCCGCAGCGCGCTCCGCGGAGTCTGTCTGCGCGGGTTCCACGACCTTTTCGGAGGCCTTTTCCGGACGAGGAAGCGGCACCGGTACGTTCGAGGCCAGCGGACTGCCCGAGTTGTGCCGTTCGACCCCACTGCTGCGTACGGTCTGATCGCTCGGAGGCGTCGCGGCGCCTCCGGTCGTACCGGGACGCCCCGCAAGCCGGTCTTGCACGGACCGCAGGAAGGACGGCGGCGTGCGGATGACCTTGGCCTGCCCACCATCGACAGTGATCGAATAACCGGCCTTGAACAGCCTGTTGCTGACCCCGTTCGCGGACAGCGTCACTTCATGCCCGAAGATCAGCGAGACATGAGGCGGAGCCGAAGAATCGCTTCCGTCGCTCCGTGCCTTTCCGCCTCGCTTGCCCTTGTCGCCGGACTGCTGGCCCATCGCGCCGAGGTCGATGTCGACGACGGCGCCGCGAATGCCTGCCGTGCCGATAGGGGTGTTGATGGTCGCGCCGCCGGGCGTCTTCGATGTACGCCCGCCGATGAAGCGCATGAAGCCTTTGGAGAGGCTCGCGGAAACCTTGGCCGTCCCGGCTTCCGGGTCATAGACGAAGCTGTCGATGGTCAGACGGGAGTTCGGCCCCACTGTAAACGTGGTTCCATCGGCGAGGAGAATCTGTACCAGACCTTCGCCGCTGGTGTTGATCACCTGATTGTGGATCACCTCGTCGCCCAGCGTGATGGTCTTCGCCGAGCGCCCCGGACGCAGAGCCTGGGCATCCGGATTGACGGCGGAGGTGACGCCGACGCGCGTCGCCGCGTGAGCGTACTCCGTGGGTACGGCAACGCAGAGCGCAACCCCGACGGCAACGAGGTACTTCCTTGACTGCGCCATGTCAGAAAACCTTTTTCAAACCAATGCTTAGGAAGAAGTTGTCAGACTTGGAGGTATCGTAATTGGACCAGGCGTGCTGGTAGCCCGCCTGCAGTTGAGCCGCGAGATCGGTCTCAATCGGAATTGTCTGGGTGAGGTTGACGGCCCATTTCGTCGTGTCCTGGCTGTCGGTGCTGACCATGGGATCGGCTCCGTCATAGACGCGACGGGACAGCTGACTGGATATGGCGAAGTTCCACGCGCCCGGCAGGGCGTCGATCGGCGAGGCGTAGTCGATGGAAAAGCCGGCGACACCGCCAACCTGCCAGTAGGTGTTGTAAGCCGCCTCGGCCCGGAAGCGATCGGCTATACCGGCAAGCCCGACGCTGACCGAGGGAGTGAGGCGATAGGTCCCGGCCATCTGGAGCTGGAAACGATCACCGCTTTTCGCGGCCATTGTCGGGTGATCGTCGGAGTTGAAGAAGGTCTCGTGGCGATACTCGCCTCGCAGGCCATAATAGACTTCGGTTGTGGGTCTCGCACCGAGCAGAGCCCCTGCACCGAAGGAGGCAAGGAAGGGGTCGCCGGAAAGAACGGCGCCGGCTCCCACGCCATAGAGATCCAGCGAGTAGCCTTCCAGTCCGAACCGATTGAGATCGAAAGAGGGGCCTGCGGTTACTTCCAGAAAGCCAAGATTGAGGTCGGAGCGATCCTTGTAGAATTCGGTCTGCCCCTGGCCGCTCAGCTTGAACTCCACGCCCTGAGCGGGGAGGTCGAAGGTCGAGCGGACCTCGCCGTTGACGAAGACATTCGCATCCGGCGAGCGCCTCGCATCATCGGACAGCTCGTAGCCAAACCCTCTCAGGTTCACCAGCGACGAGGTCGGACCACCGTTCGCGTTCGTCTGGTACCTTGTCCCAACCGTGTACGACCCTGACACGCCGACCCCATCGCTCTTCTGGTCGATGGCGGCCAGATAAGTGGCGACCTTTTGGCGCACCTCCTCAGGAACGTCGGGAACGGCAACGGCCGCATCGAAATAGGTGCGGGCGGTTTCATAAGCGCCCAGCCGGAAGTAAAGAACGCCGAGCTCCAGTTGCAGGCGTGGCAGGCCGGGCGCGAAAATCAGCATGCGCTCAAGCGTCGCGATCGCCCCCTCGAGGTCTCCGACCTGGGAGGACAGGGCCGCGTACTCAAAAGCCGCGTCCAAGTTGCCCGGGTTGTCGAGCATCACCTGAAACAGCGCCGTACGCCGCTCTTCGATCTTGACCAAGTCCTCGGCCGAAGCGCGTGGCGGGCGATTGTGATCGGTGGATGCAGCGCCCGCGACTTGGGCCGCCGACATCACCGCCAGGAAAGCAAGAACTGCATACAGAACAGGGCGTCCGTCTCGAAAAATCATATTGATCAACATGGGGTCATTGAAACTACCTATAGCGTCCCGTCCCTCTAGCACGAAGCTTGGCGACTTGACGCGAAATCAACGACTTACGAGACGCCCTTCCGTCCCAGATTAATTGCATTTTGTCCCATGGGGCGCTTTCCACTGCCATCGCCCCCTGCGGTCGGCTATTGCGGCGGTGCCAACAGAGGCATCGCATAGCCACAAACATGGGATTTTCGTTCCGCCCATCACCGCGTCGAAAGACGGAAACGCCTGACATCCGTCAGGGCGAACACGCAGAGTGCGGCCTCGCGGCCCTGGGAATTCTGCTCGGCTACCATGGGGTTCACATTTCTCTCGGCGAACTGCGCCAGCGTGCCGGTTCGACGCTTCTGGGATCAACCTTGCGTCAGCTGCGTCAGATTGCGGAAAGCGAGGGCTTTACCACTAGCGCGCGCCGGGCCGAGCCATCCGACCTAGAGAAACTGGGTCTGCCACTTATCGCCCACATGCGCTTCATCCACTTCGCCGTCGTCGAGAGAATCTCGGAGAAGGCGGTGCACCTGAACGACCCGTCCTCCGGACCGATCGTCGTGACGCGAGAGGAGTTCTCCCGTGACTTCACGGGCATCGTTCTCCGGCTATCGCCGCGCGATACAGTGCCGCGCGGACGTCCCTTCTCGCTCGCCCGCGCCATCATTGCCGCGTTCAGGCCGCAGATTCCCTTGTTCCTTTTGGCCTGCGCCCTTGCCGCGACCAGCGGCGGCCTCGCCTCGACTGGACTTTGGGCGTTTGCGGGGAAGGAAGACGCCGTGACGCCCCCAGGCGGTCTTTTCCTGCTCTCAGCGTTCGCCCAAGGGGGTGCCTTTCTTCTTGCAGCTCTGTTGGCATACGACGCGGCAAAAGGCGTCCGGCAACTGCTCATGTCCGCCCTCGCCAGTGCGCCAAACCGCTACTACCTCGATGCCAGGCCGGACAGGACGCATGGCTTTTTCAATGCCCTCAGAGGGCTCCACCGGAACGGCGCTCCGTTCGGCACAGTAGCGCTTCTGTGGCTGGCGTCCGCCCTCACGTTTTCAGTGGCGATCGCGCCAATCCAGACCCTGCCCACGGTGGCGCTTTCCCTTCTTCAGGCGGCCATCCTTCTTGGAACGGCGTACCGGCGCAGCAGCCACGCCGCCCGCTTCGGCAGAGATGCGATGCCGGTTCACGCAGTGAGCGCGGGCTATTTGGCGGACTCGGAGCGGTTCAAGATCGGGCGCGGAGCCGACTCTTTCTTCGCTTCGCTTGCGGGAAGCCACGCTAGAGACGCCTCATACGCCGTGGAAGCCTCCGAACAGTACGACACCACGGATACGATCGTCGCGACGCTCGATCTCTGCAAGATCGCCTTGCCGATAGGCCTGTCGGCTCGGGGAATCGGCGCGAGCGAAGACCTTTTGTTTGCGCTGATAGTCGCCGCCGCGAGCAGTATTGTGCTCCATTTCGCGACCTCGGATCTGGGCTTCCGGCCAACCAAGGAGGCCTTGCTGCGCCTGCTCGACCCTCCACCCCAAGCGCCGGCGAAAACACTGGCGCCTCGGCGTGAGCCGACGGACATACGACTGATCATGGAAAATGCCGAGTGGGCGCCGTCCAGCTCCATTCCTGCCGTGATCTCGGGACTCTCCCTTCATCTCCGCGCTGGCGAAACAGCCATTGCCCATGGGATGCCCGGTTCGGGAGCCACAAGTTCGGATCTGGGCTTCCGGCCAACCAAGGAGGCCTTGCTGCGCCTGCTCGACCCTCCACCCCAAGCGCCGGCGAAAACACTGGCGCCTCGGCGTGAGCCGACGGACATACGACTGATCATGGAAAATGCCGAGTGGGCGCCGTCCAGCTCCATTCCTGCCGTGATCTCGGGACTCTCCCTTCATCTCCGCGCTGGCGAAACAGCCATTGCCCATGGGATGCCCGGTTCGGGAGCCACAAGTTTCGCCCGGTTGGCGGCGGGCTTGATTAAGCCGACCTCAGGACTTGTTCGCCTTCAGTGTCCGGCGGTCCTCATCGATCATCAACGGTTCCTGGTGCCCGGAACGCTGCGACACAACTTGTCGCTGGGAGAGCCGGATATCGACGAGCAAACCTTGAGATCGGCACTCGAAGCGGTGAGGCTAGACAAGGTGGTCGAGCATCGAGGCGGGCTCGATTTCGTTCTCAAGGGCGACAATCCTCGGCTCAGCGGCGGGCAGATCCGACGGATCATGATCGCACGCGCCCTCTGCCGGTCTCCCGGGATCGTGGTCCTGGATGGCGCGCTCGACAACATCGAGACGGAGCTAGCCGGTTCCATCCTCGCCAATCTCGGCAAACGCGGTCTTGCAGTTGTCGTCACCACAAAGAACCGCGACCTTCTTCGTTTTGCCGACCAGTCCGTTGAACTGGGAGCGCAGGCGTGAGCGACGGAGGCTTTCCGGACGAACGGGTCCGCAGTCGCCGGATTCGTTTCACGGCGCCCCCCAAACCGAACCGCGATGCTGGACCGCTGCTGATCCGCCTGGCGGACGGAGCAAGGCTTTTCCATAACGGCAAGCTGCGAGGAATCCTTTCGGCCGGTACCGACCGGATCGACATGGTCTATCCGACGGCGCCAACCGGGCGGCTTTCTCTTCGCCCATGGATAGCCCGATGGTGCCCCGCCGCCCCTCAGCCAGCCTATCTGGTCGATATGCTGCTCTGCGGGGTTCCGAGCTACCTGTCGTTCTTGCCCTTCCTGCTGCTTCAAGCGCCGGATGACGCCATTCGGGGCGGCCTCATCGTCGGCACTATGTTGCTTTTCCTCGCCTCCCGGCGAAGCGAGAACCGGCTAAGGCGGGACGAGAGCTTGCGCATTCACGCACGGTTCTGGGACCATCTGCTGCGGTCACCTCCTCTTTCGGCAGACCCCGACGATCTCTCAAGCGACGCTCGAAGCCAAGCCTTCCAGCTGAAACAAGCACTCAATGGCGCCCTTACGGCGGCCAGGGCCGTGCGACGAGTTGCTGTTGGCGCGGTTTCGCTGGCGGTAGCGTTGCTTGGGCTGACCTTCGTTCAACCCTCCGTTTCCTCCTCAGTGCTCTGGGCTTTCCCGGTCGGCGCGTTTCTGCTGGGAGCGCTGACGGCACAAGGGCGCGGCTGGGTTCATGCTCGGCTTGACCTTGAAACGGACAAGCTCGATCGGATCGAGAGCCGATATACGTCACGCATGCCTCTTCTGAGACAGCTCGGTCTCGGAGAACGCGTCTTCGCAGAGTTGGAGAACTCGGCACGGCACCAGGCGCGCATGGCGTTTTGGGGCGCACTCGCCCGGACCATCGACAAGCTCCTGCCTGGCGTCGTGGCGGCGAGCGCTCTTGCTTTCACGCTCCAGGAACCCGAGCCAAGGGGGAACGAGCTGCCAGCTCTTCTTCTTTTCATTCCGGCCGTTCACGGCTCGGTCCGGCTTGGCCAGCACGTTGCGCGTCTGTGGGCGGCCCGCTGTCGGATCGTGGAGGCGCAGGCGGTCCTTATCCCCTCCACAGCCAACCACGAACCTGGCCCGAGCGTGGTGAGCGAGGTCGGGCTGATCGATATCCGCTTTCGCCACAGCGCAGCCGCCGCCCCATTGATCGACAACGTCTCCTTCGTCCTGAAGCGCGGGGACGCCGTTGCGTTGACCGGGCCCTCCGGTTGCGGAAAATCGACCCTACTCGACATTCTGACCGGCCTCTGTCGCCCTCAATCCGGCCGCCTGTCGGTCAATGGCCACGAAGTGCCCTGGGACTCCCTCTCCGGCTATCGCACCCGCATTGCGCGCGTCTTTCAGGACAGTCTGGCCGCCGCGTCGACAATTCGCAACGCGATCAGCTCCGTCGCTCCCGAAGCGAGCGACGAGGATATTCGCCGGGCAGCCGAGGATGCCGGCCTCTCGCCGCTCCTCGCCTCGCTCCCCATGGGGTTCGAAACGCTGCTGGTCGAAGGCGCGCTGCCTGCCAGCCTGCTCCAACAGGTGCTTGTCGCTCAAGCGCTGGCACAGGAGCCGGACTTGCTCGTCCTCGACGAAACGCTGTCCGTCCTCGACCTCGACGTCGCCCAGGGGATTATCGCCGCGGCGCGGCGACGGAACATCATCCTCCTCTATGCCACCCATCGGGAGGATCTCGCCGCGCTTGCCGATCGGAGGATCGACCTTCCGCCATCGCTGGAACGAAATGCCGGTATTGCGGGATGAAATGGCGGTATTGCGGGATGAAATGGCGGCTTGGCCGTTTTGCTCAGGCAACCGCCCCACCTATAGGATCGTTGCTGCCGTTCCGCTCTCCGTTCCGCCGGGCTCTCTTGTGAGTCGGCCATCAGGCCCAACCCAACATGGCGATCCGCAAATACCTGCACTCCATCATGTTCGGGCTGATCGCCGGCATAGACAGCCTCGGCACGAGCGTGGCGTTCGCGGCGCTGATCTTTTCCGGAACGCTCGCCAGCGGATTCGGCGAGGGCGTCAGCGTCATGCTTCTGAGCTGCGTCATCCTGGCCGTGTATGTCGCCTGGCGCAGCGGTTACCGCGCCAGCCTCGCGCAGGTGCAGGAAACGAATGTTGGCATTCTCGCAGCAGCGGTTTCGGCCGCCGCAGCGTCCATGGCGGGAGCGACGGACGCCGAGCGGATATCGACCGTGTTCGCCATTCTCGCCATCAGCACCATCGGCACCGGGGCGCTTTGCTACCTCTCGGGGCGCTTCCGTTTCGGCGTTCTGATCCGCTTCCTGCCCTATTCGGTAATCTCCGGTTTCCTGGCGGGGTCCGGCTGGCTGCTGATCGACGGTGCGCTGATGATGATCGGCCACGCAACGAGCTTGGCAAGCATCGCGCACTCGGCAACCGACCCCGCCATCCTCGCCGTTCTCGTTCCGGCGGTTCTCCTCGCCATCGCCATGAGCGTGGGCCTGCGGTTGACCGTCAGCCCGGCCTTCGCGCCTGCGATCACTCTTCTGGCGATCGGTCTGTTCTATGGAGCCATGCTCTCGATCGGCCTGTTGCCCGAAGATGCGCGCCATCTGCACTGGCTTCCCCAGGTCACTCCCGATCAGGCCGGACTTGCCCTGCCCTCCCCCATCTCGATCGTGGCACAGGCCAACTGGCAGGTCGTTGTCCGCATCCTGCCGATCATCGCTGGCATACCGTTGATTACCATTGCCGGCCTGCTGCTGAACACCAGCGGGCTGGAGGCGGCCACCGGCCGGGACATCGATGCCAACACGGAGCTGAAGATCGCGGGACAGGCCAACCTCGCGGTGGGAGTCCTTGGTGGAGCGCCCGGTTTCACCGGTTTGGGGATGACACTTCTCGCCGGCCGGCTCGGGGTCAAGGATAGGTCGGCCGGTCTCGCCGCGGCGCTCGTGCTTGCGCTTGCCTTGCCCTTTGCCACCGAACTGGCCTCGGCCATTCCCCTCTTCGTCGCCGCCGGCCTGATGCTCATGCTCGGCGGAGAGCTGGTCTATGACTGGGCTATCGCGTCGCGGCGGGCTTTGCCCACTCTCGAATGGGTGGTGGCTCTGGCGATCGTCGTTTCCATGATGGTTTTCGGCTTTGTCACCGGCATAGCGCTCGGCCTGATCTTCGCGGTCGTCACGTTCGTCTACAATTATGCCCGCCTGCCCGTGGTGCGATTGGAAGCGAGCAGTCGCGAGCGGCGCAGCCGAACGGATCGTTCATCAACCTCCAACCATATTCTCGACGCGAACGGTCACCTCATCCAGATCATCGAACTGCAGGGATATCTGTTCTTCGGTACCGTCGAGCAGATCGTCAGGGCCGTGCAGCGCCGGATTGGCAAGGGTGCCCCGCCACACTGCCTGATCCTGGATTTCCACAGCGTCGGCGGCATGGACTCGGCGGCGATGGCCGGGTTCGTCAAGATTTTCAACATGCTGGCGTCGGCGAAGGTGAGCGTGGTCCTCTCTCCCTCGACCCCCGACGTCCAACAGATCGCGGAGCGTGCGAAGATGACCCGAGGCAGGCCGTTGCCCTTAACCGTGGAAGTCGATCTCGATCACGCGCTGGAAGCGGCCGAGAACGGGCTGCTGGCCGCCTATGGCGACACGGGACGAAACATCGGCATAGCCGCGCACCTGGTGCGTGAGCTTGGTCCACATCCTCGCCTTCCGGCTCTGATATCCGTCATGCGGCGCATCGAGATGAAGGCCGACGAGACGCTGATCTCGGCGGGGGAGGAAGCCAGTGACGTCTTCGTGCTGGCGTCCGGACGGGTGAAAGTGCAGGTCACGCTTGAAAGCGGTCGCAAGCTTCGCCTTCGCAGCATGACCGCCGGCGCCGTGCTCGGCGAAGTGGCCTTCTACCTCGGAGGTAAGCGAACCGCCGATGTCATCGTGGAAGAGGACGCCGTTCTTTTCTGCCTGACAGGAGAGACGCTGAGACGGCTCGAGGTGGACGACGCGGAGCTGGCGGTACTCGCCCATCGTCTGTTCGCCGCAACCCTTGCCGAGCGCCTGTCGCTCGCCAACCGAATGGTGCAGCTTGCCTATGCGTGACCAGGGCGAAAGAGCGCGCATGACGGCGGGTGCGATGACCGAAATCCGAAGCGTCGATTTCCGGAGCGTGGGTCAGCTGTCGCATTTGACTTTTCCCGCTTTTGCCCGCGCGTTCTCGGAGGCTCCGCGCCAAGGCTCGCAGCTCCGGCTCCACCGGTTGGCAGCCTTCGAGCGGGACAACCCGATCGGCCTCGCACTCGCGACGATGGATGCGCAATCCGGACATGCCGAGTTGAGGTCGCTGGTGGTCGACAGGCCCCATCGGCGAATGGGAACGGCGCGGGCACTTCTGCAAGAGATGGAGACGCGCTTGCGAGACGATGGCGGCAAGCTGGTTTCTACATTGTTTTCGGACCAGCTTCCCGGAGCGGCCGGCTTTGCCGCATTGCTCGCCGACGCTGGCTGGAGCGGCCCCAAACCCGAGCGAATTCGCATTCTCGGTCGTGTCGGCAAGACGGGCGACGTATTTCGCGATCGCGAGCGCCTGGTCCAGCGCGCACTCCGCGACGGTCTCACGATCGTCTCTTGGCGCGACCATGATGGCGACCCCCGCTCCCTGATCTTGCGGGAGATCGAAGCCGGACGAGCGCCAGACTGGACTCAAATCGGCCTCATGGCCGACACCGTCGACCCCGACTTCTCGATGATCCTGACCGACGGCACCGGTGAGGTGGTCGGATGGGTCATCTGCCAGTTCCACGCCGAGGTCCGGCGCTGGGGCTTTCCCGTGGGCTGGATTCACGAAGAGCATCAAAAGCGTGGCTGGTTGCTCGTCGCCTATGCACAGGGGGCCCACTTCATAGAGAGCCGCCATGGACCCGACGCGGTCGCCGTCTTTGAAAGCTCATCCGGCCTCCCGATGATGTGGCGGGTGCTGGAGCACCGATTTGCCCCCCATGCCGACCGCGCCGACCTGATGATGATCTCCAAGAAGAGCCTCTGACGTCGTTTCACACGGTTGTCCGAGAAACGGGACGAAAGCCCTGCAACGAGAGACGATTTGCCTTGTTGTTCCGCTGGCGCCTGCTCGCCGACAATCATAGAAATTCTGTGACTTCGATGGCGCGATGCGTTGTGAAACTCATTTTTGAAAGTAACGCGTCGCTGCTTTTGCAAAGCCAACCAAGTCGACGAACCATCTTTCACACAAATAGACACTGAGGGAAACATGTCCGACACAATGACAGCCGTGCGAAACCAGGTTTCTGAAAAGCTGATTGAGCGCGCCCAGACGGACGGCGAATTTCGCGCTCTCCTCAAGTCCGAGCCGCACAAGGCCCTGCAACAGTTGCTCGGCGTCGACCCTGTTCCTAGCTTCAAGATCAATGTGATCGATGAGAAGCCCGGCGAGATCAACATCGTTTTGCCGGCTGAAATCGCTCAGGACGAGCTCCCCGACGAGCTTCTCGACCTGGCTTCCGGCGGCACAAGCTTCTCCGCTTTCATCCTCTACGGCCACGAACGCGTCAGGAAGCCGGCCAAGTAAAAGCGGCAGCACCAGAACGAAGCGAGACGCGTCGCCTGTGTTCCAGGCGACGCGCCTCACCTTCCAAGGCCTTGATCCATACACCTGGCCCCCACCCGCCCGATCAGCTTTCCCGGGCAAGGCGAAACGTCGGCAGGCATCGAGCGTTGTCCCTTATCGGCCAGACACAGCGACGGCGCATCGAACCGACAAGACGATAACCGCGATAGAGATCGCTCGGCGCAACGCGGCCCTCGCTAGGTCCCTTCGCCTCCATCAACCGCCTTTCCCAGTCGTTGCATGTACCACTCGGGGTGCTTCAAGGCGCGAAACCCAGCCTTCTCGTAGACTCCGTGGGCGTCTTCCGTAGCGAGCATCCAGCTAGACACCGTACTGAGGCGCGGATGCGCCAGCGCCGTCTCCGTGATCCAGACACCGAGGCCGCGGCCACGATGCGCGCGGTCGACGAACACGTCCCTCAGGTAAGCGAAGAGTGCGTAGTCGGTGATGACGCGGGCAAACCCGACCTGGTGGCCCGAATGATCGAAAAGCCCCAGTGGCAAGGAGTTTTGCAACGCTGCGACAATCAGTGCGGGGTCGGTCCCGCGCGCCCAATAGGACTCCGTCGCAAGGAACTTCAGAACATACTCAAGGTCAAGTTTCGATGGGTTCGAACTGATAAGATATCCGTCTCGGCGCACTTCCAGAAAACCGGACTCGGTGGAATCGTCACGCACGTCAGCGCCTCCCTTGTTGTTTGACCAGGTGGCCTTGAAAGCCCGTCAGCGCGAAAAGCCGAAACCACCGGGCGCATCACGATGGCGCCGGTAGGCACGCAGGCTCAACTCCGCGCAACTGGATTGACGCCGAGGCTACTCGCGCCTTACACTTTCAAATAGCAAAAACATTTGAAGCCAAACTTCAGGGATTCAAAAGTGAACCCGGCCTTTGACATCGACGCCCTGCGCGCAGTGGTGACCGGCATCGATCTACGCAGTTTCGCCCGGGCGGCCGTGGAGCTTGGACGCTCGCAGTCGGCCATCAGCATGCAGCTCAAGAAGCTTGAGCAGCAGGCCGGCACCCAGCTTTTTGTCCGCAAAGGTCGAGGCTTGGTTGCGACCGAAGCCGGCGAGGCCCTTGCCGCCTATGCACGCCAGATCATCGCACTCAACGACGAAGCGGCGCGCGTGTTGGGAGCCGCCGTAACGTCGGAGACCGTACGCCTTGGTCTGCCGCAGGACTTTTTCGACGACGTGATGCCGGCGACACTCTCCTCGTTCGCGGCGGATCACCCCGGGGTTCACGTGGAGGTCCGCGCCGGCCCGAACCATACACTGGGCGAGGAGATCCAGGCCGGGCGTCTTGATGGTGCGATTGTCTTTTTCCCCGAAGGCGCAGGCGGAGAAGGGGAGCATCTGTGCAGACTACCGATGCAATGGCTTATGCACAAAACCACTGCCGACCAGACAGTGCATGACCGGGTTCCACTGGTGATGTTCGACCATCCCTGTCTGTTTCGGCAGGCGACGCTTGCCACGCTCGATCAGGCGGGCAGACGCTGGCGCGTGTCGGTGACGACACCAAGTCTGCCCGGTATCTGGGGGGCGTTGCGGTCAAAGCTCGGGATCGCGGTGCGAACCGGGCATGGCGTGCCGGACGACATCGCTTGCGTCGGCGACGGCCTCGGTCTGCCGAGCCTTCCGGCAATCGAACTGAGGCTGCTCAGATCACAAAACGCGACGCCTGCCGCCCATGATCTGTGCGAGGCACTCCGCCGGGAGACGCTCGATCGAGTGGCTCCGCATTGAAGTACACAGCCCATGAAGCTTGGTGCTGCATCATGGGATCGTATTTGATATGTCTCGCACCACCGAGGGGGGCCCCGCCAAGGGGCTGAGATACTGTTGGCCGAACGGCAGCACAGTGACCCTTTGAACCTGATCCGGATCATGCCGGCGAAGGGACAGGTCTAGCCGCCTACCGCCTTTGCCGGCCTCGCTCAAGAGGCCAACATGCCTGCAACGATACAGCACAGTTCCGCCCCCCCTCCAATTGCCGCCACGATTGCCGCTGTCTTCCATGAAGACAGGATTCTGCTGGTGCGCCGGGCCAATCCTCCGGATGCCGGTCGTTGGGGCTTTCCAGGCGGCAAGATCGAAGCGGGCGAGCCGATAGAAACGGCCGCCGTACGGGAGCTCCTGGAGGAAACCGGGATCCGCGGGCAGGCGCGCCAGGTCTTCACGGCGGTGGATGCCCTCGATTTTGACGAGAGCGGTGAGCTTCGCCGGCATTTCGTGCTGATCGCCGTCCTCTGCGACTGGATTTCCGGAGAGCCGGTTGCCGGTGACGATGCCCTCGATGCGCGATGGTTTCGTCTCGAAGAGCTCGATGATGCCGGACTTGCCCTCAGTCTCGACGTCGCCAAGGTTGCCCGTCTGGCTGCCGACATCTCCATGAAGGAGGACGACCGGTCATGATCGCCAATATCCTGACCATCGCCGGCACTGACCCATCCGGTGGAGCCGGCCTACAGGCCGACATCAAGACGTTCTCGGCGCTCGGAACCTATGCCACCTCTGCGATCACTGCCGTGGTCGCACAGAACACCCAAGGCGTTCGCGACTATGTCGCACTGGAGCCGGCATTCGTGGCCGAGCAGATCGATGCCGTCTTCGATGACGTGCGGATAGATGCGGTCAAGATCGGCATGATCGCCAATGCCCGGATTGCCGAAGCGATCGCGGAGCGGTTGCGCCACCACGCGGCGCGCAACATCGTGCTCGACCCGGTCATGGTGGCAAAGAGCGGGCATGGGCTGCTCGATGCGGACGCGGTTACCGCAGTGCGCGACCTGCTTGTCCCGCTTGCGACGGTGATTACACCAAACCTGCCGGAAGCTTCCGTACTGCTGGGACGGAACATCGACTGGACCCCAGCCGAAATGCACTCGGTGCTACCCGATCTCCATGCATTGGGTGCGGACTGGGTGCTTCTGAAAGGCGGGCATTTGAAGGATAGCGCGGAGAGCACCGATCTGCTGTTCGGGCCGGAGGGAATGGCGGCCTTTCCGGCCCCGCGCATCGCAACCCGCAACGACCATGGAACGGGGTGCACACTGTCAGCCGCCATCGCCGCACTTCTGCCGTCCCATGGCGTGGTGGAAAGTGTGCGGCAAGCCAAGGCGTTCCTGCATGGCGCGCTGGCGGCAAGCGACGCGCTCGATGTGGGGCATGGTCACGGTCCGCTTCACCACTTCCATCGTCTGTGGTCCACGCCGGAAGCAAGTTGATGGGAGGTGGATCATACAGTCCGTGCTCCATAAATCGCCAGTCAAACGGAAGCTGACACATCCGTTTTCCTGAACTCCCGATCCACATACATTCGATGTTCAGAATAACCGGCGGCGTGTAGACTCGACCGAGAAGCAATCGGGAGCGTGGATATGCCGCCGGATTCCTCAATCGGCTTCATCGGCCTTGGCACCATGGGCACGCCCATGGCCCTAAACCTCGTGCGAGCCGGAACGCCACTTACCGTCTGGAACCGCACGCGCAGCCGATGCGACCCACTGGAACAAGCCGGCGCGACAATTGCCTCTGACGCGGCCGAGTTGTTCGCGAGATGCGAGACGGTCATTCTCATGCTCGAGAACGACATGGCAACCGATGCGGTGCTTGACCGCCGTAGCCCGGAGTTCGCTTCCCGCGTTGCCGGTCGAACCATCGTCTCCATGGGCACCGTATCGGCGGACTACTCCAAGTACCTCCTCGATGACATCCGCTCCGCCGGAGGCCGTTATGTCGAGGCGCCGGTTTCGGGCTCGCGAAAACCTGCGGAGGCCGGGCAACTGGTTGGAATGCTCGCCGGCGATCCCGAAGACCTTGAGCGTCTGCGGCCACTCCTCGCACCGATTTGCAAGGAAACATTCGATTGCGGTGCAGTCCCCGCCGCCCTGCAGATGAAGCTGGCGATCAACACCTTCCTGATCACGATGGTCACCGGGTTGGCCGAGGCGACCCATTTCGCCGTACGGCACGGCCTCGACATGGGCCGTTTTGCGAACATTCTGAACGCCGGGCCGATGGCGAGCGATGTCTCTCGGGTCAAGCTTGGAAAGCTCTCGCATCATGACTTCAGCCGTCAGGCGGGGATCTCGGATGTGCTGAAGAACAACCGCCTTGTGGTCGAAGCCGCCCGCAATGCCGGAATCGCCTCCCCCTTGATGGACGCCTGCTTGTCTCTTTACAGCGAGACCGAAGACCTCGGGTTCGCCGGAGACGACATGATATCGGTCATCCGTGCCATCGAGGCGCGAACCGAACGTGCATCAGTCAGCCCCTGGAGTTCCGCCACATGATGGCTGATATGCTTTGGCATTCCCTGCCGAACTTGCTCGTCATTCTCTCGATATTCACGGTGGGTGTCGCCAGCCCAGGGCCCGCAACGCTCATGATCCTGGGAACCGCCATGGCAAACGGCCGGGCACCGGCCGTCGCATTGTCCTGCGGCGTGGTTGTCGGATCGATGGTCTGGGCCTCTGTCGCAGCGCTGGGATTTGTCGCCGCGCTCAGGACATCCGCGGCGCTCTTCATGGCGCTCAAACTGGCCGGAGGCTTCTACCTGCTCTTCCTCGCCGCCAAGTCATGGCGCTCGGCCCTCACAACGAGCGCGGCAGCCGCACAAAGGTCAGCCGGGACAGGCAGCCTGCGACGTTGCTTCGCCCAAGGCCTTTTGCTGCACCTTACAAACCCCAAGGCACCGCTGGTGTGGCTGGCGACCTTGTCGGTCGGTGTCGGCGAAACGCCCACCGCCACCTTTCTCACAACTGCCATCCTGCTTTGCGCCCTCGTGGCGATGACAGTCTTCGTCGGCTATGCTTTCCTGTTCTCCACGCAAACCGCCGCACGGGTCTACCTCTCGGTCCGTCGCCCCATCGATGCCTTGCTCGGATTCCTTTTCGGCGCCGCCGCGCTAAAGATCCTGACCTATCGGCTGAGCTGACAGTCGCCGGCATGGCGCCGCGCCTTCATTGCTTCAGACGACAACACATCGTCATGCCCGATCAGACATCGCAACGCGTCTCAAGGCGTTACAACCGGACCGACGATCGCCTGATCGAAGGCCGCGCACACCGCCGCGACGTCTCGCGGATCATGCGGCACGGCCATGTCCGATAGCGCCTGGAAGAAGCGCTCGTGGTGGGCCGGCGTCGAAACGAGCGTCATCCTGGCCGGACGTTCGCCAAGGGCGGAGAAGCCGTGTGTGACGCCCTTGGCAACATATACATGCTCCCCCGTTTCAACCGTCACTCTCTCCTCGCCGAGCAGGAACAGAAACGAACCCTCAGCCACATGAAACACCTTCTCCTCATGAAAGGAGATATGTGCCGGCGCTCCCATTCCAGGCGCCACCGTCATGTCCATGACGGTGAACGGGGCCATGTCGCCGCCCAACAGGATATCGGCATCTATACCGGAAAAGCGCGCCCTGCCGACGGGGGACAGCGCCCCGCTGACGAACGTTCTGGCTTCAGCATCGGGGGTCATGAACAATCTCCTTGCGTCTTCTCCCAAAGGCTAGGCGATGGTTACTATCCTCACTAGTTGCCATTCTCGGTCATCATCGGACAGTATTCTGCACAATGATCAAGCTCGATCCTCTGCTGACCTTTGTTGAGGTCGTTCGCGCTGGAAGCTTTTCTTCCGCAGCCATGCGTCTGGGGATGCCGCGCTCGACGGTCAGCCTTCACGTCAGGAACCTGGAAACATCTCTCGGCGTACGCCTTCTCAAGCGTTCGACCCGTTCCCTTTCGCTGACGGACGAGGGGCGAAAACTCTTCGAGCAGGCCGGAGACGGTTTGGCGGCGCTGACATCCGCCCTGGACGCAGTGCGCAACAGGCCCGGGATTCTGGGCGGATTGATCCGCTTGACCGCCCCCGCCGATCTGCCCACCGAGTTCCTGTCGACAGCGGTGGCGGAGTTCCAGGGCCTTCATCCGGCCACTCGCTTTGAGATCACGCTGACAAATACCGCATTGGACATGGTCGGCGACAACGTGGATATCGCCGTGCGGATCGGCGCACGCGGCAGCTCCGATCGGGTGGAAAGGCGCTTGCAGGATATCGCTTGGCGGTTTTGCGCCGGTGCGGAATGGATTCGGAGAAACGGCGTGCCCAACACTGTTGCGGATATCGGGAACTTCATCTCGCCGATGCCAGCACTGAGGTCTCTTCTCGAGCAAACTGTCCTCGGCGGCGCGAGACTGCCCGATGCTTCTATTACCGTCGACAACCAACTCCTGTCCCGCGAACTTGTTCTAAAGGGGGGAGGCGTGGCCCTGCTTCCCGAGGGCTTGCTAGAAGAACACGTCAGCGAAGGGCGCATTGTCACCGTGCTCGATCAAGCCATCCACGCCACGACACGTTTGTGTCTGGCCTTTCCGAGCCGGGCCGACATGGTGCCTCGCATCCGGGCTTTCGCCGACCACCTTTCCCGTTCGTTTCATGGGAAGGGTTAGGCGCACTCAAGCCACCATCAAGCGCTTGACCACATTTGATATTTTGAGTTCAGTGCTTGGCGCGAGCTTGATGTCAGCTGGTACCCAAGCCTCGAGTTCTCTCACCTAGAACGTCGTCAGATACAGTTCGAGTTTGCTGTCGCTTGCCAAGTCGTTTGGCGTAACGATAAACTCGGTTTTGATACGATCCCAGCACGCCTGCTGGGACAACCACTGTGATTGGCAGTCGGGACGCTCGCGCCAGTTGTTCAGGAAAAAACTGCGGCCCGCTTCCGTGTCGAAGTTCAAGTCTCTGATCCTGCGCAGCCTTCCAATCGGATGGCCGATATCCTTGAAAATCTTGAAAATCAGTTCCGCACCGTAGATGGCTCGCGAATCCTGCTGATAGAGAAAATCATAAGGCAGATGATAGTAGTCATATGCCGCCAAGGAAGCTGGACTATTCAGTTGTCCAGCTGGACGGTAGTCTTTCTTTGTCACGTATATCGCGAACTTCTGGCCGACGCCCGCATTTATGAACTCATCCAGAGGCACCTCCTCGACGCCTCCTGTCACCGCCGAAGATTGCATGACATATGGACCGCCGCCGGTAATCCTGATGATCCCGACATGCGTGTAGGGGCTGCCCGTGGCAAGGGCGAGCGCCATTCCTTCAAGGCTGTCTCGCTGCTGGAAGATCAACGATCCGCTCGGCGGATTCTTTGCAGAAAAATACTCTTCCACAACACTTCTGCCGGTTTGTGCGAGTGAACTTGAAGGAAAGCTCAGCGCGGCAACCGCCATAGCAATGGAAAGCCATCTATAATTGCACGTCGTCATCAACTGCCATCCTGAGATTCCAGGGTCAATCAGGTCCACCGTCTCGTGGCGGCTCACGAAATCAAAGACCGTCTTGCGGCCACCGAGATCTTTTCAGAGCGGTACAACAAGCGCTAAGTGCGCACGCATGCGAACCATTGCCAGGGAAGACCCTTCCTATCTTCAAAAATTCAAAACTTCTACTTCAACAATATTCGCTTCCTGAAAGTCTAGGGCACTGCTAGACTCGACGTCAATCCTGATGTGCGGTTCCCCCCGCAGACGCATGGTTCAATGACGAAACGATAGAAGGCGGACGCGAGATGATCGCGAACGTGACGACAACAGGCCGCCATAATCGCGGTGGCTTGACCTATGGCGAATGAACTTCTCCTGCTCTGGCTTGCGGCATTCCCGCTCATGGGAAGTCCCGGGCCGGCAACAATGAGCCTTGCAGGCCTCGGTACGGCTTTCGGCTTTCGTCCGAGCCTCGGCTACCTTCTGGGCATCATTGCGGGGACGACGGCGGTTCTGTTCATGATCGCGACAGGCGTGACCACCCTTGTCCTCGCTCAGCCACTTCTTGTCACCGCCCTGACCATCCTCGCCGGGATCTACATCCTCTATCTCGCCTGGAAAATCGCGACAGCACCTGTCGGCCCGCTCGCCTTGCGATCGGACCATCCGCCGGCGTTCATTCCGGGTTTCAGCCTGGCCATCGCCAACCCAAAGGCCTTCGCAGCGATCGGGGCAGTCTATGCGAGCCACACCCTCGTCGCCGATAACCTCACGGTCGATGCAGTCTACAAACTCGTTGCGCTCACCCTTGTCATCGTGATCGTCAACACAGTATGGCTCGCCTTCGGCGCAACCTTCTCAAGGGTTCTCAAGAACCCGGTTGTTGGACGAGCGGCAAATATCCTTTTCGCCACCTTGATGGTCCTGTCGGTGGGCTGGGCGCTTATACTGGAGTACATAATAGTATGAATTTCATGCAGCAAATCATCACACACCCACTACATTGTTTCTAGTAAAAGCACAGTTTTACGCACGTACAATATTCAGCATTCATAGAATGACAAAATTCGTGCTGAAAGCAAAATTTGATCTTTTTCAAACAAAACGCGCCTATTCTCCTCATCCGCACGTTCCCGCTCAGGAAGGTCCAGGCGATACCGGAAGGTGAGGAGACGTTGATCTCAGTTCAACCGATGACCATCCTTGCCGAAGATATGCAGCTTGTCTTCGTCGGGCAGGACATGAATGACGGCGCCAGGGCGGATGTCCAGTCGTTCGCGAAAAGCACAGACGACAGGTTGTTCCCCGATGCGACCGAGCACTTGTGTTTCGGCCCCGGTGGGCTCGACGACCGTGACGTGCATGGGAACACCGCTATCGCCCAGCCTAAGATGCTCGGGCCGGATACCATAGCTGAGGTCGTCACCTTCGACCGCGGCGTTGGGACCAAGCGGTAGCTCTATGCCGTCCGAGGTCAGAAAATGGCCAGCCTTCGCGTGGCCTGAAAGAAAGTTCATCGCCGGTGACCCGATGAAACCAGCAACGAACTTCTTCCTGGGGAGATCATAAAGGTCCAGCGGCGCGCCCACCTGGGCAACCTCCCCGTTCTGCATCACGACGATCCGATCGGCCATGGTCATGGCCTCAATCTGATCATGGGTGACGTAGATCGTCGTCGTCCCCAAGCGCTCATGCAGCTCCTTGATCTCGGCACGCATCTGGACGCGGAGCTTGGCGTCAAGATTGGACAGGGGTTCATCGAAGAGGAAGACTTGAGGGTCGCGGACGATCGCTCGCCCCATGGCGACACGCTGTCGCTGCCCTCCCGAGAGTTGGGCGGGGCGACGATCGAGGAGATTTTCCAAGCCAAGAATCGCCGCCGCTCGCGTGACCTTGGCATCGCGCTCCGGTTTCGGGACGCGCGCCAACCTCAGAGCGAACGACATGTTCTCGGCCACCGTCATGTGTGGATAGAGCGCATAGTTTTGGAACACCATGGCAATATCACGCTCTTGCGGAAGCAGATCGTTGATCACCTGCCCGCCAATCTCGACTTCTCCACTTGAGATATCTTCCAGGCCGGCAATCATTCGCAACAGCGTCGACTTTCCACACCCCGATGGCCCGACCAGCACGACGAAATCGCCGTCGGCGATATCTATGTTGATCTCCTTCAAAGCATGGAAAGCACCATAGTACTTGTTGACGCTGCGAATTGCTACATTGGCCATGAAACTCTCCTCCGTCATCTCATGGGCAGTGCGCCCGAAAGACGAGTATACTTGCAGCCCAAGCCAAGACGGGCTGCCCTAGGTGGTCTCGCGCGACAGAACCGGAACGCTCTCGCTCCGCCCTTGTGGATGCACCCGCCCGCCAATCACCGGAACGGAACTTGGCAAGCGGATGCATCCGGACGCGTTTAGGCGATCGCGAGTTCGGTGAGCACCGATGCCTTTTCTCGAACGAACACTGGAATGTTCTCCAATGGTGCAGCGCATTCGAACCACTCGCCACCAGTCCGGCGTGTGCCGTCGGCAAGGTCGACCCAGGTGCAGCCCTCAGGCAGCCAGACGCGTCTACTCCGCTGTCGTGCTTCGAGCACCGGCGCGACCAGGATGTCCGGCCCGAACATGTACTGATCCTCGATCTGCCAGCTCTGCTCCTGATCCGGGAAATCGAAGAACAGCGGTCGCATCACGGGATCGCCGCTTTCGTGCGCGACTTGCATCTGCCTCATGACATAGGGCCGCAGCCGCTCCCGCAGTTCGAGGCCCCTCACCATGATGGCGTAGTTTGTCTCGCCGTAGCTCCAGACTTCGTTTGGCGCTCCGCTGTCGCACTGCGCGATACCATTGCGATAGGCTTCCTTTGGCGGTTCCTTCGGCAAACGGTAGCCGTGCAGGCGCATCACCGGGCAGAACGTACCCCACTGGAACCAGCGGATCAGCAACTCCTGGAAGGCAGGATCGTTGACGTCGCCGCCATCAAAGCCACCGATGTCGGTGGTCCACCAAGGAATACCGGCCATGCCCATGTTCAACCCGGCCACAAGCTGGTTGCGCAGGGCGGTGAAGGTGGAACTGATGTCGCCTGACCAGACCAAGGCGCCGAACTTCTGGCTGCCCGCCCAGGCACACCGGAGCAGGTTGACTATTTCGGTCTGTCCGGCCTCGCGCATACCTTCGTAGAAGCCTTGTGCATAGCCGCGCGGATAGAAGTTTCCGACCTCCAGCACCGGACCGAGGTGATAGCGGTAGTTGTCGAAATCATAGACGCTGTATTCCGGCTCGGCCTCGTCGAGCCAGAACATCCTGATGCCGAGATCATGGTAGTTTTTCTTGGCCTGTTCCCATACGTAGCTTCGTGCGCCAGGATGGGTTGCATCAAAGAACGTCGTGTTGCCGAGGAAGGTCATGTTGACGGGAACGCCCCGTTCGGTGCCGACCAGATAACCCTTCGACTTCATGATCCTGTAGTTCTCGGTGCGATTGTCGACGGTCGGCCAGATCGACACCATCAGCTCGATGCCGAGCTCGCGCAGTTCGTCCACCATGGCCTTCGGATCCGGCCAATCGTGAGGATCGAAACGCCATTCCCCCTGGTTGGGCCAATGGAAAAAGTCGGCGACGATGACGGAAAGCGGCAAGCCGCGCCGCTTGTACTCCCGCGCCACTTCGAGCAGCTCGTCCTGGGTTCGGTAGCGCAACTTGCACTGCCAGAAACCAGCGGCATAGGCGGGCAGCATGGGCGCCGTGCCGGTGGCGGCGGCATATTGACGACTGATGTCGGCCGGAGTGTCGCCGGCGGTGATCCAATAGTCCATCTGACCGGTCACACGCGCCAGCCACGTCGTCTGATTGTTGGCGAAGGTAACCTCGCCAACCGCAGGATTGTTCCAGAGCAGACCGTAACCACGGTTTGACACCATGAAGGGGACGCTCGCTTGCGAGTTGCGTTGCGCCAGTTCGAGCGTGCAGCCCTTGAGATCGAGGAACGGCTGCTGATACTGACCCATTCCATAGATCTTCTCGCCCGCCTGCGCCTCGAAGCGGACACGGAGCTCGTATTTTCCGCCAGAGATAGGCCTAAAATCACGACCAGCGAGCATCAGGGGGCTGAAGTACTTCGTACCAGGATCTTCTGGCTGACCAGCAGCAAGGCGAGTTCGCCAGAACTCCTCGAGCAGGAGCTTTCCGTGCTGGTTGTAGAAACTGAGCTGGCCACGGGCGTTGACAACAGCGGTAATATTGCCGTTGACGATGCGGACGCCGCCGCTTTCGTCTTTCGAAATCAGAGCCTGGAACTCCGCGCCCACGGGCAGCAGTGCCCAAGCTTGATCGCTTATCTCGAAGGTTGGTGTTGCGCGCACGCGCAAACTGTTTGCCCCCCAAGGCTCCACTACCAGTCTATGACCGTCGAAGGTCCATTCCAGCCTGCCCGAGGCCACGGTGAACTCGCTCATGATCTTCCTTCCGACATTTGCCCCGGTTGCGACTTCGAACCTGTCTGCCGGAGCTCTTTTTCTCGCGTGGCTTGCTTTCGCCGCCGGTGTGATCCGTTACCGGTCGGCCGCAGCCACTGGAACATTCGCGCCGGCGCGCAGATAAACGGGGATCTGCTCCAACGGCGCCGATTGCACGATGTCCGTTCCCCCTTCGATCACCTCCCCGGTGAACGCGTGGGTCCAGCTTGCACCCGCGGGCAGATAGACGCGTCGGCTGCGCGCACCGGCCTCGAGAACGGGAGCAACGAGAACGTCGGGACCGAACATCATCTGATCATCAACCGTCCATGCGCGCTCATCGTCCGGGAAATCGACGAAGAGCGGGCGCATGGCCGGTAGCCCCTCGGCGGAGGCGCGGTCGAGCTGCTCGTGGAGATAGGGACGCAACCGCTCGCGCATCGCCATAACCTCGGCAATGATGGCGTAGGCCTCCTCACCGTAGGACCACACTTCATTGGGACCACCAGTGGAGTTCCAGCCCGTGTCCATGCGCGGCTCGCGATGCCCATGCAGGCGGAACAGGGGGCAAAATGCGCCATACTGGAACCAGCGGACAATAAGCTCGCGATAGTCGGCATCGCGGGAATCCCCGCCATGGAAGCCGCCAATATCGGTCGTCCACCAGGGAATACCGGCCATGGCGATACTCAGCCCGGCCCGGACCTGGCGACGCAGCGAGTCCCAGGTCGCCGGGATATCACCGGACCAAACCGCAGCTCCAAAGCGCTGCTGACCAGCCCAAGCCGACCGGCAGAGCAGCACCGTCTCGGCATCCTCCGGGCGACCGGTTTCGACGGCGGCGCGTTGCATACCCTCGGCAAACAGCCGCGCGTTCTCCAGCGGGTAGAGGCAGGCGACCTCCGCGCCCGGGCCGGCATGAAAAACAAGATTAGCCGAGTGGCCGGGGTTAAGCTCCGGTTCGCAAGCATCGAGCCACCAGACCCTGACACCGAGATCGAAATAGTTCTTCTTTACGACCGACCATATGTACTCGCGTGTCCGAGGATTGCTCGGGTCGTAGTAAGCGAGAGGCATTGGAGTGGTCATTCCCTTGTCGCGAATGGTGACGAGGAAATCCATGCCTTGATCGGCACCGACCAGCATGCCGCCTTCCCGGAGCTCCTGATAGTTCTTCGACAACGGAGATACCGTCGGCCAGATCGAGACCATGAGCTTCACGCCCATCTCATCCAGCTCGGCCATCATGGCTTTAGGATCGGGATATTCTGCAGGGTCGAGTTCGTAATCGCCCATGGCGGTCCAATGGAAGTAATCGGTCACGATGACCGACAGCGGCAGATCGCGGCGGCGATACTCCCGCGCGGCTTCCAGCAGCTCCTCTTGAGAGCGATAGCGAAGTTTGGACTGCCAGAACCCAGAAGCCCAGCGAGGCAGCTTTGGAGCATGGCCCGTCGCGTCGGCATAACGAGCCAACACCTCGGCCGGCGAACCGGCGATGAACAGATAGTCGATGGCCCGAGCTTGGGTGGCCGTCCAGCGGGTCACGTTGCTGGCGAACTCGACCCTGCCGACGGCAGGATTGTTCCATAGGAAGCCGTAGCCTCGGTTGCTCACCACGAAGGGAATGGATACCTCGGAGTTGCGCTGCACCAGGTCCAGCGACAAGCCTTTGTGGTCGAGCCGACCGTGGGTGCGTTGTCCCATGCCGTAGAGCCGCTCGCCGTCATAGGCCTTGAACTGCTGATGGACCTCCCCTGCCCCGGATCGATTGCCATAAAAGACTCGCGCTCCGGGCCACCAGAAATGCTCCCGTTCCTCGGCGAGCAACTCCGTTCCATCATCGGTGCGCAGAAAACGAACCAACGGCATGGCGATGCCATCGGTCGGCGGTGTGCATACCTCGACCGTCAGCGTTCCGTTGGTCAGTACCGCCCTATCCGAAGCGATCGAAATATCGACAACCGTATCGAGATCTGGCGGCGTATCGAGGGCACCGGGAAGCGAAGGGAGCTTCCCTTGCGCGGCGCGCACACGCACGCCATCTCGCCCCCAGGCTTCAATACGCAGCAACTCATGCAAATGTCGGACTTCGACGGCATTGCCGTCGCGAGAGAAAGTAGCCATGTTCATTCCAATCTTGAAGGAGATTTACTTGACGGCGCCGGCAGTTGTGCCGGCCGCGATGTAGCGCTGAGCGAAGACCAGAAGGACGATGGTCGGTATGGACGCCAGAACCGAGGTCGCCATCACTGAACTCCAGTCGCTGATGAAGCCGCTGATATAAACGTAGAGCCCGAGCGTCACCGGACGCACATCGTCGGTGGTCGTCAGCGTCAGGGCGAACAGGAAGTCCGACCAGGAAAACAGAAAGGTGAACAACCCCGCGGTCACGATGGAGTTGCGGGACATGGGCAGGACCACGGATACAAGTGTCCGCAAGGGCCCGGCGCCATCGATCCGCGCCGCTTCAAGGACAGAAAGCGGCATGGAGCGCATGAAGGCATTCAGGATCAGAATGGAGAACGGAATGCCAGCGCTCGAATCCGCCAGAATGAGGCCGAGGATCGAGTTGAGAAGACCAATCTTCGTATAAGCACCGTAGAGCGCGTTGGCGACCACGATACCAGGGATCATTTGGCTGACCAGGATGGCGAGCAAGACAGCGTTCGCCCAACGGACGCGAAAGACTGCCAGGGCATAAGCAGCAGGCGCCGCCACGAGGAGGCTGAACACGACGCTGCCGCTGGCGACGATCAGACTTGTAAGCAGATGCCCGCCCTGATCCTGGAACGCCTTGGCGTAACCGTGCAAGGTGATGTCGATTGGAAGCCATGGCGTCATCGCCGCGGCGCCACCTTGCTGCAGCGAGACGTTGACCATCCAGTACACAGGGAACAACAGAATGCCCAGGATGAGCACGCCGAAAACGGTATGGCGCCACCCACCATGACGGTTGTTCCGATGGCGTCTCTTGCGGTTGCTTGAGATCTGTAAGGAGGAGGAAGTACTCACGATTTCCCCGCAAACTTATTGATGTAGAGATAAAGGAGGGCGAAGATCAGCGAGATGGCGACGAGAATGTTGGCCATGGCAGCGCCCTGCCCGAACTGAAACTGGACGAAGGACAGATGGTAGGACTGGGTAGCGAGCGTCTGGCTTGAGTTGGCCGGCCCTCCTCCAGTCAGTCCGAGAATGAGATCCATCACCTTCAGCGTGTAGATCACGCCCAACATAAGCACGACGCTGACAACGGGACGCATCAGAGGCCAGGTGATCCAGCGGAAAGCGGTCCATCCCGTCGCGCCATCGAGCTGTCCAGCTTCGTAAAGCTCCTCCGGGATCTCCTGAAGTCCGCTGTAGAGAATGGCGACGTTGAACGGGATCCCAATCCAGATGTTCACAAGGATGCAAGCGACCAGAGACAGAGAAGTGGTGGTAAGCCATCCCGGCCGATCGGCGAGCAAAAGCAACTCCAGGATACGATTGAGAGCGCCGTTGTCCTGATCGAGCAGCCAACGCCAAATCGCGCTCGATACGATCAGCGGCAGCAGCCAGGGCAGGAGAATGAGCGACCTGAGAAGATCGTTCAGCGGGAAGCGCTTTCGGAAGTAGAGCGCGATCGCCAGCCCGATGACAAACTGACCGGCGATCGAGCAGATCGTAAAGACGATCGTGTTGATGAGTGCAGAAGAAAAGATAGGCGACGAGACGACGGACTCGTAGTTTTGCAATCCCACCCAAGGGGCTTTCCCAGTGAAGAACGACTTCATGGAATAATTCTGAAACCCCATGACAACGTTCTTGACCACAGGATAGCCAAAGAAGATGAGAATGTAGGCGACGGCCGGCAACAAGAACAACTGTTGGATGAAACGTTCTCTTCGCCGGCTCCCCGCCCTGCGCGCAACCGCCACCGACGGTCCATTCGTACCGAAGCCCGGCATGGTGCCCATCCTTCTGCTTGAGCGACTTACTGCTGGACCTGCTTCAGCGCGTCGGTCGGTGACGCCTCTCCGGTCAGGGCCAGCTGGACGGCGGTGTAGATGGCCGTTGCGGCCTCAGGCCAGTCATTCCCCAGCTCAGCGGTACGAGCCCGAGCGGTTTGAACCATCTCGGCGAAGGTCTTCATCGACGGCGCCTGCTTGAGGTACTCATCGAGTACGGCTGCCGACGTCTTGGTGGGCACCGTCTGCCTGAGCACGCCGAGCTTGACCTGATTGGCATCGCTGTTCAGACAGGCAATCATCTTGGCAGCTATTTGTTCGGTCGCTTCGTTGCCAGTATTCGGGACGGCCCAGGTTTCTCCGCCCAATGGAGCGATAGACTTACCACCGGCTTCCGGCGTCGGAATCGAGACCACGGCGTAATGCAGCGACGGGTCGGAGTTCAGGACGGGGATCTGCCATGGTCCATTGACCATCATGGCTGCGTTCCCTTTGCGGAACTGATCGTTGACGTCGGACTGGGCCCAGTTCAGGACCGAGCGTGAGACCGATCCATCCGTAACGAGATCGACCCAAAACTGTATCGCGCCAGCAACTTCCGGTGTGGCTAGATTCTTCTCGTCCCCGCCGTTCGACCACATGAACGGGAGAAACTGCCAAGTTCCCTCGTAGTTGGCGGGGGCAGAGAAAGCGAGCCCGTAGCGCTTGCCAGTTGTCAGCTTCTTCGCTGCGTCACGCAGCTCGGCCCAGGTCGTTGGCGGGGTGACACCGGCCTCCTTGAGCACATCGACGTTATAGAAAAGAGCAATAGTATTGGTAATAGGCTGCAGCCCATAGAGCTTACCCTCGTAGGTGGAGGCTGCGATGACTTGGGGCAAGTAACCATCCCCGCTGAGGCCGAGGTCGGTCAGCGGGACGAGTGCGCCGGTAGACGCGATCTGTTGCAGATCGGGATTATCGATCATCAGAAGGTCAGGTAGAGTACGCGATGCCCCCTGCTGAAGGATCTTGGCAATCAGCGTATTTCCTGGAACGACTTCGCGGTTGACAGTAACACCGAGCGTATCGGCGCAGGCATTGAGCATATCGCCATATATCTCTCGATCAGGCGAGTCGTTATAGTAGTCGAGTACCCGGATGCTTTTGACGTCGCTGGCGGCGGCCCCAGTGGGCATAGAGACAACCGTCGCCAAGGGTAACGCCAGGGCGAGAACGGCCAGAAAACTTGAACGAGACTTGAGATACTCTTTGGTCATGGTGATTTCCTCCGGGAGCGAGCCCTACGATCTCCAACTCGCAGGTCACCTCCGTCTCCTTGCTTTCGTGCGCCTCCGGACGGGACATGGAATCCCGCTCCTCCCGGAGTTGCTCTAAGTCTGGCGCCGTTGCCCGGAGCTCGTTGTTGTTGTTCTGCGACCAGACCCTCGTGCCCTCTTTCTCAAAGGCAATCAGCGGATCTATTGGAGGGTTATGTTCAGGCGCCCTTGGGAGGCGGCATTACCGTTGAACGACGCGTCAGCCGAGACGGCACAAGATCAACGATCTCTTTAGGGCGCGACCGTTTGCTGTCGAGAAGACGAAAGACAGTTTCGATGGCGCGCCGAGATACTTCTCGCGGTTCGAGCGATACATTCGTCACTGGCGGTTCAGCTTCCTGGGCCACTTCGTCTGTGCAGTGAGCAATGACCGAAACATCCCGCCCAGGTACAATGCCGTGCGCGATCAGCGCATTGAGGATCGGCTGCATGGTCTGGCTGTTTGAGATGACAAGACCTAGCCGTTCCTTGCCAAAATCCGGGAGCAAACGAGCAACAACCTCACGCGCCGCAGTACGTCCCGGCTCAACGGGAGAAATGAACTCGAGGGTCAAGCCGTGACGACGCGCTGCCGCGACAGCGGAAGCATTGAAGCGTGGAATATAGTTCAACTGCCGGCGTTCAAGTTCAGCTGGATATCCAACAAAAAGAACACGATCGTGCTGCGCCGCCACCATTTCTTCTACGGAAAGCTTCGCTGCGAGCTCGAAATCGACGTCGACGCACTGTAGACCGGAAGAGTCCGCGGGAATGCCGATAAGCACCACCGGAACTGAAAGCGAAGCTGCCAATGGTATGCGTTCGTCTTCGACCTGGACATCCATGAGAATGATGGCATCGGTCAATGATCGCCCGGAAAGTCGACGCAAGCCGTCGGCCCCTTCATCGGCAGTCACGAGAAGGACATCGTAATCATGAGCCCGCGCAAGACTGGCAATGGTCTCGATGAATGGAAGCTGACCTGCCGTATCAATCCCCGGGCTGAAGGGCACCATCAGGCCAATCACGCTGGTGCGCTGACTGGCCAACGCGCGCGCCCCGGCATTGGGTTGGTATGTGAGTTGGTCGATAGCCTCTTGAACCCGACGGCGCGTATCTTCGGAAATCGATCGCTTGCCTGTGAGTACGTAGGACACGGTGCTCTGGGCCACGCCCGCAACCCGCGCCACGTCCTTGCTTGTGAACTTCACCATCGAGTTCTCCCTTTCGGGTAGCGATCGATACGTATCGACAACTTTCGCTAAAAACTCGCGCCGCCTGTTGGTTTACTGCGACGCGTCATCAGTTGTCGATACGTATCGATTGGGCGAATTATTTGCCTCTGTTCCTTTACTGTCAATTCCCCTCCGGCACCGATGCGTTACTCCTTTATGCTAATGCTTTTGCCGACGAGGACGTCGCGATGCTCGTGACCGTGCTTGGCAGCCACAGATGGCGGGATCGCCGCCGCTCGGTTCATGCCAGACCTGGACGAACGACAATGGCGATACTCGGCAAGACAATGCCGAGGGACACCTTCGTGAGTTCGGCCCAGTTTGACGCCGTCAACTTCCCGTCGAATCTTTTGCGGAGCCGAGCCTTCATAACTTTCCGCCTCATCACACGGGGCAACTGGCGAGCATTGCGCTTACAAGGCAGGTATCTTCTCCCACGTTCATTTCAGCGACTGTAGAGAAGACATGCCCAGGCGGCCTCACGCTCAAGACGCGACTTGGACGAGACGGTTTTGGCTTTGAGAGCGTGACAAGATCCGAGCTCACTTGCAGTCGTCCGCTTTCGACCGGATTCCGGAGCTTGATCGGTGGGTACTCCAGCAAACGCCATACATGAAATGCACCACGACGCGAAACGGTTGCGGACTACAAGGAACGTCTCGCGTGGTGCTCCGTCCTGCCGGAGGCAGACCTCTGGTCTTTTTCCCCACAAACAATTGACATTAAAACACTTATGCGCGAGGATTTGACACTATTGGGGCGCTATGCGACCTGCCGATCTGATGGCGGATCAGAGAGGGCGCCTTCAGAGGAGACTGCAATGTCGGATTCCGAGAAAGTCGTCCTTTCCCCGGCGGAGATCGACGCGAAGGCCCAGCGACTGATCAAGAACACGGCGTGGGGTTCGGCTGGCCTCGGGCTAGTGCCGGTGCCGATCGTCGACCTTGTTGCGATCGGGGGGCTTCAGGTGTGGCTGGTGCGCGAACTTGCCAAGCTGCATGGCGTGCCGATGGCCGGCAATCGCATCAAGACTCTGGTTTCCGCCCTCGTCGGTGGTGGTGCGCCGTCGCTGATCACTTCCGGCACTGTCTCGCTGTTCAAGGCCATCCCGCTCGTCGGTCCGGTTCTCGGTCTTGCGCTTGCGCCCAGCTTGTCGGGCGTTTCGACCATGGCCCTCGGCCGGGTGTTTCACGCGCATTTCAAGACTGGCGGCACGCTGCTCGACTTCGATGCGGACAAGATGCGTGCGTTCTATGAGGCCGAGCTCGCCAAGGCCAAGGAAGAGACAGAGGAAGCCCAGAAGGCCGAACCTGCCGCCGCCTGAGGCCTCCCTCGTCGAGCCGTGCTATCCGATCGCGCCGGACCGTATGTCGACCGGCGAGATTTTCTTGTTGGCAGCCAGACTGCCGACCAGAATGCTCTGCGGCCAGCCCGAAGCACCCAGCTGCCAGTCAAGCACGCCGGGTTCGTGCGGCGAAGAAGCCGTGTTTCGATCAGGTCGAGTAAAACTGAACGGCGAGGGCTGGAGGCCCGGCACCAGCGCGAAATCACGCAACGTCCATTTTTGCCCGGCGAGCTCCGGTGTGCTGGGCTCGTTTCCGAGCCCCACCTCGACACTGCGCGGATCCAGGACAAGACCGCAGCCCAAAGCTTTCAGCAAAGCCTCCTTGCGAGTCCATGCCCGCAAGAAAGCCGCGTCCCGGGCATCGGCGGGCTGAGCGAGAAAGGCCTCCATCTCACCTTCCGCCAGCACGAGCTTGGCGATCCTCAGGGTATCGGTCGCCCGCGCCTCTATGTCTATGCCGATCTCTGCCTCGAACGAGGTCGCCAGCACAGCATGGTCGCCAGAGTGCGACAGGTTGAAGCACGGGCTCCCGCCGGCAAGGGCTGGCTTGCCATACTCTCCGGTGACAAAGACGAGCTCGTCCGGCCGCCAACCGGATGCTTGCGCCAGGATACGCCGCATCGCCGCATGCGCCCGCACGTAGCGTTGACGATCTTCCTCACGCAGGAATCGCTCGGCACGCCGTCGCTCGGTGGCGTCGAGCAGGGCATGATCGTCCGCCGTCGGCTTCTGGCTCAACGGGATATGCCAGACCGTGACCGCTGCCTCCATCAGAGCTCCATCAGATCGCCGATGTCCCGCAGGGTCAGACGCTTCCTGGGTATCGTGTCCGACGTCTGTCGGGATACCCAGTCGAACGCCTGCCGGGCCGCCGCCTGTGCAGCCGATGGATCGTCGCGCAGGCAGAAATGCCCCCCCGGCAATCGAATTAGCAAAAAGGGGCCGGTTGTCGCCGTTTGCCAGGCCGCGACATCCTTCTCATCGACGAGGGCATCGGAGCTTGCAGCGATGGCGACGACAGGACAGGAAACCGAAGGCGGATCTGACAATGGCGCCGTTTCGACCAAGGCAAAGTCCGCTCGCAACATCGGGCCGGCCAGTTCGCGCAATCCGGGATTGTTCAGCGCCTCGCCCGGCGTTCCTCCGAGATCGGCAAGGCCGCGCCAGAAATCCTCGCCGGGAAGGTTGTGGATGCATGGTCTGCCATACGGCAAATGTGGCGCCGAGTTGGCGGCGGCGATCAACAGGCGGGGCGACCGGCCAGCAGCCTCGCAACGGCGGGCTACGGCGTGGGCAATCCGCGCGCCCATAGACCATCCGAAAAGAGTGAAAGGACGGTCGCAAAGTGGCAGGAGGGCTTCGCAAACCTCATCGGCGAGCCGGTCGAGCAAGGCAATCGGCGGCTCGCGAAGCCTTCCTTCCCGACCTGGAAGCTGAACCGGCAGCACGTCGATGTCGGCGTCGAAGGCACGACCCCATTGGCGGAAAAGACTGCCACCGCCGCCAGCGTAGGGAAACAGGAAGACACGCATCCGCGCGTCGGCGCGCGCGGTGGCATGGGCGAACCAGCCCTCAGTCATGACGCGGCCGCGGCCACAGCGTCGGCGAGGATGTTCAGGCCGGCATCAAGCTCCGCATCGGAGATGACCAGCGGTGGCAAACACTTCAGTACCTCGCCATGCGGTCCGGCCGTCTCGATGACGAGGCCTTTCTCGAAGGCGATCGCCGACGCGCGGCCGGCGATATCGCCCGAAACCATGGCGATCCCCTGCAACAGCCCGCGACCGCGCACGCTCGGGTCGGCAATCGCCGAATGCTCCTCGACGATGCCGGCCAGGCGTTCGTGGAGCCAGCGAGCCTTGCGGGCAACCTCGCGTTCGAGCTCGTCGTCTCGCCAGAAACGCAGCGCCTCGGTGGCCGTGACGAAAGCGAGATTGTTGCCTCGGAACGTTCCGGTGTGCTCACCGGGCGACAGGCAGTCGTGGCCCTCCCGGACAAGGACCAGCGACAGGGGCAACCCCATGCCAGACAGCGACTTGGAAAGGCAAACCATGTCCGGCTCGATGCCTGCCGGCTCGAAGCTGAAAAAAGACCCCGTCCTCCCGCAACCGGCCTGAATGTCATCGACGATCAGCAGCATGCCGTGGCGGCGGCAGATATCGGATAGGCGCCTCAGCCAGGAAAGAGAAGCGGTGACCACCCCGCCCTCGGCCTGGATGGTCTCGACAATGCAGGCAGCGGGAAGCTGCGCGCTGTCCAAAGCATCGGCCAACAACGATTCAAGCCAACCGAGACCGTCGCAGCCCAGGGTTCCGTCGTAGGGCAGGAACACGGTGTCACCCGCAGGAATCGCGGATTGATGAAATGGTCCGCGAGACACGGCCATTGAACCGGTGGTCATGCCATGGAAGGCGTGGACGAAGCTGACGATTCTCGATCGGCCCGTTGCCTTGCGTGCGGCTTTCAGTGCTACCTCAACCGCGTTGGTTCCGGTGGGCGCTGGAAACAGCATGCGATAGGCAAGGCCACGCGGCTTCAGGATGACATCCTGGAACCCCAGGATGAAGGCCTCCTTGGCTTCGGTGGCGAAATCGAGGGAATGGGTGATGCCGTTCCGTTCGATATAGGCGACCAGTCGGGCCTTCATGCCGGCGTCGTTATGGCCGTAGTTGAGCGTGCCGGCTCCCGAGAAAAAGTCGATATACTGCTTGCCGCTTCTCCCCGAGAGGCGACATCCTTCCGCACTCACGAAGACGTCCGGGAACTTCCGGCAGTAGTAGCGAACACCGGACTCGTGGTCAGCAAAGGCCTGCATCGGACCCTCCGGCCGATCACGTCGGCCATCGGCTTGTTTTCGCCAGCGACTATACACCGAGACCCTTAAGGAGCAATTGCTTAGAGGGAAGACCGCGTTGTCGGGCGTGGACATGGCGCGCCGTGTCGCTATAGTGCCATCGGGCTTTTGTCGCGGATACACCGGCGTTCATGAACCACCTCATTCGGCTCCTGGCCTCGCAGCCCTCGTTTCCGCGCGCGCGCATTGTCGGCGCGGCCCTGCTGTCGGGCGTTTCCGGCGTCCTGGTATTGATGATCGTCAACGTCGCCGCCCGCGAACTCTCGGACTCGGGTCAGGCGCGCGTAGATTGGCTACTGGCCGCGCTATTCGCGGCTGGAATCGCCGTATACGCCAGCAGCGAAATCTTCGTCACCTCGCGGGTCTGCTCGGCGCTTGAGGACGCTATCCATCAGTTGCGTTCGCATCTGCTGGCCGGCCTCGCCCGAGCCGACTTCGAGAAGGTCGAGGCCATCGGCCGGTCGGACCTCAGGGAGGGCATAACCCAGGCAACGCAGACGATTTCACAGAACTCGCAGTTCCTGGCGCTGAGCCTTCGCTCCTCCGTCATGGTCGTGACGGTGCTGGGATACATTGCCTGGATATCCCTCTCTGCCTTCCTGCTGGTCGGCATCGCAACGGCGATCGGCGGCTTCGTCTACCACCGGGCCGGGCAACGACTTGCCATCGGCTTCGTCAAGATGATGGACACCGACAAGCGGCTCATGGAGAGCCTCGGCGACCTGCTTGATGGGTTTCAGGAAATTCGACTCTCGAGTGCCCGCCGCCGCGATCTGGCTGAAGCCTTCGATGCGGTGGCCGCCGACGCCACCGAGCTCCGCGCCGACGTTCAGATTCGCGCCATGCAGCAGTTTGTTCTGGGGCAGGTGGCGATCTATTTCATGCTGGCGGTGGTGGTGTTCGTCATCCCCATATACTCGCCAGGCTTTCGCGGTCAGGTGGTCCAGGTCACCACATCGGTTCTGTTCATGACCAGCGCCATCGGCGCGCTGATACAAACCGTTCCATTGCTCGGCGCCTCGGAGCAGGCGGCTCTTCGCATACTGGCGCTTCAGGAAACACTGGCCGCCATAGCCGACGCGCCCATGACGACGGGCGACGAAACGAGCGATTTCCAAACCATCGGCCTCAGGACGGTCTCCTATGCCTATCCTGCCCCCGAGGGCGAAACCCCCTTCTGCCTCGGGCCGGTCGACCTGACCATCCGGCGCGGCGAGATCGTCTTCGTGACCGGCGGCAACGGCTCCGGCAAGTCGACGCTGATCCGCCTCATCACCGGCCTTTACCATCCCCAGGGCGGCATCACGACCATCGACGGTCTGGGCGTCGGAGCCGAGCGGCTGCGCGCGCTGGTGGCGCCGGTCTTCGCAGATTGTCATGTCTTTCCCCGCCTCTATGGCGCGGCGCCTTTCGACGAGCGGGAAGGCGCGCGCCTGCTCGCCCTGATGGAAATGGACCAGATCACCCGCATCGTCGGCGACCGGTTCGAGCGCATCGCCCTGTCGACCGGCCAGCGCAAGCGTCTCGCCCTCATCGCCGCCCTCCTGGACGATCGACCATTCCTGGTGCTGGACGAGTGGGCGGCAGATCAATCGCCTCACTTCCGGCGCAAGTTCTACCGCGAGATCCTGCCGGAGCTCCGAGCACGGGGCAAGACGATCATCGCGGTGACCCACGACGACGCCTATTTCGACGCCGCCGATCGGCGGCTTCATCTCGAGGAAGGGCGCCTCACCGAAGTCACCGCCCCGGAGGCGGCCTGACATGCGCCTCTTTGCCCTTCTTCGTAGCGAAGCCCGGATCAATCCGAGAGCCCTTGCGTCCCAGACGGCGATCGGCGCCGCCTCGACCGTCGGCGTCCTCGGGCTCGTCAGCTTCAGCGCCGTCATTGCCGACCACAGCGATCCCGGCCTTCGCATGCTCGCCATGCTGGCGGTGGCCGTGCTGCTGAACGCCGTCTCGCAGAATGCCGTCATGTCGGCCTCGGCCAGGGAGGCGGAAAGGATCATCCGCAGGCTGAGGGCCCGGCTTTTCGACCGCATCCAGTATGCCGACTACATGACGGTCGCCTCTACTGGCCGGGCGGTACTGTTCACCGCCATGGCGCAAGAAACGCAGACCCTGTCACGCACCGTGCCCATCCTGACGCTGGCCGCCCAGCAGGTGGTGACGTTGGTGATGGTGGCCGCCTTCCTTGCCTATCTCTCGCTGGCCGCCTTTCTGGCCGCCACCGTGTTCGGCTCGCTTGCCGTACTCGTCCACGTCCGACGCAGCGGCACCATGGCCGCTGCAATGGGGGAGACCATCGCCGAAGAACAGCGACTGTTTCAGGCATTCGAGCATTTCGTCGACGGCTACAAGGAAGTGCGTGTCAACCAGCGTCTATCGGACGCACTTTCCGACGAGATCGTCGCCCATTCCGATCGAGTGCGTGCCGCACGCAGCAGTACGAAGCGCCGCTGGGCCATCGACTTCGTGATCATCCAGTCACTGTTCTACGCCCTCGTCGGGCTGATGACCTTTGCCGTGCCGATGTTCGACGATGGCTTCTCCGACGTGGTACTGCAGGTGACGACAGTCGCCCTGTTCATGATCGGGCCGATCTCCACCATCGCCCAGGCCATCCCGGCGGTAGCCGAGACCGACGCCTCGCTCGGGCGGATCCTGGCCGTGGAGGAGGCCCTGTCGAGCGCAGCCTCGGCCGGAGCCGCCGAAGAAAGCCGCTCCCTCGACGAGCCGACGAGGGAGATAGCCCTCTCGGACGCCACCTTCACCTACCGGACGACCGATGGAGCGCCCGGTTTTGCCCTAGGGCCGGTCGACCTCCAGGTACGGGCCGGAGAGATCACCTTCATCACCGGCGGCAACGGAGCCGGCAAAACCACGCTGTTACGCCTTCTGTCCGGCCTGCTGGCGCCTGATCGCGGCGCCCTGCTCGTCAACGGCGCGCCCCTCCAACCCGACCAGCGGCAAGCCTACCGCGACGGGATCTCGGCGGTCCTGTCCGACTACCATCTGTTCCGTCGTCTCTATGGTGTGGCAGACCCTCCCCCCGAGCGGCTTGCGTCGTTGCTCGGCCAACTGGAAATCGCCGACAAGGTGGCGGTGCACGACCGTTCCTTTTCGACCATCGATCTCTCCAGCGGACAACGCAAACGTCTGGCGCTGCTGGTCGCCGAGCTGGAAGACAAACCGGTCCTGATGCTCGACGAATGGGCGGCCGATCAGGATCCATCGTTCCGTCGCAAGTTTTACGAAGAGATTCTGCCGGGGCTGAAGCGACCCGACCGCATCGTCCTCTGTGTTACCCACGACGACCGCTACTTCCACGTGGCGGACCGCGTCATCCAAATGGATGAAGGACACCTCAGCCGCGCGTCGACAGGCTGAGTTCCGGGGGCGGTCCTTCCGTATTGATCGCCAGTATCCTGCTCGACCGATCGAGCTTGAGCATCCGACGACAGGTGTCGTCCGACGCCGCGGCGACGAGTCCAGCCAGACCGGCGACGCCGGTATCCCAGGTGGCAAGCGGCGCATCGCCCCATGCCCCAGCAACCAAGGCCGTCTGGACCGTTTCGGCGATACTTTCGTCAAGCGCCAGCCCTGCGAAAGCCGTATGCGACAAGATTTGCCACGACGGGACCGACATGCGGCCACAGGCAAGGCCCGCCATGCGAGTTCTGAGATCGCCGCCAACCGGCGTGGGCGCGCCGGCCCGAAGGCTGGCCAGAACGCAGGCCGACGACGCGGGCTCCACCGTGACCATCCGAGGCACCATCGGAGACATGCGACGCCATAGCGACGCAGCCACACCACCGGCCACGCCGCCGACTCCGCACTGCACGAAGACATGGCTTGGCGGCGCCTCGGAGAGGCCTTGCTGCCAGGCCTCCTCGGCAAGCACGCCATAGCCGGCCATAATCGCTGCGCAGACCGCGCTGTCGCCGTCATAGTCGGTATCGGTGACGAGCAATGCGCCATTGCGGAGGGCCGCTGCCTCGGCGGCCAGGACCGCCTCGTCATAGGTACCGTCCACCACGACCACTTGAGCTCCCTCGGCCCTGATCCGTCCGAGCCGGACCTCGTCTACGTCGCGTCCGACGTAGATCCGCGCGAGGCCGCCCTGCCGCCGGGCCGCCCAGGCGAGCGCCAGTCCATGATTGCCATCGGTGGCAGCGACCGCCACGAAGGGGCCGCCCCCCCCGCGCTGGCGGAGGAGAACCCGGAGACCGTGCGGCGCGCCGAGAGCCTTGACGCCGCCAGCTCCGAAGCGACGCGACTCGTCCTTGCAGACGACGGCTCCAAGGCCAAGCCGGTCGGCCAGGCCCGGAAGAGCGAGAAGCGGCGTCGCACGGTAATCCGGCTCTGCGCGGATGGCGGCAAAGGTTTCATCCATGCGGTCGGATAACGGAGCAGGGAAGGCGAGATGGGCGCGAAACGCATCGTTGACGGCAAGATCGGCGATGCCAGTCTCGGAACAGGTCAGGATCATTCTTCCCTCTCGTCAAGCTTTCGGAGCCTATCACTATGGCCCTCAGTCGGTTAAACTATTGCGCCTGGCGAGGAAAAATCCCTTGAAGTCCATACATGTCATCGCGGTGATCGCCGCCATCTGCGTCCTGACCGGCCCCGCCGTCGCACTTGCGGAGGATTCGACCGAGTTCAACCCCGACGCCATCCCGACCGTGCAGACGGTCCCGGACGACCCCGGCTTCAGTTCGGCTCTGCCGCAGACCGAACGCTTCATCGCCATTTACGGGGGCAGCACCAAGGGCACTTACTACCAAGTCGCCAGCGCCATTTGCGCCGCTGTCGAGGCATCCTTCTCCAAGCATCATATCCGGTGCGTTTCGCTGCGTTCGCAAGGCGATCTGAGCAATGTCAGCCTGATGGCCGACGGGCGCGCCCAGTTCATCATCGTGCAGTCGAACACCAGCAACGACATCGCAGAAAAGCGTCTCGACCTACCGACGGCCCGCTCGGTCATGTCACTCCACGACGAGCTCGGCCTCATGGTTACGGCTGCCGGACAGCAGATCGACAGCGTCGGCGACCTCAGGGGCAAGCGTGTCAACCTCGGTCCGGAAGGATCCTCCTCGCGCCGCCTCTGGAAACAGCTGCTGTCGGCCGAGGGGGTTGGGCTCTCCGATCTGGCAACCATCTACGACGCCGCGCAGGATCTCAACCAGCGCGGCCTGTGCGATGGCGACATCGACGCGTTCGGCCTGTGGATCGGCCATCCCGCATCGGCGATCGCCACGTCCATCTCGATCTGCAATGCAAAAATCGTCGGCATGCGCTCGCCCGCCACGGACCGGCTAGTGGCCGAACACCCGGATTTCTTCAACGGGGAAATCCCGACCGGCACCTATCCCAACCAGGACAAGCCGATCCCCTCCTACGGCTTCAAGGCCACCCTCGTCGGCGACAGCCGCGTTGACCCGGATCTCGTCTACTGGCTGACGCGCAGCGTCGTGGAAAATATAGATCTGTTCCGGTCGCGTCACCCCGCGCTTGCCGGCGTCGAGCCCCGCGCGATGTTCGAAAAGGGCAACTTCCTGCCCTTTCACGAGGGTGCAGCCCGCTACTGGCGCGAGGTCGGCTGGCTGACGAAGTAGGCCCTGATCGCCGAAGCGTCAAAGGTAAGCGCCGTGCCGCCGGTCTCGAAATGCAGCACGAACGCGCGCCCGATGGTCCGCGTCATGGCTGCCGCGGCGACCGAGGACGTCATGATGCCCAGAATGTTGGCCCCAGGCACCAGCTTGGCGAACGCGGCGGTGGTTACTACCCCGGCGCCAGCCTGCCCGAGCCCACCGGCGAGACTGGCGACCAGCGCTCTCACACGATCCTTGCCGATATCCTGACCGTGGAGCTTGGCAAGCGCCTCGATCATCAGCGCGACCACCGCCATGACACCTAGTGTATCGACGAAGGGCAATGGCAACAGGCCGCCGACGGCCGCATAGGCCGCATGGCGCTCCACGATTTCGCCTGCCCTTGCGCGCCTCAAGGCCGCAGCGTCACCGACGGAAGCGACCGTCAGGGGGGGCTTGGTGTCGGATACGTCAGATGGCGGAGGGCTCGGCGCTTCTGGCGGAGCCTGGTCGTCTTGGGCGGGCAGTGGCTTGACGGGCACGGCCCGGGTGGTCCGCGGCCGACGACGGATGTCCTCAAGGGTCTCGGCCGTCGCCTTGGGAAGCTTACGACTCATGGGGCGCCCTCGCCTCGCTCAACGCCTGTTCGACTTCCTCAGCCAACGCGGCAATCTCCCGCGCCGCAGCGCCTCGCGGCTCGGTCATCGATGGCGTAGCGCCAAACAGTGCCGCTTCACCATAGGCAATCCGGTTGACGAGCTCGGATTCGAACAGCGGAAAGCCGGCCCCGACGAGTTCCGACCTTATGTGGCGCGCGATGACGCTGTCACGGGTGGTCTGTGTCAGAACGCAGCGGAACTTCAAGCGCCGCCCCTCCTGACCGGAAAACAGCGCGTCGGCCGTGTCCAGCATCACGTCGACGTCCAGCGGCGACGGCTTTACCGGCACGACCACAAGATCGGCGACTGTCATGGCGGCCAGAGTGGCCGCCGTGCGGAAGCCCGCGGTATCGACGATCACCGGACTATGCCTCAAAGCCTCTTCCCGCGCCGTCGCCACGACGGTGCCGCGAGAGTTCTCGATCACGGGCACACCGGCGAGCGCCTGTTCACGCCGAGCCAGACGAACCAGCGAACGCTGCGGATCGGCATCGATCAACGCCGGCTGGCCGCCCGCAAGGCGCCAGTGAGCCGCAAGGCAACTGGCCAGCGTGCTCTTGCCGCTGCCGCCTTTCAGCGTCGCCACCGCGATGATTGCCCCCCCGGCCATGACTTCCCCTCGCCCCGCGCGAACCAACAGACAGATGTCAGTTTCCCGGCGCATCCCTTTCGCAGGCGTACCAGATTCGCGGCCCGTCCGCCGCCTCCGACAGGCTCCACCCTTGGTAGCCCGATATCAACGCCTGGGCGGCGTCGGCGGTATCCGCCAAGGCGATCCAGCGGCCTTCCCTGGCCGGCTTCGGTGACCGGTCGAGATCGCGGCGCACCAGAAAACGGAGCCCTCCAAAGGCAGGACGCAGCGCACGAATGGTCAATCCCTCGGCGAGAAGATTGCGGAGGCTGGGCAGATTACCCGGCGCCACCGTCGAGACGGCGATCCGTCGGAAGGCCAATCGGGCTGCCTCGATGCGCGCGGCCACCAGCCGACGCTGCAATCCATTGCCGCGCCAGCGCGGCAAGACGCCGGCGCCATCAATCGTGGCGACTTCGGCTCTTTGCTGTACCGTCAGACCGAACTGATCGGCGAAGCTTTCCTGGTCGGCCGCGGGCAAGCCGAGCACGCCGTAGGCGATCATCTCGCCATCCGCGAACAGGCCCAAGATGCGGCCGCAGGCACTGCAATGCTCGTGAAAGAAGGCATCGGTCTCGCGGCAGAGCAGATCCGGCGCCACCGCCTCCCGTACGGCGTGATGGAGGGCGATGACGCCGCCAACCTCCTGGGGCTCGAGCCAACGGCCGACATAGGGAACGGCCACCGAGGGCCGGCCGTCGCAGCGGTGGAGATAGCCGGCCAGGACCGTCTCGGTCATCGGATCATCTCCGCGTAATCGATGAGCTGCAGCGATGGATAGCGGCCGAGTCGCAAGGCTACCGGCAGTCGGACAAGATAGGAAAACCGCTGCAACGTCTCGATGGGAATCGAAGACGGGGACTTGCCGTCCACCAGAACCTGCCTGGCCTTGTCGGCGGCGAACTGGCCGACCGTCGCGTAGCGGCTGACAAGGCCAATCATCGCCTGGCTTTCGCGAATTTCGAGCTCGGTAGCGGTAAAGGCGGGAATACCCGCCTCAATGCCGGCGCCCGTCAACGCATCGCGGTTGGCGCCGACGAAGTTGTCCGGCCCGATGTAGAGAATGTCGGCGCCGCGACGCCCGAGATCGGCAACGAGGTCGGGAATGGCCGTCGCATCAGGTTGACCGTCGGCGTCGGTCGGCACGGGGGCTTCGAGAAGCTGGAAGCCGGCGGTGGGCGCCAATGCCCTGAGCTCGGAAAGATTGGCGAGTGAGTTGGTTTCGGCCGGATTGTAGACGACGCCGAGCCGCCGCATCGGCAGAAAGGCCTTGATGGCGTTGATCTGAGCGGGCAGCGGCGCAATGTGCGATACGCCCGTGACATTTGGCCGTGGCGGTTGGCCTTCGGGAGGCTGGATGCCCGCCCCGCGCGGCGACGACACCATGGTGAAAAGAACGGGCACGTCCGTGAGATGAACCGCCGGATCGACGGCGTCCCATCGACCGACAAGGCCAAGGGTCACGCCTGTGCCCCAGGCGTAGACAAGGTCCGGTTTCGAACGGCGGAGATCAGCGATCACGGCGGGCAGTTGGTCGAGATTGCGGGCAATGTCGTGCACATCGATGTCGGCCTCGATCCCGAGGGCCGAGAGCTCCCTGCGGAAGCCTGCCTCGGCATCGGTCTCCCCCCTCCAGAGCACCATTGCGATCCGGAAGCGCCGCCCGCCGGTCGCCGGGGTGGCCGCGGGGGTCGCTGCCGAAACCGGTCGGCCAATCAGCAGGCCGGCAGCGCCAGTGCACAGGCCAACGAGAAGATCGCGCCGTCTCATGGTACGATCTCCTTCGGCATGACACGCCATCGTGCCGTCAGTCCCGCATAGGCCAGCGCGCTCAGGCAGGCATAAAGGCCCAAAACGGCGATCGCGCCAACACTGCCCAAAGAGGCACTGAGCGGGGCGGCGATCATCGGGCCGAGACCTCCGCCGAAGCGCTCGACGAAGCGCATGACGGTCAGTTCCGGGGCGTGCCCCTGTCGAACGTCGGCTTCCGATGCCATGTCCACCACCATGGAGGTCTGGGCGCTGATCGACATGGCTTGCCCCGAGCCGAGGGCCGCCACCATCAAGATGGCGGCGGGAAGGGTGAGCGCCTGCGGCACGATCGGCGCCGCGAGAAGCGGCAACGCTGACAAAAAGAGTCCCAGGGTCACCACCGCTGCGTGGTTTTGGCGGCGATCGGTGAGGCGGCCGAGCCACGGCCCACCGAGCAGCACCACCACGCCATAGACCATCAGTATGCGACCGACATCCGCCTCACGCCAGCCGTTACCGATGAGCGTCACCGGCAGAAGATAGTAGAGGAAGCCGGTGAGCAGCAGCTTGGCCGGTATGGCAGCGAAGATCATCTGCACTGCGAGGCGACGATTGGCGAGGGCGACGGCAAAGTCGCCAAGCGTGACGCTGCGTGGCCGCTCGTCGGGCGACCGTCGAGACCCAGCCATCAACCAAGCCGCGACGACCGCCGACAGGGCGGCAACCAGTGCGGCGAAGACGAAGGTCTCGTTCTGACCGAAGCGCTCGGCCAGCACGCCGCCAAAGGCTGGACCGCAGATGTCGGCCAGCGTGATGCCGCCGACCATCATCGCCGAACCGCTGGCCCGGTTGGTCGAGTTGGTCTTCTCGATCACGAAGCCCTGGCAAGCGATGTAGGTCGTGCCGTACCCGATCGCCGACACCGCGCGCCAGGCGAGCAGTTCCCAGTAGCTGCCGGCGAGCCCCGTGCCGCCCAGACCGATCGTCGCGATCACCGCGCCCGCCGCGTAGAGGCGAGCCTTGCCAAGACGGGTATAGAGCAACGTGGCGAAGGGCATGGCCAGCGCGACGACGCTCATGTGAAGGCCGACGACGACACCGGTCGCGAAGTTGGCGTCAAGACCCGACGTCGACGCCGCGATCTCGCCGGCGTAGATCGGCATGAACGAGCGGCCAAGTTCTTCGGCGAAGACGAACAGGAAGGCGAGGAGACGGATAGACACCAGAGGGGCCGAGCGGGGCGACGCGTCGGAGCCGGTCGATGGCGCCCCCAGAAGACCTGCAAGCCGGCTCGCCAGGGATCGTATCCATCCGCTTGCGCGGGGAATGGCGAGGGTCGCCGCCTCTCCGCTGGCCACAAGCCGCAACGCACGAGCAACGGCCCGCGCCGGCTCCACCACGTTGAGAACCACCACGAGAAGCATCACCTCGAAGGCCAGAAGACAGGACACCAGAACGATCACGCCGGCGTCCACAAGATTGTCGAAAAGAGGTTTGAACAGCGCGTCGCTGTTGTGGCCGAGGTAAATGGACCCGGTGCGCAGCGGCAGCTCAGTCACGAGATGCCCGCCTCTCAGCGATTGCGACGGCGCAAGTCCATCAGACGAAGGCTCGGCTGGTCCGTCGAGGAGACGTTCCAGCGCATCACCGGTCATCCCCTCGCTGAACAGTACCTTCTTTCCATCGGTCACCGCGAGAAAGGCAATGTCCGGATCCCTTTCTTTCAGCGAGTCGAACAGCCAATCGACACCGACCATGCGATCGACGGGAATGCCAAGCTCGACCGCCGCGTCGATCTTCGCCCTGCCCTGGTCAGCTTCGGCCAACGCCGTTCTGGCCAGTTCTGGAAGCAGAAGCTGCGTGCTACTGGCCATGGTCAACCAGGAAACACAGGCCAGCGCGGCGGCGAGGGCGAGCGTCGCAATGGCCAGTCCCTGAAACATGGGATCGAAAAAGCGCCTCGGCATTCAGTCGCTCCCAGCTCGCCGAGCGGCGACAAGCGCGGGACGGGCCGCGCGGTAGGCCTCGATCAGGTCAGCTTCCCACGCATTGCCGGGAACAACGTTTGCGACCCCGACGGGCTCATCCGACGCGTCGTCGCGCCCGAGGGCTTCGAGATCGGCATCGAGTGCCCGCAGGGAAGGCGGGGGGCGGGAGAAGACCAGCGCTGCGACGATCATCGTCAGGCTCGCCAGACCGGCGACCCAAGCCCCAAGCATCAAGTAGCGCTGGGTCAGCGACGCCATCGCCTGCCGAAAGGGAGCGGCCGCCCGGGACACCACCAGTTCGGCGGCGCAACCGCCCGTGGCATCAGTCACCCGCATGCCGATGTCGAACTGCTCGTCATGTCGCCGCATCCAGGGCGAACCTGCCGCGGTTCCCGTCTTCGTCGCGTCACCGGCCTGGAAAAGGACCTGTCCGCCACAATCCCGTACCGTGATGGCGGCGAGGTCCGGATGGGCTGCAAGACGCTGACGAAGCAGATCGGGAATGTTCTCCTGCGCATCCACGGGAAGGCCGAGGTCCAACCCGACCGACAGGACACGCGCCACTTCGCCTGCAGTCAGCTCCATGCGCTGGTCGACCAGCGCTCTGTAGGTCTCTTCGAAGCGGAACAGACTGAGCGTCGAGGTCAGCGCGATGACGGACAACGCAACCACCACCATCGCCGCTCCCGTCCTTACGGCGAGGACGACCGACTCGCGTTGTTTCATCACGACACCCGCGTATTGACCACGAGTCATGGTCTTCCGCGTCCCCTGCCCCGTCAATAGAAATCGAATTGACGGCTCCGTCCGGCATTCGTATCGTAACCAGCGATAAAACGACGGGAATTTCCTTGCCCGTCGCCTGGCGGGGCTCCGTGATGATCATCATCGGTATCTTGTACCTTATGGGATGCGCCGTCACCGGTTTCATGGGGCGTCACACGGTCTTTGGCTTCGTCGGTCACTTCCTGCTGTCGATCGTCGTTACCCCACTCATCGACTTCCTTATCCTTGCGATCAGCCGCCCGCGTCGCAATGCCGAGCACGGATGACGATCGGCGGGGCGATGCGAGGCAGACGATGACAGCGGGCAAGCGGGCGAAAAACGATGGCTGACACGACCTTGACGCAGGGCGAGGCGGCTGTCGGCTCAACCGGGCGCGGCAAGGTGGGGCGCGCAAGGCGCTTCTGGAGCCGGCTTTACGAACGGCTTCACCGGCATTCGATCAGCGTCTATGCCCTTGTCCTCAGCTTCATCCTATTTCTTCTGGTCCTGGCGCCGCAGATCTTCGTCAACGTGCCCGCCGGCAATGTCGGCGTGCTGTGGCTTCGCTTTTTTGGCGGCACGGTCACGACGTCCTACCTCGACGAGGGCCTGCACGTCATCTTTCCCTGGGACGAGGTCTACCTCTATGACGCGCGCCTTCAGAACCGCGCCCGCGTCTACGACACGATTTCCTCCAACGGCCTCAGCATGCAGGTGGAGATCGCCATCCGCTACAGAATCAACCGCGACACGGTTGGCCTCCTGCATCAACAAATAGGCCCGAGCTACGACGAAGTGCTCGTTTATCCGGAAATCGGTTCGCACGCCCGCGAACTCATCTCCCGCTACACGCCCGAGCAGCTTTATTCGGAAACCCGCGCCTTCATCCAGGCTCAGTTGCTGGAACGGATGGTGACCCAGCTCGGAGCCTCGCTTGGCAACCAAAGCTTCCGCGGCCGCCTCGTTGACGTCGAGGACGTCCTGATTCGCAGCGTCAACCTTCCAGAGCGCGTACAGGACGCCATCGAGCGCAAGGCCGAACAATATCAAGCCATGCTGGAATACGACTTCCGCCTCGCCCGCGAAAAGAAGGAAGCCGAGCGCAAGAAGATCGAGGCCGACGGCATTCGCGAGTTCCAGGACACGGTGGCCCGCACCATCACGCCGGAGTATCTGCGCCTGCGCGGTATCGAGGCAACGATGACCTTGGCCGCATCTCCGAACAGCAAGATCATTGTCGTCGGCGGCAAGGACGGCTTGCCGCTCATCCTGAACACCGGCGACGAGCCGACCACACGAACCGAACAGCCGGCGGAATCAGGAGAGACGCCTGCCGGCACGGAGGCCCTTCAGCCGGCGCCGCCCAACGCGAAGCTGGACGATGTCCCCCCCACCAACGCCGCCGTTCCCTTGAACCTGCCGGCGTCTTCACCAACCGGGGTACAGGCCGATCCCCGCGGGCGCAGGGACACCGTGTCGTCGAGCATTGAAAGCAGCGTCCAACAGGCCGCCGGTGAGCCAAAGCCCGCCGATACGCCGCCCCCCGACCAGAAGACTCCCGCGTCTCCCTGACGGCCCACTCGGGCGTTCCGTACCGCCAGACAGACCGTTCGCGGCTTCCGATCGCGAGATGTTCCGCAGCAAGCGTCGCGAAATGACGGAACCAGGTCACCTGTCCGAAAACGGTAAAGGATTCAAACACCAAGGCGCGGGCCACGGGACCGGCAGTTGTGAACATTGGGTATGTTCCCTCTTGCCGAAATCGGGAAGGAGCAGGTAGGCTCTACACGGGGTGGAGATTATTGAGTTGGCTGGCGATTTTCCCTTAACGGCACCACAAGTCGCTATTTGGCTCGATAATCGGTCCCGGCCAAACAAGGCAGCCTATAATCTCGCCGAAATCAATCGCTTCGACGGGCCGTTGCGTCCGGACCTCCTTCGGCGCGCGGTGCTTGCGGCCGATACCGAAGCGGATGCCTGCGCACTCCGAATCCTCGACATCGACGGCATCCCCCGCCTCAGGCTCGGAACCGTGGCCGGAGAGTTTCTGCATGTCGACGTGGCCGATGCCGGGGATTACGGCAGTACGCCGGAAAACGCCGCGCTCGCTGAATGCCGCGCCGTCATAGCACGCCCGTTCGATCTTTCCGGCGAGACGCTCGTTCGTCATCGGCTGATCCGGCTCGGCCCCGAGCAACACTGGTGGCTGCGCGTCAACCATCACCTCATCAACGATGGCTTCGGCAGCGCCGCGCAGGTGCGTCGTGTCGCCGATATCTATAACGCCTTGCTGCGAGGTTCGCCGCCACCGCCCTCATCGATGGGGCGATATCTCGACCTGATCGCCGCCGATGCAACCTATGCCGGTTCCGAGCAGTTCGCGAGGGATGCCGCCTATTGGCGCGGGCGCCTTCTTCAAGGGGGGACAGCCAGCCGCTTCCACCCGGGGCCATCCGTTACGGCCACCGATATGGCGCCCTTCTTTGTGAGCGATATCCCTTTCGGATTCATAGATGAGGTGAAAGCGTTCGCCACTTCGCTTGGAACGACGCCCTCGATCGTACTGCTGGCGGGTTACCTGCTGCTGCTCGGGCGCGCAACCGGTACGTCTTGCCCGGTCGCCGCCACACCGCTTCTCAATCGTCACGGTCGCATCGAGCGGAATACGGTCGGGCTCTGCACGTCGGTCGTACCGATCCATGCCCGGCTTGACGAAGCTGCGACCTTCGCCGACCTCGTGAAGCAGCTGTCCACCCGACTGCGCGCTGATTTCCGGCACATGCGAATGGGCGCCATCCATATGCGCGAAGCCTCCATCACGCCCTGGAGCGACGGCGACTCCAGGGCCGCGATCTTCAATCCGATAGATTTTCCTCGAGCGGCTTCATTCGATGGCCTGACCTCGATCCGCACGACGCTGGCCAGCGGCCCCGTGGATGACATCAGTCTTCATTTCGATTCCACGCACAGCGATATCGATGGGCGTCCTGCGCCCCTTGTCTGGCGCCGGAACCCTGACATCCATAGCGAGGCGGCCGTCAGTCGGCTATCGGACCGGTTCGTCACGCTGATGTCTTCGGCCATGGCGACCCCGGATGCGCCGATCGGCGACCTGCCCGGCACCGGCGGGCGCGAACTCGTCGAGATCGTCCGCTGGGAGAACGGTCCGGAGGCGGCTCTCGAAGATCGACCGGTTCACGAGCTCTTTCTCGAACAGGCAGCGCGCCGGGCAGAGGCCATCGCCATTGCCGACATGAATGGCGACACAAGTTACGGTGATCTTTCGGCGTTGGCTTGCGCCGTCGCCCGGCAGCTTGCCGACCAGAATGTCCTCCCCGAGGAACCGATCGGGCTGTGCTTGGCCCCCTCATCCCTGCAGATCGCAGGCTTTCTCGGCGTCCTGATCTCCGGCGGCGCGGCGCTGCCGCTCGACCCCATCCAGCCCCCCGCACGCCTCGCCACCATGATGGATGGCGTCGGCTGCCGGCTGATCTTGACCGACCGGGTCTCTCTGGCCGCCCTGCCGACCGATGGCGGACGAAGAGTCGTCGTCCTCGACGACCTCAAGCCGGGCATGCCGGAGGTACGCCGCACGGATGGCGCACGCTGGTCACCCGACAGGCTCGCCACCATCTATCACACGTCAGGGTCGACGGGCCGCCCCAAGCCGGTGGGTATCACCCACCGGGCGCTCGCGACGAAAATGCGGTCCCTGTCGGGTCTTTTCGGCATGACCGCAGACGAGACCATCGCCGTCACCTTCTCCATCGGCTTCGATCCATGGCAGGAGCAGGTGTTGTGCCCGCTTCTTGTCGGCGCGCGCCTGTGGATGCCTCCGCGTCTGCAAGTCATCGATGCGCAGGCCATGTGGCGGGAAATGGAGACACGGCGGGTTACTCATCTCAATCTCGTGCCGTCTATGCTGGCGAGCCTTTTGCCGACCGCACCGCATGGGGGCATGCCAGGCTTGAAGCGCCTTGTCCTGGGAGGCGAGCGACTGACGGCGGATCTGGCCCGCGAGGCGGCTGCGGTGTTGAGCCCCCCGGCAATCTGGAACGTCTACGGACCAACCGAAGCGACGATCGAAGCGACAGCGACGCTGGTCGATCCCACGGCAGGCGAGCCTGCCATCGGCCGACCGGTGCCGGGCTATCGGATTCGAATCCTTGACGCCGACGGTCGCCGCGCCCCGATCGGCGTGGTCGGCGAGATCGCGATCGGCGGTTATGGCCTGGCGCGCGGCTACCTGGGGCAGCCGGAGCAAACGGCCGAAGCTTTTGTCGACGATCCCTTTCTGCCGGGAGAGCGCCTCTACCGCACCGGTGACCGCGGCCTCTGGAGGGAGGACGGGACCATCGCCTATCGGGGACGCCTCGATGAGCAACTGAAAATCCGGGGCCAGCGACTGGAGCTTGGCGAGATCGAGACGGCACTGTCCGGTTTACCGGGGGTGGACCAGGCTGCCGTCCTTGTCGATCGCACCGGTGCCAGCACCCGTCTTGTCACCCATTTCGCTGGTACGGCCTCGCCAGCAGAGCTCAGGTCGCGGCTCGCTTCCCTGCTTCCCGCAGCGGCCATTCCCGACAGGTGGGTGCGTCATGCGCGCCTTCCCCTTCAGCCCTCGGGCAAAATCGACCGCGCATCGCTGAAGGCGGACGCATCCCCTGGAGACGAACCCGACAGTCGCGCGACAAGAGTCGCGCTCGCCGATCACGGCCGCCTCGCCACCATGCGACGCCTGATCACGTCGGTGTGGTCCGAACTCTTCGATCGCGAGGACATCGACCCCGATGCCAGCTTCTTCGAGCTCGGCGGGCACTCGCTCATGGTCCCCCAGGCACAGGCCCGCCTCTCGGCGGCGACCGGTCGTGAACTTACGGCGGTCGACATCTTTCGCTATCCCTCGATCAACTCGCTGGCTGGCTATCTCGCCGACGTCGATGCGTCGCAGCCGGTGGAGGCTAGAGATGAACCGGCGCAAGCAGTCGACAAGACCATTGCCATCGTCGGCATGGCATTCCGCCTGCCGGGGGCAGACGACCCGTCATCGCTCTGGCGATTGCTCGTCGACGGTCGTGCTCCCTTCACGAAAGCCGACGCCGACACAATGCGAATGGCCGGGATCGATCCGAAGCTTCTCGGCAACCCCTCCTATGTCGGCACCCAGGCCCGGCTCGACGACATTGCCGGCTTCGACGCCGGTGTCTTCGCCTACACGCCGGGCGAAGCCGCCACCATCGATCCGCAACAGCGCCTCCTCCTGGAGGTCGGGCACCACGCTCTGGAGGACGCCGGTTGCAACCCCAGCCACGAAGGACCGGTCGGGGTCTTTGCCGGGACCGGTTTCAACAGCTACGTCTTCGACAATCTGTTCGACCGTATCCACGGCCGGTTCGATGCCGAGCGCTACGCAATGGTCATTGCGTCCGACAAGGATTTCGCGGCGCTTCGCCTTGCCTACAAGTTCGGCCTGACCGGTCCGGCGATTTCGGTGGCCACCGCCTGCTCCACGGGCCTGACGGCTCTGACGCTGGCCGTTCAGGCCTTGCGCAGCGGTCAATGCAGGGCCGCCCTGGTCGCGACCGCCTCGTTGGGGCTGACCTCGGCTGGAGGCTACCACGCGGTCGAAGGCGGCATCGGTTCGCCTCGGGGGCGGTGCCGCCCCTTCGATACCGAAGCCGATGGCACGGTGGGCGGCAGCGGTGCCGTTGCGCTTCTCCTGAAGCGCCTTGCCGACGCCGAGGCCGATGGCGACTCCATTCACGCCGTGATCAGGGGCATTGGCGTCTCAAACGATGGTGCCGACAAGGCGGGTTTCACCGCACCCTCCGTTTCCGGGCAGACGGCCGCCATTTCCGCGGCGCTTGCCGACGCGCAAGTTGATCCCGCATCCATCGGTTTCGTTGAAGGACACGGAACAGGGACCGCCCTTGGCGACCCCATAGAGGTTGCAAGCCTCAACGAAGCCTACGCCGGTCTTCCTGCGGGCTCGGTGCTTCTCGGCTCGGTCAAGGGCAATTTCGGCCATCTCGATGCCGCGTCCGGTCTGGCCGGGCTTGTGAAGACGATCCTTGCCGTCCGAGAGGGAATCGTTCCGCCAACCGTCGGATTTAGGACGCCTAACGCCCGCGTTCCGTTTGCGGCCGGCCCGTTCCGCGTCAATGCCGCGCCCGAGGCCTGGCCAGCTCGCCCCGACGGAACGCCACGGCGAGCCGGTGTGAGTTCCTTCGGCCTCGGCGGGACCAATGTCCACGTGATCGTCGAGGCACCGCCTGTCAGGAAGAAGGCGTCGGATACGACAAAGGAACGCCCCGAAGTCCTCATCCTGTCGGCAGCGGACGGCGAAAGCCTCGACCGTTTGGCCGACACACTTGCCGGCCGCCTCGGCGGTACCGAAGACGCCCCCCCTCTCGCCGACACCGCCTTCACCCTTCAGTCTGGCCGGCGGCGGATGCCCCATCGCATGGCCGTGGTCGCGCGATCCTCCAAAGAAGCCTCGGCGAAACTCATGGATCGCCCCGGCCTACGTGGCGAGTGCCGCAAGGGGGCGCCGGGCGTCGCCTTCGCCTTTCCTGGACAGGGCACCCAGGCGCCAGGCATGGGCGCGGACCTCTACAGGACCGAGCAGGCCTATCGGGTCATTCTGGACGAGGCGGCCGAGCTTCTGGTCGGCACCGGAGCATCGTCGGTCCGAGACCTGTTGCTCGCTCAACCCGACGACGCAGATGCGGCTCGCCGACTTGCCGAGACGGCGCTGACCCAGCCCGCCCTGTTCGTGACCGAGTACGCCATGGCGCAGTTGTTGATCGGTTGGGGGGTGGTGCCGATTGCACTGACCGGCCATTCCATCGGCGAGCTGGTCGCCTCCTGCATTGCCGGAGTCATGTCCTTCGAGGACGCCCTCCGGCTTGTCGCCGCACGAGGTCGACTGATGGGGTCGACGCCACGCGGCGCGATGCTGGCTTTGTCCCTCGGCGAACAGGAGGCCCAGTCCCGCATCGCTGGACTTGGCGCCGAAGCAGCCGGTGGACTGTCGCTCGCGGCCGTCAACGGGCCGCGACAGTGCGTGGTGGCGGGACCAGAGGATGAGGTGGCGCGCGTCGAAGCGCTTCTTGGCGGGCGGCGACTCAACACCTCGCGCGCCTTCCATTCCTCCCTGATGGACGGCATCCTCGACGAGTTCGGCGACCTGCTGTCGCGCGTCCGGCTCTGCCCGCCCGAAATACCCTTCATCTCGAATCTGACCGGTCGGTGGATATCGGCCAGCGAAGCGACGGATCCGTCCTATTGGGTTCGCCATCTGCGCGGCACCGTTCGCTTTGCCGATGGCGTCAAGGAACTGGCAGCCGACGCCGGGCTTTTCGTCGAGATCGGACCGGGAGCAACCCTGTCACGCCTTGCGAGAGCCTCGGGCATTCCGGAGGCCGACGTCGTTACCGCGGCGCCACGTATCGGCGACGAAGCCATCGGCATCCGGGAAGCCGTGGCAAGGCTCTGGGTTCGCGGCATCGAACCCAACTGGTCGACCATCTCGCCCGGAGAGCGTCGCAAGGTTGCACTCCCCGCCTATCCCTTCCACCGTCGGCGCCTGTGGGTGGATCCGGCCGAGGGCGGAGGCGAGGGCGCTGCGCCGGAGGTACCCTTGGGGAAGATGGCCCCTCGGCCTTCAGCCCTGACAACCGTTCTTTCGGTTTGGAGAGATGTGCTCGGTGTGCAGGACGTCGCCGAGGATACCGACTTCTTCGCATGTGGCGGCGACTCCATGAGCGCCATGCGCGTTGCTTCGCGCCTCAGCGAAAAACTCGGCATGCCGGTCTCCACCGCGCAGGTCCTGACGGAGACCACGCCTCGCCGGCTGGCCAATCTACTTGAGGGAGCGCCCCTCGACTTGGAACGCGGAACGATCTGATGCACAGCAATCCAACCGGTTCCGGCAGTATCGAGACACTCCTTCTGGAGCTATCCGCCCTTGGCATCCGCTTGTGGGCGGAAGGCGACAATCTCGGGTTCGAGGCCCCGCCCGGCGCGTTCACGCCCGATCTCAAACAGCGCGTTCGCGAGGCGAAGGCCGATCTGCTGGCCCATTTCTCCGCCGACGCCATGCCTGCCCTGCTCCACGAGCTGTCGCCAGCACAGGAAGCCATCTGGCTTGCCCGTCTCGATCGGCCGGATGACGTGGCCTACACGATCATCTTTCCCGTCCCCCTGCCGCGTGTCGGCGAAGAGGTGGTGCGGCAGGCTGTTCAATACATTGTCGATAGGCACGAGGCGCTCAGAACGGTTTTCACAGAAAAGGACGGAAGGACATTTCAGCGGGTGCTACCGACCGTAGCGCCCGTTCTTCTGTTGCACGATTTCACCAATGCCGAGAATCCGAAGGCGACGGCCGAGCTGGTGTTCATCCGGGAGGCTGCCCGCCCCTTCGATCTCAGGAACGGACCGCTTGTCCGATTCCACCTGGCTCATCTCGGAGCGGATGGGGACCAACTCGTCCTCGCCGCCGATCATCTGATTCTCGATGGCATATCCTGTGCTGTCCTGTCGGCGGAACTGAGAGCCGTCATCGGCGATCTCCGGGACGGGCGCCACCCCGCGTTGCCCGCTATCGCGGTTTCATCGGGGCAACTGGCTCAACGGCGCCTCGATGCACTCGACGAGCGGCGCAACGCCATCCTCGAGGGCTTTTGGGGACCGCGCATCGCCCGCTTGTCCGAAAACGAAGAACTGCCTTGCGACGGCATCGCCGAAGGCGCCATCGATGGCCGTCGGCTCGTCGTCGAGCTTTCAGCGGCGACACAGGCGGCCCTGCGCAAGCTGGGCGCGCGGTCGACCATCAACACGCTGTGTTGTTCCGCCGTCGCCGCGCTGCTCGGGCGCTACAAGAACAGCGGGCTCGTTTCACTGGGAATACCCTTCTCCGGGCGCATCGAATCGGACTCCTCGTCGACGGTCGGCTGTTTCGCCTCGGTCATGCCGGTGATCATCGACGCGCTCTCGGCATCGACCTTCGGTCGTCTGGTCGAGTCTGTCGCCGAGGAGGTGTCGGCGGTGATCGACTATCAGGACATCCCCAACGCCCGCCTGCATCGGATGGCGATGGCGGCGTCGGCGCCGGCTCTCATCGACGCGGCCGTGGTCGTTGAAGAAGCCGCCTCGATAGCGTTCACCTACGAAGCCTCCAATGTCGGCACCGGCAAGTTTCCGCTGCTGTTCACATTCGAGCGAAGCGGCGCCAACGTTACCCAGCTCTGCATCGAGTACGATACCGGCCGGTTCGGCCGTCGGCGCATCGAACGCATGGCTGGGCACCTCGACCGGCTGATCCAGGCCGCAGCCGATCGGCCTGAAACACCTCTCGCCAAGCTGCCCTTGCTCACCGAGGATGAGGAGGCCGAACTCCGGCAGCTCAATGCCACCAGCCGCCCCTATCCCGCAGACCTGTCGATTTCCGAACTCTTTCGCAAGGTCGCCCGCCGTGAGGGCGACCGGCCGGCGCTGGTGACCGACGAGGCGATCATCACCTATGCGGACCTCGACCACCGCTCGGACGCGACCGCGCAGTGCCTGATCACCCATGGCGTCGCGCCTGGCGAGGTGGTGGGGCTGGCAACCGGTCGAGGGCCGGAGGCGATCATCGCCGAGCTTGCCATTCTCAAGGCGGGGGCCGTCTACATGCCCCTCGACGGAAGCATGCCTCCCGACGCCATCCGCCGGCTGATGGCGACCGCCGGGGCGACCCGCATCATCGCCGATACAACGGCCAGAGGGCGTCTTCAGGGACTTGAGGCCGCGTTTCTCGACATCGAGGGCGACGCCCCGGTATCGCCCTCGTGTCTCGAAGACATCATTCGAGGCGGTGACGATCCGGCCTACGTGATGTTCACGTCAGGCACGACTGGGGAACCCAAGGGCGTGCTCGTGCCACACCGCGCCATTGCCCGGCTGGTCATCAATACCGACTATGTTGCGCTGACGCCCGACGATACCGTGGCGCAGGCCGCGCCTCTCGGCTTCGATGCCGCGACCTTCGAAGTATGGGCTCCGCTGCTCGCCGGCGCCCGGCTCGCCTTTATCGACGATGAGACGCTCTTCGACCCGGCCGTACTGCAGGAAGCGCTGGTGCGCCATTCCGTCGATGTGATGTGGCTGACGGCCACCCTCTTCAATCGCGTCGCCGACGAAGAACCGGGGGCATTCCGCTCCTTGCGTCAGCTGATCTCCGGCGGCGAGGCGCTGAGCCCGACGCATGTCGCGCGCGTCATGGCGGCCTGTCCCGACCTTCGCCTCGTCAACGGCTACGGCCCTACCGAGAACACGACCTTCACGACCACGCACCCGATCAGCCAAAGCGATCTCGGCGCGTCGTCGATCCCCATTGGACGCCCCATTGCCAACAGCCTCGCCCTGGTGCTCGGTCGGGGCGGCATGCCCCAGCCGATCGGCGTCTGGGGGGAGCTCCATGCCGGCGGCGACGGCCTCGCGCTCGGCTACGTCGGCCGCCCGGACCTGACGGAACGAGCCTTTCCCGAGATCGATGGCCTACGCGTCTACCGCACGGGTGACATCGTGCGCTGGACCGAGAGCGGCGTGCTCGAGTTCGCAGGCCGGCGCGATGACCAAGTGAAGATCAGGGGGCACCGCATCGAGATCGGCGCCATTGAGGCCGTATTGTCGGCGCTGCCGGGCGTGCGCGACGCTGCCGTGCTGACGGTCGGCGAGGGCGACCGCCGACACCTCGTCGCCTTTGTGGCAAGCGGCGCGGCCGACATCGATCGCTGGCGCGCGGCCGTGCGCGACAGCCTGCCCGACTACATGCTGCCCGGCCGCTTCGTAGCGGTCGATGTCCTGCCGGCTTCCACCAACGGCAAGAAGGATCGCCAGGCCCTGCTCGCACTCGTGGCCGAACAGGAAACACCCACCGATGGGCGGGCCGCCTCGACGGATGCCGAACGACTGGTGGCGCGCCTCTTCGGCGAACTGTTTCCGGATACCACTATCGACGCCGAGGCCGACTTTTTCCGGCTTGGCGGCCACAGTCTGCTCGCCATGCGCCTCGCCGCCCGCTTGGAACAGGAGACTGGCGTCCGGCCAAAGATCCAAGGCCTCGTCGCAGCGCGCACGGTCGAGCGGATTGCCGAACTGCTCGAGGCATCGACGGGTTCGCTGCCACTGCCTAGGGCGGAAGGCCCCGACTTCCCCCTGTCGAGCGGTCAGGCCCGGCTGTGGGTATTGCAGCGCCTATACCCCGACGCCGCCGTCTACAACGTCTGCGGCGCGCTCGATCTCGAGGGTCAGCTCGACGTCCCAGCTTTGGAACGCGCCTTGACTGCGCTCGAAGACCGACACCATGCCCTCCGGCTGCGCATCGTGCGACGGCCCGACGACCCCGTAGGAGCCCGCCAGCGGCTGGTTCCTGCCGGCGATCTCCGCTTGCTCCAGACCGATCTCGGCAAAGAGCCAGATCCCATCTCCGCGGCCGACGCTCTGGCCGCCGCCGATGCGTCGATCGCCTTTCGCCTTGAGGACGAACCGCCGGTTCGAGCCCGGCTGATCACGCTGGGACCGAGCCACTGGCGCCTGGTGGTCTCGATCCACCATTCGGCCTGCGACGGGTGGTCGATGCCGATCCTGCTGCGCGATCTCGGCAGTCTCTATGCCTGCGAGCTGGGCCGGCCAGCACCACGTCTGCCGACGCTCTCGCGCCACTATGAGGACTTCGCCGTCTGGCAGCGCGGGTTCGTCGAGTCCGACGAGGGCCGCGCCCTGATCGCGCGCCGCGTCGCCGATCTCACGCCGCCGCCCGAACCGCTCGCCCTGCCGACAGACGGCCGACGGCCGGCGACGCAACGCTTCCACGGACGATTTGCCGCCTACACCCTGTCGGCCGAAACGACGCGGCGGCTGGACGAGCTCGCCGCTGCCGAGGACGCAACGCCGTTCATGGTGCTGCTCGCGCTTCTGCAGGCGCTTTTCCATCGATACACAGGACAGACCGACTTTGCCCTAGGAACCCTTGTGGCGGGGCGTGGACGATCGGAAACCGCCGATCTGGTCGGTTTTTTCGTTAACACGCTGGTGCTGCGCGCGCGTCTCGACCCCTGTCTCGCATTCCGAGATCTTCTGGCGACAACGCGGCGGGACTGCCTGGATGCCATGGCCGACCAGGATTGCCCGTTCGAGGCCCTTGTCGACGCGGTCGCTCCGGTCCGCGATCGCGGCCGCAACCCCCTTTTCGACGTGATGGCCACCTGGCAGGAAGGCGCCCCCGGAGTGCCCGAGCTGCCGGACGTCGCGGTCGGCCTGGTCGATGTGTCCTTCCCCTTTGCCAAGTTCGACCTCGCCTTCCATTTCCTGCGAGGCGTGGATGGTATCCGTGTTCAGGTCGAGCATGACGCCGACCTGTTCCAGCCGGAAACCATCGACGATCTGTACAGGCGACTGCTCCTCGTGGCCGACGCCGTTCTCGGCGACGCGGCCTGCCCATTGGGCGACTTACAGCTGCTCGACGAGGAGGAGCGGCGTCGCGTCATTGAGGACTTCAACGACACAGACTTCCCCCTGCCAATGCGCAGGACGATCCCCGAGCCGTTCATGGACATGGTCGCGGCAACGCCCGACGCTCCGGCGGTTCTCTTCGATCACGGTCATTTCGACTATGCCGGCTTTGCCGGTCGGGCCGCCGCCGTTGCCGACCGTTTGCGCGAAGAAGGGGTTCGCCCCGGGGAAGTGGTCGCCATCTGCGCAAAGCGATCGCCGGACCTGCTCGTCGGCATCCATGGCATCCTGATGGCCGGCGCCGCCTACGCACCGCTCGATCCCGATCATCCCCAGCAGCGGCGCGACGACATGCTCGCCGACCTCGGCGGTCCACTGGTGCTCGGATCGGCCGACCTTGCTCCCCTGTTTGCCGGGAGCCGCTTTGTCGCTCTCGGCGGCGATCAAATCGCCACTCCCGTGAGCGCCACCGCCTCACCCGACGATATCGCCTATGTAATCTTCACTTCAGGCTCGACCGGACGTCCCAAGGGTGCGGCGATAGAACATCAAGCCGTGCTCAACCGCATCCTCTGGATGCAGTCGACATTTCCCATCGGGCCGGGCGACGTTATCCTGCAGAAGACGCCGGTCACCTTCGACGTCTCCGTATGGGAACTGTTCTGGTGGTCGTGGGCTGGCGCTACCGTCGCGCTGCCGCCACCGGGAGCCGAAAAGAACCCTGAAGAGCTCGTCGCAGCGGTGGAGCGCTTCGGCGTCACCGTCATGCACTTCGTGCCGTCGATGCTGGCGGCCTTCCTCGGCTGGCTCGACGGTCATCCAGAAGAAGTCGGTCGTCTGCACCGGCTGAGATACGTCTTCGCCAGCGGCGAGGCACTGGACCTAGCCCAGGTCGAGCGCTTCAATCGGCTCCTGCACGCCGCACATGGCACCGAGCTTCACAACCTCTATGGCCCGACCGAGGCAACCGTCGACGTCACCTGGCAACCATGCTCACCCTGGGGCGGGGGCGACGTCGTGCCCATTGGCCGGCCCATCGCCAATACCCGGATCTACATACTCGACCCGGAGGGAAATTCGGCGCCGATCGGCCTGGCCGGCGAGATCCATATCGGCGGCGTTCAGGTGGCGCACGGCTACGTCAACAGACCCGAACTGACCGTAGAGCGCTTCCTTCCCGATCCGTTCCGGGCGGGCGGCCGGATCTATCGTACCGGCGACCTTGGCCGTTGGCGGCACGACGGCAGCATCGAGTATCTCGGCCGGATTGACCAACAGGTGAAGGTGCGCGGATTCCGCATCGAGTGCGGCGAAATCGAGCATGCGCTTGAGAGCCATCCAGCGGTGGAGCGGGCGGTCGTCGTTCCGGAACGAGTAGGCGGTCTCACCGAGCTGCACGCCTATGTCGTCTCGACTAGGCGACCCGATGTCGCCGAACTCAGCGCCCATCTCTCCCGCTCGCTGCCGGATTACATGATCCCGGCCCGCTTCTTTCACCTCGAGAGACTGTCTCTGACCACCAGCGGCAAAGTCGATCGCAAGGCGCTGTCCGGCAAGCCGCTCGACGAACCTACGGAAGCGGTTGTCACCTCTCCTGTCGAAGAGGCCGTTGCCGCCATTTGGCGCGGTCTCCTTCCGGACCGCAGTTTCGGCCCCGCCGACGGCTTCTTCAACGTCGGCGGCAACTCGCTGCTGGTCATCCGGCTGCACGAACAGCTCGATCAGCGTTGGCCGGGCGTGTTCACCATTGCCGACCTGTTCGGCGAGGCGACGATCGCCGCCCAGGCACGTCGTATCGCCGCATCGAAGGAAGCCGTGACCGTTCGCCAGACCGGCGCGACGGCCGGGCCGGTTGCCATCGTGGGCATGGCGATCCGTCTTGCCGACTTCGAGGATCTCGACAGTTTCTGGCGCGACATCGCCGGAGCGGACGACCGCGTCGCTCGCCTGTCGCCGAAACGGGCCGAGGACGCCCGGCGCCTGTTCGAGCTGATGGGGCGCGAGGCGCCCTCGGATTTCCGGGAGGCCGGTTACCTCAACGAGATCTTCGCCTTCGAACCGAGCCGGTTCCGAATGTCACCGATGGACGCAGCATTGCTCGACCCGGAGCAGCGCCTGTTCCTCGATACGGCGAGTCGGGCCCTTGACGACGCCGGCTATGGCGGGGCAGCGCTTCACGGACGACGTGTCGGAGTCTTCGTGGGTGGGGCTCCGTCCACCGTCTATCGCGACGCGATGTTGGGACTGCTCCCGGAGAGAAGCGAGCAGATCTTCATTCTCAACGTGCCCTCCAATATCGCGACCCGGCTCGCCTTCCTCAACGACTGGCGAGGACCGGCGATGGTTGTCGATACCGCCTGCTCGTCGGGTTTGACCGCGGTGCATCTGGCCTGCCACGCCCTCGCCGAAGGCGAATGCGAGGTCGCGCTTGTCGGTGCCGCCAAGCTGCTGCCGGTGCCTCCGGAGGCAGGCGGCAGGATGGCCATCGATTCCTCCACCGCCCGGACGCGCGCCTTTGCCAGCGACGCCGACGGAACCGGAATGGGGGAAGGAGCCGTGACGCTGCTCCTGAAGCCACTCTCGCGTGCGCAGGAAGATGGCGACCCCATACATGCGGTAATCCTCGGCAGCGCCGTCAACCAGGATGGCGCTTCAAGCGGCCTGTCGGCGCCCAATCCGGCCGCCCAGGCCGAAGCGATCCGGACAGCCGCCCATGTGGCCGGCATTTCCCTCGCCACCCTTTCCTATGTGGAAGCGCATGGGACGGGTACCGTGCTGGGCGATCCGATCGAGATCGCAGGCCTGACGAGCGCTTTCGCGGACCACACGGCGGAAGTCGGGTTCGCCGCCATCGGTTCGGTCAAGGGCAACTACGGGCACCTCGACGCGGCAGCGGGCATTCTCGGCCTCGCCAAGGCGGTGCTCTGCCTGCAGCACGATATTGCGCCGCCGCAGCCGTTCTTCGACGCGCCCAACCCGAAGATTGACTTCACGCGCGCGCCGGTCGTGGTCCCCAAAGCGATCATGCCGCTTGCCGATCGCGGCACGCCACGGCGGGCGGGCGTCAGCTCGTTCGGCCTGAGCGGCATCAACGCCCACGTTATCCTCGAAGTCCCTCCCTCAAGGGTACCAACCGTCATCGGAGGCCACTTCGTCATCGGTCTGTCGTGCAGCGAGGCAGGCCAGCTTCGCACTGCCGCCGAGACCTTGGCCTCGCGCCTCCGCCAGGGCAGGCCGCCCATCGCGGACGTGGCGCGCACCCTTGCCGAAGGGAGGGCCCATCTCAGACACCGCTTCGCCTTTGTCGCCACCACGCTCGAAGAGGCGATCGGCACGTTGACCGAGTTCGCCATCACCGGCCGCGGAGCGGTCACAGATATCGCGCCGACTCCAGGCCGTCGCCCAAGTCAGGAGAAGGCGATCGCGGCAACGCATGCCGAGGCGCAGCGCGCGGTCGCGGCCTATCTTGCCGGTACCGATCTCGTTTGGCCGTCCGACATGCCCGCCGGGCGCGCCCATCTGCCGCCGACGCTGTTTCACCGTGTTCCCTGCCATCCGGATTTCGGCGTCGCGCGACCTCGTGCACATCGAGCCACCGGACCGCTCGGCCGACCGGTGGCAACCCGCGACGGGTGGCTCATTCCCGTCGACTTCGGCAGTCCCGATTACTGGCCCGTCGCCGAACACCTGCTGAGTGGTCGGCCGACTCTGGTCGGCATGGCGCTTCCCGGTCTGGCGCTCGACGCCGCGCGAACGCTGGGCCTCGACGGTGACCTTGAAGTTCGCGCCTTGCGCTGGCGAAGGCCAGTCCGCCCCGACGAAATCTCCCCGCATGGCTGCAGTCTCGACATCCATGCCGATGGCGATGGCTGGATGCTATCGCTCGGAGCGCGGGTTTCGCCGGGTTCCGACTGGACGTTTCTCGCCGAGGCCCGGATCTCGCCGCGCCAGGGCACCATCAAACGGGTCGATCTCGCAGGATTGCGTGCCGCCTGTCCCTTTGTCGTCCCGGTAGCGCCCTTCTCGCCGGAGCAGGGTACCATCAGGGTCAGCGAACGCTGGAACCGTCGACTGGCCTGCTGGCAAAACGAGAGCAAAGACGAACTGCTGGCCGAACTGAAAGGTGGCGGCCACTGGGATCCGGCGTTGCTCGACGTCGCGGCCAGCGTCGCCCTCGATGGCCTGGCGCGCGTGCCGGTCGGCGCAGGCGCCATTCGGTTCTTCGCGCCGCCATCGCCGCGCCTCCTGGTGCATGCCCGCCGCCGTACTGGTCGAGACGATTTACTATCCGCCGACGTCGCTCTGATCGACCCCGATGACGGCCGGGTTCTTGCGGAGCTTGAAGACCTCAAGTTCGCGGTCCTCGGCAATCGGATGCGGGCTCCTGTGTCCATCCCGACCTGGATCTCGCTTCCCCTATCCGGCCAACCTCAGGCAGCGCCGATCCTGCTGCTGGGCGACGGCCCGCTCGCCGATCGCCTCGCCGACGGACTTGCCAGTTCTGGTCGCCTTGCCGGCAGAAACGGAACGCCGGCGAACGCCAGTCTCGTTCTCCTGGCTCCAGATCTTTCGGCCGATCCCTTCCGGCAGTCCATTTCCGTGCTGAGGACCCTTGCGGCCAATCTTCGCGCACCACTGCGCGTGATCGCCGTCGGCGAAGGCGCCTACGCGCGGACGGGCGAAGCCATTCGCCCCAACTCGGCCCTGCTCGCCGGTGCGTGTATCGCCTTCGCCCACGAAGAGCCCCTCATCTCCCTTCGCTACGTCGACCTCGACGAGCGGGTAAGTGCGCTTGCCGTCGCGGCCGAGTTCGAGTTCTTCGGTCCGAAGGATGCCATCCCGCTCGTGGTGGCGCTCAGAGGGGACGAACGCTTCGTGCGTCGCCTGGCGGTATTGCCGGACAGCACCAACCGGGTCAGGTGGCCGGAAAACGGCGTCTGCGTCGTCAGCGGCGGACTCGGAGGATTGGCGCTGTCGCTGGCTGAGGAGATGTCGGCAGGTGGTCAGGTGACTCTGGCCCTGCTCAGCCGAAGCGGCGATATCCGCGGAGAGAGCGAGGAGGCGGCCAGTCGGAGGAACCTCCTGGCCAACCTCGCAAAAAGGGGCATCCGCCATCGTATCTACACCTGTGACGTTTCCAACGTGGATGCGGTGTCCGCTTGTCTCGCGACCATCCGCGCCGAACTCGGCTCCATCACCGCCGTGGTGCACGCTGCCGGGATTGCCGATGGCGGTTTCCTCGCCATACGCCCGGATGCCGACATGGCGGCCGTGCTGGCGCCAAAACTCGACGGTGCCCGCCATCTCGATGAACTGACGCGCCAGGATCCTGTCGAGGCCTTTGTCCTGTTTGGCTCCACTACCGGGCTCGTGGGCGCGCCGGGACAGGTCGCCTATACGGCTGCCAACGCCTGGACCGACGCTTTTGGCGCCCAGCTCCGGGCAGAAGGGCGCCCGGCGCTGGCCATCGACTGGTGTCGACTTGCCGAGGTCGGCATGGGCGCGCGCTCCAAGCTTGCGGTATCGGCCGAGACCACCATCACGCCGGCCACGGCGGTGGCGGTGTGGCGCCGCGCATTGGCTACCGGCTCGCCGCAGGTCGTAGTCGTCGACCCGTCCTTCGACACGCAGGCCGCTCCCCAGCCGCAGCGGAAGGCCGAAACACCAGCCCAACCGAAGCCTGCCGGCGATGCGCTCGAAACCGCGCTCGCTTCGATCTGGGCCGACGTGCTCGGTTATCCGTCGCTGACGCCAAGCGACGATTTCTATGCCCTCGGAGGCGACTCCATTTCGGGCATGCAGATCGTCGAGCGCATTGTCCGCGAGCTCGGGCTTGCCGCGACGTTGCCGGACATCCTCGGTTCAGCGACGGTGGGCAATCTCGCCAAGGTGCTGCGAGGCAGCAAGTCCGAAGCTCCGACCGACGCACCAGAGGCAACCGAGGCTTACGATTACCCGGTCGGCTTCGAACAGGTCGGCGTACTCAACGCCGAGGCCGCCGCCGACGTGGGCACGGCCTACAACCTGCCCAATCTCATTCGTCTTCCCGACGACCTCGATGTGTCCACAATCGAGGTGGCGGTCACCGCCCTGATCGCCCGCCACGACATCTTGCGCAGCCGCTTTCTCCGATCGGCCGACAACTGGCGGATGGAGGTCCTGCCGGCGGGTCCATTCCATCTGCCACAGGTCGACTTGACCGGCGAGGTCGATCCCTTCGACGCCTGCCGTCGGCGAGTGACGCGGTTCGATCTTCTGGACAAGCCACCGGTCCGTCTCGAGCTGGTACGAGCTACCAACTGGCAGGCCCTGTTCATCGATATCCATCATGCCCTGGCCGACGGACTGTCGATCGAGCTTCTGGCCGGCGACCTGTTGCGCCTTCTGAGGGGAGATGCCCTGCCCCCTCTGGCGCGCCAGCTCAAGGACTTCACCCGCTGGAGTACGGACGGGGCGGGCAGCCGGCAACGGGAAGAAGCGCGACGCTACTGGTTGGAGCGCTTCCAGGCACCGCTGCCTCTGATAGACCTACCCGCCGACCGGCGCCGGCCGCCTGTCCAGACCTTCCGTGGTTCGATATCCAGTCTTGAACTGTCGCCCGTCACCGCCGCCGCGCTGCGCGCCTTCGCATCGCAACAGCGCGTGACGCCCTTCACGGTGATGCTGACCGCCTGGATGATTCTGATCCACCGGCTGGCCAATGCCGCCGATGTCGTCATCTCCGTGCCGGCCGACCGGCGCGACGACGGCGGCTTCTACGGCACGCCGGGCATGATGGCGACCTTGCTGCCGCTGCGCGAGACGCTTGTGCCCGACATGCATGTCGGCGCCTTGCTCGAACGCGTCCATGCCGACCATGCCGACGCCTTGCGCCACCGGGCTTACGGATTGGGCCAGTTGCTCGCCGACCTCGCCCCGCCGGCGGCACCCGACCGAACGCTGCTGTCCGAAGTGACGCTGTCCTACATGAACTTCGCCCAGGGTTCCGGCGATGGCGGCGCACTGACCATCTGGGGCCTGGCGCGAGACGCCTGCAAGAATGATCTCGCCATCTTCGTTCGCGATCTGCCGGCGGCGATATCCCTGACGATCGAGTATTATGCCGATCTCTTCGATGCCGAGCGCATGGAGCGGCTCGGTCGCAGCTTCTCCGTGCTGTTGGAAGCGCTGGTCGCCTCGCCGCCCGGCACGCCCATCGGCCGCTTGCCGCTGCTGCCCGCCGACGAGCTGGAGCGGATCCGGTCGTTCGAAGAGGGCGCATCGCCAGAGCTGCCGCGCGGCATCGGCCTCTACGATCTGTTCAGGCAGCAGGTGGAACAGCGGCCGGACGCCGCCGCCGTGGCCGATGCCGAGGGGGAACTCAGTTACTCCGCACTGTTCCGGCGAGCCAATGGACTCGCAAAGGCTCTTGTCTCGACCGGTGTCGTCCCGGGAGACCGGGTTGCGATCCACACCGACCGCGACGCCAATCTCGTGGTGGCGGTGCTGGGTGTGATCGCTTGCGGCGCCATCTACGTGCCGCTCGACCCGGAGTACCCGCCCGCCCGCCTCGCCCTGATCACCTCCGATGCCGGCTGCCGACTGGCCGTGGCCGGCACAACCACCGGTCCGGTTCTACGCAAGCTCGGAATCGGGGTGATAGACGTGGAGGAGGCGCGCCTTCTCGAAGCCGACGAGCCGCCGGACATTCCGCGGCCGGCCGATGCCGGATCGCAACCAGTCTATCTGATGTACACCTCCGGTTCGACCGGGGTCCCGAAAGGCGTACTGGTGCCGGCGCGCGCCGTCATCCGTCTTGCGATCGGCGACGACTATGCCGAGCTCCGCCCGGGGGACAACGTCCTGCAGGCCGGTAGCCTCGCCTTCGACGCCTCGACCTTCGAAATCTGGGGCGCCCTGCTCAACGGTGCCCGCATCTGCGTCGCATCGCGAGACGACCAGCTCGATCCGGCACGGATGGCCACAGCCATCCGTCGCTTCGATGTCGACGCCCTTTTTCTGACGGCCAGCCTGTTCAACCGACTGATCGAGCACGATCCGTCGGCCACGAGAGGCGTCAGAGCATTCCTGTCGGGCGGTGAGGCCATGAGCATGCCGCACATCCGCCGCGCATTCGAAGCGGCGAGCGACGTCCAGTTCTACAATGGCTACGGACCGACCGAGAACACCACTTTCACCAGTATGCATCGCGTTCGTCGCGAGGATCTCGACGCATCGTCGATGCCCATCGGTCGTCCCCTGCCCAACAGCTCGGTGCGGATCCTCGATGCGTCCGGCAACCGGATGCCGATCGGCGCCTGGGGAGAGCTTCATGCCGGTGGCGACGGTCTTGCGATCGGCTACTGGAACCGGCCGGATCTCACGGCCAAGGCCTTCGTCGAGCCAGCGGACGAGCCGGGCACCGTCCTCTATCGCACGGGTGACCTCGCACGATGGCGCGCCGACGGCGTAATCGAGTTCGGCGGTCGCGCCGATGCCCAGGTCAAGATCCGCGGCTTCCGCATCGAGCTCGACGAAATCGAGCAGGTCCTTCAGGCGTGCCCCGGCGTCATGCCGGCCGCCGTCGCCTTTCTCCAGAAGGGAGCAAACGAGGGCCATCTCATCGCCTGCCTCACCGAGCGGCGCGATCGCCCACCCCTCGCCGACATCAGGGCATGGCTTGCCGATCGTCTGCCCAGCTACATGATCCCTGCCTTTTGGTACGAGCTTTCCGAGCTGCCGCTCAACAGCAACGGCAAGACGGACCGCCAGAAGCTGCTGGCCTTGATCGACGACCTTTCGCCGCTGTCGGCAAGGGGTGAGGGCGACATCGAACCGCCGAGGGGGGAAGCGGAGACGCTTGTCGCCGACATTCTCACGGAGGTGATGGGACAGCCAGTCAACGATCGGAGAACCAGCTTTCTGGACCTTGGCGGCCACAGTCTTCAAGCGATCCGCATCGTCAACCGGCTGGCCGAGCGGACCGGCGTCCGGCCAAGGATGGCCGATTTCTTCGCCGAGCCAACCGTCGCCGGGCTCGCCCGACTGATCGAAGGAGGCCAGAGCAAAGACATCATTGCGACGGCACCGGTCCTAGACGTTTATCCTGCCAGCCACGCTCAACAGCGGCTTTTTCTTCTCGACAGCATGGATCGGGGCTCAGCGGCCTACAACATCGCCTTCGTGTTCCGATGCCGGGGAGACCTGGACGTCGCCGCGTTCAGGCAGGCGCTGGGCGCGCTGATAAACCGGCATGAGCCGCTACGCACCGGGTTTGACACGATCGACGGCGAGATCGTCCAGCGCATTGCCGTCGGAGTGGAACCGCCCGTCGCCGTGGACGACCTGCGGCAGGCAGCCGATCCGATCTCGGAAGCGGTCACCCGCGCACGGCGCGACATCGCAACCCGCTTCGATCTCCATGAGCCACCGCTTCTCAGGGTACGGCTTGTCCGGCTGACCGACGACGACGTGGTGCTGCTTCTCCTGCTCCATCACATCGTCGGCGACGGCTGGTCGTCGCGCCTTCTGGCACGCGAGCTGTCGGCCTTCTATGGCGCAGCGCGAACCGGACGAAGCGAGGCGCTTCCTCCCCTGCCGATCACCTACAAGGACTTCGCCGTCTGGCAACGAGGTCGCGACTGGAGCGCGGCGGCCAGCTTCTGGCGGAATCGCCTCGACGGCGCACCCGATCGCATCGTGCTGCCTAGCGAGCGGCCGCTTTCGGACATCCAGTCCTATCGGGGTGGAACCAGCCGGCTGACGGTGCCGGAGACAACGCTCACCGCTCTCCACCGGTTTGCACTTGATCGTCGCATCACCATGGCCGCCGTAGGGTTGGGGCTTTTCGCCGCCCTCCTCTATCGCCTGACACGCCAGACCGATCTGGTAATCGGCATGGGCGTCGCCGGCCGCGACCGTCGCGAGTTGGAGGGGCTGATCGGCTTTTTCGTCAACGTGCTGCCTCTGCGTCTGCATCTGGACGAGGACACCGAGATGACGGAACTGGTCGACGCGGCGCACGGCGCCATCCTCGAGGCGATGGAGCATCGCGACTATCCTTTCGACCTTCTGGTGCGCGATGTGGCGCCACAACGCCGCTCGAACCGCCAACCGCTGGTCAACGTCGTCTTCGAATATCAGCGCTTCGATGCTCTGGCCGACGAAATTCCGGATGGTCTGCCACTCCGACCGGCGGAAGCCACACCGGATCGCCTAGACGAGGAACTCGCCCCGCTGATCGATACAACCACGGCCAAGCACGACCTCATCCTCTACTGGCAAGAGAGCGGCGTTCGGGGTGAGCTGGTCATGGAGTACGATACCGATATCGTCGACGCCGGTACCGCAGAGCGCTGGCTCGGCTATCTGCTTCGCTTCTCGGAAGCCGTTGCTGCCGAATGGAAGCCCAGGGAGAGTGGTTCGTGAAGATCGGCGACCTCGACTTTGAGACGACCAAACTGGAACATGGCCAAGCCATGCCGAACACCGCGATCGAGACAATCGGTTCGGCCTTCGAGGCAGAGGCGGCGCGCCATCCGTCACGCATAGCGGTGACCGATGAGGATGGCTGCGCGACCTATGCCGAGCTCGCGGCCGAAGCCAGGCGCATCGCCGGCTTCATCACTCGGCTTGGCCTGCCGCCTGAGACGCCTGTCGGCGTCATGTTCGGCCGCAACCGCCGCTTCGTTGCCGCGGCGCTCGGCGGACTGCTCGCCGGCGTCGCCTATGTGCCGATCGACCCGCTGCTGCCCTTCGAGCGGCGGCGGCGCATCCTCGACATCAGCGCCGCGCCGCTCCTGATCTCCGAGGCAGCGTTCTGCCGTGACATCCACCGCCTGCAATGGCGGTGCCCTGCCCTTCGCGACCTCTTGATGGTCGACGCCGAGAGGGTGGACGAGATCGTCGAAAAGGCCGGCGTTATGATGACCGGCGAGCTCTGGGACCATCTGGCCGGCGACACCGCCGACGATACAGCGGCCGGCGGCTGGAAGAGCGCCTTTACCGGTGAGCCCCTGACAGACGCCGCCATGGCAGCCTTCGGAGACAACGCTCGACGCAAGACGACACCACTTCTGGCTTCAGGCGGCAGCGTTCTTGAAATCGGCTGCGCTTCGGGGTTCACGATGCGCCATGTGGCTCCGCGGGCCGGGCTCTATGTCGCTACCGACATTTCCCGTCGCAATGTGGAACGCGTCGACACCTGGGCGCACGCCCACGGCCTCGGACAGGTGACGACCCGCCAGCTACCGGCCCACGATATAGATGTCTTTCCGCCAGCGAGCTTCGACCTGATCGTTCTCAACAGCGTCATCGAGAATTTTCCCGGCTTTTCCTATCTGCGGCAGGTTCTGGACAAGGCGTTGGCCCTGCTCAAGCCCGGCGGCGCCATCTTCGCCGGCAGCATCTGGGATCTCGATCGCCGCGACGCCTATGTCGGCGATCTCCATGCCTTTGCCCGCGCGCACGCCGGCGAGGGACTGAAGACGCTCTTGGACTTTTCCGAAGACCTGTTCGTGCCACGCTCTTTCTTTGAGGATTGGGCCGCCGAGCGGGGCGGCAAGCCGAAGCTTGCCTTCAGCCCGGTTGAAGCGGAAGGTTTCGAGCCGGCCTCATATGCCTATGACGTCGTGGTCCGGTGGGAGAATGAGCCGGACGTTTCCCCCACCGCCAGCAAGTTCCGCCATGGTTCCGCGGAGCTGGATACCCCCACCGCCGCGCTGCCCCGTCTGACGCCGGATCGACTGGCCTACGTGCTGTTTACCAGCGGCACCACCGGCGATCCGAAAGGGGTGATGATCGAGCACCACTCCGTGGTCAACCTGGCACGGCACGTCGCCGACAGCCTGTTCGCGCTCTTGCCGTCAGACCAAGGTCTCAACGTCTCCTGCGTGTCCTCCTTCGCATTCGACAGCTCGGTCAAGCAGATCTTCGCCACCCTCATCAACGGGCACACGCTTCACATCGCCGACGACGAGACCAAGAGGGACCCGACCAGGCTGAGGGCCTTCATAGAGGCGCGAAAGCTCGATCTCTGCGACATGACGCCCAGCCTGTTCGCCATGCTGGTCGACCATCTCGTCGATGCGGGCACCGCGAGCTCGGCGCGCCTATTCCTGCTCGGTGGCGAGGCGGTCCCGCCCGACCTGCTGAGGCGCTTCTATGCGATCGCCGGCCATGGCGACTGCCGCGTGGTCAACGCCTACGGCCCGACCGAGACCTGCGTTGCCGCCTGCCAGCACGTGATGACGTCGGTAAGCTGGAGCCAAACGCTGCCGCCGCCCATTGGCCAGCCGATCCATGGCGCGGTGATCGATCTCTGCGACAAGACCGGGCGGCCGGTGCCCGACGGGGTACCCGGCGAGCTCCGCATCGGCGGTGCTGGTGTCGGACGAGGCTACCTCAACGCGCCGGAGCAGACGAGCGCGCGATTCGTCGGGTCCGGCGCTGACCGCCGCTATGTGAGCGGCGACATGGGCCGCCGCCTTCAGAACGGTCTGATTGCCTTTCTGGGACGCGTGGACCGACAGGTGAAGATCCGAGGCAACCGCATCGAGCTGGGGGAAGTCGAGGCGGCCATCGCCGCCCATCCGCTGGTGCGTCGGGTAGCAGTGACGACGTACGATCCGCACGGCGGCGGCACTCCTTCGCTTGTCGGCTACGTGGTGCCGCGCCCCGGCTTCGATATGGCAGACTGCAAGGCCGAGCTCGATGCCCGCCTGCCGCCTTTCATGGTGCCATCATGGCTGATCTCCGTGGAGGATATTCCGCTCAACCGCAGCGGCAAGCTTGACGAGTCCCGCCTGCCAGCACCGACCATGGCTGCTTCCGCCCAGCCGGCACGCGCGCCGACCAGCGAAACCGAACGCCGACTCGCCGCCATCTGGTCCGACGTTCTCGGCGCCGACGTCATCGACGCCGAAGCCGATTTCTTCACCCTGGGCGGGCATAGCGTCCTCGCCGTGCGGATCGTCGCGGAAGTCCAGCGCGTTTTCGGCTTGCGGCTGCCGCTTGCCGATTTTTTCGCCTTCCCGACGCTCGCGCAGCTCGCGTTTCGCATCGAGGGCCGCCGTCGCGACGAGGAGTGGCAGCCGGTCGTCGCTCTCAATGCCGGGGGAACGCAGCCTCCGATCGTCTGCTTCCATCCGGTGGGTGGCAACGTACTCTGCTACCAGCCGCTTTCGGAACTGCTCGGCCCGGATCAGCCGCTCTACATGGTGCAGTCCTACGGACTTGAGGAAGGCCAGCCGTTGCTTGCCTCGGTCGAAGAAATGTCATCGACATATCTTGCCGAGATACGGGAGCGCCTGCCCAAAGGACCGCTGGTCATGGCCGGCTGGAGCTTCGGCGGGCTTCTCGCCTACGAGGCGGCCCAGCAAATGCTGCGTGTCGGCGGCGACGTGCGGGCGATCCTGCTGTTCGACACGGTGGCCGTTCCCGACCCGGTGCGCGATCTCCTGCGCAAGGATGAGGCCGAGTATCTGGCTGCCCTGTTCTCCGAGCTCGGCATCGTCGATGCCGACACACTCCGCCCGCTGACGCCCGATGCGCGGCTCGATCTTCTCGTCGAAAGAGGAAAAGGCTCGCACCTGCTGCCCGACAGCACCGATCGCTCGGGCATGCGCCGGCTGCTGGGCGTATTCCAGAACAACGCGCTCGCTGCCGTGCGCTACAGACCGTCCAGGTGCGAAACACGGAACGTCCTGCTCGTTCGCCCAAGGATTCCGACGGCGGCCGCGCCCGGCATCGCCGGGGACGACAACAACGGCTGGAACGACGTCGTGGCGGGTGGCGTCGACCTGCGCTGGATCGACGGCACCCACGGGCAAATGCTTCAAGCGCCGCACATCACCGAACTCTGTGCCCATGTGGCGGACTATCTGGCTCGGACTGGAGTTTTACTCTCCGATTCCTGACGACGCGGAGAATGCTATGTTATTCATGCCACAGGCTAAAAGTTGTTTTTCTTGAGTAGAGTTCCGAGAGCTCTCGTCGACCCTTAGCCAAACCCGGTTTGAAGTTACGAAGGAACATCACTTACTGGGGACGAGGTCATCAGCTTTCACCTCAAGCGTCGCCCTTTTCGGAAAACAGTAGTTCGATCCGGAGGGAGACAGCTCCTCGTCGCATGTTAGGTGCGGACTACCGCCCCCCGATGTGAACCTGCAGTGCAAACTATCTGTTTTTTAGGCGCAGGATAGACATACCAAAACAAAACCCCAGCAACTCGTTGAGTTTGCTGGGGTTTATAGTTGTTTGGTTGCGGGGGCAGGATTTGAACCTGCGGCCTTCAGGTTATGAGCCTGACGAGCTACCGGGCTGCTCCACCCCGCGTCAAGCGCCGTGTTTGCGGCGACGGGCGGTATATAGCGGCTTGCCGGCGAAAGGGAAAGCCCCGTCAGGCATTTTTTCGACTAAATAGACAAGCTTGCTCGAAAAAACGGAGGCGACCTTCAGAAAACCCCGGAAATCCGGGATTCCGCCGATGAGCCGTTTGCTATTCCATCCAGTGGAAAGCAGGCCTGCGCTCCGCTTTCCAGCCATCGCGTCAGCCGAGACCTTCCTGTTTGGGACGGAAGCGCATCAGTCCGTGGCGATTAGGCCGTCAACCTCGCCCTCCCCGCCGAACGCCATTTGCGCTTCGGGGCAGCCGGCGGCCAGCACACCGCGCAGAGCGGCGGCTATCTCGTCGGCGAGCGACCCCGGTCCGGCCATCCGGCCAGCTTCGCCGTGCATCCAGGTGGCGAGCGCCACCGCCTCGAAGGCCGGGCGATCGGCCGCAAGCAGCCCACCAATAATGCCGGCCAAAACATCGCCCGATCCGGCGGTGGCGAGCGCCGCCGTGCCGTTCTCGTTGATGACGGCGCGGCCGTCGGGATGGGCGATCACCGTATCCGGCCCCTTGAGCAGAACGACCGCACCGGATCGCGCAGCCGCCTCGCGGGCGCGATCGAGCTTCGAGCCACCGACATCCGGAAACAGCCGCCCAAACTCCCCCTCGTGCGGCGTGAACACAACTCCCCCTTCGCGCTTCTTTATGAGAGCGAAGGTTTCCTCGGGGTGACGAGAGGCCTGGGTGATGGCATCGGCGTCGAGCACGAGCGCCATTCTGCCCTCGAGCGCCGCGCGCACCGCCAGCCAGACGTCATCGCCGAGACCGAGCCCCGGCCCCAGCACCGCGGCCCGAAGCCTCGGCTCGCCAAGGAGTGCCGCGAGCTCCGCCATGTCGGCGGCGGGCCTGACGACAAAGGCGGCGCGCCAGCCGGCAACCGTGGCAACCGCATCCGGAGGCGTTGCCACGGTGACGATGCCAGCTCCCGCCCGAAGCGTCGCCTCGGCGGCAAGACGGGCCGCGCCACAGGAGGGGAGCGGCCCCGATGCCACCAGCGCAGCGCCCCGACTGTACTTGTGGCTGTCGACGGCGGCCGCCGGCCAGCAGTTTGCCCAAAGCGCTGGGCCGTTCGCCGCGGTGTTCGGTGCGATCTTGGCCAGCACTCCCGAGTCGATGCCGATCTGGGCCAAACGCAGGCGACCGCAATGCGTGCGCCCAGGAAGAAGCAGATGTCCCGGCTTGCGGCGGAAGAAGGTGACCGTCTCGTCGGCAAGGACTGCCGTTCCACGAACCTCACCGGTACGGCCGTCGATGCCGCTCGGAAGATCGACTGCATAAACCCGCGCGCCCTCGGCGCGAGCGGCGTTGACGGCAGCGATCAGCTGGGCATCGCGCCCGGATACGTCACGGCTGAGTCCGGCGCCATAGAGTGCGTCGACGATGACCGTCGCACCATCGAACAGCGCTGGGGTTGCCGGCACGGTCTCGCCGCGCCAGCTCCTCTCTGCGCCAGCGGCATCGCCCTTGAGATCACGAACGGTCATCCCCTCAGGGAGGGCCAGCGCCACGCGCACGACAAAGCCGCGTTGTCTGAGAACGCGGGCAATGACGAAGCCGTCACCGCCGTTGTTACCCATGCCGCAGAGTACGATGGCCCGAGCGCCCTGACTGAAGCGGGCACAGATGACGTCGGCAACGGCGTAGCCGGCATTTTCCATCAACCGTTCGCCGGAAATGCCCGCCGCTATGGTCAACGCGTCGGCGCGGCTCATCTCCGCTGGAGTCAGCAACAACTCGCCCTGCATTCGGTTCACTCCCTCGACCTCAGGCGCATGCGCCGTCCACCCAGCACACAAGCCCTTCCCATCTACACCCTTGGAGGAAAAGCAACAAATTGGCGCAGCCGCGCGGTTCGGCGCGTTGAGCTCGGCCACGCGAGGACTGGCGAACAAAGTTCTAACGCGGCCAACGGCTGCCCAATTGAGTCCCATTTGCACAACAATTAGGCCGCGCCATTGGGCAAACTTCGATATACCTCCCCACGACTGACCGCCAGTCGCCTCATTTTTCGCCAGGATCCGGCTCGCCCTCGAACTGGCACGTCGAATGCTTGAGAGGGTGCGTCTCGGTCGGCGCAGGGCGAAAAACGCCTCGCGCGGGCGCCTGGAGCAACGGAGACAAGGGGTCGATGAAAAAAATCGAGGCTATCATTAAGCCCTTCAAGCTGGACGAGGTGAAGGAAGCGCTGCAGGAAGTGGGGCTTCAAGGCATCACCGTCACCGAAGCCAAGGGCTTCGGCAGGCAGAAGGGCCATACCGAGCTTTATCGGGGCGCCGAATATGTCGTCGACTTCCTGCCGAAGGTGAAGATCGAGGTTGTCATGACGGACGACATGGTCGCCAAGGCCGTCGATGCGATCCGCAATGCGGCGCAGACAGGCCGCATCGGTGACGGCAAGATCTTCGTGTCGCCCGTGGAGGACGCCATCCGCATCCGTACCGGCGAGTCCGGCAACGACGCAATCTGACCTCGCGCGCTTCGCCGACAGCAAGAGTGGGCGACAGAGCGGCAAATGAGGACAACCCAGGGAAATTGGAGCGTTCGGATCGGCCAGACCGTTGGCCGAAAAGCGCTCCAGCAAGACCAGAAACCCGAAAGGAAGGGCAAATGACCACTGGTGCTGATGTTCTGAAAATGATCAAGGACAACGACGTCAAGTTCGTTGACCTGCGGTTCACCGATCCGAAAGGCAAGTGGCAGCACGTGACCTTCGATATCGGCCTCGTCGATGAGGACATGCTCGAGAATGGCACTGCCTTCGACGGCTCGTCGATCGCCGGTTGGAAGGCCATCAACGAATCCGACATGACGCTGATCCTCGATCCGGAATCGGCCTTCATCGACCCGTTCTTCGCTCAGACCACGCTGGTCATCGTCTGCGATATCGTCGACCCCTCCTCGGGGCAGTCCTACAGCCGCGACCCGCGCTCGATCGCCAAGAAGGCCGAGGCCTACGTTGCCACGCTCGGCATCGGCGACAGCGTGTTCTTCGGTCCGGAAGCCGAGTTCTTCGTGTTCGACGACGTTCGCTTCTCGGCGACGCCCTACAACACCGGCTTCAAGCTGGACATGGTCGAGCTGCCGACCAACGGCGACACCGAGTACGAGTCGGGCAACCTCGGCCACCGCGTCCGCACCAAGGGCGGCTATTTCCCGGTGCCGCCGATCGACAGCCTGCAGGACATGCGCTCCGAGATGCTGTCGGCCATGGCCGAGATGGGCGTCGTCGTCGAGAAGCACCATCACGAGGTGGCCTCTGCCCAGCATGAGCTCGGCATGAAGTTCTCGAGCCTGACCCGCATGGCCGACCACCTGCAGATCTACAAGTATGCGATCCACCAGGTTGCCCACGCCTACGGCAAGACGGCCACGTTCATGCCGAAGCCGGTGTTCGGCGACAACGGGTCGGGCATGCACGTCCACCAGTCGATCTGGAAGGACGGCAAGCCGGTGTTCGCTGGCAACCAGTACAACGACCTCAGCGAGACCTGCCTCTACTACATCGGCGGCATCCTGAAGCACGCCAAGGCCATCAACGCCTTCTCCAACCCGTCGACCAACAGCTACAAGCGTCTGGTTCCGGGCTACGAGGCGCCAGTGCTTCTGGCCTACTCGGCCCGCAACCGTTCGGCCTCCTGCCGCATCCCCTACACGACCAACCCCAAGGCCAAGCGCGTCGAGACCCGCTTCCCGGATCCGGCCGCCAACCCGTACCTCTGCTTCACGGCCCTTCTGATGGCCGGCCTCGATGGCATCAAGAACAAGATCCATCCGGGCGACGCCATGGACAAGAACCTCTACGACCTTCCGCCGGAAGAGCTGAAGTCCATCCCGACCGTTGCCGGCTCGCTGCGTGAGGCACTGGCCTCGCTCGACGCGGACCGCGACTTCCTGAAGGCCGGTGGCGTCATGGACGACGATTTCATCGACAGCTGGATCGAGCTGAAGATGGAAGAGAACATGCGCTACGAGATGACCCCGCATCCGGTCGAGTTCGACATGTATTACTCGGTCTGAGGCAGGTCCCCAGAGCCAATCCGGACGCCGACGAGGCGTCCGGTTTCGATGAGCCGCCCCGCCGCAAGGTCGGGCGGCTTTTTCGTTGCCCCGGGGATAGCCGGCCGACCGCGACTTCCCGTCGGCCAGCCGCGCGCCTATGCTAAACCGAGCTTACAAACGGAGATCGGAACATGCCCGACAAACCCGCCATCGGTCCGTCGACAAAACTGTGCATGTCTCTGGCCGGCCGACCGGGGAAGTTCGGCTCGCGTTTTCACAACCGGCTCTATGAGCTCACCGGTCTCGACTACATCTACAAGGCCTTCACGACCAAGGACTTGCCTGCGGCGATCGGAGGTGTCCGCGCCCTGGGGATTCGGGGCTGCGCCATTTCCATGCCGTTCAAGGAAGCGGTCATCCCGCTGCTCGATCATATCGAAGGATCGGCAGCGGCCATCGACAGCGTCAACACGATTCTCAACGACGACGGTTGGCTGACCGGCTACAACACCGACTACAGTGCGGTTCTCGACCTGCTCGACCAAGCGGAAATAGCGCCCTCGACACCCTTCCTTCTCGCCGGCTCAGGCGGCATGGCCAAGGCTGTGGCAGCGGCCTTGCGCAATCGCGGCCATCGTTCCGGCGCGATCATTGCCCGCAACAGGACGACCGGCCGAGCGCTGGCCGATCTCTACGGCTTCGACTGGGCGGAGACCTCCGAAGGACTTACGGCGCCGCTGATCATCAATGCCACGCCGGTCGGAATGGCAGGCGGCGTCGAGGCGGAGACGCTGGCCTTCCCTCCTGAAGCGATCGAAGCGGCCGAGACGGTGTTCGACGTGGTGGCGCTCCCTGTCGAGACACCGTTGATGCGGGCAGCGGCAGCAGCCGGGCGCAAGCGCATTTCCGGAGCCGACGTGGCCGTGCTGCAGGCGCTCGAGCAGTTCGTGCTCTACACCGGCGTGTATCCCAGCGAGGAGCAAGTGAAGGAGGCAGCCGCCTACGCGCGAAGCGCCTGAACTGTCAGGTCGTCGGCATCTCGGTTGTTTCCATTTCCATCAAGCGAAACACGGTGGTCGAAACCGCGCCGGTCACCACAAGACGCCCCACCAGCTTTCACAGCTTAGCTGTAGCAGGCCCGCTCCACCTTGCCGATGGCATTCGACGAACCCTTCAAGGTGAAGGTTGCCTTCGGCAGAATACCAGCCTTGTCGGTCACGCTCAGTGGCCCTGCCGACTTCAGAATGCGGACAAGGTCGCTGTCGCGACGAGGCGTCGCAGCCAGCACACCGTCCATCGCCTCGTAGCGGAGCGCGACTTCGGCGCTCAATGAGCCGCTCGTGAAGACGAAGGCGGACCGGTAGTTCATGTCGCCACCGGGTGGAAAGTCGTCGTTCAAGGCCGGCACGAAGCGAAGGCCGAGCTTGCCCTCGCCGCCGCAGGTGATCAGCAGCATGTCGTCAGGCCGTTCGATCGCGCAGATCGAAGCGGTCATCATCATGCCCTCCTCTTCCTGCTCCAGCCCGGCTTTCCAGCTGTCGCAGTCACCCGCCAGCGCTGGGGCCGCCCAAACGACACCGACCACCGCCATCCCACTCATCTTCATAGCCCGTCTCCGACTGGTCGGTGCATCAGGCACCCGCTTGCCGGTACCTGCAAGCGCGACCTTTGGGGTCAGCCGTAACGTTTGGCCGCCTCGACAGCGAGGCCGGTCCCGACGGAACCGAACACGTTGCCGGTGACGACGCGCGCCTCTGGCACTGACGCCAGAATGGCGGTGCGAACATGCTCGAGCCGGGTGGAGCCTCCAGTCAGGAACACAGCGTCGATATCTGTAGCTCCCACGCCGGCCATTTCGAGGCAGGCATCCACACGAGCGCCGATGCGGCTTGCGAGGTCGCCGGTGTGACGAACAAGCTCGGAATGGTCGATATCGGTGGAAAGGCCGCGCTCCAGCCAATCGAACGGCACGGTGACGGCGCCATGCTCCGCAACTGAGATCTTGGCTGCCTCCACGTCAATGGCGAGGGTATGGCCACGCTCGTCGTCGACGACCCGCATCAGGCGGTGAATGAGCTCCGGCTCGGCTGCGCGCTTCTCGAGGTCGACGAGCTCGCGATGAACACGCGACTCGTAGAGGCGATTGATCGCCGACCACGTGGCGAGGTCGTGGTAATAGACCGAGGGCACGTCGAGCTCGCCACGGGCGAGCTTGGAGCGAAAGCCGAGAAGCGGCATCACCGTGCCAAGGCTGAGGTGGCGATCGAAATCGGTGCCGCCGATGCGGACGCCGTCATTGGCCAGAACGTCGGAGACGCGCTCGGCCTTTTTTGCCCGTTCCGGCCCGAGGCGAACGATCGAAAAGTCGGAGGTGCCGCCGCCGATGTCGGCGATCAGCGCCAGCTCCTCATGGGAGAGCTGCTGCTCGTAGTCGAGGCTGGCGGCGATGGGCTCGTACTGGAAAGACACTTCCTCGAAGCCGAGATCGCGCGCAATGGCATGCAGGGTCGCCTCCGCCAGCCGGTCGGCCTCGGGATTGCCGTCGACGAAATGAACAGGGCGACCGTGGACGAGGTGGGTCAGCGGCTTGTCCGCCACCGCTTCGCCGCGCCTCTTCACTTCCGCGAGGTAGCGTTTCAGCACGTCGCGGAACTTGACGCGGCTCCTGCCGACCAACGTCGTCTCGTCCATCAAGGCCGAGCCGAGCACCGACTTCAGGGCTCGCATCAGTCGGCCGTGCTCGCCGCCGACATAGGCCGCGATGGCAGCGCGGCCGACCGAGATGGACCCATCCTGATAGTAGAAGGTGGCGCTTGGCAGCGTTTCCTCATCACCCTCAAGACGCACCATCTCGGCCCGACCGCCGGTAACGACGCCGAGGGTAGTATTGGACGTGCCGAAATCGAGGCCTGCCGCCGCCATGACCGCTCTCCGAATAAGTGGGGGGCGGTTTCCCTAACGCCTCAGAGCGACGATTGCCAGCTCAAATCAGGCGAGCAGGAGGACAAGCGCCGTCAGAGAGAGCAGCACCAGTACGGCGGGCAACGCAAAAAGCCCGCTCGTAAGCGGCGGCTCGGCCACCACTTCCTGAAGATGACGCCGCATGCCGCCGAGGCGATGGCCGGCGACAAAGGCATGGGTGTGGACGGTTCCGAGTTCCCGTAACACGGCATCTTGATACTGGTTTCGACGCATGACAAACCACCAATGAACATTCTGGAGCTTGCCGCCGCCACGGTTAAGAACGCCTCAACGGCGTTGACTGTACCCGGATCGCCGGTGTACGAGCCGGAACACATATAGAACGAGATTGGCGCTTCCACCGCTGGCGTGGCAAACTCCGAAGCGCGCGAATCAGCGTCGCCCGGCGGTAGGCGGAATGGCTGGCAGGGCCGGCCCATGGACGAAGACGGAACGCATGGAAAAGGACGACCTGTTCGGAACTCTCCCTCCGCCGGCAAGCAACGCCGCCTCGACGACGGCACCTGTTCGCGCTCCCAAGGCAACCCGCGCACGCCCCGAGCCCACCACGCCGGTTGAGGCGGTCTATGACGCGTCCGCCATCGAGGTTCTGGAAGGACTTGAGCCGGTGCGTCGGCGGCCAGGCATGTATATCGGCGGCACCGACGACAAGGCGATGCATCATCTGTTCGCCGAGGTGATCGACAACTCGATGGACGAAGCTGTCGCCGGTCACGCCTCGTGGATCGAGGTGCGTCTCGATGCCGATGGTTTCCTGACCGTCAACGACAACGGCCGCGGCATTCCGGTCGACCCGCACCCGAAGTTTCCAGGCAAGTCCGCGCTGGAAGTGATCCTCTGCACGCTACACGCCGGCGGCAAGTTCGACAGCAAGGTCTACGAGACATCCGGCGGTCTGCACGGCGTCGGCGTTTCGGTGGTCAACGCCCTGTCCGAGTGGCTCGACGTCGAGGTGGCGCGCGGTCGTCAACTCTACAAGCAAAGCTTCTCGCGTGGCGTGCCTCAGGGCGGCTTGCAGCGGCTCGGCGAAACGATGAACCGGCGCGGTACAAAGACGCGCTTCAAGCCGGATCCTCAGATTTTCGGAGAAGATGCCCGGTTCGAGCCAGCACGCATCTTCAAGATGGCCCGGTCGAAGGCCTATCTCTTTGGCGGCATCGAGATCCGCTGGTCCTGCGACCCATCGCTGGTCGAGGGTTCGAAGACGCCGCCCGAAGCCGTCTTCAAGTTTCCCGGCGGTCTAAAGGACTTCCTGGTCGAAGCGCTGGATGGCGAGAAGCGGGTCACCGACGACCTGTTCGCCGGCCGCGTCGGGACGGGCGGTCATGGCACCGTCGAATGGGCCGTCTCATGGTTCGCTGGAGACGGCTTCGTCAGTTCCTACTGCAACACCATCCCCACTCCGGATGGCGGCACCCACGAGCAGGGCCTGCGCCTCGCCCTCACCCGCTCGCTCAAGGCCTATGGCGAGATGGCAGGCAACAAGCGCGTCGCTCAGGTGATGCCCGAGGACGTGATGACCTCGGCTGGCGCCATGCTGTCCGTCTTCGTGCGCGAGCCCGAGTTCGTCGGCCAGACCAAGGACAAGCTGTCCACGGCGGAAGCTGCTCGCATCGTCGAGACGGCGGTGAAGGATGCCTTCGACCATTGGCTGACGGCGTCGCCGCAGCAGTCGGGCCGCCTCCTCGACTGGATCGTCGAGCGTGCCGACGAGCGCCTGCGTCGCCGCCAGGAAAAGGACGTTCTCCGCAAGAGCGCGGTACGCAAGCTCCGCCTGCCCGGCAAGCTTGCCGACTGCACGCAGAACGCCGCCCAAGGATCCGAGCTGTTCATCGTCGAGGGTGACTCGGCCGGAGGTTCGGCCAAGCAGGCGCGCGACCGCGCCAGCCAGGCGGTGATGCCGCTGCGCGGCAAGATCCTCAATGTGGCGAGCGCCGGCCGCGACAAGGTGACGGCCAACCAGTTGCTGTCCGACCTGTTGCAGGCCCTCGGCTGCGGCACCCGCTCGCACTATCGCGAGGACGATCTCCGCTATGACAAGGTGATCGTGATGACTGACGCCGACGTCGACGGCGCACACATCGCCTCGCTGTTGATCACCTTCTTCTACCGCGAGATGCCGCAGCTCATCCGTGGCGGTCACCTCTATCTCGCGGTGCCGCCGCTCTACCGCCTGACCCACGGCGGCAAGACCATCTACGCCCGAGACGACGCTCATCGTGAAGAGCTGCTGCGCACGACCTTCAAGAACAAGAAGCCCGAGATCGGCCGCTTCAAGGGCCTCGGCGAGATGATGCCGTCGCAGCTCAAGGAAACCACCATGGACAAGAAGACACGCACGCTTCTGCGGGTCGTTCTGGTGGAGGACGAAGCGGAGCGGACGGCGGATTCAGTCGAGCGCCTGATGGGTAACAAGCCTGAAGGTCGCTTCCAGTTCATCCAGGAGAATGCCGAGTTCGCCGAGGATCTGGACATCTAGTGGAGCGAATTTGACATTTGAGTCCCGCCTGACATAGAGCGCCCGCTCAAATGCCAAATTCAAAAGCTCCACTAGAAACAATAGCTTGCTAGTGGTCCGCCAGTATCCGGCGCCCTCACCGCGTAGAAGTTGCAGACGGCATGCAGGCGCTCCATCATGCCGCGCCCACGTCCTCCGAAGGATACTCCAGCAATGACCTACGTTCGCCTCGGCGTTTTGGCCCTTCTTGCGGTGGTGTTGTTGGCTCTTCTGAACAGTGCCTGGTTCACGGTTCAGGAGACCGAGCGCGGCGTGCTCCTTCGAAATGGTGCCTTTGTGGCAACCGTCGAGCCGGGACTTCATTTCAAGTTGCCGGTCTTCGAGACCGTCGTAAAAATCGACGTGACGCAACGGGCGCTTAAGTGGTCGGGCGACAGCAGTCTGGAAGCCTACAGTCAGGATCAGCAGCCGGCCAACTTGTCCGTATCGGTGGTTTATCACGTGCCCCCGGCAGATGTGGACAAGGTCTACCGACAGTTCTCAGGCGTTGACGGTCTGGAATCCCGCCTGGTCGCTCGGAAGCTACCCCAGGACCTCAAGACGGTGTTCGGCCGTTATACGGCTGCGTCAGTCATCCAGAACCGGGGCAAGTTTGTGGCCGACGTCGAGGACGCCGTGCGAGCCGGCATTACAGGCCCCTTGGTGATCGATCAGGTCAACATCGAAGACATCATCTTCTCCGATGCCTACGAGAATTCGGTCGAACAGCGTATGTTGGCGGAAATCGAGGTGATGAAACTGCGGCAGAATGCCGAGCGTGAGAAAGTTCAGGCTGAAATCACGGTTACGCAGGCGAGAGCCAGTGCTGACAGCCAACTCGCGACTGCCACCGCAGCGGCGCAGGCTACGCAAATCCAGGCCCGCGCCGATGCCGAGCGCATCCGCCTCAGGGGCGAGGCCGAGGCGGCGGCGATCCGGGCCCGGGCGGAAGCTCTCAACGCCAACGGCGACATGATCATCCGACTGACCAACTCCGAGAGGTGGAATGGCCAACTGCCGGCCACAATGCTGCCGGGAGCGGCCCTGCCCTTCGTCGAGGTCAAGTAGAACTCGCCCCAAGAACATCAGTTGCCCGGCCCACACAAAAAAGCGGCTCGGGAGCGGAGAGCCCGCCGCGCCTTGCAGTCGAGCGCCCGCCGAGCCTCTTTCGAGTGGCTGTGCCAGGCACACCCCGCGCCAACCTGCGAGGAGAGAGTGCGTAGAACTGCTCGCCTTCAAAGAAGATCTGCCGATCAACAGTGACGCATCGATGTGGTCCTCGCGATCATCTCAAAACCAGCACCATGCAAAGCCTGCCATGAAAGCCTCCGAGAGCGCTCCCATGACATCGAAAGTAACAATAAACGCTCAATTTGGCAGGAATTGATTGACATACCGACGATTCCACATATGGTCTCCCACCATATCCGGATCGTTCCAAGTTGATCTGGAAGCGCGTGGATTTGCCTGTCTACAGTGTTCGAATCCCCCTACCCAAGAGACCGCACACCACATGAGTTTTTCTGATCTCGGACTGAGCGCCAGCGTCATGGCGGCCGTTGAAGCGGCCGGCTATACGAATCCGACGCCGATCCAGGCCGAAGCCATTCCGCATGCCGTCGCCGGCCGAGACGTGATCGGCATTGCCCAGACGGGCACCGGCAAGACCGCCGCATTCGTGCTGCCCATGCTGACCCTGCTCGAAAACGGCCGCGCCCGCGCTCGGATGCCGCGAACGCTGATCCTCGAACCGACGCGCGAACTCGCAGCGCAGGTCGAGGAAAACTTCGTCAAGTATTCGATCAACAACAACCTCAACATCGCGCTGCTGATCGGCGGCGTGTCGTTCGACGACCAGAACCGCAAGCTTGATCGCGGTGCCGACGTGCTGATCGCCACGCCCGGCCGGCTGCTCGATCATTTCGAGCGCGGCCGCCTACTGTTGACCGGCGTCGAGATCCTCGTCATCGACGAGGCCGACCGGATGCTCGACATGGGCTTCATCCCCGACATCGAGCGCATCTGCAAGTTGGTCACCAAGAACCACCAGACGCTGTTCTTCTCGGCCACCATGCCGCCCGAAATTCAGGCGCTGACCGAGAACTTCCTCAACAACCCGGTCCAGGTCGAGGTTTCGAAGCCGGCGAGCGCCGCTACGACAGTGGCTCAGCGCCTCGTCGTTTCGGGCACCGAGGACTTCGAGAAGCGCGAGACACTGCGCGCGCAGATCGCCGCCGCCCAGGACCTCAAGAACGCCATCGTTTTCTGCAATCGCAAGCGCGATGTGGCCGTGGTGTTCCGTAGCCTCGTCCGTCACGGGTTCAACGTCGGCGCCCTGCATGGGGACATGGACCAGCGCGCCCGCATGGCGACGCTCGACGCCTTCAAGAAGGGCGCACTGACCCTGCTCGTGGCGTCCGACGTGGCGGCGCGCGGTCTCGACATTCCCGATGTCAGCCACGTCTTCAATTACGATGTGCCGATCCACGCGGAGGACTACGTTCACCGCATCGGCCGTACGGGCCGGGCCGGAAGGTCGGGCACGGCGGTGATGATCATCACGCAGGACGATGAGAAGCATCTCTCCGCCATCGAGAAGCTGATCACCACGGACATCGAATGGATCGGCGATCCGATCGTCTTCGATCCGGAAGCACGCAAGCGGTCGCGCGGCCGCAAGACCGCCGAAGGCAAGGAGCCGCGCCGCTCCCGTTCTAAGGCGGACGGCGACGAAGCTCGGGCTCCGTCTCGCTCGCGTCGCACTCGCCAGGAGGCCGCGCCGTCGGACGCCGCCGAGAGTTCGGCCGAGGAGGCTCCACGTCCGAGCCGGAGCCGCAGTGCCCGCCCCGAACGCGAAGCAAAGCCAGAGCGCGAGGCCCGGCCGGAGCGCGAGCCGAAGACCGAGCGGTCAGGCGCGCGTCAGCCGGTTCGCGCCGGAGAGCGCCCGCGTCCGCTGCCGCGCCGCGACACCGATGACGGCCCCACCGTCATCGGACTTGGCGACCATGTGCCGGCCTTCCTGTTGAGGCCGGTGCGGATCGCCAAGTCGGCGAACTGAGCGGAGCATAACTCTCAATCTTGGTGCGGCGGCCTTCCAGGCCGCCGTTTTCGTTTGCAGTGTGGCATTTCGCGTCTGGCGGTCGGAAAAAAACACCACAGGGCGTCAGGCCAGTGGCGGAAAGCTCAAGCTTTAGCGATCGCGTCCACCTTTGCTTAACGCTCAATTCATGCCTGCGGTCTATCAAATGGCAGGTCACGAGAGGAGCGATGGGCAGCGACAATGGCGCACCGTGAAGAGTTTTTGCGGACGATCGGTTACGGTGAGGCCGCCGTGGCGCAGCTGCGGCGTAACGAGAACGCCGCTTACCCGAGAAACTATGAGCTCTGGTACAACTATTGCGCAGGGTTCAACCATGCGCTGAATCGCGCAGTGAACGACATTCTTCGCAGCAAAGGCCGCATCGACAAGGCGGAGTTGCTCGCCATCTACAACCAGTTCATCTCACCTTCGCGCCTGTCCGATCGCATTGAGGATGTCGGCGGTCGTATCTCCGGCGAAATCGAAGGCGTCATGACCGTGATGAACAAAACGATCGCCGCCAGCACAAACTATGCGGGGACGCTGTCCGAAGCCTCGACCGAACTCAGCGCCGAGCCCGACCCGTCACGTCTTCGCGGTATCGTCGGGGACCTTCTTGTTGCCACACGCGCAACGGAGAAGGTCAATCGTGAGCTCGAAGGGCAGCTCGCCGACAGCCAACGGCAGATTTCAGAACTCAAGGAAAGCCTGGAGTCCTTGCGTTTCGAGACGCTGACGGACGAGCTGACGACGCTCGCCAACCGCAAGCACTTCGACCAGTCCCTCGAGAGAGCGGTGGCCAACGCCGTCGAGACGGACGGCATTCTCTCTCTTCTCATTACCGACATCGACAACTTCAAGTCGTTCAACGACAGCTTCGGCCATCAGACCGGTGATCAGGTGCTGCGTCTGGTAGCTCTTTCGGTCAAGCAGGCGATCAAGGGGCACCACCTCGCGTGTCGCTACGGTGGCGAGGAGTTCGCCATTATCCTTCCGAAAACCAGCCTCTCGCGAGCCGAGGCGTTGGCAGAACGCATCCGGGAGAGCGTCAAGGAGAAGGAGTTGAAGAAGCGGTCGACCGGCGAAACGCTCGGCTTCGTCACCGTTTCCGTCGGAGTGGCGACTTACCACGCGGGCGACACGGCCATCTCGCTGATCGAGCGCGCCGACACGGCCCTCTACCTGGCCAAGAGAGCCGGTCGCAATCGGGTGTGCACCGAGGCGATGCTCGCCACCTCCGCCGGCGAGGAAGCATAGCGTCAACGCGTCGGTGCAAGCCACGGCCTACGCGGATTGCCGAGCACGCGACCGGTTTCCTCAACACGCATGCCGCCGTCGCCTTCCATCCGGATATCGTAAGTAAGCGTTCCAGTCGAAGCGAGTTGACGCCCGTCGATGAGCATGCCGGACGGATGGCACCATCGCGGCGCTTCCAGGCCGGACACCAGAACGTCGGCGATCGCGCAATCGTCGCCAAAAGCGAACGGTCGACTGACAACCGACACCGATGGACGGCCCTTCCCAGCGTTCAGGAAACACGCCTCGGCGTCGCAGATCGTGTCGCTATCCAGTGAAGGCAGCAGGGCCGGATCGATGCCCAGGGCCGCCATCCACACATCGAGCGTGAAACCGCCCTTTTGACCAATCTTGTACCAGGCGCCACTCTCCTCCCTGACAAGGACCAGTGATCCATCCCCCGCGACGATGAGCCCCGGGGGCACACCAACGGGTACGAAGGCGAAGCCAACGAGAATCGGCGCAAGCCCGAGCCAACGCTTTCGGCCGCGCCACAGGCAGACCCAGAGCCCGCCCGCAGCGACGGCCAGCATGGTCCACCCGATGGGGCGACCGTATAGGCCGCCGCCGGGCGTCCAGTCGGCAACGGCTCGGGCCACAGCGATCATGCCATCGATGCCGAAGCCCATGATGGCAAGCGGCAGCCTCTCAAGACCGAGCGGCATCACCAGTGCCGAAACGAGCGCCGCCGGCATGATCACAAACGACACCAGTGGCTCGGTAACGAGGTTGGCGATCATGCTCAGCGGTGCCAGACGGCCGAAGTGATAGAGCGCCATCGGCAGCGTCGCGAAACCGGCGAGCACGGTCGCTGCCAAAGCGGCCATGACCCATAGCGCGAACCGCCGCACCATGCGGGCGAGCAAGTTGACGTCGCCGGTGTCCCCCGTCTCACCTCGCCTGGAGCGCCAAGCTTCGAGCCCGGCCATCAGCGCCACGACGGCTGCGAACGACATTTGCGCACCGGGCTCCATCACCGCCTCCGGCGAAAAGGCCAAGGTGATCAGAGCTGCAACCGCCACCACTCTCAGCGACAGTGCGCGACGATCGATCAGCACCGCGATCAGCGACACCGCCACGACGATCATCGACCGCTCCGCCGGCACGCCCATGCCCGAGACGACGAAATAGGCGCCGGTCCCGACCATCGACAGCACGGCGGCGATCTTCTTGATCGGCAGGGTCAGCGCCAGCGCAGGAATCAGCGCCAGAACAAGACGGATGCCGCCAAACAGAAAGGCGGCAACAAGGCTCATGTGCATGCCGGAGATCGACAGCACATGCGATACGCCGGCGATGCGCATGGCTTCGTTGGTCGGGCGTGAAATGCTACCTCGGTCACCAACGATCAGCGCGGCCGCGATGGCCCCGGCATCGCCGGGAAGAGCTTGACGAATGCGCCCCGCCGCGACCGTACGCAAGGTTTCGATGCGGCTGAGAATGGTGAACTTCATGCCAGGCGAAGGCGCGTCCGGCCACGGCTTGACGCTCCCATAGGAGAACCCGCTGGCACCGATGCCGGCAAACCATGCGACGCGAGCAAAGTCGTAGCCACCCGGAAGAGGAGGCGGCATCGGCGGCGCGAGACGCGCCAGCATCGACACGGCCTCACCGGGTTTCGTCAGCGCCCCACGAGTCGTCACGCGAACGAGCGGCGGCATGCCTGCCCTTGGGGCAGGCTCCATCTCGGCCGGCTGAACGAGCAGGCGTACCGCGCCTTTTCCCCTATCCTCGACGGCCACGACATGCCCGCGCAGCTTTACGGTTCGCTCGAAGGGAAACACTGGATGAGCGGTAAGCCGCGTCATCAGGGCTGCATGCAGGAAGCCGGCACAGGCGAGGCAGATGAGGATCGGCACCAATGGCACCGACGGCGACAGACGGACGATCACGACGAGCATGACCGCGAAACCAGATCCGACGAGCGCGAACTCGATCGCGGAAGGCTCGCTGATCGGGGCGAAGTACATGGCCGCACCGACAGCGGCGGCAACCGGCCACCAGAGAAACCCACGCCCGTCATCAAGGTCGCGGGCGAAAGACTTCCGGAGTGTCGAGACCACGCGACGCCATTGCGCGCCGATTGGAGACCGCCCCTGGCCGTGGCGCTCGATGCTTGTCTCGGTCCCGACCGTCACACTCGCCGCCTATTTCGGTTGCCGACGCGGCCGTGGCCGCGAACTTATTTTGCGAAACGCGCGGCTTTCCTGTAAGACGCCGTCCACGCTATGTCCGGCCGACGACGGTCCGCCGTCCTTTCCGGGCCAACCCTGGTATTTTCGGAACTATTGTCGATGTCCACGCCCGTCGTCACGCGTTTTGCGCCATCCCCCACCGGTTTTCTGCACATTGGAGGCGCGAGGACGGCGCTCTTCAACTGGCTCTACGCCAAGCGGCACGACGGAAAGATGCTGCTTCGCATCGAGGACACCGACCGCGAACGTTCGACGCAGGCCGCGGTCGACGCGATCATCGACGGCCTGACTTGGCTGGGCCTCACCTGGGAGGGGGAGCCCATCTCCCAGTTCAAGCGTGCCGATCGTCACGCCGACGTGGCGCGCGAGCTGGTCGCTGCGGGCAAGGCCTACTATTGCTATTGCACGCCCGACGAGCTCAACGAGATGCGCGAGACCGCCAAGGCGAACGGCCTGCCGCCGCGCTACGATGGCCGCTGGCGTGACCGTGACCCATCCGAGGCTCCTGCCGGCGTCAAGCCGTCGGTGCGCATCAAGGCGCCGCTGGACGGCGAGACGATGATCGAGGACGCGGTGCAGGGCACCGTTACGTTCCCCAACAAGGATCTCGACGACTTCATCATCCTGCGTTCGGATGGTACGCCCACCTACATGCATGCGGTGGTCGTCGACGACCATGACATGGGCGTGACCCAGATCATCCGTGGTGACGATCACCTGACCAATACGGCGCGCCAGAAGATCATCTACGATGCTCTCGGCTGGGACATGCCGAAGGTGGCGCACATCCCTCTGATCCACGGACCGGACGGCGCCAAGCTCTCGAAGCGCCACGGCGCGCTGGGTGTCGAGGCCTATCGCGCCATGGGTTACCTGCCGGTGGCGCTTCGCAACTACCTCGTCCGACTCGGCTGGGCGCATGGCGACGCGGAGATTCTGTCACCTGACGAGATGATCGCTCTGTTCGACCTCGAGGGTATCGGCCGCTCGCCATCGCGATTCGATTTCGGCAAGCTCGAGAATCTGAACGGCCACTACATCCGCCAGACGCCAGACGACGAGTTGGTGAACCACGTCGTCGCCCTGCTCGACCACATTCCCGGCGGCGAGGATCTCAAGGCGAAGCTCGACGAAGGCAAGAAAGCGCAGCTCGCCGCCGCCATGCCTGGCCTCAAGGAACGCGCCAAGACGCTCCTTGAACTGATCGACAATGCCGGCTTCCTGTTCGCCAGCCGGCCGCTGGCTCCCGATGAAAAGGCGGCTGCGCTGCTCGACGCCTCCGGAAAGGCGGCGCTGGCCGAGCTGCTGCCGCGCCTGACGGCATTGCCGGAATGGACCGCTGCCGCCACCGAGGAAATCGTGCGTGCCTACGCGGCCGAAACCGGCCTCAAGCTCGGCAAAGTGGCGCAGCCCCTTCGGGCCGCCGCCACCGGCCGCACAACCTCGCCGCCGATCTTCGATGTCCTCGCCGTGCTCGGCCGCGACGAAGCGCTTGGCCGCATCAGTGACGCATTGGCCGGCTGATCTCCCAAAAGAGCTGAAAATCGCCAACCCCGCCCGGCCCCGCCGCGGCGGGGTTTTCACTTCCTTGCGAGCAGAAACGCGGGAAGGCGAAAAGCTTCGTGCCAAGCTCAGCAAGGCGGAGCACCCTACGGGGTGAAAAAGCTCACCGAAACAACAACTCCCATGGCAACGGTGTGGTTCCGCACCTCAGCCGAAATGGCAAGTCTGACCGCCAATTCGACGGCTTGCCGGAGTAGGGATTTTCCGCTACGTGAAGATCGACATGCGACTGGGAGGTTGGCCTGCAGTTTACGTAAGCGTAAACGATTTGTCCTTCCCCTCATTGGCCTGGTCCACCCGATCACCTCTGCTGGAGATCCGACCGAATGACCACGAAGAACGCAACCGTCACCATCGATGACAAGACCTATGAGTTCCCGCTCAAGGACGCAAGCATCGGTCCGAGCGTGATGGACATCTCCTCCTTCTATGGCAAGACCGGCCACTTCACGTACGATCCGGGCTATACGTCGACTGGCGCCTGCGAATCCAAGATCACCTACATCGATGGCGACAAGGGCGTTTTGCTCTACCGCGGCTACCCGATCGAGCAGCTGACGCTTGAAGGCGACTATCTCGAGACCTGCTATCTTCTGCTCTACGGCGAACTGCCGACTCACGCGCAGAAGGAGCAGTTCGACCGCCATATCACCCGCCACACGATGATTCACGAGCAGATGACCCGCTTCTTCCAGGGTTATCGTCGCGACGCCCATCCGATGGCGGTGATGGTCGGCACGGTCGGCGCGCTGTCGGCCTTCTATCACGACTCAATCGACATCTCCGATCCGCACCAGCGGATGATCGCTTCCCACCGGATGATCGCCAAGATGCCGACGATCGCGGCCATGGCCTACAAGTACTCGATCGGCCAACCGTTCATCCATCCTAAGAACGACCTCGACTACGCGGCGAACTTCCTTCACATGTGCTTCGCGGTTCCCGCCGAAGACTACAAGGTGGACCCGGTTCTCGCTCGGGCGATGGATCGCATCTTCACCCTGCACGCCGACCACGAGCAGAATGCCTCGACTTCGACGGTGCGCCTTGCCGGTTCGTCCGGCGCCAATCCGTTCGCCTGCATCGCCGCCGGCATTGCCTGCCTGTGGGGTCCGGCGCATGGCGGCGCCAACGAAGCGGCGCTCAACATGCTGGCCGAGATTGGGTCGGTGGATCGCATCCCCGAATATATCGCCCGCGCCAAGGACAAGAACGACCCGTTCCGCCTGATGGGCTTCGGTCATCGCGTCTACAAGAACTATGACCCGCGCGCCAAGATCATGCAGCAGACCTGCCACGAAGTGCTGCAGACGCTCGGCATCAAGGATGACCCGCTGCTCGACGTGGCCGTCGAACTGGAGCGGATCGCGCTCAGCGACGAGTATTTCATCGAGAAGAAGCTCTACCCGAACATCGATTTCTATTCGGGTATCACGCTGAAGGCGATGGGCTTCCCGACCTCCATGTTCACCGTGCTGTTCGCCGTCGCCCGTACCGTCGGCTGGATCGCCCAGTGGAAGGAAATGGTCGAGGATCCGAGCCAGAAGATCGGCCGTCCGCGCCAGCTCTATATCGGCGCGCCGCAGCGCGACTACGTGGAGTACGACAAGCGCGACTGAGGCACGGCTGACCGGTTTTTAGCGCAAGACAATCGCCCCTGGCAGCAATGCCGGGGGCTTTCCGTTTGGGCGGGAAACGCGCCCTCAACGCGTAGCGAGCCGAAGCACCACGTTCGCCGCCGTTTCGGCGGCAGGCCGACCGTCCGGCAAAGCCATCATGCCGCGCAGACGTGCAAAGGCGGCAAGTTGCTCGGCGCGGGCTTTGGTCTCGGATAGAAGAGGCGCCAGAGCGTCGGCAAGCCTCTCGGGTGCAAGATCGGGATCGAGAAACTCCGGGCTCGCCTTCTCTCCGAGAATGATGTTGGCGAGACCGAACATGCTGATGTTGACCAGCCCCGGAATCCGACGGGCGACCTCGGATATTAGGCGGAACAGCGGATCGCGCGCATAGGCGATCACGCTTGGAACGCCGGCGAGCGCCAACTCCAGCGTCACGGTGCCGGATGTGGCAAGCGCCGCGTGCGCCGACCGGAAGGCGGCCCACTTCTCTGCCTCGCCGGTGACGACATGGGGGCGCACAGCCCACCCCGAGGTTTCCCGCTCAATGCGCGCCTTGAGGCGATCCACCGCCGGCAGCACGGGGCGAAACGCGAGACCGCGTGCGGCGAGTACATCCAGAACCCGCCCATACAGCGCCAGCATTCGGTCGATTTCGCCGGAGCGGCTACCCGGGAGCACCAGCAGCGTCGGCGGCGCAGAGTCTCCCAACGAAGCGCGCTCCCCGAGAGCGGGCGTGAGCTGCTCCGGACGATCGATCAGCGGATGGCCGACATAGGTCGCCTCAGGGCCGCTCAGACGCTTCAGGACGGCCGGTTCGAACGGAAGCAATGCGAGTACGTGATCGACGTAAGACGCCATCCTGCGGGCTCTGTTGGGCCGCCAGGCCCAAACGGAAGGACAGACGTAGTCGATGATGGGCAAGCCAGGCAGCGCGCACCGGACATCGCGCGCCACGCGATGGGTAAAGTCGGGGCTGTCGATGATCACCAAGACGTCCGGCCGCCCGGCAATGACGGCGCCAGCGGTTTCGGCGGTACGAAGCTGAATGAGCGGCAGACGCTTGACGACCGGACCAAAGCCCATGACGGCAATGTCGTGCAGGGAGAACAGGCTCGGCATCCCCTCGGCGGCCATACGGTCGCCGCCGACGCCGAAGAACTCGACCGGGTGCGTCGACAGCTGCTTCAGCGCGACCATCAGCCGCGCACCGAGCTGATCGCCGGACTCCTCGCCGACGACGATGGCGACGCGGAGCGGCGAGCTTCCAGTCATGACTTGCCATCCGAGAACGATCGGACCTGCAAGAACAACCGGGCCGCATCCGCTGCGGCGACCGTGGCAGATCGATCGACAATCATGACTCGCCCGGACTCCACGACGATGCCGGCAAGCCCCGCCGCCGCCGCCATCTCCACCGTCCTGGGACCGATCGTCGGCAGATCGACTCGCAGATCCTGCTGAGGCTTGGCCGCTTTGACCAGTACGCCGGAACGATGCGCCGCCTTGAGGCGGCCACGCTTCCTGAGGTCCGCCACGCGCTGCAGGAGCTCGTCGGTACCCTCGATACCCTCTACCGCGATGACCCGACCCGAAATCGCCACGACGGCCTGGCCGATATCGAGCCGACCGAGCGACAGCGACGCCTCGACACCTTTCACAATGTCGGCCTCGGAATCGTCGCTGGGCTTGAAGCGCCCCAGATTGCCGTTCCCGCCGACCAGCTCCGGCGCGACCTGATGGGCCCCGACAACACGATAACCGCGATCCTCAAGAAAGCGGACAACGTTTTTCAATACGGTGTCGTCGCCACCGACCATGAGCGACAGGATCTTCGGCAAGCTCAGCACAGCGCCGAGATCGACTCGAATCGCCGAGAAATCAGGCCGGTTCACGGCGCCGCAAATCACCACCTCGCCGACGCGCTCGCGCGCCATGAGGTCGAAAAGGCGGCCGATTTCACCCCAACGCAACCAATGGTGATGAAAGGCCTCGATGTCCAGGTCGGCCTCTCCGACGATGCCGAACACCACGACAGGCCTTCCTGCCGCCTCGGCCGCCTGCGCCACGACAACGGGGACGCCGCCGCCACCTGCGATGATGCCCAGGGTCGGGCGGTCGGAAGCGGTCTCCCGGGTCATTCGGCCTCGCCGTCCCGGCTTCGCGGCGTGCAGATGGCACGATCCCCCCCAGCCCGGATGAACTCGACCATACGATCGACCAGTTGGCTGCCGCCATGGGTCTCGACGACGCGGTCGAGACGCACGGACAAGGGATCGTCGCCCTCGAATAGAAGCTTGTAGGCGTTTCGCAACGCGTGGATATCGTCGCGGGGGTAACTGGCACGCCGGAGCCCGACGAGGTTCAATCCGCCCAGGCGGGCACGGTTGCCGGTGACGATGCCGAAGGGAATGATGTCGTTCTCGACGCCGGTCATGCCACCGACCATCACGCCCTCGCCGATCCGAACCCACTGGTGCACGGCGCTGAGCCCACCCAGAATGGCGTTGTCGCCAATATGGACATGCCCGCCGAGCGTGGCGCAATTGACCAGGATGACGTTGTTGCCGACGACACAGTCATGGGCCACGTGAGCGTTGGCCATCAGGAGGCAACCAGCGCCGACGCGCGTCAGCATGCCGCCACCCTCGGTTCCGAGATGCAGCGTTGCGCACTCGCGAATGACCGTGCGTTCGCCGACTTCGAGGCGGCTCGGCTCGCCATGGTATTTCAGATCCTGGGGCACCATGCCGACAGTAGCGTGCGGGAATACGGTCACGCCGGCCCCGAGCGTCGTGCGCCCGTCCACCACGGTGTGCGCGTGCAGGACCACCCCGTCGCCCAGCCGTACGTTGGGACCGACCACGCTGAAAGGCCCGATGCTGACGTCGTTTCCGATCTCGGCAGCCGGGTCGACAACAGCGGTAGGATGGATGGTGGGCATGCGATTGATCCTCGGCGGCAAAGCGACGGCGAGCCGCTCGCTTCCCTATAGCTTTCGTTGCCGGGAGAAAGGCTGCAAATAATGTTTCAGCGTATTACGGCGCGGCAACGCGGCGGCAATCGGTCAGGCATTCACCAGCATGGCGCTGAGCTCAGCCTCGGCAACTTTGGTGCCGCTGACGATGGCCGTGGCCTCAAACCACCACATGTTGGCGCGCTTCTTCATCTTGCGGACGTGATACTCGACCACGTCGCCCGGGCCAACCGGCTTCCTGAACTTCACCTTGTCGATGGTCATGAAGTAGACCAGCTTCGGGGCCATTCCTTCGGTGGCATTGACACAGATGGCGCCGGCCGTCTGAGCCATGCCCTCGATCATCAACACGCCCGGCATCACCGGCGCATCGGGGAAATGCCCCTGAAACTGCGGCTCGTTGATAGTGACGTTCTTGATACCGATGGCCGAGTTATCGCCGTCGATCTCGATGATCCGATCGATCATCATGAAGGGGTAACGATGGGGCAGAGCCTTGAGGAGCGCCTGAATATCCATGACCCCCAGGGTGCCCTTGTTCGACGTTCCGGCTTCGGCCGGTGCCCTTGCGGTATCGGTTTCGCTCACGTTTCGTCCCTTCCCGTCGCCTGCTTCACGGCCTTCTTCAAGGCCATCTGTTCCTTGGTCCACTCCCGAATCGGCTTCGCCGGGTTGCCGACGTAGCGCGTCCCCGCGGGAATGCTGTCCTTCACCATGGCGCCCCCCGAAATCTGGGCGCCCATTCCAATGCGAATATGACCGGCAAGCCCTGTGTGACCGCCAATCGCCACGAAATCCTCGAGCTGCGTCGAGCCCGAGATGCCGACCTGAGCCACCAGCACGCAATGCCGGCCAACTTCGACGTTGTGGCCGATCTGCACGCCATTATCGATCTTGGTGCCCTCACCGATCACCGTGTCCCGATTGGAACCACGATCGATGGTCACGTTGGCACCAATCTCGACGTCGTCCTGAATCACGACCCGGCCGATCTGAGGAACTTTGAGGTGGCCGCGCGGCCCCATCGCAAAACCAAAGCCGTCCTGGCCAATGCGTGAGCCCGGATGGATGATGACCCGGTTGCCGACGAGCGCGTATTGCAGCGTCACCCCAGCACCGATGTAGCCGTCGCGGCCGAAACGCACACCACGACCGACGACGGCGTTGGCCGACACCACGCTCCCTGCGCCGATCTCCGCGCCCGCGCCGATGACGGCGCCCGGCTCGACGGTTACACCTTCTTCGAGACGCGCGGTGGGGTGCACATTTGCCGCCGACGACACTCCCGCTTCGCCGAAAGGTCCTTTCAGGCGGAAGGCGTCGGGAAACAGCGCCTGCATGATCATCGCCATTGCCCGGTAGGGCTGCTGGGCCACGACGACGGCCGCGCTCGCGGGGGCGTCGGCAACATGAGCCGCCGAGCAAATCACGACCGAGGCCCGAGTCTCGCGGAAGGAAGCGACGTAATGGGGATTGTCGAGGAAGGAAAGATCGCCCGGGCCGGCCTGGTCGAGCGGCGCCACGCGGCCGATGGCGATATCGACGTCGCCCCGCGCGACTTCCCCACCCGCAATACGCGCCACCTCGGCAAGTCTGAGCGGACCGGAGGGCGCGAAGAATACTGGATCGGTCATGACAACACTCGCTCGTCCCTGCCGGTCGACAACCGAGCCGGACGTACGCCTTCCTTCTTCGTTTCGGTTGAGGCACCACTGGCTCTGCGGCCGCTCGGCTTACCGCTGCGACCGGCTGCGATGTCACCGGAACGGAAGGCATTAGCCATTGCTTTGCGGCGGTGTCAACCGATGGGACGCCTCCAGCCACCAATGGAAGCCGGACATCTGGCCATCATGGTCGTCTAGGTCGCCCTGTTCTTCACTCCAAAAGCCGCAAGCCTGCTCCGCCCCTAAGCTGGCTTTGGCTCAAAATGAAACCGCCGCGCTTGTGGCGCGGCGGTTGAAGATCTGCAAGGCAATGACCTCAGAACTTGGTACCGCCCGAGAAGCGGAACACCTGGGTCCTGTCGGCATCTTCCTTCATGACCGGGTAGGCAAAGTCGGCGCGAAGCAGGCCGAACGGCGACTGCCAAACCAGACCGGCGCCGACCGAGGCGCGCAGCGCAAGGCCGTTGTCGGAGCTGGCTGTCGTCTTGTCGGACGACCAAAGCGTACCGGCATCGGCGAACACCGAACCCCAGAAGCCATACTCCTGCGGAACGAACGGAACCGGGAAGATCGTCTCGGCACTCGCCGCGAAGAAATACCGGCCGCCAAGCGCATAACCGGAGGAATCGCGCGGTCCGATACCATTGGACTCGAAGCCGCGGATGATGGAGCCCCCCACCTGGAACTGGTCGATGGTCTCGAGGTCCCCATCCAGGCCGAACATGGCACCGCCCTTGGCGCCGAGGTGACCGATGAGATCCCAGTCTTCCACGAGTTCCTTGTAGTACTCGACGCGGCCAGTGGTTCTGAGGAATGTGGCATCGCCACCAACGCCGGCGAACTCCTGCTTGATCTGCGCGAAGACACCATTACGCGGGAAGGAGTAGTCATCGACCGTGTTGTAGGTCAGGCTCGCACCGACGATCGAGATGAAGCGATCACCAGTTGGAACGAACGTGCTGTAGGCCGCCTGAACGCCGCTGATCTCCTGCTTGTATCCCTCATAGAAGAGACCCAGGGTCGTGTCGTCATTCAGTGGCACACCGAAGCGAATCTTGCCGCCTGTATTTGCCTCGTCATAGGGGTGAACACCATTGTCGCCTTCGCTGTAATTGCGGCGATAGACATCAAAGCCACCTTCAAGACGACGATCGAACAGGTAAGGCTCGGTAAACGACAACTCGTAGGAGGAGTCGCCGCTCTTGCCATCGGTGGTGATACCCTTCGACACAGAAGCGCGCACATACTGGCCGCGGCCGAGGAAATTCTTCTCGGTCAGCGACAGCTCGGCCAGAATGCCATTCGTAGTGGAGTAACCGGCACCGACGCTCAACTCGCCGGTCGGCTTGTCATCAACCTGCACGTTGACGATTACCTTGTCGACCGATGATCCCTGCTCAGACCAGATGCGTACATTCTCGAAGTAGCCAAGATTCTTGAGCCTGCGCTCGGCTTTCTCGATCAGCACCTGATTATAGGCATCGCCTTCGCCGATATCGAACTCACGGCGGATAACGTAATCACGAGTACGGTCATTGCCGATGATATTGATGCGTTCGATATAGGCACGAGTACCTTCATCGACGAAATAGGTCACAGCGATGGTGCGGTTGGCGTAGTCACGGTCGCCGCGCGGCCGCACCTGCACAAAGGCATAGCCCTTGGCCGCGACAGCCGTCGTGATCGCCTCGAGGGACTTGTCCACCTCCGCAGCCGAGTACGTATCGCCCGAACGCGTCAGAGTCATAGCCTTGAGATCGTCGGCGTTGAGATCCGGCAACGTCGTCTCGACCTTGACATCACCGTACTTGTAACGCTCGCCTTCATCGACGGTGAACGTCAGGAAGAACGAATTCTGCTGACGATCAAAATCGGCGGTGGCCGACACCACGCGGAAGTCAGCATAGCCATGATTGTAATAGAAGCGACGCAACGCCTCCTGATCGGCGCTCAGCTTCTCCGGCGTGTAGGTATCGGACGTCTTAAACCAACCGAAAAGTCCCGACTCCTTGGTGGAGATGATACTGGACAGACGGTAGTCGGAATAAGCCTTGTTGCCGACGAACGTGATCTGGCTGACCTCGGTGCGCGGCCCTTCGTTGATCTGGAAGATGAGATCCACGCGCCCCTTGCCAAGATCGACCTGCTTGGGCTCGACAGTCGCGTCATAACGACCGCTCCGACGATAGAGCTCAAGAATGCGCTGCGTGTCGGACTCAACCTTGCCTTGCGTCAGTACCGAACGTGGCTGTAGCTCGATAACGCCCTTCAACATCTCGTCGGACTTAACGTCGTTGCCCTCGAAGGCGACGCGAGCGATCACCGGGTTCTCGACGACCTTCACGACAACCCGCCCACCGGACTGGCTGATCTGCACGTCGGAGAACATGCCGGTCGCGAACAGCGCCTTGATCGACTCGTCGACCTGGGCCGCGCTCAGAGCACGCCCAGGCGTCCCCTTGACGTAAGCCGCGATCGTCTCGGGCTCGACGCGCGTGTTACCGACGACCGTTACCCGACCCGTAGTTGCGGCCTCTGCCGAGATTGCGCCCAACTCTGGCACAAACCCGCCCCACAAAGGTGCCGCTACAAGCAAAGCAGCGGAGGCGGCGACGACTTTCGTCCATTCTTTGAATGAGCGCATTTAATCACGTACCCGAGTTTCTGCGGCCTGAGCCGATTGGGAACCCTTGTTAGAGATTCCGATCAAAAGGTTTTTACAGTCTTTGCCACGATGCGCAAGCGACCTTGCCATGAACGGTGCCGTTTTCCATGTCGTGCGTGACCCGAAGGTCACGAGCGAGGCCTAACCCGATGCGATCTTGGCTATATCGTTGAGCACGCCAAAGGCCATCAGCCCCAAGACGATAGCGAAGCCGATGCCGAAGCCGATCTCCTGAGCCCGCTCCGGCAGCGGACGCCCGCGCAACGCCTCAATCGCGTAGAACGCCAGATGTCCACCGTCCAGCATGGGAATTGGGAAGAGGTTAATGAGACCGATCGAAATAGACAGAATCGCAGCAAGGTTAATGAGCGGTATCAAACCCATCGCCGCGACCTGACCGCTGACGCGGGCGATGCCGATCGGACCGCTGATTTGCGTCGTGGAAGTTCGCCCGGAGAACATTCCGGCCACGGACGACAGAGTACTGTCGACGATAGACCACGTTTCGCGCGCCGCTTCGCGAACAGCCCCGAACGGTCCGAAGCTTCGCAACTCGACAGTGGGGTTGGTCTGCCTCAAGCCAAGCACCGGCACGATCTGCTTTTCGCCGAAGCCGTCGACGATCTCTCTCGACCGAGGCGTGGCATGCAACGTCAACCGGGTGCCGGAGCGATCGATGTCGATGGCCAGCTCGACCCCATTTTGCAGCATGACCACACGCTGGATGTCGGCGAAACTCTCAACGGGACCGCCATCTATGGCGACGATGCGGTCGCCAGGCTGGAAACCGGCTTCCGCCGCCGGACTCCCCGGTTCGACGGCACCGGCGACCGGAGCGATCATCGGCTTGCCGAATGCGTAGAAAAGGGCAGAGAGCACGGCGATCGCGAACAGGAAGTTGGCGGCCGGACCTGCCGCCACCACGGCCGCGCGGGCGGCGAGCCCCTTCGACTGGAACGCCCCCGGCTCGGTCGACTTCTCGCCAGGTTGGCTGGCAGCATTGGCATCATCGATGAAGCGCACGTAGCCGCCGAGCGGGATGGCCGAAAGCTTCCAGCGCGTCCCCTTGAGATCGGTCCGCCCCAGAAGTTCGGGGCCGAAGCCGATGGAGAAAACGCTGACGGCGACGCCGGCCCGACGTGCGACCCAGAAGTGTCCGAGTTCGTGAACGAAGACCACCACGGTCAGCACGACCAGAAAGGGAATCACCGTTCCGATCAGTGTGCCGCCGGTTGCCGCGAGAAAACCCAATGCTTCATCCTCTCGTGATCCTGTCTGCCCCAGTCGCCAACGGCTTCAAGGAAACGTCTGATCCATTCCACTATAGGCAGGCCAAGGCGATCTTGCGAGCCCAACCATCGAGTTCGGTTGCAGCGGCCAACGAGGACGGCTCAGACAGACCGCCCTCCGTGTCAATCTTGGCAAGGGTCGCCTCGACGACGCGGGCGATGTCAAGGAAGCCGATCCGGCCAGCGAGGAAGGCCTCGACAGCAACCTCATTGGCGGCATTGAGCACGCAGGGGGCGCCATCCCCCCGGCGCATCGCGGCCTCGGCCAGCGGCAGGCAGGGGAACCGATCGCGATCGGGCGCTTCGAAGGTCAGCGTCCCGATCGTCGCGAGATCAAGCGGCTTGACCGTCGTTGGCCGACGTTCCGGCCAAGAAAGACAATAACCGATTGGCGTGCGCATGTCCGGCACGCCAAGCTCGGCAAGCAGCGAGCCGTCCCTGTAGCGAACAAGGCCATGCACCACCGACTGAGGATGCACGAGCACCGAGAGCTGGTCGACCGAAACCGGATAGAGGCGGTAGGCTTCGATCAGCTCAAGCCCCTTGTTCATCAGCGTCGCGGAATCGATGGTGATCTTCGGCCCCATGCTCCACTTCGGGTGCTTGAGCGCCATATCGCGCGTAGCGGCGGCAAGCTCCTGTTTCGGCGTCCGCAGAAAGGGGCCGCCGGAGGCGGTAATGATCACCTCGGACACGTTCGCGGCATTGTCGGTCTCGAAGACCTGAAAGATGGCGTTGTGTTCGCTGTCCACCGGCAGAATGCGCGTACCTTCCCGTTGCGCCGTCGCCAGGAACAAGGGGCCGGCGGAGACCAGCGTCTCCTTGTTGGCCAATGCGAGCGTCCGCGTCGCGCCGAGTGCGGCGAGGCTTGGCGCAAGGCCGGCGAATCCGACGATCGCAGATACGAGAATGTCGGTCGACCGGGCAGCCGCTGCCGCTACGGCATCGGCACCCGCCGCCGCTTCGATGCCCGTTCCGACGAGATGCTCGCGAAGCTCGGCGTAAGCGGAGGGGTCGGCGACAACGGCAATCCGGGCAGAGAACCGAATGGCGAGCGCAGCCAGTTCGCGCGCGTTTCGGCCGGCAGTCAGCGCCTCGACCGCGAAGCGGCCGGGCTCGGCGGCAACCAAGTCCAACACATTGAGGCCGATCGACCCGGTGGCGCCGAGAATGGACAATCGGCGCGGCGCATGACCGTCCGAGGTCGCCCCCTTGCCTTCTGCCTCCGTTGTCGATGTCATCGTCATCACCAGATGAGAAGGCCGGCGGCAATGCCACCGCCCGAGAGCCAATCTCGCGCAAGGCCAATCGCAGCCGCGACGACAAGCGCAGCGACGAGGCCATCGACGCGATCCATAATGCCGCCATGTCCGGGAATCAGTACGCCCGAGTCCTTGACGCCGAAGTGCCGCTTCATGGCGGACTCACCGAGATCACCCACCTGGCCCACGGCCGAAAGCAACAGCGCGATCAGCACCAGGGCGACGCTCACGTTCACGCCGGCCGCAGCGACAACCAAGCACCCCACGACAACTCCGGCGAGCGCCCCACCGAGAGCGCCCGACCAGGTCTTCTTCGGCGAGAAACGCGGGGCCAGCTTGGGGCCGCCGATCAGTCGACCGGAGAAGTACGCGGCCGTATCGGTTGCCCAGACGACGGCAAGAACGAAAACAACGGCGACCGCTCCGGTCGAGGCAAAGGTGAATGTATCCGCCCCGCGCAAGGCAACAACGGCGACCGCCGGAGCGCCTGCATAGACAATCCCGAGCGACAGCCAGGCCACGCGCGGCTCGGAAACGCGCGCCAGAAGCAGAGCTGCCGCCACCAGCACGGTGAAGCCGAGCGACTGAAGCGGCTCCTCGCGCCCCGTCATCACCGTAACGGCTACGAAAGCCATCAAGGCCCAAGGCGCAGCCCGAAAGGAAAACGGCCCACTCATGGCCATCCACTCGCGCAGGATCAGCACGGCGGCAACCGCGACGAGCACGGCGAAGACCAAACCACCAGCCCAGAGTGCTGCGATGGTCGCCGCCGCAAGCACGGAGGCAGACAGCAGACGCAGAACGAGCTCGGAGCCTGGCTTGCCGAATTCTGGGGTCGGCGCGTTCATCGGACCTCGTCTTTCTGAGACAACCCGCCGAAGCGGCGATCGCGACCGAGATACTCGGCGATCGCCCGATCGAAAGCGACGCCATCGAAATCAGGCCAGTAGTCGGGGACGAACACGAACTCGGCATAAGCGGCCTGCCACAGCAGGAAGTTGGAAAGCCTCTGCTCGCCACTTGTACGAATGATGAGATCGGGATCGGGCATCCCGGCGGTGTCGAGCTTCGCCGCGATGATATCGGCGGTAATCTCGTCGGCGCCTAGGCGACCGGCAGCCACCTCGCGGGCGAGCGTCCTTGTCGCCCGTGCGATCTCGTCACGGCTACCGTAATTGAAAGCAATGACAAGATTGAGGCCAGTGTTGCCAGCCGTCTTCTCCTCTGCCTCGACCAGCAGAGCGGCTATGTCGCCGGACAGATTGTCGCGTCCGCCGATCACGCGCACACGGACGTTGGCGCGCTTCAACTCGGCAAGATCCCGGCGGATGAAAAGCTTCAGGAGCCCCATCAGCTCACTGACTTCTTCAGCCGGACGAGACCAGTTCTCCGATGAGAAGCCGAAGACGGTCAGCCACTCCAGACCGATGGCCCTGGCATGCCCCACGATATCGCGGATCGATTGCACGCCCCGCCTGTGCCCCTCGGCACGCGGCAGCCCGCGCGAACGAGCCCATCGCCCATTGCCGTCCATGATGATGGCGACATGGCGCGGCAGCCCCGCCTTCGCAGCGTTCTCCGCCGGCGCCGTTCCGAGCCCCGCCATGTCCGACCTGCCCCTCCCCGAGACCACAACGACCCATCAGCCCACAGCTGCGGATCAGACCTGCATGATCTCTTGTTCCTTGGCGGCCAGCATCCGATCCGCCTCGGCAATCGACTCGTCGGTTATCTTCTGCACGCGATCCGAATAGACGCGAAGCGAATCCTCGGAGATGAGGCTTTCCTTCTCGAGATCCTTCAGCTCATCAAGACCGTCGCGGCGCACGTGACGAATGGCCACCTTGGTCGCCTCGACATACTTGTGCGCGATCTTCACCAGTTCCTTGCGGCGCTCGGTGTTGAGCTCGGGAATCGGCAGACGAAGGAGCGTTCCCTCAATGATCGGATTGAGACCGAGGTTCGACTCCCGAATCGCCTTGTCGACGGCGTGCACCATGCCCTTGTCCCACACCTGAACGGAGAGCATGCGCGGCTCGGGAACCGACACGGTGGCTACCTGATTGAGCGGCATGGTGCTGCCGTAGGCGACCACAACGATGGGATCGAGAAGGCTCACGCTGGCGCGACCGGTACGGAGGCCTGCGAGGTCGTTCTTGAACACGCTGAGCGCGCCCTGCATACGGCGCTTCAGGTCGTTGATGTCGTAGTCTTCATCGGCCATCTTGCCAACCTTCCAGAACTGATCGGCGCCGTACCAACCTTTCGCCACTCACGGGCAGCGGCGGGTCGTCGGCGCTCGCTGTTGTTACCCGTCGATGACGGTGCAGAGACCCTTGCCCTTCAGAACATTGACGAATGCGCCATGCTCGTGGACCGAGAACACCACTACCGGAATCTTGTTGTCGCGGGCAAGCGCAATCGCGGCCGCGTCCATGACCTGCAGGTTTCTCGAAAGCACTTCCTGGTGTGTCAGGCGCTCGTAACGGCGCGCGGAGGGATCCTTCTTGGGGTCGGCGGTATAGACACCATCGACCTGCGTCCCCTTGAGAAGGGCGTCACAATCCATCTCGGCGGCGCGCAAGGCAGCACCCGAATCGGTGGTGAAGAAGGGATTGCCCGTCCCAGCAGCAAAGACGATCACCTTGTTGGCTGCGAAATGGCGCAAGGCCTCGCGCTGGGTGAAGGTCTCGCAAAGGGCGGGGATGGCAATGGCCGACAGCACCACAGCCGGCGCCCCGAGCCGCTCGATTGCCGAGCGCATGGCCAGAGCATTCATCACAGTGCCGAGCATACCAAGATAGTCGCCGGTTGTCCTGTCGCCACCATCGGCCGCCACGGACACGCCGCGGAAGATATTGCCGCCGCCGACAACCACGCCGACCTGGATGCCCAAACGATGCGCCTCGACGATCTCGCCAGCCAGTCGATCGACCACCTTGGGATCGATCCCAAAGCCGCGATCTCCCATCAAAGCCTCGCCCGACAACTTGAGCAGGACACGGCGATACTTGAGCTCGGTCATGGGCAATAACTCCGAATTATCGAGAAAAGGCGATTCCAGGAAAGGCAGGGATCTCAATTCGATCCAACTACCCCGCATCGGCGCCGATGGGAACCCCCACGAGCGGCATAATCGAGACCGCCGCCATGCGACAAAAGCAGACATGACAAGGGCGCCGAACCAGTCGGCGCCCTCATCTTGATCAACGGTGATACCGCTCAGCCCTGACCGGCAGCGGCGGCCACTTCGGCGGCGAAGTCACTCTCGCCCTTGTCGATACCCTCGCCAAGAGCGAAGCGCACGAAGCCGGTGACCTTGATCGGCGCGCCGACGGTCGCCTCAGCGGCCTTGACGGCAGCCTCGACGGTGAGGTCGGGGTTGATCACGAAGGCCTGCTTCAGAAGCGTCGACTCTTCGTAGAACTTGCGAATGCGACCTTCGACCATCTTCTCGATGACGCCAGCCGGCTTGCCAGATTCCTTGGCCTGCTCGATGAAGATCGCGCGCTCGCGCTCGACGACCTCGGCCGAGATGTCCTCGGCGGCCAGGGCCAGCGGCGAGGTGGCCGCAACGTGCATGGCAATCTGCCGGCCAAGCTTCACAAGCTCATCGACATTGCCGGTCGACTCGAGAGCAACGAGAACGCCGATCTTGCCGAGACCATCGGCAATCGCCGAGTGAATGTAGGTGGCGACGGCACCGGCGGACACCTTGAGAGAGGCGGCACGGCGGAAGCCCATGTTCTCGCCGATGGTAGCGACCAGCTCCTTGACCTCGGCATCGACCGAGTGCTCCTTGCCGGGATAGGTCGCGGCGGCAATGGCAGCGGCGTCGCCCCCCTTGTCCACGGCAACGGTCGCCACGGCGCGAACAAGCGCCTGGAAGGCCTCGTTGCGGGCCACGAAGTCGGTCTCGGAGTTCACTTCGACGACGGCGGCGGTCTTGTCGCCGGTGGCGACGCCGACCAGACCTTCGGCGGCAACGCGTCCAGCCTTCTTGGCGGCCTTGGAAAGCCCCTTGGCGCGCAGCCAGTCGATGGCCGCTTCGATGTCGCCATTGTTCTCGGCCAAGGCGTGCTTGCAGTCCATCATGCCGGCGCCGGTCTTCTCGCGGAGATCCTTCACCTGTGCAGCGGAAATGTTCATGTGACCCTCGTCTTTTTTCGTGAAACCTCGAACGCCCGCAGCCGGATTGATAGCGACCCGTTCTGACGGGCCGATGAACGGAAGCCAAGCAACCTATCGGATAGCTCGACGCCGGCAGGCATCTCCGGTTCAAGTGCCCACCGACCGGCGGGCTTCCTAACAGCTCGGGCGGACCCTCGAAGGACCCGCCCGAAAAGCATCGGCAAGATCACGCCGAAGCGTGGATCAGGCGTTGGCCTCGGCGGCAGCCGCTTCGTCGGCGAGCGCAGGCTCGTCGATCGGCTGCTCGGCTTCACCAAGATCGACGCCCATGGCGCCGGCCGAACGGGACAGACCGTCGATGGCGGCGCGCGAAATCAGATCGCAGTAAAGCGAAATGGCGCGGCCAGCGTCGTCGTTGCCCGGAACCGGGAAGGTGATGCCGTCCGGATCGCTATTGGAGTCGAGGATGGCAGCAACCGGGATGCCAAGGCGACGAGCTTCATCGATGGCATTCTTTTCCTTGTTGGTGTCGATGACGACCATCAGGTCGGGCGTGCCACCCATGTCCTTGATACCGCCGAGCGCACGCTCCAGCTTGTCGCGCTCACGGGTCATCACCAGACGTTCCTTCTTGGTGAGACGGGCAGACAGCTCGGAGTTGAGCGTCTCATCAAGCTTGCGCAGGCGCTGGATCGAGCCGGAGATGGTCTTCCAGTTGGTCAGCATGCCGCCGAGCCAGCGGCTGTTGACATAATACTGGGCCGAGCGATGGGCCGCCTCGGCGATCTCTTCCTGGGCCTGGCGCTTGGTACCGACCAGCAGCACGCGACCACCGCGAGCAACGGTGTCGGACACTGCCTTGAGGGCCTGGTGCATCAGGGGAACGGTCTGCGCGAGGTCGAGGATGTGAACATTGGCGCGAGAGCCGAAGATGTAGGACTTCATCTTCGGGTTCCAGCGGTGCGTCTGGTGGCCGAAGTGAACGCCGGCCTCGAGAAGCTGGCGCATGGTGAACTCGGGAAGAGCCATAGAAGTAGTACCTTTTTCCGGTTTAGCCTCCGCGGGAGGAATCAATCAGGACAACCGTGCCCGAACCGACCGGAGGGAACGCCAAGGCGCACCCGCGGCTCCCGCGTGTGGAATGGCGCGGGATATAGGGGAAACAGCCGCCCATGGCAAGTGCCAACGGTAGCTGGCACCACCAAGAAGCGTCTCGATACGGGCGCAACGCTCCATGAGGCCAGTCCGGCAATCACCACTAATTTACCTAGCTCACCATCAACTCTAGTTATCATAAGCATGCTTATCATATAAGTGATCAGCATGAGCACTTGGACACCCACCATCGGCAATCTGGTTCACGAGATCGACCGCCTCGTGAAGAAGCGCTTTGATCGCTTTGCGGAAACAACAGGAATGTCGCGCGCCCAATGGCAGGTTCTCGCCCGCGTCGCCAAGCGACAAGGTGTCAATCAGGCGACCCTGGCCGATCTCGTCGGCGTCGAGCCGATCAGCATTTGCCGCATGGTCGATCGCCTCGAAGCGATGAACCTGGTTGAGCGCCGTCCGGACCCAAACGACCGGCGGGCTCGCCTCATCCACGTAACAGAGGCGGCAAATCCGGCGCTCGAACGCATGAAGGCGTCGGCACAGGCCCTATTCGCGGAGGCTCTCTCGGGCATCACGCCGGAAGAGGAGGCGATCCTTTCCGGATTGCTCGGTCGCGTCCACGCCAATCTCCTCGCCATAACCGGCGAGGATCAGCCCTCCCCCATTGCCGCCGACGACCACACCCCCGTCCGGACCGAGCCGGACCAGAAAGACTGACGAGACATGTCCGATACCCAAGACGAGAAGCCAGCCTCTTCCCACTCGACAGAACCGGCGCCCAGTTCACCCCTTCCTTCTCCGAAGCCGCGTCGGCGGGGCGTTCGCTACCTGCTGATGGCCGCGCTTCCCCTGGCCCTTGTCGCGGCCGGCGGTTGGTACTGGGTGATTGGCGGTCGATGGGCCTCGACCGATAACGCTTACGTACAGCAGAACAAGGTACTGGTCGCTCCCGAGATAGAAGGGCGCATCGCCGAGGTGCTTGTCGGACAGAACCAGATGGTGAAGCCCGGCGATGTCTTGTTCCGTATCGATGACGCCGCCTATCGGATTGCCCTCGAGAAGGCCGATGGCGCCGTGGCGCTTGCCCGCCTGCAGGTAGAAGAGCTTCGCACCAGCCTGAGAGATGCCGAGCTGAAAGCCGAAACGGCGCGCAACACTCTCGCTTTTCGGGAAGTACAGTTCGGGCGCCAGGAGAAACTCCGGCAAACCGGCAATGCAACGGAGGCGCAATATGATAGTGCGCGCCACGACCTCGACCTTGCCAGGCAGGCCGTGGCGGAGGCAGAGCAAGGCGTGACCGATGCGCTGGTTGCGCTGGGCGGGGATGCCCACATCGAAACCGACAAGCACCCATCGGTGCTCGGCGCCCTCGCAGCGCAGGACAGCGCCCGACTCGACCTGAAGCGCTCCGTGGTGCGCGCGCCGACCACCGGCACCGTCAGCCAGGTGGCCAACCTGCAAGTCGGCCAGTACATCGGTAGCGGCAGCCCGGTCATGGCGATCATCGACACCACCAGCACCTGGGTGGAAGCCAACTTCAAGGAAACCGATCTTGGCCACATGCGTCCCGGGCAATCGGCCGAGTTGACATTCGATGCCTATCCCGACGTCACGATCAGGGGGCATGTCGACAGCCTGGGCGGTGGAACCGGCGCCATCTTCTCGCTGCTGCCGGCGCAGAACGCCACCGGCAACTGGGTGAAGGTCGTGCAGCGCGTGCCCGTCCGGATCGCACTCGACGAGCCAACGTCTCTGCCGCTGAAGGCTGGCCTCAGCGTCGGCGTCGATGTCGACACCGGCTTCGTCCGTCCGCTGCCGACCTTCCTGCGGACCGCGCTCGGAACGCTCGGGTTCGTGCCGGAAACAGAGAAGCTCGCCGCCAGATGACCGCCTCCGCCGACCTGACAAAAGTGCCGCATCGCGGCCTGCTGTCGCTCGCCACCATGCTGGCGGTGATCATGCAGGTACTCGACACGACGATCGCCAATGTCGCCCTTCCCTCGATGCAAGGCAGTCTCGGGGCGGCGCAGGACACGATCAACTGGGTACTGACATCCTATATCGTCGCGTCGGCGATCGTCATGCCACTGACCGGCTGGATGGCGGACGCCATAGGCCGCAATCGCCTGTTCTTGATCTCCGTGGCGGGCTTCACATTGGCCTCCTGCCTCTGCGGCATGGCCGGTAGCCTCACCGAGATGGTGTTCTTCCGCGTACTGCAAGGCGTGTTCGGCGCCTCTCTGGCCCCACTGTCGCAGGCCGTTCTGCTCGACATCAATCCGCGCGAGCGCCATGGCCAAGCCATGGCGCTCTGGGGAGCCGGCATCATGGTGGCGCCGGTTCTAGGACCGACATTGGGTGGATGGCTGACCGACAGCTTCGATTGGCGATGGGTGTTCTACATCAATGTGCCGGTTGGGTTGCTGGCCTTCGTCGGCATTACCTTCACCATGCCGACTTCATCGCGCCACACCCGTTCGTTCGACTTTGTCGGCTTCGCCTTTCTCGGCCTGTTCGTCGGCTCGCTTCAACTGATGCTGGATCGCGGGGAGCAACTCGACTGGTTCTCATCGCCGGAAATCGTCATCGAGGCCGCTCTCGCCGCCGCCGCGCTTTGGTGCTTCATCGTTCATTCGGCGACCGCCGAGCATCCCTTCATTCACCCGCAGATCTTCCGTGATCGCAACTACGTGGCCGCCAGCATCTTCAGCTTTGCCATCTCCGTGGTGCTGCTTGCGACCACCGCCCTGCTGCCGCCGCTTCTGCAACGCATCATGGGTTTTCCCACCGTAACCACCGGTCTCGTACTGGCGCCGCGTGGTATCGGCACCATGGTGGCCATGCTGCTGGTCGGCCGGCTGCTGCGCTTCATCGATCCACGCCTTATCATCGTCGTCGGTCTAGGCTTCACTGTCGGTGGCCTCTGGGGAATGACTGGCTTTACTGCCAACATGGACTCCTGGCCTGTCATCTACACCGGCGTGTTGATGGGTTTCGGGCTGGGGCTCGTGTTCGTTCCGATGTCGACGGTGGGATTTGCCACATTGCCAACCGAGCTCAGAACCGAGAGCGCCGCCCTGTTCAGTCTGGTGCGCAACATCGGTTCGTCGATCGGCATTTCCATGGTGTCGGTGGTTCTGACACGAAACATTCAGGTCAATCACGCCGAGCTCGCCGAGCGAGTGACGGCGTTCTCGCCAAGCGTCAACGCAGCCGCTCGCTCGGTTGGCATGAACGCCGGCTCGAGCACATTCGCAGCGGTTCTCGATCAGATCACCACGCTTCAGGCAACGATGCTTGCCTACGTCGATGACTTCAAACTGATGATGTACGTGTCGATCGCGGCATTACCGCTCGTGCTCCTGCTGCGCAGACCAAGGACGGCACAACAGGGACCGATCACTCCCGAAGCCGACTGACAGACCTCACTGACAGCTTGGTTCGCGGAGCACCTGACAGCGCAGAATATCAGGCTCCACCGGAACCGTCAGGCCCCGGCTTCGGTTCGATCACCCGCCGCCAGCGCCTTGGCCTGGGCAATCCAGTCCTCGCGCTCGATGCGCCCAGGAAAAGCAAGGTAGGCACCGACCCAGCGCACCTCTACAGGTGTCCATGCGGCAATCTGTTCAAAATGGTAGATACCGAGCGCGTTGAGCCGTGTCGCGCTCTGCGGACCGACACCCTTGATGCGCCGTAGATCGTCGGCGCCCTTGGCGAGCGGTCCCGGCAACGCCGGCGGCCGCTCACCGACGCGATCGGCCGCGGCAATGCGATCGAGCCCCGCCGAAACCTCGGCTGCAGGGCCGGTCAACGGATCCGGGCCGGTCGGCTCGACGATTGGCGGGGCCAGAACTTCAACCGGGGCAACGGGCTCGGTCTCCTGCGCTGCGGAAGCCGGAGTCGAGCCCTCCTCAGCGTTGCCATCGGCAGCCTCAGCCTCCGCCGCTTCGGCAGCGGCCATAACCTCGGTCAGGCGTTCGCTGCCAACGGTGCGGCGGCCGAACCATTGCTTGACGAGGATGCCAATCAACACGCCGGCACCAACTGCGATCGCCGTCAGAATGAAGGCTTCGATGATCAGAATGGCCATGATGAACCCCAATGGGAGAAAAGGCCGACGAACAACAGAGTCATGTTTCGATGCGGTCGGAGCCAAACCAACCGATGATCAGCCCGGCGGCAAAGGCAATGAGGAGATAAGGCCACAGCATGATTGCAAGATAGAGCATGACCGCCTCCCGATCACGGCGTTGCCAAGGTGATGGAAAACCCGTCGCCGCCACCGACCGCACCGCTGGTCGCGAGCCGACTGGGGTCGATGCCGATCTCTGCGAAAGCGCCCGCCACGCTTCGCGCACGCGCTTCGCCGAGAGACTGCGCCTGAGTGGCGTCGATCCCCGACACGGAGGCGATCAACGCGAGCCGTGCCGTCGGGCATCGAAGGGCCAGACCGCCGACCCGATCGACCACCCCCCAGCTGTCGGCGGCAATGGCCGCCAAGCCATCGTCGAACCGGATAGGATTGTGGGCAAGTACACTTGCAATCGCTTCGCCACAGGCTGTCGCCTCAAGCGTCGGTTCGGCGGGCGCCGCCGTGACCGCGATTTCAAGCGCGTAGCCTGAAGGAACCGCAGCCGAAAGCTCGGAGGGCAGGCGCGCGGATCCGGCGGCGGTGAAGGCGCTGCCCGTCACCCTGATCACGGAACCTTCAACGCTGACGTTGCCCTTGGCAAGAAGCGACGCGGCGCGGATCGCGAACAAAGCTGCCTCGCGCGCGTTCGTCGGCGCGGCTTCGGACACCGCTGAAGAATCGAGAATGTCGGCTCTCCCGAAAGCCCTGTCGGCAGCGGCGCGGATCGCCTTGCGCATGGCTTCTTCGGCAAGATCGCCGTCGAGGGTCACCGTGTCGAAGCCACGCTCGACAAAAAAACGAAAGGCGACAGGAGCCGAAACGTCGACATGCCCCTTGACCACACCACCTGGCAGATCGCCGAATTCCCGGTCGACCGCCGTCTTGCTGTCGACGGTCGTCGCCTTGCCCGTTACCGACAGCACATTGCCAACGAAGCGCACCTCTCCGATATCGAGTTGGGCCAGGACGGCAGCCGCCTTGCGCGCCACGGAAACAAGATCGATGGCCGGATCGAGACCGGCACCAAGACCGGACCTGTCGATGAGGCCGAGATCGCCGGAGGTGCCATCGACGACGGAACGTATGGCGGATCGCGCCGCTTCCGACGGGGCCGAACCACCGATCGTGAGTTGTTCGGGGTCCTTGTTAAGAGACCACACGTAGGGCGACACGACCGGCGGGGTGACGCCATTGCCAACACTATAGCCGGGGGGTGGATTGGCGATCGCCGCCTCCAGTTCGACAAGGTCGCCCGATGTCGACGCGGCACCGGAGAGCGTCAGATGCGAACCCGACAAAAGTGCCGTGCCTTCATCGAGCTTTGAAAGAAGGCCAACCGCGAACTCGGCCGCGGCACCGAAGTCATCCGGAGCGCCATCCGCAAGCGTCGTCTCGACCACCGGCTCGCTCTCGCCTGCGATTGCTTTTGCCGCGATGGTCAAACGATCCCGCACATCGTCAGTCGACACGAAGCCGGTGACCGTCACGCGACCGCGACTTTTGGAGATCGTCAGCGTGAACGGTTCGACGACCGGCAACGCGACGGACTTCTGGAGAATGAAGCCGGGTGGGTTCCAGGTCTCCAGATAGGCATTGAGTGTGCGATAGGCCTCGGGACTGGCGGCTCGACCGGAGACGACCAGCGTACGGTCGCTGATCGAGATGTGCGCCGATGCCAGGAGATCGATATAGTCAGCCGCCGCCTCGGCGACATCGGCGAACCCATCGGGTGCACCCGATGCGTAATCGAGATTGTCGAAGACGTTGCGGGGCCCAACGGCTTGCCGCACCACATCGAGCAGACTGGCGCGGGTCGCCGGATCGGGCACGACACCAGAGACCGTGACGCCACTGTCGTCGCGATCGACGGACCAGACGAAGGGCGACGCCAGCGGCCGCGATACGGTCACGGCTTCCAGGCTGTAGCCTTCCGGCAGCGTCGGAGCGAAAGAGACCAGTCGATCGTAAGCCGCATTGCTGACCGCCTCGCCGTCGACGGTTACCGTCCGATCGGCCAGCGTCACCTGCCCTTGCGACAGCAAGACCGGCAAGCCATAGAGCGTTCTGAGGGCATCGAAGTAGCGATCATCGGCCTTGCCGCGCGCCAGAAGGCTGTGATCGGCCACGGCGAGTCCCGGCGCTGCTGCTGCCAAGGCGCCCAATACGCGAGCCCTGTCCGGCAGCGAAGGCACGGCACCCGAAAGCGTGACCGTATCGCCGTTGCGCTCGAATTTCGTGACGTAGGGATGAACTTCCGGAAGCAGCCCAGCCGCCGTGGCATCGACCGCACGGACGCCATAGAGCCGGCTCAGGCGCTCGACCGCCAATTGACGATACTCTTCGGATGGCGCGCCCCCCCGAAGAAACAGGTCGCGGCCCCGAACATCGACGGACGCCCAACTGGTTGCCTCACCAGCCAGTACCTGTCCGGCACGCGTTCCGAGATCGACGGCAATATCTGTCGTGCGACTGATGAGCGCCGCCGCGGTCACGGCGACAGCCGCCGTCACGCCCAGTATCGCCGAGATCTGCCAGCGAACCATTTCCCGCCTCCGCACACCCGGACATCATCCGACCGATTGCAAGGCTGAGAATACGAAACGGCATTTGCGAAAAGCAATTACCCAGGGAGCACACTCGTCAAACAAATGACGAGCAAGGCAAAAATGTCGTCACCGCAAGCACTGTGCAGTCGACAAAAAGAAAAGGCCCGGACGAACCGGGCCTTTCCCTCAAACCCCAGAAGGGATCGATCTTACCAGTTGCGGGTCAGCTTCAGCATGGCGTCCCAGTTGTCGTCGGTCGTGCCCGAACCGAAGTCACCCGAGGCATAGCCACCATCGCTGGTGTAGTTCACTTCGGCCGTCAGGATCAGGTCCGGAGTGAAGGCATAGTCAGCACCGAGCTGAGCCTTGTAGGCGGTGTCGGCCTTGTCCCAGAACGCGCTACCGATACCGGCGTAGACGGCCAGGGCGTCGGTCGCCTGGTACTTCAGAGCCGCAGCGGCGCCGAAGTAGCTGTCAGCATCGAAGTCTTCATAGGTGGCGACCAGACGAGCGCTGAGCTTGTCGACCAGCTTGAGATCGGCAGTGGCCTTGACACCCCAGATGTCGTTGGCATCGCCGTCCAGAGCCTGATAGAAGGCCGACACGTCAGCCGAACCCCAGGACTGGCCATTGATGCCGAAGCGACCGGTGTACATCAGCTCGGCGCTGGAGCCCTGATTCCACACGACCGGGTTCCACTTGGTCGAGCTCGTGCCGAGGCTGCCGGTGTTGGAAGCCTGAATGCCGGCGCCGACGTAGAAACCACCGCCGAGGTTGTCGACCATGATCTGAGCGCCAGTGGAGCTCTGATCGAAGGCGCCGTAGATCGCGCCAGTGTCGCCATAGAACACGTCGCCGTAGCCATTACCGAACTTACCAACCGTCAGGTAACCGACCTGAATGAAGGCGTCGTCAGCGGTGATGGAGCCGTCGGCGCTGTCGAGCTGCAGAACGAAGAACGAACGCACGGTGCCGAGATCGGAGGCGGTGCGGGCGTCGAACTTGACCTGAGCGTCGGTCTTGAAGCTGATACGGTCGCCAACGACAGCAGCGGCACCAGCATTCTCGGTTACGGTACCACCACCAGCACCAGCTGCAGCAGCAAGGTTAGCAAGCTCTTCGGTGGAGTAAGTACCGGCAATACCACCACCAGCAACGGTCCACGTCGAAGCACCTGCCGCCGAAAGCTCAGCATGGTTGCTGTAAGCAACGCGAGCGCGGACGCGGCCGGAGATGTCCAGGCAGGTCTCGGTGCCGGGGATGTAGAAGAAGCCGGCGCCGTAGGCGTCGCAAACCTTCACGTAGTCAACAGCAACCGGAGCGGCTTCGCCCGGCAGGTCGGCGGCGTAAGCGCCCGAGGCGACCATCAGGCCGGCGGCGGTGCCGAGCAGCGTCTTCATGTTCATTTCCTGACCTCCAAAGTCATCTAGAGAAGGAACCCTTCCCCGCCTGACAACAAACGGCCTGACCGTTATCATCGCTGGCTTGGAACCGGTTCCGGTTCTTTGCCGCCTTGCTCCGCCGCCTAACCACCCCAGGCAGATCGACTTCACTTGGCGGTGAGTTCCGTCTCCCGAAATCTCACGGTGATAGTGATGGCCGATCCTGAGCCGGTCTTCAACGGGAAACACGCCGCCAATCCTCCCGGTGCGGCTAATCGAAAATCCATGTTGCAGTTTTGTCACGCACCTCCCCACCCCCCTCATGACGAGAATTAACGGGAGGTTAAAGGCCTGCATCAAAAGGGAATTGTCGGTTTCCAACCCATTAGCATCCTGGGTTTTTCCACAGACCTCAGGGAACATACTCATAACCAAACGGCTAGCAATCGCGGCGCCTTTCAACAGCCTCGAGGCAGACGGAGCGATCCGACGCCGACGAATCTCTCGTGGCGGAATCGGGTTGTCCAGGTGAGGCAACAGGGCTGCCGGGCACAGCCGGCGCTTCGAGTCGCAACGCACGTCCTCCACCGAGCACTTCTTCCTTCGCTGGGACTTGATGCCCCTCAGGCTTTCCGATTGGATGGCGGCGCCTCTTCCTCTTTCACCGGAACAGACAATGTCCTCTCGCCCCTCGCCGCAGGCCATCGCCGCGGGCTTGATCGCAGCTTTCGTCGGTTTCGGCGGGGCCTTCACGGTCGTCGTGCGCGGCCTTTCCGCCGCCGGCGCGTCTCCAGCCGAGGTGGCCTCCGGGCTGATGGCGGTCACCATCGTCATGGGGCTCTCGGGCGTACTGCTCAGCCTTCGCTTCCGAATGCCGATCTCCGTGGCCTGGTCTACTCCGGGGGCGGCATTGCTCGCCTCCTCCGGCGCGGTGGCCGGCGGATACTCCTACGCGGTCGGGGCCTTCCTTATAACGGGTGCGCTTTTGATGCTGTCCGGCGTCGTCAAGCCTCTCGGCCGAGCGGTCGCCGCCATACCCACGCCGATCGCCTCGGCGATGCTGGCCGGCGTGCTGCTCACGCTTTGTCTCGCACCGGTCAAGGCAGTCGCCGTCTCGCCGGTTGCCGGCCTCGCAGTCGTAGGGACATGGCTCGTGGTCGGCCTGTGGCGAAAGGTACTTGCCGTGCCGGCTGCCGTGATCGTCGCCGCCGTCATCATAGCGATGACGACGCCAATTCCCCCCTCCGTAACCGAAGGTCTCGTACCGGCGCCGGTTCTCATCGCGCCCCACTTCAGCTTTGCCGCTCTGATCGGAACCGCGCTTCCCCTCTACGTGGTCACCATGGCGGCCCAGAACATTCCCGGCATGGCCGTCCTGAACGCCAATGACTACCGGCCGGAGTTCGGTCCTATTCTCAGGAACACGGGTGCCTTCACCCTTCTCGCCGCCCCATTCGGCGGCCACTCGGTAAACCTCGCAGCGATCACCGCCGCCCTTTGCGCCGGCCCCGACGCCGACCCAAACAAGGACAGCCGTTACTGGGCCGCCGTCGTTTGTGGCGTCGCCTATGTGGTCGTCGGGCTGATCTCGGGCGCCGCCACGGCGTTCATCGCCGCCGCCCCGCCTGTCCTCATCGAGGCCGTTGCCGGCCTTGCCCTCCTTGGGGCTTTCGGCGCCTCCACCTCGACCGCCCTGTCGGCACCCGACACGCGCGAAGCGGCCGTCGTCACCTTTCTCGTCACGGCGTCGGGAGTCGGCTTCCTCGGCATCCCCGGCGCCTTCTGGGGGCTGATCGCCGGCATCTCAGTACACCTCATCAACCGCTTCAAGTTGGCCGCCTGACGGCCTAAACGGATCGACCACAATGCTTTATCTCGTACGACACGGACAAACGCTTTGGAACACGGAGGCGCGTTTCCAGGGACAATTCGATTCACCGCTCACGGATCTCGGTCGCGATCAGGCAACCCGCATCGGGCGGGCGCTCGCCGCCGAGATCGGACCGCGATCCGAACCGATCCTCGCCTATGTCAGCCCGCTCGGGCGCACCCGTGCCACTGCTCGGTTGATCGGACAGTCGCTGCCAATGCGCATCGTCGAAGAGCCGAAGCTGATGGAGGTCCATTTCGGCGACTGGGAAGGTTTGACGCGCGATGACATCCTCTCCCGTTTCGGCGAGGACCAATCCATTCGGCCGATAGACTGGCAGTTCCAGGCTCCGGGTGGAGAGACGCTCGATACCGTATTGGCTCGAGTCGCCGCATGGTATGACAAGGTGGAAACACCGGCCGTCGTCATCACCCACGGGGTGATCAGTCGGCTTGTGCGCGGCCTCTACGCGGGGCTTTCGCATGAGGAGATGCTGACGCTGCCCGTGTCGCAGGACGGGTATTTCCGGCTTGATGGCGGACACGTCGAGTTCGTGACGGCGCCTTGACGGACTTCCGCCAGGTTTCGTTGACCGAACCGGTCAAATCCTGGTGTGAATGGCGTGATCGGCCGCGTCCGGGCTCGCCAGGGTAGCGATTATGCCTTATGGTCCATGATCATGACCTTCTGGCAGCATTTCTCCGCCGTCATCTCCCGCATTCCCGATGCGGTCACCTGCGTCTTTCAGTGCGTGGTCGATGTGCTGCGCGAGACCTTGTCGCCCGAGGCGCGGCGCGAGGTCGCCTTCACCTCTGCCATGATTGCCCTTTCCGCCAAGATGGCCAAGGCCGACGGCGTCGTCACGGCCGACGAAGTGGCCGTGGTGGAGCGCCTTTTCCAGGTACCGCCGGAAGAGAAGCGCCACGTCGCCCGCCTCTTCAATCTCGCCAAGCAGGACACTGCCGGCTACGAATACTACGCCGAGCGCATCCATGCGCTCTACGAGGCGGATCTGGAGACGCTCGAAGACATCCTTGACGGCCTTTTCGTCATCGCCACTGCCGACGGCAGCCTGCATGACGACGAGCTCGCCTTCCTGGAAACGGTGGCAACCATTTTCCGCGTACCGCAGGCGGCTTTCCATCGCCTCTTTGCCCGCCACGTCGGTGAAGACGCACGTTGCCCCTACGCGGTGCTCGGCCTCCCTCCGGGCGCCGACGACGCGGCGGTGAAGAAGGCGTGGCGGCGTCTCGTCGCCGAACACCATCCGGACCGCCTGCAGGCGCGTGGCCTTCCGGCCGATTTCATTCGGGTCGCAACCGAGAGGATGGCGACAATCAATGCCGCCTACAGCGCGATCACCCGACAGGCTGCCTGAGAAAAGCCTCCAGCGCCGAGGCTCGCCTGCGATTTGGCGATACGGTATCTTTCGACGCTCTCCAGCTTCCGCTAAAGACGGAAGCCATGACCGACACAACCTTCCTTCCCGACGGCTACCATGCCCTCGCCCCCGGCAAGCTCGCCAACGTCGTCACCTTTGTGGAAATGACCGAGCCGCCCGACCGGCCACGGCGGCCGGCGCCTGCGGGATACGTGCTCGAGCCCATCGACCGCTGGGACACCGACGCTTTTCTTGACCTCTATCGGGAGATTGGCTGGGAGTGGCTGTGGAGCTCGCGCCTATTGATTGCCCGCGAAAAGCTCGAGGCAAAGCTCGCCTCACCTCACCTGCGTTCCTGGTGCCCGGTAAAGGATGGCCGTCGCATGGGAATCGTCGAGATGGACCTTTCCAAGCCGAACGAGACCGAAATCTCCTTCTTCGGTCTGGTCCCGGACGCGGTCGGCGGCGGTATCGGCGGCTGGCTGATGCAGGAGGCTGTTGCCATCGCTTTCGAACGACCGGGCGTGAAACGCCTGTGGCTGCATACATGCAACTTCGACAGCCCGCAGGCCCTGCCGTTCTACATGCACATGGGCTTCGTGCCCTACGCCCGCGCGGTGGAGGTGCATGACGACGTCCGGCTCCTTGGAGAGCTCGGAGAGAGTGCCGGTCCGCACATCCCGATGATCCGGAACGGCCGTCCGCCGGATCTCGACCAGGACTGAAGCGGCGGCGGACGTTCGGCGAACAAACGGGACTGGCTTCGTCGTCATCTTGTGGTATTGACCTTGCGGTACCAGCCCAAGGGTGAGCAACCCAGAGGGCACGTACCGCAAGAGACCGACATGATCGCATCCGAGCGCCCGGCTCCCGTTTTCGTCGATAGCCCCCCCCGCCTGCCCATGACGAGTTTCCGCGACGCGGAAGCCGCCGTTGACCGCCTGGTCGAGATCTATGCCCGCAACACCGCTTTTCTTCGCTCGTCCTTCGAGGCGGTCGTGCAGGGAGCCGTTCCCGAAGGTCGAATCCGCGCCTTTTATCCGCTGATCCGGGTGTCCACCGACACGCACGGTCGCGCCGACTCGCGCCTGTCCTACGGCCAGTTCAGCGGTCCCGGCGTCTATGAAACCACCGTTTCTCGCCCGGAACTGTTCCGCACCTATCTGGTCGACCAGTTGTCGGTGATCATCCGCAACTATGACGCTCCCGTGGAGATCGGCGAGAGCTCGCTGCCGATACCCCTGCATTTTGCCTTCTACGAAGGGGCCTACGTCGAAGGTGCCCTGATGGACACGTTGCCGCGCCCCTTGCGCGACATGTTCGACGTGCCCGATCTCGCCGTCACCGATGACGCCATCGTCAACGGCACGCTCGATCCCAAGATCGGCGATCCGCTACCGCTGGCCCCCTTCACCGCGCCGCGCGTCGACTATTCGCTGCACCGCCTTCAGCACTACACGGCGACGTCGCCACGGTTCTTCCAGAACTTCGTGCTGTTCACCAACTACCAGTTCTACGTCGACGAGTTCGCGGCCCGCGCCCGCGAAATGATGGCGTCAGGAGAGAGCGACTACGTCGCCTTCGTCGAGCCCGGCAACCAGATTACGCCGCTCGGCGAGGCAGCGCCCGTCGAAGGCGACGAACTGCAACGCCTGCCGCAGATGCCGGCCTATCATCTCCTGCGCAACGACCATTCGGGCATTACGCTGGTCAATATCGGCGTCGGCCCCTCGAACGCCAAGACGATCACCGACCACGTCGCCGTTCTCCGCCCACACGCCTGGGTGATGCTTGGCCACTGCGCCGGCCTCAGAAGCAGCCAGGCGCTTGGCGACTATGTTCTGGCCCACGGCTATGTGCGCGACGATCACGTGCTCGACGCCGACCTGCCGCTGTGGATTCCCATCCCGCCTCTGGCGGAAATCCAGGTTGCGCTCGAAGGATCGGTCGCCGAGGTCACAGGCCTCAAGGATCTCGAGCTCAAGCGCATCATGCGTACCGGCACCGTCGCCACCATCGACAATCGCAACTGGGAACTGCGCGACCAGCGCGAGCCCGTGCAACGATTCTCGCAGTCGCGCGCCATCGGCCTCGACATGGAATCGGCGACGATCGCCGCCAACGGCTTCCGTTTCCGTGTCCCCTACGGAACCTTGCTCTGCGTCTCCGACAAACCGCTGCACGGCGAACTCAAGCTGCCGGGCATGGCAAGCGCATTCTACCGACGCCAGGTCAGCCAGCACCTGACCATTGGCATGCGTGCCATGGAAAAGCTGCGCGAAATGGCGCCGGAGCGGCTGCATTCGCGCAAGCTGCGCTCCTTCATGGAAACGGCCTTCCAGTAGGAGGCCGATTCCGCTCCGCCCACAGGGCCACTTCAATACGGACTGACTAATGCTCACCATTTTCGACTGCGACGGCGTGCTCATCGATTCCGAGATCATTTCCTCGACGGTTACCGCGGAAGTGCTCAACGAGGAGGGGTTCGCCATCACCGCCGAAGAAGTGACGTCACGCTTCGCCGGTCTCGCCAGTGGCGAGATGGAAGCCATCCTTTCGGAAGAAACCGGGCTGCCGGTCAGCGGCCGCATCAAGGACAGGATTCAAGCGGAGTTCGACCGGCGTATCGTCCACGTCAAAGCGGTCCCCGGCATCGCCGAACTGCTCGATGCGCTCGACGGCCCGCGTTGCGTCGGCTCCAATGCCGACTCGGCCTATCTCAAGAAGGCGTTGACCAGCGCCGGCCTCTACGATCGCTTCAAGCCCTACGTGTTTTCGGCCGGAGAGGTTGGAACCTGCCAGGGCAAGCCCGATCCCAACGTCTTTCTTCATGCCGCTCGCGAGTTCGGCGTTGACCCGGCGCAGGCGATCGTCGTCGAAGATTCCTTCGCTGGCGTCACCGCTGCCGTCCGGGCCGGAATGCGAGCCATCGGATTTACAGGCGGCGCCCATTCGTGGCCGGGACACGCCGAGGCGCTGATGGAAGCCGGCGCCGAGACGGTTGTCCGTCGGCACGCGGACATTCTGGCAGTGGTCGAGGCCTTCCGGAGCTGGGACGGCCGGGGCGTCTGACGCCCCCCCTGCTTGACAAGCGATGATTTCCAGCGACGGTCACGCCTTTTTCGCGGCCCGCAGCACGGCGGCGATTACCGACGCCACCGCCTTGTAGAGATCAACAGGGATCGTCTCGTCGAGCTTCAGCGTCGACAACGCATCGGCAAGCGCCGGATTCTCTTCGATTGGGACGCCTGCGTCCCGCGCCTTGTCGATGATCGCCTCGGCCACGGCTCCCTTGCCCGTCGCAACGACTTTCGGCGCGTCCGGCGCGGCGTATTGCAGGGCCACCGCCTTGCGAATGTCCTTGTCGCTCATAGCTGAAGATCCAGGCGATGATTGGCTGCGACCGTCGCGTCTTCGCGACCTTCGGGCGGATGGCCGTGATGCAGGTCGAGGCCGGCCACGACCATTCCCTCCTGTTCGAGACCGAGTACGATGTTCTCCCGCTCCGCTTCCATTCGGACAAGACCGTCGTCGCTCTCGCACCAGACGCCGACCGCCACCCTGCGCCCATCCATCAGGCCAATACGCACAGCCACCGGCCCAAGCGGCGCAATGTCAAAGGCGATGTCCACCTGGAACACCCTGCGAGGCTTGGCTCCCGGCTCGGTCGGCGCGTGGTCATCGCGCTCGATGCGTAGCTGGGCGATCGAGGTTCCGTTCGGCCCGGCGATGGGTATTTCGAACATCAGGGTCTGCGTCGGCGGCGCGGCCTTGGCGTCCCGGCTCTCGGACGTCACCGCCTGATGCAGAAAGACGCGCGACAACGAGCGCTCCGCCTCGCCGAGCGCTCGACCGGCCAACGCTTCCGTTGTGCCCGCCTCGGCTTGATCACCGTCGAGAAGCGGCACGGCCGGCTGACCACGCACCGGTCCGCCCTTGCGAGGCGGCGGCGGTCGGTTGGCGCTTGCCGTTTCGCCATCGTCTCCGGCAACGCTGGCCATCACGTCGGCGTTGCGGCCGAGCCAGGCCAACAGCTCGTGGCGCAGGATCCCCAACGCCCCCTTGAGGTCGATGCCAGTCATCGCAAGATTTGCAGCCGCCTGTGGTGGAGTGGCAGCTGCGGGCGAGCCAACCTGTCTGTCAGGGTTCGCGACCGGTTCGCCGGGAAGCGTCGATACCGGACGTGCCGGTTGTGGAACCTGCGGTGGGCCGACATTTCCGGGACCGACGGCGACCTTGGGCTCCGAACCCGGCTGAGACGATACGGCCTCCGCCGCCGGTTGACCGGCGCCCGGCGGCGCCGGCACTCCGGGGGCGCTGGGTGGTGACGAAGCCGCCCCGGCAGCCACGCGCGGCAAGGCCGCAGGTGCAGCGCTCGGCAAGCTGTCCACCGTGGACGGAACAAAAAGCGCTTTGTCGCCGGCCGAGCGAGGAAGTGGAGGTTCCGTACCTGCAGGATGAGCGGACTGGGGAGGCACCGAATGGCCTGCGACCTGGGAAGATCCGGACGACGCCGACGTTGTGGCTGCCGAGGCCTGCGGGTGCAACGGACGGCCTGGCGTCCAAGGCGCGAAGGTGCGCGCGGACGCAGCGGCACTTCCTGAGCCGCTCTGTGGTGTCGCCTGCGATGGTGAGAGCGACGGCCCCTCCGCGTCGGCGCTGGATGCCGACACCTCGGGTGATGGCGTCTGAACCATGGAGCCGGATGTCGGTTGCGCGCCGCCCAGTTGGCCGGGCGCGGCTCCGCCAGATGTCGATGCGACAGGGGGCGATGAAGGCGCCCCCCCCGCCCCACCGCCAGGCTGCGGTGTTGGCGCGCGCACTTCGACATCGGGCGGCGAAACCTGTTGTGCGGGAGATGCTGGCGCCCCTTCGGGAGCCAGCGCAGCGGCGGGCAGCGCAGGCGCGGATGCGGTTGATCCTGACTGGGAAACCGCGACGCCCACCGAGGCGGACGTCGTCGGCAGCGCTTCTCCTCCCGCAGGTGTTTGGGCTACGCCCACCGCACCGACCGACGGCGCGGGTGTAGCGGTCGAAACGGACGCGGGAACGGCCGTCGGTGCAGCGGCGCCGGTAGCGGCCGGAGCCCCCGGAGGGAGGCTGACCGAACCGGCAGGGGGGGCGGCCGGAGACGCTGGTGTGCCAGCCGAAGAGGTGACGGCCGTAGGGCCCGGCGATCGAGAGCCGCCTTGAGCTGGGGACGCCTCCGTGTTCTGAGACACGACTCCTGCGTTCGGCGAAGATGGTGACGTTGCGGTTGCAACGGGCCTGGCGCTAGGAGACGAAGTGGCGAGCGAAGAAGCCGATATCGAGGGGCGCGCCGTTGCCGGACGCCTTTCTTCCGGTAAGCCACCAAGCGCTTGGCGGATCGCCGGAGGCAGAACCGCCGCCATCCGACCGGCCACCACCGCCTCGTGAAACAGGCCGGACGAACGGATCGCCTCGGCAACCCGCTCCGGTGTCACGGTTCCATCGCCCAGGCGGAAAGCCAGCACCGTGTTGATCGCGGCCTTCACGGTGTCAGGGAGATCCGGGGCGTCGGCAAGCTCGGCCAGTGTGGCGTAGAGCGGCGCCAACCCGCCCTGACGCCCAAGTGCCTCGGCGACCGCTTTCTCGATCAAGGTCGTCTCGGGAACTATGGCAACAGCCGGCTCGGCCGCCGCCGCTTGTACGTCGAGCAGCGAGCCGGCTGGCATATGTTGCGCAAGCGTCTTGCCCGGTTGACCGGAGTTCGCCTGAATTTCGTTGGTCACCGGCGGCAGCGAGCCGATCGCCATGGGCGTGCTCCCGGAGAAGGGGGTCCCCGGAAGGGTGCTTCGAAACGGCCCGTCTGGCAAGCCGTCACAATGGATCGGTGTTACCCAAAGCAAAACGGCGGCCGAAGCCGCCGCCCTGTCGCTTACCCTTGATGGACCAGTTTGGGCTGGCGGGCTGCCAGCGTCTCGTCGACGCGGCGTCGTGGCGCAAGCCGTGGCGCGGCCTTGAACGCATCAGCGTCACCCGACCTCGCCTTGTCCGCGAGATGGCGCAGGGTGCCGATGAACTGGTCGAGGCTGGTCTTGGACTCGGACTCCGTCGGCTCGATCAACATGGCACCGTGAACGACCAGCGGGAAATACATGGTCATCGGGTGATAACCCTCGTCGATCATCGCCTTGGCGAAGTCGAGCGTCGTGACGCCGGTCCCATCGAGGAAGCGATCGCTGAATAGCACCTCATGCATGGCAGGGCGCTCGGGGAAAGCGACCGTCATCACGTCCTGAAGGCGTGCCTTGACGTAATTGGCGGCGAGGACCGCGTCTTCCGAGGCCTGCCGGAGGCCGTCGGCACCGTGGCTCAGCATGTAGGCAAGCGCGCGCACGAACATGCCCATCTGGCCGTGGAAGGCAGTGATGCGGCCGAACGGTTTCAGGCCCCGTTCGCTCGCAGCCTTGCGCGTCTCGACGAACTCGGCGGCACCGTCCTCGTCAAAGCGGACGAAGGGCACCGGCGCATATGGCGCAAGCCGATCGGACAACACCACCGGACCGGCGCCCGGACCACCGCCACCATGCGGTGTCGAGAAGGTCTTGTGCAGGTTGATGTGCATGGCGTCGACGCCAAGATCACCCGGCCTGACCTTGCCGACGATCGCATTGAAATTGGCGCCATCGGCATAGAAATAAGCACCCGCCGCGTGCACAGCCTCGGCGATCTCGACGATGTCGCGCTCGAACAGGCCGCAGGTGTTGGGGTTGGTCAGCATGATAGCAGCGACCTCCGGCCCGAGGCGCTTCCTGACCTCTTCCGGATCGACAGTGCCGTCGGCACGCGCCGGCACGGACACAACTCGGAACCCGAGCTGGGCGGCGGTCGCCGGGTTGGTGCCATGCGCCGATTCCGGCACCAGCACCACGTCGCGCGCCTCGCCGCGATCGACGATCGCCGCCTTGATCGCCGCCATGCCGCACATCTCGCCATGGGCGCCGGCCTTGGGGCTCATGGCGACAGACGCCATGCCCGTCAGCTCCAGGAGCCAGCGGCCGAGCTCGGCTACCAGTTCGACTGCCCCCGACACCGTCGACAGCGGCTGCAGCGGATGAACGTCGGCGAAGCCCGGCAGCCGCGCCATCGCCTCGTTGAGACGCGGGTTGTGCTTCATGGTGCAGGAGCCGAGCGGGTAAAGGCCGAGATCGATGGCATAGTTCTGCCGACTGAGGCGAACGTAGTGGCGCATCGCCTCAGGCTCGGTGAGGCCTGGGAGCTCGACAGGCGCTGTGCGAGCCAGACCGCCGAGGCGCGTCTCGAAGGTATCGGCCTCCTCGATATCGACGCCGCTGACGTCGAGACGGCCCACTTCGAACAACAGCGGTTCTTCGATGGCGAGCCCCTGGTTACCGGTGAATGTGGATGTGGCAACGACGGCGTCGGTGGCGACGGGCGCGGTCGGGCGGCCCACGTTGTTCATGGTCATCGATCACCTCCGAAGGTGAACAGCGTCGAAAGCAGGAAGCTGCGGTAGCGGCTCGGCGTCTTTGTCGGGCTGTCGCTGAAGAAGCGGCGCTGGGAAGCGGAAGACATTTCTTTCCCCAAGGGCTCGGCGCCGTTGGCCGATCGAGTGTCGGTCATGCCAGCGCCTCCCGCATAGCGCTTGTGAAGGCGGCCCTGTCGTCGTCGGTGTTGACCTCGGTGGCGGCCACCACCAGCACGTTTGCAAGTTCGGGCCGGTTCGGCTCGAGCCGGCTCGCCGGAACGCCCGCCAGAACACCCTGGGCAGCCAGCTTATCGACGACGGCAGCCGCGCTTTTCGGCAAGCGAAGGGTAAACTCGTTGAAGAAGGTGCGGTTGAGCAACTCGACGCCGGGGACGCCGGCCAGTTGATCGGCAAGCTGAACCGCGTTGGCGTGATTGACGCGCGCAAGCTTCGTCAGCCCGGCGCCACCCAGCAGCGTCAAGTGGATCGAGAACGCCAGCGCGCAGAGACCGGCGTTGGTGCAGATGTTTGAGGTGGCCTTCTCGCGGCGGATATGCTGCTCGCGGGTCGACAGCGTCAGAACGAAGGATCGCTTGCCATCGGCATCGACCGTTTCGCCGCAGAGGCGACCGGGCATCTGGCGCACGTACTTCTGGCGCGTTGCAAAAAGACCGACGTAGGGACCTCCGAAGCTCAGCGGGTTCCCGAGGGACTGCCCTTCGCCCACCACGATATCGGCGCCTTGCGCGCCCGGAGGCTCGATCAGCCCCAGGGAGACCACCTCGGTAAACACGGCGATCAGGAGTGCGCCCACGGCGTGCGCCTTCTCTGCGATCGGCTTCAGGTCGTAGAGGTGGCCATAGAAGCTGGGCGACTGAACGACGACGCAGGAGGTGGCGTCATCAATGGCCGCGAGGATATCCTCGGTACCCGAGAGATCCGGCGGCAGGCTCTCCACCACGTGCCCAGGAAAGCGCGTCACCGTCTCGACCACGCCACGGTAGTGGGGATGGATGCCCCCCGACAGCACCGCCCGGTCGCGCTTCGTGATCCGGTGAGCCATCAGGACGGCTTCGGCCAGACCGGTCGAGCCGTCGTACATTGAGGCGTTCGCCACTTCCATGCCTGTCAACCGAGCAACCTGTGTCTGGAACTCGAACAGGACTTGCAAGGTGCCCTGGGCGATTTCCGGCTGGTAGGGCGTGTAGCTGGTGAGAAACTCGGACCGCTGGATCAGGTGATCGACGGTGGCCGGGACGTGATGTCGATAGGCGCCGGCGCCAACGAAGAAGGGCACCGACCCCGCCGCCGTGTTTTTCGCCGCCATGGCGCCAAGCCGGCGGGCAACAGCCAGCTCGCCGGCATGCGGCGGCAGTTTCGGCAGCGCCGCAAGGCGCTTTGCCTTGGGAAGATCGGCGAAGAGATCGTCGACAGAGGCAACGCCAATGGCGGCCAGCATGTCGCTCCGATCGGCATCGGACAGTGGAAGATAGCGCATGAACTTGGCTCCGTGGACGCACGACGAAAATCAGGGCAAGACCTGGAATGCCGCATTCCCTCCTCTCTCAGAGTTCCATCGAGAGAGGAGAGAGCAAAAGTGTCGCGGGAAAAACGATCGAGTCTTACTGCCCCTCGACGAAAGCCTTGTAGGCAGCTTCGTCCATCAGGACTTCCAGTTCGGCGGGATCCGACATTTCGATCCGACAGAACCAGCCGGCGCCCTCGGCATCTTCATTGACGGTGATCGGGTTGCTGGCGAGCGGCTCGTTGGCTGCGACGACCGTACCGGTGACCGGCGAATAGACTTCGCTCGCCGCCTTGACGCTTTCGACGACGGCGGTTTCCTCGCCCTTCTTCACCTTGCGGCCGACCGTCGGCACCTCGACGAACACCACATCGCCGAGCTGGGCCTGGGCATGATCGGTAATGCCGAGGGTCGCCACCTTGCCCTCGACGGCGATCCACTCGTGCTCTTCGGTGTAATACTTGGTCATGGTTTTGTTCCGTTGTCTCGGGAGGTCTTTATTTGGGCGCGCGATGGAAGCGTGCCGGAACGAAGGGAAGGGAAACAATCTCGGCCGGCAGCGCCTTGCCGCGCACCAACAGGCCGACCCGCGTCCCCGGGCGAGCGTGAACGACAGCGACGTAGCCCATCGCCACCGGGCCGCCGACCGTCGGACCGAAGCCGCCGGATGTAACGGTGCCGATGGCGACGCCGTTTTCATCCACGATCTCGGTTCCGTCACGGGCGGGCGCGCGGCCATCCGGCTTGATGCCCACGCGCTTGCGAGCAACGCCCTCGGCGATCTGGGAACGAACGATATCGGCGCCGGGGAAACCGCCCTCCTCGCGGCGGCGCTTCTGGATCGACCAGAGCAAACCGGCTTCGACCGGCGTCGTCGTCTCGTCGATGTCGTGACCGTAAAGGCAGAGCCCACCCTCAAGGCGAAGCGAGTCGCGAGCACCGAGACCGATCGGCCGAACACGGGGATCGCCAAGGAGGATTTGCCAAAGGTCCACGACGGTGTCGGCATGGACCGATATCTCGAAGCCGTCCTCACCGGTGTAGCCCGAGCGGGACAGGAAGACCGGAATGCCGGCAAGGCTCGCCGGGCCAACTTGCATGAAGTCCCAGTTCGCAACGTCGGCGCCGAGCGACACCAGCACGTTCACCGCTTCCGGACCCTGAAGGGCGAGCAGTGCCCGCTCCTCATGGATTTCCAGCGAGACGCCTGCGGGCAAGCGGGCGGCGATATGAGCGTAGTCCGCCACCTTGCAGGCGGCATTGACGACAAGCCCGAGCGTGCCGTCGGCACCCGGAGCACGATGCACCATCAGATCGTCAAGGATACCGCCACGGCCGTTGAGAAGCTGAGAGTAACGCTGTCGACCGGGTTCGAGTCCGAGAATGTCGGCCGGTACAAGTGTCTCGAGAGCGCCGGCGACCGTCGCGTGGTCAGCTCCACGCAGGGTGGCCTGCCCCATGTGCGACACGTCGAAAAGCCCGGCTGCAGCGCGGCAATGGGCGTGTTCGGCGAGAATGCCTTCATATTGCACCGGCATGTAGTAGCCGGCGAATGGCACCATGCGGGCGCCGAGCGCCACGTGGGCGTCATAAAGCGGCGTCTTGAGTGGCGCGTCGGAATGCGGGTCATGGTCGGCATGGACGGGTGTCGTCATGCGTCGGCTCCGGATAGAGGTGGGCGAACGACGGGTTCCGTCTGTCCGCGCCCCCTCTGTCACGTAACCTGAGAGATTTCCCCGGGGCACCTTGCCCGGGTTACTCCTTCGGTGAGTCGGGCCTGAACCTCGACTGCTTTCCAGAGCGTCGCCCGCTGCGAGCGGTCCTTTTGCCTGAGAGTTTCCGGGGCGGTTGCTCCTTCGGCGCCGACGGTAACCACCGTCGATCTCTCCCGCGCAGCGTCTCGGAGCCTTGCAGCCCCGCGTCCGGGTACGACCTTTCCCGGACAGCCGCCAACATGACCTGTCGGCGGCGGAATATCAAGCGTCCTACTTCTTCTTGCTCTCGTCGAAACCAACATAAATGATGAAGTTGCCCTGGGTCTTGTCGCCCGTCACGACCAGATCAGGCGCCACAAGGTCCCAATCGGCAGCGGCCGTACCCGGAGCGATGGTGGCATTCACCGGATAGAGCTTGGAGTAGAGCACCTCATCGCCATTGCGGACCATCACGACGCGCACCGGTAGCGATGTGGACCCTGTCAATCCCTTGGGTCCGGCCAAAAGGCGACCGGCCACGCCGACCTTGATGGTGGTCGTGCCGGAAGCATCCGTATGACACTCGCGGGCGAACTTGCGGATGGTGCCCTGGAAGCGGATGGCGCTGTAGTCGCCCTCCTTGCCTTTCTCGAACACGGCCAGCATCTGCGTGCCATCGCGCACCTGCACCTCGGGGCAAACCGCCACCACGGCGAATCGCTCCAGGGCTTCCTGCTCGGCCTTGGGATCCGGACCACCGGAGACCAGCGACCGGGGGGAGAAGCCATTATCCGAGGAACAGGCCGAAAGCGTCACGGCGAGCGCCAACGCCGACAAAATCTTACCGCTGAAACCGACAGACATCATGAGAGCGTCACCTCCGCTTCGCCGCTTCCATAGCATGCGGTCCCGGCCTTGGCGACTCGTTCGATGCGGCTCATCAACGAGCAAACTTTCGATCATATCGGGAGGCGGCCAGCACGCAGAGAAGACTTCCACCAGCATCCGAGCCATGATCCGGACGTCGGCCTTTCCCTTGACAGTGCATGGGCAAACACTTCTATTCCGCTTCTCCACTGACGAGGTGCCACGGTTGACGCTGCCGAAGCTCAAAATCCTGCTCTGCGCGCCGCGCGGCTTCTGCGCCGGCGTCGACCGGGCGATCCAGATCGTCGATTTGGCGCTCGTCCGTTATGGTGCGCCGGTCTACGTGCGGCACGAAATCGTTCACAACAAATACGTGGTCGAAGAGCTCCGGGCCAAGGGCGCCGTGTTCGTCGAGGAACTCGACGAGATTCCCGATACCGAGCAACCGGTGATCTTCTCGGCCCATGGCGTGCCACGCTCGGTGCCCGCGGCTGCGGCTGCCCGCAACCTCTTCCAGCTCGACGCGACATGTCCGCTGGTCACCAAGGTGCATCGCGAGGCGGAAATTCACCACAAGAAGGGACGGCACGTCATCCTGATCGGCCACGCCGGCCACCCCGAGGTGATCGGCACCATGGGTCAGCTCCCCGAGGGATCCGTGACGCTTATCGAGACGGTGGATGATGTCGACAAGCTCGATTTTCCGCCCGGCACCGTGCTCTCCTACACCTCGCAGACCACGCTGTCGGTCGACGACACGCGGATGATCGTCGAAGCTCTCTCGCTTCGCTATCCGGACATCGTGCCGCCCCACAAGAGCGACATCTGCTACGCTACGACCAACCGGCAGGCTGCGGTGCGGGAAGTGGCGCCCAAAGTGGACGCCATGCTGGTTGTCGGCGCTCCCAACTCCTCGAACTCGCAGCGCCTGCGCGAAGTTGCGGCTCGCGAGGGCTGCGCGCGGGCCTTCCTGATCCAGCGAGCTTCCGATCTCGACTGGAGCGCACTCGACGGCATCGCCACACTCGGCATCACGGCGGGTGCCTCGGCGCCGGAAGTGCTCGTCGAAGAGATCATCGATGCCTTCGCCGCCCGTTACGACGTGACGGTGGAAACGGTGCGAACGGCCGAAGAGACCATCGCCTTCACCCTTCCGCGCCAACTGCGCGACATCACCGACCACGGGGCCGACAAGAGCGGCCCGGAGCAATAAAAATGGCCGTCTACACGGATGTTTCCGACGAGGAACTTTCCGACTTCCTGACCCGCTACGATATCGGCGCCCTCGTCTCCTGCAAGGGGATCGCCGAAGGCGTGGAAAATTCCAATTATCTGCTGGGCACCGAAGCCGGCCGCTTCATCCTGACGCTCTACGAGAAGCGAGTGAACGAGGCCGACCTGCCGTTCTTCCTCGGCCTGATGGATCATCTTGCCGGCCGGGGCATCACCTGTCCCCAGCCCGTGCGGGACCGCGACGGTCAAGCACTGGGCCGTCTGGCCGGGCGCCCCGCCACCATCGTCAGCTTCCTCGACGGCATGTGGGTGAAACGGCCGGAGGTGAGCCATTGCGGCCAGGTGGGCGAGGCGCTGGCCCGTCTGCACAAGGCCGGCGAAGGCTTCTCGATCCACCGCCGCAACGGCCTCGGGCCGGACGGCTGGCCGCCACTTTACGCAGGCAGTGCCGACCGGGCCGACGACGTTCTCCCCGGCCTCGGAGGCGAGATCGAGGCCGAACTTGCCTTCATCGGGGCGAACTGGCCGAAGGATCTGCCTGAAGGCGTCATCCACGCCGACCTTTTCCCGGACAACGTCTTCTTCCTGAAGGGCCAGTTGTCCGGTCTCATCGACTTCTACTTCGCCTGCAACGACTTTCTCGCCTACGACCTCGCCGTCTGCCTCAATGCCTGGTGCTTCGAGCCGGACGGCTCGTTCAACATCACGAAGGGCCAAGCGATGCTTGCCGGCTATACGGCCGGCCGGCCGTTGACGGACACCGAGGTCGGCGCACTTCCGATACTCTGCCGGGGAGCGGCGCTGCGCTTCCTGCTGACCCGCCTCTACGACTGGCTGATGACGCCCCCCGGTGCGCTCGTTCGCAAGAAGGACCCGCTCGAGTACTACAAGAAGCTGCGCTTCCACCGGACGGCGGCAACGGCGAACGCCTATGGCCTCGAACTTGCCGGAACCGGCGCATGAGCGAGGGAAAGCGCGTTACCGTCTATACCGACGGCGCATGCTCGGGAAACCCCGGCCCCGGCGGCTGGGGAGCCATTCTCGTCTATGGCGACAAGAGCAAGGAGCTCTGCGGCGGGGAGCAACTGACCACCAACAACCGTATGGAGCTGACCGCCGCCTGCGCCGCACTCGAGGCGCTGACGCGGTCCTGCGCGGTCGATCTCTATACTGACAGCCAATATGTGAAGGGCGGCATCACCGGATGGATCTTCGGCTGGAAGAAGAATGGCTGGAAGACCGCCGACAAGAAGCCGGTGAAGAACGCCGACCTCTGGCAGCGGCTCGAGGCGGCGCGTGAGCGCCACAGCGTCGACTGGCACTGGGTAAAAGGCCATGCCGGCCACGACATGAACGAGCGGGCCGACGAGCTTGCGCGCCAGGGCATGGCGCCGTTCAAGCCCGGCTATGTGCCGCCCGGCGGAGGAGGAGAAAATGCCGCATGAAGCCGCGCCGATCCTCGTCGTGGCCAATCCGGTGGCCGGAAACTTCAACTATCGCCACCTGATGCGATTGGCCGAGCGGCTCGATCGACTCGGCCTCAAGTCCGACATCTGGCTGACCCGCTACTCGGGCGAGCTTTCCGATATTGCCTTGGAGCTATCGCCTTCGGTGCGTACGCTCGTGGTCGGCGGTGGAGACGGCTCGATCAACGAGGCGATCACCGGCATCGTCCGTCGCGGTGGAGACGGCCCTGCCCTGTCGATCCTGCCATTCGGCACCGCCAACGTGCTGGCGCACGAACTCGGGCTGCCCTCCTCACCGGAGAAGATCGCCGAGCGCATCGCGGCGGGGCGCAAGACCCCGCTTCATCTCGGCATGGTCGGCGAGCGCCCCTTTGCGCTGATGGTGTCGGCCGGCTTCGACGCCGATATCGTCCATGCCGTCGAGGCTCCCTTCAAACGGCGCTGGGGCAAGCTCGCCTATGGCTGGCGTGGCCTTGCCTTGGCGCTTGCCCAAAAAGGGCGAGACGTGACGGTCATCGCCGACGGCGAGACGATCAAGTGCCGGATCGCCGTGGTGACGACGGCGCGCTTTTATGGCGGTCCGCTTACGATCACGCGCCACACCAAGGCGACCGAGCAGGGCCTGCGCCTGGTGACGCTCGCCGACGACCGGCCGGCAACGCTGCTTCGCGCCGCCACCGCGCTGGCGCTCGGCCGCTTGGAGAGGTTGGCTACGGTTCAGGACCGGCCAGTCACGGAGGTTCGCTTCTCGGGCGAAGGCATCCGCATGCAGATCGACGGTGACCGGATGGAGACGACAGACGCGGTGGTGCGATCCGGACGCATCATCGACGTTCTGGCGTGAACGCGTCATTCGCGTTTTTCGCACACGGATGGCAGCCACAATCTCGCCGCGAACAGGCTCGATGCATAGTCCGATAGCATCCACTGGCATTTTCCGCCGCGTGGGGCCCAGCCAAGCGCTCAGGCATCATGCCCCAATCAACATCCGTCGCATTCGCTTGCTTGATCTTGTCGGCATCCCCCTTACAGGCGGCCCCAGCGAGCTTTGAAACGCCGAGACCGGACGGCAGTACGATCCACTGGTCGCTCGACAGGCCGGATGCAGGCGCAAACGGACTGCTGGTTCTGATGCAGGGCTCGGGTTGCGCCAGTTCGAACAGCAGCGACAATCTCGCCAAAGCAAGAGCTGCCTTTGCCGACTTCGCGGTGTTGACGGTGGAGAAGTACGGGGTCGAGCCATCCTCGAGCCCAGAGCCGACCGGGGAGGCCTGCTCGGCGGAGTTCTACAGAAACCACAGCGTCTTGCAACGCGTCGCGGACTATCTCGACGTCATCGCCACGCTACGCGACTCACCATGGTGGAACGGCCGCCTTGTGCTCTTCCGCGGTTCGGAAGGCGCCGATGTCGCCTCCCGCCTCGCGGTCCCGGCCCATGCGGACGCGGCCGTCGTCCTTTCCCTCGGCGGCGGCTACACCTTCGGCGAGGACGTGCGCTGGTCCTTCGAGCAACAGATGATACGCGAGGGCGTGCCTCGGGACCAGTGGCCGGACCTCGCCGCGGTCTTTTCGGAGGCCAAGTCCGCCCCGCGCAGTGGCAAAGCCTGGGGTGGATCCGGCTATCGCTTTTGGGCGGACAGCGTCGACCACCGGGCCGCCGATGACCTCATCCGGTTCGACGGTCCGATTCTGATGATCCATGGGAGCGCCGACACGTCGGTTCCGGTCGCCTCGGCGCGCGCGACGCTGGACAGGTTCGCCGACGCAAAGCGTTGCAACCTGACCTTTTGGGAGTTCACGGGCTACGACCACGGCATGACCGATATGGACGGTCGGAACCACATGACCGAGGTGCTCGATCAGGCCGCCCTCTGGGTCAAGACCCGGTTGGCGGAACGAGGCGCTCGGTCGCCTTGCATGGCGCCCTGAGCCTCGTCCACGCCATCGTCGACCGCAGCGCCTCTTGTGAGAGCGACTACAGCTTTTCGAGAATGCTCGGAGCCGCCGAACAGGTGGCCTCGCTCGCCCTTTCTTCGACCTGCAGCTCCTTGACGATGCCGTCCTCTACGATCGCGGCGTAGCGTCTGGACCGAATGCCCATGCTGGGCGAAGGTTCGAGATCGAGCCCAACGCTCTTGGCAAAGGCGGCCGCCCCGTCGGCGAGAAAGACGATCTTGTCGCCGGCACCGAGCGCATCGCGCCACGCGCCCAACACATAGGCATCGTTGACCGCGGTGACCGCGATGGCGTCGATGCCCTTGGCCTTGATCTCATCGAACTGCTGAATGAATCCAGGAACATGGGTCTTGGAACACGTCGGTGTGAAGGCACCGGGCACAGCCACCAGAACCACCTTCTTGCCGGCAAACACTTCGTCGGTCGTGATCTCCTTCCGGCCGCCGTCGGCGGTCGGCGTCAAGAAGGTGAACGCAGGCAGCTTTTCTCCAACCTTGATCATGACCTCTCCCTCTCTCTACAGTACGACCTCGTGATTATACCTATTCAGACATAGCGTCGAGGCTACGGACGATCTCGTAGGCCCGGTCTTTCTCGGCCAGCACGAAATTAAGCTCAACGCCGTCCACGCCCGCCGCTTTCGACGGTCCCTCCAGCGCAATGGTGAAGCGGCGACGGCCGTCCTCCACGCCAACGGGCTCCGGTGGCGCTGCGTACCATTTGGCCGGTCCGGTCACGAAGAGATCGACAAGGCGACCGTCATCGGGCACCGACACCTCGACGCTCCCCCTCGCCGTCGTCGCATCGAAGTGGAGGCGATCGACGGCGACGCGACCATCGTCTGCGATTGTCGGCACGCGCGCTTCGAAGGCCGAGATGGCGGAATTGGCCTCGGGATCGGCTGGAGCATCGGGATCGAGGCGGACGGTCGCATCAGCCTCTGCCGGCACGCAGATCTCCGCGCATAGCCCGTAAAGCACGTGAACGGAGAGCGTCAGCGGCTTGTCCGGCCGCTCCGGAACAGCTCGGATCGGCAGGAGGAGACGCCCCTCATAGATCATCGACGTGCCGGTGCCGTCGGTGTAGCGCTTCGGCACCGGATAGGCGACGCCGAAATCCTTGAGATTGGCGCTGCCGGCCACATCGAAGATCGGCGGAATACCGGCATCGCCGGGGTTGCGCCAATAGGTGTGCCAGCCCTCGGGCAGATCGAGTTCCAGCGCCGCACGATAGGCGCCGTTCTCGATGCCGCCTGCAACAAGCAGGCGAGCATCCACTTTCGGCACGTCGAAAGCCGACGCCGGGCCCGCCAGGACACCGAGCAGCGGCAGGAGAAAAGCAGTTCGCAGCAGGGCCGACATCTTCAATACAGTCATCTCGATTCCGGAAGGCAATCGGGACCAGATAGCATCAACCCGGCCTTCAGCCCCACGAAAAAACGATAAGCCGACTGATTGGGGATCACATTATCGTGGCCGGGACCACCACCGGCGAGACCGGCCACATTGTCATAATAGTCAGTGTTTTCTGTTTCTTAAGGGCTCCGGGAGTTGATGATTACACCTTTCGTATGAGCCCTCGAGGATAGTATGCGTCTGTCCATACAGAAGTCGATAATTCTGGTTGTTTCGACGTTGAGTCTGGCCCTTTTGGCCCAGACAGGAGACGGCGTCTGGACGGCATATCGAGCATGGTCGACAGCGGAGACATTGCGAGGTCTCGCGGAGGTTGAACGCAGCCTGTTCGAGGCCATGTCCGCCTTCCGTATCGAGCGCGGCGATACGCCTTCCGCGCTCGGGATGCCAAAAGAGCAGAGCGGTGACATCGTCAACGCAATCGCCGAGCGTCGGGCGGAAACCTCGGCCAAGCTCGATGCCACGATCGCCGGTCTTGAACTGATCGGCGGCGACGCGTTGAAGCCGGCGAAAGACGATCTCATGAACCGGCGAGACCGGCTAAAGACGTTGCGAGACGCCGCCGACACCGAGCTCGCCAAGCCGCTTGCCGAGCGGGACAAGAAGATCGGCAAGACCTACCTCGCAGAGGGCGGAGACATCCTCGCCGCGATGGATAAAGCAACGGGCGCAATTGAAACCCAAATGCAGTCCATGGCCCCGGAACTGGCCGCCTTGGTCAACGTCCGAGCGCTGGCCTGGAACGCCCGCAGCTACGCGGGCACCACGGTGATCGGAATGCTGCCCGCGATTACGGAAAAGCGCCCGTTCCGCGATGGCGAGGCCGCACCGATCAATGCCGCCCTCAAACAGGCGCAGTCCCTGTGGGAGCTGGTGCGCGACATGGTCGCCTCACCCGGCATTCCCGAAAAAGTCAGGCAGGCTTTCACCGAGGGAGACACCGCCTTCTTTTCCGGCGAGTTCCGCAAACACCAAGACGATCAGATCAAGAAGATGACGTCCTGGCAACCGCCGAGCATCAAGCTCGATGCCTGGCTGCAGGCCGGAGCCAAGGCGACTTCGACGGTCGGCGGGGTCGCCGGAGCGGCGATCGAAGCTCTCGGGACCAAGGCCGACGGCTATTCGTCCAAGGCCACGCGTCAGCTCGCCATAAATGCGGCCATGCTCGCCTTCACCGTGCTTCTGTCGATCGCCGCCGCCGTCATCACCCGCGTCCGGCTTGGCCGTCCCATGGCGTTGATGACCGTCGCCATGAGCCGTCTCGCCGCCAACGATACGACGGTGGAAGTCCCCGGGCTTGGCCGCAAGGACGAGATCGGCGCGATGGCCGCCGCCGTCGAAGTGTTCAGGAACAACGCCATTCGGGTCGGCGAAATGGCTCGCGAGGCCGCCGAGCGCGATGCAGGCGAGATCGCGGAACGGCAGCGGCTGCGTGAAGAGACCGCCGCCGCCTTCGAGACCACCGTCGGTGGCGTCCTGGAGCGGGTCATCGCCGCCATCGACCTGTTGCACAGCTCAGCCGAAACTCTGACCGGGAACGCCGAGGAGACGGCAATGCAGGCTGCCTCGGCCGCCGCCGCCGCCAGTCAGGCGACAGCCAACGTTCAGACCGTCGCCGGGGCCACCGAGGAGCTGTCGTCCTCGATCAACGAGATCGGTACCCGCGTCGCCGCAGCCGGCTCGGTCACAACGGAAGCGCGGGAGACGGCCGCCGCCACACGGGAGAACATCGCCGGCCTACAGACCGCAGCCGATCAGATCGGCACCATCGTTGAACTCATCGACAGCATCGCGGGACAGACCAACCTCCTCGCGCTGAACGCCACCATCGAGGCCGCGCGGGCCGGTGAAGCGGGCAAGGGTTTTGCCGTCGTCGCCGCCGAGGTGAAACAGCTTGCCGACCAGACCTCGAAGGCCACATCCCAGATCGGTCGTCAGATCGGTGGCATCCAGTCGTCGACCGGCACATCCGCCACCTCGATCGGTGCGATCGCCGAGATCATCAACCGCCTCAACGACATCTCCGGGGCCATCGCCACAGCCGTGGAGCAGCAGTCCGGCGCGGCGAGCGAAATTGCCCTCAATGTCAGCGAAGCGGCGCGCGGAACCGCCGCCGTGTCGGAGAACGTCGAGGGCATCCGAAAGGCTTCGGAGCATACCAGCGCCGTGTCGACCACCGTGCTCTCGGCGGCGGACGACCTCGCGGAGCAGGCTGGCGAACTTCGTCGGGCGATGGACGATTTTCTGGTGACGCTGCGGGCGGCCTGATACCGGGCAATCCGGTACTTTTTGCGAAGGGAGGTTGCAGACGCCGCCTCCCTTCGCCGCTTTCAAGCCTTGAATAATCGCCATGGCGGTTCATATTGGTCAATCGGAGCCCCACGAACCCCGGATGCGCCATGGCCGACAAGGCAGCCTATCTCGACGGTAAGTTCCTGATCGCAATGCCGGCGCTCGACGACGGTGAGTTCGAGCGCTCCGTGATCTATATGTGCGCCCACTCGGCCGAGGGAGCGATGGGGCTTGTGATCAACAAGCCGCTCGACCATCTGTCCTTCCCCGATCTTCTGGTGCAGCTGGAAATCATTCCCGACGAGAAGCGCATCCGCCTGCCCTCAATGGCCCGCTCCATGCGGGTGCATCAGGGCGGCCCCGTCGACACCGGCCGAGGCTTCGTGCTGCACACGTCCGACTTCCATCTCGAGACGTCGACGCTGCCGATCTCCGAAGACCTGTCGTTGACCGCGACGGTGGAAATCCTGAAAGCGATCGCCGAGGGGCGAGGGCCCGAGCATTCGCTTCTGACGCTCGGCTATGCCGGCTGGGCGCCGGGCCAACTCGAGAGCGAGATCCAAGCCAACGGCTGGCTCATCACCGATTCCGATCCCGACATTATCTTCTCCGCCGCCGATGGCGAGCGCTATCGCCGGGCGCTCGCCACGCTGGGCGTCGATCTCGCCGCATTGTCGCCGGTCAGCGGACGGGCCTGATCAGCCCGCAGCCTTTTCCCTGGCCACGGCGCGCCAACCGATATCGCGGCGACAAAAACCATCCGGCCAGCGAACGCGATCAACCGCCTCATAGGCCTTGGCCTGCGCTTCGGAGACACTGTCGCCGAGTGCCGTGATGGCGAGAACACGGCCGCCGTTCGAGACGATCGAGCCGTCCTTCGAAGCAGTCCCTGCGTGAAAGACCGACACGTCCGGCAGCGCCGCCGCTTCGTCAAGGCCGTCGATCCGGCTACCCTTGCCATAGGTGCCGGGGTAGCCCTTGGCGGCCATGACCACGGTCAGCGCCGTGCGCTCGTCGAAGTTGGCGATATTGCCGGACAGGCGCCCTTCGGCGGAGGCCAGCATCAACTCCAGAAGATCGGACTGAAGACGCGGCAACAGGACCTCGGTTTCCGGATCGCCGAAGCGAACGTTGTATTCGATCAGCTTGGGGCCGTCCGCTTCGATCATAAGGCCGGCGAACAGCACGCCGACAAAGGGCGTCCCGCGCTTGGCAAGGCAGCGCACCGTCGGGACGATGATCTCGTCCATGATGCGCATCTCCATCGCTTCGTCCACCACCGGCGTTGGTGAATAGGCGCCCATGCCACCGGTGTTGGGGCCCGTGTCGCCATCTCCTACCCGCTTGTGGTCCTGGGCAGCTGCGAGCGGCAGCACGTCGATGCCGTCGGTGATGGCAAAGAAGCTCGCCTCCTCGCCGACGAGACAATCCTCGATCACCACCTCGGCGCCAGCCGCCCCGAATGCGCCGGAGAAGCAGGCGTCGACCGCAGCAAGCGCCTCGTCGACCGACGACGCCACGACGACCCCCTTGCCGGCGGCCAGACCATCGGCCTTGACGACGATGGGCGCGCCCCGATCGAGAACATAGGCACGGGCGGCCTCGGCATCGGAGAACCGACCATACGCCGCCGTCGGGATACCCGCTTCGGTGCAGACTTCTTTGGTGAAGGCCTTGGACCCTTCGAGACGCGCCGGCTCCCTCTTCGGACCGAAGGCCTTGATGCCGGCAGCGGAAAGATCGTCGACGAGGCCGGCCACCAACGGCGCTTCCGGTCCGATCACCACGAAGTCGACGCCATTGGTTTTGCAGAAGGCGATCACGGCCTCATGGTCGGCGGGGTCGATGGCGACAAGGTCGGCAATCTCGGCGATTCCCGCGTTGCCAGGAGCGCAGCTCAGACGAGTCAGCTTTGGAGAACAGCGAAGGGCGGCGGCAATGGCGTGTTCACGCCCGCCGGAACCGATAAGGAGCACGTGCATCTGAAGCCTCCAACGTCGCCGAGCCGATGCCGCGCGCCTTAACATGGCGGGCCGTGGAACAAAAGGCCGGAAGGCGAAACGGCCAGCGTTTTTCCATGAGTAAGCTGTCGCACGCAAATGGGAGGAGGGCTAGACTTCCTCCATGAACGCCCCTGATTCCGACGATATCGTCATTCCCGACGCCAAGCGCGGCAACTGGACCGATCGCCTGTTGCCGGCTGCCGCCAAGCCCTATGCGCAACTCGCCCGACTGGACCGGCCAATCGGCTGGTGGCTGCTGCTTCTGCCCTGCTGGTGGTCGCTGGCGCTGGCAAGTGGAGCGGCCGGCCAGGCTTTTCCGTCGCCTTGGCATGCGCTGCTGTTTTTCGTTGGCGCCGTTGCGATGCGGGGCGCCGGCTGCACCTATAACGACATCGTCGATCGCGACATCGACGCCGCCGTGGCGCGAACGCGGACGCGGCCGATCCCGTCGGGACGCGTCAGCCGCGGAGCCGCCACCGCCTTCCTGGGGCTGCAGGCTCTGGTCGGCCTCATCGTGCTGCTTCAGTTCGACCACTTCTCGATCGTTCTCGGCCTGTGTTCGCTGGTGCCGGTCGCGATCTATCCGTTCATGAAGCGGATTACCCACTTCCCACAGGTCGTACTCGGGCTTTCCTTCTCGTGGGGCGCGCTGATGGGCTGGAGCGTGGTGTTCGGGCGGCTCGATCCGCCGGCATTTCTCGTCTATGTCGCGGCCATCCTTTGGACCTTCGCCTACGACACGATCTATGCGCATCAGGACCGCGAGGACGATGCGCTGATCGATCTCGGTTCGACAGCCCGCTATTTCGAGCACTCGACGCCGAAGTTGCTCACCGTCTGCTACGGTGCCGCCGTCTTGCTGCTTGGGGTGGCCTTCTACCTCGCCGATGCCAAGATCGTCGCCTTCGTCGGACTCGCGGGTTTCGCTCGCCATCTCGCCTGGCAGGTGGAGAAGTTCGACGCGGACGACGGAGAGCTTTGCCTCAAGCTGTTCAAGTCCAACCGCGATGCCGGACTTATTCTGACCGCCGGCCTTGTCATCGACGGACTGCTCAAAGGCATGTAGCCAGCCCCCGCTTGACGAAGGTCGGCTACAGGACAACGTTCAAGCCACGATCATTCGTAGCTGATGATCTCGCGCCAATCGCGTAACACCGGCATTTCGCCCGCCGCGCCCATCTTGCGACGGACGAGGAAGCGAGGTCGACGATCGCCCATGGAAGCGTGACGCCGACGCGGCGCCGGATCGCCCACCGGAACGGCGGCCTTGGAGCCGACGCGCTCGACGGAGCCTGATGTCGAGACCAGCAACATCGGCAACCCGAGACGATCGGACCAGCCCTTCCAGTCGGCCGCAGCGGCTTCCATGTCGCGCGTCACCGTGAGCGGAATCGACAGCGCCGGATCGCGATGGTGCAGCTCGACGTTGGCGACGAGATCGCCGGCGGCATTCGGCTCGATCCTGACCGACACGCCCTCGAAGGCTGTGAACGGCAGGCTCAGCGTCAGCGGCAACCCGGACAACTGACGGCGAACGACGACCCCATCGTCGTCCATATAGATGGCGGCCTCCTGGACGGGCCGACCGACCTGCCCGACGTTGACGCACCACTTGGCCGGCAGATGCCCTGGATCGAGCCTAAGCGCCGTTTTCAGGCCCAGGGGAGTGGCTCCCATCATGCTCTTTGCCTCACTCGCAAACTTTTGACTATCCCTGTCGGGCCGAGCGTCTTTTTTTCGCGCTCAGTCCCGAAACCATGGCGAGCATAGGTCGAACGTCATCCCCGGCGGCTTAAGGGATTGGGTAAACTTTTTCTCGATTTTTGAGAGGGTTAGCGGAATCTGAAGCGCCAAATCGCGGCACGGCGTCAACTCTCGGTCAATCTTCGTTGACAACGCCTCGCCAGCCCTTCCATCGGCGATGACGTAACGTTCAGCCAGAAAATGCTTGCACGTCAAAAGGTTGACGGCCAACCTCCCCCGAAAGGCGAGCAAGCGTCACGGTGAAGGCCGGCAAGGAGTTGCCGCATTTCTGTACGAGGAAGACCGCCTCAAGGCTTGTCGGCCGACACCCCCAGCCCTAAACACGGAACTCCCGGAACCGATCGGATACCCGCATGAGCGATCTCGTCGACCTCGACCAACTGACCCAACAGGCGGCTCGCCTCGTCGAAGCGGCGCGCGCGGCCGGCGCGGACGCCGCCGATGCCGTCGCTGTCCGCTCCGTCAACCAGATGGCGAGCGTCCTCAAGGGCAAGGTCGAAAAGATCGAGCATGCCGAAAACGACGATTTTGGCCTCCGGGTCTTCGTCGGCGATCGCAACGCAACCATCTCCGCGACGCTCGGCTCGGATGTCGAGGCATTAGCCAGCCGAGCGGTCGCCATGGCCCGCGCGGCGCCCTCGGACCGTTATGCCGGTCTGGCCGACAGCGCCTTGCTGACCACCGCCCGGCCCGACCTCGACCTCCTCGACGAAACACCGGTGTCCGCCGCCGATCTCGCCGAGCGAGGGAAGGCCGTCGAAGCGGCCGCCATGTCCGTCGACGGCGTGAGCAACACCACCGGCGCCAGCGCCTACTGGGCACGCGGAGGCATGGCTCTCGTCACGTCCAGCGGGTTCTCCGGTGCTTATGAGTCCTCCGGCCACGGCCATTCGGTCGCGGCCATCGCCGGCAGCGGCACCGGCATGGAACGGGACTGGGATTCCTCTTCGAAGACCCATCTCGCCGACCTTGAAAGCGCGGAAACCGTCGGCGCCCGGGCCGGCATGCGTGCCGTACGCCGCCTCAACCCGCGTCAGGTGGCGACCCAGAGCGCGACGGTGGTTTATGATCCGCGCGTCGCCACCAGCCTGATCGGCGCGCTCATCGGCGCCATTTCCGGCGCGTCGATCGCCCGGCGCTCATCCTTCCTCAAGGATCGGCTCGGACAGCAGCTGTTCGGGCCGAAGATCCGGATAACAGACGATCCTCTGCGGCGACGCGGCCCTGGATCACGTCCGTTCGATGGTGAAGGCGTCGGCGCCGAGCCGCTCGATCTCGTAAAGGACGGCGTTCTCACCACTTGGTTGCTCGACAGTGCGACGGCACGCGAACTTGGCCTTCAGACGAACGGCCGCGCTGGCCGGGGCACCGGCGCGCCGAGCCCCTCGTCGACAAACGTCTTGCTGCACCCCGGCGGGCAGTCGCCAGCAGAGCTGATCGCGGCGGTGGGCACGGGACTCTACGTTACCGACTTCATCGGGCATGGCGCCAACCTCATCACCGGCGACTACTCGCGGGGCGCGGCAGGCTTCTGGATCGAGAACGGGGAGATCGCCTATCCGGTGGCCGAGATCACGGTGGCCGGCAACCTCATCGACATGTTCCGCGAACTGGTACCGGCCGATGACATCGAATTTCGCTCGGCCTTCACCGCGCCAACGGTGGCCATCGGAGGACTGACGATTGCCGGTCGCTGACAGCGCACGCATCGACGAAGACACGGCGCTCCTTTCCGACGCGGCGCTCGCCGCCGCAAGCATCGGTCTTTCCTTCTTTCGCCGCGACCCGCGCGTCTGGAAGAAGGCCAATGACTCACCGGTCAGCGAAGCCGATCTCGCCATCGATCGCTTTCTGAAGGATCGCCTGCTGGCCGCGCGGCCCGATTATGGCTGGCTGTCGGAAGAGACCGAGGACGATCCGGCTCGCTTGGGCTGCGAGCGCGTCTTCGTGGTCGATCCGATCGACGGAACGCGCGGCTTCATCGCCGGCTCCGACCAGTGGACGATCTCGCTCGCTGTCGTCGAACGCGGGCGGCCGGTGGCGGCGGCGCTTTTGCAGCCGTCAGTCAGTCATCTCTATACGGCCGGTCATCGGCGCGGCGCATTCCTCGATGGCAACCGCCTGCGCCTGCAGCCGCGCCCGAGTCTCGCCGGCGTACGTGTCGCCGGTCCCGCCGTTCTGATTTCCCGCCTGTCGCGGCCGGTGCCGACGCTCAGGAGCCGAGGGTACGTCGCTTCGTTGGCGCTCAGAATCGCCATGGTCGCCGACGGTACGCTCGACCTCGCTTTCGCGCGCGGCGGCTCCCACGACTGGGACCTTGCCGCCGCCGACCTGATCGTCGCCGAGGCCGGCGGGACACTCGAGACCATCGACGGTGGCCCTATCGTCTACAACCGCCCCGATGCTGACCACGACAGCCTAATCGCCGGCTCGCCGGCACTGACGCGAGCGGCAGCGGGCGCCATAGGCCCCTATTGAGGAGCCGCCCTTGCAAATCGGGCCGGGCTTGACGAAAAGAAGATGGGCCGCCCAAAGGAGGCGCCCGTTGCGGAAGGCGAGATCTTCATGACGACCGAAATCACATCGAAGCAACTGCTTCACCTCGTCATTGGCGGCGAGATGAAGACGCTCGACTCGACAGAGTTTGCCGATATCAACGCCATCGATATCGTTGGCGCTTTCCCCAATTATGCCGCCGCCTATGCCGCCTGGAAGCAGAAGGCGCAGGCCACCGTCGATCAGGCGCAGACACGCTACTTCATCGTCCACCTGCATCGTCTCATGGATCCATCGACCTGATGCAGCTCCCGAACAACCCCCATCTTCCGATGTCGCACACGCGCTGCCTTCTGTCTCCGGAGACACCGCTTGCAATTTAGCCGGAAACTTCTCGGCAGCGCGTCGGTCAACAACGCCCTGTCGCATCTGCTCGCCTGGTATGTTCTTGGTGTGTTTCGCACCGCCAAGGTGAACATCGTGCCGTCTGATGCCTTCGACGTGGCGCTCGCGGAAGCTCCGGTGATCTTCACCTTCTGGCACGGTCTCGCCATGATGACGCCTCGTGCCGTGCCGCTCGGCCTGCCGATCGTGCCGATGATCGCCCGCAACAAGGCGGCCGGAATCGTCGCCAATGCCGCGGGAACGCAGGGCATCCGCACCATTCGAGCGTCCGGCTCGCAGGGCACGCGTACATTGCACAGGAAGGGCGGGGCCGCCGGATTCCGGCAAGCCTTGCGCGAACTCGAAGCCGGCAATTCCGTTTTGATGACGGCTGACGTCCCCAAGGTGTCCCAGGTATCGGGCAAGGGTGTCATCCACCTGGCCCGGCTCTCCGGCAGGCCGATCATTCCCCTCGCCTACGTGTCGCGCTACGGCCTTCGTTTCAACAACTGGGACCGCATGGTGGTGGATCTACCGTTCTCGCCGGCAACTGTCAGGCACGGCGCTCCGATCCGGGTTCCGGCCGAGGCCAACGTCGAGGACGTCGAAAGGTTGAGGCGCTTCCTCACCGAGGAGCTTGATCGGATCACGCAAGACGCCTACGAACGCACGGGAATCGCTGAAAAGTTCATCCCCGGTCCTCAAAACCAAGACCTTGCCGCCGATGGCTGATCTCGGAGACGCGCTTCTTTCGACGTGGATCGCCCTGACCCGGCTCGCCGGCCCTGTCGGTGGGGCCATCGTCGGCATGCGTCGACGCCGCGGGAAGGAAGATCCCTCCCGGTCGTCCGAACGGCTGGGCCATCCTTCGGCCCCCCGTCCGGAGGGGCCGCTCGTCTGGGTACACGCCGTCAGTGTCGGCGAGGCGATGGCGGCGATGCCGGTGGTCGACCGTTTGATCGCGGAGGGCAAGGGCGTTCTGGTTACAACGGTCACCACGACGTCCGCCGCTCTCGTCGGGCACCGCTTGAGGCCAGGACTGATCCATCAGTTCGCACCTCTCGATCTCGCCGGTCCGGTCGATCGATTTATCGCCCATTGGCGCCCCGATCTCGCGGTGTTCGTCGAAAGCGAGATCTGGCCGGTCGCCATCGGCCGCCTCGCCGATCACGGCATACCGCTTGTCGTCGCCAACGCCAGGCTGTCGCCGCGCTCCTTCGGAGGGTGGCAACGGGCGGCGCCAGCGGCGCGCGCCGTGTTTCGTCGCATGTCACTGGTGCTTGCCCAGACCGATGACGACGGAGCGCGCTTCTCAAGGCTGGGGGCCCAAGAGGTTGCCACTTTCGGCAACATCAAGTTCGACGCCGGCCTGCCGGACGTCGGCGTCGCCGATCTCGAAGCGTTGAGACATGGCATTGGCGCGCGACCGGTGCTGCTTGCCGCCTCCACTCACCCAGGCGAAGACGAAGTCGTCCTGACGGCGCTCCTGAAGATCAAGGAGAGACGGCCGGAGGCGATGCTCGTCATCGTACCGCGTCATCCGGTGCGGGGGAGCGACATTGCGCTGCTCTGCCAGTCCGCCGGTCTTGAAACGCGTCGTCGCGGTGCCGGAGATCTTCCGGATGCCTCTACGGAAGTCTATGTCGCCGACACGCTTGGCGAACTGGCTACGTTCTTCCAACTGGCCGATTTGGTCTTGATGGGCGGCACCTTCATCGAGGGTATCGGCGGTCACAATCTCATCGAGCCGGCTCGCCTCGGCGCAGCGGTGGTGAGCGGACCGCACTTTTCCAACTGGGTCGAAATCTACCAAGCCTTCATCGAGGCCGGCGGCCTCAAGGTCGCCGAGACGCCCGACGATCTCGCCGAAGCGGCACTGAGCCTGATCGACGATCCAGACCTCAGAACCAGGCAGGCTGCAGCTGGGGAGCGGGTGGTCGCAGGCTCGGCCGGCGCCGTTGCCCGCACCATCGAGGCTATCACGCCCCTGATCGGCCGACCGCCGGGTGGTGCCCCATGCTGACGCCGGCCTTTTGGTGGAAGCGCAAAGGTGTCGCCGCCTTGTTGCTGGCCCCGATCGGCCTTGTCTATGGCGCCATCACGGCGCGGCGCATGCACCGCCCCGGAGGCGCTGAGCCGCCACTGCCTTTGGTCTGCGTCGGCAACTTCGTGGCCGGAGGCGCCGGCAAGACGCCAACCGCCATCGCTCTTGCCCACTCCGCGCGTTCGGTCGGTCTCGATCCCTGCTTTCTGACCCGCGGACACGGCGGGCGCCTCAAGGGGCCGATCCTCGTCAACATCGAGACGCATACGGCGAGCGACGTCGGCGACGAAGCCTTGTTGCTCGCCCGAGTCGCGCCAACGGTGGTGGCACGCCGACGCACCGATGCCTTTGGGCTGCTCCGGGCCACCGGGACAGATCTCTGCATCATGGACGACGGGTTCCAGAACCCGTCGGTAAAGAAGACCTTCAACTTCGTGGTGGTCGATGGAATGGTCGGGGTCGGCAACGGTCTGCCACTGCCTGCCGGACCCCTGCGGGCGCCGCTTCGGCGCCAGATGCTGCTGGCCGATGCAATCATCATTTATGGCGACAGCAAGCTCGGCCAGCGGGTCGTGCGGATGGCCGCCCGCGCCGGCAAACCGGTATTCCGAGCCACTCTCGATGCAAACGCGCCGCCCGCCGCTCCGCATCGACGACTCTATGCCTTCGCCGGCATCGGACGTCCGGAGAAGTTCTTTCGGTCGCTAGAGGCAGAGGGTTACCGTCTGGCTATGCGTCGAGCCTTTCCAGACCATTATCCATACCGCTTCGAAGACCTTACCCGTCTGCTCGACGAGGCCGACATGCTCGATGCAGTGCCCGTCACCACCGAGAAGGATGCCGTTCGTTTGCCGCGCGGCATTGTCGGCAGCAACTGGTCGCGAAACCGCGTCGCCGTATTCGGCGTTCACACGCGCTTTCTCGAAGAGAATGCGTTGGGGGCCCTGCTTCTCGACATCCGCAGGCGCTGGATGGCGAAGCACTTCAGCTGATCTGCTTCGACCTCGGGCAGATGCTACCCAAACCGAGACCTGGACTCAGCGAGCGCCTGTATGACGACGGTAGGCGGTAAGCGCCGCCTCGGCATCGATATACGGCTCCTGATGCTCGACGGACCAGTATTTCAGGTCCTGCAGCAAGATCGGGCGTCCGGTGATCGCGCAACGCACATAATTGCCGTTGCGGAGGATCTGGTAATCACCGTCGAGATAGCGGATCTGCGCCTCGCCACCGCCGAAGGGGGGGTCCATATTGTTCAACATGGAATGGTGAATAACCCTCGCCCGGCGATCATGCAAGAGGCTCATGCCTTGGCGGCAAGGCGGTCGATCGACCACCCGGCCAGCCATAGAGCGGGCAGACCGAACAGCGCGGCGCCAATGCTCCACCAGAGGATCACCGCGTCAGCGCTGCCGTACCAGATTCCGAGCCAGCAGAAAGGCAACGTGCCGAGCGTCGCCCTGCCCCAGTTGAAAAACGTCGAGTAGGAGGCAAATCCGAGATTGTTGAAGGCGGCATTGGCCACGAACAGCGCTCCGGTGAAGATGAATGTCGGCGCGGCCCAGAGACAGTAGAAGGCGATCATTTCCGCCACCCTGCCGGAGGCCTGGAACGCCCAGTTGATCGCGTCAGTCCCCAGAAGCAGCAACAGCCAGATCGCCGCCACATAGATCGCCGTGAACAGCGTGCTGTCCGACAAGGTCTTGCGGACCCGGTCGAAGCGATGAGCGCCGACATTCTGGCCGAAAATGGCTCCGACAGACCCCGTCAGCGCAAAGATTCCGGCAAAGCACAGCGGATAGATGCGGCCAATGATCGACCAGCCCGCCACCGCTTCCGTGCCGAAGCGCGCGACATAGGCGGTGACCATCATGTTGCTGACCGGCGTGGCGAGGTTGGTCAGAATGGCAGGAAAAGCGATGATCAGGAGCGGCGCGAAGTCGCGACGGACATTGCTCATCGTCGGCCGCACCAGAGCATTGAGGCGCGGCACCAACCCGTACCAGCCGACGGCGATCGCCACGAAGCGGATCAGAACGGTGACGATGGCGGCGCCGGTGACGCCGAGATCCAGAGCGAAGATGAAGATCGGGTCCAGGATTGCCGTTGCAACGGCACCAGCCAGGTTGATCCATAGCGTCATGCGTGGCGCACCGAACGCCATCAGCACACCGCCCATGGCCATGCTGAGGGCCAGAGGGGGCATGCCCAGCATGGTGATCCACAGGAAATGCCGGGTTACCTCGAACTCTCGACCTGTCGCGCCAAGTAGCGAAAGACATGGATCGAGCACGGCCGCGATCACCAATGTCACGGCACTGCTGGCGGCAAAGGAAATGACCAGGCCCGATGTGGCGACACGGCGGGCGCCGCTGCGGTCGCCGGCACCAACCCGCTGAGCGGTCAACGCCGTCACACCGATCGAGAAGCCGATGCCGACCGACACCAGAAGGAACAGCACGGCTCCGGCGTAGCCCATGGCCGCCGTAAGCACTTCGTCGCCCAGAAGCGAGATGTAGAGGAGATTGACCAGATCGACGGTGAAGATCGCCATCAGCCCCAACGAGCCGAGAGCGGTCAGCGCCACGACGTGACGGAACACCGATCCTTCCACGTAGGCGGCGTCGGCGGTCGCACCGGCGGCGTGCGGCATCGTGAGACCTCTCAAGCGATCAGAAGCAGACGAAACGACGAAGGCCAAACGGCCTCACTTCAGGATGTCGTCGGTAGCATCCTGGAGATCCTGAATCTGGCAGCTTTGTTCGCCGGTGATCCCGGTGCAAACTTCAACCGAACCACGATGGATCATGTCTACGGCGACATAGAGAATGACCAGGAGGCCGATCCACGCGATCCAGCGGAAGCGGTGCAGCAAGCGAGCGATCAGCGTGGCCGCGGCTCCCATCAAACCGACCGAAAGCAACAGGCCGATCACCAGAACGCCGACATGGTCGCGCGCTGCGCCCGCCACGGCCAGCACGTTGTCCAGCGACATGGAAACGTCGGCGAGGATGATCTGGATCAGCGCTTGACGGAATGTCTTGCCGCTCGCGGCCGGCGTCGCGTCGCAAGCGGCGGAGTCGAGCGCCTGCTCGGCGGCCTCAACACCTCGCGCCTCCTCGTGACGGTTCGCCCAGATTTCCCGGAACATCTTCCAGCAAACCCAGAGCAACAACACGCCGCCCGCCAGCGTCAAGCCAACGATGGCGAGGAGATGGGTGGTAATGATCGCAAACAGGATGCGCAGAACAACCGCGCCGCCAATGCCCCAGAAAATCACCTTGCGCCGAATGGATCGATCGACACCCGCCGCCGCCATTCCGACGACAATCGCATTGTCACCGGCCAGAACGACGTCGATAAAGACGACCTGAGCCAGCGCGGCGAGTTCAACCGACAAGAAATCCATCGAAAACACGGCGTCTGTCCCAACCCTGTTCGGCGAGACGCCGATATCTTCCAGGCAAATTCCCGACCGCCGTCAGGTAGGACGCGCGAGAGGAAATTTCAATGGCTGGAGTGAATTTAGACCCTCGTCATTTATGCGAAGGAAGACGCTTCAAAGAAGGCCATGGGAAACGAGCTCGGCCTCAAGGGCGACCGGCGTGGTGAAGACCGCGCCGAGCAATCCGGCTTCGTGCGCGCCCTCCACGTTTTCCGGCATGTCATCGATAAAGAAGCTTTCCCCTGGCCGGAAACCCAGTTGTTCGAGGGCTCGGCGGAAGACCTTCGGATCGGGCTTCAGCGTCGAGAAGGAGGAAGAGACCAGGAAACGATCACCCACAAGACGTGCGAGGTCCGGCGCGAGTGTTTCCCGATAGGCATAGACCAGGGGACCATTGTTGGTCAGCACCGCGACGGCAGTGCCGGCCGCGATCAGCCGTTCGATGAGGGCGAGCGTTCCGGGGATAAGGCGCATGCCCCGCCTGCGGGCCTCGACCCAGTCCTCGATGGCCAACGGATAGCCAAGACGCTCGCGCCAGGAGGCAATATAGAGTTCCGGCGTCGGAAAGGCGCCACCGTCGGCGGCAGCCTCCAGCCCCTCGCCCCAGACGCGCTCGTTGATGAAGAGAGGATCGAGACCGGTCACGCTTGCAATGTGAGCGATGCGATCCGCGCGCGTGTACGTGTAGACGACGTCGTCCATGTCAAACAAGGCAAGGCGGATGGGACGCATACTGCTTTCTCGTTGCGATCGGATGGGTACCGGAGGCCTACCCCGGCTCTTGGCGACCTGCGACTTCAGGTCGCCGTACCACCGACGGTGACCTGATCGATCCGGAGCGACGGCTGACCGACACCGACCGGCACGCTCTGTCCGGCCTTGCCGCACATGCCAATGCCCCGGTCGATTTCCAGGTCGTTTCCGATCATCGAGACCCGCTTCATCGCCTCGGGACCATTGCCGATCAGCATGGCGCCCTTGATCGGCTCGCCAACCTTGCCGTTTCGAACGCGATAGGCCTCGGTGCAATCGAACACGAACTTGCCGGACGTGATGTCCACCTGGCCACCCGAGAAGGACACGGCGTAGATGCCGTCCTTCACCGAGGCGACGATCTCCTCGCGACTCTTGTCGCCGGAAAGCATGTAGGTGTTGGTCATGCGCGGCATCGGCACATGGGCATAGGACTGCCGGCGACCGTTGCCGGTGGACTCGGCGCCCATCAGGCGGGCGTTCTGGCGATCCTGCATGTAGCCGACAAGGCGTCCATCCTCTATCAGCACCGTCTTGCCGCTTGGTGTCCCCTCGTCGTCGATGGTCAGCGATCCGCGCGCATCCGGCAACGTGCCATCGTCGATGATGGTGACGCCCTTCGCCGCCACCTGCTCGCCCATCAGTCCGGCGAAGGCAGAGGTCTTCTTGCGATTGAAATCGCCTTCGAGGCCATGCCCCACCGCTTCGTGCAGCAGAACGCCCGTCCAGCCGGGCCCGAGCACGACATCGAAGGTTCCCGCCGGGGCCGACTTCGCCTCGAGATTGACCAGGGCCTGACGAAGCGCTTCGTCGACGGCGTGCTGCCAACGCTCCGGCGTGATGAAGCCGTCGAGCGCCAGACGACCACCCTCGCCATAGGAGCCGCTCTCCTGCCGGTCGCCGCTGCCGGCAATCAACGACACGTTCACACGGACCAGCGGGCGCACATCCCGGAGGTGAACGCCGTCGGCGCGGATGATCTCGACGATCTTGTGGCTGGTAGTGATCGAAGCGGTCACCTGCCGCACGCGCGGGTCGCGAGCGCGCGCCCAGGCGTCGATTTCCGAAAGCAGGGTTACCTTGTCCGAGAAGGCGGGAGACAACAGCGGATTGACGTCGCCATAGAGCTTGCGATTGGTCGGCCGCGGCGGCTCGGCGAGCGTGCCGGCATACCCCATGGAAACGGCCTTCACGGCGTCGGCGGCCCGTCGCAGGGCCTTTTCCGAGAGATCGTCGGCATGGGCATAGCCCACCGCCTCACCTGCCACCGCCCGCAGGCCGAACCCCTGGTTGACGTCATAAGTGGCCGTCTTGAGGCGTCCGTTGTCGAAGGTCAGCGCCTCGCCTTCCGAACGCTCCAGGTAGAGTTCGCCGTCGTCGGCACCGACGAGCGCATCGCGAACGAGGCGTTGCGTCGCGTCGGGATCGAGACCGGCAAGGGCGAGAAGGTCATGGCGTTCGGTCATCGGCGGCAGCGTCCCATCAGCAGGAGGATCAATACCTCCATAAATGCAAACGTCCGGATGCTCTAGCTTCCGGACGCGCAACATGTCGTGTTTCGTGCAGCCCCACGCAAGTGCGACCGTTCACGGAAGGGCGTCAAAACCTTCCTTGAAGCCCTTCAGCGAGATCGGAATACCGATACCGTCTTCCGGGGAATCGTAGATGATGAACAACGCCTTGCCGCCCTTCTCGAGCTGACCGATGAGATCGTCCTGCAGGACGACCTCGGCATAGCAGCCGCGCGCCCGACAGCGGACGAAACCGACGCGGCCGATGTCCTTGTCGTCGATGCGCAGGCCAAGTCCGGCCATCAGGTAGACGCCGAGCGGCGCCAGGACCCGCATGATCCTCGCCTTCTTGTCGACCGTCTTCACGATCAGCACGGACAGTCCGATGTTGTCGCGATCCTCGGCGGTAACGTTTTGCACCATGGCGCACTGCTTGTCGCGTGCGCCGACCGGCTGGTCGCACCGGATCTGCCAGTCGCCGTGCACGGACTCCACCTTGCCATCGACGAACTCCTGCGCCGCCGCCGAGGAGAGCGTCGCCGGCAATGAACCCATGGCGAGCAGAACGGAAAGGCAGGCGGAAAGAACGGTCCTCATGACGGTCATGATCCTCTCGTCAACGTCCCAGACCCAAGAGACTGGCGACGAATCGCCGGCCGGTCCTTATTCCCACACTTGCAGCGGCACGAAAAGATGGCGTCAGGCGGCGGGCGGGCCGCTGGCCGCTTCGCCAACCACCACGGTAGAGCCCCCCGGCACCCGTTCAGGCACACGTGGCGGCGCGTCGGGTACGGCAACCGGCGCTACCTTGGCGACCGCCTTCTTTGCCTTTTCCATCAGCTTGCGCACCTCGTCGGCGCTCATCGGCGACCCGAAAAGATACCCTTCCAGATAATCGGCGCCAAGGTTGGCGACATCGTCGAGGTCGACCGTGCGATCGACACCTTCCACCACCAGCTCCAGTTCGAGATCGTGGGCGAGCGATGCGATGGTCCGTAATAGGGCCTGCCGATGACGGCCGGAGCTTCTCAGCACGTTCTGATCGACCTTGAGCGTGCCAGGCGGCAGCCGCTGCAAATAGCTCAACGAAGAGAAGCCCATGCCGAACTCGTCAACGGCAAAGCCCGCCCCGAGCTCCTTGATTTTCATCAGCATCTGCAGCGAGAACTCCGGGCTCTCCATCAGCAGGCTTTCGGAGAACTCGAGGTGAAGCACATCTCGCGGCAGGCCGGTGCGGGACAGGATCGCCTTGATGTCGTTCAGAAGCTCGTGCCGCAGGATCTGTCGGTTGGACAGGTTGACGGACATGGTCAAGGTGTCGCCGAAGGGGAGATGATCACGCCAGTCGGCAAGCTGCCGGGCAGCCCTGTCGAGCAGGAACATGCCCAGTTGGACCACAAGGCCGGAGCGCACGGCAATCGGCATGAACTCGGCAGGCGGGATCGAGCCCTTGCGCGGATGATTCCAACGCAACAGCGCCTCAAAGCCGGCAACCGACCGATCGCCGGCCCGGATGACCGGCTGGTAGAGCACCGTCAGCTCGCCCTTGTCGATGGCGCCGCGCAGGTCCTGCTCCAGCGAGGTGAGATCGGCCGACATGATGCGCAAAGCCGGACGGAAGGTCTCGATGCGATCGCCACCGAGCTTCTTGGCAAAGGCAAGCGCGATCTCGGCATCCTGCATCAGGGTTCGGGCTTCCTTGTCGTCGGCATCGGGCACGGCTATGCCGATGGAGGCGGTCAGGAACACTTCCTTTTCGCCAACGACGATCGGCGCGCGAACCGCCCGCTTGACGGTATCCGCGAAAGCGGCAAGCCGGTCGGAGGCCTGCTCGGACACCAGCACGATGCCAAAGCGGTCGCCCTCGAGACGCGACAGGGTGTCGAGCGGCTTGACGAGGCGTCCCAGCCGGCGAGCCAGGGTCAAGAGGATGGTATCGCCCACGGAGAGGCCGAGCGTCTCGTTGACCTGACGGAAACGATCGAGATCGACGAGGAAAACCGCCGGCCGCCTCTGATTGTCCACTCCGGCGCGGACCAGATCGGATGCCAGGCGGTCGAGATAGAGCTCGCGGTTCGGCAGTGAGGTAAGGTTGTCGTGAATGGCGTCGGAGAGAAGGCGCTCCTGCGCCAGCTTCATGTCGGTGATGTCGAGCAACGTGCCGACGCAGCGGATCACCTCGCCATCGGAACCGAGGATGGGGCGGGCGCGCAGGCGGAACCACTGATAGTGCCCGTCCTGGGCACGCATGCGGAAGGTCTGGCTGAGGCGGCCCTTGCGCGTCTCGACGACGGCGTCGAGCGTCGCCTTGAAGCGCTCCCGGTCCTGCGGGTGCAGGTAGTCGAGCCAATCGCGCGCCGGCCCTTCGAGGCGACCGCGCTTGAGGCCAAGGCTTTCCTCCGCCTCGGCCGAGGTGACGATCTGGTCGGCGAGAACGTCCCAGTCCCAGATCATGTCGCCGGAGCCGGTAAGCGCCAACGCCTTGCGCTCGCTATCGTCCACCTGCCCTTGCGTGATGGCGCCACCGGCAAAGGCATGCTGCATGACGGTGAAGCCAAGCAGCAGAACGACCAGCACAAGGCCACCGGCGAGCGCCGGCTGGGCGAGATCGCTGACGAGGCGACCGGAAACCGCAAGGCCTGTACCGGCCAGCCAGGCAAGGAACACCAGCCACGTTGGCACCAGCATGATCGCCCGGTCATATCCACGCAAGGCCAGCGCGACGATCAGCACGAAGCCAACACCGCCGAGCGCGGCCAGCACCATGCGGGCGATGCCGGCAGTGATCGAGGGGTCATAGAGGGCGAGGGCGAACAGACCGATGAGCGCCAGAAGCGTGATCAGCATCACGTGGCTGTAGCGCACGTGCCATCGGTTGAGGTTGAGATAGGCGTAGAGGAAGATCACCATGGTGACGGCGATCATCACCTCCGAACCGGCCCGGTAGAGTTGATCGGTTCCCGAGCCGACGGCAAACACCTTGTTCCAGAAGCCGAAATCGATGCAGAGATAGGCGAGAACGGCCCAGGCCAGCGCTGCCGTGGCCGGGAACATCATCGATCCCTTGACCACGAAAAGGATGGTCAGGAACAGGGCGAGGAGGCCAGAGATGCCGAGAACGATGCCCCGGTAAAGCGTGTAGGCGTTGACGCTGTCCTTGTAGGCGTTGGGCTCCCACAGGCCGATCTGCGGCAGGTCGCGCGTCCGAAGCTCGACGACGAAAGTGACCACGGTGCCGGGGTCGAGCGTCACCAGGAAAACGTCGGAATCCTGGCTGCTTTGTCGCTCCGGGGCGAAGCCGGAGCTCGGGGTGATCGCCGCGATACGCGACGCGCCAAGGTCGGGCCACATGACGCGCGAGCCGACCAGATGGAAGTGCGGGGCGACAATCAGTCGGTCGAGCTGCAGGTCCGACTGGTTGGATAGAGAGAACACCACCCAGGACGGATTGGAATCAATACCCTTGGCCCGAACCTCGATACGACGCACGACCCCATCTGGGCCGGGCGCCGTGGAGACCTGGATGGAGTTACCGGCGTCGCGCCGATACTCCACGGCATGGGTGAGATCGAGCGCCTTGACGTCGGGTTCGACGAGAATGGGCTCGGCAGCCAGCGCGAGATGCGGGGTCAGGCCGGCGACGAATACCAGCAGGAAGAAGGCGACAGCGGCGCGGACGAAGGCCAAGGACACTCTCCAGCTCGACTGGCGAACAGTTTGGTTTCGTGGACCGCGCCGGACACGCGGCGGTTTCTGTCAAAGGGCGCGGAAGCTTCGACGGCGCCCGCGCTCAAAATCCTTCGCGCACCAACCTTCGAAAGCGCGTTCGGAGAGATATAGCCGAGGACGGCGGCCATGCAAACCGCCCGTTCGGCGCCTGCCATCAGGCCGCATCGTCCTCGTTCATCATGTACGAGAGCAGCACGTGATCCTGCCAGCGGCCATCGATCATGAGATAGCGCCGCGCATAGCCTTCGCGAACAAATCCGGCTTTTTCGAGAAGACCGAGGGAGCGGTCGTTGCCGGGGATGCAGGCCGCTTCGACGCGGTGAAGCCGAAGCTCCTCGAAACAGAACTTCAGAACGAGATCCACAGCCAGGCGCATATAGCCACGACCGGCGTGACGCACACTCATCCAGTAGCCGAGGCAACAACACTGGGAAACGCCACGGCGGACGTTGGACAGCGTGATTCCGCCAAGGAGCGCTTCGTCGTCGCGACGAAAGATCAGGAAAGCGAAGCCGGTCTGCTCGGCCGCCTCGCGTTGAACCCGGCGAACACGGCGCTTGAAGGAAGCCCGCGTCAAGTCCTCCGCCGACCATGTCGGCTCCCATGGCTTCAGGAAGTCATGACTCTCGGAGCGCTCGTTGACCCAGGCGGCATAGTCGGAAACCACCGGCAAGCGCAGGGAGACGACGTCGTCCGCCAGCGCCGGAAGGGCTCCGGAAGCCACGACGCCGAAAAAAGTCATGCTGCGCTTGCCTTGGTCGACACAGCACTGGCGGCGATCGAGCCGACCGAAGGCACCTTTGCGATCGGACCGATGGCCGCCAACGTCGGGTTGGGCGCAACATTGATCCTCTCGAGGAACTCGCAGATCCTCTGCGGCGTCACGGCATTGATCCGCGTAACCAGCTCGTCGAGCGGCAGGATACGCCCATGGAACATGATGTGACGGGCAATCTGACCGGCCCTCGCCACCGGGCTTTCCAGAGCCATCAGAAGGCCGGCACGCAGCTGCGATTGCGCGCGCTTTACCTCCACCTCCGTGACCGCCATCGAAGCTCGGGCGATCTCGTTCATGGTTTCCTCGACCACCGCGCCGGCGTCGCGTTCACCCGTCGCCGCCGATATGCCGAAGATACCCGCATCCTCGAACCCCCAGTGGAAGGCGTAGATGGAGTAACAAAGGCCGCGTTTCTCGCGGATTTCCTGGAAAAGCCGCGATGACATGCCGCCTCCCAGAATGGAAGACGCGATCTGGGCGGTGATGTAGTCCTCATGGCCATAGGCGATGCCGGGAAAACCAAGAACGACTTGCGCTTCCATCAGGTCGCGCTCCTCGCGCGCCTCGCCGCCGACATAGACCGCACGCTCGGGAACAACCGATTCCGCTTCGCCAAAATGCTGGAACTTGCGGCGGGCCAAGCGCACCAGGTCGCGATGTCCCAGCTTGCCGGCGGCGGCGATGACCGTCCTGCCGCCGGTATAGTGGCGACTGAGGTAGCCGCGCAGGGCATCGTCGGAAAAGCCCTTCACCGTATCGATCGAACCGAGGATCGGGCGACCGATCGCCTGGCCGGGGAAGGCGGCCTGCTGGAACATGTCGAAGACAAAGTCTTCCGGCGCATCGAGAGCGGCGCCGATTTCCTGACCGATGACGTGCTTCTCGCGATCGAGCTCTTCCGGATCGAACTTGGAGTTCTGCAGGATGTCGGAGAGGATATCGAGGGCGAGCGGCACATCTCCGGCCAACACTCGCGCATAGTAGCTGGTGCTCTCGATGGAGGTGGCGGCATTCACTTCGCCACCGACATTCTCGATCTCCTCGGCGATGTCCTTGGCCGAACGCTTCTTCGTCCCCTTGAAGGCCATGTGTTCGAGAAGGTGGGAGATGCCGTTCTCGTCAGCCGCCTCCGATCGCGATCCGGCCGCCACCCAGACGCCAAGCGCCGCCGATGCCAGATGCGGCATAGAATGGGTGACGACGGTGATGCCGTTATCCAACTTGGTTATTTCGACGGCCATCCGACCATTTCCTCCCTAGTGGTTCGGCCCCGACACTGGCATTCGCTCGACACAGGCCTCCCGACAAACGTCGGCGCCGAGAGAACCACGATCACACCCTTGTTCTGCTGGAGCTTTTGATTTCGGTATTCGTGCCCGTCATGATGTCAGGCATGTTCCAAATGTCAAATTCGCTCCACCAAAAGTCAGCTTTTGTTGCGGACTCTGCATGGAACGACGTTCCACTCAACACAAAGTTTCACATGCCCCTTCACTTTTGACGGCGCGGTCTCTCCCTCCGTCCGCGCCGTTCAGGCCAGAACCCTTGCCCGCTGGCGGACAAAATCCTCGACGATTGCAAGATCGTTGGAGAGCACCGTCATGCGCTCCGGCCTCTCCATCAAATCGCCGAGAAATGCGGGCAGCGCCGGCCGTTCGCCGGTTGCCGCCCCCACCGCGTCTGGGAACTTGGCCGGATGGGCGGTCGCAAGCGTCACCATCGGCACCGCGCCGCCAGTGAAAGCCTCGGCCACAACGACACCATTGCCGCCGTGGGTATCGATCAGATAACCGGCCTCGTTACGCAGCCGACGGATAAGCTCCGCCGTCGCTTCGACCGAGGCGCGGCCGGCGCCGAACTCCTTGCGGATGCCGGCATAGGCCCCTTCGGGCAGCGTGAAAGCGCCCGACTGGGACAGGGTTTGCATCAGACGGGTCACGACACCCGCGTCTCGGCCACAGGCCTCGAAAACGAGACGTTCGAAGTTTGAGGAGACCTCGATATCCATGGACGGCGAGGTCGACGGCACGACGCCGGTCGCCTCGTAGCGCCCGGTCTCGAGCGTGCGGGCAAGGATGTCGTTGACGTTGGTGGCGATCACCAGCTTTTCGATGGGCAGTCCCATCTTCTTGGCGACATAGCCGGCGAAAATATCGCCAAAGTTGCCCGTCGGCACGGTGAAGGACACCTTGCGGGCCGGCGCACCAAGCGCCACCGCCGCGACGAAATAGTAGACGACCTGCGCCGCGATACGCCCCCAGTTGATCGAGTTGACGCCGGAAAGGCAGAGCTCGTCGCGGAAGGCGAAGTGGTTGAACATGCCCTTCACGAGGCTCTGGGCATCGTCGAAGGTGCCTTCCAGAGCAATGCAATGGACGTTGCCGTCGGCCACGGTCGTCATCTGCCGGCGCTGCACGTCCGAGACGCGACCATTGGGGAACAGGATGAAGATGTCGGTGTTGTCGCGCCCACGGAAGGCCTCGATCGCCGCGCCGCCGGTGTCGCCGGAGGTGGCGCCGACAATGGTGGCCCGCATGCCGCGTTGACCGAGCACATGATCCATCAGGCGGGCGAGCAGTTGCATCGCCACATCCTTGAAGGCCAGCGTCGGCCCATGGAACAGCTCCAGCAGAAAATGGCCGGAAGCGATCTGAACAAGCGGCGTTACGGCCGGATGACGGAACGTGCCGGTATAGGCGGCATCAATCATGCTGCGAAGGTCGGCATCGGCAATGTCGCCATCGACGAAACGCGAAATCACCTCGAAGGCGACATCGGCGTAAGGCCGGCCAGCGAAGGAGGCGATGGTCGCCGCATCGAGCGTTGGCCATGTCTCCGGCACGTAGAGGCCGCCATCACGAGCGAGGCCGGCGAGAACGACGTCGGAAAAGCCAAGAACGGGAGCATTGCCACGGGTGCTGACGTATTTCATGGAACTCTTCCCTGTCCTTACGCGACGACGGTTCGCCTTCTTGCTGGAAATGCTCTAGCGGCGGCGCAACTCGGCCGCAAGCGCGCTGGCGGCAGTGAAAGACCGTTTTTTGGCCGCCGGTCTCGCCAAAGCGTCGTGAAGACGCCATATCGATCCGGCATGCCCATCCCGTGACGGAGATAGCAATCATGACCGATGCCGCCCCCCAGCAAGCCGTTCCCGCTCTCGGACTGGCGCTTGGCGGCGGTGGCGCACGCGGCCTTGCCCACGTGCACGTACTCGCGGCCCTTGACGATCTCGGCATCCGTCCGTCGGCCATCGTCGGCTGTTCGATTGGGGCGCTGATCGGCGCCGCAGCTGCAGCTGGACTATCGGGCGCAGAGATCGAGGACGAGGTCCTCGCCGCGCTTGGCCGTCCGGCGGACATATGGGGCAAGGTGTGGAAGCTTCGCCCGCGCAGCCTCGCCGAAGTTGTTGGAGGCTTGCCGCTGTTCGATCCGGAAGCGGCGATCCGCGAGTTCCTGCCCGAGAGAGTTCCCGACGATTTCGGCGATCTCCCCATCCCCTTCTCGACCGTCACCGCCGACTACTATGGGGCCGCCGAAGTGGAGATCGGCGCGGGTTCGTTGCGACGCGCCGTCGCCGCCTCGATCGCCCTGCCCGCCCTTTTCCGGCCCGTGGAAATCGGCGGTCTGACCTTGATCGACGGTGGCGTGGTCAATCCGCTGCCGTTCGACAAGCTGCCGGAGGACGTCGGGATGATCGTCGCGGTCGACGTGGTGGGTATGCCTGTACGGTCCGACAAGGGGCGTCCGCCCGGCGCCCGCGAAGCGCTGTTCGGCTCAAGCCAGATCCTTATGCAGTCGCTGATCTCCGAAAAGCTGAAGTTGCGCCGGCCGGACGTTCTGATCCGCCCTCCGATCAACGGCGTCGGTGTGCTCGACTTCACCAAGGCCAGGGACATTCTCGCGGCGACTGCCTGTGTCCGGGAAGAGGTGAAGGTGGCCGTCGGGCGCCGGCTCGATGCCGCGGCTTGAGCGCGACGCCGGGCAGCGCCCTTCCCCGGATTGCGTTAGCGCCGGTTGGCGAAGAACGCCTTGAGAAGCCGCCCGGCCTCGCTTTCGCCGATACCCGAGTAGACCTCCGGCGCGTGGTGGCAGCCGGGCGAGGAAAAAAAGCGGACGTTGTGCTCGACAGCACCACCCTTCTCGTCGGCCGCGCCGTAGTAGAGCCGCCTCAGGCGAGCAAAGGAGATGGCGCCGGCGCACATGGCGCAGGGTTCGAGGCTGACGTAGAGATCGCAGCCGATCAGCCGCTCCGAACCAATCTTGGCGGCGGCGGCACGGATCGCCAGCACCTCCGCGTGAGCGGTGGGATCGGAAAGCTCAAGCGTCCGGTTGCCGGCGGTGGCGAGAACGGCGCCGTCGCGTACGATCACCGCACCGACGGGAACCTCGCCGCGTGCGGCCGCCAAGCGCGCCTCTTCGATCGCCATGTCCATGAAGCCGGGCATGCTTTTCCTCTATACTGACGACACGCGGTATAACCCGGCGATCGCCAGACGAACATAGGCCGGGCGCAAGCCTGCCCAACGCCTAACAGACCGGCTGCACGTCGCCCTCTTTTCCTGCTAAGAGCGTCGGCATGATCAAGACTCCCTCCCCCGCCCCCAAGGCGAAGAAATCTACGGCCAAGGCCGACGATGGCGCCGATCGCATCGCCAAGGTAATTGCGCGCGCCGGTCTATGCTCGCGACGCGAGGCCGAAACGTGGATCGCCGACGGTCGCGTCAAGCTCAACGGCCGCGTGCTGGACACGCCGGCGATCACCGTCAAGCCCGACGACAAGGTCGAGGTCGACGGCCAGCCGCTGCCCGAGCGTGAGAGAACCCGCCTCTGGCTGTTCCACAAGCCACGCGGCACCGTCACCACCACCTACGATCCCGAAGGACGGCCAACGGTATTCTCGATCCTGCCCGAGGATCTGCCGCGCGTCATGACCATCGGCCGACTCGACATCAACACCGAAGGCCTGCTGCTGCTCACCAACGACGGCGGTCTCGCCCGCGTGCTGGAGCTGCCGGCGACCGGCTGGCTACGCCGCTATCGCGTGCGCGCCCATGGCGACATCGACCAGGCTCGGCTCGATGCGCTGAAGGACGGCATCGCCATCGACGGCATTCTCTACGGTTCGGTGGAGGCAACGGTCGACCGGCGCCAAGGCGACAACGTTTGGCTGACGGTAGGATTGCGCGAGGGCAAGAACCGGGAGGTGAAGACCATTCTCGCCCATCTCGGCCTCGACGTGAACCGGCTGATCCGCGTCTCCTTCGGTCCGTTCCAGCTTGGCGAACTGGCTGACGGCGCCGTCGAGGAAGTCCCGCGCCGCGTCCTGCGTGCCCAGCTCGGCGACCGACTGGCCGGCGAAGCGGGTGCCGATTTGGAGCCGCGCGAGGAGGATCGCACACCGATCCAGTCGGTGCTTGCCAAGGCGGGCAAGACGGCGCCCACCTCAAAAGACAAGCAGCCTGTTGCCCGGGAGAGGGCACAACCTAGGCCGAAAGGCGTGTCGGCGGCGGCAAGCCGCAAACGCCACGAGGCCGATCTCGATGCGGCGCAAGGCCGACAGCCGGGCGGGCGGAGCGCTGGCAAGGCTGGAACAGGCAAGCCGCCAGTTCGTGTCGCCAAGGCGGAGAAGCCGCAGCGCGCCACCCTGACGCTCAAGGGCGAGGCAAAGGACGGACGCCGTGACGGTCGTCTTAGCCGTCGCGCCGAGGCCGAAGACGCCCCACGCGCATACAAGTCCGGCAAGAGCTTCGACGTCGACCGCAAGCCGCGCGCCCACGGCGACGAGCCGGCGCGCGTGAGGGGCGACAGGCCGCAACGCGGCATCACACCGAAGGGCAGCCGCATCCAGGACGGAAGTCCGATGAGCGCGCCTGGCGGCAAGGGAGCAAAGGGCGGGCGCGGGTCGAAGGATGGCGGAGGCCGCGGTGGCCCGGGCAAGCCGAGGGGACGCGATGCGGATCGTCGCCGGTAAGCATCGCGGGGCGGCGCTGGCGACCCCGGCGGCCGGCAGCCTCGCCATCCGCCCCACGTCGGACCGCCTGCGCGAGAGCGTCTTCAATATTCTGGAGCACGCCTACGATGGCATTCTCCAGGACGCACGCGTCATGGACGTTTTCGCCGGCACCGGTGCTCTCGGTTTCGAGGCAATGAGCCGGGGCGCCAAGACATGCCTGTTCGTCGAAGAGGCAGCGGAGGCGCGCGGCCTGATCCGACGCAACCAGGAAGCTCTCGGCCTGATGGGGGCAACGCGCATCTTTCGCCGCGACGCGACCACCATGGGCTCGATCGGCCCGGCCGAGCCCTACACTCTCGCCTTCCTCGACCCCCCCTATGGCAAGGGGCTCGCCGAAAAGGCGCTCGCCTCGCTGCTTTCAGGCGGCTGGCTCTCGGAAAGCGCCCTTGTCGTCATCGAGGAAGCGGCCAAGGCCGAGGTGACGCTGCCCGACGGACTTGAGCGACTGGATGAGCGCCAGTACGGCGAAACGCAGGTTATCTTCGCGCGCCGGATTTGAGCTAGCGCTCAGTCAGACGCCACAAGAAGGTCCCTGACTTCCCCCCGGATGGTCGGCGCGGAAAGGATAGCCGGCGCGTCACCGCATTCGATCAAAAATCACACTCGCCCCGCCGATTGGGGTGAAAAAGCGAGTGAATTCTTGATCTTTCTACAATCTTGCCCAGATTCCGCTCAACTCTGCTACAAAGGTCCGGCTACTGAAACCGACCGAATATGACATGAAGAGCTGAGGCTCGGAACTGACGGGGACCTGGGGCATGCCGACCATCGCGCTCGTGGACGATGACAGAAACATCCTGACGTCCGTCTCGATCGCCCTCGAATCGGAGGGTTATCGCGTGGAGACCTACACCGATGGTGCCTCGGCCCTCGACGGTCTCAGCAAGGCGCAACCCGATCTCGCCATCCTCGACATCAAGATGCCGCGCATGGACGGCATGGAGTTGTTGCGCCGCCTCCGACAGAAAACCGACATGCCCGTCATCTTCCTGACCTCCAAGGACGACGAGATCGACGAGCTGTTCGGCCTGAAGATGGGAGCCGACGACTTCATTCACAAGCCGTTCTCGCAACGCCTCCTGGTCGAGCGCGTCAAGGCGGTGCTGCGCCGCGTCGCTCCGCGCGACACCTCTGCCGCGCCGAAGCCGACCGACGCCAACCGCAACATCGAGCGCGGCAACCTCGTCATGGATCAGGAGCGGCACACCTGCACCTGGAAGGGACAGAACGTCGTGCTGACCGTCACGGAGTTCCTGATCCTGTTCGCGCTCGCCCAGCGCCCAGGCGTGGTCAAAAGCCGCAACGCGCTGATGGACGCCGCCTACGACGATCAGGTTTATGTCGACGACCGTACCATCGACAGCCACATCAAGCGGCTGCGCAAGAAGTTCAAGGCCATCGACGACGACTTCGAGATGATCGAAACCCTCTACGGCGTCGGCTACCGCTTCAAGGAGATGTGAGGCGAAGGCTAGCGGAGCGAGTTTGACATTTTGCGCCAAGGCTAGCATCTGGCGTGGGCGAGTGTCGGAGTCGAACCACTAGCAGGAAACGATGCCGATGAAGGGAAGCCAGGAAGCGGACCGAACCGACAGCGGGCGCATACAGACGATGCGTCGGCTGGCTCCGGTCATCACCCGTCGCATCAAGCGCTTCACGGCAACGTCGATCGGAACCTCCCTCAGCCGCCGCATCCTTGTTCTCAACCTCGCCGCGTTGGTGGCCTTGGTCTCGGGCATTCTCTATCTCAACCAGTTCCGCGCCGGCCTGATTGATGCGCGCGTCGAGAGCCTGCTGACGCAAGGCGAGATCATGGCCGGCGCCATTGCCGCGTCGGCCTCGGCCATATCCAACACGATCACCATCGACCCCGAGCGCTTGTTGCAGATGCAGGCCGGTGGCGAGGTCACCTCCCAAACCGACACGGAGAGCCTCGACTTTCCCATCAATCCGGAACGGGTGGCGCCACTGCTGCGCCGGTTGATCACGCCGACAAAGACTCGGGCCCGCATCTACGACCGTGACGGCATCCTGATCCTCGATTCCCGCTTTCTCTACTCCCGGGGACAGGTGCTGCGCTTCAACTTGCCGCCGTCGAAGCCACCGCAGCCCTCGCTCTTCGAGCAAGCGATCAATGCCATCAACTTTCGCCTGAGACGAATCGACCTCCCCGTCTACCGGGAGCTTGGGGGCGGCAATGGACGCGGCTACCCGGAGGTGGAGCGGGCGCTTAACGGCTCTCCCGGCACGGTGGTCCGCGTCAACGAGGCCGGCGAGATGATCGTCTCCGTCGCCGTACCGGTGCAGCGCTTCGGCGTAGTCGTTGGATCTCTGCTGCTGTCCACCGAGGGCGGCGACATCGACGCCATCGTCGCAGCCGAGCGATGGGGTATTTTCCGCGTTTTCCTCGTGGCTGCAGCGGTCACCACCACGCTGTCCTTCCTGCTGGCCGGCACCATTGCCCGGCCTTTGCGCCGCCTCGCCGCAGCGGCGGACCGCATCCGGCGGGGCGTCAAGCAACGCGAGGAGATCCCCTCCTTCGATCGCGAGGATGAGATCGGGGATCTTGCCCGCGCCTTTCGCGACATGACCAACGCGCTCTACAGCCGCATGGATGCCACGGAGAGCTTCGCCGCCGATGTCGCCCACGAGCTCAAAAATCCGCTGACCTCGCTGCGTTCGGCGGTGGAGACCCTGCCGCTTGCCAAGAGCGACACCAGCCGGGAACGGCTGCTGGAGATCATCCAGCACGACGTCCGCCGGCTCGACCGGCTGATCACCGACATCTCCGACGCCTCACGCCTCGATGCCGAGCTGGCACGCGAAGATGTGGCGCCGCTGGATGTCGGCCGGCTCGTCGAAGGCGTCGTCTCGCTGGCACGCGAAACGGGGCGCCATCAGGAGATCGGCATCGACCTCATGGTCGAGCGCGGCGAGGGAAATCGCCCACTGACGGTCCTCGGCCACGACAGCCGGCTCGGACAGGTGTTCAACAACCTGATCGACAACGCCCGCTCGTTCTCCCCGGAGGGTGGGCAGGTGGAGGTGGTCGTCCATTGCGACGATGGCATGGTCGAGGTCGTCGTCGACGACCACGGGCCTGGCATCCGCGCCGAGAAACTCGAGAGGGTCTTCGAGCGCTTCTACACCGATCGTCCCGAGGGAGAAGGTTTCGGAAACAACTCCGGCCTCGGTTTGTCGATCTCCAAGCAGATCGTCGAGGCCCATCGCGGCACCATCATGGCGATCAACCGCAAGGACGACCCATCCGACCCAGACCGTGTCACGGGCGCGCGTTTCGTGGTGTCGTTACCGGCCGACCTCGTCACATGACCCAGCCCACCGTTCATGCCACCGCCGTTGTCATCGGCGAGACCGGAGTGCTGATCCGCGGCGCCTCGGGGGCCGGCAAGACCTCGCTGGCCTTCGCGCTCGTCGAGGCGGCACGACGGAACGGCACCTATGCTGCCTTCGTCGCCGATGACCGCGTGGCGCTGTCCCGGGTCAATGGCCGAGTCGTCGCCCACTGCCCGGAAACCATTGCCGGCCTAGCCGAGCGACGGGGCCGTGGAATCGAACGGGTGGACCATGTTCCGGCGGCGGTGATCCGTCTCGTCGCTGATATTGTTGAACCCGAGGCCATGCCCCGCCTGCCAGAAATCGAGGAGGAAGGGGCCGAGATCGACGGGGTGAAGCTGCCCCGTCAAGCGATTCCGAGCAGGCAAACGGCTGTTTCGCTGCCGCTTCTGGGTGCGGCACTCTCGGAAATGAACAAGATTTAACGATCGCCGCCACATTTCCGACAGAAGATAGCCATTTCCCCTAAACTCCCTCCAAGGCCGGGTTTTTCGGGCTATCGTGCGGTGTCATTCGTTGAGTTGGCACCCCTTGTAACGCCTTTCGGGTAGAAAGCGAACCGGCTTCAAGTCGGATTTCCTCTTGCAAGAAATCCCGCTCTGGTGAAGATGTGGCCCGTTCCAGCTTGGAGCGAAACCAACATGGCGTGCCGCATGATCTTCGTAATCTATAGGGATCGGACCCCAGCATGATCGGGTTGGTTTTGGTGACGCACGGTCGTCTGGCAGACGAGTTCCGGTCGGCGCTTGAGCATGTGGTCGGTCCCCAAGCCGATTTTGAGACCATCTGCATCGGCCCCGAGGACGACATGGAGCAGCGTCGGAGCGACATCATCGCGTCGGTTGGTCGCGTCAATTCCGGCAAGGGTGTCATCCTGCTCACCGACATGTTCGGGGGCACGCCTTCGAATCTCGCCATTTCCGTCATGGACATCGGAGACGTCGAGGTGATCGCCGGCGTCAACCTGCCGATGCTGGTCAAGCTTGCGACGGTGCGCAAGGAGCGCCCGCTCGCTGAGACCGTCACCGAGGCGCGCGACGCCGGCCGCAAGTACATTTCCGTTGCCAGCCAGGTACTTGCCGGATCATGACAGACGACAGAGCCGACGGCGCCATCGTCCGTGAGCTGAAGATACTGAACAAGAAGGGCTTGCATGCCCGTGCCTCCGCGAAGTTCGTCCAGTGCGTCGACCGCTTCCAAGCGGAGGTTCTCGTTCTGAAGGACGGTCAAAGCGTATCGGGAACCTCAATCATGGGGCTAATGATGCTGGCTGCCGGCATCGGCTCGTCCATTGAGGTTCAGGCGACCGGCTCTGACGCGGCGACTGCCATCGAGGCTATCGCGGCACTGGTCAATGACCGATTTGGCGAAGGCGAGTAGTCCTTTGGCCTCGGCGCTTCGCGTCGTTCCGGCCACGCCGGAAAGCTTGGCGCCTCTTCCATCCTGGTTCCCTACCCCCGAAGCGCTTGCGCAATGGGGCGGCAGTGGTCTCAGCTTTCCGCTCGATGCCCGTCAGATCGAGGCGATGCTCGCCGAAACGCGAACGGTTCCGCCACTTCGTCTGGCGTTCGTCGGTCTCGTTGAGGGCGAGACGGCGGCTCATGCCCAGGTGGTGCTCGACTGGACGGATGGCATTGCCCGGCTTGCTCGCTTCGCCGTCGCTCCGACTTACCGGGGTCAGGGACTGGCGCGCCCCTTTCTCGCGGACGTCTTCGCCCGTCTCGATGCGGTCGGCGACTTTCCCCGGCTGGAGCTCAACGTCTACACCTTCAACACGTCGGCGATCGCGCTTTATGAATCCCTTGGCTTCGTGCGCGAAGGCGTTCGCCGCTCGTCGGTGAAGGTCGGCAGCGCCCGTTGGGATGCCGCCATCTACGCGATCATTCGCGAGCGCTGACGTCACCGCCGGCCGAACAGCCGTTCGATGTCGCTGAGCTTCAGCTCGACGAAAGTGGGACGGCCGTGGTTGCACTGGCCAGAGTTGGGCGTCTCTTCCATCTCGCGCAACAACGCGTCCATCTCCTCCACCCTGAGGCGGCGGCCGGCCCGGACGGATCCGTGACAGGCCATGGTGGCGGCGATGGCGTCGAGCTTCTCCTTGAGTCGCGTCGCCTGATCCCATTCGGCGAGATCGTCGGCAATGTCGCGCAGCAGCGCCGCGGTGTCGGTCCTGCCAAGCAGTGCCGGAATCTCGCGAATTGCGATCGCCCCCGGCCCGAAGGCCTCGACGACAAGACCGAGCTCGGCCAGCTCGTCCGCGCGCTCGATGAGGCGATTGACGTCCTCCTCGGGCAGGTCGACGATCTCCGGAATGAGCAGCATCTGCGTCTCGACGCCCTTGGCGATCTCGCGCTTCAGACGCTCGTAGACGAGGCGCTCATGAGCGGCGTGCTGGTCGACGATGACGAGTCCCGTCTCGGTCTGGGCAACGATATAGGTCTCGTGAATCTGCGCGCGCGGCGCACCAAGCGGTCGCGAGAGGCTTTCCACCGGAACCTCGGCAAGGCCGGCGCGCGCATCGGCCGACACGGCGCCATCGACCACCGAGAACCGCCCCTGTGGCGGCCCCGCGTCGAAAGGCACTTCGTCCTCGGCAAACGTGCGAACCGTCGGCGCCTCGTCGGGAAGCGGCCGGTCGGGTGCCGTCCGCCAATCGAAAGCGACGGGGCGGCTCTGGTAGTCCGATCGCCAGGAAGACGCACCGGCCGTCGACATCGGCCGCGAAACGGCGGCGCCAAGCACGTCGAGCGTCGCAGCGCCGTGGGTCGAGGCGGCGCGATGTCCGGCGTCGGCATGCGCCCGGCGAAGCGCACCGACCAGAAGGCCGCGCACCAGCCCCGGATCGCGGAAGCGTACGTCGGCCTTGGTTGGATGAACGTTGACGTCCACTTCGTGCGGGTCGAGATCGACGAACAGAACCGCCGCCGGGAACCGGTCGCGGGCCATGACGTCGGCATAGCCCGCCCGGATGGCGCCGAGCAGCAACTTGTCGCGCACGGGCCGGCCGTTGACGAACAGGTACTGGCTCTGGGCGTTGGCCTTCTGCAAGGTGCCTAGACCGGCGAGGCCGGTCAGTCGCACCCCCTCGCGCAACGCATCGATCTCGATCGAGTTTTCCGCGAAATCGGCGCCCATCACCTGCAGCGCGCGCCCTCTGAAATCACCCTCCGCGAGTCCGGGATAGTCGAGCGTTGAACGATCGGAGCCCGACAGCGAGAAGCGGATCTCGGGGTGAGCCAGCGCCAGTCGCTTGACGACGTCCGTGATGGCGCCGGCTTCGGCACGCTCGCTCTTCAGAAACTTGAGGCGAGCTGGAGTCGAAAAGAACAGGTTCCGAACCTCGATGCGCGTTCCCTGGCTCAGTCCCACCGGCATGATGTCCGACCGGCTGCCACCCGAGACCGTAATGGCCCATCCGTTGTCTTCGGATGCGTGCCGCGTTTCAATTCGGAGATCGGCCACAGAGCCGATCGAAGGAAGCGCCTCGCCGCGAAAGCCCAGCGTGCGGATATCGAGAAGATCATCCTCGATGAGCTTGGAGGTACAGTGCCGCTCCACGGCCATAGACAAATCGTCCGCCGTCATGCCGACGCCATTGTCGGTCACGCGAAGAAGCGTCTTGCCCCCGCCCGAGGTCACCACCTCGATGCGATCTGCACCGGCATCGATGGCGTTCTCGACCAGCTCCTTGACCACGCTCGCCGGCCGTTCCACTACCTCGCCAGCGGCGATGCGGTTGATGGTGACGGGCGAGAGCTGGATGATGACGGGCATGAGCTGTCGGGATTCGCGTGTACCGGAGAGGATCGGAGCGACGACCTTAACCGAAGCGACTTTGCGAGGCGAGATCGCCTCCGGCCACAAAATCGTCAACACCGGTATCCATCCACGTGTCTATATAGTCGCCGACAGGAATGAAGGGCGGTCATGAGAGACATCGAGATTTCGCCGGCGACGTCGATCGTCGTGCTGACCGGCGCCGGCATTTCCCAGGAGTCGGGCCTCGACACCTTCCGCGACGCTGGCGGCATCTGGGCGCGTTACGACATCGACGACGTTGCAACCCCGGAGGGGTTTCGCCGCAACCCGCCTCTGGTGCACGACTTCTACAACGAGCAGCGCCGAGAGGCTGCGATCGCGCTGCCAAATCCCGCGCATGTTGCGCTGGCCGAACTGGAAAAGGCCTGGCCGGGACGGTTTCTCCTGGTGACGCAGAACATTGACGGCCTGCACGAGAAGGCTGGTTCCAAGGCCCTGTTCCACATGCACGGAACACTGGATGGCTTTCTCTGCGAGGCCTGCGAGAAGAGAGGCCCATGGGGAAGCGACATGTCGAGCGCCTCGATCTGCCCGCTTTGCGGAACGAAAGGTACGCTCAGGCCTGACATCGTCTGGTTCGGCGAGATGCCCTATCACATGCCGGAGATCTACCGGGCGCTCGGCGAAGCAGACTTGTTCCTGTCCATCGGCACATCCGGCACCGTCTATCCGGCAGCCGACTTCGTGCGCGAGGCCAGGCAGGCCGGTGCGTTGACGGTCGAGCTGAATCTTGAGGCATCCCGCCGGGGATACGGTCTCTTCGACATCGAAATCGAGGGCAAGGCGAGCGAATGCGTCCCAACCTTCGTCCGTGACCTGCTCGGACGGCAAGGGGGCTGATCAGCTGGACCAGGGCCCCTCCAGCCCCCATTCCTTGCAATGTTCCCTGATCGCAGCAGGCGAAGATAGCCGGATCTTGGGCAGAGACAGCTCGTCGAACGTATCGGTATTGCGCTGACGATTTCGGCGCGTCGTCACGGCGATGTGGCGGATCATCTCCAGCTTGACGCTATCGGCGCTCCCCTCAAGCCCACCGATCCGGTTGGACTGAAAAAGAGTTCGCCGGAGGTATCGGCAAAGGCTGAGCGTTGTCGATACGTCCAGATAGATGACGCCCGTGGCCCGGCGAAAGCGCTGCGGCATGCAAACGGAGTAGTTCCCGTCCATGATCCATCGGTCACCTGCGATGGCCTCGTCGTGCAGCGCGACGAAGTCCTCCCGTGGCCGAGGTACCCAGTCGGTCCGGGGCAGATGATAGAGCTGATCGAGATGAACGACGGGAAGACCGAGCTTCCGACCGATCGCCGTCGCCAGCGTCGATTTTCCGCTGTTGGACGGACCTAGAACGCAGATCCGCTCACCGAACTCCAATAGCCGCATGTTGCCCCTTTCATTCTGTCTGCTGGCATTGCCTTGACCTTGTCATGTCCGCCCCTTATCGGGATGGGCATGCAAGAGATAGACATGATCGCGGGGCTTTCGACCCTCGCCGAGGCCTATGACGGCGTCATCTGCGACGTCTGGGGCGTTCTCCACAACGGCGTATCACCTTACCCGGCTGCCGCCGAAGCGCTCACCCGCTTTCGCGCGCTTGGCAAGGCCGTCGTGCTGCTCACCAACGCGCCGCGTCCGGCGAAAGCCGTCGAGGACCTTCTCAGCCGGCAGTATGCCATCGGCCCGGAAAGCTACGACGAGATCGTCACATCCGGTTCGGTCGCGCGCAATGTGTTCGAGAACGAACCGCGTCGACGGCTGTTTCATCTCGGACCGCAGCACAATCTGGGCCTCTTCGAAGGGCTCGACGTCGAGCTGGTCGGCGAGGAAGACGCGGAGTATGTGGCCCTCACCGGGCTGTTCGACGACGAGACGGAAACGGCAGAGACTTACCGACCGATGTTTTCACGCTTCGTGGAGCGCGGCCTCAAGATGTACTGCGCCAACCCTGACGTGGTGGTCGAGCGAGGCGAGCGTCTCGTCTATTGCGCCGGGGCCCTGGCCCAGCTCTACGTCGAGCTCGGCGGCGACACCACCATCATCGGCAAACCCTACAAGCCGGTCTACGATGCGGCGCTCGCCGCCATCGATAAGGCACTGGGGCACCCCGTCGAGAAGCGTCGCGTGCTTGCCATCGGCGACGGCCTGCCCACCGATATCAAGGGCGCGTGGGGCCAGGGAATCGACGTGCTGATGGTGACGGCCGGTATCCACGGCTCCGATTTCGGCGACCTTCTCAGCCCCGATCCAGTACGGCTGGCCAAACGGCTCGAGGCGGAAGGGTTCAGCATCCGGGCCGCCATTCCACGGCTTGCCTGGTAGGCGGATACGAGAAGAGGCCCGATCGGGCCTCTTTTTCGTTGCCGTGGGTTCAGGGACCGTCAGAAGAACGCGTCGATGTCGTCCTGGCTGACGCCTTCGCCCTTGAACTGCGGACCGTGCAACATCAGCTCGCGCGCACGCTTTTCGGAAGCCGTCTCTTCGCCGGCTGCATCGGTGATGCGCATGATCTTCAGCTTCTCGACCAGGGTGGTGATGCGCTTGTCGAGGGCATTCAGGGTTGAGACCACCTTGGATATGCGCTGCCCGGTGATATCCTGGAACGAGCAGGCCTGGAAAATATCGATCACCTTCTCGCCGACCAACGCCTGATAGGCATCGCTATCGGTCACGTCGGCCGCCATGATCTCTTCGGCGGCGGACATGATGGTGTTGGTGGCTTCCTCGGTCGCCTCGACGATGGCGTCGAGCTCGCGGCCCGCAGTGGGAATATGCTCGTCGCGCATGTCGCTGAGGCGCAGCAACGCAAGCTCTTCCTTCATGTTGGCGATTTCACGCGCCATTTCGCCCAGCTCGGTATAGATGGCGAGATCCATCGTCTTGAAGAAGGACTGGAAACTCTCGGCCATCAACTCCGCAAGACGCATCACGTCTTCGAGCGACACGTCCTCCGCCTTACGCTCATTGCGAAGGAAGTCGATAATCTTGGCCACGTGCTCTGAAGACATGTCCGACATGGATAGATCTCTTTCTGAGGTGCGCGACGGCGTCCGCCCGAACGATACGGCGGTAGGAACGTCTTGATCCTGCGTTGAATGCATCGGCAGTGCCGCGCCTCCCCGGGTTCGCGGTTGGCGGTGTCAGCACCGCTCCGCGTCTTCCCGGCCCGTTTACGGCATCAGTCGCCGAACACGGCTTCAATCTTGCTCTTCAGAGTCGGTGCATTGAAGGGCTTGACGATGTAGTTGTTCACGCCTGCCTTCTTGGCGGCGATCACGTTCTCGGTCTTGGATTCGGCCGTCACCATGATGAACGGCGTCTTCGAAAGCGAGGAGTCCGAGCGGACCTGCTTCAGAAGCTCATAGCCGGTCATGGGCTCCATGTTCCAGTCGGAGATCACGAGCCCGTAGCGGCGCTCCTTCATCTTGCCGAGGGCTTCGGTGCCATCGGCAGCCTCATCGACGTCCTCGAAGCCGAGCTGCTTCAGAAGGTTCCTGATGATTCGGATCATGGTCTTGTAATCGTCGACCACCAGAACCGGAATCGATGTGTCAAGTGCCATCGTTTACTCCACACTGCCGCGACGCCACCCGCGCCTCGATGACGAGCTCACATGCACGGGCGGGTGAACGTCCCTGACGGGGCCCGTGCTTGAAGGAAACCATACGACGGGGACCTGAAAAGTCGGTTAATTCTCGAAGCCCCTGCCATTTGGGTCATGGTTGATCGGTGAGACGCTTGATTTACTTTTTGTTTTTCAATTGAATCGTTTTTTTGGCGGTGTTCGGCGTTTTTTTGTTTGAGTTGTCATAAAGTTCGGCGCGGTTGGTTTACGCTTTGCCAACCATGCCGAAGATTCCCCCTCGTCAACCGGTGTCCCGAGGACACTGACATGGCGAGGCCATCCTGGCATTTAGCTGCTTGACCTTGCCTGGAGCAGAAGGCACGGTCACGCCGCGCCGCCGAGCCGATGTTCGCGCATGACGGCGTCCCGGCGACAGCAGATTCCAGAGACCCATGCCCCCCTTCCAGTTCGTCGATCGTCATTCCGTTTCCGCATCCCTTCGAGGAGGCGCCGTCGCCATCGGCAACTTCGATGGCGTGCACCGCGGGCATCAGGCCGTCCTGGAGACAGCTCAGGCGGTGGCCCGGAACCGTGGCATCCCGGCCGTCGCCGTGACCTTCGAACCGCATCCGCGCGATGTGTTCCGCCCGGAGCATCCGGTATTTCGCCTCACGCCTGGGCCGATCAAGGCACGCCTCGTCGAGGCCATTGGACTCAACGGGCTCGTCTCCATCCCTTTCTCATCCACCTTTGCCGCGCAAAGCCCCGAAGAATTCGTCGAGAGGGTGCTGATCGACGAGCTCGACATTCGCCATGTCGTGGTCGGTTGGAACTTCCACTTTGGGCAAGGGCGGCACGGCACGCCACAGATGCTGCGTGAACTCGGCGAGCGGCATGGCTTCACCGTGGACGTCATAGAGTCGTTCGAGACCGAAGACGGCTATACCGTTTCTTCAAGCGCGGTGCGTGATCGTTTGTCCGAGGGCCTGCCGGCCGAGGCCGCCGGCCTGCTCGGCTGGCACTGGTTCTTCGAAGGGACCGTCATCGACGGTGACAAGCGAGGTCGGACCATCGGTTTTCCGACCGCCAACATCCGGCTGCCCAGCCAGGTTCGGCTGTCGGAGGGCGTCTATGCGGTCCTCGCCGAGATCGACGGCGTTCGTCACGCAGGCGTGGCAAGCTGGGGCCGTCGGCCCACGTTCGACAACGGCGCGCCGGTATTCGAGACTTTCGTGTTCGACTTTGCGGGCGACCTTTATGGCAAGACCATCACCATCATGCCGCTCTCCTATCTCCGCCCCGAGCTGAAGTTCGATGGCGTCGCCCCGTTGATCGATCAGATGAACCGAGATGCCGAGGAAGGCAAGGCTCTTCTGGCCGCGTTCGACGGCTTCACTGTCCTCGACCGCGCGCTCTGGCGCAACTGGACTCCCTAAGCCTACGCTTACAGTCTATCCGTTGATTCCTACGGACAACTTCTCCTCTTTTACGTCGGAAACGCGCGTTTTCTTAAGAAAACAGCGCTATCATACTCGTACCTCCCACGAAGAGCGACGAGCATGCTTGGTAAAATTCGCATCGGACATCAGATTCTGCTTAGTGTCGTGATCGCCGGCTTCGGTTTTGTGGTGATCGCCGCCAACCTGTTCTACATGGGCCAGAAGGTCGACACCGCCACAAACCTCGCCCGCATCGGCCGTGAGGTCGGCATGGATGCGACCCACTTTCAAGAGGTGATGCTGCAGATCCGACGGACAGAGAAGGATTTTCTGCTCCGAGCGGACAAGGCTTACGCCGAGCGCGCGCTGGCGCAGGTTGGAGAAGCGGAGAGCGCGCTCGCCGGGCTGCGTGGCAAAGCGGCGCCCCTCGGCAACCCGCAGATCGTCGCGGCGATCGCGGACATCGAGCAACCGCTCGCCGCCTACAAGGCCGCTTTCGCCAAGATGGCGGAGACACGTAGCGCAATGGGCCTCAAACCCGATGAGGGGCTCGAAGGCGATTTGCGCCAGAAGGTGCACAGTCTGGAAAAGGCTTTCGCCGAACTGAATGACAAGGACCAGACGATCCGCATGCTCATGTTGCGTCGTCATGAGAAGGACTTCATGCTGCGACGCGATAGCGCCTATCTAGACAAGCACGCGCGCATGATGGCCGAGTTCTCGGATGCGATAGCCTCCTCGTCCATTGACGATACGCGGAAGGCGCAACTTGCCGAACTCGCCAATGGCTACAATGCCTCCTTCAAGGCATGGTCGGATTCAGCAAAAAAGGTGCAAGCCGACCAAGCCATTGTCTCCGACGCCTACGCGGCGCTCGAACCGCTGGTGGCCGCCATCGACAAGGAAACCGCCGACCTCAGCAGCGAGCTTGACGCCACGGCCGAGGCAGCGCGCAATACCTCCAATCATCTAGCCTACCTGACCATTGTGCTGGCGATGCTTACCGCCGTCTGCTTCGCCTTGGTCGTCTGGCGCTATGTTTCGAAGTCTCTCGGGCGGATCGAGGGCTGGATGGGGCGTCTTTCGGCGGGCGACTACGACGCCCGGTCGCCCGACACGGCGGCGCGCAACGAGATCGGCTCCATGGCGCGCGCACTCGCTGACTTCGCCGGCAAGCTCGCCGACGCCGAGCGCCTCCGGCGCGAAGCGGCAGAAGCGGAAATCCGCCAACGACACGAACGTGCCGAGGAAATGCGGGCTCTGATGGCCGCCTTCGATGCCAACGTTGGCGAAATCGTCGCCACCGTGTCCTCGGCAGCGCACGAGTTGCAGGCGGCGGCAGGCACCCTGACGGAGACGGCAACCAGCACCTCGACCAAATCCACCGGGGTTGCCAAGGCGACGGAGGTGATCGCCGAGCAGGTTCAGGCGGTCGCCGCCGCGTCGGAAGAACTCTCGGCCTCGATCGGCGAGATCGGCCGGGGCATCGGCCAGTCGCACCAGATATCGGCGCAGGCGGTCGGAGAGGCGCGCGAGGCGGCTTCCACCGTCGGCGATCTTGCCACGACCGCCGAGAAGATCGGCGAGGTCATCCAGCTCATCGACAGCATCGCCTCGCAGACCAATCTGCTCGCTCTCAACGCGACCATCGAGGCGGCGCGCGCAGGCGAAGCGGGACGCGGCTTCGCCATCGTCGCCGCCGAAGTGAAGAATCTCGCCGGACAGACCTCAGAGGCCACGTCGCAGATCAGCGACCAGGTCAACCGCATCCAAGCGGCGACAGGCAACACGGTCGAGGCCATCCGGCGGGTATCGGAGATCATCGACAGAGTGAACGAGATCGGCGCCGCCATCGCCTCCGCCATCGAAGAGCAAGCGGCGACGACCCGCGAGATATCGAACCGCATCAACGACGTCGCGACGGAGACGGGACGCACTTCCGCCAGCATCGGCGACGTTCTCATGGCGGCGGAGGAAACGTCCGGCGCGGCGACGCAGGTGCTCGCCTCTTCCGGCGACCTGTCGCAGCAAGCGGAGAACCTCTCCCAGCGGGTGCGGCATTTCATCTCCAACATTGCCGCCGCCTGACGATCGGCTTCGATGGCAATCGACCGAAGGAACGGATCGCCGGCCAGAGAAATCTGCCGGCGAACTCTTTATTTCGCCGCGCTTTGTCGCTAGAGCTTCTCGGTGAATTCAAAGGGCTCGGGCCGGCCGTTTCGGTTGGCTTCAACCCCGGCACGCCATGGCGACATGCGTCGCGCCGTCCCCAGCCATTTCTGTCGGAACAGCCCATGTGGATCCGAGCCTTCGGCACCATAGCGTGCCGGATCAGAGAGCGAATTATCGGCCCGGCCCCGATGGACCGCCGCTGAAGCGGCGAAATCGAGGGACCGGGAGCCGAACTCTGGCCGATCGCCGCATTGACCGGGCCGGCCAGCCCTTAATCTAGCTGCACCGACGAGACACCCCATGACCGACACGCCCGCCCCGACGTCCGAAGCGACGCCGACCCGCGACTATTCGTCAACGCTCAACCTGCCCGCAACCGACTTTCCCATGCGCGCCGGCCTGCCCGAAAAGGAGCCGAAGCTGATCGCGCGCTGGGACGAGATGAAGCTTTACGAGAAGCTGCGCGAGACAGCCAAGGGCCGCGAGCAGTTCGTCCTTCACGACGGACCTCCCTATGCGAACGGCCACCTGCACATCGGCCACGCACTCAACAAGATCCTGAAGGACATCATCACCCGTTCGCGGCAGATGATGGGCTACGATTCCAACTACGTTCCCGGCTGGGACTGCCACGGCCTGCCGATCGAATGGAAGGTCGAGGAAGAGTATCGCGCCAAGGGCAAGAACAAGGACGAGGTGCCGATCAACGATTTCCGCGCCGAGTGCCGGGCCTATGCCGAGAACTGGGTCAAGATCCAGAGCGAGGAATTCCGTCGGCTCGGGGTCGAGGGCGATTTCGCTCGTCCGTACACGACGATGGCGCTGGCGTCCGAAGCGGTGATCGCCACCGAGCTTCTCAAGTTCGCCACGAGCGGCCAGCTCTATCGCGGCTCCAAGCCGGTGATGTGGTCGGTGGTCGAGAAAACGGCGCTGGCCGAGGCCGAGGTCGAGTATCAGGACTACCAGTCCGACACCATCTGGGTGAAGTTCCCGGTGGTCGCCGGCGCGCCGGAACTCGACGGCGCCGCCGTCGTCATCTGGACCACGACGCCCTGGACCATCCCCGGCAACCGGGCCATCAGCTACTCGCCGAAGATCGCCTACGGCCTCTATGAGGTGACCGAGGCGCCGGAGGGCAACTGGGCCAAGACCGGCGAGAAGTACGTGCTTGCCGACGCCCTGGCGGAGGCCGTGTTCAAGCAGGCCAAGGTAACGGGCTACACGAAGCTCGCGCCGGTGTCCGCCGCTGTGCTCGGCAAGCTCACCTGCGCCCATCCGTTGCGCGGCCTCTCCGGCGGCTACACCTTCGACGTTCCGCTGCTTGCCGGCGACCACGTGACCGACGACACCGGCACCGGCTTCGTCCACACAGCCCCCGGCCACGGCCGCGAGGACTTCGAGGTATGGATGGACTATGGCCGCGAGCTGACCGAGCGCGGCATCTCCACGGCGATCCCTTTCACCGTCGATGACGACGGCTTCCTGACCGACGAGGCTCCCGGTCTCACCGGCCGTCGCGTCCTCACCGACAAGGGCGAGAAGGGCGATGCCAACGGCGCCGTCATCGAAGCGCTGGCCGCCGCCGGCATGATGGTGGCGCGCGGTCGCCTCAAGCACACCTATCCCCACAGCTGGCGCTCGAAGAAGCCGGTAATCTTCCGCAACACGCCGCAGTGGTTCGTTTACATGGACCGCCCGATCGGCGGAGAGGCCGCGGGAAGCAACGCCACGACGTTGCGCGCCCGGGCGCTCGCTGCGATCGACGAAACCGCCTTCTACCCACCCGCCGGCCAGACCCGCTTGCGTTCGATGATCGAGAATCGTCCGGACTGGGTGCTGTCGCGTCAGCGAGCCTGGGGCGTGCCGATCGCCGTGTTCCGCAACGTCGAGACCGGCGCCGTGATCCCCGGCCCGGAGTTCGCCCATAACGAAGCCTATGCAGCCCGCATTCGAACCGCCTTCGAGGTCGAGGGCGCCGATGCCTGGTTTGCGGAGGGCGCCAAGGAGCGGTTCCTGAAGGGTTTCGTCGATCAGCTTGCCCCCTGGGAGCAGGTCACGGACATCCTGGATGTCTGGTTCGACTCCGGCTCGACGCATGAGTTCGTGCTGAGAAGCCGCCCGGACCTCAAGTGGCCGGCCGATGTCTACCTAGAGGGATCGGACCAGCATCGCGGATGGTTCCACTCCTCGCTCCTGGAGTCCTGTGGCGTCAACGGCATCGCCCCCTACAAGACGGTGGTCACGCACGGCTTCACCATGGCCGAAGACGGTCGCAAGATGTCGAAGTCGCTGGGCAACCAGGTGCTGCCGCAGGACGTCATCAAGCAGTCCGGTGCCGACATCCTGCGCCTCTGGGTCGCCTCGACCGACTATTGGGAAGACCAGCGCATCGGCAAGAAGATCCTGGATGCCAACTCCGACGCCTACCGCAAGATCCGCAACACCCTGCGCTGGATGCTGGGAACGCTAGCCCACTACGACGGCAGCGCTGTGGATTACGCCGACCTGCCGGAGCTCGAAAGGGTGATGCTGCACAAGCTGGCCAAGGTGGGCGCCGAGGTTCAGGAAGGCTATCGGGAGTACGACTTCAAGGCCGTGTTCTCGTCGGTGCTCAACTTCATGAACATCGAGCTCAGCGCCTTCTACTTCGACGTTCGCAAGGACGCGCTCTACTGCGACCCCAAGTCGAGCCTCAAGCGCCGCGCAGCGCTTCATGTCGTGGCGGTGCTCTACGACCATCTCGTCAAGTGGCTTGCACCGCTGATCCCGTTCACTTCCGAGGAAGCCTGGCTCGAGCGGCATCCGGGCGACACGTCGTCCGTTCATCTCGAGTTGTTCCCGACGGTGCCGCAGGAGTGGACCGACACGGCTCTCGATGACAAGTGGGAAAAGGTGAAGAGGGTCCGTCGCGTTGTCACTGGCGCGCTCGAGATCGAGCGGCGGGAAAAGCGCATCGGTTCGTCCCTTGAGGCCGCGCCGATGGTCCACGTCGAGGACAAGGACCTCCTCGTGGCGCTGGATGGGCTGGACTTTGCCGAGATCTGCATCACCTCGCAGATCGCCGTCACCGATGCCCCGGCGCCGGATGGTGCCTTCCGCCTCGAAGACGGCACGCCGGTCGCCGTCGTGCCGAAACTGGCCGTAGGACGGAAATGCGCCCGTTCGTGGAAGATCCTTCCCGAAGTGGGCAGCGACCCCGACTATCCCGACGTGACGCTCCGCGATGCCCAGGCTTTGCGTGAGTTGGCGGCTGGCGCATGACGACAACGTCGAGCGATCATCGGATACGGCGAACGCGGCTTGCCGCGCTCGCCGCCATTCTGTTGACGTTCATTGCCGACCAAGCGAGCAAATACTGGGTGCTCAACCACACGGGCCTGCCGAATGGCGACCGCATCTCGGTGCTGCCGGTGTTCGACCTCGTGCTGACCTGGAACATGGGTATTTCATATGGCCTGTTTCAGCAGCACGAAGCCCTTGGGCGATGGCTGCTGATAAGCCTTACGGCGCTGGCGACGGTACTGCTCGCCGTCTGGTTGTGGCGGTCACGCGATCGGTTGATCGCCTGCGTGGCGCTGGCGCTGATCATCGGCGGCGCGCTCGGCAATCTCGTCGACCGCGTCGTATTCGGCGGTGTCGTCGATTTTCTGTACCTGCACTACGGCTCGTTTTCCTGGTATGTTTTCAACTTGGCCGACTGTGCCATCGTTGCAGGGGTGGGCGCACTCCTGTATGAGTCTTTGCGCTTGAGGCCACAGTGATGCCTCAAAAGTTGGCTAGTCGCTGACCGGAGCAAAGGTCAGACCATGACTGATCCGGCACGAGAGCGAGAGTGACGATATCGATGATCAATCTGCTGACCGGCAAGCGTTACGCTCTTCTCGCCGTCGCCGCCTTGAGCCTTTCTGCCTGTTCGGCGCTGGGTACCTCGGTCGCCGAGGACGATCCTGAAACGGAAGTTCCCAACGTGTCGATGGGCCGTGCCGTCATGGAAGGCCTCGGCGCAGTGCCGTCACGCACCACTGCGATCAACTATACGCCCCGTGCCCCACTGGTCGTGCCGCCCAACCGCACGGCCCTGGTGGCGCCCGAGGATCCCAAGCGCCTTGAGGCGAGCGGGACCTGGCCGGAAGACAATGACGTGAAGGCCCGTCAGTTGCTGGCGGAAGCGTCGGCGCGCGAAGCGGCGCGCGGCGAAGATGACCATCAGCTTTCGCCTTCTGAACTGAAGTCCGTACGGCTACCGCAGAATCCCAGTCGTGCCATGACGTCGCCCAACAGCTTCGAAGAGGCCTCCAAGCCGCTGTTCCCGAGCCAGCTCGGCGACATGCCGCGCCAGAGCTCCAGCCAGCTTTACGACGCAAGTGGCAAGCCGGTGCGCAAGGCACTGGTCGAGCCGCCCGTTGCCTATCTGGAGCCGGCGCCTGGTGTACCGGTAACGACGGACGACGGCACCCCGCCCTCAGCCAAGAAGTCGTGGTGGAAGTTCTGGTAATCGAGCAAGACGCTTCGCCTTCGCTCCGCTAGACAGAGAAAAAGCCGCGAATGTCGCGGCTTTTTTGTTACCATGCAGACGCTGATGTTCAGCGGCGCGACATTCCCGCCCGCTCTTTGCCGGCGGTCGCCGTGCGAGCTGATGCCCCCGCCGTTGCCTGAGCCGCCCCCAGCACCTCCGGCCGTACCTGACGCGGGCTGGAGAACAGGTTGCCCTGACCGAAAGTGAGGCCGTAGTCCAGGAGATCGATAACCTGCGCCTCCTGCTCGACCCGATCGACGATCAGGGTCAACCCTTGGCGCTGCAGATGGCCCGCCATGTCTTCCACGTGAATGTCGCCCGTCACGAGAGGCGCACGGCCGAGCAGTCGATCTGCCGCGACCTTGATCGAGCGGAAGCCGAGATCGGACCAGCGGCGGAAGTCGACGCGCAGATCGGTGACGTTGTCGATCGAGAAATGGAAGCCGAGATCCGATACCGCCCGAAGACTCTCGATTTCGAGCGGCCCCATCTCGACAAGCGCATCCTGGCGAAACTCGAACTGCACGAGATCGGCCATCGCCCTGTTCTGGCTGAGAAAGCTCTGGAACTCCCGGAAGAAGGTGGACGAGGCCAGACTTTCGACCGACAGATTGACGTAGAGGCCAACATCGCTGTTGCGCTGAGTGAGCCGCTTCAGGATCTGGAACGAGCGGATCACCTGGTAGGTGTCGAGTTTGGCGATCAGCCGGCTCTTTTCGGCGACCGGTATGAACTCGGCGGCCGGGATCAGACCGGAAACCCCTTTCAGCCGTGTCAGCACCTCGTAGGAGCGAACAAGCCGTTGCGGCAAAGTCACCACCGGCTGCAAGTGCAGCTCGATCTGTTCCTCACGAATGAGGCGCTCCACCTCGCGATCGAAAGCCGGATCGGTATCCGGAACGAACAGCGAGTTCTTCATGCTGGCGGAGACGTCATCACGCCCGCCATTCGGGCGCCCAGGGCGATCCTCGTCGAGATAGTCGTCCGAACGGCTCCTGCGTGACCGCCGCCCGGTGTCTTCTGTTTCGCGCATATGCCGCTCGAGAGCGCTGAAGCGCGCGTTGACGCCATCCAGGCGGCCGTCCACGGTCGACTCCAGCTCGGCCAGAGTCTCGGTGACCTGCCGGAGCAGCTCTCCGACCACTTCGACTTCGGCGGCGAGTTCGCCGGTCTGTTCACGCACGCGTCCGGGCAGAGCCTGCTCAAGGCGATTGAGGCGCGCGGCGATTTTCTCGATCTCGGCTTCGCCATCACCAGCGACGGCTGCGATTTCGGCAAGACGGTTCTCGATCCAAGCCCGCTCCCGGCGCCGCTCCATCGGCTGCTGCAGGGTGACCATCACGAGCATCAGGCCAATGCCGACCAGCAGCGCCGAACCCGCCGACAGGCCAAGCTGAAAGAACAGCACCACCGCGGCCGAAGCGGCGATCACGCCCATGGCGATCAAGATCATCGTCGATGACGACCGGTTCATTCGCCTGCCCACTCCAACACGATATCACGCAACGAATCACGAAGCATTGTTGCCGTTTTCGCTCTCGGAAGCGAAGACGGACAATGGTTTTCCAAGGTTTTTCAGTCCATTTTGCCCATCTCGGGGCGCTTTGGGCACCGATCTGCCCGTCTATCGCCACCTTGACCGTCGCCGGCCACCGTCCCATGCTTGACGAAGCTCGACGACGACCGGTCGAAGGGCTCGGGAAATGGAGACGAAACATGGTCGAACTCAACGTCAAAGGCATGATGTGCGGTGGCTGCGCCAGCTCGGTGGAGAAAGCGATCAAGCGCATCGACGCCGACGCCACCGTAAAGGTCGATCTGGCCGCCGGGAAGGTCAGCGTGGAGAGCAAGGCCGACGCCAAGACCCTGGGCGATGCGATCACGGCCGCCGGTTACGAAGTGGCCGCCTGAAGACCGATTCTCGGAATACACTCGTCATGCCCTTCCAAGGCGATCTGCAAGCGGCTTTTTGCTCCTTGATTTTCTTGGCGGGAAAGCGGGCTTGAGCGAGGGCTTTGACATCCTGTTAAGGGTTATCAACCGTTTGTTTACCATGATCGGGGCAGAGTTCCGCCGGTACGCAATGCAATTTGCAACTGTCTGGCAAGGAACGCTTTCCGATGTCGGTTGGCCCGCGCAGCACATCGACGGTACGTCTTCTGATCGTCGATGCCGACGTCTCGTCACGGAGAGCCGTACGTAAGGCACTTGAGGCCCGCATCGCCCGTCCGATGCTGATCCTCGAAACCGCCGAACGCGACGCCGCGCGCGTCATGGCCGGCAAGCAGACGTTCGACATCATCGCCATCGACCTCGAGACCATCGGCGGATCGGCGGCGTTCAAGGCCTTCACCGAACAGCTCACGCCCACCACGATCTACGCCATGGGCGATCCGACCGACGTGCAAGCCGCGGTGGCCTGCGTACGGGCGGGCGCCGCCGACTTCATCGAGAAGCCGGTCGATGGCAACGCCTTTGCACGCCGCGTCGAGCGTCAGTTCGTCGAGAGCATCGCCAATACGGTCGAAGAGACGGACGGTCTGATCGGCTCGGCCCCGACGACGCGGGCGCTCGCCGAGCAAATCTTGCGCGTCGCACCGTCGCTCGGCCCGGTCTTCATCTCCGGCGAAGCCGGTAGCGGCAAGTCGCTGGTAGCCCGTACCGTTCACGCACGATCTCGCCGCCGCACCGGTCCATTCGTCACGCTGGACTGCGCGCGGACCCCGGTCGACCGGTTGGTTGCCGATCTGTCCGAAGTCGACGGCGCCCTCTCCACCGCCGATGGCGGCACACTTTTCCTCGATGAGGTCGGACACCTTCCCGATCCGGCTCAGCTGGCGCTGATGCGCTTTCTCGACACCGGCGAGATTGCAGGGTTCGACGGTGGCCACCGTCTGTCGGTCCGTATCGTCGCTTCGTCGCGGCGACCGCTTGACGACCTGAAGGGTCCTGCCGGTTTGAGACAGGACCTCTACTTCCGCCTCAACGTCCTGACCTTGACCGTACCGCCGTTGAGGGACAGGACCGAGGATATCCCGCTCCTCATCGACACCATGGTGCGGCAGATAAACCGCGACAACGGCTCGCGCTACACACGCTTCACCGCCGCCGCCGTGCAATGCCTTGCCGGCCGCGCCTGGCCGGGCAATGTCGCCGAACTCAGGTCGGCGCTCGAAACACTGATGTCGCTCTATCCCGGCGATCTGGTCACGGCGGACATGGTCGTACCTGTGATCGTCGCGCCGACGGCTCTCGCAGCGTCGCCCCGAAAGAAACTGCCGGCCGAGGTCAAGCCGCTCTGGGTGGAAGAGGCACGAGTGATCGAAGAGGCGATAGCTGCCTTCGACGGCAACATTGCCAGGGCCGCGGCGGCTCTTGAGATCAGTCCCTCAACCATCTATCGAAAGCGTCGCGACATCGAAGAAGCGATGGCTGCCCGCAGCGCCTGAGTAGTTCTGCGAGGCAGCGGCCGTGACCTTGGAAAACGGCAGCGGATCAGTAAGATATAAAGTGGGATCACAATCGCCCCGGCAGCAAGGCTGCGCTGCCCCGTTTGAGGCCTTTGGCGGAAGCGGCGGCGTTTTGTGGAAGGGCAAGAGTATTCGCTTGAGCTATCGTTTTCGATCTGACCGGATGGGCCTGATCGACGGATGCTCTGGGGGAAGGACGAGCGGTCATGCACGGGTTGCGTTTTCTTGCTGCTTTTTCCGCCTGCGTGATGGCGGCGTCGACGGCAATGGCAGGGCCGATCCTCGATGAGGCCAAGGCCGCCGAAGCGCTGCTTGCCGAAGGCAAGCCGGTCGAGGCGCTGGCCTCTCTGGAAGCGGCTTTCAATGTCGCCTGGGATGCCGCGCCGCTCGGCTTCTCCGAGGCGACCTTCGTCACCGCCAAGCCGGCAGGCTTCGGCATCTACTCAACGCGCCCCAACTCCGTCTTCCAGCCCGACGAGCAGATGCTCGTCTACGCAGAGCCTTTCGGCTACGGCTTCGGCAAGGAAGGCGACCTGTTCCGGATCGATTTTTCCGCCGATTTCGAACTGCGCACCCCGCGAGGCCAGATCCTGCACGCGCAGGAAGGGTTTGCTTCGCTCGACATGGTCTCACGGCGGCGAAACAAGGAGTTCCAGGTCTACATCGTCTATAATTTCAAGGGCCTGAAACCGGGCGACTATGTGCTGGTCACCAAGCTCAGCGACCGCAACTCCGACAAGAAGGGCGAGTTCGAGCTGCCTTTCACCATTGCCGATACGTCGACCAACTGAGTAGCGATGACGAAAGAGCCCCTCATCCGAACCGCCATCGATGCCGATGGCGACAGTATCGTGCGCCTGATCGCCAGCGTTTTCGGCGAGTATGAAGGCTGCCCTTTCGTCTTTGACGATTTTCCCGAACTATCGGCACCGGCAACGCACTATGAAAAGCGGGGCGGCCGGCTGTTCGTCGCCGAGCATGACGGTGTCATCGTCGGATCCTTCGCCGTGTCTTCACCCGATAGCGACGGCGTTTTCGAGATCAACAAGGTCTATCTCGACCGGGCTCAGCGCGGCTCCGGTCTCGCACAACGGCTTTACGCGGAGGCCCTCGCCGAGGTCGTCCGGCGCGGCGGGCGGACGCTGAAACTCTGGAGCGACACCCGCTTTCTTTCCGGCCATCGATTTTACGAGAAGCTCGGCTTTGCCCGCCAGCCCGTCGTCCGCTTCGTTCCCGACGCCACCGACTGCTGGGAGTTCGCCTACCGGCTGGAACTCGTCCCTTAAGCAATTGCCGCGGCGCGCCTGACATTACGCGTGAGGGGCCCTCGCCAAATCGGATAACCGGCGGACCTCATGCTCGGATTTCTGGCCTGAGAGGTCTTTTCGCCAACCTTCCGACCTTGCCGCCGACACGGCCGAAGCGTAGAAGCCGCCGTCCGTCGCTCCGGAGACACCATGCAGTCGTCGATGCGCCTATATGCGGCCGGCGCCGCCCTCCTTGCCGTGTTCCTGTTCTCGGGACTGGACGCTCTGGTCAAGGCCACCACTTACGGCACGCCGCTCGCCATGGTCGTGTTCCTGCGCTATGCCGCCGGCCTGATTTTTTCCTCGACGTCGGCGGCCCTGCAAGGGCAGCTTCGGCCTGGTTGGGCCACCATCCGGCGCGCCCTCGGGCGCTCTCTGGCGGGCCTCTCTTGCGCCGCCTTGTTCTTTGGGGCTCTCAAACTGCTGCCGCTGGCCCAAACGGTCGCCCTCACCTTCACGTCGCCCTTCTTCATGGTGCTGATCTCGGCGGCCATGATCGGTGACCCGGTCACGCGCCGTTCGCTTGTCGCCGCGGCATTCGGGTTCCTCGGGGTCGTCGTCATGCTGGCGGAGAAGTTCAGCACCGAGGCCGGAAGCCCGCTCGGCTTTGCCATGGCCCTTGCCTCGGCCGTTGCCTATGCCCTGTCCATGATCCTGTCGCGACGGGATACGGCTCACGACAGCGTCCCCCAGATGATCCTGGTTCAGAACTCCATCAGCGCGGTGGTGGCGTTTCCCTTCGCCCTCTACGCATACCAACCGCTGCCCGGTGAAACGCTGCTTATGTTCCTCGCTATCGGCGCGCTCGGCACGGGCGGCAACTACGCCATCACCTGGGCCTACAAGCATGCCCCTGCGACACTGCTCGGCCCCTTCGAGTTCACGGCGCTGCTCTGGGCGGTCACCTTCGGCGTGATCTTCTTTGGCGAGATTCCGAGCGTCCATACCCTGATCGGCGCCGGAATCATCGTCGCCGCCTGCCTCGTGGTGGTCCAGCCCGCCGCCATGCCGACTCGCCCGGCTCCGGACGACTCTCGTCCGTAAAACACCAGACCGGCCCTTGACAGATTGGCGGCTTACGCCTATCTCCGGCCCGCTTGGCACTCGCCATCAGTGAGTGCTAACAGCAGGTAATTTTCGCCATGGCCTGTGAGGCAAGAGCGCACGCGCCATGGGCATTTCAGAAACGAGGAGCCGAACATGAAGTTCCGTCCCCTGCACGACCGCGTCGTCGTCCGCCGGCTGGAATCCGAGGAGCGCACCGCTGGTGGCATCATCATCCCGGATACCGCCAAGGAAAAGCCCCAGCAGGGCGAAGTCGTCGCCGTGGGCCCCGGCGCCCGTAACGAGAAGGGCGAGCTCGTCGCCCTCGACGTCAAGGCCGGCGACAAGGTGCTTTTCGGCAAGTGGTCGGGCACCGAGGTGAAGATCGACGGTCAGGACCTCCTGATCATGAAGGAATCCGACGTGATGGGCATCATCGGCTGATCCGTTCAGTCCGTTTCGTCCTCCGTTAACCTCTCATTTCAAGGAAAAAATCCATGGCTGCCAAGGAAGTCAAATTCGGTTCCGACGCCCGCGAGAAGATGCTGCGCGGCGTGGACATCCTCGCCGACGCCGTCAAGGTCACGCTGGGTCCCAAGGGCCGCAACGTCGTGATCGAAAAGTCCTTCGGTGCTCCGCGCATCACCAAGGACGGCGTGTCGGTCGCCAAGGAAATCGAGCTTGCCGACAAGTTCGAGAACATGGGCGCCCAGATGGTCCGCGAAGTCGCTTCGAAGACCAATGACAAGGCTGGCGACGGCACCACCACCGCCACCGTTCTGGCCCAGGCCATCGTCCGTGAGGGCGCCAAGGCGGTTGCCGCCGGCATGAACCCGATGGATCTGAAGCGCGGCATCGACATGGCCGTCGCCGAAGCCGTCAAGGACCTGAACGCCCGCTCCAAGAAGATCTCCACCTCGGCCGAAGTCGCCCAGGTCGGCACGATCTCCGCCAACGGCGAGACCGAAATCGGCCAGATGATCGCTGACGCGATGCAGAAGGTCGGCAACGAGGGCGTCATCACCGTCGAGGAAGCCAAGACCGCCGAGACCGAGCTCGAAGTCGTCGAAGGCATGCAGTTCGACCGTGGCTACCTCAGCCCCTACTTCGTGACCAACGCCGAGAAGATGGTCGCCGAGCTCGACGACCCCTACATCCTCATCCACGAGAAGAAGCTGTCCAACCTGCAGGCCCTCCTGCCGGTGCTCGAGGCCGTCGTCCAGTCGTCGCGCCCGCTGCTGATCGTTGCCGAGGACGTCGAGGGCGAAGCCCTTGCCACGCTCGTCGTCAACAAGCTGCGCGGTGGCCTGAAGATCGCCGCCGTCAAGGCTCCTGGCTTCGGTGATCGCCGCAAGGCCATGCTCGAGGACATCGCCATCCTGACCGGTGGCCAGGTGATCTCGGAAGACCTCGGCATCAAGCTCGAGAACGTCACGCTCGCCATGCTCGGCCATGCCAAGCGCGTGTCGATCTCCAAGGAAAACACCACGATCGTCGACGGCGCTGGCGCCAAGGCCGACATTGAGGCCCGCGTTGCCCAGATCAAGGCGCAGATCGAGGAGACCACCTCGGACTACGACCGCGAGAAGCTGCAGGAGCGTCTGGCCAAGCTCGCCGGTGGCGTCGCCGTCATCCGCGTCGGCGGCTCGACCGAGGTCGAAGTCAAGGAGAAGAAGGATCGCGTCGACGACGCGCTCAACGCCACCCGCGCTGCCGTCGAAGCCGGCATCGTCCCGGGCGGTGGTACCGCTCTCCTGCGTGCCAAGGCTGCCGTTGCCAAGCTCTCGTCCGACAACCTGGACATCGAGCGCGGCATCAAGATCGTTCTCGCCGCCCTTGAGGCCCCGATCCGCCAGATCGCCGTCAACGCCGGTGTCGAAGGCTCGGTCGTCGTCTCCAAGGTGCTCGAGAAGGGGGATACCTTCGGCTTCGACGCCCAGAACGAGAGCTATGTCGACATGATCCAGGCTGGCATCATCGATCCGACCAAGGTTGTGCGCACTGCCCTGCAGGACGCCGCTTCGGTCGCCGGCCTGCTGGTCACCACCGAGGCCATGGTTGCCGAGCTTCCGAAGAAGGAAGCCGCGCCTGCCATGCCGGGTGGCGGCATGGGCGGCATGGACTTCTGATCCGAAGGATCTGAGCGTCCATAAGAGACAAAACCAAGTTGGGCGTCGCGAAAGCGGCGCCCTTTTTCATTGCCGGCAAAGACGGGACACACGGGAACGATCACCAAGAGGTGCATATGCACTCTCGCACCCTCATTGCGTTTAAAATGCATTAGGACAACTGGTCTAGATTGCTTCGGTCAATCCTGCCGACTTTGTCGCGGAGAACACCTGAAATGGCTGATTGTCCGAACCTGCCGAACTGCGGCTTCATGAAGAAGTACTGCGATGCCAAGAGCCTGGTCTGCCAGGGCTTTATCACAATGTACTGCAAGGGCGAAAAGCAGTCTCAATGTCAGCGCAAGCAATACAAGGCGACCCACGGCACGCCTCCGCCGGACAACATGATGCCGAGCGGGCAGATGATAGCGGCCTGACCACCGGACTGGCCTGAGCGAACAAGTTCCCACAGAGCGCATCATCCGAAAGGTGTGCTCCGGTTGATGTCGGTCGCCCTCCTTACGAAAGCTTCATCCAAGTCGCCGCAATGTTGCCGCGATCAAGCCGTGCTGTTCCTGCTGAAAAACTTGACGAACTCGCTGCAGTGGCATCGATTTTGATTGTCACCGCCGGGAGATTCTGCGTCAGTTCGCCGACTATCCGCCGTTCCGGGGACACCACATGAAAGCACTCTTTGCGACGCTAGCGCTGGCCTGGCGCCTCGCCATTCCCTACTTCAAGGAAAAGCGACAAGGCGAGCTGGTCTTCCGATGGTTCAAGATCCGGATTCAGGAGCGCTGGATCGGGCTTGGTTTTCTAGGCTCAATCCTGGCGCTCAACGTCGCCCAAGTCTATCTAAACGTGCAGTTCAACAGTTGGTACAATCGCTTTTACACAGCGATGCAGAACCGTGACGGCTCCCTCTTCTCGGCCGAGCTTGTCCTGTGGTGCGTGATCGTCGCGCCGCTTATCGCCTCGCTCGTGGTCGAGATCTACCTAACCAACTGGCTGCGCATCCGCTGGCGTGACTGGATGACGGATCACTTCGTCAACCGTTGGATGAACAACGCCAACTATTACCGCCTGTCTCAAATCGCCAGCGGCACCGACAACCCCGACCAGCGTATCGCCGAGGACATCCGTGATTTCATCAGCTATACGGTGACCATCTTCGTCCAGCTCTTCAATACGGTACTGACGCTCTATGCCTTCACCATGGTGTTGTGGGCTATCTCGTCGCAGTTCCCCTATTCGATCGGCGGCTTCGATCTTGCCCTTATACCTGGCTATCTCGTCTGGGCGGCAGTGATCTACTCGATCATCGGCACCTATTTCACTCACATGACCGGTCGCAAGCTCATCACCCTGCGCTTCCGCCAACAGCACGTCGAAGCCGACTTCCGTTTTGCCATGATGCGCCTTCGCGAAAACGCCGAGGAAGTTGCTCTCCTGAAGGGCGAAGAGCCCGAAAAGCGTGTCTTCAAAGGGGCGTTCGAGAGACTGAAGACGAACTTCTATGAAATCATGGACGTGACGCGTAATCTCAACATCGTCACGGGCTTCTACGGCAATCTCTCCGTCATCTTCCCGCTCCTGCTGCTGGCGCCTGCCTACTTCGCGGCTGGGTCGACCATGCAGCTCGGCGTGCTGATGCAAACCTCGCAAGCCTTCGACAAGGTGCAGAACAACTTCTCCGTCTTCGTCTCCCTGTACGACACCATTGCCAACTGGAAGGCCGTTCTCGACCGTCTCACCACCTTCGAACGAGCGATGTCGGCGGCCGAGGCGAATTCGGCCAATCCGGGCGTAGCACTGAAGCCGACTGGCGGCGACACGATCAGCGCCGATGGTGCTGTCGTCTCCCTGCCCAACGGCTCGCCGCTGGTTCGCCTTGACGATGCCGCTTTCGAAAAGGGCAAGGCAGTGCTGATCTCCGGCCCCTCCGGAGCAGGCAAGACGTCAGTGTTCCGGGCACTCGCCGGTATCTGGCCATTCGGCAGCGGCGAGCTCGGCATCCCCGAGAATGCGAGCGTGATGGTGCTGCCACAAACAGCTTACCTGCCACTCGGTACACTGCGGGAAGCGCTGGCCTATCCGAATCCGGCCGAAACGCAGGACGACGCCAAGGTTCGCGATGTACTCGCCGCCGTTGGTTTGGGCGCATTCGCCGACCGGCTGGACGACCTCTCGGAAGGCCCAAATCTCGCGTCGCGTCTTTCCGGCGGCGAACAGCAACGGGTGGCCATTGCACGGGCGATCCTCGCCGAGCCCGATTTCTTGCTGCTCGACGAGGCGACTGCCTCGCTGGACGAGGTTTCGGAGTCCGCTCTCTATCGCCTGCTTCGGGAACGCCTGCCGAGAACAGCTATCGTTTCCATCGGCCATCGCTCCTCGTTGAAGTCGCTGCATGACGAACTCATCGAGTTGCGAAAGCCCGAGAGCGACGGTCCTTACGTACTCGGAGCGGCGAAACCCGTTACCGCCGCCTGATGACGAACTGAACGTTCCACGACCAAAGAGCAACCGTTGCGACGCATTGTTTCCTTGACGGGAACAATGCGTCGCTCTTTTCATGGCTATGCTGCCAGCATGTGCGTAGCTATACGGACAGCAACGGCGTCTGGCGATGCCGCCCGCATCTCTCGATCGTGGAGTATCGACATGGACAGCATCAAGGCCCCGGCTCTGCTCGCCGGACGTATCCTTCTCTCAATCATCTTCATCACCTCAGGCTGGGGCAAGATCACCGGCTATGCCGGCACCGCCGGCTACATGGAGGCCATGGGCGTGCCGTCCATCCTCCTGCCGCTGGTCATCCTGACCGAGCTCGGCGGTGGTCTTGCCGTTCTCGTCGGCTTCCAGACCCGCATCGCCGCCTTCCTGCTTGCCGGCTTCTGCGTCGTCTCCGGTTACCTGTTCCACTACAAGGGGATCACCGGCACCGCCGGCCAGGAAATGATGGACATGATGAACTGGCTGGCCTTCATGAAGAACGTCACCATTGCCGGTGGCTTCCTTGCCCTGATGGGCGCCGGCGCCGGCGCGCTGTCGGTCGACGCCAAGCTCGGCAAGGCCTGACCCTACAACACAACCCGAAGGGGCGGGCAACGCCGAGCGGCCAGTTCGCCTTGCCCTTTCGCCGCTTATCGATTACTTGGAAACCCGCGCGCCCCGCTCGCGGGTTTTCGCGCGTCTTGGCCTTTTGTGGCCGCTATTCCAGGGCATAGGACTGATGTCGGATTATCTCAAGGCGCGCCTGCCGCGCGGTCTCGTCGATCGTACCCCCGCCGAACTCAAGGCGACCGCGGCCATGATCGAGACCATCCGACATACATACGAGATCTACGGCTTCGAGCCGGTTGAGACGCCCCTCATCGAATATACCGATGCGCTCGGCAAGTTCCTGCCGGACCAGGACCGGCCGAATGAGGGCGTGTTCTCCTTCCAGGACGACGACGAGCAATGGCTGTCGCTGCGCTACGACCTGACGGCGCCGCTTGCCCGCTTCTACGCCGAAAACCACGAAAAACTGCCGAAACCCTATCGCAGCTATCGCAACGGCTGGGTGTTCCGCAACGAGAAGCCCGGTCCCGGCCGCTTCCGCCAGTTCATGCAGTTCGACGCCGATACGGTCGGCGCGCCGTCGGTCGCCGCCGACGCAGAGATCTGCATGATGATGGCCGACACGATGGAGGCGCTTGGCCTCAAGGGTCAGTTCGTCGTCCGCGTCAATAACCGCAAGGTGCTGGACGGGGTCATGGAAGTCATCGGCCTTGCCGGGGACGACAAGGCGGGTACGCGCCTCACCGTGCTGCGCGCCATCGACAAGCTCGACAAGATCGGACCGTCTGGCGTGCGCGACCTGCTGGGCGCTGGCCGCTGGGAGAATCCCGAAGAAAAATCCGGCGATTTCACCAAGGGCGCCGGCCTCCCGCCGCAGGCGGCCGATGTGGTGCTGGCCTTCGTGGCCAGCGGCGCGGATAACGCGGCGGACACGGTTGCCAATCTCGGCCAGCTTGTTGCCGGCAGTCCGCGCGGCAGCGAGGGTGTCGAGGAGCTGAAGCTGATCGCTAGCCTCGTCGATGCCGCCGGCTACGCCGAGAAGGTGAAGATCGACCCTTCGGTGGTGCGCGGCCTCGAGTATTACACCGGCCCGGTCTTCGAGGCGGAGCTGACCTTCGAGGTCACCGGCGACGACGGCCGCCCGGTCCGCTTCGGCTCGGTGGGCGGCGGCGGTCGCTACGACGGGTTGGTCGGACGCTTCCTGAAGGACCCGGTACCGGCGACCGGCTTCTCCATCGGCGTGTCACGCCTGATGGCGGCGCTGCGGACGCTCGGCAAGATGGGCGTCGACAAGGTCAACGGTCCGGTCTGCGTTCTCGTCATGGACAAGACCACAGAGGCGATGGCCGGCTACCAGAAGATGGTGGCCGAGCTGCGCGCCGCCGGCATCGCCGCTGAAATGTATCTCGGCGCATCCGGCATGAAGGCGCAGATGAAGTATGCCGATCGGCGCAACGCTCCTTGCGTCATCATCGAAGGATCCAACGAGCGCGAGGCCGGAATCGTCCAGATCAAGGACCTCGCCCTCGGCAAGGAACTGTCGGCCGGCATCACCGATAACGCCGAGTGGCGTGCGGCACGTCCTGCCCAGAAGGAGGTCGCTCGCGCCGACCTCGTCGCCGAAGTGAAGGCGATCGTCGAGGCGGCGGGAGGCGCGGCATGACCGACGCCATTCAGATCGCCCTCGACAGCTTCAAGGCGGCCGGCTTCACTGCCGTCGACGTGCCCGTTCTTCTGCCGATGGAGGACTTCGTCCGCATTTCCGGCGAGGAGTTCCGCCGCCGCATCTTCGTGACGTCGTCGAACAATGGTCACGACTGGTGCCTTCGTCCCGAGTTCACCATTCCCGTGGTGCGCACCATGTTGGCCGCCGAGCCGGCCGGCGGTCGCTTCAGCTACTCCGGCCGCGTCTTCCGGAACGGACGCCCCGGTGAGGCCGACGAGGTTTGGCAGGTCGGCGGCGAAATTCTTGGCGACCACGACCCGGTCGCCACCGACGCTGCAGCCCTCGCCCATGCCGTCGCGATTACCGCCGCCTGCGGCGCCACCCGCCAGCGCATCATCGTTGGCGACGTGGCGCTGTTCTCCGCGCTGCTCGCCGCGCTCGACATACCGCCGGCCTGGCGGGCTCGTCTCACCACCCTGTTCGGCGAGCCGGACAAGATTGCCGATACTCTCGCTCGTCTGGAGCAGCGCCGCTTCGGCTTCCCCGGGTTTACGGCCCATGCCGAGATCATCGAGACCCTGTCCGTCTTCCCGGCCGAGAAGGTCGGCCAGCTTTTCGCCGACATCCTGTCGATTGCCGGGGTGAAGACCGTCGGTGGACGCACCACCGGCGAGATCGCCGAGCGCGTACTCGAGCAGGCGATGCTCGCGGCGTCCGACGGCGTGCCGGCCGAGACCATCACCGCGATCGCCGATTTCATGTCGATGCAGGACGAGAACGGTGGCGACCTCAGTATCGCCGACGGCGTGCTCCGCCTGGAGGAGCTGTCGAGCCGCATCGGCGACCGTGCGCCGTTCAGGGCCGCCGTCGATCGTTTCAAGGCGCGCGTCGCGGCCATCGCAGCCCTCGGCGTCGACCTCTCGACGCTGCATTACGCCGCCGGCTTCGGTCGGCGCCTCGGCTATTATGATGGTTTCGTGTTCGACATTCACGATGCGACCCAAGTCGAGGTGGGGCAGGTCAGCGGCGGTGGCCGCTATGATGGTCTGGTCCGACACTTCAAGGCCGCCGAGCCGGTCAAGGCGGTCGGCTTTGCCGTCTGGCCCGAGCGCTTCCGGAGGGCGTCATGACCGAACCATTGATCGTCGCCGTGCCGTCCAAGGGACGGTTGCAGGAACACACGCTCGCCTTCTTCGAACGCGCGGGCTTGCCGATCCGCCAGGCGCGCGGCGCGCGTGACTATTTCGGCACCATCGACGGGCTGAAGGGTGTCGAGGTGCAGTTCCGGTCGGCCTCCGAGATCGCCCGCGAAATCGGCGCCGGCAACGTGCATCTAGCCGTGACCGGCATCGACCTGCTGCATGAGACGCTGGGCGGAGACGACGGTGTCCGCGTGGTTGCCGAGGAGGCGCCTCACCCTGCCCACATCGTCACGCGTCTCGGCTTCGGCCGCGCCGACGTGGTCGTGGCCGTGCCGCAAGCCTGGCTCGACGTACAGACCATGGCCGACCTTGCCGACGTCGCTGCCCGCTTCCGCTTGAAGCACTATCGCCCCATGCGCGTCGCCACCAAATACGTCTCCCTGACGCGCCGTTTCCTGACGGCCCACGGCGTCCACGATTACCTCATCGTCGAGAGCCCGGGGGCGACCGAGGGCGCGCCGGCGGCCGGCACGGCCGAACTGATCGTCGACATCACCTCGACCGGTCAGACGTTGGTCGAGAACGGCCTCAAGATCGTCGATGACGGCGTCATCATGCGCTCCGAGGCCGCGCTCGCGGCTTCGCTTTCCGCCCGCTGGACGGAGGCGGCCCGCGCCGCCTGCAAGGGAATGCTCACCCGTATCGCCGCCGACGACCGGGCACGCTCCGTGCGACGCATCGACGCCGTCATTCAGCCCTCATCGATGCTGCCCGAAGAGCTCAGGGCGCGTACCGACCTGACGCTGCTGTCAATGCACGACGAAGGACTGAGCCTCCTGGCCCCGAAAGCTCACGCCCAGGCGGAAGCCGAGGCGCTGATCGCTCGTGGCGCCACCACGGCCGTCATCTCGTCGGTCGAGTATGTGTTCGAGGCGAAGAACGCTCTCTACGAGAAGCTGGAAGCGCGATTGGGCTGAGGAGCGAGCAGCGGCGGGTGGACACTCGCGGCGCAAGGGAAAGCGTATGGAAATTTCAAATCTTCAGCGCTTCCCGCAGTTTGCCGATGTCATCGCCGACCGCTGCTGGCACGCTTGGTGGACCGATAGTGGCGTTTCTCTCAGCCAGTACCGTGCCCACCTCGATCCATTGATCGAAGGGGGCGGAATATCTTTTGCCCTGGTCGCGCATCGGGATGGGGTTTATCTCGGGTCCGTCCTGGTAATCGAGAACGATCTTGAAGCGCGGCCGGAGTACATGCCGTGGATCGCTGCGCTTTGGGTGGAACCAGACCATAAGCGGCGGGGCATCGCTGCCCAACTCATAGGGATGGCCCGGCAGGAGGCCGCCGCGAGAGGGCACCAGCGCTGCTATCTCTGCGCCACGCCCGAGAACTCCGCCTACTACGCAACACGCGGCTTCACACAGATCGAGAGCGGTGTGTCTGGCTTGAATGTATTCAAGATCTGAGACACGGCGACCTGCCGGTCTTGTCGTTCCCTATCCCAAGACAGACAGCTCCGGAACTCGGACCTCGGTTCACGATCTCGGCCGGACGAAAGCGGCGCGCTCCTTCTCGACGGCCTTGCAGACGTCGCAACCGTCGAGATGATCGTTGACCAAGCCCATGGCCTGCATGAAGGCGTAGACGGTGGTCGGGCCGACGAAACTCCAGCCGCGCTTGCGAAGCTCCTTGGATAGGGCCGTGGACTCCGCCGTCTTCGGCAGGATGTCCTGCATGGTGAAGACGGAGGGGCGCGTGGACGGATCCGGCTCGAAGCGCCAGATGAAGGCTGCCAGCGAGCCAGCCTCGGCCTGAAGTTCGAGTGCACGCCTGGCGTTGTTGATCGTCGACACGATCTTGCCACGATGACGCACGATGCCGGTATCGCCGACCAGTCTTTCAACGTCAGCGTCGGTGAAGGCGGCGACCGTCGGAATGTCGAAGCCGGCAAAGGCAGCACGGAAGTTCTCGCGCTTGCGGAGGATGGTTATCCAGGCAAGGCCGGACTGAAAGCCCTCGAGGCAAAGCTTTTCGAAGAGACGGGTATCGTCGGCAACCGGCCTGCCCCACTCCTCATCGTGGTAGCGACGGTAGAGCGGATCGGTCCCAGCCCAGAAGCAGCGATTGATGCCATCTTCGCCCGTGATGATGCCGTCCATACCACCCGCCCCTCGTTCGATGATTGAGTTTGGCGGACCCTAGCGACGGCGGTTGCCACGAAGTGGCAGCAGCAAAACGGCGGTCGTTGCCGACCGCCGCGAAAGGAATGCTTCTGGGGGGTGGTCAGGCAAACAGCGCGTCGATGTCGTCCTGCGTCGCGCGCTCGGCGGTCGGCAAGGCCGGCCCGTTGAGCAAAGCAGCGTCGCCGACGCGGCGCAGCGACTCGTCGGCCTCGATCGAGTTGAAGGCCTCCATGCCGCCCCAGATCTCCATCATGCGATTGACGCGGTCTTCGATGAAGCGAAGGACGTTGACCACCTTGGTGATGCGCTGTCCGGTCAGATCCTGGAAGTTGCACGCCTCGTAGATGGCCAGCACTCGTTCCTGGATATCTGCCGCCATCGCCTGCTTGTCGCCCTTGAGATGGGCAACCAGATTGTTGGCGTCGTCGTCGATCTTCTCGACGGCCGCCAGAATGCTCTCGGTGGCATGCTCGGTGCCCTTCACCACGGCGTCGAGCTCGTCCGTGACGCGGCTCATGTCCTCGCCCTTGAAGCCAGAAACGTGAAGGCTGGCGATTTCCTGCTTGGTGCGGGAAATGGCTTCCTGGATCGTCTCCATTTCGCCTTTCAGCTTGTAGGCCTCGGTGAACTGCTTCTGGTAGTCGGCGATAATGTCCTTGCTGATTTCCTGTTGCGGCTTGACCAGCTTCTTGATCTCGTTGAGTTCATGGAGGATCGTGTCAGCGCGAAAATCGTTGGTCGGCTCGGACACCGCGCCGCCGCCAAGCATAGCTTCGATACGATAAGCCTTGCGAGCCAACGCCATATTCCACTCCTCGCTTCCGCAGCCAGAAAACGCCGCCAATCGGGCACCACCGCCGAATGATCGGATTTTAGGGTGAGGCGGTTAACAACGTGTATTCCGGAAACATGGCCCAACATAATTTCCACCTAAGTTTCAGATGGTTGGAAAGGACGTTGATACGTTTCCTTAACCATGGCGACAAATCGATCGACTTGAATGGAAATGGGTCGCATCTCGTTCACCATTCCTAGAGTGCCCGCCCCTAGCCTCGGCTGAAGCGCATGGTCAGCGGAACCGCCGGCCGTGCAGGACTCCACCAATCGAGGTTTCCACCGATGAGAGCTGCCGCCTTGTTCCTTGCCGGGGTTGCCGCCGTCGTGGTTGCGACGGGTTCGGCCGCCGCCCAGGCAGGTCGCTACCTCGCTCCACCGCCAGTCGTGCTGTCGCCCAATCTCACCGACCCCTGGGTGATGCAACTCCAGCCGGGCAACGTGCCGATCTACGCGACGCCCCAGGCGCGCAGCCCACGCACATGGTCGGCGCCGACGGGCGCCGAGACGAAGACCGCTCGCAAGGTTGATCCCCGCAGCTTGCCGCTTGCGCCGGAGCTGCTGCCGCAAGAGGTGGCCTACAACGGCCCCGGCGTCCCCGGATCCATTGTCATCGATACCGTCAATCGCTTCCTGTACCTCGTGGAAAGAGACGGAGTGGCGCGCCGCTACGGCGTCGGCGTCGGCAGGCCCGGGTTCACCTGGGCGGGCGAGCATCGGATCACGCGCAAGGCCGAATGGCCGGACTGGCGCCCACCGGTCGAGATGCGCCGACGGCAGCCCGGATTGCCGGTCATGATGCCCGGCGGACCGAAAAACCCCCTCGGCGCCCGCGCCATGTATCTCGGCTCGACGCTCTATCGCATTCACGGCACGGCTGAACCGTGGACCATCGGCCATGCCGTTTCCTCGGGCTGCATCCGCATGCGCAACGAGGACGTGACCGACCTCTACGAACGGGTGAAGGTCGGCACCCGCGTGATCGTGTTGTAACCGCCTCACCTTTGACCTTTTTCGCGCAAGAGCCGGTCCTGCGTACCCATTTGGATGGCGGCGATCTCGACAACCGAGACCGCCGCCATCTAGTTTCCTGAAAACGTCGTGATTCGCATTTGTTGCGCCGCCAGGCGGCGTCTCGCCCTCTCAGGTCCTTCCATGATGAAACTGTCCGTCGTTCCGGCGCGTTCGCTGATGTTGGCGCTCGCAGCCGGCCTTTCCCTGTCCGCTTGCGTTTCCTCAAAGCCGGTGGAACCGCCCAAGCCGCCGGTCGTCGAGAAACCCGTCAAGCCGCTGTCCTATCTGCCCGACGACACGGCCGAAGACGCGCGCGACCTTGATCTCGTTGGCGACCAGTTGCCTCCGGAACCTTTCCGCCGCGCGGAGATCGACTTCCCGACCGAAGAGCCGCCGGGAACGGTGATCATCGACACTTCGGAAAAGCATCTCTATCTGGTCGAAGAGGGGGGCAAGGCGCTTCGTTATGGCGTTGGTGTCGGGCGTCAGGGCTTTTCCTGGAAGGGCACAGTGGAAATCGGCAGCCGCCAGAAGTGGCCGCGCTGGTTCCCGCCGAAGGAGATGATCGCCCGCGAGGCCGCGCGGGGCCGCACCATCCCGGAGATGATGGAAGGCAAGATCGGCAATCCGCTCGGAGCCCGGGCCCTCTATCTCTACGACGGCCCCAAGGATACTCTGTTCCGCATCCACGGCACGTTCGAGCCAAAGAGCATCGGCACCAATGCCTCGTCGGGCTGCATTCGCATGGCCAATTCCGACGTGATGGACCTCTACGAGCGTGTCAAGGTCGGAACGCGCGTGGTGGTACGCTGAGCCAATCGCTCAGAACTGGGCGATCCGCTTTGTGTAGGCTTCAAGCACGCAGCCTCGCGGATCGCCGGTGCGGGCGCATTTCAGCATCTGGGCTCGCCATTCGCGCTGAGAGGCCCGGAGTTCGGGAACCTGATCGGCGCTGGCACGGGAAAGCACTCGCGCAAAGTCTCGGGCAAGACGAAGGTCGAGATCGGCGAGTGCATCGTCGCCGCAGATCATCTTTTCGACTTCCGACTTGGCGCCATCGCAATCGAAGCTGGGTTGCGCCGCCCCGGCCGGCAGTGCCAGCATCGTCAAGAGGACGACGGCAACGATGCCCGAACCTGTCGTCAACCCAGTCATACCTTCTCCTTTCTGCGAACGGCCTTTTCGGGCAAAACCAGCCCATCACCCAGGATCCGCCACGTCAGTCGCGCAAGACTAACGCATGATCCTACCGTCCGTCCATGACCGCCTTATGAGGGAAGCGACCGAACGCTACCCCTCAAAGGTGACGTTTCCTGGGATGGAAACAGGCTTTTGCTAGTCGTTTTCGGATTTCGCGCTGTCGATCGGCTTGAGAGTACGGCGATCGCCCCCTGGATTGCGAAGATCGATCGTTGCGCGTATCACCTTGACCGCGAAATAAACAGAACGGGATCATCATGACGACGCCGAAACCGCGGGTCGCGCTCTTCGTGACCTGCCTCGTCGACTTCTTCCGCCCGACAGTCGGCTTTTCGGCCGTCAAGCTGCTTGAAGATGCTGGCTGCGACGTCTACGTGCCGGCCGGCCAGACCTGTTGCGGCCAACCCGCCTATAACTCCGGCGACCGGGCCGGTGCACGGGCGCTTGCCGAACGGGTGATCACGCTGTTCGAGGGCTTCGATCATGTGGTGATCCCTTCGGGATCCTGTGCCGGCATGATCAAGACGCACTATTCCGACCTGTTCTCCGGCGAACCTGGCTGGCGACTTCGGGCCGAGGCGCTTGCCGACAAGACGCACGAGCTCACTTCGTTCCTTGTCGACGTGCTCGGCGTCTCCCCGCTACCCGTTACGTGGGAGGGGACGGCGACCTATCACGATTCCTGCTCCGGCCTCAGAGAGCTCGGCATCAAGGAACAGCCGCGCCGGCTGCTGTCGGCGGTGGACGGACTGACAGTCAAGGAGATGGCCGACCCGGAAGCCTGTTGCGGCTTCGGCGGCGCCTTCTGCGTCAAGTACGACGAGATCTCGAACGCGATCGTCGAACGCAAGGTCGCCGACGTCAGAGGCACCGGCGCCGAGTTGTTGCTGTCGGGCGACCTCGGTTGCCTCCTCAACATCTCCGGCAAGTTGAGACGCGAGGGCTCCAGTGTCGAGGTTCGTCATGTCGCCGAGGTCTTGGCCGGCATGGCAACCGGGCCAGCCATTGGAGAGTCGAGAAAATGAGCGGCGGTCTCACGTCCCAGTCCTTTCCGAAGAATGCGCGCGCGGCGCTCGCCAATCCGCCGCTTCTCAAGGCCATCGCGCATATCGAGGAAACACTGGTCGGTGGCCGACGACGCGCCACCGAGGCGCTGCCCGAGTTCAAGGCCTTGCGCGATGCCGGACGCGACATCAAGGCACACGCGCTTGATCATCTCGACCTCTACCTCGAGGCCTTCGAGCGAAAGGTGGTGGAGGCTGGCGGCTTCGTTCACTGGGCAGCCGATGCCGCCGACGCCAACCGCATCATTCTCGACATCTGCCGGAAAGCGGGCGCCCAGCGGGTCACCAAGGGCAAGTCGATGATCACCGAAGAGGTCGGCCTCAACGCCTTCCTTCAGGAGAATGGCATTGCGCCGGTGGAAACCGACCTCGGCGAGTACATCATCCAGCTTCGTGGCGAGACACCGAGCCACATCATCGCGCCAGCCGTTCACGTCAACAAGGAGCAGGTGGCGGCCGACTTCCGCCGGGCCCACGCCGACCTCGACCCAAAGCGCAACCTCGAAGAACCGACCTCGTTGCTCGCCGAAGCGCGCGGCGTGCTGCGCGAGCGCTTCCTGTCGGCGGATGTCGGCATCACCGGCGCCAACTTCCTGGTCGCAGAGACCGGATCGACGGTGATCGTCACCAACGAAGGCAATGGCGATCTCACCCAGATCCTGCCAAAGACACATATCGTTCTCGCTTCCATCGAAAAGGTGGTGCCGACGCTCGAAGACGTCGCCACCATCATGCGGCTGCTTGCCCGCTCGGCCACCGGGCAGGAAATGAGCGTCTACACCACCTTCTCCACCGGCCCTCGTCGCACCGGCGATCCGGACGGTCCCGAGGCCTTCCATGTGGTCCTGCTCGACAACGGCCGCTCGGCCATGCTGGGCAGCGAGTTCGAGGACATGCTGCGCTGCATCCGCTGCGGCGCCTGCATCAACCACTGCCCGGTCTACCGCTCGATCGGCGGCCATGCCTATGGTTCCGTTTACCCCGGCCCTATGGGATCGGTGCTGACGCCATCATTGCAGGGCCTCGAGAAGTCGGCCCATCTCGCCAATGCATCAACGCTGTGCGGCCGCTGCGAAAGCGTCTGTCCGATGCGCATCCCGCTGCCGAAGATGTTGCGACACTGGCGGGAGAAAGAGTTCGAACGCCACCTGACGCCCAAGAAGGCTCGCTTCGGCCTCGCTGCGTGGCGCTTCCTCGCGGCTCGCCCGCGCCTCTATGGCCTTGCGACTCGTCTCGGCGCCTGGGGGCTCGCTCGCCTTGCCGGCAGGGATGGTTCGCTTCGTCAGGCTCCGCTCGCCGGGAGCTGGACGCGCTGGCGAGACCTGCCGGCACCGGAGGGCGGAACCTTCCGCACCGAATGGGCCAAGCGGGGGAGAAAATGATGTCAAGCCGTGACGCCATCCTTGGCCGCATCCGCCGGTCACTCGGAGCATCCGGCTCCGACGCTACTCGCCTTGCCGCCGTCCGTCATCGTCTTGCCGAAACACCTGTCAACGTCGTGCCGGCACGCGGCCAGTTGCCGAGCTCCGAGCGCGTTGATCTGTTTGTTCGCAAGGCTGGAGAGGTATTTGCCAGTGTTGCCCGCCTTGAGGGCAGAGAAGACATTCCCGGCGCTGTCGTCAGCTATCTGCGGGACCGCAATCTGCCGCAGGAGATCCGACGCGGCGACGACCGGCGCCTTGCGGATTTGCCGTGGGAGAGGGAAGCACAGCTCGCAGTGACAACAGGTCCGAGCGACGGTAGCGATCTCGTCGGTCTCAGCCATTCCGATGCCGGCGTCGCGGAGACGGGAACGGTGGTCCTGACATCCGGGACGGACAACCCGACAACGCTCAACTTCCTTCCCGATCACCACATCGTGGTGGTCGATGCCTCGACGGTGGCCGGCGACTATGAAACCGTCTGGGCAGAGCTTCGCCGACGCTTCGGCGCCGGGGTGATGCCGCGCACCGTCAATCTCGTGACCGGTCCGTCGCGCTCGGCCGACATCGAGGAAACGCTCCTGCTCGGTGCCCATGGCCCGCGCAGCCTTCACATTCTGGTCGTGGGATAATCGATGCCAATACTGACGCTGGTTTTCTACACCGGGGCCCTCGCCGTCGCGGCGGCATCGCCCGGTCCTGGCATGACGGCCGTCGTAGCACGGGCGCTCGGCGGCGGCTTTCGGGCCGGCATGACCTTCATCCTCGGCATCGTCTTCGGCGATCTGTTCTACCTGACGCTCGCCATCTTCGGCCTCGCCTCTCTGGCGCAAGAGTTCAACCTGGCCTTCCTGATCATCCGCTACGTCGGAGCCGCGTATCTGCTCTATCTCGCCTACAAGCTCTGGACTTCGCGCGCCGATCCAGCCGAGGTCGCGGCGAGAGTGCGCTCCGAGAGCGCGTGGCGCACGGTGCTGGGCGGTTTCACGCTGACGCTGGGCAACCCGAAGACCATTGTCTTCTATATGGCGCTTCTACCGTCGCTCATGCCGATCGAAAGCATCACCTTGACCGGTTACCTCGAGCTGATCGGCATCTCGATCGTGACGCTAACTGCCGTCGGCGTGATCTACGCGGCGGCGGCGGCCGGTGCGCGCGAGTTCTTCCGCAGTCCGAAAGCGATGAGGCATCTCAACCGCGCGGCCGGCACCATGATGGCCGGCGCCGCGGCAGCCGTCGTGGCGCGATAGGCCGGCGCCTTCGGCCGGTTACTCCGCCGCGAGATTCAACGCTTGGTCGGCGGCGCCGAGATTGCCGAGCGACGTGGCAATGTGTTTGGCAAGTGCCTCGTGAATGGGGCTTTTGGCGTGTTCGGCGCGCAAGAGACCAATCTCGGCCGGGTCAAGCTCGGGAAAGCCTTCTCGCAAGCCGAGGATACGCATGTTGGCCTTGAGGGCGCTTTCCGGCAACACCGACACCGCTAGTCCGGCCAGCACGGCGCCCGAAAGGGCCAGCGCCGCGCTGGAGATATAGGCGACGCGAAACCGCCGCCCCTCGCGGTCTAGGGCGCGAACGACATTGGCGCGCCAGCAGCAATCGTCTGGGCCAAGGGCCAGCGGCACAGGGTCGAGTTCGTGAACGCTGTGGTCGCGCGAGCCGACCCAGAACAACGGCTCGCGCCGGATCACTTCACCCCGCATTGAGCCGTAGTAGCCGTGATTGATGATGCCGAGGTCGAGACGGCCGTCGCGGATCATGTCGGAGACGGTGACCGAGCGCTGACACTCCACCGTGATCTCGATCAGCGGATTGATGCGCGAGAAGCCGGCCAGCACCGGCGGCAGCAGACGATCGGCGTAGTCGTCGGGAATACCAAGGCGAACCGAACCTGTCAGGCCAGGGTCCTCGAAGGCGGCCAGCGTCTCGTCGTTGAGACGGATGAGGCGACGCGCATACTCGAGAAGTCGCCGACCGTCCTCGGTAAGGCGACTCTGACGACCGTCGCGGGAGAATATTGGCTTGCCGACTCGATCTTCAAGACGGCGCATCTGCATGGAGACCGCCGACTGAGTCTTATGCACCACGTCGGCGGCTGCGGTGAACGAGCCCACTTCGGCGATGGCGACAAAGGTCCTGAGTTGATCAAGATCGAGAACGTTCATCTTCAACATTCCTGATGGATGGCCGGTCGGCAGCGTATCCTGGGATCATCGTCGGTTTTCGGGTGGCTTCCCATCGCCCCGCGTGATCTCATTCAGTCAGACGGGTGATATCAAATTCCGTCATGAAAAGCATCAAAAACATGCGTTGGACTGATTGATAGCCACATGAGATAAATCCACTATCGAAACACCCAAGCGGTCCCCCCACATCAAACACGCAAGGCCGCTTCGTTCTGCTCCACGAGCAGGACAAGTCCGCAGGAGCCAAGAGATGACCCTGATCCTCGATCATGCATCCTCGCACCGCGCTTCCGCCTCTCGCTCCGTGCACGAGGCGTTTCGTCTCGCGAGCGCACTCTTTCGCCGTCTTGGCACGCTGATTGCCGCAGAAATCGATCGTCGGCAAACCATGCAGCTGCTTGAGTTCGACGCGCGCGCGCTGAAGGACATGGGCATTTCCCACGCCGATGTCGAAGGCGCATTGCTGACGCCAATCGACCGCAAGCCGAGTTATGAACTTGCTGCGCGCCGTGCCGAAGCCCGACGCGCCGACCGTGAGCAGGCCCTGGAAGCCTCCGCCGCGCTTCGTGAATAACACGTACGTGTTTCATAAGAGATCCACATAAGTCGGGCATAAAGCATTCGCCAGACTTATGGAAAGGTAAACAAAATCTCAACGGGGCTTCCAGGTGAAGCCCCGTTGGCGCCTCAACTCCAAACCTCAACCCCTTGACCCCAACGCAACGCACCCAAACCATCCAAGCCCCTTGATGGAGCCGATCATGTCCACGACCTTCGCGTCCCGCACTTACGCCGCCGCTTTCGTTACGACGTTCACCACGCTGGTGCGCGCCGCTGCCGAGCGCACCGCGTCCGTCGCGAAGATCATGGTCAATCGATGGATGGCCAAACAACTCTGCGACTTCACCGATCACGAGTTGGCCGATATTGGCCTCACCCGGTACGACCTGCGCGTAGCCCTCGACGGTCCGCTTCATGCCGACCCGTCGCTCAGGCTCGCCGCCATCGCACGCGGCAATTCGGCGAACATGAGCAGTGCTGTCCTGCGTCGCGCGGAGAGCGTGAATTACACGCCCTTGGTCAGGGGGAGGGAAGAATGATCGCACCCAGACTCGAAGACTGCGTCAACGATCTTTGCCCCATCACCCGTCGCCCTGTCAGCCCTGATGCCCTGACCTACTACAAGGGCAAGGTGGTCGGTTTTGCTGACCGTCAAGCGCGCGACACCTTTCTCGCCGCGATGCTGGCCTTCGAGACGGCCATCCAGCCGCCGCCGGAGGTTCGCTATTCGATGCCGCTCAAGAAGCAGCGCCAGAAGGAGCTGGAAGCGGCCTGATTGAGGCACCCTTCACGTGCGCACGCCACCCCGTGCGCTTCCGGGGTCCGGACCCGCCTCCTTTCCGGACCCATCCCATCCCGGCCCCCTGCCGGAACAACTGGCGGCGTCGCAAGGCGCCGCCTCTTTTTTTGCCCCTTCGGGGCGTGCTATTGGCATGTCCATGGCCCATTCCGATTTCCGTACGCCGCGCGTCTTTGTTTCAACACCGCTGGATGGCGCGCCGGTGTCGTTCGACCGAGACCAGAGCAACTACCTTCTCAACGTGCTTCGGCTGAGAGAAGGAGACGACGTGCTGGTCTTCGACGGTGTGAACGGCGAGTGGCGGGGTCGGATTGGTCTTGCCGGAAGACGATCGGCAGAACTGATCGATCTCAAGCCGAGTCGACCCCAGCCCCCAGCGCCAGACCTACTCTACCTGTTCGCGCCGCTGAAGCATGCCCGGCTCGACTACATGGTGCAGAAAGCGGTCGAAATGGGCGTAGGTCGGATCCGCCCCGTGCTGACGCAGCATACCCAGGCGAGCCGAGTGAACATCGAGCGCATGCGGGCCAACGTGATCGAGGCGGCAGAGCAATGCGGGGTGCTTCACGTGCCCAACGTCGAAGACGAGGAGAAGCTCGACCGGGCTCTCGCCCGCTTCGAACGCGACGAACCGCTCCGCCGTCTGGTTTTCTGCGACGAGGGAGAGGAGACAACCAATCCTCTGGCGGCGCTGGCGTCCCTGCCGCGTGGACCACTTGCCGTGCTGATCGGTCCGGAGGGGGGCTTTTCCGATGATGAGCGGCGCACCCTGCGGTCCCTGCCCTTCGTCACCGCGATCCCTCTGGGCCCACGCATTCTGCGGGCCGACACGGCGGCCGTGGCGGCGCTCACCGTCATCCAGGCGACGCTCGGCGACTGGTAGGCCCGGCTCCTGACACGATCGTGACGAGGCAAAGCGCAAAACGTCTCTCATCGATCGTTGCCGACAATTGAACAAACTTCGTCGGGCGGCTAGGTTGCCGCCCAATCCGAAGGGACCCCTATATGGCGCGCGACACGTCCGACACTACGCCGATCACTTCCGTCGCCGATCTCGTCGAGAGGATCGCCAGCGGCTGCAAACCCAGGGAACGCTGGCGGATCGGCACCGAGCACGAGAAAGTCGGTTTCCGAAAGTTCAGTCACGCACCGGTGCCCTACGAAGGGGCGGGCGGCATCCGCCAGTTGCTTGAGGGCATGGAGGGGCTGCTCGGCTGGGAGCCGATCGCCGACCGGGGGCGGCCGATCGGCCTGCTCGACCCCACGCATGGTGGCGCCATCAGCCTCGAACCGGGCGGCCAGTTCGAACTCAGCGGGGCGCCACTCACCAACCTGCATCAGACGGCGACGGAACTGCAGGCGCACATGATGCAGGTGCTGGAGATCGCAACGCCTCTCAAGATCGGCTTTCTCGCCCTTGGCGCAAGTCCGGTGTGGACGCTGCCCGAGACGCCGGTGATGCCGAAGTCGCGCTACGCCATCATGTCCGATTACATGCCGACGGTCGGTACGCGCGGTCTCGACATGATGTTCCGCACCGCAACCGTGCAGGTGAACCTCGACTTCGCCTCCGAGGCCGACATGCGCCGGAAGATGCAGGTGTCGATCGCCCTGCAGCCGATCGCCACGGCATTGTTCGCCAACTCGCCCTACCTCGACGGACGGGCCACCGGTCGTCTGTCGGAACGCTCCGAGATCTGGCGCGATACCGACAATGCGCGATCCGGTATGATTCCCTTCGTATTCGAAGAACAGTTCGGCTTCGAGCGCTACGTCGAGTGGGCGCTCGACGTGCCGATGTACTTCATCAAGCGCGGCGATACCTATCACCGGGCCACCGACATCACTTTCCGCCAGTTCATGGCCGGCGCCTTCCGCAACCGGCTGCCCGGCGTCGAACCGACAATCGGCGACTGGGACAATCACCTCGGCACGCTGTTCCCGGAAGTGCGCATGAAGCGCTATCTTGAAATGCGCGGGGCAGATTCAGGCTCTACCGACCACATCCTGGCTCTTCCGGCCTTCTGGGTCGGTCTTCTTTACGACCAGGTTTCGCTCGATTCAGCCTGGGACCTTGTCAAGAACTGGAGTGCCGAGGAACGTCAGCGCCTACGCGACGATGTGCCGACGCTGGCGCTCAAGGCGGAAATCGGCGGACGGACGGTGCGCGATATCGGCCGCGAAGTCGTGGAGCTGTCACGGGCCGGCCTTGCCCGCCGCGCCCACCTCAACCGCTGCGGTCAGGACGAGACGCAGTATCTGAGGCCGCTCGACATCATCCTCGACCGTGGCAAGACGGAAGCCGAAGTGCTGCTCGAGAAGTTCGGCGACAATCTCGACGGCATCTTCTGTGCGCTCGACATGCAGCCGATGGGCGACCTCGGCTGCCTGTGAAAGCCCGCCGCCCAGCGTTTGACGCCTCGCCTTCCGGCCGCCATGATCGTCGTCCCATCGAGTCGCCGCGCGCGGCTCATTTCAGCTCTGCCGGAAGATCTTGGTGACCGACGCCCCGACCAACGCCGCCGAATTTACCGTTTCGGAAATCTCCTTCGCCCTCAAGCGCAGCGTCGAGGATCAGTTCGGCTTTGTGCGTGTGCGCGGCGAGATCTCCGGTTACCGCGGTCCACATTCCTCGGGGCACGCCTATTTCGCCCTGAAGGACGAGGGAGCCAGGATCGAGGCCGTCGTCTGGCGCGGCGTGATGGGCAAACTGCGCTTCAAGCCCGAGGAAGGCATGGAGGTGGTCGCCACCGGGCGTCTCACCACCTACCCAAACTCGTCCAAGTATCAGATCGTCATCGACGCGCTGGAACCGGCCGGAGCCGGGGCGCTGATGGCGCTCCTGGAAGAGCGTAAGCGAAAGCTTGGAGCCGAAGGCCTTTTCGACCCGGAGCGCAAGCAGCTTCTACCGTATCTTCCGCGCGTCGTCGGCGTCGTCACCTCGCCGACCGGCGCCGTCATTCGCGATATTCTGCATCGCCTCGCCGACCGTTTTCCGGTGCATGTACTGGTCTGGCCGGTCAAGGTGCAGGGCGACAACTGCGGTCCCGAGGTGGCGGCCGGCATCGCAGGCTTCAATGCCTTGCCGGATGGCGGAGCCATTCCGCGTCCCGACGTCATCATCGTGGCGCGCGGTGGCGGCAGCCTCGAAGATCTCTGGGGATTCAACGACGAGATCGTGGTCCGTGCCGCGGCGGCCAGCGACATTCCACTGGTGTCTGCCGTCGGCCATGAGACCGACTGGACCCTGATCGACCTTGCCGCCGACGTGCGTGCGCCGACACCCACCGGCGCCGCCGAAATGGTGGTGCCGGTGAGACGCGAGCTTCTGGATCGTGTCGACGATCTCGGGCGTCGCCTTGCTGGCGCCAGCCTCAGGTCTATCGACCTCAGACGGACAAGGCTCGTCGCCGCCGCGCGCGCCCTCCCTCGCGCGTCGGATATCCTCGCCCTGCCACGCCAGCGCTTCGACACCGCTGCCAACGCGCTGCCAAAGGCGCTTGCGGCCAACACCACCCTGCATGGCCGGCGGTTCGAGCGCGTCACGGCCCGCCTCACGCCGACGAGCCTTCTCCGAACCCAAGAGCAGCTCGCCGAGCGGCTGTCGGTCTTGTCGGCGCGCGGCGGTCGCGCCATTGGCGAGTTGATCGCCCGACGACGGGGACGTCTCGATCAGGTGGCCTCGGTGTTCGATGCGGTCAACCATATGGCAACGCTAAGGCGGGGCTATGCGCTGGTGCGCGACGGTGAGGGTAAACCGGTGTTCCGCGCCAGCGGGCTCGCATCCGGAGCTCCGATCGAGATCGAGTTCGCTGACGGCCGGGTTCGAGGCCGGATCGGCGACGAACCGCCTCCCGTTACAGAGGCAAAGCCGGCACAGCGCCGGTCGAAGCCAAAGCCCGGCCCGGAAGACCAGGGCAATCTTTTCTGACGGGTGCGCTCAAACGGATCGCAGTCGCGCCTCGCCCGCCTCGCCCGGCAAGCGGGAAACGACAACGCGGTTGCGGCCAGCGCGCTTGGCGGCATAGACGGCCTTGTCGGCCTGCTGCAGCATCTGCTCGAAGGACGCTGCGGTGTCGGGATAGGCGGAGATGCCGGCCGAGAAACTGATCTCGGCCACGCCTTGGCTGGTCTTCACCGGCTGAGAGCGGATCACCGCCCGCCATGCCTCGGTGCGCGCGCGGGCCTCCTCGATGTCGGCGTGGGGCATCAGGACCAGGAACTCCTCGCCTCCCATCCGCACGGCGACCTCACCAGGGCGAAGCGAGCGCGCGAGAACGCCCGCCAACGCGACCAGGGCGTCGTCGCCCGCCTTGTGGCCAAAGGTATCGTTGAGCCGCTTGAAATGGTCGAGATCGAGTGAAACGGCGACGAGCGATCGTCCGATGGCGTCGGCGCTGTCGATCAACCGATCGGAGATGCTTTCAAGAATGCGCCGATTATTGAGACCGGTGAGGCTGTCGCGGTGCGCCATCTCGTGCAACTGCTCCTGAAGGCGCAAGTTGGCTTCGAGGCGATCTTCCATCAGCCGCGTCGACACATGAAGACTCTCCTGGGCGCGAAGATACTCGGTAATGTCGCGCAGCACATAGGCAACGCTTTCGGAGTGGCGAACCCCTCCGACAACGACGGTCCGTACCTCGTAAGTACGATCGCCCCTCTGCCAGCGCCGAACCAGTTCTCCACCGTTGAAAAGGCTTGCCCGGTCCGCCGGCCCGAAGTTGGCGCCGAGGCTCGAGAAAGATTGACCGATAGACAGCTTGCCATCGAATATCGAGTGCATCGCGGCGTTGGCTTCGGCAATCAGCCCATTTCCCGATACCACCAGAATGCCGTCCGGATGGGCTGCGACCACAGCGCTGAGCGCGACAGGAGCCAATGACAGGAACTGGTTGCGGCTGACCAGAAAGCTGTAGATCACCGGGACCACGACGTAGGCAAGCGGCGTCGGGTCGAAGCCGAGAACCCGAATCCCGGCGAGGTTGTACGCCGCGTTGGCCGCCCAGGGCACCATGGCCGATATGAGGAGACCGGCGAACTGGGCGCGATGCACCGGCGGCGCATGGATGGCAGCCCAGAGGGTTCGGACCGTTGTCAGCGCCATGAAGAAGTAGATGGCGATCATCACCGCGAAGAAGACCGAACCATGTTCGTAATACAGCTGGTGCGGATAGTTCGGCGTGGGATCCGGCGTCACGGCCACATAGACGAGGTGATGCAGCTCATTGGTGATCGCAATGCCCAGCATCGAAAGACCGGCCGCGATCGAAAGCCCGGTGTAGAACGAGCTGTTCGGCAGATCGCCTCCCCGAACATAGGCGCTCATGAACAGCATCCACGAGATCGGCGTGGTGACGATGCCGTACCAGGCGAGCTCCGAGTAGAACAGTTTGAGCTCGGGCGCCTCGGAGCTGACATCGAGAATGGCACAGATCGCCCACCAGCAGCCCGATGCCATCAGCATGAGATAGTCGGTGCGCCCCGGAAAGCTGCCGATGCGCAGCGTGTGCCAGGTGGTCGCAGCCGTACCGGCTACGACAAGTGCCAAAATGACGGCGGCCGGCTGCACGTGAATGGCTCCGCAGAAATAGATTAGGAAAAATGATTCGGGAGCATATATCCTGCAAGGCCTTTCCATTTGGTTTCGGATATATGCATTTTTCCCTCCCCTGATCCCGATCAAGATCACGTTCGGGACTGGACAGAGCCTATCGCAAGGGCTTTTGTGAGGCACCGTGCCATGAGGGGTTTTCCGGAGCCCCCAAAACCAGGATGCCGAAATGACCGCCTATCGCACGCTGAACGGCTACAAGGTCGCCGCGGAGCTCGCCGACTTCATCGAAGGGGAAGCGTTGCCCGGCACAGGCCTCGATCCCGATCGCTTCTGGACTTTGCTCGCCGATATCATCAACAGGTTCGGCCCGGAAAATCGAAGCCTCCTCGACCGGCGCGATGCGTTGCAACGTCAGATCGACGACTGGCACACGGCCCACCCCGGCCCCGTGGACCGTGCCGCCTACTCGGTCTTTCTTGCCGAGATCGGCTACATCGTTCCCGAGCCGGCACCCTTTTCCATAGAGACGAGTGGCGTCGATCCGGAGATCGCCGAGGTTGCCGGTCCGCAGCTCGTCGTCCCGGTGATGAACGCCCGGTACGCCCTCAATGCCGCCAACGCCCGCTGGGGCAGCCTCTATGATGCCCTTTACGGAACGGATGCCCTCGGTACGCCGCCGCCGCAAAGCGGCTTCGACGCCGAGCGGGCCAAGGCGGTGGTGGCGCGGGCCAAGGCGGTGCTCGACGGGGCGGCCCCTCTTGCGTCCCGAAGCCATTCCGATGTCGTCGCCTACGTCATCGTCGACGGTCGGCTCAAGGTTCGCTTCTCCGATGGCAACGAGGAAGAGTTCGTCGATCCCGACGTTTTCGTCGGCTATCGCGGCGATCAGGAGGAGCCGGCGGGCATCATCCTGAAGCGAAATGGCCTTCACATCGACATTCACTTCGATCGTGGACAGCCGACCGGTGCGAGCGATCCGGCCGGAATCGCCGACATACTCGTCGAGAGTGCGCTCACGACCATCATGGACTGCGAAGACTCGGTCGCCGCTGTCGACGCGGAAGACAAGGTTGCCGTTTACCGCAACTGGCTCGGACTGATGCGAGGCGACCTCGAGGCGAGCTTCGACAAGGGCGGCATAAGCACGACCCGGCGCCTTGCCGCCAATCGAAGCTATTTCAAGCGTGACGACTCGGATGGAGCTCTCAAGGGGCTCAGTCTGATGCTGGTGCGCAACGTCGGGTCGCTGCTGACGACCGACGCGGTCCTGGACGCCGACGGCAACGAAACCGCCGAGTGCCTTCTCGACGCCCTCGTCACGTCGGCCATCGCCCTTCACGACGTGGGTCCGAACGGTCGGCATGCCAACAGCCGTACCGGCGCCGTCTATATCGTCAAGCCGAAGATGCACGGCCCCGATGAAGTCGCCTTCGCCGACCGCCTGTTCTCGGCAATCGAGACGGGATTGGGGCTCAAGCCGCTCACGCTCAAGATGGGCATCATGGACGAGGAACGGCGCACCTCGGTGAATCTTCGCGCGTCGATCGCCGCAGCAAAGTCGCGCGTGTTCTTCATCAACACGGGCTTCCTCGACCGCACGGGCGACGAGATCCATACCTCCATGCTGGCCGGGCCGATGGTGCGAAAGGGCGACATGAAGTCGGCCGCCTGGATCGCCGCCTATGAAGCAGGCAATGTCGACGCCGGCCTGGCCCTGGGCTTTAGGGGACGCGCCCAGATCGGCAAGGGCATGTGGGCGGCGCCGGACAGGATGGCGGCCATGCTCGCGGAGAAAGTCGGGCACCCGCGTGCCGGAGCCTCAACCGCCTGGGTGCCCTCGCCAACAGCGGCGACATTGCATGCCCTGCACTATCTCGACATCGACGTTGCCGCCCGCCAGACCGAGCTGGTCAAGCGCGAGCGGGCGTCCCTCGAGGCGCTTCTGACACTGCCGATCGCTCCGGACCGTCCATGGAGCGCCGAGGAGATCGCCGAGGAGCTCGACAACAACGCGCAGGGGTTGCTCGGTTACGTCGTTCGCTGGATCGACCAGGGCGTCGGCTGCTCCAAGGTGCCCGATATCCACGACATCGGCCTGATGGAAGACCGGGCGACGCTCCGCATTTCCAGTCAGCATATTGCCAACTGGCTGAAGCACGGCGTCATCAGTCGCGAACAAGTGATGGGAACGCTAGAGAGGATGGCGGCGGTCGTCGACAGGCAGAACTCCGGCGACCCAGCCTATCGACCGATCGGCACCGATTTCTCGGGATCACTGGCTTTCCAGGCCGCGATCGAGCTCATCATGACCGGCGACCGCCAGCCGAATGGCTATACGGAGCCGGTCCTGACGACATTCCGGCGTAGGCGAAAGGTGGAGATCGCCATGAGGTGAATTGATCGGCGCCCAGACCTATCTAAGGATTATGGCGTCGGCGGTTTTTTGGTCTCGTACAAGGCCTTGCCGCCAACGTCGGGTCACTGGGACCCCGTTTTGAAGTCACTGAGGAGGCGCAGCGATGACCGTCAGGGACATCTTCACCATCATCGACATCTACAATGAAAAGATGAACGCCTCCACGGCGGCGCTTGAACTTGCGTCGCGGCGAAAGGCCCACGTCACGGGTCTGGCGCTGGCGCTCGAACCTATTGCTCCCGGCTTCCTTGCCTCGCCGGTTCCGGCGGAGTACCTCGTCGAGGCGATCACCAATGCGGAGACCTCGGCCAAGGACGCAGCCGCCGCCTTTGCCGCCGAGGCCAAGAAATACGAGGTCGACGCCGAAGCGCGCACTGCCACCGTCTACTCGGGCGGAACGCCGGCCATCGTACGGCAGGCACAACTCTCCGACCTGATCGTCATCGGCCAGGACGACCCCGAGCATGGCGAGCCGATGCGCGCGGCCATCATCGAAACCCTGCTGTTCGAGTCTGGTGTACCGGTCCTGATCGTCCCGTCGAACTGGAACAAACCGATCACCTCCGAAAAGGTGATGATCGCCTGGGATGGTTCGTCGACGGCGGCCCGCGCCGTTCACGCCGCCCTGCCGGCGCTGAGGGTGGCCACCTCGATCGAAGTCGTGATGGTGGCCGGTTCGAAGAGCTGGTCCGGAGAACCGGGGGCGGACGTCGCGGCCTACCTGGCCCGCCACGACCATAAGGTCACGGTCACGACATTGCCGCGTTCGGCCTCGGAGGTGTCGGCGGTGCTCAACAACCATGCCGCCGAAAGCGGCGCCACCATGTTGGTCATGGGCGGTTACGGGCACAACCGCTTCCGCCAGTTCGTGCTCGGCGGTGTTACCCGCGACATGCTCGAGAAGATGACCATTCCGACACTCATGACTCACTGATCGCCCATAACGGGGCGCGGCCGAAGGCTGCGCTCCGAGCCCCTTCGCCGAGCCCTCGCCCGACATGAGCCACCAGAGCCTCGACCCTTTCTTCCGGCCGAAGCGTGTCGTGCTGATCGGCGCGACGGCTCGGCCGAACTCGGTCGGGTCGGTTCTTGCTCGCAACCTCGCCGCTTTCGGTCGCGACCGGGTCGCATTCGTCAATCCGTTCATCACCGAGATCGACGGCGTCGCGGTTCTTCCCTCGGTCGCAGATCTCGCCACACCGGCCGATCTCGCGATCGTCGCCGTGCCGCCGGAGGCAATTGTCGGGGTGATGGACGAGCTCGGCGCGGTCGGCATTCGCCACGCGGTCGTCATCACCACCGGTCTTGGCCACGGGCCGAACAGTCTTCTGGAAGCGATGAAGGCGGCGGCGCGGCGGCATGACATTCGGGTTCTCGGCCCCAACAGCGCCGGCCTGCAGATACCGCCCATCGGCCTCAACGCTAGCTTCGCACAGCGAGCGGCCGTACCCGGCGACCTTGCCTTCATTTCGCAATCGGGAACGCTCACTCACGCCGCCCTCGACTGGGCGGCGCGACATGGCATCGGATTTTCAGGCATTGCCGTGCTCGGGGACGCCGTCGACGTCGATTTTGACGAGATGCTCGACCATTTCGCCCTCGACCACCGGACCCGCGCCATCCTGCTCTATCTCGAGAGCATTCGCGACGCCCGCGCCTTCATGTCAGCGGCGCGCGCCGCCGCCCGGTCGAAGCCGGTGGTGGTGATCAAGGCCGGCCGGCATGCCGCCGGCGCCCGCGCCGCCAGGTCCCACACCGGCGCGCTGGCCGGCGTCGATGCCGTCTACGACTGCGCCTTTCGCCGGGCTGGCTTGCTCAGGGTCGCCGACCTCGACGAAATGTTCGCAGCCGCCGAAACTCTCAGCCTCGTACCCCGGATCCAGGGCAAGCGCATTGCCATCGTCACCAACGGGGGCGGCGCCGGAGTGTTGGCAGCCGATCGTGTCGTCGACCTTGGCGGCGAACTCGCCACACTGTCCGACGGCACCATAGCATCCCTCGATCAGGTGCTGCCGGCGGGATGGTCACGGAGCAACCCGGTGGACCTCATCGGCAACGCCGCCGCGGACCGATATGGCGCGGCAACGCGAGCCATCCTCGCCGACCGAGGCGTCGACGCCGTGGTGGCGATCAACTGCCCCACCCCCCTTGCCCCCTCCAGACTCGCGGCCGAAGCGGTGGTCGACGCCGTGGCCGAGTATCGCCGGGGCCGCTACGACGGCAAGCCGCTGATCGCCGCCTGGCTCGGGGAGGACGATGGCTGGAGCAACACCTTTGCTCGGGCACGCATACCGGCACTCGAAACACCGCACGGCGCAGTCGAGGGGCTGATGCAGCTTGTCCGCCATGCCGAGGCTCAGGCGGCGCTGACGGCGACGCCGGCCGACGTTCTGGCCGGCTTCTCTCCGGACCGGGCCCGTGCGGCAGCCGTGATCTCCGCCGTGTTGGCCGACAACCGCCGCTGGCTCAAGGCGAGCGAAGTGGTTGAGCTCCTCGGCACATATGACATTCCCATCGTGCCGGCGCTGGCCGCAGCCGACAGCGACGAGGCCATGCGACTTGCGGCGACGCTTCTTGCCGAGCATCGTTCGCTGGTCGTGAAGATCGCTTCGCCCGATATCGTCCACAAGTCCGACGTGGGCGGGGTGGAACTTGAACTATCGAGCCCAGACGCAGTGGGTGTCGCGACGGAAGCGGTGATCGCCCGGGCAAAAGCGGCCCGCCCGGACGCTCGTATCGACGGAGTAACGCTCCATCCGATGATCGTAGCGCCCAAGGCGGTTGAGCTGATCGCGGGCGTTACCGACGACCCGGTCTTCGGACCGGTGATGGTCTTCGGGCGTGGCGGCACCGCCGTCGAAGTGATCAACGACCGAGCGTTGGCCTTGCCGCCGCTCGATGCCAACCTCGCCCGCGACCTGATCGCCCGGACGCGTGTGGTCCGCCAACTTCAGGGCTATCGCGACCGCCGCCCCGTCGATGTCGACCGTCTCGCCATCGTCCTGCAACGCCTCGCCCAGCTCGTTGCCGAGCACCCGGCCATTGCCGACATAGACCTAAACCCGCTCATCGCCGAGGCGGATCGCCTGACAGTGGTCGATGCACGCGTCACGCTTGTCGCCGACCCTCCGGCGTCCGGCGGCGCCGTCCACCACCCGCGCCTGTCCATCCGCCCCTACCCAACCGAATGGGAGGAGTACATCGCACTCCCCACCGGCCAATCGGTCTTCGTTCGGCCGGCGCGACCGGAGGACGAAGGGCGCTACCTTGCCTTTTTCGCGCGAATGACCCCCGAGGACATGCGCCTGCGCTTTTTCCAGCGGGTTCACGATCTGGGTCATGCCTTTGTCGCCCGCCTGACGCAAATCGACTACTCGCGCGCCATGGCCTTCGTCGCACTCGATCCGAAAACCGGCGAGATGCTTGGTGGCGTCAGGCTGCACGGCGACCCTGGCGGCGGCGATGGGGAGTACGCGGTGTCGGTTCGCTCAGACCTGAAGGGGCACGGCCTCGGAAGAGCGCTGATGATGCAGATCATCCGCTACGCTCGCCGCGAGCGCTACCGGCGCATTCACGGAGAGGTTCTCGCCGAGAATCGACAGATGCTCCGGATGTGCGAACGCCTGGGCTTTGTGCTGGCGCCCGATCCCGACAGTCCGGAAATCATCCGGGTTTCCCTGGACCTCCGTTCGACTGCGGACTGAACTAAAGTCTAGCCGCCACATCTCAAGATTGAATTCGCCGTTTCATATGCATGAACGGTCGTTGCCAGTTTGATTTCTCCGCCATTTTCAGCCGTCGATGGAACGATCCCGACAAAACCGGCGGCGGCCGAGACTTCCACTCAGCGCAAACGATTGCGAAGCTGACAATTTTTCGCGTATTTCGCGCATCCCATCCACTTTTTCTTTACCTGCGAGCAGCACATTCTGCGGATGCACACGTGCAGCTTGCGCGCCGTCCTGTGGCGGGCGCTATTCCGGGGGGAGAAAATGTCGCTCACGGCTTTCCTGTCGAACCGTTCGATTTCAATGAAAATCGGCGGTGGTCTGGTCTCTCTCGCGGTACTAGCCGCCGTCGTTGGAGGAGCCGGATTTCTAGGCCTCAGCCGCCTGGGCCTTGCCGTGGACATGACCTCGAAGTCGGCTTCGGTACTGGCGACGGTCAACGATGCCGGCAATGCGGTAACGACTTTCATCCAGAACAGGGACAACGGCGCCGCGGCAGCGGCCAGCAGCCTGCTTGAGCAGGTCAACGCCAGCCTCGACGAGCTTGGCGGCAAGTCGGACCCCGCCCTTGCCCCGGCCTATGCGGCCGTCGACAAGTTCCGTGCCTCGATTGGCGTGCTGGCCTCGTCATCGGATGCCGTCGCGGCCAGCGCCGCCTCCACCATGGAACTGCTCTCCAACATGCAGAGCCGGGCCAGCCAGATCGAATCCGACGCCGCCACCAAGGCCAAGGACTTCCAGACCAAGGCCAGCGAGTCCGCGCTTGCCACCAATGCCGCCGCCAACCTCGCCGTCACCGCCTACAAGATCGAAATCTCGGCCCTGAAGGCTAACGAGCTCCTGGCCAAGTTTGCCGCGACCGGCGATGGCGCGAACATCGACGCGGCGCTGAAGGCGGTGATGTCGGTACGGGCGATCGTCAATCAGATCAGGGCCTTGGGCGCCGACGACGAGATAAAGGCGCAAGCCGGCACGATTGAACAGGTGGCCAAGGATCTCGTCCCTTTGCTGGACGAGATGCGGAACAGCTCCAACCCGTTCGCAGTCGAGCAGAAGCGCATCTTCGCCCTCGACGGCCTCGGCAAGCTCAGCAACGGCACCGAAGAGATCATTCGCCTGGCCGGCCAGCAGCGTGATCTTGCCAGCTACAACATGCAGTCTCTGCTCGAAGACGCCACCAAGGCCCGCCAGCTATCCGACCTTGCAACCGTTTTCGGCAGCCAGATCGACCAACTGGCGCAGCAGACGACAACCTATCGCTACGATCCGGAAGCAATCAGTACCAAGGCAACCCTCAAGGCGGCCGATGTCGCCAAGGAGACGGGGCAGAAAATCGTGGCTGCAGGAGGCGTCGATCCGTCCAAGGACATCGATCGCTTCAAAGAGGCGTTTGCCAAAATGGTCGATGCCTCCAAGGCCTTCAAGGGCGCGCGGGAAGAGTCGCGCAGCCAGTCGGTCGCGGCCATTTCTTCGATCAAGGCGGTGGTCGACGACCGCGCCGCAGCGGCCAGCCGCAACCGGGCGTCCAGCACCTTCACCATGTCCGGTACGCTCGGCGCGGCACTTGTGTTCGCATTGATCATCGGCGTCGTTCTGTCGCGACTGATCACCCGCCCGATCACCAACCTGACCGCCGCCATGCGGCGGCTGGCCACCGGCGACACCGACATGGCGCTCGACCTCGCCGGCCGAAAGGACGAGATCGGCGGCATGTTCGGCGCGGTCCGCGTTTTCCGCGACAACGCCATCGAGCGCCGCCGTCTCGCCGACCAGACCGCAGCCGAGCAGCGGGCCCGGGAGCTCCGCCAGGAAACCATCGAGGGCGTCATCAACGACTTCCGGTTGGAGATCGAGCAGCTCGTCGGCACCGTCGCAGGCAACGCCGACCAGATGGAGGCAACCGCTCGCGCGTTGGCCTCCATTGCGGAGGAGGCGCGCGAGCGCGCCGGTACCGCCGCCTCGGCGTCCGAGCTTGCATCGGACGGCGTCCAGACCGTCGCCGCAGCCGCAGAGGAGCTGTCGGCGTCCATCGGAGAGATCTCTCGCCAGACGGACACGGCAACCGCCGTCGCCCAGCGTGCCACTGGCGAGGCGAAGAAGACTGACGCCACCATCTCCGGCCTCTCGGACGCGGCAACGCGCATCGGCAATGTCATCACCCTCATCAAGGCCATTGCCGAACAGACCAATCTTCTCGCCCTTAACGCCACCATCGAGGCGGCGCGAGCCGGCGAAGCGGGCAAGGGCTTTGCCGTGGTCGCTTCCGAGGTGAAAAACCTCGCCGGCCAGACGGCCAAGGCCACCGAGGAGATCGCCTCGCAGATCGCCCAGATCCAGGCCTCGACCGATGAAGCCGTTTCGGCCATCCGCGCCATCTCCGACATTATGGGCGAGGTCGATCGCACGACCAACGTGATTGCCACCGCCGTCGGCGAGCAGGGTCATGCCACCGCCGAAATCTCGCTGAACGCCCAGAAAGCGGCCGGCGGGACCAAGTCGGTCGCCGACGAGACGCTGGCGCTGACCCGCGTCGTCGGCGAGACGTCGCAGTCTGCGAGCCAGGTCCTCGCGGTCTCCAACGACATGAACGATCAGGCGACGCGCCTTCGCGCGGTCGTCGAGAACTTCATCAACCGCGTCATGGCGGCCTGACAGTATTCGGGGGGAGAGGGAAGCGGGCGGGCTCCAATGAGGGCCCGCCCGTTCCATTTGCGAACTTAAAATGCAATTAATTTCTTTTTATCTGTTTCTTGCATTTTGGCGATCGAAGGACCATAGTTTGTGAGGACGGAGAGCGGCCGCGGCGTCAACGAATGCGCGGCCGGATATGGAGTTGAGGACATGGCTTCCAAGCTGGATCAGTTGCGCGAGATGACCGTGGTGGTCGCCGATACGGGCGACATCGACGCCATCAAGAAGTTCAAGCCGGTCGACTGCACGACCAACCCGACCCTGGTGCTGAAGGCTATCGGCCTGCCGGCCTACGAGCCGATCCTGGCCGACGCCGTTGCCTGGGGCAAGAAGCAGGGTGGCACGCAGGAAGCGGCGATCAAGGCCATCGGCGATCGCCTCGCCGTTGCCGTCGGCACCGAGCTCACCAAGCTGGTCGAGGGGCGCGTGTCCACCGAGGTCGACGCCGACCTCTCGTTCGACACTGCCGCCACCGTCGAGAAGGCGCGCGCCATCATCGCGGCCTACAAGGCCAACGGCGTCGATCGCGAGCGGATCCTGATCAAGGTCGCCGGCACCTGGGAAGGCATCCGCGCGTCGGAGATCCTTCAGAAGGAAGGCATCGACACCAACATGACGCTGATCTTCGACATCGCCCAGGCCATCGCCTGCGCCGATGCGAAGGCCTTCCTGATCTCGCCGTTCGTCGGCCGCATTCTCGACTGGTACGTCAAGGCCGAGGGCCGCACCTTCACGCCGGACGAGGATCCGGGCGTCGTTTCGGTACGTGGCATCTACGACTACTACAAGGCCCACGGCATCCCGACCGTGGTGATGGGTGCCTCCTTCCGCTCGCAGGGTGAAGTCGAAGCGCTGGCCGGCTGCGACCGCCTGACCATCTCCCCGGCGCTTCTCGATGCGCTGGCCGCCGACAATGGCACGCTCCAGCGCGCGCTGTCCCCGAACAAGCCGGGCCCGAAGCCCGCTGTGGTCAACCTCGACGAGAAGGCCTTCCGCTGGGCCATGAACCAGAACCCGATGGCCACCGAGAAGCTGGCCGAGGGCATCCGCCTGTTCGCCAAGGATCTCGGCGAGCTGCGCAATATCGTCGCCAAGCGCTTCGCCGCCTGACGACCTTAGGCCGGGGTATTTTCAAGCCAATACCCCGACCGTCTCCCCGGGCCGGCACGTCGACGACGGACGACGTGCCGGACGCCGGAGGTTTGTGACTTCAAGCCCCATCCAAGGCGCATATCATGCCCCGGCCCCGCCGCAGCGAAGACATGATCGTCGAGATCGCCCGCCTCCGCTACGAGCAGCGCCTGCCGCAGACCGAGATCGCCCGACTCCTTGAAATATCAGAAGCAACAGTCAGCCGAGCCCTGAAATCAGCGCTCGATCTCGGCTATATCGAGTTTCAGGTCACGCCCAAGGCATTTCGCGATGGTGCTGCCGAGCAAAGGTTGAAGGCCCACCTCGGCCTCCGTCTCGCGATCATCGTCGAAAACAAGGCTGGCACCCATGCCGACACGCTGGGCAAGGCGGTTGCCCGCATCATTGAAGACACCCTGAAGAGCGGTGACGTGCTCGGCGTCTCCGACGGCGCTACCGTGGCAGCCATCGCGGCGGCTTCGCGTCGTTCGCCGGCGCGCGACCTCAACGTCGTCGCCCTGGTCGGCGGCGTCGGCGCGCCGGAACACTACACCCACTCCTCCGAGGTCTGCCGAAGGTTCGCCGCCGGTCTCGGCGCCCAGGCCTGGCAACTGCCGGTACCGGCAATCGTCGACGACGCCGGCGCGGCGCACCTTCTGCGCGAGACCGGTACCGTGCGCGGCGTCCTTTCCATGATGGACCGCCTCGCCATGGCCGTGGTGGGCGTTGGCGCCATCTCGGCGAATGCCATGGTGTTTCGCGAAGGGTTCATCGCCCCCGGCAAGCTTGAAGAAATCCGCGCGCATGGCGCCGTGGGTACCATATGCGGACGCTTCTTCGGTCAGGATGGTCGGCCCGTCGGCACGGAGTTCGACGACCGCACCCTTTCCATTTCGCTGGAACGCCTCGCTCGCGTGCCGCTCTGCATCGCCGCCGCGTTGTCACCTCTGAAAGCCGAGGCGATCCGCGCAGCCGTCACCGGCGGCATCGTCAACGCGGTCGCCACCGACATCGAGACAGCCGAGGCGCTGATGGCGCTTTCCCCCTCTCGCTGCTGACAGGCGTCGACATCGTGCAGCCCTAATCTCCCAGCCAAGCCAAAGGGGGAGATTGCCGTGACTATCGCCGACGACATTATCGCATTGGAAAAAGCAGCGCTCGACCGCTGGTGCGCGGGGGATCCCGATGCCTTTCTCGACTTGTCGGCCGAGGACCTGACCTACTTCGATCCTTTCCGCGAGACCAGGGTCGACGGCAAGGCTGCGCTGGCAGCCCTTTATGGCGACCTGCGCGGCAAGATCTTCGCGCCGCGTCATGAAATGCTCGAACCGAAGGTTCAGGTGATAGGCGAAGCCGCCGTACTGACCTTCCGCTTCGTTTCCTGGAACGGCAGCGAGGGAAAGCGCGTCGCTTGGAACTGTACCGAGGTTTACCGGCGGTCCCCCGAGGGATGGCGCATCATCCAGACGCACTGGTCATTCACCGGCGCAGGCCTCGCCGCCTGACACGCCTGTGCGCGGGAGCATGAGGCCCTTCCGTCGATCCGCGCGGGCTTTCACGCTTGCCGGAGGGAAGTCGCCGTGTCTGGCGCGACCCTGTCCAACTTGCTTGAGGGGCCCAACTTGCTCGAAAATGCACTATTGGGTTTTCCGCTTAGGGATTGCTATGCTCGGTGGCAATCGCAACAGACAGCGGATGGAATCATGGCGGATGTCAGGGCAATCTGCGCGATCGGCCAGCGGGGGCAGATAGGACTCAACGGTGAGTTGCCGTGGGAGGGCAATCCGGACAGGGAGTTCGTCGCCGACGTCGAACGCTTTTACGAGGTGACGCGTGGCCATGTCATGCTGGCCGGCCCGCATACCATTTCCACCCTGCCCGGTTTCATGAAGTTCGATCGTACGCTTTGCCCCGTCCGTTCGAGCGACCGCCCCGAGGATGTCCTGGCTCGCTTCCCTGACCGGGTCGTCTACGTCGCCGGAGGGCCAGCGGTTTGGGAGGCCTACGCGCGCTTCATCCGCCATTGGGACATCAATCGCCTGCGTTACGACGGGCCGGCCGACCGTTGGTTCAAACCGGAGTGGCTGGTGGTCGCCCGCTGACGCGCGGAGACTAAGGAAAAGGCGTCAGGGCAATGCCCCGACGCCTTCTATGTTTCGGCTCGGCCGAAAATGTTTCTGACATCTCGATCCAGCGGCCTTTGTTTCCGGATCAAAGGCTGTTCAACCACTCCATGCGCTTGCCGAGATCGGGTGCATCGAACACAAGCTTGCCGGCAACGATCGCCTGGGCTCCCGCCTTGCGCAGCACTGGCACGGTATCCTCGCGAATGGCGCCGTCGGCCACCAGAACAATGCGGTGAGCACTCGGAATCCCGGCAATGTACTTCCGCGCTTCTTCGAGACGTTGCGTCGCCGACTGACTGATACCCTCGCGCTCACCGATACCGGCACCAAACAACGTGACCAACTGAACGCGCGGCAAGTGGCGGATCAGCTTGGCAACTGGTGTATCGACCTTAAGCACGACACCGGCCACGAGACCGAGCTCATTGATACGGGCGATACCGCTGTCGGTCAGCAGGGTGTTCTCGGCATGGATGGAGATAGCGTCGGCACCGGCGGCCGCGAACTGATTGATCTGGTTGATCAACGCCGGCTCTCCGACCATCAGGTGGACGTGAATGGGCTTGTCGGTGATCGAGCGGATGCGGGCCACGATCTCCGGGAACATCAGCAACGTATCTGCAAAGACGCCATCGGAGGCGTCGATGTGGATCACGTTGGCATAAGGGTCGATACGGACAACTTCGTCGGCGATGCGCAGGAGGTCCGACGACCACATCGAGAACTCGGTGATCAGGTGGTCGGTCGGGAGGCGGTCGATCCATCCGGCGGCGGGGCGGTTCATCAGGCGGTTCTCCGGGGGTCAGAACAAGCAAGGCGCCCCACCGGACGACGGCCTTCGCCGGCCCGCTGGCGCGCCATGTTCAAGATTGCGCACAAGCACTTGGATAGCACTAGTGCTTTCGTAGCGAAGAGTGCTTTTTTCGCGCGGCCGTCATGCACGGCCCATTCCGCCCCCGGAAACGCGGAACGGCGGAGCCCTGCCCCGCCGCCCAAAATGCGCGATCGACGATTGCCTCAGGCGACCAGATCGAAAAGATAGCTGGTGCTGTTCGATGAGGTCGTAGAACCGTCGGCACCATAGGCCGTCTGGTTGCTCTCGGCGAGCGCCGCCTGCAGCTCCTCAAGAATGTCGGCGATGGTCGTACCGGACGACGAGCTGCTGTCGGTGCTGTCCGTCGTTTCCTCCCCCTCCGGGGGCGGCCCCGGAGGCGGTCCGCCGGCTCCACCCGGACCGCCGGCGCCTTGCGGCCCCTGCGAGAAGGTTTCGTCGAAGACCTTGGCGAGCTCGTCGGCCTGATCGGAGGTCAGCGTGCCGGCGTCGACCTGCTGCTGGATCAGATCTGCGATCTTCTCCTTCATCTCGTCGGGCGACGGTGGCTTGCTGCCGGAGGTCTGGCTCGACCGATTGCTCGACAGGGTCTCGTCGATGCTTTCGATTGCGGTTTCGAGAGCGGATTGGCTGGTCGACTGGATGCTGCCGGCGCTGATATCGGACTGTAGCGTCGACTGCAGCCGAGCAAGCGGCGACTGATAGGCGTTTGTTGATGAAATCGAGGTCATTTTTACCCTCGGGCTAGAGTCTTACGCATTACCTTCGGGAAACCAAGCGCCGCGTCCGTTAACGAGCGGTAACCAATTGGCTGGCGCGGTAACAAGGCGTTTCGACAGTCACGAAAGGAAACATCCAGATACAAAATAACTGTCGTGGCCGACCGCCCGAATGCTAAAGCTCGGCCGTTGAATGGAGATGGCCTTTCTTCATGCAGAACCACATCCTGCTCGTAGAAGACGATAACGACATCAATACGCTGGTCTCCCGCTACCTCAAGGCGAACGACTGCCGCGTATCTGTAGCCCGCGACGGGCGCGAGATGGACCGCATCCTGGCGACCTCGCGCGTCGATATTGTACTGCTCGACATCATGCTGCCCGGTGAGGATGGACTGAGCATCTGCAGGCGCCTGCGCAATGGCTCGACCATGCCGATCATCATCCTGTCGGCACGCGGAGAAGAGATCGATCGGGTGGTGGGTCTAGAGATCGGCGCCGACGACTACATTGCCAAGCCGTTCAGTGCTCGCGAGCTCCTGGCTCGCATCCGCGCCATTCTGAGACGGAGCAGTCTGCCCGCCGCCAAGACGACGCGGTCGGACGCCCGGCGCCTGACCTTTGCCGGATGGGTGATCGACACCCGAGAACGCAGCCTGACAACCCCAAGCGGCGCCAAGGCAACACTGACCGGCGCGGAGTTCGACCTGTTGGTCGCCTTCGCCGAGCGATCCGGCATCACGCTCAGTCGGGACCAACTCCTGGAGCTGACCCAGGGCCGCCTCGCCGCGCCCTTCGAGCGGTCGATCGACATCCTGGTGAGCCGCCTGCGACGCAAGCTCTCTCCCGATGACGAGAAATCCGAGTTCATTCGCACCATTCGCTCGGAAGGCTATCTGTTTACTCCCGAAGTTACGCCCTCATGATCGGCCGGGTCCTGCGCCTGGTCTTCGATTCAGTTGCCGGCCAGGTCATCGTTCTGCTGGTGCTTTCGATCGCGGCGATACATGGGGGGCTGACCGCCTATTTCTTCCTGTCCAATCCCCGCTCGGTCTTCAGTGCCTCGCCGGCAGAAACGGCCGGCGAGATAGGCGCCGCCGCACATATGCTAGCTGCGGCCAATCCTGCGGAACGACCACGGCTCATCGAACTGATGGCGGATAACCTTCCGTCGATCGCACTCTGCGCCGACCCAGTACCGAAGGAAGCGACCGAGATCCGGTTTGGCCCGCTGGCCGCGCGCCTGGGTGGAGCCGCCAAAGCCTGGAAGGTGCTGGAGGGGCGGCCGGCTCCCGGAGACGAGCTGATCGGCCCACTCTTTATCGAGCTCTCCGACGGCGCCTGCTACAGGCTGGACCTACCCGAAGCGGATGCACCGCACTTCTTCGGCCCCGGCACGACCCTGCTCGTCTTCCTGCTCATCACGACTATCGTGCTGGTGAGCTGGGCCATGATCGTCATCATCGGCCCTCTCAGGCGCTTCGAGACCGCCGTGGAGCGCCTGCGCGACATGCGCTCGGACGTGTCGGTTCCGGAAATCGGGCCGCGTGAGCTGCGATCGGCCATCTCAGCCTTCAACCGCATGCGCGCGCGCATTGGCAAGCTCATGGCGGAAAAGACGACCATGCTCGCAGCCGTGAGCCACGACCTCCGAACGCCGATTACCCGCCTGAGACTGCGCGCCGAGTTCATCGACGACGAGACGATCCGCGAACCGATGCTGGCCGACCTCGACCACATGGCCGCGCTGGCCCACGTGGCGCTCGTCCACCTCTCCGGCACCGACAGTCCCGAGCCCTTCGACCAGACCGACCTGCCAAGCCTCTTGCAGACCATCGCCGACCAGTTCGCCGACCTCGGCCACACGGTATCCTATGAGGGGCCGAGCCGTCTCAGTGCTTGCGTAAGGCGTCGCGATATCATGCGGGCGGTTACCAACCTCGCGGACAATGCCGTGCGCTACGGTGACAAGGTGGTGATATCCCTGCGGAAGCTGTCAGGGCGGGGTCTGGCGATTTCAGTGGCCGACAACGGCCCGGGCATACCAGCCGGTGAGAGGGAGCACCTGCTCGAGCCTTTCGTGCGCGGCGACAGCGCCCGCAGCTCCATGCCGAATTCCGGCTTCGGGCTTGGCCTCACCATCGCCCGAGACGTCGCTGAAGCGCATGGTGGACGCATCTTGCTGGCCGACCACGCGCCGCACGGTCTGTTGGCCGTCCTGGAAATCGAAGGATAGCTCCGAACAGGCAACGGCCGGCAGGTTCCCCCGCCGGCCGCATGTTTCACTTCGTTCCAGCCGGCGTCTGGGTCAGCCGTCCTTGGCCAGACTTGCGACCGTCCAGCCGAACATCTCGGTGTGAATGGTGTTGACCTTGAACTCGTAACCGGCCGCCTTCTCGTTGATCGCCTTGGCGGCGTCGGCCGCCTTGGGATCGATCGCTTCGGCGACAATGCGGATCCAGCCCTTGCCAGCGTCATCCGCCGCGGGGACGGCCGTTGCCGTGACCGCAAGACCATCGGTGGTCTCGTAGCGAAGACGGGTGGTGTTGGCGATGGACGCAGGCGTTTCCTTGCGGACATCGGTAAAGTTGAAGCCCTGCAGGAAGGCCGTGACGCGATTGGCCTTGCCTTCGTCCGGCGTCTTGCCATCGGGCAAAGCCGCCGGAAGAAGCTTGTCGCCCGTCCGCACGAAGTCGACGGTCGCGCCGCCGGCATCGGTCAGTGTCACCTTCGACAAGGTCGCGGGCTTGATGTCGGTCAGGCTGGCATCGAACCAGTCGGCCCGCGCTGTCGGCACGTCGAGGGAACCACGCACCAGATAGGACTGCGGGTTGCCGTCGATGCGAACGTACTGGCCACCTCGGCTACCTCCGACCGTGTAGTCCTTGGTACCGGCATAGACGACGGCCAACGGCTTGCCCTGCTTGTCCAGCAGCGCAACCTTGGTGGCCGCCCCGTCATCGGCGGTCGGGTCGGCAAGTCCGAGATCGACGTAGCGGTCGGGCTTGTCGGTCTTGTCCTCGTCGATGGTCAGCGTGGCCAAGGACGAGACGAGCTTGCGGACCACGTCGATCTTGGCCGGGTAGCCGGACGCATCCACGAAGCGGTCTCCTTCGCGCGTCAGCGTGGTGGTGTCCTTGCCGACGGTCACGGCGAGACTTTCCACAGATGCTGATGTCTTCACGAGGTCCGGCAGAAGCGCCCGGCCACGATCGGCGACGGCGCTGTCGGCGGCAGTCCCACCAGCGACCACCACGGCCGCGACAACGGCGGCGGCGGTGACGACGGCAAGACCGAAGAGCGATTTCGGCGTCATATCAGGTAACTCCTCGCTGGACTCAGGCTTTGCGGACCGGCACCGGCCGGCGAGGCCGGCGCAGCGCGAAGACGAGGGCGATCAGCGCCACCGCCGCCGGCACGACGCCAATGATCAACACCATGATCCAGTTCTTGAGCCGGGCAACGTCGGCCCGGAGGTTGTATTGCACCTCACGCAGTTCGGCGCGGGCCGACAGCAGATCGGACCGGAAGGTCTCGATCGTCTTCGCCTGCTCGGCGGAGACCAGTTCGCCATCCTTGGCTTCGCCGGTGGTCGAGGCGTCCTTCAGCTTCTTCTCGGTGTCGGCGATGCGCTGTGTCAGCTCCTGCTGCTTGGCGAGGAACCGCTCTTCGGCGGCCCGCTCCAGCGCGTCGATCCGGGTAAACGGACGCCAGGAGACGGTGCGGCTGCGAAGGTCGGCCAGCGCCACGCCACCAGCCATTTGCTCGACGGCGTTGAGCAGGAAGTCGCCGTTGTTGGCGAATGCCTGCGCCACTTGCCGGCCGAGCACATTCTGCTTCTGCAGCCAGTTGCGATCGGACAGCATGTCGGCGTCACCGACGAGGATGACGTTGGGGGCCGACGCGCTTTCCTTGATCGGCGCGGCATCGGCGGCCGAGTCCTTGGGCTTGCCATCCGGGAAAGCGGTGTGAAGCTTGCCTTCGAGACGAGCGGCAACCACCGGGCGACTACCGGTCTTCTCGATCTTGGCGAGAAGGGCGCGTGGATCGCCATAGGGATCGGCCGCTTCTCCCGCCGGCAGCAGGCCGGCGTCTGCGGACGCATACATCAACGGCTTCAGCGTCGTGTCCTTGCCGGTGGAGGTGAAGCTGCCAGCGGTGGTCATCACCACAGCGTTGAGCTTGGAGGTGACGGCGTCGCCGCGGTCGAAGCCATCGTCCTGGATGGCGAACCAGGGATAGTTCGCAACCTCGGCCTGACGTCCGCCGATATTGCGCGTGGTGCGGATCGCCCAGTCGGGATCGCCGATCGCCTTCTTGGCGTCGAAGCCCACTCCCCAGGCGTCAAACATCTTCTGGAAGTCGGAGGCGTTGTTCTCCGCCGGCATGCCGGGCCGGGGGCCCATCTGGGTCTCGGCGAACGGATCGGCGAACACCAGAGTGGCTCCGCCCGAAAGCACCCACTGGTCGAGGGTGTAGAGTGTGCGGTCGCTGAGATTCTGGGGCTGCACGACCAGCACGACGCGGGTGTTGTCGGGCAGCTTGTCGACGTCGCCGCCGATGGTCTCGACCTTGTAGGTCTCCTTCAGCATCGTCAGGATCTGAGCTGGTTCCTGGCCTGCCATCGGATTGCCGGCCATTCCGAGACCGTCAATAAGAGCGACGACGGGCTTCTTCGGCTGTCCAAGTTCGGCGACCAGGCGCGTCAGATCGTATTCGAGGAACGCCTCGCGGTCCGGCGTGAACACGGGAATGTTGGCCGAGCCGTTGGTGGAGTTGGTGGCGGCGAGACCGAAGTAGATCGGATCGGAACTGCCATCGAGGCTGATGCGGTTGATGCCGAGACCGACGGCGCGATCCTCTTCCTCAGAGTAGGGCTGGGGATCGATCACCTCGAGGGTGATCTTGCCGTGCGACAGGCTCTCGTAGGTGTCCAGCATGGCCCGGACGCGCGAGGCGTAGGCCGAAAGCGCCGGAGCAGCCTGATGCAGACCGGCCGACATGAACAGGCGCATGTGGATTGGCTCGTCCAGCTTGTCGAGCATGGCCACCGTGCCATGGGAGAGCGAATAGAGTCCACCGTCCGTGAGGTCGATGCGGCTCGAACGGAACAACGTCGACGCAAGCGAATTCACGGCCAGATAAAGGATGACCGCGAGGACGGCGCCAACGGCGACGAGGCGGGTTTTGGGGATCCGGTTGAGTTTCGACATCGCTGAACCTCAGGCGGCTTTCTTGGCGTCGACGACCTGGACGTTGATCCAGAGCGCGAGCACGATGGTCGACAGGAACAAGATGACGGCTGGGGCCTCGAGGACACCGCGCGTCAACCGGTCGAAGTTGGTGATGAAGGAGAGCGACTGCACCAGATCGACCACGAAGGCCGGCGCCCAGCCGCGAAGGGCCGCGAGCACCAGATTGGTACCGGACATCACCAGTAGGAAGGACACGATGGCGGCAAGGATGAAGGCGATCACCTGGTTCTTGGTCATTGCCGAGATGCAGGCCGAAATCGCCAGGAAGGCGCCGGCCATCAGGAAGGACCCGATGTAGCTCGCAAGGACGATGCCGTTGTCGGGCGACCCGAGATAGAGCGTCACCAGCCAGAAGCTCATGGTGAGCACCAGCGCCACCGCCGTGAAGGCCCAGCCGGCGAGGAACTTGCCGATCACCACCTCATGGGCGCGAACAGGCAGCGTCATCAGAAGCTCGATGACGCCGGATCGGCGCTCGTCGGCCCAGAGCCGCATGCCGATGGCGGGCATCAGGATGAGAAAGAGCCAGGGGTGCCAGGCGAAGAAGGGGCCAAGGTCGGCCTGCCCTCGCTCGAAAAAGCCACCGGCGAAGAAGGCCAGACCGGCCGAAAGGGCGAGGAACACTAGCAGGAAGACGGCGGCGAGCGGCGTCGCAAAATAGGCGCGGAACTCGCGGCCAAACACCAGCGCGATGGTGCGGAAAGAAGTTTTCATCTCGGATTGTCTCCGGAAGATAATCGGCGTCAGGCGGCCTTGCTGCCGGTGATGGAGCGGAAGACGGTTTCGAGCGTCGGTCGCTTGCCATCGACGGCGGCGGCATCGAGAAGCGCGGTCGGCGTCGCATCGGCGACCACCTTGCCCTCGGCAATGATGACGACCCGACTGCAGATCGCCTCGACTTCCTCGAGGATATGGGTCGAGATCACGATCGCCTTGCCAGGCGCGATGGCTGCGATCAGCTCGCGCATGTCGTGCTTCTGGTTGGGGTCGAGGCCATCGGTCGGCTCGTCGAGGATGAGAACCTCGGGGTCATGGATCAGTGCCTGGGCAATACCGACACGGCGCTTGAACCCCTTGGATAGCGCGTCGATCGGCCGATTCCAGACGGCGGCGAGGTTGACGCGTTCGACCATTTCGGCAAGGCGTTCGCCAAGCATTGCGCTCGATAATCCGCGCATGCGTCCGACGAAGGCGAGGAAATCGGCGACCGTCATGTCGCCATAGGCCGGCGCCCCCTCGGGCAGATAGCCAAGATGACGGCGCGCGGCGATCGGGTCAGCGAAAACGTCGTGGCCGGCGATCGAGGCGGTACCGGCGTCGGGTTCGAGGAAGCCGGTCAGCATCTTCATGGTCGTCGACTTGCCGGCGCCGTTGGGGCCAAGAAAGCCCACGACCTCGCCACGGCTCACCTCAAGGCTGACGCCGTCCACGGCGCGCAGTCTCGAAAAGGTCTTCACCAGGCCGCTGGCCTGAACGAGTTGCATGCCTTTTCCTCCAGCGTTCGAAATCGTCCATCTGGGTGCCCAGCGGCCCCGAACCGGTCCGGCCGGAGCTACCACGGGCGAGCAAGCAGGGATATCGGATTCTTGGCGAAATCGTGTTCAAAAACAGACCTTACCGATTGTTCATCAAAGTCGGTCCCGCGCATTACTCGCGCCCCTCGACTGACTGCGCCCGAGGCGGGGCGTGCCCAACAAAACGCCTTGGCCATTCCTTGGGCGATGATAAACTGGCAGACATGTCCAGCTATGCCATCCTGCTCGGCCGCCAGCGCCATGTCTTCGACGACCTCAAGGCCCTCATGGCCGCGGCCTCGCCTGAGAAGTCCGGCGACCGGCTGGCCGGCATCGGCGCCGACACCAACGAGCGTCGCGTCGCCGCCCGTTATCTTCTGGCTGACATTCCGCTCCGCACCTTCCTTGAGGAGCCGTTGATCCCTTACGAGGTCGACGAGGTCACCCGGCTGATCCTGGATAGCCATGACGCTGCCGCCTTTTCGCCAGTCGCCCACATGACGGTGGGCCAGTTTCGCGACTGGCTGCTGTCCTACGAAAGCACCACGGACGCGCTTTCCGCCCTCGCCCCAGGCCTGACGCCGGAGATGGTCGCCGCGGTATCCAAGGTGATGCGCAACCACGACCTGATCGTCGCCGCCGCCAAGACCAGCGTCGTCACCGGCTTCCGGACCACCATCGGCCTGAAGGGGCGCCTGTCCAGCCGCCTGCAGCCAAACCATCCGACCGACGATCCGGAGGGGGTCGCCGGGTCGACGCTCGACGGCCTCACCTATGGGGTTGGCGACGCGGTGATCGGCATCAACCCGGCCGGCGACAACCTCGAAGCCTGCATGCGGTTGATGGAGCTGTTCGACCGGCTTCGCCAGCGCTTCGACATTCCAACGCAATCCTGTGTGCTGACGCATGTGACGACGTCGATCAAGGCCGTCGAGGCCGGCGCGCCGCTCGACCTGGTGTTTCAGTCGATCGCCGGCACCGAGGCCGCCAACCGCGGCTTCGGCGTCGACCTCAACGTGCTTCGGGAGGGGCGCGAAGCCGCTCTCAGCCTCAAGCGGGGCACCGTTGGCGACAACGTCATGTATCTGGAAACCGGCCAGGGATCGGCGCTCAGCGCCGACGCCCATCATGGCGTCGACGAGCAGACAGTGGAGGCGCGCGCTTACGCCGTCGCCCGTCACCTGAAGCCGTTGATCGTCAATACCGTCGTCGGCTTCATCGGGCCGGAGTATCTCTACGACGCCAAGCAGATCATCCGGGCCGGCCTGGAGGACCACTTCTGCGGCAAGTTGCTGGGCGTGCCGATGGGCGTCGACGTCTGCTACACCAACCACGCCGAAGCCGACCAGGACGACATGGACAACCTGATGTTCCTGCTCGCCTCGGCCGGCGTCAATTTCCTGATCGCCGTGCCCGGCGCCGACGACGTGATGCTGAACTACCAGTCGCTCAGCTACCATGACATCGTCAGCCTCCGTCATTCCTTCGGGCGGCCGCCGGCGCCCGAGTTCGAGGCCTGGCTCTACCGCATGGGGCTCTTCGACAGCGAAGGGCGGCTGGCGCCGCAAGCCAGCTCCGACGTGCGACGCCTCATCGACTACAGGGCGTCGGCATGAGCAATCCCATCGACCTCGATCCATTCGCTCGCTTCAGAGCCGTCACCCGCGCCCGCATCGGCCTCGGGCGAGCCGGCGACTCGCTGCCGATCCGCGCCGTGCTAGACTTTCAGCTCGCCCATGCCCGCGCCCGCGATGCCGTGCATGGCCGCGTCGACTTCTCCGCCATGGCGGAACGGATCGGCGCTACGCAGTCGGTGATCCGCCTCAAGTCGCGCGCCACCGATCGATCGACCTACCTCGCCCGCCCCGATCTCGGCCGACGCGTCGATCCGACAGCCCTTGCCGGCATTGAAAAGGGCGAGTGGGATGTCGCCTTCGTCATCGCCGACGGCCTCTCGGCCGCCGCCGTGGAAGCGCATGCCGAGACCGTATTGTCGGCCTGTCTGCGCAGGATGGGAGACCTCAGGATAGCGCCCATTGCGCTGGGCGAACAGGCGCGCGTCGCCTTTGGCGACGAGGTCGGCGAAGCGTTCGGAGCCCGCATCATCGTGGTGCTGATCGGCGAGCGCCCCGGCCTGTCGGTTCCCGACAGCCTCGGCGCTTATCTGACCTTCGACCCGAAGGTCGGCCGGCGCGACAGCGAGCGCAACTGTCTCTCCAACATTCACGCCGACGGCCTGACGCACGAGATGGCGGCCGACAAGATCGCCTGGCTGACCCGGCAAGCCCTGCGGCTCGGGCTCACCGGCGTCGACCTCAAGGAGGACATGGCGGGGACTGAAGCGCTGCCGGCCTCCACTTGATCCGAGACTTTCTCGACCGTCACTCCTTTCTCGACCCTTCGCCAGTACCTTCGTGCCGATTGCCGCATTAGCATTCCCGATGGAGTGAAGTGAGTCGGGGGAGTAAGGGCGATGCGCTTCTGCGCGATTGTGGGGGTTGCGACGCTGATCGGCACGACCGTTGCCGCCATGGCGACCGATGTGCTGACGGTTGCCGCCGTCGACAATGCCGACATGATCCGCATGCAGGAGCTTACCGACGACTTCGTGGCGAGCAATCCGGGCATCCACATCAACTGGGTCATCCTGGAAGAAAGTGTTCTGCGGCAAAAGATTGCAACCGACATCGAGACGCGCGGCGGTCAGTTCGACATCATCACCATCGGCAACTACGAAGTACCGATCTGGGCGCGGCAAGGCTGGCTTCAGCCGCTTGACGATCTGGGCGACAACTATGACGCCGACGACCTCCTTCCGGCGATCCGCAAGGCTGTCTCCTACCGTGGCAAGCTTTACGCCTCGCCGCTCTACGGCGAGAGCGCCATGCTGATGTACCGCACGGACCTGTTCAGGCAGGCGGGGCTGGATATGCCGCCCTCACCGACCTGGGCTTTCGTCCGCGAAGCGGCTTTGAAGCTCACTGACAAGTCCGCCGGACGCTATGGCATATGCCTGCGCGGTCGGGCCGGCTGGGGCGACAACATGGCCCTGCTCACCGCGGCCGCCAACTCGTTCGGCGCCCGCTGGTTCGACTTCGACTGGCGCCCCGAGCTCGAATCCCCGGAATGGAAGCGGACGCTCACATTCTATGTCGACCTGATGCAGTTGGCGGGACCTCCGGGCGCCGCCTTCAACGGCTACTCCGAGAACCTCGACCTGTTCCGGGCCGGCAGGTGCGCGATGTGGATCGACTCGACCGTCGCCGCATCGACGCTGAGCAATCCCATGACCTCGGACGTGGTCGGCCGCGTGGGATACGCGCCATTTCCGAGCCACGGCGGTCTTGGAAATCACGGCAACTGGCTGTGGACCTGGAACTTCGCCGTTCCCACCAGCACGGAAAAAGCCAAGGCAGCCCAACGCTTCATCGCCTGGGCGACGGACCGGGAGTATGCCGATCTGGTCGCCGCCCACGAGGGCTGGCCCTACGCTCCGCCGGGTACGCGCACATCGCTCTACAACAACCCGTCCTATCGTTCGGCGGCCCCGTTCTCCAACTACACTCTGACCGCCATCAACACGGCCAACCCCGACCAGCCCACGGTCAAGCCGGCGCCCTATACGGGAAGCCAGTTCGTGGCGATCCCCGAGTTCCAGCGCATCGGCGACGCTGTCGGCCAGATTTTCGCAGCCGCCGTCGTCGGCCAGATGAGCGTGGAGCAGGCGCTGGCGTCGGCAAACCAGTTGACGCTGAGAGAGATGAAAAGAGCGGGATACGTATCGTCCCCATGAAATCGCCGAGCAGTTTGTCGCCGCGCAACGTCGCAGGCAGGCGCTCCCCCTAAGTTCCCCTCCATTCCGCCGGCCCCGCCGGCAAGAAGGGCCAAAGGCCCCCGAGGATGGAGACGGACAGATGTTTTGCTATCAGTGTGAACAGACCGCCCGGGGAACCGGATGCGTGACGCGTGGCGTCTGCGGTAAATCTCCGGAGGCTTCCGACTTGCAGGACGTGCTCGTTCACGCCGCCAAGCGTCTTGCCACCCGTTATGCGAGCGTGCCCGCCGCCGATCGGCCGGCGAGCCTTGCCCCGATGCTCGAGGACGCGCTGTTCGTCACCGTCACCAACGTCAACTTCGACACCGCTTCGATCCTCGGCAAGATCCGCGAAGTGGTCGCCGCCGCCGGCCCGGCCGCTGCAGTGGCGGCGGAAGCCCCCGAAGCCTCGCTGGTCTCCTGGTCGCGAGCCTCGATGATCGATTCACGCAAGGCGACCCTCGGCGACGATGTCACCGGCCTGCAGGAGCTGCTGCTCTATGGCCTCAAGGGTGTGGCCGCCTATGCCCATCATGCCCGCCAGATGAACCGAGTCGACCCGATCGTCGACGCCTTCATGGTGGAGGCGTTGGCCAAGCTCGACGCCGGCGTGGCCGCTGTCGACGAGCTTCTCGCCCTCAACCTCAAGTGCGGCGAGATCACGGTCAACGTTCTGGCGCTGCTCGACGCCGCCCATTGCGACACCTATGGCAAGCCGACGCCGACGCCGGTTCTGATGGGCCATGTCCCTGGCAAGGCGATCCTGGTTTCCGGCCATGACATGGTCGATCTCAAGGCGCTTCTCGAGCAGACCGAGGGCAAGGGCATCAACATCTACACCCACGGCGAAATGCTGCCGGCCCATGGTTATCCCGAGCTCAAGAAGTTCAAGCACCTCGTCGGCCATTTCGGCGGCGCCTGGATGCTGCAGCAGCGGGAGTTCCCCAACTTCCCCGGCGCCATCCTGATGACCACCAACTGCCTGATGCAGCCGTTCGAGGACTACGAGGGCCGCCTGTTCACCCGCAATCTCGTGGCTTGGCCGGGCATCGCCCACATCGCCGACCGCGACTTCTCGGCGGTGATCGAAGCGGCGTTGGCCGCCCCCGGCTTCACCGACAGCGTGACGACCGGCGAGCATATGGTCGGGTTTGGGCATGACGCGGTGCTGGGCGCCGCCGACAAGATCATCGGCGCGGTCAAGGCCGGAGAGATCAAGCACTTCGCCGTCATCGGCGGCTGTGACGGAACCGAAGGCGAGCGGTCCTACTACACCGACCTCGGCACGACCATTCCGAAGGACTGGGTGATCCTGACGCTCGGCTGCGGCAAGTACCGCCTGCTTGGCCACGACTACGGCACCGTTGCCGGCCTGCCCCGTCTCCTCGACATGGGCCAGTGCAACGACAGCTTCTCGGCCGTCAAGGTGGCTCTGGCGCTGGCCGATGCGTTCGACTGCACGGTCAACGACCTGCCGCTCTCCATCGTGCTGTCGTGGTTCGAGCAGAAGGCGGTCTGCGTACTGCTCGCCCTCCTCCACCTCAACGTCAAGAACATCCGCATCGGGCCGCGCCTCCCGGCCTTCCTGACGCCCGCCGTGCTGAAGGTGCTTGTCGAGACCTTCGGCCTGAAGCCGGTCGGCGACGTCGAAGCGGACCTCAAGGCCATGGCCAACGCCGCCTGATTGATCCCGCGAGGAGGGGAAAAACGGACCGGCCGGGCATCGCTGCCCGGCCGGCGGTTTTCACCAAGGATGCTTAGCGCGTATCAAACGCCGACGGCGATGGCCTGAAGACCGAACAACACCGTCAGGAATGCCGCTGCAACGGCAATCCGAAGACAAAAACCAGCGGACGGACACGTAAGGGCCCGCCCCACTTCCTTGACCATGGTGACAATCACGGCCGCCTCCCTGTTGCGTTCGCAGGTCAACCATGAACCATGAAGTCCGGCAAGTTCCTCCCAAGCCGGACCGCACGTGTACAAGAACTAAAATCGAATCTGCTCAAGAGTCATCCAAAACGTTTCGTCTAAGTATTCGGAGGGATGGATGGCGCCTGTTACCAACAGGCTGTTCAGGCTATAACTTTCACAACAGATATAAGTTTTTCGGACAGTCAATGAGTACAGCCCCTGCCCGCATGGAAGAAGTCCCCGCAGGGGATAGCTTCGATCGCCCCGCCGTCAAGGCCCTGTTCGACCTGCCGCGCGAGGCGTTGTTCGCCCGCGCCGACGCCGTGCGCAAGACCAATATGGGCGACGAGGTGTTCCTGCGCGGCATCGTCGAGTTTTCCAACGTTTGCGCCAACGACTGTCTTTACTGCGGTATCCGCAAGTCCAACCACGACATACGCCGCTATCGCATCGATGAGGAGGAAATCCTCGAGGTGGCCCGCCGCATGGAGGGGTGGCAGCAAACCACCATCGTGCTGCAATCGGGCGAGGTGGCCGCGGAGAAAGAGGATGAGCGCATCGAGCGCATCATCCGCCGGATCAAGACGGAAACGAAGCTGGCCGTCACCATGAGCGCCGGCAACCGGCCGCGCGACACCTATGCGCGTTGGCGGGCGGCCGGAATGGACCGCTATCTCCTGCGCTTTGAAACGTCGAACCCCGAGCTCTTCGCCTTCCTGCATCCCGACTGCGACCTCGATGAGCGCATTCGTTGCCTCCAGGATCTGCGCAGCCTCGGAGTACAAGTGGGATCCGGCTTCATGATCGGCGTGCCGGGCGAAACGCTCGACGTTCTTGCCGACAATATCCTGCTCTGTCGCGACCTCGACCTGGACATGATCGGCATCGGGCCGTTCATCGCCCATCCCGAAACGCCACTCGCCGGGAAGCCGAACGCCTACGCCGACGACCACGACATGTTCTTTGCCGCCGTGTCGGCGCTTCGCATCGTCAACCCCAAGGCGCATATTCCGGCAACCACGGCCTTCGATGCCATCTTCCCGCATGCCGGCCGCGACCTCGTCCTGCAACGCGGCGCCAACGTGTTCATGCCCAACGCCACGCCCGGCCGCTTCCGCAAGAACTACATGCTCTACCCGGACAAGCCCTGCGTCGACGAGGACGACCACCAGTGCTCGGGCTGCGCCGCTGCCCGCGTGTGGTCGATCGGTCGGGTGATCGGCCAAGGACCTGGGCATTCGATCAAGGTCAGGTGAACCAGCGAAGCCTCGCCAGCAAGCCAACGCGGAAAACGCGAAGCGGCTTTCGATAGAAGTCGTGCGCCGTGATCGCGCGCCCTGCCGTGCGGGACGCTTTCCCTTCGATTGGCCCTACTGACGCAGGAATCGGGGCGTGCAGGCGAGGCCCCGGCCCCGCCTTTTCATTGGGTGGCGTTGGCCCGCTCGAAGGCGATGCGCGCCGAAGGGAACGGGCCGAGCGAACGTTGGAGCACCCCTTGCACGCGGCTGATGGCGACGCCGTAATTGGTGATAGGCACCCCCTGCCGTTCAGCCTGCCGGATGCGCAGCAGCACCTGTTTTCGATTGACGGTACAGGCGCCGCACTGCACGACCAGCGCGTAGGGACTGAGATCCTCGGGGAAAGCCCGGCCGGCCATCGTTTCGAACTCTATATCGCCGCCGGCATACTGTCGGAACCAACGAGGTATTTTTACCCGTCCGATATCGTCGGCCATGGAGTGATGGGTGCAGGCCTCGGCGATCAGCACCCGATCCCCCGGCTTCAGCTGATCGATGCGAGCCGCGCCCTCTGCCAAGCGCACAAGATCGCCCTTGAAGCGGGCCATCAGGATCGAGAAGGTGGTCAGCGGCACGTCATCCGGCGTATCGGCGGCCGCCTTCAGTACGATCTGGCTGTCGCAGACGACGAGATCCGGCTTCTTTCCTAGCGTTTTCAGCGTCGACGCCAGCTCACGCTCCTTGACCACGGTGCAGCTCGCGTCGGCATCGAGAATGTCGCGGATCGCCATCACCTGCGGCAGGATCAACCGGCCCTTGGGCGCCGACAGGTCGATCGGCACCACCAGCACGACATGGCCACCGGCAGGCACCAGATCCGCGAGAAGATGCGGCACATCGAAGGAGCTTTCCGGCGCCGCTTCGAGAATGAGCTCACGCACCCGGGCGGCGTCGCTTTTCACGGCCGTGGAGATCGAGGCGACGGGCACGTCGCGTCCCTTCGCCAACGCCAACGCTTCCGCCGACGGCGAGCCGAGATCCGCCTTGGTGAAGACGATGCAATAGGGCGTCTCGCGCTCGGCCAGCGCATCCATCAGCTTGATCTCGTCATCACCGATCGGGCCGTCGGTGACGATGATGCCAAGGTCAGTGTGATCGAGTGCCTTGAGGGTCTTCTCGATGCGCATTTCGCCAAGGTTGCCGACATCGTCGATGCCAGCGGTGTCGACGAACAGCACCGGCCCGATCGGCAGCAGTTCCATCGCCTTCTCGACCGGATCGGTGGTGGTGCCGGCCACGTCGGAGACGATCGACACCTCCTGTCCGATCAGGAGATTGACCAGCGACGACTTGCCGACATTGCGCCGGCCGTAAACGCCGATGTGAAGGCGAAGACCCTTGGGCGTGGCGAGCATGATCTGGTCCTTGTTTACTTCGTGCCGAGGGCGGTCATGGCGTTGGCGGACAGCAAGCGTTCGAGATCGGCGGGCTCGATCAGCTTGCGTTCGAGAACGATCTCGATCACCGAGCGACCGCTGTCGCGCGCGGCGACGGCCACCTCGGTGGCGGTTTCGTAGCCAAGGCGGGGAAGAAGCGCGGTGACGACGGCCCGGCTCTCGGCCACCTGGCGACGGCAGGCCGCCTCGTCGACCGACAGTCCCTCGACACAGCGTGTCCTGAAAACGGAGGAAGCGGCCTCGAGCAAGCTGAGACTGTCGAGTAGCGCGTCGGCCAAAAGCGGCAGAAAGGCGTTGAGTTCGAGCTGGCCGTTCTGGGCGGCGAGCGTCACCATCTGGTCGTTGCCCATCACACGCATGGCCGCCTGCCCCACCGCTTCCGGGATCACCGGATTGACCTTGCCCGGCATGATCGACGAGCCCGCCTGCACCGCCGGCAGCAGGATCTCGCCGAAGCCGGCCTGCGGCCCTGAAGAGAGGAGCCGGAGATCGGAGGAAATCTTGAACAGGTTGACCGCATTAGCCTTCAGAATACCGGACACCTCGACGAAGGCGTCGGCGTTCTGGGTGGCATCGACGAGGTTTTCGGCACGGGCAAGACCGAGCCCGGTCACCTCGCGCAGCACCTCGGTGACCATGAAGACGTAGTCGCGCGGCGCGGCGATGGCGGTCCCGACGGCGGTGCCGCCGAGGTTGACGACGCGCAGCCGCTCCTCGCACTTGAAGACACGCCAGCGGTCGCGCGACAGCGCCTCGGCCCAGGCCGAGAACACCGCGCCATAGGCGATGGGACAGGCGTCCTGCAGCTCGGTGCGGGCAATCTTGACCACGCCGGACCACGTCCGCTCCTTCTCCTGGAAGGCAACCTGAAGGTCGGCAATAGCCTTCTCCAGGCGGTGCAGCAGGCGGATGGCGGCGATCTTCAGCGCCGTCGGGAAGGTATCGTTGGTCGACTGGTTGAGGTTGACGTGATCGTTGGGATGGACGTGGAGATGCTGCCCGCGCCGACCGCCGAGCAGTTCCTCGGCACGATTGGCGATCACCTCGTTGACGTTCATGTTGAGCGAGGTGCCGGCACCGCCCTGCAGGGCATCAACGACGATCTCCTTGAGGAACGCTCCATCCTCGATCTCTCTGGCGGCGCGCACGATCGCATCCGCCACATCGTCGGCAAGGAAGCCCAGGCGATGGTTGGTCTTCGCCGCCGCGATCTTCACGGCGGCGAAGGCCTTGATCAGTTCGGGATGGCACGGTCGGCCGGTGAGCGGGAAATTCTCGCGCGCCCTCGCCGTGTGGATTCCCGCAAGAGCATCCTCCGCAATGTCACGCTCGCCGATCAGATCGGCCTCGCGCCGCGTCGCCATCGCCTGCCTCCAGGCCACGCTACCTCAGCGGTAGACGTCGCGCTTGCCCTCGCGCACCTTGCGCATCATCGTCTGGGAATAGCGGGCGATCTTGGGCTCCATGGTATCCACCTCGGCCGCCACGGCCTTTTCGCCGGCAGCGCAGGTTTCCTCAGAGCCATAGTCGAGCATGTATTCCATGAAGGACGACAGGGCGTTCGGCCCGCACATTTCGCGGATGAGACCGGGTTTGGCAAGGTCCATGAAGTCGGCGCCGGTACGCCCCATGCGATAGCAGGCGGTGCAGAAGGACGGCACGCAGCCGCTGGCCGCGATGTCGCGGACCACTTCGTCGAGCGGCCGGTGATCGCCACGGGTGAACTGCGCGGCCTGCTCCTCGACCGGCGTCGCATAACCGCCGGGGTTGGTCCGGCTACCGCCCGAGATCTGCGACACGCCGAGACGGAAGGCGTCGCGACGCATTTCAGGGTTCTCGCGGGTCGACAGGATAATGCCGGTGTAGGGGACAGCAAGGCGCAGAATGGCGATGATCTTCTTGAAGTCATCGTCCGAAACCATATGCGGCGGGGCCATGGACACGTCGGACCCCACGGCCGGCTCCATGCGAGGCACCGAGATGGTGTGCGGGCCGACGCCGAATGCGTCTTCCAGATGGGCGATGTGCTGCATGGTGGCCAACACCTCGAAGCGCCAGTCGTGCAGGCCGAACAGCGGGCCGATGCCCACGTCGTCGATACCGGCCGCCATGGCGCGATCCATCACCGACACGCGCCAGTCGAAATCCGCCTTGGCGCCCGAGGGATGCATCGCCTCGTAGACCTTGCGATTGTAGGTCTCCTGGAACAGCTGGTAGGTACCGATGCCGGTTTCCTTCAGGCGACGGAACTCGTCCGTCTCCAGCGGCGCGACGTTGACGTTGATGCGGCGAATCTCGCCACGGCCACGCTTCACCGAATAGATGCGCTCGATGGCGTCGATCAGATACTGGAAACCCGTCTTAGGGAAGGCTTCGCCGCCGATCAGAAGAAGACGCTTGTGGCCCTGGTCGATCAGAGCCGCCGTCTCGGCCTCGATTTCCTCCATCGTCAGGATCTTGCGGTCGAGATCCTTGTTGGACCGGCGGAATGCGCAGTAGACGCACTCGTTGAGGCAGATATTGGAGAAATAGAGCGGCGCGAACAGCACGATGCGCGGCCCGTAGATCTCCGTCTTCACTTTCTCCGCCGTGTGGAACAGCTCGGCCGTCAGGTCCGGATCGGTGACTGCGCAGAGAACGGCCACATCATCCTCGGACAGGCCACCCAGCATCGTCGCCTTCTCGAGGATTTCGCGCACGCGCTGCTTGTCGGCGCCGGCGGCGGTCGCTGCGATCTCCGCCTCGATGCGGGTTTCATCGAGCCAGGTGATCCGTTCAGTCTTTGTCATCTTTGCAGCCTTTCACCGGCCCGTCCGCCGGAGCTATCCGCAAGAGACACTGCCCGATATCGATCGAAGGCGAATTGCGCGAGATCAATCCTAACTCGGTTAAACTGGAATAACGGGGTAATAAAAGCGAGATACGCTCGGTTTGGCGCCGTGTTTACCTTGCTCATTGGCGCGATTTTGATGTTGGCGTTTGCTGTCAGCAAAAAAGCGGATAGGTTTGGTGCAAACCAGCGAGGATTGTCGAATGAGGGAAAAGGACAACGAGGCCTTGTCCAGCGGTCCGGCCGGTCAAGAGTCCGACTCCCGCAACCGCGCGCGCCTCAGAAATGTTTCCCGTTCGCTGCCAGTCGCCCTTCTCCGGACGCGAGAAGCGGTGATGCGGCAGTTTCGCCCGGTGTTGAGATCGGTCGATCTCACCGAGCAGCAGTGGCGGGTGCTACGGGCCCTCGATTCGGTACCGGAGATCGACGCCACAGGCCTCGCCATGGCGACATTCCTGCTTCCACCCTCGCTGTCGCGGATCCTGCGCGACCTGGAAAAGAGGCATCTCATCAGCAGGCGACCCGACCCCGCCGACCTCAGGGCCTGGCTGATCTCGTTGACGCCCGAGGGCAAGAAAGTGGTCGATGCGGCCGGAGTCCGGGCCGAAACGATCTACGCGGCGATAACGGACCGGATCGGTCAGGAGCGACTCGACACGCTGATGCAACTCCTTAGGGATATCGAGCAGGACCTGAACGTGCCGTTGCTCGATGACGGCACCGAGACGGCCGCCTCGCAAAAGAAGTGACAGGAGGAGACATGCACAAGGCAGGGTTCAGCGGCGGCGTGTGGCTAAACGAGCCATCCCGCTGGAGCATTGACGGTGACCGATTGATGCTGACCACCGAGAACGAGACGGACTTCTGGCGAGAGACCTATTACGGCTTCGTGCACGACAACGGCCACGCCTATCTGCTGCCGGCCGACGATGGTTTTACCGCTCTCTTGCGCATTCGTGCCGACTACACCGCCAACTTCGACCAGGCCGGCCTGATGCTTTACCTCGACGACAGTCACTGGCTGAAATGCGGTGTCGAGCTGACCGATGGCGATCGTTTCCTGTCAGTGGTTGTCACCAACGGTCGCTCCGACTGGTCGGTGTGCCAGCCGTTCCGCGAACTCGACGATTTTCGCCTGCGCATGACCGTCAAGGACGGTTCGGTATTGGTTCATGCCTCTCGTGACGGCCATACCTGGTCGATGCTGCGGGTGGCGTCCTTCGCGTCGTCGGCGCGCTATCAGGTCGGCCCCATGGCCTGTTCACCGTCGCGGGCCGGACTGGAGGTCGCCTTCTCCGACTTCTCCATCGGTCCGGCCTCAACCGAGCCACTGCACGCCGAGATGTGAGGCGAAGGAGCTTCCGCATGACCGAAACACCCGCGATCCGGCTGACCGGCGTCGACAAGCTGTTCTCGACCGAAGCCGGCGGCACGGTAACTGCGCTCACCGACGTCGATCTCGACGTGGCGGCGGGGGAGTTCGTCGCGCTGATCGGCCCGTCCGGTTGCGGCAAGAGCACCATCCTGAGGCTCGTCTCCGGTCTCGACAAGCCGACAGGTGGAGCGGTGGTCGTTCATGGCGGCGAGCCGGAGGCGCTTGGCCGGGCCCACAAGCTGGGGTTCGCCTTTCAGGACGCGGCGCTGCTGCCGTGGCTCGACGTTCGCGACAACATCGCCATGCCCTTCCGCCTCGCCGGCATCGAGACGAACAAGGATCGCGTCGCGATGCTTATCGATCTCGTGGGGCTTGCCGGTTTCGAGCGGGCGCGACCGGACGAACTCTCCGGCGGCATGCGCCAGCGTGTCGCCATCGCCAGGGCGCTTGTGCTTGAACCGGAGGTGCTCCTTCTCGACGAGCCGTTCGGGGCGCTCGACGCGGTGACGCGACGGCAGATGAATCTGGAGCTGCAACGCATCTGGAGCGCTACGCAGACGACGACCCTTCTGGTCACGCACGCCGTCGACGAAGCCCTGTTCCTTGCCGACCGCGTGCTGGTGATGAGTCCGCGCCCCGGCCGTGTCGTAGAGACGGTACTGGTACCCTTCGGCCGGCCGCGTGCTTCGGCGCTCCTCCGCGAGCCTGACTTCCACATCCTGGAGGACCGGTTGACCGAAGCGCTCATCCCGAATGTCTACAGCGAACCGGAACGCATCCAGCCTATTGCGTAGCCGCTCTCGAAACGCTAGGTAATCCCTCACGTTTCGGTCGCGGGGCATAGCGCAGTCTGGTAGCGCACCTGCTTTGGGAGCAGGGGGTCGCAAGTTCGAATCTTGCTGCCCCGACCAAACGGCGGCCCTCGATCGCGGTCCCGCGGCCGGCGGGCTGGGATGGCGATAGAGGAGAAGGGCCAAGATGACGGCGCGAATCTACAAGCCTGCCAAGACCGCCATGCAGTCCGGACGCGGTCGCACGGAGCGTTGGCTGCTGGAGTTCGAGCCCGAGAAGCCCAAGACCATCGAGCCGCTGATGGGCTACACCTCGTCGCGCGACATGAAGCAGCAGGTGCGCCTTTCCTTCGACACGCGCGAGGAGGCGATCGCCTACGCTGTGCGAGAGGGCCTCGCCTATCAGGTGATGGAGCCCAAGGAGCGGACGCCGAAGAAGCTCTCCTATTCCGACAATTTCAAATATTCCAAGGCCGAAACCTGGACGCATTGACGCGTTCGCCCCCCCGCCACACCACAGGGGCGATCGGCCCAACGGCTCCATAGCTCAGCTGGATAGAGCAGCCGCCTTCTAAGCGGCAGGTCGCAGGTTCGAGCCCTGCTGGAGTCGCCACTTCCATCGCAACTGCTCGCCCTTTGTTGAGGCCGCTTGCAGGCTTGGCTTATTGCCGAGGTGTCCATGACTTTCGGGTCACGGCGCGGTTGTTTCCAGTTTGAATACCAAGAAAACCGCTCTCATTCGAAATTACGCCAAGCGTGTTGATTGCGGATTGACTCGGAACCATTCCCGGTAGTTGTGTCTCGTCGATTTCCAAAGGGACTTGGGGTACAATCTTGAAGCGCTATTCGGTTTTGGCCGTCGCGTCTGCGGCGGTGGTTCTATCTGGCTGCGTTACGGTCGAGAAGACGTCGTTTGCCAAGCAAGCCGGACAGGAAGTCCTTGTCCGCTCCGGACGAGACGCCATTCTGTCGCAGACGGGATCCACGCAGCTCATCGTCGCTCCGGCCTCTCGCACGGAGAAAATGCCGAGGCCCACCTATGTGGCGCTGATCAGGAACACTGGGAACAAGCCGGTCACGCTGCGCTACTCTGACATTTCCGTCGTCCAGACCGACACCGGCAAGCCGCTCAAGGTGTGGACCGTCGACGAGTTGCAGTCCGAAGCTCGCGGACAAGCCATTGCTCTGGCCATTCTCGGCGGCGTGGCAGGCGTTGCAAGCGGATACTATTCTGGCTCGGGAACCGTCAACGGCCAACACTACACCTACAGCGGCTACAATGGCGCCGCAGGCTCGGCCATCGCTGGCGCCAACGTGAGGTCCGCCGCAGCCGAAGGGGAGATCAATGTCGCCGCCCTCGAAAACAACATGTTGATGGACAACACGATTCTGCCCGGTGAGTCGTATGGCGGCGCATTCGTGTTCGACGCGGCCAAAGTGGCCAAGACGTCCGATCCAAAGCAGTACACGATAACCTTCAAGATCGGGCCCGACGTCCACAAGATTCAGCTGGCGGTCACCAAGGAGAAATCGAAGTAAGTCCAGATCCGCTTTTGCCGCCGCCGGGGCGATCAGTCTTCGGCGGCGCCTTTCGCCGGCTATCACGCCTGTTGCCTTGTCGACGCCTTCGTTACCGGCGACACGGCAGAGTGCACGAGCACACAAGGAAGGCAGGAGCAAAGGTGATGGATCTGGAACGCATTGGACGTCGTTTGTTCCAGATGGCGGGCGTGATCTCGTTCGTCGTGATCGCAGTGCTCTCCGTCCTGCCCGGCGCCGACCGCCCGCATGTCTTCTCCTCGGGCAACGTCGAACACGTCCTAGCCTATGCCGGAGCTGCCTTCTTCGCTTCGTCGCTGCCTACCCTTCGCGGATGGCGGGTCGTGCTGCTGCTTTCCGCCGCCTCGCTGTTGTTCGAAGGCATCCAGATACTCATCCCCGGCCGAGGCCCCGGCCTCGACAACTGGATCGCCTCGACACTCGGCGCCATCGTCGGGTTGGCCCTTGGCCGCGCCTTCGTCACCGTGGCGCGCACCACGTTGGCGATCGTCTCGCGCTGAATCTCAGCTCGCCGTCACGAGTTCCACGCCCGACTGCCGAAGCGTCGTGGCCAGCTTCTCGGGCGGCGAGGCATCGGTGACGAGCGCATCGACATCCCGCCACGGCGCGTAGCGCGAGGGGAAGATGGCGTCGAACTTGGAATGGTCGGCCACCACCACGCTTTTGGCAGCACGCGCCACCATGGCCGTGTAGACGGCGCCGCATTCGAGCAGCGCTTCCGACGGGCCGTCGGCGGCGAGGCCCGACGCACCGGTGATGGCGTAATCGGCGTAGAAGTTGCCGAGGAAAGATACCGTGTGCACGCCGACCGTGGCGCCTTCGCTGGAGTGATAGTCACCAGGCAACATCAACACCTTGATGGTCGGGTTGAAGGCCAGAACCGTCGCCACACCGAAGGAATGGGTGATGACGGTGATGTTCTTCATCTCCACGGCTATGCGGCGGGCAACGTGAACCGTGGTGGCGCCGGACCCGATCATCAGCACATGGCCATCGCCAACGACCTTCAGGGCGGCGCGCGCGATACGCTGGCGCTCATCGACGAACAGGCTGTGACGTTCGGTGACCGACGGCTCGCTGGAAAGCGGCCGCACGGCGCCGCCATAGGTCCTGTTGAGCAACCCTTGCGTCGTCAGCTCGTCGAGGTCGCGCCGAATGGTCTCGGTGGAGACGCTTAGCCGACGGGCGAGCTCGGCGACGCGCAGCGACGGACTTGAATCGAGCTCCGCCAGAATCTGCGTCTGCCGCGATGATTTGGTCCGCTTCATGCTGCGCGCCATAGTTCTATCCGACCGACCGGCTCGACGCCGATTCGGCCATCCTATTGGTTTCCGAGGTTTTCAGGTCGCGGGGACCACGGTCAAGGTGTCATATGAGCTGCCTCGACCGCCGACGGGCTTCCTCCCCTTGGCAGGCGCTCCGCTTCGGCCGGAGAAGTAGCTTTCGCAACCTCACCCTTCTCTCGCCCGCAACTCGGAGCGCCGTTTGAGAAGGACACGAACAAGACCTCCCCCCAGCAAAAGCGCCGCCGCCGTGAGCGTGCTCATGGTGCCGAGCGCCGGCACCATGGGCGTATATCCGGCCACCATCTTGGAGTAGAGCCACTTCGGGATCGTCGAGTCGGCGCCGGCCGTGTAGAGCGACAGCGGAAAGTTGCCCCAGGAGAGCAGGAAAGCGAACAGCGCGCCCGACCAGATGCCCGGCCAGAGGATGGGCAGCGTCACCGTGCGAAGGGTGAAGAGGCGCGAGGCGCCGAGGTCGCTCGCCGCTTCCTCCAGCACCGGATCGAAGCTGAACACCTGGATGGCGATCACCAGCGTCACCACCGGCACGATCCAGACGAGGTGGGCGACGACGGCGGTCTTCCAGCTGGGGCTGATGCCAAGCGCGTTGAACCAGAGCAACAGCGCGAGGCCGAGCACCGGCTGCGGAAAGAAAATCGGCAACAGCAAGAGGCGCTGGAAGGCGCGGCGCCCTTTCCAGGGATAGCGGGCGAAGGCCAATGCCCCGAAGAAGGCGAAGAGAACGCTGAGCACGGTGACGATCAGCGCGATCAGTACCGAGTTCTGGACGAGAACGTGGATCTCGAAGGAATCCCAGGTCTTGCCCCACCACTCGGTGGAGAAGATCCGGATCGGGAAGGAGAAGTAGCGCCCCTTGGAAAGCCCGGCCAGTGCGCCGCAGGCGATCGGCAGGTAGATCGCCAGCACGACGAAGGCGGTCCAGGCGCGGATGAGGAAATGAGTGCGAGTGCGGCCGACAGTCTGCATGGCTCAGCGCTTTCCGAGGATCTTGTCGAGGTCGAGCCGAGACATGGCAGTGAGCGCCAGACCGGAGACGATGAGAACGAGGATGAGAGCAAGCGCCGATCCCATCGGCCAGTTCTGGGCGTAGGTGAAGGCAACCTCGATATCCTGGGTGATGGTGATTACCGACTGTCCGCCGAGGATCTTGGCCTCCGCCACCGCGCCGGCGGCCAGCACGAAGGTCAATAGAGCACCGATCAGGATGCCGGGCATGGCGAGCGGCAGTTCCACCTCGCGCCATATCATCAGCCTGGAGGCGCCAAGATCACGTGCCGCATCGACGAGATCGCGCGGAATCATGGCGATGCCGAGCGTCATTGGAAACAGCATGAACGGCAGATAGACGTAGACCATGCCGAAGAGCGTGATGCCCGGCGTGTAAAGAAGATCGGGGCCGCCGGGGAAGCCGAGCCATTTCAGAGCGCCGTCGAGGACACCGTTCTTGATGAAGAACAGCACCCAGCCGTAAAGGCGGACGTTTTCGGACACGAACAGCGGAAAGACGAACAGCACCGACACAAGGCCGGACCACTTGCCGAACACCTTGTTGAGCCCGAAGGCGATGGGGTAGCAAACAACGAGAAGGATGGCCACGCAGGCAAAGGCCAGCGCCAGCGCCCAGACGAAAGACGTCCAGACCGTGTTGTTGGCATCGAAGATCGCCGCGAAGTTCTGAAGCGTGAAGGAGCGGAAAACGTCGAAGCTCTTTGGCGTCGCAAAGGCATAAGCGGCAACCGTGACCAGCGGCGCAAGAAAACCGGCGACGAGCAGGACAAGCACCGGCAGCGAGGCACGAAGGCCGGGCGACAGTTTCGGTGCCGGTGCGGACAGGGAGTTCTCGGCCATGTCAGCCTCCCACCACGATGGCGTTGCCGGCATCCCAGCCGATCGTCACCTCTCCATCGCCCTTCCAGGCGGCGGCACGAGGCACCTCGATCAGGAAGGTGCGCCCGGTGCGACTCCTCACCTGATATTGCAGGCGTGAGCCCAGCGAGTACTCGTTGAAGATGGTACCGGTGAGCGTGTTGTCGGCGCCGGCCTCTTCGGTCACGAAGCGCATGTATTCGGGGCGGATGACGACGCTGGCCTCGTCGCCGGCGATATCGAGGCTCGACGGCACCGCCACCGGCTTGCCGTCGCGGCGCAGCCAGCCGCCATCGGCGCGACGGATCGGGACGATGTTCACCTCGCCGAAGAACTCTGCGACGAACCGGTCGGCCGGGGTCGTGTAGATCTGTTCGGGCGTGCCGATCTGCACCACCTTGCCGGCCCGCATGACACCGATGCGGTCGGACATCACCATCGCCTCTTCGAGCGAGTGGGTGATGTAGACGAAGGTCTTGCCGCTTTCGCGGTGCAGATCCTTGAGCTCCTTTTCCAGGAGCTTCTTGAGCTTGTAGTCCAGAGCGGACAGCGGTTCGTCGAAGAACAGGACGTCGGGGTCGTAGGCGAAAGCGCGCGCCAGCGCCACGCGCTGCTTCTCGCCGCCCGAACACAGCATGACGTTCTTGGAATAGTAGTCCTCGGGCAGGCGAACCTTGGCCATCAGCTCGAGTGCCCGCTTGCGCCGCTCTTCCGGGGCCATCTTTCGGACGCGCAGCGGAAACTCGATGTTGTCGCCCACGGTCATGTGCGGGAAGAGCGCCAGGGACTGGAAGACGAGGCAGGTCGGCCGCCGGTTGGACGGCACGTCGTTGATCAGCTCGCCGCGCAGCGTGATGTAGCCCTCGCTCGGGCTTTCAAGGCCGGCCAGCATCCGGAGCAACGTCGTCTTGCCCGACCCCGAAGGGCCGACGATCGTCACGAACTCCCCCTCTTCGATGTCAAGGCTGATGCCGTCGACCGCTGCGAAGCCGTCGAACACCTTGCGAACGTCGACAAGCTGCAGCACCGGTCGCGGCGACTTCTGGGCGACGAGTGAATCGGAGGCGGGAGAGGCGGCGACAGACGACATGAGCGAGCGACCCTGAAAGCAAACCTGAGGAAAGCCGTCCGCCGCGAGCGGCGGACGGTGTTGTTCGGGTGGAAGATCAGCCGCGCTGGCGCTTGGCGCCGAGCATGATCTCCAGTGCCTTGTCATAGTCGGGCACGATGTCGTACTCGGCCGAGCGAGCCATTTCCTCTTCGACGCTGTCCCACTGGATGGCGTCAAGTTCGTCCTTGGTGAACAGGTCGAAGCAGGCCTTGTTGCCCATCTGGGCCACCGGGTTGAAGGTGCCCTCGGCGAAGGCCACGGTGTGCGCCACTTCCGGATCCTGAACGTATTCGAGGAACTGGGTGGCGAGCGGCGACAGCTGCGGATTGTTGACCGTCGAAGTGATCTCGATCCAGGCCACGCCGCCTTTGCCGTCGATCGGTCCCTTCAGCGGCGTGACGGCGCGAAGGTTCGGATAGCCGTCGGCACGAGCCGGGGACACGGAGTAGGTGCCGCCGGTGAAGTGCAGGTCGATTTCGCCGGAAATCAGGGCCTGGTTCATGGTGGCGATGTCGCCGATCATCTTGGCACCCTTGAAGATGCGAACGGCGGTCTCCTCGAATGCCTTGAAGTCGGCATCCGTGTGCTCGACGAAGGGGTTGATGCCGGCGGTCAGGAAGATATCGAAGACGTTCCAGTCGTCGGATTCGAGGATGCCGTATTTGCCAGCTAGCGACGGGTCGTTGAAGAGGTTCCAGCCCTGCTCCTCGGCGGTAGCCCGGCTGATCTTGTCGGTGTTGACGACGAAGGAGTAAGGTCCGAAGCGCTGGGCCATGCCGAGCAGATCCTTGCCGTCGTCGCTCATCGCCCAGCGGTAGGGCGCCTTGAACTCGGGCAGCATCTTGTCGAAGTAGGGCTCGAAGGTCTCACGCGGCAGCGGCTTGATCAGGCCGGCCGGCGCCATGACCTTGCGCGCCCAGGGATTGTTGACATTGATCAGATCCCAGACGGCGGTCTCGCCAGCCCGGAGGCGGTTGATCATCGTCGGATCGTTGGTGAGGCTCTCGGCCTTCACCGTCGCGCTCTTGGCCGCCCGGAACGGGTCGAGCACCTGCGCCGAGTTGTAGCCCTCCCAGCAGAGAATGTTGAGCTCGCTTTCGCGGGCGGCGAAGGCACGGCTCGCGGACACCAGCGGGCCGGCGAAAGCCGCCGCCCCCATCATCTGCAACATGTTGCGCCTGGACATCGGACCCATCGGAAAATCCTTTCCTGCTGACGGTTGGTCTGTTCCCATTTGTTATGTTGGAAGTCTGTCGCAAAAATGTGTTGTTTACAACATCAATTTCGTTGGGCATGTTGACCTCAACGAAGGGCAGCCGTGCGGTAGGCGGGACGCTCGCCGGGTTGCAGACACAGGATATATACCCGCCAAAATCCCTTGTTTCCGGGGTAAATATCATGTTCACCGCATACCGCATCTTTTTTGACCTTCTGCTGCCGCAGGCATGACCGATATGCCGGATTTTTGGTCAAACAACGAGAGAAGGTGGAACTAAATGTTGCAGTCACTACATGGAAGGACAGTGATCGTCACCGGCGGGAGCCGGGGTATCGGCAAGGGAATTGCCCTTCGTTTCGGTGAGGCCGGCCTCAACGTCTTGGTTGTATCGCGAAGCGAGTCCGACGCTTCGGCCGTCGCAAAGACGATTGGACCGAACGCCAGCGGCTTCGGCGCCGACGTATCGACGCCGGAGGGATGCGCGGCGATGGCCAAGGCGGCGGTCGATCGCCATGGCTCCATCGATGTCCTGTGCGCCAATGCCGGCATCTTTCCCGCCGCCAAGCTGTCCGAAATGACGGCCGCCGATTTCGACCACGTCATTTCCACCAATCTCCGCTCCACCTTCCTCAGCGTGTCGGCCGTGCTTCCGGCGATGACAGAAGCCGGCCGAGGCCGCATCGTGCTGACATCGTCGATCACCGGCCCGGTCACCGGTTATCCGGGATGGTCGCACTACGGTGCGAGCAAGGCCGGCCAGCTCGGCTTCATGCGCACGGCGGCGATCGAACTGGCGCCAAAGGGCATCACCGTCAACGCCGTGCTGCCGGGCAACATCTTCACCGAGGGTCTTGAGGGGATGGGACCGGACTACATCGCCAAGATGGAGGCGTCGATCCCGCTGAAGCGACTGGGCACGGTGGCCGACATCGCCAACGCCGCCCTGTTCTTTGCGTCCGAAGAGGCAGCCTACATTACCGGCCAGACCATCACCGTCGACGGCGGGCAGATCCTGCCGGAAAGCCTCGGCGCGCTGGAAGCGATGGAGGGCTGAGTTGTTCAGGAGGAGCGGCGCTTGGCAGCGCCGTTCCTCCGACTTCCGCCGGTTCAGCGGTCCGCCAAAATCGCCTTCAGCGTCTCGACAAAGAACTCGGCATTCTCCCTCGAAAAGCAGAGCGGCGGCCGGATCTTCAGTGTGCTGCCCCAGAGTCCGGCAGCGCCAATCAGGACGCCGCGCTCCTTCATGGCATTGATGACGAAGGTGGCTAGCCCCTGATCGGGCCGGCCGTCGTCATCGACGAAGTCGAGACCGATGAACAGACCGGCTCCGCGCACGGCCCCGATATCGCGACGATTGCCCATCACCGTCAAAAGGTTTGCCTTGAAATAGGCGCCGACGTCGCGAGCATTGTCGATGAGCCCCTCTCCGTCGATGACGTCAAGCACCGCCGAACCGGCGGCGGCTGCCACCGGATTGCCGCCGAAGGTGTTGAAGTAGCCGGTCTCCTCGCAGAACAGCGACAGAAGGTCCGGCCGAGTGACGACGCCGGCCATCGGGAAACCGTTGCCCATCGGCTTTCCCATCGTGACGACGTCGGGAACGATGCCGTGACGCGAGAAGCCCCAAAGGCCGCCGCCAGTCCGACCGAAACCGGGCTGCACTTCGTCGGCGATGAAGAGACCACCGGCCTTGTGGGCGACATCGACCGCCGACTTCAGGAAGCCCGGAGGATCGGCGAAGATTCCGTCGGAGGAAAAGATGGTATCGACAATGACAGCGGCAAAGCCGACGCCATTCGCTTCGAGATCGTCGATCGCGGTCTGAAGATTGTTCGCAAAGAAGGCGGCGACATCGCCGCCCGGCGCCTGGGCCGGGTCAGGCTCGGGTATGACGCGCACGAAGTCCGGCACAGGCTTCGACTTCATCGATGATGGCGAGATGGCGGTCACGTGTTGGGTGTTGCCATGGTAGGCGGCGCGGGTGACGACAAACCCGCGCTTTCCCGTCGCCGCCTCGGCGATCCGCATGGCAAGGTCGTTACTCTCCGAGCCGGTACAGGTCATGGTGAGGTTGGTGAGCGGCGGCGGAAACCGCGACAGCAGCTTTTCCGCGTAGGCCTCGACCGGCTTAGTCAGGTAGCGGGTGTGGATGTTGAGGACGGCTATCTGCCTGGCCACCGCCTCGGCGACAGCCGGATGGGAATGGCCGATCGATGGCACGTTGTTGTAGACATCAAGGTAGCGCCGCCCCTCGGCGTCATACATGAAGACGCCTTCCGCCCGCACCATCTCGATCGGCTCCTTGTAGAAGAGCACCGACGACGCGCCGAAGGTGGCCTGACGTTTGGCGACACGCTCCGCCAGCTCCGGCGCCAGCGCCGTCCCCTCCGAAGCCTCGAAGCGATTGAGGGCGAGAATCTGCTTGGTCGGACTCATGCCACACCCTTCAGGAAATCGGCGGCGAGATAGCGGTCGGCGAGGTCGATGGTGCCGGCGGTGTAGGCCGCCCCCATGGACTGTGCCGTCGGCGTTTCGGAATGCGAAGCGATCCAGGCGGTGAGCTGCATCCGCCTCAGCATCACCAGCATGGGCAACGCCGCCGCCTGCTCCGGATCGAGCGGGGCGAGGCGCGCATAGCCATCGAGCCAAGCCGCCATCAGCTCGGGGATAAAGGGCTCGGTTTCCATGAAAGAAATCGAAGCGGCAAAGTCGTAGGCAAACCAGGAGAAGCCGCAATCGTCGAAGTCGATGACGCCCAGTCGGTCGCCATCCACCAGGAGATTGGCGGCGCGCATGTCAGCGTGGATCAAGCCAAAACGATCGGGCGAAGTGCCGAAGGAGGCTGTTTCCTGCTGGAGCCGGGCCGCCACCCTTTCGAGCACCGAACGGCCGACATCGTCCAGGCCAAGCGCAGCGCGCCAATCGCCCCAATAGGCGTTCGGGCCGATGATAGTATCGAACGTCCAGGTCTTGCGAGTAAAGCCAGCCGGCGGCGACCACGCTCGACTATGAGCGTGGAGACGGGCGGAGATCTCGCCGAGATGGCCGTACCACCTCGCAAGATCGCCGGCCTCGTCGGGGGCCTTACCGTTCATGAATTCGAACGCCACGACATTGCGATGCGTTTCGCCGTCGAAAAAGGTGGCGAGCAGCCGTCCGTCTCTTGCGTGAATCGGCGCCGGCGTGGCGATGATGCCCGCCTCCCTTAAAGCCTCGATCCATTGCAGTTCGGACGATATCTCTTCATCGCTGTGGTAAGCCGGGCGATGTACGCGCAAGATCTTGCGTCCGCCACCCTGAGCATCGTCCACCATGAAAGTGGCGTTCTCGGAAATGGTCAGCAGCGATAATCCCGCTGTTTCATCGATATTCCAAGTCGGTAGCGCTGAACGCAGGCCACCTTCGAGACGGGCGAGAAAGGCATCATGGTAGAGCATGCTGGCCGGATCCGTGCAGGACTATATTTGCAGATGCAACAACATCAATGTTGGAATTGCAACATTAAAAAGCGGGCAGACACTGCCTGCCACACCGGCAAGCCACACATTTTCGCCTTAAAAGCAATCCCCGGGGAGCCGTGCTCCCCGGGGATGCAAGTCTAGACCCAAACGATCGGGCAATGGCTCAGCGAGCAGCCGTCCAGCCCTTGTAGTCGGCCACGTTCTCGCGAGTCACGAGCTTGGACGGCAACAACGTCACCTGCTGCTCGGGCTTCTTGCCATTGAGCAGATCGATGCCGATCTGCGTGGCGAGCTGCGCCATGGCATAGGGATCCTGGCTCGACGAGGCGAGGACGAGGGACGAGGTGTCCTTCAACTCGGCTTCGATGTCGGGCGCGCCGTCGACGGCCGTGATGAACAGGTCGGTGCGATTGGCCTGCTTGGCGGCAAGGCTGGCGCCGATACCCGTCGGGTCGTTGATGGCGAACACGGCATCGATCTTCTCGAAGCGGGTCAGCATCGACTGCATGACGTTGAGACCGCCGTCGCGCGAGCCCTTGGCGTCCTGATCGTCGGACAGCACGTTGATGCCGGAGTTGGCGCCGAACACCTTCTTGCAACCGACGACGCGGTCGATGACGGCCGACACCTGCGGGCCGTTGATGATGACGACGTCACCCTTTCCTTCCAGCTTGTCGACGATGTACTGGCAGGCGATCTCGCCGGCCTGGACGTTGTCGGTGGTCACGGTGGCATCGGCGCCCTCGGCGGCGGTGTCAACGGCGACGACCGGAATGCCAGCGGCCTGAGCGCGGGCGATAGCCGGGGCCACAGCCTTCGGATCGGCCGGATTCAGGAGGATCAGGTCGACGCCGGCGGCGATGAAGTTATCGATCTGGGTGAACTGCTTGTTCATGTCGTAGTCATAGCCGAGGGCGGTGACTTCGACGTTGGGATTGATCTCCTTGGCCTTGTCCGTCGCGCCGGTGGCAAGGGCGACGAAGAACGGATTGCCCATGGAACCGAGCGAAATACCGATCTTGTTGAGGTCCTTGGCCGAGGCGACGCCGGTGAAAGCAACGGCGGCGGCGGCGGCGAGCAGAATGCTGCGAGACTTCATGACTACGTTCCTCCTTGGGATGCCGGCTGGGCCTGGCGGATCTCCTCCCGCCTGACGCGCCTGCTATGTCCGGCCGGCCGCGAGGCGGTCCCGCCGGTGGATTGCAGGGGTGGCATGGCTACCGGCCTCTACCGGCGATACACCACCCCAGATGCGGAGGCGGGGACAGCCCGCCGCCGAATTTCTGGGACTGGGCGAGGCACTCTGCCCAGTCCTCGTTTCCGAGCATCTGCCCGGTCCGAAAAGACTCCGGCTTTTCGGACCGACGGCTCAGGTGCGCGCCCCGCCCTGCGAACGGACGCGGTCGAGCGCCACGGCAATGATGATGACGAGGCCCTTGATGATGTACTGCCAGATGTCGGAGACGCCGATCAGCACGAGGCCGTTGGACAGCACGGCGATGATCAGCGCGCCGATCAGCGTGCCCCAGATGGAGCCGACGCCGCCGGTGAACGACGTGCCGCCGAGGATGACCGCCGCGATGGCGTCGAGTTCGTAGGACTGGCCGAGCTGGGTGCCGTTGGCGGCGAACAGGCGGGCCGCGCTCATCACGCCGCCGAGGCCGGCCATCAGGCCCGAGAAGCCGTAGACGAACAGGAACACCGCCCAGACCTTGATGCCCGAGAGGCGGGCGGCGCTCTCGTTGCCGCCGGTGGCGTAGATATGCACGCCGAGCACCGTCCGCCGCAGGATGATCCAGGTGACGATCACCGACAGGAAGGCGATGATCACCAGCCAGGGAATGCCGAACAGGTAGCCGTTGCCGATGAAGGCGAAGGGCAGGTGCGAGTTGAAGACGGTGGTGTCGTTGCCGAGCAGTCGGGCGACACCGCGCACGGCGGTGAGCGAGCCGAGGGTCGAGATGAACGGCGGCAGGCCGATGAAGGCGACCAGCGAACCGTTGATGAGGCCAAACACCAGGCCGGCGAACAGCGCCAGCGGAATGCCGATCATGCCCATGTCGGGAATGAGCGATCCGATCACCGCCACCATGGCCGACGCGGCGAGGATGGAGCCGACCGAGAGGTCGATGCCGCCAGTCAGGATCACCGCCGTCATGCCGCAGGCGAGCACGGTGTTGATCGACGCCTGCTGGGTCACGATGGAGAGGTTCTGTGGTGAGATGAAGCGGCCTGACATCAGCTGGAAGGCGATGCCGAGCAGGATCAGGATCGGCAGCATGCCGACGGTGCGAATGATCTGCTGGATGAGGACCTGACGATTGGCGGCGGCCTTCTCACGGGTGAGATCGGTGGCCGAGGTTTCCTGGGACATGGCGGTTCCCTTGCTTTCGTTTCTTGTGGCTTCAGGCAGCAGGCGCGCTCGGTTGAGCGAGGCCGGCGGCCAGGGCAATGATGTTTTCCTGGGTGATCTCGATACCGGTGGTGCCGCCGACCTCGCCGACGATGTGCCCCTCGCGCATCACCAGCACGCGATCGGCGATGCCGACCACTTCCGGCATCTCCGAGGAGATGACCAGCACGCCGACGCCCGCCTGCACGAGGTCGTCGATGATGCGGTAGATCTCCGACTTGGCGCCGATGTCGACACCGCGTGTCGGTTCGTCGAGAATGAGCACGCGGGGCCGCGTCTCCAGGAGGCGCGATAGCAGAACCTTCTGCTGGTTGCCGCCGGACAGCGATCCCACCTCGACGATCGGACCGGCGACGCGGATCGACAGTGCCTTGATGGCATCGACGGCACGCGCCCGGGCCTTCCTGAGGTTGAGAAACCCTCCCCCGCTGGCGTCGCGCCCAATCACTTGCAGGTTGACATTTTCCTGCACTGTCATGTCGAGGAACAGGCCCTGTCCCTTGCGATCCTCGGTGAGGTAGACGATGCCGGCATTGACGGCCTGGATCGGTCTATTGATGTCGAGCGGCTTGCCGTCAAGTTCGATGCTGCCGCTCTTGCGGGTGTCGGCGCCGTAGATCAGGCGGGCAAGTTCCGTCCGTCCCGACCCCACCAGACCAGCCAGACAGAGAACCTCGCCCTGATGCAGCTCCAGGGAACAACCGCGTACGCGGTGACCGTCGCTCACGTCGCGTACCTTGAGGATGACCTCGCCCCGGCTGCCCTTGGCGTCGTGGTCCTTCTTGTAGAACTTGGAGAGGTCGCGACCGACCATCATCTTGACGAGTGTCTCGGCGTTGAGTTCGTCCCGCGTCAGGGTGCCGACATAGCTGCCGTCGCGCAGCACCGAGCAGCGATCGGCCAGCTCGTAGACTTCGGCCATGCGGTGCGAGATGTAGATGATGGCGAGGCCGTCGGCGCGCAGCGTGCGGATGAGATCGAACAGCTTGTCGGTCTCGCGCGAGGACAGGGCGGTGGTCGGCTCGTCCATGACGAGGATGCGGGCATTGGCGTGGATGGCGCGGGCGATCTCCACCATTTGCCGCTCGGCGATGGACAGCGTCGAGACGATGGTTGTCGGCCCGAAGGTGGCGCCGAGGCGGTCGAGCACGCCCTTGCAGTCGGCGCGCATGCGGGCTCGATCGACCTGACCGCCCGACGACAGTTCGCGACCGAGGTAGATATTCTCGGCCACCGTCAGGTTGGGCGACAGGCTGAGCTCCTGGTAGATGACGGCGATGCCCTTCGTCTTGGCGCTGAGCGGGCCGTCGATATGGATGACTTCGCCATTGATGCGCAGTTCACCGCCGGAATCGGCCCGGTAGGCGCCCGAAAGAATCTTCATCAGCGTCGACTTGCCGGCGCCATTCTCTCCCATCAGGGCATGGACCTCGCCAGGGTAGACGGTCAGCTCGACATTGGCGAGCGCCTTCACGCCCGGAAAGGTCTTGGAGATGCCGCGCATCTCGAGGATAGGTGTCGTCTCAGGCGCGGACGGCATAGTCTCTGAACTCCCTGAACATGGGCGCCGTACCGGTCAGGATCGACGAGCGCGGCGAAAAGTTGAAGAAGAGTGGCAGCGTGGCGGCACCAAGGGCGCCGGCGCGAGCTCCGAACGAGCCCTCGAGCACGTTTGCGACGGGCACGCTTTCCGGCGTGGCGGCGCCAAGCGCTTCGGCAAGACGCTCGACGATGATCTCGATGAGCCCGCAATCGAGATCGCCCTCAAGAACGACCTGATCGACGTCAAGCGCCGCCGTGGTGGAAAGGATGGCAGGAACAAAGGCGGCGACGGCGTCATCGATCCATTCGTCGAACGCGACCGGCCGGGGCTGGCGACGGAAGAGGTCGCCGATCTCGGCCAGCGTATCGACGACATGACCGTGCCAGCGCAAATGGCGGCGAAGTCCAGCCAAAGACGTCCGGGTGAGCAGCACGTCGCAAGAGCGTTCGGGCCTAGGCGCCGATGGCAGCATCGACGCCGGCACAGGCATCATGGCGAAGTCGCCCGCATTGCCGCGACTGCCGCGCAGGCAGTCGCCATCGAGCACAATGCCGCCGCCAACAGCCCCCCCGATGAAGAGATAGATGAAGTCCGATCGTGCCCGGCCATGTCCGTAAAACAACTCGGCAATGGCAGCGGCGTTTCCGTCGTTCTCAACGAAAACGGGGATGCCGGTCTCCGCTTCGAGCGCTGCGCCGAAATCGAAATCGTCCCACAAGCGGAAGGAGTTGGCCGGCAGTTCCAGCTCGCGCAGCCAGCTTCCGAGATGATAGGGCTGGGCGAGACCGATGCCGGCAAGCCGCTCCCAGCGCTCCGGCCCGATCTCCTCTTCCAGCGACTTGATGTCATCGGCTACGATCGCCAGCATGTCCTTTGGTGGCGGCAGCAGCGTATCGTGCGACCGGCTGGCAAGAATGTGCCCTCCGAAATCGACACACACCGTCTCGCAGCCAACACGGTCGATGCGAACGCCGATGGAGTAGGCGCCCTCGGGCGCCAGCGCCAGCATGGTTGCCGGCTGGCCACGCTGCCCTTCACGCTTCTTGCCAAGTTCGACCACGAGGCCGGCGGAGGCGAGAAAGGCGATAATGGCGCCAATGGCATTGTTGGTAAGTCCGGCCGCACGAGCAAGGTCTGCTTTGGACGCCTCGCCAAACCGGCGTAGCGCCTGCAGTACGATCCGCTCGTTATAGAGACGAACCTGAGCAGAGTTCGACCCCTGCCCGGTCCGCATCGTGCGGGCCGACATTCTCACTCCCCCGGAACAGAGCAAAGCAACCGACTTGTCGACTGTTGAAGGTGGCGACGACGGCCTCCCAACCGTCGTCGCCCAGCCGAGGCAAGTTCTCCCGCGCTTCCCTCGATTAATTAATTCACGATGAAGAACCTAGGTCCGATGTGCGAGACCGTCAATTCAGCCAAAAGAATGAAAGACATCCGGTTGACGCGACGGACAGATTGCCGCATCGCGCGCAGGCACGGTAGGTAACAATTATGAATTGTTTCAAGCGAGATGACGGTCAGACGAGCCGCCTGAACGCAACGTTTCGAGCAAGCCAGCAACCGAGGGTGAGCCCCTCGACGGCGCCGCTCGCCGCGCGGCGAACCTGCATCGTCCAGTCGCCCGGTGCCGGCGCATCCATGCTGCGCGGCGTTGCCAGCTTCCAGACATCGCCGGCAAACGGTCGGATCTGGTGCATTGGTCCGCGACCGAGAAACCCATCGAAGCGGCCGGCAAAGGCAGGTCCAACGGCTTCGATCTCCAGAACCGAGTCGGTTTCCGCCGACCAGTAGCGGCCGGCGATGTCCGCCAACGGGGTGCCGACAAGCCGCGCCGCCAGACCACGAAGATTGTCACCCGGGCGCTCCAGGCGCAAACCGTCGCCCTCGCGGGAAAGGTTCATCCCCACCGAACGCGCCGCACCATCCTCACCAAGCGACAGCACCTCGGCACCCCCACCCATGTTGGCCAGGACGGCATTGCCATGGGTGATCACTTCGACCGAAAGCCCCGACTCCGGTTCAAGATAGGTGCCCGCCCACCCCTCTCCGACCGGCGCGCCATTGCGTGGCGACGACGGTCGACCGAGCGCCGCGCGCATCACGAAAAGCGCGGCAGCGTGAGCGTCGGCCTCGTGGTTGAACATGACGACGACCGACAGCCGCTCGGCCGCCGCGTGCAACCGGCGAATGCGGAAGCCCCGCAGCGCCCCGCCGTGACCGGTAATCGCGATATCGTCGATTCGATCGTGCGCAAGGCCCATGCCGTAGCGAGCCGGACCACCGTCGGCGAAAGCCGTCGGCGCCGACAGGCGGCGGTAGAGACCATTCGCATCGTTGCGAGTCCGATCGATGAAACCCTCCCAGGCGAGCATATCGTCAAGCGTCGCCGCCACGCCGGCATCCCCGGTCCAGAAGATGCGATTCGTCGCAGGGAACCAACCGAGCGCCGGACTGCCCTCGTAGCCGATCGTGCCGTTGAGCGGCAGCGCCGTGTCGGAGGCAAGACGGGCAGCGCTCATGCCGGCAGGCTCAAAAATGTGACGGCGGTAGAGCTCGGCAAGCGAACGTCCGGACTGGTCCTCAAGGAGATCCGAGAGGATGCGGTAGTTGCCATTGGAGTACGAGTACTGACTACCCGGCTCGAAATGGGTGGTCTTCATGCGGGCGAACAGCGGCCTCGCGTCCTCGCGGCGGAAGACACCCTCATGGTGAGCACCATGAAGGACGGTGAGTGCCCAGTAGTCGCGCAAGCCGGAGCGGTTGTCGCAGAGTTCGCGCACAGTCGGCCGTCGGCCCTGCAAGTTCGGCAGGAAGCCAGCAAGTCGATCATCAAACGCCGCGGGATCGCCAACGAGATCGAGCAACACGCCGCAGGTCATCTGCTTGCTGATGGAGCATATCGGAAGGAGGCGGGATGGCGTCATGGCCAGGCCTGCGTCCTGATCGGCGTAACCCCACGCCTCCCGAACGATGACCTCGCCATCCTTCATCACGCCGACCGTGCCACCCGCCCCCTTGAAACGCTCCGGCAGGGAGGCCACGGCGGCGGCAAGGGCGGCACGATCTATCGATGACATCTTCACTCTTCCTTCGGATTGACCAAGCGCAGCTAAGGCAGCAAACCCTTGCCGCGCAAGGCCGTTCCAGCCGAAGTTCGTTCTCTCAGTGCGACATTGAGGACCGATGCGCCCATCCGGTCATGCGCTTCTCCACCCAAGCCATGATCGAATACATGACGATACCCTCGACGGCGAGCGCCAGCAGACCGGCAAAGACGAGGGGGACGTTGAACTGGCTCTGAGCCGAGCTCATCAGATTGCCGAGGCCGTAGTTGGAGGCCACCGTCTCCGACACCACCGAGCCGACGAAGGCGAGCGTGATCGCCACCTTCAGCGAGCCGAAAAAATACGGCATCGAGCGAGGGATTCCCACTTTCAGCATGATGTCGAGCTTCTTGGCGCCAAGCGCCCGGAGCACATCCTCGGTTTCCGGTTCGATCGTGGCGAGACCGGTGGCGACGTTGACGACGATCGGGAAGAAGGAAATCAGAAAGGCCGTCAGCATGGCCGGCACGGCGCCGATGCCGAACCAGATGACCAGGATCGGCACAACGGCAACCTTCGGCACGGCGTTGAAGCCGATCATCAGCGGATAAAGTCCGGCGTAGATCACCTTCGACCAGCCGATAAAGAGCCCGAGTGCCAGTCCGCCGACCACCGCCATCAGAAAGCCGAGCGTGGTGGTGTAGAGAGTCTGCAGCGAGTTTTTCCAGAGCGGCGACCAATACTGGTAGAAGGCGGCGAAGATGCGCGAGGGCGCCGGCAGGATGGTGTATGGCAGATCGAAAATCCGGACCGCCGCCTCCCAGATGGCGAACAGTGCGATGGTGTAGAGCCAGGGGGACGCTTTCACCCAGTTAATGCGGGCGACCAGAGGCTTTGTCGGCTCGGGCTTCTGAATGTCCTCGACAACAGCGCTCATGCCGCCCTCCTCGCGTTTGCGATCTCGCCGTGCAGTTCGTGAACGACGTCGTTGAAAGCCTTGTCGTAAGTGATCTCCAAATCGCGCGGCCGGGCGAAGGGAACGCGGTGCTCGCGCAAGACGCGACCGGGACGCGCGCTCATCACCAGGATCTTGTCGGCGAGGAACACCGCCTCGCGCAGGTCATGCGTGACCAGAATGATGGTCACGTCCTGCGCGGCATGCAGGTCGCGGATGACACACCAGAGCTCTTCACGGGTGAACGCATCAAGCGCACCGAACGGCTCGTCCAGCATCAGGAGCTGCGGCTCATGGATCAGCGCGCGGCAGAGGTTGGCGCGCTGCTGCATGCCGCCGGAGAGCTGCCAGGGAAACTTCGACCCAAACCCCTTGAGGCCGACCACTTCGAGCAAGTGCTCAGCCTTCTCAACATACTCGGCCTTGTGAGCGCGCAGCCGCTTGCGGTGTTTCTCGACGATCTCCAGCGGCAGCAGGATGTTGTCGAGCGTGGTGCGCCACGGCAGCATGCTTGGGTTCTGGAAGGCCATGCCAACGATGCTCACCGGCTCGGTAACGTGTTGGCCGGCCACGATGACATTGCCCGCCTGGGGAATGTGCAACCCGGTGACGAGGCGCATCAGCGTCGACTTGCCGCAACCGGAGGGGCCGACGACGGCGGCGAACTCGCCCTTGTCAACCTTGAATGTGAGGTCGGCCACGGCCAGCGTTCCGCTCGCCCCGCCATAGCGCATGTCGACGTTTTCGATGGAGACGAGATGGGTCATGTGCCTCGCGTTTCAGGCTCGCTGTTCGGGGAAAGCGCGAGACCGGCCGAGAGGCCTCGACCGGTCCACATATCTTGATCAGGGCAGCATGCGTTCGCCTTCGGGCGGCAGGAAGCTCGCATCGAACACTTGGTCGGCAGCCACCGCACCCTTGAGGCCCATCGAGGTCTTCAGCGTTTCGATGGAAGCGGCGAGCCGCTCCGGATCGACGCCGCCCATGCCGTGTTCGACGACATAGGGAGTCTTGATGTTCTGGGCGTTGGCCATGGTGAGGCGTTCGAGTTCGATGTCTGGGTTCAGCGTCTCGTTGCGCTTCAGCACGGCATCGACACCCTCCTGCGGGTTTGCGACCGCGTCTGCGAAGCCCTTGGCAAGCGCCTTGAGCACGCCCTTTACCACCTCGGGATTGCTGGCCGCGAAATCGGTATTCACGGTGACGGTGTTGCCATAGAGGTTGAGGCCATGCTCGGCCATCAGGATCGGCGCGATGTCATCGGCCGGCACGCCCTGGGCCTTGAGGTTCAGGATCACCGAGAACGAGAAGCCGAAGACGGCGTCGACATCACCCTTGGCCAACATCGGTTCGCGCACCGGAAAGCCGACCGATTCAAGCGTGATCTTGCTGTCGTCGATACCGGCGACGGCCTTGAAGGCCTTCCACTGGGCAAAAGCGCCATCCGGCGGCGGCGCGCCAAGCTTCTTTCCTTCGAGGGATTTCGGATCGTCGGTAATACCGAGCGACTTACGGCCAACGATGGCAAAGGTCGGGCGATCATAGACCATGAAAACGCCCTTGATCTTCTGCGACGGGTCCTCGTCGAGCAGCTTGATCAGCGAGTTGATGTCGCCGAAGCCCATGTCGTAGGTGCCGGTGGCGACGCGCGAAATTGACTCCACCGAACCATTGCCGCTGTCGATGGTGACATCCAGCCCCTCGGCCTTGAAGTAGCCCTTGTCGAGAGCGAGCAGGAAGCCGGCCGCCGGCCCCTCGAACTTCCAATCGAGCGTGAACTTGACGGGTGTATCGGCAAAGGCAGCCGTTGCAGCGACGAGCGAAGCAACCCCAGCGAGGCCGACGAAAGCGACCCTCGCGGCGAGGCAGCGGGCGGATTTCAGCATGACGTTCCCCTTATAGGCTTGTAATGACGCCAGTTTGCCGGGGAAGTGGTCAGAAATGCAAGTCAAATTGCTCAATGTCTAAGCAAAATGCAATTCGCCTATATTTTAGACTGATCGCAAGGCCGATTTGCCCCTCACGTGAGCAGTCAGTTGTGGATAGCATCGGCAACCCACGTCAAGTTCCTTCACTGAAGGCCTGCATACCGCCAGTCCAGTTGCATCACAAAGCCAGCAGGAAGCTGTCGTCGGAAAACACCACCAACACTGACAGAGGCGGAAGAGCCCGTCCAACTCCGGTCGGTCAGGCCAAAACCCGCTTGAGTTGGAAGAGTCTGGATCGAGCGGAACGGCCGCGAGAACGCCCCTCGACCACCAAGACAGCAGCTCAGAACCGTGTATGCATGAGTTCGCGGCATGCGATGCCGGCGAGAACGGCAATCGGCCACGTAAAGTGCGATGAGGAGCGACATACGCCGACAGGAACACCTGGATCGGCGCCAGCCGAACCGACCACGCAAGAGTGGTCGATCGATACCGGGTCAACGAGGAGGCCACTCTCGCCGGCATCGATCGACCGACCCGACAAGACCAGGAGATGCGGCGGACCTGGCTTCACCGGGTTGTAGTTGGAAAGCAATTGTACTCTTTCCAAAATCTCTAGACTATCAACAATATTTTTCTACCGTTTTAACGAGTTATTTACAACAACATACAGGCCAAGCATCGCTTCTCGATACTTTAACCATAAAGAAGTAACCTTAATTCATGACTCGAAGTGTTCGCCGACAAGAGGATCAGAGACAGCCGATGAGTAGCACCAAGCCACTCATGCCACTGATTTTCAAAACAGGTTCGCCCCGAGAAGTCATCGACTCCTCGGCCATGGCCGACCATCGGCAAGCAAGACGCTCTGGGAGTGCCTGCGATCAGGCGGCGGCGAGCACGACCCGGTTCCGCCCCTCGGCCTTGGCGCGATAAAGGGCATTGTCGGCGCGCTTCAGCAGGGACTCCGGCGTGTCACCGTTGTGCAGGATATAGGCGGCGCCAACGGAAATCGTCACATCGACGAACTCCGCCCCGCCGTGAATGGCGAAGGGATCGCGGGCAATCTTGGTGCGAAGCCTCTCGGCAACGATGGAGGCGATGCCGTAGTCGGTTTCCGGCATCACGATCACGAACTCCTCGCCGCCAAAGCGACAGGGCAAGTCGAGCGCCCGCAGATTGCGGCGGATGCGAGTGGCGAACTCACGCAGGATCTCATCGCCGGCATCATGGCCGTGGGTGTCGTTGACCCGCTTGAAATAGTCGATGTCGATGATCAGAAGCGACAGATCGCCCTTCTTCTCGCCGGCGCGATCGACGAGTGCGGCAAGGTGCGAGTCCAGGTAGCGGCGATTGTATAGACCGGTCAGCGCATCGGTGATGGCAAGCTCCATGGTCTGCAGCACACTGGCGCGCAGCCGGTCGGTATAGCGCTTGCGGCGGATCTGGGTACGGCAACGCGCAATGAGCTCCTGGGCGTCCACCGGCCGGATCAGGTAGTCGTTGATGCCGAGTTCGAGGCCACGCGTCAGCCGGTTGCCCTCGTCAGGATCGGCGATCAGCAGGATCGGCAGCAAACGCGTCCTGTCCAGTGACCGCAACTGCGAACAAAGACGAAGCGCGTCGTAATCATCAAGCCCCATGGAAATCATGACGAGGTCATAATCGCCTTCGGCGGCACGGAACAACGCCTCCTGGGGATTGGTCTCGATATCGACCCCCATCTCGCTGGACAGTGCCTGGGCGATCCGCACGTATGCCGAGCGGCGATCCTCGACCAGCAGCACGCGACCGGGCGCGCGCGCAGTGAGATCGGCATAGGTCATTGCCCGGTCGAAGGCGACCGAACCCTGATTGGCCCTGAGATCGAGCTCGTCCGTGAGCTGCTTGAGGCGAACGAGGCTCTTCACGCGCGTGATGAGCTGGGTGTCGGAAACCGGCTTGGTGAGAAAATCGTCGGCGCCGGCCTCGAGGCCATGGACGCGATCGGCGGGCTGATCGAGCGCGGTGACCATGATCACCGGCAACTGGGTCGTCTTGGGATTGGCGCGAATGCGGCGACAAACCTCGAAACCATCCATCCCCGGCATCATGACGTCGAGCAAGACGATGTCATAGGTGGCGTTGTCGAGCATCGCCAGCGCTTCGGCGCCAGAAGTGGCGGTATGGACATCGAAATATTCGGCGGTAAGGCGAGCCTCCATGAGGCGCACGTTGACCAATATGTCGTCGACAACAAGAATACGCGCTGTCATCACACACTTCCGATCCGACCGGCGCTTATTGGTCGCCGATATACGTCCGCACCGTCTCGATGAACTTTGAAACTGAAATCGGCTTGGAGATATAAGCCTCGCAGCCCCCTTGGCGGATGCGCTCCTCGTCGCCCTTCATGGCAAAAGCGGTGACCGCAACCACGGGGATCGAGCGCAACTCGTCATCTTCCTTCAGCCACTTGGTGACCTCGAGCCCCGACACTTCCGGCAGCTGGATGTCCATGAGAATGAGGTCCGGCCGGTGGGTGCGCACCAGATCAAGAGCCTCGATCCCATTGCGTGTTTGAATCGTGCGATAACCGTGCGCTTCCAGGAGATCATGGAAGAGCTTCATGTTGAGCTCGTTGTCCTCGACGATGAGAACTGTCTTGGCCATTCGACTCTCTTTCCGCCTTGCGCACCGGTTTTGCCGGGTGCTTGGCGGTTTTCGTTCCGGCGCACTCGGCTCGTACGCAGGAGCGCCTTCCGGTGGGGATAGGTTGCCGCACTGATTCCAGTATAACAAATATAGTACGGATTCCTTTAGCAATCCCAAACGGTGGATCGAATATGCCCATTGGTAAAAGACTTACCCTTGACGCCGCGGAGGAGTTGGCCGTTTCCGCCCTCTCCTACCTTGCAGGAAATCCGGATGCGCTCGGTCGGTTCCTGTCACTTTCGGGCATCGGGCCGGCCGATCTTCGGGTGGCGGCACGCGAACCCGGCTTTCTCGCCGGGGTACTGGAATTCTTCCTGGCCGACGAGTCGCTGCTTCTCTCCTTCGTGGAAGCGGCCCAAGTGAGACCGACCATGATCGCCGCAGCCCACCACGCACTGGCGGGTGACAGCGAGTTCTGATTGGCCGGCGAGGGCAAGAGGAGCCGCCGGGAGGCGAACATGTCCCAAGCGTCGGGTGGTTTTTGCAGGGATTGCCTCGCCCCGGCTCCGGCCGAGGGGCGCCGCTGCCCCGCCTGCGGCGGCCCGCGCCTCCTCCGTCACCCCGACCTTCACCGCCTCGTCATCGCACATGTCGACTGCGACGCCTTCTATGCGTCGGTTGAAAAGCGAGACGACCCTTCGCTCGCCACCAAGCCGTTGATCATCGGCGGCGGCAAGCGCGGCGTCGTATCGACTGCCTGCTACATCGCCCGCATCAGCGGCGTGCGCTCGGCCATGCCGATGTTCAAGGCCTTGCAGCTTTGCCCCGAGGCGGTGGTGATCCCGCCCAACATGGAAAAGTATGCGCGCGTCGGCCGCGAGATTCGGCGGCGGATGCTCGAACTGACGCCGCTCGTCGAGCCGCTGTCCATCGACGAAGCCTTTCTCGACCTGTCTGGGACAGAGCAACTGCACCGCGCCAGCCCCGCATTGGTGTTGGCCCGCTTCGCCCGGGACGTGGAACGCGAGGTCGGCATCACCGTCTCGGTTGGCCTCGCCGCCAACAAGTTTCTCGCCAAGATCGCCTCCGATCTCGACAAGCCCCGAGGTTTCTCAGTGATCGGATCGTCGGAGGCGGCGGCTTTCCTGGCGCCCCGGCCAGTCACGACGATCTGGGGCGTCGGTCGCGCCTTTTCCGAGCGTCTTGCGGCCGATGGCTTCCGGACGGTCGGCGATTTGCAGGCCGCCGATCCCGCCCGACTTGCCAGCCGCTACGGCGCGCTCGGCCTCAGGATCGCCCGATTGTCGCATGGCGAGGATAGCCGGCATGTCATTCCCAACTCGAAGCGCAAGAGTGTCGGTTCGGAAGTGACCTTCTTTGAGGATCTGGCCGATCTCCGCGACCTCCGCCCAATCCTGCGAGAGCAGGCGGAGCGTGTTTCCTTTGGCCTCAAGCACGAAGACATCGCCGGTTCCACGGTGACGCTGAAGCTCAAGACCGCCGACTTCAAGCTGAGGACCCGGGCACGGCGCCTTGCCGATCCCACCCAGCTCGCCGACCGCATCTTCACGGCGGCCGACGCACTCCTCGCCGAAGAGGCGCACGGACAGAAATATCGGCTCATCGGAGTCTCGGTCTCGGATCTCTGCGAAAGCCGCTTCGCCGATCCGGCCGACCTCGTCGACCAAAAGGCAACGCGAAAGGCGGCCGCCGAGCGCGCCATGGACGAAATCAGGGAGAAGTTCGGCAAGCGGGCGCTCGAAACCGGCCTGGTCTTCGATAACCATCGCCGCCGCAAGGAGTGATGGCGTCACTCACCCATTGTTCAGACGGGCACGCGTCGTACGCGGCGTCGTCAAGAGCAGGCTGGTGTCCGAACCTGTAATGCCCGGCAAAAGGCGAATACGACGCAACACCGTGTCGAAGTCGGTGAGCGTCGCGGCACCCAGTTCCACGACGAGATCCCAACGGCCGTTGGTGGTGTGAATAGCCGCAACTTCCGGGAAACCTCCGAGTTGCCGGATCACCTTGTCCAGCACGTGCCCTTCGATCTCGATCATCATGACGGCCCGCACCGGGACCTCGATGGCGTCGTTGCGCAGGATCACCGTGTAGCCGAGGATATCTCCGTCGCGTTGCAGCCGCTCCATGCGAGACCGCACGGTGGCGCGCGAAACCCCCAGCTCGACGGCGAGATCCGACACGGAACGGCGACCGTCGTGACGCAGGAGAGTGACCAGTTGCTGATCGAGCCGGTCCATGAAACTCCGTTTTGCTCAATGGAACTGCCATTTTGATAAGGCAAACCATGTAATCTGCCAATCCCTCCTGTTCACTTCGCCGGCAAGCCATGGCCAGATGCACGCGATCCGACAGCGAGGGACGAAGGCATGAAGGTGAGGCTTCTGGGCATTCCGGTTGAGGACGGCGCCGGCCGCATGGGCTGCGAGATGGGGCCGAGCGCCTATCGGACCGCAGGCATCGTCGAGGCGATCGCCGAGCTCGGCCACGACGTCGAGGACCTGGGCAATGTCGCCCGAGGCCCGCTGCCAGCCGTTACGCCTCCCCACCCTCACCTGCGACGCCTGCCCGAGATCGCCGCCTGGATCGGCGCCGTGACGGAGGCTGCCTATCGCGCCTCGGACGGCGCCGTGCCGGTGTTTCTCGGCGGCGATCATTCGCTGGCCGCCGGTACCGTGCCGGGCATCGCCCGCCGCGCGGCGGAAGACGGGCGGCCCCTCTTCGTGCTGTGGCTCGACGCCCACACCGACTTTCACACGCTCGACACCACCCAGAGCGGCAATCTTCACGGCACACCTGTGGCCTATTTCACCGGGGCGAAGGGCTTTCACGACTGCTACCCGCCACTGTCCCACCCGCTATCACCTGGTAACGTGACCATGGTCGGCATCCGCTCGGTGGACCCTGCCGAGCGACGGGCGCTTGGAGGCTCCGGCGTCACCGTCCACGACATGCGCGCCCTCGACGAACACGGCGTCGGCTCGCTGGTCTGGCGTTTTCTCGAACGCGTGGCGGCGGCGAATGGCCGGCTGCATGTCAGCCTCGACGTCGATTTTCTCGACCCATCGATCGCGCCCGGCGTCGGCACCACGGCGCCGGGTGGCGCGACCTTCCGCGAGGCCCACCTCATCATGGAGATGCTCCACGACAGCGGCCTCGTTTCCTCCATCGACCTTGTCGAGCTTAACCCCTTCCTTGACGAGCGCGGCCGTACCGCCACGCTGATGGTCGACCTTCTCGCCAGCCTGATGGGCCGCACCGTCATGGATCGCCCGACCCGGAGCTTTGCCGCATGAACAGCATATCCCCGCTCGCCATCGTTCCCTTCGTCTCGGTCGACAACATGATGCGGCTGGTGCTCAGCGTTGGCGTCGAGCGCTTTCTGGTGGAGCTTGCCGACTACATCGAGGAAGACTTTCGGCGCTGGCCGACCTTCGACAAGACGCCGCGCGTCGCCTCTCACTCGGTCGATGGCGTCATCGAGCTGATGCCCACCTCGGATGGGACGCTCTACGGCTTCAAGTATGTCAACGGCCACCCGAAGAACATGCGCGAAGGCAAGCAGACGGTGACGGCCTTCGGCGTTCTGGCCGATGTCGGCTCGGGATACCCGATGCTGCTCTCGGAGATGACGCTGCTAACGGCGCTCAGGACCGGCGCCACCTCGGCGATGGCGGCACGGCGCCTGGCCCCGCGGGGAGCCAGCACCATGGCCATCATCGGCAATGGAGCGCAGTCGGAATTCCAGGCCCTCGCCTTCGGGGCCATACTCGGCATCCGCAACCTGCGCCTTTACGACATCGATCCGGATGCGACTGAGAAGTGCCGGCGCAACCTCGCCCCGCTCGGCTTCTCCATCACCCCGTGCCGCACCGGCCAGGAAGCCGTCGAAGGGGCGGATGTCGTCACGACCGTGACGGCCGACAAGCAGTACGCCACCATCCTGACCGACAACATGGTCGGTTCGGGCGTGCACATCAACGCGGTTGGCGGCGACTGCCCCGGCAAGACGGAGCTTCATCGCGACATCCTGAAGCGATCGTCGATCTTCGTGGAATACGCGCCGCAAACGCGCATCGAAGGCGAGATCCAGCAACTGCCGGCCGACCATCCCGTTACCGAGTTCTGGGAAGTACTCACCGGGGCTTCGCCCGGCCGCGCCTCGCCGGGCGAGGTAACGCTTTTCGATTCGGTAGGATTTGCCATCGAGGACTTTTCGGCGCTGCGCTATGTACGCGACAAGCTCGCCGGCACGTCCTTCTATCAGGAGCTCGATCTGCTCGCCGACCCGGACGAACCGCGCGACCTGTTCGGCATGCTGGTGCGCGCCGAGCCGGCCGCTACTTGAGGTGCTCCTGCAAGGCCTTGAAGCGGATGGCCAGTTCGTTCTTTCCGGTCGAGGCGCCAGTCGACTTGACCGGTGGCGAATAGCCAGGAACCGCAATGCCCTGCTCGAGCATCTCCTGAACAGTTATCGTCCCGGCATCGACGATCTCGCCGGTGCCAGTGTTGGTTATGTAGTGCCGGTAGGTGCTGCTGCCGACCTTCCAGTAGGAATGGGTTTTCTTGGCCTCCAGGTCGGCAATGCTCGGTGGAGGGCGAGGACCGGGCTCGGAAGAGGCAACGGGAAACGGTTTGACGTAAATCCAGATCGCCGCGAGGATCGCGGCAACGACCAGAGCCAGACAGCCGGCGATGAGAAACGAACGCGCATCCTGATGGCCGCCATTGCGGCGTCGACGGGCCAGTGTGCCGTTGGCCTTTCCACCTGTCTTTTTCGTGGAACTGCCGATGGACATGTTCTGCGAGGCGACTACTCGTGACTGCATGATCCGCCTCCCTCAATACGCGGCGCTCTTCCTCCACCAATCGACCCGGCTTTGCCGGTCACGGCAGTCGTGCAAGGCTCGACCAAACGTGCTTCTCGGTCATGATGAATCAGATAAGTACGAAAAACGTTTATTTCCCCACCTCGGGCAGTTCTTCGAGCAATAAAGAAATAACACAGTTAACAAAAACCTAATTCTACTTGACCACGCCCGAGACCGAACAAGCTTGAACCAAGCTGCATCGCCGATAGCTGACCTCCTGCTTCATTTGACAGAAAAACCTTTCGCGAGACTTGCGGGCCAATCGGATGACCAGCCCGATCATCGCTGGCTGGCCTTGCCAAGAGGGAAGAAAGCGCGGAGCAAGCCTCCGGGGTTACCGGGGCAAGTGAACTGAAAAGCCGATCTCCCACGCGTTGCCCCAAGATCTCGATCTGGCAGGCTCGTGGAAAGAGCCGGCCGAAGGACGGGAGCTTCTGACAATTGGAAATATTCCGAAGCATTGCCTCCTTAAGTCTCGATTCATCATTGCCGGCGCAATCCTTGTCCTATTGGTTTTTTGCAGAAGACGCGGATAATGTTCCTTAATCGAGTCAAGTTGTGGAAGGTAATTGGCACAGCCGTTGCGATCTTCATTACGTTAACGGTGTGCTTGCTTCTCTCCGTCGTCTACACGACGCTGTCGGCCGATGCCTCTCGGCAAGCATTTGAAAAACAGATGATCGCCATCCGCACGGGAGCCCTTCTGATGCAGAAGGACGTCGCGGACACGACGATCGCCTGGTCGGGGGATGCCGTCGACCACATCGAGATGCCGGCCATCCCGCCGTTCCCGACCCACAACCTCATCGACAACCTCACGCGCACGGCAGACGCAGCGGCCACCATCTTCATTTACGACGCCGCCAAGGACGACTTCACGCGCGCGACGACCTCGATCAAGAAGGCTGACGGAAGCCGCGCGATCGGCACCGACCTCGGCAAGGCCTCACCTGCCTACGCGGCCGTCAAGGCGGGGCGCACCTTTACCGGCGAGGCCGCCATCCTCGGCGTGCCCTATCTCACCATCTACACGCCGATCAAGACTGCGGCCGGTCAGGTGATCGGCATACTGTTTGCGGGCATTCCCGAAAGCACCGTCGCCGCCACCAAGGATGGATTGGTGTTGAAGGTCTCCCTTCTCGGACTGCTGCTGGCCGCGCTGATGTCCGTCGGCGCATCCTGGCTGGTGGCTCGGCTCATCCGCCCCGTGGCGCAGCTCTCAGGATTGATGGAGCGCATTTCCCGGGACGATCTCGCCGAGGAAATCCCCTACGCCACATATGGTAACGAGGTGGGAACCATCGCCCGCGCCGTCGTCATCTTGAAGGAGAGCGCCCTCACCCGCATCGCGCTCGAGAAGGACAAGACGGTCGAGGCATCCGACCGTGCTGCGCGACAGGAACGCATCGAGAAACTGATCGATGACTTCCGTGCGTCCACCCGGACGGCGCTCGGCGCGGTAAACAAGACGGTCGAGGATCTGCTTGCTGCCGCCGGCTCGCTGGGCACCGGCGCCCTGCGCACGGTGCAAGATGCAGGCGCAGCCTCGAATGCTTCATGCGACGCAACCGACAACGTGCAGGCCGTCGCGTCCGCGACCGAAGAGCTTGCCGCGTCGATCAGCGAAATTTCAGGGCAGATCCAGCGTACCGGCGTCATTGTCGCCGAGGCGGCGCGGGGAACGCGCGATGCCGACACCAAGATCAATCGCCTCGCCCTCGGCGCGACCAAGATCGGAGAGGTCGTCACGCTGATCAAGGAGATCGCCGAGCAGACCAATCTCCTGGCCCTGAACGCGACCATCGAGGCCGCGAGGGCCGGCGAAGCGGGCAAGGGATTCGCTGTCGTCGCTTCGGAAGTGAAGAACCTGGCCGGACAGACCGCCAAGGCAACCGAGGAGATCGCTGCCCAGGTCGACAATATCCAAGAGGCCACCGCCGACGCCGTCGAGGCAATCCAGACCATCAGCACGACGATGCAGGAGGTCGACCGCTACACTGGCGCCATCGCCGCCGCCGTCGAGGAGCAGGGAGCGGCCACCGACGACATCAGCCGTTCGGTCAACGCGGCGGCGGCAGGCTCGCAGAAGGTGGCGACCAATGTCGGCGCCGTATTGACCACCGCTCGCGAAACCGAGACCGCAGCGCAAAAGCTGGATCGGGATTCGCGCGAAGTGGCCGACGAAGCGGACCAGTTGCGCTCGACCATCGACACATTCCTCAGTGCCGTCGTCGCCGCCTGACGTTCAGGACCCCGGCTTCCGCCGGCATTCTTCTGGCGGAAGCTCCCAAACTCAAAAAAGTAGTTGGCAGGGGCTTGCATTGCCGGAACGATCCAACTAGGTTCCGCGCCGTCATGTGCAGCTGTAGCTCAGTTGGCTAGAGCGTCGGATTGTGGCTCCGAAGGTCGCTGGTTCAAGCCCAGCCAGCTGTACCATTTCTTCCTTACATATCGCACGGTGTTGGCCTTTTGCGCCGATGACGTCCTCGCCGCTTTCGCGCTGCCAAGCCGCTTGATCGTACCGACTTGAACGAGCCCGCAAGCAGCGCTTTGCCCCCTCTTCCGCGGACAGACACGGCCTGTCGACAAGGCCCGGTTCGGAGATACCGTGCGGGATGGCGCGGAATCGTTTGTCGGCCTCCAAGCGCCAGACTGCACCGGCAACGCGATCCAGCAACACCGCCGTGCGCTGCACGCCTCCGATCAGCTGACGGATGGCCGTATCCATCAAGGCAGACATGTCTCGGATGCCAAGCCCGCTCCACCGGGAGCCCCTGGGTGGTCGCATCTTCTATATGGGGCAGCCAGAGCCCTCCCTTCCCGGCAACGGGAACCATCCGGCAAGAGAAGCGTATCAACTCATGGCGGCGAGCGCGTTCGGCGCGAAAGAGCCACCGCAAGGGACCATCTGAGCTTCCCGGGCACGACAAACGCCCGATTTCCGCGGTCATCACGCGAAAGTGTGCGCAGATCGCGGTAATTTTTCCTCCCACGCACGTCTACACACGACTTCGTGAAAACACTTCACGGAATCCGTCCTGTCCTATTGACTTCAGGTACCCTTTTTCCGTGATGAGGTCAGTTCTATATCAACATCATCGAAGCGATACGAAAAATTGGGCTGGATTGAGACGACCCAAAGACCTCCCGACGCTCTCGAATACATGGAGTATGGAAATGAAGACCTTCACCATCGCCGCCGTTGCTGCCGCTGCTATCGCCCTTCCGAGCCTGGCCTTTGCCGCCGAGGGAACCTATTTCGAGCCTTCCGATGGCACATTCGTGTCCGGCACGCTGAACGCCCCTGTTGCCTCTGCCAATGAGGACGGCGCCCGCTACACTCAGGCGGTCTCCGTGTACGAGCCGGCCGACGACACTTTCGTGACCGTCAAGGTTTCGGGCGCCCCGGTCATCGCCACGCATGACGCCGCCAAGGCCACCTCGGTTATCCGCTATTACGAGCCCGCCGACGACACCTTCGTCGAAGTGCCGGTCGGCAAGTAATTTCAAGTCACCATTGCCAAAGAGAACGGCGCCGGCCTCTGACCGGCGCCGTTTTCGTATGTGACGGACATGGAAAGAGCGGCATTCCCGCAGTGACGAACGAGGCATCCGGACGACACGATTTTCCCTTTGCCTTGCCAGCGAACTCGGTTATAGGAACCTTGTTTCGCGTGTCCGCGACATGGCCATGCACCCGTAGCTCAGCTGGATAGAGTGCTGCCCTCCGAAGGCAGAGGTCACAGGTTCGAATCCTGTCGGGTGCGCCAACTCTTTCTTTTATTTCGACATATTGATTCTGCTGACGGCTTCTGGACAGCAAGACGTCAGCACCCCGAAGCTGCACTCAGGCAGGCAAGGGGGATATTGCCGAACGCACAAGGCCGGACACTGCGTCGCTATGTTAGCGGTCAAAGCGGATCGGCAAGCTCAGTTTCAAAGTGCGGCTTGCAACTCCATCTGGAAAGGCTGGCATGCTGCCGCTACGCCTGACAAGGGCCAACGCAGCTGCGTCAAAGTCACGGTTTCCCGAGCTGCGCGAGAGACTGATCGCGGAAATGCTTCCCGAAGAAGCGACCGTGAAGCTGATGACAGCCTGCAGCCCACGCTGGGCGCTCATGTCCAGAGACCGGCGCTGACGCATGATGCGGGCCCGAATCTTTGCGACATACCCTTTGAGCGCATCCGCGTCGGGTTTGCCAGCTCCCGATGCCTTGGGCGTCTCCTGCGAAGCGACAGAAGCCGGCTTGCTGCTTTTGGCGACTGCCGCCTGAGCCGGCGGAACGGTTCGTGTCTGCGCGGGTGACGGCTGAGCCTTTTTAGGCGGGCGCGGCTTCTTCGGTGGCAGCACTGTCGGCAGAACCTTCTCGGCTACGACCGTCTCGAGCGGCTCAACCTGGGCCGTTTCCACCGGAACATCCGATGACGACGAGACATCCGGGGGCGTATCCATCACAGTCCCCTGCGGTGGCTCATCGAGATTGACCTGATCGACGGCCTCCAAAGACGTCTCGGTGGGCTTCACATCCGGAACGTCTTTGGAGGCAACGCTTTCGACACTCTCGGCAGGAGGCAGCGCGAGCTCTGGCGGCAGATCGATCATGATCGCGGCTTCCGGCGCCTCGACGGCACGGTCCAGGGCGGTTCTGTTCAGCAGAAGAAGGGCGCCGATCACATGCAGGCCAAACACCATGGCAAAGGCGGTGGCCCATGCCAGCGAGCCTCCCCCGCCATGGTCTGCCACACCCCCGCTACCATCAAACGTCATCGCCATTGAAGTCGGCTCTTTCCTGTAGTGGATCAGGGCAGCGCTTCGCCGGAGCCAGCGGTGGGCGCTGTCTCCAGCCCGACGAGCGCAATCTTGAGGTAACCGGCCGCACGCAGGGCATTCATGATGGACATCAGATCGCCGTAGGAGACAGCACGGTCGGCGCGCAGGAATACCCGCTCGTCACGATTTCCGCCCGTGAACTCATCGACTGCGACCTGGAGGTCACCCGGCTGCACCGTCTCGTTGTCGAGAGCCAGGGTCAGGTCTTCCTTCACCGTCAGATAGAGCGGCTTGTCCGGCCGCCTGGCCGGTTCCGCCGTCGAACCTGGCAAATCGACCTGAACATCGACCGTCGCCAAAGGGGCCGCGACCATGAAGATGATCAGCAGCACCAGCATCACGTCGATAAAGGGCGTCACGTTGATCTCGTGCGCCTCGACCATCTCTTCGCCTTCGTCGAGGGAACCTGCCATCAGCGGGCCTCATGCGGTTTGGGCTGCATCACGTGCTGGCGGTCCGCATCGCGGGATACGAGACGTTGAATTTCAGCGGAAAGGTCCCCGATATCCGCCTTGTAGCCAGCGATCCAGCGGGCGAACATGTTGTAGATGACGACGGCCGGGATAGCGGCCACGAGACCGATCGCCGTGGCCAAGAGGGCCTCCGCAATACCCGGCGCAACGACGGCGAGATTGGTCGTCTGGGCTTTCGATATGCCGACAAAGGCATTCATGATGCCCCAAACCGTGCCGAAAAGGCCGACGAATGGCGCCGTGGAGCCGATCGTCGCCAGAAGTCCGGTGCCCTTCATCATCCGACGGCCGGCCGCAAGCTGAATACGGTCCAACCGCGACCCCACTCTCTCCTTGAGCCCCGCCGAGGGTGCCCCCTCCGAAAGCCGCACCTCATGGGCGGCAGCCCGCACCATGGCGCCAACCGGCCCACGGACGAATCCATCGGATGCCGCAGCCTCGTTGAGGCTGGACGCCTCTCCGATCCGTCTGGCGCTCCGAGCAAGCCGGCGACGGGCCACCAGCAGTTCGCCCGTTTTGACAAGAAAGACCGTCCAGGTGGCGAGGGAGACGACGGCAAGGCCGATCATGACAGATTTGACGATAATGTCCGCTGCCAGGAACATGCCGATCGGCGAGAGGTCGTGTGGAAGTATTTCGGTGGCGATGGCGTTCATTGGCGAAGCTCCGCCGGCGCGCGTGAAGAAAGCACCAGCAGATCAAGGCAGTTCGGCACAGGACCTTCAGGATCAGTGCAATCCATGACTTCGTTCACCAGAATGTGGTCGATGTTTTCGCAGCCGATACCGGTGATGGGAAATGACTTCACCATGGTCTTTTCCGCGGCAAGTGGTCCGAGCGCCGCAGCAAGGCGCTTTGAAACGATGCTCTCTCTGTCAAAAACGACCAGGTCGAGCTTCAACTGGGAAAGCGGCCGATCAAAGCCGTTGCGTATGACGACCGTCGCGCGACAATCCGCCCCCGACATCTCGAGCTTGTTGAGTTCCAGGCCGATGGTACGAGCTTCCGCCTGCGCCATCGCCGACGACGGCAAACAGATGAGGCCAACCGCCATGCACCCGGTCACGACCAGGCGGACGAGCCTACTCTGGATTCCGGCTCCGATTGACGTTGGATTATCGTTATTTTTCATGGCCATCCCGTTGAGCGAGCCCCTCAGGTCGCCATCTTTGATCGCAGCGCTTCAAACGCCTCGACCTGATCGGGCAACAGCTCTCTTGCCGCATCGCGGCGGACGAAAACCTTGAACATGGCCTCGCCGTCGCTGTTCATGAACTGGACTGACAGCGAGCGACGGCCATGGAACATGCGGTCGACGAAGTAGATCCCGGCGCAGCGGTCGGCCTTGATGTGGCCGCCAATCGGGCTGTCACCATGGATGTTGAAGTATCCGTGGCCATAGCTGCCGTCAGGCAATGCACCAACACATTCCAGCACGATATCCGACGTGTGGACGATGAAAAGAACCTCGCCCCAGCCAGTCAGCTCGCGCCATATATCGGCGAACTTCTCCTGGTGTACGGGAACCGCTGCACCTGTGGGCAGGTGGTCAAGCACGACGCGGGATGAAACACCGGCCTTTGCTGCAATGGCCTCGACGACCCCATCGGGGTTTTCGGCAAGTGCGGCGACAGCCGCAGCGGATCCAGACATTTTATGACTCCCAACAGGCCTTGAGCCCCCCTCAGGCGGCCGACGCCGAGATTTCGCGGCGTACGCCGTCGCCATCTTCGGCGATGATCACGTGGAAGCCCTCAAAATGTGGGCCGCCGAGATAGATGTTCTGCCGGCGCTCGCTCGCCTTGGCATGCGCAAGGCGGAAAGCATCTGATTTCGTCCAGGCGACAAAATCGTCATAGCTCTCCCAAAGCGTATGCGAAGCATAAAGCCTGTGATCTTCGGCCTCCGGACCCTTCAGAAGCTGGAATTCAAGGTAACCAGGCACGTCCTTGAGGCGGCTTTCACGCGAGCGCCAGATTGTCTCGAAGGTCTCTTCTTCGCCGAGGAGGACATGGAAGCGGTTCATAGCGATATACATGGGTCATTTCTCCAGTTTGGGGACGTTTCAGCCACCGAATCGAGCGTTCAGGGTGAACATCACGCTCATGCCGGCGCTCGGCTCGTCACTCAGATATTCGGTGTAGGTTTTGTCGAAGAGGTTCCTGACCTCGACGCCCATCGACAGATTGTCCGTCGCTTGCCAGTTGGCAAAGAGGTTGACGAGGTTATAGGCGTCGCTCGAACTGACGGTCGACGGAACGTCATTCTGCGCGAAGACGGATTCAAGCTGCGCACCGACGCTAAGTTTCCGGTCGAGGAATCGCATTCCGGCCGTCGTCACGATCTTGGCCGCCGGCACGGTCGCAAGGGCTTCACCGGTGTCGTCATTCTTGCCATCGACCACCGATGCGGCGATGCTGGTGAAAAAGCGCTCCGCATCATAGGCGGCTTCAAGTTCGAAACCGGTCAGCGTGCCTTGGCCAATGTTCACATACTGATAGGTGGATGTCGCCCAGTTTCCCGTCATGTTGAACTTGGCATCGATGAAGTTGTCGATGCGATTGTGGAACCAAGCCGTCTTCAGGCGCAGCCGGTCGTCCGCCGCAAAAACGCCATTGCGCGCATAATTGACGCCCATCTCAAAGTTATGCGCGGTCTCAGGGCTGAGATTGGGATTGGGTAGAAAGGTAAAGTTGGCAGAGCCGGGATGCGTGCCTGTGATCAGCGTCTCGGTGACGGAGGGTGCCCGGTAGCCTTCGGCGTAGGTACCATAGATCTGCAGGCCCTCGGCAATGGTGCCCTCGAACGGTTTCACACCGACGGTCACCTTGGGCGATAGGCGCCTACCGTCGGTCGAGGCATCGGCGCTGTCGAGGCTGTAGCCATCGAAACGGAGACCACCAATAATCTCCAGCCAGTTTGAATAGCTGATCGCGTCCTCGATGAAGGCGCCATAGGCCTGCCGCTTGCCAGATGGCGTATAGAGATCGCCACCAGAGCCCGATGCATCGAAGGTGGCGACGTCGTCACGGAAGAAGTCGCCACCATAGGTCAAGGCATGCGACAGGGATCCAGTGTCAACGCGGGATGTGTTCGAGATGTCGAAGCCAGCCGTCTTGATATCGAATGACTGCCCTAGCCCGGCATAAGTACCTGTCGTACGGGTCTCGTCCTTGTCGGTCTGCGTGTAATAGATCGACGCATTGACGTTGAAGAGCTTATCGTCTGGGTTGTCATACTCCCAGCGGGCACTTGCGATCTGCTCGTAAAGGTCGACGTCATACTGCGTGGCGGTTCGCGCTCCTCTGTCATAGTCAAAATTGTTGGCAAGATAACCGAGCGTGACGGTGTGATAGTCCGAGGGCTTGATCTCAGCCTTCAGCAGCCCGGCGCCGATACGCTCGCCCGTATTGAGGACGGCATTTCCATCGCCGTCTTCAAAGTCGCTGGCTCGATTGAAGTTGAAGCTGCCTAGAACGGCGAAGCGGTCCGAAAAGCGATAGGCTCCGGTCACGCCCGTTTCGGCATGACCGTCGTTGGTGCCGAGCACGGAGCGGCTCTTCACTGCCCAGGTCTCGTCGTCGTAGAGGAAATCGGACGGGCTGACCGTGCGCATGTTGACGATGCCGCCGATCGCACCCGAGCCATAGGCGTTGGCAACAGGGCCGCGCAGAACCGTTACTTCCTCCAGCAGACTGGGGTCGAGGTAGAATGCCCCGTTGGGGCCATGGCCTGCCTGCTGAAAGTTCTGGCGCGCGCCGTCGACGATCATCGCGACACGACCAAAACCCTCAAGGCCTCGAATATTCACGGCCGCGCCAGGATCGTCGGCGTCGATGGAGGCTTTGACACCCGGAATCCCTCGGAAAATATCCGAATAGGTGGTCATTGCCGGCTTGGTCGCATCGTCGAGCCGCACGACAGAAACGGAGGCCAGCGTATTCACTGGCGCCTTCTTGGTCCGGTTCACTGAAACCGTAATGGTGTCGAGGAGGATTTCGTCTTGCGCTGGGCAGTCAACACCAAGCGTGCATTGGTCACTCACCACCGCAGGAGCTTCCTGAGCCACAGCCCCCGGCATAGCCGCGACGATGCTCACCCCCATGATAGCTGTTGAGGCCAACAGCCCTTCGATTCTCTTGCTCAACATTGCAATTCCCCGACACAAAGCCCTCCAAAACGCCGCTCGACCAGTCACTAAGTTCACCTCGCGCCCTTGCTGATGGGCGCTGTGAATGAGGGGCTGACGGGCGGTCCGTCTTGGCTTCTCTTGCGTCAGTAAATAAATATGAGTATGAGAGTCAAGATACTGTTGCGAATGAATTGCAACATTAGAATCTCTAAAAACTAACGAGATATCAGATGGTTGGAATTTATGGCCGGCGAGTGGAGGGCTTGGTCGAGAGCCGCAAGCCGCCTGTTTGGTCCCTCAGGAAGGGCACCCGAGACACGATCGCCGGCGCTCTGGGATTGGCCTTGGTTGTCACAGCAAATCCCGCTTGTTCCGAAGAGGGTGGCCGGTCGGCAGCCCGCATCGTCTCCATCGGAGGAGCCGTGACAGAGATCCTCTACGCTCTCGGAGCTGAGGAGAGGATCGTGGCAACCGACACGACAAGCGTCTATCCGCCTGAGGCCAACGGCCTGCCGAAAGTTGGCTACATGCGCCAGCTCGCAGCCGAAGGTGTCCTGTCCGTCAAGCCCGACCTGATTCTCGCAGTGGAGGGATCGGGCCCGCAACAAGTTCTCGGCATCCTCGAGGAGAGCGCCGTGCCGATTGAGATCATCGCGGATGCCCAGACGCCGCAGGGCGTGCTCAAAAAGATCGAAGCGGTTGGAGCGGCCGTCGGCAAGGAGGCGGAAGCCAAAGCGCTTGAAGCCGAAGTCGCCGCCGACTTTGCAGCCTTGGCGGCAGAGGTCGCAGCCGTTGCGCAGTCGAACAGGAAAAAGGTTCTCTTCGTCCTGTCGCTTGCCAACGGAAAGGCGATGGTCGGCGGCAAGGAGAGTTCAGCGGATGCCATGATCAGCCTTGCAGGCGGTATCAACGCCGCATCGGGCATCAGCGGCTTCAAGCCGATGACCGACGAGGCCGTGATCGCTGCGGAACCGGACGTGATCCTCGTCATGCAGACATCGAGCCACGCACTGGATGCCGACGCCGTTTTCACGCTACCGGCCTTCAAGGCAACCCCGGCTGCCGAAAGCAGGGCGTTCATTTCCATGGGCGGCAATTATCTGCTCGGCTTCGGCCCACGGGCTGCCCAGGCCGCGCGCGATCTGGCCGCCAAGCTCTATCCGGACCGGATCGCTTCCCAATGACGGATGCCACATCCCTGCCGCGCCCGTCGGCCTTTCGTCGACGGGCGAAGTCCGGCGACAGGCGCCGTACCGGCCAACTGACGGTCGGCCTTTCTGCCCTGCTGTTGCTGGCTGTTTGCGTCTTGGCGGTCGCGACCGGACCGTCACCAATTCCCCTCGGCGATCTGGCGCGAAGCCTGCTTGGGGAGAGTGACGCGCTCAGCGCGCGCGAGGCGATCATCCTGCACGATATTCGCCTGCCGCGACTGTTGCTCGGTGCATTGACCGGCATGGCCCTGGGCGTATCCGGCACGATGATGCAAGGGCTTTTCCGCAATCCTCTGGCTGACCCGTCGCTCGTCGGCGTCAGCTCCGGGGCAGCGGTGGCAGCCGTCTGCGCAATCGTTCTTGGCGGCGGCCCTCTGTCCGCCTTCGCTGCCGTGCTCGGCAACAGCTTTCTGCCGGTTGCGGCTTTCATGGGTGCATTGGCAACCACCTCCTTGCTCTATTTCCTGGCGACGAAGGCAGGACGAACCTCCATTGCAACCTTGCTGCTGGCGGGACTTGCCGTCACCGCCATCGGCAACGCCCTGATCGGGCTCGTCGTTTTCACAGCTGACGATCAGCAACTGCGCGACATCACCTTCTGGACCCTTGGAAGTCTGGGTGGGGCAACATGGGGCCGAGCGATGGCCATGGTGCCGTTCGTCGGGATCATGCTTGCCGCAGTGCCTTTCGTATCAAGGGGACTCGATGCCCTTATCCTCGGCGAAGCGGAGGCAATGCACGTCGGCATAAACGTCGAAACACTGAAGCGAGCCACCATCCTCGCCGTCGCCTCGGCTTGTGGCGCTGCGGTGGCCGTCGCCGGTGTCATCGGCTTCATCGGCATCGTCGTGCCACACTTGCTGCGACTGGTGATGGGCCCGTCCAACCGATACCTGCTTCCCGCTTCCGCTTTCGGTGGCGCGGCGCTGCTGATCGGTGCCGACACAATCTGCCGTATCGTTGTCGCGCCGGCGGAACTGCCGATCGGGATCATCACCGCCCTGATCGGGGCTCCGGTGTTCATGGCCTTGCTGCTGCGACGCCGAAACGCCTTTGGCCTCTGAGGTTACAGATGTTGCAATGCCAGTCTATTTCCGTCGCCATCGGCAGCCGATATTTGCTGAAGGACGTTGGCTTTTGCGCGAGAGCGGGCGAGTTCACGATCATTGTCGGCCCCAACGGTGCCGGTAAGTCGACGCTGCTCAAGGTCCTCAGCGGTGAGATTCGCCCCGTCGAAGGTCATGTTTCCCTGAACGGCGAGCCGATTTCCCGCATGCGGCCGGCACAGCTTGCCAAGTGCCGTGCCGTCCTGCCGCAAAGCGTGACACTGGCCTTTTCCCTCACGGTGGATGAGGTCGTTCGTCTCGGCGTGGAAGCGGCCGGCGTCAAAGGTTCGGCACAGGAGAGCCTATGCGAGGCTGTCCTTGACGAGGTTGGGCTGGGCGGCTGGGGAACGCGGCTTTATCAAAATCTGTCAGGCGGCGAGCAGCAACGGGTTCAGTTCGCCCGGGTTCTTGCCCAGGTTCCCAGGCCGGTTGCCAATGACCTGCCCCGGTTCCTGCTGCTCGACGAACCGACGTCCAGCCTGGATATTCGCCACCAGATCGACCTTCTGGAGCGCGCCCGCCGCCATGCCCGCGAAGGCGGCGGGGTCATCGCCATCGTTCACGATCTCAATCTGGCTGCTGAATTTGCGGACCGGATTGCCGTGATGTCCAAGGGACAGATTGCCGCTTTTGGTCCCCCAAGCGAAACGCTGGATGACACGACAATCTCCAAAGTCTTCGGCATTTCCGGCATTGTCGGCACGCTGCCGCCCGCGACCATGCCTTTCATCCTGCCGCAGAGCCGCCATGCCGCGCTGCCTTAAGCGGTCAGCGTTGAACGCACGTCCATCTGGTTCAGCCTGGAGCCTGCCTTAGTGTGTTGGGAGAGCGTCACGCCCAGAGGGACGGGTCTTTTGAGGTCGAAACAGAACGAAGCGGCTTGCCGCAGCGAGGCCTAGATTCCCATCGCCGACTTGGTCGCAAAGGCGACGATGATCAGCGCTGCGAGGGCGAGACCCAGCACAGTGGGCACTGAAAGCATTGGTTTGGCCGAGTTTGCAGTGGTCACCGCGCCGCGCAACGCGATGGATGCCACGGCCAAGGCTAACCCCAGCGCGGCACCGATCCATTCCAGCGTCGCCAGGAGCACCGACATAGGCTCGGGCGGCACGGGAAACATCCGGCCGAGATCAAGCAGATAGACGGCGACGTAGGCGAGACCGGCAAGTCCGGCCCAACCAAGCCCTTTCCCTGTCCTTGTAACGAAATAGGCGAGGACGAAGCTTCCCAGACCAAGCACGGTCAGGAACACGTTGAAGGCGCCCAGAACCACTGCGGGATAGGCGCTGAAGTCGCGCGTTTCAACGAAGCCCCCAGGGATCATAAGCGTCAAGTTCAAAGCAGAAGCGACAAGTAGTCCGGCGATAACGAAGCGTGAGGCTGACATTCGAGTGATCCTCAAAACGATGTTGCGGATGGCCCCGCCAGGTGGCTTTCGCCGCTTGGCGCGAGGATCGCGGTGAACAGGTTGAAGACCCGGCGGTTGAGCATGAGAACCGTCCCTTGATCGTAACCTCGAGCGTTCAGCGCAAACCACCGGTCGGCTTCGCGCAATGCCGCGAAAGCCATGCTCGTCAGCAAGTCCAGGGGCAGGTCCGAGCGGACGGCGCCGAGGCGCTGTCCCGTTTCGATCAACCGCTCAAACCGAGAGTGGAGGTTCTCGAGCAGGTCCACGATGGCAATCTGCGCCCTCGCCTCCCGGTAGACGCCACGCCCAATTTCCGCCAAGCGCTCGTTCTGCTGGAGAATGGTTGTCACATTGCCGAAGAGAGCGGCGATTTGTTGCCAGTAGGCCGCAGCCGAGTCCGGAGCAGCCGGGGCGACTTCGAGCAAGCCGGCAAACTCGCTGAAGGCGCGCTCGATCACGGCGCGATAGAGTTCGCCCTTGTCGGCAAAATAGTAGTAGGCCTGCCCCTTACTGATGGCAGCACGCGTGAGAATGCGGTTCAGCGACGCAGCCTCGAAGCCGAACGCCATGAACTCCTCTTCCGCGATATTGAGCCATGCGGTGCGTTGCGCGTCCGGAAGCTTGCGCAGTCTTTCACGGGCCTCACGTCGACTGTCCATGCGATGATCCCAAAGCCTTCTTCTGTTCGTATGAATTTAGACCACCGGTCTAAACTTGTCCAGTCAGCAAACTCATTACTCTCTACGATGCCAAACAGCCCGATAAAGGCAGAAGCACCCAACTGGGCGTCGACCGTTCAGGCCGCGCCAAGCTGTTCGCCGAGATGCGTGGGACGACGTCAGCCGATATGCACCGAAGATACTGAGAGTGTGCGTCTGTCGATCAGGAGAACGCTCCCGCAGCGGAGCAAATGTCGGCGGCCAGCGCATCAACCCGCGCAGGGTCCGCGTCCCAGGCGAACATGAAGCGGGCGCCGCCACCGATGAAGGTGTAGAAACGCCAGCCTCGCTTGCGCAGCTCGTTCAGCACGGCCTCCGGGGCGCTCAGGAACACCGAGTTCGCCTCGACGGGAAAGAGAAAATCGATGCCGGGAGCTCCGGCAATCGCGGCGGCCAGCCGCGCCGCGCAGGCGTTGCCATGCCGGGCGTTTCGGAGCCATGCACCGCTTTCCAGCATGCCGACCCAAGGGGCCGACAGAAACCGCATTTTCGACGCGAGCTGCCCGGCCTGCTTGCAGCGATAATCGAAGTCCTCTGCCAGAGCCTTGTCGAAGAAAATGACGGCTTCGCCGACCGCCATGCCGTTCTTGGTGCCGCCGAAGCAGAGCACGTCAACGCCCGCCTTCCAGGAGAGGTCGGCTGGCGAGCAGCCAAGCGCCGCGCAGGCGTGGGCGAAGCGAGCACCGTCCATGTGCAGCTTGAGCCCCAGCTCCCGGCAAGTCGCCGCAATGGCTCGCACCTCTTCGATGCCGTAGACGAGGCCGGTTTCGGTTGGCTGGGTGATCGTCACCACCCTGGGCTTTGGGAAGTGGATGTCAGACCGGCTGGTGGCCATTGTCCTGATGATGTCCGGCGTCAGCTTGTTCTCCGCCGAGGGTGCAACAAGCAGCTTCGATCCGTTGGAGAAGAACTCGGGAGCGCCGCATTCATCGGTTTCCACATGCGCCGACGCGGCACAGATGACGCTGTGATACGATTGGCAGAGGGCTGAGAGAGCCAACGAGTTGGCGGCCGTGCCATTGAACACGAAGAAGACCTCGCAGTCCTTCTCGAACAGGCGTCTAAAGGCGTCCGCGGCGCGCTGGGTCCACTCGTCTTCGCCATAGGCGATGGCCGACCCACCATTGGCGCGCTCCATCTCGGCCCAGGCCTCGGGGCATATGCCGGCGTAGTTGTCGCTTGCGAATTGCTGGGCTGAACTGGTCACGTCAACGTCCTCTCTTGCCGATGAAGCGGAGTGACGCGCGTGGCTGGTGTCCCGTTGTTTGCCGGTCGGCCACATCCCCCTCTCGCGAGGAGCACCACCTTGCTCGGGAGCAGGTTGGTGTCGGGCGCCTCCCCGACTCTTGATGCATGAATGGCAAATAACACCAAGCTTGCGACTCGGCAACCGACCGCGGGGCGCTTTTCAGGCCCAGACAGCGTCGCCCTCCCCATCCTCTCGACGACGGCACTCGTACGGGAGACAGCGTACGCCGTTGCGCAAACAACGGTTCCAGCCTATTCCATTTTGCTTCGCGACGGCAGGTTTCCAGTCTTCGGCGCCCTTCTGGCGCGGCAGAGCTTGCGGCATGTCATGTCGCCGTTCGCGGAACTGCGTCATTGTGGACCGTGACAGACATGGTTTGTCGCGAGCGTGGCATCACCAGGCGGACGGAACATCTGGCCCAGCACTTGTGCGAGCGCTCGGGCAACTACCAAGAACGAACAAGGGGATACAGAACATGGCGCGGTTGGGTTTGGAGCGAAATGTCGTCGATACACAGGTTCTGGACCGGACCATCGCCCGTCTCGGACAGGCGGGCGTTCTGTTGCCCACGCTGGCGCAGCTTGCCGACCCCACGACGATTCCCGACGTCGTTCGGAAGCGCCTCGCCAGTGTCGATCCGGACGTTGCCGACCCTCTCAATCTCTTCCGCGTTCACTGGTTCAACGATGCCGCCCGCAATGGGCTGACCGACATTCCCGACTACGTCGAGCTTCCAAGCGAACTCACCGGCGTCAAGGCCCGCATCGTGCTGGCGCTGGGCAACCGCTTCCCGATGATCCGCGCCCACAAAGTGCTGGCCGCGTACGGCTGCCTCGTGCCGCGCCTCGTCACCGGGCAGTTCGATCCCGGCCATCACAAGGCGGTCTGGCCGTCCACCGGCAACTACTGCCGTGGCGGTGTCGCCATCTCGCGCATCCTCGGCTGCCACGGCGTGGCCGTGCTGCCGGAAAACATGAGTCGCGAGCGTTTCGACTGGCTCGACAAGTGGGTGGTGGATAGCTCCGACGTCATCAAGACGCCCGGCTCCGAGAGCAACGTCAAGGAAATCTACGACGAGTGCGCTCGCCTCGACAGCGACGCCGACAACATCATCTTCAACCAGTTCTGCGAGTTCGGAAACTATCTCGTCCACCGCACCTGCACCGGCGCGGCGCTTGAGACGATATACGAGGCGATCACCGGGGATCGCCCGGGCTCGAAGCTTGCCGCCTTCGTGTCGGCATCCGGATCGAGCGGCACGCTGGCGGCCGGCGACCATCTCAAGGAGCGTCACGGCACCAAGATCATCGTGGCGGAAGCCACCGAATGCCCGACGCTGCTGGAGAACGGCTTCGGCGAGCACAACATCCAGGGCATCGGCGACAAGCACGTGCCCTACATCCACAATGTCATGAACACCGACATGGTGGCCGGCGTCAGCGACAGCGACACCGATCGTCTGATCGTTCTGTTCAACACCGAAGTCGGCCGCAACTACCTGATCGAGCGGCGCGGCGTCGACCCGAAGCTGGTCGCCGACCTTGGCAACCTCGGCCTGTCGTCGCTCTGCAACATGCTGGCAGCGATCAAGGCCGCCAAGTATTACGACATGGGACCGGATGACGTCATCGTCACGCTGGCCACCGATGGCGCCGCCATGTACGGCAGCGAAATCGACAAGGTGGTCAAGCGCGATTTCGGCAACCGCTTCGACACGGTGGCGGCGGGCGAAACCTGGGGACGTTCGCTGGCGGCGGCGTCGACCAGCGATCTCCTGGAAATGACCCATGTCGACCGCAAGCGCGTGTTCAATCTCGGCTACTTCACCTGGGTCGAGCAGCAGGGCGTCTCCATCGAGGAGTTCAAGGTCCGCGCCAAGCAGTCCTATTGGGACGACCTGCTCGACCTCGTGCCCGCCTGGGACGAGATGATCGCCGACGTCAATGCCAAGAGCGGCATCGCCAAGAAGCTGGGCCTCTAGAGCATGGTCGGGTTTCGCTGCCACGGCTGCGGCGCCAAGGTCGACGCAGGCCTTGCTCTGGCGTTCCGCTGCCCGAACGCCGACGGCGATGATGTCGACCATGTGCTCGTGGTCGACAGTGAGGCGCCCTCGCCTTCCATCGGCAGCGAAACCGACCCGTTTCTGCGCTACCGCGCATGGCTGTCTCCCTATCGGCTGGCGCGGGAGGCAGGGCTACCCGACGCAGCCTGGGCCGATCTCGTCGGCCAGCTCGATACCGCACTGACAACCGTCGACGGACACGGCTTCCGCGTCACGCCGATGGCCGAGCGGCCTGCTCTCGCCGAGGCCATCGGTCTCTCGGGGGCTCTCTTCGTCAAGGACGAGACCGGCAACGTGTCGGGCTCCCATAAGGCACGCCACCTGATGGGTGTGATGCTCTATCTGCGCGTCCTGGAGACGGCACGGCTGCAGGCAGGTGACAACATCAGGTCTCGGCGTCTCGCGATCGCTTCCTGCGGCAACGCCGCGCTCGCGGCGGCCGTTGTGGCGCGAGCCGCGAACTGGCCGCTCGACGTGTTCATACCGCCCGATGCCGACATGTCGGTAAAGGCAAGGCTCGGGGAGCTCGGCGCACAGATCACCATCTGCGATCGTCGGCCGGGCGAAACCGGCGATCCCTGCTATCTGCGCTTCCGCGAGGCAGTGGCCGCCGGCGCCATTCCCTTTGGCGTGCAAGGCACCGACAACGGACTGGCGATCGAGGGTGGCCGCACGCTCGCTTTCGAGATGGCGGAAGAATTCCATCGCATCGGCACGGTACCGGACGCGCTTTTCGTTCAGGTTGGCGGCGGCGCACTGGCCAGTGCGCTGGCGCAAGGGCTGGCGCTAGCCCGTGCGAACGGATTGCTGCCCAGACTCCCCAAGCTGATCACCGTTCAAACCGCGGGCTGTGCGCCTCTGGCCCGTGCCTGGGAACGCCTCGACGGCATCGACCTCGCGGTAGCGGCGAAGACGCGTTCGAAGTTCATGTGGCCCTGGGAAACGACGCCATCGAGCCTCGCGCATGGCATCCTCGACGATGAAACCTACGACTGGTGGGCGATCGCCGAAGGCATGCGGGCGAGCGGCGGTTCGACGGTCGTGGTGGATGAAGCGCAGGTCGCCGCGGCGCATAGGGTCGGCCGCACACACACCGATATCGTCGCCTCCGCAACCGGCACCGCCGGCCTCGCCGGCGTGATCGCGACACCCGATGCCGGCAAGAAGATCGCCGTGATCTTCTCGGGCAAAGAGAGATAGCCGCGGCATCGGTCGCGATGCCGGCTTTCAGACGATCGACGATATGCGGACGCTTCGGAAAATGATCCCCAAAGCCCTACCGCTCGACAGGCTAAGGTCGCCGCGCGAGACAGAACTATAACACGGAAACCTGATTATCATGTTTGTTTGATATATTAGGTTGATATTTTTGTGACTTTGCTTTAGTGACTGTCTCAATCAGGAGAGCAGTCATGCCAGCCTTCGGCCTGGGAAACGGAACAATCTGCGCGCCCATCCCGATATCCGTTGACCACAAGGTGCGCTCCGGCTGCGCGCATGACATTGCGAGCTTCTCATTCGGTACCACGACGGCGTCGGCCGGTTGATTTCTCCAGCGACGGATCCGTCCCGTGCATCACAATGACGACCTTGAGCAAGTGAAAGCGTCGTCCGGCCCGACCGGACGGCGCAAGGCCCTTCTCGACTATCTGCTCCCAGCCGGCTCCGCCCAGGTCGAAGAGCTTGCCGACCATTTCGGCGTCAGCCGCATGACCGTCCATCGGGACCTGCGCCTTCTGGAGGAGCAAGGGATCGTGCGGCGTGTCCACGGCGGTGTGACGGTGCGGTCCTCCAGCCTGGCCGATAGCACCATCCTCTATCGTGCCCGCCTCGCAGACGCCGAGAAAGACGCTCTCGCCCAGGCCGCTGCGGAGCTTGTCGAGCCGGGTCAGGCGATCATCCTCGACGACTCAACCACAGTCGGCCACCTCGCGGCCCATCTCGTCGACTGCACGCCGCTGACGGTGATTACCGGTAGCCTGACGATCATCGACACGCTGAAGGATGTCCCCGGCATCGAGACCATCTGCCTTGGCGGGCACTATAACGCCAGGTTCAACGCGTTTTTCGGCTATCTTTGCGAGCAGGCGGTCGGATCCCTGCGCGCCAACACCCTGTTCATGTCGACATCGACCGTGTTCGGCCTGACCGCCTTCCACCAGCAAGAAGAAGTGGTGAAGTCGAAGCGCGCCCTGATGGAGGCCGCCGACCGCAAGATCCTGCTGATCGACAGCAGCAAGTTCGGCAAGACCTCACTGATCAAGCTGGCAACGCTGACCGAGTTCGATCAGGTGATCACCGATGGCGCCCTCTCGCAGGCGGACGCAGACAGCCTGCTCAAGGAAGGGGTCAAGCTCACCATCGTCGAGACTTAATGACGTTGCCGAGGGGGAAAGTTGGCGACAGGCCAAGCCCCTCGGGACGAACGGCATCGGCCATTCGGGGCAAATCCGGGGGGGGTCAGGCGCGCGTTTCTATCCGACCGCGACGGCGGAACTGGAGGCGATCCGCCCCATACGTTCTCGGACCGCAATGGCCTTGGAGATCAGCGAGGCAAAACCGGCAGGCGTCCAAGCCGCACGACCAATGAACAAGCCATCGATCGTCGGTTCGGCAGCAAGCACGGCCGCGTTGTCGGGATTAACGCTGCCGCCGTAGAGCACCGGCACCAGTGGAGCCCCCAGTTCACTCAAGGTGGCATGAAGAGCCACGTGGACCTCGCGCGCCTCCTCGGCGGTTGCCGGCACGCCAGCCTCGCCGATCGCCCATATTGGCTCATAGGCCACGAGGCAACGGCCGACCTCACTTCCGCAAAGGCCAGAAAAGGCCAGCTTCACCTGGCGTGTGACCGCTTCCGCCGAAGCGCCGGCCGCTCGTTCCCCGGCACTGTCGCCGACGCAAAGCAGAGGCTTCAGACCGTGCCGCAAGGCAGTCTTCACCTTCATGTTGATCGTTTCGTCGGTCTCGCCGAAATACTCCCGCCGCTCCGAATGGCCGAGTTCGACCAGATCGATATCGAACTCGTCGAGCATCGACGCCGATATCTCGCCAGTATAGGCGCCGGCATCGGCCCAGTGCATGTTCTGCGCTCCAAGCAGAAGAGGCGTCGTACCGATCGCCTCCCGCGCGGCAGCCAGAGCGGTGAACGGAGGAATGACGAACAATGCGTAGTCGTCACCGATATCGGCCGGCAGACGCGTCCTCAAGTCGGCTATGTAGCGCCGAGTTTCGGCAACCGTCTTGTTCATCTTCCAACCGGTACCGATCCAGAATGTACTCACCTCAGCCTCCGCCTCACGGCGGCGAAGGTCATTTGCCCTCGCGAACCGCTCTTCGCTAGAGCACGTCCGGCGAACTCTGGTTCGCAGACATGCTCCATCTCTTTGCCTGTACGCAACTCGGAACGCAAAACCGGATTCCGCTTTCGCGGGAGTTGCACTGGAGGTCACCGCCGATCTCTCATCGATCACCAGTACCGCCAGGACAGCTCACGCGGCAATATAGTCGCGCATTGCCTCTAGGATCAGCGACATCGAAACAGCCCCGGGATCCGGATGCCCCAGCGACCGCTCCCCGAGCGTCCTCGCCTTGCCGGTGGTCGCGATCATGTCCTTGGTCGCCTCGACACCACCCTTGGCGGCATCCGTTGCCTCTTTCACCACCTCGACCAAGCCGCGCGCGATCGCGGTCTTCGCAGCGGTGGCAGCCGGGGCCAAGGCGTCGATCATGGTTTTCTGGCCAGGCTTGGCAGCGCCTCGCTTCTCGACACCTTCAAGTCCCAACGCAAGGAACCCGGCAAAGCCTTCTGCATTGAGAACCGCTTGTCCGTCGAAGGCGGCGCTGCCAGACCGAAACATGGTCCCGAAAATGGCACCGGCGGCGCCGCCGGTCTTGGCCATGATCGCCGTGCCGGCCGCCTTGAACACGGCAGAGACCGAAACGGGCTCGGTTGACGCCATGGCTTCCTCGACGGCGGAGAAACCGCGCCGCATGCCAATGCCGTGATCGCCGTCGCCGATCGCCTGATCGACCTGGGTCAACATATCCACATTGGCGACAAGGTGCCGGGCCACGGCCGAGAGCATGTCCCGCGCCTGGACTGGTGTAAGGGTATCGTGCATGGTCAAGACCTCGAGTAGGCGAAGGAACGAGCCGGCATATCCAGATAGCGCTTCAGCTCGTCGTCGAGCTTCATCAGGGTGATCGACAGGCCGGCCATCTCCTGGCAGGTCAGGAATGAGCCGACGTCCGTCCTGTGAACGGCGATTCCACGCTTGGCGAGGACCTGATGCACCTTGCGGGCGACGATCAGCATTTCCATGCAGGTCGTCGCGCCAAGGTTGTTCACGAGAAGAGCGACCTCATCGCCCGACGAGAACGGCAGGTCGGCAAGAATGCGGTCCGTCATTTCCTCGGCGATGGCATCCGCGTCTGTGATCTTGCGGCGAGCAATACCCGGTTCGCCGTGCGCGCCCATGCCGATCTCGATCTCGTCCTCGGGCAGCTCGAAGGTCCGTTCCCCTGTCTCGGGAATGGAGCCTGCCGCAAGGGCAACACCCATCGAGCGCGTATTGTCGCGCGCTTTCACCGCGACGCGATACACATCATCAAGGTCTTTCAGCTCGGCTGCCGCACCACCGGCCACCTTGATCACGAAGAAGTCGCCGGCGATGCCACGCCGGTCGGTGATGCGATCGAGAGGCGCGGCGGCAACATCGTCCCACACGCGAACGGTACGGGTGACGATGCCCGCTTCCTCGGCAAGTTCGGCGGCGATGTCGAAGTTCATGTTGTCGCCGGCATAGTTGCCGTAGACCATCAGCACGCCTCGACCACGATCCACGGCGGACAACGTGTCGAGCACGAGATCGGGCGTCGGCGCGGCAAACACTTCGCCACAGGGCGCGCCGTCCGCGAGATTGGGTCCGACGAAGCCCGGAAACATCGGTTCGTGCCCGCTGCCGCCGCCGATCAGCAGCGCCACCTTATCGTCGGCGAGTTTCGTGCGCACAACGGCGTTGCGATCATCAAGACGACGCAGATCGCCACCTGACGCAGCCACCAGACCGTCGATGAGCTCGGTGACGACGTTCACTGGATTATTGAGCAGTTTCTTCGGCTTAGCCATGCCGAGCCTCCCATTTCGTTATGCGACCGAGTTCACCCACAGAGCGCCGGCCGGGTTGAGGCAATAGGGCCACCGGGATGGGCACATGTCAATCACAATTTCACGATTCTGTTATTTTACTACCTGTTTTATGTTTATTTCAGAGCTTGATATCATCAAATTCACCATCATCCGGAGATCGAAAACACGGCCCACCGACAGGAAAATCCGCCAGAGAATATCTTATAACTGTATGTTTATAAATTGTTTTTCAGAAGAGTGCTCATCTTTCTATCGGGCTTTCGTGGGCGAACATACCGGCATCGATCGTCTCAGTCGCGGACTTGCTCACAGAGAGATTGAGTGTTATCAAACGACCACAGATCGTGATGTTACTTAACACGCCCGGAAGGGTTAGCGACTTCGCGGGCAAGGATCAGTTCGCACGACATGTAGAGCCACGTGAGCAGAGGTGGAGGAGAGGAAACATGAAAGCGCTTGTTCTCGAGGAGATCGGCAAGATCCGGCTGCGGGACATCGATCTGCCGACCACGCCCGGACCGGACGACGTCAAGATCGCCATGAAGAACGTCGGCATCTGTGGCAGCGACGTACACTTCTACGAGCACGGCAACATCGGACCGTTCGTCGTCAAGGAGCCGATGGTTCTCGGCCATGAGGGCGCGGGCGTCGTTGTGGCGGTGGGAGCCAACGTCACCTCGTTCAAGGTCGGCGACAAGGTCTGCATGGAGCCGGGCATTCCCGACTGGACCTCCAGGGCCTCGCGCATGGGGCTCTACAATCTCGATCCGGCCGTGCGCTTCTGGGCAACGCCGCCGGTTCACGGCTGTCTGGCACCGGAGGTCATCCATCCGGCGAACCTTACCTTCAAGTTGCCCGACAATGTGAGCCTGGCCGAGGGCGCCATGGTCGAGCCGTTGGCCGTTGGCATGCAGGCTGCCACCAAGGCGCGCATCCAGCCGGGTGCGACGGCTGCGGTGATCGGCTCCGGCACAATCGGCATCATGACAGCATTGTCAGCCGTGGCCGCCGGCTGCTCCGACGTTTTCGTCATCGATATCCAGCAGGAGAAGCTCGACGTTGCCGCCAAGTATCCGGCATTGACGCCGATCAACCTCTCCAAGGAGGACGCCGTCGCCCGGGTTCGCAACGCCACCGGCGGCTGGGGCGTGGATGCCGTCTTCGAGGCGAGCGGCAGCATGAAGGCCTATGACACGCTGTTCGACTACGCATGCCCGGGCGGTTGCGCGGTGCTGGTAGGCATGCCGGCGAAGCCCGTGGCCTACGACGTCGTGGCCGGACAGGCCAAGGAACTGCGCGTCGAGCACGTGTTCCGCTACGCCAACATTTACGACCGTGCGATCAACCTGCTCGCCTCGGGCAAGATCGACGTCAAGCCTCTGATCTCGAAGTGCTACTCCTTCGAGCAGTCGGTCGAGGCCTTCGAGTTCGCGGCCAAGGCCCCCGCCAACGTCATCAAGACGCAGATCGTCTTCGGTTGACCGCAACGCCGCCGGATCCCTTCGGACCCGGCGGCCCCTTATCGCAGCTATTGCCCCGTGGCCAACCTCTGTGCCCGTTGCCGGCGCTTGCTGGTTGCATCGTCAAGGGCAAGGACGGTGTGCGCGTTGGCCGAGCTTGTGGCCAACGTATTGACGACACCGGTCCTGAGCGCGCCGAGAATTCCCGCCGCCTTGGTGTTCTCGCTGGCGATGGCGACGACATTTGGAATTCGCCCGAGTTCCCCGACCGTCAGGCCAATGATGCGTCCCTGCATCGGCGTACGCGATTGATTGCCCTCGATATCGATGAAGTCGTAGCCCATCAGGTCGCCGATGGTTCCCGACAAGCGGGCCTCGACGATCTCCTGTGGCGAGAACCAGCCCATGCGAACCATGTTGCTGTCTTCGCTGAGATCGCCAACGCCGATCAGCGCGATGTCGGCGCGGCGTGCGCGGTCGAGCGTCTGCTTGATGGTGTCGTTCTTCAGCAGCGCCGCGCGGATGTCAGGATTGGCAACCAAAGCCGGTGCATAAAGCGTTTCACTTTCGCCACCGAAGCGAGAAGCAAGGCGCCGGCAGATGTGGTCGGGGTTCATGAACTCCCCAGCCCTGAGAGAGCCTCCGATCGCCGAAACGAAGGTGACGGCCTTCTGAGTGGGGGCAAAAATGTTGTCGGCCACCGCGCCGACATTGCGCCCCATGCCAACGGCCACGATCATGCCGTCGAGCAGCGTCTTGTCGAGATAGTTGGCCACCAGATTGGCCAGCGCCGATCTCTGGGCGTCCGGATCGCGGTTATCGGCGGCGATCAGGACCCGATCGACCCCGAAACGCTTCACGAACTCCTGCTCAAGTCTCAGGCTGAGCGACGGGTGTGTCCGAACGGCGATCTCGACGATGCCTTCCTCGCGCGCCTGGCGGAGCAGGCGGCCAATCTTGGCACGCGACATGTGATATTTGCGAGAAAGGGACTCCTGGGTCTCCTCTTCCAGATAGTAGGCTGCGGCGATTTCGGTCAGGATGGTCAGATCGGTGTCGTTCATGATCTCCCGCTCGCCCGCTCCGCCGCGCTTGCGACGGAGCGTGGGCCTCCTCTGCCGCAAGGACTACCGAACAGCCGATCGACCATCGGTCGATCGGCTCGCTTGAACAGTGGATTAGCATATGGGCGGGGCGCGATCAGCCCCGCCGACCGGCGTAGAGAGACGTCCTCACGCCACCCGCATCTCCTCGACGAAGTTGCATACTTCCTCGCCGAGTTGAGCAGATTGCCGCTTCAGCTCTTCGGAAACCGTAAGCACGTGCCGCGCCGCCGTGTCGGTAAGCTGTGACGACACGCCGACCCTCTCCATGATCGTCGTCACCTGAGAGGCGGCCTCGGCGGCGAGTTGGGTACTGCGGGCGATCTCGGCAGTGGCCGAGCCCTGTTCTTCGACGGCGGAGGCAATCGACTGGGACGACAGTTCGATGGTGGCCAACGTCTCAACGATGCCAGCCATTGCCCGCTCCGCCGTATCGGTCGCCGCCTTGATCTCGCCGATCTTGCCGCCGATCTTCTCGGTTGCGCCGGTCGTCTGGTTGGCCAGCTCCTTGACCTCGGCAGCGACAATCGCAAAGCCACGACCGGCCTCCCCGGCCCTCGCCGCTTCGATGGCGGCGTTGAGCGCCAGCAGGTTGGTCTGCGAGGCGATGTCGCTGATCATGCTGACCACCTCGCCGATCTCGTGCACCGCCGTCGACAATACCCTGACGCTGGAGGCGCTGCCGCGCGCCTCTTCCGCCGCCCGACTCGCCGTTACCGACGAGCGCTCGACCAGGGACGCGATCTCCTGGATGGAAGCGGCGAGTTCCTCGGCACTGGCGGCCACCGCATGCACGTTCTGCGAAGCGTGATCGGCGGACGAAGAGCCTTCCCGTCCCTGCCGCGCCGTGTCGCCGGCCGTCTCCGTCAGATTGTTGGCCGAATCCGCGAGCGTCACCGACGAGGCGCCGAAGCCGGATACCATTTCCTGCGTCCGCTCGACGAAGCGCTCGGCGAGCCTGGCGCGCTCTGCAATGATCGCCTGGTGACGGGCGTCGACGTCCTGTTGGGCGGCGCGCTCGGCAACGCCGGCAGCCAGAGCCCGGCGCAGAGCCTCGAGGCTCTCGGCCAGCGCCCCAACCTCATCCTTGCGATGATCGATCGGGATGGAAACATCGTAGTTTCCCCCCTCGATTTCGGCCATCATCCCAAGCAATCGGCGCAGCGGCTTCGATACCGTCCGGCTCATGAAGCCGATCCCGACCGCCATGACGATGATGACGGCAAGAAGCGTCCCTCCGGCGGAAAACCCGATCGAAAGCCAGGAGTAGGCATTGCTAGCCTTGGACTCGGCCCGCACGTCCTTGAGCAGAACATCGTTGAAGCGGACGGCCGTGGCCTGGGACTTCTCGATGGCCGGTGTGCAAGACTTCAGCATGTCGTCGACCGCCGCATCGGTCTGCTTGCGATCGGGCGACATCAGCCTCTCCATGACGCTGCCACAGGTCTCCAGGAAAACCTTGTCGAGGTTCGACCGGATGGCCTTCAGTTCCGTTGCCTTGGCTGGCAGGGCTTTGGCAGCCGCGTCGATATACTTGTTGAAGTTGGAGCGGCTGGTTGTACGCAACATCGCAGCTTGCTGGATCTGCTCCGGCGTGGATGCCGCCGCATTCTGATACATGGATGTTACGATATCGGAGATCGCTCGATTGGCGCGTCCGACGTAGTCGGCGGCTGCCACTGACCCGTTGAGCAGATCCGAATAGCGCTGGTCGACCATCAGCATGTTGACCGACGAGTAACCGCTGCCGAGCAGCGCCATCACACCGAGCGCTCCAACCAGAAAATTGGTCTTGAGCATCAGCGAGGCATTGACGATTCTCATGACTTTCCCCTTCCGGAGCCGGCTTCGCTTACCAAGACCGCCCCTCCTCCTCCGCCACCCACCGCCTGGAGCATCGAGCTATCGCTCCGCATGCGCCCCACCAGGCCGGCCCTTTGGTTTGGCTCTATCCCCTGGTGTGTCCCGGGAGGTGACATCACGCAACATCGGACACCCGAGGCCTTCTCAGGACAGAGCGCCACTCGAATGTCACTTTCAACAAAACAATATGACCACAATTATTGATATAGTTCTAACGCGACGGCACACACAATCGCTTCCTCTCGGCAACCGAGACCACGCGAGAGTGGGGTGTCGCGTCAATCGGAACAGAAAAAGGCCCGCATCGCCTTCACGATGCGGGCAAAACCCTGCTTTCGAGCCGTAGAACGCGCCCCACACCTCGGAGGCGCGACCGGCAACAATCTGACTGCTTACGTCTTGGCCGCCGTCCCTTCGGGGGAGCAAAGGCCGACGGGCCAAGTGGCCGGAAAGCCGGGTTTGTGGCGCTCGGGACCTCCGGTCGAGTGACGATCACTTGTCCGCACTCGACCGGAGGGTAGCATCGCCGAGTTATTCGGACAGCACGAAGGGCGAGGTCATCTTGTCGACGTTGTCCTTGGTGATCAGGAAGCAGTCATAGAGCTGCTTCTCTGTGTCGACGCCCGTCTTGCCGGTCTTGATGAAGTTGTCCGCCTGCTCGACCGCCTTCTGGGAGAAGGTCGCCACCGGCTGAAGGACGGTATACTGCAGTTCACCGGCCTTGATCGCGGCAACCGCGTCGGGCGATCCGTCGAAGCCGCCCACCTTAACCTTGTCGAGCTTGCCGGCTTCCTTGAGAGCGGCCACAGCACCGAGCGCCATCTCGTCGTTGCCGGAGATCACGCCGATGATGTCGGGATGAGCCTGCAGCAGGGACTGCATCTTCTTGTAGCCCTGCGCGCGGTCCCAGTTGGCCACTTCACGGCCGACCTTGATAAGGTCGGGATACTGGGTCAGCACGGTCTCGTAGCCATTCGAGCGCGTGGCGGCGTTGTTGTCTGACGGGTTGCCGAACAGTTCGACGTAGTTGCCCGACTCGCCGACCATCTGAACCCACTGCTGGGCGCCGACGGCAGCACCCTGAGCGTTGTTGGAAACCAACTGCGCCTTGGCGAGACCTTCCTGGTTGATCTCGGCGTTCACCAGGAACACGGGGATGTTGGCGGCAACCGCCTTCTTGACCGCGCCCACCGAACCATCGGCATTGGCCGGATCGAGGATGATGGCCACCGACTTGTTGGTGATCGCGGTATCGATCAGCGTGCTTTCGGTGTTGGTGTCTCCCTTGTGGGCGGCGACGTTGGCGGTGTAGCCGAGCTTTTCGGCCGTCGCCTTGGCAACCTCGCCTTCGGTGAACCAATAAGGATTGGCAGGGTCGGTGACGATGATGGAGATGAGGCCGTCGGCATAGGCGTAGCCGGCCATCATCGGAGTCACGGCAGCAGCGGCCAGGAGCACGCGGCGGAAGGCGTTAGGCATGTTTCTCTCCCTAGGTTGTTTTTCGCGCCGGACAGGCGACGAAGCTTTCCGCCCAGGCATTTTCCTCCGGCCTGGAGCAGAGAAGAGCGGAAGAACGGCAGCTAGAAGCGCTTGCCACCGTACTGAAGGCTGTTGAGCAAGACGGCGAGCACGATGACCGCGCCGGTGAAGACGGTCTGCCAGTAGGCGGAGACGCCGATGATCACCAGGCCGTCGGACAGGAAGCCGATGACGAAGGCGCCCAGCATGGTTCCCCGCACCGTGCCGCGGCCACCGTTGAGCGACGCACCACCAATCACGACCGCGGCGATGGCGATCATTTCATAGGTGAAACCGGCGGTCGGACCGGCCGACGTCAACTGTGAGGACAGCACCAGCCCGGCAACCGACGCCAGCATTCCGGAGAGTGCATAGACGCAGATGTGCACGAAGGGGACCGGGACACCCGACAACTCGGCGGCGCGCTGGTTGCCGCCAGTGGCGTAGATCCAGCGGCCAAAGGCGCTACGGGCCAGGATGATGCCGAAGATGGCAGCCAGCAGGGCAAGGATGATCACGCTCACCGGAATTCCGAACAGGCGATTGAAGCCCAGCCAGTCGAAACCAGTGTTGCCGTAGGTCTCGTTGCCTCCGAGATTGTTGTAAGTAAGGCCGTTGGTAATCAGCAGCGCAATACCGCGAGCCACATAGAGAATGCCCAGCGTCGCGACGAAGGAGGGAACCCGCAGGTAGGCCACGAGGACGCCGGTGATCGAACCGAGGAATGCGCCGAAGGCCAACGTCATCACCGTCACAGCCCATACCGGCGGATAAAGGATGACGCCGAAAGAGTTGATGGTGATGCCCTGCATCAGGAAGCCGGCGATGATGCCGGCAAGGCCGAGCACCGAGCCAACCGACAGATCGATGCCGCCGGTCAGGATGACGAGGAGCATGCCGATCGCCAGAATACCGTAGATCGCCACATGCGACGACATGATGAGAAGGTTGCTGACAGTCAGGTAGTTTGGTGACATCAGCGAGAAGAAGATGATGATCACCAGAAGCGCACCAAAAGCACGTCCCTCGATGAGAAGTCCGGCTATGTTGATCTTTGGCTTGGCAGCGGTTGGGTTCATTTTCGAAACATCTGTGCTAGACATCAACGTTGTCCTGCTCACTGGACTTTAGTGGACAACGGCTTCGCCCGAAGCCGCCATAATTCGTGCCTTGGTCACATCTGAGCCGAACTCGGCAGAGATCTTTCCCTTGTGCATGACGATGATGCGATGAGCGACGCTCAGGCACTCGCCGACTTCAGAGGTCGTGTAGAGAACGGCGAGGCCTTCGCGGGCGCCCTCGGCCAGCAGACGGAAGACCTCCGCCTTTGCGCCGATGTCGATGCCGCGGCTCGGCTCGTCGAGCAAAATCGCCTTGGGATTGGTCGACCACATCTTGCCGATGACGACCTTCTGCTGGTTGCCGCCGGACAGCGAGCCGATCAGGTGATCGGGCGAACCGGCCTTGACGGTGGTCCGCCGGATGGCGTTGTCGACATGCTCGCGCTCAAGTCGCTTGGACGTGAAAGGACCGCGGACAAGGCGAAGCAGATTGGCCAGCGACAGGTTCTGTCCGATGGTCATGGTCTGCACCAGACCATCTCGCTGCCTGTCCTCGGGCACCAGCACCAGCCCCTCGGCAATCCGCTCGGCAATGCTGGCGCGGGTAATGTCGCGACCGTGCAGATGTACCCGCCCTTGTCGGGCCGCGAGCCGGCCAGCCAGACACTCAAGAAGCTCGGTGCGCCCGGCCCCCATCAGGCCGTAAATGCAGACGATCTCCCCGGCTCTAACTTCGAGCGACAGCTCATCGACCAGCTTCTGGTTCCCAGTGGCGTCGACGACGGTGACCGCGCCCACCTTGAGCACGGTGTCACCGAACTCGTATCCGGTCGGCGGCGTTCCGAGGTTGAAATGTTCGCCAACCATATGGCGAACGATCCACTCGAGATCGATGTCTCCGCGCGGCGCATACGCGGTCATGTTGCCATCCCGGAGGACGACGGCGTGATCGGTAATCTGAAGCGCTTCCTCAAGGTGATGAGAAATGTAGACGATCGATACGCCCCGGCTCTTCAGGTCGCGGATCACCTTGAACAGCACTTCCACCTCGGATGCCGAGAGCGCGGACGTCGGTTCGTCCATGATGAGGATCCGGCTGTTCACCGACAGAGCGCGAGCGATTTCCACGATCTGCTGCTGTCCGAGGCGCAGTTCCTCCACCCTCGTCTTCGGGTCTATGTTCTCCTCGAGCTCGGCGAGCAACAGGCGGCACTGCCGTTCTTCCTCGGCAAAGTCCACACCCTTCATGGTCCGGATTTCCCGTCCCATGAAAATGTTGTCGCGCACCGTCATGTTCGGCGCGAGGCTGAGTTCCTGATGGATGATGGAAATGCCGTGGTTGCGCGCGTCGGTCGACGAGTCAAATTCGATCGGCTCGCCATCGAGGATGATCGTGCCGGATGTCGGCTTGTAGACGCCCGACAGGATCTTCATCAGCGTGGACTTGCCGGCGCCGTTCTCTCCGAACAGCGAGGTCACCTGCCCGCGACGGACGTCGAAGTTCACGCCCTTCAAGGCTTGAATGCTGCCGAATGTCTTGGCGACATTCCTGGCGCTCAGCACGATGTCCGACGTTTCCGGCTCAGAAGTGGGGAAGATGGATGTGTCCACTTTACTGGACCTCCAGGCGAACCGGCGTCACCAGCCAGCTTTTCGGATTGATCAACCGAAAGGCGCCGACCACGGAGACCGTCTTGCCGGCCAGGGCGCCGGTGTCAACGGATGCGAGAACCGTTTTCTTCATCTCGTTGTTCAGCGCCGAGCCAGCATTCTGATACTCGATCTGGTTGGTGAACTGTCCGAAGGAAATGGTTCCGGGTGCATCCCGCAACTCCGTACCGTTGATGGCAGGCCCGGTCTGGACTCGGACCTTCACGTCCGGCAGATCGGCGACCTTGACCTCGCATAGTCCGGACGCCAGCCGTTCGCCCGCGACACCGACGAACTTCACCGAGAAGACCGGCCCGGAGCCACCCGCGACTCCGTATTTGGCGATGGCTTCGTCCTTGTTGGCGAGAATGGCCTGCTGGAGCGTGGCGGCCTCTACGGCGCGACTCTCGATTGCCGCCTTGACTTCCGGGAAGGCCTTGGCGCCGTAGACAGCCGCGGAGAACCCGGCCTGTCGCAGATCATCGGACGAGCCGATCCGAACCACTTTGGTATCGAGCGCTATCGCCAGAACGACAACCAGCACGCCACCCAGCAACGCAAGACGCCGCTTCCGTCGCCCGGACGACATGGGCCTCTCCATCTTCGTCTCAACGATTGCCGCATTCGCCTTCTTGATCATCGCCTAGGAACCCCGACCATTGATGACCACACTGAGGCTGGTTGGACGCGGCGCATCCTTTGTCGGCATATCGCCGGCGGCCGAGACATGAGTGCCCGACCACGATGCCTGGCAGGCATCGAAAGTGATGTTTCTGCGTGTCCTCCCAGTCGACGCGCCTCGGGCTTCTCCTCACCACCGAGCGTGTGATCTGTTGTTATTTTGATCAAACCATACGGCAACCGTAACACCGATGTCAATAACTTATGTTTTTTTTATACCACAAACATGTTCTTTCGTCTCGTCCAAAGGTCGGAAAACCAAACCGGTTTTGTCAGCCGGCCCGCCGTCCCGAAAGTCCTGGATCGGCATTTTAACGAGCCTAAACATATAGTTGACAGAACTCGGCCGATACACCCACTCCACCCCGGACGGTCAATACGCATATCAGCGGCCGCACACCACCAAACGTAACACCACAACTCATCCGGTTGTAAGTATCGGCCGCACATCTGACGATGAGGCAGCCCCCCCATCGAGCGTATCTTTCCAAGCTTCACGCGCAGTATGGAGGGAAGAGATACTCCAGCGGCGGCCATGACGGCCGAGCACAGCCGTTGAAGGCGAGGCATCCGGCAGCAAGGCCGAAGTCACAACGGCCGGGCGATGATTTTTCCAGCCCGAACAAGAGCCAGAACATGTCGGCTCGGCCAGAGCCCATCGACCCACACCTACCGAGTCTCTCGCCCGTGTGCGCCGAGAAGGTAATAGCTTCGAAGGCGCCAGGTCGACGGAGACCGTTCACCCCTATCCTGACGACTCGCTCGGCTGGCTGATCTGAGCAGACTCATCAGACACTTCGCGGCCGACGATCGCGCGGATCAAGTCTTGGTGGCGAACCTCGGCGAGCAATCCTCCGACATGGATGTCATCGCGAAGGGCCTTGTAGGCATCGACGAGCCCGAAGGGCTCCGGCAAACGCCGGAAACATAGACGACACCAAGACCGAGCGCTTGCAAGAGACGAGAGGCCGAAAGCATGCACTGGGCCTCTCATCCCCCTGGAAGCCAGAGCCAGGTCGCGTCATGTTCTGTTTCCGAGGAAAGCGGAGCGATCGCCGGCCACAGAACGAAATGGCCATCCGCCAGGCGAACGACCATTCCAATCTACATGTAACAGCGCGCGGAAATGCTTCCGTCACGCCCGAGACTCTCGCCACTTGTGGGCGCGTCGCCCGATCAGGCCGGCAGCTTGGCGCGCAACAGGCCGCACAGGGTTTCAGTATCCTTGGCGAACTGCCGGATACCCTCGGCCAACTTCTCGGTGGCCATCGCGTCCTCATTGAGCTGCCAGCGGAAGCTCGTCTCGTCGAGATCGAGACGACGAATGTCGCGTGAGGGCGGGTTGGCGCCCAACTGGCGTTCCACCTCCCCCTCGGCAGCACGAAGTTCCTCCAGAAGATTGGGGCTGATCGTCAGGCGGTCGCAACCGGCGAGACCAAGAACCTGGTCGGTATTGCGGAAGGAGGCGCCCATCACCACCGTCTTGTAGCCGAAGGCCCGGAAGTAGTCGTAGATCTCTCGAACCGAACGAACGCCAGGATCGTCCGAGGCGGACGTCACGACCGCGCCATGCGCCTTGTACCAATCGGTAATTCGCCCAACAAACGGCGAAATCAGGAAGACACCGGCGGCGCCACACAGGGCGGCCTGCGCCTTGGCGAAGATCAGCGTCAAGTTGCAGGCAATACCCTTGTCCTTGAGTTCGGCGGCGGCCTTCACGCCTTCCCAAGTCGCGGCGATCTTGATCAGGATACGCGACGGGTCGACGCCTGCTTCCTTGTAGATAGCGATCAGGCGCTCGGCTCGCTTCACCGTGCGGGCCGTATCAAACGACAGGCGGGCATCGACCTCGGTCGATACGTAGCCTGGCACAATGCGGGACAGTTCCGCCCCGAAGTTGACCGCCAGCTTGTCGAGCGCCAGCTCAAGACGGGCGCTGGCATCACTCTCGCGAGCAACGGCATAGGCGACGGCATCGTCCATCAAGGCGGCATACTCCGGCCTGCTTGCCGCCTTTAGAATGAGGCTCGGATTGGTGGTGCAGTCCTGCGCCCGTACAGCCTTGATCTGAGCGATGTCGCCGCTATCGGCGACGATTACCGTGTGCCGGGCCAGCCCGGCGAGTTTGTCGGTCATGACGATTTCCTTCCTTCCGGGCCCATGGGCGACCTCGCCGCCTGGCGCAGACTCTTCGTTGGAAACGGGATGATCGGAACGTAGCAGGTCACGCGCTCCAGTCAAGAAAATATAACATATTTTGTTGCTTATGTATCATGATATCGGTTATTTTGGCTATCCGACATCATGTATGCCCATAACGGCGGCCTTCTCCGGATAACTATCGTCCCCAGGGGTAGGCAGCAGGCTGGAGTTCCGCCGATCAGGTTGAACCGACCCGATCGAAAAGCGCCTGCTCCGGCAAACAAGCCTGGAGTCTTCGCTTGACGGCCAGATATTTCAGTTTGGTCAGCGATGGCGCCAGATCGCTGCACCGAGGCAAAGCGCACCCGGCTGCCCCCCGCTACGCCTCTTCGGATGTGGAGAGCTCCCCTCCCTGCCCTTCGCCGAAAGCAGTGTGCGGTGTGACGACAAGGTGCTACAAATTTCGTCAAATTGTGCTAACACCGGGGGCAGATTTCCTAGAAGGAACGTTACGACCGTGGATATCGAACATGACCGACGCCGGGGCGTGAAGCCGTCTTCAGGACCGGAGGGGCGGCGCAAAGCACTCCTCGAGTACCTCCTGCCTGTCGGCTCAGCCCAGGTGGACGAGTTGGCGACGCATTTCAGCGTCAGCCGGATGACCGTTCACCGAGACCTCAAGATCCTCGAGGAACAAGGCATCGTTCGTCGCGTCCACGGTGGCGTAACCGTTCACTCGTCGAGCCTGGTCGAAAGCACCATCCTTTATCGCTCTCGCCTCGCCGACGCGGAAAAGGAGGCCATCGCCCGCGCCGCCATCGAGATGGTCGAACCCGGTCAGGCGATCATTCTCGACGACTCGACCACCGCGTCCCGCATGGCGCCGTTGATCGTTGGCTGCAAGCCGCTGACCGTCATCACCAATAGTCTCACGGTGATCGACATGCTGAAGGAAGCGCACGGCATCGAGACCATTTGCCTTGGCGGTCACTATAACTCCCGCTTCAATGCCTTCTTCGGCTATCTCTGCGAGAAGACCGTTTCGACGCTCAGGGCCAACACGCTGTTCATGTCGACCTCGACCATTCTCGGCTCCGTGGCCTACCACCAGCAGGAAGACGTCGTTCGGACCAAGCGGGCGCTGATGGAAGCGGTCGACCGCCGCGTGTTGCTGGTCGACAGCTCGAAATTCGGTATCACGGCGCTCATCCGTCTCGCCGGCCTCACGGAGTTCGACACCGTGATCACCGATTCCGGCATCCCACCGGCCGAAGCCGAGCTGCTGCGAAAGAGCAACGTGCAGCTGCGCATCGTCGAGGCCGTTCCGGCGGACTGAACGGCGCTTGATCTCTGAAAGCGCGCCCCGCGCCCGGAGATCATGTTGGGGCGACGGCGTCGCCCCAACAATAGCTTCTCTCAGGGGACCAGCATGATCTTGAGAGACTTGTCGCCCTTCTTCATCATCTTGAAGCCGTCGTCGTAGTCCTTGAGCGGCAGCTTGTGAGTGACCACGCCCTCGGTCGGCAAGCGGCCGTCGGCGATGGCGTCGATGACGAAAGGATAGACGTAGGGGCTGAGGTGGGCGCCAAGCACGTCGAGCTCCTTGCGATCGGATATGATCGACCAGTCGCAGGTGACGTCGTGGCTGAAGACGCTGAACTCGACGAAGCGGCCGAGCTTGCGGATCATCTTGAGGCCCTGGAGAACGCTGGACGGGTGACCGGTGGCCTCGATGTAGACATCACAACCGTAACCGTCGGTCAGATCCTTGACGATCTTGTCGACATCCTCCTTGAACGGGTTGAGGACCATGTCGGCACCGAACTTCTTGGCAAGCTCGAGCCGGTCCTCCTTGCCGTCGAGAACGATCAGCTTCTTCGGATTCTTGAGCCTCAGGGCGCCGACCATGCCGAGACCAAGCGTGCCGGCGCCCGATAGCACCACCACGTCGTCAAACTGGACATTGCCGCGATTGACCGCATGCGCCGAGCAGGCATAAGGCTCGACAAGAACGGCCTTTTCAAGCGGAAGGTCGTTGGGGACCTTGTGGGTGCGCGACTCCTTGGGGAAGCGCATGTAGCCGGCCATGGCGCCGTTGACGTTGGTCTGGAAACCATAGACGTCGTGCTTCTCGCACATCCAGTACTCGCCACGCTGGCAGAACCGGCAATGGCCGCACGGCACGATCTGCTCGGAGATCAGCCGATCGCCGAGCTTGTACTTGCCTTCGGCGGCCACGTTCTCGCCCAGTTCCACGGCGATGCCGACGAACTCGTGGCCCGGAATCATCGGCGCCTTGATGTAGGCAGGCTGATCCTTGTCGCCCCAGAAGGACGGCGCGCCGTCATAGCTCTTGATGTCGCCGGCACAGATGCCGCACCCCTCGACCTTGATGATGATCTCGTCCGGACCGGCGCGAGGCACATCGACCTGGGTAAAGCGGAAATCGCCGGGTGCGTAGGCAACGACGGCGTCCATCTTCGCCGGCAGTTCGCCAAGTGAAATCGAGCGGGGATGCTTCACGAAGTTCATTTCTTCCTCCCTGAGGGTTCGGCGGCGTAGCGGCTTGGCCGAGAGAACGCCGCCAACTAGGTACAAGCGGCAGCCGGCAAGCCCTTTCCCGACCGTGGCGCCCGGCCACGGCCGATCCTCTGAAAGAGCATTGCCGCCGCTTTGTTCAGTCGAGTTTGGTGGCGACGCTGGCGGCTAGTGTTTCGAGAATGATGCAACACGATGCCGATCCGGCATCCATCACACCGCGCGAACGCTCGCCGAGACGACTGGCCCGGCCGACCTTGGCAATCATTGCCACCGTCGAGTCACGCCCCTTTCGCGCAGCCTCGACCATGTCGTCGAGCGCCACCCGGTAGGGCTTGCCGGCCGACACCGCCGCCTCGAAGGCTTCCACCGCCGGCACCAGGGTGTCGAGCAGCGTTTTGTCGCCGGGCTTGGCGCCGCCGATATCGAGCACGCCGTCGAGACCAGCGCGGATCATTCGGCCGAAAGCGGAGGCATCGAGCTCGGTAACTCCATCAAGGGAGTCTGCCATCTCGTTGAAGAAAGTGCCGTAGAGCGGCCCCATCGAGCCCCCGATTCCGGCCATCAGCGTGTTGCCGAGAATGCCAAGGCTCTCCTTCAGGCCCGGCGTCGGCGTCCCGAGCGCCTGGGCACACAGGTTGAAACCCTTGGCCATGTTGACGCCATGGTCTCCGTCACCAATGGCGCCATCGATCTCACTCAGATGATCGCGCTCGGCAACGATCGCCTTGACGAGGTCGGTTACCAGAAAGCCGGCCTGACTGACGGGAAGGTTCATGATCCATCCTTCCTTACTTCACGAGGCCGACCGAACGCGCCGGACGGGCAAGCAACCGGTCCAGTTCGTCGTCCAGGCGCATGACGGTGAGCGTCGCGCCCATCATCTCGAGGGACGTGAAGTAGTTGCCGACGAAGTTGTGCCTGATATCAATCTTCTTCTGTCCAAGCACCTCGGCAATGCGGTCATAGAGAATGTAGAGCTCCATGATCGGCGTCGCGCCAAGACCCGACAGCAAGACCGCGACCTTGTCGCCCGCAGCGAAAGGCAGGTCTGGCAACACATAGTCCAGCATCATGTCGGCCATTTCGGCCGCCGGCTTGGTCTTCATCACCGAGACACCCGGCTCGCCGTGGTGACCGATGCCGACCTCCATCTCACCATCCTTGATCTGGAAGTTGGGATGCCCGACCGCGACGATCGTGCAAGGGCTGAGGCCGATGCCGATCGAACGAGTGTTGTCGATCACCTTCTGAGCGGCGGCGATCACCTCGTCGAGACTGCCGCCTTCGGCAGCGCGCGCCGCGCCGACTTTCCACATCAGGATCTCGCCGGCGACGCCGCGGCGCTTGGCCAGCTCATCCTTCGGCGCAGAGGCCACGTCATCGTTGGCGACCACGGTCTTGACGGTGATGCCCTCCTTGGCAGCCATCTTGACGGCCATCTTCACGTTCATGTTGTCGCCGGCATAGTTGCCGTAAAGGCAGGCGACGCCGGCGCCACCGTTGCTGGCCTTGAATGCATCAAGAAAAGCCTGGGCCGTGGGCGAGGAGAAGATCTCTCCGATGGCGACCGCATCGACCATGTCCTCGCCGACGTAGCCGAGAAAGGCAGGCTCGTGACCGGAGCCGCCGCCCGTCACCACGCCGACCTTGCCGGCTTTCGGCGCGGACTTGACCTTTATCACGCGCGGATTTGTTGTTTCCGATACCAGATCCTGATGCGCCTTGAGATAGCCGCGAACGGCATCCTCGACCATAAGATCGGGATCGTTGAATATTCTATTCATCGGTCGTCTCCACCCTAACCCAGTTATTATTATGTGTCCGACCATTCATACGCCGGACATATCTTGCCCGTCACCGCAAACGTCTGGAACGAAAGCAGTCGCTGTACTTCAAACTTGGCAAGCCGCTCGCTGGCACGTCTATATGCGTGGACCTAGCGACCTGTTTCCTTCCCTACGCAGTCATGTTGCTGCTTTTGTTATTTGAAGAAACGCTACGCCCGGCCCGGCCGGATGTCAACACGCATGAGCGTTTGTTCGCGTTCTTACGGGCGAAACTGACATCGTTTTTGATACAAAAATACCATTTTTGACGCGACCAGCCACGATTATCCGGATTTCCTGATCACTTTCCGGCCTGAACATGACACACTGAACAAAATCGACCCGTCAGTCCAACCAGCACGGTCGAGCAATCGACTCGCCCACCGCTCATTTGCGCATAAGGATTTTGCTGACTTCCGTCGCAATAAAGGCATAGATTGTAGTATAAATTATTGGATAATATCTACACCCATACTCATACTAAAAATCACATATCATTAACATGCGCTCATAGCCGCCACTAAATAAAAAGTGAATTTACAAATCTCATATACAATATGTATACTCCGATAAAAGCGTCATATATAAAATTCTATATTTCATGCCCCACAAATTACTATATTTTTACTTCGAGGTAGCGTCCAAAGAACGGATATACCTGACGACAGTCGTCACGCTATGCCGACCAACCTGCGCCAAGGTCCATCTCGGGCGTCAAACACCCCCCTCGGAACGTGTTTCCGCACAGTCGGCTGCTTTTCGGAGATCGCGGCTCGGGGAGCTCACCAGGGAAACGTCGATCAACCGATCCTGCCAGCCACGCGTTTGGGCTTACCCGGCAGGAGTGAGACGAGCACTTTTGAGATGGGACGCCAAAACGACCGAAGCTCCGTTGATCTGCTTGACCAGATCAACGGAGCTTCGGGGCAGAGGCGCGAATATCATCCAGAAGACGCGTCGGCTAGGCTCGGCTGGCCCAGCGCATGGCAAAGTTCCAGGGCGCAGGGGGGGGGCAGAGCTAGACGACCCACGCATTCTCCCGCCGGGGGACACAGAGTCCCCCGGCGGTTGACGCGAGTTCAGCGCTTATATTCCGGTAGCACCTGATAGCCGGTGTGGAGAAGATCGTGGGCCTTGTGGCCGCCAATCTCACCCAGGAACTCGGAGTAGAGCTCCTTGATGTAGGGATTGTGGTGCGAGCAGCGCCAGAGCCCAGCCTGATCTTCCTGATACAGGCCAGCGGCACGCTTGGCGCGCAGTTCGTTGGTCGCACCATAGGGCTGTCCACCGCCGCCAACGCAACCACCGGCACAGGCCATCACCTCGATGAAGTGATAGGGCAGTTCCTCGCCGGCCTCGCGGGCGGCCCTCACCTTTTCCAGCACCTGCTCGACGTTGGCGAGGCCGTGGGCCACCGCAACGCGGATCTCCTTGCCGGCAACGTTGAGCTTGCCTTCCTTGACGCCTTCCAGACCACGCGTCATTTCGAAATCGACACGCGGCGCGTCATGACCGGTAACGTAGTAATGAGCCGTGCGAAGAGCCGCCTCCATGACGCCGCCGGTGGCGCCAAAGATGGTGCCGGCACCGGTGTAGGCACCGAGCATGTGATCGGGCTGTTCATCGGGAATGGTCACGAAGTCGATGCCCGACTGCTTGATCATGCGCGCAAACTCACGCGTGGTCAGCGACACGTCGACGTCCTGATATCCCGACGAGCTCATCTCCTTGGACCGGATGATCTCCGACTTCTTGGCCGTGCAGGGCATGACCGAAACCACGAAGATCTTCGCCGGATCGATACCCATCTTCTCGGCATAGTAAGTCTTCGAGAGAGCGCCGACCATCTCGTGCGGCGACTTGCAGCTCGAGAAATGGTCGATCATGTCGCCATGGAACTTCTCCATGAAATCGACCCAGCCCGGACAGCAACTGGTGATCAGCGGCAGGGCTCCCGTTCCCTCGAGCAGGCGGCTCTTGAACTCGGAGGCTTCCTCCATGATCGTGAGATCGGCGCCAAAGTTGGTGTCGAATACCGCCTTGAACCCCATTCGGCGCAGAGAGGCGTAGATCTTGCCGGTCAGGTTGGCGCCAATCGGGAAACCGAAGGCCTCGCCGACGGCGACGCGAACGGCGGGCGCGATCTGCACCACGCAGTAGGCTTCGGGGTCCTGCAGCTTGTTCCAGACGGCAACGGTCTCGTCATACTCGACGATGGCACCGGTCGGGCAATGGGCCGAGCACTGGCCGCAGCGCACGCAAGGGGAGTCGGCCAGCGGGATATCACCGGCGGCAGCGATCCGCGTCTTGAAGCCGCGATTGAGGAAGCTCAGCGCCCAGACGTTCTGGTGCTGCTGGCAGACGGTGATGCAGCGGCCGCACAAGATGCACTTGCGCGGATCGAGCACGATGCTTTTCGTGGACGTGTCGAGCGGCAGATCGGGCACGATGTTCGGCAGTTCGGATGTGGTCATGCCGAAATCGGCCGCGAGGGCCTGAAGCTCGCAGTTCTGGTTGCGGAGGCAGGTCAGACACTCGTTGGGATGACGCGACAGCGTCAGTTCCAGCACGCCGCGCCTCACCTCGACGATCTCCGGCGTCTCCGTCAGGATGTCCATCCCTTCGTCGAGGGGAGTGCAGCAGGAGCGAAGCATCTTGCCGGTGTTCTGCACCTTGACGATGCAAATGCCGCAGGCGCCGGTTGCCTCGAGGTCCGGATGCTTGCAGAGCGTCGGAATCTTCACGTGAACCTTGCGCGCCGCGTCCAGGATGGTGGTTCCCGGGGCGACCTCCACAGGCACGCCGTTAATCGTTGCGTTGATCATGTCTGTCATTTCGACCACTTTTCGATCTCGGGAAATCAGACTTCCACAGCCGCGGGCTGCTTGAGACGCTCGGTGAACTCCGACGGGAAATGCTTGAGCGCCGACAGCACCGGGTTCGGCGCGGTCTGCCCCAGCGCACAGAGGGAGCCCTTCTGCATGGCCTGAGCGATCATCCTGATGTTCGCGATATCCTCTTCCGTGCCGTCGCCGGCGACGATCTTGTCGAGGAGATGCAGCATCTGCGTTCCGCCGATACGGCAGGGCGCGCACTTGCCGCAGGACTCGTCGACGCAGAAGTCGAGATAGAAGCGGGCGAGCTCGACGACGCTGTCGTGATCATCGATGACGATGAGACCGCCGGACCCCATCATCGAGCCGAGCTGCTGCAGGTGCTCGTAGGAAATCGGCGTGTCGAACTGGCTTTCCGGGATCATGCCCCCCGACGGACCGCCGGTTTGCACGCCCTTCACCTTGCGCTCGGTGCCGGTGCCGCCGCCGATCGTCTCGACGATCTCGCGGATGGTAATGCCCATCGGCACCTCGACGAGACCATTGTGGGCGATCTTGCCGGTCAACGCGAAGACCTTGGTGCCTTTCGATTTTTCCGTCCCCTTGGCGGCGAACCACTCGGCGCCCTTGAGCAGGATGCGCGGCACGTTGGCAAGCGTTTCGACGTTGTTGACGCAGCTCGGCTTGTCCCACAGTCCCTTGACGGACGGGAACGGCGGCCGGGGGCGCGGCGTGCCGCGCTTGCCTTCCACCGAGGCAATGAGAGCCGTCTCCTCGCCGCAGACGAAGGCGCCAGCGCCCAGACGAACGTCGAAATCGAAGCTCCAACCGGAGTTCAGGATGTTGCGCCCGACCAAGCCGGCCTGGCGCGCCTGTCGGATGGCCTTCTCGATGCGATCGACGGCGAGCGGGTATTCGGCACGGATGTAGAACACGCCGTTGGTGGCATTCATGGCGCGAGCCGCGATCATCATGCCTTCGAGGACGGCGTGCGGATCACCCTCCAGCACGGAACGATCCATGAAAGCGCCCGGATCGCCTTCATCGCCATTACAGATGACGTACTTGACGTCCGACTGCATGCGGCGGGCGAAGTCCCACTTGAGACCGGTCGGATAACCAGCGCCACCACGGCCGCGCAGACCGGATGCCAGCACCTCCTGGCAGATCTCCTCGGCGGACATGGTGAGAGCTTTTCGGAGGCCCTGATAGCCGCCATGCACGAGATAGTCGGCGAGCTTTTCAGGATCGGCATGACCATTGTTGGAGAGCACCACGCGCTCCTGCAAGGCGAAAAAGGCGGCATGCAGATCGACGACGTGGGCGCCAAGCGGTCCGACGGGATCATGGATCTCTTCGCCATTGGCAACCGGAGCAACGACCTCCTCGACGAGGCGCGTCGCGAGATCGGGCGTCATCTCGCTGAACAGGACATCCTCGTGCCCCTTGCAGGTCATGCGAACCAATGGCCCTTTGCTGCACAGGCCCATGCAGCCCGTGCCGCCAACCTGAACTTTGCCAACCAGTCCTCTTTCGGTGATATCGGCCTTGATACGCGCGACGATGTCCGCCGCGCCGGATGACTGACAGCCCGTGCTCGAGCAGCAGACCAGGCGCACGTCCATTGCTTGCTGCTTGGCAAGCTCGGCGGCAGCTTTCACTTCAAGCTCTTCCGGCTTCATAACGGTCCCACTTGTGTCTGGAATTGGTCGAACTCGGCGGCCTACTCGGCGTCGGCGGACTCTGCGGCAACGTGCATCGGCTCATCCCGCTTGACGTTCTCGAGCAGCCCATGCGCGTCGGTGACGTCCTGCTTGCCGTAGACCTTGCCATTGACCGAGGCGAGCGGCGCAAGGCCACAGCACCCGAGACAGCGCACACCCTGGAGGTGGTACTCGCCGTCGGGCGTGCTTTCGCCTTCCTTGATGCCTAGCTCGTTCTCGATGCCATGCAGAAGCTTCGGCGACCCCTTGATGTGACAGGCCGTACCGGTACAAACGGAGATGATGTACTTGCCGGGGCTTTCCAGCTTGAAGTAGTTGTAGAAGGTCAACACCTCGTAGATGTTGGCAAGCGGAATGCCCATTTCACGGCCAAGCTTCATGGCGGATTCGCGCGGCACATAACCGAGGCGCCCTTGAAGCTCATGCAGTGCCATGATGAGGCTGCCTCGCTTCTTCTTCCACTTCTGAGCCAGGACGACGATTTCGTCCTCCGGAGCCTCTTCGACTTCGGACTCGACATCATCCAATGCTGTATCTTCACTCATGGTCATTACCCGTGCAGTCTTTTGTTGCTACCTCAATCGATTTAGAAGGCCATCGAATGCAATTGTGGTTCTCTTTACTCCAGTTTTAAGAGATTACCGCAATCAACTCGCCTTCCAGTCGCATCCGAATATTTAGATTCTTGTTTTCATATTTTCGGAGCCACCAAGCATTCGATCCGTGCCGCCCGCCTCAACACTTGAGGAGGCTTTCACATCATCGCCGCCTCATCAAGAAGTAGAGTTCCCTATATGACGGCATGAATATTCGATCCGAAACGTTTCCAGAAGAACTCATTCTGTCTGCGCTGCCGCCAAGCAGGTGCGAAGGCGGCTTTTCAGCCACCTCCTCTCCGTCCAGCAGAAGGAGATTTCACCTCAACCGAGCGCTGAACGCCCGTCAGTTCGGACCGCCGTCGGCTGCTGCCGCGTACTTTCTGTCGACGTCCTCGATGGCCTTTACATTCCCTCCAGACGGTCCATTTGGATCAAACTTTCCGGTCAGATTCAGAAAGGTATCGGCAATCAGCTTGGCATGTTCGACCCCCACGACGCGTGCGCCAAGCGTGATGATCTGAGCATCGTTGGAAAGAGCCGCCCTTTGGGCAGAGTAGACATCATGCGTCAGGGCCGCGCGAATGCCCCGAACCTTGTTGGCGCTGATACACACACCGATGCCCGTTCCGCAGATAAGGATGGCCCGGTCGTAGGCTCCGCTCAGCACACCTGTTGCAACCCGGTCGGCAAGGTTGGCATAGAATGGATCGGCGACATTACCGGTACGCGACACTTCGAACACCTCGAAGTGAGACTTGAGATGTTCGGCCAGCACATGGGCCAGCCCTTCTCCGGCACTGTCACCGGCCACTGCCACCTTGATCATGCTTTCCTCTCCGCATATTGGCGCCCGCGCTCGCTATCCGGGCCCTATGCCCTCCACCGCGGGGATGTGAACTCACACGCCTTGCCACCCGACAAAACGATCAAATTCTCACCACCCTGTGCGCCTTTGGGCTTTATGAGGCGAAGATAACACCGTAACAGGCCAAATCAACCTAATTATGTTGGTTTGATAACTTATGTTGATATTTTTGTGCTTTTGCGGTAGAGGCTGTCGCAAAAGGGAGGACCAGCATGTCAACCACATCAGACTGGATCAGAGAAAAGGCAACCCACGCTCCGGTGGACTTCCAGCTCGCCAACTGCATCCGGGCACTCGCCATAGATGCCGTCGAAGCTGCCAACTCAGGACATCCCGGAGCACCGCTTGGCATGGCGGATGCCGCGACAGTGTTGTTCGCCCGTCACCTGAAGTTCGATGCCGCCCACCCCGACTGGCCCGACCGAGATCGCTTCGTACTCTCCAACGGCCATGCGTCGGCGCTGCTGTACGCGCTGCTCTATCTCACCGGCTATCAGGACATGACGATCGATGAGATCAAGGCCTTCCGCCAGTGGGGATCGAAGGCAGCCGGACATCCCGAATATGGCCATGCCAAGGGCATCGAGACGACGACCGGGCCACTCGGGCAAGGCCTCGCCGGCGCGGTGGGCATGGCGATGGCGGAACGGCGACTCTCCGACGAGTTCGGTGCGGATGTCGTAGATCACCACACCTATGTCCTCTGCGGAGACGGCTGCCTTGAGGAAGGCATCAGCCAGGAGGCGGCCTCGCTGGCCGGTCATCTTGGCCTCGGCAAGTTAGTCGTTCTCTATGACGACAACGGGATCACCATCGACGGGTCCACGACCGTCAGCTTTTCCGAAGACATTCCCGCGCGGTTCCGGGCTTGCGGCTGGCACGTCCAGACATGCGACGGTCACAACATCGGTGCACTCGATCAGGCGATCGCCGCCGCCAAAGCTGCGACAACTCGCCCATCTCTGATCGCCATGCGCACGGTGATCGGCTTCGGATCTCCCAACAAGGCCGGCAAGGAATCTTCCCACGGCGCGCCGCTTGGCGCCCAGGAAGCTGCCGCAACCAAGGCGGCGCTCGGCTGGACCGCACCGGCCTTCGAGATTCCCGACGATCTTCTCACGCGTTGGCGCCAGATCGGGAGTCGCGGCGCGGCGGCACGCCAGGCGTGGCAAGACCGCCTTGCGGCCCAACCGGCCGCGCTTCGGGATGAGTTCGAAAGGCGCATCAGCGGCGCCCTGCCCTCTGGATACCCGAATGCCGTCGAGGAGCTGAAACGCGAGCTGTTCGCCAAGCCTCAGAAAGTAGCCACACGCCGCGCCAGCCAGATCGCCCTCGAAGCGATCACCGCCGCCGCACCTGAGATGATCGGCGGCTCGGCCGACCTCACCGGCTCCAACCTGACCCGTGTCAAAGCGGTCGACAGCCAGTTCACCCGCTCCCAGTCGGGCCGCTACATCGGCTATGGCGTGCGCGAGTTCGCCATGGGGGCCATGATGAACGGCATGGTCGCCCATGGGGGGCTCATCCCCTACGGCGGCACGTTCCTGGTGTTCTCCGACTATGCTCGGGGCGCCATACGCCTGTCGGCGCTGATGGGCATCGGCACCATCTATGTGATGACCCACGACTCGATCGGGCTCGGCGAGGACGGCCCCACGCATCAGCCCGTCGAACATCTGGCGTCACTTCGCGCCTTGCCGCGCCTGTTGGTGTTCCGCCCTGCGGACGTGGTGGAAACGCTCGAGTGCTGGGACGTCGCAGTCCGCAGCCGTCATCGTCCCTCGCTGCTGGCGCTCTCGCGGCAGGCTGTGCCGCAGTTGCGCGGCCATGACGGAGAAGCCCCCACGGAGAACCGCGTCGCTTCGGGCGCCTACGTCATTCGCAGCTTTGGCGGCGACAAGCGCGACGTGACGCTACTCGCCACCGGCACCGAAGTATCATTGGCCATAGAGGCCGCGGAAGTGCTCGCAAAAGATGGGCTTTCCGTCGCCGTGGTCTCGATGCCGTGCTGGGAGCTTTTCGAAGCGCAACCCAAGACCTATCGCGAGTCCGTCCTTGGCTCGGCGCCACGTGTTGCCGTCGAGGCAGCGGGAAAGTTCGGCTGGACACGCTATGTCGAAAGCGAAGAGGACGTCATCGGCCTCGACGACTTCGGCGCGTCGGCCCCGGCCGAACGGCTCTATGCCGAGTTCGGGATCACCCGTGAGGCCATCGTTGCCAAGGCAAAGGCCCTGGCGGGGCGCGCCTGAACGCGGCCCCAAGCCTCGCGCATACCTTCATGATGAGATAGGGCGGCCTCCTCCCGCCCGATCGGAGCCGTGCCGGAGTCACTCCCGCTCCGGCACGGTTCCCAACAAGAAGCTGGCTTCGGGAGGGGCAGAATCGTTGCCTACAGGACATAGCGGCCCGCATAAATGCCGCAAACGCCGCGTATCGACCTTGCCGAAAAGCACAAGGTCACACGATGAACCAGCACGCGCGCGACATCGAGCCGGATCTCGGCCCGCTTCTCGACATAACCGATGACCTTCCGGATCAGGATGCGTTCGGAAGTGGCAAGACCGAGCCCCGCCTTGATGACAACACCAAGAAAAAGCCCGGTCTGACGCTTGGGCCAATGGACCGCATCGGCCCGATGAGCGCCCCGCCCTCGGAGCGGTCACCCAAGCGCGTACCCAAGGCAGCGGCGCACCCCGCCCCCGGGCTTTGGGGCGGGTTCTGGCGCGCCGTCGTCATCGGCATCGTTTCCGGAATCGTCGGCGGCCTCGTTGGCGCCTTCACACTCGTCTGGCTGACCGGCGAGGGTTGGAGCGTGTTGGCAAAGCTGCTCGTCGATGCGATCGGGCATCTCTGACGCCCTTCGAACGACTTCAGGCCTTCAGCCAGCCGTCGACATCGGCCGCCTTTGGCAGGCCGCCGGCATGCACGACCTTGCCGTCAACCACCACGCCCGGCGTCGCCGCGATGCCGTAGCCGGCGATGGCAGCATAGTCGGTGACCTTCTCGATGGTGACCGATACGCCGAGCTTTTCGGCCTCGGCCTTCAGGAGATCGGCCGTGAGCTGGCAGGTCTTGCAGCCGGAGCCAAGAACTTTGATGTCTTTCATGATTTCCTCCACGTTGAGTTCAGGTGGGTGAGGTGAGCTTCTGAAACAGCGGCTTCAGGCGATCCCTGTAGGCGCCGACAATCGCCGCTTCGTCAGCCGCGAGCGGCTTGACCGGCACAAGATCCATCACATCGTCGGGCGCGAGGCCAGACTCGAACAGTGTGGCTGAGGCACCATTGACCATGGCTTCGACCGCTCGGCGGCCCGCCGCGTCCGTGAGACCGAACTCCACGGCGAGGCGTTCAAGTTCCTTGAGCTGGAACCACAGGTAGGTTGGGCCCATGGCGGAGATCAGCGCATAAGCCTCTAGGGCGCCTTCATCCACCACTGGACAGTCGCCGAGTGGCTCCATCAACGTAAGGAGCGTACTTCGCTCGTTCTCCGGAAGCCCCACGGAGAAGGCAATGGGATTGTACCCCTTGCCGACGATGGATGGCGCGTTGGGATTCTGCCTGGCAAGGCGGGAGAAGCCACCGAGCAGGTTGGAAAGACCGGCGAACTTCATCTTCGGCGCCAGAGAGAGAAGAACCGCTTCGGGCTTCAGGTGCCCCTTGATCGTTGGCAGCGCCTCGGCAAGCACCGGAGGATGCAAGCCGACGATGACAAGGTCGGCGGATGCCGCCTCGGCGAGGGTACCGGGCGTCACTTCGGGCGCGATGGATGCAAGCCTCGCCGCCTGTTCGGAGTTTACGTCGAAGACGACGACCGTCCTCGGCAAGGCGCCGGCCTTCTTCCAGCCCTCGATCATGATTCTGGCTATACGCCCGCCACCGACGAAACCGATGGTTCTCATGGTTGCTCCTTTGCCGCGTCAGGCAACGAAGAGGATGTTGAACAGATAGCCGACGGCCAGGATGCCGACCCCGACGACGCCGGCAAAAACCGCGATCAGCCGGACGGTCAGGACCTTTCGCAGGATGATCATCTCCGGCATCGACAAGGCGATCACCGCCATCATGAAGGCCAGCACGGTGCCGAGCGCCGCCCCCTTGCCGATCAGCGCCTCGACGATGGGAATGATGCCGGCGGCGTTGGAGTACATGGGGATGCCAACCACGACGGCGGCGGGCACCGACCACCAGGCATCCTTGCCCATGATCGAGGCGAGGAGATCGGCCGGAGCATAGCCGTGGATCAGCGCGCCGACCGCGATACCGGCGATCACCCACATCCATACCTTGCCGACGATGTCGGCGACCGCGTCGAGCCCGGCTTGCAGGCGATCGACGACCGTGAGCTTGCGATCGGGCAGATCGACGTTGCCCATGCGCACCTCACGCACCCAGGGCTGAAGCCAGCCATCGAGATGGAAGCGGCCGATGACGAAGCCGGCAACAATGGCCACACCGAGGCCGAAGCCGAGATAGGTGAGCGCCACCTGCCAGCCGACGAGGCCGAACAACAGGCCCAGGGCGACCTCGTTGACCATGGGGGCGGCGATGAGGAAGGAAAAGGTAACGCCGAGCGGTACCCCGGCCGAAACGAAGCCGATGAACAGTGGCACCGCGGAGCACGAACAGAAAGGCGTGACGATGCCGAGCGAGGCGGCAGCCACGTTGCCGACGCCCTCGCGCTTGCCGGACAGAAGCCGGCGGGTGTTCTCGGCAGAGAAGAAGCTGCGGACGACACCCATGGCAAAAACCACTAGCGTCAGCAGCATCAGTACCTTGGGCGTATCGTAGAGGAAAAAGGCAAGAGCGTCGGCAAGGTGACTGCCCTGCGCGACGGGCAAATGCGCCACGGCCCAAAGCGAAGCCGGCTGCAGCAGCTGATAGACGACGAACCATAGCACGATCGCGGCAACGGTGGCGCCAATCCACAACGGGGCATGAGGTTCGCCCCCCGGCTTGGGCGGTGTGGGGAGCGGACAACAGCTGGTCATGCCGCGACCTCCTCGGCCAACTCGGCGGAGGGCAGCGCCAGCGCCGCGTCGACCATGGCGGTCACGGCCGGGCTGAGGGCGGGATTGCGACGGTAGCGAACCCATTGGGCGTCGCGCCGGTCGGTGACCAAGCCAGCCACCTTCAGTGTCGCCATGTGACGGGACATGCGCGACTGCGAAGCGCCGAGCTTGCGCATCAACTCGCAGACGCAATGCTCCTCGCCATCCCAGAGCAGGCGAATGGCACCGAGGCGGGTGGGATCGGCAAGAGCCGAGAGAATGTCGACGGGGTCTTTCATGTGGTCATCCGCTTATGCGCTTATCAGCAACTACTACTCAATGAGCCACCCGACAATCCGGATATTGTCTTATATCCATATTTCGTCTAGCGTCGATATATGGATAAGACACAAGCTCTCGATTCCCTCTCGGCACTGGCGCAGCAGACGCGCCTCGACGTTTTTCAGTTGCTGATCCGCTACGAGCCGGAAGGCCTGGCGGCCGGCGACATAGCCGAGCGGCTGGGCGTGCCGCAGAACACGCTCTCGACCCATCTCGCCATCCTCACGCGCGCCGGCCTCGCGACATCGGAACGTCGCAGCCGGCAGATTATCTATCGTGCCGTGGTGCCAGCGCTGCGCGGCCTCGTGCGCTATCTGGTCGACGATTGCTGCGCGGGCCACCCGGAGCTTGGCCGCCATTTCGATTGCCGTGGCACCGAGAGTTGCTCCACCTCCCTTCCTCTGGAGAGCGCGTCCATGCCAGACCGCGTCTACAACGTTCTGTTCCTGTGTACGGGCAACTCCGCCCGGTCCATCATCGCCGAGACCATTCTCAACAAGGATGGCGCCGGCCGCTTCCGCGCATTCTCGGCCGGCAGCCACCCGTCCGGACAGGTCAATCCGCTGGCCATCGAGGTACTGAAGGAAGAGGGGTTTCCGACCGAGGGGCTGCGGTCCAAGAGCTGGGACGAGTTCGCGGTTCCCGGAGCACCCGAGATGGATTTCGTGTTCACGGTTTGCGACAACGCCGCCGGTGAAGTCTGCCCGGTGTGGCCCGGACAACCGATGACCGCCCATTGGGGCATCGAGGACCCGGCACGTGTCGTCGGCACCCATTTCCAGCAGAAAGCGGCCTTCATCACCGCCGCGCGCTACCTCAAGAACCGCATAACCGCCTTCCAGTCGCTGCCGCTTGCGAGCGTTGACCGCATGGCCCTGACCAGCCACTTGCGCGATATCGGTCGTCTCGACGGAGCCACGGCAAAGGCAGGAGAGACCAAATGACGTCCGTTGCCAGCCGGCTCAGCTTCCTCGATCGCTACCTCACCCTCTGGATCTTCGCCGCCATGGCGCTCGGCATCGCGCTTGGTTACGCCTTCCCCTCGGTCGAGGCGATGATCAACTCGGGAACGGTGGGCACCACCAACGTCCCGATCGCCGCCGGCCTGATCCTGATGATGTATCCGCCGTTTGCCAAGGTGCGCTACGAGGATCTGCCGAAGGTGTTCGCCGACCTCAAGGTCCTCGGGCTTTCGCTCGTGCAGAACTGGCTGATCGGACCGGTGCTGATGTTCGCGCTGGCGATCATTTTCCTGCCGGACAAGCCCGAGTACATGGTGGGGCTGATCCTGATCGGCCTTGCCCGCTGCATCGCCATGGTGATCGTCTGGAACGAGCTCGCCAAGGGCTCGACGGAGTACGCCGCCGGCCTCGTTGCCTTCAACTCGATCTTCCAGGTTCTGTTCTACTCGGTATTCGCGTGGTTCTTCATCACCGTGCTGCCGCCAGTCTTCGGATTGACAGGGTCGGAAGTGGACATCTCCATTGGCGAGATCGCCAAGAGCGTCTTCATCTATCTCGGCATTCCGGCCATTGCCGGCGTGCTGACACGCGTGATCATGCTGCGTTTTGTCTCGAAGGACTGGTATCACGGCCATTTCGTGCCGAAGATCGGGCCGATCACCCTCATCGCGCTGCTCTTCACCATCGTCGTCATGTTCTCGCTGAAGGGCGAGTTGATCCTGACGATCCCGGGCGACGTGGTGCGGATCGCAATCCCGCTCCTCATCTATTTCGTGGTGATGTTCGCACTGAGCTTTACCCTGTCGCTGAAAGCCGGCACCGATTATCCGCGCTGCACGACACTGTGCTTCACGGCGGCCAGCAACAACTTCGAGCTGGCGATCGCCGTCGCGGTGGCTGTTTACGGCATCAACTCCGGCGCCGCATTTGCCGCCGTCATCGGCCCCCTGGTCGAGGTTCCGGTGATGATCGGCCTCGTCAATGTGGCGCTGTGGTCGCGCCGCTTCTTCCCGGCCGAGAAGGCAGCCTGACGATGGATATCGTGATCTACCACAACCCCGGCTGCGGCACCTCGCGCAACGCGCTGGCATTGATCCGCCATGCCGGCATAGAGCCGCACGTGATCGACTACCAGAAATGCCCGCCGAGCCGGGAGCTGTTGCGTCAGCTGATCGAGCGGATGGGCATGGCTGTGCGCGACGTGCTGCGCGTCAAGGGTACGCCCTATGCGGAGCTGGGACTCGGCAATCCGGCGCTCACCGACGACGAGTTGCTCGACGCCATGATGGCGCATCCGATCCTGATCAACCGGCCGATCGTGGTGAGCCCGCGCGGCGTAGGGCTCTGCCGACCCTCCGACATGGTGCTGGACCTGTTGCCGGAGGCCCCGCTTGCCGACTTCGTCAAGGACGACGGCGAGATCTGCCTACGCGATGACGAGGTGGCCGGCCGCGACGCGGGGCTCGTGGCGGCGCTCGCGGCGGAAAGCCTCCCCACGAGCGATCTTGCCGAGCCGGGGCGGCGGTTCTTCGTCTACCGCACGCTCTCCGGCGAGATCGTCGGGTATGCAGGCCACGAACTTTACGAGGCTGACGCCTTCCTGCGCTCGCTTGTGGTGCTGCCGGCCTGGCGCGGCAAGGGAGCCGGCAAAGCCATCGTGTCGCGGCTCGTCCGTCGCGCCTTCGACGAGGGCGGACGGACGGCTTGGCTGATGACCACATCGGCGGCCGAGGCCTTCGAGGCAATGGGCTTCAAGCGCATCGCACGAGAGAATGCACCCGAGGCCATCCTTGGCACACGGCAGGCGAGGGAGCTTTGTCCGTCGTCGGCGGTCATTCTATCGAGGGCGATCAGGCTATAGGCCAGCCCCCTTACGCGGCGAGCCGGCTCACCACCAACTGATCGACTTCGCCATCCGAAAGCATGCGATCGATCAACTGGACGCCCATGACCTGATCGTTGCACCAGACAACCTTGACGTCCAACGGGCCAAGGACCGGATGAACGACCCGACCGTCGGTGCCGGCCCTCATGCCGTCGACCTTGGCCAAGCGCATGCCGGAACGCGACGCGTCATGCAGGCGAAGCGAACGCCGGGCGCCATCGGCGAAGTCCACCACCACCATGACGTCGGCCTGTTTGCGCGGGTGCCGCCGCTGGTCCATGAGGTCATGTACCAGTGCGTCGACTTCATGTTCCAAGCTTTGCACCTGGCCGACGAGAGTGCCGCTCATGTCGGCCAGTTTCGCCGCGGCCTGCTCGGTCTGAGAGGCAAGCGTCGGCAGGCAGTTGAGGCTGGCGACCACATCGTGGTTGGCTGTCGTCGAACGATCCAGGCTCTCATTGATTTCCGATGTTGCAGCGCTTTGCTGTTCCACCGCGCCGGCAATGGTCGTGCTCAGCGACGACATGGCTTCGATCGATCCCGTGATCTCGTCGAGCGAAGAGGCGACCTCCTGGGCAGCGGCCCGAATGTCCTCGACCTGCCGGGTGATCTCATCGGTGGCGCCCGCCGTCTGGTTGGCGAGTTGCTTGACCTCGGAGGCCACCACGGCAAATCCCTTGCCCGCCTCGCCGGCGCGCGCCGCCTCGATAGTGGCGTTGAGGGCGAGCAGATTGGTCTGCTGGGCGATGGCCGAGATCAAGGTCGTGACCTGTCCTATTCTCTCCGACGCCTGTGTGAGCTTGGTGCCGAGAGCCCTCGCCGCTTCCGAGTAGGTCCGAGCCGTTTCCGCGTCCTTGGCCGAAACTGCGGTCTGTTGGGAAATTTCGGACAAGGAAGCCGCCAGTTCGGTCACGGCGGAGACGACGCCGTTCATATCCTTGTTGGTAAGGTCGAGGCGGTCCAGCGACACGTCCAGCTCGCTGCGCGTCGTCGACGCATTGGTCGCGACGGCATCGATCACGACGCTGACATTCTGGGCGAGCCCGTTGATCGCGGTCACCACCGAGTGGACCGACACGCGCAGGCGGTCGGCCACACCGGCTAGCGCGGCCCGCTTGTTTTGCAGGATTTCGCGCTGGCGCTCCTCCGAGTTGGCCTCGTTGAGCTTCTCGATGGTCCTATCGCGGAAATAGGCGACGGCGCGCGCCAGCTGCCCCACTTCGTCGGAGCGGCCGGCCTCCACCAGCTCGGTGGATATGTCGGAATCGCCGAGCTCCCGGATATGAGCATCCAGGCTGGATATGCTGCGGACGATCGAACGAGACAGGAGCACGGCCGCGGCGATGGCCAGGATGGCAATGCCAAGCGCGAGGCCAAGCATGGTGGACATGCGCGCCCAGAAGCCTCCGACACGCACTTCGAGCAGGTCATCAAGCTGATCGGCCGATTGCCGCCAGTAGCTGTCCGCCGCCCCGACCAGCGCCTTGTTGGCCGCCGAAAGTGCGGCGATGTCGGCTCTGGCTCGCATCTCGTCATTCCGAAGCTCGGCGGCAACCTTGTTGGCGGTTTGCGAGAAGGCCTCGACACTGTCGACAAAAGCCGCTGTCGGACCGTCGAGCGCGGCAGCTACGGAGCCGGACAGGTTGCTCTTCTTGGCAACCTCGACCGATGCTTCGATCGTGCTCCTGTCGGTTTCGATCTGGCCCAGCAGGACGATGAAAGCGGCGCGGGCCGTGTCGTCGAGTTCCTTCAGGGTCGACTGATGACGAGCCAGCATATCCAGTTCGGCGGCGCGGGTGATCAGGTCTGGCAGACGCACCACCACCGTATCCATGACATAGAAGCTGTCGAGGTCAGGGTCGAGGATCAGGTTGCTATCGTTGCCCGCAGCCGTCGCCAGATCCCGGAACAACGCCCCGACCTCGGCTGTGGCTTTGCCCGACAACGAAAGACGACCGGCCGCGTCACGAACGGATGCCGGATACTCTGGCACCATGAGCGATCTGGCCGCCTCCAGGATCTTCTCGTCGTCGCCATCCGGCGCAGATGCCCATGACATAACCGAAGGCCACATCTGGCGAAGCCACCCGGTTCCGGCCAGCTCGGCTTCGGCGAAAGCAATGTCTTTCTTGCTTTGCAGCACGAACAAGCCGGACATCAGTCCGAGAGGCAGAAGCAGCATGACAACGACGATGGCCAATTTTCCCCGAATGGACATTCGACCGCTCCGTCCCACGTATTCGCCTCCTCATCTTCGCGGCAATGGCCTAATATTTAGGAAAATGCACCTAAAGTTGACCAGCCCGACCGAAAACAGCCGAATACGACTCAAATTAACCAAGATATATTTTGGTTCAGAGTCGTTAATTCCGTATTTATTTCTCCTTTTCTGATCAGATCTCAATATGCCGATTTTTGCATATCAAAGATCTCGACGTTTGCTTTGAGAAAGGCGCTACAACAGGGGGATCAGGATACGGCGTACTTGGATCGCCCCCCCTTGTAACTTAGCCCCACCACGATCTGGTATCATTCCGGTTGCGGTGGCGGACGGGAGACCGCCCCCCCTTAGGGACACCAAGCCCGTGATTG
>NZ_JAMDLI010000008.1:1115205-1289109 GCF_023721815.1 Pleomorphomonas sp. JP5
GCCAGAAAGCTCGTCACCATCCTCAACGCCCTCATCCGGGACAATCAACCATGGCACGAACTAAAAGCTTGACCGACAAGACAGTCGCTCAATCGAGCAGAGCCAGCCCTACGCCGCCCACGCCGGACAAGAGGACGACCACCCACGGCGGCGCCTTCCACACCACGAGGGCAACAAAGCCGGCGGATGCCAAGGCGAAGTCTCGCAGGTCGAAGATGGCGCCCGTGAAGACGGGCGCGTACAGAGCAGCGCCCAGGATGCCGACGACGGCGGCATTGGCTCCTCGCATCAGCGATCGAGCGACAGATTTGCTGCGAAACTGATCCCAGAACGGCAGAACGCCGACGAGCACCAGAAACCCTGGAAGAAAAAGTGCCAGCAAGGCCAAAGCCGCGCCCAGAATACCGTGCGGCTCAGGGCCCAAGACCGCGCCGAGATAGGCGGCGAACGTAAAAAGCGGTCCCGGAACGGCTTGCGCGGCACCATAGCCCGCGAGAAAGGCATTCGGGGTCACCCACCCGCTTTGCACGACTTCGGCATCGAGAAGCGGCAGAACGACATGGCCGCCGCCGAAGACCAGCGCGCCCGCCCGGTAGAAGCCGTCAAGAACGGCGAATGTCTGGGATTGGCCGGCCAACAGTGGCAAGCAGACCAACAGAACGACAAAGATCACCATGGCGCCGGTGGCCGTCCATTTCGACGCCGGTACGGCAAGGTGGCCGGCGACAGGTCCGGTCTGCCCGCCCCCCAGAACCAGACCAGCCACCGCACCCAGACCGATCGCCGCCAACATGCCGACGCTGCCCGGCGCGAAAGCCATCAAGACCACCGCGGCCATGGCGATCGTCGCGCGTTCGCGGTCGGGGCAGAGGTTTCTTGCCATGCCCCAGACTGCCTGGGCCACGATGGCGACCGCGACGATCTTGAGACCGTGCAGGGCGCCATCGCCCCACACGCCACCCAGGGCAGGCGCCGCCAGCGCGAATACCGTCAAGATCAACGCGGATGGGAAGGTAAAGGCAAGAAACGCGGAGAGCGCCCCAAGCCAGCCAGCCCGCATCAGACCAAGGGCGAAACCAACCTGACTGGAGGCCGGTCCGGGCAGAAACTGACACAGCGCCACGAGATCGGCATAGGCGTGATCGTCGAGCCAGCGCCGACGAACCACCAGTTCTTCCCGGAAGTAACCCAGATGGGCGATGGGGCCGCCGAAGGAGGTGAGGCCCAGCTTGAGAAAGGCGAAGAAGACTTCCGAGGGCGTCCCGCGCGGCGCGCCTCCATCAGAACCGGCAACTTGCTCCGTCATCGCCCTGTGCCCCCTCATTTCGGCATAGTGTCATGGTGACGGGAGATGACAAGTTCATGACGGAGCTCGACCTCGGAGAGGCTCCCCGAGCGGGGAGGCTTTGCGTGCGTTCCGCTCGTTGATGAGCGCGTCCGCAAAAGTGACGAACAAGAATACGGCGATCAGCGTCGGTTCGCGCTGATCGCGGCAAGACAGCAGAAAACTGGCAGTTGCCCAGGCAACCGCCAGTCTTTCATATGGCTATTCCTTGTTCCCTACCGGGTAGCTGGGAGATTGAAGTTCCCCACTGCTAGCCGTTTCCAGGGTCAGGACCTCGGGTTCTTGTCGACCTCCGGCTTCACGGCCCTTTCAACAGATGCTTCAAGGGAAGCGGCGAGGAGAGCCTGCGTGGGGTCTGCTCCCTTGAAGCCGGCCTGAGCCAGGATTTCGTCCAGGATCGGCTTTTGCGCCGTGAAGCTCAGCAGCTGACCGGCCAGGTCGTTCATCGAGTTTCCTCCCTGCTCCCCCGACTTTCCGGCAAGAGACCCGGGAAGACCGCCGGTGCTGAATATCCGGATATCGGAGATCTTCTCGATCGGCTTCATGGCTTCGGCAAGGGCCTGCGGCACGATCTCGACGCGGGCCTTCGCCAGTTCGAAGTCGATGATGCTGGCGGCAAGCGCGTTGCGCGCTTCGTTCTTGGCCCTCTCGGCCCGGGCCTCGGCCTCGCCGAGTTCGATGACGCCCGCAGCGCGCACCTTGGCCGCTTCCGCCTCGGCATTGGCCTGAATTTTCAGCGCAGCGGCGAGGTTCTCGGCAGCCTCACGCTCGGCCTCCGCCTTGACCGTGATGGCCGTCGCCGCCTGCTCGGCTTCCTGGCGGGCTGCGATCACCGCGATCCGCTTGGCGCGCTCGGCAATCTCGACTTCGCGCGCGGTCGCCACCTGCTCCTCGGCCGTGATAGCGGCCGCCTTGGCCTCATCGGCCTTGGCGCGCGCGGCTTGTTCTTCCTCGGTCTTCTGGGCAACCGCGATGGCGGCCTCGATGCGCGCCGTCTCGGTCACCTTGCGCGCCTCCGCTTCGCGCTCCGCGATACCTCGTTCGGCGATGATGCGCGCGGACTCGCGGGCTTGGCGCGCCTCGGCGTCACGCTCGGCGATACCCCGCTCGGAATCCAGGCGTGCCGTCTCTTCGGCAAGGCGCGCCAGTTGTTCGGCCTTGGCGGCCTCGGCTCGCGTCTCGGCGGTCTTGTTGGCGATGTCGCGTTCCTGCATCAACTCGGCATCGCGCTGCTCGCGCTCGATCGTCAGCCGCCTCAGCACCGCCTCCCGGTCCTTGGTCGCGATCTCGACCTCGTTGTCGCGGACGATCTGGTTGCGTTCGCGCTTGCGCTCCTCGGTGATCTTGGTGAGAGCGGTGAGGCCCTCGGCATCGAAGCTGTTGTTCGGATTGAAGTGCTTGATATCGGTCTGATCGAGCCGCGTCAGCGAGACCGATTCCAGCTCGAGGCCGTTCGACTGAAGGTCGTGGGCGACAGCCGCCTGCACCGACTTCACGAACTCGGCGCGCTGCTCCTGCAGATCGCGCAAGGTCATCGTCGCCGCCACGGAACGCAGGCCGTCGACAAACTTGGCTTCGACCAGTGCCTTCAGAGCATCGGCATCGTTGGTACGATCGCCCAGGGTCTGGGCGGCAAGCGCGATGTTCTCGAAATCCGGCTTCACGCGGACATAGAACTCGGCGGTTATGTCAGCCCGCATGCGGTCCTTGGTGATCATCGACTCGTTTTCGGCGCGCTTCACCTCAAGACGCAGCGTGCTGAGCGAAACCCAGGAATAGGAGTGGAAGACCGGGAGAATGATGGAACCGCCATCAAGCACAACCTTCTTGCCACCAAAACCGGTACGAACATAGGCCTTGTCCCGCGTCGCCCGAATGTAGAGCGACGATATGATTATGCCGATCACGGCAACCGCCATGACGATGATGCTGGCGATTATGCCGAGAGAAATGAATCCCATAGTCAGCCCCTCTTAATGTCCACGTCGCTGAATTCCTTTGGCGCGGGAATGGCTTGAAAGAGACCATCCGAGCCATCCGCTATAATGACGAGCTCTCCGGTCTCGATGACGTATCCCGGCGCGGCCTGCGCCCGCAGGGTGTGTATGTTGTCGTAACTATCCTTCACGCGTACGACACCCGGCTGTCCCTGATCGAGCGGCCCGATCGTGACCGTACCGACCAGACCGACAAACCCGGTCTGGCTGACGGCGGAGGTCTCGTCGCGCGGCATGATCTTCGCCAAGCCGCGACTGAGCCATCGCGTGGACGGAACAGCCAGGGCCAGAGCGATCGGACCGGCCGCCAAACTGGGTAGAGGCGCGAATACGCTCCCGGCGACCGCCTGAAGGGCGAACCCGAACACGGCGAAGGCCGAGATCAGGAGGACAGCCAGAACAAGGATCGGCACCCCGCCCGCATTGAGCCAGGACATCCAGGCGCCAAGCAGCCCAACGTCGTGATCGCCGAGACCGTGATAACCGAGGCCATCATCCAGCAGCCCGGAGGCTGAGACGCCGAGAAGCAGGGACACGAGCTCGACAAGCCCAAGACCGGCCACAACCAGAAGCGCCACCCAGAAGAGCTCCGTGCCGGGCTGGATGAATGTTTCCATCAGCGTTGACCTTCGCGGAACACCTTGAGACGCGCCTCGATGGCGTCCTCACGCTGCATCTTGCCCAACTCCTCGACTTCCGCCGCGCCATGGACGGGCTTCGCGGGAACGCCCGTCACCCTCTCCACCGCCGCGAGCGCGGCGGCAAGGCGCTGGTCGTTTCGCTGAGAGGGCGTCGCCGCGGGCGTCACCTTCCGCTCGGCGCGCTCGGCATCCTCGAGACGCTTCTTCGCATCGGCACGGGCCGAGGCAATGCTGCGCAACGTGGCTTCGGCTTCGGCAATCTCGCTCGCATTCTCGGCAATCGCCTTCTCAATGGCGTTGCGTTGCGCTTCGAGGTCGATCTGCACACCCGTCGCCACACGCGCGAGATCCTCGCGCCCCTTGGCAAGGCCGGTCTTGATCTTTTCGTCAAGATCGCGGATCTCGGCATCCAGATCCTCGGCCTTGGCCTTCAGACGATGGCCCGAGGCCATCGCGACGCTCAGCACGGCGCGCGCTTCGTCCGTGATCTTGTCGATCTCTCGCAGGGCCTGCTGGGCGACGGCGATCGCGTTGGACCCCTCCGCCACGTCGACCGCGTTGTTGACCACCCCGGCGATGACACGCCCGAGGCGGGCCAGAATACCTTCGTTGGACATCGTGACCTCTTTCTGGAACTGGGAGCCGGTCTGAACGCCGACGCGGATAGTGATCAGAGACCCGTCGAAACAGAGACGAGCCTCGGCGAAATCGCTCCAGCCATTGCGATAGCCATCCACGGAGTAGGGAACGGTGACCCGCCCGCCGATGGTGGCGACGCTCAGGCTGTCGGGGCCTTTCAGCGAAAACAGCTTGCCGTCGAGGGGGATGTCGTCGACGGGAGCCTCAGGCGAGCGCCTGCTCCGGTCGCGCAAAGCCAAGGTGACCATGCGAGCCGGCAGCCCGGTCTTTGCGCGGATTTCCTCGTAGGCTTCCTCATGAAGCGCAACCAGATTTGCACCCTTGGTCCCGTCGAGAATTTCCATCGCCCGACGATAACCATCGAGCGTTTCATGGAGCGCTTCAAGGCTTTCCGTCGACGGCGACAGCGTGAGAACCATCGCAAATTGTGGCTTGTCGATCATGCATCATAGATTAAGTCACTGCTTTGGTGCTTTCAAGGTCGCAGGGATCCTTTTCGACCAAAGGTTGAATGCAGTCCATACGAGACGCGCGAGCGGGAGATCGCCATCCGTGGCGCCGCCGAAGTCGACTAACCGCCCCACATCGCGCTCGGCGGGCACATGTTCACGTCCTCGATCACGAAACGACCACCTGCATCGGGTGACGGTCACGGCAGCCGAGACAAAGCCGCCGGCCCCGATGGAACGGGACCGGCGGACTGCTTTTTCTAGAGCTTTGTTCTATCTTGCCGACCAGCTCGGAGCTTCAGTCGCCCATCTCGCAAGCATCATCTTGTCGGCCGTCGTTTCCTCCCGGGGAGACGATGCCTTAGTGGTGCGTCGTCGCACGACGCTTGGCGCTCTCAAGCAAGACGGCGAAGACGATGATGACACCCTTGACGACCTGCTGGTGGTAACCGGGAATATCCATCAGGTTCATGAGGTTCGAGATCATCGACAGGATCAGGGCACCGATCAGTGTGTTGACGACGGTGCCTCGGCCACCGGCCAGGCTCGCGCCACCGACGACGACGGCGGCGATCGCATCGAGTTCAAAACCGATGGCCAGAATGGGAGAGCCAACGCCCGTTCGGGTCGCCGAGACGACACCGGCGATCGCACAGGTAAACCCCGATATCGCGTACACGGCCAGCTTGATGGTCGTGATGTTGATGCCGGAGAACCTGGTCGCGGTCTCGTTGGAACCAATGGCAACCACCAGACGTCCGAACACAGTCTTGCGATTGAGGAACAGGGCGGCGATGGTGACCACGATCAGCAGGAAAAACAGGGCGGGGACACCGAAAACCGAGGCGCCGCCAAAGTCCATGAAGGCCTGATCGTCAATGAAGATCGGCTGACCTTTCGAGACAATCAGCGACAAGCCTCGGGTGATGGTCATGGTTGCCAGTGTCGCGATAAACGGCGCGATACCGAAGTTGGCAACCAACGAGCCACTCACCAAGCCACATGCGACGCCGACGACCAGAGATATCGCAACCGCGCCAGCCACGCCGAAGCCAGGGATCGTCAGCGCGACGACAACCGACACCAGCGCCATGACCGACCCCACCGACAAGTCAATGCCGCCGGTGAGAATGACGTACAGCAAGCCGAGCGACACGATGCCGAGAGGCACGCTCTGTCGCAGGATGTTGGTGATGTTATCGGGCGAGAAGAAGCGATCAGAAAGAAAGCCGGCCGCGACCAGCATCAACACGAACACAACGATGGTCGACTGGTTGATGACCAGGCGAAACAGCTTATTGGCAGACATTGTTTCCCCCAAAACTCTCAGTGGACACGGCGCTTGGGAATGGCGAGCCGCATGATTGCTTCCTCCGTCATCTCACCCCCCTTGAGCTCGCCGGCGATCACTCCTTCGCTCATCACGTAGGTTCGGTGACAAAGCCCGATGATTTCGACCAGCTCCGACGAGATCACAAGAATTCCAACGCCATCGGCCGCCAGCGCGGCAATGATCGAGTAGATCTCGGCCTTTGCGCCGACATCGACACCACGTGTCGGTTCGTCAAGAATGAGGATCTTGCAGTCGGTGTTCAGCCATTTGGCGACGATGACCTTCTGCTGGTTGCCGCCGGACAGCGAAGACAGAGCATCATTCAGAGCTCCCAGCTTGATCTTGACGCGGTCTTGCGAAGCCTGGGCGATGCGTCGCTCGGCCCGCGCGTTGGTGATGCCAAAGCGACTGATGGCTTCGAGGTTGGTCATGGTCATGTTTTCGCGAATGCTCATCGGCAGGATGCCGCCCTGCCGTTTGCGATCCTCCGGCACCAGGCCGATGCCGACCCGCATGGCATCCGACGGCTTGCGAATAACCTGACGTTTGCCCGACACCTCGATTGTCCCGGCATCAATCGGGTCGATACCGAAGATAGCCCGAACGACCTCCGACCGACCGGATCCGATCAGGCCCGAGAGCCCTACGATTTCTCCGACCCGCAGATTCAGCGAGACATTGTCCAGCACACCGCTTCGCGTGAGGTTGTCGACCTTGAGAAGGACGTCTCCATCCGGGTCACGCTCCGGCTTGGGAGGGAAGAGCGCCTCCAGCCTGCGACCGACCATATTGGTAATGATGTCTTCTTCCGTACAGGACCGGGGGTCCAGATCGGCCACGGTCCGCCCGTCCTTGAAAACGGTGATGGCGTCGGCGATGCGGAAGATCTCCTCAAGGCGGTGCGAGATGTAGATGATCGTGATGCCGCTCTCTTTGAGCTTGCGTAGATTATCGAACAGGACGTCCGTTTCCGGGTCGGCCAGCACCGCCGTCGGCTCATCGAGGATCAGGACACGACAGTCCTGGATGACCAGCGCCTTGGTGATCTCGACAATCTGCTGGTAGGCAACCGACAAGTCGCCACACATCGTCGTGGGCGAAATATTGAAGCCGAACGCGGAGAGTGCCGAGCCGGCCTTCCGGTTCATCGTCTTCCAATCGACGAACATCGATCCATTGCCGAGATCGCCGAGGAACATGTTCTCGGCCACCGACAGATCGGGAGCGAGAGCTAGCTCCTGATGGATGATCGCAATGCCACGCTTCTGGCTTTCCACCGGACTTGCGAAGTCGGCGGGGTCGCCGAAGACCTCGATCGTTCCCTTGTCGCGGCGCAGGATGCCGGCGAGAATATTCATCAGCGTCGACTTGCCGGCGCCGTTCTCCCCAACCAGCGCATGGATGGTGCCGGCACGGACGCGCAAGGCAACGTCTCGCAGAGCATGTACGCCCCCGAAAGTCTTGCCGACGCCCTCGATGCGAATTGCGTAGTCGGACATATATCCTCCTCAGCCCGTTCTTTTGGCGGCGCTCGCCTCGCCTGGTTCGCGAGCGATTCCGCCCCCGCGCCGGCGCCTATTTGCCTCCACAAATCGACGCCGGTCGGGTCTGCGAGAAAGCCTCAGTTCAACTGCCCGTAACAGCCGAACCGGTAGTCGTCGAGCACCTGCCAAATCTTGTCCAGGACAATGGACCTAGCCGTCACGTCCCCATCGCCGAGGCGAGCCCGCTCAAGCCCGGCGTACTGCCGGACAAGACCGACCGGCAGCTTGTCGGACGAGAGATTGGCGAAGAGCCGATCGACGGCGGCACTCACGGCCGCATGAGGCCAATAGTAGCGGATGCGATCGGACTGGCTGTAGATGCGCAGCAGGGACTGCTCGGAGAATGTGCCCGGATAGTACTTCTGCCAGTAGCCCGGCTCGTCGAGCATCACGCGATCAATGACACTCCGGAGATGGGAGCGGCGTTCCGTGGGAACCATTTCGTCTTCGATCGACGCCAGGGCAAACAGCCCTTCGCGCAAGGCGTAGGTAAGTGCCGGGCCCACCTTCAAGATCGCAAAATGGTCGCGAACCAGCTCGCGCAGCCGCTCGCGCGGCTGGAAGTCGGTGGAGTGAGCCTCATAGACGAGCCCTTTTCGGCTTTCGATGAAGCGAGAAAGACCGGTCGCCTTCTCCGGGGCGTAAGCGATAATACCGGCATTGTCGAAGTCGACCCCCGGCTGCACGACGACGCCGACGACCCGCTCGAAAGCCGCTTCCAGGCCTCGGGCGGCGAAGGCGCGGCGATGCGTCTCGATCGTCGAGTCGACATCGGCGGTCCGGGTCACCTGAATGCCGGAAAGACCATTGGCCTCACCGCCAGGCACAGGAACCTCGGTCCCAATGATGTAGAGCGGCTCAATTCCCTGAGACCGCGCCGCTTCGGCGGCAGCGCAAAGATCGGCGGCGCGCTCGGCAGCGAGCACTGGATCAATGGGGTCGGTCTCGCCAGCGACGGCCATTGAGGCGTCGAGATGAATCTTCTGGAATCCGGCAGCCACATAATCGGCGAGAAGACGCTTCGACAGCTCCATCGCTTCGGCGGGCTTCTTGTTGCGCCAGGTATTGGGGCCGAGGTGATCTCCACCAAGGCACAGCCGCTCGCGCGGGAAGCCGACCTCGTCGGCAATGCCCCAGACGAAATCCCGGAATCCCGCGGCCGTCATGCCCGTATAGCCACCGAACTGATTGACCTGGTTTGACGTCGCCTCGATCAGCACGACCCGATCGGTGTGGAGATCGTAGAGGAGGGCCGCGCGGATCACCAAGGGATGCGCCGAGCAAACCGAACAAATACCAACGGGTTCACCGGCTGCGTGCCGCGCTAGAATGTCTCTCATCGTATCCTCGTTAAGTCGTGACCGGCGAAGTCGGGCCACCTGATGGGGCCCGCCTCGCATGTCAGTTGGTGAAATCCGTGACCGTAACCTTCCGGAGATCACCATCGCCGGCCTGCATGCGCAGGATGTAATCGGGACACTCGGAAAGCTTGATCTGATGAGAGACGATGTCGCTCACATCGATAGTCTTGCTCTTCATAAGGTCGATCGCCTGAATGCTGTTCTTCAGCGAGGTGAAAGAGGCGATGACAGAGATCTCGTCGCGATAGACGCGGAAATGATCGAGAGCAATCTGTCCCGACTTGTGAGGCACGCCGAAAACCAGCACCCGACCGCGCGGACGGGTCAACCGATTGGCTGCCTCGGACACGAGCACCGAACTGCCGGACGCATCGGCAACAGCGTCATAGACCTTATCGGCGATGTCACCGGAGTTGGAGTAGACTTCGCCAAGTCCCATTGCGGCGGCACGCGCAAGACGCCCGGGGCTTCGTTCCAGATAGTCGATGCGAGCGGCGCCGCGCGCCTTGATCAGCCGCCCCATAAGGAGGCCGATCGGGCCCGCGCCCAAGATGAGCACGTGCTCTGCCCAGCCAACGCCCAACCTTTCCGTTGCGTGCACCACGCAGGACAGCGGTTCGACCAAGGCGCCTTCCACGAAGGAGAGATTGCCAATATCGAACACCCCCCTTTCGTTGACGACAACATACTCGGCCATGCCGCCGGACCGATTGACGCCCGGCACGATCATGTTGCGACAAAAATGGTGTTCGCCCCTTAGGCACTCCGGACAGTTGTTACAGGGAACGTTCGGCTCGACCGCAACACGAGCGCCAACGGAAATGCGGCGGCATTCTGGCCCCACGGCCAAGACCTCGCCAGCAAACTCGTGCCCCGGAACCACCGGGTAGGAAGCGGTGAAGCCTCCATTATAGATGTGGACGTCGGTACCGCAGATGCCGCTGGCCCGGACCTGGATCAGAACTTCATCGGCCTTGGGTTCGGGACGCGGCACCTCGGCGATCGCCATCTTGCCGGGCTCGGAAATGATCAGGGATTTCATCAGGGACTGCATTGATGCTCTCCAGAAGACAATCGAGGCGCACTCTTCCGACTTCGCCAGCCACGATTGCTGCCGGATCGGGTCCGAGCTCGTGACATCGGACGGGACCAGGGATTGAGTCTCTATGGGTCGGAGGCGGCGACACGCCGCCTCCGTTCTTCCTGGGGGAGGAACTGATAAGTCGTCGGCTCAGAACAGAGAGTTCGGGTCGTAGACTTTCTCGGCGTTTTCCTTGGTTACGGCCAGCACCGGGCAGAGCGAATAATCGGTGAACTGGCGTTCGCCGGCGTCGTATTTCTTGATGGTATCGATGGCCATCTCGGCCATGATTTTCGGATTATTCTCGCCGGTGGCCTGCATTTCACCGTCGATGATGGCCTTGTAGGCGTTCTTGTTGCCGTCGTAGCTGTAGACCTTGACGTCGGCGAGCTTTCCGGCAGCCTTGAGGGCGTGCACGGCCCCGAGCGCCATGTCGTCGTTCTCGGTGTAGACGGCATTGGTGTCCGGATGCGCGGCCATCACATCTTCCATGGCCTTCAGGCCGCCCTGCTGGTCCCAGCCACCCCAGACCTGGCTGACGATCGTGAAGTTGGTCTTCGCCGCCGCGCGCAGCTGTCCATCGATGACACCCCGGAAGAAGTTCATCGAACGGGTCTGACCAACGAGGTTGCCCTGGTTGCCGGAGATCAGCGCCACCTTCATTGGAGTGTCACCAAACTGCGACGCAGCATACTCGCCGATAAGCTGGTTGTTGCGGGCGTTGTCCGGCGCGATGCGGGTGATGACGTCGGCGCCGAGGGCCAGATCGCTGTCGATGATGATCACCGGCACTTTCTTGGCATTGGCCTGCTTGACGATGCGCAGACCTGCGGCCGGATCCTGGGGATTGAGAATAAGGTAGTCGAGATCCCGGGCGAGCATGTCCTCGACGTCGGCGATCTGCTTGTTGAGATCGGCACGAGCGTCAGTGGTGATCATGGTCCAGCCTTCGGCCTCCCCCATGGTCTTGATGTGCTCGGTCAAGGCGCTGAAGTAGGGACCATTCAGCGTGCGGTTGGAGAAACCGACCTTGAGTTCCTTTGCCGAGGCAGCCCCGGTGACACATAGGGCCGCGGCGGCAACCGCCGCCAGAGCGATACGCTTGAAGTTCATTGTTTCCTCCTAAGCAACCTCTGGCCAATCCTCTCCTGGCCAGAAGGCAAAGCCATGTTGGCAGTAAAACGAACACCACAGAGCCAGCGCACAAAGCTGAATCAGCCCCATGCACGCATAAGTCTATTCATTCGTCCACGGATAAACTCAGAGATTTATTTATACATCTCCTCGAACCACGGACTTATAGTTCATGGCTTGGCTCCTCCTGCTGCCCAGAGGTACCACCTCAACCGCCGGGCAACTACCCACGCACTGAGCATTATATCAGAGCAAATGTCAATAGGCTGAGCTAATGCCCCAGTTAAATTCTATTTATAGATGTATAAATATGCATAACTAAATCACAGATTGCCGCTAGATCATACAATTCCGCAAACTCTATGTCAGAATTGCCTGATTTTGCGTTTCATTTGCAAACACATCTCCGAACAACGGCACATCTCATTCAATTGGCATTCGCCCTGTAGATTGGCAATTGCCAAGATCGAGACGAATTGTTAGTGTCTTCCTGAGGATGAGGACGGGAGTGAGCGCGGCAGATCATGCACGCAGGCACACTCCTTGACGATCGATGGCGATACCAGGAGGAGGTTCGCTTGAGTTTCATACTGACAATCGACATCGGCACGTCGAGCCTGAAGGCTGTTCTGTTCGACGCCGAACTCAGCGTTGTCGCGCAATCGAAGCAAGAATACCCGACGAGCTACCCCAAGATCGGCTGGGCAGAGCAGGACCCGGATCACTGGAGCCACGCCCTGACGCGGGCCGTCGCCGGCATCCTTTCCCAGACCCATCTCCACCCGGAAGCCATCAGCGGGATCGGCGTCGATGGCATGTCAAGTCTCATGCTTCCTGTCGATCGGGAAGGAAACGCGCTCTCCAACGGGCTGATCTGGCTTGATCGCCGAGCACAAGAGCAAAGTGACCTCGTCAACCGTCAGTATGGAAATGCGCTCCTGAGCATTTCGGGAAACCGCTCCGACCCTTCGAACTTCGGTTCGAAAGCCATGTGGCTGCGGGATCAGCGGCGGGACGTTTACGATGCCTGCGCTTCACTGCTCCACTGCAGTTCCTTCCTGGTCCGCCAGCTGACCGGCGTCTTCGTCATGAACCGCTCGGAGGCGGCCCTCTCCCAGCTTTGCGATGTCCGCACGGGAGCTTACTCGGACGAACTCATCGAGGCGTCGGGGATCGATCGTCAAAAGCTGCCGGAGATCGCCGACTGCAAGGATGTAGTTGGCCGTGTCACGGCGGCGGCGGCCCAACGTTTTGGACTTGCCGCAGGAACTCCAGTGATCGCCGGCGCAATGGACAACGTCGCGGCAACGATCGGCCTGGGCCTTCGCAATGACGGGGATGCCTATATCGCAGCGGGAACAGCCACAAATGTCGGCGTCCTCGTCGACACTCCCCCACTCGATGGTCACGGCCTGACGTATCACGCGGGGATCGAAGGAAAGTGGCTCGTCAACGGCAGCGTTGACTACGGCAGCGCGGGACTTCTTTGGTTTCGGAACCTCCTTGGCGAGAGCAGTTTCGAGACGCTCTGCGCGGAGGCCGAGAACGTGGAGCGGGGGCAGCACCCCCTCGTGTTCCTCCCCTACATGACCGGCCAGCGCGCGCCACTCTGGAACGAAGCGCTATCCGGCGTTTTGCTTGGCGTCACCCCCGGCACCGACCGCCGGCACCTTGCGCGCATGTTCATGGAGAGCACGGCGCTCGGAGCCCGCCATGTTTTCCAGAAACTGAGAGAAAAGCGCCCATCCTCCGCGGCGCTGACGGGTGGAATTACCCACAACCCATTCTGGACCGGGATTTTTGCCGATGCCACGGGGATGAGTCTGACGCCGTCGCGCCAGACCGAGGTGGGCAACCTTGGCTTGGCGATCCTGACGGGTCTCGGCATCGGAACGTTCCGTTCCCCCGATGAAGCTTTTTCCCTTTTGCCAGTCGATTGCTCCCACGAGCCCGATCCTGGCTCTCGCGACTACTACGACGACCTCTTCGCGCTTTTTGACGCTGCATACGAAAGCAATCGCAGCGTGCTGGCACAACTTGATGAAATAAGACGGAAGTATGGGGTGGAATGATGAAGGCTGCTGTTCTCCATGGAAACGCCGATCTTCGGGTCGAGGAAGTGGCAGTTCCCGAAATTGGTCATGGCGAGCTCCTTGTCCACGTCGCCTATAGCGGCGTTTGCGGCTCGGATGTCCCTCGCCTCATACATAACGGTGCGCACTTTTATCCTCTCATCCTTGGGCATGAGTTCTCGGGAACGATCGTGGACGTTGGCGAGGGTGTCGAAGCGGGCCTGATCGGCAGAAAAGTGGCATGCGCGCCCCTAGTGCCGATTTTCGAGCACCCCCAGTCGCAGCGCGGCAACTTTGCGCTCGGAAAGGGCTACAGCTTCATCGGTTCACGGCAACCGGGCGGTTTTGCCGAGTATGTCGTCATGCCCCGCCTCAACGCCGTCCTCCTCGATGACTCCATCGACTTGCTCGCGGGCGCCTTCATGGAGCCGCTGACCGTCGGACTCCACGCGATCAACATCATGGACTTCCGTCCCGGACGAACGACCGCCGTCGTCGGCCTCGGAACCATCGGAATGCTGCTGATGCAATCGGCGAAACTGCTGGGCGCCGGTCCGATTTGCGCCTTTGACGTCGACCCCGCCAAACTCGATCTGGCCAAGAGCTACGGCGCCGATACGGTCGTCGACTCACGCGACGAAGCGGCCGTAGGCGAGGCGATCGCAGCCGGAGGCTACGAGATCGTGTTCGAAACGGCGGGAGTTCCCGCAGCCGAGATCATGGCTCTCAGAATCGCCGCAGGAAAGGGGCGGGTCATGTATGTCGGCACCCCGCACGTCCCGCTGACGCTCCAGCCCGCCGAGTTCGAGGAGATCAACCGCAAGGAGCTCACCATTCAAGGCTCCTGGATGAACTACTCGGCGCCTTTTCCGGGATGGGAATGGACCTTTGGCGCTGAGGCGTTGGGGAACAACCGAATTAGACTGGATGGGCTGATCGACAGGGTCTTGCCTTTATCCCAGGCAGGAACAGTGCCCGAGCTACTCCTCTCGAAATCCGTCCAGGGCAAGATCATGCTCGACACAACGCGGTAATGGCACAAAGGCCATTGAGCCCTCAGGCGCTTGAGAGGCTTGATCGCGTACGATATTAAGTCTCGATAAACTCACGGGTTGCGGCGGGTACCTCCTACAAGGCCGACGTTCGGCAAGTGCTTAGTGCTCGGCGCATCCCTCTTCCGTGACCATCTCGGGTCATGCGACGCCAGAGAAGAATGGACTGCCCGAATGGTGCTGCCCCCCAAGGAGTTGCAGGAACGAAGACTGGATCAAGCGGCTCGGGCGGCCTGGCTCTACTATATCGCCGGAAATACGCAGGACGAGGTTGCCACGAAGCTCGGCGTCTCTCGCCAAACGGCCCAACGCCTCGTGTCGATCGCGGTATCCGAAAAGCTAATCAAGTTCCGGCTCGATCATCCGATTGCCGATTGCGTCGAGCTGGAAGAGCGCATCCGAGAGCGCTTTGAACTGCAAACCTGCACGGTGGTGCCGACCGCGGATGCGGCTCTTGTCCAGTCCGGGGGCCTCGCTGTGGCCCTTGCGGAGTATATCGAGAACGCGCTATCGGCTCCGGAGCCGACCGTGATCGGCCTATCGACCGGCAGAACGTTGCTTGCGGCCGTCAACGAAGTGCCGACCATGAACCAGCCGGACCACAAGATAATCTCCCTCATCGGGGCAATGTCTCGCGACGGACGGGCGAGCCACTACGAAGTCGTGTCGCGTTTGGCGGACAAGGCAAACGCGCAATGCTTTCCGATGCCTACGCCCGTCGTTACCTCGACCATCGAAGAACGTGAGCTATTGCAGAGCCAGAGGTCATACCAGACCATCCTGTCTCTCGCCGAAAAGGCCTGCGCCTGTTTCGTCGGTGTTTGCGAGATTGCCTGGAATTGTCCGCTTCAGCGAGATGGCTTCCTGACCGAAGCAGAGGTTGTCGAACTGGCGGATCGGGGGGCTGTCGGGGAGATCGCGGGGTGGGCCTTCAACGCCGCCGGCCAGGTTCTGGAGGGATGCACCAACGATCGGGTTGCCGGCATCCCCATGTCGCTCATGCAGCAGTTGCCGACCGTTGCAGCCGGTAGCGGCAGCAACAAGGTTCAAGCAATTCGAGGCGCGCTGCGAGGTCGACTGTTGAGCGGCCTCATTACCGATCAGGCAACCGCGGGCGCACTTCTGGTGGGGTAAAGACTGGCGCCGGTCGACGTCGTCCGAGCGCCCCATCCCTGCGGCGGTGGCTTGACCCGCGCCCCTCATGCTGTCGACAGAGATCGGCAGGACCATGCCTACCCAACACAAATCCCCCTCCCCTCGGCTACTTTGGCCGCGCGTCGAAGCACGCCCCTTTTCAGCGTCGCAAACATTTCCTGCGGCGCCCAAAATTATTACGCGCGTAAAATTTCTATGTTGACATGCGACAACATTCCGTGATGTGCTCCCCCAGTCAAAACGGAGGGAGGCCTTCGTTGGGACGCTTTCGCCAAAGGGTCGGTCACGACCCCAACGGGCAGAGTCCCGCCATGCGGAACTCGCTGGCCCTACAGTTCAACAGAGGCCGACATGTCTCCCTATCCCGAGGATGGATCGGAGCGGCGGCCATGTGGGAGGAACAAGATGACCATTCGTTCGCTTGCTCGCCTGGCTCTCGCCGGCTCCGCCTTCGCCTTCCTCGCCACCTCGGCCATGGCCGATGGCATCGGCGCTTCGCTGCTCACTCAGCAGCATCCGTTCTACATCGAGCTTGCCGACGCCATGAAGGCCGAGGCGACCGCCAAGGACGTCAATCTCGAGGTGGCGATCGCCAACCAGGACCTCAACAAGCAGCTGGCCGACGTTGAGGACTTCATCGTCAAGGGCGTCGACGTCATCGTGCTGTCGCCGGTCGACAGCAAGGGCGTCAAGGCCGTGATCGAGAAGGCTCAGAAGGCCGGCATCAAGGTGATCACCGTCGACGTGCCCGCCAGTGGCGTCGACGTCACGTCCTACATCGGCACCGACAACTACGCCGGTGGCGTCAAGGCCGGTGAGCTGATGGCCAAGGAACTCGGCGACAAGGGCAAGGTTGCGATCATCGACTATCCGACCGTGCAGTCGGTGGTGAACCGCATCGACGGCTTCAAGAAGGCCATCGGCGAGCACAAGGACATCGAGATCGTCGCCCAGCAGACCGGCATCACCCGCGCCGAGGCGCTGGCCGCCGCCCAGAACATGCTGCAGGCCAATCCCGACATCCAGGGCATCTTCGGCTTCGGCGACGACGCCGCGCTGGCCGCCGCCGTGGCGGTGAAGTCGGCCGGTCTCGAGAACCAGGTCAAGGTGATCGGCTTCGACGGCATGGAAGAAGCCCGCAACGCTGTCGACACCAACCCGGTCATGGTCGGCGTCATCCAGCAGTTCCCGGGCGAGATGGGCAAGCAGGCCGTCGACACGGCCATCGACGTCATCGCCGGCAAGGAAGTGCCTGCCGAGCAGCCGATCGAGCCGGGCGTCTACACTGGCAAGTGATATAAGCTGAAGGAGCGCGGGGCAGTCTCTGGGCGGTCCCGCGCCTTTTCTCCACGGCCAATCCGGCGTCAGTCGCGCCGAGGGTACTCGCGTCGGAAAGGAGGCGGGCATGTCGGCCGCGACCAGCGACGTCATTCTCAAGATCAATAACGTATCCAAACTATTCGGCCCGGTCGCCGCGCTCAAGAACATGCACCTCACGGTGCGCGCCGGCCGCGTTCACACGCTGCTCGGCGAAAATGGCGCCGGCAAATCGACGCTGATGAAGATCCTGGCCGGCGTCTATCACGCCACGACCGGCGAGGTGGAGTTCTGCGGCAGCCCCTACAAGCCGGAAAACCCGCAGCAGGCGGCGGCCCGCGGCCTCACCATCGTGTTTCAGGAGCTCAGCCTCTGCAACAACATGACGGTGTCCGAGAACATTCTCGCAACCCGCGAGCCCTCGGTCTACGGCTTCATCAACGATCAGGCCCTCGAACGCCGCGCCGCCGAGATCGTCCGCGACCTCGGCCTGCCGATCGACGTCACCGAGAAGGTCGGCAATCTCTCCATGGCGCAGCGCCAGCTCGTCGAGATCGCCAAGGGGCTGTCGATCCCCAATCCGCACCTCGTCATTCTCGACGAACCGACCTCTTCTCTCACCGATGCCGAGACGGAAATCCTGTTCTCGATCATCGACCGCCTCAAGGCCAAGGGCGTCGCCGTCATCTACATCTCGCACCGCATGGAAGAAATCATGCGGCTCTCGGACGATATCACCGTCATCCGTGACGGCGAGTTCATCGCCACCCGGCAGCGCGAGGACGTCTCCATCGACGAACTGATCGCCATGATGGTCGGACGGCAGATGAACGAGATCTACCCGCCGCGCCTCACCGCCGCGCCGGCAACGAGCGAGGCGCCGATCCTCTCCGTCGAGGGGTTCAGCCGGTCCGGCGAGTTCGAGGATGTTTCCTTCGAAGTGCGCAAGGGCGAGATCCTCGGCTTTTTCGGCCTGATCGGCTCCGGTCGTTCGGAGATGATGAACGCGCTGTTCGGCATGAAGTCGGCCACCGGCAGCATCCGCATCGACGGCGAACCGGCGACCATCTCGTCACCGGTTGACGCCATCGAGCGCCGGATCGCCTTCGTGACCGAGAACCGCAAGGAAGAGGGCCTTGTCCTCGCCCATAGCGTCGAGTGGAACATCTCGATGGCGGCGCTCGGTCGCTTCGCGGCGGCGCTCGGTTTCATGCGCAAACGTCAGGAGCGCAACGCGGCAACGGACGAAGTGGACCGCCTGACCATCAAGACGGCATCCGTCGACACGCCAGTCGGCTCGCTCTCGGGCGGCAACCAGCAGAAGGCGGTCCTTGCCAAGTGGCTCCTGACCCAGCCGCGCATCCTGATCCTCGACGAACCGACGCGCGGCGTCGACGTCGGCGCCAAGTTCGAAATCTACAAGATCATCCGCCAGCTGGCGGCCGAGGGTACGGCGATCCTGCTGGTCTCCTCCGAGCTGCCTGAAGTCCTCGGGATGAGCGATCGGCTCGTCGTCATGCACGAAGGCCGGCTCAGCGCCACGCTGTCCGGCGGCGCGACGCCCGAAACGGTCATGGCCCACGCGACAGGTATCACGTCATGAGCGATGAGAAACACACAAGCTTCGCCCAGAATCCCTATGCCAAGATGCTCCGTCAGTATGGCGGCATACTCGCCTCCCTTGTGGTGCTCTGCATCATCTTTTCGGTGATGAACCCGCGCTTCATGACGGTCGCCAACTTCATGAACGTGCTACAGCAGATCGCGGTGATCGCCATTGCCGCCTTCGGCATGACCTGGGTCATACTGCTTGGCGAGATCGACCTCTCCATCGGCTCGATCATCGCCGTCGCCGGCATGGCCGCCGCGCAGGCCTTCCTGGCCGGTTTCGGCTTCATGCCGACGCTCGTGCTGACGCTGCTCGCCGGTGCGGCGATGGGTCTTGTCAACGGTGTGCTCACCGCCAAGCTCGGGTTGCCATCGTTCATCGTGACGGTGGCGACGATGGGCATCTTCCGAGGTCTCGTCAGCCTGCCGACCAACGGTGCGCCAGCCATGATCGAAGATCCCACCTGGATCGCCATCGGCGCGGAAAGCTTCGTCGGCCTGCCGATCATCATCTGGATCGTCGTGGTGCTGTTCGTCTTCAACCACGTGCTCCTGTCGAAGACGACCTTCGGTCGCCGGGCCTACCTCACCGGCGGCAACCGCGAAGCGGCGGTCTATTCGGGCATCAAGGTCGACCGGGTGAAGATCACCATCTTCATGATCTCCGGCATCATGGCGGCGATCTCCGGCATCCTGCTGTCGTCACGCCTCTACTCGGCGCAGACCAACGCCGGCACCAGCTACGAGCTGGACGCCATCGCGGCGGCCGTCCTCGGCGGCACCAGCCTGGCCGGCGGCGTCGGCACCATGATCGGCACCATCATCGGCGCGCTGATCATCGGCATCATGAACAACGGCATGAACATGCTGTCCGTTCCCTATTTCTATCAGTTGATCGTCAAGGGCCTGGTCATCCTGCTGGCCGTCTGGCTTGACGTTCGCTCCAAGCGGGCCAAGCAATAATGGGTCAGAGCAAGGTTCTCACCATCGGCGAAGTGCTGGTGGAAATCGTCGCGACCGAACGCGGCGACGGCTTTCGCGAGCCGGTCAAGCTGATCGGCCCCTTCCCCTCGGGTGCGCCCGCCATCTTCATCGACCAGGTCGGCAAGCTGGGACAGGCGGCCGCGATCATCTCGCGGGTTGGTGAAGACGACTTCGGCCACGTCAACCTTGACCGCCTGAAGCGGGACGGCGTCGACGTCTCGGGCATCGAGGTCGATCCGCTCGGCACGACCGGCAGCGCCTTCGTGCGTTACCGCGAGGACGGCGGCCGTAACTTCGTGTTCAATATCCGCCACAGCGCCTGCGGCAGCATCGAGCTGAAGGGCCCCGCCGCCGACCTCGTCGAGACTTGCACTCACATGCATGTCATGGGCTCGTCGCTCTATGCACCGAGCGTGGTCGAGGCGGTGCTGACGGCGACGCGAAAGATCAAGGCCAAGGGCGGCACCGTGTCGTTCGACCCCAATCTGCGCGCCGAGATCCTGAACAGCCCCGGCATGCGCGAGGCACTGGCCGTCGTGCTGGCCGAGACCGACCTGTTCCTGCCGAGCGGCGAGGAACTGTTCCTGTTCTCGCCGGCCGACAGCGAGAAGGAAGCCGTCGCCAACCTGCTCAAGGGCGGCGTCAAGGCGGTCGTTCTGAAGCGCGGCTCCGCTGGCGCCAGCTATTTCGACGCGACCGGCGAGGTCAGCCTGCCGGGCTTCCGGGTAACGGAAGTCGATCCGACCGGTGCTGGCGACTGCTTCGGCGCGACCTTCGTCACCTTCTGGCTGGCCGGAGCCGATCCGGAGACGGCGCTTCGCTATGCCAACGCCGCCGGCGCCAAGGCGGTTACCCGCTCCGGCCCGATGGAAGGCGCGTCGACACGCGCCGAACTCGATGCGTTGATTGCCGAACAGAGGAGCTGAAAACATGGCTACCAACCCGCTCAGCGACATTTCCACATGGCGCTTCCGTGCGTCGGGTTTGCGCGGCATTCCGTCGATCTGCTCGGCCCACCCGGTGGTGATCGAGGCGGCCATGCGGCACGCCGCTCACCTCGACCTTCCGGTCCTGATTGAAGCCACCTGCAACCAGGTCAACCAGGATGGCGGCTACACCGGCATGACGCCGCAAGACTTCCGCGATTTCGTGGAAGCGATCGCCAAGCGCGTCGGCTTCCCCTTCGATCGCGTCATCCTCGGTGGGGACCATCTCGGCCCCAACCCCTGGAAAAAGCTTCCCGCCAAGGAAGCCATAGACAAGGCCAAGGTGATGATCGACGCCTTCGCCAAGGCCGGCTTCACCAAGCTCCACCTCGACACCTCGATGGGTTGCGCCGGTGAGCCGGTGGCGCTGGCCGATGCGCTCACCGCCGAGCGCGCGGCATCGCTCGCCGTCGTAGCCGAAGCGGCAACCAAGGATGCCGCCGTCAAGCCGGTCTACATCGTCGGTACGGAAGTGCCGATCCCCGGCGGCGCCATGGAAGAAATCGAAGAGCTGGAAGTCACCAAGCCCGAAGCGGCCCGCGAGACGATCCGCGTCCACCGCGAAGCCTTCGCCAAGGCGGGCATCGCGAACGCCTTCGACCGCGCCGTTGGCGCGGTGGTGCAGCCAGGCGTCGAGTTCGGCAACCACAACGTCGTCGCCTTCGACACCGACAAGGCCGCCTCCCTGTCGGCCACGCTGTCCGAACTGACGGGTTTCGTCTTCGAGGCGCATTCCACCGACTACCAGACGCCGGAGGCGCTGAAGGCACTCGTCGACAACGGGTTTTCCATCCTGAAGGTCGGCCCGGCCCTGACCTTCGCACTGCGCGAAGCGCTCTACGGCCTCGACCACATCGCCGAGGTTCTCTACGCCGGCCGCCGCAAGGAGACGCTCGCCGCCACCTTCGAGCGCGTGATGCTCGCCCATCCCGACAACTGGGCGAAGTATTACTTCGGCACGCCCGACGAGCAGCGCCTTCAGCGGCACTTCAGCTACTCCGACCGCCTGCGCTACTACTGGCCGGAGCCGGAGATTGCCAAGGCCGCCGAGGAGCTGCTCGCCTTATTCGGCAACACCACGATTCCCGAAACGCTGATCAGCCAGTATCTTCGGGGTGTCTACGAGGGTGTCCGGCGCGGCCGGGTCGAGCCTACCGCCCATGGCCTCTCGCTCGCCATGGTCGATCTCGTGCTCGACGACTATTTCAAGGCCTGCCTCTGAGGCGGGCAAACAGGACGCAAGGCAAATGGATGACATCATCTTCACGCTGACCGACACGGCCGGCGGGCTCGAGGTCGCCGATTGGTCGGTTACCTCCGGCGAGCTCGGACTCAAGGGCGACACGCCTTTCGAGATCGTGAAAAGGACGCTGCATGGCGGTCGGCAGGAAGGCAGTACGCTTCTGACCATTCGCGCCGGACGTCTCGCGGTGACCGTCATCCCGACGCGCGGCATGGGCATCCAGAAGGCGAGCCTTGATGGCGTCGATTTCGGCTGGGCGTCGCCGGTCGACGAGGTCGTGCATCCATCCTTCATCCGCCTCGGCGAGCGCAATGGGCTCGGTTGGCTGGAAGGCTTCAACGAGCTGATGGTGCGCTGCGGCTACGAGTGGACCGGCCATCCTATGGTCGACGGCGACAAGGTCTATACGCTGCACGGCCGGGCCGGCAACACGCCGGCCTCCAAGGTCGAGGTGCGCATTTCGCGTGAGGCGCCGCATCGCATCACGCTATGCGGCCTCATCAAGGAGAAGGCGTTCAAGAACGTCGAGTTCGAGACGTTCACCGAGTTGACCGTCGTGCCCGGCGACACGGGATTCTCGCTCGACGACCGTCTCGTCAACCGCGCCGACTACGCCCATTCCTACGAGGTGATCTACCACACCAACGTCGGGCGTCCGGTGCTGGAGGAAGGCGCCCGCGTCATCGGACCCTTTGCACACGTTACCCCGTTTAACGATGCCGCCAAGCCCGACCTCGCGAGTTGGGACCGCTACCGTGGCCCAACGCGCGATTTCGACGAAATGCTCTATGCCTGCGAGCTCGCGGCCGGCGCCGACGGCCGCACCGAGGTGGCGCTGATCAATGCCACGGAAACGCTGGGCTTCTCGGTTACCTACCATGTCGAGGAAATGCCGGCCTTCACGCTCTGGAAGAACACCGACACCGACAGGCAGGGATATGTGACCGGGCTTGAGCCAGGCTCCAACTACCCGTATCCACTGCCGGTTGAGCGGGCTGCCGGTCGGCTCAAGACGCTGGAGCCGGGCGCGGAAGCCCGTTTCCGCCTTCGCTTCGATCTTCTGACCGGGACGCCCGCCGTCGCAGCCTGCGCCGCCCGCATCGACAAGCTCAAGGCCGGCGTTGGCGTGACCGTGCACAAGGAACCCATCCTGCGCAGCCAGACAAAAGCCTAACAACAAGACCGCTAGCCGCGCACACCCTCCCCATGCTTGGCATGGGGAGGGTTTCTTTTTGCGTGTTGGTAAAGCGGATCAAGCGGACATACGCAGCATGATCTCGGCGTTGAGCAGCACACGCTCGTTCGGCCGAGGTTCGACGTCCTCGTCGAAGCGGGCGTTGATCTTGTGCAGCAGCAACTCAATGGCGATACGGCCGATCTCGTTGTAGTTCTGCGCCACCGTGGTCAGCGGCGGACAGGTGTAGCGCGACAGCGGATGATCGTCGTGCCCGGCAATGCGGAGGTCGCAGTCGTCGCCCCGTCCAACCTTGAGACCGGCCTGATAGGCGGCGGCGAGAACGCCGAATGCGATACGATCGTTGGCGCAGAGCACCGTTCGTGTGGGAAAACCGCCCTCACCCAGAATGCGGCACGCCTCGGTGAAGCCGAAGCGCTCGAAGTCCCAGGAGGTGTCCGGCAGCGTCGCCACGTAGCGCGGCTCCAGCTTCAAGGCCTCCATCGCCAGACGGTAGGCTTCCCGACGCTCGCCGGCATTGCGGTTGACCGAGGGCATGCCGAAATAGCAGGGCGCGTCACCCGAGCGCGACAGATAATCGACGATGAGACGGAAGCTCTGACGGTTGTCGGTGCCGACGAAGGCCGAGGCGGCGTCGAGCTGCGAGTCGACGTAGACGAGCGGGATGCTGGCCCCCAGCCTGGATAACTTGTCGAGATGGGACTGCACGCCGAGCGGCGCGATGACGGCGCCGGCGACGTTCATCGCCTTGAAGGTTTCGATTGCACGCTCTTCGAGCTTCGGTTTGCCATCCGACGACAGGAGGAAAGCGAGATAGCCGGCTTCCTCCGCCAGAACCTCGATGCGTCGGGTCAACGCCATGTAGAACACGTCGGTCGAGTTGGGAACGATGATGCCGAGGATGTTGGTGCGTCGACGGTTGAGGTTCACCGCGAACAGGTTGGGCCGAAAACCGGACTCCTTGATCGCTTTCTCGATGGCTTCGCGCGTCTGGCGGCGGACTGAGTTGGGGTCGTTGAAGTAGCGAGAGACGGTTGGGCGAGACAGTCCGACGTAGTCGGAAAACTCTTCCATCGTTCGGATCGTCGTGGTCACTCTGCCATCCCCGTTCCACCCACAACCGGAGCACCACAGTCATTGTAGATGCTTCCATGGCGGGACGCCAATCATGAGATTGCCGCCCGGAGACGAACAAGGCCAAGTGCGCCCCCTGTCTTCAGAATCTCGCAGCCGGTATTTCTTGCGTCAAGTTCTAAATTTCCGCACGTAAAATTTACGAGCCCATAAGAATGGCATGGAGTCTCCGTCTTCGCTTGCTTGACAGCCTACGGAATCGTCCCTACAAAAAGTGAAACCGCTTTCACAACAATAATGGCGGGGGAACACGCGTGCGTTTCTGGCGGGTCATCGAGCCCCATCTCGGCTTTCTGTTGCAGGGCTTTGCCCTGACGATCGCCGCCTGCCTGCTTGCCATCGTCGGCGCGGTGCTGCTCGGCGCGGTGACGGCCTCCATGCGGTCGTCCGGCAACACGTGGGTGCGCGGCGCCGCCAACGCCTATGGCGATGTGTTCCGCAACGTTCCCTTCCTCGTCCAGCTGTTTTTCTTCTTCTATGGCCTGCCGGAACTCGGCATCTACATCGGCGCCTTCGAGACCGGCGTCATCGCCATGTCCATCGCCGGTGGAGCCTTCGTGTCCGACGTCATCCTCTCGGGCATCATGACCGTCGATACCGGGGTGATCGACGCCGCCAAGGTATCCGGCCTCAGCCGGTTCAAGATCTTCACCCGCATCGTGCTGCCGATTGCTCTACGCGTCTCGGTGCGGCCGATGGGCTCGGTGCTGATCAACCTCGTGCTGACCTCGTCGATCCTGTCCACCATCACGGTCAACGAGCTGACCGGCACGGCCAAGATCGTCGCCGCCACCACGTTCAAGCCGTTCGAGGTCTACGCCGTGCTGCTCGTGCTCTATGCCTCGCTGACGACGCTACTGTCCTTTGTCATCTCGGCGACTCATCATCGCCTCAACCGCTTTATGACGGGGGGCTGATGCGCTACGCCGACTTCACGCCCTACGACATCATCCTGCTGCTGCAAGGGCTCGGCGTCACGTTGGCGCTCTTCGTCGGCACGACACTGATCGGTCTTGCGCTCGGCCTCGCGCTTGCCGTCGTCCATCATTACCGGATACCCGGCTGCCGTCCGGTGATCGTGCTCGTCACCGAAGCGCTCAAGAACTCGCCGGTGCTGGTGCAGCTGTTCCTGGTGTTCTTCGGCATTCCGGCCTTCTTGCACATCCGGATGACGCCGGTCGAGGCGGCGACGCTGACCATCAGTCTCAACACTGCCGCCTTCGCCTTCGTGGTCTTTCGCTCCGGCATCGAGTCCATCGACCGTGACCAGATCGAGGCCGCGCAAGTGTTCGGCCTCAACCGCTCGCAAATCCTGCGCTTCGTCATCGCGCCGCAGGCCGCCGCCTTCTCGGTTGGTCCGCTCATCGGCATTCTGGTCAACCAGTTGCAGGTGACCTCGCTGATCTCGGTAATCGGCGTGTTCGATCTCACCAAGATCGGCAACATCCTGAATCTCAGGACGCTGCAACCCTTCATCGTCTGGGCGGTGATCGGGCTCATCTACTATCTCGCGGCGAAGACGCTCGCCCACGTCGGCGGCTGCCTTGAGGCGGCTCTGCGCAAGTCCGTCAAATGGGGAGGCATCTGATGATCGTCGCCGAAAACGTCGAGAAGCGCTTCGGAGACGTCGCAGTCCTAAAGCGCGTCAACCTTAAGGTCGAGCCGGGTGAGGTGGTGACCATCCTTGGCGCCTCCGGATCGGGCAAGTCGACGCTGATCCGCTGCATCAACGGGCTCGAGGCGCTGTCGGGCGGCAAGATTACCGTCGACGGCCATGACGTCTCCACCAAGGCGGGCCTCGTCGCGGCCCGCCGCGCGTCGGCCACGGTGTTCCAGCTGTTCAACCTCTATCCGCACATGACGGCGCTTGGGAATATCACCCTCGCCCCCATTGAGGTTCTGAAGCTGCCGAAGGCGGAGGCAGAGGCGCGCGGCCGAGCGCTGCTCGACAAGGTGGGGCTCGGTGCGCATGCCGACGCCTATCCGCAGCAGCTCTCCGGCGGCCAGCGCCAGCGCGTCGGCATCTGCCGGGCGCTCGCCATGCAGCCGCGCTACCTGCTGCTCGACGAAGTGACCTCCGCCCTCGATCCGGAGATGACCGGCGACGTGCTGCGCATTCTCGCCGAACTCGCCGCCGACGGCACGACCATGGTGTTCGTCACCCATGAAATCGAGTTTGCCCGCCACATTTCGAACCGCATCGTCTTCCTGGAACAGGGCGAGCTGATCGTCGACCTGCCAACGGCCGAATTCTTCGCCGAGGACGGCGGTCTTGCCGTGCCGCGCATCCGTCAGTTTCTGTCCAAGATGAAAAAGGACTGAGCCTTGATTCTGCTTGCCAACACCGAGGCCGCGCCCGGCTTTTCCCATGCCGTCGATACCCTGCTCGCTGGCGGCGCCGCCCTTGACGCGCTGGTCGAGGGCATCGGTTACGTCGAGGCGGCGCCAAGCGTTCGTTCCGTCGGCTACGGCGGCTGGCCCAACATGGTCGGCGACATGGAGTGCGACGGCGCCGTGATGGACGGAACGACGCTGTCCGTCGGCTCGGTCGGCGCGGTGCCCCGTACCTTGCACGTGGCGGCGCTGGCGCGCGAGGTGATACGCCGCCTGCCGCATGTCATGTTGACCGGCGAAGGCGCGCGCCGCTTCGCAAGTGAAATCGGTTTCAGCGAAGACGATGTCCTGTTCCCCGACAGCAAGCGGGTTTGGCGCGAGAAGCTCGACAGTCTGCTCGACGAGAAGGCGCGCGCCGCCTTCCCGGACGTGCCGCTGATCCCGCTCTCCAACGCCATCACCGATCCCGAGCGGGTTCGCGATACCACCGTCTTCCTCGGCATCGATTCCGGCGGCAACGCCGCTGTCGTCACCTCGACGTCGGGCTGGGCCTGGAAATATCCCGGTCGGCTCGGCGACAGCCCGATCCCTGGCGCCGGCTTCTACGCCGACAGCCGTTACGGCGCTGCGGCCTGCACCCACACCGGCGAAATGACCATGCGCTGCGCCACGTCGCACGCCGTGGTGCAGGGACTGAAGTTCGGCCTTTCACTCGATGCGGCGGTAGAGCGCGCCGCCGAGGACCTCCTCGCCCTCAAGGGTGGCTTTATCGGCGAGGTGGTCATTCATGCGCTCGACAACAAAAACAAGCATCGCGTCGTCACGCTCAGGGGCAACAAGCCAGTTTCCTATTGGTTCTGGGAGCCCGGCATGCCCGCACCCGAGCGGCGGCAATCGGAACAGCTTTGATCACAGGAGAGACATCATGCATCGGCTTCTGAAGACAACCCTTGCCGCCGCGGCCATGTGCCTCGCGCTGGCGAGCACGGCCAGTGCTGGCTCCAAGCTGCAGGAAATCCTCGACGCCGGCGTCATTCGCATCGGCGTTTCTCTAGGCGGCGAGCCGATCGGCTTCCGCGACGACCAGAACAATCCGGTCGGCTACGATGTCGACGTCGCCACCAGGCTGGCGGAAAAGCTCGGCGTGAAGCCCGAGTTCACCGACGTCTCGGGCGATGCCCGCGTGTCCATGCTGGTCGCCAACCAGCTCGACCTCGTCGTTGCCAACACGTCGGCGACGCTGGCCCGCGCCAAGGCGGTCAGCTTCTCGATCCCCTACAACCGCGCCGGCCTCCGCATCATCGTGCAGGCCGATGCCGGCATCACCTCGCTTGAAGGCCTCGCCGGCAAGAAGGTGGTGGTGGGGCGCGGCACCACCGGCGAAACCTTCCTGAAGCGCGCCGTACCGACGGCCGAGCTGGTCTACACCGACAACTTCTCGCCCGATGGCGTGCTGCTTCTCAAGCAGAAGCGTGTCGACGCCGGCATCGAGGACTCGTCGATGCTCGACTATCTGGCCACCAAGGACGCCTCGCTCGTCACCCTGCCCGGCCTCTACTCCAACGATCCGATCGGCATCGCGATCGCCCAGGGCGACTCTGATTTCCAGCGTTGGGTCGACATGTTCGTGTCGGATTACATCCAGTCCGGCGCCTACGAGGCCAACTACAAGAAGTGGTGGGGTGAGAAGGCCAACCCGCCGACACTGACTCCGCTCTGGTAAGAAGGCGGCGATAGTCCGCCACCCGAGGACCGCAGACGCAGCTCGGCACCAGTGAAAACCGGTGCCGAGTTTTTTGTGTCAGGCCTATACTCTCAACCGGTGCCGCGAGAAATGAACCGGGTCGGAATGTCGAGGCCGGACGCCGGAAACTCTTCCGGCTCCTTGAGGAACGAAAGGATGCCAGCCACCAGCGCCGAATGGTCGAAGCCGACGCTGGAAATGTCGTAGGCGGCAAAATTGCCTTTCTCGACGGCGTCAAAACCATAGAGCAGATAATCGGCAGGCGGCTGCCAGCCTTGCCGGCGCAAGCCGTCCATCACGCCCATCGCCATGGAGTCGGAGGTACAGAACACGGCGTCGGGCTTAGTCTCGCCGACCGCCTCGGCTGCCTTGATGCCCGAGCCGTAGGAATAGTCACCGCCCACTTCGGATAGAAGACGGATGCCGGCGGTGGCGCAAGCCGACCGATAAGCGAGAATGCGGGCCTCCTCCACGAGCGAACTGGCACGCCCGGTGACCAGCGTGGCGCTCTCGACACCCTTTGCGCGGGCGTGGCGCACCAACTCGTCGATGCCGTTCTCCTCGTCGATATTGATGCGGGCGCTCTCGGCATCGAAACGCCCGTTCAGCATCAGCACATTGTCGCTATGGAAGAGGGCACGCACCTCGCCGGCATCGGCGAAGTCCGAGAAAACCAATGCGGCATGCACGTGATAGGTCAGCGAGTTACGCAGGAAGTCGTCGATGCGCTTGGTACGACCGACGCGGATCAGGATCGCCTGCTTGCCAAGCGACTGGATACCCTCAAGCAGCGGGTCGAACAGGTCGAGATCGGAGAGATCGCTGAGGTAGTTGATGATGACGGCGACCAGATCGATCGACTTGGTGGCGAGCCCCCGCGCCAGCGGGTTCTGATGGTAGCCCAGTTCGGCCGCGGCCTTCAGGACCCGTTCCTTCTTCTCCAGCGATACCGGTCGCCGGCTCGGCGACAGGGCTCGCGACACAATGGCCGGGGCCACGCCGGCCACGCGCGCCACGTCGGCAATCGTCGGGCGCTTTCCCTCGCGAGGCGGCTTTTCGGTCATGATCTGTGGGGTCCATTCCGGAAGGGATGCAAGGGCTTATCGCACAATTGCCGATGGACTGGAAAGCATCGTTGCACCCTGTTCCCGGATCTCCGAAGACCATTTTCGCAAACGGCAGGTGGTGAACCGATATTTCACTCTTTTCTGGAACTATCCGCTCAGGACAGGAGTGGCAGAGTGATTTCAGAAGGCATGTCCCGCCAACCCGATCTCCGCGCGGTCTCCGATCAACTCGAGGCCGCCCGTTCACAGATCGAGGAACGTTTCGTCGAAGGCGGCAAGGCCCTGATGGCCGCCTATGACATCGTCGCCCGCCTTCTCGCGGCAATCGACGGCGTAACCGGAGCTCTAGACGACAATGCCTGCGACAAGGCAGCGGCCCGGCTAACCGCCACGCTGAAAGGCCTCTCCGACCTCGCGGACACCGAAGCCGCCGCAGGACAGCGTCTCGCCTCGGTTCTTGAGGACAGCGAGGCGATCGCCCCGCGCATTCGCGACATGCAGCGTTCGCTGCGCTACCTTAATACTTGCGCCATGGAGACCCGGATTGCCGGGGCCGGCGTTTCCGAGTTCGCTCAGTTCGCCGACGACGTGGACAAGTACGTCGGCTCGGCGATCGATCAGATCGAGATCTTCGCCGACAAGGTAGGGCAGCTGAGCGAGCAGATCGCAGCGGCTTGCTCCGGCGGTAAAGACACGGGCATCGCGAACCAGGTCGCGTCTGTCTCCTCGACGCTGACAGCGGCGCTTGAGGCGGTTCATCACCGCCGCAACGACCTCAGAAAACTCGCTTCCGGTACGGCAGACGTGGCGAAGTCCGTCCAGGAAAAGGTCGGCAAGGTGCTGTCGGCGCTACAAGCCGGTGACGTTGCGCGGCAGCGCATCGAGCACGTGCAGGCCGGTATCGCCATGCTCCTCGACGAACTGACACGGTGCGGCTCCGAACGACAGGCGGAGGCTCTCTCTCACGCCGGCATACGGCTGCTGTCTGCCCAGACGTCGGCGCTGATCAAGGACTTCAATGAACAGACCCGTGTGGTCGTTGCGACGATCGAAGGCCTGGCAGGGGAAGCTGCGCGCGTTTTGGCGCTGACCGGCAAGGCCGGCTGCAACGGCAGCGGGGAAGTTCAGGTCATTGAGGATGCGGTCGGTCTAACGCAAGGCGTCGTTGGCGATATAGAGCGGTCTGGAACGCTGGCAGCTGCAGCTTATGCCTGCACCAAGCAGGTCGCCACCGAACTGCTCAGCAACATGGGCAACATCGGCAACATACGAAGCGTTCGCGACGACATCCGCTGCCTCGCGATCAACGCCTATCTGCGCAGCAATCGACTGGGAGCGAAAGGGCGCGCCGTCGGTGTGGTTGCCGCCGAAATGAACACCTATGCCGCAAGGCTAGGTACGGCGGCAGAAGACATCTTGCAGCGCCTGTCGACCATGCGAGAAGCCGCCAACGGCATCGACGCCGAACGCGAAAGTCATCACGTCGACATCGCCTCCGAGCTCGACGGCGCCGTGGCGACTCTGCGCGAGGCAAGCGCTCGAACCAGCCTCTACCTCAAGGAGGCCGAAGAGAGCGGCAACGCCGTTGCCGATCGCATTGCTCACATCGCTCGCCACATCGATTTCAGCAAGGATCTCGGCGAACACCTTCATGCCTGCCACCGCATGTTCGGCAGCAACGACAACATCAGCCCGGTGGAACGGTCAAAGGATCACGAGAGCTTCTCGGAGCGTCTTTTCGCCGTCTATACGATGGCGGCCGAGCGGGACATCCACCAGACGATCCTGGGCGGCAGCGTGCCCACGCCGCCCGCAGCCCCGGCGCAGGAGAGCGTGGACCTGTTCGACGACGTGCTGTTCTGACCGCGGGACGCCTTCGACCATCAGCCATTGGCCGAAGCGCGAACTGACGGGCGTCGCACGTCCTTCTATACTCTCTCCGAGAAAGTGGCGCCCAGGCGGATCGCCACTGATGATCGGAGAGGAAAATGAAAAAGCGTCCGCTCGGGAAGACCGGCTTCGATATCGCGCCGCTTGTATTTGGCGGCAACGTCTTCGGCTGGACCATCGACGAGAAGGCCAGCTTCGATGTGCTGGACGCCTTCGTCGACCATGGCTTCGATGCCATCGATACGGCCGATGTCTACTCCCGCTGGAAACCCGGCAACCAGGGCGGCGAGTCCGAGACCATTATCGGCCGCTGGCTGAAGGCTCGTCCGGGCCCCAGGGACAAACTCAAGATCTTCACCAAGGTCGGCTCCGACCTTGGCCAGCCCGGCGAAAAGGGGCTGGGGGAGCAATGGATCCTAGAAGCGGTCGATCGTTCGCTCTCACGGCTCGGCATCGACAGGATCGATCTCTATTTCTCGCACTGGCCCGACAAGACACCCTATGAGGAAACGCTCGGCGCTTACGACAAACTGATCCGTGCCGGCAAGGTGCGAGCGATCGGAGCCTCCAACGTCAATGCGGAGCAACTCGGGGAAGCGCTCGCGGTCTCGCGAAAGAGGAATCTGCCAAGCTACCAAGTCCTTCAGCCCAACTACAGCCTCGCGGAACGATCTCAGTTCGACGGCGCGCTTCGTGACCTCTGCATGCACGAGGACATCGGCGTCGTCTCCTACTATAGCCTTGCCTCGGGCTTCCTGACCGGCAAGTACAGGTCCGCCGACGATCTCGCGGACAGCAGCCGGGCGGGCAGCGTCGAAAAACACATGAACGATCGTGGCTTCGGCATCCTCGCGGCCGTCGACCAAGTGGCGGAAGCCCATCATGCCAAGCCGGCCGAGGTGGCCCTCGCCTGGCTGATGGCGCGGCCGGGCGTGACGGCTCCGATCGCCAGCGCCACCAAGGTCGCGCACGTCGAAAGCTTCGCTCACGCAGCGACGCTTCACCTGACGCCGGCCGAGGTCGAACTGCTGGACAAGGCAAGCGCCTGAGCTTGCGCTCCGCGCTGACGTAGAGCGCCGTTCGATCCGCGGGATTCGGGTCGAACGGTGCCTGAGCAGCCGGACAGATTCAGGCAGCGATGCCAGCGTTGGCGAGGATGTAGTCCAGGCAGGGACCGCTTTCGAGCGGTCTTGAGAACAGATAGCCCTGGAAGCGGGCGCAGCCGAGATCGATGAAGCGGGGAAGCTGCTCGGGCTGTTCGATACCCTCGACAACCGCGCGAAGGCCCAGAGTTCGGCTGAGGGTGACGATCGACCGTATTACGTGCTCGTTGAGGTCGCCCTGGCTTGTGAAGGTGAGCGAACGATCGATCTTCAGCGTGTCGAGCGGCAGTTCGCGAAGATAGTGCAGCGAGGTGTGCCCCATGCCGAAGTCGTCCAGTGCAATGCGGACACCGGCTTTCCGAAGGCGAAGCAGCGCTCCAATCGCTTGGGCGGCCGGCGCAAGCGAGGTCGACTCGGTGATTTCCAGCTCGACGAGATGCGGATCGAGCTTCTCCTCGGCCAGAACGCGCAGGACCTTGCGGTCGAAGGAGGCATCCTGAAGCTGAAGTGGTGATACGTTGACCGATACAATGAGATCGCCGGGCACCGACGAGGCCCAAGCGGCGCGCTGCCGGCAGGCAAGGCGGAGCACGTGCTCGCCCAACTGATCGGCAAAATGCATGTCGTCCGCCAGCGCGACGGTCACCGAAGGTGGGATGAAGCCGTAAGTCTCGTGGTTCCACCTCAGCAGCGCCTCGACGCCGAACACCCGACGCTCCTCAATGCAGACCTGCGGCTGGTACTGAAGAAAAAGGCGGTCGGACGATGCGAGCGCATCCGTCAGATCCCGGGCAAGAACGCCGGCAAGATGCCCGGCAGTGCCATGGAGATCGATCAGCCGATGTCCGTGCATCACCTCGGTCGACTCCGAGGCCGCAATCAGCGTTCGCATCGCCTCGGCGTTGGAAGCGGTTCGCAACCGCCGCGCAACCCGGACGAAGGGCAGATAGAGCACCGTTCCGACGGCGAGTGACGCGAGTTGCAAGACCACGCCGGCCGGCGAGCCGGTGGCCAGATAGCCGTTGAAAAGCGCCGGCATCGTCCAGGGAACCATTTGGTCGGCCACAGGAGCCAAGCCGCCAATCGTCGCCGCGTAGGCGATCAGCGCTTGCACGAGTGGGATCAGGATAAAGGGGACGACGTAGATCGGGTTCAGGATCAACGGCAAACCGAACAACAGGGGCTCGTTGACATTGATGAAGGCCGGCAAGAGCGACAACCAAGCGAGGCGACGAATGGCCGGTTCCCTGTCGGCATAAAGAAGTGCGAGGATCAGACAGAGTGTGGACCCGGAACCACCGTAAGCGGAGTAGATGGGAAAGAAGTTCCAGGTGAAGGCCGTGGGGACGCCTGCGGCACTGGCCGCATTCGCCGAAGCCATCATCTGTTCCAGCACGGGCGCCAGCATGTTGCCGCCGTGCCCACCGAGGAACCAGATGGACTGACGGACCAGAACATAGGCTGCCGCGACCATTGCCGAAGGTTCTGCCCCGGCGAAAGGCGCCGATATGACGGACGACAAGGCCGTGGTCAAATCCGCTCCGCCAAGGCTTACCTGCGCCTGTCGGACCGCCGCGAACACAAGCAACGTGATCATGCCGGCCGGCAGGATGGAGAAGAGGTCGCCGACCAGCGGATCTGCGCCGAAGCCCCGCAAGCGAAGGCGGAACTGCGGACGGCGCGCCAGAAAGAGGAACAGGTAGCTGGCACTGATGGCCACGACCAACGCCGCCGGCAATCCGCGAGATGACGACAAGGCGTCCTTCCAGCGTTCAAGCGTTTCCGGCGCCACGACAATGAAGAAGCACGCCAAAGCGACCACGGAGGCGCTGGCCGGGTTGACCGGGTAACGGTCGGCGCGTGTGCTGACCAGAACCGCCAACGAGTAAGAGAAACCGGCCACGACCACCAGAGAGACAAGGCCAAAGGTGCCGTCCACCAGGGTGGAGCAGAGCGCGCGCAGGGCATCGATGACTTCGGGGTGAAGGACCTCGACAAAAGAAAAGGAGAGAAGCGCGTTGACGAAATGGGCGAAGGCGCCGACCAGCACCATCGGCAAGCTCAACAGCAAGGCGCGCCGGAGAGCCACCAACAAGGGCCAGGCGGCAAGGCGTCCCATTGCCGCCACGAGTTTGGATGACAGGCGGTGGATGAAGAAAGCTTCGTCACGAAGGGTGGCGGCCACCGGCGCCGCCGGCTGTGTTTCAGACTGCGCCGAGTCCCGATCTGCGATCGGCTCATTTGTCATGGCTGTCGCCCCGCCCGTTTCATCGCTGTCGCCGCTCTTGGTTGGCGGCTGTACGAGCAGCATCCTTGACCAAAATCCTTGCCGAATTACTGAATAGGTGGTCGAAGGCCGTTATTGTTCAACGAAAGCGGGTATTTCGAGCCCTGACGGCCGATCGAAGCCCCAACCCTCTGTCGTCCATTTCCGCAAGATCGTCGTTTTCCGGAGAATTCAGCCGTTTGAACAGCGACGTTAAGACGCCATGTGATATTCGGGGGCCATATTGTTGACGCGAAACGCTGTTCCCGCGACATGCGCAGAGTGCCCGGAACCTGTCGGCATTGCGGCAGACCCACACAGATCTTGAAGTTAAGGTTATTGAAAAGTTGCCGGCATAGCCTCTCAATCGACTGTGGCGCTCGCAACGGCGCCATATTATTAACGTATGGTTGACTGAAGAAGCTGTACGGGCCGCGACTTGTTGTTCGGCCCGGCCCAATCGACCGGGAGCAGCGGAACTTACCTGTCGGTGCCGCCGGTCGAGACGACCCAGTATCGGGAAAGTTGGAGACGCGGCATGTCCGGCGGAGCAGATCTGTTCAGAGTCCTGAGCCAAACGGAAAACTTCGGCGCGCTCGTGGCTGATACTCGTCCATCCCTCGTGGTTGATCGGACAGGTACCCGTTTGCTTTGGGCCAACGCTGCCGGAGCCACCTTCTTCGGTGCAACGACCATCGAGAAGCTGACAGCGCTACGATTTGCTTCCGCCTCTCCTTTCGCCCGCCGCATCGCCACGCTGGACGACATGCTGGTCAGCGGCCAGGATCGGATCGAACGGTTGCCCCTGCAGCGCGGGATGTTGCCACGGCCGACGGTCTGCAAGGCCAGTCGCGTACAGACGGATGGCCTCAAGGCAATCCTGTTGACCATCGTCGATGGGGCAGGCTCCTTCGTCGGCGACCCGGTTTCGGCCTTCGCCGCCCTGACGGCAACTTCCCAACCGGCTCTTCCTGAAGAGCCCCTCGCGACGGCTGACGGGCACGTGGCAGAACCGGTCGAAGCTGAAGTCGAGCCTGTCCAGCCCGACACGGCGGACCAGATCGAGGCCATCGACCACGTGAGCGCTCCCATCGGGATCGTTCACGACCAGCCCCCCCTCGACCTTGTGGCCGGCAGCGCGGAGCCAGCCGTGGACGAGCCTCTGCCGGCAGAGGTGGATAGCACCGACGGCGCGCCCGATGAACTCATCCCCGACAGTACCGAGGAAGACGTTGTTGTCGAACCGGACGTTACCGCCGAGGCCGAAGACATCGAGCCGATCGAGGCTCTCGCTTCGGAAACCCAACCCGTAGCCTCCGAGAGCGTTGAGGAAAGGGGCGAGGAAGCGTCGCCGGAAGCGATCGAGCACGACGAGCCCGTTCCAGAGGAAGCCGCTTCCGAAACCGTCGAGCCTGTGGCCGCAGACGTTTCGGCTGAGCCCGAGGAAGCGTCGCCTGCCGCACCGGCCTTTGTCTTTCCCTCCCACGGTCGCGCGGTACGTTTCGTCTTCGAGCTGGATCCCCAGCTTGCCTTTACCTTCGTTTCGGCCGATCTTGCTGCGACGGTCGGCCCAGCCATGGCAGACATTCTGGGCCGCACGTGGTCGGAGGTCGCCGGCCGCCTGGAGTTCGATCCGGCGGGCCGGATTGCCGAGGCGCTCGGTCACCGCGACACATTCACCGGCCTTACCGTCGACTGGCCGGTGGAAGGCGAGAACCTCCGCGTTCCGGCCGATCTGGCGGGCATGCCGGTGTTCGGGCGCGAACGGGCGTTCCGTGGCTATCGCGGCTTCGGCGTGCTGAAGAGCGGCGCCGCCTTCGAGGCTCCGGTTCCCGCCGATCCGATCGCGGCCTCCGAGCCGGACGGAGTGGCCGCGCCGCGCGAGGTAGAAATCGCGGCCTCGAGCGGCATTGCCGACGAGATGGTCGCAGACGTGCCCCCCGTCGATGCGAGCGACAGTCCCGAACAGCTTGTTGCTGGCGAGACCGAAATCGCCGATGACCTCAATGAGGGCGAGGTCCCGGAAGACAACACGCAGACAACGGACGAGTCGACAGACGCCGACACGGACGCCTTGACCGACGTGATACCCGTGCGTGAAGCACCCGAACCGCCCCCCCTCGACGCGGCGATCCCGGACGAGCCGGCGGCCGACGCCACTGATGAGCCTGGCGAGACCGATCCCGTGCCGGAGGACGCCATCGATACAGGTGCCGACCAACCGACCGACACCCCTGCCACGGCATCGGAGGAGTTGCCCCCGATCGAGGCCACGCCCGAGGACACAGAAACCGAAGCGCCGGATGCGCCCATCGCTTATACGCCCGAGCCCAACGATTTGCCGGACCTGCCCGTGGTTGTCGAGGATGGGATGGATGAACTGAGCGAGCCACTGTCACTGGTCCCTCCCCCTGCTGAGGAAGACCTGCTGGAAGCGAGCTATGCAGAAGCTTCGGCACCGACCGTTTCCGAAGTGGAGGCGACCCACCGCACTGCGTTCGCAAGCCTGACGAGCGACAAGGCTCGGGCTCTATCCAAGCCGGAGCGCGACGCCTTCGACAAGATCGCGGAGGCGCTGGCCGATGCCTTCGGACCGCGGATCGTGGCAGAGCCAGCGGATCGCCCTCCGGTCCACCCAGCGCCGGTACTTGACCGCAAAGCCGAAGCCGCGATCGATCCGGCACCGTCGATCGATGTTGCCCTGCTCGACAAGCTGCCGGTTGCGCTGGCGATCCTGAGAGGCGGAGACATACTCCACGCCAACCGCGCCTTCCTCGACCTTTGCGGTTATCCCGACATCACCTCGATCGACGCCGACGGCGGGTTCTCGCAGGTCTTCGAAGGGGCAGCGCTCAGCCGCGACGCCGCCAATCCCGCCATCCGGCGGCGTGATGGCGTCGAGATCCCCGTGTCGGCTCGCTTGCACTCGATGCCCATGGAAGGTGGCATCGCCTCGCTTCTGGTGGTGCAGGAAACGGCCGCCGCCACCAGCCGTGACCGCCTCGCCATTGCCGAGCAGCGAGCTGAAGACATGGAGGCGATTCTCGATACCGCCACCGACGGCGTTCTGGTGCTCGACCACAAGGGACTGGTCATCGGCGCCAACAAGTCGGCCGAGGCGCTGTTCGGCAGCGAGCGGTCGCACATGATCGGCATGGCCTTCGTCGACCTTCTGGCGCCGGAAAGCCACCGCTCCGCCCTCGATTATCTCGACGGTCTCGGCCGCAACGCCCTTTCAAGTGTGCTCAACGACGGACGCGAAGTGATCGGTCGCGTCGCGGGCGGTGGCTTGGTGCCGCTGTTCATGACCGTGGGGCGGGTATCGACGACCAAGTTCTGCGCCGTGCTGCGGGACATCACCCAGTGGAAGCGAGCCGAGGAGGAGCTGACCTCCGCCAAGAAGGCGGCGGAGAACGCCTCCTCGCAGAAATCCGATTTCCTGGCCAAGATGAGCCACGAGATCCGTACGCCGCTCAATGCCATCATCGGCTTCTCCGAGGTCATGATGGAAGAGCGCTTCGGCCCGGTGGGCAACGACCGCTACAAGGAATATCTGCGCGATATCCACGTGTCGGGCACGCACATCATGAGTCTGGTCAACGACCTGCTCGATCTTTCGAAGATCGAGGCGGGAAAACTTGAGCTGACCTTCGAGGCTGTGGGGCTCAACGACGTGGTGCGGGAGTGCGCGGCGCTGATGCAGCCTCAGGCGAACCGCGAGCGGATCATCATCCGGACCTCGCTGTCCTCGAGCCTGCCGCCAGTGGTGGCCGACAACCGCAGCCTCCGCCAGATCATCCTCAACCTGCTGTCCAACGCCGTGAAGTTCAACTCGGCGGGCGGCCAAGTGATCGTTTCGACGCTTTACGAGGAGTCCGGCGAGGTGGTCCTGAGGGTGCGCGACACCGGTCATGGCATGAGCGAAGGCGACATCGTCAAGGCGATGGAACCTTTCCGCCAGCTCTCGACGTCGCGGACCGGTGGCGGCACAGGGCTCGGCCTTCCACTCACCAAGGCGCTGGTGGAGGCCAACCGTGCCGCCTTCCAGATCGACTCGACGCCCGGCCAGGGAACGATGATCCAGATCACCTTTCCCTCGACACGCGTTCTTGCCGAATAGCGGCGAGGCAACGGAAAAACAAGCGCGATGCCCGGCGGTCAACTCCGCCGGGTTTTTTGCATTCCGCCCAAGGGAACAGAACGGCTGTCTGCAGGCGCCTTACCGCCCTGCGCGTCACGACCGGCAGACCTGCGGCACCGGCATCGGGTTTGCACGTGCTTGAAAACGAAGTTGAGAATGATTATCAACAAAGAAGGAAAGGCGGAGAGGTCAACCCCTGCGCCACAGCGAGCCACGGACTGGGCGCCCTAAGTGAGCCCCCGGGAGTTCATCGATGATCGTCTGTCATTGCAATGTTCTGACTGTCGAAGACATTCAGGGCGCCGTTGACGAACTTCTGGCCGAGATGCCGCTTCGGGTCATCACGCCCGGCCTCGTCTACCGCCAGTTGGGAACGCGCGGCCGCTGCTGCGGCTGCTTTCCACTGGCGATCGATGTCATCAACGCTCATATCGAAAAGCGTCTCGCCACTGACGACCTGGCCGAGCGCCGGCAACAGATCGTCGAACAACAGCGCGCCTATCGCGAAAGCATGCCGACGCGCCGACGTGTCGCGACACCTGCCTGACACGCCGGATCGCCGGAAGGTCGCTATCAGTCGACGCTGTCGGTGCTGCCGGCATTGAGCTGGATGTAGGCAGCCTCGCCGATCTTGTCGAAAAGGGAAATCTGCGACTCCAGGAAGTCGATGTGCCCTTCCTCATCCTTGAGAAGGTCGGTGAACAGCTCCATCGATACGTAGTCGCCTTCCTCGGCGCACAACAGGCGCGAGGCGCGATAGGAGTTGCGAGCGTCAATCTCTCCTGCGAGATCGGCTTCCAGGATTTCTCGGACCGTCTGGCCGATGCGCAGCGGCGGAATGGTCTGAAGGTTGGGGTGCCCCTCAAGGAAGATGATGCGGGAGATCAGCTTGTCGGCGTGCTGCATCTCCTCGATCGATTCCTCGCGCTCCTTCTTGGCGAACTTGGTGACGCCCATATCCTCAAGGAGACGATAGTGGAGCCAATACTGGTTGACGGCGCCGAGTTCGAGGAACAACGCCTCGTTCAGACGCTCGATGACCTTCTCATTCCCACGCATGAAACCCTCCTTGGTTAGAATGCTTCTAACTTACGACAAGTCGGCGGAAATGCAAGCTGTCTTCGCGAGAACCCACTTCTGACCGGCTCTCGCGGGCAATCACTGTAGAGGCAAAAGTCTAGGCCGGACAATTGATCCGAGGTCGGACTCGCCCGGGCTCTCGGGAGAACGACGCCGAGGACTGCGATGGCGGACGCCGTGTCTCGCCGCCCACTCACGGCCGGGCTCAGTTGGTTAGGAAAACGGCGCGCTCGGCCTTTTCCTTCTCCACCTGCGAGCGATGCGACAGCACCGATGCCGCGATGACGCCGACGGCGATCACCGAGATCAGGATGGTGGAAATGGCGTTGATCTCCGGCGTCACGCCAAGGCGGACCATGGAGTAGATCTTGATCGGCAGCGTGGTGGCGCCGGGGCCGGTGTTGAACGAGGCGATGACGAGGTCGTCGAGCGACAGAGTGAAGGCCAACATCCAGCCGGCGACCACACCCGGCAGGATCAGTGGCAGGGTGATCAGGAAGAAGGTCTTGACCGGCGGGCAGCCGAGATCGAGGGCCGCCTCCTCAAGGCTGCGATCGAGCGTGACGAGGCGCGACTGCACCACCACCGCAACGAAGCACATGGTGAGCGTCGTATGGGCGATCACCACCGCCCAGAAGCCGCGATCGAACCCGATGGCAACGAACAGCAGCAGAAGCGAAAGGCCGGTGATCACCTCCGGCATGACCAGCGGCGCATAGACCATGCCCGAGAACAGGGCGCGGCCATGGAACTTCCGATAGCGGTCGAGCACCAGGGCGGCCATGGTGCCGAGCACAGTCGCGAATGAGGCCGAGATGATGCCGACGCGAATGGTCACCCAGGCAGCGTCGATGATCGCCTGATCATGGACCAGCTCGACATACCATTGCGTCGAGAAGCCGCCCCAGACCGTTACCAGCTTGGACGCGTTGAAGGAATAGACCACCAGGATCAGGATGGGCACGTAAAGGAAGGCAAAGCCGACCACCAGCGACGTGATGTTGAACCAGCTCGTAGACTTGTTCATGGCGCGCTCCTCAGGCCTTCTTCTGCTGGTTCTGGAAGATGACGATCGGCACAACCAGGATGATCAGGAGCACCACGGCCACGGCGGACGACACCGGCCAGTCGCGGTTGTTGAAGAACTCGGCCCACAGCGTCTTGCCGATCATCAGCGTCTCGGAGCCGCCGAGCAGATCGGGGATGACGAACTCGCCGACGATCGGAATGAAGCACAGGAAGCAGCCGGCGATGACGCCGGGCAGCGATAGCGGGAAGGTGATTACCCAGAAAGACTTCGTCGGCGGACAACCGAGGTCGGCGGCCGCCTCGAGCAGCGTCGCGTCAAGCTTTTCAAGAGCCGCGTAGAGCGGCAGAACCATGAAGGGCAGGTAGGAATAGACGATGCCGATGAACACCGCGATCTCGGTGTTGTAGACATGAATCTGCTCGTTCGGGCCCAGAAAGCCCAGCCACTGCAAGGCGACCGTGATAAGCCCTTCCGGCTTCAGGATGCCGATCCAGGCGTAGACGCGGATCAGGAAGCTCGTCCAGAACGGCAGGATCACCGCCATCACCAGCGCATTTCGCAGGCTCTTGGGCGCGCGCGCCATGCCGTAGGCGATCGGATAGCCGACGATGAGCAGCAGAATCGTCGACACCAGCGCGATCCTAAGGCTCGACAGATAGGCCGAGTAATAGAGCGGATCCTCGGTCAGGAAGATGTAGTTGTCGAAGGTGAAGCTGGAAAGCTTCGCCCAGAAGTCGCCAAGACTGCCGATTACCGGCACATAGGGCGGCATGGCGATCGCCGTCTGCGACAACGAAATCTTGAAGATGATCAGGAACGGCGCGAGGAAGAACAGCAGGCTCCAAAGATAAGGAACCGCCACCAGCGCCCACTTGGCAAGGAAGGGCTTCACGTCCTGCGTCCAGCGCTCCGCCATGGCCCGGTCCTTCACTTCAGCAGGATGACGCCGGCGTCTGCCGGCCAGGTCAGGTACACCTTGTCTTCCCAGGTGATCGGTCGCTCGACGATGCGCGTCAGGTTGGCGACGGTGGCCTTGACGATGGACCCGCCGGCAAGGCGAACGCGATAGACCGAGATGTCGCCGAGATAGCCGATGTCCCACACTTCGCCGGACAGTACATTGGGCGTGCCCGCCGGCGGCGCTTCCAGCGAGATCTGCACCTTCTCCGGGCGAATGGCGAAGCCGGCCTCGGCCCCAACGGCGACTTCGCCCGGTCCGGCCTCGGCGGAGATCGTGGCATCGACGCCAGCGCAATGGAGCGTGACGATGCGGTCGCCGACGGCCGTGACCGCGCCATCGATCAGGTTGATGTCACCGACGAAGTCGGCGACGTAGCGAGAGGCCGGCTGCTCGTAGATCTCGGAGGCCGTGCCGATCTGGGCGATGATGCCATGATTCATGACGGCGATGCGATCGGAGACAGTCATCGCCTCTTCCTGATCGTGGGTGACGATCAGGAAGGTCATGCCGAGCTCCATCTGGATATCCATGAGCTCGAACTGGGTTTCTTCGCGCAGCTTCTTGTCGAGAGCGCCCAGCGGTTCGTCGAGCAGCAGCACCTTGGGGCGCTTGGCAAGCGAACGGGCGAGTGCCACGCGCTGGCGCTGACCGCCGGACAGCTGGTGCGGCTTGCGCTTGGCGAACTTCTCGAGCTTAACTAGTTCGAGCATTTCGGCGACGCGCGTGTTGATGTTGGAGGTGTCCATGCCCTCCTGCCTGAGGCCGAAGGCAATGTTGCCCTCCACCGTCATATGCGGGAACAGCGCGTAGGACTGGAACATCATGTTGACCGGCCGCTTGTAGGGCGGAATGCCGGACAAATCCTTGCCGTCCAGAAGGATGCGCCCCTCGGTCGGCTGCTCGAAGCCGGCGAGCATGCGCATCAACGTCGTCTTGCCACAGCCCGACGGCCCAAGCAGGGCGAAGAACTCACGCTCATAGATATCGAGCGTCAGATTATCGACGGCGGTGAAGTCGCCGAAACGCTTGGTGACGTTCTCAAAACGGATGAACGGTTTGAGAGTCGGATCGTCCCAGGGAGCAAACTTGCGTTTGATCGGCCCAACCGCCTCGATCATTATCGGAACCCTCGCTTCCACCAGCCTGACGTGCCACCGCCATCCGTCACATGCAAGCACCCGGCCAAGCGGCCGGGCGCTTTTCGACAGTTCCTTGGAGCCAGAGCTTACATGCCCGTCTTGACCGAGGTCCAGACGCGGGTCAACACGCGCTGAGCCTTGGCATCATAGGGCGTGGTCGAGAACAGATTGGCCAGCGTCTCCTTGTCGGGATAGATCGCGGTGTCAGACAGGATGGCCGGATCGACGAACTTCTGCGAGGCGAGGTTGCCGTTGGCATAGGCGACGTAGTTGGTCGACTTGGCGATGATCTCGGGCTTCATCATGAAGTTCATGAAGGCGTGGGCAGCATCCGGATTCGGCGCATCCTTGGGGATCGCCATGATGTCGAACCACATGTTGGCGCCTTCCTTGGGAATGACGTAGTTGATGGTAACGCCATTGTTGGCCTCGGCGGCCCGGTTGCGGGCCTGGAGGATATCGCCGGAATAGCCGACGGCGAGGCAGATGTCGCCGTTGGCGAGCGCGTTGATATACTCCGACGAGTGGAACTTCTGGACGTAGGGCTTGACCGACGCGAGCAGTTTGCCGGCCTCTTCCATGTCGGCAGCATCCTTGGAGTCTGGATTCTTGCCGAGATACTTGAGGGCGCTCGGGATCAGCTCTTCGGAAGCATCGAGGAACTGCACGCCGCAGTCCTTGAACTTGGAGACGATCTCCGGCTTGAATACCATATCCCAGCTGTTGACCGGCGCGTCGGGCATGATCGCCTTGATCTTCTCGACATTGTAGCCGATGCCCGTGGTGCCCCACATGTAGTCGACGCCATACTCATTGCCCGGATCGTATTCGGCGACCCGATTGGTCACTTCTGGCCACATGTTGGAAAGGTTGGGCAGCTTGGACTTGTCCAGCGGCTGATAGACTCCGGCTGCGATCTGGCGGGCCAGGAACGGACCGGTGATCACCACCACGTCGTAGCCCGAGCCACCGGCCAGCATCTTGGTCTCGACGATGTCCTGATTGTCGAACACGTCGTAGACCACCTTGATGCCGGTCTCCTTGGTGAACTCCTCCAGCACGGACTCGTCGATATAGTCGGACCAGTTGTAAACGTTGACAACCTTGTCCTCGGCCACGGCCCCCGTCGCGAGCGCGACCGTCAGCGCGGCGGCACCCAGAAGACGCTGTCTCACCATTTTCGTCATGCTCCCTGTTCCCCTGTCGTGGCCGCCCCTCGTCCTCGCAATCGCGACGACGCCGGGTTCTCCGGCACTTACAATCGTAGAACGACGTTAGAATCCGGCGTTCTACGCACATGGCGGTCGGCGCATTTATGCACAGCGACGGAGGCACGACAACTGGTTGCTGCCTATTTTCTGGCGCGTGGCATTTTGTCACCACACCTCGCTCGGCTCCGATTCAAATTGCGATTGCGCGGGCCGGAAAATGTCATCACAAATAAGGGGTCTGCATTTTCCGAAACACAAAGGCGTGCGTTCGGACGGGCGGGATGGACGAGGCTCCCGCCTTCGCGCGCCAGCAACGAAAGAAAGCAATCATGAGTTTGATTTCGACCGAGCCCAAGGACGCGCCGAGGGTCGGCGAACGCAATCCGGAGCGTGGCGTCGAGACGCTCGCCGAGGCCAAAGTCTGGCTCAAGGAGCGAGGCATCGAGGATATCGAATGCATCACGCCGGATCTGGCCGGCGTCGCCCGCGGCAAGCTGATGCCAGCCGACAAGTTCTTTTCCTCCACCGTCATGTCGATGCCAACGTCGGTCTTCACCACCACCGTGACCGGCGAGTACCCCGAGGAAGACGACACCTTCCAGCATGACCCTTCCGATGGCGACGTGTTCCTGAAGCCGGACTTCTCGACACTGACCGCCGTGCCCTGGGCTTCGGAGCCGACGGCGCAGATCATCCATGACGCCTTTCATCGCGATGGGCGGCCGTTCGACCTCGGTCCGCGCCAGATCCTGAGACGCATCGTCGGTCTCTACGAGCGCGACGGCCTCAGGGCCGTGGTGGCGCCGGAGATCGAGTTCTATCTCGTCAAGCAGAACCTCGATCCGGACTATCCGCTGGAACCGCCGATCGGCCGCTCCGGCCGCGCCGAGGCAAGCCGGCAGTCCTATTCGATCCAGCATGTCAACGAGTTCGACGACCTGTTCGACGACATCTACGAGTTCTCCGAGAAGCAAGGCCTGGAGATCGACACGCTGATCCACGAGGAAGGCGCCGCGCAGATGGAGATCAACCTGCGCCACGGCGACCCGCTCGCCCTCGGCGACCAGGTGTTCAGCTTCAAGCGGACCATCCGCGAGGCGGCGCTCCGGCACAACATGTACGCCACCTTCATGGCCAAACCGATGAGCCGCGAGCCGGGCTCGGCCATGCACATCCATCAGTCGGTGGTGGACGTCGAGACCGGCCGCAACATCTTTTCCGACGACGAAGGGAACCCCACGGCGGCGTTCTTCTCGTTCATCGCCGGCCTGCAGAAGTACCTGCCGGCGGTGATGTGCATCCTCGCCCCCTACGTCAACTCGTTCCGGCGGCTGACACGGGGCACGGCGGCGCCCATCAACGTTCACTGGGGCTATGACAACCGGACCGTCGGTATCCGCGTTCCCAACTCCGGCCCGGGATCGCGCCGCGTGGAAAACCGGGTGCCCTCCTCCGACGCCAACCCCTATCTCGCCATCGCGGCTTCGCTCGCCTGCGGCCATCTCGGCATGCAGCAGCGTCTCGCCCCCGAGGAGCCGATCGCAGGATCGGCTCGCGACTTGCCGTTCGGTCTGCCGCGCGGTCTTTTGGAGGCACTGGCGCTGTTCGAGGACAACAGCGATCTCCCGGACGTCTTCGGTCCTCGCTTCATGGCGACCTACCGGGCGATCAAGCAGCAGGAATACGAGACGTTCATGAACGTCATCTCCAGTTGGGAGCGCCAGCATCTCCTGCTAGCGGTGTGAGAATACCGCCGGCGCCCCGAGGCCGATCACCGCGCAGACTGGCGCGAGACCGGCGGCAGAAGTGCCGGCGTTGCTTTTCCGGAGCGCCGCCGATCCGAGCGGCCGCTCGCATTCCGAGGCAATCATGCTCACCCACAACACCTATCCGACCGATCACTACCGCGCGCTCGATGCCGCGCACCACCTTCACCCGTTCTCGGACACCCGCTCGCTGAATGCCGGCGGCGTGCGTGTCATCGTCAAGGGAGAAGGTGTCTGGCTGACCGACAGCGAGGGAAACCGCATCCTCGACGGCATGTCTGGCCTTTGGTGCGTCAACATCGGCCATGGCCGGCGGGAGATCGCCGAAGCCGTCCAGCAGCAGATGGCCGAGATTTCCTACTACAACACCTTCTTCAAGACGACGCATCCGCCGGCGGTCGACCTTGCAGCCTTGATCGCCGAAGTGACGCCCGAAGGCTTCAACCGGGTGTTCTTCTGCGGCTCCGGATCGGAAGCCAACGACACCGTTCTCAGGATGGTGCGCACCTATTGGGCGACGCTCGGCAAGCCGGGCAAGCAGGTCCTCATCGCCCGGCGCAACGCCTATCACGGTTCGACGGTGGCCGGCGCCTCGCTCGGCGGCATGACGCCGATGCACGCGCAGGGCGGGCTGCCCATTCCCGGTATCCACCACATCGGCCAACCCTACTGGTTCGACCATGGCGGCGACCTGACGCCAGCCGAGTTCGGCCTCAAGGCCGCCCGCGAGCTCGAAGCGGCGATCGATGAAATCGGCGAGGACAAGGTGGCCGCCTTCATCGCCGAGCCGATCCAGGGCGCCGGCGGCGTCATCATCCCGCCCGACACCTACTGGCCGGAGGTCGCCCGCATCTGTCGCGAGCGCGATATCCTGTTCGTCTCCGACGAGGTGATCTGCGGCTTCGGCCGGCTCGGCACCTGGTTCGGCGCCGAACACTTCGGCATGAAGCCGGACCTGATGCCCGTCGCCAAGGGCCTGTCGTCCGGCTATCTGCCGATCGGCGGCGTGCTGGTCTCCGACAAGGTTGCCGGCGTGATCGAGGACACCGGCGAGTTCAACCACGGATTCACCTACTCGGCCCACCCGGTTTGCGCGGCGGCGGCCATCGCCAACCTGAAGATCCTGCGCGATGAGAAGCTGGTCGAGCGCGTTCGAGACGACATCGGCCCCTATCTGCAAGAGCGCTGGCTGAAGCTGGCCGACCATCCGCTGGTCGGCGAGGCGCGGATGACCGGCCTCATGGGCGCCCTGGAGCTCGTTCCGTCCAAACCGTCGCGCAAGCGCTTTGCCGGCGACGGCAGCATCGGCCTCCGCTGCCGCGAGCATTCCTTCCGGAACGGCCTGGTCATGCGGCACGTCCACGACACCATGGTGATCGCACCGCCCTTCGTGCTCAGCCACGAGGAAGCGGACGAGTTGATCCGCCTTGCCACGCTGACGCTCGACATGACGCATGCCGACCTAAAACGCGATGGCCTGATGGGCTGAGCCTGCACAGGGCTTGGGCGACCATAATCGCCCCTGCCCAACATTCGGATTCCGCAGCGCCCTCCGTTTCCGCTAGGGTGCGACCGACAAGACGCGGGCGACGCTGAATCAACCGGGAGGACGGCCCCGTGGCGCAGCTTGGCCAATCTTCCACTTGCGCCCGGACGCCGATGTCCGGCGATTGACTTTGAGTCCCATCGACATGTTTTCCGCGCCGACCTTCATGCCCGCCGAGGGGAGAGCCCCACACGTCACCTCCTGGTATGCCGCCACCGCCGGAGAGATACCGACCTATCCGCTTCTGAGGGGCCACCGGCGAGCCGACGTTGCCATCATCGGCGGCGGTTACACCGGCCTTTCGGCCGCCTTGTCGCTGGCAAAAGCGGGCTACGAAGTCGTGCTGTTCGAAGCCAACAAGATCGGCTGGGGCGCCTCCGGGCGCAACGGCGGACAGATCCATCCCGGCCAGCGACAGGATCCCGACTGGTTGGCGGCGAGGGTCGGAGAAGCGGCGACACGCGACTTGCTACGGCTTGCCGACGAAGCGCGCACCCATCTCGACCGGTTGCTCTCCGAGAATGCCATCGACTGCGACTTCCGGCCGGGCCTCATCCATAGCGTTCACAAGCCGCGCTGGGTGGAGGCAGAGAAGCGCCATGTCGATCACCTCAAAAAGAAATGGGGCATCGAACGGCAGTTTCTCGACCGGGACGAGACGGCTCGTCGCATCGGCACCGACATCTACCATGCCGCCAGTTTCGACCCCCTGGGTGGCAAGCTGCACCCGCTGAAGTTCGCCCTGGGTCTGGCCAAGGCAGCCGTCGCCGCTGGCGTGACACTCTACGAAGACAGCAAGGTCACGAAAATCCGACATGCCGCCAAGCCGGTCGTCGTCACTGCCGACGGCGAAGCGATGGTCGATACCGTGATCGTGGCCGGAAACGGCTATCTCGGGGGGCTGGATGACGAGACCGACGCCTGCGTCTTGCCGATCAACAACTTCGTCGTCGCCACCGAGCCGCTCGACGATGTGCTGATCCCCGGAGAAGAGGCGGTAAGCGACAGCCGCTTCGTCGTCTACTACTGGCACCAGACACCCGATCGCCGTCTGGTGTTCGGTGGCGGCGAGACCTACAGCCATGCCTTCCCGGAGGACATCGCGGCCTTCGTCCGGCCGCATCTCGCCCGCGTCTATCCCAAGCTCGCCAACGTGGCGATCAGCCACGCCTGGGGCGGAACGCTCGGCATCACCTTCAACCGCATGCCGTTCATCCGGCGGCCGAAGCCCAACATCTTCATCGCCGCCGGCTACTCGGGCCAAGGCGTCATGCTGGCGCCCTTCGTTGGCCACGTGATCGCCGAAGCGGTCGGCGGCGCCATGGGGCGGTTCGACGCGTTCGCCAAGGTGCCCGTGATGCCCTTCCCCGGCGGCACGCATCTTCGCTGGCCGACCCTCGTCGCCGCCATGACCTGGTTCAAGCTGCTCGACAGCATCTGACCGGAACGCCCCCGCGCCGGCAGGGCAGTACCAGCGCAGTTTGTCGTCTTTCAATGAAATGGCAGTGGCAGGATGTTTTTTCCGCCACCGCCTTGCTTTTTGAAAAGTTGAAGCAGGCTCTGGGCGGAGCGATCGACTATGTGTCAGTGAGGATTGCTTGCCTCGCGGATACACCAGTGCCCATGCCAGAGATTCTGACTGCCAATCGACTGTCCGATGGTGACGTCGTCTATCGTGCCGCCAGTGGCACTTGGGTCGCCGACATCGACGCCGCCGAGGTGATTGACGACGCGGAGCGGCGCACCGCCGCCGAGGCCGCTGCCCTGGGCGATGTCAGCGCGTCGCTAGTGGTCGAGGTCGCGACGATCGCCGTCTCCGTGGCGGATGGGCATGTCGTACCCAAGCGGCTTCGCGAGCGCATCCGCGCCTTTGGCCCCACGGTCAAGTCCGACCACCGCCCCGTCACCGCCTGAGGAGGGAGCGCCATGTATCGCTATGACGAGTTCGACGCCACCTTCGTGCGGCAGCGCGTTTCCCAGTTCGCCGATCAGGTGGAGCGCCGGCTCAAGGGCGAGATCACCGAGGACGAGTTCAAGCCGCTGCGCCTGATGAATGGCGTCTATCTCCAGCTTCATGCCTACATGCTGCGTGTCGCCATTCCCTACGGCACGCTGTCGTCAACGCAGATGCGCCGCCTCGCCCATATCGCCCGCGTCTACGACAAGGGCTACGGCCACTTCACCACCCGGCAGAACATCCAGTTCAACTGGCCCGCGTTGAAGGATGTGCCGAGCATTCTCTCCGAGTTGGCCGAAGTGGAGATGCACGCCATTCAAACGTCGGGCAACTGCATCCGCAACGTGACCGCCGACCATTTCGCCGGCGCCGCCTTCGACGAGGCCGACGATCCCCGCCCTTACGCTGAAATCCTCCGACAGTGGTCGTCGTTGCATCCGGAGTTCTCGTTCCTGCCGCGAAAGTTCAAGATCGCGGTCACTGGCGCCGGCCACGACCGCGCGGCCATTCGCCTGCACGACATCGGCCTTGAGGTGAAGCGCGGCAAGGACGGCGGCATAGGCTTTGCCGTTTATGTCGGCGGCGGCCAGGGGCGCACCCCGATGATCGCCCGCGAACTTGCCGCCTTCGTACCGGAGGCCGACATTCTGGCCTATGTCGACGCGATCCTGCGCGTCTACAATCTGTTCGGCCGGCGCGACAACAAGTACAAGGCGCGCATCAAGATCCTGGTTCATGAAACCGGCATCGATGAACTGCGCCAACTGGTGGAAGACGAGTTCAGGCAGATCCGGGGCGGCGTCCTCGGCCTGCCCGCCGAGGAAGTTGCGCGCATTCGCGCCTATTTCGAGCCTCCGACCCTGACGACGCGATCGGGGACATCCGCCACGCTCGAGGCGGCCCGCGCCGAGAACCCGGCGCTCGACCGCTTCGCTCGGCAAAACCTCCATCGCCACAAGGCGCAGGGCCATACGTCCCTCACCATTTCGCTGAAGCCGATCGGCGGCATTCCTGGCGACGCCTCGGCCGAGCAGATGGAGGCTGTCGCCGATATCGCCGAGCGCTGGGCCTTCTCGGAAATCCGCGTCAGTCACGAGCAGAACCTCATCCTGCCGCATCTCGCGCTCGACGACGTACCTGCCGTCTACGAAGCGCTTGCCGCAGCGGGGCTGGCCACCGCCAATGCCGGCGCCATCACCGACATCATCGCCTGCCCCGGCCTCGATTATTGCGCCCTTGCCAACGCCCGGTCGATCCCGCTCGCCTCGCAACTGTCCGAACGCTTCGGCGCGCCGGAGCGGCAGGATGAGATCGGCCCGCTATCGATCAAGATTTCCGGCTGCATCAACGCCTGTGGACACCATCACGTCGGCCACATCGGCATCCTCGGCGTCGACCGCAAGGGCGAGGAGTTCTATCAGATCAGCCTCGGCGGCAACCCCGACGAGAGCGCCTCGATCGGCCAGATCATCGGTCCCGGCTTTTCCGCCGAGGGCGTCATCGACGCCGTCGAGACCGTGGTCGACGCCTATATCAAGCTCCGTGCCTCGCCGGACGAAACCTTCCTCGCCGCCTATCGCCGGCTTGGCGAAGCCCCATTCAAGGAGGCCCTCTATGGTGCTTGATGCGCTCGGCCTTGCCGTGGACCCCGACCAGGGGCTCGCCTCGGAGGCGCGGCTCCTGTCGGCTCGTCATGACGGAGAAGACGCGGAGACGATCGTCGCCGCCGCGCTCGATCTCTATGCGGGCAAGATCGCGCTGGTATCGAGCTTCGGCGCCGACAGCGCCGTGCTTCTCGCCATGGTGGCCGACATCGACCGATCCCTGCCGATCGTCTTCCTCGACACGGGCAAGCTGTTTCCCGCCACCCTCTCCTATCGCGACCAGTTGGTGGAGACGCTCGGCCTGACCGGTCTTGTCATTCGGGCGCCAGACGACAACGACCTCGCCGGAGCCGATCCGGCCGGCGCTCTGTGGATGGCCGACACCGACGCCTGCTGCGATATCCGCAAGGTGAGGCCGCTTGAAGCCGCGCTCGCGCCTTATGACGCCTGGATTTCCGGCCGCAAGCGCTATCAGGCCGAGACACGGGCGAACCTGCCGCTGTTCGAAGCCGCCAACGGCCGGATCAAAGTCAACCCGCTGCTCGGCTGGGACCGGGCACGCATAGAGGCCTACCGCGAAGCGCGCCACCTGCCACCGCATCCGCTCGTCGCCGAGGGCTATCCATCGATCGGCTGCCTGCCCTGCACCGACAAGGTAAGGCCGGGCGAGGATGAGCGGGCCGGCCGCTGGCGCGGCAAGGCCAAGACCGAATGCGGCATTCATCTCGGCCAGCCGTCGGGCGCCATCATTGCGGGGATTTGAGACATGGTCGCCACCGCCATCGTGCCGCAGGGCACCGCTACCGACGGTTCGACGCCGGACGTCTATCGCGCCGGACGCTTCGAGCCCAACGACTTTGCCATCTCGGCGGAGGACACCGGAGGCGATGGCCTCATCCTGCCGCTTGCAGCCCTCCGGGCGGCTCTCGACGGGAACAGCGCCAGCAATCGCCGCCTGGGGTTGCTTTTCTCACCGGCCGATCGCTTCGACGAGGTTCTCCCACTTCTGGAACGGATCGTCGTCGTTGCCGTGGACTTCCCAAAATTTGCAGACGGCCGTGGCTTCAGCCATGCCGCCCGCCTCGTCCGAGCAGGCTTTGCCGGCGAGATACGGGCGGTCGGCGAGGTCCTGATCGACGAGATCCCCCTCATGCGCCGTGTCGGTTTCTCGGCGTTCGAGGTCAGAAACGCTACTGCCCGTCGCTATCTTTCCGAGGGGCGTGATCCCTCGCCCGACCTCCACTATCAGCCGGGCGCCCTCAGCGAGCCCCCGGCAGGCACACGCCCCTGGCTTCGCCGTCGCGCGACCTGATACCGCCAAGCTTCCTTGTGGATTGGGACACTGGAGCCCATCTGGCCCCGCTTGTTACACTAGCGTACACTTTCGCCTCTTTCGTATCTCAAGTTCTCCGGATTATCCCTTGGGCTACATTGCCGAAACGGAGCCGGACATGGCCTTCTGGAAACAATTGGTTCTTGCCCTGCTTCTGGGTCTGGCGGGAATCGTCGGTTGGGGTGCTCTCGATCCATCCGCGCGTCCTCGGTTGATGGCGGCCGGTGTTCCGCAGGCGCTGCTACCGGAATGGATCTTTCTTGCCTCATCCGAGGAGGTGGCTGCCGCAGCGCCAAAGTCCGAAGCTCCCCGACGCGACCCGGCCAGGAACGCCGCCCCCGGGCGGGCGCCGCTGGTCGTCACTGCTCCCGTCGTCATGACCGAGACCGCCGACCGCGTCAGCGCCATCGGTACCGCCGAAGCGGCGCGAACCGTCGCCATCTTCCCCCGGGTCACCGGCATGGTGACAGAGATCGCCTTTACCTCTGGAGACCGTGTGGAGGCCGGCGCCACGCTGGTCCGCCTCGATGACGACAGCGAGAGGATTGCGTTGGAACAAGCGAAGGTCGCCCTGGCGGATGCCGAGGCCAAGGCGGCTCGCAACGAAAAACTAGCCGAAACGCGGGCAATTTCCGCCGCCGAGCGCGATACCGCCCGCTTCGAGCTCTCCAAGGCGCGACTGACCCTGCAGGAGGCGGAGCTCAACCTTAGCCGCCGCACCATCGCCGCCCCGTTTTCCGGCGTCGTCGGCCTGACATCGGTCGAAGTGGGCGACATGGTGTCGACCTCGACCGAGATCGCGACACTGGACGACCGGTCGGAAATCAAGGTCGAGTTCCGCATCCCGGAAGCTTTCGCAGCCCGCGTGGCGAGCGGTCAGCTCATCGAGGTTGCAACGCCATCACAGCCCGGCGCCCGCTTCTCGGGCAAGGTCACTGCCGTCGGCAGTCGCATCGAAGCCGACAGCCGTACGCTCGTGACGCAGGCGACAGTGGACAATCCCGACGACGTCCTTCGTCCCGGCATGTCCTTCGCCGTGACGCTCCGTTTCCCGGGCATCCGGAAGACGGCCGTACCGGCGCCATCGGTCCAGTGGGACCGCGACGGCTCCTATGTCTGGTTGGTCGACGACGGCAAGGCGAAACGGACCGGCATCGCCATCATCGAGCGAAACGCCGATACGGTGCTGGTCAGTGGCGACCTCAAGCCCGGCGACCCGGTGGTGACCGAAGGCATTCAGTCGGTCCGGGCCGGTTCGCCCGTAAGGATCGAGGACGCGTCCGATCGGCTCGCAGGCAAGGCCCAGGAGGCCAAGCCATGAGTCGAAGCCACGCCCTCACCGCGCTGTTCGTTCGTCGGCCGGTTTTGGCTCTGGTGGTCAACGCATTGGTGATCGTCGCAGGCCTTGCCGCTTATCGCGACGTGGAAGTGCGCGAGTTGCCCGACGTCGACCGGCCCGTCGTCACCGTGACCGTCAGCTATGCCGGCGCGGCGCCGGAGACCATCGACACCGACGTCACCGCTCGCGTCGAGTCGGCCGTGTCGCGAGTTGCCGGTGTGACCTCGATATCTGGGCGGTCGAGTTTCGGCCGATCACGCGTCACCATCGAGTTTTCGGAGAACACAGACCTCAACGTCGCCGCCAACGATACCAGGGACGTCGTGAGCCGCATCCGCAACCAGTTGCCAGAAGACGTCGACGAGCCGCAAATCGTCAAGGCCGATGCCGACGGCGACGCCATCATCCGCCTCGCCGTTACCTCCGATCGCGTATCGCTCGAGGAACTGACCAGCCTCGTCAACGACCGTATCGCCGATGCTCTCGCCGCTATCGATGGCGTCGCCGACGTCCAGGTGTTCGGAGACCAGGAGCCGGTGTTCCGCGTCGACATCGATCAGACGGCGATGGCTGCGCGCGGGCTCACGGTCGCCGATCTCACCCAGACGCTTTCCACCGTGTCGATGGACAGCCCCGCCGGTGCGCTCGCCAATCGCGACCTCAGCCTGGTGGTCCGTGCCGATGCGCGCGTGACCGATGCCGCCGGCATGTCCCGCCTTCTGATCGACGGCACAACGCGCCTCGGCGACGTGGCGACTGTGTCTCTCGCCCCCGACACCGGCACGTCGCAGCTCAAGATCAACGGCAAGGCCGGTATCGGCATGGGCATCGTTCGCGCCGCCCGATCCAACTCGATCCAGATCTCAAACGACGTCGCCCGCGTCGTCGCAAACCTCAAGACGACGCTACCCGATGGCGTCGATCTCACCGTCACGTCCGACGAGGCGCGTTTCATCAACGGGGCCCTACACGAAGTGATCCTGGCCCTCGGGCTCGGCGTCGCAATCGTCATCGCCGTCATCTATCTGTTTCTCGCCAGTTGGCGGGCGACGCTGATTCCGGCCGTCACCATTCCGGTGTCTCTCATCGGAACGCTGGCGGCGATGTGGCTGATCGGCTTCTCGATCAACATCGTCACACTCCTGGCCCTGGTGCTCGCCACGGGCCTTGTGGTGGACGACGCCATCGTCGTCCTGGAGAACATCGTCCGCCGCCGGCATATGGGCATGAAGCCGCGCGCTGCGGCGGTGCTCGGCACCGAGGAAGTCTTCTTCGCCGTGCTTGCCACGACGGCCACCCTCGCTGCCGTGTTCGTGCCGATTTCCTTCCTGCCCGGCACTGCCGGCAGCCTGTTCCGCGAGTTCGGCTTCGTGCTGGCGATCGCGGTCACCATCTCGGGCTTTACGGCACTGACCTTCGCACCGATGCTCGCCGCGTCGGTTCTGCCAGCGGAAGACAAGCAGAAGCGCGCCGTCATGCCGCGTCTGCTCGGATCGATCGGCCGGCCGCTCGCCGCGCTCTATGGCCGCCTGCTCCACGCCGCCCTGGCCGCTCCGCTCGTGGTCGCCGCATTATCCGTCGCCTTCGCCGCCGTGGCCTGGGGTGTATTCCAGAGCCTGCCGAGCGAACTGACGCCGCGCGAAGACCGCGGTTCGGTAATGCTGCGGGTCACCGCGCCACCCGGCATTTCCATCGACAACATGGGGCGGCAGATGGACAAGGTGGCCGCCGTCGTCCAGCCCTACCTCGACAGTGGCGAGGCTACCGCCAGTTTCGCCATCGCCGGTCGCGGCGACACCAACTCCGGCTTCATGATGCTGACGCTCGCCCCCTGGGACGAGCGATCGCGCAGTCAGGCGGCGATCGCCGCCGAGATCAACGGCAAGCTCGCGGCCATTCCATCCATCCAGGCGCGAGCCCTCAGCTCCAACTCGCTCGGGATCCGTGGCGGTGGACAGGGGCTGCGCCTCTCCCTGGTCGGCCCCGACTTCGACGGGCTCGCCAGGGTCGGCGACGCTTTCATCAAGGCTCTCGAAGAGCGCCCCGAAGTGCGGAGCGCCACCCTCGATTACCAGCCGACGCAGCCGCAGCTTTCCGTCCGCATCGATCGCGACCGGGCGCAGGACCTCGGCATCCCCGTCTCCGGTCTGGCCCAGGCACTGCAGGCGGTGCTCGATGGCCGTAAGGTGGCCGACGTGTCGGTTGGCGACCGGATCATTCCGGTCAAGCTGGTATCCTCAGCCACGCCGATCGACGACCCGACCGATCTCGGCAATGTCTTTCTTCGGACCGGCGACGGGCGAATGGTGCCGATGAGCGCCATTGCCACCCTGGTCGAAGGCTCGACGGCGCCCGGCCTGTCGCGCGACGGCCAGCAACGGGCGGTGCCCATCTCCATCGATCCGGCACCCGGCGTGGCGCTAAGGCAGGCAATGGCGGTGGCCGACGAGGTTGCTGCGTCGGTACTGCCGGCCGGCTACGACATCAAGCAGACCGGCGAGGCGGCGGCGCTCGCCCAGACCTCGGCGGGGCTTGCCACCACATTCGGCTTCGCGCTGATCGTCGTGCTGCTGGTCCTCGCAGCGCAGTTCGAAAGCTTCGTCGCGGCGTTGATCATCATCGCCACCGTGCCCTTCGGCCTTGCCGCAGCAGTGTTCGCCATCCGCCTCACCGGCGGAACGCTCAACATCTACAGCCAGATCGGCCTCGTCATGGTGGTTGGAATCATGGCCAAGAACGGCATTCTCATCGTCGAGTTCGCCAACCAGCTGCGGGACGAGGGGCGCAATGTGCGAGAGGCGATCGAAATGGCGGCGCGCATCCGGCTGAGACCCGTTGTGATGACCATGATCGCCACCATCGTCGGCGCGGTCCCGCTGGTTCTGGCTTTCGGGGCCGGAGCGGAGGCGCGCGTCGCCCTCGGTTGGGTACTGGTGGGTGGTCTCGGCTTTGCGACCGTTTTCACACTGTTCCTGACGCCAGTCGCCTATCTGGTGCTGGCCGGGTTCACCAAGCCACGCGGTCACGTCGAACGCCTTCTGTCCGGCGAACTCACCGCCGCCGAGGCTCTTGGGCTTACCGAGGAAGATCCGGCCTCGCCGCCCAAACCAAAGCTCGCGGCGGAATAGATTAAGGTTAGGCGACCCGGAACCGACGAGCCTCGGCGGGGTTGGCGAAGACTTCGCGATCGAGGCGCGTCAGCATGTAGGAGATGAGGCCGGTCATGATCATGTCGGTCTGCCAAGGCAGCGTCTCGATCACCGTCGACCGACGCAGGTCTTCGACCAGCGCAGCCTCGATAGCCGCCTTCAGGCCGCTTTCGAACAGGGGGTAGGCGCGAACCGAGCCGCCGGTCAGCACGATGCGACTTGGGTTGATAAGGGCCATCAGTCGCGCCAGCCCGTAGCCCAACGTCTCGCCCGCCCGGTGATAGATCGCCCGCATCGCTTCATCGCCGGCATAGGCGGCGGCCTCGTGGGCGATCAGCTCACCCTGCGTCGGCCGGATACTGAGCGGAGGCGCATCTTCCGGCAAGCCAAGCGCCTGACGATGAATGGCGTAATCGGCGATGTAGGCCTCAAGGCAACCACGCCGCCCGCACTGGCAAAGGGCTCCGTTGGGCAGGTGATTCATGTGGCCGAACTCGGCCGCCGAGCCGGCGGCGCCGTGATGCAGCCGATCGCCGACGAACAGGCCCGCCCCCACGCCCTGATCGACGAAGATCACTGCAAAGGTCCCGCTATAGATGTCCGGATTGGCCTCGTGCAGGGCCTGCGCGATCATGTTGGCGTCGTTGGAGAGAATGCAGTTGCGACCGGTCAACGCCTTGAGCGGTTCGACGAGGCGCATGTCCCGGACGCCGAAAGCCGGCGACCACATCACCGAGCCCGTGTTGGTGTCGACGAAGCCCTGCGCGCCAATGGCGATCTCGGCCACCTGACGAAAATCGATGCCATTGTCGGCGACGATACGGCCGAGCAGATCGGCAAGCTTGACGGGGAAGCTGTCGCGCGTCTCCTGATACGTCGGAACGATAGCTTCCTGCCGATCGATGATATGGCCGTCGAAATCGGCCAGTTGCAGAACGACGCTGTCGCGCGAGATCTTGGCCGCCAGCACATAGCCAGCCGTCGGATCGAGACGCAACATGACGCGAGGCCGACCGCGCCGAGCCGGTTCGGCCTGGACCTCCGCGTTCTCCACCTCGTCGTCACTGGCCTCGACCAACCCCTCGGCGATCAGATCGGCGGTGATGGCCGTAATGGTGGCCGGCGACAGATTCGTTTCAGTCCCGAGATCCACGCGAGCGATCGGCTCGCGCCGGCGCAACGCCGAAAGCACCAGGGATCGGTTCTGCCGCCGCACATGATCGCTGTCGGCCTTGCCGACGGAAACGCGCCGCGAGCCATCTCCACGCACGGTCATAGTAACGCTTGTCCTCCCCCACCGGCGGGATCATCCCCGTCCCCGGCGCCCCGCGTCTTATCTCTATCGGAGCATTCCCCGACCTGATCGTTCAGGCCGAGACGCCCTTGGGCCGAAGCCGCTCCGGATTTCCTCCACCCCTCACCGCGCATCCCGGGGGCAGAAGCCCCCGAGGTGCCGCGCCGCTTCCCCCAAAGCGGCCGGCCCAGATCGGCATCGGATATTGACATCGGCCATGGCCCCGGTCCACGCTTTTTTTGAGCTTCAAAGATAATCGTTGGGTAGAGTGGGCCGAGCGGCCAACTTCACAATGGAAACCCCGGAGCGTATTGTCTTCGCGCTCGTGGAACGACATTCGGGGGGACGTCGTCAGCATGTGGAAAGTGCTTCCGGTCATCGCCCTCGGGCTGTTCTGTCAAGCAGCGATGGCCGGACCAGTGATTGGTGTGAGCTGGCCGGGCGATACCACGCATCAATGGAAGCTGGATGCCGAAGCGATCCGTGACGCGGTATCGGCGGGATCCGGAGCGGTGATCGAAACCGACGCACGCCTGTCGGCCGCCAAGCAGATCCTCGACGTGATGAGCCTGATCGACGCCAAGGTCGACGCGTTGATCGTCGCAGCGGTCGATCCCCGTGCGCTGGAACCGTCGATCCGAGCGGCGGTTGCCGCCGGAATCCCGGTGATCGGCTATGACCGGCCCATCGGTCTCGAAGGCGTGCTATCGATTGGCTTCAACCAAGCGGATGTCGGGAGGCTACAGTCGCTGGCTCTCTACGCGGCGCGGCCGCGCGGCGGTTGGGTGCTGCTGAAAGGCGACTTCGACGACCCGCAGACCGCGCGCCTTTACGCCGGCCAAATCGGCGTTCTCAAGGATTCGATCAGTGCCGGGCTGATCCGCATTGCCGGGGAGGCCTACACCCCGGGCGGCTTGTCGCTGAATGCCCGCCGTGCCTTCGGCAACATTCTCGACGCCACCCGCAACGACGTAGACGCGGTGCTGACGCCGGACGACGCCAGTGCCGGAGAGGCGATTTCGGTGCTTGAAGAGCGTGGACTCATCGACAAGGTTGCCGTCGTCGGCCAGGGCGGAGATCCGGAGACGCTCAATCGCATCGCGCGGGGGGTGCAAACCGCCACCATCTGGGAAGATCACGAGGCGCTTGCCCGCAAGGCGGCCGAAGCGGCGCTGCAGCTGGCCGATGGCCGCTTGCCAATGGAACTCGGGGTGGCAAGACGGCTCGGCGACGGACAGGGGACGACCTACGAGCTGAATCTGCAGCCCTTCACCATTACTGTCGATGCGCTCGGCCTTGCGCTGTCGACCGGCTGGATCGATGCCGAGCGCCTCTGCCATCAGGTGCCGGCCGGCCACATCGCCGACTGTCCCTGAGAGAGCGGGGAATACTCAATCAAACAGCTCCGGCCTGCGTCGGCGCAAGGCCTCGACCAAAAGACGCGTCTTGAGATCGAGTACCTCGCCATTGTCGGCGAGATTGGCCAGCGTGGACAGCGGCAGTTCGACCACTTCGATCTCCTCGCTCTCCTCTGCGAGGCCTCCCCCCTTGCCGCGCTGAGCGGACGTGTCGATCTCGCCGAGATAGAGCCAAACCCGTTCGGTCAGTGACCCCGGAGAGGCATAGGGGCGGCCAAGATACTCCAGCTTGCCGACGACGCATCCCGCCTCTTCCCAGGCTTCGCGACGCACAGCCGTCTCACCGTCCTCACCGTCATCGACGATGCCGGCGATCGCCTCGAGCGTCACGCCGCTGCCGTCGGCCAGAAGCGCGGCGGCGCGTACCTGGCGGACCAGGATCGCTGTCCGTTGAAGCGAATCGTAGACGAGGACCGCGGCGCCATCGCCATGGTCGTGCACCTCGCGCCGCACCAGCCGAGGCTCGCCATGCACCGTTGTTTCGAGGACAGCCACTTCAAGCGTCAACCAGCCATCATAGACGGTTCGCCGCTCCTTGACGGATACGGGAGGCAAGCGGTTCTCGGTCAGACGGTCCGCCATACTTGAATCTCCCTGTCGTCAGCGTCGCCCCTTGATAGACGCCCGTCACCGCCCCCGCCAGCGTCCGAAGTCGGCTGGCGTTGCCAGAGCACCCGGACGAAACACCGCTGTCGCACGCGGGCAACAGTGACACCCGTTCCGTTTGATCCGGATTGATCGAGCCCAAGAGGGTTTCGACCTGGCGGAGACGGCAGCCCCCTCGGCCACCACTTTGTTTGAGCGGCACGGTCTTCTGCTTGACCGACGCCCCCCGGGTCGGCCAAATGCTGCAACCGTCGTTTGGGAGCCCACCATGATCGATACGTCCTGCCTCGCCGTCATCCTCGCGGCCGGAGAAGGCACGCGCATGAAATCCGACCTGCCGAAAGTGCTGCACCCGGTGGGCGGCCGACCTCTCATCGATGCCGTGCTGGAAAGCGCCCGGGCCGGCGGAGCCAGTCGTTTCGCGGTGGTGATCGGCGCTGGAGCCGACAAGGTGCGCGCCCATCTCGGCAAGGTGGCCGCGAACTTGGAGGTCTTCGAGCAGCGAGAGCGTCTCGGCACGGCTCATGCGACTCTGGCCGCGCGCGAAGCACTCGTCGATCACAATGGGCCAGTACTCGTACTGTTCGGCGATACCCCCCTCGTACGACCGGCCACCATTTCCGCCCTTTCCGAGCGACTCTCCGCAGGAGCGGATGTCGCTCTCCTCGGCTTTGAGACCGACGCGCCAACGGGATACGGTCGGCTGATCATCAAGGATGAGCGACTGGTCGCCATCGTCGAGGAAAAGGATGCCGACGCGGAGACCAAGGCAATCCGCGTCTGCAATTCGGGAATCATGGCCTTCAGGCAAGGCTTGCTGCCCGAGTTGCTTGACGCCATCGGCAATGCCAACGCCAAGGGCGAGTATTACCTGACCGACGCGATCGCGGTGGCGACGGCGCGCGGCCTCAGGGCCGAAGCGGTCATCGGCGAGGACGAGAGCGAGTTCGTCGGGATCAACGACCGCGCGCAGCTCGCAGCGGCCGAGGCGATCTTCCAGCAGCGGATGCGCGCCGAGGCGATGGCTTCCGGCGTGACGCTCGTGGCGCCGGAGACGGTCTTCTTCTCCTTCGACACCAGGCTTGGCCGCGATGTGGTGGTGGAACCCAACGTGGTGTTCGCCCCTGGTGTAGATGTGGCGTCGGGTGCGACAATTCGCGCCTTCAGCCATCTTGAGGGAGCCAAGGTGGCAGGGGGAGCCATCGTCGGCCCTTATGCGCGGCTGCGACCGGGCGCCGATCTGGCGGAGAACGTTCACGTCGGCAACTTCGTCGAGATCAAGAACGCCCGCGTCGACCGGGGCGCCAAGGTCAACCATCTCACTTACATCGGCGATGCCTCGATAGGCGCCCGGACCAACGTTGGCGCCGGCACAATCACCTGCAACTACGACGGCTTCTTCAAGCACAAGACGATCATCGGAGCCGACGTGTTCGTCGGGTCGAACACCGTCATGGTCGCGCCGGTCACCGTGGGGGACAATGCGCTGACCGCGGCCGGTTCGGTCATCACGACCGACGTGCCCCCTGACGCCATGGCCTTCGGGCGCGCGCGCCAGGACGTGAAAGAGGGCATGGGAGCAGCGAAGAAGGCCATGCTTGCGGCCAAGAAGGCATCCGCCAAGCCTGCCGGCTGACCGACGGGCGTTTCGCCCTTTGGGATATCTCCCGTAGGCAATCTTCGCCGCCGGAGTCTACCCGGCAAGAGGGACTCATTCCCTTTTGTCCCAATTTCGATGTCAGAATGATCGGTCTCGGACACGCAACGCGCGCCGTTTGCCTCGTCTGGAAGACAATCTTCAGTAGAGAAATCAGATAGAGTACAGCCTCATCACCGAGGTGAAGACAAGGCCGGGATACCTCGCAGCCGAGCCCGGCAGGGTCAACTCGTGGCGCCGCCTTTCCTCTTTTGACCGTTTGCCAACGTTTTTGTAGCGAAGGCCCGACCGAAACGTTCATCAAAACATGGATGATCCTGCTTGCCTCAGTCTTACTGACGCAACTTTCCGAGCTAACCCTCCGTGAGAAAATGTCATGCGCTCTTTTGCCGCCGAGGTCGACTCGCGAGCCCCAAGACACTCAATGGTTTTGTCGAACATGAAAACCTCTTCTTCCAATTGAATTTTTGTATTTTACCTATAAAAATTTTGTTCGATATTCGAATTTATAATTGAAAGTTCGAAAGAAACCGCTCAAAATTCTCCTAAAGTCGAATTTTCTCTTTTAATTACGGCATCTTGAATGAGCACCGTATTCCCCGTCCGCAAAAATGCAAGGGATTGCACGGATAAAAGCAGGGCTTGCAGAGCTAGAACCGCTTGGCTAAACTATTACATAAAGTCGATCCGGCGCCTGGGAAGAGGACCGGAGAACTCGGCTGATTTGGGGGAAAAATCAGGCATGACAGGGAGTTGCGAGCGCGATGCCTGCGACGGTGTGCGGCTTAAGCCCGACACGGTCAGGGTATTTGCGGTGTCCTCTCCCGAAAGACGATATTCAGACCGGTCGCGGCGAGGCATTTCGTCCACGGACAAAGATGTCATCACCGATGGCTCGAGGGTGAGGATGACGGGAGGATTTTCCTCTTCGTTCCAGACCGAGGGCTTCGATGTCGGCAACCGGGTCAAGATCGCTCGTCTCCCGCCACACGGCGTCGCGTTAGTCGATGGTCGGTGCCGGCGAGGTCTGGACAGCGGCGTGGTTTCGGTGAAACTGCCGCTGGGAAAGCGGGAGGCACTGGCTGCCCGCCGGGTGGATTTGACATGCGCATGTCCGGACGTGTCCGGAGAGCACGATTCGTCGCCCCGCTCGGGGCGACGTGGCGATGGCGGTCAAACGGCTGCCCTTCGCATCAGGAGGCTCCTCCCTTCACCCGGCGTCAGCCGGTGCGGATGGGGAGGCTAGGATCCGGTGGCAAGCGTCACCGGGCCGCAAGAGGGAATAAGGCAGGGCCACCCTGCTTTATGAGGACGTCAGGGGCGACAAGCGTCTGACGAAATTGGTCACCAACTCACACGGAGTTCCCGAAGAGGCGTGGCAGGTCGCCAACCCTCGCGGGATTGAAGGGGGAGAGAATGAAGCTTACCAAGATTCTGGCTGCCACGCTCGTGATTGGCGTTTCCGCCATGGCCACGGCGTCCTACGCCGCCGAGAAGGGCAAAGTCGGCATTGCCATGCCGACGCAGTCTTCGTCGCGCTGGATCTCCGACGGCCACAGCATGGTCGAGCAGTTCCAGGCCGCCGGCTTCGAGACCGACCTTCAGTACGCTGAAGACGACATCCCGAACCAGCTGAACCAGATCGAGAACATGGTGACCAAGGGCGTCAACGTCCTCGTTGTTGCCTCGATCGACGGCACGACCCTCACCGACATTCTCGCCAAGGCTCACGAGGCCGGCGTCAAGGTGTTCGCCTACGATCGCCTGATCCGCAACTCGCCGAACGTCGACTACTACTCGACCTTCGACAACTTCCAGGTCGGCGTTCTCCAGGCTTCGTCGCTCGAGACCCCGCTCGGCCTCAAGGACGGCAAGGGCCCGTTCAACATCGAACTGTTCGCCGGCTCGCCCGACGACAACAACGCCACCTTCTTCTTCAATGGCGCCATGAGCGTCCTGAAGCCCTACATCGACAGCGGCAAGCTCGTCGTTCAGTCGGGCCAGACGGACTTCGCCCAGGTCGCCACGATGCGTTGGGATGGCGCCACCGCCCAGGCTCGCATGGATAACATCCTGTCGGCCAACTACACCGACAAGCATGTCGACGCCGTTCTGTCGCCCTATGACGGCATCTCGATCGGCATCATCTCGTCGCTGAAGGGCGTCGGCTACGGCACCGAAGGCACGCCGATGCCGTACGTGTCCGGTCAGGACGCCGAACTGCCGTCCGTCAAGGCGATCATCGCCGGCGAGCAGTATTCGACGATCTTCAAGGACACCCGCGAGCTCGCCAAGCAGACCGTGAAGATGGTCTCGCAGGCCCTCGAGGGCAAGGAAGTGGAAGTCAACGACACCACGACCTACGACAACGGCGTGAAGGTCGTTCCGTCCTTCCTGCTGAAGCCGGTCCTGGTCACCAAGGACAACTACAAGGAGATCGTCATCGACTCCGGCTACTACAAGGAATCGGACCTCTGATCAGGTCCTGATGTCCCAACTTTCCGCGCGGGGACTTCCCCGCGCGGTCTTCAAAATCTGCCCGCTGCGCGGATCGGTGCGCCCCTTGGGTGCCCTTGCGGCAATACACCAACAACAACAATGTTCTGCCTGTCGCCCATCGGAGATCGGCGGACAAAGGAGCCTCGCGTGAGCACGAACGTGATCCTCGAGATGCGCAACATCACCAAGACGTTTCCGGGCGTCAAGGCGTTGAGCGACGTCAGCTTTTCGGTAGAGGAAGGCGAAATCCACGCGCTCTGCGGCGAGAACGGCGCCGGCAAGTCGACGCTGATGAAGGTGCTGAGCGGCGTCTACCCCTACGGCACCTATGACGGAGAGATCTACTACAACGGCCAACTCAAGAAGTTCGGCTCGATCAAGGATACCGAAGAAGAAGGTATCATCATCATTCACCAGGAACTCGCGCTGATCCCGATGCTGTCGATCGCCGAGAACATCTTCCTGGGCAACGAAGTCGCCAAGGGCGGCGTCATCAACTGGGCCGAGGCGACCCGCCGGACGACCGAGCTTCTGGCCAAGGTTGGCCTCAAGGAAAACCCCTCGACACTGATCACCAACATTGGCGTCGGCAAGCAGCAGTTGGTCGAGATTGCCAAGGCGCTATCCAAGAAGGTGAAGCTGCTCATCCTCGACGAGCCCACCGCCTCGCTCAACGAAAGCGACTCCAACGCGCTGCTCGACCTGCTGCTCGAGTTCAAGAAGCAAGGCCTCACCTCGATCATCATCTCGCACAAGCTCAACGAGATCTCCCGCGTCGCCGACAAGATCACCGTCTTGCGCGATGGCGCCACGGTCGAGACGCTCGACTGCCATGCCGAGAAGATCTCCGAGGCCCGCATCATCCAGGGCATGGTCGGCCGCGAGCTCAGCGACCGCTTTCCCAAGCGCGTGTCGAAGGTTGGCGAGACCATCTTCGAGGTCCGCAACTGGACGGCATATCATCCGATCCATTCCGATCGGAAAATCTCCAACGGCATCAATCTCAACGTCAAGCGTGGCGAAGTCGTGGGTATCGCCGGCCTGATGGGCGCCGGCCGCACGGAGTTCGCCATGAGCGTGTTCGGTCGTTCCTACGGGCAGAAGATCTCCGGCGAAGTGCTGATCAACGGCAAGCCGGCCGACGTGTCCACCGTCGAGCGGGCGATCAAGTCGGGCCTCGCCTACGTCACCGAGGACCGTAAGCAGCTCGGCCTCGTCCTGATCAACAACGTGATGCACAACAACACGCTGGCCAACCACAAGGGCATTTCGAGAAACTTTGTCATCGACGAGTATACCGAGCGCAAGGCGGCCAACGAGTATCGCGACAGGCTGCGTATCCGCACGCCCAGCATCTATCAGGACGTCGTCAATCTCTCGGGCGGCAACCAGCAGAAGGTCGTTCTGGCCAAGTGGCTGTTCGCCAATCCGGACGTACTCATCCTCGACGAGCCGACACGCGGCATCGACGTCGGTGCCAAGTATGAAATCTACTCGATCGTCAACGATCTCGTCGCCGCCGGCAAGGCGGTCATCTTCATCTCCTCGGAAATGCCGGAACTACTCGGCACCTGCGACCGCATCTACGTCATGAACGAAGGCGCGATCGTGGCCGAAATGCCCGTTGCCGAGGCCAGCCAGGAAAACATCATGGGCGCCATCATGCGCTCGGGGGAGAAGGTTTGATGAATACGCCCAACGAAGCCACCCAGACGGCTGCTCCGTCGCTTGCCGTCTTCCTCCGGCAGAACATGCGCGAGTACGGCATTCTGATCGCACTCGTGGTGATCATGATCTTCTTCCAGATCATCACCGGCGGTGTGCTGTTCCGTCCCGTCAACCTGACCAACCTGGTGCTGCAGAACTCGTTCGTCGTCATCATGGCGTTGGGCATGCTGCTGGTCATCGTCGCCGGCCACATCGACCTCTCCGTCGGTTCGATCGTCGCCATCATCGGCGCCGTGGCAGCCGTCATGATGGTGAACTACAAGATCGACCCATGGACGACGTCGCTCGTCTGTCTCATCCTCGGCGGCGTCATCGGCGCGGCACAGGGTTACTGGATCGCCTATCATCACATTCCGGCGTTCATCGTGACGCTGGCCGGCATGCTGGTGTTCCGCGGCATGACGCTGTGGCTCCTGGGAGGCATGAACATCGGCCCGTTCCCGGCCGAGTTCCAGAAGCTTTCCACCGGCTTCCTGCCCGACCTGGTTTCCCTGCCGGAACTGCCGCTGCTCGGCAGCCTGCACTCGACCTCGATTCTCCTGACCCTCGCCATTCCTGCTCTGCTGGTCTACCTGTCCTGGCGCAGCCGCAAGCTCAACGAGTCCCATGGCATCGAGGTCGAGCCCTTCGCCTTTTTCGTCACGCAGAATGCCGTGCTCGTCGCCGTCATGGTCTTCCTCGGCTACCAGCTCTCCACCTACAAGGGCTTCCCGAACATCCTCGTGATCATGGGCGTCCTGATCGCCTTCTACACCTTCGTCACCACCCGCACGACCATCGGTCGCCGCATCTACGCACTCGGTGGCAATGAGAAGGCGACGAGGCTCTCCGGCATCAATACCGATCGCCTCAGCTTCTACACCTTTATCAACATGGGCGTTCTCGCGGGCTTTGCCGGCCTGATCGTCGCCGCGCGCCTCAACTCCTCGACCCCGAAGGCCGGTAACGGCTTCGAGCTCGACGTCATCGCGGCCTGCTTCATCGGCGGCGCCTCGACGACGGGCGGCGTCGGCAAGATCACCGGCGCGGTGGTCGGCGCCTTCATCATGGGCGTGCTCAACAACGGCATGTCGATCATGGGTCTCGGCATCGACTTCCAGCAGATGGTCAAGGGCTTGGTGCTGCTCGCCGCCGTGGTGTTCGACCTCTACAACAAGCAGAAGAGCTAAGCGCTTCATCTGCCGCATGCTTTATGAGCCGAGGCCTCTCCGGGCCTCGGCTTTTTTCGTTACTGGACAAATCGGCTCGCTCGGGGACCTGACGGAGTGTCTCGACACGAAGGGAATAAACGCCGTCGCGATGTGTTGTTGAGGCTGGGGCATGCCGCCCCGGAGCCAAACCGATGCGACACGTCCTGCCCGATCACATCCCAATCCGCCTCCTAAGGCATCTGACTATCCTCGTCCTGCCCCTCTTGCTCGGCATCGCGCCGGCTGATGCCGCGAGTTTCTCGAACCTAGCCGGCCGCTACGCCATCGGCGATCAGTCGAGCGTCACCTTCTCGATTTCAGGCACTCTCGTACCAACCGTGCACGGCAGCTTTCACAGGTTCTCCGGAAGCTTCAACCTCGACCCGGCGCATGTCGAACGATCGTCGGTGACCTTTTCCGTCGCCTCGGACTCGGTTGCCACCGGCGTCGCGCCGCTCGACAGCTTACTCCGCTCATCCGTGGTGTTCGATGCGGCTGACAATCCGGACATCCACTTCGCTTCGACTGCCGTGCGCCGGACATCGGAGACCACCGCAGATGTGGATGGCCTTCTGACGCTGAAGGGGCAGACGCTGGCCGAGCATTTCACAGTGACGCTGACCGGCAGCAGCGACAAACGGCCGGAGTTTCATGTCGTCGGTCGCGTCGCCCGGTCGCCTTCGGGATGAGCGTCGGCAGACCGCTCTACTCGGACGACGTAGTGTTCGACCTCGCCATCCAAGGTCGTCGCCAGCACCCCGCCGGCTGACGGGACACCGTCGCTCTCCGCTGACGCAAAAAGGCCGCATCCTCGCAAGGACGCGGCCTTCCTTGTCATAGAGGCAACGAAGCTCAGAAGCCCGAGAAGCGCCACTCGATGCGATGATGATAGGTCTCGCCCGGGCGTAGCACGGCACTCGGATAGCTCGGCTCGTTCGGCGCATTTGGGAAGGTCTGCGGCTCAAGCGCGAAGCCGGCGTTCTTCAGCAGCTCGGAGAACGGCGCCTTGATCGCCGGCGTGAAGTGTTCGCCCGTATAGAGCTGCATGGCTGGCTCAGTCGTCCAGACCTCGAGCGTACGGCCGGTAACCGGTTCAATCGCGCGCGCGCCGAGATGCAACTCGCCACGGCCGGCATCGAGCACGAAGTTCTGGTCGTAGGGGCCGGCAATCGGACGCTTCTCGCGGAAGTCGAAACGCGTCCCGACCACATCGGCCAGCGGCCCCAGGGGAATGAGATCGGCGTCGACCGGTGTGTACTTGCTCGCCGGGATCTGCATCAAATGACCGAGGGTGTCGCCCTTGCCGAGCAAGTTCCAGTAGACGTGATTGGTGAGGTTGACCACGGTTGGCTTGGTCGTGGTGGCGGTCATGTCCAGATAGAGCGTCTGCCCCTTGAGGCCGTAGGCTGCCTTGACGGCCAGCGCGCCGGGGAAGCCCATGTCTCCATCAGGTGAATCCAACCGGAACACCACTTCACCGCCGGCCTTGTCGACCTCCCAGTTCAGGTGACCGAATCCGTCGGCTCCGCCATGCAGCTGCTTGGAGCCCTCGTTGGCCGGCAAACTGTAGGTGACGCCGTCGAGCGTGAAGCTTGCACCGGCGATGCGGTTGGCAAAGCGACCGCAGATGGTGCCGGCCCAACCGTCGCCATCGGGAGCGTTGAGGCGACCGGGCGACCCGATCACCGTCTGGACCGGCCCGCCCGAGCTCGTCGGAACGTAAAGCGCCACAAGCTGCGCGCCGGCCGGACTGAAAACGGCCTTGAGGCCATTGTCGCCGTCAAGCGTGATGAAGTCTTCAACCGGATGTGTCATGTCTGTCTCCCCGCGCTCTTTTGGAGCGGTCCTCTCAGATATCTGTCAATGTCGCTCAAGTTCGCGAAAAACAAAAGGTTTTTTCGACCTTGGCCTTTCGGCTTGCTCCCAAGTCCCTAAGGTTGTGGCATAGTCGCACCAGCTTCCCGCTTTCGGCCGCAGCGGCGTGATTCGGGGGGCGCGCCGGGCGGTTTGTGGGGAGATTCATGACACGACGGACGGCTCAAAAGCGCTCGCGACAGGATGAGATCGTGCGCGAACTGGCGCACGAGATTGTTAGCGGTCGCCGGCCGGAAGGCAGCTTGTTGCCATCCGACGCCGAGTTGATGTCACGCTTCGGCGTGTCGCGGACGGTTTTGCGGGAATCGCTGAAAACCATGGCCGCCAAAGGCCTGATCCAGCCCAAGACGCGGGTCGGTACGCGTGTCGTCGAGCGAACGAACTGGAACCTGTTCGACCCGGACATGCTGCGCTGGCACCTCGACTGCGGCATCGGCCTAGAGCTGCTCGCCCATCTTTCCGATGTTCGGCTGGCCCTCGAGCCCGTGGCCGCCTCGCTCGCGGCCCAAAGACGGAGCGAAACGGACGTCGCCACGCTCAATGCCATCGTCGACCGGATGGAAGCGCCCGACGCCACGCCGGAGTTTTTCGCGGCCGCCGACCTCGATTTTCACCTCACCGTCGCCCGCATCAGCGGCAATCCGTTTTTCCGCACGGCGTCGGCCCTGATCGAGGTAGCGTTGGCCGCTACATTCGCCATCACCACGCCGGTGAACGACCCTGCTGCGAAGGTTGCCTCCTGCGCCGCGCACCGGCGTGTCGTGACGGCGATCGGGGATGGCGACAGCGAGGCCGCGGCGATGGCCATCGTCGAGACGATCCGCTCCGGCGCGGCGCGCGTGGCGGCGGCCGCCAGACGCTGACGGCCGCGGCCAGGCTCAATGGCTGTCGCGCGGATCGGTTTCGGCGACCCTCTGGTACTTGACCGCCATTTCCATGACGGCGCCGTCGGCGAGCTGGCCGACCGTCGAGCGATAGAGCTCCTGCCAGGGCGTCTGGCTGGCCGGATAGACTGGCTGGAACATGGCGCGCCTCTGCTCCCATTCCTCGGCATCGACCAGTGCGTCGGCGGTGCCACGGTTGAGGTCGATGCGAACGCGGTCACCGGTCCTGAGCAGGCCGAACCCACCGCCAACTGCGGCCTCGGGCGAGGCGTTGAGAATGGAGGGAGAGCCGGACGTGCCGGACTGCCTGCCGTCTCCCATACATGGCAAGGCGCCGATGCCGCGTTCGATCAGGGCGGCGGGAGGCTGCATGTTGACCACCTCGGCCGAGCCGGGCCAGCCGACCGGGCCGGCATAGCGGATGACCAAGATGGTCTCCTCCGTGATGCCGAGCGCCGGGTCCTCGATGCGATGATGGTAGTCTTCAGAGCCATCGAAGACCACGACCGGCCCCTCGAAGACATTCTCCTCCCCCGGACGCGACAGATAGCGCGTGCGGAACTCGTCCGAGATCACCGACGTCTTCATGATGGCGGCGTCGAACAGGTTGCCCTTCAGGACGATGAAGCCAGCCTTGTCCTTCATCGGGGCGTCATAGGGCTTGATGACCTCGCCATCGGGTGGCGGAAATGACGCCAGGTTCTCCGCCAGGGAGCGACCGGAAACGGTCAGGGCATCGCCATGAAGGCGACCATTGTCGAGAAGTGCCTTCATCACCACGGGCAGGCCGCCCGCCCTGTGGAAGCCCTCGGACAGATAGCTACCGGCCGGCTGCATGTTGACCATCAACGGCACGTCGTAGCCGACTGTCTGCCAGTCCATCGGCTCGATCGACACACCGGCGTGACGGGCAATGGCCACGATATGCGGCTGGGCATTGGTCGAGCCGCCGATCGCCGAGTTGACGACGATGGCGTTCTCGATCGCCTGCCGGGTCAGGATCTTCGAGGGCCTGAGATCCTCCTCGACCATGGCGACGATACGCTCGCCGGTTCGATAGGCCATCTGCCCGCGCTCGCGATAAGGCGCGGGAATACTGGCGTTGCCGGGCAGGCACATGCCGAGCGCTTCAGCCAGGCAGTTCATGGTGGAGGCGGTGCCCATGGTGTTGCAATAACCATCGGACGGCGCCGAGGCCGCCGCCGCCTCGATGAACTGTTCGTAGTCGATCTCGCCCGTGGCAAGTTTCAGCCGCTTCTCCCAGATGATGGTGCCGGAGCCGGCCAGCTTGCCCTCGTACCAACCATCGAGCATCGGCCCGCCGCTGAGCACGATGGCGGGCAGGTCGACGGTGGCCGCCGCCATGATCTGCGCCGGGGTCGTCTTGTCGCAACCGGTGGTGAGCACCACGCCGTCGAGCGGGTAGCCGTGCAGGATCTCGACGAGGCCGAGATAGGCGAGATTGCGATCGAGCGCCGCCGTCGGCCGCCGGCCGGTTTCCTGGATCGGGTGCACAGGAAACTCGAAGGCGATGCCGCCAGCAGCCCTGATACCCTCACGAACCCTCTCGGCCAGACGCAAATGAACGCGGTTGCAGGGCGACAGATCGGAGCCGGTCTGGGCGATGCCGATGATCGGCCGGTCCGAGCGCAGTTCCTCGACGGTCAGGCCATAGTTGAGATAGCGCTCGAGATAGAGCGCCGTCATCGAGGGGTTATCGGGATTATCGAACCAGAGCTTGTGGCGGCGGGGACGCGACATCGGTCGTTCTCCTCTATACAGATGCGACAATCAGCCAATGAGAACGGCCGGAGGGGGCACCCCACGGAACGGACCATCGACAAGGTAGGTCAGACCGGCCTCCGGCTCGGCGGCGCGCCTGTCCGCGTCGTAGCCTTCGAAGGCCGACGTCACGAGAAGGCGGTCGAGCTTGGGGCCGGCGAAGGCGGGGCAGCTGACCTGCCGGGCCGGCAGGGCGATGCTCTCGACGCGATGGCCGTCGGGATCATAGGCGTCGACAGCGTGCCCGCCCCAGCGGGCGTTCCAGAGCAGACCGTTGGCGTCCACCGTGGCGCCGTCGGGGCCACCGCCGCTGACGCGGCTGAAGACCTGCCGATCGCCCGTGGGTCTGCCGCTCTCCGGATCGGTTGGAATCCGGTAAATGACGTGCTCGGTCGTATCCGAAAAATAGGCGGTGCGTCCGTCCGGAGAAAAGGCGATCGCGTTCGGAATGGTCAGTCCGTCGATAATCGGCTTTAGCTCGCCAGCACGATACCACCAGATGCGTCCGAAACCCGGCTCGAAGCGCCAGCCCATGGTGGAAATCCAGAGCGCACCGGCCGGATGTACGGCTCCATCGTTGCTACGAGTACCCGGACGCTCGTCCCAGAAGGGGCGCAGCTCGGTCAACGCGCCGCCGTCGATCGACCGGAGGTGCAAGCCGGCGTCGCTGGCGATGAGATGCCGATCGTCGTCGACGCGAGCGGCGACGGTCGCATGGAACGGGAGATCATGAATCCTGGGAGCGGCATCATCGAGCCCCATTTCCAAGAGCTTCCGGTCGAGAATATCGAACCAGAACGCCTTGGCTCGCCCTGGGTGCCAGCTCGGCCCTTCGCCAAGATGGCACGCGTGATTGGACAAGACGGAAACCGTTGGCATGCACCCTCCTCGTCGGCGGGCGCCTTTCGCCTCTCACCGAACACGACAGTAGCTTTCCCACTCCGGCTTTGCCAGCCGGAGTGGCTATAAGTCATACTAATTGATCGATTACCGCATCTACTCGTGCGGCCATGCCCGGAAGAGCTCGGTCCTCTCGGCGGCGGCCGTAAGCGCGGCAAGACGGGGATAGTCGGCCAGCGACACCACATCCGGAATCAGGGCGGAGATGAAGGTTCCCGCTACGACCAGCGTGACGCCCGCCTCGCTCGGCGGTGGCCCCAACAGCCATCCGGCGCCGTCGATGTCGGCCTCGATCGCCGAGAGGGCCGCCCTGAGCTGGCCCGTGACGCGATCCATCCAGGGCTGGTGCAGCTTCTCGGCTGGACGAAGCTGCCGTTCGTAGACGATCTGAACCGCCTTTTCACAGGCCGCAAGGCCAAGCCCGGTCAGACGAACATCGAAAACGGCGAGCCTTGGGTCGATCGGCCCGAGCGACCTGCCTCCGGCCAGCGCCTTCAGGGCATAGTCGATGATCAGGGTGGAATCGAGCAACACGACGCCGTCGTCGGTGACCGCCGTGGGCGCCTTGACCACCGGATTGATGGCGGCAAAGGCATCATAGTGGCGAAAGACGGAAAGCGGCTCATGGACAAAGGGGATGTCGAGAGCGGCAAGCGTCAACGCGGTGCGGCGAACGTAGGGCGAATCGAGCATGCCAATGAGACGCACGGCAAACCTCCGAGTGAAGCAGAAATGCGTTCTGCGCGAGAACGGCTGCTAGCGTAAGCCCAAAGCTGGGTGGAGCGAAATGGGGCTCGCAGCCGATCGCCTCGGCTCGTCTCGGATGAAGGCGCCGTGTTCTGCCGGTTCAGCTTCCGACGGCGCGCCGCTCCCTCGCCAGCGAGGCCGGTGAGGCGACCACGTCCGGCAGGGACGCCGGCCGGCCGAAGTAGTAGCCCTGGAAGCGCTGGCATCCGGCCGCCTTCATCAGGAGGTACTGCTCCTCGGTCTCGACGCCCTCGGCGAGAACGCGTGTTCCAAGGGCGCGTGCCAGTTCGGTGATCGTCGTGACGAACGCCATGTCCACATCGCTCGACCCGGCGGCGTGAACGTAGCTCTTGTCGATCTTCAGACAGTCGAAGTGGAACTTCCTCAAATACTGAAGCGAAGCGAAACCCGAGCCGAAATCGTCAAGAACGATCATCACGCCAGCCGCCCTCAGGCCTTCGAGGTTCGCCCTCTCGACCGAGCCGAAGTCTAGAAACACGGTTTCGGTGATTTCGAGGACGAGACGGCTGGCCGGCAAACCCGCCGCCGCGAGTTCGCCGACAACGAAAGCGGCGAAGCCGGACTGCTTCAGCTGGACGGCGGAAACGTTGATTCCGAACTGATACTGACCATAGCGGACAGCGTCGCGGATGACGCGGCGGATCACCCACTCGCCGACCTCTTCGATCAGCGTCGACTGCTCGGCAACGGATATGAACTCCGCCGGCGGAATGGTGCCACGGAGCGGGTGGTGCCAACGAATGAGGGCTTCGAACGCGGTCTGTTCCTCGCCATCGTCGGCGATGATCGGCTGATAGTGCATATCCAGCTGGTTGAGATAGATGGCGGCGCGCAGTTCGCGTGTCAGCAGCCGGGTATAGCGGTCGTCGACCAGCATGCGGGCGTTATACGAGAGAACCGTTCCCCGGGCCTGCTTGGCCTTGTACAGGGCAAGGTCGGCTAGATTGACCAGTTCTAGCGCAATGTGGGTGTCGTCGGGAGCCATGGCGACGCCGGCCGTCGCCGACAGGCGCATGGTACGACCGTTGATCTGCACCGGCTGTCGCAACCGGTCGAGCAAGGCCTTGACGGACTGGACCACCTCGCCGCGCGAGGAGCAATCGGTCAGAAGCAACGCGAACTCGTCGCCGCCAAGCCGCCCGACGATGGCGCCAGGCAGTTCCTCGCGGCAGATGCGGACCAGCTGGGCCAGCGCCTCGTCGCCGGCGGGATGGCCGAACGTGTCGTTCAGGGCCTTGAGATGGTCGAGGTCGAGCATGACGTAGGCATGCCGGCGTTCACCGGAGGTCTGCACGCGTCGACGCAGCTCGTCAAGAAAATCGCCACGCGTCAACGCCAAGGTGACGGGATCGACCCGAGCCGTGTTCTCGGCCCTCTCCTCGCCCTGCATCACGGCGAGGCTCTTGCGCATCAGCAGGAAACCGATGGCGACGATCAAGAGAAGAAGAAGTGTCTCCGAAACGAGCCCTGCCAACAGACTTGGCTGCCAGGACGCAGGCAGCGTGCCCAGGCGGACGAGCATCAAAGCCAATGCAATGGCGAGACACGAAGCCGCCAGCGCGCCCACGAGCACAGAAACGCGCCGACTGACGCTCAGCGCAGTTTGAAGTTGTTTTCCGGGCGCCATCCTTCACCTTTATGTCTAGGCAAATTTACGGCGCTCTTATGAATTTTTCGCAAATACCAATCCGAGATTTTGAACAGACTACCCAAAAGTCGAACAAGTGTCGTGACTTGCATGACAATGATAAAAACGAACGATATTTCATTGCCGGCTAAACATGGGCGATATCTCGAAATGGACCGGGATGACTTGCCGCCGCGATGAACGCGACGGCAGGGGCAACCGGATGGATCCTCCCCGAGCCGCTTCACCGGCGAGCGGGAAGACCGGCCTCGTCGCGGGCTAGGAAAATGCGCGTCGTCTGGTCCATGTGATCGAACAACCAGTCGGCCATATCCTGCTCTTCGGCGAGGTTCTCCTCGAGAATGGGGATCGCCGTGGTGTCCTCGAGAACGGCGGCCGTCGAGATCAACACCTTGTAGGCAGCGACTTCCATCTGCTCGAACGTATATCCCGCCATGACGCCCTTGATCACCTCGTCGTCGGCAAACATGCCGCTGAAGACCTGCCCGAGGGCCGTGGCCTTGCCAAGCGTGTCCTTCACCACGGAGGCGCCGCTGTCGCGCCCTTCGAGCAGCTTTCGCAGAGCCCCGACCTGACGCTCCGTCTCGGCCATGTGCTTTTCCATCCGCGCACAAAGAACAGGATAGCCCTCCAGGCGCGACAGCATGCCACGCATCATCGAGAGGGACTGTTCTTCCATGGCATGGGCGTCACGAAGCCAGGCCAGATAGTGTTCGCGGATATCGTCCATGGGGCTTACCCTCCTGGATGTGGCGACGCGTGTGTCCGTCACTCGCCTTGAAGAAAAGCTGGTTGGCGTCTTCCCGCGGCGGGCGACTGACCAAGCCGCTGTGGCTCGCCGCTCGCAAACGGCGGTTTCGACGCGTCCTCACGGAACGCGATGAATCCAACCGACAACCATCATGGAAGTTCCATCCCGAGTTCGAATTCGAAGTCGTCTCATACCGTCGACGCGGCTTGGTTTCCTCGCTCACGGCCACGCAGCATCCGGCGGCATCGGCGGGCGCTCGGTTGACCGATCTGACGAAAGTGAAAGCAAATTTCCCACGTGCTCACGCATAGCTCCAGTCTTGACTAAACAACCCCATGCAAATTCTCACGGCTAGAAACGGTTCCACCACATATTGCTATCAACAGGCTTTTTTCTCTCGGCATGTGAGGCAACTCTTTATGGTGGGCGAAATAGCCGACGGAGAGAATATCTTGGCCTCATCCCTGGAACTATTGCCGGATCAGGGCGTTGGAAAGACCGGACAGGGACGCCGTCTGTGCCGTCTCCGCTCCCTCCAAGGTCACAGGCGGTTGCCGTCTCCCGGCGCCGCCTGACCGACAGTGATCCCAACGTCCGAGGAGACTCCGATGAAACTCGCTTCACTTTGCGCGGCTACCGTTCTCGCCTTCACGGTCGGCGCGTTTGCCCAGACCTCGACGGATCCGGCCGCTCCGGCATCTGATCCCGCGGCACCGATGGCGCCGGACACGTCTGCAACGAAGACGAGCCCCTCAGACGAAAGCCTGGAACCGGGCGCCAACAGCTTCACCGAGGCGCAGGCCAAGGATTGGCTGGAAGAGGCTGGCTACACCGACGTCGGCGGTCTCGTTCAGTCCGAAGACGGCATCTGGCGCGGCCATGCCCGCCGCAACGGCACGGATGTCAACGTGGCGGTCGATTACAAGGGCACGATCAGCGCCGACTGAGGCGCTGAACCTCCCTCACGAGACCCGCAAGCCCACAGTCATTCCGACCACCTGGGAAGGATAGCATCATGAGCACACACACCCGACTTTACGACACCTGGGCCGAAGCCATGACGGTTGTCGATCGCCTCCGCGGTGCCCGAATCCCCAATGACGACATTTCCGTCATCTCTCCCGAGAGCGACGAAAATCGCGTGAGCGACGGCGCCGAGGCGACGGCGGCGGGCTCCGGCATCGGCGCGGTGCTGGGCGGCGGCGCCGGCGCTCTTGCCGGTGTCGGCATGCTCGCCATTCCCGGCCTCGGCCCGATCGTGGCGACCGGCTGGTTCGTTTCGACGCTGGCCGGCCTCGCTGCCGGCGCCGTGGCAGGTGGCGTGGCCGGCGGTATCGTCGACGCGCTGACCAGCTCCGGCCTTACCACGGAAGAAGCGCAGGTCTATGCCGAAGCCATCCGGCGCGGCGGCACCATGGTGACAGTGCGGGTCGACGACGAGCAGGACGCCCTCGTGGAGGGGCTTCTCGACGAGACGCCGCCGGTCAACCTCACGGAGCGGGAACAGTATTACCGCGACAGTGGGTGGACGGGGTTCGACCCGACGTTGGATCCGCGCATCCACGACCTGACGCGCCGGCCGCCGCCGGGCTGATGCACCGATCCTCTGCACATAGACGCATGCCGCTCGCTCTGCCCTTGACAGGGTAGGCGGGCGGCGTTGCGAGACGAACCGAAGGAAACACCCATCCCTTCGGGAGGAACCGACTGGTCGGCTTACGGCTCGGCGATGCCCCGCTGGCGCAGCCATGCCCGCATTTCCGAGATCTCGCGCGTCTGCGTGTCGATGATCTCGCGGGCGAAATGCTGGTTGTGCGGATCCTTGCCGAACTTGAGCACGATTTCCGCCATGTCGATCGCGCCCTGATGGTGTGGAATCATGCCGCGAACGAAGGCCGCATCGGGGTCCGCGTCGGCGATACCACTCATCATCGGCCCGTGCATCCGATCCATGGCAGCGCGATAGGCCTCCTCGGCGGTCGCGGCGCCTGACACCTCATCGTTCGTGCCGGTGATGCCATGGGGATGCTCGGCGTTCGGCGTGTGGGTGAGATACTCGGCCGGAGCCGCGCCGACATTACCCTCGGCGCCGTAGATCGCGACGTGCAGCCCCCAATACCCGGAGGCAAAGATGACGAGGGCCGCCGCGAGGCCAGCCGGCACGCCGGCCAGAGCCCGCTTCACCGCCGGAAGGAAATGCACCTCGCGGGTCCGGTCGGCGGCGATGGCGACGATGATCGCCATGATCAGGGCATGGCCGATCAGGTCGACACGCCCAAAGGGATAGACGGCGGCATTGAAGATGACGAAGAGGGCGATGGCCGACAGGCGACGCACCAGCGGCGTCCAGATCAGCCCGAACCCCATGGTGAACTCGGCGACGCCGGCCATCGGGATGAACACGTCGCGCGGCATGCCGAAGGTCAGGAAAGGCTTTTCCACGACCAGCGGATAGAACCAGTCGGGATAGGCGAACTTCTCGAGGCTCGACCACATCAGCGCGATGGCGACGCCCCAGCGCAGCACCTCGAAGCGGCGCGCCCGCAACTCCGGGTTCGGCAGCGCCTCCAGCACGAGATAGGCCGCGACGCCGACACCAAGCGCCAGATAGTCCAGAAGATGGAAGATGTCGTAGTCGCGCAAGGCCAGAAGCCACAGGCCAATGATGCCGGCAGCGGCAAGCGGCTGCGTGCGGCGCCAGAAGATCAGCGCGGCGATCAACAGCTGCATCCACGACACCCACTCCGCCGGTGTCTTGAGGTCGGGCGTCAGGTAGACGCCGCCGATGGCGAAGATGGCAACGAAGAAGGCGCCGATGACGACGCGAACGAAGTCGTCGAGCCTGAGCCAGAGCGGACCGGTGGCGCGGTCGAGTCCTTGCAGGATGGCCTCCCCGGCCGACGACCGCTCGACAAGGCGGGTGGCGAGAAAGAACACGAGGACGAGGAGAATGCCGGTCCAGAACCAGACGTTGCCCATCGTCGCCGCGATCGGCTGCGGCGGCGCGCCGACAATGTAGGGCGCAAACCATTTGACGTGGGCGGCTGCGGGTGAAGCCGCGATGAGGGGCAGCAGAGCGCAGCCAAGGGAAAGGAGCAGTCTCGGGGGGAATGGCCTTCTCATCGAAGCTCTCCGTCGCTGGGTTTCGCGTTTCCGGCGCACCAACCTGCCAGGCGCCTTCTTGTCCGCCGCCTTTTGTCGGCAGAGATCCAGCCCGACAACCGATGGCCGGATAGGCATCACGCGTTCATCGACGGCGATCTAACGATAATATGAGAATTATTCTCAAGTTAGCAGTAACCCGCACTTGTTTGGAATCATTCCTAACAGGATAAGGGCTGTGCCGCTTTCGCGAAAAGGCCGGAGACAAGGGCCAGGAAAGAAACCGTCTGGTGGCAGACATGCACGACTGGGTTCTTTCCGTGTCCGGTTCCCCTGAAGTGTCCACGCTCTTCAGCCCCTTTGCGGCCAGCCGCACTCAGGAAGTGAGTTGCGTGGGATTCAAACACATCGCCTTCGGTCCTGGCCGCCAGGGTCGGGGCATCGAGGGAAAAGCCCGTCCCACTCTCTGTCTGGCCAATTTTGCCAGCAACGATAATAGCCAAGGCAGCTTCCGTCCGAAGCCTCGCCGCTCACAGACTTAAAGGCCGTCAAGTTGCGATGAACGATAAGAGAAATGGTGCCTGAGGGCGGAATTGAACCACCGACACTACGATTTTCAGTCGCATGCTCTACCAACTGAGCTACTCAGGCACTTGCTGCGATCCATCGGGCGTTTGGTGTCGTCCCAACGGCGAAGCACGGGCCTTATAGATAGTCCTTGCGGACCTGTCCAGAGGGTTTGACGGGAAAAATCAACTACGCCGGCAAGGAATGAAAAGGCGAACCATATCAAGGGCGAAGAGAACCCACCCAACGGTCTTCCGTCGGCGCTCCGGCTCAGGCGCGGCCGTCGCCCTCGTCGTCGGGCATGGGAAGATCGTCGTATTCGACGACGGGGATCGAATAAGCCCCCTTCAGCCACCTGTTGAGGTCGACGTCCTTGCAGCGCTTGCTGCAGAAGGGCTTGAAGGCCGGATCGGTCGGTTCGCCGCAGTTGGGACAGCGGGGGCCCTTCGGCGCGACCATCAGGCGATCGCTCCGTCGGACCAGCGGGCGCGCACCGGGTAGCGGGCGGACTCGAGCAGGTTGGCCGTCTCGTGCAGCGGCAGGCCGACCACCGAGGAATAGGAGCCGGACACCGAGGCGACGAAGGCGCCGGCGAAGCCCTGGACGGCATAGCCGCCTGCCTTGCCCTGCCACTCGCCGGAGGCAAGGTAGTCGGACATCTCGTGCGATGACAGGCGCTTGAAGCGGATGCGCGTCTCAACCAGTTTTTCGCGGAGGCCGGACGGGGTGGCGAGCGCCAGCCCCGTGAAGACGCGATGGGTACGGCCCGAGAGCAATGCGATGCAGCCTTCGGCTTCGGCGAAGGTTTCGGCCTTCGGCAGGATGCGGCGACCGACGGCGACCACCGTGTCGGCGGCAAGCACCAGCACATCGCGGCCCGGATAGTCCTGCAGCGGTACACGATGGGCGGCGACTTCCGCCTTGGCGCGGGCGAGGCGGCGGGCAAGACGGCGCGGAAGTTCGGCCCGGCCGGGCGTCTCGTCGATATCGGCCGGCAGCAGCAGATCGGGCGCGATGCCGAGCTGGTTGAGCAACGCCACACGGCGCGGGCTCGCGGATGCCAGAACCAGAACGGGACGATTGGTCATCGGCTCACCTTCGGTGGCTTGGAGACAGCCTCCCACACCCCGGATCGAGCCGGGGCGGCCCGCCGCCTCCCGTCGCCGCTCACTTGAAGCGATAGGTGATGCGGCCCTTGGTGAGGTCGTAGGGCGTCATTTCGACCAGCACCTTGTCACCAGCCAGGACGCGGATGCGGTTCTTGCGCATGCGGCCGGCCGTATGAGCGATGATTTCATGGTCGTTCTCGAGACGAACGCGGAAAGTCGCGTTGGGCAGAAGTTCCGAAACGACGCCTGGAAACTCCAGGACTTCTTCCTTGGTCATGCGGGCATTGATCCGTTTTCGGGAATTGGTGGCGGATAACTATCCGAAATGCGCTGCAAAATAAACTCCCCAGGCGGAAAAACGCCCAGAAAAGCGAGCCGATGGCTGGACCTAGCGTCCGGCACCGCTTCGATCAGCCGTTCTCCGCCCTCGCCCCCTCCTCGCGCATGCCCTCCCGGCGCGGTTCGAAGGATGGCGACCAGCCGAGTCGCGCCTTGATGCGGGCCATGAGCTGGTCGCGAACGGCCCGATACTCGTCGAGAATGCGCTCGCGCGAGCCGGTGGCCAGCGTCGGATCCGCGGTGGGCCAGTATTCGGCCTCGACGGAATTGTAGCGCGTGTATTCGAGGGCCCGGTGGTAGGCGTCTGGAGCGAGCGAGATGATGAGGTCGAAGTTGCTGTCTTCGAGATCTTCGAAGGTCTGCGGCCGGTGATGGGAGATATCGAGGCCGATCTCATCCATAACGGTCACGGCGAAGGGATCGAGTTCGCCGCGGCGTGCACCGGCGGAATCGACGAAGATCTTTCCGGGAAACAGATAACGTGCGATAGCCGCCGCCATGGGCGAGCGCACCGCGTTGAACGAACAGGCGAACAGCACCGCTCCGGGCTGCTTCACCTTCGCCTCTGTTTCCTCGTCGTCCGTCATGAGCCTCCAACCACGTAGCCCGAGCGTCGCCTCTCGCCTCAGCCTTTCCAGCGCAGCACGGCTATCAGGGTGAAAAGTCGCCGGGCCGTCAGCTTGTCGATGACGATCTTGTCCGCCAGCTTGTCGATGAGAATCTGCGCACCTTCGTCGTGCAGCGCACGCCGCCCCATGTCGATGGCCTCGATCTGGCTCGGCGTCGACACCTTGATCGCCTCATAATAGCTGTCGCAGACAAGATAGTAGTCGCGGATGATGCGGCGAAAGGGCGTCAGGGACAGGATATGGGTGGTGACGGGCTCCCCGTCGGCGCGGAAAATCTGCAACACGAGCCGATTGGACACCAGCGACAGCCGGAGCACGAACTCGCCGCCCGGAAGCCCGACCGGCTCGAAGGAATTCTGCTCCAGGAGATCGAAGATCGCCACTTGCCGTTCATGATCGACCTCACGCGAGATCTGGCCGATCGAGGCGGCGTCAAGGGTTACCGATACGAGGCGCCCGGATATGCTGGCGGTGTCGGTCACGACTGTCCTCCGCGTAGTGATTGTCGAGCCATAGCACGGTAGCCCCCTCCCACGAAGCCGGCAAAGGTCGACCCGGATAGGAGTTTTACGCATGCCTCGGCAGACCGGCCCAAGCCGGCCGAGATCTGGCCCAACGCCGCTTGACACCGGCCCCGCCTAGCAACACATAGCGGACGCGCGCCGGTTTTCCGGCCCCCATCATCCATAAGAGCGAGACCATGACGCAAACGGAACGTCACAGCTTCGAGGCCGAAGTTTCCCGCCTGCTGCACCTCATGGTGCATTCCGTCTATTCCAACAAAGACATCTTTCTGCGCGAGCTGATCTCCAACGCCGCAGATGCCTGCGAGAAGCTCCGTTATCTCTCCATTGCCGAGCCGCAGCTCGCCGGCGAAGGCGGATTTGCCATCACGCTTTCCGCCGACAAGGATAAGAAGACGCTCACCGTCGCCGACAACGGTATCGGCATGAGCCACGACGAGCTCAAGGACAACCTCGGCACCATCGCCCGCTCGGGCACCCGCGCCTTCCTCAACGGCCTTGCCGACAAGGCCGAGGGACAGGCTCTGATCGGCCAGTTCGGCGTCGGTTTCTATTCCGCCTTCATGGTGGCGAGCCGCGTCCGCGTCGTCTCGCGCAAGGCCGGCAGCGAAGAGGCCTGGGCCTGGGAATCGGACGGCGCTGGCACCTTCGAGCTAACCGCCGTCGATCTCACTGATGCGCCGGCGCGCGGCACCGTGGTCGAACTGTTCCTCAACGACGACTCCCTCTCCTACGCCGAGGAGCACACGCTCGAACGCATCGTCCACGAGTATTCGGCGCACGTGCCGGTGCCGATCCGCTTCAACGGCGGCGAGGAGCCCCGCGAGCTGGCCGACGGCTCGGCCCTCTGGGTGAAGCCGAAGTCCGCCGTGACGGCCGACGAGTACAAGGAGTTCTATCACCACGTCGCCACCGCCTGGGACGAGCCGGCGCTGACGCTGCACTACCGCGCCGAGGGGCGGCAGGAATACAACGTGCTGCTGTTCGTGCCGCGCGAAAAGCCGTTCGACCTGTTCGATCCCAGCCGCAAGGGCCGGGTGAAGCTTTATGTGCGGCGCGTGTTCATCACCGACGAGGCGGAGATCCTGCCAGCGTGGTTGCGCTTCGTGCGCGGCGTCATCGACAGCGAAGACCTGCCGCTCAACATGTCGCGCGAGATGCTGCAGAAGAACCCGGTGCTGGAAGCCATCGCCAAGGGCGTCACCGGCCGCGTGCTCTCCGAACTATCGAAGCTGACGGAGAGCGACGCCGACCTGTTCAACAAGGTTTGGGCTTCGTTCGGCGCGGTGATCAAGGAAGGCCTCTACGAGGCGCCGGAGCGCCGCGACGAGCTGTTCAAGGTCGTCCGCTTCAAGACCACCACCTCGGGTGACAACTGGCGGTCGCTGGCCGACGTGGTCAAGGACTTCAAGGAAAACCAGACGGCGATCTACTACGCCCTCGGTGAGGACGAAAAGCAGGTGCTCGCGTCGCCGCATCTTGAGGGCTACGCGGCGCGCGGCCTGGAAGTGTTGCTGCTGACCGATCCGGTCGACGCCTTCTGGGTACGCACAGCGCTGGGCTTCGAAGGCAAGCCCTTCAAGTCGGTGACCCAGGGCGAGGCCGATCTCGACGCCGTCAAGCCGATCGATGATGACAAGGACGAAAAGCCGGGCGCGGAGGTGGCCGGCCTGGTCGCCACGCTGAAGGACGCGCTGAAGGAAGACGTCGCCGACGTCCGCACGTCGGCCCGTCTTGCCACCAGCCCGGTCTGCCTCGTCGCCTCCGACTTCGGCCTCGACCGCATGACCGAGAAGCTGGTCGCGCGCCAGGAAGGCAAGTCCGCCCTCGGCAAGCCGGTGCTGGAACTCAACGCCGGACACAGCCTGATCAAGGCGCTGGCGGCCAAGGCGGCGGCCGGCGACACGGCGGCCGTAACGGCGGCGGCGCCGCTGCTTGTCGGGCAGGCGCGGATTCTCGACGGCGAGGCGCCGGCCGATCCAGCTGCATTTGCCGCATCGGTCGCATTGCTGCTTGAGAAGAGCCTCGTTTGACACACATTCCTGGGGCGGGAAGGAACACCTTTCCGCCCCAGGAAACCTGGACCTGTCGGCCGAGTTGGGTGGCTTTGTTCTCGGTCTCTCTGCCAGAAAATCAGCGAGAACTCGACAAACAAAACCAAGAAATCAGGAAGTATTTTCCGCCACTCGAAATCCGAAATTGTTCTTTAACAAAGCAAGCATCTAATACCATTCCGACGCATTTTGCCTCGGGGGTATTCATGACTATTTCCCTCAAGACTTCGCTGATGGCGACTATTGTCGCGCTTCTGCTGATGACTTGCGGCCTTGGATGGGTCGCCGTCTCGCAGTTGTCGGCCGCCAACGAGCGGATCAGCGAGTTCGCCGATCACAAGCTGCCCCTGGTCAGAAGCCTCGGAGAGATCCGCTATTCGATGACGCGCCTGCGCGTCCGCTCGGCCCGCCTCGCCCAGATCACCGATGCCGGCGAGCGCCAGAAGGCCAAGGATCTGGCCGACAAGTCGGTGAAAGAGGTCGACAAGGCCGTCGCCGAATACGCCAGCCTGATTGCCGACCTGCCAAAACAGCAGGAGGTGCTGGCGACCTTCAAGGCGAACTGGCCGACCTATGTCGCGATGCACAACGACATCTACCAGAAGATGGTCGAAGGCAAGGGAGACGACGCTTCGACCATCCTCAACAGTACGTCGCAGCCGCCGTTCAATGCCGTCATCGCTGCGCTTCAGTCGGGCATAGATCAGGTCAATGCCGACACGGCCGTCGCCCAGGCCGAAGCCGTCGCCGACTATCGGAGCGCCTTCATTCTCACGGCCGGCACCATCACGGCAGGCATCCTCCTGGCGCTCGGCGCGTTGGCCTTCGTCTTCTACGGCGTGGTGCGCCCGCTGCACCGGATTACCGGGGCGATGGGTGAAGTGGCCGGCGGCAACCTCTCCGCCACCATTCCCCACGCGGATGCCAGGAACGAGATCGGCAAGATGGCCGCCACGCTGAAGGTGTTCCGCGATGGCCTGATGGAAACGGAACGACTGCGGCTCGAAAGCGCCGAGGCAGAGGCGCGCAATCGTGAGCGGCTCATCTCCGAACGCGCCGCCATCGCCGACCGCTTCGAGGTGGCCATGGGCGCGCTGGCCGAGGGCTTCGTCCACTCGTCGAGCGAGGTCGCCGACGCCGCCCGCAACCTCTCCTCGACCGCCGAGGAGACCAGCCGGCAGGCCCAGGCCGTTGCCGGAGCCGCCGAGACCGCGTCGGAGAACGTACAGACGGTGGCCGCCGGCACCGAGGAGCTGTCGGCTTCGGTTCGCGAGATCACCACGCAGGTGACGCGATCGGCGGATATCGCCCGCTCGGCCGCCGGCGAAGCCAAGCGTTCGAGCGAGAACGTCAAGGCGCTGTCGGCCTCGGCGCAGGGTATCGGCGAGGTGGTCGAACTGATCCGGGCGATCGCCGAGCAGACCAACCTCCTTGCCCTCAACGCCACCATCGAGGCGGCCCGCGCCGGCGAGATGGGCAAGGGCTTTGCCGTCGTCGCCTCGGAAGTCAAGAACCTCGCCGGCCAGACCGCCAAAGCCACCGAGGAGATCGCCAGCAAGATCCAGGAGATGCAGACGGCGACATCCGTCACCGTCGACAGCATCTCGCTGATCGTCTCGACCATCGGCACCATTCAGGGTGTCACCGAGTCGATTGCCGGCGCAGTCGAGGAGCAAGGCGCGGCGACGGCGGAGATCGCCGGCAACACCCACAAGGCCGCCAACGGTGCAAGCGACGTGACCGAGAATATCGTTGGCGTGGGCACGGCAGCCGAGATGACGGGGTCGGCGGCAACGCAGCTGATGTCGCTATCCGAAGCGCTGCAAACGCAGGCCTCCAGTCTGAAGGGCGAGGTTGCCAGCTTCGTGGAAAACCTCAGGACGGCCTGAACGGTCACAAAAGATCCGATCAAGATGCGCGGTCCCGGCCGCGCATTTTTCTTGAGATTCTCGCACTTTGGCGCGTTGCCGGCCGTGCCTGCGAGGTCTACGCTTCCTCCGCGGACGGATAATCCGTGGGAATAAAGGAGCGCGCCATGATCAAGAACGTCGGCTCGACCGATCGCCTCGTTCGGCTAATCGCCGGGCTCATCCTTCTCATCGTCGCGGTGCCATCGCTCGCCGGCATGGCCTTCATGGGGCTCGGCGGCTGGGCATGGCTCGTCGGCCTTGTCGGTATCGTCCTGGTGGCGACCGCGCTCTTGAACTTCTGCCCGGCCTACACCCTCATCGGCGTCAACACCTGCAAGACCGACAAGTAGTCGATCACTCCAGCCTGATCGACACGCTACGCGCATGTCCGCCGAGGCCTTCCACCTCGGCGAGCGTGATGGCGGCTGGACCGATCCGCTTCAGAGCGGCGGGCGGGACCTTGAGGATCGATGTGCGCTTCATGAAGTCGAGCACACCGAGCCCCGAGGAGAAGCGGGCCGAACGGGCGGTCGGCAACACGTGGTTGGAGCCGCCGACATAGTCGCCGACCGCTTCCGGCGTGTGATGCCCGACGAAAACCGCGCCGGCGTTGCGCACGCGGGCGAGCATGGCCTCGGGATCCGCGACGGCGAGCTCAAGATGCTCGGGGGCGACGCGATCGCTGAGCGGCACGGCCTGATCAAGCGACCCGACCAGGATGACGGCGCCGTAGTCGCGCCAGGATTCGGCGGCGATACCACCGCGCGGCAGTGCCGCGAGCTGACGCTCCACCGCCTGTTCCACTGCGTCGGCCAGCGCCGCGTCGTCGGTGATCAGAATAGACTGCGCCGCCTTGTCATGCTCGGCCTGTGCGAGAAGATCGGCGGCCAGCCAATCGGGATCGTTGTCGCGGTCGGCGATGATCAGCACTTCCGACGGACCGGCGATCATGTCGATGCCGACGATGCCGAATACGCGGCGCTTGGCGGCGGCGACATAGGCGTTGCCAGGACCGACGATCTTGGCCACCGGCCGGATCGTCTCGGTGCCGTAGGCAAGCGACGCCACAGCCTGTGCGCCGCCGATCCGGTAGACCTCGTCGACACCGGCGAGGCGGGCCGCTGCCAGCACCAGCGGATTGACCTCGCCACCGGGCGTTGGCACCACCATGACCAGACGATCGACGCCGGCCACCTTGGCCGGCACGGCGTTCATCAGCACGCTCGACGGATAGCTCGCCGTGCCGCCCGGCACGTAGAGACCGACGGCCTCGACGGCCGTCCAGACCGAGCCCAGCTCGACGCCGATGGCATCGGTATAGCGATCGTTTCCAGGTTTCTGACGGGCGTGGTGGCTCTCGATGCGATCACGAGCGAGCTTCAGCGCTTCCATCACCTCGGGCTTGACCAGTGCCACGGCCGCGTCGATCTCCGCCTCGGAAACGCGGAGGCCCGAGGCTCGGCTGTCGAAGCGGTCGAGCTTCTGCGTCCAGTCGTGCAGCGCGGTATCGCCGCGGGCGCGCACGTCGGCGATGATGTCGGCGACGACGGTATCGACGTCGGCCGACACTTCGCGCTTGGTGGTCAGGAAGGCGGAAAAGCGGGCCTCGAAATCGGGCGCGCGGTCATCGAGGCGTATCGCCACGGGTCTCTCCAGCGAAAAACGAAAGGATCGGGCAGTCAGTTGAGATCGTGGACGGGTTGATGCTCGGTGGCCCAGGCCGCTCCGAGATCGGTCAGGCTTGCCTCGATGCATTCGACGTCGAGGCGCATCGAGCCGCCGCCGGCAAACTCGAGAAAGATCCGCCCCGAAGGGTCATCGTCCTGCCCCTCGAAGCGAATGGTGAGCAAGCTGACGATGGCATCGGGAAAATCGCGCCGGATATGGGCCGACTTGACCACCTCGACGCGGGCAAAATGTAGCAGCGTGCGCCGTCGTTCCTTGCTGCGGCTGCCGGCCTTCTCCCAGGCAAAGCGATTGAGCTCCAACGTGAGGCGATGCTCGGCCGGCCGCCAGACGATGTCGCCGACCTTGCCGACGGCATCCTGCGCGTGGGCGGCAATCACCTTGAGATCCTCGGCGTCGAGAGCCGCGAGTTTCAGCATATCCATGGAGGGTTGTCCGCTCCTGTCAGGGCGGCGGGATGCAAGAAGAAACTCGCCCCGCCAAGGTTGCCTTGAGATAGGGCGTATGCCCCGGCGAAGCAAGGCTTTGCCGCCTTGGGGCCGGGGAGAAAGCTGGCAAGAGCCGATCGGCGCGCCACCGGCCGCCCGGGTTGGCGACCGTCACGGCGTCAACTTGTAGACCACCATGCCGCTTGCCTGCGCAAAGTCGTCGTAAAGCCGGCGTGCGGGATTGTCCTCACGGGCATGCCAATAGAGCCTGTCCCATCCCCTCGCCTTGGCCAGCGCGCGGATGTCCTCGATCAGGGCCCGGCCCGCGCCGCGCCCTCGGCTTTCGGGGCCGACGTAGAGATCCTCGAGATAGCAATGCGGCGTCAGCGCCCAGCTCCCCTCGTGCAGGAGGCAGACCGCGAAACCGACAACGGCGCCATCGACCTCGGCGAGGCGACAGAAAACGGGACTCGCCGGATCGAGAATGCGCGCCCACGTGTGCGCCGTCACCTCATCCGGGACCGTAGAGTCGAGATGGGAAAGGTAGCCCGCCCAAAGACGCCGCCAGGCGCCCTCATCACTGGCCTCGGCTTCTCGGATCACGATCGCCATGACGGTCAGCCACTCACCCGTTCGATGACGGCGCCGCATCGGCCGATCTTGTCTTCCAGCCGCTCGAAACCGCGATCGAGGTGATAGACGCGGTTGATCATCGTTTCACCCTCGGCGGCGAGGCCGGCGATCACCAGGGACACGGAAGCGCGGAGATCAGTGGCCATCACCGGCGCACCCTTGAGGCGCTCGACGCCCTCGACGGTCGCGACCTGCCCTTCGAGGCTGATGCGGGCGCCGAAGCGGGCCAGCTCGGCGACGTGCATGAAGCGGTTCTCGAAGATGGTCTCGGTGATGCGGGAGGTGCCACGCGCGCGCGTCATCAGCGCCATGAACTGGGCCTGAAGATCGGTGGGAAAGCCGGGGAAAGGATCGGTGACGATGTCGGCCGCGACAATGCCGGCGCCATTGCGCCGGACGCGCAAGCCGCTGTTCGTCTCGTCGATCTCGGCACCAACCTGGCGCAACACCTCGATCGGCGCTTCGAGCAACGACGCATCGGTGCCCTCCAGCAGCACGTCGCCGCCAGTCATGGCAACGGCCATGGCGTAGGTGCCGGTTTCGATACGGTCGGCGACGACGCGGTGACGGGCACCGCGCAGGCGCTCGACGCCATCGACAACGATGGTCGACGTACCGGCTCCCGAGATGCGCGCACCCATGGCGGAAAGGCAGCGAGCGAGATCGACGACCTCCGGCTCCCGGGCGGCGTTCTCGATGACCGTTTCCCCCTTGGCAAGGGTCGCCGCCATCATGATGACGTGGGTGGCGCCGACGGACACCTTGGGAAAGACGACGCGATTGCCGACGAGGCCACCCGGCGCCTTGGCCACCACATAGCCGCCTTCAACATCGATCCTTGCCCCGAGCCGCTCGAGCCCCATCAGGAACAGGTCGACCGGACGCGTACCGATGGCGCAGCCGCCGGGCAGCGACACGCGCGCGGCATGCATGCGGGCAAGGAGCGGCCCGATCACCCAGAAGCTGGCCCGCATGGTGGACACCAGCTCGTAGGGGGCCGTCGTGTCGGTGATCGAGCGGGCGGTCAGCGAGATCGTCTGGCCGGTGAGCAGATCCTCGCCCAGGCGCTTGCCGTTGACGCCGTAATCGACGCCATGGTTGACGAGGATATTGGTCAGTTGGCGAACGTCGGCGAGGCGAGGCACGTTTTCAAGCGTCAGCGTCTCGTCGGTCAGCAGGCTGGCGATCATCAGCGGCAAGGCCGCGTTCTTGGCGCCGGAAATCGGAATGATGCCGTTGAGCGGGTTGCCGCCGACGATCCTGATCTTGTCCATCTTCACCTCTGGCCGGCAAGGCCGGCAAATGTCGTGTCGGACGCAACGCGCGCCGAAGTGCTACTCGGACCCGGCCGGCTTGTCGCCACCATCCTGTCGCGCCGCCGCGAGACCGGCGCGTTGGTCGACCTCACCGGCACGGCGGCCACGCGCCTGCGCCTTGCGCTTCATGAGATTCTCGCGCAAAGCCTCGGCGAGTCGTCGTTCCCGCTCCGCCTTGGCGTCGCGCCCCGCGCCGCCCTTTGCCGTACCTTCGTCGCCCGCCATGATGCCGCGCCGCCCCTTTCCGGCCTTCCTTGCGATCCTTTTCTCTGCCTTTCAAGGGATTTTGTCGGCAAACCCGGCTTTTCCCGCGACGAAGGCTCCACACGCTCCAACAGAGGCGTTGTTTAGCAGTCGATTTCCTCTTCTATGGGGTTGCGTGGTGGGCAGAACTATGGCAGGAGAACGCCCGTCGCCGACGATCGGTCGAAAGGCCAACTGGCCGACAAAGATGCTGCGGTAGCTCAGTGGTAGAGCACTCCCTTGGTAAGGGAGAGGTCGAGAGTTCAATCCTCTCTCGCAGCACCATTAATCCATTGAAATCGCTGAGCTTTTCCTGAGAATTCCGCTGGTTTTCGGGACAAAACGGGCTAGCACGCTGTTAGCACGAGGTTGTCCTGCTTATTATTTTTCAATAAGTTAGCCCTAGCGTGCAGCGTGCTTTTAGCACGCACCTAGCACACCGACGCAGCACAGTAATCCGCTGGTGGCGACCTGCCGAGCTATGTATACTCGTGTTTTTACGGAGAGACGGAACCGTCTCGGAAGCGCCACATCTCGGGTTGTGAATTGGGCCATCGAACTGTACGCCCGTAGCCCCGGCTGCAAGCCAGACTCTCACTACACGTCTACAGACAGCAGTAACGACCCAACATGGCAAAAAAACCGGTAATTATCTCGAGGGCCGACGCCGTATCTAGAATAGATAAGATGGTCCCAATTCTGTATCAGAATATCTTTAACGCCATCCGGATTGAATCGACGATGGAGGCTGGCAACTCGATAATTATTAGTGATTTTAAAGGGAAGAACTTTTACGGAGCAGATGCAGTCAATACAATAATGCAGAGCCTTTCCCATGACCTATCTTTGCATTTATCCCGCCTATATGACATCGGGGTGCGGAATCGTCACGTAAATAAAAGAGACGTCGCTTCAATCCCCTTGCTTATCCGCCTTTTACGGCAGAAGAGATGTCAAAATGAACTGGCAAAAAGGGCTCGAAACTGGTTACCAACCATGCCTCATCTAGCAGAGCAGTTCGAATCAGACTGCCTTTCCGCCATATCTTCCGCATCCCAAAGCTACTCTGATACCTTTAGGGGACCATACGGAAGGAGCGGATTAAAACTGCTCAAGGAGTTTAGGGACAATTTCCTTGCGCACTCCCTTATGAAAGAGCAGCAACGCCGACCAATTTATCTTCAGCTATTTAGGCTAAATGACTGCGCGCGTAATTTCATTCACTTCGCCCAACTGGCGGTTACGGGAAATAACTCGGACTTGAAGGATTATGAGGAAATGTTCAGGAAAGATGCCGAGCATTTCTGGCGAAGGGCACTGAATGCAAGCTTTCAAGTTAGTGCTGACTGAGCCCTCGCCGGTCAGCAGCATTTTGCGTTAATTATTCGTTTTGGCTGGTGTACCCCCGACATTACCATTTGGAGCGAACCATTCCGGTCGTTTTAATTCTCTGCCCGCAATCACGGCTTCGACCAGTTTCATCTGATCTCCAACGAAAGCACGTATTGTCTCTTGGTCTTCCGCGGTGCCATCACGACTGTCGAGTTGAATTGCGAACGGTTCAAGCGCAAAACTCACTAACTTGAGCTGTCCCGCTACGGCGACTAAGCTTCTGGCCATCGATCTTGGACCCTGACCAGGTAACTCAAAAATCGGAAAGCGGTCGATTTCGTTAGCCACGGTGATCATCGTTAAACCTGCCGCACGTATTGACAGTGCTGTTGGCAGAAAATAGGCCGATGTACGGTGGTAGCTTTCAAGCACCTCAAAACCGTTGAGCAAAAGTCGCTCCGCAGCCTGCCTCATCTGTCGACGCCTCTGCCAATGTGGGGCGAAAGCTGTGATATAGGTCACTATCAGCGCCAGCATCGCACCGAAAAATTGTGCCCATCCAGATAGACTCTCGTGAGCTACTAGCCACGCGATTATCTCCGACATCTCGGCCAACTCCTATAAGGGACCGCGGCAACCTGGAATAGCCAGAAGAGCCATTTCCGGGCGAGACTGTAGATTTCGATTTTCTTAAAGAGCCTTCAAAATGCTCGCCTTTTATATGGTGTCCGCCAACATTCTATAGTGCGGAATTTAGCTATCCTCAAACTCTCCGATCTATCCTTAGTTGAATTGGATTTCGTTGCGACCAACGCAGCGAAGTGGAGGTTTCATGTCGCGCAACGATTCATACCGCGGCGGATCAACGATCATTGGGCCGTGGTCGATCGACTGGTTCGGGCGGCCCAAGAAAAAACAGCCGGGTTCGCAGCAGGCGGATGCGGAAAAGCCAGTGCGGAAACAGAAGACCAAAGCCGAAAAAGCCAGGGCAAAGCAAGAAAGGGCAAAGGCCAAGCAAGCGAAAGCCGCTAAACGAGCCAAGCTCCAGAAAGTCCGCGAGAAAGAGCGCAAACAACTTGAGAGGCAGCCACAACCCACGATTCGAAAAAATCCAGACGAGGTGGCGCGAAGGATGAACAAGGCGATGGAGGGTGTCACCGTTTTACGCAAAGATAAACGCGGCGTTCCTCGTCCAGTCGAACAGGCCGTATCACCCAACCGACCGGAACTGTGAGCAATTTCCGAGCCCTCCGATCAGGAAGCCTGCAGAATCCATAATACACTGAATAAAAAAGACTTTTCCTGTTTATCGTCTCCGGTACAGCCTAACAAACGGTTGTCCGTTCTTCTGCTTCCCAATACGCTAGCTGCAAGCAGGGTGCGCGGATAAAGCGCACCTACCACACCGATGCAGCACAGTAATTCGCTGGTGGCGACCCATGGATCAGCCCAAACTGCCCTATGTCGTATTTTCCCGAGTGGATAGCCCTAGCCTCTGGATTCGATTCTCCATCCCGGGACAAGGGCAGAAACGCATTTGCCTCAAGACCGACAACGAAGAAGAAGCCAAGCGGCGCGCCGAGATCGAATACCAACGCGCCCTCTGGAGCGCCGAACAAGGTACGCTTCCGGGAAGGACATCCTTCGACAAGGTCGCACACCAGTATCTCGAAAGCGCCTCACTGGAGGCCGGAAGCAATGCGTCCAAACTCTCCAAGGTCGCAGCCGACCGAGGCGTGCTTGACCGCTATATGGTCCCCTTCTTCGGTAGAAGCCCCATAACAGCCATCAGCGTCCCGAAGCTTCACAGCTACATGGAATGGCGACGAAGCTACTGGACGAGCGGTCCTGGGGCAAAAGAGACGCATATCGCCTACGAGCGAAAGGGACGCAGGGTGATCCGTCCCGCCCAGCATATCGAGGCGACGCTGAGCACGCTGCGCCGAGAAGCCGTCACCATGCGGTCGGTGTTCAAACACGCTGTTCGGCTTGGCTACCTAAAGGCCTCGGACATACCCAAGATCGACCTAGTTGCCGAGGAGCGGAACAAGCGACCCTCCTTCACAGATGCCGAGGTTGCCAAGCTCATGCAGGTCGCAGAGCAACGGATGATCGACGTTCTCGCTCCTCAGCGTCGAGGCAAACAACAGCCGAATTCCTGGAAGGACATGGACGGCAAAGAGATCACGCCTTCTGTCAGCCGCGTCGCCTATGAGCGAACGGTGCTCTACTGGTTCATCAACATCGCGCTCGAAACAGGCATGAGACCGACCGAGCTATTCAACCTCGATTGGGGGCATATCGTTGGCTTCAAGGAAGAGCGAGACAAGCCAATCGTCGAGCAGCGCATTCGCATTCTGGCCTACGGCAAAGGCAAGAAGCCGCAACAACTTGTACCGAATATCGGTGCTGCCACGAGTTTCGCCGCCCTTTGGGACGCTTTCAAAAAAGTTCACGGACGGGAACCGAGAGACGACGAGCCGGTGTTCGTCAACGCCTCAGGGGAGCGAGCCCAATCCTACAAAAAGAGCCTCAATGCCCTTCTGGAAGCAGCCAAACTCAAGACCGATGTGTTCGGCCAAGTTCGTTCCGCCTACAGCTTCAGGCACACCTATGCGACCCGGCAGCTCAGGAAGGGCACGGACGTCTACACGTTGGCGATCAACATGCGGACGTCCGTCCGGATGATCGAGATGTACTACTCGGACGTCGTGCCGGAGGATTTGGCCAGACAGCTTGAGGGAAGCTACGACTGAGCAGGAGAAGACTAGCACTGCATCCACGCCAGCGAGCTCGCACAGAAGTTGGCAGCGTAACGGGCTTCGTGCCGGAGACACGGGCGGGGGATTTCTCCCGTCTTTTACTTTGGTGCCGTCAAGCGGACCGAGCGGCCACCCGGGCATCAACAATTCTGAGAAGGTGGCAAGCGAGCATCACGACTTCCATGGCCTCGGCCGGGTCATCCATCTGCACGTCGCGGTGCGAGTTCGGGTTCTTGTAGCTACCGATTGCGCCTGCAAACAGATGCATTCGGGCTTCTTGCTCACCTAGGGGGGCCTCCTTGTCTGTCAGCGATCCTTCGCCTGGCTTGAACGCCTTGCGCATGAGCTCGGTGCCTAAGGCATTTAGGCCGTGGCCCGATGCTTCCCTGACTGCCACCTCTACGGCCTTCATAGCCAGAAACACTGCAACGTCGTATTCGCTGCGAATGAAGGCGGACCAGACCTTATCCGCTATTTGCGGGTGTAGAGCTTCCTTCTGGAGGCTTCTTGCTTTCACGAACTCAGAAAACGCCCCCTCGTCTGTAAAGCTCTGGGCTCTTCTACTGAGAAGTCGGAAACCGTTCTGTCCGTTCATCCCCGGCGCCGGGATGAGCAAGCCTTGGACCTCAAGCCAAGACCAAGCTTCCGCGAGCGCTAAATAGAGGAGCTGAGAGTATTCCCTGGGGTAGGGCGTGACACCGTCACTTCTCAGAGCGAAGGCCTCGTCCTCGATGTTCGAAAGGTTCGGCGAGAACGAGTGCCACTTAATGCGCTCTTTGATCAGAAATAGGAGCTTCCCAGCCAACTCCTCGGCCTGCAACGCCAGGACATCGCGGTGACGTTGCCCCCAGGAATTATCCAGTTCTGAGTTCGTTTCTGGCGTTGGTCTTTTCCTTACGGACGGCGGTGTCGGGCGTCGGCGCGGAGCCTTTCTGCTCTTCGCTGAAACGACTGCGCTTCATGTCCTGGTCCTCTCGATGGGCCAGAACGAACTTCAAACCGGATTAGGCTCAAGGGGCAACGTCACTTCAGACCCGCGAGACCTTCGAGCTGGAACCGCCGCTTCCACTCGTAGAAGCTCGTCCGGTCCATGCCGCGACGGCGACATGCCTCCGCCGCATTACCCAGCTGCTCGGCCAGTTCCAGAACGCTCAGGCGCTGACGCGCCACTTTCTCCGGGGCATCCATGTTGCTTCCTCCCTATGCTAGTATTGCACGGAATGAAGCCTAAGAGGACATCTTGGCTTCGGCCATAGCCCTCTGTTCGGCGAGGGCAGAAATCACCTTGTCGCGGGCACGCTCAACGGGATTGTCGCTCGAACGAACGGGCTTGGCGTTGGTCAGCTTCAGGCTCTTCAGGATGCTCATTGTCGGGACCTCTATTTGTAAAGTCCCATCCCATCTACAGCCGTTTTCCAAACTCGCAACCAGTAGTCGGAATTGGTACCGACCCGCCTCGCGGACAGTGTTCTCACAATGCAAAATTGAGGACCAGTACTTGTGGCGATCAACCATCTCCTAATCAAAGGTCTTAGTGCAGATTAGGGAGCGTTAGCGCCGGCTTTCGGTATCGGCAACTCGCGAATGACGCCGACGCGAAATACAGAGCCCCATCGAGACGACACGCGCTAATTAGCTCGAAGGCGCAGAGAGAACTTTGCTACTTTAAAACAAGAGTGATGGGCGGGGCTAATACAGGCTGCCTCTTTCTACCGAAGCGGCTGAATAGGAGCCCCTCGGTCCGTTTGCCAGGGTTACCGCCCCCAATAGCCTGCATAAGGTGCCTTAACCGTGCCTGGTTGTTTCAAATCAACGGCCGAGCAATGACGGGTGTGGATATCGTTAAAATCTCCTGACGGCAGCTGCCCAGAAGAGCTTTTTAGTGGCGCATTAACGAGGTGTTGCTATTCTCCTAAACGCAATGTTCCCTATTTGTCCATCCTGGAGGCACCCGTTATGGACACAGCGCTTAACGCTTATCAACACGCCCCTCCGCTTGACGGCGCTCAGGAAGATGACCCGAAGGTGGCTTTGCTAAAGATTTGGCATGAAATGACGGACGCAGAGCGAAGCTCCGTTGTTCCGGTAATTTTACAGACTAGCCACCTTGGCCACGAACTAAGGTTTAAGTCCCTCAGCCAGTTGCCTCCAAAATTGTGGCGTAATATAAAGATTTAGGGATAACGGGGCTCGGCTGGTCATGTTCGGTGAGTATTTCACGCAACTTCTTCAACACTCCATCGAAGATATTGATCATACCAGCGCCATTCTACAACATAGAAATCGCCCTAAGGCCAACCGCGAGCATGACCAGATTTATATGCTCGCGGGAAGCCAGTTACAACAAGCAAAGCTTGTTGGGAGTTATTTGGCCGATAAGAGAGTCGTGTTTATGGGCGATGGGGACTGCATGTCTCTTTTAGTCGCCTATCTATCGACAAAAGGCATCGTTCCTAGACCAAAGCACATAACGGTTCTTGATTTCGACGAACGACTGTTGGATTTCATAAAATCTATGCGCACCCAATGTGGCTGGCACGAAGATATGTTTGAGTGCCATCAGTATAATGTGCGCTATCCTATTCCGGAGAACCTTAAGACGCGCGGCGACGTGTTCTATACGAACCCTCCGTATGGATTCTATAACAAGGGCTTGAGTAATCGTGTTTTTCTGGCGAGGGCCATGGAGTTTTGCAAACCGTCAAGTAGAGGCATTGCTATCCTGCCTTACAATGCCGATTCTGACGGCTCTCGAGAGGCAATGACAGAGACACAGCGGTTTATGAACTTGGCAGGGTATATAATAATAGAGATGATACTTGGACAGCACAGATACGACTTGGATGATCGGCCAGAGCTTAAATCTGGTACCGTTATTTTTGATAGAGTCTCTAGTGAGAGAACTATTTTTTCCGATCGAGAGCTCACCGAGGATGAAATGAAATATTTTTATAGCAGAACACCAAAGATGATCCCCAAATACATCTCGAGCGACGGCACGCCGATATATGATACTTAGTTCTCCGCTCGACCTGTCTCAACTTGGAGTTTTCTGCTGGAGCAAGATGCAGGCAGAGGCGGGCCAGGATCTTTCGACCATTATCACCAGAAAGAATTCTGAACGGGCTCTTGGATGCGGGCAATTCTACTGGGGCATAGGTACCTCTCTAGGGCAAACCTCGCGCATTGCCCGATATGATAACGGAAATTTATACGTTATTTTTTCTGTGATGAGGTCTAGACCCAAAAAGATTGATGTCACCCCAAGAGTAGTTGTCCGATGGAGGGCCTACTTCGATTCGGACGGCAGAGTTCGACCGCTACCCGAGTACGCGACCATACTTAGCCGAGGTGTGACTGGCGAGCGCGAGAAGCGCCATCATTTTGCGCTTTCGTGCCAATCGGAAGCTCAGCTCGCGCTCTCTGATTATGGCCCGCTGGATGATAGAGCTCTGTTCAACGTGTCGGGATCCCGACTTGGCCATTCTCAGGTAACCGCTCTGGTCAGAGCTTCCGGGGAAAGTTCATACGAGTCACGCTATCGGATCAACATGATTGCGAAACTAACCCCCCCGTATTGCGTACGATTAACTGATCCAGTCGCATTTACTTGAGCCGCTTTAACATTCTCTCGTACATTTCTAGCTGTGGGATTTCCGTATTGAAAAAGTATACGGGACATCCGCAGACAACCCCGTAGGTTAGCGCCAAGGAAGACTGAAGTTCCGTCATCATTCTCGCCTCTTCAAGAGTTACAATTCGGCGCCCCTTTGACTCAACAGCAGTACGAGATACTATAGTTTCCGGCGAAGCGAACAACACCCAGATCTCATTTATTTGAAGCTGCGTAATTACATTAATAGAAAAAGACGTAGAGCGGAAACCATATACTTCGTACGAAATGGCATGGCTATCTATAATCACATCCCCATAAGCCCGAGAATCCCGAATAAAATCGATCATCATCACATCCAAGTCCGCAATGTCCTGCGCACTCACCGCCGCGGACGATAGAGACCTAAGATTTTCGTGACTAAACGCAGATCTATATTTTATCTCCATGTATTCAATTAGTCTTTTACTGTACCTCCATACGAATAAACTTTCCTTTCTCTTTTCTATCTCGTCAACCGTAGTGGTCTTCCCGGATGCGGGGGCGCCAGTTAAGTATATGACTTTCGACATCATTTTCTCCGATGTCTCGACACTTCTTTCTTAACCTACACTGAGCGTTCCGTGGATATTCAGTGCATGCATCCCTTGCGCTAGCCCTTATGCATCGCAGCGAAATGCCAACCGGCTTTCAGCTTCCTTAGCGCAGAAAATCACCTTTTCTCGGGCACTTTCGATGGAGTAGTCGCTAGCTTGGAAGGGCTTGGCGTTGATCAGCTTCGGTTTCACCAGGATGCTTATTTTCGGAATTTCTAAGAGAGCAGTTTCCGCTCCATCGCAGTCGCATTCCAACCTGATAATCTAGTCAGTAAATAACACTAGATTCAACGCCAACGCTTTCTACCATTCAGAATAGACTACCTCTGTACAGATGCTTTTCCCAGCCCTCTCCCGGCGAGATTTGCCATAATACTATCAGATGTGAAGAGTTCCAACGCAGCACATAACTAGCACGCTTTAAATATGCTGTTGTTTTCATTATATATTTTCTTTCTCACCACAATTGGTAAGGGAGAGGTCGAGAGTTCAATCCTCTCTCGCAGCACCATTAATCTCTTGAAATCGCTGACGTTTTCCTGAGAATTCCGCAGGTTTTCCGGTCAAAACGGGCTAGCACGCTGTTAGCACGAGGTTGTCCTGCTTATTGTTTTTCAATAAGTTAGCTGCCCGCCTAGACTTCACTCCGTGCAATACTCGCTTTGGGAGGAAGCAGCATGGATGCTCCGGAGAAAGTGGTGCGTTAGCGCTTGAGCGTTCTGGAACTGGCTGAGCGACTGAGTAACGCGGCAGAGGCCTGTCGCCGTCGCGTCACAAAACGATCACTGGAAAAACCGGTTATGCCACGGCATGAACGGATCGAACCAGGCCGATCACCGGCCGTCACTCCGCAGCAAGAGGAACGCATGACATGCCCGAGATCACCATCGCGCGCCGCACGGCGCTGAAGCTGCTCGCGGGCGCCTCCCTGCTGCCGATCGTCGGTCGCCCGGCCCTTGCCGATACCGCACCGGGCATCGACTTCATCGTCATTGCCGATCTGCACTCGGCCTACGACCATCTCGGCCAGTTGCTCGCCGCGATCGAGAACCACGTCGCGACGGCGTCGCGGCCGTGCGTAGTCCTGTTCAACGGCGATCTGTTGGAAGTCGGCAACGCCGTCGCCAAGCGTTCGAACGGCGCGATCGACTGGGCCTTCCTCGAGGCGCTTGCCGATATCGCCCCGACGGTATTCAACCTCGGAAACCACGAGCCCGATCTCGACCCCGACCTCGCCCACTTCGTCACTCGCGCAGGCGACCTCGGCATCACGGTGCTGACCAACATCGTTGACGCCCGCACCGGCGCCGGCTACGCACCGGCAAGCGCCTCGCTCGAGGTCGGCGGCCAAAGGGTGACGATCGCTGCTTGCGCCACCGACAACCTGTTCACCTATCCGAAGCCGACTCGCCCTCAACTGTCGATCCCGAAGCCGGCCGAATGGGCGGCCGCGAACCTGCCCGGCCTGCTCGGAACCGGCGGCATCAACGTCTTGCTGAGCCACGCCGGCGTCGTGGCCGACAAGGCGATCCTGCCGCTGCTGGCCGACGGTACGCTCTTCGTCGGCGGCCACGACCACCTCAATCTTGTCCATGCCGAGGGCAACACCCGCTATCTGCACACCGGCAGCTGGTCGGAAGCGCTGACGGTGGCCAGCGTCGCCGGACCTGGCGCCGCCGCCGAGATCAGGCGGATCGACATCGACCCAGCGGCGCCGGCGTCCGACCGGTTGGCCGGACTGATCGCCGATGTGCTCGCGGAGCACCTCACCAAGGACGATCTCGCTCCCGTCGGCCACACCGATGCCGCGCGATCGGCCGATGAGGCCGGCCTGTTCGCAGCCGCGTCGCTGGCCGCCGCCGTCGGCGCCGACGCCGGCTTCATCGGCCACACCACCTTCGGCGCCGGCCTGCCCGCGGGCCCCGTGTCGCGCTACGCCTTTGACGCCTGCGTCCGCTTCGAGGGCAAACTGATGACCGCCGAGGTCGACGCAGCGACGCTTGCCGCCATCCTGGCGCGCTGCAACCAGTTCGGCGACTTTCCGTTCGCCGCCCGCACCGGCGACTACCTTTACGCAGCCAAACCGAACGGTGACAGGGCGCACTACCGCTTGGTCTGCAACGATTGGGCGGCCACCAACCAGCGCGCTTACTTCGGCCGCGACGACCTTGCCTTCACGGAAGTGCCGGATCGCAAGGTCAAGGCAACGGTGATCGCCGCCCTCGGCTGAACGGCGCCGGATCTGCGACGCTCCGACGCGAGACGTGACATCACGGCTCGCCGAACTGGTCGGCGACCTCGGCAAGGCCTACGACTTTCTGACTCACAATGCCGGTGCGTGACGTTCAGGCGTCATCCGCGCGACCGATGATAGCGGTCGAGCGCGACGGCGGCGATGATCACCAGGCCCTTGACGATATACTGCCAAATGTCGGAGACGCCGACCAGGATCAGTCCGTTGGTCAGGACGGCGATAATCAGTGCGCCGATCAGCGTGCCCCAGATCGAGCCGATGCCACCGACGAGGCTGGTGCCGCCGAGGATGACGGCGGCGATGGCATCGAGTTCATAGGCCTGTCCGAGCTGGAGACCGTTGGCGGCGTAGAGCCGGGCCGCGCTCAAAACTCCGCCGAGGCCGGCGAACATGCCCGAGATGGCGTAGACGAAGACGAGCACAGCCGCGACGCGGATGCCGGCAAGGCGCGCGGCGTCCTCGTTGCCGCCGATGGCATAGATGTAGGTTCCGAGCACCGTCTTTCGCAGGATCACCCAGGAAACGAGGATGCCTGCAAAGGCGATGATGACCAGCCAGGGCACGCCGAACAAGGCGCCGTTGCCAATGAAGGCGAAGGGCATCGAGGTATTGAAGACCGTCGTATCGTTGCCGATCAGTCGGGCAAGGCCGCGCACCGCCGTCAGCGACCCAAGCGTCGCTATGAATGGCGGCAGCTTGACGACGGCCACCAGCAGCCCGTTCGCAAGACCGCAGAGCAGACCGACACCGAGACCGGCGGGAATGCCGAGATAACCCCAGCCGGGAATGAGCGAGCTCAGCACGGACACCATGGCCGAGGCGGCAACGATCGACCCGACGGAAAGGTCGATGCCTCCGGTCAGGATAACGAATGTCATGCCCGAAGCGAGAGTGGTGTTGATCGCCGCCTGCTGCATGACGATCGACAGGTTGACGAGCGTGATGAAACGCCCCGACAGCAATTCGAAGCCGATGCAAAGCAGGATGAGGATCGGCAGCATGCCGAACAGCTGGATGGCGGTCTGCAGGCGGTCGGCCCGCACCGGCGAGCCGACGCCGGCCGTGTTGATTGTGTTGGACAACTGAATCTCCCTCCGCTTGCTCAAGCGTCGATGGCGGCGGCGCCGGTCGAGTAAGCCATGATGGCCTCCTGCGCGATCGGACGTTCTGGCGTTGCGTTTATCTCGCCGACGATCCGGCCGTCGCGCATCACCAACACCCGGTCGGCGACGCCGATCACCTCCGGCAGTTCGCTCGAAATCATCAGCACGCCGATGCCGTTTGCCGCGAGATCGTCGATCAGGCGGTAGATCTCCGACTTGGCTCCGACGTCGACGCCGCGCGTCGGCTCGTCGAGGATCAGGACGCGGGGCTTGGTCTCCAGCAGGCGCGCCAAAAGGACTTTCTGCTGGTTGCCTCCCGACAGCGCCCCGGCCTTCGCCGTCATGCCGGTGGCCCGAACCGCCAGCGCGGTCATCGCCCGACCGGCCCGTTCTCGGGCCTGGGTGACGTTCGAGAAGCCGCCGTAACGGGCATCGCCAGCAGCAACGTTGATATTGATATTGTCGCTGATCGACATGTCGAGGAAGAGACCGAGCCTACGGCGATCCTCGGTGAGATAGACGATGCCCGACGCGATGGCGTCTTGCGCCCGGCGTATGTCGACCGGCTGGCCGTCGATGGCGATGGTCCCGTGGCTCTTCGGATCGGCGCCGTAGACCAGACGGGCCAGTTCTGTTCGACCGGAACCGACCAGTCCGGCCAGGCACAGCACCTCGCCAGCCTTCAGATCAAAGGAGCAGCCGTGAATGCGCCGGCCGTCGCCGATCTCGCGCACCGACATGAGAGTCCGCCGGTCGGCGGTGGGGCGGTGGTCCTTCTTGTAGAAGGAAGAGACGTCGCGACCGACCATCATCGCCACAAGGCGCTCGGCGGTGATTTCGTCGCGGGCGAGCGTGCCGACATACTGACCGTCGCGCAACACGCTGACCCGGTCGGAGAGGGTGTAGATCTCTTCCATGCGATGGCTGATGTAGATGACGCCGATGCCATCGACCTTGAGGCTGGCGATAATCTCGTAGAGCCGCTCGGTCTCGAGCGTCGACAGCGACGTCGTCGGCTCGTCCATCACAAGAATGCGGGCGTCGGAGGCAAGCGCCCTGGCGATCTCCACCAGTTGGCGTTCGCCGAGCGAAAGACGCGAGACCACCGTCGAGGGCGAAAAGGCAAGGCCGAGGCGGGAGAGGACGTCGCGACAGGCGATTTCCTGCGCCCCCTTGTCCGTGAAGACGCTGCGTCGATGCTCGCGGCCTAGGAAGATGTTCTCGGCCACCGTCAGGTTGGGGGCCAGCGACAGTTCCTGATAGATGACGGCGATGCCCGAGGCGCGGCCGGCCTCCGGCCCGTCGATGCTCGCGAGGGTACCGTCGATCAGGATGGATCCGCCGGGATCGGCGCGATAGGCGCCAGACAGGATCTTCATCAGCGTCGACTTGCCGGCGCCGTTTTCGCCCATCAGCGCGTGCACCTCGCCACGACGGACCGAAAGCGAAACATCCTTCAGCGCGGCCATACCGCTGAAGGTCTTGCTGATGTGGCGCATCTCGAGCAGAGGCGCCGCCCCGTCCGTCGGTTCGTTCACGGCTTTTTCTCCCGATCGGTCAGCTGTCCAGGAAATACCGCCGCGGCAGGGGGGAGCGCCGCGGCGGCAGGTTGCTGCCGTCAGCGTTCGGCATCCCATCCGATGTAGCTGTTCACGTTGTCAGCCGTGACCAACTTGGTGTCGAGCAGCACCGGCTCCGAGGGCTGGCTCTCGCCGCGGAACACGGCCAGCGCCATCTCGGTGGCCTTGGCAGCCATCGCATAGGGATCCTGGGAGGAAGAGGCGACGATCCGGGTATCACCCGACTTGAGGGCGGCGACGACATCGGGAGCGCCGTCAACGCCGGCAATGATCATCTCCTGCCGGTTGAGCTGCTTGGCAGCGAGATCGGCGCCGAGGGCGGTCGGATCGTTGGCTCCGAACACGGCGTCGATATGGGAGAAGCGGGTCAGAAGACCCTGCATGACGGCGAAGCCGCCATCGCGGGACGCCTTGCCGTCCTGATTGTCGGACAGGATCTTGATGTCCGGATATTCGGCAAAGGCCTTCTTGCAACCGGTGACGCGGTCGATGATCGAGGATACCGGCGGGCCATTGATGATGACGACGTCGCCTTTGCCCTTCAGCTGATCGGCCAGATACTTGCAGGCCATCTCGCCGGCCTGGACGTTGTTGGTCATCACCGTCACGTCGGCACCGTTGGCCGAGACGTCGAAGGCGCCCACGGTGATGCCCGCCGCCTTGGCCTTGGCAATAGCCGGCGAAATGGCGTTGGCATCGACCGAGTTGATCAGGATCAGACCGACACCCGAAGCGATGAAGTTGTCGATCTGGGTGGCCTGCTTGTTGAGATCATAGTCGGCGCCGATCACCGTCACATCGGCACTCGGAGCGGCCTTGACGACCGTGTCCTTGGCGCCCGCCACCAGCGGAACGAAGAACGGGTTGCCGAGCGTGCCGACTGTGATACCGACACGTTCGGGAACCTTGTCGGCAGCGGCCGCCGGAAGCGCCGCGAGCGCGAACGCGGCGGCAGCCATGAGATACGTTGCTGGCTTCATTTTGGGGTCTCCTCCTTTTTCGAACGGTACGGCGGATCGTCGCCGCCGCATCGCCCTTGGCAGACAAGCGGTCTGCATTCCGGAACGGCCGTTCGCTACCTCCAGAACGGCCGCACCAAACTCACATCGTCAGGCGCTTTTCGGGGCAATGGCTCTCCCAATGGCCGACAACCAGACGACCACCGCCTCCGCCCCGGGATCGGGGTGGCCGACCGCGCGATCGCCGAGATAGCTTGATCGTCCGCGACGCGAGGTGATGGACGCGGTTGCCGTTGCGCCTGCGGCGGCAGCTTGAATGGCTGCGGCGAGAGCGCCGCGCGCGTCATTACCTTCCACTTCCAGTGCCTCGACCGCCGGCACCAGAGCATCGAGCATGGTTCGGTCGCCAACGCGGGCATCGCCGAGCCTGGCTACGGCGTCCGCAGCGGCCTTGAGCGCCTCGCCCCAAGCGACCTCGCCCCCCTTCCCGCGCTCCACCGCTGCGGCGGCGCTCATCAGACCGACGGCATAAAGCACGCCGGACGTGCCGCCCACCGACTTGCGGACTGTCGCCGACAGGCGGCGCAAGGCCGCCGACCTGTCGAGATGGCGGTAATCATCGAGCTCCGCCAGGATGGCCTGCGAGCCACGGGCGAGGTTGAGACCGAGATCTCCGTCGCCGACCGCCTGATCGAGGGCGGTGAGACGAGGTTCGTCGGCGATCAGGGCCTTCGCGGCCGCTTCGATGGCGGCGACCAGCATCCCATCACCCTCACCGCCTCTTCGGGCACTTTCGGTGTTTGGAACAGGCACGACAACCGGCGCGGAAAGGGACAGCGGCGCTGCCGAGACGGGCCAGGCCGACGCCGACGTGCGCGCATCGAGAAGGCCGAGGAGTTCATCGTCGACGACCAGTGCCGACAGCGAGAAACCGGCCATGTCGAGAGCGGTCAGGAATGCTCCCGTCCACATGCGCGACACGCGAACGCCCAGCGCCTCGGCGGCGCGAACCGCCTCGCCGGCAACGATGGACATTTCCATCGACGGCGTCGCGCCGAGATTGTTGACGAGCAGCGCCACGCGATCCCCGGCCTTGATGCCACGATCTTCAAAGATGCGACCGATCACCGTCGACACAAGGGCGCTGGCAGGCTGTAGCCGGTCACGACGAACTCCCGGTTCCCCATGGATGCCGAGACCAAACTCGACTTCGTGGTCGGCAAGTGAGAAGCCGGGCCGCCCGGCGGCTGGCACCGTGCAAGGACTGAGACCGACCCCCATCGAACCGACCGAGCCAATCACCCGGCGGGCCAGTTCGGCCACTTCGTCGAGCGGCTTGCCAGCGGCGGCGGCCGCTCCGGCCACCTTATGAACGAGAACCGTACCGGCGATGCCGCGCCGCCCGGCTGTGTCGCTGCCCGTCGCCAGCGAAACGTCATCGGCCACGATGACCATCTCGACGGGAATGCCCTCGGCACGGGCGATTTCCGCGGCGAGGCCAAAATTGAGCCGGTCGCCGGTATAGGACTTCACGATGAGGAGCACACCATCCGGTCCGCCAACTGCCCGGATCGCCGCCAGGACGGCGTCGGTGGACGGCGAGGTGAAGACGTCGCCGCAGACGGCGGCGGTCAGCATTCCTGCACCAACGTAGCCGGCATGGGCCGGTTCATGCCCCGAACCGCCTCCCGACACCAGGGCCACCTGACCCGAAGAGCGGATGGCATCGAGATCGGCGCGGACGATCACTCGCTCACCTGCGATGCGACTGAGGCCATCGACCGACCGGACGAGACCGTCGATCATGTCGTCGACGACGGTGCTGACGTCGTTGATGAGCTTCTTCACGCCTTCCTCCCGCTCGCGATGCGCAGCTGTCAGCCCGCCAAACCGCTTGGCATGACTGTACGGACAAGACGGACATTACGTTCGGCCTTGAGCCCTTGTCAAGCGGTATTGACGTGGCATCACGCAAAAGGTACAGATGTCTTGTCCGTACAATACAGACAAAAATGTTCTGCGAGCAACCGCGTCCAGCGATACGCTGCCGTTCCCCGTGCTCGGTCGGGACTCAAGAAAAACGAGGAGATGAACCATGGCCCACCACCGGCTCTCGACGAGCTACCGCATGAACCGGCTTTTCCACGAAGATCGAGCGGCGCTGATCGTGCCGGTCGACCACGGCGTCGTCTGGGGTCGTGTTCCTGCTCTGGAGTCACCAGTCGACGTCATCAAGAGCTATATGCAGGAAGACGTTACCGGCTTCATGGTGACCACCGGCATCGTCCGTGCCACCGAGGCACTGCTGGCGCGGCAATCCCAGTTTGCCCGCGTGCTGGCCATCGACGCCTTCTGGTCGACCAAGACACCTGAAAAGGGCACCGGCACCATCGTCGCGCAGCTCGAGGACGCCGTCCGCCTCGGGGTCGACTGCGTGAAGCTGCTGCTGCCCTGGAACGTGTCCGACGAAGAGAAAGTGCTCTACTGCGAGCGCATCGGCCGCGTTATCTCCGAAGCGGTGAAGTGGGAGATGCCAGTCATGGTAGAGCCGGTGCTGCTTGCCGCGCCTCGCTCGCCGGAAGTCGTAAAGCAGGAGATCGAGGTGGCGCGCATTGCCTTCGATCTTGGCGCCGACATCATCAAGATCACCTTCCCCGGAGCCGAGGAGACCGCCCGCCTCGTCGAAGAACTGCGCATCCCGATCGTCATTGCCGGCGGCGCACTGTCCGGTGACGCAAAGACGACGCTGACCGACTCGGAAGAGGTGATCCGGGCCGGCGCGCAGGGGCTGGTCATCGGCCGCAAGGTCTGGCAACGGCCGGAAGCCGAAGCCAAGGAGACAATCCGCGAGCTGGCGCGCCTCACGCGTCAGCACTATACCCGCCACTGGTAAGGAAGGTGCGATGTCCGAGCTCTTCTGCGGCATCGATGTTGGCTCCACCAACATCAAGGTGATCCTGGTCGATGACCGACGCGGCGTCATCGCCCGTCGCCATCGGCCGACGCCGCGGCTCGGGCAAGACAATCCACCTGCGAGAGCTGCTGACGTTGCGCCGAATGTTCTCATCCATGCGCTTGAGGACATGATCATCGACGCTTGGCGGGCAGCGTCCGGCGGGCAGCCGATCGCTGCCATCGCCGCGGCCGGGGTCGGCGAGGATGGATTCCTCGTCGACGCCGGGCTGCGGCCGCTGACGACGGCCATCGCCTGGTTCGACAATCGCGCCGAGACGGAGGCGGCCTGGCTCGCCGCCGCCTTCGACCGCTCCGCCGACACCGGGCTCTGTTTCGAGCCAACCCGCACGGCAGCCAAATGGCTGTGGGTCGCCCGCCATCAGCCGATGGAGGCGTCGGCAACCTGGATGGCGTTGACCGACTATCCCGCCGCCTGGTGGGCCGGCGAGACCTTCATGTCGGAGACGCTGGCAGCGCGCACCGCCTGCTACGACATTTCCGGACGCGCTTTTCTCCCCGAGCTCCTTCTGGCAGCCCAAGCGCCAACGCTTCCGCCGGTTCGGATGGCCGGCGCGATCGTCGGGCATATGCGTGCGGGGCGTCTGACGCAGTCTGGTGCGGTGACGACCGCAACGCGCCTCGTCGCCGGCGGCCACGACCATCCGGTCGCCGCCTCAGTGGCCGATCTCATGAGCCCCGGTGCCATCGTCGACTCACTCGGCACCGCCGAAGTCGTCTACGCGGAAGCCGATTCTCCGGCGCCGCCTCGACCGGGCATCGTCCGCTCGGTTCCCGTGTTGCACCGCAGCCGCGAAGCGCGGTTCAAGGTGTTCGAGTTCGCGGCAACGCTGGCCGTGTTGAGAGTTCCAACGCCCGGCGGCGATCTGCTTGGCGAGTTGCTCTCCGCCGACCATATTCCCCTCGACGGCGGGGCCCACCCCGACACGATGGCACCCCAGGACATTGCTGAAGCTCTCGGCCGCGCAGATCCGCAAGAGGCTCGACGCATCGCCGCGCGGCTCCTGGTTGCCGCGACCGAGGTGACGGCCGGCATTCTCGACGATCTCGCTGCGTCCGGCATCGACAGCGGGCCGCTTTATGCGACCGGAGGCTGGAGCCGCTCCGACGCGCTAATGCGGTTGCGCGCCACCGTTCTCAACCGTCCGGTACTGCGAATCGGGGAACCCGAGCTCGCCGCCTTCGGCGCCGCCCTGATCGCCGGAGCCCGGCCGGATCTGTCACCCTTGCTGAAAGTCAGCGAAATATCCGCCTGAGGCTCACTCGCCTTCCATGGCCTGCGCCTCGACGGCGATCTTGACCACGTCGGATCTGGCGTAGGACCAGTAGTAATCGAACGGGCGACCATCCGGCCCGCGCGACAGCGAGCGGATCAGCAGCACGGGATCGCGCACGTCGAGGCCTAGGAAGCGGGCGGGCAGCTCCGGCGCCCCGACGGCGGCCACCTCGCGGCGCGCGCTGGAAATCTGGTACCCGGCGGCCCGAAGCGTCTGGTTGAGCGACTGAGTGCCCCGCAACACATCGGTGCCGGCCAGTGTTGCCCCGACTTCCGGTGGCATGAAGTTGGTGGAGTAGACGGCAGGCCGACCGTCGAGACAGCGCAACCGCTCGAGAATGAAGCCGGCCGCGCCCGGCTCAAGGCCAAGGGCATCGCTCGCCTCGCGTGGCAGCGGCTCCAGCCCGTTCCGGAAGACGGTGGTGTCCACCGTCCTGGTCCCATCCACCTCCGACTCGAAGAAGCCGCGCGTTACCTGCAGCATCCAGTCGCCCTGGCCTTTCTCCGCGACGAAGGCGCCACGCCGGGGGATCATCCTGATCAACCCCTGCTCCTGCAACGCGCGTAACGTTTCGCGAACCGTGGACCGGGACAGATCGAACGTACGGCAGAGATCGCTCTCCGACGGCAGGCGCGCGCCGGGGGACAACTCATTGGATCGAATGCGCTGCTCGATAATTCGGCTGAGCTGCTGGTAGTAGGGCTCGGCGGACGTGCGGTTGATGGCTTCCATGATACCTGGTGGTCCGTTCGTACGGACGAGATTTACAACACGTACAAGTATTTGACCAGAGCATATGGCCGAGTTCATCCCGTGCCGCGCCCGCTGGCAACGAGGCAAAGAGCAGCGTTTGTCGCCGACGGTCGAAAGCAACGCATACAAAGACACCGCCCCTTTCGGGGCAGTGTCCATGATGCCTACGGACAGGAAGTCCCCTATCCGCTCGCCGACTTTCAATGGGGCGCGACTATTTCCGCCACTTGACCACGGCGTCGAGGGTCTGGTCGACCAGTGCATCGAACGATATTTTGGCCGGCCGCCTCATATAGGTGACGATGTCGTCGGCGAGGAGTGGTGCCGACCAGCGATCAGCGATCACCGCCCTCCCCTTGGCGATGGCCAACACGCCGAGGATCTGCGCCGCATTGCAGTCGACGTCGTGACCGATGCCACAGACGATCTCAAGGGTGAGGTCGAAGTCCCCCTTGCCGAAATAAAGAGCGATCACCTCGGCGGCGGCGTTCGGATAGGCGTGAATCCAGTTGTACTCGACATAGCGGTCATCGCAGACGGCCCAGGCACCGCGCCAATCGGATGCCGCCTCGCAAGCCTGCAAGGCAAAGTCGAGCACGGCGCCATATTCGGTGTCGGTGCTGAACAGCGCGATCGTCGAAGTCAGCAACGAGCGGACATCCGGCTCGACAAAGGCGCGCGCGGCAAGCACGGCGTTGAACACCTCGCCGAGGATGCCGTTCCCGGCATGCGAGACTTCCGCATCCGTCCAGGCCAGGCGCGCCGCCTCGCGCGCCCGACCGGGAGCGACCATGCCGCAAATGATGCCGCGCATCTGGGCACCGATCCACTCGTCAAAAGGATTATCGGTCGTCGCGGTCTCCGGCGGCAGCAGCCCCCGGCGCATGCTGGACAACGCGATCGCCTCGGCCGACCAGGCCGTCGGGATGAGGCTGGTCCAGCGCTCGCAGATGTCGGCGCCGCTGATGCTCGGCCCTTCGGCCCCATAAGCTTCCAGGAAGGCGATCTCGAAGGTGATGTCGTCGTTATAGGTGTTGGGCTCGCGCACATAGGAGCGGATCGGTCCGAACACCTTGAGCAGGTTCTCGGCCGAGTAGCCCTCGAGAGCCGTTCCGGCGGCGGCCCCCACCAACTGGCCGAGCCAGCCGGCGGCCAGACGGTCCCGGAGTTCGGCGTCGTCATAGGTCGGCACGACATCGGCCGACCAAGCGACCGTGCGTTCGAACTCGGACCATGAGGCGTGCCGGACCGTTTTCTGCGACGGGTGGTCGGGATCCGGCCGTGCCGCCCGCATCAGCACGCGCAGGCGCATGTCGATGGTGTAGAGGCGCTCGAAGTCGCCGGCGGCGAGCGCCGCGAGCCCCTCGCTGAGAAGCTCCGAATAGGGAGCCAGAACGTAGCCCTTGTTCTCCAGCGACTGCAGCGCCGCCGCCATCAGATTCTCGGGCGCGGCCGAACCCGGTACGTTGCTCTTCCAGAACAGGGAGAGCAGGAAGTCCTGTCCGGCCATGGCAGCGCTGGCATCCCAGGTCTGTTCCTCCTTGCTGCGAACGACCGGCATCGTCTGTCGCAGGAGATCGCGCGTCACTTCCCAGGCTTTCATGGCTTTTCCCATCGGTTCTTGGTGGATTACTTGAGGGCGACGCGCTTGGCGCGACCGCGGGCGGTCCAGATGGTCAGAACGACGATCGGCACCACATAGGGAATCATCTGCATCAGTTCGTTCGGCAGCCCGAGCGTCTGCATGGTGATGGCCAGCGTCTCGGCGATGGCGATGACGATGGTGGCGGCGAGAGTGCCCCAGGCCGTGCCCATGCCCATCACCTCGATGGCGATGGCAATGAAGCCTCGTCCGGCCGTCATGTCCTGGGCAAACCAGGAGACGTAGCCCATCGAGAGATAGGCGCCTGCCATGCCGCCGAGCACGCCCGACAGGATGAGCGCCTTGAGCTGGATGAGCTTCACGGAAATGCCCACCGTGGCAGCCGCCTTCGGATCGACGCCGACGGCGCGAATGCGCAAGCCGAACGCCGTTCTCGCCATCATCAGGCTGACCAGCGGCACAGCCAGCAGGGCGCCGTAGGTGAGCACGTTATGCCCGGACAAGAACGGCCCGATGACAGGGATGTCCCCGACGAAAGGCAGGTCGATGGATGGCATGACACCGCTCTTGAGGGCACCGGACATGCCTTTGTCGCCTGTGGCAAAAAACAGACCGAGCGTCGTCCCCGAGGAGGCCGCGAGATTCATCGCAATGCCGGTGATGATCAGGTTCGCGCCCAGGGTGTTGACGGCAAACGCCATCAGCGCGCCCATCAGTCCCCCGGCGACGACCGCAGCCAGCAAACCGAGCCAGGCGCTGCCGGTCCAGGCACTGACCAGAACGCCGACGAGCGCGCCGGTCAGCATCATGCCCTCCATGCCGAGGTTGAACACCCCGGCGCGATCGGAGATCAGGATGCCGAGCGCAGCGATCAGCAGCGGCGTCATGACGCGAAGCACCGTTGCGAAGGTCGCGGGATCGGCGACGATGTTGAGGAGCCCGGTCATCGCGCAGCCTCCACCCGCCGTATCCGACGGATCAGCCGAAGCACGGCGGGATGCTGAAAAATGGCGGTCGCCGTGACGGCCAGCATGATGGCGGCCGTGATCAGGCCGACCACTTCGCTCGGGATGCCGATATCGCGGGCCAGAAAGTCGCCGCCAACTTGCAGATAGCCGAGGAACAGGGCGGCAGGGACGACATAGAAGGGATTTTCCCGGGCCAGGATGGCGATGATGATACCCGTCCAGCCGAGCCCGGGCAGCTGCGTCCACGAGAAGCGCGGATAGAGCCCCAGAACCTGGATGGCTCCGGCCATGCCAGCAATCATGCCTCCGACGATCTGCGCTTGCATGACGATCCGCCGGGACGACAGACCGAGATGAGAGGCGAACACCGGTCCTTGCCCGACGATCCGAAGGTTGAGACCGGAGCGCGTGAAATAGAGCCACACACCACCGGCGAGACAGGCGACCAACGCCACGATGGCGCCCGAGTTGAGGCGCGTTCCCGCCAGGAGACGATCGAGCTTGGCATCGGCTGGGATGCGATAGGACATCAGCGAGCCGGCGGCCGGATCGCGCAGGTAATAGTTGAGGAAGAAGACGCCAGCGTAAAGGATGGCGAAGTTGAGCACCAGCGAGGTCACCATTTCCGGCGCTTCCCAGCGAAGACGAAGTTCGCCGGGTATGATGCAGGATATGCTGCCGACGACGGCGCCGAAGACAATGGCGACAAGTGGCGTGAACGGGCCGAAAGATGGCAGAAGCAGTGCCGCCGTAGTGGCGGCGAGGCCACCCAGGAAGACGCCGCTCTCGATGCCGAGATTGAACAGGCCGGAGCGAAATACCACCGTGGCGGCAAGGCCGGTGAACGCGATGGGCGTCGCATACTCGGCGACGTTGCCAAGATGCCGGAGACTCGACAGCGGACCGAGCAGAAAGGCTGCGATCACGGTGCCGGGATGGTCGTGCGGCAAGGCGAAGGGAAGCAGGACCGCCAGGATCACCGTCCCAATGACCGCCAGCGTTATCGCGAGGCGGACAAGGTTGGCCAGAAAGGCTCGGTTCATGGCATGCCCTCCAAGCCGAGCATAAAGGGACCGAGCCGCTCCGGCGTCAGGTGCGCCTCGTTGGCGAGCGCGGCGGTGATCTGTCCGCCGAACATCACCACGACCCGATCGGACAATCGCAGGAGTTCATCGAGATCGGCCGTGACGAGCAGGACCGCGGCGCCACGTTCGGCGACGCCCATGATGCGCTTGTGGATGAAGGCGGCGGCGGCGACGTCGATGCCGCGCGTGGGCTGGTCGGCGATCAGGAAGCGCGGCTTGGTTGCCAGCTCGCGCGCGGCGATCAGCTTCTGCACGTTGCCGCCCGACAGGGAGTCGAGCCTCTCTCCGATCGACAGAGCCCGAACCGAATAATCTTCGACCATGCCCGCGACCGCGTCGGAAATGGCGCCGCCGCGAAGAAAGGGACCGCGCTGGAAGCGCCGGTCTCCATCGGTGCCGGCGATGGCGTTCTCGATCAGCGTCAGGGCCGGTACGCCGCCTTGGGTAAAGCGGTCGGAGGGAAGATGCGCCATGCCGCGAGCCCTCCAGCGCGCGGTCGACGCGGCGGCCATGTCCTCGCCATCGAAGCGGATCGAGCCCGCCCCCGGTCGAGCGGCTCCGGTGACCAGCGAGACCAACCCGCGCTGGCCGCTGCCATCGACACCGGCGACGCCGACGATCTCGCCGGGATGAATGACGAGGTCGATGTCTCGCAGCCGGTCGGCAGGATCGCGCGAAGCGAGGCTCACGCCGGACATGACGAGCAGCGGCTCGCCGGTCACCTGGCGCGGCTCTCGACGCGTGATCTCCACCGGGCGCCCCATCACCATCTGCATGATCATGTTGTCGGGCACGTCGGCGAGGCGAGCGGCGCCGGCCACCTGGCCAGCCCGCAGGACCGTCACCGACTCGGCAAGGCTGCGCACCTCGTTGAGCTTGTGCGAAATGAAGAGGATGGTGATGCCATGGTCCCTGAGATCCCGCAGCCTGTTGAACAGCTCGTTGATCTCGGGAGGAGACAAGACGGCGGTCGGCTCATCGAGGATGAGAACGCGGGTGTCGCGCGACAGCGCCTTCAGAATTTCCACCTTTTGCTGGGCGGCAACCGGCAGCCGCCCGGTGATGGCGTCGGGATCGACGGCGAGGCCATATCTTTGCGACAGGGCCTCGACTTTGGCCCGGGCGGCGGCGCGATCGATCAAGACGCCTTTCTTGGGCTCGTGGCCGAGGATGATGTTCTCGGTCACCGACAAGGTCGGGATGAGCGAGAAGTGCTGATGCACCATGCCGATGCCGTGGCGCCCGGCGAAGTCGCGCGTGGCGGTCGATACCGGCTGGCCATCGAGCAAGACCTGACCGGACGTCGGCCCTTCGAGGCCGAACAGGATCTTCATCAGCGTCGACTTGCCGGCGCCGTTCTCGCCGCAAATGGCATGAATGGTCCGCGCAGGGATCGAGAAGGACACGTCGCGGAGCGCTATGGTTCCGTTGGCGTAGGTCTTTGAGATATGGTCGAACGCGACGACGGGCGCAGGCCCGGCGGCTCGCTCCCCATCGTCGCGTCGATCTGTCATGGCTTCACGGAGTTGCGCAGGGCATTGAGGTCATCACTGGACATGCCAAAGGCGCTTGGCACCTCGACCTCGCCACTGGCGATCTTTTCCTTTGCCGTCTTGATGGCGGCAAGGAGCTTCGGCGTCGCAAGCTTCTCGAAGTTGCCGCTTTCCACCAGACCGACGGCGCCTTCCGCCAGACCGAGGTTTTCGACGGACCCGAACTTCAGTTCGCCCGCAACATACTTGTCGTAGGCCTGCAACAGGCTGACATCGACGTTCTTCAGAACCGAGCTGACCACCTGGGAGGCGATGGCCGGATCGCTGGCGGCAAAGATGGCTTCCTGGTCGGAATCGACGCCGAGCACATACCTACCGGTCTCCTTGGCGGCCGACAGCTGCCCCAGGCCGGCCTGGGAAGCGGCGGTGAAGCCGATGCCGACGCCGGCACGATACTGGGCCAGGCCGAGTTCCTTGCCCTTGGCGGCGTCAGTGAACGAGCCGACGTAGGAGACAGCCACCTTGATGTCCGGCGTCACCGACTTGGCGCCGGCGATGTAGCCGACCAGGAAATCGTTGATGACCGGGATGTCCATGCCACCAAGGAAGCCCAGCGAAGAACCGATATCTCCCTTGAGCTTGCCGGACTTCAACAGCTCGGCATTGTAGACACCGCCGAGATACGAACCCTCGTTCTGCTTGTAGGAAATCGAGTAGACGTTCTCGTAGCCGCCGTCCTCGTAGGGAACCGAGGCATCGAACAGAATGTACTTCTTGTCCGGATACTGCGTGGCAACCTCGGCCAGCGTTTCCGAGATCGAATAGGTTCCGAGGATGATCAGGTTCCAATCCTGCTCGGAGGCGTCGAGCAGCGCCGGCTCCCACTTGGTTGCGTCGTCACCGATTTCGAGAACTCGGGTTTCGACCTTGTCGGCATACTTCGCCTTGATCAGCTCGATGCCATGGTTGGCGGAGTCAAAGAATGACTTGTCGCCGAGCGCCCCATTGATGATGAGTAGAATCTTGTCGGCAGCCGAAGCCTCGGCGACGGTGACGACGCTCAGAAAGCCGGCGGCGGCGAGAGCCAGACCGGCGCGCAAGGCGGAGCGCCTCGTCTCGAAACGGATCATGATTTCCCCTTCTTATTGACGACACGCGCATTCCCTCACGCTGACGAGCCGTCGTGCCGTTGCCGGGTCGCCAGAGCAGCGCCTAATTTAAACGTGTAAACGAAGATTTCTTGATCTCCGCAGCCTTGTCAAGGCTGGATTTACACGATTAAACCGAAATGGTTAGCTTCTGAGTGACGTAATGGCGGCGGGAAAGTCCGGCGAGAGAACTCCAACGATCAAGGACGTGGCGAAGGCGGCAGGCGTGTCGCAAGCGACGGTCTCCTACGTTCTCAACAACCTCAACAAGGTGACGCCGGAAGTCGATGCGCATGTACGCCGGGTGGCTCGCGAGCTCGGCTACAGCCGCAATCGAGTGGCGCGCGCCTTGAAGACCGGACGCAACAACGTCATCGGCTGCATCATGCCCTCGCTGCTCAGCCCGGTGTTTCCGGAAATCGCCCAGGCGGTTCAGCAGCGCGCCGAGGAGCACGGCTTTGCCACCTTCGTCATCGACTCCGGGCTGCAGACCGCCACCCGGGAAGCCGAGGCGATCCGCATGCTGGCCGACCACGGCGTCGATGGCGCCATTGCCGTTCTTGCTTCGCCACGAGCCGTTTCGGACCGCCGGGCCCTGCCCCTGGTCGTCATCGACCAGCCGATGGACGGGATGGATTCGGTCTATGCCGACCATCGTGGCGGCGGGCGATTGCTGGCCGACTATGCGATCGGCCTCGGCCACCGCCGCGTCGGACTGCTCTCCGGGTTGCAAAACCTCTACAGCAGCCGCGAGCGGCGAGAGGGATTCATCGAAGCGGCACGGGGCAGCCTCGACATCGTCTGGGACATCGAGGTCCCGCTGGTTCCCAGCCTTCCGTCGGAAGCCTTCGACGCCCTGGGCCGGCGCGACGCGTCGCTGGTCGTCTGCGTCAACGACCTGATCGCCATGACCGCACTCAGCGCCCTGCGGCAAATGCGCATCCGCGTGCCGGAAGACATGTCGGTCATGGGGTTCGACGACATGCAGTGGTCGGGTTGGCCGCTTCTCAACCTGACGACCGTACGGCAGCCGCTCGGCCAATTGGGCCGAGACGCCGTCGATCTCCTGGTTCGCCGTCTTGACGCACCGGACGCGGAGATCTCCAACATCACCCTGCCGGTTTCCCTCGTCGAGCGCGGCTCGACCCAACCGCAGGTGAAAGATCAGGAACCTCGCCCCACCTGAGATCGAGGAATGCGCCGGCCGGCACTGTCCGACCGGCAAATCGCGACGATCCAGCCCTCTCATGCGCCTCAAACGGGGGGATTCTGGGCCGACCGGCTGCTGGCTCAGCCGGTCGGCATGCGCCTGATCAGGCGCCGATCTTGCGCAACACCCCGTCGACGAAGCGCTTGGCGCGGGGCACGTCGGCTTCATCGAGGTGCTCGATGATCAGGGGCATGTTGGGATGCAGGACGGCGAGACGCTTCAGGTAGAGCTCGTAGTTGAGCGAGCCGAGGCCGGGAGCCGGCAATTCGACCGCGCCGGCGCCCCGGAACGTGTGGGCTTCGGACGCGTCGATGTGGGCGTGCTTCTCGGCGGCATTTTCGGCGCGCTTGCAGTCCTTGGCATGGGCAATGCGGATCTTCGGACCGAGCGCATCGAAGATCTCGTTCAGCGTCTCGTCGATGTGGCCGATATGGGCATCGTCGAAGTAGTTCGTCGGATCCATCAGCAGGCCGAGACCGGGATGCGGCACATCGGCGAACAGTCGCTGCAACTCGCGCACCGAGCCGATGACGTTGTTGACGTAGTTCTCGACCAGGAACACCGCGCCGTGGTCATAGGCTTCCTGGGCGAGCTCCTCGATTACCTTGACGCAGGTCTCGTAGCCTTTCTCGGTCTTGTTTTTCGGGTCATGCACCCAGTCGCTCTCCGTGTTGTAGGTGCCGGTTTCGGAGATGACGTAAGGCGTGCCGAGGTCGCGGGCGTGACGGATGATCTCCTTCAGAGCTTCCACCCGGCGGCGGCGCTCGGCAAGGTCGGGATGAATGATGTTGGTGTAGCCGGAGATGCAGCTGATCGGCAGGTTGGCGTCGCGGAAGGCGTCGCGCACCTTGTGGCACTTGTCCTTCGTCACTGTGCCGGGCGTGAAGTCGATGTCCTTGAAGGCCAGATCGAGCTGAACGGTACTAAAGCCGTGCCCCTTCAGCTTGGAAATGGTTTCGGCGAGAGCATAGGGGAAATAGCCGGTAAAAATGCCAACGGGGATCATGTTGTTTCCTCCCTTTTTGCAAGGTGTTGATGGTGCCGTCCGGATCCTCCTCCGGACGGTCCGCCGTCGTTGATCAAAGATCGAACTCGTCGAAGCGCACGGTCCGTTCCTCGGCAATCGACCGATAACAGGCCTCGACGCAGGCGAGCGTCTTGAGGTTGTCTCGACCCGACAGTTCCGGTTCGGTGCCGTCCTCGATGGCGCACATCAGCTGGGCCATGGGGCCGGCAAAGGCATCCGGGAACCACACGGCATCCCAGCTCGGCGCGATCCAGGCCTTGGGCGTGCGCTTTGTCGTGAAGGCGAAGGTCGAGGGGGTACGAGCCGGGTACTTGGGCCAGCCGATGCTGCCCTTCGCCAGTCCCTCGGTCCCCTCGACGCGCCAGCGGATGTAGATGTCGTCGTCGCTCTCGCCCTTGGGGCCGGTCCAGACGTCATCCAGGCTGGTCGCCATCACGCCGTTCGCATACTGGAACGTGTACTGGGTGATGCCGTCGATATGCTCGAACTGCGTCCTGGGATCGCGGCGGGCAAGGCAGGTGATCTTCTCGGGATCCCCGAACAGGAAGCGGAAGGCATCGATGTGGTGGATGCCCATGTTGATGAGCTCGACCCGGCTATACTTGTGCAGGAAATCCTGCCAATGGGGGATTGCCCGCATTTCGATGGTGGCCAACACCGGCTCACCGAGCCAGCCGCGATCCAGCACCGACTTCAGCGCCCGCATCGACTGGTCGTAACGCATGTTGGAGTTGACCGAGAGGGCGATGCCGGCGTCGGCGGCGATCTTGACGGCCTCGCGGGCATCGTCGAGCGACATGGCGAGCGGCTTCTGCGCCTGGATGCCCCGGATATGCGAGGCCTGCCGCGCCGCCGCACGAATGACGTCCACCTGCAGGTCCGGCGGAATGGCAATGTCGAGGATCTCGACCCGAGGGTCGGCGACAAGATCCTGCCAGCTATCGTAGACGACGCCTATGCCGTGGCGAGAAGCCGCAGCCTCGGCGTGCGCACGGTTGCGGGACGCAATGGCGTAGGGATTGAAGCCGACCTGCCCGTAAGCTTCCAGATGGCAGTCGTTCATGATGAAGCCAGAACCGATGCAGCCGATACGCATCGAACGGTCGCGCGGCATCTTCGGCGTGATCCCGAAGTCGAGATCGATATCCAGGGGCATGCAGGTCTCCTCCCTTTTGGTGTCGGAGCCGGCCTCCACCGGCTCCGCTTATCGTTCCTGGTGCGGTTCAGCCGAGAGCCGGCACCTCCTTGGCGGTCATGCGGGCGCGGCGCTCCACATAGGCCGGCAGCGGTTTCACTCCCGAGTTCGCAGTGAACCAGGCAAAGGGATCGGTGCTGGCGACAAGCGCGAAGTTGGCCCAGGGCTCGAAGGAGCCCGAGCGGATGACGACCTTGGCGCGGTGGGCAAAGTCGCCGCACAACGTCTCGTGGGTCGTTCCCTTGAAGGCCGCGCCGGAACCGGTGAAGATCTTCTGGACATCGGCATAGAGCGAGGGATGACAATCGCGGACTTCAGTGGCGAAGTGGACCTCTTCGAAAAAGGCCTCGCCGACGATGACCCGCAGAATGTCGCGAACATCCGGGATTCCCTCCCAGAAGCCGAGATCGATGCGATTGGCGTCCTGCGGAATCGGGAAGCCAGCGTCGGTGACCATCACGATGTCGGTGTGCCCGAGCGTGGCGATCGCCTCGGCCAAGGCCGGATGGATGATACGTCCTGGTCTCATTTGTCTTTCTCCCGACAGAGCGCCTCGCGGCGCCCCGCCTCCAGTTATCGGTCGCGTTCACTGGGCGGCCAGGAACGCGTCCACTTCGTTGCGATTGTGATAGGAGGGAACGGTCTCCCAGCGTGTGCAGCAAAGACCGGCGACGGCGTTGGCAAAGCGCGCCGCGTCCGGCAGGGACTTGCCCTCCGACAGCGCCACGGCGAGACCGGCGTTGAAGCTGTCCCCGGCGCCGTTGCTGTCGACGACGTCGACCGGGCACGGGGCAATGGCGGTCGAGCCTTCATGGGTAAAAACCCGGGCGCCTGCGTCGCCAAGGGTCATCACCACGGCGCGGCAGCCCCGATCCAGCAGGATGGCGGCAATGTCCGACAGCGGCACATCCGCTTCCGGCGGCAGGCCGGCGACGATGCGCGCTTCGGTCTCGTTCGGCGTGACGATATCGACGGACGAAAGATCGGCGTTGCGCAGGTCGCGGGCGGGCGCCGGGTTGAGGATGGTGGTCGCTCCCGCCGCCTTGGCCTTGGTGAGGCCGTAGAGAGCCGTTTCCAAGGGGATTTCGAGCTGTGCCAGCGCCACCTTGGCGCCCTTGAGGATCGGCTCCGACGCATCGACGTCCGCCTTGCCGAACAGGCCGTTGGCGCCCATGTCGACAACGATGGCGTTGTGGCCGCGCGTGTCCTTGATGATGATGCCGACGCCGGTTGGCTTGCCGGGGTCGACCCGCAGACCGGTGACGTCGATCTTCTCGGACCGCATCAGCTCGGCGAACTCGCGCCCGTGGGTGTCGTCACCGACGACCCCCACATAGGCGACCGAAGCGCCGAGGCGGGCAGCCTGGACAGCCATGTCCGACCCCTTGCCGCCATAGGTTTCACGATAGTCGCTGCCGAGAAGCGTCTCACCCTCTCCGGGAATACGATCGGCGGTGATGACCAACGCCTTGGCATAACTGCCGATGACGACAACAGACATGGCTGTCCTCCCTTGCCTCTTATGCCAGCTCAGTAGTTCGCCAGGTCGCCGACGCGGCTTTCGACGATTTCCGGACCGGAACTGGTGCCGACCAGCTCGGCGCCGGCTTCGAACATGGCCTTCATCTTCTCGATGGTGTTGACCTTGCCGGACACCTTGACGCGGCACGGCGCCTTGATGTTGGCCTTGAGGATACGCACGTCCTCCTCGGTGGCCGCGCAACCGCCCTTGCCCCAACCGCTCGACTGCTTCACCCAGTCGATCCCGGCCTCGCAGGCGTAGCGGGCCGCCTTGATCTTCAGCTCTTCGGTGGTGATGTAGCCGAACTCCAGCATGGCCTTGACCTTCATGCCGCCCTCATGGGCAGCTTCGGTGACGGCCTTCAGCTCCTCGAAATACTCCTTCTCCATTCCACCGAGCAGGAAGCCGGGGTTGGGCGGGAAATCGAACTCGTCGGCGCCTTCCTTGGCCAGCTCGCGAACGACGGCGACCTTCATGGCGGTGGTGTCGTTGGCGATCGGAAAGTTGCAGGTGGTGGCAACGCGCACGCCGGTGCCCTTCAGCACGTCCTTAGCAAGCTTCACCCAGCAGGGTCCGATCATCGCGGCGTCAAAACCATACTTCTGGCAGATCTCCAGATGCTTCAGCAGGCCTTCGCGGGTGAGGTCGGGGTTGACGTTGGTGAACTGAATTGCCTTCGCGACCTGCTTGGGATCGTTGAAGTCGATCATCTGACTCTCCTTGCGCAGCCCTCAATGAGGAGCGCCAAGCGCAACCCCGGGACTGAGTGATGCATTTTGAAACTAAAATTTCAGAAAGGACCAAAATCCTTCTGCAAGTGACGTCTATATTCGACGCTAAATGGTGTCAATTATGGAATCATGGGTGTTGCGAAATGGTGTTTTTTGATGCTATGTCACGGTCCATCGGCTTGAGCAGCAACGCGTTGTCAAAACTGCCGAATTGGAAGCCATCGGTGAAAGCCACTAAGCCTAAAGGCTGAGGTAGTCACCGTCGGAACTCGCCGCCCGCAAGCAAGGCGAAGGCGTTGGACATCATTTAGGTTCGCTCGGGGCATGCCTCGCGGGAAACCTTCGGGGGTGGAATTGGACAACAGACGAGCCACGCTGACCGACATCGCCGCCAAGGCCAAGGTCTCGAAGACGACGGTCGACCGCGTGCTGAATGGCCGGGATGGCGTTAAGGAGCGGACGCGAGCGCAGGTTCTGTCAACGGCAGTTGCTCTTGGCTATCTCTCGGAAGAGGAAGCCGGCCTGCAGAAGCCGGCCATCGCGATCGAAGCCAACACCGATGTGCCCCCTGCGGTATCGGCCCATCCAGCGGCGCTCGATTTCGTGCTGCCCGGGGGGGCCAACACCTTCATGACCATGCTGGCGACGGGCATCGTCCGCGCCGCCCAGAAGGAGGGCGTCGAGGCCCGCGTCCGCTCCATCAAGGGATTCGACTCCGAGGCGCTCGCCCAGGTCCTCTCCGGCCTGGTCGGCAAGTCGGAAGGCATCGGGGTCATCGGCATCGACCATCCCACGGTGCGGGAGGCCATTCGCAGCGTGGTGCGTTCGGGCGTCCCGGTCCTCACGCTGGTCTCCGACATCTCCAACGTGGCGACGGCCGGCTATGTGGGAATCGACAACCGGACCGCGGGGCGGCTTGCCGGCCATCTGCTCGGCCGGTTCGTCGGCAAGCGGTCGGGGTCGGTAGCGCTGTTCGCCGGCGCTTTGGCCTACAGAGGACATGAAGAGCGCGAGATGGGATTCCGCCATATCTTGCAGGAACGCTTTCCCAATCTTTCCATCGCCGTGCATCGCGAAATTCAGGACGACCCATCCCGCGCCTACGACGAGGCCAAAGCGGTCCTGGCGGACCTGCCCGACCTCGTAGGACTCTACAACATCGGCGCCGGCAATCGGGGTATCGGACAAGCGCTCGGGGAGTCGGGCCGGGCCGGCGAGATCGTCTTCGTCGGGCACGACCTGTCCGAGCACACGAGACGCCTGTTGCTCTCCGGGGTGATGGACGTGGCGATCGATCAGAATCCGGAGTCTCTCGCCCGGCTGTCGGTTCAGCGGCTGATTGCCGCCGTACGAGGGGACGCGCTGCCGACCTTGTCGCCCCTGCCGGTTTTGCCGGTGTTCAGCGAGAACATTCCCGCCGACTTCGAGGACCTCTAAAACAAAAAGCGGACAGCGACAGCCGAGCGACCAGCCGGCGTCGCCATCCGCTCATCCTCTCAGAGAAGACCTGCTCTCCGGAGCGCAGCTTCAACCACCGGCTTGTTCGCCGGGTCGATGGGGGCGGCCGGTGGCAGGACCGCCCCGGAAATATCCTGGCCAGTGAGGCGCATGGCCTCCTTCACCACCGCGTAGAACGGATTTTCGATGGCGTAGAGGTTGGGGATGTGCACGAGCCGCTGCTGCAACGCCACAGCCGTGGCGTGGTCGCCCTTCCGATAGGCCTCGTAGATGCCAACCGTCAGCTCCGGGGCGAAGTTGGCCGAAGCCGGAACCACACCGTCGCCACCCATGATCAACGTGCCGTAGAGATACTCGTCGTAACCGGCGAACACCAGGAAGTCGGGGCGGGCTTCCTTGATAACATGGATCGACCTGCGGATATGGCTCAGGGTGTCGACCGTGTCCTTGAGGCCGGCGATAACCGGGCAATCGACGGCCAGGCGCTTCAGAAGGTCGGGCGACAGGTCCTGCTTGGTGACGCCGGGGAAGTTGTAGATCATCAAGGGCAGCTCGACCGCTTCCGCCGTGTCGCGGAAATAGCGGTAGATGTTCGCCTCGGACAAGGCCGCGTAATAGGGATTGATCGCCACCACGCCATCGGCGCCGTGGGCCTTGGCATGGAGACCGAAGCGGATGGTCTCCCTGGTGCTGGGCCACGAGATGCCGATCAGCGTCGGCAGGCGACCGGCGACCTTGTCGAGACAGAACTCGGCGATCTCGAGACGCATCTCGGCTGACATGTGGGCCGTTTCGCCGGCACTGCCGAGAAAGAACAGGCCATGCACGCCGCTGTCGACGAGACGGTCGATCAAGCGACCCTGACCTTCGCGATCGAACTTGCCTTCATCGGTGAACAAGGTGACGACCGGGGGGATTACGCCGTGAAAGAGTGACAACAGACCATCTCCTCTCTGGTTCATGGTCGAGGGCGCGGCCAGTCGGTGACCGCGCCCTTCGGAAAAAACAAGGAATTAACCTCTCTCAGAGGATCGACCTGTAGAGCGCCTCGATCTCCGCCACGTTGGTATCGCGCGGATTGCCGCCGGTGCAGACATCGGCGAAGGCCGCCGGGGCAAGCGCCGGAATGTCCTCGGCCTTGACGCCCACTTCCGAGAGCTTGGCGGGAATGCCGACATCCTTCGAAAGCGTCTCCACCGCCGCGACCGCTGCCTTGCGCGCCTCGGCGATCGGCATGGCCTCCGTGCCCTTGACGCCGAGGGCGGCGGCGATCGCACGGTACTTCTCACCCGTGTAGTCGGCGTTGTAGGCCATCAGCGTCGGCAGCAGCACCGCGTTGGCGACGCCATGCGGCGTGTTGTAGAAGGCGCCGAGCGGGTGGGCCATGCCATGCACCAGACCGAGACCGACGTTGGAGAAGCCCATGCCGGCCACATACTGGCCGAGCGCCATGTCCTCGACGCCCTTGGCGTCGCCCGCACAGGAGGCGCGCAGCGACCGACCGATGATCTCGATCGCCTTGATGTGCAGCGCGTCGGACAGTTCCCAGGCGCCCTTGGTGATATAGCCCTCGATGGCATGGGTCAGCGCGTCCATGCCGGTTGCGGCCTTGAGCGGCGTCGGCATGGTGGCCATCAGCTCGCTGTCGATGATGGCCACCACGGGAATGTCATGCGGGTCGACGCAGACAAACTTGCGGCGCTTCTCCTCGTCGGTGATGACGTAGTTGATGGTCACCTCGGCGGCGGTGCCGGCGGTGGTGGCCAGCGCGATGATCGGCACCGACGGCTTCTTGGTGGGGGCGACGCCTTCAAGGCTGCGCACGTCGGAGAACTCTGGATTGTTGGTGATGATGCCGATCGCCTTGGCGGTATCCTGAGGCGAGCCGCCGCCAATGGCGACAAGATAGTCGGCCTTGGCCTCGGCGAAAGCGGCGACGCCTTCCTTGACGATGCCGATCGTCGGGTTGGGCATCACCTTGTCGAACAGTTCGTAGGCAAGGCCGGCCGCGTCCATCAGGCCGGTCACCTTGGCCACCGTGCCGGCCTTCACCAGCACCGCGTCGGTGACCACCAGCGCCTTCTTGTAGCCGCGACGCTGCACCTCGCCGATCAGTTCGGCGCGGGCGCCGGCGCCGAAATAGGATGTCTCGTTGAGAATCATGCGATGGGACATTGGATTCTTCCTTGTTGCGGGCGGATCAGCCGGCGATCCGGTAGACGCGGGCCGCGTTGAGCGCGAAAACCTTCATGAGGGCAGCTTCCCCGCGCGGAGCGACGGCGCCATGAACGGCGTCGAGCCATGGACGGAGAGGCGTGCCGAGGTTGCAAACGGGGTAGTTCGACGCCCAGATCAGCCGATCCTCGCCAAAAACGTCGAAGAGGTAGTCCACGCCGCTCTGGACCGTCTCCCTGTTCGGACCGAGGTCCAGGCCCGAAAGTTTGCACACAACGTTGGGGCAGCCGCCCAACCGGGAGAGGCCGGCGCACCAGGCTGCCAGCTTGGAACTCTCCGGTCCTTCGCCGAGAAAGGTGGGGCCGGGATTGCCACAGTGATCGAGTATGATGCGCGTCTCGGGGGCGGCCTCGGCAAGAGACGCGAGATCGCCAAGTTCGTCTTGGCGCATGCAGGCGTCAAACGCGAGATCCAGTTCTCCGAGACGCTTGATATTGGACGCGAACTCCGGCTTGAGGCAGGTACCCGCCGGGCTGGCTGGCGTGTGGAGCACGTGCCGGATGCCCTTGAGGCCCGGGTCGCCAAGCCAGGGCGCCAGTTCACGGCGCACATCCGCGCCCAGAATGTCGGCTGCGATGACAGCGCCGGCCAATGGGCTGTCGCCCTTCCTTATGCGATCGAGGATCTGACGGTTCTCGCGCGGCCTGTCTTCCGGCGCCGCGTCGATCTCCACGTAAATGGCGCGATCAAGCTGCCAACCGTCACCCGAGAACCCAGTGGAAGCGTGCCAGTCATCCAGGGTGAAGGTGCGTAGAAGCGAGGGAGCCTCGGGAAGCCAGGGCGGCACGAAGTCGGCCGTATCCCAGAGGTGCAGGTGGGCATCGATGATAGGAAGCATGGAAATCCCTCCGGGACGATCTCAGCCGGAGGCGTGCTGTCCTGACCGAGGGCAGACCGTCGCTTCGGGCATGTTGGCGGTCATCCGCCAATCGCCGACCGGATGGACGGCGAGGCGGATGCTCCATGGCGGTCAGCCGCCGGCCTTGCCGCCGTTTCCGGGCAGAACGTCCCAACCGGCATCCATCACGGGAGCCAGGATTGCCTCCACCTGCCCGAGCAGATCGGCATCGGGTGCGCTATCGGCCCAGCGGGCGTTTTCCCTGACATTGCGGGCGTTTGCCGTACCGACCACGGTGGTGGCGATACCGTGCCTATCACCCGTCGTCAGCGCGAAGCGCATCGCCAGCTCGGAGATGTCCGTGCCCGCGAGCGTACAAAGGCGCGCCGCCGCCGCCACCAGCTCGAAAACGCGCTCGTTGCCCGGATGCCAGGATGGCGCGCCACGCGTCGTCAGCAACCCCATTCCGAGCGGACTGGCATTGAGCACACCGATTCCAGCAGCGGCGAGACGCTCGGCCACCGGCGCCAGCCGGCGGTCCTGCAAGGTGTAGGTGCAATAGGCCATAACCGTATCGACCTTCTCATCGAGAGCGACTTTCTCGATGATATCAAGACGATAGCCCGTTATGCCGACGAAGCGGACAACACCCTCTTCCTTGAGCTTGCGTAGCGTCGGAAGTGCCTCGTTCCTGAGCTGGTCGAGATTGCCATATTCGATGTCGTGGCACTGGATGACGTCGATATGATCGGTTCCCAGGCGCCCGAGACTGGCCTCGATGGAGCGCTTCGTCGCATCGGCGGAGAAATCCCAGTCCTGATCGCCATACCGGCCGATCTTGGTGGCGAGCGTGTAGCTCTTGCGATCGAAGCCCTTCAACGCCTTGCCGAGGGCCGTTTCGGCCGTCGTCAGGCCATAGTAGGGCGCAACGTCGAAATAGTTCAGCTCGCATTCCAGAGCCGCCGCCACCGTGGCGTCCGCTTCGTCCTGCGATACGGGATGATAGATGCTGCCGAGCGATGCGGCTCCCATCGCCAAGGCCGGAACGCGAATCCCGGTTCTCCCCAGATCATGGCGCTTCATTTTGTTCTCTCTCCTCGATGTGATTTCGTTTGGACCTATTCCTCGCCGTCGGGAACCAGCCGCAACCCGGCACGCTCTGGCCTGACGTGCGGCCCCTGCGGGACCGTCCATGCTCCGCTGCACTGGCGAGCCCCGATTGCCGCCTCGTCGATGCCGATGCCGAGCCCCGGCTCGTCGCCGAGCCGAATGCCGCCGTTCTCGATCTCCTGGTCGAGCCTGACGCCGAAGGGTGGCTCCAGATTCTGGATTTCGTGGGCGATGTGGTTGGAAACCGAGGCGGCGGCGTGCGACACGGGGTTGCCGTTGTACCCGACCGGGCTGATCGGCAGATCGAAGGCGCGGGCGAGATTGGCGACGCGCAGAAAATGGGTGAGCCCCCAGCAACTGCCGGTCTGGAGAATGTCGATGGCCGCGGCCGCGACGAAGGGGCGGAACTGCTCCAGGCCCGTCAGGTTCTCACCGGAGGCGACGGAGGCACGAATGCCTTCGGTGACTGCGCGATGGCCATCCACATCCCACCGGCGGACAGGCTCCTCGATCCAGGTGAGATCGACGTGTTTCTCGATGGCCGAGACGTGGCGAATGGCCTGCTTTCGGGACCAGGCTTCGTTGGCGTCGAACATCAAGGCAGGCTTGCGGCTGTTGACCGACAGTACGTCCCGGATGGCGAGCAGGCGGCGGATATCGGCATCGACATCACGCCCGCCTTTCAGCTTGGCGGCCGAGAATCCCCGTTCCGCCCAGTCCTTGTAGAGCGCCAGGAGGGCGTCGTCGTCCAAGCCGCCGTCGAGCGCCGAGGCGTAGCCCGGAACGAAACGATCGGCGGCGCCGAGCAAACGCCAGACCGGTTCGCCGACGAGCTTGCCCTTGATGTCCCACAGCGCCATGTCGGCAACGCCGATGGCACCGAAGACGCTGCCGCAATGGCCGCTCTTGAACACATGCGCCTGCATGCTGTCGTAAAGGGAAGTTACGGCACGAGGGTCATTTCCCTCCAGCGCCTGGAAGATGCGATCGATATCCGCATGACCGCCAAGGCCGACCCCCTCAACACCGACATCCGTCTCCAGTATGAGGACGGGAACCTCGGTGACACCCGACGCGATCACCCCGTTGACATCACCAATCGGGCGGTTCCATTCGCAAACGGTCGTAAGGCTGCGGTAGCCGGTGATCTTCATGAGTTTTCCTTTCGCGTGCAGCGACAAGATGATAGGAGACTCTCGCCCGCAGCAGTCGTGATACATAATATGTATTATGATTCTGCGAGGCAACCCTTGTGGGGTACGTCGGACCGCGTAGATGTGGTCAGCGGCGCTTCTTGGCGACGATCGGCTCGCAAGAATCGTCCTGTTGTTGACGATTCAAGTGACGTGATATGAGGATGGTCTCAATGGCTGACGGCGGACGAGGGGCAGAGGTGATCGACAGGCAGGAGACGACGGCTGATCCGGCCGCACCCGATCAGACCGCGTTCGCGCGACGGCCGCGCTTGGCCAATGCAGTCGTCGACCACCTGACGCATGCGATTGTCACCGAGATCTACCCGGCAGGCACACCGCTGCCGACGGAAAGCGCCCTCTGCGACATCTACAAGGTCAGTCGGACGGTCATTCGGGAGGTGTCGACGACGCTCGCCGAGAAAGGGCTCGTCAACAGCCAGCAAGGCCGCGGCACCATCGTCCTCGATCAGCTTCACTGGAACATGCTGGATCCCACGGTGCTTTCGGCACTGTTCCAGCGGCGCGATGGCGTGGAGTTCCTCGACAACATGATCGAAATCCGCACGTTGCTCGAGTGTGCGATGGCCGCCAAAGCAGCTGACAGGATCAATGACGTCGAGATCAGCGAGCTCGGACGTCTTCTCGGGCGGCTTGAGGGGATGATGGATGATCCGGTGGCCTATGCCGCTGGCGACATCGAGTTCCACAACTTCATCATGTCAGTGTCGAGCGACCGGCTTGGCAGAGCCATCGTCACCGGGCTTCAAGGGCAAGCTCTGGCGACCCGGGGCTACAGCGGGCACCCGACAATTACAGACATTGCCGAAACGCATCGGGCCCACGTCGCCATTGTCTCTGCCATAGCGCGTCACGATGCGACCGCGGCGTCGACCGAGATGGGCGCCCACATAGCGAGCGCCTGGAAACATCGTCGCCAGGCGCCCTGAACCATTTGCTGGGCACCCCCAGGCCCGCCATGCCGTCACGGCTGTTCGGTCAGCGAGTAGATGCGCTCCGTCTCGAGCCAGGTCGACCCCTCCGGCCCGAAGGGCAATGTCTTCTGGAACGTGCGCATCAGCGCATCCCAGGCCGTGACGTCCTCGTTCGCAGCGTCGCGCTTCGCCTTGGCCAAGGAATCGAAGTTGTCGCCCTGCTCCATGATCATGAACATGCGGTTGCCGATCAGGTAGATCTCCAGCTCGCGAATGTCATCGGCGCGGATCGCCGCCGTGACGGCCGCCGGCGGTCCGCCGGCCCGATGCCAATGGCGATAGCGGGCGATGAGTTCGGGATCATCGTGCAGGTCGACGGCGAAGCATTTGCGTGTGGTGGTCATGAGTTCCTCAGCTAGATAGCAAGCGCCCGCCCCGACGGACTCGACAGGGCGGGCGGATTATCCTTTCTTCACATAGTGTTACTTCACCGACCGGATCGGCAGGACGAAGAAGGAGCCGAGGCCGACGAAGATGACGGCGGCGATGAACAGCACCTTGTAGTCATGACCGAACATGCCGAGCAGTACGGCGGCCATCGGCGGGCTGATGATCTGCGGGATGTTGATGGCGGTGGTCAGCACGCCCAGATCCTTGCCCGCCTCGCCCTGCTCGGTCTTCGGCAGCACCTGCGTCATCAGGGCCAGGTCGATGGACATGAAGGCGCCATAGCCGATACCGATCAGCGCGGCATAGACGTACATGCCGTTCATGTTGGGCATCCACAGCGGCATCAGCATGGCGAGCGCCATGATCAGGCTGGCGAAGAAAACGAACGGTTTGCGGCGATTGCACTTGTCGGAGAGATAGCCGCCCAGCAGCGAGGAGACGACCACGAAGACAAACGTGACGGACGACAGGTTGCCGATGCTGATGTTGGCTTCCTCGTTGGACAGCTTGATGTAGTCCTGGAGGATGTACAGCAGATAGGTGGCAATGGCCTGATAGCCCATGTAGATCGCAAAGCGCCCCGCAAAGGCCCATGCGAAGTCATGCGACTTCAGCGGCCGCCAGAAGCCGTTGAGGAAAGAGACGAAATCGAACTTCTCGGACTTCATCTCGACCGACGGCGCTTCCCGGTTGATCAGTACGAATGCGAGACAGGTCACGGCGATGGCAATGGCGAAAAGGCCATAGGCGGCGACGATGTCGCCGGCCATGCGCCCGGCGACCACGGCGCCGGCCGCCACGCCGGCCGTCATGCCGGCGCCGACGAAGCCGCCTGCGAGACCACGGTTACTTTCCGAAAACCGATCGGCCACCACCGTCGTCAACGCTGGTTGCATGGAGTTGAGGGCCACGGCCGCCATCACCCAGATGACGGTGATCGATACCAGGCTGGTCATCAGGGAGACGCCGAACAGCGCCGCCGCGCCGACCAGAGCTCCGATGGCGATCCACGGCGAACGGCGGCCCCAGCGGCTGCGCGTCCGATCGGACAGAGCACCGGCGATCGGCGTCGTCAGTGTCGAAAAAATCGAGGTGATGGCGAAGACGATCGCGAGGTTGTTCGCCTTGTTTTCCGGGTCGAGCGCGGCGATCTGGTTCGGAAGCAGCACGCCGAGAACGCCGACGTAAAGCGCCAGCAAGACGAAATTGTTGATCAGAAGCGAGATCAACAGGGTCCACTTTTGTGATCCCGCCACGTAGGGCGTGCCACTGGCCGGGTCGTAGTTCGCCTCGACCAGCCGGCTGGCTGGGCTGATGTCCGACATAAAGGGGTCCTCCACTTTGTAATATATAATATGTATTACAAGTATGGTGATGACGCGCAAGGGCCTTTCAATGCGACCAAATACGTAGCGCCGACTGGAGCGGAAGCCCTCTCACGCAAGGCCGCGACTCGGGAGCACGGGGCTCGCCCCCTCCCCGACCATCCACGGCGCGTCACTTGGGCGAGGGGTCATCCCCCTACGATGTCGACCGATTACCCGCCCTCACCTTTGCATTAGCATTTGGGCTAATGCCCACGTCAAAGGGAGCAGGAACGCCGGCTTGGCAGGACAAGATCTTTGCTGCCTCGCTCAGTCCGGAATTTGCCAAGGCTTTCCGGGGATTGTCGCGTCCGTCGCTTCCGAAGGCCATGGCCGGCTCCGTCGGGTTTCGCATAAGGACCGCGCATGACGCCACCTCCTATGGCCGGCAAATGAAACTCCTTCAAGCCAGTCAAGAATTTATATGTTCTTGACGGGAGAAAGTATTGATGCCAACATTCGGATTAAGAGAGAGTAAACGTTTACGTTGACCCCGCAGGGAAGGAAATGAAGCGGAAGATCAACGGAGACGCGTCGCGCCAGACGGAGGAGCACAGCTTGGGCGCGGCACTCAGTGAGCCAGAAACTACGGAACGACAAGGCGTCGCCTTGTCGAAGGGTTGGGTTTTGCCTTGAACAGATGAGCCAGCGGAGCGGTGTGCCTCCGCGGACTGTCATTGCGCCTCATAGGGACAGGGGTGCTGCATTGGGCCGCCCCACCGCGCCGAACGGCGCGGTGGATTGACCAAAGGGGACCAGCCCCCGTCACGAATACCGCCTAGATGTCCGGAGACTCCCACGACCCCGAGAGGGGGAGAAACCTGACAATCCCAAGAGAGAAAACGTTTACTCGACCATTACGAAAGGGGAGATAACATGGCCGAACCGATCACGATCAAAGACATCGCGAACTTGTGCGGCGTCTCGATCGCAACGGTCTCCCGCGTGGTCAACAACAGCCCCAAGGGTGTGGGCGAGAAAACCGTCGAGCGCATTCGCAAGGTGATCGAGGAGGTCGGCTATCGCCCCAACCGCCTCGCCCAGAGCATGATCACCAAGGTGACCCATACGATCGGCCTGGTCATTCCGGATGTGCGCAACCCGTTCTTCTCGGAGCTGGTGCGCGGCGTCGAGGACGTCTGCAATGAGAACGGGTACAGCTGCTTTCTCTGCAATACGGATGGAAAGCTAGACAAAGAGAACGAGTATATCGACATTCTCCGCGACCGTGTTGTCGATGGTTTGCTGTTCACGACGCAGAACGACAAGGAATTCAATCCGGCTTTCCTTGATTTTCACAAGAACAGGACCCCCCTTTGCTTCATCGAACGCTACGTCGACGAGCTCCCAGAAACGCCCGGCGTATTCTTCGACAACGAAGGCGGCGCGGCCCTGCTCACCCAGTTCGTTCTGGACAAGGGACACCGGCACATCGCCTTCGTTTCCGGACCTCTCAGCACCATGAACGCGCGGATGCGCAAGTCCGGTTTCATGGCGACGATGCAGAACAACGGCGTCGAGGTCGACGACAGACTCGTCGTTGAGGGCAACTACAAGCTCGACAGCGGGTATGCGGCAGTCGACCAACTCCTAGCCCCTGGCAAGCCAAAGTTCACCGCCCTCATCGCCGGCAACGACCTGATGGCGCTCGGCGCATACCAGGCCCTTGTCGAGCGCGGCTACGAGGTGCCGAACGACATCTCCATCGCCGGCTTCGACAACATCACCTATCCGGCGGTCTTCCGGCCCCTGATCACCACCATCGAGATCCCCGGCTACAAGCTCGGATCTTGCGGAACACAGATGCTGATCGCCCAGATGAAGGGACAGCCTCTCGCGGTTACGCGGCAGGTCTTCGCTGCCGCCCTGCGAGATAAGGGAAGCATCATCCAAATATAATATTCTACTGGGAGGTCACACCGTGAGTGTCGAAGCCGAAGTCCACGTTTCCCGTCTGAAAGGCGTGCTCACCTCCAAGAAGGAGGTAGGCATATTTATCGCTTTCGTCGCGATATTTTTGTTCTTCTCCGTCATGTCGCCGTATTTTTTCAATGTTGAGAACCTGATCAACGTCCTGCGTCAGGTTTCCCTTCTTGGCATCATAGCCATGGGAATGTGCCTTGTGATCGTCTGCGGCGAGATCGACCTTTCCGTCGGCTCCATTTACGGAGCCTCGGCGATCCTGACCGCCGTCATGATGATGAACGGCTTCCCTATCTGGCTTGCGTTCGTGTTGGGCATCGCGGCCGGTACGCTTTTCGGCCTGATCAACGGCGTCCTGATCACCTACACCAAGATTCCCGCCCTGATCGTCACCCTCGGCATGATGAACGTCGTGCGCGGCATTTCGCTGATCATCAGCAGCGGCCGTGTCGTCAACATCTCGCCCCGGACGGTCGACGATCCGACCCTGCCCCTGTTCCTGTTCCTCGGCCAGGGCAAGATCGCCGGCATCCCCGTGATGTGCCTGTTCTTCATCGCGACGGCGATCGGCGCCTACTTCCTCTACAGCAAAACCCTGCTCGGCTTCCGCATGAAGGCGGTTGGCGGAAGCGCCAGGGCGGCCCGCGCCAGCGGCATCAACTCCAACATCGTCAAGACGGCCGCCTTCGCCATCGTCGGCTTTCTGTCGGCACTGGCCGGCCTGCTCAACATCGCCTTCCTGGGCAGCGTTCAGGGCACCACCGGACAGGGCATGGAGCTCAACGCCATCGCCGCCGTGATCATCGGAGGAACCTCACTGGCCGGCGGCCAGGGAACGATCATCGGTACGGTCATCGGCGTCCTGATCATGGGTGTGCTCAACAACGGCATCATCCTGCTCGGCATCTCCCCCTTCTGGCAAATGACCATCGTGGGCGCCGTGATCATCCTTGCCGTGGCCCTCGACATCTGGACACGAAAGAGCGGCCGGTCATGAGCAACATCATCGACTTCCGCAACATCACCAAGATTTTCGGAGCAGTCACCGCTCTCGACAATGTCAGCTTCTCCATCCAGGAGGGTTCGATCCACGCCATCGTGGGCGAAAACGGCGCCGGTAAGTCGACGCTGATGCACATTCTCGGCGGCGAGTACACGCCCGACGGTGGCGAGGTCGTCTATCGCGGTCAGCCGGTGCGGCTCGACAGTCCGCATGCCGCTCATGAGATCGGCGTTGCAGTCGTCTACCAGGAGTTCCGTCTCTGCCCCAATCTCACCGTGACCGAGAACCTCTTCCTCGGCCGGGAGAAGGAACTCGGCAACGGCAAGGTCGACTGGCCGCAGATGCAGACGCGAACCGCCGAGATCCTCGCCGGCCTTGGCAGCTCGATCCCGCCTGCGGCCCTGGTGGACGATCTCAGCATCGCCGACCAGCAAATCGTCGAAATCGCCCGGGCGCTCGCTCTCGACGCCGAGGTGATCATCATGGACGAGCCGACCTCGGCACTGACTCTCAAGGAGGCGGAGGAGCTGTTTGTCAACCTCAAGGCACTTCGCGCCCGGGGGGTGACGATCCTCTACATCTCGCATCGGCTCGAGGAGATCTTCCCGCTTTGCGACCGCATCTCGGTGCTGCGCGACGGCAAGTTCGTTGGCGGGTTCGAGATCGCCGACATCGATCAGGCTGGCGTTGTCCGCCTGATCGCCGGCGGCGACCTCGCCGACCTCCATGCATCCGAGGTCCGCGACCATACCAGTCGCCAGAAGGTACTGGAGGTCAACGGCCTCAGCCGGCCCGGATGCTTCTCGGACGTCTCCTTTTCGGTACATGAAGGCGAGATCGTCGGCATCTACGGTCTGCAGGGATCTGGGCGAACGGAGGTGCTCGAAACCATCTTCGGACTGGCGCCCGAGTGGACGGGATCGATTTCCGCCTTCGGCAAACCGATGCACAACCGCAGTCCGAGCGACGCCATTCGCAACGGCATCGCCATGATCCCGGAAAACCGCCGCGACGCCGGCATTTTCCCCGACATGAGCATCATGGACAACGTCAACACCGCCAATGCGGACGACATGAGTGGCTTTGCCGGCGTTCTCCGGAGCCGCTTCATGGCGGACACGACGGAAGACTTCATCCGGAAGCTGAAGATCAAGACCAGCTCTCGCTTCAAGAAGATCAGCCAGCTGTCAGGCGGCAATCAGCAGAAGGTCATCATCGCGCGCTGGCTCGCGTCTCATCCGCGGATCGTCCTCGTCGACGAGCTCACTCGCGGCATCGACGTCAGCGCCAAGTTCGAAATCTACAAAATTCTGAAATCTCTGCGCGAGTCCGGCCTTTCCATCCTGATGGTCTCGTCGGAACTCGCCGAGATCCTCGCCGAAAGCGACCGCATCCTGGTCATGAAGAACGGCGCAATGGTCGCCGACCTTCGCGGCGAGAAGAGAACAAAGGAACAAGTCATCCGCCACGCCCTGTCGGGCCAGTAAACGCAAGGAGACAGTATAGAAAAAATCTCGATCTCAACTGGTACACAAAATACGTTCTGATTTCTTATGGGAGGTTACACGAATGAGGAGTAAGTCTTTCCGCATCGGCATCGGCTCGGTACTTTTTGCCGCTGCCATGGGATCCGCCGCTTTCGCCGGCCCGGACGCCAAGGACATCGACATTACCGTGGTCTATCATGACACCGGTATCGAGTTCGCCCAGGTCATCAAGGCAGGCGCCCTCGCCGCCGGCAAGGAACTCGGCATCAACGTCGAGTTCGTCGGCCCGATCGGCATCAAGGTCGATGAGGAAGTGGCCTTCATCGAGAACGCCATTACCAAGAAGGTCGAAGGCCTGGCGATTTCCAACGTCAACGGCGAAGCCTTGAACCCGGTGATCGACAAGGCCATGGCCGCCAACATCCCGGTCGTGACCTTCAACAGCGAGGCGCCCGGCTCGAAGCGCATTGCCTTCTTCGGTCAGGACCTGATCTCCTCGGGCAAGGCTGCGGCCGAGTCTCTGGTCAAGACCATGGGAACCGATGGATCGGTGCTGATCATCACCGGCGAGGCCGCCGCCTCGTGGTCGCAGGACCGAGAGAATGGTGCTCGTACCGAGCTCGCCAAGTATCCTGGCATCAGCGTCGTCAACACCATCAGCACAGGCTGGGAAGAACAGGCCCAGTACGCCGCCATCGAGAACGCCATCCGGGCCAATCCCGACCTCAAGGGCATCATCTCGCTCGATGCCGCCACGACTCCGGCCACCGGCCGCGCGCTGCAGCGCGCCGAGCGCGCCACCAAGATCCACCACGTCGGTTTCGACCTCATTCCCGAGACGCTCGACAACGTCAAGGCGGGCGTGACCGACGCGGCCCTCAGCCAGAACCCCTACATGCAGGGCTACCTGCCGGTGAAGGCTCTGTTCGACTTCATCACGACAGGTCAGGCGATCGAGAACGTCGACACCGGCATCCTGCAGGTCGACCAGTCCAACATCGACGAATATCTCGAGAAACTGAAGAAGGGCGAACCGATCGGCTGATCGAAATCGCCTCGGAGCCGTCCGCCGAGCCAGAGCCGGACGGCTCCCCCTTCCTCAACGAAAACATCCCTTTCTCAGGTCCCATTTGCCCCCAAGTCCGGCCCATCCGCTCCGGGGGAACGACCATCCATTTTTCAGGATCAAGGACATGGACGGCGGAAAAGCTCGTATTACCGTCATCGGCAGCTACGCGGTCGGCATGACGATCTCGTGTGCCCGCTTCCCCACCGAGGGCGAAACGGTGCCGGGCAGAAACTTCAACATGCTGCACGGCGGCAAGGGATCGAACCAGGCCATCGCCGTTGCCCGCCTGGGAGGCGCGGCTGTGTTCGGTACGGCCGTCGGCACCGACACTTTCGGCGACAAGGCCATCGCCATGCTCAGGGACGAGGGCATCGGCATCGATTTCGTGACCCGCAAGTCCGGTCACTCCACTGGTGTCGGCCTCGTCATGGTTTCCGACAAGGGCAGCAACGAGATCGTCATCGACCTCGGAGCCAACGATGCCCTGTCGGTCGCCGATATCGATGCCATGAGGGACACCATCGCCGCGAGCGATCTCCTTCTGGTGCAGCTCGAGTGCAATCTGGACGCCGTGATGCGCGCGGTCGACCTCGCCGCCCAAAGCAACGTGCCGATCATCCTCAACCCGGCACCGTTCCGCAAGCTTCCGGACGCCACCCTCTCCAAGGTCACCTACCTCACGCCCAACGAGACCGAGGCCGCCGCGCTGCTTGACCTGCCGCAGGACAGCGTCGTCGAAGGCTCCGTTCTGGCCACGCGCCTGTTCGAGCGCTTCGGCACGACCGTCGTCGTCACTCTCGGCGAGAAGGGGGCACACGTCCGCTCGGCCAACCTCGACCGCGCCGTTTCGACCTATCCCGCCAAGTGCATCGACACCACCGGCTCGGGCGACACCTTCAGCGGCGCCCTCGCCGTGGCACTCGGCGAAGGCAAGGACCTCATCACCGCCGTTTCGTTCGCCAACATGGCCGCCAGCATGTCCGTCGAGGTCGAAGGCGTTGTCGAAGGCATTCCACATCGCGCCGACGTCGACGCCCGGCTCGCACAGGCTTCCAGGAGCAGCAAATGAAGAAGAGCAGAATCCTCAACAGCTATCTCAACGCGGCGATCGCCGACCTTGGTCACGGCGACCTGATCGTCATCTCCGATGCCGGATTTCCCATCGGCGACAATGCAAAGCGCGTCGATTTGGCGCTTGAGCAGGACGTGCCGGGCATCGTCGACATCCTCGACCTCATGATGAGCGACTTCATATACGAGGCCTGCTACGTCGCCGAGGAGCAGAAGAACTTCAACCCTCAGCTTTTCGCCAAAGTCAGCGCCCTGTCGACCCGCTGTCCGGTGACCACCGTTCCCCATGAGAAGCTGATCGGCGAGATGCGCAGCAAGCTGAAGTACGTGATCCGCACCGGTGCTTTCGAGCCATGGGGCAACGTCATCCTTCAGTCGGGCATCGACGCTCCCGTCTGGTTCGAGAAGCCCGGCGCGATTGCACCCAGCTACTACGAAGACCGCGTAAATTACAAGGAACCGAAATAATGTCTTCGAGACAGCGCGTTGAAACCGCACTCGCCCACCGGCAGCCGGATCGCACACCCGTCGACTTCCTGGCCGTGCCGGAAATCTGGCACCAGTTGGTCGACCATTTCGGCATCGAGCGGGCGAAGCCCGGCGACGATCAGTTCTTCGACCCGGTATGGGAAGCGGTGCTCGACAAGCTCGACGTCGATTGCCGAGTCATCTCCTTCGATCAGTTCTGCGTACCGCCGGCCAGTGCGTTCGCCCCGAAAGGGCGCCCCGAGGTCTGGAATGTCCAGAGCCGATCGACCCCGGCCCGCATGTGGCGCTGGAAGACCGACGGTTTTGCGACCGACATCTTCGGGCGTGGGTTCCGCGAAGTCGCCAATGCCTCCGGCGTCTATGAGGAAAACATCGCCACGCTCGCCGGGGCCAGCACGCTCGCCGAGATTCAAGCCCACACGTGGCCCGATCCTGACTGGTGGGACTTCAGCTCGGCCAAGTCGGTCGTCGAGGCGCTGAACCGCAACGGCGCCAAGCACATCCGCTTCCGCATGGGCACGGTCTTCGAACTGGCCTGGCAGATGCGCGGCATGGAGAAGTTCCTGATGGAACTCGCCGGCGAGCCGGAGATCCCCGTCTACATGATGGAGCGCATCACCGACATCACCATCGAGGTCACCAAGCGAGCTCTCGACGCCGTCGGCGATGCCGTCGACATGGTCTACTTCTACGACGACCTTGCGGCCAACGTCAGCTTGCTGATGTCGAAGAAAATGTGGCGCACCCATATCCGACCGCTGCATGCCAGGCTGGTCGAAGTGGCCAAGAGCTATGGCAAGAAGGTGATGTATCACACCGATGGCGCCGTCAGGCCGCTGATCCCCGACCTGATCGAAATGGGCGTCGACGTGCTCAACCCGATCCAGCCGGGCGTTACCGGCATGGAGGCGGATGGCCTGAAGCGTGACTTCGGTGACCGGCTGGCCTTCCATGGCGGCGTCGACATCGTCGGCCTCCTGCCCAAGGGCAGCCCCGACGACATCCGCACCGCCGTCAAGGAGCTCACCCGCGTGTTGGGAACCAATGGAGGATACGTGCTGGCAAGTTCGCATCACATCCAGTCCGACACCCCGCTTGCCAACGTTCTGGCGCTCTACGAGATCGCCCTGCGTTGAGCCGCGGTCGGTCCGGGGGACGGGCCCGGACCAGCCGCCGCTACGGAAAGACCGCCATTATGAATCGCAGCTTCTACATAGACCTGGCAAACCGCGGCCTGAAGATGCCGATGGGAACCGACATCGTCCTCAACGAGCACCCCGATCCCGAAGCGATCCGCGTCGATGGCCAAAAGCTCGGCGAGGTGATGATTGAAGCGGCCAGGCGCTATCGCACGCCGCTAGCCTTGCCGCAGATGAATCTCACCCTCGAGAAGGAGGCCCTGCTCGTCTTGATGGGCCTCGACGGCGGCACGGGCGAGTTCCACTTCTCGGCTCCCCCGTCCGCCGAAGTGCTTGCTCGCTTCGAGGCAGGCTTGAAAGGGCGACTCACGCCGGGCTGCGAAGCCAACATCGAGGCAATCGCCCACGTGGCCCGCTCTTCCGATCTCGTGCCGCTCGGAATGTGCATCGGCCCGTTCTCGCTGATGACCAAACTCCTGGCCGACCCGATCATGCCCGTCACGCTCGCCGGCATGGGCAACACCGCCGCCGAGAACGAGGAAGTCGCCTTGATGGAGGCGGCACTCGACGTGTCGACCCGCCTCGTACTCGAAATCATCGACCGCCAGATCAAGGCGGGCGCCAAGATGATCGTCATCGCCGAGCCGGCAACCAACAAGGTGTTCTTCTCGCCCAAGCTGATCCGGCGCGGATCGGACATCTTCGAGCGCTTCGCGCTTGCTCCCAACCGCAAGATCGCCCAGTTGCTGAAGGACAATGGCGTCGAGCTGTTCTTCCACTGCTGTGGGGAGCTGATCGACGAAATGGTGACGGCCTTCGCCTCCCTCGATCCGGCGATCCTCAGCCTCGGCAGCTCGCGCGTCCTGTGGCAGGACGCCGCTCTGGTGCCCAAAACCACCATTCTCTACGGCAACCTGCCCAGCAAGAAGTTCTACTCGCCGACGCTGTTCACGCGCAGCCAGGTCTCGGACAGCTCGCGCGAACTAATCGCCCGCATGCGAGAGATCGGCCACCCGTTCATCCTGGGAACCGAGTGCGACGTGCTTCACGTACCGGGCTGCGAGTGCACCATCCAGAGCAAGCTCGACGCCATCATGGAGGCGGTCGCGGTCTAGAGCATGTTCGGCGAACCCTGGGTCGCCAACATGCCCTATCTCTTTGTTTTTCATGAAACTCCGGACGCAGAATCGGCTCCACTTCTGCTGGAGTTTCTCTCGCGCCCCCGATCACGAAGAAAGAGAACTGTCCATGCAAGATTGGTCCAAACTCTACGATGCCATCGTCGATGGAGACGACAAGACCTCCGCCAAACTGACCAAGGAAGCGATCGAAGCCGGCGAAGACCCGTCAACCCTGATCTCCGAAACCATGGTGCCGGCCATGGCCGAGGTTGGCCGGCTATTCGAAATCGAGGAATACTTCGTCCCCGAGCTTCTGCTGGCCGGGCGCGCGATGAAAGCCGGACTCGAGCTGTTGCGGCCGATCCTCGCCGCCTCGGGCGTCGAGCCGACGGGCCGGATCGTCATCGGCACCGTCAAGGGAGACCTCCACGACATCGGCAAGAACCTTGTGGTGTCGATGATGGAAGGAGCGGGGTTCGAGGTCATCGATCTCGGCATCGACGTACCGCCGGAGACGTTCATCGAAGCGGTTCGCGACAAGAAGCCGCAGATCGTCGGCATGTCGGCCTTGCTCACGGTCACCATGCCGGCCATCAAGACCACCATCGAGGCGATGGTCGCCGCCGGCGTACGAGATGGCGTCAAGATCATGGTTGGCGGCGCTCCCGTGACGGAGGAGTATGCCCGAGAGGTCGGCGCGGATGCTTTTGGCGAGAACGCATCCGTCGCGGCAACCATAGCCAAGCGTCTTTGCGCCGAGGCCAAGGCGGCCTGACGTGGCGCAGCCGGAGGCGCGCGTTCCCCCCCCCAACGCGCCTCCGGCCAGTCTCGCCATAGCGAGGAGAATGGATGAGCAACAACGCGCCCCCGACCGATGGCGGCCCCTCCTCGCGGCCCATGCGCGTTTTCGAGTCGCACTATAGCGGCCTCGACACCTGGTCGAGCCCCTTCAACTATCGCCTGCTTCGGGCGGGCCACATCGCCGCGAGCGCCGACTATCGCATCGAGCGCGAGCGGGCGCCCGGCCACGAGTTCATCTTCTGCCTGGATGGCGCCGGCCATGTCCGGATCGGGGGTGCGATCCACCGCGTCGAGCCGGGGCAGCTCGCCTGGATCCCCGTCCAACGGCCGCATGCCCATTTTGCCGATCCGGTCACGCCTTGGGAAATCCTGTGGCTGCGCATGGATGGCGCCAACCTCAACCGCCTTGAGACGGCGCTCGCGGTCGAAGCCGATCCGATATTCGCCTTCACCGACGCCGCCCCCATCCAGGAGCTGATGCGCGACGCCCTGCGCCAGATCAGCACACACTCGATGCAGGCAGCGGCGGCCACCGAGCGGATCGCGGCCACGTTGCTTGAAAAGCTGACCGAGAGCCGGAGATCCCATCTGCTCGACCCCGTCGAGGCAAGTCACCGCGGCCTGGCTCGCCTCGTGCGCGAAGTGCGCTCGCACTATACGGAGGCCTGGACAGTCGACCGCTTCGCCGAGACATGCCGGGTCAGCAAGTCCCATCTGTTCCGGCTGTTCAAATACGGATTTGGCCAGACGCCGCACAACTGGCTGCGTGGCTACCGCCTCTCCCAGGCCAAGCGGCTTCTGGTCGAGACCGACGAGACCGTCGGCGCAATCGCCCTTGCCGTCGGCTACGACGACCCTCTGCATTTCTCGCGCGATTTCCGAAAGAACGTCGGCGTCTCGCCCCGCCAGTTTCGCGCCCTGGAGCGCTGATCGGAGGCCGTCACGGATACCCGAAACAAATGAGATTCCTATCCATGTTTTTGAGAGAGCCCACCATCCACCGCCATCGGAAACACCGCTAGATTCCTGGGCGAAGGACAAAACAGGAGGTTCATTCCATGATCGATTTCACCGACAAGAAGGCCGTTGCCAAGGCAATCCAGTACACGAACGTCAGCTCGGAGCTGACGCGAGAGGGCATGGCCGCCCATCTCAAGACCTGCGTCGCCTACGGCTTCCAGGCCGCCATGATAGCGCCCTGCTTCGTATCGTTCGCCAAGAGCGTGCTGGCCGGCACCGGCATCAAGATCGCCTCGACGGTCAACTTCCCGACCGCCAACGACACTTTGGAAATGAAGATCGCGGTGCTGCGCCTGCTGGCCAAGGAAGGCGCCGACGAGCTCGACTTCCCCCCCAACCCCGGCCTGCTGCTCGGCGGTCAGGAGAAGGAGTATTTCGAGGAGCTGCGCCAGATGGCCCATGTCGCCCACGAAGAGGGCATGGTCATCAAGTCGATGCTGGAGTTTGGCTACATCACCACCCCCGAGCTGCAGGCCAGGGCCGGACGCTACTCGAGCGAGGCCGGTATCGACTGGGTTAAGCAGTCGAGCGGCTGGGGCAAGGGCGGCTGCGAGGCCATCGTGGAGCACGTCAAGATCCTCAAGGCCAACGTCGAGTTGCCCTGCCGCGTGAAGGTGTCGGGCAAGGTCAACACCCGCGAGAAGATGCAGGCGCTGTTCGAGGCTGGCGCCGAACTGGTGGGCACCAGCTCCGGACCGGCCATCGTCGACGGCGTGGTCGGCAACCCCAACGCCTACTGATCCAGACCTTCGGATATCCCGGGCGATGCGTCTCGTCTCGCATTGCCCGGGAAGCCCGATGGCCAGAGCGGCCAAAGCGGGCGCCGCCGCGAACATCGACGAGATCATGTCCCAACTGCATGCGATTACCTTCCAACCCTCGGGTCTTGCCGCGAGCACTGACGGCAACCAGTCGATTCTGACCATTGCCCGCCATGTGGGGCTGGCCCTCGAGTCGGCATGTGGCGGGCATGGAACCTGTCGATCCTGCGCCGTTCGCATAGAGGGGCGGGGCCTTCCCGCTTCGTCTTCGCAGGAGCATGGATTTACCGACGAGGAGATCGCCGCCGGCTGGCGGCGAGCCTGCAAGACCTTTCCGGCCGGCGACTGCACGGTTCACGTTCCCGAACGGGGCAGCGTCCGTTCCGTCTCGGCTGGCAAGCAAGCGACACTCGACCATGTGCCCATCGAGAGACCGCTTCTTGTGCCGGCCATGGACCGATGCTGGCGGCGCGGCGCAGCGCTCGTCGGCCCCGTGGCAGGACCGGCGCCCCTCGGGCTCGCCGTCGACCTTGGAACCACCAACCTCGCGGCGGCCGTCGTGGACATGACGTCCGGACAGGTGTTGCGAAGTGGTTCGCGGCCCAACCCCCAGACCGTCTTCGGAGGCGACATCATCGGTCGGCTCACCCATGCGCTGGCCGGCGACGAGCAGCGACGTCAACTGCAGGCTTCCGCCGTGAGCGGCATTGCCGCCCTTGCCGACGAACTCACCGATGGCGAAACGACACGGATCGGCGAAGTCGCCGTAGCCGGCAACACCGTCATGCAGCACCTGCTTTTGGGGCTCGCCGTCGATGGTCTCGCCAAAGTGCCGTTCACCCCGACGACCAAGGCGGCGGTCGAGCGACCGGCGGCCGATTTCGGCCTCGCCGTCGCACCGGGCGCTCAACTCTATTGCGCCCCGAGCATTGCCGGCTTCGTTGGCGGCGACCACATCGCCGCCCTGATCGCGGTTCTTGCCAATCCGCCGTCCGGAACCTGGGCGCTGCTCGACATCGGCACCAACACCGAAATATCGCTCCATGCCAACGGCAAGCTGACGAGCGTGTCCTGTGCCTCCGGTCCGGCCTTCGAGGGGGCGGGCCTTTCCTGCGGAATGCGCGCGGCTCCAGGGGCGATCGACTACGTCCACATCGACGACGACCTCCATCTGTCGATCATCGGCGAGCAACCGCCGGTCGGCGTCTGCGGCTCCGGTGCGTTGTCGCTGGTCGCCGCCCTCCGGCGCTCGGGGATCGTCAATGCGCGCGGGCGCCTAGATAAAGATCGATTGCGCGTCCGCGAACAATCCGGAAAGCGTGAGTTCGTTCTGACGGACGAGCGTGCCGATCCCCCCCTCGCCTTCACGCAGACCGACATCCGCGCCATCCAGCTCGCCAAGGGAGCCATCCGCACCGGCCTCGACCTCCTGCTGAGGGAAGCCGGGCTGTCCAGCCAGGATATCGACCACATTCTTGTCGCCGGCGCCTTCGGGAACTTCATCGATATCGACGACGCGATCACCGTCGGTCTTCTGCCCGACGTGCCCCGCAAATCAGTCGAGCAGATCGGCAATGTCGCCGGTACCGGGGCCTGCCGGCTCGTCGCTTGCGGCGGCGCACGGAGCCAAGCGGTTCGACTTGCGACGGAAGTCCGCTACCTCGAACTCGCCGTGCAGCCTGATTTCGATACCGTCTTCGCCTCGAACTGCCTGATGTGACGGATCATCGCCATGACACCCAAAGTCATCGCCTGCCAGGTCATGCTGAACGAGCTCCGAGCGCTGATGCCGGCCGACTGGGCGTTCGAAAGCCTGGAGATCGGCTTGCACAACCGCCCTCGCCGCCTGCACGAGGCCCTTCAGGCGGCCATCGAGGCAGCCGACGGCAGCTATGACCCGATCTATCTTGGCTACGGTCTTTGCGCACAGGCAACCGTGGGCCTGTCGACACGGCAATCGCGGCTCGTCCTCTTGCGCACGGATGACTGCATCGGCGCGTTTCTTGGCTCACGCCAGGCTCGCAACGACCTTCTTGAGAGCGACCCGGGCAGCTACTTCCTGACACGCGGCTACATCGGCGATGGCACCGGCTCGGTGTTCGACGACTATCCGCGCCTCGAAAAGCGCTTCGGCCAAGAACGAGCGGCGGCGGTCATGCAAGAGATGCTCGGCCACTACCGAAGGCTCGTCTATATCACCGTGCCCGGAGTGGAGCCGCTTGAAAGCGATCGTCGCTACGCTCGCACTCACGCGGCAAATTTCGGCCTGGAATACGTGGAGATGGAGGGCAGCCTCGCTCTTCTGAAACAGATGGCGGACGGCGACTGGAGCGGCGATGTCCTGATGGTTCCGCCGGGAGAGCGGATCACGCTCGACATGATGATGGCGAGCCAACCGGCAAGGTGTGAACATCATGCCGGTTGCAGGGGCGCAACCGAGCCATGAGCCTGCGACTCGCCTTATAGTGTAAGGCCGCCCGCTCGGCTTTGAGCAGGCAACGACCGACAAGGAGGACTACGAGACCGCTGGCTCTTCATGGACTGGGCCAGCCAGTGAACGGGGCGACTGAGGTCTTCAGTGTGCCCGCATGCTACCCAAGGTTTGAAGCGGTCCGTCGCGAGACGGGCAAAGGGAACAGCGGTGAGATCCCAGAGTGGATCGAGTCCGCGGCTACCCCCGTAACTGTGAACGACGAGTCGTTCCCATGAAGCCACTGGCGGCGCTGCCACCGGGAAGGCGGGATACGACGATGACTCGTGAGCCAGGAGACCTGCCGCTTCTGTCACTCCTGATCCCGATACGTGGGGTATTGGGTCACGGGTTTCCGCGTGAGTGATGACGACAACGCCGTTCGCGACGCGGGACCGACCGATGGCCTTTACCTGCCGATCATCAGCCCGCGAGCCGACGGCTCCGAAACCACCGCCCTTGCGCGATCCGCGAGGGAGCGGTGCGACACTTGACGGCGGAGGTATGGGCGCGTGACGAATACGAGTACAAGAAAGCGATTTGGAAACGGTAATTTACAGCTATTTCTGGCTTGTCGTGCGGCACCCCTTGCCGCGTTGGCCGCAGCGTTGTCCTGGCAGGGCGCACTGGCCGACGAGACCGGCGCGCATGACCTCGGCAAAGTGGTCTTCTCGGCGAACCGGACCCCGACCGAGGAAGCCGCGGTCGGATCGGCCGTGACGGTCATCGGCCGCAAGGAGATCGAACGGAGCGGCGAGACAACGGTCCTGGACCTGCTCGCGCGAGTTCCCGGTCTGGGGTTTTCGCAGGCGGGGCCGGCAGGCTCGACGACGACGATGCAGATGCGCGGCCTCGGCGCCCGCTATGTTCTGGTCCGCGTCGATGGCATCGACATCTCCGATCCGACCCAGCCCCAGGCAGGGCCGAGCATCGAGAATCTTCTGCTCGGGGACGTCGAGCGGATCGAGGTTCTGCGCGGCTCCCAGTCTGCCCTTTATGGCGGAACGGCGGTCGCCGGCGTGATCGACATCACCACCCGGACAGCCGATGAAAAGGGCGTGCACCATACCGTGAATGTCGGCGGCGGATCCTACGGGACCAAGTCGGTTCGCTACGGCGTTTCGGCCGCGACCGACGCACTCGAAATGGGCGCTTCGTTCCAGCGCTTTCAAACGGCCGGCTTTTCGTCCGCCGATCGCGACAATGGCAATACCGAAGCCGACGGCTACGGCAACAGCACCGCCTCCGCCAACGCCAGCTATCAGGCCAACGAGGACCTGCGCCTGTTCGCGGCCGCCCGCTACACCTACCGGCGCAGCAACTATGACGACTTTTCCTACGACTGGATGACCGGGTTCGGTCGCCCCGTCGATGAGACCGGTGCGCTGCGGTTTCACACCATCGGACGCGAGGTCGGGGCCAGGATCGGGGCCGATTTCAACCTGTTCGACGGCAAGCTCAAGAACACGATCGCGGTGCAGCATTACGACCTCACGCGTGAGGTCTACGATTCCACCCCGGGGCGCTACGAGGGGCGCCGGACGAAGGTCGAGTATCTTGGCAATCTCACTCTGACCGAGGCGATCGGCCTTTCCGCCGGCATCGACTACACGACGGAAGACGCCAAGACGACCGGAGGCGGCGACGACGGCATGAACAACGCCGGCATGTTCGTGCAGGCTTCGTGGAAGCCGATAACCGATGTCACGCTGACCGCCGCCTTGCGCGACGATCACCACTCGGACTGGGGCGATCATCTCACCGGGCGCGTCACCGCCGCCTGGGAGGCCACCCAGTCGACCAAGCTGAGGACGAGCTGGGGAACGGGCTTCCGCCCGCCGTCGCTTTACGAGCTTCACGCCCCGACCTACGGCAACGCCAACCTGAAGCCCGAGGAAAGCCGCAGCTTCGACTTCGGCATCGATCAGCAGGTGTGGGACAATCGCGCCCGCCTGTCCCTGACCTACTTCGACATCGATACCGACAATCTCATCGGTTACGACACCTCGACCTGGGCCTACACCCAGACCGAGGGCACTTCGAAAAGCCGGGGCATCGAGTTCTCCGGTCGACTGAAGCTGCTCGACAACCTGACGCTGGACGCCGGTTACACCTTCACCGAGGCGGTCGACGCCACCGACAGCAGGTTGAAGCGGGTTCCGAGACACAAGGTAACCACCGGCGCGACGCTCAAGGCGACCGACCGCACGACGCTGACGTTGCGCGGCACATGGGTGGGCGACAGCATCGACACCGACTATTCGGTCGGCCAGATCCGCCAGTTGCCCAACTACTTCCTGCTCGACGCCGGCCTGACCTGGGAGTGGACCGACAACGTGTCCATCTCGTTCACAGGCAAGAATCTGCTCGACGAGCACTACCAGACGATATGGGGCTATGGCACTGCAGGCCGCGCGGTCTATGCCGAGCTGAAGGCGCGCTATTGAGAAAGACGTCGCAATGAACGAACCCACGACGAGCGGGCAGTCAGCGAAGCGGCGACGGCGGCGTTTTGTCGCATGCGCCGCTCTGGGCACTCTCGTCGTGGCGTTGACGGGACCCGGACAGGCGGCGGACGGCACGCCCGTCCGGGTCGTGTCCATCAACCTTTGCACCGATCAGCAGGCCATGGCGATCGCCGGCCCCGGCCAGCTCGCGTCGGTATCGCGCCTCGCGCGCGACCCGGCCTTGTCCAACATGGCGGACACGGCGGCTGCCCTGCCGGCCAACGACGGACGTGCCGAGGAAGTCGTGTCTCTGGGCCCCGATCTTGTTCTGGCCGGGAGTTTCACATCGAGAGCAACCGTCGGGATGCTGCGCCGGCTCGGGGTGCGGGTGGAGGAATTCGCGCCCGCCAACTCTTTTGACGACATCCGCGAGAACCTGGCGCGAATGGGCCAGCTCCTGGGGCGGACGGAACGGGCGGACGAACTCGTTCGCGAGTTCGACGCCCGTCTTGCCGTCCTTGAGAGCGACAAGAGCGAGACCACTCAAAAGCCGGTCGCCGTCGTCTATCATATCGGCAACGGCACCGATGGCCGAGGAACCCTGGCCGACGAGATTCTGACGGCCGCCGGTTGGGACAACCTTGCCGCCAGATTGGGGCTCGGTTCCTATGGCGCCCTGCCGCTCGAGACCCTCGTGACCGGCAAGCCGGACCTCGTGTTGGTCGGCGGGGCCGAGGCAAGCTGGTCGACGGAGGCGCTTCCGAATGCTCGGCATCCCGCCATCATGGCGGCAACCGACAACGGCACCCGCCTGATGGTGCTGCCCGACCGCTCGACCGTCTGCGGGACGCCATTCGTCGTCGACGCCGTGGCGCGTCTCGTCGACGAACGTCATCGGCAAGCAACCCATCGGAGACCCGTGCCATGAGACGCCTGCCATTCCCGGCACTCGTCGCGCTGCTCGCCATTCTGACGGCGGTCCTGTTCGCGAGCTCGCTGCTGGTCGGTCCATCGGACATCGGCCTTGGCGACGCATTCGCCGCCCTGTTCGGCAACGAGGGCGTCACGACCATGGTCATGCGTGAAATCCGTCTTCCGCGCGCCATCCTCGGCGTCTGTGTCGGCGCGACGCTCGGCCTGTCCGGCGCGGTGCTGCAGGGGTGGCTGCGCAATCCGCTGGCGGATGCGGGCGTTCTCGGTATCGGATCCAGCGCAGCGCTCGGAGCCGTGATCGCCATCGTCAGCGGCCTCGCCTATGCATCGCCGCTGGCGCTGCCTGTGTCGGCCCTCGCCGGAGCCGGGCTCGCCGCCATACTGGTTTTCGCCCTGGCCGGACAGGGCGAAGGCGGCAACAGCCTGATCTTGGCCGGCGTCGCCGTGGCCAGCCTGACGTCGGCGCTTACCGCACTGACGCTCAACTTGTCGGCCAACCCGTTTGCCACGCTGGAGATCGTGTTCTGGAGCATGGGGTCGCTGGGCGACCGTTCCCTCGACCACGTCTATCTCGCCCTTCCCTTCATGGCGGTCGGCTGGCTGCTGCTCGCCAGCGTCGGCCGCTCGCTCGACGCCATGACCCTCGGCGCCGAGACCGCATCGAGCCTCGGCGTGCGCCTAGCGTGGGTTCGCGCCGTCATTCTGTTCGCGACGGCCGCCGCCGTCGGTGGAGCGACGGCCGTCACCGGGGTCGTCGGCTTCGTCGGTCTTGTGGTGCCGCATGTGTTGCGGCCGCTGGTGGGCTCCCGGCCAAGCCGCCTGATGGTTGCCAGCGCACTCGGCGGAGCAACGCTTCTGACCATGGCGGACCTGGCTGTTCGCCTGGTACTGCCCAGCCGGGACCTGAAACTCGGAGTCGTGACGGCCATCGTCGGCGCGCCTTTCTTCTTCCGCCTCATCCTCCACGAACGCCGGAGATCGATGCGATGAAACTGAGCGCGCATGATCTTGCCGTCCGGGTCGCAAACCGGACGATCCTGCAAACGATCGACCTGACGCTCGAACCCGGCGAGTTCGTCGGGCTGATCGGTCCGAACGGAGCGGGCAAGTCGACCTTGCTGCGAGCGCTGGCAGGGGCCTTGCCGTACCGCGGCGAGCTGACCCTCGACGGTCGCCCGCTGGCCGGATATTCCGCCCGCGAGAGAGCACGCCGGATAGGCTATCTCGGGCAGGATCGGCATGTTGCCTGGCCGCTGACCGTCGCCGACGTCATCGGCCTTGGTCGGATACCCTACCGTGCGCCGCTTTCCCGTGAAAGCGACGCCGACCGTCAGGCGGTTGCCCGGGCGCTCCGCATGACGCATCTGGAGGACTTGGCCAGCCGGCAGTCCGACAGGCTCTCCGGCGGCGAAGTCGCCCGCATGCTGCTCGCCCGGCTCATTGCCCAGGAGACACCCATCCTGCTGGCCGACGAGCCGATCGCCGGGCTCGACCCCGCCCACCAGTTGGCAACCATGCAGATCTTCGCCGATATGGCGCGAGCGGGACATACAGTCCTGGCCTCCCTCCACGATCTCACCCTGGCCGGGCGCTGGTGCGATCGACTCATTTTACTGGAACGCGGCCGGATCGTGGTCCAGGGCTCCCCCAGGGCGGTGTTGACGCCCGAGCGGATCGCCGAAACCTACGACGTGGAGGCGCGGTTCGACAGTGACGCCGACGGATTGATCGTCGTGCCATTGCGTCTCATCGGGCAACATCGCCGGGAGGTGAGGTAGATGGACCCGACCGGCTTGCCTTTCGTCATCGACCTTCGTCGTCCGATCCTTGCCTTGCGATTTGCTGAACCGCGACGCATGCTCAGTTGGTCGATTTCCCGGCCGGGTCTGACGGTTGCCAAGACTGTCGCCTGGCTCGAAGTCAACGACTCCGACCTGCCAATCGGGCGCGACCCCGTCGCCGTTCTTGAGGACGCCTTTGCCAGGGAAGGCCTCACCGATACGGTCGGTCTCATGACGGCCTGCGATGTCAGCGCCTACGAGATCTGCCGCACGACAGTCGAAGGCATCGAAGCGATCGCCATCACGACCGTCGGGCTTGGCAATGGTGAGTTCGTCGGGCGGCGACGCTTTGCCGTCAGCGCCGAGGAAGCGCCAGCTCCCGGCACGGTCAACACCTTCGTCCACGTGTCCCAGCCTCTCAGCGACGGCGCCTTGGTCGAGACAATCGCCATCGCCGCACAGGCCCGCACCGTCGCCATTCTGCGGACGACCGAGAGCATCGGACGCGAAGTCGTCACCGGCACCGGCTCCGACTGTATCGTGGTCGCGGCTCCTCTCGGTGGAACGGCTTGCTATTCCGGCTTGCATACCGCCATTGGCGAGGCTGTCGGAGCGTCCGTGATGGAGGCGACGAGGGCAGGCACGGCTCGCTGGATCGGCCAATCCGCGCGATGGACAGTGTCCGAGGTCGACGCCAACCAACCACCTGGCATCGAGCCATGAGCGACAGCGACGTCTGCCTCTCCCGATTCTCCGAGACCACGCCGCTGGCGGCAAATCCCTGGTGTTTCGCCACAGCGGTCTCGCTTGGCCTGCATGCCGCCGTCTTCATGTGGATCGGCAGTGGACCCAAGCCGATCGACATCGGACTGGAGGCGAAGGTGGACGTCGTTAACGTGGAGTTCGTGCTACCCAGCGAGTCCAGTGCCGTTTCGCCCTCGGCCACCGGCAGCCTCGCGACAACCGCCCCTCAACAGGTGACAACGGCGCCGCCTCCTCAGCCCGCCACCGAGCAGACGCCCAGCAACGATCCGCAGCCGAAGCCGGTGACGGTCACCACCCCTCCAGAGACAACGCCCGTTGTCATCGAAAAGCCACCCCCCGCCTTGGTGCGGGACCACGTGGATGCCGAGGCCCCAGCCCCCCGAGAGCGCCCTCAGCCGCCCCTCGAAACCAAGAGTGAGCTTCGACCAGTCGAGGCGAGCGCTCCACACATAGAGCCCTCTCCCGCCGAAGCGAAGAGCACCGACCATCCCGCCCCCATACCGAAGCCGGTTGCCTCGCAACCCAAGCGTCCACCGGTCGAGCATCAGGCGGAGGATCGCAAGCCGCCCCCCGCCCACCAACCCAAGTCCGGTGCCGTCGCGAAAGCGGGCCAAGCCGGATCGGCCAAGCTCGCCGAACAAGGAGCGGTGGCAGCGCCAACCGGAAAGAACGAGCCCCTGGCGCTCTACCTTGCTTCGATACGCGCCAAAATCGCGGCGCAGCAGTCCGGCAGGCCGAGCGCGGAGCGCGGCCGGGTGGAGGTTCGCTTCAGCGTCGCCGCCGACGGCCGGCTTGGCAGTGTGGTTGTCGAAAGAAGCGACGACGAGTCACTCGAAGACGAAGCCCTGAAGATCGTCCGCCGCTCCTCGCCGGTCGCTCCGATCCCACCGTCCACTGGGAAGACGTCTTTGACGATGTCGATCGTCATGGAGTTCAAATGACGTCGCATCGACCTGCACGGCAACAGGTTCTCGGCTCAAGACGGGCTACTGCATGACCTCGGGATTCGAGGAGTCAGGGGCTACCTTGAGGCCGCCGCTCGTACGCACTCGGCACACCAGGGCGCCACAGTCGCTTGCCGGGGCGACCTTTGCCGTCGGCCAGCTCCGCTGCCGTTGCCCGTGTCCATGAGAAAGCCTCGGCGACGACTTACCAGACGCCGTCGCGGATCCGGGCAATGCTCCGGCAGAGACCGGTCGCTCCCGCCGCCAGTGTTTCAGGCTGAGTCTGCACGTCAAGGACTGCGGCATCCCGGCAATCAAGCGAAGCGACGGGACATGCAAGTCGCCTTGACTGGCGCATATGGGACAAGCTGGCACACGCGACCTGGCCGAGCCGTCCAACCGCCCATCAAGGAACCACGATTGCCCCAATCCGGAAATGGATAGTCCCAAAGCCCGGTCCGGATCCTCGCCAGGAATGACACCGTCGTCGGTTTGATCCAAATCCGCCGCCGCTTCGCCGACAGGCACTGAGACTGAGCGGACAACATGAAGCCCGACAGGCGTCGTCACCGATGCCGATGGCGGTGATGACAGCCGATATCGAGGCAGCCGACGCCCATGTCCCGCACGCGCCAATTTCTTCGACAAAGGTCTTAGCGCTGACGGAACGCGCCAAAGCGGTTGTCCTGCAAAATGTCCCACACCCAATCCCCTCGGATATCTGGCAGCCATCCAGCCGGATCGATCGCCAAGCGGATAGTCCCAGTTGGCGGGGGCGACAGGAGCTCGCCACGGAGTTCTCCAACATCGTCCATCTCAGAACCGCGCATGGGGCGCCCTTGGCGGCATGTCTCATGGAGACATTCTCCATGTCAAAAAAGTTAATTACGAGACATATCCTGTCCCAGCGCCTGACCGCGATTGGTTGACAAGCCCCGGACGACCGTCAATCCTTGCCCAAGAACCGAGCTCGAAAAGAGGCCCGGAGGGTGGATAAGTGGTCACGCTGAGAGACATTGCGAATGAGGTGGGCGTCTCCGCCAAGACCGTGTCGCGCGTGGTCAACCACGACCCGGCGGTCAGCGATGCCACGCGTGACGCCGTCATGGCGGTGGTCCGCCGCCGCCGCTACCTGCCCGAGAACGCCGCCAAGGCGATGCGAACGGAGGTGGCGCCAGCCGTCGGCTTCATCGCCGATCGCATCACCACGACTCCCTTTTCGGTCGACATCATCCGTGGCGCCCAGGCCGCCCTGAAAGCCCAATCCCGCAGCATGGTGATCATCGATCACGAAGGCGACCGCGAGACCGAAGAAGCATCCTGGCAGATGTTCCGGTCCTACAACGTGTCCGGCGTCATTTATGCCACGATGTTTCATCGCCCGGTCGAGTTCGACCAGCCGGCGTTCTTCCGCAACATCGTGCTGGCCAACTGCTACTCGATGAAGCGCAACCACCCCTCGGTCCTGCCGGACGACGAAGGCGGAGGCTATCGTCAGGCCAGACACTTGATCGAACTCGGCCACCGGCGCATCGGCGTCATCACTCTGAACCCGGCCATCCGGGCGACCGTCCTGCGCGGTGGTGGCTATCGCAGCGCCTTCGCCGAGGCGGGACTCTCGTTCGATACCTCGCTGGAAGTCCCCGGTTCGCGGGGGCCGGTCGGCAACGACCACATGATCGCCACCGAAGTGGCCACGGCGATGTTGTCGCAGAAGGACCGGCCAACGGCCATCATCTGCGGCAACGACCAGACCGCCGTGCAAGTCTACGCGGCCGCGGCCAACCTCGGCCTTTCGATTCCCGACGACCTCTCCGTCATTGGCTTCGACGACATGCAGGTCATCTCGACGACGCTACGCCCGATGCTGACATCGGTGGCGCTTCCGTATTTCGACATCGGTCGGATCGCCGCCGAGGTGATGGCCATGCTTGGCGAGGAAACCGAAGGGCCGATGGCCCGGCAGATCCTCGTCCCCTGTCCGCTCGTAGAGCGGAAGTCCTGCCGCCCCCTGGTCTAGGGACGGCAGCAAAGGTTCGGCTCGCAGGGAGCGAGACGAACACCGAGATCGCCGCCGGGAGTGTCTTTCACGGCGACGATCCCTTGAAACGACATCTGACTTACCAGCCCCGGCAGCGCTGCGCCGCCGGGATCGGTTGACTGTTGCCTTGAAGAACGAGGCTGGCCGCACAGCAAGAGCTGTTCCCGGCCTGCCGACCAAGCGGAGGAAAAACTATGGGACGGTTCGCAAAACTGACTGGTGTTCTAGCCTTGACGACGGCTCTCGCCGGACCGGCATTGGCCGCCACCGAGCTGTCGATGTGGTATCATGGCGCGGGCGGCGATAGCGCCGAGCGCGATACTTTTGCCCGCATCATCAAGGAGTTCAACGAATCCCAGAGCAATTGGGAAGTGAAGCTGCAGGCCTTCCCCCAGATCGCCTACAACGACGCCATCACCGCCGCCGCCGTTGCCGGCAAGCTGCCCGACATCATCGACGTCGATGGTCCGATCATGCCGAACTGGGCCTGGTCGAAGTACATGCAGCCGCTGCCCATTCCCGAAGAGAAGTTCGCCAAGTTCCTGCCCGGCACGCTCGGCCACTGGGATGGCAAGCTCTATTCGGTCGGCCTGTGGGACGCCGCCGTCGCCATGTATGCCCGCAAGTCGGTGCTCGAGGAGAACGGCATCCGCATCCCGACGCTGGACAAGCCCTGGACGCTGGAGGAGTTCGACGCGGCGCTGGTCAAGCTCAAGGACAGCGGCAAGTTCGACTATCCGCTCGACCTCGCCATGAACGACAAGGGCGAGTGGTACCCCTATGCCTTCAGCCCGTTCCTGCAGTCCTTCGGCGGCGATATCGTCGACCGGTCGACCTACAAGACCGCCGAGGGCGCCCTCAACGGTGAGGCTGCAGTGAAGTTCGGCAACTGGTGGCAGAGCCTGTTCGAGCGCAAGCTGGCGCCGGGAACCTCTCAGGACACCGGTGACCACGACACCGGATTCCTCGAAGGCAAGTACGCTTTGCAGTGGAACGGCAACTGGGCAGCGCTGAAGCCGCTCGACAAGTTCGGCGACGACATGCTGTTCCTGCCCGCCCCGGACTTCGGCCACGGCCCGAAGATCGGCGCTGCCTCCTGGCAGCTCGGCATCTCCGCCGCCAGCAAGCACGCCGACGGCGCCGCCAAGTTCATCGAGTTCGCGACGCAGGACAAGTATCTCGCCGCCTTCTCCAACGCGATCGGCCTCATCCCGGCGACCGCCGAGGCGGCACAGATGACCGAGAACTACAAGGACGGCGGCAAGCTTGCCGTGTTCTACGACCTCTCGGCCAAGCAGGCGCTCGTCCGCCCGGTGACGCCGGGCTACGTCTTCGCGGCCAAGGAGTTCCGCAAGGCGCTGAGCGATATCGCCGACGGCGCCGACGTGCAGGACACCCTTGATGCGGCGGCGGACGCCATCACCGCCGACATCGAGAAGAACAGCGGCTACGGCCACTGACAAAAGGCCGGGGCCGGCACATGCCGGCTCCGGCTCCCCCGTTGTCCGACAAACGACCGCGCCGCCGGGGCGCCTCCAGCAAGGCCGAGGAACTTGACCCAACGATCTCAGTCCAGGTTCGGCAGGAACACCGTGGCAGGTTGGCTGATGGCCGGCCCCAGCCTCGTCATCCTCGCCGTCTTCCTCATCCTGCCGTTCTTTCTGGCGTTCGGGCTGTCGTTCACCAACCAGCGGCTGATCTCCCCCAACCCGACCGAGTATGTCGGGTTGCGCAACTTCGAAAGTCTGCTCGGCGTCGGAACGCTGACGCTCGAACCCTTGCGCGGCGAAAATGGCGACCTCATCCTTGGTGACGACGGCGCACCGACCTATCCGCGGCTACGCGGGTACACGCGCAACAATCCCGACTACCCGCATCTCAATGGCATGCGCGAGTGGATCTCCTGGTCGTGGGGGGAGAACCGCATCTACCTACTCGCCTCGGACGTCGTGTTCATGCGGGCGCTCGTCAACACCTTCCTGTTCGTGTTGATCGTCGCCCCGCTCCAAGGCGCGCTTGCGCTCGGCCTCGCACTCCTGGTCAATCAGAAGCTCAAGGGCATCAACGCCTTCAGGGCGATCTTCTTCATGCCGGTCGTTGTGTCGATGGTGGTGGTGGCCTTGTTATGGCGCTTCATCTACGACGGGCAGAACGGCCTGCTCAACACGCTGCTCGCCTTCCTCACCTTCGGCGGCTTCAAGCCGGTCGACTGGCTCGGCAACACCTCGACGGCCTTCGGCGCCATGATCGCCATGTCGATCTGGCAGGCCGTGGGCTTCCACATGGTGATCTGGCTGTCCGGCCTTCAAACCATCCCCGAGCATCTCTACGAGGCAGCGCGCATCGAAGGCGCCAGCCGCCTCCAGACCTTCGTCCACGTCACCTGGCCGGGCCTCAGGAACACCGCCGTCCTGGTGTTGATCGTCATCACAATGCAAGCCTTCGCCCTGTTCACGCAGGTCGACGTGATGACCAACGGCGGACCGATCGACAGCACCCAATCGCTGGTCTACCAGGCCGTCCAGCGTGGCTACGGCCAGCAGGATATCGCCGGCGGCTCGGCCATCTCGGTGCTGCTGTTCCTCATCGTGCTCTCCATCTCGCTGATCCAGCGCTATCTCACGAGGGAGCGGACCTGATGTCATCCCGCACACCCGAAACCCGCGCGACGTCTCTGTTCATGCGCTATGCCATCCTCGTTCTGGTGGCGCTGATCTTCGTCTTCCCGCTGGTGTTCATGCTGGTGTCGTCGCTGAAGCCGTCCTTGCAGCTTCTGTCCGACACCTCCTCCATCCGCGCCTTCCTGCCGGTGGGCAATATCTCGCTCGACAACTACACGGCGAGCTTTGCCCGCGCGCCAGTGGCCCTGTTCATCTTCAACTCGATCTTCATCACCTCGGTGACGGTGGTGCTCAACCTCGTCATCTGCTCGATGGCCGGCTTCTCGTTTGCCTTCCTAGACTGGAAGGGCAAGGACGTCATGTTGTCGGTGGTCATCGCCACGCTGATCGTCCCGCTCGAGACCATCGCCATCCCGCTTCTTCTGGTGGTCAACAATCTCCCCTGGGTCGGGCTCCACGGCATCGAATGGGGCTGGCTCAACAGCTACCGGGTGCAGATCGTCCCCTTCCTGTCGGATGCGCTCACCGTCTTCCTGTTCGTGCAGTATTTCCGAGACCTGCCGCGCGACCTGATCGAAGCGGCCCGGATCGACGGCGCCTCCTGGTTCCAGATCTACGCCAAGGTGATCATGCCGATCTCCGGCCCGGTGATCGCCACCGCCGCCATCCTGCGCTTCCTCGCCATGTACAACCAGTATCTGTGGCCGCTGATGGTGACCCAGTCGGAGCAGTACCGGCCGGTGATGGTGGGCCTGCAATACTTCTTCCAGCTCAACACCGACTGGGGACAGGTGATGGCCTACCTGTCGATGATCACAGTGCCGGTGCTGGCCTTCTACCTCGCCCTGCAACGCGCCTTCATCACCTCGATCGCCTCCACAGGCATCAAGGGGTGACGCTGCGCCCACGTGTTTTCTCGCCGCTCCGACTTCCATCGGATCGGCTCAGCATGGAACGATAATCGTGACCCTTTCACTCGACGACAAATGGATATGGGACTTCTGGCTGGCCAGGGATGGCGAGGACTGGCACATCTTCCACTTGCAGGCCCCGAAGTCGCTGATCGACCCGCACAAGCGCCATCGCAACGCCAGCTATGGCCACGCCACGTCCCGGGATCTCCGCAACTGGACCCACCATGGCACTTGCTTCGGCCCATCAACCGACGGGCCGGCGTGGGATGACCTCTGCACCTGGACCGGCTCGGTGGTGAAGGGCGACGATGGCCTCTGGCATCAGTTCTACACCGCCAATAGGCGCGACGAGGACTGCATGTACCAGCGCATCGGCCATGCCACCTCGCCCGACCTCTTCACCTGGACGCGCGTTGGCAATGGCCTCATCCTCGACATCGATACCCGCTGGTACGAGGAGTGGGAGCCGGGCATCTGGGGCGACCGGGCGATGCGCGATCCGTGGGTGATGCGAGATCCGGCCGGCGACGGCTGGGTGATGTACTTCACCGCCCGCGTGCCGGTCGGCAACGAGATGAACGCCCGCGGCGCCATCGGCTTTGCCCGGTCACCCGATCTCTTCACCTGGACGCTCGAACCGCCGATCTATGCCGGCGGCGACTTCGGCCAGCTCGAGGTTCCGCAGGTCTTCGAGATCGAGGGCAAGTGGTACATGCTGTTCTGTACCGCCAGCGTGCACTGGTCCGAGGCCTATGCGGCAGGGGCCCCGACCGCCCCGGTCAGCGGCACGCACTATCTCGTCGCCGACAGCCATCTCGGCCCCTGGACGGTCGCACCCGGCCCATTCCTGGACGGGGCGGCGAACAGCGGCCAGCGCTATGCCGGCAAGATCGTGTTCGCCGACGAGGGGCTGCTGTTCATGAGTTTTGCCAACCATCCGACACCGGACACGTTCGGCGGCTATGTCGGCGATCCCGTTCCGGTGACGCGCGATCCGAAGACCGGCCTCCTCCACGTCGAAGGCTGAGCCAGCAGGGTGACCGGCCACAAAGTCGGCCGGTCACCACAACGAACGGACATTCCAGGGAGACTATCGCATCATGGCCAGCCTCAGCATGAAGTCGGTGCGCAAGAGCTATGGCGCCGTCGAGGTCATCAAGGGCGTCGATCTCGACATCGCCGATGGCGAGTTCGTCGTGTTCGTGGGCCCGTCGGGCTGCGGCAAGTCGACGCTCTTGCGCATGGTGGCGGGGCTTGAGGAGATCACCGCCGGCACGATGGAAATCGGCGGCCGGGTGGTCAACAACCTCGAGCCGAAGGATCGCGGCATCGCCATGGTGTTCCAGTCCTATGCGCTCTATCCGCACAAGACGGTCTACGACAACATGGCCTTCGGCCTGCATATCGCCAAGGCGCCCAAGGCCGAGGTGGACGCCAAGGTCAAGAAGGCCGCCGAGATCCTGAAGCTTGAGCCCTATCTCGACCGGCTGCCGAAACAGCTCTCCGGCGGCCAGCGCCAGCGCGTTGCCATCGGCCGCGCCATCGTGCGCAATCCGGAAGTGTTCCTGTTCGACGAGCCGCTCTCCAACCTCGACGCCGCCCTGCGCGTCAACACCCGAGCCGAGATCGCCAAGCTGCACCGCGACCTCGGCGCGACGATGATCTACGTCACCCACGACCAGGTCGAGGCAATGACCCTGGCCGACAAGATCGTCGTCCTGGAAGGCGGCTACGCCCAGCAGATCGGCACGCCGATGGAGCTCTACCACACGCCGGCCAACCTGTTCGTCGCCGGCTTCATCGGCTCTCCCAAGATGAACTACATCGAGGTGACGGTGGCGGGGGTGTCCGCGGACGGCGTCAAGGTGGCCGCTCCGGACATCGGCGAGGCTCTCCTGCCCATCGATCCCGGCAAGGCGGCGGTCGGAGACAGGGCAACGCTCGGGATTCGGCCGGAGGACATGCGCCACGGCAAGACGGACGGCATCACCGTCAATGGTCGCGTCGAACTCGTGGAACGGCTTGGACACGAAACGCTGGTCGAGATCACCACCAACAACGGCCTCGACCTCAAGGGCATCATCGACGGCACGACGCTGATCTCGCTGGGCGAGACGACGGACCTGAGCTTTGCCGCCGCGTCCTGTCACCTGTTCGACAGCACGGGCAAGGCCCTGACTCGGCGGGAGGTGCCGGAAGTCGTGCGCGCCCGTCGCGGAACCTGACGGGAGGGAGGTCGCATCGCCCATAGGCTGCCCAGCGACAGCCATGCCCGTAGCAAGATAATCCGTCGTTCGGGAACAAGTTCAACGCCGAGCTGGACATCAATCCGGAGAAATGGCAGCGTCTTCATCAATACGACCATCGCCGCTGGATACATGAAAAGGCCGCAATGGTAGGATAAGTCATTCGCAGACTGCGATGCCGTGTCAGAAGCGGCGACACAATTGGTGCTTGGTCCGCGTTCGTCGCTGTCAATCATCCCGATAGACCAAGCTTTGCGGGGTAAGCCGCATCAAGGGCTTGAGGCACTATCCTGGCAAGCACGGCGCTGGCTCGCCTGAAAAGCCGAATCGAGCGTATGCGCAGCTCGCCCGCGGAAGCATCCAGGCAGGCGACGAAATCGAGACGGATCGTCTCCGCACACGTGCCGAGCGCCATTCTCGCGCAGCAGCCCAACAGAATGCAGGCCATCAACAATGATAGCGGAACCGATTGCCACCATCCCCGAGGGCTCGGAGAAGACTTGGCTCAAGCGCCTGTCGAAGTATCGCACGCCCCATCTGGGACGCAGTGTGTTCGAGCTGGCGGTGACGGCCCTGCCTTTTGTCGGCCTGTGGCTGCTGACCTGGGCCGCTGTCCATTACGGCTTCTGGTGGGGGCTGATCCTGATCATTCCGGCGGCCGGCTTTCTGGTGCGGCTGTTCATGATCCAGCACGATTGCGGCCATGGCGCGTTCTTCGCCCGGCGACGCTTCGATGACTGGACAGGTCGCATCCTCGGCGTCCTCACGCTCACCCCCTATGACTATTGGCGAAGGGCACATGCCACGCATCACGCCTCCGCCGGCAATCTCGACGAGCGCGGCGTGGGCGACATCACGACCCTTACCGTCACCGAGTACTACGCGCGCTCCCGATGGGGGCGGATCGGATACCGCTTTTACCGTCATCCTCTCGTGATGTTCGGCGTTGGCCCTGTCTGGCTTTTCCTGATCCAGCAACGCCTGCCATTCGGCATGATGCGCGGCGGCGTCCTTCCGTGGATGTCGACCATGGCGACCAACGTCGCGATCGTCATGATTGCCGTGTTGTTGATCTGGGCGATCGGACCCGCGTCCTTCTTCATCGTTCACCTGCCGATCGTCTTGCTGGCTGGCTCAATCGGCGTATGGCTGTTCTATGTGCAGCACCAGTTCGAGGAAACGCACTGGTCGAAAGAGCCTGAGTGGGAGTTTCCCAAGGCCGCGCTGCGTGGGGCCTCCCACTACGATCTGCCACCTGTGTTGCGTTGGGTGACGGCCAACATCGGCATCCACCATGTGCATCACCTCTCCAGCAAGGTTCCCTACTATCGCCTGCCGGAGGTTCTCCGGAACCATCCCGAACTTGCTCAAATGGGCAGGATCACGCTCCGGCAAAGCCTGAGATGCGTGAAGCTGGTCCTCTGGGATGAGCAGAGCCGGAAACTGATCTCGTTTCGCCAGGCCGCCGGCATGCCAAGAGCTGCCTAGGAATATGCCGTGAGCCTTCCACGAGGGCGGGGGCATACCAGTAAAGCGGGGAGCATCGCCGAACGGCATGCGGGATCAGCCAACACCGAGATGGTACCGCCGAACGAAACATCCGGATTGCTACTCTGAACTGCATTGGCACCCGCCTTGCTCCGAATAGGAGCAAAACGTATCCATGTGTTTCAAAGAAAGGCATTTCCAATGCTTGATCGGCGCAAAGAGCATCGGGGGCGTACCTATTTGGGAGGCCAGGTCGCCTTCAACAACCGCTGGTGTACCATCAATTGCCTGGTCCGAAACATGTCGGAGAGCGGAGCGAAGCTCGATTTTTCCGATCCTGTACAGGTGCCCAGCGAGCTGGACCTGCTCATTCCCCTGAAGGGCCACAGCCGCCGGGTGAAGGTGGTCTGGCGGCAGGCAAAGTCGGTGGGCGTCTCGTTCGTTGAGGAAAAGGACACCGGGACAGTCGTCTCTATCGAGGTGGCACGCCAGATACGGAAGCTGAAGGACGAACGCGACATGCTGGCTCGACGGGTCAGGGAGCTGACCGAGCCTGTAATATGATCAGGTGGCTTCTGACGCTCGTCGTGAACCGGCTCATTCTGATGGCAGTCTTCCTGTTCGCCTTGAACGCGTTCTCACAAGATTCCAGCGCCATGAACGGCGGGAACACGCAAACGCTTCTGCAAGCCCTGTCCAACCTGCCGGACGCATTGAAGACCCTGAGCGGTTCATTCCGCTGAGACAATAGCGTCCCCGGCACGGCGGTTTGAGCCGCGGGATGGCTGCGGAGCGCTCAAGTACGACCTATTCGTTGAAGTGGCGGATAGCGTATTTCCGAAGGTCCCTGACGCTCAGCGAAAGATCCAGCTTCTCGCTGATGCGGGCGTAATAGGTCTCGACAGTTCGCACACTGATACCGAGCGTTGCCGCGATGCCGATATTGCTTTCCCCCTGCCCCATCAGAGACAGGACCTGCCGCTCACGTTCGCTTAGCTCCTTGCCTTGCGTGGTACCGTCGGCCTCGCACAGCGCGCCGGCAGCCCGAACCGAAAGATAGGACTCGCCTCGGCGAACATGATCCACCGCGTCAAGAAGACAGGCCGGGTCATCGCGTTTGGTAACGTATCCGAGGACCCCATACTGGAGAGAACGCCGGATTGTCCGAGCGTCCTCAAACATCGAGTAGACAATCACGCGCGCGCCCCGACCAGTGAGATCGGGGACGAGATCCAGCCCATCCCCGCGCTCAAGCGAAAGGTCGATAATGGCGAGGTCGATCTCGGTCTCTCCGGCTATCGCACGCGCCCCCTCGATCGTCGACGTTTGCAGAGGGGGCTCAAGCCCACTCGAGACCAGAAGGGCGGCGAGCCCCTGCAATACGGCGGGATGATCATCGACCAAGAGAACCACACAGGCGAGGGACGCTGCCTTCACGATGCAACCTCCGAACAGGTTCTATTCTCGCACGGGGCGCAACATCTGACGACTGTTCCGCCACCGGGCGACCCCTCGATCGAGAACTCCGCCCCGATGGCACTGGCCCGATGCCGCATGATCCGAAGCCCCAGGCCGCCAAGAGCAAGACCTGATGAACCCGGTCCGCACGTACGGTCTATCCTGTTGTTTTCACGTGCCTCCGGATGCGATCCCGGCGCCCGTCTTTGCCGAAGCTGCCGAGCCCCGTCAGGAGTGGCATCGGTCAGTAGGCCCGCACCATCATCCTTGACCTCGAGCCTCGTCGCCCCATCCTCGCAAACCAGTGAAACGTCGATGCGCGTCGCGCCGGCGTGCCGGACCGCGTTGGCAAGCGCTTCCTGCGCGATCCGCTGCAAAACACCGAGGTTCTCTCCCGCGCAGCTCGCGCAAGGCCAGTTCTGGGTGAGGTTGATCTCTATGCCGCTCGTCCGTCTCGCGCTTTCCACAAGTTCGCCGATTGTCGGGCCAGTGAGAGCGGTGTCGTGCTCGACCGGCCACATCCCGCGCGACAGGGCATAGGCATCCTCCGCCGCCTCCGACAGAACTCGTCCGAGTTCGATCATTGGCGGAGTGTCCTTCACGGCGGCAACCCCGGACAACATCGAGTATCTCAGACGCGCCGCGGTGAGTTGCTGGCAAAGGCCGTCGTGAATCTGGTAGCTGACGCGGCGACGCTCCTCCTCACTGACCCGCACGACCTCCGCTTCGAGGTCGCGGCGTCGCTTCATTTCCGCCTTGAGCGCATCCAGATTGTTGTGAAGGTCTTCCGATAAACGCTCCGCCATCTGAAAGCTTTGGACATGGCGCATGGCCAACGCCGAGGACTGAAAGAGGACGAGCGCGAACAGACCATAGAGGATCATGTACTCGCCCTCGACGATGTCGGCATGAACGAGTACGTCGTGAATACTGGTGGAGGCCAGCAAGACCGCGCCGGAAAACAGAAGAATCGCGCCCGGTCTACGCCTCATGACACAGACGGACAACCGAACCAGATAATAGGCGGTGAACGCCAAGCCAGCCAGCATCAGCAGCACGACCAGCCATGATCGCCAGATCGGTGGCAGCGCGAGTTCGGACAGCAGGAACACAACGGCACGCAGGTCGGAGACCACTTGCAGGCGTCTGGATATGTCTGACGGAAAGAGGCCCCGGTAGAAGCGATAGATGATCGCGCCGGAAAGAGCATAGCAGACAAGGGCAAACTCATCGAGCGCTGCGGGGCTGATCCACCCGGGAACGACGGCGCGCGAAAGCCAGTAGGTCGAGTTCGAGTTGGCCGCATATCCGAAGATCAGAAGACAGTACGTTCCGAAGTAAAGGAAGGAAACCTCCCTGGGACGCAGGAAGTGGATCAACAGGTGATATGTACCCGCGACGAGCAGGACGCCGCAGAAGAAGGCCGAGAAGATCCATACCCGGTCACGAGCGGTCTGGAGGACGCCCGACTTGGCAAGCAAAATCGGGTCGCCGACCCCGCCTTGGCGAAATCCATGGTTGGATACTTGCAGAACCAGATCAACCGGCCGCCCGGTCATCTCGATGGGGGCAAGGACGAGCGACCTGTCGGCCAGCTCCGTGGCTGCATCCAGTCCCGGCCTGCCGCTTTCTGCCACGAGGGTTCCGTTGGCCCACAGCCGATAGGCAAGACGCAGATCGAACAGGCGAAGCGTCAGCGCCCTCTTGCCGCCCGGCGGGTCGAGGCGGAGGCGAAAGGTGGCCGCCCCGGCCGCCCCCGCGACTGCATCTCCGAAACGATGCCCGCTCCAGGAGCCCGGGAATCGAAGCGCCCCGGTCGGCTTCGGCGCGTCCTGGCGCTGAAGATCCTCAGGCGTGAGCAGATGCCCCCAGAAAACCTGCCAGGGGCCGCTCAGGGCAAAGACTTGACCACTGTCGAGGAGCTCTTCGGGAACCGTAGCAACACCGTCCCGAGCGTCGAGTTCGGCGATGGTTCGATTGTCGGTTGCGCTGAATATTACCCAGAGGATGGCACAGAATAGGAGAACAACGCAGGCAAGTGCGGCCTCGAGCCCCTTTGCGCCTTGCCCCAGGTTCGCCTCATCTTTCATGCCGACCGCCTCGCCACCACCGTCCAGCAATAGGACGAGCCCCGGCGGGCAACAAGAGCCGATAACCAGAATAGCTTAAATATTTCATTGCGTTGTCCGCCAATTCCCGGACAGACAACGTCGCGCCCATTGTCCTAGGTGTCGTCCGCGACGCGTCGATGGGATTGCCGCCATCGAGAAGGCGCTGGCTTGGGGCTGCCTCACGGAAGGCTTCGAAGGTTCTCGCCAGTGCTGTCCAAACTGGAGAAGAACATGAAGACCATTATGATCACGGTCGCTTCGTTGGCGTGCCTGACGGCCCTTCCAACCATCGCGTGTGCGGGTCAGAAAGTGGACATGGCCGAGCTCACCTGCAAGGAGTTCATGGCCGATCCCGACGGCATCATGCCGACCATTTTCTGGATTGACGGCTACCTCAGCAATGCCTCGGGTAACACTGTCATCGATCCGGACCAGATGGGCCAGAACGTTCAGGACGTTGCCAAGGAGTGCAACGGCAATCCCGACCAGAAGATTCTCGATCTCTTCAACTGAGACTGAAAGGCGAGGCGGGCGCCTCGAGGGGTACCGCCTCCCCCCAGAGCACGTCCGGCGAACCCTGGTTCGCCAACATGCTCTATCTCTTTGTTTTCACGCAACTCCGGACGCAAAACCGGCTCCCACTCTTGTGGGAGTTGCTCCAGAGCCTTCGACGACCAAACTGAAACATTCGGTCGTCAAGCGAAGACTCCAGGCTTGTTTACAGGAGTAGCCGCTCTTCGATCAGGTTGAGTCAACCTGATCGGCGGATGCTCTAGCCCGAAAGGATCGGATGTGGCCATTCGCTCGCTCTCGATATTGCCGGTCGCCTTGCTGCTCCTTGTCGGAAACGCTGCGGCGGCGGACAGGCATGTCACCATCATCAACTCGACATCGACGACCATGAAGATGTTCTTCGCATCCAATGTCGACGCGAAAAAGTGGGAAGAGGACATTCTGGGCGACGATGTCGTTCTGCCCGGCGATTCCATCGACATCGACATCGACGATGGAACTGGACACTGCCAATACGACTTCCGAGCCCTGTTCAACGACGGCGTCGAAAGCATCAAGCACCACGTAAATGTGTGCAAGGTTGGCAATTTCTACTTCAACGACTAGGGCAGCTCCGGAAAGATGAAGCTCTGCTTGCGTCCGGAGCTAAGCCCAAACGACAGGTCGACATGTTGGCGCCCGATGCGCGTCGGACATGTTCTACGCCCTTGCCTCGAAAATGGCTGACCAGGCGGCTTGGCGCGACGAATTTCGCGCCAAGCCTCTTCCGATGCCCAGGCGCCCTCAATACGACCGCCCTCAGCAAGCGGGAGCACCCTGGCGGGTGTCCGGTCTGCACAAGCCTGCGGCAGCGGATGTCGGCCTTGCCGCGTCTCGCCATCGACCACGATTTCTTCACCTTTCCTGAACGATCTTTCGAACGGTCCGAAGCGCGTGGCTCGGCCGAGGCCGGGTTGCGCACCGCAGGCGAGATTGGCCTGACCTTCGCGGAATACTGAGCTAAAATCTCGATGTAGCACCATCCGCGACCGCGCCCCACGCTGCCAAAGATCATCATCTCTTCGAAATGCACTTTTAGGACAAACCCTTATTTCACTCTTTTCTGGCATGACCAGTTTATGCTTTGTCTGGTCAGAAGCTATTACCCCTCGCCCGACCGGATACCAGCAAAGCCAGTCCACCAATGCCGAAGCCAGAAGCGCGTCGCGGCTTGCCTTCCCTTCTGATTGTTGCCGTTGGAGAAGCACCAGTTGTGCAGAGATGAAGTCACGACGCATCGGACAGGACCGTGATCCGATGCGCGCGTTGATCATTGATGACAGTAAGTCGGTTTTGTTGTGGATGGGCGCGGCCTTGACCGACGTGCCGGATCTGACTCTCGATCTGTGCGAAAGGCCTGAGGATGCCTTGGCCCTCGCCACGACACGGCAGTACGATCTTGTCGTGGTCGACTATCTCATGCCCAACCTCACGGGCATCGAGGTGACCGAGACCCTTCGTCTGCGCCCCGAGTACCACGCCATCCCAATCGTGATGATCACTGCCGAGCGGGATAGCGAAATAAGGCTCAAGGCCCTTATTGCCGGCGTCAACGACTTCCTGAACAAGCCTTTCGACCCGATCGAGCTGCGAGCCCGGGTCACCAACCTGATGTCGCTTAGGCGCACCCAGGTAGAGCTTGCCACCCAAGCCCATCGCCTGGAAGAAGCCGTGAGCCAGGCCACCGCCGATCTTGTGTTGCGCGAGGAGGAAATGATCTGGCGGTTGGCGCGAGCCATTGAGATGCGCGATGGCGGCACCGGCGCACACATATCGCGCGTAGCGGCAATTAGCCGGCTTATTGCGGAGGGGCTGTCGCTGGATCCGCACCTCTGCCGGATGATCTACCTCGCTGCCCCGTTGCACGACATCGGCAAGATCGGCGTCCCCGACGCGATCCTGAACAAGCCGGGACGGCTCACCACCGAGGAGATGACTGCGGTCCGCGAACACGTCAACTACGGCGCGAGGATGCTGGAGAACGGAACCTCCGACCTCATCCGGGTGGCGGCAGCCATTGTTGGCGGCCATCACGAGAAGTGGGACGGTAGCGGATATCCGCGCGGTCTGTCGGGACAAGCCATTCCTATCGAAGCGCGCATAACCGCCGTCGCCGATGTGTTCGACGCCCTGAGCTCGGCACGGCCTTACAAGGAAGCCTGGAGCCCGGAACGGGCCTACGACGAGATCGTCCGAGGTTCGGGCAATCACTTCGATCCCGAGTGCGTTCGCGTCTTCTGCGAGAAGTGGCGGGACATCGAAGAGGTGGCTCGCACGCTCCGCGACGAGGAAGAAGGGCCGGCGGCTTGGGCCAAGCAGAGCGCCCCTCTCCCTGTCGGCAAATAGGGTCATCACCGGAGATACCGGTGAGTCTCCGTCAGACACACTGCTTTTTATTGAAAAGGAATACCCGTTCCTCTTGTGTGGAACGACGGCCCGACGGCGGTGTCAAAGCTGCCGTCTATTCGAGAACAGGACGAAAATAGGGCGCCTAGCCATAAGCTCAAATACGTACGTATTTGTACCTAATATGACATTTTCACTCGGATAAATCGCGAGGGCGCCAGACAACTCTCACGAGTCTGCCTTCAACCAAGGTGGCTGCTTCCAAGCGCTTTGCACGCGATTCCCGTCATTTAGCCTCGCACTAGTACTCGCAAAACGAGTCTCGTGACTCTTGAGTATTAATAACTCCCCTCGCCCTTTATTGAATTTATCTCATGCCTTTTGAATCAATTTTACAGTGTAAAAATGCAGTTTATAGAAATTTAGCATTTGTCTTACACAACTTTATGGCCAGCAGGAGTGGCCTCCATGGAGAACTCAATCGTCATTCGGATGCACTCAAATCTATGTGTTTCTGACATAAGGACATCTTACTCTACTTTGGTCGAGGCTATGGACAAGTTCCCAAGTATCCGCCTCGCCGTACCAGCCGATGCGATAGTAGACATCAGCTTCCTTCAGATCATCGAAGCAGCAAGGCAACGAGCTGCCGAACAGGGCAAGTCCCTGTCTCTTCTTGAACCGGCCAACGGCGAGCTTCGGCGCGCGCTGGACCGGAGCGGCCTCATGACGGCCGCCACAGCTGCCGATCGTTCATTCTGGCTCCACGAGGAGACCGCCCAGTGACCGCGAGTATTCTGACCGTCGACGACTCGGTCTCGGTGCGCATGACGACGCGTATCGCCCTGACCGGCGCCGGCTACAAGGTGACGGAGGCCGTCGACGGCCTTGATGGCCTCAACAAGGCCAAGGCGAGCCGTTTCGATCTCGTCATAACCGATCTCAACATGCCCAACATGGACGGCTTGCGCATGATCGAAGAGGTCCGGCGTCTGCCGAACCAGATCGGCGTCCCGATCCTGTTTCTCACCACCGAATCCGACGCCGCTCTCAAGGGGCGAGCCAAAGCCGCAGGGGCCACCGGTTGGCTGACCAAGCCTTTCGAGTCCGACCAGTTGGTCCGCCTCGTACAGAAGGTGTTGGCAAAATGAGCACCCCCGATCCAGCGGACATCTTCCGCATTGAAGCTGCCGAGCTGCTCGAGCAAATGGAGCAGGGCCTCCTCGATCTCGAACATTGTCTTGACGACCGCACGCTGGTCGACGCCGTCTTTCGCGCCCTTCACACCCTCAAGGGGTCGGGCGCCATGTTCGGCTTCGATCGGCTTGCCGCGTTCACCCATCACTGTGAAACCGCTTTCGACCGCGTTCGCAAAGGGCTGGCCGACGCGACGCCGGAACTGGTTTCCGCCGTGCTCGATGCCCGCGACCATATGCGCGCCCTGGTGGAGAACCCCGGCGGCGACGACGCCGACGAGGAACGCTATCTCCTCGAGCGTCTTCAGGCAGCTGTTTCCGGAGCGCCCACTTCGCCAGTCGAGACAAGCATCGAGCTCCCCATCGCCAAGCTCCCGGATGCGCCGACGACCTGGCGCATACGCTTCGGTCTGCCGGAGAACACGTTCGTCAACGGCACGAATCCCCTGAGCTTCCTCGACGAGCTGAGGGAGATGGGTGACTGCCGCGTCGTTCTCGACAGATCGGCCTTGCCGCCCTTGGAAAAGCTTGATCCGACGGCGCTCTATTTTACCTGGGACGTGACTCTGACCACCAGCAAGAGCCGCGCCGACATCGAGGACGTGTTCCTGTTCGTCATGGACGACATGACGTTGGCGATCGAAGAGCTGACCGGCGACGAGCCCCTCGTCGAGGTTGCTTCGCCGGTCACCACGGAGGAGGCGACACAGGCCGCGCCCGCTCTCGGCGAAGTACCTGTCGAGCGTCAGACGGCGGATGCAACCAGCCGTTCGGTCGCTGAGGTCGCGGATCCGAAACTGCGCCGCAAGGTGGAGAGCGTGCGTGTCCCCGCCGAGCGGCTTGACGAACTGATGGATCGCGTTGGCGAGTTGGTGATCGTCCAGTCCCGCTTGCAGCAGATCGCCGCCAGTGGCGCCGACATCAGTCTTCGGACCGTCAGCGAGGAGATGGAGCGTCTCTGCAGCGAACTGCGCGTCACCATGATGGTGCTGCGCATGGTGCCGGTCGCCACTCTTTTCGATCGGTACCGTCGCCTCGTGCACGATCTTCAGCGCGATACGGGCAAGAAGATCGAGCTGTCGACCAACGGCGAGAGCACCGAGATGGACAAGACCGTGATCGAGCGTCTGGCCGATCCGCTGGTCCATCTGGTGCGCAACTCCGCCGATCACGGTCTTGAATCGACCGAAGAGCGCATCGCCGCCGGCAAGCCGGAAACGGGCAGCATTCGTCTGTCGGCCCGCCAGACCGGCGGGGAGGTGATCATCTCGGTCACCGACGACGGTCGCGGCATAGACAGGACCAAGGTCCGCGCCAAGGCGGAGACAGCGGGGCTGATCCAGCCGGGGGCGACAATCCCCGATCAGGAGCTGCTTCAGCTGATCTTCCAGCCCGGCTTCTCGACGGCATCGTCGGTCACCAACCTGTCCGGTCGTGGCGTCGGCATGGACGTCGTCAAGAAGGCCATCGAGTCGCTGCACGGCTCGATCGACGTCACCAGCCGTCCCGGCGAAGGATCGACCGTCTCGCTCCGCATTCCGCTGACGCTCGCCATCATCGATGGCCTGCTCGTCAGGGTGGGCGAAGGTCACTACGTGATCCCGCTCCCTGCCGTCGAGGAGTGCATCGAGATCAGCCAGGAAGAAGACCTGCGCTCGCGCGGTCGTGCCTTCCTGTCGCTTCGCGATGCCCTGGTGCCGTTCATCCGCCTGCGCGAACTGTTCGCCACCGGGACCAAACCGGACCCCTACCAGAAGATGGTCGTGGTTTCGACCGGAGAGGATCGCGTTGGCTTGATCGTCGACCAGATCATCGGCCACCACCAGACCGTCATCAAGTCGATGTCCAAGCTGCATGACGACGTGACTACCTTCTCAGGGGCCACCATCCTCGGCGACGGTTCCGTTGCGCTCATCCTAGATGTGGCCAACCTGGTATCGCTCGGCCAGGAGCAGGAGGCGCAGTTGCGCGCGATCGCATGAGTGACTTAGCCATCAAGACCAAAGCCGTCCACGATGCACCGGCCGACGAGATCGAGGTTCTGACCTTCGAGGTTGGCGGCGAAACCTTTGCCCTCGAGGCGGCCATCGTGCGCGAGATCCTCGATCTCCTGCCGGAGACCATCGTCCCGGGCAGTCGGCCATTCGTCAACGCCGTGATCAACTTTCGCGGCAAGGTGATCCCGCTCGCCGACATTCGCGTCGCCATGGGAATGCCGCCGGCGGCGGCAACCATCGACAGTCGCATCGTGGTGGTCGAACTCGATCTCGACGGAACGCCATCGCTGATCGGACTCAGGACCGACAACGTCAACGAAGTCACGGCGTTTTCAAAGGCGAGCGGCGAACCACCGCCGCGCGTTGGCCTCAAATGGCCGCCGCAGTTCATCGAATGCCTGGTCCAGCGGGAAGGAGCTTTCATCATCTTCCCTGACCTCAAAGCCATTTTTACTTCCAAGGGCCGTGCGAGCCAGCCGGGCTGAGTCGACACCCCTTCCCCACCCCTTCCATCAGATGCTCAAACCAAACGGTATGGGCACCGCACCGGACTATAGAGTGTCATGCGTCTCACCATAAAACTCAAACTTGCGCTGTCGTTCGCGTTCGTCATCGCCCTCGTCGGTGGCATGGCGACGCTCGCCATATCCAACCTTTCGTCGTTGAACACCGCGGTCACGGAAATCGTCGACGGCCCGGCCGCCGACCTCAACAACATCCGCGGCCTTTCCCTAGCGTTCAACGAAAGCATCCGCGCCGAGAAAAACAGCGTTCTGAATCAAGACTCAACCCAGATCGACGGATACATCAAGACATCCAACACCAAGTCCGAACAGACTATCGAGTTTGTGACGGCCCTTCAGAAGTCGACGGATCCCGAGATCGTCGCCGAATCCACCGAGTTCCTGAAGTCCTTCCAGGAGCGCGAGCCCTTGCGCAAGCGCATCCTCGATCTCGGCGATATGAATACGACCGAGAGCAACGCTGAAGCCGCTCGGATAAGCATGGTCGGAACCAAGCAGCTGAACAACACGCTGTTTGGCCTCATGGACTCCATGTCGACCAGAATCTCCGACAACCTTCGTCAGACCGACCAGGAGACCGACAGCCTCTACGCCTCTTCGCGTACCATTCTCCTGTCCTTTATCACCGTCGTCGCGCTTTTCTCGGTTGGCATCGCGGTTTGGATGTCACTGTCGATCGCAGGCGGACTGAAGCGTGGCGTCGAACTGGCCGAAGCCGTGGCAATCGGCGACCTGAACCACGAGGTCGCCCACAAGTCCAATGACGAGATCAAGGACCTGATCTCGGCCATGCAAAAAATGACCGCCAATCTCCGCGAGACCGCCAATGTGGCCGCCGAGATCTCCAACGGCAACCTCACCGTGACGCCGAAGCCGCTGTCCGACAAGGACACGCTCGGCAAGTCGCTGCTCGACATGGTCGAGCGCCTGCGGTCGGTTGTGAGCGATGCGCTGGTCGCGTCCGACAACGTGTCGGCCGGCAGCCAGCAGCTGTCGTCGGCTTCCGAGCAGATCGCCCAGGGTGCCACCGAGCAGGCCTCGTCGGCCGAGGAAGCCTCCTCGTCGATGGAGGAAATGGCCTCCAACATCAAGCAGAACGCCGACAACGCCGCCCAGACCGAGAAGATCGCCCGTCAGTCCGCCAAGGACGCGGAGACCTCCGGCCAGGCCGTCACGCAGGCCGTCGCTGCCATGCAGACCATCGCCGAGAAGATCGGCATCGTCCAGGAGATCGCCCGCCAGACCGACCTTCTGGCCCTGAACGCCGCCGTCGAAGCGGCCCGCGCCGGTGAGCATGGTCGCGGCTTTGCCGTCGTCGCCTCGGAAGTGCGTAAGCTCGCCGAGCGGTCGCAGGCCGCCGCCACCGAGATCTCGCAGATGTCGGTCGACACCGTCGCGTCCGCCCAACAGGCCGGCGACATGCTCAACCGTCTGGTACCGGACATCCGCAAGACCGCCGAACTGGTGTCGGAGATCTCCGCCGCCTGCCGCGAGCAGGATATCGGCGCCTCCCAGATCAACCAAGCGATCCAGCAGCTCGACAAGGTGACACAGCAGAACGCCGGCGCCTCCGAGGAAATGTCGGCGACGTCCGAGGAACTGGCCGCCCAGGCCGAGGAACTGCAGGCCTCGATCGCCTTCTTCCGCGTCGACAACGCCGTCGCGGGCTCCAAGGCCGCTCAGCGAAAGACCTTCGGACAGGCCTCGAGGCAGACAGCCAGCCAGTCTCCCGCCCGTGCCCCGAAGTCGGCCGCACCCGCCAAGAAGGCTGACAACACCGGTCGCATGCAGCGTCCGACCGTGAAAGCCCAGCAGGAGGCGGCGCGTGGATTTGCGCTCGACCTCGACATGGGTGGACCGGACGACGACGACGCCGACTTCCGGGAAAGCGCCTGACCATGACGGCTCGCTCTTCGGAGACCCAGTACGTCACCTTCGCGCTCGGCAGC
>NZ_JAMDLI010000008.1:1289209-1291810 GCF_023721815.1 Pleomorphomonas sp. JP5
GTGTTCGAGGTCGTCGCGTTCCGCGGCGACCAGTTGGAGGCGGCGCCCGACATCGGCGTCCACTGGAACTCCGACTACATCGACGGCGTCGTCCGTCGCGATCAGGGCTTCGTCGTCGTCATCGACCTCGGAAGGCTCCTGACCGCCAAGGACCTCGCCGCCCTCGGCGGCAAGGACACCAACCGAGCCGTCGCCTGAACAAGCGGGGCGGCGTTTCTCGCCGCCCGCCTCTCTACCTAGAAGCAGCATGGTTAGCTCGCCCGGGACCAAGCCCTATTTCGCGCTGACGCCGTCGACACCGAAAAGGACTGGGGAGCTCCTGCCGACCGAAGAGACCAAACCGAGTTCGCCCAAGCGAAATAGGGGATCAATTTCATGCGTATCACCATCAAAGCGAAGCTGGGCCTCGCCTTCGGGTTCGTGATCGTGCTGACGGGCGCGATGGCAGGACTCGCCGTCAAGGACCTGTCGGGCCTCAACACTGCGATCGCTCACATCGTCAACGGGCCAACCGTCGACCTCGACAACATTCGCATGCTCACCAACGAGTTCAACGGCGTCGTCCGAAACGAGAAGAACGCGGTGATGAGCAGCGACTTTGCGCAGGTCACGTCCTTCCGAAAGAAGATCGAGCAGAGCAACCAAAAGATTCGCGAGGTGAGCGACAAGATCGCGACCTCAACCAATCCGGTGGTGGTCGCCGAAATCGGCAAGTTCAAGCCGCTGTTCGAAGAGCGAGCGCCGTTGTCCGGGCAAATACTCGACCTTGCCGCCCTCAACACCGATGACGCCGACCTGCGCGCTTCGACGATGAGCATGGGCAAGGCTCTGGATCTGAGTTACTCCATCTACGATCTTCTCGACGAGATGGCGGCCGACATCAGCACCAATCTCCATGCGGCCGACGAAGAGGCATCCGACGACTACCTGGCCTCGCGCAGTCTGCTGCTTGGTTGCATCGGGTTCGTCGCCTTGTTCTCCCTGACCGTCGCCGTGCTGATGTCGATATCGATCAGTCGCAGCCTGCGCAATGCCGGCAACGTGATGGGCCGGGTGGCCGATGGGGATCTGACCTGGAAGGCCGAGAAGCTTCCCAATGACGAAATCGGCGACATGCTCCGTCTTGTGGACACCATGGTCGAGCGTCTTCGTTCGGTTGTGAGCGATGCTCTGGTCGCGTCCGACAACGTGTCGGCCGGCAGCCAGCAGCTGTCGTCGGCCTCCGAGCAGATCGCCCAGGGCGCCACCGAGCAGGCCTCGTCGGCCGAGGAAGCCTCCTCGTCGATGGAAGAGATGGCCTCCAACATCAAGCAGAACGCCGACAACGCCGCCCAGACCGAGAAGATCGCCCGTCAGTCCTCCAAGGACGCAGAGACCTCCGGTCAGGCCGTCACCCAAGCTGTCGCTGCCATGCAGACCATCGCCGAGAAGATCGGCATCGTCCAGGAGATCGCCCGCCAGACCGACCTTCTGGCCCTGAACGCCGCCGTCGAAGCGGCCCGCGCCGGTGAGCATGGTCGCGGCTTTGCCGTCGTCGCCTCGGAAGTGCGCAAGCTCGCCGAGCGGTCGCAGGCCGCCGCCACCGAGATCTCGCAAATGTCGGTCGACACCGTTGCGTCCGCCCAGCAGGCCGGCGACATGCTGAACCGCCTGGTGCCGGATATCCGCAAGACCGCCGAACTGGTGTCGGAGATCTCCGCCGCCTGCCGCGAGCAGGATATCGGCGCCGCCCAGATCAACCAGGCGATCCAGCAGCTCGACAAGGTGACGCAGCAGAACGCCGGCGCCTCCGAGGAAATGTCGGCGACATCCGAGGAACTGGCCGCCCAGGCCGAGGAACTGCAGGCCTCGATCGCCTTCTTCCGCGTCGACAACGCCGTCGCGGGCTCCAAGGCCGCTCAGAGCAAGGTGCCGGGACGAGGCAACCGGTCGGCCGCCGCCCGTGGGATCACGCCTGCCAAGAAGCCCACCTCGACCGGCAGGAAAATCAATGGCTCCGGCATGACGCGTCCGACCGTGAAAGCCCAGCAGGAGGCGGTACGCGGCTTTGCGCTCGACCTCGACATGGGCGGACCGGACGACGACGACGCCGACTTCCGGGAAAGCGCCTGACCATGACGGCTCGCTCTTCGGAGACCCAGTACGTCACCTTCGCGCTCGGCAGCGGACCGGACGACGACGACGCCGACTTCCGGGAAAGCGCCTGACCATGACGGCTCGCTCTTCGGAGACCCAGTACGTCACCTTCGCGCTCGGCAGCGAGGTGTTCGCGGTCCCCGTCGCCGTGGTGCGGGAGATCCTCGATCATGAGGAGAGCTTCCGCATCCCGAACGGCCCGGACTACCTGATCGGGTTGCGCGACGTGCGCGGACAGGGCGTGCCGGTGATCGACCTCAGGCTGAAGCTCGGCCTCAGCCGCACGGTCCCGACCCCCAACACTCGCGTGCTGGTGGTCGACATCACCCTCGACGAGCGTCAACTGACGCTCGGCCTGGTCGCCGACCGCGTGTTCGAGGTCGTCGCGTTCCGCGGCGACCAGTTGGAGGCGGCGCCCGACATCGGCGTCCACTGGAACTCCGACTACATCGACGGCGTCGTCCG
>NZ_JAMDLI010000009.1 GCF_023721815.1 Pleomorphomonas sp. JP5
TCTGCTCTTCGCTGAAACGACTGCGCTTCATGTCCTGGTCCTCTCGATGGGCCAGAACGAACTTCAAACCGGATTAGGCTCAAGGGGCAACGTCATTGAGAAGGCAGGCTTTCGCCTGACGGGGGAACACACGCGCGCTTCGCCCAATCGCCAGGGCAACCTGATCGTACTTCGCTATCAGCGAGACCTGTAGCGCCGTCTTCGATTTGCAAAGCTTTCTGGGTAGTCGATGTGCGTCTTGGTCCGTGCACCCATACCGGCGTTCTTCTTAGTCTAGGTTGCTTGACGCAAACAGCCCTCCGGAGATTTCTCTCTCGGAGGGCTGTTTTGTGTTTGTTGTTCGTTTGTGTGTGAAGAGGTTTTGTCGTGTGTTTTGTGTATTGTCTCTTTTAGTCTTGCGCTTTGCAGGCCTGGCAGCGACCTACTCTCCCGCGTCTTAAGACGGAGTACCATTGGCGCTGGGGAGTTTCACGGCCGAGTTCGGGATGGGATCGG